>NZ_CP168515.1:0-4800000 GCF_059491885.1 Variovorax sp. Varisp46
CGGCAACATCATGGCGCTCATCGACGCGGTCTGGGACCTCGTCGAGATGGTCACCAAGAAGGCGTACAGCGATGTGCTGCAGTGGGTGAGCCTGGCCATCAACCTGCTGGGCGTGATCCCGTTTCCGCCCGCCACCGGCGCGGCGCGCATGAGCCTGCGGCCCATGCTGCACCTGCTCAAGCAGGAGATCGCCAAGTCGGCCAGGAACGTGGTGCCGAACATCGGCGAGGCGTTCATCGCCGTGCTCGTCACCCACCTGAACGACACCATTGCCGGCACGCTCGACAAGTTCGTGGACGAGGCGCTCGGCCAACTCGACGGCTTCCTGCAGTCCTGCGCGAAAAAGGTCGACGGCATCGCCGACGCGCTGATCGGCGCGCTGCAGGTGGCGCTCGGCGAGAAACCGGTGTTCGCAACCGGCGCCGCTGCCGAGAGGCACACCTACGACCCCAAGACCCGGAGCACCTGGAGCCGCATGATGGCCGCCGCGGCCGAGGCCGCGAAGAAATCCGCCAACTACGTGGCGGCCACCACAAGCCACTATGCGCTGCCCGACAGCGCCAAGGCGATGATCCGGGACACCGTCGCCAGTTTGACCGACCTCAAGGGCGCGGCCCGCCGGCAGATCATGCGGCTGGGCGACGAGAGCCTGCAGTACGGCATCAAGTGGATGATCAAGATCCTCAAGGATGCGTTGCTCAGGCGCAAGGGAAAGCACAGCGCCAACATTTCCGCAAACAACGGAACGCAGGTGGAGAGCAAGAAGCCCGGCGGCGAACAGGGCGCCACGTCTGCCCAGGTGCCGGCCAGCGGCGACCCCAGCTGCAAGAACTGCACGAATGCCGCCGCGGGCGGCGCCATCAGCCTGGCCACCGGCTGCGAGAGCTTCGGCCACACCGACTTCGTACTCGGCGCGCCCCTGCCCATCGCCTGGACGCGCACCTACCGCAGCGACCTGGCCGCCTTCGACCAGGGCAGCCTCGGCGCGCGCTGGATCACGCCCTACAGCACGCGCGTGGACGTCGCCAAGGCCGCCAAGGGCCGCCGCCAGGGCCAGATGAGCCTGATCTATCACGGCGCCGACGGCCGCAGCCACGCCTTTCCGCTGCTGGCCGTGGGACAGAGCCATCGCAACCCGATCGAGGAGATCACCCTCACGCGCCTGAGCGAGCGCCTGCTGGCGGTCGACTTCGGCAAGCCGATGCCGGCCGGCGAAGCCGCCGACTGGCGCGAGACCTACGAGCTCGTCGACACCATCGCCGCCAAGTCCGGTTCGCAAGGCAAGCAGCACTTCCGGCTGGTGGCGCAGCACACGAACAGCGGCGCTGCCATCGGCCTGCGCTACGACCACGTGATTGCCGCCACCGGCGAGCAGGTGCTGAGCGACATCGTCAGCAGGCAGGGCAACGCCATCATCGCCCACGTCGGCACCCAACCCGATGCGCAGACCGGCCTCATCAAGGCCCTGTGGGAGCTGAAGGACGGCCGCGTCGTTCGCCAGCTGGCCGCCTACACCCACGATGGCGAAGGCGATCTCGCCACCGCGCAGGACGAGAACGGCGCCGGCTGGCAGTACAGCTACAGCCACCACCTCGTCACGCGCTACACCGACCGCACCGGCCGCGGCATGAACCTGCAGTACGACGGCACCGGCGCCGACGCCAAGGCCGTGCGCGAATGGTCCGACGACGGCAGCTTTGCGCTCACGCTCGAGTGGGACAAGAACATCCGGCTCACCTACCTGACCGACGCCCTCGGCGCCGAGACCTGGTACTACTACGACGTGCTGGGCTACACCTACCGGATCATCCACCCGGACAAGCGCGAGGAATGGTTCCTGCGCGACGATGCCAAGAACATCACGCGCCACATCCACACCGACGGCACCACCGACGACTACGTCTACGACGCCAACGGCAACCTCAAGACCCACACCCGCGCCGACGGCAGCAGCGTGCACTACGCCTACGACGCGCGGCACCGTGTCACCGGCATCCTCGATGCCGAAGGCGGCGCCTGGAAGCGCGACTACGACGCGAACGGCAACCTCACCGAAGAGATCGATCCGCTCGGCCACAAGACCGAATACGCCTACGATCCCGCCGGGCGCCCCGTGCGCATCACCGACGCCAAGGGCGGCGTCAAGACCCTGGCCTACACCCCCGACGGCCAGCTGGCCAGCCACACCGACTGCTCGGGCAAGACCACCCAGTGGGCCTACGACGGCCGCGGCCGCCTGGCCAGGATCACCAACGCCCTGGGCCAAGCCACCCGGTACCGCTACACCGAAGCCGGCGAAACCGCGCGGGCCGCGATGCCGGCGGACCACGCCAACCACCCGGGCCAGCTCGAGGAGATCGTCCACCCCGACAACACCAGCGAGCACTTCGCGCACGACGCCGAGGGCCGCCTGCTCGCCCACACCGACGCGCTGGGCCGCCGCACCAGCTACAGCTACACCCGCGCCGGCCTCGTGTCCCAGCGCACCGACGCGGCCGGCCGCACCCTCAAGTACCACTGGGACCTGCTGGGGCGCCTGCGCGAACTGCACAACGAGAACGGCAGCCGCTACGACTTCCGCTACGACCCGGTCGGCAGGCTGCTCGAGG
Organism: Variovorax sp. Varisp46; assembly: GCF_059491885.1. NCBI lineage: Bacteria > Pseudomonadati > Pseudomonadota > Betaproteobacteria > Burkholderiales > Comamonadaceae > Variovorax > Variovorax sp. Varisp46. Next base: position 2,610 of record NZ_CP168515.1, read on the forward strand.
AAACCGGCTTCGACCGCAAGGCCACGCAGTACCGCTACGACGAAGCCAGCGGCGTGCTGGCCGAAGTCATCGAAGCCGGCCACAGCACCCGGCTCGAATTCGACCCCCTGGGCCGCCTGAGCGAGCGCCAGGCCGGCGACCAGGCCGAGCGCTTCGCCTACGACCGCAACGGCCGCCTGGTCGAGGCCACCAACGCCGAGGCCAGGCTCCAGTGGTTCTACGACCGCGCAGGCAACCTCGTGCGCGAGCACCAGCACTACCTGGACCATGGCCACACGGCGGTCTGGCAGCACGGCTACGACGAGCTCCACCAGCGCGTCGCCAGCGTCCGCCCCGACGGCCACATCACCCAATGGCTCACCTACGGCTCCGGCCACGTGCACGGCCTGCTCGTGGACGGCCAGGACATCCTGGGCTTCGAGCGCGACGACCTGCACCGCGAGACCGGCCGCGACCAGGGCAATGGCCTGCACCAGGGCTCGAAGTACGACCCGGCCGGCCGGCTGCTGGAGCAGCAGATCTCGCAGACGAAACCCGGCGCGGTCGAGGCCGTGGGCATCCGCCGCAGCTATGCTTACGACAAGGCCGGCCAGCTGGTGGCCATCGGCGACAGCCGCCGCGGCAACCTGAGCTACCGCTACGACCCCGTGGGGCGCCTGCTGGAAGCCCACAGCCGCCTGGGCCGCGAGACCTTCGCCTTCGATCCGGCGGGCAACATCGGCGACCCTTCCGACCTGGACGCCAACACGCAGCCCGCCGGGCGCGTCACCACCCGCGTGGCGGTGCGCCTGGGCGGCGACGGCCGCAGCATGGCCGGCCGGCTGATGGACAACCTGCTCAAGGACTATGCCGGCACCCACTACAAGTGGGACGAGCGGGGCAACCTGATCGAGCGCAGCCGCAATGGAGAAAAGACCACCTTCACCTGGGATGGCTTCAACCGCATGCGCAGCGCCGAGACCTTCGGTGAGACCACGAGCTTCAGCTACGACGCGCTGGGCCGGCGCATCGCCAAGCGCACCAGCGATGCAGTGACCCTGTTCGGCTGGGACGGCGACACGCTGGCCTTCGAGAGCACGCAGAGCACCGAGGGCCGCCAGGAGCATCTGGGCCGCGGCGACAGCGTGCACTACCTCCACGAACCCGGCTCATTCGTGCCGCTGGTGCAGATCCGGCAGGCGCAGGCGGTGGCGCTGAGCCAGACCACGGACGTGAAGGCACTGATCGCGGACAACGGCGGGCGCTACGACATCGAGCAGGATCCGCTGTGGAACGGGGAGCAACTCAAAGCGCCCCAGCCCTTCTCAAGAGAGGAGATCGCGTTCTACCAGTGCGACCACCTGGGCACGCCGCAGGAGCTGACGGACCACGAGGGACGCATCGCCTGGTCGGCCAGCTACAAGGCCTGGGGCGAAGCCAGGCAGGCGATCAGCGAAGCGGGACGCAAGGCGGGGTTCAGGAATCCGATCCGGTTCCAGGGGCAGTACTTTGACGACGAGACGGGGCTGCACTACAACAGGTATCGGTATTACGATCCGGCGAGCGGGCGGTTTGTATCCAGCGATCCAATCAGGCTGGCTGGGGGCAACAACCTACAGCAGTACGCGCCGAATCCGATCGAGTGGATTGATCCGCTGGGGTTGATTGGGAACAGGGCCAATCGGCGTGCAGGCGAAATCCTGCAAAGAAATGACACGACCACCGGAGGACATGCGTACTGTCGGCATGGCGCTCATACGACGATGCCTCAGCAACAGCGCCGAGCGCTTACCGGCGTACCTCCCGATAGACCGACGGCCACCCCGAACCCCAATGGGGGGCCGGATTCAACACGCTTCTTCAGCAATATCGATCAGCTTGATGCCATTCAGCAGGGCAGGGAGGAAATGAATAGAACTGGCCTCAATAGAGCCACCATTGATATGGGGCGACCAATTGGCGAAGGCTATCGAGCTGGCGGCGGAGGTTGTCCAGTCACGACCAATAAGGCAACTGTTCGCCGTAATTCCGCGACCGGCGACATCTATACCGCATACCCACAGCTATAGCCATGAAAACAATCAATTTGGCTTACATTCATCTCCTTTACAATTATCTATTTGGAATATCAGATGATGAATTGGAGGAGAGTTTCAATATCGACAACCACTCTGACAGAGAAAAATTCTTCTCAGAGGCAAGAAAAGATTTCCAAAAATGGGGGCCCCACACTCAATCAAGAGTCATTGATGCCATTGAATATGTTTTATCTGCGGATCAAGTAGAGAAATACTGGAGGCAAATCATTCCGCACGATCTTCCAATTTACGTCACCTCAAACAAGAAAGAATATCTTCGGGCACTCTTTCAGGCTGTAATTGGTCGGGCGCCGAACGAAGATTTAAAAATAGAGGATATTCAGGTTGTTGACCAATTGGATAAAAATTGGCATCCTAGCGATTGAGTGGAAATTAAAATTAGCGCATTTATCATAAACCAGGGAATACCATGAAACGACTCGTACTGACGATACTGTTCTTGGCAGCCAGCATCAGCTTTGCCGCGGAGACCGCATCCAAGGAAATCAACCTCGGCAAACTACACCAAAGCTACGTAAAGGCAGGTTATTCGACCATGGATTTGCCAGAATTCAATAAGAGGATCGCATTTTCCGGCGTAGTGGTCGGCGGACCGACCAAAGGCTTCAAAAGAGGGCCAGATAGCGCGAATGGTGGGGCTTTGCTCAAAGTCGGCGTTGCCGGGTCGGAAAACGAGCTGGCTCGTATGGTTGCCCGCGATGCCGCTACTGCAGAGCAAATGGCGGCCCTGACAGCGGGTACTGCCTTCAAGGCTACGTGCACCGTTGCGTTCGCATCGGGCACTGGCTATATCCCTTTGCAAGACTGCGTTTTCCCTTAGGCGGGAAATTAAACAATCGTCATCTGAAGTTCAAGGGCGGTGACGCCTTTGCGTAGACCGCCCCCTCACGCCACCCCGAAGCCAGTGAGCTCGCGTAGGCCACTACCCTGTTCGGCTGGGACGGCGACACGCTGGCCTTCGAGAGCACGCAGAGCACCGAGGGCCGCCAGGAATACCTGGGCCGCGGCGACAGCGTGCACTACATCCACGAGCCTGGCTCGTTCGTGCCGCTGGTGCAGATCCGCCAGGCGCAGGCCGTTGCGCTGAGCCAGACCACCGACGTGAAGGCGCTGATCGCGGCCAATGGCGGGAGCTACGACATCGAGCAGGATCCGCTGTGGAACGGGGAGCAACTCAACACGCCCGCCCCGTTCGCGAAGGAAGAGATCGCGTTCTACCAGTGCGACCACCTGGGCACGCCGCAGGAGCTGACGGACCATGAGGGACGCATCGCCTGGTCGGCCAGCTACAAGGCCTGGGGAGAGGCCAAGCAGGCAATCAGCGAGGCGGGGCGGAAGGCCGGGTTCAGGAATCCGATCCGGTTCCAAGGGCAGTACTTTGACGACGAGACGGGGCTGCACTACAACCGGTATCGGTATTACGACCCGGTGGCGGGGAGATTTATATCGAAGGATCCTATTGGGTTACAGGGTGGTGAGAATGGCTATTTGTATGCACCCAGCGCGATTGAATGGGCCGATCCTCTGGGGTTATGCCCGATCGGCGCCCAGCGACGACAACAAACGCAAGGCGATGTCACTTTACCGACCGCCAGGGCTGCCCGGCGTGCTGCGATGAGAGCTCAGAATATTCCGACTTCGAGAAGCTATTCCACCGTATTGCGCCCTGACGGCGTAGATGGCTCAGGTGGCAAAATGTACATCGAAGAAATTCGCGACGGCGGCCAAAACTCAGGCGGCCCCCTGAAGATTGGTGAAGTCAAAGTGCATCCTGACGGGCATCAATTTCCGCCAACAAGGCAGACGCCTTGTCCAACTTATGAGCTGCCTCACTACCATGACCCCGATGGCCAGCACATCTCCTATGAACGTGGGCATGTTCGCCCGACAAACAAGTACGGCCGATGAGTAGCTTCTCTACTTTCAACGATACGGGCGGAATAGTTTTCCGCGAAGCAACTTCGCTCGATCTCGGAGCTGATGCTTTCTGGTTTCGATTTCATACAGCTGCAGACATGTATCGGCTATCCACAGCAACACTTCCGACGTTCGGCGTGACGAAGGCTTTTTTGTTGACAGAGATTTTGCCTGGCGCAGTCAACCCCAAACTTAGTGAATTTCAAGGCGCGTTTGGCCGAGCAAAGTTGCTAGAAATGAATCGACGCAGAATCTTCAGAAGAAAACTGATTGGATCTTCCGAGAGTTTCTTCTTGGACGGTGCTTCCGTTTTCCAAAGTGAGGACTGGAGAAACTACCTGAGATCTGTGTACAACACAGCAGCCGGATTCCTTTTGGTTGGAAATGAAGATGTTACCTCGGCAGTAGAGGGCGCAATTCAACTTGGAAGTTTTTCAGAATTCCTGAAATTCTTGATTCTTCGTTGCCATTCGGTTGGGGTATTCATGGAGGACCACCGAGGCATGAGAAGCATAGTGTTTGTCGGGAACTCCAGTGTTAATTTGATGGAATCCATGGCTGAATATAAGTCTGAATCCTCAGATGCAGTGCTTGAGTCGGTACGTGCGTATGGTGATCGGCTGGCAAACAGAGGATTGATTGAACGGGCTCTGCGAGTTTATTGAGTCAATTTGTATGGTGATGGGCCTGCACCAGGGCTCGCGCTACGACCCGGCCGGCCGACTGCTGGAGCAGCAGATCTCGCAGACCCAACCCTGCGAGGCCGTCGGCATCCGCCGCAGCTATGCCTACTACAAGGCAGGCCAGCTGGTGGCCATCGGCGACAGCCGCTGCGGCAACCTGACCCGGGTGGGGCGCTTCCTGGAAGCCCACAGCCGCCTGAAGCACAAATAATGACATTCAATTTAACAGGGGCTCAAGAGAAGAGACTTTTTCTTCTGCAGAAGAAAAATTTCGAGGAATTGGGGATTAAATCGGATTCAATCTTAGATTTAATTCAATTTCCTGAATCTTCGGTTTTTATTGAGAGAATAAAAACCATTGCGGACTCCAAGCGCGGCACAGAGATACAAGGCGCAGCCCACTTATTCGTACATTTATTCGAGTTTGCCGCCATTCAAAGTACGGCGCTCTTCCTGATTCTTCCCGGTCTTTCGCCCCAAACCGGGTTCACTTATGCACGATATCCTGCAATTAAGGTCAAGGCAAGGCAATTACGTCCCCTCCTTGAATCAATGCAAGGAAGGTTTATTGAGGTGGACTATTTTGCCTTGGTTTCCGAAGATTTTAAGCACGGCGTTGTTTTTGATATCTACGCGGGAAATCCAGAAATTCACGGCACGGACAAAGAAATTTGCCGAATTACCAAATGGTAAGTCTGCGCCATACAAATGTCGAAGCAGTAAAGATCCGAGCGCCAACGTCTTTTATGCACAGCCTCTACAAGGAGCAAAACACAAAGGATTTGGTCATCTTCAAAATACATCCGGATGCTATTTTTGAGGTGCAAGAACTAGAATACGATATCAAGCTATTCATAATCGAAAAATCTATTTAGATCTCGCATATTTCGATCGTCAACATTTTCAGCCTTGTCGCACTTATCGTAAATCAGGGAGCCCAATGAAACGACTCGTATTGACACTACTGGTCTTGGCAGCCAACACCAGTTTTTCCTCGGAGACCGCATCCAAGGAAATCAATCTCGGCAAATTACACCAAAGCTACGTAAAGGCGGGTTACTCGACTATGGATTTGCCAGAATTCAATAAGAGAGTCGCATTTTCCGGCGTAGTGGTCGGCGGACCGACCAAAGGCTTCAAAAGAGGGCCAGATAGCGCGAATGGCGGTGTTTTGCTCAAAGTAGGCGTTGCCGGGTCGGAAAACGAACTCGCTCGTATGGTTGCCCGCGATGCCGCTACTGCAGAAAAAATGGCGGCCCTGACAGCGGGTACTGCATTCAAGGCTACGTGCACCGTTGCGTTCGCATCGGGCACGGGCTATATCCCTTTGCAAGACTGCGTTTTCCCTTAGGCAGGGAGGAAGGCCGGGTTCAGGAACCCGATCCGGTTCCAGGGTCAGTACCTGGATGAAGAGACGAGGTTGCACTACAGCCGGTATCGTTATTACGATCCGCGCAGTGGGCGGTTCGTATCCAAAGACCCGATTGGACTGCTCGGCGGAATAAATCTCCAACAGTACGCACCGAATCCGATTGAGTGGATTGACCCGCTTGGGCTGGCGGGCAACTGAGCCAACCGCAGGGCCGGAAGCATCCTTCAACGGCAAGACGCAGTCTCGGGCGGGCATGCGTACTCTCGGCATGGGGCACATACGACGATGCTTGACCAGCAAAGACGTGCAACGAATGGCGTGCCACCGGACGATCCGACCAAAAAGCCTAAGAAATGCGGCCCGAACTCTACCCGCTTCTTGAGTAGCGTCGATCAGCTGGATGCGATTCAGCGCGGAATAGCTGAGATGGATCGCCAGGGGACCAACCGAGCGACCATCAATATGGGACGCACGATTGGCGAGGGCTACAGAAAGGGCGGCAATTGCCCGGAAGAAAACACCAAGTTTGCAACTTTGGTGCGAGGCCCCAATGGGATCGTCACCGCTTTCCCGGACCTTGATGGACGACCATGAAGAAAATTTTCCCTTGGTATATCCGCGCAATGGATTACTTCTTGCTGGCGATGAGCGACGACGATCTTGATGAATTTAATATCAACAACGCTGAGTGCCAAGCCAAGCTGTTCGATGCGATGAAGGCGGACTTTGATCGCTTCGGCCCAGTAAGCAAGCAAAGAACCCTGGAGTCCCTCGAGTACCTCTACTCGTCAGGCCAGATTGAAAAACTTTGGGGCTACGTGGTTCCGGGGGCGGCCGACGTGGAAGAAGTCGAAGACAAGCACGATTTCCTGCGCGCGCTGTACCGGAAGCTGTCGGGTCACAAGCTTGAGCAGAAGGATTTCGGCGCCGACGTGGAGCTGGTAACGGACCCCGGACCGCGCGGCGTCGACATACGCGAATAACTTGGCCGGGCAGCGACATCATCAGCAAGCAGGGCGACGCCACGCTCGCCCATGTCGGTACCCGCCCCCATGGGGCGCCTGCTCGAAGCCCACAGCCGCCTGGGCCGCGAGACCTTTGCCTTCGATCCGGCGGGCAACATCGGCAACCCTTCCGACACCGGTGCCGACACACAGGCGGCCGGCCGCGTCACCACCCGCGTGGCGGTGCGCCTGAACGGCGATGGCCGCAGCATGGCCGGCCGGCTGATGGACAACCTGCTCAAGGACTATGCGGGGACCCACTACAGGTGGGACGAGCGGGGCAACCTGGTCGAGCGGACCTGGAACGGCGAGAAGACCGTGTTCACCTGGGACGGCCTCAACCGCATGCGCAGTGCGAGCACCTACGGCAAGACCACGAGCTTCAGCTACGACGCCCTGGGCCGGCGCATCGCCAAACGCTCCGAGCACGAGATCACCCTCTTCGGCTGGGACGGCGACACGCTGGCCTTCGAGAGCACGCAAAGCACCGAGGGCCGGCAGGAGCATCAAGCCTGGCGCGGCGACAGCGTGCACTACCTCCACGCGCCCCGACCCCAAGGAGAAAAGGGTAGCGCGCGCGACGGCACCGCCCATGCGCTGCAGATAATCGAAACATGATCGCGCTCGACTGCTACTACAGCCTCTCCTCCCCCTGGGCCTACCTCGGCGGCCCGCAATTGCAGGACATCGTGCGCCGCCACCACGTGCGGCTCACGCTCAAGCCGTACGACTTCCAGGCCGTGGTGCCTCAGACCGGCGGCATCCCGCTGAAGACCCGGCCGGAGCCGCGCCGCACGTACCACGCGCTCGAGCTGGCGCGTTGGAGCGACTACCTCGGCATGCCGCTGAACCTGGCGCCCGCGCACTACCCCAAGGGCGCGCCGAGCGACCCGAACTGGAACAAGTACCCGGGCTGGATGGTGATTGCCGCGCAGCTGCAGGGGCTCGACGCGCAGCCGCTGTCGCACGCGCTGCTGCGCGCGCTGTGGGCCGAGGAGCGCGACACGTCGCAGGCGGAAGTGCGCATCGCGGTGGCCGACGAGAGCGGCTACGACGGCGCCTCGCTGCAGGCGCTGGAGCAGGCGGCCGAGACGCTGGCGGCCTATCGTGCCAACAGCGCGGCGGCGGTGGAGGCGGGGGTGTTCGGCGCACCGACCTTCATCCTGAACGGCGAGCGCTTCTGGGGGCAGGACCGGCTGGCGTTTCTCGATCGGGCATTGGACAGACTGCGCCAAGCCAGCGGCGGATAATCCGAGGATGCGAATCCGCTTTACCAAGATGCAGGGAGCCGGCAACGATTTCGTCGTGCTGGACGAAACGCGCGGCACGCTGGGCCTCAGCGCCGCGCAGTACCGCTTCCTGGCCGACCGCCATTTCGGCGTCGGCGCCGACCAGATCCTCACCGTGCGGCCCTCGCCCGCGGAGGGCATCGATTTTCAATACGTCATTCACAACGCCGACGGCGGCGAGGTGGAGCAGTGCGGCAATGGCGCGCGCTGCTTCATGCGCTTCGTGAGCGAACACAAGCTGACCAAGAAGACCGAAGTGCGCGTGCAGACGCTGGCCGGCGTCATCGAGCCGCGCATGGGCGCGGACGGCCGCGTGACGGTCGACATGGGCGCCCCCGTCTTCGAGCCCGAACGCGTTCCCTTCGACACCGCCGGGCTCGACCCGCAGCATGACGGTGCCTGGCAGAAGTGGCATCTTGCGCTGGGTACGCGAGCAGGCAGTGCTATCGTTTCGGTAGCGGTGCTGTCGATGGGCAATCCGCACGCGGTGCAGGTGGTCGACAACGTCGACACAGCCCCGGTGGCCGAGCAGGGCCCGCAGATCGAGCACCACCCGCGCTTCCCGCAGCGGGTGAACGCGGGCTTCATGCAGGTGGTCGACCGCTCCAACATCAAGCTGCGGGTGTTCGAGCGCGGTGCCGGCGAAACGCTGGCCTGTGGCACGGGCGCCTGCGCGGCGGTGGTGGCGGGCATCCGCCTCGGCCTGCTGGACCGCCGGGTCGACGTGCAGACGCACGGCGGCATCCTCACGATCGAGTGGCAGGGAGAAGGCCAGCCGGTGCTGATGACCGGGCCGGCCACCACGGTCTTCGAAGGCGATATCGAGGTGCCTGAGCTGCCATGACCCACTTCACGAACAACAACGACGCCAAAAACGCCATGAATCCGATCACCGAAGACGACATCGCGAACTACCTGGCGAACACGCCCGATTTCTTCGAGCGCCATGCCCAGCTGCTGGCGCAGGTGCAGCTCACCAGCCCGCACGGCAACCGCGCCGTGAGCCTGCAGGAGCGCCAGGCCGAGATGCTGCGCGAGAAGATCAAGGCGCTGGAGCACCGCCTGATGGACATGGTGCGCCACGGCACCGAGAACGTGGTCATCGCCGACCGCCTGCAGCGCTGGACCAAGGGCCTGCTGACCACGCGCGATCCGCGCAGCCTGCCGTACAGCATCGCGGTCGACCTGCAGTCGCTGTTCCTGGTGCCGCAGACGGCCATCAAGGTGTGGGACTGCGGCAGCGAATACCTCAACGAGGCCTATGCCCAGTGGGTGAGCGACGACGTGAAGGCGCTGGCCACTTCGCTGACCTCGCCTTACTGCGGGCTCAATTCGGGCTTCGAGGCGGCCAACTGGCTGCCGGAGCCGCAGGCGGCGATGTCGATCGCGCTGATTCCGCTGCGCCCCGACGCCGAATCGCCGGCCTTCGGCCTGCTGGTGCTGGCGTCGCCCGACGCGCAGCGCTTCAACGCCGAGATGGGCACCGACTTTCTCGAGCGTATCGCCGAGCTGGCGTCGGGCGGGCTTTCGCGGCTGCGTCCTTGAAACGCCCGCGCTGGTTGCGGCGGCCCTGGCAGGTCGCGCTGGCCGGCGCGCTGCTGGCCGTGGCGCTGGCGTACGCGGCCATCGGAGCGTTCATCTGGTCGCATGCCGAAGAGCTGCTGGCGCATCCGCCGCAGCGGCCGGCCGACGCGGCATTGGTGCTCGGCAGCCGCGCCTATCTCGACGGAAAGCCGCACCCGTGCCTCACCGGCCGGGTCGATACGGCATTGGCGATGGCGCATGCCGGCGTGGTCAGGCAGCTGGTTTTTTCAGGCGGCGTTGATTCGGAAGACGGCCGCACGGAGGCCATGGCGATGCAGGAGCATGCCGTGGAGGCGGGCTTTGCCGGGCCGATGTTGCTGGAGCCGGCGTCGACTTCCACGCGGCTGAATCTCTCGCTGTCGCGTCCGCTGCTGCTGGCGGCCGGCGTGCGCAGCGTGGTGATCGTGTCGGAGCCGTATCACCTGTGGCGGGTCGAGCGGCTCGTGAAGATGAGCGGCTTCGACCAGAGCTTCGACGTGCAGTACGCGGCGGCGCCCACGTCGTGCTGGCGTGCCCTGGGCCCGTTCTCCAAGGGCGCATTGCGCGAGCCGGCGGCCATCATCAACAATGCCGGCCATGGCTACCTCTTCTGAGCCGGTCGCATCCACTCCATCGGACTGGATCGAGAAATACCTGGAGCACGTGCGCGTCGAGCGCCGGCTCGCGGCGCGTACGGTCGAGCTCTACGCCTTTCACCTGCAGGCCCTGCGCGACCACGCAGCCGAGGCCAGGCTGCCGCTGGACCGCGTGCAGACCGCCCACGTCCGACGCTGGATGGCGCAGCTGCACAGCGCCGGGCGCGAGCCGCGCGGCATTGCGCTGGTGCTGTCGTGCTGGCGCAGCTTCTACCGCTGGCTGGGCCACGAAGGCCTGATCGGCTTCAACCCCGTGCAGGATGTGCATGCGCCGAAGGCCGGCAAGCCCTTGCCCAAGGCGCTGGGCGTGGACGACGCGGTGCGCCTCGCCGAGCTGTACGACCCCGAGGCCGACCCCTGGACCGAGGCGCGCGACGGCGCCATCGTCGAGGTGCTCTACGGCTGCGGCCTGCGCGTGAGCGAGCTCACGGGGCTCGACGCGCAGGCGAGCGGCACGGCGCGCGGCTGGCTCGATCTCGATGCGGGCGAAGCCAATGTGCTCGGCAAGGGCAGCAAGCGCCGCATCGTGCCGATGGGCAGCAAGGCGGCCGAGGCGGTGCGCGACTGGCTCGCCGTGCGCGCAGACTGCGCCGGACTGGCCACCGCCCGGCTGCGCGACCCGCAGGCCGCGGCCGCGCTCTTCATCAGCGCCAAGGGCCTGCGGATGTCGTCGCAGGCGGTGTGGAAGCTGCTGCGCGAGCGCAGCCTCAAGGCTGGCCTTGCAGCGCCGGTGCATCCGCACATGCTGCGCCATTCGTTTGCGAGCCACGTGCTGCAGTCGAGCAGCGACCTGCGCGCGGTGCAGGAGCTGCTGGGCCACGCCAACATCGCGACCACGCAGGTCTATACACGGCTGGATTTTCAGCACTTGGCCAAGGCCTACGACGCGGCACATCCGCGTGCCAAGGCCAGGCCCGAGAACGACAAGTAAGCAAGCAACGAACAATGAAAACCCTTCGCCTCAAACCCGGCAAAGAGCGCTCGATGCAGCGCCGCCATCCCTGGGTCTTCGAATCCGCCATCGCGCGCGGTGGCGCCGACTCCGGCGAGACGGTGCGCGTGGAGTCGCACGACGGCGCCTTCCTCGCCTGGGCGGCGTTCAGCCCCACGTCCAAGATCCGCGCGCGGGCCTGGAGCTTCGTCGAAACGCAGCGCATCGACGCCGCGTTCTTCGCCTCGGTGTGCGCCCGCGCCGTGACTGCCCGCGGCCTGTTCGATCTGCAGAGCGACGGTGTGCGGCTGGTGCACGGCGAGGCCGATGGCCTGCCGGGGCTGATCGTCGACCGCTACGGCGATACGCTGGTGGCGCAGTTTCTCTCGGCCGGCGTCGAGCGCTGGAAAGATGTTCTGGCCGACGCGCTGCTCAAGGCCACGGGCCTGATGAAGCTCTACGAACGCTCCGACGCCAGCGGCCGCGAGCGCGAAGGCCTGAAGCCGGTCACGGGCTGGCTGCGCGGGGAGGGCGCCACCGAAATCACGATCCGCGAGCACGGCTGGAAGCTCTCGCTCGACATCGCGACCGGCCACAAGACCGGCTTCTACCTCGACCAGCGCGACAGCCGCCAGCGCTTTGCCGAGCTGGCGCAGCATCGGCGCTTCCGGCGCGTGCTGAACTGCTTCTGCTACACGGGCGGGTTCACCGTCGCGGCGCTGGCGGGGCTGAAGGCCGCGGGCGCGCTCGAAGGCGCGGAGCTGGTGTCGGTCGATTCATCGCAACCCGCGCTCGAACGCGCACGCGGCCATCTCGCGCTCAACGGCTTCGAAGGCCAGGGCATCCAGGCGGAGTTTCTCGACGCCAACGTCAACACCGTGCTGCGGGAGTTCATCGACCAGGGGCGCACCTTCGACGCCATCGTGCTCGACCCGCCGAAGTTCGCGCCCACGGTGGCGCATGCCGAGCGCGCCGCGCGGGCCTACAAGGACATCAATCGCCTGGCGCTCAAGCTGCTGGAGCCGGGCGGCGTTCTGTTGACGTTCTCGTGCTCGGGCGGCATCAGCGCCGACCTGTTCCACAAGATCGTGGCCTCCGCGGGGCTCGATGCAGGCGTGGACGGCTATATCGCCGAGCGCCTGGGCGCAGCGCCAGACCATCCGATGACCATCGAATTCCCGGAAGGGGAGTACCTGAAGGGCCTGGTGGTGGTCCGAAAGCCAGCCTGAAACCGGCTTGACCCTGCCACCAACGCAACTCAGTGGCATTGGCTAAACTGCCGGCCACGCCTTTTTCGCCCCCTTTTTCCTGTTTTCCGCTTCCGGAGCACTCCCTTCATGGCCCTCATTCCCGCGACCATCCTCACCGGCTTTCTCGGCTCGGGCAAGACCACGCTGCTCAAACGCATCCTGACCGAAGCCCACGGCCAGAAGATCGCGGTCATCGAGAACGAGTTCGGCGAAGAGAACATCGACAGCGACATCCTCGTGACCGAGTCGAAGGAGCAGATCGTGCAGATGAGCAACGGCTGCGTCTGCTGCACCATCCGCGAAGACCTGCGCGAGGCGCTGCAGCTGCTGGCCGCCAAGAAGCGCCAGGGCCTGCTGGATTTCGACCGCGTGGTGATCGAGACCACCGGCCTGGCCGATCCCGGCCCGGTGGCGCAGACCTTCTTCATGGACGACGAGATCGCCGAGAGCTACCTGCTCGACTCCATCCTCACGCTGGTCGATGCCAAGCATGCGCCGCAGCAGCTCAACGACCGCCAGGAAGCGCGCCGCCAGGTGGGCTTTGCCGACCAGATCTTCATCAGCAAGAGCGAGCTGGTGTCGGCCGAGGAGACCGATGCGCTCATTCATCGCCTGAAGCACATGAACCCGCGCGCGCCGCAGCAGAAGGCGCACTTCGGCGATGTGCCGCTGAAGGACATCTTCGACCTGCGCGGCTTCAACCTGAACGCCAAGCTGGACATCGACCCCGACTTCCTCAAGGAAGAAGACGATCACCACGATCATGACCACGCGCATGGCGAGGCATGCGACCACCCCTCGCACAAGCACGAAGGCGGCCACGGCCACCATCACCACACGGACGACGACGTCAAGAGCTTCGTCTACAAGGCCGACCGGCCGTTCGACCCGGCCAAACTCGAAGACTTCCTGGGTGCGATCGTCAACATCTACGGCCCGCGCATGCTGCGCTACAAAGGCGTGCTGAACATGAAGGGCACCGAGCGCAAGGTGATCTTCCAGGGCGTGCACCAGCTGATGGGCAGCGACCTGGGCCCCGAGTGGGGCAAGGACGAGGCCCGCCAGAGCCGCATGGTGTTCATCGGCATCGAGCTGCCGCGCGAGATCCTGGAACAGGGTCTAGAGCAGTGCCTGGTCTGAGGCCCTGACTTGCTCCTTCTCCCGCTGGGGGAAGGTTGGGATGGGGGCAGGCCTTCGATCGGGCTCTGCGCTTTTTTCGGAGGCCGTCGTGCCCCCACCCCGGCCCTCCCCCAGAGGGGAGGGAGAAACACCGCGGCTTACTTGCCCGCGCTGCCCATGCCGCCCAGCGGCTTGCCGTTGACCTTCAGGCTGCCGTCGCTGAACTCGACCTGGCCGGTCACGTCGTCTCCGTCGCGCTTCACGAAGCCCATGGCCTCGCCTTGCTCGACCAGGCCGGCCACCATTTCGGGCGGGGGCGTCTGGCCGCTCTCGGCGCCGGTTTCGGCCAGCTTCTCCAGCCACTTCATGGGCAGGCGCGCATGGGCCTTGAGTGCGCCGCGCTTCATCATCAGCGCGGTGCCCGGCAGTTGCAGGTCTTCGTCCGTCACGCCGGCCATGCTGACCGTGTAGCCGAGTTCGCCGCGCTTGCCGTCGATCTCGACCAGCATCCTGTCGAGGCCGGCCTCGGGGGCGTACTTGGCCATGGCCTTGAGGTCGGGCGCGAGCTGCTCGGCCAGCGCCTGCATCGCTGCCTGGGAGGCCTTGCCGCCGCCCTTGCCGCAGCCGTTGACGGCGCCGGACTGCATCCAGGCGTCGGCCAGCTTCTTGTAGCCGGCGGCATGGATGCGGCGCGCGCTGCTGGTCAGCTCGAACTTGTCGATCTTGGTTTCGCCGATCTTGCCGGCGCCCTTGAGCGTGCCGCTCGACGTGTAGAGGCCGTCCTTGATGCTCGCGTCGGCCAGCAGGTCGATGCTCTGGAGCACGACGGTCGGCAGCGCCTTTGGTGTTTCGGCCGCAGCCGCGCCGTCAGCGGCAGCCTTCTTCTTGATGGCGAATTCGAGGGTGTCGAGCCGGCCTTCGCTCTTGCCGGTGGCAAGGAACCAGCCGGCGCTGCTGTCCATGTCGGCCTTGGCGGTGAGCTTGCCCATCTTCATGGTGATGCCGCTGCGCGCGTCGCTGAAGTCCAGGCCGGGCACGGTGAGGTCGTAGCGCGCCTGGGTGCGTGCTGCGTTCACTTCCACGCGGGCCTGCGCGCCTTGCCAGTCGAGCCGGCCCTTGCTTTCCTCGGCCAGCTTGACGGGCGCGACGGTCAGGTCGGTCGTGACGGCGCCGCTGAAGCCGACCTTGGTGTGCGCGGTCAGGGGCTTGGCCTTGCCGAAGAGCTTCTCGACATCGGCCTGCACCTTGGCGTCGAGCACCAGCTCGCTGTCGATGGTGGCCGCCGCCAGCGTGCCGCCGGCCAGCGGGCCGTGGTGGATGGTGTCGCGGATGGTGAGGCGCAACTGCTTCGGCGGCTTGATGCCGGCGTCCTCCTCGTCGTCTTCCTCCGCTTCGTCGCCCTCGGCGGGCTTGCTGGCGACGGCCGCGGCGGCATCGGGCGCGCAGCCGATTTCCAGCGTCACGGTGCTGACGGCGCCGAGGAAGCCGCGTTCGTACTTGCGCTCGGCCACGCGCACCAGCGCGGTCTGCTTCGGCAGCTCGTCGAATGCGGTGTCGTAACGCGACTTGATCTGCGAACCGGCCCACCAGGTGCTGCCGCCGTAGGCGACGGCGATGGCCGCGGCTAGGACTCCCAAAACTGCTTTCTTGTTCAAGGCTTGCTTTCTTTTTGCGAATGATCGGATAAACCCGGCCGCCATATGGGCAAAGGCTCGGGCCCCGCGCTGCCCCCTCAGGCAGCGCGGGGCGATGCTAACGGAGTTGGCCGGCACGCCAGGACATCGCCCACGCCTGTGAGTTCTCTATACAATCGCGCGCCTGTTCCGGCAGCCATGTCCAGTTCCCATGGGCAAGATGTGACTTCCGGCACGGGGCGCCATACGTTACTGGGGGGCTTTCGGGGGTATAACCCCGGGGTTCGCCACTGGCGAGCACCCCGACAACGGGGAGCCTGCGTGGCCTGAAAGCTGCAAGGGGCTCCCATGGGAGGAGACACCCAGTGAAAGCGCGTTCCAGTTCGTCCAAGGAGCCAGTCACCGTGAAGAAACCCGCCGCCAAGGCCACGCCAGCACCCAAGCCCGCCGCAAAGAAGGCGCCGGCTGCGAAGCAGGCTGTACCTGCGGCCAAGAAGGTTTCTGCCACCGCACATGGCCCTGTCGCGAAGGAGAAAAGCGCGCCGTCCAAAAAGCCCGCAGCACCACCGGCCAAGGCCGTGACCGCTGCGACCAAGAAGTCCGTCAAGCCTGCAACTGCCGCCACCAGGACCGCAGGCGCGGGCTCATCGTCATCCAAACCCGTCGGCCGCCCTGCTGCCGCTCCTTCTGCTCCCTCGATCCCCATGAAAAAAACGGCTGCCGCCTCCACTTCCGCCCCGGCGACACCCTCGATGCCCGCTCAAACCGCCACGCCAGCACCCGCCGCGCGTGGTGGCCGTGTGTCCCGGCTGTCGCAACTGACCGTGCCCTCGATGCCGCAATCCGTGGCATCGACCGCCGCCAAGTCCAGCTTCTCGCAGGCGCCTTCCAACGCGCTGGTGCCGCCACCGCCACTGGCCGTGAAGAAAGACCCGAAGCTGGCCAACAACTGGAAGACCAAGATGCCCGCCGAGCTGAGCGATGCCGAAGTCATCGCCATGCCCGACGACGAGTACATGAACGAAAAGCAGATGGCGTTCTTCCGCCTGAAGCTCGAAGAACTCAAGCGCGGCATCCTCGAGAACGCCGGCGAGACCACCGAGCACCTGCGTGAAGACACGGTGGTCGTGCCCGACCCGGCCGACCGCGCCACCATCGAGGAAGAACACGCCCTCGAGCTGCGCACGCGCGACCGCGAACGCAAGCTGCTGAAGAAGATCGAGCAGTCGATCCAGCGCATCGACGCCGGCGACTACGGCTACTGCGACGAAACCGGCGAGCCCATCGGCGTGGGCCGCCTGCTGGCCCGCCCGACCGCGACGCTGTCGCTCGAAGCGCAGCAGCGCCGCGAGCTCAAGCAGAAGATGTTCGGGGATTGACACAGGGTCAAGGTAGATAGAAACCAGCGTCTTCGATAGCCTTCGCCGAATGCCAAAGGAAGAATCGGGCCGCCTTTTTTCAAAGGTGGCCAAGTTTGTCCGCAATCCCTTGAAGGATTGGTCGGAGCTGGATGCCCCTGCCGCCGCCTCGACCTCGGACTCCTCGCTGCCCGCCCAGACCTACAGCCGCGAGATGCTGAAGGAGATGATCGAGCGGCGCCAGCGCAACGATTTCGTGCGCCGGCGCGAGTTCGACATGCTGCGCAAGCTGCGCCAGCGCGAAGCTGCGGCCCATGCCTTCGAGGCGACGGTCACGCCGTCCTCGTTCAACCTCAACAGTTCCTCCGAGGGATCGGACGGACGCGCACTCACGCTCAAGAAGATCGACGAGATCGAGCAGCAGATGTCGCAGCAGTGGTGGAAGGGGCGGGGCCCGAACGGCGAAACGCTGGTCAACCCACCGCCCGACGCCGGGGCCGAGACGCTGCCGCCGGTGCATACCGACGAACTGCTGGCCGAGCCTGCCGGACACTTGCCTGTCCCCGCGGCCGCTGAAGCCAGCAGCAGCCCGGCCGCGGCTGCCGGCGACGTGCCGCTGATGTCGTCTCGCCTCGCGCACGACGGCGCGCTGGAAGAAGCGGTGATCCGCTTCGCGCACGGCGACGACACCGGTGCCGAAGCCATCCTGCTGCAGGCCCTGGCCTCCGAGAGCGCGCCGGCCACCGAGGACGGCCACGACAACCCCGCCGCCGAACGCGACGACGGCCGCTGGCGCGCCCTGTTCGATCTGTACCGCGCAACGGGCGATGCCGCGAAGTTCGCGGCCGCCCGCATGCGTTACGCGCAACGCATGCGGCGCATGGGCCCTGACTGGGTGTCGCTCGAAGAGCTGGCCCGCAGCGTCAAGGCCGTGACCGCCAGCGAAGAGGCCGCCGAGGCGGCTGCCGGCGGCGGCGCCGCCCATGCCGATTGGACTTGCCCCGCACGCCTGGCGCGCGAAGGCCTCATGGAACTCACCCGTGCGCTCTCGAAGGCGGGCGCGGTGTGGACGCTCGACTGGCGCGGGCTGCACGCCATCGAGCCCGAGGCGGCCGCGCCGTTACGCGTGCTGTTCGCCCACTGGGCCGGTTCGCCGGTCCAGCTGCGCTTCATGGGCACGGCGCAACTGCTGGCCGTGTTGTCCGAGGCTGCGCCCAACAACGAGCGCGGCACCGACGACGTCTGGTGGCAACTGCACCTCGCGGCGCTGCGCATGATGCATCTGCCCGACGACTTCGAGCTGGTCGCGCTCAACTACTGCATCACCTACGAGGTGTCGCCGCCCGCCTGGCAGGACCCGTGCGGCGAGTGCACCACGCTGGCCGCGCCGCCTGCGAGTCGGTCCAACTCGGTCTGGTCGCTGCTGTCGGTCGGCGGTGATTCCGAGAGCTTCCCGTCCACCGACAGCGGTTTTGCCGCGCTGGCGGGCGACCTGCGGGGCGAGTCGCTGTCGAACTGGCAGCGGCTGGACAACGACCTGCGCCACACCACGGCGCCCGTCATATCCTGCGCGGCGCTGCTGCGCATGGACCTGGCCGCCGCCGGCACGCTGCTGAGCTGGGTGCGTGCGCGCGATGCCAACGGCGAGCGCGTGCAGTTCGTCGACGCGCATCGGCTCATCGCCGCGCTGTTCAATCTGGTAGGCATTGCCGATCACGCCACGGTGGCGGTTAGAAAAAACTAAACCGGTACCGCTTCTCGGCGGTTGCATTGCCGCCGCACACCCCCAGATGGCTGCGATGGAACAGTTTCACGGCACCACCATCGTGAGCGTGCGCCGCAAGACCCCCCAAGGCGACCAGGTCGCCATCGGCGGGGACGGGCAGGTCACTCTCGGCAACATCGTCATCAAGGGCACGGCGCGCAAGGTGCGGCGGCTCTATCACGGCAAGGTGCTCGCCGGCTTCGCCGGCGCCACGGCCGATGCCTTCACGCTCTTCGAGCGTTTCGAGGCCAAGCTCGAAAAGCACCAGGGGCACCTGACCCGGGCGGCCGTCGAGCTCACCAAGGACTGGCGCACCGACCGCGTGCTGCGCAAGCTCGAAGCCATGCTCGCCGTGGCCGATGCGACCACCTCGCTCATCATCACCGGCAATGGCGACGTGCTGGAGCCCGAGGACGGCGTGATCGCCATCGGTTCGGGCGGCGCGTATGCCCAGTCGGCGGCCAAGGCACTGATCGAGAACACCGAGCTCTCGGCCGAGCAGATCGTGCGCAAATCGCTGGCGATCGCCGGAGAAATCTGCATTTACACGAACATGAATCACACGGTGGAAGCGCTCTGACCATGTCCATGACCCCCCAGGAAATCGTCTCCGAGCTCGACAACCACATCGTCGGCCAGCCGGCCGCCAAGCGCGCGGTGGCCATCGCCCTGCGCAACCGCTGGCGCCGCCAGCAGGTCGACGACAAGCTGCGCCACGAGATCACGCCGAAGAACATCCTCATGATCGGCCCCACGGGTGTGGGCAAGACCGAAATTGCCCGCCGCCTCGCTCGCCTGGCCGACGCGCCCTTCATCAAGGTCGAGGCTACCAAGTTCACCGAGGTGGGTTACGTCGGCAAGGACGTCGATTCGATCGTCCGCGACCTCGCCGAGATCGCGGTCAAGCAGACGCGCGAATCCGAGAGCATCAAGGTGCGCGCGCGTGCCGAAGACGCCGCCGAAGAACGCATCCTCGATGTGCTGCTGCCCCCGGCGCGCGGCGCCGACGGCGCAACGCCTGCGCTGGACGGCCCCAATCCCACGCGCCAGGCGTTCCGCAAGAAGCTGCGCGAGCATCAGCTCGACGACAAGGAAATCGAACTCGACCTCGCCGAGGCCCGCGCCCCGCTCGAAATCATGGGCCCGGCCGGCATGGAGGAAATGACCGAGCAGCTGCGCGGCATGTTCGGCCAGCTCGGCGGCGGCAAGCGCAAGACGCGCAAGCTCAAGATCGCCGAGGCGATGCGCCTGCTGATCGAGGAAGAGGCTGCCAAGCTGGTCAACGAGGACGAGATCCGCGCGCAGGCCATCACCAACGCGGAGCAGAACGGCATTGTCTTCATCGACGAGATCGACAAGGTCGCCACCCGCAGCGAAGCCCAGGGTTCCGACGTGTCGCGCCAGGGCGTGCAGCGCGACCTGCTGCCGCTGGTGGAAGGCACGGCCGTGACCACCAAGTACGGGGTGGTGCGCACCGACCACATGCTGTTCATTGCGAGCGGCGCGTTCCACCTGAGCAAGCCGAGCGACCTGATTCCCGAGCTGCAGGGGCGCTTTCCGATCCGCGTCGAGCTGCAGTCGCTCTCCGTGTCGGACTTCGAAAGCATCCTCACGCAGACCCGCGCTTCGCTCGTGAAGCAGTACCAGGCGCTGCTCGCCACCGAGGGCGTGACGTTGGAATTCACACCCGGGGGCGTGAACCGGCTGGCCGCCATCGCCTTCGAGGTGAACGAGCGCACGGAGAACATCGGCGCGCGCCGCCTGTCGACCGTGATGGAGCGCCTGCTGGATGAGGTAAGCTTCGACGCGACCCGCCTCGAAGGGCAATCGATCCGCATCGATGCCGCCTACGTCGACGAGCGCCTCGCGGCACTAAGTCACGACGAAGACCTTTCGCGCTTCATCCTCTGAAGCCGCTTCTCCTCCCCCTGTAACGGGGGAATCCTTCACGCATCACTTTCACTGCGTGGGCTAAGTACTTCATTCTCAACGAAATTCGCCGATTCCGAGGATTTGGAATCGGCGCTAAGTCGTTGATTCCATTACAAAAAATAGCCCAAACGGCCAGTTGCTTCTGAAGTGTTTCCTGCTACAGTGCAAAAAAGTGCAGTTAAGTGGGAAAAAGTGCGGGTAGTGCCTCTTTCAGGTGCTGCAGCACTCCCAAAACAGGGGTTTCGTGGTCGTGTTTCAAGGCGCTTCATCGCTCAGTCTGGATGCCAAGGGGCGGCTCTCCGTGCCGACCCGGCACCGTGACGTCCTGAGCGCGACGGCAGGCGGCCAGCTCACGATCACCAAGCATCCGCACGGATGCCTGATGGTGTTCCCCCGTCCCGAATGGGAAAAATTCCGCGAGCGCATCGCTGCGCTGCCGATGTCGGCGCAGTGGTGGAAGCGCGTCTTCCTGGGCAACGCCATGGACGTCGAGATGGACGGCACCGGCCGCATCCTGGTGTCGCCCGAACTGCGCGCGGCCACCGGCATCGTGCGCGACACGCTGCTGCTGGGCATGGGCAACCACTTCGAGCTGTGGGACAAGGCCACCTACGAGGCCAAGGAGGCCGAGGCCACCCAGGGCGAGATGCCGGATGTGTTTCAGGACTTCGCGTTCTGAGGGCTCACGTGAATACCGCATGGACCCATACGACCGTCTTGCTGAACGAGGCGGTGGAAGCCGTTCTTTCCGGCAGCACGGCGGCAACCGGCACCTACGTGGACGCCACTTTCGGTCGGGGAGGGCATGCGCGTGCAATTCTCTCCAGGCTGGCGCCGGAGGGCAGGCTGATCGCATTCGACAAGGATGCAGAAGCAGTGGCCGAAGCAGCGCGCATCTCCGATGCGCGTTTTTCCATCCGCCATCAGGGATTCCGCTCGCTGGGCGAATTGCCCGATGCGAGCGTCGACGGCTTGCTGATGGACCTGGGCGTGAGTTCGCCGCAGATCGACAACCCGGTGCGCGGTTTCAGTTTTCGTTTCGACGGTCCGCTCGACATGCGCATGGACACCACGCGCGGCGAGAGCGTGGCCGAATGGCTGGCAACGGCCGAACTTCCACAAATTGCAGAGGTGATCCGTGACTATGGCGAAGAACGGTTTGCTGTTCAGATTGCAAAGGCGATTGTTGCTCGCAGACAAGAACGGGGCGCAATTTCAACCACCACCGAACTGGCCGAGCTCGTGGCTGGCACGGTCAAAACCCGCGAGCAGGGCCAGAACCCTGCAACGCGCACATTTCAGGCTTTTCGGATTTTCATCAACGCCGAGCTTGAAGAGCTGCAACAGGCGCTAGAGGCCAGCCTGTCCGTGCTCAAGCCCCACGGGCGGCTCGCGGTGATCAGCTTCCATTCGCTGGAAGACCGCATCGTGAAGCAGTTCATCGCCAAGCACTCGAAGGAGGTCTACGACCGCCGTGCGCCGTTTGCCGCCCCGAAGGTCATGAAACTGCGCGCCCTGGAGCGCATCAAGCCCTCCGACGCCGAGGTAAGAGGCAATCCGCGCTCGCGCAGCGCCATTCTTCGCGTCGCCGAGCGCACCGAGGCGCCCTGACATGGCGCGCATCAACCTGCTCCTGCTGATGGCCGTCATTGCGACGGCGCTGTACCTCGTGCATACGCAGTACCTCTCGCGCCAGCTCTATACCGAGCTCGATCGCGTGCAGCAGGATGCCCGCCGCCTGGAAACCGACCGCGACCGCCTGCAGGTCGAGAAGCGCGCGCAGGCCACGCCGCTGCGCGTCGAGAAGCTCGCCAAGGAGCAACTGCAGATGCGCACCACCTCGCCGGCGATCACGCAGTACGTGCGTCCCGACGGCACGGTGATCCCGGCCGTTGCGCCCGTGGCGCCCGCACCCGCCCCACCCAAGCCGGCCACGAAGCCGGCCGCCGCAGCGAGGGCCGCACGATGAGCCGGGGCAACCGCAGCGTGCGCTACACCACCAGCCCCTTGCTCGCGAGCAAGACGCCGGTGTGGCGCAGCAAGTTCATCGTTGCAGGCATCGCGCTCGGCTTTGTCATGCTGGCGGGCCGGGCGGCCTACGTGCAGGTGCTCAACAACAGCTTCTTCCAGCGGCAGGGCGAAGTGCGCTTCGCGCGCACGCTCGAACTGCCGGCCAACCGCGGCCGCATCCTCGACCGCAACGGGCTCATCCTCGCCTCCAGCGTGGTGGCGCCCAGCATCTGGGCCATTCCGGAGGACATCGAGCGCGATGACCCCGAGGTGCGCGCCAAGCTCAAGCAGGTCGCCAAGCTGCTCGAGATGCCGCAGAAGGACTTCGACAAGAAGCTCGAGGACGAGGACAAGACCTTCGTCTGGATCAAGCGCCAGGTCGACGAGCCCGTCGCCAAGCAGATCGCGGCCCTGAACCTCAAGGGCATCTACCAGCGCAAGGAATACAAGCGCCAGTACCCCGAGGGCGAGGCCGCTGCGCACGTGGTGGGCTTTACCAACGTGGAAGACAACGGCCAGGAGGGCATCGAGCTCGCGTTCAACAAGGAGCTGGCCGGCAAGGCCGGTTCGCGCCGCGTCATCAAGGACCGCCTCGGCCGCGTGGTCGAGGGTGTGGGCGAGACCGTGCCGCCGCTCGACGGCAAGGACATCCAGCTGAGCGTCGACAGCAAGGTGCAGTTTTTCGCCTACCAGAAGCTGCGCGACGCCGTGACCGCGCGCAAGGCCAAGGCCGGCAGCGTGGTGGTGCTCGATTCCGTCACCGGCGAAGTGCTGGCGCTGGCCAACTACCCGAGCTACGTGCCGGACAAGCGCCAGAACCTGACCGGCGAGCAGCTGCGCAACCGCGCGCTCACCGACACCTTCGAGCCCGGTTCTACCATGAAGCCGATCACGGTGGGCATGGCGCTGGAAGCCGGCCGAGTGAAGCCCTCGACGCTGATCGAAACCAGCCCCGGCCGCTTCCAGCTCGGCGGCTTCACGATCAGCGACACCCACAACTACGGCACGCTGACGGTGGAAGGCGTGATCCAGAAGTCGAGCAACGTCGGTGCGCTCAAGATCGCCCAGAAGATGACCCCGCACGAGATGTGGGACACCTACACCGCGCTCGGCTACGGCCAGAAGCCACAGATCCAGTTCCCCGGCGCCGTCACGGGCCGGCTGCGCCCGTGGAAGACCTGGAAGCCGGTCGAGCAGGCCACCATGGCCTACGGCTACGGCCTGTCGGCGTCGCTGTTCCAGATGGCGCATTCGTACACCTCGTTCGCACACGACGGCTCCATCATTCCGGTGACCATCCTGAAGAATTCAGAGGCGCCGGTCGGCGTGCGCGTGTTCTCGCCGTCGAATGCGCTGGCGGTGCGCAAGATGCTGCAAATGGCCGCCGGCCCCGGCGGCACCGGCACGCGCGCGCAGACGGTCGGCTATTCCGTCGGCGGCAAGTCGGGCACGGCCCACAAGCAGGTCGGCAAGGGCTACGCGAGCAACAAGTACCGGGCCTGGTTCACCGGCATGGCGCCTATCGAGAAGCCCCGCATCATCGTCGCCGTGATGATCGACGAGCCGAGCGACGGCCAGTATTTCGGCGGCGTCGCCGCGGCCCCCGTGTTCAGCGAAGTCGTGCAGCAGACCCTGCGCATGATGAACGTACCGCCCGATCTGGCGGTCAAACCGCTTGTGATGACGCAGGGCGTCGACGAGAGCTTCTGAACATGCTGATCTTCACTTCTCCCCAACTGGCCGCGGCCTGGCTCAAGGAGCGTGCGCCGCAGGCCGCGATGCATGCCGACAGCCGTGCCGTGGGTGCGGGCGACGTCTTCGTCGCCTGGCCCGGCGCCGCGACCGACGGGCGCAAGCACGTGGCGGCCGCGCTGGCGCAGGGCGCGGCGATCTGCCTGGTGGAGCACGAGGGCGTGGAGGCCTTCGGCTTCGAGGGCGACGAGCGCATCGTGAGCTACCCCGGTTTGAAGGCCGCTACCGGCCCGATCGCCTCGGCCTTCTACGACAACCCTTCGGCCCTGCTCGACGTGCTGGCCGTGACCGGCACCAACGGCAAGACCTCCACCGCATGGTGGCTGGCCGAATCGCTTTCCACGCTGAGCGCGGCGGGTGGCGTGCGCGCGATGAACCCCGACGGCACCGTGCAGCGCGATGCGCCGTCGCCCTGCGCGGTGATGGGCACGCTGGGCATCGGCGTGCCGCCCGAGTTGACCTACACCGGCCTGACCACGCCCGACCCGGTGATGATGCAGCGTGAGCTGCGTTCGCTGGTCGAGCGCGGCTTCGGCGCCTGCGCCATCGAGGCCTCGTCCATCGGCATCGCCGAACGCCGGCTCGACGGTGCGCAGATCGCGGTGGCCGTGTTCACCAACTTCACGCAGGACCACCTCGACTACCACGGCAGCATGGATGCCTACTGGCAGGCCAAGGCCGAGCTGTTCCGCTGGCCCGGCCTGCGCGCAGCGGTGATCAACATCGACGACACGCACGGCGCCAGCCTGTGCGCGAACCTGATCGACGCCGGTATCGGCGCGCTCGACGTCTGGACCGTCTCGGCTGGCGGCAAGCCGGCCCGCCTCATGGCGCGCGACATCGGCTACGACGCGCAGGGCCTGGAGTTCTCGGTGGCCGAGCACGGCACCACCGCGGTGGAACGGCTGTCGACCGGCCTCATCGGCCAGTACAACGTGGCCAACCTGCTCGGCGTGCTCGGCACCCTGCGCGCGCTCGGCCTCACGCTGGCCCAGGCCGTGGCCGCCTGTGCCAGCCTCACGAGCGTGCCGGGCCGCATGGACCGCGCGGGAACCGGCGAAGGTGCACCGCTGGCGGTGGTCGACTACGCCCACACACCCGACGCGCTCGACAAGGCCCTGATCGGCCTGCGCCCGCTGGCCAGGCAGCGCGGCGGTGCGCTCTGGTGCCTGTTCGGCTGCGGCGGCGACCGCGACCCGATCAAGCGCCCGATGATGGCCGCCGTCGCCGAACGCCAGGCCGACCGCGTGATCGTCACCAGCGACAACCCGCGCAGCGAGAAGCCCGACGCGATCATCAGCCAGGTGCTGCGCGGCTTCTCGCGTCCCGAGGCCGCGCAGGTGCAGCCCGACCGCGCCATCGCCATCGCCGACGCGATCGCGCAGGCCGCGCCGCGGGACGTCGTGCTGATCGCCGGCAAGGGCCACGAGGCCTGGCAGGAAATTGCCGGCCAGCGCATCGACTTTTCGGACAAGGCCCACGTGCTGCAGGCGCTGGCGAAGCGGAGTGCCGCGGCATGACCGACACGACGCCGCTCAATATCACGCTGGCCCAGGTGCAGCAATGGATTCCGGGTTCGCGCCTCGTGGGTGACGCCTCGACCGTCATCGCGCGCGTGCACACCGACACGCGCACGCTTGCGCAGGGCGACTTGTTCGTCGCGCTCAAGGGCGAGCGCTTCGACGCCAACGACTTCCTCTCCGATGCGAAGAAGCAGGGCGCCGTGGCCGCCATTGCGCACCGCGGCCTGGAAGCCGTCGGCCTCGCCGGCCTCGAAGTGCCCGACACGCTGGCCGCGCTGGGCGCCCTCGGCGCGGGCTGGCGCGCGCAGTTCGAGCTGCCGCTGATCGCCGTGACCGGCAGCAACGGCAAGACCACGGTCACGCAGATGATCGCGGCCGTGCTGTTCGCCGCGCGCGGGGAACGTGCCTTGGCCACGGCCGGCAACTTCAACAACGAGATCGGCGTGCCGCTCACGCTGCTGCGCCTGCGCGCGCAGCACCAGCTCGCGGTGCTCGAACTGGGCATGAACCATCCGGGCGAGATCGCGCGGCTGGCCGCCGTTTCGCGCCCGACCATCGCGCTCGTCAACAACGCGCAGCGCGAGCACCAGGAATTCATGGCCACCGTCGAGGCGGTCGCCGTCGAGAACGGCGCCGTGTTCGCGGTGCTGCCCGATGACGGCACGGCCGTGTTCCCCCATGGCGACCCCTTCACCTCGCTGTGGACCGACATGGCGCATGCCACCGGCGCCCGACGCTGCATGACCTTCGGCGAGTCCGAAGACGCCGACATCTCGCTCGACGGCGCCGAATGGAAGCAGGGCGCCTGGGCCGTGCGCATCCGCACGCCGCTCGGCGCCTTTGACGCGCGCCTGCACATCGCGGGCCGGCACAACGTGGTCAATGCGCTGGCGGCCACCGCCTGCGCGCTCGCGGCCGGCGTGTCGCTCGAGACCATTGCCGAAGGCCTGTCGGCCTTCGAGCCGGTCAAGGGCCGCTCGCGCGCCAGCGAGATCGTGCTGGCCGGCGGCCATGCGCTGACGCTGGTCGACGACAGCTACAACGCGAATCCCGATTCCGTGATTGCAGCCATCGACGTGCTCGCCGCCCTTCCGGGCCCGCGCCTGCTGGTGCTCGGCGACATGGGCGAGGTGGGCGATCGCTCGCCCGAGTTCCATGCCGAAGTCGGCGCGTGGGCGCGCCGGCGCGGCATCGAGTCCGTCTACACGCTGGGCGCGGCGACGATGCACACCGCCACCGCTTTCCAGGAGAGCGGCGGGGGACGCGACGGACGCCATTTCGACGAGTTCGACGCGCTCGGCGCGGCCGTGCTCGCGCGCCTGCCGCAGGTCGGCAGCGTGCTCGTGAAGGGATCGCGCTTCATGAAGATGGAGCGCGTGGTGAAAGCCATCGAGGCACAACAACAAAAGGAGGCCGGTCATGACGCATGAGCCGCGCGAAAAGACATGCTGATGACCCTGGCCCAATGGCTGCAGACGCTCTCGCCCGAGTTCGGGTTCCTGCGCGTCTTCCAGTACCTCACCTTCCGCGCGCTGATGGCCGCGCTGACCGCGCTCGTGGTCGGCCTCGTGGCCGGCCCTTACGTGATCCGCCGCCTTGCCGCACTCAAGATCGGCCAGCCCGTGCGCGGCTACGGCATGGAAACGCACCTGACCAAGAGCGGCACGCCCACCATGGGTGGCGTGCTCGTGCTGTTCGCCATCGCCTTCGCCACGCTGCTGTGGTTCGATATCTCGAACCGCTTCGTGTGGATCGTGCTGTGGGTCACCATGGGCTTCGGTGCCATCGGCTGGGTCGACGACTGGCGCAAGGTGGTGCGCAAGGACCCGGAAGGCATGCGCTCGCGCGAGAAGTACTTCTGGCAGTCATTGGTCGGCCTGCTCGCGGGCTTCTACCTGCTGTTCAGCATCTCCGAAAGCTCCAACTGGCGCGTGCTCGAGCTGTTCTTCGCCTGGGTGCGCTCGGGCTTCGATCTCGACTTTCCGCCCAAGATCAACCTGCTGGTGCCTTTCTTCAAGGAAGTGAGCTACCCGCTCGGCGGCATCGGCTTCGTGATCCTCACGTACCTCGTGATCGTGGGCGCGAGCAATGCGGTGAACCTGACCGACGGCCTCGATGGGCTGGCGATCATGCCGGTGGTGATGGTGGGCTCGGCGCTGGGCGTGTTCGCCTACGTCACGGGCAGCGCGGTGTATTCCAAGTACCTGCTGTTCCCCAACATCCCGGGCTCGGGCGAGCTGCTGGTGTTCTGCTCGGCCATGGCCGGCGCGGGGCTTGCGTTCCTCTGGTTCAACACGCACCCGGCGCAGGTGTTCATGGGCGACGTGGGCGCGCTGGCGCTCGGCGGCGCGCTGGGCACCATCGCGGTCATCGTGCGCCAGGAGATCGTGTTCTTCATCATGGGCGGCATCTTCGTGGTCGAGGCGATCTCGGTGATGGCGCAGGTCATGTACTTCAAGTACACCAAGAAGCGCTTCGGCGAAGGCCGCCGCGTGCTCAAGATGGCGCCGCTGCACCATCACTTCGAGAAGAGCGGCTGGCGCGAGACGCAGGTCGTTGTGCGCTTCTGGATCATCACGATGCTGCTGTGCCTCGTGGGCCTTTCGACGCTGAAGCTGCGGTGACAGGAACATGCGGCATCTGAAAGACCTCCCCGTCCTCGTCCTCGGCCTCGGTGCGTCCGGGCTGGCGATGACGCGCTGGTGCGCGCGCCACGGTGCCGTCGTGACCGTGGCCGACACGCGCGAAGCGCCGTCGCTGCTGGCGACGCTGCGGGCGGAACTGCCCGAGGTGGGCTTTGTCGGCGGGCCGTTCTCGGCCGCGCTGGTCGAGGGCACACCGATTCGCGCCGTGTACCGCTCGCCGGGCCTGTCGCCCGAAACCATCGCGCCGGTGGCCGATGCGGCGCGGGCCATGGGCCTGCCGGTTGGTGGCGAACTGGACCTGTTCGCGCGCGCGCTGCTGGATCTGCGCACGGTCGAGGTGCCGGTGGTGGAAGCCGGGCCGGAGCCTGAACCCGAAGCCGCCGCCGAAGCGGAAGCACCGGCCGAGCCCGAAGCTCAGGCGCAGCTGGCGCTGGAGGAGCCTGCGCCGGTTGAAGAAGCGGTCGAACCCCCGGCCCCGGCCGAAGCTGCCGAACCTGTCGAAGCGCAGCTCGAATCGACCGTCCCCGCGATGGCCGAAGCGATGCCGCGCGACCCGTCGATGAGCGTTGCCGCCCCGATGCCGTCGGAAGCTTCGGAGGCCGCACCCGCCGAAGTCATCACGACGACGGAAGCCGTCGAGGCCGAACCTGAGCAGACCGACGGCGCAGTGCAAGCAGCACCGGAGGCGGCGGATGTGCCCAAGGCTGCACCCGCCACCGTCTCCCGCCTCCCGACCACAGGCAAGCCCTACGTCCCGACCGCCGCCAGGGAGGCTGCAGAGTTCGTCGCCAAGATCGCCGAGATCTCCGCCACCAATCCGGCCTCGGCCGCGGTGGAGGAAGAGTCGCCCCAGCTCGAACTGGCGCCTCCCGTCGAGCCCGAAGCGCCAAAGGGCTATACGCCCGCGGTGCTCGCCATCACCGGAACCAACGGCAAGACCACCGTGACCTCGCTCACCGGCCAGCTGGTCGAACGCGCGGGCAAGACCGTGGCCGTGGCCGGCAACATTGGCCCGACGCTGCTCGATACGCTGTCCGGGCACATCGATGCCGGCACGCTCCCCGACGTGTGGGTGCTCGAACTGTCGAGCTTCCAGCTCGACGGCGTGCAGGGCTTCGAGCCGACCGCTGCGACGGTGCTCAACCTCACGCAGGACCATCTCGACTGGCACGGCGACATGAAGGCTTATGCCGCAGCCAAGGCGCGCATCTTCGGTTCACGGGGCTTGATGATCCTGAACCGTGACGACGACGGCGTGATGGCCATGCTGCCCGCACCCGTCAGGGTCAAGCTGCAGCGCCCGCAGATCCGCACGCACATCACCTTCGGCAGCGCGATGCCGCTGCGCCCGGGCGACTACGGCATCGAGCGCGTCAACGGCATGGCCTGGCTGGTGCGTGCACTGGAGGCCGACGAAACGCAGAAGCGCAAGCGCGGCGCAGTGGTCGAGGAAGAAATCTTCCTGCAGCGACTGATGCCCGCCGATGCGCTGCGCATCCGCGGCCGCCACAACGCCATGAACGCGCTGGCCGCGCTCGCGCTGGCCAGCGCCGCCGACTGCCCGCTGGGCCCGATGCTCTACGGCCTGCGCGAATACCGCGGCGAGCCGCATCGCGTGGAACCCATCGCCATCGTGGACGAGGTCGAGTACTTCGACGACAGCAAGGGCACCAACGTAGGCGCCACCGTGGCCGCGCTGACCGGTCTCGGCGAAGAGCGCCGCGTCGTCGTGATCCTCGGCGGCGAAGGCAAGGGACAGGACTTCGAGCCGCTGGCCGAACCCGTGCGCCAGTACGCGCGCGCCGTGGTGCTCATCGGCCGCGACGCGCCGCTCATCGAAGCCGCGCTGGCACAGACCGGCGTTTCGCTGCTGCATGCCGGCTCGATGGACGAAGCCGTGAAGCTCGCATCCGCACGCGCCAACCCCGGCGATGCCGTGCTGCTGTCACCGGCCTGTGCGAGCTTCGACATGTTCAAGGATTACGCGCACCGCGCCGAGGTGTTCCGCGAGGCCGTGCAGGCCTTCGAGGACAGCCCGCGCGGCATGGGCGATTCGACGGAGGACACGGTTTGAACTCTGCCGCCGCGGGCGCCACGCCCAACGCATCCACCGGCCGCTTCGGCGGCTGGTTCAGGCGCGCCCGCAGCGGGATCGACTCGCTGCCCGTGCACCTGCCCGTGCGGCTGGGCGGCGCCGGCGTCGCGCAGACAAAGGCCACGCCGATGCGCGTGCTGGGTTTCGACCAGGCGCTGGTCTGGGTCACGGTCGCACTGCTGATGTGGGGCCTGGTCATGGTGTATTCGGCCTCCATCGCGCTGCCCGACAACCCGCGCTTTGCGCGCGCCGGCTACAGCGCCTCGTATTTCCTCACGCGGCATGCGGCCTCGGTGATCTTCGCGTTCATCACCGCGCTGCTGGCTTTCCAGATCCCCATGAAGACCTGGGAGCGCGCCGCGCCATGGCTCTTCGTGGCTTCGCTGCTGCTGCTGGTGGCCGTGCTCATTCCGCACATCGGCATCAACGTGAACGGTGCGCGCCGCTGGCTGCCGATGGGCTTCATGCGCTTCCAGCCCTCGGAGCTGGCCAAGCTCGCGATGGTGCTCTACGCCGCCAGCTACATGGTGCGCAAGATGGAGATCAAGGAGCGCTTCTTCCGCGCCGTGCTGCCGATGGGCATCGCGGTGGTGGTGGTCGGCATGCTGGTGATGGCCGAGCCGGACATGGGTGCCTTCATGGTGATCGCGGTGATCGCCATGGGCATCCTGTTCCTGGGCGGCGTGAACGCGCGCATGTTCTTCGTGATCGCCGCGCTGGTGGTGGTGGCCTTCGGCACCATCGTCGCGACCAGCCCGTGGCGCCGCGAACGAATCTTTGCCTACCTCGATCCGTGGAGCGAAGAGCACGCGCTCGGCAAGGGCTACCAGCTGTCGCACTCGCTGATTGCCATCGGGCGCGGCGAGATCTTCGGCGTGGGCCTGGGCGGCAGCGTCGAGAAGCTGCACTGGCTGCCCGAGGCGCACACCGACTTCCTTCTGGCCGTGATCGGCGAGGAATTCGGCCTGGTCGGCGTGCTGCTGATCATCGGCCTGTTCCTCTGGCTCACGCGCCGCATCATGCACATCGGCCGGCAGGCGATCGCGCTCGACCGCGTGTTCTCGGGCCTCGTGGCCCAGGGCGTGGGCGTGTGGCTCGGCTTCCAGACCTTCATCAACATGGGCGTGAATCTCGGTGCGCTGCCGACCAAGGGCCTGACGCTGCCGCTGATGAGCTTCGGCGGCTCGGCCATCCTGATGAACCTGGTGGCGCTGGCCGTGGTGCTGCGCATCGATTACGAAAACCGTGTCCTCATGCGTGGAGGCCGCGTATGACCGGCCGTACCGCACTCGTCATGGCCGGTGGTACCGGTGGCCACATCTTCCCCGGACTCGCGGTGGCCGAGGCCCTGCGCGAGCGCGGCTGGCAGGTGCACTGGCTGGGCGCGCCCGGCAGCATGGAAGAAAAGCTCGTGCCGCCGCGCGGCTTCGCCTTCGAGCCGGTGCAGTTCGGCGGCGTGCGCGGCAAGGGCCCGCTCACGCTGTTCCTGCTGCCGCTGAAGCTGCTGCGCGCCTTCTGGCA
This sequence comes from Variovorax sp. Varisp46, assembly GCF_059491885.1. Lineage (NCBI taxonomy): Bacteria > Pseudomonadati > Pseudomonadota > Betaproteobacteria > Burkholderiales > Comamonadaceae > Variovorax > Variovorax sp. Varisp46. Next base: position 34,707 of record NZ_CP168515.1, read on the forward strand.
GAGCCTGCGCGTGGTGCGCCGCGTGAAGCCCGACGTGCTGGTGGGCCTGGGTGGCTACATCACCTTTCCGGGCGGCATGATGGGCGTGCTGCTCAACAAGCCGCTGGTGCTGCACGAGCAGAACTCGGTGGCCGGCCTCGCCAACAAGGTGCTGGCAGGCGTCGCCGATCGTGTGTTCACGGCCTTCCCGAACGTGCTGAAGAAGGCGCAATGGGTGGGCAATCCGCTGCGCGCGGCGTTTACCTCCAAGCCAGATCCGGCCGTGCGCTTCGCGGGCCGCACCGGGCCGCTCAAATTGTTGGTGGTGGGCGGCAGCCTCGGGGCGCGCGGCCTCAACACCGTGGTGCCGCAGGCGCTGGCCCGCATCGAACCGGCGACGCGCCCGCAGGTGCTGCACCAGAGCGGCGCCAAGCAGATCGACGAGCTGCGCGCCAACTACACGGCGGCCGGCGTCGAAGGCGAGCTCACGCCCTTCATCGAAGACACCGCGCAGGCGTATGCCGACGCCGACATCATCGTCGCGCGCGCCGGTGCCAGTACCGTCACAGAAATCGCGGCCGTCGGCGCAGCAGCGCTGTTCGTGCCTTTCCCCTCGGCGGTCGACGACCACCAGACCACCAACGCGCGCTTCCTCGTGGACGCGGGCGGCGGGTGGCTCGTGCAGCAGACCGACCTCACTCCTGAATTGCTGGCTGATTTGCTACAGAAAACCGGGCGCGACGCGCTGATAGAGAAGGCCGTCAAGGCCAAGACCATGCAGAAGACGAAGGCGGTGGAAGCCGTAGTCCAAGCCTGCGAGGAGCTTGCCAAATGAAGCACGCGATTCGTCACATCCATTTCGTGGGCATCGGCGGCTCTGGCATGAGCGGCATCGCCGAGGTGCTGCTCAACCTGGGCTACAGGATCACGGGCTCCGACCTGTCCGACAGCGCCACGCTGCGCCGGCTCGCGGGCCTGGGCATCGGCACCTTCGTCGGTCACGCTGCTGCGCACATCGACGGGGCCGACGCGGTCGTCACCTCCACCGCCGTGCAGTCGGACAACCCCGAAGTGCTGGCCGCGCGCGAGAAGCGCATTCCGGTCGTGCCGCGCGCGCTGATGCTGGCCGAGCTGATGCGGCTGAAGCAGGGCATCGCCATTGCCGGCACGCATGGCAAGACCACCACCACCAGCCTGGTGGCGAGCGTGCTCGACGCCGCCGGACTCGACCCGACCTTCGTGATCGGCGGGCGCCTGAACAGCGCTGGTGCCAACGCGCAGCTCGGCAGCGGCGACTACATCGTGGTCGAGGCCGACGAGTCGGACGCGTCGTTCCTGAACCTGCTGCCCGTGATGGCGGTGGTCACGAACATCGATGCCGACCATATGGAGACCTACGGGCACGACTTCGCGAAGCTCAAGAAGGCCTTTGTCGATTTCCTGCACCGCATGCCCTTCTACGGCGTGGCCATCCTGTGCACCGACGATCCGGCGGTGCGCGAGATCGTGGCCAACGTGACCTGCCCGGTCACCAGCTACGGCTTCGGCGAGGACGCCCAGGTGCGCGCCGTCGACGTGCGCGCGGTCGGCGGCCAGATGCATTTCACCGCGCAGCGCCGCAATGGCGTGACGCTGCCGGACCTGCCCATCGTGCTGAACCTGCCGGGCGAGCACAACGTGCGCAACGCGCTGTCGGTGATCGCGGTGGCGGTGGAGCTCGGCATTCCCGACGAGGCCGTGCAGCGCGGCCTTGCGGACTTCAAGGGCGTGGGCCGCCGCTTCCAGAGCTACGGCGACGTGGCCGTGCAAGGGGGCCATGCAGCCGGCACCTTCACCGTCATCGACGACTACGGCCATCACCCGGTCGAGATGGCGGCCACCATCGCGGCCGCGCGCGGCGCGTTCCCGGGCCGTCGGCTGGTGCTGGCCTTCCAGCCGCACCGCTACACCCGCACGCGCGACTGCTTCGAGGATTTCGTGAAGGTCATCGGTACCGCCGACTCCGTGCTGCTCGGCGAGGTCTATGCCGCGGGCGAGGCACCCATCGTGGCGGCCGACGGGCGCACGCTGGCGCGCGCGCTGCGCGTGGCCGGCAAGGTCGAGCCGGTGTTCGTCGACGACATCGCGGCCATGCCGCAGGCCATTCTCGACAACGCCCGTCCGGGCGACGTGGTGCTCTCCATGGGCGCCGGGTCCATCGGCGCGGTGCCGGGCAAGGTCGTCGAACTTGGCGCGGCTGTGGCTGCGGCACCCTCAACATCGGAGCGCGGTTCGCGCAAAGGGAGGGCCTCATGAGCCTTCAGAATCCTCAACTCTTCGGCAAGGTTGCCGTGCTGTTCGGCGGCAGTTCCGCCGAACGCGAAATCTCTTTGATGTCGGGTACCGGCGTGCTCGAAGCCCTGCGTTCGCGCGGTGTCGACGCGCACGCCTTCGATCCTTCGCAGCGCGAGCTGGCCGACCTCAAGCGCGAAGGCTTCGCGCGCTGCTTCGTCGCTTTGCATGGCCGCCATGGCGAGGACGGCACCGTGCAGGGCGCGCTCGAACTGCTCGGCATTCCCTACACCGGCTCGGGCGTGATGGCGTCGAGCGTGGCCATGGACAAGGTCATGACCAAGCGCATCTGGCAGGCCGACGGCCTGCCCACGCCCAAGTACGTGCGCCTGGCCTTCGACCAGCAAAGCCGCGAACAGGTCATGGTGGTGCCCGACGTGCTCGGCCTGCCGCTGATCGTGAAGCCACCGCGCGAGGGCTCGTCCATCGGCGTGACCAAGGTCGAGGGCTATTCCCAGATGCAGGACGCGGTCACGCTGTCCGCGAAGTACGACGCCGATGTGCTCTGCGAGGAGTTCATCGAGGGCGAGGAAGTGACCTGTGCCGTGCTCGGCCAGGGGCTCGATGCGCGCGCGCTGCCGGTGGTGCGCATCGCCGCGCCCGAGGGCGCCTACGACTACCAGAACAAGTATTTCACCGACGACGTGAAGTACCAATGCCCGAGCGGCCTTCCCGAGGCCGAGGAGCACGAGATCCAGCGCATCACGCTGGCCGCGTACCACACGCTCGGTTGCCGCGGCTGGGGCCGCGCCGACGTGATGATCCGCGCCAGCGACCGCAAGCCATTCCTGCTGGAGATGAACACCTCGCCCGGCATGACCAGCCATTCGCTGGTGCCGATGTCGGCCCGAGCCGCGGGCATCGCGTACGAAGAACTGTGCCTGCGCGTGCTGGCCTCGGCCGCGCTCGACGCCACGGGGGGGGCGCAATAGCCATGGCCGACGGCATCCCCGCTCCCTTCGACGTCAAGCTCATGAACATCGTCGCGAACATTGCCTTCGCGATGGTGGCGCTCATGCTGCTGGCGGCGGGCGCGTGGTGGGTGCTTCGGCAGCCGTTCTTCCCGCTCGCCGGGATCAAGGTGGACGGCGAGGTCACGCACAACAACGCGGTCACGCTGCGCGCCAACGTGGCACCGCAGCTGTCGGGCAACTTCTTCACCATCGACCTGGCGCGCGCGCGTTCCGCCTTCGAGTCCGTGCCTTGGGTGCGCAGTGCGGTGGTGCGGCGCGAGTTTCCGAACAAGCTGCGTGTGACGCTGACCGAACAGGTGCCGGTGGCCAACTGGGGCGACGAGGCGGGCTCGAAACTGATCAATGGTTTCGGCGACGTGTTCGAGGCCAACGTGGCCGAGGTCGACGACAACCTGCCGCGCCTCGATGGCCCGATCGAACAGGCGGGCCAGGTGCTGGGCATGTACCGCGTGCTGCAGCCGCAGTTCCAGCCCTACGACCTGGCCATCGACGAGCTCACGCTGTCGAGCCGGGGCAGCTGGAAGGTGGTGCTCGACAGCGGCGCCGAGATTGAACTCGGCCGCGGCCAGAGCGAGGAGGTGACGGCCCGCCTGCAGCGGTTCCTGAAGACCGTGACCCAGGTCGCGGGGCAGTACCGCCGCACGATGGCCGACGTCGAGGGCGCCGATCTGCGCCACAACGACGCGTATGCACTGCGGCTGCGCGGCGTCACCACGGTCTCGCCAGAGGCCCCAAGAAAAATCAAGTAGCGAATACCGAGAAATCGAGGACATATCAATGCCCAAAGAATACAAAGACCTGGTCGTAGGACTCGACATCGGCACCGCCAAGGTGATGGTGGTGGTGGCCGAGGTGCTGCCCGGTGGCGAGCTCAAGCTGGCCGGCCTCGGCATCGCGCCGAGCAATGGGCTCAAGCGCGGCGTGGTGGTGAACATCGACGCCACGGTGCAGAGCATCCAGCAGGCCCTGAAAGAGGCCGAGCTGATGGCCGACTGCAAGATCAGCCGCGTCTACACCGGCATCACCGGCAGCCATATCCGCGGCATCAATTCCAGCGGCATGGTGGCGGTGAAGGACAAGGAAGTGACGCCCGCCGATGTGGCCCGCGTGGTGGAGACGGCGCGCGCCATCAACATCTCGAGCGACCAGCGCCTGCTGCTGGTGGAGCCGCAGGAGTTCGTGATCGACGGCCAGGACGTGAAGGAGCCGATCGGCATGAGCGGCATGCGGCTCGAAGCCAAGGTGCACATCGTGACCGGCGCGCAGAGCGCGGCCGAGAACATCATCAAGTGCGTGCGCCGCTGCGGCCTCGAGGTCGACCAGCTGATGCTGAACCCGCTGGCCTCGAGCCAGGCGGTGCTGACGGAAGATGAACGCGAACTGGGCGTGGTGCTGGTCGACATCGGCGCGGGCACGACCGACGTGGCGATCTTCACCAACGGCGCGATCCGCCACACGGCCGTGATCCCGATCGCGGGCGACCTCATCACGAGCGACATCGCGATGGCGCTGCGCACGCCGACGAAGGACGCGGAAGACATCAAGGTCGAAAACGGCTATGCCAAGCAGCTGCTGGCCGACCCCGACACGCAGGTCGAAGTGCCGGGCCTGGGCGATCGCGGCCCGCGCATGCTGAGCAAGCAGGCGCTGGCCGGCGTGATCGAGCCGCGCATCGAAGAGATCTTCTCGCTGGTGCAGCAGGTGGTGCGCGAGTCGGGCTACGAGGAAGTGCTGTCGTCGGGCGTGGTGCTCACGGGTGGCAGCGCGGTGATGCCGGGCATGGTCGAGCTCGGGGAAGACATCTTCCTGAAGCCTGTGCGGCGCGGCATTCCGAAGTATTCGAGCGCGTTGTCCGACATGGTCGCGCAGCCCCGTGCGGCGACAGTCATGGGTCTGCTCGAAGAAGCTCGCTTCGCGCGCATGCGCGGCTTCAAGGTCGCGCAGAAGAATGGGTCGGTAAAGACTGCATTCGGACGTTTCAAGGACTTCATCGTGGGGAACTTCTGACCATGATCCATTCCCCACTCTGGCTCGCGCGTGGAAGCCCTCCATTGCATTTCAACGAGCGATGGCGGCGCACAGGTCCACCATCGTGACGGTCTCATCGTTGATCCCGTCACGGCACAAGAAAAATTCATAGATACACAACGGCAACTGCAAGATTCAAGGAGTTAAAAATGACCATCGAAATGATCGAAGTCGAAGAGTTCAACCAGGGCACGCAGATCAAGGTGATCGGTGTCGGCGGTGGCGGCGGCAACGCGGTCGCCCACATGATGGAACGCGGCGTGCAGGGCGTTCAGTTCGTCTGCGCGAACACTGACGCACAGGCACTGCAGCGCAGCAGCGCGCACAAGATCATCCAGCTCGGCACCAGCGGCCTGGGCGCCGGCAGCAAGCCCGACAAGGGCCGTGAAGCGGCCGAGCTCGCGGTGGACGACATCCGCGCGGCCATCGACGGCGCGCACATGCTGTTCATCACGGCCGGCATGGGCGGCGGCACCGGCACCGGCGCCGCTCCCGTGATCGCGCGCGTCGCGAAGGAAATGGGCATCCTCACCGTGGGCGTGGTGACCAAGCCCTTCGACTGGGAAGGCGGCCGTCGCATGACCAACGCCGACGCCGGGCTGGCCGAACTCGAAGCCAACGTCGACTCGCTGATCGTTGTGCTCAACGAGAAGCTGCTCGACGTCCTGGGCGAGGACATCACCCAGGACGAAGCCTTCGCGCACGCCAACGACGTGCTGAAGAACGCCGTGGGCGGCATCTCGGAAATCATCAACGAGTACGGCGGCGTCAACGTCGACTTCGAAGACGTGCGCACCGTGATGGGCGAACCCGGCAAGGCCATGATGGGCACGGCCGCCGCCGCGGGCCCGGACCGCGCGCGCATCGCCGCCGAACAGGCCGTGGCCTGCCCGCTGCTCGAAGGCATCGACCTCTCGGGCGCCAAGGGCGTGCTGGTGCTGGTGACGGCGTCGAAGGGTTCGCTGAAGCTGAACGAGTCGAAGCTCGCGATGAACACCATCCGCGCCTACGCTTCGCCGGACGCGCACGTGATCTACGGCGCCGCCTACGACGACAGCCTCGGCGACCAGATGCGCGTGACCGTGGTGGCCACCGGCCTCTCGCGTGCCGATGCCCGCCGTCAGGCCCCCACGCTCGAAGTGATCCGCACCGGTACCGACAACATCCCGTTCACCGTGCCGACGCTCGGTGGCATGGGTCATGCCGGTGGCAGCGGCAGCCAGCCCAACTACGACGGCATGGCCGTTCCCAGCGTGTGGCGCACCAACCGCACGATGGCCGCCGCGAAGGTGGACGCGCTGTCTTCGGGCGGCATGGACGACTTCGAGATCCCGGCCTTCCTGCGCCGCCAGGCCGACTGATATCGGCTCGCCCCCAGGCTGCGCGCACTTCGTGTCGCTTCGCCTTCCCCCTGCCGGGGGCAACACCTGAGGACCGGCGGAGCCGGATCCTCGGTGTTTCGCGAAGCGGCCTATAGACGCAGAGGGCACGAAGGTTCGCAAGGGGCGCAGGGGGGACCTGAAAGGGACTTCCCCTGACCCTAGGCGCTGCGTTCACTTCGTGCCCCTTGCGTCCATCGTTGGGGCTTTAATGGATAGGACCCATGTCTATCGGTGCCATAGCGAAGGGCATAGGGGCCCACGCCCGGCGCGCGCCTAAAATCCCCGGCGTGCTGCAACAACGAACCCTCAAGTCGATCAGCCGCGCCGTGGGCGTGGGGCTTCACAGCGGCCAACGCGTGGAGCTGACCCTGCGTCCGGCCCCGGCCGACACGGGCATCGTGTTCCGCCGCGTCGACCTGCCGGAGCCGGTCGAGATCCGCATGACCGCCGAGTCGGTCACCGACACGCGTCTCGCGTCCACGGTCTCCACCGGCGGCGCGAAGGTGCAGACCGTCGAGCACATCATGTCCGCCTGCGCGGGCCTGGGCATCGACAACCTCTACATCGACATCACGGCCGACGAAGTGCCGATCCTCGACGGGTCGGCCTCGTCCTTCGTGTTCCTGCTGCAAAGCGCGGGCATCGCGCTGCAGAAGGCGCCGCGCCGCTTCATCCGCGTGACCCGCAAGGTCGAGGTGCGCGAGGGCGAAGGCGCCAACGAGAAATGGGCGAGCCTGGAGCCATACCACGGCTACAAGCTGAGCTTCGAGATCGACTTCGACCACCGCGTCGTCAACTCCACCGGCCAGCGCGTGGAGTTCGACCTGGGCACCGATTCATACAGCCGCGACATCGCGCGTGCGCGCACCTTCGGTTTCACCAAGGAGGTCGAGTACATGCGCAGCAAGGGCCTCGCGCTCGGCGGCGGGCTGGACAACGCCATCGTGATGGACGACACCAAGGTGCTCAATGCCGGCGGCCTGCGCTATGACGACGAGTTCGTGAAGCACAAGATCCTCGACGCGATGGGCGACCTTTACATCATCGGCAAGCCGCTGCTGGCGGCCTACACCGCGTTCCGCTCGGGCCATGCGCTCAACAACAAGCTGCTGCGCGAACTGCTCTCGCACAGCGACGCCTACGAAGTCGTGACCTTCGACGACGAGAAGCGCGCGCCACGCGGTTTCGGCGAAGTCGCCCGCGCCTGGTAGGCGTCGCCCCGACGATGCTTCTTTTCCGCTGGGCCATCCTGCTGCTTCTGCTGGTGGCAGGCGTGTGCTTCGCGTTCTATGCGGGCACGGGGCAGGCCAGGTACCGGCGCATCGGATGGATCGTGTTGAAGTGGACGCTGCTCGCGGCGTTCGGCTTCTTCGCGGTGCTGATCGCCGAACGCGTCGTGTAGTTGGGCTCGCCCCCAGGCTTCGTGCATTGGACCGTCAGGCGGCCAGCGCCTGCAACGCCTGCACCTGTTGCGCGAGCAGCGGTCCCTTGCGGTGTGTGGGCACCAGCAGCATGACTGTGTCGCCGACTGCTTTCGGCCTGCCCCAGGGCGCATGCAGCTTGCCTTGCGCGAGCATTGGCGCAACCAGCCGCTCGCGACCCATCAGCACGCCTTCGCCATCGAGCGCGGCCTGCAGTGCGAGGCTGTAGAGCGAGAAGTCGGGGCCGGCCGCGAGCGCGTCGGCTTCGATCGCCGTGGTGCCGGGCCGCGCGGCTTGCAGCCAGCGCGGCCAGTCGTCGCGCCAGACGGTGTCGTGCAGGCCGCCGCAGCGCGCCAGCAGTTCCGTCAGGTCATCGAGGGAGCGCGGCCTGCCGCTGGGCGATGGCTGCTGCAGGCGCGGGCTGCACACCGGCAGCAGCCGGTCGCGTACCAGCGGGATCGCCTGCGCGCCGACGGCTGTTTCGATGTGCTCGCCGGCCCGTGCATAGAACAGGCCGAGATCGAAGGGCTCGCGGCGGAAATTCGGCGGCTGCTCCAACGCCGTGACCGACACCTGTACGCCGGGCAGCGCGGCCTTCAGCCGGGAGAGCCGCGGCGACAGCCAAAGCTGCGCCACGGCCGGCAGTGCAGCCACCTGCAGCGTGCTGCGGCGCGCGGCGGTCTGGGTCTCGTGGCGCAGTGCCTGCACCGCAAGGCCGAGCTGATCGACGGCCGCGCTGAGGGCAGGCAAGGCGCGCCGCCCGTGCGGGCTGAGGCGAATGCCCTGGCTGTGCCGCTCGAACAGTGCGCCGCCGGCCCAGGTTTCCAGCGCCTTGATCTGCTGCGCGACGGCGGCCGGCGTGACGAACAGTTCTTCGGCCGCGCGCGCGAAGCTGCCGTGGCGCGCGGCCGCCTCGAAAGCGCGCACGGCCGTGTGCGGCGGCAGGCGAGGGCGGGGCGGTGCGAGCGGCATGCGAGGATCTTCCAGGCCAAGTTTTTCCAGGGCTCAGGCCTAGATTATCCGGTTTGCCCGGCCGCGCACTGCAGGCGACGATGCGCCCATCCACCACTTCCAGCGAGATCCACCGCATGCCCGCCGCCCTGCAACGCCGCCCCTGGGTTCCCGCCGCCAGCGAAGACCACGTGCTTTCCATTGCCGCCGACGCCGCCGCGCGCGATGCGGCGGGCGTCGCCACCGAGATCGAGCGGCTGGTGGCCGACAACCACCGCATCCACGACATCGACGGGCTGAATCTCAACCCCGCTACCAACGTGATGAACCCAGCCGCCGAGGCGCTGCTGTCGCGCGGGCTCGGCTCGCGCCCCTCGCTCGGCTATCCGGGCGACAAGTACGAGATGGGATTGGAGGCCATCGAGCGGATCGAGGTCGTCGCCGCCGAACTCGCGGCTGAGGTCTTCGGCGCGAAGTTCGCCGAAGTGCGCGTGAGTTCCGGCGCGCTGTCGAATCTCTACGTGTTCATGGCGACTTGCCAGCCTGGCGACACGATCATCGTGCCGCCGCCCAGCATCGGCGGCCATGTCACGCACCATGCGGCGGGCGCGGCCGGGCTCTATGGCCTGAAGCCGGTTTCCGCGCCGGTCGATGCCGATGGCTATACGGTCGATACCATCGCGCTGGCCAGGCTGGCGCGCGAAGTGAAGCCGAAGCTCATCACCATCGGCGGCAGCCTGAACCTGTTTCCGCATCCGGTGCCCGAGATCCGCGAGATCGCCGATGGCGTGGGCGCGAAGCTGCTGTTCGACGCGGCACACCTCTCGGGCATGGTGGCCGGCAAGGCGTGGCCGCAGCCGCTCGAACAGGGTGCGCATGCGATCACCATGAGCACCTACAAGAGCCTGGGCGGCCCGGCGGGTGGCCTGATCGTGTCGAATGACGCGGCGCTGATGGAGCGCATCGACGCCATCGCATACCCCGGCCTCACGGCCAATTCGGATGCGGGCCGCACGGCCGCGCTGGCCCGCGGGCTGCTCGACTGGAAGGCGCATGGCGTAGCCTATGCAGCTGCCATGCGCGAGACCGCGCAGGCACTGGCGCGCGCGCTCGATGCGCAAGGCCTGCCCGTGTTCGCGAAGGCGCGCGGCTTCACGCAGTCGCACCAGCTTGCGGTTGAAGCAGCGCGCTGGGGCGGCGGGCAGCATGCGGCGAAGAAGCTCGCGCGAGGCGGCCTGCTGGCCTGCGGCATCGGCCTGCCGATCGCGCCCGTGGAGGGCGACATCAATGGCCTGCGGCTCGGCGTGCCCGAGATCGTGCGCCTGGGCTTCACGCCCGACGACATGCCGCAGCTTGCCGACTGGATCGCGCGTGCACTCGAAGGCGATGCGGCGTGCGTGGCCGCCGAAGTGCGCGAGCGCCGCACGCGGCTCGGCGAGTTGCGCTACATCGTGCGCTGACTCAGCGCGAACGCCCTTGCCGGTAGGTGCCGGCGTGGGTCTTCGACAGCTGGGCCGCTTCCGCGAGCCGCGCCATCGAGCGCCCCACCTGCGCATGCGTGATGGCGATGCCAAGCGCGTCCGCCGCATCGGCGCCCGGCAGGCCTGGCAGGTCGAGCAGCCGCCGCACCATCTCCTGCACCTGCGCCTTGGCGGCCGGGCCGGGGCCGCCCACGGCCTTCTTCATCTGCAGCGCGGTGTACTCGGCCACCGAGAGGTTGTTGCTGACCAGCGCGGTCACGCAGGCACCGCGCGCCTGCCCCAGCAGCAGCGTCGACTGCGGGTTGACGTTGACGAAGATGATCTCGACCGCCGACGCATCGGGCTGGTAGCGCGATGTGATCTCCGCGATGCCGTCGAACAGCACCTTCAGGCGCGCCGGCAGGTTGCCGGTGCCCAGGTGCCGGGTGCTGATGGTGCCGCTGGCCACGTAGCGCAGCGCATGGCCGTCCGCGTCGACCACGCCGAAACCGGTGGTCTGCAAGCCGGGGTCGATGCCAAGAATGCGCATGAGAGAAACGAAAGGCCTACGCCCGAGCAAAGAGGAGAGAGAAGGACCGAGCCAGCGCTGGAAAGCCGCGCGATCGCGGGCAGAATCCGTGCCGATTCGTACAGTCTGCCCCGCTTCCCGCAGGGCGCGCCACACAAGGAAGCGAATGTGAATGTAGTCGAGTCCTCCGCGCAGCGGCAACTGGACGAGGCGCAAGCCTTGCTCGAACGCCTGCAGCACCCCGCTGAACGCGCAGCCGCGAGCTTCCGGCGCGTCGAACTGCTCAACGACCTGGGCCGCCGCGACGAGGCGCTGGCCGGCTGCACCCGGCTGCTCGACGAATTCGCGGCCATGCCCGAGGCCGGCGTGGTCGTGCCCTGCTGCCAGGCGCTGCGCCTGCTGGCGCACATGCTGCGCCAGATGCACCGCCCCGCCGATGCGCTCGCCACCCTCGACCGCCTGATCGCCGCGCACGGCCAGCGCGGCGAGCCCGGGATCCGCGAGCACATCGCCCATGCGCTGTACCAGCGCACCTGGTGGATCGACGAGCCCGCGGCGCGCTGCGAGGCCTGCGACGCCATGAGCGAACGGCTCGACAGCCAGCCCGATGCCGCGCTCGACGCCTGGCGCGTGGAGGCCCGGCTGCTCAAGGCCGAGATCGAACATCACCGCGGCCTGCCGCAGGACGCACTGGCCACGCTCGATGCGGTAATCGAGCGCTTCGACGGCAGCACCGAGCCGGGCGTGGTGCTGCGCGTGGCGCGCGCGCGCCTGGCCTCGGTGCTGAACCTGCGCGAGCTGGCGCAGCATGCGCAGGCCCAGGTGATGTGCCTGGCGGTGGCCGACCAGATCGAGGCCGGCCTTGAGGACGCGGCGCCCGAGCTGCGCATCGAGGGCGTGCGGGCGCTGACCCTGTTCTTCGACGGGTTCGGCATCGACGAGCATGCGAACCGCGCCGAGCTGGTCGGCTGGCTGCTCGAGCGCTACGGCCGCGATGCCTCGGCGCAGGTACGCCGCATGGCCGTGCGCCGTGCCTACGACTGGTCGGTGGGCCTGCGCGAGCAGGATGACGGGGAGGCCGCGCTGGCCGCCTGCGAGCGGTTGCTCGCCACCTTCGGCGCGGACTCCGATGCCGGGGTGCAGCGCACCGTGGCGGGCGCGCTGCTCAACAAGGGCTTCGTGCTGCTCGAACGGCTCGGCCGAGCCGAAGAGGCGCTCGCCGTGTACGAGCAGCTCGCGAAGCAATTGCGGGGCGCTCTCACGCCCGAGCTGCAGGACACCCTGGACAAGGCCACCGCCGGCCGCCAGGCCTGCCTGAAGCGGCTGCGCAAGGCCGATGCCGCCGGCAACCTGCCGGAACTGCCGTCCGAGCTGCGCGACGAAGTGCGCGACAAGGTCAGGCAGGGCCGCAAGCATGGCGATGCCGGCGAATCGAACGAGGCCATCGCGCTGTTCGACGAGGTGCTGGCCGCGCATGGCGCGTCGCCGCACCCCGAGCTGCGCCGGCAGTGCGCGCGGGCGCTGGTCCACAAGGCCTTTTGCCTGGTCGCGCTGGAGCGCTTCGCCGAAGTGGTCGTTGCCGCCGATGCGATGGACGCGCGCTACGGCGCCGACCCGTCCACGGAGATGCAGGAGACCGTCGCGCTGTGCCTGCAATACAAGAGCACCGCGCTCGACCGCCTCGGCCTGCACGACGACGGGATGCGGGTGCACGACCAAATCGTCGCGCGCTGGGGCAACTCCGAGTTGCCGGACCTGCGCGGGCGCGTGGTCGGTGCGCTGTTCCGCAAGGGCGCCACGCTGCGCCAGACCGGCCAGCTCAAGGCGGCCGTGGACTGCTACGACGAGGCCATTGCTCGCACCACCGGTGCGAGGGAAGGCACGCTGCAGCTGTGGGCCGCCAAGTCGATGATCAACAAGGCCAAGGCGCTCGACAAGCTCGGCGACCCCGTGGGGCAGGCCAAGGCCTACCGCGCGCTGATCGCGCGCTTCGGCGATTCGGGCGATGCCGCGCTGCGCGAGCGCGCCGCCAATGCCTGCGAATGGCTGGCCGAGGCCGAGGGCCGGCAGGGTCGCGTCGAGGCGCAGCGCGCGGCGCTCGAAGCCGCGCTGGGGCGCTTCGGCACGGCGTTGTCGGCCGAGCAGCGCGCGCGCCTCATGCGCGAGCTGCAGGCGCTGAAGGCCAGGGCGTTCGGCCGAAAGGCCAAGGAGGCCTTCGACCGCGTGGTGCGACGCAAGGCCTGAGCGAGGTCACCCGACGCTCGAATCTGAACTGTCTCCGGAGTTCTTTCAGGAATACCGCGGAACCGGCTTTGCCGGGCCGCAGGTATTGCCCCCTGCAAGGGGGTTGGCGAAGCGACACGAAGTGCGCGCAGCTTGGGGGTGTGCCACGTTCAGGCGTTGAAGTACCAGCGGATCGAGTGGAAGAAGATCGGGGCGGCGAAGCACAGCGCATCGACCCGGTCGAGAAGGCCGTTGGCTCCCGTCACGCCCACGCCCTTCTGGCCCCAGTTCGGAATCCCCCGGTCGCGCTTGAGTGCCTTCATCACGAGGTGCCCCATCGATCCCGCGATGCAGGCAATGACCGATACCGCCAGCGCTTGCCCGAACCTGAACGGCGTGATGAACGAGAACAGCGCGCCCACCAGGCTGGCCACGACGATGCCGATACCCCAGCTGGTCCAGTTGAAGCTGCGGCTCACGTTGGGCGCGAAGGGCGTGCGCTGCATGCGGCGCGAGATCAGGTGCTGCACCAGCACCGAGGTCTGCACCACGAACACCAGGAAGAACACGAGGAACGCGCTCTTGCCTTCGTAGCCCGGAAAGCTCAGCAGCAGCAGCGCAGGCACGTGGCTCATGCCGTAGACGCAGACCATGATGCCCCACTGCAGCTTGGCGTTGCGCTCGAGGAACTGGCTCGGGTCGTCGGCCAGCGCGCTCGCCACCGGGATCGCGAGGAACACGTAGACCGGGATGAACACGGTGAACAGGTCGAAGCGCGCGGTGGCCACCAGCCAGAACTGGATCGGCAGCACCACGAAGAAGGCCAGGATCAGGCTGCGGTGGTCGCCGCGCCGCGTGGGCGAGAGCGTGATGAACTCGCGCAGCGCGAAAAAGGAAATCAGCGCGAATAGCACGGTGGCCACGGTTTCGCCCAGCGCCCAGCCGATCCAGAAGATGATCACCATGAACCAGGTGGTGCCCAGCAGCGCGCGGAAGTGCGCCAACTCGGCCTGCCAGGCGGCGTCGTGCACGGGGTTGCGGCGCTCCCGGAAGGTGAGGAAGAACGCGGTGGCGCTCACGATTGCGAGCAGGCCGAATACGATGAGGAAGAGTGCAGCGACCTGCTGGGTCGGGGTGAGGCTGCGCAGGAACTGGTTCATCTGTCGGTCATTTCAGACATCGCGCAAGGCAATCACCGCGGCACGCGCACGATCAAGGAAGGGCCGGCGCTCTTCGCCTTCTTCGACACGGATCGGCGCGCCGAAAGTGACCGAGCAGAGGATGGGCACTGGCACGATCTCGCCCTTGGGCATCACGCGCTGCACGTTGTCGATCCAGGCGGGCACCAGCACCACCTCTGGGAACATCGTGGCTAGCGTGTAGAGGCCCGACTTGAACTTCTGCGGCTCGCCCGTGTGGCCGCGCGTGCCCTCGGGAAAGATGATGATCGAGTCGCCGCTTCGCAGGGCTTCGACGAGGGGCGCAAGCGGATCGGGCGCAGGAGCTGCCGCGACGGGCGGGGCTTCGGGTTCTGCCGACGGAGGCGGCGGGGCAGGGGGCTCCGGCAGGTCGAGCCGGCCTTGCGCTTCGGGCACCGTCTCGGCGGGCGGTTCCGGCGTCGTCAATGGCAGCAGGGGCTCCATCGACGGCTCGATGCGCTCGGCCGGTGAGGGAGCGACGGCTCGCGCAGCGGGCGCTGGCGGCGGGGCCTCGACCGCCACAGGGGCAGGGGATGCCGTCGCAGCAGGCGCCGCCTGGCGCTCCACGTACACCGCGTTGAACACCTCCGTCGTGATCCAGCGCTTGACCGGCGTGTTGGCCCAGTAGTCGCGCGCCGCGATCGGCCGCGTGATGCTGCGCAGCTCCTCGGGCAGCGCCGCCCAGATCATCACCAGGTCGGCATGGCTCTGGTGGTTGGCGAAGTAGATGCGCTGCTCGGCCTTCGGCGGACAGCCATACCAGCGCGCCTGGGCGCCTGTGAGCAACCGGACGATTCCCAACAACAACCAACCCGTGAGCTTTGCCAGCATATGGGCGCGATGATACGGGCCATGCGATGGCGTCTCGATCCTCTTTCACTCGTGTGGGCGGCGGCCCTGTTCTTCGTTCTCGTGCTGCTGGCCACCGTCGGCGCGCGGTGGGGCTGGCTGCGCAGCTTCTTCGGCGACGTGCTGGCCGTGGTATGGGTGTACTTCGTCTTCAGGACCGCGATCGCCGCACGCGTATGGCCGCTGGCATTGGCCGCGCTGGGCGTGGGGCTCGCGGTCGAGCTCGGGCAATACCTCGCGGCGGCGTGGCACCTGCACATCCCGAACCGCGCCTTGCGCATCGTGCTCGGCAGCACGGCCGACTGGTGGGACGTGCTGGCCTATGTGATCGGCTTCGGTGCGGTGCTGGCCATCGAAGGCCTGCGCGGCACGCTCAGGGCAGTTCGGCCGCAGGCATCCGTGCCATGACCGTCGACGCCCGCCCGCTCAGGTAGGGCGAACCGAGCCGGCGCTCGAAGAACCTGGGGCTCGGCAGCATCACCGCGAGGCGCGCGGCCTCGCTGGTGCTCAGGCGCGAGGCAGGCTTGCGGAAGTAGTACTGCGACGCCGCCTCGGCACCGAACACGCCTTCGCCCCACTCGACATTGTTGAGATAGATCTCGAGGATGCGCCGCTTGTCCAGCAGCACTTCGAGCAGCGTGGCGAGCACCAGCTCCTGGCCCTTGCGCAGCAAGGTGCGTTCGCTGGACAGCAGCAGGTTCTTCGCGAGCTGCTGCGTGATGGTCGATCCGCCGCGCAGCTGCACGGGCCGCACCGGCTTGCCGCGTGCCAAGGCGCGCGCCGCGCGTTTGGCGGCCAACTCCTCGGCCTTGGCGTTGCGCTGGCGCGCGCGCTCGATGGCTTCCCACTCCACCCCGTTGTGGTCGACGAAGCCGGCGTCCTCGCTCGCGATGACGGCGCGCTTGAGCGTGTCGTTGATCTGCGAATAGGGCACCCACTGCTGCCGCCAGCCGCCGCCGCTGCCCTGGTGGATGGCAATCTGGAAGGCTTCGGAGCGCTGGAACGCGGTGCTCTGCGGATCGACCACGGCCATTGCCGCGATGCGCGCCACGAAGAACAGCTCGAGTGCCGCGCCCGCCACCACGAGGCAGGCGATCAGGCGCAGCACGGCTTTCATTTTTTCGCAGCGGCGAGCGATGCGCGCACTTCGGCCAGCACCTGTGCGGAAGGCGGGCGCACGCCGCGCCAGATCTCGAACGACTCGGCCGCCTGCTCGACGAGCATGCCCAGCCCGTCGCGCGCCACCGCGCCATGCGCCTCGGCCCAGTCCATGAAGCCCGCGGCCGCGGGGCCGTACATCATGTCGACCGCGAGCCCGCCGGCGCGCAGCACGCTGGCCGTCACCGGCACCGCATCGCCCACGAGGCTGGAGGCCGTGGCGTTGACCACCACGTCGAAGGCGCCCGGTACTTCGTCGAGCGCCCAGGCCTCGAGCGAGGCGCCATGGCGCAGCGCGAGGGCCGCATGGCGGCGCACCAGCTCGACGGCCTTGCCGACGGTGCGGTTCGCGACCACGACGCGCGAGACGCCCGCATCGAGCAGCGGGCCGAGCACGCCGGCTGCCGCACCGCCCGCACCGATCAGCAGCAGCGCCTTGCCTTTCAGCGGCACGCCCGCGTTGCGCACGATGTCGTTGACCAGGCCGATGCCGTCGGTGTTGTCCGCATGGATGCTGCCGTCGGCGTCGAAGCGTAGCGTGTTGGCCGCCTGCGCGAGCAGGGCGCGTTCGCTGGTGTGCTGCGCCAGCGCAGCGGCTTCGAACTTGAAGGGGACCGTGATGTTGCAGCCGCGCGCGGTGTCGCCGCGTTCGGCGGCTTCGCTGCGAAAGGCCGCGATGCCTTCGGCGAAGGCGCCGAGCGGAATCAGCCGCCGGCCATAGTCCAGCTGCTGGCCGCAGAGTTCGGCAAAACGCGCGTGGATGCCGGGCGAGCGGCTGTGCTCGACCGGGTTGCCCATGACGCAGTACAGGTCCATGGCGTCTGCCTCCTTGGGTTTTCTTGTCGTCTACTGCGAGGAGAGTTCGACCGACCCGTCGTGTGCAAACCGGAAGTGCGGCCGGATCACGATCTGGTCCGCATGCTCCTTGCGCATCGCATCGGTGAACTTGCCGAAGTTGCCGACGCTGGCAACGATGGCCTGGGCGCGCCGGTCCAGCACGGGAGTGCCCGAGCTTTCATCGACCACCGTCGAGAGCAGTCGGCCGTCGAAGTTGACCGTGATAGTCATCGTGAGCTCGCCATAGAGCTTCTTGCCGGCGAGCGTCGGGAAGTTGGCTGTGCCCTGCGCTTCCACCCGGCGGCGCAGCGAGTCCACGTAGCTCGCGAAGGCCGCTTCCCGCGTGAAGGGGCTCAGGAAGCGCTTCTTCGGGCGTGCGTTTTCCTCGTTCACGCGGCGCTCGATCTCGGCCAGCAGGTTGATCATCTGCCGGCGCTTTTCTTCCTGCGCCGTGGCCTCGGTCGGGTCGCCGGGGTTGCGCGGGTCGGGCGCAGGCATTGCGGCGAGCTCTCGCTTGAGCTGGGTGAGCATCTGCAACTGCTCGGTCTGCATCGCATCGACCTTGCGCTGCGCGTCCTCGAACGAATCGCCGACGGTGGTGAAGCTCGACGGCGGCAGCGGGCTGGTCGCGCGGCCCTTGTCGAGGTCGCCGCCGCCCGCAAGCGAGGTCTGCGCCCGCAGCCGGGCGCTGGGGTCGGGCTTGTCGTTGGTCTTTGTGTTGACCAGGATCACTTCGAGCGGCGTGTCGCTGAAGACCTTGTTGAACGATTCGGGATCGACGAAGCGCACCGCGAGCAGCACGGCATGCGCAATGACCGACACGCCCAGTGCAATCTGCAGCGTGCTGAGGTCCTTGAAGTTCATTCTCGAAATTCCTCCAGGGGGCGCATTTCTCCGGACGATCTGCCGAAGTTCATGCTGGCGTGTTTTCGGGTGCGGCTTCGCTGTCGCTCAGGTCGACGGCAATGGCGATCGGGCCTGCGACCACCTCTTCTTCCTCTCCGCTCTCTTCGTCGACGGCCGCATCGGCCTTCGGCGCGTCGAGGCGTTCGAGCACGGTGCCGGTCACGTCGAGCGCGATCTCGTCGATCTCGCCGAGCTTCACGCGCAGCCGTGCGCCGCGTTCCTGCTGGCCGGCCACCGGGAACACCAGCGGCAGCGTGTCGGCACGCACCAGCGCGCCGTTCGGCAGGTCCTTGATGACGGTGGCTTCGAGTTCGGTGATGCCCTGCTGCTGCAGGTACTTCAGCGTCCAGAAGCGTTCCATGCCGCCCTGGTAGGCGTTGTACGTGGCATAGGCCGCATCGAAGCCGGAGAGGATCGAGAACAGGTCGGCGTCCTTCGGCTTGAAAGGGGCGGCCAGTGCAGCGGTCTTGCCGTGGCGCGCCGCCGCGATGATCTGCCACTGGTTCACGAGGTCGGTATAGCGGCGCAGCGGCGAGGTGCTCCACGCGTAGCTCTTCACGCCCAGGCCCGCATGCGGCAGCGCGCGCGTGCCCATGCGCACCTTGATGCCGGGCGCGAGGCTCGCCTGGCTGCGGTAGAGGCCGGGCACGCCCAGTTCGCCGAGCCAGCCGCCCCAGCTGCTGTTGGCCAGGATCATCGCCTCGGACACGATCAGGTCGAGCGGCGCGCCGCGCTGGCGCGTGCTGATCTGCACCTGCTCGCTGCCGGTGGGCTCGCCGTCGTTGCCGACGAGGCGGAAGTTGTAGTCGGGCCGGTTGAAGTTCTCGGGCTTGCCGCGCACCACCTCGCGCTGCGCCTTCAACTGCTTGGCGAGGCGGAACAGGAAGGAGAGCGGGGCGCGCAGGTTCGCGGCGGCTTCGGGCGTGTCGTCGCTCTGGAACGCGCCGTCCTCCAGCCAAGGCTGCGTGACGACGCTGTCGAGCTGGTCGTGGCGCAGGTTGGCCACGATCGGCACGCGCTCCAGTTTCGTTTCGGTGGCTTGCAGTTCCAGCGTGGCTTCGTCGAAGCGCGCATAGAGCGACACGGCAGGCCGGTCACCGCCTTCGAGCAGGGTGTAGGTGTTGACCACGTCGTCGGGCAGCATCGTGATCTTGTAGCCCGGCATGTAGACCGTCGACATGCGCGCACGCGCCACGTTGTCGATGGCGCTGCCCGGCGTCAGCGCCAGAGCCGGCGCCGCGATGTGGATGCCGACCGTGACGGTGCCCGTACCCAAGCCTTGCACCGAGAGCGCGTCGTCGATCTCGGTGGTCTGCGAATCGTCGATCGAGAAGGCCTGCAAGCCGGACGCCACCGGCAGGTCGTCCACGATGGCCGGTGCCGCGAGCGCGGGAAAACCGGTGCCCTTGGGAAAGTTCTCGAACAGGAAGCGGCGCCAGTGGAACTGGTAGGGCGAGTCGATGGCGCCGGCGCGCTCCAGCAGATCGAGCGGCGGGCGTTGCGTGGCGCGCGAGGCGTCGACCACGGCCTTGTATTCGGGGGCGTTCTTGTCGGGGCGGAACAGGATCTTGTAGAGCTGCTCGCGCACCGGTGCGGGGCACACGCCTTCGGCCAACTGCGCGGCCCATTCGGCGATCTGCGCCTGGATGGCTTTTTTCTTCTCGATGGCGGCCAGCGCCTGCTGCACGATCTCGGCCGGCGCCTTCTTGAAGCGCCCCTTGCCCGCGCGGCGGAAATAGTGCGGCGCCTCGAACAGCGCGAACAGGGCGGCGGCCTGCTGCGCCAGCGAGGGCTTGTCGCTGAAATAATCGGCTGCGAGATCGGCAAAGCCGAATTCCCCCTCGGCCGCGAATTCCCAGG
The DNA here is from genome assembly GCF_059491885.1 of Variovorax sp. Varisp46. Classification (NCBI taxonomy): domain Bacteria; kingdom Pseudomonadati; phylum Pseudomonadota; class Betaproteobacteria; order Burkholderiales; family Comamonadaceae; genus Variovorax; species Variovorax sp. Varisp46. The sequence goes on from NZ_CP168515.1 coordinate 54,794, forward strand.
CGAGGTCGAGGTCCATGGCGGCGGCGAGCGTGCGCGCCTCGGCGATCAGGTCGGCGGGCGACGGTTTCTCGAAACGCAGCACGATGTTGGCGCCCTTGACCTTGACGCGCTTGCCGGTGTCGAGTTCGACCTGTGCCGACGCCTCGGCCTCCGACAGCACGCGGCCGCCGAGGTACTTGCCGGCTTCTTCAAACAATACAAACATCCCTCGATTGTCCCACGCTGAAAACCGGCGCGATCCAATTCCAGGATGCGGTGGAACCGGCCTTGCCGGGCCGCAGGCATCGCCCCCTGCAAGGGGATTGGCGCAGCGACATGAAGTGCGCGAAGCCCGGGGGTGTACCTAGATCGGGTTGATGAACGCCATGACGTCGTCGAGATGCGCTTTTTCGAAGTCGGAGAGGGCGTGGTCGCTGCCTTCGAGCAGCTTGATGTTGCTGTCGGGATAGCGCGCGGACATCTCATGCCAGTCGAGCGCTTCGTCGCCCTTGGCGATGATGGCGAAGACGCGCTCGGGCCGCGTGAGCGGGCCGACTTCCATCGCACGCAGTTCGTGGATGTATTCGGGGCGGAAGTAGAAATGCTCGGCCGGGTCGTGCCAGAGGGTCTGGTCGCCGATGTAGCGCGTGAGGTCGCGTGCGGGATGCACGGCCGGATTGAGCAGCACCGCGCGGCAGCGCGTCATGCCGGCCACGTAGGTCGCGTAGTACCCGCCGAGCGACGAGCCCACCACCGCCATCGACTTGCGCGGCCAATGCGCGATGCCCTTCATCACCATGTCGATGGCATCGTGCGGCGACGGCGGCAATTGCGGGCACCACCACTGCAGGTTCGGGTGGCGCTGCGCCACGCGTTCCGCGACGATCCGGGCCTTGGTCGAACGAGGCGAAGAACGGAAGCCGTGCAGATAGAGCAGGTGAGTGGTGTGCGCATCCATGCGAGGAAAGGACGGGAGGTGCGGCTGTTGCACCTCGCTTGGCGGGACCGGGTAATTCTGCATGAGGTCTGTTCTCGCGAGGCCGCTTCCAACATACGAAAAGCCCGCTGTGCGGGGGTTCTTCGGGAACGCTATAGCTTACTGAGGCCTGGGGCGCGTGGGCACCCTGTGTACGCGGAATCCAAAAGTACTCATGTGATGGCCAAGGGGTGCAGGTGGCCTGCGTTCGGGCTACGTCACATGCGAGAGAGGGGCTCGCCTCGGAAAAGCGCGGTTTCGTGGAGCCTTGCGATGTGCATCCCATGAACCGGGTAGGCGCGTACGGATTCGGTGGGGGCGCCGAGGCTTATGCTCTGCCCATGAACACTGAGGCTCAGGAGGACGCGACGCTGCACCGCTGGGGTGTGCTCGTTGTCGAAGACGACAGCCGCGCGCGCGCCTTTTTCGAGGCCAGCGTGCAGCGCAGCCCACGCCTTTTCTGGCTCGGCAGCGCCGGAACGGTGCAGGAAGCGCTGGGATGGCTGGCCCGCACCGCCACCATTCCCGACGTGCTGCTGGTCGACCTCGGCATGCCCGACGGCACGGGCCTCGATGTGATCCGGGACGCGGTCGCGCGCTTTCCTGGCTGCGAGCCGCTGGTGGTGTCGGTCTTCGGCGACGAGGAGAACGTGCTCGCCAGCATCGAAGCAGGGGCCGTGGGCTACATCCACAAGGACGCCGCACCGGAGGACATCGCGCAGACCATCGTGGAGATGAAGGCTGGCGCCTCCCCGATCTCGCCCATGATCGCGCGGCGCGTGCTCGCGAAGTACCGCAGCCTGCAATCGGCAGCCCCTCCCGGCGCGGCGCCGGGGGCAGCGCCCGAAGCCGCCGCGGAAGAGTCCGACCGCGGCCTGCTGTCGGCGCGCGAGCACGAGGTGCTGACGCTCATCGCTCGCGGCTTCTCGTACGCGGAAATCGCGCGGCTCAAAGGACTGAGCGTGCACACGGTGCAGACCCACATCAAGAATCTCTACGGAAAGCTCGCCGTGCATTCCAAGAGCGAGGCGGTTTTCGAAGCGACGCGTCTCGGCCTGTTGTCTCATCCGGGCTGAACGCAGATGCGACCAAGTCGGGTGCTGCTGCTGGTGCTTTGGCTGGCGATGCTCTTCGCGGGTATCCCCGGCGTCTGCGGCGCGGCCGCGTACGAGGCACCGATCGAACTGCGCCAGGGCACCGTCACGACCTCTGTCGACGGCACCACGCGCACGGGGCCTGTCGAGCTGCCCTACCACTGGGACCGCCGGCACCAGGGGCGCCCCGGCCTGGCGAGCTTCGATCTGCCGTTCAGGCTCGAGGCCGTGCCCGAGACACCGTGGGGCATCTTCATCCCGCGCGTCGGCAACGTTTTCGAGGTGCAGCTCAACGACGCGCTGCTGCAGGTCTACGGCGACCTGAGCCGCGGCAATGATGCCGACTACGCCAAGGCGCCCATCTACGTGCCGGTGCCCGGGCGCCTGCTGCGAACGGGCGACAACCTCCTGCAGATCCGGCTGCGCGCCGACACCGCGCGGCGCGCGGGGCTTTCGCGGGTGGTCATCGGGCCGGCCACGCCGGTGCGCAACGAACTCTTCGAGAGTGCCTACGCATGGCGCTTCACCGGCTCGGTGCTGCTGATGGCCTTCAGCCTGATCGTGGGCGGCATCGCGTTGGCGCTGTGGCTGACGCAGGTCGACGCCGATGCCAGGGGCGCGCAGCGGCGCGACGGCATTTACTTCTGGGCCGCGCTGGCCGAGTTCTGCTGGGCGCTGCGGGTGGCCGACGGCGTGATCGCGGAGCCGCCGCTGTCCTGGGGGCCATGGGGCGTGCTGATGGCCGCCTGCTATGCGGGCTGGGCAGCCTCTTCCATGATGTTCGTCTATCACCTCGCGGGATGGGCGCGCGAGCGCCGCGGCCGGTGGGTGCGCTGGCCGATCGCGGGCGTCGTGGCGGGGACGGTGCTGTCCAGTGCGCTGTCGCTGCAGCGCGACGAGCCGATGTGGCTCACCGGCTGGCTCGCCGTCGAGATCGTTTTCGTCCTGGCCTTCGCCGGCGCCTTCGCGGTTGCCACCCTGCGCAAGCCGAACGCCGAGAAGCTGCTGGTGGCCGGCGCTGCCCTGGTGACGGTGGCCTTCGGCACGCGCGACTGGCTGGTGATCCGCCTCGGCGACGCCTATGGCGAGACCACCTGGGTGCGCTATTCGTCGGTGTTCTTCGGCGTGGCGCTGCTGCTGATCGTGCTGCGGCGCTTTCGCGCGGCGAGCGTGCAGGCGCGCGGCTCGGTCGCGGCGCTCGCCGAGCGGGTGGCCCAGCGCGAGCGCGAGCTCGCGGCCACCTACGCAGAGCTCGAAGCGGCGGCGCGCGACCAGGCGCGCACCCACGAGCGCGAACGCATCCTGCGCGAGATGCACGACGGCGTGGGCTCGCACATCAGCTCGGCGATCCGGCAGCTGCAGTCGGGCCAGAGCAGCTCGGGCGATCTGCTGCGCACGCTGCGCGATTCGCTGGACCAGCTGAAGCTGTCGATCGATTCGATCCACCTGCCGCCGGGCGACGTGGGCGCGCTGCTGGCGGCGGCGCGCTACCGGCTGGAACCCCGGCTGGCGGCGGCGGGCATCGAGTTCGAATGGGCGGTGGACGAGGTGGAGCCGGTAGAAGGGCTCGACGCGCTGGGCATGCGGCAGTTGCAGTTCCTGCTGTTCGAGGCGATCTCCAACGTGCTGCAGCATGCGCAGGCCACCGTGCTGCGGTTCGAAGCCGGCATGCAGGGCAAGACGGTGCAGCTGCGGGTGATCGACAACGGCAAGGGCTTCGACGCGGTGAAGCACCTGCCGCGGTCGCTGGCGGAGCGCTCGGGGGCCATCGGGGCCCGGCTGGCGGTGGAAAGCCGACCCGGGCGCACGGTCGTTCAGCTCGAATTCGATTGAGGGGGCTGGCGGGGCAGGGATAATCCGCCCCCATGTCTGCCGTGTTCAACCAGCCCTCCCTGGCGCGTCGCATCGCGCCCATCTTCCAGGGCTTCGACGGCTTTCTGGCCTTCGCCGTGCTGCTGCTCGCGTTCGCCGGGCTGCTGACCATGTATTCCTCCGGCTACGACCACGGCTCGCGCTTCGTCGACCATGGCCGCAACATGCTGCTGGCCGGCTTCATCATGTTCGCGGTGGCGCAGGTGCCGCCGCAGCGGCTGATGCTGGCGGCCGTGCCGCTCTACACGATGGGCGTGGCCCTGCTGGTGGCGGTGGCGCTGTTCGGCATCACCAAGAAGGGCGCCACGCGCTGGATCAACGTGGGCGTCGTGATCCAGCCCAGCGAAATCCTGAAGATCGCGATGCCGCTGATGCTGGCCTGGTGGTTCCAGCGGCGCGAGGGCCAGCTGCGGCCACTCGATTTCGTGGTGGCGACGGTGCTGCTGGCGGTGCCGGTCGGCCTCATCATGAAGCAGCCCGACCTCGGCACCTCGCTGCTGGTGCTGGCGGCCGGGCTGGCGGTGATCTTCTTTGCCGGGCTGCCATGGAAGCTGATCGTGCCGCCGGTGCTGATCGGCGCGGTGGCCGTCACGCTGATCGTGGGTTTCGAGTCGAGGCTGTGCGCCGACGGGGTCGACTGGCGCGTGCTGCACGACTACCAGAAGCAGCGCGTGTGCACGCTGCTCGACCCCAGCAAGGACCCGCTGGGCAAGGGCTTCCACATCATCCAGGGGATGATCGCCATCGGTTCGGGCGGGGTGGGCGGCAAGGGCTTCATGCAGGGCACCCAGACGCACCTCGAGTTCATTCCCGAGCGCACCACCGACTTCATCTTTGCCGCGTATTCCGAGGAGTTCGGGCTGATGGGCAACCTGGCGCTGATCTCGGCCTTCATCCTGCTGGTCTTTCGCGGGCTGGTCATCGCGACCAACGCGGCCACCCTGTTCTCGCGCCTGCTGGCGGGAGCGGTGACGATGATTTTCTTCACCTATGCCTTCGTGAACATGGGCATGGTCAGCGGCATTTTGCCGGTGGTGGGGGTGCCGCTGCCGTTCATCAGCTACGGCGGCACCGCCATGGTGACGCTGGGGCTGGGGCTGGGCATCCTGATGTCCATCGCCCGGGCCCGAAAACTGGCTCAAAGCTAGCGCACCCCCAGGCCAGGAACATCGGGGAACCGGCCTTGCCGGGCCTCTGGTGTCCCCGGCAGGGGGAAGGCGAAGCGACGCGAAGTGCGCGCAGCCTGGGGGCGAGCCATAGAATCCTGAAATGATCTCTCGCGAACCCACCATCGAGCGCCTCGCCACGGCGCAACAGCTCCTGCTCACGCCGTTCGGACTCGACGAATCGCACCTGAGCAAGGCCTTGGCCGAGATCACCGCGCACCGGGTGGACGACGCCGACCTGTACTTCCAGTACACCCGCAGCGAAGGCTGGAGCCTCGAAGAGGGCATCGTCAAGACCGGCAGCTTCAGCATCGACCAGGGCGTTGGCGTGCGCGCGGTCAGTGGCGAGAAAACCGCCTTCGCTTACTCCGACGATATTTCCGAAGCCTCGCTGCTCGACGCGGCGCGCACGGTCCGCTCCATTTCCTCCGCTGGCCGCACCGGCCGCGTGAAGACGGCGACCCGCAAGATCGCCTCCAGCCGCTCGCTCTACGACGGCATCGACCCCATCGCCACGCTCGACAGCACCGCCAAGGTGAAGCTGCTCGAAAAGGTCGAAAAACTGGCCCGCTCGCGCGATCCGCGCGTCGCGCAGGTCATGGCCGGCCTCGCAAGCGAATACGACGTGGTGCTCGTGGCCCGCGCCGACGGCACGCTGGCCGCCGACGTGCGCCCGCTGGTGCGCCTGTCGGTCACCGTGATCGCCGAGCAGAACGGCCGTCGCGAAATCGGCTCCGGTGGTGGCGGCGGGCGTTTCGGCCTGGCCTATTTCACCGACGAGCAGATCGCCGAATACGTCGACCACGCCGTGAAGGCCGCGCTGACCAACCTCGACGCGCGCCCGGCCCCGGCCGGCGAAATGACCGTGGTGCTCGGCTCCGGCTGGCCCGGCATCCTGTTGCACGAGGCCATCGGCCACGGGCTCGAGGGCGACTTCAACCGCAAGGGCTCCAGCGCATTCTCGGGCCGCATCGGCCAGCGCGTGGCGGCCAAGGGCGTCACCGTGCTCGACGACGGCACCATTGCCGACCGCCGCGGCTCGCTCAACGTCGACGACGAGGGCAACGCCAGCCAGCGCAACGTGCTGATCGAGGACGGCATCCTCAAGGGCTACATCCAGGATGCGCTCAACGCGCGCCTCATGAAGGTCAAGCCCACCGGCAACGGCCGCCGCGAGAGCTACGCCCACGTGCCGATGCCGCGCATGACGAACACCTACATGCTCGGCGGCGACAAGGACCCGAAGGAAATCGTCGCCAGCATCAAGAAGGGCCTGTACGCCACCAACTTCGGCGGCGGGCAGGTCGACATCACGAGCGGCAAGTTCGTGTTCTCGGCCAGCGAGGCCTACTGGGTCGAGAACGGCAAGATCCAGTACCCCGTGAAGGGCGCGACCATCGTGGGCAACGGCCCCGACGCGCTCACCCGCGTGACCATGATCGGCAACGACATGGCGCTCGACTCCGGCGTCGGCACCTGCGGCAAGGAAGGCCAGAGCGTGCCCGTGGGCGTCGGCCAGCCGACCCTGCGCATCGATGGTTTGACCGTAGGCGGAACGGCCTGAGAGCTTGCTAAGCTGCGCTCCTTCACAAACTAGGAAGGAGCTTTCGATGATGAGGATCAGGATCAATTCGTCCGCGACCCTGTGGGCCGTGACTGCAGCGGTGGCGCTGGCAGGCGCAGGCTGCGCGTCGCGCGGCGGCAGCCAGGGCGCGGCTGCGCCGGCACCCGCGGCCGCTCCCGCCGCACCGGCCCGCGGCGGCGCGAAGGCCGGCATGGATGCCCAGGGCAACGTGGTCGATTCCTCCAAGGTCGAGGCTGGCAGCGGCCGCACCGTCAAGGGCCTGAACGGCTACGAAGGCGAGATCACCGGCAACCCGGCGCGCAACAGCAAGTTCGCGCGCCTGCAGATCGGCATGAGCGCCAGGCAGGTCACGGACCTCGCGGGCCCGCCGACCGACCAGGGGGCCTACGTCACCGGCAAGGCCTTCATTCCGTTCTATTTCGGCAGCGACCGCCACCGCTACGAAATGACCTACAAGGGGCAGGGGCGGCTGGTCTTCGCGGGCGGCGGCATGGGCGACTATTCCAGCGGCAACCTGATCTGGATCATCCACAACCCGAACGAATCGGGCTACCGATAAACAACGCACGTCCCGGCCGCTTGACCGGGATTTTTCTTTCCGTGCTACATTTCGCCTCCATGTCCGCTCTTCGCGCTTATTTCTTTGCCTACTTTTGGTTCCCGGTTTCCGGCGGACGAGAGGCGAGCGCGTAAAGCAAACGAACACCCTCCCAAAACCGCCGGTGGCCTCAAGCCCCCGGCGGTTTTTTTATGCCCTGACGACATTCACTCCAACAAGGAAGCACCCATGAGCACGAACACTGCCCCCGCCAGCGACAGCTGGTATGCGAGCGTCGAAAAAACCAGCAAGACCGACGACGAACGCATCAAGGACATCAACGTGCTGCCCCCTCCCGAACATCTGATCCGCTTCTTCCCGATCCGCGGCACGCCGGTCGAAACGCTGATCGAAGGCACGCGCCGCAGCATCCACAACATCATGGCCGGCAAGGACGACCGGCTGCTGGTGATCATGGGTCCCTGCTCGATCCATGACCCGGCCGCCGCGCTCGAATACGCCCGCCGCCTCAAGATCGAGCGCGAGAAATACGCCGGCACGCTCGAGATCGTGATGCGCGTGTACTTCGAGAAGCCGCGCACGACGGTCGGCTGGAAGGGCCTCATCAACGACCCGTACCTCGACGAGAGCTTCCGCATCGACGAAGGCCTGCGCATCGCGCGCCAGCTGCTGATCGACATCAACCGCCTGGGCCTGCCGGCGGGCAGCGAGTTCCTCGACGTGATCTCGCCGCAGTACATCGGCGACCTGATTTCCTGGGGCGCCATCGGCGCGCGCACCACCGAAAGCCAGGTGCACCGCGAACTGGCCTCGGGCCTGTCGGCTCCGATCGGCTTCAAGAACGGCACCGACGGCAACATCCGCATCGCCACCGACGCCATCCAGGCGGCGGCGCGCGGCCATCACTTCCTGTCGGTGCACAAGAATGGCCAGGTCGCCATCGTGCAGACCAACGGCAACCGCGACTGCCACGTGATCCTGCGTGGCGGCAAGGCGCCGAACTACGACGCCGCCAGCGTCGAGGCCGCCTGCAAGGACCTGGAAGCCGCCAAGCTGCCGCCCACGCTGATGGTCGACTGCAGCCACGCCAACAGCTCAAAGCAGCACCAGAAGCAGATCGACGTGGCGAAGGACATCGCTGCGCAGATCGCCGGCGGCTCCAACCGCGTGTTCGGCGTGATGGTCGAAAGCCACCTGCAGCCGGGCGCCCAGAAGTTCACGCCGGGCAAGGACCAGCTGTCGGGCCTCGAGTACGGCAAGAGCATCACCGACGCCTGCATCGGCTGGGACGATTCGGTGCAGGTGCTCGACACGCTCTCGCAAGCGGTCAAGCAGCGCCGGGGTTAAAGCATTTCGGCCAGGTCGGGCCAGTGGTGCCGCATCGACGCAGCCTCGCTGCTGTCGGTCGGGACCATCGAGAAGTCGGCGAAATCGAAGCCCGGCCCGACCATGCAGGCGACCAGCGTGTAGTCGCCCGAGCTGTGGCCCTGAATCGGCCGGGCGGCCTGCCATTGGCCGGCGGGCACCACGTGCTGGGGGCGCGTGCCGTGTACATCGACCGGGCCCAGCTTCACGTGGGCCGGCGCCGTGCGCATCGCGGCGTCGCAGGTCCACAGTGCCAGCGGCACGCCTTCAAGATGAACCCAGACCTCGTCGGACAGCACCCGATGCCAGCGCGAATGCTGGTTTGCTTCGAGCAGGAAGTAGATGCTGGTCAGCGCGCTGCGGGGCGCGCGGCCGTCGACGGGCTCCACGCTGGCGGGCGATCGGAACACCTCGGCATACCAGCCGCCCTCGGGGTGGGGCTGGAGCTTCAGGGCGTCGATCAGCTCACGCGCGCGCATGGCGCTCATGATGCGTGGGTGGCGCGTAGCGCCGCAAGCAGTTTGTCGTGCACGCCGCCGAAGCCGCCGTTGCTCATGCAGACGATGTGATCGCCCGGCCGGGCGGCGGCCACGACCTGCCTCACGAGCGGCTCGATGGCCCCGGCCACCTGCGCGCGCGCGCCCATCGGCGCAAGCGCCGCCGCCGCGTCCCAGTCGAGCCCCGTCGTGTGGCAGAACGACAGGTCGGCCGACTCCAGGCTCCACGGCAACTGCGCTGCCATGACGCCCAGCTTCATCGTGTTGCTGCGCGGTTCGAAGGCCGCGAGGATGCGCTCACTTTGCTTGCCGGCCGCGTCGAGCTTCTGGCGCAGGCCGTCGAGCGTGGTGCGGATGGCCGTCGGATGATGCGCGAAATCGTCGTAGACCGTGATCGCCCCGCCGTTGTGCTCGACCGTGCCGCGCAGTTCCATGCGCCGGCGCACATTGCGGAAGCTGCCCAGCGCCCGGGCCGCTTCGGCCGGCGCCACACCCACGTGCTCGGCCGCGGCGATGGCGGCCAGCGCATTCATCTGGTTGTGCAGGCCCGAGAGCTCCCATTCGACCCGGCCGACGACTTCGCCCCGCTGCAGCACGTCGAAGGCGTCGTGCGAGCCGCGCGCCTGCCATTCGCCGCCGGCACCGAAGCGCGCGAGTTCGCTCCAGCAGCCCAGGGCCAGCACGCGCTGCAGGCTTTCTTCGGCAGCGTTCACCACCACCCGGCCGGTGCCCGGCACCGTGCGCACGAGGTGATGAAACTGGCGTTCGATGGCGGCAAGATCGTCGAAGATGTCGGCATGATCGAACTCGAGGTTGTTCAGCACGGCGGTGCGCGGCCGGTAGTGCACGAACTTGCTGCGCTTGTCGAAGAAGGCCGTGTCGTACTCGTCGGCCTCGATCACGAAGGCAGGGCCGTCGCCCAACCGGGCCGAGACGCCGAAGTCCAGCGGCACGCCGCCCACCAGGAAGCCGGGTGCCTTGCCGCCTTTTTCCAGCACCCAGGCCAGCATCGACGTGGTCGTCGTCTTGCCATGCGTGCCGGCCACGGCCAGCACATGGCGGCCCAGCAGCACGTGTTCGGCCAGCCATTGCGGGCCGCTGGTGTAGGGCTTGCCGGCGTCGAGGATGGCCTCCATCAGCGGGAACTTGGGGCTGCCGTCAGGCAGCCGCGCCCGGGACACCACGTTGCCGACCACGAACATGTCCGGTGCCAGGGAGAGCTGCTCGGCGCCGAAACCCTCGATCAGGTCGATGCCGAGGGCGCGCAGCTGGTCGCTCATCGGCGGGTACACGCCGGCGTCGCAGCCCGTGACCCGGTGGCCTGCCTCGCGCGCCAGGGCGGCCACGCCGCCCATGAACGTGCCGCAGATACCCAGAATATGAATGTGCATCGGTCGATTCTAGGGAAGCGGCATGCCGCGCCCGTGCCGGGGCCGCGTGTTTTTCCCGCTCTTCGTACTGATGTTCATGTGAGGGGCGCCCGCTGCGGGCAAAATGCCCCGATGGACACGTCCAAGCGTGAAATTGCCGCTGCTGCTGCCCGCCTCGTCGTCGAGGAGGGGCTGGAATACGGCCCGGCCAAGCGCCGGGCCCTGCGCGACCTGGGCCTTTCGGCGCGCACCGCGCTGCCGAACAACGACGAGGTCGAGGCCGAGGTGCGCGAGTACATCGAGCTTTTCTGCGCCGATACCCAGCCTCAGGAACTGCATGTGTTGCGGCTGCTCGCGCTCGAGTGGATGGAGCGCATGGCCGCGTTCCGCCCCCATGTGGGCGGTGCCGTGTGGCACGGAACGGCGACACGGTTGTCGGATATTTATATTCAGTTGTTCTGCGATGACTCCAAATCGGCCGAAATCGCCTTAATTGATCACCATGTGGACTATGAGCCGCGCATGGTGACCGGCTTCCACGGCGAGCAGGTCGAGGCCCTGAGCGTGCATGCTCCGAGCCGCGTGCTCGGCGAGGAGATCGGTGTGCACCTGCTGGTCTACGACCTCGACGACCTGCGCGGTGCCCTGAAGCCCGACGCCCAGGGGCGCGCGCCGCGGGGCGACCTGGCTGCGCTGCGCCGACTGATCGAACAAGAAAAGGACAAGTGAATGATTTCTTCGCCCACCCGACGCGGCATGCTTTATGCCGGCGTGGCGGCAGCGGCTGCGGCCGCCGGGTTTGGCGGCGCCTGGTGGAAGGAGCGCAGCAGCGGCGCGGGCGGTGAGATGCTCGACGCGGCCTTCTGGGCCCAGAGTTTCGAGCGGCCGGAGGGTGGTGACCTCGTGCTGTCGAGCTTGCGCGGCAAGCCGCTGCTGCTCAACTTCTGGGCGACGTGGTGCCCGCCATGCGTCGAGGAAATGCCCCTGATCGACGCCTTTTTCCGCGAACAGGGTGCTAATGGCTGGCAAGTGGTCGGATTGGCCATCGACCAGCCGAGTGCCGTGCGCAAGTTTCTGCAGCGTACGCCGGTGACCTATCCGACGGGCCTGGCCGGCTTGCAGGGCACGGAGCTGGTCAAGAATCTAGGCAACACGGGCGGCGGTTTGCCCTTCACGCTGGTCCTGAATGCGAACGGCTCCGTGGCCGCCCGTAAAATGGGCAAGCTCGATGCTGCCGACCTGAACACTTGGCGGCGTGAACTGGTTCACGGTTAGAATCACTTCCTTACGCTGGCGTTAGACGCCGAAAGCCGAAAATCACCGATTTTCGAACAAGTTATATCCTGAAGACCGGCTCAGCCGGCACTGGAGTCCCATGGATCTGCGCAAACTCAAGACACTGATCGATTTGGTGTCCGAATCGAATATTTCCGAACTGGAAATCACGGAAACCGAAGGCAAGGTTCGCATCGTCAAGGGCGGTGGTGCCGCCCCCGTGCAGTATGTGCAAACCCTGGCAGCGCCTCAGGCGGCCGCTGCACCGGCAGTCACCGCTGGTGCTCCGGCGGCATCCGCCGTGGCCGGCGCACCGGCAGCCGAAGCCGCCCCGACAGGCCATGCCGTGAAGTCGCCGATGGTCGGCACCTTCTACCGTTCGTCCAGCCCGGGCGCCCCGGCGTTCGTCGAGGTCGGCAGTAAGGTCACCGAGGGCGACACCGTCTGCATCATCGAAGCGATGAAGATCCTCAACGAAATCGAAGCCGACAAATCCGGCACGATCACCCAGATCCTCGGCGAAAACGGCCAGGCGGTCGAATACGGACAGCCGCTGTTCATCATCGAGTGACCATGTTCAAGAAGATTCTGGTTGCGAACCGGGGGGAGATTGCACTCCGGATTCAGCGTGCCTGCAGTGAACTCGGCATCAAGGCCGTGATGGTCTATTCCGAGGCTGACCGCGAAGCGAAGTACGTCAAGCTCGCCGAAGAAGCGGTGTGCATCGGTCCGGCCCCGTCGGCGCAGAGCTACCTCAACATGCCGGCGATCATTTCGGCGGCCGAAGTGACCGACGCCGAAGCCATCCACCCCGGCTATGGCTTCCTGAGCGAGAACGCGAACTTTGCCGAGCGCGTGGAGCAAAGCGGTTTCCAGTTCATCGGCCCGACGCCCGACAACATCCGCACGATGGGCGACAAGGTGTCGGCCAAGCAGGCCATGATCAAGGCCGGCGTGCCGTGCGTGCCCGGCTCCGAGGGCGAACTCTCGGACGACGCCGCCACCAACAAGCGCATCGCGCGTGCCATCGGCTACCCGGTCATCATCAAGGCGGCGGGCGGCGGCGGTGGCCGCGGCATGCGCGTGGTGCACACCGAGGCGGCGCTGGTCAATGCGATCCAGATGACCAAGGCGGAAGCCGGCGCGGCCTTCAGCAACCCGGCCGTGTACATGGAGAAGTTTCTCCAGAACCCGCGCCACATCGAGATCCAGATCCTCGCGGACAAGCACAAGAACGCGGTCTACCTGGGCGAGCGCGACTGCTCCATGCAGCGCCGCCATCAGAAGGTGATCGAGGAATCGCCCGCCCCGGGCATTCCGCGCAAGCTGATCGAGAAGATCGGCGAACGCTGCGCTGCCGCCTGCAAGAAGATCAACTACCGCGGCGCCGGCACCTTCGAGTTTCTCTACGAAAACGGCGAGTTCTATTTCATCGAGATGAACACGCGCGTGCAGGTGGAGCACCCGGTGACGGAGTTCACCACGGGCATCGACATCGTCAAGACGCAGATCATGGTCGCGGCCGGCGAGAAGCTGCCGTTCACGCAGCGCCAGATCCAGATGCACGGCCATGCCATCGAGGTGCGCATCAATGCCGAGGACGCGTGGAAGTTCACGCCGTCGCCAGGCCGCATCACGATGTGGCATCCGCCGGGCGGCCCGGGCGTTCGCGTCGATTCGCACGCGTACACCAACTACTTCGTGCCGCCGAACTACGACTCGATGATCGGCAAGATCATCGTCTACGGCGACACGCGCGAGCAGGCCATGGCCCGCATGCGCACGGCGCTCAACGAGACCGTGATCGAAGGCATCCAGACCAACATTCCGCTGCACCGCGAACTGATGGTCGATTCCAAGTTCATGACGGGCGGCACCAACATCCACTACCTCGAAGAGTGGCTGGCTGCGCACAAGCGCTGACCCGGGACGTCGCGATGTTCGAACTCCGCCTGATGGCGCCGGAAGACCGGGTCGAAACGCTCGGTGAAGCGCTCGATGCACTCGATGCATTGAGCGTGTCGGTGGAAGACGCCGACGCGCAGACCGATGCAGAGCAGGCACTGTTCGGCGAACCGGGCATGCCGCCGCCGAAAGAAGGCTGGCAGCGTTCGCGCGTGATCGCGCTGTTCCCCAACGAGGCGCTCGCGAAAGAGGCCGCGTCGGTGCTGGTGCTGCAGGACTTCTTCGAAGGCTGCGAGGTGCTCGGCATCGCGCCCGTGCCCGAGCAGGACTGGGTACGCCTCACGCAATCGCAATTCGCGCCGGTCGAGATCACGCCCGAGTTCTGGATCGTGCCGACGTGGCACGAGCCGCCCGGGCAGGCCAGGCAGGTGATCCGGCTAGACCCCGGCCTGGCCTTCGGCACCGGCACGCATCCCACCACGCGCATGTGCCTGCGATGGATCGCCACGCAAGGCACGCTCGGCAACCAGCGCGTGCTCGACTACGGCTGCGGCTCCGGCATTCTCGCGATCGGTGCGGCGAAGTTCGGTGCAGCCGAGATCGACGCCGTCGACATCGATGAAGCCGCGGTCTCCTCGACCCGGCTCAATGCCGAGGCCAACGGCGTCCGGCTGAACGCCGGCCTGCCCGAAGCGGCCAAGGGCCACTACGACACCGTGCTCGCCAACATCCTGGCCACGCCGCTCAAGGTGCTCGCGCCGCTGCTGCGCAGCCATGTGAGGGCGGGTGGATCGCTGGTGCTGGCCGGCATTCTCGAGCGCCAGGCCGACGAGTTGAAGGAAGCCTACGCGCCTTACGCCGCGCTCGAAGTCAGCGACACCGAGGACGGCTGGATCCTCATGACCGCGCGCTGCTGAGCCACCGCATCGCGCCCCTCTCGCGGCGAGGGCGCAACCCTACAATCGCCCGGTCATGAGTCTCGTCACGCGCTGCCCTGCCTGCACCACCACCTTCAAGGTGGTGCGCGACCAGCTTCGCATTTCGGACGGCTGGGTGCGCTGTGGCCGGTGCAGCCACGTGTTCGACGCCACGCTCGATCTGCACGAGGCGCCAGATGGCGCCCCGGCAAATGCGTCGCCGCCGGTGCCGGGTGGCGGCTACATGCCGGGACTGGTCGAATCTTCCCCGGAGTCCGAAGCGACGCCCCCTCCGGAACGCCGGAAGCCGGCGGAAGATGCGGATTTCGTCGGCGACGAGCCCGAGCCACAACCTCTGCACACGCTGCCACCGGGAGTTCCGGCATCCGCACCGTCACCTGCGGCTGTGTCGCCGCCGGCGTTCTCGCTGTCATTGCCCGAACACGGCATTGACGAGCCGTGGTCCGACCTCGACGCCAGCGAACCCGCGTGGAAGCCGCCGCCGAGCACGCTGCCACCGTTTCCGAACATCGACCTGAACCTCGCTTCGCCGCCCCCAGCGCCGTCGCCTCCGGCACCGCCGCTGCCCATTGCCTCGCGCATCAGGACGCGCGCGCTGATCGAGCATGCGAGCATCGACGACGATGGGGAGGGGGAGCGCCAGCAGCAAGAGAAGGACCATGACCAGGTGCAGATGCAGAAAGCGCTGCGCCGGGCCCGCATCAAGTCGGCCAAGATCGCGAGCGCCAAGGCCCGCGAGGAGCGTGCAGCCGCGAAGGCGCCGGCCGTGGTGGTGCAATCCGAGAGCGAAAGCGAGCCTGCCCCTGCGTTCTCCTCGGACTTGGAGCTGCCGGTGGGCCATCCCCTCGCGGACGAGGACGAGCTTGCCGAGAAGGCGCCCGGCTTCTGGCAGCGCAAGGGTGTGCGCATCGTGCTGATCTTGCTGGCGGTGCTCGCCGTGCTGCTGCTCGTCGTTCAGGTCATTCGCCATGAGCGCGACGGCATCGCGGCGCGCCAGCCGAACCTGCGGCCTGCCCTCGCGGCGCTGTGCCAGCACACCGGCTGCGAACTCGCTGCCCTGCGCCAGATTGGCGACATCGTCATCGAAGGCGCGGCCTTCGCGCGTGAGAAGAGCGGAGGCAACGACTACCGCCTGAGCTTCACCCTGCGCAATGGCGCGACCGTGCCGCTCGCCATGCCGGCCGTCGAGCTCTCGCTGCTCGACACGCAGGAGCGCGCCGTGGTGCGTCGCGTGCTGATGCCGGCGGACTATGGCGCGCCGGCAGTACCGCCGGCCCGCGCCGACCGCGCGGCCTCGCTGCCCCTGGCCTTGTCCGCCTCGGAGGCCGCGGCGCTGCCACCCATCGCGGGCTATCGCGTCGAGGCTTTCTATCCCTGAGCGGCGGCGCCTGCCTGCACGCGTCCTTTTTCCTCCCCAATTCTTTTATCAACGGTGCACCCATGGCAGCAGTGATTTGCGGTTCCCTCGCATTCGACACCATCATGACTTTCGAGGGCCGGTTCGCCGACCAGATCCTTCCGGACCAGTTGCACATTCTCAATGTGTCGTTCCTGGTGCCGACCCTGCGTCGTGACTTCGGCGGCTGCGCGGGCAACATCGCCTACAGCCTCAATGCATTGGGAGGTACCGCGCTGCCCATGGCCACGCTCGGCAGCGACGGCGCGTCGTACCTCGAGCGCATGCGCTCGCTGGGCATCGATACCGGGTTCGTGCGCCAGCTCGACGACACCTTCACCGCGCAGGCGATGATCATGAGCGACGTCGACAACAACCAGATCACCGCCTTCCACCCCGGAGCGATGCAGCAGGCGCACATCACGAAAGTGGCGGCGCGTGACGATATCAAGCTCGGCATCATCGCGCCCGATGGCCGCGACGCGATGCTGCAGCACGCGGAGCAGTTCGCCGCCGCGGATGTCCCGTTCGTGTTCGATCCGGGCCAGGGCCTGCCGATGTTCGACGGCGAGGCGCTGCGCCATTTCGTCGACCTTGCGAGCTGGGTTGTGGTGAACGACTACGAAGGCAAGATGCTTTCGCAGCGCACCGGCTGGAGCCTGGCCGAGATCTCGAAGCGCGTGCGCGGCCTGGTCGTTACGCTGGCGGCCGAGGGCTGCGAGGTATGGACCGATGGCGAGCGCGAGCATGTGCCTGGCGTGGTCGCGACCGAAGTGGTCGAGCCCACGGGTTGCGGCGACGCCTGGCGCGGCGCGCTGCTGTTCGGTCTGGAAAAGGGTTGGCCGCTGGCGCGATGCGCCGCACTTGGCAACAAGGTCGGTGCGCTCAAGATCGCGCAGCGCGGCCCGCAGAACTACGAGATCGACCGAAAGGCCCTGGGTCTCTGATCTTCCTTCTTCCCGAAGCACCAATAAAAAAGCCCGGCACCGCAAGGTACCGGGCTTTGCGCCTTCAAGGCCGCTGAGAAGCTCAGGGCTTGCTGGCCGTGGGGAACGGCCAGGCTGCCTGGGGATTCAGCGTCGTTTGCGCTGCAGGGGCAGGCGCTACGGCTGCGGCCTTGGCGGGCGCAGCGGCCTTGGGAGCCTTCTTCGCAGCAGGCTTCTTGGCAGCAGGCTTTTTCGCGGCTTTCTTGGCCGCGGCCTTTTTCGCAGGCGCCTTCTTGGCAGCAGCCTTCTTCGCAGGGGCCTTCTTCGCGGCTGCCTTCTTGGCAGGAGCCTTCTTCGCCGCCGCCTTCTTGGCAGGAGCCTTCTTCGCTGCGGCCTTCTTGGCCGGAGCCTTCTTGGCCGGTGCTGCCTTCTTCGCGGCTACCTTCTTGGCAGGCGCCTTCTTGGCGGCTACCTTCTTCGCTGCGACCTTCTTGGCCGGAGCCTTCTTCGCAGCTACCTTCTTGGCGGGAGCCTTCTTGGCTGCGACCTTCTTGGCCGGAGCCTTCTTTGCAGCGGCTTTCTTAGCCGGCGCTTTCTTTGCAGTTGCCATTTCTATTTCTCCTTGATCAAGTTGAAAAAATCAACCTATTGAAGCACTCCACGCACGTTGGGTAGCGTGAAGCGATTCATGGCGTTGGAATCTGAGCCCAGCACCATGAACACCTGAGCCCTCGTCCATGCCGCGCTCTTCGGCGCGATCGGTGGCAAGGGCAATTCTTGAATTCATTAATTATTGTCGGAAAGATTCAATCCCAGGAGAGCGCACCACCCGACTGGTACTCGATCACGCGGGTTTCGAAAAAGTTGCGCTCTTTCTTCAGGTCAATCATTTCGCTCATCCAGGGGAAGGGATTTTCTTCGTTCGGGAAGAGCGTTTCGAGGCCGATCTGCTGCGCACGCCGATTGGCGATGTACCGCAGGTAGCCCTTGAACATGGAGGCGTTCATGCCGAGCACGCCGCGAGGCATGGTGTCTTCGGCGTATTTGTATTCGAGCTCGACGGCGCGCATGAAGAGCGCCTTGATCTCGGCCTTGAACTCCGCCGTCCACAGGCCGGGGTTCTCGAGCTTGAGCTGATTGATCAGGTCGATGCCGAAATTGCAGTGCATCGACTCGTCGCGCAGGATGTACTGGTACTGCTCGGCGGCGCCGGTCATCTTGTTCTGGCGGCCGAGCGCAAGGATCTGCGTGAAGCCGACGTAGAAGAACAGGCCCTCCATCAGGCAGGCGAACACGATGAGCGATTTGAGCAGCGTCTGGTCGGTCTCGTGCGTGCCGGTCTTGAAGAGCGGGTCGCTGATGGCTTCGATGAACGGGATCAGGAACTGGTCCTTCTCGCGGATCGACGGCACTTCGTTGTAGGCGTTGAAGATCTCGCTCTCGTCCAGGCCGAGCGACTCGACGATGTACTGGTACGCGTGCGTGTGGATCGCTTCCTCGAAGGCCTGGCGCAGCAGGAACTGGCGGCATTCGGGCGCCGTGATGTGGCGGTAGGTGCCCAGCACGATGTTGTTGGCGGCCAGCGAGTCGGCGGTCACGAAGAAGCCGAGGTTGCGCTTGACGATGCGGCGCTCGTCTTCGGTCAGGCCGTTCGGGTCTTTCCAGAGCGCGATGTCGCGCGTCATGTTCACTTCCTGCGGCATCCAGTGGTTGGCGCAGGTGGCGAGGTACTTTTCCCAGGCCCATTTGTACTTGAACGGCACCAGCTGGTTGACGTCGGTCTGACCGTTGATGATGCGCTTGTCGGAAGCCTTGACGCGCTGGGCGACGGGTGCCGCGGCACGCATCGCGTGTTGCTGCGCAAGCTGTGCAGTTTGCGCGAGCGACGAAGTCGGAGCATCCACCACACGGCCTGCGGGCGAACCGCTGGTCGATGCGTTGTGGTGCTGCAATCCTTGCTGCATATCCTTTGGTAAGGAGGGCTTGACTTCTTCGTCCCAGGTCAACATAGAAAAATCCAATGCTCAATTATCGGAGCAACGCGTGAGAGTTGCAAAGTGCTCGTTCACACCGTGCTCCATTTATGTGGTTGTTATGTTGCTCGCATGCGTCGCGCGGTGTCGGTCAATGCCTCGATTGACCGAACGCCGCGCGATTTTTTTCTTCGCACGCGCCTCGCTGATTCAGCGCAGCGTCACTGGCACGCTTCGCAGGTCGGATCGTCGACACCGCAGAACGCGATGTCGGTGGCGGGCATCGCGCTCATCTGCGCCTTCGCTGCGGCAGCGGCGGCTTCGAGTGCGCTCATGCCCGAGGGTGCGTCGTTGCCCGACGACACTGCGTTGAGACGGCCCGATTGCACCGTCGATTTTTCGGCGTGCGTCGCGCTCTGCGTGCGCAGGTAGTACGTGGTCTTCAGGCCGCGCACCCATGCGAGCTTGTAGGTGTCGTCGAGCTTCTTGCCCGATGCGCCGGCCATGTAGATGTTCAGCGACTGCGCCTGGTCGATCCACTTCTGGCGGCGCGCGGCGGCCTCCACCAGCCATGTCGTTTCGACTTCGAACGCGGTGGCGTAGAGCGCCTTCACGTCCTGCGGCACGCGGTCGATGGGGCGCAGCGAGCCGTCAAAGTGCTTCAGGTCCATGACCATCACGTCGTCCCACAGGCCCAGGCGCTTCAGGTCGCGCACCAGGTAGTGGTTGATCACGGTGAATTCGCCCGACAGGTTCGACTTGACCGACAGGTTGCCGAAGCAGGGCTCGATCGAAGCGTCCACGCCGATGATGTTCGAGATGGTCGCGGTCGGGGCGATGGCCACGCAGTTCGAATTGCGCATGCCGTCGGCCTTGATCTTCTGGCGCAGCGTGTCCCAGTCGAGGGTGGCCGAGCGGTCGACCTCGACGTAGCCGCCGCGGGCCTTCTCGAGCAGGTCGAGCGAGTCGATCGGCAGGATGCCCTTGTCCCACAGCGAGCCCTTGTAGCTCGAGTACTTCCCGCGTTCGCGGGCCAGCTCGGTCGAGGCCCAGTAGGCGTGGTAGCAGATGGCTTCCATCGACTCGTCGGCGAACTGCACGGCTTCCTGCGAGGCGTAGGGAATGCGCAGTTCGTACAGCGCGTCCTGGAAGCCCATCAGGCCCAGGCCGACCGGACGGTGGCGCAGGTTGGAGTCGCGCGCCTTCTTCACGGCGTAGTAGTTGATGTCGATCACGTTGTCGAGCATGCGCATCGCGGTCGAGATCGTGCGCTTGAGCTTTTCCTGGTCGACCTTGCCGTCCTTCAGGTGCTGCAGCAGGTTCACCGAACCCAGGTTGCAGACGGCGGTTTCGGTGTCGCTGGTGTTCAGCGTGATCTCGGTGCAGAGGTTCGACGAGTGCACCACGCCGGCGTGCTGCTGCGGCGAGCGCACGTTGCAGGCGTCCTTGAACGTGATCCAGGGGTGGCCGGTCTCGAACAGCATCGTGAGCATCTTGCGCCACAGGTCGGTCGCCTGGATGGTGCGCGCGGGCTTGATGTCGCCGCGGGCAGCCTTCTCTTCGTAGGCCACGTAGGCCTTTTCGAAGTCGGCGCCGAACAGGTCGTGCAGGTCGGGCACGTTGGAGGGCGAGAACAGCGTCCAGGTGCCCTTTTCCATCACGCGGCGCATGAACAGGTCGGGAATCCAGTTGGCAGTGTTCATGTCGTGCGTGCGGCGGCGGTCGTCGCCGGTGTTCTTGCGCAGCTCCAGGAACTCCTCGATGTCGAGGTGCCAGGTTTCCAGGTACGTGCAGACCGCGCCCTTGCGCTTGCCGCCCTGGTTCACGGCCACGGCCGTGTCGTTCACCACCTTCAGGAACGGCACCACGCCCTGCGATTCGCCGTTCGTGCCCTTGATGTGGCTGCCCAGCGCGCGCACGCGGGTCCAGTCGTTGCCCAGGCCGCCGGCGAACTTCGAGAGCAGGGCGTTTTCCTTGATCGACTCGTAGATGCCGTCCAGGTCGTCGGGCACGGTGGTCAGGTAGCAGCTCGACAGCTGCGAGCGCAGCGTGCCGGCGTTGAACAGGGTGGGCGTGCTCGACATGAAGTCGAACGACGACAGCACTTCATAGAACTCGATGGCGCGGGCTTCGCGGTCGATTTCGTTCAGCGACAGGCCCATGGCCACGCGCATGAAGAACGCCTGCGGCAGCTCGATGCGGGTCTTGCGCACATGCAGGAAGTAGCGGTCGTACAGCGTCTGCAGGCCAAGGTAGTCGAACTGGTTGTCGCGCTCGGCCTTCAGGGCGGCGCCCAGGCGGGGCAGGTCGTACTGCAGCAGTTTCTCGTCGAGCAGCTCGTTCTCGACGCCCTTCTTGATGAACTGCGGGAAGTAGTCGGCGTAGGCGGTGGCGCGCTCGACCGGCATCACTTCGCGGCCGATGATTTCCTTGAAGATCGTGTGCAGCAGCAGGCGCGCGGTGGCGAAGGTGTAGTCGGGGTCCTTCTCGATCAGCGTGCGGGCTGCGAGGATGGACGCCTTGTAGACCTCGTCGAGCGGCACGCCGTCGTACAGGTTGCGCATCGTCTCGGCGACGATCGGCGCGGCCGTGATGCTGTCGCCCAGGCCTTCACAGGCGGACTCGATCAGGCCCTTGAGTTCGTTCAGGTCGAGCGCGACCAGTTCGCCGTTGTCCAGCACGTGCAGCGCGGGCGCGGCCGGCACGTCCTGTTCGCCCTGCTTCGAACGCTCTTGCGAGCGGCGCTCGCGGTACAGCACGTAGGCGCGGGCGATTTCATGGTGGCCGCCGCGCATCAGGCCGAGCTCGACCTGGTCCTGCACGTCCTCGATGTGGAAGGTGCCGCCGCCCGGACGCGAACGCACCAGCGCGCGGATCACACCCTGCGTGAGCACATCGACCGTTTCGCGCACGCTGGCGGAAGCCGCGCCCTGGGTGCCGTGCACGGCCAGGAAGGCCTTCATCATCGCGATCGCGATCTTGTTCGGCTCGAAGGGAACAACGGCGCCGTTGCGCCGGATGATCTGGTAGTGGGCGAGGTTCTGGCCGCTGGGGGAGCCAGCAGTGTCTCGCTGCTGTTGCAGTGACGTCGAGGGAACGGCACGCGGGGTCGATTGGGGGTTCAGGGCTGTTTGCATTCGCTTCCTCTCGGTTGGCAATTCTTGTTGGATGGCGGCGCCTGGTCGGGGCACCGCGCCGGTGTGGATGACCGGACGGAGGACACTATATCTAGGGTGCCGGGGGTCTACAAGCCACTACAGGTAGTGTTTTGCGGCAATTTTTGGTAGTAGGGGTAACTATCTAGGCATCGGCACGGCCGTCGATGCCGCGTGGACACTGGACTATGGTCGCGCAACCCGCATGGAGCTTGGCTTGCAAGACGATTTGGGCCTGCAGGGCGCATGGTTGCTGCATCGCGCGTTCGCAACTTTCGTACTGCTGCGCTGCACGAGTGGCGCATCGCGGGGCGCCGGGCGATTGAAAAAATTAGCGCTGCGTCACCTGCGGCGGAAACATCTGTGGATTCCAGCCGAGCTGTTCGCGCAGCCGACGCCACTCGAAGCCCGCGCCTGGGTCCTGCTTGCGGCCCGGCGCGATGTGCTCGTGGCCGGCGATGTGCGCGATCGGATAGTGCTGCGCGACCGCTGCGCACAGGCTCGCTAGCGTCTCGTATTGCGGCTCGTCGAACGGCTGGCCCTCGAGTCCTTCGAGCTCGATGCCGACGGAGTCATCGTTGCAGTTGCCGCGGCCGCGCCACGACGATGCGCCGGCGTGCCAGGCACGGTCGTCGCAACTCACGAACTGCCAGAGTTCGCCGTTGCGGCGCACGTAGAAATGAGAGGACACCTCGAGCCCGCGGATCGACTGGAAATAGGGGTGCGCGTCCCAGTCGAGCTGGTTGGTGAAGAGCCGCTGCACCGCATCGCCGCCGTATTCGCCGGGCGGCAGGCTGATCGAGTGCAGCACGATGAGGTCGGTCTGCGCGCCAGCGGGCCGGGGCCCGAAGTTGGGCGAGCGCAGCGCCTTCGCGAAGCGGTACCAACCGGCTTGCCAGAGTCCGTCGTCGCCGTTGTCAGGAGCGCCGGGCGTGGGTGCTTCAGTCGTCGGCATGGTTGCTCGCGCCATCGTCGCCGTTGGGCGTGGTGATGCCCAGCCGCGCGATGCGGTAGCGGATCTGGCGCAGGCTCATGCCGAGCCGTGCGGCGGCCGCGGTGCGATTGAAGCCGCTCTCGTGCAGCGCGCGCACGAGGATTTCGCGCTCCTGCTGGTCGAGGTAGGCCTGCAGGTCGGAGGGCAGCGGCGGCGGTGCGGCCTTGGGTGGTGCGACCGGTGCCATCGGCAGCGGGGCCGGCGCGGCAGCGGATGCATCGGCGGCGGGCGACAGCGGCGCCGGCGCGGATGCCGCGGCTTCGACGGAGGCGGTGAAGCCGCCCATCAGATCGAGGTGCAGTTCGTCGCCGTCGTTCAGCGCCACCGCGCGGTGCAGCAGGTTCTCGAGCTCGCGCACGTTGCCGTTGAGCGGGTGCTGCGCGAGGCGGCGCAGCAGGTCGTCCGAAAGGTGCGGCACCGGCAGCCCGCCGTCCTGCGCGATGCGCGACAACAGCGCGGCGCACAGCGCGGGCAGGTCCTCGCGGCGCTCGCGCAATGCGGGCACCGCGATCTCGATCACGTTGAGGCGGTAGAAAAGGTCTTGCCGGAAACGGCCTGCCTGCACTTCGGCGTGCAGGTCTTTATGGGTGGCGCTCACGATGCGCACGTCGACGGCATCCTCCTGCGTCGAGCCGATCGAGCGCACGCTGCGCTCCTGGATCGCGCGCAGCAGCTTCGACTGCATGGCCAGCGGCAGGTCGCCGATCTCGTCGAGAAACAGCGTGCCGCCGCGCGCGGCCTGGAAGTAGCCGTCGCGGTCCTGCGACGAGCCGGTGTACGAGCCCTTCTTGGCACCGAAGAACTCGGCTTCGAGCAGGTTCTCGGGAATCGCGCCGCAGTTCACCGCGACGAACGGACCCTCGCTGCGCTGGCTGCAGGCATGCACCGCGCGCGCCACCAGCTCCTTGCCGGTGCCGGACTCGCCGCGTACCAGCACCGGTGCCATGCCGCGCGCCACCTTGGCGATGCGCGACTTGACGAGGCGCATGGGCTCCGACTCGCCCACGAGACGGTCGAGTGCGGCGATGCCGGTGCTGGAGGTGGCCACCACGGCGTCGCTGATGACGTTGTTGTTGACGGCGGGCGCAGCCTGCGCCAACTTGGCCGTCGGCTGCGGCGCGTGCCGCGCCTGCACCGCGGAGGCCACCACGGCGCGGAACTGCTTCAGATCGACCGGCTTCGTGAGGTAGTCGAAGGCGCCGGCCTTCAATGCTTCCACCGCGTTCTCGGCGGAGCCATAGGCCGTCATCACCACGCAGCGCTCGCTGCGCTGGTCTTTCTGGATGCGGTGGATGATTTCCATGCCTTGCCCGTCGGGCAGCCGCATGTCGGTGATCACCGCGTCGAAACGGCCGGCCTCCAGGTGCTCCCACGCTTCCGACACGCTGCCGGCGGCCTCGACGCGATAGCCCTCGCGCAGCAGCGTCAGTTCGTACAGCGTGCGCAGGTCGGGCTCGTCGTCGATGACCAGGATCTGCGCCGGCCGCTGTGTGGAAGGGGTGGAGTTGCTCACGGGCGTTATTGTGTCAGCCGGTTTTCGCTGGCGGCAAAGCTGACGAAGAATTCGTTGCCCTCGGGTCCGCCCGGCACCAGCGCGCGCCGCTCATAGCCGATGGTGGCGCCGTGCCGCCGGCACAGTTCGCGGCACAGGAACAGGCCCAGCCCGCTGGAGCGGCTCTCGGATGAGAAAAAGGGTTCGAACAGGTGCCGCTGCACCGCCGGTTCCAGCGGCGCGCCGTCGCTCCACACCATCAGGCTCGGGCGGTTGCTGCCGCCGCGCTGCTGCGCGGTCAGCACCTGGATCGAGCCTTCGCTCTTGCCGGCGTAGCGTGAGGCGTTGTCCAGCAGGTTCACGATCAGCCGGCGCAGGTGCTCGGCGTCGAAGCGCACCTCGCTGCCGGGCGCGTCGAGCGACACCAGTACGCCCTTGCGCTGGGTCTGGCGCACCCATTCCTCGGCCAGCACCTGCACCGCGGGGTCGAGCACGACCTGCTCGCCGAGCGACAGCACGCGCTGCTGGCGCGCGCGCGAGACGTCGAGCACGTCGTCCACGATGCGCGCGAGCCGCTGCGCGTTGTGCTGCACCATGCTCGTGAGCTTGCGGTGCGCGGGATCGGTCAGGTCTTCGTTGAGCAGCGCGCTGGCCTGCGTGATGGCGGCCAGCGGATTGCGGATTTCATGCGCCACGGCGGCCGACATGCGGCCCATCGCGGCCAGCTTCTCGGTGCGGATGCGGGCCTCGAGCTCGCGCAGGTCCTGCAGGAACATCACGCACAGGCTGTCGAGGCGCTGGTCGCTAGTGGGCGTGAGCCGCGTGCGCACGCGCACTTCGCGCGCCGCACCGCGCGCCTGCGCGACGGGAATTTCTTCCGTCTGCGGCGCCCGGCGCGCGAAGGTCTGGCGCGCCAGCGCGGCCAGTGCATGCCAGGCGGGCTGGGCATGCAGCGGGAACGGCAGCGTCAGCTTCGCCAGGCCCTGGCCGAGGATCGCGTCGGCCGCCGGGTTGGCCGCATGCACCAGGCCTTCGGCGTCGATCACCAGCACGCCTTCGCTCAGGGTCTCGATCACCAGGTCGTTGACCTGCGCCTGCATCTGCGCGCTGCTGCGGCTGCGCTGCGCCACGGCTTCCTCGCGCGCCAGCCGGCGGGCCATTTCGTGCGCGAGCAGCGCCACCACGAACAGCCCGGTGCCGGTGAGCGCCGCCTGCACGAAGCGTGCCGACGAATCGACCGGCTGCTGCAGCCAGTGCCAGCCCGCGTCGGCCAGCAGCAGCAGCGTGACGGTGGCGGTGGTGCCCAGGCTCACGATCATGGTGCCGAGCACCGCGCTCATGAGCACCGGCAGCGCGAACAGCGGCGTGTAGTTGACGCTGCCGCCCTGAAGCACCTGCAAGGCGGTGAAGGCGGCCAGGTCGATGCCGATGGTCAGCAGCCAGAGCGCGGCGAAGCCGCGGATCGGCGGCTGGACGCGCCTGTAGCGCATGCCCAGCCAGGTCGCGACGAGGTACAGGGCCGAGATGGCGATGGCCACCGGCTGCATCGTCTGCCCGATGGCAAAGGCCACGCCCTGCAGCAGCACCAGCACCAGCGCGACGAAGCAGCGCGCGCCCATGAAGCCGCGCCAGAGCCGGATCAGCGCCGTGCTCTCGTCCGGGTGCTGGTCGAGCACGTCCCAGTCGGTGACCGGCTCGCCGCGCGCCCAGAGCGGGGAACTCATCGCGCGGCGGCCGCTTCGCGGTGCGCAGCGCTGCAATAGACCGCGCCGCCTGGGCCGGAGATGGCGTCGGTCGCGGGCAGGTGCAGCCCGCAATGAGCGCAGCGCACCATGGCCTGCGGCGGCCCGGGCGGAGTGGGGACGCGTTGCTGTGCCTTGGCCGCACGCTCGCGCATGGCGTCGCGCATTTCTTCGCGCCGGTTCTTGCGCCAGAGCCAGATCGCGACCCAGAGCACCGCGAGAACGAGGAGGTATTTCATACGGGAGGCCGGGCCAGCACCACTTCGAACACGAAGCGGGAACCCACGTAGGCCAGCAGCAAAAGGGCGGAGCCGGCATACAGCACGCGCCGCGCCGTACGGCCGCGCCAGCCGAAGCGGGCGCGGCCGGTCAACAGGATCGCGAAGGTGAGCCAGGCGAGCACCGAGAAGGTGGTCTTGTGGTCCCACTTCCAGACACGGCCCGCGGCGCCGTACAACTGTTCGCTGAACAGCAGGCCGGCCAGCAGCGTGGCCGACAGCAG
Organism: Variovorax sp. Varisp46; assembly: GCF_059491885.1. Taxonomy (NCBI): domain Bacteria; kingdom Pseudomonadati; phylum Pseudomonadota; class Betaproteobacteria; order Burkholderiales; family Comamonadaceae; genus Variovorax; species Variovorax sp. Varisp46. Next base: position 81,555 of record NZ_CP168515.1, read on the forward strand.
TACGAAGCCGGCTGTGACGAAACGGAAGGTGAGCCGCTCGAGCGTGAGCAGCGGCACGCCGCCCTGCGGTTCGGCGGTGGCGAGCCGGATCTGCTTTTCGGCGCGGGTGATCAGCCAGGCGTGCACGACCGCAGCGCCGAACAGGCCGTACGAGGCGATGCCGAGCGCCAGGTGCAATGGCAGCCACGGCGAGGCCGTGACATGCAGCGGCGTGCCCGGGAACAGGATGGCCAGCAGCACCGCGGCCGCGCCCAGCCAGGCCAGCGCGCGCCGTACTTTCAATTGGGGATACATGCGGCTTTCGACCGCGTAGACGGTGAGCACCAGCCACGCGGTGACCGACAGGGCGGGCGCAAAGCCGAAGCGCGGCTCGCCGCCGATGAGGCCGTGGACCAGCACGGCGGCATGCAGAAGCCATGCAATGCCGAGTGCCCACTGGGTCGATTGGCGGCTCAGTCTTGCGCCGGCAGCGGCGACAAAACCGTAGGCAGCCCCGGCGGCGATGCCCAGCGCCACGCCGAGTGGGGAGGGGATCGCTAAAATCATCGGCTGGAGTTTATCTCCCCCAGGCTTGCGCACTTCGTGCCGCAGCGCCAACCCCCTCACCGGGGGCGGCACCGGAGGCCCGGCCAAGCCGGTTCCCCGGCGTCTCGCGAAGGGGCGCAAGCCGCCGATTCAGGTACACGACTTTCCAATGACCCGCTGCGGCGGGCAGCAAGGCATCCCGCTCATGGCCACCGCCCTCACAGAAAAGTTCTCCCGCCTCGTCAAGACGATGAGCGGCCAGGCCCGCATCACCGAAAGCAACGTGCAGGACATGTTGCGCGAAGTGCGCATGGCGCTGCTGGAAGCCGACGTGGCGCTGCCCGTGGTGCGCGACTTCGTGGCCCGGGTGAAAGACAAGGCGCTCGGCCAGGAAGTGCTGGGCTCGCTCAAGCCGGGCCAGGCGCTGGTCGGCATCGTCAACCGCGAACTGGCCGCCACCATGGGCGAGGGCGTGTCCGACATCAACCTCGCGGCTCAGCCGCCGGCCGTGATCCTCATGGCCGGCCTGCAGGGCGCCGGCAAGACCACCACCACCGCCAAGCTGGCCAAGCACCTGATCGAGAAGCGCAAGAAGAAGGTGCTGACGGTGTCAGGCGACGTGTACCGCCCCGCCGCCATCGAGCAGCTCAAGACCGTCACCAAGCAGGCCGGCGCCGAATGGTTCCCGAGCACGCCCGACCAGAAGCCGCTCGACATCGCGCGCGCAGCGCTCGACCACGCCAAGCGCCACTATTTCGACGTGCTGCTGGTCGACACCGCCGGCCGCCTTGCGATCGACGAAGCGCTGATGACCGAGATCAAGCAGCTGCACGCGGCGGTCGACCCGGTCGAGACCCTGTTCGTGGTCGATGCCATGCAGGGCCAGGACGCGATCAACACCGCCAAGGCCTTCAAGGAAGCGCTGCCGCTCACCGGCATCATCCTGACCAAGACCGACGGCGATTCGCGCGGCGGTGCGGCGCTGTCGGTGCGGCAGGTCACGGGCGTGCCGATCAAGTTCGCCGGCACCAGCGAGAAGATCGACGGCCTCGAGGTATTCGATGCCGAGCGCCATGCGGGCCGCATCCTCGGCATGGGCGACATCGTCGCGCTGGTCGAGCAGGTCACGGCCGGCGTCGACGTGGCGGCGGCGCAGAAGCTCGCGGCCAAGGTCAAGAGCGGCGCGGGCTTCGACCTGAACGACTTCCTGGGCCAGCTGCAGCAGATGAAGCAGATGGGCGGGCTCTCCAGCCTGATGGACAAGCTGCCCACGCAAATGGCCGCCAAGGCGACCGAAGCCGACATGACGCGCGCCGAGCGCGACATCCGCCGCAAGGAAGGGATCATCCAGAGCATGACCCCGCTGGAGCGCCGCAAGCCTGAGCTGTTGAAGGCCACGCGCAAGCGCCGCATCGCGGCCGGCGCCGGCGTGCAGGTTCAGGAGGTGAACCGCCTGCTCAACGAGTTCGAGCAGATGCAGGGGATGATGAAGAAGATGAAGGGCGGCGGCCTCATGAAGATGATGAAGAAGATGGGCGGCATGAAGGGCATGGGCGGGATGGGCGGCCCTGGTGGCCCGAAGCTGCCGTTCTGAGCGAACGCCACACGCACATATATATATAAGAAGGCCCGCCGATTCGCACCGGCGGGCCTTCTGTCTTCAGGGCTGCACTTCGTAGACCTGCTGCGCCTCGGCGGCTGCGTGCAGGTCAGCGCGACCTGCATGCCCGCCATGAAAAAAGCCGACCCTGAGGCCGGCTTCGGGGCGCTGTGTCTTCAGCGCATCAGGCGGTTGCCAGTGCAGCAGGCCGCGCGAGGCGAACCGCATGCATCCACGCACGGCGCAGCACGGCCGGCGAGCGCGATTCCTCTGGAATCAGCAGGAAGCCGCGATCGCGCAGCGTGGTGCCCAGGGCGATCTGGCTGGTCAGCACCGTCAGCGGGATCGCCAGCAGCAGCGGCAGGCCGACGGGCATGAGCCAGATCAGCGCGCTCGGGTCGATCATCGCGACGCCGACGGCCAGCATGGCGATCACCAGCGTCATGGGGGCCAGCTGCGACGCGGCGACCTTCCACGGCACGGCGGCGGCTTCGCGCGGGGGCGACTTCCAGTCGAGCTTGATGCCGGTGAGGGCGACCAGCACGAACAGCGAGTGGGCCAGCATGCGGACCGGGGCCTGCACGATGGCGAGGCCGCTTTCCATCATGGAGCTCTTCACGAGGCCCCACACACCGCCGTACTGGCGTTGCTCGCCGCGCATCAGCACGGCAGCGATGCCCAGCACGCGCGGCAGGAACAGCAGGCACAGGGTCCAGACCCACAGGCCGGCCAGTTCGGCGGGCAGCACGCTCCAGCTCGACACGAGGCTCGAGCCGCTGAGCCACAGGGCGGTGCCCAGCGTCAGGAAGGCCAGCCACAGCGGGGCGGAGACGTAGGCCATGGTGCCGGTCACGAACATCGCGCGGTGCACCGGGTGGATGCCGGGCTCGGCCATCAGGCGGGCGTTCTGCAGGTTGCCCTGGCACCAGCGGCGGTCGCGCTGCAGTTCGGCCAGCAGGTCCGGCGGTTGCTGCTCGTAGCTGCCAACGAGGTCGGACACCAGCCACACGTTGTAGCCGGCACGGCGCATCAGCGCGGCTTCGACGAAGTCGTGCGACATGATGCCGCCCGACATGCCGCCGGTGCCCTTGATCGGGGCCAGCGCGCAATGCTTCATGAAGGGTTCGACGCGGATGATCGCGTTGTGGCCCCAGTAGTGCGATTCGCCCAGTTGCCAGAACTGCATGCCCAGCGTGAACAGGCGGCCCGTCACGCGGGAAGCGAATTGCTGTGCGCGGGCATGCAGCGTGACGTGGCCGATGGCCTGCGTCGCGGTCTGGATGATGCCGGCGGTGGGATTGGCTTCCATCAGCTTGACCATCGAGGTCAGGCAGTCGCCGCTCATCACCGAGTCGGCGTCGAGCACGACCATGTAGCGGTAGTCCTTGCCCCAGCGGCGGCAGAAGTCGGCCACGTTGCCGGCCTTGCGGTGCGTGCGGCGGGTGCGCAGGCGGTAATACACCTCGACCTGCGGCTGGTTGGGGCTCTCGGCCAGGGCGGCACGCAGGTCTTCCCAGGCGGCGCGCTCGGCGGCGGCGGTCTCGGGGTTGTAGCTGTCGGACAGCACGAACACGTCGAACTGCTTTGCGTGGCCGGTGGAGGCGACCGATTCGCAGGTGGCGCGCAGGCCGGCGAATACCGTGGCAACGTCTTCGTTGCAGATCGGCATGATGATCGCGGTGCGGGCCTCGGGGTTCATCGGGTGGTTGGCCACCTGTTTCGCCGACAGGGCGTGCTTGTCACCGCGTACCGAGACGTAGAAGCCCATGAGCGCGGTCACGAAGCCGGTCACGACCCAGCCCGAGAGCAGGCCGTACAGGCCGATCTGGCCGTATTCGAGCCAGACGTTGTCGTAGTCGGGTTGCACGCCGGCGAACAGCGTCGAGGCGATCACGGTGCTCAGCACGGTGAGCAGCATGAACGCGTTGCGGCGCTGGGCTGCGGCACGCTGCCATGGTTGGCGGGCTTCGGCCGGGCCGGCGCTTTGGCGCTTGCCGCCGGCACCGAGCCTGACCAGCAGGGCGGTGCCGATGCTGTTCCAGAAACCGCGCCAGGGGCGGGGCGTCATCGAACCGCGGTTGACTGGCGGGGCGGTGACCGAATTGGGATGGCGTTCCTCGCGAACCGCGCTGCGGTGCGAAAAATCGGTGTCGGCCAGCACGTTCAGTTGGGAGAAGTCGTTCGGCTTCATGTGATTTACCAACGTTGCTTGTCGAGGGAAGGGGTGTCGCCAATGGCAGGAAAGCGCTTGATCACGCAATCCGGCTCGGCGCCGCCAGCGCTTGCGAGCGCGGCGAGCGAATGGCCCGCGGCACGGGGCCGCGAGGAGGAAAACTGCTTTTGACGCAGGCCGTCGCGCTGCTGGCGCAGTGCGAAAGATGGGCTGGTTAGTGCTGTCATGCCAGTACAGGGGCAAACCCTGTGCCAGGCTGAAAAAATGCTTTCAGATCAACGACTTGGACCGATCCGGAGGTGTTTTTCGCGGGAGGAGGCTGCCGGAAGGCCTCCAAACCCCTCATTTTGTCGCCGAATCCCGACAAGCCTCCTGGGCGGGTAGGGATTGGCTATATAAATCAATGACTTAGGGGCGTCGCTACTCGGCGACAGGGTCCCCGCCAGGAGCGACAGCGTCGGCCTTGAAGTGGCCTGGCGTGAGTTCGTGCTTCTGCAGAAGCCGGTAGAACTCCGTGCGGTTGCGATCGGCCAGGCGGGCCGCATCGGCCACGTTGCCGTCGGTCAGTTTCAGCAGGCCGACGAGGTAGTCGCGCTCGAAACGCTGCTTGGCCTCGGCGTAGGTCTGGACCTCGACCGTCGGCACGCGCAGCGCGCGCTGCACCAGCGCCAGAGGAATCAGCGGCGAGCTCGACAGTGCGCAGACCTGCTCGACCACGTTGAACAGCTGGCGCACGTTGCCCGGCCAGGCGGCCGTGGTCAGCGCCTTCAGCGCCTCGGGTGCGAAGCCCGACAGCCGCTTGCCGTACTTGGTCGACAGGCGCTGCAGGAAGTGGTTGGCCAGCAGCGGAATGTCCTCGCGCCGCGCCGACAGCGGTGGCAGCGTGAGCGTCACCACGTTCAGGCGGTAATACAGGTCTTCGCGGAACTGGCCGGCCTCCATTGCGGCGTCGAGGTCGCGATGTGTGGCCGAGACGATGCGCACGTCGACCTGGATCGACTGGCTCGCGCCCAGCGGGCGCACCGCGCGCTCCTGCAGCACGCGCAGCAGCTTGACCTGCAGCGCGGGCGGCATGTCCCCGATTTCGTCGAGCAGCAGCGTGCCGCCGTCGGCCTGCTGGAACAGGCCCTTGTGGTTGGCATGGGCGTCGGTGAAGGCGCCCTTCATGTGGCCGAACAGCTCCGACTCGAGCAGCGCTTCGGGAATGGCGCCGCAGTTGACCGCCACGAAGGGCTTGTCGGCGCGCGCGCTGGCCTTGTGGATCGCGCGCGCGAGCATTTCCTTGCCGGCGCCCGAGTCGCCGCGCAGCAGTACCGAGGCGTCCGACTTGGCGACCATGCGCGCCTCGGCCAGCAGCTCGGCCATGCGGTTGCTGCGGCTCACGATCTCGGAGCGCCAGCTGTCGTCGCCGGCCTTGCTCGGCGTGGTGGCGGGCGCGCCGAGCGCCAGCGCCTGCGCGATCTTGTCGAGCAGCTCACGGCCGTCGTAGGGCTTGGTGAGGTAGGTGAACACGCCACGCGCCGTGGCCTCGACCGCGTCGGGGATGGTGCCGTGCGCGGTGAGCAGGATCACCGGCAGCGAGGGATGGCGCTTGCGGATCTCGTCGAAGAGCTGGAGGCCGTCGCGCCCGGGCAGGCGCACGTCGCTCAGCACGAGCTGCGGGTGTTCGATCTCGAGCTGCGTGAGCGCAGTCTCGGCCGAGGTGACGGCCGTGACCTGGTAGCCCGCCGAGCTCAGCCGCATCGAGAGCAGTCGCAGCATGTCCGGGTCGTCGTCGACCACGAGGAGGCGGGCGCCGGTAGTGCTCATGGGGTCGGTTTGCTTCCGTTGGGCGCCGCCGGTGCTGCGGGCGCCGTGTTGGGCCGCGCGAAGCTGCGCTCGATGGCGCGCAGCGCTTCGATGCGGTCGTTCAGCTGGTCGATGCGGCGCTGGCTGTCGCGCAGCTGCTGCACCTGCTTGTCGCGATCGTCCTCGACGCGGCGCTGCTCCACGTAGCGCGCGGCCAGGGCTCGTGCCAGCGGGTGCAGGGCCTGGGCCTCGGGTGCGGGGTTGGCGATCACGCGCTGCAGCAGGCCCAGGGCACGCGCCAGGTCGGCCGGCACGCGGGTCTGCGAGAGCAGCAGCGCCAGCTGCATCTGCGTGGTGGGCGAATCGCCCGGGTCGCCGATGCGGGAGATTTCCGTGCTCAGGTCGGCGCCGTTCAGCGGGCGCACCTTGTCGGCATACGACAGCATGGCCGCCTGCGGCCCCTGCGTCATCAACGTAAAGAGCGACGAGGCGGGCTGCGTGGCCGGCGCCTTCGGCTCAGCCTCCACCGGCATCACGCGCGGCACGACCGGCGGCGGCGGCAGCGCCTCGGCCTCCGCGGGCGGCTTGGGCTGCGTGGCGCAGGCGGCCAGCAGCAGGACGAAAGGCACGGTCATCGCCCCGGCGAAGGAGGAACGGCGGACGAACGAAAAAGACATGGGTCGAAGAAAGGACGCGAGGCGGTGAGGCAGTGTTGGAGAGGAGACGCCAGGGTGGTCAGGCCGTGCGCGGCAGTTCGATGCGAAAGCGAGCACCGGGTCCGCCCGGCTGCAGGGTGATGCGGCCCCCGTGGGCTGCAATGTACTCCTGCACGATGGAAAGTCCGATGCCCGTGCCTTTCACCGTGTGCTCGGGCTGGCGCTCGCCGCGGAAGAAAGGTTCGAAGATCCGGTCGCGGTCGCCCTCGGCGATGCCCGGCCCGGCGTCGTTGACGTCGATGTGCACTGCCTCGGGCGTCCCCGATACCGCCAGGGTGATGACACCGCCCGTTACCGAAAAGCGAATGGCGTTGCTCAGCAGGTTGGCGATCGCGGTGCCGAGCTTGGTGCGGTCGACCGTGATCGCGATGGGGTCGCCCTCGGCCCGCACGCGCAGGCCATGCGACTGCCATTGCAGGCGCTGGGCCTCGATCTGCTCCTCAATCAACGGCAGCAGCTCGGTGCGCTCGCGGCGCAGTTCGCGCGCCTCGAAGGCGGCGGCGTTGAAGCGCAGCAGCGCCTCGATCTGGCCCTGCAGCGACACGGTGTTCTGCTGCAGGATCTGCGCAACCTCGAGCTGCGCCGGGTTCAGCGGACCGGTCACTCCGTCTTCGAGCAGCGAGACACCCTCGCGCAGCGCGGCCAGCGGCGTCTTCAGCTCGTGCGACACGTGGCGCAGGAAGCGCGCCTTGTCGGCATCGAGCTCGGTCAGGCGCAGCCGCAGCCACTCGAGCTGCTGCGACACGCGCCGCACGTCGGCCGGGCCGCGGATGTCGATGGGCTCGTCGAGCCGGTTCTGGCCGAGGCCGACGATGGCGTGCTCCAGCCGCTTGAACGGCCGAGCCAGCCAGATGCCGAAGGCCAGCGCCAGCGACACGGCCAGCACGCTGGCGGCCACCACTTCGCGCATCAGCCGGCGGCGCGCGTTCTCGATGCGCCTGGCCAGCGCGTCGTTCTGCGTTTCGATCAGGAACTGCGCCTGCTGCGCAAGGTTGGTGTTGAGCGCGTCGAGTTCGCGGAATTGCATCGCCATCGTGCTCTCGCGGGCCAGGGCGCTGTCGGCGTTGCCGCTCATCAGGCCCTCGATCACGCCGAGCTGGGTGCGCCACATCTCGATGCCGGCGGGCGCCAGGCCGTTCTTCTCCAGGCGCTCGAGCACCTGGTGCGCCTCGCGCGCAGCGTCGTCGAAGCGGCGGCGCAGCACTGCGTCGTTGAGCACCAGCGACTGGCGCCCGGCGCGCTCCATGGCCGCGCTGCGCCTGGGCCGCGCCCGACAGGCGCAGCGCGCGCGCGGCCGCGTCGCGGCTCTGCGTCATCAGCGCGTCGTACTGCAGCACCGAACGCAGCGCCACGCCGACCAGCAGCGCGGTGATCAGCAGGAAGGCAAACAGCAGGAGCTGCTGGAACGAGCCCCGGGTAGACGGTCGCTTCGCCATCAGTGGGCGAGCACCGGCATCGGCGATTCGCTCGTCACGACCTCGCCGCGCAGCGTGTAGGCCAGCGAGCGCGTGATGCGCAGGTCGGCCATCTGGCCGACGAGGCGCGCGTCGCCTTCGAAGTTGACGACGCGGTTGCAGGCGGTGCGGCCCATGAGTTCGTTCGCGTCCTTGCGCGAGGCGCCTTCCACCAGCACGCGCTGCGTGGTGCCGACCAGCGCCTGGCCGAAGCGCTTCACGTTGACGTCGATCACGGCCTGCAGCGTGTGCAGGCGAGCGAGCTTCACTTCATACGGCGTGTCGTCCTGCAGCGCGGCGGCGGGCGTGCCGGGGCGCGGGCTGAAGATGAAGCTGAAGCTGGCGTCGAACTGGCAGTCGTCGATCAGCTTCATCATCTTGTTGAAGTCGTCGTCCGTCTCGCCAGGGAAGCCGACGATGAAGTCGCTGCTCAGGGCGAGCTCGGGTCGAATGGCGCGCAGCTTGCGCACCGTGCTCTTGTATTCCATGGCGGTGTAGCCGCGCTTCATCGCCATCAGGATGCGGTCGCTGCCGTGCTGCACCGGCAGGTGCAGGTGGCTCACGAGCTGCGGCACCTTGGCATAGGCCTCGATCAGCCGGGGCGTGAACTCGTTCGGGTGGCTCGTGGTGTAGCGGATGCGCTCGATGCCGGGGATCTCGGCGACGTATTCGATCAGCAGCGCAAAGTCGGCGATCTCGGCGGTGTCGCCCATCCTGCCGCGGTAGGCGTTCACGTTCTGGCCCAGCAGCGTGATCTCGCGCACACCCTGCTCGGCCAGGCCGGCGATCTCGACCAGCACGTCGTCGAGCGGGCGGTTCACCTCCTCGCCGCGGGTGTAGGGCACCACGCAGTAGCTGCAGTACTTGGAGCAGCCTTCCATGATCGACACGAAGGCCGTCGCGCCCTCGACGCGCGCGGGTGGCAGGTGGTCGAACTTCTCGATCTCGGGGAAGCTGATGTCCACCTGCGGGCGGTTCAGGCGCTCGCGGTCGTTGAGCATCTCGGGCAGGCGGTGCAGCGTCTGCGGGCCGAACACGATGTCGACGTACGGCGCGCGCGCAATGATGGCCTCGCCCTCCTGGCTCGCCACGCAGCCGCCCACGCCGATCTTCACGCCCCTGGCCTTCAGGTGCTTCACGCGGCCGAGGTCGGAGAACACCTTTTCCTGTGCCTTCTCGCGCACCGAGCAGGTGTTGAACAGGATGAGGTCGGCCTCGTCCACGTTCTGCGTGGGCTCGTAGCCCTGCGCGGCGTTGAGCACGTCGGCCATCTTGTCCGAGTCGTACTCGTTCATTTGGCAGCCGAAGGTCTTGATGAATACTTTTTTCATGGGGAGCTCTCTCTCATGCCCTCCGCAACAACGGGGAGGGCTCGGCGGCGGGCAGCGCATGGGCCGCGCCGCCGTCTTTGCCTACTGCGTGTTGACGGTGTCGTTCGAGGTGAACGGCCAGATGTTCAGGAACGGCTTGTTCAGCGATTCGCGTGGGGCCGAGGCTTCGTCGGCCGTGAGGATCCAGACCTCGCGCAGCAGGCCGGCGGCATCGCGCGTGTAGTTGACCAGGTACTTCTGGCCGGTGATGGCGCCGGGCATGACCAGCATGTTCTGCGGGCTCCGGATGCGCGCGCCGGCCCCCAGCCGATCCGCATGGCCGTCGAGGTCGACGTCGGGCGCGTTGAGGACCGTGAACTTGCCGCGCAGGGTGCCGATGGGGAAATTGCGGCCCCCAACGAGCGATTCGTTCTGGGTCTGCGGCCGGGGCACTTCGTCCTGCGCGCTGGCGGTGAGCGGAAAAAGGCCTGCCGCAGCAATGGCTGCTGTGCAAAGCGCTATGAAGGTGAGAGCATTCGTGGGTGTCTTGCAGCGGTTCATGGGGTTTATCCAGAGGCTGTGGAGCGGCGATTTTAGCGAGGGGGTGCGGTTCCCCGGCGCCGGCCACAGCAGGTAGTGTGGGGCTTTTGGTTGACTGGCTTTACATTTCTTTACGGGGGCCACGAACACCGGGAGTCGGCCGCTGATCCAATAGCCGCTGTCAGCCCAAAGTGCACAAAGAACCCATGAAGAAAAATGTCGCCGTCGCCCTTGCGGGCGTGTTGATCGTAGCCGTCGCGGGCGGGTGGTGGAGCATGTCCGGGGACAAGTCTGCCGGCAAGGACGCAAAGGCTCCGGCCGCGAACAGCAGCGGCGGCGCACCTGCACTCGTGACGCTGGCCACGGCGCAGAAGCAGGATGTGCCGGTGACTGTGCAGGTCAACGGCAGCGTGGTGTCTCTCAACAGCGTCGACCTGCGTCCGCAGGTGACGAACACGGTGAGCGCGGTGCATGTGAAGGAAGGCCAGTTCGTCAAGGCCGGCCAGCTGCTCTTCACGCTCGACGACCGCAACGACCAGGCCAACCTCGCCCGCGCCCGCGCGCAGCAGCAGAAGGACGAGGCCACCATGGCCGACCTGGAGCGCCAGTACAAGCGCAGCCAGGACCTCGTGGCGCAGAACTTCATCGCCAAGAGCGCGGCCGACGCCACGCTCTCGCAGCTCCAGGCTCAGCGCGCCTCCGTGGCCGCCGACCGCGCGGCCGTGCAGTCGGCGCAGGTAGCGCTGGGCTACGCAACGCTGCGCGCGCCCATCGCCGGGCGCATCGGCGCCGTCAACATCTACCCGGGCACGCTGGTGCAGCCGACGCTGTCGCTCGTCACCATCACGCAGCTCGACCCGATTGCCGTGAGCTTCCCGGTACCCGAAGGCAACCTGCAGGATCTGCTGGAAGCCGCGCGCACGCACGCCAAGGTCGAGGCCGTCGTCACCGGCGGCAAGGCGCCGCTGAGCGGCACGCTCGACTTCGTCGACAACACCGTCGACCCGCAGATCGGCACGGTGCGCGCCAAGGCCGTGTTCGCGAATGCCGACCAGAGCCTGTGGCCAGGCCAGTTCGTGGGCACGCGCATCACGGTGCGCACGCTCAACGGCGCCACCGTAGTGCCGGCCGCGGCGCTGATGATGCTGTCCGACGGCACTTCGCTCTATGTGGTCGACGGGGGCAAGACCGCCACGCGCCGCAAGGTGAAGACGCTGCACACCTTCGGCACCAATGTGGCGGTAAGCGGCGTGGAGCCGGGCGAGCAGGTGGTGATCGAGGGCAGCCAGAACGTGCGCCCGGGCGGCAAGGTCCGCGTCGATGCCAAGGCGCCGGGTGCGCCTGGCGCAACGGGCAACGGCACCACCGGCGTCACGCCCGGCAGCGCCGCTTCTTCCGACGGCGCCGACATCAAGCCGCCGCAGCGGGAACGCGCATGAACATCTCTGAGCTCTGCATCCGCCGTCCGGCGATGACGGTGCTGCTGTCCGCGGCGGCCGTGGTCGTCGGCATCTTCGCGTACTTCAGCATCCCCGTCGCCGCGCTGCCCAGTTACAACACGCCGGTCATCAACGTCAATGCGCAGTTGCCGGGCGCGAGTCCGGACACCATGGCGAGTTCGGTGGCACTGCCGCTCGAAAAGCAGTTCTCCACCATCCCGGGCCTGCAGACCATCAGTTCGGTGAACACGCAGGGCGTGTCCTCGATCACGCTCGAATTCGTGAGCAGCCGCGACATCGACGCCGCCGCGGTCGACGTGCAGGCCGCGCTGCTGCGCGCCCAGCGCCAGCTGCCGCAGGAGCTCACGCAGCTGCCCTCGTACCGCAAGGTCAACCCGGCCGACGCGCCGGTGCTGTTCATCGCGCTGATCTCGCCGTCGATGAACCCGTCGGAGCTCAACGACTACGCCGAGAACCTGATCTCGCCCACGCTGTCGACCATCGATGGCGTGGCGCAGGTGGGCGTGTACGGCCGCAAGGCTTTCGCGGTGCGCATCAAGGCCAATGCCGACCTGCTCAACGCGCGCAACATCACGCTCGACGAATTGGCCAAGGCCGTGAACTCGGCCAACGCCAACACGCCGGTCGGCGTGCTCGACGGCCCGCGCCAGACGCTCACCATCCAGGCCAACCGCCAGCTCCTGAAGGCGGCCGACTTCGCCAAGCTGATCGTCGGCCAGCACAACGGCGCGCCGGTGCGGCTCGACGAAGTGGCCACCATCGAGGACAGTTTCGAGTCGGTGAAGACCGCGAGCAGCTTCAACGGGCAGGACTCGATCTCGCTGGCCGTGCAGCGCCAACCCAACGCCAACACCGTGCAGGTGGTCGATGCGGTGCGCGCGCTCATCCCGCGCTTCAAGGCGGAGCTGCCGCAGTCGGTCGAGATCCAGATGGTGAACGACCGCTCCATCTCCATCCGCGAGGCGGTGCACGACGTGCAGCTCACGCTGCTGGGCACCATCGCGCTGGTGGTGCTGGTGATCTTTCTGTTCCTGCACCGGCTGGTGGCCACGCTGATCCCGGCCGTGACCATTCCGATTTCGCTGATCGGCGCGGTGGCGCTGCTCTATGCCTTCGGCTACAGCCTGGACAACATCTCGCTGCTCGGCATCACGCTGGCCGTGGGGCTGGTGGTGGACGACGCCATCGTGGTGCTGGAGAACATCATGCGCTACGTCGAGAAGGGCATGGACCCGTTCGCGGCGGCGCTGCGCGGCGCGCGCGAGGTGGGCTTCACCATCGTGTCGATCTCGATCTCGCTGGTGGCCGTGTTCATCCCGATCTTCTTCATGCCCGGCGTGATCGGCCTGCTGTTCCACGAGTTCGCGGTGGTGGTGGCGCTGGCGGTGCTGGTGTCGGCCGTGGTGTCGCTCACGCTGGTGCCGATGCTCGCGAGCCGGCTGCTCAAGCAGGTGCCGCGCCGTGCGGGCGCGCTCGATCACGAAGAAGAGCATCCCGAGCCGGGCACGGCCATCGGCCGAGCCTTCGAGCGCGGCTACCGCGCGGTGCACGCAACCTACATGCGCTCGCTCGGCTGGACGCTGATGCACCGCAAGGTGATGCTGGCGATCGCGGGGCTGACCTTCGTCGTCACCGGCTGGCTGTTCGCGACCATCCCGAAGGGCTTCTTCCCCGAGGAGGACATCGGCCAGATCCAGATCACGACCGAGGCTGCTGAGGACATTTCATTCAGCGCCATGAAGGCGCTGCAGGACCGCGTGGCCGCCACCCTCAAGGACGACGCGAGCGTCAACTACGTGAGCTCCTTCGTCGGCGTGGGCGGTCCCACGGCCACGCAGAACTCCGGGCGGCTGTTCGCGGTGCTCAAGCCGCGCAGCGAGCGCCCGCCAATGGCGAAGGTGCTCGAATCGCTGCGCCAGCGCTTCCGCGAGATCCCCGGCATTGCCGTCTACATGCAGCCGGTGCAGAACCTGCGCCTGGGCGGACGCCAGAGCAAGGCGCGCTTCCAGTACACGCTGCAGAGCGTGAACGCGGGCGAGATGGTGCCGTGGGCCACGCGGCTCATGGAGCGCATGCGCGCCGACCCGGCTTTCCGCGACGTGACCAGCGACTCGCAGAACCGCGGCCTGCAGGCCACGCTCGACATCGACCGCGACAAGGCCGGCGTGCTCGGCGTGGCGGTGGGCGACCTGCGCACCGCGCTCTACAACGCCTACGGCGATCGCCAGATCGGCAGCATCTACGGCACGAGCAACACCTACCAGGTGATCCTTTCGGCGGCCGACAACGATCGCCAGTTCGAGGAAGACGTCTCGCGCCTGTCAGTGCGCAGCACCACGGGCAGGCTGGTGCCGTTGTCGGCCTTCTCGACCGTCAAGCGCACCGTGGGGCCGACCGCGGTCAACCACCAGGGCCAGCTGCAGGCGGTGACGGTGTCGTTCAACCTCGCGCCCGACGTGCCGCTGGGCGACGCGACCGCGAAGATCGACCGCTTCAAGGACGAGCTGAAGATGCCGCCCTCGATCATCACCACCTACGGCGGCGACGCGGCGGTGTTCCAGAGTTCGCAGTCCAGCCAGGCGGTGCTGCTGGTGCTGGCGGTGCTCGTGATCTACGTGCTGCTCGGCGTGCTGTACGAGAGCTACATCCACCCGATCACGATCCTCGCCGGGCTGCCTTCGGCGGCGGTGGGCGCGCTGATCTCGCTGAAGCTCTTCGGCTTCGACCTGACGCTGATCGCGACCATCGGCATCCTGCTGCTGATCGGCATCGTGAAGAAGAACGCGATCATGATGATCGACTTCGCGCTCGATGCGCAGCGCACCGAGGGCCTGCAGCCGGTGGACGCGATCCGCGAGGCCTGCCGCCTGCGCTTCCGGCCGATCATGATGACCACGCTGGCCGCGCTGATGGGCGCGCTGCCGCTCGCGCTGGGCCTGGGCGCCGGCGCCGAGCTGCGCCAGCCGCTGGGCGTGGCGGTGGTGGGCGGGCTGATCTTCTCGCAGGTGATCACGCTGTACATCACGCCGGCGATCTACCTCGCGCTGGACCGCTACAGCGGGACGGGGCCGATGGTGAATCTGCCGGACGAGGCGAAGGCGGAAGCGGGCCATGGGGCTGCTTCGCACGCTTGAGGGATTCGGGGGCGTGTGCGAAGGGCGCACCTCGGACAACACACACAGCGCATCGTGAAGAGCGATGCTTAGCTCGTCGTCTCGTCGAGCGCGTCACCTGCCGTCAGATGGGCGGTGTCGCTCCAGCCCACGAGGCTGAAGCCTTCCGGCGTCCAAAGCATGCGGTTGATCGCGGCATTGCCGAGTTGCCAGGTGCGCGGCGCCTGCAGCTCCTGGCGGGTGGCGGCGCGGTAGAGCACGTCCATCACGCCGCCGTGCGCGACCAGAACCACCAGTTCGCCCGGATGGCGCGCCGCCAGTTCGGCGGCCACGCCAGTCACACGGTCGCGGAACATCAGCAGGCTCTCGCCGCCCTCGGGCTCGAATTCGGGATCGCGCTCGCGCCAGAGCCTGGCCTGCACGGGCAGCGTGGCTTCGATCTCGGCAAAGCTCAGGCCCTCGAAGTTCCCGAAGGCCCGCTCGCGCAGGCGCGGCTCGGGCTGCACGGCCAGGCCGTGGGGCCTGGCGATTTCCTCGGCGGTCTGCCAGGCGCGCGAGAGGTCGCTGGCATAGACGACGCCGATGGGCTCGTCGGCCAGCGCACTGCCGGCGCGCTGTGCCTGCCAGATGCCCGTGGCGTTGAGCCCGATGTCGAGCTGGCCCTGGATGCGGGTGTCGACGTTCCAGGCGGTTTCGCCGTGGCGAACGGCGATCAGGCGGGTGGCTTCTTCCATCCGGGGAATTCTAGAAGGCGCTACTTCCGGGCCTGCGCCGTCGGCAGCTCGATGTTGACCCGGCGCTCGCCCTGCGGCGGGTTCGGGAAGCCCTGCAGCGCGGCCTGGAACATCACCGGCAGGATCGCCGTGCTCGAGGTGTAAGGGCCGTCGTTCCGGGCGCGAGTTTCGTACACCACGCGGTTGGAGCCTGCCTCGCGCAGCACGATGCTGACCTCGCGCTCGTACCAGGGGTTGGCCGGCGGCGCGAACATCGGGCCGCCATACCAGCCGCCGCCGTACCAGCGCCGGCCGTAGTTGCCATAGCCGCCGTAACCGTAGCCCCAGGGACCGTTGTAGAGCCACGGATCGGCCCAGGGCGAGAGGCCTGCCGTCACGCGCGCGCCGATCTGCGCGGTGTACTGGGGCCTGGCATCGTCGCGGCGCAGGCCGACCTTGTCGAGCGCGGCGCCGGCCATGGCTTCGAGCGATTCCTGCCGCGCGCCGTCGGCCTGCTGCGAGGGCAGGCGGTCGAAGCGGTAGGTGGCGCCGGGGGCCACGGTGCCGATGGAGGAAAAGCTCTTCACGTCGCTGTCGACCACCCAGGAGGTGGCGCAGCCCGTCAGGCTTGCGGCAAGAAGAAGAGCCGAGAACGCAGATTTCATGAGGGTCTCCGGGCGCTGAAGCCCAAAATTCCCCTGGGTTGCCCGTTCAGCCCTGGACGATGCGCAGGGCGGCAGGTGCCTGGGAGAGCAAATCGAAGGAAGGCGGGTCGAAGGCCTTGTCGCCATCGTCGTTCGCCACGCCCGTTGCCTTCAGACCCTTGAAGTCATGCTGCGTTCCGTCGAGCAGGTGCGAAGGCACCACGTTCTGCATCGCGGTGAACATGTTCTCCACGCGGCCGGGATACTTCTTGTCCCATTCGCGCAGCATTTCGCCTACCTGCTTGCGCTGCAGGTTTTCCTGGCTGCCGCACAGCGTGCACGGAATGATCGGGAACTCGCGGTGCTGGGCCCAGCGCACCGTGTCCTTCTCGGCCACGTAGGCCAGCGGGCGGATCACGACGTGCTTGCCGTCGTCGCTCACCAGCTTGGGCGGCATGCTCTTGAGCTTGCCGGCGAAGAACATGTTGAGGAAGAAGGTCTGCAGCATGTCGTCGCGGTGGTGGCCCAGCGCGACCTTGGTGGCGCCCAGCTCGTCGGCCACGCGGTACAGGATGCCGCGGCGCAGCCGGCTGCACAGGCCGCAGGTGGTCTTGCCCTCTGGAATGACGCGCTTGACGATGCTGTAGGTGTCCTGGTTCTCGATGTGGAAGTCCACGCCCAGGTCGCTCAAATACCTGGGCAGCACCTCTTCGGGAAAGCCGGGCTGCTTCTGGTCGAGATTGACCGCGACGATGTCGAAGTGAATCGGCGCGCGCGCCTTCAGCTTGAGCAGGATGTCGAGCAGCGCGTAGCTGTCCTTGCCGCCCGAGACGCACACCATGACCTTGTCGCCCTCTTCGATCATGTTGTAGTCGACGATGGCCTGCCCGACCTGGCGGCACAGGCGCTTTTCGAGCTTGTGCGTTTCGCGCTCGATCTTCAGGGAATTGGCAGTGGCGTCGGCGGCGGCGGGCGCCTCGTCGATCCAGACGGCGTTCATGGGCAGCAATGTCTTGGGGGGAAAGGGGGGATTTTGCCCCGGATCACCATTCCCCGGCTTCCATGCGGATCGCCACCTCGCAGTCGTCGAAGATTTCGAGCTTGGCGATCTTCACGCGCACGCCCAGCACGCCGGGCAGTTGCAGCAGGCGCTGCACCAGCTTGCCGATCAGGCTTTCGAGCAGGTTGACGTGCTCGGCGGTGCACTCCTCGATGATGATGCGGCGCACCTTGCGGTAGTCGAGCACGTGGAAGATGTCGTCGTCCTGCGGCAGCAGCGGTTGCGGGCCGAGGCTGAGCTCGGCATCGACCAGGATCGGCTGCGGCGCCGTCTTTTCCTGCTCGAGGATGCCCAGGTTGGCGTCGAAGCGCAGGCCCTGGAGGGTGAGTGTCTGGCGGCCTTGCACGGGCATGGGAATGGACATGGTGGTGCTCACATGAGCGAGAAATCGCGCTCGAATTTCATCAGGTGCTGGCCGCCGTCCACCAGCAGCGTGGTGCCGGTGATCGAGCGGTTCTCCAGCGCGAACCTCACCGTGGCGACCACGTCGTCCGGGGTGGAGGAGCGGCCCAGCGGCGACAGCTTGTGCAGCTGCGCGAACCTGTCGTCGTCCAGCATGTGGCTCGCCAGCGTAAGGCCGGGCGCCACGCCGACCACGCGCACGCGCGGTGCAAGGGCCAGCGCCAGCATCGGCGTGGCGGCTTCGAGCGCGGCCTTGGAAAGTGTGTAGCTCAGGAAGTCGGGGTTCGGGTTCCAGAGCTTCTGGTCGAGCAGATGGACCACCGCGCCTTGCGCGTCGCGGGCCGCCAAGTGCTCGTGCAGGGCATGCGCCAGCAGGATTGCCGCGCCGGTGTTGCTGCGCGCATGGCGCTCCATGAGTGCGTAGCTGAAGGTGGCGGCCTCGTCGTGCTCGAACAGCGCGGCGCTGTGCACCACGGCATCGACGCCGCGAAAGCGCGCGACCACGCGCGGCAGCAGGGCGCGCGTGGCCTGTTCGTCCTCGAGGTCGGCCGCGAAGAGCGCCGAATCGCCCGAGAGCGCGGCGCAGTCGGCCACCGTCTGCTCGGCCTCGGTGCGCGAACTGCGGTAGTGCACCGCCACCTGCCAGCCGCCCGCGGCGAGCGCCAGCGCGATCTCGCGGCCCAGCCTGCGGCCCGCGCCGGTGACGAGGACGGTGCGGCGGGAAGCGGAGGAGGAGGGCGCGGCGGGGCTCATGCGAGGAGGGAGAATGGCGCTGTGACGACAAAGACGACCCCCAGCAGTTTACCCACCGCCCTCGACCACCTCATCGCGCGCTCCGTCGAGCGCGCGGGCGGATGGATCGGGTTCGACCGCTTCATGGCGCTCGCGCTGTACGCGCCGGGCCTGGGCTATTACGCCAACACTTCGGCCAAGTTCGGCCACATGCCCTCGTCGGGCAGCGACTTCGTGACGGGGCCCGAGTTGACGCCGATGTTCGGGCAGACCCTGGCGGCGCAGGTGGCGCAGGCACTGGAGAAGACGGGCACCGACACGGTGTGGGAATTCGGCGCAGGCTCGGGGGCGCTCGCGGTTCAACTGCTGCATGCGCTCGACGAGATGGGGCGCAGTGATGTGCGCTATCGCATCGTCGACCTGTCGGGCACGCTGCGCGAGCGGCAGCAGCAGGCGCTGGTGCGCTATGCGGACCGCGTTGAATGGCTCAACGAGCTGCCCGATTCGATGGAAGGCGTGGTGGTCGGCAACGAGGTGCTCGATGCGATGCCCGTGCAACTGCTGGCGCGTGTGGGTGGGCAGTGGTTCGAGCGGGGCGTGGTGCGCAACGCGCAAGGCGACGGCTGGGCCTGGGCCGATCGCGTCGCCGAACTGCGGCCGCCAGTCGAGGTGCCCGGCGAGCACGACTACCTGACCGAGATCCATCCGCAGGCGCGGGCCTTCATCGCCACGCTGGCCGACCGGCTCGGCAAGGGCGCGGCCTTTCTCATCGACTACGGTTTTCCCGAGGCCGAGTACTACCACCCGCAGCGCCACATGGGCACCGTGATGTGCCACCGCGCGCACCAGGCCGATGGCGACCCGCTGGCCGACGTGGGCTACAAGGACATCACCGCGCACGTCGACTTCACCGGCATTGCGTTGGCGGGGCAGGACGCGGGGCTCGAAGTGCTGGGCTATACGAGCCAGGCGCGGTTTCTGCTGAACTGCGGGTTGCTGGCTCGGATGGAAGCGGGGTCCGTCGCGGAGCGGGCGATGGCGGCGCGGCTGATCCATGAGCACGAGATGGGGGAGTTGTTCAAGGTGATTGGCTTTGCCGTCGGCGAGGCTTGGGATGCGATGGGGTTTGCCGAAGGGGATCGCAGTCATACGCTTTGAGCGGTTGGCTTGGGTTGTTTTCCGGGGCCGGGCGACCCCACTGTCTGCGACCCTTCGCTTCGCTACGGGCAACCTGCGGTGCTCGCGTTTCGCGGGGTCTCGCAGAACTCGCTTCGCTCAAACAGCTGCGAGCCCTGATCCGCGAAACGCTGCGCTCCTCGGCGCAGCCAGAGGGGAGGGGAACCCTCCCGGGCCTTTGCTTCGCTTGGCCACCAAGTCACCGCAGGCGCAAAGCGCCTGCGGTGACTTGGTATCGGCTTTTGGTTTTGGTATTGGCTGTTCCGGAGCCGAGCGCAGCGACGGCGCGTTCTGCGGACCCCCTCCGGAGTCGAGCACCGCAGGCTGCCCGTAGCGAAGCGAAGGGACGCAGACAGCAGGGTCGCCTTTTCTTTGCTTACTTTCTTTTGGCGAAGCAAAAGAAAGTGAGTCGCCTGCCGGGGCGAGACCCGGCCCCGGAAAGACATCAGCCCCTCAAAACAAAGTCATAAGCTAGCAACAAAGAGTTCGTTGGCGATCCAAACCCCGCCCCCTACATTCCCGGCATGACTGCCGCCCCCACCAGCGAGGTAAATGCCCCTTCGCAGCACTTCGAAGTGCGCCCTTTCGATGCCCCGGTCGGCGCCGAGGTGGTAGGCCTCGACATCTCGAAGCCCATCAACACCGAAGACTTCATCCGCCTTCACAAGGCCCACCTCGACCACCACGTCCTGGTCTTCCGCGACCAGCAGATCACCCCGCAGGAGCACATCGATTTCAGCCGCCGCTTCGGCCCGCTCGAAATCCACGTGCTGCACCAGTTCCAGCTGAAGAACCACCCCGAGGTCCTCATCGTCTCCAACATCAAGGAGAACGGCGAGCCCATCGGCCTCGGCGATGCGGGCGTCTACTGGCATTCCGACATCTCGTACAAGCCCAACCCCAGCCTGGGCTCCCTGCTGCATGCCCAGGAACTGCCGAGCGAAGGCGGCGACACGCTGTTCGCCAACCAGCATCTTGCATGGGAATCGCTGAGCCCCGAGCTGCAGCAGCGCATCCTGCCGCTGAAGGCCGAGCACAGCTACCTCGCCAAGTACGAAGAGTTGCGCGCGAAGAATCCGTGGCGGCCCAAGCTCTCGCAGGCGCAGATCGACCAGGTTGCGCCCGCCGTGCAGCCGGTGGTGCGCACGCACCCTGAGACGGGCCGCAAGGCACTGTTCGTCAGCGAGCATTTCACGACGCGCATCGTCGGCCTGCCCGCGCAGGAAAGCGATGCCCTGCTCGCCGAGCTGTTCGCGCACAGCGTGAAGCCCGAGTTCGTGTACCGCCACAAATGGGCGCCGCACGACCTGGTGTTCTGGGACAACCGCTCGCTGATGCATCTCGCGGCGGGTACGCCCGACCACCTGCGCCGCCGCCTCAACCGCACCACGATCGTCGGCGATACCCCTTTCTGATCTTCTCGTTCCCGGACCGACTTCAATGAACCGCTTCACCCGCAAAGCCGCCGCGCTCGTCGCCGGCCTGGGCCTCCTGGCCGGCAGCCTCGCCGCACACGCCGAGGGCCGGATCCGCATCGCCGAGCAGTTCGGCATCGTCTACCTGCTGCTCAACGTGGCGCAGGAGCAGAAGCTCATCGAGAAGCACGCGAAAGCCGCGGGTGTCGATGCCAAGGTCGAATGGGTCAAGCTCTCCGGCGGCTCGGCGGTGAACGACGCGCTGCTCTCGGGCAACATCGAGATCGCGGGCGCCGGCGTGGGGCCGCTGCTCACGCTCTGGGACCGCACCAAGGGCCGGCAGAACGTGAAGGGCGTGGCCTCGCTGGGCAACTTCCCGTACTACCTGGTGAGCAACAACCCGAACGTGAAGACCATCGCCGACTTCACCGACAAGGACCGCATCGCACTTCCTGCCGTGGGTGTCTCGGTGCAGTCGCGCGTGCTGCAGTTCGCCTCGGCCAGGCTCTGGGGCGACAAGGAGTTCGACAGGCTCGACAGGATCAGCGTGGCGGTGCCGCACCCCGATGCTGCAGCGGCCATCATCAAGGGCGGCACGGAGATCACGGGGCACTTCGGCAATCCGCCGTTCCAGGAGCAGGAGCTCGCGGGCAATCCGAATGCGCACATCGTGCTCAACTCGTACCAGGTGCTGGGCGGTCCGTCGTCTGCAACGGTGCTGTACGCAACGGAGAAATTCCGCAGCGAGAACCCGAAGACGTACAAGGCCTTCGTCGATGCGCTCGACGAGGCGGCGAAGTTCGTCACCGCCAACCCTGAGAAGGCGGCCGACATCTACCTGAAGGTGAGCAACGCCAAGCTCGACCGCGATCTGCTGTTGAAGATCATCAGGAACCCCGAGGTGCAGTTCAAGACCACGCCGCAGAACACCTATCCGCTGGCGGAGTTCATGCACCGAGTGGGCGCGATCAGGAACAAGCCGGCTTCGGTGAAGGACTACTTCTTCGACGATGCGCAGAACGTGTCGGGCAACTGATGAGCGGCACGGCGGCGGTCCTTGATTCGCGGGGTGACTCCCTCTCCCGCGAGCGGGAGAGGGGGCAAGACACTGCCGCGGCACCGGCACTGCTGCGGGTCGACAATGTCAGCCTCGAATACCGCACCCCCCAGCGCCTCGTCCGCGCCACGCACCGCGTGAGCTTCGACGTGCATGCCGCCGACCGCTTCGTGCTGCTCGGTCCCTCGGGCTGCGGCAAGTCCACGCTGCTGAAGGCCGTGGCCGGCTTCATTCCCCCGGTCGAAGGTGAGATCCGCATCGACGGCCGGCGCGTGGCGCAGCCCGGTCCCGACCGCATCGTCGTGTTCCAGGAGTTCGACCAGTTGCCGCCGTGGAAGACCGTCAAGCAGAACGTGATGTTCCCGCTGCTCGCTTCGCGCACGCTGGGCCGGAAGGAGGCCGCGGAACGCGCGCTGCACTATCTAGGCAAGGTCGGCCTGGCGAAGTTCGCCGAAGTGCATCCGCACCAGCTTTCCGGCGGCATGAAGCAGCGCGTGGCCATTGCCCGCGCGCTCGCGATGCAGCCGCGCGTGCTGCTGATGGACGAACCCTTCGCCGCGCTCGATGCGCTCACGCGCCGCAAGATGCAGCAGGAACTGCTCGAGCTGTGGGACGAGGTGCGCTTCACGCTGCTGTTCGTCACCCACTCCATCGAGGAGGCGCTGGTGGTGGGCAACCGCATCGCGCTGCTGTCGCCGCACCCGGGGCGCATGCGCGCCGAGGTCAACAGCCATGGCTTCACACTGGCGAGTGTGGGCGGTGCCGAATTCCAGGGCACGGCGCAGCGGATCCACGACATGCTGTTCGAGGAAGAGGCCGTCGCATGAGTGCCATCGTCCCGCCGGTCCGCCCCGAGTACGAGCGCACGCTGGAGCCCTTCACCGAAGCACCGGTGGAGCGTTCGCTGCCGATGGGCGAGCGCATCTGGTCGCAGGCATGGCTGCGCAAGGGCCTGATCCTCGCCGTCGTCGCCGTGCTCTGGGAGCTCGCGGCCCGCTGGCAGGACAACGACCTGCTGCTGCCCACCTTCACCGCCACGGCAACGGCGCTGTTCGGAGGCCTCGCGAGCGGTGAGCTGATCGAGAAGGTGCGCATCTCGCTGGCCGTTCTGTTGCAGGGCTACCTCGCCGGCGTGCTGCTGGCCTTCGCGCTCACCACGCTCGCGGTGTCGACGCGCGTCGGCCGCGACCTGCTGGACACGCTCACGTCCATGTTCAACCCGCTGCCCGCCATTGCGCTGCTGCCGCTGGCGCTGCTGTGGTTCGGGCTGGGCCGCGGCAGCCTCGTGTTCGTGCTGATCCATTCGGTGCTGTGGCCGTTAGCGCTCAACACCTATGCCGGCTTCCAGGGCGTGCCCGAGACGCTGCGCATGGCGGGGCGCAACTACGGCCTGAAGGGCCTGCCCTACGTGCTACAGATCCTGGTGCCGGCGGCGCTGCCGTCGATCCTGTCGGGGCTGAAGATCGGCTGGGCCTTTGCATGGCGCACGCTGATCGCGGCGGAGTTGGTGTTCGGTGCCTCGTCGGGCAAGGGCGGGCTGGGCTGGTACATCTTCCAGAACCGCAACGAGCTCTACACCGACCGCGTGTTCGCGGGCCTCGCCCTGGTGGTGCTGATCGGCCTGCTGGTCGAGAGCCTGGGCTTCAAGACGCTGGAGCGCCTGACCGTTCGCCGCTGGGGCCAGCAGCGCTAGAGAGCGCGGACGAGGCCCTCTCAGCCGCCGGTCTTCTTCGCGGCCTGCCGCAGCGCGCGCAGCTCGCTGTTGAGAAACTCGTTGGCGTCGCGCACCATGCCATCGGTCAGCTTCACCTTGTAGGCCTGCCCCGTCATCTCCGAGCGCGAGGCGCAGCGCTCGATGAAGTCCTCGGCCGTCACCAGTTCCTTTTTGAAGTAGTCGTACTTCGCCTGCATGTGCTTGGCGGCATCGGCGGCGTTGTATTCGTTGCCGTTGCGCATGAAGACCATGGCCGACATCTTCGAGACGCGCTGGATCAGCGTGTCGATCAGCTTTTCCTCCGTGGCGGAAGGGGTGGCGTGGGCCAGCAGGGCCGAAGCGCCGAGCAGGAGGGCGAGCCACGCGCTTCGCAGCAATCTGGATGAAGTCATTTGTCGTGTTCCCTGGCAATTTCCGGGCCATGCTAGGGCTGGCGCCACTGCCGTGTCAAACCCGGCCCGGCTCGGGTCTAATCGCAGCTTTTGGCACGTTCTCCTCTCTCCCATGAGCTCTTCGACCCCCGATCTCCCGTCGATTGCCCAGGCGCTGGCCGATGCCGCGGCCGCGCAGTCGATGCGCTACTTCCGCACACCGCTGGACATCATCACCAAGGCTGATGAAAGCCCCGTCACGCTGGCCGACCGCGCGGCCGAGACGGCCATGCGCGACATCCTTGGCGCTCGCGTGCCGGCCGACGGCATCTACGGCGAGGAGCATGGCCCCGAGCGGCTCGACGCCGGGCGCATCTGGGTGCTCGACCCCATCGACGGCACGCGCAGCTTCATCACCGGCTCGCCGCTGTGGGGCACGCTGATCGGCGTGCTGGAGGGCGGCCGCGTGGTGCTGGGCATGGTCGACATGCCGGTGCTCGAGGAGCGCTGGATCGGCCACAACCCCAAGGACGGGGGCAAGGGCGCCACGCGCGACGGCCAGCCCGTGCGCGCGAGCGGCTGCACCGACGTGGCCAAGGCCCGCATCGTCACCACCTCGCCCGACATCTTCGCGCCGGCCGACTGGGCCGCCTTCGACAGGCTCAGCCGCCAGTGCGCGATGCGCCGCTTCGGCGGCGACTGCTACGGCTACGCCCAGCTGGCGGGCGGCACCATCGACCTCGTGGTCGAAACCGGCCTGCAGCCCTACGACTACCTCGGCCCGGCCGGGCTGATCGAGGCGGCGGGCGGCGTCATCACCGACTGGCAGGGCCAGCCGTTGGGGCTGAAGTCCGACGGGCGGGTGATCGCGGCGGCAACGCCCGAACTCCACCGGCAAGCCATGGCCATTCTCTCGGCCTAGACTGTTGTCCATATGTTCCGCTGGCTGATCGTCGTCGTCCTGGCACTGGTGCTCATGAGCGGGCTGGCCGCCTGGCTGCGCCGCTTCGGCTTCGGACGCCTGCCCGGCGATTTCGAGTTCCGCGCCTTCGGCCGCGAATGGCAACTGCCGATTGCGAGCACGGTGGTGCTCAGCATGATCGCGGCGCTGGTCGCGCGCCTTCTGTAGACAAGAGACAAACAGCAATGAGAGCCTGCGTAGACATCGGCGGCACCAAGGTGGCCGTGAGCCTTTCCGCCTCGAGCGACGCGCCGCTGATCGGCCGCCGCAGCGAGCCCACGGCCAAGACCGGCGACAACGATGCGGTGGCAGTGCAGATCATGCGGATGATCGACGAAGTCTGTGCGCAGCAGGGCATCGATGCGGCGAGCATCGATCGCGTGGGCGTGTCGTCGGCCGGGCCTTTCGAGCTGCGCGACGGCCAGGTCGAACTGGCCACGCCCAACATCTGCGGCGGCATCGCCGGCCCGGCGCGCGGCCTGCCCAACACCTGGATGACCGCGCTGATCGAGGCCCCGCTGGCAAAGCGCTTCGCCCGCGTGCGGGTCGAGAACGACGCCGTGGCCGCGCTGGAGGCCGAGCGCCATTGGGGTGCGCTCCAGGGCGTGGACGATTGCGCCTATGTCACCTGGAGCACCGGCGTCGGCGTCGGCCTGTGCGTGGACGGCCGCGCGTTGCGCGGCAAGAACGGCAACGCCGGCCATGCCGGCCACAGCTTCGTGGTGGACGACGCCAGCGGCGCGCTGTGCGGCTGCGGCAACGTCGGCGACGTCGAAGGGCTGATTGCCGGCAACTCCATCGCGCGGCGCTTCGGCCAGCCTGCGGCCGATCTTTTCAGTTCGGCTGCGGGTGGCGAGCGGCATTCGCTCGAGATCGTCGATGCGCTGTGCCGCGTGATGGGCCGCATGCTCTACAACCTGATCGCCACGCTCGACCTGCAGCGCATCAGCCTGGGCGGCAGCGTGTTCTGGCACCACCGCGACTTTCTGCTGCCGAGGCTGCAGGCACAGGTCGACGGCAAGCTGCCGCCGCTCACGCACGGCGTGCGCCTCGTGCCTGCCGGCCTGGGCGACAAGGTCGGCGACTACGCGGCGCTGGCGCTGCTCGACTGAACGGCCACGCGCGCCGGCGAAACCAATGACTCAGCTGCCCCGCCGCCGCTCCTATGCCTACCTGCTGTGGCTGGTGGGCGGCTTCATCGGGGCGCATCGCTTCTATTTGGGGAGCTACCTGGGCGGCGCGGCGCAGCTGGCGCTGCTGCTGTACGGAATGGCGGGCCTGCCGGGATCGCGTTTCGGCCTGGTGCTCGTCCTGCCGTGGCTGCTGTTCGACCTCTACTGGATTCACCGGCAGCTGGCGCGGCAGGGTGCGGCCGGGGCCAGGAAGGAAGACGCCGCGGCCCGGCGCAACGTCCGCCGCGCCGCGGCGAGCGACGCCAAGGACTTCGACCTCGCCGCCCTCGCCGAAGCCAGCCGGCTGCAGGAGCGCTTCGTGGCCGCAGCCGAGGCCGACGACTGGGCCGGGGCCGTCGCCATCGGCGAGCAGGTCGTCGCCAGCGCGCGCCGCGTGTTCAAGGGCCCGCACCAGAACCTCGCGATGAGCCTGTGCATGCTGGGGCAGGCCTGCCACCAGCTCGGCGCCCTCGACAAGGCCCGGGCCTGCCTTGAGGAAAGCCTGTCCATCGGCCGCAAGATCGGCATGCCGGCGGAGGACATCGACATCGCCCGCAAGGCACTCGACCTGGCCCTGGCCGACATTGAGGAGCGCAAGGCCCGCGGCGCGGCATCCGATGAGCAGGGCGCATTGCTGAAGCTGCTCGAAGACCGCGAGGCGCGCTACCGCGACGCGCTGGCCCAGGGCGACCTGCCGAGTGCCGAGAAGCTCTGTGCCGAAACCGTCGCCGCCAGCCGCCGGCTGTACGGCGGCCCGCACAAGGCCGTGGTGCTCCACCTGTCCAGCCATGCGGAGCTGTGCCGCCGGCTGCACTGGAACGACGAGGCGCAGGCCGCGGCCGACGAGGCGCTGGCCATGGCCGGGCAGCTCGGCCTCGACGACAGCTGGCGGCGCGGGCCGACCAACACCCTTGCGCTGCTGCACGCCGCGGCCGGGCGCTCCGACGAGGCCGAAACGCTCTACAAGAAGACCATCGCCATGGCGGTTGCCGAGGCCCGGGGCGGCTCCAGCGACGGTGTGGTGCGCGCCTTCAACAACCTCGCGTTCCTCTACGCCGACTCTGGCCAGGACGAGAAGGCGGAGCTCTGCTACGCGCGCGCCCTCGTGCACCTCGACAAGCTCCCGCCGGGCGAAGGCGATGCCGAACTGCATTCCGACATGCTCAACAACTTCGCCGGCCTTTACATGGCGCGGCGCGACTTCGTCCGGGCCCGTGAACTGTTCGAGCGTTCGCTCGACATCCAGCAGCGCGACTGCCGCGGCATCTCCCCGGCGGCCGCCACCGCCCACAACGACCTGGGGCTGATCGCGCAGGAAGAGGGCGACCTGCGCCAGGCGCTGGTGCACTTCAAGCGCACGCTGCTGCTCAACCAGATCTGCTCGCCCGACCACTTCAGGAACATCGACAACGCGCAGCGCAACATCGACAGCGTGAGCATGGCGCTCGCGGCCGTCGCACGCGCCGCACGCATGGAGCCCAGCACTTGAGCATCGGCGCTGCCTTCTACGCCCTCGACCGCTACCGGCTGCGCGCGCTGGTGATCGATCCGTCCACCGTGTCGGACTTCCTGCACTCGCCCGCCGAGCAGGGCGGTCCGCACGACAGCCAGACGGTGGAACAGGCCTGGGACGTGGTACGCACGCTGATGCCCGAGGCGGTGGATGGCGAAGAGCTCGAAGGCACCGACGGCCTGGGCTGCATCTATCTCACGGCGGCCCACGTGGAGCGCGCGGCGGCGCGGCTCGCGCAGTGCGACGTGGCGGAACTGATGGGCCGTTTCATGGGCGAGCCGGCAAAGTTCGCCGAGCTCTACTGGGCCAGGGTCTGGCAGGACGGCACACAGGATCTCGCGGGCTTCATGGAAGGCGTGAAGCGATTCTTTGCAGCCGCGGCCGCTAGGCGCGACGCGGTCGTCTTCTACATCGTCTGAATCGCAGCTAGCCCGGCGGCCGCACGGCCGCCACGATCTCGCCCAGCCGCCTCAGCCCCGCATCCACCGCCTTCGAATACGGCCAGCCGCAGTTGAGGCGCAGGTAGTTGTCGAAGCGCCCCGAGTTCGAGAACTGCGCGCCCGGCGCCACCAGCACGTGCTCGCGCAGCGCGGCTTCGAACACGTCCACCGACGAGCGCTGCGCCGGCAGCTCGACCCACAGCTGCAGCCCGCCGCGCGGCAGGTTCAGCCGCGTGCCGGCCGGAAAATACCTGGCGATGGCGTCCGCCGTCTGGTCGCGCTGCACGTGCAGCCGCTCGCGCAGCCGGCGCAGGTGGCGGTCGTAGGCACCGCTGGCGATGAACTCGCCCGCCGCGATCTGCGCCAGCGCCTCGTTGTTGCGGGTCTGCGCGTACTTGAGCATTTCCACCTGCGCATGCCAGCGTCCGGCGGTGATCCAGCCCAGTCGCAGCCCCGGCGCCAGTACCTTGTGCAGCGAGGCGCAATAGATCACGTTGCCCGTGCGGTCCCACGACTTCATGGCGCGCAGCGGCGTGTCGCTTTCCACAAGGTCGCTGTAGGTGTCGTCCTCGACCAGCGCAATGCCATGGCTCTCGCACAGGTGCACCAGCCGCTGCTTGTGGGCGTCGGGCATCACGCTGCCGATGGGGTTCTGCAGGTGCGGCACCACCACCACGGCCTTGATGTCGTCGTAGGTGTGGATGGCGAGGTCGAGCGCCTCGAGGGAGATGCCGGTCTGAGGGCTGGTCGGGATCTCCAGCGCGCGCAGCCCCAGGCTTTCGAGCACCTGCAGCAGTCCGTAGAAGGTGGGCGACTCCACGGCCACCGTGTCGCCTGGCTTGGCGATCGCGCGCAATGCGAGGTTCAGCGCCTCGATGCAGCCGTTGGTGACGAGCACTTCGTCGGGCGACACCGTCATGCCGACGCGCAGGTTGCGCTGCGCCAGCGCCTCGCGGAACTGCTCGTGGCCTTTCTGCGACGAGGCGGTGGTCAGCAGCTCGGGCCGCTGGCGCAGCGCGCGCGTCATCGAGTTGCGCAGCGCCTCGGCCGGATAGAGCTCGGGGGCTGCGCGGGCGATGGCGAAGTTGAGCTTCACGCCCGTGTGCCGGCCGCGCGCCATGAAGTTGGCCATGCGCGCCCGCATGCTGACGAACTGCGCCGGGTCGGGCGGCACGCCAGCCACCGGCTCTTCCATCGGCGCGATGGCCAGCCGCTGCGGCCGCCGCACGAAATACCCCGAGCGGTCGCGTGCCTCGACCCAGCCGTCGCTCTCCATCGCGCGGCAGACCTGCAGCGCGGTCGACAGGCTGATGTCGTGCAGCCGCATCAGGCTGCGCAGCGACGGCATCTTGTCGCCCTGCTTGAGCGAACCAATGTGGATCGCGTCCACGTAGTGCGCGGAGAGCTGGCGGTAGAGCGGTAGCGAGTCCATGGCGTCGATGTTCCCCGCACCGGGCATCCGAAAACAGATGCAGTTGCTCGGGAAAACGACCATAACAGATGCGTTCACAGCCGGGCTGTTCCGGTCGCAATAGCCGTGGCGTGTGCCTGTTTTTTGAGTGGCCGGATTTCTACGATCGATACCCGAATCACCGCTTTTCAAGGCACGCCATGATCACCACGCTCACCTCCGCACCTGCCTCCGTCATCCTGGAGCCGGGCCAGTCCCTGCGTACCGCTGTCGATGCCGGCACGTGGCTGCAGGTGGCCGAGGGCCGGGTGCGCGTGGTGTCCCCGCCCGGGTGGTTCGGCGAGACGGTGTTCATGGCGCAGGCGGTGCTGAACGAGGGCGATATGCATCACCTGGCGCATGGCGGCTGGATCGAGGTGTCTGCGCTGGCGACGGCGCATCTGCGGATTCATGCGCCGGCGGCGGGGCTGGTTTCAGGACCCGAACAGGGCCGGCCGGTGATGCGTTTCGTGCGCTTGCTCACTGGCTGGTGAGCGTCTCATTCCGTGGCGCGTGCGAAGGACGCCCATCAACGACTGCTCAGTCCAACGCTCACCCCGTCGGCGTGAGCGCGCCCCGAACTGAACTGAACTGAACTGAACAGACAGTTTCAGCGCTCGCTCGCAGCCTCCCGCAGCGCATCGAGAAAGCTCCGGCGCCACCAATGGATGTCCTGCTCGCGAATGCGAGACAGCAGCTTCTGGTGCCGTTCGCGCCGCTCCTCCAACGGCATCTGCAGCGCCTGCTGCACCGTCTCGGCCGTGCCATGGGTGTCGTACGGATTCACCAGCAGCGCTTCCTTCAGCTGCTCGGCCGCGCCGGCAAAGCGCGACAGCACCAGCACGCCCGGGTCGGCCGGGTCCTGCGCCGCGATGTATTCCTTGGCCACGAGGTTCATGCCGTCGCGCAGCGGCGTCACCAGCCCGACGGCCGCCGCGCGGCACAGCCCCGGCACGCGCTTGCGCGCCACCATGCGGTGGATGTAGCGCACCGGCATCCAGTCGAGCTCGCCGTAGTCGCCGTTGATGGCGCCGCACAGCGATTCGAGCTCGCGCCGGATGTCGCCGTACGCATCGACCGTCTCGCGCGTGGGCGAGGCGATCTGGATCAGCGTCGCGCTGCGCCGGTTCTCGGGGTAGTTGGCCAGCAGCTCGCGGAATGCGCGCACGCGCTGCGGAATGCCCTTGGAGTAGTCGAGCCGGTCGATGCCCAGCAACAGCCGGCGGCTCGAGTACTCGCGCTTCATGGTCTCGTACATGTCGCGCGACTCCTTCGCGTGCGTGAGCGCCGCGAACTCGTCGACGTCGATGCCGATCGGGAAGGCGTTGCTGCGCACCGTCTGCCCGTAGGCGCGGTACATGTCGTTGCCCAGGTACTCGCCGTGGGCCTCGTTGCGCACGTAGTGCTCGAAGTGCTGCACGTCCTGCTGCGCCTGGAAGCCGATCAGGTCGTAGGAGAACAGCGAGCGCATCAGCCACGCGTGCTGCGGAATGGCCGCGGTGATGATCTGCGGGGGCAGCGGAATGTGCAGGAAGAATCCGATGCGCTGCCTGCAGCCCATGGCGCGCAGATCGGCCGCCAGCGGGATCAGGTGGTAGTCGTGCACCCAGATGATGTCGTCGTCCTTCAGCAGCGGCAGCAGCTTGCGCGCGAACAGCTGGTTCACGCGCCGATAGCCGCCGATGAAGCCGGCCTCGAAGTGCGCCAGGTCCAGGCGGTTGTGGAACACCGGCCACAGCACGTCGTTGCTGTAGCCGAGGTAGTAGCTGTCGTGGTCCTCGCGGCTCAGGTCGATGGTGGCGAGCGTGACATTGCCGGCCTGCTGCCTGTGCAGTTCGCCTTCGCCGGTCGGGCCACCCTCGACGATCTGTCCGCTCCAGCCGAACCACAGGCCGCCGCTTTGCTGCAGGCTCTCGCCGAGCGCCACGGCGAGGCCGCCGGCCGCCGGCTTGCGCGGGTCCGCCACGCGGTTGGAAACGACGACGAGTCGGCTCATATGCAGGAATCCCAGGGCGCCGACAGGCGCACGGCCGCATTGATGATGCCGACCATCGAATAGGTCTGCGGAAAGTTGCCCCACATCTCGCCGGTGACCGGGTGCGTGTCTTCCGACAGCAGGCCCAGCGGGTTGCGTGCCGCGAGCATGGTCTCGAAGATCTGGCGCGCCTCGGCCTTGCGGCCGATCTTGGCGAGCGCGTCGATGCGCCAGAAGGTGCAGATGTTGAAGGCGGTCTCGGGCTTGCCGAAGTCGTCGGCGGCCTCGTAGCGGCGCATGTAGGGGCCGTCGCACAGCGACTTTTCCATTGCATCCACGGTGGAGATGAAGCGGGGGTCGCGCGCGTCGATCAGGCCGACCTCCACCATCAGCAGGATGCTCGCGTCGAGCTCGTGGCCGCCGAAGCTTTCGGCGAAGGCCTGGCGCTCCTCGCACCACGACTTGGCGAGGATCTCTTCCTTCATGCGCGAGGCATGGCCGTGCCAGTAGGCCGCGCGCTCGGGCAGGTTCAGCGCGCGTGCGATCTTGGAGAGCCGGTCGCAGGCGGCCCAGCTCATCAGCGCCGAGCTGGTGTGCACGCGTGCGCGCGTGCGCAGCTCCCACATGCCGGCGTCGGGCGTGCCGTACACGCGCACCGCCTGCTCGCCCACCGCCTCCAGGTGCGGAAACTCCGCCGCGCCCGCGCGGCTGAGCAGCCGATGGTCGTGGAAGGCCTGTGCCGCGCCGAGCACGATGTTGCCGTACACGTCGTGCTGGAAGTGCTCCTGCGCCTGGTTGCCCACGCGCACCGGACCCATGCCGCGGTAGCCCGGCAGGCCTTCGACGAAGGACTCGGGCAGCTCGCGCTCCAGCCCGATGCCGTACAGCGGCTGGATGTGCTCGCCGTGCGAGCCGATCACCACGTTGCCGAGCCAGCGCAGGTAGTCTTCCATGGTGCCCACTTCGCTCAGCGAATTGAGCGCGCGCACCACGAAGAAGGCGTCGCGCAGCCAGCAGTAGCGGTAGTCCCAATTGCGCTGGCTGCCCGGCGCCTCGGGGATGCTGGTGGTCATGGCGGCCACGATGGCGCCAGTGTCCTCGTACAGCGAGAGCTTGAGCGTGATGGCCGCGCGGATCACCGCCTCCTGGTACTCGAAGGGAATGGCCAGGCGCTTGCTCCAGGTGCGCCAGTAGGAGATGGTTTCCTGCTCGAACTTGCGCGCGGTGTCGGCGATGCCGTCGAGCAGCGTCTCGTCCACGCCGAACATGAAGTTGTATTCGCGCGAGATCACGAAAGGCTGGCGCGCGAGGATGTGCGAGATCGAGGCGTCGGTGTTCAGCCGCAGCGTCACGTCGGGACCGACGTAGCGGATGTGGTTGCTGCCGCGCGTCACCTCCTCCGGCGCCACGGCGCCCCATTGGAAGCGCGGGTCGAGCGACACGCGCACGCGCGGCGCTCCGGCGATCGGCCGCACGCGGCGCACCATCATCAGCGGGCGGAAGTAGCGCGAGCGGCTGTAGAAGCGCGGCGCGAAGTCGGTGATCTCGATGCCCTGGCCCGCGCTGTCGAACAGCTGCGTGCGCAGCACCGCGGTATTGGGTTCGTACCACTGCTTGCTGGAGGCGAAGTCCTCGATCTCGATGGCCCAGGCGCCGGCGTCTTCGCCGGGATGCAGCAGGGCATTGAAGACCGGATCGCCGTCGAAGCGCGGCAGGCAGCACCACACGGCACGGCCGCGCGCGTCGATGAGCGCGCTGTAGGCGCAGTTGCCGATCACGCCCACGTTCAGCGAAGGTTCGGCCGGCGGCGCGAAGCCGCGCGTTCCGGGCGCGGCGGCCGCCTTTGCATCGACGGGGGCCTTGTCGTCGGGACCGGCGGCACCGGCCAGCGCCTCGCCCGCGCGGTCTTCGGGAGCCTCCATCAGTTGTTGCTCGCTCATCGGGGGCTCCTCGGGGGTTCGGTGTTCTTGTTTTCGGGGGCTGTCAGCAGGTCGCGTGCCTGCACCAGCCATTCATAGACGTCGCGCGGCGATTCGAGGCGGTGCAGCGCCAGGCTCGGCCCGGAGCCGACCTTGACGGCGATGCCGCCGCGCGGCTGCACCACGGCAAAGCCGGTTTCGTCGGTGGTGTCGTCGCCGAGGAAAACCGGCATGCGGCCCGCGAAGGGCGCTTCGCTCATGAAGGCCTCGATGGCGATGCCCTTGTGCACGCCGGTAGGCTTCACCTCGAAGACGAACTTGCCGTGCATCAGCTCGAGCTGCGGTTCGTGCGCGATGGCGCGCGACATCGCGTCGCGGCACACCGCCTCGAGTTGCGGCGCGAGCCGGTAGTGCAGCGCGATGGCGGCGTGCTTGCGCTCCACCAGCAGGCCTTCGTGCACACGCGCGAGTTCGTTGGCGATGTCGAGGATGGATGCGAGGTCGGGCGCGCGCTGCTCCTGCATATGGCCCTCGGCGTCGCGGCGCTGCACGCCGTGCTCGCCGGCCGCGGGCAGGCGCAGCGGAGCCAGGAAGCGGTCGATGGAATCGATCTGGCGGCCCGACACCACGGCGAGCGCGCCGCCGAGCAGGTCGCGCAGATCGCCCAGCAGGGGCACGAGGGCAGGGGGAATCTCGATGGCTTCAGGCGTGGGCGCGAGTCCGACCAGCGTACCGTCGAAGTCGAGAAAGAGGGCTGCGTCCCGGCCTAACGGAGGAGGCAACTGCAAGTTGCTGGAGGACTTTGGCATTGGGAAAAACCATAACACGCGCCATCATGCGCGCGTGTCGGCAAATGCCGAATCTCCCTTTGGCGTCAGCGGGCGGCCGTTTCAGGTTCGTGCCGGCAGCGATGCCGCGACGGCTTCCACCCGCGCCCGG
This sequence comes from Variovorax sp. Varisp46, assembly GCF_059491885.1. Lineage (NCBI taxonomy): Bacteria > Pseudomonadati > Pseudomonadota > Betaproteobacteria > Burkholderiales > Comamonadaceae > Variovorax > Variovorax sp. Varisp46. The sequence goes on from NZ_CP168515.1 coordinate 115,887, forward strand.
TGAATCGCCTCGCCGATCTTCGGGCCGGTGGCACCCGACTGCTGCGCAGCCTTCGCCACCGCATCGGTGGCCACTGCCGCCGCCGTTGCCAGCACCGCGAGCAGGCGCTCGCGCTGCGGGTAGGTCGCGTTGCCGAAGCCGGGCCGGCCGCGCGCATCGCACTCGCAGGCCAGCAGCGCCTCGGCGAAGCGTGCGGGCTTGCGGAAAGCATCGCAGCGCTCCAGCAGGCGCACCAGCCCCGTTGCATCGAGTGCGCCGCTGCCGTCGACGTGGCCATGCTCGCGCGCCACCACCTCGGCCAGCTCCCGGATGTCCACCGGCACGCGCCAGCGGTCGCACACCTGCTGCAGCTGCGGTTGTCCAACGCTGCGCATGAGGCAGGCGAAGCGCACCGCCAGCGAGGCCCGCAGGCGCGCACCGGCATCGATGGCCGCCATGGCTTGCGTGCCGGTTTCGATCCCGGGCAGCAGCACGGCCAGCGCGCCGCAGTCGCGCAGCACTTCGAACATGCGCGAGGGACGCGCTTCCATCAGGCCGCGCGACAGCTCCTGCCACACGCGTTCGGGCACCAGCGCATCGGCCTCGCCGGCCGCGACCATCTCGCGCATCAGCGCCATCGTTTCCGGGGCGACGGAGAAGTCGTCGAAGCGGGCCGCGAAACGCGCCACGCGCAGGATGCGCACCGGGTCTTCGCGGAAGGCGTCCGTCACGTGGCGCAGCACCTTGTCGCGCAGGTCGCGCTGGCCGTGAAAAGGGTCGGCGAGCGCGGCGGGCGTGGGGTCGAAGCGGCCGTCGGCGCCCACCAGCTCGGCCGGCAGCGCGATGGCGTTGACGGTCAGGTCGCGGCGCGCGAGGTCTTGTTCCAGCGTGACGTCGGGCGCGGCATGCACGGTGAAGCCGCGGTAGCCCGGGGCGCTCTTGCGCTCGGTGCGGGCCAGCGCGTATTCCTCGCGCGTCTCGGGGTGCAGGAACACCGGAAAGTCGCGCCCCACCGGCAGGTAGCCCCGGGCCACCATTTCTTCGGGCGTCGCGCCGACCACCAGCCAGTCGTGGTCGGACACCGGGCGCTCCAGCAGGCGGTCGCGCAGTGCACCGCCAACGAGAAAAATCTTCATGGGTGCAGTGTAGGGATACTCCCGGGTTCAAAAAATAGAACGGTCGTTCGATAATTTTCGAAGCAAACCGGGTAATCGTTCGTCGACCGGACGAAATGAAGCGGCAGACACAAGCCAGCTCCCGAATCCGCGGAGGGATCTTTCAACCAAAGGAGCAATTCGCATGAAGAAGACGATGTTTGCGCTGGCAACTCTGGGGGCCTTGGCGTCCGGAAGTGCGATGGCGCAACAGGCCGGCAACTGGGTCCTCGGCACGGGCTGGTTCCATCTGTCACCGCAGGATTCCAGCAAGCCGCTGACCGTGACTTCGCCCATTCCGGCCGTGCTGCCCGGCTCCGGCGCGAGCGCCAGCGACTCCGACACCCTCGGCCTCAGCGCCATGTATTTCCTCGACAGCCACTGGGCGGTGGAAGGCGTGTTCGGCGTGCCGCCGAAGTTCAAGCTCGACGGCACCGGCACCCTGGGCCGCGTCGGCCAGCTTGGCGAGGCCCGCCAGTGGAGCCCGACCATCCTGGGCAAGTACTACTTCAACGAGGGCAACGACGCCTTTCGTCCCTATGTCGGCCTGGGCGCCACCTACGTCTGGTACAGCGGCGTCAAGCTGACCTCGAACCTGCAGGGCGCGCTGGCCAGCCAGTTCCACCAGTCGCCGTTTGCGGTCAACACCACGGCCAAGCTCGACAGCTCGTTCGCACCCGTGGTCAACGTCGGCGTGGCCTACCAGTTCGACAAGCACTGGGGCCTCTCGTTCTCGGTGTCGTACATCCCGCTGAAGACCAAGGCCAAGCTGACCACGACCTCGGTCACCGGCCTGCCGGTGGCCACCAGCGAGGCCAGCCTGAAGCTGAACCCCATCGTGACCTACCTCGCGGCCACCTACCGGTTCTGACCTGCCACCTGCCTCCAGGACCCTAGCGCCGGGTGCGGTAGGGCTCTTCGAATGGCAGGAAGTCCTTCTCCGCCAGTGCATCGTCGATCCAGGCCTTGACGCCCGGCAGCGCCTGCACGCGCTCGATGTAGGCCGTGATGTGCGGCGGCACCGGCAAGCCAAAGGTCTTGATGCGCGTGCCGACCGGTGCGAAGTAGGCGTCGGCGATGCCGAACTGGGCGCCGAACAGCATCGGGCCGCCGTGCGCCTCCAGCAGGCCGCTCCACATCTGCACGATGCGCGCGAGGTCGCTGGCGACTTCAGGCACCTCCTTCATCAGCCGCGCACCCACTTCGGGCAGCGAAGCCTCGATGTTCATGCCGCAATGGTTGCGCAGGCCGCCGAAGCCCGAATGCATTTCGGCGCAGACGCTGCGCGCGCGCGCACGGTCGGCCACCGACCGGGGCCAGAGCTGCTTCTCGGGGAAGGCTTCGGCGAGGTATTCGGCGATGGCCAGCGTGTCCCAGACGACGAGTTCGCCGTCCACCAGCACCGGCACCTTGGCCACCGGGTTGAGCGCGCCGATGGTGTGCTTGAACTGCGAGTCGGCATCGAACGAATCGAAGCGCAGCACGACTTCCTCGAATTCGATGCCGGCCTGCTTCATCAGCACCCAGGGCCGCATGGACCACGACGAGTAATTCTTGTTGCCGACATAGAGCTTGCGCATGGGGAGGCCTCCGTTCGTTGCGGTGATTCGGGAAAAGCCTTCGATGCTAGCCGGGCGCTGCCCAGCGATTGATGCCGAACGCGGCGCGAATTGATGCGGGGGCGCCGCGCTCAGCGTTTGCGGGCGTCGCCGCCATCGCCCTTCGGTGGACTGCCCATGCGCTCGATCAGGCTCACGAGGTGCGGCACCAGCGCCAGCACGGCGAGCGCGAGCAGCGCGCTCAATATGGCGGTGGTCTCCCGGCCGAGCCCGCAGGCCATGCCGATGGCGGCCGTCATCCACAGCCCCGCGGCGGTGGTCAGGCCCTGCACATGGCTCTCGTCCTTGCCCTGCTTGAGGATGGTGCCGGCGCAGAGAAAGCCCACGCCCGCCACCAGCCCCTGGATCACGCGGCTCATGTCGGCCGGCACGATGCCGGTCTGCTGCGGGATCAGCACGAACATCGCCGAGCCGATGGCCACCAGCATGTGGGTGCGCACGCCCGCAGCCTTGCCCTGCTGCTCGCGCTCGAAGCCGAGCACGAAGCCCAGTGCGCCCGCGAGCGTGAGGCGCAGCACGATGCGCGTGAGCTGCGCGACGTCGGCCGCGTCCGAGAACTCGGACGCGATGGTGGCGAGGACCTCGTCGCGCCAGCTCATCGGGCGGGCCTCAGGGCAGGTCCTTGTTCGGTTCCGGCTCGGCCGCGTCGCGCGGCCCCACGCGGCCCAGGCGCTCCTTCAGCGACTGCGGCCGGCCGCTGATGATGGCGGCGTAGTTGGTGGTGTTGGCCAGCACCTTCTTCACGTAGTCGCGCGTCTCGGTGAACGGCACGTTCTCGGCCCAGATGGCGGCGTCGAGCATCGGCCCGTTGCGCCAGCTGCGCGGGCGGCCGGGGCCGGCGTTGTAGGCGGCGGCGGCCAGCGCCATCGATCCGTCGAAGTCGTCGAGCGCGAGCTTCAGGTAGTTGGTGCCGATGGTGATGTTGGTCTCGCGGTCGTTGATCTGGCCGGGCGAAAAGTCCGACATGCCGATCTTGCGGGCCGTCCAGCGCGCGGTGGCGGGCATGACCTGCATCAGGCCCGAGGCGCCGACGCCGGAGCGTGCATCCATGATGAAGCGGCTTTCCTGGCGGATCAGGCCGTAGACGTAGGCCGGGTCGAGGCCGATGTCCTGGGCCTTGCGCAGCACCGTGTCGTGGAAGGGCATCGGGAAGCGCTGCTCCACGTCGACCACGCCCTTGGTGCGCTCGCTGGTGTTGATGCAGCGGTCCCACACCTCGCGCTGGCAGGCGAAGTCGGCCGCGGCCAGCAGCGCGCGGTCGTCCATGCCGCCCTTGTCGTGCAGGTTGGTGGCGTAGTTCCACTCGCGCGTGCCTTCGGGGCGCAGGCCCATCGCGATGGCGTAGAGGCCGCGGGCGAGCGCCGGGTTGTTGCGCGCGGCGGCCTTTTCCTCGGGCGTGAGCGGGGCGGGGCGCGTGGGCACCATGGTGCGCTGGCCCAGCTCTTCGAGCGCCAGCATTTCGTAGAAGCCGCGCGAGCCGGCGATGCTCTGGTAGAGCTCGCGGGCCTGGGCGCGGCGTTCGTCGCCGCCGACGCTGGCCAGGGCGCGGGCTTTCCAGTAGACCCAGGTCGGGTCGAGCTGGGCGGTTTCGCTCATGGCGTCGATGGCGGGCGCCACCTCTTTCCACTGGCCCGCACGCAGGGCGGCGCGCACGCGCCAGCCGAGCATGTCGTCGGACAGGTCGCCGTTCTTCGTGACGTTGGCGAAATAGCTGCCGGCCTGCGGCCAGAGCTTGATGGCGGCGGCGCGGCCGATGGTTCCCCAGAGCCAGTTGCGCTCTTCGGCGGAGAGCATCGGGCCCCACTTGCTGTCGAGCTGCGAGGCGGCCAGTTCGGGATCGGCAATGGCGACCTTGATGAGCGCCAGCACCACCAGCTCCTTGCGCGACTTGGCTGCCACGAAGGCGCGGCCGGTCAGGAACTTGGCCGAGCTGGCGTTGAGCTCGTCGAACAGCGGCAGCGCATCGGGCGCGGCGATGGTGACGGCGGCGCGCGCGGCCTGCGGGCGGTTGGCCTCGATGGCCAGGCGGGCCTTCTTCCAGACGTCGTTGGTCGACATCAGGCGGGCGGCGACCATGCGGTCTGCGGCGGTGAGGCAGCCGTCGTCCAGGTCTTTCTGGGCGAGCCAGCTGCGACGCACCTCGTCGGCCTGCGCCTGCGTGGCGGTGCCGCTGCGCAGCGTGTCGACCAGGACCGCGTAGCAACGCACCTGTGCATCGTCGCCCATGCGGAAGCCGTCGAGCGAGGCGGAGAAGTTGTCCCAGTCGCGGCGCTGGCCGGTGAGCAGCAGCCAGTCGTTGCGCAGGCGATCTTCCTGGTAGGTGCCGGGGTAGCGCGCGAAGAAGTCCTGCACTTCGTTGGGGGCGGCTTCCTGCAGGCGTGCCTTGAGTTCCCAGTAGGCGGCCCAGGGTTCCAGCGCATGGCCTCGGGCTTGCGGCAGCAGGGCGGCCAGGCGGGTTTTGTCGCCGCGCTGGAAGGCCTGCTTCATCTGGATCAGCACGTCGTCGTTGGTGTTGCCGTTCTGTGCCGCGGCGGGCTGCTGCGAGAGCAACGCGGCGAGGGCCAGGACAGCGGAAAAAACGAGTGCGGGGGTTGTGTTGCGCGGGTAGGCGCGCTTGGGTGCCAAAATGCTTGGGAACTGCATCGGGGGATTATGGACAAGTCAAAGGATGCCGGCACTTCGGCGACGGCGAGTTTTCTGAAGGATCAGCTGCGCAAGGCATTGATCGCACAACGCCTGGCCATGCCGGACCGGCTGACACGCGCAGACCTGCTGCAGCGCGTGATGCGCATCTGGCTGGTGGGCCGGCCCGACACCGTGATTGGCGCCTACTGGCCGATCAAGGGCGAGTTCGATCCGCTGCCCGCGCTACATCGATGGAAGGAAGACGGCGAGCTGATGGAGGAGGCGCAGCGTCGCCGCATCGGACTGCCGGTGATCGACAAGGTCCACAAGACGCTGACCTTCCATGCCTGGTACCCGGGCTGCCAGATGGAAGAAGACGCCTACGGCATTCCCAAGCCCAAGGACACCGAGCTGATCGTGCCGACCCTGCTGTTCGTGCCCTGCGTGGGCTACAGCGCGGGCGGCTACCGGCTGGGCTATGGCGGCGGTTTCTACGACCGCACGCTGGCCGCGCTGGAGCCGCGGCCGTTCACGGTGGGGCTGGGGTTCACCCACGGCTTCCTTGAAGACTTCGAGCCAGAGGCGCACGACCTGCCGCTCGACGCGATCCTCAACGACAACGGCGTCGTCTGGCCAACGAGCTGAGCGGCTCGGTCAGTCGATGTTGTCGACGGTGTCCGGATCGGGCACCTCGCCGATGGTTTCGCGCGTGGTCACGGCCTGCAGCTGCAGCCAGTCGCAGAAGGCCCTGATCTCCGGGCGAAGCGCATTGCGCGGCCCGGCGATGAGCCAGTAGGACATCGGCGAGTCCATGCGGTGCTGCGGCAGCACCTCCACCAGGTCGCCGTTGGCCAGGCTCTCGGCAATCAGCGAACTGCGCGCCAGCGTCACGCCCTGGCCGGTGAGCGCGGCCTGCACCATCTGGTAGGCGTAGTTGAAATAGAGCCAGCGCTTGGGCTGTGCGCGCTCCAGCCCGTTCACCTCGAACCAGCGGCGCCAGGTCAGCCACTCCAGGTGCGTGCGGTGCGCGTCGCCGGCCTCGATCAGCGTGAACCGGGTGATGTCCGCGGGCGTCTTGATGGGCGGGTTGCTCTTCAGCAGCCAGGGGCTGGCCACGGGCGTCAGCGTTTCGCCGAACAGGCGCACGGCGCCGGCGGGCATGCTTTCACGCGGGCCGTAGCGCAGGGCGATGTCCACGTCTGCCACTTCGAGGTCGACCGCGACGTCGCTGGCGTCGATGCGGATGTCGATCTCGGGGTTGTCGCGCTGGAAGGCCTCCAGCCGCGGGATCAGCCACATCGAGGCGAACGAGGCAAAGGTGGTCAGCGACACGCTCTGGCGTCCCGCGCTCTGGCGGATCTGGCGCACGGCCATGTCGATGCGCGGCAGCGACTGCTGCACCGCCAGCAGCAGCAGGGCGCCGGCGCTCGTGAGCTCCACCGCGCGCGTATGGCGCAGGAACAGGGCCACGCCCACCTCTTCCTCGAGCGATTGGATCTGGCGGCTCACGGCCGACTGGGTCAGCGCCATTTCTTCCGCTGCGGCGCGGAAGTTCAGGTGCCGGGCCACCGCCTCGAAGGCGCGCAGGTGCCCGGCGGAGATCGGGCGGGAGCGCAAATGGGTCTGCGAATGTTGCATGGGTATGACTTTGGAGGGCGAGTCGGCGTCCAGGTCGATTGATGCTGAACACGCATCAGTAGGCTAACTCGTTTTCATTGGACCGCCAACGCCGTAGAAACGATCATTCATTCCCGAACTGCGCTATTGCCTCTTTCTGTCAAGCGCTTCGGCAAAGCCCAAGGAGTTACACCATGTCCACCGCTGTCTGCACCACCGAATCGTTCTCGCCCCTGTCCGTTCCTGCCCGCGCCGCCGCCGTTCCGCCGGCCGTGCGCCGTGGCGCCTGGCAGATCGCGCCCGGCGAGGCGATGAGCCTGAAGGCACGGTCGGCCAGCATCCTGCGGGTCAAGCAGGGCCGGGTGTGGATCACGCCCGACGCCACGCTGCGCAATCCCAGCGAAGACCTGGTGCTCGCACCCGGCGAATCGCTGACGGTGGCCGCGGGCCAGCGCATCGTGATGGAGGCGTGGGACGGCTACGGCGCGACCTACAGCTGGGACAACGCCTGATCGACCGCCCGCCTCCAGGAGCTGAAAAAGCGGCCTTCCGGCCGCTTTTCTCTTTTTGGGGAACCGGCCGCTCCATTCAGCAGTTGATGTCGAAGCTGGGCTGCAGGTCCAGGAAGTGCCGAAGGGCCGCCTCGCCGTCCAGCACGTGCACGCCGGCCATCAGGTCGAGGCCCTCGCATTCGGCCAGCCCCATGCCGAAGCCGCTGTAGCGGCGGGCCTCCAGGGGGGCCTCGTAGAGCACCCTGACGTCGACATGGCGCGGATCCTTCTCGATCTGCCGCATCAGCATGTCGACGGCCTCGCGCGGGCCTTCCAGGTGCTGGCAGAAACGCAGGCCGTCGAACACCAGCAGCCCCGTGATGCCGCGCTCCGCGTTGCGCGCGCGTGCCTGGGAAGTGATCGACCCTACGGTAGCCGGGGACTGGTCCTGGGCCAGCGTGCTGCAGTAAAGGACCTCGTGGAGCGGGAGTTTCTGCGGTTGTTCGTCTGTCATGCGTCTGGTGAGGGGAGGACGTGCGCAGTGTAGGAAAGCCGGGGACGCCGCGAAATGTCAAAAGACACAGGCGAACGGCCTATAGTGAAGCGTGAAATTCGAGGACTACCCCGTTGCCGCGTCGCCTCCCCAGGGCATGAATCCGTGCGACCAATGCGTATTGCGCCGCCTCGATGCGTTCCTGCCGGTCTCGGGCGAAGAACTCGCGACCATCCAGGCGTTTCGCGTCGGCTCCCGGCGGGTGGAAGCCGGCAGCTCGATCATCGACGAGCACCGGCGCAGCCCGCAGCTCTTCACCCTCTATTCGGGCTGGGCCTTTCGCTACAAGACCTTGAGCGACGGCCGGCGGCAGATACTGAGCTTCCTGCTGCCCGGCGACTTCCTCGGTCTGCAGGACGAGTTCGCCGACGGCCACACGCACGGCGTGGAGGCGGTGACCGACGTCGCGCTGTGCGCGTTCTCGCGCGAGCGGCTCTGGGAGCTGTTCCATGCCCAGCCCAAGCTCGGCTACGACATCACCTGGCTGGTGGCGGGCGAAGAAAAGATGGTCGACGACAGCCTCGTCACCTCGGGGCGGCGCAACGCCGCCGAGCGCGTGGCCATGCTGCTGATGCACCTGTACCGCCGCGCGGAACGCGTGGGCATGGTGCGCGACGGCTGGGTCGAGTTTCCGTTCAACCAGCAGCACATCGCCGACGCGCTCGGGCTCTCGCTGGTGCACACCAACAAGACGCTGCGGCGGCTGCAGCGCCTGGGGTTCTACAAGATCGACGCCGGCTGGCTGCGCATCATGGAGCCGCATGCGCTGGAAAAGCTGGGCGACTACTTCGAGCGCCCGATGCGTCCCACGCCCTTGATCTGAGGAGGCAGGCCCTTCAGCGCGTGGCCGTCAGCTGGCGCAGGTCTTCCTGGTAGGCCTGCAGCCGGCGCACCGCCTGCGCGCGCTGGCTGGCGGTGGTGCTGTTGTGCAGCGCCGCCGTGTTGCGGCAGCCTTCCTGCAGCAGCGCCTGCTGCTGGTCGCGCCAGGGTCCGGGCGGCGGCTCAGCGATGCGCTGGATGTAGTCGTGCAGCGCGGCGCGCGCCTCGGCGGGCGATGGCTTGCCGGCGACGAAGCCGCGCAGCACCGCCAGTGCGTCCTGCTGGCGCCTGCGGCGCTCGGCATCCGTCAGCCGCGGGTCGAACACCGACTGCGCCGCCTGCTGCTTCAGCAGGTCGCGCTGCTCGTCGGTGAGCCGGCCATAGAAATCCTCGGCCCGGTCGAGGGCCCGGTCGTAGCGCTTTTCCTGCACCTGCGCCGGAGTGCGCTCGAGCCAGCCCTTGCGGTATTCGGCGTTGACCTTCGCGTACTTGCGTTCCAGCTGCTGCAGCTGGGACTCGCTCAGGCTGAGCGCCAGTTCGGTACCAGCGAGCTCGGCGCGCTCGGTCACGGCCAGCAGGCGCTCGCGGATGCGGTCGGTCATGGCGCATACCTGTGCCGGCGTCACCTCGCCCGGCGCCAGCGCCTGCGCCTCCTGCAGCAGCGAGGCGATGCGCGGCAGCTCGTTCTGCCGGTGCCAGGCCAGCAACTGCTCGAGTTCGTCGCGCACCTTCGGAGTCTGCGCACCGTTGAAGTCCAGGTAGGCGTCGAGCCGCCAGTAGCTCACCGTGGGCAGGTTGTTGTAGGCCAGCTTGATCGCGCTGCAGGCGCCCAGGGCGGCGGCGGCAAGCAGCACGCCGATAATCCGCGCCACTGCAGCGCAACGAAATCGGGAAGAAAAACGCATGAATCAAACTCCGCAACAAGACAACCAGGGGCCGGTCGACATCGTCATCATGGCCGCCGGCAAGGGCACGCGCATGAAAAGCAGGCTGCCCAAAGTGTTGCATCGATTGGGTGGCCGCGCCCTGCTGGCGCATGTGGCGGGCACCGCCGCGCGCATCGGTGCGCGCAGCGTGGTGGTTGTCACCGGGCACGGCGCGGCCGAAGTCGAGGCTTCGCTGGACAGCGGCATCCCTGGTGCCACGCTGCGCTTCGCGCGCCAGGAGCCGCAGCTCGGCACCGGCCACGCGGTGCAGCAGGCCGCGCCGCTGCTGCCGGACGACGGCACGGTGGTCGTGCTGTCGGGCGACGTGCCGCTGATCGGCGAGAACACGCTGCGTGCGCTCATCGCGGCCAGCGGGGGACAGCGGCTCGCGCTGCTGACCATCGAATTCGACGACCCGAGCGGCTACGGACGCGTCATCCGCGCGGCGGGCGGTGGCGAGGTCACTGCCATCGTCGAGCACAAGGACGCAAGCGAAGCGCAGCGTGCCGTGCGCGAGATCTACAGCGGCGTGATGGCAGTGCCCGCGCGCCTGCTCAAGGGCTGGCTCGCGCGGCTGGACAACAGGAACGCGCAGGGCGAGTACTACCTGACCGACGTGGTGAAGTTCGCCGCCGCCGACGGCGTGCCCGTGGTCGCGCACGTCACCGCCGATGCCCTTCAGGTGGCCGGCATCAACAGCCCCGCCCAGCTCGCGGCGCTCGAACGTGCCTGGCAGCTGCGCCAGGCCAACGCGCTGATGGAGCAGGGCGTGCGCCTGGCCGACCCGGCGCGCTTCGACCTGCGCGGCACGCTCGAATGCGCGGGCGACGTGGAGATCGACGTCAACTGCATCTTCGAAGGCGTGGTGTCGTTGGGCGAGGGCGTGCGCATCGGTGCCAATTGCGTGATTGCCAATGCGCGCATCGAGGCCGGTGCAGTGATCCACCCGTTCACCCACGTCGACGGCGAGAAGGCTGGCGTGACGGTGGGTGCGGGCGCACTCGTCGGCCCCTTCGCGCGGCTGCGTCCCGGCGCGCAACTGGGCGCGGAGGTCCACATCGGCAACTTCGTCGAGGTCAAGAACTCGACGCTGGCCCCCGGCGCCAAGGCCAACCACCTGGCGTACCTGGGCGACGCCACCGTGGGCGAGCGCGTCAACTACGGCGCGGGCAGCATCACCGCCAACTATGACGGCGCCAACAAGCACCGCACCGTGATCGGCGACGACGTGCACGTGGGCAGCAACTGCGTGCTGGTGGCGCCGGTCACCATCGGCGCGGGCGGCACCATCGGCGGTGGGTCGACCATCAACAAGTCGACCGAGCCTGGCGCGCTGACCGTGGCGCGCGGCAAGCAGGTCAGTTTCCCGAACTGGAAGCGCCCGCAAAAAAAACCGAAGGCCTGATCGCCTTCTTCCTCATGCCCGGGGTGCCAGCGGCACCTTGGGCTCGAACTTGGCGCGCTTGAGGCTGAAGAAGGCCTTGACGTTGCGCACGTTCGCATCGGCCGTGAACAGGCGCTGCGTGAGCGCGCCGTAGTCCGGCATGTCGCGCGCGGCCACCACCAGCACGAAGTCCGGCCCCGGCGACACGCGCCAGCACTGCTGCACCGCGTCGTCTGCGATCACGCGGGCCTCGAAGGCGTCGAGCGACGCGGCGTCCTGCCGGTCGAGCGAAATCTCGATCACCGCCTGCAGGCCGTGGCCCAGCGCCGCGGCGAGCCGGTCGGGCGACAGCAGCGCGACCTGGCGTTCGATGAGCCCTTGCTCGTGCAGCCGCTGCACCCGGCGCAGGCAGGTGGGCGGCGAGATGCCGGCATCGGCGGCCAGGCGCTGGTTGGTCTGCGAGGCGTCGCGCTGAAGGGCGTCGAGCAGGCGCAGGTCTATTGAATCTAGCGATATTGATTCCATATTCGGTGAAATTATGGAATAAAAATCCATACATGTAATGGCATGAAATAAAAAGTCAAAACTATCGGTATTAAGAAGACATATTTCTTTCTGGCCTGCCTACCATTCAGGCTCCTCTCCATTCAAAAGGCAGCTCACCATGTGCGGCATCGTCGGGGCAGCGTCCCATCGCAACATCGTTCCGGTCCTGGTCCAGGGCCTTCAGCGGCTCGAATACCGCGGCTATGACTCGTGCGGCGTGGCGGTGCATGCCGGCGGCCTGACGCGCGCGCGCACCACCTCGCGCGTGGCTGACCTCGTGGCGCAGGTGCGCGACGACAAGGTCGAAGGCCTCACCGGCATCGCCCACACGCGCTGGGCCACGCACGGTGCGCCGGCGGTGCACAACGCCCACCCGCATTTCAGCCATGGCCCCGGTGCCGATGCGCCGGCCGCGCGCCCAGGCCGCATTGCGCTCGTGCACAACGGCATCATCGAAAACCACGAAGCCCTGCGCGCCACGCTCGAAGCCAGGGGCTACGTGTTCGAGAGCCAGACCGACACCGAGGTCATCGCTCACCTCGTCGACAGCCTCTACGACGGCGACCTGTTCGAAGCCGTGAAGGCCGCCGTGCTGCAGTTGCACGGCGCCTATGCCATCGCCGTGATCTGCCGCGACGAAGCGCAGCGCGTGGTCGGCGCACGCGCGGGTTCGCCGCTGATCCTCGGTGCAGGCAAGGACGGCGCAGAGAACTTCCTCGCCAGCGACGCGATGGCCTTGGCCGGCGTGACCGACCAGATCATCTACCTCGAAGAAGGCGATGTGGTCGACGTGCAGCCCGGCAAGTACTGGATCGTCGACAGGAACCACAAGCCCGTGACGCGCGTCGTGCGCACCGTGCAGGCCCACAGCGGCGCGGCCGAGCTCGGCCCCTACCGCCACTACATGCAGAAGGAAATCTTCGAGCAGCCGCGTGCCATCGGCGACACGCTCGAAGGCGTGGAAGGCATCGTGCCCGAGCTGTTCGACGGCGTCGGCCAGGATGGCGCCACGGGCGCCAGCGCCCACCGCGTGTTCCAGGACATCGACAAGATCCTCATCCTCGCCTGCGGCACCAGCTACTACAGCGGCTGCGCCGCCAAGTACTGGCTCGAAGGCATCGCGAAGATTTCCACGCAGGTCGAGATCGCGAGCGAATACCGCTACCGCGACTCCGTGCCCGATCCGAAGACGCTGGTCGTCACCATCAGCCAATCGGGCGAAACCGCCGACACGCTGGCCGCGTTGAAGCATGCGCGCTCATTGGGCATGGAGCAGACGCTGACCATCTGCAACGTGGCCACCAGCGCGATGGTGCGCGAGTGCAAGCTGGCGTACATCACGCGGGCGGGCGTGGAGATCGGCGTGGCGTCGACCAAGGCCTTCACCACGCAGCTCGCGGGCCTGTTCCTGCTCACGCTGGCCATCGCGCAGGCGAAGGGCCGGCTGAGCGAAGCCGACGAGGCGCGCTACCTGAAGGAGATGCGCCACCTGCCTGTCGCGCTGCAGTCGGTGCTGGCGCTGGAGCCGCAGATCATCGGCTGGGCCGAGGACTTCGCGCGCAAGGACAACGCGCTGTTCCTGGGCCGCGGGCTGCACTACCCGATCGCGCTCGAAGGCGCGCTCAAGCTCAAGGAAGTGACGTACATCCACGCCGAGGCCTACGCCGCCGGCGAGCTCAAGCACGGCCCGCTCGCGCTGGTGACGAGCGAGATGCCCGTGGTGGCCGTCGCACCGAACGATGCGCTGCTCGAGAAGCTCAAGAGCAACCTGCAGGAAGTGCGCGCGCGCGGCGGCGTGCTCTACGTGCTGGCCGACGGCGACACGAAGATCACGAGCAACGAAGGGCTGCACGTGATCCGCATGCCGGAGCACTACGGCGCGCTCTCGCCGATCCTGCACGTTGTGCCGCTGCAGCTGCTGGCGTATCACACGGCGTGTGCGCGGGGGACGGACGTGGACAAGCCGCGCAACCTGGCGAAGAGCGTGACGGTGGAGTGAGTGCGGGCGAACGCCAGGGCTTTCTTTTGTTCTTTGCCATTAATGTCTGAGACAGCGCATTAAAGTCCGAGACAGCGCATTAATGATTGAGACGTGGCCGCCGGTAAGCAACGCCAAGCAGTCAACTCTGCAACTGCGACCAGTTTCACGGACGGAACCATGCACGCGGGCCAGCCCAAATGACTTCGACGGAAGACTTCTTGGCTGCAAAGTAGCCCGTGTCCGTCGTTTCGTAGGCATCTGGTGAACTCGCCTTGATGACGGCTGCGGCGAACAACCTGCTGCCAGTGATGCGGCAGCGCTCTTCGATACGGCTGACAGGATGGCAGTAGAGGGGTAAGGAAGAGGCGCTGCGGAAGAGCCATTAGGAATTGGGGATGTTTTGCGCGATGCCGAGCGAGGAGAGGGCCGTCGTCTTCACCCGCATGCCACCTCCGAAAAAAGGCCACGATAGTTCGGGCAAGGTCAGGACTTGCCCTTAAGGGATGAGTGGAACGCAACCATGTCTTGGATCGCCTGTAGGAGCGTGGTCCTGGCTGAGTTGACAGTTGGCCGAGTGCGACTCGCGCCTTCTTTCGTGCGAGAGGTGGAGTCAATCCCCAGCGGCTCCAGTTCAGCAGGCGAAAGCTGACTGGCCGCGTAGCTGATCTTCCCGAGAGCTGCGGCAACATCAACAGCCATGCTTCCGGGGGCATGGGTCAAACGAAGGAGTTGTTCCTCGCTGGGGGCCGGCAGACCCTTCAACCTGTTCACTAGGAGTGCAATTGTTGCAGGCCCGGTGCCGTTGACTTGTATGTTCTCCAGGGAGGCTTCGATTCGTTCCAACTCTTCAATCAGCCGAGATGAAATTGATGCCACTGTCACCGAGGTGATGCGTGCGGATCGCATGGCTTCCCTTTGCTGTCGATCTTCCGCGGCGAAGGTAGCCCAAACTGCCACGAAGACGGCAGCCATTGTTCCAATCGCGGATGCCCAGCTTGCCCAATCTGACGGCTGCACGGGTGGATGGCAGTAAAAAATCCCGCCCACGACTGCCGCCAGACCAATGGTAACGGCCCACACTACGGCTCGAACAGTCATCCTCAATCCTCCAAGTCGCCGGAGTATAGGCAGGAGAAGCGACTAGCCTCCAATCTTCCCGGCCAGCCCTCCGATGATTGCAGCTACAACTGGATGAGAAAGAAACTCGGCCAACTTTGACTTTGCAGCCTCCTTATCCGGGGGGGCTACATTTGAGGCATCGATCTTAGAAATCAGCTCTGCGACTGAGAGCAACATAACCGGTGCGGCAATGGAGTGTCCCGCGACGTTGACATGTCCTGAAACCGGGCCATTGAACGTGATATTGGTGTTGGACATCGGTTTCTCCTGATGTAGTTGGGCGTACATGGGACAGTCTGAATAATGGAGCGGCTCTACGTGGCTCCAAGTCCAGCGCCAGTCTTTTTCCGCAGGAGCAGGATCTTCCTCGATCAATCGTTCGCCAATCTGTCGATCAACCGGGTCGTCTCCCACGAGAATGAGCGTACTGCCGAACAGCTTGAATGTGTCGTAGGCGACCTCTGGGCAGAAGTTCGAGAAGGACTTAGGTGCCGTGTTATGAGACGTGATTGAGGTCTCTGTCTCGGCTGTCGCAGGAGCGAGTTCGTGGGAGTGCCATTTCGCGAGAGTGATGTCATGCAACGCCTTCGACATCCGGGTCGTGATTCCCGTGTCTGAGAGAAGTGCCGCAGAATAGAAGTAGCGGGGACAGCGTTGGATGTTCGCATGCGGACATCGGCCCGGGAGGCCTTTTCGCTCGCTCTGCGCTGAGTACCACGCAAGGTCGGGATAGATTGGTGGCATGTTGCTTTCTTAGGGCATTGATCAACGTCCAGAACGGCAGGGTGTCCACTCCATTAATTGGGGCTGTTCTGAGCCGCAGGCCTCAAGCGTAGCGTCTCTCTCTGATCGCCGCTATTGGATCCTTATCGAGTCGTTTGGCTCCACGGTGTCTACACGTCACGTGAAGTGCTCGCAGTTGCACAGCAAGTAAATGCAGTAGCAGCTGATTAGCACGAGGCTCCAGCCCTGTGGATCTGGGCGGTCGCTGGCACCCAGCGAGGTGGCAAGATTCGTCGACGCGGCTGTGCAGATGCGTGGGCAAGCGTTCAAGAACGCCGCGTAGATAAGCGGTAAGCGTGCGGGGAAGTCAGGTTGACGACCGCTTGCGGCCACAGTGCGATCAACTCTTGGCAGCTGTTGTCATGACCGAGAACGACCCGTTGCAGACGTTCGTAGGAGGCGCCGCAACGCACGAGGGCCGCTGTTCGAGTCAACTCTCATCCGCTCACGATGCTCGCGTCGGGGGGGGGGCGAAGAACGACGGAAACTGGCGATCAAATTCGAAGCATCAGGTGAATGTGCAACGGATTTCCTAGTACCTACAATGCTCCGCTGACAAGGGGAGAGCAGGGTGGCGAGACCTAAGAAATCGGCAGAGAACTTCATGACGGAATTCGCCGTCAGCCTTATTAGTTCTCGGTACTTGCTGACCTCGGCTAATCAGCTGATGTCAGACGGAGAGATGCCTCCGAACGAACTGGAGGTCTCGAAGAACTGTCACATCTATATGGTCGTTACACGGCCGGCCGTTCACTTCGATCCCTCCGACTTCACGTACGCCGACGGTGTGATCTCAGGCTCGCTCGTCTACCGCAATGACGACGGCGAGCAACGGCATCAATTCTCCAGTCCGTTCCCGCTCATGGACGGCGCGATTCGACTTGATCTGTCGCCGTACCCTTACAACGAAATCAGGACGTATGACTCGGAAGGAAGCATCGTCCGCTGGATGCCAGCGAACGCGGTCAGCGTTTACCAAACTCAACTGTCCTACGAACACGCATTTCGCAAGCTCAAAGTGCTGTACGTTGGTCAGTCATACGCAGGCGGGCACAGCTCTGCGTTTGATCGCCTTCGAAAGCACGACACGCTGCAAAAAATTCTTGCTACCACCGCCTATGAATCGCCTTCGAGCGAGATCCTGGTGCTGACCGTCGAATACTTGCCGCCACGGCTCATTAGCATGATGAACGGAATGGACAAGAGCTTGATCCGCGACGAGCGAGACGAGAAGCGTTTCACCAAGGCATTGGATGCCGACTTCAGCAAGAAGCTCCAGATCTCACTGGTCGAAGCAGCTCTCATCCGGTACTTCCAGCCGAAATACAACACCGTCTACAAGAAGAAGTTCCCATCTCGCGACCTGAAGGTGCTTCAAGAGTGCTACCAGTACGACTTCTCCAGCCTCGCGGTGGAATTTGACACGTCTGAGCTGCGGATGGTGACGTACTCGGATGTTGTGGCACCCAGCGACCACCACATTGCAAACTTTATGCTCACTGATGATGCTGCTCGAACGCAGTTCTTCGCGATGCGGAGCCGCCCCGGCGACGTTGACCTAACGACTCCTATCGCGGCGTCGAAGTAGTCAGACCAAAGAAGTCTGGGCGTCGTCAGGGCCAAGGCTTAGCGTACCGAAAGCAGCCGCTCGACGAAGGCAGCTCCTGGCCGAGGGCCGCCGCTTTCAGGCAGCCCGTCGCTATGACGCCCTTGGGCAGCGTGGCGGAATTTGGTAGACGCATGTGCAAACTCATCCTCTCGCAGGTACAGGTTCGACCCCTGTCGCTGTCCATCCTAGGCCAACCGTAAACCAGTCGCCGCAACCGACTGGTCCTGGCCGAGGCCGGGCGCTCGCCACAGGATTGGCGGGCGGCTGCTCAGCGACAGTATGCGGTCATTGTGAGCTTGCTGGCATCGGGCTTCAACTCAACAAGGAGCTGGGAGTCTTGAGCTGATCGGAGTTCTACTTTCTCTGGGCAAAAGTCTGCAGTGTTGCAGAGGGAAGTCCAGGCAGATGGGCCCCGAGGTGAGGTATCTGCCCGTCACGCTTGGCTCCGCCGAGAACACCGACCCAGCTGCCGCCCGTGGCACCGGGGGGCGGGGTCGCCCATGGAGATGGCAGCCGCCGCAGGATCGAGGCTGAGCGCAACCAACAACGCGCCGATTTAGCCCGTGTTTCGTGTTTGTGTCTCGAAGATGTATCGCTCGACTTCGCTAGATGCAACGCCCGGCGCGTTCCGGGCTTTGCCGAAGTCGTAGAGCGACTTGTAGAGGTTTGACGCAGCAAGCGCGTAGTCGTCGAAGCCTTTCCAGTGCTGAGCGATCAACTCTCTGATGTCGCTTTCGGAAGGCGGTCGCCGCGAGTAGCGGATCACTGCCCACACGAATGCGTGAAAGCGCGCTAGATCGTTGTCATGACCGGTGTACCAGGCGTCGTGTTTGATCCACGAATCGAACGCACGCTGAGTTGTCGGTGCCAGTTTCGTCATCTATGACCTCCTAAACCAGCGTCAGCTCGAAACTGCCAGAGTTTTTGAAGTCGAGCACCTTGGGGCCGGCGCCTGGCATGTCGAACGACATTCGCATCGTCGACGTGAAGTCGCCAGCGAACTTCTGGCCAGCAAGATGGCCACGGGCCTCGATGACTACTTGGACGCGAAAATCCACGGGCGCATTCGCATGCTGCCACGTGTTGATGTCGATAGTGGGCGAGCCCTTAGGAATCAACATTTCGCGAGCAGCTCGAAACACTGTTGGATGCGCTGGGTCAGTTGAGAGCACGTCATCGTCGGTCACGAGGTCAACGATGTTCAGGCCGATCTGCTCGTTCATGGTCTGCAGCACGTTCACCGCAACCTCTGTTCGGTAGCTGACCGTGATCCCACCATCGGGCCGGCGGGATGCAGAACCATCGACGATGCTCACTGTCATTTGGTCAATGGGCGCGATTGCCGGTTCGACTCGGTGGACTTTCAGGCGGCCGCTGCTGATCCGAAGTGTTGATCGCAGGCCGGGGCCCAGCGGCTCCCCGTCGTCGATCACGATGTCCGGATGGTCTCGAAGCATCGCAGCTGGTCCGAGAGTGTTGGTGATCGCAGCGAGGCGCTGCGGTATCTCTTCGTACGCAAATTCCAGCACCGGCGCGGCGTCTGGCCCGCGATTCGTCACGTAAAGGCGAAATTGCCGGCCATTCGTGACCAAGAAATAAATGGCTCTGACCTCCGGATGGTTTGCGTATGACCATGCCTGAGCTTCAACAGCGGCATCCAGCGGGTCGGCCGGCGCCTTGGCTTCGATGATCCAGCGAACTCGACCGCCGGCTTCCAAGACGTAGTCGGCTTTGCCACGCAAGGGCGGATCGTTCGCTTTTTCGCGCCCGAGCTGCACGCGGCTGTAGGTCAGGCTGAGTTCTCGCAGGACGTTGTGCTCGGTGCCGGTGCGATACCCCATCGCCTTGATCAAGGGTGCGATCACTTCCTCGCGAACGTCAGCTTCGTTCATCGCGTCGAAAACAGGTGCTCCAAGTTCCATCGCTAGTCCCTCCAGTTCGCAGCGTAGCGCAACGCCACCCTAGTGGGGATGTGGTGCCGGACTTCAGATGGATCGACCAGCTGTCATGGGTTAGAACCTACCGCGGTCAGACAAATCTGCTGCTGCTACTACGATAAGCCTCTCGGAGGCGCATGCCGAACTTGGTGTCTCTGCCGATGACCGGCGCACCGCCATGCATCTGCTTGCGCGTCGGAAGATTCATTGTTCGCCCTTAGATCAGCGTCGCGTAGGTCGTCGCGTTGAGCGTGTGCCATAGTCTGCCTAGTTCCCTTCAGACGCAATGGGTTTTACTTGAACGCAAGAGAAGAGATCAGTCGAGGGTGGGCGCGCTGGACAGCCCGCACTTTCAGGATGCGCTATCCGCAATACGAGACTCGGCTGTACGAGGATTCGACAGGCTTTGTGCTGCACAGCAACATCCCGAACGAAGACCTAGTCGCGGTCCAGGCTGTTGTTGACCACGAGATCCGACCTGTCACCTGCCGCCTGCGACTCGTCAACGCGATTCACGCCGGTGCCACGCCCATCGACGTCACGCAGGACTATGAAAAGGAGCTATGGCTTCATGATTCGCCCTTGTCCGTACCTGCTTTGAACCAGCTTCTTGGTCTTGCTGATCCGGACGTACCAATGGGAGGGCTTGACGCTACTCCCGACGGTGGGTGGCTTTTCAAGAGCTTCGAGGCCTTGGACGAAGTCCAGCGCAACCAATTGCGCTCAGCCATGAAGACGCTGGGGTTCACGGCAGATGTGCAGTTCGAAACGGTGCCCCGGCCCGACCAGAATCCGCCACGACCCTCAGGAGGCGTGGCGGATTTCGATCTTTCACTGGTGTCATCCCGATCCGAACGCCTGGGCCCTGGGGTAAGGCTGCTGCTCGCACAGGATGAGGACGAGTGGCGGGTGTTTCTCAAGCAGCGGGGCATGCGGGAGCCGATGCAGCCAACCATCGACGAGAGCGGAGATTGCCTCTTCGATGCGGCAGACAAAAGTGATGTGCGCCTTTCTGAGTTGCTGACACTGTACGAGCGCGTAAACCTCATTCCGGACCACAGCGATCCCAGTTGGATGCAACGCCACGGCATCGGCATAGTGGACTTGCAGGAACTGATAGGGCTCGGGCGCTGCAAGATCATCCTGCCGTTTTCGGCGGCGCGATATGCGCCTGCGTTGCTTGAGGCGGTCGCCGAGGTCGACCGGGAGGCGCTTGTGTTGTCGCGCTCACTTGCTAGGCGGACGATCATTGCCGGGCAGGCCAAAGATCCGTTGCTCTACGGACCTTTCACCGCATCCCAGAGAGCCGGAATGCTCTCGTTGCTTCACCTCACCACAAGTGGCGCCGCGGGTGCTGAGGGCGTCTTGAGCCAAAGCTACGCGTCGATCCTGCGGGATCAGCACTATGCCTTCATGATGAATGGCGCGACCGCCTGTTTGGGCGGCGGGATCGGCGCCTATCTAGGCGAGTTGATCTTCCGATTGAAAGGTAAGGATGCGCGGCTGGAACTTAGTACCGCGGGCGCGGCGGTGGAGTGGGCACTGGGACTTGGTGCGGCGCTCATCCCCCGCAGTTTTTCGGGGGGCTATGACGAAACCGGCAATTGCCACACAGTGGCTAGCTTCATAAGCCGCTCGCAAGGGAAGCCCGTCGATCCGGTCGCACCGCGTATGCACACGCTTGTCGATGGCCTGTTGGCGCTCGCCGACGTGCCCGCCATGGAGGTCGCGCGCAACTTCAAGGGGGCTCCAGCCCATCGGTTCCGAACTCTCGCCGCACGCCTTATGCGCCAGGCTCCGTCCCTGGAGTCCATGGAAGAGGTGGTCCAACAGATCAACGCCGAGACACAGAAATTTGAGCGCCGCCGAGACCGGCTGAAAAAATGGCAACTCGACACAGTCGCCGTGGGAGTGCTGGCAAAGCCAGTGGCAGATGCTTTCGATGCCCGTTTCGGTTACTACGCTTCGGTGGGCGCATCTGTTCTCTACAACCTCCTTTCTGCGCGGGCTCCTGAGCGGGTAAAGGAGGAGGTAGGCACGGTCACGGCCGTCATGCAAGGACTGATGCTAGGTGCCAGCCTGGATGCAGTAATCGTCAGCCGTTCTCGCGCACGACTTCCGAACGGCTGACTCGGTCAAGCGGATTTCAAAAACAGCTGAATCCTCACGACTCGATGTCCGCCTCGAGGACGCAAGGAGTTCCGTCGGGCAGATGGATGACCAGGCGCCCTCGATGGCCCAGCTTCTTGGCTGCCGTATTAACCGCGATCACCAGATGGCGCATGGTGCTGGAGCCGGTATCGGCCTGGAATTGTGGAATCACGTAGTGAGCGACGAAATCGATGATCTGACCGAAAGCCTGGTGATCGCCATCGGCCGCCGCCACGCTCACGCGGATGGCCAGTGCGTCCAACAGATTGTCTGTAACGTTTGCATGTTTGAAATTTAGAGCCGCTGTCCTCCCGACCGGCATCGCGTTGATCTGGTAGCTCTCGGGGAATTCGAAGGACACCATGCCCCGTACCCGCTTGTCGATGTTGGCCTGGTCAAGTTCGATCCAGAAGCGCAGGATCTGACGCGCGTGGGTGCGCCACCCATCGTCACCAATGTTTGCGACACTGAACGCGAGGATCGGTGGCCCTAATGTCAGCACGACCTCCTCCTCGCTGCCGTGTCGCGCGGAAAACGAAGGGGCGGGACCGCCCGGTTGCGGGGTGACGCGCAGTGCATTGAGATGGGTGATTTGGACCAACTCAGCCGTCTGATAGATCGCAATGTCGCCCGTGCGCTTTTTGACGTGGACGAAGATTAATGGGTAGCGATGCGCGCATAGCCACTTCACGGAGTCTTGGCCTTCGTAGGAGCCAAAGTCATCGGTGCTTTTGACCTGCGCAAGGTAGTAGTTACGAATGGACAAGCGCTGGCCGATACGCTCACCAAGGGCGCACTGCAGATCGATTCCCACATCTTCCTGTCGCGGCAGAAGTGCTGCCATGCCGAGTGCGGAAAGCGCATACTGAGCTAGGTACTCAGAGCGGGATCCTTCGTGGAGATTGGCGGCGAGTGAGCCAGTTTGAGGCATGGCAGTTGATCCAAGGTGACGAGTTCGGCGGGTCTCTAGATGGGCGCGCTCGGGTCTTCCGGACACTCCTCTCGGAGGGCTAAGAGTCTTGTCTAGCGGCCCCTAGGCCGATCAGGCCGAGCGATCTAGGCATTGGCGGCTGCACATGTCTCAGACATTTGTGGACGGGTTCGAGACAAAATTCCCGTGTCGCGGACCTCGTCTCGGACTTTAAACTCAGATCGTAGGGTTCGAGATGTGCATTCTCATACACATGTGTGTCTCAGACTTCAACGGCGACGAACAGCTTTGCCCAATCACAATAAAGTCAGTCAAGAACAATAGAGTCTGTCGCACTCACAACTCAAACTGAGTTCAAGGGCGCTTTTGCCCGCGGCAGGTTCTCTATGTTGGATTCCACCGACCTCTGACCTTAAGGGGGCAATTTTCGGTGGCACTCAACAGCCAGCCCATGCGCATCTGCAGCACGACGCTCTTGCCGTCATGGACGACGGCGCATTAGGGGGCCGATGGGAACCCCCTTTTCCGGTGCAGTAGTCCATCCATTTTCTCGATGGATTCCATCGAAACAAACAGGCTTTCGCGAGAGATGCCTGGCTCCTACGCTAGCGCCATGTCATCGAAGTTCAGTCTTCGTTCTTCGTCCGCCGGCGTTCGGCGATTCCTTTCCAGGAGATACCCATGAGCAAAGTTCTTGTCCTGTACTACTCGTCCTACGGCCACATCGAAACGATGGCCCGGGCCATCGCCGAAGGCGCCCGCAGTGCCGGTGCCGAGGTCGACATCAAGCGCGTGCCCGAGACCGTGCCGCTGGAAGTCGCGAAGGGCGCGCACTTCAAGCTCGACCAGTCGGCGCCGGTCGCAGCAGTGGCCGATCTCGAAAAGTACGACGCGATCATCGTCGGCACCGGCACGCGCTTCGGCCGCATGTCGTCGCAGATGGCGGCGTTCCTGGACCAGGCCGGCGGCCTGTGGGCGCGCGGCGCGCTCAACGGCAAGGTGGGGGCGGCCTTCAGCTCGTCCGCCACGCAGCACGGCGGCCAGGAGACGACGCTGTTCTCGATCATCACCAACCTGCTGCACTTCGGCATGACCATCGTGGGTCTGCCGTACAGCCACCAGGGCCAGATGAGTATGGACGAGATCGTCGGCGGCGCGCCCTACGGCGCCACGACCGTGGCCGGCGGCGACGGATCGCGCCAGCCGACCGAAATCGATCTGGCCGGCGCGCGCCACCAGGGCGAGCTGGTGGCCCGGACCGCGGCCAAGCTTTTCGGTTGAGTGCCGGGCTGCCAAGGAGAACCACCATGAGCCAGCAGAACACCGCAGGCGAAGCGGCCAAGGCCGTCGTGCGCCGCAACACCGAAGAGGTCCAGGGCGGCGGCGACTACGCGCTCTTCGACGCGCTCTTTGCCGACAACTTTCTCGACCACACGCCGCAGCCCAACTGCACGCCCGACAAGGCGGGCGCCCTGGGCCTGTACAAGACGCTTCGCGCCGCGTTTCCCGATTTCCATGCCGAGATCCATTGGCAGCGCGTGGACGGCGATGTGGTGACGACCTTCAAGACCTACCACGGCACGCACCAGGGCGAGGTGTTCGGGATTGCGCCCACGGGCCGCAAGATCCACTTCGAGACCGTCGACGCGATGCGCGTGCAGGACGGAAAGATCACCGAGCACTGGGGCGTGGCCAACCTCTTTTCGCTGCTGCAGCAGCTCGGCGCGTGGCCGCCGGCCGCCGCAAGCGCCCGCGAGGGAGCACGGCAATGAGCGACATTCTCAAAGACAAGGTCGTTGTCGTCACCGGCGCCGCCAGCGGCATCGGGCGCGCGATCGCCATCGGCGCCGCGCAGCATGGCGCCAGGGCGGTGATCGTCTCGGACATCACCGAAACGTCGAACGAAGGCGGCCGCACCACGACCTCGGAGATCGAGGCGCTGGGCGTGGCCGTGCGCTTTCACCGCACGGACGTGAGCCAGCGCGCGCAGGTCGATGCGCTGGTCGAGGCGGCGGCGGAATTCGGCGGCGTCGACGTGATGGTCGCCAACGCCGGCATCACGCTGCGCTCGGACGGCCCCGACGTGGCCGAAGACGACTACCGGCGCCTGATGACCGTCAACCTCGACGGCGTGCTGTTCAGCGCGCAAGCCGCCGCGCGGCAGATGAAGGCGAATCGCAAGGCCGGCAGCATCGTGCTGATGGCCAGCATGGGCGGGATCGCAGGCGCCGGCATGACCGTGGCCTATTCCACCAGCAAGGGCGGCGTGGTGCTCATGGCCAAGGCCCTGGCGGATGCGCTCGGGCCCGACGGCATCCGCGTCAACGCGGTCGCGCCGGGCGTCATCGACACCCACCTGGTGCGCACGAACCCGGGTATCGCCGCCGCGTCCGAAGGTTTTCGGCAGCGCACGCCGCTGCGCCGGCTCGGCAAGCCCTCCGAGATCGCGGACGCGGTGGCGTGGCTCGGTTCGGACATGGCCAGCTATGTGAGCGGCATCGCGCTGCTCGTGGACGGCGGCTTGCTGTCGGTGATCTGAACCGCGCCTGGACAGGAGAAACACCATGCACGCCGAGCCCGTGAACCCGAAGAACCAGCGCCTGGACACCGCGGACGCACTGACGCTGATGCGCGTGCCGCCGAAGTTCGACGTCACCGAGTGGCCGCGCCAGGTCGAGGCCTTTCTGCAGGCGACCGAGAAGCCGCTGCACCGGGCCATCCTGAAGAACTACCTGCGGCACTTGCTGCTGGAGGTGGCGGGCTACTGGGACCGGATCATCGTGCCCGAGCTCACGGTCGACGAGCCCGAGTACCGCGTCGGCGACCGGGGGGCGGTGCATGTCCTGTCGGGCAAGGCGGCAGTGGAGGGTTTCTACCGGCAGACCTTCGAGACCCGGCAGAACGTCATGGGCGCCCGGACGATGAACATGGGGGTGGAGGACTACGGCGTGACCACCGAGGCCGTCTGGACGCACGTGGTGCCCGGTGCCTGCCTGAAGGACCATCCGGTCGATGCCGACCCGCGCGCCTGGTACCTCATGAACCACCACCTGTTCCAGATCTTCACGTACACGCGCGACGCGCAGCCCAAGCTGATCTCGGAGCGCATCTACGACGATCCGCAGAGCTACAGCTACGAGAAGCTCGCGACCGCGGATGTCGTGACGCCGGAGATGGCGCGCGCACAGCTGGCGCCGTTTCTTGCGCGGGCGACGCTCGCGTAGCGCCGCCTCGCTGCATCACGCGCGGGCGGGCGAATCGGCCTGCTTGAGCTGCTCGAGAAACCAGCGCCCGGCCGGCCCCGGCGGCGCATCCTTGCGGTAGGCCGCGAACATCGCGATGGGCGGTGTGCGCGGCTGGAAGTTCTCGATCTGGATCTGCACCAGCGCGCCGGTGTCCAGGTCGTGCCGTACCATGGCCTGTGGCATGTGTCCCCAGCCGAACCCCGCGCGCAGGAAGGCGTGCTTCGCGCCCAGGTCCGCCAGGCGCCAGGTCGAGGGCGAGAAGACGCCATAGGTCTTGCCGTCCGACAGGCTCGTGCGGTCCGTGAGGACCAGCTGCACGTGGTCTTCCAGCTCGCGCATCCGGATCAGCCCCTTGCGGCGCGCCAGCGGATGCGCGTTGCCCGTCACCGTGACCATGGGCACGTCGAGCAGCTTCTCGGCCTCCACGGCATCGGGCACGACGGGCATGGACCCGATGATGCCCAGGCGGCACGTGCCCTGCAGCACGGGCTGGATGACGGCGCCCAGCGCCTCCACATAGAGCCGAAGCGGCGTATGGGGAAAGGCCGCGCGGAACAGGCCGACGGCCACCGTCAGCGACTCCATCGGGTACATCACGTCCACCGCGACCGACAGCTCGGGCTCCAGCCCTTCGGCCATGGTGCGCGCCTTGGCCTTGAAGCCGTTCATGCTGCTCACGACCGCGCGGGCCTCTGCGAGGAGGGCGGTGCCTTGCTCGGTGAGCTGCGGGTAGCGCGCCGAGCGGTCGAACAGCTGCACGTCGATCTGCGCCTCGAGGTTGGCCAGCGTCTGGCTGACCACCGATTGCGCCCGGCGCAGCTTGCGGCCCGCCGCCGAGAAGCTGCCTTCGTCGGCTGCCGCGATGAAGGTGCGCAGTTGGTCCATGGACAAGCCGTCGAGCATCTATCGTTCCTTTGGATGGTTTTCATCGAAAGATATAGGCTTCTCAGGGGGATGTCCAGCTCCTAACCTTCAGGCCATCTCATCACCTGAAGGAAATTTCATGGAGCACGCAGTCAGCGAATCCCCGCCGGCCCTGTCTGTTCAGACACGCCGCATCGTGGCCCGCACCCGGGGCCGGGCGCACGGACCGGTCACGCGCGTCGTCAGCCCCGCGGACCTCGGCGAGCTGATCAAGCCGTTCGTCTTTCTCGACTACTTCGATTTCAAGCCGACCGGCAACGCGCTGTTCCCGATGCATCCGCATTCGGGCATTGCAACGATCACCGTGCTGCTCTCGGGCGACCTGCGTTACGAGGACACGACCGGCGCGTCGGGCACGCTGTCCGCGGGCAGCGTCGAATGGATGCGGGCCGGGGATGGCGTGTGGCACGACGCGAGCCCGAGCGGGTTCGAGCGCTTCCAGGGCTACCAGGTGTGGGTCGCGTTGCCGCGCAGCCTGGAGAACCGCATGGCGCAAAGCCAATACCTGCCCGCCGAGGCCGTGCCGCAGGCCGGCCCCGCGCGCATCGTGCTGGGGCGCCATGCCGGCGCGCACAGCCGCGTGGCCGCGCCGGAAGGCATGAACCTGCTGCACGTGCGGCTGGCCGCGGGCGAGCGCTGGCGCTACCAGCCGCCCGCGGGGCACGACGTGGCCTGGACCCACGTGCACCGCGGCGGACTCTTGGTGGCCGGCGACCGGCTGCAAGGCGAGCTCGCGGTGTTCGACGAATCGAACAGCGCCATCGATTTCACTGCCGAAGGCGACACCGACTTCATCGTCGGGTCGGCCGTGAAGCACCCGCACGACCTGGTGCTGGGCTACTACTCCGTTCACACCTCGCCCGAGGCGCTTCAACGAGGCGAGGCGGAAATCGCCCGGCTCGGGCGGCAGCTTCGTGCGGACGGACGCATCCGTTGATTCCATCTCGCTCTTTTTTTCAACCCTGTGCTTTCAACCAACCTTAGGAAATTCATCATGAACACAACCATCGACAACAAGAACTCCGTCCTGCCTTTCGTCGGACGCATCCTCCTGGCCACGATCTTCATCATCAGCGGCCTCGGAAAAATCGCGGCGCCCGAGGCAACCCAGGGGTACATCGCATCCGTCGGGCTGCCAGCGCCGCTGCTCGGCTACCTTGCGGCAATTGCCGTCGAACTGGGTGGCGGTGCGCTGCTTGTGGCGGGCTACCGCACCCGGGTGGTTGCAGCCGGGCTCGCGGCCTTCTCGATCGTCTCTGCGCTCATCTTCCACCACGCGCTGGGCGACCAGAACCAGCTGTTCCACTTCCTGAAGAACCTCGCGATGGCCGGTGGCCTGGTCCAGGTCGTGGCCTTCGGCGCCGGTGCCTTCAGCATCGACAACCGCAAGCAGGTGCCGCGTCATTCGCTGGCCGCCCGCTGAGCTGACGTGAACACAAGGCCCGCCCCAGTGATGGGGCGGGCTTTTTTTCGCGGGGGCGGGGAGGCGACTCCCGGCAGATTGCGTTGAAGCCAGAGCGCCATCCATCGGTCGAATCGATGGCTCGGATCGAGAAATTCAGGCTTCTGCGCGAGGCGAAATCTCCCTAACCTGTCACTTGAATCATCCCATCAGGAGATCGAAAT
Organism: Variovorax sp. Varisp46; assembly: GCF_059491885.1. NCBI lineage: Bacteria > Pseudomonadati > Pseudomonadota > Betaproteobacteria > Burkholderiales > Comamonadaceae > Variovorax > Variovorax sp. Varisp46. The sequence continues at coordinate 143,906 of NZ_CP168515.1, forward strand.
GAAGCTCTGGAATTTCATCGACAAGCACCACGAAGACCTCGGCGTTGCGCTCTTCGTTCTTCCTTGCCTGCTGACGGCGTTTGCGACGGCCGGGATCGTTTTCGGCATCGGCCTGCTGTTCCGCTAGGACCTCGCCGTATCGGCGTTGCGGCGTCGGGTGGAGGAGGGCGGCCGATACTTTCGCCCTTCGCGCCCGCCGCCCTCAAGGCCTTCATGCCTGCAGCGTTTCGCAGGCGCGCGTCACGCAGAGAAGGGTGATGCGATCACGGCACTTGCTTGAATGCAAAAAAAGCCCGCCAGTATTGCTGGCGGGCTTTTTTTCTTTTATAGGGAAGCGCCGAAGGCGCGTCGGGTCAAGGCACCAGGATGGCCGACCCCGAGCGACTGCGGGCTGCGATGTCTGCATGCGCAGTGGCCGCAGCCGACAGCGGATAGCGCGTGACCTCGATCTGGCCGAAGACGCCGGCGCGCAGCGCATCGAACACTGCGCGTGTCGCCCGGGCGCGCGCATCGCCTTGCAGATGCTGCGCCATCGGGCCGCCGAGCACCTTCACACCCCGGGCCGCGAGCGAGGGCGCGTCGATCTCGGGTGCACCGGAGGCGGCGCCGATGTTGACGATCGTCCCGCCGTCGCGAACGCTCGCGTGCGAGGCCGCGAAGGTGGCTTTTCCGACGAACTCGTAGACGATGTCGACACCCTGCGGTGCGATCGTGCGGATCTGCGCAGCGAGGTCGGCGTCGCTGGAGACCAGCGCGTGGTGCACGTCGGCGCGCAGGGCATCGCGCTTGCCAGCGCCCGCGGTGCCGATGACTGTGGCGCCCCGGGCCCTGGCCCAACGGGCGAGCAGCAAGCCGACGCTGCTGGACGCGCCCTGCACCAGGATCGTTTCGCCGGGCTGCAGTCGGTGGAACCCGTTCAGCGCGGTCCATGCGGTCAGGCCCTTGGTCAGCACGGTGGCCGCCTGTTCGGTCGAAACGTCGTCAGGCAGCTTCACCAGCGCCTCGGCTTCAATCAGCCGATCGGCCGCATAGCTGCCCGGCGCCAGGAAGTAGGCCACGCGATCGCCCGCGGCGAACGTCTCGACGCCGGGGCCGACAGCCTCGACCACACCGGCGCCCTCGACGCCCGGCACCGACGGCAAGGCCACCGGATAGATGCCCTGGCGAAAGATCGTGTCGATGAAATTGACGCCGATGGCGTCGTGGCGCAGGCGCACCTGGCCGGGACCCGGCGCGCCGACGCTGCGGTCTTCCACCTGCAGGACTTCGGGGCCGCCGTAGGCGTGGAAACGGATGACTGTGCTCATGATGGGCTCTCTTCTGGACGGTAGGGACTTGGGATGGTTGTCAGCAGGGCACCAACGTCGGCGATCTGCATGTCCAAAGAGTAGGGGCGCTCCATCCATCGGAACAGCCTGTTTTTCTAGATGGTTCCTATCTGAAAGGAAGATGAGTCAGGGCTCACGCATCGGCGATGAAGTCGATGTCGTTCCAGTAGTTGGGGCCTCGAACAAGACAAGGCCAACACCCTCATCTGACACTGGGCAACAACCCCGGCTACCGGGCCTTCGTGATAGCGCGCGCGGCTTCTGCGGAGAGCAAGAAGCGCGAACTCACCAACCACATCTGCACGGAACTCACCGTCCATGCACAGATAGAGGAAGAGATCTTCTACCCCGCGGTGCGCGCGGCCATCAAGGAGACGGACCTGCTCGACGAAGCCGAGGTGGAGCATGCAAGCGCCAAGGACCTGATCGCGCAGATCCAGGAAGCCACGGAGATCGACGAAAAGTTCGATGCCAAGGTCATCGTCCTTGGCGAATACATCGACCATCATGTGAAGGAAGAGCGCAACGAGATCTTCGTGAAGGCGCGCGCCGCCCGCGGCCTGGACCTGGTCGCCATGCGCGGGCAACTGGCCGCGCGCAAGGAAGAGCTGATGGAGGAACTCGACGCCATGGCCTGAGTTCGCGCGCAGGGGGCTCTCCGCAAGACCGAAGGCGATCTCATAGCAATGCGCTATGAGATCAATATGCTCAATCTGGTTGTTGAAGGGGCAGTCCAAACCTAGACTGGCTCCGATCGCGAGTGATCGACAACCAAAGGAGAACCCCTTGTCCGATGAAACGAAGTGCCCCTTCCCGGGCCATGCGCGCACGCACTCCATGACGGGTGCTTCGGCAAATGCAGGCTGGTGGCCCAACCAGCTGAACCTGAAGCTGCTGCACCAGCACACCGCCAAGTCCAATCCCATGGGCGAGGCGTTCGACTATGCCGAGGAGTTCAAGAGCCTCGACCTCGACGCGGTGATCAAGGACCTCCAAGCCCTGATGACCGATTCGCAGGATTGGTGGCCCGCCGACTACGGCCACTACGGCCCGCTGTTCATCCGCATGGCCTGGCACTCCGCGGGCACCTACCGCACCTCCGATGGCCGCGGCGGCGCGGGCAACGGCGCGCAGCGCTTCGCCCCCCTCAACAGCTGGCCCGACAACGGCAACCTCGACAAGGCGCGCCGGCTGCTGTGGCCGATCAAGCAGAAATACGGCCGCAAGATTTCCTGGGCCGACCTGATGATCCTCACCGGCAACGTCGCACTGGAGTCGATGGGCTTCAAGACCTTCGGTTTCGCCGGCGGCCGCCCGGACATCTGGGAGCCCGAAGAGGACATCTACTGGGGGCCGGAAGGCAAGTGGCTGGCCGACGAGCGCTACAGCGGCGATCGCGAGCTCGCCAATCCGCTGGCCGCCGTGCAGATGGGCCTGATCTACGTGAACCCCGAAGGACCGAACGGCAACCCCGACCCGCTCGGCTCGGCGCGCGACATCCGCGAGACCTTCGCCCGCATGGCCATGAACGACGAGGAGACCGTGGCGCTGACCGCAGGCGGCCACACCTTCGGCAAGGCCCATGGCGCGGGCGACCCGGCCAAGGTCGGCGCGGAGCCTGAAGGCGCCGACATCGAGGAACTGGGCCTGGGCTGGAAGAACAGCTTCGAAAGCGGTATCGGCGTCCACGCCACCACCAGCGGTATCGAAGGTGCCTGGACCCCCACGCCCACCAAATGGGACAACAGCTACTTCGAGACGCTGTTCGGCTACGAATGGGAACTCACCAAGAGCCCCGCGGGCGCGCACCAGTGGAAGCCCAAGGGCAGCACCGGCGCGGACACCGTGCCCGATGCGCATGACCCGGCCAGGCGCCACGCCCCGATGATGACCACCGCCGACATGGCCATGCGCGTCGATCCGGCCTACGAGAAGATCTCGCGCCGCTACATGGCCAACCCGCAGGAATTCGCCGATGCGTTCGCCCGCGCCTGGTTCAAGCTGACGCACCGCGACATGGGGCCGCGTGCCCGCTACCTCGGCGTGCTGGTGCCGAAGGAAGAGCTGATCTGGCAGGACCCGATTCCCGCCGTGGACCATCCGCTGGTCGACGACAAGGACGTCGCAGCGCTGAAGGCCAAGGTCCTCGCCTCGGGCCTCACCGTATCGCAACTCGTGGGCACGGCCTGGGCCTCGGCCTCGACCTTCCGCGGCAGCGACAAGCGCGGTGGCGCCAACGGTGCGCGCATCCGCCTCGCGCCGCAGAAAGACTGGGAGGCGAACCAGCCGGCCCAGCTGTCGAAGGTGCTGTCGGTGCTGGAAGGCATCCAGAAGGAGTTCAACGGCGCGCAGTCCGACGGCAAGAAGGTCTCGCTCGCCGACCTGATCGTGCTGGCCGGCAATGCGGCGGTCGAGGCTGCGGCGAAGAAGGCCGGGCAGGACGTGACGGTGCCCTTCTCGCCGGGACGCATGGACGCTTCGCAGGCGCAGACCGACGCTGCCTCCTTCGCTCCGCTGGAGCCGCAGGCCGACGGTTTCCGCAACTATCTCCGCAAGGGGATCGACGGGGCGTCCGCCGCGGGGCTGCTGCTCGACAAGGCGCAACTGCTGACCCTCACCGCACCCGAGATGACGGTGCTGGTCGGTGGCCTTCGGGTGCTGAATGCGAACGTGGGCCAGTCCGGCAACGGCGTCTTCACCAAGCGCCCGGAGACGCTCAGCAATGACTTCTTCGTGAACCTGCTCGACATGAACACCGGCTGGAAGAAGTCCGCGACGACCGACGGCGTGCTGGAGGGACGCGACCGCAAGACGGGCGCGCTCAAGTGGACCGGCACCGTGGCCGACCTCGTGTTCGGTTCCAACTCGCAGCTGCGCGCGGTCGCGGAAGTCTATGGGGCCAGTGATTCGCAACAGGTCTTCGTGCGGGACTTCGTGGCCGCCTGGACCAAGGTGATGAACCTCGATCGCTTCGACCTGCGGTGATTGCGGGCGGCCGGTTGCGGCCGCGCCGAGCAGCAGTACAGCCCGAGCCTGGTTCCGGAGAGTCCCGAACCAGGCTCGGGCGTATTCAAGGACAACAGCCTTCGACACCAGGAGCCTTGCATGAAACCCCAGCCCATCGAATACGCCGCCGCTTCCGAGGAAGTCAGGGCGGTCTTCGACGACATCAGGACCACGCGCAACGTGCCGGACGTCAACAACTTCTGGAAGTACCTCGCCAACGACCCGGCCACGCTCAGGCGCACCTGGAGCAGCCTCAAGGAAGTGATGGCGCCCGGCGCGCTCGACCCGGTCGTGAAGGAGATGGTCTATCTCGCCGTGAGCGTCACCAACAGCTGCGGCTATTGCATCGCGAGCCATCACGCCGGTGCCGAGAAGGCCGGCATGACGCCCGCGATGTTCGCCGAGCTGATGGCCGTGGTCGGCATGGCCAACGAGACCAACCGGCTGGTGAACGGCTACCGCGTGCCCGTCGATCCGGCCTTCGACAAATAGCGGGTGTCGGCGGCGCGCGTTCAGCCGATCGTCATCAGGCTCGCGTTGCCTCCCGCCGCAGCCGTGTTGATGCTGAGTGCGCGCTCCACCACGAGGCTTTCGAGCGGTATGTCCGCGTCGCCGGTCGCGAAGGCGCGTACGCCGACGATCGGGCCCGGGCGCGCCGCGATGCGCTGCATCACGCCCGGCAGGCCTTGCGCGCTGCCGTGGCGCAGCGCGACGTCGAACACCACTGTGTCGGACGCCCAGTCGTTCGCGATGGCCACGCACTGCTGCACTTCGGCCGGCAGCGAAGCGCGAAGGCCCTGCGCGGCGGCGTCGGCGGGCCAGATCGCGGTGCTGCCGACCGACAGCACGGCGGCCAGCTGCGCCAGCCGGTCCGCTTCTGCATCCGCACCCGGGTCGACCAGGCACAGCACCGCTTCGCGCGGCGCCAGCGTGTAGACGTTGCGCTCGCCGGTCGGGCCGGCCAACGTGCGCGAACTGCCCGAGCGCGACTGCGCGGCAAAGCGCGCGCATTGCGCCGCCAGCGCGGGGCGGCCGGTGGCTTGCGCCCAGCGCGACAGCGCCGACAGTCCGGCCTGCGGCGCCGAAGCGGCATCCGCCACCGCGCGCGCCATCGCATCGTCGGGCCGCGCCGACAGCATGCGCAGCATGTACAGCGGCCCGCCGGCCTTCGGCCCGGTGCCCGACAGGCCCTCGCCGCCGAACGGCTGCACGCCCACCACCGCGCCGACGATGTTGCGGTTCACATAGACGTTGCCCGCCTTGGCGTTCTCCACGATCTGCGCGATGGTTTCGTCGATGCGCGTGTGCACGCCCAGCGTCAGCCCGTAGCCCGTGCCGTTGATCTGCCCGACCAGCGCACCCAGGTCGCGGCGGCGGTAGCGCACGAGGTGCAGCACCGGCCCGAACACCTCGCGCTGTAGCTCCGCGATGCTGTCGAGCTCGATCAGCGTGGGCACCACGTAGGTGCCGTTGCGCGTGTCGTGCGCGTATTCGCGGGCCTGGCGGAAGACCTTGCGGCCCTTCGAGCGCATGGCCGCGATGTGGCGCTCGATGCCGTCGCGCGCCTCGGCGTCGATCACCGGGCCGACGTCGACGGCCAGCCGCGCGGGGTTGCCGATGCAGGCCTCGGCCATCGCGCCCTTGAGCATCTCGACGAGCCGGTCGGCCGCTTCCTCCTGCACGCACAGCACGCGCAGCGCGGAGCAGCGTTGTCCGGCGCTGTCGAAGGCCGAGGCCATCACGTCCGCGACCACCTGCTCCACGAGCGCCGACGAGTCGACGATCATCGCGTTCTGCCCGCCGGTCTCCGCGATGAGCGGCACGGGGGCGCCATGCGCGCCCAGCCGCTGCGAGAGCGTCTTCTGCAGGATGCGCGCCACCTCCGTCGAGCCGGTGAACATCACGCCCTGAACGCGCGCGTCCGCCACCAGCGCGGCGCCGACGGTTTCGCCCCGGCCGGGCAGCAGCTGCACCGCGGCGCGCGGCACGCCGGCCTCCCACAGCACGCGCACCGCCTCGGCCGCGACGAGCGGTGTCTGCTCGGCTGGCTTGGCCAGCACCGGATTGCCCGCCGCGAGCGCGGCCGCCACCTGGCCGGTGAAGATCGCCAGCGGAAAGTTCCACGGGCTGATGCAGACCATCGGGCCGAGCGCGCGGTGCGTGTCGTTCGAGAAGTCGCTGCGTGCCTGCGCCGCGTAGTAGCGCAGGAAGTCGACAGCCTCGCGCACTTCGGCGATGGCGTTGGCGAACGTTTTTCCGGCCTCGCGCGTCAGCAGGCCGAGCAGCCGGGGCATGCCTTCCTCGAGCTTGCCGGCGGCGCGTTCGAGCAGGGCGGCGCGTTCGGCGGGTGGCGTGGCGGCCCATGCCGGAGCGATGCCATGGGCCTGGGCAATGGCCGATTCGACGTCGGCCAGCGTGGCTTCCTGCACCTGTCCGACGATGTCGCGATGATCGGCGGGATTGGCGACGTCGGCCGCCTCGCCGTGCGGCACGGCTTGCGCGAGCATCGGCGCCGCGTGCCAGTTTTCAAGGGCGCTGCCGGCCAGCGCATGGCCCAGTGCGCGAAGGCTGTCGTCGTTTGCGAGGTCGAGCCCTTGCGAGTTGGCGCGCTGCTGGCCGTACAGCGCCGCGGGCAGCGCAATGGCCGGATGCGGCAGGCCCATCGTGCCTTCCTGCGCAGCCATGCGCTCGACCGTGGCGACCGGGTCTTCCACCAGCGCGTCGAGCGGGATCGCCGGGTCCGCGATGCGGTTCACGAACGAGGTATTGGCACCGTTCTCCAGCAGGCGGCGCACCAGGTAGGCCAGCAGCGTCTCGTGCGTGCCCACCGGCGCGTAGATGCGGCACGGCCGCCCGAGCGGGCCGACCACCTGTTCGTACAGCGGCTCGCCCATGCCGTGCAGGCACTGGAACTCGTATTGCCCCGGCTGATAGCGCGACGGCTCCGCCATCGTGTAGATCGCGGCCAGCGTGTGGGCGTTGTGGGTCGCGAACTGCGGGTAGACGGCATCGGGCGCATCGAGCAGCTTGCGCGCGCAGGCGAGGTACGACACGTCGGTGTAGGCCTTGCGCGTGTAGACCGGGTAGCCGCCGAGCCCGTCGATCTGCGCGCGCTTGATCTCGCTGTCCCAGTAGGCGCCTTTCACCAGGCGCACCATCAGCCGGTGCCGGCTGCGGCGCGCGAGATCGACCACGAAGTCGATCACGAACGGGCAGCGCTTCTGGTACGCCTGGATCACGAAGCCGATGCCGTTCCAGCCCGCGAGCGCCGGCTCGAAGCACAGCCGCTCCAGCAGGTCGAGCGAGAGTTCGAGGCGGTCGGCTTCCTCGGCGTCGATGTTCAGGCCGATGTCGTACTGCTGCGCCAGCAGCGCGAGCTCGCGCAGCACCGGATACAGCTCGGCCATCACACGCGCGTACTGCGCACGGCTGTAGCGCGGGTGCAGCGCAGAGAGCTTGATCGAGATGCCCGGCCCTTCATACACGCCGCGGTGGTTCGAGGCCTTGCCGATCGCGTGGATCGCCTCTTCGTAGGCCACGCGGTAGCGCTTCGCGTCTTCCATGGTGAGCGCCGCTTCGCCGAGCATGTCGTACGAATAGCGAAAGCCCTCGGCCTCCAGCTCGCGCGCATTGCCGAGCGCCTGTGCGATGGTTTCGCCGGTGACGAACTGCTCGCCCATCATGCGCATCGCCATGTCCACGCCCTTGCGGATCAGCGGCTCTCCGCCCTTGCCGATCAGGCGCGTGAGCACGGCCGACAGGCTGGTTTCGCTGTGCGTGGCCACGAGCTTGCCCGTCAGCAGCAGGCCCCAGGTCGCGGCGTTGACGAACACCGAAGGGCTGCGGCCCGCATGCGATTGCCACTGGCCGTGCGCGATCTTGTCGCGGATCAGCGCGTTGCGCGTCTCGGCATCGGGAATGCGCAGCAGCGCCTCGGCCAGGCACATCAGCGCCACGCCTTCCTGCGACGACAGCGCGTATTCCTGCAGCAGGCCCTGCACGAGGCCGGCGCGGCCGCCTGCGTTCTTGCGGTCGCGCAATTGCTGCGCGACGCGGTGGGCGAGTTCCTGTGCTTCCTCTGCCTGGCCTTTGGGCAGCCGGGCCTGCGCGAGCAGCGGTGGCAGTGCCTGCGGTTCGGGGCGGCGACAGGCCGCTGTGATGAGGGCGCGCAGCGGCGAGGGATCGGGCGGCAGTCCGTCGGCGAATGCCGTGAAGGAAGAGGGCAGAGGGTCGGGGCTCATGGGAGGTTTGTGCTGGGAATTGTTGGATGATCCGCGTCCCGATGCCGAATTTGTGTTCAAAGAACGGCGCTTCGATAGAGTAAAACGCTATGTAAAGCAGCGGACAAGTCAGGTTCGTCGGGGGCGGTGGGCAGAGAATCCGCGTTCCGTTCCATCCCGGGAGTCGCACGAACATGCTCAGCTACAGATGGTTCTTTTCCTTGGCCCTCGCGGCCGCGTGCATCGCGCCCTGGCCGACGCATGCGGCAACGGCCGATGCCTCCACCTGTTTGAATTCGGCCGCCGCTGGATGCTTCCGCAGCTTCACACCGCCAGGATCCGGAGGCGCGCTGCACTACTACTCCTCGCTCGATCCCGATGCACCGGCGACAGGCGCCACCGCCGGGCCGACGAAAGCGCTGATCGCCATGCACGGCCATTCGCGCGACGCCAACAAGACATTCGAGGCAGCGCTGAGCACCCTTCGCAACGCCGATGCGCTCGGCGACACGCTGGTGATCGCGCCGCTCTTCCAGGTCGCGGCCGACAAGGCGGTGGCCGGACGCTGCAACACGGTGGGCGTGCCCGTCGCGCAGCCCGGCGACCTGCTGTGGACCTGCGGCTCCTGGCTCGAAGGCGCGCGCTCGGCCTCGGGCAGCCGCATCGGGTCCTTCGCGGTGATGGACGCGCTGGTGGCCGACATCGCGCTGCGCTGGCCCAGCCTGCGCACCATCACCGTCGCGGGTTTCTCGGCGGGCGGACAGTTCGTGCAGCGCTACATCGCCTTCACGCAGCACGACGGCACGGCGGCGGGCAATCCGGCGATGCGCTACGTGGTGGCCGATCCGAGCACCTGGCTCTACTTCGATCCGGTGCGTCCGCAGCTCTCGCCTGACGGCGCCTCCGTGACCGGCTTCTCCGTGCCTGACGCATCCGCGTGCCCGCAGATGAACCGCTGGAAATACGGCACCGACGGCCTGCCCGCCTACTTCGGGCGCACAGCCGCGCAGGCGCGCCAGCAGTACGTGCAGGCCGACATCAGCTATCTCGAAGGCGCGCTGGACAGCAACGACGCGAAGGGCACGGCATACCGCGTGCTCGACAAGTCCTGCGCGGCGCTTGCGCAAGGCTCGTTTCGCATGCAGCGCGGCCTGGCCTATGCGCAGTACGACCGCAAGCTGCTTGCGCCGGACAAGCGCCGGGAGGTCGTGGTAGTGCCGGGCTGCGCGCACGACGTGGCCTGCGTGTTTCCCTCCGAGGCGGCACGCGCCGCGCTGGTCGGCCCTTCTCGCTGATCGGAGCAGCCTGCCGGCGGGCTTGACGCGATTTCCTTTATGGTGGACATTTAATCCAGTATGAAGGAAATCAAGGAGTCGGCCGAAACGGAAGCCCCGTCCGGCCTCAATGACCGCATCGCCCAGCGCGTGCGCGACCTGCGCGCGGCCCGAGGCCTCTCGCTCGATGCGCTGGCCACGCACTGCGGGGTGAGCCGCTCGATGATCTCGCTGATTGAGCGCGGCGAAAGCAGCCCCACCGCCGTGCTGCTCGAGAAGCTCGCAACCGGTCTCGGCGTGTCGCTGGCTTCGCTGTTCGAGGCGCCCGCGCCCGCCGCCGATCCGGTGGCGCGCCTGGCCGGCCAACTGCAGTGGCGCGACCCGCACTCCGGCTATGTGCGGCGCAACGTGTCGCCCGACGGTTTCGCATCGCCCATCCAGATCGTCGAAGTGATGTTCCCGTCCAAGGCCCGCGTGGCCTATGAAACAGCGGCGCGCGAACCCCTGATTCACCAGCAGGTGTGGGTGCTCGACGGCGTCATCGAACTCACGCTGGGCGACGAGCGCCACCGGCTCGAAACCGGCGACTGCCTGGCGATGGTGCTCGACCGTCCCATGAGCTACTACAACCCCTCGCGCAAGACCACCCGCTACGCCGTCGTGATCGCTACCGCGCCCTTTTCCTGGAGATGAACATGCCGACCCTCACTGCCGATGCGCCGCGCATCCGCCTGCTGTCCACCGTCACCGGCACGCAGCTGCAGGGCCTTGCCGCCGTGCTGGCCGATTGCGTCGATGGCGGCGCATCGGTGAGCTTCATGCAGCCGCTGGCCGAAGAGCGCGCCCAGGCCTTCTGGCGCCACGTGGCCGACGGTGTGGCGCGCGGCGAACGCGCGTTGCTGGTGGCCGAGGACGCCGAAGGCATCGTGGGCACGGTGCAGCTCGTGCTGGCCCAGCCCGAGAACCAGCCGCACCGCGCCGAGGTGTCCAAGATGCTCGTGCACCGCCGCGCACGCCGCAAGGGCATCGGCGCGCTGCTGATGCAGGCGGCCGAACAGGTGGCGCGCGAGCACGGCAAGACGCTGCTGGTGCTCGACACCTCCAGCGCCGAAGCCGAGCGGCTCTATGCGCGCGTGGGGTGGACGCGGGTGGGCGCGATTCCCGGCTTTGCCCTGTTGCCGCAGGGCGGGCTGTGCGCCACCACCTTCTTCTATCGCGAGCTGATCGAACAGGGCCCTGGCAGTGATCATGGCGCGGCGGCTCCGCAGGTGCGGTAGGTCTGCGGCGCCGGTGTGACCTGCGCCGCCTTTGCCGCGGAAGCCTTGCGGTTCGACGCCGTATGGAGCAGCAGCGCCACCACCACCATCGCCATGCCCACGGCCTCGTTCACCGTAGGCAGCCTGCCCAGCGCCGCGCTCATCAGCAGCGCCGACACCGGCACGAAGTTCAGGAACGCCGTGCCCGTGACGGCCCCGAGCGTGCGCACGCCGTAGTTGAAAGCCAGCACCGAGATGGCCGAAGGCACCACGCCCACGAAGAACAGGGCCTGCCAGGACAGGCGCAGGCCTTCCAGGCTGGGCACTGCCGACCAGCCCAGCACAGCGGCCCCGATTGCCGCGGCCAGCAGCACGGGCCACGAGGCCAGCACCGTGAGCGCGGTGTACTCGATCACGTCGAGTCCGGGAAAGCGCGTGGCGCCGCGCGTGTACCAGACCCAGCCCAGCGTGCCGGCGAACGCGATGGCGTCGCCGAAGAGCGTCGTCGACCCGGCGGACGCACCCGCGCCGAACAGCAGGCCCGACACGATCGCCACGCCCGCCAGCGCCAGCGCGCTGGTCAGCAAGGTCGCTCGCGACGGACGCACGCCGTCGAGCGCCCAGCGCACCAGCTGCGCGGTCATGGGCGTGGTGGCGATGATCACCGCGCCGTGCGAAGGCACCGAGTGCGCAAGGCCGACCAGCAGCATCACGCTGAACACGCCGAAGCCGGCCGCTGCGCAGCTTGCGCCAGGGCGCCGCGCCGCGCGGCAGGATCAGCAGTACGAACAGCAGCGCCGACAGGGTGTAGCGGATCAGCGTGAACCACACCGGTTCGACATGGTGCAGCACGCCCTTGCTCACAAGGAACAGGGAGCCCCACCCGGAGGTGGCGAGCAGCAGCGCGGCGATGCCGCCCAGGCGTTGGCGTTGGAACATGGGGGAGCCTCTTCTTGCAATGATCGATGCCCCAAGAATCGGTGCTGGAGGCCGCCATTGCCATTCGCTTCTTTGGACAGGGGGCTCCAGAAAAACGAACGGACCGATCCGGCCCTGAAGCTCACAATCCATCGCCATGGAGCTCTATCAACTCAAGACCTTCGTCGCCATCGCGAAGGAAGGCAGTCTGACCCGCGCCGCCGAGCGCGTGTTCACCAGCGCGCCGGCGGTCAGCGCGCAACTCAAGGCGCTGGAAGACGAACTCGGCGTGAAGCTGTTTGAGCGCACGCCGCGCGGCATGTCACCCACCGAGGCCGGCCTCAGCCTGCTCGAAGAGGCCGAACGCACGCTGGCCTCCGCCACGCGCATGCGCTCGGCGGCCGATCAGCTGCGCGGCGCCGCGCAGGGCGTGGTGCGTTTCGGCACGGTGGTCGATCCCGTGGCGCTGCGGCTCGGCGAGGTGCTGGTGAAGCTGGCGGAACGCCATCCGCAGGTTGCGCTGCAGCTGAGGCAGGGGCTGTCGTACGAAACGCTTTCCGCCGTGCAGCGCGGCGACCTTGATTGCGCCTACGTGCTCAGCGACAGCGAGCAGATCGAAGGACTGGAACTGCGCCGCCTCGGTGCGGTCGATCTCGTCGTGGCCCTGCCGTTGCCCGTCGCCGAGGCGCACCCCGGCCTGTCGCTCGACCAGCTCACGAACATGCCGTGGGTAGGCACGCCGCCTTCATGCATCCTGCGCGTGCATCTGGAAAAACTGTTCGCCGGCGCGGGCCGCGAATACCGCCAGGGCCGCACGGCCGACGGCGAGAGCGCCATCCGCAGCATGGTAGCGAGCGGCATGGGCGCGGGGCTGATGCGGCTCGACCAGGCCGAGCAGGGCGAGCGCAACGGCGAGCTTGCGATATGGAACGGCTGGCGGTCGCATACGTGGCTGTGCTGGGTTGCACGGGGGGAGGGCAAACGTCCCGTGGCGGTGGAGGCGGTGCGCAGCGCGGTGATGGAGGCCTGGGGCTGAAACGATGCCTCTCGTTCGGGGCGCGCTCGCGCCGACGGGGTGCCCTGTGCACGCACCTCCGAAACGCACCCGACGCGGCGCAAAGCATTGCCGCGGGGTACCATCCCCGCCGCCGCAACGCTCCGCTCTCCATGAACGCTGAAATCGCTGCCCTGCCCGCCTCCAATCCTCTCGCCGATCTGCTGAGCCGCGCCCGGCAGGCCCTGGCGGATACGGCGGGCGCGCTGCCCGTGCCATCGACTGCCACCAACGAGGCGGGCTGCGTGGTGTTCCTGGCCGTCGGCGAAGACAGCAGCCGGGCCCGCGTCGCTTCGGGCCGGGGCGCCGACTTCGACGCCGCATGGCGTGCCGCCGCCGAGCAAGCGAAGCGCACCGGCCAGGCAGCGCAGCGCCTGCGCGCCGAGGTGGTCGACAAGGTCGAGCCCATGAGCTGGGGCGCGCTGAAAGCGAAGTTGGCGCAGACCAAGCGCAACTACTTCAACGAGGGCATCGCCTTCGATGCGCGCTTCGAAGTCGCGCTGCTCGCGCAGGAAATGCTCGGCAGCGCGATCCTCTACAACGGCGACGTGGAGCATGCCGAACCCAATACGGGCAACCTGCGCCTGCACTGCAAGCGGCGCTTCGGCCGCGAGATCGACTTTCCCGCGGACGACGCGGCGCGGGTCTGGTGCTTCACCACGCGGGCCGTGTACGTGGACGCCGAGGGTGCCTGGCCCCTCGCCGCCGAAGGGCAGGCGGCCGGATTCCGCGAGCTGCGCGAATGGAACGCGCCGCAGGTCCACGCGCTGATCGACGCCGCCGGCAACTACCTGGCCGAGCAGGTCAAGCCCACAGGCGAGTTCCACTACGGCTGGTTTCCCTGCTTCGACCGCCCCATTCCCACCTACAACACGCTGCGCCATGCCAGCTCCACCTACGCAATGCTGGAGGCGTGGGAGCTCACGCGCAGCGACGCGCTCAAGGCGGCCATCGACCGCTCGCTGGCCTTCCTGACCGGCACGCTGATCCGCCAGGCCAAGTTGCCGGACGGCACGCGCGCCGCCTACCTGCTGGACATCGGCAGCGAGATCAAGCTCGGCGGCAATGCCGTGTGCCTGCTCGCGCTGGTCAAGTACACCGAGCTCACGGGCGACCCGCAATACCTGCCGCTGCTGGAGCAGCTCGCGCTCGGCATCCGCCACATGCAGGACCCGCAGACCGGCAGCTTCGTGCACGTGCTCAACGCGCCCGCGCTCGACGTCAAGGACCGGTTCCGCGTCATTTACTACGACGGCGAAGCCGCCTTCGGCCTGATGCGCCTGTACGGGCTCACGCGCGACGCGCGCTGGCTCGCGGTCGTCGAGAAAGCCTTCGAGCATTTCATTGCCGCCGAGCACTGGCGCGCGCACGACCACTGGCTGAGCTACTGCGTCAACGAACTCACGCGCTACAGGCCCGAGACGCGCTACTACCGGTTCGGCCTGCAGAACGTGGCGGGGTACCTCGACTTCGTGCTGGAGCGCATCACCACCTTTCCCACGCTGCTCGAACTGATGATGGCCGCGCGCGACATGGTGCTGCGGCTGGAGGCCGACCCCGCATTGCGCCCGCTGCTGGTGGAGCTCGACCGCGACAAGTTCGACCGCGCGCTGGCGTACCGCGCGCGCTATCTCGCCAACGGCCATTTCTGGCCCGAGCTGGCGATGTTCTTCCGCAACCCGGCGCGCATCGCGGGCTCGTTCTTCATCAAGCACCACAGCTTCCGCGTGCGCATCGACGACGTGGAGCACTACCTCTCGGGCTATGTGGCGTACCACCGGATGCTGAAGGCGGGCGAGGCGCTGCAGCAGGCAAAGGCGGCGACCGGCGTCGTCGCCTGGGGCGGCGACGTCAACCTCGCGCGCCGCCAGCACTACCGGCTGCACGAACTCGGCGGCGCGCACAGGATGCTCGGCGGCATCGCCGCGCTGCGCGAGGCCGACCTGCGCATCGTGAACCTCGAATGCGTGGTCGCCGCCAGCGGCGAGCAGGGCGTCGACAAGGGCGAGTCCGCTCCCTACTACTACCGCGCCCGCCCCGAAATGCTCGCGGTGCTGACCGAGGCCGGCATCGGCATGGTCGCCACCGCCAACAACCACAGCGGCGATTACGGCCCCGATGCGCTCATGGAGCAGCACGGCCTGCTGGATGCTGCGGGCATCGCCCATGCCGGCACCGGCCGCACGCCGGAGGCCGCGCTGCGGCCCGCGTTCCGGCGCGCGGGTGGCGTGCGCGTGGCGCTGTTCTCGCTCGACGCCACGCAGTCCCGCTTTGCTGCCACTGCCGCACGCGCGGGCGCTGCCTGGCTGCCGCTGGGCGACCCGGCCGCCTGGACCGCCACGCTCGCACCGCGCATAGAGGCCGCGCGCCGCGAGGCCGACGTGGTGCTCGTGGCGGTGCACTGGGGCGACAACCTGGAGACCCAACCGACGCAGGCCGAGATCGCCGTCGGCCATGCCATCGTCGATGCCGGGGCGGACGCGATCCTCGGCACCTCGGCGCATGTGCTGCAGGGCATCGAGATCTACCGCGGCCGGCCGATCCTGCACGACGCCGGCGACCTGCTGTTCGATTCGGTGCGCAACGACTTCGGGGATTCGGGCGTGTTCTCGCTGACGCTGGGCCCGCGCGGCGTCGAGGAAGTGATGTTCACGCCCATCGGCGTCGGCTTCGGCTTCTCGCGGCAGCTCGCGGGCGACGAGGCGCAGGCACTGAGCGAACGCTTCGCCGCGCAATGCCGCGCGCTCGGCACCGAGATGGTCCCGGCGGCCGGAGGCCGTTGCGCGGTGCGGCTGTCGCCGCCCGAGCGGCCCGCCTTCCGGCCCGAACCGGCTTCCGCGGTTGCGCCGGTTGCGCGGCCGGCGCCCCTCGTCGGTGCTGTGCCTGCACCGCGGCCCGAGTGGCTGGCCGACGCGGTGCCTGGCGACGCGCGCATCACGCCGCTGCAGATCGGCCCGCTGCGCCTGGTGGGCGTTCGCTGCGCGCCTCGGCAGATCGTCGGGCGCCGGCTGCTGTGGGTCGAATCGTTCTGGACCGTCGATGCACCCCTCGCGGCCGACCTGCGCGTGCAATTTCGCGCGTTGCCGATGCGCAGCACCCGCATGCCGCCATGGGGCGAGGGCATGGAGCACGACCCCTGCGACTGGATGTGGCCCACCAGCCGCTGGGAGCCCGGCCGCATCTACCGCGACCGCTACGGCCTGCGTGCGCCGCGCGCCGGCCTGCTGGAAAGCGACGTGCTGCAGCTCGAAGTGCGCGTGCGCGGCGACGCGCCCGAGCTGCCGCCAGCGCGCCGGCTCCCGCTGTGGTGCGGCCTGCGCGTGCCTGATTTTCCGACGCCCTTGCCCGAGCGCGCCGCGCCCGTGCTCGCGGCCGACCGCCCCGGCGCGGGCTCCGAGCTCGAGCCTGTGTGGACCGTCGCGCAGCTGCAGCAGATCACCGGCGGACACTGGCTGGTCGAGCCGCTGCCCGGATGGTCCGTCAACTCGGTGGTGCGCGGGCCGGTCCACATGGGGCTGCTGCCGAAGCCCTCTCTCTTCATCGCTTCCGACTACCGCACGCTCGCCGCGCACGAGAACTACAGCAAGCCGCGCACCGACAACTGGGACCGTCACCTCGAACTGCCCGGCCTGCACCCTGCGCTGGCCGGCGCCGTGGTCGCGCACCCGGTCGACGGGCTCGACCCGGCCTTTCCGCTGCTGCAGGTGGACGACCCGATCGCCGCGATGCTGGCCATGGGCGCTGCCGCACGGGCGCGCTACAAGGGCTTCGTGGTGGGCGTGACCGGCACGGTCGGCAAGTCGTCCACCATCGCGATGCTGCGCGACCTGCTGCCCGAGCGTGCGCGCGTGCACACCACCATCGACAACTACAACTCGCGCGTCGGCGTGCCGGCCATGCTGGCCAACCTCGGGCCCGACGTGGACGTGTGCATTCTCGAAATGGCGCAGAGCGGGCTCTGGATGGACCGCGGCCCGATCTCGCTGGTGGCGCGGCCGCACGTGGCCCTCATCACCGAGATCGGCCTGTCGCAGACCCGGCAGGCCTCGACGCTGGAGCTCACCGCCGCCTACAAGTCGCGCATCTTCCTGGGCCTGGAGCCCGGCGGCGTGGCGATCGTGCCCGACCACATTCCCTGCCTGCGGCAGGTGGTGGATGCCGCCGCGTGCACGGCCGGTGCGATCTGGGTGGTGGGCAGCGGGCCCGACGCGAACGTGCGCCTGCTCGATACCCGGCCCGAAGCGCGCGGCGGCTGCCGCGTGCGCATCGCGATCCCGGGGCGCACGCTGGAATACCTGTTCCCGGTCGAGAGCGCGGGGCTGGTGCGCAATTCGGCGCTTGCGCTCGCGGCCCTGCTCGCCATGGGCTTCGACGGCGAGGCCGCCTGCGCGCGCATGCCCCAAGTGCGCCTGCCGGCCTCGGTGATGCAGGTGCGCGCACTGCGTACGCAGGCCGGCGTGCAGGCCACGCTGATCGACGACAGCTGGAACGCGGAGATCATGTCGATGCGCAACGCCATGGAGTTCGTGCGCAACTGGCAGCGTGCGGAGAGCGGCCCGGTGGCGCGCAAGATCGGCGTGCTGGGGCGCATCGTCAATCTCGACGGGGAAGCCGAGGCCATGCACCGCGGCCTGGCCGCACCGCTGCTGGCATCCGGCATCGAGCACCTCGTGACGCACGGCGACGAGATGCGCTGGCTGCGCGAGGAGGTGCCGGCCGAACTGCTCGGCCCGCACTTCGACGACGCTGCGCAGCTCGCGGGCTACCTCGGCGGTTTCCTGCGCGACGGCGACCTCGTGCTGGTGAAGGGCGACCGCGTCGGCTCCGACTTCGGCCGCGTGCCAGGGCTGCTGCAACGGCTATGAAGACGCCGGGCCTCTTGCTGCGGTACATGCGCGGTGTCCTGGTGCTGCTCGCGCTGGTGCAGGCGGCCTGCGCGCAGCGCACCGGCCCCGACGTACCCCGGCCCTTCGTCGCGAGCAACGACGAGGTGCTGCACTGGAACCAGCCCGCCGATCGCGCGAGCTGCCCCGACCGGCTCGGCTACCTGTGGGTGCGGCCTGCCGAGGGGCCGGCCTGCATCCGCTACTTTGCGAGCGACGACATCGACGGTGCGCGCATGGCCATCGTGCAGTTCTCGGGCGACCGCGACGGCGTGATGGACCAGGCGCCCGAGCGCATCCCCGGCAACACCGAACCCCTGCGTACGCTCGACGCGCAGCGCAGCCGCGACCGCGCCGGCGTGCCGTGGATCTTCATGGCGCGGCCCGGCACGTACGGCTCATCGGGCGATCACCGCAAACGCCGCCAGCTGGTGGAGTTCCACGCGCTCGATGCTGCGCTCGATGCGCTCATGCAGCGCCACAAGCTGCAGCGCATCGTCATCGTCGGCCACAGCGGCGGCGCCACCGCGGGCGCCGCGCTGCTCACGCTCGGCCGCACGCGCGTGGCCTGCGCGGTGCTCACGTCGGGCGCCTACGGGCTGCTTGAGCGCGCACGCATGCTGGGCCGCTCCAGAGACGGCCGCACCGACACCACCGGCAGCGCGCAGTTCTACGACCCGCTCGACCACGTGGGCGGCATCGCGCGCGACCCGGCGCGGCGCATCGTGCTGATCGGCAGCCGCGACGACAGGAACACGCCCTTCGCGCTGCAGGAGCGCTTCGCCGACGCCGTGGCCAAGGCCGGCCACCGCATCGAGCTGCGCACGCACGCGGGGGAGCCGCCCGACTACCACGATCTCAAGGACAGCATCGCGCTGCGCACCGCCTCGCAGTGCGCGCGCGAGGCGATGCTTCAGCAAGCAGGAAATACATGAGCAAAAGCAACATCACGTCGCGCGAGTTCGGCCGCATGCCCGACGGCCGGCCGGTCACCGAACACACCCTCGACAACGGCCGCGGCCTGAGCCTGAGTGCCATCAATCATGGCGGCATCGTCACCGCGTTGCGCGCCCCCGACCGCCACGGGCGCAGCGGGAACATCGTGCTGGGCCTGCCCACGCTCGCCGACTACCTCAAGCCGCATCCGCATTTCGGCACCATCGTCGGACGCTTCGCCAACCGCATCGCGGCGGGGCGCTTCACGCTCGACGGCACATCGCATCAACTGGGGCTGAACGACGGCGTCAACTCGCTGCACGGCGGCGCGAAAGGCTTGGGCACGCGCTTCTGGGAGATCGTGCCGGTGACGGTGCAGGAGGCCGGCGGCGACATCGCCATCGAGCTGCGCTACACCAGCGCCGATGGCGAAGAGGGCTACCCCGGCGAGCTGCGGCTGACAGTGCGCTACACGCTGTCGGCAACCGCCAACACATGGCGCATCGACTACAGCGCCACGACCGACAAGCCCACGGTTCTGAACCTGAGCCATCACGACTACTTCAATCTTGGGGGCAGCGGCTCGGTGATGGACCACCGCCTGACGATTCCCGCGAGCCGCTACTGCCCGGTGGACGCGACGCTGATCCCGACCGGCGTGGCCGACGTGGCTTCGACGCCGTTCGACTTCCGCACCGCGACCCGCATCGGCGAGCGCATCCGCGAAGGCCACGATCAGCTGCTGCTTGCGCATGGCTACGACCACAACTGGGTGCTCGACAGGGCTCAAGCCGAGCACGGCCTTGCGCTCGCGGCGCGGCTGGAGCACGAGGCCACGGGCCGCGTCATGGAAGTGCACACCAGCGAGCCCGGCGTGCAGTTCTATTCGGGCAATTTCCTCGATGGCAGCCTCTTCGGCAGCGCGGGCGCGAGCCTGCGGCAGGGGGACGGGCTGTGCCTGGAGACCCAGCATTACCCCGACTCGCCGAACCGGCCGGAATTTCCGTCAACGGTGCTGCGGCCGGGGGAGCGCTTCCACAGCGCGACCGAGCATCGGTTCGGGGTGCTTGGCTGAGCCTTCGTGCATCCGGTGCGGCGCGGGGACTTCAGTTCCATCGCCGACCCGGTGCAGTCAAGTCCCGCGCGTCCAGGCGCGTGTGAGCGGACAGCAGGCCGCGCTCGGCACCTTCGAGCTGGCTGGTGCGCTGGGATGATGGTGCCGGCGCCTGCGACGGCGAAGAAGCAGCAGGCACCACAGCCTTGGCGGCATCGATGAGCGTCTTGGGCTCGCTCATGTCCCACTGGGGCAGCGGTGCCGGGGGAAGGGGCAGTACCTTGTCGAGGTTGGGGAAGCGCAGGTCGGGGTTGTGGTAGAGCGCGTCGCCAAGAGCGTTGTAGCGGTCTGCGCGCGACTTGTCGACGGTACCGCTGACCAATGGAGTACCTCTACTGAATGCACCTCGTAAGTAATTCGCGCTTTTCTCGCTACCAAACTTGACGCCTTCATGCAGCACCTTG
Organism: Variovorax sp. Varisp46; assembly: GCF_059491885.1. Classification (NCBI taxonomy): domain Bacteria; kingdom Pseudomonadati; phylum Pseudomonadota; class Betaproteobacteria; order Burkholderiales; family Comamonadaceae; genus Variovorax; species Variovorax sp. Varisp46. Next base: position 164,299 of record NZ_CP168515.1, read on the forward strand.
AGTGCGCGGGAATAGTCCTCACCCAAGGTCGGATCATTGCCGTTTAGATCCGCCCCAAGCTCGTATGCGGCGGGGCCATAGCCTTGTGCGAATGCGCACTCCAGCATCTTGCGCGAGATTGTCCTGTTCGCCCAGAACGATGGCGGATCGTTGTAGGCACCAATCAGCTTTTGCCCAATGTGTGTCTGCGACGCCATGCTTCCCATGTCCGCCGCCTTCTGCCAGAACGCATACGCCACCGTCGCATCCTGCTTGAGCGATCCAACGCCGCCCATGTACATCGTGCCCATGTTGTCCCAGGCCGCCGGCACCCCCTTGCGCATCAGGTCTTCGGTCAGCTCGATGGCCTTCTCCGGGTCTTGCTCAATGCCCAGCCCTTGCAGGTAGAGCCCTGCCAGGTTGAACTGCGCCTTCCAATGGCCCAGCTTCATTGCCTGCCCGTAGAGCTGTGCCGCCTTGGCGTAATTGCGGTCCTCTGACCACTTCTCATAGCTCACGAGCGCCAGCGCCTGCTGGAACAGTGCTTCGGCTTCTGCCGTGATGGGCGGGTTGGCGGCAGCCTCGTGCTTGCACGCGAAGTCCTTGCGGTGCGGATCGAACTTGTCGAGCCTGGTGAAGCGCGGCAGCTTGCTGTCGGACATGAAGGGTTGGTGAGGCTGGGCTTTGGAGTCGTCTTGCATGGGGCATCCCGCCAGAAGGAGTACAGCGGCAAACAGGGTCGCCGCCCCGGCTGTGCGGGTGCCTTGCATCACCGTGCGTTCACCCCGCCACGGGCGGATTGCCCACGCCGACCTGCGGAATCCTGCTGAAGCCCAGAGGGTTGGCCTGGTTCCACCAGGTCCAGATGACCTGCGCCGGATCGATGTCCAGGTGCTGCTCGCGCGGATCGGGAAAGGGCTGGCCTTCCATCACGTAGGACTGGCGATGCCACTGGTTGAACGATGCCGCATGCGGGTGGTCGTCCGGTACGCGCGCCTGCCAGATGCCCGTGACAAGGCAGCGCGCGGCGCCGCTGCATCGCACCAGCGGTGTGGGCAAGTCGGCCTCCCGCGCGATGCCTTGGGCCACGCGCGTGTGAGTGGCAAGAACGCCTCGCTCGAAACTTTTGAGCTGACTGGTGCGCTGGGATGTGGGTGCCGGCGCCTGCGATGGCGAAGAGGCTGAAGGCACCACGGCCTTGGCGGCTTCGATGAGCTTCTTCGGCTCGCTCATGTCCCACTGGGGCAGCAGCGCTGGAGGGAGGGGAAGCACCTTGTCGAGATTTGGGAAGAGAAGGTCGGGGTTGTGGTAGAGCGCATTGGCGAGGGCGTGATAGCGATCAGCTCTTGACGTATCTGGACCTCCTTGTACTGGTGCTTCTCCGCCTCGAAACGAAGCACTCAAGTAGCCTGCGCTTTTTTGGCTGCCAAGCTTCACACCCTCGTGAAATATCTTGAGCGCCCGCTTGTTATCTTCTTGAAGTTCGGAGTGTGTCCCTACGAGAGTGATTGCCAGTTCAAAGGCCCCATTCGCTGAGCCTTGGGCGAACGCGCACTCAAGCATCTTCAGCCCGATAAGACGATTTCCCCAGAAAGTCGGTGGTTCATCGTGCGTGGCCTTCAACTTGGCTCCGATGTATGCCTGTGATGCCATGCTCCCCATGTCTGCCGCTCTTTGCCAGAACGCATAAGCCACGGTCGCATCCTGCTTGAGCGAACCGATGCCGCCCATGTACATCGTGCCCATGTTGTCCCAGGCTGCAGGCACGCCTTTGCGCATCAGGTCTTCGGTTAACTCGATGGCTTTCTCGGGGTCTTGCTCAACTCCCAGACCTTGCAGGTATGAGCCGGCAAGGTTGAACTGCGCTTTCCAGTGGCCCAGCTTCATCGCTTGATCGTAGAGCTGGGCCGCCTTGGCGTAGTTGCGATCCTCGGACCATTTCTCGTAGCTCACCAGCGCCAGCGCCTGCTGGAACAGTGCTTCGGCTTCTGCCGTGATGGGCGGATTGGCGGCAGCCTCGTGCTTGCAGACGAAGTCTTTGCGGTGCGGATCGAACTTGTCGAGCCTGGTGAAGCGCGGCAGCTTGCTGTCCGACATGAAGGGTTGGTGAGGCTGGGCTTTGGAGTCGTCTTGCATGGGACATCCCGCCAGAAGGAATGCGGCAGCAAACAGGGTTGCCGCCCCGGCTGTGCGGGTGCCTTGCATCACCGCGCGTTCACCCCGCCACGGGCGGGTTGCCCAGGCTGACTTGAGGAATCCTGGCGAAGCCCAGATGGTTGGCCTGGTTCCACCAAGTCCAGATGACCTGCGCCGGATCAATGTCCAGATGCTGCTCGCGCGGATCGGGGAAGGGTTGCCCCTCCATCACGTAGGACTGGCGATACCACTGGTTGAACGATGCCGCATGCGGGTGGTCGTCAGAGACCTGTGCCTGCCAGATGCCCGTGACGAGGCAGCGCGCACTGCCGCTGCATCGCACCCGCGGCGTCGGCAACTCGGCCTCGCGCGCGATGCCCTGGGCCACACGCGTGTGAGTGGCAAGAACGCCTCGCTCGGCACCTTCGAGTTGACTGGTGCGCGGGGATGTCGGTGCCGGGGCTTGCGATGGGGAAGGAGCGGCAGACACCACGGCCTTGGCGGCATCGATAAGCTTCTTGGGCTCGCTCATGTCCCACTGGGGCAGCGGTGCTGGAGGAAGGGGCAGCACCTTGTCGAGATTGGGAAAGCGCAGGTCGGGGTTGTGATAGAGCGCGTCGCCAAGAGCGTTGTAGCGGTCTGCGCGCGACTTGTCGACGGTACCGCTGACCAATGGAGTACCTCTACTGAATGCGCCTCGTAAGTAGTTGGCACTTCTCTCGCTACCCAATCTTGTCCCTTGATGAAGCGCACGCAGGGCGCGCGGATAGTCCTCGTCTATGACACTTAGAGTAACGCCCAATTCAAAGGCTGCCTGCCCAGACCCCTGAGCAAACGCACATTCGAGCATCTTCAATCCGATCGCACGATTTCCCCAAAACGAAGGCGGCTCGTCGTGATTGCCAAGCAGCTTGGCGCCTATGTACGTTTGCGATGCCATGCTTCCCATGTCCGCCGCCTTCTGCCAGAACGCATACGCCACCGTCGCATCCTGCTTGAGCGATCCAATGCCGCCCATATACATCGTGCCCATGTTGTCCCAGGCCGCCGGCACCCCCTTGCGCATCAGGTCTTCGGTCAGCTCGACGGCCTTCTCGGGGTTCTGTTCGACACCGAGACCTTGCAAGTAAAGCCCCGCCAAGTTGAACTGTGCCTTCCAGTGGCCCAGCTTCATTGCCTGCTCGTAGAGCTGGGCCGCCTTCGCGTAGTTGCGGTGCTCCGACCACATCTCGTAGCTCACGAGCGCCAGCGCCTGCTGAAACAGTGCTTCGGCTTCTGCGGTGATGGGCGGATTGGCGGCGGCCTCGTGCTTGCAGACGAAGTCCTTGCGGTGTGGATCGAACTTGTCGAGCCTGGTGAAGCGCGGCAGCTTGCTGTCCGACATGAAGGGTTGATGAGGCTGGGCTTTGGAGTCGTCTTGCATGGGACATCCGGTCAGAAGAAGAGCAGCGGCGAACAAGATTGACGCTCCCGCTGTGCGGATACCTTGCGTCATCCAGGTTGTGGAGATGTGCATGACTAGGCAAACTTGACGAATGGGACACCGCGAGGGTCCTCAAAGGGATAGATGAAGCTGCCTTCTTCGGAAGGCCTCCCTCCCGTTCTCAAGGCCTGATTATTTTTCATCCGATCGAGCCAATCCTTGTGCGCTTTCGCTGTCTCCTCCCTCGTACAGTCCCTCCCATCCAAATCATCCCCCGCCAGATTCCCCCACACCCGCTTCCTCGCCGCCTTGGTGAACGCATACTCCTCCGTGCACAGGTTCAGTTCGCTGTCTGCCGCCATGCTGCGCGCGTTGAGGTTCGCGCTGCCCAGCGTCAGGTATACGTCGTCCACGATCATCAGCTTGCTGTGGATATAGATCTCCCGGTAGCGCCTGGGCGTGATGTTGAAGTCGCTCAGGTTCTCGGGGTTCACGTCGTCGGCGTGGCCCCTGGCCTTCTCTTCCACGCCGGCCTGCGCGTCCTGAGCCTCGCTGTCGCGCGCCTTGATGCGGATGTTCTTCGCCCGGTTCGCGCTGTCGAAGGTCAGCAGCATCGCCACCAGCGGCTTGATGCCCAGTTCCTGCAGCTGCGCCTGTGCATCCACCGGCACCGTGTTGGCCGAGGCGCCCACCAGCCCGCCGCCGCCCCGGGCGCCCGCCTGCCGGCGCTTGCGTTCCCCCTGCACCTTCTTGTCGTACTCGCCCATCTGCGCGCCGGCACCCAGCGTGCCGACCGTGTCGTAGGTGCTGGGGACCATCTGGCCGCGCTCGGGCTGCGGAATCACCACGAACAGGTGCAGCGGCGCCATGTCGGTGGGCGCCGCACCTGCCTCCTGCATGGCGCGGCGGTAGCGCCTGCGCACGTCCTTGAGCAGCCTGGGCCACTCGCTCAGCTGGAAGTACTGGTTCTCCACATAGATGTAGTTCAGCGCGTTGGCGCTGGCCAGCGTGTAGCCCTTGAGGATGGTGCCGTCGTCGGATTCCGGCTGGGTGCGCTGGATCTGCACGCGGCAGCGCGAGCCTGACGGGCGCGGGATGTCTCGGGCCTGGATCGACTGGCGCCGGTCGCCCAGCTTTTTGCTGAACGCTCCCGCCCCGTTGGCAGGAAAGAGGCTGCCCGCAGGTCCTGGGATCACCTGCACACCGGCCGCGCTGTCCCAGCCCTGCACGAAGTTCCGGTTCAGGCAGTGCAGCGCCTCGCCCTGCACCCGGATGGCGTAGTCCCGGTATGGCTTGCGGTGCCAGCGCACCTCGTCGTAATTGGTGTAGCTGTTGGGGCTGAGCTCGCGCCGGGGGTCGTTGAAGGCGTGCGAGGTGGTGTCCCAGTAGTCGGTCACGCTGTTCAGGCCCATCACGTAGCCGCAGACGTTGCGCGGCCTGCCGCCGGCGGCAGGCTCGTAGTCGATCAGGATCGGCTTCTGGTGATGGGTGCCCACCGCGATCATGCTGGCGGCCTCGCTCAGGTCGCGCTTCGAGTCGGGCAGGTAGCGCGCCAGGTTGGAGTGGATTTCGAGCGGGCTGCCGCGGCGCAGCCGCACTTCCAGGTTCTTGAAGCGCCCGGCCAGCGCGTCTTCCCACCACTGCTTGCAGTAGTTGGAGCGGTCAGTCAGCACCCAGGCGGAATTGGAACGGTTGTCGTAGGAATCGGCGCCCTCAGGCCAGGTGGTCCGGCTGGTCTTGGAGAAGGAGGTGGGCGCCCAGAACGCGGGAAAGTCCGGCACGTTGCCCGCCGCCTTGTTGACCACCAGGCTGTCGAACCACAGCAGCATGCGCACCTTCACGCCCTCGCCGGCCTTGCGCACCAGCAGGTCACCGTAGGTGGTGCCGTGCGGCCAGGTGGTTCGGCTGCGGGTCAGCTCCATGCCGGGGTCGAAGCCCCACAGCACCAGGTCGATGCTGCTGCCGGCCGCGAGGATGTCTTTCTCGATGGCGGCGAAGCCTTCCTGCCCGCACATGAAGAATTGCAGCGCGTTGTTGTCGTGGATCGGGTGCGTCCTGTGGTCCTTCTCCAGAAACCATTGCAGCGTGCCCTTGCTGCGCCGCTTGATCATGTCGACGTGGCTGACTTCGGGCTTTTGGATTTCGTCGAGGAGCTTGTTCAGATCAGCCATGTCGGTTGTCGGCTCGAGAGAGGTTCATCATAGGGCGGCGTCGATGAGGGCCATCAAGTGGACGCCTGGCCGGCATCCGAGCCGCGCTCGCGCTGCGACCGGCGCTTCGAGCTGTCTTGCCCATCGCCGCGGTACCCCTTGTTGGACAGCTGATGCTCGTTGTACCGGGACTGCCCGGGATCGGGTTCCATCCGGTCCGGCGCCACCGGAACATCGTGGACGGTTCCGTTGAAGAGCCGGACCTGGTAGCGTGCGCCTTTCTCGGCGTGCTCGATGGTCAGCCGTCCGTGTTCATCGAACAAGCCTTTGCGGATTTCGGCGCCATTCTTCAGTAGGGTGTAGGACTGGCCTGAGAAAAGCAGGGGCGAGGGACCGGGGACGTGCTGTACGGAGAACGCGATCTGCGGATCAGGAGGTGTCTCCTTCAAAGCCGCAGCCGTCGATCGGATCGGGGGCACCGGCTTGTTCGCAGGCCCGACCAGGCTGTGCGTTGCCGCATGCTCGCGCCAGATGCCCATCGTGCCGTGCTCGATGCCATTCGCGTTCCAGCGCGTGTAGCTCGAGCCGCCGTTGATCAGCACCTCGTCCCTGGCGGTGATCGTGATGCGGTTGGCCTCCAGCTTGATGTTCATCTTGGCCAGCACATTGACGCTGGCCTTCAGCGCCCTGATGTCGATATCGGAACTGCCGGCGGTGAGTTTCATGCCCGCCTTGTGGGCGAACAGGCGCACGGCCTCCTTCGCACTGACCAGCAGGCTCTTGCCGGCGCCGATGCTGGCATGCGCGCCGCTGGTGAGAGCCGTGTGCTCGCCACTCACGATGTGCGTGCTGCCGGCGGCCGTGGCCTGGATGCCCGCGGGGCTGGCCAGCGTCAGGTGCGGCTCCTGGAATTCGGGGAAGATGCCGTGGGCCGGGTCGCTGCCCTGGCCCCTGATGTCGTCGTTCTGTTCCTTGAGCGCCTTGGTCACTGCATCCTGGTCGCCGCTCTCGTGCGCCTTGGCTTCCTGCGCAGCCTGACTCAATCCTTCGTGCAGATCACGTGCCTGGGTGAGCCTGGCGGTGGTCTCGCGCATGTCCGCGATGTGGGCCTGGGCGTTCGCGCGAGCCTCGGTGCTCAGCAGCAGGCCGTTCGCGGCGCGCACCGCGCCGTGCCCGTCGGTGCGCAGTTCGAAGCCCTGGCCCCGGTCGTCCTTGCGGCCTGCCACGTCCTCGATGCGCGCGATGTGCCCCAGGCTCAGGCTGGAGCTTTGATGGTCGCTCTTGAGCTGGGCCTGGACCTTGCCGCTCGAATCATCGAGTGCGAGATGGTTGCTGCGGCCGCCGCCCAGTTCCCGGCTGCGGATGCCCGAAAGGTGCTTCTGATCGGGTAGCTGCCAGGCCGGCATCTCGTCGGCGTTGTGCACACGCCCGGTGACGATGGGGCAGTCCGGATCGCCATTGAGGAAGTCGACGATGACCTCCTGCCCGATGCGTGGCAGCGCGGCCATGCCGAAGGTCGAACCCGCCCAGGCCGTCGACACGCGTACCCAGCAGCTGGCGTGCTCGTTGTCCTCGCCGATGCGGTCCCAGTGGAACTGGACCTTGATGCGGCCGTATCGGTCGGTCCAGATTTCTTCGCCGGCCGGGCCGACCACCTTCGCCGTCTGCGGTCCCTCGGTCCACGGCTTGGGTGTCGTGCGCCGCGGGCGCCAGGCGAAGCTCGTGGGCTGGGCATCGAAGGTGAAGCGCTGCACGGAGCCCTCGGCGCCGTTCTGTCCTTCACTGGCCTGGATGGTCTCTTGCAGGTGATAGCCGACACCGAGCAGCAGGTACTGCCGGTTCTGGTCGTCGCGCGGGTGGCCGGCGAGGCGGAAGGTGTGGCCCGGCGCCAGTTCGCGCAGGTTGGAGCGGCCCCTGGCCCGGCGGCGTTCGCTCAGTTGCTCCTCCGTGCGGAGGCGCGCGTAGTCCTCGCCGTCGCCGTGCTGGATGAAGCCACCCGGCCACTCGTAGGCTTCATGGCTGTCGTGGTCATGGCCGGGCGGCATTTGCTGGCGGCTCGCCAGGTCGGCCCTCGGCTTTTCGAAGTCGTAGTCGTCGGTGTAGTGGTGGCCGGAGCGAATCTCTTCGGCCTGCTCCCATGCATGAATGCGCTCGCCGGGCTCCAGGCCTCCCGTCATGCCCGAGTGTTCGTGGGGGTGGTAGCGCACGGTCTCGCCGCCAGGCAGGGGGCCGTGCGAGCTGGCGATGTCGTCGGCGAAGACCAGCACGTGCTGCTCGGCTGCATGCCGGAAGAAGAAATAGATGCCTTCGTGCTCGCACAGGCGCGAGACAAAATCGAAGTCGCTCTCGTGGTACTGAACGCAGTAGTTCCAGGTGCGGTAGCTGCGGCTGAGCTTCTGCTCGAGCGGGTGGCCGTAGCGCCCGAGCACCGCGGCAAGGATGTCCGGAACGGTCTGGTCCTGGAAGATGCGGAAGTCGCTTCGGCGGGTGGCGAGCCAGAGCCAGGGACGCAGCCGCATCTTGTAGAAGGACTGTCGCGCGTCTTGCTGCGAAAGGCCGAAGCGCGTGACGATGCCGGCAAGGTGGCGCAGGGCGCCGCTCTCGGTTTCCATCGCGACGGTGGCGGCCTTGCCCAGCAGGGTCTTGGGATCGATGGCGTTGCTGCTGCCCAGCAGATCGATTTCAAAAACGTAAGCCTGGCTGAGCGTCTCTCGACCGACGAGGCGATGGAATTGCAGTGCCTCGCCCAAGGGCGTCTGGATCGTGACGCGGCGCTTCATGGCTGCCGCAGGCGTGCGAGCACGCCTTCGAAGTTGGACATGGGACTCCCTGAATGCGCCTGCCGCTACGGATGAGGGCTGGCTTTTTCCGGGGATTATGTAAGCCCTTGTACTGGCGCCGTAAGTACACGAAAGTAACAGCGCCCGGAACTAGTGCGCAGTTGATGCTTGGCGCTAAGGGCTTGAAACAAGCGTGATCTCCGCGGCATCGTCCAGTTCTACGGCGCGGGTGCGCACCTGCGTCTCGCGGGCGAGTCTGGCAGCTTCTTCAGCCCGCGAACAGCGCCGCCGGCACCCCCGGGCTGCCGATGCGCACCCTGAACAGCCCGCCCGCCAGCGGCTCGGCCGCCTGCTGTTCGGCCGTGAGTCCGTTGCGCGCGGTCGTGATGTAGAGCGTGCACAGGTCGGCGTCGCCGAAGGCGCAGTCGGTGACGTGGCTCGCGGGCAGCGGGATGCGGCACAGCTCGGCCGCGCTCACCGGGTCATGGCAGGTCACGCAGGAGCCGCCCCAGTGCGCGATCCAGAGACGGCCGGCCGCGTCGGTGGTCATGCCGTCGGGCAGGCCATCGGGCTTCGGGAAGCGGTGCCACAGGCGCCGGTTCGACACCGTGCCCGCCTCCACGTCGAAGTCGTAGGCGTAGAGGTTGTTGCGCGCCGTGTTGTTGAAGTACATCGTGCGCCCGTCGGCCGACCATGTCGGGCCGTTGGTCACCTCGAAGCCGTCGTCGTGCCTGGTGCAGCGGCCGTCGGCGTCGTAGCGGTAGAGCGCGCCGGTCGGTGCCTGGCAGTCGAAGTCCATGCTGCCGCCCCAGAAGCGGCCGCGGCTGTCGCACTTGCCGTCGTTGAAGCGGTTGCCGGTGCGCTCGGGCTCGGGCTCGGGCTGGTGCAGGTAGCGCGGCTTCGCGTCGTCGCCGGGCGCGGTGGTGTCGAACAGCGCGAAGCCGCGGCGCAGCGTGACGATGAGGCCCGGCGCCGAGGCGCGCTCGGCGATGGCGGTGATCTCCTCGTCGAAGGTCCAGGTTCGCTGCGCGCCGCTGGCGGGGTCGTAGCGGAACAGGCGCGGCGTGAGGATGTCGATCCAGTAGAGCGCTTGCTCGCGCTGCGACCACATCGTGCCCTCGCCAAGGTTGGCGCCGGCGGCCCAGATGCATGCGAGCTCGCCTGCGACCGACGGCACGGATGCAGATGCGGATGAAGGGGGGAGGACGCCTGTCTCTTGCTTGTTCATTTGTTTTTTCCTCGTCATGTCTTCTTGACTCGGCGGATCGTATCAAGGCATATTGATAACGGAAATTTAAAATTTAGGCATTGATGAATATGCTTTTTGCAATGTCAGTTGCCGAGCACCCTGGAGACTTTTCTTGAATTCCCCCCCACATTCCATTTATCCCAGCCTGAAAGACCGTGCCGTTTTCGTCACCGGTGGCGGCAGCGGCATTGGCGCTGCCATCGTCGCAGCGTTCGCAGCCCAGGGCGCGCGCGTCGCCTTCATCGATATTGCCGAGGGTTCCAGCGCGGCGCTCGCACGGCAGATCGAGGAGGCCGGCCACGCGGCGCCGTGGTGGCGCGCCTGCGACGTGCGCGACATCGCCGCGCTGCAGAAGGCCATTTCCGACGCGGCCACCGAGCTCGGCGACTTCGCGGTGCTGGTCAACAACGTGGCGAGCGATGACCGCCACACGCTCGAATCGGTCACGCCCGACTACTACGACAACCGCATGGCCATCAACGAGCGGCCGGCGCTGTTCGCGATCCAGTCGGTGGTGCCGGGCATGAAGCGCCTGGGCTTCGGCTCGGTGGTCAACCTGGGCTCCACGGGCTGGCAGACGAAGGGCTCGGGCTACCCCTGCTACGCGATCGCCAAGTCGTCGGTGAACGGCCTCACGCGCGGGCTCGCGGTGGACCTGGGCCGCGACCGCATCCGCATCAACACTGTGTCGCCCGGCTGGGTGATGACGGAGCGCCAGGTGAAGCTGTGGCTCGACGACGAAGGCGAACAGTCGCTCAAGCGCAACCAGTGCCTGCCCGACAAGCTGATGCCGGAAGACATCGCGCGCATGGTGCTGTTCCTGGCATCGGACGACGCGAAGATGTGCACGGCCCAGGAGTTCACCGTGGACGCCGGCTGGACCTGAACGGAATTGCTGTGCGCGGAATGCCGCGGAACCGGCTTTGCCGGGCCGCTGGCGTTGCCCCCTGCAAGGGGGTTGGCGAAGCGACACGAAGTGCGCGAAGACTGGGGGTTAGTCCAGTTCCAGTTTCCGCCCGTACACGCTCACAGCCGCCGTCTTCAGCGCCTTCATCATCACCTTCGCCGCCGGCGACGGCAGCCGGTCGGTGCGCGTGATGATGCCGAAGGCGTCCATGTGGCAGGGCATGTCCAGTGGCAGCAGCGACACGATGCCGTGCGCGGCGTAGTAGCGCGCCACGTCGGTCGCCAGCACCGCCACCATGTCGCTCTGCTGCAGCATGCGCGTGATGAAGAGCAGCGCCGGGCTCTCGATGGTGTTGGTCGGCGGCGCCAGGCCTTCTTCCTGGAACATCAGCTCGAAGCGATGCCGCAGCACGCTGCCCGCGGGCGGCACGATCCAGCCTGCGCTCACCACGTCGCGCAGCGTGAGCCCGCTCACGCCCAGCAGTGGATGGCCCGGCCGCACCAGCGCGCACACCGGCTCTTCGCTCAGTGCTTCGTAGCGCAGCTGCGACTTGTCGTGCTCGGCGAAGAGGCGCGCCACCAGGATGTCGAGCTTGCCCTGCTCGAGCCGCTCGATGAGCACCGGGCTGGTCTCGATCTCCAGCGACACGCGCAGGTCGGGCTGCTCGCGCTTGACCATGGCCACGGCCGGTGGCAGCAGCGTGAGCCCGGGCGCGGTGATGGCGCCCACGCTCACCTGGCCGAAGCGCCCGGCCTTGAGCGCGGTGAGCTCGTCGTGCGCCTGGTTCAGGCTCGCGAGCGCCACACGGGCGTGGCGGATCATGGTCTCGCCGTACCAGGTGGGGCGCATGCCGCGCGGCAGGCGGTCGAACAGCGGCACCTCCAGCACGTCTTCCAGGTCCTTCAGCAGCTTGGAGGCGGCGGGCTGCGTCATGTTGAGCACCTGCGCCGCGCGGTGGATGTTGCCTTCCTCGGCCAGGGCCACGAGCAGCAAGAGCTGCCGGGTCTTGAGGCGGGCGCGGATGAACCAGTGGTTGTAGTTGGTCATGTCTCTTTGACTTGAAACGAAGGACTGATCGGGTTTTCCAGAATCCAATGATCGATATCCATTTTGCTTAAAAAACAATTGGATTGATATCATTTTTGTTTCTAGACTCGCCGCACATCCAGAACTACAGAGACAAGGCCCCCGCCCGGTGATTCACGGCGAGCTCCATCAGAACGTGCGGCAGTACATCAATGGCCGCTGGGAAACCAGCGCGACCACGGGTGTGAGCGCCAATCCCTCGGACACCAGCGAAGTGGTGGCCGAGTACGCACGCGCCGATCGCCGCCAGGCCGAGGCCGCCATCCGCGCGGCCACCGAGGCCTTTCCCCATTGGAGCCACAGCACGCCGCAGCGGCGCGCCGACGTGCTCGACCGCATCGGCGCAGAACTGCTCGCACGCAAGGACGACCTGGGCCTGCTGCTGGCGCGCGAGGTGGGCAAGACCCTGCCCGAGGCGGTGGCCGAAGTGGCGCGGGCGGGCCAGATCTTCAAGTTCTTCGCGGGCGAGGCCCTGCGTGGCGGCGGCGGCGAGAACGTCGCCTCGGTACGCGCGGGCGTGCAGGTCGACGTCACGCGCGAGCCGGTCGGCGTGGTCGGGCTCATCACGCCGTGGAACTCGCCGTTCGTCATCCCGGCATGGAAGATCGCGCCCGCGCTGGCCCACGGCAACAGCGTGGTGTTCAAGCCGGCCGAACTGGTGCCGGCCTGCGGCTGGGCGCTGGCCGAGATCATCAGCCGCGCCGCCTTGCCGGCCGGCGCCTTCAACCTCGTGATGGGCAGCGGCCGCGAAGTGGGACAGGCGCTGGTCGACAGCGCGCTGGTCGATGCGCTGAGCTTCACAGGCTCGATGGCCAACGGCGAGCGCATCCTGCAGGCGGCAGCTTCGCGCCGAGCCAAGGTGCAGCTCGAGACCGGCGGCAAGAACGCGCTGGTGGTGCTGGCCGATGCCGACCTCGACCGCGCCGTCGACTGCGCGGTGCAGGGCGCCTATTTTTCCGCCGGCCAGCGCTGCACCGCGTCGAGCCGGCTCATCGTCGAGGCAGCGGTGCACGACGCCTTCGTGGCCAGGCTGCGCCAGCGGCTCAGGACGCTGAAGATCGGCCATGCGCTGGAGCGCGGCGTCGACATCGGCCCGGTGGCCGACGAGGAGCGCCTCGCGCAGAACCTCGCCTGGGTCGAAGTGGCGCGCGAAGAGGGCGCCGAGCACGTGTGGGGCGGCGAAGCGCTCGAACGCGCCACCGCCGGCCACTACATGAGCCCCGCGCTGTTCCTGGCCAAGCCGGCGCACCGCATCGCGCGCGAGGAAATCTTCGGCCCGCTGGCCTGCGTGCTGCGCGCCGACAACTACGATGAAGCACTCGCGCTGTGCAACGACACGCCCTTCGGCCTGTGCGCGGGCATCTGCACCAATTCGCTGAAGCACGCGATGCATTTCAGGCGCCATGCCGTGGTCGGCATGACGATGGTCAATCTGCCGACCGCAGGGGTGGATTTCCACGTGCCCTTCGGCGGCCGCAAGGGGTCGGGCTACGGGCCGCGCGAACAAGGGCGCCACGCCGCGGAGTTCTACACGACGGTGAAGACCGGCTACATGCTGGCCTGAGCCACAAAAAAACCGTTCTCAACAAGCAAGTCAACAGAAGGAGACATCCCATGACGATGAATCGCCGCACGCTCAACACCGCACTGGCCGCCGCCGCCCTCGGCGGGCTGCTGCCCGTTTCTGCGCTCGCGCAGAAAAAACTCGTGCTCGGCTTCGCGCAGGTGGGCGCCGAGAGCGAATGGCGCACTGCCAACACCGAGTCGATCAAGTCGTCCGCGAAGGACGCCGGCATCGAGCTCAAGTTCTCCGATGCGCAGCAGAAGCAGGAAAACCAGATCAAGGCCATCCGCTCGTACATCGCGCAGAAGGTCGACGTGATCGCGTTCTCGCCCGTGGTCGAGTCGGGCTGGGAAACCGTGTTGCGCGAAGCCAAGGCCGCCAAGATCCCGGTGGTGCTGACCGACCGCTCCGTCAACACCAAGGACGACTCGCTCTACGTGACCTTCATGGGCTCGGACTTCACCGAAGAAGGCCGCAAGGCCGGCCGCTGGCTGGTCGAGAAGATGAAGGACCAGAAGGGCGACGTGAACATCGTCGAGCTGCAGGGCACCGTGGGTTCGGCGCCGGCCATCGACCGCAAGAAGGGCTTCGAGGAAATCATCAAGGCCGACCCGAAGTTCAAGATCATCCGCTCGCAGACCGGCGACTTCACGCGCGCCAAGGGCAAGGAGGTGATGGAAGCTTTCCTGAAGGCCGAGGGCAAGAAGATCAACGTGCTCTTCGCGCACAACGACGACATGGCCATCGGCGCGATCCAGGCCATCGAAGAGGCCGGCCTGAAGCCCGCGAAGGACATCACCATCATCTCCATCGACGGCGTGAAGGGGGCGTTCGAAGCGATGATCGCGGGCAAGCTCAATGTGTCGGTCGAATGCAGCCCGCTGCTCGGCCCGCAACTGATGAGCGCCGTGAAAGACATCAAGGCAGGCAAGACGCTGCCCAAGCGCATCGTGACCGAAGAAAGCATCTTCCCGATGGAAGTCGCTGCCAAAGAGTTTCCCAATCGCAAGTACTGAGAGCCCACACCCATGAAACGCAAATTCCTCAAAGCATCGCTCGCGGGCATCGCATTCGCCATCGTCGGCTTCACGCCGCTGGCCAATGCGCAGGACAAGGGCCTGATCGCGATCTCGATGCCCACCAAGTCGTCGGCCCGCTGGATCGCCGATGGCGCCAACATGGTCAAGTACTTCAAGGACAAGGGCTACAAGACCGACCTGCAGTACGCCGACGACGACATCCCCAACCAGCTCGCGCAGATCGAGAACATGGTGACCAAGGGCTCGAAGGTGCTGGTCATCGCGGCCATCGACGGCACCACGCTGTCCGACGTGCTGCAAAAGGCGGCCGACAAGGGCGTGAAGGTCATCGCGTACGACCGGCTCATCAAGGGCTCGAAGAACGTCGACTATTACGCCACCTTCGACAACTTCCAGGTTGGCGTGCTGCAGGCGCAGTCGATCGAGAAGGCGCTCGACCTGAAAAGCGGCAAGGGCCCGTTCAACATCGAGCTGTTCGGCGGCTCGCCGGACGATAACAACGCCTTCTTCTTCTACAACGGCGCGATGTCGGTGCTCGACCCGTACATCAAGAGCGGCAAGCTCGTGGTGCGCAGCAAGCAGATGGGCATGGACAAGGTCGGCACGCTGCGCTGGGACGGCGCGGTGGCGCAGGCGCGCATGGACAACCTGCTGTCGGCCTACTACACCAAGGACCGCGTCGACGCGGTGCTGTCGCCGTACGACGGCCTCTCCATCGGCATCCTCTCGTCGCTCAAGGGCGTGGGCTACGGCTCGGGCTCGCAGCCGATGCCGGTGGTGTCGGGGCAGGACGCCGAGGTGCCTTCGATCAAGTCGATCCTGCGCAAGGAGCAGACCTCGACCGTGTTCAAGGACACGCGCGAGCTGGCCAAGGTGACGGTGGCCATGGCGGACGCCATGCTCTCGGGCAAGCAGCCCGAGGTGAACGACACCAAGACCTACAACAACGGCATCAAGGTCGTGCCCTCGTACCTGCTGAAGCCGGTGAGCGTGGACGCGTCGAACTGGAAGCAGGTGCTGGTCGACAGCGGCTACTACAAGGAAAGCCAAGTCAAGTGAGTCAAGGCGAACGCACGATCCTCGAAATGCGCGGGATCACCAAGACGTTTCCGGGGGTGAAAGCCCTCAGCAACGTCAACCTCGCCGTGCGCGCGGGGGAGATCCACGCGGTGGTCGGCGAGAACGGCGCGGGCAAGTCGACGCTCATGAAAGTGCTGAGCGGCGTCTACCCGTGCGACTCGTACACCGGCGAGATCCATTTCGAGGGCGAGCTTCGCCGCTTCAAGGGCATCGCCGACAGCGAGAAGCTCGGGATCATCATCATCCACCAGGAGCTCGCGCTGGTGCCGCTGCTCTCGATTGCCGAGAACATCTTCCTCGGCAACGAGATTGCGAACGGCGGCGTGATCGACTGGTTCGCCGCCTATGCGAAGACGCGAGAGCTGCTTGCCAAGGTGGGCCTCAAGGAGTTGCCCACCACGCTCGTGACCGACCTCGGTGTCGGCAAGCAGCAGCTGGTGGAAATCGCCAAGGCGCTGGCCAAGGAGGTCAAGCTCCTGATCCTCGACGAGCCGACCGCGAGCCTGAACGAGAACGACAGCGATGCGTTGCTGATGCTGCTGCTGGAGCTCAAGCGCCAGGGCATCGCGTCGATCCTCATCTCGCACAAGCTCAACGAGATTTCCAAGGTGGCCGATTCGGTCACCGTGCTGCGCGACGGCGCGACGGTCGAGACCATGGACTGCCGCGGCCAGCCGATCAGCGAGGACCGCATCATCCGCGGCATGGTGGGGCGCGACATGGCGCACCGCTATCCGCAGCGCCATCCGAAGATCGGCGAGACCGTGTTCGAGGTGCGCGACTGGCGCGTGCACCATGCGCTGCACGCCGACCGCGAACAGATCAAGGGCGTGAACCTGAACGTGCGCAAGGGCGAGATCGTCGGCATCGCGGGCCTCATGGGCGCGGGGCGCACCGAGCTCGCCATGAGCGTCTTCGGCAAGTCCTACGGCCAGCGCATCAGCGGCTCCGTGCTCATGCACGGCAAGCCCGTGGACGTGGGCACGGTGCGCAAGGCCATCGACCACGGCATCGCCTACGTCACCGAGGACCGCAAGGGCCTGGGGCTGGTGCTGGAGGAAGACATCCGCAAGAACATCAGCCTGGCCAACCTCGATGCGATCGCCGATTCGTCGGTCATCGACAACGGGCGCGAATTCAAGGTGGCCAACGAATACCGCAAGGCACTCAACATCCGCTGCTCGGGCATCGAGCAGCTGGTGGTCAATCTGTCGGGAGGCAACCAGCAGAAGGTGGTGTTGAGCAAGTGGCTCTTCACCAAGCCGGAACTGCTGATCCTCGACGAGCCCACGCGCGGTATCGACGTGGGCGCCAAGTACGAGATCTACACCATCATCGACCAGCTTGCGAGCGAGGGCAAAGGCATTCTCATGATTTCTTCGGAACTGCCGGAACTGCTCGGCATGTGCGACCGCATCTACGTAATGAACGAGGGGCGCTTCGTCGCCGAATTTCCGGTGGCCGAGGCCTCGCAGGAACGCATCATGCATGCCATCGTGAGCTCGGGGAGTTCGATCCATGTCGCAGCCTGAAGTCAACGCGGTGAAGGCCGCCGTTCCCGCCTCCGAGGCGCCGAAGCTGCATGTCGGCTTCCTGAAGAACAACCTGCGCGAATACGGCATGCTGATCTCGCTGGTCGCGATCATGGTGCTGTTCCAGGTGCTGACCGACGGCACGCTGCTGCGGCCGCTGAACCTCACCAACCTGCTGCTGCAGAACAGCTACGTGGTCATCATGGCGCTGGGCATGCTGCTGGTGATCGTGGCGGGGCACATCGACCTGTCGGTGGGCTCGGTCTGCGGCTTCATCGGGGCGCTTGCAGCGGTGCTGATGGTCGAGTACGAATGGCACTTCGTGCCGACGGCGATCGTGAGCATCCTCGCGGGCGCCGTCATCGGCGCCGCGCAGGGCTGGTTCGTCGCGTTCCGCAAAATCCCGTCGTTCATCGTCACGCTCGCGGGCATGCTGGTGTTCAAGGGGCTCACGCTGGCGCTGCTGGCGGGACAGTCGGTGGGGCCGTTCCCGGTGGAATTCCAGCGGCTCAGCTCGGGCTTCATTCCCGATCCGCTGGGCGGCGACGCATTGCGCACCACCTCGCTGGTCGTGGGCGCGCTGGCCGCCGCGGCGCTGGTGTTCTTCAAGCTGCGCGGGCGCGCCAAGCTGGCGGCGCACGGCATGGAGCAGGAGCCCTACGCCTTCTTCCTCGTGAAGAACCTGTTCTTCGCGGCCATCATCCTGTTCTTCAGCTACCTGCTGTCGACCTACAAGGGCCTGCCCAACGTGCTGATCGTGATGGCGGTGCTGATCGTGGTGTACGACTTCGTCACCAACCGCACCACCGTCGGCCGGCGAATCTATGCGCTGGGCGGCAACGAGAAGGCGGCGCGGCTGTCGGGCGTGAAGACGCAGCGGCTCGCCTTCCTCACCTTCGTGAACATGGGCGCGCTGGCGGCGCTGGCCGGGCTGGTGTTCGCGGCGCGGCTCAATACCGCGACGCCGAAGGCCGGCCTGGGCTTCGAGCTCGACGTGATCGCGGCCTGTTTCATCGGCGGCGCCTCTGCCTCGGGCGGCGTGGGCCGCGTGATGGGCGCGGTGATCGGCGCCTTCATCATGGGCGTGATGAACAACGGCATGTCGATCCTGGGCATCGGCATCGACTACCAGCAGGTCATCAAGGGCCTGGTGCTGCTGGCCGCGGTGTTCATCGACGTCTACAACAAGAACAAGTAGCCGCGCATGACAGACGGCAGCCTCAGCCCCGTGCTCGAGCTTCGGGGCATCCACAAGCAGTTCGGCAGCATCCAGGTACTGCGCGACGTACGGCTCAACCTGTACCCGGGCGAGATCCATGCGCTGATGGGTCAGAACGGCGCGGGCAAGTCGACGCTGATCAAGGTGCTGACGGGCGTGCTGCCGTCGAGCGGCGGCGAGATGTTCCTCGACGGCCAGCCGATCCAGCCGCACTCGCCGCTCGACGCGCAGAAGCTGGGCATCAGCACGGTCTACCAGGAGGTGAACCTGTGCCCGAACCTGTCGGTGGCGGAGAACGTGTTCGCGGGGCGCTATCCGCGTTGCGGCGCGGCGCAGGGCTTTCGCATCGACTGGGCCGCGGTGAACCGCCGCGCCGAAGAGCTGCTGGGGCGCATCGGGCTCGACATCGACGTGACGCGGCTGCTGTCGGGCTACTCGGTTGCGGTGCAGCAGATGGTGGCGATTGCGCGTGCGCTGGGCGTGTCGTCGAAGGTGCTGATCCTCGACGAGCCGACATCGAGCCTGGACGACGACGAGGTGGAAAAGCTGTTCGAGGTGCTGCGGCGCCTGCGCGGCGAAGGGCTGGCCATCGTCTTCGTGACGCACTTTTTCAACCAGATGTATGCGGTGTCGGACCGCATCACGGTGCTGCGCAACGGCAGCTGGATCGGCGAGTGGCGTGCCGCAGACCTGGGGCCGCAGGCGTTGATCGCAGCGATGCTCGGGCGTGAGCTGGCGGCGCAGTCGGCGCGTCCCGCTGCCTTGCCTTCGTTCGATGAGGCCGCACCCGCATTGCTGCAAGCCGAAGGATTGGGCCAGGCGGGCCAGCTGCAGGCGACGGATTTGCGTGTGCGTGCCGGCGAAGTCGTCGGCATCGCGGGCCTGCTGGGCGCGGGCCGCACGGAACTCGCAAGGCTGCTGTTCGGGCTGGAGTTGCCGGACCGCGGCGTGCTCAAGGTCGATGGCCGCACCATGAGCTTCTCGAACCCGGCCGATGCCATTCGCGAAGGTCTTGCGCTGTGTCCCGAAGAACGCAAGACCGATGGCATCGTTGCCGAGCTGTCGGTGCGCGAGAACATCGCGCTGGCGCTGCAGGCGCGCCTGGGCACTCGGCGCTTCCTGTCGCATGCCGAGCAGACCGAGATGGCCGAGCGCTTCGTGAAGTCGCTCGGCATCAAGGCCGCGAGCGTCGAAACGCCCATCGGGCTGCTGTCGGGCGGCAACCAGCAGAAGGCCATGATTGCGCGCTGGCTCGCGACCGAGCCGCGCCTGCTGATCCTCGACGAGCCCACGCGCGGCATCGACGTGGCGGCCAAGCAGGAGATCATGGAAGAGATCCTGCGGCTCGCGAAGGCGGGCATGGCGGTGATCTTCATCTCGTCGGAAATGAGCGAGGTGGTGCGCGTGGCGCACCGCATCGTGGTGCTGCGGGATCGGCAGAAGGTGGGCGAGCTGCCGGGCGGCTCGAGCGAGGACGAAGTCTACGAAATGATTGCAGCGACAACATGACTCTCCCCCAGTCTTCGCGCACTTCGTGTCGCTTCGCCAACCCCCTTCCGGGGGCGACACCAGCGGCCCGGCAAAGCCGGTTCCGCGGTATCTCCCGCATCAAAGAAGCGCTTTGACATGAACCGCCTTTCATCCTTCATGAGCCACCGCCTCGCCTGGCCTCTCGTCACATTGTTCCTGCTGCTCGCGGTGAACATCGCCTTCAACACCAGCTTCCTGCATCTCGAATGGCGCGAAGGCCATCTCTACGGCAGCCTGATCGACATCCTGAACCGCGCGGCGCCTCTGGTGCTCGTGTCGCTGGGCATGACGCTCGTGATCGCGACGCGCGGCATCGACATCTCGGTGGGCGCGGTGGTGGCCATCGCGGCGGCGCTCGCGGCCTGGATGATCGGTGGCTCGGTGGCCAATGACGTGAGCCGCTTCCCGATGCCGCTCGCCATCCTCGCGGCCATCGGCATCGCATTGCTGTGCGGGCTGTGGAACGGGCTGCTGGTCGCCAAGGTCGGCATGCAGCCGATCATCGCGACGCTGATCCTCATGGTGGCGGGGCGAGGCATCGCGCAGCTCATTGCCGACGGGCAGATCATCACGATCTACTACAAGCCCTTCTTCTTCCTCGGCAGTGGCTACCTTCTCGGGCTGCCGTTCTCGCTGTTCATCGTGGCGGCGGTGTTCGTGCTGCTGTACCTGGCGATCACGCGCACGGCGCTGGGCCTGTTCATCCAGGCAGTGGGGATCAACCCGACGGCGGCGCGCGTGGCGGGCGTGCAGGCGCGGCGGCTGATCGTCGGTGCGTATGCGTTCTGCGGTGCCTGCGCGGGTGTGGCGGGCTTGCTCATCAGCTCCAACGTGAAGAGCGCGGACGGCAACAACGCGGGGCAGCTCATCGAGCTCGACGCGATCCTGGCGGTGACGCTGGGTGGCACGGCGCTGACCGGCGGGCGCTTCAGCCTCGTGGGCAGCGTGATCGGAGCGCTGATCATCCAGACGCTGACCTATGCGATCTATTCGCTGGGGGTGCCGCCGGAGATCAACCTTGTCGTGAAGGCGGGCGTGGTGTTTGCCGTGATGCTGCTGCAGTCGCCGGAGTTCAGGTCGCAAGTGCGGGCGCTGGCGCAGCGGCCGGTGCATGAAGAGGGGCGGGCATGAGCGCGGTGATCGATACGGGACCCTCACCCCAGCCCTCTCCCGCAAGCGGGAGAGGCGGCAAGAGGGGAGGGCTCAATCCAAAGTACCTGCCGTTGGCGGCGACGATTTCGCTGTTCGTGCTGGTGGCTACGCTGGGTTCTGTTTTCTACGATGGCTTCTTCTCGGCGCAGGTGTTCCTCAACCTGCTGATCGACAACGCCTTCCTGATCGTCGTGGCCGTGGGCATGACCTTCGTGATCCTTTCGGGCGGCATCGATCTGTCGGTGGGCTCGGTGATCGCGCTGACCACCATGGTCTCGGCCTCGCTGGTCGAGAAGCACGGCTGGAGCCCCGGCATCGTGATTCCGCTGGTATTGGCGATGGGCACGGCTTTCGGCGCGTTCATGGGGCTGCTCATCGAGCGCTTCCGGCTGCAGCCTTTCATCGTCACGCTGGCCGGCATGTTCCTGGCGCGGGGGCTGTGCTACCTGATCAGCATCGACTCGATCAGCATCACCAACGAGTTCTACTCGGAGGTCTCGCAGATCCGCATTCCGATCTGGGGCGAGGCTTCGGTGTCGATCAGCGCGGTGATCGCCGTCGTGGTGCTGCTGGCGGCGATCTTCATCGCGCATTGCACGCCCTTCGGCCGCGCGGTGTACGCCATCGGCGGCAGCGAGAACTCGGCGATGCTGATGGGCCTGCCGGTGCGCCGCACGCTGGTCGGGGTGTACACGCTCTCGGGCTTCTGCTCGGCACTGGCGGGCGTGATCTTCACCTTCTACATGCTCTCGGGCTACGGGCTGCATGCCATCGGGCTGGAGCTGGACGCCATCGCGGCGGTGGTGATCGGCGGCACGCTGCTAACGGGCGGCGTGGGCTATGTGGCGGGCACGCTGTTCGGCGTGCTGATGCTCGGGATCATCCAGACCCTCATTTCATTCGACGGCACGCTGAGCTCGTGGTGGACCCGCATCGTGGTCGGCGCGCTGCTGTTCGTTTTCTGTTTGTTGCAACGCTTTTTCACCTCGCGCACTCCGCGCCGCTGACTCAATGACAAAAAAACTGCGCTCGACCGAATGGTTCGGCTCCGCCGACAAGAACGGCTTCATGTACCGCAGCTGGATGAAGAACCAGGGCATCCCGGACCATGAGTTCGATGGCCGCCCGATCATCGGCATCTGCAACACCTGGTCGGAACTCACGCCGTGCAACGCGCACTTCCGCAAGATCGCCGAGCACGTGAAGCGCGGCATCTCGGAGGCGGGCGGCTTTCCGGTGGAATTCCCTGTTTTCTCCAACGGCGAGTCGAACCTGCGGCCCACCGCGATGCTCACGCGCAACCTCGCGAGCATGGACGTCGAGGAAGCCATCCGTGGCAACCCCGTCGACGCGGTGGTGCTGCTCACAGGCTGCGACAAGACCACGCCCGCGCTGCTGATGGGTGCGGCGAGCTGCGACATCCCTGCCATCGTGGTCACGGGCGGGCCGATGCTCAACGGCAAGCTCGAGGGCAGGAACATCGGTTCGGGCACGGCCGTGTGGCAGCTGCACGAGTCGCTGAAAGCGGGCGAGATCAACCTGCACCAGTTCCTCTCGGCCGAGGGCGGCATGTCGCGCTCGGCGGGCACCTGCAACACGATGGGCACGGCCTCGACGATGGCCTGCATGGCCGAGGCGCTCGGTACCTCGCTGCCGCACAACGCGGCGATTCCGGCGGTCGATGCGCGGCGCTACGTGCTCGCGCAGATGTCGGGCATGCGCGCGGTGGAGATGGCGAAGGAGGGGCTCACGCTGTCGAAGATCCTCACGCGCGAGGCCTTCGAGAACGCCATTCGCGTGAACGCGGCCATCGGCGGATCGACCAATGCAGTGATCCACCTGAAGGCGATCGCGGGGCGCATCGGCGTCGAGCTGGAGCTGGAGGACTGGACGCGCATCGGCAGCAATACGCCGACCATCGTCGACCTGATGCCTTCGGGGCGCTTCCTGATGGAAGAGTTCTACTACGCCGGCGGCCTGCCCGCCGTGCTGCGCCGGCTCGGCGAGAACGGTCTGTTGCCGCACCCCGCTGCGCTCACCGTCAACGGCCAGTCGATCTGGGACAACGTGCGCGATGCGCCCAGCCTCGACGACGAGGTGATCCGCCCGCTCGACAAGCCGCTGATCGCCGATGGCGGCATCCGCATCCTGCGCGGCAACCTGTCGCCGCGCGGCGCGGTGCTCAAGCCCTCTGCCGCATCGCCGGAGCTGCTGAAGCACCGTGGGCGCGCGGTGGTGTTCGAGAACCTGGAGCACTACAAGGCACGCATCGTCGATGAAGACCTCGACATCGACGCAAGCTGCGTGATGGTGCTGAAGAACTGCGGTCCCAAGGGCTACCCCGGCATGGCCGAGGTCGGCAACATGGGGTTGCCGCCCAAGCTGCTGCGCCAGGGCGTGAAGGACATGGTGCGCATCTCCGATGCGCGCATGAGCGGCACGGCCTACGGCACGGTGGTGCTGCACGTCGCGCCCGAGGCGGCCGACGGCGGGCCGCTGGCGGCGGTGCGCGACGGCGACTGGATCGAGCTCGACTGCGATGCGGGGCGATTGCACCTCGACATCAGCGACGAGGAACTGGCGGCGCGCCTCGCTTCGCTGTCTTCTTCGGATGCACAACCGATGAGCACGCGCGGCGGCGGCTACCAGAAGCTCTACGTCAACCACGTGCTGCAGGCCGACGAAGGCTGCGACTTCGACTTTCTCGTCGGCTGCCGCGGCTCGGCCGTGCCGCGCCATTCGCATTGAACCCACGCAAGCAACGAAACATCATGACCCCCAGATACCGCGGCATCTTCCCGGTGGTGCCTACCACCTTCACCGAACAGGGCGAACTCGACCTGGAGAGCCAGAAGCGCTGCGTCGATTTCATGATCGACGCGGGCTCGGACGGCCTGTGCATCCTTGCCAACTTCTCGGAGCAGTTCGTGCTGTCCGACGAGGAGCGCGAGGTGCTCACGCGCACCATGCTCGAACACGTGAAGGGCCGCGTGCCGGTCATCGTGACCACCACGCACTACAGCACCAAGGTGTGCGCCGAGCGCAGCCGCCGCGCGCAGGACATGGGCGCGGCCATGCTGATGGTGATGCCGCCCTACCACGGCGCGACCTTCCGCGTGCCCGAGCCGCAGATCTTCGAGTTCTACGCGCGCCTGTCGGATGCGGTGGACATCCCGATCATGATCCAGGACGCGCCGGCCAGCGGCACAGTGCTGTCGGCGCCGTTCCTCGCGCGCATGGCGAAGGAGATCGAGCAGGTCGCGTATTTCAAGATCGAGACGGCCGGTGCGGCCGCCAAGCTGCGCGAGCTGATCCGCCTGGGCGGCGAAGCCATCGAAGGCCCGTGGGACGGCGAGGAGGCCATCACGCTGATGCCCGACCTCGATGCCGGCGCGACCGGCTCCATGACCGGCGGCGGCTATCCGGACGGCATTCGCCCGATCATCGAGGCGCACCGTTCGGGCGACCGCGACAAGGCCTTCGCGCTGTACCAGCAGTGGCTGCCGCTCATCAACTACGAGAACCGGCAGGCGGGCCTCCTGGCCTGCAAGTCGCTCATGAAGGAGGGCGGCGTGATTGCTTGCGAGGCGCCGCGGCATCCGCTGCCCGCGATGCACCCCGCGACGCGCGACGGCCTGATCGAGACGGCGAAGCGGCTCGATCCGCTGGTGCTGCGCTGGGGGAGATAGCCGGTTCGCCGTCCCGGGCGAAGTAGGGCGCGAGGATCTCGGTCATCGCGCGGGCGGTGAACGCCGGCATCACCTGCACGAGCGAGCCGGCCGCAAAGCACGGCAGGAGGCCGCCGATCGGCGCCTGGATCAGCCCGAGGCCCGCGACCGCCGCGGCGTTGTAGGCGTCGGTGCCGTTCACCGTGACGATGGAGCGCATCGGCTGCATCCGGTAGCGGCCCTGGGCGGCGTCGAAGTCTTCCCGACCCGCGTCATTCGGCGAGAGGGTCTGTGCGAAGTGCACGATGCGGTGCTGCGCGCGCAGGCTTGCACACGAACTTCGACGCGATGGTCGCGGGCTTGCTCGGGGAGGGGAGTCGCTGGGTGAATGCCCAGCGCATCGAGGTGTCGGGCGGGATGCTGGTCTGAACACGCGGGGGGTGCCCCCGCGGACTTCAGCTTTTCTCGAGTTCGGTGACTTGCAGCGACAGGTCGAACAGCTTGGACTTGCTGGCGTAGTAGCGGTCGAGCCGCCATTCCTTCAGGATGTCCATCGCGAGCTCGAAGCTCTTGTAGTCGAGGTTGTAGAGCGTGACCAACTCGAAGCTGCGTTCGGACTCGAGAGCCAACACGAGCTGGGCCAGGATCTTGGCCGATTCGTTGGCCGGGTCCGTTTCGATGAATCGGCGAGCGACCTTGATGGCATTCATGGGAAAGGATTCCTCGGTAGGCAGGGACCGAGAACTATAGCTAGCAGGCCTGCGCCTTTTATGACAGTACTGTGACAGTAAGGGCATCGCCAGCCGCCGGCAGCGCCTGGCGATGCTTCTTCAGCGAAGACGCTCAGCGCAGGGGCGCGGGCATCGGCCGGGGCATGGGCATCGGCTCGGGCATCGGGGCCGGCATCGGCGTCGGTTCCGGCGCCATCGCCGGTGCGGGCATCACGATGGTGGTGACCGATTCGCGGATCACGCCCCCACCCATCACGCTGCCGTCGACGCTGGCCGTGCTGTTGCCGCTGCTGCCGAGCACGCGGGCCTCGCAGGCGGCGCGGTCGTCTGGCTGCTGCTGCAGGCCGCAGCGGGCGAGCGCATTGGCGCGGTAGTCGGGTGCGCTGGTCAGGCCCCCGCGCGCGGCTTCCAGGCGCGCGGCGCCGGCTTCGCGGATGCAGGCGGCGCGGTCCTGCTGGTTGTGGCCGCAGACCGCCAGTTCCTGCTGGTAGGTGCCCGAGGCTGCTGCGCCGCGCGGCGACGCTGCAAAGGCGATGCTGCCGGCTGCAAGCCCGCCGGCGGCGAGCATGGTGAAGATGATTGAGCGAGTGGTGCTTTTCATGGATGGCTCCTTGAAGCGAGCTTGAAAACCTGGGAAATATTGGAAGCGCCCGAGGAGGGCGGGTTCCTTCAGCGTGCCGGCATGGTCTGCGGCGGCAGCGGCGTCACGGTTTCGCGGATCACGCCGCCGCCCATCACGCTGCCGTCGATGGTGGTGCGTGCGCCGCCCTCGATGCGGGCTTCGCAGTCGGGCCGCTCGGCGGCCGGCAGTTCGCCGCAGCGGGCGAGGGCGTTGACCTGCTCCCGGACCGGGCTCGGACTGGTAAGGCCGCCGCGGCTCGCTTCCTGGCGGGCCGCGCCGGCTTCGCGCAGGCAGGCGGCGCGGTCCTGCTGTACACCGTCGCAGGTGGCGCGTTCCTTCTGCATGCGGGCGTCAGACCCCGGCGCCTGCGCGCCGGCGGTCTGTGCGCCGAAGGCCATGAAGCCGCTGGCGGCGAGGCATGCCGCTGCGGACAGGATGGAACGAACTGTTGTTGTCATGCGGGCTCCTTGGTGAAAGCACGCCCTCCCTGTAATGAGGTGCGTGACAGGAGCCTTAGTCTGGCGTGGCCGGGGGCTGCGGGTCTGTGGGACAGCCGCGCCCGCCGACCGGGCCGGACGCGCCCCTGCATGTGGGACGTGTCCGGCAAGCGGGGCTTCAGCCCGCTGCGATGCGCTGTGCCAGGTGAGCGAGCGCTTCCTCGACCTGGTCCACGAGGATCAGGGACAGGTCGCCTGGCTGCAGGCGGGCCAGCGCGGCGTCGATCGCGACGAACTCGCCGCGGATCTCGTCGATCTGGCGGGTGCGGGCCGCACCCTGCAGGCCCTGGCGCAGCAGTGCCATCACTTCGCCGTCGGCGCGGCCGCGCTGTGCAGCATCCTGATAAAGGATCACGTCGTCGAAGGCTTCGCCGAGGATGGCCGTCTGGTCGCGGATGTCCGAGTCGCGCCGGTCGCCCGCGCCGCTGATCACCACCGAGCGCTTCTTCGCCGGCATCGTGTCCACCGCCGACACCAGTGCGCGCATGGCGTCGGTGTTGTGGCCGTAGTCGGCGATCACGGTGGCGCCGCGGTAGTCCATGACGTTGAAGCGCCCCGGCACGCCGGCCGCGTCGTTCATGAAGCTCGCGAGGCCGCTGCGGATGGTGTCCCAGTCGAGGCCCACGGCCCAGGCCGCGGCCACGGCGGCCATCACGTTGTCGACCTGGAAGCCGATGGTGCCGCCGCGCGTGATGGGCACGTCGCGCAGCGCAATGCGCTCGCGCCACGAGCCTTCGGCCGCGACCAGCGTGTCCTGGTCGACGTACACGGTGCGCTTGCCCTGCGCGCGGTGCGTGGCCATCACCGGGTGCATGCGGTCGGCGGTGAAGAAGATCACGTGGCCGGGGCAGCCGGCCGCCATGGCGGCGACGTTCACGTCGGCCGCGTTGAGCACCGCGTAGCCGTCGGCGGCCACATTGCGCACGATCACGCGCTTCAACACCGCGAGGTCTTCGACGGTGGTGATGTAGTTCAGGCCCAGATGGTCGCCGCTGCCGATGTTGGTGACCACTGCCACCTGGCAGCGGTCGAAGCCGAGGCCTTCGCGCAGCACGCCGCCGCGCGCCACTTCGAACACGGCCGCGTCGACATCGGGGTGCATCAGCACGTTGCGCGCGCTCTTCGGGCCGCTGCAGTCGCCACTGTCGGTCTGGCGGCCGTCGACGTACACGCCGTCGGTGTTGGTCATGCCGGTGCGCAGGCCGCTCGATGCGAGCAGGTGGTTGATGAGGCGCGCCGTGGTGGTCTTGCCGTTGGTGCCGGTGACGGCGACCACGGGAATGCGGCCGTCGTCGCCGTGGGCGTACAGGGTGTCCATCACCGCTTCGCCGACCGCGCGGCCGCGGCCGAACGAGGGCGAGATGTGCATGCGCAGGCCGGGCGCGGCATTCACCTCGACCACGCCGCCGTGCTGTTCCTCGAGCGGGCGCAGCACGTTCTCGCAGACCATGTCGACGCCGCAGATGTGCAGGCCGACCATCTGCGCCGCATCGACGGCGCGCGCCGCGACTTCGGGGTGCACCGTGTCGGTCACGTCGGTGGCGGTGCCGCCGGTCGACAGGTTCGCGTTGTTGCGCAGCACCACGCGCTGGCCGCGCGCGGGCACGCTGTCGGGCGTGAGGCCCTGGGCCTCGAGCCGGCCGATGGCGATGTCGTCGAGGCGAATCTTCGTGAGCGAAGTGGCGTGGCCCTCGCCGCGGCGCGGGTCGAGGTTCACGGTGTCGACCAGCTGGCGCACCGTGGCGCTGCCGTCGCCGATCACCTGTGGCGGATCGCGCCGCGCGGCGGCCACGAGGCGGTCGCCCACCACCAGCAGGCGGAAGTCGAAGCCGGGCAGGAATTTCTCGACCATCACCTCGCCGTAGACGGCGGCCGAGTCGTAGGCCGCGAACAGTTCTTCGCGCGAGTTGATGTTGACGGTGACGCCCTTGCCCTGGTTGCCGTCCTGCGGCTTCACCACGACCGGCAGGCCGATCTCGTTGGCAGCAGCCCAGCCGTCTTCGGCGCTGGCCACGGGGCGGCCCAGCGGCACCGGCACGCCGGCGGCGTTGAGCAGCTGCTTGGTCAGTTCCTTGTCCTGCGCGATCGATTCGGCCACGCCGCTGGTGCTGTCGACTTCAGCGGCTTGAATGCGGCGCTGCTTGGAGCCCCAGCCGAACTGCACCAGGCTGCCGCTGGTCAGCCGGCGATACGGAATGCCGCGCGCCACGGCGGCATCGACGATGGAGCCGGTGCTCGGGCCCAGGCGCTCGGATTCATCGAGGTCGCGCAGCTCGGTGATGGCGGCGTTGGCGTCGAAGGCAGTGTCGGCCAGGGCGGCCTCGATCAGCTGCTCGGCCAACTCGATCGCACGGCGGCCGACGGCTTCTTCGCTGTACTGGAACACGACCTGGTAGACGCCTTCTTCCACGGTGGGCGAGGTGTGGCCGAAGTTGACGGCGCAGCCGGCCTGCGCCTGCAGCGCCACGGCGGCGTTCTCGAGCACATGGGCCAGCGCCAGCGGTTGACCCAGCACCATCGGGTGCAGTTCGCCGATGGTCGG
Organism: Variovorax sp. Varisp46; assembly: GCF_059491885.1. NCBI lineage: Bacteria > Pseudomonadati > Pseudomonadota > Betaproteobacteria > Burkholderiales > Comamonadaceae > Variovorax > Variovorax sp. Varisp46. The sequence goes on from NZ_CP168515.1 coordinate 193,186, forward strand.
GAAGCGCGCGCGCAGGCGGGCTTCGAAGCCGGCCAGCTTGCTGATGGCGTTCTCGTCGCCTTGGCAGGCAACCACCGCTTCGATGGCAGTGTGGCGGCTCCAGAGATTGGGGCCGCGAAGGGCTCGGATGCGGGTGACTCTCATGCGAATTGCTGTTGGGGGTGTTGCGACGAGAGCGGCTGGGTCTGCGACAGCTGCAGCGAGGCGAGCGCCGCCTGCAGGTCGGCCTCGAAGGCCTCCACGCCGGCGCCGATCAGGTTCAGCGGAATGCCCATTGCCCAGGCGGCGGCCACGGCGGCCAGCAGGCTTTCGAGGCTCACGCCGGCATGGGTGGCGCGCCACACGGTCAGCCGGCCGAGGCCGGGCAGGAACGATTCGCTGTTGCCGTTGGCCAGCACCACACGGTCCTGCCGCACCAGCACGGCCTTGCCGCCGGCGCGCTGATGCGCCGTGAGTTCGGCGGCCTGCGGGTCGGCCGAATAGAGGATGACGGCGCCGTCGCACAGCGGCGCGAGGCCGGCCACGCGCGGGTCGCCCGCATTCAGCACGGCCGTGCCTTCGGACAGCACCACGTCGACCTGCGTGCGCAGCACCTTGACCATCTGGTCGCTCTCGGTGATGTCGTAGTCGGCCAGGGCTTCGAAGCCGTCGAGATCGGTGACGATGCCGACTTCGCAGCGGTCGTAGGGGAGACCGTCGCGCAGGATGGTTTCGGCGCCGTTCTCGATCACCACGGCCTGCACGGCGCGGTTCACGAGCAGGCGGTGGCCGGCGTCCCAGTTGGCGCTGTCGCGCGCATCGACGCGGCGGCGTTCGAGGAACAGGCCGTCGCGGCAGGCGAGGCCGGTCTGGCGCCCGCCCAGGCCGATCAGCCAGGCCACGAGGCGCGCCAGCACGGCGGTGTCGCGCGAGCCGGCCACGCCGACCACGGGAATGCGCCCGGGCGTGTCGTTGGGGAACAGGTGGTCGCAGATGGCGCGGCCCACCGGGCGCGGCGAACCGACGGCCGGCTTCAGGTGCATCAGCAGGCCGGGGCCGGCATTGACTTCGACGATCGCACCGCGCTGCGGGCCCAGCGGCTTGGAAATGTCCTGCGCCACGAGGTCGATGCCCGCGATGTCAAGGCCCACCACGCGCGCGGCGAGCACGGCGGCGTGCGCGACTTCGGGGTGGACCTGGTCGGTGCAGTCGTTGGCCATGTTGCCGTTGCGCTGGATCGTGACCACGCGGCCGGCGGCCGGCACGGCGTTGGCGTCCAGCTCCTGGCGCTTGAGCTCGAGCTGCAGCTTGGCGTCGCTGTCGATCACGATCACGTCGAGCGGAAACTCTTCCTCGGCGCCGCGGCGCGGGTCGCTGTTGAGCTGCTTGTCGATCAGGTCGCGCACGCTGCTCTGGCCGTCGCCGGTCACGGTGATGATCTCGCCGCGCGCGGCCGCCACCACTTCGCCGCCCACCACCAGCAGACGGTGCTCGTGGCCGCGGATGAAGCGCTCGACCATCACGTCGCTGCCCTCGGGCTCGGCGACCGCAAAGGCGGCCATGACTTCTTCACGCGTTGTCAGTTCGAGCGACACGCCGCGGCCGTGGTTGGCGTCGGAAGGTTTCACGGCCACCGGCAGGCCGATGTCCTCGGCGGCTTCCCAGGCTTCTTCGGCGTTGGCGACCACCTGGCCTTCGGGCACCGGCACGCCGCAGCTCGCGAGCAGGGACTTGGTCAGCTCCTTGTCGCTGGCGATCGATTCGCCGATGGCGCTGGTGTAGTCGGTCTCGGCGGTCCAGATGCGCTGCTGGTTGGCGCCGTAGCCCAGCTGCACGAGGTTGCCGCTGTTCAGGCGCATGTGCGGAATGCCGCGGTCGGTGGCGGCGGCCACGATGGCCGCGGTGCTCGGACCGAGGTAGCAGTCTTCCACCTTGGCCTTGACCGCGTCGACGGCCTTCTGCACGTCGGCGGCGCTGAACGGGTCGTTGTTGATGGCCGCCATCAGCAGGCGGTGGCCCTCGGCCAGCGCCACGCGGGCGACCTGCTCGTCACGGGCGCGGAACACCATGCGGTAGACGCCGTGCTCGGAGGTGCTGCGGGTCTGGCCGAAACCGGTCGGCATGCCGGCGAGGTTCAGCAGTTCGATGACCACGTGCTCCAGCACGTGGCCGGACCACGTGCCCTCGGTCAGGCGCTGGATGAAGCCGCCGCGCTCGCCGACGCCGCAGTGGTGCTCGATGAGCGCCGGCAGCAGGCCGGTCAGGCGGTCGGTGAAGCCGTCGATCTTGTTGGAGGGGAAGTCTTCCAGCTGGCCGAGGTCGAGCCAGACTTCGAGTACCGGACGGTAGGTCCAGAGGTTCGGACCGCGCAAATAGTTGATGCGCAGCAGGCGGATGTCGTCGAAACGGGTCATGCAAACGTTCGAAGTGCTTTGGCCGAGCACCACGGCGCCTTCAGGCGCGCCCATGGCAATCGGTCAGAATCGGCGCCCGACCAAGGGCGCCATGACGCGGTCCATGCGGCCCGCGACGGGCAAGAGTCAGAGAAACACAATGCAACATCACGATCCAGTCGGCACCCGGGAGGGCGAAACAGAGGCGGCTTCAGACGCGCTGAAAAACCGGCTCGCAGTCGCGGAAAACGTTCTGGTAATACTGTCGGTTGACCTCGACGACCAACTTCGCTTCGCTTGCGGCCTAGTCGCGCTGACTGACCAGAGGCTGATCGCGCTCGAACCGGGCGGCGAATGGCGTGAGTGGCCGCTAACCGATGCAGCCCTGGAACTGCGCCTGTCCGACCACTCGGGGGTGGGAACCCTCGATTTGACGGGGCCTTCGGGCCGTTTGGCCCGCTGGCGCTACACCCTGGCCGGACAGGTCGCGGCGCTGCGCCTGCTCAAGTTGTTCGGCCAGCGAACGGCCGGTGTCGCCAAGGAGACAGCAGGGGCCGTCGAGGTTGCCGACGGCGAAGAGGGCACCCCCGACGCCGAACTCCAGACCCCGCCATCGACCTGGGTGCTGCTGCGCCTGGGCCGTTTCGCCGGCCCGTACCGCAAGCAGCTGATCCTGGGATTCGTACTCACCCTGATCTCCACCGCCGCCACGCTGGTGCCGCCGTACCTGACCATCCCGCTGATGGACGACATCCTGATCCCGTTCCAGAACGGGCAGAAGATCGACACCATGCGCGTGGGCCTGTACCTCGGCGGCCTGCTGATCGCGGCGCTGGTCGGCTGGGCGCTGGGCTGGGCGCGCACCTACCTGCTGGCGCTGGTGTCCGAGCGCATCGGCGCCGACCTGCGCACCACCACCTACGAGCACCTGCTGACCCTGCCGCTCGACTATTTCGGCGGCAAGCGCACCGGCGACCTGATGGCTCGCATCGGCTCCGAAACCGACCGCATCAACGTCTTCCTGTCGCTGCACGCGCTCGATTTCGCCAACGACGTGCTGATGATCGTCATGACGGCGGCCATCCTGATCTCCATCAATCCGCTGCTGGCCGTGGTCACGCTGGTGCCGCTGCCCTTCATCGCCTGGATGATCCACGTCGTGCGCGACCGCCTGCGCACTGGCTTCGAGAAGATCGACCGCGTCTGGTCCGAGGTGACCAACGTGCTGGCCGACACCATTCCCGGCATCCGCGTGGTCAAGGCCTTCGCGCAGGAGCGCCGCGAGGCCGAGCGCTTCCGCGTCGCCAACACCTACAACCTGCAGGTGAACGACAAGCTCAACCGCACCTGGTCGCTGTTCACGCCGACCGTGTCGCTGCTCACCGAAATCGGCCTGCTCGTGGTGTGGGCCTTCGGCATCTGGCAGGTGGCGCGCGGCAGCATCACGGTGGGTGTGCTCACGGCCTTCATCGCCTACATCGGCCGCTTCTACACGCGGCTCGACTCGATGAGCCGCATCGTCTCGGTCACGCAGAAGGCCGCCGCGGGCGCCAAGCGCATCTTCGACATCCTCGACCACGTGAGCAATGTGCCCGAACCGGCAAAGCCGGTTCCTGTCGGCCTTCCGGCCAAGCCGGGGGAGGTGCCGCGCGTGCAGGGCCGCATCGAGATGAGCGGGCTGGGCTTTCGCTACGGCTCGCGCGCCGTGATCCACGACCTCGACCTGACCATCGAGCCCGGCGAGATGATCGGCCTCGTGGGCCACAGCGGCTCGGGCAAGAGCACGCTGGTCAACCTCATCTGCCGCTTCTACGACGTGACCGACGGCGCCATCAAGGTCGACGGTACCGACATCCGCCGCTTCGCCGTGGCCGACTACCGGCGCCACGTAGGGCTGGTGCTGCAGGAACCCTTCCTGTTCTTCGGCACCATCGCGCAGAACATCGCCTACGGCAAGCCCGACGCCACGCGCGAAGAGGTGGTTGCCGCGGCCCGCGCGGCCCATGCGCACGACTTCATCCTGCGGCTGACGCACGGCTACGACTCGCTCGTGGGCGAGCGCGGGCAGGGCCTGTCGGGCGGCGAGCGCCAGCGCATCAGCATTGCGCGCGCGCTGCTGATCGATCCGCGCATCCTGATCCTCGACGAGGCCACCTCGGCCGTGGACACCGAGACCGAGAAGGAAATCCAGAAGGCCTTGGACAACCTCGTGCAGGGCCGCACCACCATCGCCATCGCGCACCGGCTGTCGACATTGCGCAAGGCCGACCGGCTCGTGGTCATGGACCGCGGCGAAGTGGTCGAGGTCGGGCCGCACGATGCCTTGATGGCGAAGCAGGGCGCCTACTGGCGGCTCTACCAGGCGCAACTGCGCCAGGGCGACGACGATGCGAGCGAAGGCGCCGCCAATGAGCGCGCCAGTGCGCAAGCCCCCCTGGCCATCAGCCACGCAGCACATCCGGCGGGCGACGCATGACCGAACTCAACACCCCATCTTTCGAACTCGAACGCGACGCCTTCGGCCGCCTCGTGCTGACCGACGCGCAGGGCGAGCGCCATGTGGGCGTCACGCCCGTGCGGGCCTTTCCGCTGAGCGCGCCGGGCCATGGCGTGTCGCTGGTCGGCAGCGAAGGCCGCGAGCTGGTCTGGATCGACAGCGCCGACCAACTGCCGGCGCGGGCCAGGGTGCTGCTCGAAGAAGAACTCGCGGTACGCGACTTCGCGCCCACGCTGCTGCGCCTGCACGGCGTGTCGAGCTTCGGCGTGCCCAGCACCTGGACCATCAGCACCGACCGCGGCGACACCAGTTTCGTGCTCAAGGCCGAGGAAGACATCCGCCGGCTCGAAGGCGGCGCGCTGCTCATTGCGAGCGCGCACGGCGTGCAGTTCCGCATTCCCGACGTGAAGACGCTCGACCGCGCGTCGCGCAAGCTGCTCGAGCGTTTTCTCTAGCGCTCAGTCCAGCAGGTCTGAGTACTCGCCGCGCTCGTAGGCATCGGCGGTCTTCCACGGCAGCGTCTTCGGCGCCGCGATGGCCGAGGCGGTCATCACGTTGAGCGAGGTGCCGTGCGCATTGCGTTGCTCGATCTTGCGCGCATAGCGGCCGACCGTGTCCCACTCGATGCGCAGCGTGCTCTCGCCCTGCTGCACTTCGTAGCGCTGCACGCCCCTGCCAGCCGCGCCGAGCGGCTTCATGCGCGGCAGGCTCGCCGGATCGACCAGCCAGTAGGCATTCGCCCACGAGCCGCCATAGCCGACGTTGCCGTAGTCGGCGGCGTCGACCTCGATCACCTTGCGCTGCTCGCGCAGCACCATGCCCACCTGCACCTTGCCGGCCGCATCGCGGCGCAGCCACAGCGGCGCGGCTGTGTTGTCGGCGTGCGAGTGGCCGATGTGCACCTTGCCTTCGCGGGCCTCGTGGTCATGGTCGGCGCGCAGCACGGGCGGCAGCTCGCGCTCGACCCACACGGTGCCGGCGCGGCGGAACATCAGGTCGGCATAGCGGCTGTCGCGCTGCACGCCGTCCTTGCCAATCGACATCACGTGGTGCTGGATGCGCAGGTTCTGGTCGGGCGCCTCGGCATCGCCGGCGGCGCTGGCCGCCAGCGGAAGGCTCAGAACGGCCATCAGCACCATGCCAGGGATACCGCGGAACCGGCTTCGCCGGGCCGCAGGTATCGCCCTCTGCAAGAGGGTTGCCGAAGCGACACGAAGTGCGCGAAGGCTGGGGGTGTGCTTGATCACAGTCCGGCCGCTTCCTTGACCTTGTTGAACACCTTGATGTTCTCCATGGTGCCCTTGAAGCTCTTCGAGCCCGCGCCGCCGGCGAACAGCATCACGTCGCCGCCGCCGTGCGTTTCCGCGCCGGGCGTGCCGAGGTTGATGCCGACTTCCTGCAGGAAGTTGTCGTCCGTGGTGTCCATCGCGGTCTGGTCGTCGCGATCCGTGTCGCGTTTGGGTGCGATCCACGGCCTGTTGCCGTCCTCGGGGTTGGTCTGGCTGGCGAGCGTTGCATTGGGGCGGCCGCCGTTGCCGAACACCAGCGTGGTGTAGGGCTTGCCATCGGCCGCCTTCAAGGGCTTGCCGTCGGCGTAGCCGTTGACGAGGCCGAGGATCGGGTTGCCGATTTTCGGGTAGCCGTTGAAGGCGATGGCATGGTCATGGTCAGCCGTGACCACTACCAGCGTGTTCTGCAGGCCCGGGTCCTTCTTGTTCATGTAGTCGAGCGCGGTCTGGATGGCCGCGTCGAAGGCCAGCGTGTCTTCCAGCGCGCGCTTGGCATTGGTGCCGTGCAGCGCGTGGTCGATGCGCCCGCCTTCGACCATCAGGAAGAAGCCCTTGTCGTTCTTGCTGAGCACGCCGAGCGCTTTCTCGGTCATGTCGGACAGGCTCGGCTGGTCGAGGCTCTGCTTGACGCGGTCCAGCTCGTAGGCCATTTCGCTCTGCGAGAACAGGCCCAGCAGCTTGCCCGTGGCGGCCGTGTCGATGGCCTTGAGCTTGGTGCCCGTGTCGACGTAGGTGTAGCCCTTGGCCGTCATCGCGGCCACCAGGTCCACGTTGTCGGTGCGCTTGCTTTGCGCATTGGTCGACTTCGGCAGGTAGTTGCGCTGGCCGCCGCCGAGCAGCACGTCGACGCCGTCGAGCAGCTTGGGGTTGTAGTTCGGGTGGCCCGGAACGCTCTGCTCTGCGATGGTGTTGTAGCCGTTGCGGTTGCAGATGTGCGCGTAGGTGGTGGCCGGCGTGGCATGGCCGACGCGCGTGGTCGACACGGCGCCGACCGCGCGGCCCTTGGCCTTGGCGAGCTCGAGCAGCGTGTCGGCCGCCTTGCCGTTGGTCGACGGGCAGGTGGTGTCTTCGCCGTTGATGTACTGCTTGCCGGTGCTGTCGACGGCGGTGGTGTCGCTCGACATCGAGATCACCTCGTTGCGCATCTTCACACCGGTCATGTAGGCCGCCATCGAGGGCGCGCTGTCGGTGGTCTGGCCGTCGAGCGAGAAGGTCTTCACGCGCGCCGCGTAGGGCAGCGACTGCATGACGAGGTTGGCGCGCTCGGGGCTCACGAGCGAACCGGGCTTGGCGGCCAGTTGCTTCTCGCCCTTGTAGATGCGCGCGGCGGTCACGGTGACAGGGCCCATGCCGTCGCCGAGGAAGAAGATGACGTTCTTGGCTTCGCCGGCGGCGTGGGCGCTGCCGGCCAGGGTGCCGGCGGCGGCGCAGACGAGGGCGGCGGCCAGACGGGTTTTGCGAGTGATGCGGTTCATGGTCGTGTTCATGGTTGTGCTCATCGGTGCGTGCGGAGTGCCCCTCACAGGCCGACCGCCTTCTTGATCAGGCCGAACACGTCGGTGTTGGTGATGACGCCGGAGAAGTTGTCGGCGCCCAGGCCCTGAGCACCGAGGAAGACGTCGGCGCCGCCATGGGTTTCGGAGTCGCTGGCCGCATCCATCGGCACGACGGCTTCCTGCTTGTAGTCCTTGCTTTCCAGTTCGGCGTCGCTGATCGGGCCGCGCGTGGCGAGACGGCGCGGGCCATTGCCGAAGCCGATGATGGTGTAGGGGTTGCCGCCCACGTCCTTGCTGGTCTTGCTGGTGTCTACATAGTCCTTCACCAGGCCGAGCACGCCCGGCTTGCCGGCCTCGGTCTTGCCGGTGCGCGCGGCATAGCCGTTGAGCTGCAGCGTGTGGTCGTGGTCGGCCGTGACCACCACCAGCGTGTTCTTCAGGCCCGGATCGATCGCCTGCATCTTGTCGAGCGCGAGCTTGATGGCGTCGTCGAAGGCGCCGGTGTCCTGCAGCGCACGGCGCGCGTTGGTGGCGTGCAGCGCGTGGTCGATGCGGCCGCCCTCGACCATCAGGAAGAAGCCCTTCTTGCGCGCCGCCAGTGCATCGATGGCCTTGCCGGTCATCTCTGCCAGGCTCGGTTCCTTGGTGGCGTCACGGTCCAGGTCGTAGGCCATGTGGCTCTTGGTGAAGAGGCCGGCGATCTTGGTGGCGCCGTCTGCAGGCAGCTTGTCGAACTCGCTCTTGCTGCCGGCATAGCTGTACTTGGCAGCCTTCAGTTCGGCGATCAGGTTGCGCTTGTCGTTGCGCTTGCCGCCGTCTTCCTTGGCGGTGAAGTAGTCGGTGCCGCCGCCGAAGAACACGTCGACGCCGTCACCGAGCTTGCCGTTGTAGCCCGCGCCGCCCGGCACCAGCGCCGCGGCGATGGTGTTCTCGGCGTCGCGGTGGCACACATGCGAGTAGGTGGCGGCGGGCGTGGCGTGCGTGATGCGCGTGGTGGTCACCACGCCGGTCGCATAGCCCTTGGCCTTGCTCTGCTCGAGCAGCGTCTCGACGGCCTGGCCGTTGCCCGAGGGGCAGGTGCTGTCGAAGCTGACGTGGTAGGCCTTGCCCGAGGCGTCGGTGGCCTTGGTCTCGGGGCTCATCGAGATGACTTCGTTGTTCATCTTGACGCCGGTCATGTAGGCCGACATCGAGGGGGCGCTGTCGGTCACCTGGGCGTCGTTCGAATAGGTGTGGACGAAGGCCGTCTCTGGCAGTGTGTCCATTGTCAGGTCGCCGTCCTCGCCGACCTTGTAGATGCGCGCGGCGGTCATCGTGGTGATGCCCATGCCGTCGCCCAGGAAGAACAGCACGTTCTTCTGGGGTTGCGCGGCGGGCGGTTGCGCGGCCGGCGGCGCAGTGGTCGGCGGCGGGATCAGTGGCAGCAAGGAAAAGCCGTTGCTGTTGCCGCTGCCGCCGCAGGCGGTCAGCAGCAGCGAGAAACCCAGCAGTGCTGGGGCAATGAAGCGTTGGGTCATGCGACTCCCTTCGATGGTTGTTCGACCGGTGCGCATGACGCGCACCGTTTCTGGGAGTGAAATCTAAAGACGTCAGATGACTCGGCGGTGACGATGCACATCCGCCGAGAAAGTTCAGCCCATTTCAAAAAAGAAAGGCGGCGGAATTCGCCGGCGTGTCATGCCCGGCTGCCAGCGGGCGCGGCCTGCGAAAATCGCGTCTTTGGACTACAGCGGCCTCGCCGTTGACGGATATGCCCCTGCACACCACCGCCCTCGTTCTGTTCTCCGGCGGCCAGGACTCGGCCACCTGCCTCGCCGATGCGCTCTCGAAGTACCAGCGCGTCGAAACCCTGGGCTTCGACTACGGGCAGCGCCACCGCGTCGAGCTCGACGTGCGCGGCACCGTCCTCGCGAAGATGCGCGAGCGTTTCCCCGTCTGGGCGCCCCGCCTCGGCGAAGACCACGTACTCACGCTCGCGGCGCTGGCGCAGCTCGGCGGCTCCTCGCTGACCGAAGAGGTCGCCTTCGCCATGCAGGCCGACGGCCTGCCCAACACCTTCGTGCCCGGGCGCAACCTGCTGTTCCTCACGCTGGCCGGCGCGCTGGCGTACCGGCGCGGGCTGCAGGTGATCGTCACCGGCGTCTGCGAGACCGACTTCTCGGGGTACCCCGACTGCCGCGACGACACCATGAAGGCGATGCAGCTCGCGCTCTCGCTCGGGCTGGAGCGCCGCCTCGTCATCGAGACGCCGCTCATGTGGATCGACAAGGCCGAGACCTGGGCCATGGCCCACCGCCTGGGCGGCGAGCCGCTGGTGGAGCTGATCGTGGAAGAGACGCACACCTGCTACCTGGGCGACCGCGTGCACCGCCAGGCCTGGGGCTACGGGTGTGGCGAATGCCCCGCCTGCGAGCTGCGCAAGAAGGGCTGGGAGCGCTACGCCGCGGCGGGTTGAGCCGCCGAGATGTTCAGCCGGTAGCGCGCGCCGCCCGCCGTTGCTTCTTCCTGCGGCACCAGCGTCCAGCGCTGGTTGTGGAAGTCTCCGACGGCTGCGCGGTGCGCGATCGACACCATCGCGCCGCCCGCTGCATGGACCATGTCCGACAACCGCTTGTAGAGCACACCCTCGGCCTGCGCATCGAGTGCGCTGGTGACCTCGTCGGCGAAGAGCCATGCCGGTTTCTTCAGCAGTACGCGTGCGATGGCCAGGCGCTGCTGCTCGCCGCCGGAGAGTTTCTGGCTCCATGAATCGCTGTCGTCCAGGCGGCTGGCCAGGTCGGGGAGGAGGGCGTCGGTCAGGGCCTTGCGAAGCTGCTCGTCGGTGAAATCGGCGGCGGGGTTCGGGTAGGTCAGCGCGTCGCGCAGCTTGCCGTCGGGCACGTAGGGGCGCTGCGGCATGAACACCGCGCCGTCTGGCATCTTCACGTGCCCGCTCGCGAACGGCCAGATGCCGGCGAAGGAGCGGAACAAGGTCGACTTGCCGCTGCCCGAGGAGCCCTGCAGCAGCACGCTGTCGCCGGGTTTCACGGCCAGCGCGGCGCCGCTCAGCAGCGAAGTGCCGTTTGGCAGCGCCACAGAGAGGTCGTCGCTGCGCAAATCGGCCGCCTCCCCGCGTTGCAGCGGCATGGCCTGCGCCGCGTGGGCGCGCATCGCGTCGTCGAAGCTGGTCAGACGGTCGGTGGTGGCGCGCCAGACCGCGACCTTGTCGTAGTTGTCGACGAACCAGCTCAGCGAGTCCTGCACCTTGCCGAATGCAGACGAAATCTGCATCAGCTGGCCCAACTGGATCGCGCCGCTGAAGAAGCGGGGCGCGGCCACCACGAACGGGAAGATCACCGCAGCCTGCCCGAAGAACGAGGTGAAGGTGATCAGGTTCTTCTGCTGCTTGATGAGCAGCAGGTAGTTGCGCAGCACGCTGCCAAAGCGCATGTCGAGCTGGCCGTGCTCGACCTTCTCGCCCCTGTCCAGCGCGATCGCCTCGCTGTATTCGCGCACCCGCACCAGGTGATGCCGGAAGTCGGCCTCGAAGCGCTGCTGGCGGAAGTTGGTGCCGATCAGCGGGCGGCCGATGAAATGCGTGATGACGGTCCCGACCACGCAGTACGCGATCGCCAGCCACACCATGGCGCCCACGATCTGGTAGGTGGTGCCGCCCATCGAGAATTCGACGCTGCCCGACAGCCCCCAGAGGATGCCGACGAAGCTCACCAGCGTGACCACCGCATTCAGCAGGCCCATCGACAGCGTCATCGTGTAGTCGGTGAAAAGCTGCATGTCTTCCTGGATACGCTGGTCGGGGTTGTCCGGTGTCTGGCCGTCCTTGTTCGCGTAGCGCGCGAGTTCGAGGTGATAGAAGGTGCGGTTGGCCATCCAGCGCGTCATGTAGTCGCGCGTCATCCAGCTGCGCCAGCGCAGCTGCAGCAATTGCGTCACATAGAACTTGAGCACCTGCAGCGCGATGTTGAAAAAGGCCAGCACGACGAACACGCGGATCTCGCGCCAGAAGACCGCCGCATCCTTGTTCTGCAGCCCGTCGTAGAAGCGCCCGTACCACTGGTTGAAGAGCACCAGCGCGTAGACGTAGGCCAGGTTGAGCGCGACGATCGCCGCGAACATGGTCCTCGCGCGCCATTTCTCCTCGGACCTGAAATAAGGCGCCGCGAGCGCAAAGACGCGCCTCAGAACCTGGGTGAACGTGGCGGCTCGCGCCGTGACGGATGAAGACATGCAGGTTTCCTCGCAGGCGCAGGTGCGCCGGACATCATGAGGAAACCATAGTAGACAAATGTTTCTTAAATGGACCTGAAACCCGGCCGCTGGGCAAAAAAAGTACCTTCAGCGCAGAAGGACCCGCGCAGCCGTCGAAAGAAAATGCGCCAGCGGCGGTGTCTTCAACCCCTCGACCTTCGCCTCTTCGTCCCAAAGCCTCAGCCGCACCGCATCGTCGGCCCAGCGATGCTCGGCAAAACGGGCCGCCGCTGCCGCATCCATCACGCCGCCCTGCAGTGCAAGGCTGCGCACGGAATCCGGTGAGAGCTTCGAGAAATAGTCCGGCCGCATCGCGCACAGATAGCGCTTGGCATCCACGTGCAGCCGTATCGGCTCGCGCACTTCCACGTCGAAGGCGCCGCGCAGCAGCGGCAGCGCGATGTATTGATGGCGATCGTCGATGCCCAGCTCGGTGGGCGATTGCGCGAGCGTCTGGTGCTCGGCGATCAGCAGGTGTCCAAGGTCGTGCAGCAGTGCGGCCGTGACCAGCGCGTCGCTCGCACCCGCCTGCTCGGCGAGCCATGCGCACTGCAGCGCGTGTTCGAGCTGCGAGACCGGCTCGCCCGCGTAGGCCACCCCGCCGCGTTCGGCGAACAGGCGTGCGATCTCGGCGAGGTCGAGTGTCATGGAGTTGAAACGAAGCAAACGCCAAGCGCGTGCGGCAGCCTGTGAAGCGTCGTCCCGCGCCATGACATCCGTGTGACGCATCTGACAAACCCCTGTCACACGGCACTGCGAGCATCGCCGCGTCCACGGCCGAGCCGTGCGTACTTTCGTCCGCGTACTTTCACTCCTTCCCGAGGGATCTCCCATCATGTCGTTCCGCTTCATCCGCCGCGTTGCCGTGCCCGCCGCGTTGTTCTCGCTGGCCTTCGCAGCCTCCGCGCAAGGCCGCACCGAGCTGCTGGTCTACACCGCGCTCGAAGCCGACCAGGTGCAGGCCTACAAGGCCGCGTTCGAAAAGGAAAACCCGGCCGTCGAACTGAAGTTCGTGCGCGACTCCACCGGCATCGTCACCGCCAAGCTGCTGGCCGAAAAGGCCAACCCGCAGGCCGACGTGGTGTGGGGCCTGGCCGCCACTTCGCTGATGCTGCTCGACAAGGAAGGCATGCTCCAGCCCTATGCGCCCAAGGGCCTGGACGCCGTGAAGGCCACCATGCGCGATCCGGCCAACCCGCCCAAGTGGGTCGGAATGGACGTGTGGTCGTCGGCCATCTGCTTCAACACCGCCGAAGCCACGAAGAAGAACCTGCCCAAGCCCACCAGCTGGGCGGATCTCACCAACCCGGTCTACAAGGGCCAGATCACCATGCCCAACCCCGCGGCATCGGGCACCGGCTACCTCATGGTGTCGGGCTGGATCCAGATGATGGGCGAGGAAAAAGCGTGGAAGTACATGGACGCGCTGCACCAGAACATCGGCATCTACAGCCAGTCGGGCAGCAAGCCCTGCCGCCAGGCCGGCGCCGGCGAATTCGCGCTCGGCATGTCCTTCGAATACCGCGCCAACAAGACCAAGCGCGACGGCGCCCCCATCGACATCGTGCTGCCCAAGGAGGGCCTCGGCTGGGACATGGAAGCCACCGGCATCATCAAGACCAGCAAGAAGCAGGACGCCGCCAAGGCGCTGGCCGACTGGGCCGTCACCAAGCAGGCCAACGAGCTCTACGCGAAGAACTTCGCCGTGCTCGCGCTGCCGGGCATCCAGGAGAAGCTCGAATTCGTGCCGGGCGACGTCGAGAAGCTGCTCGCCAAGAACGACTTCACCTGGGCCGCCGCGAACCGCGACCGCATCCTCACCGAATGGTCCAAGCGCTACGAATCGAAATCCGAAAAGAAGCCGATGTGATGAGCTCGCCCCCAGTCTTCGCGCACTTCGTGTCGCTTCGCCAACCCCCTACCGGGGGCAACACCTGCGGCCCGGCGAAGCCGGTTCCGCGGTGTTCCTTGACTGACGGGCTTCGACCATGACCAGCTTTCTTTCCCTCCGCGGCATCGGCAAGTCCTTTGGCGCCACCCGCGTGCTCGACGGCATCGACCTGGACATCGAGCCCGGCGAATTCGTGTGCCTGCTCGGTCCCTCGGGTTGCGGCAAGACCACGCTGCTGCGCATCGTGTGCGGCATCGAGCGCGCCGACAGCGGGCGGATCCTGCTCGGCGGCCAGGACATCGCGGGCCTGCCGCCGGCGGCGCGCGGCTTCGGCGTGGTGTTCCAGTCGTATGCGCTGTTCCCCAACCTCACGGCGGCGCAGAACATCGCCTACGGCCTGCATCCCACCGGCGCACTGGCGCGCGAGATGGCCAAGCGCTCGCGCGAGATGCTCGACCTCGTCGGCCTCGCTGCGCACGCCGACAAATACCCGGTGCAGCTCTCGGGCGGCCAGCAGCAGCGCATCGCACTGGCGCGTGCCCTCGCGCCGAACCCGCGCCTGCTGCTGCTCGACGAGCCGCTCTCCGCGCTCGACGCGCAGGTGCGCGCGAGCCTTCGCAGCGAGATCCGCTCGCTGCAAAAGCGCCTGGGCATCGTCACCATCATGGTCACGCACGACCAGGAAGAAGCCCTCTCGATGGCCGACCGCGTGGTGCTGATGCACAACGGCCGCATCGAGCAGGCCGGCACGCCCGACGAGCTGTACCGCCAGCCGCGCACCCGTTTCGCGGCGGGCTTCGTCGGCCGCATGAACATGCTGCCCGCGACCGTGCTGGCCGAGGGCAAGGTGCGCGTGCGCGACAGCGAACTGTTCTGCACGCCGAGCAACCTCGGCACCCTGAGCGTGGGTTCGCAGGCCACCGTGGGCATCCGCCCCGAGCACGTGGTGGTCAAGCGCTTCGGCACCGAACTGGGCGCCAACAGTTTCGCGGCGCGCCTGCTCGACACGGAGTTCTTCGGCAACCGCACCTCGGCGCGGCTGGCTTGCGAGCCACTGGGCATCGAGATCGAGGCCGAGCTGCCGGCCGACGCGCGCTACGGCGGCGAGGAGCCGCTGGTGCCCAGCAGCATGGTGCACATCCAACTGCCCCTGAATGCGCTGTCCATCCTGGCGCACTGAGCCATGAGCAGTTCTCCCGATGCCATCGCCGTGCGGCCGATGGTGCTGCCGCGTGGCAGCGCGTTCGACCGCGAGCGCTGGCTGACCGGTGCGGCCGTCGCGTTGCTCGTGCTGCTGCTGGCCGTGATCGTCGCGCTGCCCGTCGGCGCGCTCGTGGGCCAGAGCTTCTTCGACCGCGCGGGCGCGTTCGTCGGCCCGGCGAATTTCGCGCGCTACCTCGACAGCCCGGCGCTCGTGCAATCGGCCTTCAACAGCCTGTGGCTCGCGGCGATCAGCGCGGTGGTCTGCACGGCGATCGCCTATGTGTACGCCTATGCGCTGACGCTCTCCTGCATGCCGGCCAAGGGCGCGCTGCGCGCGGTGGCGCTCATTCCGCTGCTCGCGCCCTCGCTGCTGCCGGCCATCAGCCTGGTCTACCTGTTCGGCAACCAGGGCCTCTTCAAGGGGCTGATGGGCGAGGCCTCGATCTACGGGCCGCTGGGCATCGTGCTCGGCTCGGTGTTCTGGACGCTGCCGCATGCGCTCCTGATCCTCACGACCGCCATGGCCACGTCCGATGGTCGGCTCTATGAAGCGGCGCAGACGCTCGGTGCCTCGCGCTGGCGCATCTTCCGCACCGTGACGCTGCCGGCCTCGCGCTACGGCCTCATCGTGGCCACGATGGTGGTGTTCGTGCTGGTCATCACCGACTTCGGCGTGCCCAAGGTGGTCGGCGGCCAGACCGGCGTGCTCGCGACCGACATCTACAAGCAGGTGGTCGGGCAGCAGAACTTCCAGATGGGCGCGGTGGTGGGGCTCGTGCTGCTGATTCCGGCGGTGCTCTCCTTTCTCGTCGAGCGGCGCGTGCGCAGCAGGCAGGCGGCGGCGCTTTCGGCGCGCGCCACGCCCTACCAGCCGGAGCCCGTGAAGACGCGCGACCGCGCGCTGCTCGTGTTCTGCGCCCTCACGGCCTGCGCCATCCTCGTGATGATCGGCATGGCGGTGTTCGCATCGCTCGCCACCTACTGGCCGTACAAGCTCGCACCATCGCTGAAGAACTACGACTTCAGCAACATGGACGGCGGCGGATGGGGCAGTTACTTCAACTCGCTGCGCCTCGCAATGTGCGCGGCGGTGGCGGGCGCGCTCGTCACTTTTATCTCTGCCTACCTGGTGGAGAAGCCGCGCCATTTCGGCCTCTTGCGCGAGCTGCTCAACCTGCTGGCGAACCTGCCGCTCGCCGTGCCCGGGCTGGTGCTGGGCGTGGGGTACATCTTCTTCTTCAACTCGCCGTCGAATCCGCTGAACGGCCTGTACGGCGGCATGGCGATCCTCGTCATCTGCACGGTGGCGCACTTCTTCTCGGTGGCGCACCTCACCTCGCTCACCGCGCTGCGCCAGCTCGACCGCGAGTACGAGCTGGTGTCCGAGTCGATGGGCGTGCCGTTCTGGCGCACGCTCTGGCGCGTGCACCTGCCGGTGGCGCTGCCGACCGTGCTCAACGTGGGCGGCTACTTCTTCGTCAATGCGATGACCACCGTGTCGGCCGTCGTGTTCCTCTACTCGCCGCAGACCACGTTGGCCGCCATCGCCGTGCTCAACATGGACGATGCCGGCGACGTGGCCCCCGCCGCTGCCATGGCCTCGCTGATCATGCTCACGGCCGCCGTCGGCCGCGGCGTGTTCGCACTGGCCGGGCACTGGGCGCTCGCGCGCACCCAAACCTGGAGAAACCGGTAATGCCCGGCACCCCCCAAGACAATTTCGACCTCATCGTCGTCGGCGCCGGCATCGTCGGCCTGGCCCACGCCTACACCGCCGCGCAGCGCGGGCTCAAGGTCTGCGTGGTCGAGCGCGATGCGGCCGCCATCGGCGCATCGATCCGCAACTTCGGCTTCATCACCATCACCGGCCAGGCGCCGGGCGACACCTGGCGCCGCGCGATGCATGCGCGCGAGGTCTGGCAGGCCGTCGCGCCGAAAGCCGGCATCGACATCGTGCACCGCAACCTCTGGCTCGCGGCCTACCGGCCCGAGGCGCACTCGGTGCTCGAGGCCTTCATGCGCACGCCGATGGGCGAGGCCTGCGAGCTGCTCGACGCGGCCGACGCGCAGGCCAAGGCGCCCGCGCTGAGCCTGGCCGACGCGCGCTCGGTGCTGTTCAGCCCGCACGAACTGCGCGTCGAGTCGCGCACCGCTATCGGCCTGCTCGCGAAATGGCTGGCCGAGGCGCATGGCGTCGTGTTCCGCTTCGGCGAGACCGTGCACGAGGTGGAAACGCCGCGCGTTCGCACCTCGCGCGGCGTTCTTCGCGGCGAGCGCGTGGTGGTCTGCACCAACACCGAGCTGCACGGCCTCTTCGCCGACCGCATCGCCGCGCACGCGCTCACGCTGTGCCGCCTGCAGATGCTGCGCGTGAAGCCTGAGGCGGGCTTTCGCCTGCCGGGCTCGGTGATGATGGACCTGAGCCTCGTGCGCTACGAGGGCTACAGCACGCTGCCCGAAGCCGCCGCACTGCGCGCGCGGCTGCAGCAGGAAGAGGCTGCGTCGCTCGAACACGGCATCCATCTCATCGTGGTGCAGAGCGCCGACGGCTCGCTCGTGGTCGGCGACTCGCACCACTACGGCGATGCGCCCGAACCCTTCGCGATGGAGGAGGTCGACCAGCTCATCCTGCGCCACCTGCGCAGCACGCTCAACCTCGAAACCGCGCAGATCACCGAGCGCTGGACCGGCGTCTACCCCTCGTCCAGGACCACGCCCTGCGTGATCGACGCGCCCGACGACGCCACCCGCGTGGTGCTGGTCACCAGCGGCAGCGGCGCGAGCACCGGCTTCGGTATCGCGCACGACGTCTTCGACGCATGGTGACGCGCGCGCCGCGCCTTGTCTTGCACCCGATTCTTTCCATCCTCTCGCCATGAACGCCCACAACCGCTCCAAGCTCCAGGCCGTCGTCTTCGACTGGGCCGGCACCATCCTCGATTTCGGCTCCTGCGCACCCATGGGCGCCTTCGTGAAGCTGTTCGAGCAGTTCGGCGTGGACATCGCCATCGCCGAGGCGCGCGGCCCGATGGGCATGGCCAAGTGGGACCACATCAAGGCGCTCGGCACGTTGCCGCGCATCGCCTCGCAATGGGAGGCCAGGCACGGCCGAGCCTTCGACGACGCGGACGTCGATCGCCTCTACGAAGTCTTCACGCCCATGAACGCAGCGAGCGCGCGCGACCACGCCGACTTCATTCCCGGCGCGATCGATGCGGTGAATGCGGCCCGTGAACGGGGCCTGAAGATCGGCTCGACCACCGGCTACAACCGCCCGATCATGGAAGTGGTCGTGCCCATCGCCGCGGCCGGCGGCTATGTGCCGGACAACCTCGTGTGTGCCGGCGACCTCGCCGCGGGCCGGCCGTCGCCGCTCATGATGTACCGCTGCTTCGCCGACCTGGGCGTGTGGCCGCCGCACACCGTGGTGAAGGTCGACGACACCGGCGTGGGCCTGCAGGAAGGCCTCAGCGCGGGCACCTGGGCCGTGGGCCTCGCGGTCACCGGCAACGCGGTGGGGCTGACGCTCGCCGAGTGGACGGCGCTCGACGAGGCGCAGCAGCAGGCCTTGCGGAAGATCGCGACCACGCAGCTGAAGGCTGCAGGCGCGCACTACGTGATCGACAGCGTGGCGGATCTGCCGAACGTGCTCGAGGACATCGAACGCCGGCTGAAAGGCGGCGAGCGTCCGGTCGTTTCGGTGAGCTGATCCGCGCCTTGCACGCGAAGGCGGCACCGTGCCGCCGGGGTTGCATGATCGGACGTGATCGGGCGTGCCAGCATCTTCCCGCCGCGGGGTATCCTCGGCGAGGAGAAAAGCAATGAAGACATCCGAGACAACCGTCCACGCGACGGATTCGCGCTACGCCATGTTCCGCCTCGGCCTCACGCTGCTGGTCATGACGGTCGGCAGCAGCGGCATGTACGTGGTCTCGGTGATGCTGCCCGCGGTGCAGGCCGAGTTCGGCATCGACCGTGCCGATGCCTCGCTGCCCTACACGCTGCTGATGCTCGGGTTCGGCTTCGGCGGCGTCGTCATGGGCAAGCTCGCCGACCGCTTCGGTGTGATGTGGCCGCTCCTGATGGGCTCGGTGTTCCTCGGCGCGGGCTACATCGCCACCGGCATGTCGGGCGGCATCGTTTCATTCACCGTCGCGCAGGCGCTGCTGGTCGGCCTGCTCGGCAGCTCGGTGGCCTTCGCGCCGATGGTGGCCGACACCTCGCTGTGGTTCGTCAAGCGGCGCGGCATCGCGGTGGCGGTGTGCGCCAGCGGCAACTATCTTGCGGGCGCGGTGTGGCCGCCCGTCGCGCAGCACTTCGTCGAAACCGTGGGCTGGCGCCAGACCTACATCGGCATCGGCGTCTTCTGCGGGCTGGCGATGGCGCTGCTCGCGCTGTTCTTCCGCGCGCGCCCGCCGGCGCTCGTCCACGTGCCGCCAGTGAATGCATCGAGCGCGGCGGTCGTGCGCGACATGACGCGGCCCTTCGGCCTGAGCATGGGCACGGCCCAAGGCCTGCTGTGCGTGGCCAGCGTGGCCTGCTGCGTGGCCATGGCGATGCCGCAGGTGCACATCGTGGCCTACTGCGGCGACCTGGGTTACGGGCCGGCGCAGGGCGCGATGATGCTGTCGCTGATGCTGGGCTTCGGCATCGTGAGCCGGCTGGTGTCGGGCGCCATCTGCGACCGCATCGGCGGGCTGCGCACGCTGCTGCTGGGCGGCGTGCTGCAGTGCGTGGCGCTGCTGCTGTTCCTGCCGTTCGACGGGCTGGTGCCGCTGTACGTGATCTCGGCGCTGTTCGGGCTGTTCCAGGGTGGCCTCGTGCCGTCCTACGCGATCATCGTGCGCGAGCACTTTCCGCCGAAGGAGGCGGGCGCGCGCGTGGGCACGGTGCTGATGTTCTCGCTGTTCGGCATGGCGCTGGGCGGGTGGATGTCGGGCAAGGTGTTCGACCTCACGGGCAGCTACCACGCGGCCTTCCTGAACGGCATCGGATGGAACCTGGTGAACGTGAGCATCACAGCGTTTCTGTTGTTCAGGACGCTTCGGCGGCCAGCCGGCCGAGTGTCCGCATCGCCTGCTCGCTGAGCCCGTTCCATGGGTGGCCGTAGTTCAGCCGCAGGCAGTTGGTGAAGGCGCGCGTGGCCGAGAAGATCGGTCCCGGCGCGACGCTGATGCCGAGTTTCAGCGCCTTGCGATGGATGTCGAGCGCGTTCACGCGTGGTGGCAACTCGACCCACAGGAAGTACCCGCCCAGCGGCCGCGTGGCGCGCGTGCCCGGCGGAAAGTGGTGGCCCACGGCCTGCGTGAAGGTGGCCTGCTGCATTGACAGCGTCTGCCGCAGCTTGCGCAGGTGCTTGTCGAAGGCACCCTTTTCGAGATAGCCCGCGAGCGCCAGCTGCGCGGGCGCCGAGGTGCTGAGCGTGGTCGTGAGCTTCTGTCGCGCCACCTTGCGCGCGAAGCGCCCGGCCGAGGTCCAGCCGATGCGATAGCCCGGCGCGAGGCATTTCGAGAACGACGAGCAGTGCAGCACCAGCCCCTGCGTGTCGAAGGCCTTGGCCGGTGCAGGCCGCCGCTCGCCGAAGTACAGCTCGGCGTACACGTCGTCCTCGATCAGCGGCAGTTCGTGCCGCGCGAGCAGGGCGACCAGTGCCTTCTTCTTCGCGTCCGGCATCAGGCTGCCGAGCGGATTCTGGAACGTGGTCATGAGCCAGCATGCCGCGGGCTTGTGTGCCGCGACGGCCAGCTCCAGCGCTGCGAGATCGATGCCTTCGCCCGGATGCGTCGGCACCTCGATGGCCCGCAGGCCCATGCGCTCCAGCGCCTGCAGCGCGGCATAGAAGGTGGGCGATTCGACGATCACGGCGTCGCCCGGCCGAGTCACGGCCGCGAGGCAGAGATTGAGCGCTTCGAGCGCGCCGTTGGTGATGACGATCTCGTCGGCCGGCACCGGCATGCCGTCGGCGAGGTAGCGCAGCGCGATCTGCCGGCGCAGCGCAGCGCTGCCGGGCGTGAGGTCGTCCACCGTGCTCCATGGGTCGAGCGACTTGGCGCTGGCGGCCATGAATTGCCCGAGCCGTGCCAGCGGAAACAGCAGCGGGCTCGGAAAGGCCGAGCCGAAGGGCACGACCTTGCGCGACATGCTGGCTTCGAGGATGTCGAACACCTGGTCGCTCACGTCGAGCGACTTCGGCCCGTCCACGGGACGCGAGGTCAGCGTGGATTCGGGGGGCGCATCACGCAGGCCGCCGCCCGCCACGTAGTAGCCCGAACGGTCCCGTGCACGCACGAGTCCGCGCGCTTCCAGCAGGTAGTACGCCTGGAACACGGTGGACGCGCTCACGCCCCGGCTCTGGCCCGTGTGGCGCACCGAGGGCAGGCGGTCGCCGGTCTTCAGGGTGCCGTTGCGGATCGAGGCCTCGATGTCGGCGGCCAGGGTTTCGTATCGCTTCATTGCGGCTTGCTCTTCATTCGGTCGCACTTTATCTGCACCGGTCGAATGGAGCCGATCTGCATCTGTTTTTTTGAGCCCGACTGGGCCACACTCGGCCTCATGACGAATCTCATGCGCGCGGTGCGCGCCGTTCTGTGGAGTTTCATCGGGCTGGGTGGCCGCCGCGCCGATGCCGACAAGCGGACGGCACAGGTCGGCATCCTGCCGCTGATCGGCGTGGCGCTGGTGATGGTGCTGCTGCTGATCGCGGGGTTGCTCGCGTTGGCGCACTACGCTGCCGGCACATGAAGCTGCGCATTCGCTTCGCCGCCATCGGGCTGATGTTGTTCGCCACGCAGGGCATGGCGGGTGCCGCAACGCCCGCCACGGTGCCCGACACCATCGAGCAGCGCGCAGCCGCCTGCATCGCCTGCCACGGCCGCGAAGGCGCGACCACCAACGCCGGCTACTTTCCGCGCCTTGCCGGCAAGCCGGCCGGCTACCTGTTCAACCAGCTCGTGAGCTTTCGCGACGGGCGGCGCTTCAACAGCGACATGGCGTACATGGTGCAGCACCTGTCGGATGCGTACCTGCGCGAGATGGCCGAGTACTTCTCCGGGCTGCAACTGCCTTACCCGCCCATCGCCACCACCAGCGACGCGACGCCCGAGCAGTTGCAGCGCGGCCGCCAGCTCGTGCACGAAGGCGATGCGGCGCGCGGCGTGCCCGCCTGCGTGCAGTGCCATGGCGCGGCCCTCACCGGCGTGCAGCCGGCCATTCCGGGGCTCCTGGGGCTGCCGCGGCTGTACGTGTCGTCGCAACTCGGCGCATGGCTCACGAGCGAGCGGCATGCGCTGCCGCCCGACTGCATGGCCGACATTGGCCGGCGCATGACCACCGCCGACATCAACGCTGTCGCGAGTTGGCTGGCGGTGCAGCCCATGCCGGCCGACACGAAGCCCGCGGCCTCGCTGCCCGCGCCGCTGCCCGTGAACTGCGGCGGCATGCCGAAGTCGAAGTGACGGGGCCGCGATCATGAAACTGCGACGCCTGGGCTGGACGCTGCTGACGCTGATCGTGCTGGGGGCCGCGGCAGCGGGCACCATCGTCGCGATGAACCTGCGCGGCGAAGACCCGCTGCCCACGCAGGCCGAAGCCTTCGCGGCCACGCCGCAGCTGATCGAGCGCGGGCGCTATCTCGCATTGGCCGGCAACTGCGCGGGCTGCCACACCACGCGCGGCGGCCAGCCCTATGCGGGCGGGCTGCCCCTGGAGACACCCTTCGGCACCATCTTTTCGAGCAATCTCACGCCCGACGGCAAGAGCGGCATCGGCAGCTGGAGCAGCGCGCACTTCTGGCGCGCCATGCACAACGGCCGCAGCAAGGACGGGCGGCTGCTGTACCCGGCGTTTCCGTATCCCAACTTCACGCAGGTGACGCGCGAGGACTCGGACGCAATCTACGCCTACCTGCGCGGCCTGCCGCCCGCGCCGGAGCCCAACAGGGCGCACCTGCTGCGCTTCCCCTACGACACGCAGGCGGCGTTGGCCGTGTGGCGTGCGCTGTCGTTCAAGCCCGAGCCCTTCGTGGCCAATGCCGGCAAGCCCGCTGAATGGAACCGGGGCGCGTACCTGGTCAACGGCCTCGGCCATTGCATTGCGTGCCACGGCAGCCGCAACTCGCTTGGCGCGACGGAAACGAGGCTTGGCCTTTCGGGCGGCCTGATCGCCGTGGAGAACTGGTATGCGCCCTCGCTCAACGACCCGCACGAAGCCGGCGTTGCCGGCTGGCCCGCGGCCGACGTGGTGTCGCTGCTCAAGAGCGGCGTCGCGCCGCGCGGCTCGGTCATGGGGCCGATGGCCGACGTGGTGTTCCGCAGCACGCAGTACCTGAGCGACGCCGACCTCACGGCCATGGCGAGCTACCTGAAGGACCTGCCCGATGCACCGAAGCCCGAGGCTGCGGCCATCGCGAAGGTCCCGATCCGCCGCGACGCCGCCACGATGACGCGCGGCGCGAAGATCTACGACCAGCGCTGTGCCTACTGCCATGGCGACCAGGGGCAGGGCGCCGTGGGCGCCTATCCGCCACTCGCCGGCAACCGCGCTGTCAACATGGCGCGGCCCACCAACCTGATCCAGGTGGTCGCGCACGGCGGCTTCCTGCCCTCGACGCCCGGCAATCCACGGCCCTACGGCATGCCTCCGTTCGGGCAGACGCTGGATGCCGCCGAGGTCGCAGCCGTGCTCACCTATGTGCGCGGCTCCTGGGGCAACGACAGCGCGCCCGTCACGCAGCTCGACACGATGCGGCGCTGAGCGGCGCCTGCGCTTGCTTCAGATGTTCGTGCTCGAGGGAATGCGGCTCGGCAGCAGGTGCTCGTAGGGCCGCGTGCGCGTGGTGTTGCGCTGGCGGATGGTGACCTCGATGGCGGCCAGCGCGTTGCGGAAGCGCTCCAGCGGCCCGCCCGGTCCTGCGATGGCCGGGTCGATCAGCACCGGCAGGTGCGGGAATGCGTTGTCCTTGTACTCGCCCAGCGGCCGGTAGTACACGCCGCCGAGGATGTGGAACAGCAGGATCTGCTCCTGCGCCGCCAGCCGCGACGGCAGCATCTGCGACCAGCTCGCTTCGCTCTGCCCCGCACTGCCCGTCGGTGCCGGCATGCCGCCCGTGCCCGCGCTGAAGGGCGCATACGTCATCACCGAGTACTGCGGAAAGTTCACTGCCGCGTGCTGCGCGCTGGCGTTGAAGATGATCGCGGTCAGCACGTCGACGAGTTGCGCGCGTGTGGTGATGGGGCGCAAGCCGTGCACCTTGCCGCTGGTCGCGAGCTCGGTGGCCCAGGCCTTGAGCTCGTAGTCGCCGGTCACGTCGCCGTCGCTCAGGTAGTAGGTGGCCACGTAGTCGCCGACCCATTGCGCGATGGCGTTCCACACCAGCAGCCCGTCGTCGCGGTACGGGTAGTCGGGCAGCGCCGCCGTGTCGTCCACGCCGCGCGTGCGCAGATCGTTGGGCAGCATCATGCGGTCCTGGAAGTCGTAGGCCAGCCGGTCGCGGCCGCACGCGCTCTGCAGCGTCTCGATGGGCGCGGCGAGGATCACGTCGCCCGTGGTCAGCGGCGCCATGATGATCAGCGTCGCGGCCTCGTTGATGAACATCGCGCCCTCGAGGTGCGGCGACAGCAGCCGGCTCAGCGGAT
This sequence comes from Variovorax sp. Varisp46, assembly GCF_059491885.1. Lineage (NCBI taxonomy): Bacteria > Pseudomonadati > Pseudomonadota > Betaproteobacteria > Burkholderiales > Comamonadaceae > Variovorax > Variovorax sp. Varisp46. The sequence continues at coordinate 217,814 of NZ_CP168515.1, forward strand.
GCGCGGTCGCGAACTGGCGCTGCGTGGCCATCGCGAAGGCCTCCGACATCAGGTGCGTGCGGCCCAGGTGCACGAACATCTCGTGGTAGTTGAAGTCGGCCACCTGCACGGCGGTCTTCGCCGATTGCCAGGCCCACCAGGCTTCGGCGTTGGCGGTGTCGTCCACGCGCAGGAAGATCGGGGCGAGCGTCGGCTCCTGTGCGCACTGGATCGCGACCGGCACCAGCGAGCGGCCGGTCTTCGGCCGTGCGAACAGCGCGATGGGCGCATGGATGTAGCCCGTGCCCGTGAGCGGCTTGGCCTGCGGGCCGGCCGGCGCCATGTCGCCCAGGCCTTCGTAGTCGAGGATGTAGAGACGGCCCGAGGCGGCCGCGTCGGCGAGGCTGTCGCCGGCGCCCATCACCTGGCGGTACTGGGCGTCGCTCAACGGGAACTTGGCCGGCAGCGCCGTCGCCCGCTGGATCAGCGTCGGGTTGGGGCCGGCCACGCGCATGGCCGCGAACAGGTCGTTGTCGTGCAGCAGCTGCGAGATGGCCGGCTTCTCGATGGTGACGAACAGCGCGTCGTACTGCGCCACCGTCTTCGGTCCGTTCAATGCGCCCAGCGGGCCTTGCGAGAGCAGGTCGTGATGGATCTGCCTGAGCTGCGTGCCGATGTCGCCCGCCGTGCTGGTGAGAGTGGCAAGCAGGTTCAACACCGTCGCGGGCAGCGTGAGCAATCCGCCGTTGGCGGCCAGCAGTTGATCGAAGCTGGCCTGCAGCCCCGCGAGGCGCGTGCGCAGGTTGTCGAGCGACTGCAGGCTGCCCGAGGCCAGCGCGCTGGTGGCGAACGAGGCCGCGAAATTGGTGACGGCTTCGACCGCCTTCGAGAGGGTCGCGAGCTGGTGTTCGAGCGCCGGCAGTTCGCCCGGCGGCACCACCGCACCCATCGGTACGCCAGCCAGGTTGATGTGCGATTCGGTCCAGAGGTAGGTCGACTGCCGCCCCACCAGTTCGAGGCGCCGCAGCGTGGCGCTGATCGGGTCGATCTTCTGCGGCAGCGTGGGCTTGGGCACCGGCAGGGCCGCCGAGGCGGTGGAAGGCCTGCCGGCCAGCAGGCCCAGGCCACCCGCCGAGGCCGACCATTTGAGGATGTCTCTGCGTTTCATCGGGGGCGTTCCCTGTTGTGGTGAGTCTGGGGGAAGGCCGACGAGGGGTTCGGCCACCAAATAGAACGCTCGTTCTATTTGGTGGGCGGATTCTGCGGAGGGGCTCTGGCGTTGGCAATGAGGGTTGGTGCCTAGCCTGGAAGCGCGCTCCCGGTGCTAGCGCGAGCGCCGGCGTCAGGCCGTGTGCGGGTGCCGTGCGGCGTCGTAGAGCGTGCGCGCCAGGTCGCGGTGCCTTGCCAGCAGCGGTGCGAGCGCCATGCCGATGAACTCTCCGTCGCGGATGCGAACCGCCCCATTGATCACGCTCAGCGACACCGCCCCCGGCGTGCAGAACACCAGCGCCGCCACCGGGTCGTGCCCCGCACCCGCATGCGCCACGCCGCGCAGGTCGAAGGCCACGATGTCGGCCGACATGCCCGGCGCGATCGCGCCGATGTCGTCGCGCCCGAGCACGCGCGCACCGCCCAGCGTGGCGATCTCCAGCGCCTCGCGCGCCGTCATCGCCGCCGGGCCGTAGCCCACGCGCTGCAGCAGCAGGGCCTGCCGCGCTTCACCGAGCATGTGCGCGCCGTCGTTCGATGCGCTGCCGTCCACGCCCAGCCCTACGGGAACGCCTGCGCGGCGCATCGCACCGATCGGCGCGATGCCCGAGGCCAGCCGCATGTTGGAGCAGGGGCAGTGCGCTACGCCCGTCCCGGTGCGGCCGAACAGCGCGATGCCGGCCTCGTCGAGCTTCACGCAGTGCGCGTGCCACACGTCGCGGCCGACCCAGCCCAGGTCTTCGGCGTATTCGGCCGGCGTCATGCCGAACTTCTCGCGCGAGTACGCCACGTCGTTGTCGTTCTCGGCCAGGTGCGTATGCAGCGACACGCCGCGCTCGCGCGCCAGCTCGGCCGACAGGCGCATCAGGTCGCGCGACACCGAGAACGGCGAGCAGGGCGCGAGCACGATGCGGCGCATCGAATGGCGGCTGGCATCGTGCCAGCGGCCGATGAGCCGCTCGCTGTCGCGCAGGATGGCTTCCTCGGTTTCCACCACCTCGTCGGGCGGCAGGCCGCCGGTGCTGCGGCCCACGCTCATGCTGCCGCGCGCCGCATGAAAGCGCATGCCCATGGCATCGGCCGCCTCGATCGAATCATCGAGCCGCGAGCCGTTGGGAAACAGGTAGAGATGGTCGCTGGTGGTGGTGCAGCCCGAGAGCATCAGCTCGGCCATCGCAGTCTGCGTCGAGACGCGGATCATCTCGGGCGTGAGGCGCGCCCACAGCAGGTACAGGTTGGTGAGCCAGCCGAACAGCTCGGCGTCCTGCGCCTCGGGCACGGCGCGGGTGAGGCTCTGGTACATGTGGTGGTGCGTGTTGACCAGGCCGGGCATCACGACGTGGCCGTGCATGTCGATGGCCTCGGCCTGGCCGTTGCGCAGGGCGTCGAGGTAGACGATGGGCAGCTCGGCGGTGGGGCCCACCCAGGCTATCGCGGGGCCATCGCACACTACGGCGCCGTCGGCGATTTCGCGCCGCGCGGCGTCCATGGTGACCAGAACGTCGGCATGTCGAAGGATCTTCAGCATGCCGGCATTCTTGCCCGCGCTCAGAGGTCGGGCAAGCCCATCGCCGGATCGCTCACCGTGTGCCTGCCGGTTTCCACGCGGCCCGCAAAGCGGCGGTAATAGGCCGGGTCGGCATCGCAGGTGACTGCGAAGTCGTACCACTGACCGCTGCTCGCGAGTTCCCAGTGCTGATCGGTGGTGGCGCCGCCGTTCACTGTCGCGGTCCACGGGCCGTCGTTGCGATAGGCCTTGGCAGTGACGGTGAACCTGCAGGCCGCCTTGCCGTCGTTGCGCATGCTCAGGTAGACATTGCCGTTGGTGATGTCGTAGCAAACGCGAACCTCGGGCGCCGCGGCGTCGCCGGCGCGCAGCGTGCCGAGGTTGCCTTTGAAGTGGCGATGGAAGCCGCTCGGCCCGAGCACCCACAGGTCGTAGCGCCCGCCATCGTCGGCCATCGCGGCCCAGGTGTCGTCGAGCTGCTTTCCTGCTTCCACCATGTAGCGGCGCGGCAGGCGGTCGAGGTGCAGCTTGTCGTACACGTGGAACACCGCCGCGGCCTTGCCGGTGTTGGCGAACAGCAGCTGCAGCTTGCCGTTGACCGCGTCGGCCTTGGCGCTGGTGTGCAGTTCATACGGCAAGGCGCGCGAGGGGCGCGTGCCCGTGGCCTGCTGCGGCAGCGCGGGCGTGAGCGGCAGCGGCACCTGCGCGAGCGCTTGCTGGTCGGCGCGCAATTGGTCGGCCTGGGCCTTGGTGCGGCGCCCGGCGAGCGTGGGCAGCACTTCGTTGTTGGGCGTGGCGAAGTTGAAGGCGCTCGTGAGGTCGCCGCACACCGCGCGCCGGAACGGGCTGATGTTCTTCTCCACGACGCCAAATCGCGCCTCGAGGAAGCGCAGCACCGAGGTGTGATCGAACACCTGCGAGTTGACCCAGCCGCCGCGGCTCCACGGCGAGATGACGTACATCGGCACGCGCGGGCCCGGGCCATAGACGCGGCCGTCCGCAGGCGCGACGGTGGTGCCCACGAGAGGGTATGTGTGGCGCTCGAAGGCGATGTCGCTGTCGGACAGCGTGGTCTTGCCCGCGGCGCTCTTCGGGTCGGCGGGGTCGGCCAGCGAAGGCGCCGAGGGCGACGGCACGTGGTCGAAGTAGCCGTCGTTCTCGTCGAAGTTGACGATGAAGACCGTCTTGCTCCACACATCGGGCGATGCAGTGAGCGCGTCCAGCACCTGCTGGATGTACCACGCGCCCTGCACCGGGCTCGAAGGACCGGGGTGCTCGGAGTAGGTGGCGGGCGCCACGATCCACGACACCTGCGCCAGCTTGCCGTTGAGGACGTCCTGCTGGAACGTTCCCAGCAGGCCGCCGTCGGGCATGGTGTTGGCGATGCCCTTGTAGAGCGGATTGCCGGCATCGTCGCTGGCGGGGTCGTAGGCCGGCAGCGTCACGCCGTCGGGCGGGCTGGCGTCGCCGTCGTAGCGCATGTCGTTCTTGCCCGAGGCCTTGTTGGCCGCACGGTACTGCTGGAAGCCTGCCAGCGGGTTGTCGGTGAAGTTGTCGGGCAGGTTCTGGTAGAGCATCCAGCTGACCTTGGCGTCCTGCAGGCGCTCCGGATATGTCTTCCAGTTGCAGCCGTAGGTGGTCGAGTCGACACCTGGGTTTTTTACCGGGTCCCATGGAAACCGGAGGTTCTCCCACGTGTTGTCTATCGACGAGAGGCCCGCGAGGCCGGCGCCCGTTTCGCCCGATGGGCCGTTGGTGCCGCTCCAGTGGAACAGGCGGTTCGAGTTGGTGCCGGTGTGCATGCCGCAGTGGTAGCTGTCGCACACGGTGAAGGCGTTGGCCAGCGCGTACTGGAACTGCACTTCGGCTTCCTGGAAGTAGCCCATCGAAGCGGTGGTCTTGTACCTGGGCCATTGGCTGAGGCGGCCGCCGTCCCAGGCGTTCTGCGCGTCGTTCCACGAGTGCGGCGTGCCGCTCACGCGCTGCGCGTTGCCCTTGGTCTGGTCGAGGTGATAGGGCAGCACCAGCTTGCCGGCGGCATCGCTCTGCTGCCACACGCTGCGCCCGCCGGGCAGCGGAATGGTGAAGCGGTCGCCGAAGCCCCGCACGCCCATGAGTGTGCCGAAGTAATGGTCGAAGGAGCGGTTTTCCTGCATCAGGATCACGACGTGCTCGACGTCCATGATCGTGCCGGTCTTGTTGTTGGCGGGAATGGCGAGCGCGCGGCGGATGCTTGGCGGAAAGGCATTGAGCGCGGCGGCGGCGATGCCGGTGGTGGCGGCGCCCGTGAGGAATTTGCGGCGGGTGGTCATGGTGTTGTTCCTGGCAATGCTCACGGTGCGCAGCGCATCTCGGGCTTCACGGTGTTGTCGGGTGGGGTGGGCGTCGTGGGTGTAGGCGTGGCCGGGGTCGTCGGCGTGCCGCCGAAGAAGCCGCCGCCGCCACCGGCATCGCCGCCGCCGCAGGCCGAGAGCGCGCAGGCCAGCAACAGCACGGGCGCAAGCCGCGTGCCGGGAAAAAGAAGTCGCATGGAATCGGTCCTTTGTTATGTGGTTCTGGAAGGCGCGACAGGAGCGCGCATCCGAGCCCACAAGACTAGGGAGAACCCGTTACCGGGCGGTTAACTTGCTGTGACGCAGCGAAGTCAGGCGCGTGACAACGCACCGCCGGGCGGGCGCTTTCGGCAACGGCGGAACGACGGTGTGGCGCGGCCTGGCGCCGCGTTCGAGCCCGGGCTCAGGGCTCGTTGCTGATACCGCTGGACACATGTCCGGCGGGCACGTGCCGCGAGGCCGCGTCGACGTGGCCGGTCTGGTCGTCGAAGAAGAAATCGGGCTCGAACTCGCGCAGGAATTCGCCCTTGGGCAGGCCGCCGAGGAACATGGCCTCGTCGACGCGGATGTTCCACTTCATCAGCGTGCGAATGGCGCGCTCGTGCGCCGGTGCGCTGCGCGCGGTGACCAGCGCGGTGCGAATGCGCATCTGCGCGTTGCCGGCCATCTGCAGCCGGTGCAGCGCCATCAGCAGCGGCTTGAAGGGACCTTCGGGCAGCGGCAGGTCGGCCTTGCTGAGTTCGTGCGCCTGGAAGGCGTCGAGCCCTTCGGCCTGGAACACGCGCTCGGCCTCGTCGGAGAACAGCACCGCGTCGCCGTCGAAGGCAATGCGCACTTCGTTCGGCCAGGCGTCGCTGGCCTTCACCGATTCGACCAGCACCCGCGCGGCCGGAAAGCCCGCAATGAGCGCCTCGCGCACGTCCTGACCGTTGACCGACAGGAACAGGTGCGCGCGCAGCGGGCGCAGGTAGCCGAAGGGCGGGCGGCCCTGCGTGAACACGCCGCGCTGCAGCTTGATGTCGGCGGCCGCGCTCGACTTGAAGATGCGCATGCCCGAGACCGGATCGTTGCGCGAAAGAATCACCACCTCGACGCGCTGCACGCCGTCTTCGTTGAAGCGCAGCAGCTTCCGGATCAGCGAGTAGGCGATGCCGGGCGCGGCCGGCACGTCGATGCGGTCGAGCTGCAGCTTCATGTAGCCCTCGTTGTCCCCGGCCTCGAAGATCTTGTTTTCTTCTTCGAGGTTGAACAGGGCGCGCGAGGAGATCGCGACCACGAGCTTGTCTTCGAGGGTGACTGGCATGAGCGTGCGGTGGGTTCAGGTCGCCTGGTCGGGCGCGTAGTAGAGCGTATCCGACCAGTAGCCCAGGCCCAACTCGCGCAGCGGCGCCTCGATGCTCTCCTGGGACGGCGTGAAAACGCGCTGCCAGAAATTCTTCTTCTTCTTCTTCGGCGCGAGCTCGGCCACGGCGGCTTCGATCTCGGCGTCGATGTTCTGCACGTCCTTCAGCAGGTCGGCGGCCTGCTCGCCGAGCGGCGCATCGCCCATGTCGAGGATCTCGGCGCACTCCAGCACGAAGTAGCCGCTGCGGTCGGCGTGGTTGCTCAGGAAGTCGAGTGCCTGCTTGCACAACGGCGCAACCGCCGGATGGTCGATGCGCGCGAGAAACTGCTGCAGCCGGTCGATGCCCGCGCCGGCGCGGCCCGCGAGCGCGGTGGGTTCGGGCCGGCTCCAGATCATCGAGCGGCACAGCCGCACGTCCGCGGACACCAGCAGCCGGTAGACCAGCGGAATGGCGTAGCTGCGCTCCGAGATGCCCTTGACCTGCCGTGGATCGTCCTTCTCGGGATCGGCTCCCGGCACGAAAGGACTGGCGAACAGGTAGCTTCGATTGGCCATGGCGGCGAGGCTCCCGCTATTTGACGAACTGGTTCAACTGGATGATCGGCAGCATCACGGCCAGCACGATCAGCATCACCACGCCGCCCATTGCCACGATCAGCAGCGGCTCGAGGATGGTGGCCAGGTGCATCGCGCGGCGCTGCACCTCGGCGCCGAGTTGGTTGGCCGCGCGCTGCAGCATCAGCGGCAGCGTGCCGGTCTGCTCGCCCAGGCGCGCGAACATCGACACGAGACCCGGAAAGCGCTTCTTCTGCGCGAGCGCCGAAGCGAGCGGCGCGCCTTCGCGCACGAGCACCAGCGCGTCGAGCGCGTCGGCGCGCATCGCGCGGTTGCCCAGCGTCTCGGAGGCGGCCTGCAGCGCGCGCAGGATCGGCACGCCGGCGGTGGCCAGCATGGCGAGCGTGCTGGCGAAGCGCGCCGCGTTGTAGCCGCGAGCGAGCTTGCCGACCAGCGGCAGCTTGAGCCAGGCCGCATCGAATTTCAGGCGAAAGGCTTCCTGCGCCAGCGCCAGCCGCGCGCCGACGGCCGCGAGCACCACTGCGCCCAGCATCCACCAGCCGTAGTTGCGGACGCCCGCGCTCAGCGACAGCATCACGGTCGTGAGAAAAGGCAGCGAGCGCTTGGTGCCCGCGAACACCTGCGCCACCTGCGGCACCACGTAGCTCACGAGGAAGATCACGATCACGATCGCCACCAGCGTGACGATGGCCGGGTACAGCGCCGCGCCGATCAGCTTCTGCTGCAGCGCCTGGCGTTCTTCCAGGTCGTCGGCAAGGCGGTCGAGCACGAGTCCGAGGTTGCCGCTTTGTTCACCGGCGCCGATCACGGCGGTGTAGATGGGCGAGAACTCGCGCGCGTGCGCCGACAGCGCGCGCGCAAACGGCGAGCCCGCGTTGACCTCGGCGCGCAGCGAGGCGACGAGGTAGCGCTGCGGCTCCGATTCGGCCTCGTCGGTGAGCGCCGTGAGCGCGCGTTCCAGCGGCAGGGCTCGTCTCGTCGGGCCTGCGAGCTGCCGCGTCCACACCGCGAGGCCGGTGGAATTGAAGACGCGCTTGCCGCCGCCGAGCCAGCGGCCGAGGCCGCTGCGCTGGCCGGTGCCGTTGACGTGGTCGCTGCCGACCGGCTTGACCGACAGCGGAATGAGCGCCTGCGCCCGCAGCAGGCTGCGCGCGCTGCGGGCAGTGTCGGCCTCCAGCACGCCTTCGCGCGACTGGCCGCTGGCGTCGATGGCTTCGAAGGAATAGGCGGGCATGGCGGAACGGGAACCTAGTCCCGTGTGACGCGCAGCAGCTCGGCGCGCGAGGTGATGCCGGCCTGCACCAGCCGCTCGCCGTCCTCGCGCATCAGGCGCAGGCCGCCGCGCGCGCCGGCCTGCAGCAGCTCGCTCTCGGCCGCCTTGCTGTGGATCAGGCCCTGCACGGTCTCGTCGGCCACCAGCAGTTCGAAGATGCCGGTGCGGCCCTGGTAGCCGGTCTGGCCGCACGCCTCGCAGCCTGCCCCGGCACACACCGTGCAGACCTTGCGCACGAGGCGCTGTGCGAGCACGCCGAGCAGCGAGGAGCTCAGCAGGAAGGGCTCCACACCCATGTCGGTCAGGCGTGTGACGGCGCTGACCGAATCGTTGGTGTGCAGCGTGGCCAGCACGAGGTGGCCGGTCAGCGAGGCCTGGATGGCGATCTGCGCGGTCTCGAAGTCGCGGATCTCGCCGATCATGATCACGTCCGGGTCCTGCCGCAGGATGGCGCGCAGGGCCTTGGCGAAGGTGAGCTCGATCTTGGCGTTGATCTGCGTCTGGCCCACGCCCGGCAGCTCGTACTCGATCGGGTCTTCCACCGTCATGATGTTGCTGCGGCTCGCGTCGAGCCGGGCCAGTGCGGCGTACAGCGTGGTGGTCTTGCCCGAGCCCGTGGGCCCGGTCACGAGGATGATGCCGTGCGGCTGCGCAATGAGCTTCTCGAAGCGCGCGAGCGTGTCGCCCTGCATGCCCACCGATTCGAGCGTGAGCTTCGACTCGCTCTTGTCCAGCAGGCGCAGCACTGCGCGCTCGCCGTGCGCACTGGGCAGCGTCGACACCCGCACGTCGACCGCGCGCGTGCCGATGCGCAAGCTGATGCGCCCGTCCTGCGGCAGCCGCTTCTCCGAGATGTCGAGGTCGGCCATGATCTTCAGGCGCGAGATCAGCGCGGCGTGCAGCGCGCGGTTGGGCTGTACCACCTCGCGCAGCGTGCCGTCGATGCGAAAGCGCACGGACGACGTGCGCTCGTAGGGCTCGATGTGGATGTCGCTTGCGCCGTCGCGCGCGGCCTGCGTGAGCAGCGCGTTCAGCATGCGGATGATGGGCGCGTCGCCCGCGCTCTCCAGCAGGTCTTCGACCGCTGGCAGCTCCTGCATCATGCGTGAGAGGTCGGCGTCGCTCTGCACCTCGCTCACCACCGCGGCGGCGCTCGATTCGCCCTGCGCGTAGGCCGCGCTGATGCGCTGTGCCAACGGGCCGTCGGCCAGCACCTCGAAGGCCTGCACGCCGTACTTGCGCGACACCTCGCCGACCGCGCTGCGCGCCGGGTGGCTCGACATCCACAGCGTGTAGCGGCCGTCGTCGGACTCCTCGAGCAGCAGTTGCTGGGTGCGTGCGAACGCGTAGGGAAGCGGGTAGCGCATGGACATCAAGGCAGTTCGCGTGCGCTGACCGGGTCGGCCGTCGGCGGCAGGGCGCCGCGCAGCGGGCTCGGGGCCAGCTTGCGGCTGTCGGAGAGCGGCTGCGGCGGCGGAATGAGCTGCGTGCCTTCCATGCGGGTGCTGCCGCTGCCGCGGTTGTTCGAGCGCTGCAGTGCGGAGTCGGGCAGCACCGGCGCGGCGTTCACGCCGCGCAGCATGACGTTGTCGGTGTTCGGCTGCGTCTGCAGCTGCTGGCCGCGGATCTCGTCGTAGCGGTCGTAGGCGAAGGCCTCGGACGAAGCGCCGTCGCGCATCACCGCCGGGCGCAGGAACATCATCAGGTTGCTCTTGCTGCGCGTGCGGTTCTCGTTCTTGAACAGGTTGCCCAGCACCGGGATGTCGCCGGCCAGCGGCACCTTCTCGATGTTGTTGTTGTAGGTGTCCGACAGCAGGCCGCCCAGCATGACCAGGCCCCCGTCTTCCACCAGCACGCTCGACTCGATCGAGCGCTTGTTGGTGGTCGGGCCGTTGGGGTTGCTCAGCGAGTTCTGGTCGACGGTCGAGGTCTCCTGGAAGATCGTCATGCGCACCGTGCCGTTCTCGTTGATGGTCGGGCGCACGCGCAGGGTGAGGCCCACGTCCTTGCGCTCGACGGTGGTGAACGGGTTCACGCCCACCGAGCCCGAGGTGCTGGCATACGAGCCGGTGGGGAAGGGCACGTTCTGGCCGATGATGATCTTGGCCTCTTCGTTGTCCAGCGTCAGCAGGTTGGGCGTGGAGAGCACGTTGGCGTCGCCGTCGCTGTTGAAGAAGTTCGCGATCGCGCCCAGGATGTACTGGCCGCCGATCTTGCCGGCGATGCCCAGGTTCAGCCCCGGCTGGATCGACGTCGCCAGGCCGGCGGCATTCCGGGTGGCCAGCGCCTGGGTCAGCGCCAGGATGTTCGTCTTGTTCAGGCTGGAATTGGTGCCGATGACCGCATTGTTGCCCAGCGCGCTCTGCCACTGCACGCCGAAGTTCGCGGCCTTGTTGGCGCTGACCTCGACGATGAGCGCCTCGATCATGACCTGGGCGCGGCGCCCGTCGAGCCGATCGATCACCGCGCGCATCTGGCGGTATTGCGGCTCGGGCGCCGTGATGATCAGCGAGTTGGTCGACGGGTCGGCCTGGATCTGGCCGCCGGTGGAGGGCTGGTTGGCGTTGTTGAGCGGGGCGTTGGCCGCGGCCGAGCCGCCGCCCTGGTTGTTGTTCAGGTTCACCTGCATGGCCTGCGGCGCGCTCTGCTGCGGCACGGCACCGCCGCCTGCGCCACCGGCTGCGCCCGGCGTGGTGCTCTGCTGGTTCGCCGCCATCGCGGCGCGCAGCGTGGCCGCCAGCCGCACCGCATCGGCGTTCTTCAGGTAGACCACGTAGATGTTGCCGGCCGCGCCGTTGCTGCTTTCGCTGGGCGCGCGGTCGAGCTTGTCGACCAGCGTGCGCACCAGCGCCACGCGCGCCGGATTGGCCGCGCGCAGGATCAATGAGTTGCTGCGCGGATCGGCCAGCAGCGTGGTGCGGAACGAGGCATCGGTCGCGCCTGGTGTGGCCGCGTTCGGTGCGGCGGCACTGCCGCCGTCGACCAGGCGCTGCACCAGCGGCACCATGTCGGTGGCGATCGAGTGCTTGAGCTGGATGACTTCGATGTCGGACGCATTGGGTACGTCGAGCGACGCGATGATGCGCGCCAGCCGGCGCATGTTGTCGGCGTAGTCGGTGATCACGAGCGAGTTGTTGCCCGGGTTCACGTTGATGGTGTTGTTCGGCGGAATCAGCGGGCGCAGCACCGGCAGCAGGTTGTTCGGCGACTCGTAGTTGAGGCGGAAGATCTGCGTGACGATCTGGTTGCTGCCGCTCGACGCGGTGGCGCTGATGGAGGTGTTGACCGTGCTGCTCTGCAGCTTGGCGTCGGCCTCGGGCACCACCTTGTAGAGGCCGTCGGCCTCCACCACCGCGAAGCCCTGCAGGCGCAGCGCCGAGGCGAACTGGTTGAAGGCGGCGGCCGGCTGGATCGCGCGGTCGGTGACGAGGTTCATCGTGCCCTTGACGCGCGGGTCGACCACCACGTCGCGGCCGGTGACCACCGCCATGGTGCGGGCCACGGCCTCGATGTCGGCATTGGAGAAGTTCAGCGTGATCGGCTCGCCGCGGCGCGGCGCGTCGCCGGTCTGCGCGAACGCGGCGGGCGCGCCTTGCAGGAACGTGGCGGCGATCAGCACGCGCACGGCGAGTGCGACGGTGCCGGTCGAAAACAGTGGCTTCATCATGAGGGTCAACCCAGGGTGATGATCGAACGTGCGTTGACGCGCCGTCCGATGATGTTCAACAAATTGGAAAGCGCGTCTTCGCGGCCGGGTGCGGCACTGGCTTCGCCGTTGAAGCGGAAGGACGTGCCGCTCCAGCTGCCGCTGCCGTTCAGTTCGAGGCTGCCCTCGCGCGTGCTCAGCAGCAGCGTGGGACGGGGGCCGCCTTCGAGCGTGAGCCGGTAGCTGCCCATCGGCCGCAGGGTCGACAGGCTGGAGGAGACGTCGGTCGCGTCGAGCGTGGCCTGCCCGGCGATGCGCAGCGCCGGCCCGTCCCACTGCATCGAGAAGGCCTTGGTGGAGAGATCGAGCGCACCTTCGAGCTTGAGCGTGTTCCAGGGCGCACCCAGGCCGGTGAGCAGGGTGGCGGGCCAGCGCGAGCGGCTGTCCTGCCATGCCAGCTGCATGCCCCCGGCGCGCGGGCTGGCCTTGAGTTCGAGCGGCCGCTCGGCGCAGCAGGGCAGGTCGAGGCTGGCGGAAATGCCGCTCCAGCCCGGGCGCATGCGCCAGTGCAGCAGGCCGGGCAGCGACACCGCCTGGGTGCCGCCGGCGCCGCTGGCGAGCACCACCGCGGCCGTGCCGTTCCAGACGGTGCCGCGCGGGTTGGCCAGCACGAGGCGGCCATGGCTCCAGCTCGACAATGCCGCCGACAGCCAGCGCGCCGGCGCGAACAGCGCCACCGCCAGCAGCGCGCCCATCGCGAGGCCGAGCAGGGCCCAGCGCCAGCCGCGGCGCGGCCGGGGTTCGGAGATCGGGGGGCGGGTCAGCATGCGGGCTTGCTGTTGCTGCTCATCGCGCCGCGGGCAGCGCCATGACGATGGTGCCGTCCCAGCGGACCTGCGGCGTCGTCGGCGCATCCTTGCCACCGGATGGCGGCGGTGGCGCGGCGGCGGGGGCGCGCGTCAGGTGGACTTCGCGCGGCACTGCATGCGCGTTGCCGCGGGCCTGGCCGAGCCATTGGGCGACGCTGGCCGCGGGCGCCGCGCGCAGCGAGGCGGTGGCGGCGCCGTCGCCGCCGGCCGTCATGAGCTGCGCGTTGCCGGCGCCGAGGCTGTCGCGCACCGAGGCCTCGAGCGCGCGCAGCGCGTCGTCGCGGTTCAGGCGCGGCTGCGACTGCAGCGCCTTCGCGCGGTCCTGAAGGGTGGCCATCTGCTGCAGCTGCGCGTCGAGCTGCGCGTGTTCGGCCGGTGCCGCGGCCAGCGTGCGCAGCGCGGGCGCGAGTGCGATCCACCACAGCAATGCCAGCGCCACGAGCGCGGCGGCGGCGGCGACCATGCGGCGCTCGCGCGCTTCGAGGGTGGCCCAGCGGGCCTTGAGCTGTTCGCTGAAATTCATCGGGCGGCCTCGGCCTGTGCCTGCACGAGCAGCAGGTCGCCTTCGGTGCGCACGTTGTAGCCGCGCGGCGCCATGGCATGGGTGATCTGCGACACCTCCGAGGGCTGCAGCCCGAGGCCGCGCAGGCGCAATTGGCCGGCGCTGAAGTCGACGGCGCTCGGCACCTTGCCGGGCGGGAGGGCGGCGGCGAGCGCGCCGACCATGGGTTCGAAGTCGCTGCCCGCCACGTCGCCCACGGCCTGCTGCAGCGCGGCGACTTCGCGCTGCATCTGAAGCGGCGCGTCGACCACGATCTTCACCGAGGGGAAGGTCTGGGTCAGCATGGTCTTGGCGGCCTGGCGTTTCGATTCGAGCGCATTGCGCTCCTTCCAGGCCCAGGCGTTGAGGCCGATCAATTGGGTGAGCAGCAACACGACAACGCCCCAGCGCGCGGCGCGCCACTCGGGCGCATAGCGCAGTGTTTGCAGGACCGACGCGAATTTCTTGCCGGCGCGCGCGCGGCCGGTCGCGGCGAGGTCGAACTGTGCGAGCTCCCAGGGCGTGCGCGCGGCCTGCAGCCAGCGCTGTGGCGATTGAACGATGGGCACGCGGCGTTCGAGCAACTGCTCGGCTGCTTCGGCCACGGCGGGCTCGGTGGTGATGACGGCGGTGTCCAGCGGCAGGCCGCCAGACAGCGCCAGCCCCGCGCCGGCCAGCGGCAGCGAGACCACGCCGTCGGCATCGCACACCGTGAGCCGCGGCGCCTCGGGCTCGCCCGTGACCAGCAGCAGCGGCGGGCCGTCGGCCGGCTGCGGCGCGAATTCGGGAACGATGCGCACCACGCGCCGGCCGGCTGCTTCGAGCCCTTGCACGACGCTGCGCAGCCAGATGCGGTTGCAGGCCGCAACCCACACGGGCGCGCCGGCCTTGGCGTCGGGTTCGAGCGCGAAATGCAGGACCTCGGGTTCGTCGAGCAGGTGTTCTTCGAGCAGGCCGTCGAGCACCGCACGCAGCTTCGATGCGCTACCCATGCTGCCCTTGGGCAGCGTGACGCGGTGCCACGAGAGCGCGGCGGAAGGAATGCCGAGCATGACCTCCGCGCCCGAGGGCAGCAGGGCCAGCAGCGCGCGGCCCTGGCTGCGCAACGCAATGCCGTCGTCGCCTGCCTGGGCCCAGTCGTACTCGCCCGCGGCATCGGCCGGGGGGAGGGGGGCAATGAGCAGCAGGGGGGTCATGTGGGTCTTGGAAAAGCCGGTGATTGTAGGTGGGGGCCGACAGGTTGGTGCTCTTGTTTCGATAGCGTGTCGCGCAGGTGTGACGCGTGTCGGAAGGCTTTTTGTCTACAAGTAGTGCATTGAAATCAGGGTTTGACCGGGGTGTTCGTTGCGCCGGCGCCGCGGGTGCGCCAGATCGTCGTCACCGTGACACCGCTGCGCTGTAGAAGCGAGCGCTCCTCGACGTAGGTGCGGTCGAGCCGCAGCTTGCCGTAGACCTCGAAATACTGCGTGCCCACGCCGTGCTGCGCCGCGTTGAAGGGCGCGCTGCCGCTGGGCAGCGCGGCGTTGGCGGCGGCGATGTCCTTGAAGAAGGCGCGCGCGCGGCGCTCCACCAGCTGGCGCGCGCTGGCGATGTTGAGCGACTCCATGCTGGCGCTGATGGCCTCGGCGCTCGCGGTGTTGAGGTTGAGCGTGGTCTTCACCGGCAGGATCGTCACGTACGGTTCGAGCGCGGCGGCGGTCGAGGACGACAGGCCGACCCACACCAGTTGCGAGACCTGTTGCGGCATCAGCGGCGCGGCGCCGGAATCGCCGCTGCTGCCATCGGTCGCGGTGCCCATGGCAAGGGCCGCCGCGAGGCCTGTGGTCATCTGGCTCAACTCCGACGCCGGCAGGCCCAGCAGGTTGAACAACCGGGTGAAGGTGGCAACGCTCGCGGGCACCGGCTTGCCGTTGTCGACCAGCGAGAGCACGTTGAGCTTGGACTGCGCGTCGACGATGCGGCCCGAGAGAAAGGCGTCGGGCAACCCTTCGAGGCTGTCGCTCGACACGTTCTTGTCGGCGGACAGGAAGCTCGTGAGCCGTGCTTCCTCGAGCGGTACGGCCCAGGGCTCCGCCAGGTGGTCGGGCCCGCCGGTGCGGCCGTCTTCGCCGAGGATCAGGCGCGACCAGTCGAGCGCGCCGACCAGCACCCAGGCGGCCTGCACGCGCGCGCGCTCGGCGCCTTCGACTTCGGCAGAGCGCCATTGCTGCCACAGTGCCGCGGCGGCGAAGGTGGCCACCAGCATCACGGTCAGCATCGCGGCGAGCAGGGCGGCGCCGGCCTGGTGCTTTTTCTTGTTCGCTGCCGTCATGACGATTTCGGCGCCCCCACGGTCGGCCTGACCCAGTCGCGCGTGAGCGTGCCCGCGAGGCCGTCGCCGGGCGGCAGCGTGATGACGAGGCGCACACCGTCCGGCATGGCGACGACGGGGCCCGCGGGGTTGTTGGGGTTGGGCGCGGCGGTGGGCAGCTGGCCGGCAGGCGCCCAGACGTTGTCGCGTATTTAGTAGCGCTGCCAGCAGCTGGCCGGCACCAGCGGCACGTCGTTGTAGCCGCCCGAACCCGAGCCGCCGTCCTGCGCCCAGGCGGCCGCCAGGTTCCAGGCCTGCTGCCAATCGCCGCGCGTGGTGAAGGGCTGCGACTGCCAGCGCCGCCAGCGCACGCCGTCGGGGCCGGACTTCAGCGTCCAGGCCACCACCTGCACCGACGGCGCCGCATCGTCGCTGCCGCGGCGCGTGAGCCGCAGCGCGCGGCCGTCCCAGTCGATCGGACGGGTCTGCGCGAGCGGGGTCACGGCATCGAGGTCGGCGCCCCACTGTGCGAGCGTGGCCTGCAGTGTGAGGACGGCGTCGGCGCGCTGCTGGTTCTGCAGGGTGGCGCGCGACATGCTGTCGAGCCCGCGCCAGCTCACGAGCGAGAGCAGCGCCATCACGGCGATGGCAACGAGCAGCTCGATCAGCGTGAAGCCGCGCGGTGCGGTGGCTTTGGCGCGTTGCATCAGTAGCGGCCCACCACGGTGGAGATGCGCAGGATCGGCGCGTCGACTTCGTCGCGCACCTGCACGTCGACACGGCGGAAATTCGGGTTCAGCGTGGCGACGGTCGAGGTCGTCACGTTGAACGTGACGCCGGCCTGCAGGCAGATCGACCCGGAGTCGCCGATCGCCGGCATCTGCCGCGAGAGGCGAGCCTTGGCGAGTTCGTTTTCGGCGCACAGGTCGGCCAGCACCAGGTCGGACTGGCGCTGCGCATTGCGCGTGAGCGACATGGTGGCCTGCGAACCCGCGGCCAGTGCCAGCGCGACGATGCCGAGCGCGATCAGCACTTCGATCAGCGTGAAGCCGCCTGCGCGCGGGGACGAAGCAGGGTGCCGCGAGCTCATTGCACCGCCGAGACGGTGAAGGGGCGAACCCCGTCGGTCGCGATGCGCAGCGCGCGTGCGGGCGGTCCGGCGGAATGGAGCATGACCTGCTGCGCCGCAATGATCGGATCGGGTCCGAGTTGCAGCGCCGGAACCGGCGTGCCGTTGGAAAGCGCGGCCTGTGCGGTGATGCCCTCGGCGGCCCATCCGCTGGGCAGCGCACCCGGCGGAAGGCCGTCGAACACGAAGCTGCCTTCGACTGGCCGCCACCTCACCACGATGCCGCTGGCGCGCGACTGGGCGCGGGCCGATTCGAGCAGGGCGGCGAGCCGGTCGGCCTCGCGGTCGAGCTTGGCTGCGCTGGTGTCGCGAATCGCGAAGCTCACGGCGGCAGTGGCCATCGCGATGATGGCGATCACCACGATCAGCTCCAGCAGCGTGAAGCCGCAGGCCGGGCGGGTGTGGCGGCGTGGGAACCGGTTGCGGCGCGGCGCGCCAGTGCCGCTATTGCCAGCTGCCGATGTCGGCATTCTTGCCCTCGCCGCCGCTCTGGCCGTCGGCGCCGAAAGAGAGCACGTCGATCTCGCCCTTGATGCCCGGGTTCATGTACTGGTACGGATGGCCCCAGGGGTCGTTGGGCAGCTTCTCCACGTAAGGCTTCCAGTTGGGGGCAGCGGGGCCGGTGGTCGGACGCGTGAGCAGCGCCTGCAGTCCCTGCTCGGCGGTGGGGTAGCGCTGGTTGTCCAGGCGGTAGAGCTTGAGCGCCTGCATCAGGTTGTTGATGTCGGTCCGGGCGGCCGTCACGCGGGCGTCGTCGGCGCGCTCGATCACGTTCGGCACGATCAGCGCCGCCAGCACGCCGATGATGACCAGCACCACCATCAGTTCGATCAGCGTGAAGCCGCGTTGGGCGGTGCGGGTGGCGGCTCGAAGGAGTTTGTTCATAGGTTGGGCGGACATGATTCGGAAGGCGCGCTGCATGATAATCCGCGCCCATGACAAGTCCTTACTCCGCCGCCCGCTGGCATGCCCCACTTGCTACGACCGGGCTTTGGGCGTTGGCGGCCGGCGCTGCCGTGTTCTGGGCGCTGCGCCTGGCTTCGCCGGCGCAGGCCGTGGCAGCGGCGGCGACGATGCCGCGGCCTTCGGTGGCGGCCGATTCGGATTCGGTGGCACGGCTGCTGGGCGTGCTGCCCGCGTCCCGTACGGCAGCGGTGGCGCCCGAGGCGGCCAGCCGTTTCGCCCTGTCGGGCGTGGTGGCAGACCCTTCGCAGCAGGGCGCCGCGCTGATCTCCATCGACGGCAAGCCGCCGCGGCCGTTCCGTGTCGGCTCGGCGGTCGGCGACAACTATGTGCTGCAGTCGGTGGGCCTGCGCTCGGCGACCATCGGCGCACGGGCCGACGGGCCGGCGGCATTCACGCTGCAACTGCCGGTGCGTGCGCCGATCAGCGTTTCCAGCCCGGGGTTGCCGGCGGTGCCGATGGCTCTGCCGGCCGGGCCTCTGCCCGCGACGATGCCGGCCGTGGTGGCCCCACCGCAATTGCAGCAGCAGCCACAGCAGCCGGTTGGCCCGCTGCAGCAGCCTGCAGCGATGGCGCCGCCGCAGCAGGCGCCCGCGCAGTAGCTTTTTCAGGCCTGCAGGAACAGGCGGTACGCGGGGTTGGCCGTTTCCTCGACGTAGGGATAGCCCAGCGTTTCGAGGAAGGCGTCGAACTCGGCGGCTTCGCCGGCCGGCACCTGCAGGCCCACGAGGATGCGGCCGTAGTCGGCGCCCTGGTTGCGATAGTGGAACAGGCTGATGTTCCAGTTCGGCCGCATCAGGCTCAGGAACTTGAGCAGCGCACCGGGACGCTCGGGAAACACGAAGCGCAGCAGGCGCTCGTCGTGCGCAAGGCCGGTGCGTCCGCCCACGAGGTGCCGTAGATGTTCCTTCGCGAGTTCGTCGTGCGTGAGGTCGAGCGCGTCGAAGCCGTGCTCGTTGAAGGTCCGCGCGATGACGGCCGACTCTCCGCGCGCCGAGGTCGTGAGGCCGACGAACACGTGCGCCTTGGCCGCGTCGCTGATGCGGTAGTTGAACTCGGTCACGTTGCGCGGTGCGCCACCGCCGCCCAACGCAGCTTCGGCATCGCTCGCGGGCATCTCGCCGACCAGTTCGCAGAAGCGGCGGAAGCTGCCGCGCTCCTCGGGAATGGTGACGGCGAACAGCGCCTCGCGTTCTTCGCCGACCTCGGCGCGCTCCGCGACGAAACGCAGCCGGTCGAAGTTCATGTTGGCGCCGCACAGGATGGCCGCGTAGGTCTCGCCGTGGCGGCCGTGCTGCGCAACGTACTCTTTGATGGCCGCGACCGCCAATGCACCCGCCGGTTCGACGATGCTGCGCGTGTCCACGAAGACGTCCTTGATGGCGGCGCACACGGCATCGGTGTCGACCGCGATGTATTCGTCGACCAGTTCGCTGGCGATGCGGAAGGTTTCCTCTCCGACCAGCTTGACGGCCGTGCCGTCCGAGAACAGGCCGACGTCGGGCAGGTTCACGCGCTGGTGCGCGGCGACCGATTGCATCATCGCGTCGGAGTCGTTCATCTGCACGCCGATCACCTTGATCTCGGGACGCACGGCCTTGATGTAGTTGGCCACGCCGGAGATCAGGCCGCCTCCGCCGATCGCGACGAACACGGCATCGAGCGGGCCCTGGTGCTGTCGCAGGATTTCCATTGCGATGGTGCCCTGGCCGGCAATGACGTCGGGGTCATCGAAGGGATGAACGAAGGTCAGGTTTTGCTGTGCCTGCAATTCGAGCGCGTGCAGATAGGCATCTGAATAGCTGTCGCCGTGCAGCACGATTTCGCCGCCGAAGCCGCGCACCGCATCGATCTTCAATTTGGGCGTGGTCACCGGCATCACGATCACCGCGCGCGTGCCGAGCTTGCGTGCACCCAATGCAACGCCTTGCGCGTGATTGCCGGCCGATGCGCAAATAACGCCGCTCGCCAATTGCGCAGCACTCAGGTGCGCCATCTTGTTATAGGCGCCGCGCAGCTTGAAGCTGAAGACCGGCTGCTGGTCTTCGCGCTTGAGCAGCACGGTGTTGCCCAGCCGTTCGCTGAGCGCGCGCGCTTTCTCAAGTGCGGATTCGACGGCAACGTCGTAGACCCGGGCGTTGAGAATTTTTCTGAGATAGTCGGCGGGCGTCAGCGCCGGATTAACAGGTGCATTGCGCACGGTTTTTTCCAAGGGAGTTTTCATTTGCTAACTGTCGATGATAAGAGGCATCGGGATTGCATGCGGGCATGACATGGACACAAATGTCATAAACCTCTTCAGCAACGCTCCAGCCGCAAATGATTCAGGTTTTTTTGGACGCACCTGTCCACCGGCCCCGGCGGCCGCCAATCAGTTCACAATTGAAAAAAATCTGTTATCAATTTCTGTCAGTGATCTTTCGAAAGGGTTGATGCAGGCCGAGGCTGCGCGGGTTCGGCGAAACGAAATCGGCCGCCCCACGTGGCAGGTGATGGGCAACAGATTGCGTGCGCACATCGTTCCGCTGCTGGGTGATGTGCCGGCGCAGTCGTTTGCAACGTCCGACGCACAACGCTTGATCGATCGCCTCGGAGAACGGGGCTTCAGCAGCACGACGATTGCGCAGTACCTCGTGCTGTTGCGCAAGGTGGTGATGCATGGCGTGCACATCGGCGTGCTTCGCGATGTGCCCGCATTTCCGAAGGTCAAGGTGCGCAGCCAGCCGCGCGGCAGCTTCAGCGTTGCGGAGTACCGGGCGATCACCAGGACCGCGCGCAGCCTGCGCGGGCACGCGCATCCGGTGCTCGACCAGCTTGCGGCGGGCGAACGCTTCTGGATTGCGCGCGAACTGCTCGCCATGCCCGACGAGCTGCCCTGGCTGATCCGCTGGATGGTGAATACCTTCGTGCGTCCGAGCGACATCAAGCTCATGAAGCACAAGCACATCGAGATCGTTCGGAGCAAGCACGTCTATTTGCGCATGAACCTGCCGGAGACCAAGCGGCACAGCCAGCCGATCGTGAGCCTGCGGCCGGCGGTGCGGGTCTACGAATGCTTGCTCGCTCATCGCCGCGAACATGGCTGCGGCGCGGCGGACGACTATCTCTTTCTGCCGCAGTTGAAGAACCGCGAGCACGCGCTGGCCGTGCTCAACTTTCTTTTCCATTGGGTGCTCGAGGAGAGCGGCCTTGAAAAAGGACCGCTGGGTCAGTCGAGGACGCTCTACTGCCTGCGCCATACCGCCATCACACTGCGGCTGTTGTACGGCCAGGGAATCGACATGCTGACCTTGGCACGCAATGCGCGAACGAGCGTCAACATGGTCGAACGTTTCTACGCTTCGGTTCTGAGCGGAGAAATGAATGTGGGGCTGCTGCAAAGCAGACGCGGCCGCGCGAGTTGAGAAGAAAAGCAAAAAAACCGCCCGGCATGAGCTGGGCGGCTTGACACTGAATTGACTCGAACTGGCTGCTGCCAGCATCGGGATCAGACTCTGTCAAAAGGCGTGGCGAATGCCGAAGTCGTAGCCGGTCGAGGTCTTCGGGGTGAAGACGTTGGCTGCGTTGTTGTAGAAGACCGGGCCGCCAACCGTGTAGCCAGCACCGTTCTTGTTGCTGACACGAGCGATCGTTGCGTACAGGGCCGTGCGCTTCGACAGGTTGTGCACGTAGCCGAGTGCCAGCTTGTTGGCCTTCTTGTCCGGTGTGTCGAAGTACGGATTGTTATCGTCCGTCTTGTACTTCACGGCCGAATACGATGCACGGATCAGGCCGGCACCCACGGGGGCCGTCACACCCACCAGCCAGCCGTTGAGCTTGTCCGATGCCATCGCAGCCGGCCGGACGAAGAAGTCGCCGTCGATGTCGGTCTTCCGCTTGGCTCGAGACAGTTCGCCGAAGAGCTTCACGGGGCCGAAGTCATACGAAGCGCCGAGGTTGAAGGTGTTGACCTTGGTGGTCGTGCCGGCGTAGTAGTCGTCGCCCACGGTGCTGCTGCCGTAGGCGGCTGCAACGTCCAGGGGGCCGTTGGCGTAGCCGAAACGTCCACCGACATAGCGACCGGTGCGCGAATTGTTAGCCGCATGAGGCGTAGCCAAGCCAGGGCTGTACTTGTCCTTCTCATGGAAGGCGTACTGCAATTGGCCATAGAAACCACCCAGGTTCGACGGCAGGAAGTAGCCGATGGAATTGCCGGTGCGGGTCGGGTTGCCAAAAGCGCCGGTGGCCGTTTGGATCAGGTTGGTGCCAACGCCGCTGGCGCCGAACGGGTCGAACACGCTGTTGTTCCAGAACGTCGGGGTGTAGTCGCGGCCGAGGCGGACTTCACCGAAACCGCCCGACAGGCTCACGGTCGAACGGCGAGAGAAGGTTGCAACACCTTCCGAGCCGTCGTCGTTCTTGATCGGAGCTTCGAGCCAGAAGCTGGCCGCCAGGCCGCCGCCGAGGTCTTCCGTGCCACGGAAGCCCAGTTTGCTGGAGTTGTAGGCCGAGTTGGCCAGTTCGCGGCGGCTGACCCTGACGCTGCCCTGGTTCAGGTAGAACGGGTTGTAAGCGACTGGGAAGCCGAGGGCGTTGTACGTCACGCCGTTGTTCAGGTCGCGTGAGCTGTTCGAGTAGCCGCTGATCGACGCGTCGACCACACCAAACAGCGTGACGGACGATTGGGCCGAGGCAACACCGGCAACAGCCAGGGCAGCCAGAGCAACTACCCTTTCGGCGCGAAAACTAGAGTGGCGCCGAGCCGGCCAGGGGCTGAAAAGAAAAAAGCCCCGAGCTTTGCAGCTCGGGGCTAAATCCACCAATTGGAAGGGTGGAGGAGACAACTGGGTGCGCACAACCAAGCGCGCAATGAAATAAAGTATATCTATTGTTTGTTGCGTTGCAACAAGCGAGTGATGCTTTTCCCACACACAAAGGGAGGCCGGCGTGTATTTTTGCCCGGCATCTCAGACTTGGAGCCCCGAAAACCATGGAATGCACAGTGAGTTGGACCGGCGACGCAGGCACGCGATCGGCCATGGGCTTCGTTGCCGAGACAGGCAGCGGCCACGTCCTGATGATGGACGGCGCCCCCGATGCCGCGAAACCCGAGAACGGCGGGCAGAACCTCGCCGCGCGGCCGATGGAGACCGTTCTTGCCGGCACCGGTGGATGCACCGCCTACGACGTCGTGCTGATACTGAAGCGCGGACGCCATCGCGTCGAGCGCTGCAGCGTCAAGCTCACCAGCGAGCGCGCGGAAAAGGATCCCAAGGTCTTTACGAAGATCCACATGCACTTCACCGTGGCGGGCAAGGGAATTCCGGCCTCCGCCGTAGAACGCGCAATTGCACTGAGCCACGAAACCTACTGCTCCGCCAGCATCATGCTGGCGAAGACTGCCGAGATCACTACCAGTTTCGACCTGATCGAAACTTGAGCGGATGGCCTAGATGCGGTGCGCTACCGTGGTCATCACGCGGGAAGCTACACGCATCAGGGCCTTGGCTGGTGCGGGGAGTTCCGCTGCGCCGGCGTCGACAGCCTGTGACGCATGGCGGGCTTCGTCGAGCTTCATCTGCTCGACCACTGCCTTGGAGGCGCTGTCTGCGGGCGGGAGGCGGCCAAGGTGGCTTTCCAGGTGGGCTTCTACCTGACGCTCGGTTTCCGCAACGAACCCCAGGCTCAGCGGGTCCCCGAGACGGCCCGCAACCAAGCCGAACCCGAAAGCGCCCGCATACCAGAGAGGATTCAGGAGCGACGGGCGTGCGCCCAGTTCGTCCAGACGCTGTCGGGTCCAGGCCAGATGATCGGTTTCCTCGTGCGCCGCCTCGATGAAATGAGCGCGCAGCGCAGGGTCGCGCGCCACGGCCGCCTGGGCCGTGTAAAGCGCCTGTGCACAGACTTCGCCGACGTGGTTCACCCGCATCAGCGCGCCGGCCTCGCGGCGTTCCGCTTCACTCAGTTCGCCGGGCGCCAATGAGGGGGTGGGCGTCGCCCGCGTGGCATGGGGGCGCGCGAAAAGGGTGCGCAACGCCGCGTCTGCCGCGGCCAGGACGGAGTCGGTCATGAGTGTCATGCGCCTATTTGAACGCACATGCGAAATGCCAGGCGGAAGCCTTGTCACATTTCACATGGTGGTGTGTGCCAAGGCCTAAGTCCTTTGTTGCAGGCGTGCAACGAAACGCGCGGGCCATCCAAGATTTCGGGCGAATTGTTTTGCCCTGCCGCATCGGCTCTGGTGCAATAGCATCAACTTCCCAAAAGGAGGTTGGCCCGGGGTCCGGTGGGAGCACAAAAGTGCCAGTCACGGTGAGCCCTTCGCACCGGAGCCCTATGTTTAACCTTGGAGAAACTTGCAATGAAAAAATCTCTAGTTGCTCTGGCTGCCCTGGCTGTTGCCGGTGTTGCCTCGGCTCAGTCGTCCGTCACGCTGTTTGGTGTGGTCGACGCGTCGATCAGCGGCTACTCGAACACCGCCCGCGACAACCGCGCGACCGTGTTCCCCAACGCTTTCGGTATCCCCGTCTACCTGAACCAAGGTTCGGTCAAGACCAGCCGTCGCGAACTGGCTAACTCGGGTTACAACTCGAGCCGCATCGGCTTCCGTGGCACGGAAGACCTGGGCGGTGGCCTGGCAGCCAGCTTCTGGCTCGAAGCTCCGATCTCCAATGACGACGGCCAGCAAGGTATCGCGACGTTCGCTCGTCGTTCGACCGTGAGCCTGTCGGGTGGTTTCGGTGAAGTCCGCCTGGGTCGTGACTACACCCCGACGTTCTGGAACGACACCGTGTTCGATCCGTTCGGCACCAACGGCGTTGGCACCAACCTGGTTTCGACGGCCAACACCGCCTTCGGTGGCTTCGGTACGCCCGCAGCTTCGACCGGCGCGTTCACCAACGTGGGCACCAGCAACTACGTTCGCGCCAGCAACTCGATCGGCTACTTCCTGCCGCCGAACCTGGGTGGTTTCTACGGCCAAGTGCAATACGCCCTGGCAGAGAAGACCAAGTACGACTCGGGCATCTTCACGCCTAACGTGCTCAACAGCCAGCGCCAAGGCCGTTACATCGGTGGCCGCTTCGGCTACGCAAACGGTCCTCTGGACGTTGCGCTGGCTTATGGCAGCAGCACCGTTGGCGACGACTACTACGTCGGCACGACCACCAAGGTCAACACCCTGAACCTGGGCGCTTCGTATGACTTCGGTCCCGTGAAGCTGTTCGGTGAAGTGTCGAAGGCCAAGAACAAGATCGACTACGAAGTGACCCCGCTGGCTGGCGGCCGTCCCGACATCGATCTGACTGGCTACCTGCTCGGCGTGACTGTGCCGGTCGGCGCTGGCCTGATCCGCGCTTCGTGGTCGCACGTCAAGCTGGACACGAACCTGCCGAACAACCCGTTCGCTCTGAACACGCCTGATCCCAAGGCCAACAAGATCGCTCTGGGCTATGTGCACAACCTGTCGAAGCGCACGGCTCTGTACGCTACGATCGCTCGCATCAGCAACAAGAACGGCGCTGGCTACACGGTTGGCGGCCCGGCCTTCTACAACAACGCAGCTGGCGTCTTCACCCCGAAGAGCTCCACCGGCTACGACTTCGGTATCCGTCACGCTTTCTAATTTGATGCTGGCGTAAGCCAGCTTCGAATCAAAAGCTCAAAAGCCACTCGACGTAAGTCGAGTGGCTTTTTTTCGTTCGGGCTCGATCATCGCGAATCATGTTGGCAAAGAGCACCATCTGCGTGCACCCCCGGGGAATCACCGTGCGGGCACGCACCTTGCACTGCTAGCATGCCCGTTCACTTTGTTTGCTGAATGATCGCTTTTGTATTGCGCCGTTTGATCCAGGCCGTGATCGTGATGATCGCGGTCGCCTTCATCGCCTTCCTCCTCTTCCAATATGTTGGCGACCCAGTCGTGTTCCTGCTGGGGCAGGACGCCAAGCCCGAACAGATCCGCGAGCTGCGCTCCGCATTGGGGCTCGACCAACCCTTCTTCGTGCAGTTCTGGCACTTTCTTGTCAACGCTGCACAAGGCGAGTTCGGCCTGAGCCTGCGCCAGGGCGCGAAGGTATCGCGGTTGATTGGCGAACGCTTTCCCGCCACGCTCGAACTGGCACTCGTGGCGGCGGTGCTGGCACTGTTCATCGGCATTCCGATGGGCGTGTACACCGCGCTGCGCCGCGGCACCTTCATGAGCCAGGTATTCATGACCGTGTCGCTGCTCGGCGTTTCGCTGCCGACCTTCCTGATCGGCATCCTGCTGATCCTCGTCTTCGCGGTCACGCTGGGCTGGTTCCCGAGCTTCGGCCGCGGCGAGACCGTGAAGTTCGGCTGGTGGACCAGCGGCCTCTTCAGCGCCGACGGCTGGCACCACATCGTGCTGCCGGCGGTGACGCTGGCGATCTTCCAGCTGACGCTGATCATGCGGCTGGTGCGCGCCGAGATGCTTGAGGTGCTGCGCACCGACTACATCAAGTTCGCGCGCGCACGAGGCCTGTCGAACCGCGCCATCCACTTCGGCCATGCGCTCAAGAACACGCTGGTGCCGGTGATGACCATCACCGGCCTGCAGCTCGGCGGCCTGATTGCCTTTGCCATCATCACCGAGTCGGTGTTCCAGTGGCCCGGCATGGGCCTGCTGTTCATCCAGGCCGTGACCTTCGCCGACATCCCGGTGATGGCGGCCTACCTGTGTCTCATTGCCTTGATCTTCGTGGTGATCAACCTCGTGGTCGACCTGCTGTATTTCGTGGTCGATCCGCGGCTGCGCGTGGGCAAGGCGGGAGGTCATTGACATCATGACGGCAACCACATCCACGGCCCCGCGCCTCAAGGCTTCCGGACGCGCGTTCGCGCACATCGCGAACTTCTACCCCGAGATCACCGCCTTTCGCCGCGACCTGCACG
This sequence comes from Variovorax sp. Varisp46, assembly GCF_059491885.1. Lineage (NCBI taxonomy): Bacteria > Pseudomonadati > Pseudomonadota > Betaproteobacteria > Burkholderiales > Comamonadaceae > Variovorax > Variovorax sp. Varisp46. The sequence goes on from NZ_CP168515.1 coordinate 244,366, forward strand.
CACACCCCGAACTCGGCTTCGAAGAGGTCTACACATCCGGCCGCGTGCGCGAGGCCTTGCGCGCCTGCGGCGTCGACGAGATTCACGAAGGCATCGGCAAGACGGGGGTGGTCGGTGTCATCCGCGGCCGTTCGACCGCCAGCGGCCGCATGATCGGCCTGCGTGCCGACATGGACGCGCTGCCGATGCGCGAGGACAACGACTTCGGCTGGCGCTCCGCCAGCGACGGCCTGATGCACGGCTGTGGCCACGACGGCCACACCGCCATGCTGGTCGGTGCCGCGCGCTACCTGGCCGAGACGCGCGATTTCGACGGCACCGCCGCGCTCATTTTTCAGCCTGGCGAAGAAGGCTTCGCCGGCGCACGCGTGATGATCGAGGACGGCCTGTTCGACCGCTTCCCCGTCAATGCCGTCTACGCGATGCACAACTGGCCCGCCATGCCGGCCGGCACCGTGGGCATCAACCGCGGCGCGATGATGGCCGCGGCCGATCGCGTGACCATCGAGATCAAGGGCAAGGGCGGCCACGGGGCGCATGCCTACCAGACCATCGACCCCGTGATCGTCGCGGCGCACATCATCACCGCGGCCCAGACCATCGTTTCGCGCAACGTGCGCCCGATCGATGCGGCCGTCGTCAGCATTTGCGCGATGCAGGCCGGCGACCTCGGCGCGATGAGCGTGGTGCCCGGCGAGGCCGCGCTGGTCGGCACGGTGCGCACCTTCAGCGCACGCGTGCAGGCGCAGGTCGAGCAGCGCCTGACCGAACTGTGCACGGCCATCGCCGGCGGCTTCGGTGCGACCGCCACGATCAAGTACGAGCGCATCTACCCGGCCACCATCAATACCGCGCCCGAGGCCATGTTTGCGGCCGACGTGGCCGAGTCGCTGGTCGGCGCAAAGAACGTCGAGCGCAGCATGGAGCCCAGCATGGGCGCCGAAGATTTCTCCTTCATGCTGCAGAAAAAAGCGGGCGCTTACCTGCGCATCGGGCAGGACGTGCGCGAGGGCGCCTTCCTGCACAACAGCCGCTACGACTTCAACGACGAGATCCTGCCGCTCGGTGCCGCATTGCATGCGGGCCTGATCGAGCAGGGCATGCCGCTTTCCGCTACCCGCGGTGCGCGGCCAGAGAAAGCCGCCGCCACCGCGGCGACGTGATGTGTTTGATTCCAACCCGAGGAGTGTTCCCATGAGTTTCAAGAAAAATGTGGCCGCGGCCGCCGTTCTGTGCGCGCTGGGCGCCGTCAGCATGGTCGCCGGCGCGCAGACCATCCGTGTTGCAAACCAGGGTGACGCGCTGTCGCTCGACCCGCACTCGCTCAACGAATCGCTGCAGCTGAGCACCACGGCCAACGTGTATGAAACGCTGGTCGGGCGCAACAAGGATCTGAGCGTCGCGCCGCTGCTTGCCACGAGCTGGAAGCAAACCTCGCCTACCGTGTGGCGCTTCGAATTGCGCAAGAACGTGCAGTTCCACGACGGCACGCCGTTCACCGCCGACGACGTTCTCTTCAGCTTCGCGCGCGCATCGGGCGACGGCTCGGACATGAAGTCCAACACCACCGACATCAAGGAAGTGCGCAAGGTCGACTCGCACACCATCGAGATCGAGACCAAGGGTCCGTTCCCGATCCTCCCCGACGTGATCACGCAGCTCATGATCATGAGCAAGAAGTGGTGCGAGGAAAACAAGGCCGTCACGCCAGTGGACCGCCGCAAGGGCATCGAGAACACAGCTTCCTTCAAGGCCAACGGCACCGGCCCGTACCGCGTGCGCGAGCGCCAGCCGAACGTGCGCACGGTCTTCACGCGCAATCCGACCTACTGGGGCAAGATCGAAGGCAACGCGCAAGAGATCATCTTCACGCCGATCGCCAATCCGGCCACCCGCGTCGCCGCGCTGATCTCGGGCGAAGTCGACGTGATGGAACCCGTGCCGGTGCAGGACATCGCGCGCGTCAACGCCAGCCCGACGGCGCGCGTCATCGCCGGCCCCGAGCTGCGCACGATCTTCCTTGGCATGGACCAGAAGCGCGACGAACTGCTCTACTCGAACGTGAAGGGCAAGAACCCGTTCAAGGACAAGCGCGTGCGCCAGGCCTTCTACCAGGCCATCGACATCGTCGGCATCCAGCGCACCGTGATGCGCGGCGCTTCGCGCCCGACCGGGCTGATGGTCGGCCCCGGCATCAACGGCTGGACCGAAGCCCAGGACAAACGCCTGCCGCTCGACGTCGAAGGCGCCAAGAAGCTGCTGGCCGACGCCGGCTATCCGAGCGGCTTCGAAGTGACCATGAACTGCCCGAACGACCGCTACGTGAACGACGGCCAGATCTGCCAGAGCGTGGCGGCGAACCTGGCGAAGATCGGCGTCAAGATCAACCTCGCGGCGGAGACCAAGGGCACTTACTTCCCCAAGGTGCTGCGCCGCGACACCAGCTTCTACATGCTGGGCTGGACCCCGACCACCTACGACTCGCACAACGCGCTGACCGCGCTGATGGCCTGCCCGGACGACAAGACCGGCGCCGGCCAGTTCAACCTGGGCGCGTACTGCAATCCGAAGCTCGACGAGTTGACGAAGAAGATCCAGTCGGAAACTGACAAGCCCAAGCGCGACGCGATGATCAAGGAAGCCTTCGACATCCACACCGCCGACATCGGCCATCTGCCGCTGCACCAGCAGACGCTGGCCTGGGGTGTCAGCAAGAAGGTGTCGCTCACGCAAATGGCCGACAACTACATGCCCTTCAAGTGGATGAGCATCAAGCCATAAGACTGAGGGCCGCTCGCGCGGTGGCCTGACCATGGGCCCGCTTCTTGCGGGCCCATTCCTTTTGCCTCACGATGAAAAAAACACTAGCCCGCTGGCTCGACAGCGATGTCGGCTACAGCTTCCGTACCTCGCCCGTGGCCATCGTCGCGGCGCTGATCGCGCTGGCCTGCGTCATCTGCGCGGTGTTCGCCGGCTGGGTGTCGCCGCACAACCCCTTCGACCTCGCCACGCTCGAACTCGGCGATGCGCGCCTGCCGCCCGCATGGAGCGCCGAAGGCTCTTCCAAATACCTGCTCGGCACCGACGACCAGGGCCGCGACATTCTCTCGGCAGTGATCTACGGCGCGCGCATCTCGCTGATCGTCGGCCTCGTGTCGGTGGCGTTGTCGCTCGCCGTCGGCGTGGTGCTGGGCCTGCTGGCCGGCTTCTTCGGCGGCTGGCTCGACTCCTTCCTGATGCGCATATGCGACGTGATGCTGTCGTTCCCGCCCATCCTGGTGGCACTGCTCATCGCCGGCGTCGGCCGCGCGCTCTTTCCCGGCGCGCACGAGTCGCTGGCCTTCGGCGTGCTGATCATCTCCATCTCGCTGACCGGCTGGGTGCAGTACGCGCGCACGGTGCGCGGCTCCACGCTGGTGGAGCGCAACAAGGAGTACGTGCAGGCCGCGCGCGTCACCGGCGTGGCGCCGCTGCGCATCATGTTGCGCCACGTGCTGCCCAACGTGATGGGGCCGGTGATGGTGCTGGCCACGATCCAGGTCGCGACGGCGATCATCACCGAGGCCACGCTCTCGTTCCTCGGCGTCGGCGTGCCGCCGACCTCGCCTTCGCTGGGTACGCTCATCAGCATCGGCAACCAGTACCTGTTCTCGGGCGAATGGTGGATCACGGTGTTTCCGGGCCTGATGCTGGTGCTGATCGCACTCAGCGTGAACCTGCTCGGCGACTGGCTGCGCGACGCGTTGAATCCGCGACTGCGCTGAACACAAGGAGAACGCCACCATGACGCTGCTCCAGGTCAAAGACCTCGTCGTCGAATTTCCGGGCCGCCGCGGCACGCTGCGCGCGCTCGACCGCATTTCCTTCGACATCGCGCCTGGCGAAATCCTCGGCGTGGTGGGCGAATCGGGCGCCGGCAAGTCGCTCACGGGCGCGGCCATCATCGGCCTGCTCGAACCGCCGGGCCGCGTGGCCGGCGGCGAGATCGTGCTGGACGGCCAGCGCATCGACAACCTCGGCTTCGATGCGATGCGGCCGATTCGCGGCCGCAAGATCGGCGCGATCTTCCAGGATCCGCTGACCTCGCTGAACCCGCTCTACACCGTGGGCCGGCAGCTGGTCGAGACCATTCGCGCGCACCTGCCCGTGTCGGAATCCGAAGCGCGCAAGCGGGCCATCGGCCTGCTGCAGGACACAGGCATCCCCGCCGCCGAGCAGCGCATCGACCACTTCCCGCACCAGTTCTCGGGCGGCATGCGGCAGCGCGTGGTGATTGCGCTGGCACTCGCGGCCGAGCCCAAGCTCATCGTGGCCGACGAGCCGACCACCGCGCTCGATGTGTCGATCCAGGCGCAGATCATCCAGTTGCTCAAGCAGGTGTGCAAGGACCGCGGCGCGGCGGTGATGCTGATCACGCACGACATGGGCGTGATCGCCGAAACCTGCGATCGCGTGGCCGTGATGTACGCGGGCCGCATCGCCGAGATCGGCCCGGTGCACGAGGTGATCCACCAGCCCGCGCATCCCTACACATCGGGCCTGATGGCATCGATTCCCGACATGGCGAGCGACCGCGAGCGGCTCAACCAGATCGACGGCGCGATGCCGCGGCTCAATGCCATTCCCGCCGGCTGCGCCTACAACCCGCGCTGCCCGCGCACCTTTGCGCGCTGCCTCGTCGAGCGGCCCGAGCTCATGCATGCCGGCGCCACGCGCGCGGCCTGCTGGCTGCACGACGCGACCGACCCGCACGCCGGCCAGGCCGAGATCGCGGCGAGGCACCACGATGCGCTGTCGGCCGGCGAACGCGCCGCGCCTGAAGCAGCCGAGCCCATCTCGGAGGTGACGCGATGAGCGCCGCCGCGAACGAACCGCTCGTGGTCGCGCACGACCTCGCGCGCACCTTCGACGTCTCTCCACCCTGGCTCAACCGCGTGCTCGAACGCAAGCCGCGCGTGCTGCTGCACGCGGTCGACGGCGTGAGCTTTTCCATCGAGCGCGGCAAGACGCTCGCGCTGGTGGGCGAGTCGGGCTGCGGCAAGAGCACCGTGGCGCGCCTGCTGGTGGGCTTGTACGCGCCCACGCGCGGTGGCCTGCAGTTCGACGGGCAGGACGCGCATGCCGCGTTCAAGACGCCCGAGGGCCGCAAGCTGCGCCGCCGCATCCAGATGATCTTCCAGGATCCCTACGCGAGCCTCAACCCGCGCTGGATCGTCGAGGACATCATCGGCGAGCCGCTGCGCGAGCACGGCATCCTGAGCGAAAAGGTCGCGCTGCGCGAGCGCGTGGGCGAGCTGCTCAAGTCGGTCGGCCTCTCGCCGCTGGACATGAGCAAGTACCCGCACCAGTTCTCGGGCGGCCAGCGCCAGCGCATCTCGATCGCGCGCGCGCTCGCCACGCAGCCCGAGTTCCTGGTGTGCGATGAGCCCACCTCGGCGCTCGACGTGAGCGTGCAGGCGCAGGTGCTCAACATCATGAAGGACCTGCAGCGCGAGCAGGGCCTGACCTACCTGTTCATCTCGCACAACCTTGCCGTGGTGCGCCACGTGGCCGACCAGGTCGGCGTGATGTACCTCGGCCGGCTGGTCGAGGTGGCCGACAAGCAGAAGCTCTTTGCCGAGCCGCGGCATCCGTACACGCGCATGCTGCTCGATGCCATCCCGCAGATGAAGCACACGGGGCGCTCGCGCACGCCGGTGCAGGGCGAGGTGCCGAACCCGCTGAACCCGCCGACGGGCTGCGCCTTTCATCCGCGCTGCCCGCATGCCAATGCGCGTTGTTCCTCGGAGCGGCCGAAGCTGCTGAGCATCGCGGGTGTCCAGGTGGCCTGCCACGCGGTGGAAGAGGGCCGCATCTAGCCGCTGAAAAGTGTGCGTTAAGGCACTGCACCGCATCGGGCGCAGCCGCACAGTGGGCGGCTGACCCGGAGGGAACCATGGCAGGCAAGGCAAATTTCTCGGACATCGAACGGCAAGGCGCACCCGAACTGGGCCGCCGAGGTTTCGTCATGGGTACCGCGCTCGGCGCGACCGCCGTGCTGGCATCCCTGGCGTCGCGCGCCCGTGCGGCTCCGCAGCGGCGCATGCCGGTCGTCTTCATCGGCCATGGCACGCCCATGAACGCCATCAGCGACAACGCGTTCACGCGCCGGCTGGCGGCCTGGGGTCGGGAGCTGCCACGGCCGACGGCCATCCTCAGCGTGTCGGCGCACTGGCTGAGCCGTGGCGCCACCGGTGTCGGCATGCAGGTGCGGCCGAAGACGATCCACGATTTCGGCGGCTTCCCGCAGGCGTTGTTCGACGTTGAATACCCCGCGCCCGGCCATCCTTCACTCGCCAGCGAGACCGTCGGCGCGGTGAGGCAGACACCGGTGATCGCCACCGAGCAATGGGGCCTCGACCATGGCACGTGGTCGGTGCTGAAGCATCTCTATCCGAAAGCGGACGTTCCGGTGTTCCAGCTCAGCATCGACTACGACAAGCCGGCCGCCTTTCACTATGCGGTGGGGCGCGATCTCGCAGTCTTGCGTGACAAGGGCGTGCTGGTGATGGGCAGTGGCAACGTGGTGCACAACCTGCGCGCCACCGATCGCGGCACGCCCGATGGGCCGAGCGCCAGCCGGCCATGGGCGCAATCGTTCGACGATGCGGTGAAGTCGGCGCTGGCAGGCCGGGACGACCGTGCGCTGGTCGACTACGCAAAGCTCGACGGAGCCTCCACCGCCGTGGCGACGCCGGACCACTACTACCCCTTCCTCTACGCCCTCGGTGCCGCAGGAACCAGCGAACGCGCGAAGACGGTCTACGAGGGATTCCAGTCGGGCACGCTCAGCATGCGTTGCCTGCAGTTCGGCTGAGCGCGCCGGCGCGGCAGCAGCGTTACTGCTCCTCGCCCCAGGCGAACCCGTCGCGCGCAATCATCGCGCTCGACGCACTCGGGCCCCAGGTGCCGGCCGCATAGGGGCGCGGGCCGCCGTCCGATTCCCAGCTGTCGATCAGCGGCTCGACCCAGCGCCAGGCTTCTTCCTGCTCGTCGCTGCGCACGAACAGGTTGAGGCGGCCGTCGATCACGTCGAGCAGCAGGCGCTCGTAGGCGCCCACGCGCTCGGCGCCGAAGCGCTTGTCGAAGTCGAGGTCGAGCTGAACCGGCGCCAGTTGCGCGGCGTTGCTGTGGCCGTTGCCGCCACGCTGCCGGTTGTCCTGGGCCTGCGCGAGCATGTGCAGTTCCAGCCCGTCCTTGGGCTGCAGGTTGATCACCAGCTTGTTGACGTTGCCGGTCGGCGCGCGGTAGATCGCATGCGGCGTGGGCCTGAAGTTGACCTCGATGCGCGCATCGCGCGAGGCCAGCCGCTTGCCGGTGCGGATGTAGAAGGGCACGCCGGCCCAACGCCAGTTGGCGATTTCGGTGCGCAGCGCCACGAAGGTTTCGGTGCGGCTATCGGGGTTCACACCGGGCTCGTCGCGGTAGCCCGGCACGCGCTCGCCGTAGGCCGTGCCGGCCGTGTACTGGCCACGCACCGTGTGCAGGCCCAGCGTTTCGGGCGTCCAGGGCTTGAGCGCGCGCAGCACCTTGAGCTTTTCGTCGCGGATGGCGTCGGCGTGCGAGTTGATCGGCGGCTCCATGCCGATCGCGCACAGCAACTGCAGCGCGTGGTTCTGCACCATGTCGCGCAGCGCGCCGGTCTGGTCGTAGAAGGCGCCGCGCTTTTCCACGCCCAGGTCCTCGGCCATGGTGATCTGGATGTTGGCGATGTGCTCGCGGCGCCAGATGGGCTCGAACAGCGCATTGCCAAAGCGCATGGCGAACAGGTTCTGCACCGATGGCTTGCCGAGGTAGTGGTCGATGCGAAAGACCTGCTTCTCCTCGAGCACCTTGCCGACCGCGGCGTTGATCGCGCGGTTGGAGGCGAGGTCATGGCCCAGCGGCTTTTCGAGCACGATGCGCGTCCTCGGCCCGTTGAGGCCGGCCGCGGCGATCTGCTCGACCACCTGCGTGAAGAGCGCGGGCGCCGTGGCGACGTACATCACGATCGTCTTCGCGTCGCGCTGCTTGAGCAGGTCGGCCAGCCGCACATAGTCGTCGGGCTTGGACAGGTCCATGCGCAGGAAGTGCAGCATCGACGCGAACTTCTCGAACTCCTCGGGGGAGGGCCGCTTGGCGCCCTCGACCGCGCTGAAGCGCGACTGGATCAGTTCCCGGTACTGGTCGTCCGACAGGTCGTCCCGCGCCACGCCGACGATGCGCCCGTCTTGCGGCAGGCTGCCGTGCCGGAATGCCTGGAACAACGCGGGCATGAGCTTGCGCCACGCGAGATCGCCAGTGCCGCCGAACAGAACGAGATCGAAGCTCATGAAAAACTTTCCTTTGTCTGAATGCCGAGCAGGTCGTGGGCCGCCGAGAGGGCCACTTGCGATGGTACTTGTACCGATTCGCCCGACCTGTACTAAAGCTACGCTGACCTGTGGCCGCGAGGCCTTTTTTTATGCATGAGGCGGAGAAAATTCAAATGAAGAAGCTTTTTACCGCAGCCGCGCTGCTCGGGTTGTCGGCTGCCGCGTCGGCGCAGACCGTCAACGTGATCTGTTCGGTCCAGGCCGAGTGGTGCAGCGTGATCTCCACCGTCTACGCGCGCACCACCGGTGTGCGCATCAACATGGCGCTCAAGGGCTCCGGCGAGGCGCTGGCCCAGCTGATCGCCGAAAAGGACAACCCCAAGACCGACGTCTGGTTCGGCGGCACCGGCGACCCGCACCTGCAGGCGGCCGAGCAGGGGCTCACGCTCGAATACAAGTCGCCCACGCTCTCGCAGCTGCACCCCTGGGCCCAGCAGCAGGCCAGGCAGTCGGGCTACAAGACCGTCGGCATCTATTCGGGTCCGCTGGGCTTCGGCTACAACCCCGAGCTGCTGGCCAAGAAGAAGCTGCCCGTGCCCAAGACCTGGGCCGACCTGCTCAAGCCCGAGTACAAGGGAGACATCCAGGTGGCCAACCCGGCCTCCAGCGGCACGGCCTACACCATGATCGCCACGCTGGTGCAGCTGATGGGCGAGGACAAGGCCTTCGACTACCTGAAGGCGCTGCACAAGAATGTCGGCCAGTACACCCGCTCGGGCACCGGCCCGATCAAGGCGGTGGCGCGCGGCGAAACCGCGATTTCCATCAGCTTCGTGCATGACGGCCCCGGCGAGAAAATGCAGGGCTTCCCGGTCGAGACCATCACGCCGAGCGACGGCACCGGCGCCGAGATCGGCTCCATGAGCATCGTCAAGGGCGCGCGCAACCTCGAGGCGGCCAAGAAGTTCTACGAGTGGGCGCTGACGCCCGCCGCGCAGGAGCTCGGCGCCGCCAACAAGCAGTTCCAGCTGCCGAGCAACGTGAACGCCAAGCTCGACCCGCGCATCCCCGACTTCAAGAAGATCAAGTTCATCAACTACGACTACGCCAAATACGGCGCGAGCACCGAGCGCCGGCGCCTGATCGCGCGCTGGGAAAAAGACGTCAATTCGCTGCCGCGCTGAGTGGCTGCGCATTTGATCGACACCGGCGCGCCGGTCAATCCGGCGTCCCTGGCCGCGGCCAGGCGCTCGCAGCGCTGGATCTGGGCATGGGTCGCGCTGGGCCTTGCCGCGTACCTGCTGCTGCCCTGGTACGCGATTCAGGACGCGACCTGGTACGAAGCCGTTCCGCAGGTGTTCGGCCAGGCGGAGGGTGCCAACGGTCTGATGCAGGCGGCGACGCAGGGTCGGGGCTGGCTCTTCGTCGGCCTTGCTGGGCTGCTGATGTGCGCGGCAGGTGCGTGGCTGCCTGCTGGCCGTAGCCAGGGACGCTGGCTGCTCGCGGGTGGCGCGATCGGCGCCATCGGGCTGGCCGTGACAGGCTTCGCGATCGGCGCGCGGGGCTGGAGCTTCGCGGCGCTCAACACGCAGTTCGGCGATCTGGCCGTCAACCAGTTCGGCATCGGCGCGGGCGGCTTCGTGGCGCTCGCTGCGCTCGTGCTGCTGGCCGCCTTCGGCATCGCGCGGCTCGGCCTTTTCAAGGGTGACCTGTTCGTGGCGGCCGCGGTCATCGGCTGCGGCGTGCTGATGGCGCTGTTCATCGCCTACCCGGTGAGCAAGGCGCTGTCGGGTGCATTCTTCAACGAAGATGGGCAGTGGTCGATCGCCGCGTTTGTCGCGCGCGTGTTCACCGAACGCATCTGGGGGCTGGGGTGCCTTTCCGGCGGCGTGCGCTGCGGCGTGGCGTGGAACACGCTGGTACTGGCCCTGCTCACCGCGGCCGGCACGACCTTTCTCGGCACGCTGATGGCACTGATGGCCGAGCGCGGCAGCAAGCGCGGGCAAGGCGCGCTGCGGGTGCTGGCGCTGCTACCGATCATCACGCCGCCGTTCGTGGTGGGCCTCGGCCTGATCCTGCTGTTCGGCCGCGCCGGCATCGTCAACCAGGTGCTGGAGAACGTGTTCGGCATCGAGCCCACGCGCTGGTTCTATGGCATGCCGGGCGTGCTGGTGGCGCAGCTGTTCGCGTTCACGCCCATCGCCTTCATGATCATGCGGGGCGTGGTGCAGGGCATTGCGCCAAGCCTCGAGGAAGCCGCGCAGATGCTGCGCGCCGACCGCCGCCGCACCTTCTTCACCATCACGCTGCCGCTGCTGAAGCCGGGGCTGGCCAACGCCTTCCTGGTGGGATTCATCGAGAGCATCGCCGACTTCGGCAACCCGGTGGTGGTGGGCGGGCAGTTCTCGGTGCTGTCGACCGACATCTTCTTCGCCATCGTCGGCGCGCAGTACGACCAGGGCCGCGCGGCCTCGCTGGCCTGGGTGCTGACGCTGTTTGCGCTCGGCGTGTTCGCGCTGCAGCGCGGCCTGCTGGGCAAGCAGAACTACACGACCGTCAGCGGCAAGGGCGATGCCGGCATCCCGATGGCGCTGCCCGATGGCGTGCGCCGCACCATCCAGTGCATCGCGCTGCCGTGGATCGCGTTCACCGCGGTGGTCTACCTGTTCGCCTTCGCGGGCGGCTTCGTGCAGACCTGGGGGCGCGACTACAGCTTCACGCTGAACCACTTCAGGAACGCGTTCTCGCTCGAATGGGGGCAGTTCGGGCTGGTGTGGGCGGGTACGGCATGGAACTCGCTGATCACCACGCTCAAGCTCGCGGGCATCTCGGCGCCCATCACTGCGGCGCTGGGCCTGCTGATCGCGTGGCTGCTGGCGCGCAACGAGTTCAGGGGACAGGGGCTGTTCGAGTTCGGCACGCTGCTGGCCTTCGCCATTCCGGGGACGGTGCTCGGCGTGAGCTACATCCTGGCCTTCAACGTGCCGCCATTCGAGCTCACGGGCACGGGGCTCATCATCGTGCTGTGCTTCATGTTTCGCAATTTGCCTGTGGGTGTGCGTGCAGGCACTGCGGCCTTCAAGCAGCTCGACCGCTCGCTCGACGAAGCCTCGCTGATGCTGCGCGCATCGACCTCGCAGACGCTCTTCAAGGTGGTGCTGCCGTTGCTGAAGCCCGCGCTGGTGGCCGCGCTGGTCTACAGCTTCGTGCGCGCGATGACGACGGTGAGCGCGGTGATCTTCCTGGTCACGGCCGAGAACGAGCTGGCCACCACCTACATCATCGGCCGCGTCGGCAACGGCGACTACGGCATCGCGCTGGCGTACTGCACGGTGCTGATGATCCTGATGTCGCTGGCGATTGCACTGGTGCAGTTCGTGGTGGGAGAGCGAAAGCTGGGACGACGAGGGGTCACGCCGCAGCATCAGGGACATCACAAAATGGAAGACCTGGCATGAACGGCATCGAATTCCGCAACGTCACCAAGCGCTACGGCACCGACAGGAACGCGCCGCTGGCCGTCAAGGGCATCAGCTTCGAAGTGCCTGTCGGCACGCTCACCACCATCCTCGGCCCGTCGGGCTGCGGCAAGACGACCACGCTGCGCATGATCGCGGGGCTCGAGTCGCCGACCTCGGGTTCGATTTTCATGGGCGGGCGCGACGTTACCACGCTGGGGCCGGCCGAGCGCAACGTCAGCATGATGTTCCAGAGCTACGCGCTGTTCCCGCACATGAACGTGATCGAGAACGTGGGCTACGGGCTGCGCATGAGCGGCGTGAAGAAGGACGAGGCCACCGCGCGGGCACGCGAGGCGTTGCGCGGCGTGGGCCTGGTCGGCTTCGACGAGCGGTTGCCCAGCGAACTCTCGGGCGGCCAGCAGCAGCGCGTGGCGCTGGCGCGCGCGCTGGTGCTGGAGCCGGCGGTGCTGCTTTTCGACGAGCCGCTCTCCAACCTCGACGCCCGCCTGCGCCGCGAGATGCGCGAGGAAATCCGCGCGCTGCAGCAGCGCTTGAAGCTGACCGTGGCCTACGTCACGCACGACCAGAGCGAGGCGCTGGCCGTGAGCGACCAGATCATCGTGATGGACCACGGCGTGATCGCCCAGCGCGGCACGCCCGAGCAGCTCTACGGGCGGCCCGAGAGCGAGTTCGTCGCTGGTTTCATGGGCGAGGCGATGGTGTTCCCCGCCACGGCGCAGGCCGACGGCAGCGTGGCGCTCGGCCCGCTGCGCCTGCAGCCGCGCCATGCGGTGGCACCCGGCACGGTGAAGGTTGCGGTGCGTCCCGAAGCCTGGCAGATCGGCGCCGCGGACGCGGGCAGCGGCCTGCCGGCCACGCTGCGCAAGGCGGCGTACCTCGGCAGCTTCTACGAATACGGCTTCGACACCACCCTGGGGCCGGTCTTCGTGGTGTCGAACGACCTGTCCCGTCCGCTGGCGGCGGGCGCGCAGGCCACGCTGTCGCTGGGAGCCCACGGCGTGAGCGTGGTGCCCGGTGCATGAAACAATGGCGCCATGAACGTGGTTTTCGACCTGGGCGCCGTGCTGTTCGCATGGGAGCCCACCCGGCTGGTACAGGCCCATCTCGCGCAGCACGCGCCCACTGAGGCCGCCGCGGTCGCCATGGGCCGGGCACTTTTCCATCACGACGACTGGACGGGTTTCGACTGCGGCACCCGCACGCTGGACGATGCCATCGCCCGCATGTCGGCCCGGCTCTCGCTGCCGGCCGGGCCGCTTCGCACCATGCTCGAAGGACTGGGCGAGCGGCTGGAGCCGATCGGCGTCACGGTCGACATGCTCGAACAGCTGGTCGCGCACCGCGAGGCCGGCCAGCCGCTGCGCCTGTACTACCTGTCGAACATGCCTGCGTCGTACGCCCGCGCCATCGAGCGCCGGCATGCGTTCATGCAGCGCTTCGACGGCGGCGTGTTCTCGGGCGACGTGAAGTTCCTCAAGCCCGAGCGCGAGATCTACGAGGTGCTGGCGATGCGCTACGCGCTCGATCCGCAACAGACCGTGTTCATCGACGACTCCGCCGCCAACGTAGAGGCGGCGCGCGCCTTCGGCTGGCAGGCCATCCACTGCACCACGCCGGCCATGCTGCCGTCGCAGCTGCAGCGCTATCTACCGGTCAGCACCACCTTGTCGGTGTCGAACCCCAGGCTGCTGGCGTAGTCCAGCTCGGCCTTCAGCACCGCGTCGTCCAGGCGCGGCGCGCGCGACAGCACCCAGAGGTATTCGCGGTCGGGCGTGCCGACGAGCGACACCTCGTAGTTGCGGTCGAGCTTCAGGATCCAGTAGTCGCCCCAGACCATGGGCAGCCAGCTAAGCCAGGCGGGCGCAAAGCGCACTTGGAGTCGGCCCGCGCCGGGCTGGCCTGCCACGGGCACCACGCGCGCGGTGCCGGTCGCCTGGTCGAAATTGCCGTCCGCGCGCGCGCAGCGGTTCACGACCTGCACGGTGCCGTCGGGCTGGAGTGTGTACTCGGCGGTCACGGGGCCGGCGCAGGCTTTCTGGAAGCGGTTCGGCAGGCGCGCCTGCTCGTGCCAGATGCCGGCATAGCGCCGCAGGTCGACCGGCGCCACCACCTGCAGCGGAGCCCGCATCAGCGGTGCGCCGTCGGCCGGGCCGGCCGGTTGCACACGCGCGGTGCGCGAAGCTTGGAGGGCCAGCCAGGCCGCGGCGCCGCCCATGACGAAAGCGGTGGCCATGGTGCCGATCGCCGCGCTGGTGCGGCGGTCGTCGAAGGGCTGGCCGTCGGGAGGCGCGGGGCCGCGTTGGCGATGGGACATGGAGGGCTCCTGGCTGAAAATTTCGGCGTGGAGCGCAGCGTAGCCCCGGGCGGGCGGCCGATGCCGTCAGCCGCGGACCACAGCCGGTGTAGGGCAGGGCGGCTGACAACCCTGTACGCAACAGGCTGATAGAGCGGCGGAAAACCCGTGCTACGGTGCGCATGAAAACATCGGCCCACGCGCAACTGCGTGCAGGACTTGTCACAACCCGCACTGGATAATCATTTCATGAACCAACTCGATGCCCTCCGCCAGTGGACCACCGTCGTCGCCGACACCGGTGACTTCAAGCAGCTCAGCGTTTCCAGGCCGCAGGACGCGACCACCAATCCGTCGCTCATCCTCAAGGCCGTGCAGAAGGCCGAATACCGGCCGCTGCTCGATGAAACCGTGAAGAAGCACGCCGGCAAGCCGCTCGATGAGGTCATCGATCGCCTGCTGGTGCGCTTCGGCAGCGAAATCCTCTCGATCATCCCGGGCCGCGTGTCGACCGAGGTCGACGCCCGCCTGTCCTTCGACACGGCCGCGACCGTGGCGCGCGGCGAGCGCATCGTGGCGCTCTACAAGGCCGAAGGCATCGACACCGAAAAGCGCCTGCTGATCAAGGTGGCCTCCACCTGGGAAGGTATCGAGGCGGCGCGCGAACTCGAGAGGAAGGGCATCCGCACCAACCTCACGCTGCTGTTCTCGTTCGCGCAGGCCGTGGCTTGCGGCGCGGCCGGCGTGCAGCTCATCTCGCCCTTCGTGGGCCGCATCTACGACTGGTACAAGAAGTCGGCCGGCGCCAAGTGGGACGAAGCGGCCAGTGCCGGCGCCAACGACCCGGGCGTCAAGTCGGTGCGGGAAATCTTCAACTACTACAAGCAGCACGGCATCAAGACCGAGGTGATGGGCGCGAGCTTTCGCAACGTGGGACAGATCCAGGCGCTGGCTGGTTGCGACCTGCTGACCATCAGCCCCGAGCTGCTGGCCGAGTTGGCCGCCAGCAACGAACCGCTGCAGCACGCGCTCGACGCCAAGGCCGCACCCGGGGGCGACATCGCCAAGGTCAGCTACGACGAGGCGGGCTTCCGCTTTGCGCTGAACGAAGATGCCATGGCCACCGAGAAGCTCGCGGAAGGCATCCGCGCCTTCGCAGCCGACGCTGTGAAGCTCGAAAAACTCATGCAGGAAAGCGGCAAGTAAACATGGCCATGACCCTTCGCTGCGACCATGCGCCGGCCTGGGCGCAACTCCAGTCCAGTTTCGAAACGGCGGGCCGCCAGTTCGACGTGCGCCACGCCTTCGTGGACGACGCGAACCGCTTTGCGCGTTTCAGCCAGGAGGCGCCGTATGTCTTCGCAGACCTGTCGAAGAACCTGATCGACGCACGCACCGAGGAGCTGCTGCTCGCGCTGGCCCGCGAATGCGGCCTCGAGGCGCACCGCGACGCCATGTTCGCGGGCGAGCACATCAACGTCACCGAAGACCGCGCCGTGCTGCACACGCTGCTGCGCGCGCCGGCCGATGCGCCGACCGGGCCCAAGACCGCGAACGAGCTGCGCGAGGTGCACGCCACGCTCGACGCGATGCTGGCCTATGCAGAGAAGGTGCGCGGCGACCACACGATCACCGACGTGGTCAACATCGGCATCGGCGGCTCCGACCTCGGCCCGCAGATGGCGGTGCTGGCGCTGGCCGAGTTCGCCGCGCCGGGCAAGCGATTCCACTTCGTCTCGAACGTCGACGGCCACGAGCTGGCCGGCGTGCTGCAGGGCCTGGCGCCCGAGCACACGCTGTTCCTCATTGCCTCGAAGACTTTCACCACGGCCGAGACGATGACCAACGCGCAGTCGGCCAGGCGCTGGTACGAGCAGTCGGGCGGCACCGACATCGCGGGCCACTTCGCGGCGCTCACCACCAACGTGGAAGCGGCGAAGAAGTTCGGCATCGACACCACCTTCGGCTTCTGGGACTGGGTGGGCGGGCGCTATTCGCTGTGGTCGGCCATCGGCCTGCCGATTGCGCTGGCCATCGGCGCCGACGGTTTCCGCCGCCTGCTGGCGGGCGCGCATGCGATGGACGAGCACTTCCGCACCGCGCCGCTGGAGCACAACCTGCCGGTGCGGCTGGGCCTGCTCGACGTCTGGTATCGCAACTTCCACAAGTTCACGAGCCGCAGCATCGCGCCTTACCACAGCGCACTCAAGCGCGTGCCGGCCTATCTGCAGCAGCTCGAGATGGAAAGTAACGGCAAGCAGGTCGATGCCAGCGGCAAGCCCGTGGACTTCGGCACCTCGCCCGTGCTCTGGGGCGAGCCCGGCACCAACGGCCAGCATGCCTACTTCCAGATGCTGCACCAGGGCACCGACGTGATTCCGCTCGAATTCGTGGCGGTGCGCGACGCGGCGCACGACCTTGAAGGCCATCACCCCAAGCTGCTGGCCAACGCGCTCGCGCAAGCGCAGGCGTTGATGGTCGGCAAGCTCGACGAGGGCGGCCACAAGAACTTCCCGGGCAACCGGCCAAGTACCTTCTTCGTGTTCGAGAAGCTCACGCCCGAATCGCTGGGCGCCTTCCTCGCGATGTACGAACACCGCGTGTTCACCAGTGGCGCGCTGTGGGGCATCAACAGTTTCGACCAGTGGGGCGTGGAGTTGGGCAAGGTGCTCGCGCGCGACATCGAGCCGCGCCTGGCCTCGGGCGACGTCGCGGGGCTCGATGCATCGACGGCAGGGCTGTTGAAGCGGCTCGGAAACTGAAGAATCCGGACCCGGATTCGTTGGGCGGCTTCTTGAAATAAGCCGTTTGTTTGCGTACGAATGGCCGAGTTTGCCGTTGGAAGATGCATCGATATGATCGGTCCGGGGAAATTTCCCTGGGACCCATCAAGAGGAGTCGATCAATGGATTTTCAAACAGCGGTCAAGACTTGTTTCAGCAAATACGCCGATTTCAACGGGCGCGCGTCGCGCTCGGAATATTGGTGGTTCGTGCTGGCCGAGGTCATCGTGCTCATCGTTGCGAGCCTCATTCATCAGTTCGTGTACGTCATCGCGGCGCTGGGTTTCCTGCTGCCCGCGCTGGCCGTGGGCGCGCGCCGCCTGCACGACATCGGCAAGAGCGGCTGGCTCCAGTTGTTGATGCTCATCCCGATCGTCAACCTCGTGCTGATCTATTTCTACGTGCAGCCCTCCCAGCCCGAGACCAACCCGCACGGCGCACCGGCGAGCGCCTGAGCTTTGCAACGGCGCACGCAGCGCTGGATCGTCAGGGCCGCGCAAGCGGCCCTTTTTCCTGGCCGCTCGCCATGCGCACGCACAGGTCGAAGGCCTGCTGCAGGCCCTCGATGTTCGCGATGCCCCGGCCCGCGATGTCGAATGCACTGCCGCTGGCCGACGTGGCCACCGGCACAGGCAGGCCGCCATGCAGCGTCACGCCCTGCTCGAAGCCCATGAGCTTCATCGCGATCTGGCCCTGGTCGTGGTACATCGACACCACCGCATCGACGTCGCCGCGGCGCGCGCCGATGAACACCGTGTCGGGCGAGAACGGGCCGCGTGCGTCGAAGCCCTCGGCGCGCAGCCGCTCGACGGCGGGCGCGATGATCTCGATTTCCTCCATGCCGATGGAGCCGCCGTCGCCCGCGTGCGGGTTGAGCCCCGTCACCGCGATGCGCGGTTCCGCCACGCCCGCGCGGCGCAGCGCGGCGGCGATGATCTTCACAGCGTCGCTCACGCCCTGCACGGTGATGTGGCTCGCCACGTCCTTCAGTGGAATGTGCGAGGTCACGCGCGAGGTCCACAGCGAACCGGTGAGGTTGAACTCGCAGACGAAGCCCGTCACCGCGAAGCGCTCCTGCATGTAGCGCAGCTCGTCCTCGTGCACGAGGCCGCCCAGGCGCAGCGAATGCTTGTTGAGCGGCGCGAAAAGGATGCCCTCGGCCTGGCCGCGGCGCACCGCCAGCGTGGCCAGTTCCAGCGCCTCGAACGAAGCCCGGCCGGACTGTTCGTTCGACTCGCCGGGCACCGGCTCCTGTCCCTTCATCCAGTCGCGCGCGAGAAGGCTGGGCCGGCCGTCCTCGAAATGCAGCTCGTCGAGGCTCGCGACCTGCAGCGGGGCCAGCTTCAGGCCCGCCACGCGTTCGCCAGCGGCCAGCACCACCGGATCGGCGATCAGCAGCACGCGCGCGGCGTCCAGGTTGCGCTGGCGCGCCAGCAGCTTCACGGCCATTTCGGGGCCGACGCCGCCGGGGTCGCCGAGCAGCACGGCGATGCGGGGCTTGGCGGAGATCACGCTCGGCGTCTTGGGTGGGGTGGGCATGGTGTCGGTTGGATGCGGTTGAAGAAAAAGGGGAACAAGGGCCGGCTCATTCGGCCTTGATGTTGGCGTCGCGCACGAGCTGGCCGTAGTGGTCGAACTCCTGCCTGTTCATCGCCGCGAAGGGTTCGCCGGTCAGTGTTCCAGGCTCGCCGCCCAGCGCCTTGATGCGGCTCTGCACATCGGCCAGCTTCAGCGTGCGCACGAGTTCGGCGCTCAGCCGCTCGATCGCGGGGCGGGGCGTGCCGGCCGTCACGTAGAGGCCGTACCAGGTGGACACGTCGGCACCCTTGATGCCCTGCTCGGCCAGCGTGGGCACGTCGGGCAGCTCGGGCGAGCGCTGCGGCGCGCTCACGGCCAGCGCGCGGAACTTGCCGGCCCTGATCTGGCCCATGGCCGAGGAGGTGCTGTCGAACATCATGTCGACCTCTCCCGAGATGATGTCGACGTGCGCCTGCGAACTGCCCTTGTAGGGCACATGGATCGACTTCATGCCGGTGGCCAGGTTGAAGGCCTCGCCGCCCACGTGCTGGGTGCTGCCGATGCCGGACGACGCGTACTTGAAGCCGCCGGGTTTCATTGCCATCGCCGTCACAAGGTCCCTCACCGACCTGTACGGCGAGTTCGCGGACACCACCAGCACGTTGGGCATCACGGCCACCAGGCCCACGGGCTGCAGGTCTTTCAGCGGGTCGTACTTGAGCTTGAGGATGTGCGGCGCCACTGCCTGCGCCGTGTTGGTGGCCAGCAGCAGCGTGGCGCCATCGGCCGGCGCGCGGGCCGTGAGTTCGCCGGCAATGGTGTTGGAGGCGCCGGGCCGGTTCTCGACCACCACGGGCTGCTTGAGCGCTGGCGACAGCTTGTCGGCCAGCACGCGCGCAAGGATGTCGGTACCGCCTCCGGGCGAGGCGCCCACCATGATGCGCAGGGGCTTGTCGGGGTAGGCGGACTGGGCGCCGGCCGACGCCGCGGCCAGCAGCGCGGCGGCCAGGCCTGCCGCGCGGGCCAGGGAGTAAAGCTTCATCGGGTCGTCTCCTGCTTGTTGTGGGGACCGAGCGTACGGAGCTTCGCCATCCCGATCCAATCGAAAAAGCCCGAAGCTTCATATACTTTTGTGCATGAACTCCGGCTCGACCGATGCCTCGCTGATGCTCCACGTGCGGCCGCGCCAGCTGCTGCTGCTGGCCCGGCTCGACGCCCACCGCCATCTCGGCCGCGCGGCCGAGGCCATGAACATCAGCCAGCCCGCGGCCACCAAGCTGCTGCAGCAGCTTGAAGACTCGCTCGGTGAAAAGCTCTTCGAGCGGTTGGCGCGGGGCATGGAGCCCACGCCCTACGGCGAGATCCTGATCCGCTATGCCCGCCGCGTGCTCAGCGACTTCGGCACTGCGCGCGAGGAGATGCTGGCCCTGCGCTCGGGCCTGAGTGGCGCCTTGCGCGTGGGCAGCGTACCGGGCGCCGTGCCCGAGCTGCTGGCGCCGGCGCTGGTGGAGTACCACCGCCGCCATCCGCAGGTGGCCGTGTCGGTGGTGGTCGAGACCAGCGACGTGATCCAGGCGCAGCTGGAGCAGGGCGATGTCGACCTCGTGCTGGGCCGGCTCACCGACGGCCACGACGAGGCGAAGTACGCGAGCGTGCCGCTGCTGGGCGAATCGCAGGTGGTGGTGGTGCGCATCGCGCACCCGGTGTTCGACCGCCCCACGGTCACGCTGGCCGAGATGGCGAACTGGTCCTGGGTGCTGCAGCCGCCGGGCTCGCCGCAGCGCGGGCGCTTCGAGGCGGCGATGCGCGAGGCGGGCATCCAGGCCCGGCTCGACATCATCGAAACGGCATCGCCCATTGCCATCACCGCCTTGCTGGAAAGCTCCGACATGGCGGCCGTGATGCCTGCCTCGCAGGCCAGCCACTACGCCCGGCTGGGCGTGCTTCGCACCGTTCCGGTGGAACTGCCGGTGCGCGTGCCGCCGATTTGCCTCATCACCCGCGAGGACCGTGCGCTTTCGCCGGCCGCCGCCCAGTTCCGGCGCCAGTTGCTGGGCGGCGGCTGAAGCCTTTGGGTTGCCGTTTTACATGCTGTCTTGCGTGAACTAGGGAATTCACTAGCCAACTGGTGCATGAAAGTACTGGTATCGACTGCGGAAGTACCAAAACCGCAAGCGCGTTTCTCCAGAATCCGACCACGGCGACCCGACAAACAAGAGGGCGTCGCTCACCTCTAGGAGACAACATGAAGCGTTTTCTGAAAGCGGGCCTCGTCCTCGCACTCATCGGCACGGGCGCCGTGTCCCAGGCTGCCACCGAACTCGTGATCGCGACCGTGAACAACGGCCACATGATCGAGATGCAGAAGCTCACCCCCTTCTTCGAAAAAGCCAACCCCGACATCAAGCTCAAGTGGGTCACGCTGGAAGAGGGCACGCTGCGCCAGCGCGTGACCACCGACATCGCCACCAAGGGCGGCCAGTTCGACGTGATGACCATCGGCCTGTACGAAACCCCGATCTGGTCGAAGAAGGGCTGGCTCAAGCCCATCGCCACCGACGCCGCCTACGACATCGACGACCTGCTGCCCGCCATCCGCAACGGCCTGTCGAACGACGGCAAGCTCTACGCCGCGCCCTTCTACGGCGAGAGCTCGATGCTCATGTACCGCAAGGACCTGGCGGACAAGGTCGGCGTCAAGTTCTCCGACCAGCCGACCTGGGCGCAGGTGAAGGAGTTCGCCGACAAGGCCAACGACCCGAAGGCCGGTGTGTACGGCATGTGCCTGCGCGGCAAGCCGGGCTGGGGCGACAACATGGCCTTCCTGACCACGCTGGTCAACACCCACGGTGGCCAGTGGTTCGACATGCAGTGGAAGCCGCAGATCGACAGCAAGCCCTGGAAGGACGCGATCACCTTCTACGTCGACATGATGAAGAAGGATGGCCCTCCGGGTGCCTCGGCCAACAGCTTCAACGAGAACCTCGCGCTCTTCAACGAAGGCAAGTGCGCGGCCTGGGTCGACGCGACCATCGCGGCCTCGTTCATCAGCGACCCGAAGCAGTCGAAGGTGGCCGACAAGGTGGCCTTTGCGCAGGCGCCCACGGCCACCACGCCGAAGGGTGCCAACTGGCTGTGGTCGTGGAACCTCGCCATTCCGGCCAGCTCGACCAAGGACGAGGCGGCGCAGAAGTTCATCAAGTGGGCGACCTCCAAGGACTACATCAACCTCGTGGCCAAGGAAACCGGCTGGGCTTCGGTGCCGACCGGCACGCGCAAATCGACCTACGCGAACCCCGAGTTCCAGAAGGTCGCCAAGTTCGCCGAAGCGGAGAAGAAGGCCATCGACAGCGCGAACCTCACCGACAGCACGCTGCCCAAGTCGCCGTACGTCGGTGTGCAGTACGCGGCCATTCCCGAGTTCCAGGCCATCGGCGTGGCGGTGGGCCAGCAGATGAGCGCGGCGCTGTCGGGCAAGGTCACTGTGGACCAGGCGCTGAAGACATCGCAGACGGCGGCCGAGCGCGAGATGAAGAAGGCCGGGTACTACAAGTAAGTCTTCGGGCTTGCTCCCTCCCCCGCTGGGGGAGGGTAGGGGTGGGGGCTCGCGGCGCATCGTTCGGTGCCGCGCCTGATCGGGCAGCCCCCATCCCCGCCTTCCCCCAGAGGGGGAAGGAGCCAGAGACAACAAGAAGGGACTGCCCATGAAACGACTCCTGCCCCGCGCCCTCATGGCGCCCGCCGTGCTCACGCTCTTCGCCTGGATGATCGTGCCGCTCGTGATGACGCTGTACTTCTCGCTGGTGAACTACAACCTTATGCAGCCCGGCGAGCACACCTTCGCGGGCATCGAGAACTTTCACTACTTCGTCACCGACCCCGACTTCTGGCCGGCCACGTGGAACACGCTGCTGCTGATCGGCAGCGTGATCGTCATCACGGTGGTGCTGGGCGTGCTGCTCGCGCTGCTGGTGAACGAGCCCTTCCCTGGGCGCGGCATCGTGCGGGTGCTGCTGATCTCGCCGTTCTTCGTCATGCCCGCGGTCAACGCGCTGCTGTGGAAGCACATGATGATGAACCCCATCTACGGCGTGCTGGCCGACGTGTGGCGCGCCTTCGGCGCCCAGCCGGTCGACTGGCTCACCGACGTGCCGCTGCTCTCCGTGATCATCATGGTGGCCTGGCAGTGGCTGCCGTTCGCCTGCCTGATCTTCATCACCTCGCTGCAG
This sequence comes from Variovorax sp. Varisp46, assembly GCF_059491885.1. NCBI lineage: Bacteria > Pseudomonadati > Pseudomonadota > Betaproteobacteria > Burkholderiales > Comamonadaceae > Variovorax > Variovorax sp. Varisp46. The sequence goes on from NZ_CP168515.1 coordinate 267,004, forward strand.
TCGCTCGACCGCGAGCAGATGGAAGCCGCGCGCATGGACGGCGCGAGTTCGTTCCAGCGCTTCTTCTATCTCACCATTCCGCACCTCGGCCGCCCGATGGCGGTGGTGATCATGATCGAGATGATCTTTCTGCTCAGCATCTTTGCCGAGATCGCCATCACCACCAACGGCGGCCCGGGCAACGAGAGCACGAACATGACCTACATGATCTTCAAGCAGTCGCTGATGAATTTCGACGTGGGCGTGGCCTCCGCCGGGGCGCTGTTCGCGGTGGTGCTGGCCAACATCGTGGCCGTGTTCCTGATCCGCATCATCGGCAAGAACCTTGACTAGTCATGTTGCACACCCCCAGTCTTCGCGCACTTCGTGTCGCTTCGCCAACCCCCTTGCAGGGGGCAACACCAACGGCCCGGCCGAGCCGGTTCCGTGGTGTTCCTGGAATGGGCCGTGTCTTGCCCTCCGCACGATGGAGTAACTGAACCATGCAACAACAAGCTCCCAGCAACTTCCTGCCGCAGCTGCTGCGCACCGTCGGCGCGTGGGCCGTCGCGCTGCTGCTGTTCTTCCCGCTCGGCTGGCTGTTCCTCACGGCCTTCAAGACGGAGCTGCAGGCGATCCATGTACCGCCGCTCTTCGTCTTCGAGCCCACGCTCGACAACTTCGGTGAGGTGCAGCGCCGCAGCGACTACCTGCTGTACGCGCGCAACTCGCTCATCACCAGCCTGGGCTCGACCATCCTCGGCCTGTTGATCGCGGCGCCGGCCGCGTACTCGATGGCCTTCTTCCGCACGAAGAAGACGCGCGACATCCTGATGTGGATGCTCTCCACCAAGATGATGCCGGCCGTGGGCGCGCTGGTGCCGATCTACGTGATCGCGCAGACCGCGGGCATGCTGGATTCGCTCACCGCGCTGACCATCGTGTTCACGCTGTCGAACCTGCCGATCATGGTGTGGATGCTCTACAGCGCCTACAAGGACATTCCGAACGAGATCCTCGAAGCTGCGCGCATGGATGGCGCCAGCCTGTGGACCGAGTTCCGACACGTCGTGATGCCGCTGTCGGTGGGCGGCCTCGCATCGACCGGCCTGCTGTGCCTGGTGCTGAGCTGGAACGAGGCCTTCTGGGCGCTCAACCTCACCTCCGCCAAGGCCGGCACGCTGGCCACGCTCATCGCGTCGTACTCCAGCCCCGAGGGCCTGTTCTGGGCCAAGTTGTCGGCGGCTTCGCTGATGGCCATCGCGCCCATCGTGGTGTTCGGCTGGTTCAGCCAGAAGCAACTGGTGCAAGGCCTGACCTTCGGCGCCGTCAAGTAAAGAAAGGGAGACATCTCATGGCCTACCTGCAACTCAAAGACATCAAGAAGAGCTTTGGTGAAGTCAACATCATCAAGGGCGTCAACCTCGAAATCCAGAAGGGTGAGTTCATCGTCTTCGTGGGGCCATCGGGCTGTGGCAAGTCGACGCTGCTGCGGCTGATCGCGGGGCTCGAGCCCATCACCAGCGGCAACCTGCTGCTCGACGGCAAGGACATCACCTGGACACCCTCGGGCAAGCGAGACCTGGCGATGGTGTTCCAGAGCTATGCGCTTTATCCGCACATGAGCGTGTACGACAACATGTCCTTCGCGCTCAAGCTCGCGGGCGTGGGCAAGAGCGAGATCAGGACCAAGGTCGAATATGCGGCCAAGACGCTCAACCTCACGCAGTACCTTGACCGTACGCCGAAGGACCTGTCGGGCGGCCAGCGCCAGCGCGTGGCGATCGGCCGCGCCATCGTGCGCGCGCCCAAGGTGTTCCTGTTCGACGAGCCGCTGTCGAACCTCGATGCGGCGCTGCGCGGCAACACCCGCGTCGAGATCCACAAGCTGCACCGCGCGCTCGGCGCCACCACCATCTACGTGACGCACGACCAGGTCGAAGCCATGACGCTGGCCGACCGCGTGGTGGTGCTCAAGGACGGGCTGATCGAGCAGGTCGGCACGCCGCTCGAGCTGTATGACCACCCGGCCAATCAGTTCGTCGCGCAGTTCATCGGCATGCCGTCGATGAACATGGTGGCGGCGAATGCGATTCCCAGCTTCTCGGCCGCCACCGGCGGCAAGCTGCCGGCCGACGGCTTCCTGGGCGTGCGCCCCGAAGGCCTGCGCGTGCATCCGAAGCAGGGCGCGCCGGTGTCGGATGTGCAGGGCCGCGTCGAGCTGGTCGAAGCCCTCGGTGCCGACACGCTGATCCACGTCGACGTGGGCGGCGTGCCGCTGATCGCACGCCAGAACGAGCGCACGCCGCTGCATGCCGGCGACGACGTGGCGGTCGAGCTCGATCCGTCGGTTCTTCATTTGTTCAACCGTGAAGGCCGTTCGGTCTCCGCCTGATTTCTTCCGGAACATTCCCGTGACCCTCGCAGCAGCGCCTCTCGATGCGCCAACTCCACCGGCTCCTTCGGAGTCCATGGTGTTTCACCTTGGACTCGGCTCGTTCCATCGGGCCCACCAGGCCGTCTATTTGCAACGGCTGACCGATGCGGGTGACACCCGCTGGTCGCTCTCGGGCGCCAACATCCGGCCCGACATGGCCGAGGTCGTCGCCGCACTGCAGGCGCAGGGCGGCCGCTACACGCTCGAAACCGTGTCGCCGGCCGGCGAGTACCGCTACGAACAGATCGAAGCCATCCGCGAAGTGCTGCCGTGGGAGCCTTCGCTGGCCGCGGTGGTCGCGCGCGGCGCGGCACCGTCCACGCGCATCATTTCGTTCACCGTGACCGAGGCCGGCTACTACCTCGATACCAAGGGCCGGCTGGACCTGTCGTTCGGCGATCTCGCAGCCGACATCGAGCGCGCGCGCCGCGGCGAGGCGGGTGGCGAGGGCGTGACCATCTATGGCGCCGTCTGCGCGATCCTGCGCGCGCGCAAGGCCGCGCAGGCCGGTCCGGTGACGCTGCTCAACTGCGACAACCTGCGCCACAACGGCGATCGCTTCCGTGCCGGGCTGCTGGAGTTCATCGAACGCGCGGGCGATGCGGAACTGCTTGCCTGGGTGCAAGCGAACACCTCCTGCCCCAACGCAATGGTCGATCGCATCACGCCGCGCCCGCCGCCCGAGCTGCGCGCGCGCGTGAAGGCCGCGACGGGGCGCGACGATGCGGCCGCGATCACCGGCGAGAGCTTCATCCAGTGGGTGATCGAGGACAACTTCGCGGCCGGGCGCCCCGACTGGGGCCGTGTGGGCGTGGAGCTGGTCGAATCGGTACAGCCTTACGAAGAGGCCAAGATCCGCATCCTCAACGCCACGCACAGCTGCATCGCCTGGGCGGGCACGCTGGCAGGGCTGAACTTCATCCACGAAGGCACGCACGACGCGGCCATCCGCCGGATGGCGTTCGACTACGTCACCGACGACGTGATCCCGTGCCTCAGCCCGAGCCCGATCGATCTCGCAGCCTACCGCGACGTGGTGCTCGACCGCTTCGGCAACCCCGCGATCCGCGACACCAACCAGCGCGTGGCGGCCGACGGCTTCTCGAAGATCCCGGGCTTCATCGCGCCCACAGTGCGCGAGCGGCTCGCCGCGGGGCAGCCGATCGACAGCGTTGCGATGCTGCCCGCACTGTTCCTGGCCTTCCTGCAGCGCTGGCATCGCGGCGCGCTGCCTTATGCCTACCAGGACCAGGGCATGGACGAGGCCGCGGCGCACGCGATCTGCGACGCCGCCGATCCGGTGCTCGCGCTGTGTTCGGACGCGGGACTGTGGGGCACCGCCGCGGGCGATGCACGGCTGGTCGACGCCGTGCGCGCAGCGAGCGGGCGCGTGGCAAATTTCCTGAACTCTGGAGCAACGATATGAGCGAACGTTTGAAGAACCGCCATGTGCTGCTGACCGGCGCCGGTGGCGGCATCGGCCTGGCCGTGGCCGAGGCCTGCATTGCCGAGGGCGCGCGCTGCAGCGTGGTCGACCGCGCTGCAGGGGCGCCCGAGGCCGTGCGGGCACTGCAGCAGCGCCACCCCGACAAGCTCGCCTACATCGCGGCCGACGTGACCGACACGCAGGCCATCGCGCACATGCTGGCCGAGGCGCAGGTCGCCTTCGGGCCGATCCACACGCTGTTCAACAACGCTGCCGTGTTCGACCTGGCGCCGCTGCTCGACAGCGACGAAGCTTCGTTCGACCGGCTGTTCGCGGTCAACGTGAAGGGCATGTTCTTCGTGATGCAGGCCGTGCTGCGCCACATGGTCGAAGCGGGCACGCAGGGCGCGTCGGTCATCAACATGGCCTCGCAGGCCGGGCGGCGCGGCGAAGCGCTGGTGTCGCACTACTGCGCGACCAAGGCCGCGGTCATCAGCTACACGCAGAGCGCCGCGCTGGCCATGGCGCCGCACGGCATCCGTGTCAACGGCATTGCACCCGGTGTGGTCGACACGCCGATGTGGGACCATGTCGACAGCCTGTTCGCCAAGGCCGAAGGGCTGCCGCCCGGCGAGAAGAAGCGCCGCGTGGGCCTGGAGGTGCCGCTCGGCCGCATGGGCGTGCCGGCCGACATCGCGGGCGCGGCCGTGTTTCTTGCCAGCGACGAGGCGCGCTACATCACGGCGCAGACCTTGAATGTCGATGGCGGCAATGTCATGAGCTGATGATTCTCTGCATGCTTGCAAAAATGCGATGAACGAAGACTTCCATCTGTACCTCGACAGTGCCGACCTGTCTGAACTGCAGGCCTGCCTGCCGCACCCGGTGGTGCATGGCGTGACGACCAACCCGACCTTGCTCAAGCGTGCGGGCATTGGCCGCGGCGAAGTACCCGGTTTGCTGAAACGCTGCATCGAACTGGGCGCGCGGCAGGTGCAGGCGCAGGTGTATTCGAGCGACGTCGACGGCATGCTCGAAGACGCTGCGGCCTTGCTCTCGCACTTCGACCGGGGCCAGCTGGTCGTCAAGATTCCCGCCACGCGCCAGGGCCTCGATGCCGGCGCGCGGCTCATCGCGCAAGGCGTGCCCGTCACGTGGACGGCCGTGTATGCGCCCGAGCAGGCGCACTTCGCGGCGCAACTGGGCGCGGCCTATGCGGCGCCGTACCTCGGCCGGCTCGACGACGCCGGTGTCGACGGGCTGGCGCTGATCGCGCAGATGCAGTCGCTGGTCGCGCAGCGCCCTTCGTCGGGCACGCGGCTGCTGGTGGCCAGCATCCGTTCGCGCGCGGCCTACCTTGCCCTGCTGGGGCTCGGCGTGGGAGCCATCACCATCCCGCCGCGCCTCTTTGCCGAGCTGCTCGACCATCCCGCCACGCTCGCCGCCGAACGCGGCTTCCTGGCCGATGCACGCGCCTTGCCCTGACAGAGGAAAATCCGAGCACCATGCGCATTGCACTCACGGGCGAAGCCCTGATCGATTTCACCGCCAGCGAGGCCGGCACGCTCGCGTTCCTGGGCCACGAGGGCGGCTCTCCGCTCAACACGGCCGTGGCCTGCGCGCGCCTCGGCCAGCCCACCGGCTTTCTCACGCAGCTGTCGACCGACCTGTTCGGCGAACGGCTGATGCGTTTTCTCGAACGCAACGGCGTGGACACCCGCCTCATTCTGCGCAGCAATGCGCCGTCGACGCTGGCCTTCGTCGAGCGCACGCCGCGGACCAACCGCTATGCCTTCTACACGCGCGGCAGCGCCGACGCCACCTGGGCGCCCGAACCGCTGCCGCAGTTGCCGGCGGAGTGCCGCTTCCTGCATTTCGGCTCGATCTCGATGCTGCAGGAGCCGGCGGCCACGCGCATTGCCGAGCTGGTCACGGCCAACGCGGGCCGCCGCGTGATCGTGTTCGATCCGAACGTGCGGCCCAGCCTGATTCCCGACATGGCCGCCTACCGCGAGCACATGACGGACTGGCTGGCCATGGCCGACCTGGTCAAGCTCAGCGACGAAGATGCCGAACTGCTGGCCCCCGGCCGGCCGGTCGATGCACTGGCGGCGGATTGCCTGCAGGCCGGCGCGCACGCCGTGGTCGTCACGCGCGGCGGCGCGGGCGCCACGCTCTGGCGCACGGGGCACGCGCCGCTCGCCGTGGCGGCGCCCCGCGTCAAGGTGGTCGACACCATCGGCGCAGGCGACACCTTCACGGCCGGGCTCTCGGTGGCGCTGCTCGCGCACGGCGTCGAGCACCCGGCCCAGCTCGGCGAGCTGGGCGACGAGGCCTGGCGCGAGGTGATGCGCTTCGCCGCCACGGCCGCCGCCCTCAACTGCACCCGCGAAGGCGCCGATCCACCCACGCTCGAAGCGGTTCACGCCGCGCTGGCGCAGGAAGACAATGGGGCCGTCGCTTCCCGGTCCTGACCCCGTGCTGCCATGACAACGTCCACACGCAAACGCTCGATTCCCCGTCAGCGCCAACCCGAGCTGGAGCGCGATATTGCGCGCTCCCCGTCGCTGGGCTACGAGGCCCCCGAAACCGGCCTGGTGCGCTGCCTGGCGCACGGCTTCCCGAGCCCGCTGGTGCGATGGCATTTCCATGAAGACTACGAGCTGCACCTGATCACCGAGACCTCGGGCAAGGCCTTCATAGGAGACTGGATCGGGCCGTTCCAGCCCGGACACCTCGTGCTCTGCGGGCCACGCCTGCCGCACAACTGGATCTCGCTCGACGTGCCCGAAGGCGGCGCCGCTGGGCGCGACCGGGTGATCCAGTTCCGCCACGAGCCGATCGAGCACGCCGCGGCCGAGATTCCCGAGCTGCGCGAAGTGATGCAGCTGCTCGAACGTGCGCGGCACGGCATCGAGTTCTTCGGCATGTCGCAGCAGGCGCAGACGCACTGGGACGCCATCAAGGCCGCGCGCGGCGTGCGCCGGCTCGGACGGTTCCTCGAGTGCATGGCCGACCTCGCGCAATGCACCGACTACCGGCTGCTGTCGAGCGTGCAGATGCAGGGCGCCCAGGGCATCGAGGGCGATGCGCAGGTCGACCAGATCAACGACATCGTCAACCGCATCACCAGCAACATGGCGGAGTCGATCTCGATGTCGGACGTGGCGGCCGAACTGGGCATGAGCGAGAGCCGCTTCAGCCGTTTCTTCCGGCGCTCCACCGGCAACAGCTTCACCGACTTCGTCAACCGCGTGCGCATCAACAGCGCCTGCCACCTGCTGATGCAGACCGATCACTACGTGACCGACATCTGCTACCAGGTTGGCTTCAACAATGTGGCGAATTTCAATCGACGTTTTCTTGAAATCAAGGGAATGACGCCGAGCGAATTCCGAAAGCAGGCAGACACCCGCTTCGGCGGCGGCATCTCTTCCTAGACAAAGCCAGGGGGTTCATCTTGTACCTGGGACTCGACCTCGGCACGTCCGAGCTCAAGGCGCTGCTGCTCGCCGACGACCACCGCATCGTCGGCGTGGCCCGCGCGCCGCTCGCGGTCGAACGGCCGCGGCCGCTGTGGTCGGAGCAGGCGCCGCAGCAGTGGTGGCATGCGCTCGAGGAGGTGATGCGTGCGCTCGGCAAGTCGCATCCCGAGGAGCTCGCGGCGGTGCGCGCCATCGGCCTGTCGGGACAGATGCACGGTGCCACGCTGCTCGATGCGGCGGGCGAGGTGCTGCGCCCTGCGATCCTCTGGAACGACGGCCGCAGCGGTGCGCAGTGCGAGGCGCTTGCGCGCGCCGTGCCGAGGCTCGGCGAGATCGCGGGCAACCTCGCGATGCCGGGGTTCACCGCGCCCAAGCTGCTGTGGGTGCGCGAGCACGAGCCTGAAATCTTCGGCCGTGTGGCGCGCGTGCTGCTGCCCAAGGACTGGCTGCGCTTCATGCTCAGCGGCGAGGCGGTCAGCGAGATGTCCGATGCGGCGGGCACGCTGTGGCTCGACGTGGGCGCGCGCGACTGGTCCGACGAACTGCTGGCAGCCACAGGCCTCACGCGCGCGCACATGCCGCGGCTGGTCGAAGGCAGCGAGATGTCGGCGCAGCTCAAACCCGAACTGGCGGCGCGCTGGGGCGTGGGCAGCGCCAGCGTGGTGATCGCCGGCGGTGCCGGCGACAACGCGGCCAGCGCCGTCGGCATGGGCCTCGTCGAGCCGGGGCAGGGATTCGTGTCACTCGGCACCTCGGGCGTCGTGTTCGTCTCGACAGACCGCTTCCTGCCGAACCCCGCGCTGGCGATGCACGCCTTTTGCCATGCGCTGCCGGGGCGGTGGCACCAGATGTCGGTGATGCTCTCGGCTGCGAGCGCGGTGAGTTGGGCCGCAAAGACTTTCAGGTTCGCGGACGAGGCCGCGCTGCTCGAAGCGGCGGCGTCCGTCCCGCTGGCACAGCGCGAGGGCTGCCCGCTGTTCCTGCCGTACCTCTCCGGCGAGCGCTCGCCGCACAACAACCCCAACGCGCAGGGCGTGCTGTTCGGCCTCACGCAGGCACACGGGCCAGCGGAAATCGCGTACGCCGTGGTCGAGGGCGTGAGCTTCGGCCTGCGCGACGGCTTCGACACGCTGCGGCTGCCGGCCGGGATGCCGCTGCGCGACATGGCGCTGGTGGGCGGCGGTGCGCGCAGCGTGTGGTGGGGGCAGCTGCTGGCCGACATCTTCGGCGTGCCGCTCACGCTCTATGCGGGCGGCGAGACGGGTGGCGCACTGGGTGCGGCGCGGCTGGCGTGGTTGGCGGATGGGGGCTCGGTGGCCGAGGTGTGCACGCTGCCGCCTGTGAAGCAGAAGCTGGTTGCCTCGACCGAAGTAGCCGATGTCCACAGGACGAGGCATGCGCGCTTCCAGGCGCTCTACAAGGCGGTGCAGGCGCAATTCCAGTAGCAGAGCGATCACGACCGCCCATGAAAAAAGCCCGGCGCAAGCCGGGCTTCTTTCATTTCGCGAGACACCGCGGATCCGGCTCTGCCGGTCCGCAGGTGTCGCCCCCGGTAGGGGGTAGGCGTAGCGGACACGAAGTGCCGCGCAGCCTGGGGGCGAGCCAATTACATGCCCATGCCGCCCATGCCGCCCATGCCACCCATGTCGGGCATGCCACCGCCGGCTGCGCCTTCGTCCTTGGGTGCGTCAGCAACCATGGCTTCGGTCGTCAGCAGCAGCGAGGACACCGAAGCGGCGTTCTGCAGTGCGGTGCGCGTGACCTTCGTCGGGTCCAGGATGCCCAGCTCGAGCATGTCGCCGTACGTGTCGTTCGCAGCGTTGAAGCCGTAGTTGCCCTTGCCGGCCAACACAGCGTTCACCACCACCGAGGCTTCGCCGCCGGCGTTGTTCACGATTTCGCGCAGGGGTGCTTCGATGGCCTTGAGCACCAGCTTGATGCCGGCGTCCTGGTCGGCGTTGTCGCCCTTGATCGAGTCGCCCACGGCTTGCTTGGCACGCAGCAGAGCCACGCCGCCGCCAGCCACAACGCCTTCTTCCACTGCAGCGCGGGTAGCGTGCAGGGCGTCTTCGACGCGAGCCTTCTTTTCCTTCATTTCGACTTCGGTGGCGGCGCCAACCTTGATCACTGCAACACCGCCGGCCAGCTTGGCCACGCGCTCTTGCAGCTTTTCACGGTCGTAGTCGCTCGTGGCTTCCTCGATCTGCACGCGCACTTGCTTCACGCGGGCTTCGATGTCGGCAGCAGCGCCGGCGCCGTCGATGATGATCGTGTTTTCCTTGCCCACTTCGATGCGCTTGGCCTGGCCCAGGTCGGCCAGCGTCACCTTTTCGAGCGTCAGGCCCACTTCTTCAGCGATGACCTTGCCGCCCGTCAGGATGGCGATGTCTTCCAGCATGGCCTTGCGGCGGTCGCCGAAGCCAGGTGCCTTCACAGCCACGACCTTCAGGATGCCGCGGATCGTGTTCACGACCAGCGTAGCCAGGGCTTCGCCCTCGACTTCTTCGGCAATGATCAGCAGCGGACGGCCAGCCTTGGCGACTTGTTCCAGCGTGGGGAGCAGGTCGCGGATGTTGCTGATCTTCTTGTCGAACAGCAGCACGAAGGGGTTGTCCAACAGCGCCGATTGCTTCTCGGGGTTGTTGATGAAGTAGGGCGACAGGTAGCCGCGGTCGAACTGCATGCCTTCGACGACGTCGAGTTCGCTGTCCAGCGACTTGCCGTCTTCCACGGTGATCACGCCTTCCTTGCCGACCTTGTCCATCGCGTCAGCGATGAGCTTGCCGATGGTTTCGTCGCTGTTGGCCGAGATCGAGCCGACTTGAGCGATTTCCTTCGACGTGGTGGTGGGCTTGGAAGCCTTCTTCAGCTCGGCGACCAGGGCCGTGACAGCCTTGTCGATGCCGCGCTTCAGGTCCATCGGGTTCATGCCGGCAGCCACCAGCTTGAAACCTTCGCGAACGATGGCTTGTGCCAGCACGGTCGCGGTGGTGGTGCCGTCACCGGCGTTGTCCGAAGTCTTGGAAGCCACTTCCTTCACGAGCTGCGCGCCCATGTTCTGGAGCTTGTCCTTGAGTTCGATTTCCTTAGCGACCGACACACCGTCCTTGGTGACGGTGGGGGCGCCGAACGAGCGCTCGAGCACCACGTTGCGGCCCTTGGGGCCCAGGGTCACCTTGACTGCGTTGGCCAGGATGTTGACACCCTCGACCATGCGTGCGCGGGCTTCACCGCCGAAGACTACGTCTTTTGCTGCCATGTTTGTTTACTCCGAATGGATTTGTTGAATTACTTCTCGACGACCGCGAACAGGTCGTCTTCCTTCATGACCAGCAGTTCGTCGCCGCCGACCTTGACGGTCTGGCCGCTGTACTTGCCGAACAGGACGCGGTCGCCGACCTTGACAGTCAGTGCGGCCAGCTCGCCCTTGTCGTTGCGCTTGCCCGGGCCCACGGCCAGGACTTCACCCTGATCGGGCTTTTCAGCGGCTGCGTCGGGGATGACGATGCCGGAGGCGGTCTTGGTTTCGCTGTCAACACGCTTGACGATCACGCGATCGGCCAAAGGACGAAGTTTCATTGCATCTCCTGGATGTATGGATAAGAAACGGATTTGTGGTCGGGTGCCGGACCGGAGGCCGGCAGCCCATCGACTGGAAGCGAGGCTGTTAGCACTCGTCAGCAGCGAGTGCTAATCATAAGGGCAATCGGCGGGCTTTCAAGGGGTTCCGCAGCCGCCTACAACTGGTCCGTAGGCACAAACCACGAGAACAGCAGCAGCTGCAGCCGCGTCAGCATGCTCGAATCCGGTTCGCTGTCGAGCACCTCGTTGTGGACGTCGCCGGTGCCGATCCACTGGACGTTCTGGCCGTCGGGCTTGAGCACCACGCGGTAGACGCCCTCGATGTCGTCGAGCTCGTAGGCGAATAGCAGCGCCTGCGTCAGGTCGAAGCTTCGCACGGCTATGCCGAATTCGGTGTTCAGCCGGGCGGAACGCGGGTCGAGGTTCATGGAGCCGAGCAGCACCCACTGGCGGTCGACCAGTGCCAGCTTGGCATGCAGGCGGCCGCGGGCCTTCTTGAGCAGGTCGCGGAACTGGCCGCTGCGCCGCAGTTGCCGGGTGCTGACTTCGTACAGATTCACGCCCAGCTTGAGCATGTCGACGCGGTAGCGGTTGTAGTTGATGTTGACCAGCGGCTCGTCGCTGTCGGCCAGCGAATTGGTGATGACGGTGATGTTCACACCGTGCTCACGCCCCATGCGGATGCGTTCCATGCCCTCGTCGCCTGGAATGAAGTAGGGCGAGATCACCACCACGTTCGACTTGGCCGTGGCCAGCATCTCGTGGAAGCGCTGTGCCAGCGGCTCCATGGGCTGCGCCATGACGCCCAGCGCCTTGTTGGGACTGTCGGCGGAGGCGTGGGCCTCGGCGCGCATCCACTTGGCCTCGTCGATTCGGGCAAGCTGGGCGCCCAGCGGCAGGTCGCCGAGCAGGTCGGTGGGAGGCAGCGGGTCGGGCGGCGGCGCATGGGCCGGGGAAGTGGCTTCCTCGAAATCGGCTTTCAGCGCCTGCGGCGTGCTGCTGGTGCCGGCCACCCGCTGCAGGGGGTAGACCACGTCGCTGTTCCAGTAGGTGTCGAAGATGGCGGCTGACTCGGGGACCACCGGGCCGGCCAGCAGCAGCTCGAAATCGATGAAGTTCGCGCTCTCGCTGCGCAGGAAATACTCGTCGGCCAGGTTGCGGCCGCCCGCGATGGCCATGGCGCCGTCGGCCACGAACAGCTTGTTGTGCATGCGGTGGTTGAGGCGCCGGAAGTCGGTGAAGAACTCCAGCCACCGCCCTGACGAGTGGTCGCGCGCGTTCACGAACGGGTTGAACAGCCGGATCTCGGCATTGGGCTCGGCGGCGAGGCCGAGCAGCAGGCGGTCCATGCCGGCCGTGTAGAAGTCGTCGAGGAGCAGCCGCACGCGCACGCCGCGCCGGGCGGCATTGCGCATTTCGCGCAGCAGCAGGCGACCGGTCTTGTCGTTGCCGAGCTGGTAGGTCTGGATGTCGAGCGACGACTTCGCGCGCCGCATCAGCTCCAGCCGGGCGTCGAGCGCAAAAGAGGCCTCGATCAGCGGCCGCATGCTGCTCAGGCCGTCGGGTGGGGAGTCGAGGCTGACGGCGGCGCGGCCGAGCTCGGTGGCAGGCGAGGCCGCAATCGCCAGGGTGGGCGGTTCAGGCGTGCGCGGTGGGAGCCCCGCGCAGCCGGCCAGGGCAATGGCAGCCGCGAGGACCATCAGCCGCAGAGCCGGACCGCGCAGTGCGGGAAACAGAGAGGCGATGAGCTTGAGCATGAGGGCTTGCCAACGCACGGGAAGCGTGCGGGCGGCATGGTAGCCGGTTCGCCCTGGACCCGCAGACGCAATTTCGCAACGCAACACCCTTCATCGGAGCGGTGATTGGGGAGGCGCAAAGAAGTCACGTAATAAAATGCGAATCATTCTTAATAATATTTGTAATGAGGCCGGGATGAAGAGGTTGGAGGCGCGGCGCAAGGCTGCATCGGTGCTGATAGGGTGTCTGGCGATCTGCACACAGCGCGAGGTGCTGGCCCAGGCGACGAATGCGGGCTCGCTGCCGGAAGTACGGGTCGACGCGAATGCCGAAACCGAGACGGCGACCACGCCGGTGATCGGCTACCGCGCGAAAAATGCGGTCACCGCCACCAAGACCGACACGCCGCTGTCTGAAACGCCTCAGTCCGTGACCGTGATCACGCGCGACCAGATGATCGACCAGGGCGCGGCCAATGTACAGGACGCGCTCAACTACGCGGCCGGCGTACGTTCCGATGCCTACGGACTCGATTCCCGCACCGACTCCGTGCGGGTGCGCGGCGCCTATCCCGACGTCTACCTCGACGGCCTGCGCCAGGCCTACGGCTACTACACCAGCACCACCCGCACCGAGCCCTACACGCTGGAGCGCCTCGAAGTGCTGCGCGGCCCCTCGGGCATGCTGTTCGGCGCCGGCACGGCCGCCGGCGTGGTCAACATGGTCAGCAAGCGGCCGCTGCAGGAGGCCCAGCGCGAAGTGGGCGTGCAGTTCGGCAGCTTCGGCCGCAAGCAGATCCAGGCCGACCTGACCGGCCCGCTGAACGCCGACGGCTCACTGTCGTACCGCCTGATCGCGCTGCAGCGCAAGTCCGGCACGCAGGTCGACCACGTGCCCGACGACCGCAGCGTGATCGCGCCCTCGCTGACCTGGCGGCCCAATGCCATGACCTCGCTGGCGCTGCAGGGCCTCTGGCAGAAGGACAAGAGCGGCAGCAGCTCGCAGTTCCTGCCGTGGGAGGGCACCTTGCTGCCGAACCCGAACGGACGTCTGCCGAGCAGCCGCTTCATCGGCGAGCCGGGCGACTACTACGACAGCGAGCGCAAGACCTTCGGCTGGCAGTTCGAGCACAAGTTCGACGACAGCTGGACCTTCCGCCAGAACTTCCGCTACGCGCGCAACGAAAACGACAACCGCTACCACTACGGCAGTTCGTTCAGCGGATTCGACAGCTGGTCCACCGACCCGGTCTTCAAGCGCGTGCTCGGCCGCTACTACGACAGCCAACTGACCCGCAACCGCACGCAGACGCTCGACAACCACGTCGAGGGCCGCTTCCAGACCGGCGCGCTGAAGCACACGCTGCTCGTGGGCGCGGACTTCGCGCGCCAGCGCGAGAACGTCTGGGGCGGCACCACCTTCGACACCATCGACGTCTACGCGCCGGTCTACGGCCGTCTCGACGAGCCCGTGCGCGATGCGAGGCCACGCACCCGCCAGCGACAGACGGGCGTCTATCTGCAGGACCAGGTCAGGCTCGACAACTGGATCTTCGTGGCGGGCCTGCGGCAAGACAGGGCCGTGTCCAGTGCCGCGGGAAGCAACGAGGAAAAGAGCAGCGCGACCACCAAGCGCTTCGGGCTGATGTACGCCTCGCCGTCGGGATGGTCGCCGTACCTGAGCTACAGCGAGTCGTTCACGCCGCAGTCGCCGCGCGAAGGCCGCATTTTCACGCCGTTGCGCGGCGAGCAGTGGGAAGCCGGCGTCAAGTACGAGCCCAGGGACCGCGCCCTGGCGTTCAGCGCAGCGGTGTACGACCTGCGCGAGAAGAACCAGATCGTCGAGGAGCAGCCGAACGTGTTCTCGCAGCGCGGCCTGACGAAGACGAAGGGCGTGGAACTCGAGGCCAAGGGCTCGGCCGGCCCGAACCTCGACCTGATCGCCCACTACAACTACGCCGATGCCGATGCGCAGATCGAAGGCCTGCCCAAACACCAGGCCAGTTTCTGGGCGAAGTACAGGTTTTCCATCGGCGGCGTGAACGGTTTTTCGGCCGGCGCCGGCGTGCGCCTGATGAGTTCGTTTCGCGACACGCAGTTCGGCACCGGTCCGCGCGTGCCGGGCATCGCGCTGGCCGACCTCGTGTTCGCCTATGAGACCGACCGCTGGCGCTATGCGCTCAACATCAACAACGTGACCGACAAGATCTACTTCAGCACCTGCCTGTCGCGCGGCGACTGCTGGTATGGCTCGCGCCGCAACATCGTCGCGAGCGCGACCTATCGCTTCTAGAACACGACCTTCAGGAACAGCCCCCACATGAACAGCCGAAAAATCAAGACTTGGGCCTGGGTGCACAAGTGGAGCAGCCTCGTGTGCACGGTGTTCATGCTGCTGCTGTGCATCACGGGCCTGCCGCTGATCTTCCATCACGAGATCGGCCATCTGCTGGGCACCGAGGTCGAGGCGCCGAAGATGCCCGCGGGCGCGCCGCGCGCCAGTCTCGACCGCGTGCTCGACATCGCGAAGTCGAAGCACCCCGGCCGCGTGGTGCAGTTCGTCTCACAGCCCGAGGATGACGACGGCCTGTGGTTCGTCACGCTCACGCCCACGCCGCAAGCCACGGAGGACTTCAAGTCGGTCGCGATCGACGCGCGCACGGGCGAGGTGCTCGCGCAGCCGAAGTTCGACGAGGGCTTCATGTACGTGATGTTCAAGCTGCACGTCGACCTCTTCGCGGGATTGGCGGGCAAGCTCTTCCTCGGCTTCATGGGCCTGCTGCTGCTGGTGGCCATCGTCTCGGGCGTGGTGCTGTATTCACCCTTCATGCGCAAGCTCGACTTCGGCACGGTGCGGCGCGAGAAGCGCCCGCGCCTGAAGTGGCTCGACCTGCACAACCTGCTTGGCATCGTCACGCTGGTGTGGCTGTTCGTGGTGGGCTCCACGGGCATGATCAACACCTGGGCCGACCTGCTCATCAAGTACTGGCAGCACGACCAGCTCAGTTCGCTGCTCGCGCCCTACAAGAGCGAACCCATCGTGGCGGTGAACGAGCGTGCCTCGGTGCAGCGCTCGATGGACGCCGCGATGCAGAAGACGCCCGGCATGAAGCTGTCGTTCATTGCCTTTCCCGGCACATCGTTCTCGAGCCCGCACCACACGACCTTCTTCGTGCGTGGCAACGAGCCCTTCACATCGAAGCTGTTCCAGCCGGTGCTGGTCGATGCCAAGACAGCGGAGGTGACTGCGGTGCCGAAGCTGCCCTGGTACCTCACGGCGCTGCTGGTGTCGCAGCCGCTGCACTTCGGCGACTACGGCGGCATGCCGATGCAGATCATCTGGGCGCTGCTCGACATAGCGACCATCATCGTGCTGGGCAGCGGGTTGTACCTGTGGCTCAAGCGGGGCAACCCCGTGCCCGCGTCCCCGAGGGCCGCGGCGCATGAAGCGCGTGTCTCCGGCGGCACCGCACAACCCGAGCCGGCATCGGCCATGAAGGTGCAGGCATGACGCAGCACCGGAGCTTCTGGCGCATGTGGGGCTGGCCGACGGTGCTGGGCCTGCTGACGACCTTCGGGCTGATCTCGGCGCTTTTCAGCGACGGCGGGCTGGGCGACGTCCTGGCCTGGATCACGCTGGGCATCCCGGTCGTGGTGGGCGCCTGGCATGCCTGGCGCAAGGCGCCGGCCCGCTAGTTTTCCCTGAGAGTCGCGCCACCGCGACATGCGCGGCCGGCATGCCGAAGCAGAATCGGCGCGATGAAACTTGCGCCCGCCGCCGCCTGCCTTCTCTTGCTGGGTGTCCCGCTGGCCGCGCAGGCCCAGCAGGAGCCGCCGGCCGATCCAGGCGCCAGCGGCGCGCGCCTGCGCGAGATCACCGTCTCCACGCCGCGCGGCGAGGTTGCGCCCTTCAACGTGCCCGGCTCGGTCGACCGCGTCGACGGCGACGAGATGCGCGACAGCCGCCTGCAGGTCAACCTCTCCGAAAGCCTGGGCGCGGTGCCGGGGCTGCAGGTGCAGAACCGGCTGAACTACGCGCAGGACCTGCAGCTGTCCATCCGCGGCTTCGGTGCGCGCTCGACCTTCGGCGTGCGCGGCGTGCGGCTCTATGTCGATGGCATTCCGGCGACCTTGCCCGATGGGCAGGGGCAGACCTCGAACATCGACATCGGCTCGCTGGACCGCGTCGAGATCCTGCGCGGGCCGTTCTCCGCGTTGTACGGCAACTCCTCGGGCGGTGTGCTGCAGACGTTCACCGCCTCGGGCGAGGGGCCGCCACGGCTGTCGTACTCGCTCGCGGGCGGCAGCTTCGGCACCTGGCGGCAGTCGCTGCAGCTCAGCGGGTCGCAGGGCGCGGTCGATTACCTGCTCGGCGCGAGCCGCTTCCATACCGACGGCTGGCGCGAGCACAGCGCCGCGCGGCGCGACATCGAAAACGGCAAGCTCGGCATCGCGCTCGACAACGGCGACAGGCTCACGCTGGTCTTCAACAGCGTGCGCGTCGACGCGCAGGACCCGCTGGGCCTCACGGCCGACCAGTACGCGCTGGCGCCGCGCAACGCGCCGCTGGCCACGCAGTACGACACCCGCAAGACGGTCGAGCAGATACAGGCCGGCCTGCTGTACGAGCGTCGCATCAACGCAGAGCAGGGGCTGCGCCTGATGGTCTACGGCGGCGAGCGAAAGACCACGCAGTACCAATCGATTCCGGTGTCGGCGCAGCAGAACCCGTTGCACGCGGGCGGCGTGATCGACCTGTCGCGGCAGTACGGCGGTGTCGACATTCGCTGGAATGCTGCGTTGACCCTGGCCGATCGGCCCTTCGACGTGGTGGCCGGCCTGGGCTACGACAGCCTGCGCGAAAAGCGCCGCGGCTACGAGAACTACCTCGGCCGCGTCGCGGCGCCCGTGCTGGGCGTGCAGGGCCGTCTGCGGCGCAACGAGCTCAACGACGTCTGGAACCTCGATCCCTACGCGCAAGCGACCTGGCGCTTCGCCGAGCGCTGGACGCTCGAAGCCGGCGTGCGCCGCAGCAGCGTGCACTTCAACTCGCAGGACCGCTACATCGTCGGCACGAACCGCGACGACAGCGGCAGTGCGCGCTACAGCAAGACCCTGCCGGTGGCCTCGCTGCGCTACCAGGCGACGCCCGACTTGGCCCTGTACGGCTCCATCGGCCGCGGCTTCGAGACGCCGACACTGAACGAACTTTCCTATCGGGCAAATGGCGCGAGCGGGCTCAACTTCGCGCTGCGGCCTGCGGTGAACGACAGCATCGAACTCGGCGCCAAGGCGCGGCTTGCCGGTGGCCTGCTGACGGCAGCGCTGTTCCAGACCCGCACGCGCGACGAGATCGTGACGGACACCAACGTCGGCGGCCGTGCCACCTTCCAGAACGCGGGGCGCACGAAGCGCAACGGCTTTGAGCTGGGCTGGCAGCATGAGACCGCGAACCACTGGCGCACGCAACTGGCCTACACGTGGCTGGACGCGACCTACCGCGACGCCTTCTGCTCGCCGTCACCGTGCGCGGCGGCCAATACCGTCGCCGCGGGCAACCGCATTCCCGGCATCGCGCGGCAGTCGCTGTTCGCATCGCTGGGCTGGGTGCCGCCCGACGGCTGGCGCGCCGGCGTCGAGATGCGCGCGCTGGGGCGCATCCAGGCCAACGATGCCAACACCGCGAGCGCGCCGGGCTATGCCGTCGCGGCGGTGTATGCGGGCTACCTGAAGAAATGGGAGCGCTGGGAGTTCAATGCCTTCGCGCGTGTCGACAACCTGTTCGACCGGCGCTACGTGGGCTCGGTCATCGTCAACGAGGGCAATGCGCGCTATTACGAGCCCGCACCGGGCCGCAACTGGACGGTGGGCCTGAGCGGCGCGTACCGCTTCTGACGACCCACCGCCGGTTCTTGTCGCTTACTTGAGGCCGGCTGCCGCGCGCAGTGCGGCGGCCTGCGTCGTCGCTTCCCAGGTGAACTCGGGCTCCTCGCGGCCGAAGTGGCCGTAGGCGGCGGTCTTCTGGTAGATCGGGCGCAGCAGGTCGAGCATCTGGATGATGCCCTTCGGACGCAGGTCGAAGAACTCGCGCACGAGTTCGGCGATCTTCTCGTCAGGAATCACGCCGGTGCCTTCGGTGTAGACCGTGATGTTCATCGGCTGCGCCACGCCGATGGCGTACGCCACCTGGATCTGGCACTGGCGCGCCAGGCCGGCGGCCACGATGTTCTTGGCCACGTAGCGCGCGGCATAGGCGGCCGAGCGGTCGACCTTCGACGGGTCCTTGCCCGAGAACGCGCCGCCGCCGTGCGGGCAGGCACCGCCGTAGGTGTCGACGATGATCTTGCGGCCCGTGAGGCCGCAGTCGCCCTGCGGGCCGCCGATGACGAAGCGGCCGGTCGGATTGATCAGGTAGCGCGTGTCCTTGAGCCATTCCTTCGGCAGCACGGGCTTGATGATCTCCTCGATGATGGCTTCGTTGAACGAGGCCTTCATCTTGGTCGGCGTCTCGCTCTGGTCTGGGCTGTGCTGCGTGGAGAGCACCACGGTGTCGATGCTGTGCGGCTTGCCGTCGACGTAGCGCATCGTGACCTGGCTCTTGGCGTCGGGGCGCAGGAAGGGCAGGCGGCCGTCCTTGCGCAGCTGTGCCTGGCGCTCGACGAGGCGGTGCGCGTAGTAGATGGGCGCGGGCATCAGCTCGGGCGTCTCGTCGCAGGCGTAGCCGAACATCAGGCCCTGGTCGCCGGCGCCGGTGTTCAGGTGGTCGTCGCTCGCGTGGTCCACGCCCTGGGCGATGTCGTTGGACTGCTTGTCGTAGCAGACCATCACCGCGCAGCCCTTGTAGTCGATGCCGTACTCGGTGTTGTCGTAGCCGATGCGCTTGATGGTGTCGCGCGCGACCTGGATGTAGTCGACGTGCGCGTTGGTCGTGATCTCGCCGGCGAGCACCACGAGGCCGGTGTTGGTCAGCGTCTCGGCGGCCACGCGGCTGCGCGGGTCCTGCTCGAAGATCGCGTCCAGGATCGCGTCGGAGATCTGGTCGGCAACCTTGTCGGGGTGGCCTTCGGAAACCGATTCGGAAGTGAAGAGGAAGTCGTTCGCCATTTTGTTCAAAGCTCCTTGAAGTGATTTGGCGCGTTGCCAACTCTGCGGAGCCCTGGCGAACGCTTTAGCAGATGTCGATGAATCGACGGGCACAATCGCTTTCGCGCTTGTGTTTGTCGCCCTGCAAGTTGTTCCGTAACTCGGCGACAATTTGGATTCTATTCGAGCCGCGCATACCATGCGCGCGCGTCCGTTTTTTGACCCTCCCGCTTTCAATGATCACCCTGTTTCGCCTGCTCGCCCGCGTGCCGATGCCGTTGATGCATCGGCTCGGTGCCATGCTGGGCTGGCTGGTCTGGTGGAGCGCGCCGGACTACCGCCGCCGCTTCAAGGCCAATGCCGAGAGCGCGGGCTTCGCGCCCGACCAATACCGTCCCGCCATCGCCGCCGCCGGCAAGATGGCTTCCGAACTGCCCTGGCTCTGGCTGCGCCCGCACGGCGAGACCGTGCTGCATCGCGTGGTGCGCTGGGAGGGCGTGGAGGCCTTCGAGGCCGCCATGCAGGCGAAGAAAGGCGTGATCCTGGTGGCACCGCACCTCGGCAGCTGGGAGATGTGCGGCCAGGCGATCGGCGAGCGCTTCCTGTCGGCCTACGGGCCGATCACCGCGCTGTTCCGGCCGGCGCGCAAGAAGTGGATGGCCGACCTGATCGCCGCCGGCTCGCGCGACCGGCCCGGCCTGCAGACGCTGCCCACCAACAACAGCGGCGTGCGCGGCCTGATCCGCACGCTGCGCAGCGGCGGCTACACCGGCATCCTGCCCGACCAGGTGCCGCCGATGGGGCAGGGCGTCTGGGCGCCGTTCCTGGGCCGGCCCGCCTACACCATGACCCTGCTTCCCCGCCTTGCGCAACAGACCGGCGCGGCCTGCTTCCTGAGCGTCTGCGAGCGGCTGCCGAACGGCGCCGGCTACGTGGTCCGCTTCGAGCCCATCGTCGGCACGGCGCTGACCGACCCGTCAGCCTCCATCGAGGACGCGGCTGCGGCCATGAACGACGCCATCGGCCGGTTGATCCACAGCCTGCCGGGCCAGTACGTGTGGGACTACGCCCGCTACAAGGAGCCGCGCGCCGAGCGCGTGGCCGCAGCCGCCAGGGAGGCCGCATGAGCCTCGGTTCCCGGCTCGGCATCGGCTTCATGCGCGTGATCGCGCCGCTGCCGCTGCCGCTCGTGCGCGGCTTCGGCGCGTTCCTCGGCCGCATCCTCCACACCGTCGCCGTGCCGCGGCGGCGCGTGGTCGACACCAACCTGGCGGTCTGCTTCCCCGGCAAGTCGGAGGCCGAGCGCCGCGCCATCGCGCGCCAGACCTTCGTCTATGTGGCGCAGTCCTGGCTGGACCGCAGCTGGCTCTGGCATGCGCCCGAGAAGGTCGTGGCGAGCCGGCTCAAGGTGGTTGGGGCGGCGGCGGAGATCCGCGAGATCGCCGACGGCGATGCGCCGATGATCCTGTTCGCGCCGCACTTCTACGGCTTGGACGCCGCGGCCACAGCGCTGACCATGCACACGGCGCGCCCCTCGGCCACCATCTACACGACCCAGCGCGATCCGATGGTCGACGCCTGGATCCGCGAGGGCCGCACCCGCTTCGGCGACGTGGCGGCGCTCAACCGGGTGGACGGCATCAAGCCCGTGCTGCAGGGCCTGCGCAAGGGCGGCCTGCTGTACCTGCTGCCCGACATGGACTTCGGCCGCGACCAGACCATTTTCGTGCCGTTCTATGGCGTGCAGGCGGCCACCGTGCCCTCGCTGTCGCGCTTTGCACGGCTGGGCAAGGCCAAGGTGGTGCCGGTGGTGTCGAAGCTGACGCCCGGCGGCTACGAGATCGAGGTGCTGCCGCAGTGGCAGAACTTCCCGACCGACGATGTGGAGGCCGATACCGCGCTCATGAACACGCGGCTGCAGGGCTACATCGACACGATGCCCTCGCAGTACTACTGGGTGCATCGCCGTTTCAAGACCCGCCCCGAGGGCGAACCGCCGATCTATTGAAGGAAGGGCTCCCGGCTTTTCACTTCGCTTCGCTGCGTGCAGCTCCATCTCCCGAGGAGGAGGCGGGGCTCGCCTTGGGGCGGCCCGGCGGCGGCATCAGTTCCGCTGCAAGAATCCCTCGATCTCGCGGGCAACCAGTTGCGGCTGCTCATGCACGATCCAATGGGTCGCGTCCGGCACTTTCTTGACCTCGAGCTTAGGCACGTACTCGTCGAGCCCTTCGAGCAGGCCGGGCAACAGTGCCGCGTCGTCGAGTGCCCAGAACACGAAGGTCGGCACTTCCACCGTGAGCCGTTCGCGCGGCAGCACCGGGATGCCGTCGATGGTGTGGCCGGGCAGCGGCGGCTTCATCGGCGTCACGCGGTAGAGGTTGCAGGCGCCGGTGAGGCCTGCGCCCCAGACTTGGCGGTACTTCTGCTTCACTTCCTCGGTGAGCCAGCCGAAGCCGTCCGGGCCGGCCTTCATCAGCGTGAAGAAGGGCCACATGCGCTTGAAGTCGTCGGCGGCGAGCAGCGCCTCGGCGTCGGGGCGCGCGAGGAAGTTCATGTAGGCGCTGGCTTGCTGCTGCGCCGGGTTGTTGCGCAGTTCGCGCGTGAAGGTGCCCGGGTGCGGCGAATTGATGATGACCAGCTTGCGGATCTGCTGCGGGAACGCGTTGGCATAGCCCCAGGCAAAGGCGCCGCCCCAATCGTGGGCCACCAGCGCGGCCATGGTGCCGTCGGTGCTCTCGGTCGCCACGAGCTGCTGGATGTCCTGGATCAGCAGGTGAGCCTTGTAGGCCGCCACGTCGGTCGGCGCGCTCGACTTCTCGAAGCCGCGCAGGTTGGGTGCCACACAGCGGTAGCCGCCGTGGGCCGGGTCCGAGAAGTACGCCAGCAGTTCGTCCCAGATGAACGCGGCTTCGGGGAAGCCGTGGAGGAACACCATCAGCGGCCGGCCCGGCTGGCCGGCAGCGCGGCAACTCAGGGTGGTGCCATTGGGCAGGCTGCGTTGGAAGGTCTCGATCATGCTTCTTGTCTCCTTGGGTTGACTGTCGCTATTCTTTTGATAGTGAACTACGCACGCTGGACGGCCGATGCAGCCTGTTCTGGGGTTCAGTCAGGTCTCTGCTGGCGGCTCCGGTGGTTCGGCGGGGGCTGCTGCAGTCTCTTCCGGGTGCACCCAGCGCCACAGCAGCTCGGCCGCTTCACCGACGCCCTGCTTTTTCAGCGCCGAGAACAGTTTCACCTCGCCGCCGCCGGCGTTCAGTCGCGTAATCGACAGCACCTTGGCGGCTTCGCTGCGCGTGAGCTTGTCGGACTTGGTCAGCAGCACGAGGAACTTGAGGCCCTGCTGCACGCGCGGGCGGATCACGTCGAGCAGGATCTCGTCGAGTTCGGTCAGGCCGTGGCGCGGGTCGCACATGAGCACCACGCCGCGCAGGCTCTCGCGCGTCATCAGGTAGTTGCCCATCACGCGCTGCCAGCGCAGCTTGGCCTCCTTGGGCACGGCCGCGTAGCCGTAGCCGGGCAGGTCGGCCAGCACCGCATCGTCGACCTTCTGCTTGCCGATGCCGAACAGGTTGATGTGCTGCGTGCGGCCCGGCGTCTTGGAGGCGAAGGCCAGCCGCGTCTGCTGCGTGAGGGTGTTGATGGCAGTCGATTTGCCCGCATTGGAGCGGCCGACGAAGGCGATCTCGGGCAGGTCGACGGGGGGCAGGTGCTCAAGCTGGGGGGCGCTGGTCAGGAAGTGGGCGGTGTGCAACCAGCCCAGTGCCACGCGTTCGCGTTCGGCGACCTGGGGGGCCGCGGCGGGAGCCGCGCGGGGAGGGTAGGCAGCGGGCTTGGCGCGCGGGGAGGGCATCTACGGACTTTCGAAACAAGGCCCACATTGTAGAATCGTGAGGTTTTGCGCCATAAATTCGAAGCCCCCGATATGAAGTTGTTTGCCAATATTCTGCTTGCAGCCCTCGTGGGCATCGCATCCAGCGCGAGTTTTGCAGCCGATGAACACGCGGCTGCTCCGAGTGCGGCGGCCCCGGCGCCTGCCAAACCCGACCCCGCCAAGGGGGACACGGTATTCAACGCAACGCCGGCCAACAGCCAGAGCTGTGCTTCGTGCCACAACGCGGACGGCAACTCCGCCATTGCGGCCAACCCGAAGCTGGCGCAGCAACATCCCGAATACATCCTCAAGCAGCTGCAGGACTTCAAGTCCGGCAAGCGCAAGAGCGCGATCATGAAGCCGCTGGCTTCGGCTCTGTCCGAAGAGGACATGCGCAACATCGCCTGGTTCGTCGGCTCGAAGAAGGTCAAGCCGGGCTTCTCGAAGGACAAGGACACGATTGCCCTGGGCGAGAAGATCTACCGCGGCGGCATCGGCGAGCGCCAGGTCCCGGCCTGCGCCGGCTGCCACAGCCCGAACGGCGCCGGCATCCCCGCCCAGTACCCGCGCCTGGGCGGCCAGAACGCCGATTACACCGTGGCCCAGCTCACGGCCTTCCGCGACAACGTGCGCTTGAACAGCGTTCCCATGACCGGCGTCGCCGCCAAGCTCAACGACAGGGAAATCAAGGCCGTCGCCGACTACATTGCCGGTTTGCGTTGATGATGGCGCTCCCTGGAGCGTGAACCAGCCGCCGAAAACAACCCCAAACAAAAGGCGGGCCGATCCAGCAGGATGGCCCGCCTTTTTGCTTTTTTCCTCTCTTTCCTTACTGTCGTCCGATGTCCGTCTCCACCCATGGCCTTCGCGTTCATCGCGGCCCGCAGATGCTTCGCGCTGCGGTGGAGCTGTTTTCGTCGATGCGCTTCGCGATCGCGCTGCTCACCATCATCTGCATCGCGTCGATCATCGGCACCGTGCTCAAGCAGCATGAGCCGATCAACAACTACATCAACCAGTTCGGGCCGTTCTGGGCCGAACTGTTCCGCGCGGCCAGGCTCGACTCGATCTACAGCGCCTGGTGGTTCCTGCTGATCCTGCTGTTCCTCGTGATCAGCACCACGCTGTGCATTGCGCGCAACACGCCGCGCATCATGGTCGACCTCAAGACCTTCAAGGAAGACATCCGCGCGCAGAGCCTCAAGGCCTTCGGCCAGCGCGCCGAGAACCGGCTCGGCGAAACGCCCGAAGCGGCGGCCAACCGCATCGGCCAGTTGCTGGTGAGCGGTGGCTGGAAGGTCAAGCTGCAACGGCGCGACGCCACCAGCGGCAGCCGGCCGACTGCCGCCGGCTGGATGGTCGCCGCGCGCGCCGGCGGTGCCCACAAGCTGGGCTACATCGCGGCGCACAGCGCCATCGTGCTGGTGTGCATCGGCGGCCTGCTCGACGGCGACCTGGTGGTGCGCGCGCAGACCTGGTTCAACGGCAAGAGCGTGTTCACCGGCGGCGGCATGATCGCCGACGTGGCGCCGGAGCACCGCCTGTCGGCCGCCAACCCGACCTTCCGCGGCAACATCCTCGTGCCCGAAGGCGGGCAGGGCAGCGTGGCCATCCTGAACCAGTCTGACGGCGTGCTGCTGCAGGAGCTGCCGTTCTCCATCGAGTTGAAGAAGTTCATCGTCGACTACTACTCGACCGGCATGCCCAAGCTGTTCGCGAGCGAGGTGGTGCTGCACGACCGCGAGACCGGCGCGCAGGTGCCGGCGCGCATCGAGGTCAACCATCCGGCCAGCTACAAGGGCGTGGAGATCTACCAGTCGAGCTTCGACGACGGCGGCTCCAGGGTGAAGCTCAAGGCGGTACCGATGGCGGCCGCGGCCAAGCCCTTCGAGGTGGAGGGCATCATCGGCGGCCCGAGCACCGAGATCACCAACGGCCGCGACAAGCTCACGCTCGAGTTCGCCGCGCTGCGCGTGATCAACGTCGAGAACTTTGCCGATGGCGGCGCCATGGGCAGCGGTGCCGACGTGCGCAAGGTCGACCTGCGCCACGACATCGAGTCGCGCCTGGGCGCCGCCAACAAGACCAACAAGCCGAAGGTGCTGCGCAACATCGGCCCGAGCATCGGCTACAAGCTGCGCGACGCCGCCGGCCAGGCGCGCGAGTACCAGAACTACATGGTGCCGGTCGACACCGGCGACGGCCAGCCGGTGTTCCTGCTGGGGATGCGCGAGAAGCCCGAGGATCCGTTCCGCTACTTGCGCGTGCCCGCCGACGAACAGGGCTCGATGGACGGCTTTGTGCGCATGCGCGCCGCGCTCGGCGATGCCGACACCCGCGCCCGTGCCATTGAGCGCTACATCGCGAAGGCCACCGACCCCAAGCGCCCGGAGATGGCCGAGCAACTGCGCGTATCGGCCACGCGCGCGCTGGCGCTGTTCGCGGGCACCGAGCGCGCCAAGGCCGACGCCACCACGGCGGGGGGCTGGCAGGCGATTGCCGAGTTCATGGAGGTCAACGTGCCCGAGGCCGAGCGCGAGCGCGCCGGCGGCGTGCTGGTGCGCATCCTCAACGACGTGCTGTTCGAGGTGCTCAACCTGGGCCGCGAAGGCGCCGGCCTTGCCGCGCTGCCGAACGACCAGAAATCGCAGGCCTACCTGACGCAGGCGGTGCTGGCCATCAGCGACGCACATTTCTACCCGGCCCCGGTCGCGATGATGATGACCGACTTCACCCAGGTGCAGGCCAGCGTGTTCCAGGTGGCGCGTGCCCCTGGCAAGAACGTCGTCTATCTGGGCTGCCTGTTGCTGATCGTCGGGATTTTTGCCATGCTGTATGTGCGCGAGCGCCGCCTCTGGGTGTGGCTGACGCCCGACGGCACGGCTGCCGAAGGCCAGACATCCGGGACAGCGGCCACGATGGCGTTCTCGGTCAATCGCAAGACCATCGACAGCGACCGCGAATTCGAGCACCTCAAGCACAAGCTGCTCGCCCTGAGCAAGACAGAAGCACAGACACGATGAACACCACGACCCTCACGCTCAATGAAAGCTGGCTTTCGCGCCGCAACCCGTTCGACTGGGTGTTCGCGGCGCTGGTCCTGGCCGGTGGGCTGTTTGCGTTCACGCGGTACGCGGGGTCGATGGACTACTACGAGAAGCCGATCCTGGCCGCTGCCGTGATCGCGATGATCGCCATCGGCTGGTTCTGGCGGCCGCTGCGGGTGCTGGCCATCGTCGTGGCTGCGGCGTCGCTGCTGGCCATCAGTTCGTACCAGGGCGAGCTGGCGCGCGCCGACACGGTGTTCTGGCTCAAGTATTTCCTGTCGAGCCAGTCGGCCATCCTCTGGATGAGCGTGCTGTTCTTCATGAGCACGCTGTTCTACTGGCTCGGCTTTTTCGGCGGCAAGCAGTCGGACACCTTCGACATGATCGGCTCGCGGCTGGCCTGGGCGGCCATGACGATGGCGCTGATCGGCACCATGGTGCGCTGGTACGAAAGCCACCAGCTCGGCCCGGACATCGGCCACATCCCGGTCAGCAACCTGTACGAAGTGTTCGTGCTGTTCTGCTGGCTCACGGCCGCGTTCTATCTCTACTTCGAAGAGCGCTACAAGACGCGCGCGCTCGGCGCCTTCGTGATGCTGGTGGTCAGCGCGGCGGTCGGCTTCCTGCTCTGGTACACGATCGTGCGCGAGGCGCACGAAATCCAGCCGCTGGTGCCAGCCCTGCAGAGCTGGTGGATGAAGCTGCACGTGCCCGCCAACTTCATCGGCTATGGCACCTTCTCGCTCGCGGCCATGGTGGCCTTCGCCTACCTCATCAAGGAGCAGGCCGACGAAAAGCGCTGGTACAAGCTCACGCCGATCTGGCTGCTGGGCGTGGCGCTGTGCTTCGTGCCGGTGGCGTTCCGCCAGCGCGTGCAGGAAGCCGGCGGCAGCTACTGGGTGGTCTATGCGGGCATTTCCGCGCTGATCGCGGCCGGCATCCTCCTGGGACGCAAGCGCATCGCGGCGCGGCTGCCGGCCAACGAGGTGCTCGACGACGTCATGTACAAGTCGATCACCGTCGGCTTCGCCTTCTTCACCATCGCCACCGTGCTCGGTGCCCTGTGGGCCGCCGACGCCTGGGGCGGCTACTGGAGCTGGGACCCGAAGGAAACCTGGGCGCTGATCGTCTGGCTCAACTACGCGGCCTGGCTGCACATGCGGCTGGTAAAGGGCCTGCGCGGCACCGTGGCGGCGTGGTGGGCGCTGGGTGGATTGGCGGTCACCACCTTCGCCTTCCTCGGCGTGAACATGTTCCTGAGCGGGCTGCACAGCTACGGCACCCTGTAGGCACGGGCCTGCGGTCTTTCGCGAAGAATTGAAACCGCGCGCCGCTGCGGCGCGTAACCAAATCGGGACTGCTCACGAACTACCCTGAGCACAACGATTCACGCGAAAGGCCTGCCATGTCGTTCCAATCCCGACCGATCCGTCGCAGCAACAGCGACAACGGCTTCATCCACCCGCTGTCGAGCGAGATCACGCCGCGTGCCGCCTACGAAGGCCGGCGCGACCTGCTCAAGCTCATGGCGGGCGGCGCGGCGGGTGCGGCGCTGGCCGGCTTCGCCTCGCGCGAAGCCTGGGCCCAGGCCGAGCGGCCCAACAAGCTCGCGCCGCTGCCTGGTGGCAAGTCGGCCGTGCCGGGGGCCATGTCGATGGACAAGCTCACAGACTACAAGGACGTCTCGAGCTACAACAACTTCTACGAGTTCGGCACCGACAAGGCCGACCCGGCCAAGAACGCCGGCACGCTGAAGACGCGGCCGTGGACCGTGGAGGTCGACGGCCTGGTCAAGAAGCCGGGCAAGTTCGGCATCGAAGACCTGCTCAAGCTCAGCGCGCAGGAAGAGCGCATCTACCGCCTGCGCTGTGTCGAAGGCTGGTCGATGGTCATCCCGTGGGTCGGTTATTCGCTGGCCGAACTGATCAAGAAGGTCGAGCCGCAAGGCAACGCCAAATACGTCGAGTTCGTGACGCTGGCCGACCCGAAGACCATGCCTTTTGTCGGCTCGCGCGTGCTCGACTGGCCCTACACCGAAGGCCTGCGCATGGACGAGGCGATGCACCCGCTCACGCTGCTGGCCTTCGGCATGTACGGCGAGGTGTTGCCCAACCAGAACGGCGCGCCGGTACGGCTCGTGGTGCCGTGGAAGTACGGCTTCAAGTCGGCCAAGTCGATCGTCAAGATCCGCTTCGTCGAGAAGGAGCCGAGCACCGCGTGGAACAAGGCGGCGGCCAACGAGTACGGCTTCTACTCGAACGTGAACCCGAACGTCGACCATCCGCGCTGGAGCCAGGCGACCGAGCGCCGCATCGGCGACGGCGGCGGCTTGTTCGCCAAGCGGCGCAAGACCGAAATGTTCAACGGCTACGAAGCCCAGGTCGGCCAGCTGTATGCGGGCATGGACCTGAAGAAGAACTACTGAGCGCGCCCCGGCAACCGGCGCCCGACCATGAACAAGCTGCTCATGCATCCGGCGACCAAGCCGGTCATCTTCCTGCTGTGCCTGCTGCCGTTCGCGCGGCTGGCCTACGGCGCCTTCACGGACGGGCTCGGTGCCAACCCGGCCGAGTTCCTGATCCGCGCCACCGGCGACTGGACGCTGCGCTTCATCTGCATCGTGCTGGCGGTGACGCCGCTGCGCGTGATGACCAAGTGGAATGCACTCGCACGCCTGCGCCGCATGCTGGGCCTGTTCGCGTACTTCTACGTGGTGCTGCACCTGCTGTGCTACAGCTGGTTCGACATGGGATTCGAGTGGGGCGACATCGCCAAGGACATCGCGAAGCGGCCGTTCATTTTGGTGGGCTTCTCTGCCTTCGTGCTGCTGACGCCGCTGGCGGCCACCTCTTTCAACCGCGCCATCAAGGCAATGGGCGCGAAGCGCTGGCAGATGCTGCACAAGCTGGTCTACGTGATCTCGGGGCTCGGGCTGCTGCACTTCTTCTGGATGCGCGCGGGCAAGAACAACTTCGCGGAAGTGTTCGTCTATGCCGCGATCATTGCCGCGCTGCTCGCGTGGCGGGTGTGGAATTTCGCGAGCAAGCGCAAGGCGAAGCCTCCCGCGGTGGCGGTGCGCGGCAGCGAGAAGCCGCTGCGCACCGGCTGAGCACCGGCAAATCAGCCGTCGATCTCGGCGCGCAGCTGGTCTTCCATCGTCTCGCGGCGGCGGATCAGCTTGGCGGTGGCGCCGCTCACCAGCACTTCGGCGGCACGGCCGCGCGTGTTGTAGTTGCTGGACATGCTCATGCAGTACGCGCCGGCCGACAGTACGGCCAACAGGTCGCCGGCGACCACGTTGAGCGCGCGGTCGCGGCCGATCCAGTCCCCGCTCTCGCAAACCGGGCCGACCACGTCGTAGGTCGGTGCATCGCCGGCGCGGCTGCGCAGCGGCACGATGCGCTGGAAGGCCTGGTACATCGCGGGGCGCGGCAGGTCGTTCATGGCCGCGTCGACGATGCAGAAGTTCTTGTCTTCACCGGGCTTGGTGTAGAGCACCTCGGTCACGCAGACGCCGGCATTGCCGACCAGCGAGCGGCCGGGTTCGATCACCAGCTTGCGCTGGCCGAAGTTGCGTGCGTCGAGCTTGGCGAGCAGCTGCTGCCAGAGCGCATCGGCCTTGGGCGGCACTTCGCCGTTGTAGTCGATGCCCAGGCCGCCGCCGAAGTCCAGGTGATGGATCGGCACGCCGGCTGCCTCGATCGCCTCGACCAGGTCCAGCACGCGATCGCAGGCGTCCAGGTAGGGCGAGGCTTCGGTGATCTGCGAGCCGATGTGGCAGTCGATGCCCACCACCTCCAGGCCCGGCAGCTGCGCGGCGTGCCGGTACGCCTCGACCGCGCGGTCGTGCGCGATGCCGAACTTGTTGCCCTTGAGGCCGGTGGAGATATAGGGGTGCGTCTTGGGATCGACGTTCGGATTGATGCGGATGCTGATGGGCGCGCGCTTGCCCTCGGCCAGCGCCACCTCGTTGAGCACGTCGAGCTCGGCTTCGCTCTCGACGTTGAAGCAGGCGATGCCGGCGGCAAGGGCCTCGCGCATTTCCGCGCGGGTCTTGCCGACGCCCGAGAAGATGATCTTCTTCGGATCGGCGCCCACGGCCAGCACGCGTGCCAGCTCGCCGCCCGAGACGATGTCGAAGCCGCAGCCGGCCTGCGCGAACACGCG
This sequence comes from Variovorax sp. Varisp46, assembly GCF_059491885.1. NCBI lineage: Bacteria > Pseudomonadati > Pseudomonadota > Betaproteobacteria > Burkholderiales > Comamonadaceae > Variovorax > Variovorax sp. Varisp46. Next base: position 297,817 of record NZ_CP168515.1, read on the forward strand.
CAGCACGCCGAGAGACGAGTTGGCCTTCATCGCATAGCAGATGAGGGCGTCGCGGCCCTCGAAGCCGCGCTGGTAGGCCGCGAGGGCATCCAGCATCCATTGCTTCGAGTAGACGAAAAGAGGGGTGCCGTGCTCGCGCGCCAGCGCTTCAAGTGCGACGCCTTCGACGTGCAGCGCGCCGTCGCGTTGCGCAACGTGCGGCTGGCCGGGCAGGGCGATGGAGTTGATGCCGGCACTCATTTGCGCGGTTCCGTGTTGTTGCTGGCCGGTGCGCTGGCGGCAGCGGCCGGTGCGGGCGCCGCCTCGCTGGAGCTGGACGAAGAGGACCGCAGGCTCTCGGGCGTCATGAGCTGCGGCAGCGTGGCTCGCCCGGCGGCGGCAGGATCGGTCGGCAGGTACAGCGCACCGCGCTGTCCGCAGGCAACCAGGGCGGTGGTGCCTGCAACGAGGCAGACCATGAGCGCAGCGCGGGCGCGGGTGCTCACTAGAATTTGGCGAACGTTCAACATAGCGAAATTGTAATGACCGACACCGAGTACATGGACCGCGCCGAAGCCGCGCTCGCCGCCATTGAGCAGGGATGCGACCGCATCAACGATGCGACCGACGCCGACATCGACAACCAGAGGGTGGGCGGGATGATCACGATTTCATTCCGCAACGGCAGCCAGTTGATCGTGAACCTGCAGAAGCCCCTGCAGGAAATCTGGCTTGCCGCGCGTTCCGGCGGCTACCACTACCGCCACGACGGCCAGGCCTGGGTCGATACCAAGACCGGAGAAGAATTCTTCGGCAACCTGTCGCGTGAAGCGACCCTGCAGGCAGGCCAGCCGCTGACGTTCGCGGCCGCCTGACTCTTCTTCGTCGTCAGTTGCGGAACAGGTCGAGGATGCGGTTGCGCTCCTCGGGCGGGGCCGGCGGGCTCACCGGGGCGCCGGTCAGGGCTTCCACCGGCGCCGCAGTCGCGGATTCCACGCCCAGGCTTGCCACGCCGCGTCCCGGCGCGTAGTCGTCGTAGTACCACTCGCCGCCCACGTTCACGATGCCGGAAGGCGGTGCGGTGGCGATGTCGGTCACGGGGATGCCCTTGATGGCGGTCTCCATGTAGGCGATCCAGATCGGCAGGCTCAGGCCACCGCCGGTTTCGCGGTCGCCCAGGTTGCGCGGCGTGTCGTAGCCGATCCACGAAATGGCCGTCATGGTGGGCTGGAAGCCCGCGAACCACGCGTCGAGCGAGTCGTTGGTGGTGCCGGTCTTGCCGTACAGGTCGGGGCGCTTGAGCGTCGCCTGTGCCTTGGCGGCGGTGCCGGCACGGGCCACCGACTGCAGCAGCGTGTCCATGATGAAGGCATTGCGCTGGGGAATCGCGCGGTTCGCCTCGTTGAGCACCGAGGGTTGCTTGTCGACCAGCACCTTGTCCTTGTGGTCGGTGATGCGGGTCACGAGGTACGGATTGACACGGTAGCCGCCGTTGGCGAACACCGAGTAGCCCACCGCCATCTGCATCGGCGTGACCGAGCCGGCGCCCAGGGCCATCGGCAGGTAGGCCGGGTGCTTTTCCTTGTCGAAGCCGAAGTTGGTGATCCACTCCTGCGCGTAGCGCGTGCCGATGGACTGCAGGATGCGGATCGACACGAGGTTCTTCGACTTCATCAGCGCGGTGCGCATCGACATCGGGCCGTCGTAGCCGCCGCCGTAGTTCTTGGGCTCCCACGGCTGGCCGCCGGTGGTGCCGGCGTCGAAGAAGAGCGGGCCGTCGTTGATGACCGTGGCGGGGGTGAAGCCCTTCTCGAGCGCCGCCGAATAGATGAACGGCTTGAAGCTCGAACCCGGCTGGCGCCAGGCCTGCGTGACGTGGTTGAACTTGTTCTTGCCGAAATCGAAGCCGCCGACCAGTGCCTTGATGGCGCCGTCGCGCGGGTCCATGGCCACGAACGCGCCTTCCACTTCGGGCAACTGCGTGATCTCCCAGGTGTTCTTGGGCGTCTTCACCACGCGGATGACTGCGCCGCGGCGGATCTTGATGTTGGGCGGGGCCTTGTCGGAGAGGCCGGACTGCGCGGGCTTGAGGCCCTCGCCGGTGATCTGCACGGGGTCGCCGTTGCCGCGCACGGCATCGATCTGCTTGGGCGTGGCCTTGAGGACGACCGCGGCCATCACGTCGCCGTTGTCGGGGTGGTCGTTGAGTGCATCGTCCACGGCCTCGTCGAGGTCCTTGACGTCGTTGGGCAGGTCAACGAACTTCTCGGGGCCGCGATAGATCTGGCGACGCTCGTAGTCCATGATGCCCTTGCGCAGCGCCTTGTAGGCGGCCGCCTGGTCGGCTGCCACCAGCGATGTGTAGACCTTGAGGCCGCGCGTATAGGTGCTGTCGCCGTACTGCGCGTACATCAGCTGGCGCACCGTTTCGGCCACGTATTCGGCATGCAGGCGGTTCGGATCGGCGGCGTCGCGCAGGTGGAGTTCTTCCTTCTTGGCTTCGGCAGCCTGCTCGGCGGTGATGAAGCCGGCTTCCTGCATGCGGTCGATCACGTAGAACTGGCGGCCGCGCGCGCGTTGCGGGTTGTTGACCGGGTTGTTCGCGCCCGGCGCCTTCGGCAGTCCGGCCAGCATGGCAGCCTGGGCGATCGAGAGATCCTGCAGCGGCTTGCCGAAATACGCTTCGGAAGCGGCGGCAAAGCCGTAGGCGCGGTTGCCGAGGTAGATCTGGTTCAGGTAGATCTCGAAGATCTGGTCCTTGGTGAGCAGGTGCTCCAGCTTGAAGGTCAGCAGCACCTCATAGATCTTGCGGGTGAGCGTCTTCTCGGAGCTCAGGTAGACATTGCGCGCCACCTGCATCGTGATGGTCGATGCGCCCTGGCTCTTCACGCGGTTCATGTTCGCCAGGCCCGCGCGCACCATGCCCTTGTAGTCGACCCCGCCGTGGTCGTAAAAGCGCGAGTCTTCGGCCGCGAGCACGGCGTCTTTCACGACCTTCGGAATGGCCGAGATCGGGGTGAGGTTGCGGCGCTCCTCGCCGAACTCGCCGATCAGGGTGCCTTCGGCCGAGAAAACCCGCAGCGGCAGCTTGGGCCGGTAGTCGGAGAGCTCACTGATGTCGGGCAGGTTCGGGTATGCGACCGCCAGGGCCACCGCCACCACGCACAGCACCGCGAGCACGCCGGCTGCGGCAATGCCGAACCCCCAGAAGAAAAAGCGCAACAGCCATTTCAGCCAGGTCGGGCGCTGGGACTTGGGGGAGGGGGTCTTGGCTGGCCCTTTGGGGCTTGAGGTTTCTTGCATGGAGGGCCGGAGAGTCACCCGACATTATAAAAAGCCGCTCTCTTTGCACGATCCGATCTTTTGTTGCTGCTGCATCGCTCTAATTCAAAAGTTACAAAATGCAGATTTGACGTCAGGTTTTGACAACGCTTGAGGGTTTTGCCCCCCGCGGTTGCTTGGTTGCTGCCACGCCTGCTGCTAGCATGCAACCGAACGCATTTTTTTCTATTGGTTACAAATACAGGGGGAGAGGGACCTAACTTGGCTGCTCTTGGATCATTGTTTCGTCGTCAGAACGCTCCCCTGCTGGGGCTGGATGTCAGTTCGTCCAGCGTCAAGCTGGTCGAGCTCGGCCGTGAGGCCAGCGGCAAGCTGGTTCTGGAACGCTGCGCCATCGAACCCCTGGAACGTGGCTGGATCACCGACGGCAACGTCGAGAAGTTCGACGAAGTGGCGGAAGCCGTCCGGCGCGTCGTCCGCAAGAGCGGCACGCGCACCCGCAACGTGGCGCTCGCGCTGCCGCCCTCGGCCGTGATCACGAAGAAGATCATTCTTCCGGGCGGCATGAGCGAGCAGGAACTCGAGATCCAGGTCGAGTCCGAAGCCAACCAGTACATCCCGTTCTCGCTGGACGAAGTCAGCCTCGACTTCTGCGTCACGGGGCCGAGCACCACGTCCGCAGGCGACGTGGAAGTGCTGATCGCCGCGTCCCGCAAGGAAAAGGTGCAGGACCGCGAAGGCCTGGCGGAAGCCGCCGGCCTGAAGGCGATGATCCTCGACGTCGAGTCTTATGCCTCGCGCCTGGCGACCGCCCGCCTGATCGAACAGCTGCCCGGCAAGGGCGTGGACTCGATCGTGGCGCTTTTCGAAGTGGGCGCCTTCACCACCAGCATGCAGGTGCTGCGCAACCAGGAAGTGCTGTACGACCGCGATCAGGCGTTCGGCGGTGCCCAGCTGACGCAGCTGATCGTGCGCCAGTACGGTTTTTCCGCCGAGGAAGCCGAAGCCAAGAAGCGCAGCGGAGACCTCCCCGACGACTACGGCTCCGGCGTGCTCAAGCCCTTCGTGGAGGGCATCGCGCAGGAAATCGCGCGTGCGCTTCAGTTCTTCTTCACGAGCACGCCGCACAACCGCGTCGACTACGTGCTGCTGGCTGGCGGCTCGGCGTCGCTGCCGGGCCTGACCAACGCAGTCACGCGGCAGACCTCGTTTGCCTGCTCTCTGCTGAACCCCTTCGACGGCATGGACTTCAGTTCGAACATCCGTGAAAAGAAGGTCCGTCGCGAAGCGCCGTCCTACCTGACCTCTTGCGGGTTGGCCATGCGGAGGTTCCTGCAGTGATCCTCATCAATCTGCTTCCGCACCGCGAAGCTGCACGCAAGCGGCGGCGCGAGGCCTTCTTTGGCACCTTGGGTGCTGCAGCGGTGCTCGGCCTGCTGATCGCCGGCCTGGGCTACCTCTGGTTCGAGGCCCAGATCTCGGCGCAGCAATCGAAGAACGGCTTTCTCCAGGCCGAGATCAAGAAGCTCGAAGTCGAGATCAAGGAGATCTCGACGCTGCAGGAAGAAATCGCAGCGCTGCGCGCGCGCCAGCAGGCCGTCGAGGACCTGCAGGGCGACCGCAACCTGCCCGTGCACCTGCTCAACGAACTGGTTCGGCAGCTGCCCGACGGCGTCTACCTGACCAGCATGAAGCAGGACAACCAGACGGTCACGCTGCAGGGCATGGCGCAGTCGAACGAACGGGTTTCGGAACTGCTGCGCAACCTGGGCAACAACAGTCCCTGGCTGGTCAAGCCGGAGCTGGTCGAGATCACGTCGGCGAACGTGAACCTGACCCCGCGCGACCAGCGCCGCGTTGCGAACTTCACGATGCGCATTGGCCTGAAACGCCCCACCGATGCTCAAAAGGCCGCTGCCGACAAGGCCGTGGCTGCGGCGGCGCAATCCAAGGGGTAACGGAACATGGCAAGCAATCGCCCCTCCCAGAAAATAGATGTCGGCGCTGCATTGCAGCGTTTCGGCGAGCAGTTCCGCGGGCTCAACCCGAACGATCCGTCGATGTGGCCAGCGGTGCCGCGGTACGCGCTTTGCCTGGCGGTCACCGCCCTGGTGCTGGTCGCCCTGTGGTTCGTCTGGCTGACCAACTCGAACGACGAGCTCGAGAGCGAGCGTTCCAAGGAAGTCGCGCTGAAGGCCGACTACCAGAAGAAGGTGGCCCAGGCGGCCAACCTCGAACTGCTGAAGAAGCAGCGTGAACAGGTGCAGCAGTACGTGACCCTGCTCGAGAAGCAGCTGCCCAGCAAGGCCGAAATGGACGCCCTGCTGTCGGACATCAACCAGGCAGGCCTCGGTCGCAGCCTTCAGTTCGAGCTGTTCCGTCCGGGGCAGGTGTCGGTCAAGGACTATTACGCCGAGCTTCCGATCGCCGTTCGCGTGACCGGGCGGTACCACGACATGGGCGCCTTTGCCGCCGACGTCGCGGGCCTCTCGCGCATCGTGACGCTGAACAACATCACCGTCACCCCGCAGAAGGACAAGGACGTGCTGACGATGGACGCCACCGCGCGCACCTTCCGCTACCTCGACGAAGACGAGCGGGCTGCGCAGAAGCGCGCCGCCGCACCGAAGGCGAAGAAATGAAGATCGCCGCCAAAGTACTGTGGCTGACACTGGCCGCGCTGGGCTTGAGTGCCTGCGACTCCGGGCAGGACGACCTGCAACGCTGGATGGCCGAGCAGCGCGCTCAGGTGAAGCCCTCGGTGCCGCCCATTTCAGAGCCCAAGAAGTTCACGCCGCAGACCTACACCGAGGCCTCGTCGTTCGAGCCCTTCAACATCCTGAAGCTGACGCAGGCGCTGCGCCGCGAATCGAACCAGCCGAGCACTTCGGAGCTGATAGCGCCCGAACTGGCACGCCGCAAGGAGGCGCTCGAAGCCTTCCCGCTCGACTCGATGGCAATGGTCGGCAGCATGAACCGCAACGGCCAGCCAGTGGCGCTGGTCCGTGTCGACAAGCTGCTCTACAAGGTTCGCGTCGGCGAATACCTGGGACTCAACTACGGGCGCATCACCCGTATCAACGAAACCGAAGTCGCCTTGCGTGAGATCGTGCAAGACGCCGCCGGTGAATGGATCGAACGCGTCGCGACGCTGCAGCTGCAAGAGAGTGCGAAATGAACCAAAAGAAATCAACGATGGCACAGTGGCTGCGCGCTGCCGGCCTGGGTCTGCTGGCCTTCGGTGCATTGGCCGTGGCCCATGCGCAAAACGCCATCCAGGCCGTGACCAGCTCGACCCAGTCGGGCGCGGAAGTGATCCGGATCGATCTGGCGCAACCGCTCACGGCGGTGCCTGCCGGGTTCGCCGTCCAGACGCCGGCCCGCATTGCGCTCGATTTTCCGGGCGTCACGAATGCCATCGGCCGTTCCGCGATCGAAGTGAACCAGGGCAACCTGCGTTCGGTGAACGTCGTCCAGGCCGGTGAACGCAGCCGCGTGGTGCTGAACCTGAAGCAGGCCACCGCGTACAAGGCCGAGATCCAGGGCAATTCGCTGCTGGTCATTCTCGAGCCGGTGGCCGGCTCGGCGCTCGTCGCGTCTGCCGGCACGACCTTCGCGGAAAACCGCAACCGGGACATGCTGCCGCTGCGGGACGTCGATTTCCGCCTTGGCGCCGACAGCACCGGCCGGGTCATCGTCGATCTTCCAAACAACCAGGTCGGCGTCGACGTCAAGCAGCAAGGCAAGAACCTCGTCGTGGAGTTCACCAAGTCGACGCTGCCCGAGGGCCTGCGCCGCCGCCTCGACGTGGCCGACTTCGGAACGCCGGTCCAGCTGATCACTTCGCAGCAGTCGGGCGACCGCGTGCGCATGACGATCGAGGCCAAGGGCGACTGGGAGCACAGTGCCTACCAGAGCGAGAACCAGTTTGTTGTCGAGGTCCGCGCCCGCAAGGTCGATCCGACCAAGCTGACGCAAGGCGTGGGCTACAACGGCGAAAAGCTGTCGCTCAACTTCCAGAACATCGAAATCCGTTCGCTGCTGCAGGTGATTGCCGACTTCACGAACTTCAACATCGTGACCTCGGATTCGGTGAATGGCGCGCTGACGCTGCGGCTGAAGGACGTGCCCTGGGATCAGGCCCTCGACATCATCATGCAGGCGAAGAACCTGGGCATGCGCAAGAACGGCAGCGTGCTGTGGATTGCGCCCAAGGATGAAATCAACGCCAAGGAAAAGCTCGAATTCGAGGCCAAGGCCGCGATCGAGAACCTGGAGCCGCTGCGCACCCAGTCGTTCCAGCTCAACTACACCAAGGCGATCGCGATTGCGCAGGGGCTGACCGGCACGGGTGCCTCGTCTGGCGGTGGCGGCGGTGGCGGCGGCGGTACGACGACTCGCATCCTGAGCCCTCGCGGCAGCGTCATCGCCGAGTCGCGCACCAACCAGCTCTTCGTGTCGGACGTTCCGTCGCGCCTGGCCCAGATCACCGATCTGATCCAAAAGCTGGACATCCCGGTTCGCCAGGTGTTGATCGAGGCCCGCATCGTCGAAGCGTCCGATACCTTCGGCAAGTCGCTCGGCGTGCGGCTGGGCGGCGGCATCGCTGGCGAGCGCTTCGCATCGTCCGCCGGCAACCGCGCATTCGCCAACCTCGGCGCGATGCCCGTCGTCACGGCGGGCACCAATGGCGGAGCCAGCACGGCCACCTCCACGTTCACCAACTCCAACTTCATCAACCTCCCGGCGGGCGATGCGGGCGGCACGGGCAACGCGGCAGGCACCTTCGCGATCTCGCTGTTCAACTCGAGCTTCTCGCGCATGCTGAACCTCGAAATCTCGGCGCTCGAAGCCGACGGCAAGGGCAAGCTGGTGTCCAGCCCCCGCGTCATCACGGCCGACCAGACCAAGGCGCTGATCGAGCAGGGCGAGGAAATTCCGTACCAGCAGGCCACGTCCAGCGGCGCCACCTCGATCTCGTTCCGCAAGGCGGTGCTGAAGCTGGAAGTCACGCCGCAGATCACGCCGGAAGGCAACATCATCCTGACGCTGGACGTGAGCAAGGACGCCCGGGGCGTGAACACGTCGGCGGGTCCGGCCATCAATACCAAGCACGTGCAGACCGAAGTGCTGGTCGAGAACGGCGGCACGGTCGTCATCGGTGGTATCTTCGAGCTCACCGAAACCAATGACGAATCGCGCGTGCCGGTGCTGGGTGAAGTGCCCTACCTGGGGGCACTGTTCCGCAAGCGCGAACGCGTTGCCAACAAGACCGAAATGCTCGTCTTTATCACTCCGAAGATGATTACCGACCGCAACGCCGCGCGCTGACGCGCGGGCGTAGCAGCCACCGCGTGGCGGTCGCACTCGTCGGCTTGCCCGGCGCCGGAAAATCCGCAGTGGGCCGGCGCCTGGGGATGCGGCTGGATCTCCCCTTCATCGATACCGATCACGTGATCGAGCAGCGCATCGGCTGCTCGATCCGCGATTACTTCGAGCGCGAAGGCGAGGTGGCTTTCCGGGATCTCGAGCAAACCGTCATTGCCGAGCTGGCGGCCAATGCCCACGGCGTGCTGGCCACCGGCGGCGGTGCGGTGCTGCGGGAGGCCAACCGCAACCAGCTGCGCGATCACTTCCACGTGATCTACCTGCGCTCCTCCCCCGAAGACCTGTTCCGGCGCCTGCGCCACGACGTCAAGCGCCCCCTGCTGCAGGTGGCTGACCCGTTGGGACGGCTGCGGGAACTGCACGATGCGCGCGACCCGTTCTACCGGGAAACCGCTCACGACGTGGTCGATACCGGCCGTCCCACGATCGCGATGCTGGTGAACATCATCGTGATGCAGCTCGAGCTGGCGGGCATCGTCGAGCCGGGCGCCCATCCGGAAGAGCCCACTGCCTGAACCTGCGCTGGCTGCAGCGCCTAAACTCGCTGCCCATGTCCCTGCCCGTACTTTCCGCCCCGACCGAACGCGTCGACATCCAGCTCGGCGACCGCAGCTACCCGATCCTGATCGGTGCCGGCCTGCTGGACGATCCCCTTAGCTTCGCCGCCACGCCCGCCGCCGCCACGGCCCTGATCGTCAGCAACACCACAGTGGCGCCGCTCTATGCCAAGGCGCTGCAGGGTGCCCTGGCGGGCCGTTTCCGCACGGTCCACCTGCTGGAGCTGCCCGACGGCGAGGTGCACAAGAACCTGCAGACGCTGAACCTGATCTTCGATGACCTGCTGGGTCACGGCAGCGACCGCAAGACCGTGTTGTTCGCCCTGGGCGGCGGCGTGGTGGGCGACATGACGGGCTTTGCCGCCGCCAGCTACATGCGCGGCGTGCCTTTCGTGCAGGTGCCAACCACGCTGCTGGCGCAGGTCGATTCCTCGGTCGGCGGCAAGACGGCCATCAACCACCCGCTCGGCAAGAACATGATTGGCGCGTTCTACCAGCCGCAACTGGTGGTCTGCGACCTGGCCACGCTGCAGACCCTGCCGCCGCGCGAACTCAGTGCCGGACTGGCCGAAGTCATCAAGTACGGCCCGATCCACGACATGGCGTTCTTCGACTGGATCGAAGCCAACATCGACGCCCTCGTCGCGCGGGAGCCGGCCGCGCTGGCCTATGCCGTCAAGCGCAGTTGCGAAATCAAGGCGCTGGTGGTCGGGCAGGACGAGCGCGAAACCGGCCTGCGCGCGATCCTCAATTTCGGCCACACCTTCGGCCACGCGATCGAGTCGGGCCTCGGCTATGGCGAATGGCTGCACGGCGAGGCCGTGGGCTGCGGCATGGTCATGGCGGCACGGCTGTCGCAGCGGCTCGGCGGCGTCGATGCCGCCTTCGTCGAACGGCTCACACGCCTGATCGAGCGGGCTGGCCTGCCGATCGTGGGTCCTGCGCTGGGCGCGGACCGCTACCTGGAACTGATGCGCGTCGACAAGAAATCGGAGGCCGGCGAGATCCGCTTTGTGGTGATCGACCGGCCCGGCTCCGCCCTGGTCCGCAGCGCACCCGACGCGCTCGTGCGCGAAGTGCTTGCGCAGAGCTGCGCGGCGCAATGAGCCTCGCGGCCTATGCCTGCCTGCCCGCGCGGTCGCGCGGCCGCCGGCATGCCGAGCCGCCCGCGCCCACGCGCGACGCTTTCCAGCGCGACCGCGACCGCATCGTGCATTCCACGGCCTTTCGCCGGCTGGTCTACAAGACGCAGGTGTTCCTGAACCACGAGGGCGACCTGTTCCGCACCCGGCTCACGCACTCGCTGGAAGTCGCCCAGCTCGGCCGTTCGATCGCACGGGCCCTGCGCATCAACGAAGACCTGGTCGAGGCGATCGCCCTGGCGCACGACCTGGGCCACACGCCCTTCGGCCATGCGGGCCAGGACGCGCTCAACGAGTGCATGGCTGCGCACGGCGGCTTCGAGCACAACCTTCAGAGCCTGCGCGTGGTCGATGCGTTGGAGCATCGATATCCGCAGTACGACGGACTGAATCTCAGCTTCGAGACCCGCGAAGGCATCCTCAAGCACTGCTCGCGCGCGAACGCCGAACGCCTGGAGGCGGCCGAACCGCACGGCGTGGCCCGGCGTTTCCTCGACCGCACCCAGCCGGGGCTGGAGGCGCAGCTGTGCAACCTTGCCGACGCCATTGCCTACAACGCCCACGACATCGACGACGGCGTGCGCTCGGGGCTCATCGGCGTCGAGCAGTTGTCCGAAGTCGAGCTGTTCGAGCGCTACCGCCGCGAGGCGCTCGCCGAGCATCCGCAGCTGCAGGGCCGCCGCGTGCTCTACGAGACCATCCGGCGCATGCTGAGCGCGCAGGTCTACGACGTGATCGATGCGACCCGCGCGGCGCTCGAGGCCCTCGCACCGGCCGACGCCGACGCGGTGCGCAAGGCTCCGCCTGTCGTCGCATTCAGCGCCGCCATGCAGGCCCAGTCGGAAGACCTCAAGCGCTTTCTTTTCCGCAACCTCTACCGGCATCCCCAGGTCGCCCAGACCACCGACCAGGCGCGCGACGTGGTGCAGGAGCTGTTCGAGGCCTATCTCGAGCGCAGTGCCGAGATGCCTGCTTCCTATGCCGAGCGCCACGACAGGCACCGTGCCGTGGCCGACTACATCGCCGGCATGACCGATCGTTTCGCCATGCGCGAACACGAGCGGCTCACGGGGCGCCGGGGCATCGCGTGAGTCCATCCGCAGCCCGGCCGCGCGTTCCCGCCGCCGCCCTGGCCGTCCTGCTGGGCGGCGTCAGCGCGGCGTTGCACCTGGGCAAGCTGCCGCCCGCCGTGCCGGCGCTGCAGGCATCGCTCGGCATTGGCCTGGTCGAGGCGGGATTCCTGCTGTCGCTGGTGCAGGTCGCGAGCATGACGCTGGGGCTGCTGGTCGGGCTCGCGGCGGACACCATCGGCTTGCGACGCAGCATGCTGACGGGCCTGGCAGTGCTGACGGTCGCCAGCCTGCTGGGCGGCATGGTCGCCGGGGCGCACGCCGTGCAATGGCTGCTCCTGCTGCGTGCCGTCGAAGGCATCGGTTTCCTGCTGACGGTCATGCCGGGGCCGGGGCTGATCCGCGCCCTGACCCCGCCGGGTGCGGACAAGGCGGCGCTGGGCCTCTGGGGTGCCTACATGCCGCTCGGCGTGGCCCTCGCGCTGCTGCTGGGCCCGGCCCTGATCGCCTGGGGTGGATGGGCGGATTGGTGGTGGGCACTGTCGATCGTGTCGGCCGGGGCCGCACTCTGGCTGTGGCTGGCGGTGCCAGCCGACCGGCTTCGCCCCGCCGTGGCGAGCCACGAGGCCGCCGGCGGCTGGTCTGCGCGCCTGCGTGCCACGGTCGGTGCGCGCGCGCCCTGGCTGGTGGCGCTGACCTTCGCCGTGTACTCGTCGCAATGGATGGCGGTGATCGGCTTCCTGCCCGCCATCTATGCCGGCGCGGGTGTACCGGCCGCCTGGAACGCGGTGCTCACCGCGCTCGCAGCCGCCATGAACATCGTCGGCAACATTGCAGGCGGCCGCTGGCTGCAGCGCGGCGTGGCGCCGGAGCGACTGCTGCAGCTCGGTTTCCTGACGATGGCGCTCGGGGGCGTGGCCGCCTTCGCGCAGGCAGGGCAGGGCCCGGACGCCTTGGGCCTGCCGCCCGCGCTGCGCTACATCGCCGTGTGCGCGTTCTCGCTGGGCGGCGGCATGGTGCCGGCCACGCTGTTCCTGCTGGGTGTGCGGCTGGCACCGGGGCCCTCCACTGTGTCCACGACGGTCGGCCTCATGCAGCAGGCGTCCTCGCTCGGCCAGTTCCTGGCCCCGCCCGCAGTGGCGTGGATGGCTCATCGCGTTGGCGGCTGGCACTGGACCTGGACCGCCACGCTGGCTTGCTCGCTGGTCGGCATGGCGATCGCGCGGCGCCTGGGGCGGATTCGCCCTGCGGCGGAGATGGCATGACCCACCCGGCGACAATCGCATCTGCCCAGGCCGAAGCCGACACGCGGCGCTGGCTCGAACGCGCGGTGATCGGCCTCAACCTGTGCCCGTTCGCAAAGGCCGTGCACGTGAAGGCGCAGGTCCACTACGCCGTATACGAGCCGGCCGAGGAGACCGGCCTGATGGACGAGCTTCTTGCCGAAGCAAAAGAACTCGCTGCACTCGACGCCGCCGTGCGCGACACCACCCTGCTGATTGCACCGAACACCTTGGCCGACTTTCTGGACTTCAACGACTTCACGGCGCGTGCCGAACGCCGGCTTGCGCGCGCCGGTTTCGACGGGGTGTTCCAGCTGGCGAGCTTTCATCCGCGCTTCCAGTTCGCCGGCACCGATGCCGACGACATCGGCAATGCCACCAACCGCGCACCGTACCCCACGCTGCACCTGCTGCGCGAAGACAGCGTGAGCCGCGCGGTCGAGGCGTTCCCCGAGGCCGAGGCCATCTTCGAACGCAACATCGACACGCTCGAAGCACTGGGCTCCGAAGGCTGGGCGGCGCTCGACGTCGGCCCCGGGAGCGCCAAGCCATGAACACGAACAATGCGACAAGAACCGTGAAAACGAACAAGGCCGCCAAGGCCGACGCAGAGCTGGCCGACGCGCTGCGCCCCGGCCAATCCATCGAACTGCTCAAGGAACTGCACATCCTGACCCGCGAGGGCCGGCTCAACCAGGACTCGCGGCGCAAGCTCAAGCAGGTCTACCACCTGTTCCAGTTCATCGAGCAACTGCTGCGCGAGTTGCCGGAAGAGGGCGCGGGCGCGACGCTGGCCGACCATGGCGCAGGCAAGTCGTACCTCGGCTTCATCATCTACGACCTTTTTTTCCGGCCGCGGCAGGGCAGCGGCCACGTCTACGGCATCGAGACGCGCGGCGAACTGGTCGAGCGCTCGCGCGCGCTGGCGCAGCGCCTGGGCTTCGAGCGCATGTCGTTCCTGAACCTCACCGTGGCCGAGTCGGCGCAGGCGAGTGAATTGCCGGCGCAGATCGACGTGGTCACCGCGCTGCATGCCTGCGACACCGCGACAGACGACGCCATCGCCTTCGGCCTGGCCAAGAAAGCGCGCTGCATGGTGCTCGTTCCCTGCTGCCAGGCCGAAGTGGCCGCCTGCCTGCGCGAAACCAAGGCGCTCGCACTGTCGCGCACCCCGCTGGCCGAGCTGTGGCGCCATCCGCTGCACACGCGCGAAATCGGCAGCCAGCTCACCAACGTGCTGCGCTGCCTGTATCTTGAAGCCAACGGCTACAGCGTCACGGTGACCGAGCTGGTCGGCTGGGAGCACAGCATGAAGAACGAGCTGATCCTGGCGCGCTACACCGGGCAGCGCAAGGCAAGCGCGGCCACGCGGCTGCGCGAACTGCTGGCGCAGTTCGGACTCGACGCTCTGGGCGATACGCGCTTCCGCCTGTCCTGAAAAAATTCGGGCTGCGCGGCGTGGAATCGATTCGGGAATACCGCGCAACCGGCTCTGCCGGGCCGCTGGTGTGGCCCCCGGCCGGGGGAAGGCGAAGCGACATGCAGCGCGCGCAGCCTGGGGGCGAGCAATAGATGGCCCGTCTTCCCCGACTCACCCTGGCCGGCATGCCGCACCACGTGATCCAGCGCGGCAACAACCGCCAGCCGATCTTCGTGGACCGCGCGGACCGCGAGAAACTGCTTGCGCTGCTGGCCGAGAACGCCGCGCGTTTCGGCATCGCGCTGCACGCCTACGTGCTCATGGACAACCACTTCCACCTGTTGGCCACGCCCGACAGTCCCACCGGCCTGCCCCAGTTCATGCAGTCGGTGGGACGCAGCTACGTGCGCTACTTCAACGACCGCCATGGCCGCAGTGGCACGCTGTGGGAGGGCCGCTACCGGTCCACGCTGATCCAGACCGACCGCTACCTGCTGACCTGCATGGCCTACATCGACCTCAACCCGGTGCGCGCGGGCATGGTGGCCGATGCGCGCGACTTTCCCTGGTCCAGCCATGGCCACTACGCCGGACTGCGGCACGACCGCCTGCTGACCCCCCACCCGCTGTATTGGGAGCTCGGCAACACCCCGTTCGCGCGCGAGGCCGCGTATGTCGAACTGGTGCGCGGCGGGGTGCGTGCGGCCGACCAGCGCGCGCTGACCGAGGCGACATTGCGGGGCTGGGCCGCTGGCGACGACGACTTTCTCGACAGCCTGCAGAAGTCCACCGACCGCCGGGTAGTCAAAGCCAAGGCCGGTCGGCCGCCATCGAACACTTCATCCTGAGGTGAAAAAGCAGCGTCAGCTGGCTGACGCATTGGTTTTTTTGCTCCTTTTTTTAATATGTCCCCAATTTAATTCTGACTAGATAACTCAAGATTTAATAGGAATCTGACCCCTATTAAAGTGTTTGGCATTCTTTGTGCATCGCAATATGCTCCATTTCCCTGCGAAAACTGAAGGAGCGCGCCATGACGACGGCTGCCGAGATCAAACATCTCCAAGAACACGGTCTGTATTCCGGTGCCGACGAGCACGATGCCTGCGGCGTCGGCTTCGTGGCCCATATCAAGGGCGAGAAGAGCCACGCCATCGTGCTGCAGGGCCTCAAGATTCTCGAGAACCTCGACCATCGCGGCGCAGTGGGCGCTGACAAGCTGATGGGCGACGGTGCCGGCATCCTGATTCAGCTGCCCGACCATCTTTACCGCGAAGAAATGGCGAAGCAGGGCGTCACGCTGCCCCCGCCGGGCGAATACGGCGTCGGCATGATCTTCCTGCCGAAGGAGCACGCCTCGCGCGAAGCCTGCGAGCAGGAAATGGAACGCGCCATCAAGGCCGAAGGCCAGGTGCTGCTCGGCTGGCGCGACGTGCCGGTCAACCGCGACATGCCCATGTCGCCCACCGTGCGCGAAAAGGAACCGCTGCTGCGCCAGGTCTTCATCGGCCGCGGCAACGACGTGATCGTGCAGGACGCGCTGGAACGCAAGCTCTACGTGATCCGCAAGACCGCCAGCGCCAACATCCAGCGCCTGAAGCTCAAGCACAGCAAGGAATACTACGTTCCCAGCATGTCGAGCCGCACCGTGGTCTACAAGGGCCTGCTGCTGGCCGACCAGGTGGGCACCTACTACCTCGACCTGCAGGACAAGCGCTGCATCTCGGCCCTGGGCCTCGTGCACCAGCGCTTCTCCACCAACACCTTCCCCGAGTGGCCGCTGGCCCATCCGTACCGCTACGTCGCCCACAACGGCGAAATCAACACGGTCAAGGGCAACTACAACTGGATGAAGGCGCGCGAAGGCGTGATGTCGTCGCCCGTGCTGGGCGCCGACCTGCAGAAGCTTTACCCGATCAGCTTCGCGAACCAGTCCGACACCGCCACCTTCGACAACTGCCTCGAGCTGCTGACGATGGCAGGCTACCCCATCAGCCAGGCCGTGATGATGATGATCCCGGAGCCCTGGGAGCAGCACGCCACCATGGACCCGCGCCGCCGCGCGTTCTATGAATACCACGCCGCCATGCTCGAGCCGTGGGACGGCCCGGCCTCCATCGTGTTCACCGACGGCCGCCAGATCGGCGCCACGCTCGACCGCAACGGCCTGCGCCCCTCGCGCTACTGCGTCACCGACGACGACCTCGTCATCATGGCTTCCGAATCCGGCGTGCTGCCCGTGCCCGAGCAGAAGATCGTGCGCAAGTGGCGCCTGCAGCCCGGCAAGATGTTCCTGATCGACCTGGAGCAGGGCCGCATGATCGACGACGAGGAGGTCAAGGCCACCCTCGCCAACAGCAAGCCCTACAAGCAGTGGATCGAGAACCTGCGCATCAAGCTCGACAGCGTCAAGGCCGAGCCGGTCTCGGCGCCGCTGAGCCAAGTTGCATTGCTCGACCGCCAGCAGGCCTTCGGCTACACCCAGGAAGACATCAAGTTCCTGATGAGCCCGATGGCGCAGGCCGGCGAAGAAGGCATCGGCTCCATGGGCAACGACAGCCCGCTGGCCGTGCTCTCCAGCAAGAACAAGCCGCTGTACAACTACTTCAAGCAGCTGTTCGCGCAGGTGACCAACCCGCCGATCGACCCGATCCGCGAAGCGATCGTGATGTCGCTGGTGTCCTTCATCGGCCCCAAGCCCAACCTGCTGGACATCAACCAGGTCAACCCGCCGATGCGGCTCGAAGTGAGCCAGCCGATCCTCGACTTCGCCGACATGGCGAAGCTGCGCGACATCGGCAAGTACACGCAGGGCAAGTTCAAGAGCTACGCGCTCGACATCACCTACCCGCTCGCATGGGGCGACGAAGGCGTCGAAGCCAAGCTGGCCTCGCTGTGTGCCGAAGCGGTGGATGCCATCAAGGGCGGCCACAACATCCTGATCATCAGCGACCGTGGCGTGAGCCCGACGCAGGTGGCCATCCCTGCCGTGCTGGCCCTCTCGGCCGTGCACCAGTACCTGGTTCGCGAAGGCCTGCGCACCACCGCCGGCCTCGTGGTCGAGACCGGTTCGGCGCGCGAAGTGCATCACTTCGGCGTGCTCGCGGGCTACGGCGCTGAAGCCGTGCACCCGTACCTCGCGATGGAAACCCTGGCGGCCATGCACGCCGACATGCCGGGCGAGCTGAGCGCCGACAAGGCGGTCTACAACTACGTCAAGGCCATCGGCAAGGGCCTGTCGAAGATCATGTCGAAGATGGGTGTCAGCACCTACATGAGCTACTGCGGCGCGCAGCTGTTCGAAGCCATCGGCCTGAACAGCGAGACGGTGAACAAGTACTTCACCGGCACCGCCAGCCGCGTGGAAGGCATCGGCGTCTTCGAGATCGCCGAGGAAGCCATCCGCATGCACAAGGCCGCCTTCGGCGACGACCCGGTGCTGGCCCACATGCTCGACGCCGGCGGCGAATACGCCTGGCGTACGCGCGGCGAGGAGCACATGTGGACGCCCGACGCCATCGCCAAGCTGCAGCACAGCACGCGCGCCAACAACTGGAACACGTACAAGGAATACGCGCAGCTCATCAACGACCAGAACCGCCGCCACCTCACGCTGCGCGGCCTGTTCGAGTTCAAGATCGATCCGGCCAAGGCGATTCCGGTGGACGAGGTCGAATCGGCTGCGGAGATCGTCAAGCGTTTCGCCACCGGCGCGATGTCGCTCGGCTCGATCAGCACCGAGGCGCACGCCACGCTCGCGATTGCCATGAACCGCATCGGCGGCAAGAGCAACACGGGCGAGGGCGGTGAAGACCCGGCGCGCTACCGCAACGAACTCAAGGGCATCCCGATCAAGCAGGGCGACACGCTCAAGAGCGTGATCGGCGCGGCCAACGTCGAGGTCGACCTGCCGCTCGCGGACGGCGACTCGCTGCGTTCGCGCATCAAGCAGGTCGCGTCGGGCCGCTTCGGCGTCACCGCCGAGTACCTGCACTCGGCCGACCAGATCCAGATCAAGATGGCCCAGGGCGCCAAGCCGGGCGAGGGCGGCCAGCTGCCGGGCGGCAAGGTCACCGAATACATCGGCAAGCAGCGCTATGCCGTGCCGGGCGTGGGCCTCATCAGCCCGCCGCCGCACCACGACATCTACTCGATCGAAGACCTGGCCCAGCTCATCCACGACCTGAAGAACACCGCGCCGCATGCGAGCATCAGCGTGAAGCTGGTGAGCGAAATCGGCGTCGGCACCATCGCGGCCGGTGTGGCCAAGTGCAAGAGCGACCACGTCGTGATCGCCGGCCATGACGGCGGCACGGGCGCATCGCCCTGGTCGTCGATCAAGCACGCGGGCAGCCCGTGGGAAATCGGCCTGGCCGAAACGCAGCAGACGCTGGTGCTCAACCGCCTGCGCAGCCGCATCCGCGTGCAGGCCGACGGCCAGATGAAGACCGGCCGCGACGTCGCCATCGGCGCGCTGCTGGGCGCCGACGAGTTCGGCTTCGCCACCGCACCGCTGGTGGTCGAGGGCTGCATCATGATGCGCAAGTGCCACCTGAACACCTGCCCGGTGGGCGTGGCCACGCAAGACCCGATCCTGCGCAAGAAGTTCTCGGGCAAGCCCGAGCACGTCGTCAACTACTTCTTCTTCGTTGCGGAAGAAGTGCGCCAGATCATGGCCCAGCTCGGCATCCGCAAGTTCGACGACCTGATCGGCCGCGCCGACCTGCTCGACATGCGCAAGGGCATCGAACACTGGAAGGCCTCGGGCCTCGACTTCAGCCGCCTGTTCGCGCTGCCGAATGTGCCGGCCGAGGTGCCGCGCTTCCATGTGGAGAACCAGGACCATGGTCTCGAACGCGCGCTCGACGTGAAGCTCATCGAGAAGTCGCGTCCCGCCATCGAGAAGGGCGAGAAGGTGCAGTTCATCGAGGTGGCGCGCAACGTCAACCGCTCGGTGGGCGCCATGCTCTCGGGCGCGCTGACCAAGGTGCATCCGCAGGGCCTGCCCGACGACTCGATCCGCATCCAGCTTGAAGGCACGGGCGGCCAGTCGTTCGGCGCCTTCCTGGCGCGAGGCATCACGCTGTACCTCATCGGCGACGCCAACGACTACACGGGCAAGGGCCTCTCCGGCGGCCGTGTGGTGGTGCGCCCCAGCCTCGAGTTCCGCGGTGAAGCGGCGCGCAACACCATCGTCGGCAACACCGCGCTGTACGGCGCGACCACCGGCGAGGCCTACCTGTGCGGCGTGGCCGGCGAACGCTTCGCCGTGCGCCTGTCGGGCGCCACGGCAGTCATCGAAGGCACCGGCGACCACGGCTGCGAGTACATGACCGGCGGCACGGTGGCAGTGCTTGGCAAGACGGGCCGCAACTTCGCGGCCGGCATGAGCGGCGGCGTGGCCTTCGTCTACGACGAGGACGGCCAGTTCGCCACGCGCTGCAACCTCTCGATGGTCTCGCTCGACAAGGTGCTGACCTCCGCCGAGCAGACCGCCAGCGTGCATCGCAAGATCTGGCACGGCGGCGTGACCGACGAAGCGCAGCTGAAGAAGCTGCTCGAAGAGCACCACCGCTGGACCGGCAGCAAGCGCGCGCGCGAACTGCTCGACAACTGGTCGGTGTCGCGCACGAAGTTCGTGAAGGTGTTCCCGAACGAATACAAGCGCGCGCTGGCCGAACTGCACGACCGCAAGGTCGAGCTCACGAGCAGCGGCAACAACGCGCACATCGGCCTCGAGCCGCATGCGCTGGCCCCCGCACCGCAAACGGCCCCGGCCGCAGCTTGAAGATCAACCAAAACAGAATGAATCCCTGTACGGCGTGCAGCGCGTGAAACAGTCACAGCCCCTTCGGGGAACACCGCGGAACCGGCTTTGCCGGGCCGCTGGTGTTGCCCCCTTGAGGGGGGAGGCGGCTACACGCAGTGAGCAAGCAACGGGGGTGTAAAGGAATCACGATGGGAAAGATCACCGGCTTCATGGAGCATGAGCGCGTCGAGGAGGGCTACAAGCCCGTCGACGAGCGCGTCAAGCATTACAAGGAATTCGTCGTCGGCCTGAACACCGAACAGGCCAAGGTGCAGGGCGCGCGCTGCATGGACTGCGGCACGCCGTTCTGCAACAGCGGCTGCCCGGTCAACAACATCATTCCGGACTTCAACGACCTCGTGTACCGCAACGACTGGCAAAACGCCTTCGCGGTGCTCGACTCGACCAACAACTTCCCCGAGTTCACCGGCCGCATCTGCCCCGCGCCCTGCGAGGCGGCCTGCGTGCTCAACGTGAACGACGACCCGGTCGGCATCAAGTCGCTGGAGCACGCGATCATCGACCGCGCCTGGGACGAAGGCTGGGTGGCGCCACGCGCCGCCAAGCACAAGACCGGCAAGAAGGTGGCGGTGGTGGGTTCGGGCCCGGCCGGCATGGCGGCCGCCCAGCAACTGGCGCGCGTCGGCCACGACGTGACGTTGTTCGAGAAGAACGACCGCATCGGCGGCCTGCTGCGCTACGGCATCCCCGACTTCAAGATGGAGAAGTCGCACATCGACCGGCGCGTCGAGCAGATGAAGGCCGAAGGCGTGACCTTCCGCACCGGCGTGATGGTCGGCGCCGCGAAGGATCCGCTGGGCAAGGGCTCCAAGGTCACGAACCTCGCCAAGGAAACCGTCACGCCCGAGCAGCTGCAGAAAGAGTTCGACGCCGTGGTGCTCACCGGCGGCGCCGAGCAATCGCGCGACCTGCCGGTGCCCGGTCGCGACCTCGACGGCATCCATTTCGCGATGGAGTTCCTGCCGCAGCAAAACCGCGTCAACGCGGGCGACAAGGTCAAGGGCCAGCTGCGCGCCGACGGCAAGCACGTGATCGTCATCGGCGGCGGCGACACCGGCTCCGATTGTGTGGGCACCAGCAACCGCCATGGCGCCGCGAGCGTCACGCAGTTCGAACTGATGCCGCAGCCGCCCGAGGAAGAAAACCGCCCGCTGACCTGGCCGTACTGGCCGATCAAGCTGCGCACCAGCTCCAGCCATGAAGAGGGCTGCGAGCGCGAGTTCGCGATCTCCACCAAGGAGTTCATCGGCGAGAAGGGCAAGGTCACCGGCCTGAAGACCGTTCGCGTCGAATGGAAGGACGGCAAGATGCAGGAAGTGGCCGGCAGCGAGCAGGTGCTCAAGGCCGACCTCGTGCTGCTCGCCATGGGCTTCATCAGCCCCGTGGCCACCGTGCTCGATGCCTTCGGTGTCGAGAAGGATGCACGCGGCAATGCCAAGGCGACGGTCGACTTCATCGGGGGCTATGCCACCAACGTGCCGAAGGTGTTCGCCGCCGGCGACATCCGCCGCGGACAGTCGCTGGTGGTCTGGGCGATCCGCGAGGGCCGTCAAGCTGCCCGCGCGGTCGATGAATTTTTGATGGGATTCAGCGACTTGCCTCGCTGATTTTTGTTTCAGTTTCGCGGGCCCGGGTTTGTCCCCGGTATCATCCGCCGGAAACCGCATGCCGGGATGCTTGAAAGGGCGCCCGGCTTTTTTATTGAGATGGACCCAGCCGCACCACTGCCACATCCCTTTGTAGAGTTCCGCGACGTTACGTTCGGCTACGGCGCGCGCGCCATTCTCGACGGCGTGTCCTTCACCGTGCCGCGCGGCAAGGTGACGGCCCTGATGGGCGCATCGGGCGGCGGCAAGACCACTGTGCTGCGCCTGATCGGCGGACAGCAGAAGGCGCAGCGCGGCGAGGTGCTCTTCGATGGTCAGGACGTCGTCAGGTTCGACGCAACGGCGCTTTACGCGGCGCGGCGCCGAATGGGCATGCTGTTCCAGTTCGGCGCGTTGTTCACCGACATGAGCGTGTTCGACAACGTGGCCTTCCCGCTGCGCGAGCACACCCAGTTGTCCGAAGCGCTGGTGCGCGACATCGTGCTCATGAAGCTCGATGCCGTCGGCCTGCGCGGCGCGCGCGACCTGATGCCCAGCGAGGTGTCGGGCGGCATGGCGCGGCGCGTGGCGCTGGCGCGCGCGATCGCGCTCGACCCCGATCTCGTCATGTACGACGAGCCCTTCGCCGGCCTCGACCCGATCTCGCTCGGCACGGCGGCGCGGCTGATCCGACAGCTCAACGACACGCTCGGACTCACCAGCATCATCGTGTCGCACGACCTCGAGGAAACCTTCCGCATCGCCGACCACGTGATCATCCTGGCCAACGGCGGCATTGCCGCGCAGGGCACGCCCGACGAAGTGCGCGAGAGCGACGATCCGCTGGTCCATCAGTTCGTCAATGCGCTGCCCGACGGGCCGGTGCATTTCCACTACCCCGGCGTCAGCATCGAAGACGACTTCGGCAATGTGGAAGGAGGGCGCTCATGACCTGGTGGAAACCAGCCGACCTCGGCTTCGCGGTGCGCCGCCATCTGGCCAACCTGGGCTATGGCGCGAAGCTTTTCACGCGCCTGATCGGACCGGGCGCGCAGATCATGCGCCGGTTCGGGCTGGTGCGCGACCAGATCCATTTCCTGGGCAACTACTCGCTCGCGATCATCGGCGTGTCGGGGCTGTTCGTCGGCTTCGTGCTGGGGCTGCAGATGTACTACGCGCTGCAGCGCTACGGCTCGTCCGAAGCGCTCGGCCTCCTGGTCACGCTGAGTCTCGTGCGCGAGCTCGGGCCCGTGGTGGCGGCCTTGCTCTTCACCGGACGCGCCGGTACGTCGCTTACCGCGGAGATCGGCCTCATGAAGGCCGACGAGCAATTGAGCGCCATGGAGATGATGGCGGTCGATCCGGTGCAGCGCATTCTCGCGCCGCGCTTCTGGGCCGGCGTGATCACCATGCCGCTGCTGGCGGCTGTGTTCAGCGCGGTGGGCATCATGGGCGGCTACGTGGTGGGCGTGCTGATGCTGGGCGTGGACCCGGGCGCGTTCTGGGGCCAGATGCAGGGCGGCGTCGACGTATGGCGCGACGTCGGCAATGGCGTCATCAAGAGCATCGTCTTCGGCTTCACCGTGACCTTCATCGCACTGCTGCAGGGCTACGAGGCCCAGCCCACGCCCGAAGGCGTGTCGCGCGCGACCACGAAGACCGTGGTCACGGCATCGCTGGCGGTACTGGGGCTCGACTTCCTGCTCACCGCGATGATGTTCAGCATATGAACGAGTACACCCCCAGGCTTGCCCACTTCGTGTGGCCTCCTTCCCCCTTGCAGGGGGCAACACCTGCAGCCCGGCAAAGCCGGTTCTGCGGTGATTCTCGAATGAGTCAATCCGTAGGCATTTAGGAAGAGTCGATATGCAACGTTCCAACAACGACATCTGGGTGGGCCTGTTCGTGCTGATCGGCGCGGCGGCGCTGCTGTTTCTCGCGCTGCAGTCGGCCAACCTGCTGAGCCTGAATTTCCAGAAGACCTATGCGGTCACCGCGCGCTTCGACAACATCGGCGGGCTCAAGCCCCAAACCGCGGTCAAGAGCGCGGGGGTCGTGGTCGGCCGCGTGGAATCCATCGCCTTCAACGACAAGTCCTTTCAGGCCGACGTGACGCTGGCTTTGCAAAACCGTTACAGTTTTCCCAAGGACAGCTCGCTCAAGATCCTGACCAGTGGCCTGCTCGGCGAGCAGTACATCGGAATCGAGGCGGGCGCCGAGGAGAAGGCACTGCAGGCCGGCGACACCATCACTTCGACCCAATCGGCCGTGGTGCTGGAGAACCTGATCAGCCAGTTCCTGTACAGCAAGGCGGCCGAAGGCAATTCTTCGACGCCTGGAACAGCGAATAAGAAATGAAAACACGAGCCCCTCTTTCTGCTGCTATGAATAACGTAGCGAGCCATGCGCGCTGGATGAGCGCAGCAGCCGTCTTCGCGCTGGTGGCCGGTTGCGCCACCGGCCCCAACGCCAATCCGGCCGACCCGTTCGAGCCATTCAACCGCGGTGTTTCTCGCTTCAACGACACCGTCGACGATGCGGTGCTCGTCCCCGTGGCCACGGCCTACCAGAAGGCGCTGCCCTCGATGGTGCGCACCGGCGTGAACAACTTCTTCTCCAACATCGGCGATGTCTGGAGCCTGGCCAACAACGTGGCCCAGTTGAAGCTGCAGAACAGCGCCGAGACCTTCATGCGGCTGAACGTCAACACCTTCTTCGGCCTCGGCGGCCTGCTGGACGTTGCGACCGAAGCGGGCATTCCCCGCCACGAGGAAGACTTTGGCCAGACGCTGGGCTACTGGGGTGTCGGCGCCGGCCCATATGTCGTGCTGCCGCTGCTGGGCCCCTCGACGGTGCGCGACACTGCGGCCAAGCCGCTCGACATGTACGGCGATCCGCTGGGCCATGTGAGCGACATCCCCTGGCGCAATTCGCTGACGGTGCTGCGTGTCGTCGACACGCGTTCGCAGTACCTGCGCGCCGGCCGCCTGCTCGGCGACGCGGCGCTCGACAAGTATTCGTTCACGCGCGATGCGTTCCTGCAGCACCGCCGCAGCCAGGTCTACGACGGCAATCCGCCCAACGACGGCAGCGACGGCAGCGACGGCAGCGACGGCGGCGACAAGTAAGCCGAGGAGCAGCATGGAGGGAAGGCTGCTTGCATCCGGTTGCAAGGCTTCACCTCCCGGACAGGAACCCGGTCGGCCCCATGCGCCTCGAATCCGTTCCTGTTTCAGCATCCGGCTTTTCCGGATGCCTGTGGATTTTCAAATTTGAATAAGGGACCCTCCATGAACGACAAGACCTTGCAACGTCGCGATCTCGGCCGCCTGGTGCTGGCCGGTGCCCTGCTGTTCGGTGCGGCTTTCGCATTCGTCCAGCCCGCCCGTGCCGCCGACGAAGCGCCCGATGCGCTCGTCAAGCGCCTCTCGACCGACGTGCTCGAGACGATCAAGGCCGACTCGTCCATCAAGTCGGGCGACGTCAACAAGATCATGCTGCTGGTCGACAGCAAGATCATGCCCAACGTCAACTTCCAGCGCATGACGGCCTCGGCCGTCGGCCCGGCCTGGCGCACGGCCACGCCAGAGCAGCAGAAGCGCCTGCAGGAAGAATTCAAGACCCTGCTGGTGCGCACCTATGCCGGCGCGCTCGACCAGGTGACCGACCAGACCGTCACCATCCGTCCGTTCCGCGGCTCGCCCGACGACAAGGACGTGCTGGTGCGCACCGAGGTCAAGGGCCGCGGCGATCCGGTCCAGCTCGACTACCGCCTCGAGAAGACCCCCGGCCAGGGCGCCGGCTGGAAGGTCTACAACCTGAATGTGCTGGGCGTCTGGCTGGTCGACACCTACCGCACCCAGTTCGCGCAGGAAATCAACAAGAGCGGTGTCGACGGCCTGATCGCCGCACTGGTCGCGCGCAACAAGGGCAACGGCAAGAGCTGACCGGAGCGCACGATGCTGGTCCTGCCGACCCGACTCACCCACGACGAGGCCCCCGCCTGCATGCGCATGCTGCAGCAGGGGCTGAAGGGCCAGGTCGACTCGTCGTCCACCGTGGTCGACGCGACCGCGCTGGCCCAGTTCGATTCGTCGGCGCTGGCCGTGCTGCTCGAATGCCGGCGCGAATCCAGCGCCCTGGGACGCGGCTTTTCCGTCAAGGGCCTCTCGCCCCGGCTGCGCGAGCTGGCCGCGCTGTACGGCATTGCGGGCCTTTTGCCCGCGGCGCCCTGACATTGTTGGCCCCCCGGCTTTTCACTCCGCTTTGCTGCGTGTAATTCGCCACCCCCCGAGGGGGAGGCGCGGCCCGCCTTGGGGCGGCCCGGCGGCGGCCGCATGAGGGTATCGGGCCGCTGCGCGGCAGCTTGTAAAGCGGCCCCTTAAAATCGCGGGCTCCCATGCCCGCGATCTCATTCCAATCGGTCTCCAAGACCTATCCCCCCTCCAGACAGCAGAAAGCCCAAGGCAAGCAAGGGCTGAAGGCGGTCGACGAGGTCAGCTTCCAGATCGAGCCGGGCGAGTTCTTCGGCCTGCTCGGCCCGAACGGCGCGGGCAAGACCACCCTCATCAGCATGCTCGCGGGGCTTTCGCGCCCCACGGCCGGCGCCATCAGCGTCCACGGCTTCGACGTGCAGCGCGATTACGCCGAGGCGCGCCGCCAGCTCGGCATCGTGCCGCAGGAGCTGGTGTTCGACCCCTTCTTCAACGTGCGCGAATCGCTGCGCATCCAGTCGGGCTACTTCGGCATCAAGAACAACGACGACTGGATCGACGAGCTGCTGCACAGCCTGGGCCTCGCCGACAAGGCCGGCGCCAACATGCGCCAGCTTTCGGGTGGCATGAAGCGCCGCGTGCTTGTGGCGCAGGCGCTGGTGCACAAGCCGCCGGTGATCGTGCTCGACGAGCCCACGGCCGGCGTCGACGTCGAATTGCGCCAGACGCTCTGGCAGTTCGTCGCCCGGCTCAACAAGCAGGGCAGCACCGTGCTGCTGACCACCCACTACCTCGAAGAAGCCGAGGCGCTGTGCAGCCGCATCGCGATGCTCAAGCTCGGCAAGGTGATCGCGCTCGACCGCACCAGCGAACTGTTGAAGTCGGCCGCGAGCAACGTACTGCGCTTCAAGACCGACGCCATGCTGCCCTGGGCCATCGCCCAGCATGCGCGCATCACCGGGCGCATCGTGCAGCTGCCGGCGCAGAACGCCCATGAAGTCGAACAACTGCTGGCCGCGATCCGCGAAGCCGGCGTCGCGGTGGAAGACGTGGAAATGCGCAAGGCCGATCTCGAAGACGTGTTCATCGACCTGATGGCCGGCGAGCAGACCCCGCTGGAGGTGGCGCGATGAGCGCCGCGCCGGGCCGCCCCAAGCAAGCGAAGCTCCCCCTCGGGGGGAAGCGAGGACACGCAGTGCCGAGCAAGGGGGCTCCATGATGGCCGTGACCGGTTGGCGCGCGCTGCTCTACAAGGAGACGCTGCGCTTCTGGAAGGTCGGGTTCCAGACGGTCGGTGCGCCGGTGCTTACCGCGCTGCTGTACCTCATGGTGTTCGGCCATGTGCTCGAGGGCCGCGTGACGGTCTACGGCACCGTCGGCTACACGGCCTTCCTCGTGCCGGGCCTCGTGATGATGAGCGTGCTGCAGAACGCGTTCGCCAACAGCTCGTCCTCGATCATCCAGAGCAAGATCATGGGCAACCTGGTGTTCGTGCTGCTCACGCCGCTGTCGCACTGGGGCTGGTTCTTCGCCTACGTGGGCTCATCGGTCATCCGCGGGCTGGCCGTGGGGCTGGGCGTGTTCGCGGTCACGGTCTTCTTCGCGATGCCGAACTTCGTGGCGCCGGTCTGGATCGTCGTTTTCGCGCTGCTGGGGGCCGCGATGCTCGGCACGCTCGGGTTGATCGCCGGCCTCTGGGCCGAGAAGTTCGACCAGATGGCGGTGTTCCAGAACTTCCTGATCATGCCCATGACCTTCCTGTCGGGCGTGTTCTATTCGATCGGCTCGCTGCCGCCGTTCTGGCAGAGCGTGAGCCACCTGAACCCGTTCTTCTACATGATCGACGGCTTCCGCTACGGCTTCTTCGGCGTGAGCGATGCATCGCCCTGGCTCAGCCTGGGCATCGTCGGCACCGCGTGGCTGGCGGTGAGCGCCATCGCTGTCCATCTCCTGCGCATCGGCTACAAAATCCGAGGCTGAACGCTTCTTCTCCAGACCCCATGACCGCCGAACAACTCCAGGCCCTGATCCAGTCCCACCTCCCGTGCGAGCACATCACGCTCGAGGGCGATGGCCGGCATTGGTATGCCACCATCGTCTCGGCCGAATTCGAGGGCAAGCGCGCGATCCAGCGCCATCAGCGGGTCTACGCCACCCTCGGTGCGAAAATGCACACCGACGAGGTGCATGCGCTTTCGATGAAGACCTACACGCCGGCCGAATGGGCGGCGGTGGAAAAATAACTCCCCGGCCCTCGCAGGCCCCTGATTTCGCTGGAATTTCGATGGACAAACTTCTGATTCGCGGCGGGCGAGAGCTCCGCGGCGAAGTACTCATTTCCGGCGCCAAGAACGCCGCGCTGCCCGAACTGTGCGCGGCGCTGCTGACCGACCAGCCCGTGACGCTGCACAACGTGCCGCGCCTGCAGGACGTGTCGACCATGCTCAAGCTGGTGCGCAACATGGGCGTCGTGGCCGAGCGCGGCCAGGATGGGAAGGACGGCGGCACGGTGCGCCTGAATGCCGGCGACCTGAACAACCCGGAAGCGCCTTATGAGCTGGTGAAGACCATGCGCGCCTCCGTGCTGGCCCTGGGCCCGCTGCTGGCGCGCTTCGGCCATGCCAAGGTGTCGCTGCCCGGCGGCTGCGCCATCGGCTCGCGGCCGGTCGACCAGCACATCAAGGGCCTGCAGGCCATGGGCGCCGAGATCGTGGTCGACCACGGCTACATGGTCGCGCGCCTGCCCGAAGGCCGCACCCGCCTGAAGGGCGCGCGCATCCTGACCGACATGGTTACCGTCACCGGCACCGAGAACTTTCTGATGGCCGCCGCACTGGCCGAGGGCGAGACGCTGCTCGAGAACGCCGCACAGGA
Organism: Variovorax sp. Varisp46; assembly: GCF_059491885.1. Taxonomy (NCBI): domain Bacteria; kingdom Pseudomonadati; phylum Pseudomonadota; class Betaproteobacteria; order Burkholderiales; family Comamonadaceae; genus Variovorax; species Variovorax sp. Varisp46. Next base: position 326,442 of record NZ_CP168515.1, read on the forward strand.
GCCCGAGATCGTCGACCTGGCCGAAATGCTGATCCGCATGGGCGCCAAGATCGAAGGCCACGGCACCAGCCACATCCGCATCCAGGGCGTCGAGAAGCTGCACGGCTGCGAACACGCGGTGGTGGCCGACCGCATCGAGGCCGGCACCTTCCTCTGCGCCGTCGCGGCCACGGGCGGCGAGGCCTTCCTGCGCCACGCGCGCGGCGACCACATGGACGCCGTGATCGACAAGCTGCGCGACGCGGGCTGCACCGTCGCCTGCGAGAAGGACGGCGTGCGCGTCAGCTCCAAGGGCCCGGCCTGCGAACACCTGAAGGCACAGAGCTTCAGCACCACCGAATACCCCGGCTTCCCGACCGACATGCAGGCCCAGTTCATGGCCCTGAACGTGATCGCGCGCGGCGCCTCGATGGTCACCGAAACCATCTTCGAGAACCGCTTCATGCACGTGAACGAGATGGTTCGCCTGGGCGCCAACATCCACGTCGAGGGCAAGGTCGCGATGGTCGAGGGCGTGCAGCAGCTCTCGGGCGCGACCGTGATGGCCACCGACCTGCGCGCTTCGGCCAGCCTGGTCATCGCCGGCCTCGTGGCCGAGGGCGAAACCCTGATCGACCGCATCTACCACCTCGACCGGGGCTACGACCGCATGGAAGCCAAGCTGCGCGGCCTGGGCGCCGACATCGAACGACTGACCGGAGCCGCCGCATGATCACCCTGGCGCTTTCCAAGGGCCGCATCTTCGAAGAAACGATGCCCCTGCTGGCGGCCGCCGGCATCGAGGTCACCGAAGACCCCGAGAAGTCGCGCAAGCTCATTCTTGGCACCACCCGCCCCGACGTTCGCGTGGTGCTGGTGCGCGCCTCCGACGTGCCCACCTACGTGCAGTACGGCGGCGCCGACCTCGGCGTGACCGGGCTCGACGTGCTGCTCGAACACGGCAACCAGGGCCTGTACCAGCCGCTCGATCTGCGCATCGCGGCCTGCCGCCTCAGCGTGGCCGTGCGCGCCGACTACGACTACGCCTCGGCCGTGAAGCAGGGCTCGCGCCTGCGTGTGGCGACCAAGTACGTGGGCCTGTCGCGCGACTTCTTCGCCAGCAAGGGCGTGCACGTCGACCTGATCAAGCTCTACGGCAGCATGGAGCTGGCGCCGCTCACGGGCCTGGCCGACGCCATCGTCGACCTGGTCTCGACCGGCAACACGCTCAAGGCCAACCACCTCGTCGAGGTGGAACGCATCATGGACATCAGCGCCCGGCTGGTGGTCAACCAGGCGGCGCTCAAGCTCAATCGCGAGCCCATCCGCCGCATCATCGACGCGTTCGCGTCGGCCATTCCTTCCGCCTGAACATCACGCACATGACTCTGAAAGCAGCCCCCGCCCGACTGTCCACGACTTCAGCCAGCTTCGACGCTGAATTCAAGGCGCGGCTGCATTGGTCCGCGGACGCGGATGCGGCCATCGAGAAGGTGGTGGCGGACATCCTCGCCGACGTTCAAACGCGTGGCGACGTTGCGGTGCTGGAGTACACGAATCGCTTCGACAAGCTCGACGCGAAGACGCTGCCCGAGCTGGAGCTGACCCAGGCCGAACTGAAGGCCGCCTTCGAGTCGCTGCCCGCAGCGCAGCGCGGCGCGCTCGAAGCCGCCGCACGCCGCGTGCGCAGCTACCACGAGGCCCAGAAGAAGGCCTCGGGCGAGAGCTGGAGCTACCGCGACGCCGACGGCACGCTGCTCGGCCAGAAGGTCACGCCGCTCGACCGTGTCGGCATCTACGTGCCGGGCGGCAAGGCCGCCTATCCGTCGAGCGTGCTGATGAACGCCATTCCTGCGCACGTCGCGGGCGTCGCCGAAATCATCATGGTCGTGCCGACGCCGAAGGGCGAGAAGAACCAGCTCGTGCTGGCCGCCGCCTACGCGGCCGGCGTGACGCGCGCCTTCACCATCGGCGGCGCGCAAGCCGTGGCCGCGCTGGCCTACGGCACCGCGACCGTCCCCGCCGTCGACAAGATCACCGGCCCCGGCAACGCCTACGTGGCCGCAGCCAAGCGCCGCGTGTTCGGCACCGTGGGCATCGACATGATCGCGGGCCCGAGCGAAATCCTCGTGTTGGCCGACGGCACCACGCCGCCCGAGTGGGTGGCGATGGACCTGTTCAGCCAGGCCGAGCACGACGAGCTGGCGCAGAGCATCCTGCTGTGCCCCGACGCCGCCTACATCGACCGCGTGCAGGCCGAGATCGATCGCCTGCTGCCCACCATGCCGCGCGCCGAAATCATCGCCGCCTCGCTCAACGGCCGCGGCGCGCTGATCCACACGAAGAGCATGGAAGAGGCCTGCGAGATCAGCAACCGCATCGCGCCGGAGCACCTGGAAGTCAGCAGCAGCGAACCGAATCGCTGGGAGCCGCTGCTGCGCCACGCCGGCGCGATCTTCCTGGGCGCCTTCACCAGCGAGAGCCTGGGCGACTACTGCGCCGGGCCGAACCACGTGCTGCCGACCAGCGGCACGGCGCGCTTCTCGAGCCCGCTGGGCGTCTACGACTTCCAGAAGCGCTCCAGCCTGATCGAGGTCAGCGAGGCCGGCGCCCAGGCGCTCGGCCCGGTCGCCGTCACGCTGGCCGAGGGCGAGGGCCTGCAGGCGCACGCCGAGGCCGCCCGCATGCGGCTGCGTAAGATCTGAACTCCAACAACAACCCGTCCTCGGGAGGAGCAAGCAAGATGATCGGTCGTCTCTTCGGTTCGCGCCTGTTCAGGTTCGCCGCGACTGCCATTGCGGGGGCCGCGCTGTTGGCCGCCTGCAGCCAGATGCCGCAGGCTCCGCGCGAATCGGCCGCCGCCAGCGCCACGTCCAGCGCCGCCGCGCCGGCCGCACCCGCGCCGCAGCTTGGCACGCAATGGGGCGAGGGCATCGAATCGAAGACCCGCACCGTCGTCGCCAAGCGCCTGTCCGACCGGCCGGACGACGTGGCCTCGGTGGGCTACAACGAGGCCTCCGCCGTGCGCCGCGCGGTGGGCAGCAATCCCGAGCGGCGGCTCAACCTGCTGCTGGCCGATGGCGATGTCGAATGGTCCGTGCTCGACGAGGACGGCCGTCCGCTGCCCCTGCAGCGCACCCGCCGGGGCAGCGGCGGGGAGGACATGTTCCGTCTCGCCGGTGTCGAAGGCGCGCGCTACACACTGCGCTTTCGCAACCTGAGCGAGCGCAGCTACGAAGTGATCGCCACCGTCGACGGCCTCGACGTGCTCAACGGCAAGCCCGGCAGCATGCGCAACGGCGGCTACGTGCTGCGGCCGCTGCAGTCGCTGACCATCGAGGGCTTTCGCAAGAGCCAGAACGAGGTGGCCGCCTTCCGTTTTTCAGCGCCCGGCCGCGCCTACGCTGCGAACACCGAAGCCGGCGACGTGCGCAACGTCGGCGTGATCGGTGCCGCGCTGTTCGAGCTCGAAGAGCGCGACACCCCGCGCCGCCAGCGCCGCGGCGCCGACCCGTCGCAGCCCAGCGCCTTCCCGGCCGACGGCGCCTACGCGCCGCCGCCGCGCTACCGCAGGTGATGCCGATGAAGCGTGCCGCGTTCCTGCTGCTCGCACTCGCCGTCGCCTCCGGCGCGCAGGCCATGAGCATCCGCGAGCTGCGCACGCTCGAGGCCAACGAGAAGGAGGGCAAGGCCTACGCCAGCTACTACCTGGTCGGCGTGCTCGAAGGCCTGCGCGAAGGCGTCGAATCTTCGCAGCGCAACGGCCAGAAGCCGCTGTTCTGCGTCGAGGGCCGCCGCCTCGAACCCTCCATGGCCCGTTCGCTCTACCAGACCGAGCTGACCCGCAACGCCGACAGTTACGAAGCCGACATGCCCGTGCAACTGGTCATGTCCGGCGCCCTCAAGAACAGCTATCACTGCACCCGATGACCGCTCCTGAATCCGCTCGCCCGCCGTTCGACCGCATCCGCCACGACGTGCGGGCCATGCATGGCTATGCGGTGCAGGACGCGCGCGGCTTCATCAAGCTCGACGCCATGGAAAACCCCTTCGGCCTGCCGCCCGCGCTGCAGGCCGAACTCGGCACGCGGCTCGGCACGCTGGCGCTCAACCGCTACCCCGGCGACCGTGGCGCCGATCTGCGCAGCGCGCTGGCGGCACATGCGCAAATGCCTGAAGGCTTCGCGCTGATGCTGGGCAACGGGTCGGACGAACTGATCTCGCTGCTGGCCATCGCCTGCGACCTGCCGGGTGCGGCCGTGCTGGCACCCGTGCCCGGCTTCGTGATGTACGCCATGAGCGCGAAGCTCCAGGGCCTGAAGTTCGTTGGCGTGCCGCTCACGGCCGACTTCGAGCTCGACGAGGCCGCCATGCTGGCCGCCATCCAGCGCGAGAAGCCCGCCATCGTCTATCTCGCGTACCCCAACAACCCGACCGCCAACCTCTGGGACGACGCCGTCCTCGAGAAGATCGTCGAAGCCCAGGGCGCGCAGGGCGGCCTGGTGGTGATCGACGAGGCCTACCAGCCCTTTGCTGCCCGCAGCTACATCGACCGGCTGGCGAAGCACGGCCACGTGCTGCTGATGCGCACGCTCAGCAAGTTCGGGCTGGCCGGCATCCGCCTGGGCTACATGATGGGTCCGGCCGCGCTGGTCGCCGAGATCGACAAAGTGCGCCCGCCCTACAACATCAGCGTGCTCAACTGCGAGGCTGCGCTGTTCGCGCTGGAGCATGCCGACGTGTTCGAGGCCCAGGCCCGGCAGATCCGCGAGGAGCGCGAGCGCCTGATGACGGGGCTCGGCCGCCTGCCCGGCGTGAAGACCTGGCCCAGCGACGCCAACATGATCCTCCTGCGCGTGCCCGATGCCGCCAGGACTTTCGAGGGTATGAAGGCTCGCGGCGTTCTGGTGAAGAACGTTTCTAAAATGCATGAACTGCTCGCGAACTGCCTGCGTCTCACCGTCGGAACGGCCGACGAGAATGCGCGGATGCTCGCGGCACTCGAAGCCTCACTATGACCACCCCCCAGATTGCCGATCGCACAGCGACGGTCACCCGCAACACCGCCGAGACGAAGATCACCGTCAGCGTGAACCTCGACGGCACCGGCCGCGCCAAGCTTTCCACCGGCATCGGCTTCTTCGACCACATGCTCGACCAGATCGCCCGCCACGGGCTGATCGACCTCGACATCGACTGCCAGGGCGACCTGCACATCGACGGGCACCACACGGTGGAAGACGTGGGCATCACGCTGGGCCAGGCCGTGGCCAAGGCCGTCGGCGACAAGAAAGGCATCCGCCGCTACGGCCATGCCTATGTGCCGCTCGACGAGGCGCTGAGCCGTGTCGTCATCGACTTCTCGGGCCGTCCGGGCCTCGTGATGCACGTGCCTTTCACCAGCGGGATGATCGGCACCTTCGACAGCCAGCTCACCTACGAGTTCTTCCAGGGTTTCGTGAACCACGCCTTCGTCTCGCTGCACATCGACAACCTCAAGGGCGTCAATGCGCATCACCAGTGCGAGACGGTGTTCAAGGCTTTTGCGCGCGCCATGCGCGGCGCGCTCGAAATCGATCCCCGCTCCGTCGGGGTCATTCCATCGACCAAGGGTTCGCTCTGAAGCCCGCCAGCGAACAGCTATGAAATCTGTAGCAGCAAATACCGTCGCGGTCGTCGACTACGGCATGGGCAACCTGCACTCGGTGTCGCAGGCCGTTCGCCATGCGGCCGACCAGGTGGGCGTGGAGGTGTTCGTCACCTCCGACCCCGACGTGGTCCGCAAGGCGACCCGTGTGGTGCTGCCGGGGCAGGGCGCCATGCCCGACTGCATGCGCGAGCTGCGCGACTCCGGCCTTCAGGAATCGGTGCTCGAGGCGGCCGCCAGCAAGCCGCTGTTCGGCGTGTGCGTGGGCATGCAGATGATGCTGTCGCGTAGCGACGAAGGCCCGACCGACGGCTTGGGCCTCATTCCAGGTGAAGTCGTCAAATTCGACCTGGCCGGGCGCCTGCAGGCCGACGGCAGCCGCTTCAAGGTGCCGCAGATGGGCTGGAACCAGGTGCGCCAGGCCCAGCCGCATCCGGTGTGGGCGGGCGTGCCCGACCTGAGCTATTTTTACTTCGTGCACAGCTTCTATGCCCGTCCGGCGGACCCCAAACACAGCGTGGGCGAGGCGGAATACGGCGCGAGCTTTACCGCGGCCATCGCACGCGATAACATTTTTGCCACCCAGTTCCACCCGGAGAAGAGTGCGGACCACGGGTTGCAGCTCTATCGCAATTTCCTCCACTGGAAACCCTGAACCTATTTTTCCGACCGGGCCGACACTCCCACAGCCCGGATCCCGCACACTCGCGTCACTTCCATGCTCCTCATTCCCGCCATTGATCTCAAAGACGGCCACTGCGTTCGCCTCAAACAGGGCGACATGGACCAGTCCACCATCTTCAGCGAAGACCCTGCCGCCATGGCCCGCAAGTGGGTCGAGGCCGGCGCGCGCCGGCTGCACCTGGTCGACCTGAATGGCGCCTTCGCCGGCAAGCCGCAGAACCATGCGGCGATCAAGGCGATCCTGAAAGAGGTGGGCGACGACATCCCGGTGCAACTCGGCGGCGGCATCCGCGACCTCGACACCATCGAGCGCTACATCGATGACGGCCTGCGCTACGTGATCATCGGCACCGCCGCGGTCAAGAACCCCGGCTTCCTGAAGGACGCCTGCAGCGCCTTCGGCGGCCACATCATCGTGGGCCTGGATGCCAAGGACGGCAAGGTCGCCACCGACGGCTGGAGCAAGCTCACGGGCCACGAGGTGGCCGACCTGGGCAAGAAGTTCGAGGACTACGGCGTCGAATCGATCATCTACACCGACATCGGCCGCGACGGCATGCTCTCGGGCATCAACATCGAGGCCACCGTCAAGCTCGCGCAGGCGCTGACCATCCCCGTGATCGCCTCGGGCGGCCTGTCGAACATGGCCGACATCGACAAGCTCTGCGAAGTCGAGTCCGACGGCGTGGAAGGTGTGATCTGCGGCCGCGCGATCTACTCGGGCGACCTCGACTTCGCCGCCGCGCAGGCCCGCGCGGACGAACTGGCGGCCTGACGCATTGCTGGCGCCGCCCTGGGCGGGCGTGCCGGTTCCTGTTCAGGCTCGGCTTCATCGAGGTCTTGATCGCCTGCCAGCAGGCTCAGCATGACCCCGGCCAGGACGATGGCCAGTCCGAGTACCGCCACTGCTTCCAGAAAGAATTTCATGGCGCCATGCCGTTGAGATGCCCCAGGGTTCCTCAGGCAATTGGATGAAATCCTCCTGACCGTTCGCTGAGTAAGAAAACGTCAGGCCGCGCCCTGAAAAGAAGCTATTCGGACTTCACCGACATCGTCTGGATGATCGTTTCCAGCTGCTCGCTCATCGGCAGATTGATGCTCTCCCCCGAAGGCAGCTTGCGCAGGAACCAGCGCTTGTACTGCCGATGGATCTCGCCGTCTTCCGCCAGCACCTGGAAGGTGTCGATGACCAGCTTGTTCAGCTGCGGATCGTCCTTGCGGTACATGATCCCGTAGGGGTCGTAGGAGAGGAAATCGCCTACCACCTCATAGTTGGCCTTGGCGGCGTCCTGCGCGATCAGGCCGTAGAGCAGCACGTCGTCGGTCGCGAAGGCGTCGGCCTGGCCGCTCTTCACCAGCGCGAACGACTCCGCGTGGTCGCGCGCCACCCGCAGGTCGATGTTCAGCTTGAACTTTTCCGACAGGTCGCGCAGCGTCTTCTCGTTCGTGGTGCCGGCCGTCACCGCCACCTTCTTGCCCGCGAGGTCGCGGAACGACTTGATCGGCGAGCCCTTCTTCACCAGCACCTTGGTACCCGAGACGAACATCGTCGGTGAGAAGCTCACGCGCTTCTGGCGCTCGAGGTTGTTGGTGGTCGAGCCGCATTCCAGGTCGACCTTGCCGCTCGCGACCGCGTCGATGCGCGAGTCGGGCGTGACGGGCACCCACTTGATGGTGAGGCTCTTGTTCACCGCGTCCTCGATGGCCGTCACCAGCGCGCGGCAAAGCTCGATCGAATAGCCGATCGGCTCCTTGCGCGCATTGAGGTACGAGAACGGCACCGACGATTCGCGGTAGCCGATGGTGATGGCACCCGTCTCGCGCGCCTTGGCAAGAGTGCCGGTCAGCGCGGTGGGGGCTTGCTCCTGCGCCTGTGCCGGCCTTGCAGGCACGAGCATGGCGGCCGCCAGCAGCAGTACGGCGAGAAAAACCGACGGCGTGGCCTTGGGCTTCATGGCGCGCCTCACGCGTGTGCGGGGTGGGCGAGGGTGGCCGCCGCCTCTTCGTCGATCGCGCGGGCGTTGACCTCGGCATCGCGCTCGGACATCAGTTCGCCCTCCCACTTGGCGACCACCGCGGTGGCAATGGAGTTGCCCACCGCATTGGTGGCCGAGCGGCCCATGTCGAGGAAAGTGTCCACGCCCAAAATCAGCAGCAGGCCGGCTTCGGGAATGTCGAAGTGGTTCAGCGTGGCGGCGATCACCACCAGCGAGGCGCGCGGCACGCCGGCCATGCCCTTGGACGTGAGCATGAGGATCAGCAGCATCGTGATCTGCGTGCTGATCGGCATGTGGATGTTGTAGGCCTGGGCGATGAAGAGCACCGCGAAGGTGCAGTACATCATCGAGCCGTCGAGGTTGAACGAGTAGCCCATCGGCATCACGAAGCTCGAGATCTTGCGCTTCACGCCGAAACGGTCGAGCGCCTGCAGGATCTTCGGGTAGGCCGCTTCGGAGCTCGCGGTGGCGAACGACAGCAGGAAGGCTTCCTTGATGAGTACCAGCAGCTTGAACACGCGCGGGCCGAGGAACAGGAAGCCCGCCAGGATCAGCACGCTCCACAGCACGAACAGGCCCAGGTAGAAGTCGCCCATGAACACCGCGAACTTCAGCAGGATGCTCAGGCCGTTGACAGCCACCGTGGCGGCCATGGCGGCCAGCACCGCCAGGGGGGCGAGCTTCATCACGTAGCCGGTGATCTTGAGCATCGCGTGCGACAGCTCCTCGATGGCCGCCACCAGTGTCTTGGCCTTGTCGCCCAGCGAGGCCAGCGCCACGCCGAAGAACATCGAGAACACCACGATCTGCAGGATCTCGTTGTTCGCCATGGCCTCGACGAACGACTTGGGCACCGTGTGGCTCACGAAGTCCTTCAGCGTGAACTTGGCGGTGGCCAGGTTGGCCGAGGCGCCGATGTCGGGCAGCGGCAGGCCCAGGTTCTCGCCGGGCTTGAGCAGGTTGGCCATGACCAGGCCGATCACCAGCGAGATCAGCGAGGCGGTCAGGAACCAGCCGATGGCCTTGCCGAACACGCGGCCGACCGACTTGGCGTCGCCCATGTGCGCGATGCCCACCACCAGCGTGGAGAACACCAGCGGGCCGATCAGCATCTTGATCAGGCGCAGGAACACGTCCGAGACGATGGAGACGTAATCTGCAATTTCTTTCGCGGCCTTTTTGTCCGGAAAGCTCGAGAAGATCATGTAGCCGACGACGATGCCGAGCACCATCGCGATCAGGATCCATGCGGCCATCGGCAGCTTCTTCATGCGTATCCCCTTTTTGTCTGTCGTGTGAGAGTGATTTTCGAGTGCACGGGGCCGACTTGCATGCTGTCCCCCGATGCAAGCGGCCACAGGGTATCCAAGAAGGCCCCGTGCACGCAATGGGCCCTTGATGCCAATTCCGTGCCACCGCGCGGTCGCTGCCTACAATTCCGGGCATGGAAACCAGCCTGATCGAGTTCCGCGGCCAGCCCGCCATCCGCGCCACGGGCGCCGATGGAAGCACCCTGACCGTTGCATTGCATGGCGCCCAAGTGCTCTCGTGGGCCACGGCCAGCGGGGTGGAGCGACTTTATCTGAGTCCGCGCGCGGTGTTCGACGGGCAGGCCGCCATTCGCGGCGGCGTGCCCATCTGCTGCCCCCAGTTCAACCAGCGCGGCATGCTGCCCAAGCATGGATTCATGCGCAATTTGCCTTGGTCGCAAGCGGCCGCCGAGGCGCCGCAGACGCTGCGGTTGACGCTGCGCGACAACGAAGCCACCCGGAGGCTCTGGCCGCACGCTTTTGAGGCACGGCTGGAAGCGACCCTGTCCGCCGGCGGGCTGCGCACCACGCTCACGCTCGTCAACATCGACCATGCGCCCTGGACCTTTGCGGCCGCGCTGCACACCTATCTGCGCGTCGACGACATCGCCCACGTGCGCCTCGAAGGCCTGCAGGGCGCCAACCGCTGGGATTCGCTACGCGACGACCGTCATGTGGAAACCGCCGCGGCGCTGCATTTCGACGCGGAATTCGACAGCGTCTACGCCGCGCCCGCCAAGCCGCTGCGCCTCGTGCAGCCAGGCAGCACACTCGAAATCGCACAAAGCGCGAGCTGCAGCGAAACCGTGGTCTGGAACCCCGGCGCCGTGCTCGGAGCGAAACTCGCCGACATGCCCGAAGACGGCTTCCGCCACATGCTCTGCGTCGAGGCGGCCCGCATCGACGAGCCCGTCCTGCTGGCGCCCGGCGCCCAATGGCAGGGCTGGCAACAGCTCCGCGTTCTCTGATCTCCTACCGGTTCATTTTTTCATGCTTGCCAAACGCATCATTCCCTGCCTCGACGTCACCGGCGGCCGCGTCGTCAAGGGCGTCAACTTCCTCGAACTGCGCGATGCGGGCGACCCCGTCGAGATCGCCGCGCGCTACAACGCGCAGGGCGCCGACGAACTCACCTTCCTCGACATCACCGCCACCAGCGACGGACGCGATCTGATCCTGCCGATCATCGAGGCCGTGGCTTCGCAGGTCTTCATTCCGCTGACCGTGGGCGGCGGCGTGCGCACCGTGGCCGACGTGCGCCGGCTGCTCAACGCGGGCGCCGACAAGACCAGCTTCAACTCGGCCGCCATCTCGGATCCGCAGGTGATCAACGACGCCTCGCAGAAATACGGCTCGCAGTGCATCGTGGTCGCCATCGACGCCAAGCGCCGCAGCCCCGAAGAGGCCGCCACGCGTGGGGCGGGCTGGGACGTGTACAGCCACGGCGGGCGCAAGAACACCGGCCTCGACGCCGTCGAATGGGCAGCCGAGATGGCGCGCCGCGGCGCCGGCGAGATCCTGCTCACCAGCATGGACCGCGACGGCACCAAGAGCGGCTTCGACCTGGAACTGACCCGCGCCGTGAGCAATGCCGTCAATGTGCCGGTGATCGCCTCGGGCGGCGTCGGCAGCCTCGACGACCTGGCCGACGGCATCCAGACCGGCGGCGCTGATGCAGTGCTGGCGGCCAGCATCTTCCACTACGGCGAGCACACGGTGGGCGAGGCCAAAGCCCGCATGGCCGCGCGGGGCATTCCCGTGCGGATCGACCGTTGAACGTGCCTCAAGGGTCTTTTCCCATCCCCGACAATACCGCGATGAATTGGCTCGATGAAGTGAAGTGGGATGCGAACGGCCTGGTGCCCGTGATCGCGCAGGAGCAAGGCAGCAACGACGTGCTGATGTTCGCCTGGATGAACCGCGAGGCGCTCGAAAAGACCGCCGAGCTCGGCCGCGCGGTGTATTTCAGCCGCTCGCGCAACAAGCTCTGGTTCAAGGGCGAGGAATCGGGCCACGTGCAGACCGTGCACGAGATCCGCCTCGACTGCGACAACGACGTGGTGCTGCTCAAGGTCACCCAGCTCGGCCACGAGCCCGGCATCGCCTGCCACACCGGCCGCCACAGCTGCTTCTTCAGCAAGTACGAGAACGGCGGCTGGACCGTGGTCGAACCCGTCTTGAAAGACCCGGAGTCGATCTACAAATGACGGCCACAGTGAACCACAGCACCTCCGACGCCCTTGCACGCCTTGCCTCGGTCATCGAAAGCCGCCTGCCCGCGCGCGGAGGCGATCCCGAGAAGAGCTACGTCGCGCGCCTGTTGCACAAGGGCCCCGACGCCTTCCTCAAGAAGATCGGCGAGGAAGCCACCGAGGTCGTGATGGCCGCCAAGGACGCCGACCACGGCGGCGACCGCTCCAAAATAGTGAACGAAGTGGCCGACCTCTGGTTCCACACCATGGTGGCGCTGGCGCACTACGGTTTTTCCCCCGCCGACGTCACCGCGGAACTCGAGCGCCGCGAGGGCACCAGCGGCATCGAGGAAAAAGCGCTGCGCAAGGTGCAGGCGCGGGAATCCGAAGCCTCCAACGATTGAAAGGACATCGACCATGGCCAACGACATCGTGAACGTGGAACCCGACGACTCCCTGAAGACCTGGGGCTGGGTCAGTTACATCCTGCACCTGATCGTGGCCATCGGCGCCGTCGTGCCGGGGGCGCAGGCCTCCGTGCTGCTGCTGCTGATTGCGCTGGTGATCGACTTCGTCAAGCGCGACGACGCGGCCGGCACCTGGCAGGCATCGCACTTCAGCTGGCGCATCCGCTCGGTGCTGTGGGCCGGCCTGCTGTACATCGTTACTTCGTGGCTCTGGCTGCTGTTCTTCGTGCCGGGCTGGATCGCCTGGAGCCTGATCTCGCTGTGGTTCCTGTACCGGATCGTGAAGGGCATGATCCGCATGAACGACGGCCGTCCCATGGAACCCAAAGATGTCATCTGACCCGAACTGCGTCTTCTGCAAAATCATTGAAGGCAAGATCCCCTCGCGCAAGGTCTACGAAGACGACGACCTGTTCGGTTTTCACGACATCTCGCCCTGGGCGCCGGTGCATTTCATGCTGGTGCCCAAGAAGCACATCGCTTCGATGGCGCAGCTCACGCCCGACGACTCGGCCCTCATGGGCAAGATCATGATCCTGGCGCCCAAGCTGGCGCTGGAGCAGGGCTGCAGGCCCTATCCGGACGGCGGCTACCGGGTCGTCGTCAACACGGGCAGCGAGGGCGGCCAGGAGGTTCACCATCTCCATGTCCATGTCATGGGCGGCCCCCGCCCGTGGCTTCGCGGTTGAGTGGCGTTAGTCCAAACTGTCACATTCCGCCCGACTAAAATCGGACACATTCTTAGGAGTTCTCCATGGGTTCTTTTTCCATCTGGCACTGGCTGATCGTGCTGCTCGTCGTGGTCATGATCTTCGGCACCAAGAAGCTGCGGAACATGGGTTCGGACCTTGGCGGCGCCGTCAAGGGCTTCAAGGACGGCATGAAGGACGGTTCGTCCGACGCCGCCACCCCGCCGGCCCCCACCCAGCAAGTGACTGGCCAGCCGGCCAACAGCGACAAGTCGACGATCGACGTCGAAGCGCGTCAGAAGTCCTGAGCGCGGGCAGCAGCACGTGCTCGACCTCGGCATTGAGAAGCTGGCGCTGATCGGCGTCGTGGCGCTGATCGTCATCGGTCCGGAAAAGCTGCCGCGCGTGGCCCGCACCGTCGGCACCTTGCTCGGCAAGGCGCAGCGCTACGTGAACGACGTCAAGGCCGAAGTCAACCGCTCGATGGAGCTCGACGAGCTCCGCAAGATGAAGACCACCGTCGAGGATGCGGCGCGCGACGTCGAGCACAGCATCCACACCGGCGCGAGCGAATTCGAGAAGCAGTTCAGCGGTTCGGGCGAAACCCTCTCGGCGCTGGCCGAACCCGAGCCGTCGCCGCCCGAATACAAGCATCCCCGCAAGAACTGGCGACTGAAGCAGGGCGCCACGCCGCAGTGGTACAAGGCGCGCAACGGCGTGCGCACCAAGGCGCTGTCGGGTGCCGCGCGTGTCGCGCGCTTCCGCCCGCACACGATCAACAAGATCAACTAGCGTCCCCCACCACCGCGTTCCGCGAGCGCCGCACGCCGGCCGACGTCACGCTATCTTCTTTTCCAATGGCCGATTCCGACAACAAGAACAAAGACAAAGAAGACGAACTGGCGGGCACCGAACAGCCGTTCGTGGCGCACCTGGTCGAGCTTCGCGACCGCCTGCTCTACTGCGTCTATGGCCTCGTGGTCGCGGGCATCCTGCTGGCCATCTGGCCCGGCCCGGGCGGGTTGATCGACCTGATCGCGATGCCGATCAAGGCGCACATGCCGCACGACGCGAAGCTCATCGCCATCGGTGTGTTCTCCCCGTTCTTCGTGCCGCTCAAGGTGCTGATGATGGCGGCCGTGCTGCTGGCGCTGCCCTGGCTCATGTACCAGGCGTGGATGTTCGTCGCGCCCGGGCTCTACAGCCATGAAAAGAAATTCGCGCTGCCGCTGATCTTCTTCGGCAGCCTGCTGGCCTATGCCGGCATTGCCTTCGTGCAGCTCTTCGTGCTGGACAAGATGTTCAGCTTCATCCAGCGCTTTGCCCCCGCAGCGGTGCAGGCGACGCCTGACATTTCATCGTACGTCGAGGCCATCCTGTCGCTGTACATCGCCTTCGGCGTGGCCTTCCAGGTGCCGATCGTCGTGATGCTGCTGGTGCGCTTCGAGATGGTGACCATCGAGAAGCTCAAGTCCTTCCGCGGCTACTTCATCGTGGTCGCGTTCGTCGTGGCCGCGGTGCTCACGCCGCCCGACGTGGTGTCGCAGCTGGCGCTGGCGGTGCCGATGTGCCTGCTGTACGAGGTGGGCATCATCGGTGCCAAGTACTTCGCCAGTGCCGCCAGGAAGCCCGAAGAAGACGAAAGCGCCGATTCGGCGCAGTCCTGACCCGCCGGCTGACGGCCGCCCGTTATTCGGGCTGCTGCTGATTCGGTACCTGCCGCACCGGGCTCTTCGGCCGCAGGCCCGGCATCACGTCCAGTTCCATCTTGTCGCTGCCGCGCTGCAGCGCAAACCTCGCGGTGCTGCCGGGCTTCAGGCCGGCCACCGCGGTCAGCAGCGCCTGCACGTTGTCCGTCTTCTTCTCGCCCACCGAAGTGATCACATCGCCGGGTCGGATGCCGGCCTTGGCAGCCGGGCCGTTCTGCAGCACGCCGGTGATGATCACGCCGGTGTCCGCCTTCACGCCGAAGGTCTCGGCGAGTTCGGGCGAGAGTTCGTTCGGCTCCACGCCGATCCAGCCGCGGCGCACCTGGCCTTCCTTCACGATCCCTTCGAGCACGATCTTGGCCATCGACACCGGAATGGCAAAGCCGATGCCCATGCTGCCGCCCGAACGCGAATAGATCGCGGTGTTGATGCCCTGCAGGTTGCCGTTGACGTCGATCAGCGCGCCACCCGAGTTGCCAGGGTTGATGGCCGCGTCGGTCTGGATGAAGTTCTCAAAGTTGTTGATGCCGAGCTGGTTGCGCCCCAGCGCCGAGACGATGCCGCTGGTCACGGTCTGGCCGACACCGAATGGGTTGCCGATGGCCAGCACCTGGTCGCCCACCTGCAGCGCGTCGGAGTCGCCCAGCACGATCGCCGGCAGCTTGTCGAGCTCGATCTTCAGTACGGCCAGGTCGGTGTCGGGGTCGGTGCCGATCACCTTGCCGCGCGCGTGGCGGCTGTCGTTGAGCGTTACCTCGATCTCGTCGGCGCCCTCGACCACGTGGTTGTTGGTGAGGATGTAGCCGTCGGCGCTCACGATCACGCCGCTGCCCAGGCCCACCTGGGGCTGGTCGTCCTGGTCGCCGAAGAAGAAGCGGAACCACGGGTCGTTGCTGCGCGGATGGCGTTGCGCGGCCTTGCTGGTGTTGATGCTCACCACCGCCGGCGAAGCCTTCTTGGCCGGCACGCTCAGGCTGCCGGCCGTCGGGATGTTCGGGTTGCCCGCGGGCGCCTCGACGATCGACACCACGCCGCCCAGCGAGGTCGCGCGCTTGTGGATCCACTCGGGCTTGAGCGTCGCGACGACGAAATAGGCCGCGAGCAGGACAGTCACGGCTTGTGCAAAGAGCAGCCAGGTGCGTTTCATGAAAGATTGGTGAAAAAGACGTTGGAAGGCTGCCGTGGAGCGCAGCGATGTTGTCAATTGTCCCTCAACCGCACGGAACAGAAACCGCGCCGCGCGGTCGAGATTGAGCTGGCTGCACTGCGTGAATCCGGGTTAACCCGTAGCATCGCCTTGCAGGTCCCACCCGGCCCATGTTTCCCCGGCCTCCCGCGCTGCCCACCCGGCGGAAGCGGCCAGGCATTTCGTCGGCGCGCCATTTTTCCGTTTTCTCACCTGGTTTCGCGGGCTGGCGCGCGGTCACGACCTTCCTGCCAGCCATGACTTCACAAGCAACCCTCCCGGACGGCGCGCAGCCGGCACCGGCACGCACGCTCGGTTCGAGCGACTACAAGACCCTCGGCCTGTCCGCCCTCGGCGGCACCCTGGAGTTCTACGACTTCGTCATCTACGTGTTCTTCGCCACCGTGCTCGGGGCGCTGTTCTTCCCGGCCGACATGCCCGACTGGCTGCGGCAGCTGCAGACCTTCGGCATCTTCGCGGCCGGCTACCTGGCGCGCCCGGTGGGCGGCATCGTCATCGCGCATTTCGGCGACATCTTCGGCCGCAAGCGCATGTTCACGCTGTCGATCTTCCTGATGGCGGCGCCCACGCTGGTGATCGGCCTGCTGCCGACCTACGCGAGCATCGGCGTCGCGGCGCCCCTGCTGCTGCTGGCCATGCGCGTGCTGCAGGGCGCGGCCATCGGCGGCGAGATGCCCGGCGCCTGGGTGTTCGTGGGCGAGCACGTTCCGGCCAGGCGCTACGGCTTCGGCATCGGCATGCTGACCTCGGGCATCACCGGCGGCATCCTGCTGGGCTCGCTGGTTGCGGTGGCCATCAACCGGCACTATTCGCCGGTGCAGGTGAGCGAGTTCGCCTGGCGCCTTCCCTTTGTGCTGGGCGGTGTGTTCGGGCTGGTGTCGGTGTACCTGCGCCGCTTCCTGCACGAGACGCCGGTGTTCAAGGAGCTGGCCGGGCGCCGCAGCGTGGCGCGCGAGATGCCGCTGCGCACCGTGCTGCGCGAGCATCGCCTGGCCTGCGTGTACGTTGCGCTGCTGACCTGGGTGCTGTCGGCCGCCATCGTGGTCGTGGTGCTGTACACGCCCACCTACCTGCAGAAGGTGCACCACATTCCCGCCGCGCTGGCGCTCGAAGCCAATGCGCTCGCCACGCTGACCCTGACGCTCGGCTGCATGCTGGCCGGCTGGGCCAGCGACCGCATCGGCACGCGCACCGTCATGCTGATCGGCTGGGGCGGCCTGTTCGCCACGGCCTACCTGTTCTACAGCGGGCTGCCCGGCACGCCGTCGACGCTCTATGCGCACTACGCGCTGGTGGGCCTGTTCGTGGGCACCATCGCCACGGTGCCGATCGCGGGCGTGCGCGCCTTCCCGGCGCCGGTGCGCTTCACCGGCCTTTCGTTTGCCTACAACATGTCGTACGCGGTCTTCGGCGGACTGACCCCGGTGATCCTCACGCTCTGGCTGCAGCGCGACACCATGGCGCCGGCGCACTACGTGGCGGCGCTGGCCGGGCTGGGCTTCCTGCTGGCGCTGTTGCCCCTGGCCGCTCGTGGCCATGCCATGCGGGATGGCGCGGCCATCGCGGGCGGCGCGACAATGGCGCGATGAGCACCACCCGCCACGAACTGCTTCACGCATTCGACCTGCTGCTCGCCCCCGGGCGCTTCAAGGACTACGGACCCAACGGCCTGCAGGTCGAAGGGCGCACCGTGGTGCGCAAGATCGTTTCGGGCGTAACCGCCAGCCGCGCGCTGATCGAGGCCGCGATCCACGCCGATGCCGATGCCATCTTCGTCCACCATGGCCTGTTCTGGCGCGGCCAGGACGGCTGCGTCACCGGCTGGATGAAGCAGCGCCTGGGCCTGCTGCTAGGTGACGACGTCAATCTCTTCGCCTATCACCTGCCGCTCGATGCGCATCCCGAACTCGGCAACAACGCACAGCTCGGCCTGCAACTGGGGCTCGTGGCCCATGCCGGATCGGCCGGGCGCTTCGGCGAGCAGGAACTGGGTTTTCTCGGCGCGCAGGGCTACTTCGAAGCCGCCATCGCGGCCGGAGCCGACGCCTTCATCACCGGCGAGATCTCGGAGCCCCAGGCCCACTACGCACGCGAGATGGGCGTGGCCTTCCTGGCCTGCGGGCACCACGCCACCGAACGTTACGGCGCGCCAGCCGTGGCCGGGCACGTTGCGGCGCAGCTCGGGCTGAAGCACGAGTTCATCGACATCGACAACCCGGCATGAGCGCAGCGCCGGGCCGCCCCAAGCAAGCTTGCACCGCAGTGCGGAGCACGGAGGTGCCTTTCCAATGAGCGCTGCCATCGCCATCACCCTCGGGGATCCCGCGGGCATCGGCCCCGAGATCATCGCCAAGGCCTTTCGCGACGCGCCCGATGCAACGCATGGCGCGTTCGTTGCCGGCGATGTGGGCACGATGCGCAAGGCCTCGCAGGCGCTCGCAGCACCTGGGCTGCCGGCATGGCCGGTGCTGGAAATCGAAACCGCCGCCGAAGCCGCGGCGGTGCCGCCGGGCTGCATTCCCGTGCTGCAGGTGATTGCGCCGCCATCGCCAATCGAGCTGGGCCAGATCAGCGCCGAAGCCGGCCGCGTGGCCGGCGAATGCGTCGTCTGGGCTGCGCGGGCCGCACTGCGCGGCGAAATCGGCGCCATCGTGACCGCGCCGCTGCACAAGGAAGCGCTGTCGGCCGCCGGCTTTCCGTACCCCGGCCATACCGAACTGCTGCAGGCCGAGGCCGCCGCCCACCTGGGCCGCACCCTGGCCGACGTGCCGGTGCGCATGATGCTGGCCAACGACGAGCTGCGCACCGTGCTCGTCAGCATCCACATGTCGCTGCGCCACGCCATCGAGGCGGTGCATTTCGACGGTGTGCTCGAAACCCTGCGCATCACCCACCGCGCGCTGACGCATGCCCTCGGCCGCGTGCCGCGCATCGGCGTGGCGGGGCTCAACCCGCATGCGGGCGAGGGCGGCCTGTTCGGTTCGGAAGAGCGCGAGATCATCGCGCCGGCCATCGAGGCCGCGCGCGCCGAAGGCATCGACGCCAGCGGCCCCTATGCGCCCGACACTGTCTTCATGCGTGCGCGCGCCAGGCAGGGCGTGCCGTCCAGCGGCGAGTTCGACGTGGTGGTTGCGATGTACCACGACCAGGGCCTGATCCCCGTCAAGTACCTGGGCGTGGAGAAGGGCGTGAACGTGACGCTGGGACTGCCGCTGGTGCGGACCAGCCCCGACCACGGCACCGCGTTCGACATCGCGGGCACGGGCCTGGCCGATGCGTCGAGCCTCGTCGAGGCGCTGCGCATGGCCCGCGTGCTGAAGGGCGCTTAAGGGCGCTTGAGGCTGTCGCGGATTTCGCGCAGCAAGGTGATGTCTTCTGGCGTTGCGGCAGGAGCAGGCGGCGCGGCCTCTTCGGTCTTCCGCAGCTTGTTGATCTGCTTGACCATCATGAAGATGATGAAAGCAAGGATCACGAAGTTGACGGCCACCGTAATGAAGCTGCCATAAGCCAGCACCGGAACGCCGGCCTTCTTCAGGTCTGCCAGTGTGTTCGCCACGCCGGGGGGCACGGTGCCCAGCACCACATAGAGGTTCGAGAAATCGAGCTTGCCGAACACCACGCCCACCAGCGGCATGATGATGTCGCCCACCAGCGAATCGACGATCTTGCCGAACGCGGCGCCGATGATCACGCCCACCGCGAGGTCGATGACGTTGCCCTTGACGGCAAATTCCTTGAATTCACTGAGGATGCTCATGATTCAAAAGGCTGCTGGAGCTCTGCTGTTGAAAGAGCGTCGAGTATGCCCGCGGAAGCGCGCCGGAATCGGCTGTCCGGCGTGAAGCATTCGGCGCATTTGATCTATTTACCTCATCCGCGATGCGGAAAGAAAAGTGCGTGCTTAGGTGTACCCAGTTTCAGTAGTTTTAGTTACAAAAGGAAACAGGGCCCTCGTGGTGACTCATCCGAGCGGGGTGCCACTGTTAGGATCACGCCCGCCGCTACGACAAGCGGACCGGTATTGACATGCAGTTGCATGTTCTCGGTTCAGCGCCTCCACGAGGCACTCTGCGCCCTGGCAGTGCCCAGCAGTGTGCCTGCGGTAACCACGAATTGTGAAAAAGAATTGCACCGCAATGAGTGCATGCGTAGTTTTTATCGCCTGGCTATTTTGGCGCTAAAAAAATTGGAATTTCCTTGGGGGATCGGAATTGAGAAGAAATGCAAATGTCCTGAAGTTGGCTTCGACACTGGCATGTGTGATGGTGCTTCAAGGCTGCGCGGTCGTGCCGGGCATGGGCAACGTGGAGCCCTACGAGGCAGGGGGCGAACTGGCATCCCAGTTCCGCTATCTTCCCGACGAGGCGCCCGAAGGCCAGATCACCCCCATTTCCCTCGCGCTCGTGCGCACGCTGGCGCAGGCGGCCCCGAAGGGCGTTCCGCCTGAGGTCAATGCGCTGTTCGGCAAGAGCGAGCGCTACACCATCGGCCCCGGCGACGTGGTGGGCGTCATCGTTTACGACCACCCCGAACTGCTGCCGAATGCCGGCGCCGTCATTTCGCAGGCTGCGGACCCGACGGGCGTGCAGGTGGCCCCCGGCTTCATTGTCGATTCCGACGGAGAGGTCGCCTTTCCGTACATCGGCCGCGTGCGGGTGGCGGGGCTGAGCGAAGGCGATGCCTCCGACCTGATCGGCAAGCTGCTCCTTCCGCACATCCGTGACCCGCAAGTGACCGTGCGCATTCAGTCGTTCCGCAGCCGCCGTGCGTATGTAGAAGGCGAAGTGCGCACCCCCGGCTCGCAAATCTTCACCGACGTGCCGATGACGCTGAACGAAGCCATCAACCGGGCCGGCGGCATTACGGCCGCGGGCAACCGCTCGGCGGTCACGCTCATTCGCAACGGCCAGTCGATCCGGATCGACATGACCAGGCTGCGCGAAGCCGGCTACGACGGCAACAGCATTCCGCTGAAGAACGGCGACACCGTGCGCGTGGCCAACCGGGAAGACGACAAGGTCTTCCTCATGGGCGAAGTCGTGGCCCCGCTGGCATTGCCCATGCGCAGCAACGGCCGCCTCAGCCTGAGCGAAGCGCTGGGCGAAGCCGGGGGCACGTTGAACTCCTCGGCCAACGCCGGGCAGATCTACGTCATTCGCCAGGGCGCGACGGGTGCACCCGCCATCTTCAACCTCAATGCGCGGAACCCGGCAGCGCTTGCCATTGCGAGCCAGTTCAGGCTGCAGTCGCAGGACGTGGTCTATATCGACCCCGTGCCGCTGGTCAAGTGGAACCGCGTGGTCAGCTTGATCCTGCCGTCGGCGACGGTGGCCAATGCTGCCAGCGAGATCTACGTCAGGCACGCGAACTGAAGCCCGGGCTGTTCCTTCTCTGACGAGATGCGAGAAGTGATCGGGCCCTTGAAGGCAGCGATTCAGGTGCGATAGGGCGACGGCTTCCATCGAGAGGGCGCTGTCGAAGTTCTTTTCCAGTGTTCCCATCATGCAAGCCATACATCCAAATCAACCCATTGCAATCATCGGCCTTGGTTATGTGGGCCTTCCCCTTGCCGTGGAGTTCGGCAAGAAGCGTTCCGTGGTCGGCTTCGACATCAACACCGCGCGCATTGCAGACCTGCAAGCCGGGCACGACCGCACGCTCGAGACAACCTCTGAAGAATTGAAGGCCGCCGAACAGCTGCGCTTCACCGCACACATTGAAGACTTGCGCGAATGCGGCGTCTTCATCGTCACCGTGCCAACGCCGGTGGACGCAGCCAATCGGCCCGACCTGACGCCGCTCGTCAAGGCCAGCGAAACCGTCGGCAAGGTGATGCCGCAAGGTGCCGTCGTGGTTTTCGAGTCCACGGTGTACCCTGGCGCTACCGAAGAAGTGTGTGTGCCCGTGCTCGAAAAATTCAGCGGCAAGAAGTTCAACGTGGACTTTTTCTGCGGCTACAGCCCCGAGCGCATCAACCCCGGCGACAAGGAACACCGCCTGCCCAGCATCAAGAAGGTGACCAGCGGCAGCACGCCGGAAGTGGCCGAGATCGTGGACCAGATGTACCGCCAGATCATCACTGCCGGCACGCACAAGGCCAGCAGCATCAAGGTGGCCGAAGCCGCCAAGGTGATCGAGAACACGCAACGCGACGTGAATATCGCTTTGATGAACGAATTGAGCCTCATCTTTCACCGGCTCGGCATCGACACGCTCGAAGTGCTGCAGGCGGCTGGCACCAAGTGGAACTTTCTGCCCTTTCGTCCGGGGCTGGTGGGCGGGCATTGCATCGGCGTGGATCCGTACTACCTCACGCACAAGGCAGTGGAGGTCGGCTATCACCCAGAGGTGATCCTGGCCGGTCGGCGCATCAACGACAACATGGCGAGCCATGTCGCCGACGAAGTCATCAAGCTGATGCTGCGCAAGAACGTGCCCGTGCTGGGCAGCAAGGTCTTGGTGTTGGGGCTGACCTTCAAGGAAAACTGCCCAGACGTGCGCAACACGAAGGTGGTAGACATCGTGCACACCTTGAAGGGCTACAACACGCAGGTCGATGTGTTCGACCCATGGATCGATGTGGCCGAGGCGGAGCACGAATACGGTCTGCAATGTCTGACCGAAATGCCTGCCCCCGGCCAATACGCCGCCATCGTGCTGGCTGTGGGACACCACCAGTTCGTGACATTGGGCGAAGCTGGCATCAAGGCGCTGGGTCAACCCGGCGCCGTGTTGTTCGACGTGAAAAGCCTGCTGCCTTTGGGCACTGCGGATGGACGACTGTGAGCGGCACAGACACCATGAGCCAACCCATTCCCAGCCCGTCTGCTTACGACAAGCTTCGCGCTCGCCTAGTCACCGAGTCTCACACGTGGCTCGTCACCGGTGTGGCCGGCTTCATCGGCAGCAACTTGCTTGAGAGCCTGCTCAAGCTCAACCAGCGCGTTGTGGGCCTCGACAACTTCGCCACCGGCCACCAACGCAACTTAGCCGAGGTTCAAACCTTGGTGACGCCCGAGCAGTGGGCCAATTTTCATTTCATCGAGGGCGATATCCGCAACCTCGACGATTGCCAGCGCGCCATGGTCTTTCCTGCGGCGAACGCCTCGTCGAGTGGAAGCGGCGCGCCTGTGGAGTACGTTCTTCACGAAGCCGCACTTGGCAGCGTTCCCCGGAGCCTGGCCGACCCCATCACGACCAACGGCGTGAATATCAGTGGCTTCCTGAATATGCTGGTGGCTTCGCGCGACGCTGATGTGAAGAGTTTCACGTACGCAGCCAGCAGCAGCACGTATGGAGACCATCCAGGGCTGCCAAAGGTCGAGCACATCATCGGCAAGCCTCTCAGCCCCTACGCAGTCACCAAGTACGTCAATGAACTGTATGCGGACGTCTTTGCCCGTTGCTACGACTTCAACACTATCGGCCTGCGCTATTTCAACGTGTTCGGCCCTCGGCAGGATCCCAATGGCGCCTACGCCGCGGTCATTCCGAAATGGATTGCGAGTCTGATGAAGGGTGAGCCGGTCTACATCAACGGCGACGGTGAAACCAGCCGCGACTTCTGCTTCATCGCCAATGTTGTCCAGGCGAACCTGCTCGCCGCTGTTGCGCATGAGCCTGAAGCGGTGAACCATGTTTACAACGTGGCAGTGGGAGATCGCACAACACTAAACGAGTTGTACTCCCACCTGCACAGCAAACTGCTGCCGCACTACCCTCACCTTCAAGAAGTCCAGCCCGTGCATCGAGACTTCCGCGCCGGAGACGTGCGGCATAGTTTGGCCGACATCGGCAAGTCCCAACGCCTGCTGGGCTACGCACCCACACAACGCATCGGCGAAGGGCTAGCACTAGCCATGCCTTGGTACATGGCTCAGGAAAAGTGATTGCAGCGATCCATGGTGCAGGCGTGAATTGAAGTAAGTGTGGCGTTGACGCGCATTCGCGACGATGACGACCAACCCGCTTCAAGGTCAGCCCGCGCCATCAATCGCAATACCTCGGATTGAAGGAAACGCATATGCCAAAGACACCTCTCGCGCTCGTTCCGCCCACGCAAGGAGCAATTGACGCTTGCGCCGCAGATAAGGGATCCCCCATCTATGTCACCCAGCCGGCGTTGCCTCCACTGGAGTTGTTCATCCCTTATCTGCAGGAGATATGGGACAACAAGATTCTCACCAACGGCGGCCCGTTCCATCAGCAACTTGAAAAGGCCCTGTGCGACTACTTAGGCGTCAAGCACCTAGCGCTCTTCTCGAATGGCACGTTGGGGCTGGTCACCGCGCTGCAAGCGTTGCGAGTGACCGGTGAAGTCATCACTACGCCGTATTCTTTCGTCGCGACCGCACATTCGTTGTTGTGGAACGGGATCAAGCCCGTGTTCGCTGACGTTCATCCGGACACGCTGAACCTCGATCCAACAAAGATCGAAGCGGCCATCACGCCGCAAACGACAGCGATCATGCCGGTGCATTGCTACGGCCATCCGTGCGACGTGGAGGCTATCCAGAAGATTGCCGACAACTACAACCTCAAGGTGATCTACGACGCTGCCCATGCGTTTGGTGTTCAGGATCAAGGCGGTAGTGTGTTGCGCCATGGCGACCTATCGGTGCTCAGCTTTCACGCAACCAAGGTCTTCAACACCTTTGAAGGTGGCGCCATCATTTGCCCGGACGCCAAAACCAAGCAGCGCATCGACCATCTGAAAAACTTCGGATTCGTGGATGAAACCACGGTGGTTGCGCCTGGCATCAACGGGAAGATGAGTGAAATTAATGCGGCCTTCGGCATGTTGCAATTGCAGCATGTGGACGCCGCACTTGCCAAGCGCAAAAGCATCGATACCACGTACCGCGAAGCACTACAGAACGTGCCAGGGATTCGTTGTTTACAAGACGCTGGAGAACAGGTCGCCAACCATGCGTATTTCCCAATTTTGGTGGAATCAAACTACCCATTGAGCCGCGATGCTCTTTACCAAAGACTCAAGGATCAGAACATCTACGCTCGTAGATATTTTTATCCGCTGATTTCAGAGTTTCCAATGTACCGGGGAATGGCCTCGGCCCATCGAGAAAACTTGCCTGTGGCCACGGCCGCCGCGCGTAAGGTACTTTGCTTGCCAATCTATCCAGCGCTGCCTGAGCAAGACCAGCACCGTGTCATCGATATCGTGCAAGGTGGCTGACCCATGGCTATGCTGAGCCGGGAGGCCATCGAAATGCTGGGGTTCTTAACTATTGGAGAAAACGTTCAGATTTCAGATCGAGCATCCTTTTACGGCCTCAATCGGATTGAGCTAGGAAACAATATTCGAATCGACGACTTCTGCATCATCTCCGCGGGAGTAGGGGGGATTTCGATAGGAAATCACGTCCATATTGCAGCCTATTCTTCACTAATAGGAGCGGGAGCAATTGCAGTGTCCGATTTTTGCAATATATCTTCTCGTGTGGCCATTTATTCAAGTAATGATGATTATTCTGGCAAGACCTTAACCAATCCTACCGTGCCCAGCAAATTCACCGGTGTGACTCATGCAGATGTCCTGCTCGGGAGGCATGTCATTGTAGGAAGCGGCAGCGTCATCCTGCCCGGCGTCACTTTAGAAGAAGGGGTAGCCGTCGGCGCCTTAAGCTTGGTGCAGAAGGACTGCAAAGCTTTTGGAATTTATGCCGGTCGGCCCGCCGCACGAATTAAAGAGCGTAAGCGCAACTTGTTGGAACTAGAACGGCAATTTTTGGCTAGTAAGGCGAAATAGGCATAGACCAATGTCCCTCAAGCGCAACATCATCGCCAGCTACGCCACACAGGTATACGTGACGCTGGTGGGTGTCGTAATGTTTCCTCTCTATTTAAAATATATGGGGGCGGAGGCTTATGGATTGGTCGGGTTTTTTACTATGTTGCAGGCTTGGTTCAACCTGCTAGATTTGGGTCTTACACCCACCGTTGCTCGAGAAACCGCCCGGTTCAGAGGCGGTGCCACCGACGCATTGAGCTATCGCCGCCTGGTACGAGCGCTACAGATTATTTTTCTCACCATCGCTATATTGGGCGGCGGCACTATGTTTTTGTGTGCCAGCGTGATTGCCAGTCGCTGGCTAAACATACAAGCTCTGCCCCCGGCAGAAGTTCAATTGGCCCTACAACTCATGGCCGTGGGCGTGGCGCTGCGCTGGATGTCGGGCCTATATCGCGGTTGCATCTCAGGGTCGGAACGGTTGGTGTGGCTGGGCGGCTTTAACGCCGTTATTGCGACATTGCGGTTTGTGGGCGTGTTGCCTGTTTTGATATATATAGAGCCTTCACCCGCAATATTCTTCACCTATCAAGTGCTGGTGGCGGTGATCGAATTGGGAAGTTTAGCGGCGAAGGTCCATCATTTATCCCCGGCATTGCCGAAGGGGCAGAAGATTGGTTGGTCTAGGACCTCATTGTTCACGCCTATCAAGGCAGTGCTCAAGTTTTCGCTAACCATTGCCTTCAGTTCATCGGTCTGGGTTTTGATTACGCAAACCGACAAATTGGTGCTGTCAAAACTGCTACCGCTGGCCGACTATGGCTACTTCACTTTAGCGGTTCTAGCGGCGAGCGGCGTGATGATGGTTACTGGCCCCATCAGTACTCCTCTACTGCCCCGTTTGGCGCGACTCCAAGCTGAAGGCGACGAGGTCGGACTAACTAGGTTATACCGCAGTGCCACACAACTGGTAGCTGTCATAGCTATACCAGTCTGTTTAGTGCTCGCGGTCTTCGCGGAGCAATTGCTCTGGAGTTGGACCGGTAATAGTCATGTTGCGGTTCAAGCCGCGCCAGTGCTGCGGCTTTACGCCCTTGGTAACGGTTTTTTAGCAATGGTCGGGTTTCCCTATTATCTTCAGTTTGCCAAAGGCGATCTAACGTTGCACGTACGAGGCAACATTATCTTTGTCTTGGTATTAATTCCATCGCTAGTGTGGGCTACTTGGAAGTATGGTGCGCCTGGAGCGGGTTTCGCGTGGCTAGTGGCAAACGCTTTTTTCTTTTTTGCGTGGGTGCCTCTAGTACACAGACGATTCGTTAAAGGGTTGCATTTTAAATGGTTAATGCAGGATCTGTTTCCGATTTTAATTCCAGGGCTAATTGTGACATGTATCCTGTATGCCGCAACACCACCGCAGGGAAGCCGTTTGTACGTATTCATCCTATTGGTAATTTACGGAGCCGGCTTAGTGGCTGTATGTGCAACGGGGGTGCGCCCTGTACGCCGATTTTTATCAAAAAAAATGCCAAAATTGTCTCGCGAGATTAAGGTCTGGAAATGATCGGGGGGGCGCTGGTGTCGATTTGTGTCGTCACATACAACCACGAAAAATATATTCGCGAATGCCTTCAGAGTATCGTTGATCAGAAAACAAATTTCGATTTTGAAGTGATTGTTTCAGATGATTGTTCTTCGGATGGGACGCGTGAGATTATCGGAGAGTTCGCTAAAAAATATCGAGGTGTAGTAAAACCATATTTGCATGAAAAAAATATGGGCGCCTTCAAGAATTTTTTATTTGTGCATGGCGAAGCCAGGGGGAAGTACGTTTCGCATATTGATGGCGACGACTGCATGCTCCCCGCAAAATTGCAAAGCCAAGTTGATTGCTTAGAAAAAAATAGTAGTATTTCTTTTGCTGTCCATGCCGTAAAAGTCGTGGGTTCTGAAAAAATCTTAGGAAATGATGAAAAGTATCCGGCGATAGGATCTATATACGATTTGCTCAAGTTTGGAGCGTATTTTGTTAACAGCAGTGTTATGTATAGACGCGATCTTGAGTTTTCGCGCCCTGAGAACATAGAAGTTGTTGACTATTACCTGCACATTGAGCGCGCTAGCAAAGGCGATATTTACTTGGACCGCCGACCTCTGGGATGTTATAGGATTCATGGTCAAGGGATATCCAAGAGCGAAGCGTATAGAACGCGGATTGAAAAATGTTATGAGCACGCGTTTGATCGCGCCCTGTCGCTAGGGGTTTCACCGGTGGCTGTGGAGTCCGCTCGTTTAACAAGGCGAATGTCGTTTGCGATCTCGTCCTATTTGTCGGGGGATACTTCTGCTTATAAGGCGAAAATAAGGTTGCAGAAGGATGAGATGCGATTGGCCTCTTTAAAACATAAAGCACTTCACTGGACCGCAGATTTTCCATGGCTTCTTGGTATTTATGTAAAGCTTAGAAAGATGAAGTGATGATGCTAGGGAAGCTTGATAAATATTTAAAAATTTCGTTGCTTTCGGCATTAATATTTTTGCTCATTTATAACGTTTCTTTCAAGTCCATTGAGATTTTGACTACAGCGCGTTTCGCTGTTTTGGTTTTGTTTTTTTGGGCGCTGAAAGAGCGGGCGAATTTTGTGAGAATTGTTAAATCCAGGATATGGATTTTATTCTTGCCATTCCCGTATGTGATCATTCAGTACGTGCTCGTAGGGGATTTTGGCCAGTTGAGCCGGTTCATTCATTTGGCGCTATATTCTTTTTTGGGAGCTGGTTTGGTGGTTTGCGTTTGCGGTGATTTAAAAACACTGCTTATTGCTGTGTTGATTGCCATAGGTGTGCAGGCGATATTGATTTTTATATCGTTTTTTAGCTTTGATTATCGCGATTGGTTTGAAGCTGTTTCTGTATCTGGTTCAAATTATGATGCGACATATATCTATAGAGCGCCGGGATTTGCTGGGGCGGGTGGCGCGGCTTTGTCTTTGCTTCAATCGCTCGGAGTTTTTTTGGGATGGTTGTTATTGCGAGAGAATAAGGTGTACGAAAAAATCAAAGGAAGATCTTCTTATTTGGTTTTTTTTGTGATGATGTTGTCGGCCGCGTCATGCATCGTTGTTGGGAGGACTGGATTGTTGTTGTCAATTATTTTCTTGACAATCTTTGTGCTCGATTCGCCATTGCGCTTTCGCTTTCACTTTTTTCTGTTTGCCCTCGCCTTTGGAGGGGTTCTCCAGATATTTTTCTTCGATAAATTGATAGGTCTATTGGATGTTGGGTTTTCTTCCGATTACTTTAATGACTGGGCCTTTGGGTTTTTGACGGGTGATGATGGGACAATAAGCGCTCTTGGAGAACAGGAAATTCCGCCGTTGTCGATGGAGACGTTCCACGGCACCGGTTTAAATAGTGTTGTAGAAGGGGCCAATCCGAGCGGCCATGATTCTGGATTTGTTCAGGCTTACTATTCGATGGGATTGCCATTTTCCGTAATTTTTTTTGGGGCCTATCTCTACGTGTTAGCCATTTGTTTGAAATGGCTTCCATTATTTCTGAGATTGGTGCTAGTGGCTTTATTCTTTTCAATCGAGTTAAAGGAGCCGTTTGTTTTTAAGTACTCCTTGATGTTCTTGCTTGTCGCGCTGTATTTTGCGCATAACCGATTTGCCCCGGCTAACTCGTCGTCCCGGAGAAATAAATAGATGCGTATTATTTTGATGACGAGTTCGCTGGGCGCAGGGGGCGCTGAACGTGTGGCATCTACGTTATGCAATGAGTGGGTCAGACGGGGCCACGAAGTGACGTTGATTGCTACGTTTTCGGGAGGCGGGGCCGCCTTTTATCCCTTGTCGCCATTGGTTAGCGTGATATTCCTTGCGGATTTAGTACCGCTGCGCAGGAAGTCGCTCATATCATATTGGCGGCGGCTTCTGGCTTTGCGAAAAATCATTATTTTCAATTCGGCGGACGTTGTTGTTTCATTTCTACCCAACGTAAACGTTGCCGCAATAATCGCGACGGCTTTCACGGGCGTGCCTGTTGTTATATCTGAGCGTCGAGATCCTGCCAGCCAGCCAGCTTCACAGTTTTGGGAGTTTGCATGCGCCCGTTTGTATAGATTTTCAGATGCCGTTGTTGTGCAGACCGAAGGTGTGATGCGCGGCATAGGCGGTTTGTACCCATATCTAAAAAAGGTAGCGTGCATACCTAATCCGCTGCCGCAAAAATTGAAGCAATTTTGGCGCAGAGGAAATGGAACGCCTCGTCGGATATTGCTTAGTATTGGTCGGCTCGTCCCCGCAAAGCAGATTGAGCATAGCATTCGGGCTTTTGGTATGCTGGCCAAAAGTCATGAGGCTTGGGATCTACACATTTACGGTGACGGTCCTGCGCGCGCAGAATTGATTTCTTTAATCGCCGAGCTTAATCTGCAGGCGCGGGTTATTTTGATGGGCGAGACAACAGCTCCGTGGGATGTCATGGCCGAAGCTGACGCATTTGTTATGACGTCGCGACACGAAGGTTTCCCTAATGCGTTGCTTGAAGCTATGGGCGTTGGTTTGCCCTGTGTAGTCTACGATTGTCCTAGTGGGCCACGGGAAATTACTCGCGATGGAATTGACGCATTACTGGTGCCGCTAAATGATCAAACTGCTTTGATGCAGGAGATTCAGCGACTAATGGACGACGATGTTTTGCGAAAAATACTGGGCAATCACGCTAGAGCTTCGGTGCTCGCACGGTACGAATTAAGGGTGATTCTTGATCACTGGGATGCGGTGTTTGAACAAGTCGGGGTCTTGGTGTGAAGGTCACCCATGTAATTGTGGGTTTGGGGGTCGGTGGCGCCGAATTAATGCTGAAGCGTTTAATTGACTCTCATCGATCTAATCCACTTTGGCAGCACCAAGTTGTTACTCTCACTGGTCTGGGAGAAATCGGGAAGAAACTGCAGGCCGAAGGCGTCGCGGTTGAGGTCATGAATATGCGGTCGCCGCTGGATTTTCCAGCAACGTTGTGGCGTGTCATGCGGCTATTGCGGCAGCAACGACCCGACATTGTCCAAACTTGGATGTACCACGCCGATCTTTTGGGCGGATTGGCAGCCCGTCTGGCGGGTATTGGGAACGTCATCTGGGGCATTCGCACCACCGATGCTTCTGCGGGGGGCTCGCGTGCAACGGTCTGGGTACGTTGGCTTTGTGCCCGGCTATCTCGCTGGGTGCCCCATACCATTGTGTGCGCCGCTGAAGCTTCGTACCGAGCACATGTCGGACTGGGTTACCGTGCTGAACGCATGGTAGTGGTGCCCAACGGATTTGACCTGTCACTCCTTGAGACCACGCCGACGCAAGTGGCCGCTCTTCGGTCCGAGTGTGGTTTTACGGCGGATACGATTGTTGTGGGTACGTTGGGCCGCTTTAGCGCAGTCAAAGATCCGAGCAACTTTGTACGGGCTGCTGGAATACTGGCACCAAAATACCCGAATGTTAAATTTCTAATGGTCGGTCGCAACTTTGATACCAAAAATATCGAGTTAGTTAATTGGATCAAGGCCACGGGTAACGAAGATCGTTTTGTGCTTTTGGGGCAGCGTAGTGACGCAGCGGTTTGTTTGGCCGCCATGAATGTATTTTGCTTGTCTTCACGTACCGAAGGTTTTCCTAATGTCGTTGGGGAAGCTATGGCTATGCGCAAAGTATGCGTGGTTACTGATGTGGGTGACGCCGCCTACTTGCTTGGTGCGGATGGTGTAGTGGTGCCCAAGCAAGACTCTGTTGCCCTGGCCGGAGGAATGGAAAAGCTGGTCCAGCTTTCGTTTGCGGAGCGAGAATATCTTGGTGCGCAGATGCATTCCCGTATATCAGCCGAATTCACAATGGATCGCGCGCGGGAGCGGTTTGAGCGAGTATATGCCAACGTGCTTTCGAGCCGAATATCACGAAAATAATAGAATATAAAAATAGGAATAATAAGGATGTGTGGGATCTCGGGTTTTTTATCATTAAATTTATCCCTGTGGGGAGAGCCAGTTTTGCAGCGCATGACTAGTTCTATTGCGCGGCGCGGGCCCGATGATTCGGGATGTTGGTTGGACTTTGATGAGGGCGTTGCCCTGGGGCACCGGCGCTTGGCTATAGTCGATTTGTCGCCTGCCGGGCATCAACCCATGCAGTCAGGAGCCGGTCGATATGTGATTGCGTTTAATGGGGAGATTTATAATCATTTGGATTTGCGTGCCCAGTTGGATGAATCGTGTAATCGCGCGTCGCTTGTGCAGAAGAACACATGGAGCGGGCACTCGGATACAGAAACATTGTTAGCTGGATTTGACTTTTGGGGAATAGAGGGCACAATTAAAAAATGCAACGGCATGTTTGCCTTTGCGGTCTGGGATAAGGAAGATCGAGTTCTGACCCTTGGTCGAGATCGCCTTGGTGAAAAGCCGCTCTATTACGGCTGGCAGGGCCACGGGGATGGCGCCGCGTTTGTATTTGGATCTGAATTAAAGGCGCTCAAAGCGCATCCCGCTTTTACCGCTGAGGTAGATCGCGGTGCTTTAATGCTGTTGATGCGCCATGGCTATATTCCCGCTCCGTTTAGTATTTACCAAGGCATTTCCAAGCTTGAGCCTGGTTGCCTGATGGCGCTCTCATTAACAGAGCGCACACCTCACTTCACGAAATATTGGAGCGGCAAGGCAGCGGTAGCCCACGGTTTGGCCCATCCGTTTGTCGGCGAGCCGCTGCAGGCCGTTGAGAAGTTGGAGTCTTTACTAAAGGACTCTGTACGAAAACAGATGATGGCTGACGTGCCGATCGGCGCATTTTTGTCAGGCGGGATTGACTCGAGCGCCATCGTAGCGCTTATGCAGGCTGTTTCCAAAGAGCAGGGAGGCTCACCGGTCAAGACCTTTACCATCGGATTTAATGACGCTGGCTATAACGAGGCCGAGCATGCCAAACTAGTGGCACGTCATTTAGGCACAGATCATCACGAGCTGTATGTGTCGCCACAGCAGGCTCTAGATGTAATTCCAAAATTGCCTAGCTTGTATTGCGAGCCATTTGCCGATAGTTCGCAAATTCCAACATTTTTGGTAAGTCAAATGGCACGTGCGCATGTCACGGTATCTCTGAGTGGCGATGCGGGTGACGAGTTGTTTGGAGGTTATGGCCGTTATCCTTTTGCCGATAGAGTTTGGAGAAGGGTCGCGAAAGTGCCTTCGGGGTTGCGCAACATGACTGCAACGGCTCTGACGAGCTTTTCGCCATCAACATGGAATTGTTTGTTGACCCCCATACAAGGTTTATTGCCAGCAAGATTGGCTCGATTCAATATGGGGGACAAGCTGCACAAAGGGGCGAGCGTTTTGGGGGCGACCGGGCCGGGGGATTTGTACCGGGCGCTGGTGAGTTCATGGGCAGATCCGGCCTCCGTAGTAAAGGGTGGAGTTGAACCGCGTACCGTGCTGACGGATCCCGTTCGTGAGCCAGAGACGGATAACTTTGTACACCAGATGATGGCCCTGGATTTGTTGAGCTATTTACCCGACGACATTCTTTGCAAGGTAGACCGTGCGGGCATGGGGGTGAGCTTGGAAACCCGTGTGCCTATGCTGGATCACAGGGTTGTCGAATTCGCATGGAGCCTCCCGCTCGCATATAAGGTGCGCGACGGTGTGGGCAAGTGGCCGTTGCGCGAAATGTTGTTCCGCCACGTGCCACGCAGCCTGATAGAGCGGCCGAAAATGGGTTTCGGCATACCTCTTCATGACTGGTTGCGTGGTCCACTGCGTAGTTGGGCCGAAGAATTGCTGGATGAGCGCCGCCTGAAAGACCAAGGCTATTTTCACCCTGAACCCATTCGGCGAAAGTGGGCAGAGCATCTGAGTGGGCAACGCAACTTGGCCCATCAACTATGGCCGGTGTTAATGTTTCAAGCTTGGCTCGGGGCGCAATGACCTTTTTATTGATTGCGAGTCAGGCGGATTCGCTTGTGAATTTTCTCGGAACATTACTCGCTACCGTCCCGGCGTGGGGGACCGATACATGTACTCAGCGAAACTCGACTGCGTGGACCGCTGCAGCCCTCAGAAGAAGATCTACTCTGCGGGGCAGCCTTGGAACGTGACGGCTACTTCAATCCCGTGCCCATTCGCCAGAAAAGGATCGAGCATGTGATCGCGAAGCGCAATTGGCAGCAACAATTTTGGTGTGTGCTGTTCCGAGCATGGTTGCCGGAGCAGGAGTCAGTGACACCATGAAGCGATTGATGTTTGTCATATCGGAAGACTGGTACTTCGTTTCCCATCGTCTTCAGTTGGCATTGCACGCAAAGGCTGCAGGTTATCGCGTTGCGGTCTTGTGTCGCATCTCAAGCCACGCGGAACTGCTGGAGAAGTCGGGGATTGAGGTTTTCCCGTGGCTCCTGGAGCGGCGCTCCAAGAATCCGTTGACTGAATGGCGCGCGCTGAAAGAAGTGCGCGCCGCCATCAAGGCGTTTCAGCCTGACGTTCTGCACGCCGTGGCGCTCAAGCCCGTCCTGTACAGCGCAATGGCCGGCAAGGCCAAAAAATCGGGGGGCAGGGTGTTTGCGCTGGCAGGCCTTGGATATGTGTTCTCTTCGCAGAAGATGCTTGCACGGTGTTTGCGCCCGTTCATCGTCCAGGCGTTTCGCGCTGCATTTCGCAATCCCACCACCCGTTTGATTCTGCAGAACCCGGACGACGCACAGGTGTTGTCGAACGCGAAGATCATTGCGCCAGAAAAAATCCGGCTGATCCGTGGCGCCGGGGTGGATGTGAACGCTTTCCTCGCGACACCGGAGTCCGCCCAGCAGATGCTCGTTGTGCTTCCGGGGCGGATGTTGTGGGACAAGGGCGTGGCCGAATTTGTAGCGGCTGCGAGACTCCTGCAAAAACGCGGTATCCGCGCGCGATTCGCGTTGGTGGGCGGCCGTGACGACCACAACCCATCGTGTGTTCCGCTGCAGACCCTGAAAGCCTGGGAGGCGGAGGGCGTGGTGGAGTACTGGGGAAACCGCAATGACATGCCCTCGGTGCTGGCCAATGCGCACGTGGTGTGCCTGCCTTCTTATCGCGAAGGATTGCCCAAGGCGTTGCTCGAAGCTGCCAGTTGCTCAAGGCCGATCGTCACGTTCGATGTGCCAGGTTGTCGAGAGGTCGTCGTTGATGGCAAGAACGGGCTCCTGGTTCCGTTCGGCGATATCACGGCCTTGGCCAATGCACTCGAGACGCTCATGAGTGATCGCGCGATGCGCGAACAAATGGGCGCACAAGGGCGTCTCATGGTCGAACAAGAGTTCTCGCAGGAGCTTGTTGCAGCCAAAACCATGCAGGTGTGGGAAGAGGTGGTCGCGTGAGGGTTCTTGTCACCGGCGCTACCGGCTTCGTGGGCAGCGAGCTTATTCGGCGGTTGATGACCACCGGCTCGTCGAGCGTTTCGAGCGCAGGTGCGATGTCGATGGCTTCATTCGAAATCGTGGCCGGGGTCCGGCAGCAGAGTCGGCGTCTGCCGGCTTCGATTGAACAGCGCGCGGTGGGGGATTTGTCCAGCGGCACCGATTGGAGCGAAGCGCTGCGAGGGACCCACGCAGTCGTCCATTGCGCCGCCCGTGTGCATGTGATGCAGGACACCGCGGAAGACCCGCTGAGCGCATTCCGTTCGGTGAACGTGGAAGGCACCTTGAACTTGGCACGGCAGGCTGCCGCGGCGGGTGTCAGGCGCTTTGTCTTTGTCAGCTCAATCAAGGTGAACGGCGAAGCGACGGCGGTCGGAAGGCCTTTCCGGGTGGATGATGCGCCGGCGCCGCAGGATGCGTACGGAATCTCCAAGCACGAGGCCGAAGCAGGTTTGCGCCAGTTGGCTATCGACTCCGGAATGGAAGTGGCAATCGTTCGTCCGCCGCTGGTGTATGGGCGCGGCGTCGGGGCGAACTTCCGCGCCATGATGGGCGCGGTTGCGCGTCGCTTGCCCCTGCCGTTGGGCCGAATCGAGCACAACCGCCGCAGCATGGTGGCACTCGGCAATCTGGTCGATCTGCTGGTGACCTGCATATCTCACCCGGCTGCGGCAAACCGGATCTTTCTGGTTTCGGATGACGAAGACCTTTCGACTTCCCAGTTGCTGCGACGCCTCGGGCAGGCGATGGGACGACCGGCGCGGCTCTTGCCCGTGCCGGTTAGCTGGTTGGAGCTCGGTGCCGCCGTGCTAGGCCGTCGCAGTGTTGCGCAACGGCTCTGTGGCTCGCTACAAGTGGATATCTCGGACACAAAGCAACGGCTGGGATGGGCGCCGCCCCTCAGTGTCGAAGAGGGTTTGAAGAGGGCGGCGGAAGGGTACTTGAATGAAGCGTCTGTTTGATCTGGTTCTCGCGCTCTGCGCGGCCATGGTGTTGCTGCTGCCGGTGGTCGTGATTGCGCTGGCCGTGCGCCTCACTTCGCGCGGACCTGCTCTCTATTGGTCCGACCGCGTGGGCAGCAACAACCGCATCTTCAAGATGCCGAAGTTCCGCAGCATGAGGGTTGGCACGCCGGCGGTGGCTACGCACCTGCTATCCGACCCCGGGGTGTACCTGACGCCTATCGGCCCCTTTCTGCGCAAGAGCAGTCTGGATGAGTTGCCGCAGTTGTGGAGCATTCTGGTTGGGGACATGAGTTTTGTCGGGCCGCGCCCGGCGCTCTTCAATCAGGCAGATCTGATCGGGTTGCGTACCCAGCATGGTGTGCATCTCTTGGTGCCTGGCCTTACCGGTTGGGCTCAGGTCAACGGGCGTGACGAGTTGCCAATTCCAATCAAGGTTCAGTTTGACGTTGAATACCTTCAGCGTCAGTCTTTCTGGTTCGACGTTCGCATTCTCTGGCGCACCTTCGTCAAAGTGATGAACCGTGACGGTGTGACGCATTGAACGCAAATACACAAGGAATGGCGATGAAACGCTTGCTGATCATCGGCACGGGTGGCCATGGGCGTTCCGTCGCGGAGGCAGTGTTGCTGCGCCGGGACTACGCGTTAACGGCTTTCCTCGATGATGCTGCCGTGCCCTCGCAGCGGTTGTGGGACTGGCCTGTTTGGGGAACAACTGCCATATTGGGTACATGCCGAGGCCAAGTCGATGCAGTGGTTGTGGCCATTGGCAACAACGCGTCGCGCGAGGCCTTGCACCAGCGCGTTCAAGCTGAGGGGCTGGCTTTGGCAACGGTCATCCACCCTGCAGCCACTGTATCGCCCAGAGCCACCGTGGGCCAGGGGAGCGCCGTCATGGCCGGAGCTATCGTGGGCACAGGTGCCCAACTGGGTGAAGGTGTCATCGTGAACTGCGGGGCCGTGATCGATCACGACTGCACAGTGGAGCCATTCGCTCATCTGGGTGTGAATGCGGGAATGGCCGGTGGCAGCCTGCTGGGCCGCCGCGCGTGGATGCCGGTGGGAGCCGCTCTAGCTTATGGGGCAAGGGTGGCGTCAGATCGCACGTTGCACCCGGGCGAGGTAGTGCATGCCTGATCACGTAGCACGCAAAAAAGAAAAAATGACGAGGCGACAAGTTGGCTTGCTGTTCCGTCTCGCGTTTTGGAGCAGCGCCATCGCGATTCTTGTGCTTTCGCTCGTGCCGGTCAGTACCTCGCTACCTTCCACCGGATGGGACAAGACCAATCATTTGCTTGCCTACGCCGTGCTGGGCTTTTTGGGTCATTGTGCTTACCCGGGTCGCACGGTCGTCGTTCTCGCGGCGCTGTTGACTTATGGCGGATTCATCGAAGTGCTGCAGTCCTTCACGCCTGACCGGTTTGCCGAGT
The DNA here is from genome assembly GCF_059491885.1 of Variovorax sp. Varisp46. Lineage (NCBI taxonomy): Bacteria > Pseudomonadati > Pseudomonadota > Betaproteobacteria > Burkholderiales > Comamonadaceae > Variovorax > Variovorax sp. Varisp46. Next base: position 363,898 of record NZ_CP168515.1, read on the forward strand.
GGGGAGACTTGCTGGCCGACGGGATTGGACTCTTACTTGGCGAGTTGCTGGCTCGCTTGGCATGGCGTCGCCCGCCCGAGCGTGTTTGATGCCCGACTGTGCTCGCGCCTTGAAGCCGGTTCGTGAGAGTTGGCAACTAAAATGTTGCCGGAAGGGGAGCTTTCTAATTGTGATCAATAGTCTTGTGCGACCACCGGATGTCGCTGACCTGCTGGGCCGTCCCGCGTCATGAAGTCCGTTCTGGTCGTATGTATCGGCAACATCTGCCGCAGCCCGATGGGAGAGGCCTTGATCGCCGCTGCCTTGCCGCAGCTCGAGGTAGCTTCGGCCGGCGTTGGTGCGCTGGTGGGGCAGCCGGCTGATCCCATTGCGCGTCAACTCATGGCCGAGCGCGGGCTCGACATCGAGGCCCACCGCGCGCGCCAACTGACCAATCTGATGTGCCAGCAGGCCGATCTGATCCTTGTCATGGATGAAGAGCAGCGGCTGCTAATCAACCAGCGTCACCCGCTCACGCGCGGCAAATTGTTCCGTCTGGGTGAGGTTGCACGCGTCGACATCCCCGACCCCTATCGCTTGGGCCGACCGGCCTTCGAGCAAGCCCTGCAACTCATCGATGCCGGCGCCAGTGCGTGGGTCGAACGCATAAGAAAACTCTCATGACTTCCCTTGCTACCCCATCCCCCTCGTCGGTTGCCGTTGCCGGGCCTCTGCGCGACGACGATGACGATGCAATTCATCTGTCCGAATACCTGGACATCCTCATCGACCGTAAGTGGTTGGTGGCGGGCATCACGTTCGTCGCCGTCGCGCTGGGTGTCGCCTACACGGTGCTGTCAACGCCCATCTATCAGTCCAACCTGCTGGTTCAGGTCGAGGACTCCGCGCCCGATGCGAAGAGTTTTCTTGGCGATACAGGAAGCCTGTTCGACGTGAAGACGCCAGCCACTGGCGAAATCCAGATCATTCGGTCGCGAATGATCATGGGCGGGGCGGTGGAGGCAACACGCTTGTACATCGACGCACGGCCACGATATATCCCGGTGATCGGCAAGTGGCTCGCCCGCCGTTCCAAGGAGTTATCAGAGCCCGGTTTTCTGGGGGCGAGCGGTTACGTCTCGGGCACGGAGGCGATCAACATCGCGAAGTTCGACGTTCCCTCCGAGTTTGAAGATCAGGCGCCCTTCACCATTACCGCACAGGCCGATGGCCGGTACACGCTTGCTCACCCCGATTTGGTGGAGCCGCTGACCGGCACAGTCGGCAAGCTGCTGAGTCGGCAGGCGCCCGGTGGCACGATCGTGCTCATCGTCTCGCAGCTCGACGGCAAGCCCGGCGCGCAGTTCGTCGTCTCTCGCGCTTCTGTGCTTGCCACCACCGAGGATCTGCAAAAGCGGATCCAACTCAGTGAGCAGGGCAAGCAATCGAACGTGATCAGCGCGACCCTTGAGGACAGCGACCGCGATCGCTTGCGGCGCATCCTTGACGCAATCGGCGCGCAGTACGTGCATCAAAACATCGAACGCAAGGCAGCCGAGGCAGAGAAGACGCTCGAATTTCTCGACCGGCAGTTGCCCGAGTTCAAGAAGCAGCTCGAAGGCTCAGAAGATGCGTACGCGAACTTCCGGAACAAGAACGGAACCGTTGCCTTCGATGAGGAAGCCAAGGCAATCTTGAGCCAGGCGGTGCAGTTGGAGACCAAGAAGCTCGAGTCAGAGCAACTGCGACGCGAACTGCTCGCGCGCTTTACTGAAACGAATCCCAAGGTGCGCGTGGTCGACGGGCAAATCGCTGCCTTCCGCCATGAACTCGATGGCATCGACCGCCGTGTGAGCGCCATGCCTGTTCAGCAGCGAGACGCGCTGCGGCTGGAGCGAGACGTTCGCGTCAACGGCGAACTCTATAAATCGCTGCTCAACAGTTCGCTGCAGTTGCGCCTTGTCAAGGAAGGCAAGGTTGGCAACGTGCGCTTGCTCGACAAGGCTACCGAGCCCAAGAGGCCTGTGAAGCCACAGAAGCAGCTGGTTGTGGCGCTGTCGCTGGTGCTGGGTTTGTTGGCTGGCATCTCGCTGGCCATCCTGCGCAGCAAAATGGCCAACGGCATTCGGAATCCTCAAGAGATCGAAGATCGTCTCGGATTGAACGTCTATTCCGTTGTCCCCCTTGCCGTCGAACAGGAGAAGATCCTTCAGCGCATTGCCGGCGGTGCCGGCGGCGTGCAGGTCCTGGCCGTCACCGAGCCGGGAAGTGTCGCCATAGAGAGCTTGCGCAACCTGCGCATCTCCCTGCAGCTGACCATGATGGAATCCGGGAACAACCGGGTGCTCATCACTGGTGCGACGCCGGGCGTGGGCAAGAGCTTTGTTTCGGGCAACTTCGCAGTGATCATGGCGCAGGCCGGCAAACGCGTGCTGCTGATCGATGCCGACTTGCGCAAGGGGCACATCCAGAAAGCCTTCGGCCTTCCGCGGCAGGGCGGCCTGGCCGAGGTGCTGGTGGGAGACATGAGCACAGAGCAGGCGATCCATGCCCAGGTCGTACCTAACCTCGACGTTCTTACGACCGGTAACTACCCAGTTAACCCGGCGAACATGATGTTGTCGTCAAGGCTGGGCGACTTGCTGAATGCCATGTCTGCCCAGTACGACCTGGTGGTGATCGACAGTCCGCCGGTGCTGGTTGCGGCTGATGCCGCGGCAGTGGCTGCACATACCGGGGCCATCTTGCTGGTTGCTCGCGACGGCCTCACGCAACTTGGTGAGCTCAATGAGAGCGTCAAGCGCCTGGCGCACGCGGGGCAGCGAGTTAACGGCGTGGTCTTCAACGGCATGGACCTCTCGCGCAGGCACTACGGAAGCTACGGCTACAAGTACGGTGGCTACCGTTATACCGAGTACAAGTACAAGGAAGCGGCTTGAGTTTGCAGCTTGTACTGAGCATGGCTTCGGTTCGAAGAAAGGGAAATCTTCTTCAGTACCACGCCACCTGTCTCGACACAAAAAATACACAAACTCACATCTGACCGTGGCGGAATACCCAGAACAGGGGGTGTGCCCTGGTATTTCTTCACGGAAAATGAAGAAATGAAACAACGCTTCCGGCGGGTGGAACTCAGGTGATCAATCGTTTGGCTGCCCCGCTGCTTGCGCTGCCACGTCCTGCCAAACGCTTGCTGGCATTGGCCGTGGATGCGGCTTTGTGCTTGCTTTGCGTTTGGCTGGCGTTCAGTTTTAGGTATGAGCAATGGGTAACCCTGCGCGGGGTGCAATGGTCCGCGCCGGTCATGGCCGTGGTCTTGGCGCTGCCGCTTTTTGTGGTCTTCGGCTTGTACCGGGCGATCTTTCGCTATGCCGGCAGCGCTGCATTGATGGCGATCGTGCGGGCCTGCACTGTATTCGGCATCGGCTATGCACTGATGTTCTCCGTGGTCGGCGTGAAGGGTGTGCCGCGCACGGTGGGCATTCTGGCGCCGCTGTTGCTCTTCCTCGCGATTGCGGGTTGCCGCATGTTTGCTCGTTATTGGCTGGGCGGCCTGTACATGAGCGCACTTCATCGCAAGGCCCTGCCGCAAGTGGTGATCTACGGTGCTGGCGGCGCCGGCCTGCAGCTGGCCGCGGCATTGGCGCAAAGCCGCGAAATGATGCTTTGTGCTTTTGTGGACGATGCGGCCCACCTTCAGGGCAACACGCTCAACGGCGTGCGAATTCACTCGGTTGAATGGTTGGAGCAGAACGCCGCCAAGCAGGGCATTACCGATGTGTTGCTGGCCATGCCGTCGGCCAGCCATTTGCGTCGCGTTGAAATTTTGAATCGGCTCTTGCCGCTGCGTTTGCATGTGCGAACGTTGCCGGCCATGGCCGATCTGGTTAACGGCAGGGTGCAATTCAATGACCTGCTCGAGGTGGATATCGAAGACCTGCTGGGCCGCGATCCGGTGGCACCGGTGGCCGACTTGCTGCACAAGCACATTCGCAGCCAGGTGGTTCTGGTTACCGGGGCTGGTGGCTCCATCGGCAGCGAACTTTGCCGGCAGATCGTCCAACTTTCGCCATCGATCCTGCTGCTCGTGGACTTGAGCGAATACGCGCTCTATGCCGTTCACCAGGAGCTCGAGGAGCTTGCGCCTGAAGTGCGCGTCATCCCGCTCCTGGCCTCGGTGTGCGATGCCCGCCGGCTGCGCGAGATCATGCATGCGTGGCGCCCTGACACGGTCTATCACGCGGCCGCTTACAAGCACGTGCCCCTCGTCGAACACAACCCGATCGAAGGAGTGCGCAACAACGCGATCGGCACGCTCACCGCGGCGCAAGTGGCAATGGAGTGCAAGGTCCGGCGCTTCGTGCTGGTCAGCACGGACAAGGCTGTTCGGCCGACCAACATCATGGGGGCCAGCAAGCGGTTGGCCGAAATGGCGTTGCAAGGGTTGGCGCAGCAGAGTACCGAAACCTGTTTCTCGATGGTCCGTTTCGGCAACGTGCTCGGTTCCAGTGGTTCGGTGGTGCCGTTGTTCAGGCGCCAGATTGAAGCGGGTGGGCCAATCACGCTCACGCATGCCGACATCACGCGTTATTTCATGACGATTCCCGAGGCCGCCCAGCTGGTGATCCAGGCAGGCGCAATGGCTTGGGGTGGCGACGTGTTCGTGCTCGACATGGGTAACCCGGTGCGCATCATCGATCTGGCGCGTCGGCTGGTGGAGCTCTCGGGGCGCACCGTGCGCGACGAGGCAACACCCGAAGGCGACATAGAACTGCACATCACCGGCTTGCGCCCCGGCGAGAAGCTGTACGAAGAGCTGTTGATCGGCAACAACGCCATGCCCACGGTGCATCCGCGCGTGATGAAGGCGCACGAAAATTGCCCACCGTGGGAAGAGCTTTGGCGCCAATTCGATGTGCTGAAGGCAACGCTTGAAAGCAGCGATGTTCCAGCCTTGAAGGCTGCGCTGAAGCAAATGCTGGCTGGCTATCAGCCGCACGTGGAAGTGGTCGACTGGGTGCATCTGGAGCGGCATCGGGTGCGAGATGCGATTTCGCCACTGGTGGCAAAGGAGCGTGTCGTTAGCGGCGGGAACTCAGCGTCACCGATCGTGGTAGCGGTTTGAATTGAATTTTCTGGAAGAGGCGCGCCGCCATGCAACGTCGTGAGCTTCTCAAGACGCTCGCCGTCGCCCCGCTGAGTGTGGGCGCTATTGAAGGTTTGACTCCGGAGAGGTTTGGTGCAATCGGGGACGGAGTTACTGACGACACGGCTGCTCTGCAGAGGGCCGTCAACGAGTCCATAGGCAAGCGGTTGGTGCTTTCGCGGGTCTATCGTCTGACGGCGGTTGGTATCACTATTCCCTCGAATTCGCACATCATCTTCGAAAACAATGCGCGGCTTGAATTGCTTGCGCATTCGGCGAAGGCATATCAGATTCTGCGACTGCACGATGTTGGAAACGTCTTAATCGAGAATGCGCGTATCGACGGGCGGCGAGACCTCAATAAGGCTGGTGGTGGCGAGTGGGGGATGGGAATCTCCATTTGCGGAACCACGGGACAAGTGAAAATCATCAATCCAATCACTATCAACTGCTGGGGCGATGGCATTTACATCGGAAGTACCAAAGCTCAAGATTATTGCGAAGATATCTACATCCGCAATCATCACGCCGACAATAACCGCCGTCAGGGCATGTCGGTTATCTCAGTCAGGCGATTGGTGGTTGACGATCCCGTATGGAAAAACACAAATGGAACTGCTCCGCAGGCTGGCCTCGATATAGAGCCGAATTTCAAGACGGATCGCCTTGATTTCGTAAGAATCAATAATCCAAAAACAATTAACTGCGCAGGCGATGGGATTGCGATTTCTCTGAACGCGCTGGCGGGAGCAAGTGAAAGAACCGTCGATATTCGAATCTCAAATCATGAGGACGATGGATCTACCACAGCCATCGAGTGTGCTTACTATGATCCTAGCACCGGGGACCTTTCTGGTTTAATTGAGATTCTCTCCCCCCTTTCAAAGCGCGCCAAATCTAACGGTATGGCCTTTCGAGAATGGGGTTTGGGTGGTTTGCGCATCAAAGTCCTGAGCCCCACCGTCATCGACAACAACACGTCGGCGTCCAAGTCGGCCGCCACCAGCGCTCCCTTCTTAATTTCCAGGGCATTGGGGTCGCGAAATACCTATTTGATGGGCGGTATTTTGATTGAGAATCCGATGATTCAAACGCCAAATACCGCCATCGTCAATTCGATCGTCATCAATGATTTCACCGCCCGTGCCACGGCTATCCAGGACGTGACTATTCGGAAGATGGGGCGGATGCCGCCCGGTGCGCCGATGTTTATGCCAAATGCGGTTGTGCATCTCGAGCAATAACGACGGCCGCACTTCAGCTGCGTTTGCGATGCGCCGAGTAGAGGCCGAAATCAGCAAGAGCAGCATCCGCAAAGGATGCCGCCCAACATTTGCTATTGCTGCGCCGGCCCGAAATCCAGAATGTTGTCCCCCGCCTTGGGCTTGTTGTCGTCCGGCGGCGAGAAGCTGAACGCCCTCGGGTCCCGCGAGGTCGTCATTTCGTAGAGCGGGTTGATTCGTCCCAGCTTTGCGCCACCGTCCCGCACCAGGGGAGCCCAGGTGAAGTTTGCGGAGAACTTGCTGGACCGCGGCAGCAGCGCGTCGAATGGCAGCGAAATGTAGATGCCCTTGTCGAAGCTGCCTTCGCCGAACCGCGCCGCCGACACATTGGTCTTGGTGGCATAGGCGCCGATCGTCACGCCGTTGTCGAAGCGGCGGCTGATGTCGATGGACACGCCGCGATCGCCGGCCAGGTACTGGCCCACGCTGACCCTGGCTTGCACGCCGTTCCAGCCGGTGTCCCAGTACAGGGTGGCATGGCCGGTGTTGACCTTGTAGTCGCGCAGGCCGAAGTCCTGCGCAAAGTCGCGCTGCCGCACATGGTTGATGTCGACACCCAGGGCAAACTTGCTGCGCCACGGCCGGTACAGCCATTCGGCGCCGACGCCCGCGAACATGGGTTCGAGCGCACCGCCATACACGCTGTAGTACTGGTCTTCGTTCAACCGGCCCACGTGGGTCAGCTGAAGCACCGGCATGGTCAAGCGCTTCGACGTGACGTACTCGCGCTGGAAGGTTCGCACGCGCGGCAGGTTGCTGGGCGCGGTGTAGGTGAACTTGTCGAAGTTGTCCACCAGTCGCCAGTTCAGCGCGGCATTCACCCAGGTGCTCCGCGTAAAGCGGTACTCGGCCGTTGCCTGGACACCGAGCTGGTAGAGCACGAAAGCATCGGGCCCGCCCAGGATCTGCGAGAAGCTGGGCGTCAACCCGAAGAAGAATTTCTGGGGACGATGCTCCCAGGCAGCCATCGCGGGTTCGGCGGGCTGCGAGGTGCTCGTTGCTCCGGTTGTGGCCGCGTTCTTCGACGGAAACTCGAGGAGCCGGTCTTCGCTGTTGTCCTGCGGCGGTGCGTACTCGCGTTGGCTGACGGCCCGTTTCTCGGCGGGCGTTTGCGCCTGGTAGTGCGCCGTCACCCATTCGGCCCTGTCGACGACCTGTGCGTGCATGGCCAGGCCGCGTTCGTTGTAGTGCAGGATGAACGTCTTTGCCGATGCCGGTGCATCGCGATGCAGCACGGCAATGATTTGCTGCACGCGCGCTTCGCGATAGACGGTGTTGCTCTCGGTGATCCAGACGTGCAGGCCGCTGCCTTGCGGCGCGATGCGCTGGACCGTCCATTCGGTACGGGACTCGATCTCGGCAGCCGTGGATGCCCACCCGGGCGGATTCGCGGGTGCTTCTGGTGTAAAGCGTGGCTGGGGCGGATCGGCGACCTTGCTGGATCGCATCGATGCGACGTTGGTCGACAAGGTGATGCCAACCATCACCTTGTTGCCGCGCTCGAAGCCGGCACTGAAGGCCACGTTCGGCGAGTAGCGGTACTCGAGGCCGATGTTGAAGGGGGAGCGTTGCCGCTGGTTGTTGTTCTGCGGCTCGTGCTGGTAGTCGTTGCCTTCGTACTCGAGCTTGACGGTCAGCGGCTCCCAGGGGGTGCGCCACACCACGCCGCCGAACAGGGCCGCAGGGCCGCGGAAGTAGGAGCCGAAGTTCGCCTCGCCCCCCGTTGACGATGAACGACCGGGGCGCGTTCTGAATCGGCTGCTCAGCGCGATCAGCGGGTTGCGGATGTTGCCGCTGCTGCCCAGGTATCCCCAGCCGATGCCAAGGCTGAAATCCAGGTCGCCGTGGCGCTTGTTGGCAACCAGGTATTCGGAAGAAAACAGGCCTGTACCACCAAGGTCTCGAAAGCCCAGTGCGAGTTCTGGCACATAGGCGGACTCGCTCAGGAGCCGCACCTTCAGGTCGATGCTCTTGTCCTTGTTGCTCTGGCCGGTTGTGCTGGCTTCGTAGGCGCGATTGCTGATGGACGTGTAGCGAAAGCCGGCCTCCAGCCAGTCCAGCGGCTGGAACATCACGTTGAGCCGCGAATACGGGTGCACGTTGGTCAGGGAGGTCCGGAAGTCGCCGGCCTGGCCCATTCGGGCTGTGGGCGTCTGCAGCAAGCCGGTTTCGCCCCAGTCGTTGCCGCTGGCGCGGTAGGGCTGGTATTGCGGAACGGGTTGCGGGCGCACGGATGCCGTGGTTGAAGGGGCTGCCGCAGCCTGCGGATCCATCCGCGCGGGCGATGCCGCCGCGAGGCTGTCATTGCCTTGTGGCGCAGGTCCCTGCGTTGCCAGGAACTTGATGATTCCCTCGGATGCGGCGACCAGGTCGGCCATGTCGCGCGGCGCGGCCCAGATCCACGCGCCCGGGGCCGGCTCATCGGAGGGTTGGCTGTTCCATGGCGCAACGCCCACGCGAGCGGTGCGGCCGTCGGGCTGGGCAACCCATGCCCAATCGTAGGAGCCCACGGGTTCGCATGCCGTGACGTAGTCCCATGCGGACCGGCCGGCTTCGTGCGCCACGTGGCAAAGCTCGCCGTTCGGTCGGACGACGGCAACGGTCTTCAGGTCGGCCGGCGGCGCGACGAGTTGCTGGCCGGCGCTCAGGACTGGGTCTTCTTCCGGATGGGCCTGCAGCCATCGCGGGTCGACCACGCCGAGCGCCACCCGGCCGGTGACTGGCATTTGCTGCAGCCAGGTGATCAGCTTCAGCCGCTCGACCTGATCGGCCCGCGCCGCGAGCCGGTTCGCTGCTTCGATGCGAACCAGCAAGGTGTTCTTGAGGAATTGCTGCGCGAGTCGCTCCTGCGGGACCCGCCATGCAAGGCCGGGCGCAGCGGCACCCTCGGGTTGGCGCAGCAACCAGGTGCTCAGGCGTTCGCCGGGGCGCACGTCGGCATCGCTGGCCGGCGCGTTGGCTGCGGTCTTGTCCCAAGTCTGTGCCAGCGCGCTGAAATTCGCCGCCAACGCGCAGGCGACCGCCACGTGACGGGGCCAGTGGTGTTTGCTGCGCGTGCGAATCGGGGCTCTCATGTCCCGGCGCCCGCCGGAGAGCCGGCTGCTGGCGCGGGAGGTGTCCACCGCTCGAAGCTCATGCAGAAGTCGTTGGAAATGCATTGCTCCGAGTACACGACTTGAGGCGTACCTGAAAGAAGCGAGACGGCAAAGCGCGCGTTCGGCAGCGAAGAATTTGCGGGCAACGACACGCTGCGCTCTTCATACCATTGCAAGGAGTTGGCGGCAGTCCCGGAGAGGGCGCTGTCGCCGGGCGGTGCGATCGGTGTACGAACGACTTCATCGCGAATGCCGAAGCGATAGCCCGGCATGAGATCCCGCTCGCGCCTGTACCGCTGCTCTTGCGAAGCAGAAGTGCCCGAGTCGGCTTGCCATGAAGGAAGTGAAGAGAAGCGCACGGTGCGCCAGTCGATGCTGAGGCCGGTGGTTCCTGCCAAGTGGCCGTTCAGGAGCTTGACGACCTCGCCGGAGCTGCTGTACCAGACTTCCACCGACCCTTCGGCGCGCCTGTCGACATAGCCGAGGACCATGAAAATGGTTCGGCCGTCAATGACGGTTTTCAGGTAGCGGTAGTTGGGATTGAAGTTGGGTTGCGCCGATTCGGGTGCTCCTCGATAGAGGAGGCGAGCCGTATCCAGCATGGCAGAAGATCCGGAGGAGCAACCGCCAACGCCCAAACAAAACGTTGCCCAAAGGCAACGTTTCAAGAATCGCGTGGCGGAACCTACGCGCGGACTTTTCAGCGAATGCCCTCCCGAGGGGAGGGCACGCAGCATTAACGCGTGCCGGTGGTACCAGTGGTGCCGGTGCCTGTCGTGCCGCCAGGGCCAATGCCGAAGCCGCCGCCAGAATTGCCACCGTTGCTGCTGCCCAGGGCGGCAGCGAGCGCCACGCCGGCGGCAACGCCACCCACCACTTGGGGGCTGACTCGTCCGACTGCGGCATTGGTGGCGCCACCAGCGCCGGCCGCGCCCTGGATAATCTGTGCTCTATCGCTCGCACCGGGGGTTTGAGCAAAAGCAGAAGAAGTTGCCAGAACGGCCAAGGCCATGGCCGTTGAGAGCTTGAAAATCGTCATGCTGATCCCTTGAAATTCGGTGTTTATCGCAAAGAGGTTAACAGCATCATAAATGTGCCGCAACAAATTCCCCCGCCTGCTACAGCGGGGGACGGACGCAGTCGTGACTTTCGCCCGGGCGTGTTTCGCGGTGCTACGTAACGCATTCGATGCGCCGGACGTAACGGCGATGGCGCGACAAGCAGGCCGCTGCCGGTCGCCGCTTGAAATTCACATTGGCAGCATCGCATTCCTCAATGAAATCAAGGCATTCGACGTGGCGGAGGTATTTGCAACTCAAAGTGCTCTGCGTAGGCATTGTTCCTGCAGTGTCTGAAACGAAAGTGAGCATTTCTAGTTCGGAGTTGTCGCCATGAGTGTTGCTTGTCATCCGTTGTCTTCACAGTCGATGCTGGAGCTCGAAGCGCCCAGGAATTCCTACGGCGGCACTTTTCGCAGTGCCTTGATCGTTGAGGAAGACATCGCCATGGCCGAGCGCATGCGGCGCATCCTGGGCGGACTTGCGCCAGGTCGGCGCGTGGTGGTCGCGTCCACTCAGGCGGAAGCCCGCAACCTGCTGGCAGCCTTGCCCTATGACCTGATGCTGGTCGACATGAATCTGCCGGCCCGCGACGGGGTGTCGTTGATTCAACATGCCCGCCAGTCCTATCCCTGGATCGAGAGTGTCGCCATGTCGGCGGCCGACGACCGCGAACTGGTGGATGCCGCCATTGCCGCGGGAGCCGTGGGCTACTTGCTGACGGAGGCAGACGACGCCGAACTGGCCTTTCAGCTGCGCTCGATCGAACGTGGCGGTGCACCGATGGACTCGCGCGTCGCACGCCGTCTCCTGGGCACGATCGCGGCATCGGCCAGGACGAAGGGCATTGCTCCATTCGCGGCCATTTCGCCTCCGCAACCGCGGCCCCGGCCGCAGCCGGCGTCCGGTTTGTTGTCGCCGCGCGAACTCAACGTGCTGCGGTTGATCGCGCAAGGGTGGAGCAACCGGCAGATCGCAGAGTCGGTCTTCCTGTCGGTCAATACGGTCGAGTTTCATGCCAAGAGCATCTACCGCAAGCTCTCGGTGAAATCCCGGACCCAGGCGGTTCACGAGGCGACGCAGCACGGCCTTCTGAACTGAGGCCGGTGCGCTCGTGCCGCCTGCTTGCGGGCGGCGGCCGGTCCACGCCATGGCGCGCAATGCCTGGTCGCGCGCCTGTGCGCCGCTTCCGCGGGTTGGGGCCCGTTGAAAATCCATCCGGCGCCCCGCTACAATCCTTGGTTGACCTTGCTACGGTTAAGGTTGGCCCTGCTCCAGCGAAGAAGACAAGAGGATCCCCATGAGTGACATGACCTCCGGCTCGCCCCGGATCGACACAAGCAAGCGGACGTGGTTGATCGCATCCAGCTGTGCCGGCGTAGCGGGCGGCGTGGCCACCGCCATTCCCTTTGTGAGCACTTTCCAGCCTTCCGAGAAGGCCAAGGCTGCGGGTGCTGCGGTCGAGGTCGATATCTCGACACTCAAGGTCGGCGAGAAAATGACCGTCGAATGGCGGGGCAAGCCGGTCTGGATCCTCAAGCGCACCCCCGCGCAGGTCGCGGAACTCCCCAAGCTGGATGGCCAGCTGGCCGATCCCCTCTCCAAGCGCCACCCCGACGAATTCACCCCCAAGTACGCGCAGAACGAGCACCGCTCGATCAAGCCCGAAGTGCTGGTCGTGGTCGGCATCTGCACCCACCTGGGCTGCTCGCCGAGCGACCGCTTCCAGGCCGGCCCGCAGCCCTCGCTGCCCGCCGACTGGGAAGGCGGCTTCCTCTGCCCTTGCCACGGTTCCACGTTCGACCTGGCCGGCCGGGTCTTCAAGAACAAGCCTGCGCCCGACAACCTGCCGGTGCCGCCGCACATGTACCTGTCGGACACCAAGCTCCTGATCGGTGAAGACTCCAAGAAGGCCTGAGGCGGAACAAGAACATGGCTGAATTCCACGAGATTTCCCCCAACGCACCCGCCGGCGAGAAGCTGCTGAACTGGGTCGACAACCGCTTCCCCCTCACCAAGCTCTGGAACGACCAGTGGGGCAAGTACTACGCGCCGAAGAACTTCAACTTCTGGTACATCTTCGGCTCGCTGGCGATGCTGGTCCTGGTGATCCAGATCGTCACCGGCATTTTTCTCGTCATGCACTACAAGCCTGACGCGAACCAGGCGTTCGCATCGGTCGAGTACATCATGCGCGACGTGCCGTGGGGCTGGCTCATCCGCTACATCCACTCGACAGGCGCCTCGGCGTTCTTCATCGTGGTGTACCTGCACATGTTCCGCGGCCTCATGTACGGCAGCTACCGCAAGCCGCGCGAGCTGATCTGGGTGTTCGGCTGCGCGATCTTCCTGTGCCTGATGGCCGAGGCGTTCATGGGCTACCTGCTGCCCTGGGGCCAGATGTCCTATTGGGGCGCCCAGGTGATCGTGAACCTGTTCGCCGCCATCCCCTTCGTCGGCCCAGACCTGGCCCTGCTGATCCGCGGCGACTACGTGGTGAGCGACGCCACGCTGAACCGCTTCTTCAGCTTCCACGTGATCGCCGTGCCGCTGGTGCTGCTCGGCCTGGTGGTGGCCCACCTGATCGCGCTGCACGAAGTGGGTTCGAACAACCCCGACGGCATCGAGATCAAGGCCAACCGCGGCCCCGATGGCCATCCGCTGGACGGCATTCCGTCGCATCCGTACTACACGGTGCACGACATCTTCGGCGTGGTGGTGTTCCTCACGATCTTCTCGGCGGTGATCTTCTTCGCCCCTGAAGCCGGCGGGTACTTCCTCGAGTACAACAACTTCATTCCGGCCGATTCGCTGAAGACGCCGAACCACATTGCCCCGGTCTGGTACTTCACGCCGTTCTATTCGATGCTGCGCGCGACCACCGACGACATGGTCAACGTGTTCGCGCTGATCATCGCTGCAGCCGCCATCTGGAACTTCGTCAAGGGCAAGTCAGGCATGGGCCTGAAGATCGCCGGCGTCGTCGTTGCGGCTGTCGTGATCTTCCTGCTCAAGAATTTCGACGCCAAGTTCTGGGGCGTGGTGATCATGGGCGGCTCGGTCATCATCCTGTTCTTCCTGCCCTGGCTCGACCACAGCGAAGTCAAGTCGATCCGCTACCGTCCGGGCTGGCACAAGTATGTGTACGGCCTGTTCGTCTTCTTCTTCCTGATCCTGGGCTACCTGGGCATCCAGCCGCCCGGCGTCTGGGGTGAGCTGGCCATCGGCTCGTTCAAGCTGGACATCGCGCAGACCATCTCGCAGATCGGCACGCTCGTGTACTTCGGCTTCTTCCTGCTGATGCCGTGGTGGAGCAGCAAGGGCGAGTTCAAGACCGTGCCCCAGCGCGTGGTCTTCGCCGCCCATTGAGAACCACAAGCGCCAAGAGAGCTGAGAGAAACACGATGAAGAAGAAAAGCATTTCCGGCTGGCTCGCGGTCCTGGGTCTTGCACTGGGCCTGACCTTCTCCGCGGCGGCATCGGCCGAGTCCGAGGGCATTGCGTGGGACAAGGCACCCAACAAGACGACCGATGTGGCCGCCTTGCAGAACGGCGCCAAGCTGTTCGTCAACTACTGCCTGAACTGCCACTCGGCTGCCTTCATGCGCTACAACCGCTTGCAGGACCTCGGCATCACCGAGCAGCAGATCAAGGACAACCTCCTGTTCTCGACCGACAAGGTCGGCGAGACCATGAAGGCGAACATCGATGCCCGCCAGGCCAAGGAATGGTTCGGCACCACGCCCCCTGACCTGACCCTGGTCGCCCGCTCGCGCGCCGGCCACGGCGGCACCGGTGCCGACTACCTCTATACGTACCTTCGCACCTATTACCGCGACGACACCAAGGCCACCGGCTGGAACAACCTCGTGTTCCCGAGCGTCGCCATGCCGAACCCCCTGTGGGAACTGCAGGGCGAGCGCCGACCGGTCTACACCAAGATCGAACAGCACGGCCATGAGGCCGAAGTGTTCAAGGGCTGGGAGCAAGTCACTCCCGGCACCCTGACGCCCGTGCAGTACGACCATGCGGTCGGCGACCTGGTGAGTTACCTGCAATGGATGGCCGAACCGGCACAGAACACCCGCATCCGCATCGGCGTGTGGGTGCTGCTGTTCCTGGCCATGTCGGTGGTTTTCGTGTGGCGACTGAACGCCTCGTACTGGAAAGACGTCAAGTAGTTCCGTCCACGCCGACCGGGCGCCTCGTGCATCCGGTCCCACAGAGTGGGTTGCCAACGCGACCCACTCTTTTTGATTTTTAGGAGTCTCTCGCCATGATGGTCTTGTATTCAGGAACGACCTGCCCCTTTTCCCACCGCTGCCGCTTCGTGTTGTTCGAAAAGGGCATGGACTTCGAGATCCGCGACGTCGATCTCTACAACAAGCCCGAAGACATCAGCGTGATGAACCCGTACGGCCAGGTGCCGATCCTGGTCGAGCGCGACCTGATCCTGTACGAGTCGAACATCATCAACGAGTACATCGACGAGCGCTTCCCGCATCCCCAGCTGATGCCCGGCGACCCGGTCGACCGCGCCCGCGTGCGCCTGTTCCTGCTCAACTTCGAGAAGGAACTCTTCGTGCACGTCTCGACGCTCGAGAACCGCACCACCAAGGGCAACGAGAAGGCGCTGGAAAAGGCCCGCTCGCACATCCGCGACCGCCTCACGCAGCTGGCCCCCGTGTTCCTCAAGAACAAGTACATGCTGGGCGACAACTTCTCGATGCTCGACGTGGCCATCGCTCCGCTGCTGTGGCGCCTGGACTACTACGGCATCGACCTCAGCAAGAACGCGGCACCGCTCCTGAAGTACGCAGAGCGCATCTTCTCGCGCCCGGCTTACATCGAAGCATTGACGCCTTCCGAAAAGGTCATGCGCAAGTAAGTAAGATCGCCCCCAGGCTTCGCGCACTTCGTGTCGCTTCGCCAACCCCCTTCCGGGGGCAACACCAGCGGCCCGGCAGAGCCGGTTCCGCGGTGTTCCGCGAAGAGACAGTGGCCAATTCGAGGCCGCGATTTCGCGATTGCACGGTACCAATTTCATGATCAACGCGCTCGAGTCGTCCTCCACCCGCCCGTACCTCATCCGGGCGCTGTACGAATGGTGCACCGACAACGGGTTCACGCCCTATGTCGCGGTGCAGGTCGACGAGACCGTCCAGGTGCCGCGCGAGTACGTGAAGAACGGCGAGATCGTGCTCAACATCAGCTTCGACGCGACCAGCTCGCTCAAGCTCGGCAACGATTTCATCGAGTTCAAGGCCCGTTTTGCGGGCAGTGCGCGCGAAATCAGCGTGCCGGTGGGGCGCGTGATCGCGATCTACGCGCGCGAGAACGGGCAGGGCATGGCGTTTCCGGCGCCGGCGCCATCGCTCGGCACCGAGCAAGGCGATGTGCCGTCGTCCGCCGCATCTCCGTCGTCCCAGGGCCAGGCCCGCATGCCCTTGCGTGACGCCTCGCGCGGCACCGAAGGCGATGCCGGCAAGATCGTCCATCTGGTGACGGGCGAGGACGCCGACGAAGCCATCGACACCGGCTTGCCCGCCGATCCCGACGACGAGCCGCCGCGCCCGCCGGCCGGTGGCGGCGCCCGGCCGTCGCTCAAGCGCATCAAGTAGCAGCGGCCGGCCACCCCGGCTGGCGCCACTAGAATCACGCATTGGAATTTCGCCGCTTTAGCTCAATTGGTAGAGCACCCGCCTTGTAAGCGGAAGGTCGTCAGTTCGATTCCGACAAGCGGCACCACGCAAAGAACCCCTGGGTCTTCACCGGCCCAGGGGTTTTTTCATGCCGAGGCCGATTGCGCCACACCCTGCATCAGCAGACCCAGCATCGCCAGTTGCGCCACCAGCGCCGGCCGTTGCGCCGACCGCAGGTTCTCGAGCACGGCCTCCAGCAAGCCCGCACTTCGCGCCAGACCGGCCTGCTTCAGCCGCAGCACCTGCGCCTGCGCTCGCGACAGCGCGCCGCCGCCTTGATGGCGCAGGCCCTGGCGCAGCCACAGCGCCAGCAGTTCCAGCGTGTCGCCAGCCAGCGCGTTCAAGGCGGGCACGTCCTCGGCATCGCTGCGAAGGCCCAGCGGCTGTGGCGCCACTGCCTCGACCTGGAGCACCACGGCGCGTTGCGCCGTCAGCAGGCTCAGCGGCTGCATCACCGCCCGATCGCCCTGCAGATGCACGGTGCCGGCCACGGCGCGCAGCGGGCCGTATTCGCCGGCAAGCGCGCGGGCCAGCGCATCGACCGCGCCGGGCGCGACCGCGCGATGCGGCAAGGCCAGGTGCAGCCAGTCTCGTTCGTTGTTGTCGTCTTCGGCCGGGGCTTCGTCCGACCCTTCCGGTGCTGCCTGCTTCAGCCGCGCATGAAGCACCTGCGCCGCCGCATCCCAGTGGCACGACACCACCTCCATGCGTTCGAACGCCACCACATGCAGCTGCCCCGACGCACCCGCCGACGCGCCGCCCGCGGCCTGCCGCGGCCGCACGAAGTCGGGAGCTGCCTCGCGCAGATGTGCCACCAGCGCGGCCACGCTGTCCTGCCGCAGTGGTGCGACGAGGTCGTCCCACGACTTGGGCGACAGCGGCAGCACGCCCGTCTGCCGCGCGCCGGCCGTGATGTCGACGAGCCCGTTGGCGCGCCGTGTCGCGGTCTTGGTGATGACCTGCCCGCTCGCCAGTTGCCGCAGCGGAAAGCCCGCGACGCGCCGGTTCATCAGGGCCTGCGCGGTGCCGCCCGCGGCGGCATCGGCCGCGCGCGACCACTGGCGCTCCAGCACGGTCACGTTCTGCGTGTCGGGGTCCGCGAACAGGACGCTCGCGCCCTCGGCGGCGTCGTCGGACCAGAGCTCGGCCCCGAGCGACACCAGCCGCAGGTGATCGAGCGCGACCTCGCCCTTGACGCCGATGCCGAGGATCCGGCTGGCCGGCAGCGCGGGTCGCGCCTGTGGCCGCGCGGCGTGCGCCGCCGCCTGCAATCGCGCCCACAGCTCGGTCAGTACACGCACCAGCCGCAGCGGCTCGAAGCGGCTGCTGCGCGCGTGCTGGGCCTGCAGCAGTTGCCAGAGTTCGTCGAGCGCATCGTCCACCCAGCTCCAGGCCAGCGCGCGCGCCTGGTCGCGCACGGCCTCGAAGCGGGCCGCGAGCGCCATCAGCGGCTGGCTCGAACCGTCGAGCCAGAGCGACAGCAGCAGGGTGTCGATCTGCGCACGCAGCGCAA
Source organism: Variovorax sp. Varisp46 (assembly GCF_059491885.1). Taxonomy (NCBI): domain Bacteria; kingdom Pseudomonadati; phylum Pseudomonadota; class Betaproteobacteria; order Burkholderiales; family Comamonadaceae; genus Variovorax; species Variovorax sp. Varisp46. Next base: position 381,674 of record NZ_CP168515.1, read on the forward strand.
CGGCGGCTTCGCCCTGCATCGCCGCCGGTTGCGGCACCGGGTCCGAGGCGGTCGCGCCTGCCGAAGCGGGCGGCGACACCTCGAGCAGCACCTCCGCCGAACCGGGCGCCAGCGGTCCGGCCTGCCGGAATGCCCACACCGCGATCACCACGTGCGCGCAGCCGCTGCCCTGCTTGCAATCGCAGCGCGCATGAACCAGCGAGCTGCGCGAGAAGAAGCGCACGCTGCACATCGGCAGCCGCGCCACCGGCGGCGCACTGGCGCTGCGCCAGGCCTGCACGCCGACCACCGGACGCGCGGCGGCGAGCTTGTTCGCCTGTTCGAGCACGGAGGGCGCGAGGCTGGCGGCCAGTGCAGCATCGTCGAACTGCGCGGGGCTCCATGCGCCGTCCGGCTCGGCGGCGGTTTCTTCCGCGTCGCGGGGCGCATCCGCCTGCGCCGACACTGCCTGCGCCTGGTAGGCCAGCACCAGCATCACCCGATGCCGGCACATGCCGCTGGCGGGGCAGCTGCACTGCGCATCGCGCAGCGTGCGCCCCGGCGGCAGGCTGGTGCGCACGCCGTCGTCGAACTGCGCCTGCACCACGCCGTCGGCGCCGGTCTCCAGCTTCGGCAGCAGGCCGGCCGCCACGTCCTTCTGCGCGCGCTTCACGAAGCCCGCGTTGGCCAGCGCCGTCAGCGCCTCGGGCGTCAGTTCCAGCAGGTCGGCCCGCCATGCCGTGGCGCCGCTCATCCCTGCACCTTCTCGGCCAGCCAGCCGGCCAGCTGGCCCGGCGTCATCGCGCCGATCTGCGCGCCTTCGCGCACCAGCCGCGCGGCCATCTCGCGGTCGTAGTTGGGTTCGGCCTTGGAGTCGAGCGCCGCCAGGCCCAGCACCTTCGCGCCGGACTCGACCAGCGCCTTCACGCGGCGCACCAGCTCGTGCTCGCTGCCGCCTTCGTAGAAGTCGCTCACCAGCACCACGATGCTCTTCGAGGGATTGGCGACGAGCGTCTGCGCATACGCCACCGCCTTCGCGATGTCGGTGCCGCCGCCGAGCTGCACCTTCATCAGCAGCTCGACCGGGTCGGACACGTCGGCGGTCAGGTCGACCACTGCCGTGTCGAAGGCCACGAGCCGCGTGCGCATGCCGGGCAACTGCCACAGGCAGGCGGCCATCACTGCGCTGTGGATCACCGAGTCGACCATCGAGCCGCTCTGGTCGATCAGCAGGATGATGTCCCACGGCTCGGCGTGCCGCTTCGTGCGGCTGATGAACACCGGCCGCTCCACGTAGAGCTTGCGGCGCTGCGGGTCGTAGCGGTGCAGGTTGGCGGCCAGCGTCTGCCTGAAGTCGAAGTTGCGCGCGACCTTCATGCGCGAGCGGCGGCGCCGGTCGCGGCTGCCGCTGAAGGCCTGGCGCACTTCGGTGGCGAGCTTTTCCATGATGCGGCGCACCACCTCGGCCACCAGCTTGCGCGCGGCCGCGAGCACCTCGGGGTTCATCAGGTGCTTGGTGTGCAGCACTGCGCGCAGCAGCGATTCGGAGGGCTCGATGCGTTCGAGCACCTCGAGGTTGGTCACCACCTCGTCGATGCCGTAGCGCTCGACCGCGTCCCGCTCCAGCCGCTCGATCACTTCCTTCGGAAAGAGCGTGTGGATGGTGTTGATCCAGTCCGGCGTGCTGAGCGCCGACGGGCCCAGGCCCGCGCTGCGTTCGCCGCGGCTCCCGTGGTCGGAGTCGCGGCCGTAGAGCCAGTCGAGCGCGGCATCGGCGGCCTGCGCCTCGGCGCTCAGGCCGCCGCAGGCCGATTCGGCCGGGTCGCCCAGCAGCAGGCGCCAGCGCTGCAGCGGATCGGGAATGTCGAGGCTCATGGGCGGAGGGCTTCCTCTGTGTCTTCGAGCGCCACGCCCCAGGCCGCGAGGCGCGCGAGCACCGCGTCTTCCACGCGGCGGGCCTCGGCCAGCTGTTCGGGTGCAGCCTCTCCCGCACGGTGGGCGGTGAGCGTGCGGCGCGAGAGGTGCGTGGCGTCGTGCAGCGCCAGCACCTGGTCGGCCAGCAGCCCCCGTTCCTGCGGCGGCAGCCAGGCGAAGGCGGCGCGCAGGCTGGGCATGGCGCGCACGAAGTCGGCGTTGTCCAGGGCCTGCACGGTACGGTCCATGCCGGCGACGAAAGCGGGTTCGGACGCGAGCACTTCGCGCGCCAGCGCCAGCAGCCCGGTGAGCGCATCGCCGAGCACGGGGGCGGGGAGAGAGTGCAGCAGTTGCATCGCCTCGGCCACGCCATGGTCGTCGTGCGTTTGCGCGTTGGCGGCGCGTCCGGCCAGGCTCAGCGTGGCACCGAGCGCCGCGCCGCGGCTCACCGCAGCGGCGCTGGCGTCGGCGGCCTTGCGCTGCCACACGGCGAGCGCGCGGGCCGGCTCCACGTCGAGCAGCGACGGCGCGTGCGCGTTGTGCGCATGGTCCTGCGCGTGGGCCAGCACGTCGGCCACGATCCGCCGCAGCGCAAGATGGCCTTCGAGGTGGGCCTGCATGTCGGCCGGTGCGATGTCCGCGGGCGGCTCCAGCAGCCACAGCGCGCGGTCGAAGCCCGACTCGATCACCACGCGCAGCACGGGCGCATCGGCCATGCCCAGCATCTGGCCGTGCCGCAGCAGCGTGTGCAGCACCGACAGCGCGGGGCCGAGTGCCTCGAAGCGCGGCTCGTTGGCAACGGCGCCCTGCAGTTCGTGCAGCAGCGCATCGCTGAGCGCCGACAGCCCCGCCCACGCGGCCTGGTTGAGGCCGTCGGCGAGCGGGCCGATGCGGCCGTGGGCCTGGCGCAGATCGTCTTCGAGCCGGGCGCGCGCTGCGTCGTGCAGGCTTGCGCCCCAGGCGCCGGCCTCGATCATCGCGGCCTGCTGCTCGAGCGGTTCGCTCAGCGACCACAGCTCGGTGCGCTCGCCCGACATCGCGAGCTTCGGCCCTTGGGTGCGGCGCACGCCGGGCAGCCGCAGGATAGCCAGGCGGTGCAGCACGCGGCTTTTCGCGCGGTCGGCTTCGAGCAGCAGGTCGAGCTTGATCTGGCCGCGCAGCACGACGCCGTGCGCCGCGAGTTCGGCCCGCACCGCGGCCACCAGCGGCGGCTGCGGTGTGCCGGGCGCCAACTGTCCGACGGTGTCGCCGGCCAGCACGTCCATCGCCTGCACCAGCACGGGATCGGTGCCGGGGCGGATCGCGCCGCGGTAGGTCCAGGGCAGCGGCGCGTCGAGCGCGTCCTTCACGAGCGCACCGGCCAGTGCGTCGAGCCAGTCGGAGCGCAGCGGCTTCTCGTGGCCGCGCAAGCGCGCGAGGCCCTGCGCGCGCAGGTGCACGGCCATCAGGTCGGCGGTGGAGGCGGGGAGTTTCTTCTCGCGCAGGCGCTGCATCACGTGCTGCAGCGCGCGGTGCGCGGCGCCTTCGGGGCCGTGGTCCCAGACCCACTGGTAGTAGGCGGGGGAGGGCATGCCCGAGGCATAGCCTGCGAAGGCGTCGAGGCGCTTGAAGGTGTAGGGCACGAGGTAGGAGCCGAATCGCAGCGCGGTGTCGGCGTCGTGCGTGTCTTCTTCGTCGGTGGATTCGAGCGAAGGCTGCGGCGTGGCGGGCAGCTCCGCAGGCATGCCTTGCCACAGCCGCGCCAGCGCGGGCGCGTGATAGCCGCCGCACACCACCAGCGCCTGCGCGCGGCCGGGTTCGCCCGGCTGCGCCATCGCCCAGGCGATCCAGCGCGCCATCATGGCTTCGCGCGCCTGGTTGCCCTGCGAGCCGCGGTCTTCGCCGCGCAGGTGGTCGAAGTAGGTCGAGAGGCGCTGCGCCAGCTCGGCCGCATCGCAGCCGTCCTCGAACAGGTGGTCCCACAGCGCATCACGGCCCTGCACCGAGAGCTTCTCCGTCAGCGCGCGCTCGTAGGCTTCGGCGCGTTCCTCGTGCTCGTGGTCGGCCACGTCGGCATAGCGGTTCTCCATGCGCGAGAAGGCGTCGTGCCAGGCCGGCAGGTCGATGAAGCGCACCGCGGCGCCGACTTCGCGCGCGACCTGCAGCGCCTGCCACTCGGGCGAATGCTCGGCAAAGGGCGACCACGAACCGCGGTGCGTGTCATCGCCCGAGAGATAGCTGTAGATCGCCACCGGCAGCCGGTGCGGCAGGTACAGCTCGTCGAGGCGTTCGTTGAAGTCGGCCGGGCCCTCGATCAGCACGTACGCGGGGCGCAGCGTGCGGATGCGCTCGGCCACCAGCCGCGCGCAGGCGGGGCTGTGGTGGCGCACGCCGACGATGTGAAGCGATTCGCTCATCCTCGTCACCGATGGCGCGCCAAGCGAAGCGAGGGCCCTTCGCGGAACACCGCGGAACCGGCTTTGCCGGGCCGCTGGTGTTGCCCCCTGCAAGGGGGTTGGCGAAGCGACACGGAGTGCGCGAAGCCTGGGGGTTTGCTCATGTCAGGGCAGGCGGTGGCGGGCGTCGTAGTACGCGCGCCAGTGCGAGCCGCTACGCTTCGCCGCCTTCTGCTCGAAGTAGCGCCGCAGCTTGGCGCGGTCGTCGGCGTTGTCCTTCACCACCGTGCCGGCGATGCAGTCGACCAGGTCGGCCGGCGAGCCCTCGCGCTGTTCGAGGAACCATGCGCGCACGCCGACCGCATGCGCCACGTTCACCGCCTCGGCGGTGGACATCACGGCGGTGAGCCGGTCCATCGCCGCGTCGCCCGCGTTGCCGTTGTCGCCCTTCGCGGGTGCGCCGCGCAGGTCGCGGAAGGTGGACACCAGCAGCTCCAGCACGGGAGCGGGCACGGTCTTCGGAATGCCGCTCTGCGCGAGCAGCCGCGTGGACGATTCCTGCACCAGCGCCAGCTCGCGGTCGAAGTCGAGGATGGGGAACACCGTCTCGAAGTCGAAGCGCCGCTTCAGCGCCGCGCTCATCTCGTTGACGCCGCGGTCGCGCGTGTTGGCGGTGGCGATGATGTTGAAGCCCTCGCGCGCATAGAGCATGCCGTGCTCGCCCGACAGCTCGGGCACCGCCATCACGCGGTCCGACAGCATGCCCAGCAGGCAGTCCTGCACCTCCAGCGGCGCGCGGGTGATTTCCTCGAAGCGCACCACCTGGCCCTGCTGCATGCCGAGGTACAGCGGCGCCGGCACCATCGCGCGCGGGCTCGGGCCTTCGTTGATGAGCAGCGCGTAGTTCCAGCCGTACTTGATCTGGTCCTCGGTGATCGAGGCCCCGCCCTGGATGGTGAGCGTCGAGACGCCCGAGATGGCCGTGGCCAGCAGCTCCGACAGCATCGACTTCGCCGTGCCCGGCTCGCCCACCAGCATCAGCCCGCGGCCGGTGGCCAGGGTGACGAGCATGCGTTCGATGCTGGCCACGGGCGCGACGATCTTGGGTGCGATGCCGAGCGCCGCATCGCCAAGGATGAACGAGCGCGCGGCCTTCAGGCCCAGCACCCAGCCGGGCGGGCGCGGGTCGGTGTCCTGCGCGCGCAGCCGTGCGAGCTGTTCGGCGTAGAGGATCTCGGCCGGCGGGCGCTGCAGTTGCTGCGGCGCAGTGCCGGTGTCCTTGGTCGTGTTGTTGATGGCCATCTTTGATTCGGTCAGGTCAAGTTCGGGGAACACCGCGGAACCGGCTTTGCCGGGCCGCAGGTGTTGCCCCCTGCAAGGGGGTTGGCGAAGCGACACGAAGTGCGCGAAGCCTGGGGGTGTACCTTATGCCGCCCGCAGGCCTTCCATGTCGCGGATGAGTTCGCTGGCGGAAATCGGGTCGAGCAGGTGCAGCGCCTCCGCATCCTGCATGTCGCCCCAGCCCGAGGGCTTGCCCACCTGCACCTGGCCCAGCTTCTGCTCGGGGTATTCGTCCACCATGCCGACGATGATGCCGGGGTCGAGGCTCAGCTCGATCACGCGGCTCGTGCCCAGCGGCTTGCTGAAGTACCAGATGCAGCCCGAGTCCTGCGCCTGGCCGCGCCGCCAGCCCTTGTTGGCCAGCCCCAGCACGCGGCCGGTGGGCACCTTGACGTCTTTCCAGCGCTCCAGCTTCAGGCTCTTCTTCTCCTCGTCGGACAGCGTGTAGACGTCGCGGCCGATCTGCGCGAAGGGCTGCAGCAGCTCGTAGTCGGCGAACACCTGGCCGAAGGCGGCAGCATCGGCGGCCGGCAGTTCCAGCGCGTGCGGCACGCCGATGCGGATGTTCTCGCCCACGGGCAGCTCGAACGGATCGTCTTCCGCGGTGGTGAAGCTGCCGTCTTCCGCCACGCGGAAGCAGGCCTGCAGCGTGCCGCCATAGCTGGCACCGCCTTCCACCGCGTACACGCCCCAGATCAGCCGCTGCACGATGTGGCGCACCAGCGGGTGCTCGACCAGGAAGGTGCGGAACACCTCGGGCGTCCAGCGGCGGCGCGCGCACATCGCCACCTCGAGGCGCAGCAGCTGCTGGCTGGCGATGGTGCGCACGTCCTTCTTCAGCAGCTTGAAGCGCTCGACGGCTTCCTTGCCAAGTTCGGCGTCGTCGGTCTTCTTGGGCTTGGGCAGGTCGGGCAGGCGCGCGCCGTCGGTGCCGTCGGCGCCGGTCTCGCGCACATAAGGCTTGAGCGACTCGTCGAAGCCGACCTTGAAGGCGCGCGGACCGAAGTCCAGCAGCATGGTGCCCTGTTCGTCGAGGCCGAGGTCGGGCGCGAGCCGGTCCTCGAGTTCCTCGGTGCTGAGGCCGCGCGCCTCGGCGATGGCGTCGATCTTCTCGCGCGCCTTGTCCTGCAGGCCCTTGAACTTGACCTTCTGCGCGATGCCGTTGAGCAGCATCAGCGCGACGTCGCTGCCGATGGCGGCCAGCACGTCGAGCCCGGTCACGGCGCGCGCATGCGCGGCCTCGCCGGGCCAGGCGCGGATGAAGGGCGTGAGCTTGCGCGCGGTGTCGTCGTTGCCCAGCAGGCCGAGCGTGGTGAGCGCCCAGCCTTCCTTGCTGGGGCCGCCGGCTTCGAGCCAGGCGGTGAAGGCGTCCCAGGCGAACTCGGCCAGCGAGCCGGGATCGCAGGCCTCCTTGGCCACGGCGATGCCGCCGTAGATTTCCTCGTTGGTCGGAAAGGTCAGCATCTGGCCCAGATGGTCGAGCGCGTCGTCGGGCAGCGCCTTGCCGTTTCGCAGCACGGGCCGGCGCCAACCGCGCGGCTGCCAGAACTCGGGCAGCTTCGCGCGCCGGGTGGGAAAGCGGTCGAGCGGGCTTTCGTCGAGCACGGCGCGCAGCGCTTCCACCACTTCGGGCTTGCCGTAGCGGCCGGCCACGTCGAGCAGCAGTGCCTCGTGGCCGTTGGCCTGCAGCAGGCGCAGCGCCGAACCCGCGCAGTCGCGCGCCTCGCCGGCCTTGCCGAGCGCCGGCGCGATCAGGCCGGCTGCGCTGTGCTCGGGATACTTCAGCAGCCATTCGCGGCCTTCGGCGCGCAGTGTCTTGAGCTTGGCGAAGGCGCGCGCGGCCGGCGCGGCCAACTCGACGGCGCCGTAGTTCAGGGCGTACGAGAGGTTGTCGGTGGGCTTGGATCGCACCATGGCCACCAGGCCGGGCAGCACCGCGAGGCCGTGGGTGGCCAGGATCAGGCCGATGCCGTCGCTTTCGGCCTCCCCCGCGACGGCGTTCCAGAACGGCACGCCGATCGCCGCCGGCAGCAGCGTAACGAAGCTGGCGTGGAAGTTGAACCAGTAGTAGCGGTCCTTCTTGCGCTCGGCCACCATCTCGCGCCAGCTGGCGACCAGCGCGTCGGCGTCGCCGGCCGCAACGGCCGCGGCGGCGGCCTTGGCGAATGGCACAAGGCTGTGCCTGCCCTTGTCGAAGCCCAGTTCGTTGAGCAGCACGTCGACGCTCTTGCGCGCGGCGTCGTGGCGACCCGTTTGCCATGAATTCACGCGCTGCGCGCTCTCGCGCTTGCCTTCGCCCCATCGCTCCACCGGTGCCAATGCCAGCGGCTCCAGCACCAGTGTGCCGGCCGCCTTCTTCTGCACCTTGGCGAGCCAGGGCGGCGCGGCCAGCACGCCGGGCAGTTCGCTCGCATCGGCCACCTCGGCGGGGCCGGCCAGGAGCGCCAGCTGCCGGTCGATCACCGCCTGTGCACCCGCATCGAGCCAGGGCCGCAAGGCCGGCAGGGATGCGCCATGCGCGCGCAGCAGCCGCGTGAGGCCGGGCGTGACGAGGTTGGCGTCCTTGCCGCCGGCCGCGACGAGCCGCGACAGCGCGGGAATGGCCGCCATCGGCCAGCGGTCGACGGCCAGCGCCAGCCGCGCCAGCGCGCCCTTCGAACTGCCCGCCACGCGGGCCAGCGCCAGCACGGCTTCGGGCGTGCCGATGCAGGCCAGCGCGTCGCCCGCGTGGTCGTCCGCGGCGCCGCGCTCCAGCACCGGCACGGCATCCACGCCGCGCTCCTGCACCAGCGTGCTCGTCATGGAGCCGCTGCCCCAGAAGCCGCTCGAATAGCTCAGGCGGACCTTCGCGGCCAGCGCGATGGCGTCGGGGTCGGTGGCCGTCAGCAGCAGCCAGTGCGTGGTCTCGGGCGTGTTCTTGTCGGCCGCCAGCGTGTGCACGAGCGCGTTGGAGATTTCGGGGGCGTCGGGCAGCAGCATTGCCAGCGCGGGCTGGCGGGCCGGGTGAACCTTGGGAAGGCCGGCCTCAATGCGGTCGCGGCAGTCCTGCCAGACCTCGGGGGCGGCCAGTGACAGATGCGCGCGCAGCGCCTGTTCGCCCGTTCCCAGCGGACCGTAGTAGGAGCTGCCCATCTGGCGGGCGACGGCGGCGCAGAAGCTATACCGGCGCTTCTTCGTCGCCCGGTCGTAGGTGGACTGCACTTCGATCTGCTGGGCGGCCAGCAGGATGTCGATGGTGTCCGGCAGTCCGTACTGCTTGACGAGGTAGTGCACCACCACTTCGCCCATCTCGTTCGCGTTGTAGTTGCCGCCGGTGCCCAGCGCGAACGCCAGCAGCAGGGTGTCGGCCTCGGCGTCGGCCGCGGGGGTGGGCTGCGTGCCGCGGTCGATCACGCGCTGGGCAACCGCGCGCAAGGCCGCGTCGGTGGCGCTCGTGTCGACGTCGAGGTCGAGCTTGCGCCGCACAGGCAGCCAGGCTGCGGCGGGGCTCGGCGGTTCGTCGAAGGGCTTTGGCGGAAAGCGCCGCGAAGGGAAGGCTGCGCGCTGCATGTCGGGCGACAGCCGGATGGGCTTGCCGGCGGCGAGCCAGGGCGGCGCGTCGCCGTCCGCGGGCGGCAGTTCGGCGGCGGGCGCTGCCAGGGCCACGGACGACGCGGCCGATGCATTGGCGCCCAGCTCCTTGGCGATGGCCTGGGCGTTCTTGGCCGGCGTGCAGCTGGTGCCCCAGCCGTACAGCAGGCCCGTGGACTGAAGCCGCTTGAAGGCGAGCGCCGCACCTTGCTCGCTCACGCCATGCTGGCGCTTGAGCGTTGCGGTGGAGAGCGTGTCGCTGGAGGTCAGCGTGCCGGTCTCGATCTGAGCGCGCACGGTTTCGAACACGCGGTCGGCCTGGCTGTCGATGCCTTCGGTGGGGGCAGCAGCCTCTGCGCTCGCGGCGGCCTTCGCGGCGGGCGGGGCCGCAGTCTTTTCCGTTGCCGTCTCGGCCTTCGGCTTCGCCTCGGTCTTGCCGATGGCCGTGCCGGCGGCCACGCCCACTTCGGCGTAGCCCTTGCCCGTCTTCTCGGCCACCAGCTTGGTCAGCGCGGCGGCGGCCTTGGTGGCGTCGGCGAACGACTTGGTCTGGCTCTGGCCCGCGGTGCCGATGCGGCCCCAGCGGATGTTGAGTTCGGCGTCTACCTGCTCGACTTCCCAGAATTTGCTGGCGGTTCCCTCGATCAGTTCAAAGCGGCGCATGGAAAAAACATCCTCCTGTATGTTCGCCGCAGAGGATAAGGGGCCGGCGTGAAAGCTCGGCCCAGAGCAACGAGAAGATTTCGCTTCGCGCGTCGGTGAATACGAAAAAAATATTCACCTGCTTCGGGGTTGCCGATGGCGGCCCCGCAGCAGCGCCCGCCGGAGCGCCGCGCTCCGGAAGAAAAGATCAGACGAAGGGCCTGGCCTGCTGCTCCGCGCTGCCGGGCTCGGCGATGCGCCGGTGCTGCTCGGCCAGCCTGGGCGCCGGCATCACGCGCGACAGCGCCACCTGCATCTTGTTGCGCCATCCCGCGATCACGCCGCTTTCGCCGCGCATCATCGCCTCGAAGCCGGCCCGCGCCACCTCCGCCGGGTCGGCCTTGTCGCTCTGCTGGGCCACGCGCGTGTCGAGCATGTCGGCGCGCGCGAAGAAGTGGGTGTCGGTCACGCCCGGCATGAGGCAGGTGACCGAGACGCCGGTGCCCTTGAGCTCGTTGCGCAGAGCCATGGCGAACGAGTCGATGAAGGCCTTGCTGCCGTTGTAGACGGCCTGGAAGCTGCCCGGCTGGAACCCCGCGATCGACCCGGTGATCAGGATGCGCCCCTGCCCGGCCTCGCGCATGCCGCGGCCCACGCACTGCACGAGGTAGATGGTGCCGGTGATGTTGGTGTTGATGACGTGCTGCACGTCGTGGAAGTCCTGATCGAGGAAGCCGTGGCCCAGCCCGTGCCCGGCGTTGGCGAACAGTGCCGCGATCGGCCGGCCTTCGGTGGCGGCGAGCAGTGTGTCCACGCCGTCGCGGGTGGCGAAGTCGGCGCGCACCGCGGCCACATTGGCGCCGAGCACGCGCAGTTCGGTCTCGGCCTGTTCCAGCGGCTCGTCGGCGCCGATCAGCAGGTCGTGGCCGCGGCGCGCGGCCAGCAGCGCGAGCTGGAAGCCGATGCCGGACGAGGCGCCGGTCACCACGGCAAGGGGGCGGATGTCGTTGGGTTGCATGTCGGTCTCCTGATGAAGTGAATGAACCTTCTTGGACCACCCTAGGAACGCCGGCTTGCCGCACGCGTAGGAATCCGTCCCGACTGCCCGCCCGCCATGGCATGCGATTGCAGGCTTTTCCAGGGACAGCCGCTAGAACTCCGCCCCTTCGACCAGGAACCGCAGCCGCCGCACGCCCTGCCATTCGTCGGCATCGAGCCGGAACGCCAGCTTCACGCGCGGCGGCAGCGGCTCGGTGTGGCTGAACCAGATCGCGTCGATCGGCTGGCCCTGGTGCCTGAGTTTCAGCGACAGGTGCTTCTCGCCCACCAGCCGCTGCGACACCACCTCCACCTCTTCGCTGAAGGTCGGCGGCGCGAAGCCCTGGCCCCACACCTCGCGGTGCAGCGTGTCGACGAGGTCGATGCGCATGTACTCGCGCGAGATCGGTCCGTCGGTCTCGATCTGCCGCGTGAGCGCGGCTTCGGCCAGCCATTCGCCGGCGACCTGCGCGAAGCCTTTCTCGAAGGTCTCGAAGTGCTCGCGCGCGACCGTGCAGCCGGCCGCCATCGCATGGCCGCCGAAGCGCAGCAGCACGCCCGGATGGCGCTTGGCCACGAGGTCGAGCGCATCGCGCAGGTGGAAGCCCGGAATCGATCGGCCCGAGCCTTTCAGCTCCTGCTCCTTGCCGGGCGCGCCGCTGGCGGCGAAGACGAAGGTCGGGCGGTGGAAGCGGTCCTTGATGCGCGAGGCCACGATGCCCACCACGCCCTCGTGGAAGCCCGCGTCGAACACGCTGATGGCCGGCGGCGGCGCCTCGATGCCCTCGCCATCGGTGGCGAACAGCGACTCTGCCAGCAGCAGCGCCTGGTCGCGCATGCCGCCCTCGATGTCGCGCCGCTCGCGGTTGATGCCGTCGAGCATGCGCGCGAGTTCCTCGGCGCGGCCCGCGTCGTCGGTCAGCAGGCATTCGATGCCCAGCGTCATGTCGGCCAGCCGGCCGGCGGCGTTGATGCGCGGGCCGAGTGCGAAGCCGAAGTCGAAGGTGGTGGCGACGCAGGCATTGCGGCCCGCGGCCTTGAACAAGGCGGCAACGCCGGCAGGCATTGCACCGGCGCGGATGCGGCGCAGGCCCTGTGCCACGAGGCGGCGGTTGTTGGCGTCGAGCTTCACCACGTCGGCCACGGTGCCGAGTGCGACCAGCGGCAGCAGCGCGTCGAGCTTGGGTTGCGGTTTGCCTGCCCCCCGGCTTGCCACTTCGTGTGCCTCGCCACCCCCCGAGGGGGAGGCTGGCCCGCCTTGGGGCGGCCCGGCGGCGGGCGCAGGCGTGTCGAACACACCACGCCTGCGCAGCTCGGAGCGCAGCGCGAGCAGCACGTAGAACATCACGCCGACACCAGCAATGCTCTTGCTCTCGAATTCGCAGCCAGGCTGGTTCGGATTCACCAGCACGTCGGCCGACGGCAGCTCGGGGCCGGGCAGGTGGTGGTCGGTCACCAGCACCTGCAGGCCGCGCACCTTGGCGGCGACCACGCCTTCGACGCTGGCGATGCCGTTGTCGACGGTGATCAGCATGTCGGCGCCGCTGTCGGCCACGCGCTCGGCGATGGGCGGCGTGAGCCCGTAGCCGTCGACCACGCGGTCGGGCACGAGGTAGCTCACGTGCTTCGCGCCCAGCAGGCGCAGGCCGCGCACGCCGACCGCGCAGGCGGTGGCGCCGTCGCAGTCGTAGTCGGCGACGATGCACAGGCGCTTGTCCTGCGCGATGGCGTCTGCCAGCAGCACCGCGGCCTCGTGCGTGCCGCGCAGCGTGTCGGGCGCCAGCAGGCGCGCGAGGCCGTCATCGAGTTCTTCCTTGGCACGCACGCCGCGGGCGGCGAACAGCCGCGCGAGCAGCGGGTGCACGCCGGCTTGCTCCAGCGCCCAGACGGTGCGTGGCGGGATCTCCCTGGCGATGATTTTCATAGCGACTCCAGCACGACCGATGCGCGCTTGCGGTCGAACAGGCTCCTGGCCCAGCCAGCCAGGCCGCGCGGCTGCACGGTGTAGCGCTGCGCCGCGCGGTCGCCGCACAGCGTGAGGGACACCTCGGCGCCACCCGTGTAGCCGGCCAGCAGCGAGGCGACCGGGCCGGCGTCCAGCGCATGCCAGGCGGCAGCCCAGCCCATGCCGTCGTCGCGCAGGGCGGTTTCGCGCAGTGCATCGCTCACTGCCGGCACGGCTGCGGGCGCAACCTCGTGCTTCAGTGCGCCGGTGCCGCTGAGCCAGAAGGAGTTGATCGGCGGCACGCCGCGTGCGGCGCGGTCGTCGTTCACGCGCTGGGTGTACAGCAGCATCTGCATTTCGTTCTGCAGCCGGCGCAGCGGCCGTGCCGAGTCGCCGAGCGGCGACCACTGCGAGATCGGGTAGCCTACTGCGCGGTCGAGGGAGGCAGTGGCCAGGCCGTCGAAGATGGGGGCGCGTGCCAGCCATCGGCCGGGTACGGGGGAGGGGTGCAGCGCGATGCCGTCTTCCTCGAAGAAGGGGCGCGCGGCTTGCAGCAGCGCGGCCGATTCGGCGGCGTCGATCTCGATGGCGGACGGATCGCCCAGCACCACGTCGTCGATGCCGACCTGCCAGTTGCACAGCGTGACGAGGCCCCAGCCATCATGGTCGTTGGGCGCGGCGATGCCCAGTTGCCGCGCTTCGAGCGCAGCCCAGGGAATGCAGCCGTCGGCCGCGGCGATGCCCGCTGCCCGGGCCAGCGCGCGTTCGTGCGGAGGCGAGCGCGTGCTTTCGTCCTGCGTGTCGGTATCGGTAAGCGTGAGCCGCGTCAGCAAGGTTTCGAGATTGGGGAGCCGCAAGGTGGGCAGCGCAGCGCGGCATGCAGGGGAACCGCGGCCGGCAAAGGGAATCAACAGGTGACGTGGGAGGGTTTCGGCCATCTCCCTATTGTCCGGGAAGCCCCAAGGGAATCCGGGATGCCACAATTCCGCCGATGACCTACCCCCTCGCTCCTCACTTCGTGTATTCGCTGCCCCCCGAGGGTGGGCAAATTCCCCTTGAGGCGGCTCGGCGGGGAATTTGATGCGACTTCCCTATGAACTGCAGCTCGGCTGGCGCTACACGCGCGCAGGCCGGGCGACGCGGCGCAACGGCTTCATCTCCTTCATCTCCGGTGTCTCGATGCTCGGCATCGCGCTGGGCGTGGCGGCGCTGATCATTGTGCTCAGTGTGATGAACGGCTTCCAGAAGGAAGTGCGCGACCGCATGCTCGGCGTGGTGTCGCACATCGAGATCTTCTCGCGCGACGGCCAGGCGCTGCAGAGCCTCGACACGATCACGGCCGCTGCCCGCAAGAACCCCGAGGTGGTCGGCGCAGCGCCCTTCATCAACACGCAGGCGCTCATTGCGCGCGGCGAGGACATGAAGGGCACCATCGTGCGCGGCATCGATCCCAAGCTCGAGCCCGAAGTCACCGACATCAACGGCATCGCCTCCAAGGGCACCTTCGACAAGCTGGTGCCGGGCGAATTCGGCATCGTGCTCGGCGCCGAGCTGGCGCGCTCGCTCTTCGTGCAGCCGGGCGACCAGGTCACGCTGGTGGCGCCGGGCGGGCAGGTCACGCCGGCGGGCGTGGTGCCGCGGCTCAAGCAGTTCACCGTGGTCGGCACCTTCGACTCGGGCCACTACGAATACGACTCGGCGCTCGCCATGGTCCACGAGCAGGACGCGGCCAAGGTGTTCCGCCTCGAAGGGCCGACCGGCATCCGCCTGAAGCTCAAGAACCTCAACGAGGCACGCGACGTGGCCGACCAGCTGGCCGTGACGCTGCCGGGCGAGTTCCTCATCCGCGACTGGACGCGCCAGAACAAGACCTGGTTCGCGGCCGTGCAGGTCGAAAAACGCATGATGTTCATCATCCTCACGCTGATCGTGGCGGTGGCGGCCTTCAACCTGGTGTCCACGCTGGTGATGACCGTGACCGACAAGCGCGCCGACATCGCCATCCTGCGCACGCTGGGCAGTTCGCCGCGCAGCATCATGGGCATCTTCGTGGTGCAGGGCGCGATGGTGGGCGTGATCGGCACCGTGGCCGGCCTGCTGCTGGGCCTGGGCATCGCCTACAACATCGACGTGATCGTGCCCTTCCTGGAGCAGCTGTTCCATGCGAGCTTCCTGCCGAAGGACATCTACCTGATCAGCAAGATGCCGAGCGATCCGCAGCAAAGCGACATCGTGCCGATCGCGATCATTTCCCTGGTGCTGGCCTTCGTCGCCACGCTGTACCCGAGCTGGCGCGCCAGCCGCGTGAACCCGGCCGAGGCGCTGCGCTATGAGTGAACTGACCCCCACGCTCGGCACTGTCGTGACCTCGCTGCCCTCCGAGGGGGCCGCTATTGGCTTGGGGCGGTCCGGCGCCAACAGTGTCGTTCTGAAGGCCCGCGGCCTCACCAAGCGGTTCCACGAGGGCAGGCTGGACCTGACCGTGCTGCACGGCGTGGACCTCGACGTGCACGCCGGCGAAACACTGGCCATCGTCGGCGCATCGGGCTCCGGCAAGAGCACGCTGCTGCACCTGATGGGCGGGCTCGATGCGCCCACGACGGGCAAGGTCGAGCTGCTCGGCAAGGACATCGCGCACGCCGACGCGGCCGAGCAGGGGCGGCTGCGCAACCAGCACCTGGGCTTCGTCTACCAGTTCCATCACCTGCTGCCCGAGTTCAGCGCGCTCGACAACGTGGCCATGCCGCTGAAGATCCGCCGCGTGGAGCCGCATGCGGCCGCGCAGTCGGCGGCGAAGATTCTCGAAAGCGTGGGCCTGGGCCAGCGTTTGCATCACCGTCCGGCCGAGCTGTCGGGCGGAGAGCGCCAGCGCGTGGCGATCGCGCGTGCGCTGGTCACGCAGCCGGCCTGCGTGCTGGCCGACGAGCCCACCGGCAACCTCGACCGCAGCACGGCGGACACGGTGTTCGCGCTCATGCTCGACCTCGCGCACCGGCATCGCACGGCGTTCGTGATGGTCACGCACGACCAGGACCTGGCGAAGCGCTGCGACCGGGTGCTGCAGTTGGTGGCGGGGCGGCTGGCGGGGTGATTCGGGCCGGCCTGGCACGACCGGCCCAATGCCGCGAAACTGGGGCTTGTCCGTCAAGACAGCCCGACAGTCCAAAACCACAGGAGCCTGCTTCATGCTGCCCATGTTCTCAATGGAATCCGAAGACGACACCAAGCCCGCGGCCACCGCCGAGCCGCGCAACTCCTACCTGGAGGAGAAGGCCTTCAAGTCGCGCACGCTGCTGATCTTCGGCACCGTCACCGATTCGGTGGCCGCCGATGTGACGCGCCGGCTCATTGCGCTCGATGCCGACAGCGCCGACAAGCCCATCGACATCCTCGTGAGTTCGCCCGGCGGGCACCTGGAGTCGGGCGATGCCATCCACGACATCGTGCGTTTCATCAGCGCGCCGGTGAACATGATCGGCACCGGCTGGGTCGGCAGCGCGGCCACGCACCTGTTCCTGGCCGTGCCGCGCGAGCGCCGCGTGTGCCTGCCCAACACGCGCTTCCTGATCCACCAGCCCAGCGGCGGCGCGGGCGGGCAGGCGACGGACATCGCAATCCAGGCGCAGGAAATCATCAAGGCCCGCCAGCGCATCGCGCACGAGATCGCGCGCGAGACCGGCAAGCCCATCGACGTGGTGCTGGCCGACATCGAGCGCGACCGCTGGCTGTCGGCTGCGGAGGCCGTGGAGTACGGCCTGGTCTCGCGCATCATCCAGCGCAAGACCGAGTTGAAGGGCTGAAGTCCGCTCCCGCGTCCTCAGGCCTTCGGCTTGTAGGCCACCACGTCGATCTCGACCTTGGCGTCGACCATCAGCCGCGCCTCGGTGGTCGAGCGCGCCGGCTTGTTCTCGCCGAAGTAGCCCATGTAGATGCGGTTGAAGGCACCAAAGTCGCGCGCGTCCTGCAGCCAGACAGTGCTCTTGCACACGTCGTCGAGCGTGGCGCCGGCCAGCGCGAGCACGGTCTTGAGGTTTTCCATCACCTGGCGCGTCTGCGCCTCGATGCCGCCCACCACGATCTCACCATCCTTGTTCGCCGGTACCTGGCCCGACACGTAGATGAAGTCGCCGGCGCGCACGGCCGGGGAGAAGGGGCGGGCCTGGCGGTCGGACGCGACGGGCGGGGCGCCGAGGTATTCGAGGGGCATGGAGACTCCTGAGAGGTGAAGGGTAGTGAAGGAAGGAGAGTCGCGAGTATCGCGCTCAATCTGAAAATCTCTTTCAGAATAACCCTTGATCGAGGGTTAACACGGATGATTTGGCATGAATACTGCTTCAAAGTCCAGGCCGAAGAGAAATTTTCTTTCAAAAACTCGCACGCCCCATGAAGGAGTTCCCCATGCCCCACGTCGGTCCTGTTGTCCAGCGCCTGCCCAAGCTGTCGAAGCGCAGCCTGCTGGGAGCTTCCCTGCTCGCGATGCTGTGCGCCGCGCTGCCCCATCAGCAGGTCCACGCCCAGGGCCCGCGCAACTTCGCCACGCTGGCGATGGTGGCCGAGCCGCAGACGCTCGACCCGATGGCCTCCACGGCCGACCTGGTCGGAACCATCATGCAGCACGTGTACGAGACGCTCTACACCTTCGACGCCAAGTGGAACGTGGTGCCGATGCTGGCCGAAGGCATGCCGAAGATCTCGGCCGACGGCAAGACCTACGCCATCACCCTGCGCAAGGGCGTGATGCTGCACAACGGCCACGAACTCACGGCTGACGATGTGGTGGCCAGCCTGCAGCGCTGGATGGACCAGTCGCCGCGCGGCAAGGCCGTGGGCAAGGAGGTCGCCAGCCTCAAGGCCAAGGGCCCGCTGGCGGTCGAAGTCGTGCTGAAGGAGCCTTATGCACCGCTGCTGTCGCAGCTCGCGCTGCCCAGCGGCATGGCCGCGATCATGGCCAAGGATTCCATCGCCTCGCCGCTGAAGGACTTCGTCGGCACCGGCCCCTACAAGTTCAAGGAACGCCGCCCCGACCAGTTCGTGCTGCTCACGCGCTTCGACAAGTACAGCGCGCGCAAGGAACCGGCGAGCGGTTACGGCGGCAAGCGCGAAGCGGCGATCGAGGAGCTGCGCTTCGTGCCCGTGCCCAACGCCAGCACGCGTGTCGAAGGCGCGCTGGCCGGCCAGTACGACTTTGCCGACCTGCTGCCGGTGGAAGCACTGCCGCGCCTGGAGAAGTCGGGCGGCAAGACGGTGCCGATCATGACGCCCTCGTTCGGCTTCCCGTACCTCGTGCTCAACACCAAGGAAGGCGTGGCCGCCAGCCAGCCGGTGCGCCAGGCGATCCAGACCGCGCTCGGCGAAGGCGAGATGCTCGCGGCCGGCTTCGGCGACACGCGCTTCTTCGTGGCCGAAGGCAACCATTTCCCGAAGGGCTCGCCGTTCTATTCGGCGGCCGGTGCCGACCAGTACAACCAGCGCAACGCCGCCAAGGCGAAGGAGGCCGCGGCCAAGGCTGGCTACAAGGGCGAGCCGATCCGCGTGCTCACCAGCCGCCAGTACGACTTCCACTACAACATGGCGCTGCTGATGGCTGAGCAGCTCAAGCGTGCCGGCTTCAAGGTCGACCTGAACGTGGTCGACTGGGCCACGCTGGTGCAGCGCCGCAACGACCCCAAGCTGTGGGACATCTACGTCACGCATTCGGGCCAGTTCCCCGAGCCGATGCTCTCGCCGCCGCAGCTCGGCGACGGCGCACCCGGCTGGTGGGACACGCCCGCCAAGAAGACGGCACTGCAGGCCTTCAACGTCGAGAGCGACCCTGCCAAGCGCGGCGCACTGTGGGGCAAGGTGCAGCAGGTGGTCTACGACGAGGTGCCGTACATCAACGTCGGCAAGTTCAACGGCCTGTCGGCAAAGAGCCCGGCGCTGGACAACTACCAGCCCGCGACCTGGCCGTTCTTCTGGAATGCCCGGATCAAGTAAGTAACGAGGCCGTTGAAGCAATAACCGCCCCATGATCCGCTACATCGCTTCCCGCGCCGCAGGCATGCTCGTCGTGCTCGCCATCGTGGCCGTGCTCGTCTTCGTGCTCACGCGCGCCGCATCGGGCGACCCGGTCTCGGTGCTGCTGGGCGACCAGGCCACCGCGGCCGACATCGCCCGCGTGCAGAAGGAGTACGGCCTCGACAAGCCGCTGCCCGTGCAGTTCGGCTACTGGCTGCGCGAGGTGCTGCAGGGCAATCTCGGCACCTCGATCTTCCTGCAGCGTCCCGTGACGCAGGCGCTGTGGGAGCGCTCCGAACCCACCACGCTGCTCGCGCTGATGGCCGTGGCCATCGCCGCGCTGATCGGCGTGCCCTGCGGCATCGTCTCGGCCGTGTTCCGCGGGCGCGTGGTCGACCAGCTGTTCACCGGCATCGCGATGCTGGGCGCGAGCATTCCGAGTTTCTGGCTGGGCATCGTGCTGATCCAGATCTTCGCGGTGTCGTTCGGCTGGTTCCCGGTGTCGGGCTACGGCGCGCCCGATGCGGCGCTGGCCGAGCGGCTGCACGCGCTGGTGCTGCCGGCCACGGTGCTGGGCCTCTTGAACTCGGCGCTCATCATCCGCTTCACGCGCGCCTCGATGCTCGACGTGCTCGGCGAAGACTATGTGCGCACGGCGCGCTCCAAGGGCCTGAGCGAAAGCACGGTGGTGCTCAAGCATGCGCTGCGCAATGCGCTGGTGCCCATCGTCACGGTGATCGGCCTCACGGTCGCGCTGATGATCGGCGGCGCCGTCATCACCGAGACCGTGTTCGGCCTGCCCGGCGTGGGCAACCTGGTGGTCAGCGCCGTGCTGCGGCGCGACTACCCCGTCATTCAAGGTGCATTGCTCGTGATCGCCGCGATCTATGTGCTCATCAATTTCTCGATCGACCTGCTGTACGCAGTGGTCGATCCGCGCGTGAAGGTCTGAGCGATGCGCATGCCTCGAATGCTCCGCCAGCTGATGCATCGCCGCATCGTGATGGTTTCCGCTCTGGTGCTGCTGGTGATCGCCATCCTGGCGATCGGCGCTCCGCTGTTCGCCTCCATCGATCCCAACGACACGGCGGTGCTGCAGCGCCTGAAGGCGCCGAGCGCCGAGCACCTGCTCGGCACCGACGAACTGGGCCGCGACCTGTATTCGCGCATCGTGCACGGCGCGCGCTACTCGCTGGCCATCGCTGCGCTCACGGCGCTGGGTGCCGTTATCGCCGGCACGGTGCTGGGCCTGATGGCCGGCTTCTTCCGCCGGCTCGACGCGCCGCTGATGCGCGTGGTCGACGCGATGATGTCCTTTCCCGACATCCTGCTGGCCATTGCGCTGGTGGCGATCCTCGGGCCGTCGCTCATCAACACGGTGCTTGCGCTGGTGCTGGTCTACACGCCGCGTGTGGCGCGGGTGGTGCGGGCCTCGACGCTGGTGGTGCGCGAACTGCTGTTTGTCGAAGCGGTGCGTGCGCTGGGTGTGCGCACCTCGCGCATCCTGTGGCGGCACATCTTGCCGAACCTGATGTCGCCGATCCTGGTGCAGGTGTCGTTCATCTTCGCCTACGCCATCCTGGCCGAAGCGGGTCTGTCGTTCCTCGGCGTCGGCGTGCCGCCCGAGATTCCGACCTGGGGCACGATGGTCGCGGGCAGCCAGCAGTACGCGCACCAGGCCTTCTGGGTGGTGCTGTTCCCGGGGCTTGCGATCATCTTCACGGCGCTGTCGCTGCAACTGCTGGGCGACGGTGTGCGCGACCTGCTCGACCCGAAGCTCAAGAAGACATCGTGATGACGAACGCCAATCAAACACCACGTCTCACGGTCAGCAACCTGAGCACCAGCTTCCCCACCGAAGACGGCCTCGTGCGTTCGGTGGCCGACGTGAGCTTCTCCATCCAGCCCGGCAAGACCACCGCGCTGGTCGGCGAATCGGGCTCGGGCAAGTCGGTGACCAGCCTCACGCTGATGCGCCTTCTGCCCAAGACCGCGAACGCGCAGGTCAGCGGCAGCGCCGCGTTCGTGACGCGCGAAGGCAAGACGCTCGACCTGCTGCAGATCGGCGAACGCGAGATGCGGTCGCTGCGCGGCAACCAGCTGTCGATGATCTTCCAGGAGCCGATGACCAGCCTGAACCCGGTGTTCACCATCGGCGAGCAGATCGCCGAGAGCGTGCGCCTGCACAAGGGCCTCGATCGCAAGGCTGCTTTGGCGCATGCGCTGCGCATGCTCGAATTGGTCGAGATCCCGGCCGCAGCGCAGCGCATCCACGAGTACCCGCACCAGCTTTCGGGCGGCATGCGCCAGCGCGTGATGATCGCGCTGGCCATGGCCTGCGACCCGACGCTGCTGATCGCCGACGAGCCCACCACCGCGCTCGACGTGACCATCCAGGCGCAGATCCTCGAACTCATGCGCCGGCTGCAGGCCGAAACGGGCATGAGCATCCTGTTCATCACGCACAACCTCGGCGTGGTCGCGCACCATGCCGACGACGTGGTGGTGCTGTATGCGGGCCGCGTGGTCGAGAGCGCGCCCGTGCGGCCGCTGTTCGCGCAGCCCGAGCATCCGTACACGCAGGGCCTGCTGGCCTGCCTGCCGGGCAAGGCGCGGCTGCCGGGGCAGCCCAAGCCGAAGCGGCTGTTCGCGATTCGCGGGCAGGTGTCGAGCTCACTCGCGCCGCCGCCCGGCTGCGCCTTCGAGCCGCGCTGCGACCTCGCGCTGCCCGAATGCCGCAGCGCAATGCCGCCGTTGATCGAAACACACCACGGCCGCCAGGCCCGCTGCATCCGCGTGCAGCCAGCGCAACCCCTGAAGAGGGTCGCATGAGAAGCGCACTGCCTGGCGTGTTGCTCCTTCCCCTTCCGGGGGAAGGCTGGGATGGGGGCAAGCGGCGTTTGTTCGGCGCAGTGCTTCATCCAGTGCCGTCGTGCCCCCACCCCAACCCTCCCCCGGAAGGGGAGGGAGCCAATACAAAACACCCACGATGACCACCGCCGTCCCCCTCATCGAAGTCCGCGGACTCAAGAAGTACTTCGGCAGCAGCGATCGCCCCGTGCGCGCGGTCGACGACGTGTCGTTCGCGATCCGGCCCGGCGAGACGCTGGGCCTCGTCGGCGAATCGGGCTCGGGCAAGAGCACCATCGGCCGCACCGTGCTGCGCCTGCTCGAACGCACGAGCGGCCAGGTGCTGTACCGCGGCGACGACATCGGCACGCTGACGGGCGAACGCATGCGCAAGCTGCGCAGCAAGCTGCAGATCATCTTCCAGGACCCGTATGCCAGCCTGAACCCCAAGATGCGCATCAGCGCCATCCTCGGCGAGGCGCTGTCCACGCACGGCCTGCACAAGGGTGCGGCCGCACGCGACAAGCGCATTGCCGAACTGCTCGAAACCGTGGGCCTGCGCGCCGAGCATGCGAGCCGCTTTCCGCACGAGTTCTCGGGTGGGCAGCGCCAGCGCATCGGCGTGGCGCGCGCTCTCGCGGTGGAGCCCGAATTCATCGTGGCCGACGAGCCGCTGTCGGCGCTCGACGTGTCGATCCAGTCGCAGGTCATCAACCTGCTGGCCGACCTGCGCGAGCGGCTGGGCCTGACGATGCTCTTCATCTCGCACGACCTCGACGTGGTCGAGTACCTGTGCGACCGCGTGGTGGTGCTGTACCTCGGCAAGGTGATGGAAGTCGCCACCACCGACGAGCTGTTCGCCCGACCCTCGCACCCCTACACCCAGGCGCTGCTGGCCGCGAGCCCGAAGCCCGACCCGGAGGTCGCGACCGGGCGCATCGCGCTGAAGGGCGACATTCCCAGCCCCATCTCGCCGCCCTCGGGCTGCGTGTTCCGCACGCGCTGTCCGCACGCCATCGAGGCCTGCGCGCAAACGGTGCCGCCGCTCGACGAGATTTCCGCCGGACACTACAGCGCCTGCATCCGCAAGGAATTGCTCTCCAACATTGCCGCACGACCATGACCGATACCGCCACCACCGATTTCAACGACCCGCTGCTGAGCAGCAGTTTCAAGGGCTACCCGCGCACGCAGCCGCCGCGCCGCCGCAGCGAGATCGGCGCCGCCGGCTGGAACGTGCTGGCCGGCGACCTGCCGCTGCCGCTGGCCGTGCTCAAGCGCGAGGCGCTCGAGCACAACCTCGCGTGGATGCAGTCGCGCGTGCGCGAATGGGGCATCGACCTCGCACCGCACGGCAAGACCACCATGTCGCCGCAGCTGTTCCAGCGCCAGCTCGACGCCGGCGCCTGGGGTCTGACCTTCGCGACCGTCACGCAGCTTGCCGTGGGCGTGGCGGCCGGCGCGCGCCGCACGCTCATCGCCAACCAGGTGGTGAGCGACGAAGACCTCGCGGGCATCCAGCTGCTGCTGGCCAACCATGCCGACCTGCGCATCGTGTTCCTGGTCGATTCGCTGGCGCAGCTCGCGCTGATCGAGGACTGGTCATCGCGCCATCCCGCGAGCGAGCCTTTCGAGGTGATGATCGAGATCGGCGTCGACGGTGCACGCACCGGCTGCCGCACGCATGAAGAAGCCGTCACGCTGGCCACGCGGCTGCGCGCCAGCAGCGCCGCGAAGCTCGTCGGCATCGAGACCTACGAAGGGCAGGGCGCGACCGGCGCCAGCGAGCCCGACACGGCCTACGCCAAAACGTTGATGGACCGCGTGGAAGCCGTCGCCCGTCATTGCGACACCGAAAAACTTTTCGAGACCGACGAGGTGCTGGTGTCCGCAGGCGGCTCGGCCATCTTCGACCTCGTGGCCGGGCGTCTCAAGCCCGCGCTCGGCGCGCCGGTGCGCGGCCTGCTGCGCTCGGGCTGCTACGTCACGCACGACCATGGCTTCTACAAGCGCATGGTCAGCGCGGTGGACGAGCGCCTGGGCTGCGGCTGCGGCGAAAGCCTGGTGCCGGCGATGGAGGTCTGGGCCACGGTGCAGTCGCGCCCCGAGCCCGGCCTCGCGATCCTTGCCGTGGGCAAGCGCGACATCTCCTTCGACCTGTCGCTACCCGCGCCCATCGCGCGTGCCGCGCGCGGCGTGCTGCAGCCGCAGGCCGTGCCCGCCGGCTGGAAGATCACCGCACTCAACGACCAGCATGCCTACCTGCGCTGGGACGCGGGCGAGGAAGCCGAGGCGCCCAAGGTCGGCGACCGCGTCGGCCTCGGCATTTCGCACCCCTGCACGACCTTCGACAAATGGCACTGGATGCCTGTCGTCGAACAGGACTACCGTGTGAGCGACGCCGTCGCCATGCACTTCTGAACACGCACCGATGACTCCTTCCCTGCTTCAGAAAATCGGCGGGATCCGCAGCGACGCCCCGGCGACGCGGCGCGCGATTCTCGACCTGATCCTCGAAGACCCCGACCGCGTGCTCGAGGAAAGCTTCGAGCAGCTGGCCGAACGCTCGCGCAGCTCGGTGCCGACCATCATGCGCACCTGCCGCGACCTCGGTTTTGCCGGGCTGCGCGAGTTCAAGCTCGCGCTCGCGCAGGAACTGGCGCTGGGCGGCTCGCCGCTGCACCGCCGCGTCAACATCGAGGATGCGGCCGACGAAGTGGTGGGCAAGATCGCGCGCAGCGCGGCGGCCTCGGTCTCGGGCGTGCGCGGCCAGCTCGACATGCAGGTGCTCGACGGTGCAGTGGCCGCCATCGCGGCCGCGCCGCACGTCGACCTGTATGGCGCGGGCGCGACCTCATGGTTCATGGCCAACGACCTGCAGGCCCGGCTATTCCGCCTCGGCCTGTCGGCCAACGCCTGGGCCGACTATCACCTGCAGCAGGTGGCCGGCGCGGCGCAGCGCCCGGGCGGCGTGGTCATCGCCATCTCGCACGTGGGCGGCATGCCCTCGCTGCTCGACGCGGTGGACATCGCGCGCGGGCAGGGTGCCAAGGTGGTCGCGATCACCCGGCCCGGCACGGCGCTGGCGGCCAAGGCCGACTTTCTGCTCGGACTCTCGGTGCCGGACGACGCGGTAATGCACGTGGGCATCGACGCCTACCTGACGCACCTCACGGCCATCGAGATCCTCACCGTGCTCGTGGCCCAGCGCCGCGGCGAGCCCGCAGTGCAGCGCCTGCAGCGCGCGCGCGAGGCCTTCCAGCGCCATGGCATCGACGCCACCACGCATCCACTGCAGAGCTGGGATGGCGGCGGCATCAGCGGGGGAGGGCGAGCATCGTGAGCCAGGATTCCAAAGCCATCCTGCTCGAGGCCGGCCTCGTGGTCGACGGCTCGGGCGGCCCCTCGTGGCCCGGCGACGTGCTGCTGCAGGCCGACCGCATCGTCGCGCTCGGCGAAGGCCTGCGCGGGCGGCTGCCCGACGGCCTCGCGCTGGCCGACGTCGAGATCGTCGACTGCCGCGCCAAGGTCATCGCGCCCGGCTTCATCGACGCGCACACGCACGACGACGCCATCGTGCTGCGCGACCCGCTGTGCCTGCCCAAGGTGTCGCAGGGCATCACCACGGTGGTGACGGGCAACTGCGGCATTTCGCTCGCGCCGTACCGCACGCCGCAATCGAAGCCGCCTCTTACGCTGCTGGGCGCCGATTCGTTCAAGCACGCGACCATGGCGGAATACCGCGCGGCCGTCGATGCGACGCAGCCCGCGCTCAACGTGGCCGCACTGGTCGGCCACACCACGCTGCGTTTCGCGACCATGCAGGCGCTGGACCGTCCCGCCAGCGCCGACGAACTGGCGCGCATGGAAGCGCTGCTCGACAGCTGCATGGCCGACGGAGCGCACGGCATGTCGTCGGGCCTGTTCTACGAAGAAGCCTTTGCCGCGCCCGCCGAGGAGGTGACGGCGTTGGCGCGCGTCGTGGCCCGCCACGGCGGCGTCTACGCCACGCACCTGCGCAGCGAGATGCAGCAGATCATCGAGGCGCTGCACGAGGCCGGCGACTCGGCCTTCAGCGCCGGCGTGCCGCTCGTCATCTCGCACCACAAGTGCGCCGGGCCGGCCAACTGGGGCCGTACCAGGGAAACCCTGCCGCTGATCGAGTCGCTGGCGCGGCGCCAGAAGATCGCGATGGACGTCTACCCCTATGTGGCCGGCTCGACCGTGCTGCGCGAGGACCTGGTCGACGGCGTGATCGACGTGCTGCTCACCTGGTCCGACCCGCATCCCGAGATGATGGGCCGGCTCATTTCCGACATCGCGCGCGAATGGGGCACCACCGAGCAGGAGGCCTGCCTGCGCCTGAAACCGGGCGGCGCCTGCTATTTCCAGATGCAGGAGGAAGACGTGGAGCGCGTCATCGCGCACCCGCTCACCATGATCGGCAGCGACGGCCTGCCGCACGACCGCCATCCGCATCCTCGCCTCTGGGGCGCCTTTCCGCGCGTTTTTGCGCGCTATTGGCGCCAACGCCGCCTTTTCACACTTGAACAGGCGGTGCACAAGATGACCGGCATGACGGCGCGCAACCTGCGCATTGCCGAGCGCGGCCTGCTGCGCCCGGGCGCCATGGCCGACGTGGTGGTATTCGACCCCGAGACCATCGCCGACACCGCCACCTATGAGCAGCCGCACGGTGTGAGCCTGGGCGTGGAACGGGTGTTCGTGAACGGCGTGCTGGCCTATCGGGGCGGCGAGGCCGAAGCCCGGGTGCTTGCGCGAGCGGGCCGAATGCTGGCGCGGGGGGCCTGAAGAGCGGGGCGGGGCGCCATATCTGGCCGGGAATAACCTCAAGACCTCTAAAGTTCTAACACTCTCGGCAAAAATCAGTCAAACTTGTACATCTTATTGGCCGTCGAATTCCGACAGGAGCAAAGATGGACAAGGACGCTGAAGGCCTTGGTGCTGATTTCGAGCTGTGGCAGCAGCTCACGGACGACTACGAAGCCGCGTTGGGCGCCCTGGCCCGGGGCGAGCCGGGCGCGCGAGAGCGGGTGGTCCGGTTGTCGTTGGCACTTCAGCAACTGCATCCGGACCTCTCCCCCGTCGACCACGACTGCTGAGGCACCGCACAAGATCGGCAAGCTCAGTCCCGCGCCGGCTCCTCTTCCGCCTGTGCCTGGAACATGCGAGTGAAATCGCAGCACGCCTGCGCCAGCATCACGATGGACGAGGTGAGCGCGCTGCGGTGCTCGCCCTTGTGCATCGCCACGTAGCGCACCACGGGCAGGGCTGGCGCCACATCGATCACCGTCAGCATGCCGGCCGCCACCAGCGGCTGCAGGCATTGGCGCGGCAGGTAGCTCACGCCCAATCCCGACACAGTGAGCCCGGTCAGCGCCACCAGGTTGCTCACCACGATCACGTTGGCGGGCTGCACGCCCTGCTCCTTCATCCAGGCGTCATAGGCGCGGCCGGTGCCCGAGTTGTTGCCCTGCACCAGCATGCGATGCCGCGCGAGCTCGTGCAGCCGCACGGTGCCGCCGGCCGGCACCACGCCGAGCTTGCACATCCATGCGCTCGTCACCTGGCCGATGGCCTTGTGCTGCAGCCGCGAGTCGGCGAAGGTGTCGGGCACGATGACGAGGTCGAGTTCGTCGGCCAGCAGCTTGTCGCGCAGCTGCAGGCTGTCGTCCACGTCGGGCTCGAGGATCACCTTGGGGTAGTGCTGCTGGATCAGGCCGACCAGCCGCGGCAGCCACGTCATCGCGGTCAGCTCGGTCACCCCGATGCGGATGCGCCGCTCCACCACGCCGGGCTTGCCGAACTGCTCGATGGCCGCGTCGCGCTGCGCCAGCAGCTTCTGTGCGAGCACGTACATCTCCTCGCCCTTCTCGGTGAGCCGCGCGGTGCGCTGGCTGCGGTCGAACAGCTCGGTGTCGAACAGCTGCTCCAGCTCGTGCACCCGCTTGGAAATGGCCGACTGCGAGGTGTTGAGCTGGTTGGCCGCCTGCGCAAAACCGCCGAGGCGGGCGATCCAGTACAGGGCTTCGAGTTGCTTGAAGGTCATCACGATCGCGGCTCCAGCGATATGCGGTTGATAGAACGCTTTTATTCATGCGATTCGATCACAAAAAATCGCTTTTAGAAATTCATCGCGAAGCCGAAGATTCGCCCGAGCCAACGTCATCGACTCTTCAAGGAACCACCATGGACCTCAGGAAACTGCCTCTCGCACTCGGCCTCATCCTCGCTTTCGCCTGCGGCGCCGCCAGCGCACAGGACGGCGGCACCCTGCAGAAGATCAAGGAGAGCGGCACGATCCAGATCGGCGCGCGCGACAGCCAGATCCCGTTCTCGTACAAGCTCAGCGCCGACAGCGCACCCATCGGCTTCACCAACGACATCTGCCTGAAGATCGTCGACGCGGTGAAGGCCAAGCTTGGTCTCGCGAAGATCGAGGTGCGCTACACCATGCTGAATTCGACCAACCGCATCCCGCTGCTGCAGAACGGCACCGTCGACCTCGACTGCGCCACCACCACCAACACCACGCAGCGGCAGCAGCAGGTCGACTTCGCGCCCAGCCACTTCGTGACCAACATCACCGCCGCCGTGAAGAAGTCCTCGGGCATCAACGCGCTGGCCGACCTCAACGGCAAGAACGTGGCCACCGTCTCGGGCAGCACCTCGATCCAGCTGCTGCGCGGCGCGCGCAAGAGCGGCGCCATCGAAGTCAACGAGATCGCCGGCAAGGACACCTCCGACGGCTTCCTGCTGCTGTCCACCGGCCGCGCCGATGCCTACGTGCTCGACGACGTGCAACTCGCCGGCATGGTCGCCAGCGCGACCAACCCCGGCGACTACAAGCTGCTGAAGGAGTCGCTGCGCCAGGAGCCCTACGGGATCATGCTGCGCAAGGACGACCCGCAGTTCAAGGCGCTGGTCGACGAGACCGTCACCGGCCTGATGAAGTCGGGCGCCATCGAGCAGCTCTACACCAAGTGGTTCCTCTCGCCGATTCCACCGAAGAACGCGAACCTGAACTTCCCGATGTCGGACGCGGTGCGCGAGATCTACAAGAACCCCAACAACAAGGGCGTCTGAGCGATGGATTCCAAGCTGTCTTCGAACCACCCCCACGGACTGGCCTTCTCCGACGCGCTCATGCGCGAGGTGAAGAGCCGCTTCCTGCAGGTCGACCACGACCACCACGGCCGCGAACGCCTGTACTTCGACAACGCGGGCGGCTCCTTCCGCCTCAAGGCCGCGGCCGAGCGCTTCGCGCAGGTCGACGCCATTCCCGACAACGCCGAGCGCATCCACGCCACGGCCGTCGAGCTGCAGGACATCCAGGCCAAGGGAAGCGCCGACCTGCGCACCATCCTCAACGCCACCGGCGGCAGCGTGTACGCCTCGCTCACCGCATCGGGCGCCATGTTCGACATGGTGCGCGCGGTGGCCGAGAACGTGCCGGGCACGAACATGGTCACCACCGTGCTCGAGCACCCCTCGGCCTTCGACGCGATGAGCCTGTATGCCGAGCGCCTCGGCCGCGAGCTGCGCGTGGCGAAGAGCAACCCGGTGACCGGCGGCGTCGACGTGGACGAGATCGTGCGGCTGGTCGATGAGAACACCTGCCTGCTCAACGTGATCTACGCGTCGAACATCTCGGGCGCCAAGCTCGACATGGCCGAGATCGTGCGCCGCGCGCGCGAGATCAAGCCCGACCTGTACATCCTGGTGGACGCCGTGCAGCATGCGCCGCACGGCCTCATCGACCTGCAGAAGACGCCGGTGGACGGCATCAACCTCGCGCCCTACAAGTTCTTCGGCTGCCGGGGCTCGGGGCTGTCATGGATGTCCGAGCGCGCGGCCGTGCTGCCGCACCACAAGCTCGCAGGCAAGAAGCCTGGCTACTGGGACCTGGGCAGCGCCGCGCCGTGGCAGTTCGCGGTGCTCACGGAAATCGTCGACTACGTGTGCTGGCTCGGCGGGCACTTCGTCGACGCCACCGACCGGCGCGCGTTGTTCTCGGCAGGCATCACGCACATCGAACTGCACGAGCGCGCGCTGCTGGCAGTGCTTCTGGACGGCAACGAAAACGCCACCGGCATGCGCAAGCTCGAGGGCGTCAATGTGTTCCTCGACTACCAGGACCTGAGCAAGCGCGACCTGATCCTGGGCATCGGCTTCGACCGCATCGACTGCACGCAAGCCGTGGTCGAGTACGGCTTGCGCGGCGTGACAGTCTACGAGCGCGTGGCGACCAGCATCTACTCGAAGCGCATGCTCGAATCCTTCGGGCTCGCGGGCACGGTGCGGGTGTCGCCGCTGCACTGCAACTCCATCGCGGATGTGGAGAAATTCCTGCGCATCACGCGGGAGATCGCCGCGGACATCTGACTGTCATGAAGCGCCATGTTCAGTAGTCGGCATGCTTTTGGCGGGGTGCCGCCCTGCCAAGGCTACTGCACCGCGTCGTCCACGCTCCACGGCGCATACACCTGCGCCTTCAGGTCGGGCGAATCCACCTTGGCCAGCAGGTCGCGCACGCTGTCCTTCACGCGCGCCAGCGACAGGCGCGCGCCACGCACGCGCACATAGGCCGCAAAGTCGCACAGCGCCTCGATGCTGGTCGCGTCGAGGTCCGGCGACTCCTCCAGGCTCAGCACCATGCGTTGCAGGCCCGGCGTCGCGTCGATGCGCGCACGGATCGACGCAAATACCGCATCCGCATTGCCGAAGAACAGCGGCACCTCGGGTCGCGCGATGAGCACGCCCGGCGGCACCACGGCCTCGGGGTGGCGTGCCGTGTCGACGAAGTCATGGCTCCCGCCCAGCCGCCCGAGCCAGCTTACGGTGGTGCGCGAGAAGCCGCGCAGCAGCAGCAGCAGGCTCACGCCAATGGCAGCCAGCAAGCCGTCGAGCACACCCAGCAGCAGCACCGCGGCCACCGCCACCAGTGCCACGAGCCGGTCGCGCCGCCACTGGAAGTACGGCCGCAGTGCTGCCGGGTTCAGCGTGTGACTCACCGCATGGATCACGATGGCCGCCAGCAGCGGCTCCGGTGTGTGCGCGATCCACGGCAGCAGCGTCAGCACAGCCACCAGCACCACCAGCCCCGCCACGATGCCGGCCGCGCGGCTCTGCGCACCGGCCGATTCGTTGGCCGACGTGGCCGAGTAGCCCGCGCCCACCGGCATGCCCTGGAACAGCGCCGACAGCAGGTTCGCGCCACCGAGCGCCAGCAGGTCGCGGTTGGCCGACACGTTGTCGCCGTGGCGCATCGCGAAGGTGCGGATCGAGCCGTACGACTCGGCATAGAGGATCAGCGCCATCGCAAAGGCCAGCCCGCCGAGGCTCTGCCATTGCGAGCGGTCGAGCTGCGAAACGCCCGGGTGCGAGAAGTCGAGCGAGATCGGCCCCACCGCCGCCACGCCCCAGGCATGGCACAGCCCGCTCACGTCGAGCGCGATGCCGGCCACGATCACGAGCAGCGCCGCCGGCACCGCGCGCCATCGCGCGAGGCCGCGCAGCAGCACGAGCGCTACCAGCGCCATGGCCGCCCCCGCAAGGCTCCAGTGCCGCCATTGGACCGCGAGCCCTGCGGCGAGCCGGAAGAAATCGCTGTGCGCCGGCTGAACCGCCAGCACCTTGGGCAGCTGCTTGACCACGATGGTCAGCGCAAGCCCCAGCGCGAAGCCACGCAGCACCGGCTTGGCGATCAGGCTGGACACCGCGCCGAGCCTGGCAATGCCGGCGATGACGAAGAACGCCCCGGCCAGCAGCACGATGCCCGCGCCCATCGCGAGCCGCGTGGCCGCATCGACACCCGTCACCGACATGGTGGCCGCGAACAGCACCGCGGCGGAAGACGAGGTGGCCGAGACGATCGCGAAGCGGCTGCTGCCGAAGAGGCCGTAGACGAGAAGGCCCGCGAA
This sequence comes from Variovorax sp. Varisp46, assembly GCF_059491885.1. Classification (NCBI taxonomy): domain Bacteria; kingdom Pseudomonadati; phylum Pseudomonadota; class Betaproteobacteria; order Burkholderiales; family Comamonadaceae; genus Variovorax; species Variovorax sp. Varisp46. The sequence goes on from NZ_CP168515.1 coordinate 413,269, forward strand.
CAGCGCGATCACGCCGGCTTGCGGCGGCAGCCCCGCGATGCCCGAATAGGCCACGGCCTCGGGCAGCAGCAGGCCTGCGATGGAGACGCCCGCCACGATGTCGGCCAGGCCGGGGCGGCGAGGGGTGGACGTGGGCATCGGGGTTGGGGGCGTTTCCTCGGTCATGGGCAAGTGTGCTGTGGCCGCCCCCATGCTGGCAACGGGTGGCGGACCGGAACCTGACGGCGGGGCGCCTGGGGTGCTGCGCGACCGGGCATACTCGCGCGCGCTCCACATTCCAACACTTCACAGCAAGGACCCCATGTCAGGACACGGCTTTCACGTGCACGGCCCGCACGATCACGAACTCGAACACGCCGCAACCGGCGGCCATGGCCACGGCCCCGAAGACGGCGCCGCGGCTCATTCAGGCGGCATGAACATGACGAGCAAGATCGCGGTGTGCACCGCCGTGATCGCCACCTTCGGCGCGATCTTCTCGTACATGGGGGGTGCCACGCAGGCCAACGCCGGCCTCTACAAGAACAACGCCGCGATCAAGAAGACCGAGGCGTCGAACCAGTGGAATTACTTCCAGTCGAAGAGCACCAAGCAGGCGCTGGCCGAATTCGCACGCGACACCGCGGCGGACGACGCCCGAAAGCAGGGCTGGCAGGTCAAGGTGGCGCGCTATGAACAGGAGAAGACAGACATCCAGACGGCAGCGAAGAAGCTGGAGGCCGAGGCCAGCCAATGGGACGCGCAGTCTGAAGAGCAGATGCACCAGCACCATCGCTGGGCCCAGGCGACCACGGTGCTGCAGGTGTCGATCGCGCTGGCTGCGATTGCCTTGCTGACGAAGAAGAAATGGCTCGAGCGCGCGATGTTCGGGGTGGCGGCGGCGGGGCTTGTGGTGGGTGGGCTGGCGGCGTTTCACATATAGGTGTGGCAGGCTGGCGAGCACGGCCCGCCGCCTTCCCGCCAGCAGCCGCGACCGCTATTACTCCTGCGGCTCCAACGCAACCGGCGGCTGGATCCCGTTCTTCTTCCGGGCCTGGAGCGCGAACGAAACCACCTGCCACACCACAAAGATCCCGATCAGGCCCAGCAGCGTGCCGCTGATCGGCCGCGAGACGAAGGTGCCGAAGCTCCCGCGGCTCAGCAGCATCGCCCGGCGGAAGTTCTCCTCCAGCATCGGGCCGAGGATGAAGCCGAGCATGAGCGGTGCGGCATCCAGCTCCAGCCGCATGAACATGTAGCCCATGAAGCCGAAAGCCGCCGTGATGAAGACGTCTTCCAGGTTGTTGTTGACGCTGTAGGTGCCGATGCAGCAGAAGAACAGGATCGACGGGAACAGCACGGCGTACGGGATCTTGAACACCGACAGCCAGTAGCGCACCAGCGGCACGTTCAGCACCAGCAGGAACACGTTGCCGATCCACATGCTGGCCACCAGGCCCCAGAACAGCTCGGGATGGCTGCCGATCATGTTCGGGCCGGGCTGGATGCCCTTGATGATGAAGGCCGCCAGCATCAGCGCCATGACGGCGTTTTCCGGAATGCCGATGCTCATCAGCGGAATGAAGCTCGTGCGCGCCGCCGCTTCGTCGGCCGCGGCCTGGCCGGCCACGCCCTCGATGCAGCCGGTGCCGATCTCGTGCTTGTACTTGCTGACCTTCTTGTCGATCGCGTATGCCGCAAACTGGGCGATGGTCGGGCCGCCGCCGGGAAGGATGCCCAGGAAGGAGCCGACCACGCTGCCGCGCAGGGCGCTCGGAATGATCCGCTTGAACTCCGCCCAGGTCGGGATCAGGTTGATCTTGCCGTTGAAGGGCGAGCGCTCCTCGCGCGAGTCGAGGTTCTTGGTGATCTCGGCGATGCCGAAGCAGCCCAGCGCGATGCTCACGATGCCCACGCCGTCCACGAGGAAGGGCAGGTCGAGCGTGAAGCGCTGCGCGCCGCTGTTCACGTCGGTGCCGATGGTGCCGAGCAGCACGCCGATCATGCACATGGCCAGCCCGTTGAGCAGGCTGCCGGTGGTCACGAAGCTCACGCACACGAAGCCCACCAGCATCATGGCCACGTAGTCCGCGGGGCCGAAGAGGAATGCCACCTCGCCGAGCACGGGCGCCAGGAACGACAGCACGAGGATCGCCACCGTGCCGCCGATGAAGCTCGAGAAGCCGGCCGTGAACAGCGCCAGCCCGGTCTGGCCCTTGAGCGTCATTGCATAGCCGTCGATGCAGGCCACGATGCTGCTCGCATGCGGGATCTTCATCGTGATGGCGCTGACGCTGTCGCCGTACTGCGCGCCGTAGTAGATGCCGGCCAGCATGATGAGCGCGCCGGTCGTCGGAATGGAGTAGGTCAGCGGCAGCAGCAGGCTGATGGTGGCCAGCGGGCCGAGGCCGGGCAGCAGCCCGACCAGCGTGCCCACGGTACAGCCGATGGCGCAGAACAGGAGGTTCTGCATGGTCAGGGCGTGCGAGAAGCCGAACGCCAGGTTGTTGAGGACTTCCATGGTCTTTTTCTTTTTCTCAATAGAGCGGCAGGTTCAGGCCGAGCAGTTTCTGCAGCGCCAGCGCCATGACGATCAGGCCGGCGGAGACCTTGGCGTTGCGTACCCACGAGTAGGACGAGGCGGCAAAGCCGGAGCAGAAGACCATGAAGATGATGCCCGCGATCATGTTCAGGTACATCGAGATCACCGCGAAGCCGCAGAGGCTGGCCAGGATCAGCCCGATGTTCCTGAAGTTGAACTCCAGCGGCACGCCCTCCACGAGGAACGACCGGACCACGGTCGCCACGCCGATCACCAGCAGCATGCCGCTGATCATGGCGGGGAACAGGCCAGGCCCGGCGCGGCTGAAGTCTCCGATGGGGTAGCGAAGCGCGGTCAGGCCGAAGGCCAGCGCGATTGCCATGAGGAAGAGTCCTCTGACAAGATTTCTATTTTTCATACGCTCACGATGTAGTGGGATTGAATGCGCCCGGCTCCGCTCGAACCGGCCCGGGCCTGTCTCCATCCGGATGTGATTCCGGACGCCCCCGATGCTCTTCGGGCCTGGCTGATCGGAATCTGACGCGTGCGTGAGGGGAACTACGTATGAAGGGGCGCGGAGCAACGGTGGCGCGCGCGACGTTGCCGTCAGGATGGCCGGGGCAGGCACCGCGAGAGCGGCGCGAGTGCAATCCCGCCGCTCGCCGCAAGCACCAGCCCGCGCAGCACGGCGTACTCGCGCAACCGGGCGCCGCCGTGCGGGTCGCCGGGCAGGATGCCGGCGGACGGGTGGCACATGAGCACGTCGCCGGTGCGGCAGGCCGCCAACCATTCGGACAGGCGCTGTTCGTGGCGCTGCATGTCGCCCGAGAAATCGTAGACGCCGAGCAGGCGGCTGCTCATGGGAATGCCGCGTTGCGCGGCCAGCGCGGCCAACTGCGCGCCGCCCAGTGCGTGGATGACCCGGGCCTTCAACCGGTCGGGGCCACGCTGCGCGCCCGGCGCCGTGTTGCGGATCCAGGGCGGCGACGCCGCATAGCGCCGCGCGATCTCCTCCACCAGCAGTTCGCGCACCACCGGGAACTGGTGCACGTGCCGGTGCCCGTCGACGAAGGCGGGCGCGCGGCCCATGGCGTCCTCGAAGCGCGTCAGCTGTTCGCGGATGTCGGCCTGCAGCCCCGGCGCGAACACCGTGCGTGTGTACGTCCGGGCGAGCAGCCCAAGCAGGCCGGGCTCGGGGCCGCCGGCGAGCGCGGGCCGCGTGAGGTCGAGGTGCAGGCCGACGTCGAGCCGTGCCGGGTCGATGAGCTTCAGCACCTTCGCGCCTTCCTCCCAGGCGTCGCGATGCACCATGCCGCTGGTGGCGGTGATCTTTCCCTGTTCGGCCAGGTCGAACACGGCGGAGTTGATGCCCGCGCTCATGCCGAAATCGTCGGCGCAGATGCAGAGGCGGCGCGTTGCCTCAGTCATCGCCGTTCGTTCCGGAAGCCGGGGCGGGCGCAACGTCCAGGCAGTGCGGATCGTGCGTGGCGCTGCCCGCGAAGCGCCAGGCTGCGGCGCTCTCGTTCACCGCCACCAGCTGCGCGCGAAAGAGCCACGGATTGGCGAGCTGTGCCGTGTTCGAGCCGACGAGCCAGGTGACGCGCGGCGCGCACAGCGTGGCCGCGAGCTGCGTGCGGTCGAGCAGCGTGGCCGCGGCGCGCGCGGGCTCGAAGCGGCCGGCGTCCGAGATCTCCTTGCGCCAGTTGTCGCGGGTGTCCCGGGCCGCGGCCTGCCAGTCGTCCGAAATCAGCACGGGCTCGCGCAGGTTCCAGTAGAAGGGAATCTCGTAGTAGTAGCTGTCGAGCATCAGCACCTGGTCGCCGGGCGCCACCGCCTGCCCGGCGGGCAGCCGCAGCCGCGCGCCCGGCGGTGACGCCAGGACCGTGACGGCGCCCACGCAGGCAATGCACACGGCGGCGGCGGCCAGCGTCATCGCGCGCACCTTCGGCAGCAGCGTTTCCGGCACACGGCCCGCGAGCACGCGCTGCGCGATCAGGAAGGCCAGCGGCGGCAGCGCCGGCAGCACGTAGCCGACGAGCTTGGAGCGCGGCAGCGAGAAGAACACCACGATGACCGCGAGCCAGATCCACATCAGCCAGTCGACATCCGAGCGTCCGGGCCGTGCGGCGTCGTCCTTGCCCCGCGGCACGAACACCCACGCGAACCACGGCAGCGTGAGCCCCGCCAGTACCGGCAGGTAGAACCAGAAGCCGTGCTCGTTGTTGAAGCCCGAGGACGCAAAGCGCCGGAAGTGCTGCGTGACGACGAAGTAGTCGAAGAACTCCGGGTACTTCAGCTGCATTGCGACGAACCACGGGCCGGCCACGGCCAGCAGCACCGCCCAGCCGGGCAGCCACAGCGCGAGCCGCAGCGCCGCGAACCTGCGCGTCGCCGCGCACCAGATCGCGATCACCGCCACGGGCAGCACGAGGCCGATCAGCCCCTTGGCCAGCAGCCCGGCTGCCGCGAACAGGTAGGCGCCCGCGAGCAGCGCCCGCCAGGGTTCCTCGCGCTCCTTCGCCAATGCGGCGCCGGCCGCCAGCAGGATCGTGGCCGAGATGCAGCCGGCCACCAGCATGTCGAGGTTCGCGAACTGGGCGCCCAGGAAGAAGAAGGGTGTGGTCACCAGCACCACGGTCGACAGCAGCGCCAGCCGCACCGTCGACCACCGGCGCAGGAACAGGAACAGCGCCGCCGCCGCGGTGCCCGCGCCCAGCACGGAGGGCAGCCGCGCCGCCCATTCCACCGGCCCCGTCACCGCCATCGCGGCCGCGCCGATCCAGTAGAACAGCGGCGGCTTGTGGAAGAAGGGCAGGCCGTCGAGCCGCGGCACCAGCCAGTCGCCGGAGCGCAGCATCGCGAGCGCGACGCCGCCGTAGCGGCCCTCGTCGGGCGCCATCAGCGGGCGCACCCAGGCCGTGGCCAGCAGCCATGCGAAGAGGGTGGCAATGAGCCACAGTGGCTGCGGCGCAGTCCACCATGCAGGGGCAGGTCGCTTCATGGTTTTTCGGCCTCGAGCCCCGTGCCGCTCTCGCGGCGCACCACGTACAGCGGGCGGCCCTTGACCTCCTCGTAGATGCGCGCGATGTACTCGCCCACGATGCCGGTGGAAATCATCTGGATGCCGATGAAGAACATCAGGCTCACGACGATGGTGGTCCAGCCCGAGACCGCGTTGCCGAACATCAGGTAATCGATCGCCACGAAGGTGCCATAGGCAAAGGCCGGCAGCGCCAGCAGCAGCCCCGCCACGCTGACGATGCGCAGCGGCCAGGTGGTGAAGGCCGTCAGCCCGTCGATGGCCAGGCGTACCAGCCGCCGGGCGTTGAAGGAGCTGCTGCCCGCCGCGCGCGGCGCGGGCGTGTAGGGCAGCGCCACGGCGCGAAAGCCCACCCAGGCGTACAGGCCCTTCATGAAGCGGCTGCGTTCCGGCAGGTTCATGAGCGCATCGACCACCTTGCGGTCCATCAGGCGGAAGTCGCCCGCGTCTCGGGGCACGTCGAAGCGGTCCGAGGAATTGACGAGGCTGTAGAAGAGCTTGCTGCCGATCTGCTTGAAGCGGCTTTCGTCGCTGCGTTGCTCGCGCACCGCGTACACCACTTCCGCGCCGGCCACCCATTGCGCGACCATCGTGTGGATGAGCTCGGGCGAGTGCTGCAGGTCGCCGTCGAGCAGCACCACCGCGTCGCCGGTGGCCGCGGCGAGGCCTGCGGTGAGCGCGGCCTCCTTGCCGAAATTGCGCGACAGCGAGATGCAGCGAAAGCCGGAGAGCTCGCACCACGCTTCAGCCACGGCGGCGGTGTCGTCGGTGCTGCCGTCGTCCACCACGATGATCTCCCAGCGCATGTGCGTGGCCCAGAGGATGTCTTCGAGCAGCGGCAGCAGGTGGCGCAGGTTGGCCGCTTCGTTGAAGCACGGGATCACGCAGGAAATGCTGCGCGCGCCGGCCTCTGTTGCGAGCGGCGTGGCCGTGTGCGGCGCGGGAGCCTCGGCCTGGGGGAGATCGGCCGGTGCGCGTGAATGCCTGGTGGTGTGGGTCGAGGAGATCATGGATGCCTCCAGAAAGAAGCGGCCGTCGTCTTGTCGTCGCGCGTGCGGCCGGCGTGCGACGCCTGAAAAGAGAGGAAATGGCGCACGAACCATTGCGCGGCGGCGAGCACTCCCACGATCGCGCACGCGAGCAGCAGGCCTGCGGCGATGTCGAGCGGGAAATGAACGCCCACGTACACGCGCGCCCACCCGGTGAGGGCCGCCAGCGCCAGCAGCGGTGCCCCAAGCCTGCGCAGGCTGGGACGCAGCAGGAAGGCCAGCGCCACCAGGAACATCACCGTTGCGTGCGTGCTGGGCAGAGACCCGCGGCTCGCATGCTCGATGTACGACGGCGCCACCCCCAGCACGAAGGGACGCGGCATGTTGAGCGACAGCGAGATCGCGTGCGAGGCCATGGAGGCGAGGCCCGCGAGCGCCGCGACGATGCACAGGTAGGCCCGGTCGGCGCGATGCCGCCACAGCGCCACGGCGACCACACCGGCACTCAGCCAGCTGCCCCAGAGCGCGAGGGCCGAGGCCACGGACAGCACCCACGGCGTCGGCTGGCTGCCGGCTGCGAGCCAGTGGAAGAGCGTGAGGTTGAGCGCGTTCATGGCGCCACCTTCGATGGATGGGAGAAAAAAATGGGCGTGCCGCAGCAGCCGATGGGGGGTGCGCAACAGCGAGAACCGGACATGGTCAAACCTTTCGACGGGACGAGAGAGCCCGCTGCGCGACGCAGCGGACGGTCCGACGCGCGAGGCGTCGTGTCTCAGATTCCGGTAGGCGGTGCGGCAGTGGGCGGCAGGCGCCGCCAGGGTTGCGCGGAGGGTGGCGCACCGCCGTGCGGCGGCACGTATTCGATCGCTTTGCGCACGATGGGCACTGCCAGCCGCGCGACTGCAATGGCAAGCGGCAGCAGCGCCAGCACCATCGCCATCAGCGTGCCCAGCGCGGAGCCGAAGGCGTCGGGGTGGTCGATGCTTGCCGGCGCCTGGGCGAACACGGTGGTCTCGCGGTCGGACGGATGGTCCGCGCGGTCGTCGGCTTCGAACTGGGTGGTGTCGCTGGCGCTGCGCACCCGCAGCATCGGCTCGTCTTCCAGGCCGTCGCAGCGGAAATGGACCGCGATGAAGGGCTGCAGGAAGATCAGCAGAATGCCTGCGACGCACCACGCCCTGTGGTGCGTTTCGGCGAAACGGCGGATGCGTGCGAACAGCATGCGCGAATGCTAGGCCGCTCTTGTGAACGGAACCTGAGCACGCGGGTCAGCATCCCGCAAGGTAGTGCATGACGCGCGTGTGAACGGACCCTAGGGTCTGTCATCAATCAAACGCCCTCGCCCGGAGGGAACCCCTGCTGCGCGGTGCATTGCGGCGTTGCCCTTCACTTGCGTAGCGATGCTACGCGGCGTTCAGGGCGCCTTGCACTGCACCGCGCAGCAGGGGTTCGCGAGGGCGTTTGATTGATGACAGACCCTAGAGCACGAACGGAATGAAGCGCCGCGTGCCGCGCATGTAAGCGCGGTAGGCGTCGCCGAAATGCGCGATGCATTCCTTCTCGTCGCGCAGGGCAGTCAGGAACAGCAGCACCGTGGCCGCGAGCACCAGTGCCAGCGTGAGCCAGGTGAACTGCTTGAGGAAGGCGCCCCAGGCCAGCAGCATCAGTGCCGTGTACATCGGATGTCGTATGTACCGGAAGGCGCCGGTGGTGACGATGGACGAGGTTTTCTCGAAACCATACAGAGCGGGGTCGTCGCTGCGCGCCTCGGTCGGCTTGCCCTGCGCCTTCAGCAGCCGCACCGCGTGGATCGGCAGCCAGATCGACAGCACGAAGAAGAGCGAGGAGACGATCTGCCTCGCCGAAAACGGATCGTCATGCCACACGGGCAGGTTCACCACGACCAGCACCAGCATGCATTCCCACGCGAAGAAGCGGTAGAAGCCGTGCGAGCCGGGCCGGCTCAGCGGGCCGCGCGACACGTACAGCAGCGCCGCGGTGCCGGCGACGAATAGGAAGAGCTGGAGCCAGAAGAGCATGGCGGGCGAATTTACACGGCCTTGGGCGCTTTCCGGTGCGTCAGGAGGCCGCCGCTTCGGGTTTCTTGGAAACCAGCGTCAGGATGTCGTAGCTGGCGACCAGCTCGCCGTCCTGGTTGGTCACCTCCACGTCCCATGCGACCACGCCCTGGCCCTGGCCGCTCGCGTCCTTCCTGTTGCGGTCGATCTTGCGCTTGCAGGTCAGGCGCGCCTGGATGGTGTCGCCGATGCCCACGGGCTTGGTGAAGCGCAGCGTGTCCAGGCCGTAGTTGGCGAGCACCGGGCCCGGCGACGGCGACACGAACAGGCCTGCCGCGGCCGACAGCACGAAGTAGCCGTGCGCGATGCGCTTGCCGAAGGGCGATTCCTTGGCCGCCACCTCGTCGAAGTGCATGTAGAAGTAGTCGCCCGAGATGCCGCCGAAGGCGACGATGTCGGCCTCGCCCACGGTGCGGCGGTGGGTGAGCAGCGAGTCGCCGATGCGCAGGTCCTCGAAGTAGCGGCGGAAGGGGTGCACCTCGCTCTCGCGCACGGCCGCGCCGCGCACGTGTTCGCCGGTGATGGCGGCGAGCATGGTGGGCGAGCCTTGCACCGCGGCGCGCTGCAGGTAGTGCTTCACCGCGCGCAGGCCGCCGAGCTCTTCGCCGCCGCCCGCGCGGCCCGGGCCGCCGTGCTTGAGCTGTGGCAGCGGCGAGCCGTGGCCGGTCGATTCGGCGGCGGCCTCGCGGTCGAGCACCAGCAGGCGGCCATGCCACGCGGCAGCCACCGGAATGGCCTTGGCCGCAATGGCCGGATCGCGCGTGACCAGCGTGCCGACGAGGCTGCCGCGGCCGCGCGCAGCCAGCGCCAGTGCTTCGTCGATGCCCTCGTAGGGCATCAGCGTGCTGACGGGGCCGAAGGCCTCCACGTCGTGTGCAGCGTCGTGCTCGAGCGGCTTGCGGCTCAGCAGCAGCGTAGGCGCGAAAAACGCGCCATCGGCCACGCCCTCGCCAATCGGCGAGAAGCCGTCGCGCTCGCCGTAGACCAGCTCGGCGCCTTGCAGCAGCGTGGCGACACGCGCGGCCACGTCGGCCTGCTGGTCGCGCGAGGCGAGCGCGCCCATGCGCACCTCTTCGCGCGAGGGATCGCCGACCACTGTCTTCGCGAGCCGCGCGCGCAGCCGCTCGGCCACCGCATCGAGGTGCCGGCGCGGCACGATCGCACGGCGGATGGCCGTGCACTTCTGGCCGGCCTTGGTCGTCATCTCGCGCGCCACTTCCTTCACGAAGAGATCGAACTCCTCGTCGTCCGGCGTCACGTCGGGCGCGAGGATCGCGCAGTTGAGCGAGTCGGCCTCGGCATTGAACGGGATCGACTGGCGCACGATGTTCGGGTGCACGCGCAGCTTGGCGGCGGTGTCGGCCGAACCGGTGAAGGTGACCACGTCGGGCCCTTCGAGCCGGTCGAGCAGGTCGCCCGTGCCGCCGATGACGAGTTGCAGCGCGCCCGCCGGCAGGATGCCCGACTGCACGATGAGCCGCACCAGCGCCTCGGTGAGGTAGCTGGTGGCCGTGGCCGGCTTGCCGATGCAGGGCATGCCCGCGAGGAAGCTGGGCGCGAACTTCTCGAGCAGGCCCCACACCGGGAAATTGAACGCATCGATATGCACCGCCACGCCGCCGCGCGGCACCAGGATGTGCGTGCCCGCGAAGCCGCCCTTCTTGCCGAGCGGGAAGGCCGGGCCCTCGTGCACGAGGTTGCCGGAGGGCAGCTCGTTGGTGCCGATGCCGGCATAGGCGCTCAGCGTGCCGGCGCCGCCTTCGATGTCGATCCAGCTGTCGGCGCGCGTGGCGCCCGTGTGGGCCGAGATGGCGTAGAGCGTTTCCTTGTTCGCGGCGATGTACTTGGCCAGCGCCTTCAGGCGCTCGGCGCGCTGCTGGAAGTCGAGCGCCATCAGCGCGGGAATGCCGGTGCGGCGCGCGTACTGCAGCGCTTCGGCGAAGTCGATGGCCTCGGCGTGCGTGGCTGCCACGGGCTGGCCGTTGACGGCGCTGCGCAGTTGCTGGGCGGCCTGCTGGCCGATCCAGCGGCCGGCGATGTAGCTTTGGAGGGTGGTGGTCATGGGCAATGTCCTTTCCGTGTTGCTCCTTCCCCCTCTGGGGGAAGGCTGGGATGGGGGCTGTCCCCCGATTCAGTCGGCGTGGAGGTGGAGGCCGCATGCCCCCACCCCGGCCCTTCCCCAGAGGGGGAGGGAGGAATTCAGGTCACTCTTTCTTGCCGATACCCAGGTAGGTATCGATGATCCGCTGGTCGTGCAGCAGGTCGCGCGCCTTGCCTTCGAGCGCCACGGCGCCCATCTCCAGCACGTAGGCGCGGTCGGCCACCTGCAGCGCGGCGCGTGCGTTCTGCTCCACGAGCAGCACCGACACGCCATGGCTGCGCAGCTGCGACACCACGCGCAGCACCTCGCGCACCACCAGCGGGGCGAGGCCCAGCGAGGGTTCGTCGAGCATCAGCAAACGCGGCCGCGCCATCAGCGCGCGGCCGATGGCCAGCATCTGGCGTTCGCCCCCCGAAAGCGTGGAAGCCAGCTGTGGGCGGCGCTCGCGCAGGCGCGGGAAGATCCCGAAGATCTCGTCCATGCGCGCGCGCTGGTCGCGCTTGCCTTTGCGCCACTGGTAGAAGCCGCCGAGCAGCAGGTTGTCTTCCACCGACATCTCGCCGAACAGCTCGCGCCGCTCGGGCACCAGTGCGACGCCGCGCGCCACCATGGTCTCGACGCTGGGGCGCGCGACGCGCTCGCCGTCCAGCATCAGCTGGCCGGTGGAAGGCAGCAGGCCCATGGCGGCGCACAGCAGCGTGGTCTTGCCGGCGCCATTGGGGCCGATCACGGTGACGATCTCGCCCTCGTTCACCTGCAGGCGCACGCTGTGCACCGCTTCCACGGTGCGGTAGGCGACGCAGAAGCCGTCGAGTTGAAGCAAAGGATGGCTCATCGGGCGTCTTCCAGCAGTTCGTCGTCCGCGCCGCCGAGGTAGGCTTCAAGCACGCGCGGGTTGGCCTGCACTTCGGCCGGCGTGCCGGTGGCGATGACGGTGCCGAATTCGAGCACCGTGATGCGGTCGGCGAGGTTCATTACGAACTCCATGTCGTGTTCCACCACGAGGATGCCGAGGCCCTCGGCGCGCAACTGGCTCAGCAGCACCGAGAGCGCGCGCTTTTCAAGATGGCGCAGGCCGGCCGCCGGTTCGTCGAGCAGCAGCACCGAGGGCTGGCCGGCGAGCGCGCGGGCGATTTCGACCACGCGCTGCTGGCCGAGCGAGAGCGATGCCGCGGGCGTGTCGGCATGCGCGCCGAGGTCGCAGCGTTCGATCTGCCTGCGGGCCTCGGCCATCAGTGCGGCTTCTTCGGCACGGTCCAGCCGCAGCATCGCGGCGAGCCAGCCACGCTTCGCACGCAGGTGCGCGCCGAGCGCGACGTTCTCGGCCACGCTGCGCTGTCCGAGCAGGCGCACGTGCTGGAAGGTGCGGCCCAGGCCCAGCGCGGCGAAGGCGCGCGAAGGCTTGGCCGCCATCGGCTGGCCGGCGAGCTTCACCTCGCCCGAGGTCGGGTCGTCCACGCCCGAGATCATGTTGAAGAAGGTGCTCTTGCCGGCGCCGTTCGGGCCGATCAGCGCATGGATCTCGCCGGCCTTCAGCGTCATCGAAATCGCGTTGTTGGCCACGAGCCCGCCGAATCGCTTGCTCACGTCGCTGGCTTGCAGCAGCAGTTCGCCACTCGCGGGCAGCGTGCGCTGCGCGAGCTGCACGGTCGGCGCCTTCGATGCGAGAGCCGGCGCCTTGCGCGCCGCATCGTTGCGCACCCAGCGGCGCGTGATGCGCGCCAGCGTGGGCCACAGGCCGTCGGAAAAACGCTGCAGCACGAAGAGCATCAGCAGCCCGAACACGATCACCTCGAAGTTGCCGCTGCTGCCGAGCAGCGAGGGCAGCACGTCCTGCAGCTTTTCCTTCAGCAGCGTGATCAGCGCCGCACCCAGCACCGCACCCCACAGGTGGCCCGCGCCGCCGACCACTGCCATGAACAGCAGCTCGATGCCGATGTTCAGGTTGAAGGGCGTTGGGTTCACGAATCGCTGCAGGTGCGCATAGAGCCAGCCCGACACCGCCGCGAGCAGCGCGGCCAGCACGAACAGCTTGATGCGGTGGCGCGCCGTGTCGACGCCCATCGACTCGGCCATCAGCCGCCCGCCCTTGAGTGCGCGGATGGCGCGGCCTTCGCGGGAATCGAGCAGGTTGTGCAGCGCCCAGAGCGCCAGCAGCAGCACCGCCCAGATCACGACGCCGAGCGCGCGCGGCGTGGCCAGCGATAGCCCCGCCACCACCAGCGGCGGCACGCCCGTGATGCCGGTCTGCCCGCCGAGGAAGTCCATGTTGCCCAGCAGGTAGTACAGGCTCAGGCCCCAGGCGATGGTGCACAGCGGCAGGTAGTGGCCCGACAGCTTGAGCGTGACCGCGCCGAGCATCCAGGCCAGCGCGAAGGTGAACGCCAGGCCCAGCAGCAGGCCGGCCCACGGCAGCAGCGCAGGGCCGACCGCGCCACCCAGCCAGGCGGCAGCAGTGGGCGACGTGCAGATCCATGCGGTGGCGTAGGCGCCCATGCCGACGAACGCGGCCTGCCCGAAAGAGGTCATGCCACCCACGCCGGTGAGCATGACCAGCCCGGCCGCGACCAGCGCATACAGGCCGATGTTGCTGAGCACCGAGACCGTGAATTCGGGCAGGAAGCCCCAGGCCAGCGCCAGCAGCACCACGCACGCCAGCGTGAGCTGGCGCGGCGTGACCAGCGGCTTGCCTTCGGGCGGGGTGTTCAGTGTCGCGGGATTCGAAGACGCGCTCATTCTTCGTCCTCCACGTGGCGGCTGTGGAGCGAACGCCACCACAGCACCGGAATGATCAGCGTGAAGACCAGCACCTCCTTGAACGGGCTGGCCCAGAACGAGGCGAATGCTTCGAGCTGTCCCACCAGCAGCGCGCCGGCCAGCGCCAGCGGATAGCTCGCAAGCCCGCCGACGATGGCGGCGACGAAGCCCTTCAGGCCGATGAGAAAGCCGGTGTCGTAATACACCGTGGTGATCGGTGCGATCAGCAGCCCCGAGACGGCGCCGATGAGCGCTGCGAGCGCGAAGCTCAGGTCGCCCGAGAGCTCGGTCGGAATGCCCGACAGCCGCGCGCCCACCCGGTTGATGGCGGTGGCACGCAGCGCCTTGCCGACCATCGAGCGGCCGAAGAACAGGAACATGGCAATCACCAGCAGCAGCGTGACACCGACCACCACCAGCGACTGTCCGCCGACTGGAATGCCGCCGATGTCGAGGCGCGCTTCGGAGAACGCCGCGGTGCGCGAGCCTTCGGCGCCGAAGAACAGCAGGCCCAGCCCGACCAGCACGCCGTGCAGCGCGACCGAGACGATCAGCAGCATCAGCACGTTGGCGTCCGCCAGCGGCCGGTAGGCCAGGCGGTAGAGCAGGGGGCCGAGCGGCATGATGAGAAGCAGCGTGGTGAGCGTCTGGCCCGTCATCGACGTGGGTTTGAGCAGCAGCACCAGCGCGGCGGCCGCCGCCGGCAACACCACGCACCATGCGAGCGCGGAGGCCCAGTCGACCACCGCGCCGCGCTTCCAGCGCCAGATTTCCACCAGCAGCACCGCGACTGCCAGCACCAGCAGCAGCCACAGCGTGGCCGGCACACGGCCAGCCTGCAGCATCGCCATAGAGAGCGCCCCGAAGGCGACGAACTCACCTTGGGGAATGAAGATGACGCGCGTGACTGAAAACACCAGCACCAGTGCGAGCGCCATCAAACCGTAGACGGCACCGTTGACGATGCCGTCCTGCCCCAAGAGCAGGGCGATCTGCAAATCCATAAAAGAAACCTTCGGGCTTGGCCCGTGTATCGAATCAGGGTCAGGCACAAGCGCCGTCAGTTGCGCTGCCTTGTGTTGCTCCATCCCCCTTTTGGGGGAGGGAGCGAAGACATCAGGGCTGGTATTTCCAGGCGCCGTTCTCGATCTTCACCATCACGCGGGCGCGTTGGTCGAGACCCAGGTGGTCCTTCTCGGTCATGCTGAACACGCCGTGCGCGCCCGACACTTCCTTGACCTGCTCCAGCGCATCGCGCAGCGCGGCGCGGAATTCCGGCGTGCCGGGCTGCGCCTTCTTCAGTGCGACGGGCACGGCCGAGGTCATCAGCAGGCCGGCGTCCCAGGCGTGTGCGCCGAAGGTCGACACGGTGCCCTTGCCGTAGGCGGCCTCGTAGGCGCCGACGTAAGCCAGCGCAGATTTCTTCACCGGGTTGCTGGCGGGCAGCTGCTCGGCCACCAGCACTGGGCCGGCGGGCAGGAAGGTGCCTTCCACGTCCTTGCCGCCCACGCGCAGGAAGTCGGCGTTCGCCACGCCGTGCGTCTGGTACATCTTGCCGGCGTAGCCGCGTTCCTTGAGCGTCTTCTGCGGCAGCGCGGCCGGTGTGCCCGAGCCCGCGACCAGCACCGCGTCGGCCTTGCTGGCCATGATCTTCAGCGCCTGGCCCGTCACCGAGGTGTCGGTGCGGGAGTAGCGCTCGTTGGCCACGATAGTGATCTTCTTCAGCGCAGCGGCCTTGGCGAATTCTTCCGACCAGCCTTCGCCGTATGCGTCGGAGAAGCCGATGAAGGCCACGGTCTTCACGCCGTTGGCGGCCATGTGCTCGGCGATGGCGAGCGACATCATGATGTCGTTCTGCGGCGTCTTGAACACCCACTTCTTCTTGGCGTCCATCGGTTCGATGATGCGGGCCGAAGCGGCGATGGAGATCATCGGCACCTTGGCTTCGCTCGCCACGTCGATCATGGCCAGCGAGTTGGGCGTGGTGGTAGAGCCCAGCACGACGTCGACCTTGTTCTCGGCGATGAGCTTGCGCGTGTTGGCCACGGCCGCGGTGGTGTCCGAAGCGTCGTCGAGCACGATGTAGTTGATCTTCTGGCCGCCGATGGTCTTGGGCATCAGCGCGATGGTGTTCTTCTCCGGAATGCCGAGCGAGGCGGCCGGGCCGGTGGCCGAGAGCGTCACGCCGACATTGACGTCGGCCCACGCCGCGGCGGCGGTGGCGCACAGCGCGGCGATCAGCAGGGGCTTGAAGAAGAGTTTCATTGGTCTTGTCTCCGGTTGAAAAATATTTGAAGTTCTAGCGCTCGTCGAATGAGAGCGTGACGCGTTCGGTCAGGGGGTGTGCCTGGCAGGTCAGCACGAAACCTGCTGCCACTTCATTCTTGTCGAGCGCAAAGTTTCTTTCCATGCGGACTTCCCCGTCCACGCATTTGGCGCGGCAGGTGCCGCACACGCCGGAGGTGCACGAGAACGGTACTTCGAGCCCAGCGGCCGAAGCCGCATCGAGGATGCTCGGCTGGCCTTCGGTGTAGGTGATCTCGCGCTGCAGCCCGTCGCGCACGATGACGATGCGCGCCTGCCTGGCGTCGCCGGGCTGCGCCTCGTGCACCACCGCGCCGACCTGCGTGGCCGAAGGCAGCGCCACGCCGAAGCGTTCGATGTGGATGCGTTCCTCGGGCACGCCGGCGGCCAGCAGCGCGGCCTCGGCTTCGTCGTTCATCTGGAACGGGCCGCAGACATAGACATGGTCGATCGTCTTCGCAGGCACCACCGACGCCAGGAACTCGCCGATCTTCTCGCGGTTCATCACGCCGAAGCCCAGCGGCGAATCGGTGTGCTCGTCGGAGAACACGTGCTGCAGCACAAGCCGCGTCATGTAGCGGTTCTTCAGGTCCTCGATTTCTTCCTTGAACATCGTGGACTGCAGCTGGCGGTTGCCGTAGATCAGCGTGAAGCGGCTCCGCGGCTCGCGCGCCAGCACCGTCTTCATGATCGACAGGATCGGCGTGATGCCGCTGCCGCCCGCGATGCCGACGTGGTGGCGTGCCGAAGCCGGCTCGATGGGCACGAAGAAGCGGCCCTGCGGCGCCATCACCTGCAGGGTGTCGCCCGGCTGCAGATGGGCGTTGATCCAGTTGGAGAACACGCCGCCGCGCACCTTGCGCACGCCGACGCGCAGCTCGCCATCGTCGAGGCCGGCGCAGATCGAATAGGAGCGGCGCAGGTCCTGGCCGTCGATGTCGTGGCGCAGCGTGAGGTACTGGCCCTGCGTGAAGCCGAAGACCTGCTGCAGGTCGATGGGCACTTCGAACGAGACGACGACGGCCTCAGCCGTGTCGGGCTCGATGGCCTTCACGCGCAGGGGATGGAAGAGGGTGCTCATCGCGGGGGAGTCTCAGAAGGGTTTGAAGTGTTCGAAAGGCTCCTTGCACGCCATGCAGCGGTACAGGGCCTTGCAGGCGGTGGAGCCGAATGCGGAAAGCCGCTCGGTGCGCTCGCTCGCGCAGCGCGGGCAGGCGATGCGCTCGCCGGCGATGCGGCCGAAGAGCTTGATGGGCATGGCGGTGCTGGCGGCCTGCTCGGCGTTCAGGTGCGCGGGCGGCGCGATGCCGTAGGCCTTGAGCTTGGCGCGACCCTCGTCGCTGATCCAGTCGCTGGTCCAGGCGGGCGCACGGCGCAGGGTTGCGCGCGCACGGCCCAGGCCGGCCTGCTCGATGGCGGCCAGCACGTCGTGCTCGATGGCCTCGGTGGCGGGGCAGCCGGAGTAGGTCGGCGTGAGCACGATCTCCAATCCGTCGTCATGCTCGATCACGTCGCGCACGATGCCGAGGTCGCACACCGACACGGCCGGCACCTCGGGGTCGGGCACCGTGTGCAGTACGGCCCATGCCGCGTCGACGCGGGAGGCGAGGGCGTTCACCACACCCCCCCGGGAAAGCTGCGTTGCAGGTGCTGCATCTCCGCGAGGATGTAGCCCATGTGCTCGCTGTGCACGCCGTGCTTGCCGGTGCTGCGGAAGGCGGCTTCCTTCGGCATGGCGAGGCCGGCGGCATCGAGCACCTGTTGCATTTCGGCGAGCCAGGGGTCGCGCAGTTCGCTCCACGCCGGACCGAGGCCGCTGGCGCCGGCTTCGGCATCGACCGCGTCGCTGAAGAAGAGCTCGGGCATGTAGAGCCATAGCTGCTCGAGCGCCTTTTCGGTGCGGCGGCGCGATTCGTCGGTGCCGTCGCCCAGCCGCACCACCCAGTCGCCCGAATGCTGCTGGTGGTAGCGCGCTTCCTTCACGGCCTTGCCGGCGATGGCAGCCACTTCGGGGTCGTTCGATGCGGCCAGGCGCTGCCACAGCAGCTTGAGCAGTGTCGACACCATGGTGTTGCGCACCACGGCGAAGGCGAAGTCGCCGCGCGGCAGTTCGGCAATGGTGAGGTTGAAGTAGTCGCGCTCGTCGCGCAGGTAGGCGAGTTGGTCTTCGTCGTGCTCGCGGCCTTCGATGCGGCCTGCGTGTGTCAGCAGCGCGCGCGCCTGGCCGACGAGGTCGAGCGCAATGTTGGCCATCGCGATGTCTTCCTCCAGCACGGGCGCATGGCCGCACCATTCGCCCAGGCGCTGCGCGAGCACGAGGCAGGTGTCGCCGATGCGCAGCAGGTATTGCACGGCGGGCGTGCGGTTCAGTTCGATCGATGCTTGCATGGTCCTGGCCTTGCTCACATGTGGTCGACCGACTTGGGCAGCGCGTAGAAGGTCGGGTGGCGATACACCTTGTCTTCCGCCGGGTCGAAGAACATGTCCTTGTCGCCCGGGTCGCTCGCCACGATCTGGTCGGAGCGCACCACCCAGATGCTGCTGCCTTCCTGGCGGCGCGTGTACACGTCGCGCGCCATCTGGATCGCCATCTTCGGATCGGCCGCGTGCAGGCTGCCGCAGTGCTTGTGATCGAGCCCGGCCTTGCTGCGCACGAACACTTCCCACAGGGGCCACTCTTGCTTGCTGGTATCGGTGCTCATGCTGCTTCCTTCATCGGTTGCTTGTTGGCGTGGGCCATGGCGGCTTCACGCACCCACGCGCCTTCTTCCCAGGCGTCGACACGGGCCTGAAGGCGCTCGCGGTTGCAGGGGCCGTCGCCGCCGATCACGCGCCAGAACTCGCTCCAGTCGATCGCGCCGAAGTCGTGCGCCTGGCGCTCTTCGTTCCACTTCAGGTCGGGGTCGGGCAGGGTCACGCCGAGGATGCGCGCCTGCTCCACCGTGGCGTCGACGAACTTCTGGCGCAGCTCGTCGTTGCTGAAGCGCTTGATGCCCCAGCGCATCGACTGCGCGCTGTTGGGCGACTGGTCGTCGGGCGGGCCGAACATCATGATCGAGGGCCACCACCAGCGGTTGACCGCGTCCTGCACCATGGCCTTCTGCGCTTCGGTGCCGTGGGTCATCATGGTCAGCAGGGCTTCGTAGCCCTGGCGCTGGTGGAAGCTTTCCTCGCGGCAGATGCGGATCATGGCGCGCGCATACGGCGCGTACGAGCAGCGGCAGATCGGCACCTGGTTCATGATGGCCGCGCCGTCCACCAGCCAGCCGATGGTGCCCATGTCGGCCCAGGTCAGCGTGGGGTAGTTGAAGATCGAGCTGTACTTGGCCTTGCCGCTGTGCAGCGCGTCGAACATCTGGTCGCGCGAGGTGCCCAGCGTTTCGGCCGCGGCATACAGGTAGAGGCCGTGGCCGCCTTCGTCCTGCACCTTGGCCAGCAGGATGGCCTTGCGCTTGAGCGTGGGCGCGCGGCTGATCCAGTTGCCTTCGGGCAGCATGCCGACGATTTCCGAGTGCGCGTGCTGGCTGATCTGCCGCACCAGCGTCTTGCGGTAGTGCTCGGGCATCCAGTCCTTCGCCTCGATGAAGTCGCCGGCGTCGATGTGCGCGTCGAAGCGTTCCTCGAGCCGCATTTCCTCGGCGGAGCGCACGGCCTTCTGTTTGCCGTCGCCTGCGTCCTTGCCCATGGTGTCCATGGCTTGTGTGTACATCGCGGTTCTCCTTGAGGGTGAGTGGGTGCGCCGGATTGGCGCTCAATAGCTCAACTGTTTCGTCGACTCGGCCCGACGGTCCACCTCGGTTGGCGTCAGTGCCTCGGCCTTGCATCCGAAGTCCTTGAACAGCACCATCTGGTCTGCGTAGTGCGCCGACTTGCGGCCATCGGGCGCAACGAAGCCGCTCTGGCCGGGCGGCGCTGCGGTGCACAGCGTGACGCCTTTGGCGCCCAGCACCACCTTGTCGTTCTGGGAGCCGCGGTTCATGAAGCTCGGCAGCGTGAGCAGCTCGTCGGCGCCGGCCTGGGGCGCGCCGATGAAATTGCTGGTGAGAAAGGCGTGCTTCACCACCGGTGTGCGCCATTTCGAGGTGTCGCTGCCAAGGCGCTGCTGCAGCTCGGCCATGGCCTGGGTCAGCGTGGCGCGCAGCACCACGTTCTTGTCTTCGCCGTTGAAGAAGTCGAAGGTCTGCGGCACGCCGGCCTTGGGGCCGAGCAGGGCGTTGTAGACCAGCTTCAGGCCGTTGCCCGGGCGGATGCTCGCAACCTGGGTTTCGCCGGCATAGCCGTTGCCCGCGTAGGCAGCGAAGACTTCGGGCGGCAGGTCGTCGGCCAGCACCTTCTTGTAGAGGATGGGCAGCCAATGCATCATCAGCGTGGTGGCCGGGCTGTCGTATACGCCGCGCTCGGCGGGGTCTTCGTTGAGCATGTTCCAGCCGGCCAGCATCTGCGCTGCGCGCCGTGCCGGATCGTTGGCCGGCAGGTTGCGGGTTGCCTCGATGGCGAAGGGCACGATGTAGCGCGCGTTGGTGTCGGAGTAGGCGGTGGCGCGGTTCAGGGCCCACAGTTCGTCGGCCGTGAACTTCGGCTTGGCCTCGAGCCGCGCGGTGAATTCGCGCACGCGGTCGACCACCGAGTAGTTGCCGCCGTCGCTCACGGCGCCGGGTGCCGACTGGTTGTTCCAGTTGGCGACATAGCCCTGCGCCGGGTTGAAGACCTTCGGGTCTTCGCTGAAGGGCCGGATGCCGAGCCATTCCATCGAGCCGTCGCCGACCGCGGGCAGGCGGATGTCCTGCGTGGCCGGCCGGATCGGCAGGCGGCCGGGCGAGACATAGCCGATGTTGCCGCTGGTATCGGCGTAGTACCAGTTGATGGTGATGGCCACACGCGAGGCTTGCGCAAGCCATTGATCCCAGTTCGTCGCCTGCATCGAGTGGATCCAGCCGAGCAGGGATTCGAGCTCGTAGCCATCCCAGCTGCGCTTCATCGAATAGGCGGTGCCGTTGGGAATGTCGAAGTTGGTGACGACGCCATGCACCGTCGAGTAGATGTCCAGGCTCTGGTCGGGCTGGCCCTTGACCTTGATGACCTCGGTGCGCTTCGTCATCGGGCGCATTGCGCCGTTGAAGCGGTACTCGTACGGGTTGGCCGGGTTGAGCTTCTCCTGGTACATGTCGTTCACGTCCAGCGGCCCGGCGGTTGCGCCCCAGGCGATCTTGCCGTTGGTGCCGAAGAGCACGACCGGATGCGCGAACGGCGTGTTGCCGGTCACGTCGAAGCCCGCGCCATGCAGGCCGATGCCGAACACGTACGAGGGGTTGAACCAGTTGAACTGCGGGCCGTTGATGAGGACGGCGCTGCCGTCGGTGGTCTTCGACGGGCCGGCGATCCAGAGATTGCTGGCGATCGGGCGTGTCCAGGGTTCGGCGACGCCTCGACGGGCAGCATCGATCTCGCTGCTCGCAACCAGCAGTTCGGGCGAGACGGGTGCGAGGCGCGCAACGGCGTCATCGCCGGCCGGCTGCGTCAGGGTCTGGCCGCGCGCTCCGGTGCGTGGCACGGTCGTCGGCGCCAGCGGGTCCTCGACCCAGCGGATCTGGTCGAACAACTGGCGGCCGGCGACATCGCCGCGTGCCTTGCGCAGTTGCTCCAGCAGCCGCAGGTTGGCGACTTCGCTGCTCACGTTGGAATAGCGGTTGGCCATGGTGCCGACCCAGATCATGGCCACGTCGTAACCCGTCCAGTCGGCCTTGGGCTTGAAGCCAGCGTCGTTGAACTGCTTGGGCAGCAGGGTCGCCTGTGCCGCCAGCACCTCGTTGACGCGGGCGTTGAAGCCGGCGGCATAGCCGTCGAAGATCGCCTTGTCGTCGCTCGACAGTTTGTCCATCTGCGCGCGGATCGAGGCCGGGGTGAAGCCCGCGCGGCTGCCCTTGTCGAGCGCCACGTAGGGCGGGCCCATCACTTCCGACACGGTGCCGAGCACCGCGCGGCGCGCCATTTCCATCTGGTACAGCCGGTCTTCGGCCACGGCATAGCCGAAGCCGTGGAACAGGCCGCGCACGTCGTTGGCGTACACGTGCGGCACGCCGTAGCTGTCGCGCTTGATCGTGACCTTGCCGGTGGGCGCAGGCGTCGTGGCGGCGCAGCCGGCCAGCGCCAGGGCGATGCAGGCGAGGGCGATCGGTCGGAAATTCAATGTCATCTGTGGTGTTCTTGCAGGGAAGCGATGCGTTCAGCGCGGGCGCGTGTCGATCACGCGGCGTGCCTTGCCGGTCTGGGTGCGTTCCATCTCGTTGGGCGCATGGACCACCACGCGCGTGGAGATGCCGATGAGCGTCTTCACGCGGTGCTGCACCCATTCGCCGATGGCGGTGCGGTCCGCCGATGCTGCGTCGGCTTGGTTGAGTTCGCAGTGCACCTCGACCTGATCGAGCTTGTCGGCGCGGCTCACGTGCACTTGGTAGAGGCCCGACAGCGCCTTGTGCGCGAGCACGATTTCTTCGACCTGCGTGGGAAAGACGTTGACGCCGCGGATGATCATCATGTCGTCGCTGCGCCCGACGATCTTGCCCATGCGGCGGAACGAACGCGAGGTGGGCGGCAGCAGGCGCGTGAGGTCGCGCGTGCGGTAGCGCACGATGGGCATGGCCTCCTTGCTCAGCGAGGTGAAGACCAGTTCGCCTTCTTCGCCGTCGGCCTTCAGCTCGCCGGTTTCGGGGTCGATGATCTCGGGGTAGAAATGGTCTTCCCAGATGACGGGGCCGTCCTTGCTCTCGACGCATTCGCTGGCTACGCCGGGGCCCATCACTTCGCTCAGGCCGTAGATGTCGACGGCGTCGATGCCTGCCTTGGCCTCGATGTCGCGGCGCATGGCCTCGGTCCACGGCTCGGCGCCGAAGATGCCGACCTTGAGCGAGCTGTCTTTCGCGTCGAGGCCCTGGCGCTCGAACTGCTCGATGATCACCTGCATGTAGCTGGGCGTGACCATGATGATGTCCGGCTTGAAGTCCTGGATCAGCTGCACCTGCTTCTCGGTCTGGCCGCCCGACATCGGGATGACGGTGCAGCCCGCGCGCTCGGCGCCGTAGTGCGCGCCCAGGCCGCCGGTGAACAGGCCGTAGCCGTACGACACGTGCACCATGTCGCCGGGCCGCCCACCCGCGGCGCGGATGGAGCGGGCGACGAGGCCGGCCCAGGTGTCGATGTCCTTCAGCGTGTAGCCGACCACGGTCGGCTTGCCGGTGGTGCCCGACGAGGCGTGGATGCGCGCCACCTTCTCGCGCGGTACGGCGAACATGCCGAAGGGGTAGTTGTCGCGCAGGTCGCCCTTCACCGTGAACGGGAACTTCGACAGGTCGGCGAGCGACTTCAGGTCGTCGGGGTGCACGCCCTTGGCGTCGAAGGCCTTGCGGTAGTGGGGCACGTTGTCGTAGGCGCGCTGCAGCGTGGTGCGCAGGCGCTGGATCTGCAGCGCGGTGATTTCGTCGCGGCTCGCGGTTTCGATCGGCTCGAGGTCGCCGGGGGTGGGGCGTTTGACTGTCATGTGTCTTGTCTCCTCAGGCAGCAACGGCGGGGCGGCCCTTGGCGGTGTAGGAGCGGCCGCGGAACATCGCGATGCGCTCGCCGCGCTGGTTGGTGATTTCGGTGTCGTACACGCCGGTGCGGCCGGCCTTCGAGACCTCGTGGCAGCGCGCGGTGAGCACGTCGCCCTCGCGCGCCGGGGCAATGAAGTCGATCGAGAAGCCCGAGGCCACGGTCAGTTCGTTGTACGAGTTGCAGGCAAAGGCGAAGGTCGAGTCGGCCAGCACGGCCATGAAGCCGCCGTGGCAGGTGGCGTGGCCATTGAGCATGTCGGGGCGCACCTTCATCTCTATGGTGGCTTGGCCGGGGCCGACCTCGACGATGCGCATGCCGAGGCCCTGCGTGGCGTTGTCGTTCGCGAGCATGCCGTCGCGGACGTACTCGGCTGTTTGTTGAGGAGTGCGGGTGGATTCGGTCATCTTTTTTCAGCTGGCTCGAAGCTGCGTGTTCGGGTTCGGGGTGCGTGCACAGGCCACCCCGCCGGCGCGAGCGCGCCCCGAAGCACCCGTCTCACGCACAACGCGAAAGATCAAGAAGCAATGCTTCATCTCAGCGATCCTTGAACATCGGCGCACGCTTCGCGCGGAAGGCTTCGACGCCTTCGCGGTAGTCGTCGGCATTGCCCATGACGCGCTGCAGTCGGGCTTCTTCGTCGAGCGCCGTCCGCAGGTCCATGCCTTGCGCATCGGCCATGGCCTGGCGCGTGGCGATGAGGGCGCGGGTCGGCATGGCCGCCAGCTTCGATGCGAGGGCCGCCGCGGTTTCGGCCAGCGCCGCGTCGTCCACGCACTGCCAGATCAGGCCGATGCGCGCAGCCTCTTCGGCCGGCAGCTTGTCGCCCAGCATCGCGATGCCGAGCGCGCGCGCCGAACCCACGAGGCGCGGCAGCAGCCATGTGCCGCCGGTGTCGGGCACGAGGCCGATCTTGGTGAAGGCCTGCATGAAGCTGGCCGAGCGTCCCGCCACCACGAGGTCGCAGCACAGCGCGAGGTTGGCACCCGCACCGGCCGCCACGCCGTTCACCGCGGCGATCACCGGCACCGGCATCGAGCGCAGGCGCGCGACGAGCGGGGCGTAATAAGTGGAGATGACGTGGCCCAGGTCCTTGGGCGCGGCGCCCGGAGTCGGGTCGGGCGCGACCGAGGGATCGGCGAGATCCTGGCCGGCACAGAAGGCGCGGCCGGCGCCCGTGAGCACCACGCAGCGCACGCTCTCGTCCTGCGCTGCGGCCTCCAGCGCCGCCATCAACTCCGCATGCAGTTCGGTCGTGAAGCTGTTGAGCGCCGCAGGGCGGTTGAGGCTCAACGTGCGGACGGTGCCGGCGTTGCCGGTGAGTACCAAAGGCTCAGGCATGGCGTGTCTCTTTCATCCTCTGTGGGGGTGGATCGGCTCGCAAACACTATTGACCGACCGTTCGGTTGATTTTAGGATCGACCTCCATCCCGGCACAAGCGGGGTTGGTTCAGGGCAAACCCTGAGTCACGGAAAAAGGAGTCCGACCCAATGCCCAGCTATTCCATCGACGGCGTGGTTCCCGTCGTCGACCCGAGCGCGTACGTGCACCCCACGGCCGTGCTGATCGGTGACGTGATCGTCGGCCCGAACTGCTATGTGGGTCCCTGCGCCAGCCTGCGCGGCGACTTCGGCCGCATCGTGCTGGAGGAGGGCTCGAACGTGCAGGACCACTGCTGCGTGCACGGCTTTCCCGGCAACGACACAGTGATCGAGGTCAATGGTCACATCGGCCACGGCGCGATCCTGCACAGCTGCATCGTGCGGCGCGACGCGCTGGTGGGGATGAACGCGGTGGTGATGGACGAGGCCGAGATCGGCGAGAAGGCCATCGTCGCGGCCTGCGCCTTCGTGCCGGCCGGCATGAAGGTGCCGGCACGCTCGCTGGTCGCGGGCATTCCGGCGAAGGTGAAGCGCGAATTGAGCGAGGACGAGATCGCCTGGAAACTCGAGGGCACGCAGACCTACCAGGCGCTCACGGTGCGCAGCCTCGCGAGCCTGCATGAAGTGGCGCCGCTCGCGCAGGTGGAGCCGCACCGCCCGCGCCTGCCGGCCACCGAGGTGCGCTCGCTCATCGCCACGAAGCGGGGCTGATCCGGTTCGCGCTTCGTGCAAGATCGCCCGTTGCCCTCAACACAACAGTCCAACCCAGGAACAAGAACCGATGCCGCGTGGAAGATCCGCCACCTACGACGACCAGCGTGAACTGATCCTCGCGCAGGCCGCCCAGCTGTTCGCACGCAGCGGCTATCCCGCCACCTCGATGAACCAGGTGGCCGAGGCCTGCGGGCTCTCGAAGGCGACGCTCTATCACTACTACAAGGACAAGAGCAGCCTGCTGATCAGCATCGCGGAGACGCACGTCTCCAAGCTCGCGGCGCTGGTGGCCGAGGAAGAGGCGTCGACGCACACCGACGAGCAGCGCCTGCGCCGCTTCATCTACCGCATCGTCGAGGAATATGCCGGCGCGCAGGACGCGCACCGCGTGCTGACCGACGACGTGCGCTTTCTCGAAGAGGCCGACCGCGAGCGCGTGCTCGACAAGGAGCGCGAGGTGGTCGCGGGCTTTGCGCGCGCCGTGTCTGCGCTGCGCCCCGGCGCACCGAGCGACGACCTCGCCAAGCCGCTGACCATGCTGCTGTTCGGCATGATCAACTGGATGTTCACCTGGATGAAACCCGATGGCCGGCTCGACCACGCGGCCATCGCGCCGATCGTGGCCGACCTGTTCCTGGGAGGTATCGGCGCGGTCAAGTCGCCCGATGCGCCGGCGGCCATGCCGCGCGGGCCTAGAGAATCCGGTTGAACCAGAGCAGCGACAGCCCCGCAGACAGCAGCGTGAGCACCGCGGCGCCCAGCGCGAACAGTGCCGAGATCTCGGTTTCCTTCTTCTCCACGGTGAGCTTGGAACTCAGCGTCTCGTAGACCTTCTTCAGGTCGTTCGCCGTGCCGGCGTAGAAGTACTCGGCGTTCGTCTTGTTGGCGATGGCCTTGAGCGTCTCCTCGTCGAGCCGCACGCGCATCGACCAGCCCTCGAAGCCGATGGTCTCGCCGTCGACCGTGCCCACGCCCACCGTGTAGATGCGCACGCCGCGGTCGGCCGCTGCCTTGGCCGCGTCCAGCGGATCGACGCCGGTGGTGCGCTGGCCGTCGGTCAGCATGATGATCGCGGCCGAGGTGAAGGAGCCCGGCGCCACGGGCGTGAATTCCTTGAGTTTCTTCTCGTTCTGGTCGATCGCAGCACCGCGCTGGCGGCTGGGCGAGCTGAACTGCTCGACGTCGATGCCCGCGTCGGGGAACAGCGTGGCCAGCGACACCACGATGGCATTGCCCGTGGCGGTGGCGCGCTGCAGCTGGAAGCTGTCGATGGCGGTCACCAGGTCCTCGTGGTTGGTGGTGGGCAGCTGTGCCACCTGCGCGCTGCCCGCGAAGGCGACGATGCCCACCTTCACGCTGCGCGGCAGGTCCTTGATGAAGCTCTTGGCCGCCTCCTGCGCCGCCACGAGCCGGTTGGGCTGCACGTCGGCCGCGCGCATGCTGCCCGACACGTCCATCGCCAGGATGATGGTCTGCTGGTTCGACGGCAGCACCACCACCGCCATGGGACGCGCCGCGGCCACCAGCATCGCGGCCATGGCCAGCAGGAACAGCGCGGGCGGCAGATGCCGCCGCATGCTCTGCCCGGCACCTATGGCCTCGCGCACGATCGACAGGCTCGCATAGCGCACCGCCAGCTTCTTCTTGCGGCGCAGCAGCCAGAGGTAGAGCAGGATCAGCAGCGGCAGGGCCGCCAGCAGCCAGAGGAATTGAGGCCAGAGAAAAGTCATGCTGCCACCGCCTTCATGCCTGCCGGGCCGATGCGCGCGCGGCGCTTGCGCAGATCGGCGAAACGAACGATGGCTTCCACCAGGTCGTCATTGGTCGAGAGTTCGAGTGCGTCGACGCCGGCCCTGGCCAGTGCCTCGCGCAGCGCGGTTTCACGTTCCGACGCCAGGCGCGCGAAGCGCTTGCGAAAGCCCGCATCGTGGGTGTCGACCCACAACTGCTCGCCGGTCTCGGCGTCGCGCAGCGGCACCAGGCCGAGGTCGGGCAGTTCGAGTTCGAGCGGGTCGAACAGGCGCACGGCGATAACCTCGTGGCGCTGCACCAGTTGGCCGAGCGGGCGCTCCCAGCCGGGCTCGCTCAGGAAGTCGGACACCACGAACACGGTGGAGCGGCGCGGCATCAGCGTGGCGGCCGACTTGAGCAGGTCGGCCAGGCGCGTCATGCCTTTCTGCATGGGCGCGGCCTCGGCTTTTTCAGCGCGCTTCTCCATCGCGTGCAGCAGGTGCAGCACGTGGCGCCGTCCGGTGCGCGGCGGAATCACCGCTTCGAGATCGCTGCCGTAGACCAGCGCGCCCACCCGGTTGCCGTGCCGCGTGAGCAGCCGCGCCAGCACGCCGACGAAACCCGCCGAGACCTCGCGCTTGGCCTTCAGGCCCGAGCCGAAATCGACCGAGCGGCTCAAGTCGAGCACGAACCACGCAGCCATCTCGCGGTCTTCGGTGAACACGCGCACATGCGGCGTCTGCAGCCGCGCCGTGACGTTCCAGTCGATGTGGCGCACGTCGTCGTGGTGCTGGTACTCGCGCAGGTCGGCCAGGTCGAGGCCGGTGCCGCGCATCAGCGTGCGGTAGTCGCCCTGCAGCAGGCCGTCGAGGCGGCGAATGACAGTCCATTCGAGCCGGCGCAGCGCGCGTTCGGCCCCACCGGCTTCTGCGGCGAGCCGTTCGTCGTTCGCGGCCGCGGGGGCCTTACGCCACCAGCTTTTCATGTTCGAGCGGCTTGGGAGGAGCGGGGACTGCGCGCATGATCTTCTCGACCAAGCCGTCGGGCGTCAGGCCCTCGGACAGGCCTTCGTAGGAAAGCGTCACGCGGTGGCGCAGCACGTCGGGCACCAGCGCCGTCATGTCTTCCGGCAGCGCATAGCTGCGGCCGCGCAGCAGCGCCAGGGCGCGCGCGCCCTCGGTCAGGCTGATGCTGGCGCGCGGGCTGGCACCGAAGGTGATGAAGCGGCGCAGGTCCTTCAGGCCATGCTTCTCGGGCGTGCGCGTGGCCGACACCAGCTTCACTGCGTACTGGATCAGCGAGGGGTCGACATACACGCGCCGGGCCTCGGCCTGCAGCGCCGCGAGCTGCTCGGTGGTGGCCACGGGCGTGGCGTTGACCGCCGGGCCGATCACGCGCTGGACGATGACGAATTCTTCCTCGTCGCTCGGGTAGTCGACCAGCACCTTCATCATGAAGCGGTCGACCTGCGCCTCGGGCAGCGGGTAGGTGCCCTCGGTCTCGATGGGGTTCTGCGTGGCCATCACGAGGAAGGGGCGCGGCACCTTGTGCGTCTCGCCGGCGATGGTGACCTGGCGCTCCTGCATCACCTCGAGCAGCGCGCTCTGCACCTTGGCCGGCGCGCGGTTGATTTCGTCGGCCAGCAGCAGGTTGGCGAACACCGGGCCCAGCGAGGTGCTGAACTCGCCCGTCTTCTGGTTGTAGATGCGCGTGCCCACGAGGTCGGCGGGCACGAGGTCGGGCGTGAACTGGATGCGCTTGAACTGGCCGCGCACGGTGTCGGCCAGCGTCTTGACGGTGAGTGTCTTCGCCAGGCCCGGCACGCCCTCGACCAGCAGGTGCCCGCCCGCGAGCATGGCGACCATCACGCGCTCGAGAAAGCGGTCCTGGCCCACGACCACGCGCTTCACTTCGTAGAGGATCTGCTCCATCAGTTCGGCGGTGCCGGCGGGCGTGGGATTGACGGTCTCTGTGCTCATGCGAAGGACTTTCGAAAAAGAATCGTCAGAACGGCGGCGAACCCGCGGCGGACGCGGCGTTCTCGATGGGCACCGCGAAGCCGATGCCGATGAAGGTGCGCTGCTGTGTCGGGTTGAGGATGGCGGTGACGATGCCGAGCACCTCGCCGTCCATGTTGATCAGCGGCCCGCCCGAATTGCCGGGGTTGGCGGCCGCGTCGAACTGGATCAGGTTGCCCAGCTCCTGCTTGCCCTCGGGCGAGCGGAACGAGCGCTTCAGGCCCGACACCACGCCGGCCGACACGGAAGGCCCGATGCCGAACGGAAAGCCCACGGCCGCCACCTGGTCGCCGGGCCGCAGGTCGGCGGTCGAGCGCATGGTGGCGGGGATCAGGTCGTCGGGAATCTTCTGCGCCTGCAGCACGGCAAGGTCGTTCTCGGGCTGCACGCCGGTGATGGTGGCCACAGCCTCCAGGCCGTCGAAGAAGGTGACCTTGATCTTGTCGGCGCCCGCGACCACGTGCAGGTTGGTCAGGATCACGCCCTTGTCGACGATCACCACGCCCGTGCCCACACCGCGCTCGACCTCGCCGGGCGTGCCGCCATCGCTGGGGGCTTCGGGCGGCTTGCCCTTGGCGAGGTTGCGTCCGCGCTTCTGGATCTTGGCTTCGGGCGTGTTCTTTTCTTCGCCGTAGCTCACGACCCGCACCACCGAGGGCCGGATGATGTCCGCGGCCTTGGCGGCCGGCGAGGGCAGGGTGGTGGTCTGCAGCGTGCGCAGCACGGCCGCGTCGATGTCTTTCTGCGTGAGGGCCTTGGCGCCCGGGCGCGGGACCCACAGCGCAGCGCCGGTGACCAGCGCGGCCGACAGCACGACCAGCATCGCGAAGCTGCGGCGGCCGGGTTGCCAGCCGGTCTTCTTTGCGGGGGCGGCTTGCAGCGCAGGGCCCGCGCCGACCGCTTCGGGCGAGGCTGGCGCCCCTGCCCGTTCGGCCGCCTCGTCTGCGGCCGGTGGCAGCGTGCGGGGCGAATGGCTGTAGACACCTGGCCTGCGCATCGGAGCACCTCCGGCAAAAAGTCGCGTGAAGGAGTTCACAGTAGCACGCTTTCCACGCCTGCGCATCCCATCGGGCATCATCGCGCGATGGCTACCTTCGTCGATACCCACTGCCACCTGGATGCGCCTGAATTCGGTGCCGAGATGCCCGTCCTGCGCGCCCGCGCCTCCGCGCGGGGCGTGGCGATGTGCGTGATCCCGGCGGTGGCCGCCTTCAACTTCGCAGCTGTGCGTGAACTGGCCCATGCGCAGGGCGATGCCTACGCGCTGGGCATTCACCCGCTGTGCACCGGGGAGGCGAAGGACGAAGACCTCGAAACCCTCGATGCCGAGCTGGCCGCGCAGCGCGGCGACCCGCGGCTGGTGGCGGTCGGCGAGGTCGGGCTCGACTACTTCGTCGAGGGGCTCGACGGCGAGAAGCAGGAGCGGTTTTTTCACACTCAGTTGCAACTGGCACGCAGGCACGGGTTACCCGTGCTGATCCATGTGCGGCGCTCGGTCGACAAGGTGCTCAAGCACCTGCGGCAGACGGCAGCCGGCAAGCCGTGGCAGGGCATTGCGCATGCCTTCAACGGCAGCGAGCAGCAGGCGCATGCGTGCATCGAGCTCGGGTTGAAGCTCGGCTTCGGCGGCGCGGTGACCTTCGAACGCGCGCTGCAGCTGCGGCGGCTGGCCACCACTTTGCCGCTTGGATCCATCGTGATGGAAACCGATGCGCCCGACATCCAGCCGCACTGGCTGTACCGCACGCAGGCCCAGCGAGATGCCGGCGAGCCGCAGGGCCGCAACGAGCCGGCCGAGCTGCCGCGCATCGCCGAAGTGGTGGCCGGCCTGCGCGGCATCGGCCTTGACGAGCTGGCCGCAGCCACCACCCGGAATGCGCTCGAAGCGCTGCCGCGTCTGGAAAATCTCATGGCCATGTCGGCGCGCCCGCCGCACCCGGCGTAGGCCAATGCCCCGTCCTGCCTGCATGCGGGCAGATGCCGCGGATTTGCTGTCATCCTCGAGCGCCACCAGTTCGTTGCTGGTTCAGTGGCAAGTCAGTCACTCAAAACTTCATCCAACAAGGAGCTTTACATGAGCACGTCTTTCGTTCGCACCATGCCCGTCGTCCTCGCACTGGCACTCGCCTCCATCGGCGTGTCGGCCGTGGCCCAGACCACCGCGCCTGCAGCCGCACCGGCCCCCGCTGTGGCCCCGGCCGAGCCCACCACCACCGAGAAGATGAAGGAAACCGGCAAGGAAGCCGTCGACGCCACCAAGCGCACGACCAAGAAGGCTGTCGCGGCCACCGAGAGCGGCACCAAGAAGGCCTGGAAGGCCACCAAGCGCACGACCAAGAAGGCCACCAACGCCACCAAGAAGGCAGCCGCCAAGACCGGCGAAGCCGTCGAGAACGCCGGCCACAAGGCGGCCGACGGCATGCGCAGCACCGGCAAGGCCATCGGCGAGAAGATCCCCGGCACGGCAGAGAACGAAGCCGCCAAGAAGTAAGCCTGCTTCGGCCTTCGCGAAAAAACCCGCTTCGGCGGGTTTTTTCATGGGCGGTGCAAGTGCGCGCGGGACGGTGGCACGATTGCCGCCCATGAATCCACACGCCGCATCCGCTACCGCCGCGAGCACGTTGCTCACGGGACTCGCGCCCATCGTGTCGCCCGCCACCGTCGTGCTGATCCTCGGCAGCTTCCCCGGGGTCAAGTCGCTCGAGCGGCAGCAGTACTATGCACACCCCCAAAACCAGTTCTGGAAGATCTTGCAAGCCGTCTGGCCCGAAGTCCCCTTGCCGTCGGGCATAGACAGCTACGCGCAGCGCTGCCGGTGGCTGCTCGACCGCGGCCTGGGCGTGTGGGACGTGTACGGCGCCTGCGAGCGCGAGGGCAGCCTCGATTCGGCCATCCGCGCGCCCGTGGCGAACGACATCGCCGGGCTGCACCTGCCAAAGCTCGCGGCCATCGCGCACAACGGCGGCGAGAGCTTCAAGCACGCACGGCACACGCGCACCCTCGGCGTGCCGGTCTATCCGCTGCCTTCCACCAGTCCCGCCAACGCGTCGTGGAGCTTCGAGCGCAAGCTCGCGGCCTGGCGCGAGGTCTTCGCCGCCCACCAACTCGTCTGATGGCATCCAGCAAAATTCCCGCCGTTCTTCCCGAAGTCAATTTCTCCGACTGGGGCGACATCCGCTACCTGCACCTGGGCACCGAATGGGTCCAGGGCTCGATGAAGCTGGACGCGCCCTTCGAGATCGAGCTCGAATACGTGCAGCGCATGATGGCCTGGCTGCTGTTCGCCGACAGCAAGACCGTGGCCAGCCGCCACGCGATGCAGCTCGGCCTGGGCGCGGCCACGCTCACCAAGTTCAGCCGCAAGATCCTGCGCATGCGCACCACCGCGATCGAGCTCAATCCGCAGGTGGTGTCGGCCTGCCGCGGCTGGTTCAAGCTGCCGCCGGACGACCCGAAGCTGCGCGTGGTGATCGCCGATGCGGCCGCCGAGATCCGCAAGCCCGAATGGCACGGCACGGTCGATGCGCTGCAAGTCGACCTGTACGACCACGAGGCCGCTGCACCCGTGCTCGACAGCGAAGACTTCTATGCCGACTGCCGCGCGCTGCTCACCGAGGACGGCTGCATGACGGTCAACCTCTTCGGCCGCTCGTCGAGCTATGAGCGCAGCCTCGAAAAAATCGCCGGGGCCTTCGGTGCCGATGCCGTCTGGGCGTTCAGGCCGACGCGCGAAGGCAACACGGTGGTGCTCGCGCAGCGCACGCCGAGCCGCCCGAAGCGCGAGGCGCTTGCCGAGCGCGCCCAAACGATCCAGACTCGCTGGAGCTTGCCCGCGCCGAAATGGCTGCGGGTCTTCAAGCCCCTGAATATTTCACTTACCCGACCTGCCGGCTCATGAGCGTTGTTCCCGCTGTTTCTGCTCCCGCCCCACTGGCCGCCCGCCACGAAGGCCCGCTCGACCTGCGCCGCCTGATCGAATGGCTGGCTGCCGACGGCGTGATCTCGCCCATGGAGGCCAAGCGCACCATCGCGCGCTGCGCCCAGGCCGAAAGCCGGCAGGCGCCGCTGGTGCGGCTGGCCAACGTGGCCATGACGCGCGAGGGCGACGGCAAGCCGCTCGATCTAGAAATGCTCACGCAATGGCTCGCGGGCCGCGCCGGGCTCACGTACCTGCGCATCGATCCGCTCAAGGTCGACGTAGGCAAGGTAGCCGACACCATGAGCGCTGCATATGCCGAGCGCCACAAGGTGCTGCCGGTGCAGGTGCTGCCCAGCGAGGTGGTGGTGGCCACGGCCGAGCCCTTTCTCACCGACTGGATCGCCGAGGTCGAGCGCCAGTCGCGCCGCGCGGTGCGCCGCGTGGTCGCCAACCCGGCCGACATCCAGCGCTACACGGCCGAGTTCTTCGCGCTCGCGAAGTCGGTGCGCGCCGCGCAGAAGGCCGGCGGCAACACCGGCGGCGCGAGCTTCGAGCAACTGGTGGAGCTCGGCAAGAGCAACAAGCAGCTCGACGCCAACGACCAGAGCGTGGTGCAGGTGGTCGACTGGCTGTGGCAGTACGCCTTCGACCAGCGCGCGAGCGACATCCACCTGGAGCCGCGCCGCGAGCAGGGCGTGATCCGCTTTCGCATCGACGGCATCCTGCATCCGGCCTACCAGATGCCGATGGGCGTGATGAACGCGATGGTCGCGCGCATCAAGCTGCTGGGCCGCATGGACGTGGTGGAAAAGCGCCGCCCGCTCGATGGCCGCATCAAGACCCGCAACATGCGCGGCGACGAAATCGAAATGCGCCTGTCGACCCTGCCGACGGCCTTCGGCGAGAAGATGGTGATGCGGATCTTCGACCCCGACACCGCCGTGAAGGACCTCGACGCACTGGGCTTCGCGCAGCACGACGCCCAGCGCTGGGAGCAGCTCGTCACGCGGCCCAACGGCATCATCCTGGTGACCGGGCCCACGGGCTCGGGCAAGACCACCACGCTGTACTCCACGTTGAAGCGCGTGGCGACCGAAGAGGTCAACGTGAGCACGGTGGAAGACCCGATCGAAATGATCGAGCCCTCGTTCAACCAGACGCAGGTGCAGCCGCAGCTCGACTTCGGCTTCACCGAAGGCCTGCGAGCGCTGATGCGGCAGGACCCGGACATCATCATGGTCGGCGAAATCCGCGACCTCGCCACCGCCGAGATGGCGGTGCAGGCCGCGCTCACCGGCCACCTCGTGTTCAGCACGCTGCATACCAACGATGCGCCGAGCGCCATCACGCGGCTGATGGAGCTGGGCGTGCCCTCGTACCTCATCAACGCGGTAATGCTGGGCGTGCTCGCGCAGCGGCTGGTGCGCACGCTGTGCCCCAACTGCAAGCAGCCCGACGACAGCGTCACGCGCGAGAAGCTCGAAGCCATCGTCAAGCCGTGGCAGATCACGGGCTCGGTGCGCGCGTACAAGCCCGTGGGCTGCGTCGATTGCCGCATGACCGGGTACATGGGGCGCATGGGCCTCTACGAACTGCTGAGCATCAGCGAGGCGTTCAAGGGCAACGTGACCAAGGAGCCCAACCTCGCCGGGCTGCGCCGCCAGGCTGTGATCGACGGCATGCGCCCGCTGCGGCTGGCCGGCGCGCTGCGCGTGGCCGAGGGCGTGACCACCATCGAGGAAGTGCTGAGCGCCACGCCGCCACTGGAATAGTCTTCCGCCCCAGGACCCTGAGTCCTTTCGGGTTATCCCTAGGCCTTTTGTTAGTGGAATCCACATCAGGCTGACCGGAAGCTGACTCGACAATCCCGCATCGAAATTTGTTCGAGGAGACTGTTCGTGAAGATCAAGAGTCAGAAAGACTTTTTCTCGGGCCTGATGTTCACGGTGGTGGGTGTGGCGTTCGCATGGGGCGCCACCACCTACACCGTGGGCAGCGGAGCCCGCATGGGTCCGGGTTATTTCCCGTTGATGCTCGGCATCCTGATGGCCCTCATCGGCCTCGGGATCATGTTCAGCGGGCTCACCGTTGAAACCACCGACGGCGAGAAGATCGGCAAGTGGGCCTGGAAGCAGGTGGTGTTCATCCTGGGCGCCAACCTCGCGTTCGGCATCCTGCTCGGCGGCCTGCCGAGTATCGGCGTCCCCGCCATGGGCATGATCATCGCCATCTACGCGCTGGTGATCATCTCCAGCCTTGCGGGCCATGAGTTCAAGCTGCCCAGCGTGCTGATCCTGGCCACCGTGCTGGCCATTGGCAGCTATGTCGCATTCATCTGGGCGCTGAAGCTCCAGATCCAGGTCTGGCCGACCTTCATCACCGGCTGAGAAGAAAGCTGCTCACATCATGGAATTGGTTGAACACCTCTCGATGGGTTTTGGCGTTGCCTTTACCTTCACCAACCTGCTGTACTGCCTGATCGGCTGCATCCTGGGCACGCTGATCGGCGTGCTCCCGGGCATCGGCCCGGTCGCGACCATCGCGATGCTGCTGCCCGCCACGTACGCGCTGCCGCCCGTGTCGGCGCTGATCATGCTGGCCGGCATCTACTACGGCGCGCAATACGGCGGCTCCACCACTGCGATCCTGGTCAACCTGCCGGGTGAATCCTCGTCGGTGGTGACCGTGATCGACGGCTACCAGATGGCGCGCAAGGGCCGTGCGGGCCCGGCGCTCGCCGCGGCGGGCCTGGGTTCGTTCTTCGCGGGTTGCGTCGGCACGCTGATCCTGGCCGCCTTCGCACCGCCGCTGACCGAACTGGCCTTCAAGTTCGGCCCGGCCGAATACTTCTCGCTGATGATCCTGGGCCTGATCGGCGCCGTGGTGCTGGCTTCGGGCTCGCTGCTCAAGGCGATCGCGATGATCGTGCTGGGCCTGCTGCTCGGCCTGGTCGGCACCGACGTGAATTCGGGCGTGGCGCGCTACAGCTTCGACATCCCGGAGCTCACCGACGGCATCGGCTTCGTGGCCATCGCCATGGGCGTGTTCGGCTATGGCGAAATCATTGCCAACCTCTCGCGCCCCGACGACGAGCGTGAAGTGTTCACCGCCAAGGTCTCGGGCCTGTTCCCGACCAAGGAAGACTTCAAGCGCATGCTGCCCGCAGTGCTTCGCGGCACGGCGCTGGGCGCGGCACTGGGCATCCTGCCCGGCGGCGGCGCGCTGCTGGCAGCCTTCGCGGCCTACACGATCGAGAAGAAGACCAAGCTGAAGCCGGGCGAAGTGCCCTTCGGCAAGGGCAACATCCGCGGCGTGGCGGCTCCCGAGTCGGCCAACAACGCCGGTGCGCAAACCTCCTTCATCCCGCTGCTGACGCTGGGCATTCCGCCCAACGCGGTGATGGCGCTGATGGTGGGTGCGATGACGATCCACAACATCCAGCCCGGCCCGCAGGTGATGACCAGCAACCCCGAGCTGTTCTGGGGCCTGATCGCCTCGATGTGGATCGGCAACGCGATGCTGATCATCCTGAACCTGCCGCTGATCGGCATGTGGATCAAGCTCCTGTCGGTGCCCTACAAGTTCCTGTTCCCGGCGATCGTGCTGTTCTGCGCGATCGGCGTGTACTCGACCAACAACAACACCTTCGACATCTGGATGGTGGGCATCTTCGGCCTGGTGGGCTACAGCTTCTTCAAGCTGGGCTGCGAGCCTGCGCCGCTGCTGCTGGGCTTCATCCTGGGGCCGATGATGGA
The DNA here is from genome assembly GCF_059491885.1 of Variovorax sp. Varisp46. Lineage (NCBI taxonomy): Bacteria > Pseudomonadati > Pseudomonadota > Betaproteobacteria > Burkholderiales > Comamonadaceae > Variovorax > Variovorax sp. Varisp46. Next base: position 450,163 of record NZ_CP168515.1, read on the forward strand.
AGAGAACCTGCGCCGTTCGCTGCTGCTGTCGCGTGGCGACTGGAGCGTGTTCGTGACGCGCCCGATCTCGGCGAGCCTGTTGGCTGCGGCTGCATTGCTGCTTGTGATCGTGCTGCTGCCTGCAGTCAAGTCCAAGCGGGAGGAAGCTTTCGTCGAGGAGTGACGGACAGAGTTCCCTCGCGGGACTTCAGAAAGAACGGCGCTTCGAGCGCCGTTTTTCATTTCTGTGTGCATCGCTTCGGGGCGCCTGCGCAGGGCTCGCTGCTGGTGCTCGCCGATCAAAACCCAGGTCATGTCTTACGGTCTGCTCGCCCGTGGCGGCTTCATGTGCTGTCGCGCCATCGCGAGGAAGGCCATCCCCGCCGGGCTCAGCGGATGCTTGGCCAACCGCACGGCGACCACCGGGTACTCCAGCGCAGGCCGCGTCACGCCCACGGCGCGCAGGTTGCCCGGCATCAGCACCTCCACGTAGCGCGGCAGCAGCGCCACCCCCGCGCCTGACTGGATGAGGCCGAACGCCGTCGACAGCATCGACACGTGATGCACCACGCGCGGGTACACGTTGGCCATGCTTGCGAGCTGGCGGCTCACGGCGCGCCACACGTTGGCGTCGGGGTTGACGTGGATGAACGGCAGTCCCTCCAGGTGCTTGGCATCGACCACCGCGTGCTGCGCCAGCGGATGGTCTTCGCGCACGAACAGGGCCATGCGGTCCGAGAACAGCGGCTCGGTCGCCAGCTCCGAATGCTTCTGGCCGATGTCCGAGCCGAAGCCCAGGTCGGCCTCCTGCGAGAGGATGCGCGAGATCATTTGCTCCGCCGTGCTGTCGAGCAGCGTGGTCGCGAGCGTCGGGTGCCTCTGCGAAAAGCGCCCGAGCAGCGGCGGCAGCAGGGCGCCGGCCGTGAGATGGCCCACCGCGAGCACGATGCGGCCTTCGCGCAGCTGCGACTGCGAGCGGCAGGCGCCCACGGATTCATCGATCAGCCGAAGCGCCCGCACCGCCGTGTCGACCATCATCTGGCCCGCGTTGGTCATGCGGATGCGGCGCCCGCGCACCACCAGCGGCTGCGCCAGCTCTTCTTCCAGCCGCTTGATCAGGTGGCTGATGGCGGGCTGCGTGAGCTGCAATGCCTCGGCCGCGAGCGTGAAGCTGCCCGTCTCGGCCACCGCCGCCAGCGCCCGCAGCTGCTGCAGCGAGATCTCTTCCGCGGTGCTTCTTGTCATAAGCAGTGTTCATAGTTGAATAAGCGGAATTATCTGGCTTGATGCGCCACTGCTGCATAGCATCCACTTCTCGTTCACAGGCACAAATTCCGCACATGAAACGCCTCCAGTTCCTCCAGGCGCTTGCCGTTGCGCTCGGCGTGGCCACCTCGTCCGCCAGCCTCGCGCAGGGCTACCCGAACAAGCCGATCCGCCTGATCGTGCCGTTCCCGGCGGCCGGCGCCACCGACCTCTTCGCCCGCACGCTGGGTCAGAAGATGGGCGACAAGCTCGGCACCACGCTGGTGGTCGACAACAAGCCCGGTGCGGGCGGCGCCATCGGCTCCGACCAGGCCGCCAAGGCCGCGCCCGACGGCTACACGATCCTGCTGGCCACCACCAGCACGCACTCGATCGGCCCGGCCGTCAGCAAGCTGCCCTACGACACGGTGCGAGACTTCACGCCCATCGCGCACGTGGGCGATGCCGCCAGCATCATGCTGGTGCCGGTCAATTCGCCCGCGAAGACGGTGCGCGAGTGGATCGATTACGCGAAGAAGAACCCCGGCAAGCTCAACTACGCGTCGAGCGGCAACGGCACCATCGTGCAGCTCACGGCGGAGCTGTTCAAGGCGCAGGCCGGCGTGTTCGTCACGCACATTCCCTACAAGGGCACGGCGCTGGCGATCCCCGACCTGATCAGCGGCAAGGTCGACGTGCTGTTCGATTCGCTGCCCACCGGCATGCCGCACGTGCGCGACGGCCGCCTGCGCGCGCTGGGCGTCACCTCGCTCAAGCGCAGCCCGCTGGCGCCCGAGCTGCCACCCATCGCCGATACGCTGCCCGGCTACGAGTCGAACACGTGGTTCGGCTTCTATGGTCCGAAGAACCTGCCGGTGGACATCGTCGCGAAAATCAACAAGGCCGCCAACGAGGCGCTGGCCGACCCCGAGGTGAAGGAAAAGCTCGCACGCCTGGGCATCGAGTCCGCGACGCCGGGCACGCCCGAGCAATTCGCGAAGATGGTGGCAGCAGACGCCGCCAAGTGGAAAAAGATCGTGGTCGACCGCAAGATCACCAACGAATAAGGCAAGGCACACCGACATGAACTTCGACTTCAACAATCCGTACCTCTCCACCCGCATCCCGATCTTTGCGCGCAACGTGGTATCGACATCGCACCCGCTGGCCTCGCAGGCTGGGCTGCGCATCCTGCAGCAGGGCGGCAACGCGGTCGATGCGGCCATTGCCACCGCCGCCGTGATGACGCTGGTCGAGCCGGTGAGCAACGGCCTGGGCAGCGACGCCTTCTGCATCCTGTGGGACGGCAAGGAACTGCACGGCCTGAACGCCTCGGGCCCCGCGCCCAAGGCCTGGACGCCCGAATACTTCAAGGCCAAGTACGGCGCCGACGCCACGACGCCGCCGATGCGCGGCATCGACTCGGTCACGGTGCCGGGCGCGGTGCGCGGCTGGGTCGCGCTGAGCGATCGCTTCGGCAAGCTGCCGTTCGCCGACCTGCTGGCCCCGGCCATCGACATCGCCGAGCGCGGCTACCTCGTGCCGCCGGTGGTGCAGGGCAAGTGGGCCGCGGCCACGCCGCTGCTGGGTTCGCAGCCGGGCTTTGCACAGACCTTCCTGCCGTGGGGCCGGGCGCCCGCGATCGGCGAGCTGTTCCGCTTCACGGCCGCTGCGCGGGCGCTGAAGGCCATTGCCCGCACCAAGGGCGAGGCCTACTACAACGGCGAGATCGCCGAGGCGCTCGCGAAGTTCTCGAAGGAGCAGGGCGGCGCGCTCACCGTGGCCGATCTCGCGGCCTACCAGCCCGAGTGGGTCAAGCCGATCTCGCGCGACTACCGCGGCCACACGCTGCACGAGATTCCGCCCAACGGCCAGGGCATTGCCGCGTTGATCGCGCTGGGCATCCTCGAGAAGTTCGACATCGCCTCGCTGCCGGTCGATTCGGTCGCCTCGCAGCATCTGCAGATCGAGGCCATGAAGCTGGCCTTCGCCGACGTGTATCGCTACGTGTCGGAGCCATCGTCGATGACGGTGACCCCCGCGCAAATGCTCGATGACGCCTACCTCGCATCGCGTGCGAGACTCGTCGACGTGAAAAAGGCGCAGGACTTCAAGGCCGGCAACCCCGTGAAGGGCGGCACCATCTACCTCACCGCGGCGGACGAGCGCGGCATGATGGTGAGCTTCATCCAGAGCAACTACATGGGCTTCGGCTCGGGCTGCGTGGAGCCCGGGTACGGCATCAGCCTGCAGAACCGCGGCCACGGCTTCAGCCTGAAGGCCGAGAGCCCGAACGTGGTGGCACCGGGCAAGCGGCCGTTCCACACCATCATCCCGGCCTTCCTCACGAAGGACGGCCAGCCGGTGATGAGCTTCGGCGTGATGGGCGGCAACATGCAGCCGCAGGGCCACATGCAGACGCTGGTGCGCATGCTCGACTACGGGCAGAACCCGCAGGCCGCGTGCGATGCGCCGCGCTGGCGCTTCAACGCGGGGCTCGAGATCAACGTCGAGGCCGCGATGAACCCGGCCACGGTGCAGGGCCTGCGCGACCTGGGCCACCACCTCGACGTCATCGACGATTCGTACCAGGACTTCGGCGCCGGCCAGTTCATCTGGCGCGCGGGCGAGCCGTCGGTCGAAGGCTACGTGGCCGCCAGCGACCCGCGCCGCGACGGCCTCGCTGCAGGTTACTGAGGATCAAGGGATGATCGGGGAATGAACAAGACAGCCGCATCGATCGGCATTCCCCCTCACCAGGGCGCAAGGAAAGGCGTTGCGTCCGGCCTGATCCTCGCCACACTGGGCGCCATCGCATTCAGCGGCAAGGCCATCATCGTCAAGCTCGCGTACCGCTACGGCGTGGACGCCGTGACGCTCATCATGCTGCGCATGCTGTTCGCGCTGCCGCTGTTCGCGCTCATGGCGTGGTGGGCGGGGCGTGGCAAGCCGGCGCTCACCGGCCGCGACTGGATCGGCGTGATCGGGCTCGGTTTCTCGGGCTACTACCTCGCGAGCTTTCTCGACTTTGCCGGGCTGGCCTACATCTCGGCCGGCTTCGAGCGGCTGATCCTGTATCTCAACCCCACGCTGGTGCTGTTTTTCGGCTGGCTGCTGTACCGGCGCCATCCGACGCGACCGCAGGTGCTGGGCATGCTCGTGAGCTATGCCGGCGTGCTGCTGGTGTTCGGCCACGAACTCTGGACCGGCGGTGGCGGCAAGGGCGGCGGCGCGGCGGCCTGGGGCGCATTCCTGGTCTTCCTGAGCGCGGTGAGCTATGCGGGCTATCTGATCTACAGCGGCGAGTTCGTCAAGCGCCTCGGGTCGCTCAGGCTCGTGGGCCTGGCGACCACCGTGGCTTGCCTGCTGTGCATCCTGCAGTTCGTGCTGACGCGGCCGATGAGCGCGGCGATGCAGGTGGCGCCCGAGGTGATCTGGCTGTCGGTGCTCAACGCCACGCTGTGCACGGCGGTGCCCGTCCTCATGGTGATGATGGCCATCGAGCGCATCGGCCCTGCGGTGGCCGCGCAAACCGGCATGATCGGGCCGCTGTCGACCATCCTCATGGGGGTGGTCATACTCGGCGAGCCGTTCACCGCGTGGATCGCGGCCGGCACGGTGCTCGTGATCGCGGGCATCTTCGTTTTCACACGCAAGGGGCGCGAAGCCCCTGCACGATAGGAGCGACAACATGGATCTGGGTATCGCAGGCAAGACCGCGCTGGTATGCGGCGCGAGCAAGGGCCTCGGCTACGGCTGCGCCGAAGCGCTGGTGCGCGAAGGCGTCAACGTGGTGATCGTGGCACGCGGTGCCGAGGCACTGGAAGCGGCGGCGAAGAAGCTGGCCGAAGCGGCGGGTGCATCGGGCGCTGCGTTCGTCAAGCACGTGGCGGCCGACATCACGACCGAAGCCGGCCGCGCGGCGGTGTTCGCACTCGGCCACGACTTCGACATCGTCGTCACCAACGCGGGCGGCCCGCCGCCGGGCGACTTTCGCAACTGGGACCGCGAGGCCTGGATCAAGGCGGTCGACGCGAACATGCTGACGCCGATCGAGCTCATCAAGGCCACGGTCGATGGCATGGCCAAGCGCGGCTTTGGGCGCATCGTCAACATCACGTCGAGCTCGGTGAAGTCGCCCATCGACATCCTCGGCCTGTCGAACGGCGCGCGCAGCGGCCTCACCGGCTTCGTGGCCGGCGTGGCGCGCACGCCCATCGCGGCGCAGGGCGTGACCATCAACAACCTGCTGCCGGGCTCGTTCGACACCGACCGCCTCAAGGGCACGATGGCCGGCGCCGCGCAGAAGTCGGGCCAGGACTTCGACACCGTGTGGGAAGCCCGCAAGAAGAACATCCCGGCCAGGCGCTTCGGCACGCCGGCCGAGTTCGGCGCCATCTGTGCCTTTCTCTGCAGCATGCAGGCCGGCTACATGACCGGCCAGAACGTGCTGGCCGACGGTGGGGCCTACCCGGGCACGTATTGAGCTCGCCCCCAGGCTTCGCGCACTTCGTGTCGCTACTCCCACCCCCTACCGGGGGCAACACCAGCGGCCCGGCAAAGCCGGTTCCGCGGTGTTCGCTTGAAGAGGGCGTTGTTGAATCAGCGCCGTGACGACACCGCGATCCCGGCCACGATCAGCAGGAACGCCGCGCCGTGGTACCAGTGCGGCGGCTCGCGCAGGAAGGCTGCCGAAAGCACTGCCGCGAACAGCGGCGTGAGGTTCAGGAAGATGCTCGCCGCCTGCGGACCCGCGCGCTGCACGCCGGTGCCCCAGCAACGGTAGGCCACCACCGCGGGGCCGATGCCGATGAACAGCATCGCGGCAGCGAGCGGCCAGCCCAGGTCGATGTGGGCGGGCGTCATCGTCCATTCGCCGGCGGCCAGCGCGCCCGACCACGCGAGGCCGAACACCAGCTGTGCCATCAGGAACGCGGCCCAGTCCTGCCGCAGGGCCCTGGGCTCGTTCGTGCGTGCCAGCAGCCAGCTGTAGAAGGCCCAGGCGATGGTGCCCAGGATCATGTAGAGGTCGCCCGGCACCAGCCGCAGACCGAGCAGCTGCCGCCACTCGCCGCGGCTGAGCACCAGCAGCACGCCCGCCATCGACAGCAGCGCGCCGAAGATCTCGCGGGTGCTGACGCGTGCGCCGAAGAACAGCGTGCCCACCGCGAGCATCCACAGCGGCAGGCTGGAGCCGACCAGCGTGACGTTGATGGGCGTGGAGGTCTGCAGCGCGAGGTACTGGAAGGCGTTGTACAGGCCGATGCCGAGCAGCCCGAGCACGGCGTAGCGCTTCCAGTGCGCCCACACCGGGCTGCCGCGACGCAGCACCGGTGTGGCCAGCGGCAGCAGGAGCGCGAACGCGACGACCCAGCGCACGAAGTTCAGCGTGAGCGGCGAAACCAGTTCTCGCACCAGCCGGCCGACCACGGCATTGCCGGCCCAGAGCAGCGGAGGAACGACAAGCAGGAGGACGGTGGAGGGGGTAAGGCGCCGGTGCTGTGTCTGCATGGCGGCCGACTCTACCCGGGCATTGATGTCCCGCGCCGCCACGGGAAACCCAAACATGGCAGGATTCCCCTCCCTCTTCTTTTCCTGTGCGTGGAGACTGCAACGATGATGAGCAAAGCCGTCCGTATCGACCGCCATGGCGGCCCCGAAGAACTGAAGATCGTCGACGTGGAAGTCGGCGAACCCGGCCCCGGCGAGATCCGCATCCGCCACAAGGCCGTGGGCCTGAACTTCATCGACACCTACCAGCGCAGCGGGCTCTACCCGTTCCAGATGCCGCTGCAGCTGGGCATGGAAGCCTCGGGCATCGTCGAGGCGGTGGGCGAGGGCGTGACGCACCTGAAGCCTGGCGACCGCGCAGCCTATGCCAGCCCGCCGCCCGGCGCCTACTGCGAGTTGCGCGTGATGCCCGCCAAGTGCGTGTGCAAGCTGCCCGACGACATCTCCTTCGAGACCGGTGCGGCCATGATGCTCAAGGGCCTGACCACGCAGTACCTGCTGAAGAAGACGCTGCCGGCCGAAGGCCTGCAGGCCGGTGATTTCATCCTGTTCCACGCGGCGGCCGGCGGCGTCGGGCTGATCGCCTGCCAGTGGGCCAGGGCGCTGGGCCTGCAGCTCATCGGCACGGCCGGCAGCGACGCCAAGTGCAAGCTCGCGCTCGAACATGGCGCGGCGCATGCCATCAACTACAGCACCGAAAACTTCGCGGCGCGCGTGAAGGAGATCACGGGCGGCAAGGGCGTGAAGGTGGCATACGACTCGGTGGGCAAGGACACCTACGAAGGCTCGATCGACAGCCTGCGCCCCTTCGGCCTGCTGGCGGTGTTCGGCAACGGCTCGGGCCCGGTGCCTCCGATCAACCTCGGCACGCTGGCGTCCAAGGGCTCGCTCTACGTGACGCGGCCGACGCTGTTCACGCACATGGCCACGCGCGAAAGCACGCAGGCGATGGCCGACGACCTGTTCGCGGTGGTGCGCAGCGGCGCGGTGAAGATTCCGATCGGACAGCGCTATGCACTGGCCGACGTGCAGCAGGCGCACCGCGACCTGGAAGCGCGCAAGACCACCGGCTGCACGATCCTGACGCTCTGAATCCGCGGGCGCGGGGGGCGCCGGCCTTGTCCTACCCGGCGTGCGGTGTCATGCCTTCGACTTGTGCCGGGTGCAGTTTGTAGGCTGTGAGCACAGCGCAGAGGCAAGCCTTCATGACCACCGTTCGCACTTTCATCGTGGAAGACAACCCCACCATCCGCAAGAACCTCATGGGCGCGCTGCGCGAGGTCGCCCGGGTCGATCCGGTGGGCGAAGCAGAGTCGGAAGAGGAGGGCTCGCGCTGGCTTTCATGCAACCTGTCGGAATGGGACCTGGCCATCGTCGACCTGTTCCTGAAGGACGGCACAGGCTTTCGCGTGCTCGAGGCGTGCCGTCACCGCGGGCCGGCGCAGAAGATCGTGGTGCTCAGCAACTTCGCCACGCCCGATATGCGGCGCAGATGCGCCCTGCTCGGTGCCGATGCCGTTTTCGACAAGGTCACCGAGATCGAGGACCTGATGGACTATTGCCTGCGCCGCCGTCAGGCGCAGTTCAGTTCACCGGCCGCACACTGAGGCAGGGGCATTCTTTCGCCGGCCGGCAGCGATGCCGGGCTTCGTCGAAAATTGCGCCCAGGGCGCGAGGAGCACGCGCCGGGCTCCGCGAAGTGGCGACGAGATTCATGCGCGGAAATCACACATTCCCTTGCTGAGTCGGCCTGCGCGCTTGCGGCGTGCGGCGCCCAGGTTCCATCCATGTCCCGCTCCCGCTTCCTTCCCGACAACTTCACCTTCGCGCTGCTCTCGGTGGTGACCCTTGCCAGCCTGCTGCCCGCGAGCGGGAAGCTGGGGCATCTCTTCGAGCTGCTCACGAGCGCTGCCATCGGCCTGCTGTTCTTCCTGCACGGTGCCAAGCTGTCGCGCGAGGCGATCATGAATGGCCTCATGCACTGGCGGCTGCACCTGCTGGTGTTCGGCAGCACCTTCGTGCTGTTTCCCGTGCTCGGGCTGGCGCTCAAGCCGCTGCTGTCGCCACTGGTGACGCCAGGGCTCTACACCGGCGTGCTCTATCTCTGCGTGCTGCCCGCCACGGTGCAATCGGCGATTGCCTTCACGGCCATGGCGCGGGGCAACATGCCCGCCGCCATCTGCAGCGCATCGGCGTCCACCCTGCTGGGCGTGTTCATCACGCCGGTGCTGGTCAACCTCGTGGTGTTGCCGAATGGTGGCCATGCGAGCTCGTCGCTGGATTCGATCGGCCGCATCCTGCTGCAGCTGATGGCCCCGTTCGTGCTGGGGCACCTGCTGCGGCCGTGGATCGGCAAGTGGATACAGCGCCGTGCCGCAGTGCTGAAATTCGTCGACCAGGGCTCGATCCTGCTGGTCGTCTACACGGCGTTCAGCGCGGCCGTGATCGAGGGCCTGTGGAAGCAGGTGCCTGCCCATGCGCTGGTCGGGCTGCTGGTGGTGTGCGCGGTGGTGCTGGGGCTGGCGCTGAGCCTCACGACCCTGCTGGCGCGCAAGCTGGGTTTCGACACGGAAGACGAGATCACGATCGTGTTCTGCGGCTCCAAGAAGAGCCTGGCCAGCGGGATACCCATGGCCAAGGTGCTGTTCGCCTCTCACGCGGTGGGCGCGATCGTGCTGCCGCTGATGCTGTTCCACCAGATGCAGCTCATGGTGTGCGCCGTGCTGGCGCAGCGGTACGCGCGGCGCGGGCGCGAGGCGGCCCTGTTGAAGACCGCCGAGTAAGAGGCGCTACCCCTCGATCTTCCCGAGCCGCGATTCCCTGAGCCGGCTGGGCGCCAGCGCCCCGGCCGATTCCAGGATCGGATACGCGATCGAGCAGATGTGCGAGTTGATGCGCTTCAGGTCGCTGATCAGGTCGATGTGCAGCGAGCTCGTCTCGATGCTCAGCGTGGTGCGGTCCGACAGCCGGTCGAGGTGGGTCGTCGCATAGGCCCGCTCCAGGTCGCGAAAGCGCACCTTCTCTTCCAGGAGCTTCTGCGCGTCCCGCACGTTGCCGTTCAGGAACACGCTCATGCTCAGCCGCAGGTTGGCTACCAGCCGCCCGTGCAGCTCGACGATCTCCGCCATGCCGGCCTGCGAGAAGTTGCGCTGCGGTTTGATCTTCTTGTCCTCCACATCGATGATCACGCGCTCGATGATGTCGCCGATCTGTTCCATGTTGATCGTGAAGCTGATGATGTCGGTCCAGCGCCGGCTTTCCTCCTCGCCCAGCGCCTCGCGCGAGATGCGGGTCATGTAGTACTTGATGGCCGAGTACAGCTGGTCCACCGTGTCGTCGAGCTGCCGCAGCTCCTGGGCCAGCCGCAGGTCGTTGTGGCGGATCACGTCGAGCGTGCCGATCAGCATGGTCTCCACGATGTCGGCCTGGTGCAGGGCTTCGCGCGCCGCATTGGAGATGGCGAGCGACGGCGTCGACAGCGCCGAAGGATCGAGGTGGTGCGGCCGCGTGGTGCCGGCCGGCTGTTGCGGCACCGGCAGGATGCGCGTCACCAGCCTGGCGACCCATTGCGTGAGGCCGATGAACCCCACGCTGATCACCACGTTGAACGCCAGGTGGAACAGCACCACGCCATGCGTCTGGTTCGGCAGCTCCGGCTGCACGTAGCGGATCCACAGTCCGATGAAGGGGGCGACGATGGCCACGCCCAGCGCCTTGAACAGCAGGTTGCCCACCGTCACCTGCCGCACCGACACGGCCGACTTGGCCGTGGTCAGCACCGCCAGCAGGCCGCTGCCGAGGTTGGCGCCGAGCACCAGGCCGAGTGCTACGTCCAGCGGCACCACGTTCGACGTGGCCATGGCCGCGACCAGCAGCACCACCGCGAGGCTCGAATAGGCCACGATGGCCAGCACCGCGCCGACGGTGATCTCGAGCAGCACGTCGCTGCTGATCGACGCGAGCAGTGCGCGCACGGCCGGCGAGGAGAACAGCGGCTCGGTAGCCTCCACCACCAGCTGCAGCGCCAGCAGCATCAGCCCGAGCCCGATCAGCACGCGGCCGATGCGCCCTGCCATGGAGGCCGAGCGGCTGATGAACAGCACCACGCCCACGAAGATGAACATCGGCGAGAGCCAGGACAGGTCCGCCGAGAACAGCACCGAGATCAGCGCCGTGCCCACGTCTGCGCCCCGCATCACCGCCAGCGCCGCCGGCAGCGTGACCAGGCCCTGCCCGACGAAGGACGAGGTCATGAGCGAGGTGGCGGTGCTTGATTGCACCAGCGCCGTCACGCCGATGCCCGAGAGGGCGGCCGTGAAGCGGTTGCGCATGCTCTGGACGAGGATCTTGCGCAGGTTGGCGCCAAACACACGCAGCACACCGGTGCGGACCAGGTGCGTACCCCACACCAGCAGGGCCACGGCCGCCAGCAGATTCAGGAGATGCTTCATGGGGGGCGGGTTCTGTCCTTTTCGTTTTGGTTCGTTTCGCCCCCATTTTCCACAAGCGGGCGCTTCAGTCGATCAGGGCTCCGTTGTCGTGGAAAGGATATGGCCCTTCGAAGCTGCCGGAGGCCGCCAGGTGGGTGACCAGCCGGCGTCCGCGAGCGGACCAGGCGTGCACCCTGAAAGAAGGCGGCTCCAGTGTCCAGGCCGATTCGGCGTCGGGTGCGAGGTCGAGGCAGACCTGATGGGCCGGCGCCGGAGAGGTCGAGGCAATGGTGCCGCCGAAGCGCACGTCGATGGCCCGGTGCAGGTGGCCGCAGATCACGCGTTCGACGTTCGGGTGGCGTGAGAGCAGTGCCTCGAGCGCGTCGGCGCCCTGCAGCAGGCCGATCTCGTCCATGTGGCCGATCAGCGTTTCGAAGGGCGGGTGGTGCATGGCGACCACCACGGGCTCGCCGCGGCAGGCGTCCAGCTGCGCTTCGAGCCAACCCAGGCGCTTCTCGCACAGCGAGCCATGGCTGGCGCCGGGCACGCAGGTGTCGAGCGTGAGCAAGCGAAGGTCGCCGACGCGCACCGAATACTGGATGAAGCCGTCGGTGTCGGCACCCGTGCCGAGATAGGCGTGGCCGGGAAAGCTGCGGCGCAACTGGTCGCGGTCGTCGTGGTTGCCTGGCATCAGGTAGACCGGCATGGTCAGCGGGGCCAGCAGCCGCGCCAGATGTTCGTATTCGGCGGCGCGGCCGAAGTCGGTCAGGTCGCCGGTGATGACCACGGCATCGGGCTGCTGGCGCAGCGCCAGCACCGACTGCACGGCGCGCTCGAGGTACGGCGCGGTGTCGATGCGGCCATAGGCCAGCCGGCCCGGCTCGCGGATGTGCAGGTCGGTCAGCTGGACCAGGAAGGTGTTCTCTGCTGTTGTCGTCATGCGCTGGTCTCCTGCGACGTCATCAGGCGGTCGGGGTGGATGCGCAGGCCCACCGCGTCGCCCGGTCCGAACGGATTGTCGCGCCCTACGTCGACCATCAGCACGGGCTGGTCTTGAACACGCAGGTGCAGCTGCACGCGGTCGCCGAGGAAGGTACGGCGTTCGACGGTGGCGGCGCCCCAGCCTGGCAGGGGCGCACCGACCTCGATGTCTTCGGGCCGTACGAGCAGCGTCGCATGGCCCCGCCACGCCGACGGGCAGGGCAGGGCTGACCCTCCGAGTCGGACAACGCCTTGTGCGATGGCGTCGGCCTCGCGTTCCAGCCGGTTGACCCGGCCGAGGAACTCGGCGACGAAGGGGTGCGCGGGCGCACGGTAGAGGTCTTCGCCGCGACCCACCTGCACGATGCGTCCGGCGCGCATCACGGCGAGGCGGTCGGCAATGGCCAGCGCCTCCTGCTGGTCGTGCGTGACGTGGATGGCCGTGATGTGCAGGCGGCGCAGCAGCTCGGCCAGTTCGTCGCGCAGCGACTCCTTGAGCTTGGCGTCGAGCGCTGCCAGCGGCTCGTCGAGCAGCAGCACGCGCGGGCGCACGGCCACCGCGCGCGCCAGGGCCACGCGCTGGCGCTGGCCGCCGGAAAGCTCGGCGGGGCGCTTGTTCTCCAGTCCGCCGAGGCGCACGAGGTCGACCAGCTCGCCGACGCTGCGCTTTTCTTCATCGGGCGCCACGCCGCGAATGCGTAGCCCGTAGCCGATGTTGGCCGCGACCGTCATCTGCGGAAAGAGCGCATAGCTCTGGAACACCATGCCCACGCCGCGATGCTCGACCGGGCGCTGCGTGACGTCCTGCCCGCCGAACACGATGCGGCTGCCCGCGTCGGGCGATTCCAGGCCGGCGATCAGCCGCAGCAGCGTGGTCTTGCCGCAGCCCGAGGGGCCGAGCAGCGCCAGCACTTCGCCGGCTTCCACTTGCAAGTCGGTGGGCTGCAGGCCGCGCGTGCCGTCGGCGTAGGTTTTCGCACAGTTGGCGATGTCGATGGGAATGCGTTCAAGTTCCATGGCGTTTCTGCATCAGGTTGGCAAGGTACTGCAGAGCCCACAGCACCGGAAGAATGACGGCGAAGAAGACCAGCGTGTAGGCCGATCCGATCTCGATGCGCATCGAGGCATAGCTGTCGGCCAGGCCCACGGGCAGCGTGCGCGTGAGCGGCGTGTGCAGCATCCACGTGAGGTTGAACTCGCCCACCGACAGCGTGAACACCATCAGGCTGCCGGCCACGATGGCCGGGAACACCGCGGGCACGAGGATGCCCATGAATCGCTGGCGGAAGTTCGCACCCAGCGAGCGCGCGGCCTCCTCGAGCGCGAGCAGGTCGTCGCGCTGGAAGGCCGAGCTCACGGTGCGCACCATGAACGGCAGCGTGAACACCATGTGGCCCACGAGAATGAAGGCGAAGCTCTGGCGGAAGGCAGTGAGCTGGCCATAGGCAAGGATCAACGCGAGCGCCGTCGCAAGGCCCGGCACTGCGACCGGCAGCGTCAGCAGCTCCTCGAAGATGCGCGCCACGCGCGAGCGGCTGCGTGCCAGCGCATAGGCACAGGGCACGCCCAGCAGCACGGTGCCGATGACGCAGGCCACGGCCAGCGCGAGCGACCAGCCGACGGTGCCGCCGTAGTTCTCCCACACCTCGCCGAGCCAGCGCAGCGTGAGGCCGCTCTTGAGGCCCACGCTGTAGTTGTTGACGAGGCCCGCCATCACCGACAGCAGCATCGGCGCGATCATGAAAAGGCTCACGATGACCGTGACGGCGAGCAGGAAGGGCGCTTTGGCCTGGGTGTTGGTTCGCATGGTGCGTGGGCCCTCAGCGTGCGACGGGATTCGCGCCAAAGCGGCGCGCCACGAACAGCACCAGCCAGGTCACGATGCCCAGCGAGATCGACAGCGACGCGGCAAGCGCGAAGTTGGCGTAGTTGGTGAACTCGTTGTAGATGGTGATCGGGATCACCTCGAACTTGCTGGCCAGCGTGAAGGCCGTGCCGAAGGCGCCCATCGAGGTGGCGAAGAGGATGGCGCCGCAGGCCAGCGTGGTGGGTGCAAGCTCGGGCATCCACACGTCGCGCGCGACGCGAAGCCGCGAGGCGCCGAGTGAACGCGCGGCTTCTTCGAGCTGCGTGTTCATCGATTCGGCCGCTGCCGCGTAGGTCGCGATGGCGCGCGGCAGCGAGAAGTACAGGTACGCAAGGAACAGCCCGAGCAGGCCGTAGGCGAAGGTAATGCGTTCGCCGAACAGGCTGTCGCTGAGGTCGGCCACCACGCCTTGGCGCCCGCCGAGCAGGATCACGAAGAAGCCGATGATCACGCCCGGGAACGAAAGTGGCAGCGTGAGCAGCGAAAGCAGCACGCGCTTGCCGACGAAGGCATGGCGCGCGAGGTAGATGCCCACGGCCGCGCCCAGCACCAGCGTGGCCAGCGTCACGGCCACCGAGAGCGCGACGGTGTTGGCCATGCTCGTGAGGTAGCGCGCGTCGGTCAGCACCGCGAAGTAGGTGGACCAGCCCTTGTCGGCGGGCAGCGTGAGAAGACGCACGACCGGCAGCAGCCAGAAGGCCGCGAAGAAGGCAACCGCGGGTGCCACGCAGGCCAGCAGGCGCCAGCGTGGGTTCCAAGAGGTGTCGGACTTCATCTCAGTTCTTCACGTGGGTTGTTTGGGTTGCGGGACAGAACGTTCAGGGCGCGTGCACAGGCCACCGGGTACTCCCCTCCGCGAATGTCCCCCGCCTTCGGCTCCTCCTTAATTTCGCTGCGGGGAGCACCCGGTGCCCTGTGCACAGGGCACGCGGCTGGTTTGCGGCCGATCAACCAGTGCTCTGAACGATCACGACGGCGGGGTGCCTTGCGCAGCGAAATAAAGGAGGAGGCCGCAGGCCGGGGGACATTCGCGGAGCAAGGTACCCCGTCGGCGTGATCGAGCCCCGAACGAGCGCCGAGGCTTAGCGCACTTCCTTCAAATACTCATCAGAGAAGGCCTTCTGCGCGGCAGCCATCCGCCCGTAGTCCACGTTCTTGGCGCGGGCGTATTCGCTCGCCGGCAGGAACTGCGCTTCGATGTCCTTGGGCATGGCGCTCGCGCGCACCGGCCGCAGATAGGCCTTGGCCCAGATCGCCTGGCCTTCGTCGGACAGCGTGAAGTCGAGCACCTTCTTCGCATCGGCCGCGTGCGGGGCCTTGGCGACCAGGCTCATCACGTAGGGCACGGCCAGCGTGCCCTCGCTCGGGATCACGAAGGCGACGTTGGCCTTGTCCTTGTACTTGGCGCGGTAGGCGTTGAAGTCGTAGTCGAGCAGGATCGCGATCTCGCCCGACAGCACGCGCGCGTACGAGGTCTGCTTCGGCACGATGGGCTCGTTCTTCTGCAGCGCCTTGAAGTAGTCGATGGCCGGCTTGAAGTTGTCGAGCGTGCCGCCGCGTGCTTCGTTCACCGCCACCGCGCCGACATAGCCCACGAAGGCCGAAGCCGGGTCGAGGTAGCCGATCAGGCCCTTGTACTCGGGCTTGAGCAGGTCGGCCCACGACTTCGGGATCGGCTTGCCCTTGAGCGCGTCGACGTTGACCATGAAGCCGAGCGTGCCCGAGTGAATGGTGAACCAGTTGCCGGCCGGGTCCTTCAGGCCGTCGGGAATGTCTTTCCAGGCGGCGGGCTTGTAGGGCTCGACCACGCCGTCTTTCGCGGCCTGCACCGCGAAGGTCACGCCGAGGTAGGTGACGTCGGCCACGGGGCTGGCCTTCTCTGCGACCAGCTGCGCGAGCGACTGGCCCGAGTTCTTGTTGTCGGCCGGCACGGTGATGCCGGTCTTGGCCTTGATGGCCTTCAGCTGCGTGCCCCAGTCGGCCCATTCGGTCGGGCAGTTGTAGCAAATGGCGGTCTGGGCCATGGCGCTGCCGGCGGCGAGCGCGGCGGCCAGGATGCCGAGGCGAGCCAGGCGGTTGAAGCGAAGTGACATGGTGGGACTCCTTGGATGGATGTGGTCGGAGAACGAGGGAAGGTCAGGGAATCGCGGCGTTGTTGTCCTCGCGCGCCGAAGCGCACGACTCGCCGTCTCGGAAGGCATGGGGAAGCAGCAGGCTCGCGTCGGGCTGCAGCGTCGCGCCCCCGGCGATGGCCGGGATCAGCAGCTCGACGCTGTGGCGGCCGATGTCGCTGTTGGGCTGCGCGATGGTGGTGAGCGCGGGCGTAAGGTCTTCGCCGAGCGCGATGCCGTCGAAGCCGATCACGCTGAGATCGTCGGGCACCGCGAGGCCGCTCAAGTGCGCGGCACGGATGCTGCGGATGGCCAGCAGGTCGTTCGAGCAGATCAGCGCGGTGGGACGGCGGCGCGCCTGCAGCTGGCGCGAGAGCGCATCGACCGCGGTTTCGACGAAGGGCACTTCGATCAGCGCGGGCGCGGCGAGCCCGGCTTCGGCCATGCCCTTGCGGTAGCCGCGATAGCGCTGCTGCGCACGGTCCGACGCGGCGAGCGTGCCGCTGACCATCGCGATGCGGCGATGGCCCAGCAGCACGAGGCGCGCGACCGCATCGGCCACGGCGCCTTCGCTGTCGACCGACACGCAGGGGTGGTCCGCGTGGCGGTTGTAGGCCAGCACATAAGGCACCTCCGCCGCCTGGAGCCGGGGCAGCGCGGCCGATGTCGAAGGATTCGACACCACGAGGATCAGCCCGTCGACATTGCCGGCCAGCAGCAGTTGCACCGCGCGTTCTTCTTCATCGAGCCGGTAGCCGGTGGTGACGGGAATGATCGCGTAGCCGCCCGCGATGGCCGCGCGCGCGATGCCCTGCAGGCACTCGGCGAAGGTCGGGTTGAGCAGTGTGGGGAGCACCACGCCGAGCACACGGCTGCGCTGGGTGCGCAGCGTGCGCGCGCTGGCGTTCGGCACATAGTTGAGCTCTCGCGCCACGCGCTCCACGAGTTCGCGGGTGACGGGCGTCACCTTGCCGGGAAAGTTGAAGGCCCGCGACACGGTGGCCACGGAGACCCCGGCTTTGGCTGCAACGGCTTGGATGCTCATCGTGCGGTGTTCATGTAATCGATTACATTGGACCGCCGCAGTATGACTTTGTTATGACATCGCGAGAAAGCGGGGAGAAACCCTCGGACTTTCGCGAGAGGCAGACCCAAATAAGAAGGGGCCCGTAGGCCCCTGAGAAAAAGTTACTTGCCCCGGCGAACCCGCCGGATCTCGTCCAGGATCAGGCAGATGGCGCCCAGCGTGATGGCGCTGTCCGCGGCATTGAAAGCAGGAAAGTACCAGTTGCCGGCGTGGAAGCTCAGGAAGTCCACGACATAGCCGTGCATCATCCGATCGACCACGTTGCCGATGGCGCCGCCCAGGATGCAGGCCATCGAAAACGAGAACAGCTTCTGCCCGGCGTGGGACTTCAGCATCCATACGATGAACACCGCGGCGCCCACGCCGATCACTGTGAACAGCCAGCGCTGCCACCCCGAGTGATCCGCTAGGAACGAGAAGGCCGCCCCGGTGTTGTGCGCACGCACGACGTTGAAGAAGCCCGTCACGTACGTTGCATCACCGAGCTTGTAGTAGCCCAGGATTAGCGTCTTGGTGAACTGGTCGATGATCACGATGATCACCGCCAGCCCGAGCCAGGGCCAGATGCTGCTGCCGCCGCGTGAACGCGATGCCGACATGGAACGTGCCGCCGCCATCAGGCAACGCTCCGCGATTCGCCGGCGCCGAACAGGTTGCTCGTGCAACGGCCGCAGATCGTGGGATGCGCCGGGTCGTGGCCCACGTCGTCGCGGTAGTGCCAGCAGCGCTCGCACTTCTGCGCGGCGCTCGGCGTGACCACCGTCGACAGCGCGTCGCCGGCCGCCAGTTCGATGGCCGAGGCGATGAAGACGAACTTCAGGTCCTCGCCCAGGGTGCCCAGCAGCGCGAAGTCGTCGGCCGGTGCCGTCAGCTGCAGGTTGGCCTGCAGCGACGAGCCGACCTTGCCTTCGGCGCGCACGGCTTCGATGTCCTTGTTCACCGCGTCGCGGATCTCGCGGATGCGCGTCCACTTGGCGAGCAGGGCTTCGTCAGATGCGGGGAACTGGCTGTAGGTCTGCGCGAAGATCGATTCGCCCGGCTTGCCCGTGCCCACGATCTTCCAGGCCTCTTCGGCCGTGAAGCTCAGGAACGGCGCCATCCAGCGCAGCATGGCTTGCGAGATGTGCCACAGCGCGGTCTGTGCGCTGCGGCGCGCCAGCGAACCCGGGGCCGTCGTGTAGAGGCGGTCCTTCAGGATGTCGAGGTAGAAGCCGCCCAGGTCTTCCGAGCAATAGATCTGCAGCTTGGCCACCACCGGGTGGAACTCGTACACCTTGTAGTGCGCGAGGATCTCGGCCTGGAACTGCGAAGCGCGCGCGAGCGCATAGCGGTCGATCTCGAACAGCTGGTCGAGCGGCACCGCATCCTTCTGGATGTCGAAGTCGCTCGTGTTCGCGAGCAGGAAGCGCAGCGTGTTGCGGATGCGGCGGTACGCATCGACCACGCGCGCCAGGATCTTGTCGTCGCCCGCGATGTCGCCCGAGTAGTCGCTCGCGGCCACCCACAGGCGGATGATTTCCGAGCCCAGCTTGTTGCTGATCTCTTGTGGGTCGATGCCGTTCTTGAGCGACTTGCTCATCTTGATGCCCTTGGCATCGACCGTGAAGCCGTGCGTCAGCAGGCCCTTGTACGGCGCACGGTCTTCCAGCATGCAGGCGATCAGCAGCGACGAATGGAACCAGCCGCGATGCTGGTCGTGGCCTTCGAGGTACAGATCGGCCTCGGGGCCGGTGTCGTGGTGCACCGTGGGGTGCGTGCCGCGCAGCACGTGATAGAAGGTCGAGCCCGAGTCGAACCACACCTCCAGGATGTCGGTGCTCTTGGTGTAGTGCGGCGCGTCTTCGGCGCCGAGGATCTCTTCGACCGTCACGCGGCTCCAGGCCTCGATGCCGCCCTTCTCGACGATGTCGGCGGCCTGGTCGAGGATTTCCATGGTGCGCGGATGCAGCTCGCCCGAATCCTTGTGCAGGAAGAACGGGATCGGCACGCCCCAGCTGCGTTGTCGGCTGATGCACCAGTCGGGCCGCCCGGCGATCATGTCGTGCAGGCGGGCCTTGCCGTTCTCCGGGTAGAAACTGGTCTGTTCGATGGCGTCGAGCGCGGTCTGGCGCAGCGTCTTGGGTGCCTTGTCCTTGGTGAACACGCCTTCGCCCTCGTCCATGCGCACGAACCACTGCGCTGCGGCGCGGTAGATCACAGGCGTCTTGTGGCGCCAGCAATGCGGATAGCTGTGGGTGATGGTCTCGGTGGTCAGCAGGCGGTTGGCATCGCGCAGCGCCGCGATGATGACCGGCACGGCTTTCCAGATGTTCTGCCCGCCGAAGAGCGGGAAGTCGGGGGCGTAGCTGCCGTTGCCCTGGACCGGGTTCAGGATGTCGTCGTACGCCACGCCATGGGCGATGCAGGAGTTGAAGTCATCCACGCCGTAGGCGGGCGAGGAGTGGACCAGGCCGGTGCCGTCGGTGGCGGTGGCGTAGTCGGCCAGGTACACCGGCGACAGGCGCTGGTAGCCGGCGTCCACGTCGTACAGCGGATGCTCGAATTCGAGCCCGCCGAGCGCCTCGCCCTTGACCGTGGCCAGCACCTTGCCGTCGAGCGCGTAGCGCGTCATGCACATCTCGACCAGCGAGTTGGCCAGGATCAGCAGGCCGCGCTCGGTGTCGACCAGCGAGTACTCCAGCTCGGGGTTCAGGTTGATCGCCTGGTTCGCCGGGATGGTCCACGCGGTGGTGGTCCAGATCACGGCGAAGATGTCGCCGAGGATCGTGTGGTCGGTGCCGAAGGCCTTGAGCACCTTCTCGCGTTCGTGCGCCTTGAAGGCCACGTCGAGGGTCTGGCTCTTCTTGTCGGCGTACTCGATCTCGAATTCGGCGAGCGAGGAGCCGCAGTCGAAGCACCAGTACACGGGCTTCAGGCCGCGGTACACGAAGCCGCGCTCGATCACGCGCTTGAACGCGCGCAGCTCGCCGGCTTCGTTGGCGAAGTCCATCGTCTTGTAGGGATGATCCCATTCGCCCAGCACGCCCAGGCGCTGGAAGTCGGCCATCTGCTGCGCGATCTGTTCCGTGGCGTAGGCGCGGCTCTTGGCCTGCATCTCGTCGCGGCTGAGGTTGCGGCCGAACTGCTTTTCGATGGCGTTCTCGATCGGCAGGCCGTGGCAGTCCCAGCCGGGCACGTAGAGCGCGTCGTAGCCTTCGAGCTGGCGCGCCTTGGTGATCATGTCCTTCAGGATCTTGTTCACCGCATGGCCCATATGGATCTGGCCGTTGGCGTAGGGCGGGCCGTCATGCAGGATGAACTTGGGCGCGCCGTGGCGGGCGTCGCGCAGGCGGTGGTAGCGGCCCTCGTCATTCCATTCCTTCACCCAACCCGGTTCGCGCTTGGGCAGGTCGCCGCGCATCGGGAAGGGGGTGTCGGGCAGGTTCAGCGTGGAACGGTAGTCGGTGGAGGTGGCAGCGTCAGACATGTTGGGGTGCGAAACAGGGGGCTTCGACAGGCTCGGCCCGAACTGCCCGGAAAAAAAGGAGCGCGTCGGTGCGGGAGGTAAAGCCGTTCGCCCTGAGCTTGTCGAAGGGCGGCAGCACGGTGCGTGCAGGGCTAAATTCGATCGCGCGTGGTCTGGCGGTGGGTTTCGGCGTGGGTCGATGCAAAGAACGCACGTGCGTCGCGCCCATCCTTCGCGATGCCCGCAGTGAGGGCCTCGAGGCTGGTGTAGCGCAATTCGTCGTGCAGTTTGTGCAGGAGTTCCACGCGGACGATTTTACCGTAGGCCCCTTCGGCGCCCAGATGCGAGGGCCACTCAAGGCAATGCGTCTCCAGCAGAACCCGACCGGCGTTGACGTCGTTGGCGTCGAGCGAGGGCCGCACGCCGAGGTTGGCCACGCCCGGCAGCGGTTGCTCGGCCAGGCCGTGGACCAGCACCGCGAAGATGCCGCTGGCAGCCGGCTTCCAGTGCTTGAAGCGCAGGTTGAGGGTGCGAAAGCCATCGTCCTTGCCCGGCGAGGAGGCGCCCAGCGCGCGGCCCAGCTTGCGGCCATGGACCACGTGGCCCGAGATGGTGTACGGGCGGCCCAGCAGGGTGTGGGCGTCGGCCATGCGGCCTTCGGCCAGCGCATCGCGCACGGCGGAGCTGGACACCCGCAGGCCATGCACTTCGTAGCTGTTCATGCGTGCGACGTCGAAACCGCGGGCCTCGCCGGCCGCGTCGAGCATGGCGTAGTCGCCGGCCCGCTTGGCACCGAAGCGGAAGTCGTCGCCGACCAGCACGTAGCGCGCGCCCAGGCCGTCGATCAGCACGTTCTGGATGAACGCCTCGGGCGATTGGGACGCCAGCCGGCCGTCGAACGGCAGCACGATGGTCTGGGCCACGCCGCAGGCCGCCAGCTCGGTCAGCTTGTCGCGCAGCGTGCCGATGCGCGCCGGCGCCAGGTCGGGTTTCCTGGTGACGGCGGCGAAATAGTCGCGCGGGTGCGGCTCGAAGGTGAGCACGCAGCTCGGCAGCCCGCGGTGGCGGGCCTCGGTCTGCAGCAGCGCCAGCATGGCCTGGTGGCCACGGTGGACGCCGTCGAAATTCCCGATCGTGAGGGCGCAGGCCGGAGCTACGCCCGGGTGCCGGAAGCCGCGAAAAACCTGCATCGGTGAGTATCTTTTTGATAGCGCCTTTCGCCCGTCGAATGGGCGAATCAGGCCGATTTGTCACAAAGCCGGTATATTGTGACGCAGTGCGTGGTCTGGCGTGAGTCGCCGATGCACCCCGAGTCTCTGGTCTCTGCGTGGTTTTCTCGTTTCGAGGAGTCGTGTGTGAAGGTCTTGAAGCTGTCGGCCCAAGGGCTGCCCCAGTCATGGATTTCGCTGGAACAGGCGGTGATCCACTACGCGGCGGACGAAGTTCGCTGGGAAGTGGGCGCGCAGGTGGCGGTGTTCCGCGGCGGCCACAACGCGATCACGGGCGAGCAGTCGCAGATCGCGATCAACAGCATCATCGGCACCAAGGGCGTGCCGCGCATCAATCCCTTCACGCAGCGGCCCGGGCTCACCAACAGCAAGCTGTTCTCGCGCGACCGCAACGTTTGTGCTTACTGTGGCGGGCATTTCCATGAAGATGAACTCACGCGCGAGCACATCATCCCGTTTGCCCAGAGAGGCATCGACACCTGGATGAACGTGGTTACGGCCTGCAAGCCGTGCAACCACCGCAAGAGCAGCCGCACGCCCGAGCAGGCGAACATGCCGCTGCTCTACGCGCCCTACGTGCCCAGCCTCTGGGAAGACTTCATTCTGCGCAACCGCCGCATCCTGGCCGACCAGATGGAATTCCTGATGGCGCACCTGCCACAGAGTTCGCGGCTCCACGACGGCTAGGCCGAGGCGCTTCGCGCCAGACTGCTCCCACGCGCATCCGCTGCGCCCTCCGACCGGGCGCAGCATCGTTTTGCCGATCATGGCGGAACTTCTTCCTCCGTCGAGGAGGGGTGCACATGCGAGGAGGCGCGATGAGCATCGCCGTGAAACCGCTCCCCGGCTCCGGCCCCGAGGTGTCGGGTTCGTCCCGTCTGCCGCCAGGCCTTCGCAGCGTCGTGACCTGGGATGTGGACCCGCACGGCTACTGCACCGAGCACGAGCATGCCACGCGCGCCCACTTCGCACGGCGGCTGGCGGCCCTCAAGAGCTGCACTTTCGCGGGCGTCTACGATCCTCGGCAAGCCTACGGCAGCGTGCCCTACTTCGTGCCGAGCGACACCCTGACCGATCCGGCGCTCGTGCGCGCGACGGGCATCACCGGCGTGGACGACCTTTTCGGCGGGGTGGTGCCATACCCCTTCGTCGCCACCAAGGCGCTCACCCATCCGTTGATCGGTGCCGATGCTTCGCGGCCGGCGGGCTGGTCCCTGCGCTTCGCGACCGAGGCCGCGGAGGCGGTACTCCCCGGCTATTCGTGCTTCTCACGCGAAGAGGCGCGCAAGGCGGGGCGCATGCTGCTCGACGGCGGCCTCGCACGGGTCAAGCCGGTGATCGCGACCGGTGGACGTGGGCAGGTCGTCGTGGGAAGCGTCGATGCGCTCGACCGCTGTCTCGATGCCATGGACGAGACCGAGATCACGACCCGAGGCCTCGTGCTCGAGGAGAACCTCGACCGGCCGAGGACGTACAGCGTCGGACAGGTGAGCGTGGAGCACCTTGTCGCCAGCTATTGCGGCGAGCAGCGTTCGACCCGGGACAACGCCGGGCAGGAGGTCTACGGTGGCTCCGACCTCATGCTCGTGCGCGGCGATTTCGACAGGCTGCTCGCCGTCGTGAATCCGGCGCCGCCGCTTCGCCGTGCGATCGAGCAGGCGCGGAACTACCACCGGGCCGTGTCCGGCTGCTACCCGGGCTTCTTCGCCTCGCGGGTGAACTATGACGTGGCGCAGGGCATGGGCAGCCGGGGCGACTGGCGTTCGGGGGTGCTGGAGCAGTCGTGGCGCGTGGGTGGCGCCACGGGCGCGGAGATCGCGGCGCTCGAAGCGTTCCACGCGCATCCGAAGTGCGACCGCGTGCGCGCGTCCTCCTTCGAGGTCTACGGAGCGGCCGCGCCGCCCGCGGATGCCATCGTGGCCTACCACGGCATCGACAGCGAGATCGGGCGGCTTTCGAAATTCACACTGCTGACGCGACATGCCGACACGCCATAGCCTCATCGACATTGCCGTGGACGGCCAGCACATCCAGGGCACGCTGTTTGCCGCGTCGACCATGGTGCCCGGTGTGCTCCTGGTCCACGGCTGGGATGGAAGCCAGGAGCAATACCTGAAGCGGGCCAATGAAATCGCGGCGCTGGGCTGCGTGTGCCTGACTTTCGATCTGCGAGGGCATGCGCGCCACGCGGCGCAGCGCCTGGAGGTGACCCGCGAAGACAATCTGCGCGATGTGTTGGCTGCGTACGACGTGCTGGTCGGCCATCCGACCGTCGACCCCGGCGCCATCGCCATCGTCGGCAGCAGCTATGGCGGGTATCTCGCTTCGCTGGTAAGTGCCCTGCGGCCGGTGCGCTGGCTCGCGCTGCGTGCGCCGGCGCTCTACCGCGACCGCGAGTGGGACACGCCCAAGGGAAAGCTGAGCCGGTCCGACCTCGTGGCCTACCGCCGCTCGCTCGTGGGACCCGGCGACAACCGGGCACTGGCTGCATGCGCGGCCTTTGCCGGCGACGTCCTCATCGTCGAGTCGGAGGACGACCAGATCGTCCCCCACCCCGTGGTGGAGAACTACCTGGCTGCCTTCAAGCGGGTGAAATCGGTGACCTACCGCGTGCTTTCCGGCGCGGATCACGCGCTGTCCAAACAGGAGTCGCGGCAGGCCTACGGCTCGTTGCTGGTCTCGTGGATCACCGAAATGACGCTCGGAGCCCGGGCGACGGCGACCATCACGAAGCCGGTTGCCAGCAGTTCGGCCTGAGCAGGCGCGCGCCGCCAAGCCGAAAGCCGGCCAGCTACTTTTTCATCGCCTTGACTTCGGCCATGCCCTTGGCCTCGTCGGCCTTGGCCTGCTTCACGCATGCGGACTTCGCATCGCCCTTCTGGTCGTCGCATTTTTCCTTCGCGATGCTGTAGGCCGCTTCCACCTTGGCCTCGGCCACCTTGCGTGCATTGCTGTCGCTGGGCTTCAGCTTCTGGTCGAGTTCAGCCTTGGCGATCTTTTCCTTGCCCTTGGCCTCTTCGATGCAGACGTCCTTGGCGTTGTCCTTCATGGCATCGCATGCCGCCCGGTCGGCCTTGTAGTCGGCGGCGATCTTGTCGCGGCCAGCCTTGAGTTCGGCGATGGCGGGGTCGACGGAGGCCGGCGGTGGCGTGTTCACTTGAGCTTGCGCGGGCAGCATCGCAAGGAATGCGATTGCCGCGCAGATCTGCATGAGCTTTTCCATGATCAATCTCCTTGACGTCGGCATCGGATCTCCAGCAAAAGGCATGGGGGATCCGACACCGAAAATCCATCTTAGGAATCGAGGTCATGTAGGCGGTAGGACGCCTTTCGGTGCGGCCGTAAGCGCATGCCGACGGGCAGTGGACTTTCTTCTCAGCGCTTCCAGTCTGGCGGGCGTTTGTCGATGAAAGCTTGCACGCCTTCGAGTGCGCTCTCGTCCATCATGTTGCAGGCCATGGTCTGGCTGGCATCGGCCAGCGCGGCCTCGATGCCGGTTTCGATCTGTCGGTAGAACAGGGCCTTGCCCAGCGCTAGCGCCTTGCGGGGCTTGGCGACGATGCTGGCCACCAGTGTCTCGACGGCCGCGTCGAGCTCCTCGGGCGGCGCCACGCGGTTGACCAACCCCTTCTCGCGCGCTTCCCGCGCGTCGATGAAATCGCCCGTCACCAGCATCTCGAAGGCTTCCTTGCGGCCGAGGTTGCGCGAAAGCGTGACGCTCGGCGTGGCGCAGAACAGCCCCACGTTCACGCCGCTGACTGCGAAGCGCGCCTCGCTCGACGCCACCGCCAGGTCGCAGACAGCGACGAGCTGGCAGCCCGCCGCCGTGGCGATGCCGTGCACGCGCGCGATCACGGGCACCGGCAGCTTCTGGATCGACAGCATCATCGCGCCGCAGCGTTCGAACAGCTGCCGGTAGTAGCCGAGCGAGGGTGCGGCGCGCATTTCCTTCAGGTCGTGGCCCGCGCAGAAGGCCTTGCCCGCCGCCGCGATGACGACCGCGCGAATGCTGTCGTCTGCCGCGATCTCGCCGAGCGCCTGCTCGAGCGCGCCGAGCATGCCTTCCGACAGCGCGTTGAACGAGGCCGGCCGGTTCAGCGTCAGCGTGGCCACGCCGCGGCTGTCGCGCGCCTGCAGGACGAAGGGCGTGCTCGCGTCGTTCATGGCCGGCCTCGCTTCAGTAGGTCAGTTCGAGCACGGTCGTGTGCTCGCTCGCGGCCGGCCACGTGAGGCCCGTGATGCGCTCGCCGTTGAATTCACCGGTCACCGCGCGCGGGGCGCCACCGCCCTCGATGCGCAGCCGCGAGGTCGAAACGCCCGAGCCCTGGGGTGGCACACCTGTCGGAGGGCTCTTGCCGTCGAAGCGCATGGTGTCGCGCTGTGCGTCGAAGTAGCCGCGCGGCCGCGTGAACACGACGACCGCGCTGGCTCCGTTGTCGGCCGGAATGATGCGTTCCGGCCGCAGGTTCACGACGCTGCTGCTGCGCGGAAAGGGGCTGCGGTAGATGTGCGTGGTGCCGTAGCTCGGCGTGGCCAGGACAAATTCGTAGGCCGCGTCGCCGCGCGCCTTGAAAGGCCCCCAGCGGCCATCGGCGCCGACCGATTTGGTGAAGACGGCCTCGCCGAGCCGCACGCCGGTGGCAGGGTCGACGGCGTACACGGTGACCTTCGCGCCGTTCAGCGGAAGATTTTCCGCGCCGAGCGCACGGCCGTTGAGCACGACATCCGCCTCGGCCGCGACGTCGGTGCTGCGCGGCGCCTGCCCGGTCAGGAACTGCCAGGTCGCCGCGAACGCCGCGGGCGAGAACGAGGTTTCGCGATGATCGACGCGCGGCAGCACCACATTGGTCGCGCCCTTGAGCGCCGGCCCGTCGAAGCCGACGTTCGTCGGCTTGCCGGGCGCGCCGATCCACACGCCATCGGGCTGCGCATACTTGTCGTTGTTGTCCGAGCGCAGGGTCATCCACTTCACGCCCGGCGTGACCTCCTCGCCGTTCGGCCCCTTCGGCGCATTGAGCTGCTGCATGAAGCCGGACAGTCCCGAGAACTCGTTGTTCTCGCGGAAGCCCTTCACCACCCAGATGCCGTGCGCCGGGTTGCCGCCCAGCACCACATGGCTCACCACGGCCGCGCCGCCGCCGTTCTGCACGTAGTTGCGGATGGTGTTGCCGCCGCGCGAGTTGCCGATCAGCACGACCTTGCTGGCGCCGGTGGCCTTCAGCACCTTGTCGACCTCGGCCTTCAGGAACACCGCCGAATCGCCGGTCGAGCTGCGCCCGGCCTGGGCCACGGCGTCGTCGTCGCGCGCGACCGGGTTCGGCTGGTCGACAGCGAAGAGCCGCTCGCGCGGCCAGCCGTTCGACTCGAAACGCCAGATCGTCGTCTGCCAGAGCGCGGCCGAGTCGCCGTTGCCGTGCATGAACACGATGGGCGGGCGCTCGGTGTAGGAAGGCGTGGGAGAGGTGGCGCAGGCGGTCAGCATGGCGGCAGTGGTTCCGGTGACGGCCATGGCGACCAGAAGAGAGCGGCGAGTCTGCATGTTTCGTTCCTGGGGTCCGGGAGTGAGGGGCCAAGTGAAAACGCCCGCCGGCGCGAAGCGGGCGGGCGTTGGATGCTAGCGGAACACCGCGGAACCGGCTTTGCCGGGCCGCAGGGTGTTGCCCCCGGTAGGGGGTTGACGCAGCGACACGAAGTGCGCGCAGCCTGGGGGCGAGCCTTGTCCTAGGCGAAGACGCCGGCGGTGTCCTGCATGCGGGCCGACACTTCGCCCAGGTGGTGCAGCGTGTCGCCGAAGGTCATTTCCATCTGTGTGAGCTTGCGGAAATAGTGGCTGCCGATGTATTCGTCGGTCACGCCGATGCCGCCGTGCAGTTGCACCGAGTTCGCGGCCACGAAGCGCATCGACACGCCGAGCTGGTACTTGGCGCGTGCCAGCGCCTGGCGGCGTTCGTCCGCCGGGGCGTTGAGCTTGAGCGTCGCGTAGTAGCTCATCGAGCGCGCGAGCTCGAGCTGCATCTTCATGTCGGCGACGCGGTGGCGCAGCGCCTGGAAGGTCGAGATGGCCACGCCGAACTGCTTGCGCTGGTTCATGTAGTCGACGGTGACGGCCATGGTCTTGTCCATCACGCCGACGGCTTCGGCACAGGTGGCGGCAATGCCGACGTCCACCGCGTATTCGAGCGCGGCCAGGCCATCGAGCGTGACCAGCGTCGCATCGGCCTTGTCGAACACCACTTCGGCCGCGCGGCCGCCGTCCTGCGTGCCGTAGCCGCGGGCCTCGACGCCGCTGGCACTGCGCTCGACCAGGAAGAGGACGATCTTGCCGCCGACCTTGGCGGGCACCAGGAAGGCGTCGGCTTCGTCGCCCACCGGCACCACGCTCTTGGCGCCGGTCAGCGCATAGCCGTCGCCCGACTTGGCGGCCGTGGCCTCGCACACGTCGAGGCGCCAGCGTGCCTTGCGCTCCTGGTACGCCAGCACCACGATGGCCTGGCCGCCGGCGATGCGCGGCAGCCAGCTGTCCTTGGTGTCTGCGCCGGCATAGCCGCTGAGCACCGCACCGGCGATCAGCGTCTGCGCAAAG
Source organism: Variovorax sp. Varisp46 (assembly GCF_059491885.1). NCBI lineage: Bacteria > Pseudomonadati > Pseudomonadota > Betaproteobacteria > Burkholderiales > Comamonadaceae > Variovorax > Variovorax sp. Varisp46. The sequence continues at coordinate 478,631 of NZ_CP168515.1, forward strand.
GGCTCCAGCACGATGCCGCGGCCCAGTTCTTCCATGACGACCATGCCTGCCACGGGGCCCATGCCCAGTCCGCCGTCGTCCTCGCTGATGTACAGGCCGCCCAGGCCAAGCTCGGCCAGCTCGTCCCAGGCCTCGCGCGAGAAGCCGCCCTTGGCCTCGATGCCGCGGCGGCGCTCGAAGTCGTAGCCCTTGTCGACCCACTTGCGAACGGCGTCGCGCAGTTGTTCCTGGTCGTCGGTGAAGTTGAAATCCATGTTCTTGTCTCCTCAGCCCAGAACCGTCTGCGCGACGATGTTGCGTTGCACTTCGTTCGAGCCACCGTAGATGGTGGTCTTGCGCATGTTGAAGAAGGTGGACGTCAGCGGCGCGAGCGCCGGGTTGCCGCCCGGGAAGTTGCCCTGCCAGCCGGCTTCCATCGCCTCGCGGATCAGCGGCAGCGAATACGGGCCGCCGGCCAGCATCATCAGTTCGCTGTAGCGCTGCTGGATCTCGCTGCCGCGGATCTTGAGCAGGCCCGCGACGTCGAGCGAGTTCTTGCCCGAAGTGGCGGCCGACAGCACGCGCAGCACCATCATCTCGAGCGCGACGATGTCGACCTCGAGCTTGGCGATCTCGTCGCGGAAGCGCTGGTCGTCGTAGACGCCTTCGCTCTTCGCGATGCGCTTGAGGCGCTCGAGTTCGCGCTTGGCGCGATTCACGTCGGCGATGTTGGTGCGTTCGTGCGAGAGCAGGTGCTTGGCGTAGGTCCAGCCCTTGTTCTCCTCGCCGATCAGGTTCTCGGCGGGCACTTCGACGTTGTCGAAGAACACCTCGTTCACTTCATGGCCGCCGTCGAGCAGCTTGATGGGGCGCACGGTCACGCCGGGCGACTTCATGTCGAGCAGCAGGAAGCTGATGCCCGTTTGCGGCTTGCCTTCGTTGCTGGTGCGCACGAGGTTGAACATCCAGTCGCCGTGCTGGCCGAGCGTGGTCCAGGTCTTCTGTCCGTTGACGATGTACTTGTCGCCCTTGCGTTCGGCCTTGGTCTTCACGGACGCGAGGTCGGAGCCCGAACCTGGTTCGCTGTAGCCCTGGCTCCACCAGACTTCGCCGCTGGCGATGCCGGGGAGAAAGCGCTTCTGCTGCTCGGCATTGCCGAAGGCCATGATCACGGGCGCCACCATCACCGGGCCGAACGGGATGATGCGCGGCGCGCCGGCCAGCGCGGTTTCTTCCTCGAACAGGTGGCGCTGCACGGCGGTCCAGCCCGGGCCGCCGAATTCCTTCGGCCAGCCGTAGCCCAGCCAGCCCTTCTTGCCGAGGATCCTGGCCCAGCCTTGCAGATCGTCGCGCGTCAGCTCGAGCGCGTTGTGCACCTTGTGCGAAATCTCTTGGGGGAGGTTCTCTTTGACCCAGGCGCGAACCTCTTCGCGGAACTTCTGTTCTTCGGGTGTGAAGCTCAAATCCATGCGTGCCTCGCTGTGTTGATCGGTTCACCGCAGACGCGGTGTGTCTCCGGAACCGTGAGTTTTAGCACGGTCGTGCTGTGAAACGGTGTCCGCGCCGCGACAAGCGTGGGCACAGATAATCCCGCCTTCCCATGAAGAACATCGTGATCCTGATCTCCGGCGGCGGCTCCAACATGGCAGCCATCGTGCGCGCCGCCGAGCGCGACCGCTGGGCCGAGCGCTTCGGCGCACGCATCGCCGCCGTGGTGAGCAACAAGGCCGAGGCCGGCGGACTGGCAATCGCCAAGGCGCACGGCATCGACACCGCAGTCATCCCGCACAAGGATTTCGCCACCCGCGAAGCTTTCGACGCAGCGCTGGCGACGGCGGTCGACGGCTACGCGCCGGCCCTGGTGGTGCTGGCGGGGTTCATGCGCATCCTGACGCCGGGCTTCGTCGAACGCTACGCCGGCCGGCTGGTGAACATCCATCCCTCGCTGCTGCCGGCGTTCCCGGGACTCCACACGCACCAGCGCGCCATCGAGGCGGGCTGCAAGGTGGCGGGCGTGACGGTCCATCAGGTGACCACCGAGCTCGACCACGGACCGATCCTGGCCCAGGCCGTCGTACCCGTGTTGCCCGACGACACGGCAGTCACCCTGGCCGGGCGGGTGCTGGCGCAGGAGCATCTGTTGTATCCGTGTGCTATTGCCGGGTGGCTGGCAGATACATCGAGTCACAATCGGTAAAGTTGTTTATATTCGCGGGTTTTCGGGAGCTTAGAAAGTGAAAACCCAATCGTTGCTGCTGGCCGTTGCCAGCGCCGCCCTGATGGCGGCCTGTGCCGCTCCGGCGCCCGCGCCCGCCCCGGCACCTGCTGCGCCGCCGCCTGAACCGGTCTACCAGTGCAACGCCGATGGCGCCCGCTTTGCCGTGGGCCAGCCGCTGACGCCCCAGCTCGAAGCCGCCGCCCGCGTGCGTGCAGCCGCCGGCACGGTGCGCGTGCTGAAGCCCGGCGACGCGGCCACGACAGAACTCAATGGCGGTCGGCTCAATCTCGACGTCGACGCCCGCAGCCGCGTGACGGACGTCCGCTGCGGTTGATGGAACCGGAATTGCTACGAAAAATGTAGCAGTTCATTCAGGCAAGGCGGGCATGCACTGCCTGCCTGGCTAGATCGGGGTGAATCTTTGCCGGGGCGTACCGTCGATCTCGACGGTTTCGCCGAACATGGCGGCCGGCCGGACCCAGAGGCCATGGGCGCCGTACAGGGCGCGATACAGCGTCATCGGCTCCAGCGTCTCGCTGTGGCGCACGGTGCCGATCACTTCGTATTCGCCACCCTTGTAGTGGCGGTAGCGGCCGGGGGGCGTTTCGATCAGGGGCGGGAGGTCTTCGTCGTTCAACGGGGCTTCTTTCTTCAAAAACTGTCGGGGCTTGATTTGACGGGAGTCGGATGGATCGCGCTGATTTTGTTCACCTGGTTCGACTGAGCGAGCACGCCAGCGCGGACGACGGTGCGCGCTATCGACGCAGCGTCGCGGCCTTTGCCGCGCTCGGCTACCTGTGGGTACTGGGCTGTCTCGGGCTTTCGGTGGGCATCATTGTCTGGGTGGTTTCCTCGATCGGGGGAGCGCGCTCCAATTTCACGCGGGGCTGGCTGCTGCTGTTCGCCCTGGGGCTGCTGTGGGCCACGCTGCGCGCGCTCTGGGTGCGCTTCGACGAGCCCGAGGGCGTGGAAATCCGCAGGGCCGACGCGCCGGCACTCTTCGAGGCGCTGGACCGCATCCGCGGCAAGATCAAGGGGCCGCCGGTCCACCACGTCTATCTCGATGACGAATTCAATGCCAGCATCCGGCAGGTGCCGCGCTTCGGGCTGTTCGGCGGCGCCGTCAACTCGCTGAGCATCGGCCTGCCGCTGATGATGATGCTCGACCGGCGGCGGCTGCTGTCGGTGCTGGCGCACGAATACGGCCATCTGCGCGGCAACCACGGCAAGCTGAGCGCCTGGATCTACCGCACCCGCCTGTCGTGGCTCAAGCTCGATGCCGACCTGCAGCGCAACGAGGGCGTGATGGCGCTGTTTTCGCAGGCCTTCTTCCGCTGGTACTTCCCACGCTTCGCGGCCAAGACCTTCGCGCTGGCTCGCCAGGACGAGTACGAAGCCGACCGCATCTCGGGCCGGCTGCTGGGCGCTTCCGTGGCGGCGGCTGCACTGACCGAGATCGCGATCAAGGGCAACTGGTACGCCAACGAGTTCTGGCCCTGGCATTGGGCCCGCGCCGAGCATGAGCCGCAGCCTCCGGGCCCGTTCGAGGCCCTGCGCAAGCGCGTGCATACGCCGCCCGGCGAAGACTTCGCCCGCCAGGCGCTGCGCGAGGCGATGCGCCGCGTCAGCGACCTCGAAGACACCCACCCCGTCTTGCGGGATCGCCTGGAGGCGCTCGACCAGAAGGCGGTCATGCCCGAGTGGTCGATGCGCCCGGCACTCGAGCTGTTGGCCGACGAAAAGCAATGGATCGAGCATTTCGACCAACAATGGCGCCGCGCCCACGCCTCCGACTGGAAGCAGCACCATGCACACCGGTCGCGCATCCGCGAGCGCATCACCGTGCTGGCCGCGCGTGGCGAGCGCAATACGCCCGACGAGATGGTCGAGTGGGCCGATTCCGAGCGGCGGCTCGATCCCGCCGCCCCCGTGCGCGTGCGCTACGAGAGCGCCCTGCAGATCGCGCCGGAGCATCCCGGCGCGCTGCGCGGGCTGGCCCAGATGCTGCCGGCGAGCGATCGCGAAGCGCGCCTTGCCGTGCTCGAACGGCTGCACGGCTCCGGCGCCGCCAGCCGCTGGTGGGCGGCCAGGAGCGCCGTGGCCTCGCTCGAAGATCCCGACGCGGGGCCGCACGATGAAGAGGCGCTGAAGCTGTGGCGCGGCCGTCTCAAGGAGGCGGAAGAGGCCGAGACGCGTGCTTGGGAAGAGATCACCGGCACCCCGGTCTTCAGCCAGATCTCGCGGCACGACCTGAACGATTTCGAGCTGGGCGAGCTGCGGGCCGACCTGGTGCGCTGCCTGCCTGCCTCGCGGGCCTGGCTGGTGCGCAAGAACCTGCACGAATTCCCGTGGCGCCGAGCCTATATCGTGTTCGTCGAGCTACCGGGGCTCGACGACGAAGACCGCTGGAACCTGTGCCGCCAGCTGGAGCAGACCCTCACGCTGCCGGGCGCCGCGCTGGTGCTGTGGGCTGGCCATTCGCCCAAGCTGGAAGACGTCGAGCGGGAGGCCTTCGGAGCCGTCTGGATGCGCGGCGCATAGCCCTTCGGACTGGACGGGGCGGCGGCTGAGACAATCGGGGGATGCACCCCAAAGCCCTGTTGGAGGCCACCGCCGATCTGGTCGGCCTTGTCCTGAAATTCGATCACCCGGCCGACCAGGTCGTTTCGCGGTTCTTCCGCGACCACCGCGAGTTCGGCCCGCGCGAGCGCGCGACGCTTGCCGAAACCGTCTACACCGTGCTTCGCAAGAAGCTGCTGTTCGATCACCTCTCGCCCTCGGGCAGTGGCTCGAAGGAGCGCCGCATGGCGATCCTGGGCTTTCATGGCCCGCGCGATTTTCTGAAGAGCGCGCTCAACGACACCGAAAAGCGCTGGCTCGACAACTGCGACGCCGTCAAGCCGGACGACCTGCTGGAACGCCATCGCCACAACCTGCCCGAGTGGTTGGTGGCGCCGCTCAAGGCGCAGCTGGGCGACGGCTTCTGGCCGCTGGTCGAAGCACTGCAGCAGCCCGCACCGCTCGATCTGCGCGTCAATGCGCTGACCGACAAGCGCGCGGATGTCAAGGCGGAGCTTGCGAAGGCTGCTATCAAATCGGAAGCGACCCCGTTCTCGCCCTGGGGCCTGCGCATCGACGGCAAGCCGGCACTGACCAAGCTGGACGCCTTTGCCCGTGGCGCCATCGAGGTTCAGGACGAAGGCTCCCAGCTGCTGGCGCTGCTGCTGGATGCCAAGCGCGGCGAGATGGTGGTCGATTTTTGCGCCGGTGCCGGCGGCAAGACGCTGGCCATCGGCGCGACGATGCGCAACACCGGCCGGCTGTATGCCTTCGACACCTCGGCGCACCGCCTCGACGCGCTCAAGCCGCGGCTGGCGCGCAGCAAGCTCTCGAACGTCCATCCGGCCGCGATCGCGCACGAGCGCGACGACCGCATCAAGCGCCTGGCGGGCAAGATCGACCGCGTGCTGGTCGACGCGCCCTGTTCGGGGCTGGGCACGCTGCGGCGCAATCCTGACCTGAAATGGCGCCAGTCGCTCAAATCGGTCGAGGAACTGACGGTCAAGCAGACGGCAATCCTGCAAAGCGCGGCGCGGCTCGTGAAATCGGGCGGCCGTCTGGTTTATGCCACGTGCAGCGTGCTGCCGGAGGAAAACGAGGCGATTGCGGAGGCCTTCGGCGCCGCCAACCCCGATTTCGTGCCCGTGGATGCGGCGGAGTTGCTGCAGGGCCTGAAAGTCGAGGGCTCCGAGGCGCTGTGCGCCGGCGGGGAGGGCGGCCGCCGCTACCTGCGGCTGTGGCCGCACCGTCATTCGACCGACGGTTTCTTCGCCGCGGCGTGGAACCGGAAATAGAGGCGGAACTCCAAACTAGGGTTAATCTGCGCTTTTCTTGAAGGTTTAAAGGCTTTGCTTTAGGCCTGCCGCTTTAAAATCGCGGGCTATCTAAAGGCTGCACCTTCGTGTGGCCATGGAGTACCTGACTCAATGTTGCTTCCTGACTCGGCCGTCCTGAATGCGGCTATCCAATGGCTCGGACACGGCCTGTGGGACCTCGCATGGTGGCAAGTCGTGCTGTACACGCTTGTCACCACGCACATCACGATTGCCGCGGTCACGATCTTCCTGCACCGCACGCAGACGCACCGGGCCATGGATCTGGGCCCGATTCCATCGCATTTCTTCCGCTTCTGGCTGTGGCTCGGCACCGGCATGGTGACGAAGGAATGGGTCGCCATCCACCGCAAGCACCACGCCAAGTGCGAAACCGTCGACGACCCGCACAGCCCGCAGGTCAAGGGCATCGACGAAGTGCTCTGGCGCGGCGCCGAGCTGTATCGCGCCGAGTCGAAGAACAAGGAAACGATGGAGCGCTACGGCCACGGCACGCCCGATGACTGGATCGAGCGCAACCTGTATACGCGCTACAGCTGGCAGGGTGTGGGCTTGATGCTCGTGATCAACCTGGCGCTGTTCGGCACGCTTGGCATGGCCGTGTGGGCCGTGCAGATGCTCTGGATCCCCATCACCGCCGCCGGCGTCATCAATGGCATCGGCCACTACTGGGGCTATCGCAACTTCGAGGCGCCGGACGCCAGCCGCAACATCATGCCCTGGGGCCTGATCATCGGTGGCGAAGAGCTGCACAACAACCATCACACCTATCCGACCTCGGCCAAGTTCTCGGTCAAGAAGTACGAGTTCGACATCGGCTGGATCTACATCCAGGTGTTCCAGAAGCTCGGCTGGGCCAAGGTCAAGAAGGTGCCGCCGAAGATGCTGATGGGTGATATCCAGCCCGTGGCCAACGAGAAGACGCTCGAGGCCGTCATCGCCAACCGCTATGAAGTCATGGCTGGCTATGCGCGCGAAATGCGCCGTGCCACCAGCCAGGAGCTGGACGCGCTGAAGACCAAGGGGGCCGACCTGTCGGTGCTCAAGGCTGCCAAGCGCTGGCTGCACCGCGACGACGACAAGGTGCCTGCCGCGGCCCGTTCGCATGTGGTGCAGGCCCGCGCCGCCCACCCCGTGCTCGACAAGATGGCCACGATGCGCGAAGAGTTGCGCCAGCTGTGGCTGAACACCTCCCAGTCGCGCGAGCAGCTGGCAGCCGATCTGGCAGCTTGGTGCCACCGGGCGGAAGCCAGCGGCATTGCCGGCCTGCGCGACTTCTCGACCCGCCTGCGCGCTGCACGCGCCTGACGCGAGCCACGCGCCAATCAAAAGGCCGGCTTGATTGCCGGCTTTTTTACGCCTGTCGTTTCTTGCGGCATGCTCCGCATTTCCGATGAGGGGAGGGCGAGAGCGAAAACTGCAGGCAACAAAAAACCCGCTGGGTAAGCAGCGGGTTTTTTGTTTGGGAGAACCAGAGGGCCGAATTACTTCAGCTTGATTTCCTTGTATTCGACGTGCTTGCGCGCCTTCGGGTCGAACTTCATGATCGACATCTTTTCAGGCATCGTCTTCTTGTTCTTGCTGGTCGTGTAGAAGTGGCCGGTACCCGCGGTGGATTCCAGCTTGATCTTTTCGCGTCCGCCTTTGCTCGTTGCCATGTTTCAGCTCCTTAAGCTTGGCCGCGTGCGCGCAGGTCTGCGAGCACGGCGTCGATACCGTTCTTGTCGATCAGGCGCAGTGCAGCGCTCGAAACGCGCAGGCGAACCCAGCGGTTTTCAGTCTCGACCCAGAAACGGCGGTATTGCAGGTTCGGCAGGAACCGGCGCTTGGTTTTGTTGTTGGCGTGGGAAACGTTGTTTCCGACCATCGGGCCTTTGCCCGTTACGTCGCATACGCGTGCCATGTGGACACTCTTTCTTGAACAGCTGGCACCGGCGCAATCGTGGCGATTGCAGGTGTTTTGCAGCTTGACCTCGCCAGAAAACGGGTGGCGGTACCCCGGCTTTGCCTGTATGCCAGGAATCCCCATGAGAGGGCCCTGTTTCGGCAAAGCCTTGGATTATAGCCCTTTTGGGGCCCGCACCGGTTACAGCGTGCCGTCCTGCTCCAGGAATCGCTGAGCGTCGAGTGCCGCCATGCAGCCGGTGCCCGCGCTCGTGATGGCCTGGCGGTACACGTTGTCCTGCACGTCGCCGGCGGCAAAGACGCCCGGAATGCTGGTCATCGTGGCGAAGCCCTGCAGGCCCGAGCGGGTCAGGATGTAGTTGTCCTTCATCTCCAGCTGGCCCTGGAAGATGTCGGTGTTGGGATGGTGCCCGATGGCAATGAAGCAGCCCTTGAGGTCGATCTGCTCGGTGGCTCCGCTCTGTGTGTTCTTGATCCGGATGCCCGTCACGCCCGAGTCGTCGCCGAGCACCTGGTCGAGTTCGTTGTGCAGCTTCAGCACGATCTTGCCTTCGGCGACCTTCTCGTTGAGCTTGTCGATAAGGATGGGTTCGGCGCGGAACTTGTCGCGGCGATGCACCAGCGTCACCTTGTTCGCGATGTTGGCGAGGTAGAGCGCTTCTTCGACAGCGGTGTTGCCGCCTCCGATCACGCAGACCTCCTGCTCGCGGTAGAAGAAGCCGTCGCAGGTCGCGCAGGCGGAGACGCCGCGGCCCATGAACTTCTGTTCGGAATCGATGCCCAGGTACTTCGCGGAAGCACCCGTGGCAATGATCAGCGAGTCGCAGGTGTAGGTGCCGCTGTCGCCGGTGAGGGTGAAGGGGCGCTTGCCCAGGTCGACCTTGTTGATGTGGTCGAAAACGATCTGCGTCTTGAAGCGCTCGGCGTGCTCCAGGAAGCGCTGCATCAGGTCGGGGCCTTGCACGCCGTGGACGTCGGCCGGCCAGTTGTCGACCTCGGTGGTGGTCATCAATTGCCCGCCCTGGGCGATGCCGGTGATGAGCAGGGGCTGAAGGTTTGCGCGGGCTGCGTAGACGGCTGCGGTATAGCCGGCCGGGCCGGAGCCGAGAATCAAAACCTTGGCGTGTCGAGGAGCGGACATGAGTAGAAAACCTAAGATATACGCTGCTTCAGCGTGTACATTTTCAGGGTGGTAGCGATATATATGGAGTATCACTGCCCGGTTCAACACCGGGTAAACGGTGTTTTCAATGCGCGCGATTGTAGTAATCCATCGGCTTGCTCTTCGGACTGCTCTGCGCGCTGTATCAGGGATTGATAAATGTCGATGCTTTCCAACCTCGAATTGCTTCGGCGCGTTCCGCTGTTCGCGTCGCTGACGGCCACGCAGTCCGCCAGCATCGCGGACGCGATCATCAAGAAGCGCTTCAAGCGCGCGGAGGTCGTGGTGGAGCAGGGCAAGAAGTCCGATGCGCTCTACATCATCCTGACCGGCCGCGCACGCGTCACCAGCGCCGACAGCCGCGGGCGCGAGGTCATCCTCGCCACGCTGCACCCCGGCGACTACCTGGGCGAGATGAGTCTCATCGACGACGAGCCGCACTCGGCCACGGTGCGCACCGAAATCCAGTGCGACGTGCTCATGCTGGGACGCGACGCTTTCGCGCGCTGCCTGCCCGAGAACTCCTCGATGGCCTACAACATCATGCGTGGCCTGGTGCAGCGCCTGCGCCATGCCGACCGCAAGATCGAGTCGCTGGCGCTGATGGACGTCTACGGCCGCGTGGCCCGCTCGCTGCTCGAGTTCGCCGTCGAGGACGGCGCAGGCAATCTCAAGGTGCGCGACAAGATTTCCCGCCAGGACCTGGCCAAGATGGTGGGCGCTTCACGCGAAATGGTCAGCCGTGTGATGAAGGACCTCGAAGAGCGAGGTTTCGTGCAAACCCTGGATGACGGGTCGATGATCGTCAAGGAACGGCTCCTGTCGTTGGCTTGAACCTCCAGGGCCGGGTCCGCCGCTGCCGGCGGTCCTGGCCTTTTGTTGTAGTGTTCGTGCTTCCGGCCCCCGCTTTTCCGGGCCGGGCGCCGTGTTTTTCATGACCTATTCGCTCAATACGCTTCAATCTTCTTCCGCCGCCGAGGGGCAACCCGTGCGCATGCGCGCCATGCGCTTCGCCCATGAGATCACGCTGATCGCAGGATTCGCGGCGCTGTTGTTCTGGCTGCTCGCGATGCTGAGCTTCACGCCTTCGGACGCCGCCTGGTCGACCTCGGGCACAGGGGGAGAAATCAAGAACTGGGGCGGCCGCATCGGCGCCTGGCTGGCCGATGGCAGCTATTACCTTGCCGGCTATTCCGTGTGGTGGTGCCTTTTCGCCGGACTGCGCGCATGGCTCTCTTCGCTGGCCAACTGGCTGCGCGGCGGCGAGCCTGCATCCGCCGAGCAACCGGCGCCGCGTGGGCGCTTCAATCGCAGCCGTCTTGCCTTCTGGTTTGGCCTCGTCCTGCTGCTGTGCGCAAGCACCATGCTCGAATGGTCGCGCCTGTACCGGCTCGAGGCGCATCTGCCGGGTTCCGGCGGCGGCGCGCTGGGCTATCTCGTGGGGCCGGCCAGCGTGCGCTGGATGGGCTTCACTGGATCGGCGCTGGTGGCCATCGCCGGCGGCGTGATCGGCTCGGCGCTGGTGTTCCGTTTCTCCTGGAGCCTGATCGCCGAGCGCATCGGCGCGCGTGCCTACTCGCTGTTCGAGTCGCGTCGCGAGAAACGCGAAATGGCAGCCGACATCGCCATGGGCAAGCAGGCCGCCCGCGAGCGTGCCGAGGCCGACGAACCAGCGTTCACGCGCGACGGCGCGGCCAGGGCGGAGCCCTCGCTGGTTTCGTCGTCAGGTGGCGCCTTCGACGACGAGGACGAAATCCATATCGAGCCGCGCCCCAAGCGCCGCCCGCCATCGCCGCCGGTGCAGATCGAGCCCGCGATGACCGAAGTGCCCAGGAGCGACCGCGTCGTCAAGGAGCGCCAGAAACCGCTCTTCAAGGAACTGCCCGACAGCAAGCTGCCGCAGGTCGACCTGCTCGACGCTGCGCAGGCGCGCCAGGAAACAGTGTCGGCCGACACGCTCGAGATGACCTCGCGCATGATCGAGAAGAAGCTCAAGGACTTCGGCGTCGAGGTGCGCGTGGTGCTCGCTTCGCCCGGTCCCGTCATCACGCGCTACGAGATCGAGCCCGCCACGGGCGTCAAGGGCTCGCAGATCCTGGGTCTTGCCAAGGACCTCGCACGCTCGCTCTCGCTGGTGTCGATCCGCGTGGTCGAGACGATCCCGGGCAAGAACTACATGGCGCTCGAGCTGCCGAACGCCAAGCGCCAGTCGATCAAGCTCAGCGAAATCCTGGGCTCGCAGATCTACAACGAAGGCAAGTCGATGCTCACCATGGGCCTCGGCAAGGACATCATCGGCAACCCGGTGGTGGCCGACCTCGCGAAGATGCCGCACGTGCTGGTGGCCGGTACCACCGGTTCGGGCAAGTCGGTGGGTATCAACGCGATGATCCTGTCGCTGCTCTACAAGGCCGAGGCACGCGACGTCCGCCTGCTGATGATCGACCCGAAGATGCTCGAAATGTCGGTCTACGAAGGTATCCCGCACCTGCTGGCGCCCGTGGTCACCGACATGCGCCAGGCGGCGCACGGCCTGAACTGGTGCGTGGCCGAGATGGAGCGCCGCTACAAGCTCATGAGCAAGCTCGGCGTGCGCAACCTGGCCGGCTACAACACCAAGATCGACGAAGCCAAGGCGCGCGAGGAGTTCATCTACAACCCCTTCAGCCTCACGCCGGACGATCCGGAGCCGCTGCGGCGCGAACCGCACATCGTCGTGGTCATCGACGAGCTGGCCGACCTGATGATGGTGGTCGGCAAGAAGATCGAAGAGCTGATCGCCCGTCTCGCGCAGAAGGCGCGTGCCGCCGGCATCCACCTCATTCTTGCCACCCAGCGCCCGAGCGTCGACGTGATCACCGGCCTCATCAAGGCCAACATCCCGACCCGCATCGCGTTCCAGGTGTCGAGCAAGATCGACAGCCGCACCATCCTCGACCAGATGGGAGCCGAGGCGCTGCTGGGCATGGGCGACATGCTCTACATGCCCAGCGGTACGGGCCTGCCGATCCGCGTCCACGGCGCCTTCGTCAGCGACGAGGAAGTGCACCGCGTGGTGGCCTACCTCAAGAGCCAGGGCGAGCCCGACTACATCGAGGGCGTGCTCGAAGGCGGCACGGTCGATGGCGACGGTGAAGGCGACCTGCTGGGCAGTGGCGACGGCGAGAAAGACCCGATGTACGACCAGGCGGTCGAAGTCGTGCTCAAGAACCGCAAGGCCAGCATCTCGCTGGTGCAGCGCCACCTGAAGATCGGCTACAACCGCGCCGCGCGCCTCGTCGAGGACATGGAAAAGGCCGGCCTGGTCAGTGCGATGAGTGGCAGCGGCCAGCGCGAAATTCTGGTGCCCGCGCGCGCGGCAGAGTAATTCGCCGCGCTGTGGTTCTCAAGATTCAGGTTACGTGCTGAAAGGCAATTTGCAAAAACGCCCATCGGCATTGCAAATCTTCATGAAGCCCTGCTGCTGCCGCAATTCGCGGCGGTTAGGGTCGATGCCAATGCCACAGCTTTTCCAAGCGAGGAATCCAAATTGAAATTGCGTCATTGGCTGTTGATCGGCCTCCTGAGTTCCGCCAACGCCTGGGCCGGCGGGCTCGAAAGCCTTGAAACCTTCGTCAGGACGGTCAAGTCCGGCCGCGCCGATTTCACCCAGACCGTGACCGCCCCGGCGCGCGAAGGGCAACCGGGCCGCACCAAGACCTCGAGCGGCACCTTCGAATTCCAGCGCCCCGGCAAATTCAAGTTCGACTACCAGAAGCCCTTTGCGCAGGTCATCGTGGCCGACGGCAAGACGCTGTGGCTCTACGACGCCGACCTGAACCAGGTCACGCAGCGCGCGCAGGCGCAGGCGCTGGGCTCCACGCCGGCGGCGCTGATCGCCGCGGCGCCCGACCTGAAGGCCCTGCAGGCCGATTTCACTCTCGAGGCCGCGCCGGAGCGCGATGGCCTGCAATGGGTCAAGGCCACGCCGAAGAACAAAGACGGCCAGTTGCAGAGCGTTCAGGTCGGCTTCCAGGGCGAGGCGCTGGCAGCGCTCGAAATCCTCGACAGCTTTGGCCAGCGCTCGGTGCTCAAGTTCGGCAAGGTCGAGGTGAATCCTTCGCTGCCGGCGAGCGTGTTCGACTTCAAGCCGCCGGCCGGCGCAGACGTCGTCAAGCAATAAACCCACAGGCTTGGCCACCACCGCCCACCAACCCCTTGCCGAGCGCCTGCGTCCCAGGACGCTGGGCGAGGTCATCGGTCAGCAGCACCTGCTCGGCCCGGGCATGCCGCTGCGAATCGCGTTCGAATCGGGCCAGCCGCATTCTTGCATCCTCTGGGGGCCGCCGGGCACCGGCAAGACCACCATCGCGCGGCTCATGGCCGATGCGTTCGACGCGCAGTTCCTGAGCATCAGCGCGGTGCTCGGCGGCGTGAAGGACATCCGCGAAGCGGTAGAGCGGGCCACTGCCGCGCGCGACGGACTGGAGCAGCAGCGCACCATCGTCTTCGTGGACGAGGTGCACCGCTTCAACAAGAGCCAGCAGGACGCCTTCCTGCCGCATGTGGAGTCGGGCCTCTTCACCTTCATCGGCGCGACCACCGAGAACCCTTCGTTCGAGGTCAACTCGGCGTTGCTTTCGCGCGCCGCCGTGTATGTGCTGCAGTCGCTCGGCGAAGACGACCTCAAGCAGATCGTGGCGCGCGCGCAGGCCATCCAGGCCGTGCCCGCCATCGACGCCGCGGCGGTCGATCGCCTCGTGGCCTATGCCGACGGCGATGCGCGCCGGCTGCTCAACACCCTCGAAACACTCGCGGTCGCGGCCCGCGCCGAAAAGCTCGACCACATCACCGACGAGTGGCTGCTGCGGGTGCTCGGCGAGCGCATGCGGCGCTACGACAAGGGCGGCGAACAGTTCTACGACACCATCAGCGCACTGCACAAATCCGTGCGCGGCAGCGACCCCGACGCCGCGCTCTACTGGTTCGTGCGCATGCTCGACGGCGGCGCCGATCCGCGCTACATGGCGCGCCGGCTGGTGCGCATGGCCAGCGAAGACATCGGCCTGGCCGATCCGCGCGCGCTGCGCCTGGCGCTCGATGCGGCAGAGGTCTATGAGCGGCTGGGTACCCCCGAGGGCGAACTGGCGCTGGCCGAGTGCGTGGTCTATCTCGCCATCGCTCCCAAGTCGAACGCCGTCTACAAGGCCTACAACGCGGTGCGCGCCCTCGTGAAGACGGACAGCACGCGACCCGTGCCCATGCACCTGCGAAATGCGCCCACCAAGCTCATGAAAGAGCTCGACTACGGCAAGGGCTACCGCTATGCGCACGACGAGGAGGGCGGTTTCGCCGCCGGCGAGCGCTACCTTCCGCAAGGGCTGGAAGGCCAGGTCTTCTACGAGCCCGTCGAGCGTGGACTCGAGATTCGCATCGCGGAAAAGCTGCGCGATCTGCGCCGCCGGAACGCCGAAGGCAACGGCTGATACTTGCTTGCAGCACGCTTGCAAAGCGTGCATGGCCCCACGCGCATACAGCATGACGTGAGCGGGTAAACCCCGGTCGCCGCGCACCAAATCGACGCTGGTGCATGACTACAATCCCGCCCACAAATCCGCCGGCGACACATGTTGGCTGGTTTTTTGCTTGTCAACCCAGGGGCGCCAAACCGGTGCCCGGCGGGTGAATGGCACCCCGCAACGGTGCAACACATAGGAAATCGCGTTATGGACATTTTGCTGCAGCAGATCATCAACGGTCTGGTACTGGGCAGCATGTATGCCTTGATAGCCTTGGGCTACACCATGGTGTACGGCATCATCAATCTGATCAACTTCGCGCACGGAGAAGTGCTGATGGTGGGGGCGCTCACGAGCTGGACCATCATCGGGCTCATGAAGGACGGCATGCCCAACACACCGGGCTGGCTGATCCTCCTCATCGCGTTGATCATTGCCTGCGTCGTCGCGGCAACCCTCAACTTCGTGATCGAGAAGGTGGCCTACCGGCCACTGCGCAACAGTCCCAAGCTCGCGCCGCTGATCACGGCCATCGGCATGTCGATCCTGCTGCAGACGCTGGCAATGATCATCTGGAAGCCGACCAACAAGGCCTATCCCAATCTCCTGCCCACCGATCCCATCCATGTGGGCGGCGCGGTGATCTCACCGACGCAGGTCATGATCCTCAGCGTCACGGCGTTCTCGCTCGTGGTGCTGATGTGGCTGGTCAATTACACCAAGCTCGGCCGCGCGATGCGCGCCACCGCGGAGAACCCGCGTGTGGCGGCGCTCATGGGCATCCGGCCCGACATGGTGATCTCGGCCACCTTCATCATCGGTGCCGTGCTCGCAGCCATTGCCGGTGTGATGTACGCGTCGAACTACGGCATCGCCCAGCACGCGATGGGCTTCCTGCCCGGCCTCAAGGCCTTCACTGCGGCCGTGTTCGGCGGCATCGGCAACCTCGCCGGTGCGGTGGTCGGCGGCATCCTGCTGGGCCTCATCGAAGCCATCGGCTCGGGCTACATCGGGACGCTGACGGGCGGCGTGCTCGGCAGCAACTACAGCGACATCTTCGCGTTCATCGTGCTGATCGTCATGCTCACGCTGCGTCCGTCCGGCCTGCTCGGCGAACGCGTGGCGGACCGTGCCTGAGGAACGAGCCATGAAAAACAGCAAGAACCTCGCCTTCTACATCATCGGCATCGTCGCCGTGCTCGCACTGCCCCTGCTGCTGCAGATGCAGGGCAACGCCTGGGTGCGCATCGCCGACATCGCATTGCTCTACGTGATGCTGGCACTGGGCCTGAACATCGTGGTCGGCTATGCCGGCCTGCTCGACCTGGGCTACGTGGCCTTCTTCGCGATCGGGGCCTACCTGTACGCGCTGATGGGCTCGTCGCACCTGAGCGAGACCTTCCCGTGGTTCGCACAGATGTTCCCGAACGGGCTGCACACCTCGCTGCTGATCGTGATTCCGCTGGCCCTTGCGGTGGCCGGTTGCCTGGGCGTGCTGCTCGGCGCCCCCACGCTCAAGCTGCGCGGCGACTACCTCGCCATCGTCACGCTCGGCTTCGGCGAAATCATCCGCGTGTTCCTGAACAACCTCGACCAGCCGGTGAACATCACCAACGGTCCGAAGGGCATCACCGCCATCGACTCCATCAAGTTCTGGGGCCTCGACCTCGGCAAGGCATGGAAGTTCGACGGCTTTTCGATCTCCTCGGTCTCGCTGTACTACTACCTGTTCCTGGCGCTGGTGATCGCCACGATCATCATTTCACACCGCCTGCAGACTTCGCGCGTCGGCCGTGCCTGGATGGCCATCCGCGAAGACGAGATCGCGGCCAAGGCAATGGGCATCAACACCCGCAACATGAAGCTGCTGGCCTTCGGCATGGGCGCCAGCTTCGGCGGCGTGTCGGGCGCGATGTTCGCGGCCTTCCAGGGCTTCGTGTCGCCCGAGTCCTTCAGCCTGATGGAGTCGGTGATGATCGTCGCGATGGTGGTGCTCGGCGGCATCGGGCACCTGCCCGGCGTCGTCCTTGGTGCCGTGCTGCTGGCCGCACTGCCCGAAGTGCTGCGCTATGTCGCCGGCCCGCTGCAGTCGCTGACCGACGGCCGCCTCGACGCCTCCATCCTGCGCCAGCTGTTCATCGCGCTGGCCATGATCGTCATCATGCTGGTGCGTCCGCGCGGCCTCTGGCCCTCGCCGGAACACGGCAAGACGCTGACCAGGAAGGGCGCAGTGCCCGTCGACCCGGCCCACGCGGCCGTGGCCCCCGGATCGCTGCAAACGCATGCGCCGGGCATCGATACGCCCGCCGACGAATTGCCGGGTGCGGCTTCGCGTCCCATGTCGATCAATCCCTGAACGCCGAAGGAAAAATCAACATGACGACAGACACCATCCTCGACGTCCGCGGCATTTCCAAACGCTTCGGCGGGCTGCAGGCCCTCTCCGACGTGGGCATCACCATCAAGCGCGGCCAGGTCTACGGCCTGATCGGCCCGAACGGCGCTGGCAAGACCACCTTCTTCAACGTGATCACCGGGCTGTACACGCCCGACAGCGGCACCTTCGAGCTGGCCGGCAAGCCCTACCAGCCGACGGCCGTGCACGAAGTGGCCAAGGCAGGCATTGCGCGCACCTTCCAGAACATCCGCCTCTTCGCCGAAATGACGGCGCTGGAGAACGTGATGGTCGGGCGCCACATCCGCACGCACTCGGGCGTGCTCGGCGCGATGTTCCGCACCGGCGGCTTCAAGGCCGAGGAAAAGGCCATTGCCGACCGCGCGCATGAACTGCTCGACTACGTCGGCATCGGCAAATTTGCTGACTACAAGGCGCGCACGCTGTCGTACGGCGACCAGCGCCGCCTGGAGATCGCCCGCGCACTGGCCACCGACCCGCAGCTCATTGCGCTCGACGAGCCGGCCGCCGGCATGAATTCCACCGAGAAGGTCGCGCTGCGCGAGCTGATCGACCGCATTCGCCGCGACAACCGCACCATCCTGATCATCGAACACGACGTCAAGCTCATCATGGGCCTGTGCGACCGCGTCACCGTGCTGGACTACGGCAAGCAGATTGCCGAAGGCACCCCGGTGGACGTGCAGAAGAACGAGAAGGTGATCGAGGCCTACCTCGGCACCGGAGGCCACTGACATGAGCACCGCAACCATGAGCGAACAAGAAACCTCGTCCACCGCCGCGCAAGCCAAGGCGGCCGGCAAGACGCTGCTGAAGGTCACCGGCCTGAGGGTCGGCTACGGCGGCATCCAGGCCGTGAAGGGCGTGGACTTCGAAGTGCGCGAAGGCGAACTGGTGTCGCTGATCGGCTCCAACGGCGCCGGCAAGACCACCACCATGAAGGCCATCACCGGCACGCTGCCGGCCGGAGCCGGCAACATCGAATTCCTGGGCCGCAGCATCAAGGGCCGCGGTGCGTGGGACCTGGTGGAAGAGGGCCTCGTGATGGTGCCCGAAGGCCGTGGCGTGTTCACGCGCATGACCATCACTGAGAACCTGCAGATCGGCGCCTACATCCGCAAGGACAAGGCCGCCATCGCGAGCGACATGGAGCGCGTGTTCGTCACCTTCCCGCGCCTGCGCGAGCGCAAGGACCAGCTGGCCGGCACGATGTCGGGCGGCGAGCAGCAGATGCTGGCCATGGGCCGCGCGCTGATGGCTCGCCCCAAGGTGCTGCTGCTCGACGAGCCGACGATGGGCCTGTCGCCGATCATGTGCGACAAGATCTTCGAGGTGGTGCAGACCGTGGCCTCGCAGGGCGTGACCATCCTGCTGGTCGAGCAGAACGCCAACCGCGCGCTGCAGCTGGCCGACCGCGGCTACGTGATGGAGTCAGGCCTGATCACCATGAACGGTGAAGCCAAGGCCCTGCTGAGCGACCCGCGCGTGCGGGCCGCCTACCTCGGCGAATAAGCAAGCCTCCTACCCCATTGCCGCCGCCGCAGCCTTGATGGCCTCGCGGATGCGGCCGTAGGTGCCGCAGCGGCACACGTTCTCGATGGCGTCGATGTCGGCGTCCGTCGGGTTGCGCGTGCGGCGCAGCAGGTCCACCGCCGCCATGATCTGCCCCGGCTGACAGAAGCCGCATTGAGGCACGTCGAGGTTCATCCAGGCCTGCTGCACCGGGTGCAGCGTGTTGCCGTTGGCCAGGCCCTCGATGGTCGTCACCTGGCGGCCGCGCACGTCGGACACGCGCACCGAGCAGGTCGTCACGGCCTTGCCGTCGACGTGGCAGGTGCAGGCCTTGCACACGTTGATGCCGCAGCCGTACTTCGGGCCGGTGATGCCGAGCTTGTCACGCAGCACCCACAGCAGCGCCAGGTCGTCGGGCGCCTCGACGTCCACGTTCTGGCCGTTCACCTTGAAAGATTGCACAGGCATGGCGGGTCTCCTCAGGCGGGGATCGGAACGTTGACGGGCGTGGGCAGCTTGCCCGGCGGGATCGGCGTGAAGTCGACCGGAAAGTTCAGCGGGAAGCTGCGCGGCTTGATGCCGGTGGCGCGCGCGTAGGCATTGGCGATGGCGCCCGAGCTCGCCGACAGGCCGACCTCGCCCAGCCCGCCGATGGCCTCGCCGTTGGCCGGCAGGATGATGACCTTCACGTCCTTCGGGTAGTGCTTCATGCGCGAGAAGTGGTACTGCGAGTAGCTGCCTTCCAGCGGCAGGCCGTTCTGGATGTGCAGCCCCGCCGACAGCACCAGCGCGATCGATTCGCACAGGCCGCCCTGGAGCTGCGCCTCGATGCCCGAGGGGTTGATCGGCGTGCCGACGTCGATCGCGATCGTGGCGCGCACCACCTTCGCGGCAGACGGCACCCGCGCGTCGATCTCGACGATGCAAGCTGTGAACGACTTCGACTCCTGGTGCACGCCCACGCCCTGCGCAAAGCCCGCCGGCATCGCCTTACCCCACTGCGCCGCCTCCGCCACCGCCTTGAGCACCGCGCGGGCGCGCGGCAGGCGCAGGTACTCGAGCCGGAAGGCGACCGGGTCCTTGCCCGCGGCGCGGGCCATCTCGTCGACCAGGATCTCTTCCACCAGCCGTGCGGGCTGGATGTGCACCGAGCGGTACGAGCAGGTGTTCATGTCCATCGGCACCGGCGTCAGCAGCTTGGTCGTGACGCCGAAGTTGTAGGGCGAGGTCACCATGGTCTTGAACATCACCTGCTCGATCGCGAAGTTGCCCACCGTCTGCGGGAAGGCATTGGGCAGTGCGATGGCGGCGGCCTCGAGCATGTTGCCGAAGCCGTGGCGCGTGTCCAGCCGCACGCTGGCGATGCGCTGCTCGAAGGCGATGACCTGGCCCAGCAGCATCGTGGCGCGTGCCTTCTGGTAGATCGGCGGGCGGATGCGCGTGTGGCGCATGTCGTCGGTGCGGTGGTACATCAGGCGGCAGGGGCGCCCCAGCGCCTTCGCCACCTGGATCGCCTGCAGCACCGGGTCCCAGAACAGGCGCCGCCCGAACGAGCCGCCCGAGGGCACCACATGCACGACAACCTTGTTTAGCGGCAGGCCCAGCTCGGCGGCCACTGCCTGCTGGGTGACGATGGGGCTCTGCAGCCCGGCCCAGATTTCGGCACGATCCGCTCGCACGTCCGCGATCGCACATTCGACTTCCATCGGGCAGTGCGCGGCCGGCGCGAACTCGAACTCGGCCTCGACCGTCAGCGCGCCCAGCGGCGGCAGCGCAAAAGGCAGCAGCGACGACTTCAGCTTGCTCATGATGGTGGCGTTCGACTCGCCGTCGAGCGGGCCGGCGCCCCAGGTCACGTCGAGCGCGTTCACCGCGGCCCAGGCCTGGCCGAAGGTCTCGGCCATCACCGCCACGCCCGGCGGCGTCGGCGTGATGCCGTTGGTGGCGGGAATCGGCACCACGCCGATCACGCCCGGCATGCCCATCACCGTGTTCAGGTTGTTGATGCCGACGAACTTGCCGTTGATGGTCGGCGGGCGCCGCACCATCGTCGGCTTGGCGCCGGGCACCGCCTGGTCGAGCGTGAACTTCTTGCGGCCGGTGACGATGTCGAGTGCGTCGAGCCGCGTCACGCGCTGGCCGACCACCGAGGGCGTGGAGCCCGAGAGCAGGCCGCCGAGGCCGCCCAGCGTCGGCATGCCGGCATGCATCGAACGCACGCTCGACGAGCCGCCGGTGAGCTGGTTCCAGATCAGCTCGGGGCTCGCGTCGGCCGATGTGACCTCGATCGCGCTCAGCGGCAGGCGCAGCTTGTCGGCCAGCATCATCGCGCTGGCCGTGGCGATGCCCTGGCCCACTTCGAGGCGCGGCAGCGCCAGGCGCACGCGGCCGTCGCCGGTGTTCGTCACCTTCACCAGCGGCATGGTCGGCAGGGACGTCAGCGTGACCGCGTCGCCGATGTCGATCAGGTCGGTGGTGTCGGGCGGGGTCATGGGCAGCAGTGCGGCCACCGCGGAGGCGGGCGCCGTGAGGGCACCGAGCCCAGCGATGCCAGCCGCCGCCGATGCCAGCGGTGCGGCCGTGGCGTAGCCCAGCACGTCGCGCCGGCGCAGGCCGTGCGCATCCCCGCCGTCCGGTCCGCGCGCGGGGCGCGGGTCCTTGTTCGAACGCTTCATCGTTGTCTCCTTGTTGTTTGGCGAACGCGGATGACTGTGGCACCATCGCCGCGCCGAAGATGTCGTTGCAACGACATTTCTTACGGTCCCCGCCGACCGGCGCCTGCGACGGATCGGCCGATGCGATGTCACGAGGGACGACAGCAGGAGGCGCGATGTCGAACGCGTTGGAGAACATGCTTCGCGAGAGCTTGTGGGCGCGCGCGCTCACGGACGACGAACTCGACCACGTCGTCCAGGAGTCGCACGAGCGCGTGGTGCCGGCCGGCGGCTTCGTCGTGCGGCGCGGCGAGCCGGCCGATCATTGGATCGGCGTGATGGATGGCCTGCTGAAGATGTCGGTGTCGCTGCCCGACGGGCGCGTCTCAACCTTCACCGGCGTGACCGCTGGAGGCTGGAGCGGCGAAGGCTCGTTGCTCACCCCCGGATGCTGGCGCTACGACGGCGTGGCGCTGCGGCCCACGCGCGTGGCTTGCGTGCCGCGGCGCAGCTTCGAGCGGCTGATGTCCACCAGCATCGACTTCAATCGGTTTCTGTTGTTACACATCAATGCGCGACTGAGCCTGTTCATCGGCCTCATGGAATTCGATCGGCTGCTCGGCCCCGACGCGCGCGTGGCGCGCTGCCTGGCCAGCCTGTTCGACCCCATCCTCTATCCGCGTGCCACCCGCTTCGTGCGGCTGAGCCAGGACGAGATCGGCCTCTTGTCGGCGGTGTCGCGCCAGCGTGCCAACCGCGCGCTGCATGCGCTACAGCGCGACGGCCTGTTGCGCATCGAACATGGCGGCGTGGAAGTGCTCGACCTCGCAGGCCTGCGCACGTACCAGAGCGGGGCGGCCGAAGCGGCGGCGGCCGTGGCTGCGGCCACCGACACGCAGGCCGCAGCGCCCCTGGACGACCTCGTCAGTCCACCTTCGCCCCGGTGGCCTTGACCACCTTCTCGTACTTGGCGAGTTCGCTCTTCATGAAGCTGCCGAACTGCTCGGGCGAGTTGCCGACCGGCTCGGCCAGCATCGAGGCGAAACGGGTCTTCGTTTCCGGCGCATTCAGCGCGGCGACGAAGGCCTGATTCAGCTTCACGACCACGTCGTGCGGCGTGCCGGCCGGCGCCACCAGGCCCCACCACGTGTCGATCGAGAAGCCCTTGAGCGTGTCGGCGATCGGCGGCACGTCGGGCAGCGCGTTGCTGCGCTGCAGGGTCGTCACCGCAATGGCCTTCAGCTTGCCCGAACGGATGTTCGGCGCCGCCGTGGCGAGGTTGTCGAAGTTGAAGTCGACCTGCCCCGAGATCAGCGCCAGCTGCGCCGGGTTGCCGCCGTTGTACGGAATGTGCAGCGCGAAGATGCCCGCTTCCTTCTTGAACAGCTCGCCCGCGAGATGGCCGGCGCTGCCGTTGCCGCCGCTGCCGTAGTTGAGCTTGGCCGGGTTGGCCTTGGCATAGCGGATCAGGTCGGCCACGCTGTTGATGTTCAGGCGCTTGGCCGTGTCGGCGTTCATCACCAGCACGTTGGGCACGCGGACCATCTGCGTGATCGGTGCGAAGTCGGTTGCGGCGTTGAACGGGATCTTGCTGTAGAGCCACGGGTTCACCGCGTTGGTGGCGGTGGCCGCGATGCCGATCGTCAGGCCGTCGGCGGGCGCCTTCGCCACGATGTCGGCGCCGATGTTGCCGCCGGCGCCGGGCTTGTTGTCGATGATGACCGGGCCGAGCGTGTCCTTGACGCGCTCGGCCAGGATGCGAGCAGTGTTGTCGATCGGGCCGCCTGCCGCGTAGGGCACGACGAGGCGGATCGGGCGCTGTTGCTGCGCCATCGCCTGGGTGGTGCCCAGCAGGGCCGCGACGCCGGCGAGCAGGGTGAGGAGGAAGTGTCTCGTCTTCATTGTCTTTTTGGGGTGTCTCAGGGAAGGGCCTTGTCGGCCTCTGTGGTGAATGCGTCGGCAAAAAATTCTTCTTCGGGCAGGCCCGCCAGCGCTACGTAATCGCGCTTGGCCGAGTCGACCACGATGGGCGCACCGCAGGCATAGACCTGGTAGCCCGACAGATCGGCGAAGTCTTCCAGCACGGCCTGATGGACGAAGCCGGTGCGGCCGGTCCAGTTGTCTTCGGGCGTGGCATTGGAAATGACGGGCACGTAGCGCAGGCTCGGCATCTGCGCCGTCTGCTCGCGCACCCAGGCGTCCATGTACAGGTCTTCGGGCCGCCGGCCGCCCCAGTAGAGCGTGGCGGGCCGCTCGATGCCCTTGAATTTCATGTACTCGAGCAGCGCCTTGATCGGCGCGAAGCCCGTCCCCGAGGCCAGCAGGATCATCGGCTTGCCGGAATCCTCGCGCAGGAAGAAGCTGCCGAAGGGGCCTTCGATGCGCAGGATTTCCTTTTCCTTCATCGTGCCGAACACATGGTCGGTGAACTTGCCGCCGGGCAGGTGCCGCAGGTGCAGTTCGATGCCCGTGCCGGGCTGGCCCAGCGTGTGCGGCGCATTGGCCATCGAGTAGCTGCGGCGCGCACCGTCGCGCAGGATGAACTCCACGTACTGGCCGGCGTAGAACTGCAGCGGCTCGCCGGCCGGCAACTGCAGGCGCACCATCATCACGTCGTGCGACAGGCGCGTGAGGCCTTGCACCCGTACCGGCATCTTGCGGATCGGCAGGGCGCCGGCCTCCGTGACCTGGCGCGATTCCAGCACCACATCGCTCCGGGCGTGCGCACAGCAGGTCAGCACGTAGCCGGCGAGCTGTTCCTCGGCGCTCAGGGCCTTGCTCTGGTGGGGGCCCAGCGTGACCTCTCCCGACAGCTTCTTGCACTTGCAGGAGCCGCAGGCGCCGTCCTTGCAGCCGTAGGGAAGGCCGATGCCCTGCCGGATGCCCGCCGCGAGGATGGTCTCGTCGCCGTGAACCATGAAATGGCGTCCACTGGGTTCGACGTGGATGGAAAAGCCCGCTTCATGCGGTGCTGTAGCAGTCATCGGTATTCTTCGAGGTGAACTCTTCGCGGGCCGTACGAAGCCCTGTGAGCAACTGAATTGGGACAGGAACAGGATTTTGCCTTCAATCAATAGCCCCTCCGGCGCTCTGCCAGCGCGGTTCCGGCGCGAGCGCCTGCTGATCGTCGGATGCGGCGACGTCGGCCAGCGCGTGGCGCGCGATCTGCGCGGCCGCATGCAACTGGTGGCACTCACTTCGTCGGCCGACCGCGTGGGCGCCCTGCGCGCTGCCGGCATCCGACCGCTGGCGGGCAATCTGGACGACGCGGCCACCCTGCACCGGCTGGCGGGCATCGCCACGCGGGTGTTGCACCTGGCGCCGCCCGCCCGCGATGGCGGTGCCGCCTGGTGGCGCGACCAGCGCACCACCGAGCTGGCGCGGGCATTGCGCCTGCGGTCGCTGCCTTCGGCTTTCGTCTACGGTTCGACCAGCGGCGTGTACGGCGATTGCGGCGGCGCCCGCGTCGACGAAACCCGCGGCGTGCGCCCCGCCCCGCCGCGCTCCCACCGCCGCGTGGATGCCGAACGCGCCGTGCGCTGGCTGGGCCGCAGCGCGGGCGTGCGCGCCAGCATCCTGCGCATTCCGGGCATCTACGCCCCTGACCGCGAAAACGGCACCCCGCGCGGCCGCCTGCAGCGCGGCACGCCGGTGCTGCGGCGCGAGGACGATGTCTACACCAACCACATCCACGCCGACGACCTCGCGCGCGCCTGTATCGCCGCGTTGTTTCGAGGCAAGCCGCAGCGCATCGTGCATGTCGCGGACGACACCGAGCTGCGCATGGGCGATTACGTCGATCTGGCTGCCGACCTCTACGGCATGCCGCGCCCGCCGCGCGTGGCGCGCGGCGACGCCGAGCGGCAGCTGCCGCTGCAATTGCTGAGTTTCATGGGGGAATCGCGCCGGCTGGACAACACGCGGCTGAAGCGCGAACTGCGGGTGCGGCTGGCGCACCCGACGGTGCATACGGGGCTGCGCGAGCAGACCGAGCCGAGATAAAGGGGGAAGGGGCCCATTCCAGGGACACCGTGGAACCGGCTTCGCCGGGCCATCAGTGTCGCCCCCGGAAGGGGGTTGGCGCAGCGACACGAAGTGCGCGAAGCCTGGGGGAGAGCAAAAGTGTGGTGCCCGGGGCCGGAATCGAACCGGCACACCTTTCGGTGGGGGATTTTGAGTCCCCTGCGTCTACCAATTTCACCACCCGGGCAGGGTTCTGAACGAAGCCCAAAATTATGGCACAGTGGCTGCCATGAATTATCCGACGATCGAAGACGCCATCGGCAAGACCCCCCTGGTCGCCTTGCAGCGCATCCACGCCGCAGAAAACGCCAAGCGCGGCAACGTGATTCTCGGCAAGCTCGAGGGCAACAATCCCGCAGGTTCGGTCAAGGACCGGCCGGCCCTCTCGATGATCAAGCGCGCCGAGGAGCGCGGCGAGATCAAGCCCGGCGACACCCTGATCGAAGCCACCTCCGGCAACACCGGCATCGCCCTGGCCATGGCCGCTGCCATCAAGGGCTATCGCATGGTGCTGATCATGCCGGAGGACCTCTCGATCGAACGAGCCCAGACCATGAAGGCCTTCGGCGCCGAGCTCGTGCTCACGCCCAAGAGCGGCGGCATGGAATACGCCCGCGATCTCGCCGAACAGATGGTGGCGCAGGGCAAGGGCCGGGTGCTCGACCAGTTCGCCAACCCCGACAACCCGCGCATCCACTACGAGACCACGGGCCCCGAGATCTGGGCCGACACCAAGGGCAAGATCACGCACTTCGTGAGCGCCATGGGCACCACCGGCACCATCACCGGCGTGTCGCGCTTCCTCAAGGAGAAGAACCCGGCAGTGCGCATCATCGGCGCACAGCCGGCCGAAGGTTCGCGCATTCCCGGCATCCGCAAGTGGCCTGCCGAGTACATGCCGAAGATCTACGACCCGAGCTGCGTCGATGAAGAAATCAGCGTGAGCCAGGACGACGCCGAAGAGATGTGCCGGCGCCTTGCGCGCGAAGAGGGCATCTTCGGCGGCATCTCGGCGGCCGGTGCGCTGTGGGCCGCGCTCCAGGTGGCGAAGACGGTGGAGAACGCCACCATCGTGTTCGTCGTATGCGATCGCGGCGACCGCTATCTCTCCACCGGCGTCTTCCCCGCATAAGCGGCAGGCAACCGCCGCAGCGCGCCATCCAGGTGCGTTCGTGGCCGGAAAGAAAAGAAAGAGACTTCATGCCCCACCCCAAGTTCTGCCAAGTCTGTGCCACGCCCCTCGAGTGGATCGCGCTGATGGAAGACGGCGGCCCCAAGGAGCGACTGCGCTGTCCCAACTGCGGCCACACGCACTGGAACAACCCGACCCCGGTGCTCGCGGCCATCGTCGAATACCGCGGCCAGGTGCTGCTGGCGCGCAATGCGGCCTGGCCCGGCAAGATGTTTGCGCTGATCACCGGCTTCATGGAGGCCGGCGAGACGCCGGAGGAGGGCATTGCGCGCGAGGTGAAGGAAGAAACCAACCTCGACATCAGCGCCGCGAAGATCGTCGGCGCCTACGACTTCCAGCGCATGAACCAGATCATCATTGCGTACCACGTGGTGGCCGATGGCGAGGTGAAGCTTTCGCCCGAGCTGGTGGATTACCGCCTCTATGACCTGCCCGACCTCAAGTGCTGGCCCGCTGGCACCGGCTACGCGCTGGCCGACTGGCTGCGCACGCGCGGCCATGAGCCCGTGTTTTTCACCGCGGCCGAGAACGAAGAGCGCCGCCGCGGCCTGAACCTGCCCCCGGAGCCGGGCAATGCAAGTTGATCGCGAGCTCGACACGCGCGGGCTGAACTGCCCGCTGCCGATCCTCAAGGCGAAGAAGTCGCTCAACGAGATGGCGAGCGGGCAGCTGCTGAAGGTGGTGTCGACCGATCCAGGATCGATCCGCGACTTTCAGGCCTTCGCACGCCAGACGGGCAACGAGCTGATGGCACAGGAAACCGTGGGCGGCGACTTCATCCACGTGCTGAAGCGGCGCTGACAAAAAGAAAAGAAAAGGGCCGCGTCAGCGGCCCTTCCTTCGTTCACGATGGAGCCCGAAGAAGAAGCGGCTACAGCTTCAGGCTCTTGAGGTATTCGCGAAACTCCGCGCCCACCTCGGGGTGGGCCAGCGCCAGTTCCACCGACGCCTGCAGAAAGCCTTCCTTGCTGCCGCAGTCGTAGCGGATGCCCTTGTACGAATAGGCGTAGACCGATTCCTTCTTCATCAGCGCGGCGATGCCGTCGGTCAACTGGATCTCGCCGCCCGCGCCCTTGGGCTGGTTGCGGATCTCGTCGAACACGCCCGGCGTGAGGATGTAGCGGCCGGCCACGCCCAGGCGCGAGGGCGCGTCTTCGGGCTTGGGCTTCTCGACCATGCGGTTGACCTTCACCAGGCCTTCCTCGATCACGTCGCCGGCCACGATGCCGTAGCGCTTGACGTGCGCCAGCGGCACTTCCTGCACCGCAAGCAGCGAGCCGCCGAGGCGGCTGAAAACCGCGGTCATCTGCGCCAGCACGGGCTGGCCGCCCTCGGGGCCGACCATCAGGTCGTCCGCCAGCAGCACGGCGAAGGGTTCGTTGCCCACAAGGTGCTCGGCACACAGCACCGCATGGCCCAGGCCCAGCATGCGCGGCTGGCGCACGTACGAGCATGTCATGTCGTCGGGCGACACCGAGCGCGCGATGTTGAGCAGCGCATCCTTGCCGCTGGCTTCGAGCTGGCTCTCGAGTTCGTAGGCGGTGTCGTAGTGATCTTCGATCGCACGCTTGTTGCGCCCGGTCACAAAAATCATGTCGCGGATGCCCGCGGCGTAGGCTTCCTCGACGGCGTACTGGATCAGCGGCTTGTCGACCACGGGCAGCATTTCCTTCGGCTGTGCCTTGGTGGCTGGCAGGAAGCGAGTACCAAAGCCTGCAACGGGGAATACGGCCTTGCGAATGCGGGTCGAGGAAGTGGACATGGGCAGTACAGCGTCTTTCTTCAAAGGGGGGTGCAGGATGATGTGACGGCGCGGCGCGAAACCGTTCTCAACATCCTAAACGCCTTCCCGGCCTCTCGTGTGTCAGCCAAGACGCACAAGCTGATCGCGCAAACGCTCCAGCATGGCCGTGAAGTCAGCCAGGCGTTTGCGTTCCTGCTCGATCACCGCTGGCGGCGCCTTCGCAACGAAGGCTTCGTTGCCGAGCTTGCCGTTTACCTTCGCGATCTCGCCTTCGATGCGCGCGATTTCCTTGCCGATGCGAAGCTTCTCGGCCGCCTTGTCGATCTCCATGTGCAGGCACAGGCGCGCAGCGCCGACCACCGCCACGGGCGCCGCCTCGGCCGCGGCCGACCACGAAGCCTCGTCGTCGAAGACCTTCACTTCCTTGAGCTTTGCCAGCGCCTGGAGCACCGGCGCCGAATCGCGCAGGAAGGCCGCGCCTTCGGCGTCGTCGGCCACCGCGTAGAGCGGCAGTCGCGTGGCCGGCGACACGTTCATCTCGCCACGCAGCGTGCGGCATGCATCGACCAGCGCCTTCAGCCGCGCCACGTGCGCCTCGGCCGCCTCGTCGATCTTCTCGGGCTGGCTCTTCGGATAGGCGGCGACCATGATCGACTCGCCCTCACGTCCTGCAACCGCCGATACCTTCTGCCACAGCTCTTCCGTGATGAACGGAATCACCGGGTGCGCCAGGCGCAGCAGCGTCTCGAGCGTGCGGATCAGCGTGCGGCGCGTGGCGCGCTTCTGCGCCTCGTCGCCGGTCTGGATCTGCACCTTGGCGATTTCCAGGTACCAGTCGCAGAACTCGTCCCAGGCGAACTGGTAGATCGCGGTGGCCACGTTGTCGAGTCGGTATTCCTCGAAGCCCCTGGCCACCTCGGCCTCGACGCGCTGCAGCTGCGACACGATCCAGAAATCGGCGCGGCTGAACTTCAGGTAGCCGTGGGCCTTGCCACCCACCTTGCAGTCTTCCTTCGTGTGTTCCAGCAGGCCGCAGTCCTGGCCTTCGCAGTTCATCAGCACGAAGCGCGTGGCGTTCCACAGCTTGTTGCAGAAGTTGCGATAGCCCTCGCAGCGCTTCGAGTCGAAGTTGATGCTGCGGCCCAGCGAGGCCAGCGACGCGAAGGTGAAGCGCAGCGCATCGGCGCCGAAGGCCGGAATGCCGTCCGGAAACTCCTTCTGCGTGTTCTTGCGAACGGCCGGCGCCGTCTCTGGCTTGCGCAGGCCCTGCGTGCGCTTGTCCAGGAGCGCGGGCAGCTCGATGCCGTCGATCAGGTCCACCGGGTCGAGCACGTTGCCTTCGGACTTGCTCATCTTCTTGCCATGCGCGTCGCGCACCAGGCCGTGGATGTACACGTCCCTGAACGGCACCTTGCCGGTGAAGTGCTTGGTCATCATGATCATCCGGGCGACCCAGAAGAAGATGATGTCGTAGCCCGTCACCAGCACGGTCGAGGGCAGGTACAGGTCGAGGTCTTGCGTCTTCGCGGGCCAGCCCAGCGAGGAGAAGGGCACCAGCGCCGCCGAGTACCAGGTGTCGAGCACGTCCTCGTCGCGCACGAGCTTCTTGCCGGGCGCCTTGGCCTGCGCGTCGGCCTCGGTCTCGGCCACGTACACCTTGCCATCCTCGTCATACCAGGCCGGAATCTGGTGGCCCCACCAGAGCTGGCGCGAAATCGTCCAGTCCTGGATGTTCTCCATCCAGTGGTTGTAGGTGTTGACCCAGTTCTCGGGCACGAAGCGCACCTCGCCCGACTTCACCACGTCGATGGCCTTCTGCGCGATCGACTGGCCATCGGCGCCGGGGCGCGTCATGGCCACGTACCACTGGTCGGTGAGCATCGGTTCGACGATGGCGCCCGAGCGCGCGCAGCGCGGCACCATCAGCTTGTGCTTCTTCACCTCGACCAGCAGGCCCAGCGCGTCGAGGTCGGCCACGATGGCCTTGCGCGCCACGAAGCGGTCCAGGCCGCGGTACTTCTCGGGGGCGTTGTCGTTGATGGTCGCGTCGAGCGTGAGTACGCCGATCATCTCGAGCTTGTGGCGCTGGCCGACGGCGTAGTCGTTGTAATCGTGCGCGGGCGTGACCTTCACCACGCCGGTGCCGAATTCCTTGTCGACGTAGTCGTCGGCAATGATCGGGATCAGCCGGTCGACCAGCGGCAGCTTCACGCGCTGGCCGATCAGGTGTTTGTAGCGCTCGTCTTCCGGATGAACCATCACGG
The DNA here is from genome assembly GCF_059491885.1 of Variovorax sp. Varisp46. NCBI lineage: Bacteria > Pseudomonadati > Pseudomonadota > Betaproteobacteria > Burkholderiales > Comamonadaceae > Variovorax > Variovorax sp. Varisp46. Next base: position 509,091 of record NZ_CP168515.1, read on the forward strand.
CCGTGTCGCCGAGCATGGTCTCGGGCCGGGTGGTGGCCACGGTCAGCGTGCCGCTGCCGTCTTCCAGCGGATAGGCGATGTGCCAGAGCGAGCCGTCTTCCTCTTCGCTTTCGACTTCGAGGTCGCTCACCGAGGTCTTGAGCACCGGGTCCCAGTTGCCCAGGCGCTTGCCGCGGTAGATCAGGCCTTCTTGATACAGCTTCACGAAGGTGTGCGTGACCACCTTCGAGAGATCGTCGTCCATCGTGAAATATTCGCGGCTCCAGTCCACCGTGTCGCCCATGCGGCGCATCTGCTCGGTGATGGTGTTGCCCGACTTCTCTTTCCATTCCCACACGCGCGCCACGAAGTTCTTGCGGCCCAGGTCATGGCGGCTGAGCTTTTGCTCCTGCAGCTGGCGCTCCACCACGATCTGCGTGGCGATGCCCGCGTGGTCGGTGCCCGGCAACCACAGCGTGTTGTCGCCCTTCATGCGGTGGTAGCGCGCGAGGCTGTCCATGATCGTCTGGTTGAACGCATGGCCCATGTGCAGCGTGCCCGTCACGTTGGGGGGCGGCAGCTGGATCGCGAACGATTCGGCGCCTTCCTTGGGTTGCTGCGTGCCTCTGAAGCCGGCCTTGGCGTAGCCGCGCTTCTCCCATTCGGGGCCCCAGTGCGCCTCGATGGCGGCGGGCTCGAACGATTTGGAAAGGCTGTCCAGGCCAGGCTGGGCGGGAGAAGTGGTGGGTTCGCTCATGGGAATACGGAACGGCCCTTCAGGGAGCCGTGGGGAGGCAGGGTGGGATAGCCCGCGATTTTACCGGCGCGGCCCGGCGTCACGGCAGCCACTGATAATTCCGCCATGCTGTTCCTGCTTTCCCCTGCGAAGTCGCTCGACTACGACACTCCGGTTCCCTCTGAAATCCCCGCCACTCAACCCCATTTCGAATCTCCGCGCGGCCCCTCGGTCGAGCTGATCAGGCTGCTGCGCGAGAAGTCGCCCCAGCAGATCTCCGAGCTGATGCACCTGTCGGACAAGCTCTCCGCCCTGAACGTGGCCCGCTACCAAGCCTGGTCCGGCAAGAGCACCGAGAAGAACGCCCGCCAGGCCGCCTTCGCCTTCGACGGCGACGTCTACGGCGGCCTCGATGCCCGCACGCTCACCAAGGGGCAGTTGGCCTGGGCGCAGGACCACGTCTGCATCCTCAGCGGCCTCTACGGCCTGCTGCGCCCGCTCGACCTGCTGCAGCCCTACCGCCTCGAGATGGGCACGCAACTGGCCAATCGCCACGGCAAGGACCTTTACGCCTTCTGGGGTTCGCGCATCGCCGAGCACCTCAACGAGCGCCTCGCGGCCGACCGCACGCCGGTGGTCGTCAACGTCGCCTCGCAGGAGTACTTCAAGTCGGTCGACAAGAAGGTGCTCAAGGCCCGTGTGGTCGAATGCGTGTTCGAGGAGTGGAAGGGCGACAGGTACAAGATCGTGAGCTTCTTCGCCAAGCGCGCGCGCGGCCTGCTGGCCCGCTGGGCCGTGCAGCACAAGGCGGCGACGCCCAAGGCACTGGAAAAGTTCGACCTCGAGGGTTATGGTTTCGATGCAGAAGCATCGACAGCCGAAAGGCTGGTGTTCAGGAGGAAAGTCTGATGTCGCAACCGATCAGTCCGGAACTGCGCGAGTGGCTGGTGGCCCAGCTCGCGGCCGGGCACTCGGTGCCAGCGCTGCGCGCTTCCATGCGCGCGGCCGGCTGGCACGATGCCGCCGCCGACACGGCGCTGGCCCAGCTCGAGGCCGGATTCCCCAACGTGGAGGTGGCCCTGCCGCCCGTGCGCACCAAAATGCCCGGCCCCGACCTCGACGGTGCGCCGCTGTACCTCGATGCCGGCGACCGCCGCGTGCAGGTGCTGCAGACCATGCGGCATCCGCGTGTCGTCGTGTTCGGCAACCTGCTGTCGGCCGAGGAGTGCGAAGGCCTGATCGCTGCGGCGCGTGTTCGGCTCGCGCGTTCGCTCACCGTGGAGACCCGCACCGGCGGCGAGGTGCTCAACGTCGACCGCACCAGCGACGGCATGTTCTTCGAACGCGGCGAGAACGAGATCGTCGCGCGGCTGGAGCAGCGCCTCGCCACGCTGCTGCGCTGGCCGCTCGAATACGGCGAGGGCCTGCAGATCCTGCGCTACGCCCCCGGCGCGCAGTACCGCCCGCACTACGACTACTTCGACCCCGGCGAACCCGGCACGCCCACCATCCTCAAGCGCGGCGGCCAGCGTGTCGCCACGCTGGTGATGTACCTGCAGGAGCCCGAAGGCGGCGGCGCCACCACCTTCCCCGACGTGGGCCTCGAAGTGGCGCCGGTGCGCGGCTGCGGCGTGTTCTTCAGCTATGACCGGCCCGACCCCGTCACTCGCACGCTGCACGGCGGCGCGCCGGTGCTGGCGGGCGAGAAGTGGGTCGCCACCAAGTGGCTGCGCGAGCGCGAGTTCAAGTAAGCAAGAAGCCGATGAAAGTCACCGCCAACGGCCTGCAGATCGAAGTCGACGACACCGGAGGCGAGGGTCGCCCCGTGATCCTGCTCATCATGGGCCTGGGCATGCAGCTGGTCGCATGGCCCACGGGCTTCGTGCAGCAGCTGGTCGACGCGGGCTTTCGCGTGGTGCGCCACGACAACCGCGACATCGGCCTGAGCCAGGGCTTCGACCATGCGGGCGTGGGCAACGTCGTGTGGGAAACCATCCGCCATCGCCTCGGCCTGCCGGTGCGCTCTGCCTACACGCTGCAAGACATGACCCTTGATTCGCTCGGTGTACTCGATGCGCTGGGCATTGAAAGGGCCCACATCGTCGGCGCTTCCATGGGCGGCATGATTGCCCAGCGCATGGCCGCTACCGCACCGCAGCGCACGACCAGCCTTGTGAGCATCATGAGCTCCAGCGGCGCACGCGGCCTGCCCGGGCCGCGCCGCGAGGTGGCCTCCATGCTCATGCGCCGTCCGGTGGGCCGCGACGAGGCTGCGCTGGTCGCGCACAGCATTCGGCTGCTGCGGCTGATCCAGAGCCCCGCCTACCCGCAGAGCGACGAAGAACTGGCCGCGCGCCTCACCTTCAGCATGCGCCGCGCATACCGCCCGGCCGGGCTGATGCGGCAGATGCTGGCCGTCGGCGCCGATGCCGACCGGCCGCAGGTGCTGGCGCGCATCCAGTCGCCCACGCTGGTGCTGCACGGCGACGCCGATGCGCTCGTGCCCATTGCCTGCGGCGAGGACACCGCCAGGCGCATTCCCGGTTCGCAATTCGTCGCCATCCCCGGCATGGGCCACGACCTGCCGCCCGAGGTGTGCACCATCCTCGCCAACCACATTGCTCCGTTCGCGCATGCAGCGGAGGCCAGAAACGCCACACCATGAGCCACGACCCGAACTCCAACACGCCCGAGCAATCGCAGCTCGGCCGCGCCTCGGCCTACGCCGACCGCTACGACCCCACGCTGCTGTTTCCCATCGCGCGCGCCACGCAGCGCGAGGCCATGGGCATCAGGTCCGATGCCTTGCCCTTCTTCGGCGCCGACCTCTGGACCGCGTTCGAGGTGAGCTGGCTCAACCTGCGCGGCAAGCCGCAGCTGGCCATCGTGCACTTCACCATTCCGTGCGAGACGCCCAACATCATCGAGAGCAAGAGCTTCAAGCTCTATCTCAACAGCTTCAACAACAGCCAGTTCGCGAGCGCCGACGCGGTGCGCGAGCGCCTGCGCGCGGACCTGTCCGAAGCCGCGTGGCGCGGCAGCGACCAGTCGGCCGGCATCGGCGTGAAGCTGATGGCGCCCGACATGTTCGACCGCGAGCCGGTGCACGAACTCGACGGCCTCGACCTCGACCGCCTCGACATCGAGTGCACCCACTACCAGCCCGCGCCGGAGCTGCTGGGCAGCGATGCCACGCAGGTGCATGTGAACGAAACCTTCACAAGCCGCCTGCTCAAGAGCAACTGCCTTGTCACCGGCCAGCCCGACTGGGGCAGCGTGCAGATCCGCTACAGCGGCCCGCCCATCGACCAGGCCGGGCTGTTGGCGTACATCGTGAGCTTTCGCAACCACAACGAGTTCCACGAACCGTGCGCCGAGCGCATGTTCACGGACATCTGGAGCCGCTGCAAGCCGACCAAGCTCGCGGTGTATGCGCGCTATACGCGGCGCGGCGGGCTGGACATCAATCCGTTCCGCACGAGCTGGCCGCAGGCGCTGCCTGCGAACATCCGCACGGCGCGCCAATAGTCGTCCCCGGGGCCGCGCCGAAGGCCCTCTTCGGAAACCTGAAACCCGCTTTCGCTTCGCCTGTGGCATTCTGAAATATGCCCGCGAACCCGCGGTCGAAAGAACCTCCGGAGCACAGACAAACATGGTTGAAGGAAAAGTGGTCGTCGTCACGGGCGCGGGCGGCGGCATCGGGCGCGACATCGCGCTGGCCATGGCGGCCCACGGCGCGAAAGTGGTGGTCAACGACATCGGCGCCGCGCTCGATGGCGCCGGCGGCAGCGCCGGCCCCGCGCAGCAGGTGGTCGACGAGATCCGTGCGGCCGGCGGCCAGGCCGTGTCCAACACCGACAGCGTGGCAGATGCCGCCAGCGCGGCGCGTATCGTGCAGTGCGCGCTCGACAGCTTCGGCCGCATCGACGCGGCGGTCAACAACGCGGGCATCCTGCGCGACCGCTTCTTCCACAAGATGTCGGTCGACGAGTGGGACTCGGTGCTCAAGGTGCATCTCTACGGCGCCTACCACGTGAGCCGCGCGGCGGCCGTGCACTTCAAGGAACAGAACGCGGGCGCGCTGGTGCACATGACCTCCACCTCGGGCCTGATCGGCAACTTCGGCCAGGCCAACTACTCGGCCGCCAAGCTCGGCATCGTCGCGCTGTCGAAGTCGATCGCGCTCGACATGCAGAAATTCAACGTGCGCTCGAACTGCATCGCGCCCTTTGCCTGGAGCCGCATGATCGGCGCGATTCCCACCGACACCGACGAGCAGCGCGCCCGCGTCGACAAGATCAAGCAGATGACGCCGGCCAAGGTCGCACCTCTGGCGGTGTACCTCGCGAGCGAGGCGGCGGGTGCGGTCAACGGCCAGATCTTCTCGGTGCGCAACAACGAGATCTCGCTCATCAGCCAGCCGCGCCCGGTGCGCTCGATCCACCGCTCCGAGGGCTGGACGCCGCAGAGCATCGCCGAGCACGCCATGCCCGCGATGCGCGCGAGCTTCTTCCCGCTCGACCGCTCGGCCGACGTGTTCAGCTGGGACCCCGTCTGAGGACAAACCCGCAGGCGGGCGCGCACGGCGCCATTCGCCGGACAATGCGCGTTACTTTCCTTCCTCGCGCGCCTGACCGGTGAACCTGCATTTCGACCTGTTCGACCTGAAACTGTTCGTCTACGTGGCGGAGGCGCGCAGCCTCACGCGCGGCGCCGAGAAGGCCTGCATCTCGCTGGCCGCCGCCTCCACGCGCATCAAGCAGATGGAAGAGGCCGTGGGCGGCAAGCTGCTGCATCGCAGCGCGCAGGGCGTGAGCCTCACGGCCGCGGGGCAGGCCGTGCTCTACCATGCCAAGCGCGTGATGCAGCAGATGGAGCACCTGCGCTGCGACATGCAGGACTTCGGCAAGGGCATCAAGGGCCATGTGCGCGTGTTCGCCAATACCACCTCGATCACCGAGTACCTGCCGCAGAAGCTCGCGGGCTTCCTCACGCAGCATCCGGCCGTGCAGGTGGACCTGCGCGAATACCTCAGCGAAGAGATCGTGCGCGCCGTGGCCGACGGCGAGGCCGACATCGGCATCCTTGCCGGCGACGTGCATACCGGCGAGTTCGATGCTCGAGCGTTCGGGCGCAACCAGCTCGTGCTGGTGGTGCCGCTCACGCACCACCTCGCGGGCGCCCCTTCGGTGGCCTTCGCCGACACGCTCGACGAACAGCACGTGGGCCTGCACCACGGCAGCGCCATCCACCGCTTCCTGCAGCGCCGCGCCGAACTGGCGGGGCGGGGCTTCAACCCGCGCATCCAGGTCAGCAGCTTCGAGGCGATCTGCCTGATGATCGAGGCGGGCGTGGGCGTTGGCGTGCTGCCGTCGTCGTCGGCGCAGCGCCTCGCGATGGCCATGCGCATCTCCATCGTCGCGCTCAGCGATGCCTGGGCCGAGCGCGAACTCAAGCTGATCGCGCGCAACCGCGAGCAGCTGCCGGCCTCGGCGCGCGAGCTGTTCGACCACCTCGTCGCGCCCTGAAGGCGTTGTTGGCCGTCATGTCCGCCGACCTGAAGTCGCTGCGCCTGTTCGTGGCCGTGGCCGACCACGGCAGCATCAGCGAGGGCGCGAAGCGCTGCCACATCGCGCTTGCGGCCGCCAGCAAGCGCATCTCCGACCTCGAGGCCCGCGCACGGCTGCCGCTGCTGGTGCGCCATGCGCGCGGCGTCACGCTGACCTCGGCGGGCCACGGCCTGCTGCTGCATGCGCGCGCCGTGCTCTCGGCCATGGACCGGCTCGGCGCCGAGCTCGACGACTTCCAGAACGGCGTGGCGGGCGTGGTCAGCATCACGGCCAACGCATCGACCATCGCGCAGTTCCTCCCGGCGCAGATCGGCTCCTTCCTGCGCCTGCACCCCGTGCTCAAGATCGACCTGCAGGAGCGCGCCAGCACCGAGGTGGTCAAGGCCGTGCAGGCAGGGCTGGCCGATATCGGCGTGATCGAAGGCAACACGCCGGCCGACGGGCTCGAATGCCTGCCCTACCGCAACGACGAACTGGCCGTGGTGGTTGCGCGCGACCACCCGCTGGCGCGGCGCCGGCGCATCGGCGTGGACGAGGCGCTGCGCTACGACCATATCGTGGTGCGCGAAGGCACGGCGCTGCACCGCGTGCTGCTGGCCGCCGCACTGGAGGCGCAGGCGCCGCTCAAGGTACGCATGCAGGTCGGGAGCTTCGACATGGTGTGCCGCATGGTGGAGCAGGGCGTCGGTATCGGCGTGCTGCCCTATGCGGCGATCCTGCCGCAGTTGCAGATCCTGCGGCTGCGCTGTCTGAAGCTCGATGCGCCCTGGGCGGTGCGGCGCCACCTGCTGTGCGTGCGCAGGCAGCAAGACCTGACGGTCGCGGCGCGCTCGGTGCTGGAACACCTCGGCCTGCCGGACTGAGCACGAGGCTTCGCGCCGCACGAAGCCTTGCGTCCGCCAAAAACGAATTGTTCTCCCGCGGTGCGCGCGCAAAGATCGCGCAAACCAAAGGAGACACCCTTGAAGATCGTTCGCGTCAGCGCCACGCCGCTGAACATCCCCGTGACCATCGACGTGGTCGGCCTGAACAAGCAGACTTCGCTCTCGCTGTGCCTCGCCGAGATCGAGACCGACACCGGCCTCGTCGGCCACGGCATGACCGCCATCACCGAGGAGGAAATCATCGCCGCCGCCGTGCGCGAGGTGGCCGGCCCCGCGCTCATCGGCGAAGACCCGATGACCACCGAGCGCCTGTGGGAAAAGCTCTACTGGCTGCTCTCGCCGCGCGGCCAGACCGGCTATGCCAGCCACACCATTGCCGCGCTCGACATCGCGCTGTGGGACATCAAGGCCAAGGCGCTCGGCCAGCCGCTGTGGCGCCTGCTGGGCGGCGCACGGTCGAAGGTGCCGGTCTACGCCACCTTCGGCTTCGGCTTCTTCGAGCGCGACCAGCTCGCGGCCGCTGCGAAGCTCTGGGTCTCGCAGGGCTTCCAGCGCCTGAAGATGACGGTCGGCAACCACGCACTCGCACGCCGCGACGAGCCGCGTCCGCTCGACGAGGTGATCGCCGAGGACGTGCGCCGCGTGGCCGCCGTGCGCGAGGCCGCGGGCCCCGAGGTGAAGCTCTATGTCGATGCCAACTGCGGCCTCGACCTGTTCCATGCGAGCGAGCTCGCGCGCCGCATCGAGCCCTACGGCATCAGCTTCTTCGAGGAGCCGCTGACGCAGAACGACGTGCGCCAGATGGCCCAACTGCGCACGCGCACCACCATCCCGCTCGCCTGCGGCCAGAACGAAGGCCTGGCCTTCCGTTTTCGCGACTTGCTGGTGAACCAGGCGGCCGACGTGCTGCAGCCCAACGTCACCATCTCCGGCGGCTATTCGCAGTGCTTGAAGATCGCCGGCATGGCGCAGGCCTTCAACGTGCCCATCGACAACGGCGGCGCCTGGCCCTTCCACAACATGCACCTGCACGCGGGCGTGTCGAACGGCGGGCTGGTCGAGTACCACTACGTCGCGGTGCAGATGCTCAAGCAGATCTTCGACGGCCTGCCGGTACCCGACCAAGGCTGGCTCACGCTGCCCGAGACGCCGGGCCTGGGCTTCGCGCCCAACGCCGAGCGCGTGCGCGAGCTGGCGAAGCTGCCGACCTCGCACGGCAAGGGCAAGGCCTGAGCCTTCCGGGCAGGCGACACTTTCCTTCACGACCGGGCCGCGACAGACAGCCGGCGATTCCGATCCAGACAACGGAGACAAGATGAAAGCCAGACAAGCGATTCGCCCCGCGCGCCGCCATGCCTTGCGCGCAATGGCGGCCCTGGGCCTTGCGTGCGCGCTCGCGGCGCCGGCGGCGTGGGCCCAGAAATATCCCGACAAGCCGATCCGGCTCGTGGTCGGCTACTCGGCCGGCGGCGGGGTCGATGCGGTCGCGCGCCTGCTCGGCGTGCGCCTGTCGGCGGCGCTGGGCCAGCAGGTGCTGGTGGAAAACCGCACCGGCGCCACCGGCCTCATCGCGGCCGAGTTCGTCGCCAAGGCGCCGCCCGACGGCTACACGCTGATGATGGGTGACAGTGCCTTGCTGATCGCCAAGCTGCTGCAGCCGAAGATCGGCATCGACCCGCTCACGAGCTTCAAGCCGGTGGCGGGCGCCTTCATCTCGCCGCTGATGATCGTCACGGGCAACGACTTTCCGGCGAAGACGCCGGCCGAACTGGTGAAGGAACTCAAGGCCAACGCCGCGCGCTACTCGTACGCGACTTCGGGCGTCGGTACGGTGCAGCACCTGGGCTTCGAGATGCTCAAGCAGGCGACCGGCAGCTCGGTGGTGCACGTGCCGTACCGCGGCGCCGCGCAGATCGTGCCCGACGTGATCGGCGGCCAGATTCCCATCGGCGTGGTGAGCGCCACGGCCGGCATGGCGCAGGCCAAGGCGGGAAAGCTGCGCGCACTGGCGTTGATGAACACGGCCAGGCTCGAAGGCGCGCAGAGCGTGCCGCCGCTGGCCGATGCACTGCCGGGCTTCGACGTGGCGCCGCGAATTTTCGTGCTGGCACCCGCGGGCACGCCTAACGATGTGGTCGAGAAGCTGTCGGCTGCGGTGAAGTCGGTGCTCGATACGCCGGAGGCCGGGACCGCGGCTGCGGCGCAGGGCACGCTGCGCGCCTATGCAACGCCTTCGCAGCTTGGGAAGGACATGGCTGCGGAGATTTCTCGGTGGAAGAAGATCATTTCTGACCAGCACATCGTGGCTGAGGGGAACTGAGGTTTTCTGATCGTGGGGCGCTCACGCCGACGGGGTACCTTGCTCCGCGAATGTCCTCCGGCCTGCGGCTTCCCCCTTTATTTCGCTGCGCAAGGCACCCCGCCGTCGCGATCGTTCAGCAGAGCGCTCGAACCGCCGACACGGGCAGAGCGCCCACTGTGCACAGGGCATCGAGTGCTCCCCGCAGCGAAATAAAGGAGGAGCCCGAAGGGCGGGGGACATTCGCGGGGGGAGTACCCGGTGGCCTGTGCACACGCCTCGAACAAAGAGCACTCAACATCAATCGGAGCAACTGAAATGACGCAACCCCACCTGGGCCTGATCGTGCCCCCCGCAGCCGGCGCAGTGCCAGTAGATGGCCCGCTGCTCTACGGCGAACGCATCCGCTTCAGCGCGAGAGGCCTGGGCCTCGGCGAAATCTCCACGCGTGGTTATCTCGACGTCATCGATTCGGTGGTCGAGAAGGCCGTGGCGCTCAAGGACGAGGGCGTCAGCGCGGTCTCGCTCATGGGCACCTCGCTGAGCTTCTTTCGCGGCGCGGCGTTCAACCAGCAGCTCGAAGCCGAGATGGCACGCGCCACTGGACTGCCCTGCACCACGATGAGCAACGCCGTCGTCGGCGGGTTGCGGCATCTCGGCGTGCGGCGCGTGGCGGTGGCCACGGCCTACATTGACGAGGTCAACGTGCATCTGCGGCGCTACCTGGAGCAGAGCGACATCGAGACGCTGGGGCTCGAAGGGCTGTCGATTTCCGATGTGCAGGTCGTGGGGCAGGTGCCTACGCAGGTGCTGGTCGATCTGTGCATCAAGGTGTTCGATGCACAGCCCGGCGCTGATGGGGTCTTGATCTCTTGCGGGGGGCTGGTCACGCTCGACGCGGTGCGCGAAGTGGAGGCCCGGCTGCAGGTGCCCGTGGTCTCCAGTTCGCCCGCGGGCTTCTGGGACCTCGTCGGCACCGCGGGGCTCGATCCGCGCTTGTCCGGCCAGGGGCGCCTTTTCGCCTGATCTCGCTCAGCCCAGCCAGCGGCCCACGCGCGGCGTATCGGCCAACTGCCAGACACGCTCGCACAGCGCCTTCGCCTCGTCTGCCGTCACGCCTTCACCGTAGTGCGCGAGGCGCTGCATCTTGTCCTCGATCTCGGTGCGGCTCAGGCTGTTGCCGGGGTCGCCCTTGGGTTCGTCGACGCGGCCCTGCAGCGTGCGGCCGTCGGCGGTGTGTACGCTGACCTTGCCGATCCAGCGCGCGGGGTAGGCAGTGTCGACTTCGGCGTCGAGCTGCATCGTCACCTTGTCGCGGAAGGCCGAGACTTCGGGCGCGAGAAAGTCGCGGTCGAACTCGCCGAGGCCTGCGCGGCCGTGCACGGCAATGAGGCCCAGCACCGTGCCCATCGAGAACTTGCCCTGGTGCACGGTCGCGGGCACCGTCACGCGGCCCAGCACGTCGATGGCGCCCTGGTGCACGTACGTGGTCACGCGCGACACGTCGGCGGGCTTGAGCTTGTTCTGCGTCATCACCTGCAGCAGCGCGTCGGCGGCGGGGTGGGTGTGGCGGCAGGAGGCGTGGTACTTGAAGGAGGTTTCGGCCAGTGTCCAGCGTGTGCCGAGGCCATCGACGAGCTTCGCCGGATCGGCATCGCTCGACATGCCGACGCCCAGGCCCTGCGCGCCCTCGAGGATCTTCGCCGCGCCGGTGAAGCCGTCCTGCGCAAGGTAGGCCGACATCAGCCCGCTCGCCGCCGCGTGCGCGCAGTGCAGTTGCTTGGAGTCGGCCGCATCGCGCAGGAACTCCCACACACCGGCCGACTGCGTGCCGGCCGAGCCGAAGGCGTGCAGCATCTGCTGCGGCGTGAGGTCCAGCAGGCGGCCGACCGCTGCTGCAGCGGCGAGCGTGCCCGCCGTCGCGGTCGTGTGGAAGGTCTTGTAGTGCGAGCGGCCGAGGAATTCGCCGACTCGGATTCCGACCTCATAGCCCGCCACCACCGCGGTGAGCAGTTGCGCGCCGCTCGCGCCGACGCTCTGCGCCACGGCCAGCGCGGGCGCGATGACGACGGCGGCCGGGTGGAACACCGAGCCGTTGTGCACGTCGTCCTGCTCCACGAAGTGCGAGGCCGCCGCGTTGACGAGCGCCGCGAACACCGGCGAACTGGTGCGGCGCGAGATCAGCAGCTCGCTGGGCCCCTCGGCGGGGCCCATCATCTGCGCGAGTCGTTCGATGCTGCGCACCGGCCGTGCGGTGCGCGCGGCGAGCACGGAGCCCAGCCAGTCGAGCATCAGGTCCTCGGTGCGGCGAAGCACGGGGGCGGGGATGGCGTCGAACCTCAGCTCGGCGGCGAAGGTCGCGAGCACCTTGCTCGGGTGGTCCACAGCGTTCATGGCAATCGCATCCCTCATTTAGAACGAGCGTGGCAGGCCGAGCATGTGCTCCGCCACGTAGCTCAGGATCAGGTTGGTGGAAATCGGCGCCACCTGGTAGAGCCGCGTCTCGCGGAACTTGCGCTCGATGTCGTATTCGCAGGCGAAGCCGAAGCCGCCGTGGAACTGCAGGCAGGCGTTGGCCGCCTCCCAACTCGCCTTGGCCGCCAGGTACTTCGCCATGTTGGCCTGTGCGCCACAGGGCTGGTGCGCGTCGAACAGGCGGCAGGCTTCATAGCGCATCAGGTTCGCTGCTTCCACTTCGATGAACGCTTCGGCAATCGGAAACTGCACGCCCTGGTTCTGCCCGATCGGGCGGCCGAACACCACGCGCTCCTTGGTGTAGGCCGTTACCCGGTCGATGAACCAGTAGCCGTCGCCGATGCACTCCGCGGCGATCAGCGTGCGCTCGGCGTTGAGCCCGTCGAGGATGTACTTGAAGCCCTGGCCTTCCTCGCCGATCAGGTTCTCGGCCGGAATCTCGAGGTTCTCGAAGAACAGCTCGTTGGTCTCGTGGTTCACCATGTTCAGGATGGGCTGCACCGTCAGTCCCTTGCCGATGGCCTCGCGCAGGTCGACGATGAAGATCGACATGCCTTCGGACTTCTTCCTCACGTCGGCCAGCGGCGTGGTGCGCGCCAGCAGGATCATCAGGTCCGAATGCTGGATGCGCGAGATCCACACCTTCTGCCCGTTGATGACATAGCGGTCGCCCTTCTTCACGGCCGTGGTCTTGATCTTGGTGGTGTCGGTGCCGGTGGTGGGTTCGGTCACGCCCATCGACTGCAGGCGCAGTTCCCCGTTGGCGATCTTCGGCAGGTAGGCGCGCTTCTGCGCCTCGCTGCCGTGGCGCAGCAGCGTGCCCATGTTGTACATCTGGCCGTGGCAGGCGCCGGAGTTGCCGCCGCAGCGGTTGATCTCTTCCATGATGACCGAGGCCTCGGTCAGGCCCAGGCCGGAGCCGCCGTACTCCTGCGGGATCAGCGCGGCCATCCAGCCGGCCTTGGTGAGCGCGTCGACGAATTCCGCGGGGTAGCCGCGCGCCTCGTCGATCTTGCGGAAGTAGGCATCGGGAAACTGCGTGCACAGGTCGCGCACGGCGTCGCGGATGTCGGGGAAGTTCTTGTCGTTGGCGTTGTTCATTGTTTGCTGCTGCTCATCAGTCCCGGCGCGGGCCGCCGGCTTCCTTCTCCACGCGCTGCCAGATCTCGACCGCCATCGGATCGTCGATCTCCTCGAGGATGTGGCCCACGAGGCCGATGGCGCGCGCCATCACGCCGAAGCCGCGGATGATCTTCCACGGAAAGCCGAACTCGGCCGCGATCGCGCCGATGGCACCGGTCGCGTTGATCGGTAGCGATTTGCCCGACACGCGCTCGGCTTCCTCCTGCACCGCCTGCATCAGCGCGACATAGTGGCTCGACAAGCCGTTCTCCGCCGCGATCTGGAACAGCCGCGGCGTGCGCGGGTCGATGGGCTTGTGCAGCGGATGGCCCAGCCCCGGCACGATCTGCTTGCGCGCGCGATGATCGGCCACGATGTCCTTCGCCATGTCGGCGAGCGGGCGCGTGGGCTTCTCGCCGAAGGGAATTGCTTCGTAAAGCATCTTCGCCGCGCCCTCGGTGCTGCCGACGAACACCGTTCCCAGGCCGCAAAGACCCGCTGCCACAGCGGCTTGCAGCGCTTCGGGGGCGCCCGCATACGTGAGGCGCGCAGCCAGCGCGCTGGGTGTAATGCCGTGCTCCACCAGCGTGACGACGATGGCGTTGAAGGTGACGGATTCCTGCGGCGTCGGGATGCGGCCCGTGAGTTCCAGGAAGGCCATGTCGCCGAGGTTCAGGTGGCCGAGGATTTCCGAAGGCAGGTCGCGCCCGCGCACGGTGATCTTGTCCGGCGTGCTGTGGCCCAGCTCGGTGTGCAGGGATTTCTTGATCTTGGTCATGGCGCCGAATCTAGCCCTCCATCGCGCGAGGCGGCTGCGTGATTGCAAAACCCTCCCTTCGGCAAATGCGAATGCCGCCCGGCGGGGCCTTCTGTCACGCTGCGGCGATGGACTTCGAATCACTTTCGGCGATGCGCGAAGCGGCGCTCGACTACTTCGTTCGCAGCCGCGCCATCCAGCGGCGGCGCGAGCGTATGGAACAAGCTGATGCCGATGAGGCGCACGGTTGGCGCGCAATCGCCGAGCTCGGCTGGCCCGGCATGCTGGCTCCCGAATCGGCCGGCGGTCTCGCACTGGAGCTCGACGGCGCAGCGGAAATCCTGCGGGCCGCGGGCGAGCATGTGGCACCCGAGCCGCTGCTGGCCGTGGCAGGCCTCAGTGCGCTGCTGCTGGCGCGGCTCGGTACGCCGGGCGCGAACGCCTTGCTCGCCGAACTGATTACAGGCCGCAGCCTGCCCGCGCTGGCATGGCAGGAGAGCGCTGGCGACCTCAGCGCCGTGCCGCTGGCCTGCGGCTGCGAGCCGCGGCCCGGCCACATTGGCGGCGTGCTGCTGCAGGGCGAAAAGCTCATGGTGCTGCCCGGCGCGGCCGCCAGCGGCTGGCTGGTGTCGGCGCGCGGCGACGACGACGCGGTGCTGCTGTGGGTGCCGCGCGGCACCGAAGGCGTGACGGAGGCGCTGGTGCCGCTGGTCGATGGTGGCCAGGCCTCGAACCTGCGCTTCGAGCAGGTCGCCTTGCCGCCGGAGGCCGTGCTGGCCGAAGGGCCGGCTGCGCAGGACGCCTTGCGCCATGCACTCGCGGCCGGCCAGATCCTTCAATCCGCCGAACTGCTGGGTGCGGGGCAGGCCATGCTGGCGCAGACGCTGGCCTACCTGCGCACGCGCTCCCAGTTCGGCAAGCCCATCGGCAGCTTCCAGGCGTTGCAGCACCGTTGCGTCGACATGTTCATCCATCTCGAAGTGGCGCAGGCCACGCTGAACGAGGTGCTGGCGGTGGCAGGGCAGGGGTTGACGGTCGACCGGCTCGAAGCCGAGGCAAGCCGCGTCAATGCGCGCTGCACGGCCGCCGCGCTGCAGGCTTCGCGCACCTCGGTGCAGCTGCATGGCGCCATCGGCTACACGCAGGAGTGCGACCTGAGCCTGTTCTACAAGCGGGTGCTGTGCCTGTCGGCGTGGCTTGGGAATGTCAGTGCGCATCAGCGGCGGCATGCCGTGCTGGCTGGAGATGCCGAAGCGACCACGGGCGCGGCCACCTGGAAAGGCGAGTTCCCGCGCACGGCAGACTGGTCCACCATGCCCGAGGCCGAGTTCCGCCGCATGGTGCGCGCCTTCCTGCAGCAGCGCTATCCGCAGCAGCTGCGCTACCTCTCGCACCGCGCACGCTGGAGCGAGATGCGCGAGTGGTACCTCACGCTGTCGGCGCAGGGCTGGATCGCGCCCGCCTGGCCGCAGGCGCACGGCGGCATGGGCCTGCCCGCCGACAAGCTCATCGCGTGGATCGAGGAGCTGGAGCAGTACGGCGTGGCGCGCGCACCCGACCAGGGCATCGTGATGATCGGGCCGCTGCTCATCCAGCACGGCACGACCGAACAGCAGCAGCGCTTTCTGCCGCGCATCTTGAGCGGCGAGCATGTGTGGTGCCAGGGCTATTCGGAGCCCAACGCCGGCTCCGACCTCGCGGGCCTGCGCACCGAAGCCCTGCCCGCGCGCGATGCACAGGGCGATCACTTCGTGGTCAACGGCCAGAAGATCTGGACCACGCTCGCGCAGGATGCCAACCACATCTTCATGCTGGTGCGCACCGACAAGGAGGCGCGCAAGCAGGAGGGCATCAGCTTCCTGCTGTGCGACCTGCGCACACCGGGTATCACCGTCCGGCCGATCCGCACGCTGGCGGGCGAGCCCGAGTTCTGCGAAGTGTTCTTCGACAACGTGCGCGTGCCGGCCGAGAACCTCGTGGGCAAGCTGCACGGCGGCTGGACCATCGCGAAGGCGCTGCTGGGCTTCGAGCGCATCTTCCTCGGCAGCCCCAAGCAGTCGCAGTACGCGCTGGGTCAGCTCGCGCGGCTGGCGCAGGCGCGGCGCCTGTTCGCCGACCCGGTGTTCGCGCAGCGCTTCGCAGCGCTGCGGCTGGACGTGCTCGACCTGTCGGCGGCGTACACGGGCTTCGCGAACATCGTGCGTGCGGGCAAGCCGCTGCCGGCTTCGGTGTCGCTGCTGAAGATCTGGGCCAGCGAGACCTACCACCGCATCGGCGCGCTGCTGGTCGAAGCGGGCGACGAGCAGGGCGCCGTGGCCGGCGACCAGGTGCTCGACGGCCAGACCTTCAACGTGCTCGCGCCGCTCATCGGCTCCACGGCCGCAATGATCTACGGCGGCACCAACGAGATCCAGCGCAACATCCTCGCGCGGCAAGTCCTCGACCTGCCGGCGTGAGCGACGCAGCCGCCAAAGCAATTCATAACAGGAGACAACGCTCATGACCTCGATCGACTTTTCGCGCCGGCATTGGGTGGCCGCGCTGGCGGGCAGCGCGGCGCTGGCCGCCGTGCCCCATCGCGCCACTCGGGACGCAGGTCATCGTCGACAACCGGCCCGGCGCCAGCGGCTCGCTCGGCGGCGACGCGGTCGCGAAAGCACAGCCCGATGGCGCGACGCTGTTCTTCGGGGCGAGCCCGACCATCACCATCAACCCGAACGTGCAGCGCCACATGGCCTTCGATCCGATGAAGGACCTGACGCCCATCGCGCCGCTGGTGGACTACACCAACGTGCTCGTGGTCAACAACGAAGTCCCGGTGCACAGCGTGGCCGAGCTGCTGGCCTATGCGAAGGCACGGCCCGGCAAGGTGTTCTATGGCTCGGCGGGCGTGGGCGCGTCCAACCACCTGAGCGGCGCGCTGCTCGAGAAGATGACCGGCGTGCAGCTCACGCACGTGCCCTACAAAGGCAGTGCGCCCGCGCTCGCCGACGTGATGGCCGGCACCGTGACCATGATGTTCGACATCATCGCCACCTCGAAGCCCTTCATCCAGACCGGCAAGGTGCGCGCGCTGGCCGTCACCTCGCGCCAGCGCAACCGCATGCTGCCCGAGGTGCCGACGATGATCGAATCGGGCGTGCCGGGCTACGACGTGGGCGGCTGGTTCGGCCTGTACGGTCCGGCGCGCATGGACCCGGCGCTGGTTGCGCGCATGAACGCCGCCGTGCAGAAGATGCTCGCGCGCGAGGACATCGCGAGCCGGCTGCGCGAGCAGGGCTACGACGTGTGGTCCGGCGCGGCCGACCTGCTGGCGGCCAAGGGCAAGTCCGACCGCCAGCTCTGGGCGACCGCGTCCAAGGGCATCGAGGCGGAATAGCCGATGCGCCGCATCCACAGCCTGCTGGAAGAACGCGCGACAAGCACGCCCGATGCCGTCTTCCTCTTCGAGCCTGCGGGCACGACGACCTATGCCGCGCTGCAGGCGATGGTCGACGTTGCCGCGCAAGACCTGCTGGCCGCCGGTGTGCGGCCGACCGACCGCGTGGTGCTGGTGGCCGAGAACTGCGCGGCGCACATCGCGCTGCTCATGGCCTGCAGCCGCGTCGGTGCATGGTCGTGCGGTGTGAATGCGCGCATGTCGCCGGGCGAGATCGCTGCCATCGCCGAGCGCGCCGATGCCCGTGTCTGCTGCTTCACGGCCGCCGCCTCCGAAGCCGCTGAAAAGCATGCGCAGAGGGCCGGTGCAACGGCCGCGGCGCTCGGTGGCGTGATGCGCTCGGCCGTGCGTGCCGAAGCGCGCACCGAGCCCGATCCGGCATTGGCCGACACGGCCGCCATCATCTTCACTTCCGGTACCTCGGGCACGCCCAAGGGCGTGATGGTGTCGCACCGCGGGCTGCTGCACTTCGGCCGCGTGTCGGCCCAGGTGCGCGCCCTGGGCGAGCGCGACCGCGTCTATGCATTCCTGCCGATGACGCACATCTTCGGCATCGGCACGGTGTTGATGGCTGCGCTCACGGGCGGCGCAGCGCTGGTGCTGCGCGGCAGCTTCTCGCCGGCCGACGTGCTGCACGCGCTGGCGCACGAGCAGGTGTCGAACCTGCTCGGGCCGCCGACGATGTATGCGCGGCTGCTGGCGCACATCGAGGCGGAGGAGGCCACGCCGTGCTTTCCGCAACTGCGCTACGTCTACACCGGCTCCGCGCCGCTCGACCCGGCGCTCAAGCAGCGCGTGGAGCAGCTGTTCGGGCAGCCGCTGCACTATGGCTACGGGCTGTCGGAGTACGCGGGCTCGGTGTTTCTCACACGTACCGAGTCGCCGCGCGCCGACACCGCGGCGGGGTATGCGGTGGAGGGGGGCGAGGCCCGTATCGTGACCCTCGACGGCAACGACGCCGCACCCGGCGCCACCGGCGAGATCTGGCTGCGCGGGCCCGGCCTCATGCTCGGCTATTTCCGCGACACCGCCGCCACGGCGCAGGTGATGCGGCCCGGCGGCTGGTATGCCACCGGCGATCTCGGCCGCTTCGGCGAGGACGGCGCGCTGTTCGTGGTCGGGCGGCTGAAGGAAATGATCATCCGCTCGGGTTTCAACGTCTATCCGGCGGAGATCGAGGCCGTCGTCGGCCGCTTCGACGGCGTGCACCTGTGCGCGGTGGTCGGCGTGCCCGAGGCCGATGGCAACGAACAGGTCGTCGCTTTCGTCGAGCTAAAGGCCGGCGCGGTGCTCGATGAAGCGGCGCTGCGCGCGTACCTCGTCGAACACCTGTCGCCCTACAAGCGCCCGGCCCGCATCGAGGTGATCGATGCAATGCCCACCACCGCCAACGGCAAGCTGCTCAAGCGCGAACTGCAGGCGCGCTGCGGGCCGGCCGCGGGCTGATTTCAGCCGAAGATCGCGGCCTGCGAAGGCCTGAAGTTAGGGGCCGGGCCCTGTGCCGGCGCCATCGTAGGCACGCTCCTACACCCGGGGGGGGAGGTGGGGCCGATACTTGTTATTCCCCCTCGTTTCAGGAAGTACCCGTGACCGTGCCGATGAACCCGACGCCCGTGGCCGCTGCGAAATGAAGTCCTCGCCGAGTGCGCGCAGCTGGATTGCCGCCGGTGTGCGCCACGAATTGCTCACGCGCGCGCTGCCCGCCCTGCGGCACGACATGGCGGCACCTGTCTCGGTGGTCCGCATGGCGCTGCTGATGCTCAAGCGGCAGGTCGGCGCAGCCACCATCGATGCCGCCGCCTGCGAAGAGCGCGTGGCGCTGATCGACAACCAGGTGTCCGAACTGGTCGAGGCCATCCGCTCCCTGCGCGACTGGGAGCTGGCCACCACGGATGACGGCATCACCCGCAGCGCGCTGGTGGCGCAGTGCGTGGCCCTGATGCGCTCTGCCTTCGACCTGCACGGCGTGACGCTCGATGCGGACGCCTCGCTGGACCCGCAGGAAGACGAGCATCGCTGGCCCGCCGCGGCTGCGCTGCGCTACCTGTTCCTCGGTGCGCTGGGCTACCTGCACGACGGCGCGGCCGAAGCCGGGGCGATCCGGGTCGAGGCGGACGGCGCCAACGCACTGCGCCTCACGGCCCTGCCGCGCGAACCCGGCGGCACGCATGCCGTGCTCGACGCGCACCGTGCGCCGCGTGCGCTGGCCATCGACGCCGTCGCATTGCAGAACCTGGCCGAAGACCTCGGCTACGCCGTGGCGTTGGAAGGCGACAGCGTGCGCCTCGTGCTCGCGACCGGCAACTGAGTCTTTCCGCGTTTGCGCGCCGCATGGCCGCGCCGCTGCGCGCGCAGGAAGGCCAGCAGCCGCCGCTCGGCCGCATGCAGCCCGCGCGAGGGCTTGGTGGTGCGGTGCGCGGCGATCTTCTCGAACAGCACACCCGTGGCCTCGTCGCCATCCGAGAGCGCGCTGCCCAACGCCAGCACCGCCGGATGCACGTAGGCCTTCTTGCAGACCGCCGGCGTGTTGCCCAACTGCCTGGCGACGGCAGCCAGGATGTCCTTGGCGCTGTAGCGGCTGCCGTCGGCAGCGACGCGGCCCGGTTCGCAGGCCAGCAAGGTGAGCTCCAGCGCCTGCACCGTGCCGTGCCAGGTGCGGAAGTCCTTGGCGGTGAAGCGCTCGCCCTGCGCGGCCTCGGCCAGGTAGTCGTTCACGTCGGTGGACGAGATGCCGCGCAGTTCGCCGTCCTCGTCCTCGTACTGGAACAGCGCCTGCCCCGGCAGCTGCTGGCATTGCCGCACCACCCGGGCCACGCGCGGATCGTCGAGCTTCGCCTCGTGCATCACGCCGCTCTTGCCCCGGAAGCGCAGCCGCAGCGCCTGGCCCTGCACGGCGGCGTGCCGGCTGCGCAGCGTGGTGAGGCCGTAGGAGCCGTTGCTGTTCGCGTATTCCTCGTTGCCCACGCGCAGCAGCGTGGTGTCGAGCAGGCGCACCACCGCCGCGAGCACCTGGGTGCGGCCGGGCGTCTTGCGGCCTTTCGTCGACCGCAGGTCGCGCGCCACGCGGGCGCGGATGCGCGGCAGCGCGAGCGCGAAGGCTTCGAGGCGATCGAACTTGGTTTCGTCCTTCATCGAGCGCCAGTCGGCGTGGTAGCGGTACTGCTTGCGCCCGCGCGCGTCGATGCCTGTGGCCTGCAGATGGCCGTTGGGCAGCGGGCAGATCCACACCTGGGTGTAGGCGGGCGGGATGGCCAGCATGCGGATGCGCGCGATCTCGTCCACGTCGCGCAGCCACTGTCCATTGGCGTCGCGGTAGCGGAAACGCTCGCCGTGCTTCAGGCGGCGGATGCCGGGCATGCCGGGGTTCACGTAGACGAGGCCGTTGGCGATGGGCGTCGGCTTCAAAGGCGGCTTGGCAGGAGGGGAAGAGGCCGGCATGGGGTTTGCGTGGTGGCGCGACATCGCGCTTTTGCCAGCATCGACAATCGCCGGTTGTAGGACGCCGCAAGCGCCCTCGGTGCGGCAGGCGCGCTTGTGCGCCTGCGCCGCCTTCTTCTTCTTCTTTCCTCTTGAACGGGTTCCAGAATGACTTCTTCCAGGTCCACTCTTTTCACCGCCCGCTGGCTGGCGGTGCCTGCCGCAGCGCTGTTGTTCACGGCCTGCGCGTCCACCACTTCCACTCCGACCGCCTCGGCCCCGGGCGCGCCCGTGAAGGTCAAGGTCTTCGTCGCCGCCATGTTCGAGATCGGCCAGAACACGGGCGACCGCGCCGGCGAGTTCCAACATTGGTACGAACGCTACTGGAAGGGCGCCAAGCCCATTGCGGTGTCCGGTGCGCTGCAGCCTGTGTACTGCAATGCCGACGGCGTGTGCGGCGCGGTGCTCGGCATGGGCAAGGTCAACTCGTCGTCGTCGATGCAGGCGATCCTGCTGAACCCGCAGTTCGACTTCTCGCAGAGCTACTACGTGATTTCCGGCGTGGCCGGCACGCCGCCTTCGCGCGGCACCATCGGCGAAGTGAGCTGGGCCACCTGGCTGGTCGACTACGATCTCGGCCACCGCTGGGCCCCCGAGGAGAACAAGCCCGGCGAGCCGACCTTCATGCCGCGCAAGGGCTACGAGGAGTACCGCCGCTTCAAGCTCAACCCCGACCTCGTGAGCTGGGCCATGAGGCTCTCGGCCGACACGCGGCTCAAGGATTCGGACGGCGCGCGCAAGTACCGCCTGCGCTACCCCGATGTCGCGGCCCGCCGCGCGCCTTTCGTCGGCACCGGCACGCACATGACCGGCGACACCTTCTTCCATGGCCCCGGCATGTCGAAGCAGGCGCAATACATCGCCGGGCTCTACGGCGCCGACGACTACGTCATCACCGAAATGGAAGCCGCCGCCATCACCCTCGTGATCAAGCGCACGCACGGCACCGACCGCGTGATGAGCCTGCGCGGCGCGGTCAACTTCGACCAGGGCAGCCCGAAGGAAACCACGCTGCAGCACCTGGACCCGGCCCCGGGCGAAACGGCCGGCGGCTTCGCGGAGACGGTGGAGAACATCGAGCTGGTGGGCTCGCGCGTGGTCGATCACATCGTGACCAACTGGCCGAAGTGGCAGGGCGGCGTGCCGAAGCCCTGAGCGGGTTCAGGGCCGTGAAGGCTTCAGGTGCCATGTCACCGTGAAGTCGAACGGCGTCCAGCGGCTGACGGTGACGCCTGCCTGCCGCAGCCCGCGGCCGGTCCAGGTGTTGCAGGTCTCGAAGAGGTGATAACCGCCTTCGGCTTCGTAGAAGGCGTCGTCGTCGCCGTAGTGCGCGCCGGCGATGGGTGAGGCATGGCCCGAGGGCAGGGCGGCGCGCACGTAGCCGACCAGTTGTGCGTACTGTGCGTGCGAGAGCGGCAGGCTGTAGGCCCCGCGCGCCAGCTGTTCGCGCCGCAGGTAGCTCACATGCATCAGCGCGCGGTTGCCGCCCGACAGCGCCCCGAAGGCGTGCGCCGCCGTCAGGTCGCCCCAGGTGGGCGTGTTCAGGTAGAACTCGCGATCGCCCCAGCCGATGGCGATGAATTCGGCATCGGGCGGCGGCGCCCTGAAGTCTTTCAGCGGAAACACCTGCAGCCAGTCGATGGTGGCCGAGCGGATCGGGAACACGTAGTCGGTGTGCACGCCGTTGCTCAGCACCCAGGCCTGTACGTCGACCGGTGCATCGCTCGCAGGCCTGGCATTGGCGGGCCAGAACACCAGCGCGCAGGCCACGATCAAGTACAGGCCGATCAGCGCGACGAAGCCCAGCAGCGTGAAGGCGGTGCGGCGCAGCCAGCGTTTCGCCATGGCGCCGTCAGAACAGCGACGCGGTGGTCGACGCGGGCTCCGGCGTCGCGCGGTGCGCACCGGTCCCCGTGGGCGCGAGCGCCTCGGGGCTGCCCGCCTTCGCCAGCGCGCCCACGCGCACGCCCAGCAGCCGCAGCGGGCGCTCCAGCGGCACGCGCTTGAGGCACAGGCCGCCCGTGTGGCGGATGGTCTTCGCGTCGGACGTGAAGCGCTCGATGGTCTGGTCGCGCGTGGCGATCTTGAAATCGTCGTAGCGCAGCTTGATGCCGATGGTCTTGCCCACGTAACCCTTGCGCTGCAGATCTTCGGCCAGCTTCTCGCACAGGTGGGTGAAGATCGCGCCCAGCTCGGCGCGGTCGCGCACGGCGTGCAGGTCGCGGTCGAAAGTGGTCTCGCGGCTCATCGACACGGGTTCGCTCTCGGTCACCACCGGCCGGTTGTCGCGGCCCCAGGCCACCTCGTGCATCCACGCGCCCGTGGCCTTGCCGAAGGTGGCAACGAGCCAGTCGCGGTCGCGCGCCGCGAGCTGGCCCACGGTCTCGATGCCGAAGCGCTTGAGCTTCTCGTCGGCCTTCGGCCCGATGCCGTTCACCTTGCGGCAGGGCAGCGGCCAGATGCGCGTTTCGAGGTCGTGCTCGTAGACCACCGAGATGCCGTTGGGCTTGTTGAACTCGCTCGCCATCTTGGCGATGAGCTTGTTGGGCGCCACGCCGATGGAGCAGGTCAGGCCGGTGGCGTCGAAGATCGCGGTCTGGATCAGCCGCGCCAGCGAGCGCCCGCCGTCGCGCTGGCCTCCGGGCACGTCGGTGAAGTCGATGTACACCTCGTCCACCCCGCGGTCTTCCATGAGCGGGGCGACCTCCAGGATGATGTTCTTGAAGGCGCGCGAATAGCGCCGGTACTCGTCGAAGTCCACCGGCAGGATGATGGCCTGCGGGCACAGCTTGGCGGCCTTCATGAGCCCCATCGCCGAGCCGATGCCGAACTGCCGCGCGGGATAGGTGGCGGTGGTGATCACGCCGCGGCCCGTGTAGTCCTTCAGCAGCGGAAAGGCCGCGACCGGAATGTCGGCCAGCGTGCTGCCCTCGGGCAGGTCGCGGATGGCCTCGTCCACGCGCCGCCTGCCGCCGCCGATCACCACCGGCAGGCCCTTGAGCTGCGGATAGCGCAGCAACTCGACCGACGCGTAGAAGGCGTCCATGTCGAGGTGGGCGATGCGGCGCATCGGAGGGGATGTCGGGGGCTCGGAACTCACGTTGACGATTGTCTCGCGCTCCGGCGGTGTTCGCCTGCCGGGCGACTGCGTGCAAGAATGCGGCCGATTGCAGATGGACCCTCCGATGGCATGGGAAAGGGAAATGGCATGGATGACGAAGTCGAAGGCTTGAGCATCGCGCTGACGCCGGTGCAGATGGCCGCGGTACTGGGCGGGCAGGACGTGCCCGAATCCGCGAGCTGGAGCAACCGGCTCTGGGGCACCGTGGGGCTGGTGGGCGGTGTCGTGGAACTGGTCGGCGCCGGCGTGCTCTGCGTCGCACCCGAACCCACGATGGTGACCAAGGCCGGCTGCGTGGTGCTGGGCGTGCACAGCTTCGACACCATGGCGACGTCGGGCCGCCAGATCTGGACCGGCACGCCGCAGCGCACGGCCACCGCCGTGACCGTCAGCTCGGCGGCCGAGGCGCTGGGCGCTTCGCGCGACACGGCCGATGGCATCGGGCTTGCGGTGGATGTGGCGGTGCCGCTGGTCGTGGCATCGGCGCTGGGAGCCGCACGCATCGTCGCCGTGATGCGCGGCGGCCGCATCCGGCTGGCCGAGCACGAGGCCGCAGCGGGATCGAGGCTGGGCGGCCACACCATGGCGCGGCATGTCGGGCAGACCGACGCCCAATTGCTGGCCAGGGTGCGAACCGCCACCCGGCCGGGTCCCAGGGCCGTGTCCACCTTTGGCGACCTTGCCACCGCGGAGCGCGCGATCACCGAGACGCTGCGTGTCAACGCCGCCGCGGTGCGCGCGTGGTCGCGCGGGGCGGCCGCGGGCAGCAAGTCGCCGGAGCTGGAGCACGTGCTGAGCTACGTGGTGGGGCGCGGCGTGCAGTTCGGCAGCACGGCCGTCAATGACCTCTCCGGCGTGCGGATCATCCTCAAGATGGAAAGCTACAACGGCAAGCCGTTCTACATCCTCACGGCCTATCCGATCTGAGCGCCGCGGCGCGGCGCAGCAGGCCTACAGGAAAGAAGGGGCTTCGCCCGTCGTCCACACGTCGGCGCCGAGCTCGCTTGCAAGACGGGCCACGAGCTTCGCGGTGCGCTCGCGCAGCGGGGCAATGCGGGCCTGCAGGCCGGCCCTGGGCAGCGCAACGGCCTGGCCGGGTTCTTCGGAATCGGGGTCGCTTTCGCGGATGTAGAGCGTGCCGTTGCGAGCCCAGACCTCCACCGCCCAGCCCTGGTCCTGGTCGTCGTAGATATTGCCCTCGTCGTGCCCGGCCACGGCGACGAGGAAGTGGTCCATGGAAGAGAAGGTGTCGTACCAGGGGAAGGACAGGTGCACGTCCGCCTCCTCGTTGTCGAGCCGCAGGTCCATCCAGAAATACTGGCGTACCTGGTGGAGTTTCAATGCGTGCTGCCGGGCCAGCGCGGCCACCTGGCCGTAGTACGCGGCAAGCTCCGCCTCGTGCCCGATGGCCTCCGAGGTGCGCACTCGCAAGCGCTCGGCGCGCTGGAATTCCGGCAATGCGAGCGGCTCGGGCCGCTGGTACGGCGCAGCGTTGAACGCGTCCCACAAATGAAATGCGATCTCGGGCTCCAGCGAGTTGATCGGCTTGGCATCGGCGAACCAGGGTTCCACTTGCGCGCTCCTCTGAATGGTCGAGCGGACGATGTTAGCCCGCGTCGAAGGTCGTGTGCCGCGCGTTGTGCGGCACACCGCGAGTGCTATCTCTCCTCGGGTGGCGCGGTGCTGTCGCCGGCGTCGGGCGGTGCCATCTCGCGCATCAGGCGGTCCACTGCTTCATCGTTCATCGGCTCGGCCGGCGCGAGCGCGGTGGGCGAGGTGCGCAGCCAGCGCGTGGTGGCCGGCAGCGCCATCACCAGCGCGGTCACGGTGGCCAGCACCGCCAGGTAGGGCGCCAGCGCCCGTGCCACCGCGGCCACTGGCGGACGCGGCGCGGCCTGCCCGCGCGCCAGCACCAGCGCATAGCCGAAAGGCGGCAGCAGGAAGCCGGCCTGCAGCACCAGCAGGGTGAGCGTGGCGATCCAGGCCGCGTCGTCGAGCTGCGCGAGCACCGGCGGCATCACGATGGGCACGATCAGGAAGATCAGCTCGAAGGCGTCGAGCACGAAGGCGCATGCCAGCAGCACGGCAAGCACCACCAGGAGCCCGACCATGGGATGCCCCTGCAGCGCCAGCATGAGCCGCGCGATCAGCCCGTCGGTGCCGAAGCCGCGCAGCAGCAGCGAGAAGGTGGTGGCGGCCGCCAGCAGCGCATACAGCGCGCCGGTGAGCGCCATGGCGTCGTCGAGCACCTGCCACAGCACCGGTCGCGTGAGCTGGCGCGACACCACACCCCAGCCGAGCAGCAGCACGCAGGCGGCGGCCGCGCCCTCGACCGCGCGCACCTTGCCCAGCGTGACCAGCACGAGCAGCGCGCCGATCAGCAGGGGCACGAGCAGCAGCGTCCAGCCTTCGCGCCAATCCATCGGCTCGCACGGCGCCGCGGGTCGGGGCTTGCGCCGTGCGCCGAACCACGCGACCGCAAGCCAGCCGAGCAGCAACGCCGCCGCCGGCACCAGCGCCGCCTGCAGGATGTCCTGCGTGTTGACGATGCGGTTGGCTGCGCCGGCGGCAGCCGTGGGCAGCGCCAGCGCGCGCCCCATGTTCACGCCCTCGGTGTGGGCGCGCAGCATCGCGTCGCCGAGCAGCAGCAACACCAGCGAGGGCGGCACGATCACGCCCAGCGTGCTGGTCACGGCCACGAGCGCGGTGCGCCGTGCCGCGGGCAGGCCTTCGCGTGCCCAGCCCTTGCCGGCGGTGCGCGCGAGCATCAGCAGGCTGGCGCCGACCGAGCCGTTCATCGGCGCGAGCATCAGGCCCAGCACCATGCCGGCCAGCTCGGGTGCCGCGCGTGGCGCGACGAAGGCCAGCGCCTTGCGCAGGCCGTTGTACAGATGCTCGGCCAGCGCCAGCCGGTTGAGCAGCGCTCCCACCAGCGCATAGAGCGCCAGCGCCTGCAGCAGATCGTGCTCCAGCAGGCCGACGATGCGCCACGGCAGGTTCTGCAGCAACGCGACATCGAACGCGCCCAACGCCAGCCCGGCCGCTGCGCCCAGCGTGCACACGCCGAGCAGCACGGCATAGGTCGGCCAGCCGGTGGTCATCATCAGCGCCAGGGCCAGCGCGAGCAGGGCGAGTCCGAGCCAGGCCATCTATTGCCCGGGCAGTCGACGTTCGTGCCAGAGGTCGAGCACGCTTTGCACCGCCAGCAGCACCGCGAGCAGCAGCAGCGCCACCTTGATCATGAAATAGCCGGGGTTGAAGGTGTCGGGGAACAGCTCGAACGCGGCCACCGCGCGCAGCACCGGCACGGTGCCCGTCGCGATCAGGAACAGTGCCCACGGCAGCACGCACAGCGCCGCGCCGATGCGGCGCAGCCGCGCATAGCGCCCGGCGGTGTCGGCGGCCAGGTCGGGCCGCGCCACCAGATGCGCGCCGCGGCGCCCGGCATGCCGCAGCGCCACGGCCACGTACAGCGCGAACAGCCACTGCGCGAGGTCGTTGGCCTGCGTCGGTCCGTTGCCCGAGCCGGCCAGGTCGCGCAGCGGCCATTGCGCGAACAGCAGCAGCGCGATGGCGATGGCGAAGGGCATCGCCGCGCGGTCGACCCAGTCGAGCCCGCGCGGCACCGGTGGCGCGGGGCGGGTCTCTGGTGTTTCGGCCGGTGGCGTCATGCGTGGCGATCCTGTTCCCCGAACCTGACTTCCACCTGTGGGCGCCGCGGGTCATGGCTTGCGTGGTGGAGCATGCCGGTGCCATCATCCGCGCCATGCAAACCGTCGCCTCCATCCTCTGGCGCAGGCTCGATGTACCCGGCCACGACGCCTGCCGCCTCGAACGCAATGCTTCGGCCTGGCAACTCGATGGTGCGGCCGTGTTCCGGCTGGAAGACGGCCGCAACGGCCAGCTGCACTACCGCGTGCGATGCGACCTGCACTGGCACACCCAATGGGGCACGGTGCGCGGTTGGCTCGGCGATTCGGCCGTCGACCTGTCGATCGCCCGTGACGCGCACGGCCGCTGGAAGCTCAACGACGAGGCGGTGCCCGACCTGTCGCACTGCGTCGACCTCGACCTGGGCTTCACGCCCGCCACCAACCTGCTGCAACTGCGCCGGCTCAACCTGGCGAAGGGCGAGGGCGCCGACGCGCCGGCGGCCTGGGTCGACCTCGACGGCGGCGGCGTGCTGAGCGAGCTGATGCAGCGCTACGAGCGGCGCAGCGATACCGAATATGCCTACGAGGCGAAGCGCTTCGACTATGCGGCGACGCTGGGCGTGACGCAAGACAGCTTCGTGCGCGACTATCCGCGGCTCTGGGTCGCCGAAAAGTAATGCCGGAGCGCGAGTCGCGGTTCGCCTTCTCGTCGTCAGCCGGCGAAGCGCCTGCGGTATTCCACGAGGCTCACGCCCAGGCGGCGGCCGAACGCGCGCCTGAAGCCGTCCACGTTCGCATAGCCCACCGCATCGGCCAGCCGCTTGGCCGGCAGGTCTGACTCCTCGGCCAGGCGGCGGGCGGCGTCGATCCTCGCATTCTCGACAAACTCCGCCGGCGTGGTTCCGGTTTCGCCGCGGAAGATGCGCGCAAAGTTCCGCTCGCTCATGCCGGCGCGCAAGGCGAGGGCCGGCACGGACAGGTCGTCCTTGAGGTTCGCGAGCACGTGGTCCTGCACCTCGCGCATGCTGGAGCGCTCCGAGGTCTGTGCCGCCAAGTGGGCGCTGAACTGGCTCTGGCCGCCGGGCCGCTTGAGGAACATCACCAGCTGGCGCGCCACGCTCAGCGCGAGGTCGCGGCCATGGTCTTCCTCCACCATGGCCAGCGCGAGGTCCATGCCGGCCGTGACCCCGGCGGAGGTGAAGAGCTGGCCGTCCCTCACGTAGATCGCGTCCGCCTCGACGCTCGCTAGCGGGTAGTCCGACGCGAGGCGGCCAGCGAGCTTCCAATGGGTTGCCACGCGCTTGCCGTCGAGCAGGCCGCTGGCGGCCAGCACGAAGGCGCCGCTGCACACCGAGCCATAGCGCCGCACGGTGCGGGCCTGACGCCTGAGCCAATCCTGCAGTTGCATGTCGGTCGCCATGTCTTTCACGCGGGGGCTGCCCGCAACGAGCAGGGTGTCGATGGCGCCGCAATGCGTGGCCACCGTGGAATCGACACCCAGCCGCAATCCGCCGCTGCTCTTGAGCATGCCTTCCCCGGTGCCGATCACCTGGACCTGGTAGGCGCGCGGTTTGCCGAGCTGCTGCGACGCCTCGGCGAAGACGTCGGCGGGCCCGGCCACGTCGAGCAGCTGGAAACGGGGGAAAGCGAGGATGGCGACGCGCATGGCAGACAAGGCCCCGGGATTGGCGGAAAACGCCGTGAGTTGGCAAAAACGACGGTGGGAGTCTGGCGGAAAATACAAACTAATGCAAATCCAGACAAGGGCGTCCGACATGCAAAACCAAGCTCTGAATCCTTCTTCACCGGCCATTGCGTCGATCGCGCCTCGCGCGCAAGCCTCCGTGCGCAATCTCCCGGTCAACCTGTTCGCCTCGGTGATGGGCCTTACCGGACTGGCCCTCGCATGGCGGCTCGCGCACGACAGCCTGGGTGCGCCGGCCATCGTCGGCGAGGCCGTCGGGGCGTTCGCGCTGGGCGTCTTCGTGCTCATCTCGATGGGCTACCTGGCAAAGCTCGTGAGGCACCCGCAGGCGGTGCAGGCGGAATTCCACCACCCCGTGGCGGGCAACTTCTTCGGCACCATCGCGATTTCCATCCTGCTGCTGTCGGCCGTCGTGGCGCCGTACAGCGCGCCCCTGGCGCACCTCGCGTGGACCGTGGGGCTGCTCGCGACCCTGGTACTGAGCTTCGTCGGCCTGTCGAGGCTGCTGAAGGGGCAGGTGGATGCCTCGCTCGCCGTGCCGGCCTGGATCATCCCGGGCGTGGCCACGCTCGACATTCCCGTCACCGGCGCGCACATGCCGATGGCATGGGCGCCCGAACTCAATCTGGCCGCCGGCGCGGTCGGTGCGGTGCTGGCGCTCGTGCTCTTCACGATGATCATCGGCCGGCTGGTGCATCGCGACCCGCTCGCTCCCGCCATGGAGCCGTCGCTGATGATCCTGGTGGCGCCCTTTGCGGTGGGCTTTCTCGCGTACACCAACATCGTCGGCGAGATCGACCGCTTTGCCTCGCTGCTCTTCTACTTCGGCCTCTTCATGTTCGCGGTGGTCGCGCCGAAGGTGTTCCGTCGCGGCGCCACGTTCTCGCCGAGCTGGTGGGCGATCGGCTTCCCGTTGGCCGCGCTCGCCAATGCCGCGCTGAAGTACGCCGGGTCGCGCGCGAGCGAGCCGCTCTGGGTGATTGCCATGGCGCTGCTGGTCGCGCTCAACCTGGCGCTGGCGGTTCTCACGGTGAAGACCGTGCGGATTGCGCTCAACGGGAAGCTGTTCGCCTGAGCCTCAGACATGGGCGTTCGCCCCGCGCGCAACGACCATCCAGCAGGCCGCAGTCAGGCGGACCTCATCGCCGTGCACGTAGGGCTCGAAGGCGGCGCGCACCGTGTCGATGACCTGCACGCGCGTGCGCTCGTCAGCCTGCTGAAGGGCAAGGCCGACGGGACCGAGCCGGCTCAGGTAGCCGGGCAGCGCCGTCCCGGGCATCGTGCAGGGCACGTCGATGGGCTGGATGTCGATGCCGGCCCAGCCGCTCTCTTCGAGGATCGCATGGACCCGCTGCCTGTCCGCGAAGGCGAACTGGCCTGGCGCGTCCGGCCGGCGGGCAGGGAGGTACGGCAGCAGTGGTGCGGCGGCGCGCTCCGCGGTCGTCATGAACGGGTTCTCCGCCGCACTGCGCCAGGCGATGAACCGCAACTCGGCGCCTTCTCTCGCGGCCCGCAGCAGGTTCGCGAAGGCCTGCACGGGCTCGTCGAAGAACATGACGCCGAAGCGCGACATGATGCGGTCGAAGCTCGCGGGCTCCAACGCGTGGGTCTGCGCATTGGCGCAGATGAAGCGTGCCGGCGTGCCTTCGCGTTCGGCGCGGATCCGGGCGGCGGCGATCATCGGCTCCGAGATGTCGATGCCGACACAGCCGCCTTCGCTGCCCTGCCGCCGCGCGACGGCGAGCGTGGTGCTGCCCGTGCCGCAGCCAACGTCGAGCACACGGCTCGCGGGGTTGGCGGACACCGCTTCGACGAGCAGGTCTTCGAGCGGCTGGAACAGGCGATCGAGCGTGGCCTGCGCGTCGACCCAGGCGCGCCCGGCCAGGCCGTTCCAGAGCCTGGCCTGTTCGTCGCCGGGCTGTTGTGTGGCTTCCATGGTCGTTTCCTTGTGCTTGCCTTCGAGAGGCGGAAACCGCACTATGCAAGTTCAAGTCGACTTGAGGTCAAGAGGGTGATGAAGCATCTGGATATCGGCGAGGTCGCGCAACGCTCCGGCGTGCCCGCCTCCACGCTGCGCTACTACGACGAAAAAGGCCTCGTCGCCTCCACGGGCAGGCAAGGCCTGCGCCGCCTGTTCGATCCCGGCGTGCTGGAGCGGCTCGCGCTGATCGCGCTGGGGCGTGCCGCCGGCTTTTCGCTGGACGAGATCGCGCGCATGTTCGGGCCCGACGGGCAGCCGCGCATCGACCGGGTGATGCTCACGGCCAAGGCGGACGAACTCGACCGCACGATCCGCAGCCTGAGCGCCATGCGCGACGGCCTGCGGCACGCCGCTGTGTGCCGCGCGCCCAGCCACATGGAATGCCCGACCTTTCGCCGCATCCTCGAGGCTGCGGCGTCCGGGGCCATCGGCGGGCGAAGGAAGAAGGCCCCGAAGTAATCAGGCCGCGTTCGCCATCAACGACAGGTCGCGCGCCGCCTGCAGCATCAGCTCGCGCGCGCGGTCCAGCGACGGGATCGCATGGCGGTCGATGCGCCGGATGTACGGCGTGGTGAGCACCGCCAGCGCATGCCCGTGCGGGCCGAAGATGGGGCACGAGATGTCGATCACGCCGAAGTACTGCAGGCTCTCGCGCTGCCGGTAGCCCGTGGCGCGCACGGCCTCGAGCATGTGCTCCAGCTCGTCGGGCGGGATCTGCACCTCGCCGTCGAGCGCCACGTGCTCGGCCACCATCTGCCGGCGCCGCTCGTCCGATTCGCAGGCCAGCAGCACCTGGCCCGAGCCGGTGTCGAGCAGGTTCACGCGCGTGCCGGGCCGCACCGTCATGCTGCTCGCCGCCGGGCTGTTGACCTGCGCCACGATCTGGACGTTGCCCCGGTCGTACACGCCGAGGTGGCAGGACTGCTCGGCTTCCTTCACGTAGCGGTCCATCACCGGCAGCGCCTGCGTGACCAGCCGGTGGTTCGGCGGGTAGCGGTGCGCCAGGTCGAACATCTTCAGGCTCAGGCTGTAGCGGTCGCCGGCGAGCGAACGCAGCACGTACTGGCGCGCCACCAGCCGTTCGAGCATGCGGTAGATCTCGCTCGGGCCACGGTCCAGCGCTTTCACGATCTCGCCGCGCGTCAGGCCCTCGGGTTGGTCCGCCAGCAGTTCGAGGATGTCCAGGCCCTTGTCGAGCGCGGGTGCGCGGTAGCGGTCCTGGTCTTCGGTCGGCTTGCTCAAGATGTCTGGATGGATAGATTTGTTCACGTATGAATTTCAACAGCAGACCCATCTTTTTGCAAGTTTGGTTCTACGGGTAAGCACTCATCAAGTGGGCTTGACGTCAAAAGTTCGTCTGTAAATACTATGTTCACAAATGGACTAAGAGGCAAGACCTTCGGCAGGACTCCCGCTGCCCCGCGACCCACATGATTCAGCGCATCGACTCGCATCAGCATTTCTGGCGGCCCGCGCGCGGCGACTACGCGTGGCTGCGTGCGGACGTGCCCGCCCTGGCGCCGCTGGTGCGCGACTTCCTGCCCGAGCATCTCGTGCCGCTGCTGCAAGCACATGGCATCGGGCGGACCGTGCTGGTGCAGGCGGCCGACTCGGAAGCCGAAACGGATTTCATGCTCGAACTGGCTGCTGCGCACGACGTGGTTGGCGGCGTGGTCGGCTGGGTCGACCTGAGCCGGGCCGAGTCCGTCGCCTCGCTGGAGCGAATGGCGGCGCAACCCAAGTTCAAGGGCGTGCGGCCGATGCTGCAAGACCTGCCCCAAGACGACTGGATCGCGCACGCGCCGCACCCCGACGTGCTGCGGGCCATGGTGCGCCTGGGGCTGCGCTTCGATGCGCTCGTGACGCCGCGGCACTTGGCGCCGCTGCTGCAGTTCCTGCGCGAATGGCCGCAACTGCCGGTGGTGATCGACCATGCGGCCAAGCCGCCCGTGGGCAGCGCCGATGGCGAAGCCGTCGCTGCGTGGCGCCGTCAAATGCGCGAGATCGCGGCGCTGCCGCAGGTCTGCTGCAAGTTCTCGGGCCTCTGGACCGAGGCGCCGCCCTCCATGCACCGCGATGCGGATGTCGTCACCTACGCCGTGCGGCCGCTGTGGGAGCACCTGCTCGAATGCTTCGGCCCCGATCGCCTCATGTGGGGCAGCGACTGGCCAGTGCTCACGCTGGCCGGCGACTACGCGGGCTGGATCGCCCTCAGCGAGGCCTGCATCGGCGGCCTCGCGACCGGCGAGCAGGCCCACGTGTGGCACGGTACCGCACAGCGCTTCTACAACCTGCTATTGCATCGGGAAATCCCATGACGCAACCCATCGTCGTCCTGCGCGACCTGAGCAAGTCCTTCGCCGGCGTGCGCGCGCTCGACAAGGCGCAGTTCGACCTGCTGCCCGGCGAGGTGCATGCACTCATGGGCGAGAACGGCGCGGGCAAGTCCACGTTGATGAAGGTGCTGGCGGGCGTCTACCGCAAGGACTCGGGCGAGGTGCTGCTCGATGGCCAGCCCGTGGACATCTCGAGCCCGCGCGCGGCCCAGGCGCTGGGCATCGGCATCATCCATCAGGAGCTCAACCTGATGAACCACCTGAGCGCCGCGCAGAACATCTTCATCGGCCGCGAGCCGCGGGGGCGCCTGGGCCTCTTCATCGACGAGGAAGCGATGTGCGCCGAGACGCAGCGCATCTTCGAGCGCATGAACCTGCGCCTGGACCCGCGCACGCCCGTCGGCGAGCTCACCGTGGCCAGGCAGCAGATGGTGGAGATCGCCAAGGCGCTGTCCTTCGACTCGCGCGTGCTCATCATGGACGAGCCCACCGCCGCGCTGAACAACCAGGAGGTGGCCGACCTGTTCCGCATCATCGGCCAGCTCAAATCCCAGGGCGTGGCCATCGTCTACATCTCGCACAAGATGGACGAGCTCAAGCGCATCGCCGACCGGGTGACCGTGATGCGCGACGGCCAGTACATCGCCACCGTGCCGATGGCGGCAACGCCGATGGACTCGCTCATCGCGATGATGGTGGGCCGCCAGCTCACCGAGGTGGAGAACGACTTTCCCGACACCACGGGCAACGAGATCGTGCTCGAGGCGCGCGGCATCACGCGCGGCACGATGGTGCGCAACGCGAGCTTCGTGCTGCGCCGCGGCGAGATCCTCGGCTTCGCGGGCCTCATGGGCGCGGGCCGCACCGAACTCGCGCGCGCCGTGTTCGGCGCCGACCGCATCGACGCGGGCGAGGTGTTCGTGCACGGCAGGAAGGTGCACATCAAATCGCCCGAAGACGCGGTGGCCTGCGGCATCGGCTACCTGTCGGAAGACCGCAAGCATTTCGGGCTGGCCACCGGCATGGACGTCGAGACCAACATCGCGCTGCCGAGCATGAAGAAGTTCTTGTCGATGGGCCTGTTCATCGACCAGCGCGCCATCGAGGCGGCCGGCGAGCGCTACGTGAAGCAGCTCAGCATCAAGACCCCCTCGGTGCGCCAGCAGGTACGGCTGCTGTCGGGCGGCAACCAGCAGAAGATCGTGATTGCCAAGTGGCTGCTGCGCGACTGCAGCGTGCTGTTCTTCGACGAGCCCACGCGCGGCATCGACGTGGGCGCCAAGGCCGAGATCTACCGCCTGCTCAACGAACTGGCCGCGCAGGGCAAGGCCATCGTGATCATCTCTTCGGAGTTGCCCGAGATCCTGCGCGTGAGCCACCGCGTGCTCGTGATGTGCGAAGGCCGCATCACCGGCGAACTCGGGGGGCGCGAAGCCTCGCAGGAAAAGATCATGCAGCTCGCCACCCGGCGCGCAGCTGCCGCCACCGCATGACGACTGGAGACAACCCCTTGACGACCCCCACCGCCACCACCGCCGCGACGACCACCGATGCACCGGGCTTCTCGCTGAAGGCGCGGCTCTTTCGGCCCGCCACGCGCCAGAAGCTGCTGGCCTTTGCCAGCCTCATTGCGCTGATGGTGTTCTTCAGCTTCGCGTCGCCGCAGTTCCTGCAGACCGACAACCTCGTGAGCATCCTGCAGTCGACCGCCGTGAACGGCGTGCTCGCCATCGCCTGCACCTTCGTCATCATCGCCGCGGGCATCGACCTCTCGGTGGGCACGCTGATGACCTTCTGCGCCGTCATGGCCGGCGTGGTGCTCACCTACATGGGCATGCCGCTCGCGCTCGGCATCGCGGCCGCGATCTTCTTCGGTGCGCTGGCCGGCTTCGTCTCGGGTGTGCTGATCGCCAAGCTCAAGATCCCGCCCTTCATCGCGACGCTGGGCATGATGATGCTGCTCAAGGGCCTGTCGCTCGTGATCTCGGGCACCAAGCCGATCTACTTCAACGACACGCCGGACTTCCCGGCGATCTCGCAGGATTCGCTCATCGGCTACTTCATTCCGTCGCTGCCGATCCCGAATGCGGTGCTGATCCTGTTCCTGATAGCGATGGCCGCGAGCCTCGTGCTCAACAAGACCATCCTCGGGCGCTACACCTTCGCGCTCGGCAGCAACGAGGAGGCGGTGCGCCTGTCGGGCGTGAACACCGACTTCTGGAAGATCGTGGTGTACACGGTGAGTGGCGGCATCTGCGGCATCGCGGGCCTGCTGATCGCCTCGCGGCTGAACTCCGCACAGCCCGCGCTCGGGCAGGGCTACGAACTCGATGCGATTGCGGCCGTGGTCATCGGCGGCACCTCGCTCAGCGGCGGCACCGGCACCATCGTCGGCACGATCATCGGCGCCTTCATCATGAGCGTGCTGACCAACGGCCTGCGCATTCTCTCGGTCGCGCAGGAATGGCAGACGGTGGTCACGGGCGTGATCATCATCCTGGCCGTGTACGCGGACATCCTGCGCCGCCGCGGCAGCAGCAAGCAGTGAACCACCCGGATTTCCACAACCACAGGAGACTTCGCATGATCCAGAGAAGAGCAGTCGCAACCACGCTCGGTGCAGTCCTCATCGGCCTGTCGGGATTCGCACAGGCACAGCAGGCGCAGGAGATCTACATCCCGCTCGTGTCCAAGGGCTTTCAGCACCAGTTCTGGCAGGCCGTGAAGTCGGGCGCCGAGCAGGCTGCCAAAGACCTGAAGGTGAAAGTGAGCTTCGAGGGCCCCGAGACCGAGGCCATGGTCGACAAGCAGATCGACATGCTCTCGGCCGCGCTCGCCAAGAAGCCGCAGGCCATCGGCTTCGCCGCGCTCGACAGCCAGGCCGCGATTCCGCTGCTGAAGAAGGCGCAGGCCGCGAAGATCCCGGTGGTGGCGTTCGACTCGGGCGTGGACAGCGACATTCCCGTGACCACCACCACCACCGACAACAAGGCCGCCGCCGCGCTCGCCGCCGACAAGATGGCCGAGCTCATCGGCAAGAGCGGCGAAGTCGCGCTGGTGGTGCACGACCAGACCAGCCGCACCGGCGTCGACCGGCGCGACGGCTTCGTCAACCGCATCAAGTCGACCTACCCGAACATCAAGATCGTGAGCGTGCAGTACGGCGGCGGCGACCAGTTGAAGTCGACCGAGATCACCAAGTCGATCCTGCAGGCCTCGCCCAACCTCAAGGGCATCTTCGGCGCCAACGAAGGCTCCGCCATCGGCGTGGTCAACGGCGTGAAGGAGATGAAGCGCAACGGCAAGGTCGTGATCATCGGCTACGACTCAGGCAAGCAGCAGAAGAATGCGATCATGGAGGGCAGCATGGCCGGTGCCATCACGCAGAACCCCGTGGGCATGGGCTACAAGACGGTCGAGATGGCGGTGAAGGCCATCAAGGGCGAGAAGCTGCCGAAGGTGGTCGACACGGGCTTCTACTGGTACGACAAGACCAACATCGCCGACCCCAAGATCGCCTCGGTGCTGTACGACTGATCGCCTGCCCGCGAAGACCCCATGACCATTGTTCGCTCCATGCGCGTGCTCGACGTGCGCTTTCCGACCTCGCAGCATCTGGACGGCTCCGATGCGATGAACCCAGACCCGGACTACTCCGCGGCGTATGTCGTGCTCGAAACAGACCAGCCGGGGCTCGAGGGCCACGGGCTCACCTTCACCATCGGCCGCGGCAACGAGATCTGCTGCGCGGCCATCGAGGCGATGCGCCATCTGGTGGTGGGGCTGGACCTGGCATGGGTGGCGGAGGACATGGGGCGCTTCTGGCGGCACGTTACTTCCGACAGCCAGCTGCGATGGATCGGTCCCGACAAGGGTGCGATCCACCTGGCGACCGGCGCCGTGGTCAACGCGATGTGGGACCTGTGGGCCAAGTCCGAAGGCAAGCCCGTGTGGCAGCTCGTGGCCGACATGAGCCCCGAGGAACTGGTGCGCTGCATCGACTTTCGCTACATCACCGACTGCATCGGGCCCGATGAAGCACTGGCGCTGCTGCGCGAGGCCGCCGCTGGCAAGGCCGAACGCGTCGCCACGCTGCAGGCCGAGGGCTACCCCTGCTACACCACCTCGGCCGGCTGGCTCGGCTACTCCGACGAGAAGCTGCGGCACCTCGCGCAGGAGGCGGTCGACGCGGGCTTCAACCACATCAAGCTCAAGGTGGGCCGCGACCTGCAGGACGACATCCGCCGCCTGCGCGTGGCGCGCGAAGTGCTCGGGCCCGAGCGGCACCTGATGATCGACGCCAACCAGGTCTGGGAGGTCGGCCAGGCCATCGACTGGGTGCGGCAGCTGGCGTTTGCCAAGCCGTGGTTCATCGAGGAGCCCACCAGCCCCGACGACGTGGAGGGCCATCGCAAGATCCGCGAGGGCGTCGCGCCGGTGAAGGTGGCCACGGGCGAGATGTGCCAGAACCGCATCATGTTCAAGCAGTTCATCATGCGCGGCGGCATCGACGTGGTGCAGATCGACGCGTGCCGGCTCGGCGGCGTGAACGAGATCCTCGCGGTGATGCTGATGGCCGCGAAGCACAAGCTGCCGGTGTGTCCGC
This sequence comes from Variovorax sp. Varisp46, assembly GCF_059491885.1. Lineage (NCBI taxonomy): Bacteria > Pseudomonadati > Pseudomonadota > Betaproteobacteria > Burkholderiales > Comamonadaceae > Variovorax > Variovorax sp. Varisp46. The sequence continues at coordinate 547,231 of NZ_CP168515.1, forward strand.
ACGCCGGCGGCGTGGGGCTGTGCGAGTACGTGCAGCACCTGTCGATGATCGATTACCTCTGCATCTCGGGCACGCGCGAAGGCCGCGTGGTCGAGTATGTGGATCATTTGCACGAGCACTTCGTCGAGCCCTGCGAGATCCGCAACGCGGCGTACATGCCGCCGAAGGGTGCAGGCTTTTCGATCACGATGAAGCCGCAGTCGCTCGAGCAATACCGTTTCCGCGGATAGAGAAAGGCACCGCGCAACATGGACCTGAATCTGAAAGACAAGGTGGTGATCGTCACCGGCGGCGGCAGCGGCATCGGTGCAGCCATTTCGATGACGCTGGCGCAAGAGGGCGCGGTGCCGGTGATCTGCGGGAAGAATCCGCTCGACGCACCGTTCGAGGAGGCGCTGCGCGCCCTGCAGCCGCGCGCGCGCTTCTTCCAGTTCGAGCTGATGGAAGAGGCCGCCTGTGCCAAGGCCATTGCCGACACCGCCGCGGAGTTCGGCCGCATCGACGGCCTGGTCAACAACGCGGGCGTGAACGACAGCGTGGGACTGGAGGCGGGGCGCGAAGCCTTCGTCGGTTCGCTCGAACGCAACCTCGTTCACTGCTACGTGATGGCGCACTATTGCCTGCCGCACCTGAAGGCGAGCCGCGGCGCGATCGTCAACATCTCGTCGAAGACGGCCGTGACGGGGCAGGGCAACACGAGCGGCTACACCGCGGCCAAGGGCGCGCAGCTGTCGCTCACGCGCGAGTGGGCTGCATCGCTGTTGGAAGACGGGGTTCGCGTGAATGCGGTGATTCCGGCCGAGGTGATGACGCCGCTGTATCAACGGTGGATTTCCGCATTCGACGAACCCGACCGAAAGCTCGCCGAGATCACCGACAAGATTCCGCTCGGCCGCCGCATGACCACGCCGCAGGAGATTGCAGACAACGTCGTGTTCCTGCTGTCGGAGCGGGCCTCGCACACCACCGGGCAATGGGTGTTCGTGGACGGCGGGTATACGCACCTGGACCGGGCATTGACCTGATCTATTTCCTGATTTGACCGGAGCGACCCATGCGCCACTTTCTGGCTCTCGATTTGAAAGACGATCCTGCATTGATCGCCGAATACGAGGCTTATCACCGCGACATCTGGCCCGAGGTGCGAGCGCATCTGCATGCGCACGGTGTAACGGGCATGGAGATCTACCGGCTCGGCACGCGAATGGTGATGTGGATGGAAACTGACGATGCGCGCTACGACGCCCGGGCCATGGCGCTTGCAACGCAGAACAATCCAAAGATTCGGGAATGGGAAGAACTGATGTGGAGGTTTCAGGTACCCACGCCCTGGACACCTGAAGGAGAGAAGTGGACGGAGATGGCCAGGATCTTCTCGCTGTAATCAAAAGATTCAAGTTTTGATTCCGAGGAACTTAATAATCTTTCCCGCCGCTTACATTTGGTCGGCACAATGCCGCCATGCCAAATATCGCGTCCATCCTTAAATCCGAAATCTCCCGCGTCGCCCGCAAGGAAGTCCGCGCGGAAATCGAAACCCTCAAGAAGGCATCCGTCCATCACCGGTCCGCCATCGCCGCGCTGCGCCGGCAGGTGGTTGCGCTGGAAAAGGAGCTGCGCAACGTAGCCAAGGGCACCGCCCGTGGTGCACGTGCAAGCGAGCCCGATGAAGAGGGAGACAGCGGGCCGAAGCGCCGGTTCAGCGCTGGCCGATTGGCTGCGCATCGCACGAAACTCGGTATTTCCGCCGCGTCTTATGGGCAGCTGGTGGGTGTGTCCGGCCAGACCATCTACCACTGGGAACAGGGCAAGGCCCGCCCGAGGGCTGCGCAGCTGGAGAGCCTGGCTGCCGTGCGCGGGATGGGTCGGCAGGAAGTGGCGCAGCGGCTGGAATCCAACTAGCTGGCGGGCCCTTTCTTCAGGGCTCGGCAGGTCACGGTCACCGAATAGGCTTCAGGGGAAGTAGGCGCAAGCCATTGCGGGAGGCTCAGAAAGTGCCCGGCAGCAGGATGCTCGAATCGACCTCGTCGATGTTCGTGCGGCCACAGAAGGCCATCGTGATGTCGAGCTCCTTGTGGATGATCTGCAGCGCGCGCGTCACGCCTTCCTGTCCGTAGGCGCCCAGCCCGTACAGGAAGCTGCGGCCGATCATGGTGCCGCGCGCGCCCAGCGCGCGGGCCTTGAGCACGTCCTGTCCGCTGCGGATGCCGCCATCCATCCACACCTCGATCTCGCTGCCCACGGCCTCCACGATGGCCGGCAGCGCGGCGATGGACGAAGGCGCGCCATCGAGCTGGCGCCCGCCGTGGTTCGACACGATGAGCGCATCGGCGCCGCTGCTCGCCGCGAGGCGCGCATCTTCCACGTCCATGATGCCCTTGAGGATCAGCTTGCCGCCCCAGAGCTTCTTGATCCACTCGACGTCCGCCCAGCTCAGCGCCGGGTCGAACTGTTCGGCGGTCCACGACGACAGCGACGACAGGTCCTTCACGCCCTTGGCATGGCCCGCGATGTTGCCGAAGGTGCGGCGCTTCGTGCCCAGCATGCCCATGCACCAGCGCGGCTTGGTCGCGAGGTCGATCAGGTTCTTGATGGTGGGCTTGGGTGGCGCGGTCAGCCCGTTCTTGATGTCTTTGTGGCGCTGGCCGAGAATTTGCAGGTCGAGCGTGAGTTGCAGGGCCGTCACATTGGCCGCCTTGGCGCGCTCGATCAGGCGCTCGATGAAGTCGCGGTCTTTCATCACGTAGAGCTGGAACCAGAACGGATGCCGGTCGGTGTTGGCGGCGATGTCTTCCAGCGAGCAGATGCTCATGGTCGACAGCGTGAACGGAATGCCGAAGGCCTTGGCCGCGCGGGCGCCAAGGATCTCGCCGTCGGCATGCTGCATGCCGGTGAGGCCGGTGGGCGCGATGGCCACAGGCATGGCGGTTTCCTGGCCGACCATGGTGGTGCGGGTGGAGCGGCCTTCCATGTTCACGGCCACGCGCTGGCGCAGCTTGATCTTCTGGAAGTCGCTTTCGTTGGCGCGGTAGGTGCCCTCGGTCCATGCGCCGGAGTCGGCGTAGTCGTAGAACATCTTCGGCACGCGCCGCTTGGCGATCACCCGCAGGTCTTCGATGCTGGTGATCTTGGAAAGGTCTGACAAGGGCTGTCTCCTGAGCGGTTCTTGTGGGGGGCGAAGCGAATCGGCCATTATCTTCAGGCACCCCGACACGCCATCTGAAAAAAGCCGGCCCCGCTGCTGAAAAAATTTCAGTTCAGTCGCGCAGCGCCTCGCGCAGCCATTCGACGAAGGTTGCGCACTCCCGGCGCTCCATCGCGCCGGGCCGCCAGCACAGGAAGTAGGCGTTGGGCGAGGGTACGCTGCACGGCGACAGCCGCACGAGCCGCCCGCTGTCCAGCCATGCGCTGCCCAGCCGCAGGTGCATCAGCACCACGCCGAAGTCTTCGGCCGCCGCGTCGAGCGCCAGCCCCAGGTCGTTGAACTGGTGGCCCGTGGCCGGCTCGGGCAGGCCCACGCCGCAGGCCTTGAACCACGTGCGCCATGACTCCAGCGGCGTGCGCAACAGCTGGGCGCGCAACACCTCGGCATCGGTGGCGAAGCCGTCGAAGGGACCGTGGCGCTTCAGGTAAGCAGGGCTGCACACCGGCGAGACCTCGTCGGCCAGCAACTGGAAAAACTCGCGGTCGTGAAAGGGCCCGGTGCCGAAGCGCAGCTCGATGTCGGCCTCCTCGACCGTGGTGTTGCGCACCGGCGTGGTCACCTGAAGCATCAGCTCGATGTTCGGATACGCATCACGAAACCGTGCGAGCCGCGGCAGCAGCATCTGGCGCGAGAAGGTCGGCGTGACCGCCACGCGCAGCCGTCGCACCTGCGACTCGGGCTCGCGGCCGGGCACCTGCTGCAGCGCTGCGATGGCCTCGCGCACGCGCGCCAGGTAGGCCATGCCGTCGGCGCTGAGGCCGAAGTCGCCGCCCACGAAGAACTTGAGGCCCAGCAGCAGTTCGAGCTGGCGGATGCGATGGCTCACCGCGCTGGGCGTCACGCTGAGTTCGTCGGCGGCCAGGTTCACGCTGCGAAGGCGCGCGACAGCCTCGAAGGCCTGCAGGCCCTGGGTCGAGGGGAGACGCGGAGAAACCATCTTTTGTTGGCGGAGGGAGGGGGTTAGGATGGTAGCGAACGCTCTCGGTCACTCCTGGCGGACTCGCTTTGCCTCGCGTTGCCGGCTCAAAAAGATTCCAACAACAAGGAGACAAGCGCATGGTCTGGCAACAGGTTTACAACCCGTTCGGCAACATGATCGTATCGACGGCACTGGCCGCGATACCGGTGGTGGTGATGCTGGTGTGCCTCGGGCTGCTGCACGTCAAGGCGCACTACGCGGCGGGGCTGGGCCTGCTGAGCGCGGTGGTCATCGCGGTGTTTGCATTCGGCATGCCGGCCGACATGGCAGGCAAGGCGGCCTTTCTGGGCGGGCTCTCCGGCCTGCTGCCCATCGGCTGGATCGTGCTGAACATCATCTTCCTGCAGCAGCTCACGCAGCAGAACGGCAGCTTCCAGATATTGCAGGACTCCATCGCCGGCATCACCGAAGACCGGCGCCTGCAGCTGCTGCTCATCGCCTTTGCCTTCGGCGCCTTCTTCGAGGGCGCGGCGGGCTTCGGCACGCCGGTGGCCGTCACCGCCGCCATCCTCATCGGGCTGGGCTTCTCGCCGCTGGCGGCCTCGGGGCTCTCGCTCATCGCCAACACCGCGCCGGTGGCCTTCGGCGCATTGGGCACGCCGGTCATCACGCTGGCCAAGGTGCATGGCTACGACCTGATGGCGGTCACCGCGATGATCGGGCGGCAGCTGCCGTTCTTCTCGCTGCTGGTGCCGTTCTGGCTCATCTGGGCCTTCGCGGGACGCAAGGGAATGATGGAGGTGTGGCCCGCCATCCTGGTGACGGGCGTGTCCTTCGCGGTTCCGCAGTTCCTGGTGTCGAACTACATCGGGCCGGAGCTGGTGGACATCATCGCGGCCATCGTGTCGATGGTGTGCCTGGTGCTGTTCCTGCGTGTGTGGAAGCCGAAGAAGATCTGGACCTCGGTGTCGCTCAAGGGGCACGAGACCGATGGCGGCGAAGCTGGTCCGGCCGTGGCGCCCACGAAGCATGCGAGCGCGGCGGTGATCCGCGCCTGGACGCCGTGGCTCATCCTCACCGTGTTCGTGTTCATCTGGGGCCTGCCGGTGGTGAAGGCCTGGCTCAACGGCATCTTCGCGCCGAGCTTCCCCATCGACGGTCTGCACAACATGATCGAGAAGGTGGCGCCCGTGGTGCCCAAGCCCACGAAGGAGGGCGCGGTGTACCAGTTGCTGCTGCTCTCGGCCACGGGCACGGGCATCCTTGTCTCGGCCATCGTGGGCGGGCTGATCATGAAGTACAACCCCATCCAGCTCGTGGCCGCCTACGGCCGCACGCTGTGGCTGGTGAAGTTCTCGCTGCTCACCATCGTGCTGATGCTCGCGCTGGGCACGCTCACGCGCTACTCGGGCCTTGACACCACGCTGGGGCTGGCCTTTGCCAACACCGGCATGTTCTATCCCTTCTTCGGCACGCTGATGGGCTGGCTGGGCGTGGCGCTCACGGGGTCGGACACGGCATCGAACGTGCTCTTCGGCGGCATGCAGAAAGTGGCGGCCGACCAGCTGGGCCTGAGCCCCAACCTCATGGGCGCGGCCAACAGTTCGGGCGGCGTGATGGGCAAGATGATCGACGCGCAATCGATCGTGGTGGCCTCCACCGCCACGCGCTGGTTCAACCACGAGGGCGAGATCCTGCGCTACGTGTTCTTCCACTCCATCGCGCTGGCCTGCCTCGTGGGCCTCTACGTGACGCTGCAGGCCTACGTATGGCCGTTCACGGCGATGGTCGTGAAGTGATCGAATCGCCCAGCGCCTGAAGCAGCCGGCGCAGGTCGCCGACCGCTTCGCGCGCCACCGCCGCATCGCCCATCTGCGCCTTGACGATGGCGCCGTCGACACCCAGCGCGGCCGCCTGCGCGATGGCCATGCGCCGCGGCCCTCCAAGCGCTTCCGGCAGCAGGCCGGCGATCACCTCGACCATCTCGCGCTTGTGGCCCCGCGCGATGTCGCTGGCGCCCGCCACGCTCGTGCCCACCTCCACCACCGAGTTGATGAACGCGCAGCCGCGGAACACCGGGTCGGCGAACCACTCGGCCATGACGTCGGCCAGTATCTCCAGCGCCTGACCGTCGCCGATGCGCCGCTGCGCCCCGCGGCGGCCGAGCGCATCGACGAACCACGCCATCCACAGGCCATGCCGGTGGTCGAGAAAGGCGCGCACCAGGTCGTCCTTCGACGGGAAGTGCCGGTAGAAGGTGACCTTGGTGACGCCCGAGGCGGCAATGATGCGGTCGATGCCGGTGGCGCGGATGCCGTCTGCGTAGAAGAGGTCGTGCGCGGTGAGCAGGATGCGCTCGCGTGCGGGCAGTGCGGAGATGTCCATGGCGCGATTGTAGGCATGTAGACAGGTCTGTCTACATGTGGCACATTGCGGCGCATTCCCTTCACCACAGCACTGAAAGATCTCCATGGAATCCCGCCCGCCGCTGCCGCCCTTCACCCTCGAATCCGCCACCCGGAAGGTGCAGGCCGCCGAAGAAGCCTGGAACTCGCGCGACCCCGTGCGCGTGAGCCTGGCCTACACGCCCGACACCGAGTGGCGCAACCGCGCCGAGTTCGTCAACGGCCGCGAGCAGGTGGTGGAGTTCCTGTCGCGCAAGTGGTTGCGCGAACTCGACTACCGGCTGAAGAAGCAGCTGTGGGCCTTCACGGACAACCGCATCGCGGTGCGCTTCGAGTACGAATGGCACGACGACGCGGGCCAGTGGTACCGCAGCCATGGCAACGAGAACTGGGAGTTCGCGGAGAACGGGCTGATGCAGAGGCGCTTTGCGAGCATCAACGACCAACCCATTGCCGAGTCGGATCGCAAGTTCCGGTGGGCACGCCTGTTGCTTGCCTGAGCCCATTCAACAGGAGACCGCATGAACCGCAACGACGTCACGGAAAAAATCATCACCGTCAAGGTAAGCAAGGGCATCCAGTGGGCCGACGTGGCAAAGAAGGTCGGCCTCTCGAAGGAGTGGACCACCGCCGCCTGTCTCGGCCAGATGACGCTCGACGAGAAGCAGGCCAAGGTCGTAGGCAAGATCTTCGGCCTCACTCCCGAGGAGCAGAAGTGGCTGCAGGTGGTGCCCTACAAGGGCTCGCTGCCCACGCCCGTGCCGACCGACCCGCTGATCTACCGCTGGTACGAGGTCGTGAGCGTGTACGGCACCACCATCAAGGAACTGATCCATGAAGAATTCGGCGACGGCATCATGAGCGCCATCGACTTCAGCATGGACATCCAGCGCCAGGCCGACCCCAAGGGCGACCGCGTCAACGTGGTGCTGTCGGGCAAGTTCCTGCCGTACAAGACCTACTGAACGTACACCGCCGGGTGCGGCCTCTGCGCACCCGCCGGCCGCATCGTGCGGGCCGTGATGCCGTAGCCCTCGATGGCCCCGGCGATCGATCGCGCCACGGCATCCACGGGCACCGCGATGCGCCGGTTGGTGCGCATGCGCTCCCGGGCGTACGTGGCGGCGATGCGCTCTGCCAGCGGGTCGCCGGGGCCGTTCACGTCGGGGCTCACCACCGTCACGTGCAGGCGGCCGGCATGCTCCTGCCGCAGGCCTTCGGAGATCGCGTTCACCGCGTACTGCGTGCCGTGGTACACGGCCGAACTCGGCGACACGCCCTGCATCGCCACCGGCGCTACGTTCACGATGTGGCCCCAGCCCTGCTCCTGCATCGCCGGCAGCACGGCCGCGATGCCGAGCAGCGCGCCGCGCAGGTTCACGTCGATCATGAGTTCCCACTCCTCGATCTTGCGGTTCCACAGCGGCGACATCGGCATCACGCCCGCCGCGTTGACGAGCACGTCGATCTGCTCGTGCGTCTCGAGGGCGAACTCGGCAAAGGCTTCCATGTCGGGCCGATGCGTCACGTCGAGCCGCTGGAAGCTCGCGGTGCCGCCCGTGGCCTCGATCTCGGCCGCGAGTGCCGCGAGCCGGTCGGTACGGCGCGCACCGAGCACCACCTTGGCGCCGCGCCGCGCGAGCAGCCGCGCGGTTGCTTCGCCGATACCGCTGCTCGCGCCGGTGATGAGAACGACTTTTTCCTGGATTGCGCTCATGATGAAACTCCTCGTGCTGGTCGGTTGCCGTGGGGCGCACACAGAAGAGGGTGCACCGGGCATGGAGAGAAGTTTCGCGTCCGAGGGCCCCGAGGCGGTATCCGAATCGAACTCGGTTTTTGCCTGATCCTGCAAAACGCAAGGGCGGCGGGCACTTCCTACGGCGCGGCGTAGTGCTTTGGCTTTCGCGATGTAGCCACTGTGGCTTCTTGCTCAATCCACCGGCTGTCGCGCAGAGCGGGCGGTGCTTCAGGGCTGTGCGGCGAGGATCTCGACCTTGGGCCAGCGTCGCGCGAATTGCTTCTGCTCCACGCGCTGCCGGTACGTAGCGGCATCCGCGCGCACGGGGTTGTGCCGAACGCGCAGCCCGAACAGATCTTCCAGGCCGTGCGGCGCCAGCACGCGGATCGAGTCGTCGGCAGCCAGGGACACACCGACGCAGGTCGCGAACTCCGGCCATGTCGCGATGCCTTCCTCCAGCGAGGTCAGCGCGGCCACGACCTGTCCAAGGCTTTCCCGAAACCAGTGATGCACATGCGCCTGGTTGGTCACTTCCCAGCGATGCTCCGGCATCCGCATCGACAGCTGTTCCTGCAGGGCGGCCTCACCGAGCCGCGGCGGCTCGTCGGCATTGAAGTACACGACGTCGATGTCTTCCAGGGCCGAGGGCTCGCTGAATCCATGAAGCGAATCCCAGACCAGGCTGCGCACTGCCCCCGCACCGATGCACCACGCGCCGAGGTCCAACTCGCGCACCGCCGCCAAGGCGGCCATCAGACAGGGCGCGCCGCGCACCAGTTCGACGAGTCGCTGCGCGTGGCCGGGTGAAGAGGTGCGATGCATGGGCCGGCGACTGTAGCTCACCGCGGCGTGTGCGCCGACGCCGATCCATCGATCGGAAAATCTTCACGCATCGTGCTGGTGCATCTTGAGCCGAATCCAAAAAGCGAGGATGCTCGGCCGATGGAAAACAACCCCGATCCCTCGAGGCGCCCGCAGATCTATCTCGCGGGACCGGACGTCTTTCGTCCTGACGCGAGAGACCATTTCGTTCGGCTCGCCGCGGCCTGCGACGCACTCGGCCTCTGCGCACTGCTTCCGGCCGACGGCAACGAGGAGCCTGCGCCCGAAGCTCCGGAAATGCAGATCTGCAAGGCCAACATGCAGCGCCTTCGCAGCGCCGACGGCGTCGTCGCCAACCTCGCCTGCTTCAGAGGGCTGGAACCCGATTCCGGCACGGTGTTCGAGGTGGGCGCGGCGGTCGCGCTCGGGATTCCGGTGGTGGCCTACGGCGTGCCCGATGGGAGCTATGCGGACCGCGCGCGGGCGGCACTGTCGTGCGAAGCCGATGCGAACGGCGTGCTGCGCGAGAGCGGCTCCGGTATTGCCGTCGAAGACTTCGGCCAGCCGCTGAACCTGATGCTGGCCTGCTCGATCCACATCGAGGCGACGCCGGAAGCGGCGTTGAAGAAGATGGGTGAGGTGTTGGCTGTCCTCCGTGCGACAAAGGCTGGAAACTCCTGAGCGAAACTCCGGCCGCCAACCCCTAGGATGGCGTTCCCCTTTCACCGGAGCACCGCATGCCGACCACCGAGACGCACTTCGAATTGACCGCCAACGACGGCGTCACGGTGGAATCCCATCGCTGGCAGGGCGCGACGCAGCGCGCGGTCATCCAATTGGCGCACGGCATGGGCGAACATTCGCTGCGCTATCGGCACCTGGCGGACGCGCTGGTGCAGGCCGGCTACGTGGTGTATTCGAACGAGCATCGCGGCCACGGCAAGGGCGCCTCGGCGCGCGGCGAGCTGGGGGAGTTCGGCCCGCGCGGTTTCGCCGGGCTGGTGGACGACATGGCGCTGCTGAGCCGCCACGTGCGCGGCGTGCATCCGGGCCTGCCGCTGATCCTTGTGGGCCACAGCATGGGCTCGTTCGCCACGCAGTACTACCTCCTCGAGCACAGCGCACTGCTGGCGGGCGCCGCGCTTTCGGGCACTTCGGCGCTTGATCTGCTGGGCGCGGCGTTGCAGTCCGGCTTCAAGCTGGAAGACATGAACGCCGCATTGCCGGACGTTCGCACGCCCTTCGACTGGCTCAGCCGCGATCCGGCGCAGGTCGATGCCTACATCGCCGATCCGCTGTGCGGATTCACGGTCTCGGCCGAGGGCCTGGGGTCGATGTTCGCGAAGCTGGCCGAGCTGGCGCCGGACGCGATGCGAGGGCGCATCCGCCCCGAGCTGCCGCTCTATCTGTTCGTGGGCGACCAGGACCCGGTCAGCAACAAGGCCGAATGGTTCTACCCGCTGGTGCAGCGCTACCGCGAGGCGGGGCTGCGCGATGTGTCGTGCCACGTGTTCGGCGGCGCGCGCCACGAGGCGCTGAATGAAGTCAATCGCGATGAGGTCGAGGCGGTGCTGCTCGCGTGGATCGCACGGGTGGTGGGCAAGGGCTGAGCGCCGTTGCCGTCACCCCGTTGGCTGCTGCTACTTCCTGCAGTCGCCGCCGACGGACACGGTGCCGTCCTTGCACTCGGTGAGCATCGGCTCGCCCGGCCTGGGTGCCGGGGCCGAGCCTGCGCCGGACGCGGGCCCGGCGTCCTTCAGGTAGACGATCTTCTTGGTGCCGAGCTCGCAGCTGCCCACCACCTGCCCGTTCGCCGATGCGTTGGCATCGACGACGGTGACGGTGAAGCGCGCCACGCCGGCCGCAGCGATCTTCGACTCGATGCCGGTGCGCAGGGCCTCGCAGTCTTCGGCCCCGTGGGCCGCGCCAGCCAGCAGGGCGAGCGCGGCGGGGAGCATCGTGAACCAAGGCTTCATGGCTGCCACCCGCTCGATGCCCATCAGCCCTGGGCCGACGCCAGCGCCGCGTTGAGCGTGGGGCTCGGGCGCATCACGGCTTCGAACTTGGCGGGGTCCGCCAGGTAGTAGCCGCCGATGTCCACGGGCTTGCCCTGCACGGCGGCGAGCTCGTCGACGATCTTCTGCTCGTTGCTGGCAAGCGTGCCGGCCAGCTTCACGAACTGGGCCTGCAGTTCCTTGTCTTCCGTCTGTGCGGCCAGTTCCTGTGCCCAGTACATGGCCAGGTAGAACTGGCTGCCGCGGTTGTCGAGCTGGCCGGTCTTGGGCGACGGGTTCTTGTTGTTGTCGAGCAGCTTGCCGGTGGCGGTGTCCAGCGTCCTGGCCAGGATGGCGGCTTTCTTGTTGCCGGTTTTCAGGCCCAGGTCTTCCAGGCTCACGGCCAGCGCGAGGAATTCGCCCAGCGAGTCCCAGCGCAGGTGGTTTTCCTCCACCAGCTGCTGCACGTGCTTGGGGGCCGAGCCGCCCGCGCCGGTCTCGTACATGCCGCCGCCGGCCATCAGGGGAACGATGGACAGCATCTTGGCCGAGGTGCCCAGTTCCATGATGGGGAACAGGTCGGTCAGGTAGTCGCGCAGGATGTTGCCGGTGGCGCTGATGGTGTCCAGGCCGCGGACCACGCGCTCCAGCGTGTAGCGCATGGCGCGCACCTGGCTCATGATCTGGATGTCCAGGCCCGTGGTGTCGTGCTCGTGCAGGTACATCTTGACCTTGGTGATCAGCTGCGCCTCGTGCGGACGGTAGGCGTCGAGCCAGAACACGACCGGCATGCCGGAGTTGCGCGCGCGGTTCACGGCCAGCTTCACCCAGTCGCGGATCGCGGCGTCCTTGACCTGGCACATGCGCCAGATGTCGCCCTTCTCCACGTCTTCGCTCATCAGCACTTCGCCGGTGTCCAGGTCGGTGATGTTGGCGACGCCGTCCTCGGGGATCTCGAAGGTCTTGTCGTGCGAGCCGTATTCCTCGGCCTTCTGCGCCATCAGGCCCACGTTGGGCACGGTGCCCATGGTCTTGGGGTCGAAGGCGCCGTGCCACTTGCAGAAGTTGATGATCTCCTGGTAGATGCGGGCGAAGGTCGACTCGGGCATCACGGCCTTCACGTCCTTCAGGCGGCCGTCGGCGCCCCACATCTTGCCGCCGTTGCGGATCATCGCGGGCATGGAGGCGTCCACGATCACGTCGTTGGGCGAGTGGAAGTTGGTGATGCCCTTGGCCGAGTCGACCATCGCCAGCTCGGGGCGGTTTTCGTGGCAGGCGTGCAGGTCGCGCTTGATCTCGTCCTGCGTGCTCTGCGGCAGCGTGGCGATCTTGTTGTAGAGGTCGACCATGCCGTTGTTGACGTTGATGCCCAGCTCGTCGAACAGCTTGCCGTGTTTCTCGAAGGCTTCCTTGTAGAAGATCTTCACGCAGTGGCCGAACACGATGGGGTGCGAGACCTTCATCATGGTGGCCTTGACGTGCAGCGAGAACATCACGCCGGTCTTGCGCGCGTCCTCGATCTCCTTTTCATAGAAGGCCAGCAGCGCCTTCTTGCTCATGAACATGGAGTCGATGACCTCGCGGTCCAGCAGGGCGACCTTGGGCTTGAGGACGATGGCTTTGCCGCTCTTGGTGAGCAGTTCCATCTTGACGTTGCGCGCGCGGTCCAGGGTCATGGACTTCTCGCCGTGATAGAAGTCGCCGCCGTGCATGTGCGAGACGTGCGAGCGCGAGGCCTGGCTCCAGTCGGCCATGCTGTGCGGGTTCTTGCGCGCGTATTCCTTCACGGCCTTGGGTGCGCGGCGGTCGGAGTTGCCTTCGCGCAGCACGGGGTTCACGGCGCTGCCGGTGCACTTGTTGTAGCGCGCGCGGATGTCCTTGTCCTCGTCCGTGGTCGGGTTCTCGGGGTAGTCGGGGATCTTGTAGCCCTTGCCCTGCAGTTCCTTGATGGCGGCCTTGAGCTGGGCCACCGAGGCGCTGATGTTGGGCAGCTTGATGATGTTGGCCTCGGGCTTGAGCGTGAGCTTGCCCAGTTCGGCCAGGTTGTCGGGCACCTTCTGGTCGTCGCCGAGGAACTCGGGGAACTCACCCAGGATGCGGGCCGCCACGGAGATGTCGCTGGTGGCGACGTTGATGCCGGCCGGGTTGGTGAAGGCGCGGATGATGGGCAGAAACGCGTAGGTCGCCAGCAGGGGCGCCTCGTCGGTGAGGGTGTAGACGATGGTGGGTTGCTTCGAGCTCATGCGCTTGCTTCCGTAGATCCTGGGTTGTCGGGTTGGCTGGAACTTCCGGCAAGGACGAGGTGGATGTGTTTTCGCCGGAATCCCCGATTGTCGCCGGACCGGGAGCCGGTTCCGGCCCGGCCGGCCGGATGTCCCGGCTCGGCGGGCGTCTTAGCCGGGAAGCGAAGGCGCATGGCCGCCGGTTTCGGCGCTCTTCTCCAGCATTTCCCGCGCCAGGTCGACGAAGGCGCGCAGCTTGGGCGCCTGCGCCGCGCGGCGCGGAAAGTACAGGAACAGGCCCGGCTCCCCGAAGGCCGAGCACGGCAGCAGCTGGCGCAGGCGGCCCTCGCGCAGATCGGCACGCACCAGCGGCTCGAAGATGTAGGCGATGCCCACGTCAGCCAGCGCCAGGTCGCGGGCATAGAGCGCGTCGGTGACGCGCACCGTGCCCGGCACCTCGACCGAGACGTGGGCACCTTCCTTGTCGCGCAGGTCCCAGGCGTACACGCCGCCCGAGGTCACGAAGCGAAAGCCGATGCAGTTGTGCTGCTGCAGCGACTCGATGCTGTGCGGCTCGCCGGCGGTGGCCAGATAGCGCGGCGTGGCCACCATGATGGCCTCGAAGGGCGGCGTAAGCCGCACCGCCACCATGTCCTGCGCCACGGTGTGGCCCAGCCGGACGCCCGCGTCGTGGCCGCTGGCCACGATGTCGGCCAGCCCGTCATCGCAGGTGATCTCTATCACCAGCCCGGGATGGCGCAGCGCCATTTCGGCCACCAGCGGCGTCATTGCCAGCGGCAGGGCCACGTGGGGCGCGTTGATGCGCAGCACGCCGCCCACGCGCCCGAGCGCTTCACCGAAACGGTCCACCGCATCGCCGATCTCGCCCATCGCGGGTGCCAGCACGCCGACGAAGCCGGCGCCCGCCTCGGTGAGCCGTACGCTGCGGGTGGTGCGCGCGAAGATCGGCTGGCCCAGGTGGTCTTCAACGGCCCGCACCGCGTGGCTCACGGCCGAGGCGCTCATGCCGAGTTCGGCCGCGGCGGCGGCAAAGCCGCCGCGCCGGTGCACCGCCAGAACGATGGCGAGATGCGGGAGCAGGTTGCGGTCCATTCATGCATCGTATTGCATAGTGCATTCGATTTGGCCTATCTAGTCGATGAGTGGCAATGCTGGGACAGTCACGCCATGCCTTCAAGGCAACCCTTCCACCCTCAAGGAGCCAGCCTCATGTCCATCCCCGTCAGCATCTCTTCGCAAACCCGCCAGACCTGGTTCATCACCGGCGCCGCCTCCGGCTTCGGCCACGCCTTCGCCGAGCACGCGCTCGCGCGGGGCCACAACGTGGTCGCCACCGCCCGCGATGCCGGCCGCCTCGCCGACCTCGTGGCGCTGGCGCCCGAACGCGTGCTGGCCACGCCGCTCGACGTGGACGTGGCCGGCGCCGCCGAAGCCGCCGTCGAAGCTGCGGTGGCCCGCTTCGGCCGCATCGACGTGCTGGTCAACAACGCGGGCTACGGCGTGGTCGGCGCGCTCGAGGAAACCTCCGACGCCGATCTGCGCGCGCTGATGAACACCAACTTCTTCGGTGCCATGGCCGTCACGCGTGCCGCTCTGCCGGTGCTGCGTGCGCAGAAGTCGGGCGCCATCGTGAACATATCGAGCCTTGGCGGGCAGCTGTCGTTCGCGGGCTTCAGCGCGTATTCAGCCTCCAAGTTCGCGCTGGAAGGCGCCTCGGAAGCGCTGGCGCAGGAGGTCGCCCCCTTCGGCATCAAGGTGCTGATCGTCGAGCCGGGCCAGTTCCGTACCCAACTCGCGGGCAGCGGCATGCGCCACATGCCGGTGATCGAGGCCTACCAGCCGGTGGTGGGCGCCACGCGCGAGTTCGCGCACAGCATGCACAACACGCAGGCCGGCGATCCGCGCAAGGCCGCGGCGGCCATCGCCAAGGCACTGGAGGCCCAGCACACGCCGCTGCGGCTGCAACTGGGCGGCGATTCGGTCGACGCGGTGCGGGCCCATGCGCAGGCGATGCTCAAGGAAATGGAAGCCTGGGAAGCCGTGAGCCGCAGCACCGACTTCGACACAGCCGCCTGAAGGCTGGCGTCAGGCCAGCGGCAGTTCGATGGTGGCCGCTAGCGGCACGGTGTCGATGCGCGCCGCGCTGGCCACGATCACCGCCTGCCTCGCCTGCGCCGCGAAGCCCGAGAGCGTGGCCCACAGGCATCGCGTCGAGGGCATGTCCAGGCCGGCCGTCGGCTCGTCGAGCAGGACGAGCGGCCGGCCCGATGCCAGCCCGGCAGCCATCCACACCTTGCGCTTGGAGCCGGTCGAGAGCATGAACATCTTCTTGTCCAGATGCGGGGCCAGCGAGAAGCCGTCGGCGATGGCCTGCCACTTCGCCTCGTCGAAGCCCGCGTCGCCCTCGACGAGCGAAGCCGTGCATTCGCGCGCGCTGAGCTGGTCGAAGCGGTCGGTCAGGGGATCGACGAAGAACACCTGGCGGCGGTACGCCTCCGGCACGGCGTCGAGGCTCGCGCCCGCCAGCGTCAGCCGGCCGGATGCGGGCAGCGTGCCCGCGATCACCTGCAGCAGCGCCGACTTGCCCGAGCCGGTGTCGCCATACAGCAGCGTCACGCCCGCGCCGACGGATGCGTTCCAGTTCGACACCAGCGCGGGCTGATCGGGATAGGCAAACCGCAGCGCATCGATCTGGAGGAGGGGAGAGGATGGTTTCATGGTCGCGCCCGACTTTATCAAGCGGCGCGTACGAAACCCGCCCGGCGCCCCCGGGCCATGGCTACCATTCGGCTCCATGAAAAAGCTGCTGCTGCTTACTCTGTCGTTCGCCGTCCCCGTGCTCGCCGCGCCCTCGGCCCAGGTGTTCGACGCCGTGAAAAAACCCGAATCGCTCGATGCGCAATGGCGCGCGCGCCTGTGCGCCCTGCTGCCGCAGCCCTGCGACGTGCAGCAACTCGGCCTGTACCGCCCGCGCGGCGCCGCGCCCGGCGACTACGTGGTGCTGTCGGCCGAGCCGCTGGCCATGGCGCGCATCAAACGCAGCACCGATGCGGCGGGCTGGCAGCTCGACCGCCTCCACGATTTCTCGGGCTACGCGCAGTCCCTGAAGAAAGACAGCGGCGCCGAGCAGCCCGAGGCGCGCCTGTCGCTCGCGCCCGCGCTCTATCCGCTGGCCGAAGGCAAATGGGCCGTGGCAGTGCTGCAGACCGTGTCGGAGATGTACTCCGGCGGCGGCGCCTCGTTCGACACCGCGGACTTCGTGCCGCTGGAAGGCGGCAAGGCGGTGCATGAGGACATTCCGTTCTCGTGCTTCAAGATGATCCGCGCCTGCTTCAGCGAGAAGGAATACAAGACCTCGAAGCACTGCCACGACGAGAGCAACGGCAGTCTGCGCATCGCCTACGGCGAGGCCGCGAAGCCGGGCGCGCCCTACGAGTGGCAGTACACCTGGCTGCAGAGCAAGTGGCCGCAGAACGAGCCGCAGAGCGCCGCGACCACCACGCGCATCCGCTTCACCGCGAAGACCACCGAGCGCGCGGATTTCTGCGGCGGCCCGCAATGAGGCTGTTCAGCGACTGGGCACGGTCGTCGCGCCCACATGCATCGTGCGGCCCGCGCCCAGCCCCGCGGCCACGAGCGCCACGCCCAGCCCGATGAACAGCCACGACGAGGCGCGGAAGCTCCCCGTCCAGCCGTGCAGCAGCCCGGCCACCAGCGGCCCGAAGGCGGCCACCATGTAGCCCACGCCCTGCGCCATGCCCGAGAGATGCGCGGCCACGTGCGAATCGGGCGAGCGCAGCACGATCATCGTGAGCGCCAGCGCGAAGGTGCCGCCCTGCGCAATGCCCAGCAGCACGGCCCAGGCCCACACGCCGCCCACACCGCCGAGCGGAGCGAACAGCATCGCCAGCATCGCGCCCACCGTGAGGAGTGCCAGCGCGACCGCCAGGCCGCGCTGGTTGCGCAGCTTCACCGCCAGCGCGGGCACCACGAGGCAGGTCACCACCTGCGTCATGACCGACAGCGACACCACGTAGCCGGCCGTTTCGCTGGCGAGCCCGCGCTCGCGCAATATCGGCGCGAGCCAGCCCATCACGATGTAGGCGAGCGCGGACTGCAGGCCCATGAAGAAAGTGACCTGCCAGGCCAGCCTGTCGCGCCACAGGCCGCGCACCGTGAAGCCCGATTCGCTCGCCACCGGCTTCAGCGGCAGCGCCTGCGGCGCCCAGATCAGCGTGACCAGCGCGGCCGGCAGCGCCCACATCGCGAGCGCCATGGTCCAGCCGCCGCCCAGCGCGTGCTCGATGGGCACCGTCAGGCCTGCGGCGCTGGCCGCGCCGCCCCCCCCCGCCATGGTGTAGAGGCCCATCATCAGCGCGGCCTGCTTCGCGAAGTCGCGCTTCACGAGGCCCGACAGCAGCACGTTCGACACCGCGATGCCGCTGCCCGCGATAGCCGAGGCGAGGAACAGCAGCGGGATGCTGCCGGTGCCGCGCAGCACCGTGCCGGCCAGGATCAGCACCATGCACGCGAGCAGCGTGCGCTCGGTGCCGAAGCGGCGGCCCAGCCCAGGCGCGAGCGGCGCGAACACACCGAGGCAGACGATCGGCAGCGTGGTCAGCAGGCTCGCGGCCGTGGCCGAGAGCCCGGTGGCCTTGATGATCTCCGGCAGCACCACCGAGAGGCTGGCGAACACCGGGCGCAGGTTGAAGGCGATCAGCACCACGCTGGCGGCGAGCAGGATGCGGCGCGCGAGGGTGGGCGCGGGCGTGGGGCGCGGGGCGGGTTGGCTGTCGACTTCGGCGTCGATCAGCAGGTCGTCGGCGGTGCTGCTGCGGGAAGCTAGCGTGAACGAACTCATCGCGTGCCCAGCGCCAGCGCGTTGATCATCGGCGCCATGAAGGCGCGCACCGCCGCGGCGGCCACGTCGGGGTCGCGGCTGGCAATGCCTTCGACGATCGCGCGGTGTGCGGCGTCGTCGGGCTCGGGCAGGTCGGTGCCGCCCATCGAGCTCGCGATCGTTTCCTTGATGTAGCCCGTGATGAAGCGGCAGGTTTCGGCCAGCGCGAGGTTGCCCGATACGTCGACGATGGCGAGGTGAAAGGCGAGATCGCGCTCGATGAAGCTCGCACCGTTGTCGTTGGCGTCGGGCACGCCGCGCTTGTCGAGCAGGGTGTGGAGGCGGCGCAGGTCGCGCGAGGTGTGGCGCACCGCGGCGAGCCGGGCGGCTTCCACCTCGAGCGCGCGGCGCACTTCGAACTGGTCGCGCAGGCTGGCCAGGCGCAGCTTCTGCAGGCTGGACGAGGGGTCGAAGCCCGAACGAACATAGGTGCCGGAGCCTTGCCGCACTTCGAGCAGCCCGCGCGACACCAGCGTCTTGACCGCCTCGCGCACCGTGCCGCGGCTCACGCCCAGCAATTGCGCGAGCTGAGGCTCGATGGGGATGCGGGAGCCGACGGCCCAGCGGCCGGCAGAGATCTCGGCGCGGATGCTGTCGGCGGCGGTGTCCGCCAGGGAGGTTCGGGGGGCTTGGGCAAGCATCGGGAGGACCTGGGTCATTCAATGATTGGACGAATTTTGCCGCCAAACAAAGCCCGGACTGTACATGTGGTGGTTGGCCTGGACAGCATCTTTACCAAGCGCCGGCCCTCTCCTCGCGCCCCGAAGCGCGTCGCCCGAGGTCTTTACCGGCGCGCGCTTTTCGTCACCACGCCGGCGCCGCGCACTTCGAGCCGGCGCTGGTCGACCACCTTGCCGCCGGCGTCCACCAGCTCGATCACGTGGCGCCCCGGCCAGGGAAACCACTGCACGCTGTTGCCGCGCTCGAAGGGCTTGCCGTCGATGCGCCACTGCACGCCGCGGCCTTCGGAGTCGAAGCGCACGCGCTGGCGCTGCGGCGGGATGTCGGGGTCGAGCGCGATGATGGTGCCGTCGGCCGGCGCGGTGATGCGCGCCGAGGCGGCGTCGGTCGCCATGCCGGCGTCGAGCGCGAACAGCGTCTGCTCGGTGCCCTGCAGGAACCACTCGCTGCGTGCCGCTTCGAGCGGGTTGCCGTCGGCGCCGTTGCCGAAGCTCACGCGCGCTTCGACGAGGCCGGGCGGCGGCGCGGGCGCGCGGCTGGGCTCGCGCGCGTGCAGGAAGCGCATCACCTCGGCCCACACCGGCGCGGCGCCGCTGGTGCCGCTCACGTCCCACATCGATTCGCCGCTGGCGTTGCCGACCCACACGCCCACCGTGTAGCGCTGCGACCAGCCCACGGCCCAGTTGTCGCGCATGTCCTTGCTGGTGCCGGTCTTCACGGCGGTCCAGAAGCGGGTGGAAAGGATGCTGTCGAGGCCGAAGGTGCGGGTGCGCGCGTTGGGGTCGGAGAGGATGTCGCCGACGATGAAGGCGGCGCGCGGGTCGAGCATCGGCGGCTTCGATCTTTCGGCCGGGACGGGTGGCCGCATGGTCAGCGTCGTCGTGCCGTAGCGCCCGCCGTTGGCCAGCATGCGGTAGGCGTTGGTGAGCGACAGCAGCGACACCTCGGCGCTGCCGAGCGCGAGGCTGTAGCCGTAGTAGTCGCCGCTCTCGCGCAGTGGCAGGCCGGCGGCGCGCAGCTCGCGCGCGAAGGCTTCGGGCGACACCATCACCAGCGTGCGCACGGCCGGCACGTTGAGCGAGGCGGCCAGCGCGGTGCGCGCCGACACCGGGCCCTTGAAACGGCGGTCGTAGTTCTGCGGAATGTAGAGGCCGCTGGCGGTGCTGATCTGCGCCGACGAGTCTTCGATCAGCGAGGCCGCGGTGATGCGACGCTCGGCAATCGCCTGGCCATAGAGCAGCGGCTTGAGCGTGGAGCCGGGCTGCCGCAGCGCGGTCACGCCATCGACCTCGGCCGCCTGGCTCAGCGGGCCGGAGGAGCCGACCCAGGCAAGCACCTCGCCGGTCGTGTTGTCAAGCACGACGAGCGCGCCGTCTTCCACGTGGCGCTCGCGCAGTTCGCGCAGGTGGCGCTGCAGCGTGTCCAGCGCAAAGCGCTGCAGCGGCGCGCGCAGCGTGGTGCGCACACCGGTTTCCTTGCTGTCTTTCTCCCTCCCCCTCTGGGGGAGGGCCGGGGTGGGGGCTGCCACCGCATTCGCATCCCGAATCTCGCGCAGCACGCGCCGAGCCGCATGCGGCGCAATCCCTTCGTTCGTCTCGAAGGCGCGCCGCTGCACCGCTGCGCTCGTGAACATGTCGAGCGCCTCGCAGTCGACCTTCTGCTGCGGCTCCATCGCGCGCAGCACCTCGCAGGCGCGCTGCGCCACCGTGGCAGGCTTTGCATTCGGCGCGCGCACCAGCGCCGAGGCCACGGCGGCCTCGCGCGCATCGAGCCCGCTCGGTGCCTTGCCGAACAGCGTGCGCGAGAGCGCATCGATGCCCACGATCTCGCCGCGGAACGGCACGGTGTTGAGGTAGGCCTCGAGGATCTGGTCCTTGCGCCAGTTGCGCTCCAGCTGCGCGGCCGCCACTGTCTGGCCGATCTTCTGCGTGAAGCTGCGTCCGCCAGAGGCGCGGCGCAGGTCGTCGTCGAGCAGGCCCGATAGCTGCATCGTGATGGTCGAGGCGCCGCGCGTGCGCGTGTTCCACACGTTGGCCCAGGCCGCGGCCGAGACCGCGCGCCAGTCGATGCCGCTGTGTTCGTAGAAGCGCTTGTCCTCGCTCAGCACCATGGCCGTGCGCAGCGCGGGCGACACGTCGGCCAGCGCGGTCCACCGGCCGCGCCGCACGGTGGGATCGGTGCGCACGCGCTGCAGCAACTCGCCGTTGCGGTCGAGCACCTCGGTGTCGGACGAGCGGAAGTCGCGCTTCACTTCTTCGAAGCTCACGAGGGCCCAGGCCGGATGGACGCAGGCCGCCGCCAGCAGGGCTGCGGCGAGGGCCTTGCGGACGGGAACGAAGAGGGGCGCGGATTGCATCGAAAAGGTCGGTGTCCGGAAGCGTGGGCGCCGACATTCTCTGCGATGCACCACGGGAACGGCGCCTACCCCGCGACGGGCGGCTTGCCGCCTTGCGGGCATGAAGACTTCGGCCCAAAGTTCTCGCCATGTTCCACATCCGGTAACCAACTTCACGCAAGCGCTTCAATGGAGAAACCCGATGCGTACCGGCGTGGCCTTCAATGCGGTACCGGCTCGCAGGAGGCGAAGCCCGGTTCCACAAACACTCCAAGGAGAACTCACATGACGAAGACATTGGCGATCCTGCTGGCTGCGTCGGCCATCCTGGCCGGCTGCGTGGTCGCGCCTTACGACCGCCCGCCGCCGCGCGGCCACTACTACGGCGACCGCGACCGCGACGGCGTGCCGAACCGCTACGACAGGGACCGCGACAACGACGGCGTGCCCAATCGCTACGACCGCGCCCCGAACAATCCGTACCGCTACTGACTGCCGCAGGCAAAGGCCGCGAAGGCATGGCGCTTCGCGGCCTTTTTCATGAGCACGCGCGGGCCGCTCAGCCCGGCCGGCGCGCCATCAGCGCCCAGATGCCGGCCGCGCCCAGCAGCGAGCCACCCGCGAAGTTGAAGCGCCGTTGCGCGCGCGGCGATGACAGCAGCCTGCGCGCCGAGCCCGCGAACACCGCATAGAGCGTGGCATTGGTCGCTGCCATCACGACGAAGGTGACGGCCAGCACCCACAACTGGTACGTGACATTGGCCGCCGGGCTGATGAACTGCGGCAGGAAGGCCACGAAGAACACGATGCCCTTCGGGTTCAGCGCCGTCACCAGGTAGGTGTTGGCGAACAGGCGCAGCCGCGAGGCGGGCGCGGCCGGCGCGGCGATTTCGGTGGACGAGATGCCCGCGCGCAGCAGCTTGATGCCGAGGTACAGCAGGTACAGCCCGCCCACCCACTTGACTACCGTGAACCAGAAGGCCGAGGTGGCCAGCAGCGCACCCAGCCCCAGCAGCGACACCACCAGAGCGGTCGAGTCGCCGAGCGCCACGGCCGCCACCAGCGGCACGTTGGCACGGCGCCCGTGCGACATCGAATAGCTGATGACAGTGAGGATGGTCGGCCCCGGAATGACCAGCATGACGGCGGAGGCCGCGACGAAAGCGAGCCAGAGTTCGATAGGCATGGGTTGTGTTCCTGTGTGGCTGTTGGTTGGATGGAGGCTGTCGCTTGTCTTCTATCACGCGGGGCTGTTGCCGAAGCGCAGGGCCGCGCGGGCCTTGGCGCGTTCGGCCTCGGCGCCCCGGTCGCGCGGCTCGGCCGTGGTGACCAGCGATTCGATCAGCCGAGCCGCGGTGGCGGCCACTTCATCGACCGCGCGCCCGAAGGCTTCCTCATTGGCCTTGGACGGCACGCTGAAGCCGCTGAGCTTGCGCACGAATTGCAGCGCCGCGGCACGAATTTCCTGCTCGGTGGCGGGCGGCTCGAAGTTGTAGAGGGTCTTGATGCTGCGGCACATGGGTGCTCTCCATTCGACGACGCCATCCAGTCTAGCGAAGGAGGGCCATGGCGTGAGAGTCGTAGTAGATGCCATCGATGTGGCGCAGCACGGGCTCGGCAGCCAGCGCCGCCGCCGCCAGCCGCGCATCGTCGCCGTGCACCGACGCCAGCATCAGCCCCACCGGCAGTTCGCCCGGCGCATGGCATGGCAGGCTGAAGGCGCAGCCGTCAAGCAGGTTGATCGCGAAGGTGTTGCGCAGCAGCAGGCCGTTGGCCTTGAAGAAGGCCGCGTCTTCCGCCAGCGCATCGATGGGCGGCGCGACGATGGGCACGGTCGGACACACGAGGGCGTCGAAGCCTTCGATGGCGCGTTCGACGCGGCCGATCCAGTCGCGCCGGCGGTCTTGCATGGCGATGTAGTCGGCGGCGCGTACTTCAGTGCCGAGCGCGATGCGGGCGGCCACGCGCGAATCGAAGCCGCTGCGCTTTGCGGCGAAGCGCTCGCGATGCACCGCAGAGGCCTCGACCGGAGAGAAGCCGCCGGGCGCGTTGACAGTCGCGATCTCGGCGAGTTCGGCCAGCGTGATGTCCACGATCTGCGCACCCGCCGCCGAGAGCGCCTGCAGCGCGCGGTCGAAGGCGCGCGCCACCGCGGGCTCGATGTCGTCGAACATCAGCGTGCGCGGAACGGCCAGGCGCATGCCCTGCAGCGGACGGCGGCGCACCGCGAGCGGCGCGTCGGCAATGGCGGCATCGGCGATCAGGCAGTCTTCCACGCTGCGTGCCATGGCGCACACCGTGTCGAGCGAGCGCGCGAGCTCGAAGGCGCCCGTGCGCGGCACGCGCGACTGCGTGCTCTTGAAGCCGACCAGGCCGCACAGCGCGGCGGGGATGCGGATCGAGCCGCCCGTGTCCGAGCCCAGCCCAGCCACCGCGAGCCCGAGCGCGACCGACACTGCAGCGCCGGACGACGAACCGCCCGGAATGCGCGGCGTCTGTGCATCGGCCGGGTTGCGCGGCGTGCCGTAGTGCGGGTTGATGCCCACGCCGGAAAACGCGAACTCCGTCATGTTGGTCTTGCCGACGATGGCCGCACCCTGTGCGCGCAGCCGCGCCACGGCGGTCGCGTCGTGCGCCGCCGGCGCTTCGCCCGCGCAGACGGCGGAGCCCGCCATGGTGGGTTCGCCGGCCACGTCGTACAAGTCTTTCACCGACACCGGCAGCCCGGCGAGCGGGGCGGTCTCGACGCCGGCCTTGCGCGCCGCATCGGCATGGCGCGCGGCGGCGCGGGCTGCGTCGGCGTAAAGGCGCGTGAAGACATGCTGTGCAGCAGGCTGTTCAGCCGCTTCGAGCACCTCGTCGATCAGCGCCTCGTGCGACAGCTCGCCGCGCGCGATGCGCTCGCGCAGCGCCGTGATGGTGTTGCCGTTCTTCATCGTCATGCCACCACCGGCAGTGCTTCCACCGCGTAGCGATGCACGATGCGGCGCTGCAGCTTCGGGTCGTGCAGCTCGATCTCCATCTGCGTCGCGGGCCGGATGCCTTCGCCCTTGGCGTTGGGCAGCGCGCCCAGTGTGCCGCAGGTCATGAAGAGGCCCTCGGGAACCGCATCGGCACCGGGCATGCCGTCGCGCAGGCCCGCCAGCGGTCGGATCGATGCAAGCGTGCCGCGCTGGTAGTCGACCCAACGGCCGTCCTCCAGGATGCGCGAGCGCAGCTCCAGCGTGTCCTGGTGCGCCTGCACGTCGCGCCAGCGCCATGCGGTCTCGGCCACGGGCTTGGCGCACATCTGCTTCGACACCGCCACCGAGTAGCTCTCGACCTGCCGGTCGGTGTGGTCCGAGGCCACGCTCAGCCACCACTCGCCCTGCGAGAAGAAGAGCACCGGCTCGGCCTCGCCGGAGCTCTGGTCGCCCAGCGCTTCGATGGTGGGCGATTGCGTCAGCAGCTGGGCTGCCACGCGGTAGTACAGCGGCACGCTCGAAGGACGCGGCACGCCGAGCGCGGCCAGCTCCTCGATGTGGTGCTCGATGGCGGCGATGTCGCGCCCGGTCCAGCCCGCTACCACCAGCGCGCGCGGCGCGACGAGGTGCAAGGCGGTGGAGCGCGTGCCGTCGTCGGCGATGCTCTCGCAGGCGAAGCGCAGGCGGGAATTCGTGTTGCTCGTCGTCATCGGTCAGCTCTCCAGCGGGCGCTTGGCGGTTTCGCGCGCCACCACCAGGGCGATCAGCGTCACGCCCAGCGCGGCCACGACGTAGAACGACACGGCCACCGTGCTGCCCCACGACTTGAACAGGCTCGCGATGATCAGCGGCGCGAAGCCGCCGCCCACGATGCCGGCCAGCGTGTAGGCCAGCGAGGCGCCCGCGTAGCGCACGCGGCCGGGGAACTGCTCGGTGACGAAGGCGGCCTGCGGGCCGTACATCATCGCGTGGATCAGCAGGCCCACCACCACCGCCGCGCAGATCGCGACCGGGTGCGCGCTGTCCATCAGCACGAAGAACACGAAGGCCCAGACCATGCCCAGCAGCGCGCCGGCGATGTAGACCGGGCGGCGGCCGATGCGGTCGGACAGGCTGCCGAACCACGGCACCGCGATCGCGTTGCAGGCGGCGCCGATCATCGTGGCGGTGAGCGCCAGCGGGCGTGATAGATGCAGCACCGTCGTCACGTAGGTCAGCGTGAACACCACCACCAGCGCATACAGCACGTCGGAGCCGATGCGTGAGCCGCCGGCCACCAGCAGGCGGCGCCAGTGCTGCGTGAGCACTTCCTTGATGGGCGTCTTGGCGGTGGCCTTCTTCTCTTCCATCTCGCGGAAGACGGGCGTCTCGTCCACGCCCCGGCGCAGCCACAGGCCGAACAGCACCAGCGCGACGCTGGAGATGAAGGGAATGCGCCAGCCCCAGCTCTGGAAGTCCTCAGGGCTCAGCCAGGCCGACACGATGGCGATGAAGCCGGTGCCGATCAGCGTGCCGCACGAGGGCCCCACCTGCGTGAACGAGGCATTGCGGCCGCGCTCGTCGGGCCTGCCGTGCTCCATCGACAGCAGCACCGCGCCGGCCCATTCGCCGCCGAGCGCCACGCCCTGCACGAAGCGCAGCGCCACCAGCGCGACGGGTGCCCAGATGCCCCAGTTCGCATAGGTGGGCAGCAGGCCCATCAGGCCGGTGGACACGCCCATGATGACCAGCGTGGCCACCAGCACGAAGCGCCGGCCCAACCGGTCGCCGAGGTGGCCGAACACCACGCCGCCCAGCGGGCGCGAGATGTAGCCGACCGCGTAGGTCGAGAACGCGAGGATGGTGCCGGTGAGCGGGTCGAACGAGGGGAAGAACACCGCGTTGAAGACCAGCGCCGCCATGATGTTGTAGACGGTGAAGTCGTACCACTCCAGCGTGGTGCCGATGGAGCTGGCCATGGCCAGCCGGCCCATCTTCGCGGAGGCCGGCGCGGCCTGCCCGGGTGCCACGGAAGCCGCGGCGGGAAGAACATGTTCGGTCATTGGATGCCTTTGTTCGGTGAGGGGATGTGTAGGGGACAGATGCCTGCTGTTTCAGGCCAGCTCTGCTGCAGTCAGCTTCCAGCCGAGCGTGAGCAGCCAGCCGCTGGCCGGATCGGCGTCGAATGCGGCGGCAGCCGTGGCGCGCGCCGCGCCTTCGCTGCTGGTCTCGATCACCAGCAGCGACTGCAGCACGCGGCCTTCGGTGGATTCGCGCGGCAGCGGCGTGCTGAGCGCAGCATCGGGCACGAGCAGGTACGACTGCACGAAGCCTGCCTGCGCCTTGCGCAGCTGCGCGCCGGTGCTGGCGGCGGCTGCCACCTGGGCTTCGGCATCGGCGGCGGGCGCCAGGGGGAGCACGGCCACGTGGCTGCCGCTGCCGAAGCCGGTGACGGCACGCACGGCGCACACGCGGCGCATCGGCTGGCGCATGCAGTCGAGGTTGGAGACCGACCACGGCGTCTGCTTCTCGAATGCGGCGCGGTAGCCGGGCGAGCCGAACACCGCCAGCGACTCGGTGCGGTACAGCCCCAGGTACTTGCGGCCGCCTTCGAGCGAGAAGTAGCGCGCGCCCGAGAGAAAGCCGGGAATGCGCACGCGCTCTTCCACATGCTCCTGGTCGTACCAGCGGTTGAAGTCGGCCTCGTCGGCGGGCTCGACGTCGGAGGCGACGAACAGCAGGCCGTTCACTGCTGCTGTTGCTGCTGCCGTTGCGGAAGAAAGGGAGTCAGGGGGGGGCATGACGGCGAAAGAGGAGCGGGCCTTCGAAAAAATGAAGGCGCGATCTTCCGCCGCGTGGTCGGGCTGTCACAAACGAGTTTTTCTGGGCGACAGCCACAAGAATTACTGGCCCCTTTTCGGGGCCGAAATGCGCCATTTCGAGGGTTAATCCTCTGTGGCCGTGCTCCAGGTTGGTGCGACAGCCGAGGTGGTGAACTGGTCGGAGGCCCGGCAGGCCAGTTCGGCCACGAGCCGGATGGCGTCGGAGTCGGCGGCTTCCAGGTGGCTCACCACGATGCGCTGGGGTGAGATGAGCGCGTCGCACTCGATGATCTTCACGTCGCCGATGGCCACGTATTCATAGCACGGCGGCAGCGGCACCAGCGCGTTGCCGAAGCCCGCCTTCACCAGCCGCGCCAGCGCCGAGATCGAGCTCACGCAGTGCACCTTGCCCAGCGGAATGCCCGCCGCGCGGAACAGGTTCTTCAACGCCTCGTGCGGCTGCGAGCCGGGGCTCATCGTGAGCACGGGCTGGCGCAGGAGCTGCTCGACGGTCTGCACGGGCTCCGCACCGGGCGCGCCCACCCAGCCCATGGGCATCGGCAGGCAGGGTGTGCTCACGATGCCCGCGCCGGCGATGTGGTCGGTCTGCAGTGCGATGTCGAGCGCGCCCTCGCGCAGGCCGCGATGCAGCGCCAGAGTGGTCTCGGAGGTGAGCTGCACCTCGATGCCCGGATAGGTGGAGCGAAGGTTGGTGAGAAAGCCCAGCAGCCAGGTGTGGACCACGGTCTCGATGGCGCCGATGCGCACCAGCCCGAGGATGTCTTCCCGCGGCCGGCCGAGCGAGACGATCTCGCGCCGCAGCTCCAGCAGGCGCTCGCCGTAGTCCATCAGCCGCACGCCCACGGGCGTGAGCCGCAGTTCGCGCGCGTCGCGCTCGAACAGGCGCGCGCCGATGTCTTCTTCGAGGGAGGCGACGCGGTTGGACACCGCCGCCTGCGTGATGTGGAGCCGGTCGCTCGCCGCGCGGAAGCTGCCGAGCCGGGCGGCCCAGAGGAAGGCTTCTACAAATCTTGTGTTCATGAGGGCACCTGCGGGGCATTCTGCCCGCATCGCGCCTACAGGAGAACTTGCTTCCTACTTGTGCCTGCGTGAGGAAGGCTGCCGGCGCTTATTCGCCGGTGTCGTAGAAGAACTCTTCCCGCACGATCTTCCCGTCCTTGACGGTGTAGAGCGCCATCTCTTCCATCGTGAAGCGGTGGCCGTTGGACTTCATGGTCACGTCGAAGCGGAAGCCGACGATGAAGCGGTCGCCATGCGGCCACGGGCCTGCGACCTGCGCGGAATGCACCTCGTGGTTGGCGACCCACCAATCGCCCTTGGCCTTGATGGCCGCAAGGCCGGCCGCTTCGCGCGCCTGGCCGGGCGGCGCACCGGCCTCGACGCTCACGGCCTCGGGTGCGTAGAGCACCTTGGCATCCTCGTATTTACCTTCCTTGCACAGCGCCACGAGCTTGTTGGCGATCTCCAGGGTGTCCATGCGTTTCTCCTGCACTGATCGAGGCGCGAGTGTAGGCCGGTGTGCCTGCCGAAGCTACATGCGTGTGTGTGTCTTCAGCAGGGGCCGGCTCGCTTCAGGTGCTGCTCCACCCCCCACCCAGGGCCTTGTAGAGGTTGACCATGTTCACGGCTTCCTTGAGCTGCAGCTCGATCAGCTGCTGCTGCTCGGAATAGAGTTCGCGCTGCGCATCCTGGCTGGAGAAGTAGTCTTCCAGGCCGCTGCGAAAGCGCGTGCGCGAGATGCGCGCCACGTTTTCCAGCGCCTGCACGCGGGACTGCTGCGCCTGCAGCTGCGGGCGCAGGTGGTCGCTGGCGATCAGCGCATTGGCGGTTTCGCGGAAGGCCACTTGCGCGGCGGATTCGTACGAGGCCATCGCTGCCGCAAGCCGCTCTTCGCTGCCCGTGATGTTGGCCGAGCGGCGTCCCCAGTCGAACAGAGGCAGCGACACGCCGAGCACGCCGGCCCAGCTCCGGCTGCCGCTGCTCAGCAGCGTCGACAGCTCGCCGCTGACGCCGCCGGCGAGGGCCGTCAGCGAGATGGTCGGCAGCATGGCCGCCTTGGCCGCACCGACGCCCGAGTTCGCAGCCTCGACGCGGGCATAGGCCGCGAGAAGGTCGGGCCGGCGCTGCAGCAGGCTGGACGGCAGGCCCGCCGCCACGGATTCCGTCGACTGCTCGGGCCAGGGCCGCGCGATGCCGGTGTCCGGCGACACGGGCTGGCCCACCAGCACGTTGAGCCCCTGCAGGTCCTGGGCAACGCGCATGCGGTATTCCTCCTGCCGCACGCGGGCGTTCTGCAGCAGCGACTGCGCGCGGAAGACGTCCAGCTGCGCCGCACCGCCCGCGGCCTTGGCGCGGCCGATCATGTCGGCGTTGGAAGACAGCGAGGCCTCGTTGGCATTGGCCAGTGCGAGCTGGGCGCGGTCGGCGCGCAGCGTGAGATACGCATTGGTCACTTCGCCCACCAGGCTCATGCGGGCTGCGGCGTAGTCCTTGTCGCCGGCCTCGGCGAGAGAGCCGCTTTGCTGGGCGGTGCTCTGCTGGCGGCCGAAGAAGTCGAGCTCGTACGACGTGACGCCGGCCTGCACGTCGAAGCTGTTCGAGATCCGCCCGTCGGACGGCACGTTCCCCACCGGGCTGAGCGAACCCTGCGCCGTGGTCTGGGCGCGCTGTGCATGGCTCGACAGCCCGATCTGCGGGAACAGCGAGGCGCGGCTGCCCGCGTAGGCCGCGCGGGCTTCGCGCGCACGGGCCGCATAGACGCGCAGGTCGCGGTTCTGGTTCAGGGCAGTGGCGATCAGGCCGCGCAGTTCATCGTCCCGCACGAAGCTGCGCCAGTCCGCGGGCTCCGATGCCGGCACCGCTTGGCCGGCGGGCCAGCTGGAAGGCACCGCCAGGTCGGGCTGCTTGAGCGGCGGCGTGAGGTTGCAGCCGCTCACCACCAGCAGGAGGCCGGCCGCCAGGACGAGCAGCGACAGCCGCAGGAACAGGCGCACGAAGCCGGCGCCAGGCGCACGGAACCCCGCACTCGCGAGCAGCGCCGAAGCCGCCCCCCACGGGCGCACCTGCACCGCGACGTGGCTCGGCAGCACGTTGAAGACATGGCTCACCAGTTGCTCGCGCTGCGTCTCGGTGCCGGCGAAGCGCAGCTCCGCGCTGGTGCGCCTGCGACCGGCGACGAGCGCGGGCAGCCAGCCCACCGCATCGACGTAGACCTCCAGGGCCTGCCCCACGCGCAAGCGTTTCAGCAGGGCGCCGCCTTCGAGCAGCGCCCCGTCCACGGCGATATTGACGAAGCGCGAATCGCCTTCGCCCGTCGCCGTGCGGACCCGCGTCGCGGCGCGCCAGGGGAAGCGCTCTTCCTGGTCGGGCCGCGGCAGGTCGACGCAGGCGATGAGCGCGCCAAGGCACAGGATGAGCGCGATGCCGGTCCACACCAGATTGAGCTGGTCGCCCGGCGTGAGCGCATCGCCGCTCATGACGGCCGATGCACCGCCGCCCTGCAGTGCGACGAGCAGCCCGCCGAACACGGCGACCAGCTTCCAGTGCACCACCGTCTTGGAGCGGTCCAGGCCCTTGGCGGTCACCTTGAAGGGGTGGCCGAAGGGCTTCAGCATCGCGGCGAGCAGCGTGCTGGTGACGGCCATCGCCGCCACGAGCTGGCTCACCTCGCTGAACACGGGCAGGCAGCGCCGCTGGCTGATCCAGTAGCTGTAGGCCCAGAACATCACGAGCGGCGGCAACCCGTAGGCTGCGAAGGCCTGCGGCGCCGCGTGGAAGACCGAGACGCCGGCATACCAGTACAACGCCGGCGCCACCATGATCATCGCCATGAACGGCTTGCCCAGCCAGTGCAGGAGCCCGTGCAGGAAATGCAGCCGCGCCGACAGGCTGTAGCCCTTGCCGCGCAAGGGTCCCTGGGGCAGCAGTGCAAGCTGCACCGTGCCGAGGCACCAGCGGCTGCGCTGGTTGATGTAGTCGACGATGCTCTCGGCCGACAGGCCGTGCGAAAGCCGTTCGCCCAGCCAGCGCGTGATGTGGCCATGCCGCAGCAGCAGGTAGGTGGTGTGGATGTCCTCGCAGACGCTGCCGACGGGGAAGCCGCCCGCGGCCGTGATCAGGTCGCGTCGCACGATGAACGAAGTGCCCACGCAGAAGGCCGAGTCCACGGCATCCTTCGCGGGCTGCAGCACGTCGAAGAACACGCGCTGCTCGTCGACCCAGCTGTTGGTGGCGCGCAGGTTGTGCTGGATGGGGTCGGCGTTGTAGTAGAACTGCGGCGTCTGCACCAGGCCCACCTTGGGATCGTCGAACAGGCCCAGCATGCGGTAGGCGATCTGGCGCTGCGGCGCGAAGTCCGCGTCGAGCACCAGGATGAAAGGCGCGTTGGTCACCTCCGCCGACAGCCGCAGGCCGTTGTTGAGGTTGCCGGCCTTGGCGTGGCTGTTGTCGGGCCGCCGCGCGTAGTGCACGCCCCGGCGCTCGCAGTAGTCGCGCAGCCAGTCGCGGCGGGTGTCGTCCAGCACCCAGACCTTCAGTTGCGGGTAGTCGATGGCCTGGGCGGCGATGATGGTTTTCTCGAGCACGGCCAGCTCCTCGTTGTACGTGCAGATGAACACGTCCAGCGCCGGCACCTGCTCGCCACGCCCGCGCAGCGCAGCCTCGCCGCGATCGGCCAGTCCGTGGTTGTCGCGCCGCCGCAGCAGCATGTGGATGGACATCAGCGTGTAGACGATGGCCGTCAGCTCGAAGACCAGGAAGACCCAGGCGAACAGGGTCTCGAAGCCGAGATCCGAGGGCGGCATGGTCGCCACCACGCGCCAGACGGCGTAGCGCATCAGCAGCAGTGCAGCGAGTGCCCCGAACAACGCGCGGTGGCCGATGCGCTCGACGCGGCCCCACGTCATCAGGAGAAGCGCGAGCCCCGCCACGAGGGCATTGAGCTGGAACTCCGGCGTGGCGATCAGGTGGGACATGATGGATTGGCTCCGGTTGCGGCGGTCTTGCCGGTGAATGGGTTGAAGCCGGTGGCGGCCAATGCGATCCACGCAGTGGCGCCCAGGTGCGGCCAGTGGTAGTAGAAGAAGTCGGCGCCCGCCGAGTCGGGCCCGATGGCCAGCCCGGTGGAGATGCGGGGAGCGGGGGTGGCGTAGTACAGGCCGTTGTCGGCGCGCTGCGACGCCAGCAGGCGCCACAGCGCTTCGGGCGCCGCGCCCTTGCGGGCCACCAGCGTGGCGGCGACCTGCGCGCTGCCTTCGGTCCAGATGCCGTCGGGGCTGCGCGAGAAGCCGTAGCCTTCGCCGAAGCGATGGTTCTTCTCCACCCATTCGAGCCCCCGCATCCAGCCGCAGGAACGGTCGGTAGCCGCCAGCAGCGGCCAGAGCTGGGCATCGAGCCCGGAGCCTTCGGTGGCGATGGTGGCGCCGTCTTCCTTGGTGCCGATGTTGAAGCGCTGCTCGGACGGGTTCCACATGCGGGTCACGAAATCGAGCGCGGTGCGCGCCTGCTGGGTCTCGGCCTCGCCTTGCCCGCCGGCGCGCGCCGCCCACGCAGCGACCACTGCGACATCGATGTTGTGCTCGGTCGACTTCCAGGTCTGGGGGCGCTGCTTGTTGTCCCAGCCGTACCAGCCGCCGTTGTAGCCGTCGGGGGCGTTCCGGGCGCGCGTGCGCTGCTCGATCCAGCCGAGCAGCCTGCGCGCGCTCGCCAGATAGGCTGGCGACGGTTCGGCCTGGTTCAGGTTCAACAGCAGCAGCGCGGCCCATGCCACGTTGCCCGTCGCGGTGCTCACCTGGTAGGCGTCGGCGATCCATTGCTTCTTGCCCGCATCCCAGTAGCCCGGCAGCGCGGCCTTGTCCTCCGTCATCGGCCCGGCGCGATAGGCGTTGCGCACGCGCCCGTCGGCCACGTTCGGGTCGCGCTCGAGCGCGCGGACGATCGCGTCGCCGATGCGCCTGGCCGAGCCCGCGTCGCCGCATGCCAGCAGCGCGATGCCGGCCAGTGCGTTGTCGTAGGTGAAGGCTGCGCCCGCCAGCGCGGGTTCCAGCGGTGGCGTGCCCTGGCCGCCTGCAGCGAGCCTGTAGCTGGCAAGGAAGAGCGGGCCGGACGCAGCGCCCTTCTGGTCTTCGGCCACCGCCCGTCGCAAACCCTCACAGCTTTGCTGTGCGAGCCGCTGCTGCGTGGCACCAGGTTGCTGGGCGAGCGCCGGCGGCGAGGCCAGCGCCGCCAGGGCGGCCGCGCAATGCGCCAGGGCCAGGCCGCGGGGGGAAAAACGCATGCTTGTCTTTCGATGCAGGGCAGTTCATTGCCTGTACTCAGGATCTGAGGCTGGCCGAGACCACCTTGCCGGGCGCGCACAGGTTGCTCTCGCCAGCGGACTGCGCCTTCGGCGGCTCGTTGCTGTCGATGCGCGCCACGGCGTAGATGGAGCCCTGCTCGGCAAAGGGGAAGGGCACGCTGTAGGTGCTCTGCAGCGCGTCCGATGCCACCGGCAGCAATTGCTCCACGCGCGCCGGCACCGATGCGACGGCCTGGCCGACCTTCACGTCAAGCACCGAACCGATGCTCAGCCGCTTGGCCAGCCGGGCCGGAAACACCGCCACCACGCCCAACCGGCTGCAATCGGTGATGCGCACCAGCGACTGCCCCGCCGTCACGTACGCGCCCTCGGGCGCCAGCACGGTGTGGACCTGCCCCGGCTGGCTGGCCTTGATCTCGTAGGAGGACAGTTTCTCCACCCGCTGGCGCTCCTCTTCCTCGAGCGCCGCGACCTGCTTGAGCTGCTGGAGGATGGCGGTGCCGTCCTGCCGGGCACGCTCGACACTGTTGCGCAGCACGCCGCGCCGGCTCTCCAGCGTCTGGAACAGGCTGTTGCCGCCTGTTCCCACGAAGGCGCCCTGTCCGGCGCTCGCCACCGTCTGGGCCTGCCCGGCGAAGGCCTGTGCCGCCACCGCGGCGTTGGCGCGCGCCGTGTTCAGCTGGGCCTCCGACGCGTTCATCACCTGCTCGCTGATCGCCCCCTGTTCCAGCAGCGCCTGGTTGGTGCGGACCTTGTTCTCCTGCTCCTCCACCACGCTCTGCGCCACGTCGCGCTGGCGCTGGGCGATCTGCCAGGCCTCCCAGGCCTGGGCCAGCGAGGCCTCGCGATGGACATTGGCCTCATGGCCGACGAACTTCATTTCCTGGCTGTCGGCCTTGAACTGGTTGCCCAGCTGCGCAAGCTGGCTCTGCAGCGCGAGGTGCTGCGATCTCAGGGTGGTCAGTAATTCCTGGCTGACGGTCGGATTGCGTACCGTGGCCACGACGGTGCCGGCTTCGACCGCATCGCGCGTGTGGACCACCATCCGGGTGACCACGCCGTTGATCGGCGAGGTGATCAGCCCTACCGGTGCCTGCAACACGGCCCGGGTGGCCTGCGAGGACAGCAGCGGCTGGATCAGCGTCTCGACCATCAGCCACAGCACGAACGCGAGCAGCCCGTAGCCCGCGAGCTTGGGCACGAAAGCGCCCCGCTGCCGGTGGCGGCCGGACGAGCCGGAAGGTCGGCGGGCCGAGGCGCGGGCATTGCGCCTTAGGGCGCGCGAAGGACGGAACGAACCGGTTTTCGAGACATGCATAC
Organism: Variovorax sp. Varisp46; assembly: GCF_059491885.1. Taxonomy (NCBI): domain Bacteria; kingdom Pseudomonadati; phylum Pseudomonadota; class Betaproteobacteria; order Burkholderiales; family Comamonadaceae; genus Variovorax; species Variovorax sp. Varisp46. Next base: position 581,873 of record NZ_CP168515.1, read on the forward strand.
CAACCTCTCGTGGCGACGGCGCACGCCGGAACGTCGGCGTGCATCCATAGGATTGAAGAGACTGCCCGCGGCCCTCACGTGGCATGCTGCAGTGCAATATAAAGGTAGGGCAAAACCCGGGTTTGGGCTGCTTCGAGGCGAAACAAAGTGTGCAAACTTCACATTTCAGCCACAGCGCGAGTCAGGCCAAAGTCCTACAAAGGCGTCGGATTGCGCGCTGTTGACGATCAAAAGGCGCAGCGGCATGCCGGCCGAGGCGGGGCCGGGCTTCTCAAGGGAAAGCATGGGGTGGGGGCGCCGAAAGACGCCGATGGGCGGTCGATGTCCTTCCGCCATGCGGGACGGCGGGAGGCGAACCGGCGGGGTATTCAGTAACGATGCTGACCGCGGCCGCACAACCTGGCCAGGTTGCGCCGCTCGCCGATCCCCCCGCGCTGCGCTCGCCCGCGGCCGGGGCGAAACAGCCGGATGCGCCGCGGGGTGCGGAGCCGGCCGGGGCGACGAGGTAAGGAAGCCGGAAGAAGCGCGGTGGACCGCTACTTCGCCGCTTCCACCTTCACCCGCGCATTCGGCGTCTCGCCGAACATCTCGGGCGCGTACATCGCCTCGACGCGGCTCGGGGGCAATGCGAAGTCGCCGACGTTGTTCAGGCGCACCGTGTATTCCATCTTCACGACGCCCTTGGGCAGGTATTCGTAGTAGCTGCGGAAGGCCTCGAAGCTGCGCTCCTCGAATGCTGGCCAGCCGGAGCCGCTCTTCTTCTCGCCTTGCGTGGCGATCTGCGAATCGCGACCCAGGCCGCTGCCGAGGATGGTGGCGCCGCCGGGGATCGGGTCGCTGATGACGACCCAGGTCATGTCGGTGCTGGCGTTGACCTCGATGCTCACGCGCAGCACGTCGCCGCGCGTGTACTTGCCGGCCACGGCCTGCTCGACCGGGGTGATGGTCTTCTTGAGCGCATAGCCGGCCGCGAACGGCGCCTTCAGCTGTACGGCCGCGATCGACTGCAGCGTGAGCCACGGCTTGCCGGTGCCCTGTTGCGTGACCAGCAGCGTGTCGCGCACGGGTGCACCCGACGGCGATGCAGCCCACGGCAGGAACATCGTGTTGTTCTTCAGGTTGCCCGGCGAGGCGGGCGCGCCGAAGAAGGTGGTCTGGTTGGGCGCGCCAGCCGCGTCGCTGGTCTTCACGCGCTCGACCTTGCTCCAGTCGACCTGCGCCTTCACCGCGCCGAGCGTGGCGGCGGTCACGCCGGCCACCGGCGTGCTTTCGAACACCTTGCTGAACTTCTCCAGCGCCAGCCCGCCCCACAGGTTGGCGGTGGTGGTGTGCCAGGCGCCGTTCTGCTGGCGGCCGATGAAGCCGTTGGCCAGCTTGCCGATGTCGTCCTTCCAGGCCGGGTCGTCCATCACGCTGAGCAGCAGGCGGGCGGTGTTGACGTCGCCATTCGTCATCAGCCACCACCAGTAGTCGTCCTGCTCGGTGCTGAAGATCAGCTTGGTGCCCTGGTACGACAGGCGCGCCTTCAGCACGTTGTTGGCTTCGTCCAGGCGCTGCTGGCGCTGCGGCACGTCGTTCACGCGCTTGAGGATGTTGAGCCAGTCGATCACCGCGCCGGTGGGCCACTGGTTCGGCGCGATGGTGATGCTGCCGAGCATTGCCCCACGGGCCTTGCCGTAGCGCGAGAGCGCTTCGAGCGCGGCGAGCTTGCGCACGTCGAGGTCCTTGCGCGGGCTCCAGAACTCGCGCGTGATGCGGCCTTCGACGAAGGCGATCAGGCCCGACTCCATCGGCGCGCGCACGTCGTCGGCGAGCGCGAAGGCGGGGTTGAGCTGCGCGGCCTCGTTCGTCGCCGCGAGCAGGTACGAGGTGAGGATGTCGCTGCCGCGGTTCGCTTCGCCGTCGCGCGGCGGGAAGTAGTTGGCCAGGCCGTCGCTGTCGAGGTACGTCGGCAGCTGGGCCAGCACGCCCTGCCACATCTTCGCGTCGCGCAGGCCGACCGACTTGCTGGTCTTCTGCTCGAGGCAAATGAAGGGATAGTTTGCGAACCAGTCGCGCACGCCCGGCAGGCCTTCGGCCAGTTTGGGCTGCAACGACATCTTCAGGCCGCCGCGGCCGGGCAGGGCGTCGGCGGGCGGCGCCACGTCGAGCGTGAAGGGGCCATCGAGCTGCACCAGCGTGGCCTGCTGCACCGTGAGCGGCACCGACGGGATGATGCGCTGGCGCACCTTGAGCGCGTCGCGCGCGCCGCCGATGGTGTCCTTGGCCTCGATCTCCCACAGGATGGCTTCGGCGCGCGTCTGCGCGAGCTGCGCGGGCGCGGTCACGGTCCAGGCCACCTCGCGTGCTTCGCCGGCCGGGATGTCCACGGTCTGCGTCTCCAGCGTGAGCAGGGTGGCGCGCGGCGTGGCCTCGACCTTCATCGGCTTCTGCGTGGTGTTGCGCAAGGTGATCTGCGCGCGGAACTGGTCGTCCTCGCGCACCAGCGGCGGCAGGCCGCTGATGATCTGCAAATCCTGCGTGGCCTGGATGCTGGCCTGGCCGGTGCCGAACAGGCTGGCGCCCGAATCGGCCACCGCCACGATCTTGAAGGTGGTGAGCGCGTCGTTCAGCGGCACCGTCACCACGGCCTGGCCGTTGGCATCGAGCACCACCTTCGGGTTCCACACCAGCAGGGTGTCGAGCAGTTCGCGCGTCTGGCCCTTGCCGCCGCCGCCGCCCGCGGGCACGGCCTTGCGCCCGTAGTGGCGCCGGCCGACGATTTCCATCTGCGCGGTGGAGGTGCTCACGCCCCAGCTGCGTCGCTGCAGCATGGCGTTGAGCAGGTTCCAGCTGTCGTTGGGCATCAGCTCCAGCAGGGCCTGGTCGACCGCGGCCAGCGCCACTTCGGCACCTGCCGCCGGCTTGCCGTCGGGCAGCTTGGCGCTGATGGTGACCTGCGCCTTGCTGCGGATCGGGTAGCTGGGCTTGTCGCTCGTGACGGTCACGTCGAGCTGGTGGGCGCGCGTGCCGACGCGGATCTCGGCCATGCCGAGGCGGTAGGCGGGCTTGCTCAGGTCGACCATGGCGGTCGGCGCCACGTATTCCTTGCCTTCGTACCAGAAGGCCGTCCACCACTCGCGCGGCGACTTGAAGCCCCATGTGAAGAAGCTGTACCACGGCACCTCGCGCAGCCGGCCGCGCAGCGCGAGCACGCTCACGTAGGCGTTCGGGCCCCACTCGGGCTTGACCTGCAGGGTGACGGTCGGGTCCTTGCCGTCGAGCTGCACCACGTGCGTCTCGATGATGCCTTCGCGTTCCACTGCGACCAGCGCGGTCGCGAAGCGGAACGGGCTGCGCACCTGGAACTTGGCGACTTCGCCGGGCTGGTAGCTCTTCTTCTCGGGCAGCACGTCGATGCGGTCGTTGTCCTCGCCGCCGAACCAGAGCTCGCCCTGCTTCGTCACGTAGACGGAGCTCACCGCCTTGGCGTCGCGGCCTTCGCCGTCGGTGGCGCTGGCGATGAGTTCGACTTCGCCGGCTTCCTTCAGCTCCGACTCGCACAGCAGCAGGCCGCGCGCGTCGCTCTTGCCGCTGCAGACGGTGCCGATGTCCTTGGTCTCGGTCTTGTTGTCGTAGGTGTAGAAGCCGCCCACCATGCGCTTGCGGCTGGTGGTGGTGATGCGCGCCACGGCGCGCACGTTGAGCGTGACGTTGGCCTGGGGCTTGCCCGAGAGGTCGAGCGCCAGCGCCTGGAACTTCAGCTTCTGGCTGGTCGAAACCCAGCCTTCGGTCTTGATGCCGGCGATGACGGAGGCGGGCCACAGCGTCTGCGTGCTGCGGATGGTCTGCACCTCGCCGTTCGGGTCGGCGTACGTGGCTTCGAGCAGCAGCTCGCGCGCGGCCTTCACTTTCGGCACCTTGTCGATGGTGACCTTGCCGGCGCCGTCCTTGTTCAGCGTGAGGGGCAGCTTGTCGGCGATCACGCGGGTGTCGTTCACGCTGTTGAGGTCTTCCTCGCCCGAGCCGGCCTCGGCCGCGGCGCTGACTGCGGTGGCGGCCTCGCTGCCGTCCCCCTGCGCTGCGCGCGGCGGGTTGAAGCTGAAGGCGTCGTAGTCGGAGAAGCTCAGGCTCTTGCCGCGCACCATGGCCGACACGCGCACCGGCAGGTTGGCGGCGCCGCCGCCGGCCACGTAGTTGATCTGCACGTCGGTGGGCACGCTGGTGGCGGCCACCAGCGGCTTCTTGTCGGTGGGCGCGATGCGGCCTTCGAGCACGGGCAGGCGGAACTCCTCGACGCGGAACATGCCGGTGGAGAAGCTGCGGCCGTAGCCTTCGTCGCCATCGCTTTCGCCCTCGCCGTTGGCGTCCTTGCCGCCGCCGGTGCGCAGCATCACCTCGTACACGCCGAGCTTGGCGGCCGGCGGAATGGGGAATGTGTTCTCCGCGCTCAGGCCGCCGGTGGCGGTCTTGCGCCATTTCAGCGGCTGCGTGAAGCGCTGGCCACTGCCCACGTGGGTGATGACCAGCGTGTCGGGCCGGTTCTCGGGCAGGCCGAAGCCCTTGCTGGTCTGCGTGCGGATAAGGCTCTTCATCGACACCGTCTCGCCGGCGCGCAGCAGCGTGCGGTCGAAGATGGTGTGGGCGACGCGGTCGGCCTCGGCCTGCAGGCTGGTGGGCACGTTGAAGCGCCAGGGCTCGATGCCGCGCTGCCAGTCGCTCCAGGTGAAGGCGAGGTCTTCCACGCCCTTCTCGTCCTTGGCGCGGGCGCTGACGAACCAGGCGCCGCTGTCGTATTCGTTCGGGCCGTTGCACGAGGGCGCCTGCGGCGACACGCCGCTGAGCATGACCACGCCGTTGGCGTCGGTGGTGCCGCTGGCCACGGCCTTGCCGTCGCAGCTGGACACGCGCACCTCGGCACCGGCCACGACCTTGCCCTTGTCCAGCGTGGTGACCCAGGCCATCGAGTTCTCGCGGCCCAGCTTGAAGTGCACCGCCAGGTTGGTGGCCAGCGCGGTGGTGCGCACGTACATCGTGCGCCCGGCGTTGTAGCGCTCGTCGAGCAGCGCCTCGCCCAGCTTCTGCGAGGCGATTTCAAGCACGTGGAAGCCCGGCGTCAGCGGGATGCCGATGACTTCGAAGGGGCGCGGGTCGCCCGAGTCGGCCTTGGGCATGTCGAGCGCCTTCACGCCCGACTGGCCCGCCAGCAGCGACAGCATGCGGGTCTGCAGCGAGGTGCGGTCGTCCTTGTCGATGACCGGGGGCAGCGGGCCCTTCACGTCCTTGCGGGCCTGTTCGCGCGAGATGGTGAAGCTGTCGTAACGGCGCACCTTGCGGAACCACGCGATGATTTCCGCGTCGGTCTTCGGGTTCATGTCGCTCACCTTGCCGGGCGTGAGGGCGTTCACCATCAGCTTCGGCTCCACGCGGCGCACGGTGACCGGCATCATGGCCGGGGTGTCGGGCTCGGCCAGGCGCTCGACCACGCCGAAGGGCGAGGCGGCGAACTTGGCCAGCGGCGGCATCGCGCCGGTCGCCACCTTCAGCGGAAAGCTGCCGGGCGAGGCCAGCGGGCGGCCCGAGGCGTCCTCGAACTTCGAGGGCAGCTCGATGCTGAACTGCGCGCTCTCGGCCAGCGGGGGACCGAAGTACACGCCGTTGACCACGTCATCGTCGCTCTGCGTGCTGCCTTCGATCTGGGCCTTGACGGTCTCACCCTTGCCCTTGAGCTCGATCTGCGAAGCCAGTTTGCGCGTGACCGGCGCGTTGAAGGTCAGCTGCATCGGGCGCAGCGGCAGGCAGCCGGCCTGCGCGTTCTCGCGCTCGCAGGTGAACGACACGGCGAAGGGCTCGCGCACCTGGAAGTCGAAGCGGCGTTCCACGTTGTTGGGCACGCCCGAGGGCGTGGCCACGCCCTTGCCATAGACGATCTGCACCTTCGCACCGGGCGTCAGCGTGCGGTTGCATTGCATCGTGACGAAGCGCAGCGGGTCTTTCTCTGCCGCCTTGTCGCGGCCGAAGGCCTTGAGCAGGCCGGTGCGCTGATCGCCATCGAGCAGCTTGACCGGAATGCGCTCGCCCACGCCGTCGGCCGCGCACCAGACGTTCTGGCGCACGCTGTCGAGCGTGGCCGCGCCGTTGAGCTCCAGCATGAACATCTGCTGCTCGTCGATGCGGCTGTAGCTGCCCGGCATGTAGTTGCGCACGAACGGGCCGCCGGTGTTGAACTGGTAGCGCTCGGGTCCGGTGAGTTCGCCGGACGCGGGCTTGAAGGTGGGAATGCGGGTGACCGTGCAGCGCACGCCGGGTGGCAGGTCGTTCTCGAAGTCGTAGACCCAGGCCTTGGCGTCGGTCCAGCGGCCGGTACCCTTGGCGGCCTGCGCGTCGGTGCAACTCACCGCAAGCGGGGCAGGGGCCTTGGGGTCGCCGAAGTTGACGGCCGCCTGGTCGAACTTGGCGACGACCTGGCGCACGCGGGCGACTTCGCCCTGGGGCGTGAGGCTGGTGATCTGGAGGGCAAAGCCCGGGGCGGCCGCGAGGACACCGCCAGCCAGGAGCAATGTTGGAAAGAAACGATTCACTTTTTTGTATCTCCACCTGAAGGCAGCGCGCAGCGTAGCCGATTTGCGCGACGGTTCGGGAGTGCCAACAGTCATAAGCCGTTGGCTTGATCGCCGGGCGCGGCGGGCTTTACGCCGGTCTTCTTACAATCGGGGCCGTCGTGCGTGCGCCGCGCGGACCGCCACCAAGACCTCGCCGCCGACCGATGAAACGCTACTGGGAAATAGACGCCTTGCGCGGGCTGATGCTCGTGCTGATGACCGTCACCCATCTGCCCACCCGCTTGACCGATCCGCTGGGTCAGCCTTTCGGCTTCGTCTCGGCCGCCGAGGGCTTCGTGCTGCTGTCGGCCTTCGTGGCCGGGCTGGTGTACAGCCGCATCGGCTACCTGCGCGGCGTCGACTCGATGCGCCAGGCCTTCTGGCGGCGCGTGGTGAAGGTCTACCTGTGCCAGGCGGCGATCCTGCTGTTCCTGTTCACGGTGATCGCGGCGGTGGGGTTGCACATCGACCAGCCGGCGGTGAAGAACCTGGTGTCGTATTACCTGGCGGAGCCGCGCGACGGCTTCCTGTTCGGGCTGCTGCTGATCTACGAGCCGGCGCTGCTCGACATCCTGCCGATGTACATCTTCTTCATGCTCATGAGCCCCTGGGTGCTGGCCTTTGCCATGCGCCACGGCTGGACGGGGGTGATGGTGGCGAGCGCGACCGTGTGGGCGGCGGCGCAGTTCGGGGTCAGCGAATGGATCTATGCATTGGCTGTGCGCTACCTGGACGTGCCGGTGCCGTTCCATGAGATGGGCGCGTTCAACACCTATGCGTGGCAGTTCCTGTGGTTCGCGGGTCTGTGCATCGGCGCCACGCGCAGCGGCCCGGAAGCCCGGCCCCTGCGTTTTCCGTGGTGGCTGCTGATGCTTGCGGCGGGCATTGCGCTCTACGGGGTCTACTGGCGCCACACCGGCATCAACGGCCAGGCGCCGTTCGGCGGCGACGTCGAGCTGAACCTGCTGTTCGACAAATGGCAACTCGGCCCGCTGCGGCTGGTGAACCTCGTGGCGCTGTGCATCCTGGCAGTGCGCTTCGGGCCGTGGCTGATGCGCCGCATTCCGCGGCTGCGCTGGCTGGAGGCGATGGGTTCCGCCTCGCTGCCGGTGTTCTGCGCGCACCTCGTGGCGGTGCTGCTGGTGCTGGCCTTCTACGGCGACAACCAGATGGCGCGGCCGTGGTGGGGCGACGGCCTGCTGCTGCTGGCGGTGTTCTCGGGGATGTACTTCGTGGCCCGCTTCACGCGCGGGGCTGATGTGCCGCCGCCGGCGGACGACATGCCGTCGGAGACCGCGCCCGCCTGAGGTCTTTTCCAGGAACACCGTGGAACCGGCTTTGCCGGGCCACTGGTGTTGCCCCCGGTAGGGGGAAGGCGCGCGCGACACGAAGTGCGCGAAGCCTGGGGGCGAGTCAAGGATTCGGCAGGTGCGGCGCAATGATCGAATGCCACAGCCGGTAGCCTTCGTCCGTCATGTGCAGCCTGTCGCCCCGGAACAGCTCCGCGCGCGGCCGCCCGTCGGCGCCCAGCATCGGCGTGTAGACGTCGATGAACTCGCTGTTGGGCAGCAGGTTCAGGTAGGCCGAGATCACGTGGTTGGTCTCGCGGATCTGCGGCATCAGCTGCTCGCGCGACGGGCTGGGCTTGACCGAGATGAAGCTGATGCGCGTGTCGGGCAGCTCTGCGCGCACCGCGTTGGCGAAGCGCGCGAAGCTGTCGAGCACCTGCAGCGGGGTGCGGCCCTCGGCCAGGTCGTTGTCGCCCGCATAGACCATCACCTGGCGCGGCTTGTAGCGCACCACGAGGTCGCGCGCGAACAGGCTGCAGTCGGCCAGCGTCGAGCCGCCGAAGCCGCGGTTGACCACGCCGCCGGGCACACGCGCGAAGTCCTGCGAGAGGCGGGTCCACATGCGCACCGTGGAGCTGCCGACGAACACCACGCCGCCGGGCGCCGGAAAGCGCTCCTGGTCGGCGCGCGCGAAGGCCGCGAGCTCGTTGTGCCAGCGCTCCTTGGCGGCGAGGTAGTCGCGCGCGGACGCGGCCTCGGCGGCGGCCGTCTCCGATTCCTGGGGAAAGAAGGCGGACTGGGCATGCGAGGCGAGTGCCGCAGTCAGCAGCGCGACCGCGGCCAGCGCGGTTTTCATCGAAGGCATCGGAAGGGCAGCAAACAGGTCAGATGGTTTTTTCAATGAGGGCGCCGTGGAAGAGCACCGGGCCGGTCGGGCCGCCCTCGCTGGGCACGCCGCCCTTCGGTTCGAGACTGATCGCCAGGGCCGGCACGCGCACGTCGGATTCTGACGCAGCCAGCCGCAGCGCGGGCGCCTTGTCGAGCACGCCCAACGAACGCGGCGCGCCGCCCGGGGGCAGGGCCCAGAGCTGCAGCGACTTGTCGTTGCCTTCGTCGAAGCCACCCACGCGCTGCAGCACCAGCTGCTTCTTCTTCGGATCGAAGGTGACGAGCATCGAGGGCGCGGCCTTGTCGTCGTTCAGCACGGCCACGTACTGCACCGCCGGGGCGTTCTGCAGCTGGTCGCGCAGGTTCAGCCCGACCACCACGGCCAGCACCGTGGCCAGTGCGCCGGCGGCCGTGGCGCCGCGCCACAGCGCGAGGCTGCGCTGCCAGCCGCCTTGCGGCTGCGGCTTGCCGGCGGCGGCATTGCGCTGGCGTTCGATGGCGAGCGCGGACTGCTCGGCGTCGATCGTGTTGCGGATGCGGGTCCATACGGCCGGGTCGGGCACGACCGGGGACTGCATTTCGGTCATGCCCGCGAGCCGGCTCTGCCAGACCAGCGCGGCGGCGCGTACCGGCGCCTGTTCGCGGGCCAGGGTCTCGAAGCGGCGGCGGGCGCCGCCGCGCAGCGTGCCGAGCGCGTGGTTCGCGGCCAGCAGTTCGAGCAGCTCGGGGTGTTCGAGGAGATTCATGGGAGGGCCGCCTTCTTCTTCGCCATCGCTCTCACGCAAAGCGCCCCATGCAGATGCGCAGCCTTTCCAGCCCGCGCCGGATCCATGTCTTGACCGTGCCCAGCGGCAGCCTGAGCTGCTCGGCCAGCTCGCCGTGGCTCATTTCGCGCAGGTAGGCCAGGCTGACCACCTCGCGCTGGCGGCCCTCGAGCTGGCTCAGGCACTGGTGCAGCGCCCAGGCCTGCTCGCTGGCATCGGCGGTGTCGGCGGGGTTGGGCGCATCCGATTCGAACTGGTCGGCCATGAGTTCGTCGAATTCCTGGGTCAACCGGGTGCGGTCGGCGGCGCGGCGACGCAGCAGGTCGAGCGCCCGGCTGCGCACGATCAACCCGAGCCACGCGAGCGGAGGGCTGAGCGAGGCGCGATAGTCGCCGGCGACTCGCCAGACAGTCAGGAAGGCTTCCTGGAGCACGTCCTCGGCCCATTCGCGCTGCCGCACCACGCGCATCGCGAGGCCCATCAGCTTGGGTGAGGTGCGGTCGTACAGCTGGCGCAGGGCGGCTTCGTCGCGACGGCCGATCCGGTCGATCAGTGCCATCAGTTCGGCGTCGGGGCTGGGTGCTGGCATTCGGGGATTGTCGGGCATCGATGCACATGCCCGGTATACGGGGCGCCCGGGCGGCCGGATTCAGGGGCACGAACTCGTTTCGACGCCTCCAGGAAACATTCGGCAACGTATACTGCCCCGCAAAATCAAGAGGGATGCGCGCAGGCGCGGGCGGGAAGAAATGAAGCAAATTGCGATCGTGATCGCGCTCTGCGTGGGCGCGTGGTATTTCTTTATCGGCGGCCGCAAGCTTGATGAATCGATGGTGCGCGACTTCTACCAGAAGGAAGCCCACGCCATCTACTCGCGCGACGCCGAGATGCTGTGCAAGCAGCTCAGCCGCAAGGCCCGGATCGAGAGCAAGACCACCATGATGGGGAAAACGGTGGAGCGCTCCCACAACCGCGACGAGGCCTGCCAGGCGAACCGCGAGGCCTTCGAGACCTTCAGCAGGGTCGGCGAGCGCATGGGCGGCATCCTCACCATCGAGTACGACTACCACATCGACACCATCGAGGTGGCCACCGACCGCAAGAGCGCGACCGTCACGGGCACCAATGTGCTGAAGATGGGCGAGTCGCTGCTGCAATACAAGACCAGCTTCACCCAGCGCCTGGAACGCGAGCTCGGCCAGATGCGCCTCGTTCATGCCGACGAGGTCACGGTGATGCGCATCGGCGGTGCCGGCGCCATGAGCCAGAGCGAGTTCTTCCGCAAGTAAGCGGATACAGGCACAAGAAGAAAAACAGGAGGAATTGCCATGATCGCCGTCAAGGATTCGCTGCCGCCGCCACCGCCGTTCTGGCGCCGGCTGAACAGCTTCTTCGCGTTCCCGTTCCAGATGCGGCCGCTGGCCTATGGCCTGCTGCTGTCTTTCTGCAGCCTGCTCTTCGACGCGATCTTCTTCCTGCCGGATGCGCTGGCGCTCTTCGTCATCGAGGTCGGCATCATGCTGGCGGCCAGCCGATACGGCTTCAAGATCATCGCGCTGGGCGCGCGCGGCATTCGCGATTCGGCCGACTTCGGCCGCGAATCGAGCGACGACTGGACCTACCTGCCGTGGAAGCTGTTCGCGATCACGCTGGTGCAGGCCTTCCTGATCGGCTGGCTTGCCTGGTATGCGCCGATCCTGGGCACGGTGGGGCTGTTCGTCATGTCCTTCACCTTCCCGGCGGCGGTGATCGTGCTGGTGCAGTCGGCCAGCTTCTTCCAGGCGATGAACCCCGGCCACGTGATGGACGCAATGCGCACCATCGGCTGGCCGTATGCGCTGCTGTGCTTCTTCCTGTTCCTGCTGAGCACGGGCGCGCAGGTGGCGCTGTCGCTGCTGCTGCCGATGTTCGACGGGCGCATCGCGCTGCCGGTCGTCAACTTCGCGTTCATTTACTTCGGCTGGGTCATGGCGAGCTTGCTGGGCTACGTGATGTTCCAGCACCACGACGCCTTCGGTTTCGACGCGGTGCCGGGCAGCGAACTGGGCGACGGCTCCCCGGTCGACCGCCGCACGCCCGAGCAGATCGCGGCGCAGCGCATCGACGCCGAGGTGGCCCATCTGGTCACCGAGGGCGATCTCGCGGCCGCGCTGGGCACGGCCTACGAGGCCCAGCGCACGGCCGCGTCCGACGACCTTGCGGCGCAGCGCCGCTACCACCGCGTGCTGGCGCTGATGCCCGAGAAGAAGGACACCATGCTCGACCAGGCGCGGCGTTTCATTCCGCTGCTGATGCGGCGCGACCTCGCCTCGGAGGCGCTCAAGGTCTTCAAGGCCTGCAAGGAGAAGGACAAGGCCTTCGCGCTCGACGACGCGGCGATGGTGGTCGCGATGGCGCGCGCCGAATGGCGCAGCGGCGACGCGCACGCCACGCTGGCGCTGCTGTCGGGCTTCGACAAGCGTTTTCGCGGCCACGAGGCGATTCCGCAGGCCTACGAGCTGGCGGCGCGTGCGCTGGTGCAGGGGCTGGGGCGCTCGGACATGGCGCAGCCCATCCTGGCGACGATGGAGTCGCGCTACCCCGACAGCGAGCAGACGCAGGAAGTGCGCTGGCTGCTGCGGCCGGCGGCGGCCGCCTAGTTCTTCAGGCTCCTCAGGCGCTCTGCAGTGCGCGCGTCACCATGTCGTTCGGCGCGAGGCGCAGCAGGTGCGGCAGCAGGCCGATCGCCTTGTCGCGCTCGCCCGCATGCAGCAACCCGTTTGCACAGGCCGACAGCGTGTCGGCCAGTTCCGGATGGTCGGGCGCCGTCTTCAGCAGGATGCGGCAGAGCTTGTCGGTGTCTTCGAACTGGCGGATGCGGGCAAAGCGGCGCGCGAGCCGGGCCATGTCCTCGGGCTTCAGCCGTGCGCCGGGCTTGGCCTGGTCGAGATAGGTCTTGTAGCTGGCGTGCTGCAGCGCCATCGTGCCCTCGTCGGTGGCGGGCAGACGGAAGATGCGGCGGGCGGCCTGGTGGAAGTCGTCGCTCGCGGGCTGCAGCCGCGCGGTGTTGAACCAGGCGCGCAGCGTGTCGCTGTCGCCGGGGCGCAGCGCGGCGGCGGCGCGCCATTCGCCACACGCCTTGTCGAACTTCATCGCGGCGCCGAACTTCTGGGCCGCGGCCACATGCTCGCCGAAGCGGTCGGGCTCGGGTGCGGCGGCCGTCTCCGGCGCCTGCACCCGGCGCAGCAGCAGCGCGCCGGTCATCAATGCTGCACCGGTCAGCAGGCCGCCCAGGTGGGCCATGTAGGCGATGCCCTGGCCGCCCAGCCAATGCTGCATCAGCTCGTTGACGATCCATGCCGGCAGCAGCAGCAAGGCCGGCGCGGTGACGTAGTTGAAATAGAAGAACAGCTGGTAGAAGAAGCGGATGCGCTTGAGCCGGTACATCACCGCGTACATGCCCATCAACGCCGAGATGGCGCCCGAGGCGCCCAGCCCATAGCCGTCCTTGCCGGCATAAGCCCAGCCGGCCAGCGCCGAGGCGCCGACGGCGCCCAGCAGATAGAAGCTCAGGTAGGTGCCGCGTCCGAGCGCCAGCTCGACCGAGAAGCCGAACAGGAACAGGAACAGCATGTTGCCCAGCAGGTGGCCGGTGCTGCCATGCAGGAAGGCGGCGGTGATCCAGGTCCAGGGCTTGAACTCGGCGTCCTTGGTGTAGTCCTGCGACCAGCGCGCGGTGAAGGGCGCGGGCAGCATGGCCTCGTACTGCTGGCGGTCCCGCTTCCATTCGCCGTACTGCGGGTTGGTGGGCGTGATGATCCCGTCGGCTTGCAGCTTCGCCAGGAACTTCCTGTCGTTCTGCAGGCTTTCAAGAAGCTGCGGATAGGTTTCCTCGTGCGGCAGCATCCGGCGAGCCAGCTTGCCGCGCTTGGGGTCCGTCTTTTCGAGCCATTCCACGAAAGGCGGCAGCTCGAGTTCGGGCAGCACGCTGTTCACGTAGTAGTGGGCGGCGCGCTCGCGTGCGTTCTCCTCGCTGCGCTGCGGCCCCCACCACACGATCATGTTCACGAGGATCAGCAGCACCGTCATCCACGGTGGATTGCGCCAGCTCGGTTTGTTCTCGAGCGGTATGGCGTAGAACACGGTGCGTTTCCCAATTGTTGGGTTGGCCGCTTACGGGCGGCTGCCGCCGGGCCGCCCCAAGGCGGGCCGCGCCTCCCCCTTGGGGGGTGGAGTTACACGAGTGCAGCGAGTGAAAAGCCGGGGGGCCGACATTTCTAGCCGAGGCGGGCGCGGTGGCGGACTACCTGCGCCTTCACCTGCGCGGGCGCGGTGCCACCCAGGATGTTGCGCGCGTTCAGCGAGCCGCGCAGGCTCAGCACGTCGTACACGTCCTTTTCGATGCTCGGGTTGAACTGCTGCAGCACGGACAGCGGCAGTTCGGCCAGGTCGACCTTGTGCGAGGTGGCGGCCTTCACGGCATGGGCCACGGTTTCGTGCGCGTCGCGGAAGGGCAGGCCCTTCTTCACGAGGTAGTCGGCCAGGTCGGTGGCGGTGGCGTAGCCGCGCAGCGCGGCGGCTTCCATCGCCTCGGGCTTCACGGTGATGCCGCCAATCATCTCGGCGAAGATGCGCAGTGTGTCCTTGAGCGTGTCGACGGTGTCGAACAGCGGCTCCTTGTCTTCCTGGTTGTCCTTGTTGTAGGCCAGCGGTTGGCCCTTCATCAGCGTGATGAGCGCCATCAGGTGGCCGACCACGCGGCCGGTCTTGCCGCGCGCCAGCTCGGGCACGTCGGGGTTCTTCTTCTGCGGCATGATCGACGAGCCCGTGGTGAAGCGGTCGGCGATGTTGATGAAGCCGAAGTTCTGGCTCATCCACAGGATCAGCTCTTCACTCATGCGGCTCACGTGCACCATGCACAGGCTGGCCGCAGCGGTGAATTCGATGGCGAAGTCGCGGTCGCTCACGGCGTCCAGGCTGTTCTGGCAGACGCCGTCCATGCCCAGCGTCTTGGCGACCAGCTCGCGGTCCAGCGGGTAGCTGGTGCCGGCCAGTGCGGCGGCGCCCAGCGGCAGGCGGTTGACGCGCCGGCGCACCTCGGCCATGCGTTCGGCGTCGCGGCTGAACATTTCCACGTACGCCAGCATGTGGTGGCCGAAGCTCACCGGCTGCGCCACCTGCAGGTGGGTGAAGCCCGGCAGGATCACGTCGACGTTTTTCTCGGCGATGTCCACCAGCGCCTTCTGCAGCTCGACCAGCAGGTCGCCGATGAGGTCGATCTCGCCGCGCAGCCACAGGCGCACGTCGGTGGCGACCTGGTCGTTGCGGCTGCGGCCGGTGTGCAGGCGCTTGCCGGCGTCGCCGACCAGCTGGGTCAGGCGGGCCTCGATGTTCAGGTGCACGTCTTCGAGGTCGAGCTTCCACTCGAAGGCGCCGGATTCGATCTCGGCGCGAATCTGCGCCATCCCGCGTTCGATCGCGGCGTGGTCCTGCACGCCGATGATGCCCTGCGCAGCCAGCATGCCGGCGTGGGCGAGCGAGCCCTGGATGTCGGCCTGCCACAGGCGCTTGTCGAAGAAGACGCTGGAGGTGTAGCGCTTCACCAGGTCGCTCATCGGTTCGGAGAACAGGGCCGACCAGGCTTCGGATTTCTTGTCGAGTTGGTTTTGGGTCATGGGAGCCGTCCAGGAGGCAATAATGGGTTGGTCACCCGATGTAACTGATGTCTGCGATGCGCAACCCGGCGATTTTATCGGCCAGCTCCACAACCACGCCCCCGCCATCGCCCGAAAGGGCGCGCGCGCCCTTGCGCGGCAGTCCGTCCATCTTCGACGCCTGCCAGATCGGGGTGGTGCTGCGCACCGTGGTGTTCGTCGAGGTGGTGGTGGCGATTGCGACCCTGTTCGTGGCGTCCACGCCCGGCGAATGGCTGGTGCAGGCGGCCACGGTCACGGGCGGGGCCCTGCCTGCCACGCTGCTGTGGCTGGTGAGCGCCTGCGGGCTCAAGAAGCCGCTGCAGCGCCTGCCGAAGCAATGGCAGTACACGGCCGGCGCCGTGCTCGGCGCGGTGTCGGCGCTGTATGGCTGCGGCCTGTTGCGCCTCACGGGCGTGCTCTCCACCGCGCCCTGGCTGGCCAGCGCCCTGGCCGGCACCCTGTTCTCGGCGCTGGTGATGGCCGCGATGGTGCTGCGCGCGCGCGGCCAGACGCCCGCGGCGATGACGGCCCGGATCGAAGAGCTGCAGTCGCGCATCCGCCCGCATTTCCTGTTCAACACGCTCAACAGCGCCATCGCGCTGGTGCGCGAGGAGCCGGCCAAGGCCGAGACCATGCTCGAAGACCTGGCCGAGCTGTTCCGCCAGGCGCTGGCCGACCCGGGCGAATCGGGCACGCTGGCCGACGAGATCGCGCTGGCCGAGCGCTACCTCGCCATCGAGCAGGTGCGCTTCGGCGACCGCCTGCGCATCCGCTGGGACCTGGATGCCGCCGCCAGCAACGCGCGCCTGCCGCCGCTGCTGCTGCAGCCGTTGGTCGAGAACGCCATCAAGCACGGCGTGGAGCCCAGCCCCGAGGGCGCCAAGGTGCGCATCCGTACCGAGCGGCGCGGCGGCATGGTGGTGATCGAGGTGGTCAACAGCCTGCCGCCGCTGCGCTGGGCCGACGAGCCGCTGCCGCGCGGCCACGGCATTGCGCTGGCCAACGTGCGCGACCGTTTGCGGCTGCTGCACGACATGCAGATGCAGTTCAGCGCCGGCATGGACCAGAAAAATTACCGGGTTCGCATCGCCATTCCCGCCGAATCATGACGGATCAGGCTCGCCCCCTGCCGGGGGCAACACCTGCGGCCCGGCAAAGCCGGTTCCGCGGTGTTCACCGAAAGAGAAGAAGAGAGACTGCATGACCCTCAGGACACTGATCGTCGACGACGAAGCCCTGGCGCGTTCGCGCATGCGCACGCTGCTGCGCGACTGCACCTCGCCTGCCGCCGACGTGGTGGCCGAGGCCTCGCAGGGCGCCGAAGCGCAGCGGCATCTTGCTGCGCTGGCGCTCGACCTGGTGCTGCTCGACGTGCACATGCCCGGCGTCGACGGCATCGAGGTGGCGCGCGCACTGCGCAGCCGGCCCGACGCGCCGGCCGTGGTGTTCGTGACCGCGCATGCGAGCCATGCGGTGACGGCCTTCGATCTCGATGCGGTCGACTACCTGACCAAGCCCGTGCGCGCCGAGCGCCTGCAGCAGGCGCTGCAGAAGGCCGAGCGCTTCCTGAAGGAGCGCCGTGCACTGCAGGCCGAGGCCCAGGTACCCGAGACGGTGCTGATCCAGGACCGTGGCCGCGCCGAACGCGTGCCGCTGTCGGAGGTGCTCTACCTCAAGTCCGAATACAAGTACCTCACCGTGCGCACCGCCACGCGCAGTCACATCCTCGACGGTTCGCTCAACGAGTTCGAGGAGCGCTATCCGAACCGCTTCCTGCGCGTGCACCGCAATGCGCTGGTGGCGCGCTGGGCCATCCGCGCTTTGGAAAAGTACGACGATGGCGAGGACGCCGAAGGCTGGGCGCTGCGGCTCGACGCCATTCCCGAACCCGTGGCCGTGTCGCGCCGCCAACTTGCCGCGGTGCGCGAAGTGCTGAAGGAAACGCGATGAACGACGAGCAGAAGACCCCGGCCTCCGAAGAAAAGCCCGCACCCGCCGAAGCCTCCGCGGAGCCTCCGGCTGCCGCGCCTGCATCCGGGGCCGCGTCCGAACCCCCGCCCGAACCTTCGCCGGAGGAACTGCTCGCGCAGCCCGCGCCGACCGGGCGCGAACGCCTGGTGCTGGACATGCCGATCGACGTGCGCAGCGCCTCCCTGGTGCTGCTCGCGGTGCTGGCCACGGTCTTCACGCTGCAGTGGGCGAAGGCGGTCTTCATTCCGCTGATGCTGAGCCTGCTGCTGGCCTATGCGCTGTCGCCGCTGGTCGAGCGCCTGTATCGCTGGAAGCTGCCGCGCTGGATCGGCGCGGCGCTGATCCTCGCGGGCGTGTTCGGCGGAGTGGGCTGGACTGGCTACTCGCTCTCGGGCAATGCCTCGCAGCTGCTCGATGCACTGCCGGTCGCCGCGCAGAAGCTCGGGCAGGCGATGCGCAGGGACAGGAACGCCAGCGCGACGCCGCTCGAAAGCGTGCAGCAGGCCGCCGCCCAGCTCGAACGCGCCGCCGAGGAAAACTCGGCCCGCGTGGCGGCGCGCAAGGGCGTGGCGCGCGTCATCGTCGAACGGCCCAACTTCAATGTGCGCGACTACCTGCTGAGCGGCACCGTCGGGCTGCTCGGCGCCATGGGGCAGCTCACGCTGGTGGCCTTTCTCACCTACTTCGCGCTGTGCTCGGGCGACACCTTCCGGCGCAAGCTGATCAAGATCACGGGGCCGAGCCTGCAGAAGAAGAAAGTCACCGTGCATGTGCTCGACGACATCACGCGCAACATCGAGCGCTATCTGCTGGTGCAGATCTTCACGAGTGCGCTGGTCGGCCTCGCCACCGGCCTCTCGTTCTGGGCCATCGGCCTCGAGAACGCTGCCGTCTGGGGCATCCTCGCGGCGGTCACCAACCTCATTCCCTACATCGGCTCGGTGATCGTGCTTTCGGCGGCCGGACTCGTGGCCTTCCTGCAGTTCAACACGCTGCAGATGGGCCTGCTGGTGGCCGGCACCTCGCTGGTCATCCACACGCTGGTCGGCAACCTGCTCATGCCCTGGCTTACCAGCCGCACCAGCCGCATGAACCCGGTGGCGGTGTTCGTCGGGGTGATCTTCTGGGGCTGGCTCTGGGGTATCTGGGGGCTGCTGCTGGGGATTCCGATCACGATGGTGATCAAGTCGATCTGCGACCGGGTCGAGGACCTGCAGCCGGTCGGAGAGCTGCTGGGGGAGTAGGGCTGCGCACAGCAGCGCAAGCCAGCCGCTCCCGGGCGCCGTCGTGTCGCTCAGCGCAGGGCGCGCTGCATCAACACGGTGTCCACCCACTGCCCGAACTTGAAGCCGACGTCGCGCAGCACGCCGACCCGATCGAAGCCCAGCTTTTCGTGCAGCCGCTGCGAGCCCATGTTCGCGCTGTTGCCGACGACCGCCACCATCTGCGTGAAGCCGCTGTCAGTGCAGCGGCGGATCACTTCGTGCAGCAGCGCCTTGCCGATGCCGCGGCCGTGCACGCCGTGCGCGACGTAGATCGAGTCTTCCACCGTATGGCGGTAGGCGGAGCGGGCGCGGTAGGCCGTGGCATAGGCATAGCCGGCCACTTCGCCGCCGATCGTCGCCACGAGGTAGGGCAGGCCGCGAGCGGTTACGTCGGCACGTCGCGCCTGCATCAGCTCGACGGTGGGCACATCCTCCTCGAAGGAGCAGAGGTCGTGCAGCACGTAGTGGCTGTAGATGGCCTGCACGGCGGCCATGTGGTGCGGTTCGGCGTCGAGGACTTCAACGGTGGTGGAAGCGATGGGTTGTGATGGCATGCCCCGATCTTGACGACCCACATTCGATAAGTGAAGCTTCGCCGAGATATGCAAGGCATGAGAAATACTTTGGATAAGTCGCTGAACCTCGACCAGCTCAGGTCCTTCGGGCTGGTGATCGAAACGGGCAGCTTTTCGGCGGCCGCCGAGCGGCTCGGGCTCTCGCAGCCGGCCGTGAGCCTGCAGGTCCGCCAACTGGAACGTCGCCTGGCGGTGCGGCTTGTCGAGCGTGTCGGCAAGCGCGCGAAGGCCACGCCCGCGGGCATGGAGTTGCTGCGCCACATGCCGCACATCGACGCCGCGGTGGAGAACGCGATCGATGCGCTGGCCGACCATGCGAGCGGCATCGCGGGCCGGGTGCGGCTGGGCACGGGCGCCACGGCCTGCCTGCATTTCCTGCCGGCCGTGCTGCGCGGCCTGCGCGAACGGTTTCCGGAACTCGGCGTGGTGGTGAGCACCGGCAACACGGAAGACCAGGCGCGCAAGGTGGAAGAGAACAGCCTCGACCTCGCGCTGGTCACGCTGCCGGTGGCGGGGCGTTCGCTGGCGGTGATGCCGGTGCTCGACGACGAGTTCGTCGCGATCGGTCGGGCGGACTTCGCGCCGCTCAAGGCGAGGGTGGCGCCGGGTGACCTTGGCGCGTTGCCGCTGGTGCTGTTCGAGCCTGCCGCCAACACGCGCAAGCTGGTCGACCGCTGGTTCGCCGCGCAGGGCCTGCATCCGCAGCCCGTGATGGAGCTGGGCAGCGTCGAGGCGATGAAGGAAATGGTGGCCGCGGGGCTGGGCCACGCCATCGTGCCCGGCATGTCGATGGCGGGCCGCGGCGCCCATCCCGAGCTGAAGACCAGCCGGTTGAATCCCCGCATGCACCGCACGCTGGCCGTGGTGATGCGGCGGGACAAGCCCGTCAGCAAGGCCTTGCGCGCGGTGCTCGATGCCATCGTGGCGGCCGGAAAGCCCGGCCGCCGCTAGCCAGGTTTCCGTTACTCGGGAATGGCGGCCAGCGCCGCGCCGCCGCGTGCCCGGCCCAGCGTGCCGACAATCAGCGCGGCGATCAGCACCAGCACGCCGCTCAGCACCATCGCGCTGGAGATACCGAAGCTGTCGACCGTCACGCCGCCGATCAGCGCGCCCGAGGCGATCGCCACCTGGAAGCCGCTCACCAGCAGGGCCTGGCCGGCTTCGGGCGCGTCGGGCACCGCTTCCATCATCCAGCCGGTCAGCGCCACCGGGATGAGGCCGAAGGCCACGCCCCAGATCACGACCACCACTGCCCCGGGCACGAAGCCAGAGCCGATCACGGTCGTCAGCAGCAGCGCCGTCGCGAGCATCAGCGCCGCCAGCAGGGTGGTGCCGCGCACGCTTCGCGCCACGAGGCTGCCGCCGACGAAAGTGCCGACGAAGCCCACCGCGCCGTAGACCAGCAGCAGCGTCGAAACCGAGTTGGGCGCCAGTCCGAACACCTGCTGCAGCAGCGGCTTCAGGTAGGTGTAGGCCGCGAAGTGGCCGGCGATGAAGAACAGCACCGCGAGCAGGCCGACCTGCGCCATGCGGCGCGTGAGCGGCGTCAGCAGGTCGCGCGCGCCGATGGCGCGCACCGGCGGAATCGATGGCAGCAGCCACAGCTGCACCAGCAGCACGAGCGCGGCGAGAGCACCGGTCACGGCGAACGAGGCACGCCAGCCGAACAGCGTGCCGAGGAACGAGCCGGCCGGCACGCCGAGCACGGTGGCGGCCGACACGCCGGCGAGCACGTACGACATGGCCCGCGCCTGCGAGGCATGCGGCACCAGTTGCGTGGCGGCGGCGGGTGCGAAGGTCCAGAAGCCGCCGACGCACAGGCCGAGCAGCAGGCGCGCGACCAGCATGGTGGCGAAGTTGGGCGCGAAGGCGGCGAGCAGGTTCGAGGCGATCAGCAGCGTGGTGAGCGCGATCAGCACGGTGCGGCGGTCGAGCTTGCCCGAAGCGACGATCAGCGCCGGGCCGGCGAAGGCGGCCAGCACGCCGGGCATGGTGACCATCAGGCCGGCCGTGCCGTCGGACACGTTGAGCCCGCGCGCAATGTCGGTCAGCAGGCCGATGGGCATGAACTCGGTCGAGACCATGGCGAAGGTGCCGACGGCGATGGAGCCGACGGCAAGCCATGCGGAGCGGGAGGCCGAGGCCGGTGCGGGTGCCGCCGCGCTCGCGAGCTCGTCGATGCAGGGGTTGCTGCTGGGTGAATTCATCATGGAATGCGGTCCTTGGAAGCACCGGCGACGAACTCGCCAATGCTGGTGAAGAGGCATTCGAGTGTGCGAGCGGTCGCGTGCGCGACATAGGGGCCGGGAAGCAGTAGTCAGTTTCCCGAGGGCGAACAATCGGCCCTTTTGATGGCTATCGCCATCCGCATGCCCGCTGGCGCGGCTCAGGTGAGCGTTGGCCGCAGCTGCAATATCCGGCCATCGGCGATGAACGAGTCGCCGATCAGCATGCGAAAGGCCGCGCCCTGCGGAAACTTCGGTTGGGCAATGGCCGGCGAGAGAAACTCGATCTCCAGCGCCGCAGGCTTGCCGCGCTCCAGCGCATCGCCCGGCGGCACGACCCAGCGCGCCGAGAAGCCTTCCTTGTCGATCACCAGCGCGCAGCGGTATTCGCCCGGCGCGATCGGAATGTCCTGCGAGGGCAGGGCCGGCTTGCGGAAGGTGAGCTCGGCGAGCACATGCGGCGCGAAGGCGCCCAGCGTGTCGAAGCTCGGTGGCGCCACGGCCGCGGGCGGCGGCGCGCGGCGTGGCCGCTTGCTGATGAGCCACGCGATGACGTTGCCGATGATCGGCACCCACAGCACCATCAGCAGCGTGCCGATGTCGCGGGTGGTGGAGCCGGGTACTGCGTAGTGCCGCACGACGGCGCCGCCGATGGCCACGCACAACAGCACGGCGACGATGACCTTTCGGCGGAACTGGATCTTCGTGCTCATGCCTTGGGCGGTGCTGCTTCCGCAAAGGAGGGAATGTCGCAAGCGTGGTCCAACCACGGCACTTCGTGCGAGGTCCAGATGTGCGCGCTTGGACGCTGGCCCGGGTCGTCGTCGAGCGAACCCAGACGCAGGATCACCTGCGGCTGCGCCACCCATTCGGCCACGAGGTGCGTGCCGCAGCGGGTGCAGAAATGGCGCAGCTTGCCGGGCGTCGACTCGAACGAACCGATGGCGTCTTCGCCCGCGGTCCAGCGGAAGTCGGACCTGTCGACGCGAGCGGTCGTGGTGAAGGCCGCGCTGTGCGCCTTGCGGCAGGTCGCGCAATGGCAGTGGGCGATGGGCCCGGCGAGGCGGGCGGCTTCGTACCGGACGGTGCCGCAGAGGCAGGAGCCTTTCATGGCGATCTCTCTTGGGTGTTGGGGCAGCGAGTCTATGCCCGCTTTCGCCTCTCCCCCGGATGCGTCATCCCGTGTTGCGCAGCCCCGCCGCCACCCCGTTGATCGAGATGTGGATGCCGCGCTGCAGCCGCTCGCCGCCGTCGCCCGCGCGGTAGCGCCGCATCAGCTCGACCTGCAGGTGATGCAGCGGATCGATGTAGGGGAAACGGTGGCGCACCGAGCGCTGCATCTCGGCATTGCCTTCGAGCCGCTGCTTCGCGCCGGTGATGAGCGTGAGCGCATCCGACGTGCGGTGCCATTCGGCGTCGATCATCGAGAACACCTTCTGGCGCAGCTTGCGGTCCGTAACCAGCTCGGCGTAGCGCGACGCCAGTGCGAGGTCGCTCTTGGCCAGCACCATGTCCATGTTCGACAGCAGCGTGCGGAAGAAGGGCCATTGCGCGTACATCCGCTGCAGCAGGGCCACGCGTTCCTTCTTGCCCGCGGCGGTGCCGGCGGCGGCCAGGAATTGCTCCACGCCCGAACCGAAACCGAACCAGCCCGGAATGGTCAGGCGGCACTGGCCCCAGCTGAAGCTCCACGGCACTGCGCGCAGGTCGTCGATCTTGTGGCTCGGGTTGCGCGACGCGGGGCGCGAACCGATGTTGAGTTCGGCGATCTCGCGGATCGGAGTGGAGCCGAAGAAGTAGTCGCCGAAGCCCGGGGTTTCGTACACCAGCTTGCGGTATGCGGCCATGCTCGCTGTCGAGAGTTCGCCGGCCGCCGAGAGGAAGGTGGCCGGCGCCAGCTTGCCCTGCGGCAGCAGCGTGGCTTCGAGCGTGGCGGCCACCAGCGTCTCGAGGTTGCGCCGGCCGATCTCGCGGTTGGCGTACTTAGAACCGATGACTTCGCCCTGCTCGGTGAGGCGGATCTGGCCGCGCACCGTGCCCGGCGGCTGCGCAAGGATCGCCTGGTAGCTCGGGCCGCCGCCGCGCCCCACCGTGCCGCCGCGGCCGTGGAACATGCGCAGGCGAATCGGGTTGGCCTTCTTCTTGTTCAGCTCGTCGAACAGCGATACCAGCGCGATGCCCGCGCGGTAAAGCTCCCAGTTGCTGGTGAAGATGCCGCCGTCCTTGTTGCTGTCGCTGTAGCCGAGCATCACGTCCTGTTCGGCGCCCGAGCGTTCGATGAGCGCCTGGATGTTCGGCAGCGCGTAGAAGGCGCGCACGATGGGCGCGGCGTTGCGCAGGTCTTCGATGGTTTCGAACAGCGGCACCACGATCAGGTCGCAGGTGGCGTTGCTGTCCATCGCGCCGCGCAGCAGGCCCACTTCCTTCTGCAGCAGCAGTGCTTCGAGCAGGTCGCTCACCGTTTCGGTGTGGCTGATGATGTAGTGGCGGATGGCCGCGGCGCCATAGCGCGCACGCGCGGTGCGGGCGGCGGCGAAGATGGCCAGCTCGCTCTTCGCGAGCGGCGAGTAGTCGGCGTCGGGCACGCGCAGCGGGCGGGCGTCGTCGAGCAGCTTGAGCAGCAGCGTCTGCTTGGCCTCTTCGGCCAGCGAGGCATACGAAGGCTCGATGCGCGCGGTGGCCAGCAGCTCGGCGATCACGGCCTCGTGCTTGTCGGAGCTCTGGCGCAGGTCGACTGTGGCCAGGTGAAATCCGAACACCTCCACCGCACGAATCAGCGGCAGCAGGCGCGGCGCGGCGAGCACGGTGCCGTGCTTTTCCTCGAGCGACTCGGCCACGGTGCGCAGGTCGGCCAGGAACTCTTCGGCCGTGGCGTACGGGTTCTGCGGCGCGACGGCGTGGCGCGCGGCCTCGCCGCCAGTGAGCTCGCGCAGCGTGGCCGCGAGGCGCGCATACACACCGGTGAGCGCGCGGCGGTAGGGCTCGTCCTTGCGGTGTTCGCTCTTGTCGGGCGAGCGCTCGGCCAGCGCCTGCATCTCGACCGACACGTCGACCAGCGTGGCCGACAGCGACAGCTCGCTGCCGAGGTAGTGCACCTCGGTGAGGTAGTAGCGCAGCGCCAGTTCGCACTGGCGGCTCAGTGCGTATTCGAGCGTCTCGGCGGTGACGTTGGGGTTGCCGTCGCGGTCGCCGCCGATCCACTGGCCCATGCGCAGGAAGGGGGCGACCGAGGGTGTGTGGCCGCCCTGGGCCAGGGCCTTTTCGAGGTCGGCGTACACGCGCGGGATCTCGCGCAGGAAGGTAGCTTCGTAGTAGCTCAGCGCGTTCTCGATTTCGTCGGCCACGGTGAGCTTGGAAAAGCGCAGCAGGCGCGTCTGCCAGATCTGCGTGACGCGGATGCGCATCTGCGTTTCGTTCTCGGCGAATTCGAGTGGCGTGAGCGCGTCCTTTCCCCCGGCGTAGGCGCTCTGGCGCAGCTTGATCTCGTCGCGCGCGGTGAGCAGTTGCGCGATGGCGCGCTCGGCGTCTAGGATGCTCTTGCGCTGCACCTCGGTCGGATGCGCGGTGAGCACCGGCGAGACGTAGCTGTGGGCCAGCGAGGCAACGATTTCGTCGGGCTTCACGCCCGCCTTGCGGATGCGGGCGAGGGCGGTCTGCAGGTCGCCGTCGACGCTTTCGCCGGCGCGCTCGGTTTCGGTGCGGCGGCGGATCTGGTGACGGTCTTCCGCGAGGTTGGCCAGGTGGCTGAAGTAGGTGAAGGCGCGGATCACGCGCACCGTCTCGGCCGCGCTCAGGCCCTTGAGCAGGTTCTTCAACGCGCGGTCGGCGGCGTGGTCGGCATCGCGGCGAAAAGCCACGGACAAGGTGCGGATCTTCTCGACCAGCGCGTAGGTCTCGTCTCCCTCCTGCTCCCGGATCACGTCGCCGAGGATCCGGCCCAGCAGCCGGATGTCGTCGATCAACGGCTGGTCTTCGGCCTGGCGGCGCTTGGGGGGAGCAGGGGTCTTGCTGGCTTTCATTCGATGTTGGTCCTGGACTTCTTGAATGGATGCGCCGTCTGCGTTGCTGCGGCGCAACATGCTAGCATTCCAAGGGTTTGGAACACGTACTTTTGGAACAGGTCTTGAGCAATATCGTGATCGCCACGCGCGAAAGCCGCCTGGCACTCTGGCAAGCCGAACACGTGCAGGTGCTTTTGCAAGAAAAGGGCCACACGGTCAGCCTGCTCGGCCTGACCACCACCGGCGACCAGATCCTCGATCGCTCGCTCAGCAAGGTGGGCGGCAAGGGGCTCTTCGTGAAAGAGCTCGAACTCGCGCTCGAAGAAGGACGCGCCGACATCGCGGTCCATTCGCTGAAAGACGTGCCGATGGACCTGCCGGAAGGCTTTGCGCTCGCCTGCGTGCTGGAGCGCGAAGACCCGCGCGATGCGCTCGTCTCTCCGCGCTACGACTCGCTCGACGCAGTGCCGCAGGGCGCGGTGGTCGGCACCTCCAGCCTGCGCCGCTTGGTGCTGCTGCGCGCGCTGCGGCCCGACCTGCGCATCGAACCGCTGCGCGGCAACCTCGACACCCGCCTGCGCAAGCTCGACGAAGGACAGTACGACGCCATCGTGCTGGCGGCGGCCGGGCTCAAGCGGCTGGGGCTCGAGAGCCGCATCCGCGTGGCCTTCGACCCCGACACCATGCTGCCGGCCGCGGGGCAGGGTGCATTGGGCATCGAGGTGCGCGCGGACCGCACCGACCTCATCGGGCTGCTGGGCTCGCTGGCCCATGACGGCGACTGGCTTTCCACCACCGCCGAGCGCGCGGTGAGCCGCGCAATGGGCGGCAGCTGCTCGATGCCGCTCGCGGCCCACGCGCGATGGCAGGCCGATGGCGCGTTGCGCATCGATGCAGCGTGGGGCGACCCGGAAGGCAACGCGCCGCTGGTGAAGGTGCATGCGCTGGCGCCCGCCGCCGGCTTCGCCGAGGCCGACGCGCTCGGCCAGCGCGCCGCGGCGCTGCTGCGCGACGCCGGAGCCCACTGACATCCGTGGTCATCGCATGACCGCCCGTCCCGTCATCGTCACGCGGCCGGCGCGCGAGGCAGTGCAATGGGTGAGGGACCTGCGCGCAGCGGGACTCGACGCAGTCGCGCTGCCGCTCATCGTGATCGAGCCGGTGGTCGATGCCGAGCCCTTGCGCACGGCGTGGCGGCAACTCGCGGACTACTCGGCGCTGATGTTCGTGAGCGCCACGGCCGTCGAGCATTTCTTCCAGCACAGGGAGCCTGCCCGCGCATTGGCGGGATGCCGCTTCTGGGCCACGGGCCCGGGTACCACGCGCGCCTTGCTTCGTGCCGGCGTGCCGACCGGGTCCATCGACGCGCCGCCGCCCGAAGCCACGCGCTTCGACTCCGAAGCGCTGTGGGAGCGCGTGCAGGCCCAGGTATCGGCCGGCGTGCGCGTGCTGATCGTGCGCGGCGGCGACGAGGCCGGACGACCGACGGGGCGCGACTGGCTCGCCAACGAGATCGATGCCGCGGGCGGCCATCGCGACACCGTGGTGGCATACCGCCGGCTGTCGCCATCGCTGGACGTCGTACAACGCCAGTTGGCCATCGATGGTGCCGAGGGCCGCGCGATCTGGCTCTTCAGCAGTTCCGAGGCCATCGGCAATCTCCAGCGGGCGATGCCTGGCGTCGACTGGCATGCCGCAAGCGCGGTCGCCACGCATGCACGCATCGGCGAAGCCGCGCGGGCCGCGGGTTTCGGGGCGTTGCGTGTAAGCACGCCGCTGCTGGATGCGCTGATCGCGTCTATAGAATCCCTGGCATGAGCGCCGCGTCCCCGTCAGACGATCTTTCCCCTTCTTCCCCAACCGCTGCCACCGCGCCGGTGCCTGCCACGCTGGCACCGCACCAGACGCCGGCCGCGCAGGCCGCGGGCGCGCTGCTTCTCTCCCGCGTGGCGTTCGGCCTGGTGGCCCTCGTGGCGCTGGCCGCATTGCTGATTGCGATCGCGCTGTGGCAGAAGGTCAGCGGCATGAAGGAGCAACTGGCGCGCCAGAGCGCTGACGCCATCGCGCAATCGATGGAGGCGCGCACGCTGGCGCGCCAGGCGAGCGACACGGTGCGCGACGCTTCGGCCCGTGTGGCCCTGGTCGAAACCCGCGTGGCCGAAGTCGCGCTGCAGCGCTCGCAGCTCGAAGAACTGATTCAAAGCCTCTCGCGTTCGCGCGACGAGAACCTCGTGGTCGACATCGACTCGGCCGTGCGCCTTGCCTTGCAGCAGGCACAGGTCACGGGCAGCGTCGAGCCGCTGCTGGCCGCGCTCAAGGCCGGCGACGTGCGCATCGCGCGTGCCGCGCAGCCGCGGCTGACCCCCCTGCAGCGAGCCATGCAGCGCGATGCCGACCGCTTGCGCAGCAGCGTCAGCACCGACAGCGCCGAAGCGCTGCAGAAGCTCGACGAACTGATGCGCGGCGTAGACGACCTGCCCACGCTCAACGCAGTTGCCGTGCGCGGCAACGGCACCAACGCCTGGCAGGCCGAACCGATTCCCGCCGATGCGCCGTGGTGGCAGCGCGCACTGCTCACGGTGCGCGGCGAAGCCCGCTCGCTGGTGCGCGTCGGCCGCATCCAGAGCCCGGAGGCGATCCTGCTGGCGCCCGAGCAGTCCTATTTCCTGCGCGAGAACCTCAAGCTCAAGCTGCTCAACGCGCGCCTTTCGCTGCTGTCGCGGCAGATGGAAGCCACGCGCAGCGAGCTGTCGCAGGTGACCGCGTCGCTCAACCGCTATTTCGATCCCGCATCGCGCCGCACCCAGGCTGCCGCCACGCTGCTGCAGCAATTGCAGGCCCAGCTGAAGACGACCGAGCCGGTGCGCATCGACGACACGCTGGCGGCACTGGCCACCGCGGCCGCAGGGCGCTAGAACGAATGACCCACCGGCTTTTCACTTGCTTCGCTCCGTGCAATTCGCCATCCCCCTTGGGGAAGGCGCGGCTCGCCTTGGGGCGGCCCGGCGGCGATCGCTGACATGCGCGCTGCAATCTGGCTCCTCGCCCTGTTCGCCGTCGCCGCGGCGGTCGCCCTGTTCGCGGGCAACAACCAGGGCACGATCACCGTGTTCTGGCCGCCATGGCGCGTCGATCTGTCGCTGAACCTCGTGCTCGTGATCCTGCTCGTGGCCTTCGTGCTGCTGCACGCGGCGCTGCGGGCGCTGGCGGCGCTGTTCTCGCTGCCGACGCAGGCGCGCCAGTGGCGGCTGCAGCAGAAGGAGCGCACGCTGCATGCGGCGCTGCTCGATGCGATGGTGCAGCTGATCGCGGGCCGTTTCTCGCGCGCGCGCAAGGCCGCGCAGGCCGCGCTCACGCAGGAGAAGACGCTGGCGGCACTCGGCGCCGGCCTGCCGCAGGCGCAGCAGGTGCGCGTGCTGTCGCACCTGCTGGCCGCCGAGAGCGCGCAGGCCCTGCAGGACAAGCCGGCGCGCGACGCGCATCTGCAGCAGGCCCTCAACGAAAGTGTGGACCGCGCCGTGCTCGCCAGCCCGGAGACGCGTGAAGGCGCGCAGCTGCGCGCGGCGCGCTGGGCGCTCGAAGACCGCGATGCGGCGGCGGCGCTCGCGCGGCTCGAAGAGCTGCCGCAAGGCGCGCAGCGCCGCACGCTGGCCCTGCGGTTGCGGCTCAAGGCGGCGCGGCAGGATCGCCGCACGCTCGAGGCGCTCGAAACCGCGCGCCTGCTGGCCAAGCACCGGGCGTTCTCGGAAGCCGCGGCGCAGAGCATCGTGCGCGGCCTCGCGACCGAGTTGCTGTCGGGCGCGCACGATCCTGCGCAGTTGCTTCGCGCCTGGACCGAACTCGATGCCAACGAACGCGGAATGCCCGAGGTGGCGATCCATGCCGCACAACGCATGGTCGCGTTGCGCGGCGACCTCGCGCTGGCGCGCGGCTGGCTGTTGCCGGCCTGGGAGCGCATGGTGGCCAATCCGCGTGGGCTGGGCGACGCGTTGCGCGTCAAGCTCGCGCGCGCGCTCGAAGCCGGGCTCGATTCGGTGGACGCCGACTGGCTGGCGCGCATTGAAAGTGCACAGCGCAACAACCCGCGCGACCCGAACCTGCAATACCTTGCGGGCATGGCCTGCATGAAGCGCCAGCTGTGGGGCAAGGCCCAGCAGTTGCTGACGCAGGCCGGCCTGGGACTGCAGGACACCGAGCTGTACCGCCGCGCCTGGCTCGCACTGGCCAGGCTGGCCGAAGACCGCAACGACACCGAGCAGGCTGCCGAGGCGTGGAAGCGCGCGGCGCAGGTCGAGAACAGCTGAGCGTCTGCAGCGGCGGGTGCAATGAGCGCGGGCGGGGCGCACTCCCGGAGTCCCGAGCGGGCCGCCATGACCGCGTCGTAGCCCGACGCGCCCTGAAGATATCCCGGCGATCCAGCCATGGTATTCGCGCGGCGATCCGAGCTGCCGGCTCATTGCAAGGCATAAAAAAACGGCGCCAGATGGCGCCGTTTTTGGTTGCGGGCGTGTGTCGCTCAGAGCGTGCGTTGCTGCTGCTCGAACGGCAGCGACATCGAGCCGAGGTCGCGGCGGGTTTCGACCAGCACCAGCGGACCTTCGTCGAGCACGACCACCGGCGGGCGTTCGCGCGGCACATGCACCGGCTTCGGCTCGGCCTCGATGGCGGCGCGGGCCTGGGCGATGCGCTCGGCGTCCGAGTTGACCCACTGCAGGCCCGAGTTCTCGGCGATCTGCGCGAGTTCGGCCAGCGGCAGCTCGAAGGACTGGACCTTGGGCAGTGCGCGGCCGTTGGCGGCTGCGGGCGCCTTGGCGCTTTCAACCACGATCGGTGCGGACACCGGTGCCGGGCGCTCGCTGCGGACCTGCTGTGGTGCGGCAACTTCTTGAGCTGCTTCGGCGCGTTCCGACACCAGCGGCAGTTGCTGCTGCGGACGGGACTCCGGGGCTTCCGCCGCGGCGCCTTCGGCGACCGGCGCGCCGGCCGTGTTGCCGGCTTCGGCTTCGTCGCGCGGGCCGCGTTCGCGGCGGTCACGGCCGTAGCGGTCGCGCGAACGGCCGCGGCGCTCGTCGCCTTCGCGGCGGGGCATCTGCTCGTTGTTGCCGTTGATGGCTTCATTGCCTTGCGCTGCATCGGAAACCGCGGCTTCGGCGCCGCGTGCATCCGCTTCGGCTTGCGGCGCATCGTTGCGGCGTTCGCGGCGGCCGTCGTTGCGGTCGCCACGATCGCCACCACGGTCACCACGCGGAGCGCGCTGTTCGTCGCGGCCGTTGCGGGGCTGGCGCTCGCCTTGTGCGGCTTCGTCGCCAGCGGGTGCCGCGTCGCCGCGCGGCTGGCCGTTGTCGCCGTTGCGCTCGGCGCGTTCGCCGCCACGGTCGTTGCCGCGTTCAGCACGTTCGCCACGCTCATTGCGCTCGCCACGTTCACGGCGTTCGCCGCGGGCGCGGGGTGCGCGTTCAACTGCGTTGCCTTCGTCGCCTGCGACGGCGCCGGATGCCAGTTGCTGGGCTTCCAGGCTGATGTTGCCGTCGAGGGCCTCGACCGGTGCGTTGTTGCGGCCTTCACGGCCTTCGCCTTCGCGGCGCTCGCCACGGCCGTTGCGGCGCTGTTCGCCGTCACGCGGTGCGCGCGCTTCACGCGGCTCGCGGGGCTCACGCTGCTCGCGCGGTTCGCGTTGTTCACGCGGCTGGTTGATGCCGTCGTTGCGCTGCTCGCTGCCGCGGCCTTCACGACCTTCACGACCTTCACGGCGCTCGCCGCCACGGCCACCACGGCGTTCGCCGTCGCGGCCACCGGAGCGCCCGCCGCTCTCGCCACGGCCTTCACCGCGACCTTCGCCACCACGGCCGCCGCGGCGCTGTTCGCCGTCACGTGCGCCGCCGCGTTGTTCGCCATCGCGGCCCGGACGGCCGTCGCGGCGGGGCTTCGGCGCCTCGACCGGAATCGCAGCCGGCGCAGGTGCTGCAGCGGGTGCCGGCGTGCTGCCGAACAGGTTCTTGATCCAGCCGAAGAAGCCGGTCTGCGCCGGAACCGGCGCACTCACCACGGGTGGAGCGACCGGCGCGGGCGCGGCGACAGGCGTGCGCACCGCTTCGGGCTTGGGTGGCACCACCGGCGCGGGAGCATCGGGCAGCACGCCCTTGATGACCGGCGTCTGCTTGTTGGTGGGCTCCTGCGAGCGGCGCGTGACCGAGGTCGGGTCTTCGATCTCGTCGGCCATCTTGTAGCTGGCTTCGATATGGTCGAGGCGCGGATCGTCGTGCTTCAGGCGCTCGAGCTTGTAGTTGGGCGTTTCGAGCGTCTTGTTGGGCACCATCAGCACGGTGACGCGCTGCTTGAGTTCGATCTTGGCGATTTCGGGGCGCTTTTCGTTCAGCAGGAACGAGGCGACTTCCACGGGCACCTGCACGTGCACGGCGGCCGTGTTGTCCTTCAGGCACTCTTCCTGAATGATGCGCAGGATCTGCAGCGCGCTCGACTCGGTGTCGCGGATGTGGCCCGAGCCGCCGCAGCGGGGGCAGGGGATCGACGAGCCTTCGCTGAGCGCGGGCTTCAGGCGCTGGCGGCTCATTTCCATCAGGCCGAACTTGCTGATCGAGCCGAACTGCACACGGGCGCGGTCTTGCCGCAGCGCGTCGCGCAGGCGGCTTTCGACCTCGCGGCGGTTCTTCGACTCGTCCATGTCGATGAAGTCGATGACGATCAGGCCGCCCAGGTCGCGCAGGCGCATCTGGCGGGCCACTTCGTCGGCGGCTTCGAGGTTGGTGCGGGTGGCGGTTTCCTCGATGTCGCCGCCCTTGATGGCGCGCGCCGAGTTCACGTCGACCGAGACCAGCGCTTCGGTGTGGTCGATCACGATGGCGCCGCCCGAGGGCAGCTGCACGGTGCGTGCGTAGGCCGATTCGATCTGGTGCTCGATCTGGAAGCGGCTGAACAGCGCCGCGTCGTCGCGGTAGCGCTTCACGCGGGCGGCATGCTCGGGCATGACGTGCGCCATGAACTGCTGCGCCTGGTCGTAGATGTCGTCGGTGTCGATCAGGATGTCGCCAATGTCGTGATTGAAGTAATCACGAATGGCGCGGATGACGAGCGACGATTCCTGGTAGATCAGGAAGGCGCCCTTGCCGCCCTTGGCCGCGCCGTCGATGGCGCTCCAGAGCTTGAGCAGGTAGTTCAGGTCCCACTGGAGTTCGGACGCGATGCGGCCGATGCCGGCGGTGCGCGCGATGATGCTCATGCCCTTGGGGTACTCGAGCTGGTCCATCGCCTCCTTGAGCTCGGCGCGGTCGTCGCCCTCGATGCGGCGAGAGACGCCGCCGCCACGGGGGTTGTTCGGCATCAGCACGACGTAGCGGCCGGCCAGCGAGATGAAGGTGGTGAGGGCCGCGCCCTTGTTGCCGCGTTCTTCCTTCTCGACCTGGACGGTGAGTTCCTGGCCTTCGCGGATCGCGTCCTGGATGCGGGCCTGGCTGGCCGACACGCCTTCGGCGAAGTACTGCTTGGAGATTTCCTTGAACGGCAGGAAGCCGTGGCGGTCTTCGCCGTAGTCGACGAAACAGGCTTCGAGCGAAGGCTCGACGCGGGTCACGACCGCCTTGTAGATGTTGCCCTTGCGCTGTTCGCGCCCTTCGATTTCGATTTCGTAGTCGAGCAGTTTCTGCCCGTCGACGATGGCCAGGCGGCGTTCTTCGGCCTGCGTGGCATTGATCAGCATCCGCTTCATGATGCGTTGTCCTTATATGTATCGTTCTACCGGCTCTTGACGAGCCAACGATGCACGGACGACGCCCGCGAAACCAGGGGAATTGCCGCTTGGGCCCCGGATGCTGTGACTGCCGCGCCGAGCGCGAGCAGGCCTCTCGAGCTTTAGCTCAAGAAGACAGCCGGGGTGGGGGCGCGTGGATGGGCGCGAGCCAGATTCGGTGTTGAGTGGCTATCTTTTTGATAGCCGGTTGCGCAAGGGTGGCGCGCGCCGCAGACGATTCAATGCCTGAGGCCGCTGGTCGAAACCAGGTCGGCCAGCGCAGGCACATTTGAATCAGCAGCATCAACACAACAAGGGACTCGCTTCGATCCGCCGGCAGCTTGGAAGCTGCAGGCTGGGTATTCCGTATCGGTGTTTCGTGGGTGTCGGCTTGACTTGGGTGCCTGGTCTGCCACTTTGCGCCATTGCGCGGGGTTTGCAGCTCGGCGCCAAAGCGGCATCGACCTCGCAGCGCTGTCCTGGGTATTTGATGGCAGTGGACTAAACTTCTGTCTAATCAAGCACTTACATGACCGCGCTGGTGAAAAACATTATAGGTGCGAAGCAGGGCCCGGCGGCTGCTCCAAATCCCGCAGACCCAAAAGCCCCAACCGAAACCGGGGCGCCGCATTCGGCCATCAAATTCCTCACGGTCGACGCCGAATCTGCCGGGCAGCGGCTCGACAACTTCCTGTTCCGCCATCTGAAAGGCGTCCCGAAGACGCACGTCTACCGGATCATCCGGTCCGGCGAGGTGCGCATCAACAAGGGCCGGGCGCAGGCCGAAACCCGCATCGAGGTGGGCGACGTGCTGCGGCTGCCGCCGATCCGCATCTCGCCCCGCGCGGAAGAGGGCGCGGCTCCGCCCGCGCCGGCGCGCGAGTTCCCGGTGCTGCTGGAAGACGATGCCGTGCTGGCCATCGACAAGCCGGCCGGCGTGGCCGTCCATGGCGGCAGCGGCGTGAGCTTTGGCGTGATCGAGCAATTGCGCACGGCGCGGCCCGCCGCCAAATTCCTGGAACTGGTGCATCGGCTGGACCGCGAAACCTCCGGCATCCTGCTGGTCGCCAAGAAGCGCAGCGCGCTGGTCGCGCTGCAGGACCAGTTCCGTGAACGCGAGACCGGCAAGACCTACCTGGCGCTGGTCGAGGGAGCCTGGCCCGCCAACAAGAAGGTGCTCGATGCGCCGCTCGCCAAGTATCTGTTGCCCGACGGCTCCGGTGCGGGCGCCGGCGAGCGCCGTGTGCGCGTGGTCGCCAAGGACCATCCGGATGCCATGCGCGCCGTCACGCTGGTGCGCGTGCTGGCACGGTTGTCGCTGCCGGGGGATGCCACGCCGCTGTCATTGCTTGCGGTGACGATCAAGACCGGCCGCACGCACCAGATCCGCGTCCACCTCGCGTCGGCCGGCCATCCGATTGCGGGCGACGACAAATACGGCGAGTCCGAACGTCAGCGTGCGCTGCAGAAACTCGGCCTCAAGCGCATGTTCCTGCATGCCTGGCGGCTGCAATTCAACCACCCGGCCAGCGGTGATCGCGTGGCGCTGCAGGCCGGCTTGCCGCCCGAGTTGCACGCGCTCATGCCGCCTGCTGCCCTCGAGGCACTGGCCCAACACCCCGTTCCGACGCTCCATGACTGATTCCCCCAGCCCCCTTCGCTTCGACCTGATCGCCTTCGACTGGGACGGCACGCTCTACGACTCCACGCGCCTGATCGTGCGCTGCATCCAGGCGGCGGTGATCGACGTCGGTGGTGCCAAGCCGAGCGAGAACGACGCCGCCTGGGTGATCGGCCTGGGCCTGGCCGAGGCGCTCGCCCGCGCGGCGCCCGACGTGCCGAAGGAAAAATATGCCGAACTCGGCGCGCGCTACCGCTATCACTACCTCCAGCACCAGGACGACCTCGTGCTTTTCGACGGCGTGCTGCAGATGCTCGATGCGCTGCGCGCGCGCGGCCACAAGCTGGCCGTGGCCACGGGCAAGTCGCGCCGCGGCCTCAACGAAGCGCTCAGGTCGGTCGCGCTGCGCGACCGCTTCGACGCCTCGCGCACGGCCGACGAAACCTTCGGCAAGCCGCATCCGCGCATGCTGCTGGAGCTGATGGAAGAACTCGACGTGCCGCCGGAACGCACCCTGATGATCGGCGACACCACGCACGACCTGCAGCTCGCCCAGAACGCGGGCGCCGCCAGCGTGGGCGTGAGCTACGGCGCGCACGAACCGGCCAGCTTCGACGAATTCAAGCCGCTGCACATCGCGCATTCGGTGGCCGGGCTGGAAGCCTGGCTTCTCGACAACGCCTGAGACCCCGCCATGAGCGACGAAGAACGCATTCCGCTGTGCAATGCCTCGGACCTGGTCGAAGGTGGCCTGGCCGTGCCTTTCGACGTGGTCTACGGCGGGGAAACATGCCGCGCTTTCGCGGTGCGTTTCGAGGGGCGGCCGCATGCGTTTCTCAACCGGTGCAGCCATGTCGCGATGGAGCTCGACTTCCAGCCCGACCGCTTCTTCGACGACACCGGGCAGTGGCTGCTGTGCGCCACGCACGGCGCGGTCTACAAGCCCGACACCGGTGAATGCATGGGCGGCCCATGCCGCGGTGGCCTCGTGAAGATCGCCCTGAGCGAGCAGGACGGCGTGGTGCACTGGCATACTGACTGGAACCTTCACCCCCTGACCTTCTGACATGACCGACCCGAACCGAACGGAACCCGAAGGGTTCGAGCCATTTGAGCCGGCCCCCTCCAAGAACATGGCCAAAGATCCCACGCAGCGCCCCGGATGGGAGCGCGCCACGCTCGAAAAGCTCGCCTTCGCTTCGCTGAACGAACAGAGGGCCACGCGCCGCTGGAAGACCTTCGTACGCCTGTCGTGGCTGGCTTTCTTCGTCTTCCTGGCGTGGTTCGCGCTCTCGCGCGGCACGCCGAGCGCGGCCAAGACCACGGCCCACACGGCCGTCGTCGAGATCAAGGGCGAAATCGCCAACGGCGGGGATGCGAGCGCGGAATTCGTGGTCGCTGCGATGAAGACGGCCTTCGAGGACGAGGGCGCCAAGGGCGTGGTCTTGCTGATCAACTCGCCCGGCGGCAGTCCGGTGCAGGCCGGCATCATCAACGACGAGATCAAGCGCCTGAAGGCCAAGTACAAGAAGCCGGTCTATGCCGTGGTCGAGGAAACCTGCGCTTCGGCTGCCTATTACATCGCTGCTGCCACCGACAAGATCTTCGTCGACAAGGCCAGCATCGTCGGCAGCATCGGCGTGCTGATGGACGGCTTCGGCTTCACGGGCGTGATGGAGAAGGTTGGCGTCGAGCGCCGCCTGCTGACCGCCGGCGAGAACAAGGGCTTCCTCGATCCCTTCAGCCCGATGAGCGATGCGCAGCGCGCCCATGCGCAGACGATGCTGAACCAGATCCACACGCAGTTCATCAACGTGGTCAAGGCCGGCCGCGGCGACCGCCTGAAGCTCGACACTCCGGGCCTGTTCAGCGGCCTGTTCTGGAGCGGCGAGCAGGCGGTCGAATTCGGCCTTGCCGACCAGCTGGGCAACGTCGACTTCGTGGCGCGCGAAGTCATCAAGGCCGAAGAGGTGATCGACTACACGCGGCGCGACAACGTGGCCGAGAAGCTGGCCAAGAAATTCGGCGCCGCGATGGCCGAAACCACGGTGCGCCTCATGCACACCGCTCCGGCCCTGCGCTGATTTCCTATTTGTTGTTCTCGCCGCTGGCGGTGTAGCGCGCCGACGCCGCCAGCGCCGCGGCGAAGGCCACGACCACATAGAGCGCGGCGGTCAGCGAGGTCGCCCGCGCCAGCAGCCCGATTGCCGCCGGGCCCGCCATGAATCCCAGGTACGCCAGGGCCGAGACCGATGCAATGCCTCGCGCAGGCTCGATGCCCGGCACCTTCGCCGAAGCCGAAAACAGGATCGGCACCACGTTCGCAAAGCCGACGCCTACTCCCGCGAAGCCGATCAGCGCCAGCCACGGCAGGTCGGTGGCCAGTACCAGCGTCATCGCTAGCGCTGCCAGGAGGCCGCTGCCGAGCAGCAGGGTGGTCGGTGCGAAGCGGGCGCGCATCGCGTCGCCGCCGAAACGCGCCGCCGCCATTGCGGCCGAGAAGCTCGCATAAGCCAGCGCGGCCTGTTGTTGCGGGCTGCCGATTTCCTGCTGCATGTAGAGCACGCTCCAGTCGTAGATGGCGCCCTCGGCGATCAGTCCCAGCGCGGCCAGCACGCCCAGTACCGCGAGTGCGCCGCGGGGCAGCAGGAAGCCATGATCGGCCTCGGTGGCTCCGCTGGTGGCGGCTCTGGGCAGCATGCGTGTCGAGGCCGCGGCGACGAGCAGCGCCATTGCTGCGGCGACCAGAAGCAGGTGCGCCTGCGCGCCGAGTCCGGCTGCCAGCGCGGCGCTGCCGCTCGCGGCGCCGGCCATGCCGCCCAGGCTGAACATGCCGTGCATGCCGCTCATCAAGGGCGCGTCTCCGTGCAGTTCGAGCTGCGCCGCCTCGGTGTTGATCGACACGTCGAACACGCTGGTCACGAGGCCGAAGGCGGCCAGCAGGCCCAGCAGGGCGGCATAGCCGGGCATCGCGATCAGGCCGGCCAGCAGCAGCGCGTAGATGCAGCCGCAGATGCCGGCCACGCGGCGCGGGCCGTGGCGTCCGATCCAGCGGCCCGCGCTGGTCAGGCCGAACATCGCGCCGGCACCGGCCGCGAGCATCGCCAGGCCGAGCTGCGCCTCGTCGATGCCGTAGTGCGCCTTGACCGTCGGCACGTGCACGCCCCAGGTCGCGAAGATGAAGCCGGCGCAAAAGAACTGCGCGCGCGATGCCCATCGCGTGGCTGCGGTAACGCCGCCCATCGTCAGCGTCCGATGGCGAACACGGCGGGCAGGCGTTCGTCTGTCGTGGCTTGCGGCTTGGCGGCGCGCCAGGACTTGATCGTCTCGCTGCGCACGTGGGCGGTGGCGAGCGTCAGGCCGCGCGCCACGGCGAGCCGGGTGTTGTGCTGCAGGGTCTGCACGAGCGCCTGCAGCAGCGCGGCGTTGCGGTAGGGCGTTTCGATGAACAGCTGCGTCTGGCCGGACTTGAGCGCGAGCGCTTCGAGCTCGCGGATGCGGGTCTGGCGTTCAACGGCGTCCTGCGGCAGGTAGCCGACAAAGGCGAAGTTCTGGCCATTGAGCCCGCTTGCTGCAAGCGCCAGCAGCAGTGAAACGGGGCCGGTCAGCGGCACCACCGTGATGCCCAGGTCGTGAGCGGCGCGCGCCACCGAGGAGCCCGGATCGGCCACCGCCGGCATGCCGGCTTCGCTCAGCAGGCCGATGTCGTGGCCTTCGAGCGCGGCGGCCAGCAGGGGGCGGGCATCGAACTGGCCGGCATGATCGCCTTTCTTGTGCACTTCGCGCGGCAGCTCCTGGATGGCTTGAGCCTGCAGTGGTGCAGCCAGCGGCGCGACTGCGTCGATGCGCTTGAGGTAGGCGCGCGCGGACTTCGCGTTCTCGCAGATCCAGTGGGTGATGCCGGCGGCCGCCTGCAGCGTGCCCAGCGGCAGGGCGTCCTGCAGCGGGGCTTGCACATCGCAGCCGAAGTCGAGCGGCGCGGGTACGAGGTAGAGCTTGCCCTTTTGTCGTGTCACAGCAGATCGACCCCCGCTGCGCGCAGCATCTGGCAGGTGCGGATCAACGGCAGGCCGACCAGTGCGGTCGGGTCGTCGCTGTCGATCGCGCTCAGCAATGCGATGCCCAGGCCTTCGCTCTTGGCGCTGCCGGCGCAGTCGTAGGGCTGCTCGGCTTGCAGATAGTGTTCGATGGCGGTGTCGGTGAGGTCGCGAAACACCACGCGCACGGGGGCGGTGTCGCGCTGGGCGAAGCCGGTGGCGTGACAGACGACGGCCACGGCTGTCTGAAAGATCAGCGTCTGGCCGCGCATGCGGCGCAGCTGGGCGGTGGCGCGGGCGTGGTCGCCGGGCTTGCCGAGCGCTTCGCCCGCCAGGTCGGCCACCTGGTCGGAACCGATGACCACGGCGTCGGGAAAGCGGGCGGCCACGGCGTTCGCCTTTTCCAGCGCGAGGCGAACGGCGAGGTCATGCGGTGTTTCGCCGGCAAGAGGTGTTTCATCGACTTCCGGCGAGTGCACTTCGAAGGGCAGGCGCAGGCGGGAGAGCAATTCGCGGCGGTAGCGCGAGGTCGAGGCGAGGATCACGGTGCGTTGCATGGGGACGATTGTGCGTGAGCCGCTCAAGACCCTCCGCCATGTCCCGCCCGGGGGGGCGTCCGGCGCGCTAGACTGCCGCGGATGAAGAGAGAATTTGCCCCCGAACGGCTCAATGTGCCGGGCTTTGCCGCCGCTGCCGCCACCCTGGAAGCCACCGACCCGGTTCCTGACTACGAGCGCCTGGCCGCCGAACTGGCCGTTCCGGCGCCCGATGCGTTGGTCCGGTGGGCGGCCCATGGGGAAGAA
This sequence comes from Variovorax sp. Varisp46, assembly GCF_059491885.1. Taxonomy (NCBI): domain Bacteria; kingdom Pseudomonadati; phylum Pseudomonadota; class Betaproteobacteria; order Burkholderiales; family Comamonadaceae; genus Variovorax; species Variovorax sp. Varisp46. The sequence continues at coordinate 621,312 of NZ_CP168515.1, forward strand.
CGCCCCGGCGCGGATGGCAAGGCAACGCCCTGGCTGCATCTGGAGGCCGAAGCCGTGGTGCCACTGGTTTGCCAGCGCTGCCTGTCGCCCGTCGATTCCCTGCTGTCGGTGGATCGCTGGTTCCGCTTCGTGGCCGATGAGGCCACCGCCGAGGCGCAGGACGAGGAGTCCGAGGAAGACCTGCTCGTCGTGAGCCGGGATTTCGACCTGCGCGCCCTGATCGAGGACGAACTGCTGATGGAAATCCCCGTCATGCCCGCCCACGATGTCTGCCCGACGCCGGTACAGCTTTCGTCCAGCGACGAAGACTTCAAGGCGGCCGAAGAAGCCAAGCCGAACCCTTTTGCGGTGCTCGGTGCGTTGCGTTCGCGCAAGCCGGAAGATGAGAAATAGCTCTTTCCTGCCGGCTGGGCTATAATCATGGGCTTCGCGCGCGCCGCCGTGAGCAGCGATACAGGTAGCAACGAGAGGGGCATTCCATACATGCCGCTGAAGTTTCTGTATTGCCACCGCTTGAGCCCGCATCCAATCACTCACCTAACAGTCCAGGAGCCATCATGGCCGTCCAGCAAAACAAGAAGTCGCCTTCCAAGCGCGGCATGCACCGTTCCCACAATGCGCTGGTCGTTCCCGGCATCGCCGTGGAGCCGACCACCGGCGAAACGCACCTGCGCCACCACATCAGCCCCAACGGTTTCTACCGTGGCCGCCAGGTGCTCAAGAACAAGTCCGAAGCCTGATTCCGCATCCCAAGGCCAAGGCCCGAAGCTACTTCTGCCGTAGCGTCGGGCCTTTGTTTTGATGGCTACGCCTTCTTCTCCCGAAATCACTGCTGCGCCTTCCGCAATCACGCTCGCCGTGGATTGCATGGGGGGCGACCATGGGCCGCGCGTCACGCTCGCGGCCTGCCGCGCATTTCTCGAGCGGCACAGCGAGGCCTCGTTGCTGCTGGTCGGTGCGCCGGCCGCGCTGGCGGGATTTGCCGCGCATCCGCGTGCCCGCATCGTCGCTGCCAGCGAAGTGGTGGGCATGGACGACCCGATTGAAATCGCTCTGCGCAAGAAGAAAGACTCTTCGATGCGCGTGGCAATCCAGCAGGTAAAGGACGGCGCTGCCCAGGCAGCGGTCTCGGCCGGCAACACCGGCGCCTTGATGGCAATTGCCCGCTATCTGCTCAAGACGCTGGAAGGCATCGACCGCCCGGCCATCGCGCCACAGTTGCCGAACGCGAAGGGCGGGGCGACAACGGTGCTCGACCTGGGCGCAAATGTCGATTGCGATGCTGAGGACCTGCTTCAGTTCGCGGTGCTCGGTTCGGCGCTGGTCTCGGCGTTGACCGGTAACGAGGCGCCTTCGGTCGGCTTGCTCAATATTGGCGAAGAAGCCATCAAGGGCAGCGAAACCATCAAAAAAGCAAGCCAACTGCTGCGTACAGCTGCCAATTCCAAGGATCTGAACTTCTACGGAAACGTGGAAGGCAACGATATCTTCAAGGGCACCACCGATATCGTCGTTTGCGACGGGTTCGTCGGAAACGTGGCTCTGAAGGCCAGCGAAGGCGTGGCCTCCATGATTGGCGAGTTCATTCGAGTCGAGTTTTCGCGAAGCGTTTTCACGAAGCTTGCTGCAATTGTTGCCTATCCGGTCCTAAAAGCATTTAAAACTCGCCTGGATCATCGGCGGTACAACGGCGCAGCGCTGCTGGGCCTGCGTGGCCTGGTTTTCAAGAGCCATGGCTCGGCTGACGAAGTGGCTTTCGGCCATGCGCTGGATCGCGCTTATGATGCCGCTCGCAACAACCTGCTCGATCGCGTGCGGGCCCGCATCGCCCACGCCGCGCCTTTGCTCGCGCGGCAGGACCCGGCGGCGCCGGTCGACGCGACGGCCCTTCACGTTTGATGACCCCTCCTTACTCACGCATTACCGGCACCGGCAGCTACCTGCCTCCACGCCGCGTGACCAATGACGATCTCGCCAAGGATCTGGCGACGCGCGGCATCGAAACCTCCGACCAATGGATTGTCGAACGCACCGGCATCCATGCGCGGCACTTCGCCGCGCCGGACGTCACGAGCAGCGACCTTGGTTTCGAAGCGGCCCGGCACGCCCTGGAAGCCGCCGGCCGCAAGGCCAGCGACGTCGACCTGATCATCGTCGCGACCTCGACGCCCGACATGGTGTTCCCGTCGTCGGCCGCCATCCTGCAGAACAAGCTCGGCATTGCCGGCTGCCCGGCATTCGACGTCCAGGCGGTCTGCAGCGGCTTCGTCTATGCGCTCACCGTTGCCGACGCGATGATCCGCACCGGCTCCGCGCGCTGCGCACTGGTGGTGGGCGCCGAAGTGTTCTCCCGCATCCTCGACTTCAATGACCGCACCACCTGCGTGCTGTTCGGCGACGGCGCGGGCGCGGTGGTGCTCGAAGCCAGTCAGGAGCCCGGCATCCTGGCCAGCGACCTGCATGCGGACGGAAAGCACGTCGGCATTCTTTGCGTGCCGGGCCACGTGTCCGGCGGCAACGTGCTGGGCACGCCGCTGCTGCACATGGATGGCCAGGCCGTCTTCAAGCTCGCAGTGCGCGTGCTCGAGGAAGCTGCGCGCACCACGCTGGCCAAGGCCGGCAAGACCGATGCCGATATCGACTGGCTCATCCCGCACCAGGCCAACATCCGCATCATGGAAGGTACGGCGAAGAAGCTGAAGCTTCCGCGCGAGAGATTGATCGTCACGGTGAACGAGCACGGCAACACCTCCGCTGCATCGATTCCGCTGGCGCTCGATGAGGGCGTGCGCTCCGGCAAGGTGAAAAAGGGCCAGACACTCATGCTCGAGGGCGTGGGCGGCGGCTTCACCTGGGGCGCGGTGCTGTTGAATCTGTAGTGCGTTGCAGCGCCCGGAAGAGGGTGCTGCGATGCAAGATGACGCTTGAAACAATGAAATCCTTTGCTTTTGTCTTTCCGGGTCAGGGCTCGCAGGCCGTCGGCATGCTCGACGCCTGGGGCGATCATCCGGCTGTGGCCGAAACGCTTCGCGAAGCTTCCGAAGCGCTCGGCGAAGACATCGGTGCGTTGATCAAGAATGGTCCCAAGGAAGAGCTGGCGCTCACCACCAACACCCAGCCCGTGATGCTGGTTGCCGGCGTGGCCGCGTGGCGTGCCTGGCTGGCGGAGGGAGGCGCGACGCCTTCCGCCGTGGCCGGCCATTCGCTTGGCGAGTATTCCGCGCTGGTGGCTTCGGGCGTGCTCACGCTCGCGCAGGCCGCGCCGCTGGTGCGTTTTCGCGCGCAGGCGATGCAGCAGGCGGTGCCTGTCGGTGTCGGCGCAATGGCTGCGGTGCTTGGCATGGAGTCGGGCAAGGTAGTGGCCGGGTGTGCGGAAGCCACGGCCAGTTTTGGCGCCGGCAGTGCGGAAATCGTCGAGGCGGTGAATTTCAACGACCCGATGCAGACCGTGATCGCCGGCAGCAAGGCCGCGGTCGACAAGGCCTGCGAACTGCTCAAGGCCAACGGCGCCAAGCGCGCGCTGCTGCTGCCGGTTTCGGCTCCGTTCCATTCGAGCCTCATGAAACCCGCGGCGCAAGCATTGCGCGAGAAGCTGGCTTCCATTGAACTGGCCGCGCCACAGATTCCCGTGCTGAACAATATCGACGTTGCCGTTGAAACCGATGCCAACCGCATTCGCGACGCCCTGGTGCGGCAGGCTGCCGGCCCGGTGCGCTGGGTCGAGAGCGTGCAGGCCTTGAAACTGCGCGGTATAGCCGCCATCATCGAATGCGGTCCCGGCAAGGTGCTGGCCGGCATGGTGAAGCGCATCGCCCCCGATCTGGAAGCCGCGTCGGTGTACGACCCGGCCACGCTCGCGGACACCCGACAATCGCTCGCCGGCTGAACCGGCAAGGCCCCGACACTTTTTCTTATGAGCATTCCCAAATTCGAAGGGCAAGTCGCCCTGGTCACCGGCGCAACGCGCGGCATCGGCGCGGCGATCGCGCTGGAACTTGCCCAGCGCGGCCTCAAGGTCGTGGGCACCGGCACCACCGATGACGGCGCGGCCAAGATCACCTCGGCCCTCAGTGCCTTCGACGGCCGCGGCCGTGCACTCGACGTGAATGACGGCGCCGCCGTCGAGGCCCTGATCGACGAGATCGTGCAGGCCTACGGCGCAATCCACGTGCTGGTGAACAACGCCGGCATCACGCGCGACACGCTCGCCATGCGCATGAAGGACAGCGACTGGGATGCGGTGCTCGACACCAACCTCAAGGCCGTCTTCTCGCTCTCGCGCGCGGTGATCCGGCCGATGATGAAGCAGCGCTACGGCCGCATCATCAGCATCACCAGCGTGGTTGGCGCTTCCGGCAACGCCGGCCAGGCCAACTATGCGGCCGCCAAGGCCGGCGTCGCGGGCATGACCCGTGCGCTGGCCCGCGAACTGGGCAGCCGCAACATCACCGTCAACTGCGTCGCACCCGGTTTCATCGAGACCGACATGACGGCCAGCCTTCCCGAAGCCCAGCAACAGGCGCTGCTCCAGCAGATTCCGCTGGGCCACCTGGGCAAGCCGGCCGACATCGCGCACGCGGTGGCTTACCTCGCATCGCCCCAGGCGTCCTACGTCACGGGGCAGGAGCTGCACGTCAACGGCGGCATGCACATGTAGCCGCAAGGCGCAAATTTCCCCGTACCGGGTGCACGGCAAATGCCACAATGCGCCCGGCTAAAATCCACCGATTACCTACAACCCTCAGAGGGAACCAAATGAGCGATATCGAAGCACGTGTCAAGAAAATCATCGCCGAGCAGCTCGGCGTGGAAGAGTCCCAAGTGACGAATGAAAAGGCCTTCGTGGCCGACCTCGGCGCGGACTCGCTCGACACGGTCGAACTCGTGATGGCACTCGAAGACGAATTCGGCATCGAAATTCCCGACGAAGATGCCGAGAAGATCACCACGGTGCAAAACGCCGTCGACTACGCCACCAAGAATCAAAAGGCCTGATAGGCCAGCTGACAACACTGCAACTGCGGCCGGCGGCTTTTACTTGAACCGCTCGCGCCGACAGGCAACTGTTCAGCGCTTCCAGAAAGGTTTGCCGGCATGACCAAACGCCGCGTCGTCGTGACCGGACTCGGTTGCATCGCTCCTGTCGGAAACACCGCAACCGAATCCTGGGCCAACCTGTTGGCCGGGAAGTCGGGTATTGCGAACATCACCGCGTTCGATGCAAGCGCCTTCGCCTGCAAGTTCGCCGGTGAGGTCAAAGGTTTCGACATCACCCAATACATCTCGGAGAAAGAAGCGCGTCACATGGACCGCTTCATTCATCTGGGACTCGCCGCCGCCATCCAGGCGGTGCAGGATAGCGGACTGCCGACCGGCGAAGCGCTGTCCTATGAAAAAGCCGTGCGCATCGGCTGCAACATCGGCTCCGGCATCGGCGGACTGCCGATGATCGAAGAAACGCACGGCGAATACGCGAATCGCGGCCCGCGCCGCATCTCGCCGTTCTTCGTGCCGGCGTCGATCATCAACATGATCTCGGGCCACGTCTCGATCAAGTACGGCTTCAAGGGCCCGAACATCGCTGTCGTCACGGCCTGTACCACCGGCCTGCATGCCATTGGCACGTCGGCACGCATGATCGAGTACGGCGATGCCGACGTGATGATCGCGGGCGGTGCGGAATCGACCATTTCCCCGCTCGGCATCGGCGGCTTCACGGCGCCTCGCGCGTTGAGCACGCGCAACGACGATCCCGCCACGGCCTCGCGCCCGTGGGACAAGGACCGCGATGGTTTCGTGCTGGGCGAGGGCGCCGGCGTGCTGGTGCTTGAAGAGTACGAACACGCCAAGGCGCGCGGCGCCAAGATCTATGCCGAAGTCGCGGGCTTCGGCCTGACGGGCGATGCGTACCACATGACCGCGCCGGACGTCGACGGCCCGCGCCGCTCGATGGCCATGGCGCTGGCCAATGCCGGCGTCAATGCCGACCAGGTGCAGTACCTCAACGCGCACGGCACCTCGACGCAGATCGGCGACCTCAACGAGACCAACGCGGTCAAGCTGGCATTCGGCGATCACGCGAAGAAGCTCGTCGTGAATTCGACCAAGTCCATGACCGGCCACCTGCTGGGCGGCGCGGGGGGCATCGAATCGGTGTTCACGGTGATGGCGCTGCACGAGCAGAAGAGCCCGCCGACCATCAACATCTTCAACCAGGATCCGGAGTGCGATCTCGACTACTGCGCCAACGAGGCGCGCGATCTGAAGATCGATGTCGCGGTCAAGAACAACTTCGGCTTCGGCGGCACCAACGGCACGCTGGTGTTCAAGCGCGCTTGAGCAGCATTGCTCTTTCATGCACAGCGCGCCGTCGGTGACCTATCCGGTGGGGCGCTCGCGTGGCGCAACCCGGATTCTCGTTGTTCTCTGGGCCCTGGGCGCTTGCTGTGCGGGCGCGTCCTGCTATCTCTTCGATAGCGTCGGATGGCGCCAGCTGCTGCTGGTTTTCAGTGTCGTGTTCGCGGGCGTCGCTGCGGGCTTCGGCTTGCGGCGCGATGGCGCGGGCGTGCTGCATTTCGACGGCCTCCATTGGTCGCTGACGGGAGCCCCTGCCTCCCGCACCGTGCATGCCGCCCGGGCATTTGCAGCGCTCGATTTCCAGTCGCTGATGCTGGTCGGCCTCACCGAGCCGGGCCGCGCCAGGCGCTGGCTCTGGATCGAGCAGAGGGCCATGCCGGAGCGCTGGCGCGACGTGCGCCGCGCGATATATGCGCGCGCCCCGTCCGCGGCTTCTGCTGGCGATCCCTGGCGCGCGACGGCGCCGGCAGACGCGCCCTGAACTCCCGTCGATGACCACTTCCGTGCCTCCCGTGCCGCCGGAATCCGGCCTGACCGATGTGCCCGCCGCGGCGCCGCGTCCGGGCGAGGTCGATTTCCAACTGGTCCAGCGTACCGTCGCGGGTGACCAGAAGGCATTCGAACTGCTGGTCATCAAGTACCAGCGCCGCATCGAGCGGCTGATCGGGCGGATGGTGCGCGACGTCGACCTGATCGAGGACATCGCGCAGGAAACTTTCATTCGTGCCTACCGCGCGTTGCATCAGTTCCGCGGCGAGGCGCAGTTCTACACCTGGCTCTACCGGATCGCCGTCAACACGGCCAAGAAGGCACTGGTGGACATGAAGCGCGATCCAACCATTTCCGAGGCTGCCCTGAGGCCTTCTTCTGAGGACGACGATGAAACTTACCGTCCCGGAAACGAACCAACCACCGACGAAACCCCCGAATCGGTCATGGCGGCGAACGAAATCGCCAGTGCCGTCGAGGCAGCCATGGAAGCGCTCCCTGTCGAGCTGCGCCAGGCGGTCACGCTGCGTGAAATCGAGGGCATGAGTTACGAAGAGATTGCCGAGGTCATGGATTGCCCCATCGGTACGGTGCGTTCGCGTATTTTCCGGGCGCGCGAGGCCATTTCGGCCAGGGTCAAGCCACTGCTGGACAACCAGTCCGGCAAGCGTTGGTAAGTAAGCAGGTGAATGAAATGAATCAGACGATGACGGTTCGGGAACAGGTGTCCGCACTTGCGGATGGTCATTTGCAGGGCGAGGCGTTCGCGCAGGCGATCGAAGCAATCTGCGCCGATGGCGAGGCGCGGGCGGCATGGCAGGCCTTCCACGTCGCGGGCGACGTGCTGCGTTCGGGTTCGCATTCGCCGTGCAGCGACACCTCCACATTCTTGGCGCGCTTCCAACAGCGATTGGCGGCGGAGCCCGTGATGGTCGCCCCTGCGTCGACGCCGGTCGCCGCATCGGTGGCACAGCCTGTGCAGCGCAGGGCGGAAGCGGCCAACGAGCCGGTGTTCCGCTGGAAGCTGGTGGCCGGCGCTGCGTCGCTGATGGCCGTGGCCGCCATCAGTTGGACCCTGGTCGGCAACGGCACCGCGGTTCCGCAGGGAGGCGCGCAGCTGGCGTCTGTCCCGCAGCAACAGCAGCCGGCGGTGAATTCGGTGCTGGCGGCAGCAGCGATCAACAGCCCGCAGCCCGCCGGCAGCGTGCTGACCCCGACGCGCGTGCTCGTGGGCAATGGCAATCCTCAAGTCATGTTGCGCGATCCGCGGCTCGACCAATTGCTCGAGGCGCACCAGCAGGCCGGCGGCGCATCGCAAATGCCTTCCGGTTTCCTGCGCAATGCCACTTTCGAGGGACCGACGCGCTGAGCGCGCGCAACTCCTACCCGCCGCCCGCAATGACCGTTCAGATGCCGATCTCCGCACGCGCCTGCGTGCTTGTGTTTGCCGCTTTCTGCCTTGCGCAGGCTGCCACCGCGCAGACCCGCTCGGGCGCTGCAAATGCGAAGAGTGCGGCCACCGCACAGACGGACGAGCCGCCGGCCATGGGCGTGACCGAGTGGTTGCAGCGCATGCACGCGGGGGCCCGGCAGCGCAACTATGTGGGCACCTTCGTGGTGTCGGCGCCGGGCGGCGATCTGTCGAGCGCGCGCATCTGGCATGTGCGCGACGGCGAGCACCAGATCGAACGCATCGAAGCCTTGTCGGGGCCGCAGCGCTCGACCTTCCGGCGCAACCGCAATGTCATGACCTTCCTGCCGGAAGCAAAAGTTGTGAAGGTCGAGAAGCGCGAGAACCTCGATCTCTTCCCGAACCTGCCGGACCAGCCCGATTCATCGATCGGCGATTTCTACGACGTGCGCGCGATCGGCAAGGACCGTGTGGCCGGTTTCGACGCCGACGTGGTGCAGTTGGTGCCGCACGACGGGCTGCGCTTCGGCTATCGCATCTGGAGCGAGCGCCGCTCGGGACTGGTGGTGAAGCTGCAGACCGTCGACAGCGAATCCCGCGTAGTGGAGCAATCGGCCTTCTCCGAACTGCAGCTCGACGCGCCGGTGAAGGCGCAGGCGCTCTCGCAGATGATGTCCAACACCTCGGGCTACCGCGTCGAGAAGCTGGAGCTCGAGCGCAGCAACGCGCAGGACGAAGGCTGGATGCTGCGAACACCCGTGGCCGGATTCAAGCCCCGAAGCTTCTTCCGCCGTCCGACAGCAGGCAGCGAAGGCAGCGGCGGCAAGCCGAAGCAGGACGCGGCCACGGTCCAGTGGACCTTCTCCGATGGCCTGGCCTCGGTGTCGCTCTTCATCGAGCGCTACGACGCGGCGCGCGCGCCCCGCGACGGCGTGCTGACCATCGGCGCGACCAATGCCATCCGCCGGCGTCTGCCCGAACCGGCCGGCGACTGGTGGCTGACCGCGGTCGGCGAGGTGCCGCAGCAGACGCTCAATGCATTCGCCCAAAGCCTCGCGCGTACGCGCTGACAGGCCGCACAAGCGCCAATTGCGCTGAACCAAGCGGACGATGCAGACTCACAGCACTTGTTTTTCAGCCGCTCTGTTCTTTTGAAAGAAAACCGATGATCTTCAAAGTCGAGGGACACAAGTTTCGTTCCGGCCTGCTGGCTCTTGCGCTCGCAGTGACAGCTGGCTCCACATTCCTGCCGGTCGAGCCGGCCCATGCGCAGACGCGCACACTGCCCGATTTCACCGACCTGGTCGATCAGGTGGGCCCCTCCGTGGTCAACATCCGCACCGTCGAGAAGGTCGCACAGCGCGGCAGCAACGGCGAGATGGACGAGGAAATGCAGGAGTTCTTCCGCCGCTTCTTTGGCCAGCCGCTGCCCGGCACACCGCGCTCGACCCCGCGGCCGAACCGGCCGCAGCAGCCGCAGGAAGAGGAGCGTCCGCGCGGCGTCGGCTCCGGTTTCATCCTCACGGCCGACGGCTACGTGATGACCAATGCGCACGTGGTCGAGGACGCCTCCGAAGTGCTGGTCACGCTGACCGACAAGCGCGAGTTCAAGGCCAAGATCATCGGCGCCGACAAGCGCACCGACGTCGCGGTCGTCAAGATCGAGGCCGCGGGCCTGCCCGCGGTGAAGATCGGCGACATCTCCAAGCTGCGTGTCGGCGAATGGGTGATGGCCATCGGCTCGCCCTTCGGCCTCGAGAACACCGTCACCGCCGGCATCGTGAGCGCCAAGCAGCGCGACACCGGCGAATACCTGCCGTTCATCCAGACCGACGTGGCCATCAACCCCGGCAACTCGGGTGGCCCGCTGATCAACATGCGCGGCGAAGTGGTCGGCATCAACAGCCAGATCTACTCGCGCTCGGGCGGTTTCATGGGCATCTCGTTCTCGATCCCGATCGACGAGGCGATCCGCGTGAGCGAGCAGCTGCGCACGTCGGGGCGCGTTTCGCGCGGCCGCATCGGCGTGCAGATCGACCAGGTGACCAAGGACGTGGCCGAAGCCATCGGCCTGGGCAAGGCGCAGGGTGCACTGGTGCGCGGCGTCGAAGCCGGTTCGCCGGGCGAGAAGGCCGGCGTGGAGCCGGGCGACGTCATCACCAAGTTCGACGGCAAGGCCATCGAGAAGCCGAGCGACCTGCCGCGCCTGGTGGGCAACACCAAGCCGGGCACCAAGAGCACGCTCACGGTGTTTCGCCGCGGTGCTTCGCGCGAGCTCAACGTGACCATTGCCGAGATCGAGCCCGACAAGCCCGGCAAGCGCGCGAGCGACCGCGACGAGCCGGCGCCGAAGCCGTCGGCATCCGCTGCCCTCAAGTCGCTCGGCCTGGCCGTGAGCGATCTCACCGATGCGCAGAAGAAAGAACTCAAGCTGAAGGGCGGCGTGAAGGTCGATGCCGCCAACGACGCCGCGGCTCGTGCGGGCCTGCGCGAAGGCGACGTCATCCTGGCGGTGGCGAATGTCGAGGTTTCGAGTGTGCGCGAATTCGAGTCGGCCGTCGGCAAGGCCGACAAGAGCAAGCCGCTCAGTGTGCTGTTCCGTCGCGGCGACTGGGCGCAGTACGCGCTGATTCGTCCCGCACGCTGATCCGGCGTTGGCGTCAAGTGGCCCCACCCGGCAGTCGGGTTTGGGGCCATTTTTTGAGGTGTTTGCGACGTTCTGGGGCCAGCCTCGAAAAAAATCTGACGGCCTGGAAATGCCAATATTTGTTTGCGATTACTAACTTATCGGAAGGCTAAGGACGGATTTCGGTAGAATAGGGCACCCTCGGCGGGCGGTCAGCGCATAAGGAGTGCCCTGACCTTCACGATGCGAGATGTCAGACGGCAGTCCACCGGTGCTCCACAGATCGCCCACAAGTTGTTCAGCAACTGCTCCACCGATCCTGTGGATAACCTGTTCGTATCTTTGATGTTGTGGACCTGCAACGACCCCTTTGGACCCTGTTCCCGGATGTACGTGCTTCCCTTTTTGCCTACAATGAAGTTCCAACTACTGCAGTTGCCATTGCTTGTTGGTTCAGGGCGCGTCTCCAGAAGACGCGCCCTTTTTTCTTGCCTGTCGCACTCTGCGCACGAGCCAATTCAAGTACTTAAGCGTTCCCGTTGATGAATCACATCAGAAACTTTTCGATCATTGCGCACATCGACCACGGCAAGTCGACGCTCGCAGACCGTTTGATCCAGCGTTGCGGCGGCCTCGCAGAACGCGAGATGGAAGCGCAGGTGCTCGACTCGATGGACATCGAAAAAGAGCGTGGGATAACCATCAAGGCACAGACCGCTGCGCTGCACTACAAGGCACGCGATGGGCAGGTCTATAACCTCAATCTGATCGACACGCCAGGCCACGTCGACTTCTCGTATGAAGTGAGCCGCTCGCTGTCGGCATGCGAAGGCGCATTGCTCGTCGTCGATGCATCGCAAGGCGTCGAAGCGCAGACAGTGGCCAACTGCTACACCGCGCTCGACCTCGGCGTCGAAGTGGTGCCCGTGCTCAACAAGATCGATTTGCCCAACGCGGATCTCGACAACGCACGCACCGAGATCGAAGACGTGATCGGCATCGACGCGACCGATGCGATCCCGTGCTCGGCAAAGACCGGCGTGGGCATCGACGACATTCTCGAAGCCATCGTCGCCAAAATGCCCGCGCCGCGCGGCAATCCCGACGGTCCGCTGCGCGCGATGATCGTCGACAGCTGGTTCGATGCGTACGTCGGCGTCGTCATGCTGGTGCGCGTGGTCGACGGCCGGCTCGCGAAGGGCGATCGCATCAAGATGATGGCGTCGGGTGCGATGTACAACGCCGACAGCGTCGGCGTCTTCACGCCCGCCAACGAAGCGCGTGCGTCGCTCGAGGCGGGCGAGGTGGGCTACATCATCGCGGGCATCAAGGAACTGCAGGCGGCCAAGGTCGGCGACACGGTCACGCTGATCAAGCCCGGCAGCGGCGGCGCGGCGGCCACGGCCACCGAGGCGCTGCCCGGCTTCAAGGAGATCCAGCCGCAGGTGTTTGCGGGCCTCTACCCGACCGAAGCGAGCGAGTACGACTCGCTGCGCGACGCGCTCGAAAAGCTCAAGCTCAACGATTCGTCGCTGCGCTACGAGCCCGAGGTGAGCCAGGCGCTCGGCTTCGGCTTTCGCTGCGGCTTCCTCGGCCTGCTGCACATGGAGATCGTGCAGGAGCGCCTGGAGCGCGAGTTCGACCAGGACCTGATCACGACCGCGCCGAGCGTGGTCTATCAGGTGGTCAAGAACGACGGCGAAGTGCTCATGGTCGAGAACCCGTCCAAGATGCCCGACGTCGGCAGGATGGCGGAGATCCGCGAGCCCATCGTCACCGTGCATCTCTATATGCCGCAGGAATACGTCGGCTCCGTCATGACGCTGGCCAACCAGAAGCGCGGCGTGCAGATGAACATGGCCTACCACGGCCGCCAGGTCATGCTGACCTACGAGATGCCGCTCGGCGAGATCGTGCTCGACTTCTTCGACAAGCTGAAATCGGTGAGCCGCGGCTACGCCTCGATGGACTACGAGTTCAAGGAGTACCGCGCTTCGGACGTGGTCAAGGTCGACATCCTGCTCAACGGCGACAAGGTCGACGCGCTGTCGATCATCGTGCACCGCAGCCAGTCGCAGTACCGCGGCCGGGCGGTGGTGTCGAAGATGCGCGAGATCATTTCGCGCCAGATGTACGACGTGGCGATCCAGGCGGCCATTGGGGTCACCATCATTGCGCGTGAGACAATCAAGGCGCTTCGCAAGAACGTGCTGGCCAAGTGCTATGGCGGCGACATCACCCGCAAGAAGAAGCTGCTCGAGAAGCAGAAGGCGGGCAAGAAAAGAATGAAGCAGATCGGCTCCGTCGAGGTCCCGCAAGAGGCCTTCCTCGCGATTCTGCAAGTCGAAGACTGATCAAAAAATGGCATTCCTCACCTCCCTGGTCCTCGCGGCTTTTGCCGCCTATGTCGGCGCCTGGTATTTCAACGCGATCGAAGGCAACTTCGCCTTGCTGCTGTTCCTGGCCACAGTGGTCACTGGGCTGTACTGGCTGGCCGAGCGCTTCTATTTCCTGCCCCGGCGCGAACGGGCCGCCGCCAGGCTCGAAGACTCGCTGACCGAGCGCAATGCGCGCCTGGCCGAGCAGGGCATCAGGCAGGTCGATACGGCCGACGCGAAGGCGAGCGAGCGGCTGTTGATGCAGCCCTGGTGGCTCGACTGGACCGCGGGCCTGTTCCCCGTGATCCTGGTGGTGTTCCTGCTGCGCTCGTTTCTCTACGAGCCCTTCAAGATTCCCTCGGGCTCGATGATGCCCACGCTGCTGACCGGTGACCTGATCCTGGTCAACAAGTTCACCTACGGCCTGCGCCTGCCCGTGATCAACACCAAGATCACCGACGGAACGCCGCTGGCGCGCGGCGACGTGGTGGTGTTCCGCTACCCGCCCAAGCCGAGCATGGACTACATCAAGCGCGTGGTCGGTATTCCCGGCGACGAAGTGGCCTACCTGAACAAGAAGCTGACGATCAACGGCCAGCCGGTGTCCAAGGTGGCGGATGCCGACTACCTCGACAGCGAGTCGATGCGCCTGCTCAAGCAATACGGGGAGGACCTGGGCGGCAAGCAGCACAAGCTGCTCAACGACGAGGCCGCGCCGTCTTTCGTTCCGGGCGCCAGCGACTTTCCGTTTCGCGAAAACTGCCGCTACTCGGTCGAAGGCGTGGTCTGCAAGGTGCCGGCCGGCAACTATTTCATGATGGGCGACAACCGCGATAATTCGGCGGACTCGCGTTTCTGGGGCTTCGTTCCAGACAAGAACATCGTGGGCAGGGCGTTCTTCGTCTGGATGAACTTCGGCGATCTGGGTCGCATCGGTCCGTTTCAATAAGCATTCATCAGCATAGTTCGAGGGGTATGAGGGCATGAGAACACATCGGTTCGTTCGCAGCAGGGCTGCGCAGCAACGCGGCATTTCGTTCATCGGCTTGGTGTTCGTCGCGGTGGTGCTCGGGTGCCTGGGCGTGGTCGTCGCGCAGGTCATCCCGACGCTGATTGAATGGCAGGCCATCGACAAGGCCGCCAACAAGGCCAAGGAGGGGGCAACCGTGCCCGAAGTGCGCGCGATTTTCGATCGCGCCCAGGCCATCGACGACTTCAAGTCGGTCAGCGGCAGGGACCTCGAGATCAAGAAGGTCGGCGACAAGGTGGTCGTGTCGTATTCGTACGAGCGCGAGATCCCCTTGTTCGGCCCCGCCTTCCTGACGCTCAAGTACAAGGGCGAAACCCGCTGAACACGGCGCCAAAAAAGGTGGACGGCAGCCTCGCCGCGCTGCAGGCGCGCCTCCAGCACACCTTCTCCGACCCGCGGCTGCTCCAGCTCGCGCTCACGCACCGCAGTTTCTCGGCCGACCACAACGAGCGCCTCGAGTTTCTCGGCGACTCGGTGCTGAACCTGGCGGTCTCGCACCTGCTCTACATGCGCCTGTCGGCTTTGCCCGAAGGCGACCTGTCGCGCGTGCGTGCCAACCTCGTCAAGCAGGACACGCTGCATCGCCTGGCGGTAGGACTGGCGCTGTCGCCGCTGCTGCGGCTCGGCGAGGGCGAGGCGCGATCGGGCGGGCCCAACCGGCCGTCGATCCTGGCCGATGCGCTCGAGGCGCTGATCGGCGCGGTCTATCTGGACGCCGGCTTTGCCGCCGCCGAGGCGCTGGTGCACCGGCTCTACGAGTCGGTCGAAATCAACCCGCGCATGGAAGCCGCGGCCAAGGATCCGAAGACCGAATTGCAGGAATGGCTGCAGGGTCACAAAATGAAGCTGCCGGTGTATCGCGTGGCTGCCACACTGGGCGCGGCGCACAAGCAGACTTTCGATGTCGAGTGCGAGGTGCCCGAGTTGGGGCTTCGCGAACGCGGCATCGGCGGCTCGCGCCGCGCCGGTGAGCAGGCGGCCGCGGCTGCCATGTTGATCCGGCTCAAGGCACGCGGTGCCGCGTGAAATCACTATGAACGATGCTATCAATCCCGTAGCCGGGCCCGAAGACGCAGAAGGCGGCGCGGGTACCGGCGGTCCCCAGCACTGTGGGCTCATCGCCATTGTCGGCAAGCCCAATGTGGGCAAGTCGACGCTGCTCAACGCGCTGGTGGGCCAGAAGATCAGCATCACCTCGCGCAAGGCGCAGACCACGCGCCACCGGATCACCGGCATGCGCACGCTGGGCGCCACGCAGTTCGTGTTCGTCGACACGCCGGGTTTCCAGACCCTGCACGCCAACGCGCTGAACAAGTCGCTCAACAAGACCGTGCAGGGCGCGGTCGGCGACGTGGACCTGATCCTGTTCGTGGTCGAGGCCGGCAGCTTCACGCCGGCCGACGAGCGCGTGCTCAAGCTGCTCGGCAAGGGCATCCCCACCGTTCTGCTGGCCAACAAGCTCGACAACGTGCACCGCCGCGGTGACATCGCGCCCTGGCTGAAGACCATGCAGGAGAAGCACAGCTTCGCCGAGTTCGTACCGATGTCGGCGAAGAACGCCAAGGATGTCGAGCGCCTGTTCGGCATCTGCGAGAAGTACCTGCCCGAACAGCCCTGGTTCTACGACGAGGACGAGCTGACCGACCGCAGCGAGAAATTCCTCGCCGGCGAGCTGGTGCGCGAGAAGCTGTTCCGCCTCACCGGCGACGAGCTGCCCTACACCTCGACCGTCATCATCGACAAGTTCGAGGAAGAGCCGCCCCAGAAGAAGGGCCAGAAGCGCCTGCTGCGCATTGCCGCCACCATCGTGGTCGAGCGCGACGGCCACAAGGCCATGGTGATCGGCGACAAGGGCGAGCGCATCAAGCGCATCGGCATGGAAACGCGCGTCGAGCTCGAAAAGCTGGCCGACGCCAAGGTGTTCCTCGAACTGTGGGTGAAGGTGCGCTCGGGCTGGGCCGATGACGAAGCCCGCGTGCGTTCCTTCGGCTATGAGTAGGCAAACCCCCAGGCTTGCTCGCTTCGCGTAGCCGCCAACCCCCTTGCAGGGGGCAACGCCAGTGGCCCGGCGAAGCCGGTTCCACGGCGTTTGCCGCCTTCAAGCCTCGATGCTCCATAGCGCACTGACATGGCCACCCACCGCGTTTCGCACGAGCCGGCTTACGTCCTCCATCGCTACGACTGGAGCGAGTCGAGCCTGATCCTCGAGGTATTCACCCGCCACCACGGTCGCATCGCGCTCGTGGCCAAGGGGGCGAAGCGGCCGAGCTCCAACTTCCGTCCCGTGCTGCTGCCGCTGCAGCCGCTGCAGCTCAACTACGGTGGCGACGCCGAGATCCGCACGCTCAAGGGCGCCGAATGGATGGGCGGCCACGTCATGCCGACCGGCGAGGCGCTGCTGTCGGGCTACTACGTCAACGAACTGCTGCTGCGACTGCTGGCGCGCGATGACGCCCACGAAGCGCTGTTCGACGCCTACGCCGGGGTTGTTCAGGTGCTGGCGGGCGATCACGCCGAGGCCCAGGCGGCCACCCAGGCGGCGGCGCTGCGCGCTTTCGAACTGCTGCTGCTGCGCGGGGTCGGCCTGCTGCCCTCGCTCGATGCGCAGACCCTCACGCTGGAACCGCTCGCCGCCCGGGAGCGCTACAGCCTCGTGCCCGAAGCCGGATTGCGCCAGGCCGCCGCCGACGAGGCAGCACTGACCGGTACCGAGTGGCAGGCTCTGCAGGCCGTTCTCGACGACCGGGCTCCTTTTACCGCCACGTTGCGTGAAATTGCCACCATGAACGCCGGTAGCAACAGTGCCCTGCGCAACCAGTTGCGCGCCTTGCTCAACTACCATTGCGGCGTGTCCACGCTGCGCACGCGGCAAATGATGAGAGATCTGCAAGCACTATGAGCACTTCAGGCCACGCCGGCATCGCCACTGCCACCTCGCTGTCGGTCAACCTCAACAAGGTCGCCCTGGTCCGCAACACGCGCCACCTGGGCATTCCGAGCGTGGTGAAGGCTGCCCAGGCCTGCCTGGCCGCCGGTGCGCACGGCATCACGGTGCATCCGCGGCCCGATGCACGCCATATCCGCGCGCACGACGTCAGCGACCTGTCGGCGCTGCTCGCCAAGGACTGGCCGGTCATCGAGTTCAACATCGAGGGCAACCCGTTCCAGAACCTGATGGATTTCGTGCGCACGCTGAAGCCGCACCAGGCCACCTTCGTGCCCGACAGCGAAACCCAGTCGACCAGCGACCACGGCTGGACCTTCCCCGACGACGCCGACCGCCTTCGCCCGCTGATCGCCGAAGCCAAGGCGCTGGGCGTACGCGTCAGCCTGTTCATGGACCCGATCCCCGAGATGATGGCCGCGGTCAAGGCCGTGGGCGCCGACCGCGTCGAGCTCTACACCGAAGGCTACGCGGCATCACGCGGCACGCCCGACGAGCAGGCGGTGCTGGCGCGCTATGCCGATTCGGCGCGCGCGGCGCTGGCCGCGGGTTTGGGCGTCAATGCCGGGCACGACCTGAGCCGCGACAACCTCGCCGCCTTCCTGCGCGCGGTGCCCGGCGTGCAGGAAGTCTCGATCGGCCATGCCTTCGTGGCCGACGCGCTCGAGCTTGGCTACACGGCCGCCACGCGCGACTACCTGCGCTGCATCGACGAGGCGCAGCAATGAACGCCAGCGCCGCATGATCTACGGCATTGGCACCGACATCTGCGACTTGCGTCGCATTGCAGCGACCTTCGAGCGGCAGGGTGAACGCTTTGCCCGCAAGGTGCTGAGCGATGCCGAGTTCAAGGTCTGGGAAGCCCGCCGCGCTCGCTGGCCCAAGCGCGGCCTGAGCTACCTTGCGACCCGGTTCTCCGCCAAGGAGGCCTTCAGCAAGGCTATCGGCCTGGGCATGCGTTCGCCCATGAGCTGGCGGCTGTGCGAAATCGCGAACCTGCGCAGCGGCAAGCCCGTCATCGTGCTGCATGGCGACCTGAAGGATTGGTTCGAGGCGCAGGGCCTCACGGCCCACGTGACCGTGACCGACGAAACCGAATACGCCGCGAGCTTCGTGGTGGTGGAGAAAACATGACTGCCGGGCTTGCCGATCGCCCCCACGCGCCGCTGATCATCGATGTGGCGGCCACCGAACTCAACGACGCCGACCGCCGGCGCCTCGCCAATCCGCTTGTCGGCGGCGTGATCCATTTCGCCCGCAACTGGCGGGATCGCGCCCAGATGACCGTGCTCAACGCCGAGATCAAGGCAATCCGGCCCGACCTGCTGATCTGCGTCGACCACGAAGGTGGCCGCGTGCAGCGCTTTCGCACCGACGGCTTCACGCGCCTGCCGTCGATGCGCGCGCTGGGCGAGCTGTGGATGCGCGACGCCATGCGCGCCACCCAGGCCGCGACCGCTGCCGGACAGGTACTGGCGGGCGAGCTGCGCGCCTGCGGCGTCGACTTCAGCTTCGCACCGGTGCTCGACCTGGACTACGGCGGCAGCAGCGTCATCGGCGACCGCAGCTTCCACCGCGACCCGCGCGTGGTCGCGCTGCTGGCCAAGAGCGTGATGCACGGCATGCTGCAGATGGGCATGCGCAACTGCGGCAAGCACTTCCCGGGACACGGGTTCGTGCATGCGGATTCGCACGTCGAGATTCCGGTGGACGAGCGCGGCCTCAAGGCCATCCTGGACGACGATGCCAAGCCGTACGACTGGCTGTCGGGCACGCTCGCTGCGGTGATGCCTGCGCACGTGATCTATCCGAAGGTCGACAAGCGGCCGGCGGGGTTTTCGTCGAAGTGGCTCAAGGCGATCCTGCGCCAGCGCCTTGCCTTCGGCGGCGCCGTGTTCAGCGACGACCTGAGCATGGAGGCGGGCCGCTATATCGATGGCCGGTTGCTCAGCTACGCCGATGCGGCGCTGGCTGCGCTCGAAGCCGGGTGCGATCTGGCGATGCTGTGCAACAAGAGCGTTGGCGACGGCGCGCCGCTGGATGAAATGCTCGAAGACTTCGCTCTCGCGGCGCGCACTGAGCGCTGGAAGCCTGACATGCGCAGCGAAGCGCGCCGCAGGGGCCTGTTGCCAAGTGGCCCCTCGATTGCCTGGGACGCACTGGTGGCTTCCACGGCCTACCGTGACGCCAAGCGTGCGTTGGCCCAGCCCGGCCTTGCGGAGTAAGCCATGCCCTTGTGCCTCAGTATCCTTCAGCGCCAGGACGAAGCGGTGCTGCGCAACCACGCGCACTACTGCAGGCTCTACGGCTATCCCCACAAATGGATCGAGAGCGACCGCATCCTTCACCCGGCGCTTCGCGCCAGCGCCAAGTACAGCGAGATCCTGCGCCATCTGCGCACGCTGACCGAAGGAGACTGGCTGTTCTTCATCGATGGCGATTCGGTGGTCTTCCACCCCGTGGCGATCGACGTCCTGATGCAGGGACGTGACCTGCTCGCGGTCGAGAGTCCTCCCGTGGGCAGCCAGACGGGCCTGGCCATGACCAACATGATGGTCGTGCGCAACACGGCTGCCAACCGGTCGATGCTGCACCAGTTGATCGTCGATTCAGGGCACGTGATCGCGCTGGCGGCGAAACGCATCGACGAGGCCGCGCGCCTGCGGCCTGCGGGCCTGCTGGGATGCAATGCCATGGAGCAGGGGTTCTACGTCAACGTGTCCTGGCGCATTGCGCAGTGGTACCAGGCGTCGATCTTCGTGGTCAACCTGGGAGCGCTGCCGGTCGAGGTGGAGGGCGAACTGCGCGAGGACATGCTGCACGATCTGAACCTGCAGCGCTTGCTGGCAGAGCAGGTCGACGAGGCGTTGACCCAGGGGCGCCCGGTCCTGCAGGAACCGGCGTACCCGGAGGTATCGCCGGCGGCGGTGGACAGCTACAACCCGGAGGCGCCCGTCGCCTTTCTGACGCTCTATACGCCGCATATCCGGAGCTACGCGCGCGTGTCCGAGCACAACGTGCGCCGCTATTGCGGCAGGCATGGCCATGCGTACCACGTGTACCGCGACATTCCCGCATCCATCGGTCCGAACATCAACGGCTCCTGGATCCGGAGCTGGCTCATCAACCAGCACCTGGCCCGTCATGAGTGGGTCATCTGGGTGGATGCGGATGTCGTCTTCTACAACCAGGCGAAACGCATCGAGCCACTGCTCGAAGGCCGCGACCTGCTGCTTGCCAAGGACGTCGGCGCCTGGCAGTTCAACTCTGGCGTCATGGGTTTTCGGAACACGCCCGGCAACTCGCGCCTGCTCGACCGCATCTGGGAGCGCATCGGCGGCGTGGCTGACAAGTCGGCGGTCTACAGCAGCCAGGGCGACCAGTACTACACGAACGAGGTGCTGATGGAAGAGGGCCTTGTCGGCGAGCAGAACATCCTTGACAACCTCAGCATCAACACGCCGCCGCATCTGGCCAGCGAGGACTCCTTGCTGGTGCATTTCATCAATCTCGGCGAGCCTTACCGCTCCGTGTACATGGCCGCGATGGATGCCCGCTCGCAACGGATCCGATAGCAGTTGGCGAAAGGAAACGACATGACGATGGGCGTGCTGGTCTACATCGACAACAAACGGGAAATCATCGACGAGTTTTCATGGCTCTACAAAAGCATGATCTTCTCGAACCTGTTCTCGCGTGCAAGGATCATCGCCGTCTGCCATCCGGACGCCGTCGGCGCACTGCCTCAAGACGAGCGGATCGTCGTGATTCCGAGCGAGCCCTACGCGCAGCGCAATGCCGACTGGAACGGCTACGGCTACATCAATTCCGTGGCGAACCTGTGCAAGCCGGCCGTGATCGAGGAGTGCAGGAAGTACGACACCCTGCTGAAGACCGATTGCGATACCTTCGTCACGCCGGCGCTCACGAACTTCACGCCGACCGGCCTGTGCTTCGGCTTCGGCGCGTACGCCTATGAAGAAGAGGTTCGCCGCAAGCTGTCCGAGTGCAGCCAGCGCTGGGGTTTTCCGCATTCCGGCCTGCACAACGTCGGCGCTTCGGTGCTCGGGCCGTCCGAGTTCGTCTGCAATTTCGTGGAGTCCCAGCTCGACTACTGCAACAAGCTGCTCGACGAGGAGTTTCGCCACTTCCAGGGTACATGGCCGGGCTGGTGCAAGAACGTCGTCACGATGTACGCGGGCGAACTGGCCTTGCGTCGCACCTACCCCCAGCAATGCTCGCTGGGACTGCTTGACCATCTGCCCTATGCGAACCGCGCGCTGGGCAGCGACGTCCTGCACATCCATGCGTGGCACACCGACCAGTACTGGTCCAAGCACCAGTACCGCGCTGGCAAATATGCCGGCATGGCGCTCGACGAAATCGACCGGCGCACCTCGGGCGGCTACTGCCACTGGCTGGCCGTCGCCGACGTCGAGCAGGTAAGGGCCGCGGTGGACTGAGGAAGACGCGGGAAGTCTTCAGCGCCCGATGCGTGCCAGCGTCTCGCGGACGGCTTCGGTCGGCGGGGTGGACATGGGTGCGGTCGATCCGTGGAAAAGGGAAAGGCGGGCGGTCACGGCGCCTTCGAGGCCGTCGACCAGAGCGGTTCGCCGCCGGTGTCCAGGTGGGTCAGGTAGAGCCGCAGGTCAAATTCGAGCTGATGGTAGTCGGGCTCCATGTGCGCGCATAGCGCGTAGAAGGCCTTGTCGTGACTCTTTTCCTTGGTATGTGCGAGTTCGTGCACAACGATCATCCGCAACCAAGCCAGGGGCACGCCCTTGAACAGGCTCGCCACCCGGATTTCACGCTTTGCCTTGAGCTTTCCGCCCTGCACGCGCGAAACTGTTGTGTGTGTCCCGAGCGCGTTGCGGATCACATGCAGCTTGTTGTCGAACATGACCTTCGACAGCGGCTCGGCCTTGCGCATGAACTCGCTCTTGAGGTCGCTCACGTAGTCGTAGAGCGCGCGGTCGGTCTGCACGCTGTGCATCCCGTCGGGATAGCGCTTGCCGAGCATCGCGGCCAGCTTGTCCCCGGCCATCAGCTGGCGGACCTGATCCAGCAGGGGCGCCGGATAGCCCGCCAGGTATTTCATGCCCGGTACCCGGTGCGCGCCGCGCAGGCGAGTCCCGTAGCCACGCCGCCGAACAGGTCACCCTCGACCAGATTCACGCCCGCGAAGCTCCTGCGCAGAGCGTGCTGGAACGGCCGAAGGGCGGAAGAGCCGCCGGTGAGATAGATCGCGTCGAGGTCACCGCTGCGCAGGCCCGCGCGCTTGACGCAGGCGTGCGCGCAGGCGATCACGTTCTCGAGCGAACCTGCCAATTGTTGAGCCATGTCGGCCGGCGTGAGCGAGGCCACCAGCCCGCGCTCGGCACAACCGAGGTCGATGGCGGTTTCGGCGTCGGTGATCGACGCATCGATCTTGGCCGCTTCCACCGCACTCGCGATGCGATGCCCGTGCCGTTCCTCGAGCACGGTCATCAGCCGGTCGTGCAGCCGCGTGTCGCTGTAGCTCGTGCGCAGGTCTTTCGCCTGGCGCACTGCCTTGGCGGCGTAGAGCCAGTTGATAAGGTGCCAGGAGGAGAGTTCGAAGAACACCTTGCTCGGCACTTCGCGCCCCTGCGGGCCGTGGTGCCGGAAGCCGAACTGCGGCATCACGCGCTCGAGGTTCAGGCGTTGGTCGAAATCGGTGCCGCCGATGTGCACGCCGCTGGTGGCCAGCACGTCGTCGCTGCGGTCCTCGCGGGTCGCGCGCTCGGGTCCGACGCGCACTACGGTGAAGTCGGAGGTGCCGCCGCCGATGTCGACGATGAGCACGATCGACTCCTTGGCGATGCGCTGCTCGTAGTCGAACGCGGCTGCGATCGGCTCGAGCTGGAAGGCGATCTCGCGGAACCCCGCTGCGCGTGCCGCGTGGCGCAGGCTTTCCTCGGCACGCTCGTCGCGCTTCGGATCGTCGTCCACGAAGTGCACGGGCCGGCCGATCACCACGCGCTCGGGCATCTGGCCGAGTTCACGGCTGGCGCGCACGGCCAGCTCTCGCAGGAAGCGGGCGATGATGTCCTCGAAGCTCACGAGGCCGTCGTAAATGGCGGTCTTCTCTTGCATCAGCGCGCTGCCGAGCAGGCTCTTCAGCGAGCGCATCAGCCGGCCTTCGGTGCCCGAGAGGTACTGGCCGATGGCGTCGCGGCCGAAATGCGTGGTTCGGTCTTCGGCATTGAAGAAGATCGCGGTGGGCAGGGTGGTGGCCGCGCCTTCGATGGGCAACAAGCGGGTCTCGCCGTCGACCCGGCAGGCCACGGCGGAGTTGGAGGTGCCGAAGTCGATGCCGATCGTCGGCAGCGACGACGGTAACTGCACGTTCAAGATTCCCTGCGCAGCGCCGGGAACAGAATCACATCGCGGATGCTCGGCGAATCGGTCAGCAGCATCATCAGCCGGTCGATGCCGATGCCGCAGCCGCCGGTGGGCGGCATGCCGTATTCGAGGGCGCGAACGAAGTCGTGGTCGTAGAACATGGCTTCGTCGTCGCCGCTGTCCTTGGCGACCACCTGGGCGTTGAAGCGCGCGGCCTGATCTTCGGCGTCGTTGAGCTCGCTGAAGCCATTGCCGAATTCGCGGCCCGTGATGTAGAGCTCGAAGCGCTCGGTGACTTCGGGGCGCTCGTCGTTGGCGCGCGCCAGCGGCGAGATCTCGGTCGGGTGCTCCATGATGAAGGTCGGCTGCCAGAGCTTTTCTTCGACGGTTTCCTCGAAGTACATCACCTGCAGGCTCGCGAGGCTGCGCTGCGAGAGCTTGTCCTTCTCTTCGCTGAGGCCGATCTTGCGCAGTGCATTGATCAGCCAGGCGCTGTCGTCCACACCGTCGCCGGCGTCGGTGTGCTTGAGGATCGCTTCGCGGATCGTCAGGCGTTCGAAGGGCTGCGTCAGATCGACGGCCTTGCCGCCGTACGTGAGTTGCTGCGTGCCCACGGCCTTGTCGGCGATGGTGCGGATCAGCGTCTCGGTGAAGTCCATCAGGTCGCGGTAGTTCCAGTAGGCCGCGTAGAACTCCATCATCGTGAACTCGGGGTTGTGCCGCACCGAGATGCCCTCGTTGCGGTAGCTCCGGTTGATCTCGAACACGCGCTCGAAGCCGCCGACGATCAGGCGCTTGAGGTAGAGCTCGGGCGCGATGCGCAGGAACATTTCCTGGTCGAGCGCGTTGTGGTGCGTCTTGAAAGGCTTGGCGTTCGCGCCGCCCGGAATCGGGTGGAGCATGGGCGTCTCGACTTCGAGGAAATCATTGGCCACCATGAATTCGCGCAGCGCGCTCACTGCCTTGCTGCGCGCGGTGAAGCGCACACGGGCGGTTTCGTCGGTGATCAGGTCGACGTAGCGCTGGCGGTACTTCTGCTCCTGGTCGGCCATGCCGTGGAACTTGTCGGGCAGCGGGCGCAGGCTCTTGGTAAGCAGGCGCAGCTTCGTGACCTTGACCGACAACTCGCCGGTCTTGGTCTTCATCAGCGTGCCTTCGGCGCCCACGATGTCGCCGAGGTCCCAGCGCTTGAAATCGGCGTAGACGTCTTCGCCGACCGCGTCGCGCGTCACGTAGAGCTGGATGCGGCTCGTGGCGTCCTGTACGGTCGCGAAGCTGGCCTTGCCCATCACGCGCTTGAGCATCATGCGGCCGGCCACGCTCACGGAAACGGCTTGCGCTTCGAGGGCCTCGGCCTCGGTGGCGCCATGTGCCTCGACGAGTGCCGCGGCGCGGTGGCCCGGCTTGAAGTCGTTCGGGAACGCAACCCCCTTGCCCTCGGTCTGCGCTGTGCGCAGCAGCTTGAGCTTCTCGCGGCGTTCGGCGATGAGCTGGTTGTCGTCGACGGCCGGCGCCGAGGCGGGCGCTGCAGCGGGCGTGGGAATGGGAGGGGTCAGGTGATCGGACATGGAGAGCGGGTGAGGCGCAACGGGAGCGTGCGCGAGCCCGGCATTTTAGCCGATCGGATTCAGGCGAAGCCGCTGTCCAATGCCCGCCGATCCTGCGTAATGCGCTACGAAAAATATAGCGATCTATTGAGCAATACCCGTGCGTGCGAGCAGATCGCTGATCAGCTCGAGGCGCATCAGCGGGCTGTCGAGCTCCATCAGGCGCTGCTTCAGTTCGAGCTGCATCGGCACCAGTTCGCACCAGCGGTTCGCCACCCAGCCGCAATCGTCGAGCAGGTAGGGCATGCCGATGGGCAACCGTACCGATCCGCCCTGTTCGCGGCGCCGCTCCTCGAGCGTGTCGATCAGGCGTTGCAGTGCCGTGGCGGTGTGTTTCAGGTCGTCGGGAATTTCCAGCGCGACGTCGTCGGCCACGGCCTCCACTTCGGCGACCCACAGACCGTGCTTCTGCAACTCAGTGTCGCGCACCCGGAAGCGTTGCGTGCCCACGCATTCGATCTGCAGCAGCCCGCTTTGCGGCGATTCGAACTCGCGAATCATCGCCAACGTCCCGATGGCAGCGAAGCTCTCCGCATCGGCGCCGGCCTTGCGCACTTCGCTGCCGCTGGTGAGGCTCACCACGCCGAAGGGCGCGTCGGCCTTGCGGCATTTGCCGATCATGTCGAGATAGCGGACCTCGAAGATGCGCAGCGGAAGAAGGCCGCCCGGAAACAGGACCGTACCGAGCGGAAACAATGGCAGTGAATGCAAAAGGGGTAGTGTCGTCATCGAAGAGCCTTGCGTGGCTATCATCGCATTCCGCTCACGGCTGCGCCCCATGCTCTATCAGATTCCCTCGTTCCTCCTCGACGTGATCGTCGGCCTGCTCGGCGGCGCCTGCCTGCTGCGCCTCTACATGCAATACCACCGGGTGCCGTTCGGCAATCCGCTCGGGCGCTTCGTGTTCGCCATCACCGACTGGATCGTGCTGCCGCTGCGGCGCATCGTGCCGTCGGTGAAGCGCTGGGACCTTGCCAGCCTGATCGCCGCGTGGCTGCTGGTGCTGCTGAAGTTCCTGCTGCTGTGGCTGCTTGCCGGCAACCTGGGACGGATTGCGACCCTTCCCCTGGTGTCGCTGGTCGGGCTGATGCAGCTGGCCGTCTCGGGCCTGACCGCACTGCTGGTGGTTTATGCGGTGCTGTCCTGGATTCCGGGCGCGTCGCCGATGCTGCTTGACTTGATCTCCCGTTTGGCCGAGCCGCTGGTGCGGCCCTTCAGGCGCTTCATCCCGCTGATCGGCGGCGTCGATCTCTCGCCGCTGGCGGCCATCGTGGTACTGCAGGTGATCGCGATCGTGCTGGGCAACCTGCTGGTGTTTGCCTATCAACTGACGTTCTGAGCCTCGCAAGCAAAAGAGCCCGGGTGCATCGCACCCGGGCTCTTTTGCATTGGCTTGCTGTTCGTTCCTCAGCTGACCGCGTCGGCCGGCTGGCGCAGCAGCATGGCCAGCGAGCTGGCAATGGTCTTGCGCAGTTCGCGGCGGTCGCTGATGAAGTCGATGGCGCCCTTGGTCTGCAGGAACTCGGCGCGCTGGAAGCCTTCGGGCAGCGTCACGCGCACGGTCGACTCGATCACGCGAGGGCCGGCGAAGCCGATCAGCGCCTTGGGCTCGGCAATGACCACGTCGCCCACGAAGGCGAAGCCGGCCGACACGCCTCCCATCGTCGGGTCGGTCAGCACGCTGATGTAGGGCAGGCCCTTCTTCGCGAGGCGCGTGAGCGCGGCGTTGGTCTTGGCCATTTGCATGAGCGAGAGCAGGCCTTCCTGCATGCGCGCGCCGCCGGTTGCGGTGAAGCAGATGAAGGGCACCTTCTGCTCGATGGCGGTTTCGACGCCGCGCACGAAGCGCTCGCCGACCACGCTGCCCATGGAGCCGCCCATGAACTCGAACTCGAAGCAGGCCACGACCACGCTGATGCTGTGCACCGAGCCGCCCATGACGACCAGCGCGTCGGTCTCGCCGGTGTTCTCCAGCGCTTCCTTGAGCCGCTCGGGGTACTTGCGGCTGTCCTTGAATTTCAGGGCGTCGACCGGCAGCACTTCCTGGCCGACTTCGTAGCGGCCCTCGGCGTCGAGGAACGCGTCGAGCCGCGCGCGGGCGCCGATGCGGTGGTGGTGGCTGCAACTGGGGCAGACGTTCTGGTTGTGCTCGAGGTCGGTCTTGTAGAGGACGGTCTCGCAGGCGGGGCACTTGATCCACAGGCCCTCGGGCACCTGGCGGCGCTCCGATGGGTCGGTTTGTGCGATCTTGGCGGGTAGCAGTTTTTCAAGCCAGCTCATAGGACTCCGAATTAGCTCCCCTCTCCCGCATGCGGGAGAGGGGCTGGGGGTGAGGGGCAGCAGCGATTATCGGCCAGCCGCATTCTTCGGGATAGCCGCCGGCAGCGCATCGAGCGCCTCGCGGATGCCGGCGAGGAATTCGCGCACCACGGGCACGACCTTTTCGCGGGGCTGGTCTTCGATCAACTGGATGATCTTCGTACCGATCACGACCGCATCGGCGGCCGAGCCGACCGCCTGCGCGGTGCGCGCGTCGCGAATGCCGAAACCCACGCCGACCGGAATGCTCACGTGCTGGCGGATGCGCGGAATCATCTGCCCGACCGCCTCGGTGTCGAGGTGTCCGGCGCCGGTCACGCCCTTGAGCGACACGTAGTAGACGTAGCCGCTCGCGATGCGCGCGACCTGCGCCATGCGCTCGTCGGTGCTCGTTGGCGCGAGCAGGAAGATCAGGTCGATGCCGGCCGCCTTCAGGTCCGCGGCGAAAGCTTCGCATTCCTCGGGCGGGTAGTCGACCACCAGCAGGCCGTCGACGCCGGCCGCGGCCGCATCGCGGATGAAGGCTTTCTTTCCGTGCACGAGGTCGTAGCGCTCGACCGGGTTGGCATAGCCCATCAGCACCACGGGCGTGGTCGCGTCCTTCTGGCGGAAGGCGGCGACGATGGCCAGCACCTGCTTCATGCCGATGCCCAATGCCAGCGCGGCCTCGCCGGCCTTCTGGATCACGGGCCCGTCGGCCATGGGGTCGGAGAAGGGCACGCCCAGCTCGATCACGTCGGCGCCGGCCTCGACCATGCCGTGCATCAGCTCGGGCGAGATGTCTGCGAACGGGAAACCGGCGGTGACGTAGGGAATGAGGGCGCGGCGGCCGTCTTTTTTCAGTGCGTCGAAGGTGGTTGCAATGCGGCTCATCACTTGCCTCCCTTCACGCTGAGGCCGCGCATCGAGGGGCGGTCATAGAAGTCGACGCCCGAAAGGTCGGCCACGGTGCCGATGTCCTTGTCGCCACGGCCCGAGAGGTTCACCAGGATGGATTGATCGGGGCGCATGGTCTTCGCGAGCTTCATCGCGTGGGCCACGGCATGGCTGGATTCGAGCGCGGGAATGATGCCCTCCGTTCGGCACAAATAATGGAAAGCTTCGAGCGCCTCGGTGTCGGTGATGCCGACGTATTCGGCCCGGCCGATGTCGGCCAGGTACGCGTGCTCGGGGCCCACGCCGGGGTAGTCGAGCCCCGCGCTGATGCTGTGCGTCTCGGTGATCTGGCCGTCGTCGTTCTGCAGCAGGTAGGTGCGGTTGCCGTGCAGCACGCCCGGGCTGCCGCGCAGGATGGAGGCCGAGTGCTTGCCGCTGTCGAGCCCTTCACCCGCGGCCTCGACGCCGATCAGGCGCGTGCCGGCAAACGGAATGTAGGGATGGAAAATCCCCATCGCATTGCTGCCGCCGCCCACGCAGGCGACCACCACGTCGGGCTGCCTGCCCTCCGCTTCGCCGGTGATGCCGTCGGCCGCGAGCATGGCGGGCATCTGCTCGATGCACTCGGTGCCGATCACGCTCTGGAAGTCTCGCACCATGGTCGGGTAGGGGTGCGGACCGGCCACGGTGCCGATGATGTAGAAAGTGTTTTCCACGTTCGTGACCCAGTCGCGCATCGCCTCGTTGAGCGCGTCCTTCAGCGTCTTGCTGCCCGATTCGACGGGCACCACGGTCGCGCCGAGCAGGTTCATGCGGTAGACGTTCGGGCTCTGGCGCTTCACGTCCTGGCTGCCCATGTAGACCACGCATTCGAGGCCGTAGCGTGCGCAGATGGTGGCGGTGGCCACGCCGTGCTGGCCGGCGCCGGTCTCGGCGATGACGCGGGGCTTGCCCATGCGGCGCGCGAGCATCGCCTGGCCGATCACGTTGTTGATCTTGTGCGCGCCGGTGTGGTTGAGGTCTTCGCGCTTCAGGTAGATCTGCGCGCCGCCCATTTCGCGGCTGGTGCGCGCGGCGTGGTAGATCGGCGAGGGACGGCCGACGAAGTGCTTCAGCTCGTAGTGGAATTCGGCAAGGAAGGCCGGATCGTCCTTGAACCTGGCGTACGCGTCGCGCAGTTCGTTGATCGCGTGGGTGAGCGTTTCGCTCGCGAAGGTGCCGCCGTAATTGCCGAAATGGCCGGTGGCGTCGGGTTGCTGGTAGTTGCTTTGCATGGTTCTCGATCGGTGGGCCGCAGCCCGACATCGATCGGCTGCGGCGGCTAGCTGGAGAAGGACGCGTCGGCCGCCCTGACGGCTGCGACGAATTGCCGGATCTTTCCGGCGTCCTTGAGGCCCTTGTTCCCGGGACCGTCGATTTCGACGCCCGAGCTCACATCAACGGACAGCGTCTTGCAGCGCGTCCGCAGGATGCGAATGCCATCGCTCACGTTTGCAGGTGTGAGCCCACCACTCAAGACGAGGTGAGCGTCGACGGCGGGTGGAAGAAGTGACCAATCGAATGCCTTGCCGCCACCGCCATAACCTTCGACATGCGCGTCGAGCAGGATGGCCTGGGCGTGGGAGTAATCGGAAGCGTATTTTACGAGGTCGAAGCCGGCGCCGGCAGCCCCCAGTGGAATGCGGGCGGCGCGCATGTAGCGGAAGCGGCCTGGGCCGGTGGCTTCCTCGCACCGTTCGGGCGTTTCCTCGCCGTGGAACTGGGCGATCGCGCCCTTCACATGGGCGAGTGCTGCTATGACTTCAGGAGCATCCTCGTTGACGAACAGCAGCACCGGTGTGATGAACGGGGGCAGGCGCGAAGCGAGTTCGGCAGCGCGTTCGGCCGTCACTGCGCGGGGGCTTTTCGCATAGAGCACGAAGCCGATGGCATCGGCACCCGCTTCGACCGCGGTATCCACATCGGCCTCGCGTGTGAGGCCGCAGATCTTGATGCGGGTGCGGGGAGACGTCATGGAGGTCCATCATAAGGAGCGCCGCCGGCCTGCAGCGTCGCCTCGGCCGGCAGACCCCACTTGGCGTCGTACAACGGGCCCAGGAAGTACAGGCCGTCCGCGGAGAAGGTCGGCGCCGCCGCCTTGCGGCTGCGCGCCTCGAGCACCTCGGCAATCCATTCGGGCCGCTCGTCGCCGCGGCCGATGCGCACGAGGCAGCCCATCAGGTTGCGGATCATGTGGTGCAGGAACGCGTCGGCCTCGAACTCGAAATGCCAGCGGCAGCGTTCGCCTTCGCCAACCCGCGTGACTTGGATGCGGCGCAGGTTCTTCACGGGCGACTTGGCCTGGCAGGCCGAAGCACGGAACGAACTGAAATCATGCGTGCCGATGAGCACGGCGGCGGCGTTGCGCATTGCATCGCCGTCGAGCGCATGCATCGACCAGCCGACCCGGCCCGAATCCAGGCTGGGCCGCACCGGCGACTGCGAGAGCACATAGAGGTAGCGGCGTGCCAGCGCGCTGGCGCGGCAATGGAATTCATCGGGCACCGGGTGCGCCCACTGCACCGCGATGTCGTCGGGCAGGAAGCGGTTGGTGCCACGCGTCCAGGAGAAGGGCTCGCGCTCGACGTCGGTGTCGAAGTGCACCACCTGCATCAGCGCGTGGACGCCGGCGTCGGTGCGGCCGGCGCACAGTGTGCCGATCTTGCCGGATGGCTGCGCGGCGAACTTCGTGAGGGCCGCTTCGAGCTTGTCCTGCACCGTGCGGCCCGAGCGCTGGCTTTGCCAGCCCTCGTACGCCTGGCCGTTGTACCGGATGCCGAGTGCCAGCCTCACGAATTCAGGGACGGTACAACAACAACCGCTCAGCGCAGTTCTGCGAGCAGCTGACGGGCTTGCGACTTGAGATCGCCGGCGCTTTCGGCTTCGACTTCCTCGACCAGCGAACGGGCACCTTCGACGTCGCCGATGGCTTGCAGTTCGCGAGCCAGCGACAGCTTGACGGCGTGCGGGCTGTCGTCGCCTTCATCGTCATCGTGCGTGGCGGCTGCGGCGGGCTTCGCGGTTTCGGCGGGGCGGGCTGGCAGGCCTGCCAGCGCGCTCATGTCGAACTCGATGAAGCCCGAGTCGGCCGGCAGCGCATTGCGCAGCATGGCGGGGCGGGTGTTGTCCGCATCGCTCAGCGAACCGGGGAGCGTGTCGACCGTCAGCGCGCCGGGGGCGGTGTCGAAATCGTTTTCGAGATCGACAGGCGTGGCGGCGTGGCCGTTCGACAGGGGGGCTGGGGGGCGCGCGGTCGTCGGAGCGGACGCGTAGATTGACTTCGGCAGGCTGGCGCTGACCGGTGCATGTTGCTGGGCCGGTGCGGGGGCGGGTGCCGGCGGCGTGGTCAGGTCGAGGTCGAAGTCCAGCGGTGCCACCGAGGGCACGAAGGCGGGCGGAGCAACGGCAACCGGCGGTGCAACGGGAGCAGGTGCTGCCGGCTTGGCGGCCGCGGCGAGGGCGCCCGCGAAGGCGGCCGTCTCCGCCGCGCTGGCGCCGCCGCTGCGGGGAGCGCCCGATTCGTACAGCGGGTTGCCCGGATCGAGATCCTTGCCCATGTCGACCACACGGTTCCAGTCGGAGCCGAGGCCGCCCGTCAGCTTGTGCACTTCGGTGGCGAGGCCTTCGTAGGCACGCACGTCGCGGCGCTTGGCGTGGATCTCGAGCAGCTTGAGGTGGATGGCGGTGCGGTCCGGGTTCAGGCGCAGCGCTTCGCGCAGGATTTCCTCGGCCTGCAGGTCGCGGCCATAGGCCAGGTAGACGTCGGCTTCGGCCACGGGATCGACGTCGCCCGCGTCGAGTTGGCTCGGCGAGTACGACAGCGACGAGACGGTGGAGTCGCCACGATGCTTGGTGTCGACCGATTCGCCGCCGCTGGCGCCGAAGAACGAGTCCTTCGGGATGCGGCTTTCGAGGAACACGCTCTCGCTCATTTCCTCGCGCCGGCGGCCCAGCACGCGGTACAGCAGGAAGCCGATGAGCAGCGCGATCAGCGCCGCGCCGGCCAGCATCAGCGGGTTGTCCAGGAGCTCTTCGAGGAAGGTGGGCTCCGGCGGGGGCGGCGGTGCCGGCTTCTTCACGGCCGGCTTGGGTGCCGTGGCAGCCACGGCGGCGCTCGCAGCCGGAGTTGCGGGAGCAGCAGCTGCATCGGTTGCGGCTGCTGCCGGTGCGGCAGCGGCGGCCTCTGCCGTCGGGGCAGCAGCAGGAGCGGCAGCAGTTGCCTCGGTCGTGGGCGCGGCGGGGCTCGGTGCTGCCGTTGCCGCTGCAGGAACTGCGGGTGCGGCCGCGACGACAGGAGCTGGGGCCGGGGCTGGCGCCGGCGCAGCAATGGGGGCAGGGCTTGCGGCGACTGGAGGTGCGACCGTCGCGCTGGTGGCCGGTGTCGGAACCGGGATGCCCGGCTTCGCCGGTGCCGGTGCAGCCGCACCGGCAGCAGCAGGTGCCGACGAACCGGTGCCCGTTGCAGCCTTGAGCTTGTTCAGCTCGCTGATGTTCTTCGACAGTTCCGCGACGCGGTTGCTGCTGTCCTGCGCCTGGCGGCTCTGGGCGACCTTCTCGTCGGCGGCGCGGGAGGCCGCGCTGCCTTGCGAGATCGTGAGCTTGTCGGGTGTGCTGGCCGCTGCGTTGCGGTCTTCGACGTTGGCCTGCAGCTTGCCCGAGGCCTTGCGGCTCGCGGCCGCGACGTTCGAGGTCGGCGCGTTGTCGGCCAGCCGCTGGCGATAGGCGCCGAAGTCGCGGCTTTGTGCCGTGACCGTGCGGCGGGCTTCGTCCGGCAGGACGGCGGCCGCCTCGGCGCTGCTCGGCAGATCGAGCACGGCGCCGGCGCGCATGCGGTTGATGTTGCCGCCCGAGAACGCATCCGGATTGGCGAGCAGCAACGCGACCAGCATCTGGTCCAGGGACACGTCGGCGGGCTTGTGGGCGGCCGCGATCTTGCTGGCGGTGTCGCCGCGCTGCACCGTAACCTGTTCGCCGCCACTGCTGCGAGCAGGTGCGGCCGCAGTGACCGGCGCGGGCGCTGCTGCAGCCGGCGCAGGCGCCGCGGGTGCTGCCGATGGCGCCGCCACAGGGGCGCGCTCGCGGCGCGCACGCGCTGCCGGGGCAGTGCGTTCGGTCGGCGTGGCGATCCGGGGTGCGATGGGCGTGGCCGGCGCGCTGGTCGTTGGCTGGCGCGTGGCCGGCGGATCGAGCAGCACGGTGTAGTCGCGCACGATCCGGCCGGAGGCGCCGTTGGCTTCGAGCAGCAGGTCGACGAACGGGTCGTTCAATGGGCGGTTGCCGCTCAGGCGCACCACGTACTGGCCGCCGGCGCGACGCTGCAGCGTCGCCTTGACGTCGCTCAGTGCCGAGTTGTACGGAACGCCCGCGTTTTTGAAGGCTTCGGCCGTGGCGATGTTGATCTTCAGACCGTCCGCCTCGTTGGCGGCGATTTCGGTCACGTCGATCTCGGCGCGCAACGGTTCGCCCAAGGCCGATTGCACCTTCAGCTGACCCAGCGCAAAAGCGCTGGCGTCGGTGCTGGCGATGCCCAGGGCCACGGCTGCCGCCGCGCCGAGGATGGAAAGCCGCCAGCCATTCGATGGCAGAAGCGGGCGAGCGGCCGATGGGCTGGCCGCAGGCAACAGATGTCTTGTCATGCTGATAGGGGGCGGCTCAGGCCCAGAATTTGTAAGAGGACGTTAGCACCATCACCGGGTACTGACAAGGCAGTGCGCGTGTTCTACCCAGTGCGCGCATACTTACGATCACATCTTCCGTTGCCAGAAGGCAACAGTTTGTGTTTCAAAAGGCCCTGAGCTGCCCGCATCAGGCTTCGAGCAGGATGCGCAGCATGCGGCGCAGGGGTTCGGCGGCGCCCCACAGCAGCTGGTCGCCGATGGTGAAGGCACCGACGTACTCAGGGCCCATCGCCAGCTTGCGGATACGGCCGACCGGAATGTTCATGGTGCCCGTCACGGCCACCGGCGTCAGGTCCTTCACGGTGGCTTCGCGCGTGTTCGGCACCACGCTGGCCCACGGGTTGTCCGCGGCGATCATCGCCTCGATGTCGGCCAGGGGAACATCCTTCTTGAGCTTGAAGGTCAGGGCCTGGCTGTGGCAGCGCATCGCACCGACGCGCACGCAGAAGCCATCGACGGGTACGGCGGCAGTGCCGAAGCCCGCACCCTGGCCGAGGATCTTGTTGGTTTCTGCACCGGCCTTCCACTCTTCCTTGGACATGCCGTCGCCCAGGTCCTTGTCGATCCAGGGGATCAGCGAGCCGCCCAGCGGCGCGCCGAAATTGGCCGTTTCGGCTGCGCTCAGGTTCTGCTGCTTGTGCAGCACCTTGCGGTCGATCTCGAGAATGGCCGACTTCGGGTCGTCCAGCAGCGCGCGCACTTCGGCGTTCAGGGTGCCGAACTGGGTCAGCAGCTCGCGCATGTGCTGAGCGCCGCCGCCAGAGGCTGCCTGGTAGGTCATGCTGGTCATCCACTCGACAAGGCCGGCCTTGTAGAGGGCGCCAACGCCCATGAGCATGCAGCTCACGGTGCAGTTGCCGCCGATCCAGTTCTTGCCGCCGTTGGCGAGCGCGTTCTGGATCACCGGCAGGTTGACCGGGTCAAGCACGATGACCGCGTCGTCCTGCATGCGCAGGGTGGAGGCGGCGTCGATCCAGTGGCCGGCCCAGCCCGCGGCGCGCAGCTTGGGGAAGACCTCGCTGGTGTAGTCCCCGCCCTGGCAGGTGATGACGATGTCGCACTTCTTCAGTGCCTCGATGTCGTTCGCATCCTTCAGCGCGGTTTCGTTCCTGGCCATTGCCGGAGCCTTGCCGCCAGCGTTGGAGGTCGAGAAGAAGACTGGCTCGATGAGACCGAAGTCGCCTTCGGCCTGCATGCGGTCCATCAGGACCGAGCCGACCATGCCGCGCCAGCCTACGAGGCCGACCAGAGGTTGATTGGATGCGTTCGCCATTTCAGTTTGCCCTTGTGAAAAAAGAAAAAGTTGTCTTTTTTTGCCCCCGACTCGTCGAGCCGGGGAGGGGCGTGACGAAGCGGGCTGCGGTTAGCCGGTAATCGTCTTTTTGGTGATTGCTGCAACGACCGCGTCGCCCATCTCGCGGGTGCCGACGCGCTTCGTGCCTTCCGACCAGATGTCGCCCGTGCGCAGCCCCGAAGCGAGCACGTCCTTGACCGCCGACTCGATACGGTCGGCAGCTTCGGGCTGGTTGAGTGAAAAGCGAAGCATCATGGCAGCAGACAGGATTGTAGCCAAAGGATTGGCAACCCCTTTGCCGGCAATGTCCGGCGCGCTGCCGTGGCTGGGCTCGTACAGGCCCTGGTTGCTCGAATTGAGCGATGCCGAGGGCAGCATGCCGATCGAGCCGGTGAGCATCGCGGCTTCGTCCGAGAGGATGTCGCCGAACATGTTGCCGGTGACGACCACGTCGAATTTCTTGGGCGCCTTCACGAGCTGCATGGCCGCGTTGTCGACGTACATGTGGTCGAGCTCGACGTCCGGATAGTCCTTGTGCACCTCCGTGACGACGT
Source organism: Variovorax sp. Varisp46 (assembly GCF_059491885.1). NCBI lineage: Bacteria > Pseudomonadati > Pseudomonadota > Betaproteobacteria > Burkholderiales > Comamonadaceae > Variovorax > Variovorax sp. Varisp46. The sequence goes on from NZ_CP168515.1 coordinate 657,277, forward strand.
CCTTCCAGAACTGGAAGGTCTCGAGCACATTGGCCTTGTCCACGCTGGTCACGCGCTTGCTGCGCTTGCGGGCGGCCTCGAAGGCCACGCGGGCGATGCGTTCGATCTCGGGGCGCGAGTAGCGCATCGTGTCGAAGGCTTCCTCGGCGCCCGGGAAGTGGCCGTCGACCGCAGTGCGGCGCCCGCGCGGCTGGCCGAAGTAGATGTCGCCGGTCAGTTCGCGGATGATCAGGATGTCCAGGCCCGCGATCAGCTCGGGCTTCAGGCTCGATGCGCCCACCAGCTGCTCGTAGCAGATGGCCGGGCGGAAGTTCGCGAACAGGCCCAGGTTCTTGCGCAGCCCCAGGATGGCCTGCTCGGGGCGCAGCGGCCGGTCGAGCTTGTCGTACTTCCAGTCGCCGACCGCACCGAACAGCACCGCGTCGGATTCCTTTGCCAGCTTCAGCGTCGAATCGGGCAGGGGATGGCCGTGGGCCTCGTAGGCGGCACCGCCGACCAGCGCCGACTCCATCTCGAACTTCAGGTCGAGGACTTCGAGCACCCTGACGGCTTCCGCCACGATTTCGGTGCCGATGCCGTCACCGGGGAGAACTGCGATTTTCATAAGTTGGTCCGAGGTTTTTTCTTGAAAACGGAAATGCGGTCGATCACGAGATCATCGTGTGCGCCAGCCAAGGCTTCGATGCCAGGCGCTCGGCCTCGAAGGCCTTGATCTTGTCCTTGTGGCGCAGCGTCAGGCCGATGTCGTCCAGCCCGTTGATCAGGCAGTACTTGCGGAAGGCCTGCACGTCGAACGCAAACTCCTGGCCGTCAGGCTTCACGACCACCTGGCGCTCCAGGTCGATGGTCAGCGTGTAGCCCGGGAAGGCGAAGGTCTCGTCGAACAGCTGGGCCACCTGCGCTTCGGGCAGCACGATCGGCAGCAGGCCGTTCTTGAAGCTGTTGTTGAAGAAGATGTCCGCGTAGCTCGGCGCGATGATCGCGCGGAAGCCGTACTGGTCGAGCGCCCACGGCGCATGTTCGCGCGACGAGCCGCAGCCGAAGTTCTTGCGCGTCAGCAGCACCGAGGCGCCGGCGTAGCGCGGCTGGTTCAGCACGAAGTCGGGGTTCGGCTTGCGGCTGGCCGGGTCCTGGCCCGGAAAGCCGGCGTCCAGGTAGCGCCATTCGTCGAACAGGTTCACGCCGAAGCCGGTCTTCTTGATCGACTTGAGGAACTGCTTCGGAATGATCGCGTCGGTGTCGACGTTCTCGCGGTCCATCGGGGCCACGAGGCCCTTGTGCACGGTGAATTTCTGCATGTGAATCTCTCTGGGGTCAGGCGAACGTACGGACGTCGACGAAGTGGCCGTGCACCGCGGCGGCGGCGGCCATGGCCGGGCTCACGAGGTGGGTGCGGCCACCGGCGCCCTGGCGGCCTTCGAAGTTGCGGTTGCTGGTGGATGCGCAGCGCTCGCCGGGTTCCAGGCGGTCGGCGTTCATCGCCAGGCACATCGAGCAGCCGGGCTCGCGCCATTCGAAGCCCGCGGCCTTGAAGATCAGGTCGAGTCCTTCGCGCTCGGCCTGTTCCTTCACCACGCCCGAGCCGGGCACGACCAGCGCGAGCTTCACGTTCTTGGCGACCTTCTGGCCCAGCTTCTTCACCACGGCAGCGGCTTCGCGCATGTCCTCGATTCGGCTATTGGTGCACGAGCCGATGAACACCTTGTCGATGAAGATGTCGTTCATCGCCTTGTTCGGCTCCAGGCCCATGTAGACGAGCGCGCGCTCGATGGCGCTGCGCTTGCTGGCGTCCTTTTCCTTGTCGGGATCGGGCACGCGGCCGTTGATGTCGACCACCATCTCGGGCGAGGTGCCCCAGGTGACCTGCGGCTGGATCTGCGTGGCGTCGAGTTCGACCACGGCATCGAACTTCGCACCCGGGTCGGACTGCAGCGTGCGCCAGTAGGCCACGGCCTGGTCCCATTCAACGCCGGTGGGCGCGAGCGGGCGGCCCTTCACGTAGGCGATGGTCTTCTCGTCGACCGCCACCAGCCCGGCGCGCGCGCCGGCCTCGATGGCCATGTTGCAGACCGTCATGCGGCCCTCCATGCTCAGGTCGCGAATGGCCGAGCCCGCGAATTCGATGGTGTAGCCCGTGCCGCCGGCCGTGCCGATCTTGCCGATGATGGCCAGCACGATGTCCTTGGCCGTGCAGCCCAAAGGCAGCTTGCCCTCGACCTTCACGAGCATGTTCTTCGCCTTCTTGCCGAGCAGCGTCTGCGTGGCCATCACGTGCTCGACCTCGCTGGTGCCGATGCCGTGCGCCAGCGCGCCGAAGGCGCCGTGCGTGGAGGTGTGCGAGTCGCCGCAGACGACCGTCATGCCCGGCAGCGTCGCGCCCGATTCAGGGCCGATCACGTGCACGATGCCCTGGCGCTTGCTCAGGAACGGGAAGAACGCCGCCGCGCCGAACTCGGCGATGTTGTGGTCCAGCGTGGTGACCTGTTCCTTGCTGGTCGGGTCGGCAATGCCTTCGTAGCCGCGCTCCCAGCCGGTGGTCGGTGTGTTGTGGTCGGCCGTGGCCACGACCGAGCTGATGCGCCACAGCTTGCGGCCGGCTTCGCGCAAGCCTTCGAAGGCCTGCGGGCTGGTCACTTCGTGCACCAGGTGGCGGTCGATGTAGAGGATCGCGGTGCCGTCTTCCTCGGTGTGGACGACGTGTTCGTCCCAGATCTTGTCGTAGAGCGTGCGTGCCATGTCGGTCTCTTCTGTCTTTCGTGGGGAGGTGAATTGTCTTGCGTTCTATGCGGCGAGAGGCTCGGCGGCATCGGCGGCGGCCGCCGACGTGCGCAGATGGTTGACCAATGTGCGCGCGGCCACCGGCAAGGTGGAGAAGTCGCGTGCCACCAGTCGGATCTCGCGCCTGGACCAGGTGTCGTTCAGCGCCACGCTGCGCAGGCGGCTGCCGATGCCTGCCTGCAGCAGTTCGAATGCGCGCTGCGGCATCACGCCGATGCCCAGTCCGTTGTCGATCATGCGGCACATGGCGTCGAGCCCGGTCACGTGAATGCGCAGCTTGACGCCGCGGCCCGCCTCCAGCGCGGCCTGGTGCATGGCCACGTAGATCGAGCTGTTGGTGTGCAGGCCGACGTGGTCGAAGTCCAGCGAGGCGGAGAAATCGATCGGCTCCTGCGTGACCAGCGGGTGCCCGGCCGGCACGATCAGCACGAGCCGGTCGTGGCGGTAGGGAAGCGTCTGCAACTCGTTGGTGCCGTCGGGAATGTGGCAGATGCCAAGGTCGGCGGCGCCTTCCTGGATCGCGCGCACCACCTCGTTGCTCAGATGCTCTTCGAGGTCGATCTTGATCGCGTCGTGCTCGTGCGTGAAGGCGCCGAGATCCTCGGGGAGGAACTGCACGATGGCCGAGATGTTGGCGTGCACGCGGACATGGCCGCGCACGCCCTCGGCGTATTCGCTGAGTTCGCCCTGCATCTTCTCGAGGCTGTAGAGCACCGAGCGCGCATGGTGCAGCAGGCTCTCGCCCGCGGGGGAAAGGTCGACGCCTCGCGCGTGGCGGTAGAGCAGGGTGGTGCCCAGGGTGGCTTCCAGGTCCGAAAGCCGCTTGCTGATGGCCGAAGCGGCAATGAATTCGCGTTCCGCGGCCCGCCCGATGCTGCCAAGTTCGCAAACGGCCACGAACAGCTGCAGCGACGTGAGGTCGATGCGCCGGGCGAAGTTGCGTTCGGAAGAGGTCATACGGGTTTTGGCATCTCATATGGAGATGGAGGCCCGTATTTTCCCCTTGTTTTCAGGTCTTGGTCATCGCCATGCGCGATGCCATTACTGTCGTCGCGCGATGAGCGAAAGAGGCGTCACTGACGCTTCTTGGCCGAATCCTCCATCTTTTCCCCTGCCTTCTGGACGTCCTGACCGGCTCCTCTCCAGGTGTTGCAACCCGACAGTGGCACGGCAAGAGTAAACGCGACCGCGAACAATGCGACGAGCGACTTCATGATGAAACTCCTTCGACTAAGTGCGTTGCAGGCTATCGCCGATTTCCGCGCGCTGCATGTCAGCCAAGACGCAAAAAAGCTGCCCGAGGGCAGCTTTCCGTATTGAGCGCAGGCGGCGCGATCAGCGCTTGCCGATGGGCTGCACGTCGCGCTTGGGCGAGCCTTCGAACAGCTGGCGCGGGCGGCCGATCTTGTACTCGGGGTCGCCGATCATTTCGTTCAGCTGGGCGATCCAGCCGACCGTGCGGGCCAGTGCGAAGATCGCGGTGAACAGCGGCACCGGGATGCCGATGGCGCGCTGCACGATGCCCGAGTAGAAGTCGACGTTCGGGTAGAGCTTGCGCGACACGAAGTACTCGTCTTCCAGCGCGATCTTCTCGAGTTCCTTGGCCAGCTTGAACAGCGGATCCTGCTCCAGGCCCAGCTCGGTCAGCACTTCGTTGCAGGTTTCCTGCATCAGCTTGGCGCGCGGGTCGTAGTTCTTGTACACGCGGTGGCCGAAGCCCATCAGCTTGACGTTCGAGTTCTTGTCCTTGACCTTCTTGATGAACTCGCCGATCTTCTCCACGCCACCTTCCTTCTGGATGTCGTAGAGCATGTTGAGCGCCGCTTCGTTGGCGCCGCCGTGGGCCGGGCCCCAGAGGCAAGCCACGCCGGCCGCGATGGCCGCGAAGGGGTTGGTGCCCGACGAGCCGCAAAGGCGCACGGTCGAGGTCGAGGCGTTCTGCTCGTGGTCTGCGTGCAGGATGAAGATGCGGTCGAGCGCGCGCTCGAGCACCGGGTTCACCTTGTACTCCTCGCACGGCGTGGCGAACATCATGTGCAGGAAGTTGCCCGCATAGCTCAGGTCGTTCTTCGGGTACATGTAGGGCTGGCCGACGGTGTACTTGTAGGCCATGGCCACGAGCGTGGGCATCTTCGCGATCAGGCGGATCGCGGCGATCTCGCGGTGCTCGGGATTGTTGATGTCCGTGCTGTCGTGATAGAAGGCCGACAGCGCACCCACGAGGCCGGTCATGATGGCCATCGGGTGCGCATCGCGGCGGAAGCCGCGCAGGAAGAACTGCATCTGCTCGTTCACCATCGTGTGGTTGGTCACGACCTTGGTGAAGTTGGCCTTCTTGGCGGCGTCCGGCAGTTCGCCGTACAGCAGCAGGTGGCAGGTCTCGAGGAAGTCGCAGTTGGTTGCGAGCTGCTCGATGGGGTAGCCGCGGTACAGCAGTTCGCCCTTGTCGCCATCGATGTACGTGATGGCTGATTGGCAAGCCGCCGTCGACATGAAGCCCGGGTCGTACGTGAACATGCCGGTCTGCGCATACAGCTTGCGGATGTCGATCACGTCGGGGCCCACGGTGCCCTTGTAGATCGGCAGGTCGACGCTGTCGCCGCCGTTGCTGAACGACAGCGTGGCCTTGGTATCGGATGCTTTCATTTCGGTTTACTTTCAGAGGTGGATTCAGGACGAAGGAGAGATGGCGGGACGCTGTGCGCCGTCGGTTCGCATCAGCTGCAGCAATGCGACCACCTCGGCCCCGGCCCATTCGGGCTCGGGCTCCTTTCTGCGCAGAAGGAGGTCGAGGAGATCGTTGTCCGACAGGTCCATCAATGTCTCCATCGCTCCCGCCTGACCCACGGTCATGCGGAATTCGTGCCGCTCGAAGAAGCGGGCGATGAACAGGTCGTTCTCGAGCAGTCCGCGCCGGCAGCGCCATTTCAGCTTGCTCAGCGCACGTTCGCTGAGCGGCTGGTCGGAGTCGGCGGCGGTTTGCATGGTGACTTCTTGCAGGACGTGCGTCAGATGGCGCGGCGCACCATCAGTTCCTTGATCTTGCCGATGGCCTTGGTCGGGTTCAGGCTCTTCGGGCACACGTCCACGCAGTTCATGATCGTGTGGCAGCGGAACAGGCGGTACGGGTCTTCCAGGTTGTCCAGGCGCTCAGCGGTGGCTTCGTCGCGGCTGTCGGCGATGAAACGGTAGGCCTGCAGCAGGCCGGCCGGGCCCACGAACTTGTCGGGGTTCCACCAGAAGCTCGGGCAGCTCGTGGAGCAGCTCGCGCACAGGATGCACTCGTACAGGCCGTTGAGCTCGTCGCGCTCCTCGGGCGACTGCAGGCGCTCCTTCTCGGGCGGCACGCTGTCGTTCTGGAGGTACGGCTTGATCGAGTTGTACTGCTTGAAGAACTGCGTCATGTCCACGATCAGGTCGCGGATGACGGGCAGGCCCGGCAGCGGCTTGAGCACCACGGTGCCCTTGAGCGTGTTCATGTTGGTCAGGCAGGCCAGACCGTTCTTGCCGTTGATGTTCATCGCGTCGGAACCGCAGACGCCTTCGCGGCACGAGCGGCGAAACGACAGCGTCGGGTCCTGCGCCTTGAGCTTCATCAGGGCGTCGAGCAGCATGCGCTCATGGCCGTCGAGTTCGATCTCGACCGTCTGCATGTAGGGCTTGGCGTCCTTGTCCGGGTCGTAGCGGTAGATCTGGAATGTGCGCTTCATCGTGTGTTCCTAATTTTTAGAATGTCCGGACCTTCGGGGGCACCGATGCGACCGTCAGGGGCTGCAGCTTGACCGGCTTGTACGAGAGGCGGTTGTCCGCGCTGTACCAGAGCGTGTGCTTCATCCAGTTGGCGTCGTCGCGGCCGAGCGGCGCGACAGGATCGTCCGCCGGGCGTTCGTAATCTTCCACGGTGTGGGCGCCGCGGCATTCCTTGCGGGCGGCGGCCGAGACCATCGTGGCCTGCGCCACTTCGATCAGGTTGTCGACTTCCAGCGCTTCGATGCGGGCGGTATTGAACACCTTGGACTTGTCCTTCAGGCCGATGGCCTTGACGCGTTCGCGCACGGCGGCGATCTTGGTCACACCTTCGTCCATCGAGGCCTGCTTGCGGAACACGGCCGCGTGCTGCTGCATGACGGCTCGGATCTCGCCGGCCACGTCCTGCGCGTATTCGCCGCCGGTGGTCGACTCGAGGCGGTTCAGGCGCTCCAGCGTGCGGTCGGCCGCATCCTTGGGCAGTTCCTTGTGTTCCTTGAGCTTGTCGTTGAACTCGACGATATGGTTGCCGGCCGCCCGGCCGAACACCAAGAGGTCGAGCAGCGAGTTGGTGCCCAGGCGGTTGGCGCCGTGCACGCTCACGCAGGAGCATTCGCCCACGGCGTAGAGACCGTTCACCACGGCGCTGTTCTCTTCACCCTTCTGGATGACGACCTGGCCGTGGATGTTGGTCGGAATGCCGCCCATCTGGTAGTGGATGGTCGGCACCACGGGAATCGGCTCCTTCGTGATGTCGACGTTGGCGAAGTTGACGCCGATTTCGTACACCGAAGGCAGGCGCTTGTGGATGGTGTCGGCACCGAGGTGGTCGAGCTTGAGCAGCACGTAGTCCTTGTTGGGACCGCAGCCGCGGCCTTCCTTGATTTCCTGGTCCATCGAGCGCGAGACGAAGTCGCGCGGTGCCAGGTCCTTCAGCGTGGGCGCATAGCGCTCCATGAAGCGTTCGCCGTTGCTGTTGAGCAGGATGGCGCCTTCGCCGCGGCAGCCTTCGGTCAGCAGCACGCCCGCGCCGGCCACGCCGGTCGGGTGGAACTGCCAGAACTCCATGTCCTGCAGCGGAATGCCCGAGCGCGCGGCCATGCCGAGGCCGTCGCCGGTGTTGATGAAGGCGTTGGTCGAGGCCTGGAAGATGCGGCCTGCGCCGCCGGTGGCCAGCAGCACGGTCTTGGCCTGCAGGATGTGCAGGTCGCCGGTTTCCATTTCGAGCGCGGTCACGCCGACCACGTCGCCTTCGTCGTCACGGATGAGGTCGAGCGCCATCCATTCGACGAAGAACTGGGTGCGGGCTTCGACGTTCTTTTGATAGAGCGTGTGCAGCATCGCGTGGCCGGTGCGGTCGGCCGCGGCGCAGGCGCGCTGCACGGGCTTCTCGCCGTAGTTGGCCGTGTGGCCGCCGAACGGACGCTGGTAGATCGTGCCGTCGGGGTTGCGGTCGAAGGGCATGCCGAAGTGTTCGAGCTCGTACACGACCTTCGGTGCTTCGCGGCACATGAACTCGATCGCGTCCTGGTCGCCGAGCCAGTCGGAACCCTTGATCGTGTCGTAGAAGTGGTAGTGCCAGTTGTCCTCGCTCATGTTGCCGAGCGAGGCGCCGACGCCGCCCTGCGCAGCAACGGTGTGCGAACGCGTGGGGAACACCTTCGAGAGCACGGCCACGTTGAGGCCGGCGCGTGCGAGTTGCAGCGAGGCGCGCATGCCGGAACCGCCGGCACCGACGATCACGACGTCGAACTTGCGTTTGGTGATTTTTTCTTTTGTGTAGGTCATGGTGGGGTCAGATCTTCCAAAGCACTTGAATGGCCCAACCCGCACAACCGACAAGCCAGACGATGGTGAAAATTTGCAGGGCGAGGCGAATACCGACGGGCTGGACGTAGTCCATCCACACGTCGCGCATGCCGACCCATACGTGATAGAGCAGGGCAGCGATCACGGAGAAGGTCAGCACCTTCATCCACTGCGCGGCGAAGATGCCGGCCCAGAGGTCGTAGCCGATGGGGCCGCGCGAGAAGATCAGCTGTGCGAGCAGGATGATCGTGAAGAGCGCCATCAGGCCGCCCGTGATGCGCTGGCTGAGCCAGTCGCGCAAACCGTAATGAGCGCCGACGACGATGCGCTTGGAGCCGTAATTCACAGACATGGTTGGCTCCTTCTCAGTACAGGCCGAACAGCTTGGCGCCGAGCACCACGGTGAGCAGGATGCTCAGTGCCAGCGTGACGACGGCCGAGGTATGGCCGAACTCCTTGGTCACGGCAGCGTGGCTCACGTCCATCCAGAGATGGCGCAGGCCGGCGATGAAGTGGTGCAGGTAGGCCCAGATGAGCGCGAGCGCGACGAGCTTGAAGAACCATCCCGGAGCGAAGCCGATGCCGACGTTGAAGGCGCTCTTGAATCTCGCGAACGAATAGTCGGATGACAGCGACGTGTCGAACATCCAGATGATGAACGGCAGCAGCAGGAACATCAGCACGCCGCTGACGCGATGCAGGATCGACACGATGCCCGCCGGCGGCAGCCGATAGGTCGTGAGGTCCGTGAAGGCATTGATGTTGCGGAATTCGCGACGCGGTGGCCGGGGAGGGGTTGCAAGCTCTGTCATTGGGGGGATTGCTTTCGTGGCTTTGTGACTTGTTGGCTTGTTCTGAGAGCGAACGCTTTTGTTTCTTCTGCGGAAATGCAAACAACGCAAAATTCTATTGCAATGCACCATCGGGCAGCGGACGCATGCGAGTCAGTGCACCGTTGCAGTCGGATGCTCTTGACTTCGCTGCGCTTCGCACGCGTTGTGTGCGCACGCTGGCGCACCGGTATCCGGCTTTCGTCTGCATCGGGTCAGCCCAGCTGGTTTCTGTAGTGGTGGGTGTCGGTGCGATAGAGCCCGCGACGCAGTTCCATCGGCATGTCATGGTAGGTGTGCGCCACGCGCTCCACGCTCAGCAGGGGCATCTGCGGTGTCACGTCGAGCAGCGCGGCCTGTTCGGCATCGGGCAGCACGGCGCGGATCTTTTCTTCGGCACGCACCATGCGCACGCCGAACTCCGTCTCGAACAGCGCGTACATCGGGCCGGGCCACGCGCGCAGCCGCTCGGCGGTGAGTCCCTTGAAGGGTGTGCCAGGCAGCCAGAGGTCTTCGAGGATGGTCGGCACGCCGCCGTAGGCGAGCACGCGCCGCACCTGCAGCACCGCGTCGCCCGTGCGCAGGCCGAGGGCACGCGCCACGTCGGCCGATGCGCGCAGGCGCTTGCAGTCGACGATGGTGCGTACCGCGGGACCTTCGGTGTTCGGGTCGCCCGCATCGGGTACGAGCTTGAGGAAGCGGTACTGCACATGCTGCTCGGCATGCGTGGCGACGAAGGTGCCCTTGCCCTGGCGGCGCACCACCAGGTTTTCGGCCGAGAGTTCGTCGATGGCCTTGCGCACCGTGCCCTGGCTCACGCGAAAGCGCACGGCCAGTTCCATCTCGCTCGGGATGGGCTCGCCCGGCTTCCACTCGCCCGCCTGCAGGCTCTGCAGGATCAGGGTCTTGATCTGCTGGTAGAGCGGACTGAAGGACGGCGTCGGGGGCTCGTCGAGTGTGGTGGGCGTGTTCATGGCAGCGGTGGGGTGCGCCTTGGCGGACCCCAGGAGGATATCTTATATAAGACATAAGACGAGGCTCATTGAATCGGCTTAAAATGCGGCCGGTCCCGCGCTGCGGGAAGGTATTCCGATCCCGCAGGACCCTGGCGCCCCACGAGAGCGCCAACACCGTTTTCATCACCTTCTGGAGTCTTCCCATGAGCAAAAAGCCCGTCCGCGTTGCCGTCACCGGTGCCGCCGGTCAAATCGGTTACGCCCTGTTGTTCCGTATCGCCTCCGGTGAAATGCTCGGCAAAGACCAGCCGGTCATTCTTCAGCTGCTCGAAATCCCCGACGAGAAGGCCCAGAAGGCGCTCAAGGGCGTGATGATGGAACTCGACGACTGCGCCTTCCCGCTGCTGGCCGGCATGGAAGCCCACGGCGACCCGATGACCGCCTTCAAGGACGCCGACTACGCACTGCTCGTCGGCTCGCGTCCCCGCGGCCCCGGCATGGAACGTGCCGAACTGCTGGCCGTCAACGGTGCCATCTTCACCGCACAGGGCAAGGCACTGAACGCCGTCGCCAGCCGCAACGTCAAGGTGCTGGTGGTCGGCAACCCGGCCAACACCAACGCCTACATCGCCATGAAGAGCGCACCGGACCTGCCGCGCAAGAACTTCACCGCCATGCTGCGCCTGGACCACAACCGCGCTGCCAGCCAGATCGCCGCCAAGACCGGCAAGCCCGTGGCCGACATCGAAAAGCTCACCGTCTGGGGCAACCACTCGCCCACGATGTACGCCGACTACCGTTTCGCCACGATCAAGGGCGAGTCCGTCGCCAAGATGATCAACGACCAGGAATGGAACGCGAACACCTTCCTGCCGACCGTCGGCAAGCGCGGCGCGGCCATCATCGAAGCTCGCGGCCTGTCGTCTGCCGCCTCGGCCGCCAACGCTGCCATCGACCACATGCGCGACTGGGCCCTGGGCACCAACGGCAAGTGGGTCACGATGGGTATCCCGTCGGATGGCCAGTACGGCATTCCGAAGGACGTGATGTTCGGCTTTCCGGTCACCTGCGAAAACGGTGAGTACAAGCTGGTCGAAGGCCTCGAGATCGATGCATTCAGCCAGGAACGCATCAACAAGACGCTCGAAGAGCTCGAAGGCGAACGCGCCGGCGTCGCCCATCTGCTGTAAGCAACTCGCTCAGCATGCTCGACTGGAATCCCGCGCTCTACCGTCGCTACGAGGACGAGCGCACACGACCCGCGCAGGAGCTCCTCGCGCGGGTGCCGCTGACCGAAGCCGACCGCGTGGTCGACCTCGGTTGCGGGCCGGGCAATTCCACCGAGCTGCTGGTGCAGCGGTTCCCGAAGGCGCAAGTCCTCGGAACCGACAACTCCGAAGCCATGCTGGTCAGCGCGCGCGAGCGGCTGCCGAAGGCAGGCTTCGAGTTGAGCGACATCGCGACCTGGGCGCCGCAGTCTCCGGAACAAGCGCCCGACCTCATTTACGCCAATGCGTCCCTGCAATGGGTGCCCGATCACGAAAAGCTGATCCCGCGCCTGTTCGACGCGCTGGCCCCGGGTGGCGTGCTCGCCATCCAGATGCCCGACAACCGTCAGGAACCTACACACCGCCTGATGCGCGCGCTGGCGGCCGAAGCGCCGTGGGCCGAGCCCATCGGCGATGCCGACAGGCTGCGCACCCTGCTGCTGCCGCTCAGCGGCTACTACGACCTGCTGGCGCCGCATGCCGCCAGCGTCGATGTCTGGCACACGATCTACCAGCACCGCATGGCCGATGCCGCCTCCATCGTCGAATGGGTGCGCAGCACCGGCCTGAAGCCTTTCGTCGACCGCTTGCCGGTCGACCTGCAGGCGAGCTACCTCGCCGAGTATCAGCGCCGCGTGGACGAGGCGTATCCCGCCCGCGCCGACGGCAAGCGGCTGCTCGCCTTCCCGCGCATGTTCATCGTGGCGCAAAAGGGCAGGGCATGACCCACACCGCCCATCCCGCCGAAGTGCTGCTGGGTGCACAGGCCGGCGCCGTGACGCTGCCCGTGTGCGATCACTACAGCGGCGTCGAGGCGCGCATGAAGAAGAGCCTCGCGCTCCAGGCCGAGATGGCCGAGGAGTTCGGCGCCTGCGTATTCGACGTCACCCTCGATTGCGAAGACGGCGCCCCCGTGGGTGGCGAAGCCGAGCATGCCGCGCTCGTTACCGAACTGGCGCTGGCCGCGAAACCCGGCATGCGCGTCGGCGTGCGCGTGCACCCCGTCGATCACCCCGCCTTTGCTGGCGACGTGATCACCATTGCGGGCCGTGCCGCCCAACGCCTGAGCCACCTGATGGTGCCGAAGGTCGAATCGGTGGCCGATGTGTTGCAGGCTGTTGCGGCGCTCGAGGCGGCGGATGCCGACGCATTGCCGCTGCACGTGCTGATCGAATCGCCGCTCGCCGTGCACAACGCCTTCGAGATTGCGGCCCATCCGCGCGTGCAGTCGCTGAGCTTCGGCCTCATGGATTTCGTCTCGGCGCATGCTGGTGCGATCCCCGCCGATGGCATGGGGGCGGCAGGGCAGTTCAGCCACCCGCTGGTGGTGCGCGCCAAGCTGGCCATCGCGTCGGCCGCACATGCCTATGGCAAGGTGCCGTCGCACTGCGTGGTTACCGAGTTCAACAACACCGATGCCATGCGTACGGCGGCGCGCAAGGCGGCCGACGAATTCGGCTACACGCGCATGTGGAGCATCCACCCGAACCAGATCCGCCCCATCCTCGAGGCCTTTGCGCCGGATGAGGCGCAGATTCAGATCGCCTCACAAATCATTGCAAAAGCCGCGGCCGCGGATTGGGCTCCGACACAAATTGATGGCACATTGCACGACCGCGCGAGCTACCGCCACTTTTGGCAGGTCTTGACGCGTGCCCATGCAACAGGGCGCGCGTTGCCCCCCGAGGCGAAAGCCTGGTTTGCGCTCGCGGCCTCCTGAAACCACCCCTGAATCCAGCCTCAAGGAAACCCACACATGAAGAAAATTGCCCTGATTGCCGCCGTCGCGTTGGCGCTGCCGTTCGCCGCACTGGCCCAGGATGCGGCCAAGCCCGCCGCCAAGACGACGGCCAAGAAGGCGCCGGCCAAGCATCAAGTCACCCGCCGCGCCGCCAAGGCCGTCGAGGAAGTCACCCCGGTCAACACCGATACCGACGTGACGCTCAACGACGCTGACCTGGCCGTGGCCCAGCGCGTGTCGACCGGCCGTGCCCAGTGCGAACTCGGCGCCGACGTGACCGTCACGCCCGACGAGAAGAAGCCCGGCTTCTTCACCGTGACCACCAAGGGCCTGAAGTACCGGATGCACCCGGTCGAAAGCCGCACCGGCGCCATCCGCCTCGAAGACCCGCGTGCCGGCGCCATGTGGCTGCAGCTTGGCAACAAGTCGATGCTGATGAACCAGAAGGCCGGACTGCGCATCGCCGACGAATGCCAGACGGCCGCCCAGGTCGCGTTTGCAGAAGAAATGAAGAAAAACCCGCCGAAGAGCCTTTTCGAAGGCGCCGACCCGGCCAAGAAGTAAGTAACGAAACGGCGTGCGGCGCGGCTCTTGCTTGCTGCGTTGCACGCCCGCCAGCCCAGTTTCCGGAGAAAAGAAGATGTTGCAAGCCTACGTTGACCATGTTGCCGAACGCGCCGCGCTCGGTATCCCGCCGCTGCCTTTGAGCGCGAAGCAGACCTCTGAAGCGATCGAGCTCCTCAAGAGCGCGAATGCCAAGGACGGCGCCTTCCTGCTCGATCTGCTCACCCATCGTGTGCCTGCCGGCGTCGACGACGCGGCCAAGGTCAAGGCGAGCTACCTTGCGGCCGTGGCCCACGGCACCGAGAAGAGCGAGTTCCTGTCGCGCGCCCGCGCCACCGAACTGCTTGGCACCATGCTCGGCGGCTACAACATCAGCCCCATGATCGACCTGCTCGACGACGCCGAAGTCGGCGCCGTGGCGGCCGAAGGCCTGAAGAAAACCCTGTTGATGTTCGACCAGTTCCACGACGTCAAGGAAAAGGCCGACAAGGGCAACGTGCACGCCAAGGGCGTGCTGCAAAGCTGGGCCGACGCCGAGTGGTTCACCAGCCGCCCCGAAGTGCCGAAGAGCATCACCGTCAGCATCTTCAAGGTGGCTGGCGAAATCAACACCGACGACCTGTCGCCCGCCCCCGACGCGACGACCCGTCCCGACATTCCGATGCACGCCCTGGCGATGCACAAGAACGCGCGCCCCGGCATCGTGCCCGAGGAAGACGGCAAGCGCGGCCCGGTGAAGTTCATCGAAGACCTGCGCGCGCGCGGCCACCTCGTGGCCTACGCGGGCGACGTGGTCGGCACGGGTTCGTCGCGCAAGAGCGCCACCAACTCGGTGCTCTGGTTCACCGGCGAAGACATTCCCTTCGTTCCTAACAAGCGTTTCGGCGGCGTCTGCCTCGGCGGCAAGATCGCTCCCATCTTCTACAACACGATGGAAGACTCGGGCGCGCTGCCGATCGAACTCGACGTCACGCAGATGGAAATGGGCGACGTGGTCGAACTGCGTCCCTACGAGGGCAAGGCGCTGAAGGACGGCAAGGTCATCGCCGAATTCCAGGTCAAGAGCGACGTGCTGTTCGACGAAGTGCGCGCCGGCGGCCGCATTCCGCTGATCATCGGCCGCGGCCTGACGGCCAAGGCGCGCGAGGCACTGGGCCTGCCCGTGTCGACGCTGTTCCGCCTGCCGACCAGCCCCGTCGACACCAAGAAGGGCTTCTCGCTCGCGCAGAAGATGGTCGGCCGCGCCTGCGGCCTGCCCGAAGGCCAGGGCGTGCGCCCGGGCACGTATTGCGAACCCAAGATGACCTCGGTCGGCTCGCAGGACACCACCGGCCCGATGACGCGCGACGAGCTGAAGGACCTGGCTTGCCTGGGCTTCTCGGCCGACCTCGTGATGCAGTCGTTCTGCCACACGGCCGCATACCCGAAGAAGGTCGACGTCAAGATGCACCACGAACTTCCCGAGTTCATGGCCAACCGCGGCGGCGTGTCGCTGCGCCCGGGCGACGGCGTGATCCATTCCTGGCTCAACCGCCTGCTGACGCCCGACACCGTCGGCACCGGCGGCGACAGCCACACCCGCTTCCCCATCGGCATCAGCTTCCCGGCCGGCTCCGGCCTCGTGGCCTTCGCGGCCGCCACCGGCGTGATGCCGCTGGACATGCCCGAGTCGGTGCTCGTGCGCTTCAAGGGCAAGATGCAGCCCGGCGTCACGCTGCGCGACCTGGTCAACGCCATTCCGCTGTACGCCATCAAGGCGGGCCTGCTGACCGTGGCCAAGCAAGGCAAGAAGAACATCTTCTCGGGCCGCATCCTCGAAATCGAAGGCCTGCCCGACCTGAAGGTGGAACAAGCCTTCGAGCTGAGCGACGCTTCGGCCGAACGCTCGGCCGCTGGTTGCACCGTGCACCTGAACAAGGAGCCGATCGCCGAGTACATCAACAGCAACATCACGCTGATGAAGTGGATGATTGCCGAAGGCTATACCGACGCGCGCACGCTGCAACGCCGCATCGCCGCGCAAGAGGCATGGCTGGCCGACCAGCAACTGCTCAAGGGCGACGCCGACGCCGAATACGCCGCTGTCATCGAAATCGACCTGGCCGAGATCCACGAGCCCATCGTGGCCTGCCCGAACGACCCCGACGACGTGAAGACGCTCAGCGACGTGGCCGGAGCCCAGATCGACGAAGTGTTCATCGGCTCGTGCATGACCAACATCGGCCACTTCCGCGCCGCGTCGAAGCTGCTCGAGGGCAAGCGCGACATTCCGGTCAAGCTCTGGATCGCGCCGCCTACCAAGATGGACGCACACCAGCTCACCGAAGAGGGCCACTATGGCGTGTTCGGCAATGCAGGTGCTCGCACCGAAATGCCGGGCTGCTCGCTGTGCATGGGCAACCAGGCGCAGGTGCGCGAAGGCGCCACGGTGATGTCGACCAGCACCCGCAACTTCCCCAACCGACTGGGCAAGAACACCAACGTGTACCTCGGCTCGGCCGAGCTGGCCGCCATCTGCTCGCGCCTCGGTCGCATCCCGACCCGCGAGGAGTACATGGCCGCCACGGGCGTGCTCGATGCGTCCAGCGCGCAGATCTACCAGTACCTGAACTTCGACAAGATCGAAGACTACAAGGGCGTGGCGGACACGGTCGCGGCCTGATCTTCTTCGGATCGCTCCAATCAAAAAGCCCCGCTTCGGCGGGGCTTTTTTGTGGGCGATGCGCCCCTCGTTGCTCAGAGCGACGGCGCGTTGGGCTGCAGGTACTCCTGGCCCGTGAGCACCATCTTCGCGCCGACCGGGCCGCCCACTGCATGGGGCAGGGAGGTCAGCAACGAGTTGGCGAAGTCGCCGCGGTACAGCTTGGCGCCCTGGTGCGTCAGGTTGGAATTGGCATCGATGTAGATCGACTCGCCCAGCCCCGACCACAGGCGGCAGAAGCCGTAGTCTTCCGAGAGATAGCGACGCGTCTGCGGGTCGACCATGACATCGAAGAAGCGGTAGTGCAGGCCGAGGTCGGCCTCGCCGATGCTGTCGGGTACGTAGCGGAGATCAGGGTAGCTCGCCATGAGCCGCTCGAACACAGCACGCTTGATCACCATGAAGCCGGTCGGCGCCTCGGTCATCTCCATGAAGCCGTCAGGCTGGATCGTGAGCTCGACCTGCGAAGTGGTCTCCGAAGCTTTGGCGTTGACCGTGTAGCGGGTGAAGGTGGCCTCGAACTGCTGCTGCGTCGTGCCCGCGGCCACGCCGCCATCGGGCCAGTTCTCCCGCTTCAACGGGTAGACGCCGGCCGCGATGTCGTAGCCCGACAGCAGCAGCCGGAAGGCCGCCTGCGCCGAGAAGCCGATGTCGGCGTCAATCCAGAACAGGTGGGTCCATTGCGGATTGGCGAGGAACTGGGCCACGCAGTTGTTCCGCGCGCGCGTCACCAGGCTCTCGCCCTGGTGCATCAGCACCTGCATCCGCATGCCGGCGCGCTCGGCCTGGACCGTGAAGTTCAGCATCGAGGCGACGTAGTTCTGGAAGAACTTGCCGTCGTGACTCGGCGTCACGACCACGGGAAAGAACTGCCCGAGTTCGGACGGGTCAAGCATTGCGGGCTCCGTGTGCCTGTCTATCGGGCAGGGCGCTGCATCAGGCCGAGCAGCAGGTTGTTGTAGACCTCGGTGGCCGCGGCGTTGCCGGGGAGGTAGCGGTCGATCAGGCTGCGCTGGCGCTCGCGATAGGCGGCTGCCTGCGCATCATGCGTGTCGATGGCTTCGAGCACCCGGTCGCTGCCACCGGCCACATCGTTGCCCTCGTAGTAGTAGCCGAGGTCCGCGCACAGATGCGCGTTGTGCACCAGCGGATAGCCCTGCCAGCAGGTTTCCAGGTAGAAGTAGTTGAGCGGGTTCTCCCACTGGTGCGAGACAACGATGTCCGTGTTCTGCGCCAGGAAAACAGGCGTTTCGTGCCGCCCGAGGAACACCGCCTTGTGCTCGCGGACGAGGTCGAGCTGGTTCATCAGCGTGATGAACTCCATGTTCTCCCTGGCCAGGCGTTCGGCGTTGGTGACCTGCAGCAGTGCGATGGAGCCGGGCCGCGCGCGGTAGGCCAGTTCGGCGATCAGGACGGGGTAGAGGCAGAACTTCACTACGTTGATGTTCGGCTCCATCACGCTCAGCCGGCGCGGCCCGGCGTGCGGCTGATAGACGCCGGCATCGGGCAGGGCGCGCGTGCGTTCGTCGAGAAACACGGGGCTCCAGACGAAGGGCACGGGCCGCGCTTCGGCCCGACGCAGCACCTCGAAGTAGGGTTGGCTGATGTTTGCCACCTGCGGAACCATCCAGATGTCGTCGTAGCGCTGGTTCACGAACAGGTTTTGCCCCCAGAGCGGCTTGTTGAACAGCATCGACTCCATGGCGTGCACGTATTCGAAGCCGCAGCAGTAGGACACCAGCCGCGCGCCTCGTCGCTTCAGGTAGTCGGTCTGCGCCGGGTCGATCTGGCCACCGAGCTCGATCAGCACGTCCACGTTGTCCCTGGCCGCCTCGAAGGTCACGGTGGGCCAACGCATCTGGTCCCAGGGCAGGGAAGGGGTGATGGGGGTCGCCGTGGTGTTGACCAACACCACCGAGGCCACGCCCGGGCAGTGCTTTAGCGCTTCTGCAAGGAACACGGCGTTCTGCTTGATGCCGTTGTTCCAGAGGGTTTCGGCCTCGTGGTGGAGGCCGATGGTGATGCCGATGCGAAGCTTGGAAGCGGGTGGCATTAAATTGTTTCGTAAATGTTAATTGCCTAGGGCAGGCCATTTAAGACCGTATCCGTATATCGAATTCGTCCGGATTTTTGTGATGAATTTCATATTTTTCCGGGTAGTCACCCTTGAATCTTGCGAAAAAGAGAGTGGATCGCCGATCGCCCAGAAGGCAGCAGTAAGGGCAGCGTTGAGCGAAGTTGCTCTCTGTTGGCATTCTAGAAGTTGCTCTTCTGGCCGTAGTACTCCGACAACTACCGCCTCCGGGAAAAGTAACTCTTCGCCGGGTTTTGTGAACTAAATCATCAGGATTGGTTTTCCTGGTCCCGGCAATTACTCCTAAATGTAAACAAGTCCGTACATTCCAGCATTCCTGCAATCAAGGCGCCTGCGTGTGCCTTCAGCGATGGAACCTGGCGCAGGGCGCATCGCACTGTTGGTCGATCTCAACCTGCCCGTTTCTCACCGCGAGCCGAATCAAAGCAAATGAACAAGTCCTACAGAAGCATCTGGAACGAAGCACTTGGTGCATGGGTGGCTACGTCCGAAATCACTTCGGCACGGGGTAAACGGAGTAGCGGGACGACAAGATCCATGCCCGTATTGGCCGCGGTCGCTGCCGCATTTGGATTGATGCAGGGGTGGCCGACTGCATCGCTAGCCAATGTTGTCAGAACGAACGAAACGTGCGCCACCTTTTCGAGCGGTGTGGTCGGTCGAATCAATCCCGGCACGACAACTAACGGGCCCGCAGGCGGCGGTTCGCCGGCGCAAGATGGCTCGGGCACGTACTCGGTCGTCGAGGGCTGTAATGCCGTTGGTGGGGGATTTGTTGGCGTTACTGTGTTGGGCGCCTTTGCAACGGCGGGCGGCGACGGTGCTGCGGCGTTCGGTCTTCTCAGCAACGCGAATAAGTGGAGCACTGCCTTTGGCCTGGAGTCCAGCGCAACGGGCATCTCGAGTATCGCGATGGGCTTCGGGAGCAACGCTTCAGCTATCAATGCTGTTGCGATAGGAGGCTCAGGGGGAAATGGGACTACACCGCTGAGCGTTGCCAATTCCACGACCGCCTCGGGCGCTGGAGCTGTTGCCATCGGCAGCAATGCGACCAAGGGAGCGCAGGCAGGTGCATCCGATGCCATCGCCATTGGCGGCGAGTCATCCGTGGTTGCTGCTGCAACATCCGGCATTGCCATCGGCCGCGGCGCCGTCGCGAGCACCGCGCGCAGCGTCGCGCTGGGCGATGGCAGCACGACGGCTGCAGCGACGGCCGTTCCCAGTGCAACCGTCGGAAGCGTCACCTATGGGGGCTTCGCAGGCGCTGCACCGATCGGAGTGGTCAGCGTCGGCGCTGTGGGTTCGGAGCGCCAAGTCACCAATGTGGCCGCGGGCCGCGTGACATCCAGCTCGACGGATGCGATCAACGGCAGCCAGCTGTTTTCCGGATTGAGCACGACCGATAGCAGCATCAGCAGCTTGTCGACGTCGACGTCGACGGGTCTGAGCACAGCGACCAGTGGCATCAGCAGTCTGTCGACCGGCCTGAGCACGACGAACAGCAAGGTCGCCAGCTTGTCCACATCGACCTCCACGGGGTTGAGCACTGCGACGAGCGGTATCACCAGCCTGTCCTCGGGCCTGAGCACCACCAATAGCAATGTGGCGAGCTTGTCGACTTCGACCTCCACAGGCCTGAGCACGGCAACGAGCGGAATCACCAGCCTGTCTTCTGGGTTGAGCACCACCAACAGCAATGTGGCTAGCCTGTCGACCTCGACCTCCACGGGGCTGAGCACCGCAACCGGCGGCATCACAAGTCTGTCGAGTGGCTTGAGCACGACGAACAGCAATGTGGCCAGCCTGTCGACTTCCACTTCGACGGGCCTGAGCACCACCAATAGCAATGTGGCGAGCTTGTCGACTTCGACCTCCACAGGCCTGAGCACGGCAACGAGCGGAATCACCAGCCTGTCTTCTGGGTTGAGCACCACCAACAGCAATGTGGCCAGCCTGTCGACCTCGACGTCGACCGGCCTGAGCACGGCTACGAGCAGCATCGGCAGCTTGTCCACGTCGACTTCGACGGGTTTGAGCACTGCGACGAGCGGCATCACCAGCCTGTCTTCTGGTCTGAGCACCACCAACAGCAATGTGACGAGCTTGTCGACCTCGACCTCCACAGGCCTGAGCACCGCAACCAGCGGCATCACGAGCCTGTCAAGCGGCCTGAGCACGACGAACAGCAATGTCTCCAGCTTGTCGACTTCGACTTCGACGGGTCTTAGCACTGCTACGAGCGGTATCACCAGCCTGTCGAGCGGCCTGAGTACGACCAACAGTGCTGTCGCCAGCCTGTCGACTTCGACCTCCACGGGGCTGAGCACAGCCACCAGCAGCATCAGCAGCCTGTCGACCTCGACCTCCACCGGCTTGA
The DNA here is from genome assembly GCF_059491885.1 of Variovorax sp. Varisp46. Classification (NCBI taxonomy): domain Bacteria; kingdom Pseudomonadati; phylum Pseudomonadota; class Betaproteobacteria; order Burkholderiales; family Comamonadaceae; genus Variovorax; species Variovorax sp. Varisp46. Next base: position 678,143 of record NZ_CP168515.1, read on the forward strand.
GCACATCGACGAGCGGCATCGGCAGCCTTTCGACGGGCCTCAGCACAACCAACAGCAATGTGAGCAGTCTGTCGACTTCGACTTCGACGGGTCTGAGCACTGCGACCAGCGGTATCGGTAGCTTGTCTACCAGCCTCAGCACAACGGACAGCAACCTGGCCAGCCTGTCTACGTCGACCTCGACGGGCCTGAGCACTGCAACAAGCGGCATCAGCAGCCTGTCGACGGGGCTCAGCACGACGAACAGCAACGTTGCCAGCTTGTCGACTTCAACGTCCACCGGGCTGAGCACCGCGACCAGCGGTATCAGCAGCCTCTCCACCGGCCTGAGCACGACGAACAGCAGTGTGGGTAGCTTGTCGACCTCGACGTCGACGGGCCTGAGCACAGCTACCAGCGGTATCACCAGCCTGTCGAGCGGCCTGAGCACGACCAATAGCAACGTCGCCAGCCTGTCGACCTCGACCTCCACGGGGCTGAGCACCGCGACCAGCGGCATCACAAGTCTGTCGAGTGGCTTGAGCACGACGAACAGCAATGTGGCTAGCCTGTCGACCTCGACGTCGACCGGTCTGAGCACGGCTACGAGCAGCATCGGCAGCTTGTCCACGTCGACTTCGACGGGTTTGAGCACTGCGACCAGCGGCATCACCAGCCTGTCGACGGGCCTCAGCACGACCAACAGCAGCCTCAGCAGCCTCTCAACTTCGACATCCTCGGGCCTGAGCACCTCCTTCAGCGGCATTGGAAGCTTGTCGACGGGGCTGAGCACGACGAACAGCAACCTGAGTACGCTGAGTTCGTCGGTCAGCACGATCTACAACACCGGTACGAAGTATTTCCATACCAACAGTACGGGTGCAGACAGTCAGGCTCTCGGTGCCGACAGCGTGGCCATCGGCCAGAACGCGATATCGAATGGCAACGCCAGCGTGGCGCTGGGCTTGAATGCGCAGACCAACGTGGCCAACAGCGTAGCGCTGGGCGCTGGCTCAGTGGCCAACGTGGGGGCGCTGACCAACTACACCGCCTTCGGCCTAGCCGCGCCGCAAACCTCGTCGGGCGAGGTAAACGTGGGCAATCGCCAGATCACGGGGGTGGCCCCGGGCAGTGCTCCGCAGGATGCCGTCAATGTCAGCCAACTTTCCACGACCGCGGGTTCGTTGTCGACCGGCCTGAGCACGACCAACAGTGCCGTCGCCAGCCTGTCGACCTCGACCTCCACGGGGCTGAGTACGGCCACCAGCGGCATCTCCAGCCTGTCGACCGCTTTGAGCACGGCGGGCAGCGGTCTCGACAGTCTGTCGACCGGCCTGAGCACGACCAACAGTACTGTTGCCAGCTTGTCGACCTCGACGTCAACCGGCCTGAGCACTGCGACGAGCAGTATCGGCAGTCTGTCGACTTCGACTTCCACGGGGCTGAGCACGGCCACCAGCGGTATTTCTAGCCTGTCGAGCGGCTTGAGCACCACCAACAGCAACGTGGCCAGCTTGTCGACTTCGACCTCGACGGGCCTGAGTACTGCGACAAGCGGCATCAGCAGCCTGTCGACGGGTCTCAGCACGACAAACAGCAACGTGGTTAGCCTGTCCACGTCGACCTCGACCGGTTTGAGCACGGCGACCAGCGGTATCGCCAGCCTGTCGACCTCGACGTCTACCGGGCTGAGTACGGCTACCAGCAGCATCGACAGCTTGTCCACGTCGACTTCGACCGGCTTGAGTACCGCGACGAGCGGCATCAGCAGCCTTTCGACGGGCCTCAGCACAACCAACAGCAATGTGAGCAGCCTGTCGACTTCGACCTCGACGGGCCTGAGCACGGCCACCAGCGGCATCACCAGCCTGTCCACCGGCCTGAGCACGACGAACAGCAACGTCGCCAGCCTGTCGACCTCGACCTCCACCGGCTTGAGCACAGCGACGAGCGGCATCAGCAGCCTGTCGACGGGCCTCAGCACGACCAACAGCAACGTCGCCAGCTTGTCGACCTCGACCTCCACGGGTCTGAGCACTGCTACGAGCAGCATCGACAGCCTGTCCACCTCGACCTCCACCGGCTTGAGCACGGCGACCAGCGGCATCAGCAGCCTGTCGAGCGGCCTGAGTACGACCAACAGCAATGTGAGCAGCCTGTCGACCTCGACCTCCACCGGTCTGAGCACCGCAACGAGCGGCATCAGCAGCCTGTCCACCGGCCTGAGCACGACAAACAGCAACGTAACCAGCCTGTCGACGTCGACCTCGACTGGCCTCAGCACGACCAACAGCAACGTGAGCAGCCTGTCGACTTCGACCTCGACGGGTCTGAGCACGGCGACTAGCGGTATCACCAGTCTGTCGAGCGGCCTCAGCACGACGAACAGCAATGTCGCCAGCCTGTCGACCTCGACCTCCACCGGCTTGAGCACAGCGACGAGCGGCATCAACAGCCTTTCGACGGGCCTCAGCACAACCAACAGCAATGTGAGCAGCCTGTCGACTTCGACCTCCACGGGTCTGAGCACGGCCACGAGCAGCATCGACAGCCTGTCCACCTCGACCTCGACTGGCCTGAGCACCGCAACGAGCGGCATCAGCAGCCTGTCCACCGGCCTGAGCACGACCAACAGCAACGTCGCCAGCTTGTCGACCTCGACTTCGACGGGCCTGAGCACTGCAACAAGCGGTATCACCAGTCTGTCGAGCGGCCTGAGCACGACGAACAGCAACGTGGCCAGCTTGTCGACCTCGACTTCGACGGGCCTGAGCACTGCAACAAGCGGCATCAGCAGCCTGTCCACTGGCTTGAGCACTACGAACAGCAGCGTGGCCAGCTTGTCGACGTCGACGTCGACCGGTCTGAGCACCGCCACAAGCAGCATCGACAGCTTGTCCACGTCGACTTCGACGGGCCTGAGCACCGCGACCAGTGGCATCAGCAGCCTGTCCACCGGCCTGAGCACTGCGACAAGCGGTATCACCAGCCTGTCGAGCGGCCTGAGCACGACCAACAGTAACGTGGCCAGCCTGTCGACGTCGACGTCGACCGGTCTGAGCACCGCTACGAGCAGCATCGACAGCCTGTCCACCTCGACCTCGACTGGACTGAGCACCGCGACCAGTGGCATCAGCAGCCTGTCCACCGGCCTGAGCACGACGAACAGCAGCGTGGCCAGCCTGTCGACCTCGACCTCGACGGGTCTCAGTACGGCGACCAGCGGTATCACCAGTCTGTCGAGCGGCTTGAGCACGACCAACAGCAACGTCGCCAGCCTGTCGACCTCGACCTCCACCGGTCTGAGCACAGCGACGAGCAGCATCGACAGCTTGTCCACGTCGACCTCGACGGGTCTGAGCACCGCGACCAGCGGCATCAGCAGCCTTTCGACGGGCCTCAGCACGACCAATAGCAATGTGAGCAGCCTGTCGACCTCCACATCGACAGGGCTGAGTACTGCGACGAGCGGTATCACCAGTCTGTCCTCGGGGCTGAGCACGACGAACAGCAATGTTGCTAGCCTGTCGACTTCAACCTCGACTGGCCTGAGCACCGCAACGAGCAGCATCAGCAGCCTGTCTTCTGGACTGAGCACTACCAACAGCAATGTGGCGAGCCTGTCGACCTCGACTTCGACGGGCCTGAGCACGGCAACCAGCGGCATCAGCAGCCTGTCCACTGGCTTGAGCACGACAAACAGCAACGTCGCCAGCCTGTCGACCTCGACCTCTACGGGTCTGAGTACGGCCACCAGCGGCATCAGCAGCCTGTCCACTGGCCTGAGCACGACGAACAGCAACGTCGCCAGCCTGTCGACCTCGACCTCCACCGGTCTGAGCACGGCCACGAGCAGCATCGACAGTCTGTCCACGTCGACCTCGACGGGTTTGAGCACCGCGACCAGTGGCATCAGCAGCCTGTCCACCGGCCTGAGCACGACCAACAGCAACGTAACCAGCCTGTCGACCTCGACCTCGACCGGTCTGAGCACTGCGACCAGCGGCATCAGCAGCCTCTCGACCGGCCTCAGCACGACCAACAGCAACGTAACCAGCCTGTCGACCTCGACCTCGACGGGTCTGAGCACTGCGACCAGCGGTATCACCAGTCTGTCGAGCGGCCTGAGCACGACCAACAGCAACGTGGCCAGCCTGTCGACGTCGACCTCGACTGGCCTGAGCACCGCAACGAGCGGCATCAGCAGCCTGTCCAGCGGCCTGAGCACCGCGACCAGCAGCATCGGCAGCTTGTCGACCGGCCTTGCCAATTCGGTCCAGTACGACGATGCAAGCCACTCCAGGGTCACGCTGGGAGGCGTGGGTGCAACCTCGCCGGTCATCCTCACGAACGTCGCCGCGGGTGTGAATCCCACCGATGCAGTGAACTTCGGTCAGCTGACGTCGCTGTCGACCTCGCTTGGTGGCGGTATCGGCAGCCTGTCGACCAGCCTGAGCACGACAAACAGCAACGTGGCCAGCCTGTCGACCTCGACCTCCACGGGCCTGAGCACGGCCACGAGCAGCATCGACAGCTTGTCCACGTCGACTTCGACGGGTCTGAGCACCGCCACCAGCAGCATCAGCAGCCTGTCGACGGGGCTCAGCACGACGAACAGCAACGTTGCGAGCCTGTCCACGTCGACCTCCACCGGGCTGAGCACGGCTACAAGCAGCATCGACAGCTTGTCCACGTCGACTTCGACGGGCTTGAGCACCGCGACCAGCGGCATCAGCAGCCTGTCCACCGGCTTGAGCACGACCAACAGCAACGTTGCCAGCCTCTCGACTTCGACTTCCACCGGCCTGAGCACTGCCACGAGCAGCATCGACAGCCTGTCCACGTCGACCTCGACGGGTCTGAGCACCGCGACCAGCAGCATCAGCAGCCTGTCGACGGGCCTGAGCACGACCAACAGCAACGTGGCCAGCCTGTCGGCATCGGTCTCGACCGGCCTGAGCACGACCACGAGCAGCATCGGCAGCTTGTCCACGGGCTTGAGCACGACGAACAGCAACGTGACCAGCCTGTCGACCTCGACTTCCACAGGTCTGAGCACCGCGACCAGCAGCATCGGCAGCCTCTCCACCGGCCTGAGCACGGTGTCGAGCACGGTCGACAGCCTGTCCACCGGCCTGAGCACCACGACGAGCGGCATCGGCAGCCTGTCGACGGGCTTGAGCACGACGAACAGCAGCGTGGCCAGCCTGTCGACCTCGACTTCGACCGGCCTGAGCACGGCGACGAGCAGCATCGGCAGCCTGTCCACCGGCCTGAGCACGACGAACAGCAGCGTGGCAAGCCTGTCGACTTCGACCTCGTCGGGCCTGAGCACCGCGACCAGCGGCATCGCCAGTCTGTCGACCGGTGTCGGCAGCCTGTCGAGCAGCCTGAGCACGACCAACGTCAACGTCAACAGCCTGAGCACGTCGGTCAACAACATCTACAACACCGGCACCAAGTACTTCCACGCCAACTCGACGGCGGCGGATGCCCAAGCCTCTGGCCAGGAAGCCGTGGCGATCGGCCCGCAATCGATGGCCAGCGGCGCCAACTCGTTTGCAGCCGGCAACGGCGCCCGGGCCACGGCCGACGGCGCGGTGGCGGTGGGCTTCGGCGCCCAGGCGACGGGTGCGAACGCGATCGCCATCGGTACCGGGGCGCTGGCCACGGGCTCGCAGGCCATTGGTGTGAACTCCCGCGCAGGCGGCGGTGGCGTGGCGCTGGGCGACAACGCCGACGCAGGCGGTACGGCGCTGAGCCAGGCGCAGAACATTTCCAAGGGCACGGCCATCGGCTTCGGCGCCATCGTGCAGCAAAGCGGCGGCGTGGCGCTGGGCTCGGGCTCGGTGGCTTCCACCGCGGCGGGTGTGGCCGGCTACGTGCCGGGCAGCGCGACGGCGCAGCAGGCGGCGGCCATCAGGGCAACCACCAGCACGCAGGCCGCGGTGTCGGTGGGCGATGCGGCCTCCGGCCAGTATCGCCAGATCACCGGCGTGGCGGCAGGTACGGCCGACAGCGACGCCACCAACGTGGCGCAATTGAGGGCCACGGCCAATGCGGTTGCGGCCGGCGGCGTGCAGTACGCGACCAACCCGGACGGCTCGGTCAACTACAACCAGGTCACGCTGGGCGGCGGGCAGGCACCGGGCGGCACGCGCATCAGCAACGTGGCGCCGGGCGTGCTGCCGACGGACGCCGTGAACCTGAACCAGCTGAACCAGGTGAAGGGACAGGTCGGCGACGTGGCGCGCATCGCCTACTCGGGCACGGCCATGGCCTTCGCGATGTCGGGCACGTACCTGCCGACGTTGTACCCCGGCGAAAAGACCGTGGGCGTGGGTCTCGGCAGCTACAAGGGCTACAGCGCCGTGGCGCTGACATTCAAGGCGCTGTCCGATGACGGCAAGATGTCCTGGGGCGCGGGCCTGACGACCACGGGCAAGGAGTGGGGCATCAACGCCGGCATCGGCTGGAAGTGGAAGTAAGCAAGCCGCTGAATCGCCCCTGACCGGGCGGCTCCCGCGCTGACGGTGCGGGAGCCGTTTTTTTTGGTACACACTTCGCCCCCATGCGCATTGGTATTTCAGTCCTCACCCACGCGGGGCAGAACATCTGGGAAAACGGAATGGGGCAGAACGTCCTGTTTCTCGCCCGGCTGCTGCAACGCATCGAGTTCGTCGAATCCGTGACCCTGGTCGACGCCGGCGACCAGCCGAGCATGCCGCCACAGGTCGACCTGACCGCCATGGGCCTGGCTTTCGGGCGGGCCCGCGACCTGACCGATGCGCTGGACGTGGTCATCGAGATGGCCGGCGCGCTCGACGTGCAATGGCTCTCCTACTTCCGCGCATGCGGCGGCCGCGTGGTGTTCCATTGCGTGGGCCAGCCCTTCGCGGCGCTGGCCGAGCCGATCGTGTTCACCGACAAGGGCCACTTCAGCAAGCCCGACCGCTGCGACGAGGTGTGGCTGCTGCCCAAGGACGCGGTGTTCGCGCCGATGATGCGCACCATGCACCGCTGCCCGGTGTTCGAGGTGCCGTATCTCTGGTCGCCGCAGTTCCTGGCCCAGCGCGTCGCGGAGGTCGAGACCGCGGGCCACCGTTTCGGCTACACGCCGCGCACGGCCGAGCAGCCGGGGTTTCGGGTGGCGATCTTCGAGCCCAATATCTCGGTGGTGAAGTCCAGCAGCGTGCCCATGCTGATCTGCGACGGGGCCTATCGCGCCGACCCAACCGCCGTGGCCTCGATGCAGGTGCTCAACACCCTGCACGTCAAGGACCACCCGACGATGCTGTACCTGGCGAACTCGCTCGACATCGTGCGCCAGCACAAGGCGATCTTCCACGGCCGGCACGACTTCGCGGGCTTCATGGTGCAGTTCGCCGATGCGGTGGTTTCGCACCAGTGGCAGAACGACCAGAACTACAGCTACCTCGATGCGCTCTACGGCAACTACCCGCTGGTGCACAACTCGCCCTGGCTGCGCGATGCCGGCTATTTCTACCCCGACTTCGACATCGCCGCCGGCGCGGCGCAACTGCTGCAGGCGGTGCGCAGCCACGACAGGCAACTGCACGACTACCGCGCGCGCTCCCTGCGGGTCTTCGAGACGCTCGATCCGCTCCACCGGGCGAACGTCGACGGCTATGCGCAGCGCCTGCTGCACCTGGTGGGCGGCAATGCCGCATTCCGTGCCGACGGCGTGAGGAGCGCCGCATGAGCGAAGCGCAGAAAAAGGCCACCATGCCGGCCAAGCTGAAGGTCGGCGTTTCCATCTTCATCCGCAAGGGCGAGCAGAGCCTGTGGGAGAACGGCGTCTACCAGAACTGCCTGTTCCTCGTGATGCTGCTGCTGCGTTCGCCGCGCGTGGAAAGCGCCGTGCTGGTGGCCGGCGGCGGCGACGGCGGTCCTGCGGATGCAACCAATTTCCTGGCCGACTCGCCGGTGCCCATCGTCGACATGGCCACGGCCGCACAAGAACTCGATCTCATGATCGAGATGAGTGCCCAGCTGGCCATGTCGTGGTCCGTGGCGTTTCGCGAACGCGGCGGCAAGATCGTCTCGATGCGTGTGGGCAACGACTACGTGATCGACATCGAGCGGATGATCTTCGACAAGCCGCACGGCCTGCTGGTCTCTGGCGCACCATACGACGAGGTCTGGACGATCCCCGAGTACGAGGTGTCGTGCAAGCCTTACTTCGAGAGCACCTTCCGCGCGCCGGTGCGGCTGATGCCTCACCTCTGGAGCCCGATGGTGCTGGAGCGCGCCATGACCCGCGCGCCGCAGAGTCCGCCGTTTGCCTACGAACCCGGCCGCAAGCAGTGGCGCGTGGCCATCTTCGAGCCCAACATCTGCATGGTGAAGACGAGCTTCATCCCGATGCTCGGCTGCGAGGCGGCGCACCGCGCGCAGCCGCGGCTGATCGAGAAGATGTGGGTCTACAACAGCTTCCATCTGAAGGACAAGCCGCTGTTCATCGGCTTCGCGCAAAGCCTGGACATCGTGCAGCACGGGCTGGCCACCTTCGAGGGGCGCTTCCCGGTCTACCAGGTGATGCCGGGCAAGATCGACGCCGTGTTCGCGCACCACTGGGAGAACGCGCAGAACTACCTCTACTACGAGGCCCTGTACGGCGGCTATCCGCTGATCCACAACTCGCACCTCATCGGCGACTGCGGCTACCGCTATCACGGCTTCGACTGCGAGGAGGGCGGTCGCGCCCTGCAGCGCGCCTTCGCCGAACACGACGCCGATCTGCCGGCCTACCGCGAACGCGCGCGCCGCTTCATCGCGACGCTCGACCCCGAGGGCGAGGACAACGTGCGAACGTACACCGCCGCCATCGAGAACCTTTACGCATGAGGACCGGGATGACGCCGAACCAACGATTCCCCCGCCTGCTGCTTGCCGCCCTGTCGTGGGGCGCTGCCGGTGTTGCACTCGCACAGGGCGTGCTGGTGCCCCAGGCGCCACCGGCGGCGCCGCAGGACACGCTCACGCGCGCAGCAACCAGCGTGGGTATCAAGCGCTGCCTGCCCGCCATCACGCGGCTTTCCACGCTCACCGTGCAGGGCAGCCGCAGCCACGACGTGCTGCTCGACTGGGACCGCAAGCGCCCCGACGCGGGGCCGATGTTCTCGCTGATCGGCATGGAGTTTCCGAACGCCGGCGTGGCCGCGTCGATCACCGCCATTCCCGACGACAGCGGCGCCTGCACCGTGTCGGCCGAGCGCATCTCGGTCGCGCCTTTCACCTGCGCGAGCGTCGGGCAGCAGGAGCTGGCGAGCTACAAGATGACGCGGCTGCTGCCCAACTACGCGGTCTACACCGACGAGAAGGAGCCCACCTCCTCGGTCTCGCTGATCGATTCGCCGCCGGGCTGCCTGATCATCCGCCGCTACGTTGAATACGGCTGGCGGGACCCGGCCGCAGTTACTGGCGCAGCCCCGGCCGGTGCCGCGGGCCAGCCTCCGAAGAAGCGCTGAGCCAGTCGCAGGCTTTCAAGTCGTCGCCTGCGCCGCCAACGCCGTCAGCGCAGCAGCGGTCTGCTCATCGGCCGGGAAGAACGATTCCACCGCCAGTTCCTGCAGCGTGACGTCCACCGGCGTGCCGAAGATGGTGGTGGTGCTGATGAAGCTCAGCACCCCGTTCGGCGTGACGAACTGGATCGGCACCGCAATGGCCGACAGTGCCGTGTCGATGGCGGGCAGGTCGTGGCTGACCGCGGGTGGAGGGTAGGCCTCGAGTTCGTCATGCAATTCCTGCAGCACCGCGTCGCCGGTGGCGGCGATCTGCTGCTGCAGCCGTTCGAGCAGATGGGTGCGCCATTGCGCGAGATTGGCAATGCGCGGAGCCACGCCGTCGGGATGCAGGCTCAGCCGCATCACGTTGATGGGCGCCTGCATCAACTCGGGCGCGGCGCCTTCCATCAGCATCGGCACCAGCGCGTTGTGCGCCACCAGGTTCCAGTGGCGGTCCACGGCCAGCGCGGGAAAGGGCTCGTGCCCCTTCAGCACCAGGTCGACCGCGCGGCGAGCTGCGGCCATCGCCGGATCGTCGAGCGAGCGCTGCCGGTACATCGGCGCAAAGCCCGCGGCCACCAGCAGCGCATTGCGTTCGCGCAGCGGCACCTCGAGACGCTCGGCCAGGCGCAGCACCATCTCGCGGCTGGGCGCGGCGCGGCCGGTTTCCACGTAGCTCAGGTGCCGGGTCGAGACCTCGGCCTCCTGCGCCAGGTCGAGCTGGCTCAGGCGGCGGTGGGTGCGCCAGTGCCGCAGGTGGGCGCCGAACGGGTCGCGCGCGCCGGGCTGGCTGGCCTTGGACAGGTGGGAGCGGGTGGTGTTCATGGGGCTGCATTCTGGCGCGCCGGCGGCGCAGCGCCATGACCTCCCAGGTCATCGACGCGATCCACGCCGGCCGGAATCATGGGCTCCAACGCGGCAGGGCTGGCTTGCGGCGTAACCACCCAAGGAGATTCACATGTCCGTCTTCGCATCCCCCCGTTTCCTGCCCAACGTGATGTGGGCCGATGCCGCTTCCTGCGCCGCGACGGGCGCGCTGCAAGTGGCGTTCACCGGCGCACTGGCCAGGTTGACCGGCCTGCCGGCGCCGCTGCTCACGGGTACGGGCGTTTTTCTGCTGGCCTATGCGGCTGCCGCTGCTTTCATGGCCAGCCGCCGCGCGCCGCCGCGTACCCTCATCGGCCTGGTCGTCGCCGGCAACTTCGGCTGGGCCGTGGCCAGCGTCGCGCTGCTGGTGAGCGGCATCTTCCCGGTCACTGCGCTGGGCATGGCCTGGGTGCTGGCGCAGGTGGCCTGCGTGGTCGTGCTGGCCGAGCTGCAGTGGACCGGGCTGCGCCGCACCCGCGGCGGTGCCCGCGTGGTTTCCGGCCTGGAGCCGGCTGGCCGCTGGTGAGATCGCGGAATGCCGGCGACACCCCTGTCCCCGGCATTTTTCGCCATGAGGAACATGGCCCGGCAAGGCGTCAGCAGGGAAGACCGACTACAGCCGTTGACATCGAACCCTGATATCTTTGAGAGGCTTCCACGAACAAACAGGAGTTCCCCCATGGCCAAAGCGCCGGCGCATGCCTTTGCGTCCACCCTCAAGACCTTCAAGACCGCATCGGGCAAGTCCGGCAAATACTGGTCCCTGAAGGAACTGGCCAAGCAGTACCCGACCATCGACCGCCTGCCGGTTTCCATCCGTATCGTGCTCGAATCGGTGCTGCGCAATTGCGACGGGCAGAAGGTCTCGGCCAAGCATGTCGAAGAGCTGGCCCACTGGGCGCCGAACGCCGAGCGCACCGACGAGATTCCTTTCGTCGTCACCCGCGTGGTGCTGCAGGACTTCACCGGGGTGCCGCTGCTGGCCGACCTGGCCGCCATGCGCAGCGTGGCCGCCAAGCTCGGCAAGTCGCCCAAGACCATCGAGCCGCTGGTGCCCGTCGACCTGGTGGTCGACCACTCGGTCATGGTCGACTACTACGGCACGCCCAAGGCGCTCGACCTGAACATGAAGCTGGAGTTCCAGCGCAATAACGAGCGCTACCAGTTCATGAAGTGGGGCATGCAGGCCTTCGACACCTTCCGCGTCGTGCCGCCGGGATTCGGCATCGTGCACCAGGTCAACCTCGAATACTTCGCCCGCGGCGTCTACAAGAGCCCGGGCGACGCGAACGACGTGCCCACCTACTATCCCGACTCGCTGGTCGGCACCGACAGCCACACGACCATGATCAACGGCATCGGCGTGGTCGGCTGGGGCGTGGGCGGCATCGAGGCCGAGGCGGCCATGCTGGGCCAGCCGGTCTACATGCTCACGCCCGACGTGGTGGGCTTCGAGCTCACCGGCAAGCTGCGCGAGGGCGTCACGGCGACCGACCTGGTGCTGTACGTCACCGCAATCCTGCGGGCCGAGAAAGTGGTGGGCAAGTTCGTCGAGTTCTTCGGCCCCGGCGCGGCTTCCATCGCCGTGCCCGACCGCGCGACCATCGGCAACATGGCGCCCGAATACGGCGCGACCATGGGCTTCTTCCCGGTCGACGACATGACCGTGGCGTACTTCGAAGGCACCGGCCGCACCAAGGAAGAGGTCGAGCGCTTCGCCGCCTACTACAAGGCGCAGGGCCTGTACGGCATGCCCAACCCGGGCGACATCGACTACACGAAAATCGTCAGGCTCGACCTCGGCACGGTGTCCCCGAGCCTGGCCGGCCCGAAGCGCCCGCAGGACCGCATCGACCTTGGCCACCTGGCCACCAAGTTCTCCGAGCTCTACAGCAAGCCCAACGAAGCCAACGGCTTCAACCAGCCGGCCGACAAGCTCAAGCTGCGCTATCCGCTGAGCGTGAACGGCGTGCGCGGCCACGACGAAGCCGCGGCGCCGCCGCCCGGTGCGCCGCGCGACGTGATCGAGATGGTGGCCAACCGTTCGACCCACGCCGCGGCACACACCAGCGCCACCGCACCGCCGGCGCCCAAGGGCGAAGTCACCATCGGCAACGGCGACGTGCTGATCGCGGCCATCACCTCGTGCACCAACACCTCGAACCCGAGCGTGATGCTGGCTGCCGGCCTGCTCGCGAAGAAGGCTGTGGAGGCGGGGCTCACGGTCAAGCCGCACGTCAAGACCTCTCTGGCACCCGGCTCGCGCATCGTCACCGAATACCTGGAGAAGGCCGGCCTGCTGCCGTACCTCGAAAAGCTCGGCTTCTACCTCGCGGGCTACGGCTGCACCACCTGCATCGGCAACGCCGGCGACCTGACGCCCGAGATCAACGAGGCCATCACCAAGAACGACCTGATCGGCGCGGCCGTGCTGTCGGGCAACCGCAACTTCGAGGCGCGCATCCATCCGAACCTGAAGGCCAACTTCCTCGCCTCGCCGCCGCTGGTGGTGGCCTTCGCCATCGCCGGCAACGTGATGACCGACCTCATGACCGAGCCCGTGGGCAAGGGCCGGAACGGCAAGGACGTGTACCTGGGCGACATCTGGCCCACGCCGAAGGAAATCGACGAGAACCTGCGCTACGCGATGAATGCGAAATCGTTCCGCGAGAACTACGACAAGGTCAAGACCGACCCGGGCAAGTTCTGGAGCAGCATCGAGGGCACCAACGGCCAGGTGTACGACTGGCCGAAGTCGACCTACATCGCCGAGCCGCCGTTCTTCGAGGGCTTCAGGATGACGCCGCACGCGTCGGACGCGGGCTTCAAGGGCGCACGCGTCATGGCGCTGTTCGGCGACTCGATCACCACCGACCACATCTCGCCGGCCGGCTCCATCAAGGAAAGCTCGCCCGCGGGCATCTGGCTCAAGGCGCATGGCGTGGCCAAGGCCGACTTCAACAGCTACGGTTCGCGCCGCGGCAACCACGACGTGATGATGCGCGGCACCTTCGCCAACGTGCGCATCAAGAACCTGATGATTCCGCCGGACGCCAACGGCACGCAGGAAGAGGGCGGCGTCACGCTGTTCCAGCCCGGCAACGAGAAGATGTTCATCTACGACGCCGCCATGAAGTACATGGCGCAGGGCGTGCCGACGGTGGTGTTCGGCGGCGAGGAGTACGGTACCGGCTCCTCGCGCGACTGGGCGGCCAAGGGCACGCAGCTGCTGGGCATCAAGGCCGTGGTGGCGCGCAGCTTCGAGCGCATCCATCGCGCCAACCTGGTCGGCATGGGCGTGCTGCCGCTGCAGTTCCGCGGCGCCGATTCGTGGCAGACGCTGGGCCTCACCGGCGACGAGAAGATCGACGTGGTGATTGGCAGCGAGCTGAAGCCGCAGATGGACGTGAAGCTGGTCGTGCACCGCGCCGACGACACGCATCAGGAGGTGACGGTGCGCCTGCGCATCGACACGCCGATCGAGGTCGACTACTACAAGCACGGCGGCATCCTGCCCTTCGTGCTGCGGCAACTGCTGGAATAGCACGGGCTTGTTTTCCCGAGAGGCCTTTCTTCTTCCATGCTCCGCATCGGCCTCATTTCCGACACCCACGGGCTCCTGCGGCCCGAGGCCGTCGCTTTCCTGAAAGGCAGCGACTTCATCGTGCATGGCGGCGACATCGGCAGCGCCGGCATCCTCGAGGCGCTCGCAGCCATCGCGCCGCTGACGGCCGTGCGCGGCAACAACGACCGCGAGCCCTGGGCCGAGACGATCGCTGAAACCGAACTGCTGGAATTCGGCGATGTGCGCCTCCATGCCATCCACGACCTCGCGCAACTCGGGATCGACCCGTCCGCGGCCGGCGTGCGCGTGGTCGTCTCGGGCCATTCGCATCAGCCGAAGATCGCGGAGCGCGGCGGCGTGCTGTACGTCAATCCGGGCAGCGCGGGCCCGCGCCGGTTCAAGCTGCCCATCGCCGTGGCCGAACTGCTGATCGACGGCGATGCCGTCACCGCACGCGTCGTCGAACTGGCCGTTTGAGCCCGGTACGGGCGGCCGAACCGAGCGAAAACCCCCCGATTTGCCGGGCTTCCATGCTTTTGAGGGGGTTGGTCAGGTTTTTGTGAGTGAGAATTGCTAGCATCTAGCCTTTGCTTACCGGCGCGCCCGATATTCCGGGCGTCATCTCACCGTGCGAACCATCGATTTCGGCGCAGCACCGACCACCGCCGTCGCCCTGCGCCTCGACCAGCTTCCGAACAACCAGTGGGCGACCGTGCTCGACGTGGCGCGCCCCGAGGATGCGGACGGCCGCGAACTGGTCCTGCGCCTGACGGAAATCGGCTTCGTGCCCGGCGAGGCCGTGCGCATCGTCGCCAGCGGCATCCCGGGCCGCGAACCGCTGGCGGTCCGCCTCGGCCACACCACCTTCGCACTGCGCCGCCACGAGGCCGCGCTGATCCACGTCACGCCGGGAGCCGCCAACCATGGTTGAAGCCGTCATCCAGGGTCCCGGGCGCCTCGCGCCTACCGCTCAGCCCGGCCGTATCGCCTTGCTGGGCAACCCCAACTGCGGCAAGACCGCGCTGTTCAACCTGCTCACCGGCAGCCGCCAGAAGGTGGCCAACTACGCCGGCGTGACGGTCGAGCGCAAGGAAGGCACGCTGCGCACGCCATCGGGCCGCCGCGTGTTCGTGCTCGACCTGCCGGGTGCCTACAGCCTGAACGCGCTGAGCGCCGACGAGGCCGTCACCCGCGACGTCGTCACCGGCCGGAGCAAGGAAGCCTTGCCCGACCTGCTGGTGTGCGTCACCGACGCCACCAACCTGCGCCTGAACCTGCGGCTGGTGCTCGAGGCCAGGCGGCTGGGCCTGCCGATGGTGGTGGCGCTCAACATGACCGACATGGCCAGGAAGCAGGGCATCGCGGTCGACACGGCGGTGCTCTCTCGCGAACTGGGCGTGCCGGTCATCGAGACGGTCGGCGTGCACAGCGGTGGCGCGCAGGGCCTGCTCGAAGCGCTCGACACGCCCGTGGCCGCCGCTGCGCCCCAGCCCTGGCGGGCACCGGGGCTCGACGACGTGCTGGCCACGCAGCGCGAGGTGCGCCGCATCCTCGGCCTGGCGGTGAAGGAGCCGGCGGGCAGCCTCGCCACCAGCGACCGCATCGACCGCGTGGTGATGCATCCGCTGTGGGGCATGCTGGTGCTCGCCGCCACCATGTTCCTGATGTTCCAGGCCGTGTTCAGCTGGGCCAATGTGCCGATGGACGCCATCAAGGCCGGCACCGAGGGGCTGGGCAGCCTGCTCAAGGCGCACATGCCGGAGGGCATGCTGCAGAGCCTGCTGGTCGACGGGGTCATCGCCGGCGTGGGCGGCGTGATCGTCTTCCTGCCGCAGATCCTGATTCTTTTCCTCTTCATCCTCGCTCTGGAAGACTCGGGCTACCTGCCGCGTGCGGCCTTCCTGCTCGATCGCGTGATGGGCACCGTGGGCCTCTCGGGCCGCTCGTTCATTCCGCTGCTGTCGAGCTTCGCCTGTGCCATTCCCGGCGTGATGGCCACGCGCACCATCAGCAACTGGCGCGACCGCATCACGACCATCATGATCGCGCCGCTCATGACCTGCTCGGCGCGGCTGCCGGTGTATGCGCTGCTGATTGCGGCCTTCATTCCGGCGCGCACGGTGGGCGGCGTGTTCAACCTGCAGGGCGTGGTGCTGTTCGCGCTTTACGTGTTCGGCATCGTCTCGGCGATGGCCGTGGCCTGGATGATGAAGCGCTTTCGCGACAGCACCTCGCATTCGCCGCTGCTGATGGAGCTGCCCGCCTACCGCTGGCCGAACCCGCGCAACCTGGCGCTGGGCCTGTACGAACGGGCTTGGATCTTCATCCAGCGCGTGGGCACGATCATCCTCACGCTGACCATCCTGCTGTGGTTCCTGTCGACCTTCCCCTCGCCGCCGGAAGGCGCGACCGGGCCGGCCATCCAGTACAGCCTGGCCGGCATGATCGGCCGCGGGCTGGAGCACATCTTCGCGCCCATCGGCTTCAACTGGCAGATATCGATTGCGCTGGTGCCGGGCATGGCGGCGCGCGAGGTGGCCGTGGGAGCGCTCGGCACGGTGTATGCGCTGTCGGCCACGGGCGACGACGTGGCGGGGCAGCTGGAGCCGCTGATCGCGGGCAGCTGGTCGCTGGCTACCGCGCTGTCGCTGCTGGTCTGGTACGTGTTCGCGCCGCAGTGCATCTCGACGCTCGCGGCCGTGAAGCGCGAGACAGGCTCGTGGAAGTACGTCTGGATCATGGCCGGCTATCTTTTTGCGCTGGCCTACATGGCGTGCTTCATCACCTACCGCGTTGCACTGGCACTCGGAGCGGGGTAAAAAAGCAAACCCCCAGGCTTGCCCACTTCGTGTGGCTGCCCACCCTCCTGCAGGGGGCAATACCGGCGGCCCGGCGAAGCCGGTTCCGCGGTATTCCCCGCGGTATAGGCTTCGGGATTGGAGTATTTGAGATATGACGCAACAACTGATCGTCGGATTGATCGTCGCGGCAGCCGCGCTCTATGCGGTCTGGCGCTGGATGCCCGCGGGCTGGCGCCGCGGCGCGGCGCAGAAGCTCGCGGCCGGTACGCACCGCGCGGGCTGGGTCGACGAAGCCCGCGCGAAGGAGCTGGCCGCCTCGCTGGCAAAGACCTCGGGCTGCGGCTCTTGCGACAGCTGTGGAAGCTGCGCTCCCAAGACTACCCTTAAGCAACCCGAAGCCGACCAGGGCACCATCGCGCCGTCGTCCACGCACAGCCGCTGAGCCGATGCCCGCGCACATCCTCGTCGCCGGGGGCGGCATCGGAGGGCTGGCCGTTGCGCTGGCGCTGTCCCGCCGACGGCACCGGGCCGACGTCTTCGAACAGGCCGCGGCCTTCGGCGAAATCGGCGCCGGCGTGCAGCTCGGCCCCAACGCCACGCGGCGCCTTCAGCAACTCGACCTGGGCTCCGGGCTCGCGGCCATTGCGGCGCGGCCCGATGCGCTCGCGGTGCACAGCGCCGGAAGCGGTTCGGAGCTGGCTCGCATGCCGCTCGGAGACGCCATGCAGCAGCGCTACGGCGCTCCCTATTTCTGCGTGCACCGCGCCGATCTGCACGGCCTGCTGCTCGATGCCGTACGCGCACGCGGCACCGGCACGCTCGTCACCGCGGCGCACATCACGCAGGTGGAAACCAGCGACGACCTCGTGTGCCTGTCGAGCACCGATGCGCGTGCCTGGGAAGGCGAAGCCGTCGTCGGAGCCGATGGCCTATGGAGCATGGTGCGGCAGCAGCTCGACTCCGCGTCTGCCGCGCAACCGCCGCGCGTCACCGGCCACACGGCCTGGCGCGCCATGGCCGAGCAGGCGAGGCTGCCCGCCGCAATGCGGCGGGCAGGTCGACGTCTGGCTCGGCCCGCGCCTGCATGCGGTGGCGTACCCGGTGCGCGGCGGCGATTGGCTCAACGTGGTTGTCATCGCCGAGTCCGTCCCCGCAGGGGATGCGCGCGACTGGGACCAGGCCGGCAGCATCGCCGCGCTGAAGCAGGCCATGGGCCGCAGCTGCGCAGGCCTGCAGGCGCTGCTCGACGCCATGCCCGGCTGGCGCGCGTGGTCGCTCGGTGACCGTGCACCCCTGAGCGGCGCAGCCGACATGGCGCACGAGCGCATCGCGCTGGTAGGCGATGCGGCGCATCCGATGGTGCCGTACCTCGCGCAGGGCGCGGGCATGGCCATCGAAGACGCGGTGGCGCTGGCCGATGCGCTGGGCGACGGCAGCGCCGCCGACGTGCCCGCCGCGTTCGCGCGCTATGCCGAGGCGCGCTGGGCACGCAATGCGCAGGTGCAGGCGCGCGCGCGCCGCAACGGCGAGATCTTCCACGCCACGGGCGCAATGCGGTTGGGGCGCGACATGGCGATGCGCTTGTTGGGAGCAAAGCTGCTCGACCAGCCGTGGCTGTACGGCGGTTGATGCTTGTGTCCCCTGGGGTGCGTGCACAGGCCACGCATCACGCAAGGAGAGTTCGTTTCACAGCTGAAAAGTCTGCAGGTGCTCGATGCGCTCTGCAAGCCCTTCCTGCCCCAGGTAGTGGCCGTGCTTGTCGGCGAGCGTGGTCTTCAGTTCGAGCAGCATCGCATCGCGGTCCGCGGTGAAGGCCGGCTGCACGTCGATGCCCGCCCGCGCACAGGCATCCGCGATCAGGTGCGCGCTCGCGGGCGCACCGCAGGCCGCGCACTTGACGATCGCAGCCACGTTGGGCTCCGCGCCGTTGGCCAGCAGCGCGCTCGTGAGTTCGGGCGCGATCTGTCCATCGATGTTGCGCAGTGCATCGGCCGCCACCGGCGCACCCGCACGCACCAGTGCCGCGGCCGCGGCGAAAGCGCCGTGCCCCACAGCGACGTCGGTCGCGAGCGCGCTACCTTGCAGCGGGCCGTCGAAGCCCACGCCCGCGGCAGCGAGCTCGGCGACCAGCTCGGCATCGTCGGTCGCGATGGCATGGCGCAGCGCTACGCGTGCAAGCGAGGGCTGGTGGCGCAGCGTGCCCGCGGCCAGTGGCGAGCGCCAGTCGGCCACGGCACGGGAATAGAAGGCCACCAGCTTGTCCATCAGGTCAAGGTCGAGTCCGTGCTCCTCGTGGCGGTCGTCGAGGTATTCGAGCAGCGTCTGCCCCGAGAAGTAGTCGCCCGTGGGGGCCAGCGGGTCTTCTTCCAGGTGCAGAGCCGCGAAGGCACCCATGAGGTCGGGCGCGATGGTGTTCACGCTGTCTTCGTGCAGCGCATGCGTCCATGCCGGCGGCAGGCCCTTCTTCCAGGCGATGACCTGCCCGTGCCCGGCGCCGGGCTCCACCACCGCGTAGATGCGGTCGGTGTATTCGAAGCCGCCGAAAGGCAGGTGCGTGAGCTTGCCGCTCCACGCCGTGCCGCCTTCCTGCGCGGCTTCCTCGGCCAGTTCGAGTTCGTGCGCGATCCAGCCCTGCAGGTCGTGGTAGCCGTCGCTGCCGTTCCAGAACAGCTCGTTCCAGCTGATGGCTTCGAGATTGCCGTTCATCTCGAGCGACAGGTCGTAGTCGAGCCGCCCGCCCGCGGTCTGCAGCCACAGCGCGAGCAGCGCTTCGGGGACCGGGCCCGCGCACTGGGCTTGCACGGCATCGATCTGCTGCCGCGGCATCGGCGGCTGTGCGTCGAAGATCACGCGGTCGGCGAACAGCACGACGCCATGTTCGCGCAAGGTGGAAAGCTCGTCGGGTGTGAACCGGATGTCGTTCATGGCGGGGGCCTCCGTTGTTTCCAAAAATGTAGCGCTTTGCGCCAGCGGAGCAATCCGGACCACCCCAGCTTTATTAGGGCGTTTGCGTGGCTTGTGCGCCTACAGATCGGTGCGCAGCTTCCAGATCTCGGGAAACAGCACCACGTCGAGCATCTTGCGCAGGTAGCTCACGCCGCCCGTGCCGCCGGTGCCGCGCTTGAAGCCGATCACACGCTCCACCGTCGTCACGTGGCGGAAGCGCCAGAGGCGGAATGCATCTTCGAGGTCGGTGAGCTTTTCGCCGAGCTGGTACAGGTCCCAGTGATCGTGCGGGTTCCGGTAGACCGTGAGCCACGCGGCTTCGACGCCGTCGCTCGCCTCGTAGGGCTGGGTCCAGTCGCGTTCCAGCCGGTCGGCGGGCACAGGAAGGCCGCGGCGCGCCAGCAGGCGAAGCGACTCGTCGTACAGGGAGGGGGCGCGATAGGCCGCCTCGACCTGCGCGAGCAGGTCGGCACGGTGCGCGTGCGGCTTGAGCATGGCGGCGTTCTTGTTGCCGAGCGCGAACTCGATGCAGCGGTACTGCGCGCTCTGGAAGCCGCTGGAGTTGGCGAGGTAGGGGCGCATCGCCGTGTACTCGGGCGGCGTCATGGTCGAGAGCACGGTCCATGCGCTCACCAGCTGTTCCATGATGCGGCTCACGCGCGCGAGCATCTTGAAGGCGTCGGCCAGCTTCTCGTCGGCGATGCAGCCGATGGCCGCGCGCAACTCGTGCAGCA
This sequence comes from Variovorax sp. Varisp46, assembly GCF_059491885.1. NCBI lineage: Bacteria > Pseudomonadati > Pseudomonadota > Betaproteobacteria > Burkholderiales > Comamonadaceae > Variovorax > Variovorax sp. Varisp46. The sequence continues at coordinate 698,562 of NZ_CP168515.1, forward strand.
TGAGCTTCATCCAGAGTTCGCTGGTCTGGTGCTGCACGATGAACAGCATCTCGTCGTGCGCGGGCGATAGCGGGTGCTGGGCGTTGAGGATCTCGTCGAGGTGCAGGTAGTCGCCGTAGCTCATGGACTTGCTGAAGTCCAGTTGCGCCTTTTCTTCGTGTACGATTTTTTCGGTGCTCATGATGTTTGCTGGTTGGTCATCGCCAGACCACGGCGGTGTAGGAGGGGAGGCCCATGCCGGACTCTTTCCTGGGGTAGACGAAGCGCACGGCTTCGTCCTTGCGCTTGAACTGCTGGTAGGTTTCGCCGCCCGGGATGCGGCCTTTCTCGGCCGGGGCGTAGCCGGCGTCGCGCACTTCCTTCACGAGGCGATCGAAGGCGGCCTTGTCGGTCAGCGAGAGCTGGATGCTGTTCTCGCTGCCGCGGCTTTCCACATAGGTGGACTTCATGAGATGCGTGGTCTGGCCGTCGACGAACTTCTCGTACTCGATCATGCTGACCTCGTCGGTCACGGTCTTGTCGGCATACGAGAAGCCCTGGCGCTTGATCTCCTGGCGGAAGGCGTCGGGCGACAGGACGACGAAGGCCTTCAGTTGCGGCAGCGTGAAGTTCGGCTGCTGTGCAAGGGCGGGGGCTGCCGCCATCAGCAGCGTGGCGGAAAGAGCGAGCAATGCGTGTTTCATGATGCGGCGCCGCTCAGGTGACGGCGTTCTTGCGGTTGAACTCTTCGCGCTTCCACTCGCCCGTCTCGAGCACCTGCACGAGGTGTTCGACCGAATTCCACACGTCCTCGAAGCCGATGTACAGCGGCGTGAAGCCGAAGCGCAGGATGTCGGGCATCTGCGAGTCGCCGGCGCGGTAGTCGCCGATGACGCCGCGCGCGATCAGCGCCTGCACGATGGCGTAGGCGCCTTCTTCACGGCTCAGGCAGACCTGCGAGCCGCGTTGGGCGTGATCGCGTGGGGTGATGAGCGAGAGGCCCTGGCCGGCGCAGCGTTCTTCCACCAGCTTGATGAAGAGATCGGTCAGCGCGAGCGACTTCGTGCGCAGCGCTGCCATCGCGCCGTGATCGCCGTTGAAGGCTTCGGCCGCGAGCACGGTGTCGAGACCGCATTCCAGGCCCGCGAGCGCGATGATCGGCTGCGTGCCGCAGAGGTACCGCCCGACGCCTGGGGCCGGGCGATAGTGCGGCGTGAACTCGAAGGGCGCCGCGTGGCCCCACCAGCCCGACAGCGGCTGCTCGAACTGGCCCGCATGCTTCGTGTGCACCCATGCGAAGGCCGGTGCGCCGGGGCCGCCGTTGAGGTACTTGTAGCCGCAGCCGATCGCGTAGTCGGCGTTGCTCTCGTTGAGCGCGACCGGCACCGCGCCCGCGCTGTGAGCGAGGTCCCACACCGTGAGCGCGCCCGCGGCGTGCGCGGCGGCGGTGACGGCTTTCATATCGTGCATGGCGCCGGTGCGGTAGTTCACGTGCGTCAGCATCAGCACGGCCACTTCGTCGGTCAGAACGTCCGGCAGTTCGCTCGCATCGATCAGCTTGAGCGTGAAGCCGCGTTCGCGGCACAGCGACTCGGCGATGTAGAGGTCGGTCGGAAAGTTGCTGCGTTCGCTCACCACCAGCTTTCGGCCACTGTCCTTGTGCTGCGACAGCGCAGCGAACAGCACCTTGTAGAGATTGACCGAGGTGCTGTCGGTGCACACCACTTCGCCGGGCGCGGCGCCGATCAGTCGGGCTACCTTGTCACCCAGGCGTTGCGGCAGGTCGAACCAGCTTGCGGTGTTCCACGAGCGGATCAGGCCTTCGCCCCATTCCTTCGTCACGACTTCGGCGATGCGCGCCGCGGCGGCCTTGGGCATCACGCCAAGCGAGTTGCCGTCGAGGTAGAGCACGTCCTCGGGAATGGTGAATTGGTCGCGCAAGGCGCGCAGCGGGTCTTGCGCGTCTAGCGCGCGGCAGTCTGCAAGGGTCGTCATGTTGGAGGTTTCAGCGGGGGAGTTCGCGCAGGACCGCGCGAACGGGAGATGCATCGGCGCTGACCAGCTTGAGCGGCAGCGCGATGAGTTCGTAGTCGCCCTCGGGAACGTCGTCGAGCACGAGGTTCTCGAGCACGCGCAGGTCGAGGCGGCGGATGCGTTGGTGGCTTTCCAGCGTCTTGCTGTCGGCCGGGTCGATGCTGGCGGTGTCGATGCCGATGAGCTTCACGCCCATGGCCGCGAGGCGCTCGACGGTGGCGGGGGCGTAGGCGGCAAGCCGAGGGTCCCATCGGTCCACCGGCATGGCGGTGTAGGTGCGCACCAGCACGCGCTGCGGCAGGTTGCTGTCGACGGCGTGGGAGATGTGCTCCCATTCGATCAGCGGGCCCTTGTCGATCGCATGGATCACGCGGCAGGGGCCGAGGAAGGGCGTGAGGTCGACGTTGCCGATGGTCTGGCCTGCGGGGTCGTAGTGCAGCGGCGCATCGGCGTGCGCGCCGACGTGGGGCGAGAGCTTGATCTCGCTGACGTTCACCGGGCAGTCCGGCGAGATGGTCGCTGCCCAGCGCTGCTGGTAGGGCGTATCGCCGGGAAACACCGGCGTGCCTTCATGCACGGGCGGCGAAATGTCCCAGATTCGGGGGCGGGGTTGCTTTGAACGCATGGCGCGAAGTTAGCGCCCGGCGAGCGGTCGTGGTGTCGGTTATTTCCAACACCTTATGTGACGAGTTGAAGCTGTCAATGAAGCGGCGACAGCGCGGGCAGTCCGTGCCGGGCGCGCGCCCGCTCGCAGGCGTCGCTGCCGGCCTGCAGCTCGTGGCACGGATTGGGGCGCCATTCGTAGATGCCGCAACCCACGGCTTGGCCGATCTTGCCGGTGAGCGCTGCGCAGCGCATGGGCGTGTGGTCGGTGCCGCGCATGCGGCAGATGGCGTCGTTCACCTCGACGGCGAGGCCGGAAGGCACCTTGCCGCCGTTGCCGTCGAGCTCATGGACGCTGAAGTCGACGCGGTAGCTGGCGCAGCAGGCGCCGCATTGCTGGCAGTCATTCATGGCAAGGCCCAGTTGACGATCTGTCTCAGGAACACCGCGGAACCGGCTTTGCGGGGCCGCAGGTGTTGCCCCCGGCGAGGGGGATGGCGAAGCGGCACGAAGTGCGCGGAACCTGGGGGAGTGCCTATAACTTGCCGAGGAGCAGGAACTCCATCAGCGCCTTCTGCGCATGCAGCCGGTTCTCGGCCTCGTCCCACACCACCGACTGCGGCCCGTCGATTACTTCGGCCTGCACTTCCTCGCCGCGGTGCGCGGGCAGGCAGTGCATGAAGAGGGCGTCGGGCTGCGCGATGCGCATCATGTCCTCGTCGACGCACCAGTCGGCAAAGGCCTTGCGGCGCGCCTCGTTCTCGGCCTCGTAGCCCATGCTGGTCCAGACGTCGGTGGTGACGAGGTCGGCGCCGCGGCAGGCCTCCATCGGGTCCTGGAAGACCTTGTAGCTGTCGCCCGAGCGAATGCCCGCGATCGACTGGTCGACCTCGTAGCCGCTGGGCGTGCTCACGTGCACCGTGAAGCCCAGGATCTCGGCCGCCTGCAGCCAGGTGTTGGCCATGTTGTTGCCGTCGCCGACCCAGGCCACGGTCTTGCCCTTGAGGCACGAAAGGGCATCGCCTCCCGCGTCGCGCGAACCGCGGTGCTCGATGTAGGTGAAGATGTCCGCGAGGATCTGGCAGGGGTGGAATTCGTTGGTAAGGCCGTTGATGACCGGAACGCGCGAGTGCGCGGCGAAGGCGTCGATCTTGGTCTGCTCGTACGTGCGGATCATCACGAGGTCGACCATGCGGCTGATGACCTTGGCGCTGTCCTCGATGGGCTCGGCGCGGCCCAGCTGGCTGTCGCCGGTGGTCAGGTGCACCACGCTGCCGCCGAGCTGGTACATGCCGGCCTCGAAGCTCACGCGGGTGCGCGTGCTGGCCTTCTCGAAGATCATGGCCAGCGTGCGGTCGACCAGCGGCTGGTGCTTCTCGTAGGTCTTGAACTTCTTCTTGATGATCGCCATGCGATCGAAGAGGTAGGCATATTCGTCGGCCGTGAAGTCCGAGAACTGCAGGTAGTGGCGGATGGCGTTGGGCGTGGCGGCGGTCGTCATTGCGCTGCAGGCTCCGACAGGAAGGTTTTCACGATCGGCGCGAGGATGGCGACGATCTCGTCGGCTTCGGCCGTGGTCAGGATGAGCGGCGGCACGAGGCGGATCACCTTGTCGGCCGTCACGCTCAGCAGGAGGCCCGCGTCGCAGGCGCGGTTCAGGATCACGCCGCAGGGGCGGTCGAGCTCGATGCCGAGCATCAGGCCCTGTCCGCGGATTTCCTTCACGCCCGGCAGGCCGCCGATTTCGCGCTCCAGCGCGGCCTTCAGGTGGGCGCCCACGGTGGCAGCGTTCTCGAGCAGCTGGTGCTCTTCCATGATGCGGATGGTCTCGATGCCGGCGCGCATCGCGAGCGGGTTGCCCCCGAATGTGGTGCCGTGGTTGCCGGGCCCGAAGATGTTGGCGGCCTTGGGGCCGGCCACCACGGCGCCGATCGGCACGCCCGAGCCCAGGCCCTTGGCCAGCGGCATGACGTCGGGCTTGATGCCCGCCCACTGGTGGGCGAACCATTTGCCGGTGCGGCCCATGCCGCACTGCACCTCGTCGATCATCATGAGCCAGTCGCGCTCGTCGCACAGGGCGCGCACCTGCTTCAGGTATTCCCAGCGCATCGGGTTGATGCCGCCTTCGCCCTGGATGGTTTCGAAGAACACGGCCACAACATTGGGGTTGCCTTCGGTGGCCTTCTTCAGTGCCTCGATGTCGTTCAGCGGCACGCGGATGAAGCCCTCGACCAGCGGGCCGAAGCCGGCCTGCACCTTGGGATTGCCGGTGGCCGAGAGGGTGGCGATGCTGCGGCCGTGGAAGGCGGCTTCGTAGACGACGATCTCGGGGCGCTCGATGCCCTTGTCATGGCCGAACTTGCGGGCCAGCTTCAATGCGGCTTCGTTGGCTTCGAGACCCGTGCAGCAGAAGAACGCGTTGGTGAGCCCCGAGATTTCGGTCAGCTTGGTGGCGAGCTGCTCCTGGCCGGTCACGTGGTAGTAGTTGGAACTGTGGATCAGCTTGGTCAGCTGGTCCTGCAGGGCGGGCACCAGCTCGGGGTGGTTGTGGCCCAGGGTGTTCACTGCGATACCGCCGAGGCCGTCGATATAGGCCTTGCCCGTGGTGTCCCAGACTCGGCAGCCCTGGCCGTGCGACAGCGCGATCGGCAGGCGACCGTAGGTGTTCATGACGTGGGGCGAGGTGGGCTGGGCGGTAGCGCTCATTCGGGTTCTCCAGATAGGGAACGCGGATTCTAGGCGTGCGGTTTGACGGCTTCGTTGAGGATTGCGCATTACAGCAATGCCCCGTGTTCAGGATGCAAAAAGTGCCGCGGATAGAATCGCTTGCTGCACCGCAGCACCTGCTCCGGTCGCCTCATTCAACGATGATTTCCTCCACTGCCAAAGAAATCTTCATCCAGGGAATTACCAAGGATGGCCGGACCTTTCGCCCGAGCGATTGGGCCGAGCGCCTGGCCGGCGTCATGAGCTCTTTTCGCCCCGGCGGCGCCTTTCCGGGCAGCTACCTGAGCTATTCGCCCTGGTGCGTGCCGACGACCATCAATGGCGTGAAGTGCGTGGTCGTGAACCGAGCGCTGCGCGACGCCGAGCCCATGGCTTGGGACTTCTGTGTGAATTTCGCCAAGGACAACGATCTGCAGGTCGCCGAAGCCTGTCTGGTTCCCGACACCCCACCCCCAAAGGCCTGACCGGCCTTTTTTCTTGTCCATCCCCTGGTTTCATGAACCAGCCGGGCATGAAAAAACCGCCCGAAGGCGGTTTTTTACACTTTGCTGCAGCGCACCCCGATCAAACGGCGGACCGGAGGATTCCGATCCGGGCTTGCCTGACAGGTGTCAGGCGGCGGCCTTTTCAGGCGCCAGGGCGAGGGCCTTGACCTTGGCCGACAGGCGGCTCTTGTCGCGGGCGGCCTTGTTCTTGTGGAAGATGCCCTTGTCGGCGACGGTGTCGACGATGCTCTGGGCCTTCGCGAACAGTTCGCTTGCCTTGGTCTTGTCGCCAGCCAGAACAGCCTTTTCGACGTTCTTGACAGCGGTACGGTATTTGGAGCGCAGCGAGGTGTTCGCAGCGTTGAGCTTGGTGTCCTGGCGGACGCGCTTACGGCCGGAGGCGAGGCGCGGGTTCTTCTTCTTGGGCTTGGCGGATGCCATATTTAATGTTCCTTAGGTGTCTGAGGATGATGCAGCAAAGCCCTCGATTATAGGCCGGGTTGCCTTTTCCGCCGAATCGGCCCGTTTCAGGGGTTTGGCGGGCCCTACACTCGGCCCCCGTGTCCCTGCTCAAATCCGCCTCCACCGTCTCCCTGCTGACCCTCGCCTCGCGGATCACGGGCCTCGTGCGCGACGTGCTGTTTGCCTCGGTTTTCGGCGTCAGCGCGCTGACCGACGCGTTCAACGTCGCATTCCGCATCCCCAACCTGTTCCGGCGGGTCTTCGGCGAAGGCGCCTTCAGCCAGGCCTTCGTGCCGGTGCTGGCCGCGCGCAAGGCCGAAGCCGGGGAGGAGGGCGCCAGGCAGCTCATCGACCACGTTGCCACGCTGTTGACCTGGACGCTGCTGATCGTCTGCGTGGCAGGCGTGGCCGGCGCGCCCCTGCTGGTCTGGGCCATGGCCAGCGGGCTGCCCGGCTTCGACGCCGCCATCGTCATGACGCGTTGGATGTTCCCGTACATCGGCTTCATGTCGCTGGTGGCGCTGGCGGGCGGCATTCTCAACACCTGGCGCAAGTTCGCGGTGCCGGCGGCCTCGCCGGTGCTGCTCAACGTGGCGCTGATCCTGTCGATTCTGGTCGGGGCGCCGCTTTTCCGGCACTGGGGCATCGAGCCGATCTATGCACAGTGCGTGGGCGTGATGGTGGGCGGCGTGCTGCAGCTTGCGCTGCAGATGCCGGCACTGCGCAAGCTGGGGCTGATGCCGCGCGTGGGAACCAGCCTTCGGTCGCTGCGCACCGCCTGGACCGACCCGAACACGCGCAAGGTGCTCAGGCTGATGCTGCCCGCGCTGCTGGGTGTGAGCGTGGCGCAGATATCGCTGCTCATCAACACGCAGATCGCCTCCCACCTGGCGGTGGGCAGCGTCACCTGGATCACCAACGCCGACCGGCTGATGGAGTTTCCCACCGCGATGCTCGGCGTCGCCCTCGGCGTGGTGCTGATGCCGCAGCTGGCCGGCGCCCGCGCCGCCAAGGACGACGCGCGCTATTCCTCGCTGCTCGACTGGGGCCTGCGCCTCGTGGTGCTGCTGTCGGCGCCGTGCGCCGTCGCCTTGCTGCTGTTCGCAAAACCGCTGGTGGCGGTGCTCTTCCACAACGGCGCCTACTCGGGAGAGGACGTGGGCCGCACCACCCTGGCGCTGATGGGCTACGGCGTCGGGCTGGTCGGCATCGTGGCCGTGAAGGTGCTGGCACCCGGCTACTACGCCAAGCACGACACGCGCACGCCGATGCTCATCGCCGTGGGCGTGCTGGTGCTGACGCAGATCCTCAACATCTTCCTGGTGCCGGTGCTGCAGCACGCGGCGCTGACCCTGACCATCGCCATCGGCGCGCTGGTCAACTCGACGTGGCTGCTGGTCGGCCTGGTGCGCCGCGGCAGCTACAGGCCCGAGCCGGGCTGGGGCAGGTTCGCGCTGCAGGTGCTGGCCGGCACGCTGGTGCTGGCGGGCCTGTTGGTCTGGGGCTCGGCGCATTTCGACTGGATCGCTCTGCGCGACCAGCGCCTGCTGCGCATCGGCCTGCTCGCCGCGCTGATCGCCGGCGCCGCGCTGCTCTATTTCGCCGTGCTGGCGGCGGTGGGTGTGCGGCTGCGCAGCTTCGTTCGCCGCTGAACCCTCGCGCGCAGGCGCCGCAATCCGCACGTGTCCCGCCTTGACGCACCTGGCGGGCTCCTCTACAAAGACACATGACGTTCAGCTTTCAGGTTCCCACCGCACTGGAGTATTTCGAATCGCTGGTCTGCAGCGACGATCACTTTCCGCTGCTCGAAGCGGCCGCCAGCCTGGCGCAGGACGAATACCCCGAACTCGATGTGCAGCAGGTGCTGGGCGATGTCGACCAACTCCTCGCCCGCCTCAAGCGCCGCCTGCCGGCCGACGCCGCGCCACTGGCCCGCCTGCGCGCCCTGAACCAGTTCTTCTTCAACGACCTGAGCTTCGGCGGCAACGTCAACGACTACTACGACCCCGACAACAGCTACCTGAACGCCGTGCTGCGCACCCGCCGCGGCATTCCGATCTCGCTGGCCGTGCTGTGGATGGAGCTGGCGCAGGGCCTGGGCCTGCAGGCGCGCGGCATCGGCTTTCCGGGGCATTTCATGCTCAAGGTGACGCTGCCCAAGGGGCAGGTGGTGATCGATCCCTTCACCGGCAAGTCGCTGTCGCGCGAGGAACTGGGCGAGCGGCTCGAGCCCTACAAGCGCAGCAACGGCCTCGTCGGCGATTTCGACGTGCCGCTGGGCCTGTACCTGCAGCCTGCCAGTCCGCGCGAAATCATCGCCCGCATGCTGCGCAACCTGAAGGAAGTGCATCACGCGCAGGAAGACTGGCAGCGCGTCATCGCCGTGCAGGACCGCCTGATCGCGCTGCTGCCCAGCGCCTGGGGCGAGTACCGCGACCGCGGCGTCGCGCACGCCGAACAGGGCAACACGACGCAGGCCGTGCGCGACCTGGAAACCTACCTGGCGAAGGCCGAGGACGCCCTCGACATCGACGCGATTGCCGAGCGCGTCGCAACCCTTCGCCGCACGGCCAATTGAAATGGACGCGAAGGCCGGTGTGAGCCCGGCGCCCGATCTGGGCACCCTGCATGAATTCCATGGCGTTCAGCCGGTGCTGCCGGTGTCGGATGTCTCGCGCGCCGCGCGCTGGTTTCGCGACGTGCTGGGCTTCGAGCTCGATTTCATCGCGGGAGAGCCGCCCAGCTACGCCCGCGTGAAGAAGGGCGACCGCAGCTACGGCGACCCGGTCTACCTGCGGCTGTGGCAGTGCAACGCGCGCGAGGCCAAACCTTGGCGCGGCGAAATCGTGATCCACGTGGGCAAGGACATTGACGGGCTGCATGCCGCTTACATGAAGCGCGGCGTGACGATCATCGAGCCGCCGGTCTCCCAGCCTTGGGGCCTGCGCGAATTCGCGATCCGCGAGCCCGACGGGCATGTGTTGCGCTTCTGCGGCTACCTGCCCTGAAGCCTCGAGTTTCTGAAGCACAAAATTACAAATAGATCGACGCGAGCGTGTCGATCCGTCTTCCGCTCGTCCGACGTGTGAACAGGAGCAGGCAAATTCCATCGAGCCGCTCCCAAGCTCATCAACCTTCAGGAGAAACGACATGCGATTCATGATTCTGGTCAAGGCCAACGCCGATTCCGAAGCCGGCGTGATGCCCAGCACCGAAATCCTCACCGCCATGGGCAAGTTCAACGAGGAACTGGTCAAGGCCGGCGTGCTGCTGGCTGGCGAAGGCCTGCACCCCAGCTCCAAGGGGGTGCGCGTGCGCTGCGAGGGTCCGGCCAAGCGCACCGTCATCGACGGCCCCTTCGCCGAGACCAAGGAGCTGCTGGCCGGCTTCTGGTTGTTCCAGTGCAAGTCCAAGGAAGAAGCCATCGAATGGATCAAGCGCAGCCCGTTCCAGGAAGGCGAGATCGAGATCCGCCAGGTGTTCGAGGCGGCCGACTTCGGCGACTCGATGACGCCCGAGCTGCTCGCCCAGGAAGACCGCCTGCGGGCCGAGACCGAGGCCCGCGCCAAGGCCGGCGGCTGAAGCGGCCGCCAGCACAACGCAACCGGACCTACCCAAGGAGACGCACCATGCGATTCATGCTGCTGATGATTCCCCACGGCTACGAAACCGCCGCGCCCGGCACCATGCCCGACGACGTCGAGGCGGTGTCGGCCATGATGGCCTACAACCAGTCGCTGCAGAAAGCCGGCGTGCTGATCAGCTGCGACGGCCTGCATCCCCCCTCGATGGGCGCGCGCGTGAGCTTCAAGGACCGCAAGCCCACCGTGGTCGACGGCCCCTTTGCCGAGGCGAAGGAAGTGCTCGGCGGCTTCTGGATCATCGACGTGCCCTCGCGCGCCGCCGCCATCGAATGGGCCAGCCGCTGCCCGGGCGGCGACAACGAGGTCATCGAGGTGCGCCAGATCCAGGAGATCGGCGACTTCCCGGCCGACGTGCAGGCCGTGGCCACCGAATTCACGTCGATGCAGACGGTGAAGAAGACCGGCGCATGAGCCACGGCGAGGGCCGCGCGGACACCGCCGCCATCCGCCGCACCATCGAGGCGGTATGGCGCATCGAGTCCGCGAAGATCATCGCCACTGTCGCGCGCATGGTGCGCGACGTGGGGCTGGCCGAAGAGCTGGCCCAGGACGCGCTGGTCTCCGCCCTCGAGCAATGGAGCGAATCGGGCGTGCCCGACAACCCGGCGGCCTGGCTCACGGCAGTGGCCAAGCGCCGCGCCCTCGACCGCCTGCGCCACCTGCAACTGGCCGAATGCAAGGCCGGCGAGATCGGCCGCGAACTCGACGCCCGGCACGACATGGCGCAGCACGATTTCGCCGAGGCGGTCGATGCCGCGCTCGACGACGACATCGGCGACGACCTGCTGCGCCTGGTGTTCACCGCCTGTCACCCGGTGCTGTCGACCGAGGCGCGCGTGGCGCTCACGCTGCGGCTGATGGGCGGCCTCACCACCGGCGAGATCGCTCGCGCCTTCCTCGTGCCCGAAGCCACCGTGGCGCAGCGCATCGTGCGCGCCAAGCGCACGCTGGCCGAGGCGCGCGTGCCTTTCGAGGTGCCGCGCCGGCACGAGCTCGAGGCACGGCTCGCCTCGGTGCTCGAAGTGCTCTATCTGATCTTCAACGAAGGCTATTCGGCCACCGCCGGCGACGACTGGATGCGTCCGGCGCTGTGCGACGAAGCGATGCGCCTGGGCCGCATCGTGGCCGAGCTGGTGCCCGGCGAATCCGAAGTGCACGGCCTCGTGGCGCTGATGGAAATCCAGGCCTCCCGCACCGCCGCGCGTGTGGGTGCCTCGGGCGAACCGGTGCTGCTGCTCGAACAGAACCGGGCGCGCTGGGACCAGATGCTGATCCGCCGCGGCCTCGCGGCGCTCACGCGCGCCGAGTCGCTCGGCGGCGCGCTCGGCCCCTATGCGCTGCAGGCGGCCATCGCCGCCTGCCACGGCCGCGCGCGCACCGCCGACGAGACCGACTGGGGCCGCATCGCCGCGCTCTACGACGCGCTGGCCGAGCTCACGCCGTCGCCCATCGTCGAACTCAACCGTGCGGTGGCGCTGTCGATGGCGTTCGGGCCGGCCGCGGGGCTGGAGGTTGTGGACGCGCTCACGGGCGAGCCGGCACTGCAGGGCTACCACCTGCTGCCGACCGTGCGCGGCGACCTGCTCTTCAAGCTCGGCCGCCGCGACGAGGCGCGCAAGGAATTCGATCGCGCGGCTTCGCTCACCCGCAACACGCGCGAACGGGCGCTCCTGCTGGCACGTGCGCGGGCGTGCACCCTGAACTGAGCGCCTGCCGAAGCTGCGGCAGCCTGGGCGAGAGGAAAATGCGCGCCATGCGCCGCACCCCTGCCTTCCGTTTCCTGTGCATCCTTGGCCTGACCTTGCTGTCGGCCGCATCGGCCTGTGCCCAGTTCGATCCTGCCAAGGTGTGGGTCGAACCGCCGGCCATCGCGGCGCGCTTTCCCGATCCGCCCGTGAGCTACGCCACGCCGGGCTTTCGCGCCGGCCGCACCGATTTCGCTTCGCACGCCGAGGTGCTGGCCTTTCTCGATGACCTGGCGCGCCAGTCGCCGAACGTGCGCGTCGAACGCCTGGGCGTGTCGCAACAGGGGCGCGAGATGCCGCTGGTGCTGCTTGCCGACCAGGGCCGCGTCGATCCTGCGCGGCCCACCGTCATGGTGATCGGCCAGCAACACGGCAACGAGCCAGCCGGCGGCGAAGCGGTGCTGGCCCTGGCGCAGCAGTTCGCCAGCGGGCCGGGCGCGGCGCTGCTGCAGAAGGTGAACCTCGTCCTGCTGCCGCGCGGCAACCCTGACGGCGCGGAGCACTTCACCCGCGTCACCGCCAACGGCATCGACGTGAACCGCGACCACCTGTTGCTGCGTACGCCCGAGGCCCGCTCGATCGCGGCCGCCACCCTGCGCTTTCGGCCGCAGGTGGTGCTCGACCTGCACGAGTTCACCGTCGGCGGCCGCTGGATCGACAAGTTCGGCGCGGTCATGAAGTACGACGGCCTGCTGCAGCCCGCCACCGTGGGCAACCTCGACGCCGCCATTGCCGTGAGCGCGCAGCGCGACTACATCGACGCCGTCCAGGCCGCGTTCACGCAGGCGGGGCTGCAGGGCTTCAAGTACCACACCACTTCTGGCGGCAAGAGCGCCGACCGCACCGTCTCGATGGGCGGTGTGCAGCCCGACACCGGCCGCAATGTGAGCGGCCTGCATCAGGCCGTGAGCCTGCTGCTGGAAGTGCGGGGCGTGGGGCTGGGCCGCGCGCATTTCGCCCGTCGCGTGTACACGCAGGTGCTGGCCGCCACCACCGTCATCGAGACGGCGGCGCGCCAGGGCCCGGCGCTGATGCAGCTCACCGCGCAGGCCGGCCAGCGCGCCAAGGCCGACGCCTGCCACGGAGACCTCGTGGTCGAGGCCTGGCAGACGACGACGCGCCAGCGCCTGGACTTTCTCGACGAGAAGAGCGGGGAAGAAAAGGCGGTCGACGTCGAGTGGCGCGCGGCCGAGCCGCTGAAGGTCGCCAATGCGCGCCCGCGCCCGTGCGGCTATCTGCTGGCGGCCAGTGAAACGGTGGCCGTGCAGCGCCTGCAGATGCTGGGCGTGCGCGTCGAGCGCATCGACAGCGCCGCGCCGTGGCAGGTCGAGCGCTACGAGATCCTGTCGCAGAGCGACGGCCAGCGCCAGGACGCGCGCGGCGCCATCGAGGACGGCGAGGCGATCCGCACCTTCCGCGTGCGGCCAAGGATGGGGCGTGCCGTGATGCCGCCGGGCAGCTTCTATGTGTCGCTGGCGCAGCCGCTGTCGCCCTTGGTCAGCGCCGCGCTGGAGCCCGATTCGCAGAACAGCTATGCGGCCAACCGCCTGCTGGAGATCGGCGACGACAAGCTGCTGCGCGTGACCGGCCCCGCGCCTGCGGGCGTCTGGCACTGAGCGCCCCGGGGCGCAGCCCGAACACCCGTCAGGTTTTCAGCGGCGTATTCGCCTCGGACGGCGAACCCGGCAAGCCGAACTGGTGCCACGCGCGACGCAACTGCGTATCGGAGCCGAAGCCCGACAGTTCCGCCGCTCGCGTGACGTTCGCACCCGAGGCCAGCGCCAGTTGCGCGGCCGCCAGCCGCAGCCGGCGCAGGTACGCCAGCGGCGCCACGCCCGCATGCTCGACGAACAGGCGCGTGAGATGCCGCGCCGAGGTGTGCGCCACCTCCGCCATGCGCGGCACGCTCCACTCGGCCTGAGGCTGTTCGCTGACCGCGTCCTGCACCCGGTGCAGCGCGGCATGCAGATGGTTGCGGTAGGCGAGAAAGGGCGACAGCTCCGGATCGTTCGGGCCGCGCCGCAGCGCCACCACCATGGTCTGCGCCACCTGGGCCGCGAGGGCTTCGCCGCAAATCTCGCCGATGCGGTGCAGCACGAGGTCGATGCCGGTCGTGACGCCCGCGCTGCTGTAGAGCGGCGGGTCGATCACGAAGACGCGGTTGGCCACCACGTCGCAGCGTGGCTCCACCGTGCGCAGTTCGTCCAGGTGATGGTGGTGTGTGGTGGCGCGTCGGCCCGCGAGCGCGCCGGCATGCGCCGCAAGCACGGCGCCGGCGCAGATCGTCACCAGCTCCAGCCGGCTGCGCTCGAAGCGCAGGCCGCGCAGCCAGTGCAACAGGTCTTGCGCCTCGGGATTGTCGATGGCGATGCTGTTCCCGGGCAGGCCGACCAGCACTACCCAGGCCGGGCCGTCCCACCGCGTGGGCAGCGACGCCAGCCCGGTGAGCGCAACGCCGACCGAGCTGAGGGAATCGGGCCGGGGGCTCGCGAACTCGAGCGTGAAGCGCTCAGGCTGGCCCGTTGCGCGCAGCCGCTGGTTGGCGATGCGCAGGGCCTCGGCCGGCCCGGCCCAGTCGAGCACCAGGCTGCCGGGCAGGAGCGCGAAGACTACGCGGATGGGCTGTTGCTGCTGTTGTGGGTCCATGCGTAGTCCATCTGGCGCGCGGTGCGCTCGGCCAGTTCGCGTCCGGCCAGGCGTTCGACCAGGTGCAGGCTCATGTCTATGCCCGCGCTGATGCCGGCCGAGCTGACGATGCGGCCGCTGTCGACCCAGCGCACGCCTTCGCGCACATCGAGTCGCGGAAACTGCGCGCGCAGGTCGGCGATGTCTTCCCAGTGCGTGGTGACCGCTTGGTGCGTGGCCACGCCGCTCTTCGCGAGCAGGAAGGCGCCGGTGCAGACCGATGCCACGAGCTGCGCGTCGGCTGCGCTTTTCGCGATCCAGCGCAAGGTGTCGGGGCTGGCCATCGGCACATCGACCACGCCGCCGGGAACGATCAATACGTCGGCTTTCGGGCTGCCTTCGAGCGTTTGGTCGGCCAGCAGGCGAAGGCCCGCGCGCGCCTGCACGGGCGATGCCTGTGCGACCGGGGCCACCTCGAACGGCGCGGCCGTGCCGGGCTGCATCCGTTGGCTGACGCGGCTGGCGGTGGTGAACACCTCGAAGGGACCGGCAAAGTCGAGTGCTTCGACGCCGTCGTAGGCCAGGATCAGCACGCGCAGGCTCATGCGCTTGCCTCCGCGCCGGCGCGTTCCAGCGCCTGCGCCACGCTGCAGACCGTCGCGAACCGGCCGTGCAGCACGGTGGCGGTGCGCGCCTTGATGTCGGCGGCGGCCAGCGGCCGGCCGTCGGGCTGGGTCATGTCGAAGGTGAGGGTGGCGTCGGTCACGTAGTCGACTTTCCAGCCCAGGTCCGAGGCGTGGCGTGTGGTGGTTTCACAGCATTGCTCGGTGCGGATGCCGCTCACGATGAGCCGGCCGATGCCGTTCTGCGTGAGCCAGATGTCCAGTCCGCTGTTGACCAGCGCGCTGTGGCGGTGCTTGGTGAAGGTGGCCGCGGCCTCGAAATCAGCCAGGCCTTCTATGGGCCGGATGTGGCCCGATTCGACCGCGAAGGGATTGCTCGCGTCGGCCGGTTCGTCGACGTGGAAGATCCGCACGATCGGCGTGCCGGCAGCGGCGCAGCCTGCGATGAGCGTGTTCTGCGCGGCGAGGTAGGGAGCGGCCTGGCGTTCGTCCCAGTAGGGGCGCTGGCGAAACGACGCCTGGGCGTCAATCACAATCAGACAGGTTTTCATGGCGGTGGCTCGCAAGGGCGGAATGAATGATGCGCCTATTCTTGTGTGTTGCCAGCCCAGGGTCCGTTCGGGAGCGGACCAGAATCGATCAGATCAGGACATCGCTGGGTACCGTCTTTTCAGACCAGCGCCGCCGCCTGCAGCTCTTTCTTCAGGTACGCGTAGTACAGCGGCGCCGCCACCAGCCCGGCCGGCCCGAACACCGCCTCGGCCACGAACATCACGGCCAGCAGCTCCCACACGCTCATCTGCGTGCGCGCGCCGACCACCTTGGCGTTGATGACGTACTCGGCCTTGTGGATCACGATCAGGAAGATCAGGCAGGCCAGCGCCGTGACCGGCGACACCGAGAGGCCCACCAGCGTGATCACCGAGTTGCAGACCAGGTTGCCCACGATCGGCACCAGTCCGGCCAGGAAGGTGAGGGTGATGAGCGCCGGCGTGTACGGCAGGTGCGCGCCCCACAGCGGCATGACGAACAGCAGGAAGATGGCGGTCAGCAGCGTGTTGAAGGCCGCAATCCAGAACTGGGCCGCCACGATCTGGCCGAAGGCCTCGCCGAAGGTCTGCACGCGCTGGTGCAGCTGCTCGGCCAGCGGCATCCGGCGCAGCGGCGCGTGCGACACGGCGGCCAGGCTGCCCACGATCAGGCCCACGTACGAAAACAGGATGCCGTGCAGCCAGGCCCGCCCGGCCACGGCGAGCGAACCGGCCTGCGCGCGCAGGTAGTTGGCGATCACGCGCTGGATTTCGGCGGCGCCCTCGGGCAGGTAGACCGCGATCTCGACCGGCAGCTTGGAGCGCAGCTCGAGCACCGTGCGCGCCGTGTAGTCGAGCAGCTCGCGGTACTGATCGGGCGCGTCGACGATGTATTCGCGGGCCTGCGACAGCAGCAGCGTGATCAGCGCAATCGGCCCCACCAGCACGACGACGACGGCCAGCACGCGGGCCCAGCCGTCGGTGCGCTGGCTGGGGGCCGGATTGCGCCGCGTGTCGCCAGCCAGCAGCCGCGCGAACCACCGCGTGGCCAGGAAGCCGATGCATACGCAGAGCAATCCTGGCAGCAGGTGCTCCCACATCACCAGCATCAGCGTTCCCAGCATCAGCAGGTAGCTTGCGATCGTCACGCCGCGCGAGGCCGTGGCGCGGTGGATGGGGACCGTCGGAACGGCGGTGGTGACGGGTTGCGGCTTCTTGGCCATCCGGGGGTGTCAGGCGCTCTGTTCGGAAAAGTGGAAGGTGCGGCCGCCGCTCAGCCGACGACCACCGCGGCGCCTTCGCCGCGCGCGGCGATCACGCCGATCTCGTGCACCGATTCGCCAGCGGCGCGCAGCGTGGCCGCGCAGGCGGCGGCTTCTGCCGCATCGATCACCACGACCATGCCGATGCCGTTATTGAAGGTGCGGTTCATCTCGATGTCGTCGATGCCGGCCACCTTCTGCAGCCAGGCGAACAGCTCCGTCTGCGGCCAGCTGCCCTTCTTGAGGTGGGCGGCTGTGCCTTCGGGCAGCACGCGCGGGATGTTCTCGAGCAGGCCGCCGCCGGTGATGTGGGCCAGCGCCTTGATCGGATGCTTGGCCAGCGCCTCGAGCACCGGCTTCACGTAGAGGTGGGTGGGTTCCATCACGGCTTGGCGGAAGGGCTTGCCGTCGAGCGTGGCGGGCAAATCGGCGCCGGCACGCTCGATCACCTTGCGCACGAGGCTGAAACCATTGGAATGCACGCCGGCCGAGGCCAGGCCCAGCACCACGTCGCCGGGCTTGACGTTCTGGCCCGTGAGGATCTTCGACTTCTCGACCGCGCCGACCGCGAAGCCCGCGAGGTCGTATTCGCCGGCCGGGTACATGCCGGGCATTTCAGCGGTTTCGCCGCCGATGAGGGCGCAGCCCGACAGCTCGCAGCCGCGCGCGATGCCGCCGATGACGGCCGCGGCCGTGTCGACTTCGAGCTTGCCGCAGGCGAAGTAGTCGAGGAAGAACAGGGGCTCGGCGCCCTGCACCAGCACGTCGTTGACGCTCATGGCCACGAGGTCGATGCCGACCGTGTCGTGCATGTTCCATTCGAAAGCCAGCTTGAGCTTGGTGCCCACGCCGTCGGTGCCGCTCACCAGCACTGGCTCCTTGTAGCGCTTGGGCACCTCGAACAGGGCGCCGAAGCCGCCGATGCCGGCCAGCACGCCCTCGCGCAGGGTTTTCTTGGCCAGCGGCTTGATGCGATCGACCAGCGCGTCGCCGGCATCGATGTCGACACCGGCGTCCTTGTAGCTGAGCGGGGTGGGCGTGGAGGAGGTCATGGGTGGTCGAGGTCGGGAGGGACGCGAAAGGATGCGGAGAGTAGGAGCGGAAGGCGGCTCCGGTAACCATGTTGGCCGGGCCGATAGAATTCCTCACGATTTTAAGGGCCCTCGCGGCCCCCTCCATGAACCTTCCCGGGATGAAACAGCTCGCGCTCGATATCGGCATTGCGACGGGCCCCAGCTTCGAGGCCTTTTTTGCCGGCCCCAACGAGGCGGCGCTGCGGCACCTGCAAGTGTGGGTGGGCGGCGCCGGCAGCCCTGCGCTGCACTCGCCGGTGCCTACCTACTTGTGGGGCGAAGGCGGCAGCGGCAAGACCCATCTGCTCGAATCGGTGCGTGTCGCACTGCGCGAGCAGGGCGCCAGCGTGGGCTGGCTGCACGCCGGCCTGCTGGAGCCGCCCGAGTTCGACGAGCGCTGGGGCGCCGTGCTGCTCGACGACGTCCACCTCTATACCGCCGTGCAGCAGCACGCGGCCTTCAACTGGTTCGTCAACGCCCAGACCCTGCAGCGCGGCGTGGTCGCCGCCGGCGCCCTGCCGCCGGCCGACCTGCCGCTGCGCGAAGACCTGCGCACCCGCCTCGGCTGGGGCCACGTGTTCCACTTGCAGGTGCTGAGCGAAAGCGAACGCCGCGCGGTGCTGCGCCAAGCCGCCGATGCGCGCGGCGTGATGCTGTCCGACGAAGTGCTCGACTACATGCTGCACCGCTTCAGCCGCGACCTCGGCAGCCTGATGGAGCTGCTCACGCAGCTCGACGGCTATGCCCTGCAGACGCAACGCGCGATCACCATTCCGCTGATCCGCTCCATGCTCGAGAACGAATAAAGAGCGAACAAGGCTTCCAACCAACAATGATCAAGAAATTCATCGACAAGCTGCTCGGCAAGAACGCCGGCGGCGCACAGGGCAAGAGCCGCTTCGGCAAGCGCCAGGAGGTGCCGGCAGAGGTTCACAAGATCGATCCGGCCCTGGTCGACGAACGCGCGAAGAACGTGGTCACCACGTTGCAGCAGGCCGGCTACGAGGCCTACGTGGTGGGCGGCGCGGTGCGCGACCTGCTGCTGGGGCTGCGACCGAAAGACTTCGACGTGGCAACCAACGCCACGCCCGAGCAGGTCAAGTCGCTGTTTCGTCGCGCCTTCATCATCGGGCGGCGCTTTCGCATCGTGCACGTGGTGTACGGCCGTGGGCGCGAGCACGAGGTGATCGAGGTTTCGACTTTCCGCGCCTACATGGACAACGCCGCCGCCGAGCAGGTTGCAGGCAACGAGCGCACCAGCAAGGGCGAGCTCGCGAGCATGAAACACGCCGTGGACGCCAGCGGCCGGGTGCTGCGCGACAACGTCTGGGGTCCGCAGGAAGAAGACGCGGCGCGCCGCGACTTCACCGTCAACGCGATGTACTACGACCCGGCCAACCAGGTCGTGGTCGACTATCACAACGGCATCAAGGACGCCCAGAAGCTCACGCTGCGGATGATCGGCGACCCGGCCACGCGGTACCGCGAAGACCCGGTGCGCATCATTCGCGCCATCCGCTTCTCGGCCAAGCTCGCCGCGCTGGGCTTCAAGATGGAAGCCAAGACGGCGGCTCCACTGGTCGAATCGAGCAGGCTGCTGGCCGACGTGCCGCAGAGCCGCCTGTTCGACGAGATGCTCAAGCTGCTGCAGACCGGCCACGCCGTCGCGACGGTCGAGCAACTGAACAAGCTCGGCCTGGCCCGTGGCATCTACCCGCTGCTCGACGTGGTGGTCGAGCGCGCTGACCAGCCCTTCGTGAAGGCGGCCCTGCAGGACACCGACCGCCGCGTCGGCGAAGGCAAGCCCGTGGCGCCCAGCTTCCTGCTGGCCTGCGTGCTGTGGGCCGACGTGCGCGACGGCTGGGCCCAGCGCCAGGAGGGCCGGCACGGCCAGCGCGCGCAACCGCCGTTCCCGGCGTTGCAGGACGCCATCGACGACGTGTTCAACGCCCGTATCGGCGATGTCTCGGGCCGCGGCAAGCTGGCCGCCGACATGCGCGAGATCTGGATGATGCAGCCGCGCTTCGACAAGCGCACCGGCTCCACGCCCTACAGCCTGGTCGAGCAGGCGCGCTTCCGCGCCGCCTTCGACTTCATGCGCCTGCGCGCCGACGTGGGTGAAGTCGGCGAGGCGATTGCCGAGTGGTGGCAGGAGTTCAGCATCGCCGACGACGTGCGCCGGCAGGACCTGCTGGAGCAGGTGCGCGAAGAGCAGAAAGTGCGCCAGCGCGTGCGGGTGCGCGAAACCCCGCCGCCGAAGCCGCGCAGCGTGCCGGTGGCGCGCCAGGACGCCGATTCGGACGCCGAGGACGAGGTCGAAGTCGAAGCCGGCGCCGTGCCGCCCGATGGCGAGGCCGTGCCGCGCAAACGCCGGCGTCGCCGCAAGCCGCGTTCCGCGGGTGGAGGCGGCGAGAGCGCCGCAGGCGCATGAGCGCGTCCGGCAAGCCGAAGGACGGCAAGAAAAGCGGCGCCCCCACGGGCAAGCCGGCAGGGGCCAGGCCCGCGGGTGCCAAGGGCGCGCCCGCGGCTCGGCGAGCGCCCACGCGTTCCCCGGGCCGCGTGCGGGAGGACTATCCGACCGTGCAGGCTTTCGTCGCCATCGGCGCCAACCTCGGCGATGCCCAGGCGGCCGTCAAGGCGGCCATGGATGCTCTGGGCGCATTGCAGCGAACCCAGGTGACGGCCCGCTCGTCGCTCTATCGCAGCGCGCCGGTCGATGCCACGGGCCCCGATTTCATCAACGCCGTGGTGGCCTTGCGCACCGGGCTCGACGCCGAGCAGCTGCTCGTCGCCCTGCAGCGTCTCGAGACGCAGGCCGGGCGCGAGCGGGCTTTTCCCAACGCGCCGCGCACGCTCGATCTCGACCTGCTGATGCACGGCAATTCGGTGATGGACACGCCCGAGCTGACCCTGCCGCACCCCCGCATGCGTGACCGCGCCTTCGTGCTGAAGCCGCTGGCCGAGATCGCGCCCGACAAGGTGCCGCGCGCTGCGCTGGCCCGTGTGTCGGGCCAGGTGATCGAACGCATCCGGAACTGACCGGGCAACTGGCCTGGAACCCCGGCGCAGCGGTCCGGTTCCGGGCTCCCATTACACTTGCGCGGTTTTTCACGACTCCGTCACACGTTTGTGGCTGGGCGAGACCCGAGATCCCAGGAGAGCGCCATGTTCGGCAAGCTGCTGCCCCGCGAGGGGAATTTTTTTGAGATGTTCAACCAGCACGCCGAGCGCATCGTCGAGGCAGCGCGCGCGTTCGAGCAACTGGTCGCCAACTACAACGACGTGCACCTGCGCGAGCAGTACAACCGCGACGTCGACAACGCCGAGCGAGCCGCCGACCGCGTGACGCACGACGTCAACCGGCTGATCCACAAGACCTTCATCACACCCATCGACCGCGAGCAGATCCACAAGCTCATCAACACGATGGACGACGTGGCCGACCTGATCCAGGACTCCGCCGAGACCATGGCGCTGTACGACGTGCGCCACATGACCGAAGAGATCGTGCGCCTCACGGCCCTGAGCGTGAAGTGCTGCGACCGCCTGAAGGACGCCGTCAAGTTCCTCGGCAAGATCGCCGACCCGGCCGTGGCCGAGGCCACGCTGAAGACCTGCGAGGAAATCGACCGCCTCGAGTCGGACGCCGACCGCGTGATGCGCAGCGCCATGAGCAAGTTGTTCCGCGAGGAGCCCGACGTGCGCGAAGTGATCAAGCTCAAGGCGATCTACGAGCTGCTGGAAACGATCACCGACAAGTGCGAGGACGTGGCCAATGTGATCGAGGGCATCGTCCTCGAGAATTCCTGAGCGGGTAGCGACCGATGGCAACGGTTCAGGTCGCCCTCTGGGTGGTGATAGTGCTGGTCGTGCTCGCGATCCTGTTCGACTTCATGAACGGGTTCCACGATGCCGCCAATTCGATCGCGACGGTGGTGTCCACCGGGGTGCTCAAGCCGGGGCAGGCCGTGGTGTTCGCGGCCTTCTTCAACCTGATCGCGATCTTCATCTTCCACCTGAGCGTGGCGGCCACCGTGGGCAAGGGCATTGCCCAGCCGGGAGTGGTCGACGTGCACGTGGTGTTCGGCGCGCTCGTCGGCGCCATCAGCTGGAACCTCGTGACCTGGTACTACGGCATCCCGAGCAGCTCGTCGCACGCACTGATCGGCGGCATCGTGGGCGCGGTGATCTCCAAGACCGGCACCAGCGGGCTGGTCGCCGCGGGCATCTGGAAGACAGTCGCTTTCATCTTCGTTTCGCCGCTGCTCGGCTTCGTGCTGGGCTCGATGATGATGGTGCTGGTCGCCTGGGGCTTCCGGCGTGCCACGCCTTCGCGGGTGGACCGCTGGTTCCGGCGGCTGCAGCTGGTTTCGGCCGGCGCCTACAGCCTGGGCCACGGCGGCAACGATGCGCAGAAGACCATCGGCATCATCTGGATGCTGCTGATCGCTACCGGCTATGCCAACGCCGGGGACGCGAACCCGCCGACCTGGACCATCGTGAGCTGCTATACCGCGATCGCACTGGGCACCATGTTCGGCGGCTGGCGCATCGTGAAGACGATGGGCCAGAAGATCACCAAGCTCAAGCCGGTCGGCGGCTTCTGCGCCGAGACGGGCGGGGCGCTGACGCTGTTCCTGGCGACGGCGCTGGGCATCCCGGTGTCGACCACGCACACGATCACCGGCGCCATCGTCGGCGTGGGTTCCGCACAGCGCGCCAGCGCGGTGCGCTGGGGCGTGGCGGGCAACATCGTGTGGGCGTGGATCTTCACGATCCCCGCTTCGGCCTTCGTCGCCGCAATCGCCTACTGGATCAGCCTGCAGGTGTTCTGACGGCTACTGGGAGATTTTCCGGCCCTCTTCGATCTGGTGTTCGAAGTAGCGTTGGAAGCTGAACACGATGCTGGCCATCAGGATCGTGCTGCCGAAGAAAAGGGCCAGCACCACTGCACCGATGGTGAACCAGTTCGTGCGGCCAGGTTCGGCGTCGGCAGAGGCGCCGGCGTTGTAGCGGGTGTTCCATTTCTCGGGCGTCATCAGGCCATAGACGATGGCCGTCAGCGCGCAGCCTGCGATGGTGAAACCCAGCAGCGGGATCAGCGCCCAGCTCAGCCCGTCGTCCACGCCGTACATGCGCACGCGCTCTATGCCGTAGATGCCCAGTGCCGTGGGAATGGGCAGCAGCCAGCCGAGCCAGTCGCCCATGCCGCGCAGGTAGAAGCGGTGCAGACCCAGCGGGCCGCCGAGGAAAGAGAGCCAGGCGGCGGTGGTCTTGTTTTTCATTCGGGTGTCACTCGGGGCGGGTTGTGCTGCCCTCGCCAAGCACTTTCTCCATCAATACGACGTCGCGCCATTCGCCGAACTTCCAGCCGCAGTCTTTCAGCACGCCCACGTGCGTGAAACCCTGGCTGCGGTGCACGCCGACCGAGCCCGCATTGGCCGAGTCGCCGATCACCGCGATCAGCTTGCGCACGCCGGCCGCTTCGGCGGCCTGCGACAGCGCTGCGAGCAGCTTGGCGCCCAGACCCTTGCCGCGTGCTGACTCCGACATGTAGATCGAGTCTTCGGCCGAAAAACGGTAGGCCGGGCGCGGCTTGAACCAGTTGCAGTAGGCAAAACCCAACACTTCGCCATTTTCTTCAGCCACGAGGTAGGGCAGGTTCTTGCCCAGCACGTCGGCACGGCGGGCGCTCATGTCGGCAGGGGAGGGCGGCTCCGTTTCGAAGGTGCCGGTGCCGTGCAGCACGTGATGGGCGTAGATGGAGGTGATGGCTGCGATGTCTTCTTCGCGGCTGGGGCGGATGGTGAGGGGCATGCGTGTGGAAGCGGGTGGCGCAAGGCCGGAATTCGAAGAAAACGCGGGACGGGCTATAATCGCAGGCTTTTCAGCGTGTCGCTGGCCGGGTGGCCATGTCGCGTGTCTCGACGCTGGAAGAACATTGTGAGCGGGCCTTTTCTTCATCCACAAGGCCTGCTGACCACCCAAGGATAAATCATGGTCGTCATTCGACTCTCCCGCGGCGGCTCCAAAGGCCGTCCGTTCTTCAACATCGTCGTGTCGGACAAGCGCGTTCGCCGCGATGGCCGTTTCATCGAGCGCCTGGGTTTCTACAACCCGACCGCCAAGGAAAACGAAGAAAGCATCCGTATCGCCCAGGACCGCCTGGCGTACTGGAAGAGCGTCGGCGCACAAGCTTCGCCCACCGTTCTGCGCCTGATCAAGCAAGCCGCTGCCGCGGCTCCCAAGGCGGCGGCCTAAGCCGTCCCGCACGGCGATGCTGCCCGCACTCGAAACCGCCGAATTGCCGGCGGATGCGATTGAAGTAGGGCGCATCGCCGATGCATGGGGCATCAAGGGCTGGTTCAAGGTCCTGCCCCACAGCGCCCAGCCCGAGGCGCTTTTTTCTTCCAAGCGCTGGTTCCTGCAAGCTCCCGGAGCTGCTGCGAACGCCGCTTTCCGGCTCGCGATCCGCGAAGCCAAAGAACATTCCGACTGCATCGTCGCCACGTCCGACGATGTGCCAGACCGCAACGCAGCCGAGGCGCTGCGCGGTGCGCGCGTGTTCGTGCCGCGTTCGAGCTTTCCAACGGCGGGCGACGACGAGTACTACTGGGTAGACCTGATCGGCCTGTCGGTGGTCAATCGCGAAGGCGTCGTGCTTGGCGCGGTGCGCGAACTGCTCGCCACCGGTCCGCAGACCACGCTGGTGCTGGCCGCCGAAGAAGACGGCAAGGCCATCGAACGGATGGTGCCTTTCGTCTCGGTCTTCGTCGACAAGGTCGACTTGGCCGGCCGGCTCATCACGGTCGACTGGCAACCCGATTTCTGATTCGAGGCCTGCGCGCATGCGCTTCGACGTCCTCACGCTCTTCCCCGAACTGTTCGCTCCCTTCATGGCCAGCGGCGTGACGCGCCGTGCCTACGAGTCGAAGCAGGTCGAAGTCGTTCTGTGGAATCCGCGCGACTTCGCGCAGGGCAACTACAAGCGCGTGGACGACCGCCCCTTCGGCGGCGGCCCCGGCATGGTGATGATGGCCGAGCCGCTTGCGGCCTGCCTCGATGCGGCGCTGGCGGCGCGCGGCGCGGAAGCTCCCGTGGTGTTGTTCTCGCCCATCGGCGAGGCATTGCGCCATGAATCGGTCGAGCGCTGGTCGGCAAGCGAGGGGGCGGTACTGATCTGCGGGCGCTACGAAGGCATCGACCAGCGCTTCATTGACGCACGCGTCACCCATCAGGTCAGCCTTGGCGACTTCGTGCTTTCGGGCGGCGAGATCGCCGCCATGGCGCTGCTGGATGCCGTCGCGCGGTTGCAGCCCGGGGTGCTCGGCGACGAGGCCAGCCACGTGCAGGACAGCTTCAATCCGGCGCTCGACGGCCTGCTCGACTGCCCGCACTACACGCGGCCCGAGCAGTGGAACGGGCAGGGCGTGCCGGCGCCGCTGCTCTCGGGCCATCATGCCCAGATCGAGCGCTGGCGGCGCGACCAGCGACTGGCCATCACGGCTGCGCGCCGCCCCGAACTGATCGATGCGGCCCGGGCGGCGGGGCGTCTTGGCAAGGCCGATGAGGCCGCGCTGAAAAAAAAGCTATAATTCCCGGTTCCCCGATCCTCTGCCCGGCCGCGCCCGGCCTTCTTGCGGTTGTCCCGCGAAAGTCCAAGGCGCCTTTTGTGTAGCCCGGCACGATCGAACATCAGGAAATCATGAACCTCATCCAGACCCTCGAGCAGGAAGAAATCGCCCGTCTCGGCAAGACCATCCCCGACTTCATGCCCGGCGACACGGTCATCGTCAGCGTGAACGTCGTCGAAGGCACCCGCAAGCGTGTGCAGGCCTACGAAGGCGTCGTGATCGCCAAGCGCAACCGTGGCCTCAACAGCGGCTTCACCGTGCGCAAGATCTCCAGCGGCGAAGGCGTGGAGCGTACGTTCCAGACCTACAGCCCGCTGATCGCCGGCATCGAAGTCAAGCGCCGCGGCGATGTGCGCCGCGCCAAGCTGTACTACCTGCGCGACCGCAGCGGCCGTTCGGCACGTATCAAGGAAAAGCTGCCGAGCAAGTCGACGGCTGCTGCCAAGTAAGCAGTTCGCCTTCGTGCAAGAAAGCCGCCGCTCTGGCGGCTTTTTGCATTGTTGCTCCCGCTCAAAGACAACTTTCCATTTTTCCGCTCTACTTCTTCCATCCGGCTCCGGTACCTTTCATCTCTTGACCAACTCATCCGCCCCCCTGCAGGCCACCTCCGTCGAACCCGTCAATGCCGTGGTGCCGCCCGCACTGCTGCAGTTCGACCCGCGCCAGGTGCCTTTCGTGGCCGGACCCGAGGGATTGCCGGCAGTGCCGCCTGCGCAACTGACTGCGCAGGCACTGCGGACGCGTTTCGCCACGCCGCCCGCCTGGACACCCGAACTGCGCCACGAACCGCGAATGACAGATCGCATTCCCGCGCAGGCCGCGGTGCTGGTGCCGATCGTGCAGCGACCGCAGGGCGCGGCCGTGCTGCTGACAGAGCGCACCTCGAACCTGTCGACCCACTCGGGGCAGGTTGCGTTTCCCGGTGGCCGTGTCGATCCGGAGGACGCCAACATCGCGGCCGCCGCGTTGCGCGAGGCCTGGGAAGAGGTTGGCCTTTCTGCGCAATACATCGAAGTGCTCGGCAACCTGCCGACCTACACGACGGTGACCTCGTTCATCGTGACGCCCGTGGTCGCGCTGGTGCAACCCGACTTCGAGCTCACCATCAATCCTTACGAAGTGGCGGAGGCTTTCGAGGTGCCGCTCGCGTGGCTGATGGACCCCGCCAATCACCGCCACCACACCGTGCCCGCCCCCGATGGCACCCGGCGCCAGTGGTATTCGATGCCCTACCAGGACGGCGCCGACGAGCGCTTCGTCTGGGGTGCGACCGCCGGCATGCTGCGCAATCTTTACCGTTTCCTGAGCGCCTGAATCCCGCCTGAATCTCCAGGCGCCCTCGCTATCATCGAAGGATGAGCTTTTTTGCCATCCTGTGCGCGCTGCTGATCGAGCAGGTGCGGCCTCTGGGCCCGCACAACCCCGTGTATGGCGCGGTGCTGGCGTGGACACGCTGGACCAGCCGCAACTTCGACGCGGGCAAGCCGCATCACGGATGGATCGCCTGGGGGCTCGCGGTGTTCGTGCCCACGCTGGGCGCGCTGGGCGTGCACTGGCTGCTCGTGCTCACGCTGGGGTTGCCTTTCGCGGTGCTCTGGAGTATCGCGGTGCTCTACGTCACGCTGGGTTTCCGGCAGTTCAGCCACCATTTCACCGACATCCGCGATGCGCTCGACGAAGGCGACGAGCCGCTCGCGCGCTCGCTGCTCGCGCACTGGCAGGGCGTCGACGCGGCCGACCTGCCGCGCAGCGAGATCGTGCGCCACGTCATCGAGCATTCGGTGATCGCCGCGCATCGCCATGTGTTCGGCGTGCTCGCGTGGTTCTCGATCGTCGCGGCCATTGGCCTCGGACCGGCGGGCGCGGTGTTCTATCGCATGAGCGAGTTCGTCTCGCGCTACTGGGCGCACAAGAACGGCGCCGCAGTGCAGCCGTCGAGCGTCTCGGTGCAGGAGGCCGCGGATCGCGCCTGGCATGCGATCGACTGGCTGCCCGCACGCATCACGGCGCTGGGCTTCGCGGTGGTCGGCAGCTTCGAGGAAGCGATCGATTGCTGGCGCAATGACGCGCAGCGCTTTCCCAACGAGAACGACGGCGTGATCCTTGCGGCCACATCGGGTGCGGTCAACGTGCGCCTGGGCGGCGGCTCGCTGAGCCCGATCCCGGTTGCCGATCCGCTGCCCCGCGCACAGGCCGGTGAATCGCTGGCCGATGGCCGTCGCGTCGACAGCGGCAGCACGCCGGGGCGCGAGCCCGAGCCTGGCCATCTGCGCAGCGTGGTGGGCCTGGTCTGGCGCTCGGTCGTGATGTGGATGGTGCTGCTGGCCTTGCTCACATTGGCTCGCCTGCTGGGCTGAGCAAAAAAGAACCCCAATGGCAAAACCCGTTCCGGCTTTCTGGAGCCCGCGCATCGGCGCGCTCGAACCCTATGTGCCCGGCGAGCAGCCGCGCATCGCGAATCTCGTCAAGCTCAACACCAACGAGAACCCGTACCCGCCGTCGCCGCTTGCCATCGAGGCCATCCGGCGTGCGGCCGAGAACGGCCTGGAGCTGTATCCCGATCCCACCTCGCTCGCGCTGCGCGAAGCAGTGGCGCGGCGGCACGGCCTGCAAGCCGATCAGGTGTTCGCGGGCAATGGCTCGGACGAGGTGCTCGCGCACGCCTTCTTCGCATTCTTCCAGCAGGCCGAACCGCTGTTGATGCCCGATGTGAGCTACAGCTTCTACAAGGTCTATGCGCAACTCTATGGCATCGCGTGCGAGCTGCAGCCGGTCGACGACGGCCTGCGCATCGACGTCGACGCCCTCGTGGCGCGCGCCCGCAAGGGTTGTGCGGGCGTCGTGATCGCGAACCCGAATGCGCCGAGCGGCATCGGCCTGCCGCTCGCGCGCATCGAGCAACTGCTCGAAGCCTGCACCGATCGCGTGGTGCTGGTCGATGAGGCGTATGTCGATTTCGGCGGCGAGAGTGCGCTGCCGCTGATTGGCAAGTACCCGAACCTGCTGGTGGTGCAGACCCTTTCCAAGTCCCGCTCGCTGGCCGGCCTGCGGGTCGGCTTCGCCTGCGGCCAGGCGCACCTGATCGACGCGCTGGTGCGCGTGAAGGACAGCTTCAACTCGTACCCGCTCGACCGCCTGGCCTCGGCCGGTGCCGTGGCCGCGCTGGAAGACGAAGACTGGTTTCGCAGCAGCCGCGACAAGGTCGTTGACACCCGCGAGGGCCTCGCCCTCCAGCTCGAAGACCTGGGCTTCGAGGTGCTGCCGTCGCAGGCCAATTTCATCTTCGTACGCCATCCGCAGCGCGATGCGGCCGAGCTGGCGGCGCTGCTGCGCGAGCGTGCGGTGCTGGTGCGGCATTTCAGGCTGCCGCGCATCGCACAGTACCTGCGCATCAGCATCGGCACACGCGAGCAATGCAGCCTGCTTGTGCAGCGCCTGCAGGACATTCTTGACCTGACTCCCTGAAGGAACCCTGGCGATGCCGACCCACGACACCGACCCGCGCGCGGCGGCCTGCGCAGGCTTCTGGCAGGCAGTGAGCGATCAACTCGAGAGCCTTCGCGCCCTGCCTGCCCGCGAACTGATGGAGGGGCTCAACGAACTGCTGGAGCCTTTCTTTCCTCGGCTGTCGGCCGAGGTGGCGGGCGAACCGCCCGCGTTCAAGCTCGTGCTGACGGCGCACGGTTCGGTGGACGACTTCGAGGACCTGATGGCGCTGGTGCAAAGCAGCCCCAGGCTGCCGCAGGTGGAGGTGGAAGCTTTCCGCCAGCGTTCGAGCGACGGTTTCGGCATGCGCATGAACGACTTCGAACTGGCGAGCTCCGAAGTCCTCGTGAAGCATGAACCCTATCGGGGCCGGGTGGCGCTGGAGATCGGCTTCGCCAAGCCCATTCCGATGGACATGCAGGACCACGCGCGCCACATGAGCCTCATCATGCTCGACCACATCCTGGGCGAGTACGACTTTGCGGTGAAGGTCGGGGCGGTCGACCACGTCGAGGTCGATGCGCAGGCGGATTTCGATGGCGTGCCGCTCGACGATTTCGTGCCACTGTTCGACACCTGCTGGCGCGACGAACTCGGCCACACCGGTGTGTTTCCTCCGGGCGAGCACGCGTGGTCGGGCGTGAGCGCGACGCGCGAGGCCGAAGACGGCCGCGAGGTCGAGGTGATCGTCATGCGCAACGATGCGGCCACCGCACTGGTGGGGCGCGCCGACCTGTGCCACCGCCTGTCGGTCGCCACGCCGATCGAATCGGGCGAGGAGCTGGAAGAAGCGCGCACCTATGAAGACCGGCTGACAGCGCGGCTGCAGACGCACGAAGCGGGCTGCTGCACGCACGTCGTGCTGGAGGAGGGCGTTCGCACCGTGCACTTCCAGGTGGCCGATCCCGAGACGGCGATCTCGCATGCGCAATCGTTGCAGGATGACATGGACCTGCCGGCGACGCTGGACCTTGCCTTCGATCCGGCCTGGAAGTCATACCGGATCTGGGTCGGCTGAGGCAGCCGTTGGTCAGTACCGCTTCTGGCTCAGCTCGGCGAACAGCTCGCCGTAGATCCTGTAGCGGCTCGCGCTGATGGCGCCCGGCCCGTTCGCCGTCTCCACGTTCGCGATCACGCCGCAGCCCGGTTCGTGCAGGTGCGTGCAGTTGTAGAACTTGCAGTCGTTCGCATGCTCGGCGATGTCGGGCATGAGCCCCGCGAGCTGCATCGGCGCGATGTGGTTCAGGCCGAATTCCTGGAAGCCCGGCGAGTCGATCAGACCGGTGGTGCGGGCCTCGTCGATCCAGTACCAGGTGGTGCTTGTGGTCGTGTGCTTGCCCGAGTTCAGCGCCTGCGAAATCTCCTGCGTCAACACCGTAGCGCCCGGCACCAGCAAGTTGGTCAAGGTGCTTTTGCCCGATCCGGACGGACCGAGCACGAGGGTGGATTTGCCGGCCAGGAGTTTCATCAGCGACGCGTAGTCCGCCTCTCCCGATGCCTTGAGCGACAGCGGCAGCACGCCGTGGTGCATGCGGCGGTAGGGCGCCAGCTTGTTCCACGCGCGCTCGAAGGGCTCGACCAGGTCGCTCTTGTTGAGCGCGATGATCGGCGCGATGCGCTCGGCCTGCGCCGCGATCAGCGCGCGCGCCAGTTGATGTTCGGAGAATTCCGGCTCGGCCGCTATCAGGATCAGCACGTGGTCGAGGTTGGCCGCGAACGACTTGGTGCGGATCTCGTCCTGCCGGTAGAACAGGTTGCGCCGCGGCAGCACCTGCTCGATGGTGCCTTCGTCCTCGCTGGCCTGCCAATGCACACGGTCGCCGACCACGGCTTGGCTCTTCTTGCCGCGCGGATGGCAGATCAGCCGTTCGCCCGTGGGTGTTTCGACCAGGCAGTGGCGTCCATGGCTGGCAACGACAAGGCCCTCGTGGAGTGCCTTCGCAGCGGTTGCCGTGGGCGCGGCGCGGCCGGGCTTAGCCAAGGGCGTGGTCCGTCATGCGGCGGGGCTGGCGACCAGCGCGTCGGCCTGGCGAGCGCAGTCGAAGTCGGTGACCGACAGGCCGCCCACGTCGTGCGTGTTGAAGCGCACCACGCAGCGGTTGTAGTGCACCGACAGGTCGGGGTGGTGGTCCTGCGTGTGCGCCACGAAGGCCAGCGCGTTCACGAAGGCGATGGTCTCGAAGTAGTTGGCGAAGGTGAAGGTCTTCTCGATGGCGACATTGGCGCCGTCGCCGGTGAGCTTCCAGCCGTCGAGCTTTGCGAGGCCCGAAACGATCTCGGTAGCGCTCAGCGACTTGCGGGGAGGAAGGTTCTTCCAGTCTTTGGGCTTGAACATGCTGCTCATGGTGGGCTTCGTCGAAGGGGAATGGGTCAGGCCGCCGTCATGCGCGCAAGGCGTTCGGAAGCCGGCGGATGCGAATAGTAGAACTTGACGAACACCGGGTCGGGCGTGAGCGTCGAAGCGTTGTCCTGGTAGAGCTTGAGCAGTGCGGCCGACAGGTCGGCCCCGCTGGTCTGCGCCACCGCATAGGCATCGGCTTCGAACTCGTGCTTGCGCGACAGCCGTGCGGGCAGTGGGGCAACGAAGAAGCCGAACACCGGCACGGCGGCCATGAACAGCAGCAGCGCCAGCGCGCTGTTGGGCGCCGTCATGTTGGGCTGCACGCCCAGGCCCGTGTAGAACCAGACCTGCGTCGACACCCAGCCCAGCAGCGCGAAGCCGGCCAGGCTCAGGGCGAACATCGCGACCAGCCGCTTCACGATGTGGCGATGCTTGAAGTGGCCCAACTCGTGCGCGAGCACGGCTTCTACCTCGCCCGCGTTGAGCTGGCGCAGCAGCGTGTCGTAGAACACCACGCGCTTGCTGGCGCCGAAGCCCGTGAAGTAGGCATTGGCGTGCGCGCTGCGCGTGCTGCCGTCCATCACGAAAAGGCCCTTGGCTGCGAAGCCGCAGCGCTTCATGAGAGCCGTCACGCGCTCCTTGAGCGTGGGGTCGTCGAGCGGCTTGAACTTGTTGAACAGGGGTGCGATGAAGGTCGGGTAGATCAGCATCAGCAGCAGGTTGAAGCCCATCCACGCGCCCCAGGCCCAGAGCCACCACAGCTGGCCGGCCGCGCCCATGAGCCAGAGGATCAGCGCCGCGATGGGCAGGCCGATCACCGCGCCCAGCAGCGTCGACTTGAGCGTGTCGGCGAGCCAGAGCTTCCAGGTCATCTTGTTGAAGCCGAAGCGCTCTTCGAGCCTGAAGGTCTGCCAGAGAGTGAAGGGCAGTTCGAGCAGTCCGCCGATGATTGCGAAGGCAGCCAACAGCGCCAGCTGCTGCACCATGCCGCCGCCGATCCACGCCAGCAGCAGCCTGTTGAGCGCGTCGAGTCCTCCGAGCAGGGTCCAGCCGAGCAGCAGCGTCGCGCTCCAGGCCATCTCGACCAGGCCGAAGCGGGCCTTTGCGATGGTGTAGTCGGCTGCCTTCTGGTGGGCGGCGAGGGTGATGGTCTGCGCGAAAGCGGCTGGCACGGCGCCGCGGTGAAGCGCCACATGGCGCACCTGCCGCGAGGCGAGCCAGAACTTCACGAGCAGGCCTGCAACCAGTGCGGCCGCAAAGGCCAGGGTGAAGATGAGCGAATAGGACATGAAGCAGTGAGTTTAGTCCTCGGTATCTGGCGCCGCGGGGCCTTCGACGACAATCCTGCGATGCCCGAATTCCTTGACCCGACGCCTCCCGCCGCAGTGCCCACCCTGAAGAAGAGCGACCAGAACCTGGTTTGGCTCGACTGCGAAATGAGCGGCCTCGACCCCGAGAAAGAGTTCCTGCTCGAAATCGCCGTGGTCGTCACCGGCCCCGACCTCACGCCCCGCATCGACGGCCCTGTTCTTGTCATCCACCAGAGCGACGCCGTGCTCGACGCCATGGATGCCTGGAACAAGGGCACCCATGGCCGCAGCGGCCTGATCGACAAAGTGAAGGCCTCGACCCTCGACGAAGCCGCCGCCGAGCAGCAACTGCTGGAATTCATCGCCAAGTACATTCCGCGCAGCGGCTCGCCCATGTGCGGCAACACCATCGGGCAGGACCGCCGCTTCCTGGTCAAGTACATGCCCAAGCTCGAGGCGTATTTCCACTACCGCAACCTCGACGTCAGCACGCTGAAAGAGCTGGCCAAGCGCTGGAAACCCACGGCCTACAACAGTTTCAAGAAGCAGCAGGCGCATACCGCGCTGGCGGACGTGCATGAATCCATTGAGGAACTGGCACACTACCGCGAGACCTTCCTGCGCCTCACGGATTGAGAAACCCGGGAATTAGGTAAAAACCCGAGTTCATGTCATAATCGCAGGCTTCGCTGATCGGGCGGGTATTTCAAGCCCGGCCAGCGTCTCTTGCATCTCCCTATCTTGCACACCGCGCCCGATCGCATTCGCTGATCAAAAAGGGCCGCAGCCTTGGGCACCAGCCCGAAGTTGAATGTCGTTGGATGGTTGATGTTTTTAACCACCAACGGGGCGCCGCCTACGGCAGCGCTCGCGTTTGAGATTGATATTCATGACCGACGCTTTTGAAGCGCAGGGCGAGTTCGCGCCTGTGCAATCCGCTACCCATAACGAATTCACCGCTGTTTCGGACACCGTGTCCGAATCGCCCATCCTCGAAGCGCTGGATGCAGCCGCTCCCGAAGTGGCCGTGGCCGAAGAGCCCGCCCAGCCCAACGGCTTCATCAAGCTGGGCCTCGCGCCCGAGCTGATCGCCGCCGTGGCCGACCTGGGCTTCACCCAGCCCACGACCGTCCAGGAAAAGGTCATCCCGATCGCCATGGGCGAGCAAGAGGGCGCCGCCCAGACCGCTCGTTTCGTCGACCTGATGGTTTCGAGCCAGACCGGTTCGGGCAAGACTGCCGCCTTCCTGCTGCCCGTGCTGCACACGCTGCTGAAGCGCCAGGCCGAAGCCGAAGCCGAAGCCAAGGCCGAATTCCAGCGCCTCGCCGCCGAAGCCGCTGCCCGCGGCGAAGCCGTGCCGAAGAAGCCGAAGCGCAAGGACCCGACCAACGCCCGTCACTTCAAGCCCGCTACCCCCGGCGCGCTGATCCTGTGCCCGACGCGCGAACTCGCGCAGCAAGTCGCGCACGACGCCATCGAACTGGTTCGCCACTGCCGCGGCCTGCGCATCGCCAACGTGGTGGGCGGCATGCCCTACCAGCTCCAGATCGCCCGCCTGCAGAACGCCGACCTCGTCGTCGCCACGCCGGGCCGCCTGCTCGACCTGCAGCGCTCGTCGCAAATCAAGCTCGACCAAGTCAAGTTCCTGGTGGTCGACGAAGCCGACCGCATGCTCGACCTCGGTTTTGCCGATGACCTGGCCGAAGTCAACCAGCTCACCATCGAGCGCCAGCAGACGATGATGTTCAGCGCCACCTTCGCGCCGCGCATCCAGCAGCTGGCCCAGCGCGTGATGCGCGAGCCGCAGCGTGTGACCATCGACAGCCCGCAAGAAAAGCACGCGAACATCAAGCAAGTGCTGTTCTGGGCCGACAACAGCCAGCACAAGCGCAAGCTGCTGGACCACTGGCTGCGTGACACCACCATCAACCAGGCCATCGTGTTCGCGAGCACGCAGGTCGAGTGCGACGGCCTCGCCAACGACCTGCAGCAGGACGGCTTCAGCGCCGTGGCGCTGCACGGCGCCCTGAGCCAGGGCCTGCGCAACCGCCGCCTGATGGCACTGCGCCAGGGCCAGGTGCAGATCCTGGTGGCCACCGACGTTGCCGCCCGCGGCATCGACGTGCCGACCATCACCCACGTCTTCAACTTCGGCCTGCCGATGAAGGCCGAGGACTACACCCACCGCATCGGCCGCACCGGCCGTGCAGGCCGCGACGGCATTGCCGTCACGTTCGCCGAGTTCCGCGATCGCCGCAAGATCATGGACATCGAGCACTACAGCCGCCAGCAGTTCAAGGCCGAAGTGGTGCCGGGCATGGAACCGCAACAGCGCATGCCGCAATCGCGCCCGCCGCAAGGCGAGTTCCGCGGCGGCCGCGGCGACAATCATTCGCGTGACCGCAAGTTCGGCGGCGGCGGTCATCGCGGTGGCAATGGCGGCGGCTTCGGCGGCGGCAACAGCAACTACGCAGGCGCCAGCGGCTTCAACGACCGCGGCTCGCGTCCCCCGGCACCGCGCGGCGGTGGCTTCGGCGGCCAGGGCCACGGCCATGGCGGCGGTCACAACGCCGGCTTCGGCGGCGGCCGTGACGAAGGCGGCGGCTATGGTCGCAAGCCGGGTTGGGGCGACAGCGCCCCGCGCGGCGGCGGCAATGGTGGTGGCCGTGATTTCGCTCCCCGCGAAGGTTTCGCACCGCGTGAAGGCTTCGCGCCCCGCGGCAATGGCGCAGGCCATGGCGGCCAGGGCAAGGTGTTCGTGCCCCGCGACGCGCAGAAGCGCTCGTTCAAGCCCAGCCGCTGATCCTTGCCGAGCGGCCTGACAGCCGCCTCGTCTCCTCGAAAGCCCGCGCTTCTCACGAACGCGGGCTTTTTCATTTCGGGTTTCCGAGCGGTACGGTGTCGCTTGATTTTGATTGACACCTGAATCGATGAAAAGTAATGTAATGGCGCATTGCTTCCCCGGGTCCGTCCTGCGGCCGCCGGTTCATCGACACCTGCTTTTCGACTTTCGACATGAAAATTGCGATTCTTGGGGGTGGTCATGGCGCCTATGCGGCCGCCGCCGACCTGTCTGAAACCGGCCACGAGGTGCGCCTGTGGCGCCGCGATGCCGCCGCACTGGAGCCCGTCGTCCGCGCCGGCGCGATCACTCTGAAAGACGCCGAAGGCACCCGCGAGGTGCCCATTGCGCTGGCGACCGCCGACATCGGCACTGCCCTGAAGGGCGCCGAGCTGATCGTCATTCCCACGCCCGCCATCGCCCAGCACGACATCGCGCTCGCGATGGCGCCGCATCTGGTCGATGGCCAAGTCGTGTTCCTGCCGCCGGGCACCTTCGGCAGCTACGTGATGGCGAGGACGGTGAAGGAGGCCGGGAGCCGCGCCGACGTCGCCTGGGCCGAGACCGGCACCTTGCCGTACCTCGCGCGCAAGCACGGCGAACGCGAGGTGAACGTCACCATCCGCGCCATCCGCCTGCCGACCGGCATCTATCCGGCGCGCAAGGAGGCCGACGCGATCGAGGTGATCCGCAAGGCCTACCCGGCCGTGCACGGTTGCGGCGACGCGCTCTCGGGCGCATTGATGAACGCCGGCCCCGTCATCCATCCGCCGCTGATGGTGATGAACGCCGCGCCGCTGCAGCACTTCGAGCGCTGGGACATCCACAACGAAGGCACGCAGCGCGCTGTGCGCGATGTGACCGACCGGCTCGACCAGGAGCGCATCGCCGTGCGCGAAGCCTTCGGGCAGGGCGCGCCGCACTATCCGCTGGCCGACCATTACAACAACGACCAGTGGATGTACGGCGACGCGCACAAGCAGCTC
Source organism: Variovorax sp. Varisp46 (assembly GCF_059491885.1). Taxonomy (NCBI): domain Bacteria; kingdom Pseudomonadati; phylum Pseudomonadota; class Betaproteobacteria; order Burkholderiales; family Comamonadaceae; genus Variovorax; species Variovorax sp. Varisp46. The sequence continues at coordinate 734,953 of NZ_CP168515.1, forward strand.
GTGAAGTCGGGCGACTGGCGTGAGAACATCGACCTGCACACGCACCGCTACATCACCGAGGACACCGAACTCGGCCTCGCCTTCCTGGCTTCGGCCGCGCGCCATGCGGGCGTGGATGCGCCCATCGCCCATGGCCTGCTGGCCATCGTCGGCGGCTTTCTCGGCCGCGACCTTCGGCGCGGGCCTCGCACTTTCGAAAGCTTCGGCCTTGCCGGCCTGAGCGCCGCCCAACTCAAGCAGAGGCTGCACGATGGCGAATGAGGCCGTGCTCCCGCGCTTCGCGGCCGTCGGCGCGGGCCGCATGGGACGCGGCATCGCCATCGCGTTCGCCTATGCCGGCCGGCGCATCTCGCTGATCGACCTGCGCCCGCGCAGCGACGATGCGTGGCGTCGTTTGCGCGACGAGGCCAGGGCGGAGATCGAAGCCAGCCTTTCGGGTCTCGCCCAGCTTGGCGTGATCGATGCCTCGCAGGTCGAACGCGTCGCCGCGCGTATCGAATTCGTCAACGCTGCCGCCGCACCGCAGGTGCTCGCCGCCGCCGAACTCGTGTTCGAAGGCGTGCCCGAAACCATGGAGGCCAAGCGCGAGGCTTTCGAGCATCTCAACCGCCATTGCCGCGACGACGCCATCCTCACCTCGACCACCAGCAGCATCCTCGTGACGCAGCTGGCCGCACTCGTGCGGCTGCCAGAGCGCTTCCTCAACATGCACTGGCTCAACCCGGCCTACGTGATCCCGGTGGTGGAGCTCAGCTGCCATCCGGGCACCGATGCCACCGTGCTCGCGCGCACCAAGGCGCTGATGGAAGAGATCGGCAAGCTGCCCGTGGTCTGCGGCGCGTCGCCCGGCTACATCGTGCCGCGCCTGCAGGCGCTGGTAATGAACGAAGCCGCGCGAATGATCGAGGAGGGCTCCGCCACAGCCGAGGAGATCGACAAGGCCACGCGCTACGGCCTCGGCCTGCGCTTCGCGGCGCTCGGCGTGGTCGAGTTCATCGACTTCGGCGGCTGCGACATCCTGCATCACGCGAGCCGCGAGATGTCGGCTTCGCTCGATGCCGGCCGCTACACCGCGCCGGCCATCGTCGGGCGCATGGTCGAGCAGGGGCGGCTCGGCCTCAAGAGCGGCAGCGGCTTCTACGATTACGCGGGCCGCGACGTCGCAGCCTACCGGCGCGACGTGCTCTCGCGCACGCTCGGCGAACTGCGGCACGCGGGCCTGTGGCGCGCGCCGGCCGACGAGACCTTGCCATGAGCATCCGCCGCGCCTTTGCCGACCTGTCGGTGGGGCAGGTGCACTTTGCGGAATGCGGCGACCGCAGCGCGCCGGTGGTGCTGCTGCTGCACCAGTCGCCGCGCAGCTGGGCCGAGTACCGCGCCGTGCTGCCGTTGATCGGCGCGCAGCGCCGGGCCATTGCGATGGACACTGCCGGCTTCGGCGACTCCGCGGACGGCGGCGTGCCCGCGAGCATCGGGCAATGGGCGCGCGTGGCGTGCGAACTGCTGGACGTGTTGAACATCGCGCAGGCCGACGTGGTGGGCCACCACACCGGCGGCGTCGTGGCAGTGGAGCTTGCAGCCGCGTTTCCCGATCGCGTGCGCAGCCTGGTGCTGTCGTCGACGCCTTGCACCGACGAAGCTTTTCGCCGCGCGCGTGCGCGGCGCCCGCCCATCGATGAAGTCGCGCCAAGCGAAGATGGCTCCCATCTCGCTGCACTATGGCAGAAGCGCCAGAGCTTCTATCCACCGGGGCGGCCCGAACTGCTCGAAGCCTTCGTGCGCGATGCGTTGAAGGTCGAACGCGTCGAAGAGGGCCATCGCGCCGTCGCGTCGTACCGCATGGAAGAACGCATCGGCCTTGTCGCGCAGCCCACGCTGATCGTGCGCGCCACCGACGATCCGTTCGCGGCGCCGCATGCGGCGCAGCTGCGGCATCACTTGCCGCACGCGCGCATCGTCGACATCGAAGGCGGCATGGTGCCGCTGCCCGATCAGATGCCCGATACCTTCGCGCGCACGGTACTCGACTTTCTGGCGACGCTGCCATGAAGGCCGTGCGCGTCCACGGCTTCGATGCAGTCCCCGTGCTGGAAGAGGTGGCCGATCCCGTCGCAAGGCCGGGCCGCACTATCGTGCGCATGGAAGCCGCGACGGTCGGCCACATCGACCGCACCGTGTGGCGCGGCAGCTTCCTGCGGCATCCGCCGTTGCCTTACACGCCCGGCGTGGAGGCTGCGGGCACCGTCGTCGCGAGCGAACGTTACGACGTCGGCCAGCGCGTGTGGCTGCGCGGCGGCGGACTTGGCACGCTCTTCGATGGCACCTGGTGCGAACTTGTCGATGCGCCCGACGAAGCGTTGGGACTCTTGCCTGACGGCGTTCCGATGACGCTGGGTGCCGCGTTCTTTTCCCCATGCACCTCGGCCTGGGTGGCGCTGCACGACGTCGCGAAGCTGCGGCCCGGTGAACAGGTGCTGGTGACCGGCGCGAGCGGTGCCGTCGGCTCGCTAGTGATGCAGCTGGCAGGCAGCCTGGGCCGCGCAGCGACGGCCGTCGATGCGAATGCCGAAGCACCGCCCGCGGCCAGCGCCGACCTGCTCATCGACACCGTCGGCGGCGACGTCCTTGCGAAAGTCCTGCCTGCGGTGCGCCCCGGTGGGCGCGCGGTGCTGACCGGCTACACCGCCGGCCCGACGCTGCAGCTGGACATTGCACACTTCCTGCAACGCGATGTCGCGCTTCTGCCGCTCAATATGTTCCGGCGTGAATCGGCCGGCCGCGCCGCTGCCCCCGAGTTGCTCGCAAGGCTGGCCGACGGCCGCCTGCATCTGGACGTTCGGCCCTTCGCATTCGACGATGCGGCCGGCGCGCTCGACTGGATTGCGCAACGCGGCCACCGCGGACGGGCTGTTCTCGTGCCTCGCCTTTGACCAGCGAGGCGCGGAGACTCAGTCTTCTTCCGGCCCCTCGACCGGTACGTGCACATGCAGGTCGATCATCTGCCGCAGCGTCTGCTTGAGCTCTTCGGCGCGCCGCAGCCCGAAGGGTTCGAGCACGCGCCGCTCGTGGTCGCGCGCGAGTTCCATCAGATGCTCCACCGCCTTCAAGCCCTTGCGCGTGATGCGCACCAGCGTGATGCGGCGATCACTTTCATGGGGCAGGCGTTCGACCTGTCCGCGCGCTTCCATGCGGTCGAGCAGCCGCGTCACCGTCGGCTGCTTGGTGACAGTTACCTGTGCGAGCTGGCCGATGCTGATCGGCTCGCTGCCCGCAAGCGATGCCATCACGCGCCACTCCGACACGGAGAACCCCTGCTGCCGCGCGACCTCATGGAACTCCGAGGAAATCAATTGGCTGGCCTGTGCCAGCAGCGCCGGCAGGTAGTCGTCGACGAAGCGATGCGATTCGGTGGATGGATCTGGTTCAGCCATGAAGGCACCTCACAGTCGCCGCGGGCACGCGGCTTGCATGTCTAGGGTAATTCATGATTGTGGATACATTCATTTGTCAACATTATAGGAAGCGTGATGTGGCACCTGAAGCGCATCCTCCCACGCGAAGGAAGAAGGACCCCTAATGGCTGAGCGTTCGTTCGTCGAAGAAGTCAAGAAGCTGAGGCTTTCTGGCGGAGATGTCTTTCGTGGCGAGGGCATTCTGGCGGTCACCAAGGCCTTGCTCGAATCCGGAGTTTCCTATGTGGCGGGCTACCAGGGCGCGCCCATCTCGCACCTGATGGATGTGCTGGCCGACGCACAGGACATCCTTGCCGAGCAGGGTATCCGCTTCGAGAACAGTGCAAGCGAAGCCACTGCTGCCGCCACGCTTGCGGCGTCGGTCAACTACCCCTTGCGCGGCGCCGTCACCTTCAAGGCCACCGTGGGCACCAACGTGGCTTCCGACGCGTTGGCCAACCTGGCGTCGGGCGGCGTGACCGGCGGCGCGCTCATCATCGTGGGCGAGGACTACGGCGAGGGCTCGTCGATCATGCAGGAGCGCAGCCATGCGTTCGCCATGAAGTCGCAGATCTGGCTGCTCGACCCGAGGCCCAACCTGCCGAGCATCGTCGATGCGGTGAAGCAGGGCTTCGATCTCTCCGAAGCCAGCAACACGCCCGTGATGCTGCAGCTGCGCATCCGCGCTTGCCATGTGCACGGCCACTTCATCGCCGGCGACAACAAGCGCGCGAAGTTCACGCTCAAGGACGCACTCGAGAATCCGCAGCGCGACGTCGGGCGCATCGTGCTGCCGCCCGCGAGCTTCGTGCACGAGCAGGAGAAGGTGCGGGACCGCTGGCCCGCGGCCGTGCGCTTCATCGAGGAGCGCCAGCTCAACGAATTCTTCTCCGAAGACGCCGACGACATCGGCATCATCGTGCAGGGCGGCAGCTACAACACGCTGCTGCGCGCACTCGAGCGGCTCGGCCTGGCCGACGTGTACGGCAACACGCAGGTACCGCTCTACGTGATGAACGTGGCCTACCCGGTCATCGAGAGCGAGGTGATCCGCTTCTGCGAAGGCAAGCGCGCAGTGCTGGTCGTGGAAGAGGGCCAGCCCAACTTCGTCGAGCAGAACCTCGCGACCATCCTGCGCCAGGCCGGCTCCACCACCGCGCTGCATGGCAAGGACATGCTGCTCGTGGCCGGCGAGTACACCGCATCCGAACTGCTGAAGGGCGCACGCAGCTTCTGCGAGCGCTACGACCGGCTCGCGCCGCTGCCGGTGCCCGCCCCCGTGCGCAAGGTGATCCCTCTGGTGGAGGTCGCAGCGATCGGCGTCGATGCCGCGCCCGAGCCCGCACTGCCGTCCACGGCGCTGGGTGAAGTGGTCCACGCCCGTCCACCGGGCTTCTGCACCGGCTGCCCCGAGCGCCCCATCTTCAGCGCCATGAAGCTGGTCGAGCGCGAACTGGGCCCGCACCACGTGAGCGCAGACATCGGCTGCCACCTGTTCTCCATACTGCCGCCCTTCAACATCGGCAACACCACCATGGGCTACGGCCTCGGCGGCGCAGGTGCTTCCGCGCTCAACGCGCCGGCCGGCAAGCGCGCGATCTCGATGATGGGCGACGGCGGCTTCTGGCACAACGGCCTTACCAGCGGCGTGGCCAACGCGGTCTTCAACAAGAGCGACAACCTCACCATCGTCGTCGACAACAACTACACCTCGGCCACGGGCGGGCAGGACATCCTCTCGTCGAACGCCGTCAACAAGACGCGCAGCACCGGCCACGAAATCGAGCGCGCCGTGCGCGGCGTGGGCGTCGAGTGGGTCAAGACATTGCGCCGAACCTACGACGTCGCCGGCATGCGCGATGCGCTGAAAGAAGCGCTCACCACCAAGACCCGGGGCCCGAAGGTGCTGATCGCCCAGTCGGAATGCATGCTCAACAAGCAACGCCGCGAGAAGCCGCTGGTACGCAAGGCCATCGCCGACGGCAAGCGCATGGTGCGCGAGAAGTTCGGCGTCGACGCCGACACCTGCACCGGCGACCACTCGTGCATCCGCTTGTCGGGCTGCCCGTCGCTGTCGATCAAGCCCAACCCCGATCCGCTGCGCACCGACCCGGTCGCGACCGTGCTCGACAGCTGCGTGGGTTGCGGCGTGTGCGGCGAGGTTTCGCACGCCGCCGTGTTGTGCCCCTCGTTCTACAAGGCGCAGATCGTGAGCAACCCGAGCCGCTGGGACCTGCTGCGCGAGCGTGTGCGCGCTGCCGTCATCGGCTGGCTGCAGCGCGGCGAGGCTCGCCGCCGTGAAGCCTATGCCTTCTGAATGAGTCCCTCCATGCAAAGCGAAGACATTGCGTCGAAGTGCCAGGGATGCCGCGGAACCGGCTTTGCCGGGCCGCAGGTATCGTCCCCGGTAGGGGGTTGGCGGCTACACGAAGTGAGCAAGACTGGGGGGGAGCCATGAGCCCGATCAAGATCGCGATCCTCGCCATGGGCGGGGAGGGAGGCGGCGTTCTGGCCGACTGGATCGTCGACATGGGCGAGGCCAATGGCTACGTGGCGCAGACCACGTCGGTGCCAGGCGTGGCGCAGCGCACGGGCGCAACCATCTACTACGTCGAGCTCTATCCGAGCGCGCAGGCCGAGGCGGACGGCGGCCGACCCGTGCTCGCATTGATGCCATTGCCGGGCGATGTCGACGTGGTGCTGGCGTCGGAGCTTATGGAGGCCGGACGCGCAGTTCAGCGCGGGCTGGTCACGAACGACCGCACCACGCTGATCGCCTCCACGCACCGCGTGTTCTCGATCGCGGAGAAGAGTGCGCTGGGTGACGGCCGCGTCGACAGCGACCAGTTGCTCGCGCACACGGCGCGGGCCGCCAAGCGCTTCATCCGCTTCGACATGGCACAGGCGGCCGAGGCTTCGGGCAGCGTGATCAGCGCTGTGCTCTTTGGTGCGTTGGCAGGATCAGGCGTGCTGCCGTTCAGCCGTGCGCAGTTCGAGGCGACGATCGAACGCGGCGGCGTAGGTGTGAAGCCCAGCCTCAAGGCCTTCGGTGCCGCATTCGCCCGCGCGCAGGGCGGCGACGACGGCGAGCCGGTGAAAGAGGCCCCGCTCGCCACGCCGGCACCGCAACCCCGCCACCCGGCCGTGCGTGCCTTGGTCGAGCGCGTACAGCGTGACTTTCCGGCTGCCGCGCAAGACTTCCTGCTCGAAGGCGTGCGCCGCCTCATCGACTACCAGGACCCGGCCTACGCCGGCCTGTACCTCGACCGCATGGCGGCCTTGCCGGCCGGCGACCACCGGCTGCTGCGTGAAACCGCGCGCCATCTTGCGCTCTGGATGTCCTACGAAGACACCGCCCGCGTCGCGGCCCTGAAGACCCGCGCGACCCGCTTCGAGCGCGTGCGAGGCGAGGCGCGGGTGCAGCCGGGCCAGGTGCTGGCCATCAACGAATACATGCACCCACGCCTGCAGGAAATCTGCGAGACGCTGCCGGGTGGCATCGGCCGCTGGCTCATGGATTCGACGCTGCCGAAGAAGCTCGTCGAGCGCTTCACGCAGCACGGCCGCGTGATCCGGACCAGCTCGCTGCGCGGCTACCTGATGTTGCGCACGGTGGCAGCCATGAAGCGCTGGCGCCTGTCGACGATGCGCTATGCCGAAGAGAACCGCCGCATCGAGGAATGGCTGCTGCGCATCGCCGCGACTGCGCAGCGCAACCCGGAGCTCGCCGTCGAACTCGCGCAGTGCCAGCGGCTCGTGAAGGGCTACAGCGACACGCACGAGCGCGGCGTTCGCAACTACGACACCGTGATGCGTGCCGTCGAGCGCGCCGGCGCGGGGCTGGCACCGGCCACGCTGCGCGAACTGCGCGACTCGGCACTGGCCGACGAACACGGCCACAAGCTGCAGGCTGCACTGGCGCTGCACGCACTGGCCTGACGAAGAGACAACGAAGATGACCGCACCCTCCGCCATCCTCTCGCTGCGCGTCGTCGAAGCGCGGGCATTGAATTCGCTGATCCGCATGCTGCGCCTGCGCGCCGAAGACGGCCGCGCGCTGCCAGGCTTCGCGGCCGGCTCCCACATCCGCGTGCAGGTGTCGCTGCCCGATGGCAAGACCGACTGGCGCCATTACTCGCTTATCAACTTCGCGACCGCGCGCAACGCCACCAACGCACCAACCGAGTACGTGATCGCCGTGCGCAGGGAGGCCGAAGGCCGTGGCGGCTCGCGCTTCATGCACGAGCAGCTGAAAGAAGGCGATACCGTCGCCATCGAGGCGCCGAAGAACGACTTTCCGCTGCACACCGGTCCCGGCGGCACCGTGCTGGTGGCGGGTGGTATCGGCGTCACGCCGCTCGCCACCATGGCCGCGCGCCGCCGCGCCGAAGAGGCGCCGGTGCGCATGCACTACGCCGGCCGCAGCCGCGAGCTGATGGCCTTCCTGCCCGAGCTGCAGGCGCTGCTCGGCGAAGACCTGCGCGTGCACGCCGATGCCGAAACCGGTGCGCCTCTCGACATCGACGCGCTGCTCGACGGCGTGCCCGCTGGCGACCGCCTCTATGTCTGCGGCCCCAAGGTCATGCTGGACGCCGTGCTGGCCCGCACCCAGGCGCGCGGCTGGGAGCACGACCGCGTGCACTTCGAACTCTTCACCGAGCCGGTCGCGGAAGCGGGCGACCAGCCCTTCGAGGTGGAACTCGCCCAGTCGGGCCAGCGCTTCACAGTGCCGGCCGACCAGAGCATCCTCGATTGCCTGATCGAGCACGGCTGCGACCCGATGTTCGACTGCAAGCGCGGCGAATGCGGCGTGTGCGCCGTGCCCGTCATCGAAGGCGAGATCGAGCATCGCGACTACGTGCTCACCGCCCGCGAGAAAGCGGCCGGCAACGTCATCCAGATCTGCATCTCGCGCGCCAAAGGTGCGCGCCTGGTGCTCGACCTCTGAAGGAGCCACGAGAACCATGCCTTCATACCGAGACAACCCTGAAGCCGTCCGCGCGCTGGTGCGCAACGACCAGGTGCACCGCGATCTGTACACCAGCCAGGAACTGTTCGAGCTGGAGCAGGAGCACTTCTTCGCCAACACCTGGAACTATGTCGGCCACGAGAGCCAGCTGCCGAAGCCCGGCGACTGGATCAGCAACGAGATCGCCGGTCGTCCGCTGATCGTCGTTCGCCACGCCGACGGCAGCGTGCGCGCGATGATGAACCGCTGCGCGCACAAGGGCTCGCGGCTGGTGAACGGACCTTGCGGCAACACCGGCAAGTTCTTCCGCTGCCCGTACCACGCCTGGACCTTCAAGACCGACGGTTCGCTGCTGGCCATTCCGCTGAAGACCGGCTACGAGAACACCGAACTGCACGCGTGCGAATCGGCCAAGGGCCTGACGACGCTGAAGCACGTGCGCAGCCACCGCGGCTTCATCTTCGTGAAGATCAACGACGCCGGGCCGGACTTCGACGACTACTTCGGCGACTCGCTGAGCTCCATCGACAACATGGCCGACCGTTCGCCAGAGGGCGAACTCGAGATCGCGGGCGGCTGCCTGCGCTTCATGCACCAGTGCAACTGGAAGATGTTCGTCGAGAACCTCAACGACACCATGCACCCCATGGTGGCGCACGAATCCTCGGCCGGAACCGCCAAGCGCATGTGGGCCGACAAGCCCGCCGACGAGCCCAAGCCCATGGCGGTCGAGCAGTTCGTGCCTTTCATGTCCGACTACAAGTTCTTCGAGGACATGGGCATCCGCACCTACGACAACGGCCACAGCTTCACGGGCGTGCACTTCAGCATCCACAGCAAGTACAAGGCGATCCCGGCCTATGACGACGCCATGAAGGCGCGCTACGGCGAGGAAAAAACCGCGCAGATCCTCGGCATGGCGCGCCACAACACGGTGTACTACCCGAACCTCACGATCAAGGGCGCGATCCAGGCGATCCGCGTGGTCAAGCCGATCTCGGCCGACAGGACGCTGATCGAGAGCTGGACCTTCCGCCTCAAGGGCGCGCCGCCCGAGCTGCTGCAGCGCACCACCATGTACAACCGGCTCATCAACTCGCCGTTCTCGGTGGTGGGGCATGACGACCTGCAGGCCTACCGCGGCATGCAGGCAGGCCTGCATGCGAGCGGCAACGAGTGGGTCAGCCTGCACCGCGACTACGACGCGTCGGAGCTGAAGGGCGGAGAGATCACCACGGGCGGCACCAACGAGCTGCCGATGCGCAACCAGTACCGCGCATGGGTCCAGCGCATGACGGAGACCATGTGATGGCCGGCATCGAAGTCACCCGCCAGGTCCTGATCGATTTCGTCGTGACCGAAGCGCACCTGCTCGACACGCGCCGCTATGAGGAGTGGAACGCACTCTTCACCGACGATGCCTTCTACTGGGTGCCGCTGGTTCCCGACCAGGAAGACGGCCTCAACCACACCTCGCATCTCTACGAGGACAAGCTGCTGCGCGAACTGCGCATCGAGCGCCTCAAGAGCCCGCGCGCCTTCTCGCAACAGCCGCCGAGCCGCTGCCACCACCTGCTGCAGGTTCCGGTGGTCGAGCAATTCGACGCCGAGGCCAACCGCTTCGTGGTGCGCACTGGATTCCACTACACCGAATCGCAGGGCGACGAGCTTCAGTTCTACGTCGGCACCTTCTTCCATCACCTCACGGTGCAGGATGGCGCGCTGCGCATGGCGCTCAAGCGCGTCAACCTGCTCAACTGCGACGCGGCGCTGCCAGCCGTGCAGCTTTTCATCTAGGGACGCGATGACACACGCCACCGTCCATCAAGTCTTCGCGGCCACCGCGGTGCGCACGCCGCAGGCCGATTTCCTGTTCACCGAATCGGTGACCGCGGCTGCCTACGGTATTTCAGCCGGCGCCATTCGCTGGGGCGAGGCCGCGGCCGAGGTCGAGCGTCTGCGCGCGGCCTATGCGCAAGCCGGGTACGGACACGGCCACCGTGTCGGGATGCTGCTGGAGAATCGCCCCGCATTCCTCTTCCACTGGTTCGCGTTGAACGCCCTGGGCGTGAGCGTGGTGCCGATCAACGCCGAGATGCGCTCGGCGGAACTGATCTATTTGATCGGCCACAGCGAAATCGGCTTGGCCGTGACGCTGCCTGAACGTGCCGGCGACCTGCGCGCTGCGGCTGCGCAGGCCGGTGTGGCCTTCGAGACGATGGGGCCCGACGACGCGGTGCCCAGTGCGAAGACGATTGCACCGCGAGCCCATGAGCGCATCGGCGTCGACACCGAATGCGGCCTGCTCTATACCTCGGGCACCACCGGGCGCCCCAAGGGCTGCATCCTGAGCAATGCCTACTTCCTGCGCGCCGGCGAGTGGTACGCCGCGCTCGACGGTGTCTGCAGCATCCGGCCCGACGCCGAGCGCGTCATCACGCCGCTGCCGCTCAACCACATGAACGCGATGGCGTTCTCCACCATGGTGGTGCTGGTCGCGGGCGGCTGCCTGGTGCAGCTCGACCGCTTCCATCCGAAGACCTGGCTGGCCAGCGCGCGCGAAAGCGGCGCGACCATCGTGCATTACCTCGGCGTGATGCCGGCGATGCTCCTGTCGGCCAGCGCGTCTGCGGCCGACAGGGAGCATGCAATCCGCTGGGGCTTCGGCGCTGGTGTGGACCGCAAGAACCACGCACCTTTCGAAGAGCGCTTCGGCTTCCCATTGGTCGAGGCCTGGGCCATGACCGAGACCGGTGCGGCCGCCTGCATCATGGCCAATCGCGAGCCGCGGCTCGTGGGCACCAGCTGCTTCGGCCGGCAGGAGGACTTTGTCGAGATCCGCCTGGTGGGTGAAGACGGCGATGAAGTCGGCGTCGATGCACCCGGCGAGTTGCTGGTGCGTTCGGCCGGCAGCGACCCGAAGCGTTATTTCTTCTCGGGCTACCTGAAGGACGACGACGCCACGCGCGAAGCCTGGGCCGGCGGCTGGTTCCACACCGGCGACCTCGTGCGCCGCGATGCCGAAGGCAACTTCTTCTTCGTCGACCGCAAGAAGAACGTGATCCGCCGCAGCGGCGAGAACATCTCGGCCGTCGAAGTGGAGAGCGTGCTCAACCAGCACCCGGCGGTGAAGGCGTCCGCCGTGGCCGCCACGCCTGACGCGGTGCGCGGCGACGAGGTGCTGGCCTGCATCGTGGTGCGCGAAGGCGCCGATGCATCGCAGCGCGAGCAGCTCGCCGCCAGCATCGTCGAGCATGCGCTCGCGCAGCTGGCCTACTACAAGGCGCCGGGCTACGTGGCCTTCGTTGATGCGCTGCCGCTCACGCCGTCGCAGAAGATCCAGCGTGGCCAGCTGCGCGAGATGGCGCAGTCGCTGCCGGGGCAGAGCCATTGCATCGACACGCGCGCGATGAAAAAGAGGCGGGCATGACGAAGCAGCGGCTCTCCTACGAAGGCGTTGCGGTGGCCGTGCCGGTCACGGTGCCTTATGTGCGCTATTCCACGCGCACCGCGCATTGGTTCATCGGGCAGGCCATCGAGGCGCTGGTCGAAGCCAGCGGCGTGGCCAAGGAACAGATCGACGGCCTCTGCCTGAGCAGCTTCTCGCTCGCGCCCGACACGGCCGTGGGCGTCACGCAGCACCTGGGCCTGTCGCCGCGCTGGCTCGACCACGTGCCCACGGGCGGCGCCTCGGGCGTGATGTGCCTGCGCCGCGCGGCGCGCGCCGTGCAGGCGGGCGATGCCGACATCGTGGCCTGCGTGGGCGCCGACACCAACCACGTCGACTCCTTCCGCCAGACGCTGGGCAGCTTCAGCAACTTCGCGCGCGATGCGAGCTACCCCTACGGCTCGGGCGGGCCGAACTCGATCTTCGCGTTCATCACCGCCAACTACATGCGCACCTACGGCGCGAAACGCGAGGACTTCGGCCGTATCTGCGTGGACCAGCGGACCAATGCGCTCGGCAACCCGAACGCGATGTTCAAGAAGCCGCTCACGCTCGACGAGTACATGGCCGCGCGGCCGATCTCGGACCCGATCCATCTTTTCGACTGCGTGATGCCCTGCGCCGGTGCCGATGCCTTCCTTGTGATGAGCGAGGAGCGCGCGCGCGACCTGGGCCTGGCGCACGTGGTGATCCGCGGCGCCATCGAGCGCCACAACGCCTATGCCGAAGACCCGGTGATGGTGCAGGGCGGCTGGCGCAAGGACCGCGACGACCTCTACGCGCAGGCCGGCGTCCAGCCCGCGGAACTCGACTTCGTGCAGACCTACGACGACTATCCCGTCATCGTGATGATGCAGTTCGAGGATCTGGGCTTCTGCGAGAAGGGCGAGGGCCCGGCCTTCGTGCAGTCGCACACGATGACCTTCGACGGCAGCTTTCCGAACAACACGAGCGGGGGGCAGCTCTCGGCCGGGCAGGCCGGTGCAGCGGGCGGCTTCCTCGGCATGGTCGAGGCGATCCGGCAGCTCACGGACCAAGCCGGACAACGCGCTGTGCCGAACGCCCGGCTGGGCCTCGTCGCCGGCTTCGGCATGGTCACTTACGACCGCTGCCTGTGCACAGGCGCCGTCATTCTCGGGAGATCGGCATGACGATGCCCCTGATGCGCCCCCCGCGCAAGAACCCGGTGCTGCGCACCCGGCAGATGAACCTGCCGCCCGGCGCGCGCGGCCGCGTGGCGCTCGGCCTCACGGCGGCCGCCGCCGAAGGCCGCTTCGAACTGCAGACCTGCGAAGACTGCGGCACGGTGCAGTACCCGCCGCGCGAGGTCTGCCACAAGTGCCTTTCGGCCGCACTGCGCTGGCGGCAGCAAAGCGGTGAGGGCGAGCTGCTCGGCAGCACCACGCTGCACCACAGCAACGACCTGTTCTTCCGCGAGCGGCTGCCCTGGCGGCTGGGCCTGGTGCACCTGGATGCGGGCCCGACGCTCATGGTCCACCTGCATGGCGAGGTCGGCGATGCGCCTGAGCGCGTGCGTGTCGGCGCCCGGCTCGATCGAGCCGGGCAGGCCGTTCTCATTGGTTTTCCGATTGAAGGGAGTCCCCATATGGCCGACGACAAGATGCTGCGCGAGATGACCAGCGACCCAAAGTTCCGCAAGGTGCTGGTGACCGACGGGAAGACCGAGACCGGCCAGGCCATCGTGCGTGCGCTGGTCAAGGCCGGCGCAGACATCGTCTGGGTCGGCCATGCCGAGCCGTGGAAGAAGATGGGCGATGGGCTTGACGACATCTCGGTGCTGCCGCAAGTCACGCTGGTGCCGCTGGACCTGACCAACGGCCGGCAGGTGACCGAGCTCGCGGGCTCCATCGGCGGCAAGGTCGACATCGTGATCAACAACGCGGAGGTGCACCGCACTTTCGGCATCGGCGCGCGCCGCGGCACCGACGTGGCCAAGGCCGAGATGGACATCAACTACTTCGGCCTGCTGCGCCTGGCGCAGGAGTTCGGCCCCGCGCTCAAGGGCCGCTCGGCCGACGGCGCCACGGGCGCGACCGCGTGGGTCAACCTGCTGTCGATCTACGCGCTCAGCAACTTCCCGCCGCACGGCACCTTCAGCGCTTCGAAAGCGGCGGCGCACTCGCTCGCACAGTGCCTGCGCGCCGAGATGCGGCCGGCCGGCATCCGCGTGATCAATGTGTTCCCGGGCCCCATCGACGACGAATGGAACCAGCACACGCCGCCGCCCAAGCTGGCACCCACCGCGCTGGCCAACGCCATCGTCAAGGCACTGCGCGACGGCGTCGAGGACGTGTATCCCGGCGACGTGGCGCAGGAATGGCTGGAACGCTGGCGAGACAACCCGAAGGTGCTCGAACGCGAACTCGCGGCGGGCGACTGAGACAGGAGCCAAACGAATGAGCACGACAACCGAACTGATGTCCACCGCAGAAATCCTCGGCGGCCTCGTGACCGCGATGGCCAGCGGCCGCATCCGCGTGATCGACCTCACGCAGACGCTGACGCCCGAGTTCCCGCAGATCGCGCTGCCGCCCGAGATGGGGCAGTGCTGGCCCTTCCGCATCGAGGAAGTGTCGAAGTATGACGAGCGCGGCCCGGGCTGGTACTGGAACAATTTTTCCTGCGGCGAGCACACCGGAACGCACTTCGACGCGCCCATCCACTGGATCTCGGGCCGCGACCTGCCGAACAACTCGGTCGACACCATTCCCGTGCAGCACTTCGTGGCGCCGGCCTGCGTGATCGATTGTTCGCCGCAGGTGAAGAACGACCCCGACTATCTGCTGACCCTGGAAGACATCGAGGCCTACGAGGCGGCGCATGGCCGCATTCCCAAGGGCGCGTGGGTGCTGATGCGCACCGACTGGTCCAAGCGCACCGACCCCGAGGCCTACCAGAACTTCGACGAAACCGGCCAGCACACGCCGGGCCCGAGCACCGAGGCCGTGCGCTTCCTGGTCGAGCAGCGCGACGTGCTGGGTTTCGGCTCCGAGGCCATCGGCACCGATGCCGGGCAGGGCTATCACCTGCGCCCGCCGTACCCGTGCCACTACTACATGCACGGCGCGGGGCGCTACGGGCTGCAGTGCCTGAGCAACCTCGACCTGCTGCCACCCTCGGGCGCGGTGCTGATCTGCCCGCCGCTGAAGATCGAGAAGGGCAGCGGCAGTCCGCTGCGGGTGCTGGCGCTGGTGGGGGCATCGGCATGAGCGGCGCGGCACCCAAGGTCGCGGCGGTCACCGGCGGCAGCGCCGGCATCGGCAAGGCCATCTGCGAAGACCTGCTCGCGCAGGGCTACGAGGTGGTCTCGCTCGCGCGCCGCAAGGCCGAGATCGGCCATCCGAAGCTGCACAGCCTCGAGGTCGACCTGAGCGACCGCGCCGCCACGGGCGAAGCGGTGCGCGAACTGGTCGAACGCTTTGCGCCGACCACCATCGTCCACAACGCCGGCGTCATACGCGCCGCGCTGCTGCCCGACGTGAAGCTCGACGACCTCGATGCGCTGGTCGACCTGCACCTGGGCTGCGCGATCCAGTTGGTGCAGGGCGCATTGCCCGCGATGCGCGCACAGCGCTTCGGCCGCGTGGTGCTGCTGTCGTCGCGCGCTGCGCTGGGCCTGGCCACGCGCACCAGCTATTCGGCCACCAAGGCCGGCATGCTGGGCATGGCGCGCACCTGGGCGCTGGAACTTGCTGCGGACGGCATCACGGTGAACGTGGTGGCACCGGGTCCGATCCGCACCGACATGTTCTACGACGTGGTCGAGGCCGGCAGCGAGAAGGAACGTGCGCTCGCCGCCTCGGTGCCGGTCAGGCGCATCGGCGAATCGGCCGACGTGGCACGCGCCGTGCGCTTCTTTGCCGATGCCGACAGCAGCTTCGTCACCGGCCAGGTGCTGTACGTGTGCGGCGGTACCAGCGTCGGCAGCCTGGCCCTCTGAATTCTTCCTTCGCTTTTCCACGTTCATCCCAAACCATCCCTGGAGCATCGCCATGAAAGTCCTGAACCGAATTCGCACACTCGCGGCCATTGCCGCGGGCCTCGGCGCGCTGAGCGCCGCGGGCGCATGGGCCGCCGATCTCAAGGTCGGCTTCATCACCTCGATGTCGGGACCGGTGTCTTCGCTCGGCATTCCCTACGACAAGGGCATGAAAGCCGCGCTGGCCTACAAGTCCGAAGTCGGCGGTCGCAAGGTGCAGGTGATCCAGCTCGACGATGCGTCCGACCCGTCCACGGCCGCGCGCAATGCGCGCAAGCTGATCGAGGAAGACAAGGTCGACGTCATCATCGGGACGGCCGGCGCACCCGGCTCGCTGGCCATTGCCGGCGTGGCGCGCGAGACGAAGACACCGCTGATCTCCATCGCCAATGCCGACCTGGCCGGCGAGGACGGCGCCTGGATGGTGACGCTGCCGCAGCCCGCACCGTTGATGATGGGTGCGATGGTCGAGAAGATGAAGCAGGCCGGCGTGAAGACGGTGGCCTACATCGGCTACTCCGACGCCTGGGGCGACCTGGTCTACGACGCGCTCATGAAATCGGCGCCCACGGCCGGCATCAAGGTCGTGTCGAACGAGCGTTATGCGCGCAGCGATTCGTCGGTGGCCGGCCAGGTGCTGAAGATCGTGGCGCTGCGCCCCGACGCGGTGATTACCGGTGCCTCGGGCACGCCCGGTGCGTTGCCGTACCTCGCGCTGACCGAGCGTGGCTACAAGGGAAGGATCTACGGCATGCACTCGCTGATCAACCCCGACTTCATCCGCGTCGGCGGTTCGTCGGTCGAAGGCCTGCTGGCGCCCACGGGCCCGGTGGTGGTGGCCGAGCAGCTGCCCGACAACAACCCGATGAAGAAGATCGCGATGGACTTTCGCGCTGCCTACCAGAAGGCCAACGGCGCGGCGCCCACTGATACCTTCTCGGCCTACAGCTTCGATGCGTGGCTGATCTATCTCGATGCTGCGCAGCGTGCGCTGGCCAGCAAGGCTGAGCCCGGCACGCCGCAATTCCGGCTGGCGCTGCGTGATGCCATCGTGAGCACCAAGGAGCTGGTGGGCACGCATTCGGTCTACAACTTCAAGCCCACTGATCGCTATGGCTCGGATGATCGCTCGCGCGTCGTCGTGAAGCTCGAAAAGGGTCAATGGAAGCTGGTGCCCTGAGATGAAGAACAAGCTAGCCCACATCCTTGGCGCCACAGTGCTTGCTCTGGCAGCTTCGCAGGCCATGGCGGCTGACCTGAAGATCGGCTTCATCAGCTCGCTCTCGGGTCCGGTGGCTGCGCTCGGCATTCCGTACGAGAAGGGC
The DNA here is from genome assembly GCF_059491885.1 of Variovorax sp. Varisp46. Classification (NCBI taxonomy): domain Bacteria; kingdom Pseudomonadati; phylum Pseudomonadota; class Betaproteobacteria; order Burkholderiales; family Comamonadaceae; genus Variovorax; species Variovorax sp. Varisp46. Next base: position 752,147 of record NZ_CP168515.1, read on the forward strand.
ATCCGCGCTGCCATTGCCGAGCATCCCGAGATCGCCGGCCGCAAGGTCCAGCTGATCGTGCTCGACGACGCGTCAGACCCCACCACCGCCGGCCGCAACGCACGCAAGCTGGTGACCGAAGACAAGGTCGACGTGCTCATAGGAACCTCCGGCGTGCCAGGTGCGATGGCCATCGCAGCGGTGGCCAAGGAACTGAACACACCGTTGATCTCGCCCACGCCGGTCACCATCGCCGGCCCCGAGGGCGCGTGGACGGTGACGGTGTCGCAGCCATTCCCGCTCATGGTCGCGGGCGTGGTCGACCGCATGCAGAAGTCCGGCGTGAAGACGGTCGCCTTCATCGGCTTCTCGGACGCACTGGGCGACCTGGCCTACGACTCGCTCGTGAAGAGCGCCGATGCTGCCGGCATCAAGGTGGTGGCCAACGAGCGTTATGCGCGCAGCGATTCCTCGGTGGCCGGGCAGGTGCTGAAGATCGTCGCGGCTCGACCCGACGCCGTGTTCGCGGGCAATTCCGGCACGCCCGGTGCGTTGCCTTACATCGCACTGGCCGAGCGCGGCTACAAGGGAAAGATCTATGGCACGCACGGCCTCATCAACGCCGACTTCGTGCGCGTGGGCGGCGCCTCCGTCGAAGGCCTGCAGGTGCCCAGCGGCCCGGTGCTGGTGGCCGACCAGTTGCCCGACAGCAACCCCATCAAGAAGGTGTCGATGGGCTTTCGCAACGCCTACCAGAAAGTGAACGGCGCGGTGCCGACCGACGCCTTTTCTTCCTACACCTACGACGCCTACCTGCTGCTGGCGGATGCCGCCTCGCGCGCCAAGGGTGAGCCCGGCACACCGCAATACCGCACCGCCCTGCGCGACGCCATCGTGAGCACCAAGGAGCTGGTGGGTACGCACGGCATCTACACCTTCAAGCCCGGCGATAGCTATGGCTCCGACCGGCGCGGCGTGGTGATCGTGCAGATGAACAGGGGGCAGTGGAAGCTGGTTCCCTGAAAAAAGACCCGGGCCCACGTCGATGACCAGCTATCGCCACTATCCCGAACGCGTCGCCGCCCTCGTGCAGCACGACCGCGTGCACCGCGACCTGTACCTGAGCGAGGAGATCTTCGCGCTCGAGCAGGAGCGCCTGTTCGCGAACAGCTGGGTCTTCCTCGGCCATGCGAGCCAGGTGCCCGAGCCCGGCGACTTCGTGGCGCAGGACATCGCGGGCCGGCCGCTGCTGATGGTGCGGCAGCCCGACGGCGCGGTGCACGTGCTCTACAACCGCTGCGCCCACAAGGGCACGCAACTGGTGACGGACGAGAGCGGCAACACCGGCCGCTTCTTCCGCTGCCCGTATCACGCGTGGACCTACAAGCTCGACGGCGCGCCGCTCGGCGTACCGTTGAAGAACGGCTACGAGGGCACGCAGCTCAAGGCGTGCGAGTCGGGGCAGGGGCTGTCGGTGGTGAGGCATGTGAAGGTGTACCGCGACTTCGTGTTCGTGCGCCTCTCCGACACGGGGCCATCGTTCGATGACTACTTCGGGGAGGTGCTGGGTGCCATCGACAACATGGTCGACCGCTCGCCTGAGGGCAATCTCACCGTGGGCGGTGGCGTGCTGCGCAACATCGTCCACTGCAACTGGAAGATGTACCTCGAGAACATCAACGACACGGTGCACCCGATGTCCACGCACGAGTCGGCCACCAAGGCGGCCGAGGCGCTGTGGGAAGGCCACGCGCCCACGGACCCCAAGCCGATGGCGATGGAGCAGATCCTGCCCTTCGGCTCGGGCTACGAGTTCTTCGACAAGATGGGCGGGCGCGTGTTCGCCAATGGCCACAGCGTGCTGGGCGTGAACTTCAGCATCCACTCCAACTATGCGCAGCTGCCGGAGTACGAGGCCGCGATGCAGGCGGCGCACGGCATTGGGCGCGCCACCGAAATTCTGCAGAGATCGCCGCAGAACTCCGTTCTTTATCCGAGCCTGTCGGTCAAGGGCTCGCCGCAGGCCATCCGCGTGATCCGTCCGCTGGCCGCCGGCCGCACGCTGATCGAGGCGTGGAGCTTCCGCGCGGCCGGCGCACCCGCGCTGCTGTTCGAGCGCGCCATGAGCTACAACCGGCTTGTTTTCTCACCGATGTCGGTGGTGGCGCACGATGACGTGCACCTGTTCGAGAGCATCCAGCAGGGCCTGCGCGCGGGCGGCAACGAATGGGTGAGCCTGCACCGCAACTTCGATGCGGCCGAGCTCGCGCAGTCGACCATCACCACCAACGGCACCAACGAGCTGCTCATGCGCAATCAATTCCGCGCCTGGGCGAAGTCGATGTCGGTGGAGGCCGCGCCATGACCGTTCCGCGCGATTTCGCCGCCCACGAAGCGGCCCTGCTCGACGAGCGGCGCTTCGACGACTGGCTGGCGCTCTTTGCCGACGACGGCCACTACTGGGTGCCGCTGCTCGGCGTTGCGCAGGCCGATCCGTTCTCGCACAACTCGCTGGCCTATGAAGACCGGCTGCTGCTGCAGTTGCGCGTGGAGCGCCTCAAGAGCCCGCGCGCGCACTCGCAGCATCCAGCCAGCCACAGCCAGCACGTGCTGCAGCCCTCGCGCATCGAGCACGAGAACGCCGATGAAGCGCGCCTGCGCACGCCATTCCTGTACGTCGAAGCGCGAGGCGAATCCCAGATCCTGCTGAGCGGCACCGCGCGCCATCACCTCGTTCGCACGCCGGCCGGCTGGCGCATCCGCGAGAAGCGCATCGACCTGCTCAACGCCACGCGTGCGTTGCCGGCCATCCAGTTGTTCATCTGAGTTACCTGTCCATTCCAACCATCCTCACCGGAGCTACGACATGAAGAGCCTGATGCAGACCTTGACGCGCGGTGCACTCGCCGCGGCGCTGATTGCCTGTGGTGTTGGGAGCGCGCTGGCGGCCGACCTCAAGGTCGGTCTCAGCGTGTCGCTCTCAGGGCCGAATTCCTCGCTGGGCGTGCCCTATGCCAAGGGCATGCAGGCCGCGCTGGCGTACAAGCCGGAGGTGAACGGCCGCAAGGTCCAGCTCATCGTGCTGGACGACGGCTCCGACCCGACCACGGCCGGGCGCAACGCGCGCAAGCTGATCGAGGAGGACAAGGTCGACGTGCTCATGGGCACCTCGGGCGTGCCCGCCGCCATCGCGATGGCGCAGGTTGGCAAGGAAGCGAAGACGCCGATGATCGGCCTCACGCCCATCTTGCTCGACCCGAACGACAACCCCTGGGTCATGACCGTGGCCCAGCCCACGCAATTGATGATCGATGCGGTCGTCGAGCGCATGAAGCGCAACAACGTGAAGACGGTGGGCTACATCGGCTTCTCCGATGCCTGGGGCGACCTGGTCTACAACGCACTGATGAAGGCCGCGCCCGAGGCCGGCATCAAGGTGGTGAGCAACGAGCGCTATGCGCGCGCCGACGCGTCGGTGACGGGGCAGGTGCTGAAGATCGTGGCGCTGCGGCCCGATGCGGTGATGACCGGCGGCGCCGGAACGCCGGGCGCACTGCCGTTCCTCGCATTGCAGGAGCGCGGCTTCAAGGGTGGCGTGTACGGCCAGCACGGCTTGATCAACCCCGACTTCGTGCGGGTGGTGGGCGCGGCCGGCCAGAACGCGCTGATGCCCACCGGCCCGGTGATCGTGGCCGAGCAATTGCCCGACAACTACCCGACCAAGAAGATCGCGACCGAGTTTCGCGCCGTGTTCCAGAAGGCGAACAACGCGCCAACCGGCGACGCCTACTCGGCCTATTCGTTCGACGGCTGGCTGGTGTTTGCGGACGCCGCATCGCGCGCCATGAAGAAGGCCGAGCCGGGCACGCCCGAGTTCCGCGTGGCGCTGCGCGACGCCATCTTCAGCACGAAGGAAGTGGTGGGCACGCACGGCGTCTACACCTTCAAGCCCGGCAGCCTCTACGGCGTGGACGAACGCGCCCGCGTGATCGTCAAGCTCGACAACGGCCAATGGAAGCTCGCACCTTGAACCGCTCGCCCTTGATTTTCCGGAGGGCCGCGCGATGACCTGGGACGTGGCGCTCATTCTCCTCACCGACGGCCTGGCCAACGGTGCCGTCTACCTGCTGGCCGGCCTGGGGCTGGTGTTGATCTTTTCCGTCACGCGCGTGGTGTTCGTGCCCTTCGGCGACATCGCGGCCTTTGCGGCGCTGTCGCTCGCGGCCTTCGAGACCGGCCGCGTCCCGCCGACCATAGGCATGGTCGCCGTGCTCGCTGCCCTGGCGCTGGCAACGGAAATCGGCAGCCTGTTGCGGCGCGGCGAGGCTGCACGCATTCCCAAGGCGGTGCTGATGTGGGGCGTGCTGCCCGCCATTCCCTGCGTGCTCGCATGGCTGGCGGCGCGGCCGGGCGTGCCGGTGGCGGTGCACATCGCGGTGGCGGTGCTGCTGGTGGTGCCTATCGCGCCGCTGCTGGCGCGAGTGGTGTTCCAGCCGATCGCGGATGCATCGGTGCTGGTGCTGCTGATCGTGTCGCTGGCGCTGCACTTCCTGCTGTCTGGCCTGGGCCTGCTGTTCTTCGGACCTGAAGGCTCGCGCACCACGCCGCTCACCAGCGCCATGTTCACGTTGGGCGACGGCTTCACGGTCAGCGGCCAGGTGGTGCTGATGGTGGGCGCGGCCATCGTGCTGAGCGGGCTGTTCTTCCTGGTGTTCGAACGCACGGTGGCCGGCAAGGCGCTGCGCGCCACGGCGGTCAACCGCGTGGGCGCGCGGCTGGTCGGTATCCGGCCGATGCGCACCGCACTGCTGGCCTACGGATGCGCCTCGCTGCTGGCGGGGCTGATCGGCGTGCTGATTGCGCCGGTGACGACCATGTACTACGACTCGGGTTTCATCATCGGCCTGAAGGCCTTCGTGGCCGCGATCATCGGCGGGCTCGTGAGCTACCCGATGACTGCGGTGGGCGCACTCGCAGTCGGCGTGGTGGAAAGCTTCGCCTCTTTCTGGAGCGGTGCGCTGAAGGACGTGATCGTGTTCAGCCTGCTGATCCCCGTGCTCATGCTGCGCTCCTTCATGGCCACGCATGCCGAAGAGGAAGAAGACGAGGTGGACCAATGAGCGCCAACCGCAAACGCATGACGTGGATCGCCGCGGTGGTGGTCGTGCTGGCCCTGGTGCCGGTGGTGGCGGGGAGCTTCACGGTCTCGCTGCTCAACGACATCGGCATCGGCGCGCTGGTGGCGCTGGGCCTCGTGCTGCTCACCGGCGTGGGCGGCGCGACCTCGTTTGGGCAGGCGGCTTTCGTGGGCATCGCAGCCTACGCCACGGCATGGCTCACGACCACGCAGGGCATGTCGCCGTGGATCGGGCTGCTGTTCGCGCTGCTGCTCACCGGCCTCTCGGCGCTGGCCATCGGCATGCTCACGCTGCGCCTGGGCGGGCACTTCCTGCCGCTCAGCACCATCGCCTGGGGACTGTCGATCGCAATGCTGTTCGGCAATGTCGATGCGCTTGGGCGGCACACGGGCCTGTCGAACATTCCACCGCTGCAGGTCGCGGGCTGGTCGCTGGCCGATCCGCGTTCGATGTACTACCTGATCTGGGTGGTGGTCGGGCTGGCCTGCCTGTTCAGCCACAACCTGCTGCAGTCGCGGCCGGGGCGCGCGATTCGCGGGCTTCGCGGCGGTGCCACGCTGCTGGCGAGCGTGGGGGCGGATGCCTACCGCGTGCGGCTGTCGCTGTTCGTCACGGCCGCGCTGTTCGCGGGGCTGGCGGGCTGGCTCTACGCGCACATGAACCGCTTCGTGAGCCCATCGCCCTTCGACGTGCGCGCGAGCATCGAGTACCTGCTGATGGCCGTGGCCGGCGGGCTCGGCCAGCTGGCGGGCGCACTGGTGGGCGCCGCGCTGGTACTGGTGCTGAAGAACGGCCTGCAGGACGTGCTGCCGATGCTCACGCAGCGCGCCGGCCAGCTCGAGGCGGTGGCATTCGCCGCGCTCTTCATCCTGCTGCTGCACTTCGCGCGCGGCGGCGTGATGGGCCTGCTGCGCCGCTGGACGCACCGGCGCAGCGGCTCGCAGGAGCCTTCGCGCCACGAGGCCCCGCCGGTCGATCCCTTGCCTCACCGCACGCTGCCCGAGCGCGGCTCGCAGGTGCTGTCGGTGAACGGTGCGGTCAAGCGCTTCGGCGGGCTGGTGGCCGTCAACGACGTGAGCTTCGACGTGAAGGCCGGCGAGATCGTCGGCCTGATCGGGCCCAACGGCGCGGGCAAGTCGACCATGTTCAACCTGCTGACCTGCACGCTGCCGATGAGCGCGGGCCAGGTGCGCTTCCTGGCGCACGACATCGCAGGCAAACCGCAGCGCGAGGTGGCGCGGCTGGGGCTGGCGCGCACTTTCCAGCACGTGAAGCTGCGCCCGCACATGAGCCTGCTCGACAACGTGGCGCTGGGCGCGCATTCGCGCACGCGCTCGGGCATCCTGAAGGCGGGGCTGCGGCTCGACCGCCTGGAAGAAAGCCAGATCCTGCAGGAGGCGCAGCGGCAGCTCGACCGCATCGGCCTGGGCGACCGCGCGCACGAGCTGGCGGGCAGCCTGCCGCTGGGCACGCAGCGCATCCTGGAAATCGCGCGCGCGCTGGCCGCCGACCCGGTGCTGCTGGTGCTCGACGAGCCCGCCGCCGGCCTGCGCCGCAAGGAAAAGATGGCGCTCGGCGACCTGCTGCGCAAGCTGCGCGAGGAGGGCGTGACCATCCTGATCGTCGAACACGACATGGACTTCGTGATGAAACTGGTGGACCGGCTGGTGGTGATGAATTTCGGCTCCAAGCTCGTGGAGGGCGTGCCGTCCGCGGTGCGCGCGGACGAGCGGGTGCAGGCGGCTTATCTGGGGAGTGTTGTATGAGCGCCGCACGGCCGCCCGAAGGCGCGGGCCCCCTTCAGGGGGTAGGAGAAGTACACGAAGTGACAAGCCTGGGGGTAGCGCAATGACCGCGATGCTGGAGATTGGCGATCTGCACGTGTCGTACGGGCAGGTTGAGGCGGTGCGCGGCGTGTCGCTCGACCTGCAGCCGGGTCAGATCATTTCGGTAATCGGTCCCAACGGCGCGGGCAAGACCACGCTGCTGGCGGCCGCGATGGGTCTGCTGCCTTGCAAGGGCACGCTGCGCTTCGAGGGCGAAGACCTGCGGGGGCTCGACGTGGAAGCGCGCGTGGAGCGCGGCCTGTGCCTCGTGCCCGAGAAGCGCGAGCTGTTCGGCGAACTCACCGTGCTCGACAACCTGCAGCTCGGCGCCTATGCCAAGCGGCTGCGCGGCGATGCGATGAAGAAGCGGCTGCAGTCGGTGTACGACCGCTTTCCGCGGTTGGCCGAACGGCGTTCGCAGCGCGCAGACACGCTCTCGGGCGGCGAGCGTCAGATGCTGGCGGTGGGGCGCGCGCTGATGTCGGCGCCGCGCCTGCTGATGCTCGACGAGCCGAGCCTCGGCCTCGCGCCGCTGATCGTGCGCGACATCCTCACCATCGTGCGCAAGCTGCGCGAAGACGGTGTCTCGATCCTGCTGGTCGAGCAGAACGCGCGCGCCGCGCTAGAAAGCTCGGACGAAGGCTATGTGCTGGAGACCGGCGAGATCGCGCTGTCGGGTGCCTCGGCCGAGCTGGCGAGCGATCCGCGCGTGCAGGCGACCTATCTCGGTGGAGGCACGCACGATGACGAGTGACCCGCGGGCTGTGCCGCCCGTGCAGCGCACGTTGCCGGCGATGCTGCAGCGGCAGGCCGGGCTGTTCGGCTCGCGTCCGTTGCTTCGGATCGGTGGCGACGAGTGGACGCATCGCGACGCTGCGCAGGCTGCAGCCGTTCGCGCCGGTGCGTTGGCCGCGACCGGCGTGGTGCGCGGCGACCGCGTCGCCGTGATGTGCGGCAACCGCATCGAGTTTCTCGAAAGCTTCCTCGGCGCGGGTTGGCTGGGGGCATCGATGGTGCCGGTCAACACCGCGTCGATGGGGCCGCAGATCGAGTACTTCCTGGCGAACAGCGAGGCGAAGCTGCTGGTGATCGAGGCGGGTTTTCTTGAACGGCTCGCGACGGCGGATCTGGCGCGCACCGCGTTGCGCGAGGTCTGGGTGGTGGGCGAGGCGGAGTCCTCCGGCTGGCAGGCGCCCCAGGGCGTGCGCGTAACGCCTTACCCCGAGGGCGGTGAGGCGCTGGCGCCCGCAGCGGTGCAGCCCGGCGACCCGCTCGCGATTCTGTACACCTCCGGTACGACGGGGCCAGCCAAGGGCGTCGTCTGCCCGCATGCGCAGTATTTCTGGTGGGGCGTGAACAGCGCGGAGGTGCTCGGAGTCGGCGTCGACGACGTGCTGTGCACCACGCTGCCGCTCTTTCACATCAATGCGCTCAACACCTTCGCGCAGGCCGCATTGACGGGCGCAGAGGTGGTGTTCGCGCCGCGCTTCTCGGCCTCGGGCTTCTGGCCGGCGATGCGCGCGAGCGGGGCGACGGTGGTCTACCTGCTGGGCGCAATGGTGCCGATCCTGCTCGCGCAGCCCGAAGGGCCTGGCGAACGCGATCACCGGGTGCGCATCGGCCTCGGGCCCGGCGTGCCGTCCGCCGCAGGTGCCGCATTCAAGGCGCGCACCGGCGTGCAACTGCTCGAAGGCTACGGCTCGACCGAAACCAATTTCGCCATCGCGACCGCCCCGGATTCGCCGCGCGGCGGTGTCATGGGCTGGCTGCGCCCAGGCTTCCAGGCGCGCGTGGCCGACGAAGGCGATGCGGCGCTGCCACCCGGCGAAGCCGGCGAACTGCTGCTGCGCGCGGACGAGCCCCATGCCTTCGCGAGCGGCTATTTCAACATGCCGGAGAAGACGGTCGAGGCCTGGCGCAATCTCTGGTTCCACACCGGCGACCGCGTGGTGCAGGACGCCGACGGTGCGTTCCGCTTCGTCGACCGCATCAAGGACGCGATTCGCCGGCGCGGCGAGAACATCTCGTCGTTCGAGGTCGAGCAGGTGCTGCTGAGCCATCCGGGCGTGGCTTCGTGCGCGGTGTACCCCGTGCAATCCGAACTGGCCGAGGACGAGGTGATGGCCGCGCTGGTGGCGCGCGACGGCGTGCCGATCGACCCGGCCGAACTCGTGCGCTTCTGTGAAAGCCGGCTGCCTTACTTCGCCGTGCCGCGCTACATCGACGTGCTGGCCGACCTGCCGCGCACCGAGAACGGCAAGGTGCAGAAGTTCAAGCTGCGCGAGCGCGGCGTGAGTCCTCAGACCTGGGACGGCCGGCGCGCAAAGACCTGAGGCTCCCGGCAGACGCAACGCGCTCCTTCTTTCCGGCTGTTTCATGCGCTGACAGCTTCGCCGGTACATTTCGCTAAAATGATTCAGAACTAAAACATTCAGGTATGCAATCAAATTCACTGACCGGCCGCCATGCACTCGTCACGGGCGCGGCGCGCGGCATCGGCGCGGAGATCGCGCGCACCCTGGCCGCCGAAGGCGCCGTTCTGACGCTGCTGGGGCGTGACCGCGAAGCGCTGAAGCGTGTGGCCGATTCGCTCGCGGGCAGCGGGCATGGCGTGGCTGCAGCCGATGTGGCGAATCCGCAGGCGGTGCAGGCGGCCTTCGCAGAGGCCCGAGCAGCGCGCGGCCCTGTTGCCGTGCTCGTCAACAACGCGGGTGCCGCCGAGAGCGCGCCTTTCCTCAAGACCTCGTTCGAGCTCTGGCAGCGCATGCTGTCGGTGAACCTCACCGGCAGCTTCCTGTGCGCGCAGGCTGCGCTGCCCGACATGCTCGATGCGGGCTGGGGCCGCATCGTCAACATCGCCAGCACGGCGGGGCAGAAGGGCTACGCCTACGTGTCGGCCTACACCGCGGCCAAGCATGGTGTGGTCGGGCTCACGCGTTCGCTAGCACTCGAAGTGGCGCGCAAGGGCATCACGGTGAATGCCGTATGCCCGGGCTACACCGACACCGACATCCTGCGCAACAGCGTCGCCAACGTGGTCGGCAAGACCGGGCGCAGCGAGGCCGACGCGCTGGCCGAATTCTCCAGCGTCAATCCGCAGCGGCGCATCGTGCAGCCGGCCGAAGTCGCCGATGCGGTGCGCTGGCTGTGCGGCACGGGCGCTGCGTCGGTCACCGGCCAGTCGATCTCGGTTTCAGGGGGAGAGGTGACATGACGCGCGACAACGATGCCTCGCACGCCGTGCTGAGCGATGCGGAGGAACTGGGCCACGAAGCCCGCGCGGGCCACGAGGACCACGCGATGCTCAAGCTCTGGCTGCGCATGCTGGCCAGCACCACGCAGATCGAGGCCGAGATCCGGCGCCGGCTGCGCGAGCGCTTCGGCATCTCGCTCGCGCGCTTCGACTACATGGCGCAGCTCCATCGCTACAAGGACGGGCTCAAGATGCGCGTGCTCTCGCGCTACCTCATGGTGACCGGCGGCAACGTCACAGGCCTGACGGACGAACTCGAGCGCGAAGGCATGGTGGCCCGCGCGCCCAGCCCCGACGACCGCCGCGCGTGGATCGTGAGCCTCACGCCGACAGGGCGCCGCACCTTCGAGACGATGGCGAGCGAGCACGAACAATGGATCCTCGAGATGTTCTCGGGGCTCGACATGAAGACCGTCAAGCAGATGCACACCCAACTGGGCCTGCTGCGTGTGCACGTGATGCGCGGCGAGCCGCCGGCCGAGGAGGGCTGAGCATGAGCGCGGCCACCCCTGTCGATCTCCCGGCCCAGGGCAGCGAGTTCCGCCGCGCACGGCTGATCCGCTTCTCGGACTGCGACCCGGCGGGCATCGTTTTCTACCCTCAGTACTTCGTGATGCTCAACGGGCTCGTCGAAGACTGGGTCAACGAGGGCCTGGGGCTCAGCTACCACGGGCTGGTGGCCGTGCGGCGCATTGGCCTGCCCACCGTGAAGCTCGAAGCCGACTTCCGTGCGGTGAGCCGCATGGGCGACCAGGTCACGCTCGGCCTTACCGTGCAGCGGCTGGGGTCGCGCTCGATGACGCTGCTTGTGCGCTGCTTCGAGCCGGCGACCGGAGAACTGCGCATGCAGATGCAGCAGGTGCTCGTGACCACGTCGCTCGAAACCCATCGCGCCGTCGCCATTCCGGACGACATGCGCGCAGCCATCCTGCGCAACGCGCCCGAGCTGGGCTGAGCGTCCTAGGGGGCGGGCTCGCTGCCCGCCGCGTCCTGCGCGCGCTTCTTCAGCCAGCCGCCGAGCTCCTTCTTTCCCTTGGCATTGGCGGCGCGCCATGCGTTGCGCGCGGCCGCAATGAAGCGCTCTTCCGCTGCATCGGGTACTTCGCTGAGGCGGTCTTCTTCGTCGAGCCAGCCGGGCTCGACGCTGCAATGCCGTTCGATCTGCCGTGCCAGGTTGTCGCCGATGGGCCGCGAGCTCTTGATCTGGCTCCACATGCTCGGAGAAATTTCGAGCTTTTTCGCAAACGCCTGGTCCAGCCCCTTGGCTGGCAGGCCCGCGGCGATGGCCTCTTCGAGAAAGCGGCGGTGCAACGCAAGGGCATTGCGGCGGCGCGCGACGGTGATATTGGGCACTGTTCAAAAACAACAACAAGACAAGAAAAGATTGTCCCGGTTGTTGACGCCGTCGTAAACACTATTTACAGTTGCCTTCATTCGCGGCCCAGGCCGTCCCTTTTGTCCAACCCTTTACAGCCGACAGCGGCAATTTTTTGACTCAGGAACCATCGTGAACACCGCCTTGAACCTCACCAGCATTCGACCCGCCTTGGGCCGATCGCTCGTGCGCGTCTGGTCGTGCGGTGGTTTGGACAGCATGCTGTCGGTCCGACCGAACCAGCACCAGAACCACGTGTATTCCACGAAAGCCGCAGCCAGCCTGCGCGTCGGAAAAGCCGAGGATCAGGTGCTACCGGGTGGAGGTTGCGCATAGGCGCACACCTTCCAAGCTCTCTCATGCAGAGGCCCGGAAACCGCAAGGTTCCGGGCCTTTTTGTTTTGTCTGTCGTGCTTGTTTGCCATTTCGGGTGTGCCTTCACCACACCGCCAGAGCCCACCGCGTAGACGGTCTGGCGGGATGTGCAGGAACCGATCACTCCTGTGCAGCGACGTCGTACGGGACAGCGCCCAGCGCGCTGTCCGTCGCGTGAGGACACAACCGAAATGGAAAGCGGGACACCGTTTTTTTCGAACCACCGAACCCGAGCGGGACCGGGCCATGCAGATGGCCCTCCCGCGGAAACCGACCGCAAAGATTGGGCGGCGCCGGAACCCGTAACCGGACACTTTTTTGTTTTCGACCCGCGTTAGCTCAATGGATCAGAGCACTTGCCTACGAAGCAAGGGGTTGCACGTTCGAGCCGTGCACGTGGGGCCATTTTTTTGTTCGAGCTGTCACGCCAACCAAGGAGCCACCATGCGCAAGCGCAACACCCCGATCCGGATGATCACCGTGCGTCCGGCACAGCCACGCAGCCGCATGGTGATGGCCTTGGCCCGCAGTTTCGGCATTGCCGTCGACGCGCGTCGCACAGGCGAATGCGCGACGGACTCCGCGGGGCGCGAGCCGCTGCCGGAGGGACTCGATCCCGACCAGCGCGTTCGCGCAGTCGGCGAATGGTAGGCCGGCCGCCTGTTCCTTGTTTTTCATGGTGCGCGTAGCTCAATGGCAGAGCCGCGGGTTGTGGTCCCGCTGACGACGGTTCGATCCCGTTCGTGCACCCCGCTTCGTTTCATTCGACCTCATCACCATCGCCGAAAAAGGAGGCGAGACATGCATCCTCACGTCCTGCAGCTCGATATTCAGGGCACGCCGCAAGCCTGGATTTCGCTGGAGCAGGCGGTGTTGCATTACGCGACCGGCTCGGTCGCATGGGAAGACGGCGGCCTGCCGCTCGCCACGCTGCGCGGTGGCTTCAACGTGGTGCGCGGCGTGCAGTCGCGCATCGACGTGGCGCCGATCGTTGCGCTGCGCGGTGCGTCGAAGATCAACCTCTTCGACGTGATTCCGAGCGTCACCAAGAGCAAACTGCTGCGCCGCGACCGCCACACCTGCGCCTACTGCGGCGAGGTGTTCCACGAGCGCGAACTGCAGTGCGAACACGTGCTGCCCGAATCCCGCGGAGGTCCGTGGACCTGGACCAACCTCGTGAGCGCTTGTGGGGTCTGCAACAACCGCAAGGCAGCGCGCACGCCGGAGGAGGCGGGCATGCCACTGGTCTATCTGCCCTATGTGCCGAGCCGCTACGAGAACTTCCTGCTCGAAGGACGCAACATCCGTGTGGATGTGCACGAGTGGCTGGCGAAGCGGCTGCCCAAGGGCTCGCGGCTTCAGTGAGGGCAGGGCCGTGACCCTGGTCTTTGCCCATGAAAAAAGCCCGCAGCCCGTCTCCCAGGCGGCGGGCTTTTGTAAGTGTGAGGCGCCGGTGTTCAGCGTCCGAAGAGGCGGTAGGCGATCAGGCCGGCGGCCGCCAGGCCACTCGCGATGGCGAGGATCACCTTGGTGGCGCGACCCGAACCGCGTTTCGAGCGGGGCCAGTGGTCCGGCCCGATCAGGTCGATGGGGACGGTGGGTTTGCCTATGTCGGACGCCTTTTCCATGGGAGGAAATATAGCTCACGCGTGAAGGCGCGGCCCGGGGCGGGGCCGCATCCTGTGGCCTCTGAACATCGTTGTCGACCTTGGTTGCGGCTGGACAAAAAAATACCCGCCTGAGCGGGTTGAACGAGCTTTATGGCTTCGAAGTTGATTTCCCTGTGTCATTGTTGTTGTGCTGCGTGACAGCCAGTACAAGATGCCATGCCGGATGGGAACCTTTTGCAGGTGGGACCCAGAGCAGCTTGTAAGTGGCGTGCAAATCGTGAAATATTCCCGCATGAGAAAGAAAATCATCCTCGAAGGTTTGACGTGTGCACTTGAGGGTTGGGTTTGCAGTGCTTCTGCAACGCAGCTCCGGCAGTGCATCAATCGGGTGGCCAGTACCTGATGGCCGAGGTGGGTGACGGCCCGATCTGCTTGAACGCTGCGTCGCCGCTTGGATCGCGCGGCAGGGCGCTACCTCCTGGGGCCGGCGAGCCAAAGAAAAAGCCTCCTCGCGTGGACCGTGAGGAGGCTTTGACAAAAAAATAGCGCGAAGAACGCGCTATTTTCGGTGTTGGTGGTGGGCCCTGAGTGGCTCGAACACTCGACGGCTGACTCGTCGGTGTCCGTTGCCGCTTTCGCGCGCAGGTCGCGAAACTGGAACGTGGTGATGTCGATCCCCGCGCTCGTTCACCACCAGCGGGGCCGACTGCTTTGGCCGAGCCGCCTCGAACACGCGGATTTCTTCGAGCAGCTCTTCCAGTGCATTTTCGACCACGATCCGCAGCTTCGTCTCTGTCTTGCCCTGGCGCACCCGCGGGTACTCGCCGCGGATGTGGTCCTTGCTCATGCCGAGCACGTCGGCGGGCCGCTGGCCGGTGATATGGGCTAGGCGCAGCGCGAACCGCAGCGACCACGCAGAATGACCAGCCTGAGCGTCGGGTTCAGACAGCCACGTACTCGACCGCACCGGTGTCCCCGTCCAGGATCATGTCGTAGGGATACCAGTAGATCTGCTCGTCGCCATAGTCGTCGACATAGCTGTACCCGATGTATGTCGTTCCCAGGTACGTGTCTTGAACGTGGATGAAGGTGGCGTATTGCATTCCGTCCGCCCGGGCCATCTTCTTGTTCGTCTTGTATTTCTTGACCGGCAGGTCGCCCTTGTTTGCATGCTTGACGTGGAACGCAGCGATTTTTGTGTCTTTGATGTCCACGGAGACCGTGTGCGGCCCACTCTTGTCGATGACATGCTGGCCGTTACTCTTGAGCTTGTCGCCCACCAATTTCGCGCCATTGTGGTGGTGATGCTTTCCCTTGGCGAAGCTCGCATCGATGAAGCCGAATACGCCGGAAAGGGCGAGGCCGGTAGTCAGAAGACGTCTTGTGAGGTTCATTTCGATTCTCCTTGCCGAGCTTGACCGTCGCGATGCGCGAGTCAGCGCCGAGCGTCAAAGTTCTGCTCTGCCAAAGCGAGCCCGGATGTAGGACTTGGAGCGGCATGTGCGCGGGCCGGCATCCAGGCTTCAGCAAGCGAAGAAGGAGCGAGTGCGCTCGCAGCTCATCTGGTTGCGTTCTTTACGCGTGTTGATGTTGCGCAGATCAAGGTATAGCCTCCCGCCGAGGCTTGATGGAGTCCCTTGTCGGTTGCTGCCATGGACTTCAGGTGAATGGCGCGGACTTGGTCATCCTACCCAGCTGCGGTGCTTCGGCGCCAAGCGCTCATCGGCTTCACCGAATACTCTGGCTGAAAAAGAAAAAACCTCCCAGTCTTTCGACGGGAGGTTTTTCTGTTTTGCGGAACACGTTCGGCGTTTGCGGAACAGTGCTCCTTAAGAAATAGCGCGGAAGCCGCGCAGTTTCCAGTGTTGGTGGTGGGCCCTGAGTGACTCGAACACTCGACCTACGGATTAAGAGTCCGCTGCTCTACCAACTGAGCTAAGAGCCCTTGCGTTGAAAACGTTTGGTGTTTTCTGGCAAGACCACGAGTATATCCCAGAATTTCTGCATGGCCAAAAAATTTGTGGCCGCAGCGTTAGGATTCACCACGCCCGAGAGGGTAGGGCCCTTCAACCAGGAGAATTTCGATGAACGATGCGAACACCACGCCCCATGTCTTGATCACCGGCGCCGCTGGCGCACTGGGCCGCGCCGTCGCTCAGCATTTCATCGACCAGGGCGCGCGCCTGGCGCTGGTCGACCACCATGCGGGCCGTCTTGCTGAAGTCTTTCCGGGCCTGGACAACTCGCAGCATCTCTTGCTGGCGGGCGACGTGACTTCCACCTCCGAGATGGCCGCCCTTGCGGAGCAGGCGCTCAAGTCCTTCGGCCGCATCGACGCACTGGTCCACATCGCGGGCGGATTCGAAATGGGCGAGGCGACGCATGCGCTCACGCGCGCGAGCTGGGACCGGATGATGAATCTCAACGCATGGTCGTTCGTCGCCGTGACGCAGGCGGTGCTGCCCTCGATGATCGCGCGCCGCGCCGGCAGCGTCATCGCCGTGACGGCGAAGGTCGCGGCACGCGGCGTGCCGGCCATGGCCGCGTACATCGCTTCGAAGAGTGCGCTGCAGCGTCTGGTGGAAGCCATGGCAGCCGAGGCTTCGCCGCACGGCGTCAACATCAACAGCGTGGCTCCCAGCGTGCTCGACACGCCAGCCAACCGGCAGGCGATGCCCGATGCGAACCCGGCCGACTGGGTGTCTACCTCGGTCGCGGCGCAGACCATTGGCTTCCTCGCATCGCCGGCGGCTGCGGCGCTGCATGGACAGCATCTGACGCTGGATACCTGAGCCGGAAAAAGAAAGGGCCCTGGCAGATGCCAAGGCCTTTTCTGTGTCGGTTGGTGGAGAGGAGGAGGATCGAACTCCCGACCTCCGCATTGCGAACGCGGCGCTCTCCCAGCTGAGCTACCCCCCCAACACAAGCCGAATTTTAACCAAAACTCCGTCTCGGCGCACGCTGGCGTGCCAAGATGCGCGCCTCGCAAAACACGGAGAAAAAGCGCATGGCCCCGTTCGATCCCGCCTGGCTGGAGGGCATGTACAACAACCTCGCACGGGTCAAGGACCACCCTGCCTACTTCGAGCGCTGGGCACGTGAATCCGCCGCGGTGCGCGAGGCCTTGCCCGCGCGGATCGACGTGCCATATGGCCAGGGCGTGAACGAAACGCTCGACATCTTTCCGGCACCCGTGCCCGACGCTCCCGTGCTGGTTTTCATCCACGGCGGCTACTGGCGCGCCATGGACAAGAAAGACCATTCCTTCATCGCGCCCGCGTTCAATGACCGCGGCATCTGCGTGGTCCAGCCCAACTACGCGCTGTGTCCCGGCACGCCGCGGCGGCCCGTCACGGTGCCCGGCATCCTGCTGCAGATGGTGCGTGCGCTCGAGTGGACATGGCGCCACGTCGCGGCCCATGGCGGCAATCCCTCGCGGATCACCGTCGCAGGCCATTCGGCTGGTGGGCACATGGCGGCGGCGCTGCTGGCCTGCGACTGGAAAGCGGTCGCCTCCGACCTGCCTGCGCAGCTCGTGCGCAATGCGCTGTCGATCTCGGGCCTCTACGACCTTCGCCCGCTGCAGCGCACGCCGTTCCTTGAAAACACACTGAAGCTGAGCGACGCGGACGCCCTGCGCGCCAGCCCCGCCCTGTGGCCAGCACCGAAACGTGGGCAGCTCTACGCAGTTGCAGGCGGCGAGGAGAGCGAGGAGTTCATCCGCCACAACGTGATGATCCGCGAGGCGTGGGGGCGCAACACCGTGCCGGTGTGCGAGGTGCTTCCAGGGCTCGACCACTTCGGCGTGGTCGATGCGCTCGCCGATCCGGCCCACGCGCTGCACCGGCACGCGGTGCAGTTGCTCGAGGCCTGACCGGCAGTGCCCGGGCTTACATCAACAGATGTTCGCCCGCGTTGTCTCCGCCCAGGGTGACGTAGTTGACCTTGCGGATGTCCATCAGCGCGCGCCCGCCCGCGTAGCTGATCGAGCTCTGCACGTCCTGCTCCATCTCGACCAGCGTGTCGGCCAGCTTGCCCTTGATGGGTTCGAGGATGCGCTTGCCCTCGACGTGCTTGTACTCGCCCTTGTTGAAGTCGCTGGCGGAGCCGTAGTACTCCTTGAACAGCGCGCCATCGACCTCGACCGTCTTGCCGGGTGACTCCTCGTGCCCCGCGAACAACGAACCAATCATGACCATCGACGCGCCGAAGCGCACGCTCTTGGCAATGTCGCCGTGGTCGCGGATGCCGCCGTCCGCAATGATCGGCTTGGTCGCGACGCGCGCGCACCACTTGAGCGCCGACAGCTGCCAGCCGCCCGTGCCGAAGCCGGTCTTGAGCTTGGTGATGCAGACCTTGCCCGGGCCGATGCCGACCTTGGTCGCGTCCGCGCCCCAGTTCTCGAGGTCGATCACCGCTTCGGGCGTGCCGACGTTGCCGGCAATCACGAAGGCCTTCGGCAGCTTTTGCTTGAGGTAGCCGATCATGTTCTTCACGCTGTCGGCGTGGCCGTGCGCGATGTCGATCGTGACGTACTCGGGCACGAGGCCTTGCGCCACCATCTGGTCGACGGTGTCGTAGTCGGGCTTCTTCACGCCGAGCGAGATGGACGCGAACACGCCCTTGCCTTGCATCTCCTTGACGAACTTCACGTTGTCGAGGTCGAAGCGGTGCATCACGTAGAAGTAGCCGTTCTGCGCCAGCCACAGGCAGATCGATTCGTCGACCACCGTTTTCATGTTGGCGGGCACCACCGGCAGGCGGAAGCTGCGCTCGCCCAGCGTCACGCTGGTGTCGCACTCGGAGCGGCTCTCCACGCGGCACTTGCGTGGGAGCAAAAGGATGTTGTCGTAATCGAAAATCTGCATGACCAGGCTCCTGAAAGGAATCGTTGAAAGGAACGAATGAGCGCTTGGTCCGGCCGGCTTTCGCGGTACGTTCTTGCAAGAAGACGCCCACAAAAAAACCGGGCGCAAGAATCTTGGGCCCGGTGATTGATTTTACGCGGCCTCGCAAAGGCAGGTCTTCCGATTCTTCATATAACCCGCATACGCAGTGGTTTCTACAATCGCAGGATGTTGTTTCACGATCCTGCGGCTGACGCCCACCCTCCAGCACTGCCGCTGCTCCAGAACCTGAACGCGGAGCAACTCGCCGCGGTCACGCTGCCCGAGGGCAACGCGCTGATCCTGGCCGGCGCCGGCTCCGGCAAGACGCGCGTGCTCACCACCCGCATCGCCTGGCTGCTGCAGACGGGGCAGGTCTCCCCCGGCGGCATCCTTGCCGTGACCTTCACCAACAAGGCCGCCAAGGAAATGATGACGCGCCTGACGGCGATGCTGCCCGTCAATGTGCGCGGCATGTGGATCGGCACTTTCCACGGCCTGTGCAACCGCCTGCTGCGCGCGCACTGGAAGCTGGCCAACCTGCCGTCGACTTTCCAGATCCTCGACACGCAGGACCAGCTCTCGGCCATCAAGCGCCTGATGAAGCAGTTCAATGTCGACGACGAGCGCTTCCCGGCCAAGCAGACGCAATGGTTCATCGCCGGCGCCAAGGAAGACGGCCTGCGCCCCGACGCCGTCGAAGTCCGCAGCGACGACGACCGCAAGAAGGTCGAGCTCTATCGCCTCTATGAAGAGCAATGCCAGCGCGAAGGCGTGGTCGACTTCGGCGAGCTCATGCTGCGCAGCTACGAGCTGCTGCGCGACAACGACCCGGTGCGCGAGCACTACCAGCGGCGCTTCCGCCACATCCTGATCGACGAGTTCCAGGACACCAACCGCCTGCAGTACGCGTGGATCAAGATGCTCGCGGGCAACACCGCCGCGGGCCAGTTCGAGCCGGGCCGCAACAGCGTGATCGCCGTGGGCGACGACGACCAGAGCATCTACGCCTTTCGCGGTGCGCGCGTGGGCAACATGACCGACTTCGTGCGCGAGTTCAACGTCACGCATCAGATCAAGCTGGAGCAGAACTACCGCAGCTACAGCAACATCCTCGACTCGGCCAACGAACTCATCAGCCACAACAAGAAGCGCCTCGGCAAGAACCTGCGCACCGACCAAGGCCCCGGCGAGCCGGTGCGCGTGTACGAATCGCCCACCGACCTCGCCGAGGCCCAGTGGATGGTCGAGGAAATGCGCCAGCTCGTGCGCGATGGCTTCGATCGGAAAGAGATGGCCGTGCTCTACCGCAGCAATGCGCAGAGCCGGGTGATCGAAACGGCGCTCTTCAATGCATCGGTGCCTTACCGCGTGTACGGCGGCCTGCGCTTCTTCGAGCGCGCCGAAATCAAGCATGCGCTGGCCTACCTGCGCCTGCTCGAGAACAAGGACGACGACACCAGCTTCCTGCGCGTGGTCAACTTCCCGCCGCGCGGCATCGGCGCGCGCACGCTCGAAACCCTGCAGGATGCGGCGCGCGCGGCCGGCCGTTCGCTGCACGATGCAGTGAGCGTGGTCGGCGGCAAGGCCGGCGCGAACCTCACGGGCTTCGTCGCCAAGATCGACGTGCTGCGCGAGCAGACCCAGGGTGTGAGCCTGCGCGAGATCATCGAGCTGGTGCTCGACCACAGCGGCCTCGTCGAGCACTACAAGGCCGACCGGGAAGGCGCCGACCGCATCGAGAATCTGGAGGAACTCGTGAACGCGGCAGAGAGCTTCGTCACGCAGGAAGGCTTCGGCCGCGACGCCGTGGCGCTGCCGGTCGACGAGCTGCGCCAGTCGCCCGCGAGCCAGGGCATCGACCTGACCCGCCCGGTGGTCGACGAGCCGCTCGCGCCCGACGCCGAAACCGGCGAGACCCTGAGCCCGCTGGCCGCCTTCCTTACGCACGCCGCCCTCGAATCGGGCGACAACCAGGCGCAGGCCGGGCAGGACGCGGTGCAGCTCATGACCGTGCATGCCGCCAAGGGCCTGGAGTTCGACTGCGTGTTCATCACCGGTATGGAAGAGGGCCTGTTCCCGCACGAGAACTCGATGAGCGACTTCGAGAGCCTCGAGGAAGAGCGCCGCCTGATGTACGTGGCGATCACGCGTGCCCGCAAGCGCCTTTACCTGAGCCATTCGCAGACGCGCATGCTGCACGGCCAGACCCGCTACAACGTCAAGAGCCGCTTCTTCGACGAGTTGCCCGAGGGCGCGCTCAAGTGGCTCACGCCCAAGAACCAGGGCTTCACGCCGTCGGCCTTCGGCTATGGCGGCGGCTACGCGAGCACGCGCGGCGGTGGTGGCGGCTACGGCGGTGGTTATGGCGGCGGCAGCAACAGCCGCGACAAGGAAACTTTTGCCAGCCCGCCCGTGCCGCCGCAGAAGACCGCGCCGTCGCACGGCCTGCGTTCAGGTATGCAGGTGTTCCACAACAAGTTCGGCGAAGGCACGGTGACCGCGCTCGAAGGCACGGGCGACGATGCGCGTGCGCAGGTCAAGTTCGCGCGGCATGGCGTGAAGTGGCTGGCGCTGTCGGTGGCCAAGCTCACGCCGATCTGAGCCGGCCGTCAAGGGGGCAGCAGCCGCTTGCGGCGCTCAGTCGGGCTTGAAGGTGTCGCGGAAGGTGAACCAGTTCGACGCCTGCGCCATGGCGGCGAGCGCCAGCAGCGTGCCGACCATCAACACGTTGCCGACGGCCATCGCGCCGGCATCCGAGCCCAGCGAGCCCACCCCGATCACGACGGTAGCGATCAGCGCCACGCAGGCTAGGCTGATCAGGACCACGCCGCACCACACGAGCCAGAACAGCGCGTAGGCGCTGAAATTCCGGAACATCGCCACCAGGCTGAAGAAGATGCTCTTCACCGGCTCCACCTTGTGCCAGTGAACGAGCGCGGGGGCATGCCACATCGCCGCGACCAGCGGCAGCGTGAGGCACAGCTGAAGCATGTTGGCCACCTGGAAGCGGCTGCTTTCCAGCACTTCCTTCGCAGGAGCTTCGCCGAGGAAGTAGCTGCGCACGAACTGGCCGCCATCGACAACGGCCGTCGCGAGCACCGTCAGGAAGAAATACACCGCGGAAATCAGGCCGAGCACCACCAGCGAACGCCATTCCGTCCGCATGGCACGCGCCACTGCCAGAAACATGAGCGCGCCGGTCGGTTTTTTCACGTCGCCCGTGGCGTTGCCGTTGCCGGACGCGGAATCGGCCACCGACGCTGCGACCATGAAGGCGAGCGTGGAAAACGGCAGCAGCATGAGCGGAAGGAACCTGCCGACCAGCGGCAGTTGCGACACGCTGGAAATCACCGCCATGAACAGAAGGAACAGCGAGACGAAGGCCAGCGGCTGCCGCCAGAAATTCCGGAGCCCGAGGCGGACCCATTCGACGCCGGTTCGCGCCGGCACGAGGTTGAGTTTCATGTGTGTGGATCAGGCAGCCAGCAGCGGCTCGAAGGCCTGTGCCATGGCATGCGGGTAGGTGGCGCGATCGCGCAGCACGCGTTCGAAGTGCGCGGGGTCATGGGGCTTGAGCATGCTCGCCTCGCGCGGCAGATGGAAGTCCCAGAGCCGGGAAATCCAGAAGCGCAGCGCGGCGGCGCGCAGCATTGCGGGCAGCAGGGCGCGTTCGGCGGCGTTCAGCGTTCGCACGGTTTCGTAGGCCGAGAGCAGCGCATCGGCGCGTCCGGCATCGTGCCGGCCGGTCGGCAGGTCGATGGCCCAGTCGTTCAGGCATACGGCCAGGTCGAACAGCCAGGTGTCGGTGCCGGCGAAGTAGAAGTCGAACACGCCGGTCAGGCGCGGTGCGGCACCGGCGTCGCCATCGGTCGCGAACATCACGTTGTCGCGGAACATGTCGGCATGCACCGGGCCGCGCTGCAGGGCCGCATAGGCCGACGATTCGGCGACGTGGTTCTGGTAGGCCAGTTCGGCGCGCAGCAGGGCAGCCTGCGGCTCTTCGATGTACGGCAGCACCACCGGCACCGTCTCGTTCCACCAGGGCAGGCCGCGCAGGTTCGGCTGGATGCGGGGGTAGTCGCGCCCCGCGAGGTGCATGCGTGCCAGCATCGCACCCAGTTCGGCGCAATGCGCCGCACCGGGCGCCAGTTCGCTGCGGCCCGAGAGTTTCTGCACCACCGCCGCGGGCTTGCCGGCCACGATGTGCAGCAGGTCGCAAGAGGCTTCGGCGGGTACGGGAGGCTGGCTTTTCCTGGGCTTCTCGGCGGCGACAGGCTCCGCCGCCGCCACAGGCGCAGGCACCGGCAGGCCGGCGGCCGCCAGGTGCTGCATCAGGCAAAGGTAGTAAGGGAGCTGCCCGGCGCTCAGGCGCTCGAACAGCGTCAGCACGAACTCGCCGGACTCGGTGGTCGCGAAGTAGTTGGTGTTCTCGATGCCGCCTTCGATGCCGCGCAGTTCGCGCAGCGGGCCCAGGCCCAGGCGTTGGACGAGCGCGTCTGCCTCGCCGAAACCGACTTCGGTGAAAACTGCCATGGCGGTACTCAGCGCCGGGTTGCTGGTTCGAAAACGGAAAGGGAAGAGCGCAGCACGGTCAGAACTTCATCACGTTCCAGACGCGGGGGCCGTTGGCGCCCGTTTCGGACGAGCCCTGGCGCCCCGTGGCGGCGTCGGCGGGCAGCACTTCGTAGCCCGGCACGTTCGACTTGGGCTTGACGTTGATGCTTTGCGTGCGGCCGCCGTAGCGGACTTCGTCGACCGATGCGCCGCTGTCCTCGGTGTGGATGTTCTCGACCTTCTGATTGCGCCGGCCCTCGGCTTTGGCCTGCTCCTGATTTTGTAGCGAATTGGCCGGAGCCGCCGCGGGGGCAGACGCGGGCTGCTGCGCCTGCACGGCGGCAAAGGGGGCTGCGAAAGCCAGCGCCAGCAGGATGCGGCGGGCGACCAGGAGTGTGGAGCTAGGCATGCATCGATTGTAGGCGCGGCCCCGATCCTTGGGCGTCGGCTGGAGCCTCGTGCCGTCGTGGTTCGGAGCGCTGCTGCGGGCACGGCAAAATGGCCCGATGACCGACAAGAAAACGCTGCTGCTCGTCGATGGCTCGAGCTATCTCTACCGCGCCTTCCACGCCATGCCCGATCTGCGGGCCGTGCCCGGCGACTCCAAGAGCCCGGCGACCGGCGCCATCCGGGGAATGATCAACATGATGACCGCGCTGCGCCGCGAGGTGCGCGCGGACTACGCGGCCTGCATCTTCGATGCGCCCGGCAAGACCTTCCGCGACGACTGGTACCCCGAGTACAAGGCCAATCGCTCGCCGATGCCCGACGACCTGCGCAGCCAGATCGACCCCATCCACGAGGTGGTGAAGCTGCTCGGCTGGCCCGTGCTCAGCGTGCCCGACGTGGAGGCCGACGACGTCATCGGCACGCTCGCCAAGATCGCCGCCGCGCAGGGTGTCGAGGTGATCGTGTCCAGCGGCGACAAGGACCTGAGCCAGCTGGTCGACGAGCACATCACCATCATCGACACGATGAACGGCAAGAAGCGCGACGTGGCGGGCGTGACGGCGGAGTTCGGCGTGCCGCCGAACCTGATGATCGACTACCAGACGCTGGTCGGCGATTCGGTCGACAACGTGCCCGGCGTCGAGAAGGTCGGCCCCAAGACGGCGGCCAAGTGGCTGCTCGAATACGGCTCGCTCGATGCACTGATCGAACGGTCCACCGAGGTCAAGGGCGCGGCCGGTGAAAACCTGCGCAAGGCGCTCGACAAGCTGCCGCTGAGCAGGCGCCTCGTCACCATTCGCACCGACTGCGACCTCGATGGCCACGTTGTCGGCCTTCCGTCGCTGGACGGGCTGCCCGTGGGGGCGCCGCAGACCGCCGAGCTCAAGCCCTTCTACGAGAAGTTCGGCTTCAAGAGCCTGGTCAAGGCGCTCGAAGCGCAGGAAGTGCCGCCCGAGCTGATCGAGGAGAGCCTCAAGAAGAAGGCTGCCTCCCGGGCCGATAGCGACCAGGGCGGCCTGTTCGACGAACCCTCCGGGCTCGAAGCTCTGGAGGCCGCTTCCCCCGCAAGCAACCTCAAGTACGACACGATCACGACCTGGGCGCAGTTCGACGCCTGGCTCGCGAAGCTCGAAGCCGCCGAACTCGCGGCCATCGACACCGAAACCACTTCGCTCGACGAGATGGTCGCGCAGATCGTCGGCGTGAGCTTCAGCGTCACGCCCGGCGAAGCGGCCTACATCCCGCTGACCCACAACTACCCCGATGCGCCGGAGCAGCTGCCCATCGACGAGGTGCTCG
Source organism: Variovorax sp. Varisp46 (assembly GCF_059491885.1). Classification (NCBI taxonomy): domain Bacteria; kingdom Pseudomonadati; phylum Pseudomonadota; class Betaproteobacteria; order Burkholderiales; family Comamonadaceae; genus Variovorax; species Variovorax sp. Varisp46. The sequence continues at coordinate 776,895 of NZ_CP168515.1, forward strand.
CCAGGCTCAAGCCCTGGCTCGAGAACGGCGCGAAGAAGAAGCTCGGCCAGCACATCAAGTACGACCGCCATGTGTTCGCCAACCACGGCATCGAGGTGCAGGGCTATGCGCACGACACCATGCTGCAGAGCTATGTGCTCGAAGTGCACAAGCCGCACGGCCTCTCCAGCCTGGCCGAGCGCCACCTCGGCCGCAGCGGCATTTCGTACGAAGACCTGTGCGGCAAGGGCGCGCACCAGATCCCGTTCAGCCAGGTCGACATCGCCAAGGCCGCCGAGTATTCGTGCGAGGACAGCGACCAGACGCTCGACGTGCACAACACGCTGTGGCCCCAGCTGGAGAGGAACGAAAAGCTGCGCTTCGTCTACCAGCTCGAAATGGATTCGAGCGAGGCGCTCTACCGCGTCGAGCGCAACGGCGTGCTGATCGACGCACCCACGCTCGCCGCACAGAGCCACGAACTCGGCACGCGCATCATGGCGCTCGAGCAGGAGGCCTACGACATCGCGGGCCAGCCCTTCAACCTCGGTTCCCCCAAGCAGATCGGCGAGATCTTCTTCACCAAGCTGGGCCTGCCCGTGGTCAAGAAGACGCCGAGCGGCGCACCCAGCACCGACGAGGAAGTGCTCGAGAAACTGGCCGAGGATTACCCGCTGCCGGCCAAGATCCTCGAGCACCGCGGCCTGTCGAAGCTCAAGGGCACCTACACCGACAAGCTCGGCCAGCTCGCCAACCCGCGCACCGGCCGCGTGCACACGCACTACGCGCAGGCCGTGGCCGTAACGGGCCGCCTGAGCAGCAACGACCCCAACCTGCAGAACATCCCGATCCGCACGCCCGAAGGCCGCCGCGTGCGCGAGGCCTTCGTGGCGCCCGCCGGCAGCGTGATCGCCAGCGCCGACTACTCGCAGATCGAGCTGCGCATCATGGCCCACATCAGCGGCGACGAGTCGCTGCTGCGCGCCTTCACCGAAGGCATCGACGTGCACCGCGCCACGGCCGCGGAGGTGTTCGGCTCCACGCCAGACCAGGTGTCGAGCGAGCAGCGCCGCTATGCCAAGGTCATCAACTTCGGGCTGATCTACGGCATGAGCAGCTTCGGCCTGGCAAAGAACCTCGGCATCGAGACCAAGGCCGCGGCCTCATACATCGAGCGCTACTTCGCGCGCTACCCGGGCGTGAAGGCCTACATGGACGAGACCAAGGCGCTCGCCAAGGAGCAGGGCTATGTGGAAACCGTGTTCGGCCGCCGCCTGTACCTGCCCGAGATCAACTCGCCCAACGGCCCGCGTCGCGGCGGCGCCGAGCGCGCGGCCATCAATGCGCCGATGCAGGGCACGGCGGCCGACCTCATCAAGCTCAGCATGGTGAAGGTACAGAACGTGCTTGACGAAGAGAAGCGCGGCACCAGGATGATCATGCAGGTGCACGACGAACTGGTGTTCGAAGTACCCGAGGCGGAGATCGAATGGGTGCGCACCGAAATCCCTCGTCTCATGGCCGGCGTGGCCGCGCTGAAGGTACCGCTGCTGGCCGAGATCGGCGTCGGTCCCAACTGGGACAAGGCGCATTGAGGCGTACTGAAAAAGAGACAACGAAGGAAGCACACAAGCACATGAAATTCCCGCATCGCCAATTCCTGCTCGCCGCCGCCTGCGCGGCCTTCCTGGGCTGCGCCTTTGCCGCGCCCGACGCCCGCATCGCCGCGCTCGCCGCCAAGGAAAAGCCCGCGCTGCTCGACACGCTCAAGGAGCTGGTCTCCATCGAATCGGGCAGTCGCGACCTCGACGGGCTCGAGAAGATCTCCGACCTCGTCGCCGCGAAGTTCAAGGCGCTGGGCGGCGAGGTCGAACTGATCGATCCGAGCGCCGAGGCCTACCGCATGGAAGACACGCCCGAGAAGATCGGCCGCGTGGTGCGCGCCACCTTCAAGGGCACGGGCAAGAAGAAGATCCTGCTGATCGCGCACATGGACACGGTCTACACCGTGGGCATGCTCGACAAGCAGCCGTTCCGCATCGAAGGCGACAAGGCCTACGGCCTGGGCATTGCCGACGACAAGCAGGGCGTGGCGGTCATCACGCACATCGTGTCGATGCTGCAGGCAATGAAATTCAAGGAGTACGGCACGCTCACCGTGCTGATCAACGGCGACGAGGAAATCAGTTCGCCCGGCGCGCGCGCGCTCATCACGCGCATGGGCGCCGAGCACGATGCGGTGCTGTCCTTCGAAGGCGCCTATGTGAAGGAAGACAAGCTTTCGCTCGCCACGGCGGGCATCGCCTCGGTCACGCTGCACGTCACGGGCAAGGCCTCGCACGCGGGCTCGGCACCCGAGCTGGGCGTGAACGCGCTGTACGAGCTGTCGCACCAGATCCTGCAGATGCGCGACCTGTCCGATCCGGCCACCGGACTGAAGATGAACTGGACCATCTCCAAGTCGGGCAGCAACCGCAATGTGATTCCGGCCAGCGCCACAGCGGGTGCCGATGTGCGCGTGCTGAAGGTCAGCGACTACGACCGCATCGAGCAGCAGGTGAACGAGCGCGTGAAGAAGCAGCTCATTCCCGAGGCCAAGGTCGAGCTGAAGTTCGAGCGCCGCCGTCCGCCGCTCGAAGCCACCGACGCCTCGCGCGCCCTGGCCCGCCATGCGCAGCAGATCTACAAGGACGAGCTCGGCCGGCCGCTGGGCGCCGACGACAAGGCCGCCGGCGGCGGCACCGACGCGGCCTTCGCGGCGCTGAAGACCAAGGCGCCCGTCATCGAGCGCTTCGGCCTGCAGGGCTTCGGCGCGCACTCGGCCGATGCCGAATACGTGCTGATCGATTCGATCGAACCGCGCCTGTACCTCGGCACCCGCATGGTCATGGATATCGCGCGCGCGAAATGAACCCGCCCCCAGTCTTCGCGCACTTCGTGTCGCTTCGCCCACCCCCTGCAGGGGGCAACACCGGTGGCCCGGCGAAGCCGGTTCCACGGTGCTTCGCGAACAAGTCATCGAGCCGCTGATTCAGCATGCGCCTGCGTCACATCGAGGTCTTCAACGCGATCATGCTCACGGGCAGCGTGAGCGCGGCCGCGCGGCTCATCAACATCACGCAACCGGCGGTCAGCCGCACGCTGCAGCATGCCGAGCTGCAACTGGGCTTTCCGCTGTTCCAGCGCGCCAAGGGCCGGCTCACGCCGACCACCGAGGCCCTCACGCTGTACCCGCACATCGAGCGGCTGTTCGCGCAGCTCGACGAGGTGCAGCGGCTGGCGGCCAACCTGCGCACCGCGGGCGACACGGGCGAGTTGCGCATCCTCAGCGTGCTGGCGCTGAGCTACGACATCCTGCCGCGCGCGCTCAAGGCGTTTCGCGAAAAGCATCCGGGCTATGCGATCACCGTCGAGTCGCTGCACTCGCCGCAGATCATGTCGGCGCTGCTGCTGCAGGAGGCCGATGTGGGCTTCGCCTTCAGCCCCGCCGTGCATCCCTCGCTCACGCAGGAGACGCTGGCCGACAGCCGCATGGTGTGCGTCGCGCCCAAGGGCATGCTGCCGCGCGCGCTGGTGCGCAACGGGTCGGTGGCGCTGCACGACCTCGTCAACCGCCCGGTGATCGGCCTCGACAGCCGCGACCCCGTCGGCACCAGCCTGAGCCAGGCCTGCCGGCAGGCGGGCGTGGGCTTCCAGCAGGCGGTGGTCACGGTGCAGACCTATCACGCGGCGCTGGCCATGGCGCACCATGGCATCGGTGTGGCGCTGGTCGATGGCTGCACGGCGCGCTCGGCGGACCGCGAGAAGGTCGACGTGCTGACGCTGGAGCCGCATATTCCGGTGCCGATTCGCGCGCTGCGCTTCGCGGCACGGCCCGATTCGGTGGCGGTGCGCGGCATCACCCGCTGCATGCAGCAGGCGATTCAGGAAAACATCTAGCTCAGGCCTGCAAGTCCTGTGCGATCTGCAGCGCCGAGCCGAACGCCAGCGTGAACCCCAGCGCGCCATGGCCCGTGTTGAACAGCATGTTCGACGGTGCGCTCGGCAGCCGCCCGATGATCGGCAGCCCCGTCGGCGTGGCGGGCCGCATGCCCGTCCAGGGATGCAGTTCTTCCAGCCGGCTCGCATGCGGAAAGAGGGCGCGGGTTGCGGCTGACAGCGTCTCGATGCGCGTGGCCGGAATGCTCGCGTCGTGTCCCACGAGCTCGGCCATGCCCGCCACGCGCAGGCGTGAGCCGATGCGCGCGAACACCACCTTGCGTGCGCTGTCGGTCACGTTCACATGCGGGGCGGCGCCGGGCGCCGGATCGACGTCGACCGTGATGCTGTAGCCCTTGAGCGGGTACACCGGCAGGTAGGCGCCGAGTGCGCGGCCGAGCTTGTGCGAGGCCGAGCCCAGCGCCATCACGAAAGCATCGGCTTCCACGTCGCCGTTGCTGGTCCGTGCCGCGGCGATGCGGTCTTCGCTGCGCGCAAAGCCGCTCACGTCGGCGCCGAGCATGAAACGCACGCCGCGCGCACTCAGTGCGCGCATCAGCTCGGCGCACACCTTGAGGCAGTCGGCTGCACATTCGCTCGGCGTGTAGACGGCGCCCGCCATCTGGCCGCGGTAGCCGGCGAGCGCGGGCTCGATGGCGATGCATTCGTCGGGCGTCACCAACCGCTGTTCGCTGCCCATGGCACGCTGCAGTTCAAGCTGCGCGCGTGCACCCTCGAGCGACGCCGAGTTGCCGTACAGCACCAGTTTCCCGGTGGCCGAGAAATCGCAGTCGGGCGCGATGTCGGCCTGCATCGCCTCGAACCCGGTGCGGCTCGATGCGGCCAGCGCCAGCAGCCTGGCCGTCGTGTCGCGCGACGTCTGTGCGTTGCAGGCGGCAAGAAAGGCCATGCCCCAGCGCCACTGCAGCGGATCGAGTTGCGGCCGCAGCTTCAGCGGCGAGGTGGGCGACAGCAGCAGCTTGGGCAACTGCTTCCAGATCGACGGATCGGCCAGCGGCTGCACGTACGAATAGCTGAGCTGCGCGCCGTTGCCGCCGCTTGCACCTGCGCCGGGGCCGGCACGGTCGATCACGGTGACCTGATGGCCCTGGCGTTCGAGCTGCCAGGCGGTGGCCAGGCCCACGATGCCGGCACCGAGCACACACACATGCATGGAGGCAACTTTCCGGAGGTTGAGATCAGAGCCAAGACTGTAGGAGGACGCGGCCCCAGCCGGAAATGCCAAAAGAAGCCTCGCCCATAACCTTTGGGCATGGGTCGGATTTCAATTGGAATTGTCGTTTTGCGTCACTCCTTCCTACACTGGCCGCCTGTTCAATCCAACCGAATGAGGGCTCGAATGAAACTTTCCGTCCTGATGGCTTCGATGGCCGCTGCGGTGCTTTTCACCGCCACGGGCGCGCAGGCCGCCGACACGCTCGCCAAGATCGCCGAGTCCGGCAAGATCACGCTCGCCTACCGCGAGTCGTCGGTGCCCTTCAGCTATCTCGATGGCCCCAACAAGCCGATCGGGTTTTCGGTGGAGCTCTCCAACGCTGTGGTCGAAGCAGTGAAGAAGAAGCTGAACAAGCCCAACCTGCAGGTCGCGCTGATGCCCGTCACTTCGCAAAACCGCATTCCGCTGATCACCAACGGCACCGTCGACCTGGAGTGCGGCTCCACCACCAACAACTCCGCACGCGGCAAGGACGTGGCCTTTGCCATCAATCACTTCTATACCGGTACGCGCCTGCTGGTGAAGAAGTCCTCGAAGATCAAGGACTACGCCGACCTCGCGAAGAAGACCGTGGCGAGCACCACCGGCACCACCAACGCGCTGGTCATGCGCAAGTACAACACCGAGAAGAACCTCGGCATGGACATCGTGCTCGGCAAGGACCACGCCGATTCGTTCCTGCTGGTGGAAAGCGACCGCGCCGTGGCCTTCGCCATGGACGACATCCTGCTGTTCGGCCTGATCGCCAATTCCAAGACGCCGGCCGACTTCGAGGTGGTGGGCGAGCCGCTGCAGGTCGAGCCCTATGCCTGCATGCTGCCCAAGGACGACCCGGCCTTCAAGAAGCTGGTGGACGACACCTTCGCCGGCATGATGAAGAGCGGCGAGTTCGAGAAGCTCTACAACAAGTGGTTCATGCAGCCGATCCCGCCGAAGAACGTGCCGCTGAACCTGCCGATGAGCCCGCAGCTGAAGGAAAACCTGAAGGCCCTCAGCGACAAGCCCGCTACTTGAGCTCGCCCCCAGGCTGCGCGCACTTCGTGCCGCTTTGCCAACCCCCTACCGGGGGCAATACCAGCTGCCCGGCAAAGCCGGTTCCGCGGTATTCCTGAAAAGAGAAAGATCATGGCTTCGACGAACGTTGTAGGCATCTTGGGGGGCATGGGCCCCGCGGCGGGCGCCGACTTCGTGCGGCTCTTCGTGCAGGCCTGCGCGCAGCAGATGCGCTCGCGCGGCGAGCCGGTGCGCGACCAGGCCTTTCCCGAGCACTGGCTCGCGCAGGTGCCGGTGCCCGACCGCACCGACGCGCTGGCTTCGGCCGAGCAGGGCGCGCATCAGCCGCTCGAACCGATGCTGCAGGCGCTGGGCCGCCTGGCCGCGCTGGGCAGCAGGGCCGTCGCCATTGCATGCAACACCGCGCATGCCTGGCACGCCAACCTGCAGGAGCGTTTTCCGCAGGTCGAGCTGCTGCACATGGCGCGCGAAACGGCGCGCCACGTGGCCGAGCAGGGCGCGGCCGGCGTGGCGCTGATGGCCACCGAAGGCACCTACCGCGTGCGGCTCTACGAACAGGCGCTGGCCGACGCGGGCCTGGGCTGCCACGTGCCGCTGCCCGAGGAGCGCCGGACCATCATGCGGGGCATCTTCGACGGCGTGAAGGCCGGCAACATGCCGCTCGCCGAGCAGTGCTTCTCCGAGGTGGCCCTGAAGCTCGCCGAACGCCACGGCCCCGTCACCATCATCATGGGCTGCACCGAGGTGCCGCTGGGGCTGCAAGGCTCTGCGGCCGTGGCCGGGCTGGACCTGGTCGATCCCGCGCAGGTGCTGGCCGCTGCGCTGGCGCGCCGGGCGTACGCGTCGCACCAACCCCACTGAATTTCAGGGCTTGGAGGGGCAGGGCCGATTTCGCCTACATTGCGGCGTGCGTTTTCCATGGCGCCACGCCTCATTGTTCGACGATTCAACTGGAGCCCTTCCCATGTCCCTCGACGACAGCCGTTCCGACTTCGATTCGCTTCGCCCCGGCGAGAGCACCGGGCAGGGCGCCACGCGCCGCACCGCGCTCAAGGCCGCCATCGGCGTGGGCTACGCGGCTGCCGTGTTGCCGGTGATGGCGCAGACCGCCATCAGCACCACGGCCGAAGGCCTGAAGGCCGGCCCCATCAAGTACACCGTCAACGGCTTCGAGGTGCCCGCCTACGCGGCCGCGCCAGAAGGTAAGACCGGCCTGCCGGTGATCCTGGTGATCCAGGAAATCTTCGGCGTGCACGAGTACATCGCCGACACCTGCCGCCGCTTCGCCCAACTCGGCTACATGGCCATCGCTCCCGAGCTGTATGCGCGCCAGGGCGACCCGCGCGGTTACACCGACATTCCGAAGCTGCAGGCCGACATCGTCACCAAGGTGCCCGACGCGCAGGTCATGGCCGACCTCGACGGCGCGCTGGCCTATGCCAAGGCCAACGGCGGCGACACCGGCAAGGCCGGCATCACCGGCTTCTGCTGGGGCGGTCGCATCGTCTGGCTCTATGCCGCCACCGGCAAGGTCAAGGCGGGCGTGGCCTGGTACGGCCGGCTGGCCGGGCAGGCCAGCGTACTGACGCCGAAGCACCCGATCGACATCGCCGCCGGCCTGCAGGCGCCGGTGCTCGGCCTGTACGGTGGAAAAGACCAGGGCATCCCTCTTGACACGGTTGATAAGATGAAAGCAGCTCTGGCCACCGGAACCCCGGCGGCCAAGGCGTCGAGCTTCGTCGTGTATCCCGAAGCAGGCCATGCATTCCACGCCGACTACCGCCCGAGCTATGTCAAGAGCGCGGCGGAAGACGGCTGGCAACGCGCCACGGCCTGGTTCAAAGCCAATGGCGTCGCCTGAAGACGGCGCCTTGTAGCCACCCCGCCGAAGGCCGTCCGCGTGACGGCCTTTCTCTTTTTATGAACGGTATGCGGCCCTGACGGCCGCTCTTCTTGCGCAAGCCCAGCTATGAATTTGATAGTCATCATCGCGGCGACCCTGGTTGCCGGTATCGGGAGCGTCTGGCTCGCGGCCCTGTTGTTGAAGGTGGGTGTGCGCAGCGGGTCGGGCGGCGTGAACCCGCAGCACCTGCTGAGCCTGGCGGCCGGCGCGCTGCTGGCCACTGCCTTCATGCACCTGCTGCCCGAAGCCTTCGAAAGCCGCATCGAGCCGGCGCTGCTGTTCGCCGTGCTGCTGTTCGGGCTGGTGTTCTTCTTCCTGCTCGACAAGGCCGAGCTGTGGCACCACGGGCATGAGCATCACCATGGCGAGGAGAAGGGCGGGCACGACGGCCACGACCATGGCCACGAGCACTCGCACGCTCATGCACACGACCACGGGCCCCGCACCGGCGGGTGGGCCGTGCTCACGGGGGACAGCGTGCACTGCTTCGGCGACGGCATCCTGATCGCCTCGGCCTTCACCGCCGACCTGCGCCTTGGCCTGGTCGCCGCCATCGCGGTGCTGGCGCACGAAGTTCCGCATCACATCGGCGACCTCGTCGTGCTGCGCCAGAGTTCGGCCAACCAGCGCGCAGCGCTGGTGAAGGTGTCGCTGGCCGGCACCATGACCGCGCTGGGCGGCATCGCGGGCTGGTGGCTGGTCGATCAGCTGCACAGCTGGCTGCCGTACTTCCTGGTGCTGGCTGGTAGTAGTTTTGTCTACGTGGCGCTGGCCGACCTGATTCCGCAACTGCAAAAGCGCCTGCCGGCGCGCCAGACCGCCGCGCAGATCCTGTGGCTGGCCGCGGGCATCGTGCTGGTCACACTCGTGAGCCGGCTGGCACACGGCGAGCAAGGGCACGACCATGGCCACGACGACCCGGGCCACGGGGAGCACGGCCACGTGCACAAGGACTGACGGTCCTCCAGCTCCTGCAGGAAACTTCCCGACACCGATGCTGCGCGCCGGATGAACCGCAACGGTCGAAACAGGCGCACCATAGGGGGGCTGTCAGAAATCTGCCGAGGAACCGATCATGAACACCATCGACGCCACCGCGCGATCCGCTGCGCCCGCCGAAGACGACGAGGACGACATGCCCGCCGATGACTTCGAGGAGCAGGATGCCGACGTGTCCGACGACCTGTCGGAGGAAACGGGTATCGACCTCACCGATGCGAGCGAGCTCGATGCAGACAACGTGCCGGCCGACGAGGAATTCGATCGCGTCATGAACGCGCCCGACTGACCTCGCTCGCTCAGGCTGCGTCGCGCCGCGTGATTACCTGTCCGTTGCGTGCCCCGCTGTGCACGCCGGCGCGCCAGGTCACGGCGCCGTTCACGATCACCGCGTCGATGCCTTCGGCCGCCCGCGCAGGCGTTTCGTAGTTCGCTGTGTCGCGCACCGTCGCGGCGTTGAAGATCACCACATCGGCGTGGTGCCCCGGCTTCAGCGTGCCGCGCTCGTGCAGGCCGAAGTTGCGGGCCGTGAGCCCGGTCATCTTCCACACCGCCGTCTCCAGCGGGAACAGGCCGACATCGCGGCTGTAGTGGCCAAGCACGCGTGGGAAGGTGCCCCACAGGCGCGGATGCGGCTTCTCGCCCAGCGGAATGCCGTCGGAGCCGATCATGGTCTCGTCGAAGGCGAGGATGCGCTGCACGTCGTCCTCGTCCATCATGAAGTAGATGGCGCTGCCGGGCTGCAGCCGTTTCGCCGCCTCTTCGCCCGACACGCCCCATTCGGCGGCGATGTCCTTCAGGTCGCGGCCCGCGCACTCGGGATGCGGCACGCTCGACGCGATGAGCACGCGGCCTTCCATCATCCCGCGGTCGGTGCGGATCATGGTGGAACCCGCCGTGTACGGATAGCAGTCGAGCCCGATGCACTGGTGCTGCATCGCCTCCTTGATGAAGGGCAGCGTGACTTTCGTCTTGCCGAAGTTGTGCGTGTTCTGCACCTTGTGATGCGACACCACCACCGGGATGTCGAGCGCGCGGCCGATGTGGAAAGTCTCTTCGAGCGACTCCATCACGCGGTCGCTCTCATCGCGCATGTGCGTCACGTACAGCGCCTTGCGTGCGGTGAGCGGGCGGCCAACCTCGATGATTTCCTCGGTCGTCGCCTTCACGGCGGGCGGGTAGAAGGTGCCGGTCGACATGCCGATGGCGCCGGCCTGCATCGCTTCTTCGACCAGCGCCTGCATGGCTGCGATCTCGCTGTCGTTCGCGGGGCGGTCGAGGTCGGCCATGGCCACGGCGCGCAGGGTCGAGTGGCCGACCATCGCGGCCACGTTCACCGACGACGGCGTGGCGCGCAGCGCGTCGAGGTACGCGGCGAAGCTCGTGAAGCGGCCTTCCGCGGGCGACTCGAGCAGGCTCAGCGGCATGGGCAGGTCCATGTCCACGCGCAGCGGCGCGGCGCTGATGCCGCAGTTGCCCGCCACCACCGTGGTCACGCCCTGCGACACCTTGAAGGGCATCTGCGCCTGAGACAGCACAGCCTGGTCGTCGTGCGTATGCGAGTCGATGAAGCCCGGGGCGACGATGCGGCCGGTGGCGTCGATCGTCTGTTCCGCCGTGTGGCCCGCGAGCTTGCCGATGGCGACGATGCGGTCGCCGACGATGCCGATGTCTGCATCGAAGCGCGGCGCCTTGGTGCCGTCGATCACGGTGCCGCCGCGGATCAGAAGTTCGTAGTGAGGGAGCTTTTCGGACACGGGAGAAATCCTTTCTTCAGCGGAAATGGCAAGCGACCAGATGGCTTCCGTTCGCGGACGACGACGGCCGCTCGCCCAGCTCGGGCGCCTTCTCCTTGCACACCGCCTGCGCCATCGGGCAGCGGGTGTGGAAGCGGCAGCCCGAAGGCGGGTTCGCCGGGCTCGGCGGATCGCCCTGCAGCAGCATGCGCCGCGCCGGCGTGCGCGGGTTGGGCACCGGCACGGCCGACAGGAGAATCTCGGTATACGGATGCAGCGGCGCCGAGAACAGCGTGTCCCGGTCGGCGATCTCCACGATGTGGCCGAGGTACATCACCGCCACGCGATGGCTGATGTGGCGCACCACCGCAAGGTCGTGCGCGACGAAGAGATATGCGATGCCGAACTCGGCCTGCAGGTCCATCAGCAGGTTGACGACCTGAGCCTGCACCGACACGTCGAGCGCCGACACCGGCTCGTCGCACACGATCAGCTTCGGGTTCAGCGCCAGCGCCCGCGCGATGCCCAGGCGCTGGCGTTGCCCGCCCGAGAACTCGTGCGGAAATTTCTTCGCCGCTTCCGGCCGAAGGCCCACGCGCGAGAACAGCCACTGCACCCGTTCGCGCCGCTCGGCCGCCGCGCCCGTGCCGAAGTTGCGCATGGGCTCGGCCACGATATCGCCGGCCGTCAGGCGCGGGTTCAGCGAGGCGTACGGGTCCTGGAAGATGATCTGCAGCTGCCGCCGGCGCATGCGCATCTCGTTCGAGGAAAGCGTCAGCAGCTCCTCGCCTTCGAGCTGCACCGAGCCCGCGCTGGGCTCCACCAGCCGCAGCACCGATTTGGCCGTGGTCGTCTTGCCGCAGCCCGATTCGCCCACGAGCGATAGCGTTTCGCCGCGAGCGACGTCGAACGAAACGCCATCCACCGCCTGGATCGGCGGCCGGGCCGGCCGCAGCCAGCGCTTGGGCGTGGTGTAGTGCTTGCGCAGGTTGCGCACCTGCAGCAGCGGTGCGGTCGTTGTTGCTGCTGTCGTCATGCGGCCATCTCCTCGGCGCCGGCCGGTTGTGCCCAGTGTTCCTCGACGGCGAAGCAGGCCACCACGTGGTCGCCCTCCTGCGGCACCAGCTTCGGCGTTTCGGTGCGGCAGCGTTCACGCGCGTGGCTGCAGCGCGCGGCGAACGCGCAGCCCCGGCCCAGCTCGTGCGCGGCCGGCACCAGTCCCGGAATCTCGGTCAGTCGCGTGCTCGCGGTGTTCATCGCGGGCATCGAGGCCATCAGTGCGCGGGTGTAGGGATGCAGCGGGCGGTCGAACAGGTCGATGACGTCGGCTTCTTCCACCTTCTTTCCGGCGTACATGACCACCACGCGGTCGCAGCTCTCGGCCACCACGCCAAGGTCGTGCGTGATCATCACCACGCCCATGCCCAGCTCCTTCTGCAGCCGCTTGATGAGGTCGAGGATCTGCGCCTGGATGGTCACGTCCAGGGCGGTCGTCGGCTCGTCGGCGATCAGTACCTCTGGGTTGCAGGCCAGAGCCAGCGCGATCATCACGCGCTGGCGCATGCCGCCCGAAAGCTGGTGCGGGTACTCGTTCACGCGGCGCTCGGGCTCGGGAATCTGCACCACGCGCAGCATCTCGACCGCGCGCTTCATGGCGTCGGCGCGACTGGCCTTCTGGTGCAGCTGCACCGTCTCGGCGATCTGCCGGCCCACGGTGAGCACCGGGTTCAGCGATGTCATCGGCTCCTGGAAGATCATCGAGATGCGGTTGCCGCGGATCTGCCGCATCTCGCGTTCGCTGAGCTGCATCAGGTCGGTGCCGCGCAGCCGCACGGCGCCCATGTGGCGGCCCGGCGGCGTCGGCACCAGCCGCAGGATCGACAGCGCGGTCACGCTCTTGCCGCAGCCCGATTCGCCGACCACGCCGAGCGTGCGGCCCGCGCGCACGGTGTACGAAACCCCGTCGACCGAGCGCACTACGCCCGCCAGCGTGTGGAAATGGGTGCGCAGGTTGTCGACTTCGAGCAGCGGCTCGCCGGGGGCAAGTGCGGTGTGGGACATGGTGATCGTCATGGCATGCCCTTCACAGTTGCCGCGCCAGGCGCGGGTCCAGCGCATCGCGCAGGCCGTCGCCGAGCAGGTTGATGGCCAGCACCGTGGCCGCCAGCAGCAGGCCCGGGTACAGGATGATGTGGAACGCCACCGCCACGAAGTTGCGGCCCTCGGCCATCATGTTGCCCCAGCTCGGCGTCTGCGACGGCACGCCCACGCCGAGGAACGACAGCGCCGCCTCGGTCAGCACCGCCGCCGCCGCCACGAAGGTGGCCTGCACCACCAGCGGCGCCACGATGTTCGGCAGCACGTGGCGCAGCAGGATCATCGGCAGCCGCGTGCCGACCGCGTGCGCGGCCTCCACATACAGCTGTTCGCGCAGCGTGAGCGCGAGCGAACGCACCAGCCGCACCACGCGCGGAATCTCGGGCACGGTGATGGCGACGATCACCGTCGTCAGGCTGGCGCGCGTCACGGCCATCAGCGCGATGGCCAGCAGGATGCCGGGGATGGCCATGAGCCCGTCCATCACCCGCATGATCGGACCGTCCGCCCAGCGCACGAAGCCCGACACCAGCCCGAGCACGACACCGAAGAAAGTGGCCAGCACCGCGACCGTGGCACCCACGATCATCGACACCTGTCCGCCCCACACGGCGCGGCTGAACACGTCGCGGCCGAGCGCGTCGGTGCCGAACCAGTGCTCGCCCGACGGCGGCTGCATGCGCATCAGAGGGTCGATGTCCTGCGGGTCGTGCGTGGCGACCCAGGGGGCGCCGATGGAGAGGGCTGCCATCAGGATCAGCAGCAGTGCGCCGATGATCAGCGTCGGGTGTTTGCGCGCCCAGCGCCAGCGCGGCGGCACGAAGGGGGTGTCGCCGTGTGCATCCGGCACCGTGGGGGCGGGCGCGTCGATCTCGCTCATGGGGAGGACCGTGGACATGTTTGTTCAGTACTGGATGCGCGGATCGAACAGGCGGTAGCTCAGGTCGATCAGCAGGTTGATCAGCACGTACACCCCGGCCGACAGCAGCAGCACGCTCTGGATCACCGGGTAGTCGTGGCGCTGCACCGAGTCGATCACCAGCCGGCCCACGCCGGGAATGGCGAACACCGTCTCGGTGACCACCACGCCGCCGATCAGCAGCGCGATGCCCGCGCCCACGGTGGTGGCGATGGGAATGGCCGCGTTGCGCAGCGCGTGGCCCAGCACCGGCAGTACGCCCAGGCCCTTGGCGCGGGCGGTGCGGATGTAGTCCTCGTGCAGCACCTCGAGCACGGTGGCGCGCGTCATGCGCGTCACCAGCGCGATGTAGACCAGCGCCAGGTTCACGCAGGGCAGCACCAGCGAGCGCAGCCACTCGCCCGGGCCTTCGGCGAAGCGCACGTAGCCCTGCACCGGAAACCACGGCAGCTGGATCGCGAAGCTGTAGACCAGCAGGTAGCCCACGAGGAACACCGGCACCGAGAAGGCCAGCACCGCGAACAGCATCACCAGCCGGTCGATCCAGCTGCCCGCGCGGTAGGCCGCCAGCGTGCCCAGCGGCACCGACACCACCAGCGTGATGAGCATGGTCAGCGCCGCGATCGACACCGTGGGCTCCAGGCGCTGCCCCAGCAGCTGCGTGACCGGCATCTGCGTGAAGATCGAGGTGCCCAGGTCGCCGGTGAAGAGCTTGCCGATCCACAGCCCGAACTGCTGCCACAGCGGCAGGTTCAGGCCGAGCGCGGCGCGCAGCTTCTCGATGTCTTCCGTGGTGGCGAGGTCGCCCGCGATGAGCGCGGCCGGGTCGCCGGGCGACAGGTGGATCAGCAGGAACACCACCACGGCCACCACCGCCATGACGGGCAGGGTCGCGATGAAGCGTCGAACGATGTAGCCCATGGCGGTGCCCTCGAATCCCTATTGCCTGTCGAGCGCCCAGACCGTCGGCATGCCGGACCAGAGCTTGTCCAGCCCCTTCAGGCTGGTGCGCGCGGCGAAGGCGGCCGAGTACTGGCCCGCATTGATGTACGGCACGGCTTCATACGCGCGGGCCTGGAACGCGTCGAGCAGTTCCTTGCGCTTGGCGGGCACGGTCTCCTTCAGCCATGCGGTGCGCAGCTCGTCCAGCTGCTTGTCGCAGGGCCAGCCGGGCAGGGTGTTGCCGCAGGCCGCGCTCAGGTAGGCGTTGCTGATGGGCGAGTTGGCATCGAACTCGCCGGCCACGGTGACGTACATGTTCCAGCCGCCGGCATCGCCAGCGTCGCGCTTGGCGCGGCGCGCGCCGATGGAGGCCCAGTCCATGGTCTGGGCGTCGACGTTCAGGCCGATGCTCTTCATCGTCTGCGCGGCCATCAGCGCCTCGGCGTTCAGGTAGGGCACGTCGCTGGGTACCAGCAGCACCACCTTCTCGCCCTTGTAGCCGGCGTCGGCGAGCATCTTCTTGGCCTTGGCGACGTCGGCCTTGCGGTAGGGCTCGGCGCCGGCCGCGGTGTCGTTGGGGCTGCCGCAGATGAACCAGGTGGCGCAGTAGGCCATGCGCATGTCCAGCGGGAAGCCCATGGCCGCCATGAAGCGCTCCTGGCTCACGGCCTGCAGCAGCGCCTGGCGCACCTTCGGGTTGTTGAAGGGCGGATGCAGCTGGTTCATCACCAGGAAGCCCTGGTAGGCGCCGCCGGAGCCGATCTTCACGCCCGTGTCGGTGCGCAGCGGCGTGATGTAGTCGGGCGGCAGCTGCTCGATGATGTCGACCTCGCCGCGCTTGAGGGCGGCCACGGCGCTGTTGGCGTCAGGCAGGTAGAGCCACTCGACGCGATCGAAGCTGCTCTTCTTGCTGCCGGCCAGGCCGCTCGGCGGCTCGCTGCGCGCCACGTAGTTGGGGTTGCGCACGAACACCGCCTTGTTGCCCGGCACCCATTCGTCGCGCTTGAAGATGAAGGGGCCGGAGCCCAGCACTTCGGTCAGCGGCGCGGTAGCCGGCATCTTCGCCAGCCGCTCGGGCAGGACCACCGGCGGAAAGCCCGAGGGCTTGGCCAGCGCGTCGAGCACCATCCCGAAGGGCTCGTTGAGCGTGAGCGTGAAGCTGCGCGCGTCGGTGGCCTTCCACTCGGCACCGCTGGCCGTCATGGCGCGGCCGAGGCTGTCGCGTGCGGCCCAGCGTTGCAACGAGGCGACCGCGTCGGCCGAGGTGACGGCGCTGCCGTCGGAGAACTTGAGGTTGGGGCGCAGCGTGAAGCTCCACTGCTTGCCGTCCTTCGAGGCGGTGTACTTCTCCACCATCTGCGGCTGCGGCTTGCCGTTCGCGTCCTGCGCGAAGAGCGTGTCGTAGACCATGTAGCCGAAGTTGCGCGAGATGTAGGCGGTGGTGAAGGTCGGGTCGAGGATCTTCAGGTCGGCATGCGCCACCACCTTCAGCGTCTTGGGCTGCGGCGTCTGGGCATGTGCGGGAAGGCTCGCCGCGAAGGCGGTGGAAAGGGCCAGGGCGGCGAGAGCGCCAAGCGTCCGTCGTTTCATCGTCGGTTCTCCGGTGAGGGCAGGCAGCAAAAAAAAGAAGGAAGGGCTCAGGCCGCGACGCCGATCGGCCATTTCGGCAGGCGGGCCTTGCGATACGGCAGCGTGTTCAGGTCGAGCGTGACGGCGCCCGGTGCGCCTGCGTAGATGACGTGCTTCGCCACCTTGGAATACGACGCGTAGAAATGCTGGGAAGACTTCACGACGATGATCTTCTTGGCGGCGAGGTCGCAGCCCAGCTGCGTGAAGAGGTCGGTGCCCATCGCCTGGTTGCGCAGCGTGATCAGCACGATGTCGATGCCGTTGGCCTCGACCAGCGCGCTGTCGCCCATCAGCGTGGGCGTGCCGGCCAGGCCGGTCATCACCAGGTCGTGCTTGAGCGCCTTCACGGTGCATTCGACATCGAGAGGGTCGCCCGACAGCGGGCTGATCTTGCCGCCGAGGCGCATCGGCAGCTTCGCGCCCACGCCCGCGTCGAAGGCGATGCGCACCGCGATCGGGTCCCACAGCGGGCCCAGCGCCGCATTGGTGATGCCGCGCTCGACCATGCGGCGCAGGATGAAGGTGGAGTCGCTGGCCGCGCCGCCGCCGGGGTTGTCGGCGCCGTCGGAGATCACCACCGGCCCGCCGTCGAAGGCCAGGGCCTCGTCCAGCGATGCATCGATGCCTGGGTAGTTGACGGTGAGACCGTCGCGCATGGCGATGACCTCGTCGGCGAGCTGGCGCGCCAGCAGGTCGGCCTTCGCCTTGTCGCCGTCGGTGTAGACCAGCACCTTGGTGCCCATCTCGGGCACGTCGCCCCACGAGAAGCCGTGCGTGAGCGAGATCGAGAGCACGCCGTCCTTGCCCTCGAGCGACTGCATGCGCTCGACGAAGCCGCGCGCCGGCTGGCGCGAGGTGTGGACCGTGACGATCATGTCGCAGTCGACCACCGCGGGCACCGGCCGCACCTTGCCCTCGACCGTGGCGGCGCAGATGTCGACCAGCTCCAGCCCGCGTTCGAGCACGTCGGTGTGCGGGTACTCCTTGAAGGAGATCATCACGTTCGCGTTGGAGATCATCTGCGGCGTGAGGTGGTTGTGCGGGTCGAGCTCCGCGCCGATCACCACGTCGGGCCCGACGATCTGCCGCACGCGCGCCAGCAGGTCGCCCTCGCAGTCGTCGTAGCCGTCGGCCACCATCGCGCCGTGCAGGCCGAGCAGCACCATGTCGACCGGCAGCACCGCGCGCAGGTCGTCGAGCAGCTCGTCGCGCAGCGTCTCGTAGGCGTGGCGCGTGGTCGTGCCGCTGGGCTGCGCGCCGGCCACCATGCCTTCGAACAGCGTCCAGCCCTTGTCGGCGCCGCGCATCCGTGCGGCCCACAGCGGGCCCGAGAACAGCGTCATCGCCTCGGGGTGCTTGCCGGCGGGGAAGTAGCCACGGTCCTTGAAGGAGGCGAGGCCTGTCGGCATCGGACCGAAGGTGTTGGTTTCGGTGGCAAGGGAAGCACTGAAGACGCGCATGGTCGGACCTCGTGGGGTGGGTTTGTGTTTGTTGTCGGAGGCGGGCCGGGCTCAGCCCGCGGCCGTGCGCAACCGCTGCGGGCCCAGCATTTCCGCCGTGAGCCCGAAGGAGGCGATGCGCTCTGGCAGCGGCAGCCCGCGCGCCAGCGCGGCGCAGGCCTCGCCCATGGCGGCCGATGTCTGGATGCCGTAGCCACCCTGCGCAGCCACCCAGAAGAAGCCGGGCACGCCGGGTTCGAAGCCGCCGACGAGATCGCCGTCGGCCACGAAGGAACGCAGGCCGGCCCAGGTGCGCGTGGGGCGGCGGATGGCGAGGGTGGTCGCTTCCTCGATGCGATGCATGGCGATGGCGATGTCCATCTCCTCCGGCTGCACGTCCTGCGGCTCGACCGGATCGGCATTGGCCGGCGAGCCGAGCAGCATGCCGGCGTCGGGCTTGATGTACCAGCCCTCGTCGGCGCCGAACACCATCGGCCAGTGAGCCACGCTCTGGCCATCGGGTGGCGCGAAGATGAACGCCGAGCGCCGGCGCGGCTCGATGCCCAGCGGCGGCACGCCGGCCATGCGCGCGATGGTGTCGACCCATGCACCGGCCGCGTTGAGCACCACGGGCGCTTCGTACATCGCGCCGCCGGCTTCCACGCGCCAGCGGTCGCCCACACGTTGAATGGCCGTCACGCCCGCATCGCACACCAGCTTGCCGCCCGCGCGCCGCATGCCGCGCAGATAGCCCTGGTGGATGGCGTGCACGTCCATGTCGGACGCATCAGGCTCGTAGACGGCGCCTTGCACCTGCTCGGGACGCAAGGCCGGCACCATCTCGCGCGCCTCTTCGCCGCTCAGGCGCGAGGCGCCGGTGTTCATGTCGCGCAGCACCTGCCAGTGGGCTTCGAGCTCGGCCATGTGGTCGGCGCCCGCGACCATCATCGCGCCGCGGGGCGTGAGCAGCGGGTGCTCGCTGAAGCCTTCGGGCGGGTGTTCGAGGAAGGCCCGGCTCGCCATGGTGAGGGCACGCACCTGCGCGGTGCCGTAGCTTTCCATGAAGAGGGCGGCGGAGCGGCCGGTGGAGTGGTAGCCGGGTTGCGATTCGCGTTCGAGAAGGATCACGCGGGCGTGCGGCGCGAGCCAGTGGGCCACCGAGGCCCCGGCGATGCCGCCGCCGATCACGAGGAAGTCAGCCACGATGGGCTCTGCAGTGCTGGAAGTCATCGACGAAAAGTGTAGGAAGAAATTTGCGGATACGCAAATTAATTCAGAGGTGCCAAGGGGAAACCATGATGCACCGTGCTGGTGAAATTTGCGTTCACGCAATTTGCGTATACGCAACTTCCGCGCCTGCGTCACGCGGGTTGGCATGGATGGCGCGCGCCCCGGCTGGCAGAATCTCCGGCACCACAAGAGGAAGCCAAGCGTGAATCCACACACAGGGACCAAGACGGGCACGAAGCCCAGGGACGAGCCGCCCACGCTGGACCGCGTCACCTTCGGCAACCGCCTGCGCACTGCGCGCAAGCGCTTCGGCTGGACGCTGGCTCAGCTGGCCGAGCGCTCGGGCGTGTCGATCACCACCATCTCGCGCGCCGAGCGCGGCCAGCTCGCGCTGGGCTACGAGAACTTCACGGCGCTGGGCCGCGCTCTCGACATGGACATGAACGCCATGTTCGCCGGCGCCGGCGTCAAGCCCGCGCAGCTCGACGGGCCGGTGGTCACGCGCGCGGGCAAGGGCGTGGTCTACAAGGGGCTTTCCATCGCCTACGAGTTCCTCGGCACCACCGCGGCGGGCAAGCAGATGAGCCCCATCGTCGGCACGGTGCACGCCCGCAAGATCCACGGCCCGGAAGACTTCGTGCGGCACGGCGGCGAGGAGTTCGCCTATGTGCTGTCGGGCGAGATCGAGGTGCACTTCGACAACGGCGAGGTGGTGCGCATGGCCAAGGGCGACTCGCTGTACTTCGACAGCCGCCTGGGCCACGCCTATATCAGCGTGAGCCGCCAGCTTGCGCGCATCGTGGGCATGACCATCGGCGAGAGCGGGCACATGCAATCTGCGCGCGAGGCGCCTGCGTTGAAGGCGCCTCGCAAGACCGGGGCCGCGAAGAAGACCGCGGCTCGGGCCAAGCGCTGAGCAGCGTTCTCGCGCGGCGCCGGGTGTCTCCGATTTGCGCGCGGCCGGCGCCTTGCCCCGCTATGCTTGCCGTCGCCATTCACTCGGAAACCGAACATCATGACCATGCGTTCTTCCTTCTTCGCTCGCTGCTCGATTGCCGTGGCTTGCAGCCTGGTGCTCGGCGCTGCGCACGCCGCACCCGACGCCAAGCTGCTCGCCGCCGCCGAGAAGGCGCAGCCCGCCGTGATCGACAACCTCAAGGAGATGGTGCTGATCGAATCGGGCAGCCTCAACGTCGACGGCCTGCTCAAGATGGCTGACGTGGTGGAAGGGCGGTTGAAGGCCGCCGGCTTCAAGACCGAGCGCCGCAAGGCCACGGCCGGAGCGGGCGCCGACCTCGTCATCGGCACCCTCAAGGGCACGGGCAAGCGCAAGATCATGCTGCAGGGTCACATGGACACGGTGTACGCGCCCGGCATCCTGAACAGCCAGCCCTACAAGGTCGACGGCAACCGCATCTACGGCCCCGGCATCGCCGACGACAAGGGCGGCCTCGCGGTGATGCTGGCGTCGCTGAAGATCCTGGCCGACGCCGGCTGGCGCGACTACGACACGCTCACCGTGCTGATGAATCCCGACGAGGAAGTGGGCTCGGTCGGCTCCGGCGAACTGATCGCCACCATGGCCGACCAGCACGACACGGTGCTGTCTTTTGAACCGACGGTGGCGAAATCGGTGGCCAAGGGCGAGTCGCTGCTCCTGGGCGCGGCCGGCATCGCACAGGCAACGATGGAGGTGAAGGGCCGCGCCGCGCATGCCGGTGCCGCGCCCGAACTGGGCCGCAACGCGCTGTACGAACTGTCGTACCAGATGCTGCAGACCAAGGACCTCGCCAAGGACATTCCCGGCGTGACGCTCAATTGGACCGTGGCACGCGCCACCGGCCCCATCAACCAGATCACCGAGAAGGCGCAGGCGCTGGGCGACATCCGCATCACGCAGCCGGGCGCCGAGAAGAAGCTCAACGAAGCGCTGCAGGCCAAGATCGCCGCCGGCAAGCTGATTCCCGACACCGAGACCACGGTGAAGGTGGAAGTGGGCCGCCCGGCCTTCATCGCGGGCGACAAGGGCCGCGCGCTGGCCGAGAAGGCGCAGGCCATCTACAAGGAAATCGACCGCGAGCTCGCGCTGACGCCGATGACCGGCGGCGGCACCGATGCGGGCTATGCGGGCCGTTCGGGCAAGGCAACGGTGGTCGAGAGCTTCGGCCTCGCGGGCTTCGGCTATCACGCACGCGACGAGTACATCGAAGTCGATTCGATCGTGCCGCGCATCTACCTCGTCACGCGGCTGCTGACCGAAATCGGCAAGAACTGACAGGTTCTGAAAAGAGCCGGCATGCGTTAGCCGGCTCGCCGCTCAGGGACGCTCTTGCGGCTGCCCTGGTTCGCCGTGACGGGGCGGGCGATGGGCCGCTGCTGCTGCTGCTGCCGCCGCCACGCGCTGTTGTTGCTGTTGCGCCTGTTGCTGGGCGTGCTGCTGCGCTGCCTGCTGTTGCTGCGCCTGTTGTTGTTGGCGTTGCTGTTGCATCTGCATCGCCTGTTGCTGCTGTTGCTGGTGCGCGGCTTGCTGTTGCGCCTGTTGCTGGCGCATCTGCTCCATCTGTGCCTGCTGCTGCTGCTGCTGCTGGCGCGCTTGGTTCTGCGCCTGTTGCTGCTGTTCCCGTTGGTGCTGGATCTGGGCCTGTTGTTGCTGCTGTTGCTGGTGCGCGGCTTGCTGTTGCGCCTGCTGCTGACGCATTTGCTCCATCTGTGCCTGCCGCTGCTGGCGCGCCTGGTTCTGCGCCTGTTGCTGCTGCTCCCGTTGGTGCTGGACCTGTGCCTGTTGTTGCTGTTGCTGTTGCTGCAACTGGGCCTGCTGCTGCGCTCGCGCTTGCTGTTGTGCCTGCTGTTGTTGCTGCATCTGCTGGCGTCTTGACTGCTCCAACTGCGCCTGCTGCTGCTGTGCTCCCGGCGGTTGGCCCGCGAGGCGCGCCGGCGGGTGCTGCTGCTGATGCGCCTGTTGTTCTGCCTGCTGCGCTTGTTGTCGACGCAATTGGTCCTGCTGCTGTTGCTGAAGCTGTGCTTGCCGCCCCTGCTGCTGCTGCTGCTGTTGCTGCAGTTGCTGCGCGTGAAGCTGCTGCGCCTGTTGTTGTTGCGCCTGCTGCTGCGAGCGCTGCTGCGCCTGTTGCTGCATCTGCTGCTGGCGAAGCAGGGCCTCCTGCTGGCGGGCCTGCTGTTGTTGCTGCTGCTGGGCCAGCGCGGCTTGTTGCTGCATCTGCTGTTGCTGCTGCGGCGCGAAGCCCGGAGCGGTCGCGAAGTTGGGTGCCGCGGCGCCGGCCGGCAGCCCGCGCGGTGCGCCGCCGTTGTTGTTGTAGACGGTGCGCACGTTGTTCACGTTGTTGACCACCGTGGTCGAGCGCGAGATGTAGGTGTTGTTGTTGTAGACCACGGCCGGGCGGTAGGCCGGGGGCGGCGGTGCGCCGCGGTCTCGGGCGCGCCAACCCGGCGCGCCCCAGTTCACGTTCCACGAATGCCAGCCCCAGTCGTGCCGCTCCAGCGCCGCACCGACCACCACGCCGGCGCCGAACGCGAGCACGCCGGCCGTAATCATCTGGCCCTGGCTGTAGCCCGGCGCCACCTCGACCGGCGGCGCATACGCATAGCCGGGGTACACCGGCTGCGGCGTGCCGTAGATCACCTGCGGGTCATAGGCCGGCACATACACCACGTCGGGCTGCACGGGCTCGATGGTGATGTATTGCGGCGGCGGTTCGATCACCGCGGGGCCGCTGTAGTACGCGGCTTGTGAATCGGGCACGGGCGCGTAGTTCTGTGGCGTCGCCGCGCTGACCACGCGCAGCTTGTCGTTGTTCTTGAGCCGGCCGGCCTTGGCCGCGCGTTGCCGCATGACCTGGATCGCGTTCATCACGTCGGTCGGGTCGTTGTAGTAGGCCTTGCCCAGCGACTCGGTCCACGGGATGTTGGCGGCCATCTGGTCGACCACGCTGCGGAAGGCGGTGAGCGACTTCACGCTAGGGTCCCAGGGCTGCTGGTTGGCTGCATCGGCCAGCGGTCCGGCCTTGAGGCCGCGGTTCTGCGCGAGCCAGTCGTGCGCGGCGGTGATCTGCTCGGGGTAGGTGGCGCCGGCCAGGATCTGCGCGACCAGCTTGTCGGGGTACAGCGCAATGGGCGCGACCATCTGGTAGAGCTGGTCGGCCGAGGGTGGCACATAGGCCACTGGCACGGCTGCAGGCGCGTTGTTCTGCGGCACCGACGGCGCGGGAATGGACGATGCGGCGGGGTCGACGGCAGCGGTCGGCGTGCTGGTTGGCTTGTCGCAGCCTGCGATGGCGAGTGCGCCGATGCACACCGAAATCGTCAGGAGCCGCGGGACCGTTGGGCGATGGGTTTTTGTCATCTGGAGTTCCATGTGGGCGCCGGCGTCGGCCCGGAACTCTTTCAACGGTGCGCGGCGGCAGGCGATGACAAAGCCTGCGCCCCGGATGCAACGGTCTGTGTCGGTTCTGCGCGGTCAAGCCTGTCGGCGCAGAACCACACGGCCAGGAGGCCGCTGCCTTGCTGCGGCTACTTGGCGCCGCCCGTGTACTTGGTGACGCTGGTGGCACTCACGTGATAGCCGCTCACGCCCATCATCGAATCGTTGCGCAGGGTCTGCAGCTTGCCGGTGACCCATACCGTGTCCATGGCGCGGAACTTGGCGCCCTTCTGCGGCACCACGTGCAGGATCTGGTTGGCCGGCGGCGGCGGCGTGTGGATGCAGGCGCCGAAGTAAGGCACCAGCAGGAACTCGGTGACTTCGCCCTTGGCTTCCTCGAGCGGCACGATGAAGCCGGGGATCCTGACTTCGGTGCCGTTCATCGCAGGATTGGTCGGCGCGTTGTTCGACACCTCCTGCATCTTCATGAGCATCTCGTTGGCGCGCGGGTCGCCGTCGTCGAGCGCGCTCAGGTCCATGCCCTTGAATTCCTTCGCCGGGTCCCAGTCCTTGGGCACCAGTTCTTCCCAGGTGATCTGGCGCGGCTGGCCCGGCACGGCCTTGGGCGCGGCTGGCGTTGCCTTGCCACCCAGCGGGTTGTTGGCGGTGGTGTCCTTGGGTGCAGGCTCCACGGCCCAGGCGGCGGCGGCAAGGCCGGTGCCTGCGAGCAGCATCGAAAGCCGGATGAAAGCTTTGCTTTTGGACGTCGTGTGTGCGATGGGCATGATTCAAATTCTCGGTGAGAGGCCGTCGGCAAGGGAGAGGCGGTAGGCGCGGATGCCGGGCAAGAGGCTTGCCAGCCATCCGGCCGCCAGCAGGCTTGCCATCAGCAGCCATTCGTTCAGTGTAGGTTCCGAGAGGCTCAGTGTCAGTCCGAACTGCGACTGCAGCCATGGCGAGAGCAGGGTGATGCCCAGCACAGCCATCACCACGCCGAAGGCCACGCCGAGCACGGTGACCATCGCGCCTTCGAGCGCGAGCAGCGCCAGCACATGGCGCAGGCCAGCGCCCACGGCGCGCAGCACGGCGAGTTCGCGGCGGCGTTCGTTGAGGCCGGCCATCACCACCGAGACCAGCCCCGCGAGGCTGACCAGAGCGACCAGCGCGGACATCAGCAGCAGCGCGTTCTCGCCGATGCCGATCACGCTCCACAACTCGTCGAGCGCCACGCCGGGCAGGATGGCCATCAGCGGTTCGCCGGTATAGGTCGAGATCCATCGCTGCACGCCGAACACCGCGGCGCGGTTCTTCAGGCCCACCAGCGCGGCCGTCACGTTCTTGGGCGTGAGGTCGAACTTGCGTACCTGCTCGGCCGGAATGTGCACGCCCGGCATCGGCGCGCCGCCCACCCATTCGAGGTGGATGGCCTCCATCGCGGCGAGGCCGATGTGCACCGTGCGGTCGACCGGCGTGCCGGTGCGCGCGAGCACGCCCACCACGGTGAAGGGCTTGTCCGCATGCTCGGCCACGTTGAGTTCGCCGCTGCCGTGGGCGAGGGTGATCTTCTGGCCCACGCGGTAGCCGAGCTTGTCGGCCACTTCGGCGCCCACCACCGCATCGAACAGCTCGCTGAAGGGCTTGCCTTCGCGCAGCTTCAGCGTCTGCCTGTCGCCGTAGCGGAAGTGCGTGAAGTAGTCGGTGGACGTGGCCAGCACCGCGAAGCCGCGGTGCGAATCGCCGAGCGACAGCGGCACCACCCAGTCGACACCCGGGTGCGCGGACAGGGCCTGCACGCTCTTCCACGAGATGTTGTTGGTGGCCGCGCCGATGCGGAACACCGAGTACAGCAGCAACTGCGTCGAGCCGGTGCGCGCGCCTACGATCAGGTCGGTGCCCGAGACGGACGATGAGAAGTTCTCGCGCAGCTCGGTGCGGATGCGTTCGACACCCAGAAGAAGAAAGGTCGACAGTGCGATCGAGAACACGGTAAGCGCGAGCGTGAAGCGCCGGTTCCAGGCGCTGTGCCATGCAATGGAGAAGAGTGCCTTCATGCGTCCACCGCCATCGCGCTGGTGGCCGCACGGTTGATCTCGGGCAGCAGCACATGCCGCGCGAAGCGCTGCGCGATGCGCTGGTCGTGGCTCACGAACACCAGCGCGCTGTGGTGCTCGGCGCAGGCTGTCAGCAGCACGTCGAGGAAGGCTTCGCGCCGGTCTTCGTCGAGCGCGGAGGTGGGCTCGTCGGCAATCACCACCTCGGGCTGGCCGATGAGTGCGCGCGCGGCGGCCACGCGCTGCTGCTGCCCGACCGACAGCTGAACGGCCTGGCGCTTCCACAGGTTGCGGTCGAGGCCCATCTGGTCGAGCAGGTGCTCGGCCTCGTCGCGCGAGCTGCCGTTGCGCGATGCATTCGCCTCGCGCCGCTGCGAGAAGCGGCAGGGCAGCAGTACGTTGTCGATCACGCTCAGGTACGGCAGCAGGTTGAACTGCTGGAAGATGTAGCCCACATGGGCCACGCGGCTGCGGTCGCGTGCGGCGCCCGAGAGCTTCGACCAGTCGTGTCCGAGCAGCGTGACCCGGCCTTCGTCGGCCACCAGCACGCCGGCCAGCAGCGACAGCAGCGTGCTCTTGCCGCAGCCGCTCGGGCCGTGCAGGAACACCGATTCGCCCGCGGTGATGCGAAAGGCCTCGATGTCGATGCACGGTTTCTTCACGCGGGGCCATGCGAAGCGCAATGCTTCGGCTGCGAGCACGACGCGCAAGGGCGACGGCTCGGCCTGCAGGGAGGTACTCACAGCCTTACTTGCCCCAGCTCAGGCGGACGGGCTGGGCGGCTTGCGCACCGGCAGGGCGCTTCAGCTGGCGCTTGAACTGTCCCTGCGCCGTGGCAATCTGCGAGTCGATCTGGCGCAAGCCTTTGAATGCACCGAACAGGTTGAGGTCGATGAACTTCGCGGCGGCCGCGTTGGTGCAGTTGAAGGAGAAAGTGGCGTCGAGGTCGGCGTGGCCGACGGGCTCGGCGGGGTCGGGGTTGCCCAGGCCCAGCGCGCCTGAGCGCAGGTCGACCGGTCCGAGCTTGCAGTTGGCGGCGGGGTCGACGATGAAGAGCTTGTCGGCCGCACGCAGCTGGGCGACGGCCTCTTCGACGAGCTTCTTCTCGGCATCGGTCTTGGGTGCGCGTTCGAAGCCGATGATGTTGTCCAGGGGCGACTCCATGTCGATCACCACCGTGGGGCCGTCGACGGCCACGTCGAGCTTGAGCTGGCCGTGCACGTGGGCGTGCTGCTGCTGGGCCTGTGCCGGGAGGAACGGGGCCGCCGCGAAGAGCGCGGCGGCGATTGCGAGTCCCGCGGTGCGTTGGAAGCTCCGGAATGGTCGACTCGTCGTCATCAATGTCATGGTTCAGCGCCTTGCCGGGTCGGCAGCCCCGGCGTGTTGCTCCACTCGCTCCAGCTGCCGGCATAGAGCGCGGTCGTCCCGAACCCCGCGATCTGCATGGCGAGCAGATTCGGCACGGCGCTCACGCCGCTGCCGCAATGGTGGACGACGGTCGCCGCGTCGCGTCCCGCGAGCAGCGCTTCGAACTCGGCACGCAATTGCGATGCCGGCTTGAATTTGCCGTCGGGGCCGAGGTTGTCGGCGAAGGGCCGGTTGAGGGCCCCGGGGATGTGACCGGCAATCGGGTCCAGAGGTTCCACCTCGCCGCGGTAACGTGCGCCGGCGCGTGCATCGATCAGGTTCTGGTCAGGCTGGCCGAGCCGGCGCACCACGGTGTCGGTGGTCACGAGCTTCGCGATGGGTTCGCCCGCGACGAAGTTCGACTGGAAGCGCGCGGGCTCCTCGCGGTCGGTGACTTCGCCGCCCGCGGCCTGCCAGGCCTGCAGGCCGCCGTCGAGCACGGCCACAGCCTCGTGGCCCATCCACTTGAGCATCCACCATAGGCGGCCACAGTAGTTGGCGCCGTTGCGGTCGTACACCACGGCCTGCATGCCGTTGGCGAAGCCGATGCTCGACAGCCACGCCGCGAACTTTTCGCGGCTGGGCAGCGGGTGGCGCCCGCCCGATGCGGGCACGCCGTCTTCCTGCGCCACCACCACCTCGCCGTGTGCACCCGGGACGCCGTGCCTGGCGCTGAGGTCGGTGTCGAGGTTGGCGTACAGGGCGCCCGGAATGTGGGCGGCGGCGTACTGCTGCGCGCCCGCTTCGGGCTTCATGAGGTCGAAGCTGCAGTCGAACACCATCAAGGGCGTGTCGCCCGCTTGCAATTGCTGGAGTTGTTCGACGGAGATGAGGGTGGTGTACATGGCGTGTGCTCCTTCGAAATCGAGAATGTATTTATGTCGTTCAGTGCTCTTCGGCCGGCGCCTTGGGCACCGCCCGCTGTCGCAACACGGTTGCGGCAATGCCGCTCGCGATGATGAGCGCCATCCCGGCCCAGCCGGTGGCATCGATGCGGTCGTTGAACAGCACCACGCTGTAGAACGCAGCAAACACGATGCCCGAATACTGCAGGTTGGCCACCACCAGCGTACCGGCTGCGGTCTTGGCGGTTGCGTAGGCGCGGGTCATGCAGAGTTGTCCGAGGGCGGCCAGCAAGCCAATGGGCAGCAGCCACAGCGCATGCTGCCACGTCCATGCACCGCCGTCCGAAAACCCGGTGGTCGCCGTGGCAATGCCACCGGCCACGGCCGAGCCCACCGCGAAGTAGAAGACCGTGCGAAGTTCGGGCTCGCCGATGCGCGACAGCGCCACCACCTGCATGTAGGCAAAGGCGGCCGTGAGGCCCGACAGCAGGCCCAGCATGCCCGCGAAGCCTTCGTTGGCGTTGACGCTGGGCTTGAGCATCAGCACCACGCCCGCGAAACCCGCCAGCACGGTCAGCACCAGCGCGCCCTGCAGCGGCGGGCGTTCCACGCGCCCGTCGCGCCCGGGCACCGGCACCCACGCCAGCAGCGAACCGCCGACGAGGAAGGCCGCGACCCACACGCTGCTCATGTAGTTGAGCGTGACGGCGGTGGCCAGCGGCATGTGGGCGATGGCATAGAACCACGCGCCCAGCGAGACCACGCCGATGGTGCTGCGCCAGGCGTGCATGCCGGGGTAGCGGGTGGCCAGGGAGACGCTGCGGTTGCGGGCCAGGAGCCAGAGGAAGACGATGCCGATGAGGCCGCGGCCCAGCACCATCTCGCCGCTGTTGAACCACGCCGAGGCCACCTTGACGACAACGCTCATCGTGGCGAACAAAAAGGCGCCGAGCACCATCCAGAGCGCTTGCACTATCTACTCTCCCCCAGGCTTCGCGCACTTCGTGTCGCTTCTCCTACCCCCTCACCGGGGGCAACACCAGCGGCCCGGCAAAGCCGGTTCCGCGGTGTTTCCATCACACCCGTCGATGCGGCTGTCATCGACTCAGGCGTTCTGCATCGCGCTGCGATACCACTCGTGGAACTGCTGCATGCCGTCTTCCATCGGGCTCTGGTAAGGGCCCGTTTCGTTGTCGCCGCGCAGCATCAGCGCGCGGCGGCCGGCGTCCATGCGCTCGGCGATCTCGTCGTCTTCCACGCAGGTTTCCATGTAGGCGGCCTGCTGGGCTTCGACGAACTCGCGCTCGAACGCGACGATTTCCTCGGGGTAGAAGAATTCGACCATGTTGAGCGTCTTCGTCGGGCTCACGGGGTGCAGGGTAGACACCGTGAGCACGTGCGGATACCACTCGACCATCACATGCGGGTAGTAGGTGAGCCAGATGGCGCCGTACTTCGGCGGCTTGCCGTCGCGGTACTTGAGCAGTTGCTCCTGCCACTTCTGGTAGATCGGGCTGCCCGCGCGGCCCAGGCGGTTGGCCACGCCCACCGTCTGCACCGAATAGCGGGGCTTGAACTCCCAGCGCAGGTCGTCGCAGGTGACGAAGCTGCCCAGTCCCGGATGGAACGGGCCAACGTGGTAGTCCTCGAGGTAGACCTCGATGAAGGTCTTCCAGTTGTAGTTGCACTCGTGCAGTTCGACGCGGTCGAGCGCATAGCCGCTGAAATCGAGATCGGCCTGCGGCCCGAGGCCGGCCATGTCAGCCGCCACGTCAGGGCCTGAGCCATCCGGGTTCTTCTCGAACAGAAGGCCGTTCCATTCGGTCAGCGGGTAGTTGTGCAGGTTCAGGCAGGGGTCCTGCTCGAAATGCGGGGCGCCGATCAGCGTGCCGGTGGTGCGCGAATCGCTTGCGGCGTAGGTCCAGCGGTGCAGCGGGCAGACGATGTTGCCGCCGGCCTGGTTGTCGAGCCGGCCCCGGCCCTGGAGGATCAGGGCCTGGCGGTGGCGGCAGACGTTGGAGATCAGCTCCACGCCCTTGGGTGTGTGAACCAGCGCACGGCCCTGGTGCTCCTGCGGCAAGGTGTGGAAGTCGCCCATTTCGGGCACGGCCAGGCGATGGCCGACATAGCGGGGCCCTCGCGAAAAAAGGTTCTGCATTTCGCGGGCATAGAGTGCCTCGTCGAAATACGCGGAAACTGGAAGTTGGCTCGCGGCCTGCTGCAGTTGAAGACTTAAATCAGACATGGAGGACCTGACCAAGCTCCCCACAGGGAGAAAAAAAGGAAAGAACGGAAAGGCGCCGTCCGGGAGGCTCGACGGCCCGAAGAGTGTGTTGACGTCGCCAACGAGAGAAGTTCGCATTGTACCCGGGGGGCATTTTTTGTCCCCCGGCTCTTCACCCGGCTTGGCCGCGTGCAATCGGGCACCGCTCGAGGGTGGGCGCGGCTCGTCTGGAGGGACGGCCGCACGGTTGTTCTGCTCCCAGTCCTAAAATGCCCGGTTTCACCCACGTTTCGCTTGCATGCCCAAGGTGCCTCCCCCTTCCTCGTCCAGCCCGGCGGCAACGCCCGATACCGGCCCGCTGCCTGCCAGTTACGAAGCCGGACTCCAGGAACTGGAGCAACTGGTGGCGGAACTCGAATCGGGCCAGCTGCCCCTCGACCAGCTGCTCGTGAGCTACCAGCGAGGTGCGGCGCTGCTCGCTTTCTGCCGCGACAAGCTGCAGGCGGTCGAAGACCAGATCAAGGTGCTCGATTCGGGCAGCCTCAAGGTCTGGACGCCTGAATGAGCGCCGCCGCGCTGAATTCCAGCCATTGGGACGCCCGCACGCTCGCCGGCTGGAGCGACCCCCATCTGGCGAACGTCGAGGCGGCCTTGTCGCGCTGGGTCGGCGTCGATGCGCCCGTACTGCTGGGCGATGCCATGCGCTACGCCGTACTCGATGGCGGCAAGCGCCTGCGGCCCTTGCTGGTGCTCGCGGCCAGCGAGGCCGTCGGCGGCAACCAGGCCGCCGCCCTGCGCGCGGCCTGCGCCACCGAGCTGATCCACGCCTATTCGCTGGTGCACGACGACTTGCCGTGCATGGACAACGACGTGCTGCGCCGCGGCAAGCCCACCGTGCACGTGAAATTCGGCGAGGCCGACGCCCTGCTGGCCGGCGATGCGCTGCAGGCCCTGGCCTTCGAACTGCTCACGCCCGACGGCGACGAGATTCCCGCTGCCACCCAGGCCCAGCTGTGCCGACTGCTTGCCCGGGCCGCGGGCAGCCAGGGCATGGCTGGCGGCCAGGCCATCGACCTGGCCAGCGTCGGCATTGCGTTGAATGAAGCACAGCTGCGCGAAATGCACCGCCTGAAGACCGGCGCGCTGCTGCAGGGCAGCGTCGAGATGGGCGCTGCCTGCGGCTCCCTCGCCGGCTCGGCACTGGCCGCGCTGCGCGACTATGGCGCGGCCATCGGCCTGGCGTTCCAGGTGGTCGACGACATCCTCGACGTCACGGCCGACTCGCACACCCTGGGCAAGACCGCCGGCAAGGATGCCGCTGCCGACAAGCCCACCTACGTGTCCCTTCTGGGCCTCGACGGCGCGCGCGCCCAGGCCCGCCAGCTGTTGGCCGACGCGCTGGCCGCGCTGGCCCGCAGCGGCCTGCCCGACACCGCAGCGCTGCGCGCTTTGGCCCACATGGTGGTCGATCGCGATCGCTGAGAGAAAAGTACAAACCTTCCCATGGCTCCGCTGCTTCCCACACTCCACGACCCCTCGCCGATCCGCAAATACGACCGGGCCCAGCTGCGCCAACTGTCCGACGAGGTGCGCGCCTGCGTGCTCGACAACGTCTCGCGCACCGGCGGCCACCTGAGCTCCAACCTCGGCACGGTCGAACTCACCGTCGCGCTGCACCACGTGTTCAACACGCCGCACGACCGGCTGGTGTGGGACGTGGGCCACCAGACCTACCCGCACAAGATCCTCACGGGCCGGCGTGAGCGCATGCCTACGCTCAGGCAGATCGGCGGCATCTCGGGCTTTCCTCAGCGCACCGAGAGCGAGTACGACACCTTCGGCACCGCTCATTCGTCGACCAGCATCTCCGCCGCGCTCGGCATGGCCATGGCCGCCAAGCAGAAGGGCGAAGACCGCCATGCCGTGGCCATCATCGGCGACGGCGCGCTCACGGCCGGCATGGCCTTCGAGGCGCTGAACAACGCGGGCGTGTGCGACTGCAAGCTGCTCGTCATCCTGAACGACAACGACATGTCGATCAGCCCGCCCGTGGGCGCGCTCAACCGCTACCTCGCGCAGCTGATGAGCGGCAACTTCTACGCCGCGGCCAAGAGCGTCGGCAAGAGCGTGCTGCGCAACGCGCCGCCGCTGTTCGAGCTGGCCAAGCGGCTGGAGCAGCATGCCAAGGGCATGGTCGTGCCGGCCACGCTGTTCGAGCAGTTCGGCTTCAACTACGTGGGCCCGATCGACGGCCACGACCTCGACTCGCTGGTGCCCACGCTCGAGAACCTCAAGCACCTCGAGGGCCCGCAGTTCCTGCACGTGGTCACGAAGAAGGGGCAGGGCTACAAGCTCGCGGAGGCCGATCCTGTCGCCTACCACGGCCCCGGCAAGTTCGATCCGCAGGTGGGGCTGGTCAAGTCCGCTGCGGTGGTGAAGCAGACATTCACCCAGGTGTTCGGCCAGTGGCTGTGCGACACCGCCGCCGCCGATGGCCGGCTGGTGGGCATCACGCCCGCGATGCGCGAAGGCTCGGGACTCGTGGAGTTCGAGAAGCGCTTTCCCGACCGCTACTACGACGTCGGCATCGCCGAACAGCACGCCGTGACTTTCGCGGCCGGCCTGGCCTGCGAGGGGCTCAAGCCTGTGGTCGCGATCTACTCGACCTTCCTGCAGCGCGCGTACGACCAGCTGATCCACGACGTGGCGATCCAGAACCTGCCGGTGGTGTTCGCGCTCGACCGCGCGGGCCTCGTGGGCGCGGACGGCGCCACGCACGCGGGCGCGTACGACATTCCGTTCCTGCGCTGCATTCCGAACATGAGCATTGCCTGCCCGGCCGACGAGCGCGAATGCCGCCAGCTGCTGACCAGCGCCTACGAGCAGAACCATCCGGTGGCCGTGCGCTATCCGCGCGGAGCGGGCGCCGGCGCTGCGCCGCATCTCACGCTCGAGGCCTTGCCCTTCGGCAAGGGCGAGATCCGCCGCGAAGGCAGGCGCATCGCCATCCTCGCGTTCGGCACGCTGCTGTATCCCGCGCTTGCTGCGGCCGAGCCGCTCGACGCCACGGTGGTCAACATGCGCTGGGCCAAGCCGCTCGATGTCGAACTGCTGCTGAAGGTCGCGGGCACGCACGACGCCATCGTCACGCTGGAAGAGGGCGCCACCATGGGCGGCGCGGGCAGTGCGGTGCTCGAGGCGCTGCAGGCTGCCAACATCCAGAAACCGGTGCTGCAGCTCGGCTTGCCCGACCGCTTCATCGAACACGGCGATCCGGCGAAGCTGCTGGCGAGCATCGGGCTCGACGCGCCCGGCATCGAAGCCTCGATCCGCGAGCGCTTCATTTCGGGCGCAGGGTAAACCCCCGCCGAGCCCTGTAAGCGCGTTTTTACAATCAAGAAGACTTACACAGTCCCCGACGCGGCCACAAGCCGCGTTTTGTTTTATTCCAAGAACTCGGAGAGCTATCAATGGATCGTCGTTCCCTCATCAAAAACGCCGGCATCGCGGGCGTTCTGGCCGCCGGCATCGCACCCGCGGTTCACGCGCAGGCCACCGTTCGCTGGCGCCTGGCGTCGAGTTTTCCCAAGTCGCTGGACACCATCTTCGGCACCGCCGAAGTGTTCGCGAAGAGCGTCAGCGACATGACGGGCGGCAAGTTCCAGATTTCCGTGCACGCGGGTGGCGAGCTGATGCCCGCGTTCGGCGTGGTCGACGGCGTGCAGAACGCCTCGGTCGAAATGGCCCACACGGCCCCGTACTACTTCTACGGCAAGGACCCGACCTTCTGCCTCGGCTGCGCCGTGCCTTTCGGTATGAATACCCGCCAGCAGAACGCATGGATGTACGAAGGCAACGGCCTGAAGCTGATGCGTGCGTTCTACGCCAAGTACAACATCATCAACCTGCCGGGCGGCAACACGGGCGCGCAGATGGGCGGCTGGTTCCGCAAGGAAATCAAGTCGGTTGCCGACCTGAAGGGCCTGAAGTTCCGCACCAACCCGTTCGCAGGCAAGGTGCTCGAGCCCTTCGGCGTGATCCCGCAATCGATCCCTGGTGCCGACCTGTACCCGGCGCTCGAAAAGGGCACGCTGGACGGCCTCGAATGGGTCGGCCCGTACGACGATCAGAAGCTGGGCTTTAACAAGATCGCCCCGTTCTACTACTACCCCGGCTGGTGGGAAGGCGGCCCCGAGCTCGACTTCTACATCAACACCAAGGCATGGGAAGGCCTGTCGGCCGACTACAAGGCGGTCGTCGAGGCTGCTGCCGCGCATGCCAACATCACGATGACGGCCAAGTACGACGCCAAGAACCCTATCGCGCTGAAGCAGCTCGTAGGCTCGGGCACCAAGCTGCGCCCGTTCTCGCAGGACGTGATGAACGCCGCCTTCAAGTCGGCCCAGCAGATCTACTCGGACCTGAACAACAGCAACCCCGAGTGGAAGAAGATCTACAGCGACTGGTCGAAATTCCTGGCTGACCAGAACGCCTGGTTCCGCTACACGGAAGGCACGTTCGACCGCTTCATGCAGCAGCAGAAGCTGTAAGCGCGCCTTCGCATTCGCATGCAAAAAAGCCCCGCCGGGTTCGGCGGGGTTTTTTTTTCGTCTGCGCTTCTCGAAGCGCGTGGCCTTGTTCAGTCGCCCTTGTAGCCCGAAGCCTTGATGATCGGCAGCCAGCGCGCGGCCAATGCGTCGGTGTAGCGGACGACCTCTTCGGTGGAGCCACCGGGCAGCAGGTCGTAGCCCACGCGGCCCAGCTTGTCGCGCACGTCGGGCATGGCCAGTACCTTGCGCACGGCCTGGTTCCATTGGGCGATGGTGGCGGGCGCCATGTTGGCGTGGGCGTAGAGCACGTAGCGCGACGAGGCCACCAACGTCGGGTACCCAGCTTCGGCGAAGGTGGGCACATCGGGCAGGCTGTCGGCGCGCTTGTCGCCGGCAACGGCCAGCACGCGAAGCTTTCCGGCGCGGTGGTATTCGGTGAGCGTGGTCGTGGCGTCCATGCCCGAGCTCACCTGGCCGCCGAGAAGCTCAGTGACCATCGGTGCACCGCCGCGGTAAGGCACCAGCGTGGAGCCCGAGCGCGACACGGCCACGAAGTCCATGGCCAGGAAGTGCAGCAGCGAACCCACCGTGGTGATGCCGATCGAGCCGTGGTCCGGGTTTGCCTTGGCGGTCTGGACGAACTGGGCTAGTGTCTTGATCGGCGACGCCGCGCTGACAGCAATGCCGAACTGAACGCCGGTCACGTCGGTGATCGGTTTGAAATCGGTGGCCGGATTGAAGCGCATGTTGGCGTAGATCGCCGGGCCGATGAACATCGGGTCCACTGGCGCGAGCAGCACGGTGGCCCCGTCGGCCGGCGCGTTCTTCAACACCTCGGCCGCCAGGCGGGTGCCGGCCCCGGGGCGGTTGTCGATCATGACGGTGCGGCCGAGTTCGTCCTTCAGTTTTTCCGCCAGCAGGCGGCCCATGAAGTCGGCCGGGCCGCCGGCCGGGAACGGCACGATGATGCGATTGACGGTTTGCGCCTGCACCGCCGCCGGCAGCATGCAGCCCAGGCCCATGCCGATGGCGGCACCTGCCAGCAGGGTGCGACGCGAAAGCGGGGCCGCGGAAGCGGGGTTGTGTTGACTCATGGGAAAGCTCCTGATGGAAGTGAGGGAGAGCGGGGACGAGGGACGAGGATGGAAAGGAATCAGCGAGTGGTGAAGGGCAAAAACTGCGCGGCGCTTTCAAGCACCTGGCCTGCTTCGAGCAGCAGGTCCTCGCGAAAGCGCCAGGCCAGCAGTTGCACGCCGATGGGCACGCCACCCGCCATGCCTGTGGGCACCGAGAGGCCGGGCATGCCCAGCGCGGCGGTCGCCAGCAGCGGGCTCTGGGCATCGATCAGCGCACGTGCCTGTTCCAGCGTGCCGGCGTCTTCGTCTTGCGGGCAGGGGCGCTGCCATGACACCGGCATCAGCACCAGCGGATGCGATTGCAGAAAGACCGACCAGCTGCGAACCAAGGTCTGGCGCCGCGCCAGCGCATCGAGAAAGCCGTCGCGATCGGTCTCGGGCATGCCGGCCAACAGATGCCGCTGGCTTCGCTGCATGGTTTCGTCGCCGTGCTGCTCGACGCCCGCGATGATGTTGCGGCGGCTGTCATCGACCGTCAGCGTGCGCCACAGGGCGGCCGCCTCGTTGAAGAAAGGCAGTTCGGCTTCGACCACCTCGTAGCCGGCTTGCTGCAGCCAGCGCGCGGCATCGTTCAATGCCGCGGTGACGGCCGGGTCGACGGGAATGCCGGGCGAACGCCTGAACAGCGCCACCCGGATCGGGCCCGCGGGCCGGGGCAGCTCGTGCGGCACCGGCACCCAGTTGGGGTCGCGCGCGTCGCCTCGTGCCATTGCCTCGTAGCCCAGGCGCAGGTCGGCCAGGTTGCGCGCCAGCGGTCCTTGCACCGACATGAGTTGCGGCGTGATGCCCCGCTCGGCCGTCGCACTCGGGTTGTAGGCGGGCACACGGCCGACCGTGGGACGCAGCCCGAGCACGCCGCAGGCATAGGCCGGGTAGCGAATGGAGCCGCCGATGTCGTTGCCGTGCGCCAGTGCGCCCATGCCGCTGGCCACCGCGGACGCCGCGCCGCCGCTGGAGCCTCCCGGAGTGATGGCTGCATCCCACGGGTTCAGCGTGCGCCCGTGCAAGCCGTTGTCGGTGAACCAGCGCGACGAGTAGGTGGCCGTGTTGCTGCGCCCGACGATGATGGCGCCGGCCTTGCGCCAGTGCGCCACCACCGGCGAATCTTCGCGGGCGATGTGGTCGCGCAGCGGTATCACGCCGTTGGTCGTCGCGTGGCCGGCCTGGTCTGCATTGATCTTGATGCTGACCGGCACGCCGTGCAGCGGGCCCAGCTCATCGCCGCGGTGCGTGCGCTGGTCGGCGGCATCGGCGGCGGCCAATGCTTCCTCGGCCAGCACTTCCGCCAAGGCATTGGTCTGCGGGTTGAGTTGCGCGATGCGTGCCAGCACGCTGGCCGTGACCTCGCGGCAGGACACGTCGCGCCGGCGCACGGCGGCGGCAATGTCGACGGCGCCCAGCTGCCAGAGCGCTTGTTGCGGATTCATCATGTGTGTTCAGGCTCCAGAAAATTCAGGCAAAGGAAACCCCGCACCCCGGCGCGACCGGGATGAAAAAAGAAGGGGAGTGATGTGGCTGCGGCCGCGGTGGTCCGCGCCGCCGTCGAGGTCAGCCGCTCGTGCTGTTGCTCATCAGCAGGCTGCCCCGGTCGACGCGGGACTCGGCTTCAAGGGCCAGTGCTTCGGCGTGCTCCATGTGTACCCGCATGATTTCGCGCGCGCGCTCGGGATCGCGGGCGCGCAGCGCGTCCAGCAGATCGGTGTGGCTGTGCATGATTTCTTCGTCGAAACGATCGAACTCCGGCAGCGCGTGGCGCACGATGATCACCCGCCGGATGACGTCGTTGAGCAGGCGGCAGACCAGCCCCAGGAAGGGGCTGCTGCAGGCGTCGATCAACCGGTCATGGAACAGCAGGTCGGCCTCGCGGCGCTCGTTCCAGTCTTCGCTGCCTCCGTGCGCCGGATGGCTGTGGCCGATCAGCGCCTCGAGCTCGGCCAGGTCTGCTTCGTCCAGGCGAGTGGCCACGTTGGCGGCCAGTTCGGGCTCGACCACGCGGCGCAGCGCATACAGCGTGGTGATGTCGACGGGCTGGAAGTACAGGAAGTTGGACACCGCTTCCAGACACTGGTCGTACGTGGTCTGCGTGAGCGTGGCGCCGCCGTTGGGCCCAGTGCTGATGGCCACCAGCCCCTGCACCTGCAGCGCGGCCAGCGCCTCGCGCACCGTGCCGCGCGAGACGCCCATCTGCTCGATCAGTTCTTTTTCTTGCGGCAGCTTGCCGCCGACCTGCTGCTGGGTCTGGACGATCCAGCGCTTAATACCGTTGACGACCTGGTCGGAGCGTTTCACGCGCTTGTCGCGTGTCAGAGGGGGTTTGGGCTTAGGTGGCATGGTGGGTGGAGATTTATGATCATAAATATCACAAATCCATCAAATCCTGTCAACCGGGTTCGCCCGCACGCGCCGTCGGGAATGCGTGCGGCGGTGTTGAAGGGAGCGGGTCGGCGCGTCGGGCCGACGGTGCAGACAGATGCAAACGAGCCGCCATGGCTGGAGCAACTGCTCCAGCCATGGCGGCTCGTTTCAGGGGGTTAGGGGGCCGGGCTCAGGGCGCGCCGGCTTCCGCCGGAGGCGGCGTGGATGGAGCAGCCGGCACGGCCCGCTTCGCCACGCGTTCGCCGAATGCGATCAGCACCTGCGGGTCGCAGGCATGGAACCACGTGATGCCGCCGTAGCGCCGGCGCACCAGCAGGCGCGGCGCGATCACCCGTTCGAGCATGCGGATGTGCACCAGCTTGAGCTGCGCCACATCTTGCGCGCTCACGCGCTTGTCCCAGAGCCAGGTCTGGATGAGCACGTCGTCTTCGAGGCGGGTGCGGCTGTAGACGATCCAGTAGCCGACCCACACCACGCACAGCACCGCGATGCCGAACACCACCAGGGCGCTGGTGGACCAGGTGGTGGTGCGCAGCGAAGGCAGGCTCCACAGCGCGAAGGCGAAGATGTCCACCACGAGCACCACTGCCAATGTGCGCAGCAGCGGCGGGAAGGCGGCGCTCTCCAGCGGGGTGGTGCGGAGGGCGTCGCCGTCGTTGTCTTGTTGTTCTTGCGGAGTGCCGTGGTGCTGTTCGCTCACGGCTTGGTCGGCTCGCTCGAAGCGGCCGGCTGGTCCTTCTTCTCGTTGCCGAACGGGTCTTCCATGTTCACGCCGTTGTTGTTGTCGGGCGAGTTGGCCTGCTCGTCCACCGGCATGTCGAGGTTGACCTTGTCGATGTCGACGACCTTTTCCTTCTCGAGGAACACGGTGACCGTCTGCGGGAAGAAGATCACGATGGCCACCAGCAGCAGCTGCATCAGCACCCACGGCACGGCGCCGAGATAGATGTCGCGCGAGTCCACCTTCTTGGGCAGCGCCCCGTTCTTGAACAGCGTGTCCGCGATGCCCCGCAAGTAGAAGAGCGCGAAGCCGAACGGCGGGTGCATGAACGAGGTCTGCATGTTCACGCACAGCAGCACGCCGAACCACACCATGTCGATGCCCAGCTTGTGGGCCACGGGGCCCAGCAGCGGCAGGATGATGAATGCGATCTCGAAGAAGTCGAGGAAGAACGCGAGGAAGAAGACGAAGAAGTTCACCGCGATCAGGAAGCCCACCTGGCCACCCGGCAGGCCCGACAGCATGTGCTCGATCCACTTGGCGCCGTCGACGCCCTGGAACACCAGCGAGAACACGCGCGAGCCGATCAGGATGAACACCACCATCGCCGTGAGGCGCATGGTGCCTTCCATCGCGCCCTTCAGCAGTTCCCAGTTCAGGCGGCGATGGATCAGCGCGAGGATGAGCGAGCCCACCGCGCCCATCGCACCGGCCTCGGTCGGCGTGGCGATGGCCTTGTCCATGAACGGCAGGCCGCCCATCGAACCGAGCACCGCGAAGATCAGGATGGCCGAGGGAATGATGCCGCGCAGGCACTTGCCCCACAGCGCCCAGCCGTTCAGTGTGCGCGCGCTGGTTGGCAGGCCCGGCACGAAGTGCGGGCGGATGCGGCCGACCATGAAGGTGTAGATCGCGAAGATCAGAACCTGCAGGATCGACGGACCCCAGGCGCCCTTGTACATCTGGCCCACGTCGGTGCCGAGTTGGTCGGCCATGACGATCAGCACCAGCGAGGGCGGCACCAGCTGCGTGATGGTGCCCGAGGCGGCGAGCACGCCGGTCGAGTAGCGCATGTCGTAGCCGTAGCGCATCATGATCGGCAGCGAGATCATCGCCATGGCGATCACCTGGCCGGCCACCGTGCCGGTGATGGCGCCGAGGATGAAGCCCACGATGATCACCGAGTAGCCGAGGCCGCCGCGCACGGGGCCGAAGAGCTGGCCCATCGAGTCGAGCATGTCCTCGGCCAATCCGCATTTCTCCAGTACCGCTCCCATCAGGGTGAAGAACGGGATCGCGAGCAGCGTTTCGTTCGCCAGGATGCCGAAGACGTTCAGCGGCAGGTTGGCCATGAAGCCGGCCGGAAACCAGCCCATCTCGATGGCGAAGAAGCCGCAGATCAGGCCGAGGGCCGAGAGCGAGAACGCGACCGGGAAGCCGATCAGCATGATCACCACGAGCCCCGCGAACATGATCGGGGCGAAATTTTCCATGTGCATTTCTACTTGTCCTGCGGTGCGGGAGAGGGCGAGGCCGGAAGGGGGCGCAGGGCGCTCGTCACTGCACCGGCTTCTCGTAGTGCGTGTCCATCGTGATCAGGCCGCGCAGGTAGGCAATGCGCTTGATGATTTCCGCAATGCCCTGCAGGAACATCGCGGCGAAGCCCACGGGCATCAGCAGCGCGGCGGGCCAGCGGACCAGGCCGCCGATGTTGCCCGACATCT
Organism: Variovorax sp. Varisp46; assembly: GCF_059491885.1. NCBI lineage: Bacteria > Pseudomonadati > Pseudomonadota > Betaproteobacteria > Burkholderiales > Comamonadaceae > Variovorax > Variovorax sp. Varisp46. The sequence goes on from NZ_CP168515.1 coordinate 817,406, forward strand.
CGCCCGTGATCCACATGTTCCAGAAGAAGGGCCAGGTGAGGTAGGTGAACAGGCCCATCACCGGCAGCAGGAAGAAGATGAGGCCGAACAGGTCGACATACACCGGGCCGTGGCCCTTGAGCTTGCCGTAGATGATGTCCACGCGCACATGCTCGTTGAAGCGCAGCACGACAGGTGCCCCGAGCATCACGGTGGCTGCGAAAAGGTACCACTGGATTTCGAGCCAGGAGTTCTTGCTGAAGTCCAGGCCGTAGCGGATGAGCGCATTGCCGGCTGAAATCAGCGAGGCCGCCAGAACGGCGTAGCCGGCGATCTTGCCGAGCTTTTCGCTGACCCAGTCCATGCCGGTCGCGAATTTGAGGAATGCAGACAAGGGGGTGTCTCCCGCGAAGCCCAAAGGTGAAACGCCTGCCCCTGGTGGGGGCCGCGCAAAGCCCGAGATGTTACCTCGGTGAACCTTTGTATTGCCTTGACGCGGGGGGCGGGGTTTACCCGGAATACGGGTCTCGGCCGGGACGTGGGGGGACGCCCCGGTCGCCATAATCGCCCATGTCTTCGCGCCTTCCGCCTTCGACGCCTTCGGGCGCCATGGGCCTGCCCCATTCGATCGATTCTCCTGACATGTGCCGCGCCGGCCGGGAGCTGTTGTCCCTGGCGCTGATCGATGCGCGCAACCACACGCTGCACCTGCTGTCGCTGTACGAGCAGGTGCTGGGCGCCGAGGCGCTTGCCGCGCCGCCGATGCTCGAGGAAGAGGGCGTGCTGCCGCCGGTCTGGCTGGCCGGCCACATCGGCTGGTTCGCCGAATGGTGGATCGGGCGCAACACCCAGCGCGCTTTCGGGGCCGACTGTCCGGTGCGGCCCACGCGCCTTGCGGCCATCGACCCTGGTGCCGACGGCTGGTGGAATCCCGCGCAGAGTGCGCCGCAGCGGCGCTGGACGCCCGACCTGCCGGACCTCGCGCAGACCAAGGCCTACCTGCTCGAAACGCTGGAGAGCACTCTCGAGCTGCTCGACAACGCGGCCGAGACCGATGCCGGCCTGTATTTCTATCGCCTCGCGCTGTTCCACGAAGACCTGCGCGGCGAGCAGTTCGTGGTGATGGCGCAGACGCTGGGGCTGCCGCTGGGCTTCGAGCAGGCGCCCATCGCCGTCACGCGCGAGCCGCTGCTGCTGCCGGCCACGCGCTGGGAGCTGGGCATGCCCGAGAGCGGCTTCGCCTTCGCGCAGGAGCGAGGAGCGTATCGCGTCGACGTGCCCGAGTTCGAGATCGACGCACAGCCCGTCACCTGGAACCAGTACATCGAATTCGTCGATGACGGCGGCTACGACCGCGAGGAGCTGTGGCACGGCGAAGGCTGGCGCTGGCTTGCCGCGCAGGTCGAGGGCCGACGCGGGCCTCGCCACGTCGAACAGATCGGCGGAGCACGCAGCGGCACCGGCGGTTCGGTGCTGCAGCAGCGCTTCGGCGCGACGGTGCGCGCGGCCGGCCACCACAGCGCGGTGCACCTGAGCTGGTGGGAGGCCGATGCCTGGGCACGCTGGGCCGGACGTCGCATCGCGACCGAGGTCGAATGGGAGATCGCGGCGCACACGGCCGCGCGGCGCGGCTTCCGTTGGGCCGACGTGCATGAATGGACGGCGGGCACCCTGCAGCCGTGGCCGGGCTACCGGCCCGACCCATGGAGCGCGGGAGGCGAATTCGATCCCGCGGCAGCCTTCGGCCGCGCGCGCGTGCTGCGCGGGGCTTCGTTCGCGACGCGTGCGCGCCTGCGTTCGCCGCGCCGCCGCGGCTTTGCGCTGCCTCATCGCGACGACGGCTTCTTCGGCTTTCGCACCTGCGCGCTGTAGAGACTGATGGTCAGCGCTCGCCGCCGGCTTCGGACGACAGCGGCGGTGCCACCTCCTCCAGCGGCTTGCGCTCTGCGTCGACCGCATGGCGCAGGGCCAGCAGCCCCGCGACGATGACCAGCGCCGCCCCGATGCCGTAGCCCACCATCACCGCACCCCGGCTGCCGGTCTCGATCAGCAGGCCGAACAGCAGCGGCGCAGCGAAGCCGCCCGCGCCCATGCCGACCGCATAGAAGATCGCGATGGCGATGGCCCGCATCTCGAGCGGAAACACCTCGCTCACCGTGAGGTACGCCGAGCTCGCCGCCGCCGAAGCCAGGAAGAACACCGCCGACCAGCACATCGCCTGGCTGCGCGCATCGAGCCAGCCCATCATGAAAGCCCAGCCCGTGAGCGCGAGGCCGACGCCCGCGAGCACATAGGTCAGCGCGATCATCCGTCGCCGTCCCACGCTGTCGAACAGCGGCCCCAGCAGCAGCGGCCCGAGCACGTTGCCCAGCGCGAACGGAAAGATGTAGAGCGCCACGTCACCTTCGGGCACGCCATAGAAGCGCGTGAGCACCAGCGCATAGGTGAAGAAGATCGCGTTGTAGAAGAAGGCCTGCGAGATCATCAGCGCCAATGCGACCACGCTGCGCTGCGGGTAGCGCCTGAGCAGTACGCGCGCCACTTCCCGCATCGGCGGGCTGTTGGGGCGCGCGGCCGTGTAGTTCACATGGCCTTGCGACGCGGGCAGCGGTCCGTGCTGCGCCTCGACCTCGGCCTCGATTCGCTCGACGATGCGCCTGGCTTCATCGGCCCGCCCGTGCGCAACGAGCCAGCGCGGGCTCTCTGGAACGTGGCGCCGCACCAGCAGGATCGCCACAGCCAGCACCGCGCCCAGCGCGAAGCCTGCGCGCCAGCCCCACACCGGGCCGATCACGCGCGCGTCGAGCAGCACGAGGCTCAGCGCCGCGCCCAGCGCCGCGCCGATCCAGAAGCTGCCGTTGATCGCGAGGTTGACGCGCCCGCGCACGCGCGCCGGAATCAGCTCGTCGATGGCCGAATTGATGGCCGCGTATTCGCCGCCGATGCCAAGCCCCGTGACGAAGCGGCACAGCGCGAAGAAGGCGAAGTCGGGAGAGAACGCGGTGGCCAGCGTGCCAATGGTGTAGACCACCAGCGTGACGAGAAACAGCTTCTTGCGTCCGAGCCGGTCGGTGAGCCGCCCGAAGAGCAGGGCGCCGAGCACCGCACCTGCCACGTACACCGAGCCCGAGAGGCCGATCTCGCCGGCCGTGAGCCCGAGCGTGTCGGGCCGCTCCAGCACCGCGCCGATGGAGCCCACGAGCGTGACTTCGAGCCCGTCGAGCACCCAGGCCACGCCCAGTGCGATCACCACGCGCCAATGCCAGCGCGACCACGGCAGGTGGTCGAGGCGGGCAGGGATGTCGCTGCGCAATGCCGTCATTGCGCCGATTATTGGAAGGCGGCCGGCGCGCCGCCTGTAGGACCCGGCCTCCGATCAGGCCGTCTCGGCCAGCGCGTCGGCCAGTGCGTTGACCATTCGATCGATCTCCGCCTTCTCCGCAATGAAAGGTGGCGCGAGCTGGATCGTGTCGCCGCCGTAGCGCACGTAGAAGCCCTTTTTCCAGCAGTTCATCGCGATCTCGTACGGACGGCGCGCGGGTTCGCCCGGCAGCGCGGCGATGGTGATGCCCGCGGCGAGGCCGTAGTTGCGGATGTCGGCGACGTGCTTGCTGCCCTTGAGGCTGTGCACCGCGTTCTCGAAGTGCGGCGCCAGCGCCTGCACGCGGCCGATCATGTCTTCCTTCTGCAGCACGTCGAGTGCGGCGATGCCCGCGGCGCAGGCCACCGGGTGTGCGCCGTAGGTGTAGCCGTGCGGGAACTCGAGCATGTAGTCGGGGCCGCCGGCGGCCATGAAGGTGTCGTAGATCTCTTTGTTGGCGACCACCGCGCCCATCGGCTGTGCGCCGTTGGTGACCTGCTTGGCGATGTTCATGATGTCGGGCGTCACGCCGAAGGCTTCGGCGCCCGTGAGCGCGCCGCAGCGGCCGAAGCCGGTGATGACCTCGTCGAAGATCAGCAGGATGTTGTTCGCGGTGCAGATGTCGCGCAGGCGCTTCAGGTAGCCCTTGGGCGGAATCACCACGCCGGCCGAGCCCGCGAAGGGTTCGACGATCACTGCCGCGATGTTCGAGGCGTCGTGCAGCGCGATCAGGTCGAGCAGGCGGTCGGCCAGCTCGGCGCCGTTCTCGGCCATGCCGCGCGTGAAGGCGTTCGATGCGAGCTGCGTGTGCGGCAGGTGGTCGGCCTCGACGCCCTGGCCGAACAGCTTGCGGTTGGCTGCGATGCCGCCGACCGAGATGCCGCCGAAGTTGACGCCGTGGTAGCCCTTCTCGCGGCCGATCAGGCGCGTCTTGCTTGCCTGGCCCTTGGTGCGCCAGTAGGCACGCGCCATCTTCAGCGAGGTGTCGGCGGCTTCGGAGCCCGAGCCGGTGAAGAACACGTAGTCGAGGCCGGCGGGCGTGAGCTCCTTGATCTTGTTGGCCAGCTCGAACGAGAGCGGGTGGCCGAACTGGAAGGCGGGCGAGTAGTCGAGCTTCGCGATCTGGCGGCTCACCGCTTCGGTGATCTCGGGGCGGCCGTGGCCGAGGCCCGAGCACCACAGGCCCGAGAGGCCGTCGAAGATCTTGCGGCCGTCGGCGTCGGTGAAGTAGGCGCCCTTGGCCTCCACGATGATCCGCGGATCGGCCTTGAAGTTGCGGTTGCCGGTGTAGGGCATCCAGTGCGCGTCGAGCCAGGCGGCGTCGGTGCGCAGGGCGGGCGTCGGTTCGATGGCGGGCGTGGCGAGGGTCATGGCGCTTCCCGCACGGGGCGGGCTCCGGGGGTGATGGGATGTGCCGATTGTTCGCAGAGCCTTCAGTGTGGAGAATGGCGCAATATCAATGTTCACTTGACAGTTCATGCAAGTAAAAGAGAAGGCCCAGAACAGTGCCCGGAGCACCCGCAGCCGCGCCGTTCTGGGGCAGCTCAGCGACATGGACCTGCGGCTGCTCAAGGTGTTCAAGAGCGTGGTCGATTGCGGCGGCATGGCCGCGGCCGAACTGGAGCTGAACATCGGCACCTCCACCGTGAGCCGCCATGTGAAAGACCTGGAAACGCGGCTCGGCCTGGTGCTGTGCCGGCGCGGCCGGGCGGGCTTCGCGCTCACGGCCGAGGGGCAGCGCGTGTACGACGAGACGCTGCGGCTACTGGCCTCGGTCGATGCCTTCCGCGGAAGCATCGACGACATCCACAACCGCATGGGCGGACAACTGGACGTGGCCTTGTTCGACAAGACCGCGACCAACCCGAAGGCGCGCATCGGCGAGGCAATCGCGCGCTTCACCGAGATCGCGCCGGAGGTGAGCCTGGCGGTGCATGTGGGTTCGATCAACGCGATCGAGCAGGGCGTGCTGGAGGGCAACTTCCAGATCGGCATCATCCCGGCGCACCGGACTTCGAAGAGCCTCGTGTATGCGGACCTGTTCGACGAGACGATGCTGCTTTACTGCGGCAGGGGCCATCCGCTGTTCGACAGCCCGCATGCCAAGCTCACCTGGTCGAAGCTTGGCGCGCATCATTTCGCGGGGCTGGGCTACCACTCGCCCAACATGGAGCTGAGCCACCGCGCCAAGCTGTCGCGCAAGGCCACCGGCTTCGACCAGGAGGCGATCGCGACGCTGATCCTCTCGGGGCGCTTCCTCGGCTTCCTGCCCGACCACTATGCGCAGGCGTTCGAGCAGCGCGGGCTCATGAAGGCGGTGCTGCCGGCGCGCTTCAATTACGCGTGCCGGTTCGTGAGCCTGCTGCGGCGGTCGCCGAAACCGTCACGGGCGGTATTGGCGTTTCAGGCGTGTCTGGAAAAGGCCCATGCCTGAAGCGGCGCGGGATCGTTCAGAGCACTGGTTGATAGGCCGGCACAAGCTAAAGGAGGAGGCCAAAGGCCGGGGGACATTCGCGGAGGGGAGTACCGGCGGCCTGTGCACGCGCCCTGAAAAATTTAACGCTGCCCGCTCGGCAGCAACAGATGCTTCGCCCCGATGTGCGCCTCCATCTCGTGCATGTGCTGTTCGGCATCGACCATGTGTTCGGTCATCAGGCGCCGCACTTCGTCGGCATCTTCGCGCCGGTAGGCGGCCAGCAGTTGCGTGTGGTAGTCGACGTTCGTCTCGCCGAAGTGGTGATGGTCCAGCGCCTTCTTATAGACCACGAGGTCGCGCAGCAGGTCGTTCAGGAAGCGGCACATGAAGGACAGCACCGGATTGGGGCAGGCCTCGGCCAGCATGGTGTGAAAGGCCAGTTCGGCTTCGCGCTGCGTGCGCAATTCGTCCTCGTTGGCGGGCTCGATGGTGCAAAGGCGCACGTTTTCTTCGAGCCGTTCGAACTGCGAGGGCGTCAGCTTGCCGATTACGCTCACCGCCAGCTCGGGCTCCAGCACCTTGCGCAGCTGGTAGATGTGATGCCCGTCGAGGTGATGGAAGTGCAGGAAGTTGCGCAGCGGCTCCGAGGCATGCTCGACCGACACCTGCTGCAGGTACGCGCCGCCGCCGGGGCCGGTGCGGATGGCGATGAGCCCGCGCACCTCCAGCGCCTTCAGTGCCTCGCGCACCGTGCTCTTCGAATAGCCGAAGAGCTCGATCAATTCCTTCTCGTTCGGTAGCCGGTCGCCGGGCTGCTTGCGCTCCGCCACGATCCAGCGCTTGACGTCCTCGACGATGACGTCCGAGAGCTTCTGCCGCTTGGGACGGTTCTCTCCCACTCTCATTGAAACGCTCCATGCCCATCGGGAGATGCGCGGGATGCGCAACAGCGCGCGATCTTAAACGGCGTGATGCAGAGGGGTGGTCTGGTTTTGGGCACAGGGCTTGCTAGCGGGTTTTTACCAGCATATTAATCCTATTTATCCGCTTAAATTTGCCGGCGCCTGCTCTCCCTCGCTTCTTTTCTCCTCTTCACTACGACCGGAGTTCCTCCATGCAACGCAGACAACTTCTTCAACTCGCCGCCCTCTCGGCCGCTCCCGCCTCGCTCCTGGCCGGTCGCGCCGCCTTCGCCCAATCGGCCGATGCGATCCGCTTCGGCTGCCCGGTGCCCATGTCGGGCGCGTTCGCTGCCAATGGCAAGTTCGCCGACCTGGGCATGAAGCTGGCCATCGAGCAATACGGCAGCGTGCTGAAGCGTCCGCTGGCCTACACGGTGCTCGACACCGAAGGCAAGCCGGCGACCGCTGTGCGCAAGGTGCAGGAAGCCTCGCAGCAGCAGGGCGCGAAGTTCTTCGCGGGCGGCATCCTGTCGTCCGAAGCGCTGGCCATGGGCAAGGAGGCCGAGAAGGCCGGCGGCCTGTTCATCACCACCGCGGGCGCCGACGAGATCACCGGCAAGGACTGCAACCCCGCCACCTTCCGCTGGTCGGTGCCCACCTTCGGCGCCATCGAGCAGACGGTGCGCCCGCTGATCGCGTCGATGCCCAAGGCCAAGCGCTGGTACACCATCACGCCGCAGTACGTGTTCGGCGAGGGCCTGCTGGGCGCGGCCAAGAACATCTTCCAGGAGAAGGGCATCGAGCACGTGGGCAACAGCTACCACTCGCTCAACGAGAAGGAGTTCAGCGGCTACCTCACCAACGCGATGGCGGCCAAGCCCGACGTGCTGCTGCTGCTGAACTTCGGTGCGCAGTCGTCGGCCGCGCTGCGACAGGCAGTGAGCTTCGGCATGCACAAGAACATGACGATCCTCATCGCCTGGGCCTCGGGGCTCGAGCAGTTCGACGAGCTGGGCGCCGACCTGTGCGACGGCGTGTACTTCGGTGCGCAGTACTGGCACACGGCCGACACCGCGCTCAACAAGGACCTCGTGAAGCGCACGGCCGACAAGCTCAAGATCGTGCCCAACTACAGCCTGGCGGGCTCGTACATCTGCACCAAGATCCTGATCGACGGCATCGTGAAGGCGGGCTCTGTGGACCAGAAGGCCGTCATCGCCGCGCTCGAAGGCATGAAGTTCGATGGCCTCACGGGCACGGAAGAAATCCGCAAGGCCGACCATCAGGTCGTCAAGGACTACTACCTGCTCAAGGGCAAGGCCAAGTCGAAGATGAAGGATGCAGCGGACTATGTCGACGTGGTGAGTTCCGGCAAGTCGTTCCTCCCGATCGACAAGAGCGGCTGCAAGCTGGCCTGACGCAACGCAAGCCAACGAGCCCATGACCGTCTACCTGCTCCAGACCATCAACGGAATCGGCATCGGCATGCTGTATTTCCTGCTGGCCGTTGGCTTGTCCATCGTGTTCGGCCTGCTTCGCTTCGTGAACTTTGCACACGGCGCTTTCTATCTGCTCGGAGCCTACCTGTGCTACCAGGCCATGCAGTGGGGCCTGGATTTCTGGGTCGCGCTGGTTGTGGTGCCGCTCGCCGTGGGCGCGCTGGGCTGGCTGGCCGAGAAGCTGCTGCTGCGCCGCGTGTACGCCAAGGCGCACGAGTTCCACATCCTTGTGACGGTGGGCCTGGCGCTCGCGGTGCAGGAGATCGTGATCGTGTTCTGGGGCCCGCTGGGCAACAGCGTGGCCACGCCCGACCTGCTGCAGGGCGTGGTCATGTGGGGCGCCTTCGTCTATCCCAAGTACCGGCTGTTCGTGATCGGCTTCACCGCTGTGCTCGCGGTGCTGCTGTGGTGGGTGCTCGAAGGCACGCGCCTGGGCAGCGCGGTGCGCGCGGGCAGCGAATCGACCGAGATGGTGTCGCTGCTCGGCATCAACGTGTTCCGGGTGTTCAGCCTTGTGTTCGCGCTGGGTGCGGCCACGGCGGCGCTGGCTGGCGTGCTGGCCGCGCCGATCCGCGGGGCCGAGCCCTTCATGGGCGTCGAGGCGCTGAGCGTCGCCTTCGTGGTGGTGGTGATCGGCGGGCTCGGCAGCTTCGGCGGCGCGCTCGTGGGCGGGCTGCTCATCGGCATCGTGCAAAGCCTCATGAGCACCATCTGGCCGCCGGGGGCGAGCCTGATGATCTACATCGCGATGGCGGCCGTGCTGCTGCTGCGCCCGCATGGCCTGCTCGGCCGAAAAGGATGAACGCCATGCCGAGAAAAATCACTTTCCTTCTGGCACTGACCGCCGCGCTGGGCCTGCCGCTGGTGCTGCGCTCGGGCTCGCTCGCGAGCGAGGTGCTGATCTATGCACTCGCGGCCCTGGGCTGCAACCTGCTGCTGGGCTATACGGGGCTGCTGTCCTTCGGGCAGGGCATCTTCTTCGGGCTGGGCAGCTACACCATCGCGATCCTGCTCACGCGCCTGCACCTGCCGATGCCGCTCGCCCTGCTGGCGGCCGTGGCCATGGGCGCGCTTGGCGCGGCGCTGGTCGGCTGGGTCGCCATCCGCCAGCGCGGCACCTACTTCGTGATGCTCACGCTGGCCTTCGCGCAGATGTTCTATTTCATCGCCTACACCGCCACCGACCTCACGGGCGGCGACAACGGCCTGCTCGACGTGCCGCGCCCCGGTTTCATGGACACGCCGTGGAAGTACTACGCCTTCGTCGCGGTGATCTTCCTGATCGCCTTCGGCCTGCTGCTGCGCGTGACCGATTCGATCTTCGGCCGCACGCTGCTGGCCATCCGCGACAACGAGGACCGGGCCGCCGCCGTGGGCTACGACCTCAAGCGCTTCAAGCTGCTGGCCTTCGTGATCTCGGGCGCCGTCACCGGCCTTGCGGGCGGGCTGCACGCGATGATGACCGGCATCGCGCCGCTGTCGAACGCCGAGTACCACACCAGCGAGATGATCCTGGTCATTACCGTGATCGGCGGCACCGGCAACCTGTTCGCCTCGGTGCTGGGCTCGGCCTTCTATGTGCTGCTGGCCGACTGGCTCTCCACGCTGTGGCCGCGCTGGCTGTTGTTGCTGGGCTTGCTGCTGATCGGCGTGAGCATCGGCATGCAGCGCGGGCTCTGGGGGCTGGGCGAGGGCGCGTGGCGCCGCATCTTCCGCAAGACATCGCCTGGCGCCAAAGTGCCTGCGGCCCTGGGAGAAAAAGCATGACGGGCATCCTCATCGAAGCCGTCGGCGTCACCAAGCACTACGGCAAGTTCGCTGCACTCGGCGGCGTCGACCTGAAGATCAGGCGCAATACCGTGCACTCGGTGATCGGCCCGAACGGCGCGGGCAAGACCACGCTGTTCCACATGCTCACGGGCACCGGCACCACCACGGGCGGCCGCATCCTGTTCGACGGCCACGACGTGACGCGCGAGCCCGACCACCGGCGCGTGCAGCGCGGCATGGCGCGCTCGTTCCAGGTCACGGCGCTGTTCCTGAGCCTGTCGGTGCGCGAGAACCTGCGCGTGGCGGCGCAGGGCGTTTCGCCGCGCCAGGCCATGAACTGCTGGCGCGCGCCGGTCGGCGAACTGGCCTGCACGCAGACGGTGGACGAGGTGCTGCAGCGCGTGGGGCTCGAACGGCTGGCGAACACGCCGGCCAGCGAGTTGTCGCATGGCCAGCAGCGCCGCCTCGAAGTGGGCATGGCGCTGGCCGCCAGGCCGAAGGCCATCTTCCTGGACGAGCCGACCTCGGGCATGGGCATCGACGACCTCGACGACATGAAGCACCTGATCCGCGGCCTGCGCGACCAGCACACCGTGGTGCTGATCGAGCACAACATGAACATCGTGATGGACATCTCCGACACCGTGACCGTGATGCAGCTGGGCCGCGTGCTTGCCGAGGGGCTGCCGGGCGACATCCGCTCCGATGCGCGCGTGCGCACGGCCTATCTCGGCAACATGATCACGGGGGGCAAGGCATGAGCGGAAGGAACATCCTGGAAGTCGAGGGGCTGCATGCCCACTACGGCAAGAGCCATGTGCTGCAGGGCGTTTCGATGCGCGTTGGCGATGCCGAACTGGTCACGCTGCTGGGCCGCAACGGCGCGGGCAAGTCGACCACGCTCAAGAGCATTGCCGGCGCGGTCACGCCCACGGGTGGGCGCGTGCGCTTCCAGGGCGCGGACATCGCGGACATGCCGCCGCACCGCATCGCCGCACGCGGCGTGTGCCTGGTGCCCGAGCACCGCGGCATCTTCAAGCTGCTGACGGTGGAAGAAAACCTGCTGCTCGGCCTGCGGCGCGAATCGCCCTGGCAGCTGGCCGACATCTACCGCATCTTTCCGCGACTGAAGGAGCGCCGGCGCAACGGCGGCGGGCAGCTTTCGGGCGGCGAGCAGCAGATGCTGGCCATCGGCCGCGCGCTCATGAACCATCCGCGCCTGCTGATCCTCGACGAGCCGGTCGAAGGCCTGGCGCCGGTGATCGTCGAGGAGATCGTCGCGCAACTCAAGACCATCAAGGCGGCCGGCGTGGCCATCCTGCTGGTCGAGCAGAACCTCGAAGTCTGCGTGCAGCTGGCCGACCGCCACTACATCGTGGAGCAGGGCGTGATCGTGCACGAGGCCGGCAACGCCGACTTCATGGCCGACCATGAAGTGAAAGACCGCTATCTGGGCGTGGGCCTTGCTTGAGGCTTCCCGCAACACTCTTCCTTATCGCAAAGCCATGAACTCACACACCGAACTCCGCATCGACGGCCAGCGGCTCTGGAACTCGCTGATGGAACTGGCGCAGCTCGGCGCCACCGAGAAAGGCGGCGTCTGCCGCATCGCGCTGACCGACCTCGACCGCCAGGGCCGCGACCTGTTCACGCGCTGGATGCGCGAAGCGGGTTGCGAAGTGCGCGTGGACGCCATCGGCAACATCTTCGCGCGCCGCGCCGGCCGCAACAACGTGCTGCCGCCCATCACCACCGGCAGCCACATCGACACGCAGCCCACGGGTGGCAAGTTCGACGGCAACTATGGCGTGCTCGCGGGGCTGGAGGTGATCCGCAGCCTCAACGACGCGAAGATCGAAACCGAAGCACCGCTCGAAGTGGCCGTGTGGACCAACGAGGAGGGCTCGCGCTTCGTGCCCGTGATGATGGGCTCCGGCGTGTTCGTCGGCGCCTTCACGCTCGAGCATGCGCTGGCGCAGCGCGACCACGAGGGCGTGAGCGTGTCGGACGCGCTTGCGGCCATCGGCTATGCAGGCAGCACGGCTGCTTCGGTGGCCGCGTCGCCGGTGGGCGCGTACTTCGAGGCGCACATCGAACAGGGCCCGGTGCTCGAAGCCAACGAGCGCGTGATCGGCGTGGTCGAAGGGGCGCTGGGCCAGCGCTGGTACGACGTGGTGGTCCAGGGCATGGAAGCGCATGCCGGCCCCACGCCGATGGAGCTGCGCAAGGACGCGCTGCTGGCCGCCTCCGAGCTCGTGATCGAGGTCAACCGTATCGCGCTGGCGCACGCGCCGCATGCGCGCGGCACGGTCGGCTGGATCGACAACTATCCGAACTCGCGAAACGTGATCCCGGGCCGCGTGAAGCTCAGCGTGGACCTGCGCGCGGCCGACGACGTGGTGCTGTCGGCCATGGATGCCGAGCTGAAAGAAGCGGTGCAGCGCATCGCGACGAAGGGCAAGGTCGAGATGTCGGTGGAACAGGTCGTCTACTTCCCGCCGCAGCCCTTCACGCCCAAGCTCGTGTCCGCCGTGCGCGAAGCCGCACAGGCGCAGGGCATGAGCTGGATGAACGTGATCAGCGGTGCCGGCCACGACGCCGTGTACCTCGCGCGCGTCTGCCCCACGGCCATGATCTTCGTGCCCTGCCTCGACGGCATCAGCCACAACGAGATCGAGGACGCGCAGCCCGACCACCTCGAGGCCGGCTGCAACGTGCTGCTGCAGGCCATGCTGCAAAGCGCGGGAGTGGCGTCGTCATGAAGGTGCTGATCGCACGTCTCAACCACGAGACCAACACCTTCTCGCCCGTGCCCACGCCGCTCGCGGCTTTCGGCCCCGACGGCCCGACCTTCGGCGAGCAGGCCTACCGGGACAACAAGGGCATGCGCACGGCGATGTCGGCCTTCATCGACCTGGCGGAGCAGGCCGGCGCCACGCTGGTCACGCCGGTGTCGGCCTCGGCCAACCCGAGCGGGCCGGTCGACGCGCAGGCCTACACCACGCTCACGCAGTGCATCGTCGATGCGGCGCCGGGCTGCGACGCCATACTGCTCGACCTGCACGGTGCGATGGTCGCACAGAACAGTGCCGACGGCGAAGGCGACCTGCTCGTGCGCCTGCGCGCCGCGGCGCCGGGCGTGCCCATCGGCGTGGCGCTCGACCTGCATGCCAACGTCACGCCCGAGATGGTCGGCAATGCGGACGTCATCGTCGGCTTCAAGACCTATCCGCACATCGACATGTACGAAACCGGCGAGCACGCCGGCCGCCTGCTGTTCGACCTGCTGGCCGGGCGCAGCAGGCCGGCGATGCGCTGGCGCCGGCTGCCGCTGATGGCACACACGCTGCGCAGCGCCTCGTTCACCGGTGCGATGCAGCGCGCCATCGAGGCGGCGCGCGAAGCCGAGAAATCGTCGGAGTCGCTCGCGGTGTCGATCCTGGCGGGCTTCTCGCTGTCGGACATCGAGGCGCCGTGCATGAGCGTGATCGTGGTCGACGCGCAATCGCCCGAACGCGCGCAGGCCACGGCCGACCGCATCGCGATGCAGATGTGGAGCGAGCGCGAAGCCTTCATCTACCGCAGCGAGCCGCTCACGCAGTCGGTGGCCCGCGCAAAGCTCATCGCCCAGGGAGCCACCCGTCCGGTGCTGCTGCTCGACCATGGCGACAACTGCATGTCTGGCGGCAGCTGCGACACCATGGACGTGCTGCAGGAAGCGCTTGCGCAAGGGCTGCACGGCATCGGCGTGGGGCCGCTGTGCGACCCCGAAGCGGTGGCCGAGCTGATCGCGGCGGGGGAGGGTGCGGAGGCGACAGTCGCACTCGGCAACAAGGTCTCGCTGGAAGGCATCGGGTTGAAGAAAACGCCGGTGCGCCTGACGGGCACCGTGCGCACCATCGGCAACGGCGAGTACGTGATCACCGGCCCCACCTACACCGGCCAGCGCAGCAGCATGGGCCGCACGGTGCTGTTCGACATCGGCGCCGCGCGCATCGTGGTGACCGAGCGCACGCAGGAGCCGTGGGACATCGGCGTCTTCGAGTGCGCGGGGCTCGATCCGCGCAGGGAACGCTTCCTGCTGCTCAAGTCGCGCATGTACTGCCGGCCGGTGTTCGAGCCGCTGTCGGCCGCGCTGGTGGAGTGCGACAGCCCGGGTGTGACCAGTTCGGACTACGGCCTGTTCCCCTTCGGCAAGGTGCACCGGCCGGTGTTTCCGCTGGATGCGAACGCCTCGATGGAGCTTGCCGCATAACCTGCCACGTCATCGACGCGAATCGCGTGCGGCGCGACCATTCCTTCACCCCGCGATGTTGCGGGCCGAACCCTTCGAAAGGAATCGTCATCATGAACACCGCCGCACACGATGCCACCGCGATTGCCCAACGCTACATCGCCGTCTGGAACGAAACCGACGCCGCGCGCCGCGCCGCGCTGATCGAAGCCGGGTGGGCCGCCAACGCGCACTACGTGGACCCGATGGCGCAGGCCAGCGGGCATGAGCAGATCAGCGCGCTGGTCGGCGCGGTGCACCAGCGCTACCCGGGCTTCCGCTTCAACCTGCTGGGCAAGGCGGACGCGCACGGCGACCATCTGCGCTTCTCGTGGACGCTGGGGCCGAGCGGGGCGGAAGACATGATCCAGGGCACCGACTTCGCCCAGCTGGATGCCGGCAAGCTCCGCTCGGTCACGGGCTTCCTGGACAAGGTACCCGTGGGGGCCTGAAGCAGGAAAGCTGAACGCTGTGCGCTCAGTCCGGCATGCCGGCCGAGCGGCCGCGCCACAGCTTGCGGTAGACCGTGGCACGGCTGATGCCCAGTGCCCGCGCGGCTTCCGCCACGTTGCCGCGCGCGTCGGTCACCGCCTTGCGGATCAGCTCGGTTTCGACGTCGCGCAATCGCGGGCGGGTGCTGGATGCGGAAGCACCCTCGGAGCTGCCGCCGCGCCGGGGCCGCGCCTGCACCCGCAAGCCCGACCAGAGCGGCACTTCGAGCACCGCGTCGCCGCGCCGGGCCGCGTCGAACATCATGTGCAGGGGCAGCGCGAACAGGTCGTTGAAATTCAATGCGTGTTCGCAGCGCGCCAGCGGCTGGTGCAGCATCTGCCGGGCCGCCGCATTGGCGCCCGTGATGCCACCGCCAGCGTCGATGCACAGCAGTCCCTCGGTGGCTTCGCTGCTCGGGCTGCCCGGCCAGGCCAGGTGCAACAGCAGCTCGCAGGGCTCGCGGATCAGCAGCATGTTCTCGATGCTGCGCGCGGACAGGGTGGCCAGGTGGCGCAGCTCCGGGCGCTCGACCACCTGCACGCCGGTCAGGTCGAGCATGCCGATGCAGTCGCCCCGGGGGCCGAAGAGCGGCGCGCCCGCGCAGCTGTAGACGCTGGTGTCGTCGAAGAAATGCTCGCCGCGGTGCAGCCACACCGATTCCTGTTCGGCCAGCGCGGTGCCGATCGCGCTGGTGCCGATGGCGCGTTCCGACAGGTCGACGCCGACGCGCGCGATGTCGCGCGCATGGCGGCTGGCGGCGTCGACGCCCCCCGGGCGGTTGCCCACGTCGATCACGATGCCGTCGGCATTGGTCAGGATGGCGAAATAGCGGGTGTCGGCGATGGCGCGCGAAAGCCGGTCGATCACCGGCCGGGCCGCGGAAACCAGCGCCCGGTTGTGTTCGGCGACATCGCAGCCGGCTGCCCGGCTCACCGGATCGAAGCTGACCCGCTGCTGCGGCCGGCGGCCGGCCTCGATGCAGCGCTGCCAGGAACGGGTGATCCACGAATCGACGCACGCGGCACCGCGCGCACGGGGCGGCGACTCGCCCTCGATCAGTTCGCGGCGGGCTTGGGCAATGGCCAGGGAACGCTCAGGAGGTGGCGAAACGACAGTGGCGGGCATCGTGGTTTTTCGCGCGTGTGGGGCGGCTTTTCCCGGCTCGCCGGGCGGCAAGCTGTTTCATTTTGAGAATTTCGTTCGCTCTGTGCAAGAGTCGAGGGTTTTGCCTAGGATAGTGCGAAAGGTGGGCATCCAAGATGCTTTTTGCTGAACCAGCCATCACCTTTCACGGAGACAGCCAAATGCAGGTCGCTTTCAAGATCAACGGCCGTCAGGTCACGGTCGACGCTCCTCCCAATACTTTCCTCGTCCACGCCATCCGAGAGCACCTCCACCTCACCGGAACCCACGTCGGCTGCGACACCGCCCAGTGCGGCGCCTGCACCGTCCACGTCAACGGCAGGGCAGTCAAGTCGTGCAACATCCTGGTCGCGCAGGCCACGGGCGCGGACATCACCACCATCGAGGGCATCGCCGAGGCCGACGGCACCATGCACCCGATGCAGGCTGCATTCAAGGAGTGCCACGGCCTGCAGTGCGGCTTCTGCACCCCGGGGATGGTCATGAGCGCCATCGACCTTTGCACCCACCACCCCAAGTCGAGCGAGTCGGAAATCCGGGAGCTGCTCGAGGGCAACCTGTGCCGCTGCACCGGCTACCAGAACATCGTGAAGGCCGTGAAGATGGGCGGCGAGGCCATGGCCTCGGGTACGCCGGTCAAGACAACCGTCACGGCGTGAAAGGAGCAACATCATGGGTGCTTCCGACTTCTCGAACCTGCCGCACATCGGCGAGGCCCTGCGGCGCAAGGAAGACTATCGTTTCCTGACCGGCGCCGGCAACTACACGGACGACATCACGCTGGCCAACCAGAGCCATGCGGTCTTCGTGCGCTCGCCGCACGCCCATGCCGCCATCAAGTCGATCGACATCGCCGAGGCGCTGAAGATGCCTGGCGTGGTCGGCATCTTCAGCGGCAAGGACATCGAAGGAAAGATGGGCGGCCTGCCCTGCGGCTGGCTCATCAACAACCCCGACGGCACCCCCATGAAGGAGCCGATGCACCCGATCCTCGCGATCAAGAAGGTGCGCTACGTCGGCGACCACGTCGCGATGGTGGTGGCCGAGACGGTCGAGCAGGCCAGGAACGCCGCCGAGGCGGTGGTGGTCGACTACGAGGTGCTCCCCGCGCTCGTGAGCGTGGCCGATGCGGCGAAGAAGGCGAGCGGCGTCACGCTGCACGACGAGGCGCCCGACAACCAGTGCTACAAGTGGGCGCTCGGTGACAAGGCGGCGGTCGACGCGGTGTTTGCCAGCGCCGCGCACGTCACCAAGCTCGACCTGGTCAACAACCGGCTGATTCCGAACCCGATCGAGCCGCGCGTGGCCATCGGCAGCTACAGCCGCGGTACCGACGACTACACGCTGTATGTGTCGAACCAGAATCCGCACGTCGAACGCCTGCTGATGACGGCCTTCGTGCTGGGCCTGCCCGAGCACAAGGTGCGCGTGATCGCGCCCGATGTGGGGGGCGGCTTCGGCTCCAAGATCTTCCTGTATGCCGAAGACGTGTGCCTCACCTGGGCCGCCAAGCAGCTCAACCGCAACATCAAGTGGACGGCGGAACGCTCCGAGTGCTTCCTCTCGGACGCGCACGGCCGCGACCACGTGAGCCACGCCGAGATGGCGATGGACAAGGACGGAAAGTTCCTCGCGCTGCGCGTGCACACCGACGCCAACCTCGGCGCCTACCTGTCGACCTTCTCGACCGCGGTGCCGACCATCCTCTACGCCACGCTGCTGGCGGGCCAGTACACCACGCCGCAGATCTACGTCGAGGTGGATGCCTGGTTCACCAACACCGCGCCGGTCGACGCGTACCGCGGCGCGGGGCGGCCCGAGGCCACCTATCTGCTGGAGCGGCTGGTGTCGCGCTGCGCCTGGGAAATGAACCTGGGGCAGGACGAGATCCGCAA
Organism: Variovorax sp. Varisp46; assembly: GCF_059491885.1. Taxonomy (NCBI): domain Bacteria; kingdom Pseudomonadati; phylum Pseudomonadota; class Betaproteobacteria; order Burkholderiales; family Comamonadaceae; genus Variovorax; species Variovorax sp. Varisp46. The sequence continues at coordinate 835,136 of NZ_CP168515.1, forward strand.
GCTCAACTTCATCAGCACCTTTCCCTACCAGACGCCGGTCGCGCTGCAGTACGACACGGGCGACTTCCACGCCTGCATGGACAAGGCCCGCGTGCTGGCCGAGGTTGACGGCTTCGCCGCGCGCAAGTCGGCCAGCGAGGCCGCAGGCAAGCTGCGCGGCATCGGCTACTCGAGCTACATCGAGGCCTGCGGCATCGCGCCGTCGAACATCGCCGGCGCGCTCGGCGCGCGCGCCGGCCTGTTCGAATGCGGCGAGATCCGCGTGCACCCGACCGGCAGCGTGACGGTGTTCACCGGCTCGCACAGCCACGGCCAGGGGCATGAGACCACCTTCGCGCAGGTCGTGGCGGCGCGGCTGGGCATTCCGGTCGAGAACGTCGACGTGGTGCACGGCGACACCGGCCGCGTGCCCTTCGGCATGGGCACCTACGGCTCGCGTTCCATCTCGGTGGGCGGCGCGGCCATCATGAAGGCGCTCGACAAGATCGAGACCAAGGCCAAGAAGATTGCCGCGCACCTGATGGAGGCAAGCGACGCCGACATCGAGTTCGCCAATGGCGAGTTCACGGTCAAGGGCACCGACAAGAAGATCCCGTTCGGCCAGGTGGCGCTCACGGCCTACGTGCCGCACAACTACCCGCTCGACAAGCTGGAGCCCGGCCTGAACGAAACCGCCTTCTACGACCCGACCAACTTCACCTTCCCGGGCGGCACCTATATCTGCGAGGTCGAGGTCGACAAGCAGACCGGCGAGGTCAAGGTCGACCGCTTCACCGCGGTGGACGACTTCGGCACCATCATCAACCCGATGATCGTCGAGGGCCAGGTACACGGCGGGCTGGTGCAGGGCATCGGCCAGGCGCTGCTGGAGAACTGCGTCTACGACAACGAGACCGGCCAGCTGCTCACCGGCAGCTTCATGGACTACGCCATGCCGCGCGCAGGCGACTTTCCGCAGTTCAAGCTCGACACCGTGTGCACCCCGTGCACGCACAACCCGCTGGGCACCAAGGGCTGCGGCGAGGCGGGAGCCATCGGCTCGCCGCCGGCCGTGATCAATGCCGTGCTCGACGCGCTGGCGCCGCTGGGCGTCAAGGACTTCGACATGCCCGCCTCGCCCAGCCGCGTCTGGGAAGCGATGCAGGCCGCAGCCACACACTAAAACAAAGAAGGAACCGCACCATGTACGCCTTCACACTCGAACGGCCCGCTTCCGTGGCCGACGCGGCCAAACTCGTTGCCGCAGGCGCCAAGCCGCTGGCGGGCGGCCAGACCCTGCTGGCTTCGATGAAGCTGCGGCTCTCGGCCCCCGATCAGCTGGTGGACCTGAGCGGCATCAAGGAACTCACCGGCATCGCGAAAAACGGCAATGCCATCACCATCGGTGCCATGTCGCGCCATCTCGACGTGGCGAACAACGCCGACGTGAAGGCCGCCTTCCCGGCGCTGGCCGACCTGGCCGCGCGCATCGGCGACCGGCAAGTGCGCGCGATGGGCACCATCGGCGGCTCCGTGGCCAACAACGACCCTGCCGCCTGCTATCCCAGCGCGGTGCTGGGCTCCGGCGCGACGGTCATCACCTCGAAGCGCGAGATCGCGGCGGACGATTTCTTCCTGGGCCTGTTCACCACGGCACTCGAAGAGGACGAACTGATCACCGCGATCCGCTTTCCCATTCCGAAGCGCGCCGTCTACGAAAAGCTGCGCCAGAAGGCGTCGAACTTCCCGCTGGTCGGCGTGTTCCTTGCGCAATACGACAGCGGCGTGCGCGTGGCGATCACCGGCGCGGGCAACGGCGTGTTCCGCCATGCGGGGCTCGAGGATGCGCTCAACAAGAGCTTCACGGCGGCCGCTGCCGCAGCCGTGAAGATCGACGCGAGCGACCTGAACAGCGACCTGCATGCTTCGGCCGCGTATCGCGCGAACCTGATCAGCGTGCTGACGCAGCGCGCAGTCACCAAGGCCCTGGGCTGAAGAAGCCGGGGTTGTTGTTCGCTCTACGGAAGACGCGACAGCCTCGCGTCTTCCGCTACGCTTCGCCATGATCTTCCCGACCATCGATTCCCTCTCCGAAGGTTTGATGCAGGCCGGCTACTTTGCCGACCGCCGGCTGGCCACGGCCGTTTTCCTCGCGCTCAAGCTTCAGCGCCCGCTGCTGCTCGAAGGAGAGCCCGGGGTCGGCAAGACCGAACTGGCGAAGGCGCTGTCGACTGCGCTGAGCCGCGAGCTGCTGCGCCTGCAGTGCTACGACGGCCTGGAGCAGCGCGAGGCGCTCTACGAATGGAACTACGCCGCGCAGCTGCTGCACATGCGCGCCGCCGAGGCCACCGGCGCGGCGCGCGATGTGGAGGCCGAGGTCTACCAGCCGCACTACCTGATCCGCCGCCCGCTGCTGCAGGCGCTGCAGACGCCGCTGCCCGGTGCCGTGCTGCTGATCGACGAGGTGGACCGCGCCGACGAGCCGTTCGAGGCCTTCCTGCTCGAATACCTGGGCGAGTACCAGGTGAGCATTCCCGAACTGGGCACGGTGCGCGCCGTGGTGCCGCCCGTGACCATCCTCACGAGCAACCGCACGCGCGAGCTCAACGACGCGGTCAAGCGCCGCTGCCTGTATCACTGGCTCGACTACCCGGAGCGCGAGCGCGAGCTGGCCATCGTGCGCGCGCAGGTGCCGCAGGCCGGCGAGAAGCTGTCGGCGCAGGTGGCGGCCTTCGTCGCACGGCTGCGCGATGCGCCCTTCGTCAACGCCTTCCAGCGTGCGCCCGGCATTGCCGAGAGCGTCGAATGGGCGAGGGCGCTGATCGCGCTCGACACCGTCGAGCTCGACCCCGAAGTGGTGGTGGATACCGCCGGCATCCTGTTCAAGCAGCGCGACGACGTGGCGGCGCTCACGCGGGAGCTGGCATCGGATCTGCTCAAACCCGAGGAGCCGGTCGCGCGCTGAGCGCGTCCCTGTTCCAGACAGCGATTTCGCATGGCCGGAATCCAGCAACTCGGCGACGTCCGCGGCGGCAAGCTCGCCGGCAACATCACCGCCTTCGGCCGTGCCCTGCGCCGTGCCGGCGTGCGTACCGATGCCATGCGCATCGCGCTGGCTGCCGAGGCGGCCACGCTGGTGGGCGTGGACGACAGGCTCGACCTGGGCGCCGCGATGGAAGCCGTGATGGTAAGCCGCGAGCAGGACCGCATGGTGTTCCGCGAACTCTTCGACGCCTGGTTTCGCGACCCGGAACTGGCCAACAAGCTGCTCGCGCAGATGCTGCCGAGTGCCGAAGGCAAGGCCGAGCCCTCGAAGCGCCGGCCGCGCGTGCGCGAAGCGCTTACCGCACCGCGCAGCCCCGCCAGGCCAGCCGAGCCGGCAAAGCCCGACCGCGAGATCGAGTTCGACGCCGCCATGACGTCGAGCGATCGCCAGCGCCTGCAGCATGCGGACTTCAACGCGCTCGGCGCATCCGAATACCGCCTCGTCGAACGGCTTGCGCGCGACATCCGGTTGCCCATTCCCGAACTGCCGTCACGCCGCCTGCGCGTGGCCGGCGATGCGGGCCAGCAGCATGCGCGCATCCATTGGCCGGGCGTGCTGCACGAGGCGGCGCGCACCGGTGGCGAGATCCTGCGGCTGCCCAGGCTCGCGCGGCGCCAGCAGCCCCTGCCGCTGCTGGTGCTGGTCGATGTGTCGGGTTCGATGGAGCGCTATGCACGGCTGCTTCTGGCGTTCCTTCATGCTGCGACGCGCCGGGCGGGGCGCCGCGACGTGTTCGCCTTCGGCACCCGCTTGACCGACCTGACCCCCGCCTTCCGGCTCGCCGACACCGATGCCATGCTCAGTGCAGCCAGCCTCGCCATCGACGACTTCGCAGGCGGCACCCGGCTCGGCAGTTCCCTGACCGAACTGCGCCGCGCCCACGCCCGCCGCCTGACCGGGCGCCGCACGCTGGTGCTGGTGATCAGCGACGGGCTCGACACCGGCGAGCCATCGCTGCTGGAGCAGGAGCTGCTGTGGCTCAAGCGCCATTCGCGCCGCCTGCTGTGGCTCAACCCCTTGCTGCGTTTCGAGGGCTACGCCCCTCTGGCGCGTGGGGCCGGCGTGCTGCACCGGCAAGCAGATGCGATGCTGGCGGTTCACAATCTCAGCGCACTCGAACAGCTCGCCGCGAGCCTGGCCGCCTTGATGCGGTCCGGCCGCTAGCGTTGCCCAGGAAGGAAGCAAAAGGAAACCACCATGGAAATGCTCGGAAACCGCCGCCTCGGCATCACCCAACAACAGGCATGGGACGCGCTCAACGACCCCGAGACGCTGAAGAAATGCATCCCCGGCTGCGACAAGTTCGAGCTCACGGGCGACAACCAGTACAGCGTTGCCCTCGCGCTCAAGATCGGTCCGGTCTCGGCCAAGTTCAACGGCAAGGTGGTGCTGTCGGACATCGTCGCGCCCGATGGCTACAAGCTCACCTTCGAGGGGCAGGGTGGTGTGGCGGGCTTTGCCAAGGGCTCGTCGAGCGTCACGCTCAAGTCGGTGGCCGAAGCGGAGGCCGCGACGCCGCCGGTTGCCGGCTGCGAGCTCGACTACACCGTGCAGGCACAGGTCGGCGGCAAGATTGCCCAACTTGGCCAACGCCTGATCGACGGCGCTGCCAAGTCGACCGCAGATGATTTCTTCAAGCGCTTCGAGGCCGAGATGCAGAGCCGCTATGGCCCCCCGCCTGCGCCGGCCGAGGAAGCCGCCAGCGCCGAGGCGCCGGCCGAGAAGAGCGGCATGATGTCCGGCCTCATGAAGAAGATCGGCCTCGGCAAGAAAGACGACACCGCCGCGACCGGCGACGCCGGCTGAGGAGGCGAACCGCGCTATGGAAAATCTCGACGTCATGGTGCTGCGCACGCTGCGTGACTGGCGGCGTGCCGGCAAACGCGCGCTGCTGACGACCGTCGTGCGCACCTGGGGCTCGTCGCCGCGGCCCGTGGGTTCGATCATGGCCCTGGCCGAAGACGGTGCGGTGGTGGGATCGGTCTCCGGCGGCTGCATCGAGGACGACCTGATCGCGCGCTACAGCCACGCCCACGGCAAGGGCGAGGACGTGCCGCTGGGCGCGCCGCCCGCGCTCGTGAAGTACGGCATCACCGCCGACGAGGCGCATCGCTTCGGACTGCCTTGCGGCGGCACGCTGGAGCTGCTGCTCGAGTACGCGCCCGATGCCGGGTCGCTCGACCTGCTGGTCGCACAGCTGGAACAGGGCAAGCTCATGCAGCGCACGGTGACGCTCGCCACCGGCGAGGTTCGGCTCGCCGAAGCGACGGCGCCCGACGAGCTCACGGTGAACGACACCGAACTCACCAACACCTTCGGCCCCGAATACCGCATGCTGCTGATCGGTGCCGGCCAGCTCGCCGAGTACCTCGCCACGATGGCCAAGTTCAGCGGCTTCGCGGTGACGCTGTGCGATCCGCGCGCCGAATACCGAACGGCGTGGTCGCTGTCTGGCGTGCACATCACGACCGAGATGCCGGACGACGCGGTGCTGGCCTTCAAGCCCGACCGCCGAAGCTGCGTGGTCGCGCTCACGCACGACCCGAAGCTCGACGACCTGGCGTTGCTCGAGGCGCTGCAGAGCGAGGCCTTCTACGTCGGCGCCATCGGCTCGCGCCGCAACGCCGACGCGCGGCGCGACCGCATGATCGAGCACTTCGACCAGACCGAGGAGTCGCTCGCGCGGCTGCGCGGGCCCATCGGCATCTACATTGGCAGCAAGACACCGCCGGAGATCGCGGTGAGCGTGATGGCGGAAATTCTTGCGGTGAAGAACGCGGTGACTCTGCCGCGTGAAGTCGAAGTGGCTCGGGCCAAGGAGATGCAGCAGTTGTAGCCTGGCCGATGTCTGCGGCATTCGGGGTGCCCTGAGCACGATGGGCGCGGCGCTTGCTCCGAACGATCGCGCCCCGAAACTACGCAGACACAGACAAGTCAGCCCGACTTCGCCTCAGGCGGCACATCGCCACCCTTCTGCCGCTCGCGGAACAGCGCCGCGCGCATCAGGAAGATGGTGGTGATCGGCGCCGTGAGTGCGATGAACAGCACGATCAGCACCGCGTGCAGGAACAGGCTGAAGCCCTGCACCGAGAAGTACACGATGGTGGCCACGGTCATGCACCACACGCCTACCGTCGCGCCCAATGTGGGCGCATGGATGCGACGGAAGAAGGTGGGCAGCCGGATCAGGCCGAACGAGCCGATGGCTGCGAAAGCTGCGCCCAGCACGGCGAACACGGCGGTGACGATCTCGGCCCACAGCGGCAGCGGGCCTGCGATGAAGTCCGTCATTCGATCACCTCCCCGCGCAGCAGGAACTTGGCCATCGCCGTGGAACCCACGAAGCCGAACAGCGCGATCAGCATCGCCGCCTCGAAGTAGACGTTGCTCGCGTAGACGATGCCCAGCACCAGCATCATCAGCATGCCGTTGATGTAGAGGCAGTCGAGCGCCATCACGCGGTCCTGCGCGCTCGGGCCGATCAGCAGCCGGGAGAGCGCGCACAGCATGGCCACGGCCAGCAGGAAGAGCGCGAATTTCAGGGCCCAGAAAAGGATGGGTGTCATAGCTCGAAGATCTCCATCAGGGGGCGTTCGTAGCGCTGCTTGATCAGCGCAATGAAGGCAGCATCGTCGTCGAGGTCGAACACGTGGATCAGCAGCGTGCTGCGGTCGAACGACACTTCGCCCCAGGCCGTGCCGGGCGTGAGGCACATGATCATCGCCAGCACCGCGAGCCCGTTGGGGTCGCGCATGTCGAGCGGAATCTGCACGAACTTCGAGCCGATGCGCGAGGTGCGCCGCGTGAGCAGCAGGCGGGCCACGTCGTACGCCGACTTCAGCATGTCGAAGGTCACGATGAAGGACAGCCGCAGCGCGACGCCAGGCCGGCGCATGCGCACCGCCGCCGGACGCAGGCCCTCGGTGAGCAACGGCACGGCGATGGCGAGGACCAGGGCTGCCAGCAGCGTGGCCGCATCGAGCGACTGGTTGAGCAGCAGCCAGACGACGAACAGCGCGAACGACAGCGGCGGGGAAGGCAGAAGGCGCTTCATGGGGCCGTGCCTTCCTTTTTCTTCACCGGGTTCGGGATCTGCCTGGCGCCCAGCACCGCGTTGCGATAAGCCGTGGGGGTCTTCAGACCCTCCGCCGTGGCCCTGGCGTGCTGCATCACGGGCTCGGCCCACACGGTCAGCGCCACGCAGGCCGCGAGAAGTCCGGCCACCGGCAGCACTTCGAGCGCGGGCAGCGAAGGCATGGTGGGGTGGAGCTGCGTCCAGAAATGGCGGATGCCGGTGCGGCTCAGGGCGATCAGCGAGAGAAAACCGGAGACGATCAGCAGCGCGAGGAAGATCCAGCTGGCGGTGCCGAGCGCCTTTGCGCCGAGCAAGCCCGAGAGCATCGCGAACTTGCCGATGAAGCCTGACAGCGGCGGCAGGCCCGCGAGCAGCAGCGTGCAGCCCACGAAGCTCAGGCCGAGGAAGGCCACGCCGGCGGGAATCGCGCGGCCGTAGAGCGCTTGCGCCTCGTCGTCGAGGTTCACGTTGTCGAGCGCGCGCAGGTCTTCGGCGAGGAAGGGGGCGTTGCCGGCCGCCTCGTGCGGTGCGACGCTCATGCCGGCGTTGCGCCAGCGTTCGATCATGTCGGTCAGCAGGAAGAAGGCGCTGACCGCGAGCGTGGAGCTCAGCAGGTAGTACAGCGCGCCCGCCCACACGGCCGGCCGTCCGAGTCCGAGCGCCGCGAGCAGGGTACCGGCCGACACCAGCACGCTGAAGCCCGCGAGGTTCGACAGCCGCTGGGTGCCGACGATGCCGAGGGCGCCGACGAACAGCGTGGCAAGGCCGGTACCCACCAGCGCGGCCTGCCCGAAGGCCGCCGAGTCGCCGGTGTCGGGCGCGAAGAGCACGGTCCACAGCCGCAGGATCGTGTAGATGCCGAGCTTGGTCAGCAGAGCGAACACCGCGCCCACGGGCGACACCGCCGCGCTGTAGGCCGGTACCAGCCAGAAGTTGAGCGGCCATGCGCCGGCCTTCGCGAAGAAGGCTGTCGCGAGGATGGCTGCCGCCGCATGCACCAGCCCGCGGTCTCCCGGCGCGAGTTCGGCGATGCGCACGCCGAGGTCGGCCATGTTGAGCGTGCCGGTCACACCGTAGAGGATGGCCGCGCCGATCAGGAACAGCGACGAGGCCGCGAGATTGATCGCGACGTAGTGCAGCCCGGCCTGCACGCGCAGCCGGCCGGAGCCGTGCAGCAGCAGGCCGTACGAGGCTGCGAGCATGACCTCGAAGAAGACGAACAGGTTGAACAGGTCGCCCGTGAGGAAGGCACCGTTCAGGCCCATGAGCTGCAGCTGCAGCAGCGGATGGAAATGCACGCCCGCACGGTCCCAGCGCGAGGTCGAGTAGATCGATGCGGCAAATGCGATGACGCCGGTGAGCGTGACCATCATGGTCGAGAGCCGGTCGGCCACCAGCACGATGCCGAAGGGCGCGCGCCAGTTGCCCGGCAGGTAGACGCCGATGGATCCGGGGCCGCCGCCGGTGTCGGCCGCGTTGACCCAGCGCAGCAGTGCGAGTGCGGCGAGCAGGCCGACGAGGCCCGACACCACGCTCAATGCCGACTTGGTGCGCCGACGGTTCTCGCCCAGCAGCAGCATGAGCGCGGCCGTGAGCATGGGCACGAGGATCGGCACCGCCACCAAATGCGGCATGCCGAACTCGAGCAACCTGTCGAGCAGATGGGAGATCTCCTTCACTCTGCCTCCTGCCGCTCTTCACCGTCCACATGGTCGGTGCCGGTGAGGCCGCGCGAGGCGAGCATCACCACGAGGAACAGCGCCGTCATCGCGAAGCCGATCACGATGGCGGTCAGTACCAGGGCCTGCGGCATCGGGTCGGCCGTGTTGGCCAGCGTGGCGGTGAAGCCTTTGACGAGCACCGGCTCGCTGTCGACCTTGAGCCGGCCCATGCTGAAGATGAAGAGATTGACCGCGTACGAGATCAGCGTCAGGCCCATGATGACCTGGAAGGTGCGTGGGCGCAGCAGCATGTACACGCCCGAGCCGGTGAGCACGCCGATGGCGAGTGCGAGCACGATTTCCATCCTAGGCTCCCCCCCAGGCTGCGCGCACTTCGTGTCGCTTCGCCAACCCCCTTCCGGGGGCGGCACCTATCGCCCGGCAAAGCCGGATCGATGGTGCCCTGCGCGAGGGAGCCTCCTGTCCCTGGCCAGGAACACCGCGGAACCGGCTTTGCCGGGCCGCTGGTGTTGCCCCCTTGAAAGGGGAGGCGGCTACACGAAGTAAGCAGGCAACGGGGGTGATCATTTTTGTTCGGCCTGCTCGTCGGCCCAGCGGTGGCTGCGTATCGACTGATGGGCCAGCCCGGTGAGGATCAGCATGGTGGCGCCGAGCACCAGCGCGAACACGCCGATGTCGAAGAAGAGGGCGCTCGGCACATGCACCTCGCCCAGCAGCGGCAGGTGAACGTGCGCGGTGTGCGTGGTCAGGAAGGGGTAGCCGAAGAACACCGCACCGCTGCCGGTGGCGAGCGCGAACAGCAGGCCGATGGCGATCCAGCGGCGCGGATAGATGCGCAAGTGCTCTTCGACCCATTCGGTGCCCGAGACGATGAACTGCAGCACCAGCGCCACCGACATCACCAGCCCCGCGACGAAGCCGCCGCCCGGCGCGTTGTGGCCGCGCATGAAGAAGTAGACCGACACCAGCACCGCCAGCGGCAGCAGCAGCCGCACCAGCACGGCCGGCACCATCAGGTAGCCGACGGCGGTGTCCTTGGCGCGGCGCGGGTTCAGCAGGTCGCTGCTGCCGTCGTCGACCTGCAGGCGCTGCTGTATGGGCAGGGCCATCGATTCGATCGCGGGGCGGAAGCGCCGCAGCAGCGCATACACGGTGAGCGCCACCACGCCGAGCACCGTGATCTCGCCGAAAGTGTCGAAGCCCCGGAAGTCGACCAGCATCACGTTGACCACGTTGGTGCCGCCGCCTTCGGTGAGCGCGCGTTCGAGGAAGAAGGGCGAGATGCTCTGCGGGAACTCGCGCGTCATCATGGCCCAGGCCAGCATCGCCATGCCGCCGCCGGCAACAGTTGCCACCAGCAGGTCGCGCCCGCGCCGGCCCCAGGGCCGCAGCCGTGCGCGCGCGGGTTGCACGGCGTCCTTGCTGCGCATCGGCAGCCAGCGCAGCCCCAGCAGGATCAGCACGGTGGTCACGGCCTCGACCACCAGCTGCGTCAGCGCGAGGTCGGGCGCGGAGAACCAGATGTAGGTCACGCACGAGACCAGCCCGGCGCCCGAAGCCAGCATCAGCGCCGCGAGCCGGTGGAACTTGGCCTGCCAGGCGGCGGCCAGCGCGCAGGTGCCGCCGATGATCCAGGTCATGGCGAACATCGGCGAGAAGGGCAGCAGCTCGCGCGTGCCGGGCGCAGCGGGCGTGGCCCACAGCGAGGCCGCGGCGCCCGCAATGGCCACGACAACCAGCAGCAGCAACTGCCACTGCATGCGGCGCGTGCCGAACAGGCGGCGGCTGCGCCGGCCCGCCTCGCTCAGCAGCGCGAGCAGGTGTTCGAAGATGGCCTGGCCGTCGAAGCGGTGCAGCAGCGGCGTGTGCGTGAGACCGCCGTCCGCGCGTCGGCTGCGCTGCAGCAGGTAGAGCGCGGCGCCGCCCGCCAGCGCCACGAAGCTCATCGCGAGCGGCAGGTTGAAACCGTGCCATACGGCCAGGCTGTACTCGGGCAGCGTGCCGCCCACCACGGGCGCCGCGGCCGCCGCCAGCAGCGGGCCGATGGACCAGGCCGGCACCACGCCCACGACCAGGCACAGCAGCACCAGCAGCTCGACCGGCACGCGCATCCAGTGCGGCGGCTCATGCGGTTGCCTGGGCACGTCGGGGCCGCAGGGCGGACCGAAGAACACGTCGAACACGAAGCGGGCGGAGTAGGCCACGGTGAAGACGCCCGCGACGGTGGCGATGATCGGCAGGCTCCAGTCGATCCATGGCGTGGACTGGATGAACACCGTCTCGGCGAAGAACATCTCCTTCGACAGGAATCCGTTGAGCAGCGGCACGCCGGCCATCGAGGCGCTGGCGATGATGGCCAGCGTGCCGGTGATCGGCATCAGCCGCAGCAGGCCGCTGAGCTTGCGGATGTCGCGCGTGCCGCTCTCGTGGTCGATGATGCCGGCCGCCATGAACAGCGATGCCTTGAAGGTCGCGTGGTTCATGACGTGGAACACCGCCGCCACTGCCGCCAACGGGCTGTTCAGGCCCAGCAGCAGCGTGATGAGCCCGAGATGCGAGATGGTCGAGTAGGCCAGCAGTGCCTTCAGGTCGCGCTGGAACATGGCAATGAAGCCGCCGAGCAGCAGCGTGACCGCACCCGCGCCGCCCACCATCCAGAACCACTGCTCGGTGCCCGAGAGCACGGGCCACAGCCGCGCCATGAGGAACACGCCGAGTTTCACCATGGTGGCCGAATGCAGGTAGGCCGAGACCGGCGTGGGCGCGGCCATGGCGCGCGGCAGCCAGAAGTGGAACGGGAACTGCGCGCTCTTGGTGAAGGCGCCGAGCAGCACCAGCACCAGCGCGGCCGGGTAGAGCACATGCGCGCGGATGAGGTCGCCCGAGGCCAGCACCACGTCGAGCTCGTAGCTTCCGACGATGCGGCCCAGCACCAGCACGCCGGCCAGCAGGCACAGCCCGCCCGCGCCGGTGACGGTGAGCGCCATGCGCGCCCCGCGCCGCGCATCGCGGCGGTGGTGCCAGTAGCCGATCAGGAGGAAGGAGAAGAGGCTGGTGAGCTCCCAGAACAGCGCCATCTGGATCAGGTTGCCGGAGAGCACCACGCCCATCATCGCGCCCATGAACGCGAGGAAGAACGAGAAGAAGCGCGGCACCGGGTCGGAGGCCGACATGTAGTAGCGCGCATAGAGCACCACCAGCGCGCCGATGCCCAGCACAAGCATGCAGAACAGCCAGGCGAAGCCATCCATGCGGAACACGAGGTTGAGGCCGAGGGCCGGGAGCCATTCGATCTCCTGCCGCAGCACGTTGCCGTGCGCGATCTGCGGAAAGAGCCACGCGGTCTGTATCGCGCAGCCCAGTGCGACCAGTCCCGCGAGGGTCGACTCCCTGTTGCGCGCGTTGGATGGCATCAACGCGGCCAGCACGCTGGCAATGAAGGGGAGTGCGACGAGAAAGACCAGAGGCATTGGGATCGATTCTATCGATCGACCCTTTGGGAAGCCCTATCCATAACCGCAAGACATAAGGCGCATTTATGCCCTGTTCAAGCCGAGAAGATCCGCACGGTCCGGATGCCGAGCCAAGTGAAGAAGAGCGAGCCGCCCAGGTGGGCCGAGGCCGTGACCATGGCCACGCCCAGCCGGCCTTCGAGCAGCATGGTGGTGACCTCGATGGAGAAGCTCGAGAAGGTGGTGAGGCCGCCGAGGAAGCCGGTGATCAGCGCGAGCCGCCAGACCGGATCCAGGTCGGGCAGCAGCTGGAAGGTGGCAACGGCCACGCCGATGAGGTAGCCGCCGATCAGGTTGGCCGCCAGCGTGCCCCAGGGCATGAGGCCGCCCATGCCCAACCAGAGGGCAAGGCCCCAGCGGGCCAGAGCGCCGATCGAGGCGCCGATGCAGATGGCAAGAATCGGTAGAAGAAGCATGCGTCTATTGTCGGCGCGCCGCCCCGCGGTTTCAGGGCGCCATCTGCTGCGGCAGCCAGGTCACCAACTGCGGCACGAAGTAGATGATCAGCACGGCCGCGACCATCAGGAAGAACATCGGCAAGGTGACGCGCGCGATGTAGAGCAGATCCTTGCCGGTCATGCCTTGCAGCACGAACAGGTTGAAGCCCACGGGTGGCGTGATCTGCGCCATCTCGACCACCAGCACGACGAAGATGCCGAACCAGACCGGATCGATGCCGGCTGCCGTGACCGTCGGCATGATCACGCCCATGGTCAGCACCACCATCGAGATGCCGTCGAGGAAGCAGCCCAGCACGATGTAGAAGGCAGCCAGCGCCAGGATGAGCTGGAACTTCGACAGGCCCAGCGAGCCGATCCATTCGGCCAGGTGCCGCGGCAGGCCGATGTAGCCCATGGCCAGCGTGAGGAAGGCCGCGCCCGCGAGGATCAGCGCCATCATGCAGTACAGCCGCGTGGCGCCCAGCAACGCGTCCCTGAAGCTTTGCCAGGTGAGCGAGCCCTGCGCGCCCGAGATGATCATCGCGCCGACCACGCCCACGGCCGCCGCCTCGGTGGCGGTGGCGATGCCCGCATAGATGGAGCCGAGCACCGACAGGATGAGCAGGGCCACCGGGATCAGCGACATCGAGGCCTTGAGCTTTTCCATGAAAGGAAGCTTCGCGTCGGCCGGCGGGACGCGGTCGGGGTGGCGCAGCGCCCAGAACACGATGTAGCCCGAGAACAGCAGCGCAAGCATGATGCCCGGGATGACGCCCGCGATGAACAGCCGAGCGATCGATACGTCCGCGCTCACCCCGTAGACGATCATGATGATCGACGGCGGAATCAAGAGGCCGAGCGTGCCCGCGCCGGCCAGCGTGCCGATGACCATGTCGTCGGGGTAGCCGCGGCGCTTGAGTTCGGGCAGGCTCATCTTGCCGATGGTGGCGCAAGTGGCCGCGCTCGACCCGGAGACCGCGGCAAACACCGCGCAGCCCACCACGTTGGTGTGCAGCAGCCGGCCCGGCAGGCTTTGCATCCAGGGTGCGAGACCCTTGAACATGTCCTGCGAGAGACGGGTGCGAAACAGGATCTCGCCCATCCACACGAACAGCGGCAGCGCGGTGAGCGTCCAGCTCGAGGCCGATCCCCAGATGGTCACGGCCATGGCGTCGCCGGCTGAGCGCGACGAGAAGATCTGCATGGCGATCCATGCCACGCCCGAGAGCGTGAGGCCGATCCAGACGCCGCTGCCGAGGATCAGGAACAGCGCGGCGATCAGGAGGCCTGCGACGACGAGGTCACTCATGGCGAAGGGCCTCCGTCTCGACGGCCTTGGCGGGGCGGCCACGCCACTCGATCACGAGTTCGTCCAGCGACGCGACGGCAAAGACGATGGCGCCGAGCGCCATAGACAGTTGCGGCATCCACAGCGGGGTGGCGTCGTTGCCGGTGGAGATGTCGTGGAAGTCGAACGACTGCCAGGCAAGGCGCACGCTGTACCAGGCGAACAGCAGCGCGAGGAGCGCCGCGGCGGCCATCGCCCAGCGCTCGAGCCAGCGCTGCGCCGCGGGCGGCAGGGTCTGCAGCACCAGCGTCACGCGGATGTGCTCCCCGCGCTTGAGCGTGTGCGCGAGCGCCAGGAAGCCCGCGCCGGCCATCAGGTAGCCGGCGTAGGCATCGATGCCGGGAATGTTGAAGTGAAGCTGGCGGCCGAGGATGGACAGGAGGACCATCGCCAGCAGGGCGACCATGAAGAGCGCCGCCAATGCGGCGGCACTCGTGTAGAGAAGGTCAAGTGTCTTGCGCATCGGGTGCAGTTCGAGTCCGCCTCACATCTTCTTGTAGGCGTCGACGACGGCCTGGCCCTCGGCACCGGCCTTCTCGGTCCACTCCTTGAGCATGGTGTCGCCGACCTTCTTCATGTCGGCCTTGAGCTGTGCGGAGGGCACGTGCACCGTCATGCCGTTCTTCTTGAGCAGGTCGAGGTATTCGAGGTTCTTTTTCTTCGACAGGTCCCACCCGCGCTTCTCGGCCTCCCCCGCCGCCTTGAGCACCGCGTCCTGCGTGGGCTTGTCGAGCGCATCGAAGGCCTTCTTGTTCATGAGCACCGCGTTTTTCGGCAGCCAGGCCTGGGTGTCGTAGAAGTTCTTGATGTATTCGTAGGTCTTGGTGTCGTAGCCGGTCGACCCCGAGGACATGTACGACTCGATCACGCCCGTGGCCATGGCCTGCGAGAGCTCGGCCTGCTGCACCGTGACGGGCTGCGCGCCGACGAGTTCGCCGATGCGC
Organism: Variovorax sp. Varisp46; assembly: GCF_059491885.1. Lineage (NCBI taxonomy): Bacteria > Pseudomonadati > Pseudomonadota > Betaproteobacteria > Burkholderiales > Comamonadaceae > Variovorax > Variovorax sp. Varisp46. The sequence goes on from NZ_CP168515.1 coordinate 850,162, forward strand.
GCGGTGGCGGGACTGTAGGCGCGCCACTTCACTCCCTTCAGGTCGGCGGCCGATGCAATTTCCTTCTTCACGAAGATGCCTTGCGGCGGCCAGGCGACCGTGTAGAGCAGCACGATGCCTTGCTCGGCCAGCTTCTTCTCGAGCACAGGCTTCTGTGCCTGGTAGAGCTTCCAGGCGGCGTCGTAGCTGTCGGCCAGGAACGGGATGCCGTCGGCACCGAACAGCTGCCATTCGTTCTGGTAGTTCACGAGGAGGATCTCGCCGAGCTGTGCCTGGCCACCCTGCACTGCGCGCTTGATCTCGGGTGCCTTGAACAGCGAGGCATTGGCGTGCACCGTGATCTTGAGCTTGCCGCCGCTGCCCTTGTCCACGTCGCTCGCGAACTGGGTGATGTTCTCGGTGTGGAAGTTGCTCGCCGGGTAGGCGGTGGGCAGGTCCCACTTGGTCTGCGCGAAGGCTGCGGCGCCAAGGGTCAGGCCAGCGAGGGCGATGCCGAACTTGTGATTCATGAGCTCTCCGGAACGTATGAAAGTGAAAACGAAAACGAGCATACGAGCAAAATCCGGACCATCCCTGAGGCATTTCCCTGCCTTGGTGCATGCATGAAAAAAGCCGCCCACAGGCGGCTTGCTTGCTATAGGACCGGGTAGGAAATCAGGGCTTGGCGGCCTTGGCTACCTTGCCTGTCTTGCCTTCCTTGGGAGCGGCAGCTGCCGCTCCACCGAAGGCCTGGCCATTGACCGTCAGGCCTTCGGCTGACAGCTTGGCGGCCTTCTTTTCCTTGACGCCCTTCACGCGCTGCATGAGGTCGGGCCAGTCCTTGAACTCGCCTTCCTTGCGCGCGTCGAGAATGCGCTTGGACATGGAAGGGCCGACGCCCTTGACACCGTCGAGATCGGCGGCCGTGCCCTTGTTGACGTCGACGGCGGCGAACGAAACGACCGCGAACAGCATGGCCGTTGCGGCCAGGATTTTCTTGAACATGATGGGAACTCCCTTTGTCTTGTTGATATGACTGACAGCCGACAAGAGCGCCGGCCCAGGCTCAACGAGGCACAAAAGAAGCGCGTTGACCCGTGGAAGCCGCACCGGCCGCCACGTGACCATTGTTCAAAAATGTGATCAGAGTTCTTCGACGCGGCGCGGCGGATAGCTGTCCCAGGCCTGGCAGCCGGGGCAGTGCCAGAAGTACTGGTGCGCCTCGAAGCCGCAAGCAGCGCAGCGATAGCGCATGAGTGGCCGCGTAGCCTGGTCGAGCGCGCGCTGCACCTGCGGATGGAACTGCTGGTGTTCGAAGTGTTCGCCCGCGAGCCAGCGCGAGGCAGCGACCAGCGAGGGCTGCTGTGCAAGATGCGCGATGTAGCCATCGCGCGGCGTGGGATTGGGTTCTTCGGCGGTGGCGGTCGGTGTGCCGCCGAGCGCCATCAGTGCTTCGAGCACGTCGATCGACGGCGACTCCACGTAGCGGCGTTGCAGCAGCGCGAGCGCTTCGCCTTGGCGGTGCGCGGCCACGGCGGCCTGCTGCAGTGTGGCCGCATAGAGCGGCAGCGCCAGCGGTGCCGTGTCGCTCAGGGCCACGAGCGTGTCGAAGGCCGCGGCCGCTTCGCCTTTGCGCAACTGCAGGTTGGCTGTGTCGATGGCGGGGCGCGGTGCTTGCGGCGCAAGTCCAACGGCCTGCGCGAGCAGCTTCGCCGCGCTCGACAGGTCGCCTGCCGCCACGCGCTCGGTCGCCTGCTCGCAGAGGTGATGCGCGCGGCGCGTGCTGTAGCTGGCCTGGTCGGACTCGTCGAGCTTCTGCGCTACGTCGGCGGCCTGCGCCCATTCGCGCGAGCGCTCGTAGATGGCCAGCAGAGACAGCCGCGCCTCGTTCTCGTAGCGCGTGCCTTCGAGCTTCTGCAGTGCGGCTTCGGCGCGGTCGAGCAGGCCGGCGCGCAGGAAGTCCTGTGCCAGCGCGTGCTGCGCGCGTTCGCGGTCGCTGCGGCTCAGGTCGCCTCGGCCCAGCAGGTGCTCGTGCACGCGCACCGCGCGCTGGTACTCGCCGCGGCGGCGAAAGAGATTGCCGAGCGCGAAGTGCAGCTCCTGCGTGTCGGGGTCGTTCTGCACGGCCTCGATGAAGGCGTCGATGGCCTGATCCTGCTGCTCGTTGAGCAGGAAGTTGAGGCCGCGGAAGTAGGCCTTGGGTGCTTGCCTGTTTTCGAGCTTGAGCTGGCGGATGTCGAAGCGCGATGCGAGCCAGCCCAGCACGAAGGCGACGGGCAGGCTGATCAACAGCCAGCTGGGATCAAAGTCCATGTTGACGTACGGCGGGAAGGTCGGTGGCGGAGATGGACGGCGCCGATGCAGGAGTGCTCGTGGCGACCGACGGCGCGGATGGCTGGGCCTCGGAGGCGGCGGGCAGTTGCGCCGCTGCGGTGCGATGCTTCCACCAGCCCGGCAGCATGCCGAGCGCGCCCACCACGAGCCCGCCGGCGAAGGCCGCGAGCACCACGAGCACCAACGGCGCGCGCCAGTAGGTGCCGAAGAAGAAATAGACGGTTGCGTCGTGCTGGTTGTTCAGCGCGAAAGCAAAGAGCGTAAAAAAAATGGCTGCCTTGAGCAGCCACAGGAGGTATTTCATGCACGTTCCCGTTGGCGGGACGATTCTACGTTTGCGGCCGTCGGGACGGGCCGCCGGTCAGGCCTTGCGGCCCTTGGTTTCCTTGCCGGCGTCAAGCTCCGCGGTGCGTGCATCCACGGCCTCGCGCAGCGCCTTGCCGGGCTTGAAGTGCGGCACACGTTTCTCGGGGATCTGCACGCTCTCGCCCGAACGCGGATTGCGGCCGATGCGCGGCGGACGCCGGTTGACCGAGAAGCTGCCGAAGCCGCGGATCTCGATGCGGTGCCCGCGCACCAGCGCGTCGCTCATCGCGTCGAGGATGGTCTTGACGGCGTATTCGGCATCGCGGTGCGTGAGCTGTGCAAAGCGCGCTGCGAGTTCTTCGACAAGGTCTGAGCGGGTCATAGGCCGAACATAAACGAAAAACGTGGACGAAAAAAAAGACAGAGCGGCCCTAGGGCCTGCTCTGTCTTCGGACTCAGCTTACTTGCTGTCGTTGTTGTCGAGCTTGGCGCGCAGCAGGGCGCCCAGGCTCGTCGTGCCCGCGTTTTCGCGTGCCGACTGCTGGCTCAGGCTGGCCATGGCGCCTTGTTCGTCGACCATGTCCTTCTGCTTGATCGACAGCTGGATGTTGCGGGTCTTGCGATCCACATTCACGACGATGGCGGTGACTTCGTCGCCTTCCTTGAGCACGTTGCGGGCATCTTCGACGCGGTCGCGCGAGATTTCCGAAGCACGCAGGTAGCCGATGATGTCTTCGCCGAGGTCGATTTCAGCGCCGCGGGCGTCCACGGTCTTGACCTTGCCGGTCACGATCTGGCCCTTGTCGTTCACGGTGGTGAACGTGGTGAACGGGTCGCTGTCGAGTTGCTTGATGCCCAGCGAGATGCGCTCGCGGTCGACATCTACAGCCAGCACGATCGCTTCGACTTCCTGGCCCTTCTTGTAGTTGCGAACGGCGGTTTCGCCGGCTTCGTTCCACGAGAGGTCCGAGAGGTGAACCAGGCCGTCGATGCCGGCAGCCAGACCCACGAACACGCCGAAGTCGGTGATCGACTTGATCGGGCCCTTGACGCGGTCGCCACGCTTGGTGTTTTGCGCGAACTCTTGCCACGGGTTGGCCTTGCACTGCTTCATGCCCAGGCTGATGCGGCGCTTGTCTTCGTCGATCTCGAGGACCATGACTTCGACTTCGTCGCCCAGCGAGACGATCTTGTTCGGAGCGATGTTCTTGTTGGTCCAGTCCATTTCGGAGACGTGCACCAGGCCCTCGATGCCGGGTTCGAGTTCGACGAACGCGCCGTAGTCGGCAATGTTCGTGACCTTGCCGAACAGGCGGGTCGATTGCGGGTAGCGGCGCGAAACGCCCATCCACGGGTCGTCACCCATTTGCTTGAGACCCAGCGAGACACGGTTCTTCTCGGTGTCGAACTTGAGGATCTTGGCGGTGATTTCCTGGCCGGCCTGAACGACTTCGCTCGGGTGGCGAACACGGCGCCATGCCATGTCGGTGATGTGCAGCAGGCCGTCGATGCCGCCGAGGTCCACGAACGCACCGTATTCGGTGATGTTCTTGACCACGCCGCGCACGACTGCGCCTTCCTTCAGCGTTTCCATCAGCTTGGCGCGTTCTTCGCCCATGCTGGCTTCGACCACGGCACGGCGCGACAGCACGACGTTGTTGCGCTTGCGGTCGAGCTTGATGACCTTGAATTCGAGGGTCTTGTTCTCGTACGGGGTCAGGTCCTTGATCGGACGCGTGTCGATCAGCGAGCCCGGCAGGAATGCGCGGATGCCGTTGACGAGCACGGTCAGGCCGCCCTTGACCTTGCCGCTGGTGGTACCGGTGACGAAGTCGCCCGATTCCAGGGCCTTCTCCAGGGCGAGCCACGAAGCCAGACGCTTGGCGGTGTCGCGCGAGAGGATGGTGTCGCCGTAGCCGTTTTCAACGCTGCCGATGGCAACGGAAACGAAATCGCCGGCCTGGACTTCGAGTTCGCCCTTGTCGTTCTTGAACTCTTCGATCGGCACATACGCTTCGGACTTCAGGCCGGCGTTGACCACGACGTGGTTGTGTTCGACACGCACGACTTCGGCCGTGATGACCTCGCCGGTGCGCATTTCGGAACGCTTCAGGGACTCTTCGAATAGGTCGGCAAAAGATTCAGACATTTATGGTTCCTTCCGTCATGCAGGGTTGGCAGGCGCTCATGCGAAATTGCGTGCGGCTGCTGTGGGTCTGTAGACGGCGGTTGGTTGTGGGCATGAGCCCGGTTGGTTGAACAACCAGCAGGCCGGTGCGCTGTCGCGCGGAAGGAGCCTGCCGGAGCGGTAGGCGCCAACCCGGAAAACCCGGTTGGCGCGAGCCCCTCAAGCGGACTTGAAGAGCTGCACTTCAACCGCTCAAGCGGGCTTGAACGGTTGAATTTCTTGCCACCAGTTCAACACCGTGTCGATCGATTGTTCGATTGACAGCTGGGAGTTGTCGAGGTGGCGAGCGTCTTGCGCCGGCTTCAGAGGTGCCACGCTTCGGGAAGAGTCCCGGGCGTCGCGTGCTTCCAAGTCGGAGCGAAGACTGTCGAGTGTAGTCGAAATACCCTTTGAAATCAACTGCTTATGGCGCCGTTCGGCACGCTGGGCGGCGCCGGCCGTGAGGAACACCTTGAGCTCCGCATCGGGGAAGATCACGGTGCCCATGTCGCGTCCGTCGGCCACCAGGCCGGGCAGGCGGCGGAAGCGGTGCTGCAGGTCCTGCAGCGCCTCGCGCACGGCGGGCAGCGCGGAGACACGCGAGGCGTCCATGCCGGCGGCTTCGGTGCGGATGTCGTCGCTTACGTCTTCCCCGTCCAGCAGCACCTTTCCCTCGGTGAACTGCAAGGGCAGCGCGGCGGCGAGGGTGGCGATCTGCGGTTCGTTCGCGGCATTGGCGTCCAGGCCGGCGCGGCGCATGGCGAGGCCGGTCACGCGGTACAGCGAGCCCGAATCGAGGTAGTGGTAGCCCAGCAGGCGCGCCACTTCGGCGGCCAGCGTGCCCTTGCCGGAGGCGGTCGGGCCGTCGATGCAGATCACCGGTACCTCGGCGGCCTCGGCCACCGAGAACAGGGTCTCGAAGTAGTCGGGGAAGGTCTTGGCGACGCAGTGCGGATCGAGGATGCGCACCGGCACGCCGGCCGGGTTGAAGGCCGCGAGCGAGAAGCACATGGCCACGCGGTGATCGTCGTAGGTGCGGATGCTTGCCGGGAGCCAGCCAGCCTGCGCCAGCGGGTGCACGCGGATGAAGTCGGGGCCCGTTTCGACGGCGGCGCCAAGCTTTTTCAGCTCGTTGGCCATGGCGTCGATGCGGTCGGTTTCCTTCACGCGCCAGCTCGCGATGTTGCGCAGCGTGCTCGGGCCGTCGGCGTAGAGTGCCATCACGGCCAGCGTCATCGCGGCGTCGGGGATGTGGTTGGCGTCGAGGTCGATGGCCTTGAGCGGCCACGCCCCGCGGCGTACTTCGAGCCAGTTCGGGCCGCTGTCGACCAGCGCACCCATCTGGCGGGCGGCGTCGATGAAGCGGATGTCGCCTTGGATCGAATCGGCGCCCACGCCCTCGATCCGGATGCCGTTCCTGCCCGGGACGCCCGTTGCGATGGCGCCCAGTGCTATGAAATAGCTAGCGGAGGAGGCATCGGCCTCGACGTGGATGTCGCCCGGCGAGCTGTAGCGGCTGCCTGCGGGAATGGTGAAACGCTCCCAGCCGTCGCGCTGCACCTGGATGCCGAAGCGCGCCAGCAGGTTCAGCGTGATCTCGATATAGGGCTTGGAGATCAGCTCGCCGATCACCTCGATCACGATGTCGTCGGCTGCCGCAAGCGGCAACGCCAGCAGCAAGGCAGTGAGGAACTGGCTCGACACGTCGCCGCGGACGCGGATCGGCGCATCGAGCGCGAGTTCGCCGTGCGGCACGGGGTGGATGCGCAGGGGCGGGTAGCCGGGGTTGCCGAGATAGTCGATGCGGCAGCCAAGCTGGGTCAGTGCATCGACGAGGTCGCCGATCGGGCGCTCGTGCATGCGCGGCACGCCGCTGAGCTCGAACTCACCGCCCAGCAGCGACAGCGCCGCGGTCAGCGGGCGCATCGCGGTGCCGGCATTGCCGAGGAACAGCGGCAGCAGCGTTTCGTTGGGCTTCAGCTTCCCGCCCAGGCCGGTGATGCGCAGCGCGCTGCCCGCAGGGTCGATGCCGCAGCCGAGCGCGCGCAGGGCGTCGAGCATCACGCGCGTGTCGTCGGAGTCCAGCAGGTCGTGGATCGTGGTGGTGCCGCTCGCGAGCGCAGCGAGCAGCAGCACGCGGTTGGAAATGCTCTTGGAGCCCGGCAGCCGGACCGTGCCGGCCGCGCCTGCGAGAGGCGGGAGATCGAGGAAGGCCGTCGAGAACATCTCAGTTGTCCTGCTGCTGCGACGAGGTGTCGGTGGCCGGCTTCCAGGCCGCGCGGGTCTTGCTGGCGGCGGCGATGGATTGCTCCAGTGCCTGCAGGTCGCCTGCGGTCATCAGTGCTTCAAGGTCTTCCAGCGCCTTGCGGAAGGCCTTCGACTGCTGCAGCACCTGTTCGCGGTTGGCCAGCAGCACATCGCGCCACATGACGGGGTCGCTCGCGGCAATGCGCGAGAAGTCGCGAAAGCCTGGGCCCGCGAGGCTCAGGAACCGGTCGCCCTGCGGCTGGCTGGCGATGGCGTTGGTGTACGCGAAGGCCAGCAGGTGCGGCAGGTGGCTCACGGCGGCGAAGGCGGCGTCGTGCTCGTCGTGCGTCATGGTGACGACGTGCGCGCCGATGCCGCTCCATGCCTGCGAGGCCCGCTGCACATTGGAGCGCAGCGTGGTCTTGACGGGCGTCAGCACGACCTGGCGGCCGGTGAAAAGCGAAGCCTCTGCATGCTCGATGCCCGAGAGCTCCTTGCCGGCAATCGGATGTGCCGGCACGAAGTTCGCGAACTGCTTCTGCAGGCCGTTGCGTGCGGCCTCGATCACGTCGCCCTTGGTCGAGCCCACGTCCATCACGAGCGTTTCGCTCGAAATGCCATGGCGGATGGCCTTGAATGTGGCTTCCGACGCCGCCACCGGCACCGCCAGCAACACGATGTCGGCGCCCGATACCGCCAGCAGCGCCGAAGGCGCCACCACGTCGATCACGCCCAGCTGGCGCGCCCGCTCGGTGGTGGAGGGCGACTTGCTGTAGCCCACCACGCGTTTCACCAGTTTCGCGCGCTTGAGTGCGAGCGCAAACGAGCCGCCCATCAGGCCGCAGCCGATCAGTCCCAGTTGTTCGAACATGCTTCTGCTTGCCTGCCGCTCAGGCCTTGACGGGATAGGCGCCCAGCACCTTGTAGAAGGCGCAGAGTCCGCGCAGTTCGGCCAGCGCCGCGGCCACGTTGGGCTGCGAAGGGTGACCGTCGAGGTCGATGTAGAAGTAGTACTCCCACTGGCCGGTGCGCGCGGGACGCGACTCGAAACGCGTCATTGACACGTTGTTGGCCTTCAGCGGCACCAGCAGGTCGTGCACCGCGCCGGGCCGGTTCGGCACTGAGACGATCAGGCTGGTGCAATCGCGCCCGGAGGCCGGCGGCATGGCCAGCGTCTGCGGCAGGCAGATCACCGAGAAGCGGGTGCGGTTGTACGAGTCGTCCTGGATGGCATGCGCCACGATGTGCAGGCCGAAGCGGGTGGCAGCGCGTTCGCCGGCCAGCGCGGCCCAGGCCGGGTTGGTCGCCGCGAGGCGGGCGCCTTCGGCGTTGCTCGATACGGCGCGCCGCTCGGCGTTGGGCAGGTGCTTGGACAGCCAGGTCTGGCATTGCGCGAGCGCCTGTGGATGGGCCAGCACGGCCTCGATGCCTTCGAGCGAATTGCTGCTGCGCAGCAGGTGGTGGCGCACCAGCAGGCTGACTTCACCGACCACGTGGGTGGGCGAATGCAGGAACAGGTCGAGCGAGCGCGTGACCACGCCTTCTGTCGAGTTCTCGACGCCGACGACGCCGTACTGGGCGCTGCCCGCGGCGGTGGCGTGGAACACCTCGTCGAAGCTGGCGCAATAGATCAGGTCGGCGGCGCCGCCGAAGTACTCGATGGCCGCCTGCTCGCAGAAAGTGCCTTCGGGACCGAGAACGGCCACGCGTTGCGGCGATTCGAGCGCCAGGCAGGCCGACATGATTTCGCGCCATATGGCCGCCACATGGAGATCCTTGAGCGGACCGCCATTGCTTTTCTTCATCTTCTCGATGACCTGTGCCACGCGGTCGGGGCGGAAGAACGGCGTGCCCTCGCGCTTCTTCACCTCGCCGACCAGTTCGGCAACGTGGGCTCGTTCGTTGAGCAGGCTCAGCAGCTGCTGGTCGAGCGAGTCGATCTGCACGCGCAGATCGGCCAGGCTTTCTGATTTATCGGAAGGAGAAGAGGGCGTTGTGGGTGTGGAGGCGGTCATCGTGCGAGCAGCTAGGGCATGCGCCTAGGCATGCGATCGCTCGAATTCTCGCATGTAGCTCACAAGTTCCTGTACGCCTGCCAGCGGCATGGCGTTGTAGATGCTTGCACGCATGCCGCCCACTGACTTGTGGCCCTTGAGCTGCAGCAGCCCGGCCTCGCGCGCGCCGGCCAGGAAAGCTTCGTTGCGGCTTTCGTCCGCCAGGAAAAACGGCACGTTCATGCGCGAGCGGCAGCCGGGGTCGATGCGGTTGGCATAGAAGTCGGAGCCGTCGATGAAACCGTACAGCAGCTTCGCCTTGGCGATGTTGCGCTGCTCCATGGCGGCGATGCCGGTGTGCGTGCCTTCGGTCTGCTGCAGCAGCCATTGGAACGTGAGCCCCGCCATGTAGATGCCCCAGGTCGGCGGGGTGTTGTACATGGAGTTGTTGTCGGCCACGGTCTTGTAGTTGAACGCGCTCGGGCAGATCTCGAGCGCGTGGCCCAGCAGATCGTCGCGCACGACCACGATCGTCAGGCCGGCGGGACCGAGATTCTTTTGTGCGCCGCCGAAGGCAAGGCCCACGCGGCCCCAGTCGACGCTGCGCGAAGCAACGTGCGAGGAAAAATCGATGACCAGCGGGGCATTGCTGCCGAGCGCGGCCAGGTCGGGCAGTTGCTGGAATTCGATGCCGTTGATGGTCTCGTTGGAGCATACGTGCACGTACGAGGCATCCTTGGAGAGTTGCCAGGTCGACGGATCGGGCAGCTTCGTATGCTGGTCCTCGGCATTGCTCGCGGCCACGCGCGCCGTGCAATAGCGCTGCGCTTCCTTGTGCGACTTGATGCTCCAGCTGCCGGTGAGGACGAAATCGGCGGTTTTGCCGCGCGACAGGTTCATCGGCACGATGGCGTTTTCGCCAAGGCCGCCGCCCTGCATGAACAGGATGTGGAAATGCGAAGGCACGGCCAGCAGCGTGCGGAAGTCGGCTTCGGCCTGCGTGCAGATGGTGCCGAATTCCTTGCCGCGATGGCTCATTTCCATCACGCTCATGCCGCTACCCTGCCAATCGAGCATTTCGGCGGCGGCGCGTTGCAGCACCGCCTCCGGCATGGCAGCCGGACCGGCCGAGAAGTTGTAGGGGCGCTTGCCGGCCGGCGTCTGCTGCTGGGTCACGTTGCTTTTACTTCTTGGCTGGAGCCTTGGCAGGTGCCTTGGCGGGAGCGGAACCTTGGGCAGCACCGTCGGTCGGCGCGCCGAGTGCCTTGGCGACGGCGGTGTCGAGTGCGCGCATCTTGGGTTCGACCGAGGCGCGCGTGTCGGACACGAGCTTTTCCGTCAGTGCGGTCTGCATCTTCGGGTTCAGGTCCTGGTACTTCTTGCTCAGGGGCGAGTTGATCCAGGCCAGCAGCTGCTTGAGTTCGTCTTCGTTGAAGTTCTGCTCCAGCAGCGGGGTGAGGGCGCCTGGGGCCAGTTGAATGGCCTTGTCGCGAACGATCGGATAGGTCTCGTCGAAGTACTTCTTCAGTTCGGCGTCGGCAGCCTTGGCGGCGGCTTCGCGCTTGGCTTCAGGCACTTGCGTCTGGAGGTACTGCGAACCCGCCTGTGCGATCGGAGCGCTCGATTGCTCGACCAGGCCGCGTGCCAGCGATTCGATGCCGGGGCGCTGGATGTCGATGAACTGCTTGATGAGCGTGGCCTTGTCCTGGGCCATGGCGGCCATCGAACTGCCAGCCAGGGCGACCGTCAGAAGCGCGAGTTTGATTTTTTTCACTGAGGATTCTCCGTTGAAGATGAGGAAGTACCGTCCGCGTCAGGCTCGGTTTCGCCATTCGCGTCGTTTTCGACGATACGTTGTAGCCCGCTGAGTTTGGCGCCTTCGTCGAGCCCGATCAGCGTAACGCCTTGCGTTGCGCGACCAAGTTCGCGAATTTCGGCAACCCGGGTGCGCACCAGCACGCCCTTGTCGGTGATGAGCATGATCTCATCATCCGCATGCACCAGAGTGGCGGCAACGACCTTGCCGTTGCGCTCACTCTGTTGAATCGCGATCATGCCTTTGGTTCCCCGGCCGTGGCGGGTGTATTCGGTAATGCTTGTCCGCTTTCCGTAACCATTTTCCGTGGCGGTGAGCACGCTTTGCTGCTCATCCTCGGCCACCAGCATGGCGATCACGCCCTGGCCCGGCTCCAGCGACATGCCGCGCACGCCGCGGGCGTTGCGGCCCAGCGGCCGGACGTCTTCCTCGTCGAAGCGCACGGCTTTTCCGTTGTCGCTGAAGAGCATCACGTCGTGCTTGCCGTCGGTGAGTGCCGCGCCGATCAGGTAATCGCCTTCATCGAGGTTCACGGCAATGATGCCGCCCTTGCGCGGGTTGTTGAACTCGTCGAGCGCCGTCTTCTTGACCGTGCCCATCGAGGTTGCCATGAATACGTATTGGTCGGCCGGGAAGTTGCGCTTATCGCCGGTCAGGGCGAGGGCGACGTTGATCTTCTCGCCTTCCTGCAGCGGGAACATGTTGACGATGGGGCGTCCGCGCGAGCCGCGTGAACCCGCCGGCACTTCCCACACCTTGAGCCAATACAGCCGGCCGCGGTTCGAGAAGCACAGGATGTAGTCGTGCGTGTTGGCGATGAAAAGCTGGTCGATCCAGTCGTCTTCCTTCGTGGCCGTGGCCTGCTTGCCGCGACCACCGCGTTTTTGTGCGCGGTATTCGCCCAGCGGCTGGCTCTTGATGTAGCCGCTGTGCGAGAGCGTGACGACCATGTCGGTCGGCGTGATCAGGTCTTCGGTCGAGAGGTCGTAGGCGCTGTGCTCCACCAGGCTGCGGCGCGCGCCGGTCTTCGACTGGCCGAACTCCTGCTTGATGGTGCCGAGTTCTTCGCCAATGATGGTCGAGACGCGTTCGGGCTTGGCGAGGATGTCGAGCAGGTCGTCGATCTCGGCCATCACGTCCTTGTATTCGGCGACGATCTTGTCCTGCTCGAGGCCGGTCAGGCGCTGCAGGCGCATCTGCAGGATTTCCTGGGCTTGCGTTTCCGACAGGCGGTAGAGGCCGTCGCCGCCCATGCCGAACTCGCGCTCGAGGCCTTCGGGGCGGTAGTCGTCCGCGTTGATCACGCCGCCGTCGGCGCGCGTGCGCGTGAGCATTTCGCGCACCAGCTTGCTGTCCCAGCTGCGGGTCATCAGCTCGGCCTTGGCAACGGGTGGCGTGGGCGATTCGCGGATGATGCGGATGAATTCGTCGATGTTGGCGAGCGCCACCGCCAGGCCTTCGAGCACGTGGCCGCGTTCGCGGGCCTTGCGCAGCGTGAAGACGGTGCGGCGCGTGACCACTTCGCGGCGGTGCTGCAGGAATACCTGGATCAGGTCCTTCAGGTTGCACAGCTTGGGCTGGCCGTCGACCAGCGCCACCATGTTGATGCCGAAGGTGTCCTGCAGCTGCGTCTGCTTGTAGAGGTTGTTGAGCACCACCTCGGGCACTTCGCCGCGCTTGAGCTCGATCACCAGGCGCATGCCCGACTTGTCGGACTCGTCCTGGATGTGGCTGATGCCTTCGATCTTCTTCTCGTGCACCAGCTCGGCCATGCGTTCCTGCAGCGTCTTCTTGTTGACCTGGTAGGGGAGCTCGTCGACGATGATCGCCTGGCGCTGGCCGCGGTCGATGTCCTCGAAGTGGCACTTGGCGCGCATCACGACCTTGCCGCGGCCGGTGCGGTAGCCGTCCTTCACGCCGTTGATGCCGTAGATGATGCCGGCGGTGGGGAAGTCGGGCGCCGGCACGATTTCCATCAGCTCGTCGATGCTGGCTTCGGGGTTGCGCAGCAGGTGCAGGCAGGCGTCGACAACCTCATTCAGGTTGTGCGGCGGGATATTGGTGGCCATACCGACCGCAATACCGCCGGAGCCATTGACCAGCAAATTCGGCAACTGGCTGGGCAGCACTTTCGGTTCTTTTTCCGAACCGTCGTAATTGTCCTGAAAGTCGACAGTTTCCTTATCGATATCGGCCAGCATTTCGTGCGCAATTTTGGCCAGCCGGATTTCCGTATACCGCATTGCGGCCGCGTTGTCTCCATCGACCGACCCGAAGTTGCCCTGGCCGTCGACCAGCATGTGGCGCATCGAGAAATCCTGGGCCAGTCGCACGATGGTGTCGTAGACCGACTGGTCGCCGTGCGGGTGATATTTACCGATCACGTCGCCGACGATACGGGCCGACTTCTTGTATGGCCGGTTCCAATCGTTGTTGAGCTCATGCATCGCGTACAGCACGCGCCGGTGCACGGGCTTGAGGCCATCGCGGGCGTCGGGGAGCGCTCGGCCCACGATCACGCTCATGGCGTAATCGAGATAGCTGCTGCGCATTTCCTCTTCGAGACTGATGGGCAGGGTTTCTTTTGCGAAGGAGGTCATGAGCAAGGGGCTGGCGGCAGGAAGGCGAAATTTTACGCTGTGAGGGGTGTCGCACCGCCGCAACACAAGCGGCCTATTCCGCCTCCGTCCTACGCTTCCGGGCTGTCCAGCGGCCTGTTTGCCAAAGACCCTATGGCACAATCGCCTCAACGTTTTGGGTGGTGGTCACTTAAAGCGTCCTTGATTCGCAGCGCGGCTGCGGCTTTTTCCCCAAGAGGAGAACCATGAAGAAACTGAATAAAGTGGCGATGATGTTTGCAGTCGCTGCGCTCGCCACTGCCGCCGGCGCGCAGACCCGTGTCACCGCTGCGGACGGCGGTCCTACGATCGACAACTGGCAAAACGGCACCGGCGAACTGGTTTGGAAGAACGGCACGAACGAACTGTGCTGGCGCGATGCCAACTGGACGCCGGCTACGGCTGCCGCTGGTTGCGACGGCGCTCTGGTTCCTGCTGCTCCGGCTGCTGTTGCTCCGACCCCTGCTGCTCCGGCCGCACCGGCCGCGCCGCAAGTCGCTGCCAACAAGGTGACCTTCGCTGCTGACGCCTTCTTCGACTTCGACAAGTCGGTTCTGAAGCCCGAAGGTCGCGCCAAGCTGACCGACCTGGTCGAGAAGATCCGTGGCGTGAACCTCGAAGTCATCATCGCTGTGGGCCACACCGATTCGATCGGTACGGACGCCTACAACCAGCGTCTGTCGGTGCGTCGCGCCGAAGCCGTCAAGGCCTTCCTGGTCTCGAAGGGCATCGAACGCAACCGCGTCTACACCGAAGGCAAGGGCGAGAAGCAGCCTGTGGCTGACAACCGCACCAAGGAAGGCCGCGCCAAGAACCGTCGCGTGGAAATCGAAGTGGTCGGCACTCGCGCCAACTAATCAATCGATTCCATCGATCATGAAAACCCCGCCTAGGCGGGGTTTTTTTATGGCCGTCGAATTCGCGATTGATCCTTTGTCGGCAAAGCCGACACGGTGCTTATCGGTCATTGCTCGTTTCATAATCGCTGTATGACAGAAAATGTGAATGCGGATCCCGCCGAACTGGCCAAGTTTTCAGAGCTCGCACATCGTTGGTGGGATTTGGAGAGCGAATTCCGCCCGTTGCATGAAATCAATCCGCTGCGCCTGGACTGGATTGACGGAATTGCGCCAATTTCGCAGCGCCGCGTGCTTGATGTCGGCTGCGGCGGCGGCATCCTGGCCGACTCGATGGCTCGCAAGGGCGCCGAGGTGCTGGGCATCGACCTTGCGGGCAAGGCGCTCAAGGTCGCGCAACTGCATGCGCTCGAGGCCGGCACCCGCGGAGTGAAGTACCGCGAAATCAGTGCTGAGGCGCTGGCTGCCGAACAGCCCGGCAGCTTTGATGTCGTCACCTGCATGGAGATGCTCGAGCATGTGCCGCAGCCGGCCTCGGTGATCCAGGCCTGCTCAGCGCTCGTCAAGCCGGGCGGTTGGGTGTTCTTCTCGACGATCAACCGCAATCTGAAGTCGTTCATGTTTGCGATCGTGGGCGCCGAGTACGTCCTCGGCATGCTGCCGCGCGGGACCCACGAATATGCAAAGCTGATCCGGCCCAGCGAACTGGCCGGCTACTGCCGCGCGGCGGGCTTGGATCTGCGGCACACCCGCGGCATGGAGCACAACCCGTTGACCCGGCGCTACTGGCTCAGCGGCGACACCAGCGTCAACTACATGTTCGCCACGCAGAAGCCGGCCTCGCCGGATCCAAGGAAATGATGGGCGTGCAGACGCGGGCCGTGCTGTTCGACCTCGACGGCACGCTGATCGACAGTGCGCCCGATCTGGGTGCTGCAGCCGACAAGATGCGCACCGATCGCGGCCTCCATTCATACCCGCTGGAGCGCTACCGCCCCATGGCCGGAGCAGGCGCGCGCGGCATGCTCGGTATCGCTTTCGGCATCACGCCGGATTCGCCCGAGTTCAATGAGCTGCGCGAAGAGTTCTTCGTGGCTTATGAGCGCCGCATGCTGCTCAACACGCAGGTATTCGACGGCATCCAGGCGCTGATCGAGGCGCTGCGCGAGCTTGGGTTGCTGTGGGGCATCGTCACCAACAAGTCGATGCGCTTTACCGATCCGCTGACGCGTGCCATTCCGCTTTTCGCGAGTGCGGGTGCGGTAGTGAGCGGCGACACCACGCCATTTGCGAAGCCGCATCCCGAGCCCTTGCATGAGGCGGCGCGCCGGCTCGGCGTGCCATCGGAGGCATGTGTCTACGTCGGCGACGACGAGCGCGACATCATCGCGGGCCGGGCTGCGGGCATGCGCACGGTTGCGGCGACCTATGGCTACATGGGGCCGCAGGCCGATTCGACGCTCTGGCAGGCGGATGCTTCAATCTCTTCGCCCCTTGAGCTCTTGAAGTTACTCAATAGAGCCTAAAATGCGAGGCTTGGGGCTGCACTGGTTTCGACGTGGGTTCGGAGTCGCAGCGGGGCATGTCGAGCTGAATGCGCTCGTAAAACAGATTCAAACAAACTAACTGCAAACGACGAACGTTTCGCACTCGCTGCTTAATTGCCAGTGAGCCTTGCAACAGTTGGCCGATGGGCTGGGCAAGGGGGTCTGGAGCAATCCTGACCTCCCGGCTGCAAGGATAATTACATGGGCTGGCTCCGATCCGGGTACCTTGGGTCGGGGCGAGAAAATAGGGTGCTGGCGTCCGGTTTAGCGTGTGACTGCGCGACTCCGGAAGCGAGACTCAAATCAGATCACTAAACATGTAGAACTGCGCGATGAAGGCTTGCGGACGGGGGTTCAAATCCCCCCAGCTCCACCACATTTCTCAACGCGAGCCTCTCTGAACAAGGGCTTGCAGATGCTGGACCATGTCCAGCGCCCAGACTCAGTTGCACTGGAACAGGACGCCCTGTTCTGCAGGCGCCTTGCCGAGCCAGCGCGGCGTCTTGCTTTGCGCGTCGCAATAGTCCGAGGCTTGTACGTACGTCTTGGCCCGCAGCACGCCGTCGCGAACCTGCGTCACTTCGTTGGGTGGTGTCGAGCAGCCGGTGAGGACCAAGGCAAGCGGAAGCAGTGTGCGCCAATTCATCGGGTCATTCTAAGACCGGCGATCGCTGGAGCCGGGCCCGCGCTCGGGGTAGAGATACTTGAAGTATTCACCGGACTTGCCGAACAACTGGCGCGCCAACTGCACGGGATCTTCACCCTTGTGCTTCTCGTAGAGCACAGGCCCCCAGATGATGAAGCCGTCGATGCTGAGGCTTCTCGGCGAAGGCTCGATGGCCTTCCACGCGTGCGCGAACTTCGAGATCCAGGCCAGCGCTTCCTTGAGCGCGTGATTGGGCGCAGCGGTTGTTTCTTCGGTCAGAGACATGGCAGGTATCCTTTCTGAAAAGACTGTATAAATATACAGTAAACTGTGTCCCGGCCGAAATTTCTCCTTGACGGGTAACCGTCCCCCGCTGGTCAACCTGTGCGGGGACCTCGATGCATGCCAAGCAGAGAGGCTTTCAAGCCCAGCCCTCGCGGCTGGGCTTTTTTCTGTGCCATTCGCGCGGCCTGCGCGGGCTCGTTTTTTTGCTCGAACGCGGGCTATAGTCGGCCAGCGTTGTCACATTGCATTTGCTGCAATCCATCGCTGCCCGCGGTGCCCGTACCAAGGCACTGCCGCTTGCCCAGATCCCGAAAAGGACGCCCGTGCCGGATTCGCTGACTTCAGAGTTGACCACTTACTACGACACGGTGCCCTATGACTCGCATCCGTTTCCACAGTCGGCAATGGAGCATCTGGAAGCGCTGGCATTTCTCTTCGGGCTCGATGTTCCGTCTCCTGCAACGGCCCGCGTGCTGGAGCTCGGCTGCGCGGCCGGCGGCAACCTGATTCCCTTTGCGGCGCGCCACCCCGAGGCTTCTGCGATCGGCGTCGACCTCTCGCCGGTGCAGGTGGCGCAGGGCATGGCGGCCATCGGGCGCGCCGGGCTGTCGAACATCGAACTCAAGGCCTTCAACCTTGCGGACATCGACGCCTCGTTCGGCCAGTTCGACTACATCGTGTGCCACGGCGTCTACAGCTGGGTGCCGGGCCCGGTGCAGGACGCGATCCTGCGCATCTGCTCGGAGAACCTCGCACCGAGCGGCGTGGCCTACGTGAGCTACAACGTGTACCCCGGCTGGAAGGCGCGCGAGATCGTGCGCGACGCAATGATCCTGCGCGGTGGCCCACGCGATACGCCCGACGAAAAGCTGTCCTATGCACGCGGCATGCTCGATTTCCTCGAGCAGTCGGCCCGCGCCGACAGCGTGCTCAAGAAGACGCTCGAGGAGGCGATGCCGATCGTGCGCAGCGCCAACAGCTCGTACCTGCTGCACGAGTTCCTCGAGCCCTGCAACGCCCCGTGCTATTTCAAGGAGTTCGTGGCGCGCGCGAACGTTCATGGCCTCGCCTACCTGGCCGATGCGGAGCCGTCGACGATGTTCGTGCAGAACTACGGCGACAAGGTGCGCGATCCGCTGCTGCGCGAATGCGGTGGCAGCCAGGTCATGATGGAGCAGTACCTCGACTTCCTGGTCAATCGCACCTTCCGCCAGACCCTGCTGGTCAAGCAGGAGCAGGCCAGGCATATCCGCTACAAGCTGGAGCCCGCGCGCATCCGTTTGCTCGAGTTCGCCGGCGTCTTCAAGGCCGACGGCGGCGAGGCGCTCACGCTCGATGCCCGCGAGCAGCCGTGCAGCGCGATCCAGGGCCGCAAGGTCACGCTGCGGGTACCGGTGCACAAGGCGGTGGCGCATCTGCTCGACATGCGTTATCCGGCGTCGATGTCGGTCCCGGCCCTCATCGAGGCCACCTCCGCGCTCACGGCGCAGCCGCCCGCCGAAGTCGAGGCGGCCGTGCTGGCCATGCTCGAGGAGCTGCTGATCCTCGGCGCCCTGCGCATCCGCCGCACTGCGGTGCCGGCGGCCGACACGATTTCCGACCGGCCGCGGGTCCTGCCCGCTGTTCGGGGTGCTTCCGGCCTTGCGTCAGGCGCCGGTGCCACAGCCAACACCTGCAATCAATGGCACGAGCCCGTGGTGCTGACGCTGCTCGAGCGAAGCCTGCTGCCGCTGCTCGACGGCACACACTCGCACGACGCCCTGGCTGAGCATCTCGAAGCGGAAGTGCGCAGCGATCGCCTGCGCTTCGTCAAGGACGACAAGCCGCTGACCGACCCGCCGGCAGTCAAGGAATTCGCCCGCCAGCAGGTCGCGCTGGCGCTCGACGCCCTGCGCCGCAAGGCACTGCTGACGGCCTGAACTTCATTCTTCATCACGCCCAAGAGGAGACTTTCACATGCAACAAATCCAATGGACCCCGAAGCTGCGCGCTGCCGTCGCCGCGGTGCTCGCGCTGGCGGCCGCCGGCGCGGCGAATGCCGCGTCGGTGGCGCCCGTCGCATCCGAGCACGGGATGGTCGTGAGCGCGCAGCACCTGGCCAGCAAGGTCGGTGTCGACGTGCTCAAGCGCGGCGGCAACGCGGTCGATGCGGCGGTGGCCGTGGGTTATGCGCTGGCGGTGGTGTATCCGGCCGCCGGCAATCTCGGCGGCGGCGGCTTCATGACTGTGCAGCTGGCCGATGGCCGCAAGACCTTCCTCGACTTCCGCGAGAAGGCGCCGCTGACCGCCACGGCCAATATGTACCTCGACAAGGACGGCAACGTCATCAAGGGCCTGAGCACCAACGGGCACCTCGCCGTGGGCGTGCCGGGCTCGGTCTCCGGCATGGAGTACGCGCGCGAAAAGTACGGCACGATGAAGCGCGCCGACCTGATCGCCCCGTCGATCCAGCTGGCCGACAAGGGCTTCGCGCTGGAGCAGGGCGACATCGACATGCTGCTCACGGCCACCAACGATTTCAAGAAGGACCCCGTCTCCGGCGCGATCTTCCTCAACAAGGGCGAGCCTTTCGCCGTCGGCCAGAAGCTGGTGCAGAAAGACCTCGCCAGGACGCTGAAGGAAATCAGCGCCAAGGGCACCGAGGGGTTCTACAAGGGCTGGGTGGGCCAGGCCATCGTGGCTTCCAGCCAGGCCGGCAAGGGCATCATCACGCAGGCCGACCTCGACCAGTACAAGACGCGCGAACTCGCGCCGGTCGAGTGCGACTACCGCGGCTACCGTGTGGTGTCGGCGCCGCCGCCCAGCTCGGGCGGCGTGATCATCTGCGAGATGCTCAACATCCTCGAGGGCTATCCGCTCAAGGACCTGGGCTTCCGCTCGGCGCAATCGGTGCACTACCAGATCGAAGCCATGCGCCATGCCTACGTGGACCGCAACAGCTACCTGGGCGACCCCGACTTCGTGAAGAACCCGCTCGAGCGGCTGCTCGACAAGAGCTACGCCGAGAAGATCCGCGCCGCCATCGACCCGAAGAAGGCCGGCGTCTCGAAGGACATCAAGCCCGGCGTGGCGCCGCATGAAGGCAGCAACACCACCCACTATTCGATCACCGACCAGTGGGGCAACGCGGTGTCGGTCACCTACACGCTGAACGACTGGTTCGGCGCCAAGGTCACGGCTGCCAAGACCGGTGTGCTGCTGAACAACGAGATGGACGACTTCACCGCGAAGGTGGGTGTGCCCAACCTCTACGGCCTGGTGCAGGGCGAGGCCAACAAGATCGAGCCGGGCAAGCGCCCGCTGAGCTCGATGAGCCCGACCATCGTGTCGAAGGACGGCAAGCCGGTGTTCGTGGTCGGCACGCCGGGCGGCAGCCGCATCATCACGGCCGTGCTGCACACCATCCTGAACGTCGTCGACTACGGCATGAACGTACAGGAGGCCGTCGACGCGCCGCGCTTCCACCAGCAGTGGCTGCCCGACGTCACCAACGTCGAGACCTTCGCGCTGAGCCCCGACACGCGCAAGATCCTGACCGACATGGGCCACAACCTGGGCGTGCCGCAGCCGGCCAACCACCTGGCGGCGATCATCGTCGGTGCGCCATCCCTTGGCGGCAAGCCGGTCGGCGCCAACCGCTTCTATGGCGCCAACGACCCCCGCCGCAACACCGGCCTGGCCGCCGGCTACTGATACTGCGGCAAACTAGAAGGCGGTCGTGCCCTTGTCGGCACGGCCGCTTTTTTCATTTTTCATGCACCTGCAAGACATCCTCTACACCCAGGGCTTCGGCACGCGCCGCGTGTGCGCGGGCCTGGTCCAGCAAGGCCACGTGACCGTCGCGGGCCAGGCGGTGACCGACCCCTTTGCCGATCTCGATCCCGACGGCCTGCTTTTCACCGTCCAGGGCACCGCGTGGGCGTACCACGAGAAGGCCTATCTGATGCTGCACAAGCCGGCCGGCACCGAGTGCTCCCAGAAGCCCTCGACCTACCCGAGCATCTACACGCTGCTGCCGTCGCCGCTGCGCCTGCGCCCCAACAAGGGGGCGGTGCAGGGCGTGCAGGCGATCGGCCGGCTCGACCAGGACACAACCGGCCTGCTGCTGATGACCGACGACGGTCAGTTCATCCACAAGATGGGTTCGCCCAAGCATCATGTGCCGAAGGTCTATGAAGTGACGGCCAAGCACCCGGTGGACGAAGCGCAGATCGCGAAGCTGCTGGCCGGCGTCGTGCTCGACGACGACCCGAAGCCCGTGCGCGCGGCCGCTTGCGAATCCGACAGCCCGCTGCACCTGCGGCTCACGCTCACCGAGGGCAAATACCACCAGGTCAAGCGCATGCTGGCGGCGGTCGGCAACCGGGTCGAGGGACTGCATCGTTCGCGCATCGGCGACCTGGCGCTGCCCGGCGACCTGGCACCGGGGCAGTGGCGGTGGCTGACGGCCGAAGAGGTCGCGGCGCTGCGCGCGCCGGCCAAGCCGGCGAAACCGGCGAAATAGAGGGGAAAAGCGAGCGAAAGAGCGTATTCCCGGTCAGCCAGCCATAAGACCTGGCCGTTAAGATTCGCAGCTCTCTCTCGGAACCTTCCCTTGCGACTCCCTGCTCGACCGAACGGCCGCACCGCGGCCTTCCTGCTTTCCTGTCTGACGGCCCTGGCGGCACACACCGCTGCTGCCGCGCCGGCCGAACCTCCGCCGATCTTCGTGCTCAACTCGCTGGATGCCAACGTGAGCGTGATCAATCCGGTCGACTGGACGGAAAAGCAGCGCATCGCCACCGGCAAGGAGCCGCACCACCTCTACATGACGCCCGACGAGAAATCGGTCATCGTGGCCAACTCGGCGGGCGATTCGCTGACCTTCCTGAACCCCCGCACGGCCGAAGTGCAGCGCGTGGTCTACGGCATCATCGATCCGTACCAGCTGCAGTTCTCGCGCGACATGAAGTGGTTCGTCACGGCGGGCAACCGCCTGAACCACGTCGACATCTACCGCTGGGACGGGAAAGACCTGAAGCTGGCCAAGCGCATCGCCAGCGGCAAGACGCCCAGCCACATCTGGATCGACAACACCAGCACCATCGCCTACGTGACGATGCAGGACAGCGACGAGATGATCGCCATCGATCTGCCCACGCAGACCGTCAAGTGGCGCACCGCCACTGGCACCATGCCGGCCGACATCTTCGGCGTGCACAACGACAAGACCCTGCTGGTGGGGCTGACCGGCAGCGACGGCGTGCAGGTGTTCGACGTGGCCGGCGCCGAGCCGAAGCTGGTCGGCAAGATCCCCACCGGCAAGGGCGCCCACGCCTTCCGTTCGGCCGGCGACGGCAAGAGCGTGTTCGTGAGCAACCGCGTGGCCAACAGCATCAGCCGGATCGACCTGGCGACGCTGAAGGTCATCGCGAACTATCCCGTGCCCGGTGGCCCCGACTGCATGGACGTCTCGGCCGATGGCAAGACGCTGTACGTGACTTCGCGATGGGCCAAGAAGCTCAGCGTGGTCGACCTGGCCAGCAACAAGGTCGTGCGCCAGGTCAACGTCGGCCGTTCGCCGCACGGTGTCTGGACGCTCGATCATGGCAAGCGCATCTAGCCGCATCGGCGCGGCCCTCGCGTTGTCGCTGGCCGGGGCCCTGGCGCCCGTGGCCTGGGGCGCGCAGCCGGGCGCCACCTGCGAAAAGCCCGTGTACCTGACCTTCGACACCGGCCACATGGGCGTCGCCCCGTTGGTGGCCGACGTGCTCAAGCGGCAGGACGTGCGCGTCACCTTCTTCGCCGCCGCCGAGCGCACCCAGACCGACGGCGACAGCCTCGACGACCATTGGGCGCCGTGGTGGAAGGCGAGGGCGGCCGAGGGCAACGAGTTCGGCTCCCACACTTACGACCACGCGTACTGGCGCGCCGACGTCAAGGGCGCGCCGCCGAGCTTCCGCATCAAGCCTTCGGCCGGCCCGCAGGACGGCAAGGAATCGACCTGGAGCGCGGCCGAGTACTGCGCCAACATCCGCAAGTCGTCCGACCGCCTGGCCGCCATCACGGGCAAGAAACCGCTGCCGCTGTACCGCGCGCCGGGCGGCAAGACGTCCCCCGCGTTGCTGGCCGCCGCCGAGGGCTGCGGCTACAAGTACGTCGGCTGGGCACCCGCCGGCTTCCTCGGCGACGAACTGCCGAGCGAGAAGTTCAGCAACGCCAGGCTGCTGACGCAGGCGCTCGACACCATTCGCCCTGGCGACATCCTGCTCGCGCACCTGGGCATCTGGTCGCGCAAGGACCCGTGGGCGCCGGCCAACCTCGAGCCGCTGATCGTCGGTCTCAAGGCCAAGGGCTTCTGTTTCCAGACGCTGCGCCAGCATCCGGACTTCCGCGCCTGGATCGCATCCCACCCCTGACCGAGTTGCCGCCATGATCGATTGGCTGACAGACGCCTTTTCCGCCCTGCAGGGCTGGTTCTTCGAGACCGCCGTGCAGCCGCTGGTCTATGCCGTCGGCCTCGGCGGCTGGACCGAGGACGCCTTCGATGCCACCGGCTGGCTGCTGGTCGGCCTCATCCAGATCCTGGTGCTGATCGCGGTCATCGGGCCGCTGCAGCGCTGGCGCTCGGTGGAGCCGGTGGTCGATCGCCATGCGGTCCGCATCGACGTGCTCTACACGCTGATCCACCGCCTCGGCCTGTTCCGGCTGGCGCTGTTCTTCACGCTGCAGCCCTTCTTCGACGACGCACTGGGCAGCCTGCGCACGGCGGGGTGGGGCACCTTTCATCTCGACGAGGTGTGGCCCGGCGTGACCGACGTGCCGGTGGTGGCCTTCGCCATCTACCTCGTGGTGCTCGACTTCGTCGGCTACTGGATCCATCGCGGCCAGCACCAGTTCAACTGGTGGTGGGGCCTGCATTCGCTGCACCACTCGCAGCGCCAGATGACCATGTGGAGCGACGACCGCAACCACCTGCTCGACGACATCGTCCATGACACGCTGATCGTCATCGTGGCGCAGCTGATCGGCGTGGCGCCGGGGCAGTTCATCGCCTTCGTCGCCTTCACGCAGCTCAGCGAAAGCCTGCAGCACGCCAACCTGCGGCTGAGCTTCGGCGCCATCGGCGAGCGGCTGTGGATCAGCCCGCGCTTCCACCGGCTGCACCACAGCATCGGACTGGGGCACGAGTCGAACGGCAAGAGCACGCTGGGCGGCCACAACTTCGGCGTGCTGCTGCCGTGGTGGGACATGCTGTTTCGCACCGCGAACTTCGAGGACCGCTACGACCCGACCGGCATCCGCGACCAGGTCGAGCCGGACGCGACTGGGCGCGTGCGCGACTACGGCCGTGGCTTCTGGGCCCAGCAGTGGCTCGGCCTGAAGCGGATGGCCGGTCGCGGCTGAGGGGCTCCGGGCCCTGAAAGGCGCGTCCGACGCGTTATCCTCGCTGCCTCATGCGCCTGCTCCTCGACTCCTTCTGGCGCGCGGTCGCCTATTGCATGCTGCCGCGCGTGATCGTGCTGTCGCTGCTGCCTTTGGGCCTGATGGTGGTGCTGGCCGCGGGGCTCGGTTACTTCTACTGGGACGACGCGGTCGTATGGACGCGCGGCGCGCTCGACGCCTGGCCGCTGCTGTCGAGCTTCTGGGCCTGGATCGGCCGTCTTTTCTCCGGTGACGTCACTTCCGCACTGGCGTCCCTGGTCGTGGTGTTTGCCGCCACCCCGGTGATCGTGGTGCTCTGCCTGCTGATCGTGGCCGGCTTCATGGCGCCCGCGCTGACCAAGCTGGTGGCCGAGCGGCGCTTTCCCTCGCTCGAACAGAAAAAGGGCGCTTCGTTCTTCGGCAGCGTCGCGCGTTCGCTGGGCGTCACCATCCTGGCGCTGATCGCCCTCGTGGTGTCGATGCCGCTGTGGCTCATTCCGCCGCTGGTGCTGATCCTGCCGCCACTGATCTGGGGCTGGCTCACCTACCGCGTGATGAGCTTCGATGCGCTGGCCGAGCATGCCAGCCCCGAGGAGCGCACCGCGCTGCTGCGCGCGCATCGGCTGCCGCTGCTGTGCATCGGCGTGCTTTGCGGCTACCTGGGCGCCGCGCCCAGCATCGTCTGGGCATCAGGCCTGCTGTTCGCCGCCGCCTTCTTCGTGCTGGTGCCGATCGCCATCTGGATCTACACACTGGTCTTCGCCTTCTCGGCGCTCTGGTTCGCGCACTACTGCCTCGACGCGCTGGCGCAGCTGCGCGCCCAGCGCGCCGTGGCCGAAGCGTCGACCGCCGCCGGCACCACGTCGGCCCTCGAAGCCGAGGGAGCCAGCAAGGCCGCACTCTCTCAATGGGGTTCACCATGACACGCGCATTCGGTCTCATCGTCGTCGGCGACGAGATCCTTTCCGGCAAGCGGGCCGACAAGCACATGGCCAAGGTCATCGAGCTGCTCGCCGCGCGCGGCCTGCAGCTCGGCTGGGCGGAGTACGTGGGCGACGAGCCCACGCGCATCACCGCCGCGCTCATGCGTGCCTTTGCCTCGGGCGACATCGTTTTCTCGACCGGCGGCATCGGCGCCACGCCCGACGACCATACCCGCCAGTGCGCTGCGCAGGCGCTGCGCGTGCCGCTCGCGCTGCACCCCGAAGCCGAGATGCTGATCCGCGAACGCATGCGGGACACGGCGGACGAACAGGGCCTGCCCTATGAGCCCGACCGTCCCGACAACATCCACCGCCTCAACATGGGCGTGTTCCCGCAGGGCGCGACCATCATCCGCAACCCGTACAACAAGATTCCGGGTTTCAGCGTCGACCACGTGCATTTCGTGCCGGGCTTTCCGGTCATGGCCTGGCCCATGATCGAGTCCGTGCTCGACAGTCGCTACGCCGACCTGTTCACCCGCAATGCCGTCGCCGAGAAATCGGTGATCGTTTTCGGTGCCATGGAAGCCACGCTGACCCCGCTCATGCAGGCCATCGAGGCCGCGCACGCCGGCATCAAGGTGTTCAGCCTGCCCAGTGTCGACCACCCTGAATATGGCCGGCACATCGAGCTGGGCGTCAAAGGCGACCCCGGCCGGCTCGATGCCGCCTATGTCCAGCTGATCGAAGGGTTGCACACCTTTGATGCCAAGCTTGGCCCAGAATTGGTGCGTTGATGCCGATTGCACCAATTTGGTGAATTTCCGCCTCTATTTGGGGTTTGCAGCGCTCGCCAAAGCGTCGTCCGGTGAGGCGACAATGGCACAGAAACTGCATCCCTCGTCCCTGTATTCCTAACCACCATCCAACTCAGGAGAAACTGATGGCAAAGACCGTCGCCGATGTACTCAAGCTCGTCAAGGAAAACGAGGTCAAGTTCGTCGACTTCCGCTTCACCGACACCCGTGGCAAAGAGCAGCACGTCACCGTGCCGGTCTCGGCTTTCGATGAAGACAAATTCACCTCGGGCCACGCGTTCGACGGTTCGTCCATCGCCGGCTGGAAGGGCATCGAAGCTTCGGACATGCAGCTCATGCCCGACCCGAACACCGCCAACATCGACCCCTTCTTCGAAGAAACGACGCTGATCCTGACCTGCGACGTGATCGACCCCGCCGACGGCAAGGCCTACGAGCGCGATCCGCGTTCGCTCGCCAAGCGCGCCGAAGCCTACATGAAGGCCTCGGGCCTGGGCGACACCGCCTTCTTCGGTCCGGAACCCGAGTTCTTCGTGTTCGACGGCGTTCGCTGGAAGAACGACATGTCGGGCTGCTTCGTGAAGATCGACTCCGAAGAAGCCTCGTGGAACACCGACAAGGAATACGAGCACGGCAACACTGGCCACCGTCCCGCAGTCAAGGGTGGCTACTTCCCGGTTCCCCCGGTCGACAGCTTCCAGGACATGCGCTCGGAAATGTGCCTGGTGCTCGAATCGCTCGGCATCCCGGTCGAAGTGCATCACCATGAAGTGGCCAACGCCGGCCAGATGGAACTGGGCACCAAGTTCAGCACGCTGGTCCAGCGCGCCGACTGGGTCCAGCTGCAGAAGTACGTGATCCACAACGTGGCCCACGCCTACGGCAAGACCGCCACCTTCATGCCCAAGCCCATCGTCGGTGACAACGGCTCCGGCATGCACGTGCACCAGTCGGTCTGGAAGGACGGCAAGAACCTGTTCGCAGGCGACGGCTACGCAGGTCTCTCGGACTTCGCCCTGCACTACATCGGCGGCATCATCAAGCACGCCCGCGCGCTGAACGCCATCACGAACCCCGGCACCAACAGCTACAAGCGCCTGGTGCCCGGCTTCGAAGCCCCGGTGAAGCTGGCCTACTCGGCCAAGAACCGCTCGGCCTCGATCCGCATTCCGTTCGTGGCCAACCCGAAGGGCCGCCGCGTCGAAGCGCGCTTCCCCGATCCGCTGATGAACCCGTACCTCGGCTTCGCTGCGCTGCTGATGGCGGGCCTCGACGGCGTCGAAAACAAGATCCATCCGGGCGAAGCCGCCAGCAAGGACCTGTACCACCTGCCGCCGGAAGAAGACGCGCTGATCCCGACCGTCTGCCACAGCCTCGACCAGGCCCTGGAATACCTGGACAAGGACCGTGCCTTCCTGACCAAGGGCGGCGTGTTCACCGATGCATACATCGATGCGTACATCGAGCTGAAGATGCAGGAAGTCACGCGCTTCCGCATGGCGACCCACCCGGTCGAGTTCGACATGTACTACTCGCTGTAAAGGCGAGCCCCTGACGGGGATTCAAGACAAAAGGACGGCCTCGGCCGTCCTTTTTCATTGGCCTGGAACATTTGGTCACGGTTGGCATCGAATTGCACGAAAATGCACCTTTGTCGCCGCCCTCCACCGATACACATGAAGACTGCTTCTCTCATTTTTCTGGCCGGTTCATTGATCGCGCTACCGGCGCTCGCGCAGGAGCGCGTCTGGCGTTGCGGCAACGAGTACACCAACAACGCCACCATCGCCCAGCAGAAGGGCTGCAAGGTCATGGAAGGCGGCAACGTCACGGTCGTGCAAGGCACGAAAACTTCGGGCGGCTCCGCGTCGTCCGGTGGCTCCTCCGCGGCACGCGCACCGGCGGGCAGCCCGCGTGTCGAAGGTGTCGACCAGCGCGCGCGCGACGGCGAGGCGCGCTCGGTGCTCGAAGCCGAACTCAAGAAGGCGGAGGCACGCCAGGCCGAGCTGCAGAAGGAATACAACAACGGCGAGCCTGAAAAGCAGGGCAGCGAAGGCCGCAACTACCAGAAGTACCTGGACCGCGTCGCCGAAATGAAGGCCGAGCTGGCGCGCAACGAAAGCGACATCGCCGGCATCCGCCGCGAGATCGGCCGCCTGCCGAACAAGCAGCAGCCGCAATAGCCATATGGTGTTCGGGAAGAAGGCGAGCGGCGCCAATCCGCGCTTCCAGTCCTTCGACCTGCTGTCCACGCTGATCGCGGTGGTCAACAGCAACGGCTCGGTGCTGTTTGCTAATGCAGGCCTCGAAGACGCACTGGGCACATCGCGGCGCACCCTCGAAGGGTCGCAGTTCGGTGCGTGCTTTCACGAGCCGCAGGTGCTGCGCACGGCGATCGACGGCGCGAGCAGCAACGACTTCGCCACCCTGCGCTACGAAGCCTTCCTGCGCCGCGTCAACCACGAGCTCATGCCGGTGCAGGTCACGCTCGCGCATGGCGACAAGAAGGGCGAACTCATCATCGAGATGTCGCCGCTCGAGCATCAGGTGCGGCAGGACCGCGAAGAGCGCCTCATCGACCAGGCGCAAGCCAACAAGGAACTCATCCGCAACCTCGCGCACGAGATCAAGAACCCGCTCGGCGGCATCCGCGGCGCGGCACAGCTGCTGCAGATGGAGGTCGAATCGCGCGACCTCATCGAATACACCCAGGTCATCATCCACGAGGCCGACCGGCTGCAGACACTGGTCGACCGCCTGCTCGCGCCGCACCGCCGGCCGCACGTGGTGGGCGACGTCAACATCCACGAGGTGTGCGAGCGCGTGCGCTCGGTCATCCTTGCGGAGTTTCCGCGCGACCTGCACATCGAGCGCGATTTCGACGTGTCGATTCCCGAGTTCCGCGGCGACCGCGAGCAGCTCATCCAGGCCACGCTCAACATCACGCACAACGCCGCGCAGGCGCTGGCCGAGCGCCGCGCGGCCGGCGATGCGCAGATCACTTTCAAGACGCGCATCGCCCGCCAGGTGATCTTCAACAAGCAGTGGTATCGACTGGCACTGGAATTGCATGTCATCGACAATGGACCGGGTGTGCCGGACACGATCAAGGACCGCATCTTCTATCCGCTGGTATCGGGCAGGGAAGGCGGGACGGGGCTGGGATTGACGCTCGCACAGACTTTTGTGCAACAGCATCACGGCGTGATCGAGTGCGACAGCGTCCCGGGCCGAACCGATTTCAAGATATTGATACCGCTGCCCTAGCAGCCCGGCAACAAGGAGATGCATGAAGCCGATCTGGATAGTTGATGACGACCAATCGATTCGCTTCGTGCTCGAGAAGGCTCTGCTGCGCGAAGACTTGCCCACGCGCAGTTTCACGAACACGCGCGAGGTGCTCGCAGCACTCGAACAGGCCGCCGACGACGATCAGCAAGGTCCCCAGGTCCTGGTGAGCGACATCCGCATGCCCGGCGGCTCCGGGCTCGACCTGCTCGACAAGATCAAGGCCAAGCATCCCGGCCTGCCCGTCATCATCATGACGGCCTTTTCAGACCTCGACAGCGCCGTCTCGGCCTTCCAGGGCGGCGCCTTCGAATACCTGCCCAAGCCCTTCGACCTGCCGCGCGCGGTCGAGCTCATCCGCCGCGCCGTCGACGAAAGCCAGCGCGAGGAAGTCGCCGAAGAACGCATGGTCGCCGCGCCCGAGATGCTCGGCCAGGCGCCCGCCATGCAGGACGTTTTCCGCGCGATCGGCCGGCTCTCGCAGAGCAACGTCACGGTGCTCATCACCGGCGAATCGGGCTCGGGCAAGGAACTGGTGGCGCGTGCGCTGCACAAGCACTCGCCGCGCGCCAACGGCCCCTTCGTGGCCATCAACACCGCGGCCATCCCGAAGGACCTGCTCGAGAGCGAACTCTTCGGCCATGAGCGCGGTGCCTTCACCGGCGCGCAGACCATGCGCCGCGGCCGCTTCGAGCAGGCCGAGGGCGGCACGCTGTTCCTCGACGAAATCGGCGACATGCCCTTCGACCTGCAGACGCGCCTGCTGCGCGTGCTGAGCGATGGCCATTTCTACCGCGTGGGCGGCCACAACTCGGTGAAGGCCAACGTGCGCGTGATCGCCGCGACCCACCAGGACCTGGAGCAGCGCGTCAAGCTCGGCGGCTTTCGCGAAGACCTGTTCCACCGCCTCAACGTGATCCGCTTGCGCCTGCCGGCATTGCGCGAACGCGGCGAAGACGTGCCCGCGCTCACGCGCCACTTCCTGCAGGTGAGCGCGCGCCAGCTCGGCGTCGAGCCCAAGCGCATTTCCGACGCGGCGCTGGCCAGGCTCGCGGCCTTCAGCTTTCCGGGCAATGTGCGCCAGCTCGAGAACATCTGCCACTGGCTGACCGTGATGGCACCGGCCCAGCTGATCGAAGCGAAGGACCTGCCGCCCGAGGTGATGGCCGTCGGTGCAGGCGCCGAGGCCCACGTGCCCGAAGCCGTGGCTGCCGCGCCGGCTGCGATGGCCCAGTCCGTCGCATCGCCGCCGATTGCGGCCAGCGGTGAGTCAGCGCCCGTGCCCGCCGTATCCGAATCCACCGAAGCGCATGCAGGCGTGAGCAGTTGGGAAAGTGGCCTGGAGGTCGAGGCGCAGGCGCTGCTGGCGGCGGGCCGCACCGACGTCTGGGACGTGCTCACGCGCCGCTTCGAGTCGAGGCTGATCCTCACGGCCCTGGCCAACACGCGAGGCCGCCGCATCGAGGCCGCGCAGAAGCTCGGCATCGGGCGCAACACCATCACCCGAAAGATCCAGGAACTCGGGATCGAATGAGAAGGCCCTTCGGGGCTTTTTTACGACGCGACCCCAGCAGGGATGCCGCGGAACCGGCTTTGCCGGGCCGCCGGTATCGCCCCCTGCAGGGGGTGTGCCAAGCTACCTGCTGCGCTGGCCGAGCGTCAGCGAATCGATCTGGAATTTCCCGCTCTTGTCCCAGAGCCAGGTGTCAACGTACGTGTGAGCACCCAGCTTGCCCGGATTGGGCAGCGGCGACGTGGCCTTGATCAGTTCGGCAATCATCGGCGGCACTTCGGGCGCATGGCTCGGCGTGCGGCTGAACGTGACGTTCACTACCTTCCCGGTGGCGTCGATCTCGGTCTCGACCACCACCACCGCATACACCAGCGGCGGAATCTTGCCCTTGTAGATGCGGCTTGCGTACTTGTTGTAGATGTGGCGCGCGCCGATCTTGCGGTACGTTCGCACGGCCGGCGTTTGTGCAGTGATCAGCCGCACGGTGGGCACGTTGCGGTCGTCCGGCACGGCTTCGCCGGTGGTCGCGGTGGCGCCCGTACCGCCTTCGGGCTTGTCGGTGGGCTTCAGCAGGGAGCAGGCGGACAGCGCGAGTGCGGTGGCCGCCAATGCGATGCGGCCTGCGATGCGGGTGGGCACGGCCATCGGTCAGGCCCCCTGGTCCAGATCGAGCACCACCGGCGCATGGTCGCTCGGCTTTTCCCATTTGCGCGGCACGCGGTCAATGACGCAGCCCTTCACGCGCGGCACCAGCGGCTGGCTCACCAGGACGTGGTCGATGCGCAGCCCGCGGTTCTTCTGGTAGCCCAGCATGCGGTAGTCCCACCACGAATAGCTTTTCTCGGGCTGCTCGAACATGCGAAAGCTGTCTGTCAGGCCCAGGTCGAGCAGCGCCTTGAAATGGTTGCGCTCCTCGGTCGTGTGGTGGATCGTTTCCTTCAGGCCCACCGGGTCGAAGCTGTCGCGGTCTTCCGGCGTGATGTTGAAGTCGCCCAGCAGCACGAGGTTCGGGTTCGACACCATTTCCTGGCGCAGCCAGTCTCGCAGCGCGTCGAGCCACTTCAGCTTGTATTCGAACTTGTCGGTGCCCGGCGCCTGGCCGTTCACGAAGTAGCCGTTGACCACACGCAGCGGACCCGACGGCGTTTCAACGGTGGCCGCGATCACGCGCGACTGGTCGTCGGTGAAGCCACCAATGTTCTTCACCACGTCGCGCATTGGTGCAAGGCTGAGGACCGCCACGCCGTTGTAGGTCTTCTGGCCAAACACCGCCGCTTCGTAGCCGGCCGACTTGAGCACGTCGAGCGGGAACTTGTCGTCGGTCATCTTGAGCTCCTGCAGGCACAGCACGTCGACCGGATTGGCGATGAGCCAGTCGAGCACGTGCTGAAGGCGCGCGGTGAGGGAGTTGACGTTCCAGGTGGCGATTTTCATAAATTATTGTAAGTCATTGATTTCAAATGAAAATTTATCATTTTCAGAGCGTCTTTGGCAGCCTGCACACCCTTGGTGTGCCCGTTCGGCGTTTCGCTTTGCCTCGGTTGGCGTGCATGCAGCTGATCAGCTTAGCAAAAGCACTCGAACTTCCATTGCTTCTCGGGTAAGCGGGCGCAACAGCGGCGGCACCGCAGGGCGACGCCGCTGCTAGGTGCTTACCACTATCGTCAACAATATTGTCAACAATAATGTTGACGTTAATTTCAACAAAGCCTAGATTACGCCCGACAGCCTCGGTGGTGCACTGGCCCGGACCAGCCCGACCCGCGACTGCAAAGTTCGCCAGCGTGCCGGGTCCTTTTCCTGCAGGCTGGCATCCGTGCCACTGCAAGGAGACAAACCGATGCAAAACACCATGACGGACGGCGCCAAGGCGACCGCCGCAGCCCCCGACGCCGCCCACCAGCCCACCAAGGTGCGCTGGAAGATCTTCCTGATGATGTTGTTCCTGATCTCGATCAACTACATCGACCGGGCCTCGCTTTCGGTGGCCATGCCGCTGATCGCCAAGGAATTCGACATCGGCCCGGCCGTGCAGGGCCTGCTGCTCAGTTCGTTCTTCTGGACCTATGCGCTGATGCAGATCCCGGGCGGCATGCTGGCCGACCGCTTCGGCCCGCGCGTCGTCATCGCTGGCGCGACCGTGGGCTGGGGCGCCTTCCAGGCCATCGCTGCCCTCTGCACGGGCTGGGTTCCCTTGCTGTTGACGCGGCTGGGCCTGGGCGCGGCCGAGGCGCCGATCTACCCCGCGGGCGGCAAGCTCAACGGCATCTGGATGACCCAGACCGAACGTGGGCGCGGCGCCACCTTGCTCGACGGCGGTGCCCCCCTGGGTGCCGCGTTGGGCGCGATCCTGATCTCGGCATTGATTGCCGTGCTCGGGTCCTGGCGCCTGGCGTTCGTCATCGCCGGCGTCGGCACCGTGGTGGCAGGCTACTTCGCCTGGAGCTACATCCGCAACCATCCACGCCAGCATCCCGGTGTGAACGAGGCCGAAGCGCGCTACATCGAGGCCAGCCACGCCGCCGACGCCGCCAAGGAATCGGCCGACGCGAGCGGCCGGGTCCTCGACTTCTTCCGCTACCGCTCGGTGTGGGGCATGTTCTTCGGCTGGATGTGCTTCAACGCGCTGTTCTACGGCTTGCTCACGTGGATGCCCAACTACCTGTCGAAGGTGCACGGCTTCGACATCAAGCAGATGGGCGGCGCGGTGTTCATCATGTTCTTCTCGGGCTTCGTCGGCGAGATGTTCGGCGGCTGGCTGGCCGACAAGTGGCAGGCGGCCGGTGCCTCGCAGAGCAAGGTGCTGCGCACGCTGTTCGGCATCTCGTCGATCATCGCCACCATCGCCATCTTCATGGTGACCCAGATCAAGGACCCGGTCGCCGTGGTCGTGCTGCTGTCGGTGACGCTGTTCTTCCTGCGCTGGTGCGGCCTGTTCTGGTGCGTGCCGTCGATCCTCGGCACGCGTGCCCGGGTCGGCTTCCTCGGCGGCACCATGAACCTCGGCGGCAATGTCGCGGGCATCGGCGTGCCGATCGTGGTGGGCCTGATCGTGCAGGCGACCGGCTCGTACTTCATGGCGCTGATGCTGTTCACGGCGGCCGGTGCCGGCCTGTTCGTCTGCTCGACGATGCTGATCGACTACAGCAAGAAGCTGCCGGTCTGAAGCACGCAACCGAACCGGAAGGAGACGCTCCCATGTTTGTTTCTCATCTTCGTCTCGCGGCGGGTGCGGTTGCCCTGCACCTTGCCTTCGCCGGCGTGGCCCTGGCCCAGCCGGCGGTCGATGCCGAGCCCGGGATTGCCGTTGCGGTGCCCGAGGCCGTGGGCGTCGACTCCCAGCCGCTGGTGCGGCTGTCGGAATGGATCCGCAAGGAAAACCTCGACGTGCGCAGCTTCCTCGTGGTCAAGGACGGCAAGCTGGTCTTCGAGCGCTACAGCCAGGGGCTTACGCGCGACCACAACTACGAGCTGTACTCGATCACCAAGAACGTCACGGCGCTGGCGGCCGGCGTGCTGATCGACGAGGGCCGCTCACGCCTCGACGAGAAGATCGCGCCCATTCTGGCCAAGGCGCGTCCCGACCTGAAGGACGCGCTCGCAGACAAGCAGGCCATCGAACTGCGGCACGTGATGTCGATGTCGACCGGCCTGTTCTACGACTTCAAGCCGACCGACGACCCGATCTACTACGGCGCGCCGGACCGCCTGAAGCTCGCGGCCGGCACCACGCCCCGGCGCCCGCCCGGCGAGGCCTTCGACTACACCGACGTCAACCCCATCCTCGCGAGCGCCACGCTGGGCGCCGATGCCGGCATGCCGCTGCAGGCCTTCGCCGAGCAGAAGATCTTCAAGCCGATGGGCATGGTGCACTACGCCTGGGAGCGCGCGGACGACAAGGGGCTCGTGTCCTCCGGCTGGGGTCTGCGGCTGCGCGCCGTCGACATGGCCAAGCTCGGCATGCTGGTGCTGTCGGGCGGCCGCTGGAACGACCGGCAGATCACGTCGCAGGCCTGGATGCGGACCATGACCGCGCCGTCGTCCGCGCCCTGGTACGGGCAGTACTGGTGGATCAACGACATCGTCGCCACCGAGCCCGAGGTGCATGCCATGGGCTTCAAGGGCCAGTTCATCGTGGCGCTGCCGCAGCGCAATGCGGTGGTCGTCATGACGAGCATGCTGCCCATCGAGGGCGGCCTGCGCGAGTCGAAGAACGTGCTGGCGATCCGCCGCATGGTCAACGACTTCGTGCTGCCCGCGCTCGACAACGCCTCGCATGCGAGCCCGACGCCCGCGCGCCGCAAGGCCCTGGCGCGCGAACTCGACTTGGCCGCGCACCACCAGGGCAAGCCCGGCGCACCGGCCGACCCGACCGATACCCCCCGGCTCTGACGACCATGACGCAACGAAAGCTCATCGGCGTGCTGACGCCTTCCTCGAACACCGCGCTCGAACCGCTGACCAGCGCGATGGTCGCGGGCGTGCCTGGCGTCTCCGCGCATTTCTCGCGCTTCACCGTCACCGAGATCTCGATGCGCGACGCCTCGCTGAACCAGTTCGACGACAGCAAGATCCTCGACGCCGCGCGGCTGCTGGCCGACGCGCGTGTGGACACGATCTGCTGGAGCGGCACCTCGGCCAGCTGGCTCGGCTTCGAGAAAGACCAGGCGCTGTGCGCGCGCATCACCGAGGCGACCGGTATCCCGGCCACCACCTCGGTGCTGGCGCTCAACGAACTGCTGGCCGCGCAGGGCGCGCGCACGCTGGGCCTGGTATCGCCGTATGTCGAGGACGTGCAGCAGCGCATCGTCGCCAACTACGCGGGCATCGGCATCGACTGCGTGGCCGAGCGCCACCTGGACCTGACGGTGAACTTCGCGTTCAGCGAGGTCGAGCCCGACACGCTGCGCCGCATGCTGCGCGAGGTGGCACAACAGCGCCCCGACGCGATCACCATCATGTGCACAAACCTCAGCGGCGCGCAGCTGGTCGAAGAAATGGAGCGCGAGCTAGGCATCCCGATCTACGACTCGGTGGCCACCGTGGTCTGGCGCGCGTTGAAGACGGTCGGCGTCGATCCGAGCGCCGTGAAGGGCTGGGGCCGGCTGTTCGACGCGAAGGCCTGAACGGCCACCACCGACCATCAGACACAGACATAAAAGCAAAGAAAGACCATGACCTTCCGCGACCTCGATCTCGTGGTGCGCAACGCCCGCGTTGCCACCGCCAGCGACACCTTCGATTCGGACATCGGCATCCGCGACGGCCGCATCGTGCAGCTCGGCCTCGGCCTGCCGCCGGGGCGGCAGGAGATCGATGCCGCCGGCCGCTACGTGACGCCGGGCGGCGTCGACGCCCATTGCCACCTCGACCAGCCGATGGAGCCGCCGGTGCGCATGGCCGACAACTTCGACACCGGCACCCGCGCGGCGGCCTGCGGCGGCACGACCACCGTGATCCCGTTCGCGGCGCAGCACAAGGGCCAGTCGCTGCGCGCCGCCGTGCAGGACTACCACCAACGCGCCGAAGGCCGCGCCCACGTGGACCACGCCTTTCACCTGATCGTGAGCGACCCGACCGAGGAAGTACTCAAGCATGAGCTGCCGCAGCTCATCGCCGAGGGCTACACCTCCTTCAAGATCTACATGACCTACGACGATCTGAAGCTGGACGACGGCCAGATCCTCGACGTGCTGGCGGTGGCCAGGGAGCAGGGCGCGATGGCCATGATCCATGCCGAGAATGCCGACTGCATCGAGTGGCTGACCAAGCGGCTCGAAGCCAGCGGACGCACTGCGCCGCGCTTTCATGCGCATGCGCGGCCGATGCTGGTCGAGCGCGAGGCGACGCACCGCGCGATCGCGCTGTCGGAACTGGTCGACGTGCCGATCATGATCGTGCACGTGTCCGGGCGCGAAGCCGTCGAGCAGATCCGCTGGGCGCGCGCACATGGCCTGAGCGTGTTCGCCGAGACCTGCCCGCAGTACCTGTTCCTGACCGCCGAAGACTTGGGGCTAGACGACAGCTACCAGGGCGCGCGCTGCGTCTGCAGTCCGCCGCCGCGCAACCGCGAGAACCAGCAGGTGATCTGGAACGGGCTGTCGGACGGGCTGTTCACGATCTTCTCTTCGGACCATGCGCCGTTCCGCTACGACGCACCCGAGGGCAAGAAGCCCGGCGGCGAAGAGGTGGCGTTTCGCCACATTCCGAACGGCATTCCCGGCATCGAGACGCGGCTGCCGCTCTTGTTTTCGCACGGCGTGCTCGATGGGCGCATCACCATCAACAAGTTCGTCGAGCTGACGTCCACCAACCCCGCCAAGGCCTACGGGCTGCACCCGCGCAAGGGCACGATCGCCGTCGGCGCCGATGCCGACCTCGTGGTCTGGGGCACCACGCCGCGCGCCATCCGCAACGCTGATCTGCACCACGACGTCGACTACACGCCCTACGAGGGCATCGAGGTGAAAGCCTGGCCGGCGCTAACGTTGGCGCGCGGCGAGGTCGTGTGGGACGGCGAACGCTTCCATCCGCGCGCCGGACGCGGAGAATTCCTGCGCCGGGGCGAGCCCACCTTGCTGCCGAGCCGCCGACCGGCCTGAGCCAATCGCCTGGAGACATTGCCATGAACCTGCTGCTGATCAACCCCAACACCTCGCAAAGCGTCTCGGACCTGATCGCGGCCGAAGCCCGGCGTGCGGCCGCGCGCGACACGCGCATCGAGGTGCTGACCGCACCCTTCGGTGTCGCCTACATCGAGACCCGCTTTGAATCGCTGATCGGCGCCTATGCCGCCGCTACGCTCGCGGCGGAGCACCACGCGCGGCACGACGCCATCGTGGTCGCGGCCTTCGGTGACCCCGGCATCGACGGCCTGCGCGAGGCGCTCGACATCCCCGTGGTCGGCCTGACCGAGGCCGCGCTGATGAGCGCGTGCCTGCTGGGCAAGCGCTTCTCGATCGTCGCGATCTCGCGGCGCATCACGGCGTGGTACCGCGAGTGCGTGCAGGCCAACGGCCTGATCGACCGGCTGGCGAGCATCCGCAGTCTCGACGGTCCGCTCAAGGACATCGGGCACGTGCAGGACGACCACGGCCAGCGACTGGAGGCGTTGTGCATGTCGGCCATCGAGGACGACGGCGCGGATGTGATCATCATCGCCGGCGCGCCGCTGGCGGGCCTGGCGCGTTCGATCAAGGACCGCATTCCGGTGCCGGTGGTCGATGGTGTGTCGAGCGCCGTGTGCCATGCCCAGACGCTCGTGTCGCTGGCGCCTGCGCCGGCGCGCCGGGGCAGCTTTGCGCCGCCGCCGATCAAGCCGAACCAGGGGCTGCCAGACGCCTTGGCGCGGCTGCTGGCGCGCGATGCCGGATGCAGCACGGGCTGAGGTTGCGGGTCCCGTGGCGCTCTGCAGCGTAGGGGGGCCGCCGATAGAATCGGCGCCGATGTCCACCAAAGCCCCAGCCCGCAAGACCAGCGCGAACGGCGCGGCCAACGCCCGCGAACACAGTGTCGAGGAGATCGCCGAGAAGATCTCGGCAGCCATCCTCGAGCACCGTCTCGCGCCCGGCACGAAGCTGGGGGAAGACAGGCTGGCCACGATCTTCGCGACCAGCCGCGCCAAGGTGCGCGAAGTGCTGGCCCGGCTGGCTCACGAGCAGATCGTCGAGCTGGTGCCGCAACGCGGCGCCTTCGTCGCCAAGCCCACCATCGAGCAGGCGCAGGACGTGTTCGAGGCGCGCCGCCTCATCGAACCCGGCGTGCTGCGCCGCCTCATCCGTACGCTCGACGACACCAAGAAGCAGCGCCTGCAGCGCCACATCGAGCTCGAGGCCGACGCGCGACGCCGCGACGACAAGCGCGCCATCGTCCGCCTGTCGGGTGAGTTCCATGTGCTGCTGGCCGAACTGGCCGGCAACTCGGCTCTGGCGCGATCGATGCGCGAGCTGTCGGTGCTGACCTGCCTGATCATCTCGCTGTACGACGCCCCCACGGCCACCAGTTGCCGCGCCGACGAGCACGAGGAAATCGTCGCTGCCGTGAACCGCGGCGATGCCCAGCGCGCCGAGAAGCTGATGCTGCATCACCTGGACCACATCGAGCAGAGCCTGAAGCTGGACGACAGCGCCGAAGAGGTCGACCTCGAAAGCGTGTTCAGCTGAAGCAGGAACGGTGCAGGCGAGCCGTGCGCCCCGGAATTGGCACGCTCAATGACATCGTTCATGCGCCGCAGGCGCGGCTTCCTACAGTTCGATGAATGCCGACGTGGCTTTGTTGAGCGCCAGCTTGCCCTTGGCGGTGATCGATTCGACCTGGGCCAGCTGGCGTATCGCGCGCGCATCGGGCGCTCGGTCCGAGGGCGGAATGAAGGCCGTCACCAACTCTGCCGCACGCAGCACGCGCAGCCTGTCGATGTCTGCCGGCGTGTGAATGACGTATGGCAATTTCTGCTCGGCGATGACCCGAAGAAATTCCATGGACATGAACCGTCTCCTTGGGTTGAGGGCGGGAGCGACATTTTGCGCACAAACAATGGCGTTGTCTAAACCCTGAGCCGCGCATGCCTTTACACGCGTGTACCGAAGTGTTCCTTTCGCGCTGAAAGGAGCGACGAAGGTGCCAGTTTGTTTCTGGTAACCGGGCGACTATTTTTGTTGAGCGTCAGGGCCGGCCAAACTGTCGCCGCTCATCCGTTCGGGGATGCGATGCGCTCGTAGGTCACGAAGCTGAAGCCCAGGCCTTCCTTGGCCGAGACATGCGATTCGCGCTGCGTCTCGCGCCACACGGCTGCGTCGAGATCCGGAGCATAGGCATCGCCTTCGTAGTTGCGCGCAACCTCGGTCACGACCGCGCGCTGCGCGAGCGGCTCGGCTTCGGCGTAGATCTGCGCGCCGCCGATGACCCATACGGCGTCGGCCTTCGATGACGATTCGCAAAGCGACAGTGCCTCCTGCAGGCTGCCCGCGCGCAGCGCGCCGTCGGCCTGCCAGTCGGGCTGCCGTGTCACCACGATGTTCTGCCGGCCCGGCAGTGGCCGGAAGCGTGGCGGCAGCGAGTCCCAGGTCTTGCGGCCCATGATCACCGGCGCGCCCACGGTCTGCTGCTTGAAGTGCGCCATGTCCTCCGGGATGTGCCAGGGGATCGTGTTGTTCGCGCCGATCACGCCGTTGGCGGCGCGCGCGAAGATGAGGTTGACGCGGGACTTGCTCATTCCGCTCATACCGCCACGGGCGCCTTGATCGGATCGCCGTGCCGGTAGTCCAGCACCTCGAAGTCTTCGTACTGGTATTCGAAGATCGACGCCGGCTTGCGCTTGATGTTCAGCGTGGGGTAGGGGTAGGGCGTGCGGCTGAGCTGCAGCGCGACCTGCTCGGCGTGGTTGCTGTAAATGTGGCAGTCGCCGCCGGTCCAGATGAAGTCGCCCACGTCGAGGTCGCACTGCTGCGCCACCATGTGCGTGAGCAGCGCGTAGCTCGCGATGTTGAAGGGCACGCCCAGGAAGATGTCGGCGCTGCGCTGGTAGAGCTGGCAGCTGAGCTTGCCCCGTTCGCCTTCGGCCTGCGGCGGCGCCACGTAGAACTGGAAGAAGGCATGGCAGGGCATCAGCGCCATCTTCGACAGCTCGGCCACGTTCCATGCGCTCACGATGATGCGGCGCGAATCGGGGTTGCTCTTCAGCGTCTTTATGACGTCGGCGATCTGGTCGATATGGCCGCCGTCGGGCGTGGGCCAGCTGCGCCATTGCACGCCGTATACCGGGCCCAGGTCACCGTCCTCGCGCGCCCATTCGTCCCAGATGGTGACGCCGCGTTCCTTGAGCCAGTTGTTGTTGCTCGACCCGGTCAGGAACCACAGCAGCTCCTGGATGATGGACTTCAGGTGCACCTTCTTCGTGGTGACCAGCGGGAAGCCCTCGTTCAGGTCGAAGCGCATCTGGTGGCCGAACACGCTCTTGGTGCCCGTGCCCGTGCGGTCGCTCTTGAAGACGCCATGCGTGTCGACGTGGCGCATGAAGTCTTCGTACTGGGAGCGGACGGGGCGGGCGGGCGTGGAGGTCATGGGCGAAAGGCTTCCGGGGGATCTGGCGGGAGGCTTCGAATTTTAAGTGCCCGGGCGTAGCATCGCCGGAATGAGCGCAGACCACCCCCACGACGACAGCGGCCACGGTCACCACCACGGCCACGATCATGACCACGAACACAGCGAACTCGGCGAGATGGACCTGCGCGTGCG
The DNA here is from genome assembly GCF_059491885.1 of Variovorax sp. Varisp46. Classification (NCBI taxonomy): domain Bacteria; kingdom Pseudomonadati; phylum Pseudomonadota; class Betaproteobacteria; order Burkholderiales; family Comamonadaceae; genus Variovorax; species Variovorax sp. Varisp46. The sequence goes on from NZ_CP168515.1 coordinate 891,137, forward strand.
TGCGCTCGAAAGCGTGCTCGCGCAGAAGGGCTACATCGACCCGGGCGCGCTCGACGTGCTGATCGACACCTACCAGACCCGCATCGGCCCGCGCAACGGCGCAAGGGTGGTGGCGCGGGCCTGGGTCGATCCGGCCTTCCGGCAGTGGCTGCTGGCCGACGCCACGGCAGCCATCGCCTCGCTGGGCTACACGGGGCGGCAGGGCGAGCACATGGTGGCAGTGGAGAACACCGACGATACGCACCACATGGTGGTGTGCACCCTGTGCAGTTGCTATCCGTGGCCGGTGCTGGGCCTGCCGCCCACCTGGTACAAGAGCGCGCCGTACCGCTCGCGCGCGGTGAAGGACCCGCGCGGCGTGCTCGCCGATTTTGGCGTGACCCTGCCCGAGACCACGCGCATCCGCGTGTGGGATTCGACCGCCGAGGTGCGCTACCTCGTCATCCCGCAGCGGCCCACCGGCACCGAAGGCCTGAGCGAAGAAGAGCTCGCCGCATTGGTTTCACGCGATTCGATGATCGGCACGCGGCTGGCCGGTGCACCAGTTGAAGCCGGGAGCGACGCATGAGCTACGCGACGAAGGCCGACCTCGGCGGACAGCCCGGCTTCGGCAAGGTGGTGCCCGAAGCCGAGGGCGAACTCTTCCATGCCGATTGGGAGCCGCGCGTGCTGGCGCTCGTGCTGGCCATGGGCGCGACGGGCTCGTGGAACATCGATGCGAGCCGCTCCGTGCGCGAGACGCTGCCCGACTATGGCGAGCTGAGCTACTACCAGATCTGGCTTCGCGCGCTGGAGCAGCTGATGCTGCAGCGCGGGCAGCTCTTTCCCGACGAGATCGCCAGCGGCGAGGTGAGCCATGCTGCCGCGCCCGTGGCCCGCGTGCTGCGCGCGACCGATGTGCAGTCGGTGCTCGCCAAAGGCTCGCCCGCCGAGCGGCCGGCGCCTGCACCGGCCCGCTTTGCCCTGGGGCAGAAGGTGCGTATGCACCTCGGCAAGGTCGACCATCACACGCGGCTGCCGGCCTATGTGCAGGGCAAGCGCGGCACCATCGTTCACGTACATGGCGCGCATGTGTTCGCAGACACCAACGCGCAGGGGCTCGGCGAGCAGCCGCAGTGGCTCTACACGGTGGAGTTCGACGAAGCCGAACTGTGGGGCGACGATGCGCCGCGCCAGAACCTCTCGGTGTCGGTGGATGCGTGGGAGAGCTATCTGGAGGCCGTGGCATGAGCGCCGCGCCGGGCCGCCCCAAGCAAGCTCGCACCGCAGTGCGAAGCACGAAGGTATTCCAATGAGCGGCGAGCGCATGCCGCTGTCGCCCGGCATGCCGCGCGATGCGGACGGGCCGGTGTTCAGCGCGCCATGGGAGGCCCAGGCCTTCGCGATGACGCTTGCGCTGCACGAGCGCGGCCTCTTCACATGGCCCGAATGGGCCGAGGCGCTGGCGGCGCAGATCTCCGAGGCTCAGGCCGCGGGCGACCCCGACACCGGCCAGACCTACTACCTGCACTGGCTGGCCGCGCTCGAGAAGCTAGTGGCCGCCAAGGGCGCCAGCTCGGGCGACGAGCTGGCCCGCTACCGGCATGCCTGGGAGCACGCGGCCGGCCGCACGCCGCATGGGCAGCCGATCGAGCTGCGCGGGGAGGACTTTCCCGGCTGAACTGTCTGTAGAGTGCGAGCGGCAAGGCGGGTGCGAGCCCGCCGCGCTTTCCCCGGAACCTCCTTCAACAGAACGGACAACATGACGACTCACTCGCGCCATCCCGCTTCGGCTTCTTCGGCCATGAAATCCCGGACTCCCGCTCGCCGCCACATGCTCGCCATCGCCCAGTGCACCGCGCTCGCGTGCGCCCTGCTGGCTGGCAACGCCATGGCCCAGAAGCCGCACCAGGGCGTGCTCGACGCCGCCACGCAAAGCAAGGACGAGGCGCTGAAGATGCTGGAGCGCATGGTCAACATCGACTCCGGCTCGACCGACACGGCGGGCCTGGACAAGGTCCGCGAGATGGCGGTGGAAGAGCTGCGCAAGCTCGGCGCGCGCATCGAGACCTTTCCGGCCGATCCGCATCCCGGCACCAACGTGGTGGCCACGCTGACAGGGCAGGGCAAGAAGAAGATCCTGATCCTCGCGCACATGGACACCGTCTTCAAGGAAGGCACGGCCGCGGCCAAGCCCTTCTACATCAAGGACGGCCGCGCCTACGGCCCCGGCGTGATGGACGACAAGGGCGGCGTGATCGCCGGGCTCTATGCGCTGAAGATCCTCAAGCAGGTCGGCTTCCAGGACTACGGGCAGATCACCTTCCTGCTCGACACCAACGAGGAGGTCGGCTCCGTCGGCACCAGCGCGCTGATCGAGCGCATCGCCAAGCAGCACGACGTGGCGTTGAACCTGGAGCCGGGCCGACCGGCCGATGGCCTCGTGGTCGAGCGCAAGGGCTCGGCCACCGCGCTCGTCGAGGTGAAGGGGCTGGCCGCTCACGCGGGCGTGGCGCCCGAGGCCGGCCGCAATGCGGCGATGGAAGTGGCGCACCAGGTGCTGCAGCTGTCGAAGACGGCCGATGCCGCGAAGAAGACCACGGTCAACTTCACGGTGCTCACGGCCAATGGACCGACCAACGTGATTCCGGCGACCGCGAGCGCCAAGGGCGACGTGCGCGCGGCCACGCCCGAGGAGCTCGACCGCGTCGAGAAAGACCTGGTCCGCATCTCGCAGAACAAGCTGATCCCCGAGACCGAGGTGCGCGTGCGACTGATCCGCGGCCTGCCGCCGATGCCGCGTTCGACCGCGTCCGACAAGCTGGTGCGCATGGCCGAAGGCATCTACGGCGAGATCGGCAAGAAGCTCACCATCGAGAGCAGCGGCGGCGCGGCCGATGCGAGCCTGGTGGCAGGCGTCGGCGTGCCGGTGCTCGATGGCTTCGGCATCGTGGGTGGCGGCATCCACACGCCGGAGGAATATGCGGAGGTAGGGAGCGTGGTGCCGCGCCTCTACCTGCTGTCGCGCATGCTGATGGACCTGAGCGCGAACTGAGAGGCGCTCAGCCGCGCTTCGGAATGCCCAGCCCTGCCACCACGGCGGGGCGCGCCACGAAGGCTTCGAGCGCGCGCGCCACGTTCGGAAAATCCTTGAAGCCCACGAGGTCCGCTGCCTCGTAGAAGCCGATCAGGTTGCGCACCCACGGGAAGGTGGCGATGTCGGCGATGGTGTAGCTGTCGCCCACGATCCACGCGCGGTCCGACAGGCGCTTGTCGAGCACGCCGAGCAGGCGCTTCGATTCGGCCACGTAGCGGTCGCGCGGGCGCTTGTCTTCATAGTCCTTGCCGGCGAACTTGTTGAAGAAGCCGAGCTGGCCGAACATCGGGCCGATGCCGCCCATCTGGAACATCACCCACTGCAGGGTTTCGTAGCGGCCGGCGGCGTCCTGCGGAATGAACTTGCCGGTCTTCTCGGCGAGGTACATGAGGATGGCGCCCGATTCGAACAGCGCCAGCGGCTTGCCGTCCGGGCCATCGGGGTCGAGGATGGCCGGGATCTTGTTGTTCGGGTTGAGCGACAGGAACGCCGGCGACGTCTGGTCGTGGGTCTCGAAGCTCACGAGGTGCGGCTCGTACGGCAGGCCGGTCTCCTCCAGCATGATCGACACCTTCACGCCGTTGGGCGTGGGCAGCGAGTACAGCTGCAGCCGGTCAGGATGCTGCGCGGGCCATTTTTTCGTGATGGGAAAGCTCGAGAGATCGGTCATGGAGGGAGTCCTTGGGAGGGAGACGGCAAGCGCCGGATTCTGCCCGGGCCGGGCAGGCGGCGTGCGCGTACGGCCTTGCCTCTCAGATCCCCAGCCAGCTCATCAGCGAGGACTCGACGTCGGACGAAGGCGTGACGAAGCCGACATAGGTGGACGCAGCGAGCGCGCGCTTGCCGGCGTCGGTCTGCGCCAGGCTCAGCAGCGCATCGCGCGCCGCGTTCACCGTGGCCGCATCGAGCTTGCGCGACGCGAGCCACTGCTTGATCGGCACTGCGCGCGATTCCGCGCAGACCTTGCCGCCGCCGTCTTTCCAGGTCTTGATCACGCCGGAGGCTGCCGTTGCACCGTAGGCTGCAAAGCCGTTCTGCACGTAGAAGGGCACGGCCTCCTGGAAGCGCGTGTTGGTGACCTTGATCGCAGTGCCCTGCAGTCCCTGCTCGCGCAGCATCGCGCGCGTGATCACCGCGGTGATCGAGTCGGCGTCGGGCATGACCAGCTGCTTGCCGGCCACGCTCTTCCAGTCGGAGATCGGCTGCTGTTCCTTGCACAGGAAGGACACCTTGTAGTCGGTGTAGCCGGTGGTCCAGGCGAATGCGCTGTACTGCCCGCCCTTGATGGCGCCGAGCGCCACGTGCGACGGGTGCACGAAGGCGAAGTCGACCTGCTGCTGCTTCAGTGCGTCGCGCGCACCGTTGTACGAATTGAGGATCTTGATCGTCACCGGCTGCTTGAGCGCCTTCGACAGCACCTCGGCGATGGGCTCGAAGCGGGCGGTGACCTGCGCGTCGGACACGTTGTAGCTCACGCCTTCGCTGACACCGATCACAAAGGCGTGTGACGAAGCGCAGGCTGCGAGAAGCAGCGCGGCCGTACCGTGGGCGATGGTGCGAGGTGAATGGAGGGCGGCGCGGTGTTTCATGGGGACTTTTTCCGGAGGGTGGTGTTGTAACTAAATTATTACATTCATCCACTCGAAGGAACAAGCCCGGACCGCAGGGTTAGCACTGATGAAACAACACTCCGGCGGCCCGCGGGCCGACCGGGCGAGGCGCCATCGCCGGGTCAGCCCCGCTGATAGAGGGCCTGGTGTGCCTTGCGCAGCTCGAACTTCTGGATCTTGCCGGTGGAAGTCATTGGCAGCGCAGGCAGGAAGATGATTTCCTTCGGCACCTCGAAGCTGCCGAGGTGCTCCTTGCAGTGCGCCGCCAGGGCGGCCTCGGTGAAGTCCGTTGGTGCATCGGGCCGGCGCGTGACGAAGGCGGTGATGGCTTCGCCCCAGCGTTCGTGCGGCAGGCCCACCACCGCCGCGTTGAGCACGGCGGGGTGCCGCAGCAGCACTTCCTCGACCTTGATCGACGGCACGTTCTCGCCGCCCGACTTCACCATGTCCTTCAGCCGGTCGAGGAAGACCAGCTGCCCGTCTGCGTCGAACTTGCCCAGGTCGCCCGAGTGGTGCCAGCCGAAGCGCTGCGCGTTCGCCGTCGCCTCCGGGTCCTTGTAGTAGCCCAGCATCACGTTGGGTCCGCGAAAGACGATCTCGCCGACCTGCTCCGGCCCGAGCAGGTCGCCCTCATCGCCCATCACGGCGACCTCGTTCACCAGCGTGCCCACGCCCCAATACGAGCCGAAGCGCTTGCGCTGCTCCTGCACCTCGAAGATGGTGGCGCCGGGATACATCTCGGTCTGGCCCGAGACGAGTGCAAAGTTGGGGCAGAACCCGTCGAGCAGGCGCAGCAGCTGCGTGCGCGACATCGGCGCCATCGCGTAGACGCACAGCCGCAGGCTCGACAAGTCGCGCGCGGCGCGCTGCGGGTGCGCGAGGAGCGCACCGTACATCATCGGCAGGCCGACCATCACCGCGATCCGGTGGCGCTCAATGGCGGCGAGCACCGCGCCGGGGTCGAAGCCGCGCAGCACGACGAGCGCGCCGCCCACCGCCAGCGCCGACATCAGCACCGTGTGCTGGCCGCAATGGAACAGCGGCAGCACGCAGCTCCACACGTCGGCGCGCTCGGGGCTGCTGCCCCATTCGATCATGTTGCTCAGCAGCACCGAGTGCACGGACGCATGCGAATGCATCACGCCCTTCTGGCGCCCAGTGGTGCCGCTGGTGTACATGATGAGCGCAAGCTGTGTGCTGCCGATGGGCACTTCGGGCAGCGTGTGAGGTCCCTGCGCGATGGCCTGCGGCACGGTCGGCAGGCCGGCGGGCGGCGCATCGCCGTCGAGCACGCACAGCATCGGCGCGATGCCTTGCGCTGCCAGCAATTCGCGCAGCTCGGGCTTCGCATGCAGCGCGGTGTCGATCACCAGGTGGCGCACGCCGGCATGCGCGAGGATGTAGCCGATGGCGTCCACCGCCAGCGCGGTATTGATCGGCACCCACACCAGCCCGGCCTTCTGGATGCCCAGCATGGCGACCACCATCTGGATCGAGTTGTTGCACAGCATGCCCACGCGCTCGCCGCTCGAGAGGCCGAGGCCCAGCAGGTGATGCGCGAAGCGGTTCGACGCGGCGTCGAGTTCACCGTAGGACATGCGGTGTTCGCCCTCGATCAGCGCGGTGCGCGTGCCGAAGCGGCGCGCGCTGCGGTGGATCACGTCGCCCAGCGCGATGCGCGAGATGCGCGGATGGAACTGCGGCGGCGCGAGGCCGGTGGCGGCTGCAGGCATGCTCTGTGTCTCCGTTCTTCGGTGATGGGCGCAGCCTAAGGCTGGCCGCCGCACCGCGTCTTGCGAAGACTGGCTACACGCAGAACGACCCAGGGCCTAGAAGCGTGCCTTGAGGAAAGCCGAAGGCCCCTGCAGGCGGACCTTCAAGCGCGAATCGGCAGAGCCGCTCTCGCGCGTCAGGTCGATGTTCGTCAGGCCATAGGCGAGCACCAGGCCCACGTTCTTCACCGGGAACCACTCGACGCCGGCGGAGGCGTTGTAGATGTTGCCGTGGAAGCGGCCGCTGCTCTTCCACACGCCCGAGGCGTCGGCGAACAGCCGCAGGTCCGGCGTGATGGCGTGGCGCACGCCCACTTCGAGCAGCGGCGCCACGGCGTTGTCGCTGGAGCTTTCGTTCAGCGTTCTGACCTGTCCGTTCACCCCGGCGAGCGCAGTCGCGCCGAGCGTCGCACGGTAGTAGGCGGCACCGGCGCCCAGGCCGAGCACGGTGTTGCCCGAGCCGATCCACCACTTGTACGAGAGCTTGGCAAAGTCGAGCTTGGTGTTGACGGTGGCGTTGCCGAAAGTATTCAGCGAACCGAAGTTGCCCAGGGACGTGGTGTTCGCGACGCCGCCGGAGTAGTCGCGCCGGTACTGGTAGTAGTCGAACGAGATTCCGTGGCTGTCGCCGATCAGCACGTCGGCCGTGATGCGCGGCATGGTCACGCGGCCCGGCTTGATGTCGCCAGATTGCAGCGTGCCATACGGCGTGCTGACCGAGGCGTTGAACTTCGGATCGGCGCTGAAGGCACCGACCGAGAAGCTGAACCGGTCGAGCGCGGGCGAGGGATCGGCCAGAGCCGGCGCGGCGGCAAGCAGGAGGCCGGAGCCGAACAATGCGCCGAAAGCGGGGCGAGGGCGGAGCAGCAGCATGGATGAAATCCTTGGTGACCCGGATGGGAAATGGATGCCGCGGGCACGCGATGAAATGGCGCAGGCCTGAGGCCTTGCGCTGTGCTTCCGGGCGAAGCTCCCTTGAACAGCGAGAACCCTAGTGGCGCGCGTGAGCTTTCTCGATGCGCGGAATGCCGCTGTACTTGTAGGACTCCTTCTACGCTACGGCGCTACGGCGCTACAGTGCTCGCCCATGCGCCGACATCTTTCCACCACCACCGGTCCCCAACGTCTTCTCTATGGCGCGGCCACCGGCTGCGCCGTTGCGGCCGCGCTGATGCCGCTGTCCATGAGCGGCATGGCGCGCGGGCTGGCCGGATGGTGCGTGGGCGTGGGGGTCTACCAGCTGCTGTCGTGGTGGCTGGCCGACACCTTCGATGCGAAGCGCACGCGCGAGCGCGCCCAGTCGCTGGACCAGCCCAACGTGGTGATCCTGGTCTCGATGCTGGTGGTGGTGGGCATGAGCGTGGTGGCCATCGCGATGCTGCTGCAGCAGGTGAAGGGGCTGAGCGGCTGGGAGCGCGCGGCGCATGTCGCGCTGGGCCTGGTGGCGCTGGCAGGGTCGTGGCTGACGATGCACACCATCTATGCCTTTCACTATGCGCACCGCTACTACATCGACCAGCGGGACGGCACCCCTGATGGCGGGCTCGATTTTCCGGGCGGGCACGACGCCCCCGACTACTTCGACTTTCTCTACTACTCGTACGTGATCGGCATGACCTCGCAGGTGTCGGACGTGCAGGCGACGTCGAAGGAGATGCGGCGCATCACGCTGCTGCACAGCGTGCTGGCCTTCGCGTTCAACATGCTGGTGCTGGCGCTCTCGGTGAACGTCGTTGCGGGTGCCGTGTAGGCGCCCCGCAAGAAAACGCGCTCAGGCCGAGGCCCTGCGCGGCAGGGTCAGCTTGACGATGCCGCTCGACAGCGCCACGCCGCAGACGATGACGCCCGCGCAGATCAGCATCCACTGCGTGATGTTTTCTCCGAGGAACACCGCGCCGTAGAACAGCGCGAACACCGGCACCAGGAAGGTCACGGTCAGCGCGCGGGCCGGCCCGGCGCGTTCGATCAGCCGGAAGAACAGGATGTAGGCGACGCCCGTGCAGGCGATGCCCAGCGCCAGCAGCGCCAGCCACGCGCGCAGGCTGGGCATCTGCGCGGGCCAGAGCCAGAAGGCCGGAATGGCGAGGAACAGCGTGGCACCGATCTGGCTGCCGGTGGCGGTGGTCAGCGCGGGCACGCCGCCCAGGTGAGCGCGCGTGGCGCTGGCCGAGATGCCGTAGCACAGGCATGCGCCCAGGCAGGCCAGCACCGCGAAGAGCGCGGCATGCCCGCTGGCGCCAGCATGCAGGCCGGCGCTGCGGCTCGCGAGCATGGCGACGCCGGCAAAGCCGATCGCGAGACCGATGAGGCGCGATCCGTTCGGGCGCTCGCGGAACCAGGCCCACGCCACGAGCGCGCCGAACATCGGCGTGGTGGCGTTGAGCACGGCGGCCAGGCCGGTGTTGATGGTCAGCAGCGCGAAGCAGAACAGCGCGAACGGCATGCCCGAGTTGAAGACGCCGACCGTGAAGCTGGCCTTCCAGTGCTTCGCCAGGGATGGCCCCTGGCCGCGCAGCAGTGCGATGGGCAGCAGGAACAGCGCGGCGATCGCCACCCGCACCGCCGCCGTCGGCAGCGCACCGAACTCCGCCGCGCCGATGCGCATGAAGAGGAAAGACGCGCCCCAGAGCGCGCCCAGCAGCACGAGGTCGATGAGCCAGGTGCTGGGCGCGAGGGGCTTGGCGGCGGCGATGTTGTTATTCGTAGGGGTCATGCGTCTTTCGCTTTGCTACTTGTGGCTGCTCAGAGCGCTCCCTCGAGTTCGAGCAGGGCGGTCTTGCGTTCGAGCCCGCCAGCGTAACCGGTCAGCGAACCGTCGGCACCGAGCACGCGGTGGCAGGGCACGATCACGCTGATCGGGTTGCGTCCCACGGCTGCGCCCACCGCGCGCACCGCGGCCGGATTGCCCACGTTCATGCTCAGCTTGCCGTAGCTCGTGGTGGCGCCGGCCGGAATGGCCAGCAGCTGGTGCCACACGCTCTGCTGGAAGGCGGTGCCGTGCGACAGGTCGAGCTTCATGTCGAAGCGCTCGCGCTTGCCGGCGAAGTAGTCGCGCAGCTGGGCCGCCGCCTCGGCGAGCGCGGGATGGTCGTCCTTCGTGATCCAGCCCGCGGTGTCGGGCCAGTGGCGCTGCTGGTCGAACCAGACGCCGGCCAGGCCCCGGTCGGTGGCCGCCATCGTGATGCCGCCGAGCGGCGTGTCGATGTGCGAGGTGTAGATGACTTTGCTCTTGAACTTCATGACATTTCAGGCGGTGAGGCCTGCCGTAGTGATGAGAGGGGATTCCGTGATCGCCACGTCGGTGGCGGCCACGGCAGGAGAAGGAGAAGAGGGCGCGTGCCACGCCCGCAGCACCGCATAGCTGCGCCACGGCCGCCAGGCTTGCGAGGCCGCGCTGGCCGCGCGCGCGGTGGTCACGCCCAGCGCCTTCTGCAGCGCAACGTCGCCGGCCGGGAAGGCGTCGGGCCAGCGCAGCGCGCGCATGGCGATGTACTGCGCGGTCCACGCGCCGATGCCGGGCAGCTCCTGCAGCGCGGCGATGGTCGAGGGCACATCCGCGCCCGCATGCAGCGCCAGCTTGCCGGCCGCGACCTCGCGCGCGATGGCGTGCAGCGCCGTCTGCCGCTGGCGCACGATGCCGAGCTGGCCCAGTGCGTCGCCGCTCGCGTCGGCAATGGCCACGGGCGTGGGAAACAGGCGATCCAGTCCTTCGACGGGCGTCGCAAGCGGCTCGCCGAAGGCCTCGACCAGCCGCGAGCCCAGCGTGCGCGCTGCGGCCACCGTGATCTGCTGGCCCAGCACCGCACGCACCGCCAGCTCGAAGCCGTCGACCGCGCCGGGCACGCGCAGTCCGTCGCCATGCGGGAAGGCCGCGTGCAGCGCCGCGTTGATGGCCATCGGCTCGGCGTCGAGGTCGAACAGCGCGCGGGCGCGGCTGATGACGATCGGCAGCACCGCGGCCAGCGAATCGCTGATCGACAGCAGCACCTGTTCGCGCTCGAAGTCGAAGCGCAGCTGCAGCCAGCCTGCGTGCGCCTGTCCGCCCTGCTGGATGCGCAGCGTGCGGGTGAGCTTCACGTAAGTGGGCGTGCTGCCCTTGGCGGGCTCCTTGCCGTCCGATGTCGAGACGACTTCGACGCCGCGCAGCGCACGGCGCGCGAAGAAGCCGAGCATGGCGTTGGCGTCATAAGGCGGACGAAAGCCCAGCCGTACCTCGATGGCCCTGCCTTCGCCGCCCTCGGCCGTGGCGCCGCCGGCGCGCCGCAGGGCGCTCGGGTTCAGGCCGTAGTGTTCGAGGAAGGCCGCATTGAAGCGCCGCACGCTCGCGAAGCCGCTGGCCAGCGCCACCTGCGTCATCGGCAGGCGGGTGTCGGCAATGAGCTGCTTGGCGGCCAGCAGCCGGCGCGTCTGCAGGTACTGCAGCGGGGACACGCCGAACTGCACCTCGAAGATGCGCCGCAGGTGGCGGTCGCTCACGCCGAGCCGCGCCGCGATCTGCGCCGCGCCCGGGCCGTCCTCCGACCACGCGTCGGGCTCGTCGATCAGTCGCGCCGCCTGCAGCGCGAGGATGCGAGAGGCGTCCTCGGTCGACCAGGTGGCCGCGCGCGGCGCGAGTTCGGGCCGGCAGCGCAGGCAGGGGCGAAAGCCCGCGGCCTCGGCCTGCGCCGCGTGGCGGAAGAACCGGCAGTTCTCGCGCCGCGGCAGCTTGACGCGGCAGACCGGGCGGCAATAGATGCCGGTGGAGGTCACGGCGGTGAAGAACGACCCGTCGAAGCGCGCATCGTGCGTCTTCATCGCCAGGTAGCAGGCGTCGCTCTCGAGCGCTTCGGTGGAGGTGTGGCTGGTGGGCATGGGGAAATGATACGGTTTCGACTCGTTTCAACTGGCCGTTTTCGGACATGTGGGCGCCCGGAGCCTTGCCTACAATGCCTCGTTCCAAAAACCAACAGGGAAACGCCTTTCATGCAGCTCAGCGCGTCCATCTTCAAGGCCTATGACATTCGCGGCGTCGTGCCCGCCACTCTCGATGCGGAGGTGGCCGAAGCGCTCGGCAGGGCCTTCGGCAGCGCCGCCCGCGCCGCAGGCGAGAAGTCCGTGGCCGTGGGACGCGATGGCCGCCTGTCGGGCCCCGTGCTGGCCGAGGCGCTGATCAAGGGCCTCGTCGCCACCGGCGTCGAGGTGATCGACGTGGGCGCCATCACCACCCCGATGCTGTACTTCGCGGCCCACACGCTGTGCACGAGCGGCATCCAGGTCACCGGCAGCCACAACCCCAAGGACTACAACGGCTTCAAGATGGTGCTGGCCGGACGCGCGATCTACGGCGACGAGATCCAGGGCCTGCGCAAGACCATGGAAGCCGGCACCGCGCAACTCGCCCCCGGCGGCAGCGTGCGCAAGGTCGACGTGACCGAGGCCTACGTGAAGCGCATTGCCGGCGACATCAAGCTGGCACGCCCGATGAAGATCGTGGTCGATTCGGGCAACGGCATCGCGGGTGCATCGGCCCCGGCCATCTTCCGCGCCATCGGCTGCGAGGTGACCGAACTGTTCAGCGAAGTCGACGGCGACTTCCCCAACCACCATCCCGATCCGAGCAAGCCCGAGAACCTCAAGGACCTGATGGCCGCGCTGGCCGCGGGCGATGCCGAACTGGGCCTGGCCTTCGACGGCGACGGCGACCGCCTGGGCATCGTCACCAAGGACGGCCAGAACATCTTCCCCGACCGCCAGATGCAACTCTTTGCGCAGGACGTGCTGTCGCGCGTGCCGGGCGGCACCATCGTCTACGACGTGAAGTGCTCGCAGCGCCTGGCGCCGGCCATCGAGGCCGCGGGCGGCGTGCCGATGATCTTCAAGACCGGCCATTCGCTCATCAAGGCGAAGATGAAGGAAATCGATTCGCCGCTGGGCGGCGAGATGAGCGGCCACATCTTCTTCAAGGAGCGCTGGTTCGGCTTCGACGACGGCACCTATGCGGGCTGCCGGCTGCTCGAAATCCTGAGCAAGAGCCCGAACGCGAGCGAGGTGCTCAACGCGCTGCCCACCAGCTTCTCGACGCCCGAACTGAACGTGCCCTGCGCCGAAGGCGAGCCGCACACCGTGGTCGACAAGCTCGTGAAGGGCGCGAGTTTCGCGGCCCCGGCCAAGGTCTCGACCATCGACGGGCTGCGCGTCGACTGGCCCGATGGCTTCGGCCTGATCCGCGCATCGAACACCACCCCCGTGCTCGTGCTTCGCTTCGAAGGCCAGACCGATGCCGCGTTGAAGCGCATCGAAACCGAGATGCTCGCGCTGCTGCGTACGGCCAAGCCCGACGCCAAGCTCGCCGAAGCGTCCCACTGAGCCTGTGCGTTCCCTGCTGCTGCGCCTCTACGGCGTCTTCACCACCGTTGTGCAACCGCTCGTGCGCCGCAAGCTGCGGCGCCGCGCGGAGGCCGAGCCGGGCTATGGCGTGGCCGTGGAAGAGCGGTTCGGCCATTACGACGAAGCCACCACCGGCAAGGCCCAATGCTGGGTGCATGCGGTTTCCCTCGGCGAGACGCGCGCGGCCGCCATCCTGATCGCCGAGCTGCGCAGGCAGTACCCGGGCATCCCGATCCTGCTCACGCACGGCACCGCCACCGGCCGTGAAGAAGGCGCCAAGCTGCTCGAACCGGGCGACACGCAGGTCTGGCAGCCGTGGGACACACCGGGCGCGGTGGCGCGTTTCCTGGATCGCTTCGAGCCGCGCATCGGCGTGCTGATGGAGACCGAGGTCTGGCCCGAAATGGCCGCCGCCTGCGCCGAGCGCCGCATTCCGCTGGTGCTGGCCAATGCGCGGCTCAACGAGAAATCGCTCGCCGCGGCCGAACGGCTCGCATGGCTCGCGCGGCCCGCCTACTCGGCCCTCGCGGCCGTGTGGGCGCAGACCGAGGCCGATGCGCACCGGCTGGTGTCGCTCGGCGCCAAGGTGGCCGGCATCTACGGCAACCTCAAGTTCGACGCCACGCCCGACGTGCGCCAGCTGAACGCGGCCGTGTCGCTGCGCGAGCACCTGCCGCGGCCGATGGTCGTGCTCGCGAGTTCGCGCGACGGCGAGGAGCGGATGCTGCTCGAAGTGCTCAAGCGCTTCGGCGCGACCTCGCCCGTGCCGCCGGAGCAGGGCGCGATCCGCTCGATCGCCAAGCGCGTGCACGACGTGCAATGGATGATCGTGCCGCGCCATCCGCAGCGCTTCGACGAAGTGGCGGCGCTGATCGAGGCCGAAGGCTTCGCCGTGGCGCGCCGCAGCGCGGCGGGCCAGCCGGCCGAGGCAGAGATCTGGCTCGGCGATTCGCTGGGCGAGATGGCGCTGTACTACGGCCTGTCCGACGTGGCGCTGCTGGGCGGCAGCTTCGAGCCGCTGGGCGGGCAGAACCTGATCGAGCCGGCGGCCTGCGGCTGCCCGGTGGTCATGGGACCGTCGACCTTCAACTTTGCCGAGGCGGCGCAGCTGTCGCTGGCGGCCGGTGCATCGCTGCGCGTCGAGAACATGGAGCAGGCCGTGACGGCCGCGCTGAAGCTGGTCGAGAACCCCGAGCGCCGCGCCACGATGGCGCAGGCCGCGCTGGCGTTCTCTTCGTCGAATCGCGGGGCGGCCGAACGCACGGCCGCTGCGGTGCTTGCGATCGCGCAGGCGGCGGAGCCTGTGGCGTCGGGACTCGCGCCGCTCGAAAGCGAGCCGCCGCGCGCCGAACCCACACTCGACTGAGTTTGCATGGCTCCCTCCCCTTCGGGGGAAGGCTGGGATGGGGGCAAGCGCCCAACGGGCGCAGCAGTGGGGCCGAGGCCGCCGCGCCTCCACCCCAACCCTCCTCCGGAAGGGGAGGGAGAAAGAATTTCAGCGCACCGGCGGATTGAGGATCACCGGCGGCACCGGTGCCGTCGGCATCGTCGGCGCCGGCGGATTGAACGGTGGTACCGGCACCGGCGGAATCACCGGGATGCTCGGCGGCGTCACGGCAGGCGTCGTTGTGTTGCGATCCGGCCCCGTGGCCGGAGGCACCGCCGGCACGCTGCCGCTGCTCGCCAGCGTCGCGTTGATCGCGTTCATGTCGTCGATCGTCAGCGTGCCGTTGGCCTGGCGCAGCTTCAGGTTGCCCAGCAGCACGTTGTAGCGCGCCTGCGCGAGGTCGCGCTTGGTCTGGAACAGCTGGCTTTGCGAATTCAGCACGTCGATGTTGATGCGCACGCCCACCTGGTAGCCCAGCCGGTTGGCATCGAGCGCGCTCTGGCTCGAGGCCTCGGCCGCTTCCAGCGCCTTCACCTGCCCCGCACCCGAGACGAGCCCGAGGTACGCCGCGCGCGTGGCCTGCGCCACGCTGCGCTTGGTGCCGTCGAGCACGCTGCGCGACTGGTCCTCGAGCGCCAGCGTTTCCTTGATGCGGTTCTCGGTGGCGAAGCCGGCGAACAGCGGCAGGTTGAACGTGACGCCGACCGTGGCCGCGTTGATGCGCGTGCCCACGGTGCTCGTGCTGGTGCCCGTCGGGTTGCGCGTGACGTTGTAGCCCAGGTTGGCGTCGAGCGTGGGCTTGTGGCCGGCCTTGGCTTTCTCCACTTCGAGCCCGGCCACGTCGAGCCCCAGGCGGGCCTGCTGGATGGCGGGGTGCACCTCGTCGGCCTGCGCGACCCAGGCGTTGATGTCCGCGGGCATGGCGGTGGGCAGCACCACCGGCACCCGCAGCGGCACCGGCACGCTGCCGGGACGGCCGACCAGCTGGTCGAGCACCACCTTCTTCACCTGCAGGTCGTTCTCGGCCGCGATTTCCTGGGCGATCACCAAGTCGTAGCGCGCCTGCGCTTCGCGCGAGTCGGTGATGGTGGAGGTGCCGACCTCGAAGTTGCGCTTGGCCGATGCCAGCTGCTCGGCCACGGCGACCTTCTGCGCGCGCACGAGCGCCAGGCTGTCCTGGCTCGCGAGCACGTCGAAGTACGCCTGGCTCACACGCACGATCAGGTCCTGCTCGGCAATGGTGAGCACCGCCTGTGCGATGTCGGCCTGGCGCTTGCCCTGCTCGTAGGTGGCCCAGTTGGCCGGCCGGTACAGCGGCTGCGTGGCGTTGATGCCGACGTTCTGCGTGTTGAAGTCGCGCGGCGTGGTGGTGCCGCGGCCGGCGCCGGTGAGGGTTTCGATGTCGAGGTCGCTGCGCGTCACGCCGGCCGTGAGTCCCACGGCGGGCAGGATGCCGGCCTTGGCCTGCGCGGCGCGCGCGATGCTGGCGTCGTACTGGGCCCGTGCGCCCTGGTAGGTGGCGTCGAAGCCGCGGGCGGATTCATAAAGCTCGTTCAGTGTCTGGCTCTGGGCCGGCGATGCGAGCAGGGCTGCGAAGATGCTTGCGAGCGCTGCGGAAAGAGGCGAAAGCCGGGGCCTGGAAGGCATTGAACGTCCTTGGAGAAAGAATCAGTAGCGCGGCACGGAAGGGTCGTGCTGCGAAGACCAGGCGTCGATGCCGCCCGCCACGTTGGCGAGCTGGTCAAAGCCGTTCTGGTTCAGGAAAGCGGCCACGCGCTGGCTGCGTGCGCCGTGATGGCACAGGCAGGCAATTCGAAGTCCGGGCTGGCCGTCATTGAGCTCGGCCAGCCGCCCGGGAATCTCGTTCATCGGAATCGCGACCAGGGTGAAGCCCTGGGGCACGACGCTCGCCGTCTGCAGTTCCCAGGGTTCGCGCACGTCGAGCAGCACGGGGGTGGCGTCGGCGTCCTGGGCGAACCAGGCGGGAAGGTCGGCGGGGCGGACTTGGTCGATCATTCGGTGGACCGCCCGCTCAGAACGAGAAGCGCGAGGGCTCGGGGAAGTTCAGCAGCCGTGGGGCCACGGTGTCCCAGGGCTGGATCGTGTCCCACTTGCTTTCGCTCGTGCGGGTGACGAAGTGGGCGCGCATCATCGGCTCTTCGCCCACGATGGCCGAGAGGCGGCCGCCGACCTTGAGCGAACCCAGCAGGTTCTGCGGAATGCGAGCGACCGAGCCGCTGAGCACGATCACGTCGAAGCTCGGGCCGCTGGGCAGCGGTACGGCGCCGTCGGCATGGCGCACTTCGACGTTGGTCACGCCGTTCTGGCGCAGCGTCTCGGCGGCGCGGGCGGCCAGCACGGGGTTGATTTCGAGCGTCAGCACCTGGGCGGCGCGGGCGCCCAGCAGGGCGGCCATGAAGCCGGAGCCGGTGCCGATCTCAAGCACCGATTCATGCTTCTGGATGTGCAGGTCCTGCAGCGTGCGGGCCTCGACCTTGGGCGACAGCATGATCTCGCCGGGCACGGAGCCGTCGAGCAGCGGCAGTTCCATGTCGAAGAACGACAGCGTGCGGTGCGCGTCGGGCACGTAGTCTTCGCGGTGGATTTCGGCCAGCAGTTCGAGGATGTCGGTATCCAGCACATCCCAGGGGCGGATCTGCTGTTCGATCATGTTGAAGCGCAGGCGCTCGAGGGTGGGGGTGGGGTTCATGGCGTGGCTTTCCTTGTGGGCTCAGGACAAACCTTCAATTTTAGGCGTCGCCGATGACGCCTCCGCCGCGGTCGGCCTTCCGGGGCGCACGCAGAGTCCGTTGATCACCACCTCGGCCTGGGTGGCGAGGTATTTTTCGGGGTCGAGGGCCGATTCGCCGTCGACGCAGACCATGGCCGAATGCTTCCAGAGCATGAGGAAGACCATGGGTGCCACCACCGAGTAGATCGCGTGGTCGACGTCCATCGGAGCGAACTCGCCGCTGTCGATGCCGCGCTGGAAAATGCGCCGCAGCAGCTCGTGGCCGGGGCGGACCACTTCGCGGCGATAGAACTCCGCCAGATCGGGAAAGTTGGCGCCCTCGCTCATCATGAGCTTGGTCAGGCCCGAGGCCTGGGTCATGCCGACGCGTTCCCACCACACTCTCATGCAGTAGCGCAGCATGTCGGCCGTGGTGCCCTCGAAAGCCGCGAATTCGGCGTTCCACTCGGTGAAACGGCCGCCGAGGCTTTCCATGACGACGGCCTTGAACAGCTCTTCCTTGCTCGGGAAATAGAGAAAGAGG
Organism: Variovorax sp. Varisp46; assembly: GCF_059491885.1. Classification (NCBI taxonomy): domain Bacteria; kingdom Pseudomonadati; phylum Pseudomonadota; class Betaproteobacteria; order Burkholderiales; family Comamonadaceae; genus Variovorax; species Variovorax sp. Varisp46. The sequence goes on from NZ_CP168515.1 coordinate 908,623, forward strand.
GTGCCCTTGGAGACGCCGGCGCGCACCGCTACTTCCTCTGAGCGGGTGGCGGCAAAGCCTTTTTCGACGAACAGGTCGAGTGCGGCGGCCAGCAGTTCGCCGGGGCGCGCCTCTTTGCGGCGCTCGCGCTTGGCGCGCACCGGGCAGATGATCTTGTCGACGAAGGAACGGGGCGGGGACATGGGATGTTAATGACTCGCGGGTTAGTAATGTAGTGACCGATATCCGTCACGTCAAGCCGCCACAATACCGGGCTCATCCTTTTCCAACCTCCCGGAGCCGCACCATGTCCACTTCATCGCCGCCCACCGAAACCATCGTGCTCGGCGGCGGCTGTTTCTGGTGCACCGAGGCGGTGTTCGACCGGGTGCAGGGCGTGCTGGACGTGGAGTCGGGCTATTGCAACGGCCAGACCGTCAATCCGACCTACGAGCAGGTCTGCACCGGCCGCACCGGCCACGCCGAGGTGGTGAAGCTCGAATTCGACCCCGCGCAGATCAGCCTGCGTGAAATCCTCGAGATCTTCTTCGTCGTGCACGACCCGACCACGCTCAACCGCCAGGGCAACGACGCCGGCACCCAGTACCGCAGCGGCATCTACTACACGAGCGACGCGCAGAAGCAGGTGGCCCAGGAGGTCATCCGCGAGATCGGGGCCAGCAAGACCTACAGCTCGCCTGTCGTGACCGAGGTGGCGCAGCTCGCCAACTACTCGGCGGCCGAGGCCTACCACCAGGACTACTTCCTGAACAACCCGAACCAGGGCTACTGCGCGTTCGTCGTGGGACCGAAGGTCGAGAAGTTCCAGAAGACCTTCGCATCGCGCGTCAAGGCCTGAGCGCCGATCGGTACCTCGCCCCGTGCATCTCTCCATCCGCCAGCCTCGGACCCGTTCGACCCGCGCGCTCGTCATCGCGCTGATGGTCGCGGTGTGGTTCGCGGGCACGCTCGGGTTGATGCACCGCTCGCTGCACGTGCCGGGCCTGCCGGCCGCCGCGGCGCAGGCTGGCCACAAGCATGCCGTCCCCCAGCTGGCCAGCCTGTTCGGCGAACACAACGACGCCGAGTGCCGGCTGTACGACCAGCTCTCGCACGGATCCGGCGTGCCCGGCGTGCCGCTGGTGGTGCTGCCGATGCTGCTGCCGTCGGCCGTCTTTGCTTTCCTGCAGGGCGAAGCCGTCGCCCGCTGGGTCGCGCTGTTCGACGCGCGCGGCCCGCCTTCCACTCGCTGAATCCCCTGTGTTCCGGCTGCCGCACCCGCTTCTCGCGCGGGCGGCGGCCGGTCGTTTCCCGATTCAACGAGTGTTCCTTCATGACTCCCAAATTCCGTCGCAACGCCATCGGCGTTGCCGTTCTTTCGCTCGCCTCCTTCGCAAGCATGGCCCAGGACCAGGCGCAGGTTCAGGCCCAACCCGCCGACGCCGCCAGCCTGCGCGAGGTCACCGTCACCGGCAATCCGCTCGGCGCCTCCGAACTGATCGCTCCCACCACCACGCTGTCGGGTGACAAGCTGCTGCTGCGCTCCCAGTCGACGCTCGGCGAAACGCTGGACAACGTGCCCGGCGTGAGCAGCAGCTACTTCGGCCCCAACGCCAGCCGCCCGATCATCCGCGGCCAGGACGGCGACCGAATCCGCATCCTGCAGAACGGCGGCGGCGCACCCGATGCCTCCGCGCTGAGCTACGACCACGCGGTGCCTGTCGATGCGCTGGTCACCGACCGCATCGAAGTGCTGCGCGGCCCGTCGGCGCTGCAGTACGGCGGCAGCGCTGTCGGCGGCGTGGTCAACGTGATCGATAACCGCATTCCTTCGGAGCCGATCAACGGCTTCGGCGGCCGCGCCGACCTGGGCTATTCCACCGGCAACAAGGAGAAGAATGGCGGCGTGGTGCTCGAAGGCGGCAACGACCGCTTCGCACTGCACGTCGACGCCTTCAACCGCGACTCGAAGGACGTCTCGGTGCCGATCACCCTCGAATGCAGCAAGCCCGGCTCGCCGTGGACGGCGCGCAAGATCTGCAACTCGGCCAACGAGGCGCACGGCGGCGCGCTCGGCGGCACGATGTTCTTCGACCAGGGCTACATCGGCGCCTCGGTCGGCACTTACCGCAGCACCTACGGCACCGTGGCCGAGGACGACGTCACCATCGGCATGAAGTCCGACCGCTATGCGCTCGAAGGCGAGTGGCGCCCGGGCGGCTTCATCAGCAGCATCCACGCCAAGCTGAGCCACACCGATTACCGCCACACCGAGTTCGAGGGCGGCACGCCCGGCACCACGTTCTCGAACATGAGCAACGACCTGCGCATCGAGGCGCGCCACCAGAAGATCGGCAACTTCGAGGGCCTGGTCGGCTTCAGCAGCGAAACCAACCGCTTCGCCGCCGATGGCGAAGAGGCCTTCGCGCCGCACAGCCGTACGCGCTCCAATGCGCTGTTCATGTACGAGGAGTACGGCACTTCGTGGGGCCGGCTGAGCTTCGGCGCGCGCACCGAGCAGGTCCGCATCCGATCGCTGGGCTATCCGGACGATCCGACGGTCACGCGCTTCGCCATCGGCGAGCGCACCTTCAATCCGCACAGCGCGGCCTTCGGTGCGCTGGTCAACCTCGCGCCGCAGTGGCAGCTGACTTCGAACCTCGCCTACACCGAGCGCGCGCCGAAGGACTACGAACTGCTGGCCAACGGCCCCCACGTGGCGACCGCCGCGTGGGAGGTGGGCGACCCGAACCTGAAGAAGGAAAAGTCGACCGGCCTCGACCTGGGCGCGCAGTGGAAGTCGGGCCCCAACACGGCCCGCGTGAACGCCTACGTCACGCGCTTCAGCAACTACATTGGTCTGACCGCGACGGGGCGCAACCTCGACGAGGAAGGCAACGTGGCCGAGCCCGGCGCCACCGATACGCTGGCCGAGTACGTCTACAGCGGCGTACGTGCGCGCTTCACCGGCATCGAGGCCAACGGCAACCTGCGCCTGCTGGGCAGCGAAGGCTTCGCGCGCATGGACGACGCCGGCACGCTGGACCTCGAATGGCGCGGCGACATCGTGCGCGCGAAGAACCTCGACACTGGCGAGCCGCTGCCGCGCATCGCGCCGCTGCGCCTGGGCGCGACGCTGGCCTATGCCAACGGTCCGTGGGGCGCGCGCTTCGGCTTCGACTACAACGCGGCGCAGCACCGCATTCCGTCGGTGGGTGCGCGCGAGACCGATGCCTACACGCTGTGGAACGCGGCCATCACCTACCGCATGAAGGTGCAGCGCGCCAACCTCACCTGGTATGCGCGCATGGACAACATCACGAACAAGCTGGCCTACAGTGCGACGTCGATCCTGACGACCACGGTGTATCCGAACGCGCCGTTGCCCGGACGCACGCTGAAGATCGGTTTGCGCGTGACGTTCTGATCTTGTGTTGCTCCCTCCCCCGTTGGGGGAGGGCAGGGGTGGGGGCAAGCAGCCTTTGACAGGGCCATGGCTCCTGCGAGTGCCGCCTGCCCCCATCCCGACCTTCCCCCAGAGGGGGAAGGAGCAAGGCACTCACTGGGCTATCCTCGCCGAGTGAATTCCTTCGTCATCTCCTCCCTGCTCCCCGTCGTCCTGCTCATCGCCGCGGGCTACCTCGCCGGCAAGCGCCGATGGATCGGCGGCAATGCGGTGAAGGACCTGTCGCATCTCATCTTCCTGCTGCTCGCGCCCGCGCTGCTGTTCCGCGCCATGAGCACGGTGCATGTCGAGCAGCTGAGCCTGAAGCCGGTGGCGGCGTACTTCGTTGCTTCGGGCCTGCTCTTCGCGGCCACGCTGGCGCTGCGCGGGTTCAATCGCACCGCGGCGGTGATCGCGCTGGCCAACACGTACAGCAACACGGTGATGATCGGCATCGCGTTGATCGGCCTGGCGTATGGCGAGGCGGGCATGGTGGTGCTGCTCACGCTGATCTCGCTGCATTCGCTGGTGCTCCTGACCAGCGCCACGGTGGTGCTGGAGCTGGCCGTCGCGCGCGAGCACGCGGGTGTCGGTGGCGAAGACAAGCGCCCCTCGATGGCACGCACCGTGATGCGTGCGCTGCGCAACGCCATCATCCACCCCGTGCCGCTGCCGATCATCGCGGGCCTGTTGTTCGCGCAGACCGGGCTGGTCATGCCCGAGTTCATCGACAAGCCGATCCAGTTGCTCGGCCAGGCCTTCGGCCCCATCGCGCTGGTGATGGTGGGCATCACGCTCGCGCTCACACCCATCGGCCGGCATTGGCGCGGCGCGCTGATGCAGGCGCTGGTGAAGAACCTGCTGCATCCGCTGCTGGTGGCCGTTATCGGTTGGCTGCTCGGCGTGCGAGGCATTCCGCTCACGGTGATGGTGGTGGCGGCGGCGCTGCCGATCGGCGCCAACGTGTTCCTCTTTTCGCAGCGCTACCGCACGGCCGAAGACCTGGTGACGGCCAGCGTCGCGATGTCGACGGTGCTGGGGCTCGCCACGCTACCGCTCGTGATGGTCTGGGTGCAGTGGTTGCCCTGAGCCCTTCGGTTCTCTCTTCGTAGAGCCTCGCAGACTTTCGCCTTAGCGCGGTTCGCCGCACGCCTATGCCGTTCGGCAGGGTGGCCGTTTGGAGAGATGGCGCGCGGCCTCTGCCGCCCTACATTTGCCGGCTGATGATTCACCCGGCGCGCTCTTCGCCCCTTCTTGCTATGGCGGTGGTCGCGACGACGATCGCCGCGCTGCAAGTTCGCCCCGCGCAGGCCACAGGCGAGGCCAGGCCGTGCCGCACGCCGTGCCTGTCGGCGAACGTGCCGCGCGAGCCCGCCGAGCCGCCGCCCGCCGAGAAGGCTGAAAGGGCCGACGAGGGGCCGTCGAAGCCGAGGCCGGTGATCAGGACGCGCACACAGCCAGCCGCGTCGGCACCGCCGCCGGTGCAACGGGAAGCGGCGGTATCAAAGCCTGCGCCGTCGAAGCGCTGCAGCGAGATCAACATGCGCGCCGCCGTGGGCGAGCCGCTGTCGGACCAGGACATGAAGACATTGAGGAGCCAATGCTGATGACGACCATCGCCACCCAACGAGTCCGCCTGGCGCTGCGCGCGCTCGCGCTGTGCGCCGCCGTGCTTGCCGCCGCCTGCGCGCACCGCCCCGCGCCGGGCAACGCCATGCCCTTCGACCAGGCCGTGAACCAGGCGGTGGACGACCTGATGGTGCAGACGCAGAAACTGCCGGCCTTCCTGGCCAAGGTGGAGTCGACGCTCACGCAGCGCCGCATCGTGATCGACCCGCTGCTCGAAGGCGCGAGCGGCCAGCAGACCGAGGTGACGCGCGTGGCCGAGCAGCGCATCGTGCAGCGCATGCAGGCGCAGTTCAGGCAGTTCACCGTCACGCCCTTCAACGCGAGCGAGATCGGCAGCGCGCAGTACGTGCTCAATGGCACGCTGGTGCGCGACAGGGACGCTTCGGGCGCACCGTACCGACTGAACCTTGCGCTGACCGAGATCCGCAGCGGCATGGTGATCGCGCAGTCGGTCACGCGCATCAGCGATGCCACGCTCGACACACGGCCCACCGCCTTCTTCCGTGACAGCCCGGTGAATGGCAAGGACCGCGGCGTCGAGGGCTACATCCGCACCGCCGAGACCCAGCCCGGCCAGGCCGCGGACGCGCTGTACCTGGAGCGCCTGCCGACCTCGACCGTGCTGCAGGAGGCCACCGCCGCCTACGAGGCCGGCCGCATGAGCGAGGCGCTCGGCCGCTACGAGGCTGCATCGAAGCGGCCCGACGGCCAGCAGCTGCGCATCTACAGCGGGCTGTACCTCACGCAGTCACAACTCGGCCGCACGGCCGATGCCGAGAAGACCTTCGGCACCATCGCGCGGCTGGGGCTCGAAACCAACAACCTGAGCGTGAAGTTCCTGTTCAAGCCGGGCTCGACCGACTTCCTCGCCGATCCGAAGATCAGCGCCGCCTATCCGATGTGGCTGCGCCAGATCGCGCGGCAGGCGGCGCAGATCGATTCGTGCGTGGTGGTCACGGGCCACACGAGCCGCACGGGCTCGGAGGCGGTGAACGAGCGGCTGTCGCTGCAGCGCGCAGTGAGCGTGAAGACCCGGCTGGTGGGCGAGGCGGCGCCCCTGTCGAAGAAGCTGCGGGAATCGGGCATGGGCTTCCGCGAGAACATAGTCGGTACGGGGGCGGACGATGCGAGCGACGCGCTGGACCGGCGCGTCGAGTTCAAAGTCGTGAGTTGCGAGGCCTGACGACGATCCGCCTCACGGAGCCAGGCGCTCGCGCACCCAGTCGCTACCGTCGAGCCGGTAGCGCAGCCGGTCATGCAGCCGGCTCTTGCGGCCCTGCCAGAACTCCCAGCGGTCGGGCACCAGCCGGTAGCCGCCCCAGTGCGGAGGGCGCGGCGGCGAGAGCATGTGCTTGGCCGCGGCAACGGCGGCGTTCTTCACCAGCACGTCGCGTCCGCTGATCACCTCGCTCTGCGGACTGGCCCAGGCGCCGATGCGCGAATCGAGCGGGCGGCTCGCGAAGTAGGCGTCGCTCTCTTCGGCGCCTGCCTTCTCGACGCGGCCCTCGATGCGCACCACGCGCTCGAGTTCGACCCAGTGGAACTGCAGCGACGCATACGGATTGCCCGACAGCTCGCGGCCCTTGCGGCTCTCGTAGTTGGTGTACCAGACGATGCCGCGCGCGTCGTAGCCCTTGATGAGCACGATGCGGCTGGACGGCCGCAGGTCGCTGCCCACGGTGCACAGCGTCATTGCATTGGGCTCGGGCACCTGCGCGTCGATGGCTTCGGTGAGCCAGCGCTCGAACTGCTTCAGCGGATCGCCGGCGCTGTGGGCTTCGCCGAGTTCGGCGCGCTCGTAGCTCTTGCGCAGCGCCGCCAGTGCGTCATTGGAGAGGGGGGAGGTCATGCCGGGATTGTTGCGCACATACTCGGCCCATGACGACCATGAAGGTGAATTCCCCGGTGGTGATCGTGCTGGCCTCGGGCCGCGGCGAACGCTTCATCGCGGCCGGTGGCACGGGCTCGAAGCTGAAGGCGTTGCTCGCCGGCAGGCCGGTGCTGGAGCGCACGCTCGACGCGGTGCGCGCCAGCGGCCTGCCATGGCACGTGGAAGATGCGGGGCACCCCGGCATGGGCGATTCGATCGCGGCCGCAGTGCGCGCAACGCCCGATGCGGCGGGTTGGCTGATCCTGCCGGGCGACCTGCCGCTGGTGCAGCCCGCGACGCTGCAGGGTGTTGCAGCAGCCCTGGGCGGCCGGGTGAATGCCGTGCAGCCGCAGTACCGGGGCGAGCGCGGTCATCCGGTGGGCTTTGCCGCCGGGTGCGGTGCGCAACTCGCCATGCTGGAGGGAAGCCTGGGCGCATCGTCCATCCTGCGGTCGATGCGTGCCATCGATTCGGTGGCCGACCTGGTGGTGGACGACGTCGGCGTGATCACCGACATCGACACACCCGAGGCGCTGGCGCAGGCCGAGACGCTGTGGCTGGCGCGCGAGGGCGCCTAGCTTTTGCCGCCCGTTTCGATCAGGGCTTGGTGATCACCGCACAGGCGATGCGCGGGCCCGAGTTGCCTGACGGCTGCGTCGTGAAATCGTCGCGGTCGCGATGCACCACCAGGGCGCGGCCCACCACGTTGTTGGCGGCGCCGTCCGTCAGCGAGATCGAGTGGTCTTCCACGCTGAAGCGGGCCACGCCGCTGGCATCGGCCACCAGGCTCGGCAGTTCGCCGGCATGGCTGCCCGCGGCGGCGAACTTGCCGTGCGTGCCGCCGGTCGGATTGAAGTGGCCGCCCGAGGCGTCGCCGTTGTTGCCGCAATCGCCCTTCTCGTGGATGTGGAAGCCGTGCTCGCTGCCCGGTGCCAGCCCGCGCACTTCGCCCGACACGCGCACGCCGTGGTCGAGCGCGGCGAAGGTCACCGTGCCGCGCGTCGGGTTGGGCGTGATGGCGCCGGTCGGCACCAGCTCGACGGCGGTGCTCGGCTTGCCGCCCATGCTGCCGCAGGCGGCGAGGAGGGCGCAGGCGAGGAGGGCGGCGCCGGCGGCGGCGAGACGACGTTGGGTCATGTGTTTTCCTTGGATGATTCGGAAGGTTGGGAAGAAGAGTCTGAAGACCCCGGAACATATACCGGAGGCTGCGGCGCCCCGCAATCGGCGGCGGCCTCGGTTTGCTGCTGGCGCTGCTGTTCCTGAACGGCGGCCAGCGCCACCAGGCGGGCCAGCGCCGCGTCGTGGATCGAGTGGCGCTGCAGTTCGAGCAGCGTCTGGCGTGCGTAGTCGAGCGAAGTTCCGTAGCGGCCGACGGCGTTGGCGAAGATGTGGCGGTAGCGCTCGTCGCTGAGCTCGCCCGTGAAGTTGGGGCTGCGCCGCGACAGGGTGAACGCCAGCGCGCGCACAGGCCCTTCGGCCGTGCCGCAGCGCAGCCATTTCGGGTCGTACACGCCAGTCGGCATCTCGCGCAGCCAGAGCCGGCGCAGCGTTTCCAGACCCTCGGCCCTGGGCACGCGGAACACCATGCCACGGCAGCTGCCGCCCGAGAGCAGTCCGAACACGAGGCCGGGCACCTGGACGCTGCCGCGGTTCACGCGGCTCCACATCTTCAGCGCGCGATGCCAGCCGCGCACCCAGGCCTGGCGCCGTTCGACGAAGTCGAACTCGGGCCGCCAGATCAGCGAGCCATAGCCGAAGAGCCAGAGATCCTCATGCCCGCCCCAGTCGGCGATGGCGCGCTCGAGCATCGGCTGCGGATCGCGCAGGGGTTTGGGCATGGGGTCGAGTCCCGGCGGACCGGGGTTCGGCGCAGGGTCCGACATGGGGATGCCGGGACCGCCGCCTACAATTTCCTGATCATGGTTCACCGCACCATTATTTACCTACCCCTTCCCTATGGAGCAAGATCCCCGATGAGCGATGACGACAGCCAGCAGAATTTCATCCTCGGATTCGTCATGGCGCTGATCGCCCTGGTGATCTTCTTCGTGGTCGGCATCGTGCTTTGGCACAGGGGCCACAACCCGGCGGTCGCGCAGGCCGCCGCCGCTCCCGCGGCGGTGGTGGTCTCGGCGCCCGCCCCCGGCGCCGCGCCCAAGGTGGCCGAGGTCACCGAGACCGTGACGGTCACGATCCCCGACGGCGCAAGCATCCGCGTGGTCGACGGCGTGGTGAACTTCTACTTCGCGACCAGCAGCGCCGACCTCGCACCCGGCGCCGCCGAGGCCCTGGCCGCGGTCATCAAAGGCGTCGAGAGCGGCCGCAAGGCGGTGGTCTCGGGCTTCCACGACACCACCGGCGACGCCGCCATCAACGAACAGCTCGCGAAGAAGCGCGCCGAGATGGTGCGCGACGTGCTCGTGGGCCTGGGCGTGCCCGCGGCCAAGGTCGACCTGCAAAGGCCCGCCGTGACAGCCGGCTCGGGCAACGATGCCGAGGCGCGCCGCGTCGAGGTGAAGCTGGTGGACTGAGCGCCGCGCGCATCGGCTGCAAGAGCAGAAGAAGCCCGGTGACGCCGGGCTTTTTCATGGGTGCTGCAGGGGCGCGGATGAGTGAATTCGTATTGGCGGGCACCCGGATTTCATCGGGCTTTCGTGCCCGGCTTGTTACCATGGGTCTCCAGGCCCACAGCCGCCCTGGCGGCACGCAGCAAGAGCCACCGACCCCATGAGCAGCAGCACACACCCCATCGTCCGCGACGTCACCGATCGCATCCGCGAGCGCAGCAAGGGGCTGCGCAGCGCGTACCTCTCCCGCCTCGCCGAAATCCGCGACCGCGACCGCGGCTCAGACCGCATGGGCTGCGCCAACGTGGCGCACGCCGTGGCCGGCATCCCGGCGAACGACAAGTTCCGCGTGGTGGCCGAGCGCGCGCCCAACATCGGCATCGTCACCGCCTACAACGACATGCTCTCGGCCCACGCGCCGTACCAGGGCTACCCCGACATCATCAAGCACGAGGCCCGCCGACTCGGCGCCACCGCGCAGGTGGCCGGCGGTGTGCCCGCCATGTGCGACGGCGTCACGCAGGGCACGCCCGGCATGGAACTGAGCCTGTTCAGCCGCGACCTGATCGCCATGAGCACGGCCGTCGCGCTCACGCACGACATGTTCGACAGCGCGCTGCTGCTCGGCGTGTGCGACAAGATCGTGCCGGGCCTGCTGATCGGCGCGCTGCACTTCGGCCACCTGCCGACCGTGTTCGTGCCCGCCGGCCCGATGCCCTCGGGCCTGTCGAACAATGCCAAATCGAAGGTGCGCGAGCAGGCGGCGCAAGGCCTCGTGGGCCGCCAGGGCCTGCTCGACGCCGAGATGGCGGCCTATCACACGATGGGCACCTGCACCTTCTACGGCACCGCCAACAGCAACCAGATGCTGCTCGAGGCCATGGGCCTGCACGTGCCCGGCACTGCCTTCATCCAGCCCGGCGACGCGATGCGCGAAACGCTCACGCGCGAAGCGGTGCGCACCGTGCTGGGCAAGGCGAGCGACATTTCCTTCCAGTGCCCGCCCATCGGCGAGATGGTTGACGAGCGCTGCATCGTCAACGCCATGGTCGCGCTGCTGGCCACGGGCGGCTCCACCAACCACCTGATCCACTGGGTGGCCGTGGCGCGTGCCGCCGGCATCGTGATCGACTGGGACGACTTCTCGAAGCTCTCCGATGTGGTGCCGCTGCTGAGCCGCGTGTATCCCAACGGCAGCGCCGACGTGAACGAGTTCCAGGCCGCGGGCGGTCCCGGCCTCGTGATCGGCGAACTGGTCGACGCCGGCCTCATGCATGCCGACGTGCTGACGGTGCGCGCGGGGGGCATCCGCGAATACGCGAACATCCCGGCGCTGGCGGGCGATGGCGCCGAACAGCGCCTGCAATGGAGTCCCGCGGCGCCGCTGAAGAACGAAGCGATCACACGCACGGTCGCGAATCCGTTCAGTGCCACCGGCGGCCTCAAGCTGCTGGGCGGCAACCTCGGGCGCAGCGTCATCAAGGTGTCCTCGGTGCCCGACGACCGCCATGTCATCGAAGCGCCCGCGCGCGTGTTCGACTCGCAGGCCGCGCTGCACAAGGCCTTCACCGCTGGCGAACTCGAGCGCGACGTGGTCTGCGTGGTGCGCTGGCAGGGCCCGCAGGCCAACGGCATGCCCGAGCTGCACAAGCTCACGCCGCCGCTGTCGGTGCTGCAGGGCAAGGGATTCCGCGTGGCGCTGGTCACCGACGGCCGCATGAGCGGCGCGTCGGGCAAGATACCGGCCGCCATCCACGTCTCGCCCGAAGCGGCTGCGGGCGGCCCGCTCGCCAAGGTGCGCGACGGCGACCTGATCCGCCTCGATGCGGTAGCGGGTACGCTGGCCGTGCTGCTGCCCGAAGACGAATGGGCCGCGCGCGAAACCGCGACGCTGCCCGAAGCGCAGCGCATCGCCGATGGACACGGCCTCGGCCGCGAACTGTTCGCCGGCATGCGCCGCAATGCACTCACTGCCGAAGAAGGAGCCTGCTCATGGCTGTAATCGGGCTCGCCCCCAGGCTGCGCGTGCTTCGTGCCGCTTCGCCTTCCCCCTTCCGGGGACAACACCGGTGGCCCGGCAAAAGCCGGTTCCGCGGTGTTTCTGGAATTGAGCACCGCGATTTTCAGGATCGCGGATGTGCTTGAAGTAATGGAGCTATGAAATGACAAAGAAACTCACCGCCCTCGAAGTCATGCGCGATGCGCCGGTCATTCCGGTCATCGTGCTGAACGACGTGAAAGACGCCGTCCCTCTCGCTCGCGCACTGGTGGCTGGCGGCATCCGCATGCTCGAAGTCACGCTGCGCACGCCGCAGGCGCTGCAGTGCATCGAAGCCATCGCCAGGGACGTTCCCGAGGCCGTGGCCGGCGCCGGCACCATCCGCAGCGCGGCCGATGCCCAGGCCTCGGCGCTGGCCGGCGCGAAGTTCGGCGTGAGCCCGGGCTACACGCGTGCGGTCGGCAAGGCCTGCCACGACCTCGGCCTGCCGCTGCTGCCCGGCGTGGCCACCGGCAGCGAGATCATGATGGCGCAGGAAGACGGCTACACCCAACTCAAGTTCTTCCCCGCGCTGCAGGCCGGCGGGCTGCCGATGCTCAAGGCCTGGCAGGGTCCGTTCGGCGACGTCACCTTCTGCCCGACGGGCGGCATCCAGGCGGGCAACGCGGCCGAGTTCCTCGCGCTGTCGAACGTGGCCTGCGTGGGCGGTTCGTGGATCGTGCCGACCGACGCGATCCGCGAAGGCGACTGGGCCCGCATCGAGCAGCTGGCACGCGCCGCGAGCCAGCTGCCGCGCTGATCATGCGCGCCGATTTCGACGCGGGCGACCTGAAGGTCATCGCGTTCGACGTCTTCGGCACGGTGGTCGACTGGCACAGCGGCATTGCCGCCGAGGTCGAGCGCGCATTGCCGGGCGTGGACGGCGCGGCCTTCGCGCTGGCGTGGCGCGCGGGCTACCAGCCCGCGATGAAGGCCGTGATGGAGCGCATTGCCGCGGGCGAGGGCGGCTTCACGCTGCTCGACGAGCTGCACCTGAGCATGCTCGAACAGGTGCTGCGCGATTTCGGCCTGTCCGAGCGCCTCGACACGGCCGCCAGGCGCGACCTGAGCCGCGCCTGGCACCGCCTGCCGGCCTGGCCCGATTCGGTGCCGGGTCTCACGCGGCTCAAGAAGAAGTTCACCATCTGCACGCTGTCGAACGGGAACATCGGCCTGCTCACCGAGATGGCGAAGCGTGCGGGCCTGCCCTGGGACTGCGTGCTGTCGGCCGAGGTGTTCAAGGCCTACAAGCCCGACCCGCGCACCTACCTCGGCGTGGCGGGTGTGTTCGATGCAACGCCGGGCCAGGTGATGCTGGCCGCCGCGCACCACGACGACCTGGCCGCCGCGCGCGTGTGCGGCCTGAAGACGGCCTACATCGAGCGCCCGCATGAATTCGGCCGCGCCAAGCCGAAGGACGTGTCGCCGCAGCCGGACAACAACCTGCATGCGCGCGACATCGAGGCGCTGGCCGACCTGCTGGGCTGCTGATCAGCCGGTGAGCAGCTTCTCCACCGTACGCAGGTTGCGCGTGGTGGTGCTCGACTTGTAGCGCGTCTTGGCCAGCAGCTTGGCCACCGGCGTATCGAGGCTCTCGCCGCGCGGGCATTGCCAGTACAGCACGCCCTTGCCGGGCTCCAGCTGTTCGACGTCGGCATCGACGGTGCCGGCCTTCTCCACGATCTCGTCGAGCATCGCGGTGTCCGAGCCGAACACGATGTAGGGATGCCGCTCGTCGTCGATGCGCTCGAAGGGATAGGCCTTGGCCACGTCGGCCACCTGCTTCTGGATGAGCAGCACGATCCACGCCTCGTAGCCGAATCGCTTGCGCAGCGCCTGCTCGATGCGCTTGCGCAATGCGGTGGCATCGCGCTCGTCGGTGTCGAACAGCACGTTGCCGCTGGCGAGCACGGTGCGCACCGCGCCAAAGCCGAGTTCTTCCGCGAACAGCGCCTTCAGGTCGGCGCTCTTGATCGCGATGCCGTTGACGTTCACGCCACGCAGCAGGGCAACGCGGCGGGTCATCAGCGCAGGCCGCCGCCGGCGGCGCCTTCGTCACGCTGGATCAGCTCGATCTTGTAGCCGTCGGGGTCCGTCACGAACGCGATCACGGTGGTGCCGCCCTTGACCGGCCCGGCCTCGCGCGTCACGTTGCCGCCCGCGGCCTTGATCTTCTCGCAGGCCGCGTACGCGTCGGGCACGCCCAGCGCGATGTGGCCGTAGGCGGTGCCCAGTTCGTAGCTCTCGGTGCCCCAGTTGTAGGTGAGCTCGATCTCGGCCTGCTCGGGGTTGCCCTTGCCGTAGCCGATGAAAGCGAGGCTGTACTTGTACTCGGGGTTCTCCGAGGTGCGCAGCAGGTTCATGCCGAGCACCTTGGTGTAGAAGTCGATGGAGCGCTGGAGGTTGCCGACGCGCAGCATGGTGTGGAGGAGTCGCATCTCGTGGGGGCCGTTGGGCGTGAAGAAAGGGAGGCCGCTATTGTCTGCCTCCCGCCGCGGCGATCAAGCCGCCAGTGTCAGCAGGTGGGCCTGGTGGCGCTTCAGGAATTCCATCAGGTGCCCGGGATATTCAGGCACCACCGCATCGCGCACGCTGGGGCGGGCCGCCAGCGCCTTGCGCCAGGCCTTGACCCTGGGCAGTGCGTCGAAGACATGCGAGTCGCTGATCGCGTCGAACACCTCGAAGTAGCGGAACACCGGTGCGAAGACCGCGTCGACGAGGCTGAAGTTCTGGCCGGCGAAGTAGGGACCTTCTCCCGTGGCTGCCAGCGCAGCTTCCACGCGCTCGAACCTGGCGACGAGCGCCAGCCGCTTCTGCTCGAACACGGCCGCGTCCTGCGTGGTCTCGTAACCCCAGAGGTCGCCGAGGATGGCCGAGCCGAACTCCATCCACGCGCGATGTTCGGCGCGCTGGAGCGGGTCTTCGGGGTGCAGGCGGGCGCCGGGCTGTGTCTCCTCGAGGTACTCGCAGATCACGTTGCTCTCGAACAGCACGGCCTCGCTGCCGTCGGGCCGCCGCACCTTCAGCAGCGGTACCTTGCCGAGCGGCGAGATGTCGAGAAACCACTGGGGCTTGTTCGCGAGGTCGATGACGACGCGCTCGAAGGGCACGCCCTTTTCATGCAGTGCGATCGCGGCGCGCTGGACGTACGGGCACAGCAGGTGGCTGACGAGGGTGAGAGCTTGCGTCATGGGGCTTTCCGTTCCTGGGTGATGGGGATGTGTCTGGAAGGCCGCGATTCTTGCGGTCCGGAACAACCTTTTCCCGGAAGGCCCATTCGGAAAATAGGCCTCGTGTGCTATGCCGCTGCGTCGAGCCAGTGCGTAATGCGCCCGCCGTGCATCACGCCGATGCGGTCGGCCATGGCGTGCGCCTCGGCCTCGTTGTGCGTGACGAGGATGGCGGTCTGGCCGGCCTGCTTGAGGATGCCGCGCACCTCCGCAGCCAGCCGCTCGCGCGTGCCGCCGTCGAGGTTGGAGAACGGTTCGTCGAGCAGCAGCAGGGCGGGCGAGGGCGCGAGCGCGCGAGCCAGTGCGACGCGTTGCTGCTGGCCGCCGGAGAGTTGGTGCGGATAGCGTTCGCCCGCGTCGGCGAGGCCGACCAGCGCCAGCATTTCCGCCACGCGCGATTGCTGCGCCGTGCAGCCGAGCCGGCGCAGGCCGAAGGCCACGTTCTTCGCCGCCGACAGGTGCGGGAACAGCGCGTACTCCTGGAACATCATGCCCACGTGCCGCTGCTCCGGCGGCAGGTGCTTCTGCGCGGACGAGAGGAGCACGTCGCCGAGCCGGACCGTGCCGGCGCGCACGGGCTCGAAGCCTGCGATGGCACGCAGCACCGTCGTCTTGCCGCAGCCCGAAGGGCCGAACAGGCAGCCGATTTCGCCGGCGTCCAATGCCAGCGAGAAGCCGTCGACGACCGTGTGCGGGCCGCGCGGTGTGTCGTATGCGAGCTGGATCGCATCGAGGTGCAGGGGGGAACTCATGGTGTCTGGTCGGGGCCGGGTGCGGCCGAAGGCGCGCCCAGCTGGTTGCGCGCGAGCAGCAGGATGGGCATCAGGCCGGCCAGCACGATGGCGAGCGCGGCAATCGCGCCTTCTTCATACGTGCCGCGCGCGGCCTCGGCATACAGCCAGGTGGCGAGGGTGTCGAAATTGGCGGGCCGCAGCAGCAGCGTGGCCGGCAGTTCCTTCATCGCATCGACGAACACCAGCAGCGCGCCCGTGGCGATGGCGGGGCGCAGCAGTGGCAGGTGCACGCGGCGCAGCGTCCCGCCGGTGGTTTCGCCGAGCAGGCGCGAAGCCTGTTCGATGGCAGGCGGAATGCGCGCGAGGCCGGCCTCGATGCCGCCGACCGGCATCGCGAGAAAGCGGATCGCGCAGGCCACGACCAGCACGATGCCCGCGCCCATGAGCGGCAGGCCCTGCCATCCGAATGCCGTGGCGAGGGCGCTGTCGAAGGCCAGCGCCGGCGTGAGCAGGCCGATGGCCAGCACTGTGCCCGGCACCGCGTAGCCCAGCGTCGCCGCACGCGCCTGCCATCGCGCGCGGTTGGCGAGGCCCGCGCCCTGGCTGCGCGAGGCCCAGGCAACGACCAGCCCCGCCGCGACTGCGGCCGCGGTGACACCCGAAGCCAGCGCCAGCGTGTTGCCGAGGCTCGCGACCAGGCCTTGGGAAATGCCGCCGCCCTGATGCAGCCGCTTGAAGCTTTCCCGCACGAGGTAGAACGCAGGGGCCACGAAGCCGATCAGCACCGGCAGCGCCGCCGCCGCGCTGGCGGCCCACGCCGCACCACCGTGCAGCCGCCGCGGCTGCACCGCGCGCATGCGCTGCGCCGAGCCGAAGCGCTGGTGCTGCCGGCCATTGCGTTCGAGCCAGACCAGCGCCACCACCACGAACAGCATCGCGCACGCGATCTGCGCAGCCCCTGCGAGGTCGGAGCGCGTGATCCACGTCGTGTAGACCGCCACCGTCAACGTGTTCACGCCGAGGAACTCCGAGGCGCCGATGTCGTTGAGCGTTTCGAGCAGCGAGAGGCTCAGCCCCACGGCCAGCGCTGGCCGTGCCAGCGGCAGCGCCACGCGGAAGAACGCGCCGCGCCGGCTCTCGCCGAGCGTGCGCGCCGCTTCCATCAGGTGCGCCGGCTGCGTCATGAACATCGCGCGCGCCGTCATGTAGACGTACGGATAGAGCACGAAGCCCAGCACGAAGATTGCACCGGGCATCGAGCGCAGGTCGGGCAGGCGGAACTGGCGCGGGCTGTCGAAGCCCAGCATCCAGCGGATCGCGCCCTGCACGGGGCCGATGGGGTGCAGCAGGTCGAGGTACGCGAAGGCGACGATGTAGGTTGGCATCGCCAGCGGCAGCAGCAGCGCCCAGTGCAGCACGCCGCGCCCCGGGAAGTCATGCGCCGTCACCAGCCACGCGCAGCCGGTGCCGATCACCAGCACCAGCACGCCCACGCCCGTGAGCAGCATGGCCGTGTTGAGCGCCGCCTGCGGCAGCACGTTCGCAAACAGCGGCCCCCAGTGCCCGAGGCCCGAGCCGAAGGCGAGCCACGCCAGCGTGAGCACCGGCGCGAGCACGCCGACGGCGATGGCGAACGAGGCAAGACGCCAGACCGGACCTGCGGCGTGCAGGCCCGGGAGCTGGCGTCGTGTCATTCGCATGCTTCCTCAGGCACCGGGAAGGCGTGCCCGGCCGCTTGCGTCACTGGTCGAAGCCGACCTTGTCGACCAGCGCGCTGGCCTGCTTGCGATACTTGGCGATCTCGGCCACGGGCAGCGGGTCGGCCTTCAGCTCGCCGATGCTCGACGCGATGATCGGGTCGAGCGCGACGCCCTTGCGCACCGGGTACTCGTAGTTGGTCTGCGCATACAGCGCCTGCGCCGGCTCCGACACCAGGAACTCGAGCAGCTTGACCGCGTTGGCGCGCTGCGGCGCGTTCTTCGCCACAGCCGCGCCGCTGATGTTGACGTGCGTGCCGCCGCTCTTGGCGAAGGTCGGGCGCACCACCTTGATGGCGTCGCCCCACTTGCGCGCGTCGGTGCCTTCCTTGGAACTCTTCATCTGGCCGACGTAGTACGAGTTGGCCAGGCCCACGTCGCAGATGCCGCCGAGGATGTCGCGCGCCACGTCGCGGTCGCCGCCCGTGGCCTTGCGCGCCAGGTTGGCCTTGACGCCGCGCAGCCACTGCTCGGCCTTGGCTTCGCCGTCGTGCGCGATCAGCGCGGCGACCAGCGCGGTGTTGTAGGGGTGCTGGCCGGCGCGGATGCAGACCTTGCCCTTGTATTTCGGGCTGGCGAGGTCTTCGTAGCGGAAGCTTGCGAGCGGCAGGGCCTTGTCGGCATAGAGCACGCGCGCGCGCAGCGAGAGCGAGAACCACTGGCCGTCGGCGCCGCGCAGGTTGGCCGGAATGGCCGATTCGAGCGCGGGCGATTTCACGGGCTGCGTCACGCCGCCGTCGACGAGGTCCATCAGCGCGCCGATGTCCACGGTCATCAGCACGTCGGCCGGCGAGCGGGCGCCTTCGGCCTTGACGCGCTCCAGCAGGCCGTCCTTCACGAACACGGTGTTGACCTTGACGTTGCTCTGCGCGCTGAAGGCCGAAATCAGCGGCTGGATCAGCGCGGGCTCGCGCGTCGTGTAGAGCGTGAGTTCGTCATTCGCAGCGTGGGCGGGCAGGGCGGTGAGGGCGAGCCAGGCGGTAGTGGCGCCGATCAATGCGCGCGCGGCGCGGACTTGAGCGCCAGAGCGTTCGGTCATGAAAAATCCTCCAGGACGGTGAAGTGTTCTTGTGAAAGCATCGGCGGCACGGCGTGCGGCGCCAATGCGAACAATTATCACTGACGAAGAGGGGATGAGCCGTTTGGACTTACGAGCTGAAGGCCTACTGCAGGCGAATCGACGTTCAGCGTCAACGCGGTGAGCGCCGGGTTGTCGATGTCGGTGGCCAGGGTTCGTGCGGCCACCGCCCCATCCGGATCGCCGAGGGCGGCGCGAAGGAGGTGGGCCCGCACCACGAGTTCCCGCATACCGGTTCGTGCGGCGATGTCCATCAACTCGTCCACCTGCCGGCGGATCGGCGACGTGCGCCGCGACACGCCAAGGCGGCAAAGCGCCTCGAGCACATAGGCCTCGCCCCACAGGTAGGCGTCCGGCGGGCGGGTGCAGCGGATCAGTGTGTCCAGCAGGATTTCCTCGGCGCGCACAGCGTCGCCGCGCGCCATCGCGACCAGTCCGAGGCCGCGGCCGGCAATGCCTTCCCAGCATGGATCGCCCAGCTGGCATCCCAGCGCGAAGGCGTGCTCGAAGCGCTCAGCGGCCGGCTCCAGTTGGCCGTCGCTCAGATCTATTTCGGCGCGAAAGGACAAGGGCCAGGGAAGGAAGGCGGCCCACAGCCGGCCAGCCTGGTCGACGGCACGGTCGACGATCGGCCTCGCTGCTTCCCATTCGCCGCGCAGGATCATGGCCCGACCCAGCATGGACTCGGCGTAGATCACCTGTTTGGGCTCGCCCGCCTCCGACGCCCAGGCTGCGGCGTCCCGCAGCGTTTCCATGGCGGCCGGGTAATAGGCCGAGTCGCTCAGGATGGAGCCCTTCACCGTGGCGATCCGGGCCTGCTCGGCAAGGGAGTCGCCTGCCAATGGCTCTGCCCGTGCCATCCAGGCCAGCGCGCGCTCATAGCGACCTCGCAGGAACTCGACGTAGCCCAGTTCGCGGCATGCGGCGGCGGCCAGTGCGGGCGCGGCTTCACGGCCGATGGCCAAGGCCTCGTGCAGGGCCGCGGCGCCCTCTTCGTCGCGGCCGCGCGCCGCGTGCACCAGCGCGCCGCCCAGCGCGACCCGCGCGCGCGTGCGCAGGGCGGGATCGCCGGTGCCGTCGGCGTCGACCATGGCTCGGCGCAGGCATTGCAGGCCGGCCTCGAGCACGCCGGCGCCGATGGCGGCCTCGCCAGCCTCGAGCTGCGCCAGGGCACCCGCGCGGCCAATGGCCGGCCGGGCTGTCGGCGTGGCCGTCACGGTGTGCAGTGCATCGGCCAGCGCGGGCCCGGGTGCGACGCCGAGCTGGCGCCTGAACAGTTCCCGGCAGGCGGCCGCCTGCCGCGCCGCGCCCAACCCCTCGCCCGCCGCCGCAAGGCAGCGCACCAGCAGGACATGCGCGTTTTCGTCCAACGGGTCCAGGCTGACGAGCCGGTAGGCCAGGTCGGCGGCCGCGCCCGGCGCCCCGTCCGCCACGCGGGACAAGGCGGCTTCGCGCAGCACGGCTTCCGCCGTGGCCTGCATCCTTCGTCGCTCGGACTGCAGCCACGCTGCGAACGACGGGCTCGATGAAAAGCCCAGGCCCTCCAGCAGCTCGCATCCGAGCCCATGGAGCGACAACGCGTCCGACCAGTCTCCCCGCGTCAGCACGGCAACGTCCACGCCGGCGACGTGCTCGTGCGGAAAGGCGATCGCATCTCCGCGCAGCGTGCAGTCGCCCAGGGCCCGACGCAGTTCGCGAAGGTTCCAGCGCAGCGCAGCCAGCGGGTCTTCGGCGTCCTCGAACAGCAATCCGGCCAGGCGCTGCCGCGCAACAGCGCCCGGTTGGAGCGCGAGATAGGCAAGCAGTCCCCAGGCCTTGTGGCCCCGGATGGGCGCGACCGGGCCGTCTGCGCTCACCACACACGGCACGCCAAGAAGCTGGACGAAGGGCCTCATGCCCGCAGTGTGGCAGAGCGAGGCACGGGGCGCGGCAGGATCGTGGGGTCAGGCCTCCGCAGTCGTCGGATCGATCGTCGTCACCACGCGCGCCACGCTGTCGGCGGGGAATCCGCCCTTGCGCGCGTGCTCGCGCACCAGCTCTTCGCTGGCCGCGTTGTAGACGCAGTAGATCTTGTCGCCCGTGACGTAGCTGTGGACCCATTGCACGTCGGGGCCGAGTTCGCGCAGCACGCCGCACGACTTCTGGGACACGGCCTGCAGTTCGGCGGCGCTGGCGGCGCCGATGTTGGGAATGGCGCGTTCGATGACGAATTTGGGCATGAGGCTCACCTTGAAGAGAGAGTCGAAGGGAGCGCGACCGTAGGCGCGGCGCGTTTGAGCTTGCGTTTGACGGCGGGTTACCCCGCCGCGGCCCCCTTGGCGACTACCGCCGCCTGGTGCCAGCCGCCGATGAGTCCGCCGGCTGGTCCGCCGAAGCCTGCCGTGCGAGCGACAGTGCCAGGTAGTCGACGAAGGCGCGCACGCGCGCCGCGAGTCGGTGGCGCTGCGGGTAGACCGCGTAGATGTCCGCGTCCGGCGTGTGATGCTGCGGCAGGACCTGCACGAGGCGGCCGCTGCGCAGGTGGCGGGCAATGTCCCACTCCGCGCGCATCAGGATGCCGTGCCCGTCGAGCGCCCAGTTGACGGCGATCTCTCCGTCGTTCGTCGTCAGCGTGCCGCGTGTCTTGACGGCCTGCGTGGTGGCGCTCTTGCCCCGGCCGCTCGACAGCCGCCAGAGGCCGTAGGCCTCCTCGCCCTGCCGGATGCCGATGCAGTTGTGCCTGGCCAGGTCGCCGGGCACCTTTGGCATGCCGCGCCTGGCGATGTAGGCCGGCGCGGCGCACAGCAGGCGGCGGTTGGCAGCGATCCGCCTTGCGATCACGCGCGAATCCGGCGGCGCGCCGAAGCGCACGCAGACGTCGAAGGAATCGTCCGTCAGCGGCGGCGGATTGACCGACAGCTGCAGCTGCACTTCCACCTCCGGATATTCGCGCACGAACTTGGATATCAACGGCGCGATGTGGCTGCGGCCGAAGCCGAGCGTGGCGTTGACGCGCAGCAGACCCCGTGGCGTCGCCTTCGACGCGCCCAGCATTTCGCCCATGCTGTCGATGTCGTTCAGGATCCGGCGCGCGTGCTCGAGATAGAGCTCGCCTTCGGGCGTCAGGCTCATGCGCCGCGTGGTGCGGTTGAGCAGGCTGACACTCAGGCGCGCTTCCATCTGCGCGAGATGCTTGCTCACGGCCGCCGTCGAGACACCCAGCTCGCGTGCCGCGGCACTGAGGCTGCCGGCGCTCGCCAGCGCGCAGAAGAAGCCCAGGTCGGCCGGCTGGATCTCGTTTCCCACGGCTCAGCCCGCCGGCCGCGTCTCGAACACCAGGCAGGTCGTGGTGGCATGCGCGTACAGCGTGCCATCGGGCCCGAAGAGGCGGGCCTCGGCGGTGGCCAGCTGGCGGCCGCAGTGGATCACCTTGCCTTCGGCGCGCACGCGCTGCACCTTGGGCGTCAGGCCTTTCACGTAGTTCACGTTCAGCTCGGCGGTGGTGTAGGCCCGCCCGGGCGGCATCATCGTGTGGACGGAGCAGCCCAGGGCGGAGTCGAGCATCGTGGCGACCCAGCCGCCATGGATGGTGCCCAGCGGGTTCAGGTGCTGCGGCAGCGGCGTGCCCTGGAAGATGGCTACGCCCGGGCGCACTTCGAGGATCGTGAAGTCCAGCGTCCTGGCGATGGCTGCAAAGGGAATCTCGCCGTTCAGCATCGCCTGCATCATCTCGAGGCCGGTCTTGCCCGCGATCTGGTCGGGGCGGGCGAGGCCAGGGCCTGGGCCGGCTTCGAGGCGTTCGGTGATCTTTCGCTCTTCGGCGATCCATGCGTCGAGCTGGCTGGGGTTCTGCGTCATGCCGGGTGTTCTCCTGTCCGGGTTGTCCGGAGGGTTAAGTTGCATATGCAATAGTTGTAGCTACAATAATACCCCATGGACACCCTCGCCAAGCCACGCGGCTGCACCAGCTTCAAGGTGCGCCAGCTCTCGCGCCGCCTCTCGCAGCACTACGACGCCGAGGTGTCGAAGAGCGGCCTGAAGACCACGCAATACTCGCTGCTGTCGAATCTGGCGCGGATCGGGCCCTCGCGTCCGGTCGACCTGGCGAGCGAACTCAAGATGACCGCCTCGACCCTGAGCCGCAACCTGCAGCCGCTGATCGCCGCGGGCTGGATCTCGCTGGGCGCCGGCGCCGATGCGCGCAGCCGGCTGGTGCAGATCACCGAAGAGGGCGATGCCAAGCGCCGCGAGGCGCAGCTGCACTGGAAGGCAGCGCAGCAAAAACTCAATGCGCTGCTGGGCGTCGAGCGTGTGCTCGCGCTGCACCGGCTGATCGACGAGTCGATGGAACTGCTGGGCGCGGAGGACGAGCCCGACGCCGAAGACTGAACCTTTTCTTTCCAACCGCACGCCTTCACCCATCGCGTCCGAGGCCGCGCGCGGATTCCGTTTTCGTTTCTTGCTTCTCCTCACATTCAATTCCAACAGCAGAGGTCCCATGTTCGCCACTCCCGTCTCCGCATGGCTGCAGCGCCGCGGCATTCACTACGGATGGATCGTCGCCGCCATCACCTTCCTCACCATGCTGACCATGTCGGCCGCGCTGGGCCTGCCGGGCGCCATGCTGCAGCCGCTGGGCAAGGAGTTCGGCTGGAGCACGGGGCAGATCTCGTCGGCGCTGGCGCTCCGCTTCGCGCTGTTCGGCCTGATGGGGCCGTTCGCCGCGGTGCTGATGGAGCGCTACGGACTGCGCGCCGTGGTCTGCACCGGCCTCGCGCTGGTCGGCCTGGGCATGGCACTGGTCACCATGGCTTCGCAGCTGTGGCACCTGTTCGTGCTGTGGAGCCTGATGCTGGGCCTGGGCACCGGCATGACGGCGCTGGTGCTCGGCGCGGTGGTGGCCAACCGCTGGTTCGTCGCGCGGCGCGGCCTCGTCGTCGGCATGCTCACGGCCAGTTCGGCCACCGGTCAGCTGGCCTTCCTGCCGCTCGCGGCCTGGATGATCGAGCACTGGGGCTGGCGCTCGGCCATCGTGCCGATCGTGGCCGGCAGCATACTGATCGGCGTGCTGGCGCTGTGCCTCATGCGCAACCGGCCTTCGGACCTCGGCCTGCTGCCCTACGGCGAGTTGCCCGGCACCCAGCCGGCCGCGCCTGCCGCCGCCGCGCCGGCGATGAACTTCGCCACGCCGTTTCGCGTGTTGAAGGAAGTTTCGACCAACCGCACCTTCCTCATCCTCGCCGCCACTTTCTTCATCTGCGGCCTGAGCACCAACGGGCTCGTGCAGACGCACTTCATCTCGCTGTGCGGCGACTACGGCATGAGCGCAGTGCCCGCAGCCTCGGTGCTCGCGATGATGGGGGCCTTCGACTTCGTCGGCACCATCCTCTCGGGCTGGCTCTCGGACCGCTACGACAACCGCAAGCTGCTCTTCTGGTACTACGGCCTGCGCGGCCTGTCGCTGTTCTGGCTGCCGCACTCGGAGTTCACCATCTACGGCCTGGGCATCTTCGCGATGTTCTACGGCCTCGACTGGATCGCCACCGTGCCGCCGACCGTCAAGCTCGCGGGCGCCGCCTTCGGCCCCGCCAAGGTGGGCCTGGTGTTCGGCTGGGTCTTTGCCGCGCACCAGCTGGGCGCCGCCACGGCCGCCTACGGCGCCGGCTTCGCGCGCACGCTGCTGCTGACCTACACACCGGCGCTCTACGCGGCCGGCGCAGCCTGCCTGGTGGCGGCGGTGGTCGTGATGATGATCCGCCGTCCGGCGGCGAAGGCCGGCGCGCAGGTCGCGCCTGCCGCGGCACGGGCCTGACGCTCGGAGCCCCCGACATGACGACAGCCCACACCGAGCTCGACCCGCGCACGCGCCGCCTGCTCGAGGCGCCCATCGTGCCCACCCTGCTGCGCCTGGCTGCGCCCAACGTGCTGGTGATGCTGGCACAGGCCTCCGTCGGCCTTATCGAGACCTACTTCGTCGGCAGGCTCGGCACCGATGCGCTCGCCGGCATGGCGCTGGTGTTTCCCATCGTGATGCTGATGCAGATGACCTCCAGCGGCGCGATGGGCGGCGGCATCGCCTCGTCGATCGCGCGCGCACTTGGCGCACGCCGCAAAGACGATGCGGATGCGCTGGTGTGGCACGCCATCGTCATCGCGCTGGGCTTCGGCCTGTGCTTCACGCTGGCCCTGCTGCTGGGCGGGCAATGGCTCTACGGGACCATGGGCGGCACGGGGCCGGCGCTCGAGGCTGCGCTCACGTACTCGAACTGGGTGTTCGCGGGCGCGACGCTGGTGTGGCTCTTCAACTCGCTCTCGGCCATCATCCGCGGCACCGGCAACATGTCGGTGCCGGCCAACGTGACGGTGGTGGGCGTGGTGTTCCTCGTTCCCGCGTCGCCGCTGCTGATCTTCGGCATCGGACCGCTGCCGGGCATGGGCATCGCGGGCGGTGCGATGGCGCTGCTGCTGTACTACCTGCTGGGCTCCGTCGCGCTGATCGTCTACCTGCGCTCGCCGCGCAGCCTGCTGCGGCCCACGCTGGCCGCGCTGAAGCTGCGCTGGCCACTGTTCCGCGACATCCTGCGCATCGGGCTGGTGGGGGCGGTGTCGACGGTGGCGACCAACCTGTCGATCGGCATCGCCACTGCGCTGACAGGTCATTTCGGCTCGGGCGCGCTGGCCGGCTACGGCACGGCCTCGCGGCTCGAATACCTGCTGGTGCCGCTGGTGTTCGGTCTCGGCGCGCCGCTGGTGGCCATGGTCGGCACCTGCATGGGGGCCGGGCAGCGCGAACGCGCGCTGCGCGCCACCTGGACCGGCGCGGCGCTGGCCTTTGCGCTCACAGAAACCATCGGACTCGCGGCCGCGCTGTTCCCGCGCCCGTGGCTGCTGCTGTTCGGCAGCGACCCGGCGATGCTCGAGACCGGCGCGCACTACCTGCGCGTGGTCGGGCCGCTGTATGGCTTCTTCGGCGTCGGGCTGGTGTTGTATTTCGCGTCGCAGGGCGCGGGCCGCCTGCTGTGGCCGGTGCTGGGCAACATCGCGCGCCTGGCGGTGGCGGGCACCGGCGGCTGGCTCGCGCTGCGCTGGGGAGGCGGGCTCACCGGCGTGTTCGGGGCGCAGGGCGTGGCGCTGGCGGTGTACGGCATCGTGATCGCATCGGCCATCGCGGGCGGGGCCTGGTTCGGCCGCGTCGGCTGGCCGCGTACAACCGGCGGGCTGCTGCGGCGCATGGCGCAGGCCGGATGAAGCTAGCTTGCCCCAGGCTTCGCACTTCATGCATCCCGGCTCACGCGAACTTCGAATGCAGGCATCCAACGACTTCCATCAACGAAAGGCTCACATGCAAATCAAGGACTCCGTGGTCTTCATCACCGGCGCCAACCGCGGCCTCGGGCTCGCCTTTGCGAAGGCGGCATTGGCGGCGGGCGCGCGCAAGGTCTATGGCGCGGCGCGCGACCCGAAGAGCATCACGCTGCCCGGCGTGACGCCGGTGGCGCTCGACGTGACGCAGCCCGCGCAGGCCGAAGCGGCCGCGCGCGCCTGCGGCGACGTCACGCTGCTGATCAACAACGCAGGCATCTCGCGCGGCTCCAGCTTCCTCGGTTCGCCCGATGCGGTGGCAGCCGCGCGCGCCGAGTTCGAAACCAACTTCTTCGGCCCCTGGACGCTGGCGCAGGCTTTCGCGCCCGTGCTCGCGGCCAACGGCGGTGGCGGCGTGATCAACGTGCTGTCGGCGCTGAGCTGGACCACCTTCCCCAGTGTGGCGACTTACAGCGCGACGAAATCGGCGGCATGGTCGCTGAGCAACGGCCTGCGCAACGAACTGGCCGCACAGGGCACGCAGGTCACGAGCCTGCATGTGGGCTACATGGACACCGACATGGCCGCGCACGCGGAAGGCGACAAGGCCTCACCGGATGATGTGGCGCGCCAGGCGCTGGCGGGCGTGGAGGCGGGGCAGCCCGAGGTGCTGGCCGACGAGGTCTCGCGGCAGCTCAAGCAGGGCCTGTCGAGTCCGACGCCGCCCTATGCCGGCTCGCCGCGGGCAGCCTGAACCGATGCCCGAATGGAGCACCCGGGCGCGCGGCCCGGGCCTTCGTCAATAGCGGTAGGGGTTGTTGGGCCGGCGATCGTAGCGGTTGGGTACGCCGTCGCCGTCGTTGTCCCTGCGGCCATAGCGCGGGCGGTCGTCCCAGCGGCGGCCGTAGTGGCGATCCGGACCGCGGTAGTAGCCGGGGCCGTAATAGTGGCGCGGCGGGGGCGGCGGCGCGTAATAGTGGCGGGGCGGTGGTGGCGGTGCGGGCACGACATACACCTGCGCCTGGATGAAGCGCCCGCCCGTCTGGGCCTGGGCCGGAATGCCGAGTGTGGCCAGCGACAACAAGGCCGCAGCGCCGATTGCGAAACTAAGCTTTTTCACTTGATCCCCCGGTTGTGGTTGGAAGCCTCATCCTCGCGCCTGCGTGTGAAGTTGTTGTAAGGCTGAGGCGAAATCGGATGAAGAGCTGTAAGCCCGTGCGCGCCGGACGCGGCATGGTCAAGACACAATTGTGAATGGCTTTGCACCGCGGAACATGTCCCGCGGACAGGCCATTGGCCGTATCGGCCGGATGCTCAGCCGCGCGGGGCGGGCAGCATGCGCCGCAGGGCTTCGAAGAACAGGTCCGACTGCTCGCGCTCGCCCTGGATCTGCGCCGCCACATGCGCGGCCAGCTTCGCGTCGACCGGCACGAGCGGACGGCCGGTCGATTGCGCGATCACCTGGTGCAGGCAGGCGCGCTCCAGGTAGTAGAGGTCGTCGTAGGCATGGGCAATGGTGCCGCCTGCCACGATCACACCGTGGTTCGCGAGAAAGGCCACGTCCTTGCCGGCCATCGCGCGGGCGATGCGCTCGCCCTCGGCGTCGTCGAGCGCGAGGCCGTTGTATTCGGCGTCGATGGCGATGCGGTTCATGTAGCGCATCGCGTTCTGGCTGGCGGTCGGGTCGAGCGCGCGATCGGCCGTGATCGTGAGCGCGGTGGCGTACGGCATGTGGCAGTGCATCACGACCGCATGGCCCGTGAGCCGGTGCACCGCGCCATGGATGAAGAGGGCGGTGGGCTCCACGCGGTGGCGGCCCGCGAGCACCTCGCCGTGCACGTCGATCAGCACGATGTCGTCGGGGCCGATCTCGCTCCAGTGCAGCCCGCGGGGGTTGATGAGGTAGCGGTCCTGCGCGCCCGGCAGCATCACGCTGAAGTGGTTGCAGACGCCTTCGGACAACCCGTGGTGGGCGGCGGCGCGCAAGGCCAGGGCGAGGTCTTCGCGCAGCTTGCTGACGGCGGGGCTGGCGTAGGCGGCATCGGCGGACATCGAGGGGGCTCCTTGTTCTTGGGTTGCGTCCTGGATCAGGCCTGGATCAATCCCGTCCAGGCCGCGATGAATTTCTTCGCATCGTCGCACACCGCCGCGGCCTGCTTGCCGGGCTTGTAGAGCGCGGAGCCGATACCGAACCCTGCAGCCCCGCCCGCACGCCATTCGGCCATGTTCGCGGGCGTGATGCCGCCCACGGGCATCACGGGCGTGCCGGCCGGCAGCACGGCCAGCAGCGCTTTCACCACGGCGGGCGAGGCCAGTTCGGCCGGGAACAGCTTGAGCCCCGTGGCGCCGGCCGCGAGCGCGCCGAAGGCCTCGGTTGGCGTCATGACGCCCGGCAGGCACACCATGCCGAGCCGTGCGGCCTCGGCGATGACCTCGGCGTTGAAGTTGGGCGAGACGATCAGCTCGCCGCCGGCCGCGTGCACCTCGCGCACCTGCTGCGCGCCGAGCACCGTGCCGGCGCCGACCAGCGCGTGCGGAAAGAGCTTGCGCATCAGCGCAATGCTTTCCAGAGGATGCGGCGAATTGAGCGGCACCTCGAGCAGCCGGAAGCCGGGTCCGGCGATGGCGTCGCCGATGTCGGCGGCCTCGGCGGGCGTGAGACCGCGCAGGATCGCCACCAGGGGCAGCTCGCGCATCGCGGCATGGAATTTTTCGAGGGGCGTGGTCATGTGGGGGTTCTGTCGGTGTCGAGAAAACCGGACAGCGCGTGCAGTCCGGCCCAGGTGGCTTCGGCGCCCAGCGTGCGTGTGGCGACGCCGGTGGCGCGCAGG
The DNA here is from genome assembly GCF_059491885.1 of Variovorax sp. Varisp46. Classification (NCBI taxonomy): domain Bacteria; kingdom Pseudomonadati; phylum Pseudomonadota; class Betaproteobacteria; order Burkholderiales; family Comamonadaceae; genus Variovorax; species Variovorax sp. Varisp46. Next base: position 937,062 of record NZ_CP168515.1, read on the forward strand.
GCCAGTGCATAGCGCTGGGTGAGGGCGGACGAGCCGATGAGGATCACCTCGCCGGCGGCCTGCAGCGACTGCGTGCGCAGTTCCTCACCGATCAGCAGGCCCGAGAGATAGCTCGACAGTTCCTGCTTCGGCATGCGCTCGAACAGCGCCAGCGTGCGCGTGCCGAAGGCGTTGTGCAGCAGGCCGTGGCCGTTTTCCGAGCAGGTCACGCCTTCGAGGAAAGAGGCCTCGTCGAGCGGTGCCGACGCGTCGAGCATGCGCGCCAGGATCGAATGCTGGCTCAGCAGCGCGTAGAACTCGCCCGTCATGTAGGTGCGGAAGCCCGCGACGCGGCCCTTCTTGACCGTGACCCATTTGTTGTGCGTACCGGGCAGCACGAAGACGCCGTCGTCCAGGCCGGTGATCGACATCGCACCGAAGATCTGCACCTCTTCGCCGCGCATTACGTCGGGCACGCCGTCGTGCTCGTCGTTCAGGCCCGGCACGATCGCGATGCTGGCACCGGGGATGGCGTCGACGTCGATGATCCTGCGGCCCACCTCGACGCGGCCGGCGGGGCAGGCACAGTACGGTGCTTCCACCCAGCCCTGCTTGCTGCCGGCCATGCCGGAGATCAGGCAGCGCGCGCCCTCGAGGCGCATCCAGTCGCCGAACAGTGACTCGAAGACGGCGGGAAAGCCACCTTCGGGCACCGCGAGGATGCCTCGCGCATCGCTGCGTTCTTCCTGTACCTTGCCTTGGGCGTCCAGCAAGGCACCGCGCAGCGAGCTTGTGCCCCAGTCGATGGCTATCAGTCGTGTCATGTCTGTCGCCTGCGTTTTGAGGATTTGTGTCGGGGTGCGTGCACAAGCCACCGGGTGCTCCCCTCCGCGAATGTCCCTCGTCGGCGTGATCGCGCCCCGAACCCTCAGCCCTCGGTCCTAGTGATTGTCGCGCGGCACGAAAGCCCCACGGCGACCACGCAGAAAGCCCAGGTCGGCCCCCTGGTCAGCCTGCAGCACCGTGTCGACGTAGAGCTTCCAGTACCCCGAGTCCAGCGGCGCCTTGGGAGCGACCCATTTCTCGCGGCGCTTCGCCAGCTCTTCGTCGCTCACATGCAGATGCAATTTGCGGTTCGGCACGTCGAGCTCGACGATGTCGCCGTCCTGCACCAGCGCCAGCGGGCCGCCGGCTGCGGCTTCGGGTGCGGTGTGCAGCACCACGGTGCCGTAGGCCGTGCCGCTCATGCGCGCATCGCTGATGCGGACCATGTCGGTGATGCCCTTGCGCAGCACCTTCGGCGGCAGCGGCATGTTGCCGGCCTCGGCCATGCCGGGGTAGCCCTTGGGGCCGCAGTTCTTCAGCACCATGATGCAGTGCTCGTCGATGTCGAGGTTCTCGTCGTCGATGCGCTTGTGCAGGTCTTCGGCGCTTTCGAACACCACCGCGCGGCCCTTGTGCACCAGCAGTTCGGGCGTGGCCGCGCTGGGCTTGATGATGGCGCCGTTGGGCGCGAGGTTGCCGCGCAGCACGCAGATGCCGGCCTTCTCCTTGAAGGGCTCGGCCAGCGTGCGAATGACCTGCGGGCCGTAGTTCTCGGCGTCCTTCACGTTCTCCCACACGCTCTGGCCGGTGACGGTGAGGATGTCCTTGTGCAGGTGGTCGGCGATCTCCTTGATGACCACCGGCAGGCCGCCCGCGTAGCAGAAGTCTTCCATCAGGAACTGGCCCGAAGGCTGCAGGTTCACGAGGCAGGGCAGCTCGGAGGCGAGGCGGTCGAAGTCGTCGAGCGTGAGGTCCACGCCGATGCGCCCCGCGATGGCCAGCAGGTGGATCACGAGGTTGGTCGATCCGCCGATGGCCGCGTTCACCTTGATGGCGTTCTCGATCGCCTGGCGCGTGAGGATCTTCGACATGTTCATGTCCTCGTGCACCATGTCGACGATGCGCCGGCCCGCCTGGCGCGCGAGCACGTTGCGGCGGCCGTCCACGGCGGGGTAGGCCGCGTTGCCCGGCAGCCCGATGCCCAGCGACTCGACCATGCTCGCCATGGTGCTGGCGGTACCCATCGTCATGCAGTGGCCGTGGCTGCGGTGCATGCAGCTCTCGGCCTCGAAGAATTCCTGCAGCTTGAGCGTGCCGGCGCGCACCTGCTCGCTCATCTGCCATACGCCGGTGCCCGAGCCCAGCTCCTGGCCGCGCCACTTGCCCGAGAGCATCGGGCCGCCGGAGACGCCGATGGTCGGCAGGTCGACGCTGGCCGCGCCCATCATCAGTGCGGGCGTGGTCTTGTCGCAGCCCATGAGCAGCACCACGCCGTCGAGCGGATTGCCACGGATGCTTTCTTCGACGTCCATGCTCGCGAGGTTGCGGTACAGCATGGCGGTCGGGCGCAGCAGCGTCTCGCCGAGCGACATCACGGGGAACTCGAGTGGAAAGCCGCCCGCTTCGTACACACCGATCTTCACTTGCTCGGCCAGCGTGCGGAAGTGCGAGTTGCAGGGCGTGAGTTCGCTGAAGGTGTTGCAGATGCCGATGACCGGGCGGCCGTCGAACTGGTCGTGCGGCAGGCCCTTGCCCTTCATCCAGCTGCGGTAGATGAAGCCGTCGCGGTCGTTGCGGCCGAACCATTGCTGGCTGCGAAGTTCACCGGGTTTTTTCTTGGGAGCGGTGCTCATGGAGTGTCTCTCTTTGTTGTCGAAATAAGAGGCAGAACTCTCAGGGTTTGTCCTGCCGATCCGGGCTTTCAATCATCATATGATAAGCGCGACCAGCACACCGGACCCTTGGTGTTTTCGAGCGTCGAGATACCGAATTTCGCATCACACATGATCAAGAACATCCACGGTCGCACGCTCGAGCTGCTCGGTGAAGCCGTGGTGTCGGGACGCTATGCGATCGGTGCGTCGATCCCCTCCGAGCCCGTGCTCGGCGAGGAACTCGGCGTGAGCCGGACCGTGGTGCGCGAGGCCATCAAGTCGCTGGCGGCCAAGGGCCTGATCGTCACGGGGCCGAAGGTCGGCACGCGCGTGCTGCCCCAGGACAAGTGGAACTGGTTCGACCCCGATGTCATCACCTGGCAGGCGCGCGCGGGGCTCACGCCCGAGTTCCTGCGCGACCTGCAGGACCTGCGTCGCGTCGTGGAGCCGGCGGCCGTCAGGCTCGCGGCCGAGCGGGCCACGGCCAAGGACATCGCGGAAATAGAAACGGCCTTCGCCGGCATGAAGGAGGCGGTGGAAAACGGCGGCGACTACGTCACCTTCGACCTGCGCTTCCATAACGGCCTGCTGAGTGCCGCCGGCAACCGCATGCTGGCGCAGATGAGCAAGGTGCTCAGCGCACTGCTGCGCACCAGCTTCGAGATATCGACCGCCAAGCCCGACGGGCCCGCGCTTTCGCTGCCGCTGCATCGCGCGGTGATCGACGCGGTGATCGCGCACGACCCGAGCGGGGCCGAGCGCGCGATCATCCGCCTCATCGACGGCGCGCGCCAGGACATCGAGGACGTGCTGGGCTCTCGCCGGCGATTGCCGCGCCTGAGCAGGCCGCCGCCCAGGCTCAAGGCCAGCTAGCAGCATCTGCGCCGTCTACGCGTTTGTCCGCAGTTCGCATCCGGTTCTTTCACCCTACGCTCGCGCCCCGAGCAAATTCCACCCAAGAAGAGAAGGAGACATCAACCATGAAACTCGTCAAGTCGCTCATCGCGCCGACGCTGGTCGCGCTGGGCCTGCTGTCGGCAGGCCACGCTGCCGCGCAGGAAAAACTCACCGTCTGGTGGGTCAAGGGCTTCTACAAGGCGGAGGACGATGCGCTGTTCGCCGCCATCAAGAAGTTCGAGGAGAAGAACAAGAACGTCAAGATCGAACTGTCGCAGTACCCGATCCAGGACATGATCCCCAAGACCGTGTCCGCGCTCGACTCGGGCAGCCCGCCCGACGTGGCCTACGCCGACGTGTACGACTTCCAGGTCACGGGCAAGTGGGCCTTCGACGGCAAGCTCGAGGACATCAGCAGCGTGCTCACGCCCATGAAGGACCGCTTCGCGCCCAACACGATCGAGACCACCTACCTCTACAACGACCAGACCAAGAGCAAGGCCTACTACGCCTTCCCGATCAAGCAGCAGACGATGCACATCGAGTACTGGCGCGACATGCTGGCGGAGGCGGGCTTCAAGGAGTCGGACATCCCGACGACCTGGAAGGAGTACTGGACGTTCTGGTGCGAGAAGGCGCAGACCGCCAGCCGCCAGAAGAGCGGCAAGCGCACCTTCGGCATCGGCATGCCAATGGGCGTGGATTCGAGCGACTCGTTCTATTCGTTCCTGACCTTCATGGACGCCTACAACGTCAAGCTGGTGGACGACAACGGCAAGCTGCTGGTCGACGACCCGAAGGTGCGCACCGGCCTGATCGGCGCGCTGACCGACTACACCACGCCCTACACCAAGGGCTGCACGCCGCCGTCGTCGACAAGCTGGAAGGACCCGGACAACAACGTCGCGTTCCACAACAAGACGACGCTGATGACGCACAACGCGACCATCTCCATCGCCGCCAAGTGGCTCGACGATTCGGACAACGCCTCGCTCACGCCCGAGCAGCGCGAGGAAGCGCGCAAGAACTACACCGAGCGCATCCGCACCGCGGGTTTCCCGAGCAAGCCTGACGGCAGCAAGATGGTGTACCGCACCGCCGTGAAGACCGGCGTGGTGTTCAAGGACGCGAAGAACAAGGCGCGCGCCAAGGAGTTCGTCGCCTTCCTGATGCAGGAAGAGAACCTGACGCCGTACGTCGAAGGCTCGCTGGGCCGCTGGTTCCCGGTCACCAAGGCCGCGCAGCAGCGCGACTTCTGGAAGGCCGACCCGCACCGCCTCTCGGTCTACAACCAGTACGCCGCCGGCACCGTGACCTTCGAGTTCACCAAGAACTACAAGTTCACCGTGCTGAACAACGAGAACGTCTGGGCCAAGGCCATGAGCCGCGTCGTCACCGACAAGGTGCCGGTGGACAAGGCCGTGGACGAGATGATCGCGCGCATCAAGACGGTGGCGGCGCAGTAAGCGGCGCACACGCGACACCCGCAACCACCAGCAGCTGCATGCCATGAGCGCCACAGCCACCGCCGCCGCGTCGACCCCGACGCCTGTCGTCAATCCCGGAGCGCGGCATGCGCGCTGGCAGTTTTGGGGCGCGGTCATGGTCGTGCCCTACCTGCTGGTGTTCGTGGTGTTCGTGCTGTACCCGGTGGGCTATGGCCTCTGGCTCGCCCGCCATCCGCAAAGCTACGTGAAGCTGGTCGAGGACCCGATCTTCTTCCGCTCGGTGATCAACACGGCCATCTTCCTGGTCGTGGCGATCAACCTCAAGATGCTCGTGGCACTGGTGCTCTCCGGCTTCTTCGTGACATCGCGCTGGTGGATCAAGATCGTCTCGGCGATCTTCATCCTGCCCTGGGCGATGCCGTCGATCCCGACCATCCTGTCGATCCGCTTCATGCTGAACCCCGAGTGGGGCGTGATCAACAGCACCATCTTCCGCCTGACCGGCGCCGATGGGCCCAACTGGCTCAACGACCCCGCGCTGGCATTGGCCTTCGCGATGGTGGTGCACGTGTGGAAGTCGCTGCCGTTCTGGACGCTGATCCTGGTGGCGGGGCGGCTGGCCATTCCATCCGAACAATATGAGGCGGCCTCCGTCGACGGCGCCTCGTCGTGGCAGAAGTTCCGCTTCGTGAGCTGGCCGGCACTGAAGACGCTCTACATCACCTCCCTCATCCTCTCGATGATCTGGACGCTGGGCGACTTCAACAGCGTCTACCTGCTGACCGGCGGCGGCCCTGCCGACCTGACGCATGTGCTCGCCACGCTGGGCATCCGCTACCTGCGCCTCGACCAGGTCGACCTGTCGATGGCATCCATCGTGGTGGCCTTGCCGCTCGTGCTGCCCCTCGTGTACTTCATGATGAAGAGGCTCTCGAAATGAAGCGCTGGACTCCGAAAGCCGTGCTCACCGAAGCCCGGCTCCTGCTCATCGGCATACCTGTGCTGCTGTGGACGCTGATCCCGGTCTACCACATGGTGCTGTTCGCGATCTCGTCGAAGGACTCAGCGACCTCGGGCCACCTGTGGCCCAAGAACCCGACGCTGGACAACTTCCGCATCGTGTTCCAGCAGAAGCATTTCTACCTCGACCACTTCTGGCTGCAGCTGTGGAACTCGCTGCTGATCGCGCTGTCGGTGGGCGTGCTCACGCTGTTCGTGGCAACCACAGCCGCATTCGCCATCAGCCGGCTGCGTGTGCGCGGCGGGCGCACAGTGATGAACCTGGCGCTGTTCACGTACTTCATCCCGGCGGCGTTCCTGGCCGTGCCGATGTACAAGACCATGGGCAACTACGGGCTGCTCAACAGCCAGTGGGCGTTGATCCTGGCGATGGTGACCATCGCTTCGCCGTACTGCATCTGGGTGCTGAAGCAGGCGTCGGACAAACTGCCCTACGAACTCGACGAGGCCGCGCGCATGGACGGCGCCTCGCCGCTGCAGTTGTTCCGCCTGGTGTACTTGCCGCTGATGGTGCCGTCGCTGGTGGCGGTGGGCACCTATTCGCTGCTGCTGGCATGGAACGAATACCTCTACGCCTTCCTGCTGCTGTCGAACGACAGGAGCGTGACCCTTGCCGTCGCGCTCGGCAACTTCCTCTCGGCGGACGATTCGCCATGGGAGCTGCTGATGGCCACCGGCCTCATCTATGCGTTGCCGCCTGCGGCCATCTACTACGCATTCAAACGCTACATGGTCGGTGGTCTTACTGCCGGCGCCGTCAAGAGCTGAGCGAATCCAGGAATCACAAATGGCATCCGTAACCTTTCGCAATATCCAGAAATCCTTCGGCAAGGTCCAGATCATCAAGGGCCTGGGCTTCGACATCACCGACGGTGAATTCGTCGTGCTGGTCGGCCCTTCGGGCTGCGGCAAGTCGACGCTGCTGCGCATGCTCGCGGGCCTGGAAGACATCAGCGGCGGCGAGATCGTCATCGACGGCCGCGTGGTCAACGACCTCGAGTCGAAGGACCGCGACATCGCCATGGTGTTCCAGAGCTACGCGCTCTATCCGCACATGACGGTGGGCGAGAACATGGGCTTCAGCCTGCGGCTGCGCAACGCCGAGAAATCGGTGACCGACGAGCGCGTGGCGCGGGCCGCGAAGATCCTCAACCTCGACGCATTGCTGGGCCGCTATCCGCGCGAGCTCTCGGGCGGCCAGCGCCAGCGCGTGGCCATGGGCCGCGCCATCGTGCGCGACCCGAAGGTGTTCCTGTTCGACGAGCCGCTGTCCAACCTCGACGCCAAGCTGCGTGTGGCGATGCGCGCCGAGATCAAGGCGCTGCACCAGCGCCTGAAGACCACCACCGTCTACGTGACGCACGACCAGATCGAGGCCATGACCATGGCCGACCGCATCGTGGTGATGCACGACGGCATCATCGAGCAGATCGGCACGCCGCTGGAGCTGTACGACCGGCCCGACAACCTGTTCGTCGCGCAGTTCATCGGCTCGCCGTCGATGAACGTCATCGAAGGCACGGTGCGGCGCGCGGGCGGCGACTGCTGGGTCGAATCGCAAGGCGCGCGCTGGCCGGTGCCGGCCGGCACCTCGGCCCCCGACGGCCAGCCGGTGCACTACGGCATCCGGCCCGGCGACATGACGCTCGGCGGCGGCCCGCACAGCGTCGAAGCCAAGGTGATCGTGGTCGAACCCACCGGCGCGGAGACCGAACTGCTGGTGCAGGTCGGCGAAGAAAAGCTGGTGCTGGCGGTGCATGGCCGCGTCGATGCCGGACCTGACGAAACGGTGCGGCTGGCCATCGAGGCCGAGAACGTGCACCTGTTCGACCGGCAGACCGGCCGGCGCATGGGCTGATCCTCAGGCCGTGCGCAGCCGCAGCAAGGCGCGCACGAAGCCGTGGTCGGAGCGCGAGCGGTCGCGCCCTTCGTGCAGGTGGTCGTTGAAATAGTCGACCCGCCGCACGTCGCCCAGGCTGTGCCGGCTGGTGGCGACGAACTCCTCGCTCACGAAGATCTGGTCGAGCACGTCCGGAAAGCCCTGGTGGATGTGCGAATACGCCACGTCCTTCTTGAGTGCTGATTCACCCTGCATCTCGTAGGCGTTGAACAGGGCCACGTCGCGCGCGGCCTTGTCGTAGGCCACTTCGGAGGTGGCAGCCACGAGCTGCGTCGTCACGCTGTGCGGGTTGTCGTTGAAGTCGCCCATCACCACGAGCGGCACGTTCGTGTCCTGCAGCAGGTCGATGACGATGCAGCGCAGGGCCGCGGCTTCCGCGCCGCGCATCAGCAGCGAGCGCATCGAGGCCATCACGCCCACCTTGCGGTCGTCCCGGTCTTCGAGCGGGTTGCCTTGGGCGTCCTGCAGGAACTTCGGGCGCTTGGACTTCAGGTGCACCGTGAGCACATGCACCTGCTGGCCGTGCTTCATGCGCACCGTGGCGAGCAGGGGGGGCCGCTCGAAGCGCGTGTGGGGGCCCAGGCCCGGCACCTCGACGCCGAAGCCCGGAGGGAAGTCGACGAAGGAGCGAAGCTCGTCCACCTTCAGCCGCGTCGCGATGCCCACGCGCGGCGTGCCCTGCGCGCCGGTGTGTGGTGGCGTGTTCTCGGCACCCGGCACCGAGACGAAGTCGTAGCGCAGGCCGCTGCGCGCGATGCAGGCCTTGAGCGCCGACTCGTCCCACACCTCCTGCACCGCCAGCACGTCGGCGTTGAGTGCATGGAAGCGCTCGCCGGTCCAGTCGATCTTTCGTTCGTACTCGCGCTCGGTGTAGGCGTCCTGGTTCTCGTAGTACACGCGGTTCGGTGCCGCGAGATTGAGGAGGTTGCAGGTGGCTACGAAGAGGGTGGCGTAGTTGGGTGGGATGTATTGCATGGCGGCGATGATTGTGGCTCGGGTCACCGTTGCCTATCGAAACCTTGCCTGCCACGCGCGCTGACGACCTCAAAAGAAAAAGGGCACCGAGTGCCCTTTCTTCATCTTCCGGGTAGGTGTTCTACCCGCGGCGAGTCTCAGCGACCGAACGAACGGCCACCACCGCCGCCGCCCGAGCGGCCACCGCCACCATAGCCGCCGCCCGAACGGCCACCGCCGCCCGAACGGTTGCCGCCGTAGCCGCCACCACCACCGCCGCCGCCCGGGCGACCGCGACCACGTCCGCCACCCATGTGGTCGACGCTCGTGCGCAACGGATCCGGCTGGCCGGCGCCGCCTGCGACCGCTTCGGCGCGCAGGTGCGCAACCTGGTTGGCCTGGGTCGGGCTATGGCTGTTGCCGTGATGGCGCGGCTGGCGCTCGTCATGCGGCTGATGGGCCTGTTGCTGATGCGGCGCATGGTGCGGCGCGCGTGCCGGACCTTGCGGGCCACGGCCCTGCGGTGCGCGAGCACCCTGGCCGCGCGGGCCTTGACCCTGGCCTTGGCCGCCACCGTTGGCGTTGCGGCCCTGGCCGCCACCCTGGCCGCCACCACCGCGGCGTTGACCTCCGCCATTGCCGCCACCACCGCCAGCGCGCTCGCCGCCGCCCTGGCCGGCCTTGTTCTCGCGGATGCGCTGCAGCATCTCGGTGCGGGCAGCCTTGGCGGCCGCCTGCATCACGTCGCGGCTCGGCGGACGGCCGGCGCCGCCCCAGATCGTCTGGCGACCCATGGCGATCGGCTCGGCGCGTTCGCCGTCTTCAGGGCCGAAGCCTTCGACGATCTGCACCGGAATCGTCTGCTTGGTGAAGCGTTCGATTTCCTGCATGAAGCCCTCTTCGTCCAGGCACACGAAGCTCACGGCCTCGCCGCTCGAACCGGCGCGGCCGGTGCGGCCGATGCGGTGCACGTAGTCTTCGCTGACGTTCGGAATCTCGTAGTTCACGACGTGCGGCAGTTCATCGATGTCGATGCCGCGCGCCGCGATGTCGGTGGCCACCAGCGCTCGGATGTCGCCGGTCTTGAAGCCGGCCAGCGCTTGCGTGCGGGCGCTCTGGCTCTTGTTGCCGTGCAGCGCCATCGCCTCGATGCCGTTCTTGGTGAGGAATTCGGCCACGCTGTTGGCGCCGAACTTGGTGCGCGTGAACACGAGCACCTGGCTCCACTTGTTCTCGTTGATGATGTGCGCGAGCAGCGCCTTCTTCTTGCCGCGGCCCACGGGGTGGATCACCTGGGTGATGCGCTGCACGGTGGTGTTGCGCGGCGTGACCTGGATGCTTTGCGGGTTCTTCAGCAGCGTGGCCGCGAGGTCGCGGATCTCGTCGCTGAAGGTGGCCGAGAACAGCAGGCTCTGCTTTTCCTTGGGCACCAGGGCCAGGATCTTCTTCACGTCGTGGATGAAGCCCATGTCGAGCATGCGGTCGGCTTCGTCCAGGATCAGCATCTGGACCTGGCTCAGGTCGAGCATGCCTTGCTGCTGCAGGTCGAGCAGGCGGCCGGGGGTGGCCACGAGGATGTCGACACCCTTCTTGAGCTTGCTGATCTGCGGGTTCATGCCGACGCCGCCGAAGATCACGGTCGAGTCGAGCTGCAGGTACTTGCCGTAGGTGCGCACCGACTCTTCGACCTGGGCCGCGAGTTCGCGCGTGGGGGTCAGCACGAGGGCGCGGATGCCGGTACCGCCGAACTTGTTGGTGGCGCTGCGGCTCATGCTGAGCTTGTGCAGCATCGGCAGCGTGAAGGCGGCCGTCTTGCCGGTGCCGGTCTGGGCGCCGCCCAGCAGGTCGTGGCCTTCGAGAACCGCGGGAATGGCTTGCGCCTGGATGGGGGTGGGGGTGTCGTAGCCGTGCTCGTGCACAGCCTTCAAGATGGCGGGGGCCAGCTTCAGTTCGTCAAAATTCATTGGAAACAATAAGCGCCATACACGGCGCAGTGGCATCGGCCCGCCAGGCGTCTTGTTGACGCCGAGCCAGTCAAGGCAGATGAAGGTCAGGGGTGGGAGCCGGAAAGTCCGCCCTCGCAAAAGGGTTGAAATGGAGCTTTCTTCGTCCCCGGCAGAGAGCCGGTGTTGCGGGCAACTGGACCCGGCAACGGTGGCTATTGTCGCATGAGTCGATAATCGGTGGTTTGCCGCGCCTGAATGCTTCCCAAGGGCTTCTTTCTGGCGACCGCGCTTTCCCCCCGAATCTTTGTACCCAAGGTAACTATTCCCAGATGGCTCAATACGTCTATTCGATGAACCGCGTCAGCAAGACCGTGCCGCCCAAGCGGCAGCTCTTGAAAGACATTTCGCTCTCTTTCTTCCCCGGCGCCAAGATCGGCGTGCTCGGCCTGAACGGCTCGGGCAAGTCCACGCTGCTCAAGATCATGGCGGGTGTGGACAAGGAGTTCGAGGGCGAGGCGCTGCCCATGCCGGGGATGACGATCGGCTATCTGGAGCAGGAACCCAAGCTCAACACCGAGCACACGGTGCGCGAATCGGTCGAAGAGTCCATGGGCGCGGTGTTTGCGGCCAAGGCGCGCCTCGAAGAGGTGTACATCGCCTATGGTGCCGAAGACGCCGACTTCGACGCGCTGGCGGCCGAACAGGCCCAGCTCGAAGCCATCATCGCCACCGCCGGCACCGATTCCGAGCATCAGCTGGAAATCGCCGCCGATGCCCTGCGCCTTCCGCCGTGGGACGCGAAGATCGGCCTGCTGTCTGGCGGCGAAAAGCGCCGCGTGGCGCTGTGCCGCCTCCTGCTGTCCAAGCCCGACATGCTGCTGCTCGACGAGCCGACCAACCACCTGGATGCCGAATCGGTGGAGTGGCTCGAAGTGTTCCTGCAGCGCTTCTCGGGCACCGTGGTGGCCATCACGCACGATCGCTACTTCCTGGACAACGCGGCCGAGTGGATCCTGGAAATGGACCGCGGTCGCGGCATCCCCTGGAAGGGCAACTACAGCACCTGGCTCGAGCAGAAGGGCGAGCGCCTCGCGCAGGAGCAGAAGAGCGAGGAAGCCCACGCCAAGGCGCTGAAGAAGGAACTGGAGTGGTCGCGCCAGAACCCGAAGGCACGCCAGGCCAAGAGCAAATCCCGCCTGGCCCGCTTCGAAGAGCTGAGCGACATGGAATACCAGAAGCGCAACGAGACGCAGGAAATCTTCATTCCTGTGGCCGAGCGGCTGGGTCAGCAGGTGTTCGAGTTCCACGGCGTCAGCAAGTCCTTCGGCGACCGCATGCTGATCGACAACCTGAGCTTCACCGTGCCGCCGGGCGCGATCGTCGGCATCATCGGCCCGAACGGCGCCGGCAAGTCGACGCTCTTCAAGCTGCTCGCGGGCAAGGAAAAGCCCGATTCGGGCGAGGTCGTCATCGGCCAGACCGTGAAGATGGCCTTCGTCGACCAGCACCGCGACGAGCTGGCCAATCAGAAGACCGTGTGGGAAGACATCTCGAACGGCCTGGACATCATCAACGTCGGCAAGTTCCAGATGGCGAGCCGCGCGTATGCGGGCCGCTTCAACTTCAACGGGGCCGATCAGCAGAAGAAGGTCGGTACGCTGTCGGGCGGTGAACGCGGCCGCCTGCACCTGGCCAAGACGCTGATCGCCGGCGGCAACGTGCTGCTGCTGGACGAACCGTCGAACGACCTCGACGTGGAAACGCTGCGCGCGCTCGAAGACGCGCTGCTCGAGTTCGCCGGCACCGTCATGGTGATCAGCCATGACCGCTGGTTCCTCGACCGCATCGCCACCCACATCCTGGCCGCCGAAGGCGACAGCCAGTGGACTTTCTTCGACGGCAACTACCAGGAGTACGAAGCCGACAAGAAGAAGCGCCTGGGCGAAGAAGGCGCAAAGCCCAAGCGCATGCGCTACAAGGCCTTGAAATAGGGCTCGCCCCCAGGCTGCGCGCACTTCGTGTCGCTTCGCCTACCCCCTGCCGGGGGCAACACCTGAGGCCCGGCAAAGCCGGTTCCTCGGTGTTCCTGGATTTGCTCCCTCCCCCGCTGGGGGAGGGTTGGGGCGGGGGCACGACGGCCTGCGAGAAACCCCTCAGTTCGTTTCGGCAAGAGCGCGCGGTTCCGCAAGGGACTGCGCGCTTTTTTCATCGTCGGCCGCGAACACCTCGCGCGCCGCAAACAGGCCGTTGAGCGCCGCCGGGAAGCCCGCGTACACCGCCATCTGCATGATGACCTCGACAACCTCGGTGCGCGTCGCGCCGACGTTCAGCGCACCCTGGATGTGCACCTTCAGCTGCGGCGTCGCATTGCCCATGGCTGTGAGCGCAGCCACGGTCGCGATCTCGCGGGCGCGCAGGTCGAGACCGGGGCGCGAGTAGATGTCGCCGAACGGAAACTCGATCACCAGGCGGGCGAAGTCGGGCGCGATGCCGGCCAGGCTCTCGACCACATTGACGCCGCCTTCACCGTCGATCTCGTGGAGCTTGGCCAGGCCGCGCGTGTAGCGCAGGTTGTCGTTGTGGCCCTGGTTCTGTGTGTTCGTCATTGCTCGTCTTTCCTTCCGGGGCAGTGCCCGATGAAGGAGGACGCTTCTTCGTCTTCTCGACCGCGCGGTAGTGGTCGATCTTGAGCGACAGCGCCTGCATGGATTGCTGCAGCGCCGCCACCCGGGCCTGAACTTCGGCAAGGTGCTGTTCGAGCATCTCGCGCCGTTCGCCGACGCTGGCGTCCCCCTGGTTTCGAAGCCTGACGAAGGCCTGCATGCCCTGGATGGACATGCCGGTCTCGCGCAGGCGCAACAGGAAATCCAGCAAGTCCATGTCGGCGCTCGCATAGCGCCGCTGACCGCCCGGTGCACGCGGCACCGCGGCAATCAGCCCGATGCGTTCGTAGTAGCGCAGCGTGTAGGCCGTGAGGCCGGTTCGCTGCGCGACTTCCGCGATGGTCAGGCTGGTTTCCATGGCGTTGATTCTCGAAGTTAGAGCGCGCTCCAAGTCAAGCGCTTTGACGAACTATTTTTGCGCAGTGTGCAGGTCGGCATCGAGCCAGCCGCGCAGGCTGTTCACGAAAGCAAGGGCCTGCACGCGTGGCAGATCGTTCACCCGCACGACGGCTTCGGCAAGCTGGCCGCTGCGCAGCCGGTTGGCGCGGCCGACGCCGTTCAGCAGGCCGCAGTGCAAGGGCGGCGTGACCCAGCGGCCGTCGAGCAGCAGGGCAATGTTGCCGCGCGTGCATTCGGTGATCTCGCCATCGCGGTTCCACAGGAGCGTGTCGAACACGCCCGCGGCGGTGGGCGCGAAGGCCTCGTAGTGGGCGCGGCGGGTGGTCTTGAAGCGGGTGAAGTCGCTGTCGGCCTCGTCGAACGCGCGCGTGGCCAGTTGCAGTTGCACGCGCGCGGGTGGCGCCTCCATCGCAAAGGCTTCGGCGCGCGGCGCGCCTTGCGCGTCGAGCAGCAGGCGCACGCGCCATGTGCCGGTGGCATGCCGTGCCTTGAGTCGATCGAGGCATGCAGTGACGGGCGCTTCGCTCCACGCGCGGCCGAAATGCGCTGCCGCGGCCGCCATGCGCGCAAGGTGTGCGGGCGCATCGCGCAGCTCGCCGCCAACCAGCGCAAGGGTTTCGAGCAGCTCGAACGGCGGGTTCGCCGCCTGGCCCAGGAAGGCCCGCTTGTGGCGCCATTCCTCCCATTCGGCGTCCGCCCGCGCATCGGCCGTGATGCCGCTGCCGATGCCGCAGCGCGCCTCGGTGCCGCGCAGCGTCACGGTGCGGATCGGTACATTGAAGGTCGCATGGCCGCCGGGCTGCACCACGCCGACCGCGCCGCAGTACACGCCGCGCGCCTCGGGCTCCAGCTCGCGGATCGACCGCATCGCGCTGACCTTGGGCGCGCCGGTGATCGAGCCGCACGGGAACAGCGCCCCGAACACGTCGGCCAGCGTGATGCCCTCGCGCAGGAGCGCCTCGACATCCGACGTCATCTGCCACACCGTCGGCAGAGCCTCGGTATGGAAGAGCCGCGGCACGCGCACCGAGAAGGGCTGCGCCACGCGCGACAGGTCGTTGCGGATCAGGTCCACGATCATCACGTTCTCGGCCCGCTCCTTCGGCACGGTGCGCAGCCGCCGTGCCAGCGCTGCGTCCTCGGCCGGTGTCGCGCCGCGCGGGGCCGTGCCCTTCATGGGGCGCGCCAGGATGCGGTCGCCGTGCCAGTCGAAGAAGAGTTCGGGTGACACCGACAGCACCTGTTCTTCGCCGGTGTCGATGAAGGCGCTGTAGCCGCCGGGCTGCGCCTGCCGCAGCGCGAGGAACCAGTCGAGCGCATCGCCGTGGAATTCGGCATTCAACGCGGCGGTGTAGTTGAGCTGGTAGAGCTCGCCGTCCGCAATTGCGCGGTGGATGGCCTGCATGCGCTGGTCGAAGGACTCGCGCGAGAGACTGCCTTGCCATTCGACCGGCGGCATTGCGGGCGAATCTTCCGGCCAGGGCAGCACTTCGTCATGCACGCCGAACCATGCCAGCGGGCCGTCGGCTTCGTGCACGGCCAACGCAGGATCGAACGCCACAGCCGTCTCGTAGCGCAGGTACCCCACGCACCAGCGCCCCTCGCGCGCCAGCGCCTCGACAGCCTCCAGCACCGGCCGTACGTCGCCGGCAGTCCGCGCCACCAGCACGCGCGACGGCGCGCCGAAGGCCAGGCGCAGCCGGCTCGCACCGTCGCCGTGCGGCTGCGCAAAATCGATCAGCGTGCGCAAGGCCGGAAGCAGGGCTCCATCAGCCGGCATCGTTCGCCGCGGCCGTCGGTGCGGCAGCGCCTTGCGACGTCCTGGCCAGCACCCGCTTGCGCACCGCATAGATGTTGTTGCGCAGTGCGTAGAGCTCGTCGGCATACGACAGCGGCACCGCCACCTTGTTGACCGTGCGGTCGAGCTGGTCGAGGTCGTCCAGCAGCGTTTTCTGCTCGCCCTGTTTCGCATCGACCTTGGCCTCGATGTCGCGCAGCCGTGCATACCAGCGGAACACGCGCCGCCGCACGCGGAACTGGTACAGCGGCGGCACCACGCGGCTCAGCGGCAGCATCAGCACCAGCAGGCCGCCCAGCACCAGCCACATGCGCTCGACCAGGTTGCTGGCCCAGAACGGCAGGTAGCGCTGCCAGGCCGGCGGCGTGCCGTTGATGGCGCGGTCGCCCTCGGGGCTCACCGGCAGTTCGCTGGTGCGGGTGTTGGGAAAGTCGCGCGCCCGGTTGAACCAGCCGGCGCCGCCGTGGATCGACTGCGCCGCCTGCGCGAACAGCTGGCGCAGGGCGGGGTGCGTTTCCTCGCGCGACAGCAGCGAGGTGGTGGCCGCGAGCAGCGACACGTCGTGCGGCGGCAGGTCTTTCGACAGGTCGACCACGCCGCGCGGCAGCGTCACTGCCGAGAGGAACGGAAAGCGCCGCGAGTAGGCATCGGCCTGGCCGAAGTCCATGAGCTTGATGTCGTCCGAGCGCAGCAGCCGCTGCACCTGCGGCGACTGCGGCGCCGAAGACAGCACGATGGCATCGAGCAGCCCGGCCTGCAGCGCTTCGGCCGCCGCCGCCTGCTCGAGGTTCGACAGCAGCAGGTCGTCCGGGCCCAGATGGTTGGCCTTGAGCATCCGCTCCATGATGTCGGGCAGGCCGCTGCCCGGCAGGTCGACGTTCACGCGCAGGCCGCGCAGTTGCGTGAGCGATGTCAGCGTGCCGGTCTTGCGGTCGATCTTCTGCGCCGAGTCGGCGCGGTAGAACAGCCAGATCGGCTCGTAGAACAGGCTGCCGAGCGAGGTCAGGCCGGCTTCTTCGTCGGCCACCGGGTCGGCGCTGCCGCCGCGCACGAAGCCTACGTCGGCGCCGCCGGTGCGCAGCAGCTGCAGGTTCTCGGTGGAGCCCGACGTGGGCTTGAGCTCCACCTCGATGCCGGCGCGCTTGAGCGCTTCCGCGTAGTGCTTGCCGAACTGTGCATAGGCGCTGCCCGTGGGGCCGGTGGCGAGCGTGACGTGCTTGGGCGGCTGTGGCTGCAGCCACCAGTAGGCGGCGATCAGCAGGCCGATCACGATGAACACGATCGGCCCGGCCGAGGCGATCAGGTCGCGGATCGACAGCAGGATCAGTTTCAAGGTTCTGGGAAACGCCATGGTGTCTCTTCCGTGTTCAGCCGCGCGGCGTGGCGAGATCGGCCGCGCAGGGAATGTGCAACTCGCCCACGGTCACGGACCGCGCTGCGTGCACCGCGCGCAGCGTGGCGATCGCGACGGCCTCGGCCGCCATGGTGCTGAGCACCGTCATGCCCGGCGCGCTGCCTTCCAGCGGCACGCGGCCGGTGGCCAGCGCGAACAGCGTGTCGCCATCGCTCATGGTGTGCACCGGGTTGATGGCGCGCGCCAGACCGTCGTGGGCGACCACGGCGAGCCGGTTGGCCTGCACCTTGGTCAGCACCGCGTCGGTGGCGATCACGCCGATGGTGGTGTTGGTGCCCGCCAGCAGCGGCTTGGGGCTGTCGCCGCGCAGCAGCGCGCGGCGCGTGTCGAGCAGCGCCTTGCCGTCTTCGGTGCGCGCGCCGGCCACGGGCTGGCCGGTGTTGTGGTCGATCACGTCGCCCAGCGAGTTGACCGCGATCAGCGCGCCGACCGTGACGCCGCCGACCGTGACAGACGCGGTGCCGACACCTCCCTTCATCGCTCGGTCCACGCCGAAGAGCTTGCCCACCAGCGCGCCGGTGCCCGCGCCCACGTTGCCTTCGGCGGGCGCCGCGGTGCTCGCGGCCTCGCAGGCGGCGTAGCCGGCGGCGGCATCGGGGCGGATGCGCGCATCGCCCATGGGCAGGTCGAACAGCACGGCGGCTGGCACGATGGGCAGGATGCCGAAGCGCACGTCCATGCCGATGTTGCGTTCTTCCATCCATCGCATGGCGCCGTCGGCGGCCGCGAGGCCCCAGGCGCTGCCGCCCGCGAGCATCACCGCGTGCACCTGCTGCACGAGGTTGCCGGGCGCGAGCAGGTCGGTCTCGCGCGTGCCGGGAGCGGCGCCGCGCACGTCCACGCCGGCCACCGCGCCGTCGCGCGCCATGACCACGGTGCAGCCGGTGGGGCGGCGGGTGTCGGAGAAATGGCCGACCTCGATGCCGGCGACGTCGGTGATGGAACCGGCGGATTGGGAGGGAGCAGAAACTGAGGCTGGCATGGCGGCCGATTATGGGACCGCACCCTCTACGATCCTCGTCATGACAGTTGCAAGAAGTTTCTCTCCCGGTGGCGGACGCCGCCATGTGGTGGTGATCGGCGCGGGCGCGGTGGGCAGCGCCACCGCCATCGAGGCGCTGCGCGCGGGCCTGCGCGTGACGGTGCTGGAGCCCGGCGAACCGGGCGGCCCGCAGGCCACGAGCTACGGCAATGCCGGCTGGCTGTCATCGCACTCCGTGGTGCCGCCTGCGTTGCCGGGCGCCTGGCGCAAGGTGCCGGGCTGGCTGGCCGACCCGCTCGGTCCGCTCGCCCTGCGCTGGCGCTATCTGCCGCGCGCCTTGCCGTGGTTGCTGCGCTACCTGGCTTCGGGCTGGACCGAGGCGCGCGTGCAGCGCACGGCCGACGCGCTGCGCACGCTGCTGGTCGATGCGCCCGCGCTGCACGCGCAACTTGCGGCCGAGGCTGGCGTGCCGCAGCTCATCGAGCGGCGCGGGCTGTTGCATGCCTATCGCTCGCGCGCGGAATTCGATGGCGACGCGCTGGGCTGGCGCGTGCGCCGGCGTGTGGGCATCCAATGGAACGAGTGGAGCGAAGACGAGCTGCGCCGCCGCGAGCCCGATCTGGATGCGCGCTACACGCTCGGCATCTTCGTGCCCGAAGCCGGCCATTGCCGCAATCCGGGCGCCTACGTGGCCGCATTGGCGCGGCATGCGCTCGATGCGGGCGCCGAACGCATCACCGCCCGCGCGACGGGCTTTCTCGTCGATGGCGGGCGGCTGCGCGCAGTGCGCACCGAGGCCGGCGACATCGCCTGCGACGGCGCCGCCATCTGCGCCGGTGCGCGCTCGGGCCCGCTCGCGGCGGCGGCCGGTTCCGCGGTGCCGTTGGAGTCCGAGCGCGGCTACCACGTGGTCATCGAAGACGCCGCGGCCGGCCCGCGCACCCCGACGATGGTGGCCGACGGCAAGCTCATCGCCCACTGGATGGACGGCGGCCTGCGCGCGGCGGGGCAGGTCGAGATTGCCGGCCTCGAAGCGGCGCCCGACTGGCGCCGCGCCGGGATCCTGCACCGGCATCTGCAATCGATGTTTCCCGCGCTCGCTGCAGGTGCATCGCCGGCGAAGCACTGGCTCGGCCATCGCCCGAGCCTGCCCGACGGACTGCCCTGCATCGGCCCGGCCGCCGCCAGCGCCGACATCGTCCTGGCCTTCGGGCATGGCCACGTGGGCCTGTGCGGCTCGGCGCGCACGGGGCGTCTGGCGGCGCAACTGCTCGCGGGCGTTGCGGCGGAGATACCGTTGGCCCCGTTCGATCCGGGCCGCTTCAAGCCATAGGGCCAGCCGACATGCCGAGCGCGTCAGTTCGCCGGTGCGATCGACAGCACCGTGAGCGCGCCATCGACCTTGTCGGCCGTGAACTGCACCTTGTCGCCCGGCTTCACCTTCGCGAGCAACGCAGGGTCGCTCACGCGGAAGACCATCGTCATGCCGGTCATTTCGAGGTTGGGAATGTCGCCGTGCTTCAGCGTGATCTTCTTCGCGCCGGTGTCGATCTTGCGGACCTCGCCTTCGACGGACGGCAATGCAGCCTGCGCGAAAGCGGCTGCGGCGAGTAGCGCGGCGGAGAGTGCGGTGAACAGTTTCTTCATGATGAGTTTGCCTTCCTCGGTGGTCGGTTGATTCAGCGATAGCTTTGATAGATGCGCGTGCTGCCATCGGCCAGCACCAGCAGCACGTCGTAGGGATCGCGCTGGTCGCCATAGGCAGGGCCGTCCATGCCCGGCGAGCCGACCGGCATTCCGGGCACGGCGAGGCCGACGGCCTTGGGCTTTTCCTTGAGCAGCCGCTGCACTTCGCGTGCGGGCACGTGGCCTTCGATGGCGTAGCCGCCGACGAGGCCCGTGTGGCACGAGCCCAGCTTGGCAGGCACGCCCAGGCGGGTGCGCGCGGCTGCGTTGCCTTCGTCGTGCACGCGCGTGGCGAAGCCGCTCTTGTTGAGGTGCTTGACCCAGTCCTGGCAGCAGCCGCAGTTCGGGTCTTTCCAGATCTCGACCATCGGTGCTGCGGCCATCGCTGTGAAAGGCAAAGTGGTCGAGGCCAGTGCCAGCAGCAGGTTTCTTCTTTGCATGGGTTCTCCTTCAGGATTTGCCAGCGGCAGCCAGCACGCGGATGCGGCCGGCCATGCCGAGTTCGTAGTGGTCCTTCACGAGGCAGGCGAAGTCGAAGTCGCCGGCGCGGTTGAAGGTCCAGACCATGTCGCCGGTCTTGCCGGCGGGCACGTGCACCATCCACGGGTCGTCGTGTTCCATGTCCGGGAACTTCTTCATCATGGCCGCGTGAGCCTCGATTTCGGCGGTGGTGCCGAGCACGAGTTCATGCAGTTCCTTGCCGCGGTTCTTCAGGCGCAGGCGGATGGTGTCGCCTTCGCGCACTTCGATGACCGAGGGCGTGAAAGTCATGTCGTCGGCCATCGCGATGTCGATGGTTCGCTTCACTGCATTGGCTTTGCCTGCGATGCCCCAGGCCTTCTGCTCGGGCGCGAGCGTGGCAGCGCCTTTGGGCTTGGGGCCGTTGTGGGCCTCGTGGGCCAACGAAGCAGTAGCGGCAGCCGCGAGCACGAGGCCCGCGGCGATGGACTTGATGAGTGTCTTGTTCATGAGTTGAGCTCCAGAGAGGAAAGGGGAAGGAATCAGTGGTTGTGTGCGCCATGCCCGGAGGGCTTGCGCACGGTTGCATTGGGGGTGGCGTTCTTCATCGACGGCGCGGGTGTTTCCTTGCGCGTGGCCGGTGGCGCGTTCGCGTTCGGTACTTCGCGCGCGACGGTGCCGGGCGGGTGCTTGAACCACCCCGGGTCGCGGTAGTCGCCGGGCTTCTGGTCGCGCCGCACCTTCAGCAGCGTGAACATGCCGCCCATCTCGGCCGATCCGAAGGGGCCGGTGCCCGTCATCATCGGCACGGTGTTGTCGGGAATGGGCATCTCCATTTCGCCCATGTCCGCCATGCCCTTGTCTCCCATCACCATGTAGTCGGGCACGAGCTTGCGGATCTTCTCGGCCACGCCCTTGTGGTCCACGCCGATCATGGTCGGCACGTCGTGGCCCATCGGCCCCATCGTGTGGTGCGCCTTGTGGCAGTGCAGCGACCAGTCGCCTTCCTCGTCGGCGATGAATTCCATCTGCCGCATCTGGCCCACCGCGATGTCCACCGACACCTCGGGCCAGCGCGCGGTGCGCGGCACGGGGCCGCCGTCGGTGCCGGTCACCTCGAACTCGTGGCCGTGGATGTGAATGGGGTGGTTGGTCATCGTCAGGTTGCCCACGCGGATGCGCACGCGGTCGCCCTGGCGCACGTTCAGCGTGTCGATGGCCGGGAACACGCGGCTGTTGAAGCTCCAGATGTTGAAGTCGGTCATGGTGTTGACCTTGGGCGTGGCGCTGCCGGGCTCCACGTCGAAGCTGCCGAGCAGGAAGCAGAAGTCTCGCTCGACCTTCTCGATCAGCGGATGCTCGGCCTTCGGGTGCGTGACCCAGAAGCCCATCATCCCCATCGCCATCTGCACCATCTCGTCGGCATGCGGGTGGTACATGAAGGTGCCGGGCCGGCGCGCGGTGAACTCGTAGACGAAGGTCTTGCCCGGCGGAATGTGCGGCTGCGTGATGCCGCCCACGCCGTCCATGCCGTTGGGCAGGCGCTGGCCGTGCCAGTGCACGGTGGTGTGCTCGGGCAGCCGGTTGGTCACGAAGATGCGCACGCGGTCGCCTTCGACCACCTCGATGGTCGGGCCGGGCGACTGGCCGTTGTAGCCCCACATGTTGACCTTGAAGCCGGGCGCCATCTCGCGCACGACGGGTTCGGCGACGAGGTGGAATTCCTTGACGCCGGCGTTCATGCGCCAGGGCAGCGTCCAGCCGTTGAGCGTGACGACGGGGTTGTAGGAGCGGCCGTTCGGCGGCACGAGTGGCGGCGCGGTGGCGGTGGAGCCCCGCGACACCGGTTCGGGCAGCGCGGCCATGGCCACACGGCTTACGGTGGTTGCGGCGACGGCTGTGGCCGCGCCTGCGAAGAAGTTGCGGCGGTTCATGTCAGTGGCCTCCCTTGGCGGGGGCGTCACCGGCCGCAGCGGTCTGCAGCGCCGTCATGCCACCGGGCGAACTCCCCGTGAGCACCAGCTGCAGATCGGTGTCCGCCAGCCAGAAATCGCGCTGCGCCTCGATGCCCGCGTTCACCGCGAGCATGCTGGCGCGCGTCTCGCCGAGCAGTTCCCACACGCTCGCGAGCATGCCGTTGTAGCGCAGCACCATCTCTTCGTTGACCTTCTTGCGCAGCGGCAGCACCTCGTCGCGGTAGCGGCGGGCGAGGGTGTAGGCGGTGTTCCAGCCCTGCCATGCCTCGCGCGCCTCGCTCGCGGCCAGCACGCCCACGTCGCGCACGCGGGCGGCCGACTGCATGTACAGCGCCTCGGCGCGTCCGCTGCGTGCCTGGCCCCAGTCGAAGATCGGAACCGGCAGCTCCAGCTCGAAGCCGCGCTGCGTTCTATGCGAGCGTTCGGCGCCGTTGTCGAACTTGCTGTTGTGCGCAATACCGAGCTCCATCGCGTTGATCACGCTCGTGGCGCGCGTGAGGCCGAGCGAGCCGGCCACGGCCGTGTTCTGCGCCTGGGCCGAGCGCACGTCGAGCCGATCGCGCAGCGCGAGCGCCTGCACGTCGCCGAGTTCGGGCGCGGCCTTGGGCAGCGGCGGGAGGCGGTCGGGCAGGGTGTACCTGGCGGCGCGGTCGCCGCTCAGTCCGAGCAGCCGGGTGAGCTGTTCGCGCGAGGCGACGGCCGCCTGCTCGGCGCGC
This sequence comes from Variovorax sp. Varisp46, assembly GCF_059491885.1. NCBI lineage: Bacteria > Pseudomonadati > Pseudomonadota > Betaproteobacteria > Burkholderiales > Comamonadaceae > Variovorax > Variovorax sp. Varisp46. The sequence goes on from NZ_CP168515.1 coordinate 959,998, forward strand.
GCGAGCTGCGCGGATGCATCGGCCAGCAGCAGCTGCTCGCGCGCGCGCTGCAGCGCGCTCCAGTTGCCGACCTGGGCCATGCGGTGCGCGAGTTCGGCACCGGCTTCGGTGGCCTCCTTCGCGCCGCGCAGGTAGACCACGCTCTGCTGCGCGGCCACCGCGCGCACCCACGCGCGGCGCGTGTCGGCGGCCAGCACCAGCACGCTCTGCGCGGCCTGCAGCTTGGCCGACTCGTGCCGCTGGCCGGCCCAGCGCGCCTGCCACGGCAGAGTGAGCAGGCCCACCACGTTGAAGCTCAGCAGCCGGTCGATCTCGCGTTCGCTGCCCTCGGTCAGGCGGCCGAAGGCGAACACCGGGTTCGGCAGGCTCTGCGCCTGCACGCGGTCGGCATCGCTGAGCTGCAGGGTGGCGAAGGCGTCCTGCACGCGCGGGCTGTTGGCCAGCGCGATGCGCACGGCGGCCTCGGCGTCGAGCGGCCCGGCGAGCAGCTCGTCAATGTGCTTGCGCGAGGCTTCGTCCGGTGCGCGCTGGGCCGTGGCGCCTGCCATCAGCGGGTTGCCGTTGACCAGCGCCTGCACGTCGGCGCTGCCGCCGTCAGGCGAGAGGCTGGCGCAGCCGGCCAGTGCCAACACTGCGGCCAGCACGGCGCTGGTCCTGAGGAATGAAAGCAGGGGCCTGTGGGTGCCCGGCGGACGCAGGCCGATGCGCTTGCGATAGCGATGGATGCCGGCAGGCTGCCGGCGAACAATGGGGTTCACGCTCGATCTCCATGAGCAATACGACGGACGCCGCGAGCCGGAAAGGGCTCACCGCGGACGGACTACGGGCAGGGAGATCAGGAAATGGGCGGCTTCAGGCCCGCAACGGGCTCTGCACTGGCGAAGCGGGCCGCGTGTGCCGCAGGCGGCGCCTGGGGCGCGCTGTGCACGATGTCGACGAGGGGCATGCCGCCAAGGGCCACCGTGTGGCAGACCTGGCAGGCGGTGCAGGTGCCGCAGCCTTGATGGCCGGCGCCGTCGTTGCTGCTGTGGTTGTCATGCGAACCGGCGTGGTCCGCCATGTCCATCTGCATGTCCATGCTGTTGCCGGCCTCCATCGCCTCGTGGCAGTGGGCTTCGGTGGCCGCAGTCGCCGTGGACACGGCCGCCTCTGCCGCCGGCAGCGAATGCCGCACCATCTCGATCGCCATGGCATCGCCGAGCCAGCCGCGGATGGGCAGCAGGGCGATCATGAGGGCGAGCAGCAGGGTGCGCATGGGCGGGATGATAAACCTGCGCTCTTAAGACACCAGCTGGCCCCGGGCCTTGTCCACCCATACCTGCAGGTTGTCGAGCAGGTCCTTCTGGCTGAAGGAGCAGCTTTCCTCGCTGAAGAGCGCGCTCGACTCCAGCCGGTCGAGCAGGCTCAGCAGCACCTCGCCGTAGCGCGGTGGCAGGGCGCCGAGCAGCTCGGTGCTGGTGCGGGCTTCGTTCGACAGCGTGGTGACGGATCCGCCGCCATCGGTGCGCAGGGCCGCGATGCGCGCGGCGATGGCGTCGAGTTGCTGTGCGGCGCTCATTGCTTGTTCTTTCCGGGCGGCGGCAGCGACAGCCCGCGCTCGCGCATCAGATCGCGCAGGATGTCGGGGTAGTCCGTGATGATCCCGTCCGCGCCCCAGTCCATCAGCCGCTGCATGTCGGCGCGCTGGTTAACGGTCCAGGGCAGCACCTTCAGTCCGAGCTTCTGAGCTTCCTTGATGACGGTGGGAGTCAGGTCGGCGAAGGCCGGCGACCAGATCACTGGGCCCGGTGCGTTGGCCGATGCGGCCCTGACCATCTGCGGCACCGAGACGAAGCCCGCCGCGTCGATCCCGGCCGTCCAGCGGTTGTCCTTCAGCGTGCGGGGCGTCGTCAGGTAGGCGCGGGGCAATTGCGGCGCGAGCTTGCCGACCAGCGCCAGCGTGCGCCAGTCGAAGCTCTGGATCGTCACGCGGCCTGCCATCTTCGCCTTGTCGATCTCGGCGAGCAGCGCGCGCACCATCGGCTCGGGCGCGGCGGTTTCCTCCGGCCTGGTCGGATCGATCTTGGTCTCGATGTTGAAGCGCACCGTTGCCGCGTCGGCGCCGCGCGCCTGCACCTGCGCGAACAGCGCGGCCAGCGTCGGGATGCGCTCGCCGTCGCGCGGCTGCTGCAGCGCGAACTGCTTGCCGTAGTTGCTCGCCGGATTGAGGCGGCCCACGTCGTAAGTCTGCAGCTGCGCCAGCGTGAGCGAGCGGATCGACGCGCCGCTGTTCGGTGCCAGCCAGGCGCCGCTGGCGTCGCGCGTGTGGTCGGGGTTGAGCGAGGTGTCGTGCGAGATCACGACCACGCCATCGACCGTGAGCCCGATGTCGAGTTCGAGCGTGGTCACGCCCAGGTCGATGGCGTTGGAGAACGCGGCCAGCGTGTTCTCGGGTGCCAGCCCGCGTCCGCCGCGGTGGGCTTCGAGGTCGAAGTGCTGCTTGGCCGTGGGTGCGATGGCGGCGCAGCCGGCGACGAGCAGGGCGGAGGCGAGGAGGACGTATTTCATTTGAGCTGCACTTTGATGCCGTCGTCTTGCACAGTGATGTCGCCGATCTCGTAGGTCTTGCGCCCGACCGTCAGTTCGTTGGCCGTGAAGCTGCGCAGCACCTGGCCCTGCAGCAGCTCCTGCGCGACCAGGGCGCCGATTTTTTGCAGCCGCTCGGCATCGCGGCCTTCGATACCCTGCAGTTCGATGCGCTCGGCCTTGGGCTGGTCGAGCCGCAGCGCGCGCGCGGCTGCGTCGTACTTCAGTGCGCTGCTGACCGACACCACGCCCTGCACCGGCGACGCCGCCAGCAGCGGGCTCGCGATGGTCAGCGTGGCCGTGATGGCCGCGCGGTTGGCCTGCGCGTCGAGGCCCAGCTGAGGATCGCGCAGCCCGACCATGAAGATCTCGGCATAGCGCTCGGCCACCGGAAAACGCTTGGCGATCTGCATCTGCAGCTCGTCGCGGGTGGCGGTGTATTCGCTCGTGAAGAAATTGAAGCCGGCCAGCGCCGCGAAGGGCGCATGCAGGGCCGCGGCGCCCAGCAGCGCGCGCAGCACCCGGCGGCGGGAGGTGGGAAACGGGGTGCGGAGGTTCATGGGGGCTCCGAGCTTGCCACAGGCGGGAACGTTCCCGCCAGTGCGATGGATCAGCGCACCCAGGCCAGAATCAATCGTGCAGCGAAGAAAGAAACTGCTTCAGCTCCGCCGTCTGCGGATTCCCGAACAGCTCCGCCGGCGGCCCCATCTCGTGCACACGTCCCTGGTGCATGAAGATCACGCGGTCGCTGACCTTGCGCGCGAAGCTCATTTCGTGCGTCACCATCAGCAGCGTCATTCCCTCGTCGGCCAGCGACTCCACCACGCGCAGCACCTCGCCCACCAGTTCGGGGTCGAGCGCCGAGGTGATCTCGTCGCACAGCAGCACGGCCGGTTCCATTGCCAGTGCGCGCGCGATGGCCACGCGCTGCTGCTGGCCGCCCGAAAGCTGGTCGGGCATGGCGTCGAACTTCTCGGCCAGGCCCACGCGGTCGAGCAGCTTGCGCGCCTGGGAGGCCGCCTCCATGCTGCCGCGCTTCTTCACCAGCGTGGGCGCGAGCATCACGTTCTTGCCGACCGTGAGGTGCGGAAACAGGTTGAAGCTCTGGAAGATCATGCCCACGCGCTGGCGCAGCTCGCGCATGGCCATGGTGCTTTCGTGCAGCAGCGGCTTGCCGTCGACGGTGAGCGAGCCTTCCTGGAACACCTCGAGCCCGTTGATGCAGCGCAGCAGCGTGCTCTTGCCCGAGCCGCTCTTGCCGATGATGGCGATCACCTCGCCGCGCTTCACGTCGAGGTCGATGCCCTTCAGCACTTCGTTGGTGCCGTAGGACTTGCGCAGCGCGGTGATGCGCACGATGGGGGCGCCCACCGAGGTGGCGGGTTGCTGTTGTTGCGGTTCAAGCACGGCGGCCATGGGTCTTCCTCTCGAGGTTCTTGGCGTACAGGCTCACGGGGAAGCACAGCACGAAATAAAGCAGGGCCACGCAGCTGAACACCACGAAGGGCTTGAAGGTGGCGTTCGAAATCATGCTGCCGGCCTTGGTGAGTTCGACGAAACCGATCACCGAGGCGAGCGCCGTGCCCTTGATCACCTGCACCAGGAAGCCCACCGTCGGCGCGACCGCGATCTTCACGGCCTGCGGCAGGATCACATGGCGCATCTGTTCGGCGAAGCTCAGGGCCAGGCTGCCCGAGGCCTCCCACTGGCCCTTCGGGATCGAGGCCACGCAGCCGCGCCAGATCTCGGTGAGAAAGGCGCTGGTGTACAGCGTGAGCGCCACGCTGGCCGCGGTCCACGCCGACACGTCGACGCCGAACAGCGCGATGCCGAAGTAGGCGAGGAACAGCTGCATCAGCAGCGGCGTGCCCTGGAACAGCTGCACATAGAGGCCGACGGCGCGGTTCATGGCGCTGCCGCCGCGCAGGCGCAGGAACAGCAGCAAGGCGCCGACCAGCCCGCCGCCGATGAAGGCGATGAGCGACAGCACGACAGTCCAGCGCAGCGCCATCAGCAGGTTGCGCAGGATGTCCCAAAGGGAAAAATCGACCATGGTGTGTGTGGCTTTCCCGCGTTCAGCGGCCGAAGAAGAATTTCGGCCCGGCCCAGTTGAGCAGCCGCCGCAGCGCGACCGCCAGGGCCAGGTAGATCAGCGTGGCGACGATGAAGGCCTCGAAGGCGCGGAAGTTGCGGCTCTGGATGAGGTTGGCCGCATAGCTCAGCTCCTCGGTCGAGATCTGCCCGCACACGGCCGAGCCCAGCATCACGATGATGATCTGGCTCACCATGGCGGGCCACACCTTCTTGAGTGCCGGCGGCAGCACCACGCGGGTGAACACCTGCGCCTTGCTGAGTGCCAGGCTCACGGCCGCTTCGATCTGCCCCTTGGGCGTGGCCTCGATGCCGGCGCGGATGATCTCGGTGGAGTAGGCCCCGAGGTTCATCACCATCGCGATGATCGACGCTGTCTCCGGCGTGAGCTTGACGCCCGCCGCGGGCAGCCCGAAGAAGATGAAGAACAGCTGCACGATGAAGGGCGTGTTGCGGATCAGCTCCACGTAGGTGCCCACGATGGCGCGCAGCCATGCAGGGCCATTGGCACGCGCCCACGCGCAGAAGGTGCCCACGATCATGCCCAGCACGGTGCCCACGGCGGTGAGGCCGATGGTCCACGCCACCCCGCGAAGCAGCAGCGGCCACTCGGAGAGCACCGCGCCGAAATCAAACTCGATGTTCATAAGTCAGTCTGTTCGTGAAACGCCGCGGAACCGGCTTTGCCGGGCCGCAGGCGTTGCCCCCGGCGAGGGGGTGTGCGCAGCGACACGAAGTGCGCGAAGCATGGGGGAGCGCTTGTTCAGACCGGCAGGTCGCCGGCGGCCTTGCCGAGCCACTTCTTCGACATGGCGTCCAGCGTGCCGTCCTTCTTGGCGGCGGCAATGATCTCGTTGACCTTGGTCTTCAATGCGGTTTCGCCCTTGGCAACGCCGACGAAGCAGGGGCTGTCTTTCAGCAGCAGCTTGAACTCGGCGCTCACCTTCGGATTCTTGGCGAGCATGTCGCCGGCGACCGCCGCGCTGGTCGCGATGGTTTGCGTCTGGCCGGCCACGAAGGCCGCGATCGTCGCGTTGTTGTCTTCGAAGCGGCGGTAGTCGACGTTCGGGGGAGCCACCTTGTTCAGTTCCTGGTCTTCCATTGCGCCGCGCGTCACGGCGACGGTCTTGCCGGCCATGTCGGCGAAGCTCGTGAGCTTCATGCTCTTGGCCGCATACACGGCCTGGAAGAAGGGCGCGTAGGCCGAGGTGAAGTCGATCACCTTCTCGCGCTCGGCGTTCTTGCCGAGCGTGGAGATCACGAGGTCGGCCTTGCGGGTCTGCAGGTACGGAATGCGGTTGGCGCTGGTCACGGGCACCAGCTCGACCTTGACGCCCAGCTTGGCGGCGATCAGCTCGGCCATCTCGATGTCCAGGCCCTGGGGCTTCATGTTCCTGTCGACCGAGCCGTAGGGCGGGTAGTCGGTCGGCACGGCGATCTTGATGGTCTTGGCCTTGAGCACGTTGTCGAGTGCGTTCTGGGCCTGGGCGGCGCCCGTGGCGGCCATCATGGCGAGCGAAGCCAGTGCGAGCGCGAAGCGGCGTTTGGACGGAGAAGAGAAGGTCATAGCAAGGCTCCTAGGTAAGTCGAAGAATCGGAAGCAGGGGATGCGGCCGCCTTGCGGCGCTTGCCCTTGGGCGCCGCTGCGGCGGCGGTGTTCGTGTTCTGCAGCGGCGCCAGCGCATCGCGCAGCTGCGCGAGCGGATCGGCGGGCGCCTGCACGCGCAACGCCGACTGCACCGTGCCGATGTGCGCGGCCATCAGCGCCTCGGCGGCGGCGTGGTCGCCGCGCTCCAGCGCCGCGACGATCTGCACGTGGTCTTCGCACGACTGCACCGCGTCGTGCGTGGACTGGTAGAGCATGGCGATCAGCGTGGTGCGCGCGGTGTAGTCGCGCAGCGTGTCGGCCAGCAGCGTGTTGCCCAGGCATTCGGCCAGGCACACATGGAAGTCGCCCAGCAGAAAGCTGCGGTTGCCGACGTCGCTCTCTTTCAGTGCGGCTTTTTCACGCTGAAGGTGCGCCTTCAGCTCGCGCAGGGCGGCCTTGTCGATCTTGCCGGCGCTGCCCGCGCTGCGGATCAGCCCCAGTTCGATGACGCGCCGGGCCTCGAAGGCCTCGCGCGCCTCGTCCTGCGAGGGCTCGATGACGAACCAGCCGCGCCGTGCGCTCACCGTGACGATGCCGCGCGCCGCCAGCCGCGTGAGCGCCTCTCGCACGATGGTGCGGCTGCAGTCGAACAGCATCGCCAGCTGCTGCTCGCCCAGGCGCGAACCCGGCGCGAGCTTCTGCGCCATCACCGCTTCGATGATGCGTGCACTGATTTGGGATGCGGAGGTGGCCATGGCCTGCATACCAGCAGCTTCTGTGCCAACTGGTATGCAAGATATGTGCACCGAAATGGGACATGGCCCCACCCTGGGGCCTCCGGGCGGGCGCGTTGCTCAGTGCCTGGTGCGCCCCAGTGCGCTGGCCGGAAGTGCCACAAGCATGAGCAATGCCGACAGCACCAGCGCCCCGCTCAGCACATACAGGCTGGCGGTGAACCCGCCCGTCAGCGTCTTGAGCGCGCCGACCATCATCGGCGCCACCAGCCCCGCGCTGCCGCCGATGGTGCTGATGAGCGCGATGCCCGCGGCCGCGGCGCTCTTCGACATGAAATTGCCGGGCACCGACCAGAGCACGGTGAACGCGGCGGAAATGCCCATGGCCGCCAGTGCGAGGCACAGCACGGCGGCGAAGGCGTTGTGCATGAACAGCGTGGTCAGCGCCAGCCCGGCCGCGCCCACCACCGCGCTCAGCGCGAAATGCCAGCGGCGCTCCTTGTGCCGGTCCGAATGCCGTCCGACGACGATGTTGGCCGCGATGCCCGCCACCGCCGGAACGACCGAATAGAAGCCGATCTGCAGCACGCTGAGCCCCATCGACTTCAGGATCGTGGGCTGCCAGAACGACAGCGCATAGATGCCGAGGATGATCAGGAACGACATGAAGCCGATCAGCCACACCCGGGCGTCGAGCATCGCCGCGCCGAAGGTGTGGCGCCCGGTGGCGCCATTGGCGGCCTGGTCTTCGGCCAGCAGGCGCGCCACGCGCTGCTTCTGCGCTGGCGACAGCCAGGCCGCCTGCGACGGGCTGTTCGACAGCCAGCGGAAAGCCGCCACGCCGAGCAGCACGCTCGGAATCCCTTCGAGCAGGAACAGCCACTGCCAGCCGCGCAGCGACAGCACGCCGTCGAGATACGTCATCGTGAGCCCTGCGATGGGCCCCGCCACGATGGGCGCGGCGCCGAAGGCCATGAAGAACAGCGCGGTGGCCTGCGCGCGGCGGTGCGAGGGGAACCACAGCGTCAGGTAGAACAGCACCCCCGGCGCGAAGCCGGCCTCGAACACGCCGATGAAAAAGCGCAGCACATAGAAGTGCGTGGGCGTGGTCGCGAACATCATCGCCGCCGACGCCAGCCCCCACAGGCCCATGATGCGCAGCAGCGTCGCGCGCACACCGATCTTCGCGAGCATCAGGTTGCTCGGAATCTCGAACACCGCATAGCCGATGAAGAAGATGCCCGCGCCCAGGCCGAACATCGCGTCGCTGAAGCCGAGCTGGTCCTTCATCTGCAGCTGCGCGTAGCCCACGTTGGTGCGGTCGAGGTAGTTCAGCACGTAGCAGGCGCACAGCAGCGGCATCAGGCGCCAGGTGATCCTGCGGAAGAGCGCGGCGTCGTCGCGCGCGGCGGTATCTGCTGCCGGGGTGCGCGCATCCGCTGCGTCGAGGGTGGCGGTGTTCATCGTGTGTCTCCTTCTGTTGTTCCTGCCCGAGATGCTTCAGGCGACCGTGGGCGTGCCGAAGCTCGTCTCGCCCCACAGGTGGCTGGCCGGCGCACCCGGAAACAGCCAGTGCGGCGAGCATTCGGCCGACGGCACCACGTTGCTGAACCCGTGCGAGGACGAGGTGCCGGCGAGGGTCTTCTCCAGCACCATCGACAGGTACTGGTCGTTGCTGCCCTCCTGCGTGTTGCCGTTGAGGATCACCTCCGCGCCCGTGGCCTGCGCGTAGCGGCGGATGCCGTTGTGCCGCGACTGCAAAGGCGCCCAGCTGTCGGCTGCCACGCCGTTCTCGCTGCTCACGCGCAGGCCGTCGCCGGTGCGGTAGACCAGCGAATGGTTGCCCTCGGTGTGGCCCGGCGTGTGCACCAGAGCGAGCCCGCGGCCCAGCTGGATGCTGCCGTCGAAGGCGACGATGCGTTCGGCCGGCACGCCGTCGAGGCCGCGCGGGCAGTACCACTCGGCCTGTATCGGCAGCAGGCCCCGCACGTTCTCGAGCTCCTGGCGGTGCACCAGCAGCCTTGCGTTCGGCAGCAGGCCCGGCGTGCCGGCGTTGCCGAGCCAGCGGCGCACGTCCTGCGTGTGCAGGTGGTCGTAGGTGATGTAGTCGACTTGCTCCGGCGCGATGCCGCAGCTCGCCAGCGCCTGCGGCACGGTCTGGTAGACCGGCGCGATCGCCTTGTGCAGGAACTTCGGCGTCTGCTCGCTCAGGCGCTTGAAGTAGGGCGTTTCGTTGCCGGCCTCGAAGTCGGCCGGCGTGAACAGCAGCGTGCGCAGGCGGCCCTCGAAGTCGTCGTACTGGATCAGCACGGTGCGCGCCAGCAGGTGGACCATGTGCGGCTTGAGCAGTTGCTGCGAGTACACGCCGGTAAAGGCGAACCACGCGGGGTACGGAATGCGCAGCAGGTTGAAGCTGCGCGCAAAGCGCACCGGCGGCGCGTCGAGCAGCCGCTCGCGCAGGCCTTCGGCCCCATGGCGGATGGCGCGCAGGCGATCCTGCGGCATGGCGGCGTTGCGTGTGCCGTCGAATTCCGGCAGCTGTGCGAAGCCGGTGGGCTCGGGGTCTCGGATCATGGTCGTCTCCTGGAAATGAATGCTTGCTTTTCGATTCGTCGTGCGTTGTTCGGGGGAGCGGTTGAACTGCCGGCATGAGCAGAGCGCTCATCGTGCGCAGGGCGCCGGGTGCTCCCCGCAGCGAAATAAAGGAGGAGGCCGCAGGCCGGGGGACATTCGCGCAGGGGAGTACCCGGTGGCCTGTGCACACGCCCCGAATGCCCCTTCAGTACATCGACCGCCCGCCCGAGATGTCGAACACCGCGCCAGTGCTGAACGAACATTCATCCGATGCAAGCCACGCAGCCATCGCAGCCACTTCATCGACCTCGACAAAGCGCCCCATCGGCACGCGCGACAGCAGCGCAGTCCGCAGCTGTTCGCGGTGCTCCACAGGCACGGCCGCGAACACCTCGGTGTCGGCCGCAGACGGCGTGATGCAGTTCACCAGCACGCCCGAAGAAGCCAGCTCCTTGCCCAGCGACTTGGTCAGCGCGATGAGCCCCGCCTTCGACGCCGAGTACGCGGCATTGAATCCGTTGCCCTCCTTGCCGGCGACCGAGGCGATGTTGACGATGCGCCCGCGCCGCTGCGCGAGCATCACCGGCGCCACCGCGCGGCAGCACAGCCACGCGCCCGTCAGGTTGATGTCGAGCACGTTGCGCCACTGTGCGGGCGTGTGCTCCCAGGCCGGCACGGTCGGGCCGAGCACGCCCGCGTTGTTGACGAGGATGTCGATGCCGCCGAAGCGCTCCTGCGACTGCGAGGCCGCGCGAGCAATCTGGTCTTCGTCGCGCACATCGACGACCGCCGAGGTCGCGGTGCCGAGCGGTGCGAGCGTTTGCAGCGCATTCGCCAGCACGGCCGCATCGAGGTCCCACAGCGCGACGCTGGCGCCGGCCGCGAGGTAGCGCTGCGCAATCGCCCGGCCGATGCCGCGCGCGCCACCCGTCACGACGGCGTGGCGGCCCGCGAGCGCATCGTTGCGCGGCGCAGTCATGCGGCTGCCGCTTCTTGCGGGCGTGCGGCTGCGGGCTGGCCCAACAGTGCGCCCATCAGCGCGGCCACATGCTCCGCGGGCACGCCCGCCAGCAGTTGCCGCAGCATCGTCAGCGTGTCGAAGTACACGCGCTCGCACACCAGCCGGTCGCCTTCGAAGATGAAGAAGGCATTCATGCGGCAGCGAAAGCTGTTGCCCGTCGGGGGCAGGCCCTTGAGCGGACCGCGATGCGTGCCCAGCAGCCAGAACTCGACGACCACCGAATCGTCGGCGTGCCGCAGCTGGATGATCTCGTGGCGCTGGTCGGGAAAGGCACGGCGCGTGTCGGTGTAGTACTGGCGCACGTCGGCAATGCCGTCGTGCACCTCGCCGCTCGGGATCAGCTCGTAGTGCGGGTGCGGGAAGGTGCCGAGCACGGCGTCGAAGTCCTGCCGGGTTTCGTCGGCGAAGTGATCGAGCACGAGGCGCTCGCGGCGGGCTTGAAGTTCGGTGCGTTGTGTGTTCATCAGGGGTGTGCTCCATGTGACAGGGACGACAGGTGACATCGGGTTGCTGCGAATGCGCCGGCCCGGGCTCGCTGCGTACTATCGGCACGCCCTTGAAACAAGACTGTCCGGTGTTGGCAATCGCCGCTACGGACAAACCCGCGATGCCACGCACGCCCCCTTCATCTCCCGACACGGCGCCGGACGCACAGCCATCGCCGGTGCACAACGGCGACATGCGGCTGGCCGAAGACGTGCAGCGGCGCCTGCTCGAAGTGGCGCACCGGCGCACGCTGGCGCGCGGCGAGTCGCTCTTTCACAAGGGCTCGTCGCCCGATGCGCTCTTCGGCGTGGTTTCAGGCTCGCTGCGCGTGAGCGTGGTGGCGCCGGGCGGGCGCGAGGCCGTCATCGCGATGCTCGAACCCGGCCACTGGTTCGGCGAGGTCTCTTTGCTCGTGGGACGCGAGCGCGTCTACGACACCTGCGCGGTCGACACCACCGAGATGGCGGTGGTCGCGGCGGCCGATTTCCACCGGCTGGTGGCCGAACATCCCGACGTGCACATGGCCTTCACCCGGCTGGTGTGCCTGCGGCTGCGCCAGGCGCTGGCGTGGATCGACGACGTGATCCTGATGCCGCTGCCGGTGCGGCTCGCGCACCGCCTGCTCACGCTGGACGCACGCGCCGAGGGCACGGGCGAGGGCGGCGGCACGATGCTGGGCGTGTCGCAGGAAGACCTGTCGTTCATGCTCGGCGTGTCGCGCCAGAGCGTGAACCGGCAGCTCAAGCTATGGGAGGAAGACGGCACGCTGCGCGTGCGCTACCGCGCCATCGAGCTGCTGGACCGCGCGCAACTCGAGCGGCATGCGGCCACGCCGCCCTGAGCCACGCCGGGCAAGTCAGTCCATCCGTGCGCCGGATGCCTTCACCGCCTTTTCCCAGCGCGGCGTTTCCGTCGCCAGGAAGCGCGCGAAGTCCTCGCTGCCCAGGAAGGCAGGGTCGGCGCCCTGGCTCACCATGCGTTCGCGCACCTCGGGGCTGTTCAGCACCTGCCTGAATGCATCGCTCAGTTTGGCGACCACGTCCTTGGGCGTGTCCTTCGGCGCGAGGAAGCCGTAGAAGCCCACCACCTCGAAGCCCTTGACGCCCGATTCGATGACGGTCGGGATGTCGGGCAGGGCGGGGTTGCGCTCGCGGCTTGTCACGGCCAGCGCGCGCACCTTGCCCTGCTTGTGATAGTTGGCGGCTTGCGGAATCGACTCGGCCATGAACTGCACCTGCCCGCCCATCAGGTCGGTGAAGGCCGGGGCGCTGCCGCGGTAGGGGATGTGCACCATGAAGATGCCGGTGGCGGTCTTGAACATCTCCGGCACCAGGTGGCTGATGCCGCCGTTGCCGGCCGAGCCGTAGTTGACCTGGCCGGGCCGCGCCTTGGCGTAGTCGATGAACTGCTTAAGGTTCTGCACCGGCAGCTTGGGCGTGACCAGCAGCGCCAGCGGCTGCATGGCGGTGCGCGCGATGGGCACGAAGTCGCGCTGCGTGTTGTAGGGCAGCTTGCTGTAGAGAGCGCCGTTGATCACGGCCACGCCGGTGTTGGCCAGCATCAGCGTGTAGCCGTCGGCCGGGCTTTTGGCGACCGCGTCGGCGCCCACCGAGCCGCCCGCGCCGGGCTTGTAGTCGACGATCAGCGGCTGGCCGAGCACGGCCTGCAGCCTGTCGGTGAGCAGGCGCGCATGCTGGTCGAGCGGGCCGCCGGCCGGGAAGCCGATCACGACCTTGATCGGCTTGTCGGGGTAGGCGGCCATCGCCGTGGTGCCGATGGCAAGGGAAAGGACCGCGAGCGCGATCCGGGCAGTCTTGTTGTTCATGATCCGTCTCCTTTTTGTGAGGAGACGATCATAGGCAGCGCGCTCAGCCGGCCAGCGTGGCCTTCAGCGTGATTTCGGGCACGCTCGCCAGCGCCTTCGACAGCGGGCAGCCGGCCTTGGCGGCGGCCGCGATCTGCTGGAACCTGGCTTCCTCGAGGTTCGGCACGGCCGCGTCGAGCTCGAGCTGGATGCGGTCGATCTTGAAGCCGTCGCCGTCCTTGGCCAGCCGCACGGCGGCCTTGGTGTCGATGCGTGTGGCGGTCAGGCCTTCCCGTTCGAGCGCGAAGGCGAAGGCCATCGTGAGGCAGGCGGCATGCGCCGCGCCGACGATCTCCTCGGGGTTGGTGCCGCGCTTGTCGTCCTCGAAGCGGCTCGCGAAGCCGTAGGGGTAGTCTTTCAGGGCGCCGGTCTCGGTGCTGACCTGGCCCTTGCCGGTCTTGCCGGCGCCTTCCCAGTGGACGCTTGCGTGCTTGTCTGCTGGCATGTCGGTTCCTTCGCTTGGGTGGTGTGTGGAGGGAACGGCAGGTTCGCCCAGAAACCGGCGGCTGTCTGTAGTCGTACGGCGCGTGCGCAGGTTCGAAAGGGGAAGGGGCGTCAGAAGAATGGGCGTCGCCTAGGCGACGCTCCGGGGGGCTTCCCCCATGGGAGCGGCGGCCGTGGCGGCTTAGGCTGGCGGGCTGTCGCTTTTTCTTTTCCCCGCCTGTACTCACCATGCAACAACGCCCGCATTACAAGTTCTGGCCCAAACGCCTCCCTCACTCGATCACCGTCCCCGCCACCTCGCTCTGGCACAACCTGGCCACCTCGGCCGCACGCTACCCCGACAAGCCCGCGCTCGTGTTCTTCGGCCGCGTGACCACCTACCGCGACTTCGCCGCCCAGGCCGAGCGCCTGGCAGGCGCGCTGCATGCGCTGGGCGTGAAGCGCGGCGACCGTGTGATCCTCGACATGCAGAACTGCCCGCAACTGGTGATCGCGCATTTCGCGATCCTGCGCGCCAATGCCGTCGTGGTGCCGGTCAACCCGATGAACCGGGCCGAGGAGCTCAAGCACTACATCACCGACTCCGACGCCAAGGTGGCCATCATCACCGGCGACCTGGCGGGCGAGCTGGCCAAGGCCAGCAATGCGCTGCCCGTGGAGCAGCGGCTCGACCACATGGTCGTGACCCAGTTCACCGATGCCTTCGACGCCGACGCATCGGGCGACGACGCTCCGGCACCCGCCTGGAAAGACTGGCTCACCACCCGCCACCCGCTGCCCGCGCTGGACGGCGGCAAGACCGTCGCGTGGACCGACACGCTCGAAGCCAACCACCCGCCGCCCGAGCACGTGGTGGGCGCCAACGACATGGCGCTGCTGCCCTACACCAGCGGCACCACCGGCCTGCCCAAGGGCTGCGTGCACCACCATTCGAGCCTGATGCACAACGCGGTGGCCGGGCAGCTGTGGGGCGGGTCGACTTCCGAGACGGTGGTGCTGGCCGTGGTGCCCATGTTCCACATCACGGGCGTGGTGAGCATGATGCACACGGCGATCCTGGCGGCGGCCACGCTGATCATCATGCCGCGCTGGGACCGCGACGTGGCCGGCCGGCTCATCTCGCGCTGGAAGGTCACGGCCTGGACCAACATCCCGACCATGGTCATCGACCTCATGGCCAGCCCCAACTTCGCGAGCTACGACCTGTCGAGCATGACCTACATCGGCGGCGGCGGCGCGGCCATGCCGCAGGCCGTGGCGCAGCGCCTGCTCGAGCAGTACGGCCTGAAGTACCAGGAGGGCTACGGCCTCACCGAGACCGCCGCGCCGTCGCACACCAACCCGTCGGACCATCCCAAGCAGCAGTGCCTGGGCATCCCGTTCATGAGTACCGACGCGCGCGTGGTCGACCCTGACACGCTGGCCGAAATGCCGATCGGCGAATCGGGCGAGATCATCATCCATGGCCCCGAGGTGTTCCAGGGCTACTGGAAGCGCCCCGACGCCACGGCCGCCGCCTTCGTCGAGTTCGAGGGCAAGCGCTTCTTCCGCTCGGGCGACATGGGCCGCATGGACGAGGACGGCTACTTCTTCATCACCGACCGCTTGAAGCGCATGATCAACGCGAGCGGCTTCAAGGTGTGGCCGGCCGAGGTCGAGCTGCTGATGTTCCGCCACCCGGCGATCCAGGAGGCCTGCGTCATCTCGACCAAGGACGCCTACCGCGGCGAGTCGGTCAAGGCCGTGGTGGTGCTGCGCGCCACGCACAAGGACACCACCGAGCAGGAGATCATCGACTGGTGCCGCGAGAACATGGCGGTCTACAAGATCCCGCGCAAGGTGCAGTTCGTCGATGCGCTGCCCAAGAGCGGCAGCGGCAAGGTGATGTGGCGGCTGCTGCAGGAGGTGGAGGGCGCATAGGCAAATTGTCTTCTCTCGATCGAGATCGAGCCCGCGGCCGTGCTTGCGCTTCATCGCATGATCGGCCGGGGAAATTGCTGGCTTCACAGGCTCTACCCTATTTGAAGCTGCACTGCAATGAGTACAAACATATTCAAAAGCAGGGCGCAAGCTGACTTCGATGGTCAGGATTCAGAAGATCCTCTCCGTTATTCTTTGCAACACATTCGTTGTAAAAAAGTTATCTATGCGCTCCTCTCGGCTTTGCAGTCTTGTCCTCTCGGCTCTCTGTTTGGGGGGCGTTGCCGCCAACGCTCAAACATCGTTGCGAGCCTGGAACACCCACCCCGATGGCTACCCGGTGACGGAGGCGATGAAAAGCTTCATTCAGGAAGTGGATGCGGCAACCAAGGGGAAATACAAGATCGAGCTGTTTTCCAACGCTGTTCTGGGAGACCAGGGCAAGGCTGTAGCGATGCTCAAGGCCGGCGAGATCGATGTCGCCGAGTTCAATTCGGCGCCACTGTCCGAAGCGGCGCCGGAACTCAAGGCATTCAATCTCCCGTTCCTGTTCACGGACTCGGCCCACATGTTTCGCTACCTGGATGGCGAAATAGGGGCGCGACTGGCGCAGACACTGCAGGCTTCGGGCTACGTGGTGCTTGGCTGGTATGACGGGGGCGCTCGGTCGTTCTATTGCGCCAACAAACCATTGACCACGCGAGAAGATCTTGTTGGCCAGAAAGTTCGGGTGCAACAGTCCGAGGTCTACATCGAGATGGTCAAGCTGCTGGGCGCCATTCCGGTGGTGGTGCCCTACAAGGACGTGCTCGATGGGTTCCAGAAGGGAACGATCGATTGCGCCGAAGGCAACATGGTCTCCTACGAAGCCACCGGACACTACAAGGCGGCCAAATACACATTGCTGGACAGCCACATGATTTCTCCCGAAGCATTGGTCGTCTCCACCAAACTGTGGAACCGGCTCAGTGCGGACGAAAAAGCGGTGTTCCAGAAGGCCGGGAAAAAATCGGCGAACCTGATGCGGGAGCTCTGGGAGAAACGAGTCGTCTCCGCACGTGCTGCCGTGACGAAAGAAGGCGCCCAGTTTTCCAACGTGCAGGACTTTTCTTCATACATCCGGAGAATGTCGCCGCTCTACGCCAAGTACATGGCTGATCCCACAACCCGGGCCGCGCTATTTGCCATCGTCGGCAAGCAGTGAGGAAAGCATCAGGGCGGAGATAGATGCCGCGTCGGTCTTATCGATCTCCCCCGCACCCGTTGCGCTGGAGCACAGGCAGTAGCTGCGGCCCCAGCGACTTCAGCAACTGAGTCGGCAGCGCGCTCGTGAACCGATAGCGAGCGGCATAGGGCTCGTGCACATAAGCCATGATGGTGCCGAAGTAGCGGTCTCCGATCATGAACACGAAGGTGGCCGATCGATCGATCTTGCGCTCCGAGATCACCCGTCCGTTCCGGTCGGTCTTCTCGTAGCGATGGTCTCCGGTGCCGGTCTTGCCACCGATCTCGATCGCGCGGCCATGCGTGTCCACGAGCGAGCCCTTCAGGCGCCGTGCCGTGCCGTCGTTCACCACCTCGACCAGCGCGCGCCGTACCGTCGCGACCACCTCCGCGGGCAGCAGCCGTTCGGCGCTCGCGTTGCGCGGTTCCAGCCGTGTCTCGTAGGGCGTGTCGCGCCCGAAGTGCAGTGCACCGATTCGTTGCGTCGGCAGCCGTACACCGTCGTTGACGAGGATGCCCATCAGTTCCGCCAGGGCAGCCGGCCGGTCGCCCGACGCGCCGATCGCGCTCGCGTAGGACGGCGTCAGCGATGCGAAGGGGTAGCCCAGGCGCTGCCACGAGCGATGAACCTGCGCGAAGGCGTCGAGCTCGATCAGCTCGCGCAGGCGCTTGTCCTGCGCGCTCTTGTGGCGCGTCTTGAAGAGCCAGGCGTAGGTTTCCTGGCGTTCGCGCGCGCTCGCCTCCAGCACCTGGGTCAGCGAGGCGCCGGGTTGGCGCTGCAGGAAACCGACAAGCCAGAGCTCCAGCGGATGCACGCGCGCGACGTAGCCGCGATCGGCGAGCGACAAGCCGGCGTAGGTACTGCGCAGCGCCCGCAATGCGCGCGGCGAGCCGGCGCCGCGGCCCAGCCGCTGCACGAGAAGCTCGTCGAGCCGCGCGTCGCTGGCCTCGGGCTCGATCGTGAACAGCACGCTCGCCAGGCGCGGCGCCGATGGCCTCAGGCCCTGCAGCAGCAGGGCTTCGGCCTCCGCAGCCGACCGGTGCTGGTACTTGCGATAGAAGCGGACGAGGAAGGCCGAGCCTTCGCGATCGGCAAAGCGCGCGAGCAACTCGCGCCGGCGCGGGTCGGCAGGGTCGTTCAGCAGGCGCTCGGCGTCCGACGCGCCGCCGAACATGTGGTGGCGCACCAGGTCGCGCATCAGGCGGATGAACACCAGGTTGACCGAATGCTTGAAGCCCTCGCGCACCGTCATCGTTTCGCTGTCGCTCGAGCGCTCGAAGTTCGCGAACTGATGCAGGCCGCCGCCGGTGAAGAAGGCCTCGCCGGGGTTGGCCGAGTACTTCCGCCCCATGGCCGCCTCGAGCATCGGCGCGAGGCGGCGATCCTTGGCGCGCAGGAGGTACTGCCGCGCCCACGCGCCCAGCGGGTCGCGCGGATTGTTCTCCAGCGCCGAGAGCTGGGCGGGGGAGAGGTCGGCCCAGCGGGCGTGCAACTCGGCCACGAGCTCCAGGTAGCTCACCAGGGTGCGCAGCTTGGCGGTCGAGCCGAGGTCCAGCCGCGCGCCCTGGTTCACATCGAAGGGCTGGTCGATGTTGTCGGCCTGAACGCGCAGCAGGTTCTCCTGCGCGCCCCGCTCGAACAGCGTGAAGCTGTAGACCAGCGGGCCCGGGTCCGCACCCGGATCGAGCAGGTGGAAGCCGAACAATCCCGCAGCCTTGGCCGCGGCGGGCGTCCGCAGGCCGGCCAGCACCCGCGCCACCATCGCCTGCGCCTCGCCGTCCAGGCTGGTCTCGGCCTCGAGGTCCAGTCGCTCCAGGTCGTAGGCGCGCGGCACGCCGAGCAGCGTGGAGATGTGGGTGCGCAGTGCAGTCGCGGCCTTGCGCTGCACGAAGTCCGGCCGAGGCGTTGGTGGCAGTTCGGGCCGCAGCCGCAGGGGCAGTGGCAGGGCCGCATCGCGCAACTCGGGCGAAATCAGGCCTGCCTCGGCCATCAGCCGCAGGTAGCTGTCGGTCAGCCGGCCAAGGCCTGTGCCGTCGCCGAGCAGGTGCTGCGACGGTCGGCGCTGCGCGATCATCAGCGACAGTGCCTGCTTGAAGGCCTCGGCCTGCTGCCGCAGCGCTTCGTCGGTGAGCGCCGTCCCCTCGGCGTTGTCGGCGAGCAGGCGGTTCACTTCGCCGAAGTCGCGTCCATACCAGGCCCACAGGCCGTCGCCCAGGCCGTGCACCTCGCCCATGCCCGGGCGTGCGGCCAGCGGCACCGTGTCGAGGTAGTCGACGACGATCTGGCGGCGCCGCGCCTGCGTGTCCTCACCGTCCTGGTAGGCACGCAGCGAGGCCGATGCCATCTGGCGCAGCTTGTCGCGGACCGACCCGGTGCGGCCTTGCGGCGAGTGGCGGTACTTCTCGATCTGGGTCGCCAGCGTGCTGCCGCCCGTCGCCGTATGGCTCAGGCTGACCGCCCGCAGCGCCTGCTCGAGCGCGGCCTTCGCGAAGCGTTCCGGATCGATCGCGGGGTTGCGCTGCGCCGGCTCCGCGTCCAGCAGGTGGCGGTCTTCGACGAACAGCAGGGCGCTCACCAGCAGCGGCGGCACGTCCTCGAAGCGCTCGTATGCGCGCTGAGGCACGCGCGTGTGCAGCAGAGCCGCATTGCGGCAGTCGCGCACGGCCAGGCCGGCCTGGTTCTTCTCGCGGTACGGGATGAAGAGCCCGCGCTCCTGCAGTTCGATCAGCCGAGGCGACAGGCGGGCCTGGCGGGTGATGGCGTAGCCCTGGGAGTCCAGGCGCTGGATGAAGTCGGGAAGATCGTGATAGCCCAGCCGCTCGTCGTAAGGTCCGGTGTGGGGAAAGCGGATGGCATCGCTGGCACCGGCGTCGACGCTGAAGCTGGCACCGTTGCCGAGGTCGCGCCACAGGGCCGATTGCAGCCGGGAAGTCTTCAGTTCGTCTACCGCGAATACGGCAAGCGTGCCCCCCACGGCGACCCCGGCGCCGACCCAGAAAAGCTTCTTGAACCATGTCATGCTCTGCCTCGCGAACAGTCTGCACCGTGGGTTCGTCAGTGACGATGATGCTCTTTTTCGCGTCGATTTGGCATGGGTAAGATCGCGCCAGCCAACTGGCCCGGGCGTCCTTGCCTTTCCTACTTCCGGCCCACCTACTTCCGGCCCAGCGACTTCAGCAGCCTGCCGGCTTCCTTCTTCCCGTCCACGCTGACATACGAGGAGGCCATCGCCTTCGTCAGGTAGTCGACCACCTTGCGGTGATTCTGGTTCGGTCCTTCCCAGAGAAAGAGCCGGCCCAGTTCCAGCGCCGCGTCGCCGTCGCCTTGCGCATAGGCGCGCTCGAACCAGAAGCGGGCCCAGCGGAAGTTGCCTTCGTCGCGATAGCAGATGGCGAGATTGGCGCAGCCCGCGACATCGCCGGCCCTGGCGGCCTTGCGGTACCAGTCGCGCGCAGCGGCGCTGTCCTGCTTCACGCCGATGCCGTGGTCGAGGAAGTAGCCGACGCTGTTGAGCGCGTGGGCCTCGCCCGCGGCCGCCGCCTTGAGAAACAGCGACAGCGCCTTCTTGTGCGCGCCGGCGTCCCACGCGTCGTTCGCCGCGAAAAACCAGTCGTCCCGGGTGGGTTCCTGCATGTGAGGGGTCTCCTTCGAAGCGCGGTTCAGAAGAAAGAAAAAATCTGTGTCCCGACCCCTCCCTGCGCACGGATCACTTAGCCTCGATCGGTCCGGCCATTCTGCCCACATCCGGCTCTTCCATGCACTTTCGCGCGCTGCCCATCGTTCTTCTTGCCTTTCCTCTTCTCACCCAGGCCGCTCCGCGCACCTGCCTCGTCGTCGGCATCAGCGACGGCGACACGCTCACCGCCCGCTGCGGCCGTATCGGCGCCTACGAGCGCGTGAAGGTGCGCATCGCCGCCATCGACGCGCCCGAGAAAGCCCAGCCCTACGGCCAGCGCAGCAGGCAGGCGCTGAGCAACATCTGCTTTCGGGAGCAGGCGCTCATCACCGAGATCGACACCGACCGCTACGGCCGCACGGTGGCCGACGTGAGCTGCAACGGCGAGGACGCCGGCAGCCGCATGGTGGCCGAAGGCTGGGCCTGGGTGTACGACTACAACCACCTGGCCACCCGGCGCGGCGGCGGGCTGTTCAGGCTGCAGGACAGCGCGCGCGCCCGGCGCCTGGGCCTGTGGGCCGACTCGAAGCCCACCCCGCCCTGGGAATGGCGCAGGCAGCAGCGCGACGAGCAGCCGCACTGGGGCAGCTTCTTCTGACGGCGGTGTGATCGGAGCCTGAGGCCGCTGGCGAGGAGGGCATCGCTCAGGATTCGCTCTTGCCTTGCACTTCCGCCACCACGCGCGCGTTGCGCTGGAAACTCCAGTAGGCGCCGGCCCAATCCATCATCACGACGATGCGATTGCGAAAGCCGATCAGGAAGTACGCGTGCGCGAACAGCCAGAACAGCCACGCGAGCCGGCCGCTGAAGCGCAGCGGGCCGAAGGGCGTGCCCAGGTCGACCACGGCCGAGTTGCGGCCGATGGTGGCGAGGTTGCCGTAGTCGGCATAGCGGAACGGCACCGTCGGCTGGCCCGCGATGCGGCGCAGGATGTTGGCGGCGGCTGCACGGCCCATCTGCTTGGCGCCGGGCGACACCCCGGGCACCGGCTTGGGCGGCTTGCCGGGCGCGTGGCTCATGGCGGCCGCGAGGTCGCCGACCACGCAGATCTCGGGACGGCCCGCCAGGCTCAGGTCGGGCTCGACCTTGATGCGGCCCGCGCGGTCGCACTCGACGCCGGTGGCCGTGCCCAGCATGCGGCCCAGCGGCGATGCTGCCACGCCGGCCGCCCACACCACGCAGCTGCTATCGATCCGGTAGCTCTCGACGGGCGCGCCGTCCGCGCCGCCGCCGGTCTGCACTTCGAGCCCGGTGGCGTCGATGGAGGTCACGCGCGCATTGAGCCGCACTTCGACACCCAGCTTCTCCAGCTGTTCGAGCGCCTTCCGGCTCAGCGATTCGGGCATGGCCTGCAGCACGCGCGGACCGCCTTCGACCAGCAGCACCTGGGCACTGCTGGGGTCGATGTGGCGGAACTCGCCCGACAGCGTGTGCTTGGCGATCTCGGCCAGCGTGCCGGCCATCTCGACGCCCGTGGGGCCCGCGCCGATCACCACGAAGGTGAGCAGGGCTCGGCGGTGTTCCAGGTCGGCCGTGATTTCGGCGCTTTCGAACGACAGCAGAACGCGGCGGCGGATCTCGAAGGCATCGGCCAGCGTCTTCAGCCCCGGCGCCACGGGCGCCCATTCGTCGTGCCCGAAGTAGCTGTGCGTGGCGCCCGCCGCGACGATCAGGTGGTCGTACGGCACCCGGTCGCCGTTGGCCAGGTGCACGGACCGCGTCGCCGGGTCGATGCCGGCCACTTCGCCGAGCAGCGTCGTGATGTTCGGCTGCTTGCGGAACAGCGCGCGCACCGGCGCCGCGATCGACGGCGCCGCCAGCCCCGCGGTCGCCACCTGGTACAGCAGCGGCTGGAACAGGTGGTGGTTGGTCTTGTCGATCACCGTCACGTCCACGTCGGCGTTCTGCAGCTTGCGCGCGGCTTCGAGCCCGCCGAAGCCGCAGCCGACGATGACGACTTGGGGCCTGCCCGAGGGGTTGGTCGTTTGCATGCGGCGAATGATACGCAGCCGCCCTGCACGTGCTTCCATCTTGTGCCACAGTGGCTGCCCTTTTTGCCGATGTGCTCGCGGCGGGCCGGCGGCGTTTTGTCCTACGCGCCGCCGCGGCCCGGATGGGCTACAACTTGCGGCTGACCCGACTGGAGATTCCATGACGCTTTCCCGGCCGATCACACAGGCGGCGAGCGCACTGCGCGACAGGTTTCGCGAGGTGCGTGCAGCGAGCCTGGCGCTTGCCGCCCCGCTTTCCGCCGAAGACCAGTGCATCCAGTCCATGCCCGACGCGAGTCCGACCAAGTGGCACCTCGCGCACACCACGTGGTTCTTCGAGACCGTGCTGCTGCAGCCGCATGCAGCGGGCTACCAGCCTTTCGATGTGCGCTTTCACTATCTCTTCAACTCGTACTACGAGGCGCTGGGGCCGCGCCACCCGCGCCCGCAGCGGGGCCTGCTGACGCGGCCGTCGGTGGACGAGGTGCATGCCTATCGCCGGCTCGTGGACGAGGCGGTGGTCGCGCTGCTGGAAGAGGGCGGGCTCGACTGGGCCACCGTCGAGCCCATCGTCACGCTCGGGCTGAACCACGAGCAGCAGCACCAGGAACTGCTGCTCACCGACATCCTGCACGCGCTGTCATGCAATCCGCTGCTGCCGGCCTACAAGCCGGCCGGCGGGCCTGCGCTGCGGCTGGCCGCGGTACCGCCGGCTGCGCGCTGGCTCGCGCAGCCCGGTGGCGTGGCCGAGGTGGGGCATGCGGGGCAGGGCTTTTCATTCGACAACGAGACGCCGCGCCACAAGGCCCTGCTGCAGCCCTATGCGATTGCCGACCGGCTGGTGAACTGCGGCGACTACGCGCAGTTCATCGCGGATGGCGGCTACCAGCGGCCCGAGCTCTGGTTGTCCGACGGCTGGTCCGCCGTGCAGGCGAACGGGTGGCGGCATCCGGCGTACTGGCTCGCGTCCGACGATCCGCGGCTGGGCTTCGGTTCGCAGCCGCAGGGTGCTGCGGGCTGGCATGTGTTCGGCCTGCATGGTGTGCGGCCGATGGAGGCCGATGCACCCGTCTCGCAGCTCAGTTTCTATGAAGCCGCCGCATATGCCGAATGGGCCGGCGCGCGGCTGCCGACCGAATTCGAATGGGAGGCCGCGTTCGATGCGCCCGGCATCGCGCAGATGGCCGGTCATGTCTGGCAGTGGACGCGTTCCTCGTACGACCCGTACCCCGGCTTCCGGCCGATGCCCGGCATCGCTGCCGAATACAACGGCAAGTTCATGGTGGGGCAACTGGTGTTGCGCGGTGGCAGCGTGGCCACGCCGGCGGGGCACACGCGGCCCAGCTACCGCAACTTCTTTCCGCCGGCGGCGCGCTGGCAGTTCTCGGGGCTGCGGCTCGCGAAAGACCTTTGATCATGCGCAATCCAACTTCCTCTTCCTCGTCGCTGTCGTTCGTGCCTGCCGCGAAGCCGCGCGCTTCGTCTGCGCCTGCAGCCGCCGCGCCGTTGTCCGAGTTCGGACGCGAGATGCAGGCCGGGCTTTCGCGGTCGCCACGCCGCATTTCGCCGAAGTTTTTTTACGACGCGGCGGGTTCGCGGCTGTTCGACCGGATCTGCGAACTGCCCGAGTACTACCCGACCCGCACCGAGCTGCGCATTCTTGGCGAGTGCGCGGGGGAGATCGCCGGGCAGATCGGGCCGAATGCGGAGATCGTGGAGTTCGGTGCGGGGTCGTTGACGAAGGTGCGGCTGCTGCTCGATGCGCTCGACTCGCCCAAGCGCTATCTGCCCATCGATATTTCCGGCGAGCATCTGGAGGCTGCTGCGCAGCGGCTGAAGGCCGACTATCCGGAGCTGGTGGTGCAGCCCATTGCCGCTGACTACACGATGCCCTTGGTGCTGCCCGCGCCCGTGGCGGGTGCCGGGCGGCGCGTCGGTTTTTTCCCGGGGTCGACGATCGGGAATTTCGAGCCTGAAGAGGCGCTGGCCTTCCTGCAACTGGCTGCCCGGATGTTGCGTGGCGGAGGGCTCTTGATTGGCGTGGACCTGGTGAAGGATCCGGGGCGGCTGCATGCGGCTTACAACGATGCGCAAGGGGTGACTGCGGACTTCAATCTGAATCTCCTGCGGCGCGCCAATGCCGAGCTCGATGCGGACTTCGATCTTGACGGGTTTGCGCATGCGGCGTTCTACAACGCGCCTCGGCAGAGGATCGAGATGCATCTTGTGAGCCGGTCGGCTCAGAGCGTTTCGCTGAATGGGGAGACGTTCGGGTTCGAGGAGGGCGAGACCATTCATACGGAGTACTCGCACAAGTTCACTGTTGAAGGGCTTCGTGCCTTGGCTGTTCGGGCCGGGTTTCGACCTGGGGCTGTTTGGACGGATCCGGAGAAGCTTTTTAGCGTTCACTGGCTGGTTGCCTAGGGTTGGGGTCCGGGGCCTGGAGTTCCGCCCGGCGGCGGACTTACTTTTCTTTGGCGAAGCAAAGAAAAGTAGGTCGGCCGCCGGGCCGAGACCCGGCCCCGAAAAACAAACACCCCAACAGGGCACATACAGCCACGAAGAAAGCGACGGTGCCAAGCAAACGGCACAATACCCCGGCCCCGTGCGGCAGCGCAACGGCCAGCGCCCCGCAACCCTCCCCCTGGAGCCAAGACCATGAAAGCAACCTGGAACGGCGTCACCATCGCCGAAAGCGACGACACCGTGATCGTCGAAGGCAATCACTATTTCCCGATGAGCGCACTCAACCGCGACTACGTCACCTTCAGCAACCACAAGACCACCTGCCCCTGGAAGGGCTCGGCCAGCTACTACTCGCTGCTGGTCAACGGCGAGCTCCACACCGACGCCGCCTGGTACTACGCCGACCCCAAGCCCGAAGCCGAAGAGATCCGCGACCGCGTCGCGTTCTGGAAGGACGTGAAGGTCAGCGCGCAGTGACCACGGCCGCCTTCACTCCGCCGTTCATCGCCCCGGCCGAGCTGCCCGCCGCACTGCGCGAGCAAGGCTATGCGGTACTCAGTCCGCAGGGTGTGGGCGAATGGCTTGGCGCACCGATCGCGCAGCTCGATGCACTGCACGCCGACTGGGACGGCCTCCCGCCCGACGACTACCTGAAGGACGGTGGCCGCTACCGCACTCGGCGCCACGCCTGTTTCACCATCGAAGCCGACGACCACGCCACGCTCACGCAGGTGCCGCACCGCGCGCACTGGCAGCCGGTCGAATACAACGCGCTGCACGGCGGCATGCAGCGCTGGTTTGCGCCGATGCTCGATGCCACCGTGGCACAACCCGTGTGGCAGCGGCTGCTGCGGCAGCTCGGCAAGGCCTGCAGCGACATGCGTGGCACGACACAGCAGCGCTGGTACGTGGAAGCGCACCAGTTCCGCATCGACACCGCCGGCGGCATCGGCCGGCCGACGCCCGAAGGTGCGCACCGCGATGGGGTCGATCTCGTGGCCGTGGCACTCGTCGGCAGGCACGGCATCAAGGGCGGCGAGACGCGCGTGTTCGAGGCCAATGGCCGCCGCGGCGAGCGCTTCACCATGACCGAACCGTGGACCCTGCTGCTGCTCGACGATGCGCGTGTGATCCATGAATCGACGCCGATCCAGCCGCTCGAGGAGGGCGGCGAAGGCTGGCGCGACACGCTCGTGATCACTTGCCGGGCCAAGGGTTTCCAGGGGGATTGACGCCCCGTTTCCCGTCGCTGCCTTGAGTCCTACAGGTTCCCTCCGGCATCGGGGTTAAATTCGGGGTCCGGCTCGACGGTGAGTCGTGTCTGTCTGCGACGAAAGCGAGGTCCCGCCATGTTCAATCACATCCTGGTTCCGATCGACGGCTCCGAAACTTCCATGCTCGCCGTCAGCAAGGCCAGCGGCCTCGCGCTGGCTTTCGGTAGCCGCATCACGTTGATTCACGTGATCGACAACTATCCCTTCATCGGCGTGGGCGCGGACTACGCGCTCGGCCAGAACGAATACCTCGCCGCAGCCACGGCCAGTGCCAATGCGGCGCTCGCGCGCGGCGTGGCTGCCCTGGCGGCCGAAGGCCTGCACAGCGACCAGCGCGTGATCGACGGCCACGTGGTGCACGAAGGCATCGTCGATACGGCCATCGCCATCGCGGCCGACCTGATCGTGATGGGCTCGCACGGCCGCAGCGGCATCGAGAAACTGCTGCTGGGCAGCGTGACGCAGCGCGTGCTTCAGGACGCCAACATGCCCGTGCTGGTCGTCAAGGGCGGCTGATCGCTCAGGAGACGATGAAATCGGGCGGCCGATTGAAGCAAAGGTCTTGCTGCGTCACCGGGTGCACGAATCCCAACTCGCTCGCGTGCAGCAACAGGCGCGGCGCACGCGCCTGCAGGGCTGCATCGCCGTACAGCGCATCACCGAGGATCGGATGGCCGATCGAAAGCAGGTGCACGCGCAGCTGATGCGAGCGGCCCGTCAGCGGTTCCAGCAGCACGTGGGTCGCGGCGGGCTCGCCGGGTAGCAATGACACCGCCTTCCACCGCGTGACGCTGGGCTTGCCCGCAGGATCGATCTTCTGCAGTGGCCGGCGCGGCCAGTCGGCCATCAGCGGCGCGTCGATCAGCGACCAGTCTTCCCGCACCGGCATCGCGCCGTCGACGACGGCTTCATAGCGCTTGTGCACCCGCCGCTCGGCAAAGGCCGCGCTCAGCGCGCGCTGCATGGGGATGCCGCGTGCCATCACCACCAGCCCGCTCGTGCCCATGTCGAGGCGATGCACGATCAGCACGTCGGGCCACTGCCGCATTGCGCGCGCGCTCAGGCAATCCTGCTTGTCCTCGCCGCGGCCGGGCACGCAGAGCAGGCCGGCGGGCTTGTCGAACACCAGCAGGTAGGGGTCTTCGTGGAGGGGGTGCAGGAGCGGCGGCGCGGTCATGGATGCCGCCGAGTGTAGAGAGCCCGTTGCAGGCCCGTTTTGGCCCTCTCATGCCGCGCTCATGAAGCCTCGGCTATCCTCGAACGAATGTCCGGCCCCGCCCCTGTTTCCGCTTCTTCCACCGACGCCACAGCCATTCCCTCGGGCGCCGCGGTCTCTTCCCCCGGCTTTTCCGGCCTGACGCGCGAGCGTCCGTTCATGCAGATGTGGACGGCGCGGCTGTTCGGCACCGCCGCCTCGCAGATGCTGCTGGTGGCCATCGGCTGGCACATGTACGAGCTCACCGGCAGCGCCTGGGACCTGGGCCTCGTGGGCCTCTACCAGTTCGTGCCCGCGCTGCTGCTGGCGCTGCTGGCCGGCCATGTCGTCGACCGCCACCATCGCGGGCGCATCGTGGCGGCCTGCTTCGCGGTGCAGGGACTGGTGGCACTGGCGCTGCTGCTGGCGGTGCTGGAGAAGCACG
Source organism: Variovorax sp. Varisp46 (assembly GCF_059491885.1). Lineage (NCBI taxonomy): Bacteria > Pseudomonadati > Pseudomonadota > Betaproteobacteria > Burkholderiales > Comamonadaceae > Variovorax > Variovorax sp. Varisp46. Next base: position 987,557 of record NZ_CP168515.1, read on the forward strand.
ACACGCGCGGCCTGCTGCTGGGGCTGTCGCTGGTGCTGGGCGCGGTGCGCGCCTTCCAGATGCCGGCACAGCAGGCGCTGACGCCGCTGCTGGTGCCGCCCGCCATGCTGTCGCGCGCGATGGCCTTCAGCTCGGCCGGCATGCAGGGCGCGATCATCGGCGGGCCGGCCCTCGGCGGCCTGCTGTTCGTGGCGGGCATGGCGGTGGTCTACGGCGCCAGCGTGGCGTTCTTTGCGGTCGCCTGCGCGCTGGTTCTGCGGCTGCGCTATGCCTACACGCCGGCCGCGCGCGAACCGGTCACGCTGGCCACCGTGTTCGCGGGCGTCGATTTCATCTGGAAGCGCAAGCCCGTGCTCGGCGCAGTCTCGCTCGACCTGTTCGCGGTGTTGCTGGGCGGTGCGGTGGCGCTGCTGCCGATCTACGCCAAGGACATCCTGCACACGGGGCCCTGGGGGCTCGGCCTGCTGCGCAGCGCGCCGGCGGTGGGCGCGCTGGTGATGTCCATCGCGCTCACGCGCCGGCCGGTCGAGCGCAACGTGGGTCGCACGCTGCTGCTGGCCGTGGGGCTCTTCGGGGTGTGCATGGTGGTGTTCGGCATTTCGAAGAGCTTCGTCGTCTCGCTGATCGCGCTGGCGGTCTCGGGCGGCGCCGACATGGTCAACGTGGTGATCCGCCAGACGCTGGTGCAGCTCGAGACGCCCGATGCGATGCGCGGGCGGGTGAGCGCGGTCAACTCGATCTTCATCGGCGCGAGCAACCAGCTCGGCGAGTTCGAATCGGGCGCCACGGCGGCGCTGCTCGGACCGGTCGGCTCGGTGGTGGTGGGCGGCGTCGGGACGATGCTGGTCGCACTGACGTGGTTCAAGCTGTTCCCGTCGCTGGCGCAGCGGGACCGGCTGGTGGTGGCGGCGCCTTCCGCCAGGCCTCCCCCGGCCTAATCCGCGAACAGGGCGCGAGCGCCGGGCACGTCGAGCGTCAGGTCGCCCAGCGCCTGTGCCACGCAAGGCAGGATCCAGCCCTCGGCCTTTTCCTCGGCGCTCAGGCCGGGCCATTCGATGGTGTGGCGGGTTTCGCCGGACAGCCGCCGGCAGATGCAGGTGCGGCAGGTGCCGTTGCGGCACGAGCTCGGCAGTTCGATGCCGGCTTCTTCGGCGGCCTTCAGGAGCGTGGTGGCGGCGTCGGTCTCGAAGTCGAGGCCCGAGGGCTCGAGTCGGACCTTCATGGTTGCGGCGGCGGTTCCTGTTGCTGCTGCTCGCGGCGTTGCTCGCGCAGCATGAAGAGGTACAGGCTCTCGACCTTCTCGCGCGCCCACGGCGTCTTGCGCAGGAACTTGAGGCTGGAACTCACGCTCGGGTCGAGCGTGAAGCAACGGATGGGGACGAGTTCGCTCAGGTGCTCCCATCCGTAGTAGTCGACCAGCGCCGTGACGATGGCTTCCAGCGTCAGCCCGTGCAACGGGTTGCGTGGCTGGGCCTTTTTGGCCGCGGGGGCTGGCGCTTGACCGGTCACTTGTTCTTGAGCTTGCCGCGGGGGATCACGGCGGTGGTGATCGTGCGCACGGGCTCGATGCCGCCGGTGCCCACAGGCTTGGGTGGCGAAGTGTCCTTCTTCGGTTTCTTCGCTTCCTTGGTGCTGCGTTGCTGACCCTTGGCCATGTCGAATTCTCCTGTTGTTGCGACGGATACAGCAGGCAGTTTAGCGGTGCGGCGACAATACGCGGTTCCATCCGATTTCCCGCATTCATGTCAGATTACGAAGTTCGCCCCGCCACCATGCGCGACGCCAAGGCCGTTGCCGAGGTCCACGCCCTGTCCGCCAAGGCCGCCTACGAAGGCATCCTCCCCGAAGAAGAGCTGCGCATGCTGGCCCCGGCCTCGCGCGAAGCCAAGTGGCGCGAAGCCATCGAATTCAGCGAACCCCAGGTGCACGTGGCCACGCTCGACGGCCAGATCGTCGGCTTCGTCGGCTTCGACCGCTCGCGCGACCCCAAGACGCCGCCCACCACCGGCGAGATCTGGGCGATCTACGTCAAGCCCGAGCATTGGGGCAAGGGCGTGGGCGTGGCCCTCTGGGACGCCGCGCGCGAAGGCCTGGAAGAAGAGGGCTGCACGACGGTCACCATCTGGGTGCCGATCCGCAACGATCGCGCCATGCGCTTCCACGAACTCGCCGGCTTCAAGCGCGAGATGAAGACCGCCAAGACCACCGCCCTGGGCACCGTGCGCGTCGAGGAAATCCGCCTCAAGCGCGACGTTTCCTGACATGGACGCCGGCGGCAGCACCCTCGGCCACGCCGCGCGTGTGCGATCGCACCAGCGCCGCACCGCCGCCGTGCAATGGATTCGCCGCACCCATGGCTGGTTCGGCCTGTGGGGCGCGGTGCTGGGGCTGCTGTTCGGTTTCAGCGGCATCTGGCTCAACCACCGCAACGTGCTGAAGCTGCCGCAGGCCCAGGAGCGCACGCGCGCCCAGCTGGCGCTGCCCGATCCGGTGCCGGCAACGCCCGAGGCGATGAGCCTGTGGCTGCAGGGGGCGCTGCACATGAGCGGCCCGCCCAGCTCCTCGCGCATCGAACCGGCCAAGCCCGTCGCCTGGGCCGACAAGAGTGACACGGGCGATAAGAGCGCCCCGGCGCTCATGCAGCCGGCCCACTGGGTGTTCAACTTCGGCGGCCCCAACGAGATCGTGCAGGCCGAGTACTGGCAGGGCAACCGCTCGGTCGGCGTCGCCACTACGCACAATGGTTTCGTTGCCACGCTCACCAACATGCACAAGGGCGGCAGCATGCCGCTGCCGTGGATCCTGCTGGTCGACACGCTGGCCGGCAGCCTGATCTTCCTGTCGATCTCGGGCGTGGCGCTGTGGATGCTTACGCACCGCCGCCGCCGCGTGGGCCTGGCGCTGTTCGGCGTGTCGCTGGCCGCGATGCTGGCCATTGCGCTCGGCGCTCTCTGATTCGCCGGCAAGCTCGCATGCCGGCTCCCGTTCAGGGCGTCCGCGTACGGTTATTGCAGGGGGCGGGTGGCGGCTGCGGATAAGCTCGCCGCTTCTTTTTCAGCCCTGATCTTGCCCCATGGCCACCAGCCTGCTCCTGCTTCTCGACGACATCGCGACCGTTCTCGATGACGTGTCGATCCTCACCAAGGTCGCCGCCAAGAAAACGGCCGGCGTGCTGGGCGACGACCTTGCGCTCAATGCGCAGCAGGTGTCCGGCGTCAAGGCCGAGCGCGAGATTCCGGTGGTCTGGGCCGTGTGCAAGGGCTCGTTCGTCAACAAGGCCATCCTCGTGCCCGCGGCGCTCGCCATCGGCACCTGGCTGCCGTGGCTGGTAACGCCGCTGCTGATGGTGGGCGGTGCGTTCCTGTGCTTCGAAGGTACCGAGAAGCTCGCGCACAAGTTTCTGCACAAGAAGGAGCACGAAGCCGACACCCAGCGCCACGAGAAGGCCGTGGCCGACGCCTCGGTCGACGTGGTCGCGATGGAGAAGGACAAGATCAAGGGCGCGGTGCGCACCGACTTCATCCTCTCGGCCGAGATCATCGCCATCACGCTGGGCACCGTGCAGGGCCAGCCTTTCACGACGCAGTTGACCGTGCTGGTCGGCATTGCGCTGATCATGACCATCGGCGTCTATGGCCTCGTGGCCGGCATCGTGAAGCTCGACGACGCGGGCCTCTACCTGAGCCAGCGATCCAGCGCCGCATCGCGCGCCCTGGGCCGCGGCATCCTGGCTGCGGCACCCTGGCTCATGAAGGCGCTGTCGGTGGCCGGCACGGCCGCGATGTTCCTCGTGGGCGGCGGCATCCTGGTGCATGGCTTGCCGGCGCTGGGCCATGCGGTCGAGGGCTGGGCCACGGCCACGGGCGGCGTGTTCGGCACGCTGGGCTCGATGGGCGTGAACGCCGGCGTGGGCCTCGTGGCCGGCGCCATCGTGCTGGCCGTGGTGGAACTGGTCGGCAAGCTGCGCGGCAAGAAGGCCTGAGAGGCCAGGTTGTTGGCTACTGGCGCGGCTTGCCGCGCTTCACCAGCTCGACCGCGATCAACGCCACGCCCAGCACCACCGCGAACCAGCCGACCAGATAGGCCCCTGCCACCATCTCGAACCAGCGCGTGCCCTGCAGGAAGCGCGGCCCCAGCAGAACGGCGACGCCGATCACGAGGCAGAGGATGCCGCGCTCGAGCGTGCGGAGTTGTCGTTTGGGTTGCGCCATGGCTTTTTCGTGCGGGGGAGTGTGGATCGATCAGTGCGTCATTGTCCCGCGCATCGCGGCCGGATGGCCCTGCAGCGGAAACGACTTGCCCGTTGGCACCAGCGTGTCGCCATCGAGCCGCAGGATCGTGATGTCCTGGTCGATGAAGTTGCCCACGTAGAGGTACTTGCCGTCGGCGCTCCACACCGCGCCCTCGGGCAGGCCGCGCACCTCCACCTCATTGGCGCGCGTGACCTTCTTGCCGTCGATCTTCAGCAGCACCACCGAGCCGTTGCGGTTGTAGAAGTAAGCGCTCTTCGACGCGTTGCTGCCGCGCAGGATCACCGCCACCGCATGCCTGCCGGTCGGGCTCACGGCGAGGCCTTCGGGGCCGTCGCCCACCACCACCTTGTCGACCACGCGTGGCGGCGCGGCTTCGAGGTCGATCACGCTCACCGTGTCGACCTGGCCGTCGGAGGCGCCCGAGTTGCCGTTGTCGGCCGTGAGCGCGAGCTTGCCGTCGGGCGTCACGTCGACGTTGTAGGGCCACAGGCCGGCGGCGAGGTCGACCTTGTTGTAGCTGACCTTCTCGCCGTTCACGTCGAGCAGCGCGATCTTGTGGCTCGGAAACTTGGCAGCCAGCGCGCGCTTGCCATCGGGCGTGAAGCGCACGTGCGCCACCGAATCGCCCATGGCCACGGTGTCGATCAGCGTCACCTTCTTGCCCGCGATGCGCAGCACGCTCACCGAGTTGTCGGCGCGGTTGGCCACCAGCGCGAGGTTGCCCGCGCGGTTGATCGACAGGCCCGAGGGCTGCTTGCCGACCTGCAGCGTGTCGAGCAGCCTGGGCGGCGTGGTGGTCAGGTCGATCACGAAGAGGCGGTTGTCGGGTACCTGCCTGCGCGCGCCGTTCTCCTCGATCACGTTGAGCGAGTTGGCGACCAGCGCCAGCGTTTCGCCGGGCGTGATCGCGAGGTTGGTCGGCGGCCCGGCGATGGTGTTGTCCAGCTGCAGCGTGCCGAGCACCTTGGGCGCCAGCGGGTCGGTGCCGATGTCGAGCACCTGCACCGTGTCGCGCCCCATCGGGCCGAGGGCCACGACACCGGCGTCGTTCCACGACTGCTTCTCGTCGTTGGCGACCAGCATCAGCTGGCGCTGCGGCACGGTGGGCGTCATGTTCGCGCAGCCGGCAAGCACTGCAAGGGCGGCGGCCAGGGCGGGGGCCGCGAGTGCGGCGGGGCGGAACTTCATGCTGTCTGTCTCCGGTGTTGTTGTGCGCGCATGGTAGCGAACGGCGCGGCTTCGCCGCCGGCCCGCGCCCGGCACAATCGATCGATTCATTCCCCGGGGCCCACATGACCATCGAGATACCGAAGGAAGCGCGCCAGCAGGCCATCACCTCCATCGAGCGCTACTTCCGCGAAAACATGGAGGAGCCGATCGGCAACATCGCGGCCGGCGCGCTGCTCGGCTTCTTCCTCGAAGAGGTCGGCCCGCTCGTCTACAACAAGGCCGTGGCGGATGTGCAGGAGCGCCTGCAATCGCGCATCTCGGAGGTCGACCTCGAAGTGCACGAGGACGAATTCCAGTATTGGCGCAAGTACGACAAGCAAAAGAAGGGAAGGTAGGGCGTCGCGCCCGCGCATCGCCGCGCATTCAGAAGTGCTTCAAAACGTTGCAGAATTCGAAGCCATGCATCTCCACCGCACTTCCCCACGTTCCGCGCTCACCTCCGCTCTGCGCGCCCTTGCCGCCTTGCCCCTCGTGCTGGCTGCGTCCCTTGCCACCGCGCAGCAGGAGCCGTCCGGCTTTCCGATGGATTCGGTCGGGTACTTGAACGAGGAACTGCCTCGCATGGAAGCCGCCATCGCCGCGAGGGACCGCAGCTTCTTCCATGGCGCGATGATCCGCACGGTGCAGTTTTCGGAACGCTGGGGCTTCAAGGTCAAGGCCAATCCCGATCTCGCGGCCTACCCGATGTGCACGTCGGCGGTGATGGACTACGTGGTCGTCGGCATGTGCAGGCTCACGCCTTCCGACGAGTGCGAACCGGGGCTGGCCTCGCGCTTCGATGCCAATGTGCAGCGCTGCCGCGAAGCGGCCGCGAAAAAGTAGACGAAAGAGGCACCCGCCATGGACTACGCCCGCTACCAGACCCTCGCCATCACGCGCCGAGGTGCGAATGGCGCGGTGCTCGACATCCAGATGCGGGCCGCCAACGGCAAGCTGCCCACGGCGGGCCATGACGGCCACCGCGAGCTGGCCGAAATCTGGCGCGACGCATCGGCCGACGACAGCGTGCGCTGCGCGGTGCTGCGGGGCGAAGGCCAGGGCTTCTCGGGCGGCGGCGACCTCGCGATGGTGCAGGACATGACCACCGACGATGCGGTGCGCCAGCGCGTGTGGCGCGAGGCGCGCGACCTCGTCTACAACATCATCAATTGCGACAAGCCCATCGTCAGCGCCATGCACGGCCCGGCCGTGGGCGCGGGGCTGGTGGCGGGGCTGCTGGCCGACATTTCCATCGCCGCGAAGAACGCGAAGATCGTCGACGGCCACACGCGCCTGGGCGTGGCGGCGGGCGACCATGCGGCCATCGTGTGGCCGCTGCTGTGCGGCATGGCCAAGGCCAAGTACCACCTGCTGCTGTGCGAGCCGGTGAGCGGCGAGGAGGCCGAGCGCATCGGCCTCGTGTCGCTCGCGGTGGAGGAGTCCGACCTGCTGCCGCGCGCCTACGAGGTGGCCGACCGGCTCGCGGCCGGCAGCCAGAGCGCGATCCGCCTGACCAAGTACGCGCTGAACAACTGGCTGCGCCAGGCCGGGCCGACCTTCGATGCCTCGCTGGCGCTCGAATTCATGGGCTTCGCGGGCGCCGACGTGCGCGAGGGCGTGGCCTCACTGCGCGAACGGCGCGCGCCGGACTTCGGCTGACTGCTTCCATCGGGCAGCGTGCCGAACTCCAGGCACGGTGCGCGGTCCTCAGCCTGGAGGAAAGTCGACGCCCGCCTCGCCCGCCTTCCAGGGCGCGTACTTGTGCATGGCGCGCTCGAACAGGTCCGAGGCGGTCCAGTCCGACAGCCATGCCTGCAGGCGGGGCCAGGGCTGGGCATCGAACCATGTGGCGTCGACCATCGCGAACTGGCGCACGAAGGGCATGACGGCGGCGTCGGCCAGCGTGGCGTGGGCGCCGGCCAGATGCGGCGTGGCCGACAGCCTGGCTTCGAGGCCGCGCAGGAACTGGGCGCCGCGCTCGCGGGCGGGCTTCCCACCATCCGCATGCCGGTCGGGATATTTGTAGCGGTCGAGCTGGGGCTTGAAGTCGTCGTCGCAGGCGCCGACCAGCGCGAGCATGTCCTGCAGCGTGCCGGTGCCGGGCTGCAACCAGCGCCGCGGATCATTGCGGCGCAGGGCCCACAGCATCACATCGAGGCTTTGTTCCAGCACCGCGCCGTCTTCGGTGAGCAGTACGGGCACCGTGCCCTTGGGCGAGGCCAGCAGCATCTCGGCGGGCTTGTTCTTCAGCACCACTTCGCGCAGCTCGCAAGGCTGGCCGCTCGCGACCAGCGCCAGGCGGGCGCGCATCGCGTAGGGGCAGCGGCGGAACGAATAGAGGACGGGGAGAGCGTTGGGCATGCGCGGCGTACAGGCGAAGCGGCCGATTTTCGGTGACCGTGCCCGGTCGCGTGCGGGCAGGTTTTTTCACACAATCGCCGCATGCATGAACGCATTTTTCCTCCGGCTCGACGACGACCCCTTGCACGGGCCTGAATCGAACCTGCCCGCCGGCACGCTACGCCCGCTGAAGGATTGCGTGGCGGTGGTCACCGGCGCGAGCCGCGGAGAGCTGGCGCGCACCGAATCGCCGCGCTACCTGGGGCGGGCGGTCGCGGCGCTGGCGGGCGATGCGAGGGTGCTGGAGAAAAGCGGCGAGGTGTTGCGCGTTGCCGACCTGGCGCGCGAGTACGGCTTCACCGACATCGATGGAAGGCAGGTCGCGGCTTTCGAGATGCAGGTAGGGCCGTAGGACAAGTTCGCGCCCGACCGGGGAAAAGCGCGTACCGGCAACGGCCTGCGCGCGGGTGCACCATGCACGTCAATCCCTTCAATCACCCCAGGAGGTGACCTGCCATGTCCGCCCCAGCCGAAGCCACCGAACTGGTATCCGCCAGCCGGCTTGCCCGTTCCAATTCCGTCCGGTTCCCGGGCGAAAGCGTCGCCTACCGGCGGGCTCGCACGGAACTCCTTGCCGAGGAGATCGATTTGCGCCGACGCATCGAACGCGTCGCGGAAATGCGCCGCGCACTGCCCCCGGGTGGCGAGGTGCCGCAAGACTACGAGTTTCAGGGAGCCGGTGGGCCGGTCAGGTTCTCCGAACTCTTCGGCAAGCACGGCACGCTCATCACCTACAACTGGATGTATGGCCCGAAACGTGAGCGTCCGTGCCCCATGTGCACTTCGCTGCTGAGCGCCTACGACGGCGAGATGCCCGACATCCTGCAGCGCGTGGCGTTCGCGGTCGTCGCGAGCTCGCCGATCGAGCGGATGACGGCTTTCGCCAGGGAGCGCGGCTGGCGGCACCTGCCGCTGTATTCATCGGCCGGCAACACCTTCAACCGCGATTACGCCGGCGAGACGCCCGAAAGCGGCGACAACCCGGCATTCAACGTGTTCCGGCGCGACGGCGGGACGATCCGCCACTTCTGGGGCGGCGAGATGGGCGCTGGAACCTCCGACCCCGGACAGGACCCGCGCGGCGCGCCCGATGCGATGCCGATATGGAACCTGCTCGACATGACGCCCGAAGGGCGGGGGACCGACTGGTATCCCAAGCTGTCCTACTGAGCGATTGGGCCTCTCGGGGGGGGGGTATAAACGCAACATGGTTGCGTTGCTTCATATAATGCAATTCTGTTGCATATATGGAGACCACCCCGATGGCCGACCGCCTTCCCGTCACCGTGCTTTCCGGCTTTCTCGGCGCCGGCAAGACGACGCTGCTCAACCACATCCTCCACAACCGCGAGGGCCGGCGCGTGGCGGTCATCGTCAACGACATGAGCGAGGTCAACATCGACGCTGCGCTCGTGCGCGACGGCGGCGCCCAGCTCTCGCGCACCGACGAGAAGCTGGTCGAGATGAGCAACGGATGCATCTGCTGCACCCTGCGCGAAGACCTGCTGCTCGAGGTCCATCGCCTCGCGAAGGAGGGCCGCTTCGACCAGCTCGTGATCGAGTCCACCGGCATCTCCGAGCCCCTGCCCGTGGCCGAGACCTTCACCTTCGCGGGCGAGGACGGCAAGAGCCTGGCCGACGTGGCGCGGCTCGACACCATGGTGACCGTGGTCGACGCCTTCAACTTCCTGCGCGACTACGGCTCGGCCGACAGCCTCGGCCAGCGGGGGCAGTCCCTCGGCGATGAAGACACGCGCACGGTGGTCGACTTGCTGATCGAGCAGATCGAGTTCTGCGACGTGCTGGTGGTCAACAAGACCGACCTCGTCACGCGCGAGGAGCGCGAGCGGCTGATGGCGATATTGCACAGGCTGAATCCGCGCGCGCGCATCGAGGTGTCGGAGTTCGGCCGCGTGGCGCTCGACCGCGTGCTCGACACCGGCCTGTTCGACTTCGAGCAGGCCGAGCAGGCGCCGGGCTGGCTGGCCGAGCTGCGCGGCGAGCACCTGCCGGAAACCGAGGAATACGGCATCCGCAGCTTCGTGTACCGCTCGCGCATCCCGTTCCATCCCAAGCGCTTCTGGGAGCTGGTGCACAGCGAATGGGAAGGCGTGGTGCGCTCCAAGGGCTTCTTCTGGCTCGCGAGCCGCGCCACACGCGCCGGCTCGTGGTCGCAGGCCGGCGGCGCCTGCCGCCATGGCGCGGCGGGTTTCTGGTGGGCGGCGGTGCCGCGCGAGCACTGGCCGACCGACCCTGACGCGCTGGAGCTGATCCGCAAGAACTGGGACTCGGCCACGGGTGACGCCCGGCAGGAGCTGGTGCTGATCGGCATCGGCATGGATGAGGAAGCGCTGCGCACCCGGCTCGATGCCTGCCTGCTCACGGAAGACGAGATGCGCTTCGGCGCCTCCTGGTGGCGGAACTTCCCGGACCCGTTCCCTTCGTGGAACGCGTGAAAAGAGCTATCGGGCGCAGTCGCCGCAGGTGCCGTGCAGCGTCAGCGCGGTGTGCCGCGTATCGATGCCCTGCTTGCGCAAGGCCCGGCCCAGCCGGCCCATCACCTTCGGAAGCTCGGGGTCGGACGGCAGCGCCAGCACCTTGTGGCACTGGTCGCATTCGAAGGTGTTGCCCGACTCGGCCTCCACGTGGCGCGAGAAACGATTGACTCGGTCGGCGCCGACGCGGCGGTCGCACAGGCCCGCCTCGACCAGTCGGTCGAGCACGCGGTAGACGGTGACGCGGTCGGGTGCTTCGCCTGTGGCCGCCGTATAGGCAGCGGCCACTTCCTCGTGCGTGAGCGGCTGCGAATTGTGTTCGAGCAGTTCGAGCACGGTCTGCGCGGCGCGGGTCACGCGCAGGCCGCTGCCGCGCAACAGCGTTTCGCTGTCGAACGGGGCGGCGGGACAGGGCTTCGGATGCGAGGTGGTGGTCTTCATATGCGAAACGCCATTGTGTTGCATTCCGCGGCGCCGCGGGCGGCGAAACGATGTGCAAGTCAGCCAACCGGCCGTATCGGCGCCTTCGGCCGGGCCCGAATGCGCTAAGGTCTGGCCATCCGCGTCCCTGAATACCTTTGTCCGACCATGTCCCGTCCTCCCATCGAGATCGAAACCGCCCCCAATCCCACCGCCACGGTGATCGTGATGCATGGCCTCGGCGCCGACGGCAACGATTTCGTGCCCATCGCCAACGAACTCGACCTCTCGCCCGTGGGCCCGGTGCGCTTCGTGTTCCCCAATGCGCCGGTCATGCCCGTGACCATCAACGGCGGCTACCGGATGCCGGCCTGGTACGACATCGCCTTGCCCGACCTGGCGGCGCAGGAGGACGAGGCCGGCCTGCGCCGCTCGCAGGCGACCATCGAAGCGATCATCTCGAATGAAAAGGCCCGCGGCATCGCCGCCAGCCGCATCGTGGTAGCCGGCTTCTCGCAAGGCTGCGCGATGGCGCTCATGACGGGCCTGCGCCACACCGAGCGCCTGGCCGGCATCGTCGGCCTCTCCGGCTACCTGCCGATCGCGGCCACCACGGCGGCCGAACGGCACGCCGCCAACCACGAAACGCCCGTGTTCCTCGCCCATGGCCGGCAGGACCCCGTGGTGCCCCTGGCCGCCGCGATGCGCTCGCGCGACGCGCTGGCCGCTCTGGGCCATGCCGTCGAGTGGCACGAATACACGATGGCGCACTCGGTGTGCATGGAAGAAATCGCCGACCTCAACAGCTTCCTGCTGCGGGTGCTCGGCCGAACCTGGTCGAAGGAGGCAACAAAATGATTCTGGTCATCGGACACGCCTTGGCAAAGCCCGACACCCTGCAGGCGATGCTCGCCATCAGCACCGAGCACGTGCTGCGCTCGCGTGCCGAGCCCGGCTGCATCTCGCACGAGGTCTCGACCGACGTGCAGGAGCCGCTGCGCCTGACTTTCGTGGAGCGGTGGAGCGACATGGCCGCGCTGCAGGCGCACTTCCGCGTGGATGCCTCGCGGGCTTTCGGCAAGGCGCTCGCGGCCATGGCCGACGGCACGCCGGAGATGCACGTCTACGAGTCGAGCGAGATCGACCTGTCGGCGGGCCGCGCCAGGGCCTGAGCTTCGTGCGCCATCCGAAGCGCGGCCTATGCAGAAAGCTATCAAAAACATAGCGAGCGACAGGGTAGCGGGGCGAGGGATTCCCTGCACGAGCAATGCCCGCGCGCCCGTGCTACCTTCCAGCCCCTCAGAAGATTGATGGGTATAACAATATGAGCAACAGATTGCAGGAGAGGCTGGTTGCACTTTCAGCCGCACGACTGAAGGGCATGCGGCGTGGCATCGAGAAGGAAAGCCTGCGCGCGCTGCCCGACGGCAAGCTCGCGCTGACGCCGCATCCGATCGCCCTGGGCTCGGCGCTCACGCATCCGCACATCACCACCGACTTCAGCGAATCGCAGCTCGAACTCATCACGGGCGTGCATGCGGGCGTCGAATCGGCGCTCGAGGAACTGACGCGGGTTCACCAGTTCACCTACCGCGTGCTCGACCAGCTCGGCGACGAGCGTCTCTGGGTCTCGAGCATGCCCTGCGGCCTGCCGACCGACGAGACGATTCCGATCGGCCGCTACGGCTCCTCGAACGTGGGCCGCGCCAAGAGCGTCTACCGCATGGGCCTGAGCCACCGTTACGGCCGGCGCATGCAGACCATCTCGGGCATCCACTACAACTGGTCGCTGCCCGACGTGTCGAGCGAACAGTACTTTGCGCTGATCCGCAATTTCCGCCGCCAGGCCTTTTTGCTGCTGTACCTGTTCGGCGCCTCGCCGGCCCTGTGTTCGAGCTTCGTGGCGGGCCGTCCGCACGAGCTGCAGCCGCTGGGCGACGGCAGCATGTTCATGCCGCACGGCACCTCGCTGCGCATGGGCCGCCTGGGCTACCAGAGCGACGCGCAGGCCTCGCTGGCCGTGAGCTACAACAGCCTCGAGGGCTACGCCGCCTCGCTGCAGGACGCGCTCACGCGCCCGTGGCCGGCGTACGAAGCCATCGGCATCCGCAACCTCGGCGGCGACTACAACCAGCTCGGCACCAGCCTGCTGCAGATCGAGAACGAGTTCTACGGCACCATCCGCCCCAAGCGCGTGATCAACCCCGGCGAGCGCCCGCTGCATGCGCTGCGCGAGCGCGGCGTGGAGTACGTCGAGGTGCGCCTGATGGACCTCGACCCCTTCGAGACCGTCGGCATCAACGCGCAGACCATGCGCTTCATCGACGTGTTCCTGCTGCACTGCCTGTTGAGCGACAGCCCCAACGACACGCCGCAGGAAATCGCCGAGCTCGCGCAGAACCAGCACCTCACGGCCGCGCGCGGCCGCGAGCCGGGCCTGAAGCTGCTGCGCGGCGGGCGCGAGGTGGCGCTGGCCGACTGGGGCCTGGAGCTGGTCGAGCAGTGCCAGCCCATCGCCGCCGCGCTCGACGCGGCGCAGGGCGGCACGGCGCATGCCGACGCGGTGCGCGCCGCCAGGGCCGCGCTGCACAACCCCGACAGCCTGCCCTCGGCCCGCGTGCTCGCAGCCGTCGAGAAAGACCATGGCAACTCCTTCATCGGCTTCGTGCGCGCCCAGTCCGAGCAGACCCGCGCCACGCTGCTGGGGCTGCCGTTCCCGGCCGCGCAGCAGGCCGAATTCGAGCAGATGACGGCCGAGTCGCTGCAGGAGCAGAAGCGCATCGAGGCGGCCGACACCATGCCCTTCGAAATTTATCGCGAGCAGTACGTCTCGCCCGCGCGCCTGGGCGTGTCACGCGGCCGCATGGCCGTCGCCGCTTAGGACTTTGGTTCAGTCTTCGTTTCGAGCCCCTTCGCTTGACGACAGGGGGGGTGGCGGATGACCTACAGGCATTGACCCGCATTGCCCACCGCGTGCAAACGGGCCGGGGCGAAGATGGCCGCCATGCGGTTCAAGGCATATCTCGTCGAAGACAGTCCGGTGATCCGGGAGAACCTGGCCGGTTTTCTGGAAGACGTGGCCGAGGCACAAGTCGTGGCTTCCGCGAGCACCGAGCAGGAGGCCATCGACTGGCTGCGCCTGCACGCCTCCAAGGACGACTGGGACCTGACCATCATCGACCTGTTCCTCCAGCGCGGCAACGGGTTCGGCGTGATTCGCGCCTGCCGTCACCGGGCGCCGCACCAGAAGGTGGTCGTGCTCAGCAACTACGCCACCGCCGACATGCGCGAGCGTTCGCGCGCGCTGGGCGCCGATGCCTTCTTCGACAAATCGGCCGAACTCGACCAGCTGGTGGCCTTCTGCGAGAAGGTGCGCTCCCCCGGGTGACGCGCGCACGACTGGGGTCGTACGCCTTCTGGGGTAAAACGCCACGCTGCCGCCCGAGGCGGCGCCGAGCAACTCCCAGGAAAGCGACAGAGAGAAATGAGCAACAACAGCAGCATCGACTTCAAGGGCCGCGTGGCCATCGTGACCGGCGCGGGCGGCGGCCTCGGCCGCCAGCACGCGCTGGCGCTGGCCGCGCGCGGCGCGAAGGTAGTGGTCAACGACCTGGGCGGCGCGCGCGATGGCTCCGGCGGTTCGGTGAGTGCCGCGCAGGCGGTGGTCGACGAGATCAAGGCCGCGGGCGGCGAAGCTATTGCCAACGGCGCGTCCGTCACGGACTTCGAGGCGGTGCAGGCCATGGTCCAGCAGGCGGTCGATGCCTGGGGCCGCGTCGACATCCTGGTCAACAACGCCGGCATCCTGCGCGACAAGAGCTTCGCCAAGATGGAGCTGGCCGATTTCAAGCTGGTGGTCGACGTGCACCTGATGGGCGCAGTGAACTGCACCAAGGCCGTCTGGGCGCTCATGAACGAGCAGAAGTACGGCCGCATCGTGATGACCACCTCGTCGTCGGGCCTGTACGGCAACTTCGGCCAGAGCAACTACGGCGCGGCCAAGCTCGCGCTGGTGGGCCTGATGCAGACCTTGAGCATCGAAGGCGCGAAGAACGACATCCGCGTGAACTGCCTGGCGCCCACCGCCGCCACGCGCATGACCGAGGACCTGTTCCCCAAGGAAATGCTCGAAGCCTTCCGCCCCGAGGCCGTGGTGCCCGCGATGCTGGTGCTGGCCGCGCAGGATGCGCCCAACCGCACCATCCTGTGCGCGGGCGCCGGCACCTTCGAGGCCGCGCACATCACGCTGACGCAGGGCGTCTGGCTGGGCATTGACGCCGACACGCCGGAGCAACTGGCGGCGCGCCTGTCGGAGGTCACGCAGCGCGAAGGCGAGGCCGTGCCACAGAGCGGTACCGCGCAGGGCGCGAACGAAGTCGCCAAGGGCATGGCGAACGCGAAGAGGGGCTGATCGACGCCCATGGTGTCCATGGCGCTTGACCTCGAGTGCACCCGAGCATTTCCAATGGATTTTCCGGAATCGCCGGTTCATTCAATCCAAGCACCGGCCGCACGGTGCACGCCATCCGCTGGTACGAGACGCAGGGCTTGGTGCCCGGCGTGGCGCGCGACGAGGGCGGCCGGCGCCTCTACGTCGAGCTGCACGTCGGCTGGCTCGACCTGATGGAGCGCCTGCGCCGCACCGGCATGTCGATTGCCGAGATGCGCGAATACACCGCGCTGGCAGTGCAGGGCAAGGTCACGCTGCGCCAGCGGCGCGACATGCTCGCCGCGCACCGGGAGCGCGTGACGCAGACCATCGCCGAGTGGAAGCGGGCGCTGTCGCTGGTCGACCGCAAGATCGGCTTCTACGACGAATGGATGGCCAGCGGCCGCCGCCCGCCGCTCGTTCCCGCCGAAACGCCCGGCCCGAAGCCGCCGAAGCGCAAGGGCAGGTGAGCGGACCTACTCGGCGATGAAGCCCGGGTCCGTGCGGATCGAGCCGCGGTCGCGGTGGTTGTGCAGGCGCCCCAGCGTGTTGTCCAGCAAGCGCTTGAGCTTGTCGGCCGCGCCGCGGAAGGCCTCGTCGAGGCTGGTAGCGTGCTGCGTCACCGCCAGCGGCTGATGGTGCGCCAGGCGTGCCTCCATCACGCAGCACTTGTCGCCGCCGCCGGTCTTGTCGTGGTTCTCGTCGCTCAAGTGCACTTCGACGCGCGTCACGTCGTCGACGAAACGGCTCAGGTGCTGCTTGATCTCGGTGTCGGCCCAACGCTCCAGCGCGTCCTTGTTCGTGATGCCGTTGCTCGTGTTGACCTGGATCTGCATGCAATATTCCTGCTGGATAGATGGATGAACGAAGACCCACTGTGCGCCCCCCTGTGCCCCGGCGTGCGTAGGCCTGTTCCCTACCCATGCGCCGGGCAGGGTCCGCAAAGCGGGCAACAGGGGTTCAGCTCTGGATGTACGTGGTCAGCTGCTCGATGGTGGCCTCGTGGTCCGAGATGATGTCGTCCATCAGGTCCTGGATGGAGATCATGCCGATCACCTTGTCGCCGTCGACCACCGGCAGGTGGCGGAACTTGCGCTGGCTCATCAGCGTCATGCAGGCGCGCGTGCGGGTCTGCGGGGTGACGGTCATCACGTCGGGCGTCATGATGTCGCGTACCTTCACTTCCTTCGAGTTCTTGCCCTGCAAGGCGACCTTGCGGGTGTAGTCGCGTTCGGACAGGAAGCCCACCAGCTTCTCGCCGTCCATCACCATCAGCGCGCCCACCTCGAAGCGTGCCAGGGTGGACAGCGCATCGAACACGCTGGTGTCGGGGGAGGTGCGCCATGCTGCGGAACCATGGCGCTTGAGCAGTTCGGAGACGGGTTTCATCGCGGGTAACTCCATCAAAGGGTTTCGATTCGACCGACGCTCGGGCGCCGCACTCGGTCAAATCATAGGGGCGATGACTGCCCCCGCGATGCAAACCCCCTAGGGGATTGCGCGTGTTTGCAACGCACGCGCAATGCGAGAGGACTTAAGGCTGGGCGGGCGCTGCGGCCAGGACGCGGCTCAACGCCACGGGATCGCCCACCACCGTCTTCACGAGACCCCTCTCGTCGAACTGCACCTGGAACTCCGACCAGCTGTCGCGCCAGTAGCGCCACACCGGTGCGTCGAGGCTGGGGTTCTCGCTGGCAACCGGATAGCCGATGGCCATCAGCACCTGCTCGCGCGTCATGCCGGGCATCACCTTCACGGCGAGGATGGCGTCGCGCACGGCGGGCGGGAAGGCCGCCATCTTCTGCTTCGGGTCTTCGGTCACCACATAGCGCTGCGCGAACGCAGGCAACGGGATGTTGCGGCTGTAGTCGTTCTTGATGCGCTGCGGCTTGCCGGCCAGATCCAGGTTGAACCAGCGGAAGTCGTACGCGGTGATGCGCGCCGGCGTGCCCACCGCGACGATGCTCGTGCCCTGCTCGTCGTAGTTGATGTCGCTGATCGAGTCGCCGTAGGTGCGCATGTTGCAGCACAGGTAGCCGTTGATCATGGGGCCGGGGGGAGGAGAAGGCCGCTGGGCATGGGCGACGGTGACGGTCGCGGGCACGACGATGGCTGCCATCAGGGCGGCAGCGGCAAGGCGCTTGAACATGGATTTCCCTCGAAGTTGTTGGAGTGGCTGCGCGGGCAGCGCGCGGATTCTAGGATCGAACAGGCCCGAAGCGAAGGCAGAATGCCCGCATCCAGCTATCGAAAGCGTAGCAACAAGGTCCCGTTCAGGTTCCCGGTTCACAATGCGCACCCGGCCCCCTTTCGGTGGCCACCCATTCCCAGACAGCGCGAAAGAAAGAGCCATCGATGGCGATCCAGTGGTTCCCCGGTCACATGTATTCGACCCAGAAGGCCATCACCGAGCGGGTGAAGGACATCGACGTGGTCATCGAACTGCTCGATGCGCGCCTGCCCGGTTCCAGCGCCAACCCGATGCTGGCCGAGCTCACGGCCGGACGGCCCACGCTGAAGGTGCTCAACAAGCAGGACCTGGCCGACCCCGTGCGCACCGCACTCTGGCTGGCGCACTACAACGCGCTGCCTGCCACGCGCGCCATCGGGCTCGATGCGAGCCAGACCACGCCCGCGCAACAACTCGTGAAGGCCTGCCATGAGCTTTCACCGAACCGCGGCGGCATGGCCAAGCCGATGCGCGTGCTGATCTGCGGCATTCCCAACGTGGGCAAGTCCACCCTCATCAACACGCTCACCGGCGGACGCAAGGCCAAGACCGGCGACGAGGCCGGCATCACCAAGCTCGAACAGCGCATCACGCTGGCCGACGACTTCTATCTGTGGGACACGCCCGGCATGCTGTGGCCGCGCATCATCGTGCCCAAGAGCGGTTACAACCTAGCGGCCAGCGGCGCGGTGGGGCGCAACGCCTTCGACGAGGAAGAGGTGGCGCTGGAGCTGCTCAACTACCTCAAGACGCACTACGCCGCGGGCGTGGCCGCGCGCTTCAAGCTCGTGGAGCTCGACACCGAGACCATGGCCGGCATGAAGGACGAGGCGCTGCTCGACACCATCGGCCGCAAGCGCGGCGCGCTGCTGGGCAAGGGCCGCGTCAACCTTCAGAAGGCAGCGGAGATCGTGATGCACGAGTTTCGCGCGGGCAACCTGGGGCGCATCACGCTCGAAACGCCGGAAGAGTTCGCGCTGTGGCTGGCCGATGGCCAGCGTGCCGATGCCGAGCGCGCGGCGAAGAAGGCCGCGCGCAAGTACAAGGGCAAGCCGAAGCCCGAGATCGCGCCCGAACAGGACGCCTGAGAGGCGCCCGACGCCCCGAGACTCGCCACTCCGGCGCGAAGAGCGCCGCTGTCGCCAATGCAACTGTTCACTACCCCGCCCGTCACGCGCGTGACGGCGCCTGTCCTGCGTGGTTCGTAGAGTGGCCTGAACCGCTTCTCACACCCGCCCCCGCAAAGGACACGCCATGCTCGAAACCTTCAAGGCTCTCAACGAAACCGCATCCTTCAATCGCTGGGCCGGCATCGAGGCCACCCAGGCCGGCAACGGCGAGGCCGAGCTGCGCATGAAATGGCGCAAGGAAGACATGGGGCAGTACGCCGGCTTCCTCCACGCGGGGATGATCTCCGCACTGCTCGATACCGTGAGCGGCTACGCAGCCGCCTCGCTGGCCGGCCGCGTGATGACGTCGCACTTCTCGGTGAACTTCATGTCACCGGCCGTGGGTCAAGCCTTCGTGGCACGCGCGCGTGTGGCGAAGGCCGGGCGCAAGCAGGTGTTCGTTGCGTCCGAGCTTTATGCGCAACCCGAAGGCGGAGGCGACGATGCGCTCAAGCTCGTGGCGACGGGGAACGCCATCCTGGTTCCGGTGGAAGAGGCTGCGGCGAAGCCGGCTGCCTGAGCTTCAGCCCGAACAGCGGCCGAAGCCAGTTCACGCGGCGGATCAGACCGTCGGTCAGCGCCCAGCTGCCGAGCACCGTGAGCGCCACCAGCAGCGCGGGCTCCAGCACCGGGCCGAGCGCAAGCGGTGCCAGCGCGCTCGCGGCGGCGATGATCAGCGTCTGGTGCAGCACGTACCACGGGTACACCGACTCGTTGGCCCAGCGAAGCCAGGGCCATGGGCGGTTCAGGTGGCGGTGGGCATGGCCGAGGATGGCCGCGACGGCCAGCCACAGGTAGAGCATGCGCAGCGTGTCCATCGGCAGGCCGGACGCCGGGCCCTTCGCGCCGGCCCGCAGCGCGATGAAGGCGGCGATCACCGCGACCGCCAGCGTGAGCGACACCCGGCGCAGCCGCTCCAGTTCCCTCCACACGCCGGTGTCCACGCCCATCCAGTAGCCGTAGAGGAACATCGTGAAATACAGGCTGTGCAGGTGGAAGTCGCGCACAAGGTTGTGCGTGGGTGGAAAGCGCGAGGCCAGCAGCGTGGTGAAGACGAGCAGCGGCACGGCCGGCAGCAACAGCAGTTTCCAGTCGCGCAGGCCGTTGAAGCCGCGTCGCAGCCACTGGCCGGCGGCGGAATTCCACAGCGGCAGTGTCAGCGCGACCAGCGCCGTGTAGGTGAACAGATAGGGCAGGTACCAGAGGTGGTTCCAGGTGATGCCGAACTCCGCGCCGTCGAAGGCCCGCTTCGGCCACGGTTCGGCCATCGACAGGTAGCGCAGCACGAAGGCACCGAAGCCCGGCGCGACCAGCCCGTTGGCCACCCCCTGCGCATAGGCCTGGTACGGCACGATCACCGCCATGCCGAAGGCCAGTGGCAGCATCAGCCGCAGACCCCGGCTGCGCAGCAGGCCCCAGGTGCCCTGGCCCCGGCTCAGGAAGCCGAGCGACACGCCCGAGACCAGGAAGACGAGGTCCATGCGCCAGAGGTTCAGGACGCGCATCGGCCACTGCAGCCATTCGGCCGCGTGCGGGCTCTTCAGGTGCCAGGGCCAGTCGGCCACGTAGTACATGCCCACGTGATAGAGGACGACGAACAGGAAGGCCAGCGCGCGCAGGGCGTCGATGTCGTGGCGGCGATGGGCGGACGGGTCGGCGGTGATGTTCATCGCAAGCTCCTCGAAGCAAAGAAGCCGCGATGCTCGGGCCCGTGTTCCCCGCGCGGCGCATCCGGGGGACGGATGCCCCCCGCTTTGTGACGAGCGGTGGTCTCGAGGGACGAAATTCACCGCCCCCAAAGGCCCGTTTTCGGGAGAATCCCGCCCCATGGGAGACCCACGCAGGAACCTCTACGAGCGCTACGAGCCGATCCGCCGTCCCGTGGAGGTGGCCTTCTGGATCGTGTTGATGACGCTGCAGGCCGTGTTCAGCACGATGGTCGCGATCGTCGACATGCGCGCGCGCGCCGTGCCGCGCGCCAACTGGGAGGTCGCGACCTGGGAAGGATCGAGCCACCTGGTGCTGTTGCTGCTGATCCCGGCGCTGGTCGCCGTCGAGCGCCGGCTGTCGCCGCTGGTGCGCGGGCACTGGGTGCGCTTCCTGGCCTGGCATGCGGTGGCGAGCGTGGCGTTCAGCGTGGTCCACGTGGTGGGCATGTTCGGGTTGCGCGCAGTCGTCTACGCGTTGGCCGGCGAACGCTACGAATTCGGCGGCTGGATCGACCAATGGGGCTACGAGTACCTGAAGGACGTGCGTGTGTACGCAAGCATCGTCTTCGGCATCTGGGCCTACCGGCTGTTCATGCTGCGGCTGCAGGGCGAGGCGCGGGTGCTCGATGCGCCGGAGGCTCCGGCGGAACAGAAGGGCGCCGCACCCGCCGAGCCCGAAGCCTTGTCGCCGCCCGTGCGCCCCGAGCGTTTCCTGGTGCGCAAGCTGCGCCGCGAATTCCTCATCGCCGCCACCGACATCGACTGGCTCCAGGCCGAGGGCAACTACGTCGGCCTGCACGTCAACGGCCATGACTACCTGCTGCGCGCCACGCTGACCGACTTCCTGGCGCAACTCGACCCCGTCCGCTTCGTTCGGGTGCACCGAAGCCATGCGGTGAACCTGGGCCGCATCAAGGAAATCGAGCCGCTGGACGGCGGCGATGCCCGGCTGCACATGCACGACGGCACCACCGTGCCCTGCAGCCGCCGCCACCGGGACGCGTTGCGCGCCGGTGCGGGCTGATCCGGTGCGTGGCGGGCTCGCGGAAGTCCGTTTTGGTTCATTGCGCACCATCGGAGAGCCTTCGGGCACCATTTTTGCTTCATCGATCGACCGCTCCAGGTCATTCAGGTGCGACGCACCAATTCGAATCAAAAATCAGCAAGAAGCTTCAATGGACGCACTCAAACAGGGCGCAGATGCGCTGTTCATCCTTCTCGGCGCCATCATGGTCCTGGCCATGCACGCCGGTTTTGCCTTTCTCGAACTGGGCACCGTACGCAAGAAGAACCAGGTCAATGCGCTGGTGAAGATCCTGGTCGACTTCTCGGTGTCGACCATCGTGTATTTCCTCGTGGGTTACGGCGTGGCCTACGGCACGCACTTCTTCGTCGGTGCCAGCGAGCTGGCGGAAAAGAGCGGCTACGAGCTGGTGAAGTTCTTCTTCCTGCTCACCTTCGCGGCAGCCATCCCGGCCATCATCTCGGGCGGTATTGCCGAGCGCGCCAAGTTCTGGCCGCAGCTGATCGCGACTGCGGTGATCGTCGGCTTCGTCTACCCGCTGTACGAGGGCATCGCGTGGAACAAGCACTTCGGCATCCAGGGCTGGATCGCCTCGCTCACGGGCCACGAGTTCCATGACTTCGCGGGCTCGGTGGTGGTGCACGCGGTGGGCGGCTGGCTCGCGCTGCCGGCGGTGCTGCTGCTGGGCGCGCGGCGCAACCGCTACAGGGGCGACGGCTCGCTGAGCGCGCATCCGCCATC
Organism: Variovorax sp. Varisp46; assembly: GCF_059491885.1. Classification (NCBI taxonomy): domain Bacteria; kingdom Pseudomonadati; phylum Pseudomonadota; class Betaproteobacteria; order Burkholderiales; family Comamonadaceae; genus Variovorax; species Variovorax sp. Varisp46. The sequence goes on from NZ_CP168515.1 coordinate 1,009,636, forward strand.
GAACATCCCGTTCCTCGCGCTCGGTGCATGGGTGCTGTGCGTGGGCTGGTTCGGCTTCAACGTGATGAGCGCGCAGAGCATCGACAAGATCTCGGGCCTCGTGGCCGTCAACTCGCTGATGGCGATGGTCGGCGGCACGCTGGTCGCGCTGGCCATGGGCAAAAACGACCCCGGCTTCGTCTACAACGGCCCGCTCGCCGGCCTGGTGGCCGTGTGCGCCGGCTCCGACCTGATGCATCCGCTGGGCGCGCTGGTGGTGGGCGGCGTGGCGGGCGCGATCTTCGTCTACATGTTCACGCTGGTGCAGAACAAATGGAAGATCGACGACGTGCTCGGCGTGTGGCCGCTGCACGGCCTGTGCGGCACCTGGGGCGGCATCGCGGCGGGCATCTTCGGCACGCAGGCGCTGGGAGGCATCGGCGGGGTGAACGTGTGGGCGCAGCTCATCGGCACCGTCATCGGCGTGGCCTGGGCCGCGCTGGCGGGTGCGGCGGTGTATGGCGCGCTCAAGGCTTCGGTGGGGCTGCGGCTGTCGCAGGAGGAGGAGTACGACGGCGCCGACCTGTCGATCCATCACATCTCGGCCACGCCGGAGCGCGAGGTCAACTGGTAATCGCCAGCCATCGCAGCAGGATGGGCCTGCTTGGGCTATTCTCGGCGCCCCTTACAACCGCCGAGGAGTAGAACCCATGACAAGAACACCCGCCCGCTGGCTGCGCCGCGGCATCGCCGCACTGGCCGGCAGCCTGTTGATGCTTTCGTTCGCGGCGCAGGCCGGCGCCCCGCAGGTCAAGACCCAGGCGCCCGGCTTCTACCGGATGATGCTCGGCGACTTCGAGGTGACTGCGCTGTTCGACGGCACTCTCGACCTCGAACCCAAGAAGCTGCTCACCAACACCACGCAGGCGCAGGTCGGCAAGCTGCTCGATCGCGGTTTCGAGAAGGATGCCGTGCCCACCTCGGTGAACGGCTACCTCATCAACACCGGCAGCAAGCTGGTGCTGGTCGACACCGGCGCCGGCGGCCTGTTCGGCCCCACCCTCGGCAGCCTGCAGGCCAACCTCAAGGCCGCGGGCTACCAGCCCGACCAGGTCGACGACGTGCTCATCACCCACATGCACGGCGACCACGTCGGAGGCCTCGTGCAGGACGGCAAGCTGGTGTTTCCCAACGCCACCATCCACGCCGGGCAGGAAGACGCCGACTTCTGGCTGAGCAAGGCCAACCTGGAGAAGGCCCCTGCCGAGATGAAGGACTTCTTCCGGGGCGCGATGGCGTCGCTGAACCCGTACGTGGAAGCTGGTAAGTTCAAAGGCATGAAGGGCGGCACCGACCTGCTGCCCGGCATCAGGGCCGTGCCCGCCCATGGCCACACGCCGGGCCACAACATCTACGTCGTCGAGTCCAAGGGCCAGAAGCTGATGCTGTGGGGCGACCTGATGCACGTTGCCGCCGTGCAGTTCGCGCAGCCGCAGGTCACGATCTCGTTCGACGTCGACTCGAAGCCTGCCGCCGTGGAGCGCAAGAAGGCGTACGCCGACGCGGCCAAGGGGCGCTACCTCGTGGGCAGCGCGCACCTGCCGTTCCCGGGGCTGGGCCACGTGCGGGCCGAGGGCAAGGGCTACGTGTGGGTGCCGGTGGACTACCAGCAGGTGCGATAGCCGGCTGAATGGATGAAGCCCGAGCGGCGCGGCCCGGTGTTGCTGCGCCCTCGGCGCGAATGCGCGTCCTGTAGCAAACTGGCCGACCGCTTCGCCTTAATCATTCGCCCCATGACCCAATCTCCCCCCGCCCTCGAAGTCCTCCCCCGCGACCTTTCTGCGTACCGCAAGGGCAACGTCGGCATCGACTACGTGCACCGCTTCGAGTCCGGCAAGCCCGGCCCGCACGTGCTGATCAACGCGCTGACGCATGGCAACGAGATCTGCGGCATGACGGCGGCCACGCACCTGCTCGACAACAACGTGCGCCCGAAGATCGGCACGCTTACCGTGAGTTTTGCCAACGTGGCCGCGTACGAGTCCTTCAACGAGGCGCTCCCCTTCGACAGCCGCCAGCTCGTGCACAACCTCAACCGCATCTGGTCGCCCGAGTGGCTGGACGGCAGCGAAGACAGCCCCGAGCTGAGCCGTGCGCGCATCCTGCGCCCGGTGGTCGATGCGGCCGACCACATCCTCGACATCCACTCGACCAGCCAGCCCGTCGTGCCGTTCTGGGTCTACCCGGCGTTCGAGCGCAACGCCAAGGTCGCGCTGGCCATCGGCCGTCCCTCGGTGCACCTCGTGATGCCCGACGGGCTGGGCTCGGGCACCCCGCTGATCCAGTACGGCAGCCACGGCGGGCCGGACGGCAAGGGCGTGGCGATGGTGGTCGAGTGCGGCCAGCACTTTCTGCGTTCGGCATCGGAACTGGCGACGGCCGTCACGTACGACTTCCTCGCGTACTTCGGCCTCGTCGACAAGGACCTGGCCGCGCCTGCGCCCGAGCCGCAACGGCGCTTCCAGCTGCTGCAGACGCACGTCATCAGGTCGCCGGACTTCGCCTTCGTGCGACCGTTGATCGGCTTCGAGACCTTCGCCAAGGGCGAACTGATCGCGACCAACGGCGACGAGGAAATTCGCGCGCTGTGCGACGACTGCACGATCTTCATGCCGGCGCAGCGCGTGATCGTCGGGCGGGAGGCGGTTTATCTGACCAAGCCGATCTGAGGCACTGAGGTCCAGGTCTCCAATAGCTTCACGGCTTCACCGATCACTTCGAGGTTGCGCACTACGGCATCTTGCGTTTTCCGGTCATACCGGCACAGCCTCGCGTAGTACTTGATCTCGAAACTTCGGAGGCAAACCGTTGGGCGTCAGCACGTCAACCTCCAAGCCAAGCAGGCTCTTCAATTCGAACCTGATCGCTCCAATGTCCATGAGGGTGGCTTGCGCGGTGGGTTCGACCAGCAGATCGAGGTCGCTGTCAGGCCCGTCCTCGCCGCGCGATGCAGAGCCGAACACCCACACGCCATTGACGTGGTGACTCAGTGCAATCTCGCGAACCGGCGCGATGTTGGAGTGTGGCGCGGCTGCTCGTTCGATCTCAAACCGCAATGAACAACGCCGGGTCCACCATCGCCCGGTTCAGCATCACCGACCAGTGCAGATGCGGCCCCGTCACGCGACCAGTCGCTCCGACGGCGGCCAATGGTTCGCCGGTCTTCATCACGTCGCCGACCTTCACGTCGACGCGGCTCAGGTGGCAGTACATGGTCAGCAGGCCGCCGCCGTGGTCGAGCCAGACGGTGCCGCCGTTGAAGAAATAGTCTCCCGTGTCGATCACCTTGCCGGGCAGGGGCGCGAGCACCGGCGTGCCGGTGCCGGCCGCGATGTCCATGCCGCTGTGCGGATTGCGCGACTGGCCGTTGAACACGCGGCGCAGGCCGAAGGAACTGGAGCGGCGGCCGGGGACGGGCACGCGCATCTGCAGAACGGTGTCGGGGCGCATGTCGGTGAGGGTGGCCATCACGCCGGTGAGGTGGTCGCGTTCCTTGACGTAGCGCGCCTCGTCCTCGGGCGACAGGTCGACGGTGCGCGGGGCCACGGTGAGGCGCTGTTCGCGGTACTGCTTCGGGGCCACGGTGTAGGCGATCTGGCGCTCGGGCTTGCCTTCGGCGCGCACGGTGATGCTCGCCTCGCCGGGTTCGGTCGCGAGGGGGATGCCGACGATCGCAGTCCATTCGATGGTGTCGCCCACCACGAGCAGGGGGATGTCGCCCGCGAAGGCCTGCGGCCGCTTGGCCGACGGGCCCAGCGACAGGCGGGCGATGCCACCGGGCACCTGCGAGGCGCGCGGCCATACGCCGGGTGCTGCGGCTGGCTGCTTCTTTGCCGCCGACTTGGTCGCGGCGTCGGCGTGCATCGTGGCGATGAGGCCGATGGTGCCGAGCACGGCGCTGCGGCGATTGAGGGCGGGAGGGGCGGGGAAGGAAAAGGGCGTTTGCTTCATGTGAAGAGAAGGTTGGGAATGCGTTGGATGGAGGGCGCTATCCGCGCCAGGTTCCGGGCGCGAGGCCTTCGAGCGTGTGGGGCCCGATGGCAGCGCGGATCAGCCGCAGCGTCGGGAGCCCCACGGCCGCCGTCATGCGCCGCACCTGGCGGTTGCGGCCCTCGCGGATCGCCAGTTCGATCCACGCGGTGGGAATGCTCTTGCGCTCGCGGATGGGCGGTTGCCGCTCCCACACCTCGGGCGGCGGATCGAGCAGCCGGGCACGCGCGGGGCGCGTGGGGCCGTCGTTGAGCTGCACGCCCGAGCGCAGGGCGGTGAGCGCCGCTTCGGTCGGCTCGCCTTCCACCTGCACCCAGTAGATCTTCTCCATCTTGAAGCGCGGATCGGCGATGTGTGCCTGGAGCTTGCCGTCGTCGGTGAGCAGCAGCAGGCCCTCGCTGTCGGCATCGAGCCGGCCGGCGCCGGAGACGCCGGGGATGTCGATGAAGTCTTTCAGGCCGCGCCAGCGGCCCTCTGGCGTGAACTGGCTGAGGACGCCGTAAGGTTTGTTGAAGCGGATCAGGCGGGAAGAGCTCGGAAAAGTCATGAGCGCACAGGATAGCCCGGGTCTGTCCTGCAGCATTCGGGCCGCCTTGGAGATTCCAATCGGCTCATCACACAGGAGAACCCGGCATGACGATGCGAAGCCACATCCATCTCGCGTGCGTGGCGGCGGCAGGCCTTTCGATGGCCGCCTGCAGCAGCTCATCCTTGCGCGTCGGCGGCGCGCCCGAGGCGAGCGTCAAGAACTGCGTCGCTGCGGCCGCGCGCGAACTGCGTGTGCCCCCGGGCAGCATCGTGGTGGACAGCGGCACGACGCCGCGCGACGGCGTCTACACGATCAACCTGAAGGTCGGGCCGCAGGGACGGTCCGCCGTTTGCACCACCGACGAGAACAGTGCGGTGCTGGGCGTGGTCTACAAGCGGCCCGAATAGCGGCGCAGGGCTTACTTGCCCCAGCTGTCCCGCATCCCCGCCGCGCGGTTGAACACGGGCTTGCCGTCCGCGCTGGCCTTCGCGTCGAGCACGAAGTACCCATGCCGCTCGAACTGAATGCCGACACCCGCTTCGGCCTTGGCCAGCGAAGGCTCGACGAACGCCGAGCACACCTCCAGGCTCGCCTTGTTCAGTTCCTCCAGCAGTTCGCCGCTGCCCGGATGGGCCGCGGCAAACAGCCGCTCGTACAGCCGCACCTCGGCCTGCACCGCATCCGCGGCCGCCACCCAGGTGATGTTGCCCTTTACCTTGATCGCATCCGCGCCGGGCGTACCGCTCTTGGTGTCCGGAACCAGCGTGGCCTGCACTTCGACGAGCTTGCCGCTCGCATCCTTGGTGCCGCCGGTGCATTCGATGACGTGGCCGTACTTGAGCCGCACCTTGTTGCCCGGGAACAGGCGGAAGAAGCCCTTGGGTTGCACTTCTTCGTAGTCGGTGCGTTCGATCCATACCTCGCGGCCGAGCTTGAACTCGCGATGGCCCATTTCCGGGTGATGGGGGTGAACCGGCGCCGAGCAGTCGTCGAGCGTGCCGTCGCCGCCCATCAGTTCGCCCCAGTTGGTGATGACGAGCCTGACCGGGTCGAGCACGGCCATCGCGCGCGGGGCGATCGGGTCCAAGGTGTCGCGCAGCGCGGCCTCGAGGCTGGCGTAATCGATCCAGCCGCCCGACTTGGTCGTGCCGCTGCGTTCGCAGAACAGCCGCAGCGCCTCGGGCGTGTAGCCGCGGCGGCGCAGGCCGGCGATGGTGGGCATGCGCGGATCGTCCCAGCCGTCGACGTATTTCTCTTCGACCAGCTGGCGCAACTTGCGCTTGCTGGTGAGCACGTGGGTCACGTTGAGGCGGGCGAATTCATACTGGCGCGGGTGCGGGCTGGCGACGAGGCCGCCTTCGGCGAGGCGATCGAGCAGCCAGTCGTAGAAGGGACGCTGGTCTTCGAACTCCAGCGTGCAGATGCTGTGGGTGATCTGTTCCAGCGCGTCCTCGATGGGGTGCGCGTAGGTGTACATCGGATAGATGCACCACTTGTCGCCGGTGTTGTGGTGGGTGGCCCGGCGCACGCGGTACAGCGCGGGGTCGCGCATGTTGATGTTGGTGCTGGCCATGTCGATCTTCGCGCGCAGGATGGCGGCGCCATCGGCGACCTGGCCGTCGCGCATGGCGCGAAAGCGCGCGAGGTTTTCCTCGGGCGTGCGGGTGCGGAAGGGGCTGTCGGTGCCGGGCGTGTTGAAGTCGCCGCGGTTCGCGCGCACCTCTTCGGCGGTCTGTTCGTCGACGTAGGCGAGGCCGGCGCCGATCAGGTATTCGGCGGCCTCGTACATGAAGTCGAAGTAGTTGCTCGCGAAATACTCGTGCGGCTGCAGCGTGCCGGGGGCGCTGGGGCGGTCGGCCAGATAGGTTTCGTAGCCGAGCCACTTCACCGCGTCGCGGATCGAGTCGACGTATTCCTGGTCTTCTTTCTCGGGGTTGGTGTCGTCGAAGCGCAGGTGGCTCACGCCGCCGTATTCCTTGGCCAACTCGAAGTTGAGCCAGATGCTCTTGGCATGGCCGATGTGCAGGTAGCCGTTGGGCTCGGGCGGAAAGCGCATGCGCACCCTGGCCGGGTCGGCCATGCCCTGGGCGTGGTGGGTGGCGTTGCCGGGCGATCCGCCCCATTTGCGGCCAGAATAAGCACCCTGTGCGAGATCGTTCTCGATCACGTGGCGCAGGAAATTGCTTGGTGCAGCGGTCGTTTTGGCGCCGTTTTTGTCGGTCGGGGAGGTCATTGCCTCATTCTAGAGGGCACCCCTTATAGGTTACCTTTGGCAACGTTCTTCACAATGCCCGGTGCACCCCCTTTGCATTTGCCGCGTTCAATACATCCATGGGCGGTTCAGATCCGAACGCAGCCCACCGAAACAAGGAGTCCAGGATCATGAGCCTCACACGTTCAACTTTCTTCAAATGGGCCACCGCAGGCGTGGTGGCAGCCGGTGCATTGTTTGCAGCCACTTCAGCCAGTGCCCGTAGCGACGTGAGCTGGTCGGTCGGTGTCGGCCTTCCCGGCGTGGCAGTGGGCGTGGGCGCTCCGGCCTACTATCCGGCGCCGGTCTATGCGCCGCCGGCACCCGTGTACTACGCACCCCCGGCCCCGGTCTACTACAACCCGCCGCCCGTGTACTACCGTCCGGCCCCTGTCTACTACGGCCCGCCGGCCTACTACGGCCCGCGCTACTATGGTCGAGGCTACTACCGCGGCCATGGCCACTGGCGCTAAATTGCAACGCCATTCGTGACTGAATGAAAAAGCCGGCCCCCGAAGGGCCGGCTTTTTCTTTGGGCGCGCCAGCCGATTTCACATGGCGCGAAAAAGATGGGCGTACAGGCGGCTGACCGGGATCTTCTCGGCCCTGCCACGCAGCATCAGGTGCAGCTTGCCGGCCTCGTCGCGGTGCACCGATTCGATGGCCGAACTGCGCACCACCACCGCCCTATGCACCTGCCAGAAAGTGTCGGCGTCGAGCTGGGTCAGCAATTGCTTGAGCGGCGTGCGGATCAGGTATTCGTGCGAGGCGGTCAGCACGCGCAGGTATTTGTCGGCGGCTTCGAAGTACAGCACTTCGTCGATGGGCACCATGCGCACGGTGCTGCCACCGGCGTCGCTGGCGGCGATCAAGCGCAGCGGGGCGGTGGCCGCTGCTGCCGCGCCGGCTCCAGCGGCCGTCAGCACCTGGCGCCACTGGGCGAGCGTTCGTTCGAGCGCTTCGTCGGCCACGGCGGATGTGGGCGCAGGTTGCCGTGCGGACAGTGCCTGCTGCAGCCGGCCTACGGTCTTGCGCAGGCGCCCGGGCTGCACGGGCTTGAGCACGTAGTCGAGGGCCTGGGCCTCGAAGGCGCGGGTGGCGTATTCGTCGTAGGCCGTCACGAACACCAGCTGGGGCATCGGCGCCTCGTCGATGGGCCAGCTGTCGGCCAGTTCGGCGGCGGCGCCCAGGCCGTCGAGGCCGGGCATGCGGATGTCGAAGAACAGCACCTGCGGCAGCAGGCGCAGCGCCTCGCGCACGGCGCTGCGGCCGTCGCCTGCCGTGGCGACGATCTGCAGTTCGGGCCATGCGGCGGCCAGCTCGGCCTTGAGGGCCTGAGCGAGCAGGGGTTCGTCTTCGGCAATGAGGGCGGTCGGGGTCATCTGGTTGTTGTTGTGGGGTGAGGTTGTTCAGACCGGCGTGGGGAAGCTCAGCGTGGCGCAGGTGCCGCCGGCGGGCGAGGGCGAGAGGCTCATGCGGCCCTGGGCGCCGTATACCGTGGCCAGCCGCTCGCGCACCTGCTCGAGCCCGAAGCCGCTGCCTTCAGAAGGCGGTGCGGCATCGAGGCCCACGCCGGTGTCGCTCACCTCGACCACCAGCAGCCCGGCCTGCCTGCGGGCTCGCACGACGATCTCGCCGCCGTCCACCTTCGGCTCCAGTCCGTGGCGGATGCTGTTTTCCACCAGCGGCTGCAGCAGCATCGGCGGCACGGGCGCGTCGCGCAGGTCGTCCGGCAGGTCGAGCGTGTAGCGCAGGCGTTCGCCCATGCGCACCGACATCAGTTCCAGGTAGTCGCCCAGCCGCTCGAACTCGGCCGACAACGGATGCGACAGCGCGCGCGAGCCGCTCAAGGTCATGCGCAGGTAGCTGTTGAGCCGGTCGAGCATGGCCACGGCGCGCGGCGGGTCGACGGTGATCAGCACGCGCAGGTTGGCCAGCGTGTTGAACAGCATGTGCGGCTCGAGCTGCGTCTCGAGCAGCTTGAGCCGTGCCTCCGTGGCATTGCGCTGTGCCAGCTCGATCTGGCCTTGCATGTGCTTGCTTCTGCCGAGGCTGTAGAAGAAGAAGCACATGCCGACCGTCGCCATGATGGTGATCGTGGCGGCAGTGGCCAGCTTGTGGCCCTTGAGTTCGAGGAAGTCGAATCGGGGCGCGCCGAACCAGGCGTCACCGATGAGGTTGCCGACGAAGAAGCCGACGACCATGCCCATCGCGATCAGGAGAAAACCCGCCGGCCATCCTGGCCAGAGGGTTTCGCGGTGTCCGCTGATCAGCAGCCGGCCGAAGTCGATGAACAGCCAGCTCACGGTGCCGATCGCCAGCGAATAGACCAGGTGGCCGGCCCAGTTGCCACCGCCGGTGAGGGTCATCGCGGTGGCGATGAGGCAGCAGAAGACGGCGGTGATCAGGCCATGCCGCAGCATGCTCCTCAGGTTCTCGGGCGTGAACCTGTTGTTTGCAGCAGGCAGGCCTGGATTCACCCGCGGTCCCCGGCACCCAGTGCGCGGCGTTCGCGCTCCACGAGCCTGTCGTAGAAGCCGCCGCCGGCCACGAACCAGACCACGGCGCCATGGATCAGCAGGCCCAGGCCCCAGCCCATGAGCGGGTACATCGCCCAGTTGCGGCCATGGGCAGCCGAGAGCGCAACGAGGCCGAGGTTGACCAGCACGTAGACAAAAGCGTGGATGTACCAGCCCATCTTGGCGCCGGCGCGGCGGCGGGCGAGGCGCTCGACGTCGGAGCGGGTGGGGTTCGATGCAATGTGGTTCATGACAACTCCTTGTATTGGACAGGAATGAAATCTGAGGCGGCCAGCGATGGCGGCGATGTCGCCTGCAAGGCCGCGCGCTCCCGCAGCTCCTCGGTCGTCTCGCCCGGCCCGTCGGGCTTCCAGCCCGGCGGCTTCACGAGGTAGCCGACGAAGGCGCGCACCGAGCGGGCCGAGGCCAGGTCGCGGAACAGCGCGCGCCAGTGCATGAACTCGATCTCGAAAAGGTTGTACGAGGTGACCGGGTTCACCAGCCCGTAGCGGCAGGGGATGTCGGCGCGCTCGGGAATGTAGGTGCCGAACAGGCGGTCGAACACGATCAGCACGCCGCCGTAGTTGCCGTCCAGGTATTCCAGGTTGGAGGCGTGGTGCACGCGGTGGGCCGAGGGGGTGTTCAGCACCCATTCGAGCGGCCCGAGGCGCGGGATCCAGGTCGCGTGGATCCAGAACTGGTACAGCAGGTTCAGCGTGAGCATCAGCAGGATCACCCGCGGCGGCATGCCCAGCAGCGGCGCCAGCATGAAGAACGCCAGGGTGCCGGTGAGGCGGCCGGTCCAGCCGAAGCGGTAGGCGGCCGACAGGTTCAGCTGGTTCGGCGAATGGTGGATGGCGTGGGTGCACCAGAACCAGCGCACCCGGTGCGCCGCGCGGTGGTACCAGTAGTAGCAGAACTCCTGGCCGATGAAGCAGGCGGCCCAGCCGGTCCAGTGGTCCATCGGCAGGGTGAAGAGGCGGTGGGCGTAGAACCAGTCCATCGCGCCGCTCCAGAAGGCCAGCGGCAGCAGCCAGCGCATTGGGTATTCGCGCACCAGGAAGTCGACCACCGAGATGCCGGACGCCTTCCAGTCGTAGCTGCGCCAGCCGTTGCGCCAGGACAGCACGAGCGCCTCGGCGATGGAGGCGGCGAGCACCACCGTGACGGAGATCTTGAGGATCAGCAGGAGTACGTTCATGGCGGTGATTTCCTGGGGGGCTGCGGCTCGGGATCTTAGGCGGCGCCGACCGTGGCCGTCATGGCGTCAGTACGGATGGCCAGCTTCCACAGGCGCACCGCACGGGCCGCGAAGACACCGCTGAAGGCACCGTACAGCACCGGGATCACGAGGCCGAAGGCCGCCTGCTGGCGCAGTTCGGGGTGCATGGCCAGCGCTGCGCCCACCACGTACTTGGTCAGGAAGATGCCCATCATGAGCATCAGCGGCACCGGGCTGCCGGCCACGTGGAAGCGGCGCGCTGCCGCGTCGTAGCGGGTGGTGGCGGGCAGCGGGCGCTGCAGCACCAGCGCCATCATCGCCACCGCCGCGGCGGCCCAGCCGAGCAGGGCGCCGAAGGAATCGCCGAAGACGGAAACCACGCCATAGACCGACAGCGCGCCCATCGCCACGGGCATCAGCGTGACGCGCGTCAGGCTCACGTTGTTGGCGAGCAGCTGCCTGGCGCCGAGCCACAGCAGCAGGAAGAACACGGCGAAGACCCACTTGGGCGTGTGAAGGATGATTTGCATCAGCATGGTTGCGCTCCGTTGAAAGTGGAAGGTCGAATCGATGCAGCGGACTGTGCCGACGCTCGCCCATTCCTGCCACGGGCGTGCGACGAAATGCATGCGGGCGGCGCGAACTGCGGCCCGAAGGCGTGAATTGCGCTTGATCGCGGATGTCGGCGGGCAGCTTTACCGTCGCTTTACGGCATAGCAAACAGCCGGACTACCATTCCGCGCTGTACTACGCTGGTCCGCACTCCTGCCCTGCATTTCCTGCACGCACCGTCCATGGAACAAGAAAAACCGCCCGAGCCCCTGCCTCCCACCGTCTCGCCCACACATCCGACGGTGCGCAGGCGCCGCTGGGTCGGCGGGCTGCTGACGTTGCTGCTGCTCGTGGCATTGGGCTGGGGCGCCTGGTATCTGATCCAGCGGTCGAAGACGCCCGTTCCCGGTCCCGGTGGCGGCCCCGGTGCCGGCCGGCAGGGCGGGCCCGGTGGTCCGGGCGGCCCGGGTGGGCGCGGCGGCGGTGGCGGGGCCTCCAGCACGGTGGGCGTCGCCACGGCCAGGCAGGCCGACATCCCCGTGCAACTCGAAGCGCTGGGCACCGTCACGCCGCTGGCCAACGTGATCGTCCAGCCGCAGGTGTCGGGCGTGCTCACTGCCGTGCTCTTCCAGGAAGGGCAGATGGTCAAGAAGGGCGACGTGCTCGCCACCATCGATCCGCAGCCGTTCCAGAACGCGCTGGCGCAGGCCTCCGGGGCGCGCCAGCGCGACGAGGCGCAGCTGGCGGCGGCGCGCGTCACGCTGCAGCGCTACCAGACTCTGCTGGGGCAGGACTCCATCGCCCGGCAGGACGTGGACACGCAGGCCGCGCTGGTCAAGCAGCTCGAAGGCACTGTGGCCATCGACCGCGCCAACGAGAACACGGCCAAGCTCAACCTTGCCTGGAGCCGCATCACCGCGCCGGCGAGCGGGCGCATCGGCCTGCGGCCGGTGGACGCGGGCAACTACATCTCGACCGGCAGTACCAACGGCGTGGCGACCATCACGCAGATCGCACCCATCGACGTCGAGTTCGCCATTCCGCAAGACCGCGTGCCCGAAGTGCAGGAGCGCCTCGCGCAGGGCGCCAAGCTCGACGCCACCGCCTTCGACCGCACGCGCACGCGCCGGCTCGCGAACGGTACCTTTGCCACCCTCGACAACCTGGTCGACACCGCGACCGGCACCGTCAAGGCCAAGGCCCGTTTCTCCAATGCCGACGATGCGCTGTTCCCGAACCAGTTCGTCAACCTGCGGCTGCTGCTGCGCACCGTGAGCAGCGCGGTGGTGGTGCCGGTCACGGCGCTGCGCCACGGCCCCAACGGCGACTATGTGTATGTGCTGAACGACGACAGCACGGTGTCGCAGCGGCCGGTGACGCGCGGTGAATCGAGCGTGGACAACGTGGCGGTCATGTCGGGCCTGAAGGCCGGCGAACAGGTCGTGACCGAAGGCGGCGACCGGCTGAAGGATGGCGCGCGGGTGCAGACCCAGGCCGAGCGCCCGGCCGGCGCGGCATCGGCGCCCGCGGGCGGCACGGCTCGTGGCGGGCGCCGCCAGGGTGGTGCCGGCGGCGGCGGCGCGGCGATGCCGAAGGGTGCCGCATCGGGCCCGGCCGCAGCGGTTCCCGCTACCCCTGCTGCCCCCGCCGCCCCCGCGGCGGAATCCGCGCCTCCCGCCAAGCTCCCGACCGCCGAGCAGCGCCAGCGCATGCTCGATTCGGCCAAGGACAACCCGGAACAGCTGGAGCGCCGCAAGCGCTTCCTCGAGGCGCTGGACCGCGGCGACCCGGCGGCGCTGGAGCGCTGGCAGCGCATGTCCGAAGGCCGCGGCGAGGGCGGACAGGGCAGGCGCGGCCCATGACAGGCAATAGCCGCTGCAGCGCGGAGACCTCCCGGTGAGCCCCTCACGCCCGTTCATTCTCCGGCCGGTGGCGACCTCGCTGCTGATGGTCGCCATCGTGCTGGCCGGCCTGGTGGCGTTCCGCTTCCTGCCGCTGTCGGCCTTGCCGCAGGTCGACTACCCGACCATCCAGGTGCAGACGCTTTACCCCGGGGGCAGCCCCGAGGTGATGAGCAACACCGTCACCGCGCCGCTGGAGCGCCAGTTCGGCCAGATGTCGGGGCTCGACCGCATGAGCTCGACCAGCGCCGCGGGTGTGTCGATCATCACGCTGCAGTTCTCGCTCGGCCAGACGCTCGACGTCGCCGAGCAGGAAGTGCAGGCCGCCATCAATGCCGGCGGCTCGCTGCTGCCGGCCGACCTGCCCGCGCCGCCGGTGTATGCCAAGGTCAATCCGGCCGATGCGCCGGTGCTCACGCTGGCCGTCACGTCCGACACGCTGCCGCTCACCGAGGTGCAGAACCTCGTCAACACGCGGCTCGCACAGAAGATCAGCCAGGTCTCGGGCGTCGGGCTGGTGTCGCTCAGCGGCGGGCAGCGCCCGGCCGTGCGCATCCAGGCCAACACGCAGGCCCTCGCCGCCAACGGCATCGGGCTGGACACGCTGCGTACCGCCATCAGCGCGGCCAACTCGAACGGCGCCAAGGGCAGCTTCGACGGCCCCAAGCGCGCCTACACCATCAACTCGAACGACCAGCTGCTCACGGTCGAGGACTACAAGAACCTCATCGTCAGCTACAAGAAGGGCGCGCCGATCCGCATGGTCGACGTGGCGCAGGTGGTCAACAGCGCCGAGAACACGCAGCTCGGCGCATGGGCCGGGACAAAGTGCCCCCCCGAAGTTGCTTCGCAACCTCCCCCCAAGGGGGGCGACTGCCTTGGGACGGCCCGGCGCCAGCCCGGGACCGCCGAGGCCGGTGAGGGCAAGCTCACGCCGGCCATCATCCTGAACGTGCAGCGCCAGCCGGGCGCGAACGTGATCGCCACCGTCAACGCCATCAAGAAGCTGCTGCCCGAGCTGCAGGCCGGCTTTCCCGCGGGCCTGAAGATCGAAGTGCTCAGCGACCGCACCGCGGGCATCCGCGCTTCGGTGCAGCACGTGGAGATGGAACTGGTGCTGGCCGTGGTGCTGGTGGTGCTGGTGATCTTCGCCTTTCTCGGCAGCCTGCGCGCCACCGTCATTGCCAGTGTCGCGGTGCCCATCTCGCTCATCGGCACCTTCGGCCTGATGTACATGCTGGGCTACAGCCTGAACAACCTGAGCCTGATGGCGCTGACCATCGCCACCGGCTTCGTGGTGGACGACGCGATCGTGATGATCGAGAACATCGCGCGCTACATCGAGGAGGGCGAGAAGCCCCTGCAGGCGGCCTTCAAGGGCGCGACGCAGATCGGCTTCACCATCATCTCGCTGACGGTGTCGCTTATTGCCGTGCTGATCCCGCTGCTCTTCATGGGCGACGTGGTGGGGCGGCTGTTTCGCGAGTTCGCGGTGACGCTGGCCATCACCATCCTGATCTCGGCCGTGGTCTCGCTCACGCTCGTGCCGATGATGTCGGCGCGCTGGCTCAAGCACCAGCCGAAGAAAGAAGGCGGCACGGGCTTCGGCGCGCGTGCCCAGCGTTTCTTCGAAGGCGTGATGCTGCGCTACGACCGTTCGCTGCATTGGGTGATCGATCACCAGCCGCTCACGCTGCTGGTCGCCTTGCTCACCATGGTGCTGACCGTGGTGCTGTACCTCACGATCCCGAAGGGCCTGTTCCCCACGCAGGACACCGGCCAGCTGCAGGGCCGCATCCAGGCGGCGCAGGACGTGTCGTTCGACCGCATGTCGCAGCTGCAGCAGCAGGCGGCCCGCGCGATTCTGGACGACCCCGACGTGGAGAACCTCAGCTCCTTTGTCGGCGTGGACGCCGCCAACAACACCATGCTGCACACGGGCAGCATGCTCATCAACCTGAAGTCCGGCCACGACAGCCAGCAGAAGGTGATGGACCGGCTGCGCGAACGCGCGCGGCAGGTGGCCGGCGTCACGCTGTACCTGCAGCCCACGCAAGACCTGACCATCGACGCCGAGACCGGGCCGACCGAATACCGCGTCTCGCTCGAAGGCGTGGACAGCGCGACGATCACCGGGTGGATGAAGAAGCTCGTGGCGAAGCTGCAGGACTCCGACAAGGTGCGCAACGTGAGCAGCGATGCCGGGGCGCAAGGGCTGGCCGCCTTCGTGAACGTGAACCGCGATACGGCGGCCCGGCTGTCGATCACCGCGAGCACGGTGGACGATGCGCTCTACAGCGCCTTCGGCCAGCGCATCGTGTCGACGATCTTCACCGAGACGAACCAGTACCGCGTGATCCTCGAGGCGCAGCCCGGGATGGTGAACACGCCGCAGACGCTCGGGCAGCTGAGCCTGATCGCGGGCTCCGGCACTGCGACGCCGCTGTCCGCCATTGCCGACATCACCGAGCAGCAGGCACCGCTGCAGATCACGCACGTGGCGCAGTACCCGGCGAGCACGCTGAACTTCGATACCGCACCTGGGGTTTCGCTTGGCGCTTCGGTCGATGCGATTCGCGCGGCGGCCAAGGAGATCGGGCTGCCGGGCAGCGTGACGATGACTTTCCTGGGCGCTTCAGGGGCCTACGAGAGGTCGCTGTCGAACCAGCTGTGGCTGATTCTTGCCGCCGTGGTCTGCGTGTACATCGTGCTGGGGGTGCTGTACGAGAGCTACGTGCATCCGCTGACGATCCTGTCCACGCTGCCTTCTGCCGGGGTCGGTGCGTTGCTCGCGTTGATGATCACGGGCAACGACCTGGGGGTGATCGGGATCATCGGGATCATCCTGCTGATCGGCATCGTGAAGAAGAACGCGATCATGATGATCGACTTCGCTATCGATGCGGAGCGTACCCAGGGCAAGTCTGCGCGCGAAGCCATTCATCAGGCTGCCTTGCTGCGCTTCCGGCCCATCTTGATGACGACGCTGGCCGCCTTGTTTGCTGCCATTCCTTTGATGTTGAGTTTTGGGGAAGGCGCCGAGTTGCGCAGGCCTCTGGGCTTGGCGATCTTCGGCGGGCTGATCGTCAGCCAGTTGCTGACGCTGTTCACTACGCCTGTGATCTACCTGGCGTTTGACCGGCTGGGTGGGGGGAGCTCTCGACGGGTCGTGATCGAGGAGGAGGCGGTTTGATGCTGTCTGACTCCTGGTGCCTGGTTTGCTTTCCGGGGCCGAGGCCCGGCCGGCGCCCCGAGCAGGGGGCACAGCGATGAATCTCTCGCTGCCCTTCGTCCGCCGCCCCATAGGCACAGTCCTGCTGACCATCGGCGTCGCCCTCGCAGGCATCGCCGCGTTCTTCGTCCTCCCCGTCTCACCGCTACCCCAGGTCGACTACCCGGTCATCTCGGTAAGAGCATCCATCCCGGGAGCAAGCCCCGAGACGATGGCAACCAGCGTGGCAACCCCGCTGGAGCGCCACCTGGGCACCATCGCAGGCGTCAACGAAATGACGTCCACCAGCTCGGTAGGCTCCTCAAGAGTCACCCTGCAGTTCGACCTGAGCCGCAACATCGACGGCGCGGCCCGCGAAGTGCAGGCCGCCATCAACGCCAGCCGCGTGGACCTTCCCGCCACGCTGCGCAGCAACCCGACCTACCGCAAGGCCAACCCGGCGGCCTCGCCGGTCATCATCCTGGCCCTCACGTCCAAGACCAAGACCCCGGGCCAGATCTACGACGCCGTCTCGAACATCGTGAGCCAGCGACTGTCGCAGGTGGATGGGGTGGGCGACGTGGAGATCGGCGGCGGCTCGCTTCCCGCGGTGCGCGTGGAACTGCTGCCTTTCGCGCTCAACCGCTACGGCATCAGCACCGAAGACGTGCGTGCCGCCATCCAGGCCTCCAACGCCAACCGCCCCAAGGGCATCGTGCAGGGCGAAGGCCGCAAGCTCCAGATCTACACGCAGACGCCGGCCCTGCGCGCCAGCGACTACGCCTCGATGGTGGTGGCCTGGCGAAACGGCGCGGCGGTGCGGCTGCAGGACGTGGCGGAGGTGCTCGACGGCGTGGAAGACACGCGCACGCTGGGCCTCTTCAATGGCCAGCCGGCGATCGTCATCCTCATCACGCGGCAGCCCTCGGCCAACATCATCGAAACCGTCGACAGCGTGCGCGCGCTGCTGCCCGAACTGCAGGCGCAACTGCCGCCCGACGTCACGCTGCAGGTCGCGTCGGACAGCACCAACTCCATCCGCGCCTCGTTGCGCGAGGTCGAGTTCACTCTGATCGCCGCGGTGCTGCTCGTGGTGCTGGTGGTCAGCCTGTTCCTGCGCAGCGGTCGCGCCACCATCGTGCCGGCGGTGGCCACGGTGGCGGCCCTGCTCGGCACCTTCGGGGTGATGTACCTGCTGGGCTTCAGCCTCAACAACCTGAGCCTGATGGCGCTCACGGTGGCGACGGGCTTCGTGGTGGACGACGCCATCGTCGTGCTCGAGAACACCAGCCGGCACATCGAGTCGGGCATGACGCGCATGAAGGCGGCGCTGCTGGGCGCGAAGGAAGTGGGCTTCACCGTGCTGTCGATCAGCGTGTCGCTGGTGGCGGTGTTCATTCCGCTGCTGTTCATGGGCGGGCAGGTGGGGCGGCTGTTCCGCGAGTTCGCGATCACGCTGTCGGCGGCGGTAATGATCTCGCTGATCATCTCGCTCACCACCACGCCGATGATGTGCGCATGGCTCCTGAAGCCCGGCGGCGAGCACGACAAGAACAAGCCGCAGGGACGCCTCGGCCGCATGGCGGCGCGCAGCTACGACTGGGTGCTCAAGCGCTACGAGAACAGCCTCGACTGGGCGCTCGACAGCAAGGCGCTCGTCATGCTCATTCTGGTGGCAGTAGTCGGGCTCAACGTCTACCTCTTCAGCGCCGCGCCCAAGGGTTTCTTTCCGCAGCAGGACAGCGGCCAGCTCAACGGCGGGTTGCGCGCCGACCAGAGCATTTCGTCGCAGGCGCTGGCCGACAAGCTGCGGCAAGTGATCGATATCGTCCGCAAGGACCCCGCGGTTGACACGGTGATCGGCTTCACCGGCGGATCGCGTGCGGGTGGCGGCTTCATGTTCGTCAACCTGAAGCCGGCCAACCAGCGCACGGAAAGCGGCCTGGCCGTGATCGCGCGGCTGCGGCCGCAGCTCAACGAGGTGACCGGCCTGCGCGTTTTCCTCGGCCCCGTGCAGGACGTGCGCTCGGGCGGCCGCGCCAGCAATTCCACCTACCAGTACTCGCTCAAGAGCGACAGCCTGGCCGACCTGCGCACCTGGGCCGTCAAGCTGTCCGACGAACTGAAGCTGCAGCCGGTGCTGACCGACATCGACACCGACCAGGACCAGAACGGCGTGGAGACGGTGGCCAAGGTCGACCCGGACAGCGCGCGCCGGCTCGGCCTGACTTCCACCGCCATCGACAACGCGCTCTACAACGCCTTCGGCCAGCGGCAGGTGGCAACCATCTACACCGAGCTCAACCAGTACCACGTGGTGATGGAGTGGGCGCCGCGCTACACGCGCAGCCCCAATTCGCTGAGCGATGTGTACGTGCCGGCGACCAAGACCTCGGTGATCGGCGGGCAGACGGTGACCACGCAGGTGGCGGCGGCGACGGGCACCACGTCGTCCTCCGGCAGTTCGGCGGCATCGGCCACGGCCGCGAGCGCGACGGTGCCGGTCTCGGCCAACGCGGGCCTGCGCGGCGCGTCGACCGGCAACGTGCTCAGCAACACGCCCACCGCCCTGGTGCCGCTGTCGGCGGTGGCGAAGTTCGAGGAGCAATCCGTCGCAACCTCGGTAAGCCATGAAGACGGCGAGTTGGCGACCACGATCTCGTTCAACCTTGCCGAGGGCGCGAACCTCGGCGACGCGCGCGAGGCCATCGCCAAGGCCGAGGCCAACATCGCCATGCCCACCAACGTGCGCGGCGCGTTCGCCGGCACGGCAGCCAGTGCGCAGCAGTCGCAGGGGCAGCAGTTGATGCTGATCCTGGCGGCGCTGGTCGTGATCTACATCGTGCTGGGCATCCTCTATGAAAGCCTGGTGCATCCGATCACCGTGCTGTCGACGCTGCCGTCGGCCGGCGTGGGCGCGGTGCTGGCGCTGCTGATGTTCCGCATGGAGTTCTCGATCATTGCGCTGATCGGCGTGTTCCTGCTGATCGGCATCGTGAAGAAGAACGCCATCCTGATCATCGACTTTGCGCTGGAGGCGGAGCGCTCGCGCGGGCTCACGCCGCTCGAGGCGGTCCGCGAGGCCTGCCTGCTGCGCTTCCGACCGATCCTGATGACCACGCTGGCAGCCGCGTTGGGTGCGCTGCCGCTGGCCATCGGCTTCGGGGAGGGCGCCGAGCTGCGCCGGCCGCTGGGCGTGGCCATCATCGGCGGGCTGATCGCGAGCCAGCTGTTGACCCTGTTGACGACGCCAGTGGTCTACCTGTTGCTGGACAAGCTGCGCCGCCGAAGCAAACATGAACACGAATTGAGCCGTGCCACGCCCGTCTGAGAACAACACCGCCATGAACGCACTGCTTTCCACTTCGCGCTTTTCGCTCTCGGCGCTCGCGCTCGCCGCGGCCCTCGCCGGCTGCGCCGTCGGCCCGCGCTACGTGCAGCCCACCACCGCCGCGTCCATCGACTGGAAAGAGCAGAAAGCCGCCGAAGGCTGGCTGCCCGCCGCGCCGGCCGATGCGCTCGACCGCGGCGAGTGGTGGAAGCTGTTCGCTGACCCCGCGCTCGACGAACTGGCTGGCCGCGTGCAGGTGTCGAACCAGAACATCGCCGCGGCGGTGGCCAACTACACGCAGGCCCAGGCGCTGGTGCGCGGCGAGCGGGCGGCACTGTTCCCGTCGGTGTCGCTCGACGGTTCGGGCAAGCGCTCCGGCACCGTGGGCGGCAGCAGCACGTCGAGCCCGGCGAACACTTTCTCGGCCACGCTCGGCGCGAGCTGGACGCCCGATGTGTGGGGCCGCCTGCGCGAAGCCGTGAGCAGCGCGCAGGCCAACGCGCAGGCGAGCGAGGCCGATCTTGCGGCCGCGCGGCTCTCGGCCATTGGCAGCCTCGCGACCAACTACTTTTCCCTGCGCGAGGCCGATGCCGAGATCGTGCTGCTCGACGAGACCATCCAGGGCTATCAGCGCGCCTTCGAGATCACGAGCAACCGCTATGCGGCCGGCATCGCCGCGCAGACCGATGTGCTGCAGGCGCAGACGCAGCTCGTCAACGCCAAGGCCGAGCGCGTGGGCCTGCAGCGCACGCGCTCCACCTACGAGCACGCCATTGCGATGCTGCTGGGCGTGGCGCCCGCCGACTTCAGCCTGCCGGCCGCGCAATGGACGCCCATGGTGCCCGGTGTGCCGCTCGGCGTGCCTTCCACGCTGCTGCAGCGCCGGCCCGACATCGCGGCGGCCGAGCGCTCGGTGGCGGCGGCCAATGCGCAGATCGGCATTGCGCGCGCGGCGTACTTCCCGAACATCGGCCTCACGGCCTCGGTGGGCAGCAACGCAAGCCGCGTGAAGGATCTGTTCGGCTCGGCCAACACACTGTGGGGGCTCGGGCTGTCGGTGGCACAGGTGATATTCGACGCGGGCGCGATTGCGGCCAATGTCGATTCCGCCAAGGCCGGCTACGAGTCCAGCGTGGCGCGCTACCGCCAGACAGTGCTCACCGCCTTCCAGGCCGTGGAAGACCAGCTCACCGCCAGCGCAACGCTCGCGCAGCAAGAGGGCCTGCGCCGCGAGGCATCCGCGGCGGCCGACAAGACCGAGCAGCAGCTGCTCAACCGCTACCGCGCCGCACAGGTGAGCTACACCGACGTGGTCACGGCACAGGCTGCCGCGCTCAGCGCGCGGCGCACGCTGGTGCAACTGCAGGTCAATCGCCAGAACACCGCCGTCGCGCTGATCCAGGCGATGGGTGGCGGATGGCAGGCCGGGTGGATGGAGGGCAACGCCAAGGCGGATGCGGCAGCACCGCACCCCGCCGCTTCCCGCACGCAGTAGGGCGGCGATGCCGGGGATGGGCGCGAGGCCCATCCGCAAGCCCGAGGGTCAGCGCAGGCGCTTCGCCGGGCCTGATTGCAATGTCACGACGTCCGGGCGGTCAATGCGCCGTACGGTCGATGGTGTGGCCCAGGTAGTCCTTGTCGGTCACCAGCACCCACAGCGCCAGCACCAGGATCACCGCGGCCACGAGCACCGCGTTGACCATGGCCATCTCGATGCCGCGGAAACCGAGCACCCAGGGCGAAACCGCGAGCCAGGCTGCCAGGCCCACCTCGGTCCATTCTTCCCACTGCCGGGGCACGAAGGTCGCACCGAGCGCCACCGCGCCGAGCAGGATGCCGGTCGCAACCATCGTCCACATGGCGGCCGTCGTGCCCGAAAAGCCCAGAACCCAGGGCGAGACGATCAGCCAGGCGCCGGCGACGGCGTTGACAGGGTCTTGCCAATGCTTCACTTGCTTCATGGTCATTACCTCCTGTCGCGACAAGGCGCCGCGACAACGGTTGGATACACCATCGCGGGCAGGGTTCCGCTGGAGGAAGCTAGCTGCCCCGCGCCGCCGGGGCCGTGAGGTAGGCCCCCGATTCGAACAGTTGCGCCTCCGCCTGGTCGATGCGCCGGATCACGGGCTTGCCGGCGCGGCTGGCCAGCAGTTCGACCAGCGCTTCCGTTACCGCCACCCCGGCCGCGACCGAGGGGAAGAACGAGGGGCTGTTGATCGTGAAGAGCAGGGTCTCGTCCGCCAGCAGCGACAGCGGCGAGGCCGCACTGTCGGTGATGGCAACGATGCGGCAGCCCGCCGCCCGGGCCGCCTGCGCCACCTGCAGCGCCTCGCGCGAGTAGGGCGCAAAGCTCGCCACCACCAGCGCGTCGCCCTTGGCGAAAGCGCGCTGCTGCATCTCCAGCGAGCCGCCCTGGCCGTCGACCAGGTGCACGCTGGCGCGGAAGAGCCGGTACACGTAGACGAATGAAAAGGCGATCGGAAAGCACGCCCTGAAACCCGCGGCGTGCACGGCCGGCGCCTTCTCGATCAGCAGGCAGGCCTTCTGCAGCGCCTGCTCGCTTTGCTGGTGGGTGGCCTCGAGGTTGCGGCGCTGCACCTCGAACATTTCGCCGGTCAGCGTCTGGTCTTTCGCGCGGCCGACGAGCTGCTTGGCGCGCCCGCCGTAGGTTTCGGAGCCCAGGCCCATGTCGGCGGCAAATGCTTCCTTGAGCTGCGGCCAGCCTCCGAAACCCAGATGCTGGGCGAACCGCACGAGCGTGGCAGGCGTGCTCTGCGAACGCGTGCCGACGTTGCGCATCGAGCCCGTGACCACCTCGTTCGGATGGTCGAGCACGTAGCGCGCCACCTGCTGCAGCGCGGGGCTCAGTTCGTTGAAATGCTGGCGGATCTGCTCTCTGGTGTTCATTGGATGACCTCCGTGCTTCGCACTGCGGTGCGCGCTTGCTTGGGACGGCCCGGCGGCGGCGCTCATGGCTCCGTCTCTCTTCGGCTGCGGTTGGAACAAATGTACCGGAGGTGGAAGACGGGAACAGTTGACGGAACAAATGTTCCAAACAATAATCCGGGCGAAACGTTGGTTCCAAGCATCCAAAACACCATGACGCACGTCTTCCACCGCCACCTTCGCCAGACCCCGCCCGTAGCCGCCGGCTCCCACGGCATGTTCATCCGTGACGCCGAAGGCCGCGAATACCTCGACGCTTCGGGCGGCGCTGCGGTGTCGTCGCTGGGCCATGCGCACCCCGAGGTGCTGGCCGCCATGCACGCCCAGCTCGACAAGCTGGCCTATGCGCACACCAGCTTCTTCACGAGCGAGGTGGCCGAACAGCTGGCCGACGAGATGATCGGCTCCGCTCCCGAAGGCATGAGCCACGTCTACCTGGTGAGCGGCGGTTCGGAGGCGGTGGAGTCGGCGCTGAAGATGGCGCGGCAATACTTCGTCGAAATTGGCCAGCCGCAGCGCACGCACTTCATCGCGCGCCGCCAGAGCTATCACGGCAATACGCTCGGCGCGCTGGCGGTGGGCGGCAACGCGTGGCGGCGCGAGCCCTTCGCGCCGATTCTCGTGCCGGCCACGCATGTGGCGCCGTGCTATCCGTACCGCGAGCAGCGCGCCGACGAAAGCGCCGAACAGTACGGCCTGCGCCTCGCGGCCGAACTCGAGGCGGCCATCCTCGCGCAGGGTGCCGACCGGGTGATCGCCTTCGTGGCCGAGACCGTCGGCGGTGCCACGGCCGGCGTGCTCACGCCCGTGCCGGGCTACTTCAAGGCGGTGCGCGCGGTGTGCGACAAGTACGGCGTGCTGCTGATCCTCGACGAGGTGATGTGCGGCATGGGCCGCACCGGCTCGCTGCACGCCTGCGAGCAGGAGGGCGTGGTGCCCGACCTGATGACCGTCGCCAAGGGCTTGGGCGGCGGCTACCAGCCCATCGGCGCGGTGCTGGCGCAGCGCAGCATCGTCGATGCCATGTCGAAGGGCAGCGGCTTCTTCCAGCACGGCCACACCTACCTCGGCCATCCGATGGCCTGTGCCGCCGCGCTCGCGGTGCAGCGGGTGATCCGGCGCGACGGGCTGGTGGCCAAGGTGCGCGAAGACGGCATTGCGTTCGGCGCGATGCTGGCCGAGGCGCTGGGCGCGCACCCGCACGTGGGCGACATCCGTGGCCGCGGCTTCTTCTGGGGCATCGAGTTGGTGGCCGATCGCGCGAGCAAGGCGCCGTTCGATCCGGCGCTGAAGCTCAACGCCACCGTCAAGAAGGACGCCATGGCGCGTGGCCTGCTGTGCTACCCCTTCGGCGGCACGGTCGATGGCCGGCAGGGCGACCACGTGCTGCTGGCACCGCCCTTCATCGCCACGCGGCAGGACCTGCAGGAGATCGCCGCGCGGCTCGCGGCCTCCATCGACGCTGTCACGCGCGCCGCTGCGGCAGCTGCGCGCTGAGCACCACTTTTTCAGTTCCCTTTTCCTTCAACCGTCGTTCCGAGGAGCGTTCCATGCCCAAGCTTCGTCTGCCGTTTCCCTTCGGTGCCACCGCGCTCGCGATGCTCTTCGCGGCCCTCATGCCGCTCACGGCCGCACAGGCCCAGGACAACGACACGCTTGCCAAGATCAAGGCCAGCGGCGCCATCACCTTCGGCTACCGCGAGTCGTCGTTCGGCTTCTCGTACCTCGACGGCAACCTCAAGCCGGTGGGCTACAGCATCGAGATCTGCAACCGCATCGTCGAGGCGGTGAAGGCCGAGCTGAAGCTGCCCGCCATCGAGATCAAGTACCAGGCTGTCACCTCGGCCAACCGCATGCCGCTGGTGCAGAACGGCACGGTCGACATCGAGTGCGGCTCCACCACCAACCTGGTCGAGCGCCAGAAGCAGGTGGCGTTCTCGCCGGACATCTTCCGCTACAACGTGCGCATGCTGGTGAAGGCCGATTCGGGCATCAAGGGCATCGCCGACCTGCAGGGCAAGACCGTGGCCACCACCACCGGCACCACCTCGTTCCGCCTGCTGCGCGAGGCCGACCGGGGCCGCAGCCTCGACGTGACCAACCTCGCGGGCAAGGACCACAGCGACTCCTTCCTGCTGGTGGAAAGCGGCCGCGCCCAGGCCTTCGTGCTCGACGACATCCTGCTGGCCGGGCAGATCGCGAATGCGCGCAACCCGAAGGACTTCCTCATCACCGGCGAGAGCCTTCGCACCGAGAACCAGTCGCTGATGTTTCGCAAGGACGACCCGGCCTTCAAGGCGCTGGTCGACCGCGTGGTGTCGGGCATGATGAAGTCAGGCGAGATGGAAAAGCTCTATGCCAAGTGGTTCATGTCGCCCATCCCGCCGAAGGGCATCAACATCAACTACCCGCTCAACGCCGAGACGAAGGACGCCTTCGCGAACCCCTCGTCGAAGGGCATCTGAACCCCATCATCCCATGACTCGCATTGCCCTGATCCACGCCCTGTCGCACTCGGTCGCGCCCATCAACGACGCCTTCGCGCGCGACTGGCCCGAGGCTCGGCGCATGAACCTGCTCGACGACAGCCTGTCGGCCGACCTCGCGCGCAACGGCAGCAAGGGGCTCGACGGCGCCATGCACGAGCGCTTCCAGCGGCTCGCGCAGTACGCGGTCGACACGGGCGCGCAGGGCATTCTCTTCACCTGCTCGGCCTTCGGGCCGTGCATCGAGGCGGTGGCGCGGCGCCATGTGGGCATTCCGGTGCTCAAGCCCAACGAAGCCATGATCGACGAGGTGGCGCAAGGGCAGGGGCGGCTCGGGCTGATCGCCACCTTCGCGCCGACGCTGGCCTCCATGCCGCCCGAGTTTCCGCGGGGTACGGCAATCGAACCCGCGCTGGCCGAAGGCGCGCTCGACGCATTGAATGCCGGCGACACGCAGCAGCACGACGCCCTGATCGCCGCGCAGGCCGTGGCCCTGAGCAAGCGCAGCTGCACGCGCATTGCCTTGGCCCAGTTCAGCATGGCGCGCGCGCGCGCCGCCTGCGAAACGGCCAGCGGCCTGCCGGTGCTGACCACGGTCGACAGCGCAGTGCGCGCACTGCGCCGGCGCATCGGGCCCGGGTCAGCGTGAGCGCGAGCCTTCGATGACCGAGAACAGCGCCGTCATCGCGATCTGCGCCGCGTCGCTGCGCCCCAGGTAGCGGGGTATGCCGGTTTCGCGGTCGGTTGCGTCCAGGCCTTGCGACAGCCGCCGGTAGATGCCCGCCGAGGGCATGCACGCCGAGGTGCCCAGCGCATCGCAATAGGTGTCGATGAGCACGCCCGCGAGCTGCTCGCTCTGCGCGTTCGACAGCTTCATCGGGGTGCCCGCGAACACGGCGGCGATGCAGTGCATCAGGTAGGCCTGCGTTTCGAGCGAGAACGACTGCTGCCGCACGTAGCACTCGACGGCTGCCCAGAACAGCGGCTCGGAGGTGCGGCGCCAGCTTTCCAGCACCTTGCGCGCCTTGGCCACCAGGTCGGCGTGCGCATCGCCGGGCTCGGTGGGGCGCAGCGCCAGGCCCTGCAGCGTGAGCGCGGCCTCGGGGCCGGCCGCACCGAGGATGAAGCTCCAGAACTTCCAGCGGGCGTACCACTTCTTGTCGTGCGCCGGGTCCAGCGTTTCGAGCAGCCGGAAATCGATGCTCTGCATGGCGTCGACCTGCTGTTCGGCCATGTTGCCGCCGCCGAGGTCCAGCACCGGCATGCCCGATTGCATGCGGTCGGCGGCGATATGGCCCTGCGCCACGATGCCGACACTCGTGCCCGAGCGGTCGATGTCGAGCAGCCGCTGCATCAGCTGCTGCAGCTCGCTGGCCGATGCGCCGGTGGCCTCGGCCACCCGCCGCATCGAGGCGCGCTGCTCGCGCTCGAGATCCTGCGCGTTCTTCCGGCGGTCTTCGCCGTGGTCGTCGGCGGTCGAGGCGTGTTCTTCGAGCCCGTCGTTGGGCGTGAACGTTCGCATTGGGTCAAGGCTCCTTCGGGCGCCACACATGCCCGAACATGCCCGACTGTGTGCCAATGCACCGGGTCTGAACATCACCCGAACAGGGGAGCCTGAATGGCGCCTGACTGCTCCCTCGCGATAATGGCCGCTCTTCAAAGGAGTGCGCGTGGACATTGTTTTGCTGGTCAAGGCCGCCGTGATGGGCATCGTCGAAGGGCTGACCGAATTCCTGCCGATCTCGTCGACCGGCCACCTGATTCTTGCGGGCTCGCTGCTCGGTTTCGACGACGACAAGGCCAAGGTCTTCGACATCGCCATCCAGACCGGCGCGATCTTCGCGGTGATCCTGGTCTACTGGCACAAGATCAAGTCGACCGTCGTCGCGCTGCCCCGGCAGCCGAAGGCGCAGCGCCTGGCGCTGAACATCTTCATCGGCTTCCTGCCCGCGGTGGTGCTGGGCCTGCTGTTCGGCAAGGCCATCAAGGCGCACCTGTTCATCCCGACCGTGGTGGCGAGCACCTTCATCATCGGCGGCTTCATCATCCTCTGGGCCGAGAAGCGGCCGCCGGGTTCGGTGCGCGTGGAGCATGTCGACGACATGTCGCCCTGGGACGCACTCAAGGTCGGCCTGGTGCAGTGCTTCGCGATGATCCCCGGCACCAGCCGCAGCGGCTCGACCATCATCGGCGGCATGCTGCTGGGGCTGTCGCGGCAGGCGGCGACAGATTTCTCGTTCTTCCTGGCCATTCCGACGCTGATCGGTGCCGGCGTGTACAGCCTCTACAAGGAGCGCGCGCTGCTGTCGGTGGCCGACCTCCCGCTGTTCGCGGTGGGGCTGGTGTTCTCGTTCATCAGCGCATGGTTGTGCGTGCGCTGGCTGCTGAAGTACATCAGCACCCACAACTTCATTCCGTTCGCCTGGTACCGCATCGCCTTCGGCATCGTGGTGCTGGCCACTGCGTGGACCGGCACGGTGGTCTGGGCGGACTGATCCGGACTTGATTCCTCAGGCCGAGGCGCCCAGCAGGGCGCTTGCGGCCCTGGCTTCCTGCCGCACCGCCGCGGCGATGGGCCCATCGATGGACGGGTCGAAGCCCCCCGTGGCGCCCAGCGCGGTGATCACGGCGCAGACCCTCCCCGCATAGTCGTACACCGGCGCCGCCACGGCGCTGATGCCGCGCAGGTAGGTGTCCCTGACGCTCGCGCAGCGCGCCTGCCGCACCTCGTGGCGCAGCTGGCCGATCGGGTCTTTCGCGTCGAGCAGGGCGCGCATCTCTGGCGTGGCATCGGCCAGCTCCTGCTCGGCCAGCGCCAGCACGCGCGACTCGTCGAGCAGCCCCAGGAAGGCCCGGCCGGTGGCCGACCACAGCATCGACATCACCGAGCCGGCGCGCACATTCACCGTCACAGGCAGTCCCGGCTCCTCGAAGCGCACGATGGTCGGGCCCTTGTTTCCCATCACCGCCACGAAGCAGGTCACCTCCAGCGATTCGCGCAGGCGTATCAGGCAGGGCTCGGCCGCCCGGATCGGATCGGCCTGGCGCATGGCGGCCAGCCCGATCTGGATGGCTTCGGTGCCCAGGTAGTAGTGCTGCGAGGCGGCGTCCTGCAGCACCAGGCCCGCTTCCATCAGGCTCGCGAGGTAGCGGTGCACCTTGGCGGGGCTCTCGGCGACGTGCGCCGACAGCGCGGTCAGGCTGCTGCGCCCGCCCAGGTGCGCCAGCCCCTTGAGCACGGACATGCCGGTCTCGGCGGACTGCACGCGCTGGCGGCGTTCGCGGGTGGGAGGAGAGGAGGGCTCGGATTCCGTGGACTGCGTCATGACGGCTGGATGTTAGGTGCTCGCGCGATGGGGTCGGGTAAACCCGCGATTCGTGAATTACGCTATGCGTATGATAATTACGCAATACACAAAATCCAGTACGGAGACACCCTCATGAAGAAGCACTTCGCCCGCTGCCTCGCGGTTCTTTCCCTGGCTGCCGTCGCTGCCGGCGCCGGCGCACAGCAGGCCTTTCCCGCCAAGCCGATCCGCTGGATCGTTCCCTACGCAGCCGGCGGCGGTTCCGACTTCCTTGCGCGCACGGTGGCGCAGACGCTGTCCACCCAGGTCGCGCAGCCGGTGCTGGTGGACAACAAGCCGGGTGGCAACACCGCGCTGGCCGCTTCCGAAACCGCGCGCGCGGCGGCCGACGGCTACACCATCCTCTCGGCCGACAACGGCACGCTGGTGTTCAACCCCGCGCTCTACAAGTCGCTGAGCTACAGCCCCACGAAAGACCTGGCGCCCGTCACGCTGATGGGCAAGTTCCCGATGATCCTGGTCGTCGGCGCCAACTCGGGCTTCAGTTCGGCCAAGGACTTCATCGCCCAGGCCCGGGCCAAGCCGGGCGGCATCAACTACGCCTCGGCCGGCGCGGGCAGCCCGCACCACCTGGCCATGGAGCTGCTGAAGGTGGAGGCCAAGCTCTTCATGGTGCATGTGCCGTACCGCGGCGCGGCACCCGCGCTGGCTGACGTGGTCGGCGGGCAGCTGCCGGCCATGATGGTCGACCTGGCCGCGGGCTCCGGCTTCATCAAGGGCGGCAAGGTGCGCGCACTGGCCGTGGCCAACCCCACGCGCCTGCCGCAGCTGCCCGACGTGCCCACCTTCGCCGAGCTGGGCTACAAGAACGTCGAGGCCGCCGCGCTGGTCGGCGTGGTGGTGCCCTCGGCCACGCCAGCCGACGTGGTGAACACGCTCAACCGCCAGCTGGTCGCCGCCATCAGCGAGCCCTCGGTGCGCACGCGCATGGTCGACTTCGGCGTGGAGCCGGTGGGCAACACGCCCGCGCAGTACGCCGAGCTGCTGAAGAACGAGACGGTGCGCTGGCACAAGCTCATCCGCGACCTGAAGATCACCCTCGACTGAAGCTGCCCGCCATGTCCGATACCGCCACGTCCTCGCGCACCTCCGGCTGCCCCGTCGCGCACGGGGCGCTGTCCTCCGAGCGCACGCCCACCGGCTGCCCGGTGAGCCAGCGCGCCGCCGGCTTCGACCCCTTCGAGGACGGCTACCAGCAGGACCCGCCCGAGTACGTGCGCTGGGCGCGCGAGCAGGAGCCCATCTTCTACGGCCCCAAGCTGGGCTACTGGGTGCTCACGCGCTACGAGGACATCAAGGCGGTGTTCCGCGACAACATCACCTTCAGCCCCTCGATCGCGCTGGAGAAGATCACGCCCACCGGCGAGGAGGCCAATGCGGTGCTGGCCTCCTACGGCTTCGCGCTCAACCGCACGCTGGTCAACGAGGACGAGCCCGCCCACATGCCGCGCCGCCGCGCGCTGATGGACCCGTTCACGCCCGAGGCGCTGAAGCACCACGAGCCCATGGTGCGCGAGCTGGCGCGCGAGTACGTCGACCGCTTCATCGACGACGGCCGCGCCGACCTCGTCGACCAGATGCTGTGGGAAATTCCGCTCACGGTAGCGCTGCACTTCCTCGGCGTGCCCGAGGAAGACATGGACACGCTGCGCAAGTACTCCATCGCGCACACCGTCAACACCTGGGGCCGTCCGAAGCCCGAGGAGCAGGTGGCCGTGGCGCACGCGGTCGGCAACTTCTGGCAGTACGCCGGCAAGGTGCTGGCCAAGATGCGGCAGGACCCGGACGCACCCGGCTGGATGCAGTACGGCATCCGCAAGCAGATGCTGCACCCCGAGGTGGTGACCGACTCGTACCTGCACTCGATGATGATGGCCGGCATCGTCGCCGCGCACGAGACCACCGCCAACGCCACCGCCAACGCGGTGAAGCTGCTGCTGCAGCACCCGCAGGTGTGGCGCGAGCTGTGCGAGGACCCGGGGCTCATTCCCAACGCGGTGGAAGAGTGCCTGCGCCACAACGGCTCGGTGGCCGCGTGGCGGCGCATGGTCACGAAAGACACTCAGGTCGGCGGCGTCGACCTGCCGGCGGGCTCGCGCCTGCTGATCGTCACCTCTTCGGCCAACCACGACGAGGGGCATTTTTTCGATGCCGACCTGTTCGACATCCGCCGCGACAACGCCAGCGACCACCTGACCTTCGGCTACGGCTCGCACCAGTGCATGGGCAAGAACCTGGCGCGCATGGAGATGCAGATCTTCCTGGAGGAGTTCACGCGCCGGCTGCCGCACATGCGGCTTTCCGAGCAGCGCTTCACCTACGTGCCGAACACCTCCTTCCGCGGCCCCGAGCACCTGTGGGTGGAATGGGACCCGGCCGCCAACCCCGAGCGCGCGAACCCCGGCCTGCGCGACGTGCGCGTGCCGGTGCGCATCGGCGAGCCTTCGGCGCACGCCATCGCACGGCCCGTGGTGGTGCAGGCCGTGACGCCCGTGGCCGATGGCATCGTCAGGCTGCGCCTGGTGTCGCCCGACGGCAAGCCGCTGCCGCGCTGGACGGCCGGCTCGCACATCGACGTGGAATGCGGCACGCCCGAGCTGTCGCGCCAGTACTCGCTGTGCGGCGACCCGGACGACGCGGGCGCCTTCGAGATCGCCGTGCTGCACGAGCCCGAGGGGCGCGGCGGCTCGGCCTGGGTGCATGGCAGCGTGAAGGCGGGCGACCGGCTGCGCATCCGCGGCCCGCGCAACCACTTCAGGCTCGACGAGTCGCTGAAGAAGGCGATCTTCATCGCCGGCGGCATCGGCATCACGCCGGTGAGCGCGATGGCGCGGCGCGCGAAGGCGCTGGGCATGGACTACGAGCTGCACTACAGCGGCCGCAGCCGCAGCAGCATGGCCTTCGTCGACGAGTTGGCCGCGCTGCACGGCGAGCGGCTGCACCTGCACGTCGCGGACGAAGGCCGGCGCAACGACCTGCAGGCGCTGCTCGCGCAGCCGGTGCCCGGCGCGCAGGTGTATGCCTGCGGCCCGCTGCGCATGCTCGAGGCGCTGGAAGACTGCTGCGCGGCCTGGCCCGAGGGAGCGCTGCGCGTGGAGCATTTCGAATCCACGCTGGCCACGCTCGATCCATCGAAGGAACATGCCTTCGAGGTGGAGCTGAAGGATTCCGGCCTCGTCCTCACGGTGCCGCCCGACCAGACTCTGCTGACCGCGCTGCGCGCCGCGAACGTCGACGTGCAGAGCGATTGCGAGGAAGGCCTGTGCGGCTCCTGCGAGGTGCGCGTGCTCTCCGGCAAGGTCGATCACCGTGACGTGGTGCTCACGCGGGTGGAGCGCGACGCCAACACCAAGATGATGGCCTGCTGCTCGCGCGCCTGCGAAGGGCGGCTGGTGCTGGAGCTCTGATCAGACTGCCAGCGGCATTCGCAGCGCGACTTGCGTTTCGCCCGGGCGCGACTGCAGCAGCAGCTCCGCGCCCAGCCGGCGCGCCCGCGTGCGCAGATTGCGCAGGCCCGCGCCGGCCGTCTGGCCCTCGACCTCGAAGTCGCGCCCGTCGTCGCGCACGCTGAGCCGCAGATCGGCGCCATCGCGCGCCACCGTCACGTCCACCCGGCGGCTCGCGCTGTGCTTGAGCACGTTGGTCAGCGCCTCCTGCAGGAAGCGCATCAGGTCCAGGCTCTGCGAGGGCGGCAGCTCCAGCGTGTCGATGCCCGACACCTGCCAGCGGCAGTCGATGCCGTTGGCGTCCAGCAACTGCGCGCTGCGGTGGCGCATCGGCGCCAGCAACTCGCCCAGGGCGCGGGCGCCGTCGTCGCGGCCGGTGGCGTCGATGATGAGCCGCAGGTCGTCGCGCAGGCGCTTGAGCATCGCCAGCAGCTCGGGCGCGCCGAGGTTCCCGGGCTTGCGCTCCAGTGTCGCGATGCTGCCCACCAGCATGCCGCCCAGCCCGTCGTGCAGGTCGCTCACCAGGTTCACGCGCTCGCCGATGCGCGCATGGGCCAGCTCCAGCGCATGCTGCTGCGCCAGCGTGGCGGCCAGTTCGGCCTTGGCCGCGTTCACTTCCTCGATCAGCTCGGTGTTGAAGTTCTCGATGCGCTTGAGGCTGCTCACGAAGCGCGCGGCCAGCGTCAGCGCCATGCCCAGCAGCAGCCCGTAGGACGAGATGGCCGTGTAGTAGATGGTGGCGTCGATCAACTGGGTGAACGCCAGCAGGTCGTGCGTGGCCGCGGCCGCCGATACCGCCATGAAGGGCGTCAGCGAGCGCATGGGGCTGTCGCGATGGCGCGCGGCGTGAACGATCGAGGCGCAGTTCACGGCGATGCTCATGAGCGTTCCTGCCGACATCCAGATGGCGCGATGCGCGATCAGATCGGAAACGGGCGCCAGCCACAGGTCGAGCACGCCGGCGACCGCGATCACCAAGGCCGCACCCTCCAGCCAGGGCATGCGCCGCGCGCAGAAGCGCAGCGCGAAGACGAGGTAGGACACGCTGAAGACCAGCAGCACCGAGATGTTCAGCGCCTGCCATGCGTGGTTGCTCGCAAAGGGCCAGGGGCTGGTGGCGATCTGGTTGTAGCCGAACAGCAGCCACAGCATGTTCATCAGGGCGAACCAGCCGTAGGCGCCTTCCTTGCGCCGCAGCAGCCACAGCGCGGCGAAGAAGGCCGACACGGCGGCGCTCACCGCGAGGCCCAGCACCTGCAGGTCGCGGCGCACCAGGCGTTCGCTGTCGAACTCGGCCTGCGTCGCGGCCGGCGTGCCCAGGCTCACCGGCCCCAGCCCTGCCTGGTAGGCGAAGAGGCCCGACACGCGCACCAGCAGCGTGTTGGTGCTGCCGGGTTTCAGCAACGGCGGCACCAGCAGCCAGTAGCGCGGCGTGTTCCAGGCGCGGGTGAGCGGCTCGACCAGGCTCTGGTCGCGCGAAATCGTCGTGCCGTTGAGCGACACCTCGCCGGCCATGTTCAGGTAGTGCAGCAGCAGGCCCGCTTCACGCGGCTGTTCGGGCTGCTCCCAAGTGAGGCGATACCAGACCACGCCGTCGAAGCCGGGCCAGCGTTCGGCCCAGCTGTCGGGCAGCGTGACGCGCGTCCAGCCGTCGGTCGGCGGACTGGTCTCGTTCCAGCCCGTGCCGCGCACTGCCTCGACATGGAACTCGGGAGGAGGGGGCTGCTGCGCGAGCGTCCTCGCAGGGATGTAAACAAGGAGGAAGAAAAGAAGGGCGCCCATCAACGCGGCAAGCAATGCCTGTGCGGGCGACGCGGGCTGCCGGCTCCTCATCCGATCCAGATCCTTCATTTACCAGTTCTCGGGGATGGCCTCGATGAAAACGAAAAGACACACTTTGCCATGTTTTGTCTTGGTTGTTCACAGAGGGAGAAGTCGATGTCCATCCGGATCCACGTCAATGGCGAGTATGAAGTCTTGCGCGAATGCCCGAGAGGAAAACGGCGGTTCGCAGGGGGGCTAAGGCAACTGCTGGCGATGACCTTGCTTGTCGCAGGAAGCGCGCACGCCGCGGGCTATGCGGCCGGTGGCGCGGGCAACGCAGGGCCCACTCTGCCAGGCTGGACGACCAGTGGCGGCGGCGGCGCGGCTACGGTTTCCGGCGACGGGGCCACCGCGATCGGTGCGGGTGGAGATGGCAGCAGCGGAACTGCTGGCGGAACCGGTGGAACAGGCGGCGTTGGCGCCAGTGCAACCGCGAACGGTTCGACGGCCATCGGGGGTGGCGGAACCGCGGGGGCAGGTTCTGCGGGTGGCACGGGAGGGGCAGGGGGAAGCGGCGCCCAGGCCACGTCCTTCGGCGCCATTGCCGTCGGCGCTGGCGCCGCCGGCATTGACGGCTGCTGCGGCTTCGGCGGCCAGACCGGCGGCAGCGGTGCGCAGGCTACGGGCAACTCGGCGGTCGCCATCGGAAGCGCCGCGGGCACCAACCAGGGCGCATTGGCGTCCGGCAACGGCAGCACGGCGATCGGCGGCGCGAACGGTGGCGCTTGGGGCGCGGCGGCGCTTGCGACAGGCGGTGTGGCGATCGGCTCGGGCAGTCGGGTCGAAGGCGGTGCGAGCGGCAGCGTGGCCATTGGCGCGAACTCCGTTGCCACGGCGGCCAATACGGTCTCCTTCGGGTCCACCGGCCAAACGCGCGGCCTGATCAACGTCAGTGCGGGATCGGTGACTGCCACGAGCACCGACGCGGTCAACGGCGGCCAGCTGTACTCGGTGCGAGAGACCGCCGACACCGCCCTTGCCAATGCAGGTACGGCACAGGCCATGGCGAACGGAGCCCAGACAGTGGCTGTTGCTGCCCAAGGAACGGCGAACACCGCGCTCGCCAACGCGAGCACGGCCCAGACCACGGCCAACGGAGCCCAGGCCGCGGCAGCAGCGGCCCAGGGCACGGCGAATACTGCCTTGGGCGTGGCGAACAACTCGGTCCAGTACGGTCCGGGTGGCGCGACCGTCAGCCTGAATGCCAACGGCGGCGCGGGAACCACGCTCAGCAACGTTCGCGCCGGCACGGCCATGACGGATGCCGCCAACGTCGGGCAGGTCCAGCAGGCCGAGCAAGGCGCCGTGGCGACCTCCAACAGCTTCACGGTGCAGCAGGTGGCCGCATTGCAGAGCGTCATGAATCAGGCCTTCGCCAACGGCCTGTGCAGCTTCAGCGGAGGCAGCGTGACCTGCGGCACGGGCAGCAAGGCCACCGGTGCGGGCGCCACGGCGATGGGCACCAATGCCACGGCCAACGGGGACAGCACCACCGCCGTCGGCAGCGGCGCCGAGGCCCGCCATGCCGGCTCGGTCGCCATCGGTGCAGGCGCCAGGGCGCTGGCCGATCCCACCACCGCCGTGGGCAACAACGCGGTGGCCACCGGCAACAACGCCGTGGCGCTCGGGGCCAACACGCTGGCTTCGGGCAGCAATGCGGTCGCGCTGGGCCAGGGCTCGGTGGCCGATCGCGACAACACCGTGTCGGTGGGCAACGCGGCCACCGGGCAGTTGCGCGGCATTGCGAATGTCGCACCCGGCGTGCTGGGCACCGACGCCATCAACGTCAACCAAATGCAGCAGGCGGTGAGCAGCGCGACCAGCCAGGCGAATGCCTTTGCCGCAAAGGGCATTGCAGCGGCGCTCGCCATGCCCTCCATGCCGACGCTTGCGGCAGGCAGGAAGTGGATGGGGGCCGCCGCGGGCAACTACGCCGGCGCATCCGCCATCGGCTTCGCTTTCGGCTACCAGGTCAACGACAACCTGAACCTGGGGCTGGGTGTATCCACGGCCACCAGCAGCGGCAGCAGCAACCGCATTGCCGCCCGCGTTCAGGCGGGCTATGCATGGTGAAGGGCAGGGAAGAAGGCCGGCGCGGGCCAGGTCAGCGCAGCAAGCCGTGCCGCCGGCCCTCGAAGACGGCTTCGGTGCGCGAGCTGACGGCCAGCTTGCGGTAGATGTTCTTGGTGTGGCATTCCACGGTCAGCCTGGAGATCGACAGTGATTCGGCCATGTCGCGGTTGCTCAGGCCTTGCGAGACGAGCTCCAGTATCTTGCGCTCCCGGCGCGTGAGCGCGGCCGGTGCTTTGCCGGAGGCCTGCACCGCCGCTTCGGCCGGCGGCGGCTGGTGCGTCGCCAGCCAGGCGAGGATGTGGCGGGCGATGCTCGGGTCGATGGGCGCGCCACCCTGTTCGATGCTGCGCAGCGCGATGCCCAGCTCGATGTCGTCGCGCTCCTTGAGCAGGTAGCCGATGGCGCCTGCGCGCAGGGCTGCGAAGATGATTTCCTCCGTGCGCCAGGCCGAGATCACCACCGCCGGAACGCCCGGGTGGTGCGCCTGCAGCCAGCCGATGAGCTCGACCCCGCTGCCGTCGGGCAGGCCGATGTCCACCAGCACCACGCCGTAGCCCTGTTTGTCGAGCAGTTGCCGGGCGCCGGTGACGCTGTCGGTCACCGAAATGCGGTTCTCGTCGCAGCCGAGGGTGGACAGCACGTAGCGCAGGCGCTCCTGCATGGCCGGCTCGTCCTCGACGATCAGCGTGGGGCTCAGCGAAACGGGTTCGGCGTCTTCGGTCGGAAAGGGGGGCATGCGGCGGATTCTTCGGCCAGGCCGGCGAGCCGGGCGCAAGGTATTTGCTTATTTTTCCAGACTTGTTGCCAACTATTGTCAGGTAGGCCTGCACATGATCAGGTAAGTCGAATTCGTGACCGGCTCCAGGTGCTCCGCCTCGCCGCGGAAGCCCAGCCGCTCGTAGAAGGCCACGCTGCGCGGCGTGAAGGTTTCCAGGAAGCAAGGCACGCCCGCCGCGTCGGCCTCGGCCAGCGTGGGCGCCAGCAGCTGCCCGCCCAGCCCGCGCCCCTGTGCATCGGGCGAGATGCCGAGGATCGACAGGTACCAGGCATGCGCCGGCGCCACGGCCGGCGAGCGGGCGGCCATGAAATCGACGATGCGGCGGTAGTTGTCATGGCCTCGCGGGCCCAGCGCCCCGGCGAGGTAGTCGCTCTTCGCCGCCGACTCGGCCGCATCGATCGCATCGGCGCGAGGCAGCAGCCAGGCCGCCGCCCCGAGCCGGGCGTCTTCGGCGGCGAGGTAGCGGCCAGTGCGCGCGGCCTCGCCCAGCGAGTAGGCGAAGTAGTTGGCGAGCACCGCCTTGCGCTGCGGCATGTCGTGCTCGAAATCGACCGAGATCGCGAGATAGAACGGGTCGACGATCAGTGCGTCGGCCAGCGCGGGCGCTGACGGAAATTCAGGCTGCATGCGGAATCGGCGAGGTTCGGGAATGACCCGGGCGATTCTAGGGAGCCCGCCCTGACCACACCTTAGTCCAGCGTGACACCCCCGCTCAGGTTCAGCACAGCGCCCGTCATCGCGCCCGCACCTTCGGAGGCCGCGAACAGTGCGGCGGCCGCCATCTGGTCGAGCGAAGGCAGACGCTGCACCAGCAGGCCGGGCGGCTTGGCCGCGAGCATCTGCTCCACCGTGAGCCCCATGCTCTCGGCGGCCGGGCGGAACACCTCGCGGGCGTGCGAGCCTGCCGTCACCGCCTCGGGAATGGCGTGCGAGCGGATGCACACGGTGCGGATGTTGAAGGCCGCCAGCTCGCCCGCCATGTGGCGCGAAAGCGCCTCCACGCCCGCGCAGGCCACCGCGTGGCCCAGGTAACCCGGCCCCGGCAGGCGCGAGGCTGGCGTGGACACCGAAAGAATCACGCCGCCGCCGCGCTTCGCCATGTGCGGCGCCACGGCCTTGGCCGTGAGAAAGCAGCCGCGGGTGTAGGCCTGCACGGGCAGAAAGAAGTCTTCCAGCGGCAGCGCCGCGAGCGGCGTGCCCTGCACGTGCATCACGCCGATGGCGTCGAGCGCGATGTCGATGCCGCCGGCGCGTTCGGCCACCTCGGCGGCGTGGCGGATCATGGCCTGCTCGTCGAGCGCATCGACCACGTCGGCCTCGGCGCGTCCGCCCTCGGTTTCGATGGTCCGCACTGCCGCATCGAGCCTGGAGCGGTCTCGCCCCGTGATGAACACCCTGGCGCCTTCACGCGCGAAGGCGCGGGCCACCGCGCCGCCGATGGCACCGCTGCCACCGTGAACCACCACGCACTTGTTCCTGAACGTCTGCGACATCGTTTCTCCTCGGATTGCCGCCCGCGACATGCGGGCGTTCCATCCAAGGACGCGGGGCGGCGGTCCGATCCGACATCGCCGCGGAAGTTTTTCCTCTTTTTTCAGACCTGCGGAATGCGCGCCGCAATCACGCCCGGGTCGTACCAGGTGACCGGCCTGATCTCGAACACCCCGCCCTCGAAGGCCAGCCGGTGCGCGGCGTGGGTGGCCTCCTCGACCGACTCGCACTCCACGATGTAGATGCCCATGAGCTGCTCCTTCGTCTCGGCGAAGGGGCCGTCGGTGACCAGAGGGTGCATGTCGCCCGCGCGGCGCACCGTGGTCGCCACGTTCGGCATCAGCCGCAGCACGGTGCCGAGCCGGCCCTGCGAGTGCAGGTCTTCGCGCAGGTCGGTGTGGCGTTCGAGCATTTCCTCTTCGACGCCGGGCTCCCAGGCGGCCACCGCGGATTCGGAGCCGTAGATGAGGATGGAATAGAGCATGGTCTTCCTTTTCTTTCCGTGGTTCGTGGCGGGTGGGATGGATGGAGTCAGCCGGGCGAGCCCAGGCGGTCGAGCATCGTGCGGATGTGCGCGGCCTCCGCTGCCGTGCGGGCCATGCCGAGGGCGCGTGCGAAGGCGGCACGGGCTTCGTCGGCGCGCTCCAGCTGCATCAGCAGCGCGCCCTGCAGGCCGTGGAAGTGGAAGTAGCCGTCGAGCGCGCCGGCCAGCGGTTCGGTCAGCGCCAGCGCGGTCTGCGGCCCGTGCAGCTTGTGCACCGCCACCGCGCGGTTCAGCGTGACGACGGGCGATGGCTGCAAGGTTTCGAGCGCGGCGTAGAGGCGGTCGATCTCGGCCCAGTCCGTGTCCCCGGCGTGCGCGGCCTGCGCGTGGGTGGCGGCGATGGCGGCCTGCAGCTGGTAGGGGCCGGGCCCGCGCTGCCGCAGCGCGCCTTCGACCAGTGCCAGCCCCTCGGCGACGAGCGCGCGGTTCCAGCGTGCGCGGTCCTGGTCTTCGAGCAGCACGACCATGCCGCCGGCATCCAGCCGCGCATCGGCGCGCGCATGCTGCAGCAGGAGCAGGGCGGCCAGGCCCATCAGCTCGGGCTCGCCGGGGAACAGTTCGAGCAGCAGCCGCGCAAGGCGTATCGCCTCCTCGCACAGCGCGGTGCGCACGTGCTCCTCGCCGCCGCTGGCCGAATAGCCTTCGTTGAAGAGCAGGTAGACGGTGGTGCACACGGCCGCCAGCCGCTCGTCGCGTTCGCGCCGGCCCGGCGTGTCGAAGGGAATGCCGGCCGAGGCCACGCGCTTCTTGGCGCGGGTGATGCGCTGCTCCATCGCGCTTTCGCCGACCAGGAAGGCGCGCGCGATCTCCCGCACCGACAGGCCCGAGACGATGCGCAATGCCAGCGCGATCTGCTGCGTCAGCGGCAGCTCGGGGTGGCAGCAGACGAAGAGCAGGCGCAGCACGTCGTCGCGGTAGTGCGCCTGGTCGAGCCGCTCGACCAGGGCGGCCTCGGTGTCGTCGAGGTCGGAAATGAGCGCGTCGTCCTCGGGCAGCGGCTCGTGCTGGCCGCGCCGGCGCACCTCGTCGAGCGCCGCGTTGCGCCCGACGAAGATCAGCCAGGCCAGCGGATCGCGCGGCGGGCCGCTCGCGGGCCAGTGCCGCAGGGCGCGCAGGCTGGCTTCCTGGAAAGCTTCCTCGGCCATGTCGAGCTCGCGGAAGTAGCGCAGCAGCGCGGCCACCGCGCGCGGGCGCGAGGCGGTCAACGTGGTGGCGATCCAGGCGGTGTCGTCGTCGGTCATGCGGCGCGCTTGCTTGTCCTTCGTTCCTGCTCACCCAAGGACGCACGAGTATGCGTCGCGCCGACACGCTCGGCAAAATCGGACGCACTTTCCTCGACGAACAAGAAATGGAGCACCGCGAAATGACGTTGGCAATGAGCTGGAGCGAATGGGCTGATCACGACGGCATCGGTTTGGCCGAACGCGTGCGCAAGGGCGACGTGACGGCGGCGGAACTGGCCGCGCAGGCCGCGGCCGGCATCGCGAAGGTCAGCCCGCATCTGGACGCGGTCGTCGAGGTTTTCGACGACGTGGTGGCCGACCCGCTGAAGGACGGCATGAACCCCGAAGGTGTGTTCGCGGGCCTGCCCTACCTGATGAAGGACCTGGGCCCCACGCTGAAGGGCCGGCTGCAGGAGTTCGGCTCGATGATGATGCAGGGCCATCGCCCGGCGGCCGACAGCTTTCTCACACAGCAGCTGCGCAAGGCGGGGCTGAACATCGTGGGCCGCAGCACCACGCCGGAGTTCGGCGTGTGCAGCTCGGCGGAGAACGCCTTCCACGTCACGCGCAATCCCTGGGACCTCGAATACACCACCTGCGGCTCGTCGGCCGGCACGGCGGCGATCGTGGCCGCGGGCGTACTGCCGCTGTCGCATGCCACCGACGGCGGCGGCTCCATCCGCATTCCGGCGGGCGTGAACGGCAACATCGGGCTGAAGGTGTCGCGCGGCGTGTTCTCGCTGGCGCCGGGGCTGTCCGATCTTTCGGGGCTGGTGTCGATCCAGGGCTGCCACAGCCGCACCGTGCGCGACACGGCCGCCTTCGTCGACCACTGCCGCGGCGGCGCGCCCGGCGAGTTCATGCCCTTCTGGTCGCCGGCCGCGCCGTACAGCGAACTCATCCGGCGCGACCCGGGCCGCCTGCGCATCGCGCTGTCGCACGAGTGGGGCGACTTCCGCGCCACGCCGCATTTCGTGGCCGAGCTGGAGCGCGTGGGCAGGTTCCTTGAAGGGCTGGGCCATCACGTCGAGTGGGCCCTGCCGGAGGTGGACTTCCAGACGGCCTTCGACGCGCAGACCACCTGCTACATCAGCAACTTCGCACAGGTCATCGACGGCCACCTGCACCGGCTGGGGCTGGAGCGCCCGCCGGCCGAGCTGCTGGAGCCGATCAACATCAAGATCTGGGAAGCGGGACTGCACACCTCGTACACCGAGCGAGCGAAGATGCAGGCGGTGTTCAACACCACTTCGCGCGCCTTCGGCGACTTCTTCCAGCGTTGGGACATCATCCTCACGCCCATCACCGCGCTGCCCACGCCGAAGGTGGGCACCAGCGAGTACCTCACGACCAGCACGAATCCTTCGGTATACGACTGGTTCGCCAACCTCTGGCAGAACTTCGCCTACACGCCGCTGGCCAATCTGTGCGGCATGCCGGGCATCTCGCTGCCGATGGCCGCGCAAGACAATGGCCTGCCGCTGGGCATCCAGGCACAGGCTGCCCAGGCGAACGACGGGCTGCTGCTGCAGCTGGCGGCGCAGATCGAGCGGGCGCTCGGGGGCCAATGGAATTCGGGCAGGCGGCCCGGGGTGCACGTTGCCGAAGAGTGACGGCGCGGCGGCCGCTCAGAGCAGGTTGCGCAGCGCCGCCTCGATGGCAGCGGCGGTGGCCAGCGGCTTTTCCATGGGAAACAGATGGCCGCCGTCGAGCATCGCGATGCGTCCCTTGGTGACTTGCTCGGTCATCGCCATGCCTACCTGCCTCATCTCCACCGACTGGCGCCCGCCGATGAAGGCCACCTTGCACTTGGGCGGGTGGCGGCGCAGCAGGGCACCGAGGTTATGGGGCAAGGTGTTGTAGATGGCCGTTTCCACGTTGCGGTCGAAACTCAGCTCGCGCGTGTTTTCCCCCTCGAAGGTGCCGTGGTCGATGTAGTCGTGCAGCACCTGCTCGTCCCACTTGGCAAACGCCTTCTTGCTGCGGAAGTGCTCGAACACCGCCTCCCGGTGTGCCCAGCTGTTCCTGCGCCGGTGGCTGATGGCGCCGGGCGACACGCTCTTCATGAGGGGCGTGCGCTTGACCACATTGAGCGTGTTCGCGCGCCAGCCGCTGAGGATCGGCGAATCGAGCAGCACCACGCCGCAAGCGAGCTCCGGATGCAGCGCCGCGCACATCAGGCTCAGGATTCCACCCAGCGAATGGCCGACCAGGAACACCGGTCTGCTGGCGCGGCCGGCGTGCTGCTGCGCGAAGTCGGCCAGCTGCTGCACGAGGTGCGGCCAGTTGTCGGTGACGGGATACTTCGGGTCGTGCCCGAACTTCTCGATGGCGTCGACCTCGAAGCCGCGGTCGCGCAGGCTGTCGAGAACGACGCGGTAGGTGCTCGCGGGAAAACTGTTGCCGTGCGAGAAGACGACGGGAGGCATCACCACAGCCGCACCGGGCTTCAGATGAGTTTTTCGTCGGGCGTGGAGATCTTGCGCAGCGCGCTGTGCCGCGTGGCGGGCATCTTCAGCGGATGCTCGGTATGGCTGTCGTCCCACACCGGATCTTCGATGCTGTCGAACACCTCGCGCAGCTTCTGGCCCCAGCTGTTGTGCATCATGCGGTAGTAGGGGTTGTCGGCGTCGATGCAGATCACGCGGTCGGTCTCGAGCTTGTTGGCCTCGTACACCACGAGGTCGAGCGGCAGGCCGACCGACAGGTTCGACTTCATGGTCGAGTCCATCGACACCAGCGCGCACTTGGCGGCCTCGTCGAGCGGGGTCTCTGGCGTGAGCACGCGGTCGAGCACGGGCTTGCCGTATTTCGATTCGCCGACCTGGAAGTAGGGCGTCTCGGTGGTCGCTTCGATGAAGTTGCCCGCCGCGTAGACCAGGAACAGGCGCATGCCCTCGCCCTTGACCTGCCCGCCGAAGATGAAGGACACGTTGAAGTCCAGCCCCGCATGCTTGAGTGCTTCGGCGTCGCGGTCGTACACGTGGCGCACCGCCGAGCCCAGCACGCGCGCGGCATCGAACATGCTCTTGGCGTTCCAGATGGTGATCGGGTCGCCCTGCGTGCCGTCCTCGCGGGTTTCGCGCAGTTCCTCGATCTGGAGGATTTCGCGCACCGACTGCGAGATGCTCAGGTTGCCCGCCGACAGCAGCACCATGACGCGGTCGCCCGGCTGCTCGTAGACGATCATCTTGCGGAAGGTGCTGATGTGGTCCACGCCCGCGTTGGTGCGCGAGTCGGAGAGAAACACCAGGCCGGCGTTGAGTTTGATGCCTACGCAGTAAGTCATGAGTTCATCTTGCATGAACGGTGCCCGGTCATGCGGCGCCGAGTTCACGTTTATTCAGTTTTTGAAGGGCATACAAGGCGTCGAGCGCCTCGCGCGGGCTCATGGTGTCGGGGTCGAGCGCAGCCAGCGCGGATTCTACGGCGCTGGCCAGCGGCGTTTCGGCTACCGGGGGCGGTGCGAACAGGTCGACCTGTGCACGAGTTTGCGCATGCTGCGATTCGAGTGCT
Organism: Variovorax sp. Varisp46; assembly: GCF_059491885.1. Lineage (NCBI taxonomy): Bacteria > Pseudomonadati > Pseudomonadota > Betaproteobacteria > Burkholderiales > Comamonadaceae > Variovorax > Variovorax sp. Varisp46. The sequence continues at coordinate 1,052,876 of NZ_CP168515.1, forward strand.
TCCAGCGCTTGCCGCGCATGGTTGACCACCGCCGCGGGCATGCCCGCGAGCCGCGCCACCTGGATGCCGTAGCTCTTGCTGGCCGGGCCGGGCTGCATTTCATGCAGGAACACGATGTCGCGGCCCGCCTCGGTGGCGCTCACGTGCATGTTCACCGCACCATGGTGCGTGGCCGGAAACTCGGTCAGCTCGAAATAGTGCGTGGCGAACAGCGTGAAGGCCTTGCTGCGGTCGTGCAGCTGGGCCGCAATGCCCGCGGCCAGCGCCAGCCCGTCGAAGGTGCTGGTGCCGCGGCCGATCTCGTCCATCAACACCAGCGACTGGGCCGTGGCGCTGTGCAGGATCTGCGCGGCTTCGGTCATCTCGAGCATGAAGGTCGACTGCGCATTGGCAAGGTCGTCGGCCGCGCCGATGCGGGTGTGGATCGCGTCGATCGGCCCGAGCCGGCAGGCGGCCGCCGGCACGTGCGAGCCGATGGAAGCCAGCAGCACGATGATCGCCACCTGCCGCATGTACGTCGACTTGCCGCCCATGTTGGGGCCGGTGATGACCTGCATGCGCTGCTGCGGCCCAAGCTGCGTGTCGTTGGCGATGAAGCCGCCCGACGACTTCTCTGCCAGCCGCGCCTCCACCACCGGGTGGCGGCCCTGCTGGATCTCGATGCACGGGTGCGCCACGAAGCTGGGCGCGCGCCAGTGCAGCGCGTGCGAGCGCTCGGCCAGTGCGCACAGCGCGTCGAGCGTGGCGATGCCGCCGGCCAGCTGCGTGAGCGCGGGCACCGAGGGCTGCAGCGCGTCGAGCAGCTGCTCGTACAGCCATTTCTCGCGGGCCAGCGCGCGGTCTTGCGCGCTCAGGGCCTTGTCCTCGAAGGCCTTCAGCTCGGGCGTGACGAAGCGCTCGGCATTTTTCAGCGTCTGGCGGCGGCGGTAGTTGTCGGGCACCTTGGAGAGCGCGCTTTGCGTCACCTCGATGTAGAAGCCGTGCACGCGGTTGAACTGCACCCGCAGGTTGCTGATGCCGGTGCGCTCGCGCTCGCTGATCTCGAGTTTCAGCAGGAAGTCGTCGCAGTTCTCGCTGATGGCGCGCAGCTCGTCGAGCTCGGCGTCGTGGCCGGTGGCGATCACGCCGCCGTCTCGCACCAGCGCGGATGGGTCGGGCTTGATAGCGCTGGCCAGCAGGTCGGCGCAGCCCGGTGGCGGGGCGAGGCGTTCGGCGATCCGGGCCAGCAGTGCGGCGGCGCCGGGCAGCAGCGGCGCGAGCTGTTCAGCCTTCGACAGCGCCAGGCGCAGCGCCAGCAGTTCGCGCGGTCGCACCTGGCGCAGCGCGATGCGCGCGGCGATGCGTTCCACGTCGCTCGTGTTCTTGAGCTGCTCGCGCAGCGTGCGCCAGGGTGCAGCCGTGCCGCCCAGCACCGTGGCCTGCAGTGCGCCAATGGCTTCGAGCCGGGCCTGCGCCTCGGAGCGGTCGCGCCGCGGCGAAAGCAGCCAGCGCTTCAGGAGCCGGCTGCCCATGCCTGTCATGCAGGTGTCGAGCAGCGAGAACATGGTGGGCGAGTCTTCGCCGCGCAGCGTCTGCACCAGTTCGAGGTTGCGCCGCGTGGTGGGCGGCAGCTCGATCAGGTCGCCGTCGCGCTCGACCGAGAGGCGTTGCACGTGCGAGAGCGCGCGGCCCTGCGTGTGCTCCGCATAGCCCAGCAGCGCGGCGGCCGCGGCGTGCGCGTTGGTGAGCGACTCCGCGTTCCAGGCGGCGAGGCTGTTGCTGCCCATTTGCTCGCTGAGCTTGCGTTCGCCCAGGCCACCGTCGAACTGCCACGCCGGTCGCAGCGACAGCGTGAACGGCGTGGTGGCGCGCGCGGCCTTCAGGCGTTGCTCGAAGGCGGGCGTCACTTCGGCGCTGTAGAGCAGCTCGCTCGGCGCGATGCGCGCGATCCAGGCTTCGAGCGCGTCGGCCGGGCATTCGGCCAGCCGCAGTTCGGCACCTGTCACGCTGAGCCAGGCCAGTCCGCAGAAATTGCGCGAGCCAGCATGCACCGCGAGCAGCAGCGATTCGCTCTTGTCGTTGAGCAGTTCGGAGTCGGTCAGCGTGCCGGGCGTGACCACCCGCACCACCTTGCGCTCCACCGGCCCCTTGCTGGCGCCGACCTCGCCCACCTGCTCGCAGATGGCCACCGATTCGCCCAGCTTGATGAGCCGCGCGAGGTAGGTGTCGACCGCATGGAAGGGCACGCCGCACATCACCACCGGCTGGCCGGCCGACTGGCCGCGCTGGGTGAGCGTGATGTCGAGCAGGCGCGCGGCCTTCTCGGCGTCGGCCCAGAAGAGTTCGTAGAAATCGCCCATCCGGTAGAACAGCAGGGTGTCCGGATGGTTGGCCTTGAGGCCGAGGTACTGCGCCATCATGGGCGTGTGGCCCGAAAGATCAGTTGCCGCCAACTGTGTTTTGTCCGTCATTGGTTGTCTGCATAAGCCATGGATGACATGGAGAAAAGAGGCTATCCGGCGTTGCCCTGGGGGCAACGCGGCGAAAGATCAACCCATTATTGTGGCCTGCCCGGCGCCACCCTTTCGCAGGGCCATCAGGACACCCGGATCGTCTGCTCGCGCGTCAGAGCGATTCCCGGGGTGCCGATCTCGATTTCCAGCGTCCAGACCGTCTCGAGCCGGTTGCCCGAACTCGACGACATGCCGGTCCGCCGTATGAGCCTGCTTTTCTCGGGTCTCGGCGTCTTCTCTGAAGCTGCCGTGGATCGCTTCCCCGAATGCGTACTCCTTCGCCCGCATGGCACCATTGGCAGCTTATGACTGCGAACTTTGTGGGGTACCGATGCTGATCAACTGCGTGGCCTATGAAAACGGTGCCAAGCTCGCCGACATTCCGGTCGAGGACATCAGCGAATACATCAGCCGGCCGGGGTGCTTTGTCTGGGTGGCACTGAGCGACGCCACGCCGGGGGAGCTGGCCGAGATGCAGCAGGAATTCGGCCTGCATCCGCTCGCGGTGGAAGACGCGCAGCATGGCCACCAGCGCCCCAAGGTGGAGGAGTACGGCGATTCGCTCTTCGTCGTCATGCACCTCGTGGAGCCTTCGCCCGAGGGCGAGCACTGCACGAACGTGGGCGAGGTCGACGTGTTCGTCGGCACCAACTACGTGCTGTCGGTGCGCAACCGCAGCAAGCAGGGCTTTCTGGGCGTGCGCGAGCGCTGCGAACGCGAGCCCGAGCTGCTGCGCAACGGCGCGGGCTTCGTGCTGTATGCGCTGATGGACGCGGTGGTCGACCGCTACTTCCCGGTGATCGACGCGCTGGAGGTGGAGCTCGAGGCCATCGAGCAGCAGATCTTCGGTCAGGGCGGCGTGGCGCGCGACAAGATCAAGCAGCTGTACGACCTGAAGCGGCGCAGCATGATCCTGAAGCGCGCGGTGGCGCCGCTGCTGGAGGCGGCCAGCAAGCTGCACGGCGGGCGGGTGCCCCAGATCTGCATGAGTTCCCAGGAGTACTTCCGCGACGTGGGCGACCACCTGGGGCGCATCAACGGCTCGATCGACGCCATGCGCGACACCATCGGCACGGCGGTCCAGGTGAACCTGTCGATGGTCACCATCGAGGAGAGCGAAGTCACCAAGCGCCTTGCATCCTGGGCCAGCATCTTCGCGGTGTGCACCGCCTACGCCGGCATCTGGGGCATGAACTTCGAGAACATGCCGGAGCTGAAATTCCGCTACGGCTATGCGGTGGCGCTGGGGCTGATCGCCGGCACCTGCGGCTATCTCTACTACCGGTTCAAGCGCGCCGGCTGGCTGTGAGGGCGGGGCTGCCCCGGTTTTTTTCCTTCCCCGGGGAGGGGAAGGAGCAAGACCTTACTCGTCGTGCGTGTCGTGCGTGGCGATCGCGCCGCGGCGCCAGTAGCCCGAGGCCCGTGTCCATTTCGGGTTCGCGCCTCGCTCGCCCACGAGGTGCGCGCGCAGCGCCTTGGCGATCGCCGATTCGCAACCCACCCATGCATGGAAGTCGCCGGCCGGCAGCTGCATCGCTTTCAGCGCGTCGAGCAGCACAGGACTCAGGCCCGGTTCGGTGCCGCGGCGGTGCACCCACCCGAGCGTGAGCTCGGCCTTCGTGTCGAACGGAATCTCGTCGGCTTCGCTGTCGACTTCCGCCAGCACCACCGCGCGCGCACCGGCCGGCAGCTCAGCCAGGCGGCGCGAGATGGCGGGCAGGGCTGTGTCGTCGCCGATCAGCAGGTGCCAGTCGAATTCGGTCGGCACGATGAACGAACCGCGCGGGCCGCCCACGCCGACGACGTCGCCGGGCCTGGCCTGCTCGGCCCATTGCGTGGCGGGGCCGGCTTCGTGCAGCGCGAAGTCGATCTCGAGCGTGCCGGCCGTCGCGTCATGGCGGCGCGGCGTGTAGTCGCGCATGGTCGGGCGGCCTTCGGGCCAGATCGGGCCCTCGGGGCCGGCCGTGGGCAGCGTGAGCTTGCCGGTGGCATCAGGAAAGAAGATCTTCGCGTGGTCGTCGAAGCCGGGGCTGGTGAAGCCCGCGAGGTCGTCGCCCGCGAGGGTGATGCGGATCAGGTGCGGCGTCACGCGCCGCGCGGTTTTCACCGTGAGCCGGCGAAAGCGCAGGTCGTGGCGCACCCGGCGCGGCGTGCGGTCGGGCGCGGTGGAGGCGGATGAGGTACTGGAGTCAGTCATTGCAGGAATCCTGTGGTGAACAGGACGGGTTGAGATTCGGGGGAGGGCGCAGGCTCAGATCTTTTCGATCTGCTGGGCCGCGGCGTCGAGCACCGCGGCGAATTCATGCGCCTGCTGCTCGGTCATCGCGGCGCCCGACAGGCGCATGCGCATTGCGAGCTTGAGGTTCTCGATGGCGCGCGTGACCTGCGGCGGCCGTCCGCCGCGCGGGCCGGCGCCGTCCACGCCGCCGCTCATGCGGGCCATCATGGCGTCGGCCATCTCGCGGTTCGCAGCGAGGAATTCCTGGCCGCTGGCCGTGATGCTGTAGCGCTTGCGGCCGCTGCCGTCGCCGGCTTCCACGCTGAGGTAGCCCATTTCCTCGAGCAGTGTGAGCGTGGGGTAGACCACGCCGGGGCTCGGCGCGTAGCTGCCGCCGAGGCGGTCTTCGATGGCCTTGATCAGTTCGTAGCCGTGAGCCGGCTTGTCGGCAATGAGCTGCAGCAGCACGAAGCGCAGGCCGCCGTGGCCGAACACGCGTGCGCCGCCACGGCCACCGCCGCGGTGTTGTCCGCGCCCGCCGGAAAGGCCGTCTTCATGTTCGCCGCGGGCGGTGCGGCAGTGGTGATGGCCGGAATGGAAATGTCTCATGGCGAGCATCCTTCATGATGTGTATCGGAATTATTTTAGATATATCTAAAATAAAGTCAAACCGATACCCTAGACCGCACGGGAGGCGGCTCGCCCATCGCCGCGAGTCAGCCGTCCGAAGCCTCTCCAGCGGCCACGAAGCGCCGCTGCCGCATCCACTTGGTCGCCACCCATTTCTCGCCGCGCAGCACGGGTCCGCCCGCATGCAGCGATGCATGGTCCACCTGCCCAAGGCTGTTGCAGTACTCGAAGTACACCGCGCTGCCGCGTCGTGGCGACACCGACCAGCCGCATTCGGGAAATACGGTCTCGCCGCCTTCCTCCACCTCGTTGAGGTAGCTCACGAGCGTGCTCACGCGCTGGCCGCTGCGTGCCAGCGAGGCCTTGTTGGCTGCGTTCGACGGCACCAGGAAATCGAAGTGGGGCATGCTCTGCGCGCCGGCCGGGTAGCACAGCACCTGCAGGCCTTCGCCGTTTTCCACCGGCAGGTTCATGAGCTCCGACACGCGCTGATCGAGCCTGGCGATGAAGGCGTTTTCGCGCAGCCGGAAGAACATGCCCAGGCTGCTGCGCTGTTCACCGACAAGGTCGCGCCCGGACAGCGGATCGACGGTGGTCGATGGCGCCAGCCGGGGCCTCGCGAGCGCGATCAGCTCTTCGCATTCCCGCGCGTCGAACACGTCGTCGAGCACAGCCATGGCCGGCTGCGCCGCGCGCGCGGCCACGCGCACGAGCCGGTCCGTGGTGCGGATCGACGTGCCCGGCGGCAGCCGCGGCGGCTCGTACTGGTAGAGGGGCGCTACCGTTACCGAATCGACAGGCACCGGGCTTCCGGTGCGCAGCGCGAACACGAAGGCATCGACGATGGTCCTGGCGGCCTCGGGCGGCATGTCTTGCGCGCACATGGCCTTGATCACGTTCGCGGGGGCGCAGCCCTGGCGCAGGTTGTGCAATACCCAGTCGCTCAGCGCGGGCGAGAAACGCAGCACCGCATCCATCGGCTCAGACTTCCGCCGGAACCCAGCCGTTGCCGGTGCGTTTGAAGTTCTGCTTCAGCTGCATGGTGCCGGCGCCGCGCACCACGCGGTCGACCATCGGAAAGGCCTTTTGCACGTCGGCATTGTCCGTCCAGGGCGCGGCATCGATCCTGTAGGTGTAGGTGACGACGACTTCGGCCGGGTCCTTGGCGTCCTTGCGCGCTTCCCAGCCGACGATCTTGTCGAGCGTCAGGTGGGCGGCGCAGAAGTCGCCCTGGCCGCCCTGGCCGCTTTGGTTCTTGCGCACCAGAAAGTACTTCTTTCCTTCGTCGGTCAGCGCGTAGCGGGTGACCTCGATTTCGCCAGCCTCCTTGTCGTTCTCGACCTTCGCCGTGGACGCACTCACCAGCCCGACATGCTCCAGCACCGGCATCTGCACCGCGTTGCGCGCGCGCGTGCCTGCCTCGCGCTGCGGCACGTCGATGGGCCATTGGGTCTTGCCCAGGCACAGGTCGCCTTTTTTCGCAAGGTAGGCGTTCATCGCGGCCGTGAGGTTCGGCAGGTCGGCTTCGGGCTGCTGCGGGCCGCAGCCCGCGAGTGCGGCCAGGGCGGCGGCGCCGATTGCCGCGCAAAGGATCTTGTTGTTCATGTGTAGGCAAATCAATTGACGCACGCCCCCGGCTTCGCGGGCGTGGCCGGTGCCGTGTCCGCATCGCTCAGGGTGTTCAGGAAGCAGAGCAGGTCCGCGATGTCCTGCTCGGACATGGGAGGTGCGGAGCCCGCGGCGCGGCCGTCCATCGGCAGTTGCGTGTCGATGTTGGCTGCGTAGGCAGCCGGCAGGTCGTCGTACTTCCGCACCTTGCCGCCCGTGTACTGCGTCGTGACGAGGCCGTACGCCGGAAAGCCGGGATCGTTCTTCGCCTTGGGCGTTCCGCCGACGGTGGGGTACCACAGCTCGGGCTGCGTGTCGCGCGTGTTGTAGAAGCGCACGACCTGCTCCAGCGAATGCATCACGCCGTTGTGGAAGAAGGCCTGCCGCGTCGCCACGTTGCGCAGGGTCGGCGCCTTGAACATGCCGCAGAAGCCGTTCGCGGCGTTGGGTGCGGCCGGCGCGTGGCCGGTGCGCAGCGGGCCGCACACGCCCATGTCGAAATACTTCAGGTCGCCGTTGGCCGGAATGCCCGCGTTGCGCGGCACGCTGATCGCCTCGTACGAGAAGTCGGTGAACAGCGCCGAGCTGCCGTTCAGGCCCGCGCCCTGGTAGTGGCACGAGGCGCAGTTGCCGGTGGCCGGGTTGGTGAACACCTTCAGCCCGCGCGTTTCCGCCGGCGTGAGCGTGCCGCCGATCTTGTTGGCCGCGTACAGGTCGAACTTGCTGCTGTACGGGTGAAAGCTCTTGTCCTCCAGCTGGTAGGCCTGCAGGGCCTGCAGCGCGCTGGCGAAGGCGGCGTCGCTGTCGTCGAACACCTTCGCGCCGAAGGCCTTGGCGACCAGCGGTGCGTAGTCGGCCGCCTGCAGTTTCTTCACCACGTCGGTGCTGCTCGCGTTGGCCATCTCCAGCGGATCGAGCAGCGGAAGGCGGGCCTGCGCGGCCAGCGTGTCGGCGCGGCCGTCCCAGGCGAAGCCGCCGCCGGGGCCGGGCGCGCTGATGCCGTCGGGGTTGTCCAGCAGGTCGGCGTAGGGCGGCGTGATGTCCTTGTAGCGCAGCGAGGGCACTGCGCGCAGGCCGGCCTTGTCCATGTGCTCGCCGCCGAGCTGCACGGAGAGGTCGTTGGCCGGCGCGTACGCATGGGCCGGGTCGTGGCAGCTCGCGCACGACATGGCGCCGGAGCCCGAGAGGTTCTTGTCGAAGAACATCTTCTGGCCCACCTGCGCCGCGAGGCTCAGCGTGCTGGCGGCGGCGGGCGCCGCCGCGGGCGAGCTCGCCGCCGTGGTGGGCTCGGAGGCGGCCGGCAGCGCGGCCACCGATCCCCCGCCACCGCCGCCGCAGGAGACGAGCACGACTCCCGCCACGCCTGCTGCAGCCAGCACCGCCAGCCCGATCCAGCCGGCGCGTGTTACCGCCGGCCCTTTCGGGCCCGAACGGCGTTCTTCGCTCATTGCTTCAGCGACCAGACGTTGAACTGGTTGGCATCCGGCCCGACCTGCGCGGCGGTCGACACGTCGCCCGACTGCTTCTGCGTGTAGTTCGCCGGGATCACGAAGGCGTGGTTGATCGGCCGCACGCTGTCGAAGTGCGTGTCCGCGCTGCCCGCGTACTCCGGCAGGTTCATGATGTTCTGGGCGATGAAGGCCTCGGTGTACTTCGAGCGGTTCATGTACGAGCCGTCGACCGCCGGGTCGGCCAGCTGGAACATGTCCTGCAGCGTGCGCACGAACGAGAAGTGGCTGTAGGCATCGCTGTCCGATACGCCCTTGGGCGCGTCGGGCTGGTTGGTCAGGATGCCGAAGATGCTCTCGCCGTGGCCGCGGTTGCCCTTGGTGTAGTTGTTGATCGTGGCATCGACCGACCAGGTACCGTCCGCGTTCTGCTTGATCGGGTTGGCAACGGTGCTGTTGGCCACGTTCCAGCCGCAGCAGGAATTGAAGCCGCTGGTGGCGCTGCCTTCGTCGAACATCAGCACGATCGCCACGCGCTTGTGCGTGTTCTTCCACAGCGGCGAAGCCTGGATGCGCTTGACCGTGAAGTCCACGTAGTTGTCGCCGCGCGTGATGATCGGCGAGACGGCCGTGGTCGACACGTTGTTCGCCACGCTGCTGCAGTCGCTCGCGGTGCCGGTGCCGCCGGCGCCCTTCACGCTGATGCCGTGCATGTCGTCGCACTGGTCGGGCACCAGGAAGTTCAGGTTGCCGACGTTGCCGCTGGCCAGGTCGGTGCCGAGCTGGTCGTAGTCGTAGCTTGCGGGAATGGCGTAGTCGGTGCTGTTCTTCAGCGCCGCATCCCATTGGCCGCCGCCCATGGTGCGGTTGCTGTACTTCCATTCGGGCGCGCTGCGCACGTTCTGGTAGGCCATGCCGGGGTGATGCTTGGTCTTGTACAGGCCCGCGGGCAGCGGCAGCGTGAGCGTGGCGTCGCCGATGGTCGCGTTGTTGCCGCCGAGCGTGCCGGGCGGGTAGACGTTGTCCTTCGCGGTGACGGCGGCGTCGGCCACGCTGTCGGTGCGGAAGTCCTGGCCCGGGTTCATTGACTCGCTGTAGGTGCGCCAGGTGAGGCCGGCGCTCGTGATCGCGTTGAAGAGGTTCGGCTTGCCGACGATGTTGTGGTTCACCGCGGCGGCCTGCGTGCAGGTGGCCGCGAATGGCGACTTGGCCAGGCCCGGTTGCGTGTTGTCGGGCACGGGCGTGTCCTGCACCGCATTGGCGCCGGTCGCGTCGCAGTTCCACTGGCTGTCGTCGCTGATGCCCCAGTCGTCCGCGCCGCCCAGCGCCGTGTAGTTGGGCTCGCTCGGGTTGCCGGTGGCGTAGTAGCTCACCAGCTGGTTTCCGGCCTTGAGGTAGCCGTTGATCTTGGGCGCGTAGGCCGAGTTCAGGATCGACATCGTGGCCTTGTTCTCCAGCATCACGATGAAGATGTTGTCGTAGCGCGGAATGCCCTCGACGTTGAATGCGGCCTGCTGCGCCTGCAGGAAGGTGATGGGCTTGCGGTTGTCCGCGACGCCTGCCGTCGCCACCGTCACGCCCGCCATGCCGCTCAGGCGCGGGTCGCCGCCGGGGTTGGCCAGCGCGTCGGGGTACAGGTCGCCGCGGTCAAGCTTGGTGGTCGCGTAGGCGAAGCGGTTGTTGAGCGCATTGGCCTCGCCGAACAAGGCGGTCTGCACATTGGCGGCCGCGGCATTGAAGTCGGCAAGCAGGGCGTCGACCGGCACGCCCAGGCGCGTGGCCAGGTTCTGCTTCTCGGCTGCGTAGCTCGTGCCGTTGGCTTCGATCAGGCGCGCGACCTCGGATGACAGCGGGCTCACTACCACGGCCGTGCCTTGCTCCTTCACCTGGTCGAGCGCCACGCGCAGCACTTCGCGCCTGGGCACGCTGGCGTTGGTGGCGGTGTTCTTCGCGTTGGTGCCGATGTCGGCAATGAGCGCGGACGCGGCGGACAGCGAGAGGCTGAACTTGCCGTTGGCATCGGTCACGGCGGCGGGCTCGCCGCTGTCGCAGCGGCCGTTGTTGTTGCTGTCGACGCAGACCGTGGCGCCTGCGTAGTAGCCGGCCGCAATCACTGGATCGGTGCTGCTGCCGGCCTTGAAGGCGGTGGCCGCGAGCACGCCGCTGAAGGTGGTGTTGCCGGAGCCCGCGGGCTGGCTCGCGGGTTGGCTCGCGGGCGGCGGGAGGAACGCAACCGGCCCCGAGCCGCCGCCTCCGCCTCCGCACGCAGCCAGCAGCGAAGCTGCGAGCACGGTCAGGGTGGGACACAGCAAGCCGGATCTGATTTTTTGAATGGCTTTCAATTTCTTCTTTCGAGCGTGGAGGGGGGCGTGAAGCAGCGGCGCAGCCGATGGCTGCGCTTGCACTGCGGATCGCGGATGAATCTAGGAGCGCCGCATGTCAGTCAAAAGGCAGAAGACTTAGCAGCGAATTAGCGAGGCCCCGCGACCTGACCACGTCGAAAGAAGCACAGGAAAAGCCGAAACGAACGGCGTGCAGGAGGGCTGACTGCCACCTGACTTTTTGGCGCGCCGCGCACCTGAAATGCGGCCGTCGCGGGGCGAGCCGACACTGGCGGCGGCGTGATCGCGAGCCACCCACCCAGACCGTGGAAAGCCGGTCAGGGACGTCGCGCCGGAAGACTCAGGACTTCGCTTTCTTCGAAGACTTCGCCTTGCCCGCCCCATTGAGCGCGACCGCTTCGAGAACCAGCGCCTTGAACGCGGCTGCGTCCGGCTCTTCACCTTCATGGATGTCGATGGCGCGGCGCACGTTGCCGTCGAGGCTCGAATTGAAGAGTCGGGCCGGGTCCTTCAGCGACGCACCCTTGGCGAAGGTCAGCTTCACCACGCTCTTGTACGACTCGCCCGTGCAGATGATGCCGTCGTGCGACCAGACCGGCGTGCCCATCCACTTCCACTCCTCGATCATCTGCGGGTCTGCCTCGGTGATGAGCTTGCGCATCCTGGCGAGTGTTGCGCCGCGCCAGTCGCCGAGTCCGGCGATTTTTTCGGAGATGAGTTCCGAGGCCGGCTGGCCCTGGTCTGCTTTCGTGTCCGACTGCTTCATGTTCGTACCTCGATGAGTGGATCCAGTTCGGCGCGGAGGCGTTTTACCGCCACTTCGTGCCGCAGCGTCTGCGCGCCGCGCCCGTAGGTCGCGGCCTTGCGAATCAGCCGCAACTGCTCACGCTGCAGCCGTGCCTTCAGGCGCCTTGCGCGCCAGCCGTAGGTCCAGCCCGTTTCCCTGCGGAGCTTGTACCGCTGCATGGGCGCGCCCAGCCGCACCCATTCGTCGTCGCGGATCAGCTCGCGCTCCGGCACGAACCAGGCTGCCAGTGCGTGCAGGTACGTGCCGTTCTCGCGCGCGGCAACCTGCCAGAAGAGCCCCGCCACGATGATCGCGGGGAGCCCCTTGATCACCAGCATGATGGCCATTTCGCCGTACCCGCCATCGAAGAGATCTTCGAGGAAAGGCGAGTTCCAGATGAAATGCATCGCCCATGCGAGCATGAAGCACAGCAGCGCGCATGCGATGCGCACCGCCATCGGCCGATGCGGATGCAGCAGGAACCACGCCACGCCGAAAGACGCGATCGCCGTGTAGGCCGCGTGGCTCCACAGCCCGCTCAGCAGCCCGCGCGTCAGCAGGTTGAGCAGCACCGGATACACCTGGTTCTCCAGCGGAAAGTGCATGGAGGCGTTGACCGTGTAGCTCAGGTTCTCGACCACCTGAAAGCCCAGTCCCGCCATCGCGCCGACGATCAGCACCGACAGGTAGGTCTGGAACTGGTTGCGCGCCACCAGCACCAGGAGGACGACCCCGGCAAGCTTCAGGAACTCTTCCGTGACCGGCCCCGCAACAGCCGGCCCCCACACCGCGACGAACTCCGGCGACACCAGCTTGGCGCACAGACTTTGGATGGCGATGTTGGCCGGCGCCGCGAAATACACCGCGCCCATGCCGCCCCATGCGAAGGCCAGCACGTAGGCCTCCGGCGGGTGCTGCTCGAGCAGGTCCAGCGTGCGAAAGGCCAGCACGAAAAGCAGCGTGTAGGCCCCCCACACCAGCAGCCCCAGGAATGCGGTGATGGGCACCACGCGAAACCCCATCGAGAACATCTGGACCGTGTAGAACAGCCCGTTGACGATCAGCGCCGCCAGCAGCCAGAAAGCGGCGCGCCCTGGCTGGAAGAACGAGTCGGTGCCGACCGGCCACTGGGCCCGGTCCTGGTCGAAGACGGGCGGCCTCACTGCGCGGCCTCCAGGTCCATCGAGTCCAGCATGCCGCGGGCTTCGGTCAGCGCGTCGTCCATGCCTTCGTTGGCGCCGTAGAAGTCGATCTGCACGAGCGATTTGCGCTGCAGGTCGACCACCTGCCAGAACCGGCCCGCCAGCTTGGAGCCGTAGTAGGCGAAGGTCTTGCCCTGCAGCCCCCACGACGTGACGAAGTCGGACACGTCGCCATCGATGCGCAGGCGCTGGCCGCGCTCCATCAGCCGCTGCTGCCGCACCAGCGAGCCATCCGGCCCGCCGGCCCAGGGCTGCGTCGTTACCAGGAACTTGTGGCTGCCCTTGAAAAGCATCAGCGACTGGCCTGCCTTTGAGCGGGAAACGTCCATCTCCCATCCCTCGGCGGGGACGAACCTGGCCTGGCCGGCGTCCACCGTCTGTCCCGCGGGCAACGGCCGGTTGCCCGGCGTGTGACGGTTCCAGAAGGTGAGACCGCCCACATAGGCGGCAATGGCGAGGAGCACCGCCAGCGCGCCCGGCCAGGTGCGATACGGTATGCGGCGTGACGGCTCATGCATCCTTTGATCGTGCCATACGATCGCATGCGCCTGGCGGCCCCCGCAACCGATGCGGCATACTGCCAGCCCCTAAAAACTCCCAGAAGCCCGCCGAATGGAAAACGAAGTCGACCCCCAGGTACTCGCAGTCATCAATGAAAAGCGACTGTCCGGACCACGGCTCACGCCGGTCGAAATCGTTGCCAAGATGGGCGTGTTCGACGCGCGCGAAAAGCCGTTCGACCACGCCTGGCTCGCAACCGGCGACAACGTCATCGCCACCATCTGGGCCGAATGGGTGAACGTGGGGGCCGGCGGGCGCTGGTTCTGCCTGGAGTCGCTCGACATCCACCACCGTGCGGGCGGCGGCGAGCGCAACGCGCAACAAGTCCAGCGCGGCAAAGACCGCCTGGCCTTGCTCAAGCGCACCTTCGACGCCGGCCAGGGCTTTCGTGCCGTGGTGCAGACCAACCGCCTCGCCATCGTCGAAGTGGAAAGCAACAAGGACGCCAAGGTGTCCACCCGCGTGCGCGACGACGACGAATGGCACGTCGCCAGCTGGAAGCCCGAGCAGAAGCTGGCCGTGCTGGTTCGCGGCCCGCGCGGCTGGGTGCCGACCGAGGCCGAAGTGCAAACCGCCAGGGCGCGCAGCAACGTGCCGCAGCAGCTGGCCGCAGCCGCCGGTGCAGCCGATGGCGCCGCAAGCAAGGCGTCGCCCGAAGAAGTGCGGGCCGCCGCCATCGCGTATGTCATCAAGCATTTCACCGGCTACGGCTACAAGGCCGAGAACCTCGCCGACAAGAACATCGGCTACGACCTCGAAGTGTCGAACGCCAAGGGCCAGACGCTGCTGCGCGTCGTGGTCAAGGGCACCGCGCCGGGCGTGCCGAGCTTCAAGCTCAGCGAAGAAGAAAGCGCATGCTCCGTGCGCGAACCGCTCTGGCGTCTGCTGGTGGTGACCGACGCGGGCAGCCCGACCGCGCAGCACAAGATCTACAAGCCCACCGAGATCAGCTCGGCCCCGGGCCACGACCCGTCGTAAGCAGCGCGCCGGGGCCGGCGCATCTCAGGCCCACCGCATGGAGGAATCCAGATGCCTGTTGCAATGTTCGCCGCCCTGGGCTTTACGGTCGCGCTCCTCGTCACGACGGCCTACTTCATCATGGGTTCGATCCCGCTTCTGGTCCTGAAGCACGACACACCGCTCGACGCCCGCTTTGTGCGCGGCTTCTTCAACATCTACTACAACGCCGCGTTCATTACCGCGACTGCAACAGCCATCAGCTTTGCACTTGCAGGGCGCGCGGGGCTCGCCGCGGGTGCCGTGGTTTTGGCGCTGATTGCCGTCGCCCTGCGCAGGAAGATCATCCCCAGGATGGACTCGCTCGGGGCGCAGATCCAGGCGAACTACATGGACGCCATTCCGGGATTTCGCCGAACCCACGTCATTGCGATCCTGATCAACATCGCCCAGCTCGTGGCCATCGTGTGGAGCCTCATTTCGCTGGGCCGATAGTTCGAGCCGGAAGCCCGACTGTCTGCTGCGCCTCGGCGACTGCCAATGCCTCGCCCAAGGTGCCGGCGCACAGAACCCGCGCCTCGGGTCGCAGTGCGCGCAAGCCGAAAGCGAAGCCGGCCTGGTACAGAGGGCGGGGGCGGGTGCTCGCGTGGAAATCGACCCGAGTAGACTCCGCGGCTTTCTGTTCTGCAGAGGAGCGACCCGCGATGGCTGTCTTCGGCACTGGCCCTTACTTCCACGGTACGCGGGCGGACCTCCAGGTGGGCGACCTGCTCACCGCAGGCTTCCGCTCGAACTACGACGGCCGCGTCGTCATGAACCACATCTACTTCACCGCCTGGCCAAAGGGCGCCGGGCTGGCCGCCGAAATGGCGAAGGGCGAGGGCCGTCGCCGCGTCTACATCGTCGAACCCACGGGTGCCTTCGAGGATGACCCCAACGTCACCGACAAGAAGTTTCCGGGCAATCCCACACGCTCGTACCGCAGCCGGGAGCCGCTTCGGATCGTGGGCGAACTGGCGACCTGGGAGCTCTTTGACGCGGAGTACATCCTGCAGCTCAGGGAGCGCGTACGCGTGGGCATGGGGGAGATCATTAACTGAATCCGGCCTGCCATGCCGCGCTGGGTAGCGATCGGAAATGGACTGGGTCGCGGAGATCGCCCAGCGCGATGCCCGGCGTTGGATGATGGATTCGAGCGTCGGCCACAACCAGACTTTAGGAGTGCACCACGGATGGTCCGCGCAGCTCGAACAGTCATTCACCGACGGCGAGCGGCCGCACCACCCGCTCACCGCAGTTCCGGAAAAGACAGCCCCATCACATTTGCCGATTCAAGCCAGTGATCCCTGTGGCGCAGGAATTCGCATGCGCGCGTTTCCCACGGCAGCGGTCCTTCCCGCCGTTCATCACCTCTGCGGCATGTCCTTGATCGAATACCCCAGGCTCACAGTCGCATCCTCCGGAATCGCCGGCATCGTCGCATTCCAAGCCTGCCAATCCGCCCGCATCGCAGCCAGCCTTTCCGGCTCCTTCTTCGCCAGATTCGCCCGCTCGCGCTCATCCCCGGGAATGTTGAACAGGTACTCGTTCCCGTCCACCTTCAGGTACTTCCAGTCCCCATCGCGCATGGCTTCCTGCCCGCGGTGGTTCATGCGCCAGTGCAGCGGCCTGCGGAAGCTTTGCTTCGCGTCCTTCAGCACGGGCATCAGCGAGACGCCGTCCAGCGGATAGTCCGCATGCGCCGCCACGCCGGCCGCGTCGAGCATGGTGGCCGACCAGTCCATGGTCATGCACAGCTGCGTGCTCTCGCCGCCCTTGCCAATCACCGCAGGCCAGTGCGCGATCCATGGCACGCGGATGCCGCCTTCGGTCAAATCCATCTTGCCGCCCACCAGCGGCCAGTTGTCCGAGAAGCGCTCGCCGCCGTTGTCGCTGGTGAACACCACCAGCGTGTTGTCGGCCATGCCGTGCTTCTGCAGCGCGGCCATGATCCAGCCGATGCCTTCGTCCATGTGATGGATCATGCGGCGATACACGTGGATGTTGCCGCCGGCCAGGTCGAACAGGTTGTCCTTCACGGCGGGTGCTTTGGCCGCGTCGTCGCGCGTTTCCCATGGCCAGTGCGGGGCGGTGTAGTGCAGGCTCAGGAAAAAGGGCGCTTCCTGCTTCGCCATGCGCTCCACGTACTCGACCGCGCGCTTCGAGAGGATGTCGGTGAGGTAGCCCTCTTCGACCTTGTCTTCCTCGCCGAACCACAGGTCGTGCCGTCCGGTGGAGTCGCAGTGGGTGAAGTAGTCGACCCCGCCCGACATCGGACCGAAGAATTCGTCGTATCCCGAGCGCAGCGGCCCGAAGCTGGGCGGGTAACCCAGGTGCCATTTGCCGATGAGCGCCGTGCTGTAGCCGCTGGCCTTCAGCAATGAAGGCAGCGTGGGATGGTCGGTCGGCAGGCCAAGCGTGGCGCTGCCGCGGCTCCTGCTGTTGATGGGCTCTTCGGCGGCGCCGCGCAGGCGGTACTGGTAGCGCCCGGTGATCATGCCGAAGCGGGTAGGCGAGCACACGGGCGAGTTGGCGTAGCCCTGCGTGAGCTTCAGGCCGTTGGCGGCCAGCCCGTCGAGCACGGGCGACACGGGGCCGAACACGGCGTCGCGGCCGCCGTAGCAGCCGAGGTCTGCGTAGCCGAGGTCGTCGGCGACGATGAAGATGATGTTGGGTCTGTTCATGTCTCTTTGGCGTCGTCGGAGCTCAGGGCTGGTAGCCCGACTTCTGCACCACCGGGGCCCACTGCGCGCGGTAGGACTTCAGCATCGCGGCGGTCTGCGCCTGCGTGCTCACTACCGGGGTCATGCCGGAGTCCTTGAACTTGCGCTGCGTGTCCGGGTCCTGCATCACTTCGCGAATGATGTTGGACAGGCGCTCGACCTTGTCCTTGGGCATGCTGGCCGGCGCGAAGAAGGTGTTCCAGCCGGTGGCGGACAGGTCGAGGCCTGCTTCCTTGAAGGTAGGCACGTTCGGCGCAAAGGGCGAGCGCTTGGCGCCCGACAGCGCGAGGATGCGCAGCTTGCCGGCCGCGTGCTGCGGGATCACCACGTCTTCGGTGTCGACGGCAATGGGCACCTGCCCGCCGATCAGGTCGTTCAGCAGCGGCGCGGAGCCGCGGTAGCCGATCACCTGGGTCTGCACCTTGGCCTTCTCGCCCACCATGAGGCCGAAGAAGTGCGGCAGGCTGCCGGTGGCCGGCACGCCGACGTTGGCCTGGTTGGGGTTGGCGCGCATCCAGGCGAGCAGATGGTTGAGCTCGCGCACGGGCAGGGTGGGGGACACCGCCAGCGCGAAGTTGTAGTCGTTGACGTAAGACACGGGCACGAAGTCGCGCTCGGCGTCGTAGTTGTTGTCCTTGAAGACCAGCGGCGCCACCACCATCACGGCGGGGTTGGCGAGCATCAGCACGTTCTGGCTGGCCGGGGTGGTCTTCACCTGCTGCGCCGCGAGGCGGCCGCCCGCACCGGGCTTGTTGTCGACCACCACGGGCACGCCCAGGCGCGAGGAAAGCTTGTCGCCCACGATGCGCGCCACGCGGTCGGTGGCGCCGCCGGGGGCGTAGCCGACGACGATGCGCAGCGGGGTGTCGAACGTCTGCGCGCTCGCCGCGGGTGCCGTGGCGGCGATGGATGCCATGAAGCCGGCTGCGGCAAGCAGCGTGGCCAGGCGGCGGGTGATGGGGGTCGTATTCGGCATATCGGGGTTCCTCCTCGTTTCGGTCGTTCGTTTGGTTGTTCAGTCGTTGGCCTGGAAATTCACGGCTTTCATGATGCCCGCCCAGCGCGCGGTGTCCTCGCGCATGGTCTTCAGCAAGGCGTCGCTGCCGTCGCCGACCGGATACATGCCGTTCTGCAGCAACTGTTGGCGCACCTCGCGCGAGTTGACGGCGCGGGCGAATTCCGCGCGCAGCTTGTCGACGGTGGCTTGTGGTGTCTTGAGCGGTGCGTAGTAGGCGAACCAGGCGGTGGCCACCACGTCCTTGTAGCCGGCTTCGACGAAGCATGGCAGGTTGGGCATGAGCGGCGAGCGCTTCTCGCCGCTGGTGGCCAGCACCTTCACGCGGCCCGAGGGCATCATCTGCTGCGCGCCGCCGACGGTGTCGAAGTACACGGGTATGGTGCCGCCCATCACGTCCTGCCGCGCGGGCGTGGAGCCGCGGTAGGGCACGTGCACCATCTTCAGCCCGGCCGTGCGGTTGAGCATCTCGCCTAGAAAGTGCGAAGGCGTGCCCGAGCCGTAGGAGCCGAAGCTCAGCTTGTCGCCCTGCGCCTTGGCCCAGGCGATGAACTCGGCCAGCGTGTTGGCAGGCACGTCCTTGTGCACGGTCAGCGCCAGCTCGAAGCGCGCCGCGTTGATGATCGGCACGAAATCCTTGAACGGGTCGTACGAGAGGCTGCGGTAGGCGCTCGGGTACATGGTCATCATGCTGGCCGTTCCCAGCAGCAGCGTGTGGCCGTCGGGGGTGGCCGTCTTGACGGTTTCCGCCGCAATGCGGCCCGCCGCGCCCGCGCGGTTGTCGACGATGAGCGGGCCCAGCGCCTCGCGCAGCAGGTGCGCGATGGCGCGGGTCAGCACGTCCTGCGTGCCGCCGGCGGGCACGCCGATCAGCACCTTGATGGGCTGGCCGGGCCTGAAGGCCTGGGCCCGCGCATCGAGGGCGAGCGGCGCAAGGGCAAACCCGCCCAGGGCGGCGAGTGCGTGGCGGCGGTCGAACGAAGAAAGGTGCGTGGGCATGGGGCGGCGTCTCCGGGGTTTTCTCGGGGTTGGAGTTCGATCCCGAAGACTGTAGAGACGCTACAGTCGATTGATCTAATCAACCAACCCCCGGACTAACCCCCAATGACCACGCAGCACCGTTCGCTCGACGACCTGCTGCTGTACCGGCTGTCGCGGGTGGTCGGCGTGGCGGGTGGCATGGTGATCCGCCTGTGCGAGGGCCGCTTCGGCATCACGCGGCGCGAATGGCGGCTGATCGTGGTGCTCGCGCGCCGCGGCGAACTGGGCTCCTCCCAGCTGGCCGAGCATGCCCAGCTCGATCGCGCCCGCACCTCCAAGGCCGTTGGTTCGCTGGTCGAAAAACAGCTGGTCTCGCGCGTGGCCCGCGTGGGCGACCGGCGGCAGGTGCTGCTGGACCTGACCGAGGCGGGGCACGCGCTGTACGCGGAGCTTTTTCCGCTGGTCACCAGGATCAATGCCGAGCTGATAAGCGCCCTGAGCGGCGAAGACGCGGCGCGCCTGGACCAAATCCTGCACCTCCTGCAGGCGCAGGCCGAGCGTATGGTGGCAGTGGCCGTGCTGCCCAAGGCGGACCGGGGCCGCCGCGGGGCGGGCGGCATCAGGCCACCTTCATCACGGTCGCCTTGACGATGCCGCGGTAGCGCACCTGGTTGCTTGCCAGGCGGTGCGCTGCGGCACCGCCTTCATCGGCGAGCGCCTCAACGCCGTATCAGGCCACGGCTCGTTGCTGCTGTTGTCCGTATTCCTGGTCGCCGTCGCTCGCGATGCGCATCTTCGGCAGGAACTGCGGGTGCTCGCGCTGCATGAAGTCGATCAGCCCTTCGCGCACGCTGCAGCGCAGGTCGAACGCAAGGCCCGATGTTGCCGCGGTGCACAGCACGCGGATCTGCATGGTGCGCTCGGTCGCATCGGTCACTCGCAGGTTGAAGAAGCGGCCGTCCCATTCGGGTGCGGCCTTCACGATGCGCTCGACCTCCGCGCGCAGCGGCGCGAGCGGCATGCCGTAGTCGACGTAGATGAACACGGCGCCCAGCAGCTGCGCCGAGTGCCGCGTCCAGTTCTGGAACGGCTTCTCGATGAAGTAGGTGAGTGGCAGGATCAGCCGGCGCTCGTCCCAGATCTTGAGGACGACGAAGGTGCCCGTGATCTCCTCGACGCGGCCCCATTCGCCCTCGACCACGAGCACGTCGTCGATGCGGATCGGCTGCGCCAGCGCGATCTGCAGGCCCGCAATGAGGTTGCTGAACACCGGCTTGGCCGCAAGGCCGGCCACGATGCCGATCACGCCGGCCGAAGCCAGCAGGCTCGCGCCCACCTGGCGCGCACCCGGAAAGGTCATGAGCATCATCGCGCCGCCGGCCACCAGCACCACCGTCATGGCGGTGCGCGCCAGCACGCGCGTCTGCGTGAGCACACGGCGCGCCTGCAGGTTGTCGTCGATGTCGGAAGGGTTCTGGGCGAGCACGCCTTCGGCGAAGCCGCTGATGGCCTTCACCGTGAGCCAGGTGGCGGCGGCGATGAGCAGCAGTCCGTTGAGGTGGCGAACGTTGCCGATGAAGCGAAGGTCGTCAGGCGCCGCCTGGAAGATGAGCAGCAGCGCCACCAGCGGCAGCACGAGCCGTGCTGGCGCATTGCAGTTGATCACCATCGCGTGCACCGTGGGTACGGGGCGGGTGATGCGCTTCAGGACAAGGCCGCCGATGCGGTGAACCAGAAGAGCGAGCGGGATGGCGACGAGGATGGCAATCCATGTGCCGAACCAGGGGTGGGCAAGTATCTCTTTGGTCATCAGGCGGTGGTCGTCGTGGCTGCTGTTGTCTCGTTCAGGGGTTGAAGAATGCGCGCCGCGTCGTCGCGCAGCTGCGTGGCGAGTGCCGTGGCGAGGTCGAGCCGGCGCAGCAGCCAGGGGCTGATGTCGTTGTCGAACGGGTCGGGCAGGGGGATCGGGCCACCCACGGTGGTCGAGCCGGCGCTCTCGGGTTGAGAGGGGCCGGTGGTAGGGATGGTTCCGATGGCCGCTTCGATGCGCTGCGCGGTGCGGCTGATCGGGCCTTCGACCTCTGCGGGCGTGAGGCGGTCACGCCGCAGCACCAGCATCGACTTCACGGCGCTCAACTGCGCAAGCAGCTGGTAGCTGTGTGCCTGCAGGTGCTCGAGCGGCTCCAGCGGCGGCTGCACCGCGCGCGGCTCCGAGAGCGAGCGCTGCGTGGCCTGCACCAGCGCCGAGAGGCTGTCGTAGGCCTCGCGGCGCGCGAGCCGCCATTCGAGCTCGGGGCTGCTGTCGATGGCCTTGAGCTGACCCAGGCCGAGCGCGAGCCGTGCATGCCGCGCCTGCGCGCTGAGCACGCGCGACACCAGCGCCGGAATCTGCGTGCGCTCCCACGAGGGCAGCACGTAGCAGAAGCCCCAGGCCAGCGCGGCGCCAATGAGCGTGTCGGCGATGCGCTCGAAGAGCGCGAAGATGGGCGCGATGCCCACGTTCAGCATGTGGGCCTGCACCAGGCCGAGCACGGTGGCGGCCACGGCGGTAATGAGGTAGCGCCGCACTGCGAAGCTGTGCGCGATGGCCTGCGCCACCGTGACGATGACCAGCAGCATCAGCGCCGACGGGTGCGCCGACAGCAGCCCCACCGCGAGCACGCAGCCCAGCAGCGTGCCGGCCACGCGCGCGTTGCGGCGCTCCAGCGTCTGCGACAGGCTGCCGCGCAGCACGACCACGATGGTCAGCAGGATCCAGTAGTCGTGCGAGCCCCAGGGCATCGACACCGCGATGGCGTAGCCGGCTGCGATGGCCAGCGCGGCGCGGATGGCGTGGCGCAGCGGCGGCTGGTCCCAGCTCCACAGTGTGAAGAAGGGGCGCAGCGACCAGTCGGTAGGGCTCACGAAGAGCTGCCAGTTGGCGCGCACCACGGCGAGGTTGGGCTCGGCGTCGCCGCGCGCCATGGCCGACAGGCGCAGCACCTCGTCGTTGATGTGGCCGATGCGGCTGGCCAGCCCGCGCGCGAGCATGGCGGCCGTGGGGCCGATGTGGCCGCCGCTGCCGCCGTGCATGTCGGCGCTGTCGTCGGCCGAGACGTGGATGGCCGCCAGGCGTGGGCGGCGGTCGGCTATGGCCTCGGGGTGGCGGCCCATCATGAGGGCGTCGGCCAGCGCGATGGTCTCGTCGGCGAGCTCTTCGAGCACGCGGCGCATCTCGATCAGCGCCTCGGCGTGCGCGGGGTGGGCGCGCAGGGTGTCGAGGTCGAGCTCGCTGGCCAGCAGCTGGTCGCGCATCTCGAGCACGATCACCAGCATGGCGGCCAGGCGCTGGCGGCGCGGAGTGCGCGGCGATTCGAGCACGATGTCGCGCGTGGCCTGCAACTGGTCGGCCAGCGCGGCCTGCTCGCGCAGCAGTTGGCCCAACAAGGGCGCGGGAGTGTCGCGCACGTCGCGGGTCTCGTCCTGCGGCAGGAACTGGCTGGCCTCGGTTCGCATCAGCGCGGCCAGCGAATACAGCACGTCGGCCACCGACTGGGTGCGAAAGCGCCCGTTGAGCGCGAGGTTGGCCAGCGTGGCCCAGATCACGTAAAGGCCCGCGCCCAGTCCGAAGTGCCAGGTGCGCTCGATGGCGTCGGCCATGCCGGCGGGCGGCGGCGTGGCCATGGAGAACACCATCGAGAACATCACCGCGATGGCGATCGGAATGCCGCGCTTGCCCCAGGCCATGGCCAGGAAGGCGACGAAGGTGGCGGGCACCAGCACCAGCCCGAGCCGGATGGGGGCACTGTGCAGCATCTGCACCGCGAAGAAGAGCGGCAGCCCGATGAGCGGCGCTGGCAGCATCTGCAGGAACTTGCCGCGGCGTGGTCCGGGCAAGTCGGGCGGCGCGGTGACGATCACGCCGGTGGCGGCCGCAGAGGCCGCAATGGTGCCGAGCCAGAGGTGGATGCCGCCCGAGATGAACAGCAGGCCCAGCGCAACGGTGAGCCCGCTCGCGACGTAGTGGCTCAGCGCGATGCGCAGAGCGGCACGAACGCGGGGCGCGGCGTGGGGCCCCAGCATCGTCACTTGGCGGGCGTGTCGCCCTCGGAGGGGCCACTGGCGGCGGGTGCGTCGCGGCGGATGCGCGTGAGCTTTCGGGGGCGGGTGCGGCGGCGGGTGCCGGGGCGGCGCCTTCGGCAGCTTCATCCGCGAAGTCGACCACGGTGCTGCGGGCGTACAGGTCGACCGAGGCGTCGGCGGCATTCGACTTGGTCGAGGCGGACACGGCGCGCACGCGGTCGCTGGCGCGCAGCTTGTCGTCCACGTTGGCAAACTTCGAATACTTGGCGAGCAGCGGCACCAGCTGGCCGTAGATGCGCGGGGCGCCGGCCAGGCATTCGCGCTGTTCGAGGAACTCGGGCTCGCCCGTGAAGTTGCCGATCAGGCCGCCGGCCTCGGTCACCAGCAGCGAACCCGCGGCCACGTCCCAGGGATTCAGGCCGGTCTCGAAGAAGGCGTCGGTGAAGCCGGCCGCCACGTAGGCGAGGTCGAGTGCGGCGGCGCCGGGGCGGCGCAGGCCGGCCGCGCGGGGCATCATGTCCGCCATGATGGCCAGGTACTGCTTGAAGTTGTCGCCGGTGCGGAACGGGAAGCCGGTGGAGATCAGGCACTCGTTGAGGCGGGTGCGCTTGGAGACGCGGATGCGGCGCTCGTTCATGTAGGCGCCGCGGCCCTTGGTGGCGGTGAACAGGTCGTTGCGGGTGGGGTCGTACACCACGGCCTGCTCGATCTTGCCGCGCACCGACAGCGCGATGGACACGCAGTACACCGGGAAGCCGTGGATGAAATTGGTGGTGCCGTCGAGCGGATCGATGATCCAGACGTAGTCGGAGTCCTTGGCGCCGTGTTCGGTGCCCGATTCTTCGGCCAGGATGCCGTGCCCCGGGTACGCGCCAAGCAGCGTCTCGATGATCGCTTTTTCGCTGGCGTGATCGACTTCGGTGACGAAGTCGTTGACCTGCTTCTGGGAGATGCGAACGGCCTCGACGTCGAGGGCGGCGCGGTTGATGATCGCGCCGGCGGCGCGTGCGGCCTTGACGGCCACGTTGAGCATGGGATGCAGGTTGGGGGACGACATTGGATTGTGGGAAGAACGGTGGGGAGGCCCCCGGAGGCGGCCCGGCGATGCGGGCAGCGAGAATCGGGGGATTTTACCGGCTCCGCCGTTTCGTGTCTCCAAATCCGCCATGCGCACCCGTTTCATCCTGATCCAGACCAGCCACGCCGGCAACGTGGGCGCCGCCGCCCGCGCCATGAAAACCATGGGTTTTTCCGACCTCGTACTGGTGGCGCCGCGCTGGGCCAACGTGCTGCGGCGCGAGGAAACCATCCAGCGCGCGAGCGGCGCGCTCGACGTGCTGACCAACGCCCGCATCGTAGAAACGCTGGACGAAGCCCTTGACGGCGTCACCCACCTGTGCGCCACGGCCATGATCCCGCGCGACTTCGGCCCGCCCACGCGCACGCCCCGGGAGCACCTGGAACCCCTGGCCAAACAGGGCGACCAGCACGTGGCCTTCCTGTTCGGCTCCGAGCGATTCGGCATGCGCAACGAGGACGTCTACCGCTGCAACGTGGCCCTGAGCATCCCGACCGATCCGAAGTTCGGCTCGCTCAACCTGGGCGCGGCGATCCAGGTGGTGGCCTACGAGTGGCGGCTCGCGCTCGGTGGCTACGAGGTGCGCGAAGCCATCAACCCCGTGCAGGCGGCCGATGCGCAGGCGGTGGGCGGCATGCTCGACCACTGGGAGCGCTCGCTCGTGGAGATCGGTTTCCTCGATCCCGAAGCGCCCAAGAAGCTGATGCCGCGGCTGCAGCAGCTTTTCAACCGCGCCCAGCCTACGCCGGAGGAAATCCACATCCTGCGTGGCATCGCCAAGGCCATGGCCGACGCCGCCAAGGCACCCAAGGCCGGCAAAAGCTCCTGAATAAAAAACCCCTTCGGCCCTACGCGAAGACCCCCGGCCTTAGACTGCTTCGCCCCTATCGATATAACGACAACAGACAGAAGGCAGCGATGTTTACTCGACTGCGCGCCGACATCCGGTGCATCCTCGAACGCGACCCGGCCGCCCGCAGCGCATGGGAAGTGATCACGGTCTACCCCGGCTTCCATGCCGTGGTGCTGCATCGCTGGGCGCACGCCTGTTGGACGCATGGCTTCAAGTGGCCCGCGCGCTTCATCGCGCACTGGGCGCGCTGGCTCACCGGCATCGAGATCCATCCGGCCGCCAAGCTCGGCGAGCGCGTGTTCTTCGACCACGCCATGGGCGTGGTGGTCGGCGAGACGGCCGAGATCGGCGACGGCTGCACCATCTACCAGGGCGTGACGCTGGGCGGCACCTCGCTCTACAAGGGCGCCAAGCGGCACCCGACGCTGGGGCGTGATGTGGTGGTGAGCGCGGGGGCCAAGGTGCTGGGCGGCTTCGTCGTGGGCGATGGCGCCAAGATCGGCAGCAACGCGGTGGTCATCAAGCCGGTGCCGGCGGGGGCGACCGCGGTGGGCATTCCCGCACGCATCATTCCGTCGAAGACCGGCGAAAGCGCCGATGTGGCCGCGCCGCAGAAGTTCTCCGCCTACGGCATCACGCAGGAAGACGACCCGCTGAGCCAGGCGCTGCGCGGGCTGATCGACAGCGCATCGAGCCAGGAGCACCAGATCGCGCTGCTGTGGCAGGCCATCGAGAAGCTGTCGGCGCAGCCGGGCACCAAGGATTGCGTGCCGGGCGATGCGGCGCGCGACGAGAACTTCGAGGCGGACAAGCTCACGCAGCTGGTGGGCAAGTAAGAAGAAGCCCGATCAGCCGCCCCGCTTGGCCGGCGCGTGCAGCGCCCCGTGCACATGGCCTGCGTGCTGGCCGAAGGTCTCGGGAGCGAGGGAGGCGGTGTCCAGTTCCTGCAGGATGCCGCAGGCGTTGGCCGATTCGGGGCCGCAGCATTGTTGGCGCAGCGCCTTCAGTTGCTTCTCCAGCATCTTGAGTTCGGCGATGCGCGTGGCAACGTGGCCGATGTGGTCGTCCAGCAACTGGTTGACCTCGCCGCAGTCGTCCTGTGGCGCGTCGCGGAATTTCAGCAGGCTGCGGATCTCGTCGAGCGTCATGTCGAGCGAGCGGCAGCGGCGGATGAAGCCCAGGCGCTGGGCATGGTCTTCGTCGTAGATGCGGTAGTTGCTATCGGTGCGCGCGGGCTCGGGCAGCAGTTGCTCGCGCTCGTAGTACCGGATGGTTTCGACCGGCGTGTTCGCGACCTTGGCCAGTTCCCCGATTTTCATGATGCGGCAAATGAACGAGTGGGAATGAGCGTTTGACTCTACACCTGCTTCAGGGTTTCCAATCGATGCCATGACGAATCAGAACGCCCTGAAGCCGGTGACGCCGGCCCTTCATCCGCACGACCACGATCATGGTCACGACCACGCGCCCGGGCATGCGCATTCCCCTGCCGCAACATCCTGCTGCGGCGATCCGGTCTGCGGCTCGTCGCCCGCCATCGACGCGGCCGATATTCCCAAGGGCGCCTTGCTCTTTCACATTCCCACGATGGATTGCGCCGTCGAGGAATCCGAGATCCGCCGTGCGCTCGAGCCAGTCGCGGGGGTCAAGGGCCTGCGCTTCCGGCTTGGCGAACGCACCATGGCCATCACCACCGACGACGGCGTGCTGCCCCAGGCGCTCGCCGCGATCCGCGAGGCCGGCTTCAAGCCCGAGCCGCTGAACGCAGAGGGTGCCGCGGCAGCCGCGCCCGCGAAGATCGCCGGCATGAGCATCGGGCTTGCACGCCTGGTGGCTGCACTGCTGCTGGCCATCGCGGCCGAATCGATCTCCTTCATGGGGTTCGAGAGCAAGGGCTTCATGGCGGCCGAGATGGTGCTGGCGCTGGGCGCGATCGGCCTCGCCGGTCTCGACACCTACAAGAAGGGCTTTGCCGCATTGGTGCGCGGGCGCCTGAACATCAACGCGCTGATGGCCGTGGCCGTCACCGGTGCTTTCATCATCGGCCAGTGGCCCGAAGCCGCGATGGTGATGGCGCTCTATGCCATCGCGGAACTGATCGAAGCGCGCGCCGTGGACCGTGCGCGCAATGCCATCCAGAGCCTGCTGGCGCTCGCGCCCGAGCAGGCCGAGGTGAAGCAGGCCGACGGCAGCTGGCGCACCGTGATGGCCAGCGAGGTGGTGCTGGATGCCATTGCGCGCATCCGCCCCGGCGAGCGCGTGCCGCTGGACGGTGTCGTCACCGAAGGCACCAGCGCCATCGACCAGGCGCCGGTCACGGGCGAGAGCATTCCGGTCGACAAGACCGTCGGCGACCAGGTGTTCGCGGGCACCATCAACCAGACCGCCGGGCTGGAGTTCCGCGTGACGGCGGTGGCGGCCAACACCACCTTGGCGCGCATCATCCACGCGGTCGAGGAGGCGCAGGGTTCGCGCGCGCCGACGCAGCGCTTCGTCGACAGGTTCGCCGCCATCTATACGCCCACCGTCTTCGTGCTGGCGCTGGCCGTGGCGGTGCTCACGCCGCTGTTCATGGACTGGACGTGGCTGCAGGCCATCTACAAGGCGCTGGTGCTGCTGGTCATCGCCTGCCCGTGCGCGCTGGTGATCTCGACGCCTGTCACCGTGGTGAGTGCGCTGGCCGCGGCCGCGCGGCGCGGCATTCTCATCAAGGGCGGCACGTACCTCGAAGAGGCGCGCAGGCTCAAGGCGGTTGCGCTCGACAAGACCGGCACCGTCACCGAAGGCAAGCCGAAGCTGGTCGACTCGGTGCTGGTCGACACCTCGGGCAACGAGGCCACGGTGTTCACCATTGCTGCCAGCATCGCGGGCCGTTCGGACCACCCGGTGTCGAAGGCCATCGCCGAAGGCCTGAAGGGGCCGCAGGACGAAGTCGGCGACTTCGCCGCGCTGCCCGGCCGCGGCGTGCAGGCCACGCACGCGGGGCAGGCCTACGTGCTCGGCAACCACCGCCTGATCGAGGAGCGAGGCCTGTGCACGCCGTCGCTCGAAGCCGAACTGAAGCGCCATGAAGAGGCGGGCCGCACCGTCACGCTGCTGGCATCGGACAAGGCCGTGCTCGCGCTGTTCGCCGTGGCCGACACCATCAAGGAATCGTCGCAGGCCGCGGTGGCGGAACTGCGTGCGCTCGGCGTCGTGCCCGTGATGCTCACCGGCGACAACGCCGCCACCGCGAAGGCCATCGGCGCCCACGCCGGCATCGACGACGTGCGCGGCAACCTGCTGCCCGAGGAGAAGCTCGACGCCGTCAAGGCCATGCAGCAGCGCTACGGCGCCGCCGCGATGACCGGCGACGGCATCAACGACGCCCCCGCGCTCGCGCAGGCCGACATCGGCTTCGCGATGGGCGGCGCCGGCACCGACACCGCGATGGAAGCGGCCGACGTGGTCATCATGAACGACGACCTGCGCCGCATCCCCGAGACCATCCGCCTGTCGCGCCGGGCGCATTCGGTACTGTGGCAGAACATCACGCTGGCGCTGGGCATCAAGGCCGTGTTCTTCGTGCTCGCGGTGTTCGGCAGCGCGACCATGTGGATGGCGGTGTTTGCCGACATGGGGGCGAGCCTGCTGGTGGTGGCGAACGGGCTGCGTCTGATGCGCGCGCAAAAGTAGAAGCCACGGCTTCACTTCACCAGCGCGCAGCCCACGCCTCCAGCGGCACCCGCGCCGCATTGCACACATAGCTCACGGAGTGATACCAACCCGCGAGCATCATCAGCTCGATCAGCTGCGCATGGCTCCAGTGCGCGCCCAGGGCCTCCCACAGTGCATCGTCCACATTGCTCGTGTCGTGCAACTGGTCGACCATCGACACCAGAAGCCGGTCGCGCGGCGCGAGCAATGAAAGATCGCCATCGGCCGATGCCATCACGCGCCGGTCGGTTTCGCTGAAGCCGGCCGCGTCGGCGAAACCGGCCCAGTGCACGCCCCATTCGTATTCGGCACCGCAGCGGACACAGACCCGCAGGATGACGATCTCGCGTTCGCGCAGGCCGATGGCCGCCTTGCGGCCCAGCAGGTAGCGGCCCAGGTCGAGCGCGCGTTCGGCCAGCGCAGGGTTCACGGCCATCACGCGGAACAGGGCGAGGATTTCGGGCGCCTGCGGCGGCGTCATGCGCCGGAGCAGTTCGCCGATGGACTCGGGATAGGGCGCTTCGAGCGGGGGAATCCTCGGCGTGGGGTTCGCGGCTGTGCCGGCCATGGACGGTTCCTTCAATGCAATGATGGAAATCGCTACGAAAAGCGTAGCGATTCGCCGCAGTCTATCGCTACGAAATGCGTAGCGCAAGCGCGTACACTCGCCGAACGACCGATCAACCGAAGGACCCGGCATGGAAGACGCACAACCCGCGGCATCGCGCCGGCCCATCATGCGGCTGCTGGAGCAGCTCGGCCGCAAGGGCACGTTGCGCATCCTGTGGGAGCTGCGCGACGGGCTGCCGCAGAGCTTCAGGGCGTTGCGCACCAGCACGGACGACATGTCGCCCTCGGTGCTGAACGACCGGCTCAAGGAGCTGCGCGCTGTCGGCGTGGTCGAGCTTGCCGATGCAGGCTATGCGCTCACCGAGTCGGGCGGCGAACTCGTCAAGCGCCTCGCGCCGCTGAACCAATGGGCCAACCGCTGGCTCGACGACACGGCTTCGAACTAACATCCGCCGCATTGCCTTCCGTACTCCCGTCCCCCGATGTCTGTCACTTCGCTCCTGCTGCAACTCATCGTCATCCTGATCACTGCGCGTCTGTGCGGATGGATTCTTCGCCACGTGGGCCAGCCGGGCGTTGTCGGCGAGATGGCGGCGGGGCTGATGCTCGGGCCGGTCGTGATGGGGGCGCTGTTTCCCTCGCTGCATGCGCAGCTGTTCTCCAAGGAGTCGCTGCAGGGGCTTTCGTCGCTGTCGACGCTGGGGCTGGTGCTGTTCATGTTCGTGGTCGGCCTGGAGCTGCGGGCGTCGCAGGGCGTGCGTGAGCAGCTTCGCTCGGCGGGCTACGTGGGCGTGCTGAGCGTGGCCGTGCCGATGGCGCTGGGCCTGGCGATCGCGCCGGCGCTGCATCCGGCGCTCGCGCCGGCCGGGGTCGCGGTGTGGCCGTTCGCGCTGTTCGTCGCGGCGGCGCTGTCGATCACCGCCTTTCCCGTGATGGCGCGCATCCTGAAAGACCGCGGCATGACGCGCACGCCCTTCGGCCAGCTGTCGCTGGGTGCCGCGGCCGTGGTCGACGTGTTCGCCTGGATCCTGTTGGCCGTCGTGGTCGCGCTGGTCGGTGCGGGCGAGGGCTACCGGGGCCTGCTCAAGACCACGCTGGGCATGGCGGTGTTGCTGCTGACGCTGTTCTTCGGGCTCAAGCCGGCCTTCGCGCGGCTGCTGCGCGCCAAGGCGCCCGAGGGCGAGCCTTCGACCACGGTGATGGCGGCGCTGATGATCGGCCTGCTGGCGACGGCGCTGGTCACCGAGTGGCTGCACCTGCATGCGGTGTTCGGCGCCTTCCTGTTCGGCGCCTGCCTGCCGCGCGACGACCGGCTGCTGAAGTCGCTCACTGAGCGCATCGAGCCGATTTCCATCGTCGTGCTGATGCCGCTGTTCTTCGCGCTGGCGGGACTGGGCACCACGGCCAATGCCTTCTCGGGCGCGAGCCTTGGCGCAATGCTGCTGATCGTGGGCGTGGCCACCGTGGGCAAGATCGCAGGCGGCGCGGCCGGCGCACGCATGGCGGGCTATGGCTGGCGCGACAGCCTGGCCACGGGCTCGCTGATGAATGCGCGCGGTCTGATGGAACTCATCGTGATGAAGATCGGCCTCGATGCCGGGCTGATCGGCCCCGAGCTGTTCACGATGCTGCTGGTGATGGCGCTCGTGACCACGGCAATGACGGGGCCGCTGATCAACCTGTTCATCGGCCGCAAGGCAGCAGTCGCGTCGGACGGCGCTCACGCCAAGTCCTGACGGCGGTTCAGCCGTCGCGGCGCACTGTGAAGCCGATGCGCGTCTCGCCGCCCTGGCTCGCCGCGAACACGCGCCCGCCGTGCATGCGCGCGATGGCTTCCACGATGGACAGGCCCAGGCCGTGGTGCCGAGGCGAGCCGTCGCGGGCCGGTGCCGCGCGATAGAAGCGATCGAACAGGCGAGGCAACGCGGCGGGGTCGATCGGCTCGCCCCGATTGACCACCGCCAAGGTGAACTCGCTGTGGTTCTTCTCGCTCCCGATCTCGAAGCGGATCGTCGAGGCAGGCGCCGCGAAACAGATCGCATTGCCCAGCAGGTTGAAGAGGGCGCGCCGGACCAGCGCGGCGTCCACGTCGGCCATGGCGTCGCCCTTCACCTCGGCGCGCAGGCCGGCTTCTTCCAGCATGGCGTCGTAGAAGTCGATCACGTCGCCCGCCTGCGCCGCCAGGCTGGCCGCCGCCCGTGTGCGCATCGGCGTGCCGCTTTCGGCCTGCGAGAGAAACAGCATGTCGGTGACGATGCCCGAGAGCCGCCCGATCTCTTCGAGGTTGGACGCGAGCACGGCCTGCAGCTCCTCGTTGCCGCGCGGGCGCGTGAGTGCGAGTTCGGTGGCGCCGATCAGGTTGGCCAGCGGCGTGCGCAGCTCGTGCGCCACATCGGCGTTGAATGATTCGAGCTGCACATAGGCGCGCTGCACCCGCAGCAGCAGCGCGTTGAACTGGGTGATCCAGGGGCGCAGTTCTTCGGCGAAGTCCATCGCATCGATGGGGCGGTTGGCCTTGTCGGGCGCCATTGCAGCGGTGCGCTCGGCCAGCGCCTTGAGCGGGCGCAGGCCGCGCCGCACCAGCCACATGCCCGTGAGCGAGACCAGCGCCGTGCCCAGCACGACGGCGCCCAGCAGTGTCCATCCGAGTCGCTCCAGCAGGCGGTCTTCCTGCGCCGTGTTCACGCCGAGCTGAACCTGCAACTGCGTCGTCAGGCCACTCTGCTGCCAGGGCACCACGAGGTCGCGCCGCATCCAGCGGCCGCCGGCTGTGGGACTGGACTGGAAAAGCTGCTTGCCCGCATGCGAGATCGACAGGCTCACGTCGTCCTGCATCGAGAAGAAGTCGTCGAGCTTGTGCCGCAGGAAGACGAGGTCGCCGCCTTTGTCGGCCTCCTTGAGCAGGTGCTCCACCAGCACTGCCTTCTGGTTGAGCTCCTCTTCCTGTTTCTGCCCGAAGCTCCAGGCCGTGACGAGGTAGATGGCGAAGCAGATCACGCTGAGCCCGAACAGGGTCTGCGCGGCGAACCAGAGCGACAACCGGCTCTGGAGTGAGTGCGGCCGGGCGGTCAAGACCAGGAGCGGTCTTCGAGGACGTAGCCCATGCCGCGCACGGTGTGCAGCAGCTTCACCTCGAACGGATCGTCGAGCTTGCTGCGCAGGCGCCGGATGGCCACTTCCACCACGTTGGTGTCGCTGTCGAAGTTCATGTCCCACACCTGCTCGGCGAGCGTGGTGCGCGACAGGATCTGGCCGCGCCGGCGCAGCAGCACCAGCAGCAGCGTGAACTCCTTGGCCGTGAGGTCGAGCCGTATGCGGTTGCGCATGCACTTGCGGCTGACGAGATCGACCTCCAGGTCGGCCAGCCGCAGCACGGTGGATTCCTGCTGCTTGCCGCGGCGCATCAGCGCCTGCACGCGCGCCAGCAGTTCGGAGAAGGAGAAGGGCTTGACGAGGTAGTCATCCGCGCCCTGCTGCAGCCCCTGCACGCGGTCCTCGACCTTGTCGCGCGCCGTCAGCACCAGCACGGGCACGTTCTTCGTGCGGCGGATGGCCTGCAGCACGGCAAAGCCGTCGATGCCGGGCAGCATCACGTCGAGCAGGACGAGGGCGTAGTCGCCCTCGGTGGCGAGGTACCTCCCCTCGATGCCGTCGCGAGCGATATCCACGACGTAGCCGTTCTCCTCGAGCCCCTTTTTCAGGTAGTCGCCAAGTTTGGGTTCGTCTTCTATGACAAGGATCCGCATTCACGCATGATATCGAAGCGCTTTTGATACGAGGATTACGATTTGGTAATCCTATTGACGGACGAAGCCTTCACCCGGTGCCATACATTGCGCCGGGCCCGCAGGCCGCAAGGCCTTTGCCCGAGCCTGCCGCGCGCCGCCGATATACTTTTTGCTCCCATGCGCCGCTGGCTTCTCATCTTCCTGCTCGTCCTGTTGCCGTTCCAGTTCAGCTGGGCGTCGGCATCGGCGTACTGCCAGCATGAGCGCGACACGCAGACCGAGCACTGGGGCCATCACGAAAGCGAAACCCGCGGCACCGACCGCAGCCACAGCGGGGAGGGCGCGCAGAAGAACTCCAGCACCCAGCCGAATGCCGTGGTCGGCGACTGCGCGGTCTGCCATTCCGGCAGCGTGCAGCATGCAGAAGCTTCGGCGGAGCCGGTGAAGGCCGCGGCGCGCGTGGCTCCGGCCCTGCGCGCGACGTCCGCCGAGCGCTTCGCCTCGCACATTTCCGATGTTCCAGTCCGTCCCGACTGGTCTCTCGCCCTTTGATTCGGCGAGAGAACACCTCTTTTCTGATTTCCACCATCAGCTGAGCTCTCGCCGAATTCGTCCGTCCGTTGTTTCGCAACCCAGGAGAATTCGATGCGCACGCTCTTCGTGCCGCTGGCCGCATTGGCCATGGCGGCGCCCCCGGCTTTTTCACAGGTCACACCGACCGCTGCCGGCTCCCCGTATTCACAGCCATCCGGCGCGGCGGCCCGCACGCTGGAGCCCTCAGGCCCGCTGACGCTGGGCAATGCCGTCGCGATGGCGTTGCAGGCCAACCCCGGCCTGTCCGCGGCATCCCGCGAGAAGGACGCCACCGAGGCCGCCATCGTCCAGGCCGGCGCCTGGCCCAACCCCACGCTCGATGCGCAGGTCTTCCACCTGCGCCGCGACAACCGCACCACCACGCTGCAGCTGAGCCAGCCGCTCGAACTGGGCGGCAAGCGCGCCGCCCGCGTGACGGCGGCCGAGCGCGCGAGAGACCAGGCCGTCTCTGCGCTGGCCGGCCGCCGCGCCGAGATCCGCGCGGCGACGGTCACCGCCTTCTTCGACGTGCTGACCTCGCAGGAGCGCCTGCGGCTCGCGCAGGATTCCGCGGGACTCGCGCAGACGGCCACCCGCGCGGCGGCCAACCGCGTGGCAGCCGGCAAGGTCTCGCCGCTGGAAGAAAGCAGGGCGCGCGTGGCCGAGGCCGGCATCCGCGTCGAGCTGCAGCAGGCGGAGGGCGCGCTGCGCTCGGCGCGCCGGCAGCTGGCCGCGCTGTGGGGCAATCCGAGCCCGCGCTTCACGCAGGTGGAAGGCGTGGTCGACCAACTGCCGGCGATGGTGCCGGCGCAGGAAGTGGAAAGCCGCCTGGGTGCCGCGCCCGCGGTTCGGCAGGCGCGGCTCGAAGTCGAGCGGCGCAAGGCGCTGTCCGAACTGGAGCGGGCCAGGCGCATTCCCGACCTGACTGTGTCGCTCGGTGCCAAGCGCGTGCCGTCCTCCGAGGGCGAGACCGGTGGCAGCCGCCGCAACCAGGTGGTCGTGGGCCTGTCGGTTCCGTTGCCGATCTTCGACACCAACCGCGGCAACGTCGCCGAGGCCCTGAGCCGCGAAGAGAAGGCCCGCGACGACCTCGCCGCCGCCGAGTTGCAGCTGGGCGCAGACGTTACGCAGGCTTCGGAGCGGCTGCGCTCCGCGCGCGCCACCGCGCAGACGCTGCAACGCGATGCGCTGCCTGGCGCCGAAGCCGCCTACGAGGCCGCGGCCAAGGGCTTCGAGCTCGGCAAGTTCAGCTTTCTTGAAGCGCTCGATGCGCAGCGCACGCTGTTCCAGGTGCGTGCGCAGTACCTGCTCGCACTGGCCGACGCGCACCGCGCGGCCGGCGACCTCGACCGGCTGCTCGGCAACGAAGCCAGCGACTTCTCTCCCGCGACGGCGCCCATTGCGCGCTGACAAGCAAGGAATTCCAAAGATCATGAACACCGAAGAACGCAAACCTTTCGCTGAAAAAAGCGGGGGCAGGAAGCAGTGGATCGCCATCGCGGTCGTCGTGGTGCTGGGCCTTGGCGCTGGCGCGATGATTCTGCGCACCGCACCCGCCAAGCCCGAAGCGGCAGGCCATTCGGAGGCCACGGGGCACGGCGACGGCGAGCATCACGAAGACGAAGGCCAAGAAGGCCACAAGGAAGCCGGGGCGCAGGGCAAGGACCACGATCACAGCCATGGCGAAGCCTCGGGCCATATCGACAAGGAGCACCACGAAGAGGGCAAGCGGGAAGCCAGCCACGAGCCCGCCGGCCACAAGGAAGACGAAGAGAAGATCGCCTTCACGGACGAGCAGATCAAGGCGGCCGACGTGAGCATCGAGAGCGCCGGCCCCGCGCGCATCAAGACGTCGCTGCAGCTGCCCGGCGAGATCAAGTTCAACGAGGACCGCACGGCCCACGTGGTGCCGCGCGTGGCGGGCGTGGTCGACAGCGTGTCGGCCAACCTTGGCCAGGAGGTCAAGCGTGGGCAGGTGCTCGCGGTGCTGTCGAGCCCGGGGCTTTCGGAGCAGCGCAGCGAACTGCAGTCGGCGCAGCGCCGGCTGCAGCTGGCCCGCACCACCTACGAGCGCGAGAAGAAGCTATGGGAAGAAAAGATCTCCGCGCAGCAGGACTACCTGCAAGCCCAGCAGGCGATGCAGGAGGCGCAGATCGCAGTGGCCAACGCCAACCAGAAGCTGCTGGCGCTCGGCGCCACGCCCGGCTCGTCGGCGCTGGGCCGATACGAGCTGCGCGCGCCCTTCGACGGCATGGTGGTCGAGAAGCACATCTCGCTCGGCGAGTCGGTGGGAGAAGCCGTCAACGTTTTCACCATCTCCGACCTGTCGACCGTGTGGGCCGAGATCAGCGTGGCCGCCAACAACCTCAACCTCGTGCGCATCGGCGAGCGTGTGACCATCCGCTCGACCTCGTTCGATCAGACGGCCAGTGGCTCGGTGTCGTACGTGGGCTCGCTGATCGGCGCGCAGACGCGCACCGCCACCGCGCGCGTCACGCTCACCAACCCGCAGCGCATCTGGCGCCCGGGCCTGTTCGTGAACGTCGAGCTCGTGGCCTCCGAGATGGATGCGCCCGTGACCGTCTCGGCCGAGGCGGTGCAGACGGTGGAGGACAAGCCGACCGTGTTCCTCAGGGTGCCCGGCGGCTTCGTGCCGCAGCACGTGCAGACCGGGCGCAGCGACGGCAAGCGTATCGAGATCGTGAGCGGACTGGAGCCCGGCGCGGCCCATGCCGCCAGCGGCAGCTTCGTCGTGAAGTCGCAGCAGGGCAAGAACTCGGCCACGCACACCCACTGAGGACGCCTGCATGTTCGAACGCATCATTCGCTTTTCCATCGAACAGCGCTGGCTGATCCTGCTCGCCGTGCTCGGCATGGCCGCACTCGGCATCTTCAGTTACCAGAAGCTGCCCATCGACGCGGTGCCCGACATCACCAACGTGCAGGTGCAGATCAACACTGCCGCACCCGGCTATTCGCCGCTTGAGGCCGAGCAGCGCGTGACCTACCCGATCGAGACGGTCATGGCCGGACTGCCGGGCTTGCAGCAGACCCGTTCGCTGTCGCGCTACGGCCTGTCGCAGGTGACGGTGATCTTCAAGGACGGCATCGACATCTACTTCGCGCGGCAGCTCGTCAATGAGCGCATCCAGTCTGCGCGGGAAAGCATGCCGAGCGGCATTTCGCCGGTGGTCGGGCCGATCTCGACCGGCCTCGGCGAGATCTACCTCTGGACCGTCGAGGCGGAAGAGGGCGCGAAGAAGGCCGACGGCAAGCCGTACTCGCCCACCGACCTGCGCGAGATCCAGGACTGGATCATCAAGCCGCAGTTGCGCAACGTGGCGGGCGTGACCGAGATCAACTCCATCGGCGGTTACGCCAAGGAGTTCCAGATCGCGCCCGACCCCGCCAAGCTGCTGGCCCACGGCCTCACGATGACCAACCTGGTCACCGCGCTGGAGCGCAACAACGCCAACGTGGGCGCGGGCTACATCGAGAAGCGCGGCGAGCAGTACCTCATTCGCGCGCCGGGGCAGGTGAAGTCGGTGGAAGACATCGGCAACGTGATCCTCGGCAACGCGCGCGGCATTCCGCTGCGCGTGCAGGACGTGGCCGAGGTCGGCATCGGCAAGGAACTGCGCACCGGCGCGGCCACCGACAACGGCCGCGAAGTGGTGCTCGGAACCGTGTTCATGCTGATCGGCGAGAACAGCCGCACCGTGTCGCAGGCTGTCGACAAGAAGATGCGGGAGATCAACCGCACGCTGCCCGCTGGCGTGAAGGCCGTGACGGTGTACGACCGCACGGTGCTGGTCGACAAGGCCATCGCCACGGTGAAGAAGAACCTGTTCGAGGGCGCGGTGCTGGTCATCGCGATCCTGTTCCTGTTCCTCGGCAACATCCGTGCGGCGCTGATCACTGCGCTGGTGATTCCGCTGTCGATGCTCTTCACCTTCACCGGCATGGTGAACCAGAAGGTCAGCGCCAACCTCATGAGCCTGGGCGCGCTGGACTTCGGCATCATCATCGACGGCGCGGTGGTGATCGTGGAGAACTGCGTGCGAAGGCTGGCCCATGCGCAGTCACACAAGGGGCGGCCACTGACGCGCAGCGAGCGCTTCCACGAAGTGTTCGCGGCCTCGCAGGAGGCGAGGCGCCCGCTGCTGTTCGGCCAGCTGATCATCATGATCGTGTACCTGCCGATCTTTGCGCTCACGGGCGTCGAGGGCAAGCTGTTCCACCCGATGGCTTTCACCGTGGTGATTGCCCTGCTGGGCGCGATGATCCTGTCGATCACCTTCATCCCCGCGGCCGTGGCGCTGTTCATTGGCAGCAAGGTCAGCGAGAAGGAGAACCGCCTGATGGTGTGGGCCAAGCGCGGCTACGAGCCGCTGCTCGCGCGCGTCATGTCGGCCAAGCCGCTGGTCATTACCCTGGCCGCGGTGGCGGTGGTGCTGTCGGGCCTGCTGGCGACGCGCCTGGGCACGGAGTTCGTGCCGAGCCTGAGCGAGGGAGATTTCGCGATCCAGGCGCTTCGCATCCCGGGCACGAGCCTCACGCAGTCGGTCGAGATGCAGAAGCAGCTCGAACGCACGCTGAAGGCGAGGTTTCCGGAGATCGAGCGCGTGTTCGCGCGCACGGGCACGGCCGAGATTGCATCGGACCCGATGCCACCGAACATCTCCGACGGCTACATCATGCTCAAGCCCGAGAGCGAGTGGCCCAAGCCGAAGCGCACGCGGGAAGAGCTGCTGGCCGCCGTGCAGGAAGAGGTGGAAAAGCTGCCGGGCAACAACTACGAGTTTTCGCAGCCGATCCAGCTGCGCTTCAACGAGCTGATCTCGGGCGTGCGCAGCGACGTGGCCGTGAAGATCTTCGGCGACGACATGGACGTGCTGAACAAGACCGCGGCCGAGGTGTCGGGCGTGCTGGGCAAGATCGCCGGCGCGGCCGAGGTGAAGGTCGAGCAGACCACCGGCCTGCCGATGCTCACCGTGAACATCGACCGCAACAAGACTGCGCGCTACGGCCTCAATGTGGGCGACGTGCAGGACGCGATCTCGGCGGCGGTCGGCGGGCGCGAGGCGGGCACGCTGTTCGATGGCGACCGGCGCTTCGGCATCATCGTGCGCCTGCCCGAAAACCTGCGCACCGACCTCGAGGCCATCAAGCGCTTGCCCGTTGCCTTGCCCAATGGCGCGGGTGCCGAAAGCATGCGCACCAGCTTCATCCCGCTGGGCGAGGTGGCCACGCTCGACATTGCGCCCGGCCCCAACCAGGTGAGCCGAGAGGACGGCAAGCGCCGAATCGTGGTCAGCGCCAACGTGCGCGGCCGCGACCTCGGCTCCTTCGTGGCCGAGGCCGAGGAGGCGATGGGCAAGGTGAAGATCCCCGCCGGCTACTGGACCGTGTGGGGCGGCCAGTACGAGAACCTCGCCTCGGCCACCGAACGGCTGCAGGTAGTGGTGCCGGTGTCGCTGCTGCTGGTGTTCACGCTGCTGTTCGCGATGTTCGGCAACCTCAAGGACGGCCTGCTGGTGTTCACCGGCATCCCCTTCGCGCTCACGGGCGGCATCGTGGCACTGTGGATGCGCGGCATTCCGCTGTCGATCTCGGCGGCGGTGGGCTTCATTGCGCTGTCGGGCGTGGCGGTGCTCAACGGACTGGTGATGATCTCGTTCATCCGCAACCTGCGCGAGGGCGGCCTGCCGCTGGACGCCGCGATCCGCGAAGGCGCGCTCACGCGGCTGCGGCCGGTGCTGATGACGGCGC
This sequence comes from Variovorax sp. Varisp46, assembly GCF_059491885.1. Taxonomy (NCBI): domain Bacteria; kingdom Pseudomonadati; phylum Pseudomonadota; class Betaproteobacteria; order Burkholderiales; family Comamonadaceae; genus Variovorax; species Variovorax sp. Varisp46. Next base: position 1,092,211 of record NZ_CP168515.1, read on the forward strand.
TGGTCGCTTCGCTGGGTTTCGTGCCGATGGCCATCGCCACCGGTACCGGTGCCGAGGTGCAGCGGCCGCTGGCGACGGTGGTGATCGGCGGCATCCTGTCGTCTACCGCGCTGACGCTGCTGGTGCTTCCGCTGCTCTACCGCATCGCGCACCGGCGGGAGGAGGAAGGCGAGCGCGAGGTCTGGGGCCTCAGCGCCTGATGGCGGACTTCGGCCTGAACGCCTTGCAGACCGAATCGTCCGTCTCGAGGTACGGCCCGCCGATCAGGTCGATGCAATAAGGCACCGCTGCAAAGATGCCGGGTACGACCTGCACGCCTTCGGTGTCCTTGAGCCCTTCGAGCGTTTCCGCAATCGACTTCGGCTGCCCCGGCAGGTTGATGATCAGGCTCTTGCCGCGGATTACCGCCACCTGCCGCGACAGGATCGCCGTCGGCACGAAGCGCAGGCTGATCTGGCGCATCTGTTCGCCGAAGCCGGGCATTTCCTTGTGGGCCACGGCCAGCGTGGCCTCTGGGGTCACGTCGCGCAGGGCGGGGCCGGTGCCGCCGGTGGTCAGCACCAGCGAGCAGCCGGCGTCGACCAGTTCGATCAGCGTCGCGCTGATGCGGTCGGCCTCGTCGGGGATCAGTCGGGGCTCGAATTCGATGGGGTTCTTCAGTGCCCGGCCGAGCCACTCCTTCAGCGCAGGCAGGCCCTTGTCTTCGTAGGTGCCGCTGGAGGCGCGGTCGCTGACCGAGACGATGCCGATGCGAACAGAGTCCGGTGCGCTCATGGTGTTGCTCCTTCCCGGGAGGGGAGGGAGAAAGACAAGGGGCTCATGCGTCGTCTTCCCGGTCTTGTGCGGCGGCGGCCGCCGCATGGTCCGCGCCTCCGTGCACTGCCAGTTGCGCGCGCACGAGCTGAAAGATTTCGCGATAGGCCTTGCCCTGGCGCGGCGCTTCGCCGGCCGGGCCGGACTTCATGTCCTTGCGGGCCTGGCGCACCAGCGCGCGCAGCTGTTGCGAGTCGGTGGCGGGATGGGTTTCGATCCAGCCGCCCAGGGCGTCGTCGTCGGCAATCAGCCGGTCGCGCCACCGTTCGGCCTCGTGCAGGGCGGCGGTTTCGGCGGCCGGCACGCTGTTCTGTTCGCTCAGGGCGAGCTTCACTGCCTCGAGCACTTCGGGCTCCAGCTTGCGCATGAGCTTGCCGATGAACTGCATCTGGCGGCGCTTGCCCTCGAAATTGGTGATGCGCTTGGCCTCGGCGATGGCGTCGACCAGTTTCTCGTCGAGCTGGAGTGCGTCGAACAGGCCGGCGCGCAGTGTGAGCAGCTCGGTGCCAAGCTTCTGCAGTTCGTCGCTTTCGCGCTTGAGATCGGTGCGGCTGGCTTCGTCGGAGCCCTTGAGCTCGCGCTTGAGCTCAAGGTCGAGTTCGCTGCCTTCGGCTACGAACTGGCCACGGACGAAATAGCCTTTTTTGGGTTTGCGGGACATGAGGTGGATTCTGGGCCGCACCGTGCGGCGTTGCAACGCGTGCAATGCGCAGTGGGAAGCTAGGGGAAAACGGGAAATGGGGGGCGCAAGTATCATAGCCACCACATGACGACATCCTCCTCGCGCGCCGATTCCGGCTTCGCCTACAGCCGCTCCTTCTTCGAAAACCTGGTCGACTCGGCCTTGGCCCATGCCAAGAAGCTCGGCGCCACCGACGCCGGGGCCGAGGCCTCCGAGGGCTGCGGCCTGAGCGTCTCGGTACGCAAGGGCGAGCTGGAAAACGTCGAGCGCAACCGCGACAAGTCGCTGGGCATCACGGTCTACGTGGGCCACCGCCGCGGCAACGCCAGCACCTCCGACTTCTCCGACGCCGCCATCAAGCAGACCGTGCAGGCGGCCTACGACATCGCCCGCTTCACGGCCGAAGACCCCGTCAGCGGCCTGCCGGACGAAGAGGACATCGCCAAGGTGCACCCCGAACTCGACCTGTTCCATCCCTGGGACGTGACGAGCGAGCAGGCCGCCAGGCTGGCGCTGGAATGCGAAGAGGCGGCCCTGACGACCGACAAGCGCATCACCAACAGCGAAGGCGCGGGCGTCTCGGCGCAGCAGAGCCACTTCTTCAGCGCCCACACGCACGGCTTTCGCGGCGGCTATGCCAGCTCGCGGCACTCGATCTCGGTGGCGCCCATCGCCGGCAAGGGCGACGACATGCAGCGCGATGCCTGGTACAGCTCCATGCGCTCGGCCGGTGAACTGGCCAGCCCGCAGGCCGTGGGCCGCTACGCCGCCGAACGGGCGCTGAGCCGCCTGAAGTCGCGCAAGATCAAAACCACCGAATGCCCGGTGCTGTTCGAGTCGCCGCTGGCCGTGGGCCTGCTGGGCGGGCTGGTGCAGGCCGTGAGCGGGGGGGCGCTGTACCGCAAGAGCAGCTTCCTGCTCGACTCGCTGGGAAAGCCAGTGCTGCCCAAGCACGTCGATGTGGCCGAAGACCCGCACCTCATTCGCGGCAAGGGCAGTTCGCCCTTTGACGACGAAGGCGTGACCACGCGGGCGCGCAAGGTGGTCGATGCCGGCCGCCTCGAAGGCTACTTTCTCTCGACCTACTCGGCCCGCAAGCTGGGTATGAAGACCACCGGCAACGCCGGCGGTTCGCACAACCTGACGCTGAGCTCGCGCCTCACCAAGCACGGCGACGACCTCGACGCCATGCTCGCCAAGCTCGGCACCGGCCTGTTCGTGATCGAGCTGATGGGCCAGGGCGTGAACTACGTGACCGGCGACTACTCGCGCGGCGCCAGTGGCTTCTGGGTTGAGAAGGGCCGCATCGCCTTCCCGGTGCAGGAGATCACCATCGCCGGCAACCTGAAGGACATGCTCATGGGCATCGAGGCCATCGGGGCCGATGCCTACACCTTCGGCGCCAAGACCACGGGGTCGGTCCTGGTGAACCGCATGAAGATCGCGGGCAGCTGAGCCCCTGGGCGGGCGCCCGCCCACCGGTCACTTCTTTGCAGCTTCTGCGGGCGGTGCGATCAGGTGCTCGAGCATGCGCCGCGCATTGAGCGGCAGGTCTTCCGACGAACGCACGCAGGCCATCAGCGTGCGTTCCGCCCAGGTGTCGGAGAGCGAGGCGCGCGCAATCTTCATCGAACGCGCGCAGCGTTCGGCCGCGGTCTGGGGCACGATGCCGACGCCGATGCCGTACTCCACCATGCGGCACACGGCCTCGAAGTTGCGCACGCGCACCCGGTAGGCCAGGTGCTTGCCGAGCGCGCGCACATGCTGGGTGATCAGCTGCTGCAACGCACTGTTCGCAGGCAGGCCCACGAATTCGCTGTCGACCACGTCGGCCAGCCGCAGGCGCCGGCGTCCGGCCAGCGCGTGGCCGCGGGGCATCACGAGCACGAGGTCGTCGCGGCGAAAGGGGTGGCATTCCAGTCCTTCGCTGTCGATGGCGTCCGAGACGATGCCGATGTCGCACAGGCCGCCGCGCAGCGCTTCCACTGTGTCCGGACTGGCGCGCTCCTCGAGGTCGACCGAAATGCGCGGATGCTCGGCGAGAAAGCGGCTCAGCACCTCGGGAAGGTGCTCGGTCAGCGCCGAGGTGCCGCACATGAAGCGCACGTGGCCCTTGAGGCCCTGGCCGTATTCGCCGAGCTCGCCGCGCAGGCGTTCCATCTGCTGCAGAACGACGCGCGCATGGTGCAGCAGCGTGCGGCCGGCTTCGGTGGCGCGCACGCCCTGCGCGTGGCGCGTGAGCAGCGGGCTGCCGAGGGCGTCTTCCATGCCGCGCACGCGCTGGCTCGCGGAGGCCAGCGTCATGTGCGAACGCCCGGCGCCGCCGGTGAGGCTGCCGGCTTCGACCACGTTGAGAAAAAGCCGAAGGTCGGTGAGATCGAATCGCATGGTTCGGCGGAGTGTGCATCAAGAGCCTCAGTCCCAGCCTGAGGCCGGCTCTGCGAACACCGCATTTCCCGGTGCGGCATTGCCCGGCAGACTCGGCCGCGATGATGCATTCGAACGACTTGACGGGCTTCTGGGTTGCCGCAGCGGCCGTGTTCCTGCTGGCCGGTGTGATCAAGGGCGTGATCGGGCTGGGGCTGCCCACGGTGTCGATGGCGCTGCTCGCGCTGTGGATGCCGCCAGTGCAGGCGGCGGCACTGCTGATCGTGCCATCGCTGGTCACCAACGTCTGGCAGACCGGGCCGCGCGCGAGCTTCCTGCCGGTGCTCGAGCGTATCGGCGGCATGCAGGCGGGGATCGTCGTCGGCACGCTGGGCGGCGCGTTGTGGCTGGGCGTGCCGTCGGGGGCATGGGCGACGGTGGCGCTCGGCGTGGCGCTGGTGCTCTATGCGGGCTGGGGGCTGACGGGGCGGCAGCTGCACGTGGCCGAGGGGCAGGCGCGCTGGCTGGGGCCTGTGGCGGGCATCGCCACGGGGCTGGTGACGGCCGTGACCGGTGTGTTCGTGGTGCCGGCCGTGCCGTACCTGCAGGCGCTGGGGTTCCAGCGCGACTCGCTGATCCAGGCGATGGGAATTTCGTTCACCACCTCGACCGTGGTGCTGGCCATGGGGCTGGCCGGAAATGGGAGCTATCCGGCGTCTGCGGTGGGCGGGTCGATCGCGATGCTGGTGCCGGCCATCGGCGGCATGATGCTCGGGACTTGGCTGCGGCGGCGGCTTTCGGTGGCGGTGTTCCGGCGCTGCTTCCTGGTCGGGCTGGCGCTGCTGGGCGTGTACATGGCCACGCGCGCCGCGGGCTGAAAAGGCTCAGGCCGCGAGCAGCAGGGCCGTGCGCACGCGCTCGATGGTCTGGCGGTAGGGCAGGGCGAAGTCGTCGATGGCATCGCCGGGTTCGAGCCAGCTGAACAGGAAGATGAGGCCTTCTTCTTCGGGACTGCCGGTGGCGGTGTGCATGAAGGTCTCGGGCAGCCCGCCCTCGGCGCGCATCAGGAACAGGTGCCACAGCTGCGGATGGCGGTGCGTGTTGCCCTCGACGCCGGCTTCGCATTCGCGGTCGAGCGTGCCGAGCGACTGCAGCGGGCCGGCGTAGTCGATGCCCGATTCTTCGAGCAGCTCGCGGCACACCGCGATCTCGGGCGACTCGCCGGGCTCGATGGTGCCCTTGGGGAGCTGCATGTTGCCATCCTCGGGATGGCGGAACACCAGCAGCCGGCCCTGCGCGTCGACCAGGCAGGCACAGGCCTTGAGGATCGGGGCGCGGGGCCTGCCGGTGCTCATCAGGCGCCTGTCAGGGCCGCTTTGACGGCAGCGCTGACCTGGCCCATGTCGGCCTTGCCGGCGAGGCGGGTCTTGACCACGCCCATCACCTTGCCCATGTCGCCGGGGCCGCTGGCGCCCAGTTCGGCCACGATGGCCTTCACTGCGGTCACCGTTTCATCGGCGCTCATGCGCTGGGGCAGGTAGACCTCGAGCACCTTGATCTCGGCAGCTTCCTTGTCGGCCAGGTCGACGCGGCCGCCGGTGGTGAAGGCGGCGATCGAGTCCTTGCGCTGCTTGACCATCTTGTCGACGATGGCGACGACCATGGCGTCGTCGAGCTCCACGCGCTCGTCGACTTCCTTCTGCTTCAAGGCTGCGAGCAGCAGGCGGATGGTGGCGAGGCGCTCGGAGTCCTTGGCGCGCATCGCCGTCTTCATGTCTTCGGTGATCTGTTCTTTGAGAGTCATTCGGCAACCTTTGGCAAAAACAAAAGCCGCGGCAGGTTTCCCTGGCGCGGCTGAGGCAACTGGGCGACGGCGCCGACTTTCGTCGAGGCCTGCCGCCCGGGGGCGTTGCTTAGTACAGCTTCTTGGGCAGCTGCATGCTGCGCACGCGCTTGTAGTGGCGCTTGACCGCGGCGGCCTTCTTGCGCTTGCGCTCGGCGGTCGGCTTTTCGTAGAACTCGCGGGCGCGCAGGTCGGTCAGCAGGCCGAGCTTTTCGATGGTGCGCTTGAAACGGCGCAGTGCGACGTCGAAGGGCTCGTTTTCTTTAACGCGGATGGTGGTCATTGATGAATCGTTGAACTGAAGTTGGCTCGGGGAGATCGAGGCCCAAAGCCGGGGTTCCTCAACTGAAATCTTTGGTGGCCGTTGAGGGGAGGCCAGAAGTTAGCCCGAGATTATAGCGCGCTTGCGCAGGCATGCGCGCTCGCCCAGGCCCATTGGAAGTTGTATCCGCCCAACCAACCCGTCACATCGACCACTTCGCCGATGAAATACAGGCCCGGCTGCTTCGATTCCATGGTCTGGGACGACAGGTCGCGGGTGTCGACACCGCCGGCCGTCACCTCGGCCTTCTTGTAGCCTTCGGTGCCGCTGGGCGTGATCTGCCAGCGGGCGATGCGCTCCGACAGGGCGGCCAGCGCCTTGTCGGCGGCCTCGTTGACGGGGCGCTGCAGGGCCGGGTCCTGGCCGACCCAGGCGTCGGCCAGCCGGGAGGGCACCAGCGTGGCCAGTTCGTTGGCGATGCGCTTCTTCGAGCGCAGCTTGGCTTCGCCGAGCGCCTCGGCCACGTTCGTGCCCGGCGCGAAATCGAGCGTCAGCGGGGTGCCGGGCTTCCAGTAGCTCGAAATCTGCAGCACGGCCGGGCCCGACAGTCCTCGGTGGGTGAACAGCAGGTCTTCGAGGAATGCCGTCTTCTCTTTCCTGGCACCGGTCTCGATGCGCACCGGCAGCGCGAGCCCGGCCAGTTCGGCATACGGCGCCCAGGCCTCGCCGCCGAAGGTCAGCGGCACCAGCGCCGGCCGGGGCGCGACGAGGCGCAGCCCGAACTGCTCGGCGATGCGGTAGCCGAAGTCGCTGGCGCCGATCTGGGGAATCGACAGGCCGCCGGTGGCAACCACGATCTTCGGCGTCTCGATGGCACCGCGGCTGCTCTCGATTCGATAGCTGCCAGAGCCCGTCAGCGTGATGTTTCCGGCCTTGCACGGCTGCCAGCGCTCGACTCCGCCCGCCGCGCATTCCGCCAGCAGCATGTCGACGATCTGCTGTGAGGAGCCATCGCAGAACAGCTGCCCCTTGTGCTTCTCGTGGAAGGCGATGCCGTGCCTCTGTACCAGTTCGATGAACTGCTGCGGCGCGTAGCGCGACAGCGCCGAGCGGCAGAAATTGGGGTTGTCGCCGATGAAGTGGCGCTGCGGCGCGCGCACATCGAGATCACGGTTGGTGAAGTTGGCACGGCCGCCGCCCGAGATGCGGATCTTCTCGCCCACCTTCTCGCTGTGGTCCACCACCAGCACCTTGAGCCCGCGCTGGCCTGCGATGCCGGCGCAGAACAGCCCGGCGGCCCCGGCGCCGATCACGACGACGTCGAAGCGGGAAGACGCGGGCGCGCTCAAGGGCCGTCTGCCGCGAGCAGCGGCGGCGGGTTGTATTTCAGGTGGCCCACATAACGCAGCGGCTGCGTGGCGGCGATGGAGGGCACGTCGCCTTCGCGCATGTGCAGCAGGTCGGCCGGGCTCACCCAGCGCGGATCGGCGCTGGTGATCGGCAGGCCGGCCTGCCGGTAGGCCTCGAGCACGAACTGCGAGCAGAAGAACTGGTCGTCGCGGCTCGCGCCCAACTGAACCATCGCCATGCCGCTCATGCAGTAGTGGCTGACTGCGCCCGGCATCAGCGGCAGCTCGCACAGGCGTCGGTTCAGCACGAAAGGCGCGTTCAGCAGCACGCCCACGGTGTTGTAGCGCGCGCCGACCTGCGACAGCGCCCATTCGCGCATGCGCCCGGCGCCGGCTTCGTCCACGCCCGGCACGCGGAAGGCCACCACCATCTGCTCTTCATCGACCACCTCGGCCAGCGGCCGTGCGCGCACGCCGGTGCCCACGGCTTCGGCGATCTGGCCGTCGCCGAGGTAGAGCACCGCATGGCTCACTGGCGAGAAGGTGCCCAGCCGGATGCCGAAGGAGTTCAACGTGGCGATGGAGGTCAGCAGGATGTCGCCCGGCGCCAGCGCGTCGGCGGCGATGAGCTCGCCGCCGTTGCCCGGTGCGATGACCGAGCTCTGCACCCGCACGCGCAGGCCGGTGTCCTTGGTCGGCAGGTCGACGCGGGTGGCGCAGGCCGTGAGCAGCAAGGCGGCGCCCGCGGCAGCGAGGGCCGCGAAAGTCCGGAAGCGGGAGTGCATCAGCCTTTCCAGACGAAGGGGAACTTCAGCTGCTTGAAGAAGCCGTTGGGCACGTAGTCGCCCAGCACGCCGTATTTCTCGGGCCAGAGCTTGGTGCTCTTCACCGCGGTGCCGAAGAGGTAGTCGAGGAAGGCGTAGTGCGCCGCGTAGTTCTTGTCCAGCGCCTCGATGTCCTGGCTGTGGTGCCAGTGGTGGAAGTTGGGCGTCACGATCAGGTAGCGCAGCGGGCCGAGCCGTACGCTCACGTTGCAGTGGTTGAACACCGCCTGGAAGCCCACCACCACGATGTAGGCGTCGATCACTTCCTTGCTGAAGCCCAGCACGTAGATGGGCGCGAGCACCAGCGTGCGCGTGATCAACAGTTCGAGGATGTGCTGGCGCGAGCCCGCCATCCAGTCCATGCTCTTCACGCTGTGGTGCACCGCGTGCAGGCGCCACAGCACCGGCACTTCGTGGTACGCGCGGTGCGTCCAGTACTGCACGAGGTCGGCCACCAGGATGATCAGCAGGATGCCGGCCCAGAACGGCAGGTTGCCCACCCAGCCGCGGATGCCGTCGTTGGCGGCCCAGCCGAAGAACTTGTGCACCATCAGGTTGGTGGCCAGTAACACGAAGCCCACGATCATGTGGTTCACCACGAAGTGGTGGAAGTCGGTCTGCCACTCCTCGCGGAACACGGGTTGGTCTTCGCGCAGCGCAAAGAGCTTCTCGATGAAGATGAAGATCAGCGACGAGCCCAGCAGGTCGAGGATGAACCAGTCCAGCCCGATGTACGGCGTGTTGTCCGCGAAGTCGTGCACCGGCACCTTGTGCCCGCCCAGCAGCGCCGAGGCCACTACCAGCAGGAACGCGGCCGACGACAGCCAGCGCGAGCGGTTGAAGATGATGTTGACCAGCGACAGCCCGCCCGAGATCACCATGGCCGCCAGCAGGATGAAGCGCATCACGTCGACGTTGTAGCTCTTGCGCAGCTCGGGCGTGGTGAGGTACTGCGGAAAGTGGAAGGCCAGCACACCGAGGAAGCACAGAATGCCGAGGCTCAGTGCGATGGTTCCCGTGACCAGGCCTCGGCCGCGGCGCAATTCGCCGTGGCTTTCCGTGAATTCATTGAGTTTCTCGAGCATTTCCGCCTCTTTCTTGCTTGCGCTTTTGTTGGGGCGCGATTTTAGGCGGCTGTAGGAAAACGCTCACGCCTTCCGCACGGAGCGCCGGCGCAGCAGGGCAGCCGCGCCCAGCGCCACCGCCATCACCAGCAGCGACACCACGGTGGTCACCGTGCCGAGCGCATAGATCGAAGGTGTGGTCACCGTCGAGGTCAGCCCCTGCAGTTCGAGCGGCAGCGTGTTGACGTCGCCGATGGCCTGCGAGGTGCGGGCAATCTCGTCCCACGACAGCGTGAAGCCGAACATGCCGATGCCAACGATCGATGGGCCGATCAGCGGCAGCACCACGAAGCGGAAGGTCTGCCACGGCGTTGCGCCGAGGTCGCGCGCGGCTTCCTCGTAGGCCGGGTTGAAGCGGTTGAACACCGCGAACATGATGAGCAGCCCGAATGGCAGCGTCCACGTCAGGTGCGCGCCGAGGGCGGAGCTGAACAGGCCGAGCGCGGTGCCGTAGCCCTCGAGCAGCGTGGTTGCGTCCACGGCCGTGAGCAGGCTCTTGATGCCCGTGTCGAGCAGCCGGAACTGCAGGCCGATGCCCAGCGAAATGATGATCGACGGCATGATGAGGCTGGCGACCGTGACGAAGAACAGGGCGTTGCTGCCCGCGAGCTTCTTGCGGAATGCGAGCCCGGCGAGCACCGACAGCACGACGGTGAAAGCCATCACCACCGCACCCAGCGCCAGCGAGCGCCGGAAGGCCGCGCCGATGTCGACGGTGCCCAGGCCTTCGACCAGCTTGTAGAACCAGTGCAGCGACAGCCCGCGCAGCGGAAAGGTCAGGCCGCCTTCGGGGCCCTGGAAGCTCAGCACGAAGATAGTGATCATCGGGCCGTAAAGGAACAGCACGAAGAGCCCGAACACGGTGGCCAGCGGCCAGAAACCGGGCGCGCGCTGGGCGCCGATGGGTGTCTGCATCTCAGAGCTCCTTGCGGATGTCGACCATCCGGGTCAGGCCCCAGATGATCATCAGCACCACCGCCAGAAGGATCATGGCGTTGGCCGCAGCCAGCGGGAACTGCAGGTACGAGGTCTGTACCTGGATGATCTTGCCGATGGAGGCGATCTGCTGCCCGCCCATCACGCCGATGGTGACGAAGTCGCCCATGACGATGGTGATGACGAAGATCGAGCCGATCAGGATGCCGGTGCGCGACAGCGGCACCACCACGTTCCACAGCGTCTGCCAGCCCGAGGCGCCGGCGTCGCTGGCCGCTTCGAGCAGCGAACGGTCGATGCGCATCATGCTGTTGAAGATCGGCACGATCATGAACATCGTGTACAGGTGCACGAAGGCCAGCACCACCGAGAAGTCGGAGAACAGCAGCCACTCGACCGGCTGGTTCACGAGGCCCACGCCCATCAGCGCCTGGTTGACCAGTCCGTTGCGTCCCAGCAGCGGCACCCACGAGATCATACGGATCACGTTGGAGGTCCAGAAGGGCACGGTGCACAGCACGAACAGCACCGTCTGCATCGTCGACGAGCGCACGTGGAACGCCAGGAAGTAGGCCACCGAAAAGCCGACGAGCAGCGTGATGCCCCACACCAGCACGCAGAACTTGAAGGTGCTCAGGTAGGTGTTCAGCGTGACGCAGAGGTCGCCGTTGTCGGTGAGGCTCGCGCAACCCTCGAACAGGCTCAGGTAGTTGCGCAGCGTGACGGCCGGGATCAGCTCGTACTCGTTGAAGTTCCACAGGCTGACCATGGCGACCAGCGCCAGCGGGATCAGGAAGAACAGCAGGAACACCAGCGCGAACGGCGCCGCCTGCCACCACGCCTTCACCGTCAAAGCTCGCCCCCAGTCTTCGCGCACTTCGTGTCGCTACGCCAACCCCCTACCGGGGGCAACACCAGCGGCCCGGCAAAGCCGGTTCCGCGGTGTTTCTGGAATGGGATCCGCACGGTCAGGCCGCAACGAACTCGTTCCATTTCCTCACCATGTACTCGTTCTCGTCCATGACGGCGTTCCAGCACGCGATGCCGCCCATGCGCTGCTCGTAGCTGCCGCCGTCGCGCACCGCACCGGCCTTGGCGATCACGTCGCCCTGCGGGCTCTTGATGTCCTGGGTGGCGGGCTTGCCTTCCATCCAGTAGGCCCACTCGTAGGCTTCCATCTTGGTCTTGGCGGTGTCGAGCACGGCGCTGTAGTAGCCCTGGCGGTTGAGGTAGGCGCCTGCCCAGCCATCGAGGAACCAGTTGATGAATTCATAGGCACCGTCGAGCTTCTTGCCCGAAAGCGTGGCCGGCAGGCCGAAGCCCGAGGCCCAGGCGCGATAGCCTTCCTTGAGCGGCTGGAAGGTGCAGTCGATGCCCTTGCTGCGCACGGCCGTGACGGCGGGCGACCACATCGACTGGATCACCACTTCGCCGGAGGCCATCAGGTTCACCGACTCGTTGAAGTCCTTCCACAGCGCGCGGAACTGGCCGGCCTTCTTGGCTTCGATCAGGGTCTTGATCGTCAGGTCGATCTCGGCCTTGGTCATGTTGCCCTTGTCGGCGTATTTGTGGATGCCCTTGGCCTCCACCACCATCGCGGCGTCCATGATGCCGATCGACGGAATGTTCAGGATCGCGGCCTTGCCCTTGAACTCGGGGTTCAGCAACTCGGCCCACGAGCCGATGGGGCGCTTGATCAGGTCCGGGCGGATGCCCAGCGTGTCGGCGTTGTAGGTGGTCGGGATCAGCGACATGAACTGCGTGGCCGACTTGGCGAAGGCCTTGCTCTTCTCGCCTTCGAGGTAGATCACCTTGACCGGCGCCGTGCCCTGGCTGCCGACCTTCTTGCCCGCCACTTCGCCCTTGGTGAAGAGCGAGGTGATCTTGTCGGCGTTCTTCACGCGCTTGGTGTCGATGCCCTTGAGGTTGCCGGTCGGCACGATCTTCTTGAGCGAGAAGAACTCGGTGTCGATCAGGTCGAAGCTGTTCGGCGCGGTGACTGCGCGCTTGGTCACGTCGTCGGTGGTCACGGCCACGTACTGGATCTCGATGCCGGTGTCGGCCTTGAACTTCTCGGCGATGGCCTTGTCCTGGTTCACGGCGGTGCCGAGGTAGCGCAGCACGACCTTCTCCTGCGCATGCACGAAGGGCGCGACGCCCGCAGCCAGGATGCCGGCCGTGCCTTGCAGAAGGGTGCGGCGCTTGACGCCGGTGGACGAGTCGATGGGGTCGGTCATGGCTAGGTCTCCAGAAAAAAAGTGGAAGGGGACGAACGCGGGAAAACGAGAAAGCGGGCTACTGGAGCGCTCACAGGGTCAGGGCGAGTGCGGCCGTGTCGTCGCGCAGGGCGTTTGCGTCGACGGGCGCCGGCACGCGCTCGCCCGGCGGCCTGGCGCCGGGGCCGAGCACGCGAGCGTCGGCCTCGGCCCACGAAAGGCGCACCGCCTCGCCCTGCGCATAGGGGCGCGAAAGAAAGGCGGCCTCGCCCAGAAGCACCGAAACGTTCTGGCGCCCCGGCGCGACGGCGTCGAGCGCCAGGCCGAGCAGCACGTAGGTGCCCTGGTACTCGACGTCGGTGACGGTGGCGGGCAAGCCGGCCGCCGTGGCGGCATCCGTTGCCGCGGCGATCCGCATGTGGTCGTTGCGCACCGCGATCGGGCCGGCCGGCGTATCGAACACGTTGTGGCCGCCCATGAAGCGTGCCACGAATTCGCTCGCCGGATGGTTGTAGACCGCGTGCGGCGAGCCGACCTGCTCGATCACGCCGTGGTTCATGACCACCATGGTGTCGGCCAGCGCCATCGCCTCCTCCTGCGAGTGCGTGACGTGCACGAAGGTCAGGCCCAGTTCCTTCTGCCAGCGCCGCAGCTCGGCGCGCATCTGGATGCGCAGGAAGGGGTCGAGCGCCGAGAGCGGCTCGTCGAGCAGCAGCACGCGCGGTTCGGTGATGAGCGCCCGCGCCAGCGCCACGCGCTGCTGCTGGCCGCCCGAAAGTTCACCGGGCTTGCGTGCGGCCAGGTGGCCCATGGCGACGCGCGCGAGCAGGTCGTTGGCGCGCCGATGGCGCTCGGCCTTGCCGACGCCCTTCATCTTGAGACTGAAGGCCACGTTGTCGGTGGCCGACAGGTGGGGGAACAGCGCGAAGCTCTGGAACATCATCGCCGTGCCGCGCGCGGCGGCGGGCAGGTTCGTGATGTTGCGGTTGTCCAGCAGGATGTCGCCGCTGGTGACGGACTCGTGGCCCGCGATCATGCGCAACGTGGTGCTCTTGCCGCAGCCCGACGGGCCGAGCAGGCAGCAGTAGCTGCCGCTGGCAATGCGCAGGTCTATCCGGTCGACGGCGGCCGGTGTGCCGGGGGCATAGCGCTTGGTGAGCGCGACGATCTCGACTGCGGCGGGTTCGGGCGTGGCGACGGCATTCATTGCCGATGGCTCAGCACGATCCATGCCACGTTGTGGTGCGCGGCGCCCGTGCCGCTCGTGCTGTCCTCGCCCTGGTCAGGTGCCGATCAGGTACCGAACTTGTCCGCGTCCACCGGTACCTCAGCGGCTGCCAGCCCGCGCAGCACGTCGCCTACCACGATCACCGCCGGGCTGGCCAGGCCGGCCTTGGCGATACCGTTCTGCAGGTTGCCCAGCGTGGTCGCGATGTGCCGCTGGTGCGGCAGGCTCGCGTGCTGGATGACCGCCACCGGCGTGTCGCCCGGCAGGCCTTGCAGCAGCTCGCGTTCGATGTGCGCGGCACCCGACACGCCCATGTAGATCACCAGCGTCAGGCGTGCGTTGTAGGCCGTCGCGGCCAGCGCGCGCCAGTCGGTCGGGTCTTCGCCCGCGCCCGCGCCGGTCTTGGCGTGGCCGGTGACGAACACCGCGCCCTGCGCATGGTCGCGGTGCGTGAGCGGCACCCCCAGCGAGGTCACGGCCGCGAGGCCCGCGGTGATGCCGTTGACCACGGCGCATTCGATGCCGGCTTCGCGCAGGTGCTCCACCTCTTCGCCGCCGCGGCCGAAGATGAACGGGTCGCCGCCCTTGAGCCGGACCACCGTCTCGCCTTCGCGCACCGCGGTGATCATCAGCCGCTCGATGAATGCCTGCGGCGTGCTCTTGCAGCCGCCGCGCTTGCCCACGTGCACGATGCGCGCGCCGGGGCGGGCGTAGGCCTGCACGATCTGGTCGCTCACGAGGTCGTCGACCAGCAGCACCGTCGCGGCCTGGATCGCCTTCACGGCCTTGACGGTCAGCAGTTCCGGGTCGCCCGGGCCGGCGCCGACCAGGGTGCAATGGCCGGTGATGAGAGTGGATGCGTTGTTCATGCGTGGGATGCCAGTTGCGTGATGTGCCTGACTTGCGTTGCGATGGCCTCGGGCACGGGAAGCTCGCCGGCCAGCACGCGGCGCGTGTAGTCGGCGGTGGTCGCGACGTCGATTTCCTTCGGCAGGCCCGGCACGTCGGCGGCGGTGCCGGCCTGCTGCGCCTGCAGCTCGGTGCGCACGCCGCGCACGAAGCCGTCGATCTGCGCGGTGCGGCGCGGGTCGGACACCACTTCGCCTTCGAGGCCGCGCGAGAGCAGGGCGGTCATGCCCGTGAGCTCGAAGGTCTCGCCCATGGTGCGCGCGTATTCGGGGTGCGTGTAGCTCGCGATCACCACGCAGGGGCCGGCGGTGGGCTGCATCAGCTTGACCACGCTGTGGCCGGGGTTGCGCAGGCCGACCACGCGGCGCACGTCGAGCAGGCGCTTGAGCGCGGGGTTCAGCAGCTCGGTGGGCGCAAAGGCCGCTTCGCCGTTGGCGATGGGGCGGATTTCGGCCATCGGCGGCAGCCCGAGTGCCGTGAGCACGTTCGATGCGAGCACGCGCGAGGTTTCGCTTGCGCTGCCATGCACCAGCACCGGCAGGCCTTCGCGGGCCAGCAGCAGCGCCAGCAGCGGCGTGAGCACCGGCAGCTTGCGCGCGCCGTTGTAGCTCGGCAGCACGACCAGCGGGCGGTCACCGGCAGGGATGCGGTTCAGCCGCGCATGGGTCGCATCGAGGAAGCCGGCCATCTCCTCGGGCGTTTCGCCCTTGATGCGCATGGCCAGGCAGAAGCCGCCGATCTCGAGGTCGGTGACGGTGCCGTCCAGCACCTGGCCGAACAGGTCGGTGGCCTGTTCGCGCGTGAGCGGCTTGGCGCCTCGCGCGCCGCGGCCGATTTCCTTGATGTATTGGCTGATTCCCATGGGTGGATGGATTGTCCTGCAAGGCTTATGCCGGAATGCGAGATGGCTTATGCCTTGGATTGGCTCCCTCCCCCAGCGGGGGAGGGAGCAAGACTGGGAATCATGGGGTGACCGCTTCGGCCTCGGCCGGCGTCGCCCGCACCATCCGCTTGAGTTCCGGAATGCACGATCCGCAGTTCGTGCCGCACTTCAGGGCCCCCTGCAGCTTGGCCAGCCGCTCGTCGGCCGTGCCGCTGCAGCGCCCCAGCTCGGTCTGGATCGCCACGTCCGCGACGTTGAAGCATGTGCACACCGTCTTGCCGCGCGACTGCACCGCCACCGGTGCCTTCGAGCCCGGCGACAGCAGCAGGCGGCCATAGCTCTGCGCCGGCAGCTCTTCCCGCAGCAGCGTGGCGATCCAGGCTTCCGCGCTGGTGTCGCCGCCCAGCAGGAAGGCCTCGAGGCCGGCGCTGCCGTCGGCACGGCGCACCAGCCGCGCGGAGCGTCGCTGGCCGCGCCGGCGGTCGGCGTAGCGCAGGGTGTCGGCGGTCTGCAGGCCGAGCAGGGCTTCGATCTTCTCGACCAGCGCCTCGTCGGGCGCGTCGTGCGCGGCGGCGCGGAACAGGATGCCGCTGCGCTCCTGGCCTTGGGTGTTGCCCGCGAACGGCACGCAGGTCGCAAAAGGAAACAACGCCATCAGCGGCTGCAGCGCGCGGTGCGTGGCCAGTGCCGCGTCGGCGGGCAGCCAGGCCATGGCCAGCAGCGACCACAGCAGTTCGGCCTTGAGGATCTTCACCGGCGTGTGCTTCAGCTCGGGCTGCTTCGAGGTCGGGCAATAGGCCGGCGTGGTGAGCGCGTTGATACCCGCCAGTCGCACGCCGGTCGACGAGCAACCGCTCAGGTATTCCTCGCCCCAGTGCATGGCGACGAAGGCCTGGCTCAGGCCGATCTCGGCGCTGGCGCGCGCGGGCAGCATGATCGAGCCCCGCTTCGAGGTCAGGTGCACGAGGTCGCCTTCGCCGATCTGGCGGCGCGCCATGTCCTGCGCGTTCATCTGCACGACTGGCTCCGACACGTGCCCGAACAGCCGGCCGGCCGTGCCGGTGCGGCTCATGCCGTGCCACTGGTCGCGCAGGCGGCCGGTGTTCAGCGAGAAGGGGTAGCGCGCTTCGCGGGCCTCGGCCACCGGCTTGTAGACGGTGTCGACAAAACGGGCGCGGCCGTCGGGCGTGGGGAACACGCCGTCTTCGTAGAGGCGAATGCGGCCGGTGCTTTCGCCTTCCTTCAACGGCCATTGCTGCGGGCCGGCGGTTTCCAGCATCGCGTAGCTCAGGCCGGTGATGTCGAGGTCGCGCCCACGCGTCGATTCGCGGTGTTCGTTCCAGACCGATTCGGCCGTCTCGTACGGGAACAGCGTGGGCGCGCGGCCGAGCTGTCGTTCGAGCCGGTGCGCGAAGGCCACCGCGATCGACCAGTCGTTGCGCGCCTCGCCGGGTGCGGCAACGGCCGGGCGCACGCGCGAGATGCGGCGCTCGCTGTTGGTCACGGTGCCTTCCTTCTCGCCCCAGGTGGTGGCGGGCAGCAGCAGGTCGGCGAAGGCGCAGGTGGCGGTGGTGGCGAAGGCTTCCTGCACCACCACGAACTCGGCGCGCTCCAGCGCGCGGCGCACCGTCGCCTGGTCGGGCATCGATTGCGCGGGGTTGGTGCAGGCGATCCACAGCGCGCGGATCTCGCCGTCGGCCGCGGCCTGGAACATCTCGACCGCCGTCTTGCCCGGCTTCTCGGGCACCGAGGGCACGCCCCACAACGCGGCCACTTCGGCGCGGTGATCGGGGTTCGCCAGGTCGCGGTGCGCGCTCAGCAAGTTGGCCAGGCCGCCGACCTCGCGTCCGCCCATCGCATTGGGCTGGCCGGTCAGCGAGAACGGGCCCGCGCCGGGCCGGCCGATCTGCGCGGTCGCCAGGTGCAGGTTGATGAGCGCGGCATTCTTCGCCGTGCCGCTCGACGACTGGTTCAGGCCCTGGCAGTACAGGCTCAGCGTGGCAGGCGATGTGGCAAACAGCCGTGCGGCCGCGAGCAGGTCGTCCTTCGAGATGCCGCAGACCTGCGCCACCTTGTCGGGCGTGCATTCGCGCACCGTGGCCTTCAGCGCGTCGAAACCGCTGGTGTGGGCGGCGATGTACTTCGCATCGATCCAACCTTCCCACAGCATCAGGTGCAGCATGCCGTTGAAGAGCATCACATCGGTGCCGGGCTGGATCGGCAGGAACAGGTCGGCGATCTCGACCGTGTCGGTACGGCGCGGGTCGGCCACGATGATCTTGAGCGCGGGGTTCGCGGCCTTCGCGTCCTCGATGCGGCGGAAAAGAATGGGGTGTGCCCACGCCGTGTTGCTGCCCACGATGAACAGGCAGTCGGCATGCTTCAGATCGTCGTAGCAGGCCGGCGGCGCATCGGCGCCCAGCGTCTGCTTGTAGCCGGCGACCGCGCTGCTCATGCACAGGCGCGAATTGGTGTCGACGTTGTTGGTGCCGACCAGGCCCTTGGCGAGCTTGTTGAAGACGTAGTAGTCCTCGGTGAGCAGCTGGCCCGACACATAGAAGCCGACCGCGTCGGGGCCATGGTCGCGGATCACCTGCGCGAACTTGCCTGCGGCGTTGTCGAGCGCGGTGTCCCACGCAACCGCCACGGGCGCTTCCGCGCGCACCAGGCGCTGCATGGGCTGCAGCAGCCGCGTCTGGCGCGTGACCGTTGCGCTGGCCGTGAGGTGCAGCGTCGAGCCCTTGGTGCACAGGCGGCCAAAATTCGCCGGATGGTCGGGGTCGCCGCGCACGCCGGTGATCTCGTCGCCACTCGATTCGATGATGACGCCACAGCCTACGCCGCAGTAGGGGCAGGTGGAGCGGGTTTCCCGCATTGCACCCGCTCCCTCCGGGAGCGAGCGGGGGTGAGGGTCGACGGCGCTCACGAAGGTCACGCTGCTGCCCTCACCCTAGCCCTCTCCCAGGGGGAGAGGGGACAACACCTTGGGACCGGCAATGGGGCGTGGCAGGTCGATGGCGTGCGTGGCCAGTTCGCCCGCGTCGAGATGCACCACGCCGTCTTCCACCTTCACGGCGAACTTCGGCGTGCAGCCTTCGTCGGGCGACTTGGCGCAGCCGTCGTCCAGCCCGATCGCCCAGTTGTGCAGCGGGCAGGCCACGCTGGTGCCGAACACGATGCCCTGGCTGAGCGGGCCGCCCTTGTGCGGGCAGCGGTCGAGCAGCGCGAACACCTGGTCCTCGGCATTGCGGAACACGGCGACGTCCACGCCGGCAGGCCGCGCCACGCGGCGGGCGCCGAGCACGGGGATGTCGTCGATGCGGCAGATGACTTTCCAATCGCTCATGGTGGGCTCTCTTTTCGTCTACGTCTTGATTTCTGAGTACAGGCCGGTGACGCGGTCCATGATCGCCAGCAGGTTCTCGCTGGCGACGAACACGTCGGACATCAGGGCGGGCGACGCGCCGGCGCCTTCGAGGCGCTGCAGGCCCCGGTTGAAGAACATCCACTGCGCATCGGCCAGCACCAGCTCCTGCCTGATCTGCGCGGTGGCCTCGGGCGCGTTGCGCAGCACTTCGAGCGCGGCCAGGAATTCGGCGCGCGACTTGCCGATCTCGGCCGTGCTGCCTGCCGGGTCGATCTGCATTGCCGTGGCCAGGTAGAACTTGGCCATGCGCTGCGACAGCATGCGCTGGCGGCCCGCGATGTTCACGAGCTTGCCCACCGGCCTGCCCGAGGCGGCTTCGTACTGCGCGGTGCCCTGGTTGGCCAGCGCGAGCACGGCGGCGTCGAGCTTCACGACTCGGGTGGCTTCCTCCTTGCCGGGCGTCATGCCCGTGAGTTCGCGCTTGAACTCGCTCCAGGCGTTGTCGAGCGACTCGTAGGTGCCGCGAATGGTCGGGTTGGGCGCGAAGGCTTTCAGCTCGCCGAGCTGGCGCTCGAACAGCGCGATCGACTTGTCGAGCACCTGCTGCGCGTTGCGCGATTCGACGTTCTGCACCAGTGCCAGATATGCCTTGCTCGCGCGCTGCGACAGCATGCGCTGGCGGCCCGCCTTGTTGATCGCATCGTTCAGGTCGGTGACCTGGGCATTTGCGCCCATCCCGGCGCCCATGCCGGCGGCGGCCGCGGATGCGAGGAAAGCCCTGCGCTTCATGCGGTCAGCGGCGTGAACTGCCGCACGTCCACCGAGGCCTGCGCCGACTCGAACCACGGATCCGGCTCGCCGTCGAGCGCGAACTGCAGGCGCTCCCACAGCGTCTTGCGGGCCTCCGCGTCTTCGAGGATCCGCTTCTTCACGTAGTCCAGGCCCACACGGCCGATGTAGTGCACCGTGCGTTCCAGGTACCAGCCCTCTTCGCGATACAGCTGCAGGAACGCGCCCGCGTACTCCATCACCTCTTCGCTGGTCTTCACCTTGACGAGGAATTCGGCCACCTCGGTCTTGATGCCGCCGTTGCCGCCGACGTAGATTTCCCAGCCCGAATCGACGCCGATCACGCCCACGTCCTTGATGCCGGCCTCCGCGCAGTTGCGCGGGCAGCCCGACACGGCCAGCTTGACCTTGTGCGGCGAGTACATGGCCCACAGCGCGCGCTCCAGGTCCTTGCCCATCTGCGTGGAGTCTTGCGTGCCGAAGCGGCACCACTCGCTGCCCACGCAGGTCTTCACCGTGCGCAGCGACTTGGCATAGGCAAAGCCGCTGGGCATGCCGATGTCCTTCCAGACGTTCTCCAGGTCTTCCTTCTTCACGCCCAGCAGGTCGATGCGCTGGCCGCCCGTGACCTTGACGGTCGGGATCTTGTACTTGTCGGCCGCGTCGGCGATGCGGCGCAGCTCGTCGGGCGTGGTGTGGCCGCCCCACATGCGCGGAATGACGGAGTAGGTGCCGTCCTTCTGGATGTTGGCGTGGCTGCGCTCGTTGATGAAGCGGCTCTGCGGATCGTCCTTCGCTTCTTTCGGCCAGGTGCTGATCAGGTAGTAGTTGACGGCCGGGCGGCAGGTGGCGCAGCCGTTGGGCGTGCGCCAGCCGAGGTTGCGGTAGACCTCGTCGTGCGTGAGGTAGTGCTGCTTGCGGATCGCGTCGCGCACGTCCTGGTGGCTCACGTCGGTGCAGCCGCACACGGCCTTCTTCTTCGGCGTGGCCGAGTAGTCGCCGCCGGCGGTGAACATCAGGATCTGCTCGACCAGCCCGGTGCACGAGCCGCAGCTCGCGCTGGCCTTGGTGTGCTTCTTCACCTCGTCGAGCGTGAACAGGCCCTTGTCCTTGATGGCCTTGCAGATCGTGCCCTTGCTCACGCCGTTGCAGCCGCATACCTCGGCGTCGTCGGGCATGCTCGCGGCCTTGCTGTGGCCCTCGTGGCCGGTGTCGCCGATGTTGGATTCGCCGAACATCAGCTTGTCGCGAATGTCGTGCACGCTGCGGCCATCGCGCAGCAGCTTGAAGTACCAGCTGCCGTCCACCGTGTCGCCGTACAGGCAGGCGCCGACCAGCTTGTCGTCCTTGAGCACCAGCTTCTTGTAGACGCCGCCGAAGGGGTCGCTCATGACGATCTCTTCGGTGCCTTCGCCGCCCATGAACTCGCCGGCGCTGAACAGGTCGATGCCAGTCACCTTGAGCTTGGTGGAGGTGAGCGACCCGAGGTAGCGGCCGATGCCGAACTGGGCGAGATGGTTGGCCGCCACCTTGGCCTGCTCGAACAGCGGCGCGACCAGGCCGTAGGCGATGCCGCGGTGCGCCGCGCATTCGCCCACCGAATAGATGCGCGCGTCGGTCACGGTCTGCATCGTGTCGGTGACGACGATGCCGCGGTTGCAGTGCAGGCGCATCTTCTCGGCCAGCTCCACGTTGGGGCGGATGCCGACCGCCATCACCACCAGGTCGGCCGCGACCTCTGTGCCGTCCTTGAAGCGGATGGCTTTGACGCGGCCCTCTTCATTGCCGACCATGTCCTGCGTCTGCGCACCCATCAGGAACTTGAGTCCTCGGTCTTCCAGCGACTTCTGCAGCAGCTTGCCCGCCACGTCGTCGAGCTGGCGTTCCATCAGCCAGGGCATCACGTGCACCACCGTCACGTTCATGCCGCGCAGCATCAGGCCGTTGGCGGCTTCCAGGCCCAGCAGGCCGCCGCCGATGACCACCGCGTTCTTGTGCGTGCGCGCGGTCTCGATCATGTAGTCGGTGTCGGCGATGTCGCGGTAGGCGATCACGCCCTTCAGGTCCTTGCCTGGCACCGGCAGCATGAAGGGGTTGGAGCCGGTGCACATCAGCAGGCGGTCGTAGGCGGCTTCGGTGCCATCTTCCGCGCGCACGATGCGCTTCACGCGGTCGACCTCGACCACCTTCTTGCCGGCATGCAGCGTGATGTGGTTGTCGCTGTACCACTCCCAGCTGTTGAGCACGATCTCGTCGACCGTCTGCTCGCCGGCCAGCACGGGCGACAGCAGGATGCGGTTGTAGTTGGGATGCGGCTCCGCGCCGAAGACGGTGATGTCGTACAGGTCGGGCGCGATCTTCAGCAGCTCTTCGAGCGTGCGCACGCCGGCCATGCCGTTGCCGACCATCACGAGTTTCATTTTCTTCATGGGGCCCTACCTTTCGTCGAATCAAGCAAGCGAGTGCCCGCGGCGCGCGAGGAGAATCGCGCCATGAGCTTTGAAGTGGACATCGGCTACAGCAGCCAGCGCGGACCGCGCGAGCTGAATGAAGACTTCGCCGGCGCGGTGCATGCGCCGCGGGGCGACGAGGCGCGCGGCCTCATCGCGGCCATTGCCGATGGCGTGTCCAGCGGCGGGCACGGCCGCGAGGCGGCGCAGACCACGGTGATGGGCCTGCTGGCCGACTACTTCGCCACGCCCGATACCTGGGAGCCGACCGCCGCGCTCGACCGCCTGATCGGCGCGCAGAACGGCTGGCTGGCCGACCACAACCGCCGGCGCCAGGGCAAGGACGGCGGCGGCACGGCGCTCACCACGCTCACCGCACTGGTGCTGCACGGCCAGGGCTACACGCTGGCGCATGTGGGCGACACGCGCGCCTGGCGTGTGCGCGCGGGCGGCGAGCCGGCCGTGCCGCTCACGCAGGACCATGCCTTCGACCATCCCGACATGCGCAGCCGCCTGACGCGCGCCATCGGCCTGGACGACCAGGTGCGCGTCGACTACGTGCAGGGCGACGTGCGCGTGGGCGACTGCTTCGTGCTGAGCTCCGACGGCGTGCATGGCGTGCTCAGGCCGCAGCAGGTGGCCGCGCTCGCCTTGCAGGGCGACGCCGAGGCGGCCAGCGA
Source organism: Variovorax sp. Varisp46 (assembly GCF_059491885.1). NCBI lineage: Bacteria > Pseudomonadati > Pseudomonadota > Betaproteobacteria > Burkholderiales > Comamonadaceae > Variovorax > Variovorax sp. Varisp46. The sequence goes on from NZ_CP168515.1 coordinate 1,114,933, forward strand.
GGCGCTGGTGCGCGCGGCGCTGGAGGCCGGCACGCGCGACAACGCGACGGCGCTGGTCATCCGCGTGGTGGGGCTCGACGCGCGGCAGCTCGACGACGAACTCGGCGACGGCCGCCGGCTCGCACCACCGCCCGCGCTGAAGGTGGGCGACGTGCTCGACGGCTACGCCATCACCGCGCTGGTGGCCGACACCGGCGTGCACCTGCTGTACCAGGCCAGGCATCCGGCCACGCGCGAGCTGGTCGCGCTGAAGACGCTGCACCCCTCGCGCGCCGGCGACCCGCAGGAGCGCGCGATGCTGGCGCACGAGGCGTGGCTCGGTTTTCGCGTCGGCGGCAACGGCTTCGTGCGCGTGCACGAGCGCGCCGCGGATGCGAGCGCGCTGTACATCGTGTTCGACTGGCACGGCGGCCGTACGCTGGAGCAGCTGCGCAAGGCGAACGCGCGGGGCGCGGTGGGCGAGGTCGTTGCCGCCGCCATCGCACTGAGCCGTGCGCTCGGCCGGCTGCATCGCCAGGGCGTGGTGCACCGCGACATCAAGCCGGGCAACCTGCACCTGGGCGAGGACGGCCGCTGGCGCATCATCGACCTGGGGGTGGCGCTGTCCGGCCGCGAAAGCGCGGCGCAGCGCGAACTGCATGCCGGCACGCCGAGCTACATCAACCCCGAGCAATGGGAGGAGGGTGGCGTCGCCGATGCGGGCAGCGACCTGTTCGCGCTCGGCGTCACGCTGTACCAGTGGCTCACCGGCCACCTGCCTTACGGCGAGATCGAGCCCTACCAGGTGGCGCGCTACCGGCGGGACCCGGTCGCGCTCTCGCGCCTGCGGCCCGACGTGCCGATCTGGCTCGACCACCTGGTGCGCAAGGCCGTCGCCCGCGATCCGCGCGAGCGCTTCGAGACCGCCGAGGAGCTGCTGCTCGCATTGGAGCGTGGTGCCTCCCGCCCGGTGAATGCGCCCGCCGCCACGCCACTGATCCGCCGCGACCCACTTGCGCTCTACCAGCTGGCGCTGGGCGTGTCGATGCTGTTCAACCTCTTGCTGATCGTGTGGCTCCTGTTCCTGCCACGTTGAACGGAGGTCGGCGGGGCGGTTCATGACCGGGCAGCTTTCCGCGAGTTGTTGTTGACTGCGGGCGAAGCATGTACCGGTGCAACGCGCGCTCGGCCACCCTTCTCGGCCCAGGTGCGGGTCCAGCGGATCTGCATCACGCGCATCACGCCCAGCATCGCTAGCGACAGCATGGCGAAGAACACGAAGCCCCACAGGTAGCTGCCCAGATACTGCTTCGACAGGCCCATGGCGTTGGGCACGAGGCCACCGCCCAGCGCGCCGATCTCGCCGATCATCGAGCCGGCCACTGCCGTACTTGCGGGCCAGCGCAGCGGCACCAGCTGGAACAGTGCGCCGTTGCCCGCGCCCAGCGCGGCGAAGCACACGATCAGCACCAGCGTGGTGACGGCCAGCGAGCCCGGCGAGACGCCCACCAGCACGAGGCTCACGGCCACCACCAGCAGCACAACGGTCAGCGTGTTCACGCCGCCCCAGCGGTCGGAAAGCCAGCCGCCCACGATGCGCACCGCCGCGCCCATGAAGGCCGCGAGCATGGTCAGCTGGCCGGCCTGCACCTTGCTCACGCCGAACTGGTCGTAGTAGTAGGAGGGCAGGAAGGTCGTCAGGCCGATGAAGCCGCCGAAGGTCACGCCGTAGATCAGGCTGAACACCCAGCCGTCCTTCTCGAACAGGCAGGCGATGTGCTCGCGAAAGCTCGAATGGGCGTTCACGTCCGGCGGTTCCTTGGCGAACACCACCATCACCACCATGGGAACCAGGATGGCGACCGCGGCCACGCCGTACACCGCCTGCCAGCCCAGCCACAGCGCGAGCGGCGGCGCCACCAGCACCGACACCGCGGTGCCCACGTTGCCAGCGCCCACCAGACCCATGGCCAGGCCCTTGTGCTGCGGCGGGAACCAGCCCGAGCCCAGCGACAGCGCCACGCCGAAGCTCGCGCCCGCGATGCCCAGCAGCACGCCCATGGCGAGCAGGTTGTTGAAGCTCTTCACGAAGAAGAAGCCGAACAGCATCGCCACCGCGATCAGGCCCATCTCGACCAGCGTGGCCTTCTTGCGGCCGATGTACTGCGAGAGGATGCCGAGCGGAAAACGCATCAGCGCGCCCGCGATGATCGGCACCGACAGCATCAGGCCCTTCTGCGCCGGCGAGAGGTTGAAGGTTTCGCCGATGAAGGGCGCCATGGCGCCGTTGAGCACCCAGATGCAGCAGGAGAACGAGAAGTACAGGAAGGCCGCGAACAGCGTCGGACTGTGGCCTGACTGCAAGAAGTTCTTGAAACTGGACATGGCGTTCAAAGGTGCAAAAAGCCGCGGCGCGACCCTGGAGGGGTCGTGTCGACGGACGGGGTTGGAGACGGAGTGCCGGCAGCGGACGCTGTCGGCGTGGGGGCGCGCTCGGCATGTGCGTTGCCGAGCCGGATGCAGGAGCCTGCAGCCTCACCAAAGCGGTGCTTCGTTACACCGCGGTCCGTTCCATGCAAGAGGCATGCCTGCGAATTCGCGCGGGCGTGGCCTATGCTCGCGGTGCGCTCCCACACCGCTTTTCCAAGATGCCCCTTCTCGTTGTCCTGCCCGATGAAACTGCTGGCCCCGTGCTGCCGGAGGCGCTTGCACAGGCGCTGTCCGACGCCAGTCTCGAGGTGGTCGGCTGCGCGGATGCGGGCACCTTCGCGCGGCAGGTCGAGGCGCTGGCCCCGGCCCAGGCCTTGATCTGCCTGCCTTTGCCCACGCCCGCATTGCTCGACGCGCTGCGCGCGTGGTCCGGCGTGCCGCCGTGTGCGCTGAGCTTCGTCGGCGAGCCGTTGAGCGGTGCGCAGCACGAGGAGCTGGTGCAGCTCGGCGTGCAGGCGTGGATGCAGAACGATGCCGTCGATGCCGCATCGCTCGCCGCGCTGGCTGCTCGTGCCCAGGCCCGCTGGCAGCGCGAGAGCGTCTTGCGCACCGAACTGGAGAGCCTGCGCACCCGCATGGACGAGCGCAAGTGGGTCGACCGCGCCAAGGGCCTGCTGATGTCCGCGCGCGGCATCGGCGAGGACGAAGCCTTCGGCCTGCTGCGCGGCGCCGCGATGCACGCCAACCTGCGGCTCGGCGAGGTGTCGCGCTCGGTCATCGAGGCGGCGCAGTGGGCCGACGCGATCAACCGCGCCGGGCAGTTGCGCATGCTCTCGCAGCGGCTGGTGCGCGTGGCGGCGCAGCTGCTGGGCTGCATCGATGCGCAGCGGGCGCGGGTGCTGCGCACGCAGTCCGCCGAGCGGGTGCAGCAGAACCTCGATCACCTGGCGGCCCTCGGGCTCGATGCGGCTGGCGCGCAGGCGCTCATACAGGCGCAAGCCGCCTGGAGCGGGCTGGCTCCGGCCTTGACGGCGCGGCCCACGGCGGCGGGACTGGCCGACGTCGACCAGCGCGCCGAAGTGCTGCTCTCGGCCGCGGAGGCGCTGACCGAGGCGCTCGAAGCCTCGGGCGCGCGGCGTGCGCTGCGCATCGTCAACATCTGCGGACGGCAGCGCATGCGTGCGCAGCGGTTGGCGAAAGACGCGCTGCTCGCTGCCACGCTGAAAGAGAAAGCCGCGAATGCGCGGCTGGTGCCCACCATGGCCGAGTTCGAGGCCGCCTTGCTCGAACTCGAGCGCGCCCCGCTCAGCACCACGGAGATCCGCACCGCGCTGGCCAGCGCCCGCGACGAATGGCTGCGGCTGGTCGGCGGCGTGCACGCGCTCGACAGCGCCGATGGCCGCGCCACGCTCGTTCGCTCCAGCGACGCGCTGGTCGACACCTTCGAGCGCCTCACGGCGTCGTACGAGCACAGCCTCCAGGTGATCATGTCGTGAACCTGGCACACCCCCAGGCTTCGCGCACTGCGTGTCGCTACGCCAAGCCCCTTGCAGGGGGGCAACACCTGCGGCCCGGCAAAGCCGGTTCCGCGGTGTTTGCTGGAAGGAAGGCATGGCTCGACGCGCCTGGGCGCTGTGTCGATCTGTCAGGCCGCGGCCTTCTCCACGTGCGCCTGGCGCGTGTAGAGGAAGTCGATCACCGCCTTGCGCGCGTGCACGTAGGCCGGGTCTTCGGCCAGCTCGACGCGGTTGCGCGGGCGCGGAATGTCCACGGCCAGCACGTCGCCGATGGTGGCGGCCGGACCGTTGGTCAGCATCACGATGCGGTCGCTCAGCAGCACCGCCTCGTCCACGTCGTGCGTGACCATGACCACGGTGCTGTGCGTCTTCTGCACGATGGCCAGAAGCTCGTCCTGCAGCTTGGCGCGGGTGAGGGCGTCGAGCGCGCCGAAGGGCTCGTCCATCAGCAGCACCTTGGGTTCCATCGACAGCGCGCGTGCTATGCCCACGCGCTGCTTCATGCCGCCGGAGATTTCGCCGGGGCGCTTCTGTGCGGCGGGCGTGAGACCCACCAGCGCCAGCGCGGCATCGGTGCGTGCGCGCAACTGCGCCTTGCTCTCGGTGGCCGCGAAGACGCGCTCGACCGCGAGGTAGACGTTCTCGAAGCAGGTGAGCCAGGGCAGCAGCGAATGGTTCTGGAACACCACCGCGCGCTCGGGGCCGGGGCCCTTGATCTCCTTGTTGGCGCACAGCAGTGAACCTTCGCTGGGCGTGGTGAGCCCGGCGATGAGGTTCAGCAGCGTCGACTTGCCGCAGCCCGAGTGGCCGATGAGCGTGATGAACTCGCCCTTGGCCACGTTCAGGTTCACATCGCGCAGCGCGACGAAGCGGCCCTTGGGCGTCTTGAAGGCCTGTTCGACGCCGTGGATCTCGATGTACTTCGAATCATCGATCATGACTTCACCTCTTCGAACGTGAACGCAGTGGCGAGCTTGATGAGCGCAAACTCCAGCACGAGGCCGACGATGCCGATCACGAAGATCGCGATGATGATGTTGGCGACGTTGAGGTTGTTCCACTCGTCCCACACCCAGAAGCCGATGCCGACGCCGCCCGTGAGCATCTCGGCCGCCACGATCACCAGCCACGCGGTGCCCACGGCCAGCCGCACGCCGGTCAGCATGTAGGGCAGCACGGCGGGGAACAGGATCTTCGTGAGGATCTTCCATTCGCTGAGGTTCAGCACCTTGGCCACGTTCATGTAGTCGCTAGGCACGCGCTGCACGCCCACGGCGGTGTTGATGACCATCGGCCAGATCGAGCAGATGAAGATGGTCCAGATGGCGGCCGGGTTGGCGCCCTTGAACACCAGCAGGCCGATGGGCAGCCACGCCAGCGGCGACACCGGTCGCAGCAGGCTGATGAGCGGGTTGAACATGCGCGAGAGGAACTCGAAGCGCCCGATCGCGAAGCCGGCCGGAATGCCGACCAGCGCCGCGAGGCCGAAGCCCAGCGCCACGCGCTGCAGCGACGAGAGCACGTTCCAGCCCACGCCCTGGTCGTTCGGCCCCTTGCTGTAGAACGGATCGCTGAACACGGTCACGGCCTGCTGCCAGGTGGCCGCTGGCGTCGGGAAGCCAGTGGTGCTCTTCATGGCCACCACCTCCCAGATCAGCAGCAGCAGGCCGAAGCCTGCGAGCGGCGGCAGCACGCGCATCCAGAAGGCGCGCAGGTCGAGTGGCGTTCTCGGTTTCTGCTCCTTCTCCCTTCTGGGGAGAGGGGTGGGGTGAGAGGCGGCTTCGGCGCGGGGCTTGCCCTCGCCCCGGCCCTCTCCCGCGCGCGGGAGAGGGAGGGAGGCTTCGAGCGGTGAATGAAAAACGGCGCTGACCATGGTGTTCTCCCTATGCATGAAGCTTGAAGGACTCGGCGTACTTCTTCGGATCCTTGCCGTCCCAGACCGAGCCGTCGAACAGCTTGCTGGTGCGCATGGTTTCCTTGGGCACCGGCGTCTGCGTGGCGGCGGCGGCCTGCTTGTAGATGTCGATGCGGTTGATCTCGGTAGCGACCTTCAGGTAGTCGGGGTGCTCCTTCAGCAGGCCCCAGCGCTTGTGCTGCGTGAGGAACCACATGCCGTCCGACAGGTACGGGAAGTTCACGGCGCCGCCGTTGTAGAACTTCATGTGGTTGGGGTCGTCCCAGCTCTTGCCCAGGCCGTTGGTGTAGCGGCCCAGGATGCGCTGGTTGATGGCGTCCACGCTCGTGTTGACGTAGCTCTTGTCGGCGATGGTCTCGGCCATCTTGTTCTTGTTCTGCAGGCCGGTGTCGATCCACTTGCCGGCCTCGAGGATGGCGGCCGTCACGGCGCGTGCGGTGTTCGGGTACTTCTTCGCGAACTCGGCGGTGCAGCCAAGCACCTTCTCGGGGTGGTCTTTCCAGATGTCCTGCGTGGTGATGGCCGTGATGCCGATGCCGTCCATGATGGCGCGCTGGCCCCAGGGCTCGCCCACGCAGTAGCCGTCCATGTTGCCCACGCGCATGTTGGCCACCATCTGCGGCGGCGGCACGGTGATGTTCTTGACGTCCTTGAACGGGTCGATGCCGGCCGAGGCGAGCCAGTAGTACAGCCACATGGCATGCGTGCCGGTGGGGAAGGTCTGTGCGAAGGTGTATTCGCGCTTCTCCGTTGCGATCAGCTTGGCGAGCGAGGCCGCATCGACCGCACCCTTGTCCGAGAGCTTCTTCGACAGCGTGATGGCCTGGCCGTTGTTGTTCAAGGTCATGAGCACGGCCATGTCCTTTTTCGGGCCGCTCAGGCCCAGGTGCATGCCGTAGACCAGGCCGTAGAGCACGTGCGCCATGTCGATGTCGCCGTTGGAGAGCTTGTCGCGCACGCCAGCCCAACTGGCTTCCTTGCTGGGGACGATCTTCACGCCGTACTTCTTGTCGATGCCCAGCACCGAGGCCATCACCACGCTGGCGCAATCGGTCAGCGGGATGAATCCGATCTTCACTTCCTCTTTCTCGGGCTTGTCCGAGCCCTGGGCCCAGACGGCGGCGCGCAGCGCGGGGTCGATGCCCACGGCGCCGATGGCGGCGGCTTGCAGGACGCGGCGTCGGCTGAGGCGGGTTGTGAGCAGGTCGGTCATGGGCGGGGCTCCGGTTGAAGGCGAACAAACAAAAGACAAAAACAAAAAAGGCGTCCGCACCGCGCAGGGGCTGCTCGAAAACGAGCCCTTGCGGGATGGGGACGCCTTTGTCCGGTTCGGTAGCAAGCACCCGCCGTTGGGTGCCGCCTGCCTGAAGACCCATTGGGGGCCTGTGAACGAAATGCTTGCAAGCGGTGTGCCAGCCTTCAGGACCTGGGTGCTGCTATCAAGAAAGTAGCTCGATGCAGTGGCGCAGCACGGGCGAGGGCCCGATCGGGCCGCGCAGCGCCGATCGCACGGTTGTTGTGCACTGCACCAAGTTGAACGGCCGGGGGCGCTTCAGCGAGAGGGCGCGCGGTCGAGCATGGGCAGGTAGTCGGCCATTGCCAGCATCGACTCGGCCACGTCGACCAGCCGCCGCTTCTGGTTCATGGCGGTCTGGCGCAGCATCTTGTGCGCCTCTTCCTCGCTGAGCCGGCGGTGCGCCATCAGCAGGCCCTTGGCGCGCTCGACGATCTTGCGTTCATTGAGCGAGGCGCGCACGGTTTCGAGCTCGTCGCTCATGGCCTGCAGGCGGTGCGACTGCTCCTGGACCATGTCGAGCACCGAGCGTTCGAGGTGGCGGCCGAACTGGGCGGGCGTGGCGGCCTGCGCGTCGGCGTCGTCGAAGAACAGGGCGCCGGCCTGCGGCGCCAGCGTGTCCAGCAGCTGCCGGTAGTCCTGCAACTCGCTGCGCGCCTGCGCGGTCTTGCGTTCGCACAGTGCGCGCAAGACTGCGGCCAGGCGCTCTTCCACGGTCTTCATGGCGTCGATGCGGCGGGTGCAGCAGTCGAACCAGGCCTGGCTAAGCGGTACGTCGGCCGGGGCGGAGGTGGCGCCGCGCCGGCGGATGCGTTCGAGCTCTGCCACTTCGGCGTCAGGCTGGCTGCTGCGCCAGAGCGCGAGCACGGCCTGGCCGGAGAAATCGGTGAACACCTGGAAGCAGCGCTCCTGCGACTCGATCAGGTGCTGCCACTGCAGGCGCTGCGCCTCGTCGCTGCGGCCCAGCGCCAGTGCGGCGGCACCGAAGGCGCGCTCCTGGCCGGCAAATTCCTTGCCCTGCATGAAGTTGAACATCGCGACCAGCAGGCGCGAGATCTCGGGGTCGGTGGCGCCGTCGGCGGCTTCGAACACCACCGACAGCAGGCCGGCAACGAGCTTGGCGAAGGCGGCGGTGGACTGCGCAGGCTGCAGCTCGAGCGCATCGATGCGGCGGCGAAGCGCAGGCAGGGCGTCCAGGCCCGGGAGCACCCAGGCGATGCGGCTGAACAGGCGCGCGCTGTGGCCGGCGCCAGCGCCGCGGTGGTCGTCGGCTTCGAGCTGGTCGAAGCCGGCGCGCACCTCCTGCTCGAGCGCCATGCATTCGGCGATCTGCGGGCCGCGCTGGTCTGCGAAGCGGCCGCCGTGCGACGCGAGGAACATGTTCGACATGCCCCGCTCGCGCTGCAGCGCGTGGACGAGGCGGCCGATCACACCCACCAGCTCGCTGGTGCGGGCGAGCCGGTCCAGCTCGTCGATCTCGCAACGGCGGGCGGCGATCAGAAAACTCAGTCCGGATTTCATGGTGGGAGGGGCGCTGACCCTCTCACTGCAACATCCGTGCCTTGCAGGACGCCGTTTGCCCCTTCGCGGGCGGCCGCACGGGGCGCCGCCTACACTCGGCGCCATGCTCTTGTTGGGAATCGAATCATCCTGCGATGAAACCGGCGTGGCGCTGGTCGAGTCGCACGGCAGCGCGCTGCCGATGCTGCGTTCGCACGCGCTGCACAGCCAGATCGCCATGCACCAGGCCTACGGCGGCGTGGTCCCCGAGCTGGCCAGCCGCGACCACATCCGCCGCGTGCTGCCGTTGACCGAGACGGTCATGGCCGAAGCCGGACGCTCGCTGGCCGAGATCGACGTGGTGGCCTACACGCGCGGGCCGGGCCTGGCGGGCGCACTGCTGGTGGGGGCCGGCGTGGCCTGCGCGCTCGGCGTGGCGCTTGGCAAGCCGGTGCTGGGGGTGCATCACCTAGAGGGACATCTGCTGTCGCCCTTCCTGAGCGCCGATCCGCCGGAGTTTCCGTTCGTCGCGCTGCTGGTGTCGGGCGGCCATACGCAGCTGATGCGGGTGGACGGCGTGGGCCGCTACGAGCTGCTCGGCGAAACCATCGACGACGCGGCCGGCGAGGCCTTCGACAAGAGCGCCAAGCTCATGGGTTTGCCGTACCCCGGCGGACCGTGGCTCGCGAAGCTGGCCGAAGGCGGCAACGCAACGGCCTTCAAGCTGCCGCGGCCGCTGCTGCACAGCGGCGATCTCGATTTTTCCTTTGCCGGCCTGAAGACGGCCGTGCTCACGCAGGCCAAGAAGCTCGGCGACCAGCTCGACGCGAACAAGGCCGACCTGGCGGCGTCCACGCAGGCGGCCATCGTCGAGGTGCTGCTGAAGAAGTCGCTCGCGGCACTCGACCAGACCGGACTCAAGCGGCTGGTGGTGGCAGGCGGGGTGGGGGCCAACAGGAATCTGCGCGAACAGCTGAATGCCGCGTGCGCAAAGCGCAAGGTGCGTGTGCACTACCCCGAGTTGCACCTGTGCACCGACAACGGCGCCATGATCGCCATGGCTGCGGCGATGCGCCTGCAGTCCGGGCTGTCGCAGGCGAGCGAGCGCTATGCCTTCGACGTCAAGCCGCGATGGCCCATGGCGTCGCTCTCGTCGGCTGAGGCGCCGCTGCCGCAGGCTGCGTAGCCGGCTGCCGCGAGCGGCCGATTGCCGGCAGCGGCAGCACGTCCAGCACATTGCGCCACAGCTGGCGCCATTGCGGCCAGTCGTGGCCGCCCTCGATCGTGAAGACGCGCCCCGGCGGCAGGGCGTCGGCCAGCAGCTTGTGGTTGCTGGCAAAGCGGTCGTCCAGCCCGAAGCCCAGGTACAGCGGCGGCAGGTTCTTCGACGGCTTGGCGTCCAGGTACTGCTGGAAGAAGGGCCAGAGCTTGCGGTCGGGCTCCTCGTCGGCCTGCGGTCCGGTGGGCGCCTGCCAGGCGCGCAGGCCGCCGGCCTTCCTGATCTCCGCGCCGAGCACCCGGCGCCCCAGGTAGGGCGCGAGTGCCACGATGCCGTCCACCGAGCCCGGCCGCGCCAGTTCGTGGATCAGCGCGCCGAAGCCGCCGATGGAAATACCCACGAGCCAGATCGACTTGTAGCCCCTGGCACGCTGGGGCTCGATGACCTCGGTGTGCAGGCGCTCGCTCAGCGTTTGCTCGTAGTAGTAGGAAACGTCCGCGTCCACCAGCAGCGCGTCCGCCGCCAGATGGCGCTCGCGCACCGCGGCGATGAACCCTTCGCGCTCGAACTCGTCGGGCTTCAGGTAGGCCCCGGGGAGGAACACCAGGAGCGTGTCGGACTGTTCGTTGGGATCGGCAGGTTGAAGGTGCGTTTTCATGGTGCCTTTTGGGGCACCCGAACCGCACCGGCAGGGAATTCGGTGCGTTACGAGACGCCCACGAAGAAAAAAGTTCTAAGAAAACGTCACATCATGTGACGTTATTCAGCGCTATTGTGAATAAGGTGCTCGTTTAAAGTCAAAACGAGGCCGTTACCAACATTTTCTTCTTGTGGGCATAGGCCAGACTAGTTGATTTGCAACTGTGCGGCCTGGCTCGCGGGCACCAGTTTGCCGAGCTTCAGCGTGAGCACGCCGTTCTCGAGCTTGGCCTCGCTGGTGGCCACGTCGATGTCCTGCGGCAGCTCGTAGGCGGCCTTGAACTGGCGCTTGGCTTCGGCCTTGCTGTCGATGCGCAGTACGGCGCCTTCGATGCTGATCGCGAGGTCTTCGCGCGCAAGGCCCGGCACGTCCAGCGAGAGGGTCCAGCTCTTGTCGTCCTGTTCCACCAGCGGGGAGCGGCGGGGGGCGGCGAAGGCATCGTTCACGAAGCGTTCGAAGGCGCGGTCATAGGCGCGGGGAGCGAAGCGGGCGGTGCGAAGGGTGGGGGCGAAAAGCATGGTGAAGAACTCCTGAGTGAACACAATGGGGACAAGGAATGTGTGTCCCTTACACTGCGCGGCCGTTCCATCGTGAGTGCCGCTTGAGACCTCATCTAGGCGCATCGGCACGCGTTTCAAGACAATGAATCTCCCCTTTATTTGGCGTCGCGAGGCCTTGAAATTCGCGGCGCTGGCGCTATGCGCGAGGCCGTTCGCCGCGCTGGCGCAGGCGGCCCCGCCCGCACCCATTCGCCTGGCGCTGATCGAAAGCATGAGCGGCCCGTTCGCCAACACCGGCGAGGCCGTGTTCCGCAACCTGCTGTGGGCGGTGGAGCGCGTGAATGCGCGCGGCGGCGTGAAGCTGCCCGGCGGCGCGCGTCCGTTGCAGCTCGACCGCTACGACAGCAAGGGGCAGAACGAGGAGGCGCTTTCCGCGCTGCGCGCCGCGATGGACGACGGCGCGCGCATCGTGCTGCAGGGCAATTCGTCGGCCACGGCCTCGGCGCTGGTCGATGCCATCGACAAGAACAACGAGCGCGATCCCGCGCGCCGCGTGGTCTTCCTCAACTACGCGGCCGTCGACCCGGCGCTCACGAACGAGCGTTGCAGCTTCTGGCACTTCCGCTTCGACGCGCATGCCGACATGCGCGTGGCTGCGCTGATGGATGTGGTGAGGGACGATGCCGCGCTCAAGCGCGTCTACCTGATCGGCCAGGACTACAGCTTCGGCCAGGCCGTGCTGCGCGAGGCGCGCCGGCAGCTCGGTGCGCAGCGCCCCGACGTGGAGATCGTGGGCGACGAACTGCATCCGATGGGCAAGGTGAAGGACTTCGCGCCCTACGCCACCAAGATCATCGCGAGCGGCGCGCAGGCCGTGGTCACGGGCAACTGGGGCAACGACCTCACGCTGCTCGTGAAGGCGGCACGCGAGGCGGGCTTCAACGGTACTTTCTATACCTTCTACGGCAATGCGCTGGGGGCACCGGCCGCCATCGGCGATGCGGGCATCGGCCGCGTGATCGCCGTGGCCGACTGGCTGCCCAACGTGCAGACGGCGCAGTCCGAAACCTTCTACCGAGCCTTCCGCACGCGCTTTCCGAAGCCGGCCGACGACTATGTGCACATGCGGCTGCAGCTGATGATCGAAGCGCTCGTGCAGGCCATCGAGCGTGCGGGCAGTGCCGACGCGGTGCCGATGGCGCGCGCGCTGGAGCAGGCCGACGTGAGCCTGTACGGCCAGCGCGGGCGCATGCGCGCGACGGACCATCAGTTCCAGCAGCAGCTCGTCGTCGGCGTGATGGACCGGCAGGGCAGGCCGGGCGTGCAGTTCGACGTCGAGGGCTCGGGCTACGGCTTCCGTGTGGTCAAGACGATTCCCGCCGAGCGCGCCGAACTGCCGACCTCGTGCAAGATGAAGAAACCTTGAACTTGGCTCTCCCCGCAGGCTTCGCGCACTTCGTGTCGCTTCTCCCTCCCCCTCACCGCGAGCAACACCTGCGGCCCGGCAAAGCCGGTTCCGCGGCGTTCCTGAAAAAAGAAAGGTATTTCCATGCGTTCTGCGATCCATCAGCTTGAAGCGTCGAAGATCCGCGAAGTCGCCAACGCCGGCATGGGCCGCGACGACGTGCTGGCCTTCTGGTTCGGCGAAAGCGACGAAGTCACGCCCGAGGTGATCCGCCAGGCGGCCATCGATTCGCTGCAGCGAGGCGAGACCTTCTACGCCCACAACCTTGGCCTGCCCGAGCTGCGCGAAGCCATCGCGCGCTACACGAGCGGGCTGCATCCGGCGGTCGATGCCTCTCGCATCGCCGTCACCTCGGGCGGCGTGAGCGCGCTGATGCTCGCGGTGCAGGCGCTGGTCGATGCGGGCGACGAAGTGGTCGCCGTGACGCCGGTGTGGCCCAACCTGACGGCTCAGCCCGCCATCATGGGCGCGCGCGTTCGTACCTTGCCGCTGGTGCCGGTGAACGGGCAGTGGACGCTCGACCTGCCCGCGCTGCGCGCGGCGGTCACTTCGAAGACGAAGCTGCTGATCGTCAACGCGCCCAACAATCCCACGGGCTGGACCATGACGCGCGACGAGCAGCAGGCCGTGCTCGACCACTGCCGCCAGACCGGCACGTGGATCCTCGCCGACGAGGTGTACGAGCGCCTGTACTACGAGCCGACGCCCAATGCCTGCGCGCCGAGCTTCCTCGACATCTCGAAGCCCGACGACCGGCTCGTCGTCACGCACAGCTTCTCGAAGAGCTTCTTGATGACGGGCTGGCGCCTGGGCTGGCTGGTGCTGCCGTCGTCGATGGTGGACGACATCGGCAAGCTGATCGAGTTCAACACCTCGTGCGCCAGCGTGTTCACGCAGCGCGCCGCCATCACTGCCATCGAACACACGAGCGAGATCACGCCGCGCGTGGTGGCGCACCTGAAGCACTGCCGTGACACGCTGGTGCCGCTGCTGGCGGCGCTGCCGGGCGTGCAGGTGGCTTCGGCCAAGGGTGGCATGTATGCCTTCTTCCGGCTCGAAGGCTTCGGCGATTCGCTCGAAGTGGCCAAGCGGCTGGTCGCCGAGGCGGGCCTGGGGCTCGCGCCGGGCAATGCCTTCGCGCCCGAGGCGCAGGGATGGCTGCGCTGGTGCTTTGCCTCGAAAGACCCGCAGCGGCTGGTGAAGGGCGTGGAGCGCCTGCGCAACTGGCTGGCGGAGCAGCCGCAGCGCAAGGGCTGATCCGGCCGTCTGCAATTTCGTTCAATACGCGGCGCGACCGGACCGCGAAGCTCGGACTTTTCTCGAAAGCGAAAGGTCTGGCATGTCGGAACGGTTGAAGGGAATGGCGCTGTGCGCGCTGGCGATGGTCACGGTGGGTAGCACGGTGGTGGCCAGCAAGGTCATCGCAGGCGGACTCCCGCCGTTCACCGCGACCGCGCTGCGGTTCGCGATGGCGCTGCCGGTGTTTCTCCTGCTGCTGCGGCTGACGCGCACGCCTTGGCCTCGCCCCGACCGGCGCGACCTGGTGCTGCTCTTGTTCCAGGCGGGTTTGGGCAGCGTGGGCTATACGGTGCTGCTGATCCTTGGTGTGAGGTGGGCGCCGGCCGCCAGCGCGGGCGTGGTGGCCGGGACGCTGCCTGCCGTTGCGGCGCTGGCGGCGGTGCTGGCTTTGCGCGAGCGGCCGGGGCGATATCTGGTGGGCAGCATCGTGCTGGCGACGGCAGGGGTGCTGGCAATCAGCTGGCCGGGCGAAGGCTCAGCAGGGGACTCCAAATCGGCCGCGGCGTTCGCCGGCAACCTGCTGATACTGGGTGCGGTCGTGTGTGAGGCAATGTTCATCCTGCTCAACAAGCGGCTGCGGGTGCCGGTGCGGCCGCTGGCGCTGTCGACGTTGATGACGGCCTTCGGGCTCCTGCTGTCGCTGGTTCCGGCGCTGTTCGAGCGGGCCTGGGAGCGCCCGTTGCCGAACGATGCGCTGATCGGCGTCGCCTACTACGCGCTGGTGCCGACGGTGCTGGGCTTCGTCCTCTGGTTTGCCGGGGCGGCCAGGCTGAAAGGGGCCGAAGCGGCGCTTTTCACTGCGCTCCTGCCGATTTCCGCACTGATACTGGCTGCCCTCTGGCTGGGGGAAAGTATCAGCCTGGCGCAGATCGGCGGGGCCGCCTGCGTGCTCGGCGCGGTAGGCCTGGCTTCGCTCGATGGCAGGAGTGGCAAGGGGCTCGACCCGGCAGCGGCCCCTTCGTGAAACACCGAGGAACCGGCTTTGCCGGGCCTCAGGTGTTGCCCCCGGTAGGGGGTAGGCGAAGCGACACGAAGTGCGCGCAGCCTGGGGGCGAGCTATAATTCCAAGGCTTTGCATGCCGCAAGGCGCACGGTGAGGGCAGTTCCAGCGCTCACCGCAAGTCAAACACCTAGGAATCAAGGAAATCATCATGATCGCAGCCTCCATCAAGGCCGAAGTCGTCAAGGACAACGCCCGCGCCGCCAACGACACCGGCAGCCCCGAAGTGCAAGTCGCACTGCTGACCGCCCGCATCAACGAGCTCACCCCCCACTTCAAGACGCACGCCAAGGACCACCACGGCCGTCGCGGCCTGCTGCGCATGGTGAGCCGCCGCCGCAAGCTCCTCGACTACCTCAAGTCCAAGGACGCCGACCGCTACACCGCGCTGATCGCCAAGCTGGGTCTGCGCAAGTAAATCGAATCGCATGAAAAAACGCCTGGGTTAGTCCGCTAGCTCAGGCGTTTTTTACTTCGCGATCCACTTTCGGAGTGCCAAACAGAGCGAAGCTGTGTCATTCCAATGAAGTTCCCTCCGAGCTTCGCTGGAATGGCATCGTGTTCTGAGACAGCCTCCGCCCCTTGCGAACCCTGAGTGGTTCGCTACTAAAACAGGAGCAAACATGAGCCTCTTCAACAAAGTCACCAAGTCCTTCCAATGGGGCGACAAGACCGTCGTCATGGAAACGGGCGAAGTCGCCCGCCAGGCCAATGGCGCCGTGCTGGTCGACATCGACGGCACCGTGATCCTGGCGACCGTGGTCGCCTCCAAGTCGGCCAAGCCCGGCCAGGATTTCTTCCCGCTGACCGTCGACTACATCGAGAAGACCTACGCCGCGGGCAAGATCCCCGGCAGCTTCTTCAAGCGCGAAGCCAAGCCCAGCGAACATGAAACGCTGACCAGCCGCCTGATCGACCGTCCGATCCGCCCGCTGTTCCCCGAAGGCTTCCTGAACGAAGTGCACGTGGTCATCCACACCGTGTCGCTGAACCCTGAAGTCGACGCCGACATCGCCGCCATGATCGGCGTGAGCGCAGCGCTCGCCATCTCCGGCATTCCGTTCAGCGGCCCGATCGGCGCCGCCCGCGTGGGCTACATCAACGGCCAGTACGTGCTGAATCCGGGCCAGACCGCCCGCAAGGATTCGCAGATGGACCTGGTCGTCGCCGGCACGCAAGCCGCCGTGCTCATGGTCGAGTCCGAAGCGCAGCAGCTCAGCGAAGAAGTCATGCTGGGTGGCGTGGTGTTCGGCCATGAACAAGCCAACATCGCCATCAACGCGATCCATGACCTCGTGCGCGACGCCGGCAAGCCGGTGTGGGACTGGCAGGCGCCCGCCGAAGACGAAGCCTTCGTCGCCAAGGTCAAGGGCCTGGCCGAAGAAAAGCTGCGCGCGGTCTACCAGATCCGCAGCAAGCAAGCCCGCACGCAGGCCCTGCGCGAAGCCAATGCCAGCGTGATGAACACGCTGAAGGAAGGCGGCGAGCCCTTCGACGCCGGCAAGGTCAACGACCTGCTGTTCGCCATCGAATCGAAGATCGTGCGCAGCCAGATCCTGTCGGGCGAACCCCGCATCGACGGCCGCGACACGCGCACCGTGCGCCCCATCGAGATCCGCAACTCCGTGCTGCCGCGCACCCACGGTTCGGCCCTGTTCACGCGCGGTGAAACCCAGGCGCTGGTCATCACCACGCTCGGCACCGAACGCGATGCACAGCGCATCGACGCGCTGGCCGGCGAGTACGAAGACCGCTTCCTGTTCCACTACAACATGCCTCCCTTCGCCACCGGCGAAGTGGGCCGCATGGGCTCGACCAAGCGCCGCGAAATCGGCCACGGCCGCCTCGCCAAGCGCGCGCTCGTCGCCGTGCTGCCGACCAAGGAAGAATTCCCGTACACGGTTCGCGTGGTGTCGGAAATCACCGAGTCGAACGGCTCCTCGTCGATGGCTTCGGTCTGCGGCGGCTGCCTGTCGATGATGGACGCCGGCGTGCCCATGAAGGCGCACGTGGCCGGTATCGCCATGGGCCTGATCAAGGAAGACAACCGCTTCGCGGTGCTGACCGACATCCTGGGCGACGAAGATCACCTGGGCGACATGGACTTCAAGGTTGCGGGCACCACCAACGGCATCACCGCGCTGCAGATGGACATCAAGATCCAGGGCATCACCAAGGAAATCATGCAGGTCGCCTTGGCGCAAGCCAAGGAAGCGCGCATGCACATCCTGGGCAAGATGCAGGAAGCGATGGGCGAGGCCAAGGCCGAAGTCTCCAGCTTCGCCCCGCGCCTGACCACGCTGAAGATCAACCCCGAGAAGATCCGCGACGTGATCGGCAAGGGCGGTTCGGTCATCCGCGGCCTGCAGGAAGAAACCGGCACGACGATCAACATCGACGAAGACGGCACCATCACCATCGCCTCGACCGACCCGGAAAAGGCCGAACTGGCCAAGAAGCGCATCGAGCAGATCACGGCCGAAGTCGAAATCGGCAAGGTCTACGAAGGCCCGGTCACCAAGATCCTGGACTTCGGTGCGCTCATCAACCTGCTGCCCGGCAAGGACGGCCTGCTGCACATCAGCCAGATCGCGCACGAGCGCGTCGAGAAGGTGACCGACTACCTGAGCGAAGGCCAGATCGTGAAGGTCAAGGTTCTGGAAACCGACGAAAAGGGCCGCGTCAAGCTGTCCATGAAGGCCCTGACCGAGCGTCCGGCCGGTATGGAATACGGCGAGCGCCCGCCGCGTGAAGACCGTGGTGATCGCGGCGACCGCGGCGGCGACCGCCGCGAGCGTTCGGACCGTGGCGACCGTGGCGGTGACCGCGGCGGCGATCGTGGCGAGCGCGCACCGCGCTTCAACGACCAGCAGCAGGCTCCGGCCGGCGAGCAGTCGCAGGCCCCGCGCGAGCCTCAGGAGTAAGAAGGGCGCAACGGCGGTTCACTGCCGCCGTTGCAATCTTTTGAACGTCAAGCTTCGCCCCATCTGCGGGCGTTGGAGGCCGAAAGACCATGAAAGCCATTGAAATCACTTCGTACGGCGCCCCTGAGGTGCTGCGCGTGGCCGATCGTCCCGATCCGGTGGCGGGTGTGGGCGAGCTGCTGATTCGCGTTGCGGCCAGTGGTGTCAACCGGCCCGACGTGCTGCAGCGGATGGGCCACTATCCGGTGCCGCCGGGTGCATCCGATCTGCCGGGCCTCGAGGTGGCCGGCGAGATCGTCTCTGGCGATGCCGCGGCGCTGGCCGAGGCGGGGTTCAAGGTTGGTGATCGTGTCTGTGCGTTGATCGCTGGCGGTGGCTATGCGCAGCTGTGCGTGGCGCCCGTGGCGCAATGCCTGCCGGTGCCGAAGGGTTGGAGCGATGTCGATGCGGCCTCGCTGCCCGAAACCTTCTTCACCGTGTGGAGCAATGTGTTCGAACGCGGCCGTCTGCAAAAAGGCGAGACGCTGCTGATCCAGGGCGGCTCGAGCGGCATCGGCGTCACGGCGATCCAGATCGCCAAGGCGCTGGGTGCGACGGTGATCGTCACGGCCGGCAGCGACGACAAGTGCGAAGCCTGCAAGAAGCTGGGGGCCGACCACGCCATCAACTACCGCACGAGCGATTTCGTCGAAGAGGCGAAGAAGCTCACCGGCGGCAAGGGTGTGGACGTGATCCTCGACATGGTCGCAGGCGACTACGTGGCGCGCGAGATCGAGTGCCTGGCCGAAGACGGCCGGCTCGTGATCATCGCGGTGCAGGGCGGCGTGAAGAGCCAGATCAATGCGGGCCTCGTGCTGCGCAGGCGCCTCACGATCACCGGCTCGACGCTGCGGCCTCGGCCGGTGGCCTTCAAGGGCGCCATTGCCAAGGCCCTGCGCGAAAAGGTGTGGCCGCTGCTGGAAAGCGGTGCCATCAAGCCCGTGATCCACAGCACCTTTGCAGCAGCGGGCGAGCCTAGCGGCGCAGCCCAGGCTCATGCGCTGATGGAATCGAACCAGCACATCGGCAAGATCGTGCTGACATGGTGACGGGAAGAACGCGATGACAACCAAGAAGAAGCTGATCGCCGGCAACTGGAAGATGAACGGCAGCCTCGCTGCCAACGAGGCGCTGGTGAAAGCCTTGCAGCAAGGCCTGGCCGCAAGCCCGGCCGCGTGCGACGTGGCGCTGTGCGCGCCCGCGCCGTACTTCGCCCAGCTGCAATCGCTGCTGGCGGGCTCGCCGGCACTGGCGCTCGGTGCGCAGGACATCTCGGCGCATCCGCAAGGTGCATTCACCGGCGAGCAATCGGCGGCGATGCTGAAGGATTTCGGCGTGCGCTATGCGATCGTCGGTCACTCGGAGCGCCGGCAATACCATGGCGAGACCGATGAGGCCGTGGCGGCGAAAACCGCTGCGGCATTGGCCAATGGCATCACGCCGATCGTCTGTGTCGGCGAAACGCTGGCGCAGCGCGAAGCAGGGCAGACCGAAGAGGTCGTCAAGCGCCAGCTGGCTGCAGTGATTCACGTGAACGGCCATTGCATCAGCGAGATCGTCGTGGCGTATGAGCCCGTCTGGGCCATCGGCACCGGCAAGACGGCCACGCCGGAGCAGGCGCAAGCGGTGCATGCCGTGCTGCGCGCGCAACTGCATCACGCGGCGAGCGAGCATGCAGCGGGCATCCAGATTCTTTATGGCGGCAGCATGAATGCGGCCAATGCCGCCGAACTGCTGGCGCAGGCCGACATCGACGGCGGCCTTATCGGTGGCGCGTCGCTCAAGGCGCCCGATTTTCTGCAGATCATTTCTGCCGCTGCGCGCTGAATGCGCAACGGCTGTATCAATTAGGAGTAAGAACGAATGAACGTGGTCCTCAACCTTCTGGTCGGCGTGCAGATGCTGGCAGCCCTCGCAATGATCGGCCTGATCCTGGTCCAGCATGGCAAGGGCGCCGACATGGGCGCAGCCTTCGGCAGCGGCAGCGCCGGCAGCCTGTTCGGCGCCAGCGGCAGTGCCAACTTTCTCTCGCGCACAACGGCCGTGCTTGCTGCCGTGTTCTTCGCCTGCACGCTGCTGCTGGCCTATTTCAGCCATGCACGTCCCGCAGGCGGCGGCAGTCTTCTGGAGCGCGCCGCGGTGGGTGCACCTGCTGCGCCGGCTTCCGGCGCGGCTGGTGAAATTCCTGGCGCGGCAGCTCCCAGCGCCCCCGCTTCGGCTCCTGTAGCCCCGGTTTCGGGTGCGGGCCAGATCCCCGGCAAGTAATCAACTCGTTTTCATGAGTTGCCCGTGAGAAATGGCTTCATTTCAGGGTAAACTCTAAATCTGTTCGGAAAGCCAAATGCCTCTTGCAGGTACCTCATGCCATCCGAACAGCAAAAAACCGCGGTCGTGGTGAAATTGGTAGACACGCTATCTTGAGGGGGTAGTGGCGAAAGCTGTGCGAGTTCGAGTCTCGCCGACCGCACCAAATCTCATCGGCAGAAAACCTCATCCAGGGGTTCTTCTTGCCGGTGGCAAGCGGTGAAAAACTCTCGATGAATCTCGACTCCTACCTCCCCGTCCTTTTGTTCATTCTGGTCGGAGTCGGCGTAGGCGTCGCCCCTCAGGTCATCGGATACATCCTCGGCCCCAATCGGCCGGACGCCGCGAAGAATGCTCCCTACGAGTGTGGCTTCGAGGCCTTCGAGGACGCGCGCATGAAGTTCGATGTGCGCTACTACCTCGTCGCGATTCTCTTCATCCTGTTCGATCTCGAAATTGCCTTTCTCTTCCCCTGGGCCATCGCGCTCAAGGAGATTGGCGCTATTGGCTTCTGGGCCATGATGATCTTTCTCGCCATCCTCGTCGTGGGCTTCGCCTACGAGTGGAAAAAAGGCGCGCTCGACTGGGAATGACAAGGAAAGCACACGATGGCCATTGAAGGCGTTCTCAAAGAAGGTTTCGTCACCACCACCTACGACTCTGTGGTGAACTGGGCGAAGACCGGATCTCTCTGGCCGATGACATTCGGCCTCGCATGCTGTGCGGTCGAAATGATGCACGCGGGCGCTGCCCGCTACGACATCGACCGTTTCGGCATGCTGTTTCGTCCGAGCCCGCGCCAGTCCGATCTGATGATCGTGGCGGGCACGCTGTGCAACAAGATGGCGCCGGCCCTGCGCAAGGTCTATGACCAGATGCCCGAGCCGCGCTGGGTGCTGTCGATGGGTTCGTGCGCGAATGGCGGTGGCTACTACCACTACAGCTATTCGGTCGTGCGCGGCTGCGACCGCATCGTGCCCGTCGATGTGTACGTTCCGGGTTGCCCGCCCACCGCCGAAGCATTGCTCTACGGCGTGATCCAGTTGCAGCAGAAGATTCGCCGCACCAACACCATTGCCCGCGCCTGAGAGATTGCCGACGATGACTGACTTTGCAATTTCGCCGGAGGTGCTGCGCGCCACCATTGCCGAGACGCTTGGCGCCAAGGCCAGGAGCGTGACGCTTGCCTTGGAAGAGGTGACCGTGGTGGTTGGTGCCGCCGACTACATCGAAGCCGCCTTGCTGCTGCGCGACGCGCCCGGCTGCCGCTTCGAGCAATTGATCGACCTTTGCGGCATGGACTATTCCGACTACCGCGAGGGCGAGTGGCAGGGCGAGCGTTACGGCGTCGTCACGCACCTGCTGTCGGTGAGCCTCAATCAGCGCGTGCGCCTCAAGGTGTTTGCGCCGAGCGAAGACCTGCCCGTGGTCGATTCGCTCCAGCCCGTCTGGAGCGCCGCCACCTGGTTCGAGCGCGAAGCCTTCGACCTGTACGGCATCGTGTTCGATGGCCACGACGACCTGCGCCGCATCCTGACCGACTACGGCTTCATCGGCCACCCGTTCCGCAAGGACTTCCCGGTGTCGGGTCACGTCGAGATGCGTTACGACGAAGAACAGAAGCGCGTGGTCTACCAGCCGGTATCGATCGAGCCGCGGGAAATCACGCCGCGCGTGATCCGCGAAGACAACTACGGCGGCGGTTTGCACTGATATGGCCGAAATCAAGAACTACACCCTCAACTTCGGCCCCCAGCATCCGGCCGCGCACGGCGTGCTGCGCCTGGTGCTCGAGCTCGACGGCGAAGTGATCCAGCGCGCCGACCCCCACATCGGCCTGCTTCACCGCGCCACCGAGAAGCTCGCCGAGTCGCGCACCTTCATCCAGTCGCTGCCTTACATGGACCGCCTCGACTACGTGTCGATGATGTCCAACGAGCACGCCTACTGCCTGGCCATCGAACGGATGATGGGCCTCGAGGTGCCGATCCGTGCGCAGTACATCCGCGTGATGTTCGCCGAGATCACCCGCCTGCTGAACCACCTGCTGTGGCTCGGCGCGCACGGTCTCGACTGTGGTGCGATGAACATGCTCATCTACTGCTTCCGCGAGCGTGAAGACCTGTTCGACATGTACGAGGCCGTGTCCGGCGCGCGCATGCATGCGGCGTACTTCCGTCCGGGTGGCGTCTATCGCGACCTGCCGGACGCGATGCCGCAGTACAAGGTCAGCAAGATCAAGAACGCGAAGGCCATCGAGCGCCTGAATGAAGATCGCCAAGGGTCGCTGCTCGACTTCATCGACGCCTTCTGCGCGCGCTTCCCGAAGATGGTCGACGAGTACGAGACGCTGCTCACCGACAACCGCATCTGGAAGCAGCGCACCGTGGGCATCGGCGTGGTCACGCCGGAGCGCGCGCTGAACCTCGGCTTCACCGGCCCGATGCTGCGTGGCTCGGGCGTCGAATGGGATCTGCGCAAGAAGCAGCCCTACGACGTCTACGGCCAGATGCAGTTCGACGTGCCCGTGGGCAAGACTGGCGACTGCTACGACCGCTACCTCGTGCGCGTGGAAGAAATGCGCCAAGCCAACAAGATCATCCAGCAGTGCTCGGCATGGCTGCGCGCCAACCCCGGCCCGGTTATCACCGACAACCACAAGGTCGCCGCGCCCGCGCGTGAATCGATGAAGGCGAACATGGAGGAGCTGATCCACCATTTCAAGCTCTTCACCGAAGGCTTCCATGTGCCCGAAGGCGAAGCGTATGCCGCCGTCGAGCATCCGAAGGGCGAGTTCGGCATCTATCTCGTGAGCGACGGCGCCAACAAGCCGTACCGCCTGAAGATCCGCGCCCCTGGTTTCCCGCACCTCGCCGCCCTCGACGAAATGTCGCGCGGTCACATGATCGCCGACGCTGTCGCGGTGATCGGCACGATGGACATCGTGTTCGGTGAAATCGACAGGTGAGAAAGAGCGAATGACGACTTCCTCAACCCATCACCATGACGCGGCCCCTTCGGCCCCGTTGAAGGCCGAGATCCTCGAGCGCTTTGCGCGCGAGGTCGCCAAGTACCCCGAAGCGGGCAAGCAATCCGCCGTGATGGCCTGCCTCGCCATCGTCCAGCAGGACGAGGGCTACGTCAGCCTGCAGCGCGAGCGCGAGATTGCCGAATACCTCGGCATGGCGCCCATCGCCGTGCATGAAGTGACGACCTTCTACAACATGTACAACCAGCATCCGGTGGGCAAGTTCAAGCTCAACGTGTGCACCAACCTGCCTTGCCAGCTGCGTGACGGCGTCACGGCCCTCGTGCACCTCGAGAAGAAGCTCGGCATCAAGATGGGCGAGACCACGGCCGACGGCCTGTTCACCCTGCAGCAGAGCGAATGCCTGGGCGCTTGTGCCGATTCGCCCGTGATGCTGGTCAACGACCGCACCATGTGCAGCTTCATGAGCAATGAGAAGCTCGACCAGCTCATCGAGGGCCTGCGTGGCTCCGTCAAAGGGGAGGCCGCCTGATGTCGCCCGAGCAAGTACTCCAGCAGTTCCAGGCCACGGGCGTCCAGACCTGTTTCCATGACCGCCACATCGAGCCGCAGATCTATGCCGGCCTGAATGGCACCAACTGGCGGCTGGCCGACTACGAGGCGCGCGGCGGCTACAAGGCGCTGCGCAAGATCCTCACCGAGGGCCTCACGCCCGACCAGGTGATCGCCGAGGTGAAGGCCTCGGGCCTGCGCGGCCGTGGCGGCGCGGGTTTCCCGACCGGCCTGAAGTGGAGCTTCATGCCCCGCCAGTTTCCCGGCCAGAAGTATCTCGTCTGCAATTCGGACGAAGGCGAGCCCGGTACCTGCAAGGACCGCGACATCCTGCAGTTCAACCCGCACATCGTGATCGAAGGCATGGCCATCGCCGCGTATGCAATGGGCATCAGCGTCGGCTACAACTACATCCACGGCGAGATCTTCCAGAGCTACGACCGCTTCGAGGAAGCCCTCGAAGAAGCGCGCGCCGCCGGCTACCTCGGCGACAAGATCATGGGCAGCACGTACAACTTCCAGTTGCACGCCGCCCACGGTTTCGGCGCCTACATCTGCGGCGAGGAAACCGCGCTGCTCGAATCGCTCGAAGGCAAGAAGGGCCAGCCGCGCTTCAAGCCGCCGTTCCCGGCGAGCTTCGGCCTCTACGGCAAGCCGACCACCATCAACAACACCGAGACCTTCGCGGCGGTGCCCTGGATCATCAACAACGGCGGTCCGGCCTACCTCGAATGCGGCAAGCCGAACAACGGCGGCACCAAAATCTACTCGGTGAGCGGCGACGTCGAGCTGCCCGGCAACTACGAAGTGCCCATGGGCACGCCGTTCTCCAAGCTGCTCGAACTGGCCGGCGGCGTGCGCAAGGGCCGCACGCTCAAGGCGGTGATCCCCGGTGGCTCGTCGTCGCCAGTGCTGCCGGCCGACATCATGATGGCCTGTACCATGGACTACGACTCCATCGCCAAGGCCGGCTCCATGCTGGGCTCGGGCGCGGTGATCGTCATGGACGACAGCCGCTCGATGGTCGAGTCGCTCAAGCGCCTCTCGTACTTCTACATGCACGAGTCCTGTGGCCAGTGCACGCCGTGCCGTGAAGGCACCGGCTGGCTCTACCGTGTGGTGGACCGCATCCACAACGGGAAGGGCAAGCCCAGCGACATGCAACTGCTGGACTCCGTTGCCGGGGACATCATGGGCCGCACCATCTGTGCGCTCGGCGATGCGGCGGCAATGCCCGTGCGCGCCATGATCAAGCACTTCCGTCACGAGTTCGAAGCCCTGATTCCGGGCCACGTCCCGACGGCGCCCGTCAAGGCCTGAGCGCGAGAAGAAACATACTCATGATCGAAATCGAACTCGACGGCAAGAAGGTCGAAGTGACCGAAGGCAGCATGGTGATGCATGCGGCCGACAAGGCGGGCACGTACATCCCGCACTTCTGCTATCACAAGAAACTCAGCATCGCGGCCAACTGCCGCATGTGTCTGGTCGACGTGGAAAAAGCGCCCAAGCCGATGCCGGCCTGCGCCACGCCCGTGACGCAGGGCATGATCGTTCGAACCAAGAGCGAAAAGGCCATCAAGGCGCAGCAGTCGGTCATGGAGTTCCTCCTGATCAACCACCCGCTGGACTGCCCGATCTGCGACCAGGGCGGCGAATGCCAGCTGCAGGACCTGGCCGTGGGCTACGGCGGTTCTTCCTCGCGCTACGAGGAAGAAAAGCGCGTCGTGTTCCACAAGGACGTCGGCCCGCTGATCAGCATGGAGGAGATGAGCCGCTGCATCCACTGCACGCGCTGCGTCCGTTTCGGCCAGGAAGTGGCCGGCGTGATGGAGCTCGGCATGTCGCACCGCGGCGAGCACTCCGAAATCGAAACTTTCCTCGGCGACTCGGTCGACTCCGAACTGTCGGGCAACATGATCGACATCTGCCCGGTCGGCGCGCTCACGAGCAAGCCGTTCCGCTACAGCGCCCGCACCTGGGAGCTGTCGCGCCGCAAGTCGGTGAGCCCCCACGATTCCACCGGTGCCAACCTGATCGTCCAGGTCAAGAACAACCGCGTGATGCGCGTGGTGCCGCTCGAGAATGAAGACGTCAACGAATGCTGGATCGCCGACCGCGACCGCTTCTCGTACGAAGCGCTCAACGGCCCCGAGCGCCTGACGCAGCCCATGCTGAAGCAGGGCGGCCAATGGCAGCAGGTCGACTGGCAGACGGCGCTCGAGTACGTCGCCAACGGCCTCAAGCAGATCAAGGCCGACCACGGCGCGCAAAGCATCGGCACGCTGGTCAGCCCGCACAGCACGCTCGAAGAGCTGCAGCTCGCCGCCATGCTCACGCGTGAACTGGGCAGCGACAACATCGACTACCGCCTGCGCAACGCCGAATTCACGGCATTCGAGGGCGTGCGCTGGCTCGGCACCTCGATCGCATCGCTCACGCAAGTGCAGCGCGCGCTCGTCGTCGGCTCGAACCTGCGCAAGGAACACCCGCTGTTCGCGCAGCGCATCCGCCAGGCCGTGCGCAAGGGCGCCGCACTGTCGGTGATCACCTCGGCGAGCCTGATGGCCGCCCGCGACGCCTGGGCCATCGACGTGGCGCAATCGTCCATCGTCGAAGCCGACCAGTGGGTCGAAGCGCTGGCCGCCGTGGCCGCTGCGGTCGGTGAAACCAACGGCGCAGCCGCGCCACTGGCACCGAAGAACGCACCGGATGCCGCCGCCAAGGCCATCGCAGCCTCGCTGCTGAGTGGCGAACGCAAGGCTATCCTGCTCGGCAACGCCGCCGCCCATCACGCCCAAGCCAGCAGCTTGCTGGCCCTGGCGAACTGGATCGGCGCGCAAACCGGCGCCACCGTCGGCTACCTGACCGAAGCCGCCAACACCGTGGGCGCGCAGATCGTCGGCGCGTTCCCGAAGAACGGCGGCCTCGATGCCGGCCGCATGCTCGCCGCAGGCTCCGGCCTGAAGGCCATGCTGCTGCTGAACACCGAGCCGGTGTTCGATTCGGCCGCTGGCGCCGCCGCCGCCGATGTCATCGGCAATGCGCAGATGGTCGTCACGCTGAGCCCCTTCAAGGCCAACCTCGAGTTCAGCGACGTGCTGTTGCCCATCGCGCCGTTCACCGAGACTCCGGGCACCTTCGTCAATGCCGAAGGCCGCCTGCAAGGATTCCATGCCGTCGTGAAGCCGCAAGGCGAAACGCGTCCGGCATGGAAGGTGCTGCGTGTGCTGGCCAACCTGCTGGGCCTGCCGGGCTTCGCGTTCGAATCAACCGCCGAGGTGCTGGCCACCATCGGTGACAAGGGCTCGGTGCCGGCGAATGCGCTGAGCAACGCCACGTCCGCGAAGGCCGTCGCCTCCGGCGGGGCAGCTGCCGCACCCGTGGTCGCGAGCATCTACCAGCTCGACTCGATCGTGCGCCGTGCGCCGTCGCTGCAACTGACCGCCGACGCGCGCAACGCGTCGTCGACCGCACCGGCGCGTGCCGAGGAGGCACTGGCATGATCGTCGACACCATTCACGGCTTCGGCCAGGGCCTGGTGGCCGCAGGCTGGTGGACCGGCGTGGTCTGGCCCGTGGTCTGGACGCTGCTGAAGATCATCATCGTGGTGATCCCCCTGATGCTGGCCGTGGCGTACCTCACGCTGTGGGAACGCAAGGCCATCGGCTTCACGCAGATCCGCATCGGCCCGAACCGCATCGGACCGCTGGGCCTGCTCCAGCCGATCGCCGACGCGCTCAAGCTGATGACCAAGGAAATCATTCTTCCGACGGTCGCCAACAAGGGCCTGTTCCTGCTGGGCCCGATCATGACCATCATGCCGGCGTTGGCCGCATGGGCCGTGATTCCCTTCGGTCCCGACGTGGCGCTGGCCAACATCAACGCCGGACTGCTGTTCGTGATGGCCATCACCTCGCTCGAGGTGTACGGCGTGATCATCGCCGGCTGGGCTTCGAACTCGAAGTACGCCTTCCTGGGCGCGCTGCGCGCCTCGGCACAGATGGTGAGCTACGAAATCGCGATGGGCTTCTGTTTCGTCGTGGTGCTGATGGTCACGGGCAGCCTGAACATGAGCGAGATCGTGAACGTCCAGGGCAAGGGCATGTTCGCCAACATGGGCGTGGGCTTGCTGTCATGGAACTGGCTGCCGCTGCTGCCGATCTTCGTCGTCTACTTCATCTCGGGCCTCGCCGAAACCAACCGCCACCCGTTCGACGTGGTGGAAGGCGAGTCTGAAATCGTGGCCGGCCACATGATCGAGTACTCGGGCATGAGCTTCGCGATGTTCTTCCTGGCCGAGTACGCCAACATGTGGCTCGTCTCGATCCTGACCGTCGTGCTGTTCCTGGGCGGATGGCTGCCGCCGTTCGAGTTCCTGAGCTTCATCCCCGGCTGGATCTGGCTGGGCGCCAAGACCTTCTGCGTGGTCACCATGTTCCTGTGGGTGCGCTCGACGTTCCCGCGCTTCCGCTATGACCAGATCATGCGTCTGGGCTGGAAGATCTTCATTCCCGTCACTCTCGTGTGGCTGGTCGTGGTCGGTGGCTGGATGCAGACGCCGTTCAACATCTGGAAATAACAGGAAGCGCCAACATCATGACTGCTTCGCACACCGCCGGCGCGCTGGCGCGCCCTTCCAAGCTCGCGTCTGCGCCTTTTTCGCTCAAGGACTTCCTGAGCAGCTTCATGCTGTTCGAACTGTTCAAGGGCCTGGCCATCACCGGCAAGTACGCCTTCGCCCGCAAGATCACGGTGCAGTTCCCCGAAGAGAAGACGCCGCTGTCGCCGCGTTTCCGCGGCCTGCACGCGCTGCGCCGCTATGAGAACGGCGAAGAGCGCTGCATTGCCTGCAAGCTCTGCGAAGCCGTCTGCCCGGCGCTGGCCATCACCATCGAATCGGATGTGCGCGACGACGGCTCGCGCCGCACCACGCGCTACGACATCGACCTGACCAAGTGCATCTTCTGCGGCTTCTGCGAAGAAAGCTGTCCGGTCGACTCGATCGTCGAGACGCACATCTTCGAATACCACGGCGAAAAGCGCGGCGACCTGTACTTCACGAAGGACATGCTGCTGGCCGTGGGCGACCGCTACGAAAAAGAAATTGCAGCGAACAAGGCGGCCGACGCCAAGTACCGCTGATCCGACCAGCCCGAACCCATTCGAATTCCATGGACGTCAAGACCGGTCTGTTCTATCTGTTTGCCGTGGTGCTGCTGTTCGCAGCGTTCCGCGTCATCACCGCCCGCAATCCCGTGTATGCCGCGCTGTATCTGGTGCTGGCCTTCTTCCAGGCATCGGCCATCTGGCTGCTGCTGCGCGCCGAGTTCCTCGCGATCTCTCTGGTGCTGGTGTATGTCGGCGCCGTGATGGTGCTGTTCCTGTTCGTCGTGATGATGCTGGACATCAACGTCGACAGCTTGCGGGAGGGCTTCTGGAAGCACTTCCCGCTGGCCGCCGGTGTCGGCGCGCTCATCGCGCTCGAAATGGCGGCCGTGCTCATGGGCGGCTTCCGCCTGGGCGAGGCACCGCGCGCTGCTGCCGGTGCGATGGGTGCCAACACTTCCAATACGCTCGAACTCGGCAAGCTGCTTTACTCCGAATACCTCTACCCGCTGGAAATCGCCGCGGTCATCCTGCTGGTGGCCATCGTGGCGGCCATCGCACTGACGCTGCGCACCCGCAAGGACAGCAAGTACGTCAATCCGGCCGACCAGGTCCGCGTGAAGGCGCGTGACCGCGTGCGCATCGTGCAGATGCCGGCAACGCGTGCTGCGGAGCCTGTGGTCGAAGTTGCGGACGCTGCAAAGGAAAACAAGGCATGACGCTCACGCTCGGACACTTCCTCTCGCTCGGCGCGATGCTCTTCGCGCTGTCCGTGATCGGCATCTTCCTGAACCGCAAGAACCTCATCGTGCTGCTGATGGCCATTGAGCTGATGCTGCTCGCGGTCAACATGAACTTTGTGGCGTTCTCGCACTATCTGGGCGACATGCACGGCCAGATCTTCGTGTTTTTCATCCTGACGGTGGCCGCGGCCGAGTCGGCCATCGGCCTGGCGCTGCTGGTCCTGCTGTTCCGCAACAAGTCGAACATCAACGTCGACGAACTCAACTCACTCAAGGGTTGAACGCAACATGAGCGCAACCCTTTCCGCATCCACCCTGCTGGCCGTGCCGCTGGCACCCCTGGTCGGCGCCGTCGTCGCCGGCCTGTTCGGCACCAAGTTCGGCGGCGATCAC
Source organism: Variovorax sp. Varisp46 (assembly GCF_059491885.1). NCBI lineage: Bacteria > Pseudomonadati > Pseudomonadota > Betaproteobacteria > Burkholderiales > Comamonadaceae > Variovorax > Variovorax sp. Varisp46. The sequence goes on from NZ_CP168515.1 coordinate 1,144,804, forward strand.
ATCGGCCGCAAGGTCACGCATTCGCTGACCATCCTGGGCGTGCTGGTCGCCTTCATCATCTCGGCCATGACGCTCAAGAGCGTGGTGGCCGACGGCGCCCGCTTCAACGAAACCATCTATGAATGGATGACCGTTGGCGGCCTGAAGATGGAAGTCGGCTTCCTGATCGACGGCCTCACCGCCATGATGATGTGCGTGGTGACCTTCGTGTCGCTGATGGTGCACATCTACACCATCGGCTACATGGAGGAAGACGACGGCTACAACCGCTTCTTCGCGTACATCTCGCTGTTCACCTTCTCGATGCTGATGCTCGTCATGAGCAACAACATGCTCCAGCTGTTCTTCGGCTGGGAGGCGGTGGGCCTGGTGTCGTACCTGCTGATCGGTTTCTGGTTCAACCGGCCGACCGCGATCTTCGCGAACATGAAGGCCTTCCTGGTCAACCGCGTGGGCGACTTCGGCTTCATCCTCGGCATCGGCCTGATCGCGGCCTATGCCGGTACGCTGAACTACGGCGAAGCCTTCGCCAAGGCCAACACGCTGGCCGGCATCACCTTCCCGGGCACCGAATGGATGCTGATCACCGTGATCTGCATCTGCCTGTTCATCGGCGCCATGGGCAAGAGCGCGCAATTCCCGCTGCACGTGTGGCTGCCCGACTCGATGGAAGGCCCGACGCCCATCTCCGCGCTGATCCACGCGGCAACGATGGTGACGGCCGGCATCTTCATGGTGGCGCGCATGTCGCCGCTGTTCGAACTGAGCGACACGGCACTGAGCTTCATCCTCGTGATCGGCGCCATCACCGCGCTGTTCATGGGCTTCCTGGGCATCATCCAGAACGACATCAAGCGCGTGGTCGCGTACTCGACGCTCTCGCAGCTCGGCTACATGACGGTGGCGCTCGGTGCCTCGGCCTACTCGGTCGCGGTGTTCCACCTGATGACGCACGCCTTTTTCAAGGCGCTGCTGTTCCTCGGTGCGGGCTCGGTGATCATCGGCATGCACCACAACCAGGACATCCGCTGGATGGGCGGCGTGCGCAAGTACATGCCGATCACCTGGATCACCTCGCTGCTGGGTTCGCTCGCGCTGATCGGCACGCCGTTCTTCGCCGGCTTCTACTCGAAGGACAGCATCATCGAAGCGGTGCACGAAAGCCACCTGTGGGGCGCGAACTTCGCGTACTACGCGGTGCTGGCCGGCGTGTTCATCACGGCGTTCTATTCGTTCCGCATGTACTTCCTGGTCTTCCACGGCGAGGAACGCTACGACCAAAACCCCGACGCGCACCACCACGACGAGCATGCGGAGCACGACGACGATCATGGCCACGGCCACAAGCCGCACGAATCGCCCTGGGTGGTGTGGCTGCCGCTGGTGCTGCTGGCCATTCCCTCGGTGGTGATCGGCTTCATGACGATCGAGCCGATGCTGTTCGGCGAGTTCTTCAAGAACGCGATCATCGTGGACGGCACCAGGCACCACGCCATGAAGGAACTGGAAGAAGCCTTCCACGGCCCGGTGGCCATGGCCATCCACGGCCTGACGGCGCCGCCGTTCTGGCTGGCGCTGGCCGGCGTGGTCCTGTCCTGGTACATGTACATGATCAACCCGGCGCTGCCGGCCGCGATCAAGCGCGCCTTCGGTCCGATCTACCGCCTGCTCGAGAACAAGTACTACATGGACTGGTTCAACGAGAACGTCATCGCCCGCGCCACGCGCGCGCTCGGTACCGGCCTGTGGAAGGGTGGCGACCAGGCCCTGATCGACGGTGCCGTCGTGAACGGCTCGTGGAAGGTGGTCGGCCGGGTTTCAGGCGTGGTTCGCTGGATGCAGTCCGGCTACATCTATCACTATGCCTTCGCGATGCTGCTCGGCATCTTCATCCTGATGACGTACTTCGTCTGGTTCAAACGCTGAGCCTAGCGCTGGAGAAAAAGAAAAATGGGTTTGTTGAGCCTTGCCATCTGGGTGCCGATCGCATTCGGCGCCGTGCTGCTGGCGTTTGGCCGTGACGAGCACGCCAGAGGCGTACGCTGGGTCGCGCTCGTCGGTTCCATCGTGAGCTTCCTGGTCACGGTGCCGCTGGTCACGCGTTTCCAGAACAGTAGCGCCGCGATGCAGTTCGTCGAGAAGACGGGCTGGATCTCGCGCTTCAACGTCAACTACCACCTCGGGATCGACGGCATGTCGCTCTGGCTGGTGCTGCTGACGTCGTTCATCACGGTCGTCGTCGTGATCTCGGCCTGGGAAGTGATCACCGAGCGCGTGAACCAATACATGGGCGCGTTCCTGATCCTGTCGGGCTTCATGATCGGCGTGTTCGCTGCACTCGACGGCGTGCTGTTCTACGTGTTCTTCGAAGCCACGCTGATCCCGATGTACCTGATCATCGGCATCTGGGGCGGCCCGAACAAGATCTACGCGGCTTTCAAGTTCTTCATCTACACCTTGCTCGGCTCGCTGCTGATGCTGGTGGCGCTGATCTACCTGTACAACAAGTCGGGCGGCAGCTTCGACATCCTGAGCTGGCACAAGCTGCCGCTGGGTGCGAGTGCGCAGACCTTCCTGTTCTTCGCCTTCTTCGCGGCCTTCGCGGTGAAGGTGCCGATGTGGCCGGTGCACACCTGGCTGCCCGACGTGCACGTCGAGGCGCCCACCGGCGGTTCCGCCGTGCTGGCCGCGATCATGCTGAAGCTGGGCGCCTACGGTTTCCTGCGCTTCTCGATGCCCATCGCGCCCGATGCCTCGCACGAATGGGCCTGGCTCATGATCGCGCTGTCGCTGATCGCGGTGATCTACGTGGGCCTGGTCGCGCTGGTGCAGCAGGACATGAAGAAGCTGGTGGCTTACTCGTCGGTGGCCCACATGGGCTTCGTGACGCTCGGCTTCTTCATCTTCAACGAGCTCGGCGTGTCCGGCGGCATCGTGCAGATGATTGCGCACGGCTTCGTGTCGGGCGCCATGTTCCTGGGCATCGGCGTGCTGTACGACCGCGTGCACTCGCGCCAGATCGCCGACTACGGCGGCGTGGTCAACACCATGCCCAAGTTCGCCGCGTTCGCGCTGCTGTTCGCCATGGCCAATTGCGGCCTGCCGGGCACCGCCGGTTTCGTGGGCGAGTGGATGGTGATTCTGGGTGCCGTGAAGGCCAACTTCTGGATCGGAATGGCGGCAGCGACCGCGCTGATCTTCGGTGCCGCCTACACCCTGTGGATGTACAAGCGCGTGTACCTCGGCCCGGTCGGCAACGACCACGTCAAGGAAGTCAGCGACATCAATGCCCGCGAGTTCCTGATGCTGGCGCTGCTGGCGATCGCCGTGCTGTGGATGGGCCTCTATCCGAAGCCTTTCACCGACTCGATGAACGCTTCGGTGACCGAGCTCCTGCGCCACGTGGCGATTTCCAAGTTGCCCTCCTGATGCCACGCTGAACAAGAGAACGAGATGATTGACAAACTCAGCTGGGTCACGATCTACCCCGAAATCGTGTTGCTGGTCATGGCCTGCATCATTGCGCTGGTCGACCTGTCGGACGCGAGCCCGCGCCGTACCCGCACCTATGTACTGACGCTGGCCACGCTCGCCGTGGTCGCGGTGTTGTCGGGCCTCGCCGCCCTCGGTGGCAAGACTGCCTACGGCTTCGGCGGCATGGTCGTCAGCGATCCGATGGGCAATTGGCTCAAATGCTTTGCCACCGTTGCCCTGATGGTCACGCTGGTCTATGGCCGTCCTTATGCGGCCGACCGCGAGATGCTGCGCGGCGGCGAACTGTTCACCATCAGCATGTTCGCGCTGCTGGGCATGTTCGTGATGATCTCGGGCAGCAACTTCCTGCTGATCTACCTGGGCCTGGAACTGCTCACGCTGTCGAGCTATGCGCTGGTGGCGCTGCGCCGCGACAACGCGGTGGCCAGCGAAGCCGCCATGAAGTACTTCGTGCTCGGCGCCATGGCCAGCGGTTTCCTGCTGTACGGCCTGTCGATGATGTACGGTGCGACCGGTTCGCTCGACGTCAACGAAGTGTTCAAGTCCATCGCTAGCGGCAAGGTGAACCACCAGGTGCTGGTGTTCGGCCTGGTGTTCATCGTGGCCGGCCTGGCCTTCAAGGTGGGCGCCGCGCCGTTCCACATGTGGGTGCCCGACGTCTACCAGGGCGCACCGACGGCGGTCACGCTGCTGATCGGCGCCGCGCCCGAACTGGCGGCCTTCGCCATCATCATCCGCCTGCTGGTCGACGCGCTGCAGCCGCTGGCCATCGACTGGCAGCAGATGCTCGCCGTGCTCGCCATCGCCTCGCTGCTGGTCGGCAACCTGGCCGCCATCGCGCAGAGCAACCTGAAGCGGATGCTGGCGTACTCGACGATCTCGCAGATGGGCTTCATGCTCCTCGGCCTGGTGGCGGGTTCGGACCAGCAGGGCACGTACAACGCCCAGTTCGCCTACAGCGCCTCGATGTTCTACATCGTGACCTACGTGCTGACCACGCTGGCGAGCTTCGGCATCATCCTGCTGCTGGCGCGCGAAGGTTTCGAAAGCGAAGAGATTACCGACCTCGCAGGCCTGAACCAGCGCAGCCCGCTGTATGCCGGTGTGATGGCCATCGCGATGTTCTCGCTGGCCGGCCTGCCGCCGCTGGTCGGCTTCTACGCCAAGCTGGCCGTGCTGCAGGCGCTGATCGCCTCGGGCCAGGCGATCTACATCGGGTTGGCCGTGTTCGCGGTGATGATGTCGCTGATCGGTGCGTTCTACTACCTGCGCGTGGTCAAGGTCATGTACTTCGATGCGCCCGTCACGGCCACCACGGTGTCGGCACCGCGCGACGTGCGCACCGTGCTCACGATCAACGGCGCGCTGATCCTGATCCTGGGCATCGTGCCCGGCGGCCTGATGACGCTTTGCTACGACGCGATCGTGGCCACGCTGGCCCACTGACGCGGCCGACCTCGGGTGTCGCAAACCGCGTCGGTCTGGGTCGTTCTGCTGGTGGCCCTGGTGGCCGCCAACCTGCCGTTCTTCAACGACCGCCTGTTCGGCGTCGTGCCTCTGGCGACAACACCCAAGTCGCTCGCGGTGCGGCTCGCCGAGCTGGTGGTCTTGTACTTTCTGGCGGGCGGCGTCGGGCTGCTGTTCGAGCGCAGGGCGGGGCAGATCGCCTCGCAGGGCTGGGAGTTCTATGCGGTGACCGGCGCGCTGTTCATCGTGCTGGCCTTTCCCGGGTTCACCTGGCGCTACCTGATGAAACACAGGCACTGACGACATGACCTCGACCACCACGACCACCGATTCGCACCTGAAGGAAGAACTCACGCAGAGCGTGGAGCTCTTCAAGGGCAACTTCCTGCACGCCAAGCGCGACACCGTGCGACTGCCCGACGGCCACACCGCCACGCGCGAATACGTGGTGCATCCGGGTGCCGTGGTGGTCATTCCGTTGCTGGACGATGGCCGCGTGGTGCTGGAGCGCCAGTTCCGCTACCCCGTAGGCCACGTGATGATCGAATTCCCCGCGGGCAAGCTCGACGCGGGTGAAGACCCGTTCGTCTGCGGCCGGCGCGAGCTGCTCGAGGAAACCGGCTATACCGCGCGCGAATGGGCGCATGCGGGTGCGATGCACCTGGCGGTGGCGTACTCGACCGAAATCATCCACATCTACTTCGCGCGCGGTCTTTCGCTGGGCGAGCGGCAGCTCGACCATGGCGAGTTCCTCGACGTGTTCACGGCCATGCCCGGAGAGCTGGCCGGCTGGTGCCGCGACGGCATCGTGACCGATGCCAAGACGCTGACCTGCACGCTCTGGCTGCAGAACGTCCTTTCGGGCGCATGGGCTCTGGACTGGCAGGCCGTGCCGGCAGAAGGCAGCGCGGGATAATCCGCGCATGAAGGTTCTCAATCTCCGCTGCGCACACGGCCACGGCTTCGAGGGCTGGTTTGCGTCCAACGAGGCCTTCGACAGCCAGTTGGCGAGCGGACTGGTCGAGTGCCCGGTCTGCGGCGACACCGCGATCGTCAAGTTGCTGAGCGCGCCGCGCCTCAACCTCGGCAATGCCAAGGCGCCGCAGGAAGCCGTTGCAACTGCCGCTTCAAATGTTGTTCCCGCCGAACTCTCGCCCGAGGCCCGCTGGATGCGAGCCGTGCGCGAGGTGCTGGCGAAGACCGAAGACGTCGGCGAGCGCTTTGCCGACGAAGCCCGGAAGATGCACTACGGCGAGGCCCAGGAACGGGGCATCCGCGGACAGGCCACGCTCGAGCAGACCGAGGCACTGCTCGACGAGGGCATTGCGGTGATGGCGCTGCCGATACCGGCTGCGCTCAAGGAAACCCTGCAGTAGCCAACCGGGCCGCCGCTGTTGCTCATGCCGTGAATTGGAGCGCAGCGAGGCGCGCATAAACGCCGCCCTGCGCCACCAGCGTCGCGTGCGTTCCCTGCTCGACGATCCCGCCGTGGTCCAGCACCACGATGCGGTCGGCCTTCTGCACCGTCGCCAGGCGGTGTGCGATCACGACCGTCGTGCGGTTTTCCATCGCCGATTCCAGTGCCGCCTGCACCATGCGTTCGCTCTCCGCGTCCAGTGCGCTCGTGGCCTCGTCGAGCAGCAGCAGCGGCGGGTTCTTGAGGATCGCACGCGCGATCGCGATGCGCTGGCGCTGTCCGCCCGACAGGCGCACGCCGCGCTCGCCGAGGAAGGTGTCGTAGCCCTCGGGCAGCGCCTGCAGGAAGTCGTGGGCGAAGGCGGCGCGGGCGGCGGCATGCACCTCTTCGGCCGTTGCCTCGGGCCGGCCGTAGCGGATGTTCTCTAACGCGCTGGCCGAGAAGATCACCGCATCCTGTGGCACCAGGCCGATGCGGGTGCGCAGGTCGGGCAGGGCGAGCGAAGCCAGCGGAGTGCCATCGAGCAGCAGGCGGCCCGATTGCGGGTCGTAGTAGCGCAGCAGCAACTGGAACACCGTGCTCTTGCCCGCGCCGCTCGACCCCACCAGCGCCACGGTCTCGCCGGGCGCGACGTCGAGGCTGAAGCCGCGCAATGCCGGCGTGTCCGGCCGGGACGGGTAATGGAAGGTCACCGCGTCGAACCTGATCGCGCTGCCCGCCACGGGAACGGGCGCGACCGTCGGATTCGACGGTGAAAAGATGGCCGCGGGCGCATGCAGCAGTTCCATCAGCCGCTCGGTTGCGCCGGCTGCGCGGAGCAAGTCGCCGTACACCTCGCCGAGCACGGCGGTCGCGCTGGCCAGGATGGCGACGTAGACGACGGTCTGGCCCAGGTGGCCGGCCGTGATGTCGCCGCGCAGCACTGCCTGCGTGCCCTGGTACAGGCCCCAGAGCAGCGCCGCGGAGGTCGCGATGATGATGAACGCCACCAGCACCGAGCGGGCCTTGGTTCGGCGCACGGCGGTGCGGAAAGCGTTCTCCGTCGAACCGCTGAAGCGCGCGGCCTCGCGGCCTTCGGCCGTGTAGCTCTGCACCACCGGAATCGCGTTCAGCACCTCGGCAGCGATGGCGCTCGAATCGGCCACGCGGTCCTGGCTGGCGCGCGACAGCTTGCGCACGCGGCGGCCGAACCACATGCTCGGCAGCACCACCAGCACGAGGATGCCCAGCACCTGCACCATCACATAGGGATTGGTCCACACCAGCACGGCCAGCGCGCCGATGCCCATCACCGCGTTGCGCAGGCCCATGCTCAGCGACGAGCCGACGACCGTCTGCACCAGCGTGGTGTCGGCTGTCAGGCGCGAGAGCACCTCGCCGGTCTGCGTGGTTTCGAAGAAGGCCGGGCTCTGCTTCAGCACGTGGCCATAGACCGCGTTGCGGATGTCGGCCGTCACGCGCTCGCCCAGCCAGCTCACCGTATAGAAGCGCGCCGCCGAGAAAAGACCGAGCGCCACTGCCACCGCGAAGAGGGCGCCGAAGTGCTCGCGCAGCGCCATCGTCTGGGCGCCCTTGTCGGCGCTGATCAAGCCACCGTCAATCAGGCTGCGCAATGCGATAGGGAAAACCAGTGTGGTGAGCGCCGCCATCACCAGAAAGATGCCTGCCAGGACGATCTGCACCCGGTAGGGACGGAGAAAAGGGCTCAGGCCCGAGAGCGATCGGGGCGAGCCCTTGGCCATGGAAGACGGTGGGGGAGAAGCCATGGAAGGATTCTACAGAAACATTGCTACTACAAAGGCAGCCTTGACAATAACTGCCTCGGCAACTAATATTCGGCCCATGAGCGATGCAACTACCCCCCAAGCCCCGTCGGCGCCTGCCGACGCCGAGCGTCGCGCGCCTGCAGCCTTCTACAGCCCGGAAACCTACCGTACCGAAGAAAGCATCGGCTACCTGATGCGCCGCATCGTCACGGCGGTCGGCCAGTCGGTCGAAAACCGCATGTGCGAGCCGGGCAGCCCGACCTATCCGCAGTGGGTGCCTCTCTATAAATTGCATGTAGGCGCCGCTACCACCGTGGCCGAACTGGCCCGTGCCTGCGAACTCGACACCGGCGCCATGACGCGCCTGCTCGACCGCCTCGAGGCCAAGGGCCTGTGCCGCCGCGTGCGATCGCTCGAAGACCGCCGCGTGGTCAATATCGAGCTCACCGACGAAGGCCGTGCCGCCGCCAAGGAAGTGCCCTACGTGCTGAGCCGTGTGCAGAACGAACACCTTGCCGGCTTCAGCACCGAAGAATGGGAGCAGCTCAAGGGGTACTTGCGCCGCATCCTCGACAACGCCCAGGCCCTCGCGGCCCGTGGAGATAAAAATGACTGAATCCCTCGCCGTGCGCGCCGTGCGTCGCACACCCATCATGGCCGCCGCACTGCTGGTGGTGGCATTGGCCGGCTGTGCCGACATGTCAGGCATCGGCTCGCAGGCCAAACTGCGCGACGCCTCGTCGCTGGGCATCGCGCCCGACAGCGCCGCGGCGCCTGCGTCCCGGCTCGACAGCCAATGGTGGCTGGCCTTTGGCGATACGCAGCTCGATTCGCTGATCGATCAGGCCGTGGCCGGCAACCCGAACCTGCAGGTCGCTCAAGCCCGCCTTGCGCGTGCGCAGGCCTCGGCGGACATTGCCGGCGCGGCGCTCAAGCCGCAGGTCAAGGGCGACCTCGACCTGAAGCGCCAGAAGTTCAACACCAACTACATCTACCCCGCACCGCTGGGCGGCTCGACGCAGAACATCGGCCTGCTGCAGCTCAGCGCCAGCTGGGAACTCGACTTCTTCGGCAAGAACCGCAGCGCGCTCGACACCGCCATCGGCGCGGCCAACGCCGCGGCCGCCGATGCGGATGCCGCACGCGTGCTGCTCGCGAGCAACGTGGCGCGCAGCTACTTCCAGTGGGCGCGCCTGAACGACCAGCTCACCGTTGCCGGGCGCACGCTGGCGCAGCGCGACGAAACGCTCAAGCTCGTGCGCGACCGCGTGTCCGCCGGCCTCGACACCCGTCTCGAACTGCGCCAGAGCGAAGGCGGCCTGCCCGAGGCACGCCAGCAGATCGAATCGCTCAACGAGCAGATCGCGCTGCAGCAGCACGCACTCGATGCGCTGGTCGGCCAGCCGAACGTGTCCGCATCGCTCAAGCCACCGGTGCTGGCGAACGTCAGGCCGATGGCGCTGCAGGCGAACATTCCGGCCGACCTGCTGGGCCGCCGCGCCGACATCGCCGCCGCGCGCTGGCGCGTCGAGGCCGCCACGAGCGACGTGGCCAATGCCAAGACCCTGTTCTATCCCAACGTGAACCTCACGGCCTTCGCCGGCTTCCAGAGCCTGGGTTTCGGCAAGCTGCTGAAGTCGGGCAGCGAGCAATGGGGCGTGGGCCCCGCCATCACGCTGCCGATCTTCGAAGGCGGCAAGCTGCGGGCCAACCTGCGCGGCAAGTCGGCCGACCTCGACGTGGCCATCGAAAGCTACAACGCTACCGTGCTCGACGCGGTGCGCGACGCGGCCGACCAGGCCACCAGCGCGCAGTCGATCGCGCGCCAGCAAGCTGAACAACGCGCCGCGCAGGCCGCTGCCGAGGGCGCCTACGACATCGCCGTGCAGCGTTACCGCGCGGGCCTCGGCAACTACCTCAACGTGCTGACGGCGGAAACCTCCGTGCTGGCGCAGCGCCGGCTGGCGGTCGATCTGGCCGCCCGCGCGCTCGACACACAGGTAGGTCTGGCGCGCGCGCTGGGCGGCGGCTGGCAGCCCCCGGCCACCGCCACGGCAGCGGCGCCATCAGCCGCAATGAACTGACATCACCCGAACCAGTCCGATTTTTTCGTCTTCGGAAAGAACTTCATCATGAGCGACAACAACACTCCGACGTCCGCTGCAGCCGCAGCTTCCGCAGCCCCCGAGGCGCCCGCCGGCAATGGCAAGCGCCGCCGCGCGCTCACCGCGCTCGCCGCGGTGGTGATCGTCGCCGGCGGCGGCTGGGGTGTCTACGAATGGCTGGTCGCCAGCCACTACGAGGACACCGACAACGCCTACGTGCAGGGCAACGTGATCCAGATCACGCCGCAGATCGGCGGCACCGTGATGGCCATCAACGCCGATGACACCGACTTCGTGAAGGCCGGCCAGCCGCTGGTGCAACTCGACCCGGCCGATGCCAAGGTGTCGCTCGAACAGGCCGAAGCCGCGCTCGCGCAGGCCGTGCGCCAGGTGCGCACGCTGTACGCCAACAACGGCTCGCTGGCCGCGCAGGTCACGCTGCGCCAGGCCGACATCGTCAAGGCGCAGAGCGACATCGCCAAGGCGCAGGACGACCTGCAGCGCCGCCGCGCGCTGTCGGGCAACGGCGCCGTGTCGAAGGAAGAGCTCAACCATGCCGAAACGCAGCTCGACACCGCCAAGAGCCAGCTCGCAGCGGCGCAGGCCGGCGTGGTCGCCGCGAAGGAAGCCCTGGTCAGCAACCAGTCGCTGACCGAAGGCACCAGCGTGGCCCAGCACCCCAGCGTGCTGGCCGCTGCCGCCAAGGTGCGCGAGGCCTACCTCGCCACGCAGCGCGTGGCCATGCCCGCGCCGGTCGACGGCTACGTCGCCAAGCGCACCGTGCAGCTCGGCCAGCGCGTGGCCGCCGGCACGCCAATGATGTCGATCGTGCCGCTCAACCAGCTGTGGGTCGACGCCAACTTCAAGGAAGTGCAGTTGCGCAACATCCGCATCGACCAGCCCGTGAAGCTCACGGCCGACGTCTACGGCAAGAAGATCGAATACAGCGGCAAGGTCGCGGGCCTCGGCGTGGGCACGGGCAGCGCGTTTGCGCTGCTGCCCGCGCAGAACGCCACCGGCAACTGGATCAAGGTGGTGCAGCGCGTGCCCGTGCGCATCGCGCTCGACCCTGAGCAGCTCAAGTCCAACCCGTTGCGCATCGGCCTGTCGATGGATGCCGAGATCGACATCTCCTCGAAGAGCGGCAAGATGCTCGCCGACGCGCCGCGCGCCGCTGCGCTCACGCAGACGCAGGTCTACAGCCAGCTCGACCGCGGCGCCGACGCCGAAGTGGAGCGCATCGTCGCGGCCAACCTCGGCCGCAGCGCGTCGGCCACGGCAGCTGCCGCACCGGCGAAGAATCCGACAGCGCCTGCCACGTCGGTGGCCGCGCAGGGGCAACCGGGCTGATCGCCCGGACTTTCTTCCTCAGGTAAACAGCTCGCCCATGGCCACCGCTGCTCCTGCTTACGTCGCGCATCCGCCGCTCGAGGGCGCAGCCCGCCTCTGGGGCACGGTCGCGCTGTCTGCGGCAACCTTCATGAACGTGCTCGACTCGTCGATCGCGAACGTGTCGCTGCCTGCCATCTCCGGTGACCTGGGCGTGAGCACCACGCAGGGTACCTGGGTCATCACCAGCTTCGCGGTGGCCAACGCGATCGCGGTGCCGCTCACAGGCTTCATGACGCAGCGCTTCGGACAGGTGCGCCTGTTCATGGCCAGCGTGATCCTGTTCATGATCACCTCGCTGATGTGCGGCCTGGCGCCGAACATGACGACGCTGATCGCCTTTCGCGCGCTGCAGGGCTTCGTTGCGGGCCCGATGATCCCGCTGTCGCAGACGCTGCTGCTGTCGAGCTATCCGCGCGCCAAGGCGGGCCTCGCGATGGCGATGTGGTCGATGACCACGCTGGTCGCGCCGGTGATGGGGCCGCTGCTCGGCGGCTGGATCACCGACAACATCTCGTGGCCGTGGATCTTCTACATCAACATCCCCGTGGGCATCGTCGCCGCGGCCATCACCTGGGCGCTGTACCGTCACCGCGAGAGCGCCACGCACAAAGTGCCGATCGACGCCATCGGCCTTGCGCTGCTGGTGCTGTGGGTGGGCTCGCTGCAGCTGATGCTCGACAAGGGCAAGGAACTCGACTGGTTCCACTCGGCGCAGATCATCACGCTGGCGGTGGTGGCCGTGGTCGGCTTCGCGTTCTTCCTGGTGTGGGAGCTGACCGACAAGCATCCGGTGGTCGACCTGTCGCTGTTCAAGCGCCGCAATTTCTGGTCGGGCGCCGTGGCAACGGCCGTGGCCTATGGCCTGTTCTTCGGCAACGTGGTGCTGCTGCCGCTGTGGCTGCAGCAGTGGATGGGCTACACCGCGACGCAGGCGGGCATGATCATGGCGCCCGTCGGGCTGCTGGCGATCTTCTTCTCTCCGGTGGTGGGGCTCACGGTGGCCAAGATCGACCCGCGCCGCTATGCGACCTTCTCGTTCCTGGTGTTCGCGCTGGTGCTGTGGATGCGCTCGCACTTCAACACGCAGGCCGATTTCGTGACGATCATCATCCCGACGATCATCCAGGGCATCGCGATGGCGTTCTTCTTCATTCCGCTCGTGACCATCACGTTGTCGGGCCTCACGCCCGACCGCATTCCGGCCGCGTCGGGACTGTCGAACTTCCTGCGGATCACCGCGGGCGCGATGGGCACGTCGATCACCACCACGTTGTGGGAGAACCGCGCGGCGCTGCATCACTCGCAATTGGCGGAGACCGTGAACCAGGGCAACAACGCGGCGACCAGCGCGATGTCGGGCCTCGCGGGCAGCGGCTTCAGCAGCGAGCAGGTGCTGGGGCAGCTGAACCGCATCGTCGACCAGCAGTCGTTCATGCTGGCGACCAACGACATCTTCTATGCGTCGGCGATCCTGTTCCTGCTGCTGATCCCGCTGGTGTGGTTGGCGCGGCCGCAGCGCGGCGGTGCCGGCAGCGACGCCGCAGCCGGCGCGCACTGAGCGCGCACACCATCGCCTCATCGACCCCCAGCCTCCGCAAGGAGCCTGGGGGTTTTCTTTGTCGCTGCGACGACAGTCCCGATTCGGATGCCGCACAGGTCCGTGCAGGTTGCACTGCAGCATAGGCATTTGCCCCAGTATCCAAGCGAGTGGCACGCACGAACAATCGGTCCGCGCTCAATGGTGGCGCATTGGGATGGACCGCATGACCGACTTTCTTTTTCCGAATCCGGGCGACCTCGCGAGATGAGCGACGTCATCCTCGAAACACGCGAGCTCACCAAGGAATTCAAGGGGTTCACTGCCGTCAGCAAGGTCAATCTCTCGGTGGTGCGCGGCTCGATCCATGCGCTGATCGGCCCGAACGGCGCCGGCAAGACGACCTGCTTCAACCTGCTCACCAAGTTCCTCGAGCCGACCACCGGCACGATCCTCTTCAACGGACAGGACATCACCGGCGAGCGGCCCGCGCAGATCGCGCGGCGCGGCATCATCCGCTCGTTCCAGATCTCTGCCGTGTTCCCGCACCTCACGCTGCTCGAGAACGTGCGCCTGGGCCTGCAGCGCCGGCTGGGCACTTCGTACCACTTCTGGAAGAGCGAGAAGTCGCTCAAGCCGCTCGACGCGCGCGCCCGCGAACTGCTCGCCGAAGTGGGCCTCGAGGCACTCGCCGACGAACAGACCGTGAACCTGCCGTACGGCCGCAAGCGCGCGCTCGAGATCGCGACCACGCTGGCCATGGAGCCCGAGCTGATGCTGCTCGACGAGCCCACGCAGGGCATGGGCCATGAAGACGTGCACCGCGTGGCCGAACTCATCAAGCGCGTGTCGGCCGGACGCACCATCCTGATGGTCGAACACAACATGAGCGTGGTCTCCACCATCGCCGACACCATCACCGTGCTTCAGCGCGGTGCCGTGCTGGCCGAAGGACCTTACGCCGAAGTCTCCGCGAATCCCCAGGTCATGGAGGCCTACATGGGCACCACCGACGGCCAGCTGCAAGGGGCCCACTGATGACCGCGGCACTTCAGATCAAGGGCCTGCAAGCCTGGTACGGCGAATCGCACGTGCTGCATGGCGTCGACATGGTCGTGCAGCCGGGCGAAGTCGTCACGCTGCTGGGCCGCAACGGCGCGGGCCGCACCACCACGCTGCGCGCCATCATGGGGCTCACCGGCGCGCGCAAGGGCAGCATCGAGGTCAACGGCAAGGAGACCATCGGCATGCCGACGCACCGCATCGCGCACCTCGGCATCGGCTATTGCCCGGAGGAGCGCGGCATCTTCGCGAGCCTTTCGTGTGAAGAAAACCTCTTGCTGCCGCCCGAGCTGAAAGGCGCGGGGCAGGGCATGTCGGTCGAAGAGATCTACGCCATGTTCCCCAACCTCGCCGAGCGCCGCCACAGCCAGGGCACGCGCCTGTCGGGCGGCGAGCAGCAGATGCTGGCCGTGGCGCGCATCCTGCGCACCGGCGCCAAGCTGCTGCTGCTCGACGAAATCTCCGAGGGCCTCGCGCCAGTCATCGTGCAGGCGCTGGCCCGAATGATCACCATGCTGCGCGCCAAGGGCTACACCATCGTCATGGTGGAGCAGAACTTCCGCTTCGCGGCGCCGTTGGCGGACCGCTTCTATGTGATGGAGCATGGCCGCATCGTCGAAAAATTCGGCGCGGCCGAACTTGAAGCCAAGATGCCGGTGCTCACCGAACTGCTCGGCGTCTGAACTCGAACACCCAACAAGATTTTTCAGGAGACCCAACACCATGAACAAGAAACTCGGACTCATCGCCACCGCCGTCGCCATCCTCGCCTTGAGCGCAGGCGCTGTGCAGGCGCAGGAAAAAGTGAAGATCGGTTTCGTCACCGATATGTCGAGTCTCTACGCCGACCTGGAAGGCAAGGGCGGCGCCACCGCCATCCAGATGGCCATCGACGACTTCGGCGGCAAGGTGCTGGGCCAACCCATCGAACTGCTGACGGCCGACCACCAGAACAAGGCCGACATCGCCGCTTCCAAGGCGCGCGAATGGATCGACACCGCTGGCGTGACCATGGTTTTCGGCGGCACCAACTCCGGCACCGCGCTGGCCACCGCCAAGGTGGCGGAAGAGAAAAAGCGCGTGTACTTCAACAACGGCGCCGGCAGCTCGGTGCTCACCAACGAGCAGTGCAGCCCCTACACCGTCCACTATGCCTATGACACCGTGGCGCTGGCCAAGGGCACCGGCGCGGCCGTGGTCGATCGCGGCGGCAAGAGCTGGTTCTTCCTGACGGCCGACTACGCCTTCGGCCACGCACTCGAAGCCGACACCACCAAGGTGGTGAAAGAGAAGGGCGGCACGGTGGTGGGCGCGGTGCGCCATCCGCTGAACGCATCCGACTTCTCGTCGTTCCTGCTGCAGGCGCAGAACTCCAAGGCGCAGATCCTCGGCCTGGCCAACGCCGGCGGCGACACCATCAATTCGATCAAGGCCGCCAAGGAATTCGGCATCAACAAGACCATGAAGACCGCCGGCCTGCTGGTCTTCCTGAGCGACATCCACAGCCTGGGCCTGAGGAACACCGAAGGCCTGCTGCACACCACCAGCTGGTATTGGGACCTGAACGACGACACGCGCAAGTTCGCCAACCGCTTCTTCGAGAAGACCAAGCGCATGCCCACCGACGTGCAGGCTGCCGACTACTCGGCTACCACCACCTACCTGAAGGCCGTGGCCGCCGCCAAGACGACCGACTCCGACAAGGTGATGGCGCAACTCAAGAGCATGAAGGTTGACGACTTCTACGCCAAGGGTCAGATCCGCGCCGACGGCAGCTTCATCCACGACATGTACCTGGTCGAAGTGAAGTCGCCCGCCGAATCGAAGAAGCCTTGGGACTACCTGAAGGTGCTCAAGACCCTGCCGGGCGACCAGGTCTTCACGGCCAAGGCAGAAACCAAGTGCGCCAGCTGGAAGTGATGCTCGCCCTCACGACTTTCCGTTCCTTCTCCAGGAGTTCCCGACCATGAAAAAGACGTTCGTGCTTTCCGGCCTGTCCCTTGCCATGGCGCTTGCCGCGGGCGCCGTCCAGGCCCAGGACAAGGTCAAGATCGGCTTCATCACCGACATGTCGAGCCTCTACGCGGACGTGGAGGGCAAGAACGGCGCCCTCGCGATCCAGATGGCCATCGACGACTTCGGCGGCAAGGTCAACGGCATGCCCATCGAGCTGCTGCAGGCCGACCACCAGAACAAGGCCGACATCGCGGCTTCCAAGGCGCGCGAATGGATCGACACGCAGGGCCTGACGATGCTGTTCGGCGGCACCAGCTCGGGCACTGCGCTGGCCATGGCCAAGGTGGCGCAGGAGAAGAAGCGCGTGTTCGTCGTGAACGGTGCCGGCAGTTCGGCGCTCACCAATGAGCAGTGCAGCCCCTACACCGTGCACTACGCCTACGACACCGTGGCGCTGGCCAAGGGCACGGGCAGCGCCGTGATCGCACGCGGCGACAAGAGCTGGTACTTCCTGACGGCCGACTATGCCTTTGGCCAGGCACTGGAAGCCGACGCGTCCAAGGTCGTGAAGGAGAAGGGCGGCACCGTGGTGGGCAGCGTGAAGCATCCGCTCAACACCTCCGACTTCTCCTCGTTCCTGCTGCAGGCGCAGAACTCCAAGGCCCAGGTGCTGGCGCTGGCCAATGCGGGCGGCGACACCATCAACTCGATCAAGGCCGCCAAGGAATTCGGCATCACCAAGACCATGAAGATGGTCGGCCTGCTGGTGTTCGTGACCGACGTGCACAGCCTGGGCCTGAAGAACACCGAAGGCCTGCTGCTCACCACCAGCTGGGACTGGAACCTCGACGACAAGACGCGCGCCTTTGGCAAGCGCTTCTTCGAGAAGACCAAGCGCATGCCCACCGACATCCAGGCCGCCGACTATTCGGCCACCATGACCTACCTGAAGGCCGTGCAGTCCGCCAAGACGGTCGATGCCGACAAGGTGATGGAGGCGCTCAAGAAGACCCCCGTCGACGACTTCTATGCCAAGGGCAGCATCCGCGCCGACGGCCGTTTCGTGCACGACATGTACCTTGTGCAGGTCAAGTCGCCGGCCGAATCCAAGCAGCCGTGGGACTACTACAAGGTGGTCCAGAAGCTGAAGGGCGAAGAGGTCTTCACGACGAAGGCCGAGAGCAAGTGCGCCCTCTGGAAGTGATCTCCCGCGGGCGCGCAGCCGCCCGGGTTCGTTGAAACACTTATGACCATTTCCCTTCCTGCGTTGTTGAGCCAGCTCCTTCTGGGGCTGGTCAACGGCTCGTTCTACGCCATCCTGAGCCTCGGGCTGGCGGTGATCTTCGGCCTGCTCAACGTCATCAACTTCGCGCATGGCGCGCTGTTCATGCTGGGCGCCGTCCTGACATGGATGGCGATGGAGTATCTCGGCGTCAACTACTGGGTGATGCTGATCGCGGCGCCCCTCGTCATCGGCATCTTCGGCGTGCTCATCGAGCGCCTGCTGCTGCGCTGGATCTACAAGCTCGACCACCTCTACGGCCTCTTGCTCACGCTGGGCCTCACGCTGCTGATCGAGGGCGTGTTCCGCTCGGTCTACGGCGTGTCGGGGCTGCCCTACGACGCGCCCGATGCGCTGTCGAGTTCCACCGACCTGGGCTTCATGGTGCTGCCGAACTATCGCGCCTGGGTGGTCGTTGCATCGCTGGTGATCTGCTTTGCGACCTGGTTCGTGATCGAGAAGACCCGCCTGGGCGCCTACCTGCGCGCCGGCACCGAGAACCCGCGGCTGGTGGAGGCCTTCGGCGTCAACGTGCCGCTGATGATCACGCTGACCTATGCCTTCGGCTGCGCGCTCGCGGCCTTCGCCGGCGTGCTCGCTGCACCGGTGATGCAGGTGTCGCCACTGATGGGGCAGAACCTCATCATCGTGGTGTTCGCGGTGGTCGTGATCGGCGGCATGGGTTCGATCATGGGCGCCATCCTCACGGGTCTCGGGCTCGGCGTGATCGAAGGGTTCACCAAGGTTTTCTATCCCGAGGCATCGTCTACGGTTGTGTTCGTGATCATGGTCATCGTGCTGTTGATTCGCCCCGCCGGCCTGTTCGGCAAAGAAAAATAAGGCGAGTGGCATGAACACGAAAAAAATCTCCCTCATCGTCTACGCACTTCTGCTGGTCGCGCTCGTCGCGGCGCCGTTCTTCGGCGCCTACCCGGTGTTCGTGATGAAGCTCATGTGCTTCGCACTGTTCGCCGCGGCCTTCAACCTGCTGCTGGGCTTCACGGGCCTGCTGTCGTTCGGCCACGCGGCCTTCCTCGGCGGCTCCGCGTACGTGGCGGGCCATGCCATCAAGGTCTGGGGGCTCACGCCTGAACTGGGCCTGATCGCGGGCACGCTCAGCGGCGCTTTCCTCGGCTGGATCTTCGGCGTGCTGGCCATTCGCCGCCAGGGCATCTACTTCGCGATGATCACGCTGGCGCTCGCGCAGATGATGTTCTTCGTCGCGCTGCAGGCCAAGTTCACCGGCGGCGAAGACGGCCTGCAGGGCGTGCCGCGCGGCAAGCTGTTCGGTCTGGTCGACCTGTCCAACGACCTCACGATGTACTACGTGGCACTGGTCATCGTGGTCGCGGCCTTCCTGCTGATCGTGCGCACCATCCACTCGCCCTTCGGGCAGGTGCTCAAGGGCATCAAGGAGAACGAGCCGCGCGCGCTGTCGCTGGGCTACGACGTGAGCCGCTTCAAGCTGCTGGCTTTCGTGATCTCGGCGGCGCTGTCGGGACTGGCCGGTTCGCTCAAGACGCTGGTGCTGGGCTTCGCCACGCTGTCGGACGTGCACTGGACCGCTTCGGGCCAGGTCATCCTGATGACGCTGGTGGGCGGCCTGGGCACGCTCTCGGGTCCGCTGGTGGGCTCGGCCGTGGTGGTGCTGCTCGAGAACAAGATCGGCGAACTCGGCAACCTGCTTGCGCGCATCACGACGGTGGACTGGTTCAACACGCTGGGCGAGTCGGTGACCATGGTCACGGGCCTGATCTTCGTGATCTGCGTGCTGGCCTTCCGCAAGGGGATCATGGGCGAGATCATCGCGTTCATCGACAGGCGGCGGGCGAAGTAATGCGCGGCCAACAAAAAAGGGAGCCTGGGCTCCCTTTGTGTTTGCGGATCAGCAATCGGTAATCAGCAGTTGCCTTTTTTCGCCTGGCCGGGCGGGCAGAAATCGCGATCGCGGTCATGGCCGTGCCGATGGCCGCCGTCGTGGTGGCGGTGGTCGTCTTCCCATTCGCGCTCGCGGCGTGCTTCACGGCGGGCTTCTTGCCGGCGCCAGTCGCCTTCGGTCCAGCGCCAGCCGCCGCGGTCTTCGACCCAGCGGCCCGGGGCATAGGCGTATCCCGCGCGCTCGGGCTGCCAGCCGCCCGGGCGCCATCCGTAGGCGCGGCCGTCCCAGGCCCAGCGGCCTGGTACCCAGACGAAGCCGCCGCGTGGCGGGGGCAGAGGCTCGTAGCGCGGCGGCGGCGGTGCCGTCATCACCAGTCCGGGCACATTGATGTTGACCGAGACTTGCGCGTTGGCGGCAATGGGGCTTGCAAGGATGGAAAGGGCGCCGGCCGCGGCCAGCACTGCGATTCGAATCTTCATGGATGATCCTCCGTTTTAAATGAGTGGGGCACGATTCCCAACGCAGGCGGCAAGGAATCGGTTGTCAGGCCTTGTGCGCGGCTACAACAGTTACAGCTTCAGCGGTGCGGCGTAGCCCGTCATTTCCAGATAGCCGCGGCCCACGCGGTGGCCTTGGACATCGAGCAATTCGCTCACGCCTTCCCAGTACACGCCGCCGGTCGAACCGCGGCTGTCGAGTTCCTGGTCGTCGAGCAAGGCGCGCACTTCGAAGTTGCCGGCGGGCGTTTGCACTCGCCATTGCGTCGGGTACTTCGCCTGCGTGCGCGGACTGTCCCAGGTCTTGAGGGCTTCGAAGCGCACTTCGTCGTTCCTGAAGGCTCGTGCCGCGCCATCGCGCTGGCGGAACGAGCCGCCGGTCCACAGCGCGCTGCCGTCGCTGCGCCGCAGGCGGAAGGCGGTGAGGGCGCTGCCGTCGTCGAGGTTCATGCCGATCCAGTCCCAGCCCACGGCCTCGGGGTGCATCAGCGCTTCGCTCCATTCGTGGTCGAGCCACGCGGCGCCGGCGACATCGAAGGCTTCTCCCTTGAGCGTGAGCCTGCCCTGGGCCTTGAGTTGCGGCTCGCTGTAGTAGTAGCTCGCCTGCGATTCCTCGGGGCCCTTGCGCGAGAGGCCGGCGTTGCCTTGCAGAAGCACCGGCTGCGTCGGCGTGAAGCGCAGCTCGAGCGTGAATTCGCCGGCCGGAATGCGCGCAACGTAGAGCCCGTTCTCCCGCACCAGCGACCAGTCGCGGATGCGCACGTCGGTGTCGTTGGTGCCGGCTTCGGCCACGCCAAAGCCCGCGCGTGCGATGCGCTGGTCGTGCAGCAGCACGCGGCCTTCGAGGTCGGTGACGGCCGCGTGCGCGAACACGAGATGCTTCGCGGCGAAGGCCGAGCGCATGCCCTGCGTGGCGTCGACGCGCGAGCGGAAGAAGGTCACCTGGAAGCCGAACTCTCGTCCGCCCGGAGTCTTCGCGTGGCCGGTGACGTACCACCATTCGGTGTGCAGGTCGGGGTGGCTGCCGAAGTCGCGCGGGAACTCCATCCGGCGCTCGGGCAGTGCCCACGCCGTCAGCGGCCCGGCCGCGAGCGCCGCCAGCAGCAGGCCGCGCCGCGAGAGGCCGAACAGCGACGAAGGAGGAGGCCTCATGCCGCCACCAGCGCATCGATGCGCCGCTGCGCCGGCGCGATGTCGCCGAAGGCATTCCGCACCCAGGCCGCATCGTGGTAGCTCGGCAGATAGCGCTCGCCCGCATCGCACAGCAGCGAAAGAATGGAGCCCTGCTGTCCCGCCGCGCGCATTTCGTGCGCCACGGCCAGCATGCCGATGAAGTTGGTGCCCGTCGACGGCCCGACCTTGCGGCCCAGCAGTGCCGACAGTGCATGCATCGCCGCCACCGAGTCGAGGTTCGGCACTTCGATCATCCGGTCGACCAGCGTGCGGATGAAGCTGGGCTCCACGCGCGGCCGGCCGATGCCTTCGATGCGTGAGCCCGCGTCCGTCAGCGAGGTATCGCCCGTGCGGTGGTAGGCCGAGAACACGGAGCCCTCGGGGTCGGGCACGCACACCTGCGTGTCGTGGCAGCGATAGCGCAGGTAGCGCCCGATGGTCGCGCTGGTGCCGCCAGTACCCGCGCCCACCACGATCCACTTCGGCACCGGATGCCGCTCGCGCGCCATCTGCTGGAACATGCTCTCTGCGATGTTGTTGTTGCCGCGCCAGTCGGTCGCGCGCTCAGCATACGTGAACTGGTCCATGTAGTGGCCGCCGCTGCGCTCGGCCAGCGCGCGCGCCTCTTCGTACACCTGGGCGGCATGGTCCACGAAGTGGCAGCTCGCGCCGTAGAAGGCGATCTGCGCGACCTTCTCGGGCGACGTGGTACGCGGCATCACGGCGATGAAGGGCAGGCCCAGCAGCCGCGCGAAGTAGGCCTCGCTCACGGCCGTGGAGCCACTCGAGGCCTCGACGATGGTGGTGCCCTCGCGCACCCAGCCGTTGCACAGCGCGTAGAGAAAGAGCGAACGCGCGAGCCGGTGCTTGAGGCTGCCGGTCGGGTGCGTCGATTCGTCCTTCAGGTAGAGGTCGATGCCGTGCGCCGCGAGCGAGGGCAGGGGCAGCGGGATCAGGTGCGTGTCGGCGCTGCGCTGGTAGTCGGCCTCGATGCGGCGGATGGCGCTGTCGAGCCAGGCGTTGCAGGACGAAGAAGAAAGTATTTGCTGCATATCGGCCTCAGTCTACAAGTCATGGTTTGTAACCCGGCGCGGCCGTAAATCGGGATACTGTGCGCTGCCGCTCACAAGGCAGAGGAGATGGAGACACATGAAAAAAACGAACCTGGGCGCCGTTGCGCTCGCGGCCCTCGCATTGTCCGGCTGCGCCAGCAGCCCCTCCGGCAACGGCATGCCGACGCGGCCCTCCTCGTCGTTCGCAGTGCCGGGGCTCGAGAAGCCCGCCGAGGTGCTGATCGACCGCTGGGGCGTGCCGCATCTCTATGCGGGCACGCTCTACGACGCCTTCGTGGCGCAGGGCTACATCGCCGCGCGCGACAGGCTCTGGCAGATGGACCTGTGGCGCAAACGCGGCCTCGGCGAAATGGCCAGGGACTTCGGCCCGGCCTGGGTCGAGAGCGATCGCGCCGCGCGCGCCGTGCTCTACCGCGGCGACATGTACCGCGAATGGCTCGCCTACGGCTCCGACGCCAAGCGCGTGGCTGAAGCCTTCACCGCGGGTGTCAACGCCTACGTGGCACAGGTGCGCGCACAGCCCGCACTGCTGCCCGCAGAATTCGCGCTGCTCGGCTACCAGCCCGCGACATGGTCGCCCGAGGACGTGGTGCGCATCCGCCACCACGGCCTCACGCTCAACTTCACTTCCGAGATCGAACGCGCCCGCGCGTTCTGCGGGGGCGCTGCCGGCGTCAAGGCCGACTGGCTGCGCCGCGAGCTCGATCCGCCCGTCACGCCGCGCGTGCCGCCGGGGCTCGACCCGTGCGGCATTCCGGCCACCGAATTGCGCGCGGCCTACCTGCGCGCCACCGAGCCGCCGCAGTTCACCAAGGCCAATACGCGGTTGGGCGTGAACGCGGGCGCGACTGTCGTGCCCGTGTCCCTGCTGCCCGGCAGCGCGGAAGCCACGGCGCAGCTGGGAGAAGAGCAGCAGCAAGCGTCGCAGGGCGACCCGACTGGCGCCTACGGCAGCAACAACTGGGTGATCTCGCCGAAGCTCACCGCCACCGGCCGGCCCATCCTGGCCAACGACCCGCACCGCTCGCACGGCGCGCCGAGCCTGCGCTACATGACGCACCTGAGCGCGCCTGGCATGGACGCCATCGGCGCAGGCGAGCCTTTCCTGCCGGGCCTGTCGATCGGCCACAACGGCACCATCGCCTTCGGCCTCACGCGCTTCTACATGGACCAGGAAGACCTGTACGTGTACCAGCTCAACCCGAGCGACCCCGGCGAGTACCGCTACCAGGGCCGCTGGGAGCCGATGACGCGCGTCACGGAGCGCATCGAGGTGAAGGGCGAGAGCGCGCCGCGCGAGGTGGTCAACACCTTCACCCGCCACGGCCCCGTGCTGCTGGCCGAGCCCGGCAAGCAGCGCGCGTATGCGTTGCGCGCCGCGTGGCTGGAGCCTGGCATGGCGCCGTATTTCGGTTCGATGGACTACATGCGCGCGCGCAACTGGGACCAGTTTCGCGCGGCCATGAACCGCTGGGGCGCGCCAGGCGAAAACCAGGTCTACGCCGACACCAGCGGCAACGTCGGCTGGATTCCCGGCGGCCTCACGCCCATCCGGCCCAACTGGGACGGCCTGATGCCGGTGCCCGGCGACGGGCGCTACGAGTGGGCGGGCTTTCGCAACGGCGACGAGTTGCCTTCGGAGTTCAACCCCGCGCGCGGCTATGTCGTGACGGCCAACGAGAACAACATTCCGCCCGACCACCCCGCCGCGAAGAAGGGCGTCGGCTACGAGTGGAGCGACGCGGCCCGCGCACGCCGCCTCGAGGCGCTGTTCGCGGCCAGGGTGGCGGCGGGCTCGCGCTTTACCGTCGAGGACTCGCAGCGCATGCAGAACGACATCGTCGCCACGCCCGCGCAGCGGCTGCTCAAGCTGCTGGCCGGCTTGCGCAGCGACGATCCGCAGACCGCTTCGGCGCTGCGCATGCTCCAGGGCTGGGACGGCGCCATGGACCGCGACAGCGCCGCCGCCGCGCTGTACGAAGTCTGGAGCAGCAAGCCCTTGCGCGCGGCCGTGCTCAAGGCCGGCGCGGGCGATGCGGGCGCCGCGCTGGCCGGGCCCGGCGACAACACGCGCATGGTGCTGCTGCTCGAGAACCCGTCCGGCTGGGTCACGAACGAGCAACGCGACGCGCTGTTGCTCGAGACCCTGCCGCTCGCCATGCAGGAACTCAGCGCCAGGCTCGGCCCCGATGCCGCTGCATGGAAGTGGGGCACGCTGCATCGCGCCGAGTTCCGCCATCCGCTGGGTGGCGTGGTCGATGCGGCCACGCGCAAGAAGCTCGACGTGGGCGACTGGCCCATGTCCGGCTCGGCCTTCACGCCGATGGCCGCCACCTATCGGCCAAGCGACTACAAGTTGACTGCGGGCGCCTCGTTCCGCATGGTGCTCGACGTGGGCAACTGGGACGCGTCGCGTGTCATCAACACGCCGGGCCAGTCGGGCAACCCCGACAGCCCCAACTACCGCGACCTGGCGCCACTGTGGTTGGAGGGCAAGTACGTGCCGCTGGTCTATACCCGCGCTGCGGTCGAGAAGGAAACCGTGGAGCGCATCCAGCTGACGCCAGGCCGCTGAGGCCGGGACGGCAGGCGAAGCACCTGCCTACCAGTCTTCCTTCACCGCCAACACCACATCCCTGCCGGCCGCCGCCCGCCCTGCCAGCCAGGCGGTGACGGTGCCCGCCACCACCACCGCGCCGCACAGCGCCAGCAGCCGCAGCCACGGCACCAGCAGGTCCATGCTCCAGTGGAAGCTCTGCGGGTTCACCACCTTCACCAACACCACCGACACGGCCAGCCCGAGCAGCAGCCCCGCGACCGCGCCGATGGCCGTCCACGCGGCGCCTTCGCCCGCCACTACCGCCAGCACCTGCCGCCGTGTGAAGCCCAGGTGTGCGAGCAGGCCGAACTCCTTGCGCCGTGCCAGCACCTGCGCGCTGAAGCTCGCGGCGATGCCGAACAGGCCGATGGCGATGGCCACCGCCTGCAGCCAGTAGGTCACGGCAAAGCTGCGGTCGAAGATGCGCAGCGAGGTCGTGCGGATCTGGCCGACCGAGGCGATCTCGACGGACTCCGCGGAGCCGCCTTCCTGGCGCGCCGCCAGTGCGCGCACCTGTGCCTGCACCGCGCCCTCCGGCGCACCGGGCGCGAGCCACAGCGCCACGTCGCTCACGTTGCGTTCGCCGGTGATGCGTTCGAAATCGCGCGCGTCCATCGTGACCGCGCCGAACTGCCGCGCATAGTCGCGCCACACGCCCGCCACGAAGAACACCTGCGGCTTCTTCGTGCCGGCTGCCACGCCCATTGCGGCCGACAGCGGCGCGAACGCGGTGCCCGGCTTCGCGCCGTACAGCTCGACCATCGGCTCGCTCACGTAGATGCCGACCTGCCCCTCGGGCACCGGCAGCGCGGCGCCCACCAGCGGCAGCGACTGCGTGGCGCCGCCTTCGAGGCTGCGCGCGATCAGCGTGACCGCGGGCCGGGTCGCGTCGAGCTGCAGTGTCTTCGTGCGCAGCGTGCCCGTGCGCGCCACGCCGGGCAACTGCGCCAGCGCCTGCACGAAGGCGGGCGGGAAGGTCGCGGTGTCGGTGCTGCTGCTGTTGCCGGCGTTGCTGCCGCGCCCACCCGCAGTGGCGCGCAGGTACAGGTCGGCCGGCAGGACCACGTCGAGCCAGTGCGTGACCGAATCGCGAAAGCTGGCGACCATCACCGTGAGCGCGACCGCGAGGCTCAGGCTCGCGACCACGCCGCTCACTGCCACGGCCGCCGTGCCCCGCATGCGGCGCGCGCGCTCGATGGCCAGCATCGGCAGCACGCGTTGCGCGAACGCGGGCGCGATGCGGTCGTACAGCAGCGCGATGAGCCAGGGCAGGGCGGTGATGCCGCCCACCAGCAGGCAGGCCACCGACAAATACGCGGCCACCGGAATGCCGCCGATGGCCGGCACGTTGGCCAGCACCGCGCCGAGCGCGATCAGCCCCAGCGCCAGCCAGTGGCTGTTGCCCTGGGTAGGCGCCGCGCCCAGCCCCTTGAGTGTTTTCGCTTCGGGCAGCGCCTGCGCCGCGCGCGCGGGCCACCAGCCGCCCACCAATGCGGCCACTACGCCGAGCCCGCCGTAGAGCGCTGCCGCGCCGCTGCTCCAATGCAGCTTGGGCGCGACGCCTTCGAAATACCCGCCGCCCAGGTCGCCGCCGAGCACCCGCAGCGCAAAGGCCGCGAGCGCGGTGCCGAGCACGAGCCCGGCCGTGCTGCCGATCAGACCCAGCACCAGCGATTCGGTCAGCACCAGCCGCAGCCGTTCGCGCGGCGTCAGGCCCAGCACGCCGAGCAGCGCGAACTGCTGCGCGCGCTTGGCCACGCTGAGCGCCAGCACCGAGAACACCAGGAACGCGCCCGTGAAGAGCGCCACCAGCGCCAGTACCGTCAGGTTGACGCGGTAGGCGCGCGACAGGTTGCTCACGCGCTCGGCCGCATCGCCGGGCTCGGCGAACTGCACGCCTGCGGGCCAGCCCGGCGACTGCTGCAGCGAGGCCATGAAGGCGGCCCTGTCGGTACCGGGTGCCAGCCGAAGGTCGATGCGGCTGAGCCGGCCGACCTGGCCGAACAGCTCCTGCGCGGCCGCGATGTCCATCACCGCGAGCGCCGAGCCGCTCGCGGCGACGTGGCCGGACACGTCGAGCCGCTGCCAGGCATCGCCGCTGCGCAGCTGCATCGTCTCCACGACGCCACCGCCGGGCGCTTGCGCGGGCAGGCCCAGCGCAGTGCGCGCCGCGGTGTTGAGAAACACATGGCCCGGTGCGAACAGCGCCAAGCGATCGGCACCGGCTGCGGCCTGTGGCATCAGCGCCGGAGCGATGGCAGGCAGCACCAGCGCATCGACGCCGATCACGCGCATCGGCACCTGGCGTTCGCCCGCCAGCGCCAGGCCCTGGAACTCGACCACGGGGCTCGCCAGCGTCACCTGCGGATGACGGGCCAGCCGCGCGAACACGGCCTCGTCGAAGCCGCCCTGCACGGCGCGCACTTCCAGGTCGGGCTGGCCGTTGACCGAGCGCACCGCGCTCGCGAACTCGTCGAGCGCCGACGCATTGATCAGCTGCACCGAGAAGGCCAGCGCCACACCCAGCATCACCGCCAGCACGGCCGCCGCATTGCGCCAGGGGTGATGGCGGAGTTCCTGCCAGGAGAAGGTGGTGAGCAATGCGCGCATGGGCCGATTGTCGATGTGCACGGATCGAAGCTGCTGGTGCGCGAGACTGAGCCGGTGGCCGCGCCGCGGGAGTGACGGCGGCGTTGATGAAGAGCCGGCCGCTCAGAGCCGGTCCGACATCGCATGCAGATGCGCACGCACCACCGCGCTGGCGCTGAGCCCGATGGCCCGGTCGTAGGCCTGCCGCGCCGCCGCCCGTGCACCGCCGGCCGCGAGCAGATGGGCGCGCGCCGCCCAGAAGGGCTGGTAGTTCGTCACCTCATTGGCCGCAATGGCATCGAGCGCCCGCAGGCCGGTTTCAGGTCCGCGCGCATTGGCGAGCGCGCAGGCGCGGCTGACCTGTGCACCGACGCTCGGCCGCAGCGCCAGCAAGCCCTCGTACAGGGCCACCAGTGTTTCGGGCGGCACCGGTGCGCCGGCGCGGCGCTCGCAGTGTGCCGACTGGATCGCCGCCTCCAGCTGGTAGGCGCCGAGCGACTGCATGGCGCAGGCCCGCCGCAGATGGTGTTCAGCTTGCGCGAGCAGTTCATGGTCCCAGCGCGTGATGTCCTGCTGATCGAGCGGCACATAAGCGCCGGCATCGCTGCGGCGCGCGGCCGTGCGGGCCTCGCAGAACAGCATCAGCGCGAGCAGGCCGAGCGGCTCGGGTTCGTTCGGCATCAGGCCACAGAGGATGCGGCAGAGGTCGATGGCCTCGGCCGTGAGGCCGCGGGGCAGGGCGTCGGCGCCGTCCACGTCGTCCCAGCCGGTGCCGTAGGCGGCGTAGATGCCGTCGAGCACGTCCTGCAGCCGCTGCGGCAGGTCGCGCGCTCGCGGATATTCGAAGGGAATGCCGGCCGCGCGGATGCGGGCCTTGGCGCGCACCAGCCGCTGGCCCAGCGTGGCCGGCGCGGTGAGGAAGGCGCCGGCCATGCGCGCGGCGTCGAGCCCGAGCACGGTCTGCAGCATGAGCGGTGCGCGCGCGGCCGCGTCGATGGCTGGATGCGCACACACGAAAAGCAGGCGCAGCCGCTCGTCGGGCACGGCCGCGCCGTCGGTGGTGCCTTCGTCGACCTCGCCGGCCAGCAACATCAGGCTTTGCGTGGCCGCGTCCTGTACGCGAGTGTGGCGCCAGGCGTCGAGCTTGCGGTGCCGCGCCACGCTCAGCAGCCATGCGTCGGGCTGTGCGGGAATGCCATCGGCCGGCCAGCGCTCGAGTGCTCGCGCGAAGGCGTCGGCCAATGCGTCTTCCGATGCGGCGATGTCGTGCGTGCGCGCCGACAGGATGGCCAGCAGCCGGCCATACGAATCGCGCGCCGCACGCTCGGCGGCCTGGCGAGCTGCCGGATTGCTCACCCGAGAACCTCCGCGCTCCGCGCTGCGATATTCGCCTTGGGAGCGGCCCGGCGGCTCATGCCGTTGCTACGGCCGTGGCCGTGAAGACGGGTCGGACCTCCACTCCACCGCTGGTGGCGCAGGGGGCACGCGCCGCCCACTCGAGTGCCACGTCGAGGTTGGGCACGTCGACCACGAAGTAGCCGCCGAGCTGCTCCTTGGTGTCGGCGAAGGGGCCGTCCTGCACCTGGCGCTTGTCGCCGCGCACGCGCAGCGTGGTGCCGGTCATGGGCGGGAAAAGGCCGTGGCCGCCGAGTGAAATGCCGGCCTGGCGCACGGCGTCGGCGTACGCGACCCAGCTGGCCCGGTAGGCCTGCGAGGACGCATCTTCGCGTTGTTCGAATTCGGCCGCGGGCTGATAGAACATCAACATGTACTGCATGGTGTCTCTCCGTCATGGAAAAGGCTGTCGAGCAGGATCGCTCACCACAATGACGGCCCGCCGGCGGTCATTTCGACACGTGGGGCGTGCCGAGCAGAAGATTTTTTACGCGATTGCCGTCGGGTGCAATGCCCGCCCCGAAGGTGCGAACATCGCCTCCATCTCGCTGCGCAGCTTGTAGGCCGCGGTCGTCTTGTCGATCGCCACGTCGGCCCAGCTCAGGCTCTGGCCCTTCTTCACCGGCCGCACCAGCTTGACGTTGTGCGCCAGCCCGAGCGGCAGGCCGCCCAGGCGCAGAGAGCGCTCGGCCGGCAGCAGCTTGCCCCACACCGTGTAGCCGCCTTCGCCGTCGAGCATTCCGCCTGCCGGCAGGTCGCGCTTGGCAGTGGCGACCACGTCGGCGTTCCAGCAGGTGGCGACACCGGTGGGCTCGCCGCGCAGCGCTACGCTGGCCACCGACATGCCGACTTCGAGGCCGATCAGATGCCAGCGCTTGTAGAGCGTGAAGTAGCGCCCGCTGGGGTCGGTGTGGGCGTTGTATTCCTCGAAGCAGTTCCGGATGTAGTCGGTCTCGGCCTCGACCGTGACCCACACGCCCATGCGGATGTCGTACGGGATCTTCCGCCCGTCGGCTTCGAGCGAGGACACCACCTCGACCATGCCCTTGCACTCCAGCACGCCGCCCTCGCTCTTCGGCCGCGTGACGAAGGGAATGTCCTCCACGCTCGCGGGCGGGTAGAGCAGGCCGTCCGACGGCACGGTGAGGCCGGTGGCGTTGGCGACCGCCGAGCTTTCGATGGAAGGCTTGGAGCCGTCGAGAAAGCTGTTGAACATCTTCGGGTTGAGACCGCCGCGCCTGGCCTGCTCGGGCGTGAGGCCGTAGTTGTCCCACACCGTCTCGGGAGTCGATTCGGTGAAGTGCGGCAGCCACTTGTGGCCGCGCCCGGCCGCCACCACCGGAAAGCCGCAGGTGCGCGCCCAGTCGACCAGGTCGCAGATCAGCGCGGGCTGGTCGCCGAAGGCGAGCGAATACACCACGCCGGCCTGCTGTGCCCGGCGGGCGAGCAGCGGGCCGCAGAAGGCATCGGCCTCGACCGTCACGTTCACCACGTGCTTGCCGTGCGCGAATGCATCCAGGCAGTGGTCGACCGCGGCGATCGGGTTGCCCGTGCACTCGACCACGATGTCGATCGATGGCTCGCGCGTCACGGCCTGCCAGTCGTCGGTGATCCAGGTGGTGCCTTGCTTCAGCGCTTCCTGCACCGAAGCCGCGGCGGCGCGCCCCGCCTTCCAGCCCACGCGTTCGAGGTTGACACGGGCCGCGTCGGGCGAGAGGTCGGCAATGGCGACCAGTTGCACGCCGGGCGTGCGCGGATTCTGCGCGAGGTACATCGCGCCGAACTTGCCGGCGCCGATCAGGCCGATGCGGACGGGGCGGCCTTCGGCGGCGCGCTGCTGCAGGCGGGCGTGCAGACTCATGTCGTTCAGGCCTCCACGGTGTCGAGCGCGTCGAGCGAGGTGCGCGATGCGCTCTCTGGCAGGCCGTTCTTCCACGGCACCTCGACGGGGTAGGGCTTCAGCAGGCAGTCGTCGGGCAGCATCTCGATGGGCGTGAAGTTTCGGTGCGCGATGTACTCGGGCCGCTTGTGGCGCCGGATGTGGTTGCTGACGGCGCACAGGCTCAGGTACACCGCCACGCGGTTGAAGGGCGAGAGGTTGCTGCCCGATGCATGTACGAGGCAGCTGTGAAAGAGGATCATCGAGCCGGCCGGGCCCTTGGGCGAGACGATGCCGCCGTGCTTGCCGCCCGCGCGATCCACCAGCTGGCGGATCAGGTCGTTGTCCACGGTCCACAGTGGGTAGCTGGTGGTCGTGAGGTCATGCTTCGCATCGACCACGCCCTTGCGGTGGCTGCCCGGAATGAACATCAGCGGGCCGTTGTGCTCGGTCACCTCGTCGAGAAAGATCGCGACGTTCATCGCGCGTTCGGTGGGCATCAGGTCATCGTTGAGCCAGGTGCCGTAGTCCTGGTGCCACTGCCACACGTCGCCCTCGAAGGCCATCTTGCCGTTGATCTTGAACTGGTGCATGTAGACCTCTTCGTCGAAGAGGTCGGTCACCGGGCCGACCATGCGCGGATGGCGCGCCAGGCGGGCGAAGGGCTCGCTGACGAGGTGCGCGGCAAAGTTCGTGCGCACGGCGTCGGAGCCTTTCTCGCGCACGTTGAAGGCCTCGCGCCTGCTGTAGAGATCGGGCACCGCGTCGGTCAGCACCCTGGTTTCTTCAGCCGAGAAATGGCCGGGGAAGAACAGATAGCCGTCGCGCTCGAACTGCGCGCGTTGCTCGGGGGGCAGCTTCATGCCTTGTCTCCTTTTTTCTGCGTGGTGGTGGATGCGGTGCGCGCCAGTTGCTGCGCGAGCCGTTCGCTCAATGCCTGGCTGGCCCGAGAGACGTGTTCTTCGCTCAGGCGTGCGGCGCGGTCCGCGTTGCCGGCGGCAATGGCCGCGGCGATCGCCTCGTGCTCGTCCCACAGCGATTCGCGCTGCGGCTCCGCCTGCAGCACCGCGCCCATCGCGCGGCGCAGGTGACGCCAATGCGGGTCGGCGCTCTGGCCGATCAGCGGGTTGCCCGAGGCCTCGTAGATGGCCTGGTGAAAGGCCACGTCCGCATCGATCATGGCTTCGACGTTGCGCCCGCGCGCGGCACGCCGGCCGCGTTCGATGAGCTTCGGGTCGATGCGAAAACGCTGGCGCGCCGCGAGCCGTGCGGCCAGCACGTCGAGCGCGCCACGCACCTGGTAGACCTGGCGCATCGCCTCGGCTTCCAGCGGCGCCACCAGCACGCCGCGGCCGGGCGCGTCGAGCACGAAGCCGTCTTTCTTGAGCAGCCGCAGCGCCTGGAGCACGGGCTGGCGAGACACCGAGAGACGCTGAGCGATGTCTTCCTGCGTGATGCGTTCGCCCGGCGCGAGCGTGCCGCTGCTGATGGCGCCGAGCAGGGCGCGGTAGACCTGGTCGACGAGATCGGGGGCGACTTCGATGCTGAGGAGCTGGGCGGGCATGTCGGCTTTCTTTGAACTCTGTATACAGAGTACAGAAATTGCGCGAGCATGCATCCCGGGTTTTTACCCATCGGGGCTGCAAAAAAACGTGAGCCCCCGCTAAGCTCGGCCCATGCAACTACCTACCTATGACGACGTCATTGCCGCGGCCGCGCGGCTCGAAGGCCAAGCCCACCGCACGCCGGTGCTGCGCTCGACCACCGCCAACGAACGCTGGGGCGCCGAGTTCTTCTTCAAGTGCGAGAACTTCCAGCGCATGGGTGCATTCAAGTTCCGCGGCGCGTTCAACGCGCTGTCGAAGTTCGATGCCGCGCAGCGCAAGGGCGGCGTGATCGCGTTCTCGTCGGGCAACCATGCGCAGGCCATCGCGCTGTCGGCGCGCCTGCTGTCGATGCCGGCGGTGATCGTCATGCCCAAGGACGCGCCCGCCGCCAAGGTCGCTGCCACCAAGGGCTACGGCGCGGAAGTGGTGATGTACGACCGCTTCACCGAAGACCGCGAGGCGCTGACGAAGCGGCTCGCGCAGGAGCGCGGCATGACGATGATCCCGCCCTACGACCATCCCGACGTGCTTGCGGGGCAGGGCACGGCGGTGAAGGAACTGATCGAGGAAACCGGCCCGCTCGACCACCTGTTCGTGTGCCTGGGCGGCGGCGGGTTGCTGTCGGGTTCGGCGCTGTCGGCGCGCGCGCTGGCGCCGAACTGCAGGGTCTATGGCGTCGAGCCCGAGGCGGGCAACGACGGCCAGCAGTCGTTCCGTGCGGGGAAGATCGTGCACATCGAAACGCCGAAGACCATAGCCGACGGTGCACAGACGCAGCACCTGGGCGAGTACACCTTCGGCATCATCCGCCGTGACGTGGACGACATCTTCACCGTCACCGACGAGCAGCTCGTCGACGCGATGCGCTTCTTCGCCGAGCGCATGAAGATGGTGGTGGAGCCGACCGGCTGCCTTGCCTTTGCAGGCGCCATTGCGGCCGGCAAGGCCGTCGCCGGACAGCGCGTCGGCATCGTGATCAGCGGCGGCAACGTCGACCTGTCGCGCTACGCCGCGCTGATCGCGCCGCAGTAGTTCAGGCGCGTATTCCGCCGGCCGTCAGGTGCAGCAGGCGGTCGGCCCGGGCCGCCGCGCTCTCGGAGTGCGTCACCAGCACCAGCGACGCACCGTGCTCGCGGGTCTGGCTGATCAGCAGTTCCATCACCTTTGCAGCGGTGGACGGATCGAGGTTGCCCGTGGGCTCGTCGGCCAGCAGCAGGGCGGGGCGGTGCACCAGCGCGCGCGCAATCGCCACGCGCTGCAACTGGCCGCCCGACAGCGTCTGCGGCAGCCGAGCGCCCATGCCGGGCAGGCCCACCGATTCGAGCATGTGCGCGACGCGGGCGTCGTCCTTCTGCTGTGCGCCGAGCAGCATCAGCGGCAGCGACACGTTCTGCGCCACGTCGAGGTGCGGCAGCACGTGGAAGGCCTGGAACACGAAGCCGACGTGCCGCCGCCGCCAGAGCGCGCAGGCCTCGCCGTCGAGCGCGCCGATGTCGGTGCCTTCGTGCGTGACCGTGCCCTGGTCCCAGCTGTCGAGGCCGGCCATGCAGTTGAGCAGCGTCGACTTGCCGACGCCCGATTCGCCTACGACGGCGACGAACTCGCCGGGCCGGACCTCCAGCGTCACGTTCTCGAAGACAGGCGCATCGCCGTAGTGCTTGCCGAGGTTGGAAATGCGCAGCGTCATCCGGGGCTTGTGGTCTTGGCGATCAGTTGAACGGCGGCCTGCACCGCGTCGGGCGCGTCGCAGGCGATCACGGTGCGCTGCGGCATGCTGCGCAGCCAGGTGATCTGCCGCTTGGCAAGCTGGCGCGTGGCGGCGATGCCGCGTTCGCGCAACTCGGCCATGGCCTTGGCGGAGGGCGCCGCGTTGTCGCAGGCATCGAGCGTTTCCCACGCCTGCCGGTAGCCGACGCAGCGCATCGAGGGCAACTCGGTCGACAGGTCGCCGCGCGCGCGCAACGAGCGCACTTCGTCGAGGAAGCCGGCCGCAAGCATCGCGTCGAAGCGCTCGGCGATGCGCGTGTGCAGCCAGGCGCGGTCGGCCGGTTCGAGCGAGAACAGCACGCCGCCTTCGACAGCCTTGGCGGTCTTGTTGTCGCTCGCATGAAAGCTCGACAGCGGCTGGCCGCTGCTCTCCCACACTTCGAGCGCGCGCTGGATGCGCTGGCTGTCCTGCGGCGCGAGCCGCGCGGCCGTGACCGGGTCGACCTGCGCGAGCCGCGCGTGCATGGCCGGCCAGCCGAGCGTGGCGGCTTCCGCATCGATGCGCGCGCGCACTGCGGCATCGGCCGTGGGCATGGCGTCGATGCCGTCGAACAGCGCCTTGAAATAAAGCATCGTGCCGCCCACCAGCAGCGGCAGCGCGCCGCGCGCGCGGATCTCGCCGATGAGCCGAGTGGCGTCGGCCACGAACGCGGCGGCGCTGTAGCTCTCGCGCGGATCGAGGATGTCGATCAGGTGATGCGGCACGGCGGCCTGTTCGGCGGGCGTGGGCTTGGCGGTGCCGATGTTCATGCCGCGGTAGACGAGTGCCGAATCCACCGAGACGATTTCCACCGGCTGGATGCGCGCGAGCGCCAGCGCGGCGGCCGTCTTGCCCGAAGCGGTGGGGCCGGCGAGTGCGACGTAGCGCGGCGGACCCGGGGGCGCCGCGGTGGGCGTGGCCGGGGGAGCGGCCTCGGCGGCCGGTACGGAGCGGGGAAACATGATGCGCCGAGGGTAGCAAATGGCGCGCGCCGGTCAGCGCGTGCGCGGCGGATGCCCCCGGGCGGCTCAGGTCGCTTCGCGCATCCGCCGGATGTCGCGCAGCGGCGGCGCGCCGAACAGGCGCGCGTACTCGCGGCTGAACTGCGAGGCGCTCTCGTAGCCCACGCGCACGCCTGCGGTGCCGGCGTCGATGCCCTGGTTCAGCATCAGCTGTCGCGCTTCCTGCAGGCGCAGCTGCTTCAGGTACTGCATCGGGCTCATGCCCGCCATGGCCCGGAAGTGCTGGCGGA
The DNA here is from genome assembly GCF_059491885.1 of Variovorax sp. Varisp46. Lineage (NCBI taxonomy): Bacteria > Pseudomonadati > Pseudomonadota > Betaproteobacteria > Burkholderiales > Comamonadaceae > Variovorax > Variovorax sp. Varisp46. The sequence goes on from NZ_CP168515.1 coordinate 1,179,973, forward strand.
AGGTCGAGGGGCTCATGTTCGCGGATGCGGCCAGCGCGTCGGCCAGCACGGGCCGCGTGAAATTCATCTTGAGCCAGGCCATGCTCTGGGCCACCTGCTGACTCGGCGAGCCGATCGCCACCAGGCGCTGCAGCTGCGGGCCGTGGCGCCCCGCCAGCAACCGCACGAGGATCTCCTGCTGCAACAGCGGCGCGAGCTGCGGCATCAGCCGGGGCTCGGCGAGCAGCTGGACGAGCCGCGTGACCGCGCCGAGCAGCGTCGGGTCGAGTTCGCCGAGAGACATGGCGCGCTGGGTGCCGTCCCTGGCCGGCGGGGGCAAGGCCATCTCGGCGGCAGCCTGCACGACGGCGCGCGGGTCGAGCCGCAGCATCAGGCCCATGAAGGGCTGCGTGGCGCTGGCCCGGGTGATGTGCGTCACCACAGGCAGGTCGGCGGTGGTCAGCAGCGATTGGCCCGCCGAATAGTCGAACACCTCGTCGCCGAGCGCCACCCGCTTCTGCCCGCGGATGGTGATGCCCACGCCGAAGCCGTAGATGCAATGCAGCGGCTCGGTCGTGGTGCTGCGACGGTGCAGCGAAAGCTCGGGAATGGCCGTCACGTAGTCGCCGTCGCTGTGGGCGATGTGTGCGACCGCCCGGGCCAGATCGTCCAATGCACCCGGTTCGCCCGATTCGCCGTGCTGCGCCGGCTGTGCCGCTTCCATCTGAATCCTTTCGAGTGACGCGAACGAAAAAGTCTAGCCCGCGCGCCTGGCAGGGCCTGCGTTTTCGATGCAGTTTCGGTGTTTCAGGCAAGAACGAGAGCGAATCAGGCAAGTGGCTGGCCGGTCTTCGTCCGACACTCGCGGGCAGCGCTCCTCGGTGCACCGGCGTTGCATCCGATGCGGTCCGCGGGGGAGTGTCCGTCGAATCAGACAACCCGCTTTTTTCCACGGTGCCACGATGAAAACAGAAACGACTTCTCTCTACCGGAACCTGCCGCGCGGCACGGGCCGCATCGCCTCCCTTGCCTTGGCCGCGGCCTTCGGCGCGAGCGCGCTGTGGCCGCTGCACGCCGCTGCGAGCCAGGCGCTGGCGCAAAAGTATTCATGCGTCGCATGCCACCAGCCCGCGACCAAGGTGGTGGGCCCATCCTGGCAAGACATCGGCGCCAAATACGGCGACGGCAAGGGCACGGCCGCACAGTTGGCCGCAAGCATCAAGGCAGGCAGCTCGGGCAAATGGGGCGCGATGCCGATGCCGCCGCAGGCCCAGGTGCCCGATGCCGATCTGCAGTTGCTCGCCCAGTGGCTGCTCGACGGCGCCAAGTGAATCCGACCCTCAACCACCCACGGAGAAAAAGAACATGAGTGCGCTCCACGTCAATGGCCGTGAACACACGGTCGATGCCGATCCCGGCACCCCCATCCTCTGGGCCCTGCGCGACTCGCTGGGCATGACCGGCACCAAGTTCGGCTGCGGTGCCGCGCTGTGCGGTGCCTGCACCGTGCACATGGACGGCCAGGCCATCCGCTCGTGCATCACGCCCATCGCCGCGGCCGAAGGCAAGAAGATCACCACCATCGAGGCCGCCACCGACGGCAGCGACAAGGTCGGCGCCGCGGTGCACGCCGCCTGGGTGCGGCACGACGTCGCGCAATGCGGCTACTGCCAGAGCGGCCAGATCATGAGCGCGACCGCGTTCCTGAAGTCGCTCCCCGCGGGCAAGCAGCCCAGCGCCGACGAGATCGACTCGGCCATGGCCGGCAACATCTGCCGCTGCGGCACCTATGCGCGCATCCGCGCCGCCGTGGCCGATGCGGCCCGAACCCTCGCCTGAAGGAGTCCTCATGCTGCCCTCCATCGACTACCACGACCTGCCGCGCGCCCTGCAGCGCCTGATGGCCCAGGCTTCGGCCGAAGAGCCCGCCACGCTGCCCCGCCGCAGCTTCCTCAAGATGGCCGGTGCCGGCGGCCTCGCGCTCGGCGCCTTTCCCCACCTGGCCATGGCGCAGGCCGATGGTGCAAAGCCAGCGGCCGGCGGCCTCAAGCCGACGCAGCAACCCTCGGCCTTCGTGCAGATCGCGCCCAGCGGCGAAGTCACGGTGACCATCAACCGGCTCGAATTCGGCCAGGGCGTGCAGACCGGCCTGCCGATGATCCTGGCCGAGGAGCTGGACGCCGACTGGGCGCTGGTGCGCAGCCGCAACGGCACGAACGATGCGGCATACGCAGACCCGCTGTTCGGCATGCACCTGACCGGCGGCTCCAATTCGATCAAGAACAGCTTCACGCAGTACCGCGAACTCGGCGCCCGCGCCCGGGCCATGCTGCTGTCGGCTGCGGCGGCGCGCTGGAAGGTCGACCCGGCCACGCTGCGCACGCAGGCCGGCACGGTGCTGGGCCCGGGCGGCCGCAAACTGGGCTACGGCGAACTGGCCGAGGCGGCCATGGCGCTGCCGGTGCCCGAGAAGGTCACGTTGAAGAACCCCAAGGACTTCCGGATCATCGGCCGCGCAACGACGCGCCTGGACGCGCGCGCCAAGAGCAGCGGAAAGCAGGACTTCGGCATCGACGTGCGGCAGCCGGGCCAGCTCACGGCCGTGGTGGCGCATCCGCCGGTGTTCGGCGCCCGCCTGGCCTCGGTGGACGACAGCGCCGCGCGCGCCGTCAAGGGCGTGAAGGCAGTGGTGCGCATCCCGCTGGACCGCGGCGCCGAAGGCGTGGCCGTGGTGGCCGACGGCTACTGGCCGGCCAAGCTGGGCCGCGACGCGCTGAAGCTGCAATGGGACACGGCCGCCGTGGAAAAGGTGGACAGCGACAAGCAACTGGTCCAATACCGTGACCTCGCCGGCCGTCCCGGCAATCGCAAGTTCGACGCCGACATGGCACCGCTGGCCACCGCGCCGCGCAAGCTCGAGGCCGAGTTCGTGTTTCCGTACCTCGCGCACGCGCCGATGGAGCCGCTGAACTGCACCGTGAAACTGTCGGACGGACGCGCCGAACTGTGGGTCGGCACCCAGAGCGCCGACCTCGACGGCCAGGCTGCGGCACGCACGCTGAAGCTCGATCCCGCGCAGGTGAAGGTGAACGTGCAGATGGCGGGCGGCGGTTTCGGCCGGCGCTTCGTGGGCTCGAGCGACTTCGTGGTCGAGGCCTGCGAGATCGCCAAGGCCACGCGCGCGGCAGGCCTCGACGCGCCCGTGCGCCTGCTGTGGAGCCGCGAGGACGACATCAAGGGCGGCTACTACCGCCCCATGCACCTGCACCGCGCGCGCATCGGCTTCGACGAGCGAGGCAAGATCCTGGCTTGGGACCACGTCATCGTGGGCCAGTCCATCACCGCGGGCACGGTGTTCGCCGGGATGATGGTGAAGGATGGCATCGACGCCACGGCCGTCGAGGGCATGCGCGATCCGTACCCGGTGCCGATGCGCCTCACGGTACACCATCCGCAGGTCAACGTGCCGGTGCTGTGGTGGCGCAGCGTGGGTTCCACCCACACCGCCTTCGTGATGGAAACACTGATCGACGAGATCGCCCGCAGCACCAGGCAGGACCCGGTGGCCTACCGCATGCAGCTGTTCGGCGACAAGCACCCGCGCCATCGCGCCGCGCTGCAGCTGGCCGTGGACAAGAGCGGCTACGGCAAGAAGAAGCTGGCGGATGGCCGCGCCTGGGGCGTGGCGGTGCACGAGTCCTTCGAATCTGTGGTGGCCTACGTGGTGGAAGCCTCGGTCAAGGACGGCCAGCCGGTGCTGCACCGCGTGACCAGCGGCGTGCACTGCAACCTCGCCGTCAACCCGCGCAGCGTGGAGGCGCAGGTGCAGGGCGCGGCGGTGATGGGGCTGTCGACCTGCCTGCAAGGCAGCGCGATCACGCTGAAGGACGGCGTGGTGCAGCAGGGCAACTTCGGCGACTTCACCGTGGCGCGCATCACGCAGGTGCCGGAGTTCGACATCCACATCGTGCCCAGCGCCGATGCGCCCAAGGGGATGGGCGAGCCCGGCCTGCCGCCGCTGGCGCCCGCGTTCGCCAATGCCGTCGCGCAGCTGACGGGCAAGCCTTTGCGGCAACTGCCTTTCAACCTGGCCTGATACGGGATTGCGTTCGAAGGGGGTTGTCCTTTCGAACGCAGCCCCGGGCTAGATCGCCGCGGGCACGCTGCTCGCGCGCGCCTCGCCGTGCACGTCCTGCGGAGCCAGCGAGGGCGGCGACAGCTTCGGCTGGTTGCGCGCCACCATGCCCTCGGGCTTCATGCGGAACAGCTGTGCCAGCGCCGCGCGGTACTGCGCCTCGCCGACCGAGTTGGTGTTGTGGTGCGAGCCGCCTTCGACCAGCACGAACAGCTTGGGCACGGTGGCCGCGTCGTAGAGCTTGCGGCCCAGCGTGGGGTTGATCAGGCTGTCGGCCGTGCCATGCACCACCAGCAGCGGCGCACCGATGTCCTTGACGGTGTTGATGGCCTCGAAGCGCTGCGTGATGAGGGCCCCGAAGGGAAGCCAGCCCCACTTGAAGCCGCTGACCACGTCGGCGATGGAAGTGAACGTGCTCTCCACGATGGTGCCGCTTTCGTCGTTCACATGCGCCGCCAGGTCGATGCCGATGGCGCCGCCCAGCGAGTGGCCGAAGATGTAGCGGTGCTGCCTGGGATGGCGCGCAGCCAGCCAGGTCCAGGCGGCGCGGGCGTCCTCGCGGGCCGACTCTTCCGAGGGCAGGCCCTTGGAGCTCTTGCCGAAGCCGCGGTAGTCGATCGCCAGCACCGAGAAGCCCAGCTCGTGCATGCGCTGGATGCGCGGCGCCGAGCCGGCCACGTTGTAGCGGGCGCCGTGCAGGTACAGCAGCACGGGCGTGTCAGTGGTCTCGGGCGCGCCGCCCAGCCACAGGCCGTGCAGGCGGGCGGGCTCACCGGTGGTGGACGACTGGAAATCGATCCACACGTCTTCCATGCCCTTGGCCATGGTGGCGGTATTGCCCCAGCTGCTATCGCTGGGCTGAAAGATCCATTCGCGCTGCCGCTCGTCGAGCGTCGAGCAGCCGGCGGCCAGCAGGGCACACAGCGAGAGGACAGACGCGAGGAGGGTCCAGCGTTTCATCATGGGGTTGAAAGACAGCAGAGCCGGCTGAAAAGTTCATCTGCTTTCACCGAGGTGCGCCGACACTGCACTTTGGTAACCCCCCGAAACAACGCTCGCTGGCGCCTTGACGAACCTATGCAACGTACGTGCCCACAATTCCGATGACGGCGGAAAACCCTAGAAAAAAGGCCTAAAAACGCGGATCTGCCTATCGGCCGCGCATGAACAGCGAATCGAGCTCGCGGATCGACAGCTGGCGCCAGGTCGGCCGGCCGTGGTTGCACTGGTCCGAACGTTCTGTTGCTTCCATCTGGCGTAACAGTGCGTTCATCTCGTCGATGGTGAGCTTTCGGTTGGCCCGCACTGCCCCGTGGCAGGCCATGGTGGACAGCAGTTCGTTCTGGGCGCGTTGCACCACGGTGCTCGCGTCGTGCTGGCCCAGCTCGGCCAGCACGCTGCGCGCCAGTTCCACCGGATCGCCGTCGGCCAGTGTTCCGGGCACGGCACGCACCGCGAGGGTGCGCGCCGAGAAGGGGGTGATTTCCAGGCCCAGCGTCGGCAGCACTTCGGCGCAGGCTTCGGCCGTGGCCACTTCCTGCGGCGTGGCGGCGAAGGTGGCCGGGATCAGCAGCGGCTGGCTGGCGATGGCCGCGCCGTCGAGCTGCGTCTTGAGCCGCTCGTAGACGATGCGCTCGTGCGCAGCGTGCATGTCGACGATCACCAGGCCCTGGCTGTTCTCGGCCAGGATGTAGATGCCCTGCAGTTGGGCCAGCGCGCGGCCCAGCGGCCAGGCCCCCTCGTTGGTGGCGAGGGGGGCGGTGTCGGCGCGGTCGTCCGCGGGCAGCCCTGCGGATGGCGGGAACGTCGTCGCAACCGCACTGGCGGAAGGCCAAAGGAGCGAGGCGGTGGGCTCCGCCGTATGCGCCAACTGCTCGCTGCGCCTGGGCCACATGGCCTCGAAGTCGCCGGCGCCGCGTTCCCGCGCCGTGAAATTGATGCCGGGCTGCGCCCAACTGGCGTTCGATGGCAGCGGGGCCTGCTTGAAGAACGGCTGCGGTGCGCCCGCGGCCACCACGGCGTCGCCCGCGCGTGGAGCCGCCAGCGCGTCCTCGATGGCGTGGCGCACCGCCTGGTGCACCTCGCGCCCGTCGCGAAAGCGCACTTCGATCTTGGTCGGATGCACGTTCACGTCGACGCGCGCCGGATCGATTTCGAGGTACAGCGCATAGATCGGCTGGCGCTGTCCGTGCAGCACGTCTTCGTACGCGCTGCGCACTGCGTGCGAGAGCACCTTGTCGCGCACGAAGCGGCCGTTGACGTAGAAGAACTGCTGGTCGCCGCGCGAGCGCGCCGCATCGGGAATGCCGGCGCGGCCGATCACGCGCACCGGGCCGCCTTCGCGCTCGACGGCCACGCTCTGCGCCACGAAATCGTCGCTCAGTGCGTCGGCCAGCCGCTGCTCGCGCGTGGTGGCGGCGCGCCACTGCTCGACCAGCTTGCCGTCATGCCAGACCGAAAAGCCCACCTCCGGCCGTGCCAGCGCGTGGCGGCGCACCGCCTCGATGCAATGGGCCAGTTCGGTGGCGTCGGTCTTCAGGAACTTGCGGCGCGCGGGGGTTGCGAAGAACAGCTCGCGCACCTCGACCGTGGTGCCGGTGGAGCGGGCCACGGGCCGCAATTCGCCGGTGCGGCCGTCGAGTGCGAAGGCACCCTCGGAACCGGCGAAGCGCGAAAGGATGCTGAGTTCGGCGATCGCATTGATGGCGGCCAGCGCTTCGCCGCGGAATCCCATGGTGCCGACCGTTTCGAGGTCGTTGAGGCTCGCGATCTTGCTGGTCGCGTGGCGGCGCAGGGCCACCGTGAGTTCCTCGCGCGGGATGCCCAGGCCGTCGTCCTCGACCGAGATCAGCCGCACGCCGCCCGAGGCCAGCCGCACCGTGATCTGGCCGGCGCCGGCGTCGAGCGCGTTGTCCAGCAGTTCGCGCACCACCGAGGCGGGGCGCTCGACGACTTCGCCGGCGGCGATCTGGCTGATCAGCTCGTCGGGGAGTTCGCGGATGGGGCGGCGTTCGGTGGGGGAGATGGAAGTGGGGAGGGCGCTCACCGGGGCATTCTAAAAGCGGTGCTCGTTCAGGCGCTGGCCCGCATCGGTGGCACGCGTATGTGCGGCATGGGGTGATTGGCAGGGCGTTCGGTGGCAGCAAGGATAATCCGCCCCCATGGAAATCATCAGCTTTCTCGTCGACTTCATCCTTCACGTCGACAAGCACCTCGAAGCCTTCGTCATTGCCTACGGGCCCTGGGTCTATGCGCTGCTGTTCCTCATCGTCTTCGTAGAGACCGGCGCGGTGGTGATGCCGTTCCTGCCCGGGGACTCGCTGCTCTTCATCGTGGGCGCGCTGTGCGGCGTGGGGCTCATGAGCTTTCCGCTGGCCTGCGGGATCCTCATCGCCGCGGCCATCCTGGGCGACCAGTGCAACTATTCGATCGGCCGCTACTTCGGGCCGAAGGTGTTCCAGTGGGAGAACTCGCGCTTCTTCAACCGCAAGGCCTTCGACCAGGCCCACGGCTTCTACGAGCGCTATGGCGGCATCACGATCATCCTTGCGCGTTTCATGCCCTTCATCCGCACCTTCGCGCCGTTCGTGGCCGGCGTGGCCGAGATGAGCCGCGCGAAGTTCACCATGTACAACGTGATCGGCGGGCTCCTCTGGGTGCTGGGCATCGCGACCGCGGGTTACTTCTTCGGCAACCTGCCCTTCGTGCGTCAGCATCTGGACAAGATCATCTGGGCGCTGATCTTCGTGCCCGGCCTGCTCGCGATCTTTGGCGCGTGGCGTGCATCGAAGGCAGAGAAGGAGCGCGCGGCGCGGGCCTGACGACTTGCTCCATCAACGACAAAGCGCGCCAATCGGCGCGCTTTGTCGTTCAGGCTGCTATCAGTAGTTCGGCCCGTTGCCCGGGTAGTAGCCGCTGCCCCGCGGATAGCGCTGCTGGTTGTAGTAGTAGTTGCGCTCGTCGGCACTGCGACCGATCTGGTTGCCGATGACGCCGCCGATGGCCGCGCCACCCACCGTGCTTGCGGTGTTGCCGCCGATGGCATTGCCCACCAGCGCGCCGCCTACGGCGCCTACCCCGGTCCCGAGATTCTGGTTAGGGCCGCTCGCGCAGCCTGCAATCGCCATGACCGAAGTGGCTGCGGCTGCAGCGATCCAGAGACGTGTGTTCATGATGTCCACCTTTCGAGGAGTGATGAGTCATCATGTCCGCAAGGCGGTGCCCCGGTGTAGGAGCCTGCCGCACCTGCCTGTGCGGTGTAGCGGGCCGCACGGCGTGGGACGGAAGGCGTGCTTTGGCTTTACAAAAGCCGCAGCGCGAGATCAGAGCTGCCGGCTGCGTGCCAGAGGCGGGTTCTGGGCGAAATAGCGCTGGATGCCGCGCATCAGCGCATCGGCCAGGTTCTCCTGGTAGTCGACACGGCGAAGGTTGGCTTCTTCTTCCGGGTTGCTGATGAAGGCGGTCTCCACCAGCACGCTCGGGATGTCCGGCGCCTTCAGCACCGCGAAGCCGGCCTGTTCGACCTGCCCCTTGTGCAGCCGCGCACCGATGCCCTTGATCTCGCCGAGCATTGCGCCACCCAGCTTCAGGCTGTCGTTGATCTGCGCGGTCGTGCTCATGTCGAGCAGCGCGCGCTGTACCTGAGCCTCGTGATTGCCGACGTTCACGCCGCCAACCTTGTCGGCGTCGTTTTCCTTGTTGGCGAGCCAGCGCGCCGCGCTGCTCGACGCGCCGCTCTGGCTCAGCGCGAAAACGCTGGCGCCGCGCGCGGCGGGCGTGGTGAAGGCATCGGCATGGATGCTCACGAACAGGTCGGCCTGCACGCGCCGCGCCTTCTGCACGCGCACACCCAGCGGCACGAAGAAGTCGGCGTCGCGCGTGAGAAACGCGCGCATCGGGCTGCCGTTCACGCTGCTCGCGTTGATGCGCTCGCGCAGCCGGTGCGCCACCTGCAGCACGATGTCTTTCTCGCGCGTGCCGTTGGGTCCGATGGCGCCGGGGTCTTCGCCGCCATGGCCGGGGTCGAGCGCCACGATGATGATGCGGTCGGTGCGGCTCGCCGTGGCGTCACCGCGTCCGGCGGCTACCGGCGGCGCGACGGGCCTGGCGGGTGCCGCGGCCACCGCAGGCGGCGGGGGAGTCAGGGGCACGGGCAGTCCCGTCGGGCGCTCGCTGCCGGTCACCACGGGCGGCGGCGGTGCGGGTGGGCCGGGACGCACCGCCTGCTGTGCCATCAGGTCGCCCAGCGGATCGACGGCCGACGGGGCGAGGCGTGCCGGTGCGGGCGGTGCGCCGGCCACGGCTGCGGAGCTGTTGTTGCTGTTGCCGCTGCGGGGCGCATCGCGCAGGCGCTCGGCGATCAGCGCTTCCATCGGATCGACCGCCTGCTCGGGATACAGGTCGAGCACCAATCGGTGCTTGTATGCAGCCACGGGCGCGAGCGAGAACACCTGCGGCACCACGGCCTGCTTCAGGTCGAAAACGATGCGCACCACCTTCGGCGCGTTCTGGCCGACGCGCAGGCCGTTGATGTACGGGTCACCCGGCTTGATCTTGCCGACCAGTTCGCGCAGCTCGGGGCTGAGCTCGATGCCTTCAATGTCGACGGCCAGGCGCGGCGGGCTGCCGACCACGAGCTGCTGCGAACTGAGCCGCGCATCGGACTCGATGGTCACGCGCGTGTAGTCGGCCGCCGGCCAGACGCGCACCGCGAGGATGGTGGCGCCGCGTGCGATCTGGTGCACGCCGAGCATCAGCGCGATGCTGCCGCCCTGCAGCAGCACGCGCCGTTTCAGGCCGCGCCCCTTCATGCGGCGGTGCGCGCCAGCAGATCGCTGCCGCGAGGGGTGTTCGCGAGGAGGGTCACGCTGCGTGTGTCGTCGGTCATTGCTTCTATTTTAATAGCGAGGTCGGCAACTGGTGTGCGGCCCGCGGCGTTCTCCGGCCATTCGGCCAGCTTGAGGCCCGGCCCTGCGAAGATGTCGCGGAAGCCGGCGTCGTCCCATTCGCGCGGATCGGCGAAGCGGTAGAAGTCGAAATGGAAGATCTGCAGGCCGTCGGGCGCTTCGTGGGGCTCGACCACCGCGTAGGTGGGGCTCTTGATACGGCCCGCGATGCCGAGCGCGCGCAGCAGGTGGCGTACGAAAGTGGTCTTGCCGGCGCCGAGGTCGCCTTGCAGCGCGATGAAGGCGTCGCGCAATGCGGGCGAAGCGGCCAGCGATCGCGCGAAGGCGTCGGTGTCGGCTTCGCTGCACCAGCGCAGGATGCGGGTGTTCTTGTGCGTTTCTACAATCGGCAAGTGATCGTCAGCCATCCACTCGTTGTTCGTATTCGGGCTTTGGCCCGGGAGCTCGGATTCTCCCAAATCGGGATCGCGGGCGTCGATCTATCGAGCGCCGAGGACGGTCTGATGCAATGGCTGGCCCATGGGTTCCATGGCGAGATGCAATACATGGCAACACACGGCACGCGCCGTGCCCGTCCGGCCGAACTGGTGCCGGGCACGGTGAGCGTGATCACCGCGCGCATGGACTATCTGCCGCGCAGCACAGAGTCCGAGTGGCAGGCCATCGAGTTCGACCGCCTCACGCGGCCCGGCGAAGCCATCGTCTCGGTCTATGCGCGCGGCCGCGACTACCACAAGGTGCTGCGCAACCGCCTCGCAAAACTGGCCGAGCGCATCGCGCAAGAGGTCGGGCCTTTCGGCCACCGCGCCTTCACCGACTCGGCCCCCGTGCTCGAAGCCGAGCTGGCCTCGCGCAGCGGGCAGGGCTGGCGCGGCAAGCACACGCTGATACTGGACCGCAACGCGGGCTCGATGTTCTTCCTGGGCGAGATCTACGTCGACATGGAACTGCCGCCGAGCGAGCCCGTCACGGCGCACTGCGGCAGCTGCAGTGCCTGCATCGACATCTGCCCCACGCGAGCCATCCTCGCGCCGCAGCGGCTGGATGCGCGGCGCTGCATCTCGTATCTCACCATCGAGCACGGCGGGCCCATTCCGGTGGAGTTGCGCCCCCTGATGGGCAACCGCATCTACGGCTGCGACGACTGCCAGCTGATCTGCCCCTGGAACAAGTTCGCGAAGAAGAGCGAGCTGCCCGACTTCGATGCGCGCGAAGGGCTCACGGGACGCACGCTGGCCGAGCTCTTTGCGTGGACGGAAGAAGATTTTTTGCGCCGCACCGAGGGCAGTCCCATTCGCCGCATCGGGCATGAGCGCTGGCTGCGCAACATCGCCGTGGCACTGGGCAATGCGGCGAGAGCAGGCGAGGCCGGTGCGCTGGAGGCGCTGGCGACACGCGCCGGGCATTCGAGCGAACTCGTGCGCGAGCATGTCGCGTGGGGCCTGGCGCAGCAGGCCGCGGGCTGACACTTCAGGCCGGCAGGATCTCGCGCACGCGCTCCCGCGGCCGGCACATCAGCGTGCCGCGCGGCGACACCACGATGGGCCGCTGCAGCAGGATCGGATGCTCGACGATGGCGTCGAGCAGCTGGTCGTCGGTCCATTTCGGATCGGCCAGCTTCAGTTCTTCGTATGGCGCTTCCTTGGCGCGCAGCAGATCGCGCGCACCCATGTTCATCGCCTTCGCCAGCTCGCGCAGCTTCTTCTTCGATGGCGGCGTCTCCAGGTACAGCACGATCTCGGGCTCCACGCCGCTCTCGCGGATCAGCGACAGCACGTTGCGCGAGGTGCTGCAGTTGGGCTTGTGATAGATCGTCATCGGATAGGCGGTGGTCGGCGTGCGTGCGGTCATGGGGTCGAAGGGGTCGTGGTGAAGGGAAAGCGCGCCGCCCAGAAGTCTGCCAGCCGGGGATCGGCATCCACGAGGCGAACCACCCGCGCCATGCGCGGCGCCACGCGGTAGAAGCGCGTGCGCTGCGGCGTCCAGCGCGACATCACGGTCACGTACAGGTCGAGCATGCTCAGCTTCTCGCCGAGCAGGTAGGGCGCGGGCTCGTCGATCTGTGTGTCCATCAGGTGCCAGCAGTGCGCGATGCGCTCGGCGGTGCGTTCGAGCATCACGGCCTGCGCGGCCGGGTCGGGCGTGAGGCGCGTGGGTTCGTCGCGCACCCAGAACAGCGAATAGATGGACGCCGACAGGTAAACCATCCAGCGCAGGTAGCGCGCGCGCAGCGGATCGCCGGGCGCGGGGCAGAGCCCGGCCTCGGGGTAGCGGTCGCCGAGCCAGATCAGGATGGCCGCGCTCTCGGTCATCAACTCGCCCGAAGGCAGCACGAGGGCGGGCACCTGCCGCATCGGATTGATGCTCGACATGCGTTCGCGCTCGGCCTCGCTTTCCCAGGGGGAGATTTCGACGGTTTCGACCTGCGCGCCGATCAGCGTCAGCGCGGCGTGTATGGGGGTGGCGCCCGAACCGGGCGCTCCGTAGAGGGTGTAGCGGTCTTCTCTGGGGGATGGTGATGAAGAACTCATCCCCCCAGATTACTGCAGGCTTGCGCCTGTTGTCACGCCGCCAGCAGCGCGTCGACCTTCTTCAGCCCTTCGAGCGTCTTGAAGCAGGCCTCGGCCACTTCCGTGCCCTTGACCGCGAAGTGGCGGTGGAAGTACTTGCGGTGCTCCACGTGCTCGTGGAAATGATGCGGCGTGAGCACGGCCGAGAAGATCGGCACGTCGGTTTCCAGTTGCAGCGACATCAGCGTGCTGACTACCGTGTTCGCCACGAACTCGTGGCGGTAGATGCCGCCGTCGACCACCAGCGCGCACCCGATGATGGCCGCGTATTTGCCCGAGCTGGCGAGCCGCTTGGCGTGCAGCGGGATCTCGAAGGCGCCCGGCACGTCGAAGATGTCGATGCGTTCGCGGGCCACGCCAAGGCGCGCCATTTCTTCGAGGAAGGCGTCGCGTGCCTGGTGGACGATGTCCGAATGCCATTGCGCTTCGACGAAGGCGATGCGCTCGCCACGCGATGCATTCGACGCGGTGATGGCGGAGAGGGGAAGGTCGTTGATCTGACTCATGGTGTGCCTCTGAAAGCAGGTTTCCTGAATCAGGGCGCACGAAACCGCAAGGCAGGCCGCGCGCTCACGGCAGAACGCGCGGGCTCGCCCGCATTTCGCGCTCTCTTTCATCCGGACTGTGACCGTCGGCTTCGGAATCGCACCGAAATCTGCTGACCCCTAGGCCTGCTTGCGCAGCCTCGGGCGCTCGCGGGCTTGTGCGGTTTTTTACGCCGCCATCACCGCCGGTGGGGAATTGCACCCCGCCCTGAGAACGCTTGCCGTCCGGCGAACCGGACAACGGCGCGATTCTAGAAGCCCGTTGCCGCGCGCGGTTGTCGCCCGCGCGCCAGACCTTCGGGCGCAAGGGGATTTTGTCCGGGCTCAGCGCCCGGCCAGGAACTGCGTCATGCGGTGCAGTTCGTCGTCCAGCGCCGCGCGGAAGGCCGCGTCGCGTGGCTTCTTGCCGGCGTAGCCGAAAGCCGGCTGCAGCCGGCCCTCGGGCGCCGTCACGTTGGCCCAGCCGATCACTCGGTCGTGCAGGAGCATCGGCAGCGCGTAGTAGCCGAACTGGCGCTTGGGCGCCGGCGTGTAGGCCTCGAACTTGTACGTCCAGTCCCATAGCAACTCGAAGCGGCGGCGGTCCCACACGACCGGATCGAACGGCGCCAGCAGGCGCACCGCGTCGTCGGGGGCGTGCCGGCGCGAGACGGGGTTCTCGTCGGCAGGCCAGTACCACGTAGTGCCGTCGATGCGGCAGCTCGCGAGTTCTTCGCGGGCGATGCGCAGAGCCGCCTGCGTCTGCTGCGACAGGTGCGGCGCGCCATAGCCGAGCAGCCGCACGAGGTACGTCAGGCTCGCGGCCGGCAGAGGCGCGTACTTGCGCACCACCAGTTCGATCAGCGCGGCGGCGCGTTGGGCGCGGCCGGCGGGGCTGTCGTCGGCGGGCTGATGCGTCACGGCTTCGTAGACGCGCGTGCCGCTGTCGCGCCGCACCACGCGCAGCATGCCGCGGTAGTGCATCTCGTCGAGAAGGTGCGTGGTCGCGTTGCTGGAACCGCCCCAGTAGTTCTTGATGCGGCCGTGTGCAAAGTGCTGTTCCACCTGCCGCGGGTGCACGGGGCCGTGTTCCCGCACGTAGGCGAGCACATCGGCTGCCTTGCGCCGCGTGTCGGCGTCCCATGCGCGCTTGGCTTCGCGCGGATGCATCAGCGCCAAGTGCTCGCGCGGCAGGAAGCCGTAGTTGACGAGGCAGTCTTCCTCGATGGCGAGCCGCGTGTAGCGGTTCTCGAGATCGCCTGCGCGGTAGTCTTTCACGCGATGGCGCAGGGTGAGGTCTTGCGCGCGCGCCGGTGCGCGGATCGGATCGGCCTGCACGAAGCCGAGCCGGCGGATCGCGCCCGGCAGCGTGGTCGGCTTGAACAGGGTGCGCGCTATTGCGTATCGGCGCAGGTCGTCGAGGGTCGTGGCAGCCATGGGCGAATTGCAGCACAGGTGGCTGCTGTTCGCGAGGTGTTCAGGGCGCGCTCACGCCGACGGGGTGCCTTGCTCCGCGAATGTCCTCCGACCCCTTCGGCCTCCCCCTGTATTTCGCTGCGCAAGGCACCCCGCCGGCGTGAGCGTTCAGCAGAGCGGTTGGACTGCCGGCGCTAGCGGAGCAGAACCCGAGCGCCTAGACGGCCCGCTTGTGCCGCTCGATGCAAACATCCAGCGTCTCTTCGCCGGCCCGTTGCCACCAATCGAGGTTCGAAAAGATCTCGACCTCGCTGAACCCAGCGAAACCCGCGTCCTCCACCCAGCCGCGGATCTTCTTCAGTTCGACCACGCCATCGCCCATCATCCCGCGGTCGGAGAGCAGGTCGCGCGTGGGCGTGAGCCAGTCGCAGACGTGGTAAGCCAGCAACCGCTCGCGGCCGGCGCGGGCGATCTGCTGCTGCAGCTTCGGGTCCCACCACACGTGGTAGATGTCCAGGGCCACGCCGAGCATGCCGGTCTTGTCCGCATCGAGTTCGTCGCACAGGTCGAGCGCGTGTTCCAGCGTGTTGATGCACGCGCGGTCGGCCGCCTGCATCGGGTGCAGGGGCTCGATGGCCAGCGGCATGCCGGCTTCGCGGGCGTATTCGAGCGAGGCTGCGATGCCGTCGTGCACCTCGCCGCGCGCGCGGCCGATGTCCTTGTAGGCGGCCTTGCCTTCGAGCGCACCGGGCAACGCGCCGACCACGAGCACCAGGCAGGGTGCACCGAGCGTCTTCGCTTCGTCGATGGCGCGGCGGTTGTCGTCGAGCGCAGCTTTCAGGCCTGCAGCGTCGGGTGCGGGAAAGAAGCCGCCCCGGCAGTAGCCCGACAGGCCGATGCCGTGCGCTTTCAGCTGCTTGGCCACCTTGTCGAGCCCGACAGCCGTTACCTGGTCACGCCAGGGGCTGATGGCGCGGATGCCGCGTTCGGCGCACTGGTCGATGATTCGGTCGAGCGGCACCTCGGAGCCCGACTGCTTGCGGATGGTGGCGGTGTTGATCGACAGCCAGTCGTGGTTCTGCGAGAAATCGCGCATGGCCTTGCTCATCCTTCCACGCCGTGCAGTGCCAGCAGCGTCTTCATGCGCCGAACGGCCAGCTCGGGTTGCTCCAGCAGGTTCGCCGCATCGGCCAGCCTGAACAGTTCGGCGAAGTGCTGCAGCGAACGCGTGCTCTGCTGGCCGCCCACCATCGTGAAGTGCTTCTGGTGGCCGTTGAGCCAGGCCATGAACACCACGCCGGTCTTGTAGAAGCGCGTGGGCGCCGCGAAGATGTGGCGCGACAGCGGCACCGTGGGGCCGAGGATCGCGTGGAACTTCTCGGTGTGGCCCTGGGCCAGTGCGCCCAGCGCGGCGCTCGCGGCGGGAGCGATGGCGTCGAAGATGCCAAGCAGTGCGTCGCTCTGGCCGTGCGTCGGCTCATTTCCGAACCCGTCGCCCGCAATCAGCTCGGCGTAGTTGAAATCGTCGCCCGTGTACATGCGAACGCCCTGAGGCAGCCGCCGGCGCATCGCGATTTCCTTGTCCTTGTCGAGCAGCGAGATCTTGATGCCGTCGACCTTGCCTGGATGCGCCGCGATGATGCCCACGGCGGTGTCCATCGCTGCATCGACATCCTTCGTGCCCCAATAGCCGGCCAGCGCCGGGTCGAACATGTCGCCGAGCCAGTGCAGCACCACCGGCTGCTTCGCCTGGCGCAGGATGCGGTCGTACACGCGCTCGTAGTCGGCCGGGCTCTTGGCCACGCGGGCCAGCGCTCGGCTGGCCATCACGATGAGCTTGCCGCCGAGCGCCTCGATGGCGGCCATCTGCTCTTCGTAGCCGCGGATCACGTCGTCGGCGCTCTTCACGTCGTCGATGTTGAGGTGGTCGGTGCCGCAACCCGAAGCGACCAGCGCGCCCGGCACGTCCTTCGCGGCATCGAGCGAGCGTCGGATCAGCTCCAGCGAGGTCGGCCAGTCGAGCCCCATGCCGCGCTGCGCGGTGTCCATGGCCTCGGCCACGCCCAGGCCCAGCGAGAACAGGTGGCGGCGGTAGGCGATGGTGGTGTCCCAGTCGATCGCGCACTGCAGCCATGGGTCGATGGCCGCGAGCGGGTCGGCTACGACGTGCGCGGCCGAGTAGGCGATGCGGTTGAACTTGACGCACGCATCGGGCTTGACCGGTGCGCTGCCGCGCAGGGCGTAGGGCGCGAGGGCGCCGCTCGCGGTGGGGAGGGTCAGCGAAAGTGCCATGCTGCCTGCCTCAGACTTTCAGCGCGGGCACGTCGACCCAGCGGCGGTCCTTCCACGACTCGAGTGCGGCCTCGACCAGCTGCACGCCCTTGGCGCCTTCGGGCAGCGTCCATTTGTAGGGCTCGTTCTCGACCACGTGGCGAATGAAGTGCTCCCACTGGATCTTGAAGCCGTTGTCGTAGACCTGCGAATCCGGAATCTCCTGCCACTGGTCGAAGAAGTTCATGGTCTGCTTCTCGTCGGGGTTCCACACCGGGCGCGGCGTGGCGACGCGGCTCTGCGCGCGGCAGCTCGACAAGCCCGCGACGGCGGAGCCATCGGTGCCGTCCACATGGAAGGTCACGAGGTCGTCGCGGCGCACGCGCGTCGCCCAGCTCATGTTGATCTGCGCGATCACCGGCTCGCCGTTGTGGCCCGTGAGTTCGCAGGTGGCATAGGCGGCATCGTCGGCGGTGGCTTCGTAGGGTTTGCCGGCTTCGTCCCAGCGCTTCGGGATGTGAGTGGTACCCAGGCAGCTCACCGACTTCACTTCGCCGAACAGGTTGTCCAGCACATAGCGCCAGTGGCACATCATGTCCAGGATCATCCCGCCGCCGTCTTCCTTGCGGTAGTTCCAGCTCGGGCGCTGGATGGGCTGCAGGTCGCCCTCGAACACCCAGTAGCCGAACTCCAGGCGCACGCTGAGCATGCGGCCGAAGAAGCCGGCGCGGCGCAGCATGTCGAGCTTGCGCAGGCCCGGGAGAAAGAGCTTGTCCTGCACCGCGCCATGCTTCAAGCCGGATCCTTCGGCCAGGCGCGCGATCTCAACGGCTTCGTTCAGGTTGGTGGCGATCGGCTTCTCGCAGTACACGTGCTTCCCGGCGCGGATGGCCTTGGCCAACAGCATGGGGCGCATCTGCGTGGTGCCGGCATCGAAGAAGAGGGAGTCGTCCTTGTTCTCGAGCGCCTTGTCGAGATCGGTGCCCCAGCGCGCGATGTCGTGGGCCTTGGCAAGCGCTTCCATCTTCTCGGCGTTGCGGCCGATGAGGATCGGGTCGGGCATGACCTTGTCGCCGTTCGACAGCGTCACGCCGCCTTGCGCGCGAATGGCGCAGATCGAGCGGATCAGGTGCTGGTTCATGCCCATGCGGCCGGTGACGCCGTGCATGATGATTCCTAGACGTTGGGTGGCCATCGTTTTCTTCCTTGAGATGCGAGAGAGATTGAGAAGTCGGCTTCAGTAGACGGAACGCATGGCGTCCCAGGAGATGCCGGCGCCGGGTCTGCCGGTGGCGAAGCCGGGCGCGGTGGTAAGCGAGGACAGGTCGAGCTGGCCCTCGCGGATGGCGAGGCGCACAGCGCCGTCGCTCAGTTCGTACAGGCCCGGGTGGGCGCGCAGCAGGGCCTGCTGTTCGGCTTCGGGCGCCGCGGCCAGGCCGTTGACATAGTGGTGGCCGTTGCGCTCGACGTGCGACAGGCCGAGCCATGCGACCAGTGCCAGGTCTTGCTGCACGCCCAGGCCGGCCTGCATGGTCAAGTCTTCGCCTGAGAGAAAGTAGCGTGCGGCGTCATCGGTCGAGTTCCACTGCGCGCAGCGCGCCGCGTTGACGACCGACTTGTAGAAACCCTTGCAACTCTTGCTCGACACCCCGGTGTAGCCCAGCGCGCGGGCCTGCACGAAGGCATCGAGCGTGGCGTCCGATTCGTCGATGAGCAGCGCAATGCGCTTGCCCAGCGCGGACACGTCGCGCTGCAGCGCCGCGTCGCGGCGGATCGGCTGTTCGACGAAGACCGTCTTCTGCGCGAGCTTCCAGAGCACGGGCGTGGACAGCATGCGGTCCAGGAAGGTGGCGAACGCATCGGCGTCGGCGTATTGCTCGTTGCCATCGAGCGTCACCAACTGCGCGTGCTCGTCGATGACGTGGGCGATGCGTTGGAGGCGCGCGATGTCCTGTGCGGTGTTGCCGCACAGCTTGAGCTTGAAGTGCGTGAGGCCGTAGCGGCGCACGGCGGCTTCGAGAGTCCTCGGAAGGCCGTCGGCGGGGGCGTCCGGCAGGGCGTCGTAGTCGTCGATGGCATCGGCCAGGCCCACCGTATGGCGCGCCGCGATGCGAGTGCGCGGCGATTGCTTCGCCAGGAAGGCCGGCATGTCGAAGCCGGTGAGGTCATCCGCGAGGCCGCTGCCTGCGATGTCGAGGCCGCAGAGGTTGCCGCTCATGGCCGTCGCGAAGCTCACGCCACTGCGCAGGCACAGCGCGTCGAGCAGGGCGCGGTCGATCAGTGCAGGGCCGTAGCTGGCCACCAGCGGTTGCAGACCCTTGGCCTTGGCGCGCGCCTGCAGCGCCGCGTAGTTCGATGCGAAGTGTGTCCACGCGGTTTGCGCATCGGGCTCGGCGATATAGGCCTTGCGCGCATCGCGCAGCGCAAAGCGCAGTTGCTCGAAGTTCTGTTCGTTGGTGAGCGCCGGGTTCTTGTCGAACCACTTGGGCACCATCATCTCGGCGGCGCAGCCCTCGGCCGTGCGGCCGTTTGAAAAGCGGATGCGGGCTTTCACATAGACCTGCGGGCAGGCCGTGACGGTCGCCGCACCGAAGCGGAACGGCAGCCGCAGCGCCACGTCGCGCTCGGCAAAGCGGATCTCCTCGACATGAAAACGGACTGCATCCATGGCCGGTGCCTTCAGTGGTCCAGGATGCCTTGCGAGAAGAAATGCGCGCGCACCAGCTTCGTGTACGCGCCGAACTCGGCTGAGCCCATCATGTCGAGCGTGCGGGGGCGCGGCAGGTCGATGTCGTAAACAGCGGCAATCGAACCTGGCCGCTCGCTCATCACGATCACGCGGTCCGACAGGAAGATCGCCTCGGGGATGCTGTGGGTGATCAGCATCACCGTCTTCTTCGACGCCATCCAGATGCGCTGCAGCTCAAGGTTCATCTTCTCGCGCGTCATCGCGTCGAGCGCACCGAAGGGCTCGTCCATCAGCAGCACCGACGGGTCGTGCAGCAGCGCGCGGCAGATCGAGGCGCGTTGCTGCATGCCGCCCGAGAGCTGCCAGGGGTACTTGCCCTCGAAGCCCTTGAGGCCAGCCATTTCCATCAGCTCGCGTGCGCGGGCTTGCGAGGCCGCCTTGGGCAGGTGGCGCATCTCGGCTTGCAGCAGGATGTTGTCTTCCACGCTGCGCCAGGGCAGCAGCACCGCGCTCTGGAACACAATGCCCACGTCCTTCTGCGGCCCCTTGATCGGCTTGCCCGCCAGCGTGAGCTCGCCGCCGCTGATGGGCAGCAGGCCCGCCACCATCTTCAGCAGCGTGCTCTTACCGCAGCCCGAGGGGCCGACGACGGAGACGAACTCGCCTTCCTTGACGGAGAAGGCTAGAGGCTTGAGCGACTCGACCGGGCCGTCCTTGCTTTGGTAGGTCTTCGAGACGCCGCGCGCCTCGATCAGGACATCACTGGACATGGAGAGTAGTTAAAGGACGGAAGCGGACGAGGCGCCGGGATGCTGAGGTCTTTTCGGGGAACACCGCGGAACCGGCTTTGCCGGGCCGCAGGTGTTGCCCCCGGTAGGGGGAAGGAGAAGCGACACGAAGTGCGCGGAGCCTGGGGGCGAGCCTGCTTACGGCAGGAAGTCGAGGGTCACGTAGTCTTCAGGCTTGCCGCGCGTCGACGGGTCCATGCCGCCGTACTGCACCAGCAGGTCGAGCGAGTCGTTCACGTTCTTCATCGCGACGCGGAACGGGCGCTGGTTGGCCGTTTCCTTCGTGTGATAGAGCGCCACGCTCTGCTTCATGCCCACGATCAGCGTGTCGCGCACGCCTGCTTTAGGGTTGGCCTTGAGCATCGCATCGACAGCGGCTTCTGGGCTCTTCTCGGCGGCTTCGGCGGCCTTGGTCGAGGCGCGCATGAAGCGCTTCACGAGGTCGGGGTTCTCGGTCAGAAGGTTCTTGTTGGCGATGATTCCGGAGCTGATCTGGTTCACGCCGGAGTCGGCAAAGCGGATCGGCGTCACGGGCTTGCCGGTAGCGTCCTGCAGCTTGATCGCCTGGTCCATCACATAGCCCAGCAGCAGGTCGGCCTGGCCGTTGGTCACTGCATTGAGCTTGGTCTGGGCGTCCCCCGAGACGATCTTCACCTGGTCCGGCGAGATGTTGTTGACCTTGAGGAACAGCGGCCACATCTGGGACATCGAATCGCCGGGCGTGACGGCCACGGTCTTGCCGACGATGTCCTTCGGCACCCTGATGTTCTTCTCGGTGAAGCCCATGACCGACATCGGACTCACCTGGAACAGCACGCCGGTCGACTTCAGCGGCGCGCCCTTGGCGGCGGCCTTGATCATGGTCGTGACGTCGATGTAGCCGAAGGTGGCCGACTTGGCGGCCACCGCCTGCGCGGTGACGGCGGAGCCGCGGCCCTCCTGGATCTCGAGGTCGATGCCTTCGTCGGCGTAGAAGCCCTTTTCCCTGCCGAGGAAGAAGGGCGCGTGCTCGCTGTAGAGGTACCAGTTGAGCATCAGCGTGACCTTGTCCTTGGGCTTGTCGGCCTGCGCGTGGGCGGGAGCGATAGCGAAGGTGACGAGCGCTGCGGCGGCGAGCAGCGAGGGAAGCAGCTTCTTCATGGTCTTGTCTCCGGGAGTTGTTGGCTTGGCGAAGGAACTCATTGGGCGTGGCGCTGCGAGGCGTGCCACGGAATCATCACGCGCTCGATGAGGTCGACGGCGACGAAAAGAATCACGCCGATGCTCGACAGCACGACCAGCGCGGCGAACATCAGCGGCAGGTCGAAGTTGCCGTTGGCCACCTGCAGCACGTAGCCGATGCCCGAGTTGGAGCCGACGAACTCGCCGACCACCGCACCCACCACGGCCAGCGTGACCGACACCTTCAGGCCGCTGAAGATCGCGGGCATGGCTTGCGGCAGGCTGATCTTGAAGAAGGTCTGCAGGCGGCTCGCGCCCATCGAGCGGGCCAGGTCGAGCATGTCGGGCTCGACCGACTTGAAGCCCATCACCGTGGACACGACCACCGGGAAGAAGCCCAGCAGGAAGGCGCTGATCACCTTCGGGAAGATGCCGAAGCCGAACCACACCACGAACAGCGGCGCGATCGCCACCTTGGGGATGCTCTGCGAGAACACCAGCAGCGGGTACACGTACGACTCGACGACGCGCGAGTAGGCGATGACCATCGCGATCGGAATGCCGATCAGGATCGTCAGGCCGAAGCCGCCGAGCGTGGCGAGCGTGGTCTTCCAGCTCTCGCCGAGCAGGCGCGGCCATTCGGCGACGAGCTGCTTCACGACCTCCCACGGCGGCGGGATCAGGTAGGCCGGAATCCTGAAGAGGCGGATTGCCAGGTCCCACAGCACCAGCAGCAACAGGATCAGGATGAAAGGACGCAGGGCCGGAGAGAGCAGGAGCTTGCGGAACATGGCGGGCATCGAGGCGTGCGTGCGTGTCTACTGCTGCACCGACAGGCCGGCGGCCTTCACGAGCTGCGCGTTGCTGGCGATTTCTTCCTTGATGTAGGCGTCGAACTGCTCGGGCTTGAGCGTCCATGCATCGGCGCCGAGCTTGGCGAAGCGCTCCTTCACCTCGGGCGAGGCCAGCGCCTTCGCCACTTCGGCGTTCAGCCGCTCGACGATGTCGCGCGGGGTCCTGGCGGGCGCCATCATTCCGATCCAGAAGTTGAATTCGGAGCCGGGCACGCCGGCTTCGGTGGTCGTGGGCACGTCGGGCAGGGCGGCGGCGCGCTTGGGCGAACCGACGGCCAGCGCCAGCAGCTGGCCTTCCTTGATCTGGCCGATGACCGGTGCGATGGGCGAGAAGTAATAGTCGACGCGGCCCGAGAGCACCTCGGTGACGGCCTCGCCCGATCCCTTGAAGGGGATGTTGGTGGCGTCAATCTTCGCGGCCATCTTGAATTTCTCGGCGTTCAGGTGCGTGGCGCTGCCTTGGCCGGCAGAGGCGAAGTTCATGCTGCCGGGCTTGGCGCGCGCGGCGGCAAGCAGCTGCGGCAGCGTCTTGATGTTCTTCGTGGGCGAGATGACCAGCGCGTTGGGCAGCGACGAGATAGGGGTGACGCCTGC
Source organism: Variovorax sp. Varisp46 (assembly GCF_059491885.1). Taxonomy (NCBI): domain Bacteria; kingdom Pseudomonadati; phylum Pseudomonadota; class Betaproteobacteria; order Burkholderiales; family Comamonadaceae; genus Variovorax; species Variovorax sp. Varisp46. The sequence goes on from NZ_CP168515.1 coordinate 1,202,860, forward strand.
GAAGTCGTGCAGCGTGTCGAAGGGCAGCTTGGCGAAGGTCGAGGGGCTCACCGTATGCGACGACGAGTGGATCATCACCGTGTAGCCGTCGGGCGTGGCCGTGGCCACCGCCTGCTGGCCGATGGTGCCGCTCGCGCCGCCTCGGTTGTCGATGACCAGCGCCTGGCCCATGCTGAGGCTCATCTTGTCGGCGATGGCACGCGCAATGATGTCGGTGGTGCTGCCGGCCGCGAAGGGCACGACCACACGGATCGGCTTGCTGGGGTAGGCGCCCTGCGCGGAGGCCACGCACGGCAGCAGGGCAAGGACGCAGGTCAGCGAGGCAAGGAACTTCATGGAATGTCTCCGCGCGGTCGGGCCGTCTTCTCGAATCGATCAATTCACCATTGAGTGAATTATTCATTGTAGAAACGGCTGCGCCGCAGCGTCAACGGCTGCTGCCTAGTGAATACCCGGGGTGTGCGAAGGTGCGCTGAGGCTCAGTGCAGGACGTAGCCCAGCACGAGGTCGGTCATGTGCGAGAGGCGTTGCGCCATTGCCTTGGGTGCGCGCAGGTCGCGCCCGAAGATGGCCGACAGCGTGTGGTTGTTCGAGAGATAGAAGTAGCAGAGCGACGCGATGGAGATGTACAGCTGCACCGGGTCCACGCCGGCGCGGAACAGCTTGTCGCGGCGGCCGCGCTCGAGCACCGTGTCGAGCAGCTGCACCAGTGGCGAGTTCATTTCCTGGATGCGTTCGGAGCGTTTCAGGTGTGCCGCGCAGTGCAGGTTCTCGCTGTTGAGCAGCGTGATGAACTCGGGGTGCTCGAGGTAGTAGTGCCAGGTGAAGGACACCAGCTGGCGGATGGCCTCGACCGGCTCGATCTCGTCGAGGTGCAGGCGCTGCTCGGCCGCGCGGATGTCGGCGTAGACGCGCTCCAGCACCGCGAGGAACAGATCGTCCTTGCTGCCGAAGTAGTAGTAGATGAGGCGCTTGTTGAGGCCTGCGCGCTCGGCGATGCTGTCCATGCGCGCACCGGCAAGGCCGCGCTCCGCGAACTCGTCGCGTGCGGACGCGAGGATGGCGAGCTGCGAACGGTCTGCGTCGCGCGAGCGGGGCTCGAGCGCTTCGGGCGTGGGTTCCTTGGGGGCCTTCATGGCGAGAATTTAACCAATTGGTGAATTAACGCAAGGCACCTGGAGTGGGCACAGAGAATTGCCGAGGACATTGCAGCTGAGGTTCTACTTCTCATGAGTACATCACAACCCGCGGGCCACCTGATCGTCGAGTGCCGGGTCGGATCCCGCGCTCGGCGAAGCAGCGGCACTCGCAGGGTCGAACGCGGCGCTGCAGGCGAAAAAAAAGCCCGCAGAGCGGGCTTCTTGATTCAGGAGCGCGAAGCCCCCGAGCGCTTACTTGACGTGCTTGCCGATCAGCGCGGCCAGCTCGAACATCGACACTTGCGGCTTGCCGAAGATTTCCTTCAGCTTGGCGTCGGCGTTGATGTTGCGCTTGTTGGCCTTGTCTTGCAGGTTGTTCTTCTTGATGTAGTCCCACAGCTTGCTCACCACAGCGGTGCGCGGCAGAGGCGTCGAACCGACCACAGCGGCCAGGGCCGGGCTGGGGGTCAGGGCCTTCATGAACGCAGCGTTGGGGGTGCGCTTCTTGGCGGGAGCGGCCTTCTTTGCAGGAGCCTTCTTCGCGGGAGCAGCCTTCTTTGCAGGAGCAGCCTTCTTGGCGGGTGCCGCAGCCTTCTTCGCGGGAGCGGCCTTCTTTGCAGGAGCCGCAGCCTTCTTCGCGGGAGCGGCCTTCTTTGCCGGAGCTTTCTTGGCCGGAGCCTTCTTTGCAGTTGCCATGGTTGATTTCCTTTTTTGGTTGAACGTTCACCAATGAAAAACTTGCGTCTCCAGTGGCAATGCGGATGCTAAATGAGAAGAAACGCGTTTCCAAGGGAAAAAGCGCTTTTTTCATTGGGAGCTGTTGTTTTTTCAGAGGGGAGAAGCGCGCTTTTTCACGTTCGGCGACCGGGCCACGTTGCAAGCACCACGCCCACGAGCGCGATCACGAACGCAACCAGCTGTGGCGAAGAGAGGCTTTCACCCAGTACGAGCACGCCCACGAGGGCCGCGCTCACGGGCAGCATCACGGCGAAAACGCCCGCCTGTGCGGCTGGTACGTGGCGAAGTCCGGTCATCCAGAGCCACACCGTCCAGATGCTCGCGGCAAGCGCGTAGGCCACGAGCAGCGCCCAGGTGCCGAAGCGCACCGAGGTGAAGTCGAACTGCAGCGCGAACCAGATGCCGAAGGGCATCGAGAGCACGAAGCCCCAGAGATTGATGAGCGAGGCGATGCGCTTGGGCCCCAGCCGCCCCGTGAGCGACTTGCCGATCACCGCATACGCCGTCTCGCACAGCACCGCGCAGAACACCAGCAGGTTGCCGAGCCAGGGCATGGACGATTGCGTGGAGGCGGGCGATGCCCGCGCGTGCGCTGGCGACAACGCGAGCAGGCCGATGCCGAGCGCGGCGCAGCCGATGGCCAGGCCGATGCGCACGGTGATGCGTTCGCGCAGGAAGAGCCAGCTCGCGACGGCCACGCATGCGGGGATCGACGCCATGATCACGCCCGCGGACACAGCACTCGTCAGGCTCACGCCGAACAGCATGCAGATCGAGAACATGAAGTTGCCGAGGAAGGACTCGAGGAACACCAGCCAGCGCGTGCGCGCCGCCATCGGTGGCTCGTCGGTCGCGCGCTTGAGCCAATGCGGCATGGCCAGCGCGGCGATGCCGAAGCGCAGCCAAGCAAGCAGCAGCACCGGAAAGGCCGCAACAAGAGGTTTGGAAAGGGCGACGTAGCCGCCGACGAGCGACATGCTCAAGGCCAGGCAGCCGTAGGCCACGAGGCGGCCTGATGCAGGGGTAGCGGAGTTCAATAGACTGAAGCCATGTAGTTGCGGAGAAAGCGATTTCGATGATGCCCCACGTTTTTGTCTACGGCACGCTGCGCCGCGGCGGGCGCAACGACATCGCGCGCTACCGGCCCGCGCCGGCGTGGATCGGCGAGGCGGGCATCGCCGGCACGCTGTACGACCTGGGCGCCTATCCGGGCGTCGTGCTGGGTGGGACGCGGCGTGTGAGGGGCGAGGTCTACGTCATCGAGCCCGCCGTCGAGGCGGCGCTCGATGTGCTCGAAGAGGTGGCTGCCGACGGCTCGGGTGAGTACATCAAACGACAGGTGCGGGTGGAGGTTGGCAGCCATTGGTTCGACTGCCTGGTCTACGAGATCCATCCAGCGCGCATCGCGGGCCGTCGTGTGATCGAAAGCGGCGACTGGATCGCACATGCGGCGCGCGGCGATGCCCGGTTTTCACAACCGAAAGACTGATTGCGCATAGCGAAATCCACAACTGTTGCGCTGCAATATTTTTTCTCAATATGAGAAAAATAATTTTGTATTGAGAAATATCTCGATAAGTTGTTGATTTTGTTTGATGAAAAATATGTCTTATATAAGACATAAGAGTCTGCGATTCGATTAAAGTAACTCCACGGCCGCAGCGCCAAACTTCAATCAACCTCACGGAGTGACCATGCCCCAGACCCTCACAGAACAACTGAGCCGCGAACAGCAGATCGCCGCCCTCGAAAAAGAATGGGCCACCGACCCCCGCTGGAAGGGTGTCAAGCGCGGCTACAGCGCGGCAGACGTCGTGCGCCTGCGCGGTTCCTTCCCCATCGAGCACACGCTGGCCAAGCGCGGTGCCGAGAAACTCTGGGACAAGATCAACGGCGGCGCCAAGAAGGGCTACGTGAACGCGTTCGGCGCTATCTCCGCCGGCCAGGCGATGCAGCAGGCCAAGGCCGGCCTGGAAGCCGTGTACCTGTCGGGCTGGCAGGTCGCCGCCGACGGCAACACGTCGGAGACGATGTACCCCGACCAGTCGCTCTATGCGTACGACTCGGTGCCGACGATGGTCCGTCGCATCAACAACACCTTCCGCCGCGCGGACGAAATCCAGTGGGGCCGCGGCATCAACCCCGGCGACAAGGAATTCATCGACTACTTCCTGCCCATCGTTGCCGACGCGGAAGCCGGTTTCGGCGGTGTGCTCAACGCCTTCGAACTCATGAAGAACATGATTGCCTCGGGCGCGGCCGGCGTGCACTTCGAAGACCAGCTGGCCGCCGTGAAGAAGTGCGGCCACATGGGTGGCAAGGTGCTCGTGCCGACACAGGAAGCCTGCGAGAAGCTGATCTCGGCACGCTTTGCCGCCGACGTCATGGGCGTGCCCACCATCGTGCTGGCCCGCACCGACGCGGAAGCCGCGAACCTGATCACCTCCGACCACGACGCCAACGACAAGCCCTTCCTGACGGGCGAGCGCACGCAGGAAGGCTTCTACCGCGTGAAGAACGGCCTGGAGCAAGCCATCAGCCGCGGCGTGGCCTACGCGCCCTACGCCGACCTGGTGTGGTGCGAAACCGGCGTGCCGGACATCGGCTTCGCCCGCGAATTCGCACAGGCGGTGCACGCTGCCTGCCCCGGCAAGCTGCTGTCGTACAACTGCTCGCCTTCCTTCAACTGGAAGAAGAACCTCGACGACAAGCAAATCGCCTCGTTCCAGGAAGACCTGTCGGAGCTGGGCTACAAGTACCAGTTCATCACGCTGGCCGGCATCCACGTCAACTGGTTCAACACCTTCCAGTTCGCCCACGCCTATGCCCGCGGCGAAGGCATGAAGCACTACGTCAACATGGTGCAGGAACCCGAGTTCGCCGCGCGCGACAAGGGCTACACCTTCGTGTCGCACCAGCAGGAAGTGGGCGCGGGTTACTTCGACGACGTGACCACCGTGATCCAGGGCGGCTCGTCCAGTGTGAAGGCGCTGTCGGGTTCGACCGAGGAAGAGCAGTTCCACTGATCCGCGGACGCGGTTTTCGCTGTCACTCTCGAGCCCGGCCACGCGCCGGGCTTTTTTATGGGCAACCCGACGAGGCGCCGGGGCTCCACGGCGCCGCGGCCGCGGCTTGAACGGGCAGAAGTTAGAATCCCCGCCTCTGCACTCAACAAGAGCGAGAAAGGCATCTTGGTTATGACACCGCGAACTACTCCGCAAGGATTCAGCGGCTTTTTCTTCTTCGAAGGAAAAGGCCGGTAGCCCCGCGCTCGCTGGTTTCCGCCAGCTCTTCAACCAGGCAAAGCGCGGCATCCACCGCGCTTTTTTGTTTTTCTCCCGAGGTTTCCACATGATCCAGATCACGCTCCCCGACAACTCGCGCCGCGAGTTCCCCGGCCCGGTTTCGGTGGCCGAAGTCGCCCAGTCCATCGGCCCCGGGCTCGCCAAGATGACGGTGGCCGGCAAGATCGACGGCCGGCTGGTCGATGCCAGCGACGTCATCGACCACGACGCCAGGCTGCAGATCATCACGCCCAAGGACGACGAGGGCCTGGAGATCATCCGCCACTCGACGGCCCACCTGGTCGGCCACGCGGTGAAGCAGCTCTATCCGACGGCCAAGATGGTGATCGGGCCCGTGATCGACGAGGGCTTCTACTACGACATCTCGTACGAGCGCCCCTTCACGCCCGAGGACATGGCCGCCATCGAGGCGCGCATGCGCGAACTGATCGCGCAGGATTACGACGTGATCAAGAAGATGACGCCCCGCGCCGAAGTCATCGAGGTCTTCAAGTCGCGCGGCGAAGACTACAAGCTGCGCCTCGTCGAGGACATGCCCGACGAGCAGGCCATGGGCCTGTACTACCACCAGGAATACGTCGACATGTGCCGCGGCCCGCACGTGCCGAACACGCGCTTCCTGAAGGTCTTCAAGCTCACGAAGCTGGCCGGCGCCTATTGGCGCGGTGACGCCAAGAACGAGCAGCTGCAGCGCATCTACGGCACGGCCTGGGCCGACAAGAAGCAGCTCGACCAGTACATCCAGCGCATCGAGGAAGCCGAGAAGCGCGACCACCGCAAGCTTGGCAAGGAACTCGACCTGTTCCACATCGACGAAGTGGCGCCGGGCGTGGTGTTCTGGCACCCCAAGGGCTGGGCCGTGTGGCAGCAGGTCGAGCAGTACATGCGCGGCATCTACCGCGACACGGGCTACTGGGAAGTGAAGGGTCCGCAGATCCTCGACAAAAGCCTGTGGGAGAAAACGGGCCACTGGCAGAACTACCGCGACAACATGTTCACGACGGAGTCGGAAAAGCGCGAATACGCGCTCAAGCCGATGAACTGCCCGGGCCATGTGCTGATCTTCAAGAGCGACCTGCGCAGCTACCGCGACCTGCCGCTGCGCTATGGCGAGTTTGGCCAGTGCCACCGCAACGAGCCCAGTGGCGCGCTGCACGGCATCATGCGCGTGCGCGGCTTCACGCAGGACGACGGCCACATCTTCTGCACGGAAGACCAGATCCTCGACGAGTGCATCGCGTACACGGAGCAGCTGCAGAAGGTCTATGCCGACTTCGGCTTTACGGACATCCTCTACAAGGTGGCCACGCGGCCCGACAACCGCGTCGGCTCCGACGAACTGTGGGACAAGGCCGAGCATGCGGTGATGGAGGCGCTGCGCCGTTCGGGCGTCGACTTCATCATCTCGCCGGGCGATGGTGCCTTCTACGGCCCGAAGATCGAATACACGTTGAAGGACGCGCTGGGCCGCCAGTGGCAGTGCGGCACGATGCAGGTCGACTTCAACACGGCCGAGCGCCTGGGCGGCGAGTACGTGACGGAATCGAGCGGCCGCGCGCACCCCGTGATGCTGCATCGCGCCATCGTCGGCAGCCTCGAGCGCTTCATCGGCATGCTGATCGAACACCATGCCGGCGCACTGCCCGCATGGCTCGCTCCGGTGCAGGTGGCGGTGCTCAACATCAGCGAAGGGCAGGCCGACTACGCTGCTTCAGTGGCGAAAACGCTGCAGAATCAAGGGCTTAGGGTCCAGCTGGATCTGCACAACGAGAAGATTACGTATAAAATACGGAAGCATTCGTTGCAAAAGCTCCCTTACATCCTCGTCGTGGGCGACAAGGAAAAGGAAGCAGGTGCCGTCGCAGTGCGCGCCCGGGGCAATCAAGACCTCGGAGCAATGTCCCTCGAATCGTTCGTGCAACGGCTCGTCCAGGACGTTGCCGACAAGCGTTGATTTGCCTCTGAAACACCCCATATGTTTCCTAGCCAGATCGTCCCGCTTGTCCGCGAGGACTGACCGGCGTTCGCTACAGATTTTGTAGCAATTTTTGAAGGATTCTGACCATCGCTACTGCATTTCGCGACCGCCGCCACCGCGAGGAACGCCAACACCGCCTGAACCGGGAAATCATGGCCCCGGAAGTCCGCCTTGTAGGCCCGGAAAACGAGCCATTGGGTGTTATGAGCCTCTCGGAGGCCTTGCGCCTCGCCGGCGAGGCCGATGTGGATCTGGTGGAGGTCGTCGCGGCGGCCAACCCGCCGGTATGTCGCCTGATCGAGTACGGCAAGTTCAAGTACCACGAGCAGAAGAAGGCAGCCGAGGCGAAGTCGAAGCAGAAGGTCATCGAGGTCAAGGAAATCAAGTTCCGGCCCGGTACCGACGATGGCGACTACAACATCAAGATGCGCAACATCAAGCGCTTTCTTGAGGACGGCGACAAATGCAAGATCACGCTGCGCTTCCGCGGCCGCGAGATCACGCACCAGGAGCTGGGTCTGGCATTGCTGCAGCGCATTCGCGACGAACTGGGCGACCTGATCATGGTCGAGCAGTTCCCGAAGCTCGAAGGCCGGCAGATGATCATGATGATCGCGCCGGGCCGCAAGAAGGCCGGCGGCGGGGTTCCCAAGCCGGCAGCAGACGCTGCGCCGGCAACGGCGCCGGCTGCAACTGCCTGAGGCGCTTGCAGCAGTCAGGGTTTTGAAGGGATTTCGCCGTTGCCGGCACTTTGAAAGAAGAGCGGGCAGGGGCGAGATAAAGAAGTGTCTCGGGGCCAACAAGTCCGTGGAGCATCCATGGCGCCTCACGAGCACAAACTAAAGGAGCATTCACATGCCCAAAATGAAGACCAAGAGCAGCGCGAAAAAACGTTTCCGCGTTCGTCCCGGTGGCACCGTCAAGCGCGGTCAAGCCTTCAAGCGTCACATCTTGACGAAGAAGACCACCAAGAACAAGCGTCACCTCCGTGGTGCAGTCGCAGTGCATGAGACCAACATGGTTTCTGTCGCCGCCATGCTGCCCGGCCGTGGCATTTAACTCAGACGAACAAGGAGTACACACATGCCTCGCGTCAAACGTGGTGTAACGGCTCGCGCCCGCCACAAGAAAGTTCTCGCACTCGCCAAGGGTTTCCGCGGTCGCCGCGGCAATGTCTTCCGCGTCGCCAAACAGGCGGTGATGAAGGCAGGCCAATACGCCTACCGTGACCGTCGTACCAAGAAGCGCGTGTTCCGTCAGCTGTGGATCGCGCGTATCAACGCCGCCTCGCGTGAACTGGGCCTGACCTACAGCCAGTTCGCCAACGGCATCCGCAAGGCCGGTATCGAGATCGACCGCAAGATGCTTGCGGACATCGCCGTGCACGACAAGGCCGCTTTTGCCGGCATCGTGGAGCAGGTCAAGGCCAAGCTGGCTGCTTGATTTTGCACAGCAGGTCGCCGTCTCCGGACGGCTTCTTGCGCCCACGGCTCAAGGGCTGGCGCTTGAAAAGGCTCCAGCTCTTTTTTATTTCCCCTCGAAGATTTTTGTTGCTATGAACGAGTTGGACTCCCTGGTCGACACCGCACGCGCCGCTTTCGCCGAAGCGAAGACGCCCGCCGAGCTCGAAAACGCCAAGGCGCAGTTCCTCGGCAAGTCGGGCCGCATCACCGAGCTGATGAAGGGCATGGCCGCGCTGAGTGTCGAAGAGAAGAAGTCCCGCGGCGCCGCGATCAACGTGGGCAAGCAGTCCATCGAGACCGCGCTGACCGACCGCCGCCAGCAACTGGCCGACGAAGAACTCTCGCTGCAACTGCGCGCCGAAGCGCTCGACGTGAGCCTGCCCGGCCGTCGCCGCATTTCCGGCGGACTGCATCCCGTGAGCCGCACCCTGGAGCGCATCGAGGAGATCTTCTCGAGCATGGGCTTCGACGTGGCCGACGGCCCCGAAATCGAGAGCGACTGGCACAGCTTCACCTCGCTCAACAACCCACCGAATCATCCTGCACGTTCGATGCAGGACACCTTCTACGTCGACCTGAATGGCGACGACGGCATTCCCTACAACCTGCGTCCGCACACCAGCCCGATGCAGGTTCGCTACGCGCATCAGCACATCAAGAAGTACGCGGCCGAATTCGCCGCCGCTGCAGCCGACACCACCGGCACCGTGAAGGCGCCCGAGATCCGCGTGATCGCGCCGGGCCGCACCTATCGCGTCGACAGCGATGCCACGCACTCGCCCATGTTCCACCAGTGCGAAGGCCTGTGGCTCGGCGAGAACGTGAGCTTCAAGGACCTGAAGGTCGTCTTCACCGACTTCTGCCGCACTTTCTTCGAGCGCGATGACCTCGTGCTGCGCTTCCGCCCGAGCTTCTTCCCGTTCACCGAACCGAGCGCCGAGATCGACATCCAGTTCGCGAGCGGCCCGCTGGCCGGCCGCTGGCTCGAGGTGGCGGGCTCGGGCCAGGTGCATCCGAACGTGGTGCGCAACATGGGGCTCGACCCCGAGCGATACATCGGCTTCGCCTTCGGCATGGGCCCCGACCGGCTCACCATGCTGCGCTACGGCGTGAACGACTTGCGCTTGTTCTTCGACGGCGACCTGCGTTTCCTCTCGCAGTTCCAGTGAGCCCCCTCCACAGATAGAAAAACCAGATCGAGATCGAAGAGATGCAATTCCCGGAATCCTGGCTGCGCGAGTTCTGCAACCCGCCCATCGACAGCGCCGCACTGGCCGAAACGCTCACCATGGGCGGCTTCGAGGTCGAGGAGCGCCGACCGGTGGCGCCGCCTTTCACGCGCATCGTGGTCGGCGAGATCAGGGAAGCGGTGCAGCACCCCAACGCCGATCGCCTGCGCGTGTGCCAGGTCGACGCGGGGCAGGGCGCCTTGCTCAACATCGTGTGCGGCGCGCCGAATGCGCGCGTCGGCATCAAGGTGCCGTGCGCGCTGGTCGGTGCCGAACTGCCGCCGGGCGAAGACGGCAAGCCCTTTCTCATCAAGCTGGGCAAGCTGCGCGGCGTCGAGAGCCAGGGCATGCTGTGCTCGGCGCGCGAACTGAAGCTGAGCGAAGACCACGGCGGTCTGCTTGAACTCGCTGCCGATGCGCCCATCGGCGCCGACGTGCGCGACGTACTCAAGCTGGACGACGCGTTGCTCACCCTGAAGCTCACGCCGAACCTGGCGCACGGCCTCAGCGTGTACGGCGTGGCGCGCGAACTCGCCGCACTCACCGGCGCACCGCTGAAGACGCCGGCCATCGCGGCCGTGGCCACGTCGTTCTCTGATGTGCTGCCCGTCAAGGTCGAGGCGCCCGACCTGTGCGGCCGCTTCTCGGGCCGCATCGTACGCGGCGTGAACACCAAGGTCGCCACGCCGGCATGGATGGTCGAGCGCCTCGCGCGCTGCGGCCAACGCAGCGTGACGCCGCTGGTCGACATCTCGAACTACGTGATGTTCGAGTACGGCCAGCCCAGCCACATCTTCGACCTCGACAAGATCCACGGTGGCCTCACGGTGCGCTGGGGCAAGGCGGGCGAGCAGCTCAAGCTGCTCAATGGCAACACGATCACCGTGGACGACAAGGTCGGCGTGATCGCCGACGACCGCGAGGTCGAGTCCCTCGCCGGCATCATGGGCGGCGACGCCACTTCGGTGTCCGACGACACGCGCAACATCTACGTCGAAGCCGCTTTCTGGTGGCCGGAGGCGGTGCAGGGCCGCTCGCGCCGCTTCAACTTCTCGACCGACGCGGGTCACCGCTACGAGCGCGGTGTCGATCCGAGCCGCACGGTGCAGATCATCGAGCGCATCACGCAGCTGATCATTGAAATCTGCGGCGGCGAGGCTGGCAGGATGGACGACCAGACGCTGCGCGTGCCCGAGGCCGTGCCCGTCACGCTGCGCGTCGAGCGTGCGGCGCGCGTGATCGGCATGCCGCTGACGCAAGCGCAATGCGCCGACGCGCTGAATCGCCTCGGCTTCGCGATCACCGAAGGCGAGGGCACGTTGACTGTGACCCCGCCGCCGCACCGCTTCGACCTGCTGATCGAAGAAGACCTGATCGAAGAGGTCGCGCGCCTGATCGGCTTCAACAACCTGCCGACCATCGCACCGCTCGCACCCATCACCGCCCGCGTGCGGCCCGAGGCGCAGCGCAGCCGGTTCGCGGTGCGCCGCAGCGTCGCAGCGCTGGGCTACCAGGAAACGATCAACTTCAGTTTCGTCGAAGCGCATTGGGAGCAAGACCTCGCAGGCAATGCCAACCCGATCAAGCTGCTGAACCCCATCGCCAGCCAGATGAGCGTGATGCGCTCGTCGCTGCTCGGCTCGCTGCTGCAGGTGCTCAAGTTCAACCTCGATCGCAAGGCGCCGCGCGTGCGCGTGTTCGAGCTGGGCCGCGTGTTCATGCGCGACGACAGCGTCGTCACCACCGACAGCACCGTGCGCGGCGTGAATCAGCCGATGCGCGTGGCGGGCCTCGCCTGGGGCGATGCCGACGAGGCGCGCTGGGACGGCAAGCCGAACCGCGTCGACTTCTACGACGTCAAGGGCGACGTCGAGGCACTGCTTGCACCGCTCGTGCCGGTCTTCGAAGTGGCTGAGCATCCTGCGCTGCACCCGGGCCGTTCGGCACGTGTGCTGGTTGACGGCAAGGCCATCGGCTTCGTCGGCGAACTGCATCCGCGCTGGCGCCAGAAGTGGGACTTCGCCCAGGCGCCGGTGCTGTTCGAACTCGACCTCGACGTCGTCACTGCACGCTCCGTGCCGGTTGCGCAGCCCGTGCCGAAGCACCAGGCCGTGGAGCGCGACCTCGCCGTCGTCGTGGCCGAAGCCGTCACGCACGATGCACTGGTACAGGCCATTCGCACGGCAACAGCCGCACAGGGTCTGCTGCGCGACGTGACGCTGTTCGACATCTATCGTCCGCAGCCATTGCGCGATGGTGCCGTGGTTGCGCCCGGTGCACTGGCCCAAGGAGAGAAGAGCATGGCGGTTCGCCTGACCTTCCAGAACGACGGCGCCACCTTGACGGACGAGCAGGTCGAACCTGCGGTCCGCGCAATCGTCGAACAATTGGGCGCCACGCTCGGCGGCCGCTTGAGGGGATGACGGGAATGAACGCTGCCGAATTCACGCTCGAGGCTCTCGAAACGCCCGCGCTCACCAAGGCGCATCTGGCCGACCTGCTGTTCGAGCAGATCGGCCTGAACAAGCGTGAGTCCAAGGACATGGTCGAGGCGTTCTTCGAACTCGTGGCCAACAGCCTCATCGAGGGCACGGACGTGAAGATCTCGGGCTTCGGCAACTTCCAGATCCGCGTGAAGGCGCCTCGGCCGGGCCGCAATCCGCGCACCGGCGAGGCGATTCCGATCGGCGAGCGCCGCGTGGCCACGTTCCACGCGAGCGCCAAGCTCAAGGAACAGATTCACGGAAGCATCGACCAGAACGGCGCAGCCGAAGTCGAGTGGAGCTTGGGGGCGGAATAGTGCTTGGTGCTGTGCGCCCGGGTGGAGTAATCTCTAAGGTTTCCCGCGCACAGTCTTGATTTCAATGGAGAAAACGCTCCCACCGATTCCCGTCAAACGCTACTTCACCATCGGTGAGGTCGGCGAGTTGTGTGGCGTCAAGCCGCACGTGCTGCGCTATTGGGAGCAGGAGTTCACGCAGCTGCGGCCGATGAAGCGGCGCGGCAACCGCCGCTACTACCAGCACCACGAGGTGCTGATGATCCGCCGCATCCGCGATCTGCTCTACGACCAGGGCTTCACGATCAGCGGGGCGCGCAACAAGCTGCAGGAACTCGTGCAGGGCGAGCGCGACCGTCGCAAGGCAGGAGAGGTGCCGCTTGAAGGCGTGGAGGCCATCGAGATCGATCAGGAAGAATTCGACGCCGCGGTGGTGCAGGAGTCCGCTGCACCCGCTGCTGCGCAGACGGTCGATCTGTCGCAGTTGTTGCACCTGCGGCGCGAACTCTTTGAAATTCGTGAGCTGTTGACTATCGGACGCTGAATTTCAACCGCTATAATCGAGAGCTTCGGTGTGTGGCGCAGCCTGGTAGCGCACTTGCATGGGGTGCAAGGGGTCGAAGGTTCGAATCCTTTCACACCGACCAACAAAACGTCCAAGGGCGTCCGGTTTCATCCACCGGACGCCCTTTTTCATTGGGGAACTGGGCGAATCGCGTCCGCCGGCATACACTGAAATCCGGTGACTGCCAGCGCCAAGTGGGGGTACAAAAGGGGGTACAAGCCGCCTGAACCCCCTGGGATGGCGGTTTTGTACCCCCACCCCATGGATGTACCCCATGCCGTTGACCGATGCCGCATGCCGCAACGCCTCCTGTCCACCTGACCGAAAGCAGGCACGCTACGCCGACGCAGGCGGCCTCTATCTGGAGGTTTCGGCCTCGGGTTCTCGTCGGTGGTTCTGGAAGTTCAGGATCGAAGGGGTCGAGAAGAAGTTCGCCTTGGGCTCCTATCCTGACGTGAGCCTCGCCGCGGCGCGCAAGGCGCGTGATGCGGCCAAGGCGCAGAAAGCGGCCGGGATCAACCCCATTCAGGCGAGGCAGGTCGTCAAGCTCAAGGCGGCCGTGAACACCGGCGACACCTTTCGAGAGACCGCGCTCGAGTGGTTCGACAAGCACCATACACGGTGGAGCGGCCACTACGCCACCCGCGAGAAGCGCAACCTGGAAAAGGATCTTTTTCCGTACTTTGCTGCTCGTCGCATCAGCGAAATCGAGGCCATCGAGTTGTTGGCGGCCCTGCGCCGTGTCGAGGAACGCGGCGCTCTCGACGTGGCCGGCCGCGTGCTGATGACGGCACGGGCGGTGTGGCGCTACGCGGTCGCAACCGCGCGGGCGCCGCGCGATATCACGGTGGATCTCAAGGGGGCACTCACGCCCCACAAGAAGCGGCACTTCGCGGCGATCACCGATCCGGCCCAACTGGGGACGCTGATACGCGTCATCCGGGGCTACCAAGGCGGAGCCATCGTGCGCACGGCGCTTCAACTGGCGCCTATGCTTTTTCAGCGCCCGAACGAATTGCGAGCGGCGGCCTGGGCCGAGATCGATCTCGACGGGGCGCTCTGGACCGTGCCCGCTGCGCGGATGAAGCGGCGCATCGATGGCAAGCAACATGGTGATCCGCACTTGGTACCGCTGCCCAGGCAGGCTGTGGAGCTGCTGCGCAAGCTACATCCCATTACGGGCCACAGTACGCTAGTCTTCCCGGGTGAGCGCAGTCATGAGCGGCCAATCTCGGACAACACCCTGCGTGCAGCGCTTCTGACCCTGGGCTACGGCCCAACCGTGCAGACGGTTCATGGCTTCCGGGCGACAGCCCGGACCTTGCTGGCAGAAACGCTGGAGATCGATCCGCTGGTGATCGAAGCCCAGTTGGCGCACGCCGTCAAGGACGCCAATGGCCGTGCCTACAACCGTACGCAGTATCTCAAGCAGCGGACCGTGATGCTCCAGCGGTGGGCGGACTATCTGGATGTGCTGACTACCAAAGCGGGTTCTCCACTGGCTGAGCTGAAAACGGCCGCCTGAGAACGACTCTTGTCGGGTGATAGCACGGCACCTCCGAGAGCGCCGTTCGAGCAGTATGTCGCGGTGCGCTGGTGCCTGGAGGCGGCGTCATCGTTCTCGAGCGGCCGCGCAAGGCGACGGCGACGAGGTATCAATCAGGTCTCGGCCAAGGTGCGAAGCGGGATCGCGCGCAATGGATCGCCGGGACAGTGTCTGCTGTCCTCTTATTGATGATTCTGCACGCTCTGGCTGGCTGCGCGTCTGCGATTGGGGGCGGCTTTGCGGCAGTTGCGGTCTTCCGTTGGACCAGCTCTTTTTCGCGCTTACTGCCGGCAAGCGGTCGCTGGGGGCGGCTGAGCAGAGCAGCGTCAGGAAGGAGGTCATGGAAGTTGTGAGCCACGGCCATCGACGCATGTTCATGGGCGCGCCTTCATAACCTGATTTACGATTAGACACACGTCAGAAGAACCCGTTCTAGCCGACCCTTTGGGAGGACCTGTGATCCGACTAACCGTGCCGTCCGTCAAGGGCGTCGATGCCAAGACTTTGCGGGGTTTTATCGGCCAGCTCGCGCATCCCTCTGAGGTTGTCGAGGGCGCGTTGACAAAGTTCACGGTGCCCTCGCGAACGGGATGGAAGCTGAGCGGCACTGACGGTCGCGTCCTGTATGTCTTTCCTAAGGCACCGCCGACAAGTCAGATGCCAAACGACGGGCCCGTTCTGCTCGGCGATGTCGCTGATGGTGCGGTTGAGGCCGACCTAAGCCAAGGCAAATGGCTCGCCCACCCGGACCTCGGCACTGGTCCCACGGCCGCCCAGGCGCGGGACAGCTGGTTCGCCGCGTTTAACTTCATTGGCGAGGACCAGCTCCGCGGAGGACAAGTCGGCTTGCGCCGCCCTCAACTGGGAGCGCTTCATGCAATTCACGCTCATTGGTCTACCAAGAGCGATGTTGCGACCGTCGTCATGCCGACCGGTACGGGCAAAACCGAGACGATGTTGGCCACGATGATCTCCGCCCTGTGCACGCGGGTCGTGGTGATCGTGCCCACCGACGCGTTGAGGACGCAGATCGCGTTGAAGTTCTTCTCGCTGGGCATTCTGAAGGATCCCCGCTCCGTGCTGCTCGCAGCGAACGTGCTGAGGCCTGTCGTCGGCACGCTTGAGAAGCGGCCCACGACCGTCGAGGAGGTGGATGAGCTGTTCAAACGGTGCAACGTCATCGTGACAACCAGCGTACTTGCAGGGAAGTGCAGCCACGAGGTGCAGGTCAGGATGGCTGAGCTCTGCACGCACCTGTTCATCGATGAAGCCCATCACGCCGAAGCACCGACCTGGCACGCATTCAAGTCGGTTTTCAAGGCACACAAGCGGCATGTCTTGCAGTTCACCGCCACGCCATTCCGCGAAGACGGGGTGCCTCTGGACGGAGAGATCGTGTACGTCTATCCAATGAGGCAGGCGCAGCGAGAGGGCTATTTCCGAGCCATCAGGTTCAGCTCGGTGTATTCCTTCAATAACGCCAGAGCTGACCGCGACATCGCCGCCAAGGTCATCGAGGAGCTCAACGCCGATGCCACAGGCCTGCACGTTGCCATGGCACGCGTATCCACGCAAATACGGGCTGCACAGGTGCTCACGATCTACCAGGAGCTTGGCCAGTTCAATCCGGTGATGCTTCACAGCGGCATGACGAAGGCCGACGCTCAGGCAGCACGCAGCCAGCTGGACCAGCGCAGGTCGCGCATAGTCGTTTGCGTTGACATGCTCGGCGAAGGCTTCGACATGCCGGAGTTGAAGATCGCGGCCTTCCACGATCTCCGCAAGAGCCTGGCGGTGACGCTGCAACTTGCCGGCCGCTTCACGCGGTCCAGGGACGACCTGGGCGA
The DNA here is from genome assembly GCF_059491885.1 of Variovorax sp. Varisp46. Taxonomy (NCBI): domain Bacteria; kingdom Pseudomonadati; phylum Pseudomonadota; class Betaproteobacteria; order Burkholderiales; family Comamonadaceae; genus Variovorax; species Variovorax sp. Varisp46. The sequence continues at coordinate 1,219,449 of NZ_CP168515.1, forward strand.
TCCGGTGTTCATCGCGAACATCGCCGACGTCAACCTGCGCGAAGAACTCCGAACTCTTTACACCCAAGATCCCGATTGGAATCTCCTGCTCCCCAGCCTGAGCGAAAGTGCGATCGGACAGGAACTGGAGGCACAGCGCTTCATGGGCGGGTTCGACAACCAGCTGGACGAGATCCCGGTAAACGAGATCAGGCCGGCCGCAAGCATGGTGGCCTATCGGACGCACTGTGCCCAATGGAAGCCTTCCGAGCACAACAAGGCTTTCCCGGGGCTGGCTGAAGGCGAAGAGATCTACCCCATCCTCAACGAGAAGGAAAGGACGCTCATCATCATCGCGGCCAAAAGGCAAGGCGTGGCGTGGACCGCCGTACCCGCTGTCGAGGGATTGGTCTGGGAGCTTTGCATCGCAGTCTGGGACAAAGACCAGTCACTGCTTTTCATCCACGGATCCACGAACACGGGCAACTACGCCCCGTTCGCGCGTGCCTTGTGCGGGGACGACGTCGAGCTGATCCAAGCGCCCGGCGTCTTCAGAGCGTTTGCGGGCATCAATCGGTTGATGTTGATGAACGTCGGCCTCGACGAGCAGTTCGGTCGCCAGGTGCGGTACACGGGCCGCATGGGCCCCGACGTCGGGGCACGCTTGACCGATACAACCTTGGAGACGACCACGAAAGCCGTCCTCGCCGGGTTCGGCTTCGAAAACGGCGGCCCTGCCTCGATCGGTGCGGGCAAGAAGGGGCGCGTGTGGGCAACCTTGCGGCTGAAGGTCAACGAATTTGCCGCCTGGTGCAAGCATGTCGGTGCCAAGCTCGTCGACGACAGCATTGACCCCGAGGAGGTCCTGAGGGGCACGTTGATACCCCGGCTTGTGAGTGCGCGGCCGGCCTCGGTGCCAGTAGGTGTGGACTGGCCCGTGGAATTGCTCGACTTGGTGGAGTCGGCGACCAAGATCTCCTTCGTCTACACGGTCGAGGAGCATCTGACCAACGTCAGCATCGAGGTTCGGGACTTCAACTCGACCGGCCCGATCGTCCTGCGCGTGTACAGCGAGTCCCGGGAGGTTCAGGTCCGGCTCAATTTCGTGACGCGTGGCAGGGCCGCCGACTTTGAGTTCGTCTACGAAGGTGCCGCGACCGCAACGATTCATCGCGGGGGCGACTACGACCTTTGCGCCTACCTGACTGAGCATCCTCCGACGATCTGGTTCGCCGACGGATCAAAGCTGGAGGGAAACACACACGTCGAGCTGCGCACCTCGGCGCAGCTGTATTTGCGAGACCGCTTGGAAGTGCTCGACTGGACAGGCATTGACATCACCAAGGAATCACAGAGAGAGGAACGTCGCAAGGACTCCGTTCAGTACCGAATGATTGAGCACATCAAGGCGGAGAACAGGCACGAAATCGTGTTCGATGACGATGGCGCCGGCGAAGCCGCGGACATCGTCGGCATCAATCTGGACAGCCAGAGCCAGCCCCGACTCATCACGGTAGACCTCTACCACTGCAAGTACTCGGGCGGCGATGTGCCCGGGGCGCGCATTGACGACATGTACGTCGTCTGCGGGCAAGCTCAGCGCAGTGTCATGTGGCTCCACAACAAGGAGCGTCGCACTGACCTCTTTGCACATCTCCTTAAGCGGGACGCGGACCGTGTAGAGGGCGGCCGGCCAACGCGCTTTGAGGTTGGCTCCAAAGACCGCTTGGCACAGATCCGTGATCTCAGCCGCATCTGTGCCGTCACGTTGAGGGTCTATATCGTCCAGCCAGGCCTTTCCAAGACGGGGGCAGCTGATCATCAGCTTGCCCTGCTCGGCGTAACGGACCGCTTCCTGTCCGAGACCTACCAGACGCCGCTCAAGGTGTATTGCGGATAGACCGGCCGCACCGGCTGCTCCCACACTCGGCGTCGACTTCGCTGTTGCGTTGCGCGCAGCAGACGGGCTGCATGCAGTATTCATGTCGCGCGCCCGTCCATGCGATCCGCGATCCATGATTGCACGGCGCTCTCTGGCCACGCCGCGGCGCGCTGTCCGGTTTTCACCGAGCGAGGAAAGATGCCCCTGCGCATCTGCTCGTAGATGGCCGACCTGCACAGGCCGGTGAGGCGCTCGACTTCGGGCAGTCTCAGAAGCCTGTCGGAGGCGCGCTTTGCCGTCTGCATCGGCGGCGCCGTTGCGTCACCGCGAAGGAGCGTGAGCGCCTCTTGCAGCAGATGAGCCGCCTGCAGGGCTCTTTGAACGCTAGGGTCGGCGGCGACGCGCGCGCTCGGTTCGTTGAGGGTATGGGTTCGCATGGGCATTACCTTTCGGTTCTTCCGCAGCGCGTTCAATGCCGTTGCGGGACGTCCGTAGGTTGCCAGCGATGTCTGCTGGAACCAACTCGCCAGAGCGATGCGAGGCGCACAACGGCGTAGGCGTGGAAATCGGAGAAGGGCGTTCAGTGCATGGCGAGCGTTCAAGCTCTCTGCCCTATGACCGATCCCCTCTCAACGACCTTCCCTCTTCCTTTCCAGCAGGAATGCCTTGCGCTCGGCTCGTGCGTCGGCGGCTTGCTTCAGTTCAGCATAGGACTTTGACTCGATAACCGCTCCGCTGGGGTTCTTCACGTTCGGGTTCGTGACCACGGCGTAGTAGGTGGGCGGCGATTTAGGCCCAGCATCGCGATAGATCTGCACCTGCATGCCGCTGTGCAAGTACTCTTCGACGACCTGGTCGTGGTCGGAGGGGTCTGAGTGCGGGATCTGGGCCTTCACATGACGCGCACTATCTTCCGCGGCGATCGGATAGACGTTCAGCTCCAGGACTTGGGCATTCAGGCCCACCTGAATTGCCGATCGCAGTGCGGCCTTGGTGGCCTCCGCGCCCTGGCCCGCGAGCGGGTTCATCTCGATGAGAACGTGCGCAAGGATTCGGCGGTTCTCGGCCATGTTGATTTCCGATCGTTTCTGCGAAGGTTGTTGATGTGGGCTGGGGCGCCTCATTCCGGCCACCAAAGCGGCCGTTCCGGCTGCGCCGCTTCGGTACGCAACGCGTTGGCCAGTTCATGCACGGGATCCTTGAGGCTGTTTCGCACGAGTGCGATCCATGTGCGCAATGCGTCGTCCTCGGGTCGATCGCGGGCGATCCCCTCCAGGCGCGACAGCACATCCAGGGCACTGTGATAGGTCGCAAGGGATTGGCCGACCGCAACGGCGCGATGCAGTTGATTCGCTCGCGCTTCCCGGCGCTGCGCATACGCCTGCTCTGCGGCGAGCGCAATGCTGTGCGCCCGCGCCGCCTCCCGCTCCTGCTTTTGTCGGATAACTGCTTCCTCGGTCAGCAGCTTGGACCTCAGTGCCTCGGCTTCCGGGAATGCGATCAGGGCGCGCGTGATCTCCGGGAGTTGCTGCTCCAGCTCTTCGCGGCTGCCTGTCCATTGGCGGGCGATGACGTGCCAGTCTCTCTCCAGCTTCAGCTTGTAGCCATTAAGGGCCCTGTACTCATCTCGATGAAAGAGGAAATCCTGGCGCTTTGGTTGAGCAATTTTCTCAACCTGTTCGGAGAAGTTCAGCCTGATGGCGCCGCCCGCGCGCCGGATCTCGATCGTGTTCGACACGTCTCCCCGGCCAGCGACGACCTGGCATCCCCCGGCAATCAGTCCCCGGATGAGCGCTTCGTGGAAACGGAGAATCCAGTCAATGTGGGTCAGGGTGGCGGTGATGCGCAGGCAGCCGCTGCCGGAGGTGTACCGGCCCGAGGTCATTCTGTGGCTCGACGCGGCGCCGAAGAAGGGCTTGCGCAGTCGCCTGGCTTCTTCCGCCTCCACCGCCAACTTCGCCTCATCGCGCTCGATGGACTGGAAGAAGCGAGCGGTCTTTGCCACCAGAGGGTGGCAGTGGTCGAGTGAGGGCGGTATGTCGATGGGCTGCAGCACGACGGCGTCCCTCGCCCGGGAAAACGCCTGCTGGACCTGCTGGGTCCTCGTGGCGTCGGAAGCGCGGGCCGCCGTGGTGTCCTTCTCCGGCAAGTGGACTTCGTGATCGACGTCGGAAGGCGGCAGTGGGGTCTGCACACAGATCTTGCCGGCCGCGAGGCGGGTCCAATAGCCGACGGGTGGAACAGGGATTTCGTATCGGCGGCAGAGCTTGGAGAGTCCGACATCGGACAGGCCGAGATTCGGCCCCAGATGGCGAAGGGGTGTCTGCCAGACCAACGCATACAGTTCGGATCGTTTCACGCACATCTCCATCGTCAGTCAAGAGGAATGCCACGACGAAGCCGTTGGGAGGACGCCTGAAGCCCGGGTCGCTGACCATCTTGATCGGCGTCCAGCACCCTCCCTCAAGAAGAACCACTGCGCGCTGCGCTTGCCCAATCGGGTGGGAGCGTGGTGGGGCGGCTTGCTGGTTCCCTTCATCTTTGCACACCGTTCTCGCTGTCAAGGTCTGCGCGTGCTGCGCACGCTGGCGTCCTTCGGCCGTCTGTGAACCCTGACGGCTGCGCTGCGGTGTGCCGGTTCCGGTCTCGGGCAATCCCGCCCGATCGCTGGAGTTCGCCATGTTGCACGATCTGTTCTCTTCCCTCGATTCCTTCGTTTCGGTTCCCTCGTCTTCGCTGCTGGTTCGCGATGTCGCGGGCGAGTACCGTCCGGCCGGGGCTGATGAGGTGCTGGCGGCGGCGCAGCGGGTGCTGGCGAGCCAGGTGCGCGGCGCCAACGTGCTGACGTCGCCGGCGGTGGTCAAGGATTTCCTGCGGGCGCGGCTCGGGGCCTTGTCCCATGAGGTCTTCGCGGTGGTCCATCTGGATGCGCAGCATGTGGTGCTGGATTACGTCGAGATGTTCCGGGGCACGGTGACGCAGACTTCGGTCTATCCGCGCGAGGTGGTCAAAGATGCGCTGGCGTTGAACAGTTCCGCGCTCCTGCTGGTGCATTGCCATCCGAGCGGCTGTGCCGAGCCCTCGCGGGCCGACGAGCAACTGACGCAGACACTCAAGCAGGCGGCGGCGCTGGTGGACGTTCGGGTGTTGGATCATCTGATCGTCGCGGGTGGCACCATCCTCTCGATGGCCGAGCGGGGGCTGCTGTGATGCAGGGGGCCTTCGGGCCTTCTCTCGCTTCTTGCTGGTGCGCCGCTTATGCGCGCGGCGCGTCGGCTTCCGCCGCGCCTTCTGCCTTGGGCAGCAGGCTCACAGACCAATGGCCGCCTTGTTCCTGCTGAGAAGCCAGCAGGTCGTAGGTCTTGACCATGTTCAGCAGTCCCGAGTGGCCGTAGGTCTGGGGCGAGAAGGCCGGGTCGGTGCGCTTGAGGTACTGGCCCAGGACGCCCAGGCCGACCTTGCCCTCGGAGGTGTCGCTGGCCAGCAGCGCCACGGCCTCGACGAGGAAGCGTGGCCGGCGCTTCGGCGCCGGCTTGGGTGGCTCCTGCTTCGGCGGCTCGGCCTTGGCCGGCTCCGCCTTCGCGGCGGCCTTCGGCGTGGCCTCGACCCCGGCTTCCGCCGGGGGCTCGGGGCGGACCCATTCGAAGAACTGGTCGCTGGCGTTGCGCAGGGCATCGGGGGTCTTGGGTTCGCCGACGATGCACACGGTGGCGCCGCGTTCGCGCAGCTTGCGGCACAGGTAGGCGAAGTCGGAATCGCTGGTGACCAGGCAGAAGGTGTCGGCGCGCTCGTCGAAGAGCGCTTCCAGTGCGTCCAGCGCCAGGGCGATGTCGGCGGTGTTCTTGCCGGCGGCGTACTGGTACTGCAGGCAGGGCGTGAAGGCCAGGCGAACCAGGGCGTCCTGCCACTTGTTCGCCAGCGTGCCCTGGTTGCCGTAACCGCGGCGCAGCACGACACGGCCGAACTGGGCCACCATGCGCAGCGCGTGTTCGAGGATGTCGGGCGGCACGTTGTCGCAGTCGACCAGGACGGCGACGCGTGTCTCTGTTGTCATTGGAGTGGTGCTCATCCGGGATGTCGTGTTGCGGGGTTGAACTGCTCGCAACAGTAGCTGATTCCTGGCGTCTCCGGCCACGGAAGTGATGGCCGGTCGCGCTGTCGTGCGTGCGCATCGAGCCACCCTTGGCGTCTCGCCCCTTTGGGCTTCCATCGTACCCTCGCTCCGCACGGCTGACGCCTACGGCCCGGCTCGTTGATCCGGGCCTGCGCGCTTCGCTTGCGTGGGGTCTGCGACGAAGGCGGCCGCTGCCTGTCCAGCCATCTTTCCTTCCCTCATCACCTTGTCCGCGACCGTAGCGCGCGCCGGGGCGCTGTCAAGGCGCGCCAGGCCGTGTCCTCGCCTTCGGCTGCGGGCCGCACCAGCCCTGGCGCTTCTTCCTTGACAGCGCCCCGGCGTGCGCTCCTTGGGTCGCGGGCGATGAACTCAGGAAAGACGGTGGCAACGAGGCCAACCGGGTTCTTCGTGCCGACCGCACCGGAAGACCCGAAGAGGGCTCCGAATCTAGGAATCCGGTGAGGCTTTTTTCAACAGCCAACTTCGTCAGGAGAAATCACCATGCAACTTGCATCCCGTTTCGCCAACCACTCGCCGGTGCTGCGCTCGGAGCATCCCTTGTCGGATGACCAAATACGGACCGTGGCTCCGTCCATTTTCGCGCAGGCCCCGCACGGCAGCCGCTCGGAGCGCTACAGCTACATCCCCACGGCCACCGTGCTGGGGGAACTCAGAGGGGAGGGCTTCGAGCCCTTCATGGTGTGCCAGACCCGCGTGCGGCAGGAGGGGAGGCGCGACTTCACCAAGCACATGATCCGGCTGCGCCATGCCAGCCAGATCAATGGCCGCGAGGCCAACGAAATCATCCTGCTGAACTCCCATGACGGGACGAGCAGCTACCAGATGCTGGCGGGCATGTTCCGCTTCGTGTGCAGCAACGGGCTGGTGTGCGGCGACACCGTGGCCGATGTGCGCGTGCCCCACAAGGGCGACGTGGCGGGCCATGTGGTCGAAGGCGCCTATGCCGTGCTGGAAGGCTTCGGGCAGGCCCAGGAATCGCGTGAATCCATGCAAGCCATCACGCTGGGCGCCGGGGAATCCGAGGTGTTCGCCCGTGCCGCGCTGGCCCTCAAGTACGACGATTCGGACAAGCCCGCGCCCATCACGGAAACGCAAATCCTGATGCCGCGCCGCACGGACGACGACCGCCGCGACCTGTGGAGCGTCTTTAACCGTACGCAGGAAAACCTCATCAAGGGCGGCCTGCGTGCCCGCGCCGCTAACGGTCGCTGCCAGAGCACACGGCCCGTGCAGGGCATCGACCAGAACCTGCGGCTGAACCGCGCCCTGTGGCTGCTGGCCGATGGCATGCGCCAGCTCAAGGCCTGAGCCATTCCGAAGGGGCATGCAGCCCCTCCATTCATTCCTCGGTTTTACGTCTTTCCATCTTTCCGATTGGAGCTACTCATGAACACCGCTACCTTTCAAGAAACCGCTGCCATCGGCGCAGCCGCTTACATCGCCGCATCCGTCCCCACGGGCGGCGCTGCCGCTGTCGCGGCTTCGCAGCAACTGCTGCTCATTCCGCTGTCCAGGCTGCGGCCTTCGAGCCGCAATGTGCGCAAGAGCGGCGGCACGTCGATCCCCGAACTGGCATCGAGCATTGCCCGCGTGGGCTTGCTGCAAAACCTCACTGTGGTGGCCGCACCCGATGGCGAGCACTACGAGGTGGTCGCTGGACGGCGGCGCTTGGCTGCGCTCAAGCTGCTGGTCAAGCGCCGCAAGCTGGCGAAGGACCATGAGGTGCATTGTCTGTTGGTGCAGGACGATGCGGCGCGTACCGTGAGCTTCACCGAGAACGTGCAACGCGAGGCCATGTCGCCCATCGAGGAACTGTTCGCGTGGAAAGACCTCGTGGCCGAGGGCCGTCCGGTGGAGGACATCGCGGCCGACTTCGGGGTGACGCCTTTGGTGGTGCAGCGGCGCCTGAAGCTCGCCAATGTCTCGCCCCGGCTGCTGGCGGACTTCGGATCGCAGGCCGTGACGCTGGAGCAGTTGATGGCGCTGGCCATCACCGATGACCATGCGGCGCAGGAAGCGGCGTTCTACGAATCGCCGCAATGGCAGCGCAGCCCCGAGGCGCTGCGCGATCACCTGACCGGTGACGAGATCGACGCCGGCCGCGATGCGGTGGCGCGCTTCGTGGGGGTGGAAGCCTACGAGCAGGCGGGCGGCGGGGTGCGCCGCGACCTGTTCGCGGACGAGCAAAGCGGCATCTTCCTGACCGATGGCGCGCTGTTGGATGCGCTGGCGCGCGACAGGCTTGCACCGACCGTCGAGCAGGTGCGGGCCGAAGGCTGGGCATGGGTGGATGCCGCGCCGCGTGTCGCGTCCTCCGATCTGTACCAGTTCCAACGCGCGCGCAGCGTGCGGCGCGAACCCTGCAAGGCCGAGGCCAAGCGAATCGCCAAGCTCGAAGATCAACAGGCGAAGCTGCAGGCGCGGTTGGACGACGAGAACGCGGACACGACCGACGAACAGGCGCAGGCGCTGCAGGAGGAAATGGACGAGCTCGGCAACGAGCTGGACGCCATCGAGCAGAGGCTGGTCGAATACTCGCCCGCCGTGGTGGCGCTGGCCGGGGCCGTGGTGTCGCTCGATCCCATGGGCGGCGTGGTCGTGCATCGCGGCTTGCTGCGCGAGGAACAGGCCAAGACCTTGCGGGAGCAGGCGCGGCAGGAAGAGGGCGGAGCGGGCAGCAACCCGGTCGATAGTGACGGACCGGCCAAGCCCGGCATCTCGGAGAAGCTGGCGAAGCGCCTGAGCGCGCACCGCACCGCCGCGTTGCAGGCCGAGGTGGCGCGGCACCCGCAGGTCGCGCTGGTGGCCTTGGTACATCGTCTCGCTATGCGTGTGATTGTGGACAGCTACGGCTCGGGCGGTTCGCCGGTCGATATCAGCGCCACGCCGCAGGACGGGTTGGGGCTGCATGCGCCGGACGTGGCGCAGTCGCTTGCAGCCATCGGCATGACGAAGGTTCGACAGGCTTGGGCCGATCGCCTGCCTGACAACCCGGAAGCACTGTTCGCCGAACTGCTGACCTTGCCGCTGCAGGAACTGCTGTCGCTGCTGGCGGTGTGCGTGGCCTCCACGGTCAGCGTGCTGGCTTCGCACGAAGAGGAGATGCCCGCCGCCGCGCTCGCGCGGGCGGTGAACCTCGATATGCACGACTGGTGGACGCCGACCGCTGCGGGCTATTTCGAGCATGTCTCGAAAGCCAAGGCGCTGGAAGCGGTGCAGGCGTTCGCGTCGGATCAGGTGAACCGGCTGGGCAAGCTCAAGAAGGCCGAGATCGCGAGCGAAGCCGAGCGGTTGGCGGTGGGTACGGGCTGGTTGCCTGTGATGTTCCGGGGGCAGGACGCTGCTGTCGCAGCCGAAGCGGAAACGCGTGTCGTGCCGGAGAGTGAGGTCAGGGCCGAAGCCGTAGGCCGTGGCAGCATCGAGGCGGTGGCCAAAGAGGGTGAGCACGCTACTGCGTGAACATGAGCCCCGGCCTTCGGGCCGGGGCTTTTGAATCGGCGCGACGCGCGCGGCAGGTGTGCCGCGCGCGTTTTGACATCCAGCGGCTGCGCCGCTGAGACCTTCCGGGAGTGCGACCCGCCGATGGGCGGAGCGGGTTCACGACAGGCTTGGCTGCGCTGGGTTCCGGAATGCAGCGTCGTCCTCGACGCTGGCGGCAGGCCACCGTGAACGACGGAGGCCTTCTTCGACAGGCCGTCCGCCATGCCCTTCCATTTCGCCGATGCCGACTTCCATGCCGCTGCGATGCGGCGGTGCGTTCTTTCTGGTCTTCGCGAGGCGGCTACTTTGGCGTTCGGGTGCGGGCGGGTCCATGCCGGAATGCTGTTGCTTCGAGCGGGTACCAGGCTCATGCGTCCTTTGCGAGAACAGGTCCGCGCCCACGGCCTTGTATTTGCCGTGAATCCTGGCGCGGGCACGGCGGCGCTGCTCTTCGTTTCGTTTCGCCTCGGGCTTCCTCGCCGCAACCGTGCGGCCCGACAAATTTCCCCTCTGCTGCGCAGATTCCTCGCGAGGCAAATTTCTCGGGCCTGTCGGTCCTCCGCCGCGCTGCGGCCTTCGGTGCGGCGCGCCCTGACCCGCGCCGTCCGGATCACGCCAAGGCCGCGATGGGCGCGGACCTGGATCAACCTCGAAAGGACTTCATCATGAGCACCATTGGTAACTTCATCGCTTCGGGCAACGGCTACACCGGCACGGTTCGCACCCTGACCTTGAACGTCAAGGTCAAGATCGCCGCCAGCGAGAAGGCGAGCGAGAACGCCCCCGACTTCCGCGTCGTCGCGGGCAACGGGCTCGAGATCGGCGCGGCGTGGAAGAAGGTCAGCAAGGCGGACCGGCCCTACTTGTCGGTGACGCTGGATGACCCGTCGTTCCCGGCGACCATCTATGCCCGACTGGTCGAGGGCGAGGACGGTGCGCACAACCTGATCTGGTCGCGCAGCAAGGGCGACTGAGCGTCGCCTTCGGCGCCCCGTTGCGGCGGGGTGCCGTCTTCCGCCAAGCGCTTCGACGGCCCGCGCGTGTTCGCGAGCCTTGTCGTGTCTGATTTCCAGTTCTTGGGTGCCGTGTTCCTTTGCGGAAGCGCGGATCGGCGCAAAAGCGTGCTGTCGTGTTCGCACTTCGTCGTAAAGCCGATGTCCCGGGTTCGTGTGTCTGCGGCTTTGCGGAGATGCGCCAAGCCGGATTCGCGGTTCAGCGGATGTCAGCAGATGCGCTTCCGAGGTTTCACGGATCCGTGCGTCTCCGGCGGTGCCGGACCGCGCTGTCGTGCTGGCGCATCGAGCCGCCCATGGCGTCTCGCCCCGTTCGGGCTTCCATCCCTGACGCCTTCGCACCTGCGGTGCTGCGCGCAGCCGCTTGCGATGCGGGTGCATGCAGGGGGGGGCTGGGCTTGCTGTTCCCTTCATCGTCGCACGCCGGTCTGGCCGTCAAGGTCTGCGCGTGCCTTGCACGCTGGCGTCCTGGCGGCCGTCTTCGAACCCTGACGACTGCGCTGCGCCGTGCCGCTTCCGGTCTCGGGCAATTCCGCCCGGCATCCTTCCAAGGAGAAAGACCATGACGAAGCTCATCACCGACGAACAACGCGCGCAACTGCTGGCCAACGGCCGGGAGTCGGCCGAGAATCCCGACTTCGATCCGCGGCCGGTCGTCAAGCTGTTCACGCCCAATGCGGGCGCGACCTGGCTGCTCACCGAACTTGATGCAGAAGAAATCGCATTTGGACTTTGCGATCTCGGGCAAGGTTTTCCCGAGCTGGGCTATGTAAGCCTGGCGGAGCTGGAGGCCTTGCGCGGGAAGTGGGGGCTGCCCATCGAGCGCGATCTTTACTTCGTCGCGGACAAGCGGCTGAGCGGCTACGCACATGAAGCGCGGCTGGCAGGCCGCATTGTGGCGTAGCGCCGCGGGCGCGGCCCAACGGCCGCGCTTTCATTCTGTTTGCGAGCCCTGGATTTCGGCCAGTTCACGTCGTACACGCTCGAAGAGCTTGTCTCTGGCCCTGTCGTTGTCACTGTAGGCCAGCGTCAGCAGCGTGAGTGGATGCACGTCCATGGCCTCGCACAGGTCGTTCACCTTGCTTAGGGTCGGACTCTTCAGGCCGCGCTCGAGCGAGCTCAAGTACGTGCGACTCGACACATCGGAAAACGCTTCCTGGCTCAGACCACGAGCTTTCCGGACGGCTTTGAGAGCCGCAGGGAAAGAGTGTGTGGTGGAGGTCATTCGGTCGTTCGTCGAGGAACGGCGATGACACCCTATCGACCTCTATAGAGCTACAATCTATAGTGTTCAAAAGGAGAATTCTCATCAAGACATTCGGCTTTGCGTCGAGCTAAGGCTTTGCCGAATGAGATCTCGTAGTTGGGCCATCGTGCGAGCTTTGAGTCGCATGAAGTCACCAATTCGACTTACAGCTACTCGTTGCTCGCACTAGCATTCCAAGGTCTCTTCTCGAAGCCATGGCATTCCTCACTGAACAGCAGCGTGACCAGATGCTGGCCAACGGCGCGGCGCGCGCCAGTGGGCAGGTCGCGGACCCTTATCCGGTCGTCAAGCTGTACACGCTCGACGCTCCTGCTTGCTGGCTGCTCACTGAACTCGATGCCGACGGCGATCGAGCCTATGGGCTGACCGATGCCGGCACGGGCTTTCCCGAACTCGGGCACGTGAGCCTGTCGGCGCTCGAAGGCGTGCGCGGCCCCAAAGGGCTGCGCATTGTGGCCGATCCGCATTTCAGAGCTCGTCAGCCGCTGTCCGGCTATGCAGCCGACGCGCAGCGCGACGGATCAATCAACGACTGATCCTCTTTGGCGGGCCGGCGGGCGTACGGGATCGTCGCCGCGCGCGCGAGAGCGCATCGCCGCAAAAGCCAGCCGTGCCGGCCACGCCTGTGGCAGCCTCGGCGCAAGCAAAGGAATGAGTTCTGCCATGACCGACCGAAAGGCCGAAGGCCTGCCGAGCGCGCCCTGGGGCGTGTCGGCGGCCTACCTCTACACGCTCGATCTCGACAGCCCCGCGCTCGCGTGGGAGTACCTGCGCCGCCATCCGCAGTACCAGGCGGACTGGGCGCGGCGCGCCGCATCGCTCATGCGATGGGGGTTGCGACAGCGCCGAGGACCCCCGGCTCGATGCGCGCGAAGCGCGGCCATTCTGGATCTCGGCGACTGACGAGCTGCTGCACGTGCGCGCTTCGCGCGCGCATGGTGCGTCGGCGCGGCCGGCCTTCGATCTCTGGCAGGTGCCAGGCCGCAAGCATTTGGCGCTCGGCGGTGTCGGCCTGACGCTGCTGACCAACATATCTGCGCAGCGCATCCGCATGTCGCTGGCCGATGACCTCGTCGATGGCGCAGCCTACACCTGCACCGTCCCGCTCGGTCCTGCCCTGCGCGGCCAATTGGATGCGTTCAACGCGCAGGCACAGGTACTTCGAGGTCACGCGCCGGCATCGGCGCATAAGCGGCCCGCTACCCGCGCCGCGCTTCTGCATCTTCGCGCACTGCAGGCACTCGATGGTGCGCAGGCCGGCGCGTCGCACCGCGACATTGCCCAAACCCTGTTCGGTCTCGAAGCCGTAGTGCGCTGGCACGCCGATGGCGAGTTGCGCGCCCAGGTCCGGCACCTGCTGCGGCGTGCCGAGGCATACATGGGCGGTGGCTATCTGAGTCTCGCGGGCATACGGCGCACCGCAGCCGAGTCCCCCGGAGACGAACCGATGCGCTGAATATCTCCCTGCGCAAAAAGGGCCTTACTCCCGAGACTGCCTCCATCGGGCTGTGAATGGTTCGCGGCCCCGTGACAACGATGGAGGCCCTCATGGCAAGTGCCAGTTCCTTGTTTCCCGCCCGTGCTGCGGCGGCTGCGCCGCGGCCCCTTGCGGTGCCCGCCGCGCCTGCCAACCCCGAGTTCCTGACCACTGACGAAGCGGGCGCTTTCCTGCGGCTGTCCCCACGTACGCTGGAGAAGCAGCGCGTGCTGGGCGGTGGCCCGCGTTTCCGCAAGTTCGGCGCGCGCGTGGTCTATGCGGTCGAGGACCTGCGTGCCTGGGCGAACAGCCGCGCCTACGGCATGACCTCCGATCCTGGCTACGTGCAGCGCGACTCCGTCCGCTGACCGGCACGCAAGGCAGGGAGCCTCACCCATGTCGAAGCGCTCGAGCGAACGCGAACAGCTGTCGCTGTTCCGCGCGCTGCCGGGAGCTGACATGGCGCTGCGCGATGCGCAGGACCTGATGGCCTACCCGTTCTTCTCGCTGGCCAAGTCGGCGCGCATCGTGCCGATCCGCTTTGACGCTGGCGGCGTCTCGCTCACCGTCGAGGGCGTGCCGGAGCACGGCATCGCGACGATCTGGGATGCCGACGTGCTGATCTGGGCCGCGAGCCAGATCGTCCAGGCCAAGAAGGAAGGCATCGCGCCTTCGCGCCTGATGGTGGCCACGCCCTACGAGATCCTGCGCTTCACGCAGCGCGGGACAGGCCGCAGTGACTACCTGGGGCTGCGCGCCGCGCTGGATCGTTTGCAGTCCACCACCGTCGCCACCACGCTGCGCCAGCGCGAGCGCCCGAACGGCACCATGCGCGTCCACCGCTTCTCCTGGATCAACGAGTGGAAGGAGTACATGCGCCCCGACGGACGCGCCGACGGCATCGAGCTGATCCTGGCCGACTGGTTCTTCTCGGGCGTCTTGGACGAAGCCCTGGTGCTCACGCTCGATCCCACGTATTTCCGGCTTTCCGGGGGGATTGAGCGCTGGCTCTACCGGCTCGTGCGCAAGCACGGTGGACGGCAGCCCGGGGGCTGGCGCTTCGACATGCGCCACCTGTACCTGAAGTCGGGGGCGCTCCAGCGCTACCGCGACTTCGCCGCGCATGTGCGAGGTCTGTCTGTGCGACAGGCGCTGCCGGGTTACCGCCTTTTCATCGAGCGCAGCGGCGGCATCGAATGGCTGGCATTCCGCCCAAGCGCAGCCGAGCCCTCCCCAAGCGACTTGTCCACAACTTCTGTTGAAGAACCTGTGGATGACGTGGGGACGGACTCGGTGGATCACCGGCGCGCGACTCGGTGGATCACCGGCGCATCTATCGGTGGATCACCGGCGCCAAACAGCCCGCAAGCCGCGCCCAGCAACGGTTTGGGACCTCCCTAAACATCTAAAGGGATACATAAATGGAAGTCACGCGCGCGCGAGCAGATACTGCTCAAAAGATGGGCAATGGTTCGGCGACTGCAAATCAGGCAGACCCAGCATCCGAAACCAGCTCGCCAGGAAGAGAGGACAGCCGCCCCGGCAAAGTGATCGCGCTGCTCAACCAGAAGGGCGGGGCAGGCAAGACGACACTCGCCACGCACCTGGCCGGCGAGCTGGCAATGCGGGGAAGCCGCGTCACGCTGCTTGATGCCGATCCGCAGGGCTCAGCCCTCGACTGGGCGCAGCGGCGGCTTCAGAGCGGCCAGGAGCGGCTTTGCGGCGTCTTCGGGCTGGCGAGGGACTCACTGCACCAGGAGGCGCCGCAGATCGCTTTGCAGGCCGACTTCGTGGTAATCGATGGGCCCCCCCGAGTCGCGGCCCTCGCGCGTTCCGCGTTGCTGGCCGCCGACCTCGTGCTGATTCCGGTGCAGCCCAGTGCCTACGACGTGTGGGCCAGCCATGAGATGGTGCAGCTCGTCATCGAAGCGAGAGTGTTCCGCCCCGCATTGCGCGCGGCCTTCGTGATCAATCGGCGCGTGGTCGGCACGGTCATCGGTCGTGAAGCGCGCACGGCCCTGGCCGATCAGCCATTCGCTGCACTGCACGCTGAAATCTCGCAGCGCATCGTGTTCGCCGACAGCGTCGCCGCGGGGCGGCTCGCCGGCGAAGCGGCGCCGAAGAGCGCAGCCGCGCGCGAGATCGCCGCACTGGCGCAGGCCGTGCGGGAGATGCTGCGATGAAGGTGCAGGCGCCATCCGCAACGCAGAAGCGGGCACCGATCGGCCGCAAACCGGCGGCCGATCCAGCATCGGCCTGGGTGCGGCGCGCCGACGAACCGGCGGCTGCGGGCAAGGCGTCGATCTATACCGCACGCCTGACCATCGACGTGACGCCCGCGCTGCGCGGACACATCAAGGTGGTCGCGTTCAAGCGCGGCGTGACTGCGGCCGAGATGCTGCGCGAGCTTCTGGAGCGCGAGTACGGCGGAAGCGAGTCATGACAGCGCTGGCTTCGCATTCCACGCCGGCTGTCATCCCGATCTCGCTGCAGGCCGCGCTGCCGCAGCGGCCGGCGCACATGCGGGTGTCGCTCGCGTTCGTCGAACACCGCGTGAACGTCTGGCTGCGCTTCGGCCGACCGGTGCGCGAGACCGTCCTCGACCGTTGGCGGCGCGTCGCGAGCTTCGAGCCGGAGGCGGTCTGCTGCCGCGTCCAGTGGATCGGCAACGACTATGGCACGGCGCTCTGGCAGCTGATGGTGTTGCAGGCGCCAATGGCGTTCGACGACGCGCAGCGCGTTGCCGGCGTGCATCCTGGCGCGCGCATTCTGCTGCGCGCCGATGGCGAGGTGCAGGTCAAGGCCGTGCTCGCGGTGGTTGACGCCATAGAGGCCTCAGGCATCGACCCGTGCGCGGTAGCAATCACGTACTGGCGTACGGTCGGCAACCGGCTGGCTGCACGCCTGCCGCTGCCAGCCTACACCGCCGAACGGCATGCGGCACATCTGGCGCGCGGGGCGCTGCGATGACTCCGCGCCTGTTCTTCGCCTGCATGGGCATCGGCTTGGCTGCGCTGTGCGCGCCCGCCGTCATGCCCGTGGCGACACGCGACCGCGTGCTCGTCGTCTACAACCCGAGCGACAGCGTACCGCGCGGTTGGTACCGCATCAGCCGCATGGAAAGCCTAGCGTCGCTGCACGTAGGCAGCATCGTGCTGGCACGACTTCCCGCCGGCGCGGCCGCCTTCGCGGCCCAGCGCGGCTACCTGCCCAGCGGCGTGCCGATCCTTAAGCGCATCGGTGCCCTCGCGCCGCAATCGGTGTGTGTCCGGAACCAGCTTGTGCGCATCGACGGCGTCGCAATGGCGAACGTGCGCATGCATGACGGCGTGCATCGGCCGCTGCAAGCCTGGTCGCAGTGCCGCCTCCTCGCAGTGGGTGAGCTGTTCCTGCTCGGCGACGCGCACCCGGCGTCATTCGACAGCCGGTATTTTGGGCCGATTGCTGCGTCGGCCGTGCTCGGCATCGCGCAGCCTTTGTGGACATGGAGTGCGTCATGAGCCTCGCGATGTCGAGTGATCGAGCTGCAGCCGGCCGTGCGTCTGCGCTGCATTCTGTCGTGCAGAGACCCCGCCGCCAGCGTGCGGCGCGAGCTGCACCGCCGCGGCCCTCCGGGCAGCGTTGCGCACCCCGTGCGCGGCTGGCGGCAAGTCGGAGCCGGGAGCGGATGCGGGAGGCGGAGACGGAGGGCAAGATAAAAGGGGCGGCACGCCTCGGCCTGCCAAGCCGGTCTGCACGTGGGTTGGGGGCGGCACCGCGTCTGCGGCCTCCAGTGCTGCGCAAGCACGCAATGCTTTGCGAGGCCGGGCTTCGGCGTGTGCCGCTTCCGATCCACTGCGCCATGCTGCGCCGGGGCTTGTGCCATGGCTTCGCGTAAGGGAGTGCAAGACGGCGACCATTTCCGCGTCCGACCGTCGGCGCCGAAGGCGCGTTCCGGCCCGCGTTCTCAGCGTTTTGTCGCGCAGGTGCTGAAGGCTGCTTCCAAGGCGGGTGCGAAGGCCTCGGGTGGCAAGGGTGCGCGGCCTGCATCGACTTTCGGCCGAGGCCGCGTCGCGGCCGGCATTGCCGGTAACCGGCTGGGCGCGAACGCCCGGCGCGTCGTCATCAAGTCCCGCTTCGTGATGCTCAAGAAGGCCGGTTGCCGGTCGGTGGCAGCGCACTTGCGCTACATCGAGCGCGATGGCACAACCCTCGACGGGCAGCGCGGCCAAGCCTACGGGGCGAGCACCGATGCCGCCGACCTGCAGGCGTTCGAGGAGCGTGGCCGGGGCGACAGGCACCAGTTTCGCTTCATCGTTTCGGTGGAGGATGCATCGGAGCTCGAGGACCTGCGTGGCTACACGCGCGAACTGATGGCGCGCATGGAAGTGGACCTGGAGACCCGCCTGGACTGGGTGGCCGTCGATCACTGGGATACCGACAACCCGCACACCCACCTCGTGCTGCGGGGAAAGGTGGGGCAGGGCAGGGACGCGAGGGATCTGGTGATTGCTCCCGATTACATGGCCCATGGCATGCGCCAGCGCGCGAGCGAACTGGCGACCGAATGGCTGGGGCCGCGCACAGAACTGGAGATGCGGCAGGGCCTGCTGCGCGAGGTCGAACAGGAACGGTTCACCAGCCTGGATCGGGTGCTGCTCCGGCAGGCGGCTGTGGATGTGGTGGATCTGACCGCGATACCGGGAGCAGCGGTGGACCGGGGGCGGCGCCAGGCGATGCTGCGTGCGCGGCTGCAACAGCTGCAGGCCATGTCGCTGGCCGAGCGGATTGATACCACCCGTTGGCGGCTGGCAACAGGCATGCAGCAGACCCTGAATGCTTTGGGCGAGCGCGGGGACATCCTGCGTGCGATGCACAAGGCGATGAAAGGCGAACCGCGCGAGTTCGCGCTGGAGGCAGCAGTGACCGGCTCCATGGTGGGCCGCATCGCAGCAAAAGGACTGGCCGACGAACTGAATGACCAGGTTTATCTGGTGGTCGACGGCGTCGATGGGCGGGCGCATTACGTGAAGCTGCCCAAGGGAATCGACCTTGCGGAGCTGCAGGGTTTGCCCATTGGCGGCATCGTGGAAGTGAAGGCCAGGGGTCAACCAAGGGGGGTAGACAGGACAGTGGCTGCTATGTCTCAGGATGGCGTGTACCGCGCAGAGGATCATCTGGCCTACCTGCGAATTGCCCGAGTCAGCGATCCGCAATCCACAGTCGACGTGCATGTCCGCAGGCTCGAGGCGCTGCGCCGCGCAGGGATCGTTGACCGACAGGCGGACGGAGTCTGGCGAGTCCCGCACGATCTGGTGGAGCGGGCTCAGCAGTATGACCAGCAGCGTGCCAGTCCAGTGCTCACGCTGCGTTCACATCTATCTATCGATCAGCAGGCTCGCGTCCTGGGCGCGACCTGGCTTGACGAGCAGCTCATAAATCGTGGACAGGGACTGACGGGCAAGGGATTCGGCCTGGGTGCGCGGGACGCCATGCAGCAGCGAACGGACTTTCTGGTGGAGCAAGGACTGGCTGAGCGTCGGGGTGGGGCCGTAACCTTGGAGCGACATCTGCTGCGGACTTTGCGCGACAGGGAGGTGGCCTTGGCGGGCAGGGCGCTCGAAAGCGAAATCGGAAAGGCCCATCGCGCTGTTCAGGACGGTGATCGGGCGAGCGGTGTCTATCGCTGCACCATCCAACTCAACAGTGGACCTTATGCGTTGCTCGACGGCGAACGGGGCTTCTATCTTGTCCCATGGCGGCCAGTCATCGAAAGCCGGCTGGGGATGCAGCTATCGGCCTCTGTTCGGGGCTCTGCCGTGGACTGGGATCTGACCCGGAGCCGCGGTGTTTCGCGGTGAGGGCGGGTACTATTTCGTCGGCTTCTCAAAGCATGGACCGGCCAACACGCTATGTCGCGTGCCATAACAGCACCGTTCGCGCGCAGCTTCTCATATCGAATGCCCGACTCCCTGTGGTGAACCACGCCGGTTGCAGCCGGAGCGGGTCGCATTCGGTAAATGGATGGGTGGAACGCGGCCGTTCAGCGGCCATTGGCCACTCGCTTGCCATGTTGCAATGTTGGGCTGCAAGAGGCTACGACGGTCCCGTCCTGCTAATGAGGTTCGTAGGAATGCAGGCGTTGACAAGAGGAGAAATGCAGCATGACGTGTCACAAGGCGCGGCAAACCCGAGGCTCCGAGCAAGCAGAGCCTTGCGAGCTTTGTTGGACCAGGAAGTCAGCCCCAGGATTGGTTTCGTACGAAGTCTACGAACGCGCGTAGCGGTGCCGGCAAATCGCGGCGTCCTGAGAAGTACAGGAAGGGCCCCGAAAAGTGCGGCCACCAAGGCTCCAGCAGCGGCTCGAGTTCACCGCGCTGCATGAAGGGGCGCAGCCAGTCCTCGAAGAGATAGACGATTCCGCTGCCGGCCACCGCCGCGTCGACTGCCAGGTCCGTTGTCGCGCCGAGCCCGACTATCAATGGCCCGGTCGGTTCGACCTTGAAGGCCTTCCCGTTGCGCTCGAACTCCCAGGGATTCGTGGCCCCGCTCGAAAAGCGTCCGCGCAGGCAAGTGTGGGCGAGCAGCTCGCGCGGATGCTTCGGGCGGCCGCGAAGAGAGAGGTACGCAGGCGAAGCGGCAACTGCAAGGCGCTGCACACGCGGGCCGATCGGCACTGCGACCATGTCCCGCTCGAGCCGCTCCTCATAGCGAATGCCCGCATCGCAGCCTGCGGCCAGCACATCAACGAAGCGATCTTCCGCCACGACTTCCAGCACGATGTCCGGGTACTGAGCCAGGAACGGCGGCACGATCCGCGGCAGAACCAGCCGCGCCGCACTCACCGGCACATTGAGCCGCAGGCGACCAGCTGGCCGGTCGCGGAAGGTATTGACCACATCGAGCGCTGCGCGCACCTCGCCCAGCGCCGGCTCCAGCCGCTCCAGCAGCCGCGTCCCGGCATCGGTCGGCAAGACGCTGCGGGTCGTGCGGTGGAGCAGCCGGACGCCCAGCCGCGTTTCCAGCCGTCGAACAGCATCACTCATCCGCGATGCGCTCGTGCCGGCTCTGCGAGCGGCGCTGCGAAATCCGCCCTCGTGAGCAACGGCCATGAAGGCGGTGAGATCAGCGAAATCGTCCATGGACTGTCCAGAATTCTGCACGCCCTGTGCAGTTTGCATTGGATTGTCGCGCAGTGCACTGCAGCCTAGAGTCGAGTCATTCCCATCTTTTACGAAGCGAACCATGCCATGAACACCAGTACATTTCGACTCGGCGATCGTCATATCCACCGCATCGGCTATGGCGCGATGCAACTCGCCGGCCCGGGTGTCTTCGGCCCGCCGAAGGACACCGCAGCCGCACTTGTCGTGCTGCGCGAGGCCATCGCTCTCGGCGTCGACCATCTGGACACCAGCGACTTCTACGGCCCGCACATCACCAATCAACTGATTCGCGAAGCGCTCCACCCTTATCGGGACGAGCTCGTCATCGTCACCAAGGTCGGCGCGCTGCGCGGCGACGACGGTTCATGGAGGGCTGCGATCTCAGCCGACGAACTGGAGCGCGCCGTGCATGACAACCTGCGCAACCTCGGACTCGAGGTGCTCGAGGTGGTGAACCTGCGCGCGATGTTCGACGCCCACGGACCGGCCGAAGGATCGATCGAGGCGCCACTAAGCGCGCTCGCCGAGCTGCAGCAGCGAGGACTGATCCGGCACATCGGACTCAGCAACGTGACTCGCGCTCAAGTTGCGGAAGGCCGTGCGATCACGGACGTCGTCTGCGTGCAGAACCAGTACAACCTCGTGCACCGCGGCGACGACGCCCTCATCGATGAACTCGCGGCGAGCGGCATTCCCTATGTTCCGTTCTTCCCGCTGGGTGGATTCACGCCGCTGCAGTCCGGCGCGCTGAGCGGCGTGGCCGAGCGGCTCGGCGCGACGCCGATGCAGGTCGCTCTGGCCTGGCTGCTGCAGCGATCGCCGAACCTGCTGCTGATCCCCGGAACGTCTTCCGTCGACCATCTGAAGGAAAACCTCGCGAGTGAGTCGCTCGAACTGACCAACGACGACCTGGCTGTTTTGGACCGCATGGCATGAATTACCTATCAGCGCGCAGACCCCCCAGGGGCAAGAACTAGTTCCTTGGCATGAGCTGCACATTGGCGTGCATAGCCGCACGGGGCTGGGCCATTGCCGCCGGACTTCCGATGACACTCAGTCCGCCGACGGTCCCGCCGCTGACCGAGCCGTTGGCGACGATCCTGATCCTCAATGCGCGGGTTGCCACTCGCCTGTCCGCTCGGCAGGACCGTCGCGTACGGGCCGACATACACCGAAGCCGGCGTCGCTTCGCCTCAACAGCGGGATCATCAGCGTGGCCGAGGTGTCGGTTTCGACGCGCACGTCCAGTGCGCCGAAGCGCGCGTCGGTGGACATGCGCTCGACCTCGGTCCGCAGCGTCACGTCGGAGGTCGGTAGGAGCCAGCGCGCCTTCGACAGTTGCTCTAGGCTCGGAACGCTTCCTGCCAGCGGGTGTCCGGCGCGAACCACCAGGCGGTAGCGTTGAGGTCCGACCCGTGTGTGCGCCACATCGGGGGGAGATGCTGCACGCCAAAGCACACCGCCAGGTCAAGTTTGCCTTCTTCCAGCATGCGCACCAGTTCGGCCGACTGCTTGACGCCCACCAGCAACTGGATAGAGTGCGGGCCGGGGAGCATCTCGGTTAGTACTGGCGCGGCCACGCTGGCCAGCAGCGCCGGCACCACACCGAGTCGGATCGCCCCGCGCAGCGAGGCCACCTCGCCGGCCATGTCGCGCCGCGTCGTGACGGTGAGCGCGCTGAGCTCCCTGGCCCGCTGGTACAAGGTGCGGCCGGCCGGGGTCAGCGCGAGCGAGCGGCTGCCGCGCTCCATCAGTTGGACGCCGAATTCGTCTTCGAGCTGGCGAACGACCTTGGTAACGGCCGACTGGCTCAGCCCGCAGCGAAGTGCTGCACGCTGGAAGGTGCCGGTCTCGTGAACAGCTCTAAAGACATCCAGATCTTCAAGGCGCATTGAGGCAGCATAGCCGAGGTGCACCGGACAGCTTCGGAAGTACGCAAGGTCCCTTCGCCCCAAGACGGGATCGGTCTGGCCCTATGAGGAATCGTCGCGCCGCTGCCATCCCATAAGGAAATGCGTCACCCCCAGAACAAGGACCTCTTTGCTTCGGTATCGAGGCCGTCCTACCGTTGCTTCATCGGCATTGACACACCAGCGAAGAGGAAAAGTCCTGTGAACCCGTCCCGTATCTCTAAGCGCATTCGCCGCATCAAGCCTTCCCCCAGCAGCGCGGCCGCGGATCGCTTCGCCGAGCTTCGCCGGGAGGGGAAGGACATCGTCAACCTCGCCATTGGGGAGCCGGACTTCGACACCCCCGTTCACATCCAGGAGGCCGGCTGTGCCGCCATCCGGCACGGCGAGACCCGCTACACCCCCGTCGCCGGCACGCTGGCCCTGCGACAAGCCATCGCCGCCAAGCTGCAGCGCGAGAACGGCCTGAGCTACAGCCCGCGCGAAATCATCGTCACGGTGGGGGCCAAGCACGCGCTCTTCAACGCGCTGTCGGTAACGGTGGAGGAAGGCCACGAGGTCATCGTGCCGGCGCCGTACTGGGTCTCCTACCCGGACATGGTGCTGGCCTGCGACGGCACCCCCGTCACCGTGCCCTGCAAGGAAGAAGACGATTTCCGACTGACGCCAGAGGCGCTGGAGGCGGCCATCACGCCCGCCACCCGTTGGCTGGTCTTCAACTCGCCCACCAACCCCACCGGCACGACCTACACCGGCGAACAGCTGCGCGCCCTGGCTGACGTGCTGATGCGCCATCCCCAGGTCATGGTGCTGACCGACGACATCTACGAGCACATCCGCTTCACCGATGCGACACCGCCCCACCTGCTGACCATCGAGCCCGGCCTGCGCGACCGCACGCTGGTGGTGAACGGCGTGTCGAAGACCTACGCCATGACGGGCTGGCGCATCGGCTATGCGGCGGGCCCCGCGGACATCATCGCCGCACTCGACATGCTGCAGTCGCAGTCGACCAGCGGAGCCTCGTCCGTGAGCCAGGCTGCGGCCGTCGCCGCCCTGAACAGCGACGCGGACTTTCTACCCGGATGGGTCGCCACGTACAGGCGGCGCCGCGACACCGCGACGCGGCTTCTCAACGAGATTCCCGGCATCCGCGCATGCGCGCCGGGCGGCGCGTTCTACCTCTATCCCCACTGCGGTGGATTGATCGGTAAGCGAACGCCCGAGGGAAAGACGCTGGAGACCGACAACGACGTCGTGATCTATCTGCTCGAAGCAGGCGGCGTCATGCTGCTGGCGGGCACGGCCTACGGGGTGTCGCCTTACTTCCGCATGTCGACAGCCACGAGCATCGAGCAGATCGAGGAAGGCTGCCGGCGCATTGCCTCGGCAGTGGCCAGGCTCACCTGAGCCCGCCGTCGCGCCGGCCTATCAGGAATCCTTATAGGCGAAGGTCGAAGACGTATTGGCTGGCGGGGCAGCCGCTTCCTACCATTCATTCACAACCCCTTCCATGACTCGGAGAAAAGCAATGAGCTACCCCACGAACTCGAGATTGCGCGGCGCGGCCCTGGTGGCCATTGCCGCGATCGCCGGCTTCTGCGCGCTGGCGCCCGCCAGTGCACAGACCGACACCTTCAAGATCGGTGTCATCGCGCCCATGAGCGGCCCCAATGCCCGCTACGGCGCCTTCGCGAACAAGGGCGCGGCGCTCGCCGCCAAGGAAATCAACGCCGCCGGCGGCGTGCTCGGCAAGCAGATCGAGCTCGTGAGCGGGGACAGCCAGTGCGTGCCGGCGGAAGGCGTTGCCGCCACCCAGCGCATGATTAGCCTCGAGAAAACGCCGGTGATCATTGGCGACGTCTGCAGCTCGGTGACGCTGGCGATGCAGCCGCTGGCCGAAGAGTCGAAGGTGCTGCTCGTGAATGCGGCCTCGTCGAACCCAGACATCACCTACAAGGCCGGCGTGGGTGGCTTCAAGTGGACCTTCCGCAACTACCCGACCGACGAGGTGCGGGCCGCGACGGTGCTGGAGTACGCCTCGAAGACCAAGGGCTTCAAGAAGTTCGCGGTGCTCTCGGTCGACAGCGACTACGGCCGCGGCGCCATCAAGTTCACCAAGCGCTACCTGCCGAAGTACGAAGGCGCCGAAATCCTGAGCGAGGACTACTACAAGGATTCGGAAACCGACTTCCGCTCGGTGCTGAGCAAGATCCGCCGCTCGGGCGCGCAGGCCATCATCCTCTACGGGCAGGCCGACACCACGCCGATCATTGCCCGCCAGATGCTCGAGCTGGGGCTGGCCGGCAAGGTGGCACTGGTCGGCAACGGCGAGTTCAACACCAAGGAAACCATCGCCGCCGCGCCGAAAGTCATGAACGGCGCGGTCGAGGCCGCCGCGTGGCTGCCCGAGGTGCCGGCGCCGCGCAGCCTCAAGTTCGTCGAGGACTACAAGAAGGCCAACGGCGGCGAGATGCCGAACAACCATGCCTACACGCACTACGACACGCTGAACCTCGTCATGGCCGCGATCAGGAGCGCCAACAGCCTGAAGGCCGAGGACATCCGCAACGCCATGGCGAAGATCAAGTACGACAGCCCCATGGGTGTCGTGACCTTCGACGACCACAACCAGGCGGTGATGCCCATGGTGCTGCTCGAGATCACCGACGGCAAGCCGGCCATCAAGGGAATGATCGCGACCAAGGTCGACTACGCGGGCGGCGCGAAGTGAAGAAGAAGCGCCCTGCGCGGCCTGCGAGAACACCGTGAGTTCCTTCCTCTTCGAACAGATCGTCAACGGCATCATCACCGGGTCGGTCTACGCCCTGGTGGCCGCCGGAATGACGATGATCTTCGGCGTGCTGCGGGCCATCAATTTCGCCCACGGCGAGTACTACATGCTGGGCACCTTCGCGGCCTGGTGGGTCATGTCGAAGCTCGCGGCCGATTACAGCCTGGCCATCGTCGGCGGCGTGGCCATCGTCAGCGTGATCGCGGTGCTGATCGGGCGCAGCGTGATGCAGCGCCTCATCGGCCAACCGTTCCAGGCCGGCGTGCTGGCCACGCTGGGGCTTTCGCTCATCCTGCAGAACGTGGTCATCCTGGCCTTCGGCGGCGGCTACAAGGTGTTCTCGGGCGGCTGGCTCGAACCCATCGAGCTCGGCGACTTCGGCATGTCGCAGCAGCGCGTGATCCTGGTCGTGATCACGATCGCGGTGTTCGCCGGGCTGGAATGGATGGTACGCAGTACGCGCCTGGGCCGCTCGATCCGTGCCGTGTCGCAGAACATCGAGTGCTGCCAGGTCAACGGCATCGACGTCGAGCAGGTGGTGCGCCGCACCTTCCTGATCGGCGTGGCCATCGCGGCGCTCTCCGGCATCCTGACGGGGCCGATCAACGTGAGCATCTACGGCGGCATGGGCGAGGCGATCACGCTGAAGACCTTTGCCGTCATCGTGATGGGCGGCATGGGCAACGTGCGCGGCACGCTCATCGCGGGTTGCCTGCTGGGCGTCGTCGAAAGCCTCGTCGCCGGCTTCATCGGCCTTCAGTACCGCGACTCCGTCGGCTTCATCGTGCTTCTGTTCATGCTCATGTTCCGGCCGCATGGCCTGTTCAGCAGCAAGGCCCGCTTCTGAGAGCGTCAACGTCATGAAACAGGCAATCTTGTCAACCACCACGCTGGACACGCCGCGCATGCCGGCCGCCCGGGTCGCCGCGGTCAACTGGAGTGCGTGCGCCATCGGCGTCGTCGCGCTGCTTTGCGCGCCGCTCTTCCTCGGCGACTACTACCTGCACGCGATGGTCCTCGCGATGATCTTCCTGCTGCCTGCCCTGGGGCTGAACCTCATCCTGGGCTACACGGGCATGCTGTCGCTCGCGCAGGGCGTGTTCTTCGGGCTCGGCGCGTACGCGTCGGCCCTCATGTCGATCCACTTCGGCACGCCGTTCCTGGTGAACTTCCTGGTCGCGGGCCTGGTGGCCGGGTTGGTCGCATTGCCGCTGGGCATTCCGGCGCTGCGGCTGCGCGACACCTCCTTCGTGATGTGCACGCTCGGCATGGTGGTCATCGCGCAGATGGTGTCGAAGAACTGGATCGACCTGACTCGCGGCGACATGGGGCTGTCGGGCGTGGCCCGGCCGCGCCTGGGCTTCGGCGACTGGGTCTACACCGTCATCAAGGCGCCCGAGTACTTCTACCTGGTGCTCGCCGTTGCCGCACTGGCGGTTGCTGCGTTCGTCGCACTGATCCGCTCGCCCGCTGGACGCTGCATGGTGGCTATTCGCGACAACGAGACGCTGGCCGAATCGCTGGGCGTGCCGACCTGGACCTACAAGCTGCTGGTCTTCATGCTGAGCGCCGTCTTCGCGGGGCTCGGCGGCAGCCTCTACGCGCATTTCTCGACGGTCGTGAGCCCGCTGGTGTTCCAGGCGTACTACTCCAACACCATCCTGATCATCGTGCTGGGCGGTGGCGTGGGCAAGGTGCCGGGCGCCATCATCGGCAGCTTCGTCTTCGTGGCGGTGTCCGAGGCGTTGCGCATCACGCCCGAGCTGCGCATGGTGATCTACGGCTTCGTGCTGCTGGGGCTGGTGTTCCTGTTCCCGCAAGGGCTTGCGCCGCTGGTCCAGCGTGCAGCAGAACGCATTGCCGGTATCGGAAAGGGGCCGCGCGATGTCCGCTGAGTCCATGCTGCGCGTCGAGGGCCTGCGCAAGAATTACGGCGCCGTCGCGGCGCTCCAGGGTGTGGACATCGAAGTCCGCCGCGGCGAGGTGATGGGGCTCATCGGCCCCAACGGCTCCGGCAAGTCGACGCTGTTCGACTGCTGCACCGGCCTGCAGCGCAGCGACTCGGGCCGCGTGCTGCTCAAGGGCGTGGACATCACCGGCTGGCCGATGAACCGCATCGCCCGCGAGGGCCGCTTCCTGCGCAGCTTCCAGAAGACGGTGGTCTTCCCCACGCTGGACTCGGAAGAGAACCTGGTGCTGGCCGGACAGATGTCGCGCTTTCCGAATGTGCTGTCGACCTTCTGGGTCGGGCCGTCGGCCAAGAAGCGCATCAAGGCCCTGCGCGAACGCGCGAAGGAACTGATCGAGGTGACAGGACTGGCGCGCGTGGGGCACCTGCCGGCCGGCAACATGTCCGGCGGGCAGCAGAAGCTGCTGCAGTTCGCGTCGATGCTGATGCCCGAACCCGAGCTGATCCTGCTGGACGAACCACTGGCGGGCATCAACCCCGTGCTCATCGAGAAGGTCATCCAGTGCATCGAGCACGCGAACCAGAAGCTGGGCGTGACCTTCGTGGTGATCGAGCACAACACCGACGTGCTGATGAACCTCAGTCACCGCGTGGTCGTGCTGCACCAGGGCGCCAAGCTGGCCGACGCCACGCCGGAAGAAGTCGTTCGCAACCCGGAGGTCATCGAGGCTTACCTCGGCGGTTGACACGAAAGAACAGCACCATGGAACTCGAAATCGACAACCTCCGCGCCGGCTACGGCCACCTCGACATCCTGCACGGCGTGGATCTGAAGATCCGACACGGCGAATTCGTCACGCTGCTCGGGCCCAACGGGGCCGGCAAGTCGACGCTGCTGAAGTCGCTCTTCGGCATGACCACCCACAAGGGCGGCGCGATCCGCTGGAAGGGCAAGGACATCGCGGGGCTGCGCCCGCAGGCGATGCTCGGCCACGGCATTGCCTACGTGCCGCAGGGCCGCTGCAACTTCCAGCTGATGTCCATCGACGAGAACCTGGAGATGGCGTCCTACACCATCAAGGGCGGCGACTTGAAGGGCGAGCGCGAGTACGTCTACGACCTCTTTCCGATCCTGCGCAAGCGTCGCAACGAGCTCGCCGGCAACATGTCCGGCGGCGAGCAGCAGCTGCTCGAAATGGCGATGGCCGTGCTGCGCCGCCCCGAGATTCTGCTGGTGGACGAGCCCTCGGTCGGCCTCTCGCCGCAGGCGATCACGCTGGTCTTCAACGAACTCAAGCGCCTGCACAAGGGCGGCCGCACGATCCTGCTGGTCGAACAGAACACCCGCAAGGCCATGGAAGCGGCGGAGCGCGCCGTGGTGCTGCGCCTGGGCAAGGTCATCTGGGACAGCCCGGTCGGGGCACTGAGCACCGCCGACCTGGGCGAACTGTTCATGACGGGCAAGCGCGCATCCGACGCAGCCGCGGCCTGAGCCCACATCTCAACCGAACACTCAAGGAGCTGAAAGGCATGAAACTGGCATTTGACACGGGTGGCACGTTCACCGACTTCGCGATGACGGAGGACGACGGCACCATCCTGTTGCACAAGGTCCTGAGCACGCCCGATGCGCCCGCGCGCGCCGTGCTCCAGGGCGTGGACGAGCTGCTGGCCAAAGTGCGCGCCCGAGATGGCGGCAAGGCCAGGGGCAACGGCCAGCTGCAGATCCTGGGCGCGACCACGGTCGTGACCAATGCGGTGCTGGAGCGCCGCGGTGTGCACACCGCCTTTATCACCACCGCCGGTTTCCAGGACATGCTGCGCATCCGTACGGAGGGGCGCTACGACCTCTACGACCTGCGCATCCAGTACCCCGATCCGCTGGTGTCGCGCGAGCTGTGCTTCGGCGTGGAAGAGCGCATTGCCGCGGACGGCACGGTGATCAAGGCGCTCGACGAAGACGGGGTGCGCACCATCGGCCGCGTGCTGCTTGACAAGAAAGTGGAGTCGGTCGCCGTGTGCCTGCTGCACGCCTACAAGTACGCGCAGCACGAGCGGCGTGTGGCCGAGATCCTGGCCGAGGTCGCGCCGGGCATCTCCGTCTCGCTCTCTTCGACGGTCTGCCCCGAGGTGCGCGAATACGACCGCGCGTCGACCACCGTCGTCAACGCCTACACCCGGCCGATGATGGTCGGACAT
This sequence comes from Variovorax sp. Varisp46, assembly GCF_059491885.1. Lineage (NCBI taxonomy): Bacteria > Pseudomonadati > Pseudomonadota > Betaproteobacteria > Burkholderiales > Comamonadaceae > Variovorax > Variovorax sp. Varisp46. The sequence goes on from NZ_CP168515.1 coordinate 1,248,639, forward strand.
GTGAACCACCTTGAGCGCGAGCTGTCGCAGCGCGGTGTCGAAGGGCAGCTGCTGTGGATGACGTCGAGCGGTGGCGTGGTGCCGAGCTCGTCGGCCTCGCGCACGCCGGTGCGCTTGATCGAATCGGGCCCCGCGGCGGGCGCCGTGGCGGCGGCGGACTATGCGCGCCAAGCCGGCGAGTCGAGCGTGCTGTCGTTCGACATGGGCGGCACTACCGCCAAACTGTGCCTGATTCCGAACGGCCAGCCGATGGTGGCCAACGACCTTGAAGTGGCCCGCCACGAACGCTTCCGCAAGGGCAGCGGCTTTCCTCTCAAGATCCAGTCGATCCACATGATCGAGATCGGCGCGGGCGGCGGGAGCATCGCGGCGCGCAACAAGCTCGGCCTGCTGGGCGTGGGGCCGCGCAGCGCGGCGGCGGCGCCAGGGCCTGCCTGCTACGGGCGCGGCGGCACGGAGCCGACGGTGACCGATGCCGACCTGCTGCTGGGCTACCTGAACGAAAAGTCCTTCCTGGGCGGCGACTTCGCGCTCGACAAGCCCGCCGCCGAAGCGGCGATGGCACGGCTCGCGAAGGAGCTTGGCATCTCTCTGGAGCGCTGCGCCTGGGGCATCCACGACATGGTCAACGAGAGCATGGCCGAGGCCGCCTCGATGCAGGCCACCGACAGCGGTGTCGACCCGCGCGCCCTGCCGCTGATCGCCTTCGGCGGCGCCGGTCCGGTGCATGCCTACGGCGTGGCCCGCAAGCTGGGCATCCGCAAGGTGATCTGCCCGCTGGGCGCCGGTGTCACCTCGGCCATCGGGCTGCTGGGCGCGCCGGTGGCGGCGGACCTGTCGGCCAGCCTGCCGATGCGCATCTCGGCCTGGAACCCGAGCGCGGTGAACGTGGTGAAGGCCACGCTCGCAGACCAGGGGAGCGAAGTGGTGCTGGCGAGCAAGGTGCCTGTGGACCACATCAGCTATTCGTACACCGTGGACATGCGCCACGTCGGCCAGGGCTACGAGATCTCGGTGCCACTGCCGGAACTGGATCCGGCGGACCCGACGTTCATCGAGGAACTGCTGGCCCGCTTCCATGCCAACTACGTGGCCCTGTACGGCCGCGCCGTCAGCGGTACCGACGCGGAGGTCATTACCTGGCGCGTGCGTGCCAGCGGGCCGAAGGCGCCGGTGTCGCTCGCCAGCCTGCGCGGCGAATCTGGTGCGGCGCGCGATGCGCGCAAGGGCACGCGGCCGGTCTTCTTCCCGGAGCTCGGCAAGTACGTCGACACGCCGGTCTACGACCACTATGCGTTGGTGCCCGGCGTTCCGATCGAGGGGCCCGCGATCATCGAGCAGCGCGAGTCGACTGTGGTGATGGGGCCCAACGCCAGCGCCTCGCTCGATGCCCAACACAACCTGATCATGCTTTTGTCCTGAGGTCTTCTCGCCATGTCCATGCTCAAACCCGACTTCAACGACCCGATCACCCTGCAGGTGATGTGGGACCGCCTGGTCTTCATCGCCGACCAGGCGGACAGTGCGCTCGGCCGCACGGCCTTCTCGCCGATCGTGCGCGAGAACCACGACTACGTGAACGTGCTGCTGGACGCCAAGGGGCGCGCGCTCGCGCAGTGCACCTGGTCGATTCCGGTGTTCATCACCACGCTGCCCATGGCCGCGCAGAACTACTTCCTCAAGGCCTTTCCGCCCGAGTCGCTGGAGCCCGGCGACGTGCTGGCCACCAACGACCCGGTGATCGGCACGGGCCACCTGCCGGACATGGTCATGCTCACGCCGATCTTTCGCAAGGGAAAGATCGTGGGTTATGCGGGCAGCATCGCCCACCTGCCGGACATCGGCGGCCGACCGCAGTCGCCCGACTCGACCGACATGTTCGAGGAGGGCATCCGCATTCCGATGCTCAAGCTGTTCAAGGCCGGCAAGCCGAACACCGATGTGTTCTCCGTCATCGAGGCCAGCGTGCGCCTGCCGCACGAGGTGCGCGGCGACATCCAGAGCATGGTGGCCGCCAATGAAGTGATGAGCCGCGAGCTCACGCGCTTCATGGACGAGTACGGCCTGGAAGACTGCGACGGCCTCGGCGAGGCGATCTTCAGCCGCTCGGAGCGCCACATGCGCAAGGCCATCGCGGCCTGGCCGAACGGCAGCTACAAGGCCGACATGACGATCGACGGCTTTGAATCCGACGTGAAGCTGTGCGTAAGCGTGGAAGTGCGCGACGACTCGATTCATGTCGACTACACCGGCACTTCGCCCGAGGTGGCGCGCGGCATCAACGTGGTGCCGCACTACCGTGTGGCGCACAGCGTGTATGCGCTGAAATGCCTGCTCGATCCGGAGACGCCGAACAACGAGGGCTGCATGGTCGCGCTGACCGACTCGGCGCCCGCGGGTTCGATCCTCAACCCGCGGCCACACGCGGCAGGCGCCGCGCGCAATCTCGTGGGCCATTGCATTCCGAGCCTGATCTTCAAGGCTCTGCAGCACGTCGTGCCCGACGGCGCGATGGGCGACAGCGGCGGCGCGCCGATCTGGGGCATCAACTGCCAGGGCCAGCGCTCCGACGGCACGGCCTACGGCAGTGCGCAGAACTTTCATGGCGGACAAGGCGGACGCTCGTCGATGGACGGCCTGGACACGCTGAGCTTTCCGTCCAACTGCCGCGTGACGCCGATCGAGATGTACGAGCTCGCGGTGCCCGTGCTCACCGAATGCAAGGAGCTCATTCCGGACTCCGGCGGCCCCGGCAAGTTTCGCGGCGGACTGGGCCAGCGCGGCGTGATCCGCAACCTGTCGGACTGCGAGATGAACATCTATCTGAGCACTGAGCATGTGAAGTACCCCTGCCTCGGTGTGCTGGGCGGCCAGGCCGGACGCAACGGCGCGGTGCTGCACGACGGCAAGGCCGTGTTCCCGAAGGGCCGCCTGGTGCTGGCGCCGGGCGAGCGACTGACGATCGAGCTGCCGGGCGGCGGCGGCTGGGGCGATGCGCAGCAGCGCTCGCGCGAGCTGGTCGAAGACGACTTGCGACAGGGCCTCGTCAGCATGGCCGGCGCGCAGGTCGACTACGGGTACGAGGCCGAGGCGAGCTCCGAAGCGCAGAAGGCGGTGGCGTGATGGTCGGCGCACTGAAGGGACAGGTCGCGCTCGTCACCGGTGGCGGTTCGGGCATCGGCCGCTCCACCGCGCTGATGCTCGCCGCCGAGGGCGCACGCGTTGTCGTGATGGGCCGCAGGCTTGAACCGCTGCAGGCGGTGGTCGAAGAGATCCGAAGCGCCGGTGGCGAAGCGTGGGCGCGCCAAGCCGACCTGCAGGAACGCGAGCAGCTCATCGCGCTGGTGCGGTGGACCGAGAAGGAAGTCGGCCCCATCGGCATCCTCGTCAACAACGCGGGCCTCACCAGCCGCGTGCGCAACATCCGCTGGATCGAGCCGGACGACTGGGAGTCGGCGGTGTCGGTCAACCTGACGGCGGTCTACGTGCTGATCCAGGCCGTGCTGCCGGGAATGCTCGATGCCGGTGCCGGCACCATCGTCACCGTGTCTTCGCTGGCTGCCGTGCGTCCGAACCTGTTGGGCGGTGCGCCCTACGGCGCGGCGAAGGCGGCGGTGACGAACCTGATGGGCTTCGTGCACGGCACCTTCCGCAACAACAACATCCGCGCCACGACCATCCTTCCCGGCGAAGTCGACACGCCGATCATGGACACGCGCGTGCGTCCGCCGAGCGCCGAGGAGCGCGCGGCCATGGTCGCGCCTGACGACGTGGCGCGCGCTATCCTGCTGGCCTGCACACTGCCGCAGGCCACCACGATCGAACAGCTGGTGATCAGCCCGACCCGCGCGCGCGACCAGGGCCCCGACATCGAGATCAGCCGCTGGCTTGGTGCCCCCGACGGAACACCCGGCAAACCCTGAACGAGACGAAGCATGAGCGACACCCTTCATCAACGCCTGGCACGCGGCGACTCCGTGCTGATGGTCAACCCCAACCATGTGTCCCCCACGCTATGCGAGAAGCTCGTGCGCTCGGGCGCGGACTCGGTGTTCATCGACTGCGAGCACGGCCTGGCCAGCTTCGAGGACATCCATCACATGGCCAAGGCCGCCCGCTATGCCGGCGGCTTCGGCATCGTGCGCCCGCAGAACCAGGAGCGCTCGACCATCACGCGCTGCCTCAACGCAGGCGCGGACGGCGTGATGGTGCCGCTGATCCACACCGCAGAGATCGCGCGCCAGGTGGTGCACACCTGCCGATATGCCTGCCCCGACGATCACGCGACGAAGCTGCTGGTCGGCATGGTGGAATCGGTCGAGGCGGTGCGCAACCTCGACGAGATCCTGGCGGTCGAAGGCATCGACGTGTTCTTCGTCGGACCCGGCGACCTGTCGCAGTCGATGGGCTACTCGCCCGCGGTGGCACCGGGCAAGCGCCGCCCGCAAGCCGCGCTCGACCTGGTCGACCAGACGCTGCAGCGCATTCGCGCGGCCGGAAAGATCGCGGGCACGCTGGTCGTGAAGCAGGACGTCGAACATCTGGTGTCGATGGGTGCGCAGCTGCTGTACTACCACGCGGACCCGTTCGTGACGGAAGGCGTCGGGGCAATGCGCAGCCTGTCGCGGCCGGTGGCGGCCGCCGCGCACTGAGCCTGCGCCCTTTTAATTCAGGCTGCAGGCGGCGCGGCAGCCTCCGGCGCGCGAATGCCTTCGAGGCGCCCGGCCTCGAACAGGCTACCGATCTGCAGCCTGAGGATCTCCAGGACGGCGCGCGCCTGGTCGGACATCGGCAGGTGATCGGGCACACACAGCGCTACCGTGGCTTGCAACTCGGGCTCCACGATCCTGCGGATTACCGGCGCTGCCGCAGCCGATGGGAAGTTCGCCAGCGCGGAGGGCAGGATGGTGGCACCCACGCCGGCCTGGATCGCCTGGCGCAGCGTTTCGGCAGATTCGATCTCGGCGCGGATGTGCGGAACCACGCCGACGCGGGCAAAGGCTTCGTCCACCATGCGGCGCAGGAAGTGCATGCGACTCGGCAGCAGCAGGTCGACGCCGGCGAGCGCACGCAAGGAGATGGTCTGGACGTCCTGCTGCGCCAGTTCCATACCGGGCGGCGCGATCAGGAACAGATCCTCGGTCAGCAACGGCTGCAGCGTGAGCCCCTTCATGGGGCTGCCCGCATAGATAATGGCCATGTCCAGGCGCCCGGTCATGACCATCTCGCTGAGCACCAGTCCGAAGTTGTCGTTGATGAACAGGTTGACGCCCGGGTAGGCGCCGCGCACTGCCTGCAGCAGCGGCATGGAAAGCGCCGAGGCCGTACTGTAGGTAGCAAGCCCCACCGAGACCGGACCAAAGATGAAGCTTTCGTCGGTGCGGTTCATCAGCTCGCGCTCGACCTGTTCGAGGTGGCTCAGCATGATCCGGGCGTGACGGTAGAGCTCGTTGCCCGCGGCAGTGGGCGTGACGCCGGCGTTGGATCGGTTCAGCAGCCTGTGCTTGAAGTGCTCCTCGAGCGAGGCGATGTGCTGACTCAGCGCCGGTTGCGCGACGCTGAGCTGCGCAGCAGCCGCAGAGAGGCTGCGGGCATCCACTGCCGTCACGAAACTCTTGAGCGTCTTGAAGTTGACCGTCATGGGAAATTGGATGCGCGCTGATCGTAACCCCGATTGACGCTCTCCAGAAGTGGCTCGATGCTTGCTTCTCCATAGAAGCAGACAGACAACGGAGTCCCGGTGAACCTCAGGCGGCTGAAGTATTTCGTGAAGATTGTCGACGTGGGCAGCCTCACGCAAGCCTCGGAGGTCCTGCACGTCGCGCAACCGGCGCTGAGCCAGCAACTCGCGACGCTCGAAAGCGAGTTCAAGCAGCGCCTGCTGCTGCGCACCCAGAAGGGCGTGGTGCCCACGGAAGCAGGCCGTGTGCTTTACCGCCATGCGCAGCTCATGCTGCGCCAGTTCGAACAGGCGCGCGCGGACGTCCTCAATGCAGGGCGCAGCCTCGTAGGGCAGGTGTCTGTGGGGCTGGCACCGGGCACCGCAGCCTCGGGCCTCGCCCTGCCGCTGCTACAGACGGTGCAGGAGCGCCATCCGCAACTCGTGCTGCACATCAACGAGAACTTCGGCACCACGCTTTGCGACGTAGTGAGAAACGGTCTCATGGACATGGCCGTGCTCTATGGCGGCGATCACGAGGTGCGCGGTCTTGCGTTCGAACCGCTGCTCACCGAAGACCTCTGCGTCGTGGCGTGCCAGGGCATGCTGCGCATGGACGGCAACGAGTTCGAGCTGTCGGAGCTGCGCGACGTGGACCTGCTCCTGCCCAGCATCGACAACCAGCTGCGTCGCAGCGTAAACCGGGCCTTCGCGTCGGCGAGGATCGTTCCGCGCGTGGTGGCGGAGATGGAGTCATCGAGCACGCTGTCGGCGGCGGTCGCCTCAGGCATGGGGGCGACGATTCTTCCCGTATCGCTCGCACGCTCGGTCGCCGCCGCAGCCTGCGTCGATGTCGGGCGGCTGGTATCGCCGCACGTCGAGATTCCGTTGGCGCTGTGCGCTTCGGATCACCTGCCGCTATCCGAGCCTGCGCAGGCGGTCAAGGGAATCCTGATGGAGTTGGTCAATCGCCTCGAGTTGGGCGGTGGCATGCACATGGTGCACTAAGAACCTGTAGGCGAAATCCAAATGACGGGAGGCTGAGAGCGATATGGACGTGTGCCGACGTCTGAGTTCATAGCAATAGTTCAATCAGGGAGGGGCCCCTCGGCAGCTTGCGCTCGTCGCATCGCATGCGCGAACTGACCTAGGATGCAGGGACAGTGACCACGGGCTCTGGCCGCGGCAACTCGACAGGGACGAACCGCAGGACAGGCGCGGTGCCGTTGGCCGCAAAAGGCACTGCGTCGCCCATGCGCTTGAGGCCCCGATCCGCGAGCCACTTGCGTACGACGTCGGCGTTCAGTCCGTGCGCGATGGCCATGGCCGAGACCAACGCACCGCGTTGCCGGCACTCGGCTAGGATCCGCGCCTTGAACTCAGCACTGTGGACCCGGCGATTAGAGCTATTGGGATGCATAGGCGTCCGCTAAAACAGGTGGACGCCATCCTCGAAGAGCGTCGCGGCGGGCAAGGTGGACCGCCGGACGCTCACGGTGGAGATGATGTCTCGCCATTGCCTAAGCCAGCGAGTGAATGCTTCTCGCTTGTAGCGGCCGAGATAGCTGTTACGGATAATTTGCCACCGTACTCAATGCGGTTGCGCCTGGCCGGCCCGGTGGCCAATCAGAAAGCATGGCGGATACCGAAGTCGTAACCGGTCGATGTCTTCGGGGTGAAGGACTGAGCAGCGGCACCGGTGCCGAGTTGCGTCACGAACGACGGACCTCCCACAGTCAAGGCAGCACCATACTTGTTGCGGATGCGAGCCACCGTCGCGTACAGGGCCGTGCGCTTCGATAGGTTGTGCACGTAGCCGATCGCGAACTTGTTGGCGCGCGGGTCGGGCGACGAGCCGAATAGGGTGAAGGGCGCGTTGAAGTCGTACTTGATGCGCGAGTACGAAGCACGGATCAGGCCGGGGCCGATGGGCACGGTCAAGCCGAGCAGGTAACCCTTCAGATCCACGCCGGGCCTTGGGGACAGCAGGAAGTTTGTGACGTCAACTTCGTTCTTGGCCTTCGAGTATTCACCGAAGAGCGTCGCAACGCCGAAGTCGTAGGAAGCGCCGACGTTGAAGGTCTTCACGTTGGTCGTCGTGCCGGCGAAGAAGGCGTCGCCGATGGTGCTCTGACCGTAAGCTGCAGCCACGTCCAGAGGGCCCTTAGCGTAGCCGAAGCGGCCACCGACGTAACGTCCGGTGCGCTGGGTGTTCAGCGGCGTCGGCGTCGCGGTGCCCGGATCGTACTTGTCACGCTCGTGGAAGGCGTACATCACCTGGCCATAGAAGCCGCCGAGGTTTGGAGGCAGGAAGTAGCCAACAGTGTTGCTGGCGCGAATATAGCTGCTGCCGGTCACGTTGCTGAAGCCGGGGACACTGCTCGTGCCTCCGCCGAGCCAAGCACCGAAACTGGTGTTTGCGGTGCTGATCAGGTTGCTGCCGACGCCGTTCGCGCCGAAGGGGTCGAACACGGCGTCGTTCCAGAACGTCGGGGTCCAGTCACGGCCCAGACGGACTTCACCGAAACCACCGGACAGGCTCACCGTCGAGCGGCGGGCGAAGGTGGCGATACCTTGCTGGCCATCGTCGTTGCTGATCGGGGCTTCGAGCCAGAAGCTGGCAGCTAAGCCGCCGCCGAGGTCTTCCGTGCCACGGAAGCCGACTCGGCTGGAGTTGTAGCCCGAGTTCGACAGAACGGTGCGCTTGACCGTGATGCTGCCGACGAACGCCGGTGGAAATGACGTCGAGTTGTCCGACTTATTGGAATAGCTGCTGATACCAGCGTCAATCACGCCGAACAGCGTAACGGATGATTGAGCCGAGGCAACACCGGTAGCCAGGGCAGCCAGCGCCTTCAGAGAAGCGCGTGAAAATGTGCTCACCGCGATCACAGAGCTTGCGACGCCATTGTGCTGAACCCGTTGCGAACGCCAGGTGACGCCGCGAAGCGCTGCGAAATTTCGCAAATGCGCTGGTCGTCTCGGCTTGTTCTCCCGAGCAATCTCCTCGGCCGTAAGCATAGTTGTCCTCATCATTGTCTCCATAAGAGTGAACTAAGAAAAAGCGAACAGCCAAAGAAGGCCTTCCGAGCAGCGGTGCGTGCCCGATGACCGTTTTCGATACGGCGATTCATTGTTCCGATGGCGCCGTTCCATAAGTCGACGCCGTCGCAAGTTCGAGGAATAGGTCCTCGTCATCGGCACGCCAGCCAGCGTTTCGCGCGGATCAGAGTTCGCGCGTGAAGTTGGAATGGGCTATTCGAGCTTCACTCCTGATCCCTTGATGATCCTGGCATAGGCGGCATGGTCGTCGCGTACTCGCTGAGCAAACGATTCAAGTGAACCTGCCATGGGCTCCACTCCCAACTCGAGCAACTTTTGTTTCACACCCTGGTCTTCAAAGGCCGCCTCAAGGGCCGAGTTCAAGCGGAGCAGAACGTTCTTGCCTGTTTGCTTGGGGGCAAACACACCGAACCAGGTGGACATTTGCCATGCTGCGAGACCAGCCTCTGTGGAAGTCGGAACCTCTGGGAGACTCGCGAGCCGTTTCTTTGCCGCTACGGCCAGGGCCTTCAATTGCCCACTCTTGAGGTACGAGCGGACGGTGCCGAGACTCGTTACCATTGCCTGCAGTTGCCCCGCAAGCAGGTCGGAAACGGCGGGAGCCAATCCCTTGTACGGCACGTGCTCGGCCTGGATTCCCGCCAGAAAGGCCAAGTGGCTCATTGAGATGTGCGGGATGCTTCCGGTCCCGGCCGAGCCGTAGAAAATGGCTCTGGGATTTGCCTTGGCATATGCGATGAAGTCGGTCAATGTCTTGACGGGAAGGGATCCTGAGACGACCAAGAGGTGAGGTGCGTCTCCTGCACCAAATACCCCTTGCATTTCCACGACCGGATCGATGGCCGAACCCTTGTCGAGGAATGGCGTGGAGAAGAGACTCCCGTTGGAACAGAACAGCAACGTATAACCGTCAGCTGGAGACCTGATCAGGGAGTCTTGTGCCAAGCGCCCATTAGCCCCGGCCTTGTTGTCAACGACGAGGGGCGTGCCCAAGCTCCTGGCCACCCTGTCGCCGGCGATCCGTGCCAGCAGGTCTGTAAGTCCGCCCGGCGTGCTATCGACAATGAGCTTGATCGGCTTATTGGGGTAATCGCTTGCCGCATATGCACTGCCAGGCCGCACGGCGACCGCGAAGAGTATTGCCGAGAGCATCGATGCCAAGGTATCCCTGCGGCTCAACGCTCCTCGTAAGTCAGTGTTCCGGAGCGGGATAGAGGCGCGAGCTTTCATTTGTTGTCTCCTGTGTTTTCATGGCAAGGCGCTTCAGTCGGAAAGCGAGCGCAGCGCACAATCGCGGCGCATCACTTCGAGCTGCCTTCTGCGCTGAACCGCTTGAGATAGGCCCATAGATCACTACTCTCTTGGTCGGACTTGATACCCGAGAACGTCATCTTGTTGCCCGGCATCCTTCCCGCCGGATCTCTCATGAATACCCTGAAGCTTTCTTCGGTCCACACGATTCCAGCTTTCTTGACGGCATCGGAATAGCTGAAATTACGCACGGCCCCTGCGGCGCGCCCATCGAGTCCATTGAGCTGCGGGCCGAGCTTGTTCTCGGCGTTCGGCCCGATCGCGTGACAAGCCACGCACTTCTGAAATGAGCGCTCACCCTTCTGAATGTCCTGCGCCAGAGCGCCGCTCGTAGAGATCGTGACCATCAGTGCCACTGCCATTTTCCGGATCATTCCTCGGTCCCTTCGTTTGCGTTCCGTGCGCACTGCTGTCATGAGGATGTCGGGGTTCGCAGCGCGTCGAGCCTCCATTTCGCCGTGATTCGATCTGCCGGACATCGAGTTCTCGGCGGATTGGGCAGCAGCGCCGGACGGTGCCGCAGCAACACCTCCCCCGAAAGACAATGCGAACGTGAGGCTGGCACTCTGAGCGAGGAATTGATGGAGTCCGATGCCTTTTTGCGCGGGCACTAGGCGGCTATTGGATCGCATAGTTCAGCCCTCTGTTGCCGCGCGCTGGATCGCGGTGATGATGCGCTTGTACGTCCCGCATCGGCAGATATTCGTCTGCATGTGTTCGACGATTTGCTCGCGAGTCGGATTCCTGTTCTTTGCGAGTAGCGCTGCCGCACTCATGATCTGCCCCGACTGGCAATAGCCGCACTGCGGTACGTTTTCGGCGATCCAGGCCTTTTGAAGCGGGTGACTGCGGTCGGGCGAAAGACCTTCGATCGTCGTCACTGACTTGCCGCTGACTTCGGTCACCGGCGTCTGGCAGGAGAACGCCCTGTCACCGTTGACGTGGACCATGCAAGCTCCACACAGCCCCGCCCCGCACCCGAACTTGGTGCCCGTCAGCTTCAAGTGCTCCCGGATGACCCAAAGCAAACGCGTCTCACCTCGACTTTCGACCTTAACGGGGTTGCCGTTCAGTTTGAACTCGATCACTTTGGTTGTCTCCGCTCTTGAGTCGGCACAGTCTATGAATCAAAGCAAAATCTTCATAGGCAATGCTGCCAATACGGAGTATCTTTTTTGCAGATGGATGAGCGGGCTACGAATCTCTCATAGGTCGACGATGAGCTGCGCATTGCGCGGGCGGGAGCAGCACCGTGGAAAGCAATCATTGCGCTCCTTGTTAGCGACAGTGCAATCGTGAGCGGCAAGGGGGCGCATAAAAACTGGTCTTATGCCGTAAGTCCAATGCTCTCTTGGTAGTCGATGGGGCTGAAAGAGCCAAGGGAGATCTTGATCCGCTCTTCGTTGTACCAATGGATGTAGGAGTCCACGGCTTGTATGAACTGCTCGGTGGTTCTTCAAGAAGATCTTGTTCGAGCTGCCGTCGTCTGGCGCTCCAGGTCCTCTCGTTGCGGGCCTGCGGGCAAATCGTTGACGCTTCCTGGATGCTCTTGTCGCAGCGTTGTGCGCCTCTCTTCTGCACGCCGCGTTCCATCTGCAAAAAAAATAGATCATATTGTCCGAGCCATATATTCAGATCTACGAGTGCCTCTTAGACTAAACCAAAATGTTGATCGATCCCGCATAGTTCATTGCTACTCAGGGCGAGGTTCACCAACTGATTGATCCAACCTCAAGAGGAAGCAGGCCTTGGCCAAATGTGCCGCTGATCGAAACCACTCGGTGAGTAAGCCAACTCTCCGCGCATTCATCGAGCATTTCGAGACGGTCTGGCATTACGTCCTGGGCTGCTTTGCGGTAAGCGCTCAATAAACCACGCCCTTGCGCTCGGCGCCGGAATCGATGCGCGCGCAGAGGTCTATGGTTCGACGAGCTCGATGTTCCAGGGCAGCAGCGCCTCGTAGTCGTCGGCAGTCTGCGCCAGCGGCAGCTTCTTGAACAGCGCGACGAGGTAGCGGTAGGGCTCGATGTTGTTGGCCTTGGCGGTCTCGATGAGCGAATAAAGATTGGCACTGGCGTTCGCGCCGCCCACGGTGTCGGCGAACAACCAACTGCGCCTTCCGACGACGAAGGGCCGGATCGCGTTCTCCACCGGGTTGGAGTCCAGCGGCCAAGCGCCGTTTTCCAGGAACCGCACGAGCTTGGGCCACTGCCCGTGCAGGTAGTGCAGTGCCTCGCCCAGCAGGCTCGACGGCGCAACACTGTGCAGGTGCGTCAGCAGCAGTCGCTCGATCTCGCGCACGACCGCGGCGCTGTAGCGCGAGCGCATCCGCAACCGACGCGCGGGCGTCCAATCCCTGGCCAAGGCCTCCGCACGGTACAGCTTGCCAATCAGCCGCACGAACCGGGTCGCGAGCTGATCCGGTGAGCGAGCCGCCTTCGGGATGGCTTCCTCGGCCTTGATCAGCGGTCGGCGCGCGTGGACCCAGCATCCGAGATGCGTGAGGCCGCCGGCCTTCGCGATCCCGTTGTAGACCTCGTAGCCGTCAGTGATGAGCGTGGTGCCAGGGCGGATGCCGGCATACAGCTTCTCGGCGTGCACGGCACCGCGCCCCGGCGCATAGGCGAACAATCGCACCGGTGGACCCGTGCCATTCATCTGCGCCCACATAAAACTCTTCGTCTGTGCCTTGCGCCCAGGCTCCTTCAGTACCTGGACGTGGGTCTCGTCGCCATAGATCAGATCCGAGTCCAGCAAGTGATCGCGCAGCAGGTTGATGACCGGCTGCACGGCCTGGCCGATGCGCACGATGCCCGCAGCCAGCGTGTTGCTCGCGATGTCGCCGCCGAAGCGGCGCAGCAATACGGCCGTGCGGTACAACGGCATGCCGAACTGGTACTTGCCGGTGATGACCCAGGCCTGGGCCTCTTCGGTGAGGAGGCCTCGCGGGATGATGCGCGCCGGCGCCCGTGCAAGCTTCAGGCTCTGGTCGCAGCAGGGACAGGCGTACTTGATGCGGTGGTGCTGCAGCACACGCACCTGCTCGGGGATGACGTCCATCTGCTCGCTGACCTCGGCGCCGATCTCCACCAGCGCGTGCCCGTCATGGGCGCACACACGCTCGGCCTCGGGCAGCTCGTGGCGCACGATCTCGCGCGGCAGCGCGGGGTCCAGCGGCTTGCGTCCACGCTTCTTGCGCTGGTGCCCGGCGACCGGCGTCGATTCCTCTTCGTCGATGTCTTCGACCTCGGCCTGCGGCGTCAGATCGGTGGGCGCGAGTGCCTCGGCCTCGTTCAGGAACAGGTCCTTCTGATCGGTGCCACGGGCTTCGCTCTTGGCGGCGAAGAGCTGGCGCTGCAGCGCCTTCAACCGCTCCAGGGCGAGGTCCCGCTCGGTGGTCGCCACCCGCAGCGCGCCGGCCAGCGCATCGCGCTCGGCAATGAGCGCGGCGAGTTCTTCAGCGGTGATGGTGGCAGGGGCGGCTGGTGGCGACACGCCCGCTTGGATCGACATGCCCCATCATTGTTCCGTCAAACCTCAAGCCACGCTGGCATAGCGCAGTCGGGAGTGGCGTTGCACCACCGCGATGTCGATGCCCTCGAGCAGCCAGTGCAGCTGCTCGGCCGTCAGCGTGGGAACCGCCTCGGCCGAGGGCCAGACGAACCTGTCCTTCTCGAGACGCTTGAGCAACAGCCAGAAGCCGTTGCGCTCCCAGCCCAGGATCTTCACCCGGTCGCGCCGGCGGTTGCTGAACACGTACGCGCACGAGGCGAACGGGTCCAGGCCCAGGGCCTGCTCCACCAGCACCGCCAGGCCGTTGATGCTCAGCCGGAAGTCCACCGGCTCGCGGTGCAGGTAGACCTTCAGCCCTTCGTCGAAGCGGAACATGGCAGTCGGCTCAACATCTGCACCAGCGTCGGCAATTCTTGCAAGCTCATCTCGCCCAGATCGAGCTGCACGCCGTTGGGCAGCCGCACCTGCAAACCGACCATCGGGATCGGTGCCGCCGCCAAGGGGCTGTCATCCGGGATCACCGCCACTGCCGTAGCAGGTGCGTGGGCCATCGCGGGCGCAGCCACTGCACACTCGCGATGAGGCAGATCTTGCTCACCCTCGACGTGTACAGCAACGAATGCTGCATCGTGCGTTCGCGCGATGTCACCTGTCGGCACCTGGGCACTTCGCCGCTGGTAAGCCGTGATCCACGTCCTCAGAAGGTTTGTGTTGACACCGTGCTCCATCGCCATGCGTGCCACCGACACTCCCGGCTTGAGGCAGGCAATGATCAATTCCTTCTTGGCAGCTTCGTCGTAGACGCCGCGACCGTCACTCTTGCGTCCCACAACCAACCGGCTTCTCAACTCTGCGTACTGCTCTGTCATTTCTACATGTCCATGTTGCTCTACATGGACACGCAGCCTCACAGCTCATCATTCACTCAACAAGGGCGTGGTTAGTTGACCGCATACGCTTTGCGACGCAGGTTCAACATCCATCTCGGTCGTTGCCGCGGCCGATCGGGCCGCGAAGAAGGCCGAGTCCAGATCGATCGCCGCCGCAAGCCATTCGTTTTCGGCCTCCGGTGTCGCAGCGCCGCTGCCCTGATCGGGCGGTGCCGACCCGCGCGCGTCTCCGCCCAAGTCCGTAACGGCGAAGCGATCTAGCGCGCGGCAGCAAGCTGCAATAGTCAGGAGCAATCTCATGGCCGACTTCCTCCTCGTTCACGGTGCATGGCACGGCGGGTGGTGCTGGCGCGACGTGGTGCCCCATCTCCTGGCCGCCGGTCACCGGGCGCATGCCGTCACGCTCACGGGCCTGGGCGACAGAGCGCATCTGATGTCGCCCGCGATCACGTTGGAAACCATGATCTCCGATGTTGTCAACGCGATGGAGGCCGAAGAGATGACGCGACCAATGCTCGTGGTGCACTCGTTCGCGGGCATGATCGGGACGGCAATCGCGGATCGCATGCCACAGCGTCTCGAACATCTGGTCTACATCGACGCCATGGTTCCGCTGCCCGGCGAAACCTGGAGCAGCACGCATGCGCCCGCCACGCGCGAAGCGCGAATCAGTGCCTCAGAGGCGTCACGCGACTACAGTTTCCCGCCTCCCGATCCATCGGTGTATGGACTTGCCGGCGCGCAGTACGACTGGGTCAAGCGTAGGCAGGTGCCGCATCCCGGCCGCACCTATACAGCCGAGCTGAGTTTCGATCCGGTGCGTGTCGGGTCGGTGCAGCGGACATACATTGCCTGTACATCGCCAGCACTTGCAACCATCGATGTGAGCCGGAAAAGGGTTCGTGACCCGGCGTTCTGGGGTGCGCCTTGGCGGGTCGCGGAACTCTCGACGGGGCACGATCCTATGGTGAGCGAACCGGCTGCGCTTGCCGGCATTCTTCTGAGGATCGTGCAAAGCACATAGCGCCGCGCGGGCGCGGCCGCGAACCATCTATCAATCGCGTCCTGAAAGCCGGGTCCCGGCCCGATATCCGCGCGTGGCCGTCGCTTCCGTGGCGGCGGCCGTTGATCTCGCTTGCGCACTGGAGGCCGACCTCGGCAACTTCGTGGGCGCCTTCGAAGGCCTGTCGTGCGGCGCGCTGAAGGCAGCGTCGCGGCACCTCGGCACCAGCGTCTTTGCAACGACGCCGGAGTACGCTGTCCTCGTGGAACTGTCGAGCACGATGACGCCCGGAACGGGCGTCGAACTCGAGCCACTACTGCTGGACTGGATGGAAGCCCACCTCGAGTCCGGATCCTCGATGCTGTCGTTCACAAGCCCGAACAACTCTGGCGAATACGCCACAGCGTCAGCGAGTCCGTGCAGGCGCTGGGGCGCATGGCGGCCTTCGACATTTCGGTACCCAGATCGGCCTTCGCTGCATTCCGAGGTCGTGCTCAGGACCTGGTCCTGATGACCGTTACCGACGCCCAGCTGTGCGACTTCGGGCATCTTGGCGACGGAGGGGTTCACCTAAACGTCGTCCGTGGTTCAGGACTTTCGGGGACGCTTCAGCGCGGAGCACGGAATCGGTCCCTGCAACCAGAGCTTCTAGGACCGCTTTACGGAGCACCGGATGCGGGCGCTCTGCGGGATCCTCCAATCGACGCTCGACCTTGGCGGGCAGCTTGGCAATGTCAGGTTGAGCTAATTGCGCGAAGCGCAGCGTCTACTGGAACGTGGTCCATAAGGGGCTGGGAGCCAGCGCTTGCCGTAACCAGTTCAGAAGAGCTTGCACTCGAGCGACAGATGCGCGGCTGCTTGGCACCAGTGCCTTGAGCCAGAGTTCCGCGAGTGGATAGCTTGGCAGGACCTGCTGCAGCGCGCCGCGCGCTATCTCTGGCACCGCCAAATATGCAGCTAACGGAGCAATGCCGTTGCCTGCAATTGCTGCACCGCAAACAAGTTGAACATCGTTCGAAGTGAAGCGTGGCTGCAACTGCATCTTTACTTCGCCTGTCGGTCCGAGGAACACCCAAGGGTTACCCGTCGGAATGAAGTTCAAAGTGTCGTGGTCTACGAGGTCTTTGGGATGTGCCGGAGCGCCCTTGCGCGCCAAGTAGGCGGGTGAGGCGCAGAGCCTCCGTGCGATGGCGCACAAGGGCTCTTCTGCCACATCGCTAAATGTATTCGGCAATAGGGTCAAAACGACGTCGAACCCTTCGTCCACGGGGTTGACTACTCGATCTAGCGCAATGACTTCCAGGCTGATGAGTGGGTGGTTGTACTGAAAGGCGTGGAGCAACTCGCCAAGGTGCAAAACGCCCAGTGAGGTCGGAACCTTCACGCGGATGTGGCCTTGTAAATGGGGCGCAGCCCCCCGCACGTCCGCCATCACGCCATCGAGGTCGGCAATGGCGCGCTGCAAGGCGGGCAAAACTTGGCGGCCGGCAGCAGTCAGGCTGACCCGGCGAGTCGTACGTTCCAGAAGCGGAGCCTTAAGGAGCCACTCGACCTGGCTCACTCTCTTGGTCACCACGGAGGGCACTACACCAAGCTCCCGGGCGGCCGCAGCAAACGTGCCTGTGCGAGCTACCGCCAGAAACGCCCGGTAGTTGGCCAAAGTGTCCAAGATTGTTCTCGATGTGCGTATGCAGTCTTCGCATTTTGGCAGATTGTTCTCGATCTGCAATCGTCGCATCATCACATTCCACCGAAAAGGAGTGCCTTGATGACTACCCCGACTCCCTCCCGGCCGGGCTATGCGCCGGCTGCCGTTGCCGATGCGCTGACGCCGGCGCAGGACGCAATGGTCCTGCTGGCGCGCGTGCTGCTCGCCTGGGTCTTCGCGCCCTCCGGCTGGGCGAAGCTCGTCGGCTTCGCGGGCACCGCCGGGAGCATCGCATCCAAGGGCATTCCACTGCCCGAGGTCTGTGCCGCGATCGCGATCGCGGCAGAGCTCGGACTCGGGCTGTTGCTGCTCGTCGGCTGGAAGGCGCGCTGGGCCGCACTGGGCATGGCGATCTTCGTCGCCGTGATCACTCCGCTGTTTCACAACTTCTGGGCCATGCCCGAGGCGCAGCAGATGCTGCAGAAGCAGGCCTTCAGCAAGAACGTCGGCATCGTCGCCGGCCTGCTGGCACTTGCCGCCTTCGGCGCCGGCGCTTTCAGCCTCGACGGCCGCCGGAGAGCCTGACGCAGTGACCGACGGGGATCTCACCTTCAGAGATGCAGCGCCTCGACCCGCACAAGACATAGCTCCCTCGGAAGCGTCATGACAGCACTATTGACCGCAAGCGACCGCCTCAGACGTCGCCCCAAATTCATTCTGAGCGCCGGAATCTCGAATTGCGCATCGCTGGTCGCCGCGTCATGGGCCATTGGGGCCAGCGCTCAGGTCGCAGTGGTGCCGCCCCCCACCTTTCCTTCAGCCGCGCCGTTTCGCGCCGAGCTTGCGCCCCTGTCCGCGCGCCAGCAGAGCGACATGGTGACCATCGCCGGTGGCACATACGACATAGGAGCGCCGGCCACGCACCCCTTTGCCAGCGCAGTTGCGATGCCCGAGCACCGGGTCGAACTCAGCGAATTTCGCATCGATCGGACCGAAGTCACGAACGGCCAATTTGCCGAGTACCTCAATATGCTGCCGGTCAAACCTTCGGGTACGGCGCCCGGCGGCAGTGTCGTCGCATCTCAATTGCCTACAGCGTTCAGCGCTGTGCTTCTCACCTCCGGCTCCTATCCCATCATTCAATTGAATGACGAAGACGTCCGGATCGGCGTTCGCAACGGACGCTTTGCGCCCAACGAGGGATTCGACGAGCATCCGGTGACCGAGGTGACCTGGGCGGGAGCATTCGCCTACTGCCGCTGGCGCGGCGCCCGACTTCCCTCGGAAGCGGAGTGGGAAGCAGCCGCTCGTGGCAAGGATGCACGCCCTTTCCCGTGGGGTTCGGCGGCACCCACGCCATTGCTGGCGGCGATGAACACCTCCGGAGGTGCGCAGCGTGTAGCCAGCCGCCCGCAAGGGGCCACCCCAGACGGACTCCTGGACATGGCCGGGAACCTGTCGGAGTGGACCAGCTCCCTTGACCGCCCGTATCCCTACCGCGCGAATGACGGACGCGAGAACCCGACGGCTGCCGATGAGCGCGTCGTACGGGGCGGCGACGCAACGTTCAACAACTCGGCCGACCGGCTTGTGAGCTGGAGCCGCACGACATATTCCCGAAGGCCGTCGGCTGGCCATCATCACATTGGATTCAGGTGTGCTGCCTGACTAAAAGGCATCACTGCCATGCCTCTTTTCTCACGATTGCGATAGACCACCAGGAGACTTCATGACAGCATTCCACCCACCTGCCAGCCATGTACTGGAGCCAGCCCGTCAGACACCGGTATTCGGTGAATACGACGTGGTGGTGCTGGGCGGCGGTCCCGCAGGGATCGCAGCCGCGATCTCCGCAGCCAAGGGCGGCCAACGCACTCTGCTGCTGGAGTCCTATGGATTTCTCGGCGGTATGGGGACGGCGGCCGGAGTGACCAACTTTTGCGGCCTGCATGCGAACGTGTACGGCGAACTGCGCCAGGTCGTGCATGGGGTGGCTGACGACATTCTCGACCGCATGCGCGCGATCGACGGGCTCAGCACGCCGCACGTGATGTTCGCCGGCAAGACCGCAGCTCAAGCCTACGACAACGCCTCCCTTAAGATCGCCGCCGATCAGGCCGTGGTGGCCAGCGGTGCGGAAGTGCTCTTCCACGCTCTTGCCACTGGTGTCCTGATGCGCGAGAACGGCGAGATCAGCGCCGTGCTGATCGAAACCAAGTCGGGCCGCCAGGCAGTGCTGGGGCGGGTGTTCATCGACTGCTCGGGGGACGGCGATCTGTGTGCCTATGCCGGCGCGCCGTTCGAAAAGGGCGCCGATGGCCACGAGATGATGTACCCGTCTACCTTGTTCCGCGTCAACAACGTCGACCCCGTGCGGGCTGGTGACGCATACAACCACTTCGGGCGATTGATGGAAGAGGCCGAAGCCCGCGGCCGCAAATTCGCCCGCAAGGCGCCCATCATCCGGCCGCAGAAGAATCCGGTGGAGTGGCGAGCCAACGTAACCCAGCTCGCCCGGCCCGACGGAGGGCCCGTCGACGGCACCGATGCGCGCCAGTTGAGCGCCGCGGAACTGGACGGCCGCAGGCAGATCGCCGACTTCATCGGCTTCCTGCGGGAAGCAGCGCCCGGATTCGAGAAGGCATACATCCTGGACATCGCACCCCAGGTGGGAATCCGCGAGACGCGGCGCGTCCTCGGCGAGTACCAGTTGACGGAGGCGGACGTTCTCGAGTGCGCGAACTTCGACGACACCATCGGCGTCAACGGCTGGATGGTCGAAGAGCACCTGGCAGGCAACGTCAACTTCAAGTTCCAGGACATCCCGGGCAGC
Organism: Variovorax sp. Varisp46; assembly: GCF_059491885.1. NCBI lineage: Bacteria > Pseudomonadati > Pseudomonadota > Betaproteobacteria > Burkholderiales > Comamonadaceae > Variovorax > Variovorax sp. Varisp46. Next base: position 1,268,559 of record NZ_CP168515.1, read on the forward strand.
CGCGGTTTCAACCACTTGCCGTACCGCATGTTGCTTCCACTGAAGGTGGACAACCTGCTGATGGCCGGCCGTTGCGCCTCCATGACGCACATGGGTCAGTCAGCCGCGCGCGTTTCCGGAGGCTGTTTCGTCATGGGCCAGGCCGCCGGCACTGCGGCTGCGCTTGCGCTGCGGCAAGCCGTGCGCCCGCGCGATCTGCGAGTTGCCGATCTTCAAGCGCGTCTGGAGGCAAACGGCGCCTGGTTGGGGCGCACCGATACGCCGCCTTCTCCTCCCATCGTGAGAACAGAAAAAGGCTAAGACTGCCATGCAGCGCAGACGACTTATTCTGGGAGCCACGGCCGCCGCCGGCGTTATGACGGTTCCCGCACTCGCACAGACCAGCGCCACATGGCCCCAACGGCCGATCCGTTTGCTGGTGGGCTTTCCTGGAGGCTCCACGCCAGACATGGCTGCCCGAGCACTCTCCGAGCCTCTCGCTGCCGCGCTCGGCCAACCGGTAGTGGTCGACAACAAGGCCGGGGCAGCGGGCAACATCGCCGCGACTCAGATCGCCAAGAGCTCTGACGATCACACGCTGGGTGTGGTGATCAACGGCAATCTCACCTCAGCCAAGATGCTGTTTCCCGCTCTCCCGTACGATCCAGCTGGGGACTTCACATACTTGTCGTTGCTCACGACAGCTCCTCTGGTGTTGGTCACGCCAGCGGGACAGCCCAGCGGAGCGGCCTTCTTCGCAGAGGCGCGCAAGCGAGGTAAGGCCTGGAACTACGGCTCGGTCGGCACGGGGTCGGTGGCGCATCTGGGCATGGAATTGCTCAAGTCGAAGATGCCGGGCTTTGAGGCGGTGCACATCCCCTACAGCGGCAATCCGCAAGTCGTCACGGCGATTCTGGGCGACCAGATCCAGTTGGCACTCATGCCGCCCGGGGTTGTGTTGCCGCACATCCAATCCGGTAAGTTGCAGGCAATCGGCCTGACAAGCGGCCGCAGCTTGCTGGCGCCTTCGATCGCTCCTTTGACAGACTTCGGCGTACGCGACTACGCCCTCGAGGTCTGGACTGCGCTGGTGGGTCCGGCAAAGCTTTCGGCAGCGGCGCGCCAAAGACTCGGCCAGGAGGTCTCGCGCATCATGCGCAGCCCCGAGACGCGTCAACGGCTGTTTCAGCAAGGGTGGCAGGCTGTCGGAACGGCGCCCGAAGGCCTGCAGCAGCGGGTGCAGGAAGAGAGGGAAATCATGGAGGCAATGATCCGGGTTCAGCGCCTGCAACCCGAAAGCCCGCCCAAGTCGTGACGCGCTATAGGCGTCTAAGAACAAGTCTCGACCCTCAAGGGCGTCATCACCTGGATAGGATTTTTTGCATAGGCGAGCAAACATGACGAGCACCTCATTGAACGCTGCCACGGAAATCGGGGCATCGCTGGCCAGAATTGAACTATGCAGCACCAATCCCTCGGCGCTTGCTTCGTTCTACGAATCGACATTTCGACTCGCGGTGACGCAACAGGCGAACGGAAGCATCCTCTGCGAGGCCCCTGGCCGGCGACTCGTCATTCGTCCCGGTCCTGCCGCTCAATTGCACGAGGCAGCCTTCACCTTCGCAAGCAGGGAGCTCTTCGATCGGCATCGGCAGCGAATTTTCGAGAGCGAGCTAACTGTTCTCGATCACTCGGACGAAAACTATGCAGTGCAGGATCCGGAAGGTCGACGTGTCCGCTTCTCGGCGCCTGGCGTCAAGTCATCCAAGGTTGCGCCAGCGCAGTCGGACGACAGACTGCGCGCGCGTCTGCAGCATCTGGGATTGCGCACGCCGGCCCTCACGCTGCTAGCAGATTTCTACATGAAGAAATTGGGCTTCGTACTTTCCGACGAAGTGCGAGACGCCGCGGGCGATGTCACGGCTGTATTCCTGCGCACGGACAAAGAGCACCATTCCCTGGCGCTCTTTCGTGCGCCGGTCATCCGTTTCGATCATTTCAGCTGCGAGGCGGACGGATGGTCGGAGTTGCGTGACTGGGCAGATTACATGGCAAGCGTCGGGGTGGACCTGGCGTGGGGCATCGGCCGACATGGACCGGGAAACGACAACTTCCTCATGGTCAAGGATCCCGACGGCAACATGGGCGAGGTTTCTTCAGATCTGGAGGTTTGCGTTGCGGATCGTCCGTCCGGCGTGTGGCCTCACCGCCCTCAGACGCTGAACCAGTGGGGCGTAGCAATCATGCGCTCCTAGAACCGAACAGATTAGCCAGAGGGGCGATCACGGCGCCTCACTTTCATCCTTTCAACATTCTCCTCAAATGGACGACGGGCTCGTCGCCTTTCCAAGGTAGGCACTTATGCGATTTCTCAGCTACACCACCCCCGATGGCATGGCATCCTATGGCCTGTTGCTCGATATCGGCATTGTCGATTTAGCACGTCGCCTGCCGCAGGCACCCGACCTGCAGGCCCTCATCGCAACTGGCAATGCGTCGATGCTGTGCGCCGGTCTTGACGATGCGCCCGCTGATTGGCAGCCGAACGAGGTTCGCATGCTTCCGGTGATTCCCCAGCCTCGCACGGTGGTGTGTGTGGGCCACAATTACGAGGAGCATCGCCGCGAAACCCAGCGCGACCCCACCGAACACCCTTCGATTTTTTTGCGCACCGCCGAGTCTCTGCAGGCGGCAGGCGAAGCGCTCCTGATGCCCCGCGAATCCGACCAGTTTGACTATGAAGGCGAATTGGCAGTCGTCATTGGCCGGGCGGGGCGGCGGATCGCCGAGGCAGACGCCTGGGCTCATGTATTCGGCTTTGCCTGCTTCAACGAAGCCAGCGTTCGTGACTGGCAGCATCACTCACGCCAGTTCACTCCAGGCAAAAACTTCCCTCGGACCGGAGCATTCGGGCCTCACCTCGTGACGCTCGACGAAGCCGGGCCCAACCCTGACTTGAAACTGCAGACCCGTCTCAACGGCCAGGTGGTGCAGCAGGCGCGTACGTCGCAGATGATATTTCCGATACCAGAAATCTTGGCTTACGTGTCAACCTTCATCACTTTGCAGCCAGGCGACGTCATTGCGACCGGTACGCCAGGAGGCGTCGGTGCGAAGCGGAACCCACCGCTGTGGATGCGCGACGGCGACAAGGTCGAGATTGAAATCGAAGGAGTCGGCCTGCTGCAGAACACGGTTCGCAGAGAGAGCGCTGGGGCGTAGCACCGCACGGGCGCACACGCGAACCATCAATCGATTGCGTCCCGGAAACCGGACCCCTGCCCGAACAGCTTGGCGATCAGGATACGCAGCCAGACGATCCGCGGATCCTTGTCGAAGCGTCTGTGCCAGAACTGGCAGATGCTGTAGCGAGGAATCGAGAACGGGTGCGCGACTGCAACGATCTTGCCGGTCGATGCGAACGCCACGCCGAGCCCGTGGGGCACCGTGGCGATCATGTCGGATGCGGCGAGGATGGGTGGCAGCGTCATGAAGTGCGTCGTGCGCATCTTGATCTTGCGGACGATTCGATGACGCGCGAAATATTGCTCCAGGACCTCCTGGCTGTGGATCGGCGTCTGTACCACCACGTGATTGAGGCGGCAAAACTCTTCTTTCGTCAGATTCGTGGCGGCCGGATGCCCCTCCCGAAGCACGCAGCAGGGTCTATGCATGAAGAGCTGTTGCTGGAAGATGTTGCTGCCGCCCAGGTCCGGCAAGTGGCCGATGGCGATGTCGAACTTCCCGCTCTCAAGCATGGGCTCGAGTTCCGCATGGTCATAGACCCCCGCGTACACAGTCGAATTGGGGGCAAGGTGCTCGAGCGACTCCAGGATGCGGGGGAGAAACTGTGTCTGCGCGATTTCCGTCATCGCAAAGCGGAACTCCGTCCGGGCTTCGGCGGGGCTGAAATCGGGAGCGGTCAGGATCCGCTGGTTGACGCGATTCAGCACCTCCCGTGCCTCCGAGATGATCAGCTCGCCTCGCGCGGTCGGCTCCATCCCTGAGCCGGTGCGAACGAAGATCGGGTCACCAAAGCAACGGCGGATGCGCACCAGGGCGGTACTCAGGCCGGGTTGGCTCATTCGCAGATCCGCTGCCGCGCGCGTCACGCTCTTCGTGTTCGCGACGGCAACAATGACGGTGAGCAGGTTGAGATCGAATTGTGTCTTTTCCATCTGCTCGAAAAATAGTTCATATCGCCAGAATTGTCTATGCAGATTTGGGGGGTCTTCATAGACTTGGTCGATGGACAAACTGAAATACAGCAGCAGCTGCGGATGCGAGGGCAAACCCCACCGCATCGATACACATCACCACATCTTTCCGCCCAAGTACCTCGCGCACGCCAGTGACCGGATCGTCGCGGCCGCACCCGGTCACACCACGAACCTGACGAAGTGGACGCCGCGACAGGCCCTCGATGCAATGGATGCCAACGGCATCGCAACTGCAGTCACGTCGATTTCGACCCCCGGCATCTGGTTCGGAGATGCAGATGCGACGCGGGCGTTGGCGCGCGACTGCAACGAGTTCGCGGCGCAGATGGCGGGCGATCACAAGGGCCGCTTCGGCGTATTCGCGACGCTGCCGCTACCGAACGTGGACGACAGCCTCGCGGAGATCTCCTACGCGCTCGATGTGCTGGGCGTCGATGGCTTTGGACTGGTGACGAACTACGGCGACGTCCTGCCCGGCGACCCCCGGATCGCGCCGGTGTTCGACGAGTTGAACCGGCGCAAGGCCGTCGTCTACTTCCACCCGACGGCGGCCACGTGCTGCGTCAACCATTCCACGAACCTGCCGCCCGCGATCATCGAATTTCCGTTCGATACGACTCGCGCGATCGCGAGCCTGCTCACCAGCGGTACGCTCTCACGCTGCCCGGACATCCGCTTCATCTTCTCGCACGGCGGCGGCACGCTTCCCATGCTCGCGGGACGGATCGCGCGCATCATGACGGCGCGCAAGGAACTGGCCAGGAACGTGCCGAACGGCGCGATGCATGAACTTAAGCAGCTTTACTACGACGTCGTGAGCATCAACACGTCGGCCGCGTTCCAAGCCCTGCGTTCCGTCGCCGACATTCCGCACTTGCTGTTCGGCAGCGATTTCCCCTACTGGTCGCCCGCGGTGGCCGTGGAGGAGTTGCGCGCCCAAGGCTTGTCGCAGGAGGACATCTGCGACATCGAGCGGAACAACGCGTTGCGCCTGATGCCCCGTCTCGCGCAGGTCCCGGCAGGCGCGTGAGCACGTCGATGACGGACGCGGCCTTCAAGGTCACCCTGCGGCCGAGCGGCAACGTCTATGACGTTCCCCCCGGGGCGACGGTTCTCGACGCGGGCATGGCCGCGGGCATGGCCATGCCGTACAACTGCCGTGCCGGCTCCTGTGGAACGTGCCGTGCGCTCGTCCTGAAGGGCGAGGTCGACTATGGCAACGTCCACGCCGCCTATCTGACCGAAAAAGACAAGCAGCGTGGTTTTGCGTTGCTTTGCAGGGCGAAACCGCTCGGCGATCTCGAGATCGAAGTCGCCGAACTGGACCTGGCCCAGGTCGCACCCCGGGTCATCCCGTGCCGCGTCAAGCGCATCCGGCGCGTCAGGCAAGACGTGGCCATCGTCGACCTCCGGTTGCCGATGAACGAGAACCTGCTCTTCGCCCCCGGGCAGCATGTCGACGTCATGCTGCCCGACGGGCAGGCGAGGAGTTATTCGATCGCAAGCGAGCCTGCGGCCGAAGGCGTGATCGCGCTGGAGCTTCACGTCCGGCACAGCCCCGGCGGGCTTTTTACCGACCGCGTCTTCTCGACGCTCAAGGAGGGGGAACTGCTGCGAGTCCGAGGTCCGCTCGGAACGTTCTACCTGCGGGAGAAGAGCACGAAACCCGTCGTCCTCGTCGCCACAGGAACTGGCATTTCGCCCTTCCTGTCGATGCTCAGGTACGCCGCGATGAAGAAGATCGACAGACCGATGCGCCTCTACTGGGGTGGCCGCCGTCATGAGGACTTCTACGCCGAGGATCTCATGCGCGGCTTCGAGCAACAACTTCCGTTGACGTACGTCCCCGTGCTGTCCAGGGCGCGGCGCGAAGACGGCTGGACCGGCGCCACGGGGTACGTCCAGCACGCGGTCCTGCGGGACTTGCCGGACCTTTCGGGGCACCAGGTCTACGCGTGCGGTTCCCCTGCGATGGTCGCCGCGGCCGCCCGGGATTTCATCTCCGATGCGCGATTGCCGGAGAACGAATTCTTCGGCGATGCGTTCCTGAGCGCTGCCGACGTCGCGAGCGCCGCCTGACGATCGGCCTCATCCGTCCCCCAACCCCATCACTGGAGACACCCATGCGAATCAAAGACGCGCTTGCTCCCAACCCGAACCCGCATTCGATCGTCAACCCGGAATACCTGTCGCACGGAACACTGGAGTGCTTCAGCCTGAAGGAGTCGCGCAGGTTCTATGAAGAGTTTCTCGGCTTCGAATGCGCGCGCCACGGCAAGACCTCAATGGTCATCCGTTGCGGCATGAAGTTCCACATCGTCTGCCTCGAGTCGGGCGACAAGCTGCACCCGTGCCATGTCGACAACCACTGGGGCATTGACGTCGGCAGCCCGGAAGAGGTCGACCGCATCTGGAAGGCCGCGAACGAAGTGAAGGATACGTACGGCATCCGCCAGATCTTCGACGCCGTCAAGCAGCACGGTTGCTATTCCTTCTATCTGGAAGACCGTGACCACAACTGGTGGGAGTTCCAGTATTACGACGGAATCCAGGCCGAGGACTTGTTCGATTTCGGCGATCGTTTCGATGACTCCGGCGCTCCAAAGACCGATGCCTAAGCTTTGACGCCAATCAAGCCATGAGCTACATGATTCTGAATTTCCTGAAGGACGAGGAGCCGCGTGCCGGCCTTCTGGTCAACGGTCTCTGCTACGACATTGTGCTGGAAGCCGGCGAGAAGCGGTTTGCTTCGACGATGGACCTGCTGCAGGATTGGCAGCGTGCACGGCCGATGCTGGAATCCATTGCGGTTCGCATCGGCAAGGGCGATGCGAAATCTTCCGGAACACCTGTTGTGCAGATTCAGATGCTGGCGCCTCTTCTCCAACCGGGCGCGGTCTATTGCGCGGGGGCCAACTACTACGACCACGTTCGCGAGATGGAGCGTGCGCAGAACCTGCCGGAAGGCCCGACTTTGAAGGAACAGGGCGAGCGGCCCTGGCACCTGTTCAAGGGCTCACGCAGCATCATCCGGGGTCCCGGCGTCGCAATTGCCCTGCCCGCATTCTCGAATGCCGTGGATTGGGAGATCGAACTTGTTGCCGTGATCGGACGCACGACGAGCAACGTTTCGGTCGATGACGCGCTGGACTACGTGGCGGGGTACACCATTGCCAATGATCTCTCAGCGCGCGACTCGATGGCGAGGGAGGCGATACCCCCCGGCAACCCTTTTCGCTTCGACTGGCTCCCGCACAAGTCCTTCGACGGCTCCTGCCCCATCGGGCCCTGGATCGCGCCGGCGTCGGAAATCGGCGATCCACAGGATCTGGGGTTGAAGCTCTGGGTGAACGATGAACTCAAGCAGGATTCGAATACGCGCCAGATGATCTTCAGCGTGGCGGAGCAGGTCGCCGCGATTTCGTCGCGTGTGACCTTGCATCCCGGCGACCTTATTCTCACTGGCACGCCTGCCGGCGTCGGCGCTCCGCGCCGCGAGTTTCTCAAGCCCGGCCAGACCGTGAAGCTCTGGATCGAAAAAATCGGCGAACTCGAGAACCGACTGGTTTCGAGCGGCCTGACCGGAGACAAAGAGCAATGAAGTGGGTGACACGCCAGAACCTCCACCTCGACCGCGTGGCCACGCCGTGGCTGATCGTGCGATTCATCGATCCGGACGCCGAGTTCGTTTTCGTGCCCTGGAAGGAAGAGCACCTGGCGCCTCCTGAGGCGATCGGCTTTGCGATTCCCGGCGCCGAGTTGGGACCGCACGACCACGACGGACCGACCTTCGCCAAGGTGATGCGCAAGTACGAGCTCGTCGATCCCGCGCTGGATCGGATTGCCGAAGTCATTGAGGCAGGCGTGGCTTATGTGCTCGAGGGCTACAGGCCGCCGGCGGACGACCACGCCGGGCAAACTGCGGTGGGATTGCTCGCCTTCGCCGAAGGGGTGTTTCTGACGCACCAGACAGACCCGGGCATCTTGGCCGCCAGCTTTCCGGTGTACGACGCGCTCTATGCGAACTTCAAGGTGCTCGAACTCCTGAAGTCCAGGAAGATGGAAATGCCTGACGACCGCGATGGGCGCGGCCCCAGCAAGATGTTCGAAGGCCTGCGGCGCCTCTACAACGAAGCCGGCGAGCCGACGCCGTACGGTCCTGCGACCCGGCTGAGCGACGAGTCCCAGTGATATTCCAATCTGCGTGCATCACATGATCGAAACCGATGTCCTGGTCGCCGGCGGCGGCCCCTGCGGCCTCATGCTCGCCAACGAACTCGGCCCGAGGGGCATCCGCCTGCTGCTGGTGGATCCCAAGCCCGGCACGGCCTTCAACCCGCAGGCCAACGCAACACAAGCCCGCACCATGGAACACTTCAGGCGGCTCGGGTTCGCGGCCGAGGTGCGTGCCGAGGGGCTGCCGACCGATCACCCCACCGACATTGCCTACTTCACACGCTACACCGGCCATGAGCTGGCGCGCCTTTCGCTGCCCACGGCACAGAAGGCGGTGGCGCGTATCCGGGAGATGGGTGGCTCCTGGAGTGCGGCCGAACTGCCGCACCGCGTGTCGCAGAAATTCGTCGAGGCGATCCTCCGCCGTCATGCGCAGGCGCACGCAAGCAATGACATCCGCTACGGATGGCGCCTGGTACGCTTCGAGGATTGCGGCGACCATGTGTCGGCCACCATCGAGCCGGTGAACGGGGGCGTCACGCAGGAGGTTCGCGCGAAATACCTGATCGGCGCCGACGGGGCCCGAAGCGGCGTGCGTCAGGCGCTGGGCATCGAGTGGAGCGGCGAGACTGGCATCCGCCGGGCATTCATGGGCGGGCTGATGTTCGCCGTGTACCTGCGCGCACCACACTTCTATGACGTGCTCCCTCACGCGCGCTCGTGGATGTACGTGTCCTTCAATCCGCAGCGGCGTGCCTTCATGGCGTCCGTGGACGGCCGGGGGGAGTTCGCCTTCCATGCGGCCATCCATGACGGCGAAGACCCCACGAACTGGACCGAGGCCGACGCGCGCCGTGTGTTCGCCGAGGCGCTCGGACGCGAGATCGACTGCGAGGTGCTGTCTTGCGGGAGCTGGCTCGCCGGCCATGCGCTGGTGGCGCAGTCGTTCCAGCTGGGGCGTGTGTTCATCGGTGGCGATGCGGCGCACCTGTTCACGCCCACAGGCGGGCTGGGCTACAACACGGCGGTCGACGACGCGGTCAACCTCGGATGGAAACTGGCCCATGTCATCCAGGGGCGTGCTGCGCCATCGCTGCTGAACAGCTATGACGCGGAGCGGCGGCCGGTGGCGCAGCGCAATACCGCCTTTGCCCGCGGCTTCGCGGACTCGGTCGGTCTGTTCCCGGCCGCGCCCCGCCTGGAAGAGGAAAGCGCAGAAGGCCAACGTCTGCGAGCCGAGGCCGCCCAGCGCCTGAACGCGCATGTCCGTCTCGAATTCAACATTCCCGGTGTGACGTTCGGGGCGCGCTACGACGGCTCGGCGGTGATCGTGGGCGACGGCACGCATCCGCCGCCCGACAGGGCGAACGAATACCAGGCCACCGCATGTCCGGGCGGCCGCCCCCCGCATGCATGGCTCGATGACGGGCGTTCGCTGTACGACTGCTTCCATCGCGAGTGGACACTGCTTGCATTGGGCCCCCAGCCACCCGATGCGTCGCAGTTCGTCGACGCGGCGCGTGAGCTCGGGCTCGACCTCAAGCTGGTGGCGCACGATGTGGGCGGGCTTCGTGAGCTCTACGAGGCGCCTCTCGCGCTGATCCGTCCCGATCACGTCGTGGCCTGGCGCGGTGCGGATGCATCGAACGCCGAGGCGGTTCTGCGCCGCGTCTCCGGCCACTCCTGAAGTCAATCACTGCGGCGGAGCTTCGGCATGCGCAACCTGAACGAAGACAACATTACCGAGGCCGTGGTTGCGCGGTTTGCCGGCACCCCTGACCTACGGCTCAAGGAAATCCTCACGAGCCTGGTGCATCATTTGCACGCATTCGCGCGTGACGTGATCCTCACGGAGGACGAATGGTTCAAGGGCATCGACTACCTCACTCGCGTGGGACACATCACCGACGGCAAGCGCCAGGAATTCATCCTGCTGTCGGACGTGCTGGGGCTGTCGATGCTCACGGTGGCCATGAACAACCAGAAGCCGGCCGGCTGCACCGAGTCGACGGTGTTCGGACCCTTCCACGTCAAAGGCGCGCCGCGCTACGAGCTGGGCGCCGACATCTCCAACGGCGCGAAGGGGGTTCCTTGCCTCGTGCGCGGTACGGTACGCAGCCTCTCGGGCGAAACCCTCGCTGGCGCGAAGCTCGACGTGTGGCAGTCCGACGACGACGGCCTCTATGACGTCCAGCACACCGGCCTCGACCATGCGCAGGCGCGCGGCATCCTGACCGCCGACCACGAGGGGCGTTTCCACTTCCGCACTATCGTTGCCGTGCCGTATGCCATCCCGCAAGACGGTCCCGTCGGCGAGATGTTGCGGGCGAGCCGGCGGCATCCGTGGCGGCCGGCCCATCTGCACTTCATGGTGGAAGCGCCGGGATATGAGACGCTCATCACCCACGTTTTCCGCAGCGACAGTGAATACCTCGATTCGGACGCGGTGTTCGCCGTGCGCGAGTCCCTGGTCTGCGACTGGGTGCGCCAGGCCGATGGTTCCTTCCTGTTGGAGTATGACTTCGTCTTGAACCCGAAGGGGCCACGCGCATGATCCGGCACATCGTGATGTGGAACGTCCGCGGCGAGGACGCGCAGCAGCGGTTCTGCAATATCGAGCTTCTCAAATCTGCATTCCTGAGCCTGCGTGGCCGCATCCCCGGAATGCTGAAGCTCGAGATCGGGGTGGATACCAGCCGTGTCGACTATGCGTGCGACGTGGTCCTCTACAGCGAATTCGAGTCGCAACGGGCGCTGGAGGCGTACGCCACGCATCCCGAGCACCTTCGCGTCAAGGCAGCGCTCGGCGACATGCGGATTGCCCGCCACCAGGTGGACTACAAGACGTGACGACGAGAGGGGAGGCTCCCAATGATCGACAAGATCGCGACATCGATCGCGCATGCCTTGCTAGGCATCCGTGACGGAGCCACGGTGCTGGTCGGCGGCTTCAGCACGGCCGGCAATCCCGACGAACTGATCGAGGGATTGATCGAGCATGGCGCGCGTGACCTCACCGTCGTACGACAACGCGGCCAACGGCGACACCGGACTGGCAGCGTTGCTCAAGGCGGGCCGCGTGCGCAAGATCATCTGCAGCTTTCCCGCCAGGCGGACACCCATGTCTTCGACGGCCTCTATCGTGCCGGGCGGATCGAACTGGAGCACGAGTTTCCGGCCGGCCATGCGGAACTGGAGGGGCTCGTGGGCATGCCATTGGCAGGAGGTGCATCGTGAAGGCTTTTGTCTATTCAGCGCAGACGTCGCGTGTCGTCTTCGGGGCCGGCTCGCTTCGAGGTCTCTCGGCCGAGATCGATCGTCTCGGCGGGCATCGCGCGCTTGTGCTGGCGACGCCCGAGCAGCGCAGGTCCGCGGAACGGGTGGCGGCGCTTCTCGGCCCGGTCGCGGCCGGGGTGTTCGATCGCGCGGTGATGCACGTTCCGAGAGAGACCGCGCAGGAAGCCCGCAGGGTGGCTCGTTCCCTCGGCGCCGATTGCGCCGTCGCCATCGGCGGCGGGTCCACGATCGGGCTCGGCAAGGCGATCGCGCTCGATTCCGGGCTGCCGATCATCGCGATCCCCACGACGTATGCGGGCAGCGAGGTGACGCCGATCTACGGCATCACGGAAGCGGGCCTGAAGAAAACCGGCCGCGACCCCAGGGTGCTGCCACGGACCGTGCTTTACGACCCGGAGCTCACACTGAGTTTGCCCGCCGGCTTGAGCATCACCAGCGGCATCAACGCGATCGCTCACGCTGCGGAGGGCCTGTACGCCGTGGACGGCAATCCGATCATGGACCTGATGGCGCAGGACGGCATAGCAGCGCTGGCGCGCAGCCTTCCCACGATCAAGGCAAAGCCATCGGACATCGAGGCACGCTCACGCGCCCTCTACGGGGCCTGGCTGTGCGGGACGGTGCTCGGGAACGTCGGGATGGCGCTGCATCACAAGCTTTGCCACACGCTGGGCGGCAGCTTCAACCTGCCGCATGCGGACACGCACACGATCGTGCTGCCGCACGCGCTGGCGTACAACGCGGCCGCTGCTTCGGAGGCGATGTCGCGAATTGCCCGTGCAATGGGTGGATCGAGCGCCGCGCAGGCGGTCTTCGACCTGGCTGCACACAACGGCGCACCCGTGGCGCTGCGTGAAATCGGAATGAAGCGGGACGATCTGGCGAAGGCTGCGGATATCGCGATGCAGGATCAGTATCCCAATCCTCGCCCGCTGGATCGCGATGCGGTCCTGCACCTGCTGCAGGACGCCTACGAGGGGCGCAGGCCTGCACGCTGAGCGTGAACGACGGCTTGGCATCTGCCGAAAAAATAGTGCCTATCGGTTCGATCTTCTATGAAGATTTTCAGCCTGTTCATAGACTACAGATGACGACGATGCCCACAGGGTGCCTCGCGTTTGCACGGCCCAACCAGGAGACAGGAATTGATTGAATTCAAGTTGAACGGCAACGCCGTGAAAGTCGAAACGTCCGGCAATACCCGTTTGCTCTGGGTCATTCGTGAACACCTGAAGCTGACGGGCACCAAGTTCGGATGCGGGGCGGGGCTGTGTGGAGCTTGCATGGTCCACGTCAACGGTGACAGGGCGTTCTCCTGCCAGACGCCGGTGACCGAAATCAGCGGCAAGTCGGTCACGACGGTCGAAGGTCTTTCGACCGACCGCAGTCACCCGCTTCAAAAGGCCTGGATCGCCGAGAACGTACCGCAGTGCGGCTATTGCCAGTCGGGTCAGATCATGAGCGCGGCAGCGCTGCTCGCAAAGAACAGGAATCCGACTCGCGAGCAGATCGTCGAACACATGCAGACGAACATCTGCCGATGCGGGACGTACAAGCGCGTCATCAACGCGATCCAGCGCGCGGCGCGGGGGGTTTGAACGATGGCACTCGATAACCGGCACCTGAATGCGCAAGGCGGTGTTCGCCGCCGTGAGTTCCTTGCGCACGGAGCGGGCCTCACTTTCGCACTCTCGTTCGCAGGCGGGCTCTCTGCGGCCCCGTCCGAGGCTCATGCGCAACCCGCCAGTGACGTGCTACAGACAGCATGGGTCACGATTCGCACGGACAACACGATCACGATCATGTCCGCCGCCGCGGAACTGGGGCAGGGGTCCATGACCTCGCTTCCTCTCATCTTTGCGGATGAGCTGGACGCGGACTGGTCGAAGGTGAAGATCCAGGTCTCGCCTTCGGACGACAAGCTCTATGGCAACCCGCGCTACGTCATCATGTACACGGCCGGCAGTTCGGGTGTCCAGACCTATTTCAAACCGCTCCGGATCAAGGCAGCGCAGGTTCGCAGGGTTCTTCTCGACAGTGTCGCAACAAGATGGCGCGTGCCGCGCGGTGAGTTGACGACGGAGCCGAACGTCGTGGTTCACAGAGCTTCGGGTCGGCGAATCAGCTACGGAGAGATCGCGCAGTTCGCGCGCATGCCCGAAGTGCTGCCGGAAGTGGCGGAGGCGGACCTGAAGACATCGAAGGACTTCCGGTATATCGGAAAGGACACGATGCGGATCGACGTCCCGAGTAAGGTGGACGGTTCGGCTCAATTCTCGATAGATGTCCAACTGCCCGGGATGCTATACGGTGCGGTGCTCCGAACGCCGGTTCACGGCGCCAAGCCCGCGACCGTCGATGATTCCGGCGCGCTCAGGATTCGCGATGTCGTCAAAGTTGTGTCGCTGCCCGATGCCGTCGGCATCGTCGCCAAAACTCCGGAGGCGGCGTTTGCCGCGAAAGCCAGCCTCAAAGTCACTTGGACCAAGATGCCGGCCGATTCCTTCGATTCGGACGAAGCGTTCGAGCGCTACGCGCGTGCCGCGAGAAACTTTGGTCCGGAAGGCAAGAACTGGCAAAAGACCGGCGACGTGGCTGCCGCACTGACCGCAGCCGCGATAGTTGTGGAGGCCGAGTACCGTACCGACTTTAATTATCACGCCCAGCTCGAGCCCCTGAACTCGGTTGCCTCGGTGAACGAGGCGGGCGATGGCGCGGAAATCTGGGCGGGTACCCAAGCGCCGACCTCTTCGGTCGCTGCGGCTGCACAAGCTCTGGGAACGACGCCCGACAAGATCGTCCTCCACCGCACTCTTGTCGGAGGCGCTTTCGGCCGCAGAGGCGCTCCTGATATGGAGTTCGTCGTCGATTCAGTGCTGCTGTCGAGAGCCGCCAAGTCTCCCGTGAAGGTCATCTGGACACGAGAAGACGACGTCCACAGCGGGCGCTTCCGCCCGATGACCGCGAGGTACCTGCGGGCTGGCCTGGACGCACAAGGAAATGTCGTCGCGTGGCGCCACCGGATCTCCAGCGAGTCGGCGCTGGCCTTTCTATCCACCGAGCGCTTCAAGGCACGCGGGGAGATCCCCTCATTCGTGTTTCACGGAAGTGAGGAGCCGTACGACTTCCCCAATCGACTGGTGGACCACATCCGTCAAATCGACGGGATTCGCTTGTCGGCGATGCGCGGTACAGGGTACCCGCACAGCGTCTTCGCGGCTGAATCGTTCATGGATGAGATCGCCCTGTCGCAAAAGGCGGACCCGGTTGAGTTCCGAATGCGCCACTTGACCAAGGCACCGCGCATGAGGGAGGTTCTCAAGGTTGCCGTCGAGATGGCCGACTGGAAGCGGAAACGGCCCCAAGGAAGAGGCCTGGGCGTCTGCCTGCGCGAACACGGCGGGACCTACATTGCACTAGCGGCCGAAGTGTCGGTCGACACAAGTACCGGCGCGGTGAAAGTTCACGACGTGTGGGCTGCGGTCGACGCGGGTCTTGTGGTGCAGCCTGACAACGCGGTGGCGCAAGTCGAAGGAGCGATCACCTTTACTCTCGGCGCCGCGCTGTTCGAGCGCGTCACCGTCAAAGCGGGCAAGGTCGAACAAAACAACTTCTACGACTACCGCTTGCCGAGGATGAGTGACCTTCCGAACATAGAAGTCAAGCTCTTGTCCACTGACAACCCGCCCATGGGCGTTGGCGAAGTCGGTGCCAACGTGCCAGGCGCAATTGCCAACGCGTTTGCAGCGGCGACCGGCGTGCGAGTGCGCCACATGCCGCTCACACAGGAACGCGTCCTTGATGCGCTGCGGGCCAAGACCGGCGCATGAGAAGGCTGGCCGCAAGGCACTGGCATGCATCCCGTCGAACAAGAAGGCCGCGACGCGCGAGGATCTGCGTCACCTCGGTGGCTAAATGGGGCTGCTCGTGGCGTCACCGTCCGACTTCTCCGTGCACGAGATGGTGGCCGGCCTGCGTACGGCCGAAGCATTTGGGGCGAACTTCGAGGCGGTCGTTAAGAGCGTGGGAGTGATCAATGGAATCGGATGAGCCCACCGCGCGCGCTACGGCGCCCGAGCAATGCCATTGCAGTTCGAGCCGCCGTCGGTTTCTCAGTGGGCTGCTGGCAGCCGGCGCGACTGGACTTTCTGCTTGCGTAGGCGGCGTAGGTGCGCGGAGGCCCGCAACGCGCGTGGATACGCACCGCCACTTCTTCACGCCACGCCAGAACGCGATCGCCGAAAAGACCGGTGAAGCCAACGCCCTGACGCGCAGTTGGTCGGTTGCACGTACGCTCGACGACATGGACAAGGCAGGGATCGCCACCTCCATCCTCTCATCCGTCACCTTCTACACCGGGGGGCTGTCGCCCGCAGAAGCTCGCGCGGCCAGCCGCGACGCCAACGAGGGGGGCGCCAGGCTCAGGAGCGACCACCTGGGGCGTTTTGGCTTGTTCGCTTCGCTACCGTTGCAGGATACGGAAGGCGCCCTGCGCGAGATCGAATACGCCTTGGACATCCTGCACGCGGATGGCATCCTTCTTCACACCAACTATGGTGACAAGTGGCTGGGGCACGCGCAATACGCCCCTGTGATGGACGAGCTCAACAGGCGCAAGGCAATCCTCTACACGCATCCGCAAAGCGCGAGCTGTTGCGTCAACCTGCAACCCGCCATACCTGACTCGGTGATCGAGTTCGGCGCAGACACCACCCGAGCCATCGTGGACATCGTCTTCTCGGGTACGGCGGCCCGCTGCCCGGACCTGCGCTTCATCTTCTCCCACGCTGGCGGCGCCATGCCCTACCTGTCCGAACGCCTGGTCAGGCTACCGGTCACCGATCCACGGCTCGTTCCGCGTGTGCCGCGCGGCGTGTTGACTGAACTGCGCCGCTTCTACTACGACACGGCGTGGGCGGCCAACCCGATGGCGCTGTCATCGCTCACGCGCTTGGTCGGCATCTCGCAGGTACTCCTTGGCTCCGATCATCCGTATCGCACTGGAGAGGACAACGTCGCGGGCTTGGCTGCCTGCGACTTCACACCCGCCGAGCTGACCGCAATCGAGCGGGAAAATGCTGCTCGCCTGATGCCGCGGCTGAATCAGCTCCTTTCCTAGGGGCAACTCGACGCCTCGGTGAACCAGCCTCGGCTTGACGGCGCGGCAATGGCACCACCCGTGATCCCGAGCCGGCTTGGCACGGCGACTTCGAGAGACTGCCCATTAGGTTCTGCCAGGCAGGTGTCCCGCCCTCGTTGACCTTGGCGGCGGCCCCATGCGCTTACCCCCGGGTATTTGTGCGCCGCGCAACCTGGCCATGTCACGCGCGGGCGGTGCCCCGAACTGGCGGCCATACTCACGGCTGAACTGCGTTGGGCTCTCGTACCCGACGCGATAAGCCGCTGCTGCAGCGTCGAGGTTCTCGGCCAACATCAGTCGGCGAGCCTCGATCAGGCGCAGCTGCTTTTGATACTGGAGCGGGCTCATCGACGTGAGCGCCCTGAAGTGCTGATGAAAGGTCGTTCCGCTCATGCGCGCGTCGCGCGCGAGGTCTTCGATTCGAAGGTCCTCCGCGTAACGCGTCTTCAAGCGGGCGATTACGCGCGCGATTCGGTGGCCTTGCGCGCCGACCGTTGAGATCTGCCGCAACCGGTTGCCTGCTGGGCCAACGAGCAATCGGTAAAAAATCTCGCGTCGGAACAATGGCGCAAGGGACGGCATGTCCTCGGGTTGTTCGAGCAGATCGAGCAGGCGGCGAAACGCATCTAGCAGAGACGGCGTCACTGCACCCGAAGCGATAGGCCCTCCGCCACCGGCCTTATGCGGATTCGTCGGCGCTTCGAGCATGAGCCCGGCGATCTCACGCAGATCGAGTGGCAGCATCAGCGAGAGATAGGGGCGCTGCGGACTCGCTTCGAGAAGCGTCATCGACGTCGGAAGGTCCAACGTGCAAACCAAGTAATGTCGCGCGTCGAAGGACAGCGTGTCGTCGCCCACCACCAGACGCTTGCTGCCTTGCAGGATGACTGCGACGCACGGCTCGTAGACGCCGGACACGGAGCTGTTCAACGCGTCACTGCGAAACACCGTCAGCCCCAGTTGCTGGGACAGCTGGTGCGAACCGCCGGTGGGCGCCAACAGCCGCGCGCGTCCAGCGAGTTCAGCTCTCAGCGTCGCCAGGGTGAGAGGTTCTTCGGAAGAAGGATTCGAGCGGGAAACGGGCACAGCAGCTCCAACGGGAAACGAGCTGAGATGCTAGACCAAAGCGCAGGAATCTTCCGGATCGGCGGCGGATTAGGCAAGCAAACCGTCGGTTTGGGCTACCGCGTTCGCTCACATCCGCTCGACACTGGAGGCCTTCGGAGAGCAACCGCTGTCGAGCGCTCCGGCGATCCGCAATTGCTCAAACTTTCAACCACACCCCAATCAGTCCGTACATGAAGGCAATCCGTTTTCACGCCTACAAAGAGTCGCCTGTAATCGAAGACGCGCCCGTCCCTCAGATCACGCCCGATCAGGTGCTGGTGCGCGTTCAAGCCGCCGCGCTCAATCCGCTCGACGCGCTCTTGGTCTCGGGTCTGGGAGCGAAGTTCTTCTCGATCACATTTCCCCACACGCTCGCCTGCGACTTCGCAGGAGTGGTGGAGCGTGTCGGCAGTTCGGTAACCCAATGGAAGGCCGGCGATGGCGTCATCGTTTGGGCCGACCCGGCCGCGGGTGGAGGGTTGGCCGAGCTCGCGGCCGTACCAGCCAGCGCATGTGTGGCATTGCCGACCAACTTGTCGGCAGTCGAAGGCGCCGGAATTCCGACGGCGGGTAGCACCGCGTGGCATGCGTTGTTCTCGGCGGCCCGCCTGCAGACCAATGAGACCGTGCTGATTCACGGCGCGGCAGGTGGTGTCGGCACCTTCGCCGTCCAGTTCGCGGCCAAGGCTGGCGCGCAAGTCATCGCCACCGCCTCGGGCGAAGGCGTGGCACTGGTGCGCAGCTTGGGTGCGGACCAGGTGATCGACTACAAGTCGCAGGACTTCAAGACCGCGGTTTCCAACGTGGACGTGGTGCTCGACCTGGTCGGCGGTGACACACAAGCGCGCTCGTACGATGTAATGCGCAAGGGCGGACGCCTTGTGAGCACTGCGCTGCCGCCCGACCCCGCCATCGCGCAGGCCCGCGGCGTGTCCGCCAGCATGTTCTACGCCAAGCCCTTTACCGACCGCTTGGCTTCGGTCGTCGAGACGATCCGCGCGCAGGGTGTGCGCGTCGTCATCGACCGGACCGTTCCTTTCGCCGCGTTCAATGAGGCCTGGTCGCGGCAGACCTCCGGCAGAGCGCGCGGCAAGGTCGTGATCGCCCCGATGTAGACGTTGTAGATCGCTGACCATGCAAGCCTCAAAGGATCTCATCGGTATCCTCGGGAGCCGTCCCGTCAGCCGTCTCGGTTACGGTGCAATGCAGTTGGCGGGTCCCGGCGTGTTCGGTCCTCCCAAGGACCGCAACGCCGCGCTCGCCGTGCTGCGCGCAGCCATCGATGGCGGCGTAAACCACATCGATACGAGCGACTTCTACGGGCCGCACGTCACCAATGAGCTGATTCGCGCGGCCTTGCACCCGTATCCGGACGGCCTCGTTATCGCCACCAAGGTTGGCGTCCTTCGCGGCGCTGATGCCTCATGGCGGAGCGCGACGTCGCGCGAGCAACTGACACAAGCAGTGCACGACAACTTGCGCAACCTCGGCGTCGACGTGCTCGAGGTGGTAAATCTGCGAAGCATGCTCGACACCCATACGCCGGCTGGAGACAGTCTCGAGGAGCCGCTCTCGGTGCTTGCCGAATTGCAGCAGCGCGGTCTGGTGCGTCACATCGGCCTAAGCAACGTCACAGCCGACCAGGTCTCCCAAGCCCGTCGCATCTGCGAAATCGTGTGCGTGCAGAACCACTTCAACCTTGCGCACCGCGCCGACGACGTGTTGATCGACGATCTGGCACGCGATCAGATTGCCTACGTGCCGTACTTCCCGCTCGGCGGATTTGCACCGCTGCAGTCGTCCGTCTTGTCGAAGGTCGCGGTGAGGTTGCACGCGACGCCGATGCGGGTTGCTCTGGCCTGGCTGCTGCGTCGTTCTCCGAACATCCTGCTTATTCCGGGCACCTCGTCAGTCGCGCATCTGCGCGAGAACCTGGCAGCCAAGGATCTTGAACTGCCCGAGGATGCCGTCGAGCAGCTCGACACCATCGCCGCTCGTGTGCGTTGATTGAGACGAAGGCGAATGAGATCCGCATAAGCTTCTTGGGTTCAACAAGAACATCCAGGCCGCGTGAGACCGACAAGGATCTCGATCCCTGAGGCAACACGGGCGTCGATTCACATGATCGAACAACAGGCTTCACATCATTCCCAATGGGGCAACTCATGATCAAGTTGACTGTCAACGGCAAACCGCGCGAGGTCGATGTCGAACCCGAAATGCCGCTCCTTTGGGTTCTGCGTGACGTCCTCGATCTGAAGGGAACCAAGTTCGGTTGCGGTATCGCTCAGTGCGGCGCATGCACAGTGCACCTGAACGGCGAGCCGGTGCGCTCTTGCATGTACCCGGTATCGGCGGCGGCGGGCCGGCGCGTGACGACCATCGAGGGTCTGTCCCGCAATGGCGACCATCCGGTGCAAGCGGCTTGGGTCAAGCACCAGGTTCCGCAGTGCGGCTATTGCCAGTCCGGACAGATCATGGCGGCCGCAGCGCTGCTGGCGAAGAAGCCCAACCCGAGCGACGCCGACATCGATGCCGCGATGACCAACATCTGCCGCTGCGGTACCTACGCCCGCATCCGCCCCGCAATCCATACGGCGGCGCGCGGCGTGAAGTCGAGCAAGGCTTGACGGGGCGGCCATGACGAATATCCTGAAAGCAGAGAAGACGTCTAATCAGTCTCGGCGCGATTTCATGGTTCGCACCGCTGCGGTGGGTGGCGGCCTGGCCGTTGGTTTCGGCATTCCGGCCGCTCTGGCGCAAGCGGGGGGCGAACCGGGCGCGGAAGTGGGTCTGTGGGTGCTTATCCGGCCCGATGATGGCGTGGTGATCCGATACGCGCGCTCGGAGATGGGGCAGGGCAGCATGACCTCGGCGCCGATGTTGGTCGCCGAGGAACTGGGCTGCGACTGGAACAGGGTGCGGGTGGAATACGTGGACACCAACGCCAATATGCGGCGCAAGCTTCCCTGGGGCCCGATGGGCACGTTCGGCAGTATGACGATCCGTTCGTCCCAGGAGTATCTGCGGCGCGGTGGCGCCGTTGCGCGGGAGATGCTTGTCGCGGCGGCGGCGCAGCAATGGGGCGTGTCGGCGGCCGAATGCAAGGTCGACAAAGGCGTCATCACGCACGTGACTTCGAAGAGGCGAACCACGTTTGGCAAGGTGGCGGAAGCTGCTTCCAGGCTGCAGCCGCCGACGGACGTGGTCCTCAAGGACTCCAAGGACTGGACGATCGCTGGCAAGCCGATCAAGCGAGTGGACATTCCCGCTTCGGTGAACGGCACGCAGCGCTACGGGATCGATATCCAACTTCCCGGCATGCTCTATGCAGCCATGATGGCTGCACCAGTGTTTGGAGCAAAGTTGAAGTCCTTCGACGCCTCGCGCATCCAGGGGCGTCGGGGCATCGTCAAGGCGATGCCGGTCGGGGACGATGCAGTGGCTGTGGTGGCCGACAACTGGTGGCGCGCCAAAGAGGCCTTGAAAGACGTCACGGCGCTGTGGGAGGAGGGCCCGAACGGTGCCATTTCGAGTGCGAGCATCACGGAGTTCTTGCGCGCCGGTCTCGCCCAGGCCGAAGCGCCTGTGGCGAAACGCACCGGCGACGCCGATAAGGTGCTCGCCTCGGCGGCTAAGGTGTTGGAAGCGGACTACTACACCCCTTACCTCGCACATTCCCCGCTGGAGCCGATGGGCGCCACAGCCCAGCTGAAGGACGGGCGCCTCGACGTATGGCTATCGACGCAGAACTCCGAATGGATCCTGACGCACTGCGCGAGAGCGCTCGGCATGGCGCCTGAGGATGTTCATGTGCACCGGACCCAGAACGGCGGTGGCTTCGGCCGGCGGGGCGCCCCCGTGGACTATGCCGTTCCCGCAGTGCTGATCGCCAAGGCCATGGAGGGCACGCCGGTGAAGCTGCTGTGGACACGCGAGGAAGACACGACGCACGACTACTACCGGCCGGCGGCGATGTATCGCCTGCGCGCCGGGCTGGACGCGTCCGGAAACCTGGTCGGCCTGACCGCGCGCATCGCGTCGCCATCCATCGCCGCGCAGTTCCGTTTTCCGTTGAAGGACGGCGTTGACCAATTCGCCGTAGAAGGATTCCAGGAACTACCCTACGAGATTCCCAACCTTCGTGTCGAATTCGTGCAACGCGACCTGCATGTCCCGGTCGGGTTCTGGCGCGCCGTTGGCTGGTCGCAAACGCCCTTCGCGCGAGAGTGCTTCATCGACGAGGTGGCGCATGCGGCTGGGAAGGACCCGTTCGAGTTTCGCCGTGCGATGCTCGCACATGAGAAGCGGCCGCTCGCCGTACTCCAGGCGGCGGCCGAGGCGGCAGGCTGGGGCAAGCCCCTGCCGAATGGCGTATTCCGCGGCATTGCCGTCACAGAGCCGTACGGAAGCTTTGCCGCAGCGGCGATTGAGGCATCGGTCGACAAGAATGGCGGGATCAAGATCTGCAGGGTCGTCCAGGCAATCGATCCGGGCTACGCCGTGAACCCTGACAACATCCGAGCCCAGGTGGAGGGAAGCACTGCCTTTGCACTCACCATGGCGTTGTGGGGTGAGATCACGATCAAGGAAGGGCGCGCCGAGCAGGCGAACTTCGACGCCTATCGCATGATGCGGCTCAGCGAGATGCCGAAGGTCGAAACCGTCTTGGTGCCTTCCGGTGGCTTCTGGGGCGGCGTTGGCGAGCCTTCGGTGGCGCCTGTCGCGCCGGCGTTGTGCAACGCGATATTCGCCGCCACCGGCAAGCGCATCCGGTCGCTGCCGCTGATGAACGAAGGGATGTCCTTGGTCTAGCGGCCGAGCAGCGTTGATCCTGAATCGGCTTTCCATCCCTCTAAGCCGACGTCATGGGCGGCCAGGTGGCGGCGATTTTCTCGACGCTGCCGCTGCTGATCCAGCCCCACAAGGCAGGGAAGGGCCGCATCCTGACGTAATCCGGCGAAGCGCGCGCCTCATCGGTCGAAGACATGCCGACGTTCGCGGAGGCCGGACATGCGCCGTTGACCATGAGCGAAATGTTCGTCGTGGCTGCGTCCTCGAAGTTGCCGGCGTCGGTTCAGCAGCAACTCGCGGCGGCTTTGAGCGCGGCCGTCGGGTCGGTTACCATGAAGGCGACGCTGCGGGCGGCAGAGTTCGAGCCGCTTTCAATGCCACAGGATGCGATCGTCGCCCGGGTCGATTCCGAGCACCATCACTAGGGTCAGGTCGTGAAAGCGTCGGGCTTCAAGCCGGAATCCTGATGACAGGGCAGGTTCGACGACGAAAAAGCCCCGCACGAGAGAACGTGGCGGATGTGCAGGGGGCCTTGATAAGCAAGCGAAAGTCGAGACCTCAACACGTCGGTGCCGGAGCCTTGAGCCGGCAGCTTCACCCTCTCGTACTTTCAATTGTCGGGCTTCAGGCCGGCGCGTTCGATCACCGGTTTCCAGCGGCGCAGTTCTTCGCCCATGAAGTTACTGAGTGCATCGGGTGTGCTGCCCACTGGATCGAAGTACGCCGTCTGCAAGCGCTTGAGCGTTTCGGGTTCCCTCAACACAGCCGCGATCTCACGACTCATGCGCTGCACAACCTCGGGCGACGTACCTTTGGGCGCCATGTAGGCGTACCACGGCACGGCCTGGAGGTCCGGCAGGCCTGACTCGCGCAGCGTTGGCAGCTCGGGCAGCAGGGACGAGCGCTCGGCCGAGGTAACAGCCAGCGCCTTGAACCGCCCCGCCTGGGCATGCGGCATCACCGCGACGGGCGGCAGGCAGGCGTACTGCACGTCGCCTTGGATGAGTGCCGTGACCGCCTGTCCGGAGGATGCATACGGGATGTGCACCGCGAACGAGTTGGTCTTGAGCTTGACGAGTTCCACTCCCAGATGTGAGATGGAGCCATTGCCAGTCGATGCGAAGTTGAACTTGCCGGGGTTCTGCTTCATTGCCGCGAGCCAGCCCTTGACCGAATCGACATTCATCGAATTCGACACGACACATACGTTCGGCGTGGTGGCCGCGAGCGATACCGGCACGAGGTCCTTGAATGGGTCGTAGGGCAGGTTCTTCTTGTAGAGGACGGTGTTATAGACCAACGGCGCATTGACCGATAGCAAGAAGGTGTAGCCGTCGGGCCGTGCCTTCGAGGCTTGGTCGGTGCCAGTATTGCCACCGGCGCCGGGCTTGTTGTCGACGATCAGCGGTTGACCGACCCGGGCCGAAAGCCTTTCGTTGATGATGCGAGCCAGGATATCAGGCGACGAGCCGGCTGCGAACGGCACGACGATCCGGATCGGGCGCTGCGGCCATTCCTGCGCGTGGGCGGTTACCGCGCCGGCAATGGCAATGGTCATTACCGCCACCGTGACGGGGGCAGGGAGGCGGGATGTATTGAGCTTAGTCAAGGCTGCGCCCCCACGTCGACCATACCCAGATGGTCTTTCTGCTCTCTCGCGATGAACCCTGCGATCATGGCGCGAAAGCAGGCTTCCACGACTTCAGGATACGCGCCCTCCTTCTCGGCCAGCGCTTTCACCTTGTCGAGCACCTCTTGCTGACGCCTCGGCGCCGAAACCTGGAAAGCGTCGCGCTTGAAGCGCGCCGCATCCTTCACGTAGCGGCCACGCTCGGCAAGCAGCGCGACAATCTTCTCGTCGAGTGCGTCGATGCGCTCGCGTACCTCGGCGAGGTTCGCGCACAGCGGTACGTAGGTGGGGTCGGTGAAGCGCCTCAGCGGCGCGGCGTGTGTATTGGGTTCTTTCCGGGGAAGAACTGCCGGTGGCGTGTTGTCCATGCTTTGTGTCTCCTATACCGCCGTGGGGCGGCATCTCTTGTCAGAACAGTGATGATCGCCCTTCGTGCACCGTTGCTCAATAGAATTTGATGAATAGGAAATATTGATTTTGGGAATGTGAGGTGCCATTCATTGGATTGAGGACACCAACTCATCGACGATCCTCTGTCCCGGCGAACGCCGATGATCAGCTTGGGCGCTCTCCGCGTAGCGAAAGATGAATGGGAACTGAAGAGGAGAGCTGCCGTTCAGCAAGCCACTGGCCATGTTTTGGCCATCCTGCACGCCGAGCTGCAGGCGGTGACAACACAGGCCGCTGCAACAGCGATGATCTTGCACTGCATGTATGTTCAGGTTCGAGGGGCGGTTCCGAATGCGGCGCGAAACACCCGGCATGGACCTCGCGCGAAACATCGATGCTTGTTCTCGGGTGCGCGCAGGGGTCAGGCAGAGGCGATACCGGCGCGCCGGAGCATCGTATCGAAGATGAGTCGGTGCACTTCCGCGCTGCCCGCGACGCGGGTTTCCGGCACAGTCTTGAGGATTTCCGCGGGGATCCGTCGATTCGGGCCAAGGCCAGCATCCGAAGCCAGTTGGATCTCGCAGCCGCGTTGCAGTGTCCACAGCCGGTTGAAGGCTGAGGGAATGCCCGGTCCGACGACGAGCAGGCCGTGGTTGCGTAGGATCAAGTGATTTCGCTTCCCGAGCGAGGCGACGAGCCGCGGTTGCTCGTCTTCCTTGGTGGTGACACCTTCGTACTCGTGGTAGGCCACGTCTTCATACAGCATTGCAGTGTAGAAGTTGTCGTGCCGCAAGCCTTCATCCTTGCAGGAGATCGCGCAGCCCGCCGTGGTGTGCACATGCATGATGCAATGGGCATCCTCGCGGGCGGCGTGGATGGCGCTGTGGATGATGAAGCCGGCCTTGTTGACACGTCCACCACTGCCATCGCGCACGTTGCCGTCGATGTCGATGCGAACGAGATTCTCCGGCGTCACTTCACAGTAGTGCAAGCCGAAGGGATTGATCAAGTACTGCGCCTTCTCGCCTGCCGGCGTGGGAACCCGGACCGTGATGTGGTTGAAGATGAGCTCGGTCCAGCCCAGCCAATCGAACAGGCAGTAGCAGTTCGCCAGATCGCGGCGCAGTTGTGCTTCAGTTTCCATCGTGCAATTTCCTCTCGTTTGTCAGATTCCGCCGAGGCATATGTACTTGGTGTGCATGTACTCTTCGATGCCCAGTCGGGATCCTTCGCGGCCCATGCCCGATTGCTTGACGCCCCCGAAGGGGGCCACGGCCGTGCTGATGATGCCGGTGTTGATGCCCACCATGCCGGCCTGTATGGCGTCGGCAACCCGCCAGACCCGTGCGATGTCGCGCGAGTAGAAGTAGGAGGCGAGACCGAACTCCGACGAGTTGGCGATGGCAATGGCCTCGTCTTCGGAACGGAAGCGGATGATCGGTGCCACGGGCCCGAAGATCTCCTCGTTCGCGATGCGCATCTCCGGTGTGACTTCGGCCACCACCGTGGGCTCGAAGAAGGTGCCGCCCAGCCGGTGGCGAGCACCGCCGGCGGCAATGCGTGCGCCCTTGTCGATGGCGTCGTCGAGCAGCGTGAGGACCTTGCCCAGGGCTGCGTCGTCGATCAGCGGGCCCTGTTGGACGTCGGCGTCCCGCCCATCCCCTACCTTGAGGGCTTTGACGGCAGCCGACAGCTTGGCTACGAAGGCGTCATGGATTCCTTCCTGGACCAGGAGCCTGTTGGCGCAGACACAGGTCTGGCCGCTGTTGCGGTACTTGGAGGCGATAGCGCCTTCGACGGCGGCATCGACGTCCGCATCGTCGAAGACGATGAATGGCGCGTTGCCGCCAAGTTCGAGCGACAGCCGTTTGAGCGTCTGGGCGCATTGGCCCGCGAGCAGGCGTCCGGTCTCGGTGGAGCCGGTGAAGCTGAGCTTGCGAACGACCGGGCTGCTGGTCAGCTCGGCTCCGATCTCCCGTGCGGTGCCCGTGATCACATTCAGGACACCGGGAGGAATCCCTGCTTGCTCCGCGAGTGCCGCCAGGGCCAGGGCTGACAGGGGCGTCTGTTCGGCCGGCTTGACGATGATTGTGCAGCCGGCCGCCAAGGCGGGCGCAACCTTGCGGGTGATCATGGCGGCCGGGAAATTCCAGGGCGTGATGGCGGCGCAGACGCCCACGGGTTCGCGCTTGACCAGTATCTGCTTGTCGGCCCAGGGAGATGGCACGACGTCGCCGTAGGTCCGCTTGGCTTCCTCGGCAAACCACTCGATGTAGGAGGCGGCATAGCCGATCTCGCCCTTGGCCTCCGCCAGAGGTTTGCCTTGCTCCGCGGTCATGATCGCGGCGAGCTCGTCCTGGTGCTCCAGCATCAGCTCGTACCAGCGGCGCAGGATGCGTGCGCGGTGTTCGGCGGTAGTGCGGCTCCAGCTCTTGAAGGCGGCGTCGGCGGCCTCGATGGCGCTGCGCGTTGCGTCTCGTCCGGCGCGCGGGACGGTGCCGACTAGCTCGCCGCCGGAGGGATTGCGAACCTCGATGGCAGGGGCGCTCTTGTCGTCGAACCAGCGGCCATCGACGAAGATCTGCGAGCGCAGCAAGGACGAGTTCTTGAGTTTCAGCATCAATAGGCTCCCGAAGGTTCTGCAGGAGTGGCGGTTGTGCCCCTGAAATGGGTAAGCAGATCCTTGGCAGCGCGCACCAGAAGCGTGGTGTCGACGCCGATCGCGACGAAGGTAGCGCCCGCCTCCAGGTATTTCTTGGCGAGCGTCTGGTCTGCGGAAAGAACGCCTGCCGCCTTGCCGGCGGCGGCGACGCAGCTGATGCCCTCGACAATGGCTTCCTGGACTTTAGGGTGCCCGGGCTGGCCAAGCAGGTCCATCGAAGCCGAAAGATCGGCGGGGCCGAAGAACACTCCGTCTACACCTTCGACCGCAGCGATCTCGGAAACCCTACTCAACGCAGTTGCACTCTCCACCTGCACTAGAAGGCAGATGTCGTCCTGGGCCCTGGCGAGGTAGCCGTCGATCTGGTTCCAGCGTGAGGAGCGGGCGAGGGCGCTTCCCACCCCGCGGACGCCGTTCGGGGGATAGCGCGTCGCGGACACGAGCTGCTGTGCCTGCTCAGGCGTCTCCACCATCGGAATCAGCAAGGTCTGTGCGCCCAGATCGAGCAGTTGCTTGATGTATGCCGTCGTTCCTTCCGGGGGGCGAACAACAGGGTGAGACTTGTATGGGGCGATGGCCTGCAACTGCGCAAGTACACCCCGCAGATCGTTGGGTGCATGCTCTCCATCAATCAGCAGCCAGTCGTAATCGGAGGTGGCAAGAGCCTCCGCCACATAGGCGTCGGCAAACCCGACCCACAGACCCAGCTGTACCTGGTGCTTTCTGATCGCTTGCTTGAAGGTGTTCTCAGGCGCTTGCATGGTCAGTGCCTTCAGACAAATCTGAACTCGAACCGACCAAGCGATCCGTAGTCGGCGTCGAAGACATCGCCATGCTTGGCGGCCATGGGTCGGGTGAACGATCCGGCGAGGACCACTTGGCCCGGCAGCAAGGCCTCACCCCAAGGGGCCAACTTCCGAGCGAGCCAGGCGACCCCCACGGCGGGATGGCCTTGAACGCCGGCCGCCAGGCCAGTTTCCTCGACAACGCCGTTCTGGCGCAGGACAGCGCCGCACCACGGAAGATCGACCTCGCTCGGCCGGACCTTGTGGCCGCCAAGGATGATCCCGGCGTTCGCGGCGTTGTCACTGATGGTGTCGTACACCTTGCGCATGACCTTGGTATGCCGATCGAATTGCTCGATCCGCGAATCAATGATCTCGATCGCCGGCTGGACATACTCCGTGGCAGCCAGTACATCCTCGACCGTCGTGGCTTCGCCTTCGAGCTTGTCCTTCAGTATGAAGGCCAGTTCGACCTCCACGCGCGGTGCGATGAACCGGTCGGTAGGAATATCGCCTGGCTCGAAGAACATGTCATCGAGCAGCGTGCCGTAGTCTGGTTCCGTGATCTGGCTTGCCTGCTGCATCGCGCGGGAAGTCAGCCCGATCTTGTGCCCTTTGACGATTCGGCCCTCGGCAAGCTTGAGCATCATCCAGGCACGCGAGATGGCGTAGCCGTCCTGGATGTTCATTTCCGGAAAGCGCTTGGAGAAGTGTTCGATCTGTACGCGAGACTTCTCGCTGGCATGAAGCTCCGCGGCGAGCTGGTGGATCAAGTTGTCGTTGAGCATGGAGGATCAGTGCTTGTTGTTGAAGAGAGGATGCAAGTTGCTGTGCTTGCCGTCATAAACCTGCCCGGGGGGCTCGTCGATCTGCAGCGTGCAGCCCATCAGCTGGTGGCCAAAGATCGGACCGACATGCGCCTTCACGCCTGCAATCAGATCGTCGCCCGCCTTCTTCTTGACGGCCTCCGAGCGCCCCGCGCCCATACGCAGGTTCAGGTAGACGAACGCGTAGTCGTCCTTGCCGTCGGCTACCGCGTAGTGCGCCGCCGGAAAGGCCAGCACCCGCGTGCCGCCGGTGGGAAAGACTTGGCGGCCGTCCTCGTCGCGTTGCTCCAGCATCACGTCCGCCAAGCGCCGGCAGAGCCCCGTCATATCGGTGAGGCCTTCGAGGTTGGGGGTATAGAGAACGACCAGGTGTGGCATGTGGTTCGATGTTGTGGCGGGGTCAGAGGCGAGAAACGGCCTGGAAGCCTTCGGCACTGGACGCTTGGGCCTTGGGGATGGCGTGGCCGTCTTGTGGTGTTACGGGAAACACTGCGTTGATCTGTCCGGTTGCGGAAGATCCGAAGTAGGGCGTGACGATCTCCGCTTTGCCGTCATAGGCCGACCAGCCCAGCGCGCCCAGCAGCATGGCCGTGTCGTGCATGAAGCCCTCGCCGTGGCCTTTGACGGCGTACTCTGGCAGCATGGTGCAGAAGTCGGTCCACTCGCCGTTCTCCCACATCTTCACCACGTCGTGGTCCATGCGCTCGAGCAGCGGGCTCCAGACGCGGTCGGCGAACTGCGGAGCCAGCCCGTTCTGCGCGAAGCGGTGCGACAGTGAGCCGCTGGCGAGGAAGACCACTGTACCGTCATAGTGGTCCTCTACTGCGCGGCGCATGGCCCAGCCCAGGCGCGCACTGTCATTGAGGTAGTGGCTGGTGCACAGAGCCGAGACGCAGATTGCCTTGAAGTGCAAGTCTTCATTCATGTAGCGCATGGGAACCAGGGTGCCGTACTCCGGACCCAGCGTGGTGGCATCGTGCGCCAGCGTCTCCACGCCCCACTCGTTGCACGATTTTGCAAGCAGCCTTCCGAGCACAGGATTTCCCGGAATCTCGTAGGGCATGTTGCTGATGAAGTGCGGCAGTTCGTTGCTGGTGTAGACGCCCTGGAAGTGCGGGCCGCAGTTGATGTGATAGCTGGCATTGACCAGCCAGTGGGTGTCGAACACCACGATGGTGTCTACGCCCAGTTCGCGGCAGCGCCGGCCGATCTCCTTCAGGCCGTCGATGGCGGACTGCCGGCTGCCTTTGCGCGGACCGTCCAGTTCACTCAAATAGAGCGACGGCACGTGCGTGATCTTGGCGGCGAGTGCGAGCGTGCCCATGGTCAGGCTCCCCAATGCGGAATGTGGTGCGAACCCAGCGACACTGCCACGTTCTTCGGTTCGCAGAACACTTCATAGCTCCAGGTGCCGCCTTCGCGTCCCGTGCCCGAGGCCTTGGTGCCGCCGAAGGGTTGGCGCAGGTCGCGAACGTTTTGGCTGTTGACGAAGCACATGCCGGCTTCCACGGCGGCCGCCACGCGGTGTGCTTTGCCGATGTTCTCGGTCCACACGTAGCTGCTGAGGCCGTAGGGGATGTCGTTGGCGAGGCGGATCGCATCGGCCTCGTCCTTGAACGCGATCAGGCAGGCCACCGGGCCGAAGATTTCGTCCTGCGCGATCTTCATGCGGTTGTCGACATCGGCGAAGACGGTGGGCGCCACGTAGTTGCCCTTCTTCACGCGATCGGGCAGTCCCGGCACCTCGAGGCCGCCGCACAGCAGCGTCGCGCCTTCCTTCGGGCCCAGCTCGATGTAGCTGCGCACCTTGGCCAGGTGGGCCTGCGAGATCATCGGGCCGACGATGGTCTTGTCGTCGAGCGGGTCGCCGACCGTGATGCGCTTCGCGCGCTCGGCGAACCTGGCGGCGAAGTCGGCGTAGATCGACTGCTGCACCAGGATGCGTGAGCCGGCCGTGCAGCGCTCGCCGTTGTTGCTGAAGATCATGAACACGGCCGCGTCGAGCGCGCGGTCGAGGTCGGCGTCTGCGAAGATCACGAACGGGCTCTTGCCGCCGAGTTCCATGCTGAACTTCTTGAGGCCCGCGCTCTTCACGATGCGGTTGCCGGTGGCGGTGGAGCCGGTGAACGAGATGGCGCGCACGTCGGGGTGCGCCACCAGCGGTTCGCCCGCTTCCTTGCCGTAGCCGTGCACGAGGTTCAGCACCCCGGGCGGAATGCCGGCTTCGAGCGCCAGCTCGCCCAGGCGCGCGGCCGTGAGCGGCGAGAGCTCGCTCATCTTCAGCACCGCGGTGTTGCCGAAGGCCAGGCAGGGCGCGACCTTCCAGGTGGCGGTCATGAAGGGCACGTTCCACGGGCTGATGAGCGCGCACACGCCCACCGGATGGAACAGCGTGTAGTTCAGGTGCGTGGGCGTGGGGTAGGTGTGGCCGTCCACCCGCGTGCACATCTCGGCGAAGTAATAAA
Organism: Variovorax sp. Varisp46; assembly: GCF_059491885.1. Classification (NCBI taxonomy): domain Bacteria; kingdom Pseudomonadati; phylum Pseudomonadota; class Betaproteobacteria; order Burkholderiales; family Comamonadaceae; genus Variovorax; species Variovorax sp. Varisp46. Next base: position 1,300,031 of record NZ_CP168515.1, read on the forward strand.
AGTTGTCGGCTGCGCGCGGAATGAGCTGCTTGCCCGTTTGCGCGATGACCTGGCCGCAGTCGTTGGTCTCGGTTTGCGCGATCTCGGGCACGTGCTTCGCGATCAGGTCGCCGAGCTTGCGGACAAGCTTCGCGCGCTCGGTCGCGGGCAGGCCGGCCCATTTCGGAAAGGCTTCCTTCGCGGCCGCCACGGCGGCGTTGACTTCGGCCTCGCCGCCCGACGCGACTTCGGCCAGCACTTCCTGGGTGGCAGGGTTGACGGTTTCGAAGTAGTCGATGCCGGGGATGGGCTTGCCGTCGATCAGGTGGTCGATTCGCATGTCTTTGTTCCAATGTTGATTGCCAGGGTCGAGCTAGCGCCCGAAAATTTCATCGCCCGCGATGGTGTTCACCAGCCGGCCAATGCCTTCGATCTCACAGACCACTTCATCGCCTGTCTTGACGTCAACCACACCCTCCGGCGTGCCGGTCAGGATGACGTCGCCAGGGGAGAGCGTCATGAACGCGCTCAGGTATTCGATGAGATAGGGAATGTCGAACACGAAGTCACGAGTGTTGCCCTCCTGGGTCACTTGGCCGTTGACCAGCGTCCGCAGCTGCATCGCCACCTCCTCGCCGACATCGGCGGCATCCACGAACCAGGGGCCCAGGACCGTTCCTCCGTCGCGGTTCTTCACGCGCAGGTTGGGGCGGTACCAGTTCTCGAGGTAGTCGCGAATCGCGTAGTCATTGGCCACGGTGTAGCCGGCCACATGCTCCATGGCGGTCTCGCGTCGCACCTTGCGGGCTTCCTTGCCGATGACGACGGCCAGTTCGCACTCGTAGTGCATGAACGTCGCGCCAGCCGGGCGGCGTGTCACGCCACGGTGACCGATGACGCCGCCGGGGCCTTTCAAGAAGGCCAGCGGCTCCTCCTGCGCTCCGAAGGACAGCTCCTTGGCGTGGTCGGCATAGTTCAGGCCCAGGGCGACAATGGTGCCGACCTCGAACGGCGGCAACCACACCACGGCGTCTTCAGCGACGACACGCCCATCGGCTAGTTGCAGTCCCCGAGGATGAGGCACTGCTTCGTGAATGGCGCCTGCATAGGCAACGCGTGCGCGCTTCATCGCTCGTCTCCGAAGAAGCTGGCGTGCACTGTGGCGACGCCGCGGATCTCGACAGAGGCCTGTTGTCCCTTGCGAGCGCGGGGAGCACCGTGCGGCACACCGAGCAGAAGCATGTCGCCGGGGGATAGGGTCATAAAGTCCGTGACGTCTGCGAGCAGCTGGGCCGCCGGGCGGATCATGCTGCTCAGCGAGGACTCCTGGACGAGCTCGCCATCCAGATAGGTGCGCAAGGTTAGAGCGCCAGGGTTGGCGACGGCCTTTTGCGCGATGACCTCATCGGCTACGATCAAGGATCCGTCTCTGGCCTTGAACCGGATCGAGGGCCTGTAGAAGCTTTCGTGGGGCACACTCAGGTCCGCAGCCACGGTGTAGCCGGCGACATGGTCGAGTGCGTCGCCGATGGAGACGCGGCAGGCGGTGCGACCGATCACCAGCGCCAGCGACCCTCCAACTTCCCACTGGGGGATCGCTTGCGAGGTGACAACCCTGGCGCCCGATGGGCGGAAGGTGTTCCGGGGCTTGACGTACAGCACGGGCGCCTTTGGTGCGCCCTTGTACGGCGGCTCGTCGACGCTTTCGCCCATTGCCGCCAGCGCATGCCGATCGTTGAGCAAGGTGCCGTACACCGTGCCTGTCAGGCGATACGGTGCAAAGTCGAAGTGGTAGTCGTGGGGATTCAAGATCAAGGCTCCGCTGGCCGCGTGGCGGCCGTCGCGTTCAGGTGGGGCTGGAGGGGCTAGTTGGCCGGCTGTTCGACCAGCTCCAGCATCTCTTCGCAGTGGACGAGTTCCTCTTCACCGCTTTCGGGGTCGCGCAACTGCAGCCAGATGCCGTCGCCGATGTTCTCGATGACTTCGGCTACCGCGCCGTTCTTTAGGCGGATGGTTTGCCCGACCTGGACATTGATGAGATTGAGCATGGCGCGACCTTGTTAGAAAAAGATGCTGAGGTTCTTTGCCAGAAGTACGTTCTGGTGGATGCGGATTTCCCGGCGCGCGAGCTTCCAGCCGTCGGCCGTTCTGCGGATGCGATCCTTGCGATCGCCGACGAAGAAGTACTGCTCGTACTCGCAGCGGTTCTGGTAGGTGAGGAAGCGGCTCGACACATCGACCTCGAGATCGCCCTCGTCATTGGCCTGCATGGCCGTGAGCTGCACATTGCTCACGAGGCGGCTCACGCGCGACAGCGGCTCTTCCGCCCAGTGCACGCCCGTAAGGATCTGCTCGGCGCGCTTGGTCAGGGTCCACTTGCCCTCGTTGAACCAGCTCATCTGCTTCTCACGGGTGGTGAGCTCGCGGCGCGCGTGTTCGCCCGCCTTCACGTTGTATTCCATCGGCATGAAGTACTCGAGGTCATCGGCGAGGGTGTCCACCCATTCCTTGAAATGCCGGTCATCGAGAAGATTCGCCTCGTCGTAGAGGAACTCCTCGATTTCGCGCTTGACTTCGTAATACTTCGCGTCGCGCGGAAGGCGGGCGACATGTTCGACCACCGGTTCTGCGAGTTCAGACATGATTTCTCCTGGTGTTGGGCTCAGTGCGTGGAGGGAATGGGCCCGCCCTGGTGGGCGAAGCAGCCGACATCGATGACGGTCCCCGAGATCGTGGCGGCGTCGTCGGAAAGCAGGAATGCAACGGCATTGGCGAGGTCGCGCCCGTTGGCCGGCCGTCCTGCGACCGTGCCAGGCGCCGGTTTGCTCTTGAAGGCAGAGACATCGCCGCCCATGCGGCCGACGCTCATGCCCGAGACGATCCCGCCCCCGCCCGGAATGGCGACGTTGACGCGCACGTGTTCGTGGAAGTGGTCGTAGGCCATGGCGGTGCTCAAGGCGACGATCGCTCCCTTGCTGGCGCTGTAGATCGCCATGTTCGGCTTGCCCCAGCCTGCGCCGGAGCCGATGTTGACGATCGATCCGCCCCCAGCGCGAACCATGTGGGGCAAGGCGGCCCGCGACATGAGGTAGGTGCCTTTGAGGTTCACGTCGACGATGCGGTCGAAGGTCGATTCGTCGGTGCTGATAATCGTCCCCAGCGGACCGATCGCCGCGTTGTTGACCAGTCCGTTGATTGCCCCGTGCTTTTTGATGGTGTGATCGATGACGCGCTCGACGTCAGCAGCATTCGAGACGTCTGCTTCGAGGACATCGGCGGTGCAGCCCGCGCTCTTCAGTTCGGCCAAGAGGCTGTCGAAGCCCTCGGCCGTGCTGGAAACCTGCGGCTGCGCGAGACCAAAGGCCACGACCTTGTGCCCCCGCCGAGCCAGCTCGACCGTGATCGACTGGCCCAGGCCGAAGGTTCCACCTGTGACGATGACGACACCCATGATCAGGCGGCGAAGCTCGCCGGCTCCTTGTCCTTGCGGCCCAGGAGCGTGTCCCAGTCGGCGCTGTTCATGTAGTCGCGCCAGCGGCGGTAGAACTGCCGAGGGTTCTCTTCGCTCACCTGCAGGCTGACATTGCCCGCGACGGGACCACCCGCTTCGACCTTGCCGAGCGACTGCGCGTAGTTGTAGGGGTAGCGCTTGGCAATGACGCCGCGGCTGCCGGCGGTGGCGTAGTTCCAGTTTTCCATGTCGTCCTGCTCGGTCATGCCCGCCGGGCCGGAGTAGCGCATGTAGTAGGACCGCAGGAAGTCCTTGACCTCTTGAGGGGCATCCGCATCGACGAGGAAAAAGCGCCAGGCTTCGGTGGACTCGGGGCCGTGCGGATGCCACACGCACAGGTTGCGCGGCTGGTTGCCATGGAAGGAGACGTTCGGGTAGATCGTGCCGACGAACGGCACGAGCCGGTGCTGCTCGGCGCCGAGCCGCTCCTTGCGCTTGGCGTGGGCTTCGCGGAAGTATTCGGCGACGATCGGATTGTTTTGGTAGGTGTCGAGGAACTCCCAGGTCTCCGGCATGATGGCGCTGTGCACGCCGTGGCCCGCGGGAAAGTTCACCCAGAGGTGCTTGGCCTTTTCGAGTTCATTGTCACGACGGCCCTTGGCGCCGGATTCGGCGGAGGGGCCGATGCCGATCAGGTCCACGGAGCGGTGGCTCACGTTGTGATAGGTGTCGCCAAGGAAGTTCTCCGCGGCGAATTTCCAATTGCACGGGATGATCCACTTGTGCACGCCGAAGATGACCTCGGAGCCGCCCTCACGACCGTCGCGGCAATCCAGCGCTAGGTCCAGGTGCATCTTGGCATCGCCCAGATAGGTCATAAGGTCCGGTGCATCCTTGTCCCAGGACGCCCACACGGTGCCTTTGTAGGTCTCCATCTTGGGCACCTCGATGAGCGACCATTCCTCCTTATCCAGGCAGCCCTCATAGAGGTTCTTGAACTGCGGCACGCCGAACAGCTTGCCCTCGGTGGTGTAGCTCCAGCTGTGGTAGGGGCAGGTGAAAAGCGTGGTGTTGCCGTGGTCGTACTGGCACACCTTCATGCCGCGATGGCGGCACGAGTTCAGGAAGACGTGGACTTTCTTCTTCTTGTCGCGGGCCAGGATCACCGACTCGGCGCCCATGCGCGAAGTGAAGAAGTCGCCGGGATTGGGGACCTGGCTTTCGTGGCCGACGAAGAGCCATGCGCGGGTGAAGACCTTCTCCAGTTCTTCCTGGAAGATCTCCTTGTCGGAAAAGATCTCGCGGCTGATCTCGCCCTTGCGCAGGTTGATCATCGCGTTGTAGCGGGATTCGGTGGTGATCGGGATCATGGGTTATCTCGGTTAGGGGGTGAGCGCGGGCGGGAAAATCAGGCAAATCGTTCGCACAGGACGTCCTGGCGCGGCAGGCCTGCCGCTTCTGCAGCCTTGCGGCCGGCTTCAACCATCGGCGGTGGGCCGCAGAGGTAGACACGGGTGGTGGGATCCAGGCCAAGAGCGGCGATCAGATCGGTCGCGTAGCCTTGATGGCAATCGGGGTTCGCATCCTGCTCGACTGCAAGCCTTACCTGGACATGCGGCAAGGCCAGGCGAAGGGCTTCGAGTTCCTCGAGCGCAAACAGGTGGCCGGGCGTGCGTGCGCCGATCAGCAGCGTGGTGGGTTGCGCCCGGGCCTTGTCACCCATGCTGCGCAGCATCGACAGGAACGGAGCTACGCCAGTGCCACCGGCGACAAAGAGGCGAGGGCGTTCTTCGTCACGCAGGAAGAAGGTGCCATGGGGAACGCTCAACTCCACCTTGTCGCCTGCCTTGGCGCCGGCCAGCCAGTTCGAGAACGCTCCGTCCGGCACGAGCCGGATGAAGAACTCCAGGCAGTTGCTCCCGGGTACGTTGGCCATGGAATACGACCGATGAAAGTCCGAGCCTTCGGGATGAATCCGCACGTACTGTCCGGGCTCGAACTGGATGCCATCCGGGATCGAAACCTCCAGCAGCATGGTCTCGCTGGCGACCTGGCGCACCGCAGTGACCTCCCCGTCGATCGGGGCGGGCTCTTCTGAGAGAGCCTCGGCCGACTCGTAGGGAAACTCCACCGCGCACGCACTGGTGACACGGCAGACACAGGGAAGGACGGTGCCGGCGTCTCGGTCGTCGTCGGGCAGGACGGCCGTGTCGTAGTCCTCCATTTCCACCGTGCCCGAAAGCAACTGGGCGGTGCAGGTTCCGCACTGACCGTTGGAGCAGTCGGTCAGAAGATTCAGTCCAGCCTCGCTGGCAGCTTCGACGATCTTCTTGCCGCACGGCACGTCCAGTCGGTGTGCGACGCCGTCGGAAAACAGCAGCGTGACCGGAACGATCGAACTCATAGAACAGTCTCCTTTATTTGTGTCCGTGAGGTGGACATGGCATCCATTGTATGGACTTACACCGGTCTGTGCAAAGTGTCCGCGTGACGGACAAAGGCGAGAAGTACCATCCTCAAGACAAGCTGCTGTGGCTGAAACGAAAACATGCAGACCGCCAGGTGCGCACGAGCCCCCGTGAGGTTTCAATCGAGAGATGATCCATAAAGAACCCTTGTCGCTGCGCGGATTGCCTTCGGTGCGGCAGCTGCGCGCGTTCGTCGCGGTCTATCAAAGTGGCCATGTATCGGCTGCGGCCGAGATACTTTCAGTGACGCAACCGGCCGTCACCGTTCTGCTCCGCGAAATGGAAGATCGCCTCGGGGTGCGTCTTTTCGACCGCTCGACCCGCTCCCTGCGCCGCACGGAGGCGGCGGTGGAGGCTTATGGCTACGCCTTACGTACGCTGGCGGAACTCGAATCCCTGGGAAGGTCGATGGCCGACTACTCCGGAAGCAGACGAGGCCGACTTCGCATTGCCGCGACCTCCACGGTCGCGCAGACGCTTCTGCCATCCCTCTTGCAGGCGTACGCCGCGGTTCATCCGGACGTACAACTGCTCATCGATGATTGCGCCCCCGGCGAGTTCGTCGAGCGAATCCTCAGCGAACGTGTTGACTGCGGTATTGGAACGCTGGAGGCGGCCATCCCCGGTCTGGTGGAGCAAGTCTTTCTCCATGACTCACTTGTGGCCGTGGCAACGCCGAGGTATTTTCCAACCGAGAAGCCCCTGACATGGAAACAACTGAGCGCCTACCCCGTCATCGCGGTCAAGCCGGGATACGGTGTGCGCAGGAGAATTGATCGCGCAGCATTTGAGGCGGGCGTGGAGCTGCGGATCGCAAACGAGGTGTCTTTGCTCACGACGGCGATCGCGCTCGCTGCCGGAGGCCTCGGTGTCGCTGTGGTGCCCGGTTCAATCGTGGTGGCCTCCCGAAACGACAGCCTGAAAACGCGCCGCATTCTTCGCCCACAAGTGGAGCGGAACACGGCCTTCATCTTCAAGCGGGACCGCACTCTGCCGCCTGCGGCCGCAAGCCTGCAGGAGCTCGTCCTCCGAAAGCAAAACCTGTAGCGAACCACACCCGGCGAGGTGGGGGGTCTTCAGCGGCGCCAGCGCTTCTTCAAAGAGCAGTCTCGCCGAAGAAGCAACCGCGCAGTCGGTCGACGAGCGCCAGCGAATCGTCGGGAAGGCAGTCGCCGCGCCAAGCGACGTGCTGATCCGGCCTCGACAGCACGAGCGCGTTGCGGTAGGCGCTTGGCACATCCTCCGCCTCCACATCCAGCACCGCCAACGGGACGCCCCTGAGCGCTGCAGCGCGCTCCAGCGGGCCGACGTCCACTGCCCGATCGAATCGCAGCAGCGTGTACTCAGGACCCATCGCATCGTAGAGTGAGCGGCCATCGGCCAGCCAGAGGTGGGGGATGCGGCAACCAGGAACCGTGGATGGCGTGAACGCGTCCATCGCATAAGCAGGGGCCGATTCACCGTCATAGGCGATCAGCGGCGAGGCATCGTAGAAGTAGCCGAAGTTCAGACCGCCGCAACAGTACTGCTTCACGTTAAGGTCGTAGAGTGCCTGCCCGGCGAGCTTGCGGGCCGCCTCGCCCGCCGGGCCCGGCTCCTCGATGCCCGCCGGCACGCCTTCGCGTTCTTTCTGCAGTGCCAGTGCGTGGTCCATGGCGAGCTTGGAGACTTGCTCGGTGATCGGCTGGCGCTCCGCTTCATAAGCGGCCAGTACGCCTTCACCACCCCAGCCATTCAAGTGCGCGGCAAGTTGCCATGACAAATTCATTGCGTCTGCGATGCCCGCGTTCATGCCATAGCCGGCCATCGGTATCCATAGATGGGATGCGTCACCGCAGATGAAGACCCGGCGATCGCGGAACCGGTCGGCAACCAGGCGGCGCCCGATCCAATCCTCCTTGGAGAGGATCTCGTACTCGAAGTCGTCGCTGACGCCCAGGATGGTGCGGATCGCCCAGTCGCGATCGACGGATTCGAAGTCGGGTTCGTCGGAACGCAGATAGTTGTGCAACAGGAACGTCTCGCGCCCATCTATGGCGTACACGTTGCCGCTGCGCCGAGGATTGAGAGAGAACGTGGCCCATGCCGGAGCGCACTCTGCACGTGAGAGGAGATCAGGCGCCCGGAAATAGGTGGACTGCACGCGCCCTACGACATCCGTGCCGGAGAGCTTGGCGCCGATGGCCTTGCGCACAGCGGAGCGGCCGCCGTCGCAGCCGATCATGTACAGGCTGGAGATCCGAACCTCTTCGCCGGTGTCGATGTCGATGCCTTTGGCGCTCACACCGTCGTCGTCCTGGCTGAAGCCGTCGATACGGATGCGGTTGAGAACGGTCAGGCCGCGAGTCGCTGCCGCATGGGCGAAGAGAACGGGCTCGAGATAGATCTGGTTGATCCGGTGCGGAGGCTCCGGTGTGGGCCACCATCCGTCGGGTCCGCTCTTGTCGCTGTACCGGGTTGCCCTGGCGGGGATGTGGATCCGGGACAACTCCTGGCCCGTGAAGGTGGTGCGGTACGACACGTCGTTGGCATGATCCGCTGGAAGGCCGGCTTCGCGCATCGCCTTCGAGATACCGAGGCGACGGAAGATCTCCATCGTGCGGGCCGACACGTGATTGCACTTGACACTGGGTGGCTCGCCGCGGTGCCGCGTTTCCGCAACGAGGACGCAAATGCCTCGCTGAGCCAAATCGATGGCTAGCGTCAGGCCAACCGGCCCGGCCCCGACAATCAGTACTCGAGTCTCGATGTTCTTGGTCATGCGCTGTTCCAAATGGAGGGAGAAGAGAACCCTGATTAGAGGCAGTGCATCGGCAACAGGAAAATGAAACCTCTGCGACGATTCATAAACAAACTTTATCGATGCGGCATCGACGGTGCCGTTGCCAGCTGCGGTGCACGTACCGCACTGGTCGTCGGCGTGGTCCGCAGGACCCTGTCCGTATGGCGGACAATAGGCGGGAACCGCCATCATCGAGAGGAGTTGTTGTGGCTACCACCGACAAGAATGAAAACGTGCGCGCCGTCGGGCGCGCGCTGGAAATCCTGCTGGCTTTCACCGCTCAGGATTTCGAGCTTTCAGCATCCGAGTTGCTCAAGCGCGTGGACCTGTCCCGGCCCACGCTCTACCGGCTCCTGTACACGCTGCAGGAGCACGGGTTCCTGATTTCCGTGGGGGAGCCGCAGCGATTTCGCCTGGGAGCCTCGGTCGCGCGTCTGGCCCACGTCTGGACGTCCAGCCTCGACCTGGCTGCCGTGGCGGAACCGGTCCTGCGGCGAATCTGGCGAGCCACGGGGGAGACGGTGGCGATGTTCCTGCCGCAGCGCGAGTTGCGGCTGTGCGTGGCGGAGCTGCCGAGCCCGCAACCGCTCAATTTCAAGCGCGGCGTTGGCTACACGGAACGGATCGTGCGTGGCGCCACGGGCCGGGCGATCCTGGCGTACATGGGGGCCACTTCGGAGGAGCTGAGTTCCTATGCGAAGGGGACCGGGATCAACGCCAAGGAGCTCGAAGTGGAACTGGCCCGCACGCGCAAGCGCGGTTGGGCGAGCAGCCACAGCGAACTGATCCCCGGGGCAGTGGCCGTTGCGGTGCCGTTCTTTGACAGAAATGCGGCCGTGGCGGGTTCGATCGGCGTCTTCGGACCCGAAGTGAGGCTGGGTGCGGAGCGCTTGAAGCAGATCACAAAACTGTTGCAGGAGGAGTCGAGAAACCTGTCGGCCATGCTGGGGTATGGGAGCAAGGACAAAAACGCCGCCTGAGACCTTCCGGTGCAAGATTGCGAGAGGCCTCCGGCAGGGCTTTCTCGCGTCAGTGCGAAGCCGTCACTTCCCCGTTCGGTCGCGCTGTCATGTAGGCCAGCGTGCTGCCCACCAGGGCGCGCACGCCAACCCGCAAGGCCTTTTCATCGATGACGAATTCCGGAGAGTGGTTCGGCGCACCGGGCTTGTCGCCGAAAGGCGATGCGTTCAGGTTCCAGAAAACCACCGGCCGGTTCTTGCCGAAGGAGCCGAAGTCCTCCGAGGCCATGCGCGGCCCGATCTCGCGCGCCTGCACAGCGGGGGCAGCGGCCGCCTCGAGGCCCTTCACCACCACCTGGGTGGCACCGGGGTCGCTCACCAGCACCTCGTAGCCGGTTTCGATGTCGACCTTGGCCGTGAGACCGTACTGTTCGGCGATCTTCTGTGCCTTCAAGCGGATGTTTTCGTGCGCCACCTTCTGGTTCCTGGCTGACAGCGAGCGCACGGTGCCAGCGATCTCCGCCGTCTCGGGCAGGATGTTCACGCGGTTGCCGCTCTGCAGCACGCCGACGGTGACGACGGTGGGACCGTCGAGCGGGTCGATGCGGTGGCTCACGATGTTCTGCAAGGCCAGCACGATCTCGGCTGCGGCCACCGTCGGATCCTTCGCGGTCCAGGGCGAGGAGCCGTGGCCGCCTTGACCCTTGAGAGAGATCTTGAACACGTCGCCGCTCGCCATCAAGCTGCCGCGCCGGTAGCCGATGCCCAGCGGGCCGCTTGCGTTGATGTGCTGCCCCATCACCACATCCACCTTCGGGTTGTCCAGCACGCCGGCCTGGACCATCGCCGGCGCGCCGCTCGGGACCGGTCCGGGCCCCTGTTCCTCGGCCGGCTGGAACAGGAAAACCACGGCGCCGGGCAGTTCGGACCGCATGTCCGACAGCGCTTGCGCAGCGCCCAGCAGCATCGCGACGTGGGTGTCGTGGCCGCAGGCGTGCGAGACAGGCACTTCCTTGCCGAGCCAGTCGGCCTTGGCGGTGGACTTGAAGGGAAGGTCGTTGCGCTCCTCAACCGGCAGTGCGTCCATGTCGTCACGCAGCGCCACCACCGGCCCGGGCCTGCCCCCGCGCAGCACGGCCTTGATGCCGGTCTTGGCAATACCGGTCTGTACCTGGATGCCCGGCATCTTGCGCAGCGCCTCGGCCACGTAGGCGGCGGTGCGCACTTCTTGGAACGAGAGCTCGGGGTTCTGATGGATGTGGCGACGCCATGCGATCACCTGCGCCTCGGTGGCGTCGGCCAGCGACAGCCCGCGCTGCTGCAGCGCGTCGGGCGCCGCTGCATCGGTGCTCTGGGCGAGGGCGGTCACGTTCAGCAGGCAGGTCGCGGCGAGTCGCAGAGGGAGTGCAGGCGCATGATGCAGATTCTCGAAGTGGTTGAAGAAGAAGGGGATGAGGCCCTCATGGGGGCGAAACCTCAGTCGATCCGCGTCCAAGATAAGCACCTTGATCCTCGATTGTTCGCTGCAGCGCCCTGACGTCGATGTCATGAACGGACACACCACCCGATACGGCGAGCGCAGCCGCTGTGCCGGCAGCCTGCCCCATCACGAAGCAGGCACCTGTCACTCGGGCGGCCGATTGGCCGTCGTGGGTCATGGAGGCGCAACGTCCGGCGACGAGAAGATTGTCCACCCCACCGGCAGTCGAACGGCGGGGCAGCATCATGCGAAAGGGAAGCTGGTTGTAGCCACGCGATTCGGGAATCGGCGGCCACATCCACTTCACATCCCCGGCAACGTGCATCTCCAGGGGCCAACCGTTGACGCCGATCGTGTCGTCGAAGTCCGCGCAGCCGAGCACGTCGTCAGCGGTGAGCATGTATTCGCCTACAAGCCGCCGGGTTTCTCGAATGCCGATCTGGGGCGCAATATCCAAGGCGTAGGCGTTCTCGAAGCCGGGCACCTTTGCGCGAAGGAACTTCAGGTAGTCGATGATCTGCCGGCGGCCCTCGAGCTCGCCGTCGCTGAGAGCGGTGACATCGGTGCCGTCGATGGCCTTGCCATCGGGCATCTTCAGTTGCGTGACGTTTGCGCGCCATTCGTATGGGTGCTTTTGCGGACGGACGATTGCTCCCTTGCGGGGAAATTTGAACTCGCCTTCTGCCTCCGCCTCGGCCATCAAGGACGGAATCCGGGTCCAAGCATCCCCAGCCCGCTGCGCATCGACGTTGCCGATCCGAAAAAGTAGCGTGGGGTACAGCATGTGGCCCTGATCGTCGCCCTTTTCAGTGGGAACGCCCGCCCAGTGCGCGATGTCGGCGTCGCCGGAGCAATCTATGAAGCACTTTCCACGCACCGCGAGCCGCCCCGACTTGGATTCCAGGATGACGGCGTCAATCCGGCCATCGGGTGCTTTCACGACTCCCGCCGCCAGGGCATGAAACATGATCTGGACCCCAGCAGCCGTAACCACCTCGTCCGCCGCGCACTTGAACGCGGACATGTCATACGCTTGGGCGAGGATCTTGCCGAAAATCAGATGTGGTTCGCTGAGTCCGTCCAAGTCGCGCATCTTCTGAAGCACTTCGTCCGCGAATCCATGAACCACCTGTTTCATGGTGCCAAAGACGTTCGCGTGCAGGCCACAGAAATTCGTGACGCCCGCGGCGGTGCCCATGCCGCCCATGAATCCGTATCGCTCGGTCAGCAGCACTGCGCCTCCGTTACGCGCAGCTGCAGTTGCTGCGGCCATGCCCGCGGGCCCGCCGCCAAGTACGACGACGTCATATTCGCCGAATATTGGGACCTTGCGGCCCGGTTCGGCAACGGACTGAGATTGTGTATTCATTTCGTAAGCTCCCGATCAGTCGAGCGTGATGTTGTTCTTCTCAATCACCGGCTTCCAGCGGGCAACTTCGTCATTCACCATGCTTCGAAATTCTGCAGGCGTATTCGCCACCGGATCCATGTACTGGAGGTGCAGCTTCTCTCGGAGGGCCGGTTCGGCGAGGATCTGCACGAGTTCGTTGCGCAGGCGGGTCACGATCTCCACCGGAGTCTTGGCCGGAGCGACGATGCCGATCCACGCATCGGCTTGAACTTCAGGCGCCCCCACCTCGGCGAGGGTCGGCAATTGCGGCAGAAACTGCGAGCGCTTCGATGAGGCGATCGCCAGGGCTTTTACCCGCCCAGACTTGACGAATGGCATGACTGTCGCAGCAGGGAGCACGCCCATATCCACCTCGCCCGAGATGATCGCCGTGACGGCGGCTCCAGAGCCAGGATAGGGGACGTGCACGAGATTAGCCGACGTCCGTGCACCGAGGGCTTGCATTGCGAGATGGGATGCCGAGCCGGCGCCAATGGACGCGAAACTGTATTTCCCAGGGTTCTTTTTCAGCTGCGCGAGCAGATCAGCGACGTTGTTCGCGGAAAGCTTGGTAGACGTGACCAAGACCGCCGGCTGGGAAGCGGCGACCGTGATGAGCTCGATGTCGCGTGCCGGGTCGTAGGGCATTTTCTTGTAGAGCAGCGCGTTCACTGCAAGGGTGCCAGCAATCCCGATTCCCAGGGTCTGCCCATCCGGAGATGCCTTCGCCACCGCCGTGGTTCCAATGTTGCCGGACGCTCCGGCCTTGTTCTCCACCACAACGGGTTGGCCCAGACGCGTACCGAGCCTCTCGCCAACGAGGCGAGCGACCAGGTCCGGGGTCGAACCAGCCGCAAAGGGAACAACGAGGTGGATGGGACCCTTGGGATACTGTTGCGCATGAAGCGAGACGGCCGCAAGGCCAAGGGACAGAGAAAGAAGCCACTTGAGTGACAGGCGACGCTGCATGAGATGTCTCCGATAGTTGGCTCTGAAACCGGGCCAGTTGCCGCCACTCTAGGTTTCGATGATCATGACGTCCATGCAATAGTCACGATACCTTCAAGCAGGAAACTAAATAATGGACATGCGCCTCCTTGCGGTGTTTGATGAGGTGTACAAGACACGCAGCGTGACCCGAGCCGCCGAGAACCTGGACATCCCGCAGACCTCGGTGAGCCTGGCCCTCGCGCGCATGCGACGCCAGTTCAACGATCCGCTCTTCGTGCGGACCGCAGAGGGGATGGTCCCCACGCCACATGCGAATGACCTGCTCGCCCCGCTTCGCCAGGCCCTGGAACTGCTGCGGTTGGCGACCCGGCAGCAGGTCGTTTTCGACGCCGGAAGCTCGAACCGGCACTTCAGGCTTTGCATGACCGACGTCAGTCATCTGGAATTCCTTCCTCGGCTCATCCATCGCGTCGCTGAAGTCGCTCCCTCGATCCATATCGAGGTACTGCGGATAGCGCCGGAAACGCGGCGGTTGCTCGAGAACGGAGACGCCGACCTGGCCGTCGGGTTCATGCCGGAACTGGAGGCCGGCTTCTACCAGCAACGCCTCTTCGAGCAGGGTTTCGCGTGCGTGGTACGCAAAGACCATCCCCGAGTGGGCAAGCGAATGACGCTGACGACTTTCAAACGCGAGAAGCATGTCGCGATCACGGCGCCCGGGACCGGGCACGACTTGCTCGTGCAGCAATTGAAGCGCTTGGGGATCGAGCGACAGCTTGCCCTCTCGCTCCCCACATTGCCGGGCCTGGGCAACCTGGTTGCACAGACCGATCTCATCGCCACGGTGCCAGAGCGAGTCGCCCAGATGTTGGTCCGAATTGCGGCAGTGAGGTTGCTGGCCCCGCCATTTGAACTGCCCACTTTTGCCATCAAGCAGCACTGGCATGAGCGCTTCCATCTCGACCCGGCGAATCAATGGCTTCGATCGATGATCGCCGAAATGTTCCTCGAATAAGCGAAGGACGGCCAGTTCCGGCCGAAGATTGAATCGCCTGTGGCGCTACGCTTGAGCGTCTGCTGCGACCGTTTCCGAATCGAAGAGGGCGATCAGCACCCCCCGAAGCCATTCGCTGCCCGGATCTCGATGAAATCGCTGGTGCCACGTCATGGTGACATCGAAACCCGGAAACTGCACCGGGGGCTCGAGGAGCTGCAGGCCCATGTGCGTTGCAACCATTGCTCCGAGGTTGCTCGGAACGGGGCCGATCAGGTCGGTAGACGCCACGATCGGCCCTACACAAAGGAAGCTGTGAACTCTCAGGGCTACGCGCGCATTGACACGGGGGCCTGACAACACCTTCTCGACCGAAGCGGCGTGCTGCATACCCTCTGGACCTGCGATGACGTGGCGCAGTTCTCTGAGCTGTTCGCGACGTAGCTTTTCGCGGATGCCGGGATGGTTCTTGCGAGCGACATAGACGAAGCGTTCATGAAACAAGCGGCGCTGGTGCATCTGCTTCCCCAGGTCGCTCAGGTAGCCCACGGCGAGGTCGATCTGACCGGAGGCAAGTCCGTCGTGAAGCTCGCCCTGGCTCGGAGAGACTGCGTCCACGACGACCCGGGGCGCGGTCTCTGCCAGATGCGACATCAGGCGGGGAAGGAAGAGCCGCTCGCCGATATCGCTCATGGCGACCCGGAAAGTTCGTGCCTCAACGTCCGGCCTGAACGTTGGTCGTTGCACGGTCGACCGCAGGATCTCCAGAGCGGAGGCCACAGGCGTTACCAGGGTATCGGCGAAGGGAGTCGGCACTACGCCGCGTTGCTGCCGCACGAACAACGCATCGCCATACATCTCCTTCAGGCGCGAAATGCCTCGGCTCACGGCAGGCTGCGTCAGGCCGAGCTGCGAGCCAGCCGCCGTGAGGTTGCGCGTGCGATAGACCGCCTCGAAGAGCTCCAGGAGGTTGAGATCCAACTGCCGCGAGAGGAGGCGCGAGGGGTGCCGCGGCTTGATATCGGATTGAGGCATATGACAAATTCTATTTTTTCATTTCAGGAATGTCACGGGCTCTTCTACATTGACCGCACCTGAAGCCGAAGGAGACAACCAGTGATCAACCTGCTCGACATCCGATACGTGCGTCTTGGCACGCGCCAGCGCGTCGAAACCGATCGTTTTGCGCGCGAGGTGCTCGGCCTGGAGTTGGCGCGGGTGGAAGCAGGCTCCTCCTATTTCCGCAGCGACAGCCGTGATCACACGCTCGTGTATTTCGAAGGTGATCCTGCCGACCATACGGTTGGATTCGAGATCAGGACCTCCGAAGAACTCGACGCCGCCGGTGCAGAGCTCAGCAACTCGGGCATCGAGGTGCGCGCGGGTTCAGCAGAAGAGTGCGAGCAGCGCCATGTGAACGGCTTCATCCATTTCAGGGACCCCACTGGAAACAAGATCGACCTCGTGCTGGGCCCGCACCACAGCGGCCGTCGCTACTTCGCTGAGCGGGATGCAGGCATCACCGGGTTCAGTCATGTAGGCCTTTGCACGACCGATGCGAAACGAGACGAACGCTTCTGGACCCAGGTGCTCGGCGCGCGTGTGAGCGATCGGATCGGCGACGCGCCGCTGCTTCGTATCGACGACGTTCATCACAAGGTGGCGCTGTTTCCGACGAACCGCTCCGGCGTCCAGCATGTCAACCATCAAGTGGAGTCCGTGGACGACATCATGCGCGCCTGGTACATGCTGAAGCAGCGAGGCGTTCCGATCGCTTTCGGACCGGGCCGCCATCCGACCTCGGGCGCAAGGTTCCTGTACTTCCGCGGACCAGACGAGATGATCTACGAATTCTCCACTGGCGTACGGACCATTACTGCCGAGGAGGAGCTGAACTACCAGCCTCGCCAATTCCCCCGCGTCAACGAATCGTTTTGCATGTGGGGCTCCGTGCCAGACATCGCCGAGTTCCGCAAATCCGCTGACGAGGAAACGCAGCCATGAATGCGGCGGAGTCTGTCCAGAAGCAGTTGCGCATCGCGGCTCGCGCACTCGGCCGCCACGGGTTGGCCCACGCGTACGGCCATTGCAGCGAGCGCCTCGACGAGAAGCACTTCCTCGTCTGCGCCGCGCGCCCAATGGCATTGATCGCCCGCGGGGAAGCAGGTCGAGTGGTTCCGGTGAATGGTCCGCTCCCGGATGGTGTTCTGGGGGAGGTTCGCCTCCATCAGCAGATCTACCAGCGCCATCCGCAGACGATGGCTGTTGCGCGAACCATGCCTCCCGCGCTCATGGCCCTGGGAACAGCACGCCGAACGCCTCGACCCCGCCACGGCATGGGCGCGTACTTTGGTACCGGGGCTGCTCTTTGGGACGACGCTCAGCTGGTCCGCGATGACGAACGTGCCTCGGCCGTCACCGACGCGCTGGGCGATGGCAATGCCGTCGTGATGCGTGGCAACGGGGTTGTGGTAGCGGCGGATTCCCTGGTCAAGGTGGTTGTGCTTACCTGGTACCTCGAAGACGCGGCGCGCCTCGAACTGGCCGTCCTCGGGGCCGGTCTGCAGGAGGCATCGGTGATCCTGAGCCCCTCGGAATGCGAGCGTCGGGCGACGGACTCTGGAGGCATATACGAGCGGATGTGGGAGTACCTCACAGCCGGCGATTCCGAACTTCAATCTTAGGAGACAGAGGTGATCCGCAATTTCATCAATGGCGAGTACCGAGAGGGTCGCACGGGCCGGACTTTCGACGACATCAACCCGGTCGATGGCTCACTGATTGACAAGGTGAGCGAAGCCGCTCGCGAGGACGTGGACGACGCAGTTCGTGCCGCGCGGGAGGCGCTCTCTGGCCCATGGGGCTCGCTCAAGCTCGCCCAGCGGTGTGACTTGCTGTACGCAGTCGCTGCAGAGATCGATCGTCGCGCCGAGGACTTCATTGCCGCTGAAATCGCCGACACGGGCAAGCCACGTTCCCTCGCTTCGCATCTGGACATTCCGCGCGGAGCCGCAAACTTTCGCGTCTTTGCCGACGTCGTTCGCAATGTCCCGACGGAATCCTTTGCGAGTCATGCGCCCGATGGGAAGCCGGCTCTCAACTACGCTTCCAGGCGCCCCAAGGGCGTGGTCGCTGTGGTCTGCCCCTGGAATCTGCCGCTTCTGTTGATGACCTGGAAAGTGGGTCCGGCGCTCGCTTGCGGGAACACGGTTGTGGTCAAGCCATCCGAGGAGACGCCGGCAACGGCAGCCCTCTTGGGCGAGGTCATGAATGCCGTTGGCATCCCCAAGGGCGTCTACAACGTGGTCCACGGCTTCGGGCCGGACTCGGCCGGCGAATTTCTGACGACCCATCCTGGCATCGATGCGATCACTTTCACCGGAGAGACCCGCACAGGGGCGGCGATCATCCGCGCGTCCGCGGCCGGAATCAAGCCAGTCTCCATGGAACTGGGCGGTAAGAATGCGGCCGTTGTTTTCGAGGATGCAGACCTCGACGTGACCATTGCGGGACTTGCCCGTTCGGTCTTCGAGAACACGGGTCAAGTCTGCCTCGGAACCGAACGCGTGTACGTCCAGCGCTCGGTTTTCGACTCCGTAGTGCAGAAGCTGGCCGATGCCGCTGCGCGTCTCAAGCCAGGCCGCGCCAATGATCCGGATGCGAATTTTGGTCCGCTGATTTCGGCCGAGCATCAGAAGAAGGTACTCGACTACTACGCCTTGGCGAAGGCAGATGGCGCGAAAGTCGTTGCGGGTGGCGGGATACCCGAGCTTCCCAGTCCATTGAAGGGAGGCTCATGGATCGACCCCACCATATGGACCGGCCTTGCCCACGGTTCGCGTGTTGCGAGCGAGGAGATCTTTGGACCTTGCTGCGTCGTGATTCCCTTTGACACCGAGAAGGAGGCGCTTCACATGGCCAATGACACGCCTTACGGGCTCGCGGCATCCGTCTACACCCGGGATATCGATCGCGCACACCGATTCGCCGGCGCGCTGAGGGTTGGCGTGGTGTGGGTGAATACGTGGTTCCTGCGTGATCTGCGCACCGCATTCGGCGGCTCCGGCGCGTCGGGGATTGGACGCGAGGGTGGGGTTCACTCGCTCGAGTTCTATACCGAACTGTCGAATGTCTGCATCAAGCTAAACGGAGAAGCTCAATGAACCAGCATGATATAGATGCCGCAGCGCAGCTGCTGTGGGCCGCGGCTGAAAGCGGCAACGCAATCGCGCCACTGCGCGAAACCTACCCTGGCTTCGGGCCCCGGGAAGCCTACGCGGTTCAGGAAGTCAATACGCAGCGTCGGCTGAGTGCCGGCGGCCGCCTCGTGGGCAGAAAGATCGGGCTCACTGCGAAGGCTGTGCAGAAGCAACTCGGGGTAGACCAGCCCGACTACGGAATGCTGTTCGCAGACATGGCGATTGCGGACGGAGAGCCAGTGCGTTGGACCGCCCTCCAGCAACCGAAGGTCGAGGCTGAAGTGGCCTTGGTGATGGAGCGCGACTTGTCCGAGCCCGGTGTCACCGTGGCACAGATGTTGCGGGCAGTGGCATTCGCGCTGCCGGCGATCGAGATCGTTGGCAGTCGCATCGCCGACTGGAACATCCGCTTCGTCGACACCGTGGCGGACAACGCCTCGAGCAGCGCGTTCGTGCTTGGGAATACGCCGATTCGCCTGGACGGTCTCGACCTTCGCCTCGCCGGCATGGTGATGGAGCGCTCGGGGGAGCAGGTCTCGCTCGGCGCCGGAGCAGCATGCCTTGGGCATCCGTTGAATGCTGCCGTCTGGCTCGCCAACAAGATGGCGGAGTTGGGGCGGGGATTGAAGGCTGGGGATGTCGTGCTGACCGGCGCGTTGGGGCCTATGGTCCCGGTGCGCCCCGGCGATGTCTTCGAGGCTCGAATCCATGGCCTTGGGTCCGTTCGCGCCGTATTTGAGGAGCAACAGCAATGAGTGAGCAAAGCATCACATCCTTGGCGCAACGGGTCGATGACGCCGCGCGCTACGCCAAGCCGATCGCCCAGTTTGGCGGGGAGGAACAGCTCAGCGTCGAAGAGGCATATGAAATTCAGCGCCTTTCCATCGCCCAGCGCCTCACACGCGGAGAACGGCGAACCGGCATGAAGATGGGCTTCACCAGCCGCGCAAAAATGGTGCAGATGGGCGTGCACGACATGATCTGGGGGCGCCTTACCGACGCAATGGCCGAGGAAGATGGCGGACAAGTCGCCCTGGGCCGCTTCGTACATCCACGCGTCGAGCCTGAACTGGCATTTTTGCTCGGTAAACCGCTGCCAGCAGGCGCCAGCCTTGCGCAGGCACTGGAAGCGGTGGTGGCCATCGCGCCGGCGCTCGAGATCATTGACTCGCGCTTCGAAGCCTTTCGCTTCTCGCTGGAGGACGTGGTTGCCGACAACGCTTCGTCCTCGGGCTATGTGATCGGCCCCTGGCAGGACCCGCGGCAGGACTTCAGCAATCTCGGCCTCGTGTTGTCGGTCAACGGGACACCACGCCAGATCGGAAGCACTGCCGGGATCCTGGGCAATCCACTGCGATCGCTCGTCGCGGCTGCGCGTCTGAGTGCGCAGGCGGGCGAGCCGTTGCAGGAAGGCTGGCTCGTCATGGCAGGGGGCGCAACCGCGGCGGAGGCACTGGCTCCGGGGCAACACGTTGCGCTCGAGATGCAGGGGCTCGGACGCGTTGAGTTCAACACCACAGAGTGAGAAGAGCATGCCACTCATACAAGTCACCCTCATCGAGGGGCGAAGCGCCGAGGCCAAGGCGGCGCTCATTCGCGGCCTCACCGACGCGGCGGTCGACGCTACTGCGGCGCCGCGCGATTCCATCCGCGTCATTTTGCAGGAAGTGCCCGCGGCTCATTGGGGCGTTGGCGGCGTTCCCAAAGGCGCTCCCATCAAGGAGGCAGGACATGGCTGATGGAAAACTGAAGGCCGCCATCATCGGCAGCGGGAACATTGGCACGGACTTGATGATCAAGATCCTGCGCCACGGGCGGCATATCGAGATGGGCGCGATGGTCGGCATCGATACCGCCTCCGATGGATTGGCACGTGCCACCCGAATGGGCGTGGCGACGACCTACGGGGGCGTCGAGGGTCTTTCCCAGCTGCCCATTTTTGCCGACATTGACATCGTGTTCGATGCGACGTCCGCCGGTGCTCATGTTCGAAACGATGCATTTCTTCGGGAGCTCAAGCCCGGGATCCGGCTGGTGGACCTGACGCCTGCGGCGATCGGTCCGTACTGCATCCCTGTTGTCAATGGCCAGGCTCACCTGGACGCGCTGAACGTGAATATGGTCACCTGCGGCGGACAAGCCACCATCCCGATGGTGGCGGCCGTGTCGCGGGTTGCAAAGGTTCACTACGGGGAGATCGTCGCGAGCATCTCGAGCAAGAGCGCTGGCCCCGGCACTCGAGCCAACATCGACGAGTTTACGGAGACCACATCGAAGGCGATTGAGGTGGTTGGCGGTGCAGCCAAGGGTAAGGCGATCATCGTCTTGAACCCGGCCGAACCACCTCTGATGATGAGGGATACCGTCTACACGTTGAGCGAGTTCGCCGACGAGGGCGAAATTGCCGAATCGGTCGCAAAGATGGCGGCGGAAGTGCAGGCGTATGTTCCCGGGTATCGCCTCAAGCAGAGCGTGCAGTTCGACCGCATCGAGGCGGCCAGCCCGATCCGAATCCCGGGAGTGGGCGCGCAGATGCACGGACTGAAGACCTCCATATTCTTGGAGGTCGAGGGTGCAGCGCACTATCTGCCGTCGTACGCGGGCAATCTTGACATCATGACCAGCGCTGCATTGCGCACTGCCGAATCCATGGCCGAGCGCATGCTCGCCGCGGTGGCCGCTTGAAGGAAATCGTCATGACGCACGACCTGAGCAAGAAAATCTATATCTCGGATGTAACGCTGCGCGACGGCAGCCACGCCATCCGCCATCAGTACAGCATCGCGCAGGCCAAGCAAGTTGCCGCGGCTCTCGATGAGGCCAAGGTGGACTCCATCGAGGTCGCTCACGGCGACGGCCTGCAAGGTGGGAGTTTCAACTACGGCTTTGGCGCACACTCGGATGTCGAATGGATCGAGGCGGTCGCAAGCGTGGTTAAGCACGCGAAGATTGCGACCCTGCTGCTGCCTGGAATCGGCACGGTCCACGACCTCAAGGCCGCCTATGAAGCGGGAGCACGCATCGTGCGCGTGGCCACGCACTGCACCGAGGCCGACGTGTCGAGGCAGCATATCGAGTACGCCCGCCATCTGGGCATGGAAGCGGTGGGCTTCCTGATGATGAGTCACATGACCACGCCGCAGGCGCTGGCGGAGCAAGCCAAGTTGATGGAGAGCTATGGAGCGACTTGTTGCTACGTGGTGGACTCGGGCGGCGCGCTGAGCATGAATGACGTGCGTGACCGTTTCCGCGCGTTCAAGGACGTGCTGAAGCCGGAGACCTTGACCGGTATGCATGCGCACCACAATCTGAGCCTCGGCGTGGCCAACAGCATCGTCGCGGTGGAAGAAGGCTGCGACCGCGTGGACGCGAGCCTGGCAGGAATGGGCGCCGGCGCGGGCAATGCTCCGCTGGAGGTGTTCATCGCCGCGGCTGCTCGCCTCGGCTGGAGCCATGGCACCGACTTGTACAAGCTGATGGATGCGGCCGACGACATTGTGCGTCCTCTTCAGGACCGGCCCGTGCGAGTGGACCGCGAGACGTTGGCGCTGGGCTACGCGGGCGTGTACTCGAGCTTCTTGCGGCACTCGGAAGTGGCTGCAAGAAAGTACGGCCTCAAGACGGTGGACATCCTGGTCGAACTTGGCAAGCGGCGCATGGTCGGGGGTCAGGAAGACATGATCGTCGACGTGGCGCTTGACTTGCTCAAGGCTGCCGAGCACGACCGTATCCATCCGCTGCCGAGCATGAGCGAAGCAGCTTGAGGTAGCCGGTCTACCTCTGCATCGCTCAGAGAGATTGCGAGGTCGATCGCGTCAGCCGACCAGCCCGTCGCCCCGTCATATGCGAGACAGACATGACAGAAATCCAAGATGCTGATTTCACAGATGTCATGAGGCTCCCTAGAGTAGCCGGCGCAGCAAGAAGACTGCAGGAAACAGGAGACGAACGATGACGATAGCGACCCGCGCAAATCTGAGCACGCTTGCTCCCGCAAGCGGTCCATCGCATGCAAGCTGGGAAAATGTGAGATGTCGTCGGTGGCTGCTCGCGCCCGCGCTTTTCCTGCTTGCATTGACGGCGGCTGCTCAGGTTCCAACCGCCGCCGCAAAGTGGCCCGCACAACCAGTGCGATTTGTCGTTCCGTTCCCCGCAGGATCCGCCCCCGACGTTCTTATCCGCTTCGTTGGGGTCAAGCTGAGCAACAAGTGGGGGCAGGCAGTTGTGATCGACAACAAGCCTGGCGGAAGTGGCGTCATCGGCATGAATACGATCTTGAGCGGCCCGTCTGATGGCTCGACCTTCGGGTTCGTTCAGGGATCCGCCATCTCTGTCGCGCCGAGCACCATCAAGGGCGTGTCTTACGATTTCGACCGTGATTTTGTGCCGGTGACGTTGGCGGCGGTGGCTCCCTTCGTGCTCGCGGTGCCTGCCGATTCGCCGTACAAAACCCTCGGCGAATTTGTCGCCGCAGCAAAGGCCCGGCCTCAGGGCATGGAGGTCGCGGACAACGGGCGCGGCACGGCGCCGCATCTCGCATCGGCGCTCCTCGGTCTTCAGTCTGGAACTCAGTTTCTCGAGGTCCACTACCCGGGCGGCGCGCAGGCCATGCAGGCAACGCTGGGCGGCCAGACCAAGATGATGGTGGAAACCTATAACGTGGTTGCAGGAAACGTTCAGAGTGGGAGGCTTCGAGTTTTGGCGTCAATGAGTGACCGTGTCGAACCGGGCCTTGATCAATTCCCCCTCGCCAAGGACACCGTTTCGGGAGCGGTGGCGTTTGGTTGGTTCGCGGTGATTGCGAAGAAGGGCATCGATGCTTCCATTCTGGCCAGACTCAACAGAGATATGGGCGAGGCTTTGCTTCTGCCCGATGTGATAGCCAAGTCGCGCGAGTTAGGCACCTATCCGCGTCCTGGCACCCCCGAGCAGCTTGCGAGATACATCGAAGCTGATCGCAAGACTTGGCAAGGCGTGCTCGACAAGCTGAATATCAAGCCGGAATAGCAGGCGGCACGTGCCCGCACTGAGTGCATTGCCTCGCCAACTTGAGCGGAGGGGCGATGCAGGCCCACGCAAGCAAAAGGGAAAAGCGGCCAACCCAAGTTCTAGCTTGATGTAGGGCTGGCGAGTGCGCTTGCGAAGCCATTCGGCCGGTACTCAAGGGGGCTATCTAGTTTCCTGCTAGGAGCTATTAAAGGCTTGAAATAGGCATCGGGCGTTGGTCGCGTCGATGCCGTGTGGCCAGGGCTCCGTGACCTTGCCCCCAAAAAACGTATCCCTTGCTGAGTGTTTCAATACAAGCAAGGAGAGTCGAAATGACGAAGACGGCAAGAGCGCGCTACACGCTCGAATTCAAGCAGGAGGCGGTGCGGCTGGTCGAGGGCGGCCAGAGCATCGCGGCGGCAGCGCGCACCTTGGGCGTGGTCGAGCAGACCTTGTTCAACTGGGTCAAGGCCCAGCGTCAGGGCAAGCTCACCGGCGCTGACAGCAAGGCGCTGAGCGCCGAACAGATGGAGATCAGTCGGCTGCGTGCCGAGCTGGCGCGCGTGAAGATGGAGCGCGATATCCTGGAAAAAGCCACGGCGTACTTCGCGAAAGTGCAGCGGTGAAGTACGCCTTTGTCCAACGCCACCGAAGCGTGTGGCCGATCTCGGTGCAATGCCGGGTGCTGCGAATCAGTTTGACGGGATATCACGAGCACTTCGTGCGCAAGGCCAGCGGCGCGCAGCGCCGTCATCTGAGCGACGATGCGTTGCTGGTGCACATCAAGGCCATCCATGCCGAGACACGTGGCGGCTACGGGTGGCCGCGTGTGTGGAAAGAGCTTCTCGCACGCGGCATCCGCGTGGGCAAAGATCGGGTTCAAAAGCTCATGCAACGGCACGGCATCCGCGCCAAGGGCAAGCGGCGCTTCAAGGTCACCACCGACAGCCGCCACGACCTGCCGATCTCGCCCAACCTGCTGAACCGCGGGTTCACCGTGAGTGAGCCCGACAAGGTCTGGGCCGGTGACATCACCTACATCGCCACCAACGAGGGCTGGCTGTTCCTGGCGGTGGTGATCGATCTGTTCAGCCGCCAGGTGGTGGGTTGGTCGCTGCGAGAAGACATGACGCGCGAGCTCGTGATCGATGCGCTGCGCATGGCGTGGTTCAAGCGTCATCCTGGCAAGCAGGCCGGTCTGATCTTCCACAGCGACCGTGGCAGCCAGTACGCCAGCCACGACTTCAGGGATGTGCTCAAGGAGTACGGCATCACCAGCTCGATGAGTCGCAAAGGAAACTGCTGGGACAACGCCTGCAGCGAAACCCTGTTCGGGTCATTGAAGGTGGAGCGGCTGCACGGACAACGCTTCGAAACCAAGCGCGAAGCCAAGGACGAAACCGTCGCGTGGCTGCTCTGGTACAACCGTACTCGACTTCACTCGACGCTGGCCTACGTCAGCCCGATGCAGTTCGAGCAGAACTGGCTCGCCAATCAACCAAGGCAAGCCAACTCATGAGCTCATCTATGGGATACGGATTCCAAGGGCAAGGTCACCGGCGCGGCTCATATTGAGATGACGGGAGGAATCCTGGCATCAATGCCCTCTGACGAGATCACGCAGTCGCGCAAGCCGGATCCGTTTGTTCACTTGTCCCCGGTCGCCGGATCTACGCCGAGCCTTGGCTGGCTGCTGATTGTCCGGCTGGCGGACTGTGTAATCAGAATTTGACGAGCATCAGATCGTGTCCGTAAAATGGACTATCAATCCGGCATGCGGACTTGATTGATTACGTCGCCCTCGACGACCCAACGGAGACAAGACAATGCACAAGCCATCGGCACGCCCGCGCAGGGCAGCCTTGCGCGCCCTCGGCGCCGCGCTCGCGACGACCTTCATCTCGTTCGCCCCTCAGCTCGCTTCGGCCCAGACCTATCCGGACAAGGCCGTCAAGATCGTCGTCGGCTTCTCGCCCGGCGGCACCAACGACATCCTGGCCCGCCTGCTTGCGGCCAAGTTGCAGGACAAGCTGAAGCAGACCTTCATCGTGGAGAACAAGCCCGGCGCGAACTCCGCCATCGGCAACGACTTCGTCGCCAAGGCACAGCCTGACGGCTACACGCTGCTCGTGTCTTCCAGCGGTGGATTGACGACCAATCCGATCCTGATGAAGAACCTGCCGTACGACCCGGTCAAGGACTTCGAGCCGATCGCGCTGCTCGGGACCTTTCCACTCGTCGTGACCGTGCCTGCTTCCTTGCCCGTGAAGAACTTTGCCGAACTCGTGCAGTTCTCCAAGACCACGAAGGACGGCAAGCTGGACAACGGGACGCCGACCACCTCGTTCGTGCTGGTGGCAGAGACCATCTCGACCACCGCGGGCGTGAAGTTCAACCACATCCTTTACAAGGGGTCCGGCCTCGTCGTGACCGGCCTGCTTGGCGGCGAGATTCAGTCGGGTGTGCTGGACAGCCCCGCGGTGATCCAGCAGGTCAAGGGCGGCAAGCTCAAGGCCCTCGCGGTCACGACCGCCAAGCGCTCGGCCGCATTGCCGGACGTGCCCACCATCGCCGAGCTGGGCTATCCGGGCTACGACGCCCCGATCTGGACGGCCCTGATGGCGCCCAAGGGCACGTCGGCCCCGGTGCTCGCCAAGCTCCGTGCGGCGGCGGGTGAGGTCCTCAAGGAAAAGGACATGGTCGAGAAGATGCATGCGCTTGGCATGGATCCAGGCGACAACGACGCCGCGGCCTTGTCCAAGCGCATCGCGAGTGACATCGCGCGTTGGACCAAGGTCGCCAAGGCCGCCAACCTTCAGCCCGAATAAAAAGCCAAAGGAGACAAATCGTGATCGCTGCAATCTGGCGGCTGGCCGCCCCCTTCGCGCTTCTTTCGATGATCGCTGGGACGGCGGGAGCCCAGTCCTTTCCGGCCAAGCCCATCACCTTGATCGTGCCCTTCGCACCCGGTGCTTCCGCCGACGCCATTGCGCGCATTGTCGGCAAGGAAATGTCGCAACAGCTCGGCCAGCCGGTCGTCGTGGACAACAAGCCGGGGGCTGGCGGAGCCCTGGGCCTGATGGCGGTGACGCGCGCGCCGGCGGACGGCTACACCATCGGCCTGGGGGCCACGGGCGCGATTGCCGTGAATCCGCATCTCCCCGATGCGCCGCCGCTGAACCCGAAGCGCGACCTGTACCCCATCGGAAAGCTGGCAGATATTCCGCTGGTTGTCGCGGCCTCCGCCTCGGCGGGCTATGGCAACCTGCAAGCCCTCCTGGCCGACGCCAAGGCAAATCCCGGAAGGATTTCCTATGCGACCCCAGGCCAATACACGTCGCAGCACCTGTCGGGAGAACTGTTGGCGAAGATGGGGAACGTCTCGCTCTCCGCGGTGCCGTATCGCGGGAGCGGCCCGGCCGTGACCGATCTGCTCGGAGGCGTGGTGCCGGTGGCAGTCGTCGACCTCACGTCTGCCTACCCGCACATCAAGGCAGGAAAGCTCGTGGCTCTGGGAGTCACCAGCGCCACGCGTAGCAAGGTTGCGCCGGAGCTTCCTACGATCGCCGAAGGGGGCGTAAAGGGGTACGCGGCACCGGCCTGGATGGGGCTGTTCGCCAGTGCCAAGACGCCCGCCGACGTGCGCACCAAGCTCTCCGAAGCGCTGCAGAAGGCGCTCGCGAGCCCGGACGTTCAGCAACAGATCACGAACTTGGCTGCGGAGCCGGCTTACATGGACTCGCAGGCCTTCAGCCAGTTCATCGCAGGTGAGTCCAAGAAATGGGCCGACCTGATCTCGCGCATGCCGCCTCCGGCGAAGTAGGACTGAATTCATGATGCACAGGATGATTGCAGCGGGGCTCGCCGCAGCGGGCCTCATGCTGGCCGGAGCACCGACTACCGCTCAGGAATGGGCGCCCACGAAACCCATCAAGATCGTGGTGCCCATCGTGGGAAGCACGAATGACGCATTGGCCCGGCTGATCGCGCCGAAGCTCCAGGAGGCACTGGGCCAGCCGGTCATTGTGGAGAACAGGCCAGGCGCGGGCGGAAACATCGGCGCCGACTTCGTGGCCAAGTCGCCTCCCGACGGACACACCTTGCTTGTTGGCTACAACGGCCCGCTGGCGATCAACCCGTCGCTGTTTGCCAAGATGCCCTACGACCCGCAAAGGGACCTGGCGCCCATCACTCTTGCGGTGAAGACTCCGCAGTACCTGGTGGCGGGGCCCGCAGCGGATTTCTCGACCGCCAAGGAATTCATCGCCAAGGCGAAGGCCAGTCCCGGCAAGTATTCGTACGCGTCGGTTGCCATGGGAAGCGCCTCGCACCTGACGATGGAGATGCTCAAAGCCGCCGCCGGCATCGGTGTCACGCATGTCCCCTACAAAGGAGCCACGCCTGCGGTGACGGATCTGCTCGCCGGCAATGTGCAGGTGGCCTTCATGGTGCCCGGCAACGTCCAGCAGTTCGTGGCGCAGGGGCGACTGAAACTGCTGGCGACCACAGGGGAGAAGCGGTTCCGGAGTTCTCCGAATGTCCCGACGCTGATCGAACTTGGTTACCGGGATCTCGAGGCCACCGGCTGGGTCGGCCTGCTCGCTCCGGCCGGAACGCCCAAGCCGATCATCGAGCGCTATCACCGCGAGCTCGTCAAGATCCTGAACTCACCGGACATGACGGGGCGGCTTCACGACATGGAGTTCGAGGTGGTCGCAAGCACTCCGGATCAGTTCGCGTCGTGGATCGCATCCGAGTCCCGGAAATGGGGCGCGGTCGTCAAGTCCACCGGGGCCAAGGTCGAGTAGGTCGACCTGCACGCCCGGCGATAGACATCAACCTGGGCCTTGCGTGATGGGCGCCGGACGTGGCGCCCCATCCTCGGCTTCTGCACATCCATTTTTCATTTCAAGCGAGCTGCACATGAGCGACACACCGCAAACCACCGGAGGCCAGGCGCTGGTCGATGGCCTGAGCAAGAACGGCATCAAGGATCTCTTCCTCATCCCAGGCATCCAGCTCGATTGGGCAGTGGATGCACTGCGGCAGCGAAGCGACGAGGTCCGCTTGTTCATTCCTCGGCATGAACAGACAACCACCTACATGGCGGACGGCTATTACCGCGCTACCGGCCGGATCGGAGCCGCCATGGTGGTGCCAGGACCCGGTGCGCTCAACGCGGGCGCCGGCCTGGCGACGGCCTATGCTTCGAACTCCAAGGTCCTGTTCGTGACGGGGCAGATCCATTCCAGCGGCATCGGCAAAGGCTGCGGACTGCTGCATGAAATCAAGGATCAGTCAGGCTTCGTCCGGGGACTGACCAAATGGCATCACATGGTCACGTCCCCCTCCGACATCCGCGTCGCGTTGGACAACGCCTTCCGCGAACTTGGACGAGGCCGACCGCGTCCGGTGGGCCTCGAGATTCCTCACGACTACCTGAGCGCGTCGACTGCTATCGATCCCCAGGCCCCGGAATCTGATCAATCGCAGAAAAGTCTGAGCGCGGAAGATCTCGTACAGATTCAGAAAGCGGCCGCCTTACTGGATGAGGCCTCCTTTCCCGTCATCTATGTGGGGGGCGGCATCTTCGCAAGCGCGGCGCATGCTGAACTGCAGCGCCTCGCGGAAAAGATCGGCGCGCCTGTTGTCATGAGCGACAACGGCCGAGGAGCGATCAGCGACAACCATCCGCTGGCGATGAATGCTTTGGCGGGGCGAGCAGTCTTCGAGCACGCGGACGTGGTGCTCGTCGTGGGCAGCCGGTTCGCCGACGTGCTGACGCCGACGCCCTCCTGGCCCGCCGGAAAGGTCCGCTACATCCACGTCAACATCGACGAAGCGGACCTGGGCCCGCCAAGGTCGCCTGAGGTTTCGCTTGTGGCCGACGCCCTGCCGGCCTTGCGCGAACTGGCGGAACGGGTGAAGGCGAATGTTCGTCTGTCCAATGATCGCGCAGCCTTGGTCAAGCGCTGGGCGCAGGGCCAGATCGACTTGGTGGAGCCGCAGGCCTCCTATGTCCGGGCGATCCGCAAGGCGATGCCGGAGGACGGCATCTTCGTCAACGAGTTGACGCAGGTGGGCTACCTGGCACGAATCGCGTTCCCCGTCTATGCGCCGCGAACCTACATCGGACCCGGGTATCAAGGGACGCTGGGCTATGGGTTCCCTGTCTCGCTGGGGGCCGCGGTGGGTGCCGCCGGACGACGCGTTGTTTCGGTGACCGGGGATGGCGGCTTTGGCTGGAACATGCAGGAGCTGGCGACTGCGCAGCGCTACCGGCTTCCGGTGACCTTGATCGTCTTCAATGACGGGTACTACGGCAACGTGCGTGCCATCCAGAAGCGGGAGTTCGGCGCAGAGGTTGGTGTCGATCTGGCCAACCCCGACTTCGAATTGCTGGCGCGAGCCTTCGGTGTCGCCTTCCAGGCGGTGGGATCGCCATCGCAGCTGGAGGCCGCCGTGCGTGAGGCGAACACGCATCCTGGGCCGGTGCTGATCGAGGCCAAGGTGGGCGTGATGCCGAGCCCGTGGCATCTGCTTCGGCTTCAGCCGATGAAGGGCATGAGCGGGCCGCAGGCGCCGGCCAATCCGCTGGGCGAGACCCCGCGATGAGGCGCTATGACAGCTTCTACGCCAATGGCGCGTTCGTGCGATCCGAAGGCGCTCCTGCCATGCCGGTGGTGGATCCTTCCACGGGGTGCGCCATCGGCGAGGTCGTTCCCAGTTCGCCGGGGAATGTCAACCAGGCGGTCCAGAGCGCGCGCACCGGATTCCAGGTGTGGTCACGATCGACGCTGGAGGAGCGAAGCGAGGCCTTGACTCGCCTGCACGCGGAACTTCTCAAGCGTACCGACGAGGCGGTTTCGCTCCTTGCCCGTGAGATGGGCTGCCCCGTGTGGCTGGGCCAACTCATGCAGGTCCCAATGGCCCTGAAGGGCCTGGAGTTCGCGAGAGACGGTATTCAACAGATCACGTGGACCGAGCAGATCGGCAACGGACGGGTCGAACGGGTGCCGTCGGGGGTCGTGGCCGCAATCACGCCCTGGAATTTCCCGCTGCATCAGATCGTCGCCAAGGTTGCCCCAGCGATCGCTGCCGGGTGCTCGATCATCCTGAAGCCCAGCGAGGTCTCGCCCGGTGCCGCGCACGTGTTCATGGAAGCGGTCCACTTCGCCGGCCTGCCGCCGGGCGTGGTGAACATGGTCTGGGGCGGGCCTGACGTCGGAGACAGGCTTGTTCGGCATCCCGATGTCCAGCACGTCAGCTTCACGGGATCGACCGCCGTCGGCCGCCGCATCATGGCTGCGGCGGCTGAGGATCTCAAACCGGTCACCCTGGAGTTGGGTGGCAAGTCAGCTGCAGTACTGCTTGAGGATGCGGACCTGGGCACGGCCCTGGCCGCAGTGGTGCGCTTGAGCATGGCCAACTCCGGACAGGCGTGTGTCAGCCAGTCCCGTCTTATCGCGCCTCGAGGCCTGCTTGAACAGGTCGAAGGCCGGCTGGGCGCCGCGTTGGAACCATGGCCGCTTGGCGATCCCCTGGACGCGGGCACTCGCCTGGGACCTGTCGCGAGTCGCAGCCAACAAGAACGGGTGCTGGCCATGATCGCACGAGCGCGTGAACAAGGCGCGCGTCCGGTGGCAGGGGCTGGCAAGGTGCCGGAAAAGCTCTCGCACGGGTACTACGTGCCGCCGACGGTCTTCTCCGGCGTTCGACCGGACATGGAGATCGCCCGGGAGGAGGTCTTTGGACCCGTTCTCTCGGTGATGGTTTACGACTCCGAGGATGAAGCCGTTGCCCTGGCCAACGCCACACGCTATGGCCTGTCCGGCGCGGTGTGGTCTGCGGACCCGGTGCGTGCCGCCGCGTTCGCGAGGCGCATGAAGACCGGGCAGGTGGTGATCAACGGTGCTGCCCAGAATCTCGCGACACCCTTCGGCGGTTGGGGCTGGTCCGGATTCGGGCGCGAGAACGGCCGGTTCGGGATCGAGGATCTCCTGCAGTACCGGTCGCTGCACGGCGCCTGATCGCTCTTCGCCAACAGCATGGATCAGTGAAAAGATGTTGCGCCGACAATTCCTCTTTGCATCCGCCGCCGTACCGCTCTCGTCTGCCGTGAAGGCGGCGGAGCCTTTCCCGCAAAGGCCGCTCAAGATGGTCGTTCCCTTCGCTGCCGGGGGAGGAACCGACATCGTGGCCCGGCTGGTCGCGGCCGAAATGAGCGGCACGCTGGGGCAGCCCGTGGTGATCGACAACCGGGCGGGGGCCGGTGGGAGCCTGGGTTCGGACATCGTGGCCAGATCGCCCGCGGATGGATACACCGTGCTGATGGCCACCGTGTCGACCCATGCGATCAACCCCGCGCTGCATGCGAAGCTGCCCTATGACCCGATACGCAGCTTCGCACCCGTGTCCCTGATCGCGCGCGTGGGAGGCATCGTCGTGGTGCAGGCCTCCTCGGCCTGGCAGTCCTTGGGGCAGCTCGCGCAGGCCATGCGCAAGGATCCTGGCAAGTTGACCTTTGGTAGTCAGGGGGTGGGTGGGTTCAGCCACCTGATGGGAGAAATGTTCAATTCGCAGGCGGGGGTTCAGTCCACGCATGTCCCCTACAAGGGAGCAGCACCCGCCTTGCAGGACCTGCTCGCGGGGAACATCGACATCGTCTACGACACCGTTCCCGCGCTTTTGCCCCATATCCAATCTGGAAAGCTGCGTGCACTCGCGGTGACAACGCCACAGCGACTTTCAAGCCTGCCGGTCACGCCGACTTCGGCCGAGGCCGGCTTCCCCGCCTTTCTCGCCGAGACGTGGAACGCGCTCCTGGCACCGGCCAACACACCTTCATCTGTCATCTCGCGGCTCAACGACGCAGCGGCGCGGGCAGTGCAGGCCTCGGCGGTGCGAAAACGGATGGAGGATCTGAATGCCGATCCGGTGGGGTCGAGCTCCGCCGAGCTCGGGCAGTTCATGGCCAGCGAAATCAAGCGCTGGGCGCCCGTTGTGCGTGCCTCCGGTGCTCGGGTCGACTAACCCGAATGATGTTGCGCTGATTGCCGGACGCAATCGCGATGCGCCAGCAAAGCTTTCAAATATGACCGGATAAAGACAGCATCGCGCAGCCTTCACTCAACCACGCAAGATCATGTCCATCATTCCTCGTCGCTCCACTCTTCTCCTTGGGCTGGCCATCGCATCGATCGCCTTCTCGGTCCACGCGCAAATGCCGCCGCTGATCAAGCTGGTGGTGCCCTATCCGCCCGGTGGCAGTGTCGACACCCTGGCTCGGCTCATCCAGCAGCCACTGCAGGATGCCCTGAAGACCACTGTGGTCGTCGATAACCGTCCGGGCGCAGGAGGGCGGATCGCCGCATCGCAGGTCAAGCGCGAGGCTGCGAACGGCAGTGTGATCCTAATTGCACCGAACTCGTTGACCACCATCCAGTCATTGGTCTATGCGGACAAGCTGGACTACAAGATCACGGATGACTTCGTTGCAGTTTCCCGCCTCGCGAGCTACCCCTTTGGCCTTGCCGTTCCGGGCACGTCCAGCACCAAGACCGTGGCGGAACTCACCGCGGCGATGAAGGTATCTCCCAACCCCAGCTACGGAACCTCAGGCGCAGGCGGCATGGCTCACTTCACGGGCCTTGTATTCGGGAGAGAGACCGGGATTGATTGGACCCACATCGCCTTCAAGGGAGGTGCGCCGCTGGTCTCAGATCTGATCGGCGGGCACCTGCCCGCAGGCATCGACACGCTCATTGATCAGATCGAGCATCAGCGGGCGGGAAAGATCCGCGTGATCGGCATCTTCAGTGACAAGCGCTACTCGCTCGCCCCCGAGATTCCTACGCTCGCCGAGCAAGGCGTGAAGATGGGATCGGTGCAAGGCTGGTTCGGGGCCTTCATGCCGGCGAAGACCCCAAAGGACATAGTCAATCGCGTGGATCGCGCCTTTGCACAGGCGCTTGCCTCGCAGGAATTGAACGGAAGACTGAACAAGATGGTGATCGAAAGCGCCTACATGCCGTCCACGGACTTTACGCGCCTGCAGGTCCAGGAGCTTCAGCAATGGGCGCCGGTCGTGCGCGAATCTGGTTTCAAGCCTGAGTAGCAGGTTCGGTGGGGACGAGCCCTGTGCCCATCCGGGAGGACGATTCAGGCATGGCGCAGCGGTTGGTCTGAACAACTGCCGCTCAGAAAACTGTCTCGACAACGTGCATCACTCTAGAGGGGATATGGAATGAAATCGTTCATCCGTCCGAGCGCCCGGTCGGTCATTGCCGTGTCCGCGGTTTGGCTGTCCCTGGTTGCGCAGGCCGCAGGTGCGGCGCAGATCGTCGTGGGCCAGGTCGCTCCCCTGACGGGACCAGAGGCGCGGCAGGGCCGGGCCTACAGCGCTGGCATGCAGATGTACTTCGAGGCGGTGAATAAGGAGGGAGGCGCCAACGGCCACACTTTCACCCTGGTGCGCAAGGACGACCGTGGCCAGCCCAGCGACACGGTGGCGCTCACCCGGCAACTTGTGACCGAAGCCAAACCCTTGGTCTTGGCCGGCTACTTCGGCAGCCGAAATATCTCGGACCTGGCAGCTTCGGGGTTGTTGAAAGACGAGCGCCTTGTGCTCGTGGGTTATCGAAGCGCGGAGATGCAGGACGAGGCGCCAATGCTTTATAGCGTGCGCGCCGGCCTTCGCGATGAGCTTGCCCGGATGACTACGCATCTGGCCACGGTGGGTATCAAGCGCTTGGCGCTGCTCTACGAAAATGGCCCCAATGCGCAGGTGCTGGTCGCTGCTGCCGATGCCGAGGCGCAAAAGGCGGGCGCCACAATCATCACGCGAGCCTCCTACACACCTAACACCACCGTGGTGAGCGAGGCGACGAACCAATTCATACAGGCAAAGCCGCAGGCCATCATCATGGTCACCAGTGGCGCTGCGGCGGCGGCCTTCATCGAGGCTTACCGCAGCCTTGGCGGCACGGCCCAGTTGCTGGGACATTCGGGAACCGAAATCGAGCAGCTGTCGCAACGCCTGAGCGAGGAGCAGATGGCGGGGGTGATCATCGCTCAGGTCGCGCCCAGCCCCTATCAGATCAAGGGCCGCCTCACCAAGGAGTTCGTCGACGCGGTGAGGGCGCAAAAGCTCGAGGTGCCGTTGAGTTTCGCGATGATGGAGGGCTACGTTACCGGCCGCGTGATTGTCGAAGCCGTGCGCCGCCAAGGGGCGAAGCCTACGCGCGAAGGCATGGTGAACGCCTTGCACAGCATGGCGCCCTATGACATGGGCGGCTACAGTGTGGCCTTCAAGCCGACGCAGCACACGGGATCGCGCTATGTCGAACTGTCGATCGTGAGCGGCCTGGGAAAGATCCGCCAATAGCGCAGCGAATTCTCCTCGTGGCTGTTGGGCTTCAAGCCTGCGCAAGGGTCGAGCGTTGAAGACCCTGCGTCATGCGTGAGAACGATTTGAGCATGGATGCGAGTTGCGATGCCGCAGGACTCAAGCGCCTTCCAGCCTTGTAGACGATGCCGACTTGAAAGACCAGATCCGCCTGTTCGCGGATACGAATTTCGGTCAGCGTA
This sequence comes from Variovorax sp. Varisp46, assembly GCF_059491885.1. Classification (NCBI taxonomy): domain Bacteria; kingdom Pseudomonadati; phylum Pseudomonadota; class Betaproteobacteria; order Burkholderiales; family Comamonadaceae; genus Variovorax; species Variovorax sp. Varisp46. The sequence continues at coordinate 1,335,259 of NZ_CP168515.1, forward strand.
TTGGCTGCAAGCGGGTGCGTGAGCAGCGACGACGGCAGCCGCGCGACGCAGTCGGATTCGAGAAGCATCGAAATGGCTCCAAACAGCGAGTCCGATACACAAGCGAAGCGGGGCCGTCCGAGACGATGCTGCAGGAACAATTCCTGAATGCTCTCGTCCTGCTGCCCCGGGCGGGATGGATCACCCACCACGATCCATTCCGAGTCAGCAAGATCGCCGATAGATTTCGCGTTGCGTAGCGGATGATCCAGGCGCGCGAAGAGCGCGGCGGTGGCCGTGTACAACGCCTGCACGCACAGATCGCCTGTTTCGTCCAATTGGGGCAGCCGCATCACGGCCAGGTCCAGCCTGCCGTCGCGGACGGCCGCCAGAAGCTCGCTGGACGAGCGCTGGGCGAGGTGGATGACCGCTTGTGGAAAGACATGGCGGAAGTCCTTTAGGACCGCAGGTACCAAACGCAAGGAGGGTTCGACTGAAACCCCGACCTTGACCTGCACGTCGCCTGGCGCCTTGATCGCCTGCAACCAATGCTCGGCACGCTCCGCTTCCAGCAGGACGGCCCGGGCGTGGGCCACGAACTCTTCTCCGCGTGTCGTGAGGACGACGCCTTTCGCGGTTCGCTGCAGAAACTCGATGCCGTACTCCTCTTCCAACTTGGCCAAGCTCTTGGTCAGCCCGGCCTGGGAAACACCAAGGACCCGCGAGGCCGCACGGTATCCACCGTGGGCGACCACGGCGACAAGATCTTTCAACTGCTGCAATGTCATGAATGCGCTGGCTGCGAACAGAGAGGGTGATTTCCAAAGGCAATCATGAATGGCGCGGCCTGACTAGGCAAGGCTGGGAAACTACGGGAGCATCCGCACATGACTGCAACGCCCATTTACCCCGCCCATATCGCATCCCTCAAACCCTACGTTCCCGGATTGCCAATCTCCGACCTGGCTGCGCGACTTGGATTCGAGGAGAACGAAATCGTCAAGCTCGCATCGAACGAGAACCCGCTCGGGGCAAGCCCCAAGGCGCTGGCCGCTCTGGCCAGCGCGGCGATCGATATCTCGAGGTATCCCGACAGCGACTGTGCGGCTCTCGTGAAGGCGATCGCTCAGTTCCATGACATCTCGCCGGAGTGGGTGGTCGTTGGCGCAGGTTCAGAGAGTGTGCTGGGAAACATTGCCGCAACGATTCTGGAGGGCGGACGAAAGTCGGCGTATTCGGCGTACTCCTTTCAGGCTTATGTCAATGCGGCGAAGCGAATGGGCGCGGTGCCCATCGTCGTGCCCTCACCCGATCTCAAGGTCGATCTGGGCGGGCTGGAGCGGGCGCTTGGCGAGAATCCCTCGCTGGTCTACATTGCCAACCCGGGCAACCCGACCGGGACGGTCCTGGAACCGGACGAACTGGAATCCTTTCTGTCGCGCGTGCCTGCGCACGTGGTGGTCATTCTCGACGAGGCTTACTTCGAGTTCGTCAGCCCGCAACTTCGGGGGGATTCCGTCCATTGGGTCAGGCGCTTTCCGAATCTTGTCGTGCTGCGCACCTTCTCGAAGGCCTATGGACTGGCGGGACTCCGTGTGGGATACGGAATTGCCCAGCCTGCGCTCGCGGACATGCTCCGCAGGGTTCGCTCTCCATTTACCGTGACGCACACTGCTCAGGTGGCTGCGATCGCGGCGTTGGATGACCAAGAATTCCTGTCGCGCACGATCGAGATGAACGGTCGCGTGTGCCAGATGCTGGTGAAGGGTTTGACGAGCCTTGGAATTCAAAGCCTCGAGTCGCACACTAATTTCGTTCTCGCCAAGGCAGGGCAAGGCGCGGCATTTGCGCGGAGGCTGGAAAAGCATGGCCTCATCGTTCGTCCCGTCGATTCGTATGGTCTACCGGAGTGGGTGCGAATCAGCGTCGGCACGGAGAGCGAGGTCAAGCGGCTGCTACACGCGATCCATGTCGAACTTGCGACTTGATGCCTAATCGGAGCAATGGCGTTTGCGCTGAACCTGGGTGCACTTGCCCGTACGGCTCTGATCAGCCTCGCGTCGGCTAGTGGTTCAGTGACACTGCAGCAAGAATGATTGAGCTTCGCCATCTACGCTACTTCATCGCAGTCGCGGAGGAGCTCAACTTCCGAAAAGCGGCCGAACGCATTCACATCGACCAGAGTCCGCTGGCACGCACCATCCGGGATCTGGAGGATCGATTGGGAGTCTTGCTGTTCGTCCGCTCACCGACGCGCAAGTTGCAACTCACACCGGCCGGAGTAAAGTTGCTGGAACACGCTCACAGGCTTTTTATTCGGCTGCAACGCATCAAACGCGTCGTACGCGCAACTGATGCACGGGACCGTGCGCCGCTTCGCATTGGCGTGGCCGACGGGATGGCCCAACCCAAGCTCTCCGAGTGCTTCGCCAGATGGCAAACGCTCCCGCCCAGCGTCCCGCTCGAAATCACGGAGATGCGCGCGGTCGAACTGCTGACTGCGCTGCGGCGCGAGGAAGTGGACGCCGGGTTCTCCTTCGGTGTGCCGAACGACGATGCCATCGTCCAAGATGCGGCATGGTCATACCCATTGGTCGCATTGCTCCCGCCTGGTCACGAGTTGGCAACACGCGACGTCCTGCCGATTTCTGAGCTCCTTGGGTTTCCTATGATCGCCTCTCACCCCGATCGTTTGCCGGGGCTTCGCAGTCAGATGGATGCTGTACGTCGGAAGTTCGCGGTGAGCGCTGTCATCGCCGGCGAAGCCCGGACCCTGGCGGGTTACGTCACCCGTGTGGCTGCCGGTCTGGGGGTTGGAGTCGCCGATGCCGGCCACATGGCTACCTTGCGCCGCACCGACGTGGTGGCCTTGCCTCTGCAAGAGGACATACACATCACCACGTACGTGCTGCATAAGCGCCAGAGCTACGAGTTGAATGATGCGCTGCAACGTTTCCTCGCGAACGCCATAGCGCCGCGTTGAACCGTACGGCGTGTTGCCGTTGGCGCGACGCTACCTCGCGCCAACGGCGTTGGACAAGCCCACGTTCTCCTGAAATGCTACCCGCCGCCTGACGAGCTGCGATCCTCCGCGCTTGGCCTTCGGCAGGCTCAAAGCCACAACAACACACCCGACCAAGTACGCCGCGCCACGCTCCCGTGGGTGTGCGCGACGGCACTTCCAATCCAGACTTCAGAGAGCGGTGCCGCGTTGGCATGCGCGCTGGAATGAACGCGGAGGTGACTTATGCCGAGGGGAGCGAACGGCATCCTGTTCGGACAGATTGTTGTAGTGGTGGGCGTCACGACGAGTAGCCTGTGGGCTGCCACGCAGTGGACTGCGCATGCGCTGGGGTTTCAGCCGCGGCTCGGAAATCCTTGGGCCGAACCTTGGGGCGTGCCCGTCTACGAACCCTGGAAGTTGTTCCAGTGGTGGTATTGGTTTGATGCCTATGCTCCTGACATCTTCTTGCGTGGTGGGACCATTGCGGCATCGGGTGGGATGCTGGCTACCGGAGCGGCCATCAGTATGGCTGTGTGGCGCTCGCGGGTGGCCGCGCGCGTCACGACCTACGGATCGGCACGCTGGGCGGAATGTGAAGAGATCGCCAAGGCCGGGCTGACGAAGAGCGCAGGCGTGTTCCTTGGTCGGTTACCGGCTCGCGAGGGAAAGTATCTGCGTCACGACGGACCAGAACACGTGATGGCGTTCGCCCCGACGCGATCCGGCAAGGGTGTGGGCCTCGTCGTGCCGACGTTGCTTTCGTGGCCTGACTCCGCAGTAATTCACGACATCAAGGGCGAGAACTGGAATCTGACTGCGGGTTGGCGCGCGCGCTTTTCTCACTGCCTGTTGTTCAACCCGACCGATGCACGATCGGCCGCCTACAACCCGCTCCTCGAAGTGCGCCGTGGCGCCCACGAGGTCCGTGATGTTCAAAACATTGCAGACATCCTGGTCGATCCCGAAGGCGCGCTGGAACGTCGCAACCATTGGGAGAAGACCAGCCACGCACTGCTGGTTGGCGCGATCCTGCACGTGCTGTACGCGGAGGAGGACAAGACGCTGCGCGGAGTCGCGAACTTCCTCTCCGATCCCGCATGCCCCTTCGAGGTCACTTTGCACCGGATGATGACGACACGGCACCTAGGCCAAGAAGTCCATTCGGTCGTTGCTTCGGCCGCGCGCGAGGTGCTCAACAAGAGCGACAACGAACGCTCGGGCGTGCTGTCCACCGCCATGTCCTTCCTGGGCCTGTATCGAGATCCCACGGTGGCCGAAGTCACGTCACGCTGCGACTGGCGCATTGCCGACCTGATCTCCGCCGAGCATCTGGTGTCGCTGTACCTGGTGGTGCCGCCCTCGGACATCAGCCGCACCAAGCCGCTGATCCGTTTGATCCTCAACCAGATCGGCCGACGGTTGACGGAATCCTTGGACGGCTCCGACGGTATCGCCCGCCGCCACAAGCTGCTGCTGATGCTCGACGAATTTCCGGCGCTCGGCCGGCTGGACTTCTTCGAGTCGGCGCTGGCGTTCATGGCCGGATACGGACTGCGTGCGTTCCTGATCGCGCAGTCCCTCAACCAGATCGACAAGGCCTATGGCATGAACCACTCGATCCTCGACAACTGCCATGTTCGCATTGCCTTCGCGACCAACGACGAGCGCACCGCCAAGCGAATCTCGGAGGCGCTGGGCACGGCGACCGAGCTGCGCGCGCAGCGCAACTATGCGGGTCACCGGCTGGCTCCCTGGCTCGGCCACCTGATGGTGTCGCGCCAGGAGACGGCGCGGCCGCTGCTGACGCCGGGGGAGGTGATGCAGTTGCCCTCCGACGACGCGGTGGTGATGGTCTCGGGTCATCCGCCGATCAAGGCCAGAAAGCTGCGCTACTACGAGGACCGCAACTTCACGCGGCGCGTGTTGGCGCCGCCGGTATTGGCACCGGGCATGTACGCGGATCGACCGGCGGTGCGGCCCGATGATTGGAGCGGACTGGCGCCACTCGCCGCACCCGAGGTTGCGTCGGGCAACTTTGCAGGAGCCTTCGCCGAGGAGGGCGGACATCAGCTCAAGCCCGAGCTGGAGGTCGTGCGCGACCCGTCGGCGCTACCGGAGGACGAAGGCTTGCTGGTGCTCGAGGACGAGGACGACGTGCCCCTGCGCTCGCGGGATGTGGACCGTCAGCTCGCGCGTACCGCGCGCCTCGCGGCGCTGGACCCTGACGACGGGATCGCGCTGTGAGCCGGGCTCGACTCAACATATTCATCGAGCCGGAGCACGCCAAGCGGCTGGACCGATTGGCGGTGCACAAGGGCGTGTCGAAGTCGGCGGTGGTCGCGGCCGCGCTGGCGTCGTTCCTGTCGCCCGACGGCGGTGACCAGCGCGAGACAGCGATCGCCAAGCGCCTGGACCGGCTTTCCCGCCAGTTCGACCGGCTGGAGCGTGACCAGAACGTGCTGATCGAGACGGTAGCGCTCTATGTCCGTTACTTCCTCACGGTCTCGATCCCGGTGCCCGAGGGCCAGCAGGAAGCCGCCCGCGCGCAGGGGCGGGCCCGCTTTGCCCAGTTCATCGAGCAGCTCGGGCGCCATCTGCAGCGCGGGCGCAGCCTGGTGCGGGAAGTCCACGAGGAGATCGAGCCCGAACCGACGCCATTGCAGGCAGGGCAGGGGGGATCGGAGGAGGCCGTTGATGGTCCAGCCGCGTGATCCTTCTTCCGGCGCATCGGACGGCGGCGCCGCGGACAGCGCTGTGGCGCGGCGCATCCGCATGCTGCGCACGGCCATGGGGCCGGAGATCGCGGAGGCTCTCGCGGACCCGGAGGTCGTGGAAGTGCTGCTCAACCCGGATGGCTCGCTGTGGGTGGACCGGCTCGGCACAGGACGCGCGCCGACCGGTGTGGCACTGCCTTCACCGGTGGCCGAACGCATCATCCGCCTCGTTGCCGCGCACGTCCGCGCCGAGGTGCATGCGGGCCTGCCGATCCTCTCTGCCGAGCTGCCCGAGACCGGCGAACGCTTTTTGGGCGTGCTGCCGCCGGTGGTGCGCGCGCCCTCGTTCGCGATCCGCAAGCGGGCGCTGCGCATCATGAGCCTGGCGCAGTACGTGGCCGACGGAATCCTGACGGGGGAACAGGCGGGGTTCCTGCGGCAGGCGGTGCGCGAGCGCTTGAACATCGTCGTGGCCGGCGGCACCAGCACGGGCAAGACGACGCTCGCGAACGCGCTGCTCGACGAGATCGCCGAGACGCGCGACCGGGTGCTGATTCTCGAGGACACGGTGGAGCTCCAATGCCGCTCCGATGACCACGTGAGCCTTCGCAGTGAACCGGGTGTGACCACCATGGCCGACCTGGTGCGCGCCACCCTGCGGTTGCGGCCCGACCGCATCGTCGTCGGCGAGGTGCGTGGCGCCGAGGCGCTGGACCTGCTCAAGGCGTGGGGCACCGGGCATCCGGGCGGCATCGCCACCGTGCATGCCGGCTCCGCGCTGGGCGCGCTCACGCGGCTGGAGCAGCTGGTGCAGGAAGTCTCCGTGACCGTGCCGCGCGCCCTGATCGCCGAGGCGGTCCACGTCATTGTCTTCATCGCCGGGCGCGGCCGCGCCCGGCGGGTGCGCGAGATCGCGTGCGTGATCGGCCACGACAACGAGGGCTATCAGCTCGATACCTCGGCGGTGCCTGGGTTCCCGTTGCTCTCTTCATCTCGTCCTGCCCCATCAACCCCGTCGTCTCCTGGAGAACCGTCATGACGATTTCACGCAATTCCGCAAAACCTCTGCTGCACACGGCGGCAGCGGCAATGCTCTTGCTGGCCGCCGCGCTGCCCGCGCAGGCGGCCGGTTCCAACATGCCCTGGGAAGCGCCGCTGCAGTCGATCCTCGATTCCATCCAGGGGCCCGTGGCCAAGATCGTCGCGGTGATCATCATCATCGTGACCGGGCTGACATTGGCCTTCGGCGACACCAGCGGCGGCTTCCGCCGGCTGATCCAGATCGTGTTCGGCCTGTCGATCGCGTTCGCCGCCTCCAGCTTCTTCCTCACCTTCTTCAGTTTCTCGGGTGGGGCGGTGCTGGCATGAGTGAGTCGACTGCTTTCTCACCGGGGCACGCGCCCGGCTTCGAGATCCCGCTGCACCGGTCCCTCACCGAGCCGATCCTGCTGGGCGGCGCGCCGCGCACCGTGGCGATCGCCAACGGCACGCTGGGCGCCGCGGTCGGTCTCGGGCTGCAGCTCTGGCTGCCGGGCATCGCGCTCTGGGTTGTCGGCCACGCGCTGGCGGTCTGGGGCGCGCGGCTGGACCCGCAGTTCATGCAGGTTTTCGCGCGGCACATCAAGCAGCGACCGCTGCTGGATGTGTGATGTGGGGAGGGGAGACGCCGACGCCATGCTGAATCTCGCCGAATACCGCAAGCGCCCGGCGCTGCTGGCCGACTGGCTGCCTTGGGCCGGGCTGGTGGCCCCCGGGATCGTGCTCAACAAGGACGGCTCGTTCCAGTGCACGGCACGGTTCCGCGGACCGGATCTGGACAGCGCGACGCAGGGCGAACTCATCGCCACGTCGGCGCGGTTGAACAACGCGCTGCGCCGGCTCGGCTCGGGCTGGGCGCTGTTCGTGGAAGCCGAGCGGCGCGAGGCGGCTGGCTATCCCGAGTCGTCGTTCCCCGAGGCGCTGTCCTGGCTGGTCGACGAGGAACGCCGCGCCGCGTTCGAGGAGGACGCCAGCCACTTCGAGAGCCGCTACCACCTGACCTTGCTGTACCTGCCGCCCGAGGAGTCGAAGGCACGCGCCGCGGGGCTGCTCTATGAGCGCCCAGGGACAGACGTCCAGGATGGATCGGGTGCGTCGGACGGGACAGATTGGAAGAGTCGGCTGGAAGCCTTCGTGTCCGAAACCGAGCGTTTCCTTGGCCTGCTCGAAGGCGTGATGCCCGAGATCGACTGGCTCGACGATGCGCAGACGCTGACCCACCTTCACGGCTGCGTGTCCACGCGTCGGCATGCGGTCGCGATGCCCCAGATGCCGATGCACCTCGATGCGCTGCTGGCCGACGAGCCGCTGACGGGCGGGCTGGCGCCGATGCTCGGCGGTCGGCACCTGCGGGTGCTGACGGTGCGCGGCTTCCCGACCTCGACCTGGCCGGGCCTGCTCGACGACCTGAACCGCCTGGGCTTCGCCTACCGCTGGAGCACGCGCTTCCTGTGCCTGGACAAGGCCGAGGCGGAAAAAGAACTCGTGCGGCTGCGCCGCCAGTGGTTCGCCAAGCGCAAGAACATCGTGGCGCTGCTGCGCGAGACCATCTTCCAGCAGGAAAGCGCGCTGGTCGACTCGGACGCCTCGAACAAGGCGGCCGATGCCGATGCGGCGCTGCAGGAACTCGGCAGCGACCAGGTGGCCTTCGGCTACGTGACCGCCACCGTGGCGGTGCTCGACGCCGATGCCGCGGCGGCCGACGAGAAACTGCGCGCGGTCGAGCGCGCGATCCAGGGCCGCGGTTTTGTCACGATCCCCGAGACGCTCAACGCTGTCGAGGCCTGGCTGTCGTCGATCCCCGGGCATGTCTATGCGAACGTGCGCCAGCCGATCGTCTCGACCCTGAACCTCGCGCACATGATGCCGGTGTCGGCCGTGTGGGCAGGTCCCGAGCGCAATGCGCACCTCGACGGGCCGCCGCTGATCGTCACACGCACCGATGGCGCGACGCCGTTCCGACTCGTCACGCACATCGGCGACGTCGGGCACACGCTCGTGGTCGGGCCGACCGGCATGGGCAAGTCGGTGCTGCTCGCGACGCTCGCGCTGCAGTTCCGCCGCTATCCCGGCGCGCGCATCCTCGCTTTCGACATGGGACGCTCGTTGCGGGCCACGATCCTTGGGCTGGGCGGCGAGCACTACGACCTCGGTTCGGATGGCGCCATCGCGTTCCAGCCGCTCGCGCGCATCGACCAGGACGGATACCGCACCTGGGCGGCGGAGTGGGTGGAGGGTCGGCTTCGTCAGGAAGGCATCGAGGTCGGGCCGGCCGAGCGGGAGATGGTGTGGTCGGCACTGGCCAGCCTCGCCACCGCGCCGCCCGAACAGCGCACGATGACCGGTCTGGCGGTCCTGCTGCAGTCGAATGCCCTGCGCCAGGCACTGGCGCCCTATGTGCTCGGTGGTGCGCACGGGCGGCTGCTGGACGCGGACCGGGACCGGCTGGGAGCCTCCTCCATCCAGTGCTTCGAGATGGAGGAGCTGATGCACAGCAAGGCGGCCGTGCTGGCTGTGCTCGGCTACCTGTTCGCGCGTTTCGAGGAGCGCTTCGACGGCGCGCCGACCCTGCTGATCCTCGACGAGGCCTGGTTGTTCCTCGACGATCCCGTGTTCGCCGCGCGCATCCGCCAGTGGCTCAAGACGCTGCGCAAGAAGAACGTCTCGGTGATCTTCGCGACGCAGTCGCTCGCGGACATCCAGAACTCCAGCATCGCGCCTGCGATCGTCGAGAGCTGCGCGAGCCGGATCTTCCTGCCGAACCCGCAGGCCACCGAGCCGCAGATCCGCGTGATCTACGAGGGCTTCGGGCTCAACCGCCGGCAGATCGAGATCGTCGCCACGGCGCAGCCCAAGCGCGACTACTACTACCAGTCGCGCCTTGGCAACCGGGTCTTCGAACTCGGGCTCGGGCCGGTGGCACTGGCCTTTGCCGGCGCTGCCTCGCCCGAGGACCAGCGTGAGATCGACCGCGTCCAGGCCTCGGTGCTGGCGTCGCCGTTCGCGCGCATGCCTTCGGTATTCGCGGCGGCCTGGCTGCGCCACCGTGGCCTGGGCTGGGCCGCCGACCTCATCCCTTCGTTTCCCTCTGCATCACCGTCTCTTTCCTCAACCCCGCAGGAGAAATCACCATGAACCTCACGTCCTCATTCAAGCCCCGGATCGCCGCGCTGGTCGCGGCCGGGGCGATCGCTTTCGGTGTGGCCCCGCCGGCGCATGCCATCTTCGGTGTCGGCGACACCGTATTCGATGCGTCCAATTTCATCCAGAACATGCTGACGGCGGCCCGCGCGCTGGAACAGATCAACAACCAGGTCGAGCAGCTGCAGAACGAGGCGCAGATGCTGCGCAACCAGGCGAGGAACCTTCAGGGCCTGGATTTCAGCGCGCTGGCCGAGCTCAAGTCGACCCTGTCGGCCACGAACCAGCTGATCCAGCAGGCGCAGGGGCTGGCCTTCAACGTCTCGCGCATGGAAGAGGAGTTCCAGCGGCTGTACCCCGAGTCAATTTCGGCGGCGCTGTCCGGTGCGCAGATGGCCGGCGATGCTCGGCAGCGCTGGCGCAATTCGCTCGAAGCCCTGCGCACGGCCACGCAGGTGCAGTCGCAGGCGATGCAGAACTTTGCCTCTGACGAACGGGCGCTCACGGACCTCGTGAACCGCAGCCAGTCGGCCACGGGCGCCTTGCAGGCGATGCAGGCGACCAACCAGCTGCTGGCGCTGCAGTCGCGTCAGGCGATTCAGGCGCAGCAGCTGCAGATCACGCAGGACCGCGCCACGGCGCTGGAGCAGGCGCGGCAGGTGGCGGTGCAGGAGCGCGCGCGCGAGGTGCGCCGGCGCTTCATGGGTAGCGGCACGCCGTACACGCCCTACCGCGTGAACTTCTATGGCCACTGAGGGGAACGTCCATGAAGCATCTGAGTTTCATCATCACGGCCGCCGTGGTCCTGCTGCTCGCCGGCTGCGGCAAGTCCGAACCGACCCAGTCTGCGATCGAGTCCGTTGAGGCCCTCGTCGCGAATCCCGAGCGGCTGAAGGATCTGCGGGCGCAGTGCAAGGCCGACCATGCCCGGATGGGCGACGCGCAGTGCCATGCGGTGGCCGAGGCCACGCGCCAGCGCTTCATGCGTGGCGGCTCATCGCCCTACGCGGGCGAGCCGGTCCCGCCGCCGGCCGCACCAGCTTCGCCGCCGGCCAGCGCGGGCGCCAAGGACTGACGCGATGAACGATGTCGCGGTCATCGATCGCTTCCTCGATGTCTTCTCACGCTACATCGATTCGGGCTTCGGACTGCTCCACGGCGAGGTGGCGTTCCTGACGGCCACGCTGGTCGTGATCGACATGACGCTGGCTGGCTTGTTCTGGGCGATGAGCCATGCGGCGGGGCAGGGCGACGACGTGATCGCGCGGCTGATCCGGAAGGTGCTTTATGTGGGGGCGTTCGCTTTCATCATCGGCAATTTCAACCAGCTGGCGGGCGTCCTGTTCCGGTCGTTCGCGGGGCTCGGCCTGCTGGCGTCGGGCTCCAGCCTGACACAGGCGCAGTTCCTGCAGCCGGGCCGACTCGCGCAGGTCGGCATCGATGCGGGCCGGCCGATCATGGAACAGATCAGCGAGATGACGGGCTTCCCCGAAACCTTCGCCCATCTGGACACCATCGCCGTCCTCTTCCTGGCCTGGCTCGTGTTGATCGTGAGTTTCTTCGTGCTCGCGGTGCAGCTCTTCGTCACCCTGATCGAGTTCAAGCTGACGACCCTGGCGGGCTTCGTGCTCGTGCCCTTCGCGCTGTGGAACAAGACCGCGTTCCTGGCCGAGAAGGTGCTGGGCAACGTGATGTCCTCGAGCATCAAGGTGCTGGTGCTGGCCGTGATCGTGGGGATCGGCACCGGCCTCTTCGCGGAGTTCCGTACGCCGCCCGGGGCCGAGCCGTCCATCGACCATGCGCTGACGATCATGCTGGCGGCGCTCGCGATGCTGGGCCTGGGGATCTTCGGACCGGGGATCGCGACGGGGCTGGTGTCGGGCGCGCCGCAGCTCGGTGCCGGCGCGGCGGCGGGGACGGCGCTGGGTGCGGCGGGCCTGGCGGTCGCGGGTGGCGCGGCCGTAGCAACTGCAGGTTCCGCTGTGGCCGCGGGGACGCGCATGGCACCCGGCGCGGTGCGGGCGGCCATCGGTGGCGGCGCGGCCGTCGCGCGCTCGGCCAGTGGCCTGTCGAGCGGCGCGAAATCGGCCTACCAGGTGGGCGCAACGGCGTCCGGCGGTGGCGGTGCGCGCGCGGCCGGTGCCGGGCTCGCCCATCTCGCGAAAACCAGTGCCGGTGCTGCCGGCCAGCGCATCGCATCCGGCGCCAGAGCCGTGAAGGACCGCGTGGCGAACTTCGTGGCCGACGCAGCCGCGCCTGTCGCCGCGGCGAATGCGGCATCTGCCGGTGCGGACGAGGCTGGCGAACCAACGCCCGAACCGGCATGGGCCAAGCAGATGCGCCGCAAGCAGCAGCTGAGCCATGCGGCCTCGACGACAGCGCACGTCCTGCGCTCGGGCGACCACGGCGGCAGCGGCACGGGCCCGAGCCTGCGTGACGACTCCACCTGATCTGAATCTTTGAGGAGAACCATCCATGCGATTCAAGCGACCCCAGGTGCGCTACTCGGACACACCCGAGCCCGTCACCCCGTACCAAGCTGCGGCTCAGGTCTGGGACCAACGCATCGGCATCGCACGCGTGCAGGCGAAGAACTGGCGCTTGATGGCCTTCGGCTGCCTCTCGTTGGCGCTGCTGATGGCTGGTGGCCTGGTCTGGCGCTCGGCGCAGTCCATCGTGACACCCTATGTCGTCGAGGTGGACAGCGCGGGCCAGGTGCGGGCGGTCGGTGAGGCCGCCACGCCGTACAAGCCCAGCGATGCGCAGATCGCGCATCACCTCGCGCGCTTCATCACCGACGTGCGCTCGCTGTCGATCGATCCGATCGTGGTACGGCAGAACTGGCTCGAGGCCTACGAATACACGACGGACCGCGGCGCCGCGACCCTGAACGACTACGCGCGCGCCAACGATCCGTTCTCGCGCATCGGAGAGAGCTCGGTGGCGGTGCAGATCAACAGCGTGGTGCGCGCGAGCGATTCGTCGTTCCAGGTGCGCTGGACCGAGCGGCGCTACGTCAACGGCGAGGCGGCCGGACTGGAGCGTTGGACCGCGGTGCTCGCGATCGTGCTGCAGGCGCCGCGCACCGAGGAGCGGCTGCGCAGGAACCCGCTGGGCATCTACGTTAACGGTCTGTCCTGGAGCCGCGAGCTTGATGCGACGGACGCAGCATCGAAAGGAACCAAGCCATGAAGACTGATTTTCGTAGAGGCGTATCTGCGCCGATCCTGATTGGGGCGGCCGTCCTTGCCGGCTGTGCCACGCAGGGCAAGCCGCCGCCAGCGATCCCGCTGGACGAGCCGGTGGCGGTCCCCGCGCAGTCGGTGCCGGAGCCTGCCCCGCCCATCGAAGTGGTGGAGGTGCCGAAGCCTTTGCCGCTGCCTGGGCAGATGAAGGCGCTGCCGAGCGCGCAGGAAGCCAAGCCGGTGCCCGAACCCGCCGACGAGAAAGTGCGGGTCTCGCGCGCCAACGAAGAGGCCCGCATCGCGCCGACGCGCGAGGGCTACGTCAACGCGATCCAGGTCTGGCCGTATGCCGACGGCGCGCTGTATCAGGTCTACACGAGTCCGGGCCGCGTGACTGTCATCGCGCTGCAGGAGGGCGAGGAATTGGTGGCGGTCTCGGCCGGCGATACGGTGCGCTGGATCGTGGGCGATACGGTCAGCGGCAGCGGTGCGAACCAGCGGGTCCACATGCTGGTGAAACCCACGCGCGTGGGCCTGAAGACGAACCTGGTCATCACGACGAACCGGCGGACCTATCTACTGGAGCTGTCATCGACGCCGCAGGCCTGGATGGCGTCGGTGTCCTGGGAGTATCCGAAGGACCGGATGCTGGTGTTGCAGAGGCAGGCAAGGGAGGCGCAGTCCGCGGCGCCGGTGGACTCGGGACTGTCGGTGGAGCAGATCCGGTTCCGCTACGCGATCAGCGGCGATGCGCCGTCCTGGAAGCCGCTGCGTGCCTTCGACGACGGGCAGAAGGTCTACATCCAGTTCCCGGGCGGCATCGCGCAGGGCGAACTGCCGCCGCTGTTCGTGATCGGGCCGCAGGGCGACGGGCAGCTCGTGAACTACCGTTTCCGCTCGCCGTACTACGTGGTGGACCGCCTCTTCGGCGCGGCGGAACTGCGGCTGGGCGGCTTCAAGGACGGCAAGGCCGAGGTGGTGCGTATCGAGCGGACGGATGGCGCGAACGGCAGCGTTCGGGGTGCACGGAGCGATGGGTCATGAGTGCGGAGGAAACCCTTCCGCCACCGTCGTCCCCGGTCCCGCCCAAGGTCGCGCCGGAGACGGTGGCCCTGCGCGCGCAGCCTCGGTCGGTCGTGCGGCTCAATCGGCGCATGCTGGCGGTCGGCGCCGGCACCCTGGCCGCCGCCGTGCTGGGCGGCACGATGTGGTCGCTGCAGTCGCAGAAGCGCGAGCGCAATCCGGCCGCCGAGCTGTACAACGTGGACCGCGTGGCGCGGGCCGATGGGCTGGATCAGCTGCCGAAGGACTATGCCGGGATGTCGCCAGCGCCGAAGCCGGCGCCGCCGGTGCTGGGGCCACCGCTGCCGGGAGATCTTGGGTCGGCCATGGCGAAGGCGCAGCAGCCGATGGAGGCGAGGGTGGGGCAGGGCGTCGATCCGGCGCAGGCCGAGCGGTTGGCGGCCGAGGAGGCTGCGCGGTCGTCGGTGTTCTTCCGGCGCAGCGGCGATGGTGCCGCTGCAAAGCGGGGGACTGCCGCCGAGCGGACCATGCCCGCAGCGGACGTCGATCGGTCCGGGCTGACCGCGGGGCAGCTGCCATTCAATCCCTTGGGCGCGATGAACCCAGCCTTGAATTCGCCGGCCGATCCTGTAATGGCGCAGAACCGCCAGGACCGAAAGGAAGCCTTTCTGGCGAATGCCGGTGACCCGGCCACGCGCAATCCCGGCAGTCTGCAGTTGCCGACTTCGCCGTACCAGGTGATGGCGGGGACCGTCGTCCCGGCGGCGCTCGTGACGGGCATCAACTCCGACCTGCCGGGGCAGGTGATCGCCACCGTGACCGAGGCGGTCTACGACACGGCGACCGGCCGGCACCTGCTGATCCCGCAGGGCTCGCGGCTGATCGGGCGCTATGACAGCCAGGTGGCGTTCGGGCAGCGGCGCGTGCTGCTGGTGTGGACGCGGCTGATCCTGCCGGACACGTCATCGGTGGCGCTGGATCGGCTGCCGGGGATCGATCCCGCTGGCTATGCCGGGCTGGAGGACGGTGTCGACTGGCATTGGGATCGCATCTTGGCCGGCGCGGCGCTGTCGACGCTGCTCGGCGTGGGCGCCGAGTTGGCGGCGCCGCAGAGCCGGACGGACCAGGACGGCAATCGCCTCGTGATCGCCGTGCGCGAGGGGGCGCAGGACACGGTGAACCAAGTAGGGCAGGAGATCACGAAGCGCAACGCGAGCATTCAGCCGACACTGACGATCCGGCCGGGCTTCCCTGTACGGGTGATGGTCAGCAAGGATCTGGTGCTGCGGCCGTATCAGCCGCTGACTTTTACGCGCGGGAGTTCGCAATGAGCAAGGGTGCTGGTCGCTTGAGTCTGGGCGCGCTGCCGCGTGCCGAAAGCGTGAAGCTGACGATCACGGTGCCGGTGGAATTGAAGGCGCAACTCGAGGCCTATGCCGAGGTGCACAGCCGGCTGCACGGACCGGTGGATGCGGTGGCACTGGTGCCACACATGCTCGCCGCGTTCATTGCGCGGGATCGAGGTTTCAGAAC
This sequence comes from Variovorax sp. Varisp46, assembly GCF_059491885.1. Lineage (NCBI taxonomy): Bacteria > Pseudomonadati > Pseudomonadota > Betaproteobacteria > Burkholderiales > Comamonadaceae > Variovorax > Variovorax sp. Varisp46. The sequence continues at coordinate 1,350,876 of NZ_CP168515.1, forward strand.
ATTGCGCGGAAAGCGTCAAAGCTGAAATTGGATTGAGCACTGGCCGAGAGACGGCTCCACAGTACTACTCGCAGCCGGCGGTGCAGGGCCGGGCTGCGGCGGGCCCTTGCCGTGCGAAACTGTGAGCCATGGACCCAACCAACTTCCTGATGCAATACGTGCCCGGCTATGCTGACTTGGGCCAGCAGGAGCGCGACGCCATTTCGCACTTCACCCTGCTATGGAGCGCCATGGAGGGGCGCGTATTGCAAGCGAATGCCAACCCCACCTCGCTTGTTGGCGCGGTCAAGGTAATGGCTGAGAACGGGCTGCTCGATATCGACGCGTATCAGGGTAGCTTGGCTTACTTCCGCGACCGTTACTTCCGGGACGGTGGGTTTACCTACCATTTAGACCAGTTGCTGTTCCGTTCGCGTGACCGACGCCCGCTGGTGGAAGCGGTGCTGTGCGGCAAGGAGAACGATCCGATCAGTGTTGTTTCCGCGTTATTGCTCGTCGTTTACCGGCTGAGGAACAATTTGTTCCACGGAGCCAAGTGGGCGTATGGGATCAAGGGCCAGCAGGCCAACTTCACGCATGGTGCCGAGGTCCTGATGCGTGTGCTGGAGGCGCACCACTGCCCGTAAGTGGCTTGCCCGCCCGGTGCGAGGAACGAACCGGTTCTACGATCGGGCCGGCACTGACGCCGAGAGGTAGTTTGCGCGTTCGCGTAATGCGTGCATGAGTATGCGGGGCATGGAAGACTGCGCTGATCGCGGACCCACTACAGGCACTCCGCGCCTACTATGATGGCAGCCCACCATGGCCATTGATCTTCGCTTGTTGGGCAACAAGTTCGCGAAGTACCGCGGGCAGTTGCAAGAGTCCCTGCTCGATGTCGCGACCTCGACAGGGATTGACGCGGCCCGGCTCGCCCAAATCGAGGGCGGCCAGACCGAGCCGACTGGCGATGAGATCCTGATTCTCGCGGACCACTATCGCTGCGATTTCAAGTTCTTTATTTCCAATGAACAGGTCGCCCCTTTCGAACAGACCGAGGTGCTCTATCGCGCGCACGGCTCGGACTTTTCAAAGGCGGATCGGCGGGCGGTTCAGGATTTCCTTTATCTCTGCGAAACCGAGGACTTCTTGATGCGCGAGCTGGGCCGTGCACCCGGCTCTTTCACCTTTTCGCCCTCCGGTGACTACTACAAAGGGCACGCCGAGGTCGCCGCGGTTCGACTACGATCGGCGATGGGCTATGCGGACAACGCCGTTCCCCGAGACGTGTATGCCGACTTCCGAAGCGTGGGGGTGCATGTCTTTCGGCGAAAACTTGGCAATTCGAACATCTCGGGGCTGTTCATCGCGCACCCGGTCGCAGGCAAATGTGCCCTCGTGAACTATAGCGAGGACATCTACCGACAGCGATTCAGTGCGGCCCACGAAATGGCTCATGCTATTTTCGACGCTGAGCAAGGGGCCAGTGTGAGCTTCAAGCGGCCTGACGGTTCCGACCTAGTTGAACTCCGCGCGAACCGATTCGCCTCCTGTTATCTCATGCCCCCGAGGTTTCTATCGAAGCTTCCCGACCCGAATGGGTGGAAGGATTCCGATGCGATCGACTGGGCCAACAGGCTGCGGGTGAGTTGCTCTGCGTTGGCCATCGCGTTGCGCGAGGCGAAGCTCGTAGCTCAAGCTACGTATGCCCGGATCTCCCGACTCCGCGTTCCCCGAGATGCCAAGATCGATCCGGAGCTCCCCGAGTCGCTTAATCCCGTGCAGCGCTCACGCAAGGAGCAGTTGTTGGAGCTCGGCCTCTCAGATCACTATGTCGCACTTTGCTTCGAAGCACAGAGTTCCGGCGTGATCAGTCAGGGACGGCTGGCCGAGGCGCTCCTGTGCAGCCAAGCCGAACTGCTTGAGCTGGCCAACCTTTATGGCCGGACGCTCCATGGCCATTGACCCGTCCAAGTTCCATCCCGTCAACGTGGCTGACACGTGCTCGGTGTGGAACATCTTGTCCTCGCCCCGGCTCAATGCCGCGGCCAAGGAGGCTCGGTGCGACTTCTGCGTGACCAGCTTCGTCCAATACGAGTGCCTGATAAAGCCGCGAAAGTCGATTTTGCCAAGCGAGCAGAGATTGATGGATCGTTTGCGAGCAGAGCAGCGTCGCGGCGCCTTCCAGGCCCACTCATGCGGCATCGGAGATCTTCAATCAATCGAACTGCTGGAGAAGCGCAAGAAGCTGGGCAAAGGCGAGCTTTCATCGATCGCCTTCGCCATGAAGATCCGCCAAGGATTCATCACCGACGACAGAAAGGCATGGCAGTTGGCCAAGGACGTCGGTCACCCGCACGCGCAAACGACCCCTCATCTGTTTTCTTGGTTGATCTTCACCGGCAGGCTTGGCGATGGCGACAAGGACACTGTCATCGCTCAGCACGTAGACTCGGGAAGGCACATTGCGCCACACCTGCAGACCGCCTATGAGATGGCCCTCCAATGCCGGCTCAATTCAACGGCCAAGTCCTGACTTGAAGATGGTGCGAACTCGTCGTCCCCGAAGCCCCGAGCGCGTCGCTTTGACCTTCGGTCCGGATGACGACGATCCAGAACACATTGAGCGAACCGTCTTTCTTCCGACCGACTTCCCCTACATGGAACTGCGGGCCCTCGGCGAAATGCTGGAGACTGAGGGCGTGTTCGTCCCGGGCTACAAACCACCGCCCGTGGGGCTGTGCCACCCCGACGGCTTCATCTTCGAGGCCCAATTTGAAAAGATCCAGACCATCCTTCTGCCCGATCGAAACATCGCATCTCGGATGGCGAAGATCGTGGCCGGCGCGCCAATGGATGCGACGCTCCGGAAGATTGCTGCAATCAAGTCCTTTTGCCACTTTCTTGACATCCAGCTCGAGCCCGCCGTCGCTTTCCACGAACTCGCCCATGCGCAAGGCAACGACACGGCAAATCTGGAGCTGGCTCGATTTCGGGACGCCGACAACGCGGATCCCTACCCATGGTTGGACTTGGCTTTCGGCGACCGGGATGCACTTGACCCGCAGGAATCCGAACGATTGCCGGAGTCCCACGACTTGGCCTATCCACTGCGACGTTGGCGGCGCAACTACATCGCGGCCCTGAAGATCGCCGAGTTTGAGCTCTCCGCTCGCCCCAATTTGGATCGGATGCTGGCGTTGCTGGCCTGGATGCGCGACGACTCCGTGATCGCGGGCCCTGCGGCTTTGCTCGCCTGCATCTACTTCGCCCCCAACTCTCCGCCTCGCAAGGGCTTGTTCAAGCAACTCCGCTCTCCCCAAAGGCTGCGAGCGATCGAAGGTGCGCGTAACGCCGCCTGGGACCTGACGCATTTGAGCGAGATGATCAGGAAGGTAAACGAAGCGAATGGTGCGTCGACCCGCCTGATCTTCGCCAGCTTCGACGAGGGGCTCCGCAGCTTGGCCACACTCTTGTTCAATTTCTTTTCGGCCGACGTTTTTTCGGAGCGAATATTGTTCGAAGCGCTCACCCCTCACTGGAGTCCGGCCCACGCCGAAAAAATCGCAAGGGCATTGATCGAGCTTCTGGCTCATATCGATGACGAAGACCGCAAGCGCCGGCAAGCAATTTCACCGCTGTCGATCGATGAGATGATTCAGCGAGGGGAACAGTCCATCTTGTCTGCTCCCGGAATCTCCTGAAGCCGATCATGCGTGACAACGATACCGGCACAGCCCCGATAGAAATCGACAAGGTTCGAGCATCAAAGGCGGGCCATGCCTTTCATGAAGCATGGGCGGCGCGCACCGCACTTGAACTCCTGCCGCCGTCGTCCGACCTGACCGCTATCACGCTTGAGGGTTTCGATGAGCTGGATGAACAAGGCTTGGGAACCGGTGCGGTCGAGATTGCCGATCTTGTCCGGTACCACGGCGCCACAGATGTTGCCCGGGCACATCGCGTCACAGTCGTTCAGTTCAAGTACTCGATCGCAAGCGCGGAAACGGCAGTTCGAGCTGCTGACTTAGCATCAACTCTCGCCAAGTTTGCCGCGACGGATGCTGAGCTTCGGGCAATGCATGGCGATGACCACGTTATTGCCGTGGTGCGGTATGAGTTTGCCACGAACAGGCCCATCCACGAGAACTTAGGGAAGGCGATCTCAGCGGTTGTCGCGGGCTCCCAAGAAGCCGGTGATATAGGCCGCCAAGCGGGCCAGATCGCGCAAACCCTGAAAGAGTATCCCCATCCCGTTGCTGACCTGCTGCGGCGATTGGAATTGGTCGGCAGCAAGGGAAGCTTGATCGAGGCGGAGCGTGCGATTTCAACAACGCTTGCCGCATGGAGCGAGCCCGGCGATCCAGATGCGGAGAAGCGCCTGCTCAAATTGCGAAACCTCATCAGGATTAAAGCCGGTCCTGGCAGCGAGACGGATAAACGAGTTGATCGGGTAGCGGTCCTGGCTGAGCTGGAGGTGGAGCACGAGGATCGTCTGTATCCCACGCCTGACGCGTTCCCCGAGGTCGAGGTAGTCATTCAGCGCGACGTTCTTGACGACATTGCAACACTCGCCCGCGAAGCTGGTCTTCCTCTCGTCGTCCATGCAGCAGGCGGGATGGGCAAGACTGTCTTGATGCAAGGCCTCGCCGATCGATTGCGAGCCGACGGCCCCGTGGTGCTCTTCGATGGCTTCGGTGCCGGTCGTTGGCGGGATCCTGCCGATAGTCGGCACCTTCCAGAAAGGACGCTGGTCCATCTTGCCAATCTCATGGCCGGAAAAGGCCTGTGCGACATCCTGTTGCCAGTGGCGGATGTCACGGGCTTGCTGAGGGCGTTTCGGCGGCGGCTCGCACAATCGGTAGAGACTGCGCGGCGAACGCGCAGCGGTGCATGTATTTCACTGATGCTGGACGCAATCGATCACGCTGGGCTTGCCGCGCAGGAAACCGCGACATCGTCGTTCGCACACCTCCTCATGCGCAGCATCAGCGTCGATCCGATCGATGGCGTTCGCATCGTCGCATCGTGCCGGACTGAACGGCTCACGTTGGCAACCGGCGATACATCGCATCGTTCCTTCTCAGTTCCGTTGTTCACTGACACTGAGGTTCGTGCCCTCGTTGGGCGGCGCGTGCCGGATGCCTCGGCCGACGAGGTCGCTGCCCTGCTGACGCGGTCAGGGCGCAATCCACGCTGCCTCGACAACCTGATCACGACCGGGCGACCGTTTGATCCGGTGATTTTTCCTGATGCCCTGGAAGAGCCGCAGGATCTCCTCGACGTGTTGCTTCGCAAGCGTCTCAACGAAGCGCGTGAAACTGCACGCGCTCGCGGTGCGAGCGATGCGGACATCGATCTCCTGCTCACAGGTATCGCCTTGTTAGTGCCCCCAGTTCCCACTGAAGAGCTTGCTGCGGCACACGGGCTGATCGCGGAACAGGTTGAAAGCTTTGCGGCCGACCTTGCTCCCTTGCTCGAGCGAACGCCACATGGCCTGATGTTCCGCGACGAACCGACTGAGTCCTTGATCCGATCAACCTACGGTGCGAGCCAAGCCGGTAGAGATCGTGTCATCGCTGCCCTCCAAGAACGCCAGCTCGCCTCAAACTATGCGGCCCGAGCGCTGCCGGCGTTACTCACTTCGCTACGCGATGCTGGTCAGCTCATCCAGCTGGCCTACGACCTGCGCGTTCCCCGAGGTGCTTCACAAGTAAGCGCGCGCGACATCCGCCTATCACGGATTACTGCCGCAATAGCACTGGCGGGAGAGCTTGGCCGGCGCGAGGATCTTTTGCGCCTGCTACTGGAAGCGTCCCTCGTAGCTGCGGGGCACGAGCGGTCCGACCGCTTCCTATACGAGCATCCCGATCTCGCTGCCGTGGCTGGTGACCCCGAGGCCCTGCGACGGCTTTCCGCGACCAATGTCGGCTGGCCCGGGGGGAAACACGCCGCTCTTGCGCTTGCGAATGCCTTTGCCGGAGACCGAGACGAGGCGCGTCGCCACGCTCGGAGATCAATCGATTGGCACAATTGGGCCGCGCAGACCAAGCGCAGCGAGCGCTTCAACCATTCGACGATCTCACGACAGCGCGACGATATTGGCTTCGCCTATGTCGAGATGCTGGCAGGCAATGATGTGCGTGTTGCGGAGTTCTTCGCCCGTCGAGACGAGAGTGCGGCATTCACCAAGTTCCAGGACTTATTCGATCTTTTGGATCGACATCAGCATTCACCGCACCCGCCCGAAACGCGCGTCGCAACACGGTTATTGCGTTGCCGACTGCAATCTCGAGCACTCTACGCCGCTGCGGTCCCATTCGTCGGTCGTGACCCATCCCACGCCAAGAGGCTTGTCACGGCGCTTGCAGCCGCGCCTCCCGGGAATGGCAAAAACAAAGGCTTGGCGATGGCCAGCGTGCTTGCGTCGGCACTGGCGCTTGAGCTTGGGTTGGAGAGAGAGGCAGCAACCATCCTTGCTGGAGCTGCACTTACATCGCCGACCATTTATGACTATTCAGGTCACCATCCGATTGATCCCACGATCCACGTGGCCGTTCTGGCCGCTGGTGTTCGAGCGGCCTTGAGTCGAAAGCGCGCCGCTTTGATCGACATTGCGCCGGCAGATTTCATCGGGTTGGTGCCTGCAGGTACGCGATCGCGGGGCCCCAAGACCTTCGGCCGGGTACTTAATCAGAAGCTGGCAGCTCCCAAGTTCGATGGAACTCGTCACCGACGGAAGAGGCGCGATGGCCTCGATGAGGAACAGCGATCGGACTATTCACGTGTGCTTAGCAGCCGGATCTTGCCGCTGTTGAACTACGCGCAGGATGTTGCTGACATCATTCGTCCGCCGCGTGGCAAGGCGCGCGGCGAGATGGTGACCGCGGCTTTCGATCGACTTGTCCACGATGTCGAGCAGTCATCTAACTATCCATATCGGGACGGGAAAGCTCATCTCGCGCGAACCGGTTTCCGAGTGATTTTCGATCTTGTCGACGCGTTAGGTGCGCTGGATACCACGCTTGCAAAGCGCATGGCCGAGTGGGCGGCGAGCGCTCCGGGCCTGTTCACGCCGGAACTGACCAATACGGTTGCTCAACTATCGCGTATCCCCCAATGCCACGATGCTGCGCTTCTCCTTGCCGGCCATATCGAGCGCAAGATCCAGCTCGATACCGATGTCGGAACCAGGGTTTCATCCTACGGCGATCTCGCCCGCGCAGTCTGGCGAGTCAGCATTGAAGAGGCGGCGGCCTATTTCCGCCGCTCCCTAGACCTTGCAGAGGCAATTGGATCGGATGACTTCGATCGTACCAATCACTTGCTTGAGCTGACCGGCCACTATTCCGGTCCCGAACTTTCGCCGGCGGCGGCGCACACCCTAGCGCGCATCCTCGAATTGAATCAGAACGAGGACGGAAAATTCCCCTGGACTGAATATGCCAAGACGATGGTGCCGATTGCCGGTCGGGGGACGTTGGCAACACTGGCGCGGCTAGATGATCGTGACGCAGCGCGCCTTGGACTGTCACTCGGTCCAGCGTTAACTGTCCTCGTTCGCAATTCGAAGCTTTCAGTTGAAGTCGCCGCCGCTCTGTTTGGTTTGGCTCCTCCAATCGAAAGTTGGACATGGCATATCTCGGACTTCGCGTCAGAGGTCATCAGCGGTCTGCCTCGAGGGCAACGGGAGTGGTTCTTCGACCTGCTACTGGTTGAGATTGATCGCGACGATCAACTTTCTCCCGCAAGGAAGACGATCGAAGGGCTACGCGACCTCGCAGAGCGCAGTCTTCCTGTCGCTTCCCGAGCTCGAATGCGAATCGAGGGCTTGCTTGCTCGGCTTGGACCCAAATCCGAATCGAAAACGGTCATCTCCCCGTCGGCCACATCAGAGCCTCCGATCGTCTTCCCGGTGGATCTCACGGACCCAGACGAGATCGATCGCCAGATACGCAACGAAGAGATTGATCAGACGGGAAGACGATGGCCGGTTCGGACACTGATCGATTTAGCCAGGCGAGCTAGCTCACCTGCCGAGCGCCTCGGATTCGTCCGCGCGGTCGTCGAAGCGACGGCTGCTACGCTTGCCGACAAAATCCATGCGCTGGACGATCACTTGGAGGAGTGGAGCAAGTCGTCAGCGGCTATGCGCGATGCACTACCGGATTTAGGGTTGCGCTTGGCAACCAAGCACGCAGCCGAACTCGCTAGTTCTAGCACCGACGCATGGGGCGGCTGGCGGGACCTTGAGCAATACTTTCATGTCAATCTGGCAACCCTTGTCGAGCACGTAGTTGCCGCGCTCCGGAGCACCGCAGATAGCGTTGGCGGTAACGCCTGGCTTGCGCTCGCCGCGAGGCTAGCGCCTGATGTCAGCGCCAGCGCCATTGCGGAGGGCCTTGAACGGTTTCTGGCGAATACCGGCGAGAAGCTGCCGTCTGAAGTTGGAGACGGAACGTGGGACGCGCGTTTTGCGGTTCCTGTCGACGAGGCGACATTCGTAGCTGGGCTCGTGTGGGCGAGGCTTGGCCATCCGGTAGCAGCAATGCGCTGGCGCGCTGCTCATGCGGTAAGGCGCTTGGCGGCGGCCGAACGCTTCGATGTGATTGAAAGACTGGTCGAGCGCTTTGGTTCTGCCCGGAGCTTGCCTTTCAGCGACGCGAAGCTCCCTTTCTACGGAATGCATGCGCAGCTCTGGCTGTTGATCGCTCTTGCCCGCGTGGCAAAAGACGTTGCTCTCGCACTGGCCCCTCACCGCGCATTTCTTGAAGGAATCGCCTTTTCCACTGAGTTTCCTCACGTCGTCATGCGTGCGTTTGCGATAGACATACTTCGCGAGCTTGCGCCGTCACTGACACCCGAAGAGCGCGGAGCTCTCATTGCCAAACTTGCGCAAGCGAACCAGTCGCCCTATCCACATGTGAGGCGACACGACAAACTGCCCCCCCGACGACATGAGGAATTGACCCCCCTCATAGCAGGAGGCCAAGATGGAAGCCAACGTGTTCGAGCAAGCTCCGCGATCCGAACGGATCGATTGGAGGCAGGCGATGCAGGCACCAGAGGACGTAGAGGCGATGCTCAAGCTGGCGTCGCTTGGGTGGGGCGCCAAGCGCATCGCCCATGAGTTGGGATGCAGCCGCAATACGGTGCGACGCTACCTTCGTCAGGGGGGCTGGCAACCGTACGAATCACCCGAGCGACCGGGGCGCCTGCACGCGCACGCCGAATGGCTGGCTGCCCAGTTCCGCCAGCATCGGGGCAACTGCGATGTCGTGCGCCAGGAGTTGCTGCGGGTGCACGGAATCGAGGTCAGCCTGCGCACCGTTGAACGTGCTGTGGTGCACCTTCGACGCGAGGTTCTGGCGCAGAGTGTTGCCACGGTGCGCTACGAGACGCCGCCCGGTCATCAGTTGCAGATCGACTTCGGCACCGTGCGTGTGCCGGTGGCCGATGAACCGCTGAAGGTCCACTTGTTCGTGGCGACGCTGGGCTACTCACGGCGCACCTTCGTCACCATCTTCCTGCACGAACGCCAGTCGGCATGGCTGCAAGGATTGGAGAGTGCCTTCCGGCACTTCGGCGGAACGACCCAGGAAGTGCTCGTGGACAACGCGCGAGCGTTGGTCAACGAGCACGATGTGCAGACACGCGAGGTGCGCTTCAACGACCGCTTCCATGCCTTCTGCCGGTACTGGAAGGTGATCCCACGGGCCTGCGCGCCGTACCGCGCACAGACCAAAGGCAAGGACGAACGCGGTGTCGGCTACGTCAAGCGCAACGCGATAGCCGGGCATTGCTTCGCGTCCACGGAACACCTGCAGGCCCACCTGGCTCGCTGGATGCGCGAGGTGGCCGATGTGCGCATACACGGCACGACGGCCGAGCCGCCGGCGCTACGCTTCGAGCGTGACGAGCGCTGCATGCTGACGCCGCTCGCCGCCAAAGCGCCGTTCCTTCAGGTGCGCGAACTGACCCGCCGCGTGCACAGCGACGCCTGCATCGAGCTGGACACCAACCGCTACAGCGTGCCGTGGAAGCTCATTGGCGAGAGTGTCACGGTCGTCGTAGCCGAGCGGCAAGTGCGAGTCCTCTATGCCGGGCAGGAGGTCGCCTGTCACGCCCAGCACGCGGACCGCCGCGTCACTGTGATCGAGCGTACGCATCTGGCGGGCATCGTCGGCTCCCACTTGGTGGGCGCGAGTTGGCTGAGCAGAGCATCGGCCGGCGCTGCGCCCACGACGATGACGCCGGCAGTGCCCGCAGAGCTGCTGCGCCCCCTCGCCGAATACGAGAGTGCGCTCGGAGGTCCCTGGTGATGGCCGCCGGCAAGAAGGCCAAGGTGCCGGCCCTGGAGGTGGCGGGGGACCTCGAACCAATGCTCACCCGTCTGAAGCTGACCGCCATCCGCGACCAGCTCGACACGCTGCTGGACCAGGCCGGTCGAGCCGAGCTGAACCTGCGCGAGGCGCTGTCCATGCTGTGCGCGGCCGAGGTCGCGCGCAAGGATGAGCGACGCATCCAGATGGGCATGTCGATTGCCAAGTTCCCATGCGTGCGTACGCTGGAGGGCTTCGAGTACGAGGCGCAACCATCGGTCGATCCCAAGCAGATCCGTGAGCTGGCGACCTCGCGTTGGATCGGCAACGGCGACAGCCTGCTGTTGCTCGGACCACCGGGCGTGGGCAAGACGCACCTGGCCGTGGCACTTGGGCGCGAAGCCATCGTGCGGGGGTACTCCACATTGTTCGTGCCGGCCACGGGACTGGTGACGCAACTGGCACGTGCGCATGCAGAGGGCCGGCTCGAGGAGAAGCTGCTGCACTTCACCAAGCCCAAGTTGCTGGTGGTCGATGAGCTGGGTTACCTGCCGTTTGAGACGAACGCGGCGCACCTATTCTTCCAATTGGTGAGCCGGCGTTATGAGCGCGGCTCGATGTTGGTGACCAGCAACCGATCGGTAGCCGAATGGGGCACGGTGTTCGGCGACGCTGTCGTGGCCACGGCAATCCTGGACCGGCTGCTGCACCACAGCCACGTCATCACGATCCGCGGAGACAGCTACCGGCTTCGCTCGAAGCGCCGTACCGGGCTGATAAGCCAGGCAGCCACCGCGTCCGAACTTACCGAACAGGAATAAACACTGGGGTCACTTCTTCATGTCGCCCGGGGGCCAGCTGCTGATGTCGCTTGACAATCCACATGCTCCCCGAACTGCCCATGGCGAGTTCCGCTATGCCTCCAGGCCAGATGCCTCGCCGCGACCAGAGGATGGCTTTCACCTCGATTACGACTTCAACAAATATCAGGTCGAGCGCTTGTGCCATGTCTTCGCTTGTCCAAGCTGGGAGGTGGAAGACCGCATAGGCGCGTGGGTGCGGCGGTGGGACAAAGAAATTCGAGCAATGCACGATTGCCCGCGCAGCAGCAGCTATGACGAAACTTGGTCGTCGGGATATGTTCCCGATCGAGATCGGTACGGGGGGTATCTTGGCTGGCATGCACTCATGCTTGTTGCCGGTGATCTGCTGGCGACACGGGCGGTTGTCGGCGAGGACTGGAGCGGCGACGCTTGGGCCGCGTTCTTGAGGGAATACGCGCTGTCAAGAGATGACGGTCTCTGGCTTGCCGATCTCACAGATCCTTTTCCGCTCGACCTTACCAAGGAAGCGGATATGCCCATGCCGGAGAGCGGTGAGCGCGGCACCGTCCGCGAAGATAGCAATCTGCTGGCACCGTTGCTCGGCTTGCTGGACGGCAAGGTGGCGGCGGATTGGCTTCCGGTCGCGGGACGTTGGTCGATCGGGCGAGACACAACTGTCACGCTTCAAAGCGTACTGGCGAATGCCGACGATGCGCGAGCGGTGGTCATGGCCGTGCTGTCAGCTGAGGCATTCTTTAGATGGTTGCCCGACGACGAAGATGAGATTGCCCGTCATTTCGGCGGCGACGGCCACACGGTTCAACCATGGGTCGCAAAGACACCGAACACTGAGCGCCAACTCGATCGCCATGATCCTTATGGTGCAGCCACCGCACTCGACAGGCCTTTCCCATCGGATTGGACGCGAGATCTGTTAGGGACAGTCGCGGATGACAAGGCGATACGCCGCTGGTCAATCGACGGGAGAACAGCGTATTGCGCCGAATCTTGGGGTGCTGAGGGCGGACGGGGTGAGTATGCCTGGAGCGAGACTGGGCACCGGTTGTTCGTCAGTCGTGGCGCATTATTTTCTCTGCTCAAGATGTCCGAGCGCAGTCTTGTCATTGCGCTCATACTGCAAAAGTATCACAAAGGAAAATCGAGCGGACGTGGTGGGGACACCAGCGGCTTTACCCATCGGTCGTTGATGGTGGTCGTGAACGAACGCGGCCAGGTTTGGTCGCCGCAACGCCTCTCTCGACAAGCCAAAGAAGCCCTTACGACGCTCGATCCCGATCGACGGCGGGATATTTATCCGAGATTCCGCGCGATCGCTGACCTACCCGACGAACGGCTATCTCGGCGCAGCGAGCTACCAAATCTCGAGGAGCTATACCGAGTGTTCGTCGAGCGCCAAGAGCCAGAATAGGGTGGCGGCCGGCCTCACTTCTTACTCGAATCCGTTGCCTGATGCGTGCGACTGTTCCACGGACCCCCCATTTCAGCTGATCGACAGTGAGGCCCGATGGCTGGGAGAGCGTCTACAGCACCTACGAACTCGACCCGCGCCCCGCCCCCCTGGGCATCGTTTAGGCAACTGCTGTTGAGACAGTCGAGTCTCGCGGGACAATCGAGCGGCCCCAGCAATGATGCGTGAGAACAACGCAAAAGATGAGACCTATTGGTGGGGGTACAAAAGGGGGTACGAAAGTTTTTTCTAATCGGCAAAAGCCAGTATTCATGCGGGGTGCAGCCCATCTTTCGATCGGTTTCACAAATAAAACGTCCAAGGGCGTCCGGAATCATCCTCCGGACGCCCTTTTTCATTGGGAAACTGGGCGAATCGGGTCCGCAGGCATACACTGAAATCCGGTGACTGCCAGCGCCAAGTGGGGGTACAAAAGGGGGTACAAACCGCCTGAACCCCCTGGTACGGCGGTTTTGTACCCCACCCCCTGGATGTCCCATGCCGTTGACCGATGCCGCATGCCGCACGCCTCCTGTCCGCCTGATCGCAAACAGGCACGCTACGCTGACGCAGGTGGCCTTTATTTGGAGGTCTCGGCCTCGGGATCTCGCCGATGGTTCTGGAAGTTCAGGATCCAGGGGGTCGAGAAAAAATTCGCCTTAGGCTCCTATCCCGACGTGAGCCTTGCGGCGGCGCGAAAGGCACGTGACGCGGCCAAGGCCCAGAAGGCTTCCGGCATCAATCCCATACAGGCGCGCCAGGTCGTCAAGCTCAAGGCGGCCGTGAACACCGGGGATACCTTTAGAGAGACGGCACTCGAGTGGTTCGACAAGCACCGTGCGCGCTGGAGCGGCCACTACGCCACGCGCGAGAAGCGCAACCTGGAAAAGGACCTGTTTCCGTATTTCGCTGCTCGTCGCATCAGCGAAATCGAGCCCATCGAGTTGCTGGCAGCCCTGCGCCGTGTCGAGGAGCGTGGCGCTCTCGACGTGGCCGGCCGAGTGCTGATGACGGCACGCGCGGTGTGGCGCTACGCGGTGGCAACTGCGCGGGCGCTGCGAGACATCACGGCGGATCTCAAAGGGGCACTCACGCCCCACAAGAAGCGGCATTTCGCGGCGATCACCAACTCGTACCTGGCAGCAGGCTTAGCGAGTCTAGGCATCATCCAGGCGCCCTCGTACGCGGTTCATGAGGCTATCTCGGCGGGGAGACTCGTCGCGCTGCTGAAGGATTGGCGCACGCCCACGATCCCCGTCCACGCGATCTATGCGCCGAACCGCTACCTCAGTGCGAAGGTGCGTGTCTTCATCGACTGGGCGGTGACGCTCTTCGAGCGCCACGAAGACTTGCGACCCAGCTGATCTTTCCGAAATCCGTGAGTGGAGGCGAGGATGCGCCGCGGCCGCTCAGGGAGAACATTCGACAGTCACATAGTCCGCGGGCGTGTTGATCTCTATCAGCTCGAGGTCGTCAGACTGGCGAATGACGTTGTGCGCCACTCCGGCGGGCTGACTGAGGCAGGAGCCGGCAACGACGGTCACCGGTTCGGGCATGCCGTCAAACCGGAATTCGACCCAGCCTTTCAGCACGTACACGAAGTGCGCGGTCATGTCGTGCCAATGCCAACCGGTCTCCTTGCCGAACGGCTGGACAGCGCGGATGTGCTTGGCGCTGATGCGTCCCCCCGAAGCCTCCGCCATTCCGAGATCCCGGTACTCCACGTTGGCGCGAGGACCATCCCGATGAAAGCGGTTGTCCTCCAGAGGGGTGAGAACAAATTTGGATTTCGCCTGGTCGAGCGCCAAGGGACCTTGGTATCGCGCAGTCTTGCTCATCGGATTCCTTTCAGTTGATTGGCCAGCGAGTGCCGTCGAGATGCGCGGCGCGGGCGTCGGAGGGGAGGGGCGATTGGTCGATCAGCCGGCAATCGGCGCCAGATTCTGGAGCGCGCCCCCTTGCCGGGCCGAAGCGTAGGCCGCGTCCATGATCTGCATCATTGCCTCGGCGTCGCGCAATGACGCAATCGGCTTTGCACCTGTGCGAGATTCAGCAAGGACCCGTTTGACGAACAGGGGGTAGTAGGCGTCGGTGTCCAACTCGAGGCGCAGACTCCGTGTGCCAGCGGCAAGATTGCTTCGGTCGCGGAACTCGATCCGGTCGGGGCCCGATTTCGCGTACATGCGATCGGATGAAAGGGTGAACGAGAATTCGCGCTGCTCGTCCGGCGTGCTGGGGAAGCTGTATCCGGTCTCCACGAGTCCGATCACGCCATCTTCGGTTTGCATCGTCAGCAACGAATAGTCTTCAACCTCACCTCGGTGCGTCCGAGCGTTCATGGTCGCTGAGACGCGCGTGACTTCCTTGCCGGTCAGCAATCTGAAAAGGTCAATGAAGTGCGTCGCGACATTGATCGTGGATCCGCCACCGGAAAATGCGGGATCGAGCGCCCAGCCTGCGCCTGCAGCTTCGTAACGGCCAGGCGGACCAACGATGAACCGGAAGGACATGTAGTTGAAGTCCGAAGGGATGCGACCCTCGGCACCGTGGAGCGCACTGAGCAGGTCGCTCATGCGAAAGATGAGCGGTACCGCGCAATAAAGATCGGCTTCCTCGGTCAGTTTCCGCAGCCGGGTCACCTGCGACATGTTGACGCCGCAGGGCTTCTCCAGCGCAAATGGAATTCGCCGCGCGATCGCCGCCTCCGCGAGCGTTGGCATTTCGGAATGCCGACCGAACACAAACGCGAAATCGACTTCCTCGCGCTCGAGCAGCTCATAGGGCGACGAGTACAGCCTGCTTCCGAATCGCGTTGCGATCGCTTGCCCTTTCACTTGCTCCGAATCGGAAACGGCAACCACCTCGATCCCGGGCGCCTCGAGCGCATCGAGATAGAGCGGGACATGCCAATGGCTGGCTTCCAGCAAAGCAACTTTCATGCGTGTTCTCCTCTCGCGCAGCGAGCCGCACGGAATGCCGCGGCAACCCTGCAAAGCCTATTCATGACATCTTCCTTTCATTGAGATGGCCACAACTGCGTGGTTTCGGGCGCGTCTGGTAGTGACTTCCCGTCAGGTCGGTAATCGAATCCAAGAAAACGCAGGGCGTGCAATGCCTGTCCTTCATGCATGGGGCGTCCGCCTTGGGTGCGGCAACCGCGCGCATGGGCGGCGCGGCAAAGCGGCGTCGGCTCGGGCGCATTGACGATGTCTACGACGATGCTGCCGGGCTCCAGCCGTTCGGGATCCACGGGCATGGCGTCCGTCGCGTTCATGCCCAGCGGCGTGGCATTGATGACGATCTCGAATCCGTGTGGATCGGGCGAGCCGGCTCGCGCGTTGCAGCCTGTTGCGGCCACAACGGCTCCGGCGAGCTCGTCGGCGCGGCGCCCGTCGACATCGAAGATGGTCAACGTCCGGGCACCCGCGGATGCGACTGCGAACGCGATGGCTCTTCCCGCGCCCCCGGCGCCGACGAGAAGAACGGACTTGTTCGCCGGATGGTTGCCCTCCCACTGCATGCCAAGCACACAACCGAGACCATCGAAGATGGCGCCGACCCAGCGCCCATCCTTATCGCAACGGACGACGTTGAGTGCGCCGACCTGGCGGGCAGTCGGATGCAGTTCGTCGACAAAGGCCAGCATCCGTTGCTTGTGAGGCATCGTGACCAGCACGCCGGAGAGATTCCCCAACGCCCGTGCACCGGTGACGAATGCGGGCAGGTCATTGTCCTTGACCACGAATGGGATGCACACCGCGTCTGCGCGCTGTTCGGAAAAGAGCCGGTTCAATAATTCGGGCGACTTGGCTGTCGTCAGGGGATCGCCCACCAACCCGTAGAGCCGGGTTGTTCCTGTGACATGCGGCATCATGCTTTGGCCAGCGCTTCGGTATAGCGGGTGCGCACCTCGAGCGCCACGGCTGCAGGTGCCAGATCACGCAGGATCATGCGCTGGAAGGCTTCGCCGCAGATCTGGTTGAAGGTCGACTGGATGATGGAGTAGTTCACCATTCGGCCGCGTTTTTCCACGAGCGCCTTCCAGCCCAGTTGGTCCTCGGCTTCCGGCGTCTTGAAGTAGGCGTCCTTGTAGGCGCTGGCGCGCGCCACCACTTCGCCGCCCCGCGCGGCGATCGCCTGAGCGGCCGGGCTGGCCATGAACTTGACGAACTCCCATGCGCCGCCCTGGCGTGGCGAATGGCGGTTGATGCACATCTGGAAGCCATACACCGCGTGCTTGTCGTCGGGCTCCACCGAAGGGGCCGGCGCCCAGGCCAAGTCGTCGGCCACGGCGGCCTTCAGGCCACGGTAGCGGTACAGCCCGAAGGTGGCGGATGCCACCGTGCCCGCCCGCATCCCATCCTGGAGCTCGTTGTAGGCGAACTGCAGGCTCACGGGTGTCGCCGCTTTCTTCTGGAACAGGTCCTTGACGATGGTGGCTGCCAGCAGCAGCCGCTTGTCGCTAAAGCCGATCTCGCGGCCGCTGGGTGCGAAGAACGGATCGCTGTTGCCCGCAACGATGGAACTCACGATGAACTCCATGAACGCCTGCGCGCCGCCGATCCCGCCGCTCAGGCCGATAGGGACGCCGTAGGCCATCTGGTTCTGTTTGGTCAGCAGCGGGCCGAGCGCGCTCACTTCTGCGTACGTGCGCGGCGGGGTCGCAATCTTCGCCTCGTCGAACTTGCTCTTGCGGTAGACGTAGATCGGGATGCGATAGTCCTGCTGCAAGCCCCAGATCTTGCCGTTGACGCGCGTCTGGTCCATCCCGATCAGCCAGTCCGTGGTGTCCACCTTGTCTCGCGCGATCAGCTCGTCGATGGCCAGCACCGAGCCGGTGGACACGAACTCGGGCATCTGGAAGTTGTTCACGCGGATCACGTCGGGGCTGTCCGACTTGGCGCGCGCCGCGCGTACGCCGTTTTGCCCGGCGGGGTCCACCACCACGCGTACCTTCACACGCGGCTGGCTGGCTTCGAAAGCCGCGATCATCTGCGTCTGCGCCGCCGCACGCGGGTCTTTGGTGTTGGCCGGGTCGAGAAAGGTGTCGTAGGCGATGGTCTCGGTGGTCTGCGCGAAGGCCCGGCCCGCGGGTGCGCCCAGCATGGCAGCCATGCCACCCAGGAAGATGCGCCGGCTCGTACGGGGCGCTGGTTTCTGTTCGTTCATGCTTTCTGGTTTCTGCTCGTTCATGTTTGTCTCCTGGTTTAGGTGCGCATGTCGCGAGTGCGCACGTGGTGGACTAGCCCTTGACGGCGCCGGCGGTCAGGCCGCTGATGAACCATCGCTGCGCAAGCACGAAGATGGCGACGATGGGAAGGGAGGACACCACGGCGTAGGCCATGACATATGACCAGGTGATGCCGATGCTGTCGAACACCTGGTTGACCAGGGCCACTTGCAGCGTGCGGTGCGCCACCTCGGGCGCGAACGCGGCCACGGTGATGTAGTCGTTCCAGGTCGTGACCATGCCGATGACGGCACTTGCGGCGATGCCGGGCCGCACCAGCGGCAGGATGACTTTTGTGAAGGTTTGCCAGTGATTGGCGCCGTCCACTTGGGTGGCCTCGTCCAGCTCGCGCGGCACGGCGTCCACGAAGTTCTGCATGAACCAGACCGTCTGCGGCACCAGGCGCGCGGCCTGCACCACGATGATGACTGCAGCGTTGTTCAGGAGCCCCAGCGCGTCCAACAGGAAGTAGGTCGGCACCAGCAGCGCGACGCCGGGGATCATGGACGTGGACAGGATCAGCAGCATCACGGTGCGCTTGCCGCGGAACTCGAAGCGTGAAGCGGCGTAGCCGGCAGGCGCGGACAGCAGAACCGCCAGCGCGACCGCACCGATCGCGTACAGCACCGAGTTGAACAGGTCGGAGCCGAAGGTCTCGTTCCGGAATACCGCCTTGTACGCCGAGAGGCTGGGCTCGGTAGGGAAGAAGGTGGGCGGATAGGCCATGACGCTGGCCTCGCTCTTGAGCGAGGTGAACACCGCCCAGGACAGCGGGATCAGCACGACCAGGACCAGGGCGGCCAGCACCGCCCAGGACAGCATTTTTTCGGAGCGGCGGATATGCATGATGTTCAGCCCGAGACGCGGCCGGTGAGCCGCGTGTAGAGGTAGCCAAGGAAGAGATTGACCGCGAGCACCACGACGGAGATGACCGACGAGGGCGACAGGTCCACCGAGCGGAAGGCGCTGGAGAACACTTCGAAGCTCCAGGTGGCGGTCGAGCCCAGCGGCCCGCCGCCGGTGAGCACCAGGATCAGCGTGATGAGCGTGAGATAGAGGATGCCCAGCGCCAGCGCGGTGCTGCCCAGCGTGGGCGCGATGTGCGGCCACACCGCGTGGCGCAGGCGCGCGCGCAGGCCGCCTCCGTCGATGTCGATCGCCTCGTACAGCTCCGCCGGGATGCTTTGCAGCGAGGCGCTCATCATCACCATCACGTAGGGGAAGGACCACCACGCGGTGACCAGGATGACGAGCACGAGCGCCAGCGAAGGATCGCCCAGCATCAGGCCGGGCTCCATGCCCAGGGACCGCATCAGGTAGCTCATGGGCCCGTACGAGGGATTGAGCAGCCACAGCCAGAAGCAGCCCACCACGCCCATGGACAGCGTCCAGGGCAGCAACAGCAGGGTGCGCACGTACGCAGCGCCGCGCGCAATGTTCTGCAGCGCAAGGGCGCTGGCCAGACCCAGAGGCAGCACCACGGCCAGCGCGCCGAACACGTACAGCAGGGAGTTGAGGCTGAGTTCGAGGAAGGCGGAAGAGGTGATCACCGAGACATAGTTCGCCAAGCCCACGCCTTCCACCACTTCATAGAGGCGCGTGCGGTGGACGCTCAGCCACAGCACCACGGCCGTGGGGTAGAGCGTGACGGCGAGCAGCACGGCGACGGCTGGCGCAAACCAGGCGAAACGCGCCCAGAAGCCCGGCGGTCGGGGGGGCGCCTGCGCCACAGTCGCGGCCTCCGCATAGGGAATGGCATTCATTAAAACGACCTTACATAGAACATTGTTCCAATGTAGTGGCTTGAATGTGCCTCGTCATGCGGGATATCCCTCGGCTTTGGGTTGCTATGTGATGCTACATTGGAACTCTGTTCTAAATACATGGAGATCTTCGTGGCCACTGGCGACATGATCGAGCGCGTGCTGGACATCCTCACGCTGCTGGCCGACTACCCCCAAGGGCTGCCAATCAGCGAGGTCGCGCGGCGACTGGAATTGCCCAAGAGCGCCGTGCACCGGCTGCTGTCCATCTTGGTGAGGCGTGGGCTGGCGGTGCAGGACGAGTACAGCCAGCGCTACCGCATGACGGTGAAGCTGGCCGCCATCGGCTTTCGTTTCCTCGCGGCCTCCGGCATCACGGAAATTTGTCAGCCCTCCCTGGACCGGCTGGCCGCGCGCACCGGCGAACTGGTACGCCTCGCATTGGTGGAAGACGATGCGCTGATCTGGATCGCCAAGGCCCAAGGTGCGCTCTCGGGCCTGCGTTATGACCCGGATATGGGACAACCCGTGGTGCTGCATGCCACGTCGACCGGCAAGGCCTGGCTTGCGAGCCTGGACGAAGAGCAGGCCGTGGCGCTGGTCAAGGCGCGCGGCTTTGTCGTACCTTCGCGTTTCGGCCGGCCCATCGTGCGCGATGAGGCGAGCCTGCGTGCCGAACTCGCACTGACGCGCGAGCGCGGCTATGGCACCTCCATCGAGGAAGGGGAGCCCGGCACGTGTGCGGTGGGCTGCGCCATCGTGGATCCGCAAAGCCGCCGCGCCATCGGTACCGTCAGCGTGGCCGGTCCCGTGGCGCGACTCCCACCAGAGCGCATCGCCGCCATCGCGCCGGACGTGCAAGCCACCGCGGCGGAGATCGCCGACCTGTGGCCGAGCCGCAAGGTGATGGAAGCCATGATGGGGATTACGCCGCTGAAAGTCTCCAATGGCTGAAGGCCTTCCCCGTCGGAAGCTTGCCGGAGCCGAGGTGTCCTGCGCAAGCGCCGCACCAGGCGTCGCTTTCATTCACAGGCGTCCATCGTGCGCGGCCGCACGAGCGGTTGCGCTGTGTTTCCGAAGGGTCGGCCAAGCCGCGCTCAACCTGCGCGAGGCCGTACCCACCACATTCAAGGAGCAAAACCATGCTGGCAGGTGAAGGTGCAGTGGCTATCTGGAACGACATCGCCGAGGCCGGGCGCGCGGAGTTTTACGCCTGGCATCTGCACGAGCACATGCCCGAGCGCGTGGGCATTCCCGGCTTTGTGCGGGGGCGTCGCTATCGCGCTGCCGACGCAGCGACGCAGCCGGAGTTCTTCACCCTGTATGAAACCGCGAGCTTCCAAGTCATCCAGGGCAGCGACTATCTGTCGCGCTTGAACGAGCCTACGGAGTGGACGCGTGCGGCCACCGCACATTTCCAGACGACCACGCGATCACTCACGCGCGTGGTGGCGAGCCACGGCGTGGGCTCGGGTGGCGCGATGCTGACCGTGCGCTTCGACATCGCGGACGACACGGTGCGCGACGTGGTGCCGCGTCTGAGCTCGGCGCTGGAAGCCGCTGCGCGGCTGCCGCGCATCAGCGGTGCGCACCTGCTGGGCTCGGACGTCGGCATGTCGGGCCAGCGCACCGCCGAAAGCAAGGACCGCAAGGACCTGCAGGCCCCGGCTCGCTGGGTGCTGTTGCTGGAAGCCTGTGATCCCGGCGCCTTTGACGCGGCCCTTGCGCTGTTGCAACAGTCCACCGAACTGCGTGACGCTGCCGTGGGTCGCTATCTGCATGAATACACGCGGCTGAAAACCGCCTGGCAAGCGGGGTGAGGGATCACAACCTCCTTCGACCCGGCGGCACGCGACCGGCTGTGCGCGACACCGGCTTCACTTTTTGAATGAGGAGACAAGATGGCAACAGTTGAGATCCAGGACGTAGCCAAGTCCTTCGGCAGCACGCAGATCATCCGCGGCGTGAGCATCGACATCCGAGACGGTGAATTTGTCGTGCTGGTCGGCCCGTCGGGCTGCGGCAAGTCCACGCTATTGCGCATGGTCGCGGGCCTGGAAGGCATCGACGGGGGCGAGATCCGCATCGGCGGGCGCCGTGTGAACGGCCTGCTGCCCAAGGACCGCGACATCGCCATGGTGTTCCAGAACTATGCGCTGTACCCGCATCTCACGGTGGCGGACAACCTCGCGTTCTCGCTGAAGCTGCGCCATGCGCCGCAGCAGGAGACCGAAGAGCGCGTGGCCCGGGCCGCCAAGATCCTGGGGCTGGAGCCACTGCTCACGCGGCTGCCCAAGCAGCTCTCCGGCGGCCAGCGCCAGCGCGTCGCCATGGGCCGCGCCATCGTGCGCGACCCGCAGGTCTTCCTTTTCGACGAGCCGCTGTCCAACCTGGACGCCAAGCTGCGCGTGGCAATGCGCGCTGAGATTCGCGAGCTGCACCAGCGCCTGAAGGCCACCACCGTCTACGTCACGCACGACCAGATCGAGGCCATGACGATGGCAGACAAGATTGTGGCCATGCACGATGGCATCGTGGAACAGGTAGGCACGCCGCTCGACCTGTTCGACCGGCCGCGCAACGTCTTCGTCGCGGCCTTCATCGGCTCGCCGTCGATGAACCTGCTGCCCGTCAAGATGAACGGCAAGGGCGTTGTGGACAACGCGGGCAACCACTGGACCGTGCCCGGTGTGCCGGCCACAAGCGGGCAGGACCTCACGCTGGGCGTGCGGCCCGAGCACCTGCGGCTGGACGCCGATGGCGTGGAGGCGCGGGTGCTGGTGGTGGAGTCCACCGGCTCGGAGACGCACCTCATCGTGGATGCGGGCGGCACCAAGCTCACCTGCGTGCTGCGCGAACGGGTCAGTGTGCGCCCCGGCGACCAGGTGCGCCTGGGTGCGGACAGCGCGCATGTTCATCTTTTCCGCGCGGACTCCGGCGAACGGCTCGAGACGTTGCACTGATCCTTGCAAGGATCACAAGAGGAATGACCAACATGAAGCCGAGCGCCATCGAGGCTGCCGCGCGCTACCTGCACGCACTTCAGTCGTCGGGTCGCTTCGGTGCAAGGCTGGAGGCCGGCTTGCGCCCTGCCACGCCGCAAGACGGTTGGCGCATCCAGCGGCGGATCAGCGAACTGCGCGGCAGCCCCGCCATCGGCTGGAAATGCGGGTTGCCCCCGGGCGATCGCTGGGTCGCCGCCGCGCTGCATGATGCCAGGCCATCGGGCGGTGTGGCTGCCGCGCCTGCCGGACCGACGGGCGCAGCGCGCATCGAACCCGAACTGGCATTCGAGCTCAAGCAAAGCCTGCCGCCGCGGGCCACCCCCTACACCCGCGCCGATGTCAACGCCGCCATCGGCAGCGTGCGGCTGGCGGTCGAGGTGCTTGGTTGTCGCTATGACGATGCTGCAGGCGCCAGCGGCCCTGAACTGATGGCCGACAGCCTGTGGCACCAAAGCGTGGTGCTGGGACCGACTGTCGCCGTGGACCTTGCGCAGGAGCCATTTCCTGGTCCTTTCGAGATTGCACTCTCGGTGCAGGGCCAGGACGACATCACATTTGCAGCCAGCCACCCCAACGGCGACCCGCGCTTGCCTCTTTACTGGCTGGCCGAGTTTCTGCGCAGCCAGGGCATGGGTCTGGAGGTCGGGCAGGCCGTCATCACCGGCTCATTTGCGGAGGTGATTGACCTGCCGTTCAAGCGTCCCGCCGTGCTTCGCTATGGCAACTTCGGCGAGCTTGCGCTGACGCTCGAGCAGCTTTGACAACGCGGCCTCCAACCTGAATACCTACTTCAAAAGCCAAAAGGATTCCCATGCGTCTCGTTCGATTCGGCCCCCGCGGCTCTGAAAAACCCGGCCTCATTGATGCACAAGGCACCTTGCGCGATTTGTCTTCCGTCGTGAGCGACATTCACGGGCCAACACTTTCACCCGAGAGCCTTGCAAGGCTGCGCGCCCTCGATACCTCGAGCTTGCCCGCCGTGCCCGCCGATACACGGCTCGGCCCCTGCGTCGGCCAGGTTCCGAATGTGGTTTGCATCGGCCTCAACTATTCCGACCATGCGGCAGAAACCAACACGCCGATCCCCACGCAGCCGATTGTGTTCAACAAG
This sequence comes from Variovorax sp. Varisp46, assembly GCF_059491885.1. Classification (NCBI taxonomy): domain Bacteria; kingdom Pseudomonadati; phylum Pseudomonadota; class Betaproteobacteria; order Burkholderiales; family Comamonadaceae; genus Variovorax; species Variovorax sp. Varisp46. The sequence goes on from NZ_CP168515.1 coordinate 1,374,578, forward strand.
CACACCAGCGCGCTGGCAGGCCCCAACGACCCGGTCGTCATCGCGCCCGGCTCGGGCAGGCTTGATTGGGAGGTCGAACTCGCTATCGTGATCGGTCGCCCGGCCTGGCATGTCAGCGAAGCAGAAGCGCTGCAATATGTGGCCGGCTACTGCCTTTGCAACGACGTGTCAGAGCGTGCCTGGCAAATCGAAATGGAAGGCCAGTGGACCAAGGGCAAAAGCTACCTGGGCTATGCGCCGATTGGCCCCTGGTTGCTGACGGCTGACGAAGTGCCGGACCCGCAGAATATCGACCTCTGGCTCGACGTGAACGGAACTCGCCGGCAGACCGGCAACACCCGAACGCAGATTTTTGGCGTTGCCACCATCGTGTCTTATCTCAGCCGCTTTATGGCGCTTCGGCCTGGCGACGTGATTCCAACCGGTACGCCGCCGGGTGTGGGTCTCGGCCAGAAACCGCCTGTGTTCCTGAAGGACGGTGATGTGATGACCTTGGGCAGTGAACTGCTCGGCACGCAGCGCCAGCAAACCATCGCCTACAGCGACGCCATGGGCGCCGCCTGGCGCGCTGGCCACTTGCCTGCGCTTTAAGGCGATTGCCTGCGCGGGCGCATACCCGAGGGGGCCCGGCGAGGATGGGAGCTGCGTTCGCACGCCGGCGACCGTCGAGCCGGTGTACATGCCATGCCTAGTTCTCGCGGGTGCGACAGGACGCGTTGGGGGCAGATTGACGGCGCTGCTCGTCGACGATCCGGTCGATCTCGTCGTGCTGACGCGCCAATCCAGCCCAGCGCAACTGCCCGAAGGGGGCCATTTCCAAGGTCGACTTCAAAGGCGCTGAGACGCTCGGCAGGGCCCTGCGCGGCGTCGACCGGCTCTTCATCGCGCATGGCACCTCCCTCGAACAGGTCGTCAACGAAATCGCGTTGATCGATGCAGCCGTCGCAACAGGCGTTCGGCACATCGTCAAACTGTCCGCCCTCGGTCCTGCGACCCGGCTTCTGCCCCTCGCCTGGCATATGCAGATCGAGGCGCATCTGGCACGGCAGCCGATCGCGTCTACGGTCTTGCGGCTGACGACCTTCCCCGATGTGCTCAAGCGCGTGGGGCCACACATCGCCACCGGGTCCTGGGCTGGCGCTGCAGGGAATGGCCGAGTGAACTTCATCGATACCCGCGATGTTGCCGAGGTGGCGCGCATCGCGTTGCTTGAGGAGATCGAGCCAACGTCGCAACGTGCGTACCACCTGTCCGGCCCGCGCAACCTCAGCGAATTTCGAGCCTGAGCTCTCCATTCCCCCGCCCGCCAGGAATCGAAACATCGCGCGCAGGCGAGCCGGCTCCGAGTTGGCCCACTGGCGCGGTTTCCCGAGACGGCAGCTGGGTCGATCCGTGGGATGCATCAGCGCATTGCAGCCCTGCGGAAATCGGACGGCGTCACGCCGGTCGCCTTCTTGAACGCAGTGCTGAAGTGCTGAGCATGGCTGAAGCCGCATTCCAGCGCGACTTCAGTTGCAGTGCGGCGAGGATCCAAAAGGAATTCCTTGGCCCGCTGCAGACGCAGGCTGTACACAAAGCGCAATGGCGTCTGACCGGAACTTTCCCGAAAAGCCCGCATGAAATGCCGAGGACTGACGCCGGCGATTTCCGCCAAGCCATCGATCGTGAACGGTCTCGACAAGTCGGCCTCGATGTAGTCGATGACGCGCCGCAAGCTGCCAGGTGCGAGGCCCCCGGACGGGCGAGCGGTGGCTGTCGGGTTACCGTTGACGCGCCCGAGCAGGGCGAGTGCTTGCATTGCCCAACCCTCGGCGAACAGCCCGTAAAGGCTGTCTGCATTGCGCGCCTCACGGCATAGAACCGAAAGGCCACGTTGCAGATCGTCATTGCCGAAGGCAATCAGCGGCCTGTCGAAGTGGCAGCCAGTGCCGGACGCAACGGTCGGGTCGAGGAAGACCACCGTGTAGTCGAAGTGCGGGGCGACGTCGAACTCGCCTTCGACCGAAGTCGAGGCCGGGAACAGCGCAAGGCTTGTTCCTTGTCTTATTCCGGAGTGGATGCGGCGGCCGTCGAGCTCCAGATTCAACTCTTTAAGGCCGTTGCGAAACCAGAACAGCGCGAGCCGCGGTTGACGAAAGCGCCAGGAAATAGGGCCGGTCGCTCGGCGCGCGAGGACTTCAAGATGCGTGGTGCGCGAATCAACAATCGTGCCGGATACGAATTCGCCTCCCACCTCGCGATATTCCGTTTGTGCGTCTAGGTGGCCATGCATTGCTTGCCTCCGCTTCGGCCTTGCGTCCGTCATTGTGCGGCGCGTCCTCTCCCCTGACCTTGCAAGCGAATCAATTGCGGGTGAGTTCCCCTTGAAGGGAGAGCCGTCGACACATAGACAGAGGTCAAATCAACCGTCTCGCTTGCGTCTCCATCCTACACCTTGGCTCCTTGTGCTGTGCTGCAGCAACGGCGTTGCGATGAGCCCAGGGCAACGAGCCGCCGCCGTTGGTTTTGGCAAACTCGTCAACCCTGTTCCCTCTCAGAACTCGACTTTCCCGATGCCTTTCAGTTGGAGGATTTCCCGGGCTTCGTTCGGGCTGGCGATTTCGAGACCAAGCCCTTCGATGATCTGGCGCGCCTGCAGCACCTGCGCCGCATTGCTCTCGGCCAGCGTGCCGCGTCCAAGCCATAGGCTGTCTTCCAATCCGACGCGCACATTGCCGCCCATACTGGCAGACATTGCTGCAAGGCGAAGCTGATCCTTGCCTGTCCCCAGCACCGACCAGCGATAGTCATCGCCGAACAGGCGATCGGCTGTCCGCTTCATGTGCAACACGTCTTCTGGATGCGATCCGATACCGCCCAGGATCCCGAACACGGTCTGAACGAAGAACGGCGCTTTGACCAGGCCACGCTCGGCGAAGTGCGCCAGGTTGTAAAGATGGCTCACGTCGTAGCACTCGAATTCAAAGCGCGTGTCGTTGGAAGCACATTGCGCCAGGGCGTATTCGATATCCCTGAAGGTGTTGCGAAAGATCAGGTCACGACTGGCTTCGAGCGCCTCGCGCTCCCAGGCATGTTTGAACTCCTTGAAACGCGCCAGCATCGGGAACAGTGCGAAGTTCATGGAACCCATGTTGAGAGAGGCCACCTCGGGCGCAAAGCGCATCGACGGCTGGATGCGTTCCTCGATCGTCATGTAGGGCGAGCCACCGCTGGTGATATTCAACACTGCATCGGTGCGTGCCTTGATCTGCGGCAAGAATCGGCCGAATGCATCGGGGCTTTGATCTGGCTTGCCCGTGACAGGATCACGCGCATGCAGGTGAATGATCGCGGCGCCAGCTTCGGCCGCGCCCACCGAGGCTTCGATGATCTCTTCCGGTGTAACCGGTAAATGCGGAGACATCGAGGGCGTGTGGATCGCGCCGGTGACAGCACATGTGATGATGACTTTGCTCATATTGCGAAAGGGAAGCCCGCATGAGATGGCCAGTTTGGTGCCACCGTCGCCATCTTCAGATCTGGGCCTTGCCACCGTCGACGAACAGTTCAATACCGTTGACGAAGCTTGAATCATCGGAAGCAAGGAAGACTGCCACCTTGGCAATTTCGTCCGGATCGCCGACGCGGCCCATCGGGATCTTCGATGCGAGGGCGTCCAGTATTCCCTGCTGCCGTTCTGCATCTGCGCCGGCCAGGTTGAACAAGCCCGGCGTCTTGGTGGGGCCGGGGCTGAGCGTGTTGACCCGGATGCCGCGGCCCTTCAGATCGAGAATCCAGTTGCGGGCGAATGAGCGTACGGCGGCTTTTGAGGCGGCATAGACACTGAATGCCTCGGTGCCGCCGCTGGCAGCGGTGGAGCCATTCAAGATGACTGATGCGCCGTCCGCTAGCAAGGGCAGAGCCTTCTGCACCGTAAACAGTACGCCCTTGACGTTACTGCCAAAGGTGTTGTCATAGTGTTCCTCGGTAATCTTACCGAGCGGCAGTTTCGAGCCGACCCCTGCGTTGACGAACAGCACGTCGATTCGGCCCTTTTCCGATTTCACCCAATCAAACAGCGTGTCCAGTTCGGCCATGTTCGATGAGTCGACCCGCATTCCGGTGGCGTTACCGAGTTCGGACACCGCGGCATCGAGTTCGGCCTGCCGACGGCCGGTGACAATGACATGCGCTCCTTCGTTGGCGAACCGCTTGGCGGTGGCGAGCCCGATTCCCGTGGATCCACCGGTAACGATTGCGATCTTGCCGTCGAGTTTGCGTGACATGAGAGTTTCCTTGATTGATTGATTGCGAGTGGAGTGGGCTCGGATGCTGCGAGGATCAGTTGCGTGCAGATGCGCGCAGACTGCCTTAACCTCATACGCGAGGGGCTTCGGGCAGGCGTTCGCCGCCACGCACGACGTACTTGGCGGGATAAAGCGCGACGAGAACCTCGACTTCGTCCTCTGAAGCCCCGGTGCACGCGCTCCAGATCGAGCTCACCCTTTTGGCCAGCGACAGCACGGCGCCGTCGCTGCGCCCGTCCCGTATGTGGCAGAAGATCAGCGTTTCAGCGGTGGGCTCTCCCGAACGGTAGGTGTTCTCGGGAGTCGCTTCATGGAAGACGACGCTGATTAGGTCGAGCGGCGAGAGGATGATTTCCCTGATGGCGCTGGTGAACTCGGCGGCCATCCTGGCCTTGACGCCAGCTGGGATTGCGGCCTTGCATTCGCAAACAATGACGGGCATTTCGTGTCTCCGTGGAAGGGGGGCTATTGAGGCTCCCAGTCTCTCGGAGCAAAGCCGTTGCCGATTGCAGCGCGGCGCCACCACTTGCTTGGGAGTGCCACGAATGGGTTCCTGACAGATACGGGTTGCGTCTGCGTCAATGACGTTGCCGGAGGCGCCGCGTTCGGAGCCTGGTGTACATGAAACCTTCGTGGCCGCACGGTCATGTCCGCGCCGATTCAGTGCTCCGTGAATGCGTCCAGCGCTCCATGCCATGGAGGAAATCCTTGTTGACGCAAAGCGGTTGATGGCATAGCCTTCGTTTACTAAACGATCGTTATATTGCTTGGGCGATGCCACGATGCCACGATGCCACGATGCAACGTGAAATCGGAGACAACTTGATGGTTTGAGGACTGATCACACTCGCACAAATGTGCACCCAGGCTCGGAGCTGACGCAGCTGGCCAAGCCACAACGAATGATTCTTCAGTCACAGCACCTTGCCGTTCTTGGCCGGTGCACGGAGACAAACTTGGCACAAGCTCGCAGAACACTTCTCAGGGCGACCGCAACCTTGCCGGCCGCGGCTTTCAGCGCGCCATCAGAAGAAACCACCGCGCTGAAGGCCAGCGCCGATGCCGTGCTGGCCCGTGCCGTGGCATACGGCGACACGGCCGGCGTAGCTGCTGCGGTGATTACTCGCGATCAGACCCTCTACGCCGGAGCGCAGGGGGCGCGCACGCTCGGCGCCACCGCAGCAATGGATCTGGACACGGTGATGTTCATCGCCTCCATGACCAAGCCGATCACGAGCGCCGCAGCCATGCAGCTGGTCGAGCAGGGCAGGTTGAGCTTGGACGATCCAGCTGCCGCAGTTGTCCCCGAGCTGGGCGCTCTCAAGGTTCTGCAGGGCTGGGACGCGAATGATGCACCCCTGCTGCGCGATGCAGAGGGGCAGCTCACTCTGCGGCACCTGCTCACCCACACGTCCGGGTTCGCCTATGAGATCTGGAATGCGAACCTTGGGCGCTTCTGCCGAACACAGAACATCCCCGGCGTTCTGACGGGACAGAAAGCGGCGCTGCGCGTGCCTCTGTGCTTCGACCCCGGCACGCGCTGGGAATATGGCTTAGGCATCGATTGGGTGGGCCAGCTTGTCGAGGCCGCCAGCGGCCTGAGCTTGGGTGAATACTTCCAGCGCAACATCACAGGCCCGCTGGGCATGGACAGCACGGCGTTCAAGATCAGCGCGCCCATGCGCACCCGACTTGCGGGCATGCACTTGCGCGGCGACGACGGAAAACTGTCGGTGATCGATCTCGGCAAAGTGCAAGATCCCGAGTTCGAGTCAGGCGGCGCGGGCCTGTACTCCACCGCCAACGACTACCTGAAGTTCATGCGCATGATCCTCAATGGGGGGCAGGGCAATGGCAATCAGATCCTCCGGCCGGAGACGGTGGCCCTGATGTCGCGCAATGCCATGGGCGCGCTTCGCGTGAGGAAGCTGCCAACGCAGATCCCCTTTTTCTCACGCGACGTGGAATTTTTCCCTGGCGTTCCCACCACCTGGAGCCTGGGCTTCTTGGTCAACGAGGGCGCGGCGCCCACCGGCCGCAGCGCCGGCAGCCTGGCATGGGCGGGACTGGCCAACACGTACTTCTGGATCGACCCCAGTCTGAGCATCGCAGGCCTGGCTATGACGCAGGCTCTGCCGTTCTCGGACCCGAGAACCCTTGACCTGTTCCACGGTTTTGAAAAGAGCGTCTATGCCTCGCTGAACTGTTGCCCTGAAGGGAGGATCACCGCCTCAGATTGACTGTGCAGCACCCATGACATGACCGATCACAACACCTTGCCGGCCTTTCGACTGGCGCACGGAGACAAACATGAAAACACCGATCCGCAGACTCTTTGAGACCGCCCTTGTTGCGGTCGCACTTTGTGGTGCCGCGGCCACCGCCAACGCGCAGCCCTATCCGAACAAGCCCATCCTGATCAAGGTCGCCTATCCTGCCGGGTTTGGCGTTGACGCCTCGGTGCGGCCATCCGTACCCGTGCTGCAGCGCGCCCTTGGACAGTCTCTTCTGGTTGACAACATGCCTGGCGCGAACGGCTCCATCGCGGCGATGAACGTGCTGAACGCGTCGCCTGACGGATACACCTTGCTCGCAACCGCCGGTCCGGACTTCGTGGTGGCGCCGCTCACGGTCGCTTCGGCCAAGTACACGTTCGACAGCTTCAAGCTCATTGGTTCGTTCGGGATTGCGGACATGGTCCTCGTCAGCCATCCCGACCGACCTTTCAACACCCTCAACGCACTCGTCGAACAGTTGCAAAAGCCAGGCGCGAAGGAGCTTTCCGTTGCCCATTGGGGCCAAGGCACGCTCGCTCATCTCGCGGCCGCTGAATTCCAGGGGCGTGTCGGCGCCAAGTTGCTGGAGGTGCCGTACAAAGGCATCGCTCCCATCGCCACGGCCATCGGCGGCGGCGAGGTGGATCTCGCCTTTGTCCCTCTTGCGGGACCAATTCTGGGAATGATTCAGACTGGGCGCATCAAGGCCATCGCCATCGCAAGCCCCAAGCGTCATACGCTCCTGCCGAACCTGGCGACGCTAAGTGAGGACGCTCGGTTCAAGAACTTCGAGTTCGGCATCTGGACCGGCCTGTTCGCGCCCGCACGCACACCCGATTCCGCCGCCGCGCGCCTGAGCACGGCCTTTCGAGAATGGAATGACAGTCCGGAATTCCTGGCGCTCGCCACCGCGCAGGGTTTGCGCAAGCTGGACTCCATGACCCTCCCGCAGGCAGCGACCTTCTTGCGTGCAGAAAACGAGAAGTTCATCAACGTCGCCAAGACGCTTCATCTGGTGGCGCAATAGCGCCGCTACAGAAAGGCCCCTCAGATGACCGTTCGAGACTTTCATTACTACGAGCCCGCCAAGGGTCACGGGCTGAGTCACAACCCGCTCAATGCGCTGGTAGCGCCGCGGCCTATCGGCTGGATCTCGTCACGCGACGCCCAGGGGCGGGTCAATCTCGCACCCTACAGTTTCTTCAATGCGTTCAACTACGATCCACCGATCATCGGATTTTCTTCGATCGCCTGGAAAGATAGCGTTCAGAACGCATCGGAAACGGGTGAGTTCACTTGGAACCTGGTCACGCGCGAACTCGGCGATCAGATGAATCAGACCTCGGCACCGCTTCCGCGTGGGGAGGACGAATTCCCGTTCGCGGGCCTCACAGCGGTGGCAGGCCGCATGGTCAACGTCCCGCGGGTGGGCGAAAGCCGCGCTGCCATGGAATGCAAGGTGATCGACATCGTGCAGTTCCGAAACACCGCGGGCGAAAAGGTAGGTGGCTGGTTGGTGCTGGGCGAAGTGGTGGGCGTATACATAGACATGGCACTTCTGAAAGGCGGCGTCTATCAGACGGCAGAGGCGTATCCGATCATGCGTTCCGGGGGGCTGAATGACTATGTTCAGGTTTCGCCGGAGAGTGTTTTTCAGATCGCGCGGCTCGCGGGCGCCAGCAGCCCGTCGTCGCATGGCAAGGGATAGCAACATCCGCTAGATGTCAGAGTCAGAAGCAAGCGCGGCGTGTGTTGCGCTTCTTTTGAGCCGCGCGCCGACAGTGTTTGCGCGCTGACTCGTCCGGCCGTCGCGCCTGCAGCCTGCCACATACTGCGGTTCCGCGCTTCGGATCAGACCACTGTCTCTCGGCATGAGCCGAGCAGAATTCCGATGAAGCGAGCGCCGCCGCGGCCCCATTCCTGCGGCTCATTGGCCTCGTATCAAGACCACGCGGTATGAGACGCAATGTACGCTCTGAGCGCGGGGCCCCCGTGCGCTTGATTGACTTGGCGCGCGCCATGGGAATGGCGGAATGCAGCCTGCATCGAAACCTTCGTCCATTGTTGGCGGCGCGATGGATTCAACGGGAGTACGTGGCCGACCGGTGCCGGAGGCTGGGCTGCAGATGATGTGGGGGGCTCACGAGCTTCAATATCAAGCCGAACGGTAATTGGCTGAAGCGCTTGGCGCGAGGACTCGAGCATCTGCGCGTCGCCATCGAAGACTGCATGCGCCTGTTGCAGGAGGAAGGCGCACCTGGTTCCTACTCGACGTGCACGCCATAAGAGTGTCACGACGTGTCGTCTAGACGTTCCGGGGGCGCCGGTGCGTGGAGGTCGCTCATCGAAGCGTTGCACTTCCAGTCAGGGAAGAGCCATCTCAGGCAAGTTTTCGAGACACAGCTCCGCGTGGTTGCGCTGCTTCAATTCGAATCAGGGCAAAGCGTCGGCCGCGCGACTGGTTGGGCTCTCCAACTGCGCGAGGGTGATCATTTTCGTCGTCCATCCCGAAGCTCGACGGCGGACGTAGAACAAGTCATCGGCTTCAGTCCGTCGCCGTGCCGCTTCTCAGAGGGTAGGCTGTTGAGTAGGTTTCGCCATCAAATCGCCCACCCTCAGCAGGTCGAGCGTCAAGGCAGCTGGCCGATGGCTCTCGTGTCGTGGCTGTGTGAAGAGATCGGCAGCCTTTGCCTGATCAGAGCAACCGCGACACCGCCGATGACCGCGGCAATTGCAATGGCGAGGAAGTTCTGCACCAGTGGCAGCTTCATAGAAACCAGCAGTCCAATCATGATCGGCGCCGCGATTGCGCCGATGCGCCCGACCCCCGAAGCAAAGCCGAGTCCCGTCGCGCGGATCGAGGTCGGATAGAACTGCCCGGCATACGCATACAGCAGGATCTGCGTGCCCAGCGTAGACGCGCCGATGACTGCAACGATGAGGAACAGCGGCTGCGCTCCGTAGCCGAGCAGCGTCAGCGAGACCGCGGCGACCGCGAAGAAGGCGCTCGTCACCCACTTGATGTTCAGCTTGTCGGCGAGCCATCCGCCGCCGACAGCGCCCACGACTGCACCAGCGTTGTAGGCGAGCAGAAAGTTCAGCGAGGAACCGAGGCTGTATCCGGCCATGCCCATCAGCTTGACGAGCCACGAACTGAGCGCGTAGAGCATGAACAGGCAGGTCATGAAAGCGAGCCAGAACATCAACGTGCTAAGGCCGCGGCCGTCCAGGAACAACCTGCCTATCGCCGGGCCTTCGGCTTTGTCCTCAGCTGGAACGAGAAACTCCTCGTGCGGCTCAAGCCGAATGTCGGGTCGCATCTTCCGGACCACTTCGCGCAGACGCGTGTCGTCGTGCTGCTTGGCCAGGAACGGCAGTGACTCAGGCATGTACTTCAGGATGAACGGGATCAGTAACACCGGGGCGCCGGCGGCGATGAAGACCGATTGCCAGCCGTAGGTCTCGATGAGCTGCTTGCCAAGCAGCGCAGCGAGGATGCTGCCAACCGGGTAGCCGCAGCACATCAGCGTGACCATCACGCTGCGCACTTTCTTCGGTGAGTATTCGCTCATCTGGGCGGCCGCATTCGGGATGGCGCCGCCGATGCCGAGCCCGGCGAGGAAACGCATTGCGCTGAAAGTGATCGGGTCGTGGGTAAACCCGGCGGCCGCGGTGAAGACGCTGAAGAACAACACACAGATCGAAATTGCCCATCGGCGGCCAATCCTGTCGGCCAGCGCGCCGAGCGCGATAGCGCCGAACATCATGCCGAACAGCGCCGAACTGGCCATGAATCCCGCGGTCGCGGCCTCGACATTCATGGCTTTCATGATCGACGGAAGCGCGATGCCGGCGACCGCCAGGTCGTAGCCGTCAAGCACCAGGACCACGAAACACCAGAGCAGCACGGAGCAATGAAAGCTGTTGAACTTAGCCTCGTCGGCCAGTTTATGAACATCTATCGGGCGGGTTGATTTCATTGACTTGTCTCCTTATTTTTGTACGAGGTTTAGGACGCAGCGCGCAGACTGCCTTAACCTCACACGCGAGGGGCTTCGGGCAGGCGTTCGCCGCCACGCACGACGTACTTGGCGGGATAAAGCGCGACGAGAACCTCGACTTCGTCCTCTGGCGCCCCGGTGCACGCGCTCCAGATCGAGCTCACCCTTTTGGCCAGCGATAGCACGGCGCCGTCGCTGCGCCCGTCCCGTATGTGGCAGAAGATCAGCGTTTCAGCGGTGGGCTCTCCCGAACGGTAGGTGTTCTCGGGAGTCGCTTCATGGAAGACGACGCTGATCAGGTCGAGCGGCGAGAGGATGATTTCCCTGATGGCGCTGGTGAACTCGGCGGCCATCCTGGCCTTGACGCCAGCTGGGATTGCGGCCTTGCATTCGCAAACAATGACGGGCATTTCGTGTCTCCGTGGAAGGGGGGCTATTGAGGCTCCCAGTCTCTCGGAGCAAAGCCGTTGCCGATTGCAGCGCGGCGCCACCACTTGCTTGAGAGTGCTATTACATGGCGTCGTGCGGCCAGTTCTGCGCGAGCCGGTGCTGACCCCACATTGATCTCGCCGTTGGCACTCGCTCTCTCGTGCGCATGGGCGGGCGGCCGTTGAACACACTTTGGGCCCTGCCTGCTGCCCTGCTGCGTCACCTCAGCGCGGAGCTCGACATCGAGGTGTCCGATACCTTGCCTCGCTGCGATCGCTGTATACGCAAGCGCACTTTGTCGAACCATCAGCAACTGGCCTGCGAGACCCCCTTGGGTTCCGCTGGATCAGCGAACACCAGCGCCGAGCGCTCGTGCGGGTGCTGCGCGATGAAGCGCTGCGCCGCGTCGATCGTGAACAGCTTTTGGTGCATGTAGGCCAATGGCTGTATGAGCACCAGCTGATCATCGCGATTGGGATGTTGAGATACCCACGGACGACGGACTGGTCGCCAAGGCGACACCGCCCCCGGCCCGCGCGGCCGTGCTACGTCGCCTGGCAACGCTTACCCTGTCGACCTCAACGCGTCAGCGCCGATGTTTTTCGACCAGATGGCGCTGGTCGTCATCCGATGCTGATGTCGTACGGTCCGTACGGCCGCATCGCCATGCTGCACGAGCCGCTGGTCGTAATGAGACTCCAACCATACCGAACGACCAGAAGGACCGTTCGAGGGTCAGGTTCGCAAACTGAGTGCCTGTGAGTTACCTATTTCAATACGCTCGATACGCGTGCGCTTATTGCGCATGCCCAAAAGGGCGACGGCGCAGGCTGCGACGACCATCGGCACCGCCAGCGCCAGGAAAATCTGTCCGAGTCCCCATCCCCAGCTCATCATGGTTGCGCCGATAAAGCCGCTGGCAATAGCGCCCAAGCGGCCGAAGCCATGCATCCAGCTGATTCCTGTCGAGCGGGCCGCAGTTGGGAATGACATAGCCGAGAGCGCCTGCAAGCCAGTCATTGATCCATGGAAGAAGCATCCCAAGGCAAACATCAAGACGCACAAGGCACCGAAATTTCTTGGTGCGACGCTGAGGGAGGCGAGGAATGCGCCAGCGATCAGAAACGTCGGTACCAGTACCCAGTGCGGACGTACCCGATCCATGATCGCACCGATACAGATCGATCCGATCGGACCGCCGAGCGTGATCAGGGACGTAATGACCACGCCCTGCCCGAGGGTGAAGCCGGCGTCCTTGGCAATGACTGGCAGCCAGTTGACCATGACGTACGTGGCGCACACGCCCATGAAATACGCCAGGCACAGCAAAAAAGTCCCCATGGCATAGGCTTTTGTGAACAAGATGGCGACAGATCCCTTTGATTGATCAACGGGTGTCGGAATCCAAAACGCGGCGTCCGAGAGGACGTTGGAGCTCTTGTCGATTTTGCGGAGAATTTTAGGGATGGCCGCAAGGCGTTTTCCTTTCAGCGTGAGAAACGCGACCGATTCAGGCAGCCACATGGCTAGGACGAGGGCCAATGCGATCGGGAGCAGCCCCCCAATTGCGATCATGACTCGCCATCCAAATGCCGGAAGCAGCCATGCCGCAATCAGACCGGCAACGGCAGCCCCGCCAGTAAAACCGCTATAGACGATCGTGACGATCAGCGAGCGTTTTCTCATTGGCGCATACTCGGAAATCAGCGTAACAGCGTTCGGCAATGCCGCACCGAGGCCGAGGCCTGTCAAGATCCGCAGCGTGATCAACATATTGACGTCTGCCGCCTGAGAGGAAACCAAGGTCAGCACGCCGAACCAGAACACGCTCGCGGTCAGAATGAGCTTGCGACCGTAGCGGTCGCCGATGGGGCCTGCAATGAGGGCGCCGGCTGCTACGCCGAAGAAAACTGCCCCCAAGATCGAGCCCATTTGCGACTTTGTAATGCCCCAGGTCCGAATGATTTCCGGCGCGGCGAAACCCATGATCGCGACATCCATGCCATCAAATGCAACGACCAGAAAAACCAAGATAATGATAAAGATTTGATAGCGTCCGACCGGCCGCTCATCGATGAATGAGCGGACATTAATTTTTTGATTCTCCGACATGGTTGTCTCCGTATTTTTTGTGTGGGTCAGCGCGAAGCGCGCCGTAGTACGGGTTAAATGATTGAACGACCGCCGTCGATGAGCAGGGTTTGGCCAGATATGTACGATCCGGCTGGCGACGCCAGCAAAATCGCGGCGCCGACGACATCGTCTGGTTCGGCGATGCGGTTAGAGGGCGATTTTGCGGCCATCGCTTTTTCAGCTTCTGGGGTGTTCAACATGATTTGCGAGAACGCCGTGCGTACCATCGACGGGGCTAAGGCGTTGGCGCGAACGTTCCATTGCCCCCATTCCGCCGCGATGCTGCGTACCACGCCGTTCAGCGCAGCCTTGGCGGCACCATAGGCGCCGAGGGCCGGACTGGCGCGTTCCGATGCAATACTGGACGTCATGAGAACGCTCCCGTAGCGGCGTTCGGCCATCTCCGGCAAGAATTGACGGACCAACACCAGGTTATTTCGCACTGTTGTGAGGAGCAAAGCGCCCAGCTGATCAATGTCGGTGTCGGCAATCGGTCCGACCGGGACCGGGCCGGCCGCGTGGCAAACGACAATATCGACGCGACCGAAAGCGCGTTTGGATTCTTCGGCAAAGCGTTTGACGCCGTCCAGATTGGTGATGTCGCAGGGGATACCTTTGACGTCGAAACCCTCGCTTGCCAATAACGACGCTGCCGCATCGGTGTCCGACTGGAGATGGCTGGATACAATGACTTGCGCACCACATTGGGCCAAGCCACGAGCAATGGCCAGCCCCATTCCGGAAGTCGAGCCGGTTACTATTGCGACTCTTCCAGCAAGGTCAAACCCCTTGTAATTCATAGTGTTTTCTCCATGTCTCAATTTAATTAATTCAGAAATTGCAGGGCAGAACCGGCAAATTGTGTGGCGTACTGAACAGGAAACCCGTGGCCCAAATCTGGATCGACGATCTGTTGGGATCTGTTGGGATCGGTTGGGTTCAACTCTTATTGCGCCAACACGCCGCCATCGACGGGAAGGATATGGCCGGTAACCATGCTCGATGCGGTAGTAGCAAGAAACAATACTGGCCCGGTCATGTCCGCAGGTTCGCACAGTCGTCCTAGCGGTGTCAGCGCTTCGAATTTCGCAACCGCTTCCGGTTGACTTGTGAGCGCTTCGGTCATTGGAGTGCGAATAATGCTCGGCGCTACAGCGTTGACGCGGATGTTGTAGGGCGCCCATTCGACAGCCCACGAACGGGTCATATTGACCACTGCGCCTTTAGTAGCCTGGTAGACAATATTCGGATACCAACCGCCGGAAATACCAAGTATCGATGCAGTGTTGACGATTCGCCCGCCGCCGCCATCGCGCATATGCCGCGCGGCGGCCCTGGCGCAAAGAAACATGCCGGTCATGTTTACTGCTACAACCGCATTCCAATCCGCGATCGTCAAATCAAACGAAGTGTTGCGCCGATTGATACCTGCGTTGTTGAATAGCACGTCGATTCGACCGTGTTGGCGGGCGACGTCCTTCATGACGCTTTCGATTGCGTCTTCATTGGACACGTCCGCAACCGCATGTTGTGCCATCGAGCCAATCTCGCTGGCCACCTGCTCTGCCGCCGCGCCGTTTGTATCCAGTACAACGACCCGGGCACCCGCGCCAGCAAACGTGTGTGCCAGGGCCCGGCCAATACCGCTACCGCCGCCAGTAACGACGGTGACCTGGCCAGTAAGGCGAAAATCGGGGAATGGATGAGGCATGTGAATTCCTTTGGTTAAGTAAGTGAGGACCGGGGGCAGGTCAACCCGTCACGACAGTGGCGCTGAGCGTTTCATGCCGCTTCCAGCGTGCCAATCCGCCCGTGCGCCTCGATCACCCGCTCCAGCAACTCGTGCACGTTCCGCTCCTTGACAGGGCTTGCGTGGCGGATCAACGGCCCTTGAATTCGAGCGGCGGGCGCGGCGTGCCGGCCTTCAGGGCCTTGATGGCCGAGGCAAGCCCGTCCTTCGCGTCTTCTGTCTCGAACAAGGGCATGGCAACGTTGAACATCACATCGTCGGCCGCCTGGACACCGCCGTTGGCCCAAGTGCGCAGCAAGGCCTTGTGCGCGGCGTGAGCGCGTGTCGGGCCGTGCACGAACTTCGCGGCGAAGGCATGCGCCTCTGCAAGCAGCTCGGCATCGGCGACGACGCGGTTGATCACGCCGAAGCGCTCCATCGTTGCGGCGGGGACACGCTCGGAAGTCAGTGCCCATTCCATGGCACGTGCGCGTCCTGCGCGTTCGGCGACGCGGTAGATGCCGCCCAGCAGGGTCACCAAAGCAAGCGACTGTTCCGGATGGCAGAACGTTGCGCTTTCGGCGGCAAAGACGACATCGGCGCGCAACGCCAGCTCGAAACCACCGCCGGCGCATAAGCCGTGTACCACCGCGATGACAGGCAAGGGCAGGCGTTCGAAGCGATTGAAGACGTCCATGTAACCCTCGAAGCGCGCACGCAACTGGCGGGGGGTGTCGTCGGGCCACGGCACGATGTCGCCGCCAAAGCTGAAGTTCTCGCCTTCGGCGCGCACCAGCACGACGCGCGCGTCACTGCGTTCGATCGCGTTGATCGCCGTGGCCAGTTCGTCAACCATCTGGTCGCCGATGCGATTTTGCGGTGAGCGATCGAGGATGATCGTGGCAATGCCATGCTCGATGGTATGGGTGAGATGAGACATATCGGGCTCCTGCGTTGTCGCAAGTTGCGGTTACGCGAGGTGTTCCTTGAACCAGTCCAGCGCGGCGGCACTGGATTGATCGAATCTGGTGATGTACGGATCGAAGTGACCGCCGGGGATCGTCACGAGGCGCTTCGGCTCAAGGGCGCGCTCGTAGGCGGCCAGCTCGAGATCGGTCAGCGTGATCGTGTCCTGCAGCGCGACGATCATCAGCAGCGGCGTGGGAGACACGCGCGCAATCCACGCGCCCGGTTCGTACATGCGCGCGGCGCGCGTCGAGCGCACCGTGACGCTGTTCTCCCAGGCGCCGTCGGGCACGGGCTGCAGATAGAACTCGATGGCGTCCTTGGCACGGTACGAAGCAGGGACGGCCGGATCGGCGCTGACGATCGTCTGCCGCCGCGGCGGCTCGCCGCGCGCCTGCGCGCGTTCGTCCGCCGAGAAGGCCTCCTCGATGCCGGCGACGGCGTCGGGCGGAATGCGGCGCAGTCCTTGCTCGAAGCCGCTGATCGTCGGCACCTGCGTGACGACCGCGCGCAAGCGGCGTTCGGTTGCGCCAAGCACGAGTGCGTGGCCGCCGGAATAGCTCGTGCCCCACAAGCCGATGCGCTTCGCGTCGACGATGTCCTGGTGTTCGAGGAAGCTGATCGCGCGCCGCCAATCGGCGATCTGACGCCATGGATCGATATCCTGGCGCGGCGTGCCGTCACTGGCGCCGAAGTTGCGGTGATCGTGCAGGAGGACGACAAAGCCGTTGGAGGCGAATTTCTCGGCGAATCGCTCCAAGCCGTGCTCCTTCACGCCTGCGTAGCCATGCGCCATAGTGATGGCGGGATGCGGGCCGGTGCCGCCGGTGGGCACATAGAGCCAGCCGCGCAGCGTGACGCCGCCCTCGGCTTCGAATGCGATATCGGTACGGTGAAACATGAGAGTTCTCCTTGTAGAAAGATGTCAGGCGGCGCCGTAAAAGTGACTGGCATCGACCTTGCCTTGCAGACGGCGGCCGAGTTCCGCGGAAAATTTCCGGACGCCATCAAGCGGCCGGCGATGAATTGCTGCGTGCACGATTTCGCTCGACGTCAAGTCAATCACCCGGTCGCTCAAGCGTGAAGAGCTGCCCCGCGCCGATTTCGAAGTAGTCGGCCGGCCCACCGCCGCGCAGGATCGGGCGCGCCCGCGCAGTCTGGTACACGCCGTCCTTGATCAGCTGCCGGTCAATGTGGATCGCTACTGCTTCGCCCAGCACCAGCCACGCCGGGAGCGCCGCGCCGTCCTGCGCCTCAAGCTGCACGATCTGGGTGACCACGCACTCGAACTGCACCGGACTAGCCGCAACGCGCGATGGCCGCACCTTGGCAGCAGGCAGCGTCTCCAGCTTGGCCAACTCGAACTCATCGACGTGTGCTGGCACAATCGCCGCGGAGGCGTTCATCGGCTCGGCGAGTTCACGCGTCGCCAGATTCCATACGAACTCGCCGGTGTCACGCGCGTTGGCGAGCGAGTCCTTCGCACCAAGCGAGCAAAAGCCGACGATCGGCGGCTTGTAGCTGAACAGGTTGAAGAAGCTGAAGGGCGCAAGGTTGCGCACGCCGTCGTTGGAGACCGTGCTGATCCAGCCAATCGGTCGCGGAGCGACGATGGCGTTGAGCGGATCGTGACGCAGGGCATGCCCCTGCGCCGGTTCGTAGAAATGCCAGTCGGTCATAGCTTTACTTCTTTGGGGCAGGCGCAAGGAGTGCAGCCTCCAACGCCTCCGGCTCGGTGCGCGTCCGAGGCACCAGGGCCGGAGTGGTGGCTGTATTCATTCCGATACTCGTCCAGAGAATGGTGTCGGATCGAAGCCAGATGAGACCCACGCCTGAGAAACGAACGAGACATCCGTTTCAAGTCAATTTCGCTGCCCCGTTTCCAAGGAACAGGGCAGCTTCGTGCTTCTTATTTGTTTACCCAAGGCATAGAGAGGTCGATGTCAGAGACCAGCTTTCCACCGCCGAAGCTCATGCTCTCCAAGGGAATGGCATACATCATCAGGGTGACATCGTCCTGGCCGACGCCAACCTTTTCTACTGCGTATCGGGTGACCAACTCCGCGAGCTTGCGCTTTTGCTCCACCGTCCTGCTCGTACCGGCCGTCACCGTTACGATGATGGCCTTGTCGGATCTCTTCAGGTTAGGAAAAGTCGGATGGATGAAGAATTCATCGTCCTTGTGCTCACTGATGATGACGAAACGGTCATCCATGGGCGTATCCATGGCTTCATGAAGAGCGAGATTCAAGGCATCCGCCAAAGCCCGTTTCTCTTCGCTAGAGAACTTTTGAGCCGGAATGTGGGCGTGAAACATTGGCATGAGTGTTTCCTCGGTCGTGTTGTTGAGGTTGCTTGAGGCAATGAAGTTGGGCTGTTTTCCCGGCTCAGCCAAAGAAGTCCTGACCAAGTGTTCCTGCGAGTCGCTCCTTGAGGCCAGACGAGAACTCACGAACGACGGGAAACGGGCTTTGGAAGAGCTTGATGTTGTTGATGAGGCCAGACTCATTCCGAGTGAGTATGGTGACGCCGGCGATCGGCTTGCCACCGTGGATGGCCTCCCACTCAAGGTAAGTCTTCCCACCGTCGACCGTCTCCGCAGTGAACACGAAGTCTTCGTACATCGTGCTCGTCGCGGTAAAGAACGCCCCGATGAGTGTCGGGCCGACCACGGCCTTGCTGAGGGGGGAGGTCTGAAGGCTGGCGTCAGCGGTGAACGACGCCGCGAACTCGCTCGTTCCTTTCTTCTTGACGATTTGCATCCATGCCGTTCCTGGCGCGTTGGTGTCAGTAGTCATTGCAATCTCCTAGGTTGGTCTCGGTAGTCGTTGCGATATTCCCATCGCATGTCTACGACTTCTATTTCTCGAGGTGCCCGACGAGAAACTCGCCGGCTCTCTGCAGCGCGTCGTGGGCCTGAGGCAATGAGCCTGTCTGGATGTGCCAAACGTGCAGCATTTCCGGCCAGACCTCAAGGTGCGACTCGCCGCCGGCCGCGCGCACCTTTCGGTCAATTTCAAGCGCGTCGTCGAGAAGTACCTCGTCGCTTCCGACATGGATGAGCAGTGGAGGAAAACCGTGCATGTCGGCGAACATGGGTGAGATGCGCGGATCCTTCAAATCGTGGTTGCCAGCGTAAGCCTCGACCATCTCCCGCATTGCACTCGCGTTGACCATGGGGTCGCGGTCGGCCAACTGCGTCAACGAGGGCAGCGTCAGCGTTAAGTCTGCCCATGGGCTGATCAGCAGCGCTGCTCGCGCGTCCTTGTGGCCCTTCGAGGACGCGTAGGCAAGAACGTTGAGAACCATGCCACCGCCACTGGAGTCTCCTGTCACGGCGAACGGCTTGCCAAGTGCACGCAGTGCTTCGTAGCCGCGGATGGACTCGTCGTAGGAAGCCGGAAATGGGTGCTCTGGTGCCTTGGAGTGGTCCAGAACGATGACCTGGGACTTTGCCGTGCGAGACAGCTCTCCGAGCATCCCCAGATGCGAGGCAGGAGAGCCAGCCACCCAGCCACCACCGTGGAAATGGTAGATGACACGGTCTTTGGATGCGCCGGGAGCCGTGATCGCTACCGCGGCCACGCCACCGAGTTCGGTCGGCTCCACGGCCAGGTCAGCCGCCGGCGGGTTTGCCTGTGGAATTGCCTCCATGCCAACGCGGAGCGTCTCGATGGTTTGTTCGGGATGCGCAATGTTGAAGGCGAACATCGCATCGCGGAGCTTGCGGACGGAAGATGAATCGTAGGTCATGGTTCATCTCACTTCAGGTTGAGGAAGGTCGCCGGGACCCAGTCGTATCCAGCGCCGGTGTCGGCCTTGCGAACGCGGCCCAGGCCAGGGAACGGCATGTGGGCGGCGGCGATCATCGTCTTGTCCGCAGCAAGCTTCACCAGAAGGTCTTCACGAGTCTTGATGGCCATCGGGCCGTCCGAGTCGAAGGCGATGCCGATTTCCGGGTGCGGCATCTGGACGGCGAGGACGTGAGCGGTGTCACCCCAGACCAGCAGCGACTGACCCTTCGAGGAAATCATGTAGCCGGTGTGACCGGGCGTATGGCCGGGAATGGCATGCGGCGCGATGCCGGGGACGATTTCGTCCATGCCTTCGTACGGCTTCCACTTGCCGGCAGCGATGTAAGGCGCGGCGGCATCCTGTGCCACCTTGAAGAAGATTTTTGCGTCTTCCGGGGCCTTGGCCGTGATTTCCTTCGACAGCCAGAAGTCGGCGTCGGCCTTCTTCATCATCACGGTCGCGTTCGGGAAGACGCGTTTCCCGTTTTTGTAGATCCCGCCAACATGGTCGGCGTGAAGATGGGTCACCAGCACCAGGTCAACCTGCTCCGGCTTGTAGCCGGAGGCCTTCAAGTTCTGCACGAGCTTGCCCAGCGTCGGGCCGCCCCAGTGGCCGCCTGCACCCGTATCGATGAGAACGAGCTTGGAGCCGGTATTGACGAGGTAGCCTTGGACGGTGGCCGAGACATTCTTGGGATCGTTTTGGAAGGAGCGCGCCAGGAGGGACTGGATGAGCGCCGGATCGCCATGCAGGAGGCTGGAGTCAATGCCGGCGCCGCCGTCATGGAGCGCGGTGACTTCATAGTCGCCAATCATCGCGCGATAGAAGCCCGGTACCTGCTTGTGCTGCAGCGGCGCTGCAGCTTGGGCCGGCGCTACCGCAACGAAGGTGCCAGCGAATGCCAGCGACACCGCGAGCACGGCACGCGAAGTGATGGTGAAGAATTTCATAGTGTTTCCTAACGATCTGCCAAGATCTCTACGGCACTTGCATTGTGCAAGTGGTTGAATGGTACGCCTACAACTTGCATAATGCAAGTAGAAATTTAGGAGAGAGCTTTGTCGCAAACAAGACGATCGGGCTGCCCGATCAACCTGACGCTTGAGCAGATCGGCGACCGCTGGAGCCTGATCGTCATCCGCGATGTCATGTTCGAGAACAGGCGCAGCTATGGCGCTCTGCTTGAGCAAAACAAGGAAGGCATCGCCTCGAACATCCTCGCAAGCCGGCTGAAGCACTTGACCGCGTCTGGCCTGCTGACACGATCTTCGGATCCGAATCATCAGCAGAAAGGCATCTACAGCCTCACGGAAGCGGCCATACAGCTTGTACCTCTGCTCGCATGTATGGCGGCCTGGGGCCTTCGGCATACGCATCCGGAGGCGTCTTTGCGCTCGGAGTTGCTGGAAAAGGGCGGTCCTTCGCTTTGGAGTGCCTTGATGGATGAACTGCGTTACCTGCATCTCGGTGCACCGCGTCCGACGCGCTCAGTATTGGGCGAGTTCCGGACCGATCCGAGAGTTGAACAAGGGCGAGGGCCGCAATGCGCGGGCCCGTGCACCAAGCCCAACGCACAGGCGTTGGTCGATGCGAAATCGATACCGGCCCGCAACGCTACCTAGCCCGAAGGACTAAGCTTGCTTGACCAGCTACTGGGGTTGGCTGCTGAAACACTACGTTGGGGGCGGATAAAAACTTGGGACTGGTTTTATGTCGCAAGTCCAAGACTCTCTCGATATTCGATGGGGCTGAGAGAGCCAAGGGAGATCTTGATCCGCTTCTCGTTGTACCAGCGGATGTAGGACTTCTTTGATGAACTGTTCGACCGTGGCGACCCTCCAGTCCCGAGGGTAGAACAGTTCCGTTTTCCCAGTTGTACAGCGTCGGCCTGCACACGCCCAGCTTTTCGGCCACAGCCTGCGCGCCTTCTTCTCGATTGCAAAGTCCGATGACTCCGGCGTGCTTCAATGCCTCTGGATACCTTGGAGGCCCAGACTTGCCAACCATGGCCTTCATGGTCTCAGGAAGCGCCTCGCGAATCCATGCGGTCAACGTCCCTCGACCGGGATAGCCCAGGGCCCTCATCGAGGCGCTGCTCGAATTCCCGGCACCAGCCCTTCAAGGCATTCTTTGTTGGGTAACCCAGCTGACGAATGGTCGCTCTGAAGCGTTTACCGAGCTTGATGTAGAGCTCGACCGCTAGGGCTACGCTGAAAAAGGTCCACCACCATCCAGGCTTATTCGTTGATCAGAACATGAAGCAACAGACCTTGGCGATGGCCGCCGACAAAGGTTTTGAGCAATTCCGCCGGCCTACGAAGCGTGACGTGTTCCTCAACATGATGGACAAGGTCATGCCCTGGGAGGAGCTTTGTGCGGTGGTGCAGCCGCACTACCCCAAAGGCGAAGGCGGGCGCCCGCCCGTCGGGCTGGAGCGGATGCTGCGCATGTTGTTCGTGCAGCACTGGTTCAATCTGGCTGACGAGGCCTGCGAAGAGGCGCTGTATGACAGCGCCAGCTTGCGCAGCTTCGTAGGCATCGACCTGGGTCGCGAGCGCGTTCCGGATGCGACGACGCTGCTGAAGTTTCGCCGGCTTCTCGAGAAGCACCATCTTGGGCAAGCGCTGTTCGCCAAGGTGGGCGAAGTGCTGCAAGGCCATGGCCTGAAGGTGGGCGCCGGCACGATTGTGGATGCCACGATCATCAGTGCGCCCAGCTCCACAAAGAACGCCGACAAGAAGCGAGATCCCGAGATGCACCAGGTGGCCAAAGGCAAGAACTGGTTCTTCGGCATGAAGCTGCACATCGGCGTGGACAGCCACACGGGGCTGGCCCACAGCGCAGTGGTCACGGCGGCCAATGTGCACGACAAGCACCCACTGCCCGAACTGCTGCACGGCGAAGAGTTGAAGGTCTACGGAGATTGCGCCTACGCGGGCCAGCAGGAATTGATCGCCAGCAAAGCGCCTGCGGCGCTGGACTGCACCAACGAGCGTGTGCGCAAGATTGACGGGGTGCCCGATGAGGGCCAGAGGCGGCGCAACCGCAACAAGTCCAAGGTGCGCGCGCAGGTCGAGCACGTGTTCGGGGTGGTCAAGAGACTGTGGGGCTTCAGCAAGGTGCGATACCGTGGGCTCCATAAGAACGCGACCAGGGCATTCACGGCCCTTGCGCTGGCCAACATCTACATGAGCCGAGGGTTGCTGCTGGTGCGCGTGCGCCCGTAAAACGCAGAAGGCCGCCCAAAGCAGCGCGCCGATGCACCGACACGGGAAAAAACTGTCATCCCTGAGTGCCGATCAGCGCAATCCAAAGCGTGCAGCATGCTCGATTCCGAAAAGGGTGGCTACTTCAGCGTAGCCCTAAAGCGGGCGCACACGAAGGACGGCCATGCAGCGACTGCCAGCCTTCGAAAGGCTCGCTCGAATAGGTACTATCGGCCACAAGCCGACGTTCGCTACCGCCCTCTAGTTTCGCCTCCTAGACAGAAGGTTCGAACAGCGCGGGCACACTTACACTAGGTCGCATAACAACCGGTCAGAAGCGAACGTTGAATATGGCATTTCCAGATATGCACCCGCGCATTGAGTCTGCCCTCGGACACCCGATACCGGCAGAGCACTCTGTCCACGGTTTGGCGGCTCTTCCAGCGCAAATAATGAACGATGCTGTGTTGGTCTACGAGCGGTGCGGGGCTCTACACGCGTTTGCCTATCTGTATCACGTCACAGACGCCGAATTCCACCATGTCAAGGAATTTTGCGGAGCGCAAGGCTGGACTACAGGCGTTGATGACTAACGTTGGCCACGGGCTGCTTTGGGCACCTCGCAACGCTTGAGCGACCGGCAACAGCCGGCCAGAAGCGGCCGCTCAGCACTGCACACAGATTTGACGAAGTGAATCCTTCGATCTTTGTGATTCGCACGACAAAAAGGGGAAATTCACGATGGGTTTGAGCCTAAATTTCGTCGACAACGGCACTGAGCACAACGATATCGTATTGGAGTGGGCAGGACAGACTTGGGTTTGCGATTCCTATTACCTAGCGCTTGATGACTACCTGCAGCCAGAAGTCGAAGACGCAGCGAAGACTCGAGCCGTCCTGTGGCGAGTGTTGGAGCAATGGCTGGAAGTGCTAAACGAGCTGCGCGTCGATGAGATCGCCTTCCTGCCATATGACTTCTCGGACCAATACACTGGTTGGCTGCGCTGCACTCGTCGCCAAGATGGATTCCTAGTTGCGCGAGGTTGGTCCAACGTCGAAGGGTGGTCTTTCGCTCCATCAAGAGTCGGTGGTCTGCTGCGCAACCTTGACGGATTCCGCACCGATGGTCCGTCTGTCGAACTGCCTACAGAAGAACTCTTGGAATCGATTCGTAAGTCTATGTCCCGTGTTGCGAGCTAAGAGGACACCAGAAGTGGTTGGCCTTGTGAGTTGTCGGTAATGACTGCATGTGCCAAGAACGGACAGCTGCGTTGGGGGAGGTTTGAAGGACCGCTCTCGGCTCGCAACGATGGCGGCTTAGGGCCCTTTCGCGACGGTAGCGCGACCAGCTACAGTCGGCCAGGAGCCATAAACTGCCACGCCAAGGGAGGTCCGATGTCACAAGCAAACCAACTGCGCCCGTTTTCGTTCGTGCTGGCTGTGCCGGACCTTGAGCGAAACACCGCCTACTTCAGGGATGCCTGGGCTTTAAGGCTGAATACGCGCACCGACTTTTGCCGGAACTGTTTCATCCAGAGGGCTAACGCCAGCCCGATCGGGCGACCGCTCCGGCAGAACTCAGCCACAGTAGCGGACGGTCGGGCCTTCCAGCACATCTCATGAAAACAAGACTTCATGCTATTCGAGCCGACATCACTGGGCTGTCGGTCGATGCCATCGTCAATGCAGCCAATTCGTCATTGCTTGGCGGGGGCGGTGTCGATGGAGCAATCCACCGCGCCGCAGGTCCTGAGCTGGTACATGAGTGCCGCTTGCTGGGGGGATGCAAAACAGGTGATGCAAAGATCACAAAAGGCTATCGGCTACCGGCCCGCTTCATCATTCATACGGTCGGTCCGGTCTGGAGGGGAGGGGTAAACGGCGAGGCGGACCTGCTGGCGTCCTGCTACCGAAAATCGCTGATGCTCGCAAACGAATACGGGGCGCGAACGGTGGCGTTTCCGAGCATCAGTACGGGCATCTATGGCTACCCGATCGAACGGGCTGCGCAGGTGGCCGTTGATGCGGTCCGCGCTGCGTTGGAAGAAACTTCGGTCATTGCAGAGGTCACGTTCTGCTGTTTTTCAGACGAAGACTTGGCAATTTACAGGTCTGTTCTTGGATAAGGTAGGTGTAGGCCTCCTTCTCACCATGGCAGACACTGAGGCCCGCCGCCGCGCTGTCCAACGGCCTAAGCCGGCCTCAACGGCGCGGCGAACCTGTAGGTATTGAGGACAAGGCCGGACGGCGTCGTCTTCGTGCTGACGAGCTCGAAGGAACACCCCGGGGTCCCCTCGGCGAAGAAGCGCTTGCCCGTGCCCACCAGCACCGGATAGAGGATCAGCATGACTTCGTCCGCAAGTCCGTGCTCCAGCAGCGTCGATGTCAACGTGGAACTGCCCCACAGAACCAGGTCCGGGCCAGCCTTCGACTTGATGCGCCGCACGCCCTCGACCGGGTCCGGCCCGACGCCCTCGAACGGCCCCCACGCGAGGCTTTCCGGGCGATGGGTGACGACGAACTTGGTGGCCGCATTCAAGCCATCAGCCATCGGACTGGCCGGCATCTTCGGCCAGTAGTCCGACCACATGTCGTAGGTGCGCCGGCCCAGCAGCAGGTCGAAGCGCCCGCCGTGCGCGGCGAGCACCTCGTCCCGGCCGGCGGGAGTCCGGTAGGGCGCCGTCCAGTCGGCATACGGGAAGCCGTCTTCGCCGGAGGACTGGATCACGCCGTCCAGCGACACGTGCTCCATGATCTTGAGCTTTCTCATTCGGGTCTCCGTGTTTGGTTGTTGGGCTTGGAGGGGATGAGGATGCTGAACCGCTCTCGGTCTTCGCGCAACTCCGCCGGCCTAGGAGTCAGGCGTTGCTCGCGCGCGCCATCTGTGGCTCATCGAAGCGCTCGGGAGTCTGAGGCGAGCCGGCCAGGTCCGCGCGGGCGAGCCGGGAGCAGTCTGTTCCGGCGGGAAGCTCGATCTCTCCCAACAGAGGCAAGCCGTCTTCCTGAATGACGCCCGCGACGTAGTGCAAGGCGCGCAAACGCTCGTCCAGTTGTTCGCCTGGGACGAAGACCAGCGCGATGCCGGCTCATCCGACCCAGACCCCGCGCCTCTCTTCGACGCATGCCAGCGCGCCTCGCTGCAGCGACTTCTCTCGGCAACGCCGGGCCTCCTTCACGCGCGGATCGAGTCCAGTGCGAGGCGCTGGCGGGGCAGGGCCTCGCCTTCCTTTCACATCGGCGGCATCCTGTCGAACTTGGCCAATGCCGGGTCCAGAAAATCCCATCGATGTCCGCGCACGGCATACGTGACCGCCTGTGGCTTGTACCGGCCAGGGTCGTCGAGGCTCGCGGCGTGCACCGTGAAGATGTCGGGCATCGCCGCAAAGGTCATGTACACGGGCGAGCCGCAGTGCGGGCAGAACGCCCGGGTCTTGACGTTGCCGCTGTCGCCGACCATGTCCCACAGCGCGGCCTGGCCGCTGTGCTTCACGCCGCCACGCGGGAAGGTGAGGTACGAGCCATGGCCGGTGCCGCTCTTGCGTTGGCAGTCGCGGCACTGGCAGTCGTTCTGGAAGATGGGCTCGGCTGAAATCTCGTAGCGGACTGCGCCGCATGCGCAGCCGCCGGTGTAGGCGTGGGTCATTTCCTGGTTCCTTCGAGGTGTGCTTTCCGGCGCTCTGGCCGAGTGCTGCCAATCTAGCGGGGGCACGCGTGTCGCGGGGAGTAACAAGTTCGTCGCGAGTCGCTTCGCCGAGCCGGCTGGATGCCAGGGCCGCCATTTGAAGTGCTTACAACTTCGGCGCCATCCAGGCTGCTGCCAGACGGTAAAGTTCCCGTCTCCGGTTTCGGATCGTCCGCGGCCCTTTTTTCCACCGCCTCCCGCTTTTCCGCTCGCCCCCCATGTCCAACCTCATCGTGCACGGCGGAACGCCGCTGCGTGGCCGCGTCACCCCCTCCGCCAACAAGAACGCCGTGCTGCCGGTGCTCTGTGCCACCTTGCTCACCTGGGAGCCGCTGCGCCTGCACGGCGTGCCCGACATTACCGACGTGCGCAAGATCCTCGACATCTTCCGCACCCTGGGCAGCGACGTGCGCATGGACCACGAGACCGGCACGCTCGAGCTGCACCATCGCGAGACTGCCTTCGACGCATCGCGCCACCGGCTGCCGGAGGAGATGCGCTCGTCGATCATGCTGGTGCCGCCGCTTTTGGCGCGCTTCGGCGTGGCGCGGCTCGAGGACAACGTGAAGGGCTGCACGCTCGGTGTGCGCGAGATCGATCCGCACGTGGAGGTGTTCCAGCGCTTCGGCGGCGAGGTGGAGCGCACCGAAGGCTCGCTGCTGGTGCGCAGCGCGGGCCGCCTCACGCCCACGGACCACTGGCTGGACTACGCCTCCGTCACGACCACCGAGAATTTCGTGCTGTGCGCAGCCGCAGCGGGCGGTACTTCGACGTTGACCAATGCGGCGTCGGAGCCGCACGTGCAGGAGTTCTGCCGCTTCATGGCGATGCTCGGCGTGCGCATCGAAGGCATGGGTACCTCGCGGCTCACTGTGCACGGCGGCGGCACGCTCAAGGGCGGTGAGTTCCGCTTCGACGAAGACTTCCACGAGATCACGACCTTCCTGGCGCTGGGCGCCATCACCGGCGGCGACGTGGTCGTGCGCAACAGCGCACCCGAAAACTTTCCGCTGCTCGACCGCACGTTCGCGAAGTTCGGCGTGCAGATCGTGCATGAAGACGGCTGGTCGCGCGCCATCCGCAGCGGCCCGCTGAAGGTGCAGACGCCTTTCACGAGCAACGTGCTGACCAAGGTGGAGGCGGCGCCGTGGCCTTACTTTCCGGTCGACCTGCTGCCGATCTTCATCGCGCTGGGCGTGCGCGCGCAGGGCAATGCGATGTTCTGGAACAAGGTGTACGACGGGGCGCTGGGCTGGACGGGCGAGTTGTCGAAGTTCGGCGCGCACGTGTTCTCTTCGGACCCGCACCGGCTCATCACCTTCGGCGGCAATCCGCTGACGCCGGCCGTGGTCGAAAGCCCGTACATCATCCGCGTGGCGATCGCCTTGTTCATGGTGGCGGCGAGCATCGAAGGGCGTTCCGAGATCCGCAACGCCACGCCCATTCGCCGCGCCCATCCGCGCTTCGTCGAGAACCTGCGCAGCCTTGGCGTGCAGGTGGAGTGGACGAGCGAGGAGTGAGCTGATCCACGGGCGATGGCCCTGTTGCGGGAGGCAACTCCGCCTTGGCGGGAGAATTGGCGGTATCCGACACAAAAGGAGCGCCTTCATGACCACGCTGCAGCAGATTCTCGGCACCGAACTCCCGTTGATCCAGGCCCCGATGGCCGGCATTCAGGGCAGCGCGATGGCCATCGCGGTGAGCAACGCAGGCGGCCTCGGTTCGCTGCCTTGCGCCATGCTGAGCCCCGAGGCCATGCGCAGCGAGCTCGCCGCGATCCGCGCGGGCACCGACAAGCCCTTCAACGTCAACTTCTTCTGCCATACGCCGCCCGTGCCGAGCGCCGAGCGCGAGGCGGCGTGGCGCGCCGCGCTGGCGCCTTACTACGCCGAGTTCGGCATCGATGCGGCCGGGATTCCGACCGGGCCGGGCCGCAACCCCTTCAGCGCCGAGGTGGCCGAGCTGCTGGCCGAATTCGCACCGCCGGTGGTGAGTTTTCATTTCGGACTGCCGTCCGAGGCGCTGCTGGCGCGGGTGCACGGCTGGGGCGCGAAGGTGCTGGCCTCGGCCACCACGGTGGAAGAGGCGCTGTGGCTCGAAGCGCGCGGCGCCGATGCCGTCATCGCCCAAGGACTGGAGGCCGGCGGGCATCGCGGCCATTTCCTCTCGCACGACCTGACGAGGCAGCTCGGCACTTTTGCGCTGGTGCCGCAGGTAGTGCATGCAGTGAAGGTGCCGGTGATCGCGGCCGGCGGCATCGCGGATGCGGGCGGCGTGGCCGCGGCCATGGCGCTGGGCGCTGCAGGCGTGCAGGTGGGCACGGCCTACATGCTGACGCCCGAGGCGACGACCAGCGCGCTGCACCGCGAGGCGCTCAAGGGCCGGGCCGCGCGGCACACGGCGCTGACCAATCTCTTTACCGGCCGACCGGCCCGCGGCATCGTGAACCGTGTGATGCGCGACCTGGGGCCCATCGGCGAGGCCGCGCCGGAGTTTCCGCTGGCCACCTCGGGCATTGCGCCGCTGCGGGCCAAGGCCGAGGCGCAGGGCAGCGGCGATTTCTCTCCGCTGTGGTCGGGGCAGAACGCAACCGGCTGCCGCGAGGTGCCGGCGGCCGAAGTTACCCGCGCGCTCGCGCAAGGCTTTCACGCAACCGTCTGAAGATCCATCGATGCCTCAACTTCACTTGCCCCTCAAATTCCTCGAACACGCGGCCCGGCCCGAGGCCCGCGAACCCTGGCTGCTGGTGCTGATGCACGGCGTGGGCAGCAACGAGCAGGACCTGTTCGGCCTCGCGCGGCTGATGCCGCCGCAGTTCCACGTGCTGAGCCTGCGCGCGCCGTATGTGCTGTCGCCCGGTGCCTACGCGTGGTTCGAGTTCCAGGTGCTGCCGAACGGCGAGCGGCAGATCAACGAAGAGCAGGAGCGCGAAAGCCGCTTCCTCGTCGGCGAGATGATCGCCTCGGCCTCGCAGCAGCTCGGCGTGCCGGCCGAGCGGGTGGTGGTTGGCGGCTTCAGCCAGGGCGGCATCATGTCGCTGTCGCAGCTGCTTACCAAGCCGCAGAGCGTGCGTGCCGCGATGGTGTGGCACAGCCGGCTGCTCTCGCAGGTGGTGCCACACATCGCGCCGCCGGAGGCCTTCGAGGGCAAGGCGCTGTGGGTGAGCCATGGCAGCGCCGACAACGTGATTCCGCCGAGCGCCGCGCAGGCCACGCGCGAGCTGGCGCGCGGCTTGCCGCTGGCGCTGTCGGGCTCGGACTTTCCGGGCGCGCACGAGATCCGCCCGGCCGAGCTGCAGGGGTCGATTGCCTGGCTGCAATCGCTGAGCGGGCCCACCGACGCGGCCTGATTGCGCAGCTTGCGCGGCACGGGGCGACACAGGGCGTTACGCGGCCGTGGTGCCATGGAGCGCCCGATTGGTGCAACATGACCGGTCTCTCCGCATCACACACAGCCTTAGCAGAAGGAAAGTGCAGCCATGTCCGACCGAGATACCCCCGGCTCCGGGGACGATTCCCCCGAATTCCGGCCACGCCGCGAAATGCCCATAGGCGCCATCGTCGCCTTCATGCTGGTGGTGCTCGGGACGGCCTTCGTCGGCTGGCGCTGGTATCAGCAGCAGCAACAACTACCCGAGGCCCCGCCGGTGGCCGCGGCGCCGAACGACGGGCTCGCGCCCGCGCCGGCGCCCGTGCCCGCGCCCGAGTCCCTGGAGCCGCGCAACCCCATCGACGCGATTGCCGTGCCCGACACGGGGCTGCCTACCGTCACCGATTCCGATACGCGCGTGATGAAGGCGCTCGTCGACCTGCTCGGCAGCAAGAACGTGGCCGACTTCCTGAAGTTCGACGGTGTCGTGCGCCGCTTCGTGGCAACGGTCGACAACCTCGCGCGCGAGCAGGCGCCAGCGAGTGCGTGGCCGGTGCAGCCGGCCAGGCAGCGCTTCACCACCGCAGGGCAGGGCGAGAAACAGGTCATCGCGCCCAACAACGCCGCGCGCTACAACGCCATCGTGCTGTTTGCCGAATCGGTCGATCCTGCGAAGGCGGCCAAGACGTATGCCCGCCTCTACCCGCTGTTCCAGCAAGCCTATGAAGAACTCGGCTATCCGGGGCGCTACTTCAACGACCGGCTCATCGCCGTGATCGACCACCTGCTGCAGGCGCCGGAGCCCGCCGGCCCGGTGCAGGTGCGGCTGGTCGAGGTGAAGGGCAATGTTCCTTCGCAGCGGCCCTGGGTGCGCTACGAATACGCCGATCCGCAGTTGGAGTCGCTTTCTTCCGGCCAGAAGATCATGGTGCGGGTGGGGCTCGAAAACGAACGCAGGCTGAAGGCCAGCCTGCGCGGCTTCCGCGAGCAGATCGCCACGGCCGGCCTGGCGAAGAAGAAACAGCCCTGACGCGCACGGTGCGCCGTGTAGGCGCGGACCGATTGCATGCCGCGCAGATGCCGCAGATGATTTGTTCCCAAGACCAAGATCTCGAGGACAAACGTATGAACCCGATGAGCGTCGACCTCTACCAGAGTGCCACCGATCCGGAGAAATTCCTCGCGCTTCCCGCGGGCGCCGATCCTGCCGAACTCATGGGTCCGATGACCTTCGACCAGGACTACGCGCAGGTCAAGCGATACCAGGAGGCATTCCAGTTCAACCCGTCCGAGGCCTATGCGGGCGTCAACGCGGCCAAGATCGCCGCGGACATCCTGACTGTGAAGTGGGCCATCTATCGCCGCGAATCCCCACCGAAGAAGGGCGCCGCGGCGCGGCGCGGCTGAGCCCGCCTGCGGGCCTTCTCAGGCCTCTTCGGTTTCCTGGTATTCGCCCACCGGCACGCAACTGCAGAACAGGTTGCGGTCGCCGTACACGTTGTCGACGCGGCCGATCGGCGGCCAGTACTTGGCCTGCTTGAGTTCGGCCAGCGGGAACGCGCCGAGTTCGCGCGAGTAGGGGTGCGGCCATTCGGTGCCGAGCAGGCTCGCGGCCGTGTGCGGCGCGTGCTTGAGCGGGTTGTCGTCCTTCGGCCAGACGCCTTCCTCCACGCGGCGGATCTCGCCGCGGATGGCGATCATCGCGTCGACGAAGCGGTCGAGCTCGGCCAGAGGCTCGCTCTCGGTCGGCTCGACCATCAGCGTACCCGGCACCGGGAAGCTCAGCGTGGGCGCGTGGAAGCCGTAGTCGATCAGGCGCTTGGCCACGTCCTCGGCGGTGACGCCGCTGGTGTCCTTGAGCGGGCGCAGGTCGAGGATGCACTCGTGCGCGACGTGGCCGTTCGGGCTCGCGTACAGCGTGGGGTAGTGGTCCTTCAGGCGCGCGCTGATGTAGTTGGCGCTGAGGATGGCCGTTTCGGTCGCGGCCTGCAGGCCCTTGGCGCCCATCATGCGGCAGTACATCCAGCTGATCGGCAGCACGGCCGCATTGCCCAGCGGCGCGGCCGACACGGCGCCGACGCCGTTCGATGCGATGCCGGCCGTGGCATGGCCCGGCAGGTAGGGCACGAGGTCTTCGACCACGCAGACCGGGCCCACGCCCGGGCCGCCGCCGCCGTGCGGAATGCAGAAGGTCTTGTGCAGGTTCAGGTGGCTCACGTCGCCGCCGAATTCGCCCGGCGCGGCCACGCCGACCAGTGCGTTCATGTTGGCGCCGTCGACGTACACGCGCCCGCCGTGCTCGTGCACGAGCTCGCACAGTTCCTTCACGCGCGTCTCGAACACGCCGTGCGTGCTCGGGTAGGTGATCATCACTGCGGCGAGGTGGGCGCTGTGCTTCTCGCAGGCGCGCTTGAGGTCGTCCATGTCGACGTTGCCCTGTGCGTCGCAGGCCGTCACCACCACCTGCAGGCCCACCATCTGCGCGCTGGCCGGGTTGGTGCCGTGCGCCGACGACGGAATCAGGCAGATGTTGCGGTGGCCCTGGCCCTTGGCCTCATGGAAGGACTTGATGGCCAGCAGGCCCGCGTACTCGCCCTGCGAGCCGGCGTTGGGCTGCAGGCTGATGCCGGCATAGCCGGTGGCCTCGCACAGCCATGCGCGCAGCTGCGCGTCGAGCTGCGCATAGCCCTGCTGCTGCTCGGCCGGTGCGAAGGGGTGGATGTTGGCGAACTCGGGCCAGGTGATGGGGATCATCTCGCTGGTCGCGTTGAGCTTCATGGTGCAGCTGCCCAGCGGGATCATGCTGCGGTCGAGCGCGAGGTCCTTGTCCGACAGGCTGCGGATGTAGCGCAGCATCGCGGTCTCGCTCTTGTGGGTGTTGAACACCGGGTGCGTGAGAAAGGCGCTGGTGCGGCGCAGGTCTTCGGGAATGAGCGGCGCGGTGTTGGCGGCCAGGTCGTCGAAGCGCGGCATCGGGGTGCCGGCGGGCACGAACAGCGCCCACAGCGTCTCGATGTCGGCGCGCGTGGTGGTCTCGTCGAGCGAGATGCCCAGGTGCTGCTGCAGGCGCTGGCGCAGGTTGACGCCGCCCGCCTGCGCGCGCTCGATGATCGCGGCCGTATCGTCGCCGGTGCGGATCGTCAGCGAGTCGAAGGCCGTGGTGTTGACCGGCTCGCGGCCCATCTGCGACAGGCCCCGGGCGAGGATGGCGGTGAGCGCCGCCACGCGCTGCGCGATGCGCGTGAGCCCGTCGGGCCCGTGGTACACGGCGTACATGCTGGCCACCACGGCCGGCAGCACCTGTGCGGTGCAGATGTTGGAGGTGGCCTTCTCGCGGCGGATGTGCTGCTCGCGCGTCTGCAGCGCGAGTCGGTAGGCGGGCTGGCCGTGCGTGTCGACGCTCACACCCACCAGGCGGCCCGGCAGCGAACGCTTGAACGAATCGCGGCAGGCCAGGTAGGCGGCGTGCGGGCCGCCGTTGCACAGCGGCATGCCGAAGCGCTGCGTGGTGCCGCAGACGATGTCGGCATCGAACTCGCCGGGTGCGACCAGCAGCGTCAGCGCCAGCAGGTCGGCCGCGACGATGAGGGCGGCGTCGCACTGGTGCGCGTGGCCCGCGAGCGGGCGCAGGTCGTGCACGTGGCCGGTGGTGGCGGGGTATTGCGCAAGCACGCCGAAGAATTCGCCGCTCACCATCAGGTGCGGCAGCGTTTCCGACACGGTGCTCACCTTCACCTCGATGCCCAGCGGCGCAGCGCGCGTCCTGATGACTTCGATGGTCTGCGGATGGCAGTCGCCCGACACCAGGAACACGTTGCTCTTGCTCTTGACGCTGCGCTTGGCGAGCGTCATGGCTTCGGCCGCGGCCGTGGCTTCGTCGAGCATCGATGCGTTGGCGATGGCCATGCCCGTGAGGTCGCACACCATCGTCTGGAAGTTGAGCAGGGCTTCCATGCGGCCCTGCGAAATCTCGGCCTGGTAGGGCGTGTAGGCGGTGTACCAGGCGGGGTTCTCGAGCACGTTGCGCAAGATGACGCCCGGCGTGTGCGTGCCGTAGTAGCCCTGGCCGATGAAATTGCGGAACACCTTGTTCTTCGACGCCATCACCTTCAGCTCGGCCAGCGCATCGGCTTCGGTCGCCGGTGCGGGCAGCCGCATCGGCTTCGCGCGGCGAATGGCCGCGGGCACGATGCCGTCGATGAGCTCAGCCCGCGTCTCCGAGCCGATCACGGGCAGCATGCGCGCCTCGTCCGCCGCATCGATGCCGATGTGGCGGGCGAGGAATTCTTCGGCGTTCTCTAGTTGTTGCAGGGAGGGGAGGGCGTGGCTTGACATGGCGGAGAGGTAGGGCGGGAGGGGCGGGAGCGGTGGTCCGTGTTCAGCAGCGCATCAAGACTCGGCGGCGAACTTGTCGTACGAGGCCGCATCGAGCAGCGCGTCGAGCTGCGCCGGCTCGCTCAGCTTGACCTTGAAGAACCAGCCGCCGGCCAGCGGGTCGCTGTTGGCGAGCGAGGGGTCGGCGCGCAGCGCTTCGTTCACTTCGGTGATCTCGCCCGACACGGGCATGAACACGTCGGCCGCGGCCTTGACCGATTCGACGACGCCGGCGACTTCACCCTGGGCAAAGGTCTTGCCGACTTCGGGCAGATCGACGAACACCACATCGCCCAGCGCGTCCTGCGCGTGCACGGTGATGCCGACGGTGGCCGCGCCGCCTTCGGCCGAGACCCATTCATGGTCCTTGGTGTACTTGATGCTCATGTGAAAAACTCCTCGTGGAAAAAATGATGATCGGGGTGCGTAGCCTAGCCGCGGTAGTAGCGGGTGGGCACGAAAGGCATGGTCGAGACTTCCATCGGCACCGGCTTGCCGCGCACGATGGCCTGGATGCGCGTGCCCGGCTCGGCGAAGGCGGTGGCCACGTAGCCCATGGCGATGCAGCGGTCGGCGGTAGGGCCGAGCAGGCCGCTGGTGACGAGGCCGATGTCCTGGCCTTCGAAGGATTGCAGCACCGTGCCGTCGCGCACCGGAATGCGTTCGAGGGCAACGAGGCCCACGCGCTTGCGCTTCAGCGTGTCGTGGTCGGTGTGGCCTGCCGCGCCCACGGTGGCCGCTGCGAGCTGCGCCAGGATCTTCGCGGCGCCCGGAAAGCCGCCTGCGCGCGCGCCGCCGGTGCGGCGCACCTTCTGCATCGCCCAGTTGAGCGAGGCCTCGACCGGCGTGGTGGTGGTGTCGATGTCGTGGCCGTACAGGCACAGGCCGGCTTCGAGCCGCAGCGAATTGCGCGCGCCCAGGCCGATGGGCTTGACCTCGGGCTGGGCCAGCAGCAGGCGGGCGAGGGCGTCGGCGTCCTTGGCGGCCACCGAGATCTCGAAGCCGTCCTCGCCGGTGTAGCCGCTGCGGGTGACGAAGGCGGGAATGCCGCCGATCTGCACTGCGCCGCCCGTCATGAACACGAAGCGCTCGACACCGGGCGACAGCCGCGCGAGTGTGGCGGCGGCCTGCGGGCCTTGCAGTGCGAGCAGGGCGTGGTCGGGCAGGGGCTGCACGTCGCAGCGGGCGCCGATCTTCTGCTGGATGTGCGCGATGTCGGCCACCTTGCAGGCCCCATTCACGATCACGAAGATCGAGCCGTGGCCTTCGTTGAAGAACATCAGGTCGTCGAGGATGCCGCCCTCGTCGTTCAGCAGCAGGCCGTAGCGCTGCTTGCCGGCGGGCAGGTCGATCACGTCGACGGGCATCAGGGTTTCGAAGGCGGCTGCCGCATCGGGCCCGACGAGGCGCAGCTGTCCCATGTGGGAAATGTCGAACAGGCCGGCCGCATCGCGCGTGTGCTTGTGCTCGGCCATCAGGCCGGCGGGGTATTGCACGGGCATCGAATAGCCGGCGAAAGGCACCATGCGGGCGCCGAGCTCCAGATGGAGGTCGTACAGCGGCGTTTTGAGAAGAGGGGCGTCGGAGGGAGCGGAAGAAGCAGCCACGGGGCACTCCAAAGGGGCAGTCGAAATCCATGGCTGCAACGCCATGGGCCACCCCTGCTGTCCGCTTTACCTGAGAGATTCGCCCCACGATCGGGGTTTGCTCCTTCGGTGGGCCGTTGCTTGGCAACGGCCTCTCTCCAGCAAGGAAACACCGGTGTCCACCAGTGCCTTGTCAGTCCTTTTGCCTGAGCGTTCGGGAATCCCCTGCGCCTTCGGCGGCCCCGGCGTGCGGGGCTCTCTCCTGACCCCGGCAAGTGTAGTGGATCGCGCAGCCCGCAGCGCCGGATTTGCCCTTCACCCTATCGCGACCACAGGCGCCACGCCGCGACGCCGACCGCGATCCACACGGCCACGACAAGCGCGGCGCCATACCGGCTGGTTGGCCTGGCGCCCGACTTCTGCATCCAGTCGTCGGCTTGCCGGCGGCACTCCGCGAGCACCGGCGGCGGAATCATCCGGATCGCAAGCCAGATCAGCCCCGGCAGCAGGAGAACGTCGTCGAGGTAGCCCAGGACCGGGATGAAGTCGGGAATGAGGTCGATCGGGCTGAGCGCGTAGGTGACCACGAACATGCCCAGTGCCTTGGCATACCACGGGGTGGATGCATGCCTGCCGGCGAACCACAGCGTGACGCCGTCGCGCTTGACGCGCCGGGCCCAGGCGCGAAGCCGGTCGGACAGGGGCGGTTTTTCAGGAGCGGAGTTCACCTCGCGATGGTGTCACAGGCTGCGTTCGCGCCCGGGGTGCGCTCTTCAATGAACGATTTCGGCCGGCGGCAGCAGCCGGTCGATGCGCTCGCGCAGCGATTCGGCCCGCTCCACGCCGGCGGTTTTCTCGATCTCGGTCAGCATCAGCGCGGCGATGGTCAGCATCGCCTCGCGGTCGCGCGCCTCGCGCAGCGCGTCGCGCATCTGCAGCGCGAACTTCGGGTCGCGCCGCACGAACATGCGCTCGCAGATGTCGAACAGGAACATGCGCGTGGTGGCCAGCGAGCGCTTGCCGTCGAAGGTATCGGCCGAGGTGGGGAGGCGGATCGGTTCGTTGGCGGGGATCGGCACGGGCTGGGCGGGTGCCGGTGCGTCCGCGGCTTGCGGGCTCTGCAGGTAGCCCCTCTGGATCAGCGCCCGGATCGCCAGCTCGGCTTCATGCCGGTCGGGGAACAGCGCGCTGAAGTCGGTCAGCGAGCGCCGGCCGTCGGCCATCAGCAGCAGGGCGCGCTCGCGCTGGCTGAGCGTGCGCTGTCCGCCCTGGAGTTCGTCGCGCGCCTTGTCGGTCTTGGTGGGAAACATGGCAGCCACAGCTTTGGGGAGTCGAGGGCCGCAGCATCGTTGCAACCGATGACATCTTCATGAACCGTTTGCCTCGCAGGGCCATTGGCTGCCCCGGGGCGGCCCGCGCGTTCCGCCGCACGCCGGGCGCGCTGCCCGGCGTGGACCGCGCCTCGGCTACCTGGCGTAGACCAGGTCCCGCAGCGCGAGCGAGATCCACGGCACGTAGGTGATCACCATCAGGCAGGCCAGGATCACCAGCACGAAGGGCACCAGGTATTTAATGATCCGGTCGAGCGAGATGCGGGCCACCGTACAGGCCGCGAACAGGTTCACGCCGAAGGGCGGGGTGATCATGCCCAGCGCGAGGTTCACCACCATGATCAGACCGAAGTGCACCGGGTCGATGCCGAAGTGCACTGCTACCGGCGCCAGGATCGGCGCGAGCACGATGATGGCCGCACTGGTCTCGATGAACATGCCGATGATGAACAGCGCCGCGTTCACGCCCAGCAGGAACATCGCGGGCGACTTCAGCACTTCCTGCAGCCAGTGGCCGATGGCGTCGGGCACGCCTGCGCGCGTGATCAGGAACGCGAACAGTCCCGCGTTGGCGATGATGAACATGATCACCGCCGACGACAGCACCGACTTGCGCAGGATCGCGTACAGGTCCTGCAGCTTGATCTCGCGGTAGATCACTATGCCCACCACCAGCGCGTAGAACACCGCCACCGCCGAGGCCTCGGTCGGCGTGAAGATGCCGCCGTAGATGCCGCCCAAAATGATGACGGGCATCAGCAGCGCCCAGCCGGCCTGCCACAGCGCGCGGCCGAAGGGCATGCGGCCGTCGCCGTCGTTCTTGCCCCAGCCCTTCCACTTGCAGTAGATCCAGACGAACAGCATGAGCGCCAGGCTGATCAGGATGCCGGGGCCGAAGCCCGCGATGAACAGCTCGCCGATGGACACCTCGGCGCTCACGCCGTAGAGAATCATCGGGATCGAGGGCGGGATGATCACGCCCAGTTCGGCGCTGGTGGCCTGCAGCGCCGCCGCGTACGCCGTGGGGTAGCCGTGCTTGATGAGCGCCGGGATCAGGATGGCGCCGATCGCGAAAGTGGTGGCTACCGACGAGCCCGACACCGCCGCGAAGATCATGCAGGTGAGCACGCAGGTCATGGGCAGGCCGCCCTGCACGCCGCCCACGATGCTCTTGGCGAACTCGACCAGCCGGCGCGAGATGCCGCCGGTTTCCATCAGGTTGCCGGCCAGGATGAAGAACGGGATGGCCGCCAGCGGAAACTTGTTGATCGCGTTGAACATCTCCTTCACGGAGATCAGCATGTTGGCGTTGGCCACCTGGATGCCCAGGATCGACGCCAGCCCGATGGACACCGCCACCGAGATCGACAGTGCGAAGCACACCACCATCGTTGCAACCATCACGACACTCATTGCGCGGTCTCCAGTTCGAGCCGCTTGGGATCGAGAAAATTGCCGACGATGCCGAACAGGCAGAACAGCGAGCCGACCGGCAGCGCCAGGTAGGACCACATCATGGAGAGGCTCTCGAGCCCGGCCATCGATTGGACGCGGCCGCGCATCGCATAGTCCCAGCCCCACCAGAGGATGACGAGCATCAGGGCCAGCGCCGCAATGCTCACAACCGCGTCGAGCACGCGGCGCACGCGCGGCGGGCTCCAGCGGTAGAGCACGTCCACGCTCACCATCGCGCCCTGGCGGAACGCCATCGGGATGCCGAGGAACACCATCCAGATGAGGCTCACGCGGATCAGGATCTCGCTCCACTCGGCCGGCTGCTCCAGCACGAAGCGGGTGATGATCTGGAACACGCCCAGGGCCGATGCAATGACCAGCATCACGCAGGCCAGGACCATCGACACGCCGGTGGTCCAGCGCTCGATGCCAAGGAATTTTTCTTTCACTTGTAGTCGCGGATCTTGTCGAGATTCGCCTTGCCGAATTCCTTCTCGAACTGGGCGTTCACCGGTGCCAGCGCGGCGACGAACTTGGCCTTGTCGACGTTGTCGATCACGGTCATGCCCTTGGCGCGCAGGTCGGCCACGCCCTTGGCGTCGTCCTCGTCGACACGCGCGCGGTTGGCCTTGGTGCCTTCCTTGGCGGCGTCGAGGAAGGCCTGCTTGTCGGCGGCGCTGAGCTTGTCGAAGCTCGCCTTGTTCATCAGGAAGATACAGGGCGAGTAGACGTGGCCCGTGAGCGACAGGTGCTTCTGCACCTGGTCGAACTTGGCCGAGATGATGACCGGCAGCGGGTTCTCCTGGCCGTCGACCGTGCCCTGCTGCAGCGCGGTGAACACCTCGGGGAAGGCCATCGGCGTGGTGATGATGCCGAAGCCCTTGTAGGCCGCGATGTGCACCGGGTTCTCCATCGTGCGCATCTTCAGGCCCTTGAGGTCTTCGGGGGCCTTCACGTCGCGCTTGCTGTTGGTCATGTGCCGGAAGCCGTTCTCGGCCCAGGCCAGCGCCTTGAAGCCCTTGGCGTCGAACTTGGTCAGCAGGTCTTGTCCGATGGGGCCGTCGAGCACGGCACGCGCATGGGCCTTGTCGCGGAACAGGAAGGGCACGTCGAGGATCTTGGTCTCGGGCACGAAGTTGGGCACGGGGCCGGTCGAGGAGAAGGCCAGTTCCTGCGTGCCCAGCTGCACCGCCTCGATCGACTCGCGCTCGCCGCCCAGCGAACCGTTGTAGAAGGTCTGCACCTTGTAGCGGCCCCCCGTGCGCTTCTCGACTTCCTTGGCGAAGGTGTCGATGGCCACGCCCTGGTGGGAGTTCTGTGCCGTCGAGATGCTGATCTTCATGGTCGTCTGCGCGAAGGCGACCGAACTCAGGGCGAGCGAAAGGCAAGCGGCGGCAATGGGGCCGAATTTCATGGTGTCTCCGGGGAGTTGAGGTCAGGAGCGCGTCAGGTGCGCTTGGCCCCGACTATGCAACACCAGGGAGTTTCACCGCGTCGGGATTTTCACGGACGTACTCGCGAATGACCGTCTCGAAGTTCTCGTCGCAGCCGAGACCCAGCGTCCTGGCGCGCGCGGTCTCTATGCGACCGGGCCAGGTCTTCACGATGCGCATGATCGCCGGGTCGGGCGTGCGATCGAGCAGGGCGGTGGCGGCCTTGCCGGCCACGCGCTCCAGCGCCGCGGCCATCTCGCCCACGGTGGTGGCCAGCGAGGGCAGGTTCAGTGCGGTGCGCGGACCCCACTGCGCATCGCTCGCCTCGGCGGCGCGGATGATGCCCTCGATGGTGCGCGCCGGTGACGCGATGGCGACAGGCGTCGAATCGGGCACGGGGCAGGCCGCGCGCAGGCCGGCCAGCGGCTCGCGGATCATGCCGCTGAAGAAGCCCGAGGCCGCGCCGTTGGGTTTGCCCGGGCGTACGCTCACCGTCATGAGCCGCACGCTGCGCCCGCGCACGAAGCCCTTGCGCGTGAAATCGGCCACCAGCTGCTCGCCGATGAATTTCTGGATGCCGTAGCTGGTCTGCGGCGTGGGCAGCGTGTGGTCTTCGATGACCTTCGGCAGCGGCTGCTCGGGCGAATCGCCGAACACCGCGAGCGAGCTGGCGAACACCAGCACTGGCTTCGTGCCGAGCGCACGCACCCGTTCGAGCAACGCGTGCGTGGCTGCGAAATTGCTGCGCATGCCGAGGTCGAAGTCGGCCTCGCACTCGCCGCTCACGGCCGCGGCCAGGTGGAAGACGGCATCGGCTTCGCGCCAGACGGTCGCGTCTGCATCGGGCGAGAGTTGCGCGTTGAGGTCGCCCGTCACGGTGGCGATGCGCGCATCGGACGCGAGGTCGGCGGGCGCGCCCACGCGGTCGACCAGCGTGATGCGCTCGATCGGCCGGGCCGGTGCGCCGGCCAGCGAGAGGGGGCCTTGCTTCAACAGCGTGCGGGCGAGGCGAGCGCCCAGAAAACCGGCGCCGCCGGTGATGACGATGTGCATGGGTTTCGTCTCCTGTGAGCCGCCAGAATACGCGAGGCTCCGGCAACACGAAGCGCAGCGGAGAGCCGAAATGAAAAAGCCCTCCGAAGAGGGCTCGCCGACGAGGCAAGGAGGCCTTACATGCCCACGTAGTTCGGCCCGCCGCCGCCTTCGGGTGTGACCCACACGATGTTCTGCGTCGGGTCCTTGATGTCGCAGGTCTTGCAGTGCACGCAGTTCTGCGCATTGATTTGCAGGCGCTGCTTGCCGTCCTCGGTGCCCACGAACTCGTACACGCCGGCCGGGCAGTAGCGGCTTTCGGGGCCGGCGAACTTGGCGAGGTTGATGTTGACCGGCACCGTCGCGTCCTTCAGCGTCAGGTGGGCCGGCTGCTGCTCTTCATGGTTGGTGTTGCTGATGAACACGCTGGAGAGGCGGTCGAAGGTGAGCTTGCCGTCCGGCTTCGGATAGACGATGGGCTTGCACTCCGAAGCGGGCTTCAGGTAGAGGTGGTCGGGCTTGTTGCGGTGCAGTGTCCATGGAATGTGGCCCTTGAGCAGCCACTGCTCGATGCCGTTCATGAAGGTCGCGATACCCAGGCCCTTCTTGAACCAGGCCTTGAAGTTGCGCGCCTTGTTCAGCTCGGTGTAGAGCCAGCTCTTCTCGAACGCGGCCGGGTAGGCCGTGAGTTCGTCGTGCTGGCGGCCGGCCTGCACCGCCTCGAAGGCGGCTTCGGCGCACAGCATGCCGGTCTTGATGGCCGCATGGCTGCCCTTGATGCGGCTCACGTTGAGGTAGCCGGCCTCGCAGCCGACCAGCGCGCCGCCCGGGAACACCGTCTTGGGCAGCGACATCAGGCCGCCGGCCGTGATGGCGCGCGCGCCGTAGCCGATGCGCTTGGCCGGCTTGATGCCCTGGGCCTCGTCGCCTTCGAGGTACCAGCGGATGTTGGGGTGCAGCTTCCAGCGCTGCATTTCCTCGAACGGGCTCAGGTAGGGGTTGCTGTAGTCCAGTCCGGTGATGAAGCCCATCGTGACCTTGTTGTCCTCCATGTGATAGAGGAAGGCGCCGCCATAGGTGTCGCTCTTCATGGGCCAGCCGGCCGTATGCAGCACGAAGCCGGGCTGGTGGCGCTTGGGGTCGATCTCCCACACTTCCTTCACGCCGAGGCCGTAGGTCTGCGGGTCCTTGCCGGCGTCGAGCTTGTACTTCGCGATGAGCTGGCGGCCGAGGTGGCCGCGCGCGCCTTCGGCGAACACGGTGTACTTGCCCAGCAGCTCCATGCCGAGCTGGAAGTTCTCGGTCGGTTCACCGTCCTTGCCCACGCCCATGTTGCCGGTGGCCACGCCGCGCACCGAACCGTCTTCGTTGTAGAGCACTTCCGCCGCGGGGAAGCCCGGGAAGATTTCGACGCCCATGTTCTCGGCCTGCTGCGCCAGCCACTTGGTGAAGGCGCCGAGGCTGATGATGTAGTTGCCGTGGTTCTGGAAGCAGGCCGGCAGGAACAGGTTGGGGGTGCGCAGGCCCGACTTCTCGCCGAGGAACACCATCGCGTCGTCGGTCACGGGCTGGTTGAGCGGCGCGCCGAGTTCCTCCCAGTCGGGCAGCAGCTCGTTGAGCGCGCGCGGGTCCATGATGGCGCCAGAGAGGATGTGCGCGCCGGGCTCCGAGCCCTTTTCGAGCACCACGACCGAGATCTCCTTCTCGTGCTGCGCGGCCAACTGCTTGAGCCGGATCGCGGTCGAGAGGCCGGCCGGGCCGCCGCCGACCACGACCACGTCGTATTCCATGGCTTCGCGAGGGCCGAACTGGGCGAGGATTTCGTCGTGGGTCATGTGGGTTGGGTCGATAATGATTTTTCGAGGCGCGGGGCATTTTATGCGGCGTCCACGGGCGGTCCGTGTCACTCGCGGACGGGCCTGTTTCGTCACCTGCGCGACTCCACAGGATCCAGTCCATGGCTTACAGCATCGATCTTTCCGGCCGCGTGGCCTTCGTCACCGGCGCCTCCAGCGGGCTCGGCGCGCAGTTCTCGAAAACCCTGGCGCGCGCCGGTGCCGCCGTGGTGCTGGCCAGCCGCCGCGTCGAGAAGCTCAAGGAGCTGCGCGCCCGCATCGAAGGCGAGGGCGGCGACGCCCATGTGGTCGAGCTCGACGTGACCGACATCGGCAGCATCAAGGCCGCGGTCGCGCGTGCGGAGACCGAGGTCGGCCCCATCGACATCCTGGTCAACAACTCGGGCGTGAGCACCACGCAGCGCCTGCAGGACGTGACGCCCGACGACTACGACTACATCTTCGACACCAACGTGAAGGGCTCCTTCTTCGTCGCGCAGGAAGTCGGCAAGCGCATGCTGGCGCGCGCCACGGGCACGGCACCGGGCACCTACATCGGCGGGCGGATCATCAACATCGCCTCGTCGGCGGCGCTCAAGGTCATGCCGCAGATCGGCACGTATTGCATGAGCAAGGCCGCGGTAGTGCAGATGACCAAGGCCATGGCGCTCGAGTGGGGCCGCTTCGGCATCAACGTGAACGCGCTGTGCCCGGGCTACATCGCGACCGAACTCAACGAGGAGCACTGGACCACCGAGGCAGGCGCCAGGCTGGTCAGCATGCTGCCGCGCAAGCGCGTGGGCAAGCCCGAGGACCTGGACGGCCTGATCGTGCTGCTGGCCAGCGGCGAGAGCCATTTCGTGAACGGTGCCGTCATTGCGGCCGACGACGGGTTCGCGCTCTGAGTCCGCGGGCCTGGACCGGCATTGCCGCCGGCCTGGGCGCGGGTGCGCTCTGGGGGCTGGTGTTCGTAGCGCCGCGCATGGTGGGCCAATTCGGCATGGTCGACATCACCGCCGCGCGCTTTCTCGTGTTCGGCGCGGTCTCGGGGCTTGCGGTGTTCGCGCGGCCGGCCGCCGTGCGCTGGCCAAACGGTCGGCAGGCGCTCGCGGCGCTGGGGCTCAGCGTGCTGGGCTTCAGCGGCTACTACCTGCTGCTCGCCTTCGGCATCGCGGCAGCCGGCACCGAGGTGCCGAGCCTCGTCATCGGCACGATCCCTG
Source organism: Variovorax sp. Varisp46 (assembly GCF_059491885.1). Lineage (NCBI taxonomy): Bacteria > Pseudomonadati > Pseudomonadota > Betaproteobacteria > Burkholderiales > Comamonadaceae > Variovorax > Variovorax sp. Varisp46. The sequence goes on from NZ_CP168515.1 coordinate 1,418,716, forward strand.
TCTGGATGATGCTGCTGGGCCGGCCCGCGGGCCTGCACATGCGGGCCTTGCTGCCCGGGCTGTTGCTCACGGGCGCGGGCATGGCACTCATGATCTGGGGCGCCTGGTCGGCGCACGGCGGCGCGGGCAGTGGTGCTGGCGCGCGCTTCGGCGGGGGCATTGCGCTGGCGCTGTGCTCGATGGTGAGCTGGACGGTCTACGGCTTGCTCAACGCCGCCTGGCTGCAGCGGCACCGCGAGGTGCACGCGGCCGACTGGGCCAACTGGCTCGGCATTGCCACCGGCCTCGGGGCCTTGCTGCTGTGGGCGGCGGCGGGCAGCGATGCCGCCACGCTGCGGTCGCAGCCCGACGGCATGCTGTTCATCTGGATCGCACTGGCGAGCGGTTTCGGTTCGTCGTGGCTCGCGACCATCCTGTGGAACGTCGCGAGCCAGCGGCTGTCTGCGAGCCTGTGCGGCCAGCTGATCGTCAGCGAGACGCTGTTCGCATTGCTCTATTCCTTCCTCTGGGACGGCCGCTGGCCGCTGGCCACCGAATGGCTGGCTGCCTTGCTGTTCGTCCTGGGCATCCTCGCATCCATCAAGGCTCACCGATGAGAATCGAAATCCCCGAAAAGAAGAAGCTCGTGTACGAAATGTCGATCCCCATCCGCTGGGGCGACATGGACGCCATGGGCCACCTGAACAACGGCACCTACTTTCGCTATCTCGAAACCGCGCGCATCGACTGGATCCGCTCGATCGGTGTCGAGCCCGCGCCGGGCGGCGAGGGCATGGTGATCGTCAATGCCTTCTGCAACTTCTACCGGCAGATCGAATACCCGGGCAACGTGCGGATCAAGATGTACGTGAGCGACCCGGGGCGCACCACCTTCGAAAGCTGGGCCACCATGGTCCGCGAAGACGCGCCCGACGTGATCTGCGCGGCCGGCGGCGCAACCACCATCTGGGTCGATTTCCCGAAGCAGAAGGCGCTGGCGCTGCCCGACTGGCTGCGCACGCTGGTGAGCGACTGAGCAGGAGCCGCTGACGCAGCTCAGGCCGGCTGCAGCACGATGCGAGCCTCGAAGCCATGCGCCGCGGCCGCCGGCGGCGACGAGAGTTCGAGCCTCGCGCCGTGCTTCTCGACGATGGTGCCCACGATCGAGATGCCCAGGCCGTAGCCGGCGCGGTCGGAGCTATGGCGCACATGGCGCTCGCGCAGGGTTTCGAGCTGCGCGGGGTTCACGCCGGGGCCGAAGTCGCGCACGGCAAGGGTGCAGGGCGCCGTCACCTCGACGACGACGCGGCCACCCCCGTAGCGCAGCGCGTTCTCCACCAGGTTGCGCAGTGCGATCGCGAGTGCGTCGAAGTCGCCGAGGGCCAGGGGGGTGGCGCTGTCGGGCACCTTGAGCACGAGGCGCTCGGTGTTGCGCGGGTCTTGCCAGAAGTCCTGCGCCACGGCGCCGGCGAGCTGCACCAGGTCGACCCGCGTGCGTGTGAGCGAGGCGCCCGATTCCGCGCGCGACAGCTGCAGCAGCTTCTCGGTGCGGTGGCTGAGGGTGCGCAGCGCATCGAGCGCGGCCTGCACGTCGTTGCGCTGCAGGTCGTGTTCGAGCGCGGTCTGCAGCCGCAGGCGGGCGGCGGCAAGCGGTGTTCGCAGTTCGTGCGCGGCGTTGGCCGCCAGCGCGCGCTCCACGTCGAGCGAGTGCGACAGGCGCTCCAGCAGCCGGTTGACGTGGTCGCCGACGGTGCGCAGCTCCCTCGGCAGGCCGGGCAGGGCGATCGGGCTCAGGTCGGCGCCGCTGCGTTTCTCGATCTCACCGGCCAGCTCCTGCAGCGCCCGCAGCTCGGTACGCGCCACGTTGCGCAACACCAGCGCGAGCAGCGGCAGCACCGCGACGAGCGGAATGATCAGGCCGAAGAGCGTGCGGTTCAGGGCATGGCGGCGTTCGTCGAGCGGGTCCGCCACCTGGAAGAACAGGCCCAGCGTCGGATGGCGCACGGTGTAGATGCGCCAGCTCGGGTTGTTCGCGAAGCCGGCGGCCAGCGGCACATCGAAGGTGTCCGCGGGCGCTTCGGCGGAGCGCAGCAGTACGTGTTCGTGCAGGTCGACGATCTGGTAGATCACCGCGTCCTCGGAGAACAGCTGCTTGGGCGCGATCAGCGGTTCGCGCGGCGGCTCCTGTCTGGGGTGCTGCAGCTTTTCCAGTTCCTGCACGGCCATCGCGAACATGCGGTGCGAAACTTCGACCATTTCGTTGTCGAAGTTGTGGTTGATCTCGCGGTCCACATACCAGACCACGGCGAACACGCACAGCAGCCACACGCCGCCGACCCAGAGGATCAGCGTGCGGGTCAGCCGGCCCGCGAGCGTGTCGCGGCCGGCCACGAGCTTGTTCAGGCTCATTCGTCGTCGTCCGCCGAGAACGACAGGCGATAGCCGAGGCCGCGCAGCGTCTGGATGTGGTTGCGTCCCAGCTTGCGGCGCAGGCGGCTGATGAAGACCTCGAGCGTGTTGCTGTCGGCCTCGTCGCCGAAGCCGTAGAGCGCATCGGCAAGGTTCTCGCGCGTGTGGATGCGCTCGGGTCGCGTGGCCATGACGCGCAGCAGCGCCCATTCCTTCTGCGTCAGCGTGATCGGCGAGCCGTCCTTGCGCACCATGTCGTGCGCCAGGTCGATCTCCAGCGTGCCGAGCTGCAGCACCGGCGAGCTGCTCGTGCTGCGGCGGCGCTCGACCGCGCGCAGGCGCGCCAGCAGCTCGGCGGGGTCATAGGGCTTGATGAGGTAGTCGTCGGCGCCGGCATCCAGGCCGCGGATGCGGTCGGTCACCTGGTCGCGTGCCGTCAGCACGATGACGATGGGGCGCTCGGGCAGGGCGCGCACCTGCGGCAGCAGCGAGAGGCCGTCGCCGTCGCCCAGGTGCAGGTCGAGCAGCACGGCCGCGTATTGCACCGAAAGCAGGGCGCCGCGGGCGTCGGCCAGGCTCGAAGCCACGTCGACCACGAAGGCCTTGGCCAGCAGGTAGCTGCAGACGGCATCTGCCAACGCAGTGTCATCTTCGACCAGCAATATGCGCACGCCATGTCCTTCCAACAAAAAAATGGAGTCTAGCGCTGCCCGGTTGCACGGGGCCTGCCAGTCAGGTTCGGTTCATCTTGCTTCAGGCTGGGTTCATTCCGCGAACGTAGGCTCGCGTCTGTTTTTCAGTCCCGCCTTCGTTCATGACACGTTTCCCGCTATTTCGCCTGGGGGTCTTGACCCTTTTTGCACTGGTTGCACTGATGGCATGGGACGCGACGGGGGCAGACCTGGCGCTGGCGCGCATGGCAGGTTCGCATGCGGGTTTTCCCTTGCGCGACAACCCTTTCACGGTTCACGTGATGCATGAGGGCGCCCGGAACCTGAGCTGGGCGCTCGTGATCGCATTGTTCGCCGCAATCCGGTGGCCGTTCGGCTTCCTGCGCCGCCTGAGCACCGGGGGCCGCGCCCAGCTGGCGCTCACGGTGCTGGCCTCGGTGATCGCCGTCAGCGCGCTCAAGCATGCCAGCCAGACCAGCTGCCCGTGGGACCTGCAGGAGTTCGGCGGCGTTGCACGGTATGTGTCGCACTGGTCGTGGGGCGTCAACGATGGCGGACCGGGCGGGTGTTTTCCTGCCGGCCATGCGTCTGCGGCCTTTGCCTACGTGGGCGGGTACTTCGTGCTGCGCCGGGTGTCGTCCCGTGCGGCGGCGATCTGGCTGGGGGTGTCCGTGGTTGCGGGGTTCGTGCTGGGCGCGTCGCAGCAACTGCGCGGCGCCCATTACATGAGCCACACCCTCTGGACCGCGTGGGTCTGCTGGGTGATGGGCTTCGTCATCGAGGCGGCGGTGACTCGCTTCAAATCGCGCACGCTGAAGCCGGCGATGCCCGCACATGCAGGATCTTGATTTCGCACTGTTCAGGCTGATCAACGCGGACCCTTCGGTGCCTGCGTGGAGCCTGCGTGTCGCCGAGTTCTCCTCCAACCTGCTGCCGGCCCTGCTGACGCTCGCCATCGGGGTCTGCGCGCTGTTCAGCCGGCGCTGGCGCCATGCGCTGTTCACGGTGCTGGTGAGCGTGCTGGCCGTGTGGTTGATCGTGAACATGATCCGCACGCTGATGCCGGTTCCCCGGCCTGCGTTCTATGGCCTTGGCATCCAGTGGGTGCCCCAGGGCGTGCGGCCCGGCTTTCCGAGCCTGCATGCGGCCGGAACCTTTGCCGCCGCCTTTTCGCTCTGGTGCCTGCCTTCCCGCGCAGCCATGCTGGCGGCGCTGCTGGTGGCTGTTGTGGTGGCATGGAGCCGGGTGTTCCTGGGCCTGCATTTTCCCTCCGATGTCGTCGTGGCGGCGGTGCTGGGCGCGGTGGTGTCGGTCATTGTGGAGCGCGGCGTCAGCCGGCCGCTGGGCCTGGCCGCTTCCGGCGTGCTCATGGCGCGCAGGCGCGCGAAGATGCGACTGCGCCGGGCCAGCCTGAACACCGACTGAAGGGGCAATTCAGGCTCGCTTCAGGCGGACTCGCTACATTCGCCGCATGTCTGTTTCGCGAATCGAGCCCGCACCCCTGCAGCGGGCGAGCACTTCTGACCCCAAAACGCCGCACTCACCCGCCTCCGGTACGTCGTGGGAGCGCTTCAACCTGTGGTTGAAGCAGCCGCGTTCGGCCGCCGTGCTCGTTCTTTGGCTCAGCCTCTACCTCGTATTGACCACCAACTGGCCGCTGTGGAACGAGCTGGCCCGTATCGGCGGTGCGCCGAGCACCTACATGTCCACCATCGTGGCCATGAGCCTGCTCACGCTGTGCGGCTCGGCGGCCATGCTGTCGCTGACCGCCTGGTCGCGCTGGATGAAGCCGCTGTGGCTCGCCGTGGTCGTGCTGGCCGCGGTGGTCCAGCACTACATGCTCCAGTACCGCGTGGTGATGGACCCGACCATGATCGCCAACGCGCTGCAGACCGATCCGAACGAGGCGCGCGATCTGCTGAGCTGGCGCATGGCCTTCAACGTCGGCGTGGTGGTCCTGCCTGCGGCCTGGCTGCTGTGGCGGGTGCGCGTCACGCCGATGCGCTTTCTGTCGAAGCTCTGGCGCAACGCCGCGCTGTTGCTGCTGTCGGTGCTCGTCGCGCTGGGCGCGGCGGTGTCCATGAACCGCGAGCTGGCGCCGCTGATGCGCAACAACGTTCATCTGCGCTACATGATGAACCCCATCGCGACGCTCTATTCCACGGGCTCGCTGTTCATCAAGCCGCTGTTCAAGCGCAGCGGCAAGCTGATTCCGATCACTGCCGGCACGGCGCTGGGCGCCAGCTATGCGGCTCAGACCAAGCCACCGCTGTTCGTGGTGGTGGTGGGCGAGACGGCTCGCGCCGACCACTTCGCCTTGAATGGCTATGCGCGCGACACCACGCCCGAACTCGCCAGGCGCGGTGTGCTGAGTTACCGCGAGGTGCATTCCTGCGGCACCAACACGCTGGCCTCCGTGCCGTGCATGTTCTCGCCACTGGGCAAGGAAGGCTACGAATCGCGCAAGGACGACTACGAGACACTGGTTGACGTGCTGCAGGCTGCGGGCCTGGCCGTTTTCTGGCTGGACAACCAGGCCGGCTGCAAGGGTGTGTGTGTCCGCGTGCCGAACGCCTCGGCCTTCGAAGGCCTCGATGCCGCCACCAAGAAGGCGCTGTGCGACGGCGACGAATGCCTCGACGACGTGATGCTCAAGGGCCTCGACGAGCGCATTGCCGCGCTGCCGGCCGAGCGCCGCGCCAAGGGGGTCGTGCTGGTGATGCACCAGATGGGCAGCCACGGCCCGGCCTACTACAAGCGCTCGGCGCCCGACGTGAAGCGCTTCCTGCCCGAGTGCAAGACCAATGCGCTGGCCGAGTGCGGCCACGCCGAGCTCATGAACGTGTACGACAACTCGATCGTGCAGACCGACCGCTTCCTAGGCCAGACCATCGACTGGCTCAAGGCCCAATCGAAGCAGTACGACCCGGCGATGCTGTACGTGAGCGACCACGGCGAGTCGCTCGGCGAATACGGCCTGTTCCTGCACGGCGTGCCGTACAGCTTCGCGCCCGAGGCGCAGAAGCACGTGCCGATGGTCACGTGGTTCAGCGAAGGCATGAGTCAACGGCGCAAGCTTTCGCGTTCGTGCATGGAGGCGGGGCTCGACACGCCGCTCACCCACGACAACCTGTACCACACGGTGCTGGGCGTGATGGACGTCGCCACGCCTACCTACAAGCCGGCGCTGGATGCACTGGCTTCTTGTCGCGGCAAGGGCTGAGCTTCTATCGGAGCTTGCCTGCGGTTGATGGCCCAGGGGCATTCGCGCAGAGGAGTACCCGGTGCCCTGTGCACACGCCCTGAACGGACCCCGCATCAAATCAGGCTCACTTCTTCTCGCGCGGCAGCCGCCCCATCAGGAAGAACTCGTTGTTCGGCTGCATGCCGCTGAAGCTCGCCAGCCGGTTGCTCAGGCCGAAGAAGGCGGTGATGGCCGCGATATCCCAGATGTCCTCGTCGTCGAAGCCGTGCGCGTGCAGCGGCGGGAAGTCGCTGTCGTCGATCTCGTGCGAGCGTTCGCAGACCTTCATCGCAAAGTCGAGCATCGCGCGCTGGCGCGGCGTGATAGCGGCCTTGCGATAGTTCACCGCCACCTGGTCGGCCACCAGCGGCTTCTTCTCGTAGATGCGCAGCAGCGCGCCGTGCGCCACCACGCAGTACAGGCACTTGTTGGCCGCGCTGGTGGTGGTGACGATCATCTCGCGGTCGCCCTTGGTGAGCGAGCCTTCCTCCTTGAGCATGAGCGCGTCGTGGTACGCGAAGAAGGCGCGCCATTCGGCGGGGCGGCGCGCGAGACCGAGGAACACGTTCGGCACGAAGCCGGCCTTTTCCTGCACCGCGAGGATCGCGGTGCGGATGTCTTCGGGCAGGTCTTTCAGTTCGGCGAGGGGATAGCGCTCTGCGGCCATGTTGTCTCCGGTGCGGGTTGCTTTGATGGAGCCATCATAGGCAAGCCGCACCGCAGACGTGGAACCGCTCCTTCTCCTACTTGAGTGCCTTGCCCTGCGTCGCACCCAGCGGCGTGTGCAATTGCGACGGCACCCACTCGCCGGTGTTGTCGTTGCGCCCCTGCAGCAGATAGCGCGTGTCGGCCTTGCCGTAGTTCTGCACCGCCATCGCCGAGAACTTGCCGATGTCGGTCTTCGGGTCGCGCAGGCGGTTCACGATCAGCACCTTCTTCGTGTCGGCGAAGTCGGCCATCATGTTCTGGTCGCCTTCGCTGTCGCCGGCCACGAAGCTCGGGCCGTAGCCGTACTTGGCGACGAGGAAGCGCTGGATGTTCTTCGTCTTGCCCGGGCCCTGCGTCTGGTCGTAGCCGCGGCGGAACTCGGGCTGGATCACGCCATTGGCATCGCGCTCCAGTTCCATCGCGAGCACGCGCTCGGGCGGGTTGTTGTAGCCGAAGGCGGGGTTCGACGAGATTTCCTTGATGACATCGACGAACGACGCCGAGCACACCCACACGTCGAAGCCCGCGTTGCGGAAGGCGGCGTACAGCGCCTGTATCTCGGGTTGCAGCCGCAGGCCGTTCTTCCAGCTCACCGACACCACGCCGGCGCGGCCCGGCAGGGCTGCGGGCGACGTCCACTTGACCTTGACGATCGGCTCCTTCAGCTGCCATGCCACCGTGTCGGCCGTGAGCTTGCGCACCTGCGCCTCGGTCATGCCGGCGAAGAGGTAGGTCACCCACGGGTAGGCCGTGTCGTGGTCAAAGGTGTCGCCGATGGCTTCGTAGAGATAGCGCACCTTGGTGGTGAACGCGATGTAGTGCGGATTCAGCTTCACGGCCGCCAGCGGCTGGCTGCCCTTGAGGCCGGCATAGTTCTGATAGAGCCAGGTGTAGCTTGCCACGATGTCGGGCACCACCAGGTCGATGTTGACCGACCCGCCGGCCGCGTTGTTGAACGGCGGGAGGAAGTCTTTCTTCGGAATGTTCTTGCGCAATGCCACCTCGAGCTGCGCGGGCGTGGCGCCGAACACCAGGTTCTCGAGCTGGTAGATCAGCGAGGCTTCCTCGATGTCGAGGAAGACGCTGGTGTTGTCCCAGTCGAAGACGACGTAGGGCGGCCTGGCGGCGTTGTAGCCAGGGCTGTCCTTGCCGAGGCCGGCGATCAGGCCTTCGATCTGCGCGCGGTTGAAGGCGTCCCAGTGGCCGGGCGACAAGCCCTTGGCGGGCGAGAGGCTGGCGCAGCCGGTGGCGACGAGCGCGGTGGCGAGGGGGGTAAGGAGAATGAGGCGGCGTTGCATGCGTTCCCTGTTGTTGTGCGGTGTGGATGGGAAGCACCGAGCGTATGCGGCGCTGGTGACACTTCCGCGTCGACCTACGCATCAGCCGTGCCAGCCCACCGCATGAGCTCACGCTTGCCTCCTGCCGCCTCGACGCTCGCCGCGGCCCGCCGATCTCCACGCCAGCTTCGACACGCCGGGAATTGGAAGGCGTCTAGCCGGGCAGCCCCGGCCTCACCGCACCGGGTTGCTTCAGCACTGCGAGATCGCTCTCGTCCTTGAGCCCGACGCCGGTCAGCCCGCGGCGCAGGGATTCGCGCATCAGCCATGCCAGCTTGAACGCGGCGGTTTCATAGGACAGGCCTTCGGGCCGCACATTGGAGATGCAGTTGCGCTCGGCATCGTGCCGGCCGCGCTTGGGCGAATGCGTGAGGTAGATGCCGAGGCTGTCGGGCGAGCTCAGGCCGGGGCGCTCGCCGATCAGCATGACCGAGAGCGCCGCGCCGAACAGCTCGCCCACCTCGTCGGCCAGCGCCACGCGTGCCTGCGTGGCGATGACCACCGGGGCGAAGCTGGTGTCGGGCGGCAGGTGCGAGCGCAATGCGGCCAGCAGCGGCGCCGCATGGCGGGCGACGGCGAGCGAGGAGAGCCCGTCGCCGATCACGACGCAGACATCGCAGCCGTAGCGGCCGTCGACGAGCAGGCGCGTGGCGTCGTCCTCGTCGAGCTGCCGGCCGAGGTCGGGGCGGCGCAGGTATTCGGTGCGGTCCGCTGCACGGCTGCGTGCGCGCGCCACCTCCCAGTGCTGCGATCGCAAGGCGGCTTCGAGCGCATCGACGTCGAGCGCGGCATGGATGGCATCGCGTGCCATCGCATGTGCCCAGCCAAAGCGCAGCGTCTCGTCGGTCGGCATGCCTGCGCCGGCGCGGCCCAGCGCCAGCCGCGCGGGCGTGGCCGAGCGCCATTGCGCCCAGGGGTTGGGTGTGACCGGTGAATCGCTCATGACGCGAGCGCGGACAGCCCGCTCATGTCGGCCAGCAGCCGGTTGGCAGCAGGCGGCGCCAGTTGCCCGGCCGCGTTGGTGATCTGCATGCGCTGCAGCCAGGCCTCGAATTCGGGCGCGCGCTTCAGGCCCAGCGTTTCGCGCAGGAAGAGCGCGTCGTGGAAGGAGGTGCTCTGGTAGTTGAGCATCACGTCGTCCGCGCCCGGGATGCCCATGATGAAGTTGATGCCCGCCGTGCCCAGCAGCACGAGCAGCGTGTCCATGTCGTCCTGGTCGGCCTCGGCGTGGTTGGTGTAGCAGATGTCGCAGCCGATGGGCAGGCCCAGCAGCTTGCCGCAGAAGTGGTCCTCGAGCCCGGCGCGGATGATCTGCTTGCCGTCGTACAGGTACTCCGGCCCGATGAAGCCGACTACCGTGTTGATGAGGAAGGGCTTGTAGCGTCGCGCCAGCGCATAGGCGCGCGCCTCGCAGGTCTGCTGGTCGACACCGAAGTTGGCATTGGCCGAGAGCGCGCTGCCCTGGCCGGTCTCGAAGTACATGACGTTGTCGCCGATGGTGCCGCGCTTGAGCGACAGCGCCGCGGCATAGGCCTCGTCGAGCAACTCGGGCGTCACGCCGAACGAGAGGTTGGCCTTCTCGGTGCCCGCGATCGACTGGAACACCAGGTCCACCGGCGCGCCAGCCTCGGCAAGCTTGAGCGTGTTGGTCACGTGCGTGAGCACGCAGCTTTGCGTGGGAATCTCGAAGCGCTGGATCACCTCGTCGAGCATGCGAAGCAACTGCCCCAGCACGGGCATGCTGTCGGAAGCCGGGTTGAGGCCGATCACCGCATCGCCCGCGCCGTAGAGCAGCCCGTCGAGCGTGGAGGCCGCCACGCCGCGCAGGTCGTCGGTCGGGTGGTTGGGCTGCAGCCGCACAGCCAAGTGGCCGGGCAGCCCGATGGTGTCGCGAAAGCGCGTGACCACGCTGCATTTCTTCGCGACCGATACCAGGTCCTGGTTGCGCATGAGCTTGGACACGGCCGCGACCATCTCGGGCGTGAGGCCCGGTGCCAGCGCGGTGAGCGTGGCGGTGGTGGCCGCTTCGGACAGCAGCCAGTTGCGCAAGTCGCCGACCGTGAGATGCGCGACCGGCGCGAACGCCTGCGCGTCGTGGCCGTCGATGATGAGGCGCGTGATGTTGTCGCTCTCGTATGGAATCAATGCTTCGGTCAGGAACTGCCTGAGCGGCGTCTCGGCCAGCACGTGGCGCGCGGCCATGCGCTGCTGCGCGGTGGCCGCGCCGATGCCCGCAAGGTAGTCGCCCGAACGCGCCGGGCTCGCGAAGGCCATGACCTGCCGCAAGTCGTCGAAGGCGAAGACATGGCTGTCGATGGTGGTGCGGTATAGCATCTGTCAGGCGGCGGTCTTCGAGGAAGACAGCATCTCGTCGGGCGCGGCCGCCTTGCGCTGCGCCGAGGTCAGCAGGAAGTAGCCGTACGCCGCTGCCATCAGCACGATGAACAGCAGCGTGAGCATGCCGTTGAACCACACCATTGCGCCCAGGCACACGACGCCGAGCCCAAGCGCAATGGCCGGGAACACGGGGTAGAAGGGCGCGCGGTAGGTGCGCAGCAGGTTGGGCTCGGTGCGGCGCAGCTTGAACAGCGCTGCCATCGAGATCAGGTACATCACGATGGCGCCGAGCACGGCCATGGTCACGATGTTGGCGGTGAGCGTCTGGCCGCCGAACTGCACCCACTCGTCGCTGAAGATCGCGACCACGCCGATCACGCCGCCGGCCAGTAGCGCGCGGTGCGGCGTGTCGAAGCGCGGGCTCAGCCCGGCGAAGTAGCGCGGCAGGTACCCCGCGCGCGCCAGCGCGAAGATCTGGCGCGAGTAGCCCATGATGATTCCGTGGAACGAGGCGATCAGCCCGAACAGCCCGATCCACACCAGCATGTGCAGCCAGCCGCTGTTGTCGCCCACCACCGCCTTCATGGCCTGTGGCAGCGGATCGTTGATGTTGGCGAGCTTGCGCCAGTCGCCCACGCCGCCCGCGAAGATCATCACGCCGAAGGCCAGCACCACCAGCGTGACGATGCCCGTGGTGTACGCGATGGGAATGGTGCGGTGCGGATCGCGCGCCTCCTCGGCCGCCATGGCCGCGCCCTCGATGGCGAGGAAGAACCAGATCGCGAACGGAATGGAGGCGAAGATGCCCGAGATGGCCGCGCCGTTGAGCACGCTGCCGCCGGCCCAGCCGTTGGCCACGAAGTTGGCCATGGTCCAGCCCGGCGTGACCACGCCCATGAACACCAGCAGCTCGACGATGGCCAGGATGGTGACGAACAGCTCGAAGGCCGCCGCGATGCCCACGCCGATCCAGTTGAGCCCGATGAAGATCACGTACGCGCCCAGCGCGAACCACTTCGGGTTGATGCCCGGGAACTGCACGTTGAGATACGCACCGATGGCCAGCGCGATGGCCGGCGGCGCGAAGACGAATTCGATCAGCGTGGCAAAGCCCGCGACGAAACCACCGTTCGGACCGAAGGCGCGCCGCGCATAGGCGAAGGGCCCGCCCGCATGCGGAATGGCGGTGGAGAGCTCGGTGAAGCTGAAGATGAAGGTGGTGTACATCGTGGCCACCAGCACCGTGGCGACGAGGAAGCCGAGTGTGCCGGCCGTGTTCCAGCCGTAGCTCCAACCAAAGTACTCACCCGAGATGACGAGGCCCACCGCGATGCCCCAGAGCTGGACGGGACCGAGCACTTTCTTGAGATGACCGGTGCCTGAATGGGCGGGCGTCGTGCCCGTGCTGGCGGCTGCGGTGGAGTTCATGCGGCTTCCTCTCTTCGTGGATGTTGACAGTGCACATTCCGCAAAGCAAGGGCTGTTCCAACACGCGCATCGGTCCCGAATATCCCCTTACAGGCCTGGCCGGCCGCTGGCCATAATCGACGACTTTCAACCTCCGAGGTCTTTCGTGAAGTCTCTTCTCTGCGCCGCAATCGTGTCCGTTCTCGCCGCTCCCGCCGCCTTTGCGCAATCCGCGCCGGTGACCACGCCCAGCGGCCTGGTCTACCAGTCGCTCAAGGAAGGCACCGGTGCCTCGCCTGCCGCGACCGACACGGTCAAGGTGCACTACCGCGGCACCTTCCCCGATACCGGCAAGGAATTCGACAGCTCCTACAAGCGCGGTGAGCCCACCGAGTTCCCGCTCAACGGCGTGATCCCGTGCTGGACCGAAGGCGTGCAGAAGATGAAGCCGGGTGGCAAGGCCAAGCTGACCTGCCCGCCGTCGATTGCCTACGGTTCGCGCGGCGCGGGCGGCGTGATTCCGCCGAACGCCACGCTCAATTTCGAAGTGGAACTGGTGTCGGTTACCAAGCGCTGATTTCAGGCTGCAGCCCCGCCCGCAGTCAGACTCCCGGCTGGTACTGATACAGCCAGGTTTCCGTAAGCGTCTTGTCCCCCGTCTTCAGGTAGAGCCGCATGTCGACCGGCTCGTTGCCTTCGGGCGTGAAGTCGAACTGCGCGCGCCAGTGGCCCGGCACGCCGTTGGGCACGGCCTCGGCGAAGATGTACGAGAACTTGCCGCGCGCCGCCGTCAGCACCACCTCGGGCTTCACGCCGAAGGGCACGGTGGTCAACGGTTGGCCGACGAACTCGACCATGAACTTGCGCACGCCCTGCGGTCGCGGCTGGCCCGGCTGTCCGCCGCGGCCGATGCGCGTGGCCACGCAGCGCGCGAGCGGCGACGGAAACGGCTCCTGGTCAGTCCAGTGCAGCCGGTACTGCAGGCTGTAGCTCGCGCCCGCCTTGGCATCGGCCTTCGGCACCCAGAAGGCGACGACGTTGTCGTGGATCTCGTCGTCGGTCGGAATCTCGATGAGCTGTACCGAGCCTTCGCCCCAGTCGCCCAGTGGCTCGATCCACAGGCTCGGGCGCTTCTCGTAGCCCACGCCGTCCTGGTAGTGGTCGAACGCGCGGTCGCGCTGCAGCAGGCCGAAGCCACGCGGCCTGGTGTCCGCGAACGCGGATGCGCGCGTCTGCGTCGGGTTGTTGAGCGGGCGCCAGATGCGCTCGCCCGCGCCGTTCCAGATCGCGAGGCCGTCGGAGTCGTGCACCTCGGGGCGCCAGTCGATGGCCGTGGGCTTGATGGTTTCCGAGTACCAGTACATCGACGTGAGCGGCACCAGGCCCAGGCGCGACACGTCGCGGCGCAGGAACATGCGCGCGTCGATGTCCATGATCACGGCCTTGGTGCGCTGCATGACGAACTTGAACACGCCCGTCACGCTCGGTCCTTCGAGCAGCGCGTAGACCGTCATCGAGGTGGTGTTGTTCGCGGCCGGCGTCTCGAAGTAGAAGCGCGTGAAGCTCGGGAATTCCTCGGGCTTGTCGGGCACCGCCACGTCGAGCGCAATGCCGCGCGCCGACAGCCCGTACTGGTAGAGCTCGCCGATGGCGCGGAAGTACGAGGCGCCGAGGAACGCGACCCAGTCGTTCTTCTGCCAGTCGAGCTTGGCCTGGTCGCCCAGCCGGCTCTCCTGCAGGCGAAAGCCCGCGAAGCCCGCGCCCGGCGGCAGCGCGCGCGCGGGGCTGTCGGGCGGCATTGAGAAGTAGGTGGGGCTGTAGAGCACCTCGCGGGCGAACGCATCGCCGTCGGTGTTCTCGAGCACGTGCATGCGCACCGGCGTCTGGAAGAAGCGGCCGAGGTGGAAGAAGGTGACCGGGAACGCGCCGGGCCCGTCGCGGAACAGGGCGTTGGCGACGTCGAACTTGATCTTGCCGTGTGCGTCGTAGTCGATGCGCTCGAGCACCTCGGGGGCCAGCGGCGCCGCGGCCGCATAGGGCCTTGCGGCGAGCGACTTCGCTTGTGCGACCAGCGCGTCGAAGGAGAAGGGAGCGGGCTGGCTCAGTTGCAGTCCGTTGGCGGCAAGCGCCTCTTCGGGCAGTCCGAGGGCGGCGAGTGCGGCAGCGGCTCCGCCGGCGGCAAGGAAGGATCGGCGATCAAGCATGTGGTTCTTGAGGGTTGCGAATCTTTGGGGGAAGAAGGGAAAGCGGCGGAAACGACAGCGCATTTTCCGCGAATGGGAACACCGGCGAGCTTGGCCCGGCGCGGGATCGAACCGCGTCAGCCATCCAGCGCAAGCCGGGCCGGACAAAGCCGGCAATTCACGAAATTGTGCGTTTATGTATCGGCCTCGTTCTCCGCCTTCAACGCGTAGAGCGCATACAGCGGTACGCCCAGGAACAGCATCACCATCGGCGCGAACAGCGTGTAGGGCAGGCCGGCGCCTTCCAGCACGCCGTAGGTGGCGGCCAGCCGCAGGCGCGGATGGGGTTGCGTCAGCTCGGCCGGCCGATGGATGCCCCAGTGGAACTCCGCGCCGGTCGCGCGCACCGAAGGGTGCTGCTTCGCGTGGCCCACCGCGAGCCAGCACAGGGCGTCGAAGACCAGCATCGAGCCCGCAGGCGCGCGTTCGCCGAAGGTGGCGAGCACCGCCTGCACCTGCTCGGGCTTCAGGTACATCAGCACGCCTTCGGTGAACAGGAACACCGGCCGCGCATTGCGCCTGCGCGGCAGGCCCAGTTGCTCCCACCAGCCGGGCGCGGTCAGGTCGAGTTCGCGCAGGTCGTGGCGTTCGTTGGCTTCGGGGATCAGCTCGCGGCGCAGTTCGAGCACTTCGGGCAGGTCGGCGTCGGTCATGCGGGACTTGCCGTCGTCCAGCCACTGGAAGTAATGGCTCAGGCCGCAGCCCATGTTCACCACGCGTGCTCCGGGGTGCTCCTTGAGGAAGTCCTGGGCCAGGCTGCGGAAGCGCCGCGTGCGCGAGAGGATGCCGTAGATGGTTGCCCGGTCTTCCGGCAGCGCGCTGCCGTCGTCGCGGATCTGCTCCAGGATGCCGGCGGCGTAGGCGTCCCGCACGGCCATCTGCGGAAAGATGGCGTCGCCCGAGGCCCGCGCAGCGAGGGGAATCCGCAAGGTGGAAGGGACGGCCGAGAGGCGCTGTGCCTTTTTTCTGGTGGTCATGAATGCGAGGGCGAGGCCATGCGCAAAGTCTGGCCGCTGCGGCATGGCGGGGCAAGTCAGTCTTTGGTTGTGCGGGCGGCCTCCGCCGGCCGCCCTGTCAGTGCCCGGAAGGCTTGCCGCGCTGGCGTGCGAGATGGCGGTAGATGGTGCTGCGGTGAACGCCGAGGCGGCGCGCGGCCTTCGCCACGTCGTGCTCGCAGGCCTTCAACGCCTCGTCGATGGCGTGGCGTGTGATGGCCTGCAGCGGCTCGGCATGCGCAGGGGCGCACTCGAGCGGGTCGTCGGGCAAGACGGTAGGCTGCGCGCCCAGCAGGTGCGCGGGCAATGCGCTCGCCGTCACCGAGTCGCCCGTATCGGCCAGTGCCACGATGGCGCGCAGCGTGCTGCGCAGCTCGCGCACGTTGCCCGGCCAGCGGTAGGCGGCCAGCACTTCGAGTGCGTCGTTTTCCAGCTGCAAGTGCTTGGCCGCGCCGCCCGCTTCAAGAAACAGCCGCGCGATCAGCGCGTGCCGGTCGTCGCGCCGGCTCAAGGGAGGCAGGGCGACGGTGAACCCCGCCACGCGATACATCAGGTCGGCGCGGAAGCGTCCGGCCTCCACCAGCGCCGGCAGGTTGCCGTGCGTGGCGCAGACCAGGTCGAAGTCCACCGCCACCCCGTGGCCGCCGCCCAGCGGCGTGACCACGCGCTCCTCCAGCACGCGCAGCAGGCGCGTCTGCAGGGCCAGCGGGATCTCCGCGATCTCGTCGAGGAACAGCACCCCGCCATGCGCTTCGCGGATGCGGCCCCCCATGCCCTTGCGCTTCGCGCCGGTGAAGGCGCCTTCCTCGTAGCCGAACAGTTCGGACTCGATCAGCGTCTCGGGCAGCGAGGCGCAGTCCACCGCCACGAAGGGGCCCGTGCTGCGGCGGCTCGCGGCGTGCAGCCGGCGCGAGAAAACCTCCTTGCCGCTGCCGGTCTCGCCGTTGACCAGCACGGAGACGCCTTCGTTCAGCACCCGCACGGCCTTGTGCAGCAGAGGCTGCACATCGTCGGTTTCGGGCTCGGCCACCGCGCGCCGCGTGGGCGTGCGCGAACCGCCGGCCGCATGCGAACGCTCCATCACCGTCGCGATCTGCCGGCCGCCCGGCAGCGTCAGCAGGCTGCGCCGGTGTTCCATGCGCGGCCAGTTCGCGCCGAGAAAGGCCTCGGCGTCCAGTTCGAGAAGACCGTCCCACGAGCGCCCGAACAGCTCGAGCGCCACCCGGTTCGCCGCGACGATGCGCCCGCCCTCGATCACCATCAGCCCTTCGCGCGCGGTGCCGATCAGCGCCGGGCGCGCATGGAAGCGCAGTACGTGGCCGTTGGCCTCGGCCAGCATCATGCGGTGCTCGACCTGCTGCGCCGCCATGCGCACCAGGCCGAGCGCATGCGTGTTCACGCGCACCGTCTCGCCCGAGATGTCGAGCGCGCCCGCCAGTTCGCCGCGCCCGGTGAAGATGGGCGCTGCCGCGCATCCGAGCGTTCCGTTCTGCGCCAGGTAGTGCTCGGCGCCCAGCACCATCAGCGCCTCGCGCTCCGCCAGCGCCGTGCCGATGGCGTTGGTGCCCCGGTTGCGCTCCGACCATTCCACGCCGGGCTGCAGCGCGATGCGCTCGGCCTTGGGCAGGAAGTCGGCGCTGCCGACCTCCTCGAGGATCAGGCCGCTGGCATCCGACAGGATCACCACGCAGCCGTTGCCGACCGCATGCTCGGCCAAGCCGTCGAGCTCGGGCTGCGCGCAGTTCAGCAGCCGCATGGCCTGCTCGCGCCGTTCGCGCAGCAGGGCCAGCGCCATCGGCTCGGGGTCCGTGGCCTGGTGGCCGACCGGTCGGCAGCGCTGCCAGGAGCGCGAGATGTGCGGGGCGATCCACGGCGCGGGATCGCAGCCTTGTCCAAAGAACAGTTCGCGGGCCTGCGCCACTTTGATCGACGGCAACTGCGCTGCGCTCATGCGTGTCTCCGAGAGGTTTTCGCCTTGTGCGACATCCTAGTCGCCATGTTCGCGCGGACATGTCGCATATTGCGAATGAAAACCCCCTGCGGCATGCGATGCCCAGGAGGAAGTACCCAGGGAATGTACCGATCCGGCCGGGTACGCGGCTTGCGATTGCTCAAGCAGGTCGCCGCATGTCGCGGCGCCGCCAGCAGCAAATGGAGACAAGTCATGGACATGCTCGAACCGGGCAAATTCGGCACCGCGGTGCCGTTCAAGAAGCGTTACGGCAACTACATCGGCGGCGAATGGGTCGCGCCGGCGGACAACCAGTATTTCGAGAACATCACGCCCGTCACAGGCAAGGTTTTCTGCGAAGTGCCGCGCTCTACCGCGGCCGACATCGAACGTGCGCTCGACGCCGCGCACAAGGCCAAGGGCCCCTGGGGCCGCACCTCGACCACCGAGCGCGCCAACATCCTCAACAGGATTGCCGACCGCATGCAGGAGAACCTGCCCATCCTGGCGGCAGCGGAGACCTGGGACAACGGCAAGCCCATCCGCGAAACCACCGCGGCCGACCTGCCGCTGGCCATCGACCACTTCCGCTACTTCGCCTCGTGTGTGCGCTCGCAGGAAGGCGGCATCAGCGAGATCGATCACGAAACCTTCGCCTACCACTTCCATGAGCCCATCGGCGTGGTCGGCCAGATCATTCCGTGGAACTTCCCGATCCTGATGGCCGTGTGGAAGCTGGCGCCCGCGCTGGCGGCCGGCAACTGCGTGGTGCTGAAGCCGGCCGAGCAGACGCCGGTGTCGATCCTCGTGCTGCTGGAGGTCATCGGCGACCTGCTGCCGCCGGGCGTGCTGAACGTGGTCAACGGCTTTGGCGTGGAGGCGGGCAAGCCGCTGGCGTCGAGCAACCGCATCGGCAAGATCGCCTTCACCGGCGAGACCACCACCGGCCGGCTGATCTCGCAGTACGCGAGCCAGAACCTGATTCCGGTCACGCTGGAGCTGGGCGGCAAGTCGCCCAACATCTTCTTCGCCGACGTGATGGACAAGGACGACGCCTTCTTCGACAAGGCGCTCGAGGGCTTCGCAATGTTCGCGCTGAACCAGGGCGAGGTCTGCACCTGCCCGTCGCGCGCGCTCATCCAGGAGTCGATCTACGACCGCTTCATGGAGCGTGCGCTGAAGCGAGTGGCAGCCATCAAGCAGGGCAGCCCGCTCGACATGGCCACCATGATCGGCGCGCAGGCCTCCGGCGAGCAGCTAGAGAAGATCCTGTCGTACCTCGACATCGGCAGGCAGGAGGGGGCGAAGGTGCTGATCGGCGGCGAGCGCCAGCGGTTCGAGGGCGACCTGGCCGACGGCTACTACGTGAAGCCGACCGTGTTCCGGGGCCACAACAAGATGCGCATCTTTCAGGAGGAGATCTTCGGCCCGGTGGTGTCGGTCACCACTTTCAAAGACGAGGAAGAGGCGCTTTCCATCGCCAACGACACCCTCTACGGCCTGGGCGCCGGCGTGTGGAGCCGCGACATGAACCGCGCCTTCCGCATGGGCCGCGGCATCCAGGCCGGCCGCGTGTGGACCAACTGCTACCACCACTACCCGGCGCACGCGGCCTTCGGCGGCTACAAGCAATCGGGCATTGGCCGGGAGAATCACAAGATGATGCTCGACCACTACCAGCAGACCAAGAACCTGCTGGTGAGCTACAGCGAGAACAAGCTGGGCTTCTTCTGATGAGCTCCACCGGCGACGTCCTGCGCGTCACCGCGACCGATGCCGCGCTCGCGCTGATCGACAGGCTCGCCGCAAAGCACGGCCCGCTGATGTTCCATCAGTCGGGCGGCTGCTGCGACGGCAGCGCGCCCATGTGCTATGCCCAGGGCGAGTTCATCGTGGGCGACTACGACCGGCTGCTGGGGCACATCGGCGGCATGCCGTTCTACATCAGCGGGCCGCAGTTCGAGTATTGGCAGCACACGCAACTCATCATCGACGTGGTGCCGGGGCGCGGCGGCATGCTCTCGCTGGAAGGCCCCGAGGGCGTGCGCTTCCTGACGCGCTCGCGGCTTTTCACCGACGCGGAATGGGCCGTGCTGGAAGCCGAGGAGGCGAAGTAGGGCTGCTGCAAAGGGTGCGGCCCTGTCGCCACCGAAGTCACGCCCGACAGCCGCGAGCAGCATGTTCTTCCGCAGCGGGACATCTTCGATCGCGCGAATGCGCCGCGCCATGTAGGCATTGATTGCGAGCAGGAGGGCGCAAGCGCCGAGCAGAATGAATGTAGACATCGTCATGCGCTGGCCTGTTTCAGGAGTTGCCCGACCAGCAAGAGGGCCGCGGGGGAGAGATCGGCACCCGTCTTCGTCGCCATCAGCAACCGCCGGGTGGCCCATGCATCCTTGAGCCGCACGACCTTCAGATCGAGCGCCTCCACCTGCGCCTTGCACGCCGCCAGCGGCACCACGCCGATGCCGAGGTTGGCCGCGATCATGTGGCACATCGCGTCGAAGCTGCGCACTTGCACGCGCAGGCGCATCGGAATGCCTGCCTGCTCGGCCGCGCGCGAGGTGAGTTCGAGCAACGAGCTGCTGCGGTTCAGGCCGACGAACTCGTGCGCGAGACAGGTCTTGAAGTCGGCCTGTTTCACGCGGCTTCGCGCCAGCGGATGCGGCTTCGCGCACAGCACCACGAGCTCGTCGGTCTGGAAAGTCTGCACGTCGAGGCCGTAGGCGGGCGTGTTCTCCGCGAACACGCCGACATCGGCAAGGCCATCGACCAGCGCACGCACGATGTCGCCGCTCAGTTGCTCCTCGACCTCGACACGGATGTCGGGATGCTGCGCGAGAAAGGTCGCGAGCGTGGTGGGCAGGAACTCCGTCAGCGCCGACATGTTGGCCCACAGCCGCACATGGCCGCGCACGCCGCTCGAGTAGTCGCCGAGCTCGTTGCTGAACTGCTCGAAGCCCTGGAAGAGCCGCATCGCATGCTGCATTGCCACATGGCCTGCCGGCGTGAGCGCGATGCCTTGAGAGCTGCGCTCCAGAAGTTTCGATCCCGTCGCCGCCTCGAAGTCCGAAAGCCGCCGGCTCGCGGCAGAAAGCGCAAGGTGGCATGCTTCCGCGCCCTTGGTGATGCTGCCGGACTGGGCCACGGCGCAGAACAGGCGCAGCGTCACGAAATCGACACGAGCGGGGTTGATGGGGTTGGCCATCGGCGGATTCTAGGGAGAACACAGGTGGCCTTCGCGTTTCGCGAAGGACCGCTGCCGCCAAAGCAATTCCACGTTCCGCGATCCGTTCCTAGAGTCGGGCCAGCCCAACAAAGGAGACGGACGCGGACATGAATGCACTCGAAGGCCTGAAGGTGCTGGAGCTCGGCCAGCTCATCGCCGGCCCCTTCGCCGGCAAGACGCTGGCGGAGTTCGGCGCCGATGTGATCAAGGTCGAGCCGGCCGGCGTCGGCGATCCGCTGCGCAAGTGGCGGCTGCTGCGCGACGGCACCTCCGCGTGGTGGGAAGTCCAGTCGCGCAACAAGCGCTCGGTGTGCCTGGACCTGCGCAGCGCCGAAGGACAGGAGGCCGTGCGCGCGCTGGCGCTCGAAGCCGACGTGCTGATCGAGAACTTCAAGCCCGGCACGCTCGAAGGCTGGGGCCTGGGCTGGGAAACGCTGCATGCGCTGAACCCGCGGCTCATCATGCTGCGCATCTCTGGCTACGGGCAGACGGGCCCCTACCGCGACAAGCCCGGCTTCGGCGTGCTCGGCGAATCGATGGGCGGGCTGCGCTACCTGAGCGGCGAGCCGGGCCGGGTGCCGGTGCGTGTGGGAGTATCGCTGGGCGATACGCTGGCGGCGCTGCATGGGGTGATCGGCGTGCTGACCGCGCTGCACCATCGCACGGCTCACGGCGGCGAAGGGCAGTTCATCGACGTGGCGCTCTACGAGTCGGTGTTCAACGTGATGGAAAGCCTGCTGCCCGAGTACGACGCCTTCGGAGCCGTGCGCGAGCGGGCCGGCAGCGCATTGCCCGGCATCGCGCCGACCAATGCCTACCGCTGCGGGGACGGACACTACGTGCTGGTGGCCGGCAACGGCGACAGCATCTTCCGCCGCCTGATGCGAGCTATTGGCCGCGAGGACCTGGAGAACGACCCTGGGCTCGTGCACAACGACGGCCGCGTGCTGCGCGTGGAAGAGATCGACGCCGCCATCGAGGCATGGACGCTGCAGCGCAGCCGCGACGAGGTGCTGGCCGCGCTCGACGCGGCGGGCGTGCCGGTCGGGCGCATCTACACGGTGGCCGACATCGCGAGCGACCCGCAATACCAGGCGCGCGGAATGATCGTGGAGGCACCGAGCTCCGACGGTTCCACGCTCAAGGTGCCGGGCGTGGTGCCCAAGCTCAGCGCCACGCCGGGGCGCATCGCGTACCCCGCGCCTCGGCTTGGCGAGCACGACGGCGATCTGCTCGGCGCCGGATGGCCCGCGCGACGCGCGGAAGGAGTGGTGGCATGAAGACGGGCGACGGCAAGCGGCTGTTCATCAACGAAGTCGCCACGCGCGACGGCTTCCAGATGGAGAGCCGCTTCATTCCCACGGACGACAAGATCGCGCTGGTCGACCGGCTGAGCGGATTGGGCTACGCCAAGATCGAAGTCACGTCCTTCACTTCGGCGAAGGCGATTCCCGCGCTGCGCGACGGCGAAGAGGTGATGCAGCGTGTCGCCCGTCGCCCCGGCGTGGTCTACACCGCGCTGGTGCCCAACCTGCGAGGGGCGGAGCGTGCGCTGGAGAGTCGCATCGACGAGTTCAACATCGTCATGTCTGTGAGCGAGACGCACAACCTCGCCAACCTGCGCATGGCGCGGGAGCAATCGTTCGCGCAACTGGCCGGCGTCATCGCGCTGGCGAAGCAGGCCGGTGTGCCGGTGAACGTGTCGCTGTCGTGCGTGTTCGGCTGCCCTATGGAGGGCGAGGTGCCGCTGGCGACGGTGCGGGGCTGGATCGATCGCTTCGCAGCGCTCGATGTGCAGGGCGTCACGCTTTGCGACACGACGGGCATGGCCTATCCCACGCAGGTGGGGCAGGTCTGCGAAGCCGTGATGGCGAGCCACCCGGCAATGGAATGGACGGCCCATTTCCACAACACGCGCGGCATGGGCCTCGTGAACACGGTCGCCGCCGTGGAAGCCGGCATCCGCCGGCTCGACATGTCGCTCGGCGGCATCGGCGGCTGCCCCTACGCCCCGGGCGCGACCGGCAACGTGGCGACCGAGGACGTGGTCCACATGCTGCAATGCATGGGCTATGACACGGGCATGGACCTCGCCGGCCTGGTCGCCGCCGCAGCGGAGCTGGAGGCGCTGGTAGAGCACGAGCTGCCGGCCCAGGTCTCGCGCGCGGGCCACCGGCTGACGCGCCATGCGCCGCCGCCCGATTTCAACGACACCGTGGCCCGCGCCAGGGAGCGCGGGCACGCACCGAAGGAGCTGCAACCATGATCGACCACCTGGACCACCTCGTACTGACCACCGCGCACGAGGAAGCCTGCATCCGTTTCTACGTCGACGTGATGGGCATGGCGCTGGAGAGCTTCGGCGCCGGCCGCAAGGCCTTCCGCTTCGGCAACCAGAAGATCAACCTGCATGTGAAGGGCCACGAGTTCGAGCCGAAGGCGCAGTTGCCGACGCCCGGCTCGCTGGACCTCTGCTTCATCGCCAGCGCGCCGCTCGACGAGGTCATCACCCGCCTCGGCGAGAAAGGCGTGCCGATTCTTGAAGGGCCGGTGATGCGCACCGGCGCCACCTCGCGCATCCGCTCGGTCTACGTGCGCGACCCCGACCTGAACCTGATCGAGATCTCGGAGCTGTCGCCCTGAGGGCACCGCCCGAAGACGGCAGGCAAGCGAATACAAAACCACCGGAGACAAACCATGAAACCCATTCACCGCCTTCTCGCGGTCGGCCTCGCTCTGGGCGCTCTGACCGCCTCGGCCAGCGACGCCTGGCCTTCGAAACCGATCACCATGGTCGTGCCGACCGCGCCCGCCGGCTCCACCGACATCATGGCGCGACTGGTCGGCGACCCGCTGCAGCGCGCGCTGGGCCAGGCCGTGGTCGTCGACAACAAGCCCGGCGCCAGCGGCAACATCGGCACCGAGTTCGTGGCGCGCGCCGCGCCCGACGGCTACACGCTGCTGATGCAGTACTCGGGCTACCACGTGGGCAACCCCTCGCTCTACCCGAACATCCGGTGGAGTCCCACGAAGGACTTCGTGCCGGTGGCGATGGTGATGCGCGCGCCGCACGTCGTCGCGGCGAGCGGCAAGCTGCCGGTGAAGTCGATGAAGGAGCTCATCGAGTACGGCAAGAAGAAGGAGGGCGGGCTCTTCTACGCCTCCTCTGGCAGCGGCTCGATCCAGCACATCGCGGGCGAGCTGCTGTCGCGGCAGACCAGGCAGGCGATGACGCACGTGCCCTACAAGGGCTCGGGGCCGGCGATCAACGACCTGATCTCGGGCAACGTGGACATGTTCATCACCACGCCACCCTCGGTCATCGGACATTTCGCGGGCGGGCGCATCAAGCCGCTGGCGTACACGGGCAGCAAGCGCCATCCGTCGATGCCCGACGTGCCGACCTCGGCCGAGGCAGGGCTGCCGGGCTACGAGGTCGAGTCGTGGTTCGCGGTGTTCGCGCCGGCGAAGACGCCGCCGGAGATCGTCAACAGGCTGAGCGCGGAACTCCGCAAGATCGTGGAGAGCGAAGCCTTCCGCAAGAAGGTGGACGAGCAAGGCGCCTTCGCGACCTACATGGACCCGCCGACGCTCGCGAAATTCGTCGACCAGGAGCTGGCGGCGTGGTCGAAGGTGATCAAGTCGGCGGACATCAAGCCCGATTGATTCGAAATACGGGCACGACCGGCTACAGCTTGACTAGCCCGCGATCAGCTTCTGCACCAGTTCCGCGGTGGTCGCGGCCGCGTACTTGCGCATCAGCCGGGCCCGGTGCAGTTCCACCGTGCGGTGGCTGATGCCCAGCGCCTTGCCGATCTCCTTCGAGGTCAGCCCGCGCATCACTTGCGCCGCCACCTCGCGCTCGCGCGGCGTGAGTTCGGCCTTGACGGCGCGGCGCGAGCCCAGGTCCTCGAAGGTCCAGATGCCGGCCTCGTGCGGCGCGGCGCGGTTCATGGCGTGGCCGGTGACGTGGCACCAGAAGGTCTCGCCGGCGATGGCGCCGTGCAGTCCGCCCAGGCGCTTCATCATGCGGTTGTCGGCGTAGTGCCCGCTGGCATTCAGAAAGGGCTCCATGCGCTTGCCGATGCGCTCGAACTCGACCACGCTGGGGTACAGGATGCTGAACGAATGCCCGACCAATGCGGAGGGCGTTGCGCCAAAAATCTCGCACACGCGAACGTTGCAGGCCACGATGGTGCGGTTGCTCGACACCACCATGCCGACGGGCGCGTGTTCAAAGGCCAGCCGGTAATCGATCTCGGGCATCGGGGGTCACCATTACGAAATACTACGTATGCGAGTAGGTAGTATCGTTCAGGGCTTTCCCACCTCTCTCCATTCACCCATCAAGGAGCCCGAGTGAACAAGATTTATCCCACCGCGGACGCGGCACTCAAGGGGGTCGTCGCCGACGGGCAGATGCTCGCGGTCGGCGGCTTCGGCCTGTGCGGCATTCCCGAAGCGCTGATCGACGCGCTGAAGGACTCCGGCGTGCAGAACCTCACCGTCGTGTCGAACAACGCGGGCGTCGACGGCTTCGGCCTCGGCAAGCTGCTGGAGACGCGCCAGATCAAGAAAATGATTGCGTCCTACGTCGGCGAGAACAAGGAGTTCGAGCGCCAGTACCTCGCGGGCGAACTGGCCCTCGAATTCACGCCCCAGGGCACGCTGGCCGAGAAGCTGCGCGCCGGCGGCGCGGGCATCCCGGCCTTCTTCACCAAGACCGGCGTGGGCACGCAGGTGGCCGAGGGCAAGGAGCTGCGCGAGTTCGACGGCGAAACCTACGTGATGGAACGCTCGCTGGTGC
This sequence comes from Variovorax sp. Varisp46, assembly GCF_059491885.1. NCBI lineage: Bacteria > Pseudomonadati > Pseudomonadota > Betaproteobacteria > Burkholderiales > Comamonadaceae > Variovorax > Variovorax sp. Varisp46. The sequence continues at coordinate 1,444,033 of NZ_CP168515.1, forward strand.
CCGACGTGGCGCTGGTGAAGGCCCACGTGGCCGACAAGTCGGGCAACCTGCGCTTTCGCCTCACGGCGCGCAACTTCAACCCGGCCGCCGCCATGGCCGGCAAGATCTGCATCGTCGAGGTCGAGAAGATCGTCGAGGTGGGCGAACTGGCCCCCGACGACATCCACCTGCCGGGCATCTACGTGCACCGCATCGTGCTCAACGCCAAGCCCGAGAAGCGCATCGAGAAGCGCACCGTGAGCGCCTCGGTCGATGCCGTCGCCGCCAAGGTCGAGGCCCAGACCGCCATCGCCCAGGCCGCTGCAGGCAGTGAAGTGCCAGCCAAGGTCGTCAACAAGAAAGAAGGAGCCTGAGATGCCCTGGACCCAAGACCAGATGGCGGCCCGCGCCGCGCAAGAACTCGAAGACGGCTTCTACGTCAACCTCGGCATCGGCATTCCGACGCTGGTGGCCAACCACACCGGCACCAAGGAAGTGTGGCTGCAGAGCGAGAACGGCATGCTCGGCATCGGCCCGTTCCCGACCGAAGACAACGTCGACGCCGACCTCATCAACGCCGGCAAGCAGACCGTCACCACGCTGCCCGGCTCGGCCATCTTCGGCAGCCATGACAGCTTCGCGATGATCCGCGGCGGCAAGATCAACCTGTCGATCCTCGGTGCCATGCAGGTGAGCGTGAAGGGCGACCTCGCCAACTGGATGATCCCCGGCAAGATGGTCAAGGGCATGGGCGGCGCGATGGACCTCGTGGCCGGCGTGAAGCGCGTGATCGTGCTGATGGAGCATGTGGCCAAGAAGAAGGACGGCACCGAGGACCTGAAGATCCTCGAACAGTGCACGCTTCCGCTGACCGGTGTGGCCGTGGTCGACCGCATCATCACCGACCTGGCCGTGATGGACGTGGTGCCCGAAGGCCTGAAGGTCGTCGAGCTGGCGCCGGGCGTGAGCTTCGATACGCTGCAGGCCAAGACGGGTGCGAAGCTGATCCAGTAACAAGGCTGCGAACGCAACGACGACAAAGGGCAGGGCCGCGCAAGCGGGCCCTGCCTTTTTTCCTGGAGAGACGGAATGAATGCAAGCGAAGTTCTGGGCGACATCTGGCAGCAGGCGGGCCTGCCCGCCGAAGCCTTGGTGTTCGCGCGATTGACGGGCGCCGACCCAGTGCTGCCGTCGTCCTTCGCGGTCGGCACAGCGGCGCAGAGCACCATCGCGGCGGCCGCGCTCGCGGCCTGCGAACTGGGGCACAGGCGCGGCACGGCGCGGCAGCAGGCCGGCGTCGACATGCAGCATGCGGCACTCGACTGCACCGGCTGGTTCAGCCTCGACGGCCGCGTGCCCGACCCGTGGGACGCCTTCTCGGGGCTGTACCGCTGCGCGGACGGCTGGGTGCGCGTGCATGCGAACTTCGCGCACCACCGAGACGGTGCATTGCGCTTGATGAAGCTGGGCCCGGCCACCGCCACCCGCGCCGACGCCGAGGCTGCGATGGCCGGCTGGCGCGCGCTCGATTTCGAAGAGGCGGCCTCGGCACTGGGGCTGGTGGCGACCGCGCTGCGGCGCTTTGACGAGTGGGATGCGACTCCGCAAGGGCAGGCCATCGCGGCCCAACCGCTCTTCACGCTTGAGCGCATCGGCGATGCGCCACCACTCGCACTGCCGCCGCTGCGCGAAGACCAGCGTCCGCTGAGCGGCCTGCGTGTGCTCGACCTCACGCGCATCCTCGCGGGACCGGTCGGCGGCCGCGCGCTCGCGGCCTATGGCGCCGACGTGATGCTGGTCAATTCGCCGCAACTGCCGAACATCGAAGCCATTGCCGACACCAGCCGCGGCAAGCTCTCGGCGCACGTGGACCTGCGCACCGACGAAGGTCGCGCCGTGCTGCACGGCCTCGTCGCCGACGCACACGTCTTCGTGCAGGGCTACCGTCCCGGCGGCATCAAGGCGCTGGGCTTCGGCCCCGAGGCGCTGGCGCGCGAGCGGCCGGGCATCGTCTGCGTCTCGCTCACGGCCTATGGCACGCAGGGGCCGTGGGCTGACCGGCGCGGCTTCGATTCGCTGGTGCAGACTGCCATGGGCTTCAACCATGCCGAGGGCGAGGCTGCAGGCGACGGCAGGCCGCGCCCGCTGCCCATGCAGATCCTCGACGAGGCCACCGGCTACCTGATCGCCTTCGGCGCCGCTGCGGCGCTCTGGCGCCAGCAGCGGGAAGGCGGCAGCTGGCATGTGCAGGTGTCGCTGGCGCAGACGGGGCAGTGGCTGCGCGGGCTGGGGCGCGTGCCGAATGGGCTGTCGATCGCGAGGCCCGATATCAAGCCGTACGTCGAGACCTCGGCTTCCGGCTTTGGTGAGCTCGCGGCGTTGCGCCACAGTGCGCAGCTGCCGCGAACGCCTGCGGCATGGCCGCGGCCGTCGATGCCGCCGGGCAGCGATGCGCCGGTGTGGCCGGCCGTCACGACCGGGTAGGCGCCGCGCATCGCTGGGCGAGGGGCGCGCGTCTACTCCCCGGCCTGCGCTGGGGCGGGGATCGGCAGCCCCTCGAAGCCCTTGAATTCCTGGAGCGAGAAGCTCGTGCGCACCTGCCGCACGCCGGGCAGCCGATGCAGCCGGGTCTGCAGCAGCGTGGAGTAGTGGTCCAGGTCGCGTGCCACGACCACCAGCATGAAATCCTCGGGCCCGGAGATGCCGTGGAACATCACCACCTCGGGAATGGCCTGGACTGCCTCCTCGAACTCGGTGGAGCGGGCGTCGTTCTGGTGGTCGATGCCAATCATCACGAACGCCATGACCCCATACCCCAGCGCGCGACGGCTGAGCCGGGCCTGGTAGCCGGCGATCAGCCCGCTTTCTTCCATGCGTTTGATGCGGCGCCAGCAGGGCGATTGCGACAGCTGCGTCATCTGTGCGAGCTCGCCCGTGGTGAGCCGTGCGTTGTCTTGCAGCGCCTTCAACAGCTTCCGGTCGGTCAAATCGAGGTCGGTTTGCATAATTATTTCTTCAAATTGAAAAATGAGAATAAACATACCTCAAATTGATATATGTAGGGTTCAACACTACGTTATTTGTCGATTCGATGCATAGCATTGCGTGAAATTCAGAAGCAAGACCGGTCCCGGTTGCGCTTTTCCTGCCCCCCTCCAGAAGCTCCAGCCTCCACGACCATGTCCATGTCACCGCCCCCCCTGTTCGCCCACGTTCCGTCCTATGCCGGCGACCCCATCCTGTCCTTGATGGAAGACTTCCAGAAAGATCCGCGGACGAACAAGGTCAGCCTCAGCATCGGCATCTACTTCGACGGCGCGGGCCGGCTGCCCGTCATGGAAGCCGTGCGCAAGGCCGAGACCGCATTGCTCGACGGCATCGGCCCGCGTCCGTACCTGCCGATCGAAGGCGTGGCGGACTACCGCCAGGCCGTGCAGCGCCTGCTCTTCGGTGCCGGGCACGAGGCCGTGGCCAGCGGCCGCATCGCCACGCTGCAGACCCTCGGCGGCTCGGGCGGGCTCAAGGTGGGCGCCGATTTCCTGCGCCGCTACTTCCCCGAGTCCCAGGTCTGGGTCAGCGACCCCACCTGGGAGAACCATCGCGCGCTGTTCGAAGGCGCGGGCCTGGCCGTCAACACCTACCCCTACTACGACCCGGCCACCGGAGGCCTGTGCTTCGACGAGATGCTGGCCAGGCTCGCGACCCTGCCGCGCCACGGCATCGTGCTGCTGCACGCGAGCTGTCACAACCCGACCGGCGTCGACCTCTCGCCGGCCCAGTGGCAGGCGCTGATTCCGGTGCTGCGCGACCGCGGCCTGATCCCGTTCGTCGACATCGCCTACCAGGGCTTCGGCGACGGGTTGGACGAAGACGCCTTCGCGCTGCGCGCGCTCGCCGACGCGGGTCTGCAATTCTTCGTGGCCAATTCCTTCTCCAAGAACTTCTCGCTGTACGGCGAACGCTGCGGCGGCCTCAGCGTGGTGTGCGCCGACAGCGCCACGGCGCAGACGGTGCTCGGACAGCTGAAAGCCACGGTGCGCGCCAACTACTCGACGCCGCCCACCCATGGGGCGCGCATCGTCGCCACGGTGCTGCGCAGCGCCGAGCTGTTCGCGCTGTGGACGCAGGAAACCGCGCAGATGCGCCAGCGCATCCGCGCCATGCGCGAGCGCCTGCACGCCGCGCTGGACGAAAGATTCCAGGGCCGGCGCAACTTCGACTACCTGCTCACGCAGCGCGGCATGTTCAGCTACACGGGCTTGAACGAAGCGCAGGTGACCCGCCTGCGCGACGAGCACGCGGTGTACCTGGTCCGCTCGGGCCGGATGTGCATCTCGGGCCTGACCGACGGCAACGTCGATCACGTGGCGGCGTCCATGGCCGCCGTGCTGGGCCGATGACACAGCCGGCGAGGAATGCCATGAAAGAGATCATCGACGTCGGCCTGCCCGCGCTGAGCCAGCCGTTTTCCTGGGCCGTGAAATCGGCCGGCCTGCTGTTCACCGCGCACGGCCCCGTGCGCTCCGACGGCAGCATCGACACCGGCGCCGTCGACGATCAGGCTCGCCTGACCTTCGCCAACCTGCGCCGCGCGCTCCATGCTGCCGGCGGCACGCTGCACGACGTGACCCAGGTGCTGATCTACATGACCGACGTGCAGGACATGAAGGCCATCGATGCGGTGTATCGCGAGTTCTTCGAGGCGCCTTACCCCAACCGGTCGAGCATGGGCGTCAACGGCCTCGTGGTGCCCGGCATGAAGCTCGAGATCGTGGCCTACGCCGTGATCCCCGAGCCTCCTGCATCCGCATGACTTTCCAAAATACGAGGAGATGACGATGTCCAGCAGCTTTCAGGAAATATCGAACAGGGAAAAGGGCCTGCAGAAGGAGCTTTCCGCAGGCCAGATGGCGATGATCGCGATCGGCGGAGCCATCGGCACCGGCCTGTTCCTCGGCAGCGGCTTCGCCATCGGCCTGGCCGGCCCCAGCGTGCTCGTGAGCTACGCGATCGGCGGCCTCATCGCGCTGCTGCTGATGGGCTGCCTCGCCGAGATGACAGTGGCGCATCCCACCTCGGGCTCGTTCGGCGCCTACGCCGAGCACTACATCGGCCCGTGGGCCGGCTTCATCGTGCGCTACGTCTATTGGGCCTGCGTGGTGCTGGCAGTGGGCACCGAGGTCACGGCCATCGGCGTGTACATGGCGTACTGGTTTCCCGGCTCGCCGCAGTGGCTCTGGGTGGTGCTGTTCTCGGCACTGCTGATCATGGTCAACGCCATGAGCGTGAAGGCCTTCGGCTTCGTCGAGTACTGGTTCTCGATGGTCAAGATCGTGGCCATCGTGCTGTTCATCCTGATCGGCGCCTACGTGGTGTTCGGCTCGCGCCCCGCGGGCATCGGCCTGGACAACTACGCCGTGCAGGGAGGCTTCTTTCCCAAGGGCGTGTGGGGCACCTGGGTGGCGGTCGTGGTCGCCATCTTCAGCTACATGAGCGTCGAGACCATCGCCGTCGCCGCCGGCGAAGCCAAGGACCCGGAGCGCGCGGTGACCGGTGCCTTCCGCGCCACCATGCTGCGCCTGGCGGTGTTCTACCTCGCATCGATCGCGTTGATGCTGGCCATCGTGCCGTGGAACGCCACCAACGCCGACAAGAGCCCGTTCGTGAAGGTGATGGAAATCATCGGAATTCCCGGCGCCGCCGCGGTGATCAACTTCGTGGTGCTGATCGCCGCGCTGTCGGCCATGAACAGCCTGCTCTACATCGCCACGCGCATGATGTTCAGCCTGTCGCGCGCCGGTCATGCGCCCAAGCGCTTCGGCCGCATCCGCGGCAACGGCGTGCCGGTCGACGCGCTGGCGATCTCCTGTGCCGGCATTGCCATCGCCACCGCGCTGAGCGTCGTCGCGCCAGAGCAGTCGTTCGCGCTGATGATGGCCATCGCCATGTTCGGCGGCCTGTTCACCTGGTTCATGATCTTCACGACCCACTGGTTCTTTCGCCGCCGCTGGGTGAAGGAAGGGCGCCCCGGCCCAGGCTTCCGCATGTGGGGCTTTCCGTGGCTCACGCTGCTGGGCGCGGGGCTGGTGCTGGCGATCCTGGTCACCACATACTTCACGCCGATGTTCAGGTTGACGCTGCTGGTGGGCCTTCCGTTCCTGGCCGTCCTGGTGGTGGTGTACCTGGCCTGGTACCGCCCGCTTTCCGGCGGTGCGGCGCTGCCGGCCCGGGCACGCCGCTAGGCGTCCAGCGCGGCGCGCACCTTCTCGCCCAGTCCGCGCAGCCGTTCGACCGGCTCGTTGGAAAACACGAAGCGCAGGTACTGCGCGCCATGCGTCTCGCCCCAGTCCTTCATCGCGGTGGCGCACACGCGATGCTTCAGCAGGCGCTCCGACAGCGTCTGCCCGTCGATGCCGAAGTCGCTCGCACGCAGCAGCAATGACCAGCCGCCCGCGGGCACGCCGACCGGCAGTCCCCTGAGTTCATCGAGCACCGTGTCGCGCCGCCGCTCCAGTTCACCCACATACGGCGCGAGCGTGTGCGCCGATTGCGCCAGCGCCGTGGCCACCGCGTCCTGCGCAATCCCCACGGGCACCACCACGTTCGCGAGCGACACGGCCACGAGGTCCGGCATGTAGCTCTCGGGTGCCACGGTCCAGCCCACGCGCCAGCCGATCATGCGCAGCTCCTTGGCCGATGAACCCACCGTGATCGTGCGTTCGGCCATGCCGGGCAGGCCCGCGGGGTGGATGACCTCGCGGCCGTCGTACAGCAGGCGTTCCATGGCGGTGTCGAGGATCAGCGTCAGGTCGTGCCGCACGCACAGTGCGGCGATGGTGCGCCAGTCGTCCGCGTCGAAGTACCCGCCCGTCGGCATCGACGGCGACATCAGCAGCATCACGCGCACGCGGGGGCCGATGGCCGTTTGCAGCGCGGCGCGGTCCAGCTTCCATTCGCCGCCGGGGTTGAATGCAAAGGGCAGGTACTTCGGCGTGCCGCCGGCGAGCCGGATGCGGTTGAGCAGGCCGGCGTAGGTCGGATCGGTGACCAGCACTTCGTCGCCCACCTCGACGGTTGCGAGCAGCGCGTTGAGGATGCCCGAGAGCCCGCCGGCCGAGATCACGCAGTTGCCTGCGTCGTAGGCAACGCCCGAGAGCGCGGACACATGCCGCGCCGCGATCTCGCGCAACCGGGACTGGCCGACGAACGGGAGGTAGCTGTTGTCGGCGTCTTCCGAGGCGGCACGCACGGTGCGCGCGATGGCATCGGGGTCGGGCGGGATGTCGACGTCGAGGTTCTCCAGCCGCAGGAACGGTGGGCCGTCCGCGTCGTCGGCGATCGCGCCCATGCGGTCGACGCCGATGCCTGCGATGTGTTCCAGGCGGGCGGGGCGGTGGCGTGGCATGGGGCGAATCTCCGTGTCGGGGTTGGCTTGCTACGGGGCCGGCCTGCGCGAACGGGCCGGCCGCTGCTGCGACGCGCCATTCTCATCGCCGGGCGGGGCCGGGAGCAACAGCGCCTGCCGGGCCTGCGCCGTCTCGCGCAGGAAGCTCCACACCGCCTGCATGCGCGCCAGGTGCTTGGTTTCCTCCGGCATCGACATCCAGAAGGTGCGCGTGAAGTTCGCCTGCCCCGGCAGCACGGGCCGCAGCGCGCTGTCGTTCTCGGCGATGAAGGCCGGCAGCACCGCGATGCCCGCGCCCGCCGCCACCGCACTGTGCTGCGCGAGCACGCTGGTGCTGCGCAGCGCGAAGCTGTCGGGGCGGTGCAGTTCGTCCAGGTACTGCAGCTCCTTGCTGAACAGCAGGTCGTCTACGTAGCTGATGAAGGTGTGGCCGCGCAGGTCTTCACGCGTCCTGATGGGCTTGTGCGCTGCCAGGTACTTCTTCGACGCATAGAGCCGCAGCGTGTAGTCGGTGAGCTTGGTGACGACCACCGGTCCGCGCGCCGGCCGTTCGAGCGAGATCACGATGTCGGCTTCGCGCCGCGACAGGTGCACGAGCCGCGGCATCGCGAGCAGGTCGATGGTGAGCTTCGGATGCTGCAGCGCGAACAGCGCGAGCTGCGGAGCGAGCACCACGGTGCCGAAGCCCTCGGTGGCGCCGATGCGCACCAGCCCCGACAGGCCCTCCTGCGAGGCCGGCGCGGTGCTCTCCACGGCCTGGAAGGCGCTCTCCATCGCCTCGACTTGCGGCTGCAGCCGCCGGCCGGCCTCGGTAAGGCGGTGGCCGCCCGCTTCGCGCGAGAACAGCGGGGCGCCGACTTCCTTCTCCAGCGCCTGGATGCGGCGCGCCACCGTGGTGTGGTCGACCTCGAGGCGGCGCGCGGCGCTCATCAGCGTGCCGGAGCGGGCGAGTTCGAGGAAGTAGCGCAGGTTGTCCCAGTCCATGTGTGTTCGGGTTCTCGATGGAGGTTTGCATCCTCTGCGCCTTGTTCCGCATTCTGCATTTATGCAAAACCAAGGTGCAGATTTGTCTATTGTCATGGCAAATATGCAAAGCTAGGATGCACGCTGTACCGGCCCCCGACCGGCATCGCCTTCCCGAGATTTACAGGAGACAAACCCCATGGACGCCACCACCACCCCCTCGACGCAAGTCGCCACCGTCAAGCTGCTGATCGGCGGCAAGCTCGTCGAGTCGAAGACCACCGAATGGCGCGATGTCGTCAACCCGGCCACGCAGCAGGTGCTGGCCCGTGTGCCCTTCGCCACGCAAGCCGAGCTCGACGCTGCCGTGGCCTCCGCCAAGGAGGCCTTCAAGACCTGGCGCAAGACCCCCATCGGCGCGCGCGCCCGCATCTTCCTGAAGTACCAGCAGCTCATCCGCGAGAACATGAGCGAGCTGGCTGCCATCCTCACGGCCGAGCAGGGCAAGACGCTGCCCGACGCCGAAGGCGACGTGTTCCGCGGGCTCGAAGTAGTGGAGCACGCATCGAACATCGGCAACCTGCAGCTGGGCGAGCTGGCCAACAACGTGGCCAACGGCGTCGACACCTACACGCTGCTGCAGCCGCTGGGCGTGTGCGCCGGCATCACGCCATTCAACTTCCCGGCCATGATCCCGCTGTGGATGTTCCCGATGGCCATCGTCACCGGCAACACCTTCGTGCTGAAGCCTTCCGAGCAGGACCCGATGGTCACCATGCGCCTGTGCGAACTGGCACTCGAAGCCGGCATTCCGCCCGGCGTGCTCAACGTGGTGCATGGCGGCGAAGCGGTGGTCAACGGCATCTGCGACCACAAGGACATCAAGGCGATCAGCTTCGTCGGCTCGACCAAGGTCGGCACGCACGTCTACAACCGCGCCACGCTGGCCGGCAAGCGCGCCCAATGCATGATGGGTGCGAAGAACCACGCCATCGTGATGCCCGACGCGAACAAGGAGCAGACGCTCAACGCACTGGCCGGCGCCAGCTTCGGTGCAGCCGGCCAGCGCTGCATGGCCGTGTCGGTCGCGGTGCTGGTGGGCGAGGCACGCAACTGGGTGCCCGAACTCATCGAGAAGGCCAGGACGCTGAAGATCGGTGCGGGCACCGAGAAGGGCGTGGACGTGGGGCCGCTGGTGTCCTGCGCTGCCTACGACCGCGTGAACGGTCTCATCGAACGCGGCGAGGCCGATGGTGCCAAGCTCGTGCTCGACGGCCGCAAGCCCACGGTGCCCGGCTACGAGAAGGGCAACTTCGTCGGCCCGACGATCTTCACCGGCGTGAAGCCCGGCATGTCGATCTATGACCAGGAAGTGTTCGGCCCGGTGCTGTGCATCGCCGACGCCGAGACCATCGACGAAGCCATCGAGCTGATCAACAGCAACCCGAACGGCAACGGCACGGCGATCTTCACGCAGTCGGGCGCGGCCGCCCGCCGGTTCCAGGAAGACATCGACGTGGGCCAGGTCGGCATCAATGTGCCGATTCCGGTGCCGGTCCCGATGTTCTCGTTCACCGGCTCGCGGGCCTCGAAGCTCGGCGACCTGGGGCCGTACGGCAAGCAGGTCATCATGTTCTACACGCAGACCAAGACGGTGACGGCGCGCTGGTTCGACGACAGCACCGTCTCGCACGGCGTCAACACCACGATCAGCCTCAAGTAAGAAGTCCGCCGGATGGACTTCGAACTTTCCGAAGAGCAGCGCGCTTTCGCGCAAAGCGCGCGCGACTTTGCGCAGGCCGAGTTCGCGCCCCATGCGGCGCAGTGGGACGCGGAGGCCGTCTTCCCGAAGGAGGCCATCGCCAAGGCCGGCGAACTGGGCTTCTGCGGACTCTATGCGCCCGAGCGCATCGGCGGCCTCGGACTGCCGCGGCTCGATGCGGCGCTGGTGTTCGAGGAGATGGCCGCGGTCGACCCCTCGACCACGGCCTTCATCACGATCCACAACATGGCGACGTGGATGCTCGGCACCTGGGCCACCGATGCCGTGGCGCAGCAGTGGGGCGAAGAACTCACGAGCGGGCGCAAGCTCGCGTCGTACTGCCTGACGGAGCCGGGCGCGGGCTCCGATGCGGGTTCGCTGAAGACGCGCGCCGAGCTGCGGGGCGCCGAGTACGTCATCAACGGCGGCAAGGCCTTCATCTCGGGCGCGGGCTCGACCGACGTGCTGGTGCTGATGGCGCGCACGGGCGGCGCGGGCGCCAGCGGTATCTCGGCCTTCGCGGTGCCGGCCGACGCGCCCGGCGTCAGCTACGGCAAGAAGGAGCACAAGATGGGCTGGAACAGCCAGCCCACGCGAAGCATCAACTTCGACAACGTGCGCGTTCCCGCGCAGAACCTGCTGGGCAAGGAGGGCGAGGGCTTTCGCATTGCCATGAAGGGGCTCGACGGCGGGCGCATCAACATCGCGACCTGCTCGGTGGGCGCGGCGCAGGGGGCGCTCGACGCGGCCCGCCGCTACCTGCACGAGCGCCAGCAGTTCGGCAAGCCGCTCGCGAGCTTCCAGGCGCTGCAGTTCAAGCTGGCCGATATGGCGACCGAACTGGTGGCAGCGCGGCAGATGGTGCGGCTGGCGGCATCGAAGCTCGACGCCGGGCATGCCGACGCCAGCACCTATTGTGCGATGGCCAAGCGCTTTGCGACCGATGCGGGCTTCAACGTCTGCAACGACGCGCTGCAGCTGCATGGCGGCTATGGCTACCTGAGCGAATTTCCGCTGGAGCGGCTGGTGCGCGATGCGCGCGTGCACCAGATCCTCGAAGGCACCAACGAGATCATGCGTGTGATCGTTGCGCGAAAATTGCTGGAGGGCGACAGCGATATCCGCTGAAGTTTTCGCATCCAGAACCTCTCAAGACAATGACCGACTCCGTAGTTCTCTTCGACGAAATCAAGACCGCCGGCGGCCAGCGCTTCGGCGTTGCCACCCTCAACGCGCCGGCTTCGCTCAATGCGCTCTCCGTGGACATGGTTCGCCTGCTCACGCCCAAGCTGCGCGAATGGGCGAAGGACGCAGGCATCGTCGGCGTCCTGCTGCAGGCCGCGGGCGAGAAAGCCTTCTGCGCCGGCGGCGATTTGCGCCAGCTCTACCAGACGCTGCTCGACTGCGGCCCCGAGCGCAACACCTACGCCGAAGACTTCTTCCGCGAAGAGTACGAACTGGACCACCTGATCCACACCTTCCCCAAGCCCTTCCTGTGCTGGGGTCACGGCATCGTGATGGGCGGCGGCGTGGGCTTGCTGGCTGGCGCCTCGCACCGCGTGATGACGCTGCAAAGCCGCATCGCCATGCCCGAGATCAACATCGGCCTGTACCCCGACGTGGGCGGCAGCTGGTTCCTGCGCCGCACGCCGGGCCGCACGGGCCTGTTCCTCGCACTCACTGCCGCGAACATCAACGCGGCAGACACCATCTTCTGCGGGCTGGCCGACGTGCTGGTGCCGCAGGAGCGCAAGGGCGAGGTGCTGGAAGCCGTCGCTTCGACGAAATGGGCCGGCGAGAACAAGGCCGACCGCGCCACGCTGTCGCGCATCCTCGCCAAGGCGGGCGAGGGCACCGAGATGCCGCCATCGAAGGTGCGCGAGCAATACGACACCATCAACGCGCTGATGGCGGGCGACGACCTGCTCGACATCGCAAGGCGTTTGCGCGATCTGCAGAGCGATGACACATGGCTGCAGACCGCAGCCAAGACCTTCGCCAAAGGCGCACCCAGCTCGGCCGCGCTGAGCTTCGAGCTGTGGCAGCGAGTTCTGCGCATGTCGCTGGCCGAGGTGTTCCGTCTCGAATACTGGGCCTCGCTCGGCTTCTGCGCGCACAAGGACTTCGCCGAAGGCATCCGCGCGGTGCTGGTCGACAAGGACCGCAATCCGCGCTGGAGCCCCGCGACGCTCGAAGAGATCACGCCAGCATTCATCGAAGATCATCTGCGCCCGCGCGGCGAGATGCCGGTCGAGCTGGCGTCGCTGGTCTGATCCACACGCATAGATTCCTGCACAGAACAACGGAGACAAGACATATGAAGATCGCATTCATCGGCCTCGGCAACATGGGCGGCCCGATGGCCATGAACCTGCTCAAGGCAGGCCATACGCTCAGCGCCTTCGACCTCTCGGCCGAGGCCTGCAAGAAATTCGGCGTCGAAGGCCTGCCCATTGCCAAATCGGCGGCCGAGACGGTGGCCGATGCCGAGGTGGTCATCAGCATGCTGCCGGCCAGCGCGCACGTCGAGGGGCTGTTCCTCGGCAGTGGCGGCAAACCCGGCCTGCTCGACAGCATCCGCGCCGGCACATTGGTGATCGACAGCAGCACCATCGCCGCAGCCACCTCGCGCAAGGTGGCCGAAGCCGCTGCCGCCAAGGGCGTTGCGATGATCGACGCGCCCGTATCGGGCGGCACCGGCGGTGCGATTGCCGGCACGCTGACCTTCATGGTCGGCGGCGAGACGGGTGACCTGGAGCGCGCGCGCCCGGTGCTCGAAAAGATGGGCGCCAACATCTTCCACGCCGGCGCGGCCGGCGCGGGGCAGACCGCGAAGATCTGCAACAACATGCTGCTGGGCATCCTGATGATCGGCACCTCGGAGGCGCTGGCGCTGGGTGTGGCCAACGGGCTCGACCCCAAGGTGCTGTCGGAGATCATGCGCCGCAGCTCGGGCGGCAACTGGGCGCTGGAAAAGTACAACCCGATGCCGGGCGTGATGGAAACGTCGCCCGCCTCGAAGAACTACGCGGGAGGGTTCGGCACCGACCTGATGCTCAAGGATCTGGGCCTGGCGCAAGAGAACGCGACCGCCGTGCGCGCAGCCACGCCCCTGGGTGGGCTGGCGCGCAGCCTGTATGCTGCACACAGCCTCGCCGGCCACGGCGCGCTCGATTTCTCGAGCGTGCTGAAGCTGGTGCAGAAGGCTTCCTGAAGCGGGCTCTGTGATCAGCCGTAGTGGGAGTGCAGGGCCCACAACAGGCCGATCACCACCACGAAGAGCACCGCGAAAAGCGCCCAGGCACGCATGACTGCCTGGTTCTCCGTGATTTCGGCGGGAGCTGCCTCGGGAGGCTGGCTAGGAGCGGCGGGCGGCGGTTGGGTCATTCCCGACTGTACCCCGCGCCGAGGCGGCCGGGGCGAGCTTTGCAGAAGCGTCCATCCGCGACATCGCCCACATGATGCCGGCCGCCACGAGGTTGGCGCCCACGCTGGACAGGATCGGCAGCATGTAGCTGCGGCTGATGTCGAAGGCAAAGCCCGCGGCGGCGGGGCCGACCAGCGTGCCGAAGGCCACGCTGGTGTAGAGCACCCCGATGATCGCGCCGATGTTGCGGCCGCCGAAGTAGTCCATGACCAGCGCCGGCAGCAGCGCGACGAAACCGCCGTAGAACGCGCCGTAGAAGAACGCGAACACGGCCAGCCCCGGGAAGCCGCTGGACGCCGCCCACACGAGCAGCGACAGGGCCATGCCCGTCGACATCAGCAGCATGGTCTGCGCACGCCCCATGCGGTCGGCCAGCCCACCGAGAAAGAATCGCCCGGCCGTGCTGCCGACGCCGATGGCGCCCAGCAGCAGCACCGCGGAGGCGTTGGGCACGCCGTGGTCCAGGGCGTAGGGCACGAGGTGCACGAAGGGCACGAACAGGCCGAACGAGCTGATGAGGCAGGCCGCATACAGGCCGGCGAAGCGCCTTGAGCGCACTGCATCGCGCACCGTGAAGCCTTCGGGCCCGGCCGAAGCGGCCAGCGGCTGCGGCGGATCGCCGTCGGGGCCGAGCCCCCGGTCGCGCGGGTCGTTTTCTATCAGCAGTGCCATGCCCACGCCCACCACCACCGCCAGCCCGCCGAGTGCCATGTAGGCGTGCCGCCAGCCCAGGGTTTGGATGAACAGCGACGCCAGCGGCGGCATCACCAGCGTGCCCACGCCGATGCCGCTCACCGCCAGCCCCGACGCGAAGCCGCGCCGCCTGACGAACCAGCGCTGCACCGCGCCCAGCACCGGCACATACGACGCGCCAACCCCGAGGCCGACGCCAAGCCCGTAGGCCAGGTAGATCTGCGTGAGGCTCTGCGCCTGCCCCGCAACGGCCAGCCCCAGCCCGACCAGCACCATGCCGGCGACGGCCAGCCGCCGCGAACCCCAGCGGTCGGCCAGCGGCCCGCTCAGCACGCCCAGGCCGAAGTAGAGAAAGCCCGCCAGCGAGAACACCAGCGACACCGAGCCGCGCGAGGCGCCGAAGTCTTTCTGCAGCGATTCGAGAAAGGCGCTGAAGGTGTAGGCGCTGCCGAAGCCGACCAAGGTCACGGCGAAGGCGCCCGCGACCACCAGCCAGCCTCGGAAGAGGCCCCCGTTGCTCAACGGATGGCCTCCATTGGATGGATCAGAATATTTGAATTCATAGTTGCGAGTGGCGAATCAGATCGGTTTTCTTCTTTCCCTGCGTGTGCCAATATTCCTGCTTCGAGGCCCGCTTCGCAAACCAGAATTTCTGACCGGTTCGGATCAGATTAGCTAAACCATGGAGCACCAACTCCCACCGCTCAACGCTCTGCGCGCCTTCGAGGCTGCCGCACGCCATCTCTCGGTGAAGAACGCCGCGGACGAACTGTGCGTGACGCCGGGTGCCGTGAGCCAGCTCGTCAAGACGCTGGAGCTGCACCTCGGCGTGGAGCTGTTTCGCCGCGTCAACCGCGGCATCTTCCTGACCGATGCGGGCCAGGCCTACCTGCCACCGGTGCGCAATGCCTTCAGGCAGATCAGCGACGCCACGCAAAAGGTGGCCGTGCCTGCGGACACCGGCCTGCTCACCGTGAGCACCACGCCGTTCTTCGCTGCCGCCTGGCTCGTGCCGCACCTCAAGTCATTCCAGAAAGCGCATCCCGGCATCGACCTGCAGGTGCGGGCCAGCAACACGCTCGCCGATTTCTCGCGCGACGGCATCGATGTGGCCATCCGCCACGGCATGGGCCGGTACCCCGGGCTTGCCAGCCAGCGCGTGCTCACGGTCGAGATGGTTGCCGTCGCCGCGCCCGCGCTGGTCGCCGAGCACGGCAAGCCGAAGAAGCCGGCCGACCTGCTGCAATGGCCGCGCGTGAACGACGCGGAACGCAAGGGCTGGCACATGTGGTTCGAGGCACAGGGCGTTGCTGACACCGGCCCGGCCCGCGGGCCGTCGTTCGACGATGCGGGGCTGCTGGTGGGCGCGGTGCAGGCGGGGCAGGGCGTCGGCCTGCTGCCCGCGGCCCTGGTGGCGAACGACGTCGCAGAAGGCCGGCTGGTGCGGCTCTTCAGGGCCGCATGGCTGGAAGACTTCGCCTATTACCTCGTGTACCCGCAGGCCAGCCACGATCGGCCGAAGGTGGCGGCCTTCCGCGCCTGGATCGGCGAGGCGATGCGCCGCGGTCAGACGGCGGCGAGAAAGTCGCCGGCGTCCCCGCCTTCGCATTTCCAGTCGGCAAAGACACCGACGAGGCTGCAATTGGTGCAGCGGCAGCCGAGGTAGTACCAGCGCACGTCGGTGCTGTCGGCATGGAGTGCTACGCCCGAGAGCAGCTCGAAGGCTTCGGCGCCGCAGACGCATTCGTGGTTCTCGAACTCGGCTTCGTCTGCGTATTCGGCGCTGTCGCCCATCAGGTGAACGTTGCCGCAGGCCGTGCAGGTGCGCCGCGCCGCGCCCGTGTCTTCGTCGGTCTCGAGCTTGAAGACGCGTCGACCGCAGCTGCATGCCGATGCCGCGAACCGCGTGGCCGGGTAGGCGTTGGCCTGGCTGTAGCGCTGCATTTCGGCCTGGGTGTCTTCCGAACCATCGCCGTACCAGTAGCGGCCTTTTTTCTTCAGAGCCATCGGGTCTTCCTGTCCTCGAGTGCGGATGCGAAGTCGCGATTCTGCAGTGCCATTGCTACAGCAGCTCGATCCCCGGCAGGCTCTTGAAGCAACTCTCGCGCGTGATGCGCACGAAGTCCGCCAGCCATGGCTGCCCCGACGTGCCCCGCGTGCACGCCATGTAGAGCCGCCCCGTCAGCCCTTTGCTGCCCACGCGGCGTGCCGTGACGTAGCCGCGGTCGAGGTAGTTCTGCACCGCCCACAGCGGCAGCGTCGCCACGCCGCGCCCGCTCGCCACCAGTTGCAGCATCGCCACCGTGAGCTCGGTGGTGCGGCGGTGCGCGGGCTCCACGCCCGCCGGCGCCAGCACCTGCCGCACGATGTCGAGCATGTCGTCGGGCACGGGGTAGGTGATGAGCGTCTGGTTGGCGAAGTGGCGCGCCGTCAGATACGCCTTGGCTGTCAGCGGATGGTCGTTGGCCAGCAGCGCCATGATCTCGAAGCGAAACAGCGCGTGGTAGTCGACGGTTTCGTCGGGGTCTTCCTCGGACACGATCGCCACCTCGGCGCGGTTCTGCAGTACCAGCGCGATCGGGTCGGGGTGAAAGCCGGAGACGATGTCAAGCTCGATCTCGGGCCAGCGCTGGCGGAACGCGTCCATCGCCGGCATCAGCCAGTCGAAGCAGGTGTGGCACTCGACCACGATGCGCAGCTGCCCGCTGCGCCCCAGCGCGAGCCGGGCCACGTCACGCTCGGCTTCCTCGATGAGCGGCAGGGCGGTGTCGGCCAGCTGCAGCAACCGCAGGCCGGTGGTGCTGAACTGGGGCGGCACCGACTTGCGTTCGAACAGCTGCGCGCCGTAGCGGTCCTCGAGCAGCTTGATCTGGTGCGACAGCGCCGATTGCGTGAGGTTGAGCAGCTGCGCTGCGCGCACCAGGCTGCCGGTGTCGCGCAGCGCGATGAGCGTGCGCAGGTGGCGTATTTCGAGGGTCGACTGCGACATGAAAATTATTCAATCGAATGGGCAAAAGGTTTCGTTTGAATCATATGCCCCAAACGCCGACCATTGCAGGCTCCCAAGATCAGCGATTACTACTTGCAAATGACCACCCGTATCCACACCCTCGGCTTTCCGCGCATGGGCGCCCACCGGGAACTCAAGTTCGCCCTCGAAAAGCACTGGCGCGGCGAGATCGATCGCGCCTCGCTCGAAGCGGTCGGCGAAGAACTGCGCGCGCGCCACTGGCAGGCCCAGCGCGATGCGGGACTCGACTTCGTGACGGTCGGCGACTTTGCATACTACGACCACGTGGCCAACCATATCCAGCTGCTCGGCTGCGAGCCGTCGCGCTTCGGCTTTCATGGCGGCGAACCCGAACTTTCGCGTTACTTCACGATGGCGCGCGGCGTGGAAAGTGAAGCCGGCCACGTACACGACGACAGCTGCAACCACGCCGAAGGCACTTTCGCGCTGGAAATGACCAAGTGGTTCGACACCAACTACCACTACCTCGTGCCCGAGTTCGATGCGGCCACGCAGTTCAAGCTCGTGTCGACGCGCCTGTTCGACGAAGTGGCGCAGGCGCAGCAGGCCGGGCACGCGGTCAAGGCCGTGCTGCTCGGGCCACTGAGCTTCCTGTACCTCGGCAAGGAAAAGGAAGCCGGCTTCGACCGCTTCTCGCTGCTCGACTCGCTGCTGCCCGTCTATGAACAGGTGCTTCGGCGGTTGAAGCAGCAGGGCGTGGAATGGGTGCAGGTCGACGAGCCCATCCTCGGCCTCGACCTGCCCGACGCGTGGCGCAACGCCTTCGAGCGCGCCTACTGGCAACTGGCCCGCAGCGCGCCGAAGCTGCTGCTGGCCACGTACTTCTCGCCGCTGTCGGACAACCTGCGCCTGGCCTGCCAGCTGCCGGTGGCGGGCCTGCACGTGGACGCCGTGCGTTCGCCGCAGGAACTGACGGGCGTGGCCGACTGGCTGCCGGCGCACAAGGTGCTGTCTGTCGGCGTGGTCGATGGCCGCAACATCTGGCGTACCGACGTTGATGCCGCGCTGGCCAAGCTCAGGCCAGTGGCGGAGAAGCACAAGGGCGAGCTGTGGATCGCGCCTTCGTGTTCGCTGCTGCATGTGCCTTTCAACCTCGAGGCCGAGACGAAGCTCGACACCGAGCTCAAGTCGTGGCTCGCCTTCGCCATCGAGAAGCTCGACGAGCTGCGCGTGCTGCGCGCGGCCATCGACGGCGATGAAGCCTCGGTCGCGACCGAACTGGTGGCCGCCCGCGCGGCAGTGTCGGCACGCCGCGCCAGTCCGCGGGTGCACCGCGCCGACGTGGCCCTGCGCCTGGCGCGCAGTGTGGCCGGCGACGACAGCCGCGTGTCGGTCTTTGCGCTGCGCCAACCGGTGCAGCGCACGCGCTTCGCCTTGCCGGTGCTGCCGACCACCACCATCGGCTCGTTCCCGCAGACGCCGGACATCCGCGCCGCGCGCGCCGCCTTCAAGCGCGGCGAGCTCGACGCCGCCGGCTACCGCGAGAAGATGCGCGCCGAGATCGCACTCGCCGTACGCAAGCAGGAGGAACTGGGCATCGACGTGCTGGTGCATGGCGAAGCCGAGCGCAATGACATGGTCGAGTACTTCGGCGAGCAGCTCGACGGCTTCGCCTTCAGCGCCAACGGCTGGGTGCAGTCGTACGGCTCGCGCTGCGTGAAGCCGCCGGTGATCTTCGGCGACGTGGCGCGCCCGGCGGCGATGACGGTGGAGTGGAGCGCCTATGCGCAGAGCCTGACGAAGCTGCCGATGAAGGGCATGCTGACCGGCCCCGTCACCATCCTGCAGTGGTCTTTCGTGCGCGACGACCAGCCGCGCGCCACCACCTGCGAGCAGATTGCCTGGGCGATCCGCGACGAGGTGGTCGACCTCGAAGGCGCGGGCATCGGCATCATCCAGATCGACGAACCCGCGATTCGCGAAGGACTGCCGCTGCGCCGCGCCGGCTGGCCTGCGTACCTGAAGTCGGCCACGCGCGCCTTCCGCATCAGCGCTTCAGGCGTGCGCGACGAGACGCAGATCCACACGCACATGTGCTATTCGGAGTTCAACGACATCCTGCCGGAGATCGCGGCAATGGACGCCGACGTGATCACCATCGAGACCAGCCGCTCCGACATGGAACTCCTGCGAGGTTTCGGCGGCGAAAACGATGCGGGTGGCTTCCGCTACCCGAACGAGATCGGCCCGGGCGTGTACGACATCCACTCGCCGCGCGTGCCCTCGGTCGACGAGATCGTGCGCCTGATGCGCAAGGCCGCGGGCGTGGTGCCGCACGAGAACCTCTGGATCAACCCCGACTGCGGCCTCAAGACCCGCGGCTGGCCCGAGACCGAGGCGGCGCTGTCGAACATGGTGGCCGCAGCGAAGCTGCTGCGAAAGGAACTGGTTCCCGCTTGAGGTGAGGAGGGGCAATGCGGGCGCGCCAATAATGGCGGCATGCTTTGCCCAGACCGTCTCTTCCCGTTCCGTTTCTCCCTGTTGCTCCTGTTGCTCCTGGCCCCCGTGATGGGCTGGGCGCAGAACCGCGCGGAAGCGCTGCTGCAGTTCGAAGGCGTGCAGGCGCGCTATGAAGCGTCCTATGCGCCCGGTGCCGTCGCGCGTGGTGCGAGGGAACTGCTGGAGCCCGATGACCAGGCCATTGCCGACAAGGCACTCAAGGCGCTGGACACTGCCGCCGGCCGTGCGTTCAACACCAGGGCCTCCGTGGCCGCGATCCAGCAGGAAGTAGCGTTGGCCGGCAACGGCGGTGCCGCTCCCGGCCCGCAGGTGCTGGCCGCCGTGGCGCATCTCGTGAAACTGCGCACCGACTACGCCGCCATGACCGAGGCCGGCAAGGCCGAGTTCTTCAGCCGCGAGCGCGCCAAGCCCGCCGATCCGGTGCGCACCGAACTGCTCGAACGCATGGCCGTGGCAGAGGTGCGCGAGATCGACTTCTCGAGCCAGTTGCTGATGAGTGCGGTGGTCAAGCAGCTCGCGCGCGGCAATGGCGGCCAGCTCAGCTCGCTGCCGGACCGCACCCTGGACATGGCACTCGACACGCTGTGGTCGCGCGGCGTAACGTCGACGCGCCCACGCAACCTGATGATCGTGGCGCGCGAATTCGAGAAGCAGGTGACGCAGGCACAGCTCGCCGCGCTGCCCGATGCGGACGTGGCCGCATTGCTGGCCTGGCGCAACGACCCCCAGGCTGCAGCCGAGCGCGAGGCCCTGGTGGGCACCTACCGCGCAGAGGTCAAGGGGAGCGGCGCGGTCGCGCTCCGGACGCTGGTGCGCGCCTGGTCGCGCTCCTGATCGCGCCTGCCGCCGGTGCTGCCGCATAGGGCATGAACCGGCTCTGGTTCTCGTCCACGGCCAGCGGCCGGCCCACGAACGGAAACGCGCGCTGCGGGCAGGTCTCGCGTTCGCACACCTTGCAGCCCGCGCCGATGGGCGTGGGCACGTCGGGGTCGCGCAGGTCCATGCCCTTCGAATAGACCAGCTGCGTGGCATGGCTGATGTCGCAGCCCAGCCCGATCGAGAAGGTCTTGTTGGGCGAACCGTAGCCGCGGTAGCCGTGCGACACCGTGCGCGCGATCCAGAGGTAGGCGCGCCCGTCGGGCATGCGCGCGAGCTGCGTGAGTACGCGCCCGGGCTGCGCGAAGGCCTCGTACACGTTCCACAGCGGGCAGGTGCCGCCCGTCTTCGAGAAGTGGAAATGCGTGGCCGACTGCCGCTTCGAGATGTTGCCCGCGCGGTCGACACGGATCAGGAAGAAGGGCACGCCGCGCGCATCGGGCCGCTGCAGCGAGCTCAGGCGGTGGCAGATGGTCTCGAAGCCCACACCGAAGCGGCGCGCCAGCTGGTCGATGTCGTAGCGCAGCAGCTCGGCGGTTTCGAGGAACTCGCCGTAGGGCAGCAGAAGCGCCGCGGCGAAGTAGTTGGCCAGGCCGATGCGCGTGAGCGAACGGGCCGTATCGCTGGACAGCGGCGCGGTCGCCACCAGCTCTTCGAGCATGTCGCCGAGCTCCAGGAAGGCGAGCTGCGTGGCGAGCTGGAATGCATGCTGCCCGGGCTCCAGGTGAGGCGAGAGCCGCAGCACGCGCGAGGCCGGGTCGTAGCGCCGCAGCGCACCGGCTTCACCATCTTCGGCGGGCACCACCTGCACGCCGTGCGCTTCGAGCAGCCGGCGCGCGAGGCGGTCGCCGGGGTTGCCTTCGCGCAGGCGCCATTGCGCAGCGAAGGCTTCGGCCGCATCGTCGAGCGGCGCAATGTGGTTCTGATGCGCGAAGAAGAAGTCGCGCACTTCCTCGAAGGGCATGGGCCGCGCCTGCGGCAAGCGTGCGAGATCGCCACGGCCGTCACCCAGTTCGCCCGCCAACGCTTCGAGCCGTTCCATCGCATCGCGGTGGCGCTGGTGCAGGGCCACCAGCGCGCGGCCCACGGCCGGCATCTGCGTGGCCACCTCGCGCAGCTCGGCCAGCGCGACCGCGTCGCCGCCTGGGTTGTCGGCCAGCGCCTCGCGCAAGCTGGCGATGAGCCGCGCTTCCTCGTCTTCCGAGAAGGCCTGGATGTCGACGCCCAGCGTGGCATGCAGGCGCAGCAGCACCGGCACCGTGAGCGGCCGCTGGTTCTGCTCGATCTGGTTCAGGTAGCTGGGCGACAGGCCCAGCTGCTGTGCGAGCGCGAGCTGGCTCAGGCCGCGCTCCTCGCGCAGGCTTCGCAGCCGCACGCCCATGAAGGTCTTCTTCATCGTCTGTGTCCGTTGTTCGCAAGATTCGCAAATCTGACCACGTTTCCTTCGCAATCATTCGCCAGTTCAGGTCTTCATTATGGGCACGATCTTGCGTAAATTGCGAATCATGCAAGGCACTCGCGGCTCGGTCCGTCTCATCGAGGTGGTGTTCCCGGAACACACCAACCACTACGGCACGCTGTTCGGCGGCCAGGCGCTGCAGCTGATGTCTAAGGCTGCCTTCCTGGGCGGCCGGAGCTTCGTGCGCGGCGACGTGGTGATGGCGCGCTGCGGCGAGGTGCTGTTCCATGCGCCGGTGCGCCTGGGCAGCACGCTGGTGCTCGAAACGCACGTCTCGCGCGCCGGCCGCAGCTCGCTCACCGTGCGTGTGCGCGGCTGCGTGCAGGACGTGGCTACCGAGGCGCTTGCATGCGTGCTCGAAGGCGAGTTCGAGATGGTGGCGGTCGACGCCGCCGGACGCCCGAGGCGCATGGCGCGCCTCGCCGAAGCAATTTCCGAGGAGATCGTATGACCACAGATACCGCAAGCCCCACCGGCTTCAAGCCAAAGAAATCCGTCGCGCTCTCGGGCGTGGCCGCGGGCAACACCGCGCTGTGCACCGTGGGGCGCACGGGCAACGACCTGCACTACCGCGGCTACGACATCCTCGACATTGCCGACGTCTGCGAGTTCGAGGAAATCGCGCACCTGCTGGTGCACGGCAAGCTGCCCAGCAGCGCCGAGCTGCGCGCCTACAAGGGCCGGCTGAAGGCGATGCGCGGCCTGCCCGCGAGCGTGAAGGAAGCGCTGGAGCGCCTGCCCGCCAGCGCGCATCCGATGGACGTGATGCGTACCGGCGTCTCTGCGCTCGGCTGCGTGCTGCCCGAGAAAGACGACCACTCGCTGCCCGGCGCGCGCGACATCGCCGACCGGCTGATGGCATCGCTCGGTTCGATGCTGCTGTACTGGTATCACTGGTCGACGCAGGGGCGGCGCATCGAGGTGGAGACCGACGACGACTCCATCGGTGCGCACTTCCTGCACCTGCTGCACGGCCGCGCACCCTCGGCGAGCTGGGAGCGCGCGATGCACACCTCGCTCAACCTCTATGCGGAGCACGAGTTCAACGCCTCGACCTTCACCGCGCGCGTGGTGGCGGGCACGGGCTCCGACGTGTACTCGGCCATCACCGGCGCCATTGGCGCGCTGCGCGGGCCCAAACATGGCGGCGCCAACGAGGTCGCCTTCGAGATCCAGAAGCGCTACGACACTCCCGATGAGGCCGAGGCCGACATCCGTCGCCGCGTCGAGGCGAAGGAAGTGGTCATCGGCTTCGGCCACCCGGTCTACACCGTGTCGGACCCGCGCAACGTGGTCATCAAGCGCGTGGCGAAGCAGCTGTCGGAGGAGGCCGGTTCCACCCGCATGTACGACATTGCCGAGCGGCTCGAAAAGGTGATGTGGGACGCGAAGAAGATGTTCCCCAACCTCGACTGGTTCAGCGCCGTGAGTTATCACATGCTGGGCGTGCCGACCGCAATGTTCACGCCGCTGTTCGTCATTGCGCGCACCAGCGGCTGGGCCGCGCACATCATCGAGCAGCGGCAGGACAACAAGATCATCCGGCCGAGCGCCAACTACACCGGTCCCGAAGACCAGACCTTCGTTCCCATCGCCAACCGCTGAAAGCCTCTTTCTCCATGTCCGCACACATCAGCAACATCCGCCCCGAACCCGACCAGGTGCTGGTCGACATCGTCGACTACGTGCTTGCCCACCAGCAGATCACGAGCGCGCTGGCGTACGAAACCGCGCGCCACTGCCTGATCGACACGCTCGGCTGCGGCCTCGAGGCGCTCGAGTACCCGGCCTGCACCAAGCTGCTCGGCCCGATCGTGCCGGGCACGGTGGTGCCGAACGGCGCGAAGGTGCCGGGCACGCCGTACCAGCTCGATCCGGTGCAGGCCGCCTTCAACATCGGCACGATGATCCGCTGGCTCGACTTCAACGACACCTGGCTTGCGGCGGAGTGGGGCCACCCGAGCGACAACCTCGGCGGCATCCTCGCCACGGCCGACTGGCTCAGCCGCAACGCCGTGGCTGCCGGGCGCAAGCCGCTGACCATGCGCGACGTGCTCACCGGCATGATCCAGGCGCACGAGATCCAGGGCTGCCTCGCGCTGGAGAACTCGTTCAACAAGGTCGGGCTTGATCACGTGGTGCTGGTCAAGGTGGCATCGACGGCCGTGGTGGCGCGCCTGCTGGGGCTGACGCGCGACGAGATCGTCAACGCCGTGTCGCTCGCATGGGTCGATGGCCAGAGCCTGCGCACGTACCGCCATGCGCCCAATACCGGCAGCCGCAAGAGCTGGGCGGCGGGCGACGCGACCGGCCGCGCGGTGCGCCTCGCGCTGATCGCGAAGACGGGCGAGATGGGCTACCCGGGCGTGCTCAGCGCCAAGACCTGGGGCTTCTACGACGTGCTTTTCAAGGGGCAACCCTTCAAGTTTCAACGCCCGTACGGCAGCTACGTGATGGAGAACGTGCTCTTCAAGATCAGCTTCCCGGCCGAGTTCCACAGCCAGACGGCGGTGGAGGCTGGCATGGCGCTGCATGCGCAGT
Source organism: Variovorax sp. Varisp46 (assembly GCF_059491885.1). NCBI lineage: Bacteria > Pseudomonadati > Pseudomonadota > Betaproteobacteria > Burkholderiales > Comamonadaceae > Variovorax > Variovorax sp. Varisp46. The sequence goes on from NZ_CP168515.1 coordinate 1,468,629, forward strand.
TGCACGAGATCGGCAAGACCGTGGACGACATCGAGCGGGTGACCATCCGCACGCACGAGGCCTGCATCCGCATCATCGACAAGCAGGGCCCGCTGAACAACCCGGCCGACCGCGACCACTGCATCCAGTACATGGTGGCGGTGCCGATGATCTTCGGCCGCCTCACTGCCGGCGACTACGAGGACAGCGTGGCAAATGACCCGCGCATCGACGCGCTGCGCGACAGGATCGTGTGCGTGGAAGACCCCCACTTCACCGCCGACTACCACGACCCCGAAAAGCGCAGCATCGCGAACGCGCTGACGGTGGCGTTCAAGGACGGCACGAGCCTTGCCGAAGTGGTGGTCGAGTACCCCATCGGCCATAAGCGCCGCCGCGGCGACGGCATTCCGCTGCTCGAAGCCAAGTTCCGCACCAACCTTGCGCGCCGCTTCGCGCAGAAGCAGCAGCAGGCCATCCTCGATGTGTCGCTCGATGCGAGGAAGCTCGAGGCGATGCCGGTGCACGAGTACGTCGACCTGTACGCGGCCTGAACCATGCGGGCGAACAACGAATCCCCGAAGAAGGTATTGCGCCGCCTGGCCGAGGCGCGCCGCGGCGTGCTGGTGCCGGGTGCGTTCAATGCGATGTCGGCCCGCGTGATCGAAGACCTCGGCTTCGAGGCGATCTACGTCACCGGCGCGGGCGTCACCAACATGCACCTCGGCCTGCCCGACCAGGCCTTCATGGGCCTGCACGAGATCGCCGAGCACACGGCGCGCATCCGCGACGCGGTGAGCCTGCCGCTGCTGGTCGATGCCGACACCGGCTTCGGCAATGCGCTCAACGTGCGGCACACGGTGCGTGTGCTCGAGCGGGCAGGGGCCGACTGCATCCAGCTCGAAGACCAGGTGAGCCCCAAGCGCTGCGGCCATTTCGCGGGCAAGGCTGTGATCGAGACAGGCGAGATGCTCGGCAAGATCAAGGCCGCGGTCGATGCGCGGCAGGACGGCGATCTGCTCGTCATGGCCCGCACCGATGCGGCGGCAGTGCATGGCTTCGAGGCCGCCATCGAGCGCGCGCAGAAGTTCGGCGAAGCCGGCGCCGACATCCTCTTCGTCGAGGCCGTGACGCTGGCCGAAGAAGTGCGCACCATGCCGCAGCGCCTCGGCAAGCCGCAGCTCATGAACATGGTGATCGGCGGCAGGACGCCAACCTTCGGCGCGCAGGAACTGGGCGCGCTGGGCTATGGCTTCGTGCTCTACGCCAATGCCGCGTTGCAGGGCGCGGTGGCTGGCATGCAACGTGCGTTGACCGTTCTGCGCGATACCCGGCGGCTGGATGAAGACCCGGCACTGGTAGCACCTTTTGCTGAAAGGCAGCGCCTGGTCGGCAAGCCATTGCTTGATGAGCTAGAGAAAAAGTACACGAATTAGCCGCGGTTTTGACGGCGAAGAAGGCGGTTGAGTTAGCTTCGTCAGAAAGTTCCTCGTCATTGTTTCGATTTCATGAACACTGCGATTCGGTTGCATAGGGGTTTGCCCTAGTAATCGTGATGCACACTTGAGGCACCCAAAGGCCCAATGAATAAGGAATTGAAATGAAGACCTCGAACATCCTCGCCGCCGCCGCCCTGTCCCTGCTCGCCGCTGCTGGCGCTCACGCAGAAAGCTACGAAGGCGTGCAGCCCCTGACTTCCGGCTACAGCCGCGCCGACGTGGCGCCCCAGGCAGTTGCTGCGGCCCGCGCCGGCAATGCATATGGCGACAACGACGGCGCTGCTTCGACCGCAACGCCCGCGCTGACTGCTTCGGCCGACCGCGCCGCCGTCCGCAATGAAGCTGTTGCCGCTGCACATGCACCGGGCCAGAACCTGCGCCCCGAAACCTTCGCCGGCAGCGTGATCCCCGCGCAAGCGAAGGGCCTGGCCTTCACGCGCCAAGCCGGCCTGTAAATTGTCGCGGCGCAAGCCGCTTCACTTAGCAGCCAGACAAAACCGGACCATGCGAAAGCGTGGCCCGGTTTTTTTATTGCGTCATTTCAGCTTGGCCTCGTGCCGATGGCAGTCGTGCGCATGGTCGTCCACGATGCCCGTGGCCTGCATCCACGCGTAGACGATGACGGGGCCGACGAATTTGAAGCCGCGCTTCTTGAGCGCAGCCGAAATGTCTTCCGACAGCGGCGTCTTCACGGGCACGCTGCCCGTGCGGTTGACGATGGGCTTGCCGCCAGCCATGCCCCAGATGAATTCCGAGAAGTCTTCGCCCGCCGCCTGCATCGCAAGGTAGGCGCGCGCATTGCCGATGGTGGCTTCGATCTTCGAGCGCGAGCGCACGATGCCGACGTCCTGCATGAGCCGTTCGACATCGGCCTCGGTGAACTTGACGATCTTCTCCGGCACGAAGCCCTTGAAGGCCTTGCGGAACGCATCGCGCTTGCGCAGGATGGTGAGCCACGAGAGACCGGCCTGGAAGCCGTCGAGCATCAGCTTTTCCCACAGCGCACGGCTGTCGCGCTCGGGAACGCCCCATTCGGCGTCGTGGTAGGCGGCCAGCAGCGGGTCGGTCTGGGCCCATGCGCAGCGGATCTTGGCGTTGCTGTTGTTCATCGTTCGGTATTTCGCTCGGCTATCGTCGGGAATGTTTTTCAGAATGAGGAGGTCACCCTGATGCAGCATTTTCGATTTTCATTGTCGGCCCTGTCGATGGTCGTGCTCGGCCTTGGTGCGAGCGTGCACGCCGAAGCACTCAGGAAGCCCCAGCTCGATCAGCTCGCCGCCGCATGGCAAGCCGGCAAGGCCCCGGCCGATTTCAATGCCTTCCTCGCGCAGGCAGCCAGGAGCAACCCCGCGCTGCAAGCCAACGTGGCCGCCTATCGCGCGAAGAAACCGCTGGCCGGGGACGACCTCGTCAACATCGCGCGCCTGCTCGGCTTGTACAACCGCCTGCAGAACCAGCAGGCCGTGATCGCGAGCATCGGCACCATGGTGGCGATTCCGACGGTGCGCAACGTGCAGGTTCCGCCCCACGAGAGCGCACCGATCATCGAGTTCGGCAAGCTGGTCGAGAAGATGGCGGGCGACTTCGGCCTTGCCTACCGCAATGTCGACAACCGCATCTTCGAAGTCAGCCTCAAGGGCAAGGGTACGGAAGAATTCGGCATCCTCACGCATGCCGATGTGGTGCCTGCGGTGCTGTCCGAATGGGTGCTCGACGACGGCACGCGGCTCGACCCGTTCAAGATGACCCGCGTGGGCGACTTCCTCTACGGCCGCGGCACCATCGACGACAAGGGCTCCATCGCCGCCGTGCTCTACGCGATGAAGGCCGTGAAGGACAGCGGCCTGCCCATCGAGCGAAGCATCCGCCTGATGATCGAGACCACCGAGGAAACCGGTGGCGACGCCATGCAGTACTACCGCGCGAAGACGCAGCTGCCGGCCTACAACATCGTGCTCGACAGCAAGTACCCGGCCGTGGTGGCGGAGAAGGGCTCGGGCGCGCTGAAGGTGCTGTTCCCGGCGGAAACGGCCGATGGCGCATCGACGGCGATCACGGCCATGGCCGGCGCCGCATCGGCCAACGCGATCTCGCAGACGGCAACCGCCACGCTCAAAGGCGGCGACCTTGCAGGCGTGCTCGCAAAGCTCGAAGCAGCAAAGCCGGCCTTCCTGCAGAAGTACGAAGCGCAGGGCGGCAAGTTCGCCATCGACATCGCACGCGGCGCCGACAGCATCGAGCTCAAGGTGACAGGCGTCTCGGCGCACGGCTCGCGCCCGGAGGAAGGCGTCAACCCGCTACCGCGCCTTGCACTGTTCCTGGAGGAGTCTGGCGTGCCGCTGGCCGCCAACCAGTACCTGAAGGCCGCGAAGTACATCGACGCGCTCTACGGCACCGGCTACCTCGGCGAGAAGATGGGCCTGGGCTACACCGACGATTTCATGGGCCCGCTGACCTTGTCGCCGAATCTCGTGCGCATGGGCAACGATGGCAGGCTGGAGGTCACGGTCAACGTGCGCATGCCGCGCGGCCGCACGCCCGATGAACTGAAGGCGCAGGTCACCTCGAAGGTCAACGCCTGGGCGAGCGCGAACAACGTGAAGCTCGATGTGGTCTACGACCAGGGCAACTGGATGGCGCGCGACCCCAAGGGCGCATGGCTGTCGACGCTGCTCGACATCTACGGTGACACCACCGGCCTTGAAGCCAAGCCCGTGCCCACGGCCGGCAGCACCACCGCGAAGCTGATGCCCAACGCCATCAACTTCGGTCCCGCCATGCCAGGCAAGAAGTACACGGCGCACAACGCCAAGGAATACAAGGAAGTGCCCGACCTCGACGCCGACCTGCAGATGTTCACCGAGATGCTGGTGCGCATCGGCAACCTGCAGCAGATGCAGTAGCGTCAGCGCAGGCCGTGTGCCTGCAGCACGGCCTTGAGCCGCCGCACTTCGTGCTCCAGGTCGAGGATCAGCGCGGCGGCATCGAGCCCCACGCCGAAGTCGCGCTCCAGCCGGCGCACTTCGAGCGCGTGCTGCAGGTCTTCGCTGGAAAATTGCCAGCGCTCGGGCTGGGTCTCGGCCGTTTCGATCTGCAGGATGCCGACCTCGACCAGTTGCACGACCCAGGCGGTGTCGGCGCCGACGGCGTGCGCCAGTTCGCTCGCCGCGAGCGGCTGCGAGGCGCTGATGGCGGTGGCGGTCGTAAGGGTGAAGTTCACCATGCTCAGACTCCCAGATGCTGGCGTGGGTGGAACGATGCCGTGGCTTGCGCCAGCTGCTCGTAGGCCTTGCGCGCATCGTCGCTGTCGGCCGGCGGCAGGGCGATGTCGAGCAGCAGGTACAGGTCGCCGGGCGTCTTGCCCGCGAGGCCCCGGCCCTTGAGCCGCAGCTTCAGGCCGTTGCGCGCATTGCGCGGCACGGTCACCTCGACCACGCCGCCGGTCGGCGTCGGCACCTGCACCTGCGTGCCCAGTGCCGCCTCGGTGGGTGTGACGGGCAGCGTCATGTACAGGTCGCGCTCTTCCACGCGGTACAGCTTGTGCGGCGCAATGCGCACTTCGAGATACAGGTCGCCCGGCGGCTCGCCGCCGTGGCCGGGCATGCCTTGCCCCGCGAGGCGGATGAACTGGCCCGGGTGCACGCCCGGCGGGATCTTCACGCTGAGCGTGCGGTTCTGCCACTGCGGGTGGCCCTGCGCGTCGACGGTCTGGGCGCGCAGCGTGATCTCGCGCTCGGCGCCGTTGAGCGCGTCCTCGAGTGCAATCTCGATGGCCGCATGGTGGTCTTCGCCGCGCGCCTTGTAGTTCCGCCGCGCCGCGTCGCGCCGCTCGGCCTCGCCGAACAGCGACGAGAAAAACTCGCTGAAGTCCGCGTGGTCGGCCGGGCCCTGGCGCGGGCCGCGGTGGAACTCGAAGCCCTGGTCCCAGCCCGGCGGCGGCTGGAAGCCGCCCTCGGGGTGGCCGCCGCGTGCGACACGGTCGGCCAGCGCGTCGTAGGCCGCGCGCTTTTCCTTGTCGCCCAGCACGTCCTTGGCCTCGTTGATGTCGCGCATGCGCTGCTCGGCGTCGGACTCCTTGCTGACGTCGGGGTGGTACTTGCGGGCGAGCTTGCGGTAGGCCTTGCGCACTTCGTCGTCGGACGCGGTGCGGTCGACGCCCAGTGCGCTGTAGTAGTCCTTGAATTCCATGGTGTGTGGCAGTTCGTTGTGTGGACGGCATCAGGGCCCGGGGCGCCGGGGTTGGTTAAGCCAGGGCTGCGTTTCCGTCGGTTTGCCGCAGCAGCGGCGTTACGCCCCATGTGGGGCCTGTGCGCTCGAAACGCAATGGCTGTGCGTTGCCGAGCAGGCCGAGGTCGATAGGTACACCCAGCAGTGCAGCCAGCGCATAGAGCGTGCCGCCGTGCGCCACCACCAGCACCGGGGCGGGCAGCCGCAGTGCCTCGTCGAGGGCGGCGCGCGTGCGCGCGACGAACTGCGTGAGCGTCTCGCCGCCCTCGGGCTCGCAGGCCCTGTCGATGTTGGCGGACGAGGTGCCGATCAGCGCGCCGAAGTTGCGCTCGCGCAGCGCTGCCTGCGCGGCCGGCACCTGTTTCTGCGCGGTGCCAACGGCGTGGGCGGTGTCGTTCGCGCGCCGCGCATCGCTGCACACGACGGTGCGGATGGGCTCGCCCGCCAGCAGCCCGGCAGCGCGCGCGGCCTGCTGCAGGCCGAGCTCGCTCAGGGGTTCGTCCACCGCCTGGAAGATGCGCTGCGCATTGCGCCCGGTCTGGCCATGGCGCAGGAAGTAGAAGTGATCGCAGTCGGGCGACAGCGGTTGCGTCTCGGCGATGCAGACGAGCTGATCGAGGCCGCCGGTGCCGATGTGAACGGACGTGGTTTGTGACATGGCGTGTCGCTTTCAGCCGAACTTCATGCCCTTGGGGCGGCCCTGCAGCCGGTTGACGTAGGCGTCGAGCTTGGGCCGGTTCAGGATGCCGCCGAACGCGCGGTGCCAGATGAGCATCGAGCCGATCATCACGTCGGCCGCGGTGAACTGCGCGCCGAACAGGTAGGGGCCATCGCCCAGTTCGCGCTCGACCGCGTCCTTGGCCGCCTCGAAGTCCGTCCAGCCGCGCGCTCTGTTGTTGCTGCGGATCTTCAGCAGGCTGTCGCCCATCGCAGGCTCCAGCTGCGAGGTCGAATAGACCATCAGCGACAGGTAGCGGCCACGATCCGGTGAACCGGGGAAAGGCGCGAGCCGCTTGCCGGGAAACTTCTCGGCGACGTACATACAGATGGCCGCGTTCTCGAAGACGCGCGTGCGGCCGTCGACCAGCGCCGGCAGCTTGCCCGCCGGGTTGATCTTCAGGAACTCGGGCGTCTTGTGGGCCTTGTCCTTGATGAGCGTGGTCACGATCTCGTAGTCGACGCCGGCTTCGTCAAGCATCCATCTGGCAACCTGCGAGCGGCTGTGCGGGTCGAAATACAGCTTCATCGTCATCGGCGTGTTTCCTTCGTGTTGAACGGTCAGAACTTGGGGATGCGCAGCGTCTTGCTGATCATGAGCGTGCCCGACAAGGCGAACAGCAACACCAGCGGATGCAGCTGCCACGGGCCGACGGCCCAGGCGGCGCCCCACAGTGCGTCGCCGATGCGGCCCTGCCAGGCCGCGTACGCCAGCACGCCCACCAGCACCACGCTGGTCGGGATGGGCGTGCCCTCGAAATACTTCACCTTGTCGGCGCCGGCCGACAGGGCTTCGGCCGTGACGTTGTAGCGCGCGAGCCGGCTCACGCCACAGCCCACAAAATAGATCAGGATCACGCAGTCCCAGCCGCCGCTCAGCCCGGCCGCGAAGCCGAGCGCGGCGGGCGCCACGCCGAACGAGATCACATCGGCGAGCGAGTCGAGCTCGCGCCCGAGGGCCGATTGAGTCTGGCGCCAGCGCGCGATGCGGCCGTCGAGCACGTCGAAGATGAAGGCGGCCGGCGCGAGCGCTGCCGCCCACAGGAACTGCGCGAGCGAATGGCTCGCCATGAAGGCCATCGCCAGGAACACCGCGCCCACTCCGCAGGCCGCATTGCCGAGCGTGAACGCATCGGCGAGGTGGAACCCCCGGATCATCGAAAAATGCTTGCGGGCTGGCGCGGTGGAAGGAGTGGTCATGAAAGAAGGGTTGGCAAACGGCGAATGGACCGCACCTTAACCGAAGCGCGCGGCGCTTCCTGTAGTCGCGGTCCGACGGACCGGCGGCGCTTTCGGGCCGCCGAAGCTCAGCTGCCGTGGTGCGCTTCGACAATCCGCGCGAAGCGCCCGAGCAGCCCGGCCGCCGCGTCGGTAGGGCCTACGCGCTCGCGCAGCGCGGCCGGATCGACGCCGGCGGAAGCCAGGTCGTCGGCCAGCAGGTCGATGTAGCCGCGCATGGCCTCGCCGTCGAACTCGGGGTGGAACTGCACGCCCCAGGCGTGCTTGCCGATGCGGAAGGCGTGCACCGGCTCGTGGTCGTTGCCGGCCAGCCGCACCGCGCCTTCGGGCAGGCGAAGCGCGCTCTGCCAGTGCACCACGTGCGCCGGAAACTGCGCGGGCAGGCCGCGCAACAGCGGGTCGGTGGCGGCCGCCTCTTCGAGGGTGACCGTGACGGTACCGACCTCCACGCCCGCCGGATGATTGCCTGCTTCGCCACCGAGCGCATGCGCGAGCAGCTGGTGGCCGTAGCAGATGCCGAGCACGGGCGTGTCGTGCGCCACCAGCTGCGCGAGCCACGCGGCGGTGGTTTCGCTCCAGGGCTCGCGGTGCGACACCATTGCGTGCGAGCCGGTCACCACCACGCCGGAGACCGCTTCCGCGTCGGGCAGTGTGTCGCCGCGGCGCGGGTCGATCACCAGGATCGGCAGCGCCTGCGTGTCCAGCCCGTCGGCAATCCAGTTCTCGAAGTCGCCGCGCTCTGCGCGAAGGGCTTCGAAAGTGCTTCCAACCTTGACGATGACCAGCGGATTCGGGGGCGTTTTTTCCATGCCCGCGATCATGCCGCAGACCGAAAGAGAGGTTTCGACGTGCGGTTTCAGCGCGAGGCTTCCCTGCTGTGCAGCAGGTCCATGAAGGCCCGGCCCACCGGCGAGGGCGACCGGCCCGCGCGCGTGATGAGCCCGATGGGCCGAGACATGGCCGGGCGCTGCAGCGGCACCGTCACCAGGTCGTCGTTGCGCGTGAGCTGCAGCGCCAGCCGCGGCAGCGCCGTGATGCCCAGACCCGCGGCCACCAGCGCGCCGGCCGCGGCCACGCTCGGGTACTCCAGCGCCGGCACCACCTGCAGCCCGCGCTGGAGAAAGGCCGCGTCGGTGATCGGGCGGATGCTGCTGCGAAAGCCGCTGGCAATGAAGGGCCGCGTCGCGAACACCGACCATGCCACCGTCGTCCGCGCCGCCAGCGGATCGTCGCGCCGGCACAGCAGCATGAACGGGTCGTCGATCAGGTGGCGGTACAGCATCGGTTCCTGAGGCCCGGGGCGCACGCTGATGCCGAAGTCGGCCCGGCCTTCGTCCACGGCCGAGCGCACCAGCTCCGCCGGCCCTTCGATCAGCGAGAACTCTACCTGCGGGTGGCTGCGGCGGAATTCCACGATCGCGTTCGGCAGCAGCGCCGCGCCCGTGGACGGCAGCGACGCAATGGTCAGGTGGCCGCTTCGGCCTTCGAGAAACTGCGACAGCTCGCTGAACGAGCTGTGAAAGTTCTCCAGGATGCGCAGCGCAATCGGCAGCAGCTCGCGCCCGGCGGGCGTGAGTTCCACGTGGCGCGTGTCGCGGTCGAACAGCCGCGCGCCGGCCAGGTCTTCGACGATGCGGATGGTGCGGCTCAGCGCAGGCTGCGACACATGCAGCGCGAGCGCGGCGGCGCGGAAGTTCGAGGTCTTCGCCACTTCGGCGAAGGCCTCCAGCTGCTGCAGCGTGATGTCGATTCGCACCGGCGCATCCCTTGTGGATTGATCCATCCAAGTTATCACAGATATAGAAATATTCGTCTTCCAAGATCAATGCGGGAAGCCCAGACTGGCGCCACTGAAACGAGACAACGGGCCTGGCAACAGGCGCGAGACATGCAAAAAATACTGGAAGGCATCCGGGTGCTCGAACTCGGACAGGTGCTGGCCGGGCCGTTCGCGGGGGCGATCCTCGCGGACCTGGGGGCTGACGTGGTCAAGCTCGAACGCACCGAGGGCGGCGACGACGCGCGCCACATGGGCCCCGCGTTCCGGCACGGCGACGCGCTCAACTTTCATGTGTTCAACCGGGGCAAGAAGTCGGTGGCCATCGACCTCAAGGGCGCCGACGGCATGGCGGTGTTCGAGCGGCTGGCGGGCGAGTCCGACATCCTGATCCACAACCTGCGCCCGGGCGTCACGCAATCGATGGGCATCGACGGACTGGCGTTGTGTGCGCGCCATCCGCGCCTCGTCTACTGCGAGATCTCCGCCTTCGGCCACGCCGGGCCGCTGGCCATGCAGCCGGGCTACGAGCCGCTGATACAGGCCTTCAGCGGGTTGTCGAGCATCAACGGCGGCCCCGAAGACCCGCCCCTGCGCACCGGCGCCTCGGTGTGCGACCAGGGCACCGGCATGTGGGCCGTGATCGGCGCGCTGGCGCTGCTGCAGCGGCGCCACGTCACCGGCAAGGGCGGCGTGGTGAGCGCCTCGCTGCTCGAGACGGCGCTGGTCTGGACCGGTCAGAAGGCCGACGCCTATGCCAACGAAGGCCGCCTGCCCGATCGCCACCGCTCGGGCCACCCGGGCTTCGTGCCCTACGAATCCTTCGACACCGCCGACGCGCCGCTGCTCGTGTGCTGCGGCAACGACCGGCTGTTCGCCAAGTTCGCACACGAACTCGGCCGCGGCGACTGGACCGGCGACGAGCGCTTTGCCACCAACCGCCAGCGGCTGCGCCACAAGGCGGCACTGTTCGAGCAGATCGTGCCGCTGCTGCGCGCACGCACCCGCGACGACTGGGCTGCGCGCTTCGCCGCGGCCGGCGTGCCCTGCGCGCCGGTGCACACCGTGCCCGAGGCCATCGCGCACCCGCAGGTCGAGGCACTGGGCATGCTGCAGGCCGGGCCGTGCGAAGACTTCAGGCTGACCGCGCTGCCGCTGTCGTTCGACGGCGCGCCGCGGTGGCGCCGCGGCTGGGCCAGCACAACGCGGAGTTCGGCGCGCCCGCTATACCGCCACAGAAAGACCAGGGAGCCGCACATGTCTGATTTGCCGCGCCGCGTTCACTTGCACGAGGAAGGCCCGCGCGAGGGCTTCCAGATCGAGGTCGGCCCCATCGCGTCAGCCGACAAGGTGCGCCTCATCGAGGCGCTGGCAGAGACCGGGCTCGAAGAGGTGCAATGCGTGTCCTTCGTCAACCCCGAGCGCGTGCCCGGCATGGCCGACGCCGAACTGGTCGCCCAGTCGATCCGCAAGCGCGAAGGCGTGCGCTACTCGGGCCTGTGGCTCAACCTGCGCGGGATGCAGCGCGCCATGCGCACGCAGCTCGACATCGAAGGCACCATCGGCACCAGCGCGTCGGAGGCCTTTTCGGTGTGCAACAACGGCAAGGGCCTGGCCGCGCTGCGCGAGGCCCAGCGCGAAACGCTGGCGTTCTGCGTGGATCACGGCATTGCGGTCACGCGCGGCATCGTCACCACGGCCTTCGGCTGCAACCTCGAAGGCACGATCGCCCCGGCCACCGTGGTCGAGCGCGTGGCGCAGATGCTCGACACCATGACCGAGTTCGGCCTGCGCCTGCCGATATTGCGGCTGGCCGACACCGTGGGCTGGGCGCAGCCCAACGCCATTGCCGCGGTGGTGGGCGCCGTGCGCGAGCGCTGGCCCGGGCTGCGGCTGGGCCTGCACCTGCACGACACGCGCGGCACCGCCATGGCCAATGCATTGATGGGCCTGCAGATGGGCATCGACACCTTCGACAGCGCCTGCGCCGGCCTGGGCGGTTGCCCGTTCGCGGGCCACACCGGTGCGGCCGGCAACATCTGCACCGAAGACCTGGCCTTCATGTGCGAGGAGATGGGCATCGAGACCGGCGTGGACCTCGACGCGCTCATCGGCTGCGCGCAGCTGGCCGAAGACATCGTCGGCCACCCGCTGCCGGGCAAGCTCATGCGGGCCGGCACGCTGGGCCGGTTCCGGCACTGAGCGCTTGACGGCCCCCTTGCAAGCCGAAGAAAAAACATTCCACAGGAGACAACGACATGCCGACATTCTTCTCCCGACTCTGTGCCGCCTCGACGCTGTGCGCGGCCGTGCTGGCCGCCGGCCCGGTGCACGCGCAGCCGTACCCGAGCAAGCCCATCACCATCGTCGTGCCCTTCGGCGCCGGCAGCGGCACCGACCAGCAGGCGCGCAGCATGGCGCAGGCGCTGGGCGCCGAGTACAAGGTGCCCGTCATCGTGGACAACCGGGCCGGTGCGAGCGGCTTCATTGCCGCGCAGTACGTGGCCAAGGCCGCGCCCGACGGCTACACCCTGCTCATGACCACCAACACCACCCACGCGGCCAACGAGCACCTGTTCAAGAAGCTGCCCTACGACCCGGTGAAAGACTTCACCCCGGTCACGCTGCTGTCCAAAGGACACATGCTGCTGCTGGTGAATGCCGAGTCGCCCATCAAGTCGGTGGCAGACCTCGTGGCCGCGGCGAAGAAGTCGCCCGGCAAGCTCAACTTTGGCAGCGGCAGTTCGTCGAGCCGCGTGGCCAGCGAACTGCTCAAGCAGATGGCCGGCATCGACATGGTGAACGTGCCCTACAAGAGCAACCCGCTGGCCATCACCGACCTGCTGGGCGGGCAGGTCGACTTCATGTTCGCCGATGCGCCCACCGCACTGCCGCAGGTCAAGAGCGGCAAGCTGCGCGCGCTGGCTGTCAGCGGCAACAAGCGACTTGCCGCCGTGCCGGCGCTGCCCAGCGTGGAAGAGGCCGGCGTGAAGGGCTACGACATGTCGTACTGGACGGCCGTGTACCTGCCGCCGGGCGCGCCCGCGGCCGTGACGAACAAGGTCAACGAGATGATGATCAAGGTCTCCGCCGCGCCCGCCGTGGTCGCCTACCAGACCACCACCAGCGGCGAGGCCGTGACCAGCACGCCCGAGGGGCTCGCGCAGTTCCAGGCGGCCGAGTCGCAGAAGTGGGGCCAGGTGATTCGCGCGGCCGGCATCCAGCCGGAATGACGACGCCGTGAGTGGGGGCGGGCGCCGGGGGCTCGCAAGGCGGGCAGGGTGCGGCTACAGTTGGTGCATCTTTCGCAGCCGACCTGCAACCCGACCCGACCTCACCTCACCTCACTGGCCCATTCATCAATGCGTTCCCTGGCACTCTTCCTGTCGATCTTCGCCGCCGCGGCAGGCGCGCACGCGGAAGTGGTTCGCTGCACCGATGCCAATGGGGCCATCTCGTACACCAACGTCGAATGCCCGGCGGGTAGCAAGCAGTCGCGCCAGGTGCAGATCCTGGAAGCGCCGGTGCCCGTCCCCAACCGCCGGCCCGACTACGCGCCACCGCAAGGCGCTGCGCCATCCACCCCGCCGCCCGCCCAGGTGGCCGCCAACCCGCCGTCGGGCCCCGCCATCATTCCGCGCTACCCCGCCGGCATGCAGGAGCTGCAGCAACAGCAGCCGGCTGCCGACCCGCCCGTGGTCATCCTGAGCCCCGACCCGTACTACGACGGCGTGCGCCCCATCCGCCGGCCGCCGCCGCATGTGCGCGACCCCGGGCCGCCGCCGGGCCAGCGGCCCTGCCAGAACCTCGCGGGCATCAAGCGCAACAACTGCTGAATGAGCGCAGGGGAATCCAGCGGGCCTGGCAGCCTTCTTCCGTGGACCGTCTATTGCGACGGCAGCGCCATGCCCAACCCGGGCCGCATGGGCATCGGCGCCGTCCTCACCGCGCCGGACGGAGCGCGCCACACGCTGTCGCAGGCCACGCACACCACCGGCTGCAACAACGAGGCCGAACTGCTCGCACTGACGCTGGCCCTGCAGGAGTTGCGCGCACGCGGCGCGACGGCGGTGCGGGCCTACAGCGACAACAGCATCCTCGTCGAGCAGCTGGCCGCGTCCGAAGCGAAGCCGATCGTGCGCATGGCCGCGTTGTTCGACGATGCCCGCGCCTTGCTCGCAAGCTTCGACGACGCGCGCGTTCAGTGGATCCCGCGCCACCGCAATGGCGAGGCCGACGCACTGGCCCGTGCCGCCCTGGGCTTCGCGCCAAAGCCCCCGGCGCGGCACGCGAAGAAGAAGCGGCGCTAGGGCAGGGCGCGGAGCCCCTATCATCACGCGCCATGACAGAAGCCACTCCCCGCCCACCCCTTCCCGATCACCTCTCCATCGATCCGCGCAGCCCGCATCACGTGGCCGCCGCCTTCGAACACGACATCGGCATCCGTTTCAACGGCAAGGACCGCCTCGACGTCGAGGAATACTGCATCAGCGAAGGCTGGGTCAAGGTGCCCGCCGGCAAGACCCTCGACCGCAAGGGCAAGCCGCTGCTGCTCAAGCTGAAGGGCAAGGTCGAGGCGTTCTACAAGTAAGCCGGTTCAGCGCCACTGCAGCAGCAGCGACCAGGGCTGGCGGCTCATGTGGCGATCGATGCAGCCCGGCGTGCCCGGAGTGCATCCCTCGGACTGGTAGCTCGGGTCCAGCCACCGAGTGCCCGGCGCAAAGTCGAGCCGGCGCCGCGTGACCGACTGCAGCACGTTGCCGCCCACCGTGTCGAAGCCCGTGGCATCCACGGCCACCACCACGTCGCAGTGCATGGGCAGCGACTCGCCGCCGGTGTCGCGCGTGGCCAGCACTCCACCGATCTTGTCGAAGGTGTCGAGTTCGGCGCCCGCGCCGCGCGCCTGGCAGACGATGTCGCCGATGCGCGGGGGCGTGCGCCTCAGGTCGCAGGCTCGCAGGGCGTAGCGCGTGGGCCGGCCCGCGGCCTCGACGATGCCGGCTTGCCAGGCGGCGCCCGCATAGTCGACATGCGCTTCGGAGAAAACGAACTCGTCGTCCGCCAGACCGGCCTGTCGCGCCAGCCAGCTGATGAAGGCCGCGGACCAGGGCGTGTCGATCACCGCGACGCGGGCGAGGGCGACCTGCACCGCGCGCAGCTCTCCAGAATCAAGCCCCTCGTCGGGGCCTACGCCCATGCCCTGAAGCCGCCCGGCCGTCGCCTCGTTCAACGCCTGCATCAGCAGGTGCCGGTCGGCGGGGCGCAGGGCGCCGAAGCGCACGAGCGACGGCAGCCGCGGGTCGACCGCCTGCCAATAGCCGAGCACCCGCTGCCATGGCGCCAGGCCCGGCAGGGTGGGGCGCGTGTCTTCGGCCTCGGAGCTGCCGGCTTCGGTCATGCGGCCTTCGGCGTCCATGGCCTGGCCACCGAAGGCTTCGTGCTCCTGCAGCGCGAAGGTGGCCATGGCGAGCGCGCGCGATGGCGAAGGGGCTTGCGTAGCGGTGTCGAGGCAGCCTTGCGCGGCCGACGCGGGACTTGCGAAGGCCAGCCACAGGGCGCAGGCGAGCACGGCCAACGAGCGGCGAGGCGTGCGAGGAATCGTGACGGGTGGCGGCATGTGCCGGGAGCATAGCTGCGGGCAGGATGCTCCGGATGCGGAGGTCTATCGCCGCGTCATTTCCGCTTTCCCTCGACGGGCTGTGGCGCCACCTGGAAGTTGTTGCGGCCCGCCCCCTTGGCCTGGTAGAGCATCTCGTCGGCCTGCCTGACGAGCGCGGCAGCCGTTGCGGTGCCGCCTTGGTAGAACGCCACGCCGATGCTCGTGCTGATGGAGATCGTCCGCTGTTCGGTGGTGAACGGCACCTGCATGGCCTTGATCAACTTCGAGGCGGCGGAAACCGCGGCGTCCCCATTGGACAGACCCTCCATGATTACCGTGAACTCGTCGCCGCCCAGGCGCGCGCGGACGTCGCTGGAGCGCAGCGCCTGCGACAACCTGCCCGCGAAGCCCCGCAGAAGCTCGTCTCCCGTCTGGTGGCCGAACCGATCGTTGATCTGCTTGAATCCATCGATGTCCAGGTACATCAGCGCCATCAATGCACCGGGGCCTCGCGCACGCTCCATCGCCTGCGCCAGGCGCATCTCGAATCCCGCGCGATTGGCAAGACCGGTGAGAGGATCGATCTGCGCCAGGTTCACCAGGCGCTTCTCCTCGAGCTTTTGCCGCGTGATGTCGGTGATCACGGCATGGAAGCCGACGATGGCCTCGTCGTTCACCGCAGGTTGCGGGATGTACTGGGCTTCGTAGCAGTAGTAGGCGTCGCTCTTGTCGATCTCGCTCTGGAAGGTGACGACCTCGCCGGCCAGGGCCGCGCGGATGTGCGGTTGCACGGCCTCGTAGGCGGGCTCGCCCAGGAGCTCCTTCACGGTGTGCCCCTCGATCTGGTCGCGGGAGAGTCCGAACCCGCGCTCGTAGGCCAGGTTGTTGAATCGATAGCGCTCCTCCGCATCGATGTAGGCGACGCGCATCGGCAGCGCGTCGGCCACCGTGCGCAGGCGGGCCTCGCTTTCCTGGAGGGCTTCCTCCGCCTCGTGGTGCGCGGTGATGTCGCTGTCCAGCGTATAGAGGCCGATCACTTCGCCGCGTTCGTCGCGCTCGGGAACCAGCGTGGCCTGGATATCGCGGCGCCCGCCAGGCGTTGCCAGCCTGCGCTCGTAAGTGACCTGGCGCCCGGCCAGAGCGGCGCGCATGTGCGGCTCCATCTGTGCCCACGCTTCATTGCCGTAGAACTCGCGCAGGCTCAGGCCGAGCAGTTGTTCGGGCTGGACGCCGAACCAGTCCTGATAGGCCTTGTTGACGAAGCGCAACCGCAGGTCGCGGTCCAGGTAGGAGACCAGCGCCGGCAGGTGGTCCGTCACCATGCGCAGGCGGTGTTCGCTGTCGCGCAGCGCCCGCTCCGCGGCCTTGGCCGCCGAAATGTCGCGCATCAGCCCCGAGAAATACTCCACCTTGCCGTGCTTGTCGCGATGCGCGATCACCATGTGGCTGGCCGGAAACTCGTTGTGCTCGGCGTCCCACACCATCGATTCGCCCACCCAGACGCCGGTCTTGACCGCTGTGGGCACCACCTCCGACCGGAACCTTTCCATCGTCTCCGGCGGATTGAAGTCGGCCGCGCTGAACTGTTCGATGGGGGCGTCGAGGGCCAGCCCCGTGCGGCGGCGCGCGGCCGGGTTCATGTAGATGAGCCGCCCCGCCGCGTCGAGCTGGACGATGTAGTCGGTCGTCATGTCGAAGATGGCCGTCAACGTGCGAAGTGCCCGTTCGGCCCGCGTGCGCTCGGTGATGTCGGTCACCGTTCCCACGTGGCCGAGGACGCGGCCTTCGGCGAGCACAGGCCGGCTTCTCAATGCCACCAGCACCTGGGTTCCATCCCTGCGATGGAGCCGGCGTGTGGCGCTCAACGGCGCGGCCGTGCTGACGACACGAACCCAGTCCTGGCGAACCGTCTCTCGAATCTCCTCGCGCACGAGCGTGAGCCAGCCTTCTTCGGCGTCCTTCCGCTCGAGCCCGTGGATCGCCAGGTACTCGTCGTTCACGTAGGTCATGCGCCCGTCGCTGTCGCAACGGAACAATCCCACGGGTGATGCATCGGTGACCGCCGCCATCTCGAGCCGCTGCTCGCGCAGGTCGGCCATCAGTGCATCGAACTCGCGTGCCAGGTCCCCGCGCTCGTCGTTGGCGACGACGTCGAGTCTTACCTCGCTGTCCGGCGAACGGCGCAGGGTGCGGATCGCGCCGCTCAACGCCTCCAGGGGACGCATGACCCACGCAGTCCCCAGCCAGACCAGGAGCGCGCAGCCCAGGCCCAGCCCGATCAATTGCAGCAGCAGGTTGCGCCTTGCCTTTTCCAGTGGCGCGTAGGCGATGCGCGCAGGCACGATCAGGCGCAGTTCCCAGTCGGCACTGGGCACGGTGGCGCGCGTTGCCATGTCGATCTCGGTACCGCCGTTGAAGGCGACTTCGACTGCGGTTGCAGGCTTGAGCAGCAGGTTCGCATCGGGGTGCATGACGACCTGCGGAGACTGGCCGCGCGTGACGATCATGTAGTGGCCGCCCCGGCCGATGGTGGCGCGGCTGAGATCGCCAAGCACGTTGGCGCGCTGCAGGTTCAGCGCCGCGCCGAGCACGCCGGCGAGGCGGCCATCGGGGCCCTTGACGGGGACCGCCATGACGACCGCGGGCTGTTGGGTGCTCTTCGTGAGCAGGGGCGCAGAGATCGCGGGCTGGCCCATGTCGCGCACGCGCCGGAAGTAGTCGCGGTCGCCGACGTTCGAAGGCCGGCTGGTGGGCGGGTCGATGGCGACGATGGCGCCGTCCAGTGTCGCCAGCGCGGTGTTGTCGAACATCGTGCGCAGGTCCTCGTCGGCAAGGAAACGCTGCTGCGCCGCGGGGTCCGCGAAGCCGTGCAGGCTGAGTTCCCGGGCCGCGCGCGCCAAGGCGGCCAGATGGATTTCGAGCTTGTAGTCGAGATCCGCCGCTGCGCTGTCGGTCAGTGCCTGCTGCTGCTCGCGCATCAGGTTGAGGTATTCGCTGGACAGGCTCCGGTACTGCCACCAGCCGGCCACACCGACCAGCGTGAGTACGAGCGCTGTGATCAGCAGTGCTGTCTTTGTTCTTAGCTTGAGCCGCACTTGGTTTCCTCCGCCACCACGGTGCCGGCGGCCGCATTGTTCGATGATAGCAACGGCTTTTTCACGGCCGCCGCAATGCCGCACGCGCACACGCCAGAAACGGCTTGATGAGCGGACTGTCCCAATCGCTGCGCCAGCACGCGGCGATGTCCATCGTCGCGTCGATGCCGCGAAAGGGGCGGAACACCACGCCCGGGGGGCGGCCGATCTGGGCGCAGGCAGGCAGGATGGCCACGCCCTTGCCCGCCAGGACAAGCGCCAATGCGGACACCATGGTTTCGACCCGCAGCGCAATCGGCATGTTGACCTCGTGCCTGCGCAGCATCGACGTGACGACGGATTTGTCGATGTCGCCTTCCGGAACGGGAAGGCCGATCAGAGGCATGCCGGAGAGGCGCGCCAGTGGAATGCTGGACATCCGTGCCAACGGCGAATCCGATCGCACGGCAAGCAGCAGCGGCTGGGTGCCGATGCGTTCGATCGCAATGCCAGGCTGTGCAATCGGTGGGATGCAGATCGCGACCGAAACGTCCGAGTCGGTGATGGCCTCCACGTTGTTGACGGCGTTCAGCTCCACGTACTGGATCTCCACGTCCGGAAGCCTCAGCCGAAGCTCGTTTTCCAGCCGTGGCAGCACCAGGTAGGACAGCACGACCATGGTTCCGACCGCGAGTCGCCCTCTGCTGCCCGAACCCACGGCGCGCGCGGCGTCGAATCCTTCGTTGGCGAGCAGCAACGCCTCCTTGGCGCGCTGGAAGAGGGCATTTCCCGCGTCGGTGATCTCCATGCCGCGCGCTGCCCTGCGGAACAAGGGCGCGCCGATGGCCGCTTCCAGGTTCTTGATGTGAACAGACAGCGGCGGCTGGGCCATGTTGAGCCGCCGCGCCGCCTTGCCGACGCTGCGCTCCTCTGCAACGGCCACGAAGTAGCGAAGCGATCTAAGGTCGGGTGTAGCCATACGCTGTGCATATGCCTTTTCTGGAAAACAGTATTGGACGCAATGTTGCCGCGTATCAATCATCTACGCATGAAGAATTTTCCGCGCCTTCCAAGGTCCGAGATCTGCGAGATGTCCGCGTCGGCGATGCGCACGCTGGTCGCGCAGCGCGAACTCTCCCCGGTGGAGATCGTCGACGAGGTGCTGCGCCGCGCCGATGTGCTCCAGCCGCACCTGAACTGCTTCATCACTCTGTGCCACGACGAGGCGACGGAACAAGCCCGGCAGGCCGAGCAGGCGATCATGAGAGGCGACACCGTGGGGGCACTGCACGGCTTGCCGTTCACCGTGAAGGACATCGTCGACACCGCGAACGTCAGGACTACCTACGGATCGCTGCTGCATCGCGATCACGTGCCCGCGCACGACGCCGTGGCCGTGGCGCGCATGCGCGAGGCAGGCGGCATCCTCATCGGCAAGACGACCTCGTCGGAGTTCGGTGCCAAGTGCATGACCGACGCGCCACTCTTCGGCAGCACGCGCAATGCATGGGATCCGACGCGCACCAGCGGCGGCTCCAGCGGCGGAGCCGCCGCGTCGATGGCGGCAGGCATCGCGCCGCTGGCCATCGCCACCGACGGGGGCGGCACCACCCGCATTCCCGCGGCGTGCAACGGCGTGGTCGGGCTGAAGCAGAGCCTGGGCGTGGTTCCGCACAGCCAGGTGCAGGACGCGTTCGGCAATTACACCTACGTGACGCCCACCACGCGCAACGTCGGCGACACGGCGCTCATGCTGCAGGCGATGACCGGCGCCCACGGTTCGGACCCCTGGTCGCTGGGCGTGCCGGCCCGACGCTACTTCGACGACCTGCAGCCTGGCGGCGACCTGCGCGGCAAGCGCGTCCTTTTCAGTGCGGCCCCGGCGGGGCGGCCGATTTCCGCCGACGTCGCCGCCGCTTTCGAGGCCGCCCTCGCAACCCTGCGGTCGATGGGCGCGGACCTGGAGGAGATGACGGACGAGGGCTATGACGTCGAGCCGGTGTGGCGCGTGATCAACCACACGAGCTGGCGAGGCCGGTTCGCTCCGCTGGCCGAGGCGCATGCCGACCGGTTGAGTCCGTCGCTGCTGCAGCAGCTGGCGCTGGCGGAGCACGTCGACGGGGTCGCCTTCCAGCAGGCCATGTTCGCGAGGACCGCGCTCTTTCGCAAAGTCCAGGCGCAACTGGAGACGCACGACTTCATCTTCACGCCGACTCTTTCGCGCACGGCGCTGCCGATCGACCAGGACCTCTTCGGAAGCATCGAGATCGACGGCAGGGAATTTGCAGAGCTGCGGCCCAACTGGTTCCCCTGGACGATGCCGTTCAACCTTACCGGGCACCCCGCCATCAGCCTGCCGTGCGGCGCGGGCCGCGACGGATTGCCCATCGGCATGCAACTCGTCGGCGGCTTCCGCGAAGACCTGCAGTTGCTGCAGGCCGCGGCGGCTTTCGAGGCCAACCACCGGCCGGCCAATCCGCTGCCGGTCCTGGCCTTCTGAGCACGCCATTTCTCTTCCTGTTTTCGTCAATCAACCTTGCGGGTACCTCACCATGACCTCGTTTCCAAAGACACTCGTGCTCAGTGCGTTGGTCGCCCTGGGCGGAAGCTTCGCGCATGCGGACAACAACGCGCCCATCAGGCTGATCGTGGGCTTTCCACCGGGTGGCGCGCTCGACAACCTGGCACGCTCGGTGGCCGAGGACTTGCGCACGGCGCTCAAGGAACCGGTGCTGGTGGAGAACCGGCCCGGGGCGTCGACCCGCATTTCCATCGAAGCGGTCAAGGCGTCGCGGCCTGACGGGCGCACCATCCTGATCGGCGCGACGCCACCGTTCGTGTTCTTTCCGATGACTTATGCGCGGCTGAACTACGACGTCGACAAGGACTTCATTCCCGTTGCCCACCTCGCCAACGTGCCCAGCGTCATCTCCGCCGGCGCGGGCCAGCCGTACAGGACGGTTCCCGAATACGTGGCGTGGATCAGGAAGAACCCCGGCCAGGCCAGCGTGGGCATGACCAACCTCGGGGGCGGGCTTCACTTCAGCGTGCTGCAGCTGTCCAAGGCCATCGGCGTGCCTCTGACGGCGGTCACCTACAGGGGCGGGGCGCCGCTGGCGACCGACATCATCGGCGACCACGTGCCGGTCGGCACCGACGCGCTGGCCAGCCAGCTCGAGCTGCACCGTTCCGGAAAGCTGCGCATCCTGGGCGTCGCAGGAACGAAGCGGCTGAGCTGGCTGCCCGACGTTCCGACGATCAAGGAAGCGGGCTACGACGCGTTCGACCGGGCCAACGCCGCCTATGCCGCGTTCGTGCCGGCGGGCACGCCGAAGGAAGTTGTGGCGAAGCTCGAAAGCGCGTTCCTGGCCGCGATTCGCAGCCCGCGGGTGCGCGGGCAACTCGATCACATGGGCCTCGAACCGACGGGGCTTCCCGGCGCGGAAGTGACCCGGGTGATGAACGAAGACCGCGAGTACTGGCGCCCCGTCGTCAAGGCCTCGGGATTCAAGAGCGAAGACTGAACCGGTGGCAGCCGCATTCATCGCCGGTTCTTCGCGTGCAGAGGCGGCTGCCGACGACGAGGACAGGGCCGGATGGGCCGTGCTCGCCGCGGCATGC
Organism: Variovorax sp. Varisp46; assembly: GCF_059491885.1. NCBI lineage: Bacteria > Pseudomonadati > Pseudomonadota > Betaproteobacteria > Burkholderiales > Comamonadaceae > Variovorax > Variovorax sp. Varisp46. The sequence goes on from NZ_CP168515.1 coordinate 1,490,361, forward strand.
CTCGGCGCGCTGCTGTGCTTCCTGAATCTCAGCGCGCTCAACGTGGTGCTGCCCGCGGTGGGGCGCAGCCTGCAGGCCTCGCCGGCGCAGGCGAGCTGGATCCTGCTGTCCTACATGCTCGTGAGCACCGTGTGCATTCTCAGCTTCGGAAGGCTCGCCGACCTGTGGGGGCGGCGGCACCTGTTCCTGGCGGGGCTGGGCCTCTTCGTGACCGCCTGTGCAGCCTGTGCCGTCGCGACGAGCGCGGAAACGATGCTTGTCTTCCGCATCTGCCAGGCCGTGGGCGCCGCGGGCGTCATGGCCAACACCAGCGCCCTGGTGGGCGATGCGTTCGGCCGCCGCAGGATGGGGCTCGCCCTGGGTGTGCTCGCGATGGTGGCCGCGCTGGCCCAGGTCGCCGGCCCGCTGGCGGGCGGCTTCATCGTGTCGTGGTGGGGGTGGCGGGTTCTCTTCATGCTCAATGTCCCGGTCGGCCTGTGCGTCCTGGCATGGTCGTGGCGGATCCTCCCGAAGACGGCGGCGGTCCGTGCCGAGCGCTTCGACATGGCCGGCGCCGCGTTGTCCCTGGCCGGGATCGGATGCGTCACCTATGCGCTCTCGCTGGCGGGGAGCCACGGCTGGGCCAGCATGTCGGTATGGGGCTTGCTGCTCGCGGGCGGCGCGGGAATCCTGTCGTTCGCCCGGCTTCAGCGGCGCGTGGCCAGTCCGCTGGTCGACCCCGAACTCTTCGGCGACCTGCGACGCCGCACCGCCTACATTTGCATCCTGCTGCTGTCGATGACGCAGGCGGCGCCTCTTTTGCTGATAGCGCTGTATCTGCAGGCATGCACGGCCCTGTCTGCCTCGGATGTCGGGCTGCGCGTGGCGCCTGTGGCCCTCGGGATGCTGGTGGCCGCGCCCGTGGCCGGCGGCCTGCTGCAGCGCTTCAGGCCCGAATCGATCTGCATGGCTGCGATGCTGCTTGCCGCAGGCGCGCTGGCGCTGCTGGCCGCGCTGCTGCAGCCGGCGATCGGTGCCGGGCAGCTTGCCATGTGCCTGCTGATGCTCGGCTGCGGCATAGGGAGTTTCGTGACGCCCAACAACGCGTCGATCCTGCAGAGCGTGCGTCCCCAGCGCCGGGGCATCGCCAACGGCGTGCGCTCGACGCTCCAGAACGCGGGAATCATGGTAGGCACAGCGTTGACGCTGGGCGTGGCGATGGCGCAACTGCCCGAGGACTCGCAGCGAATGATCCTGGGACACAGCGGCACAGGTCTTTCGGCCTTGGATGTTGCGCTGCTCACCCGGGGCGCGAGGTACGCGCTGCTCATGCTCGCGTTGTGCTGCGTGTCGGGAGCAGTGCTGATCGCGAAGACATGCCTTCGGCCCGCGCCGCCGCCGCCGGCCTGAAGCCGCTCGGCGCCGTTACAGCAGATACACCCGGGACGCGGAACGTCGCCGGGCGGCTGGATCGCCGGGAGGGGCGCTCCTAGGATTCGCTTCGTCCCATCCACTCGCCGAATGAAAGAGAAGACGAAATGAATCCTCCCGTCCAGCGCCGCAGCCTGCTGCTCGCGGCCTCCGTCCTGCCGCTCGCCGGCGCATGCACCGCGTGGTCCCGAACGGGATCGCCGTCTTCGGCCGAGGCGCAGCTCGCCGAGCTCGAACGCGCTTCGGGCGGCCGCCTGGGCGTGGCCGGCTTCCACACCGGCAGCGGTGCGCGCATCCAGCACCGGGCGCACGAGCGCTTTCCGCTGTGCAGCACCTTCAAGCTGATGCTGGCGGCGGCCGTGCTCGAACGCAGCGCGAAAGACGCCAGCCTGCTCGCGCGGCGCATCGGCTACGGCAAGGCCGACCTCGTCTCCTGGTCGCCCATCACCGAGAAGCATGTGGCCGACGGCATGACGGTCGCCGAACTCTGCGCCGCCACCGTGCAGTACAGCGACAACGCCGCCGCCAACCTGCTGCTGAAGATGCTGGGCGGCCCGGCCACCGTCACCGCCTTTGCGCGCGGCATCGGCGACCAGGCTTTCAGGCTCGACCGCACGGAGCCCGAACTCAACACCGCAATTCCCGGGGACCTGCGCGACACCACCACGCCCGCGGCGATGTCCGACAGCGTGCAGCGGCTGGCGCTGGGCGACGCGCTGGGCACGGCGCAGCGCGACCAGCTGGCGACCTGGCTGCTGGGCAACACCACCAGCGCCGAGCGTTTCCTGGCGGGTGTGCCGGCCGGCTGGAAGGTGGGCGACAAGACCGGCTCGGGCTCCTACGGCAGCACCAACGACGTCGGCGTGCTGTGGCCGCCGGCCGGTGCCCCGGTGGTGCTGTCGGTGTACCTGACCTTTCCGCAGAAGGACGCGAAGGGACGCAGCGACGTCATTGCATCGGCAACGCGCATCGTGGTGGCTGCGCTGGCGGGCTGAGGCGCCCTCAGCTGCTTTGCCGCACCACCAGTTCGAACCCCATGTCCACCATCGGTTCGTTCACCGGCTCGCCGCGCATCAGTGCCAGCAGCATCGAGGCGGCGCGCATGCCGATCTCCTTGCGCGGCGTGCGCACGCTGGTCAATGGCGGCAGCATCTGGTCGCTGCCGTCGAGGTCGTTGAAGCCTGCGATCGCCACGCGCTGCGGTACCGCGACGCCGGTGCGCAGCGCGGCGAGCAGGCCTCCCTGCGCAAGGTCGTCGTTGCAATAGAAGATCGCGTCGACGTCCGGGTGGCGGGCGAGCAGGTCTTCGAACTGTCGTCCGCCGAGCGCCATGGACGTCGGACCCGGCGTGAGCAGTTCGAGCTGCGGGTCGTGGCAGCCCGCCGCTCGCAGCGATTGCCGATAGCCTTCGAGCCGCTGCATCACACGCGGATCGAGCTGGCCCGCCGCATAGGCGATGCGCCGGCGGCCGCGCTGCAGCAGGTGCTCGGTGAGCGCACGGGCCGCATCCTGCTGGGAGAGCCCCACGCTGTAGGTACCCGGTGCCGGCGAGGTTTCCATGAGGTGCACGCAGGGCACGTCGCTTTCTTCCAGCATGCGCGAGGCGGCCGCGCTGCGGTCGAGGCCGGTCAGCAGCAGCCCGGCGGGGCGCTGCGAGAGATAGCTGCGCAGCAGCGCTTCTTCCTGCGCGAGGTCGTAGTGCGTCACACCGATCAGCGACTGGAAACCCGAAGGCGCCAGCGTGTCCTGCACCGCCTCGAGCAAATCGACGAACAGGGCGTTCGTCAGCGACGGGATCAGCACCGCGACATGGGAGCTGCGGGCCGAAGCCAGCGCGCGCGCGGCAACGTTGGGCACGTAGCCGAGTTCGTCCACCGCGGCCTGCACGCGGGCCTGCAGGTCCGGCGCCACGTTGCGTGCTCCGCGCAGCGCGCGGGACACGGTGATCGGGCTGACGCCGGACACCCGGGCCACGTCGTCGAGCGTGACGCGGCTGGAAGAACGGGAGCGGGGGCGTTCGGAGGTGTCGGCCATTTTTATTGGGGTTAATACCAGTATTTAATTGGACAGCGCAGTCCTAGGATAGCGCTATCCCAGTCCTGGGCCATCGGCACAAACCCGGTTCGATTGCCCTGCGGCTGATTTTTTCGATCTTTGAGGATAGCGCTATCCCAAAAATGCCTGGCCACCCCCTTGCAGCCAGGATCCTGGAGACAACATGTTCGGTTTAAGCAAAGAGGTGTTCCTGCTGGTCGATGCCCTGGCAGCGATCCTCGGGCTCATCCTTCTGATCACGCGCTGGCGCGTGCATCCCTTCATCGCGTTGACGCTGGCCGCTGGCTTCCTGGGCCTGACCTCGGGCATGCCCGTGGCGCTGGTGATGAAGTCCTTCCAGGACGGCTTCGGCGGCGTGCTGGGCTTCGTGGGCATCGTGCTGGGCCTGGGCACCATGCTCGGCAAGATGATGGCCGAGTCGGGCGGCGCCGACCGCATCGCGCGCACGCTGATCGGCGCCTTCGGCCGCGAGCGGGTGCACTGGGCGATGATGTTCGCGGCCTTCCTGGTCGGCATTCCGCTGTTCTTCGAGATCGGCTTCGTGCTGCTGATCCCGCTGGTCTTCATCGTGGCGCGGCGCACCGGCGTATCGCTGATCCGCATCGGCATCCCGCTGCTGGCCGGCCTCTCGGTGGTGCACGGCCTCGTGCCGCCGCACCCGGGGCCGCTGCTGGCCATCGGCGTGTTCAACGCCGACATCGGCAAGACCATCTTCTACGGCCTGCTCGTCGGCCTGCCCACGGCGATGATCGCGGGCCCGATCTTCGGCAAGTTCATCTCGAAGTACGTGCCGGGCGAGGCTTCGCCCGAACTGCTGGCGCAACTGGCGCACGAGCCCGAGGCGCGCGAGCTGCCGGGCTTCGGCATCACGCTGCTCACCGTGCTGCTGCCGGTGGTGCTGATGCTGCTCAAGACCTTCGCCGACGTGGCGTTCGACGAGAAGAACGTCGTGCGGCAGTGGCTGGACTTCATCGGCCATCCGATCACGGCCCTGCTCGCCGCGTTGCTGCTGTCGCTCTACACCTTCGGTACCGCGCGCGGCTTCACGTCGAAGCAGATCATGAAGTTCGTCGACGACAGCCTGGCGCCCACGGCGGCCATCGTGCTCATCATCGGCGCGGGCGGCGGCTTCAAGCAGATGCTGGTGGCCAGCGGCGTGGGCAACGCGATCGGGCAGATGGCGCTGCATGCGCAGATATCGCCGATCCTGCTGGCGTGGCTCGTGGCGGGCCTGATCCGCATCGCGACCGGCTCGGCCACGGTGGCGACCATCACGGGCGCGGGCATCGTCGCGCCGCTCGCCACCATGGTGCCGGGCGTGAACCGCGAGTTGCTGGTGCTTGCCACCGGCGCGGGCTCGCTGATTCTTTCGCACGTGAACGACGCGGGTTTCTGGCTGGTGAAGCAATACTTCAACATGAGCGTGGCCGAGACTTTCAAGACCTGGACCGTGATGGAAACGCTGATCTCGGTTGTCGCGATCATCTTCATCATGCTGCTCAGCATGGTCGTCTAGGAGAAAGCACATGAACCGCATCGCCATCGGGGTCGACATCGGAACCACCAGCACCAAGGCGGTCGCCTTTTCCACGGCGGGGCGCGTGCTGGCGAACGATGCGGTGGAGTACCCCCTGCTGCAGCCTGAACCCGCGGCCGCGGAGCAGGACCCGGAGCAGATCTACAGGGCCGTGCTGTCGACCATTGCCTCGTGCGTGCGGCAGTGCAAGGCGGCGCCGGGCGATGTGCTGTGCGTGTCGTTCAGCGCAGCCATGCACAGCCTCATCCTGGTGGACGAGCACGGCGCGCCGTTGACGCGCAGCATCACCTGGGCCGACCACCGCAGCGCGGCCTGGGCCGGGCGCATTCGCGCGGAGTGGGAGGGCGACGCGATCTACCACCGTACGGGCACGCCGATCCATCCCATGTCGCCGCTGGCCAAGCTGGTGTGGCTGCGCCACGAGCGCCCGGAGCTTTTCGCGCAGGCCCGGCGCTTCGTCGGCATCAAGGAGTACGTGTTCTTCCGGCTGTTCGGCCGCTGGCTGGTGGACCATTCGATCGCCTCGGCCACCGGGCTCTTCAACATCGGGCAACTCGACTGGGATGCCGGGGCGCTCGCGCTCGCGGGTGTGCGCGCCGAGCAGCTCTCGGATCTCGTGCCCACGACTTGGCACGTGGAGGGATTGGCGGGCGAGACGGCGGCGCAGCTCGGGCTGTCGAGCGACACGCCCTTCGTCGTCGGGGCCAATGACGGCGTGCTTTCCAACCTGGGCGTGAACGCGGTGGCGCCGGGCGAGGTGGCCGTGACCATCGGGACCAGCGGCGCGATGCGCACGGTGATCGACCGCCCGATGACTGACTCCGAAGGCCGCACCTTCTGCTATGCGCTGGCCGACCGGCGCTGGGTGGTCGGCGGGCCGGTGAACAACGGCGGCATCATCCTGCGCTGGGTGCGCGACGAGTTCGCCTCCGCCGAAGCCGAGACAGCCAAGCGACTGGGCATCGACACCTACGAGGTGCTCACGCGCATTGCCGAACGCGTCTCGGCCGGCTCCGAAGGGCTGGTGTTCCATCCCTTCCTGACCGGCGAACGTGCGCCGTACTGGAATGCGGATCTGCGCGGCTCCTTCTTCGGCCTGGGCATCCATCACCGCAAGGAGCACATGATCCGCGCCGTGCTCGAGGGCGTCATCTTCAATCTCTACAGCATCCTGCCCGCGGTCGAGTCGATTGCGGGCACGAGCACCAGCATCAAGGCCACGGGCGGCTTTGCGCGCTCGGGGCTGTGGCGCCAGATGATGGCCGACGTGTTCGACCGCGAAGTGGTGGTGCCGGAGAGCTTCGAGAGCTCCTGCCTCGGCGCGGCCGTCCTCGGGCTTTATGCGCTGGGGCACGTCGATTCCCTGGACGTGGTGTCGGGCATGGTGGGTGCCACGCACCGCCACACGCCCAATCCGAAGAACGCGGCGCTCTATCGGCAATTGCTGCCCGTGTACCTCTCCCTGCCGCGCAAGCTCGGCGACGAATACCGCACCCTTGCGAAGTTCCAGCAGCAGGCGGTGCAGCGCACCGGTGACTGAGGCCATTCCTTTCTAGTTGGAGATCCGGTCTTGTTGAACACGATCCCGCCAGCCATCGCCGCCCGACCGCACATGCCCGACACCATGCGCCGCGCGATGCTCCAACGGCCTGGTGCCGACGTGTTCGACAAGAAAACCTCGATCCACTGCGCCGAGTACGCAGCCCGCGACCGGCAGGCCGGCCTGCACGACTACGAACTCCATCTCACGGGGGCCTTGCCAGGGCGCATCCGCGTGAGCGACGGCGTGGACAGGGAGGTGCCGCCGGAGGCGGTCGTTCTTCTGGGCCCCAGGCTGCCGCACAGGCTGGCCATCGAATACCGCGCCAGCGGGGCGGCTGAGCAGCCGTGCGGCCTGGTGCTGCGCTTCGGCGACGAACCGCTGCGCCGGGGCATGGCGCTGTTTCCCGAACTCAATGACGCGGGCCCGCTGCTGGCCCGCGCACGGCATGGCGTGCAGTTTCTCGGCCTCGGCGAGGGCACGGTTGGGCGCTTCAGGCGCATCCACGCGCTGCAGGGGCTCGCACGCTTCTCGGAATTCACTGCGCTGCTGAGCGAGCTTGCGCAGTGGAACGACTACCGTCTTCTTTGTACGCCGTCGCTGCAGGACGACGCGCATGACGAGAACGGCCGCGCGACGCGCATCCACACGGCGCTCGACCACATCCGGGAAAACTACGCGGAAGAACTCTCGCTCGCCGAAGTCAGCGCCGTGGTCGGCATGCGCGAGCACACCTTCTCGCGCTGCTTTCGCCGTGCCACGGGGCAGACCTTCACCGATGTGGTGATCGGCCTGCGCGTGGACAAGGCCTGCCGGCTGCTGCTGTCCACGCGCCAGCACGTCAGCAGCATCTGCTACGAGGTGGGGTTCAACAACATCTCGAATTTCAACCGGCACTTCCGCAGGCTCAAGGGCATGGCGCCGGGTGAGTTCCGCGCCATTGCGCGGGAGTAGGACTTACAGCACGAACCACCCCACCGCCACATAGTGGCTCGCCGTCCCCGCCAGCACGAACAGGTGCCAGGCCCCGTGCGCATGCCGGAAGCCCTGGCGGTTGCGGTAGAACACCGTTCCCGCTGTGTAGAGCACGCCGCCGATCAGCAGCCATGCCAGCCCCGCGCCCTCGAGCCGCGCGGCCAGCGGCACGGCGGCCAGCACACCGAGCCAGCCCATGCCGATATACAGCGCCAGTGATGGCTTCTTCAACGCCTTGCCTCCGGCCGGCATCAGCTCGCGCCAGATGCCGAAAAGCGCCGCTCCCCAGATCGTCGCCAGCAGCAGCCAGCCCCACGGACCTTGCAGCGTGACCAGCGCGAAGGGCGTGTAGGTGCCCGCGATCAGCAGGTAGATCGCGCAATGGTCGGCGCGCTCCCACATGCGCTTGAGCCGGCCGCGCGTGCTGTGGAAGAGGGTGGAGGCCGCATACAGGGCCACGGCCGAGAGCGAGAACACCAGCGCTCCCGCGATGCGCGCGGGATCGCCGGTGGGCACGGTCTTGGCGAGCAGCAGGGCTGTCGCGGGCAATGCGAGCAGCAGGCCCAGCAGGTGGCTGTATCCGTTGAACCGTTCGCCGGGGTACATGCGCTCGCTGCAGGCCTCAGCGGCCCGTTTCCTTCAGGTAGCTCGTGCGCGCCGCGAACGCCGTGTTCGCGAAATCGGAGAACACGCCGTCGATGCCCGCGCGGAAGTACGCGAGGTACTCGGCCGTCGGATCGCCCTTGTAGACGCCTGCCAGGTACTTGGCCTCGTTGCGGAAGGTGTAGCTGTGCACGAACAGGCCGGCCTTGTGCGCATCGGCGATCAGGCTGGTGGGCTTGATGGTGTTCACATCGGCAAGGCCCTTGCCTGCGACAAAGGGCACGATGGTGTGGGCCATGACCTGTGGCTTCCACGGGCCGATGCCGTCGGCATAGGTCTTCACGTCGGCCAGGCCCGCTGGCGTGAGCATCTCTGCGAACCACTTCGGGTTACCGGCCAGCGTCCAGCTGTAGGGGCGACCGTCGACGAAGGTGTAGACATCCTTGGTGACGTAGATCATCTCGCCGGTCTGGTAGTTGACGTCGTTGCCGTCCACCAGTTGCACCGCACGGGCCTTCATGCCGGCCGAGCGCAGGTACTTCAGGCTCTCGGGTTCGAAGCTCTGCACGAAGATCGGCGCGTCCTTGCGGTTCAGGCCGTTGAAATTCATGATCTTCAGCAGCGCGTCTTCCAGCGGATGGCTGCCGGCCGGCCCGCAGCCGTTGGCGATGGCCTGGGCGTTGTTCCAGATCGGGTTCTTGGTCTCCGGGTACACGGTGAGCGTGCGGCCGGTGGCTGCGCTCTTGGCCTTGGCGATGTCGATGATTTCCTGGAAGCTCAGGATCGGCAGCTTGCCGTTGAGGTCGGTCGGACGCTGGTCCCTGGCGTCGTAGGTGGTGCCGCGGATCCACTGGCGCAGCTCGTCCATCGTGAAGTCGGTGATCGACCAGTCGTTGGTGTGGTCCTCGCCATCGACGACGAGCGACTTGAGCACCGACTTCGGATCACTCGGGTCGGTCAGGTCGCTCAGGTACTGGGCCGGGCCGTTGGCCTCGACGGGCGGGTACGTCACGTTCACCAGCACGCCCGGCACGGTGCGCTTGCGGCCCGCGACGGTGGTGTTGGTCTTGGCCACGTCGGCGATGTTGGTGTTGTCGCTGAGCCAGGGGTTGTGCCGCGCGACGAGCACGCAGTCCTTGGTGAGGTGCAGGTCGGTCTCGAGCGAATCGGCGCCGGCATCGGCCGCGGCTTCGTAGGCGACCTTGGTTTCCTCGGGGTACAGGCCCGGCAGGCCGCGGTGGCCGATGACCAGCGGGACCGAGCCGTCGAGCGTGCCCAGGGGCGCGGGAGCCGGGGCAGGGGCCGGCGGTGCAGGTGCCGGTGCCGGCGGGAGAACCGGGAACGCGATGCCCCCGCCGTTGCCGCCCCCGCAGGCTGCAATCACGAGGCAGCCGCCGATGGCTGCGATGGCGGCGCGAACCGGGCGTGGCGCGGGCACGGGGACGCTCTTTTTCATATGCGGTCTTCGGGTGTTCGTTGAAAGAGAGACAAAAGCCGCCGGATGCTAGGTCGGGTGCGTGACGCGGCAGTGACCGAGGCCGAAGGCCCAGGCCTCGGGACTGCGAGCGCGGCGCGAACGAATGGCAGACGATGTTCCGAGCGCATCGGAAATAACTGAAACGCAGCGCGAGCCCGCACCATCTAATGGGAAAAGCAGCACACCATGCCCCACACCGCCTCCACACCCGACGCCGCCCCCGAAACCGGGGGTGCATCCGACCGCGAGCTTGCGGCACGCTCCGCACAGGGCGACACGCGGGCTTTCGCGGCCATCATGCGGCGCCACAACCAGCTGCTGTTCCGCACGGCGCGCAGCGTGCTCAAGAGCGACTCCGAGACGGAGGACTCCGTGCAGGAGGCCTATTTGCGCGCGTGGCGGGCCATCGGCACCTTCCGGGACGACGCGCAGCTTTCGACCTGGCTGGTGCGCATCGTCATCAACGAGGCCCTGGGGCGCCTGCGGCGACGAGGGGCGCAGGTGATTCAGCTCGACGGGGCGCACGTTGCCGACGTGGACCCGGACCCGGCGTCGGCGGTGGCCGACGATCCCAACCTGCAACCCGAACATCTGGCCATGCGTGAAGAACTCCGCCTTCTGATGGAGCGCCGCATCGATCGGCTGCCCGATGCCTACCGCACCGTGTTCATGCTGCGGGCGGTCGAGGAAATGAGCGTGGCACAGACGGCGATCGCGCTCGCACTGCCCGAAGCGACCGTGCGCACGCGCTTCTTTCGCGCACGCAGCCTGCTGCGCGAGGGCCTGTCTCGCGACATGGACGTCGCTTTGGGCGACGCCTTCTCATTCGACGGCGCACGTTGCGATCGCATCGTGGCGGGTGTGCTGTCGAGCCTTGTCAACGGGCGGGAATCGCCCCGCTCGTGACGTTCACCCTGCGAGGAAAACAAAATGTCCTTCTTTCAGATGGCTTCCCCCATTGCCGCCCGGCGCATGTTCCTGGGCCGTTCGGGCCTGGCGCTGTCCGGCGCCGCGGTTGCGCTGCTGGCCGGCAAGGATGTGCTGGCCGCCAAGGCCGGCGGCGCGACCGGGAACGATGTGCAGATTCTCAATACCGCGCTGGGCGCGGAGCTGGAAGCCATTGCGGCGTACCAGCTCGGTGCCGAAAGCAAGTTGCTCGAGAAGCCGGTGCTCGACCTGGCGGTGACCTTCCAGGGGCACCACAAGGCGCACGCGGAGCTGCTGGCCCAGACGATCGCCAAGCTCGGCGGCAAGGCCGTTGCGGCAAAGCCGAAATACGACTTTCCGGCGAACCAGCTGAAGTCGCAGGCGGACGTGCTGCGGTTCGCGGCCAAGCTCGAACAGGGCGCGGTGAGCGCCTACCTGGGGGCCGTGCCGCTGTTTGTGAACCGCGACCTGTCGAAGGCGGCGGCGAGCATCCTCGGCGACGAAGCCATGCATTGGGCCGTGCTGCGCCACGCGCTTGGCGAAGCACCGGTTCCTTCGGCCTTCGTGTCGTGACGCCGCTGCAGCTTCTGGCGGTTGCCGCGCTGTTCTCAAGCATGGCCGCATGGGGCGCCGCGCCCGATGCGGTGCGCGGCGAGCAGATCTACGCGCGCTGCCTGGCGTGCCATGCGCTGGCGACCGACCGGGTCGGGCCCAGGCACTGCGGCCTGTTCGGACGGCTGGCTGGCAGCGTGCCCGGTTTCAGCTATTCGCAGGCCATGAAGAATTCGAAGATCGTGTGGAACGACAAGACACTCGACCGCTTCCTGGCGAAGCCGCTGGCCATGGTGCCCGGAAGCGCCATGACCTATGACGGCGTGCCGGACCCCATGGAGCGGGCGGACCTGATTGCGTACCTGCGGCAGGCGAACGGCAAGCCTCCGTGTACGAACAGCCATTGAAGAAAAGCATCACGCGCGCGTACCCGCGAGCACCGGCTGGAAGAACGCGCCGTCGACGCGCCCCAATCGGCGCTCATGCCCGCGGCACCTTCCCCGCCGTATTCGGCGCACGGAGAAAGTCGAAGTCCACGCCCTTGTCGGCCTGCGTCACGGTCTGGAGGAACAGCTTTCTGTAGCCGCGCTCGGCGGTGGGTTCGACCACTGTCGTCTCCTGCGCGCGGCGCGCCAGTTCTTCGTCCGTCACCAGCAGCGAAATCTCGCGCCTTGCCACGCTGAGGCGGATGCGGTCGCCGCTGCGTACGTAGGCCAGCGGCCCGCCGATGGCCGACTCGGGCGTCACGTGCAGCACGATGGTGCCAAAGGCGGTGCCGCTCATGCGGCCGTCGGAGATGCGCACCATGTCCTTCACGCCGGCACGCGCGAGCTTGCGGGGGATGGGGATGTAGCCGGCCTCGGGCATGCCCGGCGCGCCCTTGGGGCCGATGTTCTTGAGCACCAGCACGTCTCGCGGCGCGACGTCGAGCGTGTCGCTGTCGATGCGGGTCACCAGGTCTTCGGCGTTCTCGAACACCACCGCGCGGCCTTCGTGTTCCATCAGCGCCGGGTCGGCGGCCGATTGCTTGATGATCGCGCCGCCCGGCGCCAGATTGCCCCAGAGCACCGCGATGCCGCCCTGCGGATAGATCGGCCGGGCAGCCGGCCGCACCACGTCCTGCCGAAAGCCGGGGCCCGCGCGCTCGAGCTCCTCGCCCAGCGTGCGGCCGGTGACCGTGAGCGCGTCGAGGTGCAGCAGCGGCTTGAGTTCGCGCAGCAGCGTGGCCATGCCGCCCGCGGCGTGGAAGTCTTCCATGTAGTGCTGGCCCGAGGGCTTCAGGTCGAGCAGCACCGGCGTCTCGCGGCCCATGCGGTCGAGCGCGTGCAGGTCGATGTCCAGGCCCATGCGCCCCGCAATGGCCGCGAGGTGCACGATGCCATTGGTCGAGCCGCCGATGGCCAGCAGCACGCGCATCGCGTTCTCGAAGGCGGCGGGAGCCAGCACCTTGTCGATGGTGAGGCGATCGCGTGCCATCTGCACGGCCTGCGCGCCGGTCTGCTCGGCGATGCGGATACGGTCGGCCGTCACAGCGGGCGGCGAGGCGCCGCCCGGCATCGTCATGCCCAGCGCCTCGGCGATGCAGGCCATGGTGCTGGCCGTGCCCATCACCGAGCAGGTGCCCACGCTCGCGACCAGCTGGTTGTTGACGTCGGCGGTTTCCTCGGCGTCGATCTCGCCCGCGCGGTACTTGCCCCAGTAGCGCCGGCAGTCGGTGCAGGCGCCCACGCGCTCGCCGCGGTGGCTGCCCGTGAGCATCGAGCCGGTGATGAGCTGGATCGACGGCAGGCCCGCCGAGGCCGCGCCCATGAGCTGCGCGGGCACGGTCTTGTCGCAGCCGCCGATCAGCACCACGGCATCCATGGGCTGCGCGCGCACCATTTCCTCGGTGTCCATGGCCATCAGGTTGCGCAGGTACATGCTGGTGGGCGCGGCGAAGCTCTCGTGCACCGAGATGGTCGGAAAGTCCATCGGCAGTCCGCCCGCGAGCATCACGCCGCGCTTGACGGCCTCGACGAGTTGCGGCGCGTTGCCGTGGCAGGGGTTGTAGGCGCTGCCGGTGTTGGCGATGCCGACCACCGGACGATCAAGTGCGGCATCGGTATAGCCCGCGCCCTTGATGAAGGCCTTGCGCAGGAACAGCGAAAAGCCGCGGTCGCCGTAGCTGGTCAAGCCCTTGCGCATGCCTGCACGGTCCGGGTCCGTGCCGTTGTCGTCATCGGGTTCGAGGGGCAAGGGGGACATGGAAGGGCCTCTGTGTTGCTTGCGTGATCGTATGCCCGTGCCCGGGCAAACCCGATTACCACTTTTTGTTTCAAATCCTTACGATTGGAGCCGGGGATGTTTCCGTGGCATCCCCTTGCGCTGGCGCGCAATTTGCACTGGTTTTGCCTTTTCTCATCGAGGGAGAGTTCATGAAAAGCTTCTTGCCGTGGCACCGGGCGGGCGTGCTGCTGATGGCATTGGGTGGCGTCATCGCTGTCCACGCCCAGGCCCAGGTGCTGCAATTCAAGTGGGGCCATGTCTACGAGCCCGCGAGCATCTTCCACCAGCAGGCGGAGCTGGCGGCGCGCAAGATCGCCGAGCAGTCCGACGGCAAGATCAAGATCGAGGTCATTCCCTCCTCCAGGCTGGGGCAGGAGGGCGACTTTCCGCTGATGCTGGCGAACGACTCGGTGCAGATCGCCTACGTCGGGCAGGCCACGCTGGCCGAAGGCTATCCGCCGCTGAGCCTGGGAACCTACCCCTTCGCCTTCAAGGACCTCGACCACATGCGCAGGTACCTGGCGAGTCCGCTGTTGGCCGAGCTGATGAAGGGCTACAACGAGAAGAGCGGCAACCGCATGGTGGCCTCGGTGTACTACGGCGCGCGGCAGGTCACGTCGGCAAAGCCGCTGTCCAGGCCCGAGGACTTCCGCGACCTGCGCCTGTACGTGCCCGCCGCCGCGGCCTACCAGCTGTTCGCCACCGCGCTCGACGCCAAGCCAGTGACGCTGCCTTTCATGAGCCTCTACGGCTCGCTCAAGAAGAACGAGGTGGAGGCGCAGGAAAACCCGCTCGACATCGTCAAGTCGAAGAAGCTCTACGAAGTCCAGAAATACGTGCTGCTGACGGGGCACGTCTACGACACTCTGGGCATCGTCATCGGCAAGGCCGCCTGGGCGAAGCTCGCGCCGCCCCAGCAGGCGATGGTCGAGAAGGTGCTCGCGGAAACCGCGAAGTGGACCAACGTGGGCGTGATCGCCGGCGAGCTCGAGGACGAGAAGTTCCTGCGCGACAAGGGTATGACCGTGTCGCCGGCCAACCGGCAGCTGTTCCTGGAGCGGATCGCGAAGCGGTCGACGCCCGAGCAGATGGGCGCGCGGCCGGGCGACTACGCGCGCCTGCAGGCGCTGGTGAACTGACGAGGCGGTTTCAGGCGGCTTCGAAGGCGCGCAGCAGCGCGTGCGAGAGGTCGGCCACGAGTGCTTCGCGCTGGGGAGAAGGGCGCCAGAACGCGCGGCTGGCCACGCCCGTGGCTTCCCATTCGGGATGGTTGCGCGCCGGCTGCACGCCGCGCACCGCGGCCGCGGCGGCACGCGTGGGAGCATCGCCGTTCTCGGGCGCATCGGCGGCGATGCGCTGCGTGGCCGCGTGGCCGCGCTGCTCGAGGGCCTGCGTGAGCTTGAGCTGCCATGCGGCCAGCGTGAACAGCACGCCGTCTTCCACCGTGAGTTCGTGCACGTCGCGCAGCTTGTTGGCCAGCTTGCGCCCGAGCGGCCCCAAGCCCTGCGACACCGCACCGCCGATGGCGCCGCCCAGCGCCGCGCCCGCACCGAGCGAGATGCCGGCCACCGCCAGGTCGGCCACCACGCCCACGGCCGCGCCGATGACCGCGCCCTTGCCGAGCCGCAGGCCCGCGTCCTTCATGGCTTCGGGGCTGAAGAAGTCGAGCGTCCAGCGGCCTTCGATCATCGGCAGCGGTGCCTCGTCGGCGTCGCCCTGGCGGAAGCCGTAGAGCGCGAGCAGGTCGTCGGTGCAGCGCTGGGCCTTGTCGAATACCGCCTTCTGCAGCGCCTCGACGAGCGCCTGGCGGCGTGCCGCGTCGGCGAACTCGGTGGACGACACCGTGCGGCGCACCGCGGCCGCATCGACGAGCAGGCCGGCGATGCGCGTGCAGGCGGACTGGCGGCGCCGGGCCGCCTCGGCGTCCAGCGCATCGACCACGGCGCGCAGCAGGTCGCGGCGCTCGCGCAGCAGCGTGGCGAGGTCGTTGTACAGGTCTTGTTCGGCGCCGACGAAGGGGGCCGCCGCGTCGAAGCGCACCTGCACGTGCAGGCCATAGGCCGAGAGCAGTTCCTTCCACGCCGTTTCGCGGCTGGCGGCATCGCGCACGAAATTCAGCACCGGCAGCACGGGGCGCGCACAGGAGTTGAGCAGTTCGATCTCGTCGCGGAACTTGGGCAGCACCGGCTCGCGCACGTCGATGACCAGGAAGGCCGCGTCGATGTCGAGCATGGTGCGCAGCACCTTGGCCTCCTGCTCGAACACGCCATGGGCTTCGGGACCCTGCAGGAACCGGCGGATGCGCTCGGGGGGCGTGGCCTGCTGGTCGAATCCGGCCAGGTGCTCGCGCAGCGCGACCGCGTCTTCCAGGCCTGGCGTGTCGAAGAAGCGCACGGCGGCTGCGCCATCCACGTCGAGGTCGACCGATTCGACATGGCGCGTGGTGCCGGGGCGCTGCGACACCTCGCCGAAGCCGACGCGGCGCGTGAGCGTGCGCAGCAGCGAGGTCTTGCCCGCGTTGGTGTGGCCGACGACGGCGATGCGGATGGGCGGTTGCGGCGTCACGGTGCGGCGACCCCGTCCTGCAAGGAGACGTCCAGGCGGTCGCCGGCGGTTACGCGCTCCAGGCCGGTGTCGCGCAGCCAGTCGAGCCAGCGCTGCGTGGCGCCGGCATGCGGCGCATCGGCCAGCCAGATTCGGCACTCGCCGCAATGCGCGAGCAGCTCGCGCAGGAAGCGCTCGGTGCCGCGATCGGGGCTCGATGCGGCGTGGCAGACCAGCAGCACGGTACGCGGATGGACGTGGGCCAACTGGTCGAGCAGGGCGCGGCGCGCGGGGGCGCTGCCGTCGATGCGCTGCACCTGCGTCGCGATGCCGGCGGGCAGGGCGGCTGGGGGCCAGGGCATGTCGGGTGGCAGTTCGAAGCCGACGACGAAGAGCGCGTCATGCAGCTCCGAGGCCGGCAGGCCCGTGGGCAGCGCACCGCGCGTGCGGCCCGGGTCGGCATCGACGATGGCCGCCGGGGCCATCGCGGCGAAGCGGGCCAGCAGCTTGCGGTAGTAGGGCTCGCTCCAGTCGGGCTGCAGCGCCTTGCGGCGGCTGCGCCACACGGCCGCGCTCCACAGCACGAGCACCACGCGCGGCAGCAGCCCGTAGACCACGATGCAGCCGGTAAGCCACAGCGCCCAGGCGCGTTGGCCGCCGGCGTTTGCGGCACCGGGTGCCGCGGCCAGCACGGCGGTGGCATCGGGCACGGGAAAGCCGAGCCGCGCCGGCGCCCAGCCCAGCGCCTGCACGGCCCGCACGAAGAATGCCGGCTCGAGGATCGTCGTCTCCCAGCTCAGCGTGTAGCTGCGGAACGCGAGCGCGAACAGCATCGCGGCCAGTACCACGGCGAACGACAGCGACCAGATGCCGTGGCTCACGAGCCCGAAGGCCCATGGCAGCAACTTCGCGCGGGACAGCAGCCCGGTGGCCGCACGCACCAGCAGCGGCGCCTGGCCGCGCCTGCCGCCGGCCACGCGGGCGGTGAGCGACAGCCAGATCCAGCCGAGCGATGCGGTACTGAAGAAAACGAAGGGCACCCACAGGCCCACGAGCCAGAGCAGCAGCGTGAGCACATGCAGGCCCAGCAGGCTCGCGAGCGCGACGATCACGTTGATGTGGCGCTCGCCGCCGCCGACCACGTTGCCCGCCAGCCCGAGGCCGGCCGCAACGATCAGCGCCACCAGCGCGAGCAGCACCCAAGGGGCCCAATGGCGGGCGCGTGCGAGTTCAGCCTGCAGGCCGATGCGTTCGCCGAGCCGGAGTGCGCGTTCGACGATCTGTCCGTGGGCATCGGCTGTGCGCGAGGCTGCGGTGCGCAGGGCTTGCGCATCGTCGAGCGGACCGGCCTGCTCGGTCCATCGGATGGCCTCGGTGATCACCGCGTCCGGAAAAGCAGTTTCGCGCAGCGCGGTGTTGGTCAACAGGGTCCCTTCGCAGCCAATCGGTCATCGCCCCGCCGGGTGCGGGGGGCGCGCGAATTATGCCCGGCGCATCAGGGACGGCCACGAAGGAAACGGGGCCGCAAGCGGCCCCGTTCTGCATGTCGCGGGAGGCGATGGCGCGTGCCCGGTCTCAGCGAAGGCCGAAGAACGAAAGCACGGCTACGACCACCACGATCAGACCGACGATGTAAATGATGGAATTCACGCGAGGACTCCTCTGTGTTGAGACGGGTCCAGCATTGCGCCGCCTGCGTGGCACCACTGTCGGCAGGGGGCGGCGTGTGCTGTAGGCGCGGGTGAAGCACCGCCCGGAGGTTTCCCCGGGGGCTCGTGGCGGCTCGCCTCATTTGTGACGATTGTTTGCAGGCGCAACCGGCGCCGTTCAGGCGCGCATCGCCTCGTCTTCCTCGAGGTTGTCGCCCAGGAAGCCACCGCTCTGGTGCGCCCACAGCCGCGCATACAGCCCGCCCTGCGCCATCAGCGTGCGGTGGTCGCCTTCTTCCACCACGCGGCCCTCGTCGAGCACGATCAGGCGGTCCATCGCGGCGATGGTCGACAGCCGGTGCGCGATCGCGATCACGGTCTTGCCCTCCATCAGCGCGTAGAGGCTTTGCTGGATGGCGGCCTCGACTTCGGAGTCGAGCGCGCTGGTGGCTTCGTCGAGCAGAAGGATCGGCGCGTCCTTCAGCATCACGCGCGCAATGGCCACGCGCTGGCGCTGGCCGCCCGAGAGCTTCACGCCGCGCTCGCCGACGTGCGCCTCGTAGCCGCGCCGTCCGGTTGCGTCGCCGAGCGTCTGGATGAATTCGTGCGCCTCGGCCCGCTTCGCCGCCGCCTCGATCTGTGCGTGCGTGGCGTCGGGCCGCCCGTAGGCGATGTTGTCGGCCACCGAGCGGTGCATCAGCGAGGTGTCCTGCGTGACCATGCCGATGTGGCTGCGCAGCGAGTCCTGCGTGACGTGCGCGATGTCCTGCCCGTCGATCAGGATGCGGCCGCTCTCCAGGTCATGGAAGCGCAGCAGCAGGTTCACCAGCGTCGACTTGCCCGCGCCCGAACGGCCCACCAGGCCGATCTTCTCGCCGGGCTTCACCACGAGGTTCAGGTCGTCGATCACGCGGCGGCCTGCATCGGCATAGCGGAAGCTCGCGCGCTCGAAGCGCACCTCGCCGCGCGGGACTTCCAGGGTCTTGGCACCGGGCGCGTCGAGCACGGTGCGCGGGCGCGACAGCGTCTTCATGCCGTCCTGCACCGTGCCGATGTTCTCGAACAGGCTGGTCATCTCCCACATGATCCAGTGCGACATGCCCTGCAGCCGCAGCGCCATCGCCGTGGCCGCGGCCACCGCACCCACGCCCACCGCGCCGTGCGACCACAGCCACAGCGCCGTCCCTGCCATGCCGGCGGTGAGGCCCATGCTCAGCGTGTGGTTGACGATCTCGAAGGCGCTCACGAGGCGCATCTGCCCGTAGCCCGTCTTCATGAATTCGCGCATCGCGTCGCGCGCGAAGCCGGCCTCGCGCTGCGTGTGCGAGAACAGCTTGACGGTCGCGATGTTGGTGTAGGCGTCGGTCACGCGGCCTGTCATGAGCGCGCGGGCGTCGGCTTGCGCCTTGCCAACCTTGCCCAGGCGCGGCACGAAGTACACGAGCGAGCCGATGTAAAGCGCCAGCCAGATCAGGAAGGGCCATGCCAGTTGCGGGTCGAGCACGCCCACCAGCAGGATCATGGTGGCCACGTACACGCCCATGGCCACCAGCACGTCGGCCAGCACGAAGATGGTGTCGCGCACGGCCAGTGCGGTCTGCATCACCTTGGCCGTGATGCGGCCGGCGAACTCGTCCTGGTAGAAGGCCATGCTCTGGCCCAGCATCAGGCGGTGGAAGTTCCAGCGCAGGCGCATCGGCAGGTTCACCGCGAGCGTCTGGTGCTTCACGATGGTCTGCAGCGCGACCACGCCGATGCTGATCACCAGGAACGCGGCCAGCCACATGAGCGTGGTGCCGCGTTCTTCCCAGAGGCGCGAAGGCTCGAGCCCGCCGAGCCAGTCGACGATGCGCCCGAGGATCGCGAACAGCGCCGCCTCGAAGATCGACATGACGGCGGTGAGCGCGGCCATCGCGGCGATCTTGCCGCGCACGCCGTGCGTGCAGGCCCAGAGAAAGGCCACGAAGCCCTGCGGCGGCAACGCAGGTTCGGCTGCAGGGTAGGGGTGAAGGAGTTTTTCGAAGAGGCGGAACAAGGAAACAGTCTCCCGGAGAGCTCAGGACTTTAGCCGCGCAGGCATGACCTTGCCCCGCAAAGGTGCGCTCAGCGGCGCATCCCTGCCGAGCCGCTCACCCAGGAAGTCGATGAAAGTACGCAGTTTGGGCGACATGTACTGCCGGCTCGTGTACACCGCGAACAGCGTGACGGGCGCGGCCTCGAACTCCGGCAGCAGCCGCACCAGCCGGCCCTGTGCGATGTCCTCGTCGATCAGCCACAGCGGCAAGAAGGCGATGCCCATGTCCGCGCGCACCGCGTGCAGCGTGAGCGTGGTGTCGTCGGAGCGCAGGGCCGGCGCCAGCCGCAGCGCAAACATCCGTCCGCCCGGCCCCTTGAGCGCGAGGTTCTCCAGATTCACGTAGCTCGGCACGATGGCACCGAGCTTCGCCAGGTCGGCCGGCAGCGCGGGAGCGCCGCCCATGCGCTCCAGGCAGGCCGGCGTGCCCGCGAGGTAGAAAGGCACGCGGCACAGCGGCCGGGCGATCAACGCGGGCGAGGGCTCCTGCGTGGCGCGCAAGGCGAGGTCGTAGCCGTCGGCGGCGAGATCGACCTTGCGGTTCTCCAGATGCATGTCGACCAGCACCTCGGGGTATTTCTCGCGATAGTCGGCCAGCACCCGTGCGAAGCGCGGCGTGGCGCACCACACGGGCGCGCTCACCTTGAGCTGGCCGCGCGGCGCGTCGTGGGCCTGGCCGATGGCGGCTTCGGCCGCATCGAGCAGGTCGAGGGCGCGGCGGCTCTGCTCGTACCAGGCGGTGCCGGCCTCGGTCAGGCTCAGGTGACGGCTGGAGCGATGCAGCAGCCGCGCCCCGAGCGACTTCTCGAGCTGTGCCACGTGCTTGCTGGCCATCGGCGGCGACAGGCCCAGCCGCTCGGCCGCGGCCACGAAACTGCCGGCCTCGACGACTTCGCGGAACACACGCAGGCTGGTCATCCGGTCCATGGCAATATTTCCTGTGGAGAACTGATTCGATGCATCGTAGCCCGTCGATTTCCTTGCAGGAAATGTCTACAGTCGATGCAACGCCTTCAAGGAGCATCGACTTGACCCACGACAACGCCAGCGCTTCATCGCGCCTGCCCACCTACTTCATCTCGCACGGCGGCGGCCCCTGGCCCTGGATGAAAAAGGAAATGGGCCCGACCTACGACCAGCTCGCCGCCTCGCTGGCCGACATGCCGCGCCAGATAGGCCGCACGCCCAGCGCCATCCTGATGGTGTCGGCGCACTGGGAGGCGCCCGTCTTCACGGTGCAAGGCAACCCGAAGCCGCCGATGATCTACGACTACGGCGGCTTTCCGGCGCACACCTACGAAGTGCACTACGGCTCGCCCGGTTCGCCCGAACTCGCGCAGCGCGTGCAATCGCTGATTGCCGCGGCGGGCCTGCCGGTGCAGATCGACCCCGAGCGCGGCTACGACCACGGCATGTTCTCGCCAATGGCCGCGATGTACCCGAAGGCCGACGTGCCGGTGGTGCAGCTGTCGTTGCGCCGCGGGCTCGACCCTGCCGAGCACCTGGCGCTGGGCCGCGCGCTCGCGCCGCTGCGCGACGAGAACGTGCTGATCGTCGGCAGCGGCCTGAGCTATCACAACCTGCGCAACTTCGGGCCGCAGGCGCACGGTGTGTCGAAGGCTTTCGACGACTGGCTCGACGACGCGGTGGTGCAGGGCGCGCCGGCCGGGCGCAGCGCCCGACTGATCGACTGGGCTTCAGCCCCGGCGGCACGCATGGCGCATCCGCGCGAAGAGCACCTGATTCCACTCATGGTGGCCGTCGGTGCGGCAGAGGGCGAGACCGGCGAGCGCGTGTACCACGAGGATGCCTTCATGGGCGGCCTGGTGGTGTCGAGCTTTCGTTTCGGCGCCTGAGGCTTCAGCCCCGCCGCACGCCCTCGGCATCCACCAGCCCGACGCGCGTCTGCCGGCCCCAGGTGCCGCGCCCGGTCAGGAACATCCACCAGCCCCAGGCCGCGCCCGTGTGGCGCAGTATCTGGAAGGTGAAGGGCTCGACCAGCGCGGCCAGGAAGGCCTGCACCATGTTGGCTTCGCTGCTGTGGCCTATCCAGCGCCGGTACAGGAACACCGACCACAGGTGGAAGACGAGGTCGAGCACGATCTTCGCGCCGATCACGCCGGCCACCGGCGCGAGCACGCCGAAGTTGCCGCGCACCAGATACACCAGCAGCAGCCCGAAGGCCGCAAGGCCGTAGAGCGGCTGCAGCGTGTCGATGGCCTTCACCGGCAGCATCGCAACGCCGAGCCAGCCATAGCGCCGGTCGCCAACCATGGCGCGGTACCAGAACTGCGTCTGCAGGAAGCCGCCGAACCAGCGGCGGCGCTGGCGCAGGAAGGCGCCCGTGCTGCTGGGCGCATCGGTGTGGGCCTGCGCGTCGCCCAGCACGCGCACCGTCCACGGCAGGCCGTGGGCCTGGGCGTGGCGGTGCAGGCGGTGGATGAGCTCGTAGTCTTCCACCAGGCAGTCCGTGTCGAAGCCGCCCACGGCGCGCACAGCGCCGGTGCGAAAGCCGGCGAAGGCGCCCGAGATCAGCAGCAGCCCGTTGACGCGCATCCACGCGTAGCGCGAGAGGAAGTTGCGGATGTACTCGTAGGTCTGGAACCACTGGAAGCAGCGCCCGGCCAGCGTGCGGCTGCACACCGGGATGATGACGCCGGTGGCGGCCACGAGGTTGGGCTCTTCGGAGAACGCCCGGCGCACGGCGCCGATGGCCTGGCTGTCGAGCAGCGTGTCGCCATCGACCGTGAGCACGGTGTCGGTGTCGATACGCAGGATGGCCGCGTTCAGCGCGGCCGCCTTGCCGCCATGCGGCAGGCGCAACCAGAAAAGAGAAGGATGTGTCGTGCTGGGCGCGCTCAACTCGCCCGGGGCCGGCGCGACGAGCCCGTAGCGCGTGGTCAGCAGCTCGGCCGTGCCGTCGGTCGAACCATCGTCGGCGATCACGATGCGGTCGGGCAGGTCGGTCTGGCCGAGCAGGGCGGCCAGCGTCACAGGCAGCACGGCGGCCTCGTTGTGCGAGGCGACGATCACGCCCAGCGTGTCGCGCCGGGTCGCGCTTGCGACAGCGGGCAGGGGGCGCGGCCGCAGGATCGGCAGCGTCATCCACGCCACGAACAGCAGCAGTACCGTGTCGTACAGCACATAGGCCACGCCCACCGACCATGCGGCGACGTTGCCGAACTTGAAGGCCATGGCGAAGAGCAGCGCCCACAGCACGAGCACGCCGCCGTGGATGAGCCAGCTTCGCAGCGGAGTATTGGGGGGCGACAGGCGCGGCGATGCGGCCGCGAAGGCGCGTTGGAGAGAATCGTTCAAGTGAAGGTGCCCCGGGGCGACAGTCGGTCGTTCGTCGATACGCAAAAACTCGGCCTGCGGTTTCGAAAATCCCGGGCAAAGCCGGGACAATCGCACGCGCCTTCGACTGAGTCGCCTCACGCCCGAAAATTCCCCGCATGCTCGCACAAACTCGCTACACCCGAACCGCCATCGTGCTGCACTGGCTGGTCGCGGTGCTCATGATCGCCAACATCGTCCTGATCCTGCTGGTCGACCATTACCCCGACGACTGGGTGCGCCCGGCCGTCGACACCCACAAGTCGATCGGCATCACCGTGCTGGGCCTCGTGATCCTGCGGCTCCTCTGGCGCGCCACGCATAAACCGCCACCCATGCCGGGCTCGTACGGTGCGCTCGAACGGTTCGCGGCGCATGCGGCCCATGGCGCGCTATACCTTGTGATGGTTTTGCTGCCGCTGTCGGGCTGGATGCACGACTCGGCCTGGAAGGACGCGGCCACCCACCCGATGCAGCTCTTCGGCCTGTTCGAATGGCCGCGCATCGGCTGGATCATGGCCATCGAGCCTGCCGTGAAGGAAACCTGGCACACCGTGCTGGGCGGCGTGCACGCCTGGGCGGGCTATGTGCTGTACGTGCTCTTCGGGCTGCACGTGCTGGGTGCGCTCAAGCACCAGTTCCTCGATGGCGAGGCCGAACTCCAGCGGATGCTGCCATGACGACACCGCAGGCCGGGGCACGCGACCTCATCGCGCGCATCGACGCACTCTCCACCCACCACGACCCGGTGCACGAGGGCGTGCGCGTGCGCTGGCGCCGCTTCGGCACCGACGCGACGAAGCCCCCGCTGGTGCTGCTGCACGGCGGCCACGGCAGCTGGATGCATTGGCTGCGCAATGCCGAGGCGCTCTCGGCCGGCCGCACGCTGTGGCTGCCCGACATGCCGGGTTTCAACGAATCCGATGCGCTGCCGCGCGTGGCGCCGGGCGAAGACCCGCTGCAGCCGCTGCTGGCCGCGCTCGGTGGCACGCTCGACCAGCTCATCGGCGCGGGTACCGTCATCGACCTCGGCGGCTTCTCCTTCGGCGGTCTGACGGCCGCGCGCTTCGGGGCCGGGCGCGGGGCGGTGCGCCGCTTCGCGCTGATCGGCAGCGGCGGCCACGGCACGCTGCGGCGCATGACGGCGAAGATGATCAACTGGCGCGCCGCGCCCAACCGCGACGAAGAGCGTGCCGCACTGCTGCACAACCTGGGCGCGCTGA
This sequence comes from Variovorax sp. Varisp46, assembly GCF_059491885.1. NCBI lineage: Bacteria > Pseudomonadati > Pseudomonadota > Betaproteobacteria > Burkholderiales > Comamonadaceae > Variovorax > Variovorax sp. Varisp46. The sequence goes on from NZ_CP168515.1 coordinate 1,514,528, forward strand.
TGCTGCACGACGAGCCAGCCATCGATGCGCTGGCCTTCGAGATCCACGACATCTCCTGCCATGGCACGCGCTTTCGCAGCAAGGAGGTGTCGCAGTCGGGCGGGCTGCAGCAGGCGATCGGCACCATGAGCGTGCCGACGCTGCTGCTGTGGGGTGAGTTCGACGTCACGGCCGATCCGCGTCCGCTGGTGGCGCAATTGGCCTCGGAAGGGCCGGCGCGCGAAGGCGTGGTGATCGACGGCGCCGGGCACTGGGCGCAGTACGAGCGCGCCGACGAGGTCAACGCGCGGCTCGTGGAGTTCTTCCGCTGAGCCTGACTTACTGGGGCTGCTTCACCAGCCCCAGCTTGCGGATGATGTCGCCCCACTGGTCGTAGGTCGCGCGCGTCAGGTCGGCCAGCTGCTTCGGGCTCGACGACTCGGCCTCGTAGGCGCCCTGGCGGAAGAAGTCGCGCGTGGCCGGCATCGCCAGCACCTGCGCCAGCGCGGCGTTGAGCTTCTCGACCACCGGCGCCGGCATGCGCGCCGGCCCGTAGAAGCCCAGCCAGCTCGGCATGTCGACACCGCTCACGCCCTGTTCGCCCATGGTGGGCACGTCGGGCAGCATCGGGCTGCGCCTGGGCGCGGCCACCGCGAGCATGCGCACCTTGCCGGTGGCGGTGTTCTGGATGGCGTTGGGCGCGGCGTCGAAGTAGTACTGCACGCGGCCTGCTAGAAAGTCCTTGGCCGCGTCGGCGCCGCCCTTGTACGGCACATGCACCACGTCCAGCCCGGCCTGCCGCGCGAAGGCTTCGCCGTAGATGTGCGAGGAGGTGCCGGTGCCGAAGGAGGCATAGCTCATCTTCCCCGGGTTGGCCTTGATGTACGCCACCAGCTCCTGCACCGTGCGCGCCGGCACGCTCGCGTGCACGGTCAGCACCAGCGGGCCGCGCGCGCCGAGCGATATCGGCGTCAGGTCCTTGAACGGGTCGTAGCGCACCTGCGCCAGCGTCTGCGGGTTCTGCGCCACCACGGAGGAGGGCGCGTACATGAAGGTGTAGCCGTCGGGCGCGGCGCGGATGACTTCCTCCGTCGCGAGGATGAAGCTCGCGCCCGGCCGGTTCTCCACGATCACCGGCGTCTGCAGCACCTCGCCGAGCTTGTTGGCGACGAAGCGCGCCTGCGCGTCCGAGGCGCCGCCGGCCGCCAGGCCCAGCACGATGCGGATGGTGCGGCCCTTGTCCGGAAAGGGCGCGGCGGCATGCACGTGCAGCGGAGGCATGGCCGCGCCGAGCGCGAGCCAGCCGGCAACGCGGCGGCGGCGAAGAGAAACAGGCCCGCCGCTCATTGCTTGACGAACCCCACCTGCTGCACCATCGCGCCCCAGCTGTCGTAGGTCGAGCGCGTGATGCTGGCGAACTCCGCCGGCGTGGTGGAGCCGGCCTCGTAGCCGCCGCTGCGGTAGAACTCGCGCACCTGCGGCATCGCCAGCACCTTCGCCAGCGCGGTGTTTAGCTTCTCGACCACCGGCGCCGACATGCGCGCCGGGCCGTAGAAGCCCAGCCAGCTCGGCAGGTCGAGCCCGGCGTAGCCCTGCTCGGCGAAGGTGGGCACGTCGGGCAGCGCGGCGATGCGCGCATTGGCCGCCACCGCGAGGATCTTCACCTTGCCTGTGGAGGCGGTGATGATGGCCGAGGAGGCCGAGTCGAACATGTACTGCACGCGCCCGCCGATCAGGTCCTTCGCCGCGTCGGAGCCGCCCTTGTACGGGATGTGCACCGCGTCGATGCCGGTCTTCTTCACGAAGGCCTCGCCGTAGATGTGCGAGGAGGTGCCCGCGCCGAAGGAGGCGTAGCTCACCTTGCCCGGGTGCGCCTTCACGTAGGCCACCAGTTCCTTCACGTTGTTCACCGGCACGCTGGTGCTCAGCGACAGCACCAGCGGCCCGCGCCCGCCCATCGAGATGGCGGTGAAGTCCTTGAACGGGTCGTAGGGCACCTGCGCGAAGGTGTGCGGGTTCTGCGCCATGGTGGACGAGGGCGCGTACAGCAGCGTGTAGCCGTCGGGCTGGGCGCGCGACACCTCGTTGGCCGCCAGCATGGTGCTGGCGCCGGGCTTGTTGTCCACGATCACGCTGGTGTCGAGCACCTCGCCGAGCTTCTGCGCAACGATGCGCGCCTGCGCGTCGGTGCCGCCGCCGGGCGTGAAGCCCACGACGATGCGGATGGGCTTGCCGCGCACCGGGAAGTCTTGCGCGAGTGCCAGTGGCGCGAGGCCCAGAAGGGCTGCGGCGCCGAGGGCCGAGCCGAAGGCACGGCGGGTGCCGTGGGGTTTCTTCATCGATGTCTCCGTTGGAATGCTTCTTTAATATTGATCTTGAAATCCATAAAAATCCATATTAACTAGGGAATACCCCAAACAATCTCGCATTTTGTTTGACAAAATGGAAAGTGAAATCAAAATACGAAGAAACAAGCCAAGCCGAGAACGCATTCATGAAAACTGTCGTCCGTACCGACGAGCGCATCCTGTCCTCCGACATCTTCGACCGCGACAGCCGCGTCAAGCGGCCTGACCACGGCAGCTGGGCCGAGCCCGGCAAGAGCATCCCGGTCTATCACCGCTGCGGCGTGCTGGTGGTGGGCGGCGGCCCCTCGGGCACCGCCGCCGCTGCCGCCGCTGCCCGTGCGGGCGCCGACGTGGCGCTGCTGGAGCGCTACAACCACCTGGGAGGCCTCTCGACCGGTGGCCTGGTCATCTGGATCGACCGCATGACCGACTGGGAAGGCAAGCTGGTGATCCGCGGCTTCGCCGAAGAGCTGTTCGACCGCCTGCCGGCCGAGGCCATCGCCGGCCCGGCACGCGAGGACTGGGGCTCGCAGGACGCCGCCAAGGCCGCGCACTGGTCGCAGCGCACCGCCGCCTACCACGGCGTCGTCACCTGGTCGCCCACCATCGACCCCGAGCGGCTGAAACTGTTCTCGCAGGAGATCGTGCTGGAGCGCAAGGTCAAGCTCATCTACCACTCGTGGGCGGCCATTCCCATCGTGCAGGACGGCGCGGTGAAGGGCGTGGTGTTCGAGAGCAAGGAAGGCCGCATGGCCATCATGGCCGACGTGGTGGTCGACGCCACCGGCGACGGCGACCTGTTCGCCCGCGCCGGCGCCGAGTACGTGAACGACATCGAGGAGGCCGACGTGCATCACTGCATGAACACCTCGTGGCTCTTCGGCGGCGTGGACATGAACCGCTGGATCGAGTTCAAGGCGGGCAAGCCCGAGGCCTTCACCGCCTTCATGGCGGGCGGGCGCGAGCAGTGCGGCCTGTTCGAGCGGCCCTTCGTGTCGTGGCGCAACGACGTGGCGCTCTTCATGGGGCCGCGCCAGTCGGGCTACTCGGCGCTCGACGTGGACGACCTCACCGCCGTGGAGGTACGCTCGCACCGCGCCATGGCCGCGCACCTGGACTACTTCCGCGCCCATGCGCCGGGCTTCGAGAACGCCTACCTGATGCTGAGCGCGCCGCAGATCGGCGTGCGCCATGCGCGGCGCCTTGTCGGCGTGGGCTCGGTGCTGCGCAGCCAGTGGCCCGACGGCGTGCCGCTGGCCGACGAGATCGGCGTGTCGCCCGCCGTCTCGCCCAAGTTCCCGAACATCTCCATTCCCTACGGTGCGCTGGTGCCCAGGCAGCTCGACGGCCTGCTGGCCTGCGGGCGCCACATCTCCTGCGACCGTAACTCGCACGGCTTCATGCGCGAGATCCCGCAGTGCTGGATCACAGGCCAGGCGGCGGGCGTGGCGGCGGCGCTGGCTTCGCGCGGCGACATCGCTCCGCGCTTCGTCGACGTGGGCGCGCTGCAGTCCGCGCTGCTGGAGCAGGGCGTGTACCTGCGCGCCGGTGCCGGCGCCGGGCAGGGCGACAGCGCTTCGCTGGCCACGGCCGAGGCCGGTGCCTGACGCACGCGCAAGGCCATGAACCCGGCAACCCTGCGTTCGCGAGCCTCTACATTGGAGAGTCTCGCGAAGGATTCCTCCATGTCCACTGAAAAAAACGACAGCTCCTTTTCCGCGGCCGAGCCGGCCGATGTGCGCGGCGAGCGTTCCGACACGGTGAGCGCGCTGGAGCGCGGCATCTCCGTGCTGCGCTGCTTCAGCGAAGAACGCCCGGTGCTGGGCCATGCCGACATTGCACGCATCACCGGCATTCCGCGCCCCACCGTCAACCGGCTGGTCGCCACGCTGCTCTCGCTGGGCATGCTCAAGCCCGCGCAGGCGGCGGACCGCTTCATGCTCGGGCCGGGCGTGGTGTCGCTGTCGCGCGTGTTCCTCGGCAGCCTCGACGTGCGCGCCGCCGCGCGGCCCAGCATGCAGGCGATGGCGGAAGAAGTCGGCGCCTCGGTCTACCTGGCCGTGCGCGACGGCATGGAGATGGTGCTGATCGAAGCCTGCCGCCCCCGCTCGTCGATGCTTTCGGCGCGGCTGGACGTGGGCTCACGTGCGCCGCTGGCCAACTCGGCGCTCGGCCGCTCGTACCTTTCGGCGTTGCCCGAGGCCCAGCGCAATCAGCTCATCGATTCGATGCGCCTGCTGCGCGGCCCCGAGTGGGACAGCATCGCGCCCGGCATGAACCGCGCCATCGGCGAGTCGAAGCGGCTGGGCTACTGCCTCTCGCTCGGCGAGTTCCACCGCGAGATCAACTCGGTGTCGGTGCCGCTCATCGGACCCGACGGCGAGGTGATGGCGCTCAACGGCGGCGGCGCCGCCTTCGTCTTCACCGAGGAGCGGCTGCGCAACGAACTCGCGCCGCGCCTGCACGACATCGCGCTGAGCATCGCGCGCGACATCGGCGGCCACGTACCTACACCCTCGCCGGGCTAGCAGTCCCGGCCGGGGTTCATTCCCCACGACACAGAAGAACGGAGACACAGGTCATGCACCTGAGCGATGAAGAAAAGGCCATGTACGACGGCCGCGACGGCCCGGCCGTGCAGAAGGCGATGGATCTGCTGGTGCGCTACGGCGAAGCCCTCGGCGCCGAGCGGCTGGTGGAGACGCACAATGTCTGCGCCACCATCACCTCGACCACGCCCTTCCAGCGCGACTTCGCGCTCGCCAAGGGCGGCGGCATGGATGCGGTGTTCTCCGAATTCAGCCTCGACAGCCAGGAAACGGTCGAGATCCCGAAGTTCAAGGTCTTCACCAGCCACCTGCAGCTGGGCTTCGACCCCGGCCAGCCCGAGCGCATGGGCGTGAGCGAGGAGATCGTGCGCTTCTACGAGAAGAGCGAGCGCCACGCAGCCGGCCTCGGCGCGCAGATCATGAACACCTGCACGCCCTACCAGGTGGGCAACATCCCGACGCGCGGCGAGCACTGCGCGTGGATGGAATCTTCGGCGGTGGTCTATTGCAATTCGGTGCTGGGCGCGCGCACCAACACCGAAGGACGCGAGAGCACCGGCGCCGCCATGCTCACCGGCCGCATTCCCTACTGGGGCTACCACCTCAACGAGAACCGCCGTGCGACGCACGTGGTCGAGCTCGACATCGAGGTCGAGTCGGTGCAGGACTGGGGCCTGCTCGGCTACTACATCGGCGAGCATGTGCAGGAGCGCGTGCCGGTGGTGCACAGCCGGTGCGGCATCTCGCGGGTGCCGAACCTGCCGAGGCTCAAGCACTTCGGCGCGGCGGCCTCCTCCTCGGGCGGCGTGGAGATGTATCACATCGCGGGCGTCACGCCCGAGGCGCTCACGCTCGAACAGGCACTGGGCGGGCGCGCCCCGGCGCAGGTGCTGCGCTACGGCGAGGCCGAGCGCCGCGCCACCTACGAGAAGATCAACATCACCGCCAAAGACGCCGAGGTGCAGTACGTGATGCTGGGCTGCCCGCACTACACCATCGAGCAGATATGGGAGGCCGCGCAGCTCATCGAGGGCCGCAAGGTGCACCCCGACTGCGAGCTGTGGATCTTCACGCCGCGCGCCATCAAGGCGCTGGCCGACCGCAACGGCTACACGAAGATCATCGAGGACGCGGGCGGCATCATCATGGGCGACAGCTGCTCCGCCATGAGCCGCGCCGTGCCCAAGGGCACGAAGACCGTGGCGCTCGACTCGGCCAAGCAGGCCCATTACCTGCCCGCCATCCTCGGCGTGCAGGCCTGGTTCGGCAGCACGGCCGAATGCATCGATGCAGCCTGCACGGGCCGCTGGAACGGAGCCTACGCATGAGCGCCGAAGTCATGAGCGAAGCAACCATCGTCATCCGCGGCCGCAAGGTGGTGGGAGGCGTGGCCGAAGGCGAGGCGCTGGTCACGCGCGACCGCATCTCGGGCTGGGGCGGCATCGATCCGCGCACCGGCACCGTCATCGAGACCCGGCACGAACTGCGCGGCCAGAGCTTTGCCGGCAAGGTGCTGGTGTTCCCGGGGGCCAAGGGCTCCTCGGGCTGGTCGGCCATGTTCCACATGACGCGGCTCATGAACTCGGCGCCGGCCGCGTTCCTGTTCAACGAGATGACGACCAAGATGGCACTGGGCGCCGTGGTCACGCACGCGCCTTCGATGACCGACTTCGAGCGCGATCCGCTCGAATGCATCGAGACCGGCGACTGGGTGCGAGTGGACGCCGACCGCGGCGTGGTCGAGATCACGAAGAAGAAACAGGAAGGTGCCGCATGACCCGACCGCTACGCAGCAACTTCCCGCGCGGCTCCTACCTCTGGTCCGTGCGCAACGCCCACTGGCGCGCGCTCGGCATTCCGGAGGAGGACTGCGAGAAGCCCAAGATCGCCATCGTCAACAGCTCCTCCGAGCTGGCCGCCTGCTTCAGCCATCTCGACCGCGTGGCGGCCGAGATCAAGGACGCCATCCGCGCTGCGGGCGGAGTGCCCTTCGAGATCCGCACGGCCGCGCCCAGTGACTTCATCACCGGTGCCGGCGCGCGCGGCGCCTACATGCTGGCGGCGCGCGACCTCGTCACCAACGACATCGAGGTGGCCGTCGAAGGTGCGCAGCTCGACGGCATGGTCTGCCTTACCTCGTGCGACAAGACCGTGCCGGGCCAGCTCATGGCGGCCGCGCGGCTGAACATACCGACGCTGCTCGTGCCCTGCGGCTACCAGCCCAGCGGCGAGTACAAGGGCCATCACATGGACATCGAGGAGGTGTTCATCGGCGCGATGCATGCGGTCACCGGCAACCTGCCGGTGGAAGAACTCGTGGGCATGAGCCGCGAGGCGATTCGCGGCCCCGGCGTGTGCTCGGGCCTGGGCACGGCGAACTCGATGCACATCGTCTGCGAGGCGCTCGGCATGGCGCTGCCCGGCAGCGCGCCGGTGGCTGCGCTGAGCCCGAAGATGATGGCCGACGTGCGCGCGGCCGGCACGCGCATCGTGCAGATGGTGTGGGACGACCTGAAGCCGCGCGACATTCTCACGCCCGGCGCCTTCGCCAACGCGGTGCGCGCGGTGCTGTCCATCGGCGGCTCGCTCAACACCGCCAAGCACCTGCAGGCGGTGGCTACGGAGGGCGAGAGCGGCGTCGACGTGTACGGCATGTTCGAGCGCCTGGGCCCCGAGACGCCGGTGCTGGCCGGTGTGCGGCCCATCGGCGCGCATTCGATCGAAGCCTTCGAGGCGGCGGGCGGCTGCCGCGCGCTGATGAAGCAGCTCGAGCCGCTGCTGGACACCGGCGCACGCACCGTCACCGGCGGCACGGTCGCCGACAACCTGCGCGATGCCAAGGTGGCGAACGCCGAAGTGATCCGCCCCATCGGCCGCCCGGTGGCACCGCTGCCGGCCATCGTGCTGCTGCGCGGCAACCTCGCACCCGAGTCGGGCCTCATCAAGACCGGCATCGCCGAGCGCAAGGTGCGGCGCTTCACCGGCCCGGCCGTGTGCTTCTGGACTTCGGACGCCGCCATCGCCGCGCTGAAGAAGGGCGAGATCGTGCCCGGCCAGGTGATCGTAATGCGCGGCGCCGGTGCCTGCGGCGGCCCGGCCATGGGCGGCGGCGCGTCGCGCGTGGTCTTCGCCGTCGACGGCGCGGGGCTGGGCGACCAGGTGGCGCTGCTGACCGACGGCCATCTCTCGGGCCTGGTCTGCAAGGGGCTGGTGGTGGCCGAGGTGTCGCCCGAAGCCGCGCTCGGCGGACCACTGGGGCTGGTGCGCGACGGCGACACCATCACCATCGACCTCGACGCGCGCCGCCTCGACATCGACCTGACGGACGCCGAGCTGCAGGCGCGCCGCGACGGCTGGCAGGCGCCGCCGCCGGTGCATGACACCGGCTGGCTGCAGCAGTACCGGCGCAACGTGGGGCCGCTCTCGAAGGGCGCCGTGCTCGTGCGCACCGAGCGGCCCGAGCCCTCGAGCTAGACCTTTTTCACCCCCCGGCCTTCGCCAACCGGTGCGCACACCCGAGCGCACCCGGTGGCGCAGCCCTGCGCGTGTTCCGAGTTTTTCAACCGAAGAGAAGAAGCAGGAGACAAGGAAACCATGAAGAGAATCTTGATGTGGTCGGCGCTGGGACTGGCCGGCACCGGCGTGGCGCACGCGCAGTCGAGCGTCACCGTGTTCGGCGTGATGGACCTCGGCATCCAGTACACGAACGGCACCGGCGGCGGCTCGGTGAAGGCGCTGTCGAACGGCGGGCTCTCCACCAGCCGGCTCGGCTTTCGCGGCACCGAGGACCTGGGCGGCGGCCTGCGCGCGGGCTTCTGGCTCGAAGGCAGCCTGAACCCCGACACCGGCACCGGCCGCCCGAGCAACAGCAACAACCAGGCGAGCGGCGCGGGCACGGCGGGGCCGATCACCTTCGACCGCATGTCCTTCGTGAGCCTTTCGTCGGACACGCTGGGCGAGCTGCGGCTGGGCCACGATTTCATTCCCACGCACTACAACAGCATCTACTTCGACCCCTTCAACGCCAACGGCGTGGCGCGCGCGGGCAACCTGACCTTCGCGGCCGTGGGCACCGGGCCGCTGCCTACCACCATCACCGGCAGCAACACCGTGAGCTACTGGCTTCCGCCGAACCTCGGCGGCTTCTACGGCATGGCGATGGTGGGCACCGGCGAGAACGATTCCACCCTGGCGAACCGCCACGACGGCAACTTCGCCGGCGCGCGCTTCGGCTTCGCATCGGGCGCCTTCGACGTGGCGGCGGCCGTCACGCGTTCGAAATTCAATGCCACCGCCACCATCGGCAACTACACGCACGCCAACATCGGCGGCTCGTGGGACGCGGGCTTCGCCAAGTTCTTCGCGCTCTACAACAAGGTGACGGTGAAGCTGGCGGCCGGCACGGTGCGCAAGAACACGGCCGAGATCGGCGCGCACATCCCGGCCTTCGAGGTGGGGCGCATCCGCATCAGCTACGCCTACCTCGACGACCGCAGCGACGAGAGCCTGCGCAACGCCAACGGCATGCCGCGCAACCGCGACGACGCGCGGCAGTTCGGCATCGGCTACGTGCACAACCTCTCCAGGCGCACCGCGCTCTACGGCACCTACGCGCGGCTCATGAACAGCGGGCAGGCGCGCTACATGGTCAGCGGCGGCGTGGCGCCCGGAGCCGGGCAGCGCTCGACCGGCTGGGAATTCGGTGTGCGCCATCTCTTCTGAAGGAGCCTCTCATGCGACGCAGAACCCTGACCCTGGCGGCCTTCGCCGCGACTGCCTTGCCCGGCACGGCCGCATGGAGCGCCGATGCCTTTCCCAACAAGCCGCTGAAGCTGATCGTCGGCTTCGCGGCCGGCGGCGGGGCCGACGTGCTCACGCGCATCATCGCGGAGGGGCTGGCCAAGCAACTCGGCCAGCAGGTGATCGTGGAGAACCGGCCCGGCGCCGACGGCGTGCTTGCCGCGCAGGCCACCTCGGCGGCCAGGCCCGACGGCTACACGCTGCTGATGGGCACCAACACCGCGATGGTGGCCGCGCCCACGTTGCGGCCGACGCCGCCCTACGACCCCTTCAAGGCCTTCACGCCGATCAGCTCGGCCGGGCAGTTCTCGATGTTCCTGGTGGTGCCCACCAGCCTGCCGGTGAAGAGCGTGAACGAGCTGCTCGCGCTGGTGGCCTCGAAGCCCGGCGCGCTCAACTCGGCGTCGAGCAACAGCGCCTCGGAGCTCGCGATGCTGCAGCTGCTGGGCGACCGCAAGGTGGTCAACGCGCGCTACAAGGGCGACATGCAGGCCATGACCGACCTGCTGGGCGGGCAGATCCAGATGATGTTCACCACCGGCACGCTGGCGCCGGGCTTCGTGAAGGAAGGGCGCATCCGCGCGCTGGTGACGCTGCTGCCGCAGCGAAGCGGCCTCCTGCCCGACGTGCCCACGGGCGGCGAGCTGGGGCTGGGCAAGCTCACCATCACGCCGTGGGCCGGCTTCTTCGGACCGCCGGGGCTGCCGCGGGAGATCACCGACAGGCTCTCGCAGGAGCTGCAGAACACGTTGAAGCGCCCCGAGGTGCATGCGCAGCTGGTGCAGCAGGGCTTCGAGGGCTACGGCATGAGTCCCGCCAAGTTCGCCGAGTTCTTCCGCACGCAGTACGACGCCTTCGGCGCCACGGTGCGCGAGCACAACGTCAAGTTCGAATAGAGGCGGCCTCGCGCTGCCAGAAGGCCGCGTCGGGAAAACTGCCCGTGCCGGCTGCCGCGTTGTCGGCCATGTGCTCGCGGCGGCTGGTGCCCGGTATGGCGCAGGTCACGGCCGGGTGGCTCAGCACGAACTTCAGCAGCACCTGCGCCCAGCTCGTGCAGCCGATCTCGGCGGCCCAGGGCGGCAGCGGTTTGTCGCGCAGCCGGCGCAGCAGCCCGCCGCCGCCGAAGGGCATGTTGACGATCACCGCCACGCCGCGCTCGGCGGCCAGCGGCAGCAGGCGCTGCTCGGCCTCGCGCGCGTCGAGCGAGTAGTTGATCTGCAGGAAGTCGAGCTTCTCGGCCTTCAGCACCGCTTCGACCTCGCCGTAGGCCGAGGCGGTGTAGTGCGTGATGCCGATGTAGCGCACGCGGCCCTGTTCCTTCCAGCCGCGCAGCGTGGCGAGGTGCGTGCGCCAGTCGACGAGGTTGTGCACCTGCATCAGGTCCATGCGCTGCGTGCGCAGCCGCGCGAAGGACTGCTCCATCTGCGCGATGCCGGCCTCGCGGCCCGAGGTCCAGACCTTGGTGGCGAGAAAGGCCTTGCCCTGCTGCTTCGAGGCGGCCAGCAGCTCGCCGGTGGTCTCCTCGGAGCGGCCGTACATCGGCGAGCTGTCGATCACCGTGCCGCCGGCCGCGAACAGGGCGTCGAGCACGCCGGGCAGGCGCGCGTATTCCTCGCTGCCGGGGCGCTGGTCGAAGCCGATCCAGGTGCCGCAGCCGATCACGGGCAGGGCCTCCTGGGTGGAGGGGAGGGGGCGGGTGTTCATCTTCATCGCAGGCCTGCCTTGTTGCTGGGCGAAGGAGGGGAGCGCGGCGCCAGCGCAAAGTGCGACGCTCGCACGCAGCAGCCGGGCGCGCGTGAAAGCGGGGAGGTGGGGTTCGTTCGTGAAAGGCGTCGTCACGGACGAAATTCTGCGCCGACAGGTTTCGGCCTGGAACCTGTCGGGGCCAGCGGCAGGCAAGGCCCTCAGCGCAGGTAGCGCCCGTCGGCCTTCAGCATCGACAGCTCGGAGAAGGTGAGGCCGCGGTGCTCGCCGGGCCGGTACGACACCGCAATGCCGCCGATGTCGAGCGTCTTGAACGACTCCAGGCCCTTCTGCAGCGATTCCGGCGTCGGGTTCGCCCCGGCGCGCTTCAGGCCTTCGACCATGACCTTCGCCGCGACATAGCCTTCGAGGCTGGCATAGCCGAACTCGGTCGCTCCGATCTTCTTCATGGCCGCCTGGTACTCGGCGATCACCGGCATTGCGCTGTTCCACGGATAGGGAACGACCTGCGAGATGACCACCCCGGCAGCGTCCTTCTTGATGTCCTGGAACAGCTTCTGCCCGTTCAGGAAGGAGAACGAATAGAAGGCCGTCTCGCCGCCCGTCGCGCGGTAGGCCGTGATGAACTTCGCCGCCACCTCGTTGGTGGCTGCCAGCACCACCGCCTTGGGCTTGAGCTTGGCCAGCTCGGCGGCGCGCTCGGCGGCGTCGGAGCCGTCGTTCTTGATCGCCACGCTGCCGGCCATCTTCTCGCCGCGCTCGGCAATGAACTTCTGCGTGCTTTCCAGCGCCGACCGTGCGCCCGGGTTGTCGTTGTGGGCGAAGGCGATGCGCGAGAGGCCGATCGTGTAGAGGTGGTTCACGATGCGGCTGTATTCCTCGTCGAAGCTGATGCGCACCGGGAAGCCGTATTCGGTGGGCTTCACCACCGGGCCAGAACCCGAGTAGGGCCCGACGACGGGAACCTTGAGTTCGTTGGCCGCCTTGATCGCGCCGATCGACGACGAAGTGCCGATGGGCATCAGCACGCCGATGGCGCCATCCTTCACGAAGGTCTTGACGTTCTCGGCGCCCTTGGCCGGGTCGTAGGCGTCGTCGAGCTGGCGCAGCTCGACCGGCCGGCCGTTGATGCCGCCGTTCGCGTTCACCGCGGCGAACATGGCACGGATGCCGAGCAGGGGCTCGGGCGACAGGGACGCCAGCGGCCCCGTCTGCACGTAGGTCTGGCCGATCAGGAGCGGCTTGGTCTGCGCCTGCACCGCAGACGGAAGCCCCAGGACAGTGGAGAGAGCGACGAAGGCCGAAGCCAGAAGATGAATCTTTTTGTGCATGTTGGTAACTTAATGTTATCGATTCCATCTTAAGGCGATGGCCCCGCGAGGTAAATCGGGTCTTTGGTTGCGGCCTGGAGGGTACTGTATAAAAATACAGTTAACAGTCTTCACCATGGGCCTCCCTTTCCTCGACTCCTTTTCCGCTGCCGCGGGCCGCGGCGTCTGGCATGCCGACGAACTCGGCCTTGCCGACGCGCAGGTCGCCGCTACCGGCCACGCCGCGCTCGATGCGCAGCTGCCGGGCGGCGGCTGGCCGGTGGGCGCGATGACGGAACTGCTGCAGGGCGCACCCGAGGCCCATGTCTGGCGGCTGCTGCTGCCCGCGCTGGCGCAGGCGGTGCAGGCGCGCGGCGGGCCGGTGGTGCTGGTCGGCGCGCCTTATGAACCCTGCGCCGCGAGCGACGGCCCGCAGGGGCTGCCGGTGGAAGCGCTGATGTGGGTCAGGAGCGAGGCTCCGGCCGCGCGGCTGTGGGCCTGCGAGCAGGCGCTGCGCTGCGCGGACATCGCCGCCGTCGTGGCCTGGCTGCCGCAGGCGCGGGTGGGCGAATTGCGGCGGTTGCAGCTGGCGGCCGCGCAGCACGAGGTGCTGCTGTTCGTGTGCCGGCCCGAATCGGCCGCGCTGTCGGCCTCGCCGGCGCGGCTGCGCATCCGCGCCGGGCGCTGCGAATCGGATGCGTCGCAGATCGAGCTGCACATCCTCAAGCGCCGCGGCCCGCCGCTGGCCGCGCCGGTGATGCTGCCGGCGCGCAACGAACGCATGGCCGCGCTGCTGGCCGCCGCCCGGCTGCGGCGCAAGTTGCGGTTGCAGCAGTCGGGCACGGTGCCGGCCGGCGAGACGGCAGCGTCTTCGGCGACCGTGGTGCGCATCGACGCGTGGAAAGGAGGAGGCCCGGATGCACTGGATCGCCTTGCAGTGGTTGCCTGACGCCGACACGCCCGACGTTCCCGCGCTGCCTACGCCCGAATCGCTGGGCTGGTGGGCGCTGCAGTACACCCCGCACGTCGCCTGGCAGGACGAGGCGCTGATGCTCGAAGTCTCCGCCTGCGAGCGCCTGTGGGGCGGGCGGCTGCAGCTGATGCGCCAGCTGGTCGCCTCCAACCCCGCGCCCGATGTGCGCATGCTGGGCGCGCAGGGCGCCACGAGCCTGATCGCGCTGGCGCGGCTGCGCCTGTTCGAGCGCGATGAGAACAGGCCCCAGGACATTCCGGCCGGCCTGCCGCTCGACACCCTGAGCGCCGCGCGCGACCACCTCGACCTGCTCGCGCGCCTGGGCTGCCGCACCTGGGGCGATGTGGCGGCACTGCCGCGCGGCGGCCTCACGCGGCGCTTCGGCACCGGCTTGCGCGAAGCGCTCGACGCCGCCTGGGGCCTGCGCCCCGAAAGCCATGCCTGGCTCACGCTGCCCGACGTGTTCGAGCAGAAGCTCGAGCTGCCTGCGCTGGCCGAGACAGCGCCCGAACTCATGTGGTCGGCCAACCGGCTGCTGTCGGCCCTGCAGATCTGGCTGCGCGCCCGCCAGCGCGGTGCGCGCGCGCTCGAGCTGCAATGGACGCTCGACCTCAAGCGCTTCAACGGCGTGAACCTGCCGCCGCACCAGCAGGTCACCGTGCGCACGGCCGAGCCCACGCAGGACATGGCGCACCTGCGCCGCCTGCTGTCGGAAAAGCTCGCCCTCACCACGCTGGCCGCGCCCGCGAGCTGGCTCAGGCTGCGCACGCTCGAAACCGATCCGTGGGCCGGCGCCAGCACCAGCTTCCTGCCGGAGGACAACCGCAAGGGCGACAGGCTGCACGAGATGGTCGAGCGGCTCAGCGTGCGGCTCGGAGCGCAGCAGGTGGTGGTGCCGGCGGCGCAGGCCGATCACCGGCCCGAGCGCAAGCAGGCATGGCGCCCCGCGCTGCAGAAGGAGAACGCGCCCGCCAAGGCCCGCAAGGACGAAAAAGCCGCAGCCTCGCAGCCCGATGCCATCTATCCGCCGTGGCTGTTGCCCGAACCGCTGCTGCTCGAGATGGACGGCGAGCGCCCGTGCTACCGCGGCCCGCTGAGCAGGCTGAGCGGGCCGCAGCGTGTCGAGGCCGGCTGGTGGGGCGACAAGGAAGACGGCGGCCAGCCTGCCATGCGCGACTACTACGTCGCCGAAAGCCCCGAAGCCGGCCTGGTGTGGATCTTCCGCGAGCGGCCCTCCGCCCGTTTTTCGTCCGGCGAGGTGCGCTGGTACCTGCAGGGGTTCTATGCCTGACCTGAGCGGCAAGCAACTGCGTGGACGCAACTCGGCGAAGGTGCATGCGCTGCCCTTGCCGCTGCGCGGGAAGCCCACATTCACGCTGCCCGACTACGCCGAGCTGCATTGCCTCACCCACTTCAGCTTCCAGCGCGGCGCCTCGACGCCGGAGGAAATGGTGGAGCGCGCCTACCAGCTCGGCTACACGGCCTTGGCCATCACCGACGAATGCTCGGTGGCGGGCATCGTGCGCGCGCATGTGGCCCTGCGCGACCTGCCTGCGAAGCTGGACGAGTACGAGCGCGAACATCCCGATGAGCCGCCGATTCCGCGCAATCCCGGTTTCCGCCTGCTGTTCGGCAGCGAGTTCCAGTTCGAGCGCTTCAGGCTCGTGGTGATCGCGAACGGCACCGAAGGCTGGGGCAATCTCTGCGAGTTCATCACCGCCGCACGCAACACCGAACTGCCCAAGGGCGAGTACCGCGTGAGCTGGGAAGGCAGCGACGTGGCCTCGCTGCGGGACTGCCAGGTTCTTTTCGTACCGCAGCGCAACCCCGGCGGCGCGATGGACACGGCGACGCTGCACGAAGACCTGTCGGCCGCCAGGGCGCTGTATGGCGCGAATCTCTGGCTGGCCGTGGAGCTGTTCAACGAACTCGACGACGACCTCTGGTTCGTCACGCTGATGCAGGCGGGCGAAGAGGCCGGCGTGCCGCTGGTGGCGGCCGGCGACGTGCACATGCATGCGCGTTCGTGCAAGCCACTGCACGACGTGCTGACGGCCGTGCGCGAAGGCCGGACCGTGGCCGAATGCGGCTTTGCGCTGCAGCCGAATGCCGAACGGCACCTGCGCCCGCGCATGCGGCTGGCCGATCTCTACCTGCCGCAGATGCTGGCGAACACGCTGGTGGTGGCCGGTCGGTGCAGCTTCGATCCCGAGGTGATCCGCGAAAACTACAAGTACCCGCTGGAAAGCGTGGGCAGCCATGAAACACCGGCGCAGACGCTGGTGCGAAAGACGTGGGAGGGCGCGCAGGTCCGCTATCCCCAGGGCGTTCCCGACGTGGTGCGGGCGCAGGTGCAGAAAGAGCTCGACCTGATCCTCGAACTCGAATACGAGATGTTCTTCCTCACCGTGGAAGACATCGTGCGCTTCGCGCGCTCGGAGCACATCCTCTGCCAGGGGCGCGGGTCGTCGGCCAATTCCGCAGTCTGCTATTGCCTGGGCATCACCGCGATCAACCCCGAGAAGGGCCACCTGCTGTTCGAGCGCTTCCTGAGTCGCCACCGCCGCGAGCCGCCCGACATCGACGTCGACTTCGAGCACCAGCGGCGCGAAGAGGTCATCCAGTACATCTACAGGAAGTACGGTCGCGAGCGCGCCGCCATCGCGGCCGTCGTCATCTGCTACCGCTCGCGCAGCGCGTTGCGCGATGTGGGCAAGGCCATCGGCATCGACGAGCGGCTGATCGACGAGTTCGCGAAAGACCACTACTGGTTCGACGACACCGTGCTCGGCGAGCAGCTGCGCCAGGCGGCCGCACGCGTGGGCGTGGAGGAGGACGAACTCAAGCTGGTGCAATGGATCGAGATGACGCAGCGGCTCAAGGGCTTTCCCCGCCACCTGAGCCAGCACGTGGGCGGCTTCGTGCTCACGCATACGAAGCTCACGCGGCTGGTGCCGGTCGAGAAGGCCTCGATGAAAGACCGCTCCGTCATCCAGTGGGAGAAGGACGACCTCGAAGCCATGGGCATGCTCAAGGTCGACGTGCTCGCGCTCGGCATGCTCAGCGCGATCCGCAGGGGACTCGACCACATGAACCGCTGGCGCAACTCGGCGATCGAGATGCATCACATCCCCAACGACGACCAGAATGTGTTCGACATGATCTGCGATGCCGACACCATCGGCGTGTTCCAGATCGAGAGCCGGGCGCAGATGTCGATGCTGCCGCGCCTGAAGCCGCGCACTTATGAAGACCTCGTGATCGAGGTCGCCATCGTGCGGCCGGGGCCGATACAGGGCGGCATGGTGCATCCGTATCTCAAGCAGCGGGAGCGGAAGCGCAACGAGCTGCCCATCCACTACGAGAAAGAAGAGCTTCGCCCCGCGCTGGAGCGCACGCTGGGCATCCCGATCTTCCAGGAGCAGGTGATGCAGATCGCGATGATCGCGGCCAAGTTCACTGCCGACGAGGCCGATCAATTGCGCCGCGCCATGGCCGCGTGGAAGCGCAAGGGCGGCCTGGGCAAGTTTCACGACAAGCTCGTGGATGGCATGGTCGATAACGGCTACAAGGCCAGCTTCGCCGAAGCCATCTTCAAGCAGGTCATGGGCTTCGGCGACTACGGTTTCCCCGAAAGCCACGCCGCCAGCTTCGCGCTGCTGGTCACGATCAGCAGCTGGCTCAAGAACTACGAGCCGGCCTGCTTCCTCGCGGCATTGCTCGATTCGCAGCCGATGGGCTTCTACAGCCCCTCGCAGCTCGTGCAGGACGCGCGGCGCCATGGCGTGGAAGTGCGTCCGGTCGACGTCACGAAGAGCGAGATGGACACCACGCTCGAAGCCCGCGCGCTCGATGCGCCGCGCATGCCGACGGGCACCGATGCGCGCTACGCTGATCGCCTGGGCAACGAGAACCAGCCCGCGGTGCGGCTCGGCCTGAAACGGATCTCGAGCCTCAGCGAGCAGGGCGCCAAGCGACTGCTCGAGGCGCGTGCGCAGGCGCCTTTCACCAGCACCGAAGACCTTGCCCTGCGCGCTGAACTCGACGGCAAGGACATGGCCGCGCTGGCCGCGGCCGATGCACTGATGTCGCTCTCGGGCCATCGGCGCCAGCAGGTGTGGGACGCCACCGCCACCCGTGGCATGGGGAGCCGCGCCCCGGCCCTGCTCAAGGGCGTGCCGATCCACGAGCAGGCGCTGCTGCTGCCGGCCGCGCCGGAGGGCGAGGAGATCGTCGGCGACTATGCGGCGCTCGGCCTCACGCTGCGCCGCCATCCGCTCGCGCTGCTGCGCCCGCGCCTCGCGCGCTTGAAGCTCATGAGCGCGGAGCAACTGCGCGCGCAGCCCAGCGGCCAGACCGTGCGCGCCTGCGGCATCGTCAAGGGGCGCCAGCGGCCCGGAACCGCCAACGGCACCATCTTCGTCACGCTGGAGGACGAGACCGGCAACGTCAACGTGATCGTCTGGAGCCATGTCATCGAAGCCTGGCGCGAGCCGCTGCTGAAGTCGCACCTGCTCGCGGTGCAGGGCACATGGCAGCGCGACGACGACAGCGGCGGCAAGGTGCAGCACCTGATCGCCACCGGTTTCAAGGACCTGACGCCGCTCATGGGCCGGCTCGCGCAGAGCAACACCAGCCGCGACTTCCATTGACGGGCAAGGTCGAATGCAACCGATCGTTCCATGCCTCGCGCACCCCTCGACTTTTCGCTAACCTGTTTCTCCCATGTCCGCACTCGCTCTTGACTCCGTCGTCGACACGCCGATCGGCCCACCGCCGCCCGCGCCCGACGTGCCCATACCCGTGCCGCCGCCACCGCCGCCCGGACTTCCGCCCGAGGGCGATCCGCCACCCGCGGAGCCGCCGTTCACCGATCCCGGTTTTCCGCCACCCGTGGTGGAGCCTCCGCCGCCCATACAGAGAACCGGCGAGGTGCCGTTCGGAAAACTGCATGCGCGGCGGCTGCGCGAGATCTACCGATCCGCGGGGTGGCCCTGCTGCGATGCCATCGAGGTCGAACTGCTGGCGGGCGGTTATCTGGAGCGCGTGCGCACGCCGCACGGCCACGAGACGCTGCGCGTGACCGACGCCGGCATTGCGCGCATCGCCACCACGCTCACCATCAACCGCGCGGCGCTGTCGCCGCACGAGGCATTGGTCGAGCGCGTGGCGCGCGAGATGACGCGCGGCGGCCGCGTCGCGTGGCGCGGCCTCGGCCTGCGGGCTCGCCTGCCGCCGTTGGAAGAGGGCGGCAAGCCGCGCTGGTGCGTTGCGCGGCCCGATGTGTTCTCGATCCGCAATACCAGCGTCGAGGCCTATGCGCACCCCATCGTGCACGAGGTGAAGGTGAGCCGCGCCGACCTGCTGGGCGACCTGCGCAAGCCCGACAAGCGCGCGGCCTACCTCGACCTGGGCGGCGAGTGCTGGTACGTGCTGGGCAACGACGCGAAAGGCCGCTGCATCGCCACGCCCGAGGAGGTGCCGGCCGAGTGCGGCGTGATGGTGCTCGAGGGCGATCGCCTCGTGGTGGCACGCGCGGCCGTGCATCGCGCGTTCGATCGCATTCCGTTTGCGGTGTGGCTTGCGCTGGCCAAGGCGCAGCCGGTAGAGGGCTTCGAGGACGACGCGCAGGACATGCTGATCTGAGCCGTTTCCTTGCGCAGTTCAGTGCAGGGGATAGGAGTCCAGCAGCTCGTGGCGGAACGGGGACGTGAAATGCGAGCGCACCAGGCGGAATTCGGTCGCCGTCCAGCGGATCGGGGCCCGCAATGTGGGCCCTGCGGCATGCTCCGAGTGCCGTGCGATCGTGATGTGCGGTGTCCACACGTGAACCAGAAGGGGAAAGCCGGCCCGCAGCAGCACGTGGGTGATGTCGCGCTGAAGGCGTCGCAATCCTTCGTGCTCGGACAGCTGCATCACCGAGACATTGTTCGACCAGGTGCATGAGCGGTCGAGCGTGAGCTCCAGCGGCTGCATCGACACTTCGGCGAGCGCGGCACGCAGCCGTTGCTCGGCGTCTTCCTGTTGGTCGTCGAGGTACTGAAGCGTCAGGTGCAGGCGTTCCTGGGGCGGAAAGGAGCAGCCGCGGGGCCACAACCAGTCCTTGCGGTGAGTCTCGATGTCGACCTGGACTTCCCTGGTGGGAAAAAGCCCGATGAGAAGCTGTCTGCGAGCAGCCATTGCGCACCTCCATCAGGATTCGGATGGCCACCAATTCTCGGCCGTCGTGCGGATCACGCGCGCCGCCTGGACGCGAATGTCGTCCCTGTCGCGGGCTACCTTGAAGGGCCAGGTCGAAATCCGGCCAGTGCGAGAGCGGGAGCGGGCCTGCAACGGATGCAGCCGGGAGAAAAAAAGAACCTGCGCAGAGGGCGCAGGCGGATTGGCGGTGGTCATGGTCGTCGCCTTGAAGTTGTTCTCGGAGACGACGAATTCTAGGGAAATACTGTGTTTGTGTACAGTATGTTTCCGGGCTCGCAAGACCTGAGGAAGGCTGCTCTCTAAGGCTGGACGGGTGCGCCGAGCAGGGCGTCCAGGTCGATGGCCGCCGCCATCGCCTTGTAGCCGGCATCACCCGGATGCAGGTGGTCGCCCGAGTCCATTGCCGCCTTCAGCCGCGAGGGGCGGGCCGGGTCGCGCAGCAGCGCATCGAAGTCGACTACCGCGTCGAACACCCTGCTCTCGCGAATCCAGCGGTTCACGGCCTGGCGCACCTTGTCCTTGTCGGGCGAGTAGTGGCCTTCGAGCGGCGTGCCTCCCAGCGCGCGCTCGGTCGGCGCGATGGTGCCGGCCATGATGCGCACGTTGTGGGCATGGGCCATCTCGGCCAGTTGCCGCAGGCCCTGGATGACGGCTTGCGCGCTCACCGCGGGCTCGTCCGGTGCGAAGGGGCCGCCGGGCCAGCCGATGTCGTTGGTGCCCAGCAGCACGACCATGGCGCGCACGCCGGGCTGGCTGAACACGTCGCGGCCCGCGCGCTCCAGGCCGGCACGGCCCATGCCGTCCTTCAGCAGGCGGCCGCCGGAGATGCCGGCGTTCAGCACAGCGACGTTGCTGCCCGCCAGCCGCTCGGCCAGCGCGTCGGGCCAGCGGGTGTTGGCGCCGGGCGTGGAGCCGTTGCCGTCGGTCAGCGAATCGCCGAGGGTGACGACGGTGATGGGTGGCTGCTGCGTCTCGACCATGAGGCCGCTCACGTAGACGCGGGTGCTCCACGCGGTGGCCGTGGCAGGCAGGCGCTGCGCCGCGCTCAGGTCGCCGTCGGCCACGTAGGCTGTCTGGCGTGCATCGAAATGAAAGCCCGCGGGCTGGCTGGGCTGCGGCAGGTAGAGCGACACGGCCACCTCGGCGAGTGCAGGCAGGGCAATGTCCACCGGGTCGCTGACCAGCCGCGCGCCGGGCGGGATGGTGACTTCGGTCTGCCCGCCGAAGCGCAGCGGCCGGTCGCTGCCTTCGACGACCGCCGAGCCCTCGGCATGCCGCGCCAAGCGCGCCGCGCCGATGTGCAGCGGTGTGGTGCCGCCTTCGTTGCTGATCGCCACGCGCAGCCGCGAGCCACCGATGCTCAGCCGCGCCACCTGCCGCACGGTCTGCCGGTTGAACTGGAACGGCAGGCCGGTGGGCAGCACGAAGTCGCCGCTCCAGATCGGCTGCGTGCTGGACATCCAGCTGGGGCTCCAGTGCGCGGCGGCCGGTTCGGCCACCGAGCCGGCAGCGAGGCCGGCCAGGGTGAGTGCGAGGGTGCCGTGGCGCAGGATCGATGCGAATTTCGGGGTTGTCATGAGAGTCCTTCGATGAGCGGTGAAGCCAGGACTCGACTTTCTTTCATGCGTATCCGGAGGGGTAGACGGCAGAATGGCATGCAGACCATTCCATATTCGAATACACCATGGACACCCTGCGCGCCCTCGAAGCCTTCGTGCACAGCGTGGAGCTGGGCAGCCTCTCGGGCGCGGCCCGCGCGCTCGGCACCACGCAGCCGACCGTCAGCAAGCTGGTCGCGGGACTGGAGCGCTCGCTCGGGGTGCGCCTGCTGCGGCGCACGGCGGCCGGCCTGAGCCTGACGGAGGAGGGGCAGCGATTTCACGAGCGCGCACGGCGCATGCTGGAGGACTACGGCGACGCGGTGTCCGATGCACGCGAAGGCATCCAGCAGCCGCGCGGCCTGCTGCGCATGAGCGCGCCGGTGACGATGGGGCAGCGGCATCTCAATGCGATGGCGCTGGAGTTCCTGGGCCTGTATCCGGACATCGAACTGGAGCTGGTGCTCGACGACCGCTTCGTCGATCCGCTGGAGGAGCGCATCGACGTGTCGCTGCGCGTCGGCGGCGCCTTGCCGCCCGACCTCGTTGCCCGCCACCTGGGCACGTGGCCGCGCGTGCTGGTCGCCTCGCCCGGCTACATCGCGGCGCGCGGCAGGCCGCGCAAGCCGCAGGACCTGCTGGCGCACGACTACCTGCGCTATGCGTCAGGCGACGACGGCGTGCTGCTGCAAGGCCCTGAAGGCTCCGTCACGGTGCCGGTGCGCAGCCGCTACCGTGTGAACAACGCGGTGGCTTTGCTCGACAGCGTGCTCGGCGGCGCAGGCATTTCGCTGCAGCCCACCTGGATGGTGGCCGACCTGCTCGCGCAAGGCCGGCTGGTGCGCGTGCTGGGCCGGCACACCGGGCCGCCGCAGGAGGCGCACCTGCTGTATGCCCCGCGTCGCCAACTGCCGCTGCGGGTGCGCGTGCTGGTGGACTTTCTGTCGGAGCGGGTGGCGAAGCTGCCGGGCGCCTCCCGCGCGGCTGTTTCGTCTGCTGGGTTCAGTGGCAGCCGCAGGCCGGCTCCCGAGCCGTTGCAAAAGAAGACGGCAGGTCAGTCGAGGCGGATCTCGAAGTAGGCCTCGTCGGCTTCGCCCAGCGCACGGAAGCCCGCGGTCTTCGCGGCTTCGTAGGCCTTGGCCCAGGTGGCGGCCAGTGCGAGTTCGTCCTTGGTGAGTTCGTCGGCGCTGGACTCGCTGGCGTTCTCGAATGCCTTCAGCGCAGGTTCGACGCCGTCGCCCAGCAGCTTGTCGAGTTCACGGCGAAAGCGCGACTCCGCGGTGGCGATGACGTCGGCCGGGGCGTCGGGAAAGTCGACCAGTTTCACGGTGTAGCTCATGGCCGGATGCTACGTGATGCGGGTGCAGGGAGCGGCCCCTTCGCTCAGACGACCGACACAGCGGCGGACCCCGCGGCGCGGTTGTCGAAGATCGGCGGCGTCTTGACGATCGACGTGAGCGCGGGTACGGCCGCGCGCAGCGAGGCCAGGTCGGGGCGCGGACGGCGCAGCTGCGCGTCCGGGGAGAACGCCGCCTCCATGGCATGCGCCGCACCCAGCACCTGGTGGTCGGCCCTGAACCCGCCCACGATCTGCAGCCCGAACGGCATGCCTGCGTGGTCGAGGCCGCAGGGCAGCGAAATCGCCGGGTGCGTCGTCAGCGTGACCACGTAGGTCAGCGCGAGCCAGCGGTAGTAATTGGCCTGCGTCTCGCCATTGATGGTGTCGGCGTACAGCTGTGTCCACGGGAAGGGCGAGACCGGCGTGGTCGGCGACAGCACCAGGTCGTAGTCGGCGAAGGTCGCCTGGAAGCGCTTCAGGAGCCGGGTCTGCTCGGCCTGCGCCCAGGCGCTGTCGAGCAGGCTCATGCGTGCGCCCATCTCGTAGTTGGCGCGCGGGTTGGGGCCCAGGCTGTTCGGGTCGCGCTCGTAGGCTGCCTGCATGCCCGCCACGAAGGCCTCGGCGCGCAGCACGTCGAAGCAGCGATGCGCTTCGCCCATGTCGAACTCGACCTTGTCGCAGCGGCGAAACAGGTGCCGCATGGCCTCGATCTTCCGGCGGAAGGTGGCGCGGATGCCGTCGTCCACCGCGCAGGTGCCGAAGTCCTCGGTCCACGCCACGCGCAGGTTGGCCAGGTCGACGCGCTCCGGCACGAGAAATGACTGCGGGTCCAGTGGATAGCTCAGCGGGTCGCCGGCGTTCGCGCCCGCGGACGCCGCCAGCTGCAGGCAGGCGTCTTCCACCGTGCGGCCCATCGGGCCGACCACCGAGATCGGCGTCCAGCCCAGCGGCTTGCGCACGCTCGGCACGACGCCCGGCGAGGGACGGAAGCCCACCACGCCGCACTTGGATGCGGGAATGCGCAGCGAGCCGCCGGTGTCGGAGCCCGTGCACACGGGCAGCATGTCGCAGGCCAGAGCGGCCGCCGAGCCGCCGGACGAGCCGCCGGCATTCAGGTTCGGGTTGAAGGGGTTGCCGGTGGCACCCCACACGTCGTTGCGCGAGTTGGCGCCCGCGCCCATCTCGGGCACGTTGGTCTTGCCCGCCACGATGGCGCCCGCGCGGCGCAGCCGGGCCACGAGCTCGATGTCTTCCGTCGGCACGTGGTCGCGGTAGATCGCCGAGCCCCAGGTCGTGAGCAGGCCCTCGGTGGGCTCCAGGTCTTTCACGCCAAGCGGCAGGCCATGCAGCAGGCCGAGCGTGTCGCCGCGCAGGACGGCGCTTTCCGCCGCCTTGGCCTCGGCGCGCGCGCGCTCGAAGCAGGTGGCGGTCACCGCGTTGACGAAGGGGTTCACGCGCTCGATCCGCGCGATGCACGCCTCCAGCAGTTCGACGGGCGAGACCGCCTTGCTGCCGATGAGGCGGCGGAGTTCGACGGCGGACTTCTCGACGAGCTCCGTGCCGGTGTTCATGTGATTCATCAGTCGGCAGTGATGTTGGCGCGCGCCGCAACCGCGCGCATCAGGGGCAATTCACGGGTGATCAGCTCGCTCGCCGCGGCGGCGTTGCTGTAGGTCGGCTCCAGGCCCTGGCCCAGCAGCTTGGTGCGCGTGTCGGGGTCGGCGATGGTCACGGCCAGCGCCTTCTCGAGCTTGGCCTTGACGTCGGCGGGCAGGCCCTTCGGCCCCGCCACCATCAGCCACGAGTCCATGTCGATGCCGGCGTAGCCGCTCTCGGCGAAGGTGGGCACGTCGGGCAGCAGCGCGGAACGCTTCGCGGTGGTCAGTGCAATGGCCTTGATCTTGCCGCTCTTGAGCTGGGGGATTGCCGCGCTCACGGTATCGATGCTGAACGGGATCTGGCCGCCCATCAGGTCGGTCATTGCGGGGGCGCTGCCCTTGTAGGGCACGTGCGTCATTTTCAGGCCGGTCGCATGCAGCATGGTCTCGCCGGCGAACTGGGCGGTCGTTCCGGTGCCGAAGGAGCCGTACGAGTATTTGCCCGGCGAGGCCTTCACGTAATCGACGAACTGCTTCACCGTCTGCACCGGCACCTCGCTGTTGGCCAGCAGGATCAGCGCGACGCGCCCCGCGATGCCGATCGGCTCGAAGCTCTTCACGGGGTCGTAGGGCAGGTTGGAGCGGATCGCCGGGTTGACGGTGAATGTGGAGCCCGAGCTGATCAGCAGCGTGTAGCCGTCGGGGGCCGCTTTCGCCACATAGCTTGCGCCGACGACCGTGCCTGCGCCCGCGCGATTCTCGATGACGACGGGCTGGCCGAGTTCCTTGCCGAGCCGCTGTGCGATCACCCGGCCGTTGACGTCCGTCGCGCCGCCGGGCGGGAAGGGAATCACCAGCGTGATGGGGCGCGACGGGAAACCCGTGTCCGCGGCGAGGGCGGCCAGCGGTGCAAGAGCAAGGCAGGACAGCAGCGCCGTGCCGACCATGAGCGGGAGACGGTTCATCGGGATACTCCTGGAGCTAGGGGGGATGAGTTCATCCTAGGAGTGGCGGCGCGCTGCTACAAGCGCAATGTTTAGAATTGTCGATTGCCGATTAGGCAATCGACGCAGGCCGCTTGTGGCCGCACCAACCGGGAAATCCATGGCAATTCGCGCCTTGCAGGAAACCGCGGTCCGGTACTTTCTAGAGGTTGTGAAGACCGGTTCCGTGAAGGACGCCGCGCTCAAGCTCAACGTCGCGCCCTCGGCGGTCAGCCGGCAGGTGGCACGGCTGGAGCGCGAGCTCGACACGCTCCTGTTCGAGCGCCACGCGCGCGGCATGGTGCCCAACGCGGCCGGCGAGATGCTGGCCGCGCACGCCAAGCGGGCGCAGCAGGACATCGAGCGGGTCACCAACGACATCGCCGGCCTGCGCGGCCTGCGCAGCGGGCATGTGCGCGTGGCGAGCACGGAGGGTTTTGCCTTCGACTTCATCCCGACGCTGATCGCGCAGTTCCGGCAAAAGCACGAAGGCATCCGCTTTCACCTCGAGGTCTGTTCGCTGGGCGACATTTCCAGGCGCGTGCGCGACGGCGAAGCCGACGTGGGCATCACCTTGAGCGCTGTGCCCGAGCCCGGCATCGAGATCGAACTGCGGCACCCCAGCCCCATCCTGGCCGTGATGGCGAGGGATCACCCCCTGGCGATGCAGCGGCAGTTGTCGCTGCGCCAGGTGGTGGCGTACCCGCTGGGGTTGCCGCAGGAAGACAGCTCGATCAGGCGCCTGCTCGACGCCAGCTGCATCCGGCAGGGTTTGCGCTATGAGCAGGCCATGTCCAGCAACCACGCGAGTGCGCTGCTGAGCTTTGCGGCGGCCGGCGGCAGCGTTGCTTTCTATGGCGCGCTGTCGATGCGAACGCTGTTGCGGAGCAAGGCGCTGGTCGCCATTCCGCTCAAGGACCGCGAGATGAACGAGCGCCACCTCGAGATCGAGACCATGGCGGGGCGCTCGCTGCCCGATGCCGGGAAAGCCTTTGTGCGGTTCTTGGTCGAGGCCGTGAAAGCCTCCGGCTGATCCGGCCGCCCAGCAAGGACCGCCCCACGCGAATCGCGTGCGGACCTCCTATAAATACGGGATGCCTGGAGAGGCTCCTTTCAGGTCAACTCGGGCACTTGCAAGCATGCGAAAGCGAAGCAATGCCGAGACGGACCATCCACAGCGCGACCATCACCTTGAAACTGCCATTCGACCTGGACGCCAGCGAAGAGGTCACTGCCCTTCGGGCTGCCGGCATTCCCGTTGACGCGCAGGGCAATGCAGAACGGGGCTTTCTCTTCGTCAGGTTCGGCGAAGAAAGGGGAAAGCAGACCAACATCTTTCGGTGGTTTGCCGGTGGGGTGGGGCCAGACCGTCGCGATGTCCGCACTGCTTCTCGATCCCGCGAACACAGTGCCGCGCGTTCAGGCGACGTGCTCAATGGCTGGATGCCCAACTAGCTTCGCGTCCAGGTCGGGTGGTCGAATAACCCCGCCTTCGCCGCTGGGGTCGAACATATACCCGACGCCCCACACCGTC
The DNA here is from genome assembly GCF_059491885.1 of Variovorax sp. Varisp46. NCBI lineage: Bacteria > Pseudomonadati > Pseudomonadota > Betaproteobacteria > Burkholderiales > Comamonadaceae > Variovorax > Variovorax sp. Varisp46. The sequence continues at coordinate 1,541,444 of NZ_CP168515.1, forward strand.
AGGATGTAAGAGGACGGCCCGTTCTGCAATAGCTTTCGAAGCCGGGAGACTTGCACATCCAGGCTGCGCTCGAAAGCGCCGAGTTCGCGGCCACGCGCTACCTGAGCGAGTTTTTCCCGCGAAAGCGGCTGCCCCGCATGGCGGACCAGCACCTTGAGTATCGCGATCTGAACGGTTGTGATGCCCAGGATTTGCCCGTCCCTGCGAAGCGTGCGGGTGCCCAGGTTGAATTCGAATGGACCAAACCGGACCACCTCGTTTCTGCTCGAAGGACCGCCCGGCTCCTCCCTCGGAGGGCTGCGCCGCAGAATTGCCTGGATACGCGCTCGTATTTCCCTGGGATTGAATGGTTTGCGGACATAGTCGTCCGCGCCCATCATCAATCCCGCAATTCGATCGGTATCTTGCGCCTGCGCACTGAGAATGATGATGGGAACCCGGATGCCATTGGCTCGCAGCCGCTGGCAGATCGAAAAGCCGTCCTCGTCCGGCAGCAGCAGGTCGAGCACGATGAGGTCAATCGCGCGGCGATGCAGGATCGACGAGAGCGATGCACCGTTCTCGGCCTCGAATACCTCGAATCCCTCTTGCGAAAGATAGCTGCCTAGCAATTGCCGCACGCGGGGGTCGTCATCAACTATTGCGATCGCGTCGGCTCGGTGGGCTATCGTCATGGAAGCAAACTTTGTTAAATGAGAATCTCGCTCGTATCGGCGGTTTTGCGGGGTTATAGGGCTGCACCAGTTGATTGATCAAATCCATCAATTTGGCCGAAGGGCTATTTGCGGAGCGAAAAGGCAGCCCCTCCGGACCCCGTTGTTTCCAATTGACACGATAAATGAAATTCAGTCTCTCATATTTCAATGCAATCTTGAGATCGATTCAGGATGCAATAAAAACGAACGTGAATAAATTGGCGTTTGTACGAGGAATGCATAATTCGGGCTGAGGCGAAAGCTCCAATTACGATTGTTTGTATTTAGAGTCCGCGGCTCGCACAGGGAGGCATGGAGCACCGGAAACACCGGCGCCCGCGCTCGCAGTTCTTGCGGAGCGCATTGCCAGGACAGACAGGTTATGAACCGGATTTTTCGCGTCATCTGGAACGACGCACTCGCCCTTTGGACCGTCGCTTCCGAATTGGGACGTGGCCACGCAAGATCTACCTCAGCCACGCAGGGCGTGGCCCTGCTAGCCGCCACTTTGCTGGCGGCTGCTTCCTTGCCCGCCTCCGCCGCATGTACGACGGACACGAATGCCAATGCAGTCAATTGCACGGGAAACCAGGGCACGACGGTAGGTACGGGCGCGGCCACCACGCCGGGCGTCTCGGTCACGGTCACGTCGGGCGCGACGGTCGATACAGGCAACAGCTCGGGCATCAGCGTCGGCGACCAGGCAGCCATCGTGATCCAGAACGGCGGGATCGTTCAGAACAATGCCGCCAGTGGCGGCGCGTCGCCTTACCCGGGCATCGGTGCGAACACGATCGAGGTCAACAACAACAGCACGATCACCATCGATGCAGGGGGCTCCGTCGCCGCCAGCGGCTCAGGTGGCAACTCCGAAGCCATCAACCCCCTGGGCAGCGGAAACATCATCACCAACAACGGCGCGATCAGCTCTGCCCATACCGCGATCTGGTTCCAGGCGAACAGTGGTTCCAACACCGTCGTGAACACCGGCAGCATCGTGGCCGGCGCCGGCACGAACTCGACCACGACGACCGTCATCGGCGCCAGCGGCACGATGGCGGTCGATTTCACCAACAAGGGCAGCCTCGTCGGCTCGCTCGCCTTCGCTGGCGGCAGCGACGTGCTGCGCTGGTACACGGGAGCCACGATCACCGGCAACATCAGCGGTGGCGCGGGCGCCGACCTGCTCACGCTCAACAGCGACAACGGCGCGAGCGACACTTTCGCGCCGCGGTCTCTCACCGGATTCGAAACGCTGGTCAACAACAGCGGCACCTGGAAATTCAATGTCGCGCTGGCACCAGCGGGCATCACGAGCACCACGGTCCTGGGCGGAACGCTGATCCTTGGCGCCGACAACAGCGCCTATGCAGGCAGCATGACCGTGGGCTCGGGCGGCGTGCTGCAGAGCAGCGCGCAGTTCGCGCCGGCGACGATCACCGACAACGGACTCGTGCGCTTTGCCCAGCCCGACAACGCAACCTACAGCGGCCTGTTGAGCGGCACGGGCGGCATCGAGAAGACCGGCACGGGCACGCTCACGCTGATCGGGGACCAGACCTTCACGGGCCTCACCACTGTTTCCGCGGGAACGCTGCAGCTCGGCAACGGCGGCACCACGGGCAGCATCGTGGGCAACATCCTGAACAACGCGACGCTGGCCATCAACCGCTCGAACGCGCTCACGCTGTCGGGCACGATCAGCGGCACCGGCTCGCTCGTGAAAGAGGGCGCCGGCGCCACGACGCTGACCGCAGCCAACAGCTACAGCGGGGGCACCGCGCTCAAGCAGGGCCGATTGAACGTCGGCAACAGCCTGGCGCTGGGCACCGGCGCGCTGGCAATGGACAACGGCACCACGCTCGGCTTCGCCGCCGACGGCCTGAACCTCGCCAACGCCATCGTGCTGACCGGCAGTGAAGACCCGGTCATCGACACCGGCAGCTTCAGCGCAGCGCTCAGCGGCAACATCAGCGGCAGCGGCTTCATCACCAAGCTGGGCAGCGGCACCCTCACGCTCTCGGGCGCCAACAGCTATACCGGCGCGACCGACGTGGCCGAAGGCACCCTGAGGGCAGGCGCGAGCGGCACCTTCAGTGCGGCCTCGGCACACACGGTGGAAAGCGGTGCCACGCTCGACCTCGCGGGCTTCAGCCAGACGGTGGCCTCGCTCGCCAACAGCGGCACCGTCTCGCTGGTGGGCACCGCACCGGGCACCACGCTCACCGTCACCGGCGCCTATGCCGGCAACAACGGCGTGCTGCGGCTGGGCACTTTCCTGGGCGACAGCAGCAGCGTGAGCGACCGGCTGGTGCTGGACGGCGCGAGCGCCTCGGCCAGCGGCCGCACCAGCGTGCAGATCACGCAACTTGGTGGCCTGGGCGCGCTGACCACGGGCAACGGCATCGAGGTGATCTCGGCGCGCAACGGTGCCACCACCACCGCGCAGACCACGAAGGACGCCTTCTCTCTCGCAGGCGGGCACGTCGATGCGGGCGCCTACGAGTACCGCTTGCATGCCGCCGACGCGAGCGGTGCCGGCGAGAACTGGTACCTGCGCTCGACCACCACGGCGACGGTATCGACGGGAACGCCAGCGACAGGCGCGGACGGCTCGACCGGCAGCACAGGCGGTACCGGCACTACAGGCCCGATCACCGTGCAAGTGCCAACCTATCGCGCCGAAGTCCCGCTGCTGTCCGCGTTGCCCAGCCAGGTGCGCCAGATGGACCTGGCCATGATCGGCAACCTGCACCAGCGCATCGGCGACGACGACGTCAAGGCCGGCGGCCCCGCATCGACCGGCACCGAGCGCCGTGCCTGGGGCCGTGTGATCGCCACGGACATCGACATCCGCCAGCAGGGCACCGTCAGCCCGCACAGCAAGGGCAACGTCAAGGGCTTCCAGGCCGGCACCGACCTCTTCGCCACCTCGAACTGGCGTGCCGGTGTGTACGTCGGCCAACTCGACGGCCGCGTCAGGGTCAACGGCTTCGCCAGCGGCATCGCCAACCTGGCCGTCGGTTCCAACGACCTGCGCAGCCAGTACCTGGGCGCCTACGGCACCTGGACCGCCGATTCGGGTTTCTATGCCGATGCCGTGCTGCAGGCTGGGCGGCACCGCTACACCATCGAGCCGTTGTCGACCTCGCGCGGCGCGGGCAAGGGCGACAGCCTGATGGCGTCCATCGAAGTGGGCCAGGCCTTCGCGCTAGGCGAGAGCGGCTGGAAGATCGAGCCGCAGCTCCAGCTGATCCACCAGCACCTTGGCCTGGACAACATCGCGATCTCCGGTGCGAACGTGCGGCAGGACAGTGACGACGGCTGGATTGCACGCGTCGGCGTGCGCCTGAAGGGCGAGATGGCCACGACGCTCGGCACGCTGCAACCGTACGGCCGCTTCAACCTCTACAAGGCGAGCAGTGGTGCCGACGTGGTCCGCTTCGTCGGACCCGCCGCCGCGACCGACGTCACGGGCCGCACCGGTTCCACCGTCAGCGAGCTGGCCGGTGGCCTCACCCTGGCGCTGAATCAGACGACCAGCATCTACGGCGAAGTCGGCAAGCTGTGGGCCTCGGGTGGCGCGACGGATGTGAAGACTTCCCTGCAAGGCTCGCTCGGGCTGCGCATGAAGTGGTGAGAGCGCGCCGCGCCATGAACCAGTTCTTGGCGCGGTGCGGTCTTGCGCCGGCAGTCGAGAAGAAGCCCGGCCAGGACAAGAATTCAAAGGTACCTGCCAGCCCCCTATGAAGCCGGACATCGATCTTCCTTGGACTCCTTTCAGCTTCGATGGTGTAGCAACCTGGTTGTGTCCCAGTCTGTGGGACGAGACGAAGCACGTCCCCTTCAGGGGGGCGTTATTCGTACTTTCCTACAGCGCATCAACCATCTTCTTTTTCTCGGTAGTGATGGTTCCCGTCGGGTTGCTTGTTTCCGTTCCGTTGATGACGACGCTTGCGATCGCACTCATCCCCGGGACGTGGTTTGGTATCGCGATGGGTTTGCTTTCTGGGTGGCATTTCAGAAGAAAAGTGCATAAATCCAGGCAGCCATAGCACGGCGGGCCCCTGCCGAGCAAGACCTCAGGCCGCGGCCCACTCCAGCGCCTGGCCCACGCAGTGCAGCGCGGCGGCGAGCTCGGCGTTGGTCGCCAGGCCGAAGCCGAGGCGGAACACACGGGGCTGGTCGCCGAACCAGGGGCCCGGCGCCAGCCGAACACCGCGTTCATGCAGTGCCGCCTGAAAGCGCTGCAGCGCCGCATCGTCATACACCTGCGGCTTCAGCCGCACGCAGCACAGCGCGCCGGCGTCCGGACGCACCCATTCGATCCGCGCGGCGTGGCGGCCGACCCAGGCCTCGAGCGTCCCCAGGTTGTGCGCGAGATGCCGCCGCCGCGCGCCGACGATGTGCTCCCCTTGCTTCAGAACCGTGGCCGCCAGTGCCTCGTCCAGTGGCGAGCACGAGATCACGGTGTTGAACTTTGCCGTGATCAGCGCTTGCCGCAGCGCCGCGTCGCGCACGATCGCCCAGCCGATGCGCAGCCCCGCGGCGCCATGGCACTTGGAGAGCGATGCCACCGTGACCACCCGAGGCCCCAATGCACTGGCGCTGGGCAAGGTGGAGTGGTCGCCGTAGGCCGCCTCGCGATAGGTCTCGTCGACGATCAGCCAGGCATCGGGCGCATGCGTGCGCATCAGCTCGGCCACTTTGCGCAGCGTCGACGCCGGGATGGCGACACCCGAGGGGTTCTGCGGCGAAGCGAGGCTCACGATGCGGGTCTTCGACGAGAGCAGCGCGCGCAGCGCCTCGAGGTCGATCCGGTAGCCGGCGTCGAAGTTCAGCGGCAGCGAGCGCACGGTCGCGCCGACCGCCCCGAGCGTATTGCGCGCGAGCGGAAAGGCCGGTTCGGCGATCACCGCTTCGTCGCCTGGCCCGCAGAGCGTGAAGGCAAGGAGAAACAGCGCATGCATGCCGCCGACCGTGACGACCACATCGTCGGCATCCACGCCATGACGCGCGGCGATCTGCGTGCGCAGCTGCGCACCGCCCGCCGCAGTGCCGTAGCCCAACTGAAGCGCGCCGATCTCTGCCAGGTTGGAGCCGAGCAGTTCGCCGAGCCAGAGGTTCGGTCCCACGCTCTCGGCCAGGTCGTGGCGCGGCGCGCTCGAGACCAGCGAGATGATGTCGTTGTCCGGAAATCGATCCATGGCTTCTCGTACCCGTCTTGTGTAGCTGCCTTCGATGGTGCAAGCTCCAGGTTCAAGATAACAGCCACAGTTTTCTGAAATTGCGACCAGCACAGTTGAAGCCATGACGCTCGAAACACATTCCGCCGGCGGTGCCGATCCGCAGCCCGCCACGCGCTTCCGCTACGAAGAGCTGGCCGATTTCATCGCCGGCCTCGTCGAGAGCGGCACGCTGCCCGCGGGCAGCCGCGCGCCATCGCTGCGCGAGATCAGCGCGCAGCACCGCACCAGCCTGAGCACCGCGGTGCAGGCCTATCGGCTGCTCGAGGACCGCGGCGTGCTCGAGGTGCGGCCGCAGTCGGGCTACTACGTGGCCCGGATACCGACGGCGCTGCCGCTGCCGGCACCCACGCGGCCGCCGCTGCGCCCGACCAAGGTGGCAGTGTCGAACCTCATGCTGCAACTGCTCGAGAACGCATCGAACGAGGCCTACGTGCCGCTGGGCTGCGCCATTCCTAGCGCGCGGATCCTCGCTTCCTCCAAGCTCGACCGCATCCTCGCGCGCACCGCGCGTGTGAAGGGCGCGCAGCTCAACACCTACTCGCCGCCGCGCGGCGAACTGTCGCTGCGCATGGAAATCGCGCGCCGTGCCATGCGCTTCGGACAGGCTTTGTCACCTGACGCCATCGCCATCACCTGCGGCTGCACCGAGGCGTTGGCGCTCGCGCTCGACGCGGTCACCGAGCCTGGCGATGCGGTCGCCATCGAATCGCCGACTTACTTCGGCCTGCTGCAGGTGCTGCGCATGCGCGGCCTGCGGGTGGTGGAACTGCCCACCGACGCCGGCACCGGCGTGGTGATCGATTCACTGCGCGACGTGCTTGCCGCGGGCCAGGTGCGCGCCTGCGTGCTGGCTTCGAGCTTCCAGAATCCGCTGGGTTTCACGATGCCGATCGAGAATCGCCGCGAGGTGCTGCGCCTGCTCGCGAAGCACCGCGTGCCGCTGATCGAGGACGACGTCTACGGCGACATCCATTTCGGCGAGGAACGCCCGATTCCCTTCAGCGCGCTCGACCGCCACGACAACACCATCTACTGCGGTTCGTTCTCGAAGACGCTGGCGCCGGGCTATCGCATCGGCTGGATCGTGCCGGGCCGCCACATGGCACGCGTGCTCGAGAGCAAGTTCGCCTCGACGCTGGCCACGCCGGTGCTGACGCAGGCTGCGCTTGCGGACTTTCTCTCGAACGGCGACTACGACCGCCACCTGCGCCGCTTGCGGCGCGAGTTCGCCGACACGCTGGAGCACATGTCGCGCGTGATCGAGCAAGCCTTTCCGCCGGGGACCAGGATCACTCGGCCAGCGGGCAATTTCGTGCTGTGGCTCGAACTTCCCAAGGCGCTCGACACGCGGGCGCTGTTCGCTCAGGCGCTGAAGAAGGGCGTGTGCTTCGCGCCCGGCGTGGTGTTCTCGGCGAGCGGGCGCTATGCCCACTGCATGCGCCTGAGCGGCGGCTACGGCTGGGATGCGCGCATCGAGAAGGGCCTGCGCACGCTGGGCGCGCTCGCGGCGAAGGCAGTGAGCTGAACGAAGAGGCAGCGGCGGGAAACCCGGGGCTCACACCCGCCGGTGCGCAGCCACCCGTTCGAGCAATTCGAACAGCATCCCTCGCTCGCCGGGCGTCAGGTGTGCCAGCAGATCGGCCTCCATCTTCGCCGCGACGGTCTCCGCCTTCTTGACGAGATCGCTGCCCTTGCGCGTGAGCCGTACGTGCGCCGAGCGGCGATCGGTCTCGCTGCGGCTGCGATTCAGCAGGCCGCGTTCTTCGAGCCGATCGAGCGTGATCGTGAGATAAGGCATCGAGACGTACAGCGCACGCGCGAGCTGCTTGGGCGTCACATCGCTGTTCGAGTCGACCAGCACGAGCAGCGAGAACTCGACCCGCCGCAGGTTGAAGGGTTCGCCCACGTGCTTCTCGTAGAGGGTCGACGTGGGGATCGTGGCCTGCACGAGGCTGTAGCCCAGCAGCCGGCGCATGCGTTCGTCTTCCAGTCCGCTGCGGTCGGGATGGCGTGCGGGCTCATGGGAAGAAGAAGGAGGGGGGCGGGCCGTCATGGAGAGGGCCAGTGTAGCGGTCCGGCCGGACCGATCGCACCCCGTCTGGCAGGCGGGCGACCGCATCGCGGCCGGCAGTGCCCGCCGTCAGTTGGCGCAGACGAACTTGCCGGGATCGTTCTGTTCCAGCAGTGCCGCCGGCGCCGAGCCGGTGGTCCCGATGTACTGCGCGTATTGCGGGTAGGGGCACAGGGGCCGCACGCGCGAGCTCACTCCCGCGGGCAGCGTCCAGCCGGCGGTGTCGGGATTGCCGGGCTTCGAGCTCGCGATCAGGCGATCGGGCGCCTTGCCTTTCTCGACCCAGTCGACCACCGCGCTGAATACCGGGAAGGTATCGGTGGCGGGGCCGCCCGAGCAGTGGTTCATGCCGGGCACCGCGAACAGCCGCACGAAGTCCTTCACGGTGCCGTTCGCCGTGTTGCCGGCCAGCGAATCGACCCACTTGGCCGTGTAGTTGAAAGAGAAGACCGGGTCGCTGGTGCCGTGATAAAGAATCAGCTTGCCGCCCTTGCCCTTGAGCTTGGACATGTCGGTCGAGTGCGTGCCCATGAAGCTGTAGGCCGACTCGGTGTAGGTTCCGTCGGTGGCCTTGATCTTCGGCGCGTCGGCATCCCAGTCGAAGCGCAGTTGGAACTGCACCAGCGAGTTGCCGGTCGCCAGGCCCTGTGTGGGCGGGGTGGTGAAGATCAGCGGACCCGCGCCGCCGCCGAGGGTGGCGTTGATCGCATCGTTCGCGCCGCTCGTGCGGTAGCCGAATCCGGTCTTCCAGATCTGCCATCCGAAGGCGCCGATGCCTGCGTCCCAGGGCCAGTCCGAGTAGAGCGCGTCGCCGGCGCTGTTTTTCACGCCGCCCATTACCTTCTGCATGGCCGTGACCTGGGCCGGAACGAGGCAGCCCGGCGCGCCTGGTGCGCCCGGCGCGCCGCAGGCCAGGGTGCTGACATCGAAGGTGCAGGAGCGCTTGTTGATCATGCCGTCGACCAGCCCGTCGTCGGCATCGCACTTCGCCAGTACCGCTTGCTGCAGGGCCGCCCATTGCGCGGGCTGGAAGGCCGCATTCATCAGGGGGGTCGCGTTCGAGGCGCCGGGGCCCGTGGTTTCCAGGAAGCCCTGCGCTTGCGCCGCAGCCGCGAATTGCTGCGTGTCCCAGGCTTCGGCGAGCCAGGCCTTCGGAAGATCCGAGCCGGGGTCTCCGGCGACCACGCCGTCGAACTCGTCGCCGAAGCGCTGCGAAACCATCATCGCTTCGCGTCCGCCTTCGGAGCAGCCCATGAAATAGGCGTAGTCCTGCTTCTTGGCGTAGTAGCGCGCGACCAGCTGATTGGCGAGCTGCTTGGTCTGGCCGATCGCGTTGTAGCCGAAATCGACGCGTGCCACGGGGTCGAGTCCGAAGGAGGCCGTGCCCGCGTTGTTCGGATCGTTGTTGGTCGCGTTGCTGTGGCCGCTGTCGTTCGAGATGGTGGCATAGCCCGACAGCAGCGGCTGGACGGTTTCACCGTTGCTGATGGCGCCCGTGGTGTCCGGCACCGAGCCATCGGAGCCGCCGCCGCCGCTCATGAACATGCGGCCGTTCCACCGCGTCGGCAGGTTGATCTGGAACGCGATTGCATAGGTCGACATCGCGTCGGTCTGGCCCGCGGCCTGGAGGCCCTTGCGGCCGCCGTTGATGGTGCCGGCCACCGCGCAGTAGCTTTGCGGGTTGCCGCTCGCGTCGGTCGCCGTGGTCTTCGCGATCTTGGTCGAAGTGATGCTCACGGTGCGTCCCGCGGCCGAGAGCTCGGCCGCCAGTGCCGCGACCGCTGCACAGCCGCCGGCCTCGTCGGGCGTGTTGAGCAGCGCAGGCTGTGCCACGGGTGCCGGCGCGGGCGACGGCGGGGGCGCAGACGGGGGTGAAGTGGGCGCCGGGGCTGGTGTCGGCAACAGGGTGAATGCGGAAGCCGCCCTGTCGCTCCCTCCGCATCCGCTTGCGGCGGCCGCCGCGACGACACAGGCCAGCAGCGGCCTCCGGATTGGGGAACTCATTCGATTGTCTCCAGTTGTTAACTAGTTTCCGAGCCCGCACAGCCCGATCCCCCTCGTGAAATCGGAGGAAGCGAGTCGTTCGAACGGGAGAATAGTTAACTCGATTAATCAAATGATCGGGACTTACCCGAGGCCCCATGCAGCGGGCTGAAGCTCGCGCTCGTGCTATTGGTGCTGGCTGGACATCAGTGTCGGGCTCTCCCAGGTTCCGGTGCTGGCCGTCGCGGGCTTCCATGTTCTGAGCGGCCGCGTTTGGGCATTCGGTCCTCCGGGGGCGGGCAGGGTAGGGCCTCCGGATTTGACCGTCACCGCAACTGCAACTTCATCACCACTTCACGCGCACGCCAACCGAGCCATTGACCGAGCTCTTGACCCTGGCGTTGCCGCCGCTCGCCCAGAGCTTGCCGACTTCTCCGTAGAGGCTCGTCGACTCGCCCAGGGTCAGCGTGAAGCCGCCCGCGAGCTCGGTACTCGCGCCGCCGGTGGGCACCGAGATGTCAGTCGTGATTGCTCCGTTCACGAAGCGCGCGATGTCCGCGCCGCTGGAGCTCCTGTAGACGTTGAAGCGGCCGTACGGCTGCAGCATGCCGATGCCGGTGTCGACCTGGCCCTTCACCCGCACACCCGCGCGGGCGATCCAGCCGCTGTCGGCCTGCGGTTGGACGACGGCGCCGACAATGGCGGAGTTGTTCAGATCCATGTGCTGGTGGATCAGCTGCAACTGGGGCTCGATGCTCCAGCCGCTGCCACCGAGCGCAAAGGCTTGCCCCACCTCGATCGAGCCCAGCAGGCTGTTGCCCTTGCCGCCGACGCCCTGGCCCAGCAGCGGCTCGACCGTGTAGCGGTGGCGGCCCGACTGCAGCACCGCATCGGCATAGAACCCGCTGTCACCGGTGTAGGTGCCGTACACGCCCACATACTGGCTGCGAAGGTCGTTGCGGCCCACGGCCAGGTTCTGGATACCGCTGGCGAAGCCCCGCACGCGGGCGTCGCCGTCGAGTTGGCCGACGTAGATGCCTGCGCGCCAGTTCGGCGCGGCCAGCAGGTCGGTGCCGGCCTGGAAGCCCGTGAGCCGGCCCTTGCCGGTGGGGGAGACGGCGCCACCTTGCTGGACGTCGATGTCGGCGGAGAGCACGCGCGCCCAGGCGTGGCGATCCGAGCCGCTCGGCATCGCCGCGCTGCCCTTGACGTCGTCGTCCCCCACGCGTTTGCGTAGGTCGCCCAGCATCGCAAGATTGCCCTGGCGCAGTTGGCTCGGCAGCGCCGCGTAGAGCGAGGCTTCCGATCGGTAGGTGATTACCGGCGCAGCGGGCGCCGCCGGTGGGACCGCATTGATGCTTGATCGCAGGAACCAGTTCTCCCCCGCGCCCTTGGCATCGGCTGCGTAGAGGCGGTACTCGTACGCACCTGCATCGACGTGGCCGCCGGCCAGCGAGAACGCGTCCTTGGTGGTCTGGGCCGTCGTGGTGGCGCCGTTCAGTGCGGAAATCACTTCGATGCCATTGCCGCTGGTCAGTGCGCCCAGTCCACCGAGATTGGTGATCTGCACACTGGTCTTTCCACTGGCCACCGCTGCGGCGCCGTCGAAGATCAGGCGGTCCGACGAGCCCGAGTTGCCGAGAGCAGTCCCTAGCCTCAGCACACCGTTGTTGCCGACGTAGGCGCCGTTGAGGGCCAGCGTCGTGCCCGCGGCCGCCCCGACCAGCGAGACGGTGCCGCTGTTGCTCAGCGAAGCCACGGTCTGGTTGAAGCCTGCAAGATCCAGCGTCGCGCTCGAAGCCACGCTGTACGCGGAGCTTGCACTGAAGGTGTTGGCGGCGCCGGCCTTCAGCGTGCCCTGCGCCACATTGGTGGCGCCGGTATAGGTGTTGGCGCCTGAGAGCGTCAGCGTGCCCGTGCCTTGCTTCGTGATGAAGCCGCCGCCGCTGATCGCGCCGCTCAGCGTTTCGTTGAAGCTGCCGGTGTCGATGACCGGATCGTTGTTGCCTGTCAGTTGGATCGTGTTGGCAATCGTCAACCCATCGGCGCTGAAACCCAGCGTGGTGTCGTCGTCCATCGCCAGCGCGCCGGTGCCCAGCGCCTGGTTGTGGCCGAGGTTCAGGCGCCCTTGACGCAGCGCGGTGCCGCCCGTATAGGTATTGGCGCCCGAAAGCGTCAGTGTGCCGGTGCCGATCTTGACCAGCGAGCCGCCGGTGCCCGAGATCACGCCCGAGACTTCGGTGTTGGCGTTCAGCCCGCCCGTGGTCAGTGCCTTGGCGCCGAGAATCACGTCGCCCGTGCCCGACAGCGCGCCGATGGAGATTCCTGCTGTGGTCAGCGAGCTGATACGCAGGCGCCCGCCAGCGTTGTTGACCACCGTGGCTTGGCCGGCGCTCGCGCGGTCGAAGATGTCAATCAGCCCGCCGCTTTCGTTGACGAAGGTCGCCTGGCCCGCGCTGGCGTCGTCCAGCAGGTTGATCTGGCCGCCCGAGAAGTTGGTGATGCGCGCGTTGCCGGCCGTCGCGTTGAACCAGATGTTGGTCAGCCCACCGTGGTTCTCGATGACGGCGTTGCCCGCGGTGGCGTTGTCGCGAAACTCGGCGGCCGCGCCGTTGTTCATGACCAGACGGGCATTGCCTGCCGACGTGGTGCCGCCGAAGCGGACGAAGCCGGCATTGCCGGTGGCGCCGCGCTCGGCGGCGGTAATGGTCAGTCCGCTCGCGTCTGCGTTGCCGCTGAAGAGCAGCGAGGCATTGGCCGCCACCGAGACAGGACCGCTGCCCAGCGCGCCGGTCGCGGCTGCATTGAGGCTGCCCGCCTCCACGGCCGTCCCGCCGACGTAGTTGTTGGCCGCACTGAGCACCAGCGTGCCGGCGCCGGTCTTGTGCAGGCTGCCCGGACCGGAGAGCGTGCCGTTGAGGGTCAGCGTACGCACCAGATCGACTTCGAAGGTCGCACCGCCCGCTCCGAGGGTGATGCTGCGCGTGGCGGTGGTCGTGCCGGTGGAGCGCAACGTGCCGGCGTCGAGCGTGAGCCTGCCGGACGAGTCGCCGAGCGCGCCGTCGTCGGCGATGGCGAGCGTGCCTCCGAGCACTGTCCAGGGCGTCAGCCCGGTGGTGGTGCCGGTCAGCGTCCAGGTGTTGGCGCCTGTCTTCTCGTAGCGCTCGAAGCCGCGATAGGTCGCGGCGCCGAGCGAAGTGGTGCCGTCGGTCGCCACGCCCGAGAGGCGCAGCACGTTCCCGGTGCCGATTGCCGACAGGGTCCCGTTGATCACCGAGCCGTTCTGCAGCTCGACCGAGTTGTCGTTGCCGGTGACGCGAACCGCGTCGCCGCGCGTGACGCCGTCGCCGCCCATGCCGCCTGTCAGGGTGCCGCTGTTGACGATGCTGTTCGCATTGCCGCGGATGCGCAGGCCTGCGCCGCCGATGCCATTGGCGGCACTGCTGCCGCCGGCACCGCCCGCGCCCCCCACCAGTGCCCCGGTATTGAGCACCGAGTTGCCGCTGGACTCCATCGCCAGGCCGGCGCCGCCCTCGCCGCCGCCGCCCACCATGCCGCCGATGGTCGCCACGCCGCCATTCCCCCCGCTCCCGCCAGTGGCCGTGCCAGTGTTGGTGACGGTGGCGCCCCCACCTTGCAGCACGATGCCGTCTCCGCCGCCGCCGCCACCGCCGGCCCATTGGCCGATACCGCCGTTGCCGCCATTGCCGCCGACGATGGCCTGGCTCGCATTGCTGACTACCGCATTGGCGGCGACACCCTGAAGGCCCGCGCCACCACCGCCGCCGCCGCCGGCCAGTCGCCCGCTGCCACCATCGCCGCCACTGCCCCCCAGGAGCGTGGTGGCGCCCGTCACGGTGATGGAGGTGCCAGAGGTGTACACGGCGGCACCACCGCCGCCGCCGCCGCCCGCCCCATAGATCGGATCGGGATCGGGAACGCCGGTGCTTCCCGACGATCCGCCGACGGAGCCCGTGACGCTGGTCGCGCCCACCGCTCCCCCGACTCCGCCGGCACCAGCCGCTCCGTTACCGCCGGCTCCGCCACTGCCTCCCGATGGAGACGATCCGTTGCTGGTGGGGTACATGCCGATGTAGCCGCCGCCGCCGCCGCTGCCATTTCCAGCACCGCCCCGGCCGCCAGTACCCCCGCCCGCGACGAATGCAGTACCGCCGCTGGCCTGCGCCCAGGCGCCTGCCGGCAGGCCAGCCAAGGCCAGCAAGCACACGGCGGCAGCGACCGAAGAAGCGCGCCGCCCGCACCGATGCGAAACCTCCGAAACGGCGACCCAGGCGCCGAGCGCAGCGTTCCAGATGCTGCGGTACACAGTGTTCATGTCCCAACCTCTCCTAACGATGGATATGCAACCAAAACAGGCTGAATGTAACTAAACGTGCAGGAGGGAGGGTACTGTTTTCGTCGGCGCTCAAACATCGCCGGAACGGGTGATAGCCAAATGACTGACGCAGGGCCGCTGAGTTGCCGATTGCAGTGTTCGTTCGTACTCATTTGCTCCAGGAGATCGGAGCGGACAACCGCCCTCGGGCTGCACTCAGGAGTGCCAGTAGAATCCGTGCCTGCCGCGGGTGTAGTTCAATGGCAGAACGGCAGCTTCCCAAGCTTCATACGAGGGTTCGATTCCCTTCACCCGCTCCATGCCTGCTACGCAGGCCATGTCATCGCCGCAGCGAACGCACCTACTCGCCGGGTACAGGCGGTATGTATTTCCCAGCCTGCTCAAGGCTCGCGCGCTCAACAACCTCCTCGCTGCCATAGGGACTTTCCCGACAAGCCTCCCGTTGTCAGGTGGAGGTCAGGTATTCGATCCAGCATTGAAACAGAAAGTACTACTTTCGCTCGCAGGCCTTGCCCGAGCCTCGGTTCGGCGGCAGGGGCCCAAAAGCGATCTGGAGGGTGCGATGCGCGTGACCAACTTGAATTGGGTCGGGACTTCGGAAACGACGTTTCGCGTGTGGCCGGATGACCCTGGCGGCTTCTCCACCCAGAGGATCACGCCGATGCACCACAACTTTCACGAGCATCCCCTGTTTCAGGTGCCCGAACTCGTGAAGCTCGGGATGGAACTCTCGAAGCTGGACCAATGCAGGTTCATGAACCCGGACAGGACGGTCGCGTCCACGCTTGCGCACGACAGCCGGCATCCTGACGGGCGCAGCATCGAGGAATTCTTCCAGCGCATGGAGGAGCCGGGTTCGTCGGTTTCCTTCTACAACATCGAAGTCATTCCCCGCTATCAGGCCCTGCTGATGTCGGTGGTGAATTCGATGCGCGCTCTCGTCGAACGTGAGCAGCCGGACATCTTCAGGGTGAACGGATTCGTCTTCTTCTCTGCGCCGCCGTCCGTCACGCCCTTTCACATCGACCGAGAGAACAACTTCTGGCTGCAGTTGCATGGGCACAAGACCCTCAACGTCTGGGATCACCGCGATCGCACCATCGTGCCGGCCGATGCCGTGGAGGACTTCATCGTCACGCAGTCGCTCAAGAAAGTGCGTTTCGACGAAGCGTTCCTGCCGCGCGGGCTGGAGTTCAATGCGCAGCCAGGGGATGCCATCTATTTCCCGAGCACCTCGCCCCACATGACGAGGTCCAAGGTCGACGGGGCTGGCCCAGGCGATCGCCTGTCGATCTCGATCGGGGTGACCTTCTACACCGCTGCCACGCGCGAGGTTGCCCGCATCCATCAGGTGAACCGGCTGATGCGCAAGTGCGGCCTGTCCCCCTCGTATCCGAGGGAATCGCCCACCGCGGACGCAGTCAAATCGGCCCTCGGCGGCATGGTCGGTGCAGGGCGCGCCAGGCTCGGCGCCGCGCGCGCCCGGCTCATCAGCATGACGACGGCGCGACGTTTCAAGCACACGCCGCCGCCCGGCTCCTACTGAAGAACGTGCCTGCGCCGGGCCGCTCCCTCCCGCTCGAACTGTGGTGGCATGTCCTTCGATGCCCACCCCACCAAGGAGGAGGCTGGCACCATATCGAGCATGAAATTCAAACCCACCAGGCTGGCTGTCCATCTGCTCCTCGCCGCGGCAGCCGGGTCGTGCGCCGCTGGAACGATCGTGTGCGCGCCTGCTTTGAGCGGCGCAGGGCCGGCTCCCTGGATCCGCAGGATCTCGATCGACGAGCACTCTCGCACCGTCAACATGGACGTCGTTCGCCAGAGGACGAAAGACGCGGACACCATGGGCAAGATGAGGGCCGAGCTGCTGAGCATGGACGAGACCCAGGGGGGCGAGCCGGTCTACGTGTTCAACGCCATTCCCGCCGCGAGTGACGAAGTTACGCACCTCTTCAAGCTGTTCAAGGCAGGGGAGTGGCGCCTGATACGTGCCGGGGTGACGTTCGTCGGCAAGGTGCCGGCACTGCGAACGATCGAGACGAGCACGGTCCTGGATTGCAAGCGGTCGGACTTGGGGTAGCTTCGTCGCCATCGGATCAAACAAAGAACGGACAACGTGCCACGGGCAGGGAGCAGGGGCGGAAATGCCGCAACAAAAGCAGGTAACCCGAAGGTAGGCGTGTTCCGACAGACTTGAAGGCTGGCGCGGAGGAACATGGCTTCCCACCGCACCCTCGCGGAAAGGAGCGTGAAATGACGTTCGACTTCTTGTTTCGCCCGACTCACACCGCGTATCTCCGGCGCGCGGCGGCACTTCTGGAAGAGGCGCAGATGGCGCGCATCGAGCATCAGGCTGCGGCAGAGCATCACAGCGCCCTCGCCAGGATGTACGCCGAACGCGTCAGGCGTCTCGAGAACGAGCTCTATCGCCAGCCGCAGAATGTGGCGCACGGAATGCCCGCCGAAGGTGCCGCCGCCGACGAGCGGCCGCAGTTGTATTCGCTGGACGGAACCCGCAAACCCGGGCTGACCTCGGCGACCTGAGCCAGGGGGCGGCCTCTGGGCCATGCGTGGGCGAGTCCAAAAAAATACCCGCCGAAGCGGGTACGAATAGCCCATGGAGGGGCGCTCTGGGCACTGACCGAGAGCTCTTCTTTTATGGGCCCTGTTGCGTGACAGCATCGGTATCGTCGATGCCCCCCTGGGGTCCGGGTGTCAGTCGGAAATAGGCAGTTGCCGTAGGACACTCATAAAAACGTGAACTATTTGGCAATATTTTTCCGGCCATCAGCGCAGGAACACGTGCCGCATGAACTGCATGATCGGGTACTGGATGACCGTCTGCACCTTTGCCGGTAGTTCCAGAGGCCGCATCAGCATCTTGAGCGTGTGGCCGGGGCTCAGGTTGGTGCGGATGGTGCTGTTCATGTCCGCGCTCAGTTGCTGCACGTAGGCCGTGTCGGTGGCGCGGCCGGGCGAGCGCGTCTTCACCACGTGGCGGATCGCGCAGTCGGCGTCTTCGCTCTTGAGTTCGAGCGTGCGGCGGCCGATGGTGCCCATCACGCGCAGGCGGCCCAGCTTTTCCTGCTCGCGGTAGCGGCGGAAGAAGCGGTAGAAGTGCTTGTAGTGGTTGACCTCGTCGGTCGCGATGCGGGTCGCCAGGTCCCGCAGCACGGGTTCGTCGGTGCAGCGCGCCATGGCGCGGTAGTAGGTGGCGGTGCCGGTCTCGACCACGCAGCGGGCGGTCATTTCGAGGGCGCGGGTCGGGGCCAGCAACTCGACCTTGCAGTAGGTCGCGTATTCCTCCAGGAAGCCCTGATAGGCGACATCCCATTCGAACTCCGGCCAGACGTGGCGGACATATGCGCGCAGGGCCCTGCCGTGCTGCAGTTCCTCGAGTTCCCAGTGGTTCGACAACCAGTCGGTGACCTCGTCGTCGCCCCGGAAAAAATCGACCAGGTTGTGTGTGTAGAGGTCCGAGCCGCTCTCGACGAAGGAGGCGGAGGTCACCAGATAGAAGAGATTTTCGTCCGGGCGTACCTTGTCGAGCGCGATGCGCGAGAAATCCAGGTCTTCGATCTTCCAGTGCTGATCCGCCTCTTGGCTTGCCATTCGAGCTCCTTGATCTTGTGTCCGTACAAGTACGGATGGCGCCGGCCGTATTTGGTTCTCTTCTTTTGCGCCAAGTCACATATTAGCCGTGGCCTCCGGATCGTGCAGCTTGCGAGGCGGCGCGGGCGCATGGCGAAACCTATAATCGTTTGTTCAAGCAAATCAAGCAGTTAGGCCGGTTCGCCGCAGTGGGTTCGACATGAGGGTCGCCATCGCCGCGCCGCCCTCGACAGAAGACGAATCCAAAGATGAGCCAGCCCACATTCACGGTCGCGGACATCCGCAAGACCTTTCTCGATTTCTTCGCCTCCAAGGGCCATACGGTGGTGGCCTCGAGCTCGCTGGTGCCGGGCAACGACCCGACCCTCATGTTCACCAACTCAGGCATGGTCCAGTTCAAGGACGTGTTCCTGGGCGAAGACAAGCGCAACTACGTGCGCGCCGCTTCGGTCCAGGCCTGCCTGCGCGCCGGCGGCAAGCACAACGACCTCGAGAACGTGGGCTATACCGCGCGCCACCACACCTTCTTCGAGATGCTGGGCAACTGGAGCTTCGGCGACTACTTCAAGCGCGAATCGCTCAAGTGGGCCTTCGAGCTGCTGACCGAGGTCTACAAGCTGCCGGCCGAGAAGCTCTGGGCCACCGTCTACATCGAAGACGACGAGGCCTACGACATCTGGACCAAGGAAATCGGCCTGCCGCCCGAGCGCGTGGTGCGCATCGGCGACAACAAGGGCGGCCGCTACATGTCCGACAACTTCTGGATGATGGCCGACACCGGTCCGTGCGGCCCGTGCTCCGAGATCTTCTTCGACCACGGCCCCGAGATCCCCGGCGGCCCGCCCGGCTCGCCCGACGAAGACGGCGACCGCTACATCGAGATCTGGAACAACGTGTTCATGCAGTTCGACATGCAGCCCGACGGCTCGGTCAAGAAACTGCCCGCACCCTGCGTCGACACCGGCATGGGCCTGGAACGGCTGGCCGCGATCCTGCAGCACGTGCACAGCAACTACGAGATCGACATCTTCGACGCGCTCATCAAGGCGGCCGGCCGCGAGACTGGCACGCAGGACCTCGCGAACAACTCGCTCAAGGTGATTGCCGATCACATCCGCGCCACCTCGTTCCTGGTGGCCGACGGCGTGATCCCGTCGAATGAAGGCCGCGGCTACGTGCAGCGCCGCATCATTCGCCGTGCCATTCGCCACGGCTACAAGCTGGGCCAGAAGAAGCCCTTCTTCCACAAGCTGGTGCCCGACCTCGTGAAGCTCATGGGCGATGCGTACCCCAAGCTGGTGGCCGATGAGAAGCGCATCACCGATACGTTGAAGGCCGAGGAAGAGCGCTTCTTCGAGACGCTGGCCAACGGCATGGAAATCCTCGACGCGGCGCTGGCCGGT
The DNA here is from genome assembly GCF_059491885.1 of Variovorax sp. Varisp46. Classification (NCBI taxonomy): domain Bacteria; kingdom Pseudomonadati; phylum Pseudomonadota; class Betaproteobacteria; order Burkholderiales; family Comamonadaceae; genus Variovorax; species Variovorax sp. Varisp46. Next base: position 1,560,817 of record NZ_CP168515.1, read on the forward strand.
GGTGCCAAGGTGCTGCCGGGCGAAGTCGCCTTCAAGCTGCACGACACCTATGGCTTCCCGCTCGACCTGTCGGCCGACGTGTGCCGCGAGCGTGGCGTGAGCGTCGACGAGGCCGGCTTCAACGCCGCCATGGAAAAGCAGAAGGCTGCGGGCCGCGCCGCCGGCAAGTTCAAGATGGACCGCAACGTCGAATACGCCGGTGCGGGCAACACCTTCACCGGCTACGACCACCTCGAAGAAAACGCCAAGGTCGTGGCGCTGTACTTCGAAGGCGCTGCCGTTCAGGAACTGAAGGAAGGCCAACCCGGCATCGTGGTGCTCGACACCACGCCTTTCTATTCCGAGAGCGGCGGCCAGGTCGGCGACCAGGGCGTGCTCGTTGCCGAAGGCGTGCAGTTCGGCGTGGAAGACACGCAGAAGATCAAGGCCGACGTGTTCGGCCACCACGGCACCCAGACGCAGGGCACGCTGAAGGTCGGCGACGCGGTCAAGGCCGCGGTCGACACCGCCCGCCGCGCCGCCACCATGCGCAACCACAGCGTCACCCACCTGATGCACAAGGCCCTGCGCGAAGTGCTGGGCGACCACGTGCAGCAGAAGGGCTCGCTGGTCGATGCCGACAAAACGCGCTTCGACTTCGCGCACAACGCGCCCGTCTCGCACGCGCAGATCCTCGAGATCGAGAAGCGCGTCAACGCCGAGATCCTCGCCAACTCCGAGACGCACGCCCGCGTGATGGACATGGAGTCGGCCCAGAAGACCGGCGCCATGATGCTGTTCGGCGAGAAGTACGGCGAGACCGTGCGCGTGCTCGACATCGGTACGAGCCGCGAACTCTGCGGCGGCACCCACGTGGGCCGCACGGGCGACATCGGCCTCTTCAAGATCGTCAGCGAAGGCGGCGTGGCCGCCGGCGTGCGACGCATCGAGGCCGTTACGGGTGCCAACGCGCTCACCTACCTGCAGGACCTCGAATCGACCGTGCACAGCGTGGCCGCCACGCTCAAGTCGCCGGCCGCCGAGCTGCAGGGCCGGCTCACGCAGGTGCTGGAGCAGGTGAGGGCGCTCGAACGCGAAGTGGGGGCGCTCAAGGGCAAGCTCGCGTCGTCGAAGGGCGACGAGCTCGTCTCGCAGGCCGTGGACGTCAACGGCATCAAGGTGCTCGCGGCCAAGCTCGACGGCGCCGACGCCAAGACGCTGCGCGACACCATGGACAAGCTCAAGGACAAGCTCAAGACCGCCGCCATCGTGCTGGCCGCCGTCGACGGTGACAAGGTGCAGATCGCGGCCGGCGTCACGGCCGACAGCGTGGGCAAGGTCAAGGCCGGCGAGCTGGTCAACTTCGTGGCCCAGCAGGTCGGCGGCAAGGGCGGCGGCAAGGCCGACATGGCCATGGCCGGCGGCACCAACGCGGCGGGCCTTGCGGCCGCGCTGCAGTCGGTGCAGGCCTGGGTTGCGGAACGCGCCTGACCATCCACCCGTCTCGACCCGCACAAGCACTTCATGCCAGACGCAATCCCCGGTGAAGTGCTCGTGATGGGGGCGGGCACCATCGGGTGCTTCATCGGCGGCAGCCTTGCAGCGGCCGGCGTGCCCGTCACTTTCGTCGGACGTCCGCGCATGCTGGACAAGCTCGCGGCGCATGGCCTGACGCTCACCGACATCGACGGGGCGACGCGCAGGCTGCCTGCCGAGAAATTGCGGCTGTGCGACCAGGTCCCGGTGGGTGCGCGGCCTTCGCTGGTGCTGCTGTGCGTGAAGAGCGGCGCCACTGCCGCGGCGGCCGGCGAGCTGGCTTTTGCATTGCCCGCGGGCACCACGGTGGTCTCGCTGCAGAACGGCATCTCCAATTCCGCGGCCGCATCGCAGACCGGCCCCTCGCTGAATGTGCGGGCCGGCATGGTGCCGTACAACGTGGCCGAGATCGGCCCCGGCGCCTTCCATCGCGGCACCGCTGGCCGGCTGGCCGCGGAAGACGATGCGGCGCTGCGACCCTGGCTGCCCGTGTTCGAGCGCGCCGGCGTGCCGCTCGACCTGCATGCCGACCTGCTGCCCGTGCAGTGGGGCAAGCTGATGCTCAACCTCAACAATTCGGTCAACGCGCTCTCGGGCCTGCCACTGCGCGAAGAGCTGATGCTGCGCGGCTACCGCCGCTGCTTCGCGTCGCTGATCGAGGAGGCGTTGGACATCCTCAAGGTCGCGGGCATTGCACCGGCGCAGGTCGCTGCCGTTCCGGCGCACCGGCTGATCAACCTGCTGCGCCTGCCCGACTGGCTGTTTCGCATCGTTGCGGCGCGCATGCTGCGCATCGATGCCAAGGCTCGCTCCAGCATGGCCGACGACTTGGCGCTGGGCCGCCGCACCGAGATCGACTCGCTCAGCGGCGAGGTCGTGCGCCTCGCGCAGGAGCACGGCCTGAGCGCGCCGCGCAATGCGCGCATGGTCTCGCTGCTCGAGGCTTGGCCGCAGAGCCCCAAGCGCTGGACGGCACGGCAATTGCAGGATGCGCTCGGCCTGTAGCGCTTAGCCTGTACCCTCGGCTGCGTTGCAGCAGCTTTCAAAGGGTTGTTCTCATGCAGGTCCTGATTCTCGGCAGCGGTGTCATTGGCACCTCGATGGCTTACTACCTGGCGCGTGCCGGGCACGAGGTGACGGTGCTGGAGCGCCAGCCGGCGCCCGCGCTCGAAACCAGCTTCGGCAACGCGGGCGAAGTCTCGCCCGGCTACTCGGCGCCGTGGGCCGGGCCAGGCGTGCCGGTCAAGGCCATCAAGTGGATGCTGATGCAGCACAGCCCGCTGGTCATCAAGCCGATGCTCGATCCGGCCATGTGGCGCTGGGGCCTTGCGATGCTGCGCAACTGCACGCAGGCGCGCTACGAGGTCAACAAGGGCCGCATGGTGCGGCTCGCCGAGTACAGCCGCGATTGCCTGAAGGCCCTGCGCGCCGACACCGGCATCGCCTACGACGAGCGCATGCAGGGCACGCTGCAGTTGTTCCGCACGCAGCACCAACTCGACGGCACCTCGAAAGACGTCGAAGTGCTCAAGGCCTCCGGCGTGCCCTACCAGGTGCTCGACCGCGAAGGCTGCGTGCAGTACGAGTCCGCGCTTGCATCGGTGAAGGACAAGTTCGTGGGCGGCCTGCGCCTGCCGGGCGACGAGACCGGCGATTGCTTCAAGTTCACGCAGGCACTCGCCAAGCTGGCGGAAGCCGAGGGTGTGAAGTTCAGGTTCGGCGTGAACATCCAGGCCCTCGAGCACGATGCAGTCAAGGGCGTGACGGCTGTGCGCACCGATGCCGGCAGCTTCACCGCCGAGCGCTACGTGGTCGCGCTCGGCAGCTACTCGCCCGCGCTGGTCAGGCCGCTGGGCATTCGCCTGCCGGTGTATCCGGTCAAGGGCTTCTCGATCACCGTGCCCATCTCCGATGCCGGCGGCGCGCCCGAGTCGACGGTGATGGACGAGACCTTCAAGGTGGCCGTCACGCGGCTGGGCAACCGCATCCGCGTGGGCGGCACCGCGCAGCTCTCGGGCTTCGACCTGCGCCTGGACGCGCGTCGGCGTGACACGCTCGAACACGTCGTGACCGACCTGTTCCCCCGGGGCGGCAACGTGCGCGACGCCTCCTTCTGGACCGGCCTGCGCCCCATGACGCCCGATGGCACGCCGGTGATCGGCGCCACCCGCATTCCCAACCTGATGCTGAGCACCGGCCACGGCACCCTTGGCTGGACCATGGCGGCCGGCACCGGCCGCGTGATGGCCGAGCTGATCGCGGGCCGGACGCCCGAGATCGACATGGAAGGTCTCACCGTGGCGCGCTACGGCAGCTGAAGCGGCAACCGCGCTTTCCAATCCCGCAGGGCGGCCCGCAAAGGCCGCCCTGTTTTCGTTGTGTCGCAGAGATCAGGGTTTGTACTTAGTCATGAAGTTGTCTTCCTCGGTATTCTTCGTGGCGTTCCATTAATAAATCGTTGTTTCTTTAGTGAAACAAAACCGCGATCCAAAGAACCCGATGAAACACACACGCCGCCATGCCTTTGCCGCTGCCATTTCCCTGGCGGCCGCTTGCGCCACCGGACTCGCCTGGGCAGACAGCTACCCGAGCAAGCCGATCACCCTGGTCGTTGCCTATCCGGCCGGTGGCGACACCGACGCATTGGCGCGGCTTTTCGCCGAAAAGCTGTCGGCGCGCGTCGGCCAGCCCGTGGTGGTCGACAACCGCCCCGGCGCCAGCGGCATCATCGGCAGCGCCTACGTGTCCAAGGCCGCGCCCGACGGGTACACGCTGCTGCTAGCGCCCAGCACCTTCTCGATCGCGCAGCTGGTGCTGAAGACAAACGGCTCCGCGGGCTACGACGTGCTGAACGGCTTTACGCCGATCGTGCAGACGGGCAGCCAGCCGCTGTTTCTCGTGGCCGCCGGCAGCAGCGGCTTCGCGAGCGTGAAGGATGCGGTGGCCGCTGCGAAGGACGGCAAGTCGCTGAGCTATGCGAGCCCGGGCAGCGGCTCGCCGATGCACATCCTCGGCGAGATGTTCGCCCGCACCTCGGGCGCGAGCCTCTCGCACGTGCCCTACAAGGGCGTGGCACCCGCCATCAACGATGTGCTCGGCGGCCACGTGCCGGTCACCTTCATCACGCTGGGCCCGGTGGCGCCGTACATCCCCAACGGCAAGCTGCGCCCGCTGGCAGTGGCCTCGGCCCAGCGCTCGCCGCTCGCGCCCAACGTGCCGACGCTCGCGGAGATGGGCTACAAGGACGTCGAGGTCACGGCCTGGAACGGCCTGTGGGGCCCGCGCAACCTGCCGCCCGAGATCGTGAAGATGCTCAACAGCCACTTCAACGAGATCCTCAGGATGCCCGACATTGCCGCACGCATGGCGGTGCTCGGCACCACGCCCGTGGGCGGCGAGGCCGGCGTGCTTGGCAAGACCAACGCTGCCGACTACACGCGCTTCGGCAAGGTCATCAAGGAGCTCGGCATCCAGGCCGACTGAACCACGCATCCCATGTCCGAACTCAAAGCCATTCCCGATCCTTCGAGCCTGCAGGCACTGCTGGCCGAACTGCCCGCCAACCTGTTGGCGGGCCGCCGCATCCTCGTGACCGGCGGCGCGCGCGGCCTCGGGCTTGCCTTCGCGCAGTGCATCGCCGCGGCGGGCGCGAGCGTGGTGCTGGCCGACATCCTGGGCGAGCTGGCCGACACCGAAGCGCAGGCGCTGCGCAAAGCGGGCCGCATCGCCCACGCGCTGCCGGTCGACCTGTCGAATCCGGGCTCCATCGTGGCCTGCGCCACCGAAGCTGTTCGACTGCTCGGCGGCCTCGACGGCCTCGTGAACAACGCCGCCATCACCAACTCGGGCGGGCGCGACGCACACCAGCTCGAGATCGACATGTGGGACCGCGTGATGGACGTCAACGTGCGCGGCAGCTGGCTCATGGGCCGCGCCTGCCGGCCCGCACTGGCCGAAAGCGGCCGCGGCGCCATCGTCAACCTCGCGTCCGACACCGCGCTGTGGGGTGCGCCCAACCTGCTGGCCTATGCGTCGAGCAAGGGCGCCGTCATTGCCATGACCCGTTCGCTGGCACGCGAATGGGGCGGCGACAACATCACCGTCAACGCCGTGGCGCCCGGCCTCACGCTGGTCGAGGCGACCGAGTACGTGCCGATGGCGCGCCACCAGAAATACCTCGAAGGCCGCGCCATCCCGCGCGAGCAGCAAGCCGCCGACGTGTGCGGCGCGACCCTGTTCCTGCTCTCCGGCCTCTCGCGCTTCGTGACCGGCCAACTGCTTGCCGTCAACGGCGGCTTTGCGATGCACTGAACGAATTTTTCCGACCAAGGAGTACACCTGATGAGCGATCTGTCCGAACAGCAAAAGATCACCGATGGCAACAGCAGCCTGGCGCAGCCCGAAGGCGCGAGCCTCGCGGAGTGGATGAACACCCGCATCGCACGCTACGAAACCCGCAAGTACGACTGGGATGCGCTGAAGTTCCAGGCCGACTTCGACCCCAAGTTCCGCCGCGCCCAGATGCGCTACGTGGGCACGGGCGGCACCGGCGTTGCGAAGGACGTCAACACCGTGCCCGCCGAGCACTTCACCTTCTCGACCATGGTGATCCCCGCCGGCCACGAAGGACCGCCGCACCTGCACACCGACGTGGAAGAAGTGTTCTTCCTGATCCGCGGCAAGCTCAAGGTGGTGATCGAGAAAGACGGCGAGCGCTTCGAGACCATCATGACCGACCGTGACCTGATCTCGGTGCCGCCCGGCGTGTACCGCGAGGAGATCAACATCGGCGACGAAGACGCGCTGATGTGCGTGATGCTCGGCGCGAAGAAGCCGGTCACGCCGACGTACCCTGCCGATCACCCGCTGGCCAAGATCAAGCGCTGAGCGAGCCGGCCATGAACGACGCCATCGCTTCCGACCTGCCAGCCTCCGAGCTGGCCCGGCTCGACGCCCGCTTTCCGGCCCGCCATGTGGCCGTGGGCGGCGGTGCCGTCGTGTCGGTGCGCGAATGCGGTCAGGGCCCGGTGGTCGTGTGCCTGCACGGCATCGGCTCGGGTGCGGCGTCGTGGCTCGACACCGCCGCGCTGCTGGCGTCGCAGGCCCGCCTGATCGCGTGGGACGCGCCGGGCTACGGCGAATCGACGCCGCTCGAAGCCACCGCACCGACTGCCGCCGACTACGCGGCGCGGCTGAGCGCCCTGCTGGACGCACTCGCCATCGATTCGTGCGTACTCGTCGGCCATTCGCTGGGCGCAATCACCGCCGCATCGGCCGCACGCGGCGACAAGCGCATCCGCCGCCTCGTGCTCGTCAGCCCCGCCATCGGCTATGGCGCGCCGTCCCGCGCGGAAGCCCGCGCCAAGGTCCGCACCGAACGCCTCGCCACACTCGACGAACTCGGCATCGCCGGCATGGCCGCGAAGCGTGCGGGCCGGCTCGTGTCCGACAAGGCGAGCGACCACGCCCGCCGGTGGGTGCGCTGGAACATGGCCCGCCTCAACGACCATGGCTACCGCCAGGCCGTCGAGCTGCTGTGCAACGCCGACCTGCTGGCCGACCTGCCGCCGCCGATGCCGGTGCGCGTGGCCTGCGGCGCGCTCGACGTGGTCACGCCGCCGGCGTCGTGCGCCGAGGTCGCGCGCCAGTGCGGCGTGACGCTCGAATTGTTGGACGATGCGGGGCACGCCGGCTATGTGGAGCAACCGCAGGCCGTTGCCACGCTGCTGCGCGAATCGCTCGCCGGTTGACCGCAATACACACAGACAAGAAATTCAAGGAAAGAACAGGCATGGCCACCAACGACAACGAGGCGATGGAAGAGGGCGCCGACCGCTACAACGTGCCGGCGCTGGAGCGCGGCCTGCGCCTGCTGTGCGAGTTCAGCCGCGAGAGCCGCACGCTCTCCGCCCCCGAACTGGCCCGCCGCTTCGACCTCCCGCGCTCGACCGTGTTCCGCCTACTCACCACGCTGGAGAACATGGGCTTTCTGGAACGCGCCGAGGGCGGGCGCGACTATCGCCTGGGCCTGGCCGTGCTGCGCCTGGGCTTCGAATACCTCGCGTCGCTGGAACTCACGCAACTCGGCACGCCGCTGCTCAACCGCCTGTGCGACGAACTGCGCACGCCCTGCAACCTGGTGGTGCGCGACGGCCGCTCCATCGTCTACGTGGCCAAGGTCGCGCCGCCTACGCCTTTCGCCAGCTCGGTGACGGTGGGCACGCGGCTGCCGGCCCATGCCACGGTGCTCGGCCGCATCCTGCTCGAAGACCTCACGCTGCCGCAGCTGCGCGCGCTCTACCCCGAGGACAAGCTCGAAACCTTCTCGCCGAGCACGCCCAAGACCGTGAACGAACTCTTCGACATGGTGCAGGCCGACCGCCAGCGCGGCTATGTGCTGGGCGAGGGCTTCTTCGAATCGAACATCTCCAGCATCGCCGCACCGGTGCGCGACCACAGCGGCCACATCGTGGCGGCGCTGGGAGCCACCGTCACCTCGGACCACATCGACGAGAGCCGCATGGACGAGATGGTGCTGCGCGTGCGCGGCACGGCCGACGAGATCTCGGGCCTGCTGAACTATTCGCCCGCGCGCGCTGCAAAAGTGGTGCCGCTTCGCAGCGCATGACGATCATGAAGACGCATTCTTCTTCCCTCCTTGCCGCCGACGCATTGGCCGGGCGCGTGGCCGTGGTCACGGGCGGCTCGTCGGGCATCGGCCTCGCGACCGTCGAGCTGCTGCTCGGCTGCGGTGCGGCCGTTGCGCTGTGTGGCCGCAACGCCGAACGGCTCGACGCGGCCGTGGCCGGCCTGCGCAAGCAGCACCCGGACGCGAAGCTCTTCGCGCAGGCCTGCGACGTGCTCGACGCCAAATCGGTCAAGGCATTTGCCGCCGCCAGCGAAGCCGCGCTCGGGCCGGCCTCGATGCTCGTCAACAACGCAGGGCAGGGCCGCGTCTCCACCTTCGCCGACACCGACGATGCGGCCTGGACCGAAGAGCTCAACCTGAAGTTCTTCTCCGTCATCAATCCCACGCGTGCCTTCCTGCCGCAGCTCGAGGCGCAGCGCGCGGTGCTGGGCGACGCCTCCATCGTCTGCGCGAACTCGCTGCTCGCGCGCCAGCCCGAGCCGCACATGGTCGCGACCTCGGCCGCGCGCGCCGGCCTGCTGAACCTCGTGCGCTCGATGGCCACCGAGTTCGCGCCGCAGGGCGTGCGCGTCAACGGCATCCTGATCGGCCTCGTCGAGTCCGGCCAGTGGCGCCGCCGCTTCGAGGCGCGCGAAGACAAGTCGCAGGACTGGGCCGCCTGGAGCGGCCAACTCGCGAAGAACAAACACATCCCGCTGGGTCGCCTGGGGCTTCCGACCGAAGCCGCGCGCGCGATCCTTTTTCTTGCTTCGCCCCTCGCGTCGTACACGACGGGCAGCCACATCGACATTTCCGGAGGCCTTTCGCGCCATGCATAACCCCAACAAAACCGTCACGGTCGGCGCAGTCGTTGCCGCCTTCCTCGAGCAGTGCGGCGTCAAGGCTGCCTTTGGCGTGATCTCGATCCACAACATGCCGATCCTCGATGCCTTCGCGCAGCGCGGCACGATCCGCTTCATCTCGGCGCGGGGCGAGGCGGGCGCGGGCAACATGGCCGATGCCTATGCGCGCTCCACCGCCAGCCTGGGCGTGTGCATCACCAGCACGGGCCCGGCCGCGGGCAACATCGCGGGCAGCATGGTCGAGGCACTGACGGCGGGTGCGCCGCTCCTGCACATCACCGGGCAGATCGAGACGCCGTACCTGGACAAGGGCATGTCGTACATCCACGAGGCGCCCGACCAGCTCACCATGCTCAAGGCCGTGTCGAAGGCCGCGCTGCGTGTGCGCAGCGTCGAGACGGTGCTCGGCACGCTCAAGCGCGCGGTGCAGCTCGCGCTGACCGCACCCACCGGTCCGGTCAGTGTGGAGATTCCGATCGACATCCAGTCGGCGCTGACGACCATGCCGGCCGACCTGTCGCCGCTGCCCATCGAGCGGCCGGTGCCCTCGGCCGCCGCGCTCGACGCGCTGGCCGCGCGCCTCGTCGTTGCCAAGCGCCCGATGCTGTGGGTCGGCGGCGGTGCACGCCACGCCCGCGCCGCCATCCAGCGCCTGCAGAAGCTGGGCTTCGGCGTCGTCACCACGACGCAGGGCCGCGGCACGGTACCCGAGGACGATGCCGGCTCGCTCGGCGCCTACAACATCCAGAAGCCGGTCGAGGCCCTCTACCAGACCTGCGATGCGATGCTCGTGGTCGGTTCGCGCCTGCGCGGCAATGAGACGCTGAAGTACGAACTGAAGCTGCCGCATCCGCTGTACCGCATCGACGCCGATGCCGCCGCCGAGGGCCGCTGCTACGCGTCCGAGGCCTTCGTCTGCGGCGATTCCGCGCTGGCCCTCGACGGCCTGGCCGACCGCCTCGAAGCCGCCAAGTACAAGGCCGACCCGCAGCTGCTGGTCGACCTGCGCACCGCGCACGACCAGGCGGTCGCCACGCTGCGCGACGGCCTCGGCCCGTACGCCGAACTCGTGCGCCAGATCCAATCGGTGGCCGGCCGCAAGTTCAACTGGGTGCGCGACGTCACCGTTTCCAACAGCACCTGGGGCAACCGCGAACTGCGCGTCTTCGAACCCAGCGCCGGCGTGCATGCCACGGGTGGCGGCATCGGCCAGGGGATGCCCATGGCCATCGGCGCGGCCATCGGCGCGGCGGTGACGGGCTCGGGCCGCAAGACCTTCTGCCTGGCCGGCGACGGCGGCTTCATCCTGAACCTGGGTGAACTGGCCTGCATGGTGCAGGAGAAGGCGCCCATGGTGATCGTGCTCATGAACGACAAGAGCTACGGCGTCATCAAGAACATCCAGGACGCCCAGTACGGCGGCCGCCAGTGCTATGCCGAGCTGCACACGCCCGACTACGACCTGCTGTGCAAGTCGATCGCGCTGCCGCACGCGCGCGTGCAGGACCTTGCCGATCTGCCGGTCCGCCTGGACGAGGCGCTGGCCGCCAACGGCCCGTTCCTGCTGGAGATCGACATGCTGTCGATCGGCGGTTTCAAGACCACCTTCGCCGGCCCGCCGACCAACACGGTCACGCAGATTCCTGCGCTCGGCGCGGCCAAGTGAGCGGAGCCTTTCCCATGCCCGCCATCACGCGCATTGCACTCATCGGCTGCGGAGCCATCGGCACCTCGGTGCTCGAACTGCTCCGGGGCGATCCGGCCCTCGAGGTTGTGGCCATCGTCGTTCCCGCGGAGGGCGTCGCCGCCGCGCGGAAGGCCGCGCCCGACGCACAGGTGGGCAGCGCCGTGCCCGCCGCCGGCATCGACCTTGTGGTCGAGACGGCCGGCCATGCCGCCATCGAAGAGCACGTGCTGCCTGCGCTGGCACGCGGCACGCCCTGCGTGGTGGCGTCTGTGGGCGCGCTGTCGGCCACAGGCTTCGCCGAGAAGCTCGAGGCCGCCGCCATTACCGGCAACACGCAGGTGCAGCTGATTCCCGGTGCCATCGGCGCCATCGACGCGCTCGCCGCGGCCCGCATCGGCGGCCTCGACAGCGTGCGCTACACCGGCCGCAAGCCGCCGCAGGCCTGGAAGGGCACGCCGGCCGAGCAGGGCTGCGACCTCGACAGGCTGGCGCAGGAAACCGTGATCTTCGAAGGTAGTGCGCGCGAAGCGGCCCTGCTGTTTCCGAAGAACGCCAACGTCGCGGCCACCGTCTCGCTCGCGGGGCTCGGCCTGGACAAGACGCTGGTGCGCCTCATTGCGGACCCTGCCACCACCGAGAACGTGCACACCGTCGAAGCCGAAGGCGCCTTCGGCAGCTTCGAGCTGACCATGCGCAACAAGCCGCTCGCGGCCAATCCCAAGACCTCGGCGCTGACCGTGTACAGCGCCGTGCGCGCGCTGCGCAACCGCGTTGCCGCGCTCGCCATCTGAGTCACCCCATGATTTCTTCCGAACTTCTCCCGATCTGCATCGCCGGCGAATGGCGCCTGGGCGGCGGCGACGTGTACGAGAGCCTTTATCCGGCCACCGGCGAACCCATCGCACGCCTGAAGGCCGCGAGCCTCGCCGATGTCGAGGAGGCCATCACCCGTGCCGACCACGCGTTCCGCACCAGTGGCTGGGCCCAGCGCCTGCCGCACGAGCGCGCCGCCGTGCTGCACCGCGTGGCGCAGCTGATCCGCGAAGAGGGCGAGTCGCTCGCGCAGAAGCAGCGCCTGGACAACGGCAAGCCGATCAGCGAAACGCGCAACCTCGTGGCCAGTGCCGCGGGCACCTTCCAGTTCTTCGCGGCAGCGCTCGAGACGCTGGAAGAAACCATCACCCCTTCGCGCGGCGCCTTCGTCACGATGAGCGTGCACGAGCCGATGGGTGTGGTTGCGGCCATCACGCCGTGGAACTCGCCCATTGCGAGCGAAGCCCAGAAGCTCGCGCCCGCGCTCGCAGCCGGCAACGCGGTGGTCGTGAAGCCCGCCGAAGTCACGCCGCTGATGGCGCTGGAGCTGGCGCGCATCTGCGAGCAGGCCGGCGTGCCGAAAGGCATCGTGAGCGTGCTGCCGGGCAGGGGCTCGGTCATCGGCGATGCGATCACCAAGCATCCGCTGGTCAAGCGCGTGTCGTTCACGGGTGGCACCACCACCGGCAAGCACATCGCGCACATCGCGGCCGACAAGATGATGCCGGTGTCGCTGGAGTTGGGCGGCAAGTCGCCCACCATGGTGCTCGACGACGCAGACCTCGACCATGCGGTGAACGGCGTGCTCTACGGCATCTTCAGTTCGTCGGGCGAGTCGTGCATCGCGGGTTCGCGCCTGTTCGTGGCGCGCGGCATCTACGACGAGTTCCTCACGCGGCTGGCCGAAGGCGCCAATGCATTGCGCGTGGGCGATCCGGCCTCGGAGCGCACGCAGATGGGGCCGCTCATCACGGCGAAGCACCGCGAGGGCATCGAGCGCTATGTGGATCTGGGCGTGTCCGAAGGCGGGCGCATCCGCACCGGTGGTGTCCGGCCCCATGGCGACGTCTACGACAACGGCTACTTCTACAAGCCGACCATCATCGAGGGCCTCGACAACAGTGCGCGCATCAGCCAGGAAGAGATCTTCGGCCCGGTGCTCGTCGCGATGCCCTTCGACAACGAGGAAGAGCTGATCGCGCAGGCCAACGACAGCGTCTACGCGCTGGCCGCCGGCGTCTGGAGCCGCGACTTCAAGCGCGCCTGGAAGCTCGGCCGCGCGGTGCAGGCCGGCACGGTCTGGGTCAACACCTACAAGCAGTTCTCCGTGTCCACGCCGTTCGGCGGCTGGCGCGACAGCGGCCTGGGCCGAGAGAAGGGCCGCGAAGGCATCTTCCAGTACATGGAGCAGAAGAGCATGTACTGGGGCACGAACGAACAACCCTTGTCGTGGGCACTGACATGAGCGTACTTGGCATCGACCAGATCACCTACGGGGCGGACGACCTGCCCGCCTGCCGCCAGTTCTTCCAGGACTGGGGCCTTGCATTGAAGTCGGAGGCCGCCGACGAACTCGTCTTCGAGTGTCTCAATGGCTGCAAAGTCGTCGTTGCGGCGTTGGACAAGCCCGGCCTGCCGCCCGCGATGGAAGAGGGCCCGACGCTGCGCGAAGTGGTGTGGGGCGTGGAGAGCGACGCCGACCTGGACCGCTACGCCGCCGCCATCGCGCAGGACCCGGCCTTCACCGACAGCACCGTCGACGGCGCACGCCGCATCGGCTGCATCGACCCCAACGGCCTCGCCGTGCGCCTGCAGGTCAGCCGCAAGCATGCCGTCGACGTCGAATGCGGCGCCATGAACACCTGGAACGCCAAGCCGCGCATCAACCAGGCCGCACCCATCTACGAACGCGCGACGCCCATCGAGGTCGGCCACGTCGTGTTCTTCGTGAGCGACGTGAAGGCCGCCAGCGCGTTCTATGCGCAGCGTTTCGGCTTCGTCTCGTCCGACAGCTATCCAAACCGCGGCGCCTTCATGCGCTGCGCGGCGGAGGGTGGCCACCACGACCTGTTCCTGCTGCAGATTCCTTCGGGCAAGCGCGGGCTCAACCACGTGGCCTTTACCGTGCGCGACATCCACGAGGTGTTCGGCGGCGGCCTGCATTTCTCGCGCCGCGGCTGGGAAACCCAGCTCGGCCCGGGCCGTCACCCGGTGTCTTCGGCGTACTTCTGGTACTTCAAGAACCCGGCCGGCGGATTGATCGAGTACTACGCCGACGAAGACCAGCTCACCGCCGACTGGCAGCCGCGCGAATTCGAGCCCGGCCCCACGGTGTTCGCCGAATGGGCGGTCGATGGCGGCCTCGACGGCAACACGCGGCGCCAGAAGAACGCGGATGGCCCCAAAGGTGCCTTTCTCACCGAGAAGAAATAGACCTATGCTCACCCCCAGTCTTCGCGCACTTCGTGTCGCTTCGCCAACCCCCTTCCAGGGGGCAACACCAGCGGCCCGGCAAAGCCGGTTCCACGGTGTTTCACGAACATGCTTCGCTGCGCTCGCAACGATGGCTTTCTGTGTTGCTGCTTTTGCCCAGAGCGATGCGCAGAAGCAGCTGTCAAGCGAGCGCTTCACCATCGTCTCGCCGTTCCCGCCCGGCGGTCCGGTCGACACGCTGGCGCGCGTTCTCTCCGACGGTCTCGCCAAGCGCTACGGCCAGGCGGCGGTGGTCGAGAACGTCGTCGGCGCGGCCGGCAACATCGGCATCGACAAGGTCAAGCGTGCGAGGGGCGACGGCCACACGCTGCTCGTGGTGCCCGCAGGCAATCTCACGATCAATCCGACGCTGATGCCGAACTTTCCGTTCGACATCGAGAAGGACTTCGTGCCCATCACCATGCTCGCCAAGGCGCCCAACGTGCTGGTGGCGTCGCCCTCGTCGGGCATCAAGAGCGCGAAGGAACTGGTTGCGCTGGCCAAGGCAAAGCCGAACACGCTGTCGTACGCCTCGCCGGGCGTGGGCAGCGGCCTGCACCTGGCGGGCGAGCTGTTCAAGCAGCAGGCCGGCATCGATCTGCTGCACGTGCCTTACAAGGGCACGGCGCCCGCGCTGAACGACGTGCTCGGCGGCTCGGTGCCGCTGATGTTCAGCAACCTGCCCGCGACCATGCCCTTCATCAAGAACGGCAAGCTCGTCGCATTGGGCGTGACCGAGGCCAAGCGCAGCGCCGCCGCACCCGACATCCCGACGCTCGCGGAGCAGGGCATCCAGGGCGTGACCGTGACCTCGTGGTACGGCCTGCTGGCGCCCAAGGGCACGCCGCCGGCCGTGGTCGAGCAGCTTGCGAAGGACGCGGCGCAGATGCTGGCCCAGCCCGATGTGCGCGAGCGCCTGAAGGTGCAGGGCATGACCGACGCGGCGATGAAGCCTTCCGAGTTCTCTGCGCTCATCCGCGACGAGACAGCCGTATGGGCCAAGATCATCAAGGCCCGCAACATCGTGGCCGAGTGAGCCGCACGCAAGAACCAAAGCGGAGACACCCATGAAGACAACAAGCGAATCCACCATCGGCATCGTCGGTGCCGGCATCGGTGGCCTGGTGGCTGCCATCGCGCTGCGGCGCGCCGGGCATGACGTGGTGGTGTTCGAGCAGGCGAAGCAGTTCGCCCGCGTCGGCGCCGACATCAACCTCACACCCAACGCCGTGCGCGCGCTCGATGGCCTCGGCGTGGGCGAGGCGGCCCGCGTGACGGCGGCGCGCCCGTCGCACCGCATCAGCCGCACCTTCGACACCGGCGAGGAAACTTCGCGCCTGGAGATGGCCGATTCGGCGGAGCAACGCTACGGCGCGCCGCAGCTCACCATCCACCGCGCCGACCTGCTGGCCGCATTGGCCGACATGTTTCCGGCCGAGTGCGTGGCCCTCGGCAAGCGCGCGGAGAAGATCGCCGCGGATGACAAGGGCGTGAGCCTCTCGTTCGCCGACGGGACCAGCGCCCGTGTCGGCGTGCTGCTCGGCGCCGACGGCATCCACTCGTGCGTGCGCACCGCCATGTTCGGTGCCGAGAGCCCGCGCTTCACCGGCATCGTCGCCTACCGCGCCGTGGTGCCGGCCGAGCGCGTGGCCGGCGTGCCGAACCTCGGCGCCTTCACCAAGTGGTGGGGCCCGACCCCGCAGAGCCAGATCGTCACGTTCCCGCTGAACCGGGGCAGGGACATCTTCATCTTCGCGACCACGCCGCAAGACACCTGGCATCTCGAATCGTGGACCGCGCCCGGCAGCGTGGATGAGCTGCGGGAGCAATACGTGGCCTACCACCCCGAGGCGCGCGCCTTGCTCGACGCCTGCGACACGGTGCTGAAGACTGCGCTGTACGAACGCGACCCGATGCCCGCCTGGGCGCAAGGCCGCATGGCGCTGCTGGGCGATGCCGCGCACCCGATGCTGCCCTTCATGGCGCAGGGCGCCGGCATGGCCATCGAAGACGCGGTGGTGCTGTCGCGTCATCTCGAAGGCGTGGCCATGGCCGACGTTCCGGCCGCGTTGAAGAGCTTCGAGACCGCCCGCATCGAGCGAGCCAGCCAGGTGCAGCTCGGTTCGCGTGGCAACAACTGGCTGCGCGAAGGCGGCAACGCCGACTGGGTCTACGGCTACGACGCCTGGACTGCACCTCTCGGCACGCCTGCGATGGCCGCCACCGCCTGATTCATTCCACCTCACTCCACGGAGGCACACGATGCAACAAGACCGCTATCTCCAACCGCACCAGGCGCGCCAGCGCCCCGCGACCACCTACGAAGACCTGCTGGGCGACGTGATCGAACGCGCCTTTGCCGACGGCATCCACGACCTTGGCGGGCTGGTGCAGCGCCTGAACGACAGCGGCCTTGCCACGCCCGGCGGCCAGCCGTGGACCGAGGCGCTGTACCGCAAGGAAATGGCCGCGCTCGGCGCCTGAGCAGAGAGACAGAGAGAGAGACATCACCATGACCATCGCCATCACCCCCGTCTCCGCCGACCCGGTGGACCACCTGCTCGAGATCGGCCTGAAGGATCTCTGGTACCCGATCTGCCCCTCGCATTTCATCAAGGAGAACCCCATCTCTCTGCGCCGCCTCGGCCGCAAGCTCGCGCTGTGGCGCGACAACGAAGGCGTGCTGCATGCGCTGGAAGACCGCTGCCCGCACCGCGGCGCGCCGCTGTCGCAGGGCGTGGTGCTCGGCGACCGGCTTTCGTGCCCATATCACGGCGTCGAGGTGCGCCACGACGGCGTCGTCACGCGCGTGCCCGGCAGCCCGGGCTGCAATCTGGAAGGCTCGCAGGCCACGCGGCACTTTCATGTGCAGGAGCGTGCAGGCGCCGTGTTCCTCTACAACTCGAAGGAATCGGTCGACGTGCCGCCGCCGCTGGTGCTGCCCGAGCAGCTGACAGATGACGCCGAATACGCGAACTTCCTCTGCTACACCGAATGGAAGGGCGACTACCGCTACGTGCTCGACAACGTGATGGACCCGATGCACGGCACGTACCTGCACAAGCAGTCGCACTCGATGGCCGAGGGCGACTCGAGCGCCAAGTTCGGCATTCGCGCGACCGACATCGGCTTCGTGTTCGAGAAGGAAGGCCAGCGCAACGTCAACTTCGACTGGACCGAATGGGCCGACACCGGCATCCACTGGATGCGCCTCGAAATCCCGTACCCGAAGACCGGCGGCCCTGGCGGCAACTTCATCATCATCGGTGCCTTCTCGCCGATCGCGAAGGGCATGACGGCCACCTTCTTCTGGCGCGTGCGCAAGCTGCCGGCGGGCTGGGAGCGCGACACCTGGCGCTTCCTCTACAAGAATCGCCTGGAGGCGCGCCACTGGCACGTGCTGGAGCAGGACCGCGTGATGCTCGAAGAGATGGAGCCCGACGCCAACCAGCACGAGAACCTGTACCAGCACGACCTGGGCATCGTCCGCCTGCGCCGCCACATGCGCAACCTCGCGGTCGCCCAATTGGCCGAGGCCGAAGCCACTACGGCCTGAACCGCAAGCGAGCATCGCCATGTCTTCTCCCACGCTGAACGCCCTCGTGCACACCATGCGCTACGAGGCCGACGGCATCGTCAGCGTCGAGTTCCGGCCGGCCACACCGGCGGTGGACTTTCCCGCCTTCGAGGCCGGCTCCCACATCGACCTGCACCTGCCCAACGGGCTGGTACGCAGCTACTCGCTGTGCAACCCTTCGAGCGACCGCCAGCGCTACGTGGTCGGCGTGCTCAACGACCGCAAGAGCCGAGGCGGCTCGCGCTACGTGCACCAGCAGCTGCGCGTGGGCATGACGCTGCCCATCTCGGCGCCGCGCAACAACTTCAAGCTGGAAGAGGGCGCCGAGCGCTCGGTGCTGGTGGCAGGCGGCATCGGCGTGACGCCCATCTGGTGCATGCTGCAGCGGCTGGTGGCCATCGGAAAACCTGTCGAGATCCTGTACTGCGCACGCACCCGCAAGGAGGCGGCCTTCTGCGATGCCATCGAAGCGCTGGCGAAGGAAAAGTCGGTACAGCTCGCCTGGCATTTCGACGACGAGAAGGGCGTGCCGCCCGACCTCGCGAAACTGCTGGCCGGCAAGGGCGCGGCCAGCCACTACTACTGCTGCGGCCCGACGCCGATGCTCGACGCTTTCGAGAAAAGCTGCGAGCAACTCGGCTACGCCAACGCGCACATCGAACGCTTTGCCGCCGTGCACGTGGAGGCGCCCAGCGCCACGCAGAGCTGTGTGGTGATGTGTGCAAAGAGCGGCAAGAGTGTCGAGGTGCCTCCGGGCAAATCGATTCTCGACAGCCTGATCGACGCCGGCCTCAACCCCGACCACAGCTGCAAGGAGGGCGTCTGCGGCGCTTGCGAGACCGCTGTGATCGAGGGCGAAATCGATCACCACGACGGCATCCTCACGAAGATCGAACGTGCGTCCAACAAGACCATGATGATCTGCGTCTCTCGCTGCAAGGGCGAGCGGCTGGTGCTGGACATCTGAACAAGGCCACAACCCAAAGACGGCCGAGAAAAACCAACCGAGACATTCAATGAAAAAGTACTTGATCGCGATGGCTGCGGCCACCGCGGCTGGCGCAGCGCTGGCCCAATCTTCCGTCACGCTCTTCGGCGTGGTCGATGCCGCCGTCACCTATACCACGGGCAGCGGCGACGGTTCGGCCCACAAGACGCAGCTGACCAACAGCGGCAACATGTTCAGCCGCCTGGGCTTTCGCGGCACCGAAGACCTGGGCGGCGGCTACTCTGCCAACTTCTGGATGGAGATGGGCCTGCAGAACGACAGCGGGCAGGGCTTTCCGTCGAACTCGAACAACCAGGCCAGCGGCAACGGCACCGCGGGCATCCTGAGCTTCAATCGCCGCTCGACGGTGAGCATTGCGGGCCCCTTCGGCGAAGTGCGGCTGGGGCGCGACTACGTGCCGGCGTTCTGGAACACGGCCATCTTCGATCCCTTCGGCACGGGTGGCGGCATCGGCGCCAACCAGATCTATTTCTCGGGCCTCGGCGGCCTGGTGGCACCCACCGGCACGCGCGCGTCGAACAGCGTCGGCTACTTCCTGCCGGCCAATCTTGGCGGCTTCTACGGGCAGGTGATGTATGCCATGGGCGAGAACGCTTCCAACTCGGTGCTGCCGAACACGCTGGCGTCGAACAAGCACGACGGCGAGCATACCGGCGCGCGCTTCGGCTACCAGAGCGGCGGACTCAACGTGGCCCTGGCCACCGGCCGCACGCGCTACGCGAGCGGCGACCTGCGCGTGACCAACCTCGGCGCGGCCTATACCTTCGATGCCTCGCTCATGAACCTCAAGCTCACGAGCGAGCTGTACAAGGAATCGAAGGGCAGCACCGACGCCAAGGGCGCGCTCATCGGCTTCCATCTGCCCATCGGGCCGGGAGAGATCAAGGCCTCGTATGCACGCTACAAGCTCGAGCCCGCCAACGCGGCGCTCAAGCCCACGTCGTCGAAGCTGGCCATCGGCTATGTGCACAACCTGTCGAAGCGCACGGCGCTGTACGCCACCATCGCGCGCATCAGCAACAAGAACGGTGCATCGCAGGCCCTGGCGGGCGCGATCACCATGCCGAACCGCGCCTCCAGCGGCACCGAGTTCGGCATGCGCCACATGTTCTAGGCGCGCAGGCGCGTCATCACCCTCACACCGGCAGGACAGATCATGCAGAGCAAGAACTTTCGTTGGTACGGCGTCCTCACGCTGTTCGTGATCGTTGCGATCTCCTACGTGGACCGCATCAACATCGCGGTACTGATCACCGATGCCGCGTTCCTGAACCACGTGGGCATCGCCGCCACCGACCGCGTGAGCCAGGGCTTCCTGGCGACGGCCTTCATGCTGGGCTATGGCGTGTCGGCCTTCGTGCTCACGCCGTTCTGCTCGGCCTTGTTCGGGGTGCGGCGCAGCCTGGTCTATGGGCTGGTCCTCTGGGGCGTGGTGACGTGGGCCTCGCCGATGTTGCACAGCTACGGCCTGCTGCTGGCCTCGCGCGTGCTGCTGGGCGTTTCGGAAGGGCCGCTGTTCTCGCTGGCCTCGTCGTACATCAAGGCGCATTTCCGCAGCGACGAGAACGGCAAGCCCAACGCCTTCGTCAACATGGGCACGGGGCTGGGGCTGGCCATCGGTTATCCGCTGGTGGGCTGGCTGCTCACCCGGTTCGCGTGGGACACCTCGTTCCACGTGCTCGGTGTGCTGAACATCGTGCTCGGCATTCCGCTGGTGCTGGCCTTCGTGCGCATGCCGCCCGCGCATGCCGACGGTGTCAAGCCTTCGTCGTTCGGCGAGGCGATGGCGCGCGTGGGCGGCATCGTGAAGGGTGCGCTGCACACGCGGCATCTGTTCCTCATCACGCTGCTGACCTCGGCCGCGCTCGCCTACCTGTGGGGCAGCAGCAACTGGCTGCCGACCTACCTGCGCGAGGCGCGCGGCTTCTCGATGCGCGAGATGGGCTGGCTGGCCTCGCTGCCGCAGTACGCCACCGTGCTCGCGGTGTTCGTGGGCGGCGTGCTGATCGACAAGGTCGGGCGCGAGCGCGTGCCCTTCATCTTCATGGGTGCGAGCGCGGGCGTGGCGCTGTCGGTGCTGATGGCCATCAACGCGAGTGACCCGTATGCGGCAGCGTGCTGCCTCGTGGCGGCCAACTTCTTCTGGGGCCTGCAGAGCCCGGCCATTCCGAGCACGGTGCAGTACTGCTCGCGGCCCGAGCACACGGCCAGTGCGTTCGGCGTGACCAATGGTGCCGGCAGCCTGGTGGCGGGCTTCATGCCGGCGTTGATGGGCGGCGTGATCAGCGCTGTGTCGCATGGTTCGGGCGCATCGGGCGCGGCCGCGGCTTCGGCCGCCTCCGCCTCGGGCTTCTTCGCGGGCTTTGCGCTGCTGATCGGCACGCAGGTGGTGGTGTTCGGCTGCGGCTTCATGCTGTGGCTGCGGGACCGTACGCCACCGGCAGTGGGCGTGTCTCAGTCGCAGGCTTCATAGCTGTTCCGCCGCAGAAATCCGATGCTGTGGCTGCAAGGTCACAGCGAATGCGCGCGGCATACGCGGCAGGCGACGCATGCGATGAACCATCTTCGTACCGCATGGCACACGCGATGTGCGGTGACTCCATTCGGCCTATCGCGCGCGAACATTTTGAGAGGGAAAAGTTCCGCGATCCGTTGAGCGAATGTGTGCGATCAGATAAAACTGAGCGCACACCAATGGACGAGGGAATGCGCGTGAAATCAACGACAAGAGCCGCAGACAGTCTTGCTATCGCCGAGATGGCCCGTGCCGTTTGCACTTCGCGCAAACGCACCGCTCCCTTATCTGAGCGCTGAACGCAAGCCTTCGCGCTACAAGCCCGCGTTCGCATCCCACCACCCCGCGTCTCGACGGGAATGGAGCCTCTTACGCCCCGCATCCTGGGACCACCGCTTTTTGCGCGGTGTGCCTTTGCATGACTGTGTGGTCCTGACGAACGTAAGCGTTCGCCGGGAGGGCATCGTGTTGCCCTTTTCTTTCAGATAACCCCGTTGTTCATCTCATCACCGCGCGCGTCACGCGCATCGCCGGCTATCCGCCGGTGCATGCAGGACGGCGCATGTTTCTTCTTACCAAGAGTACCCAGAGGCGATCATGAAAAAATTCAGTACACCCGTCATCAATCATCTTGCCATCACGGCGGTGACCCTTGCCGTGCTGACGGCATGCGGTGGCGGTGGAGACAGTGGTGGCGGTTCGCTCGGTGGCGCAGGCGTCGGTCTCGGTGCGCCATCGGAGCCGGTCGCTTCCGCTCCGGCGTCCGATCCCACGGCGAAGGCACCCGACGATGGCGCGCCCACCGTGGCGTCGGTCGACCGCACGGCCAAGCCCATGGAGCTGCCCGACACCGTCTGGCCGAGCAACTACAAGCTGTGGTTTCGCCCCGATGCGGCGCTCAAGACCTTCGTGGGCCGCGGCGACGTGGAGATCGAGGTGCTCAAGCCGGTCGATGCCATCGTCGTCGCCGCGCACAACCTGAACTTTGCCAAGGGCCGCACCACGCTGCGCAAGGTGTCGAAACCCGGCGAGGCGATCCCGCTGATCCCCACGCCGCAGACGCTCGGCGACTTCGTGCAGCTGCGCCTGAACGACGGCCAGATCGCCAAGGGCAAGTACCTGCTGCACATGGAGTGGGACGGCAAGATCCAGTTCTCCGATGCCGAGTACTGCCCACCCGCCGAAGTGGCGCGCAACCCGTTCTGCTCGGCCGCCACCGGCGTCTTCAAGGTGGGCCTTTCCACACCCGAAGGCGTGAGCAGCGACGCCATCGTGACGCAGGGCGAAACCAACTATGCGCGCCAGTGGTTCCCGGGCTGGGACGAGCCGGCCTTCCGCCACACCTTCGAGATCTCGGCCGAGGTGCCGGGTGACTGGAAGACCGTGTCGAACGGCGCGCAGACCGAGGCGACGAAGCTGCCCGACGGCTACCAGCGCGTGGCCTTCGAGAAGACGCCTTCGATGCCGATGTACCTGGCCTTCTTCGGTGGCGGCAAGTTCGACATCCTGGCCGACACCTTCAAGAACCCGCTCGACGGCAGCGACATGCCGCTGCGCTGGTTCACGCCGCCGGGCCGCTCCGACTGGGCGAAGTTCGCGATGGAGTGGACCAAGGTGTCGATGGACTACTACTACAAGTACACCGGCATCCCGCTGCCCTTCAAGAAGTTCGACACCGTCGCGGCCAACGACAGCTACGACAACAAGCCCAACACCGGCTTCGGCGGCATGGAGAACTGGGGCTCGATCTTCGAGTTCGCCGACCGCGTGCTGACCAAGCCGGGCGACACGCCGACGCTGTACTCGGTGACGGTGGTGACCCATGAGGTCGCGCACCAGTGGTTCGGCGACCTTGTCACGCTCGACTGGTGGGACAACGTGTGGCTCAACGAATCGTTTGCGCGCTGGTTCGAACGCCGCACCACGATCAAGTTCCACCCCGAGTACTACAGCTTCTCCGACTACGTGCTCGACAAGCACAACGTGATCGTGGCCGACCTGAAAAGCACGGCCGTGCCGGTGCAGCGCAACCTCAACGATGCGGGTTCGTTCGGCTTCATCAGCCCGTCGATCTTCGTCTACAACAAGGGCAGCCACGTGCTGGAGACCATCCAGAACTACATCGGCGAAGAGGCGATGCAGAAGGGTCTGCAGATCTACCTGAAGGACTACGCGTTCGGCAACGTCACGCCTTCGCGCCTGTGGAGTTCGCTGGAGAAGGCGACCGACAAGAAGGTCAGCGAGATCGGCGACAGCCTGATCCGCCAGACCGGCATTCCGCTGCTCACGGTGGACGCGCAGTGCGCGGGCAACAGCACCTACGTGAACATCACGCAGGAGTCGTTCCCCAACCAGAACGTGTACCCGGCCTCGACGTGGACCATCCCCGTCACGCTGGCGTACGGCGACGCGATGGACCAGCGCAAGACCTTCGTGATGTCGAACAACAGCACGCAGGTGGAACTGCCCGGCTGCACGGCGGTGCTGGCCGGGCCGACCGGGCAGGACTACTACGTGAGCAACTACAGCGCGCAGTCGTGGAGTGCGCTGCTGGCCAGGGCGCAGAGCTTTGCCGGCAACAAGCCGCTGCTGCTGAACATCGAGCGCGATGCGTTCCGGCTGCTGAGCGTGGGGCGCATCACGCAGGCGCAGTACGACCAGATCAAGGGCGTGCTGAACCTGCCGGCGACGCTGCTGGCCAAGACGCAGGTCAGCGAGCAGAAGATGGCGGCGGTGGCCACCGGTGCGGAGAAGGAGGAGTACCCGCATGCGCTGCGCTTCCAGGGCGGCCTGAAGCTGCGCGAGAACCTCAAGCGCTGAACGTTGTTTGAAACCCCGGCGCGCACCGTCCGGCATGCCTGCAGGGCGGCGCGCGCCTCATCACACCGGGATCATCATGAATACAGCATTGAAATGGTTGGCCATGGGCGCTTGCGCCATGTTGCTGGGCGCTTGCGGCGCAAGCAATGGCGGGCCGGAGGCCGAACTGGTCGGGGTCTACGCCGTGAAGCAGAACGGCGCGCTCAAGGAACTGGTCAAGATCGAGCGGCAGGGCGACCGCTACGTGATGCGCGACAAGGTGCGCACGCCCGAATGGAGCGAGCCGAAGATGCAGATGCAGCCCGTGACGCGCGAGCGCTGGAGCCGCATCACGACCGACACGGAGAACACGTCCTTCGTCGGCATCTCGAGCGACCAGCTCGGCATCTTCAAGGTGCCGCCTGGGTGGCAGAAGAACGGCTTCAAGACGCTGACAGGGTACTTCCTGTTCTACTCACAAGGGCCTGTGGAGGCGTACAAGCTTTGATTCGCGCTGCGTGTTCGGGGCGTCGCTCACGCCGACGGGGACATTCGCGGAGGGAAGTACCCGGTGGCCTGTGCACGCGCCCTGAACAGGAGCGCTCAACTACGGCGCAACGATTGCACCCTCGATGCGATGGCGTTTCAACGCATCGGCAACAAAGCCCGAAGCCTTCATCTCCTCGACAAAGGCGGCGAGCAGCGCCTGCGCCTCGGCGCCCCGGCTGGCCGGCGTACCCATCGCCTGCTGGATCACCATGAAGCGCCCAGGCAGCACACGCACACCCGGCGCGCGGGCAGCCTCGCCTTCGAGCAGCTGGCGGATGCCCGCTGCCACCTCGACCTGGCCCGCGCGCAATGCGGCGAGCGCAGGGCCGGCACCCTGGAGGCGCACGATCTCGGCGGCCTTGATCTCGCGTGTGAGGAACAGGTCGTAGGCGCTGCCCGAGCCGACCGAGATGCGATGGCCTTCGGCATCGACCTGCGCGTTGTCGGTCAGCGCCGACGATTCGGGCACGAGGTAGCTGCCTTCGATCAGCACGTAGGGTGCCGTGAAGCGCAGCCCTTCGCTGCGCGCGGGATCGACCGCGAAGAAGCCGATGTCGGCTTTCTCGTTCTTCACCGCGTCCACCGAGGCCGCGGCCTTCTCGAACACCACCAGCTCGACGCCCACGCCAAGGCGCCGCGCGAACTCGCGGGCAAGGTCGATCGATACGCCGACAGGCTCACCCGTGGCGACGTCCTTATTGGCGAGGATCGGATTGCCGAGGTTGATCGAGGCGCGCAGCGTGCCGCTGGGCGCAAAGGCGGTCACGAGGATGGAAGAGGGCCGAGTGGTCATGGCGTCCGTTCGTCGGGAAGGAATGAAGGCCGCCAGTTTACGGGCCGTGGTTTCGCGGTTCAGCGCGCCGTCAGCGGCTCCAGCCCTGTCTTCGCGATGGTCGGCGCCGCGGCCGGGGAGTTGAGATAGCGGATAAGCTGCCGCGCCGCATCGGGCTGCTTCGACGCGGTGGCGATGCCGGCCGAGAACACCGTCACGCGCTGCACCTCGGCGGGCAGCGGACCGATGTAGTCGATGCCCTCGATGGGCAGCAGCTCGCTCACCTGCTGCAGGCCGAGCGCCGCGTCGCCGCGCGCCACCACCGAGCCCACGCGCTCGCTCAGGATGCGCTTGCTCTTGGGTTTCACCTGGTCTTCGATGCCCAGCTTCTTGAGCAGCTCGGTCTCGTAGTAGGTGCCGCTCGCGCTCGCCGAGTAGGCAATCGACGGCGCCGCGAGCAGCGTGCGCTTGAGCGCGTCGACCGTGCCGATGTCCGGCTTGGGCGCGCCCTTGCGCACCGCGAAGCCAATGGACGAGCGCACCAGGTCGACCTGGCTGCCCGCCACCACCTTGCCCTGCGCCACCAGCGCATCGAGCGCCGGGCGCGCGAGGATCACGACGTCGGCCGGCTCGTTGCGCGCCAAGCGGCTGGGGATCGAGTCGGTGGCGTTGCCCATCGAGGCGCCATAGGCGGTTTTGACGGTGCGGCCGCTGCTGCGCTCGAACTCCGGGCGCAGGTCGTTGTAGGCGGCGGTGAAGCCGCCCGAGGTCATGACGTGGATGTCTTCGCCCGCAGGCTTGTTGCCGCCGCCGAGGGTGCCGCAGCCGGCGAGCGCGAGGGCTGCGACCAGCGGCAAGGCAGCGCGGCGGGTGAGGGCGAGGAAGGGGGAAGGAAGGGGCTTTGTCACGATGTCTCCGGGAGGAAGAAAAGGCCAGTGGCCTGGAGGCCGCCTGTCGTTTGCCTATCGTAGAGGCCGGAGCTGTCATTCCGCCTTCAGCGGATTCGGGGTTATCACCGAGGCGACACGGCTTGTTGGGTGCATCGGCGGATCGCGGCTGCCTGGGCGCCGCATCTCTTGATCGACCGGCAGGGACGCTCCTTTCCCGCCGGCCGGGTTGGCGCATCAATCGACGAGGTCGAAGCAGCAGCCCGCGTAGTACGGCTTGTCGCCGCCAGCGACGAAGGGCACCTCGATCGGCTTGCCCTCGTTGCGCCACACGTCGCGCTTCCTGTAGCCCGAGCGTGCGAGATCGGCCAGGAGTTCGTCGTGGTGCTGGATGCGGTAGGCGCACACGGCCACGCCGATGCTGTTGAGCGTGTAGATCGTGCGCTCGGGGTGCACGGCCGTGGTGTTCATGATGATGCGCCTCGGCTTCACGGCCAGCGCGGAAAGAATCGCGTCCATGCGCGTCGGCAGGTACTGCAGGCTACCCGAGACATACAGCACGTCGCAGCCGCTCGCATCGCGGTAGTCGGTGGTGAAGCCGAGCTGCGCGGTGGCTTCCCGCTTCACGGCCATCGCGCGGCCGCTCTCGACCACGCCGGGCACGTCGCACACGGTCCATTGCAGGGTGGCGGGGTAGCTCAGCACGCGCCGGAATGCGTAGTACTTGATGCCGACGTGCCCGCCGAGGTCGAACACGCGCGTCAGCCCCGCATCGATGGAGCGCCCCAGCCAGAAGAGGCCGGGATAGTCGTAGAAATAGATCTGCGGGCTGTAGAGGTCGCTCGCATCGGCATTGGCATAGCCCACGGCTTTGGAGGGCGGCGCGCCGGCCTCGGCCGCCGCGAAGCTCTCGAACGAGCCCATGAAGAGGTTCTCGTCCGTGTTGTTCAGGAACTTGCGCCTGTACGCACTTTCGCGGGGAGGAAACTGCAGAAGGCTTGAGAGCATTGTTGACTCCGGTAGCGTTCTCATTTTGAATGCAACCAAAGTATTCGCGACCTATAGCCCCGTGCCGTTGGGGCGGTTACCCCATGGGGGTTACATACCGCTCGCCAGCGCCGCCGCAGCCGCCCGCGTCTCCACCCCCAGCTTCTCGAAGATGTGCTCCAGGTGCTTGTTCACCGTGCGCGGGCTGGTGCCGAGGATGTCGCCGATGTCGCGGTTGGTCTTGCCCTTGGCGAGCCAGGAGAGCACCTCGGTCTCGCGCGGCGTGAGGGCGGCATCGGCCAGCCGGGCCGCCGGGCCTTCACGCTGGATGGCGAACAGCAGCATCGTCTCGCCGAGCGCCGCGGCGCCGAGGTTGCGCACCGACAGCCGCATGCCCGTGGCGGTGCCGATGGCAATGGCCGCGCCCGGCGCCAGCGCCGGTTCCAGCGACGCGGGCAGCAGGCCCGGCGCCACCGGGTCTTCGAGCGCGTGCAGCCACAGCGCGGCCTGCGGCGAGCGCCACGCGATGCGCCCGCGCGTGTCGACGAACACCACGCCCATGCCGGCCACATCGACCGCGTCGCGCGCCATGCGCGTGATGCGGGCGTTGCGCGCGTGCGTGTGCAGCCGCGCCAGCACCTCCTGAGCGCGGATCGGCTTCACCACGTAGTCGACGCCGCCGCACTCGAAGCCCTCGACCACGTGCGAGGTTTCCGACAGGCCCGTCATGAACAGCACCGGGATGTGCGCGAGCGCCGGGTTGGCCTTGATGCGCCGGCAGGTCTCGAAGCCCGAGAGACCGGGCATCAGGCCGTCGAGCAGGATCGCATCGGGCACCACGAGTTCGAGCCGCTGCAGCGCGGCCTCGCCGTCGACCGCCACCAGCACGGTGTAGCCGCTGGCCTCCAGCGTGTCGCACAGCATGCCGAGGCTGCTGGGCGCGTCGTCCACCACCAGCACCACGGGCCGTTCGGATGACGATTCAGGGGGCGAGGGTGTCTGCATCTTCGGCCAGTGCGTTGCGGAGGTTGTCGAGTTCGAAGCGCACGACCATGCCGCGCAGCCAGGTGCAGGTCGATGCGGCGGCGGGCGAGGCGGCTGCCAGCCGGTCGAGCGCCGTGTGCAGGCCGCGCACGTGGCCCATCTGCACGAGGCGCATGAGTTCGGCACGGTCGTCTTCCGAAAGAGCGAGTTGCCGGGGGCGCTGCAGCGCTGCTTCTGCGTCACCCGCGAGGGGCGCAAGTGCGTCAGCGGTCGACAGCCATTCGAGCCCGAGGTGGCGCTCCAGCGTGGCGATCAGCTCCGACTCGATCACCGGCTTGCCCACAAAGGCCTGGCAGCCTGCCGCTTGCAGGCGCTCGTTCTTGTTCTCGAACATGTTGGCCGAGACGATGATGATCGGGATGTCCCCGAAGCCCGAGGCGCGCACCGAGGTGGCGGTCTGCCAGCCGTCCATGTCGTCCATCGTCAGGTCAAGCAGGATGGCCGAGGGCAATTCTTCGCGCAGGCTGTCGAGACATTCGGTGCCGCTTGCGGCCTCGCGTATCTCGAAGCCCAGCGGTGCGAGCATGCCGGCCAGCATCTGGCGCTGCACGGGCTGGTCGTCGACCACCAGCAGCGTGCGGCGCGCGCCGATGTAGCCCGACACGGGCTGCCGCAGTGCGCCGGCCTTGGCCTGCGGGCCCGGGTCGGCCACCTCGCGCAGGTACACGCGCACGCTGAAGGTGCTGCCCTGCGACGATGTCGATGCCAGCCTGAGCTCTCCGCCCATCAGCGAGGTGAGCAGCCCGGTGATGGTGAGGCCCAGCCCCGTGCCCGGCTCGCCACGGCGGCGGCCCGCTGCGCCGCGCTCGAAGGGCAGGAAGATGCGCTGATGGTCCTGCGGCGCGACGCCGATGCCGGTGTCGACCACGTCGAAGCGCAGTACCTCGCGCCGCGCATCCACATGCAGCGTGACCGTACCGCTGTCGGTGAATCGCACGGCATTGGTCAGCAGGTTGATGAGGATCTGCCGCAGCCATTTCGCATCGGCGTGCACCCACGGCGGCAACCGCCCTGCATGCGTGCAAACGAAGGCCAGGCCCTTGTTCTCGGCCTGCGGGCGCACCATGTGCACGAGCTGGTCGAGAAACGCGGGCAGCGCGAGCGGCGCGGGTTCGAGCTGCAGCCGGCCGGCCTCGATGCGCGCCAGGTCGAGCAGCCCGTCGATCAGGCCCAGCATGTGCTCGCCGCTGCGGTGAATGGTCTGCACCGCCTCGCGCGGGGGCGCGACCGCGTCGCCCTTGAGCAGGATCTGCGAGTAGCCCAGGATGCTGTTGAGCGGCGTGCGCAACTCATGCGTCATGCCGGCCACATAGCGCGTCTTGGCCTGGTTCGCGGCCTCGGCGGCTTCCTTGGCGGTCTGCAGTGCGGCGTCGGTGCGGCGGTGCGCCTCGATCTCGAGCGCGAGCAGGTTGTTGTGGCGCATCGATTCTTCCTGCGCCATCTGCCGGCTCTCGCTGCCCAGCACCACCCACCATGCGGCGACCGCGGCCACCACCGAGAGCAGCGCGAACACTTTCAGGAAGGCCGTGGCCATGACCGAATCGCTCGTGCCCGCCAGCGCCTCCTGCGCATAGACCACGCCGACCACGGTGGCCAGCAATGCAATGAGCGATGTGGCGATCAGCAGGTAATGCGCCACGCGGAAGTTGAGCCGCGCCGACAGCGCCGGCGGCAGCAGCGCCTGCAGCCAGCCGCTCATCTGCTCGGCCGCGCGCGAGTCGGTCTTGCAGCGGTCGTGGCAGCGCGATTCGAGCGTGCAGCACAGCGAGCAGATCGGTGCGCTGTAGGCCGGGCAGTGCGCCATGTCTTCCGACTCGAAGCTGTTGTCGCATACCGAGCACTTCACGTTCTGGCCGGGCGTCCAGCGGTCGATGTCGTGGCGCGCGAGGTAGTAGCGCCCGCGTGTGCGCCAGGCCAGCAGCGGCGACACGGCCATGGCTGTCACCAGCGCGATGAAGGGCGAGAAGGCTTTTGCCCAATGGCCAAGCACGCCCGAGTAGGCCAGCATCGCCAGCGCGGCGGCCACCAGCATCGCCACCAGCCCGACCGGGTTGATGTCGTACAGGTGCGCGCGCTTGAACTCGATGGTCTTCGGGCTCCACCCCAGCGGCTTGTTGATGACCAGGTCGGCCACCAGCGCGCCGACCCAGGCGATGGCGATGTTGCTGTAGAAACCCAGCACGTGCTCCAGCGCCGCGAACACGCCGAGCGCCATCAGCAGGATCGCGATGACCACGTTGAACACCAGCCACACCACGCGCCCCGGATGGCTGTGCGTGAGCCGCGCGAAGAAGTTCGACCATGCCAGCGAACCCGCGTAGGCGTTGGTGAGGTTGATCTTCATCTGCGAGACCACCACGAAGAGCACCGTGATGCCCAGCACCCAGGCCGGGTCGCGCAGCACGTACGAGAAACCGGTGAGGTACATCTGCGTCGGCTCGATCGCATGGATGCCGGGTATCTCGTGCTGCAGCGCGAGGAAGGCAAGGAAGGCCCCGCCCATCATCTTCAGCATGCCCGGCACGATCCAGCCCGGCCCCGCGATCAGCACCGCGGCCCACCAGCGGCCCCGGTTGGCGGCTGTCTTCTCGGGCAGGAAGCGCAGGTAGTCGACCTGTTCGCCGATCTGCACCACCAGCGAGAAGGCCACCGTGGCGGCCGCTCCGAACATCAGTGGGTCGAAGCCGCTGCTGTCGGAGGTGCGGCCCACGAGGCCGGTGAAGTCGGCGTAGAGCTCGGGCTTCTTCACCATCACCGCGATGAAGGGGCAAACGAACAGCACGATCCAGATCGGCTGCGTCCACAGCTGCAGCCCCGAGATGAGCGTGATGCCGCGCGCCACCAGCGGAATGATGACGATGGACGACACCAGGTACAGCAGCCACAGCGGCCAGTCCAGGTACATCTGCAGTGCCAGCGCGAGGATGGCCGCCTCCAGCGCGAAGAAGATGAAGGTGAAGCTCGCGTAGATCAGCGAGGTGAGCGTGGAGCCCAGGTAGCCGAAGCCCGCGCCGCGTGTGAGCAGGTCCATGTCCACGCCGTGGCGCGCCGCGTAGTACGAGATCGGCAGGCCGGTAAGGAAAGTGATGAGCCCCACCACCAGGATGGCCCACAGCGCGTTCGAGAAGCCGTAGCTCAGCCCGATGGCACCGCCGATGGCCTCCAGCGCCAGGAACGAGGTGGCACCGAAGGCCGCATTGGCCACGCGGAACTCCGACCATTTGCGAAAGCTGCGCGGCGTGTAGCGCAGCGCGTAGTCCTCCAGCGTTTCGTTCGCGACCCAGGCGTTGTAGTCGCGGCGGATGCGAAAGATCTTCTGTCCGGAGACGGATTGCATGGCGGGTTCTCGCGGCGGCGGTGGCATGAGGGCGGACACAGCAAGAAGCGCTCCCTGGTTGCATTGCCGCCAATGTCGTGCCTTCGAGTCTGCAGGCAGGGCGCCTGCGCACCGCTACGTTGAATGACGTATTCGCGAGTACGCAGGTGATTTCTAAAGTGCCAGCCATGGTGCTCGGGGCACCGTCCGATGCACTGTGATGGTGCGCGGCCCTACTTTCCAACAACCTGCCTGGAGTTTCCTGATGTCGCGTGATTCCGATCTTTCTCTCGATGCCCTGGCATTGCGCCGCCGCCGTCTGCTGCAGGGCGCCGCCGCGTTGCCCGTGTTGGGCCTGAGCGGCCTCAGCTTCGGCCAAGGACAGTTCCCCACGGCCAAGGTGAACACCACCAAGCTCGCTGTGACCGACACCGAGGTGACGGTGGGCCAGCTGCACTCGTCTTCCGGCACCATGGCCATCTCGGAGACCGGCTCCATCCAGGCCGAGCAGCTCGCCATCGACCAGATCAATGCCATGGGCGGCATCCTGGGCCGCAAGATCAAGGTCATCAAGGAAGACGGCGCCTCCGACTGGCCCACCTTCGCCGAGAAGTCGAAGAAGCTGCTGGTCAACGACAAGGTCGCGGCCGTGTTCGGCTGCTGGACCAGCGCTTCGCGCAAGGCGGTGCTGCCGGTGTTCGAGAAGGAGAACGGCCTCTTGTACTACCCGACCTTCTACGAAGGCCTGGAGCAGAGCAAGAACGTGATCTACACCGGCCAGGAAGCCACGCAGCAGATCATCTGGGGCCTGGACTGGGGCGCGAAGGAGAAGAAGGCCAAGACCTTCTTCCTTGTAGGCTCCGACTACATCTGGCCGCGCACCTCGATGAAGATCGCGCGCAAGCACATCGAGAACTTCCAGAAGGGTTCGGTCAAGGGCGAGGAGTACTACCCGCTGGGCCACACCAACTTCAACTCGCTGATCAACAAGATCAAGGTGGCCAAGCCCGACTGCATCTTCGCGGCCGTGGTGGGCGGCTCGAACGTGGCCTTCTACAAGCAGCTCAAGGCCGCGGGCATCACCGGCGACAAGCAGTTCCTGCTGACGCTGGCCGTGACGGAAGACGAGATGACCGGCGTGGGCGGCGAGAACTTCGCGGGCTTCTATTCGTCGATGAAGTACTTCCAGACGCTGGACAACCCGAACAACAAGAAGTTCGTGGAAGCCTTCAAGGCCAAGTACGGCAAGGACGCGGTGATCGGCGACGTGACGCAGGCGGGCTACCTCGGGCCGTGGCTGTGGAAGGCGGCGGTGGAGAAAGCGGGCAGCTTCGACGTGGACAAGGTGGTGGCGGGCTCGCCGGGCATCGAGCTGAAGACGGCGCCCGAGGGGTACGTGAAGCTGGACGCGAACCATCACCTGTGGAGCAAGGCGCGTATCGGGCAGGGGCAGCTCGATGGCACGTTCAAGGTGGTGGCGGAGTCGGCTGAGCTGATCAAGCCGGATCCGTTCCCGAAGGGCTATCAGTAAACCCTGATGTCTTTCTCCCTCCCCCTTTGGGGGAGGGCAGGGGTGGGGGCAAGCGGCGTCGGATAAAGCCTCGCGCTCGCAAGCGCCGCCTGCCCCCATCCCAACCTTCCCCCAGAGGGGGAAGGAGCCAATACCAACATCCAAATCCGGAATCCGCGCCATGACTCTGTCGGACATGATGAACATCGGCCTCATGCAGGGCTTCGCGGGGCTGAGCCTCTTCGCGGTGCTGCTGCTGATGGGGCTGGGCCTGGCGATCATCTTCGGCCAGATGGGCGTGATCAACATGGCGCATGGCGAGTTCATGACCATCGGCGCCTACTCGATCTACCTGGCCGCGCGCGTCACCGAAAGCCTGGCGCCGGCGTTCATGCCGTACTACTTCCCGATCGCCATCGGGCTGGCCTTCGTCTTCGCCTTCATCGTCGGCTGGATCGTGGAGTGGGTGCTCATCCGCCACCTCTACAAGCGACCGCTCGACACGCTGCTCGCCACCTGGGGCGTGAGCCTGGGCCTGCAGCAGATCTTTCGCACCTTCATCGGCCCGAAGGAAGTGAGCCCCACGCTGCCCGAGTGGCTCATGGGCTCGTGGACGCCGCATGAAGGCCTCGACATTCCGATCAACGGCCTGTTCGTGCTGGCGCTCACCGCGCTGGTCACGGGCGGCGTGCTCATCGCGCTGCACAAGAGCCGCTGGGGCCTGAGGGTGCGCGCCACCGTCGCCAACCGCACGATGGCCAACGCCACCGGCATCGACACGAAGAAGACCGACCGCCTCACCTTCGCCATCGGCTGCGGCATTGCCGGCGTGGCGGGCGCGGCCTTCACCACCATCGGCTCCACCGGGCCGACCTCGGGCTCGCTCTACATCGTCGACGCCTTCCTGGTCGTCACCTTCGGCGGCGCGGCCAGCCTCTTCGGCACGGTGGTCTCTGCCTTCGGCATTGCACAGACGCAGTCGGTCTCCGAGTTCTTCATGACCGGCTCGATGGCCAAGGTGCTGACGCTGTCGCTGATCGTCTTCATCCTGATGCTGCGGCCACAAGGGCTATTTGCAGTCAAGGTGCGCCGCTGAATCCGATTCCCTCCTGGAGAACGTTCCGATGAATTTCATCAAGGCCTCGATCCAGCGCTACCAGCTGGGCAGCCTCCTGCTGCTGGTGCTGCTGCTCGCGGTGGTGCTGCCGCTGTCGCTCGACATCTTCCGCCTCAACCTCGTGGGCAAGTACCTCACCTACGCCTTCGTGGCCGTGGGCCTCGTCATGGTGTGGGGCTACGGCGGCGTGCTGAGCCTGGGGCAGGGCGTTTTCTTCGGCATCGGCGGGTATGCGATGGCGATGTTCCTCAAGCTGGAGGCGTCCGACCCGGTCTCCACCAAGATCCAGACCACGCCGGGTATTCCGGACTTCATGGACTGGAACCAGATCACCGAGCTCCCCACG
The DNA here is from genome assembly GCF_059491885.1 of Variovorax sp. Varisp46. Classification (NCBI taxonomy): domain Bacteria; kingdom Pseudomonadati; phylum Pseudomonadota; class Betaproteobacteria; order Burkholderiales; family Comamonadaceae; genus Variovorax; species Variovorax sp. Varisp46. Next base: position 1,595,223 of record NZ_CP168515.1, read on the forward strand.
CTGTGGCTGCCCTTCAAGAGCCTGCCGCTGAGCCTCGCGCTGGTGGTGCTGGCGCCGATGGCACTGGCCTGGCTCATCAGCTTCGCGATGTTCAAGCGGCGCGTGGGCGGCGTGTATTTCGCGATCATCACGCAGGCGGTGGCGCTGATCTGCACCGTGCTCATCATCGGCCAGCAGGGCTATACCGGCGGCGTGAACGGCATGACCGACCTGAAGACCCTGTTGGGCTGGGACACGCGCACCGACAGCGCCAAGTACGTCCTCTACTACGTCTGCGTGGCCCTGCTGGTGGGCAGCATCCTGCTGTGCCGCTGGATACAGACCAGCAAGCTGGGCACGCTGCTGCTGGCCATGCGCGACAAGGAAGACCGGGTGCGCTTCTCGGGCTACGACGTGTCGAACTTCAAGGTCTTCATCTTCTGCCTGGCGGCCGCGCTTTCGGGCATCGGTGGCGCGATGTTCGCGCTGCAGGTGGGTTTCATGTCGCCGAGTTTCGTGGGCATCGTGCCTTCGATCGAGATGGTGATCTTCTGTGCGGTGGGCGGGCGCATGAGCCTGGTGGGCGCGGTGTATGGCGCGCTGCTGGTGAATGCGGGCAAGACGCTGTTCTCGGAGAGCTTTCCGGACCTGTGGCTGTTCCTGATGGCGGGCCTCTTCATCGGCGTGACCATGGCCTTCCCGATGGGGCTCGCGGGCGTGTGGGAAGAAAAGATCCGCCCGTGGTGGAAGTCGCGCCGGCAGGCGCTGCGCGATGCGGCCGTGAAGCCTCCGGTTGCCCCGGCCGCGCCTGCAGCACCGGTCCTGACGGAACCCGAGCCCAAGCTGCCCGAAGGCATCGGCAGCCAGCGCGCCTGAACACACGCGGAGCAACCTCATGAGCAACACCGACTTCGCGCTCGCCGTGGAAGACCTCACCGTCTCCTTCGACGGCTTCAAGGCCATCGACGACCTCACGCTGTACATCGACCGCAACGAGCTGCGCGTGATCATCGGCCCCAACGGGGCAGGCAAGACCACGCTTCTCGACCTGATCTGCGGCAAGACGCGCGCAAGCGCCGGCAGCATCAAGTTCAAGAACACCGAGCTCACGAAGATGGCCGAGCACAAGCGCGTGCGGCTGGGCATCGGCCGCAAGTTCCAGACACCATCCATCTACGAGAACCTCAGCGTGTTCCAGAACTTGGAGGTGTCGTTCCCGAAGGGCCGCTCGGTGTTCGGTGCGCTGGCTTTCAGGTGCGACGACGAGGTCAAGAACAAGGTGCAGGCCATTGCCGAGGACATCGGCCTTGCCGACAAGCTCGACACCGAGGCAGGCCTGCTGAGCCACGGCCAGAAGCAGTGGCTCGAGATCGGCATGCTGTTGATGCAGGAGCCCGAGCTGCTGATGCTCGACGAGCCCATCGCCGGCATGAGCGCACGCGAACGGGAACTCACGGCCGACCTGCTCAAGCGCATCTGCCAGAACCGCGCAGTGATCGTCATCGAGCATGACATGGCCTTCGTGAAGCAGATCGCGCACAAGGTCACCGTCATGCACCAGGGAAAGATCCTTGCCGAGGGGGCGATGGAGAAGGTGCAGGCTGATCCGAAGGTCATCGACGTCTACCTGGGCCACTGACATGAGCAACATCAACCTGAAGGTCGAAGACCTGCACGTCGCCTACGGCCAGAGCGAGGCGCTGCATGGCATCTCGTTCGAGGGCCATGCCAACGAAACCATCGCCATCATGGGCCGCAACGGCATGGGCAAGACCACGCTGTTCAAGAGCCTCATGGGCGTGCTACCGCTGAAGAGCGGGCGCATCGAGGTGGCGGGGCAGGACGTGTCGCGCGACGAGAGCTTCCGCCGCGTGGCCAAGGGCATCGCCTACGTGCCACAGGGCCGGATGATCTTTCCGACGCTGACGGTGGAGGAGAACATCCAGACCGGCCTGGAGAACTCGAAGACGCGGCGCATTCCCGAGGAAATCTACGCGCTCTTCCCTGTGCTGTGGGACATGAAGAGCCGCAAGGGCGGCAACCTCTCGGGCGGCCAGCAGCAGCAGCTCGCCATTGCGCGCGCGCTCGTCACCGACCCCAAGGTGCTGCTGCTCGACGAGCCCACCGAGGGCATCCAGCCTTCGATCATCAAGGACATCGCCAAGGCGCTCAATGAGATCCGCAAGCTGCGCGGCATCACCATCGTCGTGTCCGAGCAGGTGCTCAGCTTCGCGATGGACGTGGCAGACCGGCTCTTCGTCATCGAAGGCGGGCGCCTCGTGCACGAGACCGCGCGCGACAAGACCGACGTGGATCACATCAAAGCCTATCTCTCTGTCTGATTTCCGCTCAACCACAACCCAACCAGGAGCCACTGCAAATGACGGACACGCTGATCAAGGTCGACCTGACCAAGCCGCCCACCGAGAACGAGATGATCCACAACCGCTGGCATCCGGACATCCCGATGGCCTGCTGGGTCAACCCGGGCGACGACTTCATCCTGGAGACCTTCGACTGGACCGGCGGCTTCATCAAGAACAACGACAGCGCCGACGACGTGCGCGACATCGACCTGAGCACGGTGCACTACCTCTCGGGGCCCGTGGGCGTGAAGGGCGCCGAGCCCGGCGACCTGCTGGTGGTCGACCTGCTGGACATCGGCGCGAAGCAGGACAGCCTCTGGGGCTTCAACGGCTTCTTCTCGAAGAAGAACGGCGGCGGCTTCCTCACCGACCATTTTCCTGAGGCGCAGAAATCGATCTGGGACTTCAAGGGCATGTTCACCAGCTCGCGGCACGTTCCGGGCGTGAACTTCGCGGGCCTGATCCACCCTGGCCTGATCGGCTGCCTGCCCGACAAGCCGATGCTCGACATGTGGAACGAGCGCGAGAAGGCGCTCATCGCCACCGACCCGGACCGCGTGCCCGGCCTGGCCAATCCGCCCTTCGCCGGCACCGCCCACATGGGCAAGATGACCGGCGAGGCCCGCGCCAAGGCTGCGGCGGAGGGCGCGCGCACCGTGCCGCCGCGCGAGCACGGCGGCAACTGCGACATCAAGGACCTCTCGCGCGGCTCCAAGGTGTTCTTTCCGGTCTACGTCGACGGCGCTGGCCTGAGCGTGGGCGACCTGCACTTCAGCCAGGGCGACGGCGAAATCACCTTCTGCGGCGCCATCGAGATGGCCGGCTGGGTGCACATGAAGGTCTCGCTCATCAAGGGCGGCATGGCCAAGTACGGCATCAAGAACCCGATCTTCAAGCCCAGCCCGATCACGCCGCAGTACAACGACTACCTGATCTTCGAAGGCATCTCGGTCGACGAGAGCGGCAAGCAGCACTACCTCGACGTGAACGTGGCCTACCGCCAGGCCTGCCTGAACGCCATCGAGTACCTGAAGAAGTTCGGCTACTCGGGCGCGCAGGCCTATTCGATCCTGGGCACGGCGCCGGTTCAGGGCCACATCAGCGGGGTGGTCGACGTGCCCAACTCGTGCGCCACGCTGTGGCTGCCCACGGGCATCTTCGACTTCGACATCAACCCGAACGCCTCGGGCCCGGTGAAGTTCATCGACGGCAGCATCGACATGCCGCTGTCGCACGACCTGCGCTGAAGCAAGCCATGCCGACCTACGACTACGCCTGCGGGCAGTGCGGCGGCTTCGAGGCGTTGCGGCCCTCAGGCCTGCGCGACGAGGCGGCTGCGTGCCCCGATTGCGGATGCGCTTCGCCGCGCGTGCTGTCGGCCGCGCCGCGGCTCGCACTGATGGCCTCGGGCACGCGCCGCGCCATGGAAACCAACGAGCGCGCGCGGCACGAGCCGGGCAACTCGCGCGACTACGCGCGCTTCAAGCATCCGGCGGGGTGCGGCTGCTGCGGCTCGGGCAAACGAAGTGCGACGGTGACGGCGCCGAGCGGGGCCAAGTCTGCGCCGTCGCGGCGACCGTGGATGATCAGCCACTGACGACCGGCTGTTTTCAAGGGTTCGATTGTTTCAATCCTGTGAACGCCGTGGTTCCTTTTGCCGGTGTTTTTCGAGGCTTTTCAGGATCAAACTTCTCCTCACCAACCAACCATCTGAAGGAGATTGAAATGAATGCCTCGAAGATCCTCGCTGCTGCTGCTCTCTCGCTCCTGGCCGCTGCCGGAGCCCATGCAGAAACCTACGACGGCGTGCACGTCGTGAACTCTTCTGTCACCCGCGCCGAAGTCGCACCGCAGGCCGCTGCCGCCGCACGCGCCGGCAACGAGTACGCCGATGCCTCCAGCGCTGGCGCACAGACCTTCACGTCGACCGCCAACCGCGCGACCGTGCAAGCCGAAGCCGTTGCCAAGGCTCACGATCCGCTCGCCAGCCTCGATCGCCGCGCGTTCTACCGTGACGAAGTGCCGCAAGCCTACAAGAAGCCCAGCGTGTCGTTCACGCGCCAGGCAGGCCTGTAAGCCGAACTGGCAAGCATGAAGAACGGGCCTTCGGGCCTTTTCTTCGTGTTCGCTTCGTGTAGTCCGCGTTATCGGCTGATGACGCCCGACCCTAGAGGGTCTCGTTTTCCTTGAGAACGCCCGCGTTGCGCAGCGCGGAGTTCAGCCATTTGGCAGCCGTGTTGCCATTCTTGATGGCCTCGATGCGCGCAGCCTCGTCCTCGACCTTCTTCGCCGCCGCCTGAAGAAGCGTCTCCACCTTCTCCCGCTCGACGACGACCACGCCATCCGCATCGCCGATGACGAGGTCACCGGGGGTACCGGCGCGACAACGCCAGTCCCACGCTGGCGCGCGCATCGTCGAGCTGGCGGTGAAGACATGCGATTTCACTTCGAGGGCGAGCCAGCACGAGGTGGCGCCGGCGAACCCGCCGCGCGGTTCGGGTTCGACGCTGCGGCAGCGCTCGCAGCGCCAGGTGGCGAAGAAGCCTGCGAGGAAGACCCGTAGGTAGCCAAAACGGCGGGCGCTTGTTCGTTTTGCTTTGAAAATATACGCATTGAGTATATGCTTGTGGCCCATGAACATGCCGCAACAGGTGCTCCTCCGCGACGCGATGCGTCAACTCAACATGACGCGCGACGCCTTTGCCGAACGCATCGGCAGCCGAAGACGGGCGCTCGACGCCTGGCTGCTACCCGACGAGTCCAATGAATTCCGGGCCATGCCCGAAGTGGCCCGGCGCTTCGTGAGCGAAATCCTGGCTTCGGACGGGCGTCGCGCGGAATATACGCAAAGCGCATATGAAAGCGCCTTGCGAAGGTCGCTTGCCATTGAAGGCTCGCACCACCTGCTCTCGGTCAACCAGTTCAACCGCGACGCCATCGACGAGCTGTTCCAGCTGGCTGACGTCATGCAGCCCATCGCGCGGCGGCGCAAGGTCAGCCGCGTGCTCGAAGGCGCCGTGCTGGCCAATCTTTTCTTCGAGGCCAGCACGCGCACGCGTGTGAGCTTCGGCGCGGCGTTTTGCCGGCTGGGCGGTTCGGTGTGCGACACCACCGGCTTCACCTTCTCGTCGATGGCCAAGGGCGAATCGATCTACGACACCAGCCGAGTGATCAGCGGCTATGTCGACGCCATCGTGGTGCGGCATCCGGAGCAGGGCTCGGTCGCCGAATTCGCGCGCGCCACCAACGTGCCGGTCATCAACGGCGGCGACGGACCGGGCGAGCACCCGAGCCAGGCGCTGCTCGACCTGTACACCATCCAGCGCGAGTTCTCGCGCCTGGGGAAGCTGGTGGACGGTGCGCACATCGCCATGGTCGGCGACCTGAAATACGGGCGCACCGTGCACTCGCTCATCAAGCTGCTCGCGCTGTACAAGGGGCTGAAGTTCACGCTCATCTCGCCGCCCTCGCTCGCCATGCCGGCGGAAATCGTGGACGCCGTGAGCCGCAACGGCCACGTGGTCGAGACCGCGGCCGCGCCGGCGCGGGCGCTGGCCGGCGCCGACATCATCTACGCCACGCGCATCCAGAAGGAGCGCTTCGCGCACGACGAAGTGCTGGAGGGCTTCGACAACGCTTTCGAGATCAACCGCGCACTCGTCGAATCGGCCTGCAAGCCAGACGTGGTCGTGATGCACCCGCTGCCGCGCGACGGCCGCCCGGGCTCGCACGACCTCAGCGTCGACCTCAACAACGACCCGCGCCTGGCCATCTTCCGCCAGACCGACAACGGGATTCCCGTGCGCATGGCGATCTTCGCCACGCTGCTGGGCGTGGAAAAGCTCGTGAGCCGCTCGATGCGCGACGCCGCCTGGACGCCGCCCTCGCACATCGGGCCGGACGACAGCATGTTCCACGGGCTCGACTGAAACTGCCGCAGGGCGCACCGCCCCTGACGGGCGCCGACGGCTTCATTCCCGCGTGAGAGCGAACTGCTTGCGAATGCCGCCCGCAGCCGAAGGCCCCACCCAGAGATCGAAATCGCCGGGCTCCACGGCCGGCTTCATGTCGCGGCCGACGAATGCCAGGTCGTTGGCCGTGAGCGCGAACTCGACGACCGTCGATGCGCCGGGCGCAATGTCGACCTTGCGGAATTCCTTGAGCTCGCGCACGGGCCGGGTCACGCTGGCGGCGCGCTGGGCGATGTAGAGCTGCACCACTTCCTCGGCCTCGCGCTGGCCGGTGTTGCTGACGGTGGCGCGCACGCGCAGCGTGCCCGACAGCGGCAGGCGCTCCGAACTCAGCTCCACGCCGTCGTAGTGCACCGGTGCATAGCCGATGCCGAAGCCGAAGGGGTAGAGCGCCTCGTTGGTCGCGTCCAGGTAGCGGGTCCTGAAGGCCGTGCCCGGTGCGTTCTCGGGCGAGGGGCGGCCGGTGCGCTTGTGGCCGTAGTAGTAGGGCACCTGTCCCGCCGTCTGCGGAAAGCTCACGGGCAGGCGGCCCGAGGGATTGAAGTCGCCGAACACCACGTCGGCGATCGCGTTGCCGGTCTGCACGCCCAGGAACCATGTGACGAGGATGGCGCGCGCATCGCGCACCGCACCCTTGAGCGCCATCGCGCGGCCGTTGCTCAGCAGCACGACCACCGGCTTGCCGGTGGCGGCCACGGCTTCGGCCAGGTCCTGCTGCGCCTGCGGCAGGCCGATGGCGGCGCGCGAGCGCGCCTCGCCCGACATCTTCTGGCTCTCGCCGATGGCCAGCAGCACCACGTCCGCATCGCGCGCGGCGGCCACCGCGGCGTCGATGCCACCGGGCAACGCCGACTCGATGCCCGAGCCGCGCACGACGTTCACCGACGAATCGGCCCCCAGTGCCGCGCGCAGACCCTGGTCGACGCCCACCGGCGCCGACTGGCCCGGGGACAGGCTCCAGGCGCCCATCAGGTCGACAGTGCCCTCGGCGAAGGGGCCGATCAGCGCGATCTTCGTGCCGGCCTTGGACAGCGGCAGCAGCGCGCGCTCGTTCTTCAGCATCACGATGGAGCGGCGCGCGCTCTCGCGGGCCAGCGCGATGAATTCGGGGTTCTCTGTGCGTTGCGCGGCAGGCGGGCCGTCGAGGCCGCGCATGGGGTCGTCGAACAGGCCGAGCTTCTGCTTCACGCGCAGCACGCGGCGCACCGCGTCGTCGAGCCGCGCCATCGGCACTTCGCCCGAAGCCACCAGCTCGGGCAGATAGCGCGCGTACAGGCCGCTCTGCATGCTCACGTCGGTGCCGGCCATGAAGGCCTGTCTGGCCGCTTCGCGCGGGTTGGCGGCGTAGCCGTGCTCCACCAGTTCCTCGTCGGCCGTGTAGTCGGACACCACGAAGCCCTTGAACTTCCACTCGTCGCGCAGCACGCCTGTGAGCAGCGCGGGATTGGCGGTGGAGGGCACGCCGCCGATCTCGTTGAAGGCGCTCATGATCGACAGCGCGCCCGCGTCCAGTGCCGCGCGGAAGGGCGGCAGGTACACCTCGCGCAGCGTGCGCTCGGAGATGTCGCTCACGCTGTAGTCGAGTCCGCCCTCGGCCGCGCCATAGGCCGCGAAGTGCTTGGGCGTGGCCAGCATGGCGTCGGGCCGAGAGAGGTCGGGGCCCTGGAAGCCGCGCACGCGCGCGGCGGCGAACTGCCTGGAGAGGTACGCGTCTTCGCCCGCGCCTTCGAGGCCGCGGCCCCAGCGCGCGTCGCGCGCGACGTCGACCATCGGCGCGAAGGTCCAGCGGAAGCCGTCGGCCGTGGCTTCGACCGCCGCGGCGCGCGCGGTGCGCTCGGCGAGCGCGGGCTCCCAGCTCGACGCCTCGGCCAGCGGCATCGGGAACATGGTGCGAAAGCCGTGGATCACGTCCGCACCGAAGATCAGCGGAATGCCCAGGCGCGACTCGTTCACCGCCATCTGCTGCAGCCGCCGCTTGCCTTCGAGGCCCGCGTTGTTGAACAGGCCGGTGAGGCGGCCGGCGCGCACGTCAGCGGCTTCCTGCTGCACGTTGCGCGAGCCGGCCTGCGGGTTGTTGGGGGTGTCGATATCGGCCGGGCCGTAGAGGCTCAGCTGGCCGGCCTTCTCCTGCACCGTCATGCGGGCGATGAGCGATTCGATGCGGGCCTCGGCGGCGTCGGGCGAGCGGGAGGGTTGAAGGTCCTTGGAAACGGACGCCGCAGTGGCGGGAGGAAGCAGGGCGGGGAAGGAGAGTGCGGAAAGGAGGAAAACGAGGGCGGGAACCGCGGCTTTTCGAACGTGCATGGCCCTCTATTCTGCAGACAATGCACGCCGGCCCCGGCCAGCGGGTTTCCGCCCTGGCCGTAGGGGCTTGTCCGAGCCGGCCCGCCTATTCGGCGGTGGCGCCGGCTTCCTTCGCCACTTTGACCCACTTGGTCGTCTCGGTGCCGATGAAGCTGGCCAGTTCCGTGGGTTTCATGTTCCCGGCCGTTACACCCTGTTCCTCGAAACGTTTGATCACATCGGGCTGTTGCACCGCGCGGGCGAGTTCGGTGTTCAGGCGCTGCACGATCTCGGGCGGCGTGCCGTGCGGCGCCATGAGCGCGAACCATGTCGTCATGTCGTAGCCCTTGAGGCCGGCTTCGTCGAGCGTCGGCACACCAGGATAGGCGGGCGAGCGCGCCTTCGTGGTCACGGCCAGCGCGTGCACCTTGCCGGCCTTGATGTGCGGCGAGGCCGAGGGGCTGGTCTCGATGGCCATCTGGATCTGCCCGCCCATCAGGTCGGCCATCATCGGCGCGCCGCCCTTGTAGGGCACGTGCACGATGTCGGTCTTCGTCATCGAGCGGAACAGTTCGCCCGAGATGTGCTCGGTGCTGCCGTTGCCGGCCGAGCCGAAGTTGACCTTGCCGGGGTTGGCCTTGATGTACGCGACGAGTTCGGCCACTGTCCGTGCAGGCACCTTCTCGTTGACGATCAGCACGTTGGGCGTGGAAGCCGCGAGCGCGACGGGATCGAAGTCGCGCTGGAAGTCATAGGCGAGCTTCTTGTAGAGGCCCGGCGCGATCGCGTGCGCGATGGTGGCGAGGAACAGCGTGTAGCCATCGGCCGGCGCCTTCGACGCGATGGTCGCGCCCACGGTGCCGCCTGCCCCGCCGCGGTTGTCGACGATCACCGGCTGCTTGAGCGATTCGGAGAGCTTCTGGCCGATGGTGCGCGCGACGATGTCGGTGGTGCCCCCGGCCACGAAGGGGACGACGAGCGTGATGGGTTTCGTCGGCCATTCGGCGGCGGATGCCGCGCCGCTGGCGAGCATCAGTGCGGCGATGGTGGTGCGAAGGAAGGTGTGTCGGTTCATGGTCTTGAGGTCTCGGTGTTGTTGTGGAGGTGAAGGGTCTCGCGCATTCAGTCCGCGCCCAGCCGCAGCCGGCTCGGCAGGCGCTTCTCGATGGCGAACTTCAGCAGCGCCGCGCAGCGGAAGATGCCGTGCGCGAACTTGCCGTAGGGCAGCGTGAGAAAGAGCGCCATCACCACGCCCAGGTGCACCGCGAGCAGCAGCGCCATGAAGCGGGTGTCGCGCCAGGCCAGCAGCGCCAGGCCGGTGAGGCTGGTGAGCAGCAGCAGCGCGATGAAGCCGCGGTCCATCGGCCGCTGCGCCGCGTCGCCGTGCGCGGCGTGGCGACGCAGGTTCAGCCAGAGCAGACCGACGGGACCGATCGCGAGGCCGATGCCGCCTGCAGCGCCCAGCAGCACCGGCAGGCTCGTGAGCGCGTAGGGCGCGTGCAGGTCGAACAGGTAGTGATAGAGCGTCGCCACGCAGGTCGAGGCAAAGCACAGCATGAAGCCGTAGAAGGTGAAGTGATGGAAGCGCCGACGCCAGAGGGTGAAGCGGTCGTCGTCGTTGTTGCATCCCTCGCCGTGGCCGCCGTCGAGGTACTTCAGGCGCAGCGCGTCGTGCGCGGCTTCGGCGCCGGCCGCGCGGCGCACGCCCGGCAGGTCGGGGGCGTTGCCTGGATCGTTCGCGGGCGACACCTCGCGCCAGAAGCGGCGCGTGCCCATCGCCAGCGCGAACATCACGAACAGGAACACCGCGCCGAACACCAGGGCGAGGAAGTTGTGCGGAAAGATCGCGTAGAAGTTGCCCGCAAGCGGTTCGTGCAGCAGCGCGCCCGACATCGCCACGGCCAGCACGAGGAACAGCGCGAGCCCGCCCGCCAGTGCGAGCGCGACGGTGAGCCCGGCCTTTTTGTAGAGCGCGCCCATCACGGGCGGCCATGCGTAGTCGTGGTAGGTCTGCAGGCGCACTTGCGCCATCGCTTGTGGCACGTTCACCGCGAACTCGTGCGGCGGTGCGTACTGGCAGGCATGCAGGCACGAACCGCAGTTGTGGCAGAGGTTTGCGAGGTAATGCGTATCGGCCTTGCCGAATTCGAGCCGTCGCGTCATCGCGGGGAACACGGCACAAAAGCCTTCGCAGTAGCGGCAGGCGTTGCAGATCTGCAGGATGCGTGCGACCTCGCCTTCAGGCGCGGTCAGCGGCAGGGCGGGCTGGATCGGGATCACGCGCGACGTGGGATTGCCGCCGATGCCGTCGGCATCGGCACGGGCGCGCGCGACGAGGTCAGTGAGCTGCTGCAAGGGCGGCCTCCGGAGATTGCTTTGAGACGTTCTTTGCTGCGTTCGCCGCTTGCGTGCCGGCGATGCGCCCGAAGGCCGTGCCGATGCTCATGCCCACGCCAGCCGTGTAGCCCTTGCCCAGCACGTTGCCGGCCATCATTTCGCCGGCCACGAAGAGGTTGGGGCTCGGCCGGCCGCCGAAGCGCACGGCGGCGGTCTCGTCCACCTTCAGGCCGAGATACGTGAAGGTGATGCCGGGGCGCAGGGGGTAGCCGTAGAAGGGTGCGGTGTCGATCGGCCGCGCCCAGTGCGTCTTGGCGGGCGCGAGGCCTTCGGTGTGGCAATCGTCCAGCGCCGTGTGGTCGAAGCGGCCGACGCGGCAGGCGGCGTTGTAGTCCTGCACGGTGCGAACGAAGGCGGCTTGGTCCAGGCCGAGCTTCATGGCGAGTTCGCCGAGCGTGTTTGCCTGCGTGCCGGTGAACACCGGCGGCATGAAGCGCCCGACCGCTTTCTGATCGATGACCGACCAGGCGATCTGCCCCGGCTGCTGGGCCACGAGCCGGCCCCAGATCGCGTAGCGCTTGGGCCAGAAGTCTTCGCCCTCGTCGTAGAAGCGCTGCGCGTCGCGGTTGACCACCACGCCGAGCGACACGCAGTCGATGCGCGTGCAGATGCCGCCGTCGTACAGCGGTGCGCGCGCGTCGATGGCCACCATGTGGCCCTGCGACGGATCGCCGATGCTGTCGGCGCCCGCATCGATCATGTGCTTGAGCAGCACGCCCTGGTTGAAGCGCGTGCCGCGGATCAGGAAGTTGTCGGCCGGCCATTCGCCGCGTTCGTTTCGGCCCCACGCTTCGCGCAGCCACTCGCGGTTCGACTCGAAACCGCCCGAGGCCAGCACGCAGCTTTTTGCCGCGATGCGCCCGCCGGCTTCGGTGTGCACGGCAACGAAGCGGTCGCCGTCGAGTTCGACCGAGGCCACGGGCGAGTCGTAGCGGATCTGCACGCCCAGCCTTTCGGCGCTGCGGTAGTAGGCGTTGACGAGCGCCTTGCCGCCGCCCATGAAGAAGGCATTGGTGCGCGCCACGTGCAGCGCGCCCGACAGCGGCGGCTGGAAGTGCACGCCGTGGCTGCGCATCCAGTCGCGGCAGTTCGACGAGGCGCGGATCACCAGCCGCGCGAGGTGCTCGTCGGTGAGGCCTCCCGTCACTTTCAGCAGGTCGTGCCAGTACTCCTCTTCAGGGTAGGCATCGACCAGCACATCCTGCGGCGCGTCGTGCATGCAGCGCAGGTTGCGGGTGTGCTGCGAATTGCCGCCACGCCATTCTTTGGGCGAAGCCTCCAGCAGCAGCACCGAAGCGCCGGCCTCGCGCGCCATCAGCGCGGCGCACAGCGCGGCATTGCCGCCACCGACAACCAGTACGTCTATCACTCGTGGGTCTCCTTGGAATGCAGGAGACTTTAGGGAGTGAAGCCTTCACGCGAAAGGCCAAAAGAAGCAACAGGTGTTCAGTGATCGAGAAGACTTGCGCCGGCCCAGCGGCCTTCGCGCACCAGCGTGCGCGCGGTCTCGGCCACCACCACGCGCGCGGCCAGCGCGGCGGGCGAGAGCTCGTCGTCCGACAGACTCACGAGCAGGTTGCGCCGGCCCACGTGCGCGTCGGAAATCTGCGTGAGCACGAGATCGTCGCGGTCGCGCCGCGCCGTGGCGGCGCCGGGCTGGATGGTCGCACCGTGGCCGGCGCGCACCGCGTCCATCAGCAATGCCAGGCCATCGACCTCGGCCACGATGCGCGGCGCCACGCGTGCCCGCGCAAAGGCGGCCATCAGCGTGGCGCGCAGGCCGTGGCTGCCGCTGGGCAGGATCAGCGGCACTTCGGCCAGCTGCGACAGCCGCACCTTCGCACCGGTGGGGCGCGGTGACAGCGTGGGCGAAGCGATCACGAAGAGCTTTTCGGCCAGCAGCGGCGCCACGCTCCAGCGCCGCGGCGTGTCGGTCTGGAACAGAACGGCCAGGTCGAGCTGGCGCGCGTGCAGCATCGTCGTGAGGTGCCCTGACAGCGCCTCGACCATGTGCAGGCGCACTTCGGGGTAACGCGCCTGCATGGCCTGCATCAGCGGCACGCCCAGCACGGTGGCGGTGGTGGGAGCCAGGCCCACGCTCACATGGCCCGACAGGCGCGCCTGCTGGGCGGCGCGCACGGCGTCGTCGGCGTGGCGCAACGTGAGCTGCGCCTGGTGCAGGAAGGCCAGGCCCGCGTCGGTGGGCATGACGCCGGTCGAATGGCGGCGCAGCAGCCGCGTCGAGAGTTCGCTTTCGAGCCGGCTGATCTGCTGGCTCAGCGCCGAGGTGACCACCCCCAACTCCACGGCCGCGCGGCCCATGCTGCGAAGCTCGCAGACCTTGACGAAGTAGCGCAGTTGCCGGAGTTCCATCGCCCGATCATCGCGCAGGCGCCGTCGGCCGCGAAAACAGCGGGCGGCGCGCGTCTTATTGTTTGTAGCTGTCGTCGATGCGGTCGAGCTTGCGGATCAGCGAAGGCCAGACGAACTGGCCGCCCATGCCGCCGGTCTGCACCTTCATTGCCTGGCCCACGCCCTCGACGATCTTGGGGTTCACCTGCGTGAGTTCACTGCCGCCCGACTGCGCCGCAATCTGGATCTGGCAGGTGTTCTCGAAGGTGTACATCGAGAGGAAGGCGTCGGCGATGGTCTTGCCGCAGGTCAGCAGGCCGTGGTTGCGCAGCATGAGGAAGTTGGCGCTCCCCATGTCGGCCTGCAGGCGCGGCTTCTCGTCGTCGCGAAAGGCCACGCCTTCGTAGTCGTGGTAGGCCAGCGAGGCCAGCACGAAGGTCGACTGCTGGCTGATGGGCAGCACGCCGTTTTTCTGCGCGCTGACGGCAATGCCGGCCTTGGTGTGGGTGTGCAGCACGCACTGGATGTCTTCGCGCGCGGCATGCACGGCGCTGTGGATCACGAAGCCGGCCGGGTTCACGGGGTAGGGCGAGTCGATGATCTTGTTGCACTGCTGGTCGACCTTCACCAGGCTCGACGCGGTGATCTCGTCGAACATCAGGCCGTAGGGGTTGATCAGGAAGTGGTGCTCCGGGCCGGGGATGCGTGCGCTGATGTGCGTGAACACCAGGTCGCTCCAGCCGTACAGCGCCACGAGGCGATAGCAGGCGGCAAGGTCGACGCGCAGTTGCCACTCCTCGGCGGAGACGAGCTTCTGGATTTCGGGTTGGGTGGTGGCGTTCATGGCGTGGTGTCCTTTGGTGGTTATGGAGTTCGGCATCAGGCCGCAGCCGGCTCTTGCAAGGCCGCCTTGTAGATGCTTTGCTTCGGCTGTGCCATCAGGCGGCGCAGCATGGGTTCGAATTCCCCGATCGGCAGGGTCTCGGCCTTGGGGTCGAAAGCGGGGTTGTCGTAGAGAGCGCAGAACTCGGCCGTGCGCTCGTAGTGCGGATGGTCCTTGAAGCTGTCGCGCATGTCGCGGTCCAGCCCGATGTGATGGAAGAAGTAGTGCCCCTGGAAGATGCCGTGGTGCTGCACCATCCAGTGATTGGCTTCGCTCACGAAGGGCTTGAGGATGGCGGCGGCGATGTCGGGGTGGTTGAAGCTGCCGAGCGTGTCGCCGATGTCGTGCAGCAGCGCGCACACCACGTACTCCTCGTCGCGGCCGTCGCGCAGCGCGCGCGTGGCGGTCTGCAGCGAGTGCGTGTAGCGGTCGACCGGAAAGCCGCCGTAGTCGCCTTCGAGGATCTGCAGGTGCTTGATCACGCGTGCGGGCAGGCCGCCCGCGAACTGCATGAACTCGCCGCCGATCAGCTGCCAGTCTTCGCGCGTGCTTTCCTGCATGCTCCTGAAACTTGCGCGTGCGTTGCTCATCGTGAGGTCTCCGTTCTTGTGGGTGCCGGTCACTGTATGCCTGCGCTTGACGCGGAACTGTCAAGAATTTGACAATGCGGGGTTCTGGTAAACCCCCGCCCGCATGGCCGCTTCGTCCAAACCCCGCCTCTCTGCCGCGCATCGCGGTGCCCTCGAGGGCAATCCATGGTTCACCAGCATTCCGCGCGCGCAGCGGGAGGCGCTGCTCGGCGCGGCCGAGCTCATCCATGCACGGCGCGGCGCGATGGTGTTTCGCCAGGGCGATCCCATTCACGCGGCTGGCGGCGGCTTCTATGGGCTGGTGGCCGGCACCATCAAGATCTCGTCTCTGCGGCAGGACGGGCGCGAGGCCATCCTCGCCGTGCTGGAGCCCGGCAACTGGTTTGGCGAGATCACGCTGATCGACGGCTCGCCGCGCACGCACGACGCCACCGCGCTGGAAGCGCTCGACCTGCTCGCAGTGCCGCCCGCGGCTTTCGTGCAGCTGATGCGCGACGTGGTCTTCTCCAACGCCATCGCCGCGATGCTGGCGGCACGCGTGCGCATGCTCTACGGCCTGACGGAAGACGCCATGCTGCGCAGCCTGCGCGCCCGCGTGGCGCACCGGCTGCTGGTGCTGGCGCGCGGCGATGCCACGCAATCGGTGCACCTGCGGCACCAACTGCAGCTGCCGCAGGAGGCGCTTGCCATGATGCTGGGCGTGACGCGGCAGACGCTGTCGAAGGAGCTCAATGCGCTGGCAGGCGAGGGCGTCGTCGCACTGGGCTACGGGCGCATCGAGCTGCGGTCGATCGATGCGCTGCAGGCGCTGGTGAGCACGGGTTGAGCCCGTGCGCAGGCATCAGCGCAATACGCGGCCGTCGGCGGAGATGCTGATGAGGTCGATGCTGCGCACGCTGTCGCGCAGGCCCGGGCGCAGGTTGATGCGGAAGCCGCCCACGTCGTAGTCGGTCATGCCGGACATCACACGCAGCAGGCTCGCCGTGTTGAAGCCGCGGCCCGCGCGGCGCACGGCCTCGCCGGCCGCCTTGGCCGCGATGAAGCCTTCGAGGCCTTCGTACGACGCGGTCTGGTCGGAGTTGTCGACGGCCGCAAGGTACTCCTTGACGATGGGAATGGCCGATGGCCGCGGCGAGGGCACCACCTGGGAGATCACGATGCCGCCGATGTCCTTGCCGAGCGTGGCGTAGAGCGGGTCGATGCCGACGATGGAGAAGGCCATGAAGTTGCCCGCATAGCCGCTCTTGCGCAGCTTGCGGATGGCGTTGGCCGTGGTGCCCGAGAGCGACACCAGCACAATGGCCTGGGGCGACTGCTGCTGCACCGCCTTCAAGGCTGCGTCGAGCTTGTCGCCGGTCGGCGGCACCAGTGCGGTTTCGACCAGCGGCGTGAGCTTGAGTTCGCTGATGGCCTGCTCGACGGCCGCGAGGCCGGCGCGGCCCATCGCGTCGTCGTCGCCCACCAGCGCCACGCGGGTCTGCCCCACGGTGGCGCACTGCTTCACGATTTTCAGGGCCTCGTCGATCATGCCGGGCCGCACGTGGAACACGTTGGGATGGTCGGCGCCGCGCAGCGTGTCGGAGGCCGCGAAGGGCGCGAACAGCAGGCTGCCCTGCTGCGTCGCAACGTTGGCGCCGGCCTCGCTGCTGGCCGTGCCGACGAAGCCGAAGAGCATGTCAGCCTTCTGGGTGGTGAGCAGGGTGCGCGCGTTGACGGCGGCGCGGGCCGCGTCGTAGCCGTCGTCGAGCTGCAGCAGCTTCAGCTGCAGGCCGCTGGCGGCGTTGCGTTCGTTGAAGTCGCTCACCGCGAGGCGGCTGCCGGCGGCGAAGGCGGTGCCGATCTCGTTGGCACTGCCCGTGAGCGGCACCGATTGCCCAAGCAGTACGACACGCGGTGCGCCGGCCGCCGTGCGCGCGGACTGCGCCATGGCGGGGTGAGCAATGCCGATGCCGCTGCCCAGCATCACCGCGCCCCATGCCTTGCCCAACCACTCTCTGCGTGATCCGTTCATTGGACACCTTCTTTCACATTAGTAAAAAAGTGTAGCAATTTCGGGGCCAAGGGGGAAGGCGGGTTAGCTCGGCCTCCTGGTCGCGAGGAGCCGGCTCAGGACAGCTGCTGGATGCGGATCAGGCTGCCTGCAGGATCGCGTACGGCGCAGTCGCGAACGCCGTACGGCTGGTCGGTCGGCTCCTGGACGATCTCGGTGTCGCTGGACTGCAGCCGTGCGAAGGTGTCCTCGAGATCGGGGGTGGCCAGCAGGATGGCGGCATAGGTGCCCTTGGCCATCATCTCGGCGATGGTGCGGCGCTCGTCGTCGGTGATGCCGGGGTAGGCGGCCGGCGGCGCCAGCACGATGGACGTGCCGGGCTGGCCGGCGGGGCCGACCGTGATCCAGCGCATGCCCCCGTATCCGACGTCGTTGCGGACCTCGAAGCCGAGGAGGTCGCGGTAGAAGGCCAGGGAGGCTTCGGGGTCGTTGTGGGGGAGAAAACTCGCGTGAATGGTGATGTTCATGGTGCTCGGTCCAGTCCAGGTGTTGTCAGGCCGGCCAGTCTAGATTCGGACCTTCGAGTGGCGCTTCTCGATTCCTGATCGGTCTGGTGACCTGTTTCGCCACGCACGCCGGCATTCCCGCGGCCGCATGCGCGGCTTGGCGCCGGTAGGTGCTGGGCGGCACGCCGACCAGTTCGGCGAAGCGCGTGCTGAAGGTGCCCAGCGACGAGCAGCCGACCTCGAAGCAGACCTCGGTGACGTTGAGGTCGCCGCGGCGCAGCAGTGCCATCGCGCGTTCGATGCGCCGGGTCATCAGATAGGAATAGGGCGACTCGCCGTAGGCGAGCCGGAACTGGCGGCTGAGGTGTCCGGCCGACATGTGCACGCCATAGGCGAGCGCCTCGACGTCCAGCGGCTGTGCGTATTCCCGGTCGATGCGGTCGCGAACGCGGCGCAGCCGTGCGAGGTCGCGCAGATGCTGCGCCGCTTCGGGTTTGCTGGTCATCCGCGGGATCGTGCCACGCCCCACCGGGGCGCTCAAGCCCGCTGACAGGGCGTGGTCAGGTCGATGCGACCCGCTCGAACACCAGGTCCCACACGCCATGCCCCAGCTTGATGCCGCGGTTCTCGAACTTGGTGAGAGGGCGGTAGCCGGGCTTGGGTGCATAGCCTTCGGCCGTGTTGCGCAGCAGCGGCTCGGCCGACAGCACTTCGAGCATCTGCTCGGCATAGGGCTGCCAGTCGGTGGCGCAATGGATGTAGCCGCCAGGGCGCAGGTGCTGCGCGAGCTTGGTCACGAACTCGGGCTGGATCAGGCGGCGCTTGTTGTGGCGCTTCTTGTGCCACGGGTCGGGGAAGAACACGTGCACGCCGGCCAGGGTGCCGGGCTGCAGCATGTGGTCGAGCACGTCGACCGCGTCGTGGGCGCAGATGCGGATGTTCGACAGCGACTGCTCGCCGATGCGCTTGAGCAGCGCGCCCACGCCGGGCTCGTGCACTTCGCAGCAGAGGAAGTTGGTCTCGGGCAGCACGGTGGCGATGTGCGCAGTGGCCTCGCCCATGCCGAAGCCGATCTCCAGCACCGTAGGGCCGGCGCGGCCGCCGAAGGCGGCAGTCAGGTCGAGCGGTTCGGGCTTGTAGGGCAGCAGGAACAGCGGGCCCAGTTCGGAAAAGGCGCGTGCCTGGCCGTCGGTGGTGCGGCCGGCGCGCTTCACGAAGCTCTTGAGGCGGCGATGCAGCGGGTGCGGCTTGGCCGCGTCGTCGCTGCCTTCGGAAGAGGGCGCATCGTCGCTGCGCGGGAGGTCGTTGGACACGGTGTCGGGAGAATTCATTACGGCTGCGAATTGTAGAGAGCGCGCCATTCGGGCACCCAGCCGGCCAGGGCGTCCGCGCAGCCGGTGGCCGTGGTGGGTCGCAGGCCGAGCACGCGCGCGGCGCTGTCCAGTGCGGCCAAGGCAGCTTCGGGCGTGCCCGTGTCGATCGAGGTGGCGCCGTTCTGCTTCGACAACTTGTCGCCATCGGCGCCGCGCACCAGCGGTGTGTGCAGGTAGCTGGGTGTGGGAAAACCGAGCGCGCGCTGCAGCAGGATCTGGCGCGCCGTGTTGTCGGTGAGGTCCTCGCCGCGGACCACGTCGGTCACGCCCTGTTCGGCATCGTCGACCACCACGGCGAGCTGATAGGCCCACGGGCCATCGGCGCGGCGCAGCACGAAGTCGCCGACTTCGCGGCTCACGTTCTGGCACTGGCGGCCGAGGCGGCGGTCGGTCCAGCAGAGTTCGCTGCCGGCATCCGGGGCGTCGGCGTCTTCTTCCTCCCAGGGCACGCCCGGTGTGGGCGGCTGGTCGGCTTCGAACTTCGCGGTGGCGAAGCGCCAGGCGCGCGCCGGCTTGCCGTGCAGTCCGTTGCGGCAGGTGCCGGGATAGACCCGCTCGCCGTGGCGCTCGTGCCGCAGGCCGAGGCGCGCGAGCGCCTGGTTGATGTCCTTGCGCGAGCAGCCGCAGGGGTAGGCCAGGTCGCAGGCCTGCAGCCTGGCCAGTGCGGCTTCGTAGCGCGCGGTGCGCTGGGTCTGCCACACGGGGGCTTCGTCGGGCAGAAGGCTGCAATCGGCCAACTGCTGGAGGATGTGCTCGCCCATGCCGGGCAGGCAGCGCTCGGTATCGGCGTCTTCGATACGGACCAGCCAGCGCGCCTGCGGACCGCGGGCGCGCACGTCGAGCCAGCTTGCCAGCGCTGCCACGAGAGAACCCGCATGCAGCGGGCCGGTGGGCGAGGGCGCGAAGCGGCCGGTCTCCCTCATCATCTCCCGGTCAGATGACTTCGAGTGCGAGCGACAGGCCGGAGAGGAACGCGTCTTCCACGCGGTGGCCGGTGCACCAGTCGCCAGCCACGCCGATGCGCGCCTTGGCGTCCCAGAGGTGGGTGGTGCCCATCGGCACCTGTGTCTGCGCTTCGCTCCAGCACAGCGCCTGGGCGTGCGCGGGGGTGGCATGGACGCCGGTGATCTCGGCGAAGGCGCGCAGCAGCTTGGCCTCGACGCGCGTGGGCGTGTCGCGCACGTGTTCCTGCGACCATGCGGCGCTGGCCTGCAGCGTCCAGCGTTCGACGGGCTCGCGGCCGGGCTTGGAGGATTCGCGCGCCAGCCATGCCACGCGGTGGTGGGTACTGCGCGCCGCATTCCACTGCGGGCCGAGGTGCGACATGGTGGGCTGGTTGGCCTGGGGGTAGGCAATCATCAGCGTCCAGCAGGGCGCGATGCGCACGGGTTCGATCTTGCGGCTGAGCGTGGCCGAGAGCTTGCCGTTGCCCAGCAGCGCGCGGGCGCGCGAAGGCGGCACGGCGAGCAGCACGGCGTCGAAGCCCGAATACACGTGCCGGGAGTCGTCGGTGCCCGTGGTGCGCAGCTGCCAGCGCTGGGGGGCAAGTGCATCGGGCTCGATCTGCGTGACCTGCGTGCCGGCGACGAGGCTGTCGCCGAGCGGCTTGGCCCAATGGGCCACCAGCGCATCCATGCCGGGCTGCGCCACCCAGTGCGGCTCGAGCGAGGGCAGGGCCGCCTCGGCTACGCGGCCGTGGGCGTCGAGCACGCGCACGAGGTTGGCGCTCCAGCGCTTGCACAGGCCGGGCGTGCTTGCCAGCGCGAGCGCAAAGCGCGGGTCGCGCACGGTGAAGTACTGCGCGCCGCTGTCGAAGCGGCCGAAGGCGGTGTCGATGCTCGCCATGCGTCCGCCGGCCGTGGCCTCGCGTTCGAACAGCGTGACCTTGTGGCCGGCTTGCACCAGCGTTCGCGCACAGGCCACCCCGGCAATGCCAGCGCCGACGACGGCGTAATGGCGCGGGGTGGCTGGGGTTCGGTGGCGGACGGAGGGCTTGGCAGTTGCGCGAGTGCTCATTGCAGACTCTTTTCTTCTGGGTGGGAATGCGGTTGGATGTGTCTGCACTCTACATCGGTCCGAGAGGGGCTTCGCCTGAGGGCACACCCTTAGCGAAGCCGCGCGATCCTCGGCAATACTTATCGGCCCCGATGCCGATCGAGCAACGCGCGCCGCGTGCCTTCGTGCTCGAACTGCGCCAGCCACCATTCGAGCGCCTTCCCCGGCTTGCCCGCGCTGCGCACGCGCCATGCGCAATGCATCGTTCCAAGTGGCGGCTTGCGCTCCGTCTTCAGCTCGACCAGGTGCCCGGCCTCGATGTACGGCCGCGCCATCGGCTCCGGCAGGAAGCCACCGCCCAGCCCGTGCAGCTGCGCCGCGATCTTGGCCTGCATGCTCGGCACGGTGAGCACGTCCTGCCCGCTCACGAGGTTCACCGTCATGCTGGGGCCGTGCCGCGCCGAATCGGCTGCGGCCACCGCGCGGTGCTGCCGCATCACCGCGTCGCTCAGCGGCTCGGACACGCGCGCCAGCGGATGTTGCGGCGCCACGGCGTAGACGAAACGCAGCTCGCCGATCAGCCGGCTGCGGATGCCGGTGGCGGTGAACGTCAGGCTCGCCGCATCGAGCACCGCGCCGATGGCCAGGTCGGCCTCGCCGGTGGTCAGCGCCTCGATGGTGCCCAGCAGCGTCTCGTCGCGCAGCTTGAGCCTCGTCGGCGGCTCGAGGGCGAAGAAGGCGGTGGCCAGGTCGAGCAGCGGGTCGCGCGCGATCACGCTGTCGACCGCGATGGTCAGCATCGGCTCCCAGCCCGTGGCCACGCGCTTCACCCGGTTGGCCACCGCATCGATCTCGGCCAGCAGCCGGTCGGCCTCGCGCAGCAGTTCGGCGCCGGCCTCGGTCAGCCGCGCCTGGCGGGCGCTGCGGTCGAACAGCAGCACGTCGAGCGCGTCCTCGATCTGGCGCACGCGGTAGCTCAACGCGCTCGGCACGAGGTTCAGCGAGCGGGCGGCGGCAGCAAAGCTGCCGGTGCCGGCCACGGTCTGGAGCATGGCGAGGGCGTCGGGGGTCAGCACGTCTCGGGGGCTGGGCATAGGGGCTCCATTGATCAAATTATTTGAATGGTGCCATCAAACCGAGGCGTCTTTCCGAATGGGGTGCGGACCTAAAGTTCTTCACATCCGCTGCGCATCCGGCGCGGCATACGAAAAAGGCCCGCACACCCCAACGGGGCAGGGCCAAAGGAGTTCGACGATGTTGCAAGTCCGTAAATCTCAGGAACGCGGTTATGCCGACCATGGCTGGCTGCGCTCGTTCCACAGCTTTTCCTTCGCCGGTTACTACGACCCTGCCTACATGGGTTTCGGCAACCTGCGGGTGATCAACGAAGACCGCGTGGCGGCGGGCGCCGGTTTCGGCACCCACGGCCACAAGGACATGGAGATCATCAGCTACGTGCTCTCGGGCGAACTGGCGCACAAGGACAGCATGGGCAACGTGGAAAGCATTCCGCCGGGCGACGTGCAGCGCATGAGCGCGGGCCGCGGCGTGATGCACAGCGAGTTCAACCACAAGGCCGACGAGACCACGCACTTCCTGCAGATCTGGATCGAGCCGAATGTGCGCGGCATTGCGCCGGGCTACGAACAGAAGCAGTTCACCGACGCCGAGAAGCGCGGCAAGCTGCGCCTCGTGGCCTCGCCCGACGGCAGCGACGGCTCGGTGACGGTGCATGCCGATGCCCGCCTGTACGCCGGCCTGCTCGACGGCGAGGAAAAGGCCGGCCTGGCGCTCGACCCGCAGCGCAAGAGCTATGTGCACCTGGTGCGCGGCGAGCTCGAAGTGAACGGCCAGAAGCTTGTCGGCGGCGACGCCGCGATGCTGCAAGGCGAATCGCAACTGACGCTGGGCGCCGGCAAGGACGCCGAAGTGCTGGTGTTCGACCTGGCCGCCTGATCCCCCTTGCCGGGCGCGTGGTGCGCCCGGTTCTTTTCTTTTCTCTTTTTTCTTTTTCAACAACCGAGGAGTTTTCAACCATGGCAACCGCAACCGCAACCACCACCAATTCCACACAAGACACGCTCGCTCTGATCGGCCGCATCCTGGTCGCCTACCTGTTCATTCCCGCCGGCATCGGCAAGCTCATGGGCTTCGGCGGCACGGTCGGCTACATCACCTCGGCCAGCCTGCCGCTGCCCGAAGTAGCGGCGGCCATCGCGATCCTCATCGAACTGGGCCTTGGCATTGCGCTGCTGCTGGGCTTCAAGACCCGCTGGACCGCCATCGTGATGGCGATCTTCTCTGTGGTCACGGCGCTGTTCTTCCACAAGTACTGGTCCGCGCCCGACGCGATGAAAATGATGCAGCAGATCAACTTCAACAAGAACATCGCGATTGCCGGTGGCCTGCTTGCGATCGCTGCTTTCGGCGCTGGTCGGTTCAGCATCGATAGAAAGTAAGCTCTTCCTGGAGGCTTCGCGCACTTCGGGTCGTTTCGGGGTGCGCTCATGCCGACGGGGTACCTTGCTCCGCGAATGTCCCCCGGCCTGCGGCCTCCTCCTTTATTTCGCTGCACAAGGCACCCCATCGGCGTGATCGTTCAGCAGGGCGGTTGAACTGCCGGCATGAGCAGAGCGCCCTTCGTGCACAGGGCACCGGGTGCTCCCCGCAGCGAAATAAAGGAGGAGCCGAAGGCGGGGGACATTCGCGGAGGGGAGTACCCGGTGTCCTGTGCACGCACCCCGAACAAAAGCACCCCGAACAACCCACAGTCACTGGAGAAAACATCCCATGGCAAACATCGTCGCCGTCTTCCATTCCGGCTACGGCCACACCCAGCGCGTGGCGCAAGCCGTGGCCGATGGCGCTGACGCCCAATTGCTCGCCATCGACGCGGACGGCAACCTGCCCGAAGGCGGCTGGGAACTGCTCGCCGCGGCCGACGCGATCATCTTCGGCTCGCCAACCTACATGGGCGGCGTGAGCTGGCAGTTCAAGAAATTCGCCGACGCGTCGTCGAAGGTCTGGTACACGCAGGGCTGGAAGGACAAGCTCTTCGCCGGCTTCACCAACAGCGCGACCATGAACGGCGACAAGGTCACCACCATGACCTACCTCTGGACGCTCGCGATGCAGCACGGCGGCATCTGGGTCAGCATGGGCATCCTGCCGGCCAACAGCAAGGCCGCCACGCGCGACTCGATGAACTACGTGGGCGGCTACGGCGGCCTGCTGACGCAGTCGCCGTCCGACGCCAGCCCGGCCGAAATGCCGAAAGGCGACTTCGACACCGCCCGCGCGTTCGGCGAGCGCATCGGCACAGTGGCAAGATCGCGCGAATAACCGGCAACCCCACGGAGAACACGATGGCCGACACCAACCCCGAGACCCAATTGCTCAACCCGCACGACAAGGACCTCGGCGGTGGCTTCAAGGTGCGGCGCCTGCTGCCCGCGGCGCAGCGCCGATCGGTCGGCCCGTTTGTGTTCTTCGACCATTTCGGCCCGGCCACCGAGCAGCCGGGCACGGAGCACGACGTGCGGCCGCATCCGCACATCGGCCTCTCGACGGTCACGTATCTCTTCAAGGGCGCGATGATGCATCGCGACAGCCTCGGCAGCGTGCAGGAGATCCTGCCCGGCGCCATCAACTGGATGACCGCGGGGCGCGGCATCGTGCACTCCGAGCGCAAGCCCGAGCGCCTCAAGGCCGACACCTACGTGAACCACGGCCTGCAACTGTGGGCAGCATTGCCGCAGGCGCATGAAGAGATCGAGCCCAGCTTCGAGCACACGCCGGCCGACGCGATTCCCGAGTTGAAAGAGCAGGACGCCGGCGTGCGCGTGCTGGTGGGCGAGGCCTTCGGTGCGCGTTCGCCGGTCAAGACGCTGTCGCAGACCGTGTACCTCGACATCGCGCTGCCGGCAGGCGGGCGCTTCGTGCTGCCCGCGCTGGCGCCCGAGCTGGCCATCTATGCGGTCGATGCCGATGTCAGCGTGAACGGCGAGCCTGTTTCCGTGCACACCATGGCCGTGCTGCCCGACGGCCAGGGCGCGGTGCTGGCTTCCGACACCGCCGCGCGCCTGATGGTGATCGGTGGCGGACCGCTCGACGGTCCGCGCTACATCACCTGGAACTTCGTCTCCAGCCGGCGCGAGCGCATCCTCGAAGCCGGCTCCGACTGGGCCGCCCAGCGCATGGGCCATGTGCCCGGCGAGACCGAGTTCATTCCGCTGCCCGGCAAGCCTTTTGGCGTGCGCGAGCCTGATGTGGGCACTACGCCGGTCTGATCTCGAGTGCCCGTTGTCCGGAGCGCGTGCGCAGGCGTTGTTTCGCTCGATCAACAAGTGCCATGAAAAAGGGCCCGTTCAACGGGCCCTCTGCATTGGCGAAGCGCGCGGGTCATTCGCCGCTGAGGGACACCGCCTCGGCCGGTGGCGAGCCTTCCGGCGCCTTCGGCAGCTCGACCATGGCCTTGCGGCCGCCACGAGCGCGCCACGCCGAGTAGCCCACGCCCGCCAGCAGCAGCGCGCACAGGCCGATGAAAGTGCCGCTGATCGGACGCGTCACGAACACCGACATGTCGCCGCGCGAGAGCAGCAGTGCGCGGCGGAAGTTCTCTTCCACCATTGGCCCGAGCACGAAGCCCAGCAGGATCGGCGCGACCGAGAATTCGAGCGTCATCAGCACGGCGCCGACGATGCCGAACACCAGCACTTCCCAGATCTGGAACAGGCTGTTCTGCGTGCTGTACACGCCCGTCGCAATGAAGAACATCGCGGCCGGGAACAGGTACTTGTAGGGCACCTTCAGCAGCTTCACCCACACGCCGATCATCGGCACGTTCAGGATCACGAGGATCACGTTGCCGATCCAGAACGAGGCGATCAGGCCCCAGAAGATGTCCGGATGCTCGGTGATGAGCTGCGGGCCGGGCTGGATGCCCTGGATCAGCAGCGCACCCAGGATCAGTGCCATCACCGCGTCGCCCGGAATGCCCAGGCTCATCGTCGGGATGAAGTCGACCTGCGTCTTCGAGTGGGCAGAGGCCTCGGGGCCGGCCACGCCTTCGATCATGCCGGTGCCGAACTTGTTCGGCGTCTTCGACACCTTGCGCTCCAGCGCATAGGCGATGAAGGTGGTGATGGTCGGGCCCGTGCCGGGCATTGCGCCGAACACCGTGCCCACCAGCGTGCCGCGCAGCATGGCGGGGAAGGCGCGCTTGAGTTCTTCCTTGCTCGGGCGCATGTCGCTGAGCTTGAGCGTACCGGTGTCGCCGATGGCCTTCATGCGGTTCACGTTGAGCAGGAAGTCGGCCACGCCGAACAGGCCCATCGAGATCGCCACGAGTTCGAGGCCGTCGCTCAGTTCGGGCAGGCCGAACGCGAAGCGGAAGCTGCCGCTGTTCACGTCGGTGCCGACCACGCCGCACAGCAGGCCGAACAGCGTCATCGCCACGCCCTTGAGCGGCGAGCCGCGGGACATGGTGGAGCCGGCGAGCAGGCCCAGCAGCATGATCGAGAAGATCTCGGTCGGGCCGAACTTGAACGCGATCTGCACCAGCAGCGGCGAGGCGAAGATCATCACGATGATGCCGACGGACGCCGCGAAGAACGAGGCGATCATCGTCACCCCGAGCGCGACGCCCCCCTTGCCCTGCTTGGTCATCGGGTACCCGTCCAGACAGGTCACCGCGTGCGGCGGGTGCGACGGCATGTTCATCAGGATGGCACCGATGGCGCCGCCGTACTGCGAGCCGTAGAAGATGCCGGCCAGCATCAGGATGGCGGGCACCGGATGCATCGCGTAGGTGAGTGGCAGCAGGATCGAGATGGCCTGCAGCGCGCCCATGCCCGGCAGCACACCGATCAGGTTGCCCACCAGCACGCCGAAGAACGACCACAGCAGGTTGGAGCCCTGGAACGCAACGCCGAAGCCGAACCAGAGGTCGTGAAGCGATTGACCGATCATGATCTCAGCCTCCCCATTGGAACAGGGGCAGCTGCAGCTTCAGCGCCCACCAGAAGACGACCACCGCGATGAACGACATCGCGAGCGAGAGCAGCAAGGCTTCGGTCAGCGTGTTGTCGCGGTCGCCGAGCGCTGAGATGAACACGATCGCGAAGGTGGCTGGCAGGAGGCCGCCGTACTCGCCGAACAGCAGGAACGCGAGGATGCCGAGGATGATGCAGATGCAACCGCGCATGTCGGGCATGCCGCCCGGATGGCCGTGCGACGCAGCCTCTTCACTGGCGCCGCTCGCGGGCTTCTCGGCGCGCGCCGAGATGGCAATGAGCAGGCCGGTGAGCGCCAGCAACCCGCCGAGCGCAACCGGAAAGAAGCCCGGTCCCATGTGCGCCAGCTCGCCCACGCGGTAGCCGATGCCGGCGTATACCGCGGCCAGTCCGATGACGATCAGCAGGGCGCCGCCGTAGTAATCTTTTTTGAATTTTGAAGCGGGCCGGGGCGCGTGCGAGACCGGATCTTCACCGAGCTGGTGATGCATTGAGACTCCTTCGTTTGGAAGGAGCGGAGTCTAGGAATCGAGACTTTCAATCGCCTTTCGGATCACGTCCAAACGGCCCGGTGGCCCGCAAAATACGTGTATTCACGTACCGGCATATGCGGTGAAACCCTAGCAAAAAGGACCTCAGAAGGCGCACAGCGGCAGCCTCAGGATGGCGCGCAGTCCGCCGCCGTTGGCGCTCTCCGGCATGTCGGCATTGTCGAGTTCGATCTCGCCGCCGTTGCGCCGCGCATAGCTGCGCGCAATGGTCAGGCCAAGGCCCGCGCCGTGCGCAGCATCGGCGCCTGCGGAAGGGGCGCGATGGAAACGCTCGAACACCTGCTCGCGCCGTTCGGGCGCAATGCCCGGTCCGCTGTCGCACACCTCGGCCAGGGCGTACGAAGCCTCGCGCCGCACGGTCACGGTGATGTTGCCGCCGCGCGGCGTGTACTTGATGGCGTTGTGCACGAGGTTGGCGAGCGCCTCGTGCAACTCTGCGGCGTTGGCCGCGACGGGCAGCACGGGCGGGTCGTTTTCCTCGCCGGCCTCGTCGGTACCGTCGATGTCCGCCACGCCGTTCGCAGTGTCGCCGCGCGCATCGACCCAGCCCAGGTCCTGGTCGTTCTCGCGCGCCAGCGGCAGGTACTGCAGCACCACGGCGCGCGCGATGGCGTTGAGGTCGGCCACCGCGGGCTCGGCCGGGGCGGTCTCGTCTTCGGCGGTGGCGTGGGCCAGTGCCAGCAACTGTTCGCTCAGGCGGCGCGTGCGCGCGAGCTGCGCGACGATGGCGTGCAGCGACTCGCGCATGCGCGCCGGATCGGTCTCGCGCACCGCGTAGCCCGCCTGGATCGACAGGATGCTCAGCGGCGTGCGCAACTGGTGCGAGGCATCGGCCAGGAACTGCGATTGCTCGGCCACCATGCGCCGATGGCCCGCGATGTGGTGGTTCACCGCGTCGACCAGCGGCACGACTTCCTGCGGCACGCCGCTGGCGTCGAGCGGCTTCAGGTCGTCGCGCGAGCGTTCGCGCAGCGAGCGGCGCAGGCGCTCCAGCGGGCGCAGCGACCAGGCCACGCCGAGCCACACCAGCAGCGCCATCACCAGCACCATGCGCGTGTCGCGCAGCAGTTCCTGGCGCAGCGTCTCGGCCTGGGCCTCGGTGCGCGGGCCGATGCCCTCGGCTGCCTGGATCAGCACGCTATAGGCAACGCCGGGGTGGACGTCGTCGTACACCGTCTGCCGCAGCGCGGCCACGCGCACCGGATGCTGCTCGTGCACCGCGTCGTAGAAGACCGGCGTGCCGTCGGTCGGACGCTGCGCCGGGCGGGGCAGGCCAGGCACGCCCATCAGCGTGGTCTCGGGCGAGTTCACGTCCAGCGTCTCGCCTTTGGGAATGCGCTGCACGCCGACGTGCAGGTACTTGTAGCGCAGGTGCGTGGACTCGAACATTGCCTGGATCGAGAACGGCTCCTGCACGCGCACGCTGCCGTCGCCGGCCACCACGATGCCGTTGGCCAGCGCCTGCACGGGTTCGAGCAGGCTCTGGTCGTAGGCGACCACCAGCGAATCGGTCAGCGCCTGATAGTCGCTCCAGCTGTCGAGCGCCAGCAGTGCGACGATGCCGGGCAGCAGCAGCGCGAGCAGCCGCGCGCGGATGCCGAAGCGCCGCACTTGCTGCGGCGCCGGCTCAGTCGTCTTCGCCGGGGCGTTCGGGGTGGAGTGCTGGGGCAGAGGATCCATCGGCAATGCTCTCCAGCATGTAGCCCAGGCCACGCACGGTGACGATGCGCACGTCGCTGTCCGCGAGCTTGCGCCGCAGCCGGTGCAGCACCACCTCGATGGCGTCGGGGCCGGCGGTGCTGTCGTTGGTGAACACCTTGGCAAAGAGCTGCGACTTGCCGACCGGCGCGCCGCTGCGCATCAGCAGGGCGGTGAGCGCGGCCTGTTCGCGCGGCGTGAGCGACAGCAGCGCGCCGCGCAGCGTGAAGGCGTGGCTCTGGCTGTCGTACGACAGCGAGGCGCACTGCAGGCGCGGGTGCTGCTTGCCGCGGCTGCGGCGCACCAGGGCCGACAGGCGCGCTTCGAGTTCGGCCAGCTCGAAAGGCTTGGTGAGAAAGTCGTCGGCACCCAGGTTCAGGCCGCGCACGCGATCCTGCAAGGCACCCTGCGCGGTGAGGATAAGCACCGGCGTGCGGTCGTCGGCATTGCGCATGTCGGCCAGCACGCTCAGGCCGTGCTTGTCGGGCAGGCGCAGGTCGAGCACGATGGCGTCGTATTCGGTGCCGGCCATGAAGCCCTCGGCGGTGCGCGCATCGGGCGCATGGTCGGCCACGAAGCCGCTCTGGGTCAAAGCGCGGACCAACCACGAGGCCATGTCCAGTTCGTCTTCCACCAGGAGGATCCGCATCCGGCGCCCTTGTTACTTCTTGATGCCGAGGTCCGGATCTTCGGATGCGCGGGCACTGGCGCGGGCCGAGCGCGCGCTCAAGTCGGGCGCCAGGGCCTCGCGGCCGTCGAACACGAAGCAGTCGCCCTGGTAGTGCGCGCTGCCGACTTCCTCGAAGTACTTGAGGATGCCGCCTTCGAGCTGGAGCACATGCTCCACGCCTTCCTCGCGCATCAGGATCGCGGCCTTCTCGCAGCGGATGCCGCCGGTGCAGAAGCTCACGACCGTCTTGCCCTTGAACTCCTCGCGATGCGCCTTGAGGGCGGGCGGGAACTCGGTGAACTTGCCGATGCGCCAGTCGATGGCGCCTTCGAAGCTGCCGTAATCGACTTCGAAGGCATTGCGCGTGTCGAGCAGGGCGATCTCCCGGCCCTCGTCGTCATGGCCCTGGTCGAGCCAGCGCTTGAGCGTAGGGGCGTCCACGCCGGGCGCCCGGCCCGCGGCGGGCTGGATGGCCGGGTGGTCCATGCGGATGATCTCGCGCTTGAGCTTCACCAGCATGCGGCGAAAGGGCTGCGCGGCGGACCAGCTTTCCTTGGCCTCGAGGTCGGCAAAGCGCGCATCGGCGCGCAAATGGGCCAGAAAAGCCCGCACCCCGTCGGTGGGGCCGGCCAGGAACAGGTTGATGCCCTCGGGTGCCAGCAGGATGGTGCCCATGAGTCCCAGGGCCTGCGCGCGGGCGCGCAGGTCTTCGCGCAGCACGGGGCTGTCGTCGATGGCCACGAACTTGTAGGCCGCGATATTCAAAATCTCTTGCACGGGGCGGGATTCTAGGTGTCGCCGCGGTGCCCGCCGGGCTCGGGGCCTCTGTCCGGCAGGCCGGCGGCGATTTCTGGGATTGCCAACCCACATCGTGGAGGCGGCGCTTTCTACAATGAAAGGATGTTTGTTCACCTGCGCCTGCACACCGAGTTTTCCGTCGTCGACGGCACCAACCGAATCGACGAAGTCATCAAGGCCGCCGCTGCCGACAAGCAGCCCGCGCTGGCCATCACCGACCTGAACAACCTGTTCGGCGCGGTCAAGTTCTACAAGCAGGGCCGTGGCAAGGGCGTCAAGCCCATCATCGGCGCGGAAGTGTTCGTGGAAGGGCTGGGCAAGGAGCCCGGCGTGCTCACCCGCATCGTGCTGCTGGTGCAGAACATGGAAGGCTACCTGAACCTGTCCGAGCTGCTGGCGCGGGCCTGGACGCAGAACGTGGGCCGGGGCCAGTCGCAGGCGGCCTGCAAGATGGAATGGGTCGAGGAGCTGGCGGGCGGGCTGATCGCACTCTCCGGCGCCCAGGCCGGGCCGCTGGGGCAGCCGCTGCTGCAGGGGCAGGGCGAGCGCGCGGCCGAGCTGGCACTGCGGCTGGCGGGCATCTTCCCGCATCGCTTCTACATCGAGCTGCAGCGCGCGGGCCGGCCTGAAGACGAACCGCACGTGATCGCCGCGGTGCAGCTGGCGGCCCGGCTGCACCTGCCGGTGGTCGCCACGCACCCCGTGCAGTTCGCTGCCCGCGAAGACTACGAGGCGCACGAGGCGCGCGTGTGCATTTCCGAAGGCGAAATTCTTGGCAACCCGCGCCGGGTGCGCCGGTTCACCGAAGAGCAGTACTTCAAGTCGACAGCCGAGATGCAGGCACTGTTCGCCGACGTGCCGAGCGCGCTGGCCAACACGGTCGAGATCGCCAAGCGCTGCAACCTGACGCTGGTGCTGGGCAAGCCGCAGCTGCCGGACTTCCCGACGCCTTTCATCAGCGAAGGCGTGCGCATGCCGATCGACGACTTCTTCCGCCAGGAATCGTTCGACGGGCTGGAGCAGCGCCTGAAGCATCTCTTTCCCGACGAGGCCAGGCGCGAGGCCGAACGCCCGCGCTACGTCGAGCGGCTGGAGTTCGAGATCAACACGATCCTGAACATGGGGTTCCCGGGCTACTTCCTGATCGTGGGCGACTTCATCCAGTGGGCCAAGAACAACGGCTGCCCGGTGGGCCCCGGCCGGGGCTCGGGTGCGGGTTCGCTGGTGGCCTACGCACTGAAGATCACCGACCTCGATCCGCTCGAATACAAGCTGCTGTTCGAACGTTTCCTGAACCCCGAACGCGTCTCGATGCCCGACTTCGACATCGACTTCTGCCAGGGCAACCGCGACCGCGTGATCGACTACGTGAAGGACAAGTACGGCCGAAACGCCGTGAGCCAGATCGCCACCTTCGGCACCATGGCTGCGCGCGCGGCCATCCGCGACGTGGGCCGCGTGCTCGACATGAGCTACATGTTCTGCGACGGCATCAGCAAGCTGATTCCGAACAAGCCGGGCATGTCGGTCACGCTGCAGTACCCGCCCGAGAAGAAGATCGAAGGCGACAAGAACAACTACGCCATCGAGATGGAGCCGCAGCTCGCGGAGCGCATCGAGAAGGAAGAAGAAGTCAAGATGCTGGTCGAGCTCGCGCAGAAGCTCGAAGGCATGACCCGCAACATCGGCATGCACGCGGGCGGCGTGCTCATCGCGCCGGGCAAGCTCACCGACTTCTGCCCGCTCTACCAGCAGCCCGGCAGCGAATCGGCCGTGAGCCAGTACGACAAGGACGACGTCGAAGCGATCGGCCTCGTGAAGTTCGACTTCTTGGGACTGGCGACGCTCACCATCCTGGAGATCGCGCGCGAGTTCATCATGAAGCGCCACAAGGGCCAGGAGAACTTCGCGTTCGAGAACATCCCGCTGAACGACGCGGCCACCTACCGGCTCTTCTCCGACGGCAAGACCGAGGCCGTGTTCCAGTTTGAAAGCCGCGGCATGCAGGGCATGCTGAAGGACGCGCGGCCGACACGGCTCGAAGACCTGATCGCGCTGAACGCGCTGTACCGTCCGGGCCCGATGGACCTGATTCCCAGCTTCGTGGCGCGCAAGCACGGCCGCGAAGAGGTGGAGTACCCGCACCCGGCCGTGGCCGAGATGCTGTCGGAGACCTATGGGATCATGGTCTACCAGGAGCAGGTGATGCAGACCGCGCAGATCCTGGGCGGCTACTCGCTCGGCGGCGCCGACCTGCTGCGCCGCGCGATGGGCAAGAAGAAGCTCGAGGAGATGGCCGAGCACCGCGAGAAATTCCGCGCGGGCGCACTGGCAACGCACGGCATCGTCCAGGACAAGGCCGATGAAATTTTCGACTTGATGGAGAAGTTCGCGGGCTACGGCTTCAACAAGTCGCACGCCGCCGCCTACTCGCTGCTGGCGTACCACACGGGCTGGCTCAAGGTCCACTACACGGCCGAGTTCTTCTGCGCGAATATGACCGTGGAAATGGACGACACGGACAAGCTCAAGCTGCTGTTCGAGGACGCCCAGAAGAACTTCGGCATCACCTTCGAGCCGCCGGACGTGAACCGCGGCAACTACCGCTTCGAGCCGGTCACCAACAAGATCATCCGCTACGGCCTGGGCGCGGTGAAGGGCACGGGCCAGCTCGCGGTCGAGGCCGTGGTGCGCGCGCGCGAAGAGGGGGGGCCGTTCAAGAGCCTGTTCGACTTCTGCGTGCGCATCGACCGCCAGCGCATCAACAAGCGCACGGTCGAGGCGCTCATCAAGGCCGGCGCGTTCGACGCGATCCAGCAGAACCGCGCGTCGCTGATCGCCTCGGTCGATCGCGCCTTCGAATTCGCCAACGCCACGGCGGCCAATGCGGCGCAGGTCGACATCTTCGGCGACGCGGAGCACGGCTCGGCCACCGCCGAGCCCGACCTCGTCGACGCCACGCCCTGGGGCGTGAAGGAGCGGCTGACGCTCGAGAAGACGGC
Organism: Variovorax sp. Varisp46; assembly: GCF_059491885.1. Taxonomy (NCBI): domain Bacteria; kingdom Pseudomonadati; phylum Pseudomonadota; class Betaproteobacteria; order Burkholderiales; family Comamonadaceae; genus Variovorax; species Variovorax sp. Varisp46. The sequence goes on from NZ_CP168515.1 coordinate 1,628,641, forward strand.
CGTGGGCTTCTACCTGTCAGGCCACCTGTTCGACGAGGTCTCGCACGAGGTGCGGCGCTTTTGCAAGCGCGAGATCGGCGACCTGCTCGACAGCCGCGACCAGCAGGTCATTGCCGGCATCGTGAGCGACTTCCGCGTGATCAACGGCCAGCGCGGCCGGCTGGCGATCTTCAAGCTCGACGACAAGTCGGACTCGATCGACGCCACGGCCGACGAGGCACTCATCAACGCCAACCGCAACACGCTGAAGGACGACGAGCTGGTCATCGTCAGCGGCCGGTTGCAGCCCGCGCGCGGCGGTTTCGAGGCGCGCTTCCAGGTGCAGCAGGTGTGGGACCTGGCCACCGCGCGCTGCCGCTTCGGCAAGTTCCTGCGCGTGGCGGTGAACGGCAAGGCACCGGACATCGCGCGCCTGCTGAAAGACTTTCCGCCGCGCACCGAGCAGTCCGAGGTCGGCGACCTGATCCAGGGCCTGCCGGTGCGGCTTTCGATGGCGCGTGGCGGTGCGCAGGTCGAGCTGCAGCTGGGCGAGCGCGCCAAGTTCTTCCCGACCGATGCGGCGCTGGCCAGCTGGACCGCGCAGGCGGAAGCCGGCAAGGCGCAGATCGTTTACGACTGAGCCCGAGCGGGGGTGAAGGGCGCGTCGTCAGTGCGCCATCGGCGCCACCGCGAGGTCCGGCACCACGTTCATGACGCGCAGCGTCTGCTGCACGATCTGGCTGAACACCGGCGCCGCAACCAACCCGCCGAAATATTTGCCCGCGCCGGGTTCGTCGATCATCACCGCGACGATGATGCGTGGCTTGTCGATGGGCGACATGCCGGTGTACCAGGCGCGGTACTTGTTGCTCGCGTAGCCCTTGCCGACCTGCTTGTGCGCGGTGCCTGTCTTGCCGCCGACCGAGTAGCCCTCGGTCTGCGCCAGCGGCGCGGTGCCGCCAGGCGCGGCCGCCAAGTGCATCATCTGGCGCACCTCGCTCGCCACCTGCGGCGAGAACACCTGCACGCCGGGCGGCTCGGTGCCGGTGCTTTTCAGGAGGCTCACAGGAATGACCTCGCCGCCGTGCGCGAACGCGGTGTACGCATGCGCGATCTGGAAGAGCGACGCCGAAAGGCCGTAGCCATACGACATGGTGGCCTGCTCGATCGGCCGCCACGACTTCCAGGGCCGCAGGCGCCCGCTGACCGCGCCGGGGAAGGGCGTCTGCGGCTTCTGGCCCAGGCCCACGGCGGTGAACGAGTTCCACATCTCCTGCGCCGTCATGCGCTGCGAGATCTTGGTGGCACCGACGTTGCTCGATTTCTGGATCACGCCCTCGACCGTCAGCACGCCGAAGTTCTCGTCGTCGTGGATGGTCGCGCCCGACACGGTGATGCGCCCCGGGTTGGTGTCGATGATGGTCTTGGGCGTCACGCGGCCCAACTGCAGCGCGGTGGCGACGGTGATCGGCTTCATCGTCGAACCGGGCTCGAACACGTCGGTCATCGCGCGGTTGCGCAGCTGTTCGCCCGTGAGTTTGCGGCGGTCGTTGGGGTCGTAGCTCGGGTAGTTGGCCATGGCCAGCAGCTCGCCCGTGCGCGCATCGACCACCACCACGCTGCCCGCCCTGGCCTTGTTGGCGACGACCGCGTCGCGAAGCTTCTCGTAGGCCACGAACTGCACGCGGTCGTCGATGCTCAGCTGGATGTCATGGCCGTCGGTCGGCGGCACCTGGTCCTCCGTGTCCTCGACGATGTGGCCGAGCCGGTCCTTGAGTACGTGGCGCGAGCCCGATTTGCCCGCCAGCTCCTGGTTGAACGCGAGTTCCACGCCTTCCTGCCCGATGTCCTCCACATTGGTGAAGCCGGCCAGGTGCGCCGCCGCCTCGCCTTCTGGGTACTGGCGGCGATAGTCGCGGCGCAGGTAGATGCCCTTGATGTCGAGCGCGGCGACCGCCTTGGCGACCGGTTGATCGACCTGGCGCTTGATCCAGACGAAGGTCTTGTCCTCGTCCTCGAGCTTCTTGTCGAAATCCTTCTGCGGCATGCCCAGCAGCTTTGCTGCCTGCCTGAGCTTGGCCTGCACCTCGGGGTCGTCGCGCTCGATGTCCTCGGGAATGGCCCAGATGCTGGGCGCCGGAATGTCGGAGGCCAGGATCAGTCCGTTGCGGTCGAGGATGCGGCCGCGGTTGGCCGGCAGCTCCAGCGTGCGCTGGTAGCGCACCTCGCCCTGGTGCTGGAAGAAATCGTTGTTGAAGATCTGGACGTAGGCGGCCCGGCTTGCCAGCAGCACGAAGCCGAAGGCGATGCTGGCCACGATGAACTTGCTGCGCCACACGGGTGTGGGGCTGGCGAGCAGCGGACTGCTGCCGTAGCGGATGCGGCCGTTGGGGGTCATCTTGTGCGGGCGTGGACCCGGCTGTTGTTGTGCGCGGGTAGACAGTGCGGTAACCGAGGAGTTCCGGGTGGCCTTGGAGAAGATCGCCCGGAACCGGCAGGAATCAGCGCTTGGGCCGCAGTGACACTATCAGCGATGGGAAGATGCGCCCGTCGGTGTCGCGCGGCAGCTTGTCGGTCTTGCGCAGGCCGCGCTCGGCCGCGTCGTCCCAGCCAGGCAGGCCGCTTGATTTGCTCAGCTTGACGCCGACGATGGTGCCGTCGGGCGCGAGGCTCACTTCGAACTCGGCCGCCGGGTTGCCGTTCACGGTTTCGGCATCGGGGAAGGTGATGTTCGGGCGCACGGCAGCGGCGATGCGGCCGGCGTAGCCACTCGAAGGCCCCGAAGAGCGTTGGGCCGTGCCCTTCGAATCGTCGCTGCCGCTCGCACCGGCCAGGCCCTGCATGCGCTTGAGCGCTGCGGCACGGTCGGCGGCGGCCTGCTTCGTGGCGGCCTCGGCCTTCTTGGCTTCGGCCTGCTTGGCCTCGGCTTCCTGCTGCTTCTTCTGCTCGGCCAGCTTCTTCTGCTGTTCCTTCTTGCGCTCGGCTTCGTCCTCGGCGCGCTGCCTGGCTTCGAGCTCTTTTTTCTTCTGCTGCTGTTGCTCCAGCTCGCGCTCTTTTTGTTCCTTCTGCTCCTTGAGCTTCTTCTCGCGCTCCAGGGCAATGTCGGGGGCCTTGGGTGCGGGCGCGGGCTCGGGGGCCTTGGCAACAGGCGGGGGCGGCGGTGCGGGGGCCGGCGGCGGCGGCGCGGGAACCGGGGTGGGTGCCGGCGGCGCCTGCAGGCGAGGCGCTGCCTGCTGAACCGTGGACGACCACAGCTCTGCATCGACCGCGCCTTCGTCGGCATCGCTGCGCCAGCGCACGCCCCAGGTGAGCGCCGCGATCAGCAGCGCATGCGCGATGAGCGCCAGCACGACGGCGCGCGGCGTGCCGCGCTGCGGCGGCGGCGCGAACTCGGGGCGATCCAGTGCGAGCGACATGCCTTATTTGCCGCCCGTGGTCGTGACCGACAGGCCCACGCGCTCGACGCCGCTCTTCTTGAGCTGGTTCATCGCCTTCACGACGGTTTCGTACTTCACCGACTTGTCGGCGCTGATGACCACCGGGCGCTGGTCGTCGCCGCCCTGGGCCTGCTTGGCGGCCGAGCCGATCTGGCTCATGGGGATCGAGGTGCCGCCCGTGCCGGTGGACGGGTCCTTCTTGATCTGCACTTCGTCCTCGCTCTTGATGACGATCTCGATGGGCTTGTCGGGCTGCTTGTTGGCGCGGTCGACCGAAGGCAGGTTGATCACGCTCGGCGTGATGAGCGGCGCGGTGACCATGAAGATGATCAGCAGAACCAGCATCACGTCGATGAACGGGACCATGTTGATCTCGTTGATCGTCCGGCGGCCGCGGCCCCGGGATGAAACGGCGGGCATGCGTTGCGCCTCGCTCAGCGGTTGGCCGGAGCCACCGACGATGCAGCGCCCGCGTTCGGGTTGGCCGAGAGGTTGCGCTGCAGGATGTTGGAGAACTCCTCGATGTAGGTCTCGAGGGCGATGGCGATCTTGTCGATCTCGCGGGCGAAGCGGTTGTAGCCGACCACCGCGGGAATGGCGGCGAACAGGCCGATGGCGGTGGCCACCAGCGCCTCGGCGATGCCGGGGGCTACGGTGGCCAGCGTCACCTGGGCGAGGGCCGCGAGGCCGGTGAAGGCGTGCATGATGCCCCAGACCGTGCCGAACAGGCCGACGTACGGCGACACCGAACCCACGGTGGCCAGGAACGAGAGGTTCTGCTCGGCCGCGTCGAGCTCGCGCTGGAAGCTCGCGCGCATGGCGCGGCGGGCGCCGTCTAGCAGCGTGGCGGCGTCGCTCACGTGGCGTTCGCGCAGCTTCTGGTACTCGCGCATGCCGGAGGCGAAGATGCGCTCCATCGGGCCGGCGAACTTGGCGTTTTGCGCGGCCGAGGCGAACAGCTCGTTCAGGCTGGTGCCTGACCAGAACTCGCGCTCGAAGTCGTCGTTGAGGGCGCGCATGCGCCGCAGCGCGAAGTACTTGCGGATGATCGCGGCCCAGCTGGCGATCGAGACGATCACCAGCAGCAGCACGACCAGTTGAACCACGAAGCTCGCATGGAGCAGGAGATTGATGATGGAGAGGTCTTGGTTCATGGCTTGAAAGGTTGTGTCATGGAGCCGCTGTAGCGCTCGAGGGTTCCCGTCACTTGCTTCGGAATGCGTGCGGGACGCAACGTGGCGGCGTCCACCCAGCCGATGCGGATCGTGCCTTCGCACAGCAGGACAGGCGCCGAGGCATCTGTTCGCTCTTGCTCTGTTTTTGATAGCACGCGCTGGCCGATTATCAACGACGCCGTGCCCAATTGTTGAAGATCGGCTGTAACGAGCAGTTCGTCGTCCAGCCGCGAGGGGCGATGGTATTTGAGCTGCGTTTCGCTCACCACGAACTGGCCGCCGGTTTCCTCGCGCAGCTTGTGCTGCTCGACGCCCAGGGAGCGCAGCCACTCGGTGCGGCCGCGTTCCATGAACTTCAGGTAGTTGGCGTAGAACACGATGCCGCCGGCATCGGTGTCTTCCCAGTAGACGCGGATCGGGAACGCGTAGCTCATTGGGCCCGGTTCTCTGCCATCGCCCGCAGGCGCTCGATGGATTCCTGCAGGTGCGCCATCGAGCTGGCTGTGGAGAAGCGCACGAACTTCGCTGTCTGCGCCGTGCCGAAGTCGCGGCCGGGCGTGACAGCGACGTGGGCGCGCTTCATGGTTTCGAAGGCGAAGTCCCAGCTGCCGGAGATGCCGAGCTTCTCGGCGAAGCCGGTGCAGTCGGCCCAGGCGTAGAAGGCGCCGTCGGGCACCACGGGCACGTTCAGGCCCAGCGCATTCAGCTGCGGGATGAACCAGTCGCGGCGCGCCTTGAATTCGGCGCGGCGGCGTTCGTACTCGGCGATGCTCTCGGCCTCGAAGCAGGCGAGCGCCGCGTACTGCGACACCGTGCTGGCGCAGATGAAGAGGTTCTGCGCGAGCCGCTCGACCACCGGCACCAGCGCCTCGGGCACCACCAGCCAGCCGAGCCGCCAGCCGGTCATGTTGAAGTACTTGCTGAAGCTGTTGATGCTGATGACGTTGTCATCGATGGCCAGTGCGGTTTGCCCGAATGCGTCGTCGTACGAGAGGCCGAGGTAGATCTCGTCGATCAGCGTGATGCCGCCGCGCTGCGACACCGCCTCGTGGATGCGGCGCAGCTCGGCGGGCGCGATGGAGGTGCCGGTCGGGTTGGAGGGCGACGCCAGCAGCACGCCGCGCGTCCTGTCGGTCCAGGCGGCCTCGACCTTGGCGGCCGTGAGCTGGAAGCGCTCTTCGGCCGTGGTCGGCACCAGCACGGCCTTGCCGTCCGCCGCGCTCACGAAGTGGCGGTTGCACGGATAGCTCGGGTCGGGCATGAGAATTTCGTCGCCCGACTCGATCAGCGCGAGGCAGGCCAGCTGCAGTGCGGCCGAGGCGCCGGCCGTGATGACGATGCGCCGGGCCGGCATGTCGACGTTGAAGCGCTGCTTGTACCAACCGCTGATGCGTTCGCGCAGGTGGTCGAGGCCGGTGGCCTGTGTGTACTGCGTGGCGCCGGCGCGCACGGCGCGGGCTGCGGCTTCCTGGACCAGCGGCGGGGCGGTGAAGTCGGGTTCGCCGATGTTCAGGAAGATCATCGGCCGGTCGGTATGGGCCACTTCGCGGGCCAGCGCACCGGCCGCCTTCGCCACCTCCATCACGTAGAAGGGCTCGATGCGCTGTGCGCGCGTCGAGATCCTCATGCCTTGGCTTTCCCCGAAGCGCGGTCGGCTTCCACTTCGAGCGGACGCAGCTGCGGCGCCAGGCCGTTCAGCACGGCGTTCACGTACTTGTGGCCGTCGGTGCCGCCGAATTCCTTGGCGAGTTCGATGCACTCGTTGAGCACCACGCGCCATGGCACGTCGGGGCAGTTCTGGAACTCGTACACGCCGATCCACATCACGGCGTGCTCGATGGGCGAAATCTCTTCGAACTTGCGATCCAGCAACGGGCGGATCAGCGCGTCGAGCTGCTCGGCGCCTTCGATCGAACCGTGCAGCAGCGCGTCGTAGTGCAGCGCATCGGCCTTGTGGAAGCCCGCGAGGTCGCGCGTGAAATGGTCGATGTCGGTCGGGTCGTTGCGGCCCACCAGGTGCTGGTAGAGCGCCTGCAGCGCGAACTCGCGCGCGCGGCTGCGGTTCGATTTGGCCGAAGCCTTGCGCGCGCCGGTGCTGGTGAGTCCGACGCGCGACTGGCGCGGCTTGGCGCCAGCGGACTTGAGGGGCTTGGAGGTGTCTTCGGTCATGAAAGGGTGGCCAGCAGTTGCGCCATCTCGACGGCGACCTGGGCTGCGTCGCGGCCCTTGTCGGTTTGCCGCGCGATGGCCTGCTCGAGGTTTTCGGTGGTGAGGATCGCGTTGGCGATGGGCAGGCGGTAGTCGAGCGCGACGCGGCTCACGCTCGCGCCCGATTCGTTGGCCACGAGTTCGAAGTGATAGGTCTCGCCGCGGATGATGCAGCCCAGCGCAATGAGCGCGTGGTAGCCGCCGCGCTCGGCGAGCGCCTGCAGGGCCACGGGCACTTCGAGTGCGCCGGGAACCTGCAGGTGGTGGATGTCGCTGGCAGCCACACCCAGTGCCTCGAGCTCCGAGAGGCAGGCCGAGGCCAGCGCGTCGGTGATGTCGGCGTTGAAGCGCGCCTGCACGATGCCGATGCGCAGTCCCTTTCCGTTGAGCGTCGTCTCGCCCTTGTTTGAACCTTGCATGGTCGTTCAGTCTTTCGTGAGGTAGCCGGCAATTTCGAGGCCGTAGCCTGCTGCCATGCTCGGCATGCGGCGCGGCGTGCCCAGCAGGTTCATCTTGTGCACCCCGCATTCGCGCAAGATTTGCGCGCCGATGCCGTAGCTGCGCAGGTCCATGCGGCCGCGCTCGGGGGCTTGCGCGGGGCGCGCGGTGCCGTCGAACTGCGCAAGCAATTCACCGGCGGTTTCGCCGCAGTTCAGCAGTACGGCCACGCCCTTGCCCTCGGCTGCGATGTGCGAGAGGCTGGCGTCCAGGCTCCACGAGTGCATCGGGCGGTTGATTTCGAGCGCGTCGAGCACCGAGAGCGGCTCGTGCACGCGAACCGACACCGTGTCTTCCGGCGCCCACTTGCCGCGCACCAGCGCGAGGTGCACGCCGCGGCTGGGCTTGTCGATGAAGGCGTGGGCAGTGAAGGCACCCCAATTGGTCTGGATCTCGCGGCAGCCGACCTTCTCGACCAGCGATTCGACGCGGCTGCGGTGCTCGATCAGCGCGGCGATGGTGCCGATCTTGATGTCGTGCTCGGCCGCGAAGATCTGCAGGTCGGGCAGGCGGGCCATCGTGCCGTCTTCGTTCATCACTTCGCAGATTACCGAGGCGGGCGAGCAGCCGGCCATGGCGGCCAGGTCGCAGCCGGCTTCGGTATGGCCGGCGCGCATCAGTACGCCGCCGTCCACCGCCTGCAGCGGGAAGATGTGGCCCGGTTGCACCAGGTCGGCGGCCACGGCGTTGGGCGCCACGGCGGCCTGCACGGTGCGGGCGCGATCGGCGGCGGAGATGCCGGTGGTCACGCCTTCGGCCGCCTCGATGGAAACTGTGAACGCGGTCGAGTGCTTGGCGCCGTTGCGCTGGACCATCGGCGGCAGCTGCAGCCGCTCGCACATTTCGCGCGAGAGCGTGAGGCAGATCAGGCCGCGTGCATGGCGCGCCATGAAGTTGATGGCTTCGGGCGTGATGTGGTCGGCCGCGATGACGATGTCGCCTTCGTTCTCGCGGTCTTCCTCGTCGACCAGGATCACCATGCGGCCGGCGGCGAGCTCGGCCACGATCTCCTCGACCGGGGAGATGGGGGCAGGAGCGCGCGCGGCGCGGGGGGCGCCGATCGGCGTGACGGAGGCATTCATTCGGCTGTGTCCTTGGAATACGTGGAGGGCGGCACCAGCACGCCGGCCTGGAGCATGCGCTCCACGTAGCGCGCCACGGTATCGATTTCGAGATTGACCTTCGAGCCGGCCTGCAGGCTGCCGAGCGAGGTGTTTTCGACGGTGTGCGGGATCAGGTTGATGCTGACCTCGGCGCCTTCGGCGATGTCTTTCACGCTGTTGACCGTGAGGCTCACGCCGTTGATGGTGATCGAGCCCTTGTACGCCAGGAAGCGGGCCAGCGCCTGCGGCGCAACGATGCGCAGCTCCCAGCTCTCGCCGACGGGCTCGAAGAAGCTCACGCGGCCGATGCCGTCCACGTGGCCCGAGACGATGTGCCCGCCGAGGCGGTCGCTGGCGCGCAGCGCCTTCTCGAGGTTGATGCGGCTGCCTTCGTCGGTCAGGCCCGCGGTCTTGTCGAGGGACTCGGCTGAAATGTCGATGGTGAACTGCTGTCGCTCGGGGGCGAGCGTGGTGACGGTCATGCAGGCGCCGTTGAGCGCGATGCTGTCGCCGAGGCCGACGTCATCGAGGTAGCCGTCGGGCGCCGCGATGCTGAGTCTTTTGCCGTAGGAGGAGGAGGTGCCGAGGTCGTGAATGGCGGCGATGCGCCCCACGCCGGTGATGATTCCGGTGAACATCCGCGCATTTTCGCAGACATCCTGGGTCCGGCCGTCGGACGCTCGCATTCGCCCGCTAGAAAGCATCCCTTCCGGCCACCCGGGCCACGATCCGGAGGTCCGGCCCGATCCGCTCGAAGGTCCGGAATTCGAGCGGTAGCGCACCTGCCAGGTCGGCCAGCGGGCCGCCCGTGTGAATGCCGGACGCCATGCCGAGGCCATCGCCGATGAGTTTCGGCGCCAGATACACCAGCAGTTCGTCGACCAGGCCTTCGCGCAGCAGCGAACCATTGAGTTTGTGGCCGGCCTCGACGTGGAGCTCGTTGACCTCACGCCGGGCGAGATCCCGCAGCATCGCCGCCAGATCGACCTTGCCCTGCGCATTGGGCAGAAAGGTGATGATGGCGCCGCGCGCTTCCAGGGCGGCGGCCTTCGAGCCGTCCTGCGCCGCGGCGTAGATCCAGACAGCGCGGCCGGGCAAGAAGAGCTTTGCGTCGGGCGGGGTCTGCAATTGGCTGTCGATCACCACCACGTGCGGCTGGCGCGTGGTTTCAACGAGGCGCACGTCGAGCCGGGGATCGTCTTCCAGCACCGTGCCCACGCCCGTCAGTACCGCGCTGGCCCGCGCACGCCATGCATGGCCGTCGGCGCGCGCCGGTTCGGACGTGATCCATTGGCTCACGCCGTTGTGCAGGCCGGTCTTGCCGTCCAGCGAGGCTGCGGCCTTGAGCCGCACCCAGGGTGTCTTGCGGACCATGCGGCTGAAAAAGCCGATGTTGAGCTCTCGCGCTTCAGCTGCGCCGGGCCCCACCTCGACCTCGACGCCCGCAGCGCGCAGCCGCTCGAAGCCCTGGCCAGCGACCAGCGGGTTGGGATCGGCGAGCGATGCAACGACCCGGCCGATGCCTGCCGCGACCAGTGCATCGCAGCACGGGCCGGTGCGGCCGTGATGAGCGCAGGGCTCGAGCGTGACCCAGGCGGTTGCACCCGCGACCGAATGGCCCCGTGCCGCGGCATAGCTCAGCGCCATGACCTCGGCATGCGAGCCGCCGACCCGCTGGGTGTAGCCCTGGCCGATCACCCCGCCATTCGCGTCCACCAGCACGCAGCCGACGCGCGGATTGGGATCGGTTTCCGGGCCGGCCTGGCGCGCGAGGTCCAGCGCATGGGCCATGAAATTTGCATTTGTCATTTTTGTTAATTCAAATTAATTGGGGAATCAATTTAAAACAATTGAGTCTGCCGATCCGTTGATCTGTTTGTTTTGACCGTCTGTCGATCAATAGGCGATCAATAAGAATTCGACAATAGAATTTCCAAAAATTGCAGTCAGGGAGAAACGTCCGCGGCCCCAGCCAAATGGCGAGGCAGCGGACGGTACAACATGAAAAACGGATTCTGCACGTCCGTGCAGGCACACCTGCGCCGACGCGGAACGCCACGCGGCTTCACGCTGGTCGAAATGATGGTCGTCATCGTATTGACGGCCATCCTGCTGGCACTGGCCCTGCCCAGCTTCAACAGCCTGATCGAGAAGTATCGCGTCGAGGGCATGGCTTCGGCGTTGATGGCGAGCGTGAGTCACGCGCGCTCGGAGGCGGTGCGTCGCGGACAGGTCGTGACCATCCGGCAGCGCGCGGAGTGCACCGGCGCAGACTGGAGCTGCGGTTGGGAAACGGTGGTCGGCAGTGGCACCGGGTTCGAGATCGTTCGGCGGCAAGACCCCGACGCGCGCGTTGCGGTCGAGAAAAGTGCCCTCGGATCCATGGCCTTCGACCCCATCGGCCATTTTTCGAGCGTCGCCCGTGTCGACTTCCGTCCCGTGGGAAGCACGGGTTCATCCAACGACATTGCCGTGTGCATCTCGCTCGGCTGGCGGATTCGGCTGGTGAAGGGGGGCGGGACATGCTGAGCGTTTCGATTCGCGCGCCGCGCAAGCTGCGCCGAACGCAGGCAGGCTTCTCGATGATCGAGGCCCTGGTGGCCGTTCTCGTGCTCTCGTTCGGCTTGCTTGCACTGGCCGGCTTCCAGCTGCGCGTGCTCTCCGACAGCGTGGGCGCGAACAACCAGAACATCGCCGTGCAGTTGGCCGGCGACATGGCCGATCGCATTCGCGCGAACCCGGTGGCGGGCGCCGTGTCCAGCAGTCCTTATGTCGCCGATTGGTCGGCGGCGAGCGCCAGCCAACCTGACCCATCCTGCGCGGGGGCCACGGCCAGCTGCACGCCCCCCCAGCTGGCGGCCCACGATCTGTGGAACTGGAAGCGCAGGGTGGCGGGTGCGCTGCCGGGCGGGGCGGCGAACGTGCAGAGCAGGAAGGCCGCGGGGGGCTTGCTGTTCGTGCACATTGCCTGGGACGAGCCCGCCGCCGTCAACCCGATCGCACCGGATTCGGCCTGGAGCTGCCCGACCGGCAAGGCCTGCCAGGAAGCCATCGTCGCGGTGCCCCAGCCATGAACAACAAGACCTTCGCTCATCGCCTGCAGCAGGCCGGCTTCACATTGGTCGAAATCCTCGTCGCGCTGATCATCGGCATGCTGGTGGTGCTCGCCGCCATGGCCAGCATGCTCGGGACGCGCAGCACCGCCAAGACAGGCGACGACGTCAACGTGCTGCACCAATCGTCGGCGCTGGCGTTCAGGCTGCTGGGCCAGCAGATCCGGCAGGCTGGCTACTTCCCGATCGATGCCACGGGGTCGCGGTACTACTTCAATGTCGATGCGGACGTCGACACCAAGCTCGCGAGCGAGCCGTCCTTCTTCGCGGTCAAGGGGCAGGAGGCGGCCGTCGGTTCGGTGAACGACACGCTGAAGGTCGGCTATGCACCGAACCCCGATTACTTCAAGGACTGCCTCGGGCAGCAAGCCAAGGGTTCGACGGGTGCAGCGTACAAGCCCGCCAATCCGGCGGACGCCGGAAACGTGCGCTTGATCACTAGTGAGTTCTCGGTGGTGAACGGTACCTTGCGCTGCGAGGGCAGCGGCAACGGCAACAAGCCGCAGCCGATCATCGACGGCGTCGAGCGCTTCGACGTCATGTACGGCATCGGCGATGTGGGAGGTGAACGGCTGGTGCGCTACGTGACGGCCGCGAACGTGGGGAGCTTCGATCAGGTCCGCTCGGTGCGCGTGTGTCTGCAGCTCGCGGGCACTTCAACGAGCAACCCGGGCGGCAGCTACGTCGATTGCGATGGTTCGTTGCGAGCCAGCAGCGACGGCAGGCTGCGCCGCGCTTACACGGCGGTGTTCGCACTGCGGAATCTATGACTACCCCCAGTCTTTGCGCACTTCGTGTCGCTTCGCCAACCCCCTGCAGGGGGGCAGCACCAGCGGCCCGGCAAAGCCGGTTCCGCGGTGTTTCTGGCAGATGCTCAGCGCGGCACCGGGGGTTCTCGCTGTTCATCGTGCTCATCATGCTGCTGCTCTCGGCGCTGCTGGCGGTGGGAGGCGCGCGAATGGCCCAACTGCTCGAATCGATGGCGGGCAACCAGCGCGAATACCAGCGCGCCTTCGAGGCCGCCGAAGCCGCGCTGCTGGATGCGGAGCGCGACATCCGGCAACTGGCGTTCGATGCCGCGACCCAGACCTACGTGAAGTGCTCCGCGCTCGCAGTGTCGCCCTGCCGCAAGGCCGCGGACGGTCGCGTCTTCCCAGACCGGGACACGGGCTGGGTGACCGCCTACGTGGGAAGGGGCGCCAACAGCTGCGAACGGGGCATCTGCTATTTCGCCGGGGCCGATTCCGTGAATGCCGCTTCAGGCAGCGAGGCCTATCAGTTCTGGGCCCGTTCCGCGTATGTGGACCAGCACGCCGCCTATGGGCGATTCACGGGTGCACCGGATGCCGGCAGCCCGGCACTGGCCAGCGCCAGGTACTGGATCGAGGTGATCGACCGACCGCGCGGCGGCGAGCCGCTGTACCGGATCACTGCGGTTTCCACCGGCGCGCGCACTGCGAGCACGGCCGGCGGCACGCGGGTTGTCTTGCAGGAGTCTTTCGACCCGGATGCGGTCAGGAAAGTCAACTGAGCACGGCGAGGGACTATGAACATGAATCTGTTTTCCAGGAACACCGTGCTGTGCGGGCTGATGCTGGCGCAGTCCGCCGGCCACGCCGTGCAATACCCGCTGGCGCAAGAGCCGCGCAACACCGCGATCAAGGAACCGGCGCCCAACGTGATCGTGTCGGTCGACAACTCGGGCAGCATGGCGTGGTCGTCGCAGGCGTCGGACGGAAGCTGGGCACCACCAGCCGGAACGCCCACCCGGATGGAAGCGCTGAAGACCGCGCTCAGGGACAACTTCTCGGCGTCCAACATCCCCAACGACCGGATCCGCCTCTCCTGGCAGGCGATGAACAACAACAAGGACAACAGCTGCGTCGGTTTCTTCGGCGACACCGCGGCTGGCATCTATCGGGCCGGCAATTGCCTCGTCAACGGCCGCGCCAATGCGAATCTGATGCGTTCGCTGGACGACGCGCAGCGCGCCAATTTCATGACCTGGGTCGATGCACTGGCCGCGGGTGGCGGAACGCCCTTGCACGCCATGATGACCCGCGCCGGCGAATACATGAAGACGACAGGCCGATTCAGTCCCTATTCGGATGACCCGGGCGTGGAGGGCGCGACGCAGTCGAGCTGCCGCAAGTCCTTCCACATCTTCATGACGGACGGCGACTACAACTTGTTCGGCTTCAACCCGGATCCGGCGGCACTCAGCATGCCGGCCATCGGCAATGCGGATGGAACCAGCCGCGCCTTGCCCGATGCCGTGGCCTATGTACCACGGGCTCCCTACAAGGACGACGCAGGCGCGGTGAACAGCGGCCTCAACTGGGTGAAGGACGCGAACGGCGGCTGGAGGCCGACGGCGGAATATCGGCCCACACTGGCCGACATGGCCTTTCACTACTGGGCCAGCGACCTGCAGTCCGGCATCTCGGACAACCTCAAGAAGGTCGTTGCCGAGCCTGGCAGCGCGACCGTAGGAACGGCGACAGTCCCCGAGTACTGGAACCCCAAGAACGATCCCGCCACCTGGCAGCACCTGACCACCCACACCATCGGCTTTGGCGCTGCCTCGTCCTGGACGGGTGCGCCGGCCATTACGACGGGCGCGTCGCAGCCCACCTACAGTGGAGACTATGCCAGCTTGGTGGACGGCTCGATGACCTGGTCCGACCCATTGGCGAACACCTTGGCAACCACCTCCACGGCCGACGGCTACAACGGCTTCATGAACTGGAACTCCGGCAGTGCCGTTGGTTACTGGCATGAAAAGACATCCAACGCCGCCGCCGTTCGCATGGACCTCTGGCACGCCGCGCTCAACAGCCGAGGCACCTTCACGCCGGCCTCGAACGCGCAGGCACTCGGCGATGCCTTCAGGTCCATCCTGGCGCAGATCCTGTTCAACACCAGCACCCCGCTGACCTCGATTGCGGCCAGCAGCTCCAGGACCTCGACAGCCACGGCGGCCTACCAGGCCGGCTACGATACGGCCGACTGGTCGGGCAAGTTGACGGCCACGCCGTTCGGCAGCAACGGCAAGCCGGCCGCCACGCCCGCGTGGTCAGCGCGCGAACTGCTCGATGCACGCATGGCCGTGGCGGGCGCGCACGACAGCAATCGCAAGGTGCTGAGCTTCTCCGGCACCACCGCGGCGGCGCCAACCCATGCCGCGACCACCGGTTCCGGCGTGCCGTTCCGATGGGCCAGCCTGAGCGATGCGCAGAAGGCGGCGCTCAAGGGCAGCACCGGCACCGACACCGCGAGCGAAACGCTCGGCCGGGGAGTCCTGGACTTCCTGCGCGGCGATCGCAGGAACGAGGGTACCGGCCTGAACCTGCGCAGGCGTGGCCACGTGCTGGGCGACATCGTGGGCTCCAGCCTCATGTACGCGGGGCAGCCCCGGAGCGGCTTCACCCAGGACGGCTATGCCAAATTCGCTTCGACCATCGCCCGCGCGCCGATGGTCTACGTCGGCGCCAACGACGGCATGCTGCACGCCTTCTTCGCCGGCACCGGCGAAGAAGCGTTCGCCTATGTACCCGAGGGCCTCTACGGCTCGGCGGCGGCGCCCCAACTCAAGAAGCTCAGCGAACCCACCTACTCGCACAGGTACTACGTCGACGGTAGTCCGTTCGTGGCCGACATCTACATGGGTTCGGCCGCCAACGCCACGGCCACCGATACCGAGAAGGCCGCGCTGTGGAAGTCCTTCCTCGTGGGCACTCTGGGGGCGGGCGGCAAGGGTTATTTCGTGCTCGACGTCACCAAGCCCGAGAACATCGGCGAGACCAACGCCGCAGATGTGGCCCTGATCGACACGACCGCGCTCGCCGACGACGACCTCGGCCACCAGTTCCAGCAACCCGCGCTCGATTCCTTTTCCAAGCGCGCGCTGCAGGTGGCGTCGCTCAACAACGGCCGCAGGGCCGTGATCCTGGGCAATGGCTACAACAGCACGAGCGAGAAGGCGATGCTGTGGATCCAGTATCTCGACGGCGACAAGTCGGTGCTGAAGATCCCGGCTCCCGCCGCGCAGGCCGCGGGCGCCGGCAATGGGCTCTCGGCGCCGCAGGTGGTGGACCGCAATGGCGACGGCAAGGTCGACTATGTCTACGCCGGCGACCTGCTCGGCAACCTCTGGAAGTTCGACCTGAGCGATGCCGACAGCACCAAGTGGAAGGCCACCATGGGCTCGGAGGCTGCCGCATCGAGCCTGGACGGCGTGCCGTTGTTCGCCGCCGGCGCCACGCAGCCGATCACTGCCGCGCCGCTGGTCGTCGACCATCCGCGCGGCGGCTACATGGTGATGTTCGGCACCGGCCGGCTGTTTGTCTCCGGCGACGAAAGCAGCACCGCCGCGCAATACCTGTACGGCGTCTGGGACCGCGCCAACGGCAGCACGGGCACCGCGGCGCTGACCGACTTGGTGGCACAGACCATCGGCGTCGATACGGTCAAGGAAGGCGATGCCGAATATCGAACCGCGTCGAGCCAAAGCGTGAGCTACAGCGGTGCGAGCGCCAAGCGCGGCTGGTATCTCCAGTTCGGCGCCACCGGGGAGCGCATGGTCTATCCAGGCGATGCGCTGAGCGGCAGCGCAGGCCTGTTCTCGACCACCATTCCCGGCTCCGCCAGCAATTCGCTCGACTGCGCGCCGGGCACCGGCGACGACGGCTGGTCGATGGTGATCGATTTCTTCAGCGGCGCCATCCCCGACGGCATCGCCTACAACGGGTCCACCGGCACGGCAGGTGCCTACCTCGGCTTCCGGAACCGTTCAGGCCGGGACGACCTCGTCCTGCGGCCTCAGAAGGCCGATGAAACAGGCAAGCACGTGATCTGCAATGCAGCCGGCGGCTGCAACGAAGCCGACCTGCCGCAAGCCGTGCGCCGCTTCGGCTGGCGCAACCTGATCTCGTGGAATTGACGGCGCAGCGGACCCTACCCATGAACAAATATCCCGAAGCGCAGACCCACAATGGCCGGATCCGCTCGCGCGGCTTCACGCTGGTCGAACTCATGATCGTGACGGCAGTGATTGCCATCCTCGCCGCGATTGCCTACCCGAGCTACGGGCGCTATGTGCTGCGGGCGAAGCGGGCCGATGCCAAGCAGCAACTGCTGCAGGCCGCGCAATGGACCGAGCGCTACCTGACGGCCAACGGTCAATATCCCCCGGCAACCGTTGCGCTGCCGGCCGGGCTCGACCAGGCGCCGTCGTCCGGCACGGCGAACTACGCCATCGGCTATGCCGCGAGAACCGCGACCACCTACACGCTGCAAGCCGTGCCGCAAGGCGCATCGACCGCCGACGAGTGCGGAACGCTCACGGTGAACCATCAGGGCGTCAAGCTGGCGGCTGGCCAGACCAGCGCCTCGAATGCGCAGGTACAAGCCTGCTGGAACCGCTGAGGCGGCCCCGCGCGCGGGGCGCCTCAGATGTCGCGCAGCAACTGCCTGAACTCGTCCACGTCCTCGAAGCTGCGGTACACCGAGGCGAAGCGCACGTAGGCAACCTTGTCGAGCTTCTTGAGTTCGCGCATCACGAGCTCGCCCACCTTGGTCGAGTCGATTTCGCGCAGGCCGCTGGCCAGCAGCTTCTGCTCGATGCGCAGCAGGGCGTTGTCGATCTGCTCGATGCTCACCGGGCGCTTGCGCAGCGCCAGCATCATCGAGGCGCGCACCTTGGTCGAGTCGAAGTCGGCGCGGCTGCCGTCCTTCTTGACCACCACGGGGAAGTTGACGTCGGGCCGCTCGTAGGTGGTGAAGCGCTTGTCGCAGGCGCTGCATTGGCGGCGCCTGCGCACGAAGTCGGCGTCTTCCGAAACGCGGGTCTCGACGACCTGCGTTTCAAGATGACCGCAAAAAGGGCATTTCATGCGGTCAGGTCTTCCGGGTGATCAGCGGTAGACGGGGAAGCGGCTCGTCAGCGCGTGCACCTTGGCGCGCACCGCGTCGATGTTCGCCGCATCGCGCGGGTTCTCGAGCACGTCGGCCACCAGGTTCGCGGTGATGCGGGCCTCTTCGTCCTTGAAGCCGCGCGTGGTCATGGCGGGGGTGCCGATGCGCACGCCGCTGGTGACCATCGGCTTTTCCGGGTCGTTGGGGATCGCGT
The DNA here is from genome assembly GCF_059491885.1 of Variovorax sp. Varisp46. Lineage (NCBI taxonomy): Bacteria > Pseudomonadati > Pseudomonadota > Betaproteobacteria > Burkholderiales > Comamonadaceae > Variovorax > Variovorax sp. Varisp46. The sequence goes on from NZ_CP168515.1 coordinate 1,646,284, forward strand.
TCTTGTTGATCGTCATGTGGGCGGCGCCCAGCACGGCTTCGGCTTCCTTGCCGGTGATGCCCTTGGCGCGCAGGTCGACCAGCATGACGTGGCTCTCGGTGCGTCCGCTCACGATGCGCAGGCCGCGCTCGGTAAGGGTGTCGGCCACGATCTGAGCATTCCTGACCACCTGTTGCTGGTAGGCCTTGAACTCGGGCGCCATGGCTTCCTTGAACGCGACGGCCTTGGCGGCGATCACGTGCATCAGCGGGCCGCCTTGCAGGCCCGGGAAGATCGCGCTGTTGATGGCTTTCTCGTGCTGCGACTTCATCAAAATGATGCCGCCGCGCGGGCCGCGCAGGCTCTTGTGGGTGGTGGAGGTGACGACGTCGGCGTGCGGCACCGGGTTGGGATACACGCCCGCGGCCACCAGGCCGGCGTAGTGGGCGATGTCGACCATGAAGATCGCGCCGACGTCCTTGGCCACCTTGGCGAAGCGCTCGAAATCGATGCGCAGCGAATAGGCCGAGGCGCCCGCGATGATCAGCTTGGGCATGTGCTCGTGCGCCTTGCGTTCCATCGCGTCGTAGTCGATGGCTTCGTTGGCGTCCAGGCCGTAGCTCACCACGTTGAACCACTTGCCGCTCATGTTCAGCGGCATGCCGTGCGTCAGGTGGCCGCCTTCGGCCAGGCTCATGCCCATGATGGTGTCGCCGGGCTTCAGGAAGGCCAGCATCACGGCTTCGTTGGCCGAGGCGCCGCAATGCGGCTGCACGTTGGCGGCGTCGGCGCCGAAGATCTGCTTGATGCGGTCGATGGCCAGTTGCTCGGCCACGTCGACGTGCTCGCAGCCGCCGTAGTAGCGCTTGCCCGGGTAGCCTTCGGCGTACTTGTTGGTGAGCTGCGAGCCCTGGGCGGCCATGACGGCCGGCGAGGCGTAGTTCTCGCTGGCGATCAGCTCGATGTGGTGTTCCTGGCGCGCGTTTTCCGCTTGGATCGCAGCCCAGATTTCGGGATCGGTCTGTTCGACCAGGATATTGCGTTGGTACATGGCAGTCCTTTGAAGACGAGGTCCTTGTTCTTCAACCAAACAAGGGCTGCCCAGGCGAACGGCTGAACGCCTGTGGTGCAGGCGGTACGCTTCCCAGTGGTGTTCCACGTCAGCGCGTGGCACCTTGTTCGGATGCTGCGCCTATCGCCAGTCGCGTACCGGCCGAGTGTAGCTCACACCCGGCCCGCGAAGCTCAGGAAACGGAGGAGAGCAGGGCGACCTTGGCCGGCTCTCTGCCTTCCTCAGGCTTGGCCGGCACTACCACGGGGATCGGCTGAGCACGCACGCTTGGCGGCGTGGCAGTCGACGGCGAGCGGCCGTTGGCCACCTGCCGCAGGCGCTCGTGCTCGGCCATCACCTTGCTGGCGTAGCCGCCGTCGTCCTCGAGATTGGCCGCGCCCACGTAGTAGCGCAGGCCGCCTTCGAGCGAACCGGCGCGGGTGATGCATTCCTGCAGCACCTTCACGCCGACACGCATGTTGGTCACCGGATCGAAGGCGGTGAGCGTGCCGCCCGCACTTTCGTACTTGTCGCCGTGCACGCGGGTCATGACCTGCATCAGGCCTTGCGCGCCGACCTGGCTCTGGGCGAACGGATTGAAGCTGGACTCGACGGCCATGATCGCGAGGATCAGGGTCGGATCGATCTTGGTGCGCTTGCCGATGCCGTAGGCCTCGGCCACGAGCACGCTCAACGGCTCGGCGGCCACGCGGTACTTCTTGCTCAACCAGTAAGCCACGGCGGCCTGCTGCTTGGGCAGGTCGGCGGGGCTCGCGGCGGTTGTGCGCTCGATGGCGGTCGGCTCCAGGTCGGTGGCTTCAGGCGCGGGCTTGCGCGACTGCAGCCAACCCATCAGTTGCTCCTCGCCGGTCTGGCGCAGGTCGGGCCGCGCCACGAGGGCGAGGGCCGCGAACACGATGGCGAGGCCGACCAGTGCAAACCCGTTGTGGGTGATTTCAAAAAAGCCGTCTGCCACGTCGGACACGAAGGTCCGTAGCCCGCGGGCTGTGGCATGGAACGCCTTGTTCATCGCTCTTCCTTTCTGTGCGGCACCTGCTCGCAGCGCCCGGGAAGGCGATGGATGAAAGGCAACGACGCTTGGATTGGTACGAATCAGGCTCCGCGCATGGAATGAAGGGGGTTGAGGGCGCGGCGACCTGATCAAGCCGGGGGAATTCGGCAGCGGATTCAGGGAGGCTCTGCTGCATCGGGCAGTCGGAGCAGGGCGGATTCTAGCGTGGCTAAATACCCGGTCAAGCATAAGAAATTGTTTTTTTATGCTAATAAAAGGTTAAAAAATCGACTGGCAAGAGGTGTTTAGGTTTACGGGAAACCCCTTGGCAAAACGCGTTTGCAATCCGAGGGTGCGACGCCTAATCTGGACGGGCCTGAGTTTTCAGGTGTTTTCCGAGGTCCGGCAGCCCGAGGTGCAAGTCAAGGGCTCAGCGGCCGAGGATCCATGGTGGCAATCTCTTGCTGCCAGCACGGCAGGAACCATTGACTTCCGGTCGCGCGAATCGATGGCATGGGTTTTGGGCCCGCCATCAAGCCCGGCAACAAGACAATTCCGTCGCGTTGCCGGGCTTTCTTGCTTCTGGATTGGCCATCCGTTTGCGGCACACTCCCTTGATGGACTTTGCTTCGATCAAACAAAACAAATGGGCGCGGCGTGGGGTCGTCGCGGTGCTGGTTCTGCTGGCCTTCTGGGCCATCGCCTGGCTGGCAGTGCCGCCGATTGCCAAAAGCCAGCTCCAGAAGATCGCGAGCGAGAAGCTCGGGCGCCAGGTAACAGTAGGAAAGATCGATTTCAAACCCTGGACGCTCGAACTCACGCTGAGCGATCTGCGCATTGCCACCGCCGACGGCAGCAAGCCGCAGGTGGCCATCAACCGCATCTACGCCGATGCCGAACTGCAGTCGCTCCTGCGCCTTGCGCCGGTGATCGACGCAGTCACGATCGACGGCCCCGCCGTCCTGCTCACGCACCTGGCCGACGGCAAATACGACATTGACGACATCCTGGCCAAGCTCTCGGCGGGCCCGTCGCGCGATCCGAACGCCAAGCCCGCGCGCTTTGCCATCTACAACATCGCGATCAATGGCGGCTCGGTCGATTTCGACGACCAGACGGTCAAGCGCAAGCACGAACTGCGCGACTTCGTGCTCAAGGTGCCGTTCCTGAGCAACCTCGATTCCAAGCGCGACATCAACACCGAGCCCAAGCTGGCCTTCGCGCTCAATGGTGGAAAGTTCGACTCGGCCGCCTTCACCACGCCCTTCGCCGACAACCGCAAGACCGACGCCCACGTGCAGTTCAAGGGGCTCGACCTGGTGCCGTACCTCGGCTACATCCCCGGCGGCCTGCCGGTGCGCCTGCAGGCGGGCAGCCTCGACGCCGACCTGAAGATCGGCTTCGAACAAAGGGAGACCACCGGCCTGAGGATCACCGGCACGGTCGAGGCGCACACCGCCAAGGTGGCCGATGCGCGCGGCCGCGACCTGCTGGCCTTCGACTCGCTCAAGCTGGCGCTGGCCGACGTGCGCCCGCTGGAATCGGTGTTCCACCTGAGCGAAGTCGCGCTGGTCAAGCCGCAGCTGGCGGTGGCGCGCGACGCGGCCGGCAAGCTCAATCTGCTGGCCACCGATCCATCCACTGGCGCGGCCGAGAAGGCGGCGCCGCTGCCGGCCGCTACGGCGAGTGCTCCGGCCGGCAAGGCGGTGCCAAAGCCGGCCTTGAAAGTGCAGGTCGACAAGCTGGCGCTGGACGGCGGGCGCATCGGCTGGCGCGATGAAACGACCAATCCGGCCGCGGCCGTCGACCTGATCGACCTGGGCATCGACGTCACGGGCGTCACCTGGCCGATGGAAAAGCCGGCCGCATTCAATGGCAGCACGGCCATCGCCGGCGCCTCGCTCAAGTTCAAGGGCACCGCCACCGACAAGGTGGCGGACGTGCAGACCGAGGTCGACGCGCTGCCGCTGTCGCTGGCCGCACCCTATCTGGCACAAAGCCTGGAGCCCACGCTGGACGGCAAGCTCAGCGGGCAGATCGACGTCGCCTGGGCCCAGCCCGACCTGAAGTTCAAGGCGCGCCGCCTGTCCGCCGACGGTCTCGCGCTGACCCAGGCCAAGACCGCGCTGGCGAGCGTCGGCCGCTTCGAGCTGGTCGATGCCGAGGCCGACATGACGAAGCACACATTGAACGTGGCCTCGTTCACCGCGACCAACCCCAAGGTGCGCGTCGAGCGCGACAGCGAAAAGCGCTGGATGTTCGAACGCTGGCTCAAGACGCCGGCCGGCGGCGGCGCCAAGGAGGCCGAAGCCAAGGTCGCCGCGCCCAAGCCCGCAGGCGCAGAGACGCCGAAACCGGGCGCCAACACCAAGCCCTGGGCGCTGACCATCGGCACGCTGGCGATCGACAACGGTGCGCTTTCCTATGCGGACAAGGCCGACGCCACCCCGGTGGCCGTGGAAGTCACTGCCTTCAAGCTTCAGGCCCAGAAGATCGCGCCCGAAACCAGCACGGCGTCGCCGCTGGAAGTCTCGGGCCGCATCGGCTCCGGTCGCTCCGAGCCGGGCCGCTTCGACTACAAGGGCAACGTGGTGCTCAAGCCGCTCGCGGCCGAGGGCCGGCTCGAGGTGGCGTCGTTCCCCGCGCATACCTTCAAGGCCTACTACGCGGACGCGCTCAACGTCGATATCCGGCGCGCCTTCGCGAGCTACCGCGGCACGGTGCGCTATGCCACGTCGCCGGCGGGCATGAGCCTGAAGCTGGCGGGCGACACCGCGCTCGACGACTTCCGCGCCAACAGTGTCTCCCTCACGCAGTCGCCCGGTTTCGATCGCAACACCAACCAGTTGCTGAGCTGGAAGACCTTGAGCCTGCGCGGCCTGCAGGTCAGCATGGCGCCCAACGCCCCGCCGAACGTGGACGTGCGCGAAACCACGCTGACCGACTTCTTCGCCCGCGTGATCGTCGACCCGACCGGCCGGCTCAACCTGTCGAGCCTGACCAAGAAGGGCGAGGCCGAGGCGAACGCGGCTGCGGCGGCGGCCGGCGAGGCCAGTACCCGCAAGGGCCCGGGCGGAACCTCCACCACCACGGCCCGGGCACCCGTGCAGAAACCCGCGGGGGGCGCGCCGGTGTCGGCCGAGGAGATGGTCGGCGGGGCACCTCCATCCGCCAAGCCGGTGGCGACCGCAGCGGGGCCCGCTCCGGCAGCCGATGCGGGCCCCGCACCCATCATCAACTTCGGCCCGATGAGCCTGGTCAACGGCAAGATCGACTTCACCGACCTGTTCGTCAAGCCCAACTACTCCGCCGACCTCAGCGAGCTGACAGGCAAGCTCAGTTCGTTCTCGTCGAACCCGCCCAAGGGCGAGGGCGGCCGCCCCGCGCTGGCCGACCTGGAACTGCGCGGCAAGGCGCAGCAGACCGCGGCGCTGGAAATCACCGGCAAGCTCAATCCGCTGGCCAAGCCGCTCGAACTCGACATCACTGCCAAGATGCGCGACCTCGATCTCGCTCCGCTGTCGCCGTACTCGGTGCGCTACGCCGGCCACGGCATCGAGCGCGGCAAGATGAGCATGGACGTCAACTACAAGGTCGCGCCGGACGGGCAGCTGACGGCCACCAACAAGCTGGTGCTCAACCAGCTGCAGTTCGGCGACGAAGTCGCAGGCTCCACCAGCAGCCTGCCGGTCAAGCTGGCCGTGGCGCTGCTGGCCGACCGCAACGGCGTGATCGACGTCGACCTGCCACTCAGCGGGTCGCTCAACGATCCGCAGTTCAGCGTCGGCCCGTTGATCTGGAAGGCCGTGGTCAACCTGATCGCCAAGGCCGCGACGGCACCGTTTCGCTTGCTTACAGGCGGCCTCGGCGGCGGCAGCGACGAATCGAGCGCCATTACTTTCGAGCCCGGCAGTTCGGAGCTCGGCGCCACCGCCAAGGAGGGCCTCGACAAGGTCGCCAAGGCGCTGACCGACCGGCCCACGCTGCAGATGACGGTGGTCGGCACCTCCAGCCTCGAGAAGGAGCGCGACGCCTACCAGCGCCAGCGCGTGCGCCAGCTCGCCTACGCCGAGAAGCGCCGGGTCGCAGTGCGCGGCGGGGAGACCGGCACCGAGGTGCCGCCCGTCACCGATGCCGAATACCCCGGGCTGCTGACCGCCGTGTACAAGCGCGCCGACATCACCAAGCCGCGCAACCTCGTCGGCCTGGCGAAAGACCTTCCGGTTCCGGACATGGAGAAGCTGCTGTTCGCCAGTGTGCCGGTCGACGAAGAGTCGATGCGCCAGCTCGCGGTCGAACGCGGCGCGGCCGTGCGCGACTACCTGCTCGCGAAGAAGCTGCCGAGCGAGCGTCTGTTCCTGGGCGCCGTGCGCACCAGTGCCAGCGGCGGCGACTGGAAGCCGGGCGCCGAGCTCAGCCTGACCATGAGGTGAGGCGCGGCGATCCGCCCGCGGGACTTGGTTTTTTTCTTCAGCTTGCTATATATGTAGTTCATTCGCCTCCCGCCCACGACCCGTGTTCGCCACCGTTTCAGGACGGAATTCAGCGGCTAACCGCAAGTGGGTGAAAATATCGATGTGCGCCGGCCTTGGCCGGCGCCTTCGCTTTCTCTACCAAGACAACGATTTCGCGCAGTGACCTCTACTTCTTCCAAGCCACACGACCTTCAGGCCCTCGACACGCTCACCGGCGGCGCCTTCACCGCGCCGACCTCCGGGGAGCGCGCCGCGCGCATCCGCGACTGGCTCGCGGGCAACCCCGCGCCCGAGCTGATGCAGGAGGTCTTCAAGGAGCTGAGCGGTCGCGACAAGGGCGCCGCGCGCCTGCTGCGCGAAAAGCTCGACGAACTCAAGCGCGCCAAGGGCCAGGAGGCCATTGCCGCCGAATGGGCGCAAAAGGCCGAAGCGCTGCTGGGCCAGTCCAAGCTCAACATCGCCGATGCACTGGCCTGGCAGCGCGACGCCGCCAAGGCCGGCGCGCCGCTGTCGCGCGAACCGCTGGCTGGTCTAAAAGCCAGGCTGGCCGAACGCGTCAAGGGCATCGAAGACCTGCAGCACCGTGCCCAGGTGCACCGCGAAGCCGCCGTGCTGCTGGCGCAGCGCTTCGAGGTGCTGTCCACCAAGGGCTGGCAGGATGCCCAGGCGGCCGAGGAATCTCTGCGCGCCGACGTGACCCACTGGCAGCAGCAGGCGGGCGAGATCACGGCCGACGCCAACTGGACCAGCCTCGACGCCAAGTTCGCGCCGCAGCTCGAATCGTCGAAGTCGCAACTGCTGGTGGTGTCCGATGCTTTCCACAGCGCGCTGGCCCAGGCCGTCGCGGCCGCGGCCGATGCTGCCGCACCGCTGCCGCCCGTGCCCGTGTGGGCCGATGAATTGCGCGCTGCGCGCGGCGAGGTCGTGGCGCCAAAGCCTGCCGCCCCTGCTCGCCCCGCTGCGCCCAAGGTCGACCCGGCCGTGCGCGCCGCTGCGCAGGAAGCGGTGCAGGCCGCGCTTGCCAAGCTCGAGCAGGAAACCGCCGAAGGCCATGGCAAGGCCAGCGCTGGTGCGGCTGCTGCGCTGCGCGCCGTGCTCAAGGAACACGGCAAGCTGGTCGAGGCGCCGCTCGAAGCCCGCGTGCATGCCGCGCTGGTGGCCGCTGGCGAACTCGAAGGGTGGCAGCGCTGGAGTGCCGACAAGGTGCGCGAAGACCTCGTCGCCAAGGCCGAAGGCCTGCTCAAGCGTCCCGAGGGCCAGGCCCTCGGCGGCCGCAAGATGCAGGAAACCCTGCGCGCCCTGCGCGATCAGTGGAAGCAGGCCGACCAGGGCGGCGTGCCCAACCACGCGCTCTGGAAGCGCTTCGACGAAGCCTGCAACGAAGCCCACAAGGTGGTCGAGGCCTGGCTCGAGAAGGTCCGCGCCGATGCGGCCGAGCACCGCGCGCACCGCGTCGCGCTGATCGAAGAAGTCAAGGCCTGGGCTGCCGAACATGCCGGCGCCACCGACCTGAAGGCGCACAACCGCGCGCTGCACCAGTTCGCCGACCGTTGGCGGGACGGCGGCCACGTGGGCGAGAAGGTGTTCGCCGAGCTGCAGTCGCAGTGGAACGAAGCCTTTGGCGCGGCCCGCGCTCCGTTCGAGGCCGCGCAGAAGGCCAGCGTCGAACGCCGCCAGGCGATGATCGCCGAGGCGATCGAACTCGGCGCCCAGCCGGTGCTGCGCATCGATGCCGTCAAGGCGCTGCAGCAGCGCTGGCAGGCCGAGGCGCAGAGCGTGCCGCTCGACCGCCGCCACGAACAGAAAATGTGGGACGCATTCCGCGCGCCCATCGACGAAGCCTTCAACCGCAAGACGGCCGAGCGCGAAAAGGCGTCGTCCGCAATGAGCGAGCACGACCGCCATGTGCTTGACGCGTCCAAGGCACTCGACGCAGCCAATGCTGGCGGCGACGTGCAGAAGATCCGCGCCGCCATTGCCCGGCTGGAAGCCGCGATGCGCGGTGAAGTACCGCCGCCCGCATCGAAGGCCGAGCAGGCCGCTGCCGCGAGCGACGGTCCGTCGGTTGGTGCGACCGAGATCGAGGCTCCGGGTCAGGCCGCCGCTGAATTCGGCGAAAGCGCGGAGCAGGCGCCGAGCCCGAGCGATGCGGAAGCCTCGCCCGGTACGCACGCAAGCCAGGCGCCTGCCGCTTCGGTCGATCTCGTGGCGCCCGCTGACGGTGCCGATGCCTCGGCACGCGCCGATGGCCCGGCGCATGACGCCGGCGAAGCCGCCGCTGTCGAAGCGCCGGCCGCGGCACCGAAGCCCGCGCCCAAGCCCGTCGTGGCGATGCGCGGCGACGACCGCCCCAGCAGCAAGAAGGCCGAAGCGGCTCCCGCAGCCCGTGGCGCAGGTGGCCGGTTCGGCGACCGCCGCGAAGGCGGTCGGCCTGGCGCTGGCGGTCCGGGCCGCTCAGGCGAGCGCGGTGCTCCGCGCTCGGACGCACGCGGCGATCGCGGCGCACCTGCGGGCCGTTTCGGCGACCGTCCGCCGCGTTTCGAAGACCGTGGCCCGCGTCTGGGCGATGCAGCCTTCCGCGCGCAACGCGAAGCACTCGAACGCGCCGATATGGCGCTGCGCAAGCTCGCCGCGCAGGCGCATGGCGAAGCGCTGACGCAGGTGCTGGGCGCTTGGGAACAGCGCGACGCCAGCCGCCTGCCGAGCATTCAGGAGCTGGGCCGCGCAGTCACGCCCGCTGTGCGCAGCGGCTGGTCGCAAGCCATCGGCTCCGCGCCGACGGCCGCCGCGCCCGATGCCGCCGAAGCGCTGCTGCGCCTCGAAATGGCGGCCGAAGTGCCGACGCCGGCCGAACAACTCGACGCGCGCCGCGCGTTGCAGCTCAAGCTGCTCACGAAGCGTGGCGACCCGGCGCCGGCACAGACCTGGGGCCAGGATGCCGGCAAGGTTCTGGCTGCTGCACACGATGCCTCCAGCGCGCGACGTTTGCAGAACGCACTGAAGGCGCTGCTGCGCAAGTAAGCAGCCGGCCGAAAGTCGCGGCCACGAAAAAAGGCGCCCTTCGCCGGGCGCTTTTTTCTTTTGGGGCAGCGAATCGAACGCCGAGTCGTTCAGGCCTTCCCGCCGATGAAGAATTCATCGAAAAGCGCGAGCACGCCCGGGAAGTCCCGGGCGAAGTTCGGGCGGTTCACGAAGTAGGCCTCGCACGCCACCGCAAAGAACTCGCTGATCGAGGTGGCGCCATAGGCGTCGAGCCATGGCGGCTCGCCGCCGAAGCGCTCGGCCTTGATGGTTTGCTCGCGAAATTCCTCGTAGGCAGGCTGCAGCACAGCAAGCCACGCCGTGCGGGCTGCGCGCGCGCTGCGCTGGCCCGCAAAGCCGGGGGGCAGCGGCGGGCAGCCGTTGGCGTCGCCGCTGCGCATGTCGATCTTGTGGGCGAACTCGTGGATCACGACGTTGTAGCCGCGCTCGCTGGTGATGCTGCTTGCCAGCACATCGTCCCAGCTCAGCATGACGGGGCCGCGGTCCATGGCTTCGCCGGCGACGACTTCGCCGTACTCGTGCACCACCTGGGCCTCGTCGACAACCTTGCGGCGCGCCACCACCTCGGAGCGGTGCACGACGATGCCGACGAAGTCGTCGTACCAGTTCAGTCCGCCCTTGAGATGCAGCACCGGCAGCACGGCCTGGGCCGCGATGGCCAGCGCGACTTCATTGGTGATGGTGAAGCCCTTGGCGCCGTGGAATTCCTTGTCGCGCAGGAACTCGGCCGTCAGCGTGCGCAGGCGTTGCCGGTCGGCGGCGGGCAGGGCGCCGAGAAAGGCGTAGCGCCTGAGCGCGGACTGCCAGGCGGCTTCGGGAATCGGGGGCAGGGCGCGCAGGCGGCGCAGCCACTTGAACATTGGCGGCGGCGCGGCTAGCGCAGATCGACGCGCTGCGCGCCGGCGGCGGACAGGCACAGCAGCTGCGCGCGCGGCGGATGCGCTGCCACATCCCAGTCGCTCAGCACGACGCGGTGCAGGCCGTCGCCCAGGTCGTGATCGGCAGGGCGGTGCGTGTGGCCGTGAACCAGCGTGTGGGCGTTCGCCTGCTGCAGCCAGTTGCGCGCGGCGGCGGTGTCGACGTCGGCCCAGATGGCCGAGGGGTTGCGCTTGCGGTCTTCGCTCTGCACGCGCATGGAACGTGCGAGCGCGCGGCGCTCTTCCAGCGGCCTGGCCAGGAATGCGGCCTGCCACTCGGGCGTGCGAACCTGCGCGCGAAACTTGAGGTACTCGGTGTCCTCGAGGCAGAGGATGTCGCCGTGGCTCAGCAGCCATCGTTGGCCGTGCAGCACGAGCACCGTGGGATCGTCGAGCAGCGTGAAGCCGCATCGCGCAGCGAAAGCGGGGCCGACGAGGAAGTCGCGGTTGCCGTGCATGAAGAACACCGGCAGCCGTTGCGCGGCGCGGCACAGCAGCTCGGCGCACTGTGCCTCGAAACCAGCGGAGTCGAGCGAGTCGTCGCCGACCCATACTTCGAACAGGTCGCCGAGGATGATCAGCGCATCGGCCGGCGTGGTCTGCAGGTAACCCTGCCAGGCTTCGAAGGTGGCGGGCTCGCCGGCTTGCAGGTGCAGGTCGGAAATCAGGTCGACCGTGCGCCACGCAGGCGGCGCCACCAGTTCCTTGAACACCGTTGTTGCGGCCGCCGCCGGGCTCACAGTCACTCGGCGATGACGACGGCCTTCTCGATCACCACGTCTTCGAGCGGAACGTCGTCGTGGAAGCCCTTGCGGCCCGTCTTCACGGCCTTGATCTTGTCGACCACGTCGGTGCCGTTGATGACCTTGCCGAACACGGCATAGCCCCAGCCCTGGGCCGAAGGTGCGGTGTGGTTCAGGAAGCCGTTGTCGGCCACGTTGATGAAGAACTGCGCGGTGGCCGAGTGGGGCGCGCTGGTGCGGGCCATCGCCACGGTGTAGTTGGCGTTCTTCAGGCCGTTGTTGGCTTCGTTCTCGATCTCGGCGCCGGTGGGCTTTTGCTGCATGCCGGGCTCGAAGCCGCCGCCTTGCACCATGAAGCCGGGGATCACGCGGTGGAACACCGTGTTGTCGTAGTGGCCCTTCTTCACGTACGAGAGGAAGTTCTCGACCGACTTCGGCGCCTTGGCGGCGTCGAGTTCGAGCGTGATCACGCCGTAGTTCTTGATGTGCAGTTCGACTTGGGGATTGCTCATGAGGGGACTCCTGCTTGGGAAATGAATTACTTCGCCACCAGCGTGGCGGACTTGATGGTGACGGCTTCGAGCGGCACGTTCTGCATGCCGCCCTTGTTGCCGGTGGCCACCGCGCGGATCTTGTCGACCACGTCGGTGCCGGCGACGACCTTGCCGAACACGGTGTAGCCGTAGCCGTCGGGGTTGGGCGCGTTGAGCGAGTCGTTGTTCTTCACGTTGATGAAGAACTGCGAGGTCGCGGAATTCGGATTGCCGGTGCGGGCCATGGCGATCGTGTATTTGTCGTTCTTCAGGCCGTTGCTCGCTTCCAGCGGAATGGGGGCGCGCGTGGGCTTTTGCTGCAGGTCGGCCGTGAAGCCGCCGCCCTGGATCATGAACCCATCGATCACGCGGTGGAACACCGTGCCGTCGTAGTGCTTGTCCTTGACGTACTGCAGGAAATTCTCGACCGACTTGGGTGCCTTGGCCGCATCGAGCTCGACCACGATGTCGCCAGCCGAGGTGGCCAGCTTGACGTGCGGCGCCGCGGCAGTCTGTGCATGGGCCGTGGCTGCGAACGCGAGGGCGGTGGCCAGCGCGAGTGCGCTGCGGCGGCTGAAGCGGGAGAGGGACTGGATCGTCAAATGAGGCTCCGTGTGCGGATGAGGAAACGGGGCCGCACGGCAGGCACCGTTGCGGCGCCCATGCCGGCGGTGGCGATTACTTGCTGGTGCGGCCGACCGGTTTGCGAATGACCGCCGGCGGTGCGGGCAGGGGGGCGGCCTCGGCCTCGGCCTTCGGCGTGAAGATCTGGCGTATCAGCACGAGCTTGGGCGCAACGCTCGCATTGGTGCTGGCGAACTGTTGCGCACGCACGTATTCCTGGGCAGCGAGACGGGCATACACGTCGCCGAGGTTCTCGTGCGCCGTGGCGTAGTTCGGGTTGAGCTTGATGGCCTGCTCCAGCGCGGCGCGCGCCTGGTCGAACTTGCTTTGCGACGCGTACAGCGCGGCCAGGTTGTTGTAGGGCTCGGACAACTCGGGGAAGTCCTGCGTGAGCTGCGTGAAGGCGGCGATGGCCTCGGCCTGCTTGTTCTGTTCGGTGAGGATCACGCCGCGCAGGAAGCGCATCTGCGGGTCGCGCGGCTTGCCGGCGATGTAGGTGTCGGCCTTGGCGAGCGCCTCGTTCGACTTGCCCTGGCGCAGCATCAGGTTCACGTCGTCGTATTCGTTGGCGTGCGCTGCGGAGCCCCACAGGCTGAACAGCAGCGCGAAGGCAATGGAGAGTCTGGAGAATGCGGCGTGCTTCATGAAGCCTCGGCGGAAATGGGGGAGATGCGGGCTCAGCGGGCTTGGGGAACACCCGCACGCCGCTCGGCAGCAGACGTTTATACTAGGTCGGATTGTAGCCGAGGGGCCATGTCCAACCCCTCGCGACACAGCCCCCGTCACCCCTGAAAAACACCGTCTTTCGCCCGTGCCGCACGTGCGCGAAACGACGCTTTCCGAGCCTCATGAGTCTGCGCATCTACAACACGCTGTCGCGTGAATTGGAGGAATTCTCCCCATTGCAACCGGGACAGGTGCGCATGTACGTTTGCGGCATGACGGTCTACGACTACTGCCATCTCGGCCACGCCCGCTCGATGATCGCCTTCGACGTGGTGCAGCGCTGGCTCAAGGTGAGCGGCTTCGATGTCACCTATGTGCGCAACATCACCGACATCGACGACAAGATCATCCGCCGCGCCGTTGAAAACGGCGAGAGCATCCGCGCGCTGACCGATCGCATGATCGACGCGCTGCACGAAGACGCCGACGCGCTGGGCATCGAACGCCCCACCCACGAACCCCGCGCCACCGACTACATCCCGCAGATGCTGTCGATGATCGGCACGCTCGAGAGGAAGGGCCTGGCCTACCGTGCCGAGAACGGCGACGTGAACTATGCGGTGCGCAAGTTCCCGGGCTACGGCAAGCTCAGCGGCAAGTCGATCGACGAGCTGCATGCGGGCGAGCGCGTGGCCGTGCTCGACGGCAAGGACGATCCGCTCGACCCGGTGCTCTGGAAGAGCGCCAAGGCCACCGAGCCCGACGAGGTGAAGTGGGCCAGCGAATTCGGCGCCGGCCGTCCGGGCTGGCACATCGAGTGCTCGGCCATGGCCTGCGAACTGCTCGGCGAGACGCTCGACATCCACGGTGGCGGCGAAGACCTGCAGTTTCCGCACCACGAGAACGAAATCGCGCAGAGCGAGGGGGCCAACGGCAAGCCGCTGGCCAACTTCTGGATGCACAACGGTTTCATCGTGACCGACAACGAGAAGATGTCCAAGAGCCTTGGCAACTTCTTCCTGATCCGCGATGTGCTCAAGAAGTACGACGCGGAGACCATCCGCTTCTTCGTGCTGCGCGCGCACTACCGGCGCCCGCTCAACTACAGCGACGTCCACCTCGACGATGCGCGCGCCTCGCTCAAGCGGCTGTACACGGCGCTCGATCTCGTGGCGCCGGCCGACGTGAAGATCGACTGGACCGACCCGTACGCCGCGCGTTTCAAGGCCGCGATGGACGAAGACTTCGCAACGCCCGAAGCCGTGGCGGTGCTGTTCGACCTGGCGGGCGAAGTGAACCGCACGCAATCGGCCGCCCAGGCCGGATTGCTGAAGGCATTGGGTGGCTGCGTGCAGATCCTGCAGGACGACCCGAAGGCCTTCCTGCGCGCGGGCGCCACGCTCGACGAGGCCACCATCCAGGGCAGGATCGAAGCGCGCGCCGCAGCCAAGGCCGCGAAGAATTTCGCCGAGGCCGATCGCATCCGCCAGGAACTCCTCGAGCAGGGCATCGTGCTCAAGGATTCGCCCACAGGCACGACCTGGGCGGCTGCGCAGTGAACGGAACGACGAACCCCATGCCCGCCACCAGGAAGACCAGCGTCCAGATCTATACGCCGGACTATTGGGAGGAGGCATGCAAGCACCTTTCCCGGAAAGACCGCGTCATGAAGCGGCTCATTCCGAAGTTCGGCGATGCCTGCCTCGAGTCGCGCGGCGACGCGTTCACCACCCTCGCGCGCAGCGTGGTGGGCCAGCAGATCTCGGTGAAGGCCGCGCAGTCGGTCTGGGACAAGTTCGCCGCGCTGCCGCGCAAGCTCACGCCGGCCAACGTGCTCAAGCTCAAGGTCGACGACATGCGCGGGGCAGGGCTGTCGGCGCGCAAGATCGAGTACCTCGTCGACCTGGCCCTGCATTTCGATTCGGGCATGGTCCACGTCGACGCGTGGAAGGACATGTCGGACGAGCTCATCATCGAGGAGCTGGTGGCCATCCGCGGCATCGGCCGCTGGACGGCCGAGATGTTCCTCATCTTTCACCTGATGCGCCCGAACGTGCTGCCCGTGGACGACCTGGGGCTGCTCAACGGCATCAGCGTCAATTATTTTTCCGGCGATCCCGTGAGCCGCAGCGATGCCCGCGACGTCGCCGTGGCCTGGGCGCCATATTGCAGCGTGGCGACTTGGTATATTTGGCGATCGCTGGACCCGGTTCCAGTCGCGTATTGAACAACAGGAGAAGACGTTGGCGAAACGAACCTTCCTCGACTTCGAGCAGCCCATTGCTGAACTCGAAACCAAGATCGAAGAATTGCGCTATGTGCAGACCGAATCCGCGGTCGACATCTCTGAAGAAATCGATCAGCTCGGCAAGAAAAGCCAGCAGCTCACCAAGGACATCTACAGCGACCTGACGCCCTGGCAGATCACCAAGATCGCCCGGCATCCGGAGCGCCCGTACACGCTCGACTACGTCAACGAGATCTTCACCGACTTCGTCGAACTGCACGGCGACCGGCACTTCTCCGACGACCTGTCGATCGTGGGCGGCCTTGCGCGCTTCAACGGCGTGCCCTGCATGGTGCTTGGCCACCAGAAGGGCCGCGACACGAGGGAACGCACCGCGCGTAACTTCGGCATGAGCAAGCCAGAGGGCTACCGCAAGGCCTTGCGCCTGATGAAGATGGCCGAGAAGTTCAAGCTGCCGGTGTTCACCTTCGTGGACACGCCCGGCGCGTACCCCGGCATCGACGCCGAGGAACGCGGCCAGTCGGAAGCCATCGGCCGCAACATCTTCGAGATGGCGCAGCTCGAGGTGCCGATCATCGTCACCATCATCGGCGAAGGCGGCTCCGGCGGCGCGCTGGCCATTTCGGTCGGCGACCAGTTGGTGATGCTGCAGTATTCGATCTATTCGGTGATCAGCCCCGAAGGCTGCGCTTCCATCCTGTGGAAGACCAGCGACAAGGCGCAGGAAGCGGCCGATGCGCTGGGCATCACTGCGCACCGCCTCAAGGCGCTGGGCCTGGTCGACAAGATCGTGAACGAGCCCGTCGGCGGCGCGCATCGCGACCATCGGCAGATGGCGGCTTTCCTGAAGCGCGCGCTCAACGACGCGTTCCGCCAGGTCGGCGACCTGAAGACCAAGGAACTGCTGGATCGCCGCTACGAGCGCCTGCAGAGCTACGGCCGCTTCAACGACACCAAGGCCGACAGCGTCAGATAACGCGCGGGCGCTGTCATGAACTCCGCTTTCGAACGCGCCATCGCCGCGTTCGAGCCGGCGCATTGGCCGCTGGCGGTGGGCTTCAGCGGCGGCGCGGATTCAACCGCCTTGCTGGCTGCCTGCGCATCGCGCTGGCCGGGGCAGGTGGTCGCCTTTCATGTGCATCACGGGCTGCAGGCTGCGGCCGACGATTTCGAGCGGCATTGCCGGGCGGTGTGCGAACGCCTGGGCGTGCCGCTGGTCGTCCATCGCGTCGATGCGCGGCATGCGCCCGGCGACAGTCCGGAAGATGCCGCCCGCCGCGCCCGCTACGCGGCGTTCGCCGAGATGGCACGCGCGGATGGGGCGAGGGCGGCTGTCAAATGTGTGGCGCTGGGGCATCACGCCGACGACCAGGTCGAAACCCTGCTGCTGGCGTTGTCACGCGGCGCGGGGCTCCCGGGGCTCGCTGCCATGCCAGCGCAGGCGCGACGCAACGGGCTCGACATCCATCGGCCGCTGCTTGCCGTTGCCGGCGCCGACATCCGCGAATGGCTGGCCGGTAGAGGCCTGCCGTGGATCGAAGATCCGACCAACGGCGACGCACGCTACACCCGCAACCGGATTCGCTCCGTGCTGCTGCCGGCGCTGGAGCAGGCCTTTCCGCAGTTCCGTACGACGTTTGCGCGCAGCATTGGCCATGCCGCACAGGCGCAGCAGCTGCTGGCCGAACTGGCGGCGCAAGACCTGGAAACCGTGGGCAGCCCGCCGCGCATTGCGACGCTGCAGACGCTGTCGCGCGCCCGCCAGGCCAACGTGCTGCGCCACTGGCTGATGCAGTCGCACGGCTGCGCGCCCAGCGCCGCGCAGCTCGACCAGCTGCTCGACCAGGTCCGCGCCTGCGCCACGCGCGGCCACCGCATCCACCTCAAGGTGGCCGCCGGTTTCGTCGAGCGGCAGGGCGATTGCCTGCATTGGTACAATGTTTCGCCCTCGCCGAAGACTTTGCTCTGACAGCTTGCAGGGCGCCGCCTTTCAAGCGGCCCTTTCCCTTTCTCTGATTTCACCCATGGCATTGATCGTTCACAAATACGGCGGTACGTCGATGGGCTCGACCGAGCGCATCAAGAATGTCGCCAAGCGCGTCGCCAAGTGGGCGCGCGCAGGCCACCAGATGATCGTGGTTCCGAGTGCCATGAGCGGCGAGACCAACCGCCTGCTCGGCCTGGCCAAGGAACTGGCGCCCAGTAAACCCGGCGTGGCCCACAGCCGCGAGCTCGACATGCTGGCCTCGACCGGCGAGCAGGCGTCGTCGGCGCTGCTGGCCATCGCGCTGCAGGCCGAAGGCGTCGAGTCCGTGAGCTACGCGGGCTGGCAGGTGTCGGTGCGCACCGACAACTCGTACACCAAGGCCCGCATCGAGAGCATCGACGACGAGCGCGTCATGGCCGACCTGAACGCCGGCAAGGTGGTGGTCATCACCGGCTTCCAGGGCGTAGACGACGACGGCAACATCACCACGCTGGGCCGTGGCGGCAGCGACACCTCGGCCGTGGCCATCGCCGCGGCCATGAAGGCGCACGAATGCCTGATCTATACCGACGTGGACGGTGTCTACACGACCGATCCGCGCGTCGAGCCCGATGCGCGCCGCCTGACGACCGTGAGCTTCGAAGAGATGCTCGAGATGGCGAGCCTGGGCTCCAAGGTGCTGCAGATCCGCTCGGTGGAATTCGCCGGCAAGTACAAGGTGCCGCTGCGTGTGCTCTCGAGCTTCACGCCGTGGGACATCGACATCAATGAAGAGGCCAAGTCCGGCACGCTGATCACTTTCGAGGAAGACGAAAACATGGAACAAGCCGTCGTATCCGGCATCGCATTCAACCGCGACGAAGCCAAGATCTCGGTGCTCGGCGTGCCCGACAAGCCCGGCATCGCATATCACATCCTCGGTGCCGTGGCGGACGCCAACATCGAAGTCGACGTGATCATCCAGAACCTCAGCAAGGACGGCAAGACCGATTTCAGCTTCACCGTGCATCGCAACGAATACGCGAAGACGGTCGACCTGCTGCAGTCGAAGGTCATGCCCTCGCTGGGCGCGACCGAGATCGTGGGCGACACCAAGATCTGCAAGGTCAGCATCGTGGGCATCGGCATGCGCAGCCACGTAGGCGTGGCGAGCAAGATGTTCCGCGTGCTGAGCGAGGAGGGCATCAACATCCAGATGATCTCGACCAGCGAAATCAAGACTTCGGTTGTGATCGACGAAAAATATATGGAATTGGCAGTGCGCGCACTGCACAAAGCCTTCGATCTGGATCAGCCGAGCGCCTAAAGATGGCATAATCTCGGCTTCTTTCAGGAACTGTGACCGAGTGGCCGAAGGTGCTCCCCTGCTAAGGGAGTATGGGGTGTAGAGCCTCATCGAGGGTTCGAATCCCTCCGGTTCCGCCAAGTTGATGAAGCCCCGTTGATCGTGTGATCGGCGGGGCTTTTTTCATGCTCCGGGAAAGCGGCGGGCATCGCCCTGAAGCTCTCGGCGGCGCGTTGTTCATCTTCGTTTTCCGACGGAGCCAAGTCTCGCGGCTTTCCTCGGTCCTCAAGAACCTTGGCAGCTGTAGCTGTCGGCTGAGTTCGCGTCGCCGCTGCCCTTGTATTTCGGGAAGGTCGGGTACTGGCACAAGGGGCGCGCCAGCGTGGCGGCCTTGGTCGCCGGATCGAGCTTCTTCGCCACGATGCTCTGCGCGGAGGGCTTGGCACCACCTTCTCGCCATTTCACGACAGCGTCCACAAGATCGACGGTGTCAGGGCCGACCCCGCCAGAGCAATGCTGGACGCCCGGCTGGAGGAAGAACTCCATCGAGGCATCCCGCGTGGACGCGCCACCAACCGCGGTCGCGACATCGTTGAAGTACTTGATCGAGCCCTTGTAGCTGATCGCCCAGTCATTCGTTCCGTGAGCAAGGATCATCTTGCCGCCCTGTCCAAAGAAGGAGCGGAGGTCGGGCGTCGCATCGAGTGTTGTGGCCGCGAGGCGCAGTCCCGCAGAGTAGAGCTCCGGATCGAAGCCCAGCACGTTGAAGGCCGGGTCGCCCGTGACCCAGTACTTCACCAGGCCGCTGCCGAACATGAACTGGAGGCCGGTGCCGCCGATGGCGGAGCCGGTCACCCACAGGGGCCAGCCCAGGTTCTCGCCGCCGGGGCCCCAGCCGGGATAGACGCTCGTGCTGTCCGCACGCTTGAGTTCGGAATAGATCGTGTTGGCCGTCGCTATCTGCTGGTCGGTCAGGCAGGTTTCCGCATCTCCTGCCGTGCAGCGCAACACCGCCGGGTCGAAGGTGCAGGCGGCCTGGTTGCTCACGATGCCGTCCGCAATGCCGTCAAGCGCATCGCACTGCGCGGTGACGGTCTTGCCGATAAGCGAGGCCTTTGCATCGCTGAGCTGTCCACCCGGTGCCGCGAGAGCCTTTCCGTTCGCAACGAAGGCCTGGAACAGTTCGGTGAAAGAGTAGGCCGGCGCACGCACGACGATGCCGTCGAAGTCGTTCGGGAAGCGCGTGGCCTGGATCAGCGCCTCTCTGCCGCCATTGGAGCAGCCTTCGAAGTAGCTGAACGTGGCATCCGAGCCGTAGCGCTGGCGAACGATCTCCTTGGTGACCTCATTGACCGAGTGGATCGAGAGATAGCCGAAGTCCGCTTGTGCCGTGGAATTGTTCAGGAAGACCGAGGCGTCCAAGGCGTCTCCCTGGCGCCCTCCGTCCGAGGCCACGAGCACGTAGCCTGCGGTGGACCCGCTGGGCGAGATGGGCGTGATGTTGATGCTGCCGTCCCAGCCGCCACCGCCGGCATACAGGAGCTTGTTGTTCCACGCGGTGGGGAGGTGCACCTCGAAGTTGAGCGTGCCATGAAGAGTGCCCGTGACCTTGCAGTACTCCGCGGAGTCCGCCGCTGCGGCGACGAGCTTGGCGTCTTTCAGCGACGCACCGGCGAGCGAGGCGCCGGCGAAGGCCGTGCACTTCTCCTGCGCTGACGCGACTGGGGCTGGCGCGGGCGTTGGCGGCGGGGTCGATGTCGGCGCAGGCGTGGGGAACAACACCGGCAGGTTGCTCCCGCCGCCGCCGCCGCCGCAAGCCGCCAGCATGATGGGGATGCACGCAAGAGCGCAGCGCGCCATCGAGAGAGGGTTTTTCATGATTTGTCTCCTGTTCGTACTGCCACATAAACTCAGGCGGCCCGGACCATCGCCTGCGCAGCGCATGCTAGGCACTACGGTCGAGGAAGAAAGTCTTTCCAATGACAAAGCACGTGCAGACCATTGCCATGCTGCGAGCGGCTGCCTGGGCTCGCGGCTTGTCGCAAGAACAGCTTCAGCGCGTCGAGCAGGAAACGCAGGATCGTTTCTATTCGGCCGGCGAAATCGTCTGTCAGAAATCGAGCCCGGCCACGCACTGGATCGGGGTCGTCGAAGGCATGGTCAAGGTGGATGTTCTTTCGGCGGATGGCAGAAGCACCACTTTGACCGGGGTATCCGATGGAGGGTGGCTCGGAGAAGGATCCGTTCTGAAGGGAGAGTCGCGTCCCTACGGTGTCGCGACGCTGCGAGACAGCCGCATTGCATTGATGCCGAGCTCGACCTTCCACTACCTGGTCGCCAACAGCTTGACCTTCTGCCATTTCATGATCAACCAGCTCAACGCAAGGCTTGGCCAGTTCATCGCCCTCGCTGAAGGCTATCGGATGCACGACATCAACTCGCGAGTGGCACATTGCCTGGCCGAACTCTTCAACCCGCAGCTCAATCCCCAGACCAATCCTGTGCTGCACATATCGCAGGAAGAGATCGGCCGGCTGGCCGGTATCTCGCGCCAGATCGCCCACCGCGCGCTGCACGAACTCGAGGACGCGGGCCTGCTTCACATCCGCTACGGCAGCATCGACGTGCTGGATGTCGACGGCCTGCGGCTGTATGCGCGCGAACACGCGGAGTGAGGGCCTTGGGCTATTCGATGGCCGCCACCTCGGACTTGCTGCCGGGTTGCCAACCCCCGCCCAGTGCCTTGAAGGCTGTCACCGCGGCGCGTGCCGATTCGGTTTGCGCCTGGGCCCGTGCATCGGAGGCGCGCAGCAGGTTCTCGTCTGCCTGCAGCACTTCGATCAGGCTGACCACGCCTTTCTGGTAGGCCGCGAATGAAGCGCCTCGCGCGCGGCCGAGCGAATCCACGCCCTGCGCGAGCGTGCTGGCCTGCTCCTCGCGCTTGACCAGCGCCGAGAAGGCGTTTTCCACGTCCTCGGTGGCGCGCAGCACGGCCAGCCGGTACGCGGCGAGCATCTCCGCATCCTGTCCCTTGGCGAGGTCGATCT
Organism: Variovorax sp. Varisp46; assembly: GCF_059491885.1. Taxonomy (NCBI): domain Bacteria; kingdom Pseudomonadati; phylum Pseudomonadota; class Betaproteobacteria; order Burkholderiales; family Comamonadaceae; genus Variovorax; species Variovorax sp. Varisp46. The sequence continues at coordinate 1,667,893 of NZ_CP168515.1, forward strand.
GCGCGTCGATGCGGCCAAAGTCGAAGAGGCGCCAGCGCAGGCCCAGCACCCCGGCGGCCTGGCTGGCACCGCCGGTGAACAGGTGACCGCCGGACACCGACGTCGCACTGCCGATCAGCCCGCTCAGCGAGAACTTGGGGTAGTACTCCGCGACGGCGACCCCGATCCGGGCGTTCGATGCGGCGAGGCGGCGCTCGGCCGCGATCAGGTCGGGCCGTCGCCTGAGCAACTCGCCCGGCGAGCCCGCGTCCCTGATCTGCGGGGCGACCGGTATGGCACCGGCCTCGGCCAGTTCCGCCCGATGCGTACCCGGCGGCGAGCCCAGCATCACATCCAGCGCGTTCATGGCCGCGTCCAGGCCCGCCTCCAGGACCGGGACGGAGGCTCCAACCTGGGCAAGTGCACCTTCGGCCTGCCGCACCTGAAGTTCAGCCGCCAGCCCTTTGCCATAGAGAAGGTTGGCCGTGGAGAGCAAGTCCTGTTGCGTGCGCACCTGCCGGCGCGCCACGTCGAGCCGGGTCTGCAGCCCCCGGATGCTGATGTAGATATCGGCGGTCTGTGCCGCCACCGCCAACCGGGTGGCGGCCGCGCCTGCTTCCGAAGCCCGGTAGTCCGCCTGCGCCGCCTCGCGTCCACGGCGCAGGCTGCCGAACACGTCCAGTTCCCAGCTCGCACCGAGATTGGCCTCGTAGGCGCTGCCGTAACGATCGAAACCGGGCCTCGAGTTCAACACCTGTCCCAGGGGCGTTTCAACCGACTGGTAGGCCCTGGCCGACTGGCCGCTGACATTTCCTGACGGCAGCAAGGCAGCATTCGCCGCCCCGAGTCCTGCGCGAGCCTGGGCCACGCGCGCGGACGCCTGCGCGAGGTCAAGGTTCTGCGCCAGCGCCAGCGCGACGAACCGGGCCAGTTGCGGGTCGCCGAAACCCATCCACCATGCGGTGAGATCGGCATTGGAGGTGGCAGGGCGTCGATCGACGGCGGCTTGGCCCATGTACCGTTCGGGCAAGGGCGCCTCAGGCCGGACATAGTCGGGGCCGACTGCGCATCCTGCAGCGAGGCTGGCAACGAAGAGCGTGGCAAGGGTGCGTTGGAGCATGGCTTCTTCCGGAAGATGGTCAAGAAAAGCGTGACGAATGAAGTGACTATAATTCAATATGGTCACTCGTTGTTGATTTTCAGGGGAGGCGCTAAGCTTCAGGCATGAGCAAAGCCACCCTTTCTTCCGTTTCTGCACGCGGCCCGGCCGACCACGACGTGCGGGACCAGATCGTTCTCGCGGCCACGGAGCACTTCAGCCGGTATGGCTACGAGAAGACCACTGTTTCCGACCTCGCCAAAGCCATTGGTTTCTCCAAGGCTTACATCTACAAGTTCTTCGAGTCCAAGCAGGCCATCGGCGAGATGATCTGTGCGAACTGCCTGCGCGAGATCGAAGCCGAGATCCGGGCGGCCGTCGAAGGCGCCGATCGCCCTCCCGAGAAGCTGCGCCGGATGTTCAAGTCGGTGGTCGAAGCCAGCCTTCGCCTGTTCTCCCAGGATCGCAAGCTCTACGAGATCGCGATTTCTGCGGCGACCGAGCGCTGGCAGTCGGCGATCACGCATGAAGAGCGCATTCGGCAGTTGCTCCACGACATCCTGCGTGAAGGCCGTGAAATGGGGGAGTTCGAGCGCAAGACGCCACTGGACGAGGCGGCGGGGGCCATCTATCTCGTCATGCACCCCTACATCAATCCGCTGCTTCTGCAGCACAGCTTCGACCACACGGCCGAAGCGCCGGCACAACTGTCGGGCCTGGTGCTGCGCAGCCTGTCGCCTTGAGAAAAAAGAGATGTGACCATTGACTGAATTAGTCACTGGTATCAGAATGGCGGTCCCGATCACTTCGTCACTGGGACTCTCATGCTCTGGCGCCGCCTTGCCACTTCTGCAGTCATCTGCGCATTGCCGTTGGCGTTGGTCGCTTGCGGCGAAACAACGCCCTCCGATCCACGCACGCAGGCGCCGCAGGTGCGCGTCACCTCCGTCCAGGGGGCCGGCGCTGCATCGCGCGCCTTCACCGGCACCGTAGCCGCCCGGGTCCAGAGCGACCTGGGTTTTCGCGTCTCCGGCAAGGTGCTGGAGCGGCTCGTGGACGCGGGGCAGGCCGTCAAACGCGGTCAGTTGCTGATGCGCATCGACCCCGCCGATCTGAATCTGGCGGCCCATGCGCAGCAGGAGGCAGTCGCCGCGGCGCGGGCGCGCTCGCGGCAGACGGCGGAGGACGAAGCCCGCTACCGCGACCTGCGCGGCACCGGCGCGATCTCGGCCTCGGCCTACGACCAGATCAAGGCGGCCGCGGACGCCGCCAAAGCCCAGCTCAGCGCGGCCGAGGCCCAGGCCGACGTGGCCCGCAACGCGAGCCGCTATACCGAGCTCATGGCAGACGGCGATGGCGTCGTCATGGAAACGCTGGCCGAACCCGGCCAGGTCGTGAGCGCTGGGCAGGCCGTGGTGCGCGTGGCCCGAGCCGGTCCGCGCGAAGCCGTGGTCCAGTTGCCCGAAACCCTGCGGCCGGCGGTCGGTTCCGCCGGGCAGGCCACGCTCTTCGGCAAGGAGGGCGTGACGGTGCCGACCACGCTGCGGCAACTCTCAGACGCCGCGGACCGGCTGACCCGCACCTTCGAGGCGCGTTATGTGCTCAAGGGCGAGCTCGCCAATGCACCGCTGGGGGCCACGGTCACCATCCGGATCCCGGACGGGCTTCCCGCCGCGCAAGGCGGCCTGCAGGTGCCGATCGGCGCCCTGTTCGACGCGGGCAAGGGGCCGGGCGTGTGGATCATCAGCGGTGAACCGGCGAAGGTCAGCTGGCGGCCCGTCGTGGTCGAGCACCTCGATGACGATGGTGCGCGCGTTGCCGGCTCGCTCAAGCAAGGCGACCGGATCGTTGCGCTCGGCGCGCACCTGCTGCGCGAAGGCGAGCAGGTGCGTGTGGCGGGCCAGGCCGCTGCGGCGGAGGGAGCCCGTCCGTGAGCGAAGGCCGCTTCAACCTGTCGGCGCTCGCAGTGCGCGAGCGCTCGGTCACCCTGTTCCTGATCTTCCTGATCTCGCTCGCGGGTCTTGTCTCATTCTTCAAGCTGGGCCGCGCGGAAGACCCTGCCTTCACCGTCAAGGTGATGACCATCATCACCGCCTGGCCCGGCGCCACCGCACAGGAAATGCAGGACCAGGTGGCCGAGAAGATCGAGAAGCGCCTGCAGGAGCTGCGCTGGTACGACCGCTCCGAGACCTACACCCGGCCCGGCCTGGCCTTCACGACCTTGACCCTGCTCGACAGCACGCCGCCTTCGCAGGTGCAGGAGCAGTTCTACCAGGCTCGCAAGAAGGTCGGCGACGAGGCGGGCAACCTTCCGTCCGGCGTGATCGGGCCGATGGTCAACGACGAATATGCGGACGTCACCTTCGCGCTGTACGCGCTCAAGGCCAAGGGCGAAGCGCAGCGCCTGCTGGTGCGCGACGCGGAGACGCTGCGCCAGCGCCTCCTGCATGTGCCGGGCGTGAAGAAGGTCAACATCGCCGGCGAGCAATCCGAACGCATCTTTGTCGAGTTCTCGCACGAGCGCCTGGCAACCTTGGGTATCGGTCCGCAGGACGTGTTCGGCGCGCTCAATGGCCAGAATGCCCTGACGCCGGCGGGCTCCGTCGAAACCAAGGGGCCCCAGGTGTTCATCCGCCTGGACGGGTCTTTCGACGAGCTGCAGAAGATCCGCGACACGCCGGTCGTGGCACAGGGCCGCACCCTGAAGCTGTCGGACATCGCCACCGTCAAGCGCGGCTATGAAGACCCGGCGACCTTCATGATCCGCAACGGCGGCGAGCCTGCCCTGCTGCTGGGCGTTGTCATGCGCGAAGGCTGGAACGGGCTCGACCTGGGCAAGGCGCTGGATCACGAGGTCGGTGCCATCAACGCCGAGCAGCCGCTGGGCATGAGCCTGAGCAAGGTCACGGACCAGGCCGTCAACATCAGCGCCTCGGTTGATGAGTTCATGGTCAAGTTCTTTGCCGCGCTGCTGGTGGTGATGCTGGTGAGCTTCCTGAGCATGGGCTGGCGCGCGGGCCTGGTGGTGGCCGCGGCCGTGCCGCTGACATTGGCGATCGTCTTCGTGGTGATGGCCGCTACCGCCAAGAACTTCGACCGCATCACGCTGGGGTCGCTGATCCTGGCGCTGGGCCTGCTGGTGGACGACGCGATCATCGCCATCGAGATGATGGTGGTGAAGATGGAGGAGGGCTACAGCCGCGTCGCCGCGTCCGCCTATGCCTGGAGCCATACCGCGGCGCCGATGCTCTCGGGCACGCTGGTCACGGCCGTCGGCTTCATGCCCAACGGCTTCGCGCCATCGACCGCGGGCGAATACACCAGCAACATGTTCTGGATCGTCGGCATCGCGCTGATCGCGTCCTGGGTCGTCGCCGTGGTTTTCACGCCCTACCTGGGTGTCAAGCTGCTGCCCGATTTCAAGAAGGTCGAGGGCGGCCATGCCGCCATCTACGACACGCCGCGCTACAACCGCCTGCGCGCGGTGCTCGGGCGCGTCATTGCGCGCAAGTGGCTGGTCGCCGGCGCGGTGGTGGGCCTCTTCGTCGCGGCCATCCTCGGCATGGGACTGGTCAAGAAGCAGTTCTTCCCCATCTCCGACCGGCCCGAGGTCCTGGTCGAGGTGCAAATGCCCTATGGCACGTCGATCACGCAGACCAGCGACGCCGCGGCGAGGGTGGAGGCATGGCTGGCCAGGCAGAAAGAAGCGCAAATCGTCACGGCCTACATCGGGCAGGGCGCGCCGCGCTTCTACTTCGCGATGGGTCCGGAGCTGCCCGATCCGTCCTTCGCCAAGATCGTGGTGCGCACGGGCAGCCAGGAAGAGCGCGACGCGCTGAAGCACCGGCTTCGCCAGGCGATCGCCGATGGCCTGGCCCCCGAGGCGCGCCTGCGTGTCACCCAGCTCGTGTTCGGGCCCTATTCGCCGTTCCCTGTCGCCTATCGGGTCTCGGGGCCGGACCCGGACAAGCTGCGCCAGATCGCGGCCGAAGTGCAGCAGGTCATGGATGCAAGTCCGACGATGCGCACGGTCAATACCGACTGGGGCACGCGCACGCCCACGCTGCACTTCACCTTGCACCAGGACCGGCTGCAGGCCGTGGGGCTGAGTTCCAGCGCGGTGGCGCAGCAGCTGCAGTTCTTCCTGAGCGGCGTGCCTGTCACCGCGGTGCGCGAGGACATTCGCACGGTGCAGGTCGTGGCCCGCTCGGCCGGCGCCACCCGGCTCGATCCGGCGAGGATCGCGGACTTCACGCTGTCCGGCGCCAACGGGCAACGCATTCCGCTGTCGCAAGTGGGCGAGGTCGACGTGCGCATGGAAGAGCCGGTCATGCGACGGCGCGACCGCATGCCCACGATCACCGTCCATGGCGACATCGCCGATGGCTTGCAGCCGCCGGACGTGTCGACGGCCATCACCCGGCAACTGCAGCCCATCATGGACAAGCTGCCGGCGGGCTACCGCATCGAGGAGGCCGGCTCCATCGAGGAGTCGGGCAAGGCGACCAAGGCCATGCTGCCGCTGTTCCCGATCATGCTGGCGGTCACGCTGCTCATCATCATCCTGCAGGTGCGCTCCCTCTCCGCGATGGTCATGGTCTTCCTGACCAGCCCGCTGGGTCTGATCGGCGTGGTTCCCACCCTGATTCTTTTCCGGGAGCCATTCGGCATCAATGCACTGGTCGGCCTCATTGCGCTGTCGGGCATCCTGATGCGCAACACGCTGATCCTGATCGGGCAGATCCACCACAACCAGGAGGAGGGACTGGACCCCTTCCGTTCGGTCGTCGAAGCCACCGTGCAGCGTGCACGGCCGGTGATCCTGACGGCGCTCGCCGCGATCCTGGCCTTCATCCCCCTGACCCACTCGGTGTTCTGGGGAGCGCTCGCCTACACGCTGATCGGCGGCACCTTGGCGGGAACGGTGTTGACGCTGGTGTTCCTGCCGGCCATGTATTCCATCTGGTTCAGGATCAGACCCGGCCACGGCAGCCGGCCTGCGCACTGATCCGCTCTTCATCCCATTCACCTGTATCGAGGAACAGCAATGTCGAATTCAACAGTGGTCGTGGTCACCGGCGTGTCGTCGGGCATCGGACGCGCCGCCGCACAGAAGTTTGCCGAGCGGGGTTGCCAGGTATTCGGCACTGTGCGCAACCTCGCGAAAGCGCCCGCATTGCCCGGCGTCGAGCTTGTCGAGATGGATGTGCGCGACGAAGCTTCTGTCCAGGGCGCGGTCCGATCCATCATCGACCGGGCCGCGCGCATCGACGTGCTCGTCAACAGCGCGGGAACGACGATGATCGGCGCGGTGGAGGAGACCGCGACGGCCGAGGCCGCAGCGCTGCTCGATACCAATGTGCTCGGCATCCTGCGCACGGCCCAGGCCGTGCTCCCGCACATGCGGGCACAGCATCGCGGAAGGATCGTCAACATCAGTTCGGTGCTCGGCTTTCTTCCAGCTCCGTACATGGGGCTCTACTCGGCGTCCAAGCATGCCGTGGAGGGGCTGTCCGAAACGCTGGACCATGAGGTTCGCCAGTTCGGCGTGCGCGTCACGCTGGTCGAGCCGTCTTACACCAAGACCAACCTGGATATCAATTCGCCGCATGCAAAGTCAAAGATCGCGGCCTATGGCCGCGAACGCGACCTCGTAGCGCGCTCCATCGCCAGCAGCGTCAACGGTGCACCCGAACCCGATGGCGTGGCAAACACGATCGTCGAAGCGGCGCTTGGCGCGTGGCGCATGCGCTGGACTCCACCGGGCCAGGCATCCGTGCTGAGCAAATTGCGCCGCTTCATGCCGGCTGGTCCTGTCGATGCGAGCTTGAGAAAGAAACTCGGACTCGCCTGAAGCATCGACGAGGCGGATCGGCCAACGGCCGATCCCACGCGAAGTCTTGCAAGAAAGGAGATGCTTTGGATAGCTTGGATCTTTTGCGAACCTTCAGCGAGGTTGCAGTTTCAGGCAGCTTCTCGCGCGCCGCCGAGCATCTGGAGATGTCGAGAGGAACCGTGAGCAAATACATCGCGACACTCGAGGGGCGTTTCGGTGTCCGGCTGCTGAACAGGAACAGCCACGCTGTCAGTCTTACAGATGCCGGCGTGTTGCTGCTCGAAAGAAGCAAGCCCATGTTGGAGCTGGCCGACATAACGCGCGCGGAACTCCAGGAACGAGCGCTGACGCCCAGCGGGCGCCTGCGTATCTCCGCACCGCATGGTATCGATCAGACGGAGCTTCCGGCGCTGGTCAATACTTTCCTGGGCCACTATCCGGAGGTCAGCGTAAGCCTTGTTCTGACCAATCGCCAGGTCGATCTGGCGGCGGAAGGGATCGACATAGCCTTGCGTTTCGGGCCGACTGCGAACGAGAACCTCATCGTCCGCAAGTTGCTTCTGATGGATTTGGCGGTGTGCGCGTCTCCGATGTACTGGAAAAACCGGGGAATTCCAATGCACCCCGGCGATCTTGCGAATCACGATGCGCTGGTAAGCATCCATCTGAACCCCCTATCGAAGTGGCGATTTCAAGTGGACGGAGAACCATTGGAGGTTGCGGTGCGCGGCCGACTGGACGCGACGGAAGCCGGGCCGTTGATTCAGGCCGCGTTGCGGGGCGCGGGCGTCCTGTACCTGCCGTCGGTGATGCTGAGGCCGTACATCGAGAGCGGTCGCCTCGTCCCGGCATTGACGGAGTTCGTTCGCAGCGACATGTGGCTCTCGGCGGTCTATCTGCAGCGGCGACACAGTACCGCGGTCCAGCGCGCCTTTCTGAGCTTTCTCGAGGACCGGATCAATCCTCTGCGGTCTCCGCACAGAACTTGAGCCAAGACGGGGGAGCGAAGTTTCCGCCTTGAAGACACGACGTTGCTGCATGCGCGTATCAAGATGGCGGGAAGGCGCCAGAAAATCGCATACGCGGCAACAAATTTCAGAGCAATGAAAGTTTGAGCCGAGCAAGGATCGACACTCAACTCTCAAGGACCGATATGAAGAAAATTCAAATTGTTCAAGGCGCCATTCTTGCGCTTATTTTCGCTTCAGCCGCCCAGGCGGAAACCTATGACGGCGTGCTTCAAAGTTCCAGCGTTCGCTCCCGGGCAGACGTCGACGCAGAGGCCGCAACCGTCGCGCAGAAGGAAGATCTTTACAGGGAATCGGCATCGAGCGGAGTCATCGCACCGCTCGGGTCTTCAAAGTCCCGGGATGTCGTCAATGCCGAAGCAGTCAAGGAAGCCCATTCCGCCAACCAGAATCTCACCGGCAAGGCCTACTACAGGGATGCCATTCCCTCCCAGTACCAGAGTCGGCCGCAGCTGGTGAACGCGGCGAAGTAGGAGTGCGGTCAGTGGATTCCGTTGTCCTGAAACGTCATGCCGCGTGTGGCTCCCGCTGCAGCGGCAGCCACAGCACGAACCGCGTTCCCGTCGGCTTCGATTCCCAACGGACCACGGCCTTGATCGCCTGCGCCCGCCGCCGCTGGTTCTGCAGGCCCCGTCCGGATGCGGACGGATTGGCCATCACCTTCTGGACGTCGAAGCCCTGACCGTTGTCCTCGATCGTCACCTGCACACCCGCGCCCTCCAGCGAGGTGCCAACGCGTATCTCCGTAGCGCGCGTGTGCCGCAGGATGTTCGAGATGCTTTCCTGCACGATGCGCAGGATGTGCAGCGCGCTCGAGGGATCGAGCCAGCCCAGGGCCGGCAACTCCTGCACTTCCCATCGCAGCGAAACACCGGTGCCTTCGAGCCGCGGCTCCAGCCGGTAGCGCAGCGTGGCCAGCAGCAGCAGCAGGTCGGCCTCGACCGGCTCCAGGGAGTCGAGCGCGAGCCTCAGGTCGTCCAGGCAGCTTTTGAGGATCTGCGAGACCTTGTCGTCGCTCATGCCGCCGCTCTCGACCGAGCGGATCGCGCTGATCAGTGAAGAGCCGAGCCCGTCGTGCATGTCCTGCATCAGGCGCTGGCGCTCATCGCTGATGGTCTGCAGGCGCTCGACCTCGCGCAGCCGCTGGTGGCTCAGCTCGAGTTCGGCCTCGCGCTTCTGCAGGCGCTGCGCAAGGCTCGCGTTGAGCTGCTCGACTTCGCCGATGGCATGCATGTAGCGGCGGTACATCAGCACGCCGAATACGCTGAAGGTGACGGCGTTGGTGTACGCCCCCATGTACCAGCCTTCGGGGCTGATGAAGTTGTTCTGCAGCAGCCAGTCGGTCAGGCCCAGCAGCACGCAGATGCCGATCCCTATCGCCACCAGCCGGCCTTCGTTGGAGCGGCGCCATGCGCTGACGCCGCCCACAAGGCAGACCGCCGCGCCCAGCAGTGCCGCGACCGCGTAGATCAGCGGCGTCACGCGGGGAGTGTTCTGCACGATGGACAGGCCGGGCATCGTGGCGATGCCGATGGCGGTGGTTGTCACGACCACGCCGCAGGTCAGCCCTTTGAGCTGCCGGCCGTGCAATTGGCGCAGGAAGAAGTGCACGATCATCACCAGCCAGAAAAGCGAGTTGACGGTCAGCCAGGCGAACCAGTCGTTCGCGATCGGCAGGCTTACGTAGAAATGCAGCCCCCGCATGAAAGAGGTGGCCGAGAGGTTGAAGAACAGCAGGTAGCCCGTTTCGTCGCGGCGCCTGAACCACACGAACAGTGCGAACACGCCCACGGCCATGAAGGCCGCACTGAGCAGTGCCGGCAGCTCCTGCTGCAGCCACTGGCGCATGCCGTAGCGGCCTCTCAGCGCGTCGATGGGGCCGATCCACAGCGACGACAGCGCCACCTGGGCGCCCCGGGTGTGCTCCAGGCGCAGGAGGATCTCGCTGGGCGGCTTGCTGCCGGCGCCGTCGTCCAGCTGGACCCACAGCGGAGTGCGGGTGCTGTTCCATAGCGGACCCGACTGCTGCGCCCGGTGGACCAGATGGCCATCGGCGTAGACCGCGATGGTGCCGTCGGTCTTGATCCGGATGCCATACAGCGCAAGCGGCCCGGGGTTGGGCGGCAGGCCGCGCACGGACAGCCTGATCCAGGTCGTTCGCGTCGTCCTTGTGGAAGTGGCCTCTGCCTGTCGCAGCAGCGCGATGGGGAGGGCGAGGGGCAGTTCGAGCTGCTTCCAGGTGTTCGGCAGGGCGCTGCTGTCCTGAAGAGGCGCTGGATTGCTGAAGCCAGGCGCGTCGTCGACCTGCCAGTCGGCCCGCGTGAGGTGCAACAGCGCATGGGACTGCTGCGAGCCGACCGTTCCGGCCAGCAAGACACCAATGACGCCCAGCAATGCCATCGAAACGACGAGCACCACGTTGGCGAAGAAGGGCGCGGGACGGTAGGTCAAGGGGAGTTCGGATGGGCAGCGTTCAGAACCGACGCGAACGAGATGTAACCTATTTTCTCATTTTGTAATCCAACTTCGAGACGTGCGCCGTCGTGCATTCACGACAAGGTGATTCAGGAGTAACTATATGTATGGTTAAATCCCCGCAACTATCGCGAAGAAGACGAGGGATTGCATGAAGCTGCTGCTGAGCATTGTGTTCGCCGCCGTGAGCCTGGCCGGTTGCGCCAGCGCACCGCCCACACCCACCGAACCCGGAACGGGCACAGGCACTTCCTATGTGCCCATGGTCGCCATGGAGGGCGTGGACAAGGCGCGCTACGACAACGACGTGGCGGCATGCCGCACGGCATCGACCCGCATCACGGCCCGCAGCGAAACCGGCGACGCCATGTGGGGTGCGCTGGGCGTCGGGCTGATCACGGTGTACGGGCAGGGCATCGTCGCCGCAGCCTCCTACACCGGCATCACCGCCGCCGTCATCGACTGGAACGGCCGCCCCGATGCAGAACTGATCGCCGAGCACCAGCAGGTCGCCATCGTGCATTGCATGGCCAAGCGCGGCTATCGCAACCTCGACCCCAACGTGCGCGAATCGTTCTACGGCAACACCTTCACCCCGGGCGTCATTGCGAAGCCCCGCCGTACCGGCGTCGACACCTATAACGTCGAGACGCTCGCCAAGGCCGGCCGCTGCAACCTGCAGCCGCGCGCGGAGCTCACGGCCAAGGGCCCCGGCTACGAGAACTACAACGTGCCCTGCGACAACGGCGGAACCTGGGCCGTGCGTTGCGAGTTCGGCCAGTGCCGCGTGCTGGCGCAGGCACCCACCCGCCGCTCCTGAGCCTCGACGGCCCCGCGCGGGGCCGGCAAGCTCACTTGACGATCATTCCCTTGAGCGCCGGGTCCGGCGGCGGCGGCTTGAGCTTCATCTGCCGCATCGTCTTCACCAGCAGCTGCGCGATCATCACGTTGCGATGCCGCTTGCTGTTGGCGGGCACCACGTACCAAGGCGCGTGATCGGTCGATGTGGCGCCCAGCGCGGTCTCGTAGGCCTGCTGGTAGGCGCTCCACTTGGTGCGCACCGCGAGGTCGTCCATGCTGAACTTCCATTGCTTGCCGAGCGTATCGATCCGGGCCTGCAGGCGCTCCCGTTGCTCGTCCTTGTCGATGTGCAGCATGCACTTGACGATCACCGTGCCGGTTTCGGTGAGCAGCCGCTCGAAGTCGTTGATCTGAGCGTAGCGGCGTTTCGCCTCGGCCTTGTCGATCCAGCCCTCGACCACGGGCACCAGCACGTCTTCGTAGTGGCTGCGGTTCCACACCATGATCTCGCCGATGCGCGGCACGGCGGCATGGCAGCGCCAGAGGTAGTCGTGTGCGCGTTCCTCGTCGTTCGGTGCCTTGAAGGCCGTCACGCGCACGCCCAGCGGCGAGGTGCGCGAGAACACCCAGCGCACGGTGCCGTCCTTGCCGCTGGTGTCCATGCCCTGCAGCACCAGCAGCAGCTTGCGCCGCCCCTCGGCGTGCAGCACGTCCTGCAACTCGTCGAGCTCGACGGCCAGTGCGTCGAGTTCCGCGCGCTGCAAGGCCTCGTCCCCATGGCAGAACGACGTGTCGTCGGGGTCGATGTGCGAGAGCCTGAACTTGCCGCCGGCGCGGTATTTCTTGAAGCTGGCCATGAAGCGGGACTCCGTGAAGAAAAAGAGCCGACAGCGTACGCGATCGATCAGCGCTCGTCGTCTTCGGGGGGCAGGGAGGCGCTCCAGCGGTCGTCCCATTCGGCATGCTGGCGCGCGGCGCCGTCGAGTTCGCGCCGGTCGCGCTTGGTGGGGCGGCCCTGTTCGATGGCCAGGGCCGTCTCGGTGCCCGCGCGGCGCTGCTCCCGGAAGGCGGCCTGCGCCGCGAGGCTCTCGGCGGTTTCCTCGTAGAGCTGCTGCGCCACCGGCGCCGGCCCGCGCTGGCCACTGAGGCCGCGCACCGTCACGGTCCGCGTCAGCGGGCCCATGCGCATGGCCACGGTGTCGCCGGGCTTGACTTCGCGCGAGGCCTTGGCGACGTCGCCGTTCACCTGCACGCGGTTCTTGCCGATTTCCTCCGCGGCCAGCGAGCGCGTCTTGAAGAAGCGGGCGGCCCAGAGCCATTTGTCGATGCGCAGACGGTCCATGGATGTCGAAGAGTGGGTGTCAGGAATTGTGCCCCGACAGCGGCAGATGCACGACCGCGTCCAGCCCGATCACCTGTTCGGCCCCGCTCTGCGCGTCCGGCTCGCTGCGGTTGTCGAGGCTGATGCGTCCGCCGAGCGCCAGCACGATCTCGCGGCAGATCGCCAGGCCCAGCCCCGAGCCGCTCGACGCGCTGCCGGCGGAGAAGGGCGCGAACAGGCGCTGCCGCAGCTCGGACGAGATGCCGGGGCCGCAATCGCGCACGGTGAGCACCGCGTCCTCGCCCTCGGCGCGCACCGAGACCGACAGTGCAGCGCCCACGGGGCTCTGCTTGATCGCGTTGTGCAGCAGGTTGCGCGTGAGTTCCTGCAGCATCCAGTGGTGGGCGCGCACCGGCACTGGCTCGTCGATGGCGAGCTCGAAGTCGAGCGCCTTGTCGGCCACCAGCGGCGACAGGTCGAGCGCGATCTGCCGGGCCACCTCGCCGAAGTCGAGCGTCACCGATTCCGGCTGCTGGCGCAGCTGCTCCACCTTGGCAAGCGACAGCATCTGGTTGGCAAGCGTGGTCGCACGCTCCACCGTGTGGCTGATCTCGCCGAACGCCTGCTCGGGAGCGACGTCGCCGCGCCGCGCCGACTGCACCTGGGCCTTCAGCACGGCCAGCGGCGTGCGCAACTGGTGGGCGCTGTCGCGCACGAAGCGCTTCTGGTGGTCGAGCAGCCGCTGCAGCCGGCCCATCACTTGCGTGGTGGCGTCGATCAGCGGGCGCAGCTCGCGCGGGGCATCGGGCGCGTCGATGGGCGAGAGGTCGTCGGCCGGGCGCTTCTCGATGGCTTCGCCCAGCTCGCGCACCGGCCGCGTGGCGCGCTGCACGACGAACACCGTGACCAGCGCGATCACGCCCATCAGCAGCAGCTGGCGCCACAGCATGTCGAGCAGCAGCTTGCGCACCAGGGTTTCGCGCAGCTCCAGCGTCTCGGCCACCTGCACCACGGCCATGCCGCGGCCGGTGGCGCTCGCCACCGGCTGCAGCAGCACGGCGACCCGCACCGGCTGGTTGCGGAATTGCGCGTCGTAGAAGTCGACCAGCGCCGCATACGCGCCGCGGTCCGGAATGCGGCCGCGCCAGAAGGGCAGTTCCGCAAAGCCCGAGATCAGCTTGCCGTCGAGCGCCGAGACTCGGTAGAACAGCCGGCTGCGGTTGTCGGCCTCGAAGGCCTCCAGTGCGGAGTAGGGCACGATGGCCCGCAGCCGCGCCATGTCTTCGTAGCCCTCCACGTCGAGCTGTTCGCCGATGGTCTTGGCGGACGCGAGCAATGTGCGGTCATAGGCCGTGGTGGCGGCCGCGAGGCTCTGGCGGTACAGGCTCACGCTGTTGATCACGATGAACACCGCAATCGGCGCGAGGATGCCGAGCAGCAGCCGCGCGCGAAGCGAGGAAACGCGGGTCATGTTTCCGGGCGCAGCAGGTAGCCCAGCCCGCGCATCGTCATCAGCACGGCGCCGGTGCCCACGAGCTTCTTGCGCAGGCGGTACACCACCACCTCGATGGCTTCGTACTGCACGTCGGCCTCGCCCGGGAACACCAGCTCGAACAGGCGCTCCTTGGTCACGGCGTGGCCGGGCTTCATCATCAGCGCCTTCAGCAGCGCCAGCTCGCGCGGCGTGAGTTCGAGCAGCTCGGCGCGGTTGTAGATGGCGCCGTTGTCGGGCTCGAAGCGCAGCCCGCCGATCTCCTGCGGGTTGAGTCCGGCGTCCTGCCCCGCGACGCCGTGGCTGCGCCGGCGCAGCGCGCGGATGCGGGCTTCCAGCTCGTCGAGGTCGAAGGGCTTGGGCAGGTAGTCGTCGGCGCCGGCGTTGAGGCCGACGATGCGGTCGCCGACCGTGCCGCGCGCGGTCAGCAGCAGCACCGGTGTGCGCAAGCCTTCGGCGCGGGCCTGGGCCAGCACCTGCAGGCCGTCGAGGTTGGGCAGGCTCAGGTCGAGGGCGACCACGTCGGGCTCGATGGCGCGCCACTGGGCGACGGCCTCGGCCCCGTCGCCGCAGACGCGCACATCGATCCAGCGGCGCCCGAGGGTGCGCTGCAGGGTGATTTGCATCGAGGGATCGTCTTCGACCAGCAGCAGCTTCATACGGTGGCGGCAGGGATGGGTACTTTGGTGTTTTCCCCAGTCTGGCGGACAGCCAACTGACAGCGGGGCGGCGCATGATAGCGCTCAGCTAAAAGTCAGCTTCCTTTCAAGTTCCTTCCAATTCCAGGAGACACGCATGCGTCGCGACACCTTTCTGAAGTCATTGGCCGCGCTGGCCGCCACCGGTGCCCTGCCACTGTCGGCCCTGGCGGCCGCCAACGTCAAGATGATGATTCCCGCCAACCCCGGCGGCGGCTGGGACACCACCGGCCGCGCACTGGGCAAGGCCATGACCGAAGCCAAGGTGGCCGACACCGTCACCTACGACAACAAGGGCGGCGCCGCCGGCGCGCTGGGCCTGGCCCAGTTCGTGAACGGCTCCAAGGGCGATGCGAACGCGCTGATGGTCATGGGCTCGGTCATGCTGGGCGGCATCATCACAGGCAAGCCGCCGGTCAACCTGTCGCAGGCCACGCCCATCGCCCGCCTGACGACCGAGTACAACGTGTTCGTGCTGCCGGCCAACTCGCCGCTCAAGAGCATGAAGGACGTGGTCGACCAGCTCAAGAAGGACCCGGGCAGCGTCAAGTGGGGCGGCGGTTCGCGCGGCTCCACCGAGCACATCGCCGCGGCCATGATCGCGCAGAAGGTGGGCGCAGATCCGTCCAAGATCAACTACGTCGCCTTCCGTGGCGGCGGTGAAGCCACCGCCGCCGTCCTGGGCGGCAACGTCACCGTCGGCGGCAGCGGCTACAGCGAATTCGCCGAATACATCGCCGCCGGCAAGATGAAGGCCATTGCCGTCACCTCCGCGCAGCGCCTGCCGGGCATCAACGTGCCCACGCTGAAGGAGCAGGGCATCGACGTCGAGATCGGCAACTGGCGCGGCGTGTACGGCGCGCCCGGCATCTCGGCCGAGCAGCGCAAGGCGCTGACCGACATGGTGCTGGCTGCGATGAAGAGCCCGTCGTGGGCCGAGTCGCTCAAGAAGAACGACTGGACGCCGGCGGTGCTCTCGGGCGACGCCTTCGCCAAGTTCGTCGATGACGACTTCGCGAGCCTCCGGGCCATCATGGCGAAGTCCGGCATGGTCTGAACAAGGTTCACCCCCAGGCTGCGCGCACTTCGTGTCGCGCGCGCCTTCCCCCTGCCGGGGGCAACACCTGAGGCCCGGCAAAGCCGGTTCCTCGGTGTTCCCCGAAGGGGCTCTCTTCCCCCCGACTGCGGGAGCAAAAAATGACAACTCCAGACTCCTCGGCCTCGCCGCAACCCTCGGCCACGTGGCCGCAAACCCTGGTCGGCGCCGGCGTGCTGCTGACCGGCCTCGCGCTGGCCTTCGGCGCGATCGGCATTTCTTCCGAAGCCGGTTATGGCGGCGTCGGCCCCAACTTCCTGCCCTGGCTCGTGTCCGTGGTGCTCGTGCTGTGCGGCGCCTGGATCCTGTGGGAGGCGCGCACCGGCGGCTTCCGCGAGCTCGACGCGCCTACTGGCGCCGAGCATGCCTACTGGCCCGGTTTCGTCTGGGTGTCGGCGGGGCTGCTGCTCAACGCCGCGCTCATCACCACGCTCGGCTTCATCCTGAGCTGCACGATGTGCTACGTGCTCGCGGTGCAGGGCCTGCGCCGCGCGAGCGGGCAGGGCGGCGTCAACTCGCCGCGCACCTGGCTCGTCGACTTCGTCACCGGCGCGCTGATCTCGGCCCCGGTGTTCTGGATGTTCACGCAATTCCTGGCCATCAACCTGCCTGGCCTCACCAACACCGGGTGGATCTGACATGGATATCTTCAACGCACTCATGGCGGGCTTCGCCGCCGCCATCACCCCCGTCAACCTGCTGTGGTGCCTGGTCGGCTGCGCCCTGGGCACGGCCGTGGGCGTGCTGCCCGGCATCGGCCCGGCCGTGGCGGTGGCCATGCTGCTGCCCATCACCGGCAAGGTCGACATCACGGCCTCGATGATCTTCTTCTCGGGCATCTACTACGGCGCCATGTACGGCGGCTCGACCACCTCCATCCTGCTGAACACGCCCGGCGAAACCGCCAGCATGGTGACGGCGATGGAGGGCAACAAGATGGCCAAGAGCGGCCGCGCGGGCGCAGCGCTTGCCACGGCCGCCATCGGCTCGTTCGTGGCCGGCACCATCGCCACCGTCATCGTCACGCTGTTCGCGCCCTTCGTGGCCGACTTCGCGGTCAAGCTCGGGCCGCCCGAGTATTTCATGTTGATGCTGCTGGCCTTCACCACGGTAAGCGCGGTGCTCGGCAAGAGCACGCTGCGCGGCATGACGGCGCTGTTCGTCGGCCTCGCCGCGGGTTGCGTCGGCCTTGACCAGATCTCGGGCCAGGGCCGCTATACCGGTGGCGTGCCCGAACTGCTCGACGGCATCGAGATCGTGCTGGTGGCCGTGGGCCTGTTCGCCGTGGCCGAGGTGCTGTACGCCGTGCTGTACGAAGGCCGCGTGGTCGAAGGCCAGAACAAGCTCAGCCGCGTGCACATGAGCAAGCGCGACTGGAAGCGCTCCATTCCCGCCTGGCTGCGCGGCACCGCCATCGGCACGCCGTTCGGCTGCATCCCGGCCGGCGGCACGGAGATCCCGACTTTCCTGAGCTATGCGACCGAGAAGAAGCTCGCCAAGGACAAGGACGCCAAGGCCGAGTTCGGCACCACTGGCGCCATTGAAGGCGTGGCCGGCCCCGAGGCCGCCAACAACGCCACGGTGACGGCCGCGCTGATCCCGCTGCTCACGCTGGGCATTCCGACCTCGAACACCACCGCCATCCTGCTGGGCGCGTTCCAGAACTACGGTATCCAGCCGGGTCCGCAGCTGTTCACCACCTCCGCTGCGCTGGTGTGGGCGCTGATCGCATCGCTGTACATCGGCAACGTGATGCTGCTGGTGCTGAACCTGCCGATGGTCGGCCTGTGGGTCAAGCTGCTGAAGATTCCGAAGCCCCAGCTGTACGCCGGCATCCTGATTTTCGCGACGGTGGGCGCCTACGGCATGCGCCAGAGCGCGTTCGACCTGTTCCTGCTGTATGCCATCGGCCTGCTGGGCGTGGTGATGCGCCGCTTCGACTTCCCGACCGCGCCCGTGGTGGTCGGCATGATCCTGGGCCCGCTGGCCGAAGCGCAGCTGCGCAACGCCATGTCGATCGGCGAGGGGAGTGCGTCGGTGTTCTTCCAGCGCCCGATGTCGATCGCGCTGGTCGTCATCGTGGTGGCCGTGCTGGTGCTGCCGCGCCTTGCCAAGCGCATGAGCGAACGCAAGCTGAAGCGGCTGGCACAGCTGGACGCCTGACGCTCCTCGGGGCTCGCCCGAGCCCGGGCAAAAAAAAGCTGCGGCAATGCCGCAGCTTTTTTTGTTGCCGCCGTGAGGCTTATCGTCCCGCCGCAGGCGTCTCGACCAGGTCGTCGTCGATGTGCGGATCGGCCGGCTGCCCGCGCAGCTTGCGCACGGTGCGCCGGATCCAGTGCTCGATGTCGTCCACGTAGGTGAACACGGCCGGCACCACCAGCAGGCTCAGCACAGTCGAGGTGATCAGCCCGCCGATCACCGCCATCGCCATTGGCGAGCGGAAGCTGGAGTCCGCGGCGCCGAAGCCGACCGCGATCGGCAGCATGCCCGCGCCCATGGCGAGCGTGGTCATGATGATGGGCCGGGCGCGCTTGTGGCAGGCGTCGCGCAGCGCGTCCCAGCGGCTCATGCCGTGGTCGCGGCGCGCCACGATGGCGTACTCCACCAGCAGGATGGAGTTCTTGGTGGCAATGCCCATCAGCATGATGAGACCGATCAGCGAGGGCATCGACAGCGCCTTCTGCCCGATCAGCAGCCCCACGAACGCGCCGCCCAAGGCGAGCGGCAGCGCGCACAGGATCGTCACCGGATGCAGGAAGTCCTTGAACAGCAGCACCAGCACGATGTAGATGCACAGCACGCCGGTGAGCATCGCCAGGCCGAAGCTGGCGAACAGCTCGGTCATCACCTCGGCGTCGCCCACTTCGGTCACGCGCACACCGGCCGGCAGCTTCTGGATCGAGGGCAGCTTTTCCACCGCGGCCTTGGCGTCGCCCAGGCCCACGCCCGAAAGCTCGATCTCGAAGTTCACGTTGCGCGAGCGGTCGTAGCGGTCGATCACGGCCGGGCCGCCTTCCATGGTGAGCGAGGCCACCTGGTTCAGCATCACGGGCCCGCGCGCGCCGGGCACCGAGAGGCGTCCGAGCAGGTCGATGTCCTTGCGTGCCGAGTCTTCCAGCTTCACCACGATCGGCACCTGCCGCTGCGCGAGGTTGAGCTTGGCCAGCGCCTGGTCGTAATCGCCCAGGGTGGCCACGCGCAGCGTCTCGGCGATGGCCGAACTGGTCACGCCCAGGTCGGCGGCGCGCGCGAAGTCGGGGCGCACGGCGATCTCGGGGCGGATCAGGCTGGCGGTGGAGGTGATGTTGCCCAGGCCGGGAATGGTGCGCAGGTCTTTCTCGACTGCGCTGGCGGCGCTGGCCAGCGCCGCCGGGTCTTCGCCCGTGAGCGCCAGGATGTACTTCTCGCCCGAGCCGCCCAGGCCCACGGTGCTGCGCACGCCGGGCAGCGTTTCGAGCGCGGTGCGGATCCGGTTCTCGATCACCTGCTTGCGCGGGCGGTCGCCGCGCGGATCGAGCTTGATTGTGAGCGTGGCCTTGCGCGTTTCGGGCGTGCCGAAGTTCGCGAACGGGTCACCACCCGCGCTGCCGCCCGCCACAGTGGTGTAGACGCTCTTCACGTGGTCGATCTTCATCACGCGGTTGCGGGTTTCCTCGGCGGCGGCCGTGGTCTGCGCCAGCGTGGAGCCGGGCGCGAGCGAGAGATAGATCTGCGTCTGCGAGTTGTCGTCCGCCGGAATGAAGCCGGTCTTGAGCAGCGGGATCATCGCCAGCGAACCGAAGAAGAAGAGGGTGGCCAGCACCATCGTCTTAAAGCGGTTGTGCGTGCTCCATTCCACCGCGCGCATGTACCAGCGCAGCCAGCCCGGCTCCTTCTCCGCGCCGACGATCGGCTTCAGGATGTAGGCCGCCATCATGGGCGTGAGCACGCGCGCCACCACCAGTGACGCGAACACCGCCAGCGAGGCCGTCCAGCCGAACTGCTTGAAGAACTTGCCGGCCACGCCGCTCATGAAGGCCGTGGGCAGGAACACCGCGATCAGCGTGAAGGTGGTGGCGATCACGGCCAGGCCGATCTCGTCGGCCGCCTCCATGGCCGCCTGGTAGGGTGTCTTGCCCATGCGCAGGTGGCGCACGATGTTCTCGACCTCCACGATGGCGTCGTCCACCAAGATGCCGACCACCAGCGACAGCGCCAGCAGCGAGATCACGTTGACCGAGAAGCCCAGCAGGTACATGCCGATGAACGCCGGGATCACCGACATCGGCAGTGCGATGGCCGACACGAACGTGGCGCGCCAGTCGCGCAGGAACAGCCACACCACCACCACCGCCAGGATGGCGCCTTCGTAGAGCAGGTGCAGCGAGCCGTTGTATTCCTCGTCCACCGGATCGACGAAGTTGAATGCCTCGGTCAGCTCGATGTCGGACCGCTTCGCACGCAGGTCGGCCAGTGCCTTCTGCACGGCGTGGCCCACTTCCACCTCGCTGGCACCGCGGCTGCGGGCCACCTCGAAGCCCACCACGGGCTTGCCGTTGAGCAGCGCGGCCGCGCGCGGCTCGGCGATGGTGTCGCTGATGCGCGCCACCTGGTCGAGGCGGATGCGCCGTCCGTCGGTCAGCACGATCTGCATGTCGGCCAGCTGGTCAGCCGACTGCACCGTGGCCATGGTGCGAACGGGCTGCTCGCTGCCGCCCAGGTCGAAGCGGCCGCCCGCGCTCTCGGTCTGCACCTGGCGCAACTGGCGCGAGATGTCGGCTGCCGAGGCGCCCAGCGCCTGCAGCTTGCCCGGGTCGAGGTCGACGTGCACCTGGCGCGCGACGCCGCCCACGCGGTTCACCGCACCTACGCCGGGCAGCGCGAGCAGCTTCTTGGTGATGTCGTTGTCGACGAACCAGCTCAGTGCCTCGTCGTCCATGGCCGAGGAGGCGATGGTGAAGGCCAGCACCGGCTGGGCCGCGAAGTCGAGCTTGGTGACGACCGGGTCGCGCACGTCGGCCGGCAGGTCGGCGCGCACGCGCTGCACCGCGGAGCGCACGTCGTCCACGGCTTCCTGCACCGGCTTCTCGAGGCGGAATTCGACGATCAGCGTGGCGGCGCCGTCCTGCACCTTGGTGGTGATGTGCTTCAGGCCCTGCACCGTGGCGATGGAGTTCTCGAGCTTGCGCGCGACGTCGGTCTCCAGCTGCGAAGGCGCGGCGCCGGGCAGCGACGCCGAGACCGTCACGGTCGGCAAGTCGATGTCCGGAAAGTTCTGCACCTTCATCGCGTTGAACGACAGCAGCCCCCCGAAGGTGAGCAGCACGAACAGCATCACCGCCGGAATCGGGTTGCGTATGGACCAGGCGGAAACGTTCATGGGCGTGTCCTTTGAATTGCTTACTTGGCCGCGGCGGCGGAGGCCGCCGACCTGGCCGGCTGCGCGGAGGGCGCGGGCGCATCCACCACGCGCACCAGGTCGCCGTCGTTGAGGAAGCCCGCACCCTGCACCACCACCTGGGCGCCGTCGGGCAGCGCGCTGGTGATTTCGATGCGGTCGTTCAGGCGCCGGCCGATCTGCACCTTCATCTGCGCCACCTTGTTGTCAGGCTTGAGCAGGAAGACGTTGTTGAAGCCGTCGCGCGGCACGATGGCGCTCTGCGGCACCGTGGGCGCCGAGCTGCGGCCCAGCTCGAAGTCGCCGCGCGCGAACATGCCCGCCTTGATGCCGGTGTTCTGCTGCACGTTGGGAAGGTCGACGTACACCAGCGCCGCGCGCGTCTGCGGATCGACCGTGGGCGCAATGCTGCGCACCTTGCCGCGCACCTGCGCGCCGCTGGCGCTGACCACGAAGGCGGTGGTGCCGACCGAGATGCGGCTCAGCTCCGCCGAGGTGACCTCGGCGCGCCATTCGAGCCGGCCCTGGCGGATCAGGCGGAACAGCTCGGTGCCGGCCGCGACCACGCTGCCGACGGTGGCGGTGCGCGCCGAGATCACGCCGTCGTCGGGCGCCAGCACCTGCGTGTTGCGCCCGCGCACCTGCTGCGCGGCCAGCACCGCCTCGGCCGCCTCCACGCGCGCCTTGGCGGTCTGCTCGGTCGTCTGGTACTGGTTGATCTGCTGCTGGCTCAGCGCGCCGGTGGCCTGCAGCGTGCGGGCGCGCGCGGCATTGCCGGCGGCGTCGGCCGCGGTGGCGCGGGCTTCGGCCAGCGAGGCGCGCGACTGCGCGATGTCGGCCTGCACCGTCTCGGGCGAGAACACGGCCAGCACCTGGCCCTTCCTGACGACGTCGCCCACGTTCACGCGCACCTCGGCCAGCTTCAGGCCGTTGGACTCGGAGCCGACCACGGCCTCCTGCCAGGCGGCCACGTTGCCGTTGGCTGCGAGCGTGAGCATCAGCTCGGTGGCCTCCGGCCTGGCGACGGTGACGGTCAGCGCGGGCCTGGGTGCGGAGGCGCCGTCCTTTGCCTTGGCGGCGGACTCGGCCGCCTTGTCCGAGGGCTTGCCGCGCGCCACGAAGAAGATCGCCGCGATGACGACGACCAGCGCGAGCAGCGCGATGACGAGAGTGGAACGCTTCATTGTTTTCATGGCGACGTCGCGACCTGGGTGGCCGGGGTGGTGGTCATTGAGGACGATTCGGAAGAGGGCGCGGAGCGGCTCCAGCCGCCGCCCATCGAGCGGTACAGCGCAACCCATGCCTCGGTGCGCTCGCGCTGCAGCGAGACGCGCGCTGTCTGCGCGGAGAACAGCGTGCGGCGCGAATCCTCCAGCTCGAACAGGCTCGCGAGGCCGCTGCTGTAGCGGGCCTGCGTGGCGTCGAAGGAGGCCTGGTAGTTCTTCACCGCGGCGTCGGCGTCGGTGGTGCGGGCGTCGGTGGCGTCGAGGTTGACCAGCGCCTCCTCGACCTCGCGCACGGCCTGCCGCACGTTGGCGCGGTAGAGCGACACGGCCTCGGCGTAGCGCGCCTTGGCGGCGTCGGTGTTGGCCCTGCGCGCGCCGCCGTCGAGCAGCGGCACGGTCAGCGACAGCGGGCCCACGGTCCAGGTCTCGAGCGACTGGTGCACGCCGCTGACGCGGTATTGCGTGCGTCCGATCGAACCCGACAGCGTGAGCTTGGGGTAGCGCTCGGCTTCGGCCGAGCCTACGTCGGCGCTGGCCGAGGCTACGCCGAGCTCGGCCGCGTACACGTCGGGCCGCTGCGAGATCGCCTCTGCCGGCACGCTGGCGATGCTGCCTACGGCTGGCAGTGCACGCTGTGCTGGCGCGGCGGCGAGCTTCTGCTCGAGCGTGGTTTCGTCGATGCCGCTGAGCGCCACCAGCGCCTTGCGCTGCACCGCGCACTGGGCGCGCTGCTGGGTGAGGCGGCCCGAGGCGTCGGAGGCGCTGGCGCGGGCCAGTGCGGCATCGGCCGGTGCGGTGAAGCCGGCCTTCGCGGAGAGGTCGTTGAGCCGCGCCGTCTCCGAGCGCGAATGCGCGTCTGATTCGGATACCCGCAGCTGCTGCTGGCAGGCACGCTCGGCGAAATAGGCGTTGGCCGTCTCGGCCGCCACCGCCACGCGGGCGTCGTGCCACTTGGCATTGGCGCTGTTCTGCTTGGCCTCGGCGGCGTCGCGGTCGGCGCGCAGTCGGCCGAACAGGTCGATCTCCCATTTCGACTGCAGGCCCGCCTGCAGCGTGGTGATCGGCGTACTCGCGGAGAGGTTGCTGCTGTTGCTGCCGCCGCCGCTGGAAGCAAAGCCCGAGGTGCCGCGGCTGGCCGAAGCCGTGCCGTCCAGGCTCGGCAGCAGCGCGGCGCCGGCCTGCACGCGCGTGGAGCGCGCCTCGGCCACGCGCGCCGCTGCGCTGGCAATGTTCGGGCTTGCCGCTTCGGCTGCGGCGATCAGCTCGACCAGCAGCGGATCGTCGAGCTGGCGCCACCAGTCGGCCAGCGATGCCAGCGAGCCGCCGTGGGGCAGGGGAGCGTGCCATTGCGCAGGGAACGGCGCCTCGACCTGCGCGGGCGGGCGCGTCAGCGAACAGCCCATCAGGCCGATGCCCAGGCAGAGGGCAGCCATCAGTTTCAGTCGGAGTCTTCTCATTTCTTCAGCTTTCTCTCGGCATTCCGGCGGACCGCCTCGGCTTCGACCAGCGCCAGCGCATAGCCCGTGAGGCGGTCGGCCCAGGTGTCGATGGCGCGCGGTGTGCGCAGCAGCGAAGGGCGAATGGCCTCGATGAAATCCTGGCTCACGTAGAGCTGCATCGACAGCCCGGTGATCGCGAAGGTCAGGCGGTGGATGTCGTCGTCGGCCCGCTCCACCTTCAGGTGGCGGCACAGCAGGTCGGCGATGGCGCGGTGCGGACCCTTGATGTCGCGCTCCAGCTCTTCGGCCCAGCGGCTCGTCGGCTCCAGCATCTCGCGCATGTGCAACTGGATGCACTGCCGCACGATCTCGCCCTGCTTGAGCGGGTCGATCATCGACACCATGCAGATGCGCAGCGTGTCTTCGAGCGACTGGCCGGGCACGTTGCAGGCGGCGACGAGGTCGCTGGAGTCGCCGCCCATCGGTTCGCTGAAGGTGGCCGCGTACAGCCCCTCCTTGTCGCCGAAGTAGTAGCTGATGGCCGAGATGTTGACCCCCGCCTCGCGGGCGATCTCGCGCGTGGAGGTCTTGGAGAACCCCTTCTGCGCGAACAGCCGCAGCGCTGTGTGGAGCAGCCGGTGGCGTGCCTCGGCGCCGTCGCTGCGCGGTGCGCGGCGCGGGGCCTGGGTGATCGGGTCTCTCGCATTCATGCCCCGCATTAAACCATGCATGAAATCAAACGATTGATTTACTTAAGGGCTGCTGAAGGCTTTTGTCTGCAACTTCGATTCTGGGCATTTCCCCGCGGACTTTGATGCCGGATTTGTTGCCGATTGATGCGCGCTACGATCCCGCCATGCCTGTCGCTCCCACCGCACCGCCCACACTGCCCCTCGACGCCGAGGGCATCCTCGCGCTGGCCGCGCGCTCGATGTTTCATTTGTTTTCAAGCATCAGCCAGGGCATGTTCCTGGTGGACAGCAGCGGGCGCATCGTGTGGGTGAACGAGGGCTACCGGCGTTTCCTGCCGGCGCTGGGCTTTTCGTCCATCGACCAGTTCCTGGGGCACATGGTGGAGGACGTGATTCCCAATACCCAGATGCGGCGAGTGCTTGAGACCGGCGAGCCGATCCTCGTGGACCTGCTGACCAACAAGGCCGGCACCTTCGTGGTCAGCCGCCTCCCGCTGCGCCAGGAGCGCGAGGGCGGGGCGGGCGAGGTGATCGGCGCCATCGGCATCGTGCTGTTCGACCAGCCCGAGACCACGCTGCAGCCGCTCATCAGCAAGTTCGCGCTGCTGCAGCGCGACTTGGACGACGCGCGGCGCGAACTCGCGAGCCAGCGCAACAACCCGCTCTACCAGCATGCGCCCGATGGCCAGCGCCGCTCCAAGTACACCTTCGCGAGCTTCATCGGCAGCAGCCCGGCGGCGGTGGAGGTGAAGCGGCATGCGCGCCGTGCGGCCCAGTCGGCCAGCCCGGTGCTGCTGCTGGGAGAAACCGGTACGGGCAAGGAACTGCTGGCGCACGCGATCCATGCCTCGTCGGCGCGGGCGAAGGGCCAGTTCGTCAGTGTCAACATCGCGGCCGTGCCGGACACGCTGCTCGAAGCCGAGTTCTTCGGTTTCGCACCCGGCGCCTTCACCGGCGCCGACCGCAAGGGCCGCGAGGGCAAGTTCAAGCTGGCCGACGGCGGCAGCCTGTTCCTCGACGAGATCGGCGACATGCCGCTTGGCCTGCAGGCCAAGCTGCTGCGTGCGCTGCAGGAGGGCGAGATCGAGCCGCTGGGCTCCAACAAGCTCGTGCCCTTCGATGCCCGCGTGATCGCGGCCACCTCGCGCGACCTGCCGGAGCTGGTGCGGCGCGGACTGTTCCGCGAAGACCTCTACTACCGCCTCAACGTGCTGCCGCTGCGCGTACCGCCGCTGCGCGAGCGGCGCTCGGACATTCCCGCGCTGGTCGAGGCGC
This sequence comes from Variovorax sp. Varisp46, assembly GCF_059491885.1. Classification (NCBI taxonomy): domain Bacteria; kingdom Pseudomonadati; phylum Pseudomonadota; class Betaproteobacteria; order Burkholderiales; family Comamonadaceae; genus Variovorax; species Variovorax sp. Varisp46. The sequence continues at coordinate 1,693,727 of NZ_CP168515.1, forward strand.
TGGGCGAGGACATGGCGCTGCGCAGCGGCGAGGCACCACCCGAACTCACGCCCGACGCGCTCGCGCTGCTCGCGGGCCAGCACTGGCGCGGCAACATCCGCGAACTGCGCAACGTGCTGGAGCAGGTGACCATGCGCAGCGACTCGCAGCGCATCGATTCCGTGCAGCTCGAACGCATCCTGCGCGAGGCTGGGCTGGAGCAGATCGAGTTGCCGGCCACCTTGCAGAGCGCGCACGATGCGGATGAAGAAGCGGCGTTGCTGCGGCCGCTGGCGCAGCAGGTGGCCGAGCTGGAGCGCAAGGCGATCGCGGCGGCGCTGGCTTCGACGGGCGGGAACAAGCTGGCGACCTCGCGCCTGCTCGGGATTTCGCGGGCGACCTTGTATGAGCGGATGACGAGTCAGGAACAGCCAACGTGAATTCACTGTCTGCCATGCGCAGATAAGCCGCGCGGACATCGAGCGCCACACGTCCATTGGCGAGTCCTGATGCACGAATATGAGAGCCGAAGGGTTGCCGACTACGACCAGCAGGTCTACGAGGCTCGGGGCCACAAGCAGCTCTATTGGGTGGAGTCCCCGTGACCGGAGCATTGAGCCCGGTGTCAGAGCGATACTCCCGCTCCAGCCCACAACTCCGACGCCACATCCGATGAAGAAGGCCCTTGCCCGCTCCGCTGCCTGCCTTGCCCTCTGCGCCGCTGCCAGTTTGGCAAATGCCGCGCCTCAGTGTTCCGGCGAGGCCGTCGCCCGTGCCAAGAAGCTGCTGACCTTCCATTTCGGCGAGGACGACCGCATCCGCATCAGCCCCGACGTGAAAGAGCTGCCGCCGATCCGCAACCCTGCCAACAAGAAGCAGCAGTTCAAGGTGCTCGAAGTCTGGGGCAGCATCTACAAGGGCGAGTACCGCATGCGGCTCATCTACTTCGTGTCGGGTAACGACTGCACGCTGATGGGCCAGGAGATCCTGGAGTACGCGAACCTGTGAGCATCAAGGCACTGCGCTCCACCTTCGGGCCCAACTGCCATTGGTGCGGGCTGCCTATGGATTTCGAGGAGCCCGCGGGCCGGCCAGAGGCCGCCACCATCGAGCATCTCGTCGACTCGACCTTCGGCGGCATCCGTTCGTCAAAGCACCGGCGGCTCGCGCACGCAGCCTGCAATCACGCGCGCAACGAATTCCGCATGCAGGCCGAGCGTCAGTTCAAGCAATGGATCGCGCAGCGCCAAGCCTCCGCGAAAACCCTGAACAATAAAAAGACAGATGTCTGAAAAAAAGACATCGCCAGTGTTCTGAATTCAGTCGAATGGCGCTCTTCTCGAATAAAGAAGCGTTTGTTATCAATGGCTTAGAGAATGGCACGAACTGTGCAATATTCAGTCACCATTATCAGGAGACAAAGAATGAACCGTCGCCACCTCGTCGCCCTGGCCGCACTCGCCACCTGCGCAGCCGCCGCACCCGCCTGGGCCCAGTCCAACGAAATCCGCATCGCCCACATCTACAGCAAGACGGGCGCACTGGAGGCCTACGGCAAGCAGACCCAGACCGGCTTCATGATGGGCCTGGACTACGCCACCGGCGGCACGATGATGGTCAACGGCAAGAAGCTCGTGGTCATCGAGAAGGACGACCAGGGCAAGCCCGACCTCGGCAAGTCGCTGCTGGCGGCCGCCTATTCCGACGACAAGGCCGCGCTGGCCGTCGGCCCGACCTCGTCGGGCGTGGCGCTCGCGATGCTGCCCGTGGCCGAGGAATACAAGAAGATCCTGCTGGTCGAGCCTGCGGTGGCCGACTCGATCACCGGCGACAAGTGGAACAAGTACATCTTCCGCACCGGCCGTAATTCGAGCCAGGATGCGATCTCCAACGCGGTGGCCGTCGACAAGCCGGGCGTCACCGTCGCCACGCTGGCGCAGGACAACGCCTTCGGCCGCGACGGCGTGAAGGCCTTCGGCGCAGCGCTCAAGAAGGCCAAGCTGGTCCATGAGGAGTACCTGCCGCCCACCACCACCGACTTCACGGCCGGCGCGCAGCGCCTGATCGACAAGCTCAAGGACCAGCCGGGCCGCAAGGTCATCTGGATCGTCTGGGCCGGCGCGGGCAACCCGTTCAAGATCGTCGACCTCGACCTGAAGCGCTACGGCATCGAGATCGCCACCGGCGGCAACATCCTGCCCGCGATGGCGGCCTACAAGGCGCTGCCGGGCATGGAAGGCGCGGCGTACTACTACTTCGGCATCCCGAAGAACCCGGTGAACGAGGCGATGGTGTCGGCGCACTACAAGCAGTTCAAGACGCCGCCGGACTTCTTCACGGCCGGCGGCTTCTCGGCCGCGATGGCGGTGGTCACGGCGCTGAAGAAGACCAACGGCGACACCAACACCAACAAGCTCATCAGCACCATGGAAGGCATGAGCTTCGACACGCCCAAGGGCAAGATGACCTTCCGCAAGGAAGACCACCAGGCGATGCAGTCGATGTACCACTTCAAGATCAAGGTCGACCCGGCGTTTGCCTGGGGTGTGCCGGAGCTGGTGCACGAGATCAAGCCTGAAGAGATGGACATCCCGATCAAGAACAAAAGGTAAGGGCTCGCCCCCAGGCTGCGCGCACTTCGTGTCGCTGCGCCTACCCCTACCGGGGGCAACACCAGCGGCCCGGCAAGCCGGTTCCGCGGTGTTCCTTGAGTGTTCTCCATTTCGCCCCGGATGGCCGCCGGGCGAAGCGCCAGCCTGCGTCTGCGCAGCCAGCCTGATCCACGGCCGATTCGTCAGCAAGCAAGCGTTCGATACCCACAACACAAGGAGACAGCGATGCGATCGATGAACTGGAAGGGATTCGCCGCGGCCGCGGCAATGGCGGTGGCGGCGCATGCCGCCACGGCGGCTGTGCCGCTGCCGGCGCTCGGCGCCAACCCGGCGGATGTGAGCGTGTCCGGCCTGTCGGCGGGCGGCTTCATGTCGGTGCAACTGCATGTGGCCTATTCGGCCACCTTCAAGCGCGGCGCCGGCGTGGTGGCGGGCGGGCCGTTCTATTGCGCCGAAGGCTCGGTGACCAACGCCACCGGGCGCTGCATGACGCACAGCACCAGCATCCCGGTGTCGTCGCTCGTGAGCACCACCAACAGCTGGGCCGCCAGCGGCGCGATCGACCCGGTGTCGAACCTCAGCGGCTCCAAGGTGTACCTGTTCTCGGGCACATCGGACAACACCGTCAAGCAGGCGGTCATGGACGACCTGAAGACCTACTACCAGAGCTTCGTGCCCACCGCCAACACGGTCTACAAGAACAACATCGGCGCAGGCCACGCGATGGTCACCGACGACTACGGCGGCGCCTGCAGCACCACCGCCGCACCCTACATCAACAACTGCGGCTTCGACCTCGCGGGCGAGATCCTCACGCAGCTCTACGGGCCGCTGAACCCACGCAACAACGGCACGCTGGGCGGCACCTTCACCGAGTTCAGCCAGTCGGAGTTCATCACCGGCCACGGGATGGCCACCACCGGCTGGATCTACGTGCCGCAGGCCTGCACCACCACCTCGTGCCGCGTGCACCTGGTGCTGCACGGCTGCAAGCAGAACTACACCGACGTGGGCGACCAGTACGTGCGCAAGACCGGCTACAACCGCTGGGCCGACACCAACAACATCGTGCTGATCTACCCGCAGACGAGCACGGCCGCCACCAACAGCTGCTGGGACTGGTGGGGCTACGACAGCGTCAACTATTCCAAGAAATCCGGACCGCAGATGGCGGCGATGAAGGCCATGATCGACCGCGTCACCGGCTCGGCGGGCGGCAGCGGCCTGCCCGCGCCCACCGGCGTGGGCACCTCGGGCGCGACCAGCAGCAGCATGGTGATCGGCTGGGCTGGCGTCACGGGCGCCAGCGGCTACAACGTGTACCGCGGCGGCAGCAAGGTCAACGCCTCTCCCGTCGCCGCCACCAGCTACACCGACACCGGCCTGGCCGCATCGACCACGTACAGCTGGACGGTGGCCGCGCTGGACGCGAGCAACGTCGAAGGCGCCATGTCGGCCGCAGCCACGGGCGCCACCACCGCGGGCTCCGGCGGCGGCGAAACGTGCTACACCGCGAGCAACTACACGCACACCGTGGCCGGGCGAGCCTATGCACTGTGGGGCCTTACCTATGCCTACGGCTCGGGGCAGTCGATGGGCTTGTGGAACATCTACGTCACCACCACGCTGAAGCAGACCGGCCCCAACTACTACGTGATTGGCACCTGTTGAGGTCCGTCTTCATTTCTCTTTTCAATTCGCAATGACCAACGATGCTTGAGACCCGGGACCTGACCATCCGCTTCGGTGGGCACGTGGCCGTCAACGGTGTGAGCTGCGCCTTCGCGCCGGGCACGCTGACGGCCATCGTCGGCCCCAACGGGGCGGGCAAGACCACTTACTTCAACCTTATCTCGGGCCAGCTCAAGGCGAGCGCCGGCACGGTCTCGCTCGACGGGCACTCGCTGTCGGGCCTGTCGCCCTCGGCGCGCACGCACGCGGGGCTGGGGCGCGCCTTCCAGCTCACCAACCTGTTCCCGAACCTCACGGTGCTGGAGAACGTGCGCCTCGCGGTGCAGGCCACGCGCGAGGGCGCGCACCGGCGCGGGCTCAACCTGTGGAGCATCTGGAGCGACCACAAGGCGCTGACCGAGCGCGCGGACCAGATCCTTGGAGACGTGGCGCTGAAATCGCGCGAGCACGCGACCGTGGCGAGCCTGCCGCACGGCGACCAGCGCAAGCTCGAAGTGGCGTTGCTGATGGCGCTGGAGCCGAAGGTCTTCATGTTCGATGAGCCCACGGCCGGCATGAACGCGGCCGAGGCGCCGGTCATCCTCGATCTGATCCGCAAGCTCAAGCAGGACAAGAGCAAGACCATCCTGCTGGTCGAACACAAGATGGACGTGGTGCGCGAGCTCGCGGACCGCATCATCGTGCTGCACAACGGCACGCTGGTGGCCGACGGCGAACCGGCGGAGGTGATCGCCTCGCCGGTGGTGCAGGAGGCGTACCTGGGCATCGCGAAGGAGGCTGCATGAGCGCCGAGAATCTTCTTCTGAGCCTCGAGGGCGTGCACACACACATCGGGGCGTACCACATCCTGCACGGCGTCGATCTCGCCGTGCCGAAGGGCCAACTCACGATGCTGCTGGGCCGCAACGGCGCGGGCAAGACGACCACGCTGCGAACCATCATGGGCCTGTGGCATGCGTCGCAGGGCAGGGTGCGCTTCGGCGACAAGGAAATCACCACGCAGCACACGCCGCAGATCGCCGGCCTGGGCATTGCCTACGTGCCCGAGAACATGGGCATCTTCTCCGACCTCACGGTGAAAGAGAACATGCTGCTCGCCGCGCGTGGCGCCAAGAACGCAGCGCAGATCGACGACACGCGCCTGAAGTGGATCTTCAAGCTCTTTCCCGCGGTCGAGAAGTTCTGGAACCACCCAGCGGGCAAGCTCTCGGGCGGGCAGAAGCAGATGCTGGCCGTGTCGCGCGCCATCGTGGAGCCGCGCGAGCTGCTCATCATCGACGAGCCCAGCAAGGGCCTTGCGCCCGTGATGATCAACAACATGATCGATGCCTTCGACGAGCTGAAGCGCAGCGGCGTGACCATCCTGCTGGTGGAGCAGAACATCAACTTCGCCCAGCGACTGGGCGACACCGTCGCGGTGATGGACAACGGCCGCGTGGTGCACAGCGGCTCGATGGCGGCGTTCTCCGAGGACGCGCAACTGCAGCAATCGCTGCTTGGACTGGCTCTATGAAGTATTCGATGTATTTCTCCCTCCCCCTCTGGGGGAGGGTTGGGGTGGGGGCTCGCGGCCTTCGATGCAGCGTGGCCTTGCAAGCGCCGCCAGCCCCCATCCCAGCCTTCCCCCAGAGGGGGAAGGAGCACGAGGGAGCGCGCGCATGACGAAGATCGACTTCGACTGGAAACCGCTGCTGCTCGCGCCGGTGCTCGCGTTGGCCGCGCTGCCCCTCACCGGTTCCTTCTCCACCTGGCTCACGCTAACGGTCGCGGGTCTGGCGATGGGCATGATCATCTTCATCATCGCCTCGGGCCTCACGCTCGTGTTCGGCCTGATGGATGTGCTGAACTTCGGCCACGGTGTGTTCATCGCGCTCGGCGCCTTCGTGGCCAGCAGCGTGCTCGGCCTGATGGGCGACTGGACCGGCTCGGGCGAGCTGTGGCGAAACCTCGTGGCCGTGTTCCCCGCGATGCTGGTCGCGATGGCGGTGGCCGGTGCCGTGGGCCTTGCCTTCGAGCGCTTCATCGTGCGGCCCGTGTACGGCCAGCACCTGAAACAGATCCTCATCACCATGGGCGGCATGATCATCGGCGAAGAGCTCATCAAGGTGATCTGGGGCCCGGGGCAGGTGCCGCTGCCCTTGCCCGACGCGCTGCGCGGCTCGCTGCTGGTCGGCGACGCGGCCATCAGCAAGTACCGGCTGCTCGCGGTGGCCGTGGGCGTGGTCGTGTTCGGCGTGCTGGCATGGACGCTGGGGCGCACCAAGATCGGCCTGCTCATTCGCGCCGGCGTGCAGGACCGCGAGATGGTCGAGTCGCTGGGCTACCGCATCGGGCGGCTCTTCGTCGGCGTGTTCGTGGTGGGCAGTGCGCTGGCCGGACTGGGCGGTGTGATGTGGGGCCTGTTCCAGCAGAATCTCGTGCCGCAGATGGGCGCGCAGGTCAACGTGCTGATCTTCATCGTGATCATCATCGGCGGGCTGGGTTCGACCGGCGGGGCGCTGATCGGTGCGCTGCTGGTGGGGCTCATGACCAACTACATCGGCTTCCTGCTGCCCACGCTCACGCAGTTCGCGAGCATCTTCCTGATGGTCGCGGTGCTGCTGTGGCGTCCGCAGGGCGTGTATCCCGTGGCAAATCGCTGAGAAAGAAGACGTCAATGTTCCTGAAACGACTTCTCTCCAATGACATGCCGCGCAGCCGCTTGCTCGCGCTGCTGCTGGTCGCGTTGTTCATTGCGCTCGCTTTTGCGCCGTTCATCTTCCCGGGCGTGAAGGCGCTCAGCGTCGCGGCCAAGATCCTGGTGTTCGTGGTGCTGGTCGCGAGCTTCGACCTGCTGCTGGGCTACACCGGCATCGTGAGCTTCGCGCACACGATGTTCTTCGGCATCGGGGCGTACGGCATCGCGATCTCGGCGACGCGGCTCGGGCCCAACTGGGGCGGGGTGCTGGTGGGGCTGGGCGCCTCGCTCGCGATCTCGCTGCTGCTCTCGTTCGCCATCGGCCTGTTCTCGCTGCGGGTGCGCGCGATCTTCTTCGCGATGATCACGCTGGCCGTGGCCTCGGCCTTCCAGACGCTGGCTTCGCAGCTTTCCGACTTCACCGGCGGCGAGGACGGCCTGACCTTCAAGCTGCCCGAACTGATCTCGCCGAGCTTCGAGTTCGCGGAAGAGCCTTTCCTCGGCGTCTCGCTCGACGGCCGGCTGCTGTGCTACTACCTGCTGTTCGTGGCGGCGGTGGTGCTGGTGCTGGCGCTGCTGCGCATCGTGAACTCGCCCTTCGGCCGCGTGCTGCAGGCTATCCGCGAGAACGAGTTCCGCGCAGAGGCCATCGGCTACCGCGTGGTGGTGTACCGCACCACGGCTGCCGTGCTGTCGGCGCTGTTCGCCACGCTGGCCGGGGCGATGCTCGCGGTCTGGCTGCGCTACAACGGGCCCGACACCTCGCTGAGCTTCGAGATCATGATCGATGTGCTGCTGATCGTGGTGATCGGCGGCATGGGCACGATCTACGGCGCGGCCATTGGCGCGGTGCTGTTCGTGGTGGCGCAGAGCTACCTGCAGGACCTGCTGCGCATAGCCAGCGAGGCGGCGAGCGGCTTGCCCTGGCTGGCTGCGCTGCTGTCGCCCGACCGATGGCTTCTGTGGCTGGGCGTGCTTTTCGTGCTGTCCGTCTATTACTTCCCCACCGGCATCGTCGGAAAACTGCGTGCGAGGGCGGTCAAATGAAGCTCACCCCCAGGCTTCGCGCACTTCGTGTCGCTACTCCCACCCCCTTGCAGGGGGCCGTGCCAGCGGCCCGGCAAAGCCGGTTCCGCGGCACGCCTGAAAGGGAATCACAGAAATGAACTTGCCACTTTCCCGCTACGCCCAGCTCGCGGGCCGCGAAATCCACTGGCTCGACTGGGGCGCGCCGGAGGCGCCAGTGGTCATCGCATGGCACGGCCTGGCGCGCACCTGCCGCGACATGGACGAGCTGGCGCAGCACTTCGCCTCGCGCGGCTTGCGCGTGATCTGTCCCGACACCATCGGCCGCGGCCTGAGTCAGTGGAGCCCGCTGCCCGACGAGGAATACAAACTCTCGTTCTATGCGCGCATCGCCAATGCGCTGTGCGACGAACTGCAGCTCGGGCGTGTGCATTGGGTCGGCACCTCGATGGGCGGCGCCATCGGCACGGTCTGCGCGTCAGGCCTGTTCGAGCCGCGCATGAAGGCGCGCATCGCGAGCCTGGTGCTCAACGACAACGCGCCCGAGCTGGCCCAGCCGGCCATCGAGCGCATCCGCGCCTATGCGGGCGAGCCGCCGTCGTTCGATACGGTGGCCGAGCTGGAGGCCTTCTTCCGCACGGTCTACAAGCCCTATGGCTGGCTCAGCGATGCGCAGTGGAGGCGCCTGACCGAAAGCTCCACGCGCCGGCTGGCCGACGGCCGCGTCACGCCGCACTACGACCCGGCCATGGTCCGCCAGTTCAGCGCGCACGACAACGACTACCTGATCTGGCCGCACTACGACACCATCGAGGTGCCGGTGCTGTGCCTGCGCGGTGCGGAGTCGGACCTCGTGCTGCCCGAGGTGACGCAGCAGATGCAGCAGCGGGGGCCGGGCGCCGCCGGGTTGCTGAAGGTGGTCGAAATCCAGGGCTGCGGCCACGCGCCCGCGCTCAACGTGCCGGAACAACTGGAGCTGATCGAAGGGTTTATTCGCGCGGCCGGATCCTGAGGCTCGGGCGGCGTGACAATCGCCGCCGATTCCAACCACAAGGCCTCGAACACCATGGCGCTCTCGATGTACGACCTGTCCGTGCCCGTCTTCATCCGCGGACTCGGACAACTCACCCATTTTCTCGACAAGAGTCTGGCGCATGCCAAGGCCAACGGCATCGATCCGGCCACGCTGGTCGAGGCGCGCCTCGCGCCCGACATGCTCACGCTGGCCGGCCAGATCCAGCGCGCGAGCGACGCGTCGAAGCTGGGTATGGCCCGTATCGCGGGCATCACCGCGCCGAGCTTTCCCGATGAGGAAAAGACCTGGGACGACCTGGTGGCGCGCATCGCGAAGACGCAAGACTTCCTCGCGGGCGTGGACCGGGCGCTGATCGACGGCCAGGAAGAGCGGCCCGTGACCATCAAGGCCCGCGAGGGCGAGGCGCATTTCACCGCGCAGCGCTACCTGCTGCAGTTCGCGCTGCCCAACTTCTTCTTCCACGTGACCACGGCCTACGACCTGCTGCGCCACAAGGGCATGCCGATCGGCAAGATGGACTATCTGGGCAAGTTCTGAAGACCGGGCGCCTTCACGGCGCCGGGACAAACTTCAAATTGCCGTGACACATGCGCACGCAGCGCGTGCGCCGCAAACAATCGCGCCTGACCGCTGTCGGTCTGACACGAACAAGGTTGCGATCATGAAGAGCATGGTGTCCAGAAGGGCGTTCTCGGGGTTCGCCGTGGGGGCCTTGGCGCTTGTCACGGCAGCAGGCGGCGGGTGGCCGGCGCGCAGTGCACTGGCCGCGTCGCCGGGCCTGCGAGACTACGGCAAGGCGCCCGAGTTTGCGGGCATCGACAAGTGGCTCAACTCGGAACCGCTCACGTTGCAGGGGCTGGCCGGCAAGGTGGTGCTTGTCGATTTCTGGACCTACTCCTGCATCAACTGCATCCGCACGCTGCCGCACGTGGTGCGCTGGTACGAGAAGTACAAGGACCAGGGCTTCGTGGTGGTGGGCGTGCATTCGCCCGAGTTCGCGTATGAAAAATCGACGCGCAACGTGCAGGACGCGATCGAGCGCTTCAACATCCGCTACCCGGTGGCGCAGGACAACAGCTTCACCACCTGGAGGGCCTACAACAACCAGTACTGGCCAGCGTTCTATCTGGTCGACGGCAAGGGGCAGGTGATGCGGCAGCACTTCGGCGAAGGGGAGTACGCCGAGATGGAGGCCGCCATCGAGGTGTTGCTGGCGCGCAGGCCGGCGGGTTGAGCGCGCCCGGTCATTCCGGCGACGAGACGATGCGCTTCATGTCATGACGGATGTCCGTTGCGTGGGCCAGCCCGCCAGGTTGCGTTCGGCGATGTCCGCGAGCGCGGTGATCCATGCCGGGCTGTCGTTGAGGCAGGGGATGTAGCTGAAGGCCTGGCCGCCCGCGTGCATGAAAGCCTCGCGGCCTTCCATGGCGATTTCTTCGAGCGTCTCCAGGCAGTCGGCTGGGAACCCCGGGCACACCACGTCGACCCGCTTGATGCCGGAGGCACCGAGTTCGCGCAGCGTGGGCTCGGTGTAGGGCTCGAGCCACTTGGCACGGCCGAAGCGCGACTGGAAGGTGACGCGGTGCTGGGCGGCCGTGAGGCCTAGCCGCGCCGCGAGCAGGTGAGCGGTCTCGAGGCACTGCGACTGGTACGGATCGCCCAGCGCGATGTTGCGCGCGGGAATGCCGTGGAAGCTCATCAGCAGCACTTCGCCGCGGCCTTCGGCCTTCCAGTGCTTCTCGATGCCTTGCGCCAGCGCTTCGATGTAGGCCGGGTCGTCGTGGTAGTCGTTGACGAAGCGGAACTCCGGCAGGCGGCGCTGCCTGCGGCTCCAGTCGTTCACCGCGTCGATCACGCTGGCCGTGGTGGTGGCCGAGTATTGCGGGTAGGCCTGCAGCACCAGCACGCGCGTGGCGCCTTCGGCCTGCAGCGCGTCGAGGCGGGAAGCGATGGACGGGTTGGCATAGCGCATCGCGTCGCGCACCGTCACGCGGTGGCCGCGCTCGCCGAGCCAGCCGGCCAGCAGCGTGGCCTGCTTCTGCGTGAACACTTTCAAGGGGGAACCCTCGGGCGTCCAGATGCTCGCGTACTTGGCGGCCGACTTCGCCGGGCGTGTGCGCAGGATGATGCCGTGCAGGATCAGTGCCCAGATCGCCCTCGGGATTTCGACCACGCGCGGGTCGCCCAGGAAGTCGGCGAGATAGGGCCGAACGGCGGCTGCGGTGGGCGCGTCGGGCGAACCCAGGTTGCACCAGAGCACAGCGGTGCGCGGGGTACTTGAGGAGGCGTTCTCGTGGGTCGAAGGCATGCGATATTCTCGGGCATGACTTCCGCTTCCCCGGTGCCTGCGGGCGCCGCGCCCCTCGATCTCAAGCGCATCTCGGCGATCTCTCTCGACCTCGACGACACCCTGTGGCCGATCTGGCCGACCATTGAACGCGCCGAGGCCGTGCTGCATGCATGGCTGCTGCGCGAGGCGCCGAAGACGGCTTCGCTGCTGATGACGCCGGGCATCCTGCGTGAGCTGCGCGAAGCCACAGCCAAGGAGCGCTCCGACCTCGCGCATGACCTGAGCGCATTGCGCCGTGAGTCGATCCGCACCGCGCTCACGCGGGCTGGCGAAGACCCGGCGCTGGCCGACCCGGCCTTCGACGCCTTCTTCGCGGAGCGCCAGCGCGTGACGCTGTACGACGACGCGCTGCCCGCGCTGAAGTGGCTCAGCGAGCGCTATCCGCTGGTCGCGGTCTCGAATGGCAATGCAGACATCCACAAGACCGGCGTCGGCCGCTGGTTTCGCACCGCCTTCAATGCACGCGCCTTCGGCAGCGGCAAGCCGCACGCGCCGATCTTCCGCGCCGCCGCGGCTTCGGTCGGCCTGTTGCCGAAAGACGTGCTGCACGTCGGCGACGACGCCGAGCTCGACGTGGTGGGCGCGCTCAATGCCGGCATGCAGGCGGCCTGGCTGGTGCGCGACGAGCGGCCCTGGGTGCACGGCGCGCGGCCGCAGCTGATCGTGCCCAACCTGCACGCGCTGTGCATGGCGCTGGGCGGCTGAGCGCTATTTGAAGACCGGTCGGAAGAAGCTGCGCTCGTAGCTGAGAAAGCAGCGCGTGTCCTGCGCGTACTTGAACGCGGCCTGGCATTCGGGGTCCTGCATCGAGTCGGCGCGGTACTTTTCGTACGCGGCCAGGCTCGGGAAACTGAACATCGCCAGGGCCAGGTCGTTCGCGCCCTCGGAGGGCAGGAAGTAGCCGTGGTGCTGGCCGCCGAACTTCTCGACCAGCGGAATCCAAAGCCTGCCGTAGTGCTCGAACTCCTTGAGCTTGTAGGGGTCGACGATGTAGCGCAGGTAGCAGGTGACCATGGATGTTGTTCCGGCTGTGAAGGGGGTATTGCCGCCGCGTCTGCAGCGATTCATGGGCCTGACTATAGTTTGCGCCACGACGTCTTGCGGCTGCGCTCCGGCCAGGAAAAACCCACATGCATTTCTCCAACTGGCTCCTCTTCTGCGGCGTGACACTGCTCGTTGCGTTCACGCCGGGTCCGGCCGTGCTGCTCGCCGTCTCGAATTCGATGAGCGTGGGTCCGCGCCGCGCGATGATCAGTTCGCTCGGCAACGCCATGGGGCTGTTCATGGTCTCCGCCGCGGCAATGGCCGGGCTGGGCGTGGTGCTCTCCACCTCGGCCAATGCGTTCATGGTGCTGAAGGTGGCCGGCGCCGCTTACCTGATCTATCTGGGCATCAAGCAGTGGCGCAGCCAGGGCAGCGTGTTCGCCGACCTGCAGGGCACGTCGGTCGAGGGGTCGCCGCGCTCCAGTTGGCGGCTGTTCGGGCACGGCCTGACGGTGGCGCTCACGAACCCGAAGGGCATTCTTTTCTTCTCGGCGCTGTTTCCGCAGTTCCTGACGCAGGATGCACCGCTCGCCATGCAGTTCGCGGTGCTGACGACCACCTTCGCGACGGCCTCGGTGCTGTCGCATGCGTTCTATGTGCTGCTGGCGCGCCTGCTGCGCAAGCAGCTGTCGGACCCGCGCCGCACGCGGGTTTTCAACAAGGTGTCGGGCGGGGCGTTCGTGCTGCTGGGGATGAGCCTGCTGCGCTTGCGCAACAAGGCGGCCTGATCTTTTTCAGCCCAGCGCGAACTGCTCGCGCAGCGCGGCGCAGAAATCGGCAGTGCCACTCAGCGAGAGGGTGAGGGTGTCGAAGCGCGGGTTGTCCTCGTGCGTCTGCTGCAGGTCGTAGTCCCAGGTCGCGCCTTCATCGAGGGCGCCGCGCGCATGGGGAAACGTGGCTTCGGCCCAATCGAGCACCTGCGCGATTTCAGCTCGCACCTCGGGTGTCTTGTCCGGCGTGGTCGACGCCATCGCGTCGAAGGTGCCGTGGCCTTCGGTGTCTTCGCTGTAGTCGAAATCGAGATAGCGCAGTTCGGTCGTCATGCGTTCAATGCCTTCGCCGCTGCCAGCCCGCTGAGCACCGCGCCCTCCAGCGTGGCAGGGTAGGGACCTTCGATGTAGTCGCCGCAGGCTCGCAGGCCGGGGGCGATGTCCATCGGCGGCCGCGACAGCCCCGGGGTGCAGGCGAATGTGGCGCGCTTCTCGACCACGGTCTGCACGAGCTGCAGCTTCGTCTGGCCCAACTGCGCGAGCGCTTGCGCGATCACCTGTTCTTCCAGCGCCTCGCGCGGCGTTTCGTTGGCACTTACGACCATGGCAAGCACTCCGGGCAGGCCGCTGAGCTGGCCCCGGTCGAACGCGAATTGGGCCGGTGCGCTGGCCGGATCGCTGCGCAGCGCGAGCATCGGTTCGGCGAGCGGCGTCGCGCCGCGCACGTAGACCGTGGCGATGGCCTCGAAGCGCAGGGCTTCGGTGGTTCCGCACCAGCGCTCGGCCGGCAGTCCGGATGCGCGGACCAGCCGCGCAGCATCCCATGGCGCGCAAGCCAGCACGACCTTGTCGAAGAGCTCGTCGTCGACGCGCCACGGTCCGGCTTCCGGCGCGATGGCACGCACACGGGCGCCGATACGCACCGCTGCGCCGTGCTTCATGAGCCATTGGACGGCGGCATCGGGCATCAGGGCGCCGAGGTCGGCGCATGGCAGCAGCAGGTCGGCGCCGCCGCTGCCGCTGAACAGGGCGTCGTTCAGCACGCGCAGGAACACTTCCCCGCTCGATTGCGCAACGGGCGTGTTCAATGCGGAAACGCACAGCGGCTCGATCAATTCCTGCATCACGCGCGGCGTGAGGCCTGCGCACAAGTCGGCGACCGTGGTACTGCTGGCGCATCGAAAGCCTGCAAGCCGCCACCGGATCGCGGTGCGCAGCAGCGAAGACTTGTCGCGCCATGTCCAGCCGCGCGCCGTGAAGATGCCGGCCAGCAGGTCGAGCGGCGCGGGCAGCCGCGGCAGCTTGAGCCCGCCGCCATCGGCGAAGCGCAGCGAGAGAGGCATGCGCAGCAGCGCGCCTTCGACATCCACGCCCACATCGCGCATCAGCTGCAGCGTGGCGGTGTACGCACCGATCAGGATGTGCTGGCCGTTGTCCAGCGCCAGCCCGTGCATGTTGTCGACCCGCCGCGCCCGGCCGCCCGGCATGTGCGCCGCCTCGAACAGCGTGACGGCATGGCCGAGCCGCGTGGCTTCCACCGCGCAGGCGAGGCCGGCCCAGCCGGCGCCGATGACGGCGGTTTTCTTCTTCAAGCTCAGATGCGTCCCAAAGCCTGGACCTTCCACGCCAGCCAGAACTTGCGCACCGGCGTCAGGCTCACGCGCTGGTTCAGCACCTGGAAGTTGTCGCGCTCGATCTCGCGCAGCAAGGTGCGGTAGATGCTGGCCATCATCAGCCCGGGCTTCTGCGCGCGGCGATCGGCCAGCGGAAGCAGTGCGAGCGCTTCGTCGTACGCCGCGTGGGCGCGCTCGGACTGGAACTTCATCAGCGCGACGAAGCGATCGGAGTGCACGCGGTTGAGGATCTCGTGCGCCTTCACGTCGAACTTCTGCAACTCGTTCACCGGCAGGTAGATGCGTCCGCGCAGGGCGTCCTCGCCCACGTCGCGCAGGATGTTGGTGAGCTGCAGCGCCAGGCCGAGCTTGTGGGCGTAGGCGGTGGTCTGCGGATCGGTCTGGCCAAAGATGCGCGCCGCGACTTCGCCGACCACGCCGGCCACCAGGTGGCAGTAGCGCGCAAGGCCGGGAAAGTCGAGATACCGGGTCTGCTCCAGGTCCATCTGGCAGCCGTCGATCACTTCGTTGAGCTGGCGTGCCTCGATGCCGTAGGCCGCGGCATGCGGCATCAGTGCCTGCGTCACCGGATGGCGCGGCGTGCCTGCGAACGACTGGGCGACCTCGGTGCGCCACCAGGCGAGCTTGGTGGCGGCCACGCCGGGGTCGGAGACCTCGTCGACCACGTCGTCGACCTCGCGGCAGAACGCATAGAAGGCCGTGATCGCGGCGCGGCGCGGCTTGGGAAGGAACAGGAAGGCGTAATAGAAACTGCTGCCCGAGGCGGCGGCCTTGTCTTGTACGTATTGCTCGGGATTCATCGGGGAGGCGCTGCTTTCATGGGCCGCAATTGTCTCCGCATCCGCATGGCCTTCCAGAGCAGCACGGGCGCATCGAATTTGCCGATGGTGGGGCGCTGCGAGAAGGTGTCGAAGCCCAGGGCCTCGATCTTGTCGAGGATGCGCAGGCCGCCCTGCACCACGAGGCGCAGCTCCCAGCCGGCGCGGCCCGGCAGGCGGTGCACGAGGGGGGCGCCCTGGTGCATGAGTTCGCGCGCCCAGTGCGACACGATGGCCATCAGGTTGATGGCCTCCTGCGGAGGCGGGCCGCTCGCGAGCGGTGCAAAAACCTTGAAGTTCTCGCGTGTCAGGCTGCGCCGCTCGCAGTCGGCCAGCGGAAAGTAGAAGCGGTCGCGCGGCAGGTCGACGCTCGGGTCCTGCCAGAAATTGATGAGCTGCAACGCGCTGCAGATGGCGTCGCTCTGCGCGAGCGCCTGCGCGTCGTGCACGCCGTAGAGATGCAGCAGCAGGCGGCCGATCGGGTTGGCGGAGCGGCGGCAGTAGTCGAGCAGCTCGGCGCGGTCGGCGTACGTACCGCGGTCGCGGGTCTTCTCGATGTCCTGCATGAAGGCGCTCAGCAGGTCAGCGAGCAGGTCTTCGGGCAGGTCGTACCGGGCGATGCTGTGGGCCAGCGGTCCGAACACCTGTGGCCAGCGTGATGCGGGCAGCACCTCGCCCCGGGCGGCGGCGGCGAGTTCCTCGCGGTAGGCATTCAGATCGGCCAGGCGTTCGCCGGGCGAGGCATTGCCTTCGTCGGCGATGTCGTCGGCGGTGCGCGCGAAGTGGTAGATGGCGGCGATCGGCGGGCGCAGGTGCGGCGGACACAGCCACGAGGCGACCGGAAAGTTCTCGTAGTGCGCGGACGGCGCGGCAAGGTGGGGAGTGGCGGACACGCCACGATTGTCAGCGACGACGCCACGCTCCGGCACTATGCTCGCAGCGTCGCCACTTTGAATTCCCCGCTTCATGAAAGCATCCGCTCCGGCTTCCGGGCCCCAGGTTTCCGCGTACGGCGAGGCGGCGCACCCGAAAGGCCCGGTGCTCATGATCGCGGCCCTGGGCGTCGTGTTCGGCGACATCGGCACCTCGCCGCTGTATGCCTTCAAGGAAACGATGAACCCCGAGCACGGCATCCCGTTCTCGCCCGATTCGGTGCTGGGGCTGCTCTCGCTGATCTTCTGGGGGTTGATGTTCGTGGTGACGCTGAAGTACGTGGTGTTCGTGCTGCGCGCCGATCACGACGGCGAGGGCGGCATCCTGGCGTTGCAGGCCCTGGCACGCAGCGCCGTGGGCGGACCGAAGACCAAGCCCTGGGTGTGGAACGTGATCGGCATGCTGGGCCTGGTGGGCGCGGCCATGTTCTACGGCGACAGCCTGATCACGCCGGCCATTTCGGTGCTCTCGGCGGTGGAGGGGCTGGAGGTGCAGGCGCCGGTGCTGCAGCGCGCGGTGATTCCGATCACGATCATGATCCTGATCGCGCTGTTCGCGGTACAGAAGAAGGGCACGGGCGTGGTCGGCAAGGTGTTCGGGCCGATCATGCTGCTGTGGTTCCTGGTGCTGGCCGCGGCCGGCCTGTGGCAGGTGCTGCAGCAGCCGCAGGTTCTGGCGGCGCTTGATCCTCGGCGGGCCGTGGGCTTTCTCGTCGAGCACCGGGCGCAGTCGCTGGCGGTGCTGGGCGCGGTGTTCCTGGCCTTCACGGGCGGCGAGGCGCTGTATGCGGACATGGGGCACTTCGGTGCGCGGCCAATCCGGCTGGCATGGCTGTTCATCGCGCTGCCGGGGCTGGTGCTGAACTACTTCGGGCAGGGCGCGCTGGTGCTGGCCAACCCCGGCGCCATCGACAACCCCTTCTTCCGGCTCTTTCCCTCGTGGGGCGTGCTGCCGATGGTGGTGCTGGCCGCGATGGCCACGGTGATCGCCTCGCAGGCGGTGATTTCTGGCGCCTTCTCGCTCACGGCACACGCGATGCGCATGGGCTACCTGCCGCGCATGCGGGTGATCCAGACTTCGGGCGCGGCCATCGGGCAGATCTACGTGCCAGCCGTGAACTGGCTGCTGATGGTGGGCGTGCTGCTGCTGGTGGTGGGCTTCCGCAGCTCGAGCGCGCTGTCGGCGGCGTACGGTATCGCGGTGTCGATCACGATGGTCACGACCACGCTGCTGGCCGGCATCGTGGCCTGGGGGCTGTGGCGCTGGAACAAGGTGGCGGTGGTGGTCGGCGTGGCAGCCTTCGCGGTGATCGACCTGACCTTCGTGGTTGCCAACAGCCTGAAGGTCGCCGAGGGCGGCTGGCTCACCTTGGCGGTGGCCGCGGTGGTGATGGTGGTGTTCACCACCTGGGCCAAGGGCCGTCGCCTGGGGCTGGAGGCGGCCGCGGCCGAGAGCCTGCCGCTGCGCGCCTTCGTCGAGTCGCTGGCGCTGCACATGCCTCACCGGGTGAGCGGCACCGCGGTGTTCTTGAACCCCGACGCCACCGCGGTGCCGCACGCGCTGCTGCACAACCTCAAGCACAACCAGGTGCTGCACGAGCAGGTGATCGTGCTGCGCGTGCTGCCTTGCGACACACCGCGCGTCGACGCGCGCATTCGCATCGAGGCAGAGCAACTGATGGACGGCATCTGGATGGTCACGGCGCGCCACGGTTTCATGGAGCGGCCCGACGTGCCGGAATTCATCCGCATCCTGGCCTACCAGAAGACGCTGGCGATCGATTCGATGAAGACCTCCTACTTCGTTTCGCGCGCCTCGATCGGCGAGGAAACCCTGCCTGGCATGAACCCGATCCGGCGTGCCCTGTTCGGCTGGCTGCAGCGCAACGCGGGGCGCGCTTCGGACTATTTCGAACTGCCTGACAACCGCCTCGTGGAGATGGGCCAACGAACCTAGTGACCGGCGGGTCATTGACAGTGCTTCACGTTTACCCTAAATTACTAACCAGTGGGTCATTAATGATCCGGTTCGTCCTTTCCAGGGTGTCTCATGACCGCCTCCGCCGTTCTCTCGTCCCGTGTCCGCAGTGCCGCATGGCTGCTGCTTCCCGCCATTTTTCTGGCCGGCTGCTCGCCGAAACCCGCCGCCGAGGATCCCGTGCGCGCGGTCAAGTTCGTGACCGTGGGCACGAGCGAATTCGATGCCCAGCCCGAGTTCTCGGCCGAGGTTCGGGCGCGCGTCGAATCGCGCCTGGGCTTCCGCGTGGCGGGCAAGATCACCAGGCGCCAGGCTGAACTCGGCCAGCATGTGCAGGCCGGCCAGGTGCTGGCCCAGCTCGACCCGCAGGACTACAAGCTCGCCGCTGAGGCCGCTCGAGCCCAGCAGGCCGCCGCGCTGACCAACCGCGACCTGGCTGCCGCCGACCTGAAGCGCTACACCGAATTGCGCCAGCAGAACTTCATCAGCGGCGCCGAGCTCGAGCGCCGCGAAACCACCTGGAAGGCCGCGCAGGCCCAGCTCGAACAGGCTCAGGCGCAGCTCGCCTCGCAGGGCAACCAAGCCAACTACACGACGCTGGTGGCGGACGTGGCCGGCATCATCACGGCCATCGAGGCCGAGCCGGGCCAGGTGGTGCAGGCCGGCACGCCGGTCGTGCGCATCGCACAGGACGGCGCGCGCGACGTGGTGTTCGCAGTGCCCGAAGACCGCGCCACGCTGATCAAGGCGGGGTCGCCCGTCACGGTGCGCGGCTGGTCCGGCGGCAGCGAGCTGCAGGGCGAGGTGCGCGAAGTAGCGGCCAGCGCCGACGCGGTCACGCGCACCTACTCGGTCAAGGTCGCCATCGATGCGGCCGCCTCGCCGCCGCTCGGCGCCACGGTCTATGCGCGTCCGCAGGCGCTCGCGCATGGCACCACCGCGGTGATGAAGCTGCCGACCAGCGCACTGCGCCAGGAGGGCAAGGGCTCTGCCGTGTGGGTGCTCGACAAGCCGACCATGACGGTGCGTTCGCAGACTGTGCAGGTCGCCACGGCTGACGGCAACGAGGCGGTGATCGCCAGTGGCATCGCCCCCGGCATGATGGTCGTGGCTGCGGGCGTGCACGTGCTGTCGCCGGGGCAGAAGGTCACCATCTACCAGTCCAAGGAGGCGGCCGCGGCCGCCGCAAATGCCGGTGCGAAGGACTCGGCACAGCCCGTGGCGGCTGTCGCTGCGACGAACAAGGAGATCGCAGCGGGTGCCGCCAAATGAGCGGCGGCGCAGCAACTCCCCCCGCTGAGAAGCCCGCCGGCTTCAATCTCTCCAAGTGGGCGCTGGACCACGCGCCCCTCACGCGCTACCTGATGGTGGTGCTGATGGTGCTGGGTGCCTTCGCGTACTTCCAGCTCGGCCAGGACGAGGACCCGCCGTTCACCTTCCGTGCGATGGTGGTGCGCACCTACTGGCCCGGCGCCACCGCGCAGCAGGTGGCCGAGCAGGTCACCGACAAGCTCGAACGCACGCTGCAGGAAGCGCCGTACGCCGACAAGATCCGCAGCTACTCGAAGCCCGGCGAGTCGCAGATCATCTTCAACATCAAGGACTCGTCGAAGTCCACCGAAGTGGCCAATGTCTGGTACACGGTGCGCAAGAAGATCGGCGACATGCGCGCCACCTTGCCCGCCGGCGTGCAGGGGCCGTTCTTCAACGACGACTTCGGCGATGTCTATGGCGTGATCTACGCGCTGGAGAGCGAAGGCTTCAGCTACGCCGAGCTCAAGACGTTGGCCGATGACGTGCGCCAGCAGCTTCTGCGCGTGAAGGACGTGGCCAAGGTCGACCAGTTCGGCGTGCAGGACGAGAAGGTCTACATCGAGATCTCGCAGAAGCGCCTGGCGCAGCTGGGGCTCGATTTCAACGCAGTGCTGGCGCAGCTCGGCTCGCAGAACGCGATCGAGAGCGCGGGCTCGATCCAGTCGCCGCTCGACGTGGTGCAGGTGCGCGTGGCCGGTCAGTTCACCAGCGTCGACCAGCTGCGCGAGATGCCCATCCGCGGCAGCTCGGGCAGCCAGATCAAGCTCGGCGACATCGCCGACATCCATCGCGGCTACATCGATCCGCCGGCGGTCAAGGTGCACCACCAGGGCAAGGAAGTGATCGCACTTGGCGTGTCGATGGCCAAGGGCGGCGACATCATCGCACTGGGCAAGGCGCTCAAGGCCACCACCGCCACCATCGACCAGCGCCTGCCGGCCGGCGTGAAGCTGGCGCAGGTGCAGGACCAGCCGGTGTCGGTGGCCAGCTCGGTCAACGAGTTCGTCGGCGTGCTGATCGAGGCCGTGGCCATCGTGCTGGCCGTGAGCATCATTTCGCTCGGCCTGCACAAGGGCGGGCGCTTTGGCTGGTACATCGACATGCGACCCGGGCTGGTGGTGGCGATCACCATTCCGCTGGTGCTGGCCGTGACCTTCCTGGCGATGAACTACTTCGGCATCGGGCTGCACAAGATATCGCTGGGCTCGCTGATCATCGCGCTCGGCCTGCTGGTGGACGACGCGATCATTGCGGTCGAGATGATGGTGCGCAAGATGGAAGAGGGCTACGACAAGGTCCGCGCCGCCACCTTCGCCTACGACGTGACGGCCAAGCCGATGCTCACGGGCACGCTCATCACGGCCGCGGGCTTCCTTCCGATCGGCATCGCCAAGTCGGTGACGGGCGAGTACACCTTCGCGATCTTCGCAGTGACGGTGATCGCGCTGGTGCTGTCGTGGATCGTCTCTGTGTACTTCGTGCCCTACCTCGGCACGCTCTTGCTGAAGGTGAAACCGCACGACCCCGAGGCGCCGCCGCACGAGCTGTTCGACACGGCCTTCTACAACGCCTTTCGCCGCGCGGTGAACTGGTGTGTGCAGCACCGCTGGATGACCATCGGCGCCACGGTGTTGATCTTCGCGCTCGGTATCTTCGGCATGGGCAAGGTGCAGCAGCAGTTCTTTCCGGATTCGAGCCGGCCCGAGATCCTGGTCGACATCTGGTTCCCCGAGGGCACCTCGTTCGCGGCCAACGAAGAGGTGGCCAAGCGCGTCGAGAAGCGTTTCATGCAGGAAGCTGGCGTGAAGACGGTCAGCACCTGGATCGGCTCGGGCGTGCCGCGTTTCTATCTGCCGTTGGACCAGGTGTTTCCGCAGACCAACGTGTCGCAGCTGATCGTGCTCGCCAAGGACCTGAAGGTGCGCGAGACGCTGCGCCTGAAGCTGCCGCAAGTGCTGGCGCAGGAATTTCCGGAGGTGCGCGGGCGCGTCAAGCTGCTGCCCAACGGGCCGCCGGTGCCGTACCCGGTGCAGTTCCGCGTGATCGGCACCGACCCGGCGCAGCTGCGCGGCCACGCCGACGAGGTGAAGGCCGTGTTGCGCGAGAACGCCAACATGCGCGGCGTGAATGACAACTGGAACGAATCGGTCAAGGTGATCCGCCTCGAAGTCGACCAGGCCAAGGCGCGCGCGCTCGGCGTGACGAGCCAGGCCATTGCGCAGGCCTCGAAGACCATGTTCAGCGGCACGACAGTGGGCCAGTACCGCGAGAACGACCTGCTGATCGACATCGTGCTGCGCCAGGCGCCCGACGAGCGCCAGGCCATCTCGGACATCGGCAACGCCTACATCCCGACCACCTCGGGCCGCTCGATCCCGCTCACGCAGATCGCCAAGCCGGTGTTCACCTGGGAGCCGGGCGTGATGTGGCGCGAGAACCGCGACTACGCCATCACCGTGCAGGGCGACGTGATCGAGGGGCTGCAGGGCGCGACCGTGACGGCGCAACTGCTGCCAAAACTGCGCCAACTCGAGGCCGGCTGGGTAGAGGCCGGGCAGGGCGGCTACCGCATCGAGGTGGCGGGCGCGGTGGAAGAAAGCAGCAAGGGCTCGGCCTCGATCGTGGCGGGTGTGCCGATCATGCTGTTCCTGGTGTTCACGCTGCTGATGCTGCAGTTGCACAGCTTCAGCCGTTCGCTGCTGGTGTTCATCACCGGGCCTATGGGCATTGCCGGTGTGGCCGGCGCGCTGCTGGTGCTGAACCGACCCTTCGGTTTCGTGGCGCTGCTGGGCGTGATCGCGCTGATGGGCATGATCCAGCGCAACGCGGTGATCCTGATCGACCAGATCGAGCTTGACCGCGCGGCGGGCGTGCCGGCGTGGGACGCGATCGTGGAGTCGGCGGTGCGGCGGCTGCGGCCGATCGTGCTGACGGCCGCGGCGGCGGTGCTGGCCATGATTCCGCTGTCGCGCAGCGTGTTCTGGGGGCCGATGGCCGTGGCCATCATGGGTGGCCTGATCGTCGCGACGGTGCTGACGCTGCTGGCCTTGCCCGCGATGTATGCCGCGGCATTTCGTGTGAAGCGGGAGCCGAAAGAGGCGCCGATTAGCGTTTAAAATCGAAAGCTGACCGATTTCAAGCGGATGGTCTTTGGCCCGTGGGGTTCCACGGCGCAAAGAGGCCGTCCGCTTTTGCATTCACCTGAAAGATTGGCATTGCGCGGGTGGCGAAATTGGTAGACGCACCAGGTTTAGGTCCTGACGTTCGCAAGAACGTGCCGGTTCGAGTCCGGCCCCGCGCACCAGCCTGCCGAGTAGCCCGTTCCATCGGGCATTGACGAAGCCCCCGTTTCGAGAGAGACGGGGGCTTTTTCTTTTTTGCGCGCCTTCACCAGTCGCTGTTGTCGCCGCCGCTGCTGCCCCCGTCATCCCACGAACCGGTATCGGTGATGCCGAAGTCGTTGTCGACGATGCGTTCGGGCGCCTGGTCGGCGGAGGGCGAGGAAGAAGGCCAGAGGCTGCGGCCCATCTCTGCGTTGCCGCTGTCTGCGATGTGAGAAGTGTCGTTCCGGTCGGTGTTGTCCGACCGGTTGTTCATCCAGTGGCGCACGGCCTCCTGGGCCACCACCGCGCCTACGCCCACCGCCGCACCGGTGGCCAGCGCCGAGCCCAGGCCCATGCCGGGAGCGGCTGCGGGTGGGGCCGCGGGCGTCCAGTTGCCGCCCGGCGCGTAGCTTCCGTATCCAGCGCCTGGTGCGCCCTCTGCAGGGCCGTACGACGGGGCTTGGGCCACAGGCGGCGCCACCCGGCGACGGAAGGCGAGGTAACCCACGACCAGCAAGCCCACGAGCGCAATCGGCAGCCATGGCGTCGAGCCGCTCTTGGCTTCGGTCTGCGGCGGGGCCGGGGCTGGTGTGCTCATGCGCGCGGGTTCGGTCCGGGTCGGTGCGGCGGCGGGCTTGTCGAGCTTGCCGGTCAGCCGCTCGATGGCCTCGGGCTTGGCGAAAGACAGGTCGGGCGCGAGCGCCTTCGCCTGGGCCAGCGCGCTTCGCGCGCCGTCGAACTTGCCTTGCGCCGCGAGCAGTTCGGCCTGGACGAAATGGGCCTTGGCGCTTTTGGGGTGGTCCTTCAGTACCTTTGCGATCATGGTGTCGGCCTCGGCCATCCTGCCGCCGTTCGCGGCCTCGTAGATCTGCTGGATGGTGGGCTCGGCCGGAGTGGGCGAATCGGCCTTCGCCTGTGCCAACGAGGGCATGCCGAATGCCACGACAAGGGTGAAGGCGAGGGCGGCGAACAGTCGCTGAAGCATGATTTTTCCTGTGCGTTCCTGTGGAGAGGGGGCGAATCGGAACTGACTTTACGGCTGGAATATTGGTCAAGCCTGACCATCGTTCGCGCCGCGCCAGGCCCCCGTGAAAACCCGCTTTCCCGGCGGATTAGAATCCTGGGTTGCCCAGTTTTGCAGGCGGCACGTGCGTGCCTCCGCATAAATCCCGCCAGCGCGTGTAAGTCCTTGATCTGTATTGATAAAAAAGATGCAGGCCCCGCGCACCGGCCCCCTTACCAGGAAGACATCATGACCGTGACCGTTGAAACTCTCGAGAAGCTCGAACGCAAGATCACGCTGACCCTGCCGGTCGGCACCATCCAGAACGAAGTCGATTCGCGCCTCAAGAAGCTCGCGCGCACCGTCAAGATGGACGGCTTCCGTCCCGGCAAGGTGCCGATGAACGTGGTGGCCCAGCGCTATGGCTATTCGGTGCACTACGAAGTCATGAACGACAAAGTCGGCGAGGCCTTCTCGCAGGCCGCCAACGAAGCCAAGCTGCGCGTGGCCGGCCAGCCCCGCATCACCGAGAAGGAAGAGTCGCCCGAAGGCGAGCTGGCCTTCGACGCGGTGTTCGAGGTGTTCCCCGAAGTCAAGATCAACGACCTGACCGGCGCCGAAGTCGAGAAGCTCTCGGCCGAAGTGGGCGACGAAGCCATCGACAAGACGCTCGACATCCTGCGCAAGCAGCGCCGCACCTTCGCCCAGCGCGCGCAAGACGC
This sequence comes from Variovorax sp. Varisp46, assembly GCF_059491885.1. Taxonomy (NCBI): domain Bacteria; kingdom Pseudomonadati; phylum Pseudomonadota; class Betaproteobacteria; order Burkholderiales; family Comamonadaceae; genus Variovorax; species Variovorax sp. Varisp46. The sequence continues at coordinate 1,718,577 of NZ_CP168515.1, forward strand.
CGTTGCGCAGGACGACGACCGCGTGACCGTCGACTTCGAAGGCAAGATCGACGGCGAGCCCTTCCAGGGCGGCAAGGCCGAAGACTTCCAATTCGTGGTCGGCGAAGGCCAGATGCTGAAGGAATTCGAAGACGCCGTGCGCGGCATGAAGGCCGGCGACAGCCGCACCTTCCCGCTGTCGTTCCCGGCCGATTACCACGGCAAGGACGTGGCCGGCAAGCAGGCCGACTTCATGGTCACCCTGAAGAAGATCGAAGCCTCGCACTTGCCCGAAGTCAACGAACAACTGGCCAAGTCGCTCGGCATTGCCGAAGCCACCGTCGAAGGCCTGCGCGCCGACATCAAGCGCAACCTCGAGCGCGAAGTGAAGTTCCGCCTGCTGGCGCGCAACAAGAACGCCGTGATGGACGCCCTGGTGGCCAATGCCGAGCTCGACCTGCCGAACGCCAGCGTGCAGTCGGAAGTCAACCGCATGGTCGAAGGCGCCCGCGCCGAACTGAAGCAGCGCGGCATCAAGGACGCCGACAAGGCTCCGATCCCCGACGAAGTGTTCCGCCCGCAAGCCGAGCGCCGCGTGCGCCTGGGCCTGGTGGTCGCCGAACTGGTGCGCGCCAACAACCTGCAGGCCAAGCCCGAGCAGATCAAGGCCCACATCGACGAGCTGGCCGCCAGCTACGAAAAGCCGGCCGACGTGGTGCGCTGGTACTTCAGCGACAACAACCGCCTGGCGGAAGTCGAAGCCGTGGTCATCGAGAACAACGTGACCGATTTCGTCCTGGGCAAGGCCAAGGTCAACGAAAAGTCGGTGTCGTTCGACGAGCTGATGGCGCAGCAGCAGGGTTGATCCGCCGCTACGGTAACGCCAATGGGGCTTGTGCTTTGCGGCACGAGCCCCATTTCACTCAGGCGTACAGTTCAGAAACAGCGAACGATTCCATTTCTCGGAGAGCAAATTCATGAGCGCACAGGAAATCCAAGGCCTCGGCATGGTCCCGATGGTCATCGAGCAATCGGGCCGCGGCGAGCGGTCCTATGACATCTATTCGCGCCTCCTCAAGGAGCGCATCATTTTCCTGGTGGGCGAGGTCAACGACCAGACGGCCAACCTCGTCGTGGCGCAGCTGCTGTTCCTCGAGAGCGAGAACCCGGACAAGGACATTTCGTTCTACATCAACTCCCCGGGCGGCAGCGTGAGCGCCGGCATGGCGATCTACGACACCATGCAGTTCATCAAGCCCGACGTGTCGACCATGTGCCTCGGCTTCGCGGCCAGCATGGGCGCCTTCCTGCTGGCGGCCGGCGAGAAGGGCAAGCGCTTCTCGCTGCCCAACTCGAAGATCATGATCCACCAGGTGCTTGGCGGCGCACGCGGCCAGGCCACCGACATCGAGATCCATGCGCGCGACATCCTGCGCACCAAGGACCAGATGAACCGCATCCTGGCCGAACGTACCGGCCAGCCGCTGGAAAAAGTCAAGACCGACACCGAACGCGACTATTTCCTGACGGCCGACGAGGCCAAGGAATACGGTCTGGTCGACCAGGTCGTCGCCAAGCGCGGTTAAAACTGTCCGGCGCCCTGTGGCGCAAAAGGCAAAAAACGGCGTTTTCCACACGGGAAACGCCGTTTTTGTTTAGTTATCATTGTCCCTACCCTGTAACGAGGCAAAAGTCCATGGCCGATAAAAAAGGCTCCTCCAGCGAAAAAACGCTTTATTGCTCGTTCTGCGGCAAGAGCCAGCACGAGGTCAAGAAGCTGATCGCGGGCCCTTCGGTCTTCATCTGCGACGAGTGCATCGACCTTTGCAACGAGATCATCCGCGACGAGCTCCCCGCGGGCGAAGAAGCGCGTGAAGCACGCAGCGACCTGCCGACGCCGCTCGAGATCAAGACCAACCTCGACAACTACGTGATCGGCCAGGAGCCGGCCAAGCGCATGCTGTCGGTGGCCGTCTACAACCACTACAAGCGCTTGCGCCACAAGGAAAAGGCCAAGGGCGACGACGTGGAGCTCAGCAAGAGCAACATCCTGCTGATCGGCCCTACGGGCTCGGGCAAGACGCTGCTGGCGCAGACGCTCGCGCGCATGCTCGACGTGCCTTTCGTGATGGCCGACGCCACCACGCTGACCGAAGCCGGCTACGTGGGCGAGGACGTCGAGAACATCATCCAGAAGCTGCTGCAGAGCTGCAACTACGAGGTCGAGCGCGCCCAGCGCGGCATCGTCTACATCGACGAGATCGACAAGATCTCGCGCAAGTCCGACAACCCCTCGATCACGCGCGACGTGTCGGGCGAGGGCGTGCAGCAGGCGCTGCTCAAGCTCATCGAAGGCACGATGGCCAGCGTGCCGCCGCAAGGCGGGCGCAAGCACCCGAACCAGGACTTCCTGCAGATCGACACGACCAACATCCTGTTCATCTGCGGCGGTGCGTTCGCGGGCCTGGAGAAGGTCATCGAAAACCGCACCGAGGCCTCGGGTATCGGCTTCGGCGCCGCGGTCAAGAGCAAGGCCCAGCGCAGCATCACCGAGGTGTTCCGCGAAGTCGAGCCTGAAGACCTGATCAAGTTCGGCCTGATTCCCGAACTGGTGGGCCGGATGCCCGTGGTCGCATCGCTCGCGGAACTCAGCGAGGATGCGCTGGTCCAGATCCTGACCGAGCCGAAGAACGCCGTGGTGAAGCAGTTCACCAAGCTGCTGCAGATGGAAGGCGTGGATCTGGAGATCCGTCCGGCGGCGCTCAAGGCGATCGCACGCAAGGCGCTGGCCCGCAAGACCGGCGCACGCGGCCTGCGCTCGATCCTTGAACAGTCGCTGATCGACACCATGTTCGAATTGCCGAACGCGACCAATGTCGACAAGGTGGTGGTCGAGGAATCGACCATCGACGAAAACAAGCCCCCGCTGCTCGTGTACCGCGAAGCGGCGAAAAAGGCCTAAAGCCAAAGACCCGAAGGATCTGCATGTCTGGCCACACCCCTCTGCCTTCCGAAGCCCTCGACCTGCCGCTGCTGCCGCTGCGCGACGTCGTGGTGTTTCCCCACATGGTGATCCCGCTCTTCGTGGGACGCCCCAAGAGCATCAAGGCACTCGAACTTGCCATGGAGGCGGAGCGCCGCATCATGCTGGTGGCGCAGAAGGCCGCCGCCAAGGACGAGCCCTCGGTCGAGGACATGTTCGAAGTCGGCTGCGTCTCGACCATCCTGCAGATGCTCAAGCTGCCCGACGGCACCGTGAAGGTGCTGGTCGAAGGCCAGCAGCGCGCACGCGTGAACCGCATCGATGACGGCGAGACGCACTTCTCGGCCAACGTGACGCCCGTCGTGGCGCCCGAAGGCGGCGAGAAGGGCACCGAGGTCGAGGCGCTGCGCCGCGCGGTGATGCAGCAGTTCGACCAGTACGTCAAGCTGAACAAGAAGATCCCGCCCGAGATTCTCACTTCGATTTCGAGCATCGACGATCCGGGCCGTCTCGCGGACACCATCGCCGCCCATCTGCCGCTCAAGCTCGACAACAAGCAGGCCGTGCTTGACCTCGACGACGTCAAGGCACGCCTGGAGAATCTGTTCGGGCAGCTCGAGCGCGAGGTCGACATCCTCAACGTCGACAAGAAGATCCGTGGCCGCGTGAAGCGCCAGATGGAGAAGAACCAGCGCGACTTCTACCTCAACGAGCAGGTCAAGGCCATCCAGAAGGAGCTCGGCGAAGGCGAGGAGGGCGCGGACATCGAGGAGATCGAGAAGAAGATCAAGCTCGCCAAGATGTCCAAGGAAGGCCTGAAGAAGGCCGAGGGCGAGCTCAAGAAGCTCAAGCTCATGTCGCCCATGTCGGCCGAAGCCACCGTGGTGCGCAACTACATCGACGTGCTGATCGGCCTGCCCTGGAGCAAGAAGACCAAGATCAAGCACGACCTCGCCAATGCCGAGGCGGTGCTCAATGCCGACCACTATGGCCTCGAGAAGGTCAAGGATCGCATCCTTGAATATCTCGCGGTGCAGCAGCGCGTAGACAAGGTGAAGGCACCCATCCTGTGCCTCGTGGGCCCACCAGGTGTCGGGAAGACCTCGCTGGGGCAGTCGATCGCGAAAGCGACCGGCCGCAAGTACACCCGCATGGCGCTGGGCGGCATGCGCGACGAAGCCGAGATCCGCGGCCACCGCCGCACCTACATCGGCGCGCTGCCGGGCAAGGTGCTGCAGGGCCTGAGCAAGATCGGCACGCGCAATCCGCTGTTCCTGCTCGACGAAATCGACAAGCTGGGCACCGACTTCCGCGGCGACCCGTCGAGCGCGTTGCTCGAGGTGCTCGACCCCGAGCAGAACCACACCTTCGGCGACCACTATGTGGAAGTCGACTTCGACCTGAGCGACGTGATGTTCGTCGCCACCTCGAACTCGATGAACATCCCGCCGGCGCTGCTCGACCGCATGGAGGTCATCCGCCTCTCGGGCTATACCGAGGACGAGAAGACCAACATCGCGATCAAGTACCTGCTGCCCAAGCAGATGAAGAACAACGGCGTGAAGGACGACGAGCTCTTCGTCACCGAAGAGGCCGTGCGCGACATCGTGCGCTACTACACGCGTGAAGCTGGCGTGCGTTCGCTCGAGCGCGAACTGTCCAAGATCTGCCGCAAGGTGGTGAAGGGCCTGCTGCTCAAGCAACTCACGCCCAAGGTCACGGTCGACGGCAAGAACCTCAACGAGTTTCTCGGCGTGCGCAAGTACAGCTTCGGCCTCGCGGAGAAGCAGAACCAGGTCGGCCAGGTGGTCGGCCTTGCGTGGACCGAAGTCGGCGGCGACCTGCTGACGATCGAGGCCGTGACCATGCCCGGCAAGGGTGTGATCAGCCGTACCGGTTCGCTGGGCGACGTGATGAAGGAATCGGTCGAAGCTGCGCGCACCGTGGTGCGCAGCCGCTCGCGCCGCCTGGGCATCAAGGACGAGGTATTCGAGAAGCGCGACATCCATATCCACGTGCCAGATGGCGCGACGCCGAAGGACGGCCCGAGCGCGGGCGCGGCGATGACGACGGCCTTCGTGTCGGCGCTCACGGGCATCCCCGTGCGCGGCGACGTCGCGATGACCGGCGAGATCACGCTGCGCGGCGAGGTCACCGCCATCGGCGGCCTGAAGGAAAAGCTGCTGGCGGCACTGCGCGGTGGCATCAAGACCGTGCTGATCCCGGAGGAAAACGCCAAGGACCTGCAGGACATCCCCGAGAACGTGAAGAACGGCCTCGAGATCGTGCCCGTGAAGTGGATCGACAAGGTCCTCGAGATCGCGCTCGAGAAGATGCCCGAGCCGCTGTCCGACGAAGAGGTGGCTGCATCTGCTGCTGCCGTGGCCGAACTGGCCAAGCAGCGCGCGGCGGCACCCGCCGCGGAAGGTTCGGTCAAGCACTGACCGGTTGATCGCAAAACTTGTGGAGCCTCGAAAAACTGATATATAATTCGAGGCTCGAAACGCGGGAATAGCTCAGTTGGTAGAGCGCAACCTTGCCAAGGTTGAGGTCGAGAGTTCGAGACTCTTTTCCCGCTCCAGTTTTGAAAAAGGGAAGCAGCAGCTTCCCTTTTTTTCGCTAGGTCGATTTCGTATTTCTGCGTGGCGCGATAGCAAAGCGGTTATGCAACGGATTGCAAATCCGTCTAGCCCGGTTCGACTCCGGGTCGCGCCTCCACCTTCTCGTTCAACTCGATTCGACCCCGACGACCAAGCCCCGCCAACCCATGTTGCCGGGGCTTGTTTTGTTTGGGTTATCGTCGATGTTCAACCTGACGCCCGGATGGTGAAATTGGTAGACACATCGGACTTAAAATCCGCCGCTTCCTTAATCGGGGCATACGGGTTCGACCCCCGTTCCGGGTACCACACTTACAAGGGAGCATTCGATGCCTCGCTACAACGCTCCATTTGAGATCCATGTGCACGGCGACGTGCCGCTGCGTTCGGACGTGACCTTCGACCAGATCCAGGAGGCGCTCAAGCCGCTCTGGAAGTACGCCGGCGCCAAATCGCTGGCCGACGGTGCCACCAGCACCTACGAAGAAGAGCCCGGCATCCGCTTCGAGCAGAAGGACCACACGCTGCAGATGTGCTGGACCGTGCCCGGCGATGAAGACTTCCGCCAGGCCCTCGACGAGATGTGCATGGCCCTGAACGAGCTCTCCGAGCGCGGTGCGGCCATCGAGGTCACCTTCTACGACACCGACTTCGACGAGGAAGAGGGCGACCCCGAGGAAGAATCGCGCGACGACTTCCTGATGCTGTTCGTCGGCCCGAACCCGGCAGCAATCATGCAGGTGCAGCGCGATCTGCTGGTGGAAGACGTCGTCAATCTCATGGAGCGCCACTTCGACGGCGCTGAACTGGGTGGCGTGGTCTCCGAGATCGACCGCCTCTTCAGCGACCGTTTCGACGCGCTCGTGAACTCGCTCGAGATCGGCAAGCGTCCGCGCGGCACGGGCGGTCCCGGCAGCGGCGGTGGCCACGGCGGCGGCCGCCGTCCGCGCCACCTGCATTGATCCGTTCTTCATAGACAAGGCCTCGTGGCCCTGTTTCCCGCCTCCGCGCTGCGCCCAGGGGTACGCAAGCGCGAGGTGTTCGGCTGGGCGATGTACGACTTCGCCAATTCGGGCTACACCACGGTCGTCATCACGGCAGTGTTTGCGGCCTACTTTGTGGGCGGCATCGCCAGGGGCGCGCCCTGGGCCGCCTTCGCATGGACGGCCGCGCTCAGCGTCTCCTATGCCATCGTGATGCTCACGATGCCGGCCATCGGCGCCTGGGCCGACTTGCGCGCGGCCAAGAAGCGGGTGCTCGTCTTCGCGACCGTCGGCTGCGTCCTCGCAACGGCAGCGCTTGCAATCACGCCCGGCTTCTCGGGTGCTTTCGGCGTTGCGCTGGCGATGGGGCTGGTGATCGTTTCCAACGCCTTCTATTCCTATGGCGAGTCCCTCACGGGTGCCTTCCTGCCCGAACTCGCCACGGCCGAGGGCATGGGCAAGGTGAGCGGGTGGGGCTGGGCCTTCGGCTATGTCGGCGGCATGCTGGCCCTGGGCATCTGCCTGGCCTATGTGCTGTGGTCGCAAACGAAGGGCTTGCCGGCGGCGCACTTCGTCCCGGTCACGATGCTCATCACGGCAGCCATCTACGGCGCGGCCGCCTGTGCCACCTTCGTGCTGTTGCCCGAACGTGCGCAGCCTCGAACTGCAGATGCCGAACTCGGTGCATGGCAGCAACTGCGCGCCACATACCGCCAGGCCAGGGCCTATCGCGACTTCATGTGGCTGCTGGCCTGCACGGTCTGCTACCAGGGCGGCGTGGCGGTCGCCATCACGCTTGCTGCGATCTACGCGGAGCAGGTGATCGGCTTCGTCGCGAGCGAGACCATGGTGCTGATCTTCGTGCTCAACATCGCGGCGGCGCTGGGCGCCTTCGGCTTCGGCTACATCCAGGACCGCATCGGCCACAAGATTTCGCTGGCCGCCACGCTGGTCGCCTGGATCGCGGTCTGCGTGATCGCCGCCTTGGTGACGACCAAGGGCGGCTTCTGGTGGGCGGCCGCCATTGCGGGGCTGGCCATGGGATCGAGCCAGTCGGCCGGCCGTGCCATGACGGGCTATCTGGCGCCGCCGCAGCAGCTCGCGGAGTTCTTCGGGCTCTGGACCTTCGCGACCCGGCTCGCCAGCATCATCGGTCCGCTGAGCTTCGGCGCGATCACCTGGATGACGGGCGGCAACCAGCGCATCGCGATTCTCTCGACGGCGGTGCTGTTCGTGGCGGGGTTGCTGCTCCTGTTGCCAATCCGCATGGAGCGGGGCCGCGCTGCCGCTCTTCGCAGCCCGGCCTGAAGGCGTTCAGGGCACCTGCTGGCGAAGCGACTTCGGCACCTTGAAACGTTCGCCGTCGTAGCGCAGCGTGACGGTGTTGAATTTCGGGGGCAGTGCCTTTTCCACGCAGCCCTGGTCTTCCTGCTCCTGCGCGCGGCTCTGCAGCAGCGTACGCGACAGCTGCAGGTCGGCAAGGCCGTTGCTGCTGCCCTTGCCGACGGACAACATGGTGCGCAGCTTGTCGAAGTGGCCGGTGCAGGTGGCGTCCCATCCACCATGGTCGTGGTCCAGCTCGATCTCCTGCAGAACCTCGCGCAACTGCTTGCCATGGTGCACGTAGAGCCGCACGGTTTCGCTGGCCAGCGGGCTGCCGGGCGCGTTGCTGCCGCGGTAGCGCACGCGCAGGCCGAAGGCGCGGGCCTCGGGCGACAGCACGTAGCGCGAGGTGTCGATGCGGATGTCCTGGATCGAGGTGGTGGCGTCCTCGTCGAGCGCCTCGGGCTGGAGGAGCCGGGCGATGACGGTGTCGCGTTCGGTGTTGCCGTTGTCGGGGCGCTGGATCAGCAGGATCTCGAGATCGAAGACCTTGGCGCCGTGGTCGGTCGTTTCGCGCGGCATGGGCAGCACGACGATGCTGCGCCCCGGAAAAGCCGGCCAGACCTTGCAGGCCGCGAGCCGCTCGTCGAGCGGCCGGTGGGGATGCAGCTTGGCATGCATGCGCTCGGCCAGTCCGCTTTCGCAGGCCGCGTGGCTCAGCCCGGCGGCCGAGAGGCAGAAGAGTAGAGCGGCGTGGCGCAGCAGGCGCATCGAGGTCAGGCTTCGGTGGCCGTGGGAAGCCCGAGCCAGCGGGCGGCCGCCGCTTCGAGCACGGCGACGTTGCCGCTGCTTTGCAGCAGCAGGCTGCCGACGCCGCCATCCGCGAGTCGGCCTGCCGACGCGAGCAGGCGCCGCGCCTGCTGCGCGACCGGCACGCCGGTGTCGATGAAGCGCAGCGTCGCCGGTGCATGCCGGCTCAATTCGTCTTTCACGAGCGGGTAGTGGGTGCAGCCCAGCACCACGGTGTCGACGCCATCGGGGCCGTCGCTGAAAGGCCCGGCCTCTTTCATGTAGCGCTCGCACAGCGCCGCGATACCCGCAGCGTCGAAGCCTTCGATGGCCTTCACGAGCCCGTCGCACGGCACGGAGCGTACGTCTGCCGATCCGGCGAACGAAGCGCGCAGGGCCGCGTACTTGGCACTGGCCAGGGTGCCTCGCGTGGCCATCACCGACACGCGTCCGGTGCGGCTGGCCGACACCGCGGGCTTGAGGCCGGGCTCCAGCCCCACGATGGGCAGGTCGGGATGCTCGGCCCGAAGCAAGTGGATGGCGGCCGTGGTGGCTGTGTTGCAAGCCACCACGAGCGCCTTGATTGCATGCTCGCGCCGCAGATGCTCGACCACCGAGCGCGAGCGCTCGATCACGTAGGCGTCCCCGCGCTCGCCGTACGGCGCATAGGCCGTATCGGCAAAGTAGACGAAGTTCTCTTGCGGCAGCTCGGCCCTCAGCGCGGCCAGCACGCTGAGGCCGCCGACCCCGCTGTCGAAGACGCCTACAGCGGTCACTCGGAAACCTCCGTGCTGCGCACTGCGGTGCGAGCGCCTTCGGGCGGCCGAGCGGCGCTCAAGCTTCTTCCATCATGATGGTCTTGAACTCGCCGCTGGCGATGCGCTTCTGCCACTCGGCAGGGCCGGTGATGTGCGCGCTGGTGCCGCCGGCATCGACCGCCACCGTCACGGGCATGTCGACCACGTCGAATTCATAGATCGCTTCCATGCCCAGGTCGGCGAAGCCCACCACCTTGGCGGTCTTGATGGCCTTGCTCACGAGGTAGGCGGCGCCGCCCACAGCCATGAGGTAGGCGCTCTTGTGCTTCTTGATCGCCTCGATGGCGACGGGGCCGCGCTCGGCCTTGCCGATCATCGCGATCAGGCCGGTCTGGGCCAGCATCATCTCGGTGAAGCCGTCCATGCGCGTGGCGGTGGTGGGGCCGGCTGGGCCCACGGCTTCATCGCCGACCGGATCGACCGGGCCGACGTAGTAGATGACGCGGTTGGTGAAGTCCACCGGCAGCTTCTCGCCCTTGGCCAGCATGTCCTGGATGCGCTTGTGCGCGGCATCGCGGCCGGTGAGCATCTTGCCGTTGAGCAGCAGGGTGTCGCCGGGCTTCCAGCTGGCCACTTCGGCGGGCGTGAGCTTGTCGAGGTCGACGCGCTTGCTCTTCTTTTCGTCGGGTGCCCAGTTGACGTTGGGCCACAGGTCGAGCGACGGCGGATCGAGGTACACCGGGCCGCTGCCGTCCATCACGAAGTGTGCATGGCGGGTGGCCGCGCAGTTGGGGATCATCGCCACTGGCTTGCTGGCCGCGTGCGTCGGGTACATCTGGATCTTGACGTCGAGCACGGTGGCCAGGCCGCCCAGGCCCTGCGCGCCGATGCCCAGCGCGTTGACCTTCTCGTACAGCTCGATGCGCAGCGCCTCGACCTTGCTGAGTTCGGCGCCCGACTTCTTCTTGGCCTGCAGCTCGTGCATGTCGAGGTCGTCCATCAGGCTTTCCTTGGCCATCAGCGCGGCCTTCTCGGCCGTGCCGCCGATGCCGATGCCCAGCATGCCCGGCGGGCACCAGCCGGCGCCCATGGTCGGCACGGTCTTGAGCACCCAGTCGACCACGCTGTCGCCGGGGTTCAGCATGGCCAGCTTGCTCTTGTTCTCGCTGCCGCCGCCCTTGGCCGCGACCGTCACCTCGACGGTGTTGCCGGGCACGATCTCCGTGAAGATCACCGCGGGCGTGTTGTCCTTTGTGTTCTTGCGGTCGAACTGCGGATCGGCCACGACCGAGGCGCGCAGCGTGTTGTCGGGGTGGTTGTAGCCGCGGCGCACGCCTTCGTTGATGGCGTCGTCCAGGCTGCCGGTGAAGCCGCCCCAGCGCACGTCCATGCCCACCTTGAGGAACACGTTGACGATGCCGGTGTCCTGGCAGATCGGGCGGTGGCCCGTGGCGCTCATCTTGCTGTTGGTCAGGATCTGCGCGATGGCGTCCTTGGCCGCGGGGCTCTGCTCGCGCTCGTAGGCGCGGGCCAAATGGGCGATGTAGTCGGCGGGGTGGTAGTAGCTGATGTACTGCAGCGCGGCGCTGATCGATTCGATCAGGTCGGCCTGCTGGATCGTGGTCGTCATGGTGGGGGGTGTTTTTTGGGAGTGTGAAAACGCCCCCCGATTATCTCAGCCGGCGCGCCTACCTCGCCGCCGCCCGGGCTTCCTCGATCCAGCCGTCGAACAGCGGCCGATGCGCCTTGATCCAACCATCGGTGTGGCGCTCCAGGTCTTGCTGGGTATTGGCGCCCCGGCTCATGCGCAGGTTCTGGGCATTGATGTCGCCGATCGGCAGCTTCATCACCTCGAACAGCCTGCCGGCCGCGGGGTTCTTCTCGACGAAGGCCCGGTTGGCGACGATCTGCTCCTGGTTGGCCTGGAAGCCGTAGTTCTTGCCGTTGGGCAACCGCGTATCGGCGCCGTCGCCCTGCGACGAAGAGGACGGCACCTGCAGCCACACCACGTCCGCGCCCGGACGCAGCACGGCGCTCACCCAGTAGGGCGTCCAGGTGTAGTACAGCACCGGCTTGTCCTGCCTGAAGCGGGCGATGGTGTCGGCCATCAGCGCGGCATAGCTGCCCTGCTTGTGCGTGACGGTGTCGCGCAGCTGGTAGGCCGTCAGGTGTTTTTCGATCGCGAGTTCGCAGCCCCAGCCGGGGTTGCAGCCTGTCAGGTCGGCACGGCCGTCGCCGTCTGTGTCGAACAGCTTCGCAATGGCCGGGTCCTTGAGCTGCGCGATGTTGGTGATGTTGTATTGCTCGGCTGTCTTGCGGTCGATCAGGTAGCCCTGCACCGCGCCGTCGGAGTACACGCCCCTGCGCCACAGCTTGGCGTCGCCGCCGCTGTTCTTGTAGAAGTCGGCGTGCAGCAGGCTCCAGTGGTTGGCCATGAAGGTGGCGTCGCCGTTGGCGATGGCGAGGTGTTCGGTGGCGGGCTCCAGGTCTTTCATGGGCTCGACCGTGTAGCCGAGCTTTTCGAGCGCGCGCATCACCAGCAGCGTCTGGAACGCCTCTTCGGCGAGCGAGCTCTTGAGCGGCTGCACGGTCACACCCTTGCCGGGGAGGTCGTTGGCGGCTTGCGCGGCCATGCCGAAGGCGACGAAGCCGAGGGCCAGAAAGCTGCGTGCGATGAAAGTGGTTTTCTTCATGCGTTGAATTCCTCCGTGGCGGGTCATTGCGCTTGCGTGGACAAGGCGGGAACAGGCGCGTTCGCACCGCGCGACGGCGTGCCCAGCAAGCGCTGCAGCACGCGCAGCGAGAAGCCGGCCGGCCCGGTGTGCCACCAGCGGCGACCCGCGCTGCGGCGCGACTTGCCCATCGCCTGCGTCAGCCGGTCGAGCGAAATCGCCAGCAGCACGATGCCCAGGCCGCCGACCGTCGCCAGGCCCATGTCGAGCCGGCCGATGCCACGCAGCACCATCTGGCCCAGGCCGCCCACGGCGATCATCGAGGCGATCACCACCATCGACAGCGACAGCATCAGCGCCTGGTTGATGCCCGCCATGATCGACGGCATGGCCAACGGCAGTTGCACCTTCACCAGCATCTGCCATGGCGAAGCGCCGTAGGCGCGCGCGGCTTCGATCAGGTCGGGCCGCACCTGGCGCAGGCCCAGGCTGGTCAGGCGCACCAGCGGCGCCAGCGCGAAGATGATCGTCACGATCACGCCCGGCACATTGCCGATGCCGAACAGCATCACCACCGGCACGAGGTACACGAATGCTGGCGTGGTCTGCATGGCGTCGAGCAGCGGGCGCATGAGGCGCTGGGCCCGGTCGCTGCTGGCCAGCAGCACGCCCAGCGGCAAGCCGATGAACATGCAGAACACGAGCGAGGTCAGCACCAGCGACAGCGTTACCATGGCTTCGGGCCAGATGCCCAGCATCGCCACGAGCAGCAGCGCGACCGTGGTGCCGACGGCCAGCGCGCGGCCGGCGAATTGCCAGGCGAAGAGGCCGATCAACGCGATCATCGCCAGCGTGGGCAAGCCGGTGAGCAGGCCCTGGACCCAGTTCAGCGTGCTGTCGATGGGCAGGCGCACGGTCTGGAAGAAGGGCCGGAAATGTTCCACCACCCAGCCGAGGCCCTGGTTGATCCAGGATTCGACGGGCAGGGACCCGTCCCAGAGGCGGTGCAGCTGGAGGCCGTCAGTCGCGGCATTGGCCGATCCGGCCAGCTGGTGGGCCGTGTCGACAGGGGCATCGAGCCAGGCGCTGGTGGCAGAGGTGTCGGGCGCGGCCGAGAGTGCTTCCCACGGATCGACGAAGGTGGGGGCTGCGGGCGTGTCCAGCACCGGCGTGCCCAGGTCGGAAGGAAGTGTGTTGTCGTTCATCGTTCAGGGTCCTCCGTGAATTCAGTGCGGCTCGGCGGCGAGCGCGGGGGCGGCGTTGGGCAAGACGGGCTCGATCGGCGGCGTGTCGCGGTCGAGGAACTTGAGCAGCGTCGTCTTGCTGATCGCACCGCAGAAGCGGCCGTCGCTGGCCACCACCGGCAGCGCGCACGGTGCCTGCGCGAGCTGGCCGATCAGGCCCGCCACGGGGGCTTCGGCGTCGATGCGCGGCAGGTCGTCGAGGAACGCGTGCTGCAGCCCCAGCGGACCCGAATGCCCATCGAGCGCGCTGCGCAGCGTGTCCGCCGACACCACGCCCAGGTAGCGCCTGTTCGGGCTGGTCACGTAGGCGAAGTCGCGGTCCTGGTCTTCCAGCACCTTGAGCGCCGCGCGCGCACCGCGCTCGGGGTGCTCGCACACGACGGTGAGCGATTTGCGCGCGATGTCCGCTGCCTTGAACACCGCCGCCGCATCCACGCCGCGCACGAAGCTGCGCACGTAATCGTCGGCGGGGCTGCGCAGGATCTCGTCGGGCGTGCCGACCTGGATCACCTGGCCGTCCTTCATGATCGCGATGCGGTCGCCGATGCGCATCGCTTCATCCAGGTCGTGCGAGATGAAGACGATGGTGCGGCGCTGTTCCTTCTGCAGTCGCAGCAGCTCCGACTGCATCTCGGTGCGGATGATCGGGTCGAGCGCCGAGAAGGCCTCGTCCATCAGCAGGATCGACGGGTCCGAGGCCAGCGCGCGCGCCAGTCCCACGCGCTGCTGCATGCCGCCGGAAAGCTCATCGGGATAGCTGTCGCCCCAGCCTGCAAGGCCTACTTGCGCGAGCGCCTGATCGGCCTGCGCGAGCCGCTCTTTCTTGCTCGTGCCCGACAGTTCGAGGCCGAAGGCGGTGTTCTCGCGCACCGTCATGTGCGGCATCAGCGCGAACGACTGGAACACCATGCTGATGTCCTTGCGGCGCAGCGCGCGCAGCTTGGCGTCGGAGTGCTCGTTGATGTCGGCGCCATCGATCACGATGCGGCCGGCGGTCGGCTCGATCAACCGGTTCAACAAGCGCACAAGCGTCGACTTGCCCGATCCCGAGAGGCCCATGATCACGAAGATCTCGCCGGCCTGGATCTCGAAGGTGGCATCGAACACGCCGATCGACTGGCCTGTCTCGGCGAGGATTTCCTTCTTCGAGAAACCTTGCCGCACGAGTTCCAGGGCCTGCCCGGGCGCGTCGCCGAACACCTTGAAAACATGGTCGATGAGAATTCCTTTGGCCATATGCCGGGGCTCCTTGGGTGAAGGTTGGACACAGCACCGCCCCGGAGGACGGCAACGGTCACGCCATCAGCCGATGGGACTGTCCGAACAGAGAGCGCGTGAGGAAAACGCGTGCAATGGCCCGGCGAGCCTCTGGGGCTGCCGACAGGCACTGAAGACGACGTGGCGACGAAACCAGCGCCCGCCGAAAGGTGGCGTGGCAGTGGGGCCGGAAACGATCCGGCCGGTTTGCCGGGCAGGGCCCGGCGGGGAGAACCTTGCACCGCGACGGGATTCGGAGATCCGCGAGTAGTGCAGGGCCGATCAACATGACTTGTTGGTCGTCTGAAGCCCGTGATTATAACTTTTTGACATGACGCGAGTCAACCCAACGGGCGTAACGTAATGTCGGCGGCGGCCCAATGGCCCCGTCAGATGCGAGCTATTCTTATTGGCCGATACTTTGGCCCGCGCCCGATCAGGCGGCGCGACCATCCAAGACTGCGGAGCTTTTTCACCATGACGACTTCCCCCAAGACCCGTGCCGAGCGCGATACCTTTGGACCGATCGACGTGCCGGCCGACAAGCTGTGGGGTGCGCAGACGCAGCGCTCGCTGCAGAACTTCGACATCTCCGGGGAGCAGCAGCCGCGCGAGATCATCAAGGCGCTGGCTCAGGTGAAGCGCGCGTCGGCCGTCGTCAACCACGCGCTGGGCCTGCAGGACCAGAAGAAGACGAACGCCATCGTGGCAGCGGCCGATGAAGTCATCGCCGGCAAGCACCCGGGCGAGTTCCCGCTGGTGGTCTGGCAGACCGGCTCGGGCACGCAGACCAACATGAACGTCAACGAGGTGCTGGCCAACCGGGCGAGCGAAATCCTCGGCGGCGAACGCGGGGAAGGGCGCCTCGTGCACCCGAACGACGACGTCAACCGCAGCCAGTCGAGCAACGACGTGTTTCCCACCGCAATGCACGTGGCCGCCGTCGAGGCCATCACGCACAAGCTGCTGCCGGCCATCGCCAAGCTGCGCGGCACGCTCGACCAGAAGGCCAAGGATTTCGCCGACATTGTGAAGATCGGCCGCACCCACCTGCAGGACGCCACGCCCCTCACGCTGGGCCAGGAGTTCTCGGGCTACGTGGCGCAACTGGCGCACGGCGAGGCGCATGTGCGTGCCGCGTTGCCGCACCTGTGCGAACTGGCGCTGGGCGGCACGGCCGTCGGCACCGGGCTCAATGCGCCCAAGGGTTATGCCGAGAAGGTGGCCGCCGAGTTGGCCAAGCTCACGGGCCTGCCTTTCGTCACCGCGCCGAACAAGTTCGAAGCCATGGCCAGCGTCGACGCGCTGGTACACGCCCACGGCGCGCTCAAGACGCTGGCCGCCAGCATGAACAAGATCGCCAACGACGTGCGCTGGCTGGCCAGCGGCCCGCGCAGCGGCATCGGCGAACTGAGCATCCCGGAGAACGAACCCGGCTCGTCGATCATGCCGGGCAAGGTCAACCCGACCCAGAGCGAAGCCGTCACGATGCTCGCCGCACAGGTGTTCGGCAACGACGTGGCCATCAACATCGGCGGCGCCTCGGGCAACTTCGAACTGAACGTGTTCCGCCCGATGGTGGCGCACAACTTCCTGCAGAGCGTGCGCCTGCTGGCCGACGGCATGGTGAGCTTCAACGACCACTGCGCCGTGGGCATCGAGCCGAATCGTGAACGCATCACGGAGCTGGTGCAGCGCTCGCTGATGTTGGTGACGGCGCTGAACACGCACATCGGCTACGACAAGTCGGCGTACATCGCGAAGAAGGCGCACAAGGAAGGCACGAGCCTGCGCGAGGCGGCAATTGCATCCGGCCACCTCACGGCCGAGCAGTTCGACCAGTGGGTGGTGCCGGGGAACATGACCGGCCGCTGATGCCGTGGTGGGGGCTGTCACTCGCGGGGGCCGCCGCGCACGGCCGCCCGAAGCGGCCGGCCCGCCCCCGGTAGGGGGTCGGCGAAGCGACACGAAGTGCGCGCAGCCTGGGGGCGAGCTTCAATACCCGATGGTGTAGCGTTGGCGCGGGTGCGCCGGCTTTTCGAGCTCGTCGATGAACGCGATTGCGTAGTCCTCGAACGTGATCCAGCTGCGGCCTTCGGCGCTCACAAGCAGGTCGTCCTTGCCCAGGCGGAACTTGCCCGTGCGCTCGCCTTCGACGAACTCGGCGGAGGGCGACAGGAAGGTCCAGTCGAGTTCCTTCTCGTTGCGCAGCGCCTCGAGAAACACGCCGCCGGCCGAGGCTTCGGCGCGGTAGGCGTCGGGGAAGTTCGGCGTATCGATTACTTTCAGGCCGGGCGCCGCGAACAGGCTGCCGGCGCCGCCGACCACCAGCAGGCGCTTCACACCCGCGCGCTTCACGGGTTCGATGATGGCCGCAGGCGGCACGGTGGAGAAGTGCGCGGCGCTGAACACGGCGTCATGGCCGGCCAGGGCTTTCTCGAGCGCGGCGCCGTCGAGCACGTCGAGGTCGACGGCCTTCACGTTGGCGCGGCCCGCCAGCTTGGCGCTGGCCTTGCGCGCGATGGCAGTGACCGTGTGGCCGCGGCGCAGGGCTTCTTCGAGAAGGCGGCCGCCGGCGCGTCCGGTAGCACCAATGATGGCGATGTGGCTCATGAGGGACTCCTGTGAAAGATCGAAAGGATCGGATGGAATGAACCGTATCTTAGGTTTCTGTTTTCGAAAGAAATACCTCGATTTGCGCGCTTGTTTATTCCTAAAATCGTTCGAATGGACCGATTGAATGCAATGCGCGTGTTCGTGAACGTGGTCGATTCGGGCAGCCTTTCGGCCGCGGCCGACAAGCTCGACCTGTCCCGGCCGGTCGTCACGCGCTACGTGGCCGAGCTGGAGCAATGGACCGGTGCGCGCCTGCTGCACCGCACGACGCGCCGGCTGAGCCTCACAGCCGCTGGCGAAGAACTGCTGCCGCGCTGCCGCCAGGTGCTCGAGCTCACCGGCGACATGCAGGCCGCGGTGCGGCATCCGGCCGAGGCGCCCCGTGGGCAGTTGCGCATCACGGCCAGCACCTCGTTCGCGCAGGCGCAACTGGCCGATGCGGTGGCCGACTACGTGCGGCTCTACCCGGGTGTGGCTGTCGACCTGGTGCTGCTCGACAGGGCCGTGAACCTGGTCGACGAGCGCATCGACCTGGCCATTCGCGTGGCCGCGGAGATCGACCCCAACCTGATCGCGCGCCGGCTCACCGACTGCCGCTCGGTCGTGTGCGCGTCACCGGCGTACCTGAAGGAGCACGGCCAGCCGCTGCGCGTGGAAGAGCTGGCGCAGCGCAATTGCCTCACGCATTCGTACTTCGGGCGCAGCCTCTGGAATTTCACGCGCAAGGGCACGGGGGAGCCGGCCTCGGTGGCCGTGGGCGGCAATGTCTCGGCCAACGATGCAGCCAGCCTGATGTGCCTGGCCCGGGCCGGGGCCGGCATCGCGATGCTGCCGACCTATCTGGCGGCGCCACTGCTGCAGGAAGGGGAACTGGTGCGGCTTTTCGGCGATTTCGAGCCGCAGGTGGTGGGCATGTACGCGGTGTATGCCTCGCGCAAGCACATGCCGGCCACGCTGCGCACGATGCTCGATTTCCTGGCCGCGCGCTTCACTGAAACGCCGGCCTGGGACACGCCTTAGTGGTGCGTGTTGGCGGCTGCGGCTTCGTTCATCAGCTTGTCGGTATAGGCGATGGCCATGGCCGAGAACAGGAAGGCGATGTGGATCGCGGTCTGCGCGATCAGCACGCGGTCGGTGTAGTTGTCCGCGTTGATGAAGGTCTTCAGCAGGTGGATCGAGCTGATGCCGATGATGGCGGTGGCCAGCTTCACCTTGAGCACCGAGGCGTTCACGTGGCTCAGCCATTCGGGCTGGTCGCGGTGGCCTTCGAGGTCCATGCGGCTCACGAAGGTCTCGTAGCCACCCACGATCACCATGATCAGCAGGTTCGAGATCATCACCACGTCGATCAGCGCGAGTACCACCAGCATGATCACCGTCTCGTTGAGCGTGCCCACCGGCGCCGTGGTCTTGTAGCCGATGCTGGTGATCAGCGCCTGCAGCGCATCCTGGCTGCCGAAGGCGGCTTCGACCAGGTGCAGCAGCTCGACCAGGAAGTGCACCACGTACACCGCCTGCGCCACGATCAGGCCCAGGTAGAGCGGCAACTGCAGCCAGCGGCTCGCGAAAATCAGCTTGGGCAGGGGGCGCAGCGGCGAACCACGGGCTGGTACGGGCGGGTTCCGGGTGTCGAAAGGATCGGTAGCGGACATTGGCGGGCGAGAGATGAAAGACCGCGGATTCTAGGTGTGCCCCTGTGTCGTACTCGTGATAACCCTGCGAACTAACATCGAACCCGTCAGTGACCCGTAAGTGCGGCCACCGACATTACGGCCGCACCTTCCAGGAGACAAAAAGCATGAGCAGCGCATCGAAGAACATTGAATCCGTCCTCGTCGAGAACCGTGTATTTCCCCCTGACGCCCGCGCCACCGAAGGCGCCCGCATCTCCGGCATGGCCGCCTACGAGGCCCTGTGCAAGGAGGCCGAGGAGGACTTCGAAGGGTTCTGGACCCGCCTGGCCAAGGGCAACCTGCAGTGGACCAAGCCCTTCACGAAGACGCTGGACGAATCGAAGGCCCCGTTCTACGAATGGTTCGGCGACGGCGAGCTCAACGCCAGCGCCAACTGCCTCGACAGGCACATGGGCACCCCGGTCGAGAACAAGACCGCCATCGTCTTCGAAGCCGACGACGGCACCGTCACCAACGTCACCTACAAGGAGCTGCTCGCCCGCGTGAGCCAGTTCGCCAACGCGCTGAAGGCCGCGGGCATCCAGAAGGGCGACCGCGTCGTCATCTACATGCCGATGACGGTCGAGGGCGTGATCGCCATGCAGGCCTGCGCGCGCATCGGCGCCACCCACAGCGTGGTGTTCGGCGGCTTCTCGGCCAAGGCGCTGCAGGAGCGCATCATCGATGCGGGCGCGGTGGCGGTCATCACGGCCAACTACCAGATGCGCGGCGGCAAGGAACTGCCGCTCAAGGCCATCGTGGACGACGGCATCGCGCTGGGCGGTTGCGAATCGATCAAGACCGTGTTCGTCTACGAGCGCACGCCCACCGCATGGACGCGCGTCGAGGGCCGCGACAAGACCTTTGCCGAGGCGCTGAAAGGGCAGGGCACCGAATGCGCCCCGGTGCCGGTGAACGCCGAACACCCGCTCTTCATCCTCTACACCTCGGGCTCCACCGGCAAGCCCAAGGGCGTGCAGCACGCCACCGGCGGCTACCTGCTGTGGGCCAGGCTCACGATGGACTGGACCTTCGACATCCGCCCCGAAGACGTGTTCTGGTGCACCGCCGACATCGGCTGGATCACCGGCCACACCTACGTCGCCTACGGCCCGCTCGCGGCCGGCGCCACGCAGGTGGTGTTCGAGGGCATTCCTACCTTCCCGCATGCGGGCCGCTTCTGGCAGATGATCGAAAAGCACAAGGTGTCGGTGTTCTACACGGCGCCCACCGCGATCCGCTCGCTCATCAAGGCGGCCGAGGGCGACGAGAAGGTGCATCCGAAGAACTGGGACCTGACGAGCCTGCGCATCCTCGGCTCGGTCGGCGAGCCCATCAATCCCGAAGCCTGGATGTGGTACCACCGCAATATCGGCGGCGAGCGCTGCCCGATCGTCGACACCTTCTGGCAGACCGAGACCGGCGGCCATGTGATCACGCCGCTGCCGGGCGCCACGCCGCTGGTGCCGGGCTCGTGCACGCTGCCGCTGCCGGGCATCATGGCCGCCATCGTCGACGAGACCGGCAAGGACCTGCCCAACGGCGCCGGTGGCATGCTGGTCATCAAGCGGCCGTGGCCCTCGATGATCCGCACCATCTGGAACGATCCCGAGCGCTTCAAGAAGAGCTATTTCCCCGAGGAAATGGGCGGCACCATCTACCTGGCCGGCGACGGTGCGGTGCGCAGCGCCGACCGCGGCTACTTCCGCATCACGGGCCGCATCGACGACGTGCTGAACGTGTCGGGCCACCGCCTGGGCACGATGGAGATCGAGTCGGCCCTCGTGTCCAAGACCGACCTCGTGGCCGAAGCCGCGGTGGTCGGCCGTCCCGACGACGTGACGGGCGAGGCCGTGTGCGCCTTCGTCGTGCTGAAACGCGCCCGCCCGACCGGCGAGGAAGCCAAGCAGATCGCCAACGAACTGCGCAACTGGGTGGCCAAGGAGATCGGTCCCATCGCCAAGCCCAAGGACATCCGCTTCGGCGACAACCTGCCCAAGACGCGCAGCGGCAAGATCATGCGGCGCCTGCTGCGCAGCATCGCCAAGGGCGAGGCGATCACGCAGGACACCTCGACGCTCGAGAATCCGGCCATTCTGGAGCAGCTCTCGCAGACGAACTGACCAGCAGTGCATTAGTGCTGTAGGACGTGGCCGTTTATGCGGCCATTTGCGCCGAACAGGGCTCTTCGCTGAGGTAAAACCATCGGATCACCGCGCGCCTCGAAGCGCGCAGGTTTCCATGTGTTCGATCTTTCCGAAGGAGGCCCCCATGGGCGTGAGATCCGCTTTTCTTCTTGTCATCGTGCTGTTCATCGCAGCGCTCGCCGCGCTGAACTGGGGCACGCTGTCCGCACCCACCAACGTATGGCTGGGTTTCATGACCGTCTCGGCGCCGCTGGGCCTGATCATGCTGGGCCTGACGGTGGTGCTGGCGGCCTTCTTCCTCGTCTACGTGCTGTACCTGCACAGCTCGGTGCTGATCGAAACCAAGCGCCACACGAAGGAAATGCAGGTCCAGCGCGACCTTGCGGACAAGGCCGAGGCCTCGCGCTTCACCGAACTGCGCAACTTCCTGGAGGCGCAGGAGAACAAGCACATGGCGCAGAACGCCGACCGGCAGGCGGCGATGCTGGCGCGCCTGGAGCAGCTCGAAACCGCAATCCGCCTGCGCTCGGACCAGACCGACAACACCGTGGCCGCGCACATCGGCCAACTCGAAGACCGCATCGAGCGCCGGCCGCTGCCGGCGGACATCAACCCGCAGGCGTGATGTCCCCGGAACCTACTTCGTCGACAGCACCCAGGCTGCGAGCTTCCGGGCGTCGGCTTCGCTGACCTGGTTGTTCGCCGGCATCGGCACCGGCCCCCACACGCCGGAGCCGCCCTTGACGATCTTGCTGGCAAGAGTGTCGACGGCACCCTTGTCGTCCTTGTACTTGGCGGCCACGTCCTTGAATGCCGGGCCGAGCACCTTGCGCTCGACCGCGTGGCAGCTCATGCAGTTCTTCGAGGTTGCCAGGGCGAGGTCGGCGAAGGCGGGCGCGGCGAGTCCGACAAGGCCGAGGCCGAGGGCTGCCGACAACAAGACTCTTTTCATGGGGGGTATTTCGTAAGGGCTGAGTTACATTCGACTCAACGCGATTGTAGGTAGCGCCGTGCACGTCGTACGGGTGCGTGCCAATACAACCCGGAGGGATTCGCGATGTGGTTTCTGGCGCTGGGCCTGCTTGGATTGGCCCTCAAGTATTTGGAAGTGGGCATGGTCGCCGGCTGGAGCTGGTGGATCGTGCTGTCCCCGTTTGCAATGGCCGTCGCATGGTGGGCCTGGGCCGATTCGTCGGGCTATACCAAACGCAGGGTCATCGAGCGGGAAGACCGGCGCAAGCAGGATCGCATCGATCGCCAGAAGACCAACATGGGCATGAAGACCGGCAACGGGCAGCGCCGGAAGTAGGGCTTGCCCCCAGGCTGCGCGGCACTTCGTGTCCACTTCGCCTTCCCCCTGCCGGGGGCAACACCTGAGGCCCGGCGAAGCCGGTTCCTCGGTGTTTCACGCAATAGCCCCGATCAGAACTTGTCGAGCACTGCGCCCGAACTGGCGCTGGACGCATTGAACGCGAACTTC
Organism: Variovorax sp. Varisp46; assembly: GCF_059491885.1. Lineage (NCBI taxonomy): Bacteria > Pseudomonadati > Pseudomonadota > Betaproteobacteria > Burkholderiales > Comamonadaceae > Variovorax > Variovorax sp. Varisp46. Next base: position 1,741,081 of record NZ_CP168515.1, read on the forward strand.
GCCTGCACGCCGCGCGTGTAGCGGGGTGCCGGTGCCTTCCAGCCTTCGCGGCGCTTCGCGATCTCAGCTTCGGGCACGTTCAGTTCGAGCACCAGCTTGTGCGCGTCGATGGTGATCGAGTCGCCTTCGTTCACGAAGGCGATGGTGCCGCCGGCGGCCGCTTCGGGCGCCACATGGCCGACCACCATGCCCCAGGTGCCGCCGGAGAAACGGCCGTCGGTGATCAGGCCGACGCTTTCGCCGAGGCCCGCGCCGATCAGCGCACCCGTGGGTGCCAGCATTTCCGGCATGCCCGGGCCGCCCTTGGGGCCGAGGTAGCGCAGCACCATCACGTCGCCGGCCACGATCTTGCCGGCCAGGATGGCCTGCAGTGCTGACTGCTCGTCGTCGAACACGCGCGCCGGGCCGGTGATGACGGGGTTCTTCAGGCCGGTGATCTTGGCGACCGCGCCTTCGGGCGAGAGGTTGCCCTTCAGGATGGCGAGGTGGCCCTGGTCGTACATCGGCTTGTCGATCGGGCGGATCACGTCCTGGTCGGCGCGCGGCACATCGGGCACGTCCTTCAGCACTTCGGCAATCGTCTGGCCCGAGATGGTGATGCAATCGCCGTGCAGCAGGCCTGCGTTCAGCAGCACCTTCATCACTTGCGGAATGCCGCCCGCCTGGTGCAGGTCGACCGCGAGGTATTTGCCCGATGGCTTCAGGTCGCACAGCACCGGCACCTTCTTGCGCATGCGCTCGAAGTCGTCGATGGTCCATTCGACCTCGGCCGCGTGCGCGATCGCCAGGAAGTGCAGCACCGCATTGGTCGAGCCGCCCGTGGCCATGATCACGGCCACTGCGTTCTCGATGGCCTTCTTGGTCACGATGTCGCGCGGCTTCAGGTCTTTCTTGATGGCTTCGATCAGCACCTTGGCCGATTCCTTGGCCGAGTTGGCTTTTTCATCGTGCGGATTGGCCATGGTCGACGAGTAGGGCAGCGAGATGCCCAGCGCCTCGAAGGCGCTGGACATGGTGTTGGCCGTGTACATGCCGCCGCACGAGCCGGTGCCGGGAATGGCGCGCTTCTCGATCTCGTGCAGGTCTTCGTCGCTCATGTTGCCCGCGGCGTTCTGGCCCACGGCCTCGAACACGCTCACGATGTTCAGGTCTTGCCCCTTGTAGCGACCGGGGAGGATGGTGCCGCCGTACACGTAGATGGCCGGCACGTTGGCGCGCAGCATGCCCATCAGGCCGCCGGGCATGTTCTTGTCGCAGCCGCCGACCACCAGCACGCCGTCCATCCACTGGCCGCCGACGCAGGTTTCGATGCAGTCGGAAATGACTTCGCGGCTGACCAGCGAGTACTTCATGCCCTCGGTGCCCATGGCCATGCCGTCGGAGATGGTGGGCGTGCCGAACACCTGTGCGTTGCCGCCGGCTTCCTCGATGCCGGCGATGGCAGCGTCGGCCAGCTTCTGCAGGCCCGAGTTGCAGGGCGTGATGGTGCTGTGGCCGTTGGCGACGCCGACCATCGGCTTCTTGAAGTCGCCTTCCTCGTAGCCCATGGCGTAGAACATGGAGCGGTTGGGCGCGCGGCTCTTGCCTTCGACGATGTTGGCGCTGCGGCGGTTGATCTGGATCGGCTTGGTGTCCATGGTGTCTCTTCTGTCGTGGGGGATCGGGGGGAACCCAAGTATCGGACTTCTGATTGATTGGTTCCAATCCATTTTCGAGCACAGATTGATATGCTTGGCATATGAATGAAGCCCTGATCGACCTGCGGGCCTGGCGGCAGTTCGTGGCCGTGGCCGAGGAGCTGCACTTCGGCCGCGCCGCGCTGCGGCTGCACATGACGCAGCCCCCGGTGACGCAGGCCATTGCCCAGCTCGAGAAGACGCTGGGCGTGGTGCTGTTCGACCGCACGCGAAGACGCGTGGCGCTCACGCCCGCCGGCGAGGCCTTGCTGCCCGACGTGCGCGAGCTGCTGGCGCGCGCGCAGGCGCTTCCCGCGCGGGCACGGGCGGCAGCGGCGGGGCAGGTGGGGCGGGTGCGCATCGCCTTCGTCTCGACGGTCGGCTTCGAGCAGCTGCCGGCCTGGGTGCGCGAGTTCCGCGTGCTGTGCCCGGAGGTCGCGCTCGAACTGGTCGAGGCCACCGGCGACGTGCAGCTCGAAGCCTTTGCGCGCGGCGAGATCGATGCCGGGCTGATGCTGCATTCGCCCGGCGCGGCGCCGCCCGGCCTGTCCCGCCTGCCGGTGGAGGAAGAGGCGCTGGTGCTGGCCCTGCCGGCGCAGCACCGGCTCGCCCGCGCGCGGCCCGTGCCGCTGGCAGAGGTGCTGGCCGAGCCGCTGGTGATCTTTCCGCGCCGCATCGTGCCGTCGCTGCACGATGCGGTGTTCGACCTCTATCACGCAGCTGGCCGAGTGCCCCAGGTGGCACAGGAGGCGATCCAGATGCAGACCATCGTCAACCTCGTGTCGGGTGGCATCGGCGTGGCCTGGGTGCCGCACAGCGTGATGCAGTTCCGGCGCGCTGGCGTCGTCTACCGGCAGGCCGGCGAATTCAAGGGCGTGGGCCGGCGCCGCGTGGCGCTGCCGGCTTGCGAGACGAGCCTCGTATGGCCAGCGCCGGGTGCGCACCCGGCGCTGGCGCGGTTCGTGGCGTTCGTGCGCGAGCGCACGGCGGGGGCCAAGCAGGGCGCAGGGGCCGCTCGCTGACCAGCAAATTCGCAGAACACCGCGGAACCGGCTTTGCCGGGCCGCAGGTGTTGCCCCCGGCAGGGGAGGGCGAAGCGACACGAAGTGCGCGAAGCCTGGGGGCGAGTCATTCGCTCCGGGCACAATCTGCGGATGCTCATGTATCCGCAGATCAATCCCATCGCCCTGCAGCTCGGGCCGGTGGCCATCCACTGGTACGGCCTGACCTACCTGGCCGCGTTTGCGCTGTTCTATTTTCTCGGCACGCGCCGGCTGCACCACGAGCCGTACCGCTCGCTGGTGGGCGCGGGGGTGTGGCAGCGCAAGGACATCGAGGACATTCTTTTTCTCGGCGTGATGGGCGTCATCGTCGGCGGGCGGCTGGGCTACTGCCTGTTCTACAAGCCCGAGTTCTATCTGACGCATCCGCTCGAAATCCTCTACGTGTGGCAGGGCGGCATGAGCTTCCATGGCGGGCTGCTCGGCGTGATCGGTGCCATGGTCTGGTTCTCGCGTTCGCGTGCGCGCCCGTTCTGGCAGGTGATGGACTTCGTCTCGCCCTGCGTGCCGACCGGGCTTGCAGCCGGCCGCGTGGGCAACTTCATCAACGGCGAACTGTGGGGCCGCTTCAGCAGCCCCGATCTGCCCTGGGGCATGGTGTTCCCGCAAAGCGGATCGATGCTGCCGCGCCATCCCTCGCAGGTCTACCAGTTCCTGCTCGAGGGGCTGTTGCTCTTCGTGGTGATGTGGCTCTATGCGCGCAAGGAGCGCAAGCAGGGGCAGGTGGCCGCGGTGTTCCTGATCGGTTATGGCGTGCTGCGCTTCGTGGCCGAGTACTTTCGCGAGCCCGACGACTTCCTCGGCCTGCGCGCGCTGAACCTGAGCCAGGGGCAATGGCTCAGCGTGCCGATGGTGATCGCCGGCATCGCACTGTGGTTCTGGTTCGGCCGCGCCAACAACAAGACCGCCCCCGCGCAGGCGTGAGTTCGTTCAGCCGGAAGCTTGCAGGGTAAGTCCCAGCCGCGCAGGGCGTGCGCGGCTCTTGCGCCAAATGTTCGGCGGGCTCAGAATTACGCGTAATTACAGGAAATTACGCTATTCCAATGCGCCTGGTTCCCAACTCCCTGCACGACGAAGTCGCTGCCACGCTGCGCGAGCAGATCTTCGACGGCACGCTGGCGCCCGGCAGCTTCGTGGACGAGGCGGCGCTGTGCGAGCGGCTCTCAATTTCCCGTACCCCGTTGCGCGAGGCACTCAAGGTGCTCACCGCAGAGGGCCTGCTGCGGCACGAGCCGCGGCGCGGCTGCTTCGTCAACGAGGTGACCGAACGCGATCTCGACGAGATCTTTCCCGTCATCGCGCTGCTCGAGGGCCGCTGTGCCTACGAGGCCGCGCGCAACGCCAGCGACGCCGAGCTCAACGAACTCGATGCGCTGCACGAGCGGCTGGTGCGCCACGCCAGGGCGCGCCGCATCAATGACTACTACGCCACCAACCACATCATTCACGAGGCGATCATCAAGCTCGCCGACAACAAGTGGCTGGCGCAGGTGATCGGCGACCTGCGCAAGATCCTCAAACTCGCGCGGCTGCAGCAGCTGCATGCGCCGGGGCGGCTCGACCAGAGCCTGTCCGAGCACCTGGCCGTGTTCGCGGCGCTCAAGGCGCGCGACAGCGAAGGCGCAGACGCCGCCATGCGCACGCACATGACGCGCCAGCGCGAAGCGCTGCGTGAAGTCGCGCGCCAGCAGAAATCCAGGGTAATGCCGTGACCGCCGAACGCGCCATGCCCGCCCCCCCAAGCATTGGAGTGCCCCGATGAGTGCGACCGAATGGTTCCAGGCGCGGCTGCGTTCTGGCGAAAAGTCCAAGGTGCCGGTGGCGTCGGAAGGCGCCGCCAAGGGCGCGTCGAAGAGCGCGCCCAAGCCCAGCGCACGTTCTACCGCCGAGCGCCTGCAGGCCACGCTGCGCAAGGCCGACGAAGCCTTGTCGCCGCGCGCGCTGCGCCGCGTGCTGGCCGACCTGCAGGCCGTGATCGATCCGCGCGTGAGCGAGGTCGAGGGCGGCCGCCGCGCGCATGCCATCGCCGACGCCTACCGCGCCGCCACGCCCGAGGAGCGCCGCGACTACTGGGCCCTGATGAGCGAGCATTTCGCCGCCGACGCGCAAAAGCTCGAGACCGCCCGCAACCAGCACCAGGCTGCCGTGGGCACGCCCGACGAAGGCCAGGCCGAGCTGCGCCTGCGCCGCGCGCTGGTGTCGCCGCGCATGCGCCTGCTGCAGCGCTTCGCGGTCGAGCCTGAAGGCATGCGCTTCCTGGTCGATCTGCGCGCGGAACTGCTGCCGTGCCTGAAGGCCGACAAGCGCCTTCTTGCGCTCGATGCCGAGCTGGAGCATCTGTTCTCCACCTGGTTCGACGTGGCCTTTCTCGAACTGCGCCGCATCGACTGGGACTCGCCGGCCTCGCTGATCGAGAAGCTCATCCGCTACGAGGCGGTGCACGACATCAAGAGCTGGTCCGACGTGAAGAACCGGCTCGACGACAGCGACCGCCGCTGCTATGGCTTCTTCCATCCGCGCCTGCCCAACGAGCCGCTGATCTTCGTCGAGGTGGCGCTGGTCGACCGCATCAGCGACGGCATCACGCCGCTGCTCGACGAGGCTGCCGTGCCCGTGCTGCCGGCCAGGGCCACCACCGCCATCTTCTATTCGATCAGCAACACGCAGAACGGCCTGCGCGGCGTGAGCTTCGGCGACTCGCTCATCAAGCGCGTGGTCGAGACGCTCCAGGACGAACTGCCACGCTTGAAGACCTTCGCCACGTTGTCGCCCATTCCGGGCTTTCGGACCTGGCTCGCGAAGAACGTCGTCGACCTGCTGCCGCGCCTGGACGAGAAGCGCGAAGCCGAACTCGGCCGCCTCGTCGGCTCGCTGCCGCCGACCGCCGAGCGCCTGCTCGCCGCGGCGGACTCTGCCGCCACCTTCGACGCGAAGTCACCGCTGCGCCAATGGCTGATGCAGGCCGCCGCCGAATACCTCGGCCGCGCGCTGGTCGACGGTACGCCGGCCGACCCGGTCGCGCGCTTCCACCTGGGCAACGGTGCCCGCGTGGAGCGCCTGAACTGGGCCGGCGACCCGTCGCCCAAGGGGCACAAGCAGTCGTACGGGCTCATGGTCAACTATCTCTACGACCTCAAACGCCTGGACAAACATCGCACCTGGCTGGCGGACGGCAAGGTGGCTGTATCGGGAGACATCGAAAGCCTGTACTTCAAAAAAGGCTGATGGCGTTCGCAGGCCGGTGGCAAACAGTACGCCGGACACCGCATCGGGCGGCAAGATCCACAACGACAAACTGGAGATGAGACAAATGAATCCAAGCTTTCAACGCCGTGACGTCTTGCGCGCGGCTGCCGCCGGTGCGGCCGTTCTCTGCGGTGCTGCCCGGGCCCAGCAGGGCTGGCCGACGAAACCGGTGACGATGATCGTGCCGTTCCCGGCCGGCGGCGGGACCGATGCGTTCGCGCGGCCGCTCTCGGGCCAGTTCTCGCGCATCGCGGGGCAGACGCTGGTCATCGACAACCGCGGTGGGGCAGGGGGCACACTGGGCGCGAGCATCGCCGCCAAGGCGCCTGCCGATGGCTACACGCTGTTCATGGGCGCGGTGCACCATGCGATCGCGCCGTCGATCTACCCGAAGCTCGACTACGACATCGAGAAAGACTTCGTGCCGCTGATGCTGCTGGCCAACGTGCCGCAGGTGGTGGTGATCAACCCGAAGCGTGTGCAGGTCAACACGGTCCAGGAGTTCATCGCGCTGGCCAAGCGCAACCCCGGCAAGTTCAACTACGGCTCGGCCGGCTCGGGCACCTCGCACCATCTGGCGGGCGAGCTGTTCAAGCTCCAGACAGGCACCTTCATCACCCATATTCCGTACCGCGGCGCGGGCCCGGCACTGTCCGACCTGATCTCGGGCAACGTCGACCTGATGTTCGACGGTTTGGGCTCCTCGGCCCAGCACATCAAGAGTGGCCGCATCAAGGCGCTGATGGTCGCGGGCAGCAAGCGCAACCCCGCCTTTCCCGACGTGCCCTGCGCGGCCGAAGTGGGCCTGCCCGACTACACCGTCACCACGTGGTACGGACTGTGGGCGCCCAAGGGCACGCCAGCCGAAGCGCAGGCGCGCGCGATCGACGACATGAAGAAGGCGCTCGCCACCGATGACCTGAAAGCCATCTGGGCCCAGAACGGCTCCGAGATCCCGAACCTCACCACCACCGCCTACGGCAGCTTCGTCAATGCCGAGATCAGGCGCTGGGCCGCGGTGGTGAAGGCATCAGGCGCCAAGCTCGAATGACCGATAGCTGCATTTCGCTGCGCCGGGAAGGCGCCATCGCGGTCGTCGCTTTGTCGAACCCAGGGCGCCTCAACGCCATGACGCGCGCTATGTGGCGCGAGCTGCGCGCCGTGTTCGACGGCCTCGGCGGTGACGACGATGGCCTGCGCTGCGTCGTCGTGCGCGGCGAGGGCGCAGCCTTCTGCGCGGGTGGCGACATTTCCGAATATCCGTCGTTTCGCTTCGAAGAGCCGAGCCTGCGCGAGTTCCACGAGAACGAAGTGTGGGCCGCGCTGCAGGCCATGCTCGATTGCCCGCTGCCGCTGATCGCGCAGATCGAGGGCGCCTGCATGGGCGCGGGCGTCGAGATCGCCAGCTGCTGCGACATCCGCCTGGCCGGCGCGTCGGCGAAGTTCGGCGCGCCCATCGCCAGGCTCGGTTTTCCGATGGCACCGCGCGAAGCCGCGCTGGTGCATGGCGCCATCGGCGATGTGCTCGCGCGCGACATGCTGCTGGCCGCCGGCGTGCACGGGGCGCAGCGTCTGTACGACGCGGGCTTTCTGCTGCAGGTGCTGCCGGACAACGAAGTGGCGCTCGCGGTGCAATCCCATGCCGCACGCATCGCCGCGCTCGCGCCGCAGGCCGCACGCCTGCACAAGAAGACCTTTGCCGCGCTGCGTGCCGGCGCCCCATCCGCCCACGGCCTGCTTGCCAGTGCCTACGACTACGCCGACTCCGCGGAGCACCGCGAAGGCATCGCCGCCTTTCTCGCGAAGCGGCCCCCGAATTTCTGAAGAGAAGAAACCGTCCGATGAAGAAGACCGCCAACGCCAACCTGTTCGCCGCCCTGCGCGCGGCATTTCCCGCCGACCTCGACCGCATCGCCGTCGAGACCGACAACGGCCTGTTCTACTCGTGGCGCGACATCGAGCGCGCCAGCGCCATGATCGCGAACCTGCTCGACGCGCTGGGCCTGGAGAAGGGCGCACGCATCGCGGTGCAGGTCGAGAAGTCGGTCGAGGCGATGCTGCTGTACCTCGCCACGCTGCGCGCGGGCTATGTGTTCCTGCCGCTCAACACCGCCTACCAGAGCGCCGAGATCGAATACTTCATCGGCAACGCCGAGCCGGCCGTGGTGGTGTGCACCAGCCGCAATGCCTCGTGGGTCGCGCCGATTGCCGCCGCGGCGGGTACGAAGCACGTCTTCACGCTGGACGACGACCGCACCGGCACGCTGCTCGAAATGGCCGCGCAGTGCAGCGACCGGCACACGGTGGCGCAGCGCAAGGCCGGCGACATGGCCGCCATCCTCTACACCAGCGGCACCACCGGCCGCAGCAAGGGCGCGATGCTCACGCACGGCAACCTGCTGTCGAACGCCAAGGTGCTGAAGGACTACTGGGGCTGGACCGAAGGCGACGTGCTGATCCACGCGCTGCCCATCTTCCACGTGCATGGCCTGTTCGTGGCGCTGCACGGCGCGCTGCTCAACGGCAGCAAGATGCTGTGGTTCTCGAAGTTCGAGCCGAAGCGTGTCGTCGCGAAGCTGCCCGAGGCGACGGTGTTCATGGGCGTGCCCACGCTGTACGTGCGGCTGCTGGCCGAGCCGGGCCTCACGCGCAAGGCGGTGCGCAACATGCGGCTGTTCGTCGCGGGCTCGGCGCCGCTCCTGATCGAGACCTTCGACGAATGGCGCGAGCGCACCGGCCACACCATCCTCGAGCGCTACGGCATGAGCGAGACGGCCATGCTCACGTCCAACCCCTACAGGCCGGAACAGGGCGAACGCCGCGGCGGCACCGTCGGCTTTGCGCTGCCGGGCGTGCAACTGCGCGTACGCGACGACAGCGGCCGCAGCTGCGCCACCGACGAGATCGGCAACATCGAAGTCAGCGGCCCCAACGTGTTCGCGGGCTACTGGCGCATGCCCGAGAAGACGAAGGAAGAGTTCACCGCCGACGGCTTCTTCAAGACCGGCGACGTGGGCAAGATCGACGGCCGGGGCTACATCACCATCGTCGGGCGCAGCAAGGACCTGATCATCAGCGGTGGCTACAACGTGTACCCGGCGGAGATCGAGGGCTACATCAACGAGATGGCCGGTGTGGCGGAAAGCGCCGTGGTCGGCGTGCCGCACCCCGACTTCGGCGAGGTGGGCGTGGCCATCGTCATTCCCAAGGCGGGCTCCTCGCTCGATGCCGATGCCATCGTGGCCGAACTCAAGTCGAAGCTCGCGAACTTCAAGATCCCCAAGCGCTGCTTCGTGGTGCCGGAGCTGCCGCGCAACACCATGGGCAAGGTGCAGAAGGCGCTGCTGCGCGCTGAGCACAAGGGGCTGTTCGCCGCCTGAGACTGCCTACGAAGCGGGCGCGAGCCCGTTCATCAGCCCGCTGCCCGCGTGGCAGTTGACGTACTCGTAGCTCTGCTCGTCGGCCTTGAGCACCGACACCTCGTGATACACGCGCAGCTGCAGCTGGAAGTTCAGCGCCTGCACGTAGCGCATGAAGCTGCCGAAGATCGCGACGTGCGTGGGGTGCGACTCGGCCCAGCGCTCCATATCGGCCAGCGCGCGCCAGTAGCTCAGGCCGAACGACTTCTGCAGCGGCGTGCCTTGCGCGTCGAGGTGGCGCATGTAGCGGTTGCTGTAGCAGCCGATGCCCAGCCCCTGGTCGCGCAGGAAGTCCATGCCTTCGCGCAGCACTGGTTCCATGTCCTGCAGGTAGAGCGTGCGTTCCTGGCCGGTGGTCTCGGTCCATTCCTGGCCGGAGCGGATCATCGCGACGTTCTCGTGGCCCGCGATGCGAACGCGCTGCCCCGGCGCCGGCGTACCCGCGATCACCGCGCGCATGCCCGAGGGCGCCATCGCGTCGGTCTGCGAGAGCGGGATGCGGTCGCGCATCGAACCCCAGTAGCCGTGCTCCTGCAGCTCGCCGCTGACCCCGCCCATCACCACACCGACCCCTTCGAAGCGGTCGGGTGTGTTGAACATGGTCTCGAAGTGCTCGACGCGCGGCGAGGCGATCTCGCGGAAGTAGCCCAGGCCTTCCCTGAGCCGCTCGTCGGAGCGCCACCAGGCGTCGACCGCGGGCGTCGCGCACCAGCGTGCGTAGGCTGCGGGATCGCTCCAATAGGCGATGGCGATCATGTTGTCGAAGCCTTCGGCGTCGACGTAATGCGTCAGGTCGTGATGGCCGGGGCCGTCGGGCAGGGCGAAGTCGCGTGCGATCTTCATCAGCGCGGCGCAGGCGCGGCCCTGCATTTCAGCGCCGCGCGACTGCACGCCGAAGTAGCCCATCACGACCTGCTTCACCGCGACCGGGGCCCGCGCCGACCACACGGGGTAAGGCGGCACGTAGTCGTCTTCCACGCGGCGATGCCGCGTGCGGGGGCACTTCAGGTGCTCGTCGATGGCGGATTCCATGGCGTGCCTCCACTGCTTCAGGCTGCGACCGGCTCGGACACGGCGCCTTCGGGCTCGGCCTTGGGCCCCGGCGACGCCGCCTGCTGCACCACGACCGGTTCGCGGCGCGTCTTGTTGAGCAGCAGCTGCGTGACATCGGGCCGCGAGTAGTGGCCGCTGGGGTCGGCGGCAGCCTTGGCGAGAGAGATCATGCCGAGGTCGATGTCCGCAACGACCAGGCCTTCCTCGTCTTCCGCCAAGGGCGTGCCCAGCGGCGAGCCGTCGGGTGCGTAGATGCGCGCATAGCCGCCGCCGGTGCGCAGCATCTGCTGCTTGCCGGCATCGGTGCACATCAGTTCGCTCATGGCCTTCGACACGGTGGCGCAGGGCGCGATCACGAAGCACTGGCCCTCGGCCGCATAGACCTGGCTCGCGGCGTTGTTGACCTCGGGCCCCAGCGCGTAGGCCGCACCACGGTACAGCGAGAAGCTCGGCCAGGCGCCGCAGTGGATCTGCTCGTTCTGCGAATACATCGCGTACTTGCTCAGAGGCTGCAGGTGCTCCCAGCACGAGAGCGAACCGATGTTGCCCAGCGGTGTCTCGACCACGGCAAGGTCGGAGCCGTCGCCTTCGCCGAACACCGTGCGCTCCACGTGCGTGGGCTTGAGCTTGCGCCGCGTCTGCACCGTGTCGCCCTGGTCGTCGATGAGCGCCTGTGCGATGTAGAGGCTGCCCGCGGCCTTCTCGCTGTAGCCCAGCGACACCCAGATCCCGAGCTTGCGCGCGGCCTCCCTGACGCGGTCGAACTCGGCCGAACCGACCACCAGCGAGTTGTCGTGATAGCGCTGCACGAACTGCATGCCCCAGGCCGGCGAGTCGAGCCAGATCCACCATGGGTAGCCGGGCACCCAGGTCTCGGGAAAGGCGACGAGCTTCACGCCCTGTTTCGCGGCCTGCGCCATGAGGTCGATGGTCTTGTCGATGGTGCCGTCGAGGTCGAGGAACACGGGCGAGGCTTGTACTGCTGCAACGCGCAGCTTGGGATGAACGGTGGTCGGCATGAAGCTTCTCCAGATGCAATGGAAGTAACGGGGCGTGGGCCGCAAGCACCGGGTTTGCGCTGTGGCATGCGGGTTGCTTGAAGCGTAGATTCGCGCCGCCGGAACGCCTTGACCCGGTTTGGCCGCGTTCTTGTTCCAGCGTTGCATGCCTTCGCAGCCCAGGCTTTCCGAGGAACCCCGATGACCCAGTTGCTCAGCACCGACGCCGTCCCGCGCGACCAGCGGGTCGCCTACTGGACCGACATGATCTGCAACGTCTACGTGCAGCTCGGTTGCGACCCGGTGCGCGAGGGCGAGGCCGGCGATTTTGAAGGCAGCATCCGCCAGCACACGCTGCCCGGGCTCGACGTGTCGGTCGTCACCTCGGGGCCGCAGAAGGTGATGCGCACGCCGGGGCATATCTCGCATTCCAGCGACGACTACTTCCTCGTGAGCATCCAGGCGCGCGGCCAGGGCGTGGTGCGGCAGGACGGCCGCGATGCGGTGCTGTCGGCCGGCGACTTCGCGCTGTACGACAGCACGCGGCCCTACCAACTGCTGTTCGACCAGTCCTTCGAGCAGATCGTGCTCAAGCTGCCCGGCGAGCGCCTGCGCAGCGAGCTGCGCGACACCGAGGCGCTGACGGCCACCACGGTTTCGGGACGCGAAGGCGCGGGGCACCTGCTGCTGAGCATGATCCGCACGCTGCGTGAGGACATCGACACGCTGCAGCCGGCATCGGCCCTCGCGGTGGCCAACGGCGTGCAGAACATCCTAGTGGCCGGGCTGCAGACCTTGCCGGTGGCGAGCGCGCCTTCGCTGAGCAATCTCGCGACTTACCACCTCGCGCGCGTGAAGCGGCGCATCGACGAGCAGCTAGCCGATCCATCGCTGTCGGTGAGCACGCTGGCGGCCGGGCTGGGCGTGTCGGTGAGCCACATCCACCGCGTGTTCAAGAGCGAGCCGCTCACGCCCTCGCAGTACATATGGGAGCGCAGGCTGGAGGCATGCAGCCGCGACCTGCTGGAGCCGCGCCTCGCGGGCCGCCCCGTGGCCGACATCGCCTACGGCCGGGGATTCAACGACGCGGCGCATTTCAGCCGCGCGTTCAAGGAGCGCTTCGGCTGCTCGCCGCGCGAATGGCGGCAGCAGCGCACGCGGTAGCGACGAAGAAAACTACTGCACCAGCAGCACCGTGGTGTTCGTCTCGGCGATCACCTTGGTGGCGACCGAGCCCATCAGCGCGCGGCCGAAGATGCCATGACCGTGGGTGCCGAGCACGATCAGCCCCGCTTGCGCTGCAGTGGCGGACTTGAGGATTTCCTCGGCCACGTGGCCGTGGCGCGATTCCACCGTGTAGTTACTCACGCCGCTCTCGGCGAACAGCGCCTTCACGGGGTCGAGCACCTTGGCACTTTCCTCCGCGTAGTAGTCCGCGACGATCTCCTTGCTCAGGTGGCGCGAGACGTGGCCCGAGATGCCGGTGCACACGTTCACCACCACCAGCTGATGCCCGTCCACGAACATGCCCCGGTTGGACAACAGGTAGTCGAGCGCCTTGCGGGTGTAGGCGCTGCCATCGACGGCGATGAGGATTTTCATGAGGCCGTTATACGGCGCGGTCCTGCGCGCCGCAATGGGACGGACCTCGGGCGCGAAGGGCTTTTTCGCCCGACGGATCAGCCGTGCAGCCCCTTCCAGAGCATGTAGGCCGCCAGCAGGTACAGGATGCTCGCGAACACGCGCTTGAGCTTCCTCACCGGCAGGCTGTGCGCGGCCTTCGCGCCCAACGGCGCAGTGAACACGCTGCAAATGGCGATCACAGCCAGCGCGGGCAGCCAGATGTAGCCGAAGGAGCCCGCCGGCAGGCCCTGCACCGACTGGCCGCTGACCGCATAGCCGAGCACGTTCGCCACCGCGATCGGAAAGCCCAGCGCCGCGCTGGTCGCCACCGCGTTGTGGATCGACACGTTGCACCACGTCATGAACGGCACGCTGATGAAGCCGCCGCCCGCGCCCACGAGGCCCGAGACGAAGCCGATCACACCGCCCGCCGCGAGCTGGCCGCCCGCACCCGGCATCTGCCGTGTAGGCGCGGGCTTCTTGTCGAGGAACATCTGCGTGGCCGAGAAGCCCACGAACAGCGCGAAGAAGATGGCGAGCGCCGTGCCCTTGAGCAGCGAGAACACGCCGAGGCTGCCCACCAGGCTGCCGATGACGATGCCGGGCGCGAGCCGCCGCACGATGTCCCAGCGCACCGCGCCGCGCTTGTGATGCGCGCGCACGCTCGACACCGACGTGAAGATGATCGTCGCCATCGAGGTCGCGATCGCCATCTTCACCGCGAGGTCGGCCGGCACGCCGCGATGGCCCATGATGATCGTGATGAACGGCACCATCAGCATGCCGCCGCCGATGCCCAGCAGGCCCGCGAGAAAACCGGTGCCAAGGCCCAGGGCGGCGAGTTCGGCAATCAGGATGGGGTCGAGCAGGGCAGCGAAGTTCACGGGAAGGTCAGGCGAGGGGAGTTTGGAAAAAGCAACGGCCCCATGCAGTGGATGCAGGGGGCCGTGGCAGGAATAGGTGTCTGCAGGTGATGTGCCGGACCCGCATCCTGAACCAGGGTTCAGGTGGGCGAGGGCAGCAGGACTTCGGGTTCATCTGACGCGAGATGATCACGCCCGTCGAGCGATGTACCAAGCCCGGCTCCGGAGAGCATTGGAACAAGGAAATATTAAGCCCGACACAGTCTGCAGACGGAGTGGATTTTACGCTTCGTCTGTCTCCCTGCGGGATTCATTCAGAGTAAATGTCCATCGCCGGCCAGGGCCTGATCGAGTCTTTGAATGAGTTGCGCGGCCTTCGGGTCGGCATCGCCGCTGTCTGCTGTGGCGGCAACGGCGGGCGCCGCCATTGGCGCGGCTGCGGCCTGCTGCTGTGCCGCCAGATCGAACGCCAGGTTCAGCGAGGCCAGCACCGCGATGCGATCGCGGGCCTTGACTTTTCCCGCATCGCGGATCTTGCACATGGCCGCGTCCACGCGTTCGACGGCTTCGCGCAGCTGCGCCTCGCCGCCATCGGGGCAGCCGAGCAGATAGCTCTGGCCCATGATCTGTACTTCAATCTGCTTCATGCGGGGGAATCTTCGGAAGGTGGTTCAGCCGGCAGCCGTTCGAGCAGGGCATCGAGACGCGTGCGAGCCGCGGCGAGGCGCGACTTCAGGCCGTCGCGTTCGCGCGTGAGCGCATCGACCTGCTCCTGCAGCAACGCATTGGTGCGTTGCACCTCTTCGTGACGCACGAGCAGTCGTTCAACACGCTCGGCGATCTGGTCGATGGGGCTGGAGGCGGGCATGGTTGGCGATTGTAGTTTCACGGGGAGGCGGTCCCGCCGAGGCCGGGCGCGGCATCTTCGTGGCATGGATTCTGCTGCCTTCCAGTTGCCTTTCAAACTCCCAGAAGCAACCAATGACCACGAAGAGCAACACTTTATTCAGCCGGCGTGACCTTCTCACGCTCATCGGCAAGACCGCGGGAGGCGGTGCGATGTACCAGGCGATGAGTTCGCTGGGTTTTGCTGCCGAGTCCAACTACGCGGGGCCGCCCCGGCTCGACGGTGCGAAGAAGGGCGCATCGGTGCTGATCCTGGGCGCTGGCCTGGCCGGCATGGCCGCCGCGCTCGAACTGCGCAATGCCGGGTATTCCGTCAAGGTGCTCGAATTCAGCCAGCGCGCGGGCGGCCGTTGCTGGACGCTGCGCGGCGGCGACACCTTCACCGAACTGGGCGGCGCGGTGCAGCAATGCGGCTTCGCCGAGGGCGAGTACTTCAACCCCGGGCCGTGGCGCATTCCCTACCACCATCATGCGGTGCTCGGCTACTGCAAGCGGCTGGGCGTGGCGCTCGAGCCCTTCGTGCAGGTCAACTACAACGCGCTCGTGCATTCGAGCAAGGCCTACGGCGGCAAGCCGCAGCGCTACCGCCATGTGCAGGCGGACTACCAGGGCTACGTGGCCGAACTGCTCGGCAAGGCCTCCTCGCAGGGCAGCCTCGACACGGCGCTGACGAAGGAAGACAAGGAGAAGCTGCTCGAGGGCCTGCGCCGCTGGGGCGCGCTCGATACGCAGTTCCGTTACCGCGAAGGCACCATCAGCAGCGACCGCCGGGGCTACGAAGTCGATGCGGGCGGCGGCCTCATGCCGCTGGCCAAGCCCTCGAAGCCGCTGGACATGAGCGAGCTGCTGCAATCAAACCTTTGGCGCTACATCGCGAGCGGCCAAGATTACGAATTCCAGAGCGCGATCTTCCAGCCCGTAGGTGGCATGGACATGATCGCCAAGGCCTTCGCCAAAGAAGTCGGCAGCCTCATCCGATACGGCGCGAAGGTCACCAGGATCGAGCAGAACGACCGCGGCGTCACCGTCACCTACACCGACGAGGCCAAGGGCGGCGCGGTCACGCAGGCCAAGGCCGACTGGTGCCTGTGCACCATTCCGCTGTCGGTGCTCAGCCAGATCGACATCCAAGTCAGCGCCCCGATGCAGGAGGCGATCAACGCCGTGCCTTATGGGGCATCGGTGAAGGTGGGGCTGCAGTTCAAGCGCCGCTTCTGGGAAGAAGACGAGCACATCTACGGCGGCATCAGCTACACCGACCTGCCGATCTCGCGCATCTCGTACCCCTCGACGCGCTACGGCGCCAAGGGCAAGGCGGTGGTGCTCGGCGCTTATGTGTTCGACGGCCCCAACTCCTATGAATTCACCGCCATGGCGCCCGAGGAGCGCGTGCGCCGCGCGGTCGAGTTCGGCACGCAGTTGCATCCGCAGTACGCGAGCGAGTTCGACAACGGCATCTCCGTCGGCTGGCACCGTGTGCCGGGCACGCATGGCTGCTACGGCATGTGGACCGACGAGACGCGCGCCAAACACTACAAGAACCTGTGCCAGGTCGACGGGCGTATCGCGCTCGCGGGCGAACACGCGTCCTACATCCCGGCGTGGCAGGAAGGGGCCCTGCTCTCCTCGCTGGACGCCATCCAGCGCCTGCATGCCCGTGCGGTTGCCGCGTAGCCACCGAGTGAAGGACATACCCACCATGAACAACTGCAAGACCATGATGAGTTTTTTCAAGCGCGCGCTGCTCGCCGTTTCGCTCGGGGCGCTGGCTGCGACGGCCTTCGCGCAATCGCCGGAGCCTGCGTTCTCGGTCGGCCCGAAATTCCAGGAGCTGTCGGGCGAATCGATCTATCGCGCCACCTGTCAGGGCTGCCACATGGCGCAGGGGCAGGGCGCGAAAGGCGCTGGGACTTACCCGGCGCTAGCCTCCAACCCGAGGCTGGCGGCACCCGAATACCCCCTCTACGTGGTGCTCAATGGCCAGAAGGGCATGCCGGCCTTCGGCAAGATGCTGAGCGACGAGCAGATCGCCGCGGTGGTCGGCTATGCGCGCACCCATTTCGGCAACCAGTACCCCGAGGCGATTCCCGCCGAGACCGTCAAGAAGCTGCGGCCTTGAGATCTTTTTTTCACTCACCCGTGCAGAGACAACATCCATGACCATGACCCCCTTCGCAAGGCAGCTGGCGCTCGCCGCCGTACTGTCCACCGCCGCCGCAGGCGCCGCCCATGCGGCCGACGACGTCATCCGCCATCGCATTCCGAACTCCACCTTCCCGATCTCGGCGGCGGTCGAGGTACCGGGTTCCTTCACGAATGTTTACTTCTCCGGCCAGGTGCCGCCGCTGCAGGACGCGACGCAACCGAAGAACAGCGCGGCAGCCTACGGTGGAGACACCAAGGGCCAGACCGTCGGCGTGCTCAAGGCCATCGAGAAGAGCCTCACGGGACTTGGCCTGACGATGGGCGACGTGGTGAAGATGCAGGTGTTCCTGGTGGGCGACCCGGCCAAGGACAACAAGATGGACTTTGCCGGCTTCATGGAGGGCTACACCCAGTTCTTCGGTACCACCGCGCAGCCCAACCTGCCGTCGCGCTCGGCCATGCAGGTCGCGGCGCTGGCCAATCCGGCCTACCTGGTCGAGATCGAGGTGGTGGCGGTGCGCCGCTCCAAGCCGGAAAAACCGGAGAAGTAAGAAAAAAGGGGGCGCCGTCGCGCTATTCGCTCAGCCGCACGCAGGTGGCGAGCAGCGCGGCGACCGCAACTTTCGAATTAACGAGCCGCCGGCAGGCTCTAAAATCCCGCCCGTTGGTGCCTGCGGCGTGGTTCACGCGCCGCGGTTCAACGGGAAGCAGGAGTGGAAGCCCCCGACCTCATCAGGTCGGAACAAGGCCGAAGCCGCCTGCGCTGCCCCCGCAACGGTCAAGCAGACGGCGCCGCAAGGCGCCAACCCCTTTCCATCGAAGCCACTGGGTGCCCTGAAACAGGCGCCTGGGAAGGCGGCAGGGGTCGTTCTGCCAGCCCGGATACCGGCCAACAAGGCGGCTGCCGCATGCGTGATCGTTGCATGGGGCGGCCATGGCGCCCAGGCGCCGGCGGGGAGGCCGGCGAGGGGTATTGACGTTCGTTCGGCTCATTCCATGATTTCCCACGTTTGCTTTTCTCGCGGCCGCGCTCCTGCGCGCCGTTTCCGCCACGCCTGCCTGCCGCTGGCGCTGGCTACCGCCTTCGGCGGCCTGGCCCATGCACAGGAGGCCCCCACGCTCGGCGAAACGGTGGTCACGGCCAACCGCACGCCGCAGGCGCTGTCGGACCTGGTGGGCGACGTGTCCATCGTCGACCGGCAAACCATCGAGCGCAGCGGCGCGACCGGCGTGGCCGACGTTCTCTCGCGCCTGCCCGGCATCGAGATCTCGCGCTCGGGCGGCTTGGGCAACGCCACCAGCCTGTACATCCGCGGCGCGGAAACGCGCTTCACGGCGGTCTACCTCGACGGCGTGCGCATCGACTCGCAATCGACCGGCGGCGCCGGCTGGGAAGGCATTCCGCTCTCGCAGATCGACCGCATCGAAGTGCTGCGCGGCCCGGCCGCCGCGGTCTATGGCTCGGACGCCATCGGCGGCGTGATCCAGCTCTTCACCAGGCGCGGCGAAGAGGGTGTGGCGCCCTACGCGGGCATCGGCTTCGGCAGCAACGGCCTGCGCAAGATCGAAGGCGGCGTGAGCGGCAAGTCGGGCCTGTTCGACTATTCGTTCGGCGTGGCGCATGAAGAAAGCAAGGGCTACAACGTGCAGCCCGCCAACAAGCGCAACGTGGTCAAGGACGGCTACGCCAGCCCCGACCGCGACGGCTACACCAGCACCTCGGGCAACGTGAAGCTGGGCTTCCAGATCTCGCCCGACCAGCGCATCGATGCCACGCTGCTCACCAGCGATATCAAGGCCGGCTACGACGCCGCCGTGTCCTACAGGACCAGGCCGCCGATCCTGTTTCGCGACGACGAGTCGACCAATACCCTGCGCACCGCCGGCCTGACCTGGTCAGCCAAGTGGAACGACGTCTACAGCACCCGCGTGCAGGTGACCGATTCGCAATCGGTCTACAAGACGCAGCCTTCGTTCTACCGCACAGAAACCAACCTGCGCGGCTACCTGTTCCAGAACGAGTTCCGCTTCGGCCCGCACCTGGTGACGGCCACGCTCGAACGCCGCGAGGACGCACTCGAAAACGCGCCCACCACTACATCCAAGCTGCTGTCGCGCGATCGTTCGCAGGATGCAATTTCGCTCGGCTACGGCTTCGTGCAGGGCCCGCATTCGCTGCAGCTGCACGTGCGCCACGACAAGGACAGCGAGTTCGGCGGCAAGACCACCGGCAGCGCGGCCTACGGCTATGCCATCACGCCATCGCTGCGCTTCACGGCTTCTGCGGGCACGGCCTTCCGCGTGCCCACGCTGTATCAGCGCTTCAGTGAATTCGGCTTGGCCACGCTCAAGCCGGAATCGAGCCGCAACGCCGAGCTGGGCCTGCAGTTCACCGAAGGCGCCACGCAGGCGGGCATCGTCGTCTACAGCAGCCGCGTGCGCAACCTGATCGGGTTCGATGGAACGGCCAAGGGCTGCGCCTCCTCGTTCGGCTGCTACTCGAGCACCGCGCGCGCCCGCTACCAGGGCGTCACGCTGTCGGGCAGCCAGCGCTTGGGCGACGTCACGCTGCGCAGTTCGTTCGACTTCCAGGACCCGCGCGACCTCGCCACCCACAACCTGCTGGCCCGCCGCGCGCAGCGCCACGCCACCCTGGGCGCCGACTGGCGCATTGCCGGCTGGACGCTGGGCGCCGAGGTGCAGACATCGAGCCGCCGCTACGACGATGCAGCCAACAGCGTGAAGCTCGGCGGCTACACCGTGCTGAACCTGTCGGCCTCCACGCAGATCACGCGCGATCTCAACCTCGTGGCGCGCGTCGACAATGTGGGCAACAAGGACTACCAGTACGCGCGGCTGTACGCCAATGCCGGCCGCACTGCGTACGTCGGTCTCAAGTGGACGCCTCACTAAGCCAACCCTCGCCACGAAGCGGCGCCGCCGGTGCCGAGGTGGCCTCGTGCGCCGCCGTGCTGGTGGCTGCCCCGGCCTCGGGGCAGGGCAAGACCACCGTCGCGGCGGCGCTCGCGCGGCTGCATGCGCGCCAGGGCCGCCGGGTGCGCGCTTTCAAGTGCGGGCCCGATTTCCTCGATCCGCACTGGCTGGCGCTGGCCACCGGCGCGCCGGTGCATTCGCTCGACCTCTGGATGACCGGCGAGGCCGATTGCCGGGCGCGCCTGCGCGCCGCAGCGGCCGAATGCGACCTGCTGATCGTCGAAGGCGTGATGGGTCTGTTCGACGGCACGCCCAGCGCGGCCGACCTTGCCGAGCGTTTCGGCCTGCCGGTGCTCGCGGTGATCGATGCGCACGCCATGGCCGGTACCTTCGGCGCGCTGGCCTACGGGCTGCAGAACTTCCGGCCCGGATTGCCGTGGGCTGGCGTGCTGGCGAATCGGGTGGCCAGCGAAAGGCATGCGGGCATGCTGAAGGACGCATTGCGCGAGCCTTCGCAATGGCTCGGCGCCTTGCCGCGCGACGCAGGCTTCACGCTGCCCGAGCGGCACCTGGGCCTCGTTGCCGCCACCGAACTCGGCGATGCGATGGCGCGGCTCGATGCGGCGGCCGATGTGCTGGCCGCCACGCCGCTCGGCCGGATGCAGGCCGGTCAGCTGCCGCAGGTGCGCTTCGAAGCGACTGAACCTGAAGCAGCGATCCCGGCGTTGCTGGCCGGGCGCACCATCGCCATCGCGCGCGATGCGGCCTTCTCGTTCATCTATCCCGCAAACCTCGACGTGCTCACTGCGCTGGGCGCGCGGCTCTCCTTCTTCTCGCCACTTGCGGGCGATGCCCTGCCGGCCTGCGACGCCGTCTGGCTGCCCGGCGGCTATCCCGAGCTGCACGCTGAAGCGCTGGCCGCCTGCGCAGCAATGCGCGAATCGCTCGCCGAGCATGCTGCATTGGGCAAGCCGGTCTGGGCCGAGTGCGGCGGCATGATGGCGCTGTTCGACGAACTGGCCACGCAGGACGATGCACAGGTCCACCGTCTCTGGGGCCTGCTGCCCGGCCGCGTGACGATGCAGAAGCGGCTCGCCGGCCTCGGACCCCAGCAGCTCACGCTCGGCAGCGACACCTTGCGCGGCCACACCTTCCACTATTCGCGCTGCGAAACGACGCTCGCGCCTGCCGCCCACACGGCCCGGCCCGGCGCAACGCAGGCCGTGGGCGCGCGCAGCGGCGAGGCGCTGTACGTGCACGGCCCGGTGCGCGCGAGCTATTTCCACGCGTGGTTTGCCTCCAGTCCGCAAGCCACGGCCCGCCTTTTCGGCGCCATGCCCATCGATTTGGAGAGCCATGCCGCAACCGAGTAAGCCGAAGACCGCCGAGCACGAATTCATCCTGGGCGGCCAGAAGAGCGGCAAGTCGCGCCGGGCAGAGCAGCGCGCCATCGACTGGCTCGCCGCCGAGCCTCGCACGCACCGCGCCGTGCTGATCGCCACCGCGCAGGCTTACGACGACGAGATGCTGGAGCGCATCGTGCGCCACCAGGCCGACCGTGCCGAGCGCGTGCCCGGCATGCGCACCATCGAGGAGCCGATCGAACTCGCGCGCGCCGTCGTCACGCAGAGTTCGCCAGAGACGCTGGTCGTGATCGACTGCCTTACGCTATGGCTCACCAACCTGCTGATGCCGATGCCCTCCGAAGACGCTCGGCCCGTGACACGCACCCCGGCAACGCACGTGGCGATGCTGCTGGCCGCGCTGCGCGAGGCGCGCGGGCCGGTGGTACTGGTCGGCAACGAGATCGGACTGGGCGTGATTCCGCTGGGCCGCGAGACGCGCGCCTTCGTCGACGCACTCGGCCGGCTCAACCAGGACGTGGCCGCCGCCTGCGGCCGCGTCACGCTGATGGCGGCCGGACTGCCGCTGAGTCTGAAGGCACCTGCTGCATGAAGAAGATCCGTAGTCCGCTGGCGGCATTCGGCCTCGCCCTTTTCGCCCTGGCCGCGCACGCACTCGACGTGGTCGACGAGCGCGGCGTTTCCGTGAGCCTCCCTCGACCACCGCAGCGCATCGTCTCGCTGCTGCCGGCGCTGACCGAATCGGTCTGCGCGCTCGGCGCCTGCGGCCGGCTGGTGGGCGTCGACCGCTACTCCAACTGGCCCGAACAGGTGAGGGCGCTGCCCCAGATCGGCGGCGGCATCGACCCTAACGTGGAAGCCATCGCCGCGCTCAGGCCCGACGCGGTGCTGCTCGCCAAGTCGTCGCGCGTCACGCAGCGGCTCGAAGCGCTGGGCCTGAAGGTGCTGGTGCTCGAACCCAAGAGCCACGCCGATGTGCAGCGCGTGCTCGACAAGCTCGACCAGGTGCTCGGCACGCATGAAGCGCCCAAGGTTTGGCGCGTGATCGATGCCAGCGTGTCGGCCGCCGCGCAGTCGGTGCCCGCGAGTGCGAAGGGGTTGCGCGTGTATTTCGAAGTGAACAGCGCGCCGTATGCGGCGGGCGAGTCGTCGTTCATCGGCGAGACGCTCAAGCGGCTCGGAGAGAGGAACATCGTGCCGGCATCGCTGGGGCCGTTTCCCAAGCTCAACCCCGAGTACGTGGTGCGCGCGAATCCCGACCTCATCATGGTCAGCGTGCGCAGTGCGCAGGGGCTGGAGCAGCGCCCCGGCTGGGCCGGCATCCGCGCGGTGCGCGAAGGCCGCATCTGCCGCTTCGACGCTGCGCAATCCGACGTGCTCGTGCGCCCCGGCCCGCGCATGGACGAGGCTGCGCGCCTGATGGCGCAGTGCCTGAGCGACAAGGGCGGCAAGCGGTGAACGCGGCGCTCAGGCATACGGCCCACCTGCGCCGCGTCCTGCTGCTCGGCTTGGGCCTGCTGGTACTCGGCGCCGCGCTGATGGTGCTGGGGCTGGGCATCGGCAGCACCGGTTTCGAAAGCCTGTTCGCGGCGCGGCACGACCCGGTGGCGCTGCAGATCGTGTGGGAGATCCGCCTGCCGCGCACGCTCGGTGCATGGCTGGCCGGCGCGCTGCTGGGGCTGGCGGGTGCGGTCGCGCAGGGGCTGTTCCGCAATCCGCTGGCCGATCCGTACCTGCTGGGCAGCGCCTCGGGCGCTTCGCTCGGCGTGGCACTGGCGCTGCTGATGTTCGGCGGTTCGGCCGCCAGCGCTCAGTGGGTGATGCGGCTCGGGCTGACCGGCGCGGCCTTCCTCGGTGCGGTGCTGGCGGTGATGCTCACGCTGATGCTGGCGCGCGGCGTGCAGCAGACGCTGCGGCTGTTGCTGGCCGGGGTAATCGTCGGCGTGGTGCTCGGCGCCGCGAAAGACCTCATCACCATCGCCTCGGCCGACATCCTGCAGGCGATCCAGGGCTTCATCCTGGGCAGCACCGGCCTCGTCGGCTGGAGCGCCTGCGCGGTGATGGCCATGGTCGGCGCGGTCTGCCTGCTGCTGGCCTGGGCGCTGGCGCCGGTGCTCGACGGGCTCGCGCTCGGCGAGGCCACGGCGCGCAGCCTGGGCCTGCCGCTGGGCGCGATGCGCGCGGCGCTGGTCGTGGTGCTGGCGTTGGCCACGGGTGCGGCGGTGGCGCAGACCGGGTTGATCGCCTTCGTCGGCCTGGCCGCGCCGCACCTTGTGCGCTCGGTCGTCAAGACCACGCACGCGCGGTTGATCGTGCTGTCGGCGCTGATGGGCGGCTTGCTGCTGATGGCGGCCGACCTGCTGGCGCGCTGGCTGATCGCGCCGCAGGAACTGCCGGTGGGCGTGCTCACGGCGGTGCTGGGCGGCAGCTACCTGCTGTGGCTGATGCACCGGCGCGGCGCGCGGAGTGGCGTGGCATGAGCGAGCGGCACATACCCGCCCTCGAGGCGCGCCGCGTGAGCGCTACGCTGGGCGCTACCGAGGTGCTGCACGACATCGACCTGCAGCTGTCCACCGCCCGCTGGACCAGCATCGTCGGCCCGAACGGCGCGGGCAAGTCGACGCTGCTCAAGGCGCTCGCGGGCCTGCTCGCACACCGCGGCGAGGTGCGGCTCTTCGGCGAGGCGCAGGGCAAGGTGCCGGCGCGCATCCGCGCCCAGCGCCTCTCGTGGCTCGGCCAGAGCGGCACGGGCGAGGGCAGCGCCGACGACCTGATGGTCTACGACGTCGCCATGCTCGGCCGGTTGCCGCACCAACGCTGGCTGGCTGCGCCCAGTACCGCCGACCGCGAGGCCGTGGAGCGTGCCCTGCGCAGCACGCAGGCCTGGGACTGGCGCGATCGTCCGCTGGGCCAGCTTTCCGGCGGCGAGCGCCAGCGCGTGCTGCTGGCGCGCGCGCTCGCGGTCGAGGCCGAACTGCTGCTGATGGACGAGCCGCTCGCCAACCTCGACCCGCCGCACCAGGCCGACTGGATGCAGACTGCGCGCGCGCTCGTGGCCGGCGGCAAGACCGTGGTCAGCGTGCTGCACGAGCTGCCGATGGCACTGGCCGCCGACGAGCTCGTCGTGATGGACCGCGGCCGCGTGGTTCATCATGGCGGCTGCGGCGACCCTATCACTCACGCCGCACTGGAACAGGTGTTCGACCACCGCATCCGCGTGCACCGGGTGGCGGACCAGTGGATTGCGTTGCCGCTATGACGTGCGCTGTGTTTTTTGCGCGTTGTTCGGGGTGCGCGCGCACCCCGAAACAGCAGCCCCGAAACTGACAAGAGAACCCATGCAAATAGAAACCCCTCCCAGCGAGAAGCCCTACGAGAAGCCCGACGGCGAACGCCGCGGACTCGTCATCGTCAACACCGGCGACGGCAAGGGCAAGAGCACCGCGGCCTTCGGCCTCGCGCTGCGCGCGCACGGCCGCGGCAAGGCCGTGAAGATCTACCAGTTCATGAAGGTGCCATCGGCGCGCTTCGGCGAGCATCGCATGTTCGAGCAGATCGGCATTCCGATCGAAGGCCTCGGCGACGGCTTCAGCTGGAAGAGCCAGGACCTCGAACGTTCGGGCCAGCTCGCGCGCGACGGCTGGGAAAAGGCCAGGGCGGCGATCCTGTCGGGCGAGCACTTCCTCGTGGTGCTCGACGAAATCACCTACCCGCTGATCTATGGCTGGCTGCCGCTCGAAGGCGTGCTCGAAGCATTGCGAGCGCGGCCCAAGCATGTTCATGTGGTGCTCACGGGGCGGCGCTGCCCGCCGGAGATCGTCGAGCTGGCCGATACCGTGACCGAGATGACGCTGGTGAAGCACGCCTTCAAGGCGGGCATCCCGGCGCAGCGCGGCATCGAGGACTGAGGTGAATAGCTGTCGTCGTCGTTCGGGGCGTGATCACGCCGACGGGGTACCTTGCTCCGCGAATGTCCCCCGGCCTGCGGCCTCCTCCTTTATTTCGCTGCGCAAGGCACCCCATCGGCGTGATCGATCAGCAGAGCGGTTGAACTGCCGGCATGAGCAGAGCGCCCATCGTGCACAGGGCACCGGGTGCTCCCCGCAGCGAAATAAAGGAGGAGGCGAAGCCGGGGGACATTCGCGGAGGGGAGTACCCGGTGGCCTGTGCACGCACCCCGAATGACGCATCACGCCTTCCCAAAGGATGAGACGCAGGCCGTCTACCGTGCTATCCACGAACGCCGCGACATGCGCCACTTCGCAGGCGGGCAGGTCGAGCCCGAAGTGCTGCGTCGGCTGCTCGATGCGGCACACCACGCGCCCAGCGTCGGCTTCATGCAGCCCTGGCGTTTCATTCGCATTCGCGGCGATGCGCTGCGCCAGGAATTGCACCGCGTCGTCGAACAGGAGCGCGTGCTCACGGCCCGTGCCCTGGGCGAGCGTGAAGACGAATTCATGCGCCTCAAGGTGCAGGGCCTGCTCGACGCCGCCGAACTGCTGGCGGTGACGCTGGTCGACGGCCGCGAGAAGCATGTGTTCGGCCGCCGCACGCTGCCGCAGATGGACCTGGCTTCGGCCTCGTGCGCCATCCAGAACCTCTGGCTCGCGGCGCGTGCCGAGGGGCTGGGCATGGGCTGGGTGTCGCTGTTCGATCCGGCCGAGGTGTCGGTGCTGCTCGGCCTGCCCGAAGGCGCCGAGCCCATTGCGCTGCTGTGCCTGGGCCCCGTGCACGGCTTCTACGAAGAGCCGATGTTGCAGCGCGAACGCTGGGCGAAGCGCGAGCCGCTCGCTTCGCTGGTGTTCGACGAAGGCTGGGGCCGGCCTTCGGACCTTTTCGATCAACCGCCTGCCGTGGAGCCTATCTGATGCTGGCTTTCGATACCGTTCTCTTCGAGCTTGCGCGCCTGTTCCTCTGGCCGGTGACGCTGGGCGTGCTGCTGTCTTTCGTCTATGCCGTGTACTGCCTCGGCGCGTTCGGCATCGAGTATCTGCAGCGGCTTCGCGACCCGTCGCGCGCGCTGGTGCTGCAGCGCCACGCGCAGGCCAGCCAGGAGCAGATGGAGCTGGTCGTGCTCAAGCAGCTCGAAGGCGTGCGCCTGTGCAGCCGCGTGGCGCCGATGCTGGGGCTGATCGCCACCATGATCCCGATGGGCCCCGCGCTCGTGGCCGTGGCCTCGGGCGAATCGCAGGGCGTGGCGCAGAGCCTGGCGCCCGCGTTCGCGAGCGTGATCGTGGCGCTGGTCTCGGCCTCGATCGCCTTCGTGGTCTACACCGTGCGCCGCCGCTGGCTCATGCGCGAGCTGGTGACGGTGCTCGACGCGCGGGACCGGCTGTCATGAGCAGTCGTCGCCAGTTTTCCATACTGAGCAGCCTGGACAGCGACGACGACGACCCGGTGCTCTCGACCATCAACCTGATCGACGTGTTCATGGTGGTGATCGGCATGCTGATGATCGCGGTCATCAACAACCCGATGAACCCTTTCGCGCAGGACAAGGTGACGATCATCCGCAACGAAGGCCAGCCGAACATGGAGATCGTCACGCGCGAGGGCCGCAAGATCACGCGCTTCAAGGCCAGCGGCGCGACGGGGCAGGGCGACGGCGAGAAGGCCGGCACGGCATGGCGGCTCAAGGACGGCACGATGGTTTATGTGCCGGCCGATGCGGTGCCGGCGCAGGACGGGAAGTGACGCGATTCCTCTTCTGGTTGTTGATGGTGGGGCTGGGCGTCTTTTCGCCGGCCCAGGCGCAGCAGGCTCCTTCCCGCGTCGTGGTGCTGAGCACGTCGCTGGTGTCCCCGGCGCGCGTGGTGAGGTTGCAGGCCGCGGCGCGCGAGGCGGGGCTGCCGCTGCAGGTGGTGTCGGCGTCGCAGGACTCGCCCGGGACGCTGGCCGCTGCGCTCGAAGGCGCGCGTTTGCTCGTCGTCGATGCGCCGCATATCAGCGTAGCGCAAGCTGCCGCTGCACGCTTCGGCGACACGATTGCGCAGAGCGCCGCGCCGTATGTGCTGATCGGCGAGTTCGCGCTGGTGGCCAAGGGGCAGACCTCCGCCGCCGCGCCGCTGCTGGCCGAACGCGGTGTCGATGCGGCGTGGGCGCAGCGGGTGCGCGAGTACTGGCGCTTTGCCGGTACCGCCAACCTCGACGCGGCAATGAATGCACTGGCGCAGCCCGGCAATCTCGCTGGCCTGCCCGATGCCGTGCCGCTGCCGCTGGCCGGCCTCTATCACCCGGCCTGGCCCCGTATCGAAACCGAGATCGCCGCCATCGAACGGCTGCCCGGCAGCGGCACGGTCGCCATCGCCGTCAACAGCGCCACCGTGACGGGCGACGACACCGGCTGGCTCGACGCGCTGATCGCCTCGCTCGAACGGCGTGGCATGCGCGCCTATGCCTTCTACGGCCCGCGCCAGCAGAAAGACCTGTTCTTCCGCATGACGCACGCCGGTGAACGGCGCGTGGCCGATGCGATCGTCAATGCCTCGCTGGTGTTCAGCCCCAACGAGCGCAAGGCCGAGCTCGAGCGCATCGGCGTGCCGGTCCTGCAGACGCTGCCCTCGCTGGCGATGGATGCCGCGCAATGGGCGCAGAGCAAAGACGGCCTCTCGCAAACCGACATCGCTGCGTACTACAGCCCGAGCGAGCTGGCAGGCATGACCGACCCGATGCTCGTCAGCGCCCGCGATGCCGCGGCCGGCACGCTGCAGCCGCTGCCCGCGCAGATCGACGCCGTGGCCGACAAGGCCGCCGTGCTGCTGCGCCTGCAGCGCACGCCGGCTGCGGACCGCCGCGTGGCGATGCTGGTCTACAACTATCCGCCGGGCGAGGCGAACTTCGGCGCGTCCTTTCTCAACGTGCCGCGCAGCGTGAGCAACATGCTCGCGGCAATGAAGTCGGCCGGCTACCGCACCGAGCAGCCGGGCGCCGACGCGCTGATCGCGCAGGT
This sequence comes from Variovorax sp. Varisp46, assembly GCF_059491885.1. Taxonomy (NCBI): domain Bacteria; kingdom Pseudomonadati; phylum Pseudomonadota; class Betaproteobacteria; order Burkholderiales; family Comamonadaceae; genus Variovorax; species Variovorax sp. Varisp46. Next base: position 1,769,318 of record NZ_CP168515.1, read on the forward strand.
GCAGGCCGCGATGAAGGCCTACTACCCGACGGGGCAGGGCGACGAACTGCAGCCGCTGCTCGACAGGAACCTTGCCGACGCGATGCCGCTGTCGCGCTACCTCGCCTGGTTTCGCGCGCTGCCCGTGGAGACGCAGCGCCGCATCGAAACCTACTGGGGCCCGCCCGAAAAATCGACCATGCTGCGCCCCGTTGCCGGCGAGCCGGCCTTCGTGATTCCGCGCGTCCAGTTCGGCAACGTCGTCGTGCTGCGTCAGCCGCCGCGCTTCGAGCCCGGCACGCAGGTGGCGGGCAAGGCCGAGCAGGTCTACCACCGCTCGGCCGTGCCGCTGAGCCACAGCTACCTCGCCACCTACCTCTGGCTGCGCACGCAGTTCGGCGCCGGCGCCGTGGTGCACGTGGGCACGCACGGCACGCTCGAATGGTCGGCGGGCAAGGAGCGCGGGCTGTCGGTGCAGGACGATCCGCTGCTCGCGCTGGGCGATCTGCCGAACGTCTATCCGTTCATCATGGACAACCTCGGCGAAGCCACCACCGCCAAGCGCCGCGGCCGCGCGACGATGGTGAGCCATTCGACACCGATGTTCGCGCCCGCCGGCTTCCGGCCCGGCGTGCAGGAAATGCACGAGCGTATGCACGACTGGGAAACGCTGTCGCCCGGCCCTGTGAAGACCGCGATGGAAAAGCAGCTGGCGGCCGAGTTCGTCGAACAGCACTACGACCGCGACCTCGGCTGGACGCCCGCGCGCATTCGCGCGGACTTCGCGGGTTTCGTCGCCGTGCTGCATCCGTACCTCGACGAACTCGCGCAGACCGCGCAGCCGTTGGGCCTCGCGACCTTCGGTCAGGCGCCCGATGCGCAGCGCCGCCGCATGACCATCCTGCAGATTCTCGGCAAGCCGCTGGTCGAGGCGCTCGGCGAAGACATCGACGAGGCCTTCCTGATCGATGCGAAGCGCATTGCCGATTCGCGCCCCACGCGCTGGGTCGAGCTTGCGCTTGTCGATGCGCAGACTGCGAGCGCCATGGGAAAGACCGTCGCCGGGAAGCAAAGTCTTCTGTTGCTGGCCGAGCGCGCGCAGAAGCTCGACGCCGTGCTCGCGCACAACGAGGAAATCGAAGGCCTGCTGACCGCGCTCGATGGGCGCTACCTGAAATCGAGCTACGGCGGCGACCCGGTGCGCAATCCGGACAGCCTGCCGACCGGCCGCAACCTCTACGGCTTCGACCCGAGCCGCATGCCGACACGCGCGGCGTGGGAGACGGGCGTGGCCGCCATGGACGCGTGGATCGCCGAACACGCGAAGTCCCATGCCGGCAAGCCGCCGGAAAAGATCGCCTTCACGCTCTGGGCCGGCGAGGCCTCGCGCCACCAGGGCGTGCTGGAAAGCCAGGCCTTCTACGCCATGGGCGTGAAGCCGCGCTGGGACGAGGGCGGGCGCATGGCGGGCATCGAGGTGATTCCCGCGCCGGTGCTGAAGCGGCCGCGCATCGATGTGCTGATCAGTGTCACCGGCTCCTACCGCGACCAGTTTGCCAACGCGATGCGTTGGCTCGATGAGGCCGTGCAGCAGGTGGCGGCCCTGCACGAATCGGGCAACGCCGTGGCGCAGCACAGCGAGGCACTGGCACGCAAGCTCCGCGCGGAAGGCGCGACAGCACAAGAGGCGCAGCGCTGGTCGACGGCGCGCGTGTTCTCGAACGAGCAGGGCAGCTACGGCGCCGGGCTGGAGGAGGCCGCGCTTGCGAGCGACGTGTGGGCGAGCCAGCAACGCGGCGGCGGCGACGCGCAGATGGCGCAGCTCTACATGGACCGCATGGGCCACGCCTACGGCAAGGGCCTCGACGGCGCCGCGCGGCCTGGCGCCTATGCGGGCAATCTCATGCAGGTCGACGCGGCGTTGATGGCGCGCAGTTCCAACCTCTACGGCGTGCTGACCAACGACGATCCGTTCCAGTACCTCGGCGGCATCGCGCAGGCGGTGCGCCAGCTCACCGGCAAGGACCCGGCCCTGTACGTGCAGAACCTGCGCGACAGCGGCGCGGTGCGCACCGACACGGCCGCAGGCGCCATCGCGCGCGAGATGCAGACCCGCTACCTGCACCCGCAATGGGTCGAGGCGCAGAAGGCCGAGGGCTACAGCGGCACGCTGCAGGTGCTGAAGACCGCGCAGTTCCTCTGGGGCTGGCAGGTCACGGCGCCGCAGGCCGTGCGGCAGGACCAGTGGCAGTCGCTGCACGACGTGTACGTGCGCGACAGATACAAGCTGGGCACGCGCGAATGGCTGGAAGGCGACAACCGTGCAGCCTTCGCGCAGACGCTGGAGCGCATGCTCGATGCGGTGCGGCTGAATTACTGGAAGCCGGATGCGGCCACACGGCGCGAGCTGGCGCGGGCCTATGAGGAGGCGGTGCGCACGACCGGGCTGCGCGAGCGCAATGCGGGTGTGCAGCGGTTCGCGCAGGCGGAGCTGTCGCCGCCTGCAGCTTCGCACAAGCCGAGCGCGCCGGTCGAGCCCGTGGTCGTGGCTGCACCAGCGTCGGCGCCGGTGCAAACACCGGCGACTGGGCCTGCACCCGATAGTCCCCAGCCCGTCAGCGGCCTCAAGCTCGAACCCACGCCCGCCGACGCGCCATCGCCCAAGGCCGAGACAGTCGTGCTTCGGCTCTGGGTCGCGTTGGGCGCAGCACTGCTTGTCGCACTCGGCGCGCTGATGCAGTGGCGCCGGGGCAGGGCGCCTGCCTGATTCGCGAGAATGGCGGCTCTCATGCCCTATCTGAATCCCGAGCACGCTATCGTGGCCACCGCCGCGCTGTGGCTCGCGCTGGCCATCGACCATTGGCTGGGCGAGCCGCCTGCACGCCTGCATCCCGTCGTGTGGATGGGGCGCTACCTCGGCTGGGTCGGTTCGAGCGTTGCACCGCATGCGTACCAGGCGAAGCCGGTGGATCTGCCGATGTTCTTCATCGGCGCGCTGACATGGTGCGTGGGTGCGGCGGCCGTGTGGGGTGTCGCCATGGCCATGCAGGCATTCATCGCGCTGTCGCTGCCCGCGTGGGCCGGCGCGTTGCTGCTCGGCCTGCTGCTCAAGCCGCTTTTCGCCTGGCGCATGCTGCGCGACGAAGTGCTCGCGGTCGAGGCGGCGTTGAGCGTGTCGATCGATGCCGGACGCAAGCAACTGGCACGACTGGTGAGCCGCGATGTCTCCCGGCTCAGTGAGCGAGAAGTGCGCGAAAGCGCCATCGAATCGCTCGCCGAAAACCTCAACGACTCGCTCGTGGCCCCGGTGTTCTGGTTCGTGCTGCTCGGCCTCCCGGGCGCGGCGCTCTACCGTTTCGCCAACACGGCCGATGCGATGTGGGGCTACCGCGGCGAGCGCAACGGCCGCGACTGGACATGGTTCGGCAAATGGGCCGCGCGCGCGGACGATCTGCTCTCGTGGATTCCGGCGCGCATCACCGTGGGGCTGCTGGCGCTGGCGGCGTGGCGCTGGCCCACGGGGCTGTCCGGCGAGGCGCGACGCACGCCGTCGCCCAACAGCGGCTGGCCGATGGCGACGATGGCGCTGCTGCTCGGTGTGCGGCTGGCCAAGCCGGGCGTGTATGCGCTGAATGCCGAGGGGCGTGCGCCTTCGGCGGCGGATATGCAACGCACTGCGCAACTGGGCGGACGCGCCGCCGCAGCGCTGGGCGTGTTCGCGTCGCTGGCCATCGCGGCAACGACCGGCTGGAGGTGGGTATGAGCGCGGTCCTGCACGGCGGCCCCGATGCATCCGGTGCCGCGCCGCACGACTTCTCGACCAATGGCAATGCCGTGGGCGCGTGCCCGGCCGTGTTGTCCGCGTTGCGCGTCGTCGACGCCGCTCGCTATCCGGACCCGCAGTACACGGCGCTTCGAAGCAGGCTTGCGGCCTTTCATGGCGTGACGGCCGCACGCATCGTCATCGCGGCGAGCGCGAGCGAGTTCATTCATCGCATCAGCGCCGCTGTCGCACAAGGCGGCGGTCGTTGCGTCTGGCTGCCGGCGCACAGCTATGGCGACTATGAGCGTGCGGCGCAGGCCTGGGTTTTGCAAACGATTCGCGCACCTCAGGCGTACACCGACGCTGCGCTGCGCTGGTGCTGTGAACCGTCGAGCCCGCTGGGGCAGCCGCAAGCCGATCTGCCGCAGCTGGCTGCGAGCCCGGGTGGCGCATGTGTGCTCGACCTGGCCTATGAGCCGTTGCGCCTCGAAGGCCAGGCTTCGCTCGACGCCACTCAGCGCGACCGCCTCTGGCAGCTGTGGACACCGAACAAGGCCATGGGCCTGACAGGCATCCGCGCCGCCTACGCGATCGCCCCTGAAGACGCCGATGCGAGCCTCGTGCAACGCATCGAACGGCTGGCCCCTTCATGGCCGCTGGGCGCGCACGGCGTGGCGATGCTTGAGGCCTGGACCGGCGACGAAGCGCAACGCTGGCTGGCCCAAAGCCTGCAGACCCTGAGGGACTGGAAAAACCGACAACGCGCGGTCTGCGAATCGCTCGGCTGGCAATGCCTCCCGAGCGACGCCAACTTCTTCTGCGCGCGTACCGACCGTCCGTACCCAGACGTGGCCGCCGCGCTGCGCACCGAAGGCATCAAACTGCGCGACTGCACCTCCTTCGGCCTTCCCGGCCACGTGCGCCTCGGCGTATTGCCCCCGGCCAGCCAGCAGGCGCTGAAGCAGGCCTGGACAAACACGTCCTGACCACATACACCCGCGAGAAAAAATGCTCTACGCCATCACCGCGCTCTTTATCTGCCAACTGGCCGGCGAACTGCTCGTGCAGTGGCTCGGCCTGCCCATCCCCGGCCCGCTGATCGGCATGGTGCTGCTGTTCGCCGGCCTGCTGGTGCGACGCGGCGTGCCACAGGTCCTGGCCGACACCTCGGGCCACCTGCTGCGCAACCTGATGCTGTTGTTCATCCCGGCCGTGACCGGCGTCATGCTGCATTTCGAGCGCGTGGGGCGCGAGTGGCTGCCCTTCCTTGCGGCGGGCATCGCCGGTGCGGCATTCACCATGACGGTCACCGCGCTCACGTTCCGCTGGATGATCCGCATCACAGGCAAGGACGCCGAATGACAGCGCCCGCGAAGCTCTCCGAGATCTGGGTCTTCCTCGCGCAGTCGCCGCTGCTGTGGCTTTCGCTCACGCTGCTGGCCTATCTTGGCGCACTGTGGCTGCACACCCGCAGCGGACGCAATCCGGTGGTCAACCCGGTGCTGGTCTCGGTGATCGTCATCGTCGGCGTGCTGCTGCTCACGCGCACGCCCTACGACACGTATTTCGAAGGCGCGAAGTTCGTGCACTTCCTGATCGGCCCCGCCACCGTGGCACTGGCGGTGCCGCTCTACAGCCAGGTCGGACGGCTGCGGCGGTTGTGGCTGCCCATCGGCGTGGCGTTGTTCGTGGGCTCGGTCGCGGCCATCGTGTCGGCCATTGGCATCGCGTGGGTGCTGGGCGGATCGTACGAGCTGATGATGTCGCTCGCGCCCAAGTCGGCCACCATGCCCATCGCCATGGGCGTGGCCGAGAAGATCGGCGGGCTGCCCTCGCTGGCGGCGGTGGCCGCGGCCGTTGCCGGCATCTCGGGCGCGATCATGGCGACGGGGCTGCTGAACCTGCTGCGCATCAGGGAGCCCGCGGTTCGCGGGTTCGCGGTCGGCCTTGCCGCGCATGGCATCGGCACGGCGCGGGCGATCCAGGTGAACGAGACGGCGGGCGCATTCTCCGCGCTGGCCATGGGGCTCAACGGCATCGCGACCGCACTGCTGGTGCCGCTCGTCGTCAAGCTGATGGGAGTGTGAAGGTGCCGTTGTACCGATCCCGTCCCGTCACCGATCCCCGGCCGATGGAGCTCGTCTGGCCCGCGAGGCCTTACCTGGCCGGCTACGTCTCGGCGTTGAACAGGGGCTGGTCGCGCGATGAGACGCGCCCCGAATCGGGCGCCGAGGAACGCGCCGCGATCAAGTCCGACCCCGCCCTGTTCCTCGCGAGCCTGGTCGACCGCGAGGCCAGGGGCGCGCCCATCACCATGCCGGACGGCACGCAGGTGCCGCGCCTGCCGGGCTACAAGTGCTGGATGTGGGACGGCGAGTTTTGCGGCAGCATCGACCTGCGCTGGCAGCCCGGCACCGACGCCTTGCCGATCTACTGCCTGGGCCACATCGGCTACAACGTGGTGCCGTGGAAGCAGCGCAGGGGCTACGCCACGCGCGCGCTCGGCGCGATGCTGACGCTGGCCGCGCGCGAGGGGCTGAGCCGCGTCGAGATCACGACCAGCCCGGACAACTTCGCGTCGCAGAAGGTGATCGCGGCCCATGGCGGCATGCTGGCCGAGACCTTCGTCACGTTGCCCAGCCAGGGCAGCCTCATCAAGTACCGCTACTTCATCCATCTCTGAAATCTTTCGAGCAAGGAGCACGACCCATGGCCCAGTACACCGCGGAAATCCTCTGGGAGCGGGGCGATCAGGACTTTCTCGGCAACACCTACAGCCGCAGGCATGTGCTGCGCTTCGACGGCGGGGCGGAGGTGGCGGCCTCGTCGTCCCCGCACGTGGTGCCGCTGCCGATGTCGGATGCGTCGGCGGTCGATCCGGAGGAGATGTTCGTCGCCTCGCTTTCCAACTGCCACATGCTGTGGTTTCTCACGATGGCCGTGAAGCGCAGGTTCATCGTCGACCGCTACTTCGACGCGGCCACTGGCGTGATGGAGAAGAACGCCGACGGCAAAATGGCGATGACGGTGGTCACGCTGCGGCCGGCGGTGGCGTTCTCGGGCGAGAACATTCCTACGCGCGAGCAGATCGAGCAGATGCACCACCGGGCGCATGAAGAATGCTTCATCGCCAACTCGGTGAAGACCGAGGTGCGCTGCGAGCCGGTGTAGTCCGATTCAGCGGCGCTGCAGCCGCGGATTCTTGGCGAACAGCTCCGCCGCCCAATCCACGAACGCGCGCACCTTCGCGCTCAGGTGGCGGTTGGGCGGGTACACCACGTGGATCGGCAACGGGTCGCGATGCCAATCGGGCAGCAGCTCGATGAGCTCGCCGCTTTCCAGCAGCGGCTCGGCCATGAAGGTGATGCACTGCGAGATGCCGAAGCCGCCCAGCACCGCGGTGATGTGCGCGTTGCTCTCGTTCACCGACACGCGGTAGGGCCCGTTCAGCTCGATCTGTTCGTCGCCCTTCTTGAACTCGTGCGGGTAAACGCGCCGCGTGGTGCCCGAGAAGTAGCTCACCACGTGGTGGCGCTTCTCGATGTCGCTCGGGTGCTGCGGCATGCCGTAGCGCTTCACGTACGCCGGCGATGCCACGGTGACGAAGTGCAGCGTGCCGATGCGCCGCGCCACCAGCGACTGGTCGTTGAGCTCGCCGGCGCGGATCACGCAGTCGACGTTGTCACTGATCAGGTCGACGGTGCGGTCGCTCACCCCCAGGTCGACCTGGATATCAGGATAGCGGTCGCAGAAGCTGGCCAGCGCAGGCAGGATGATCTGCCTTGCCACCGAGGTGCCGACGTCGATGCGCAGCCGCCCCGTGGGGTTGGCCTGCGCATTCGTCATGCTGGCTTCCATGTCGTCGAAGTCGTTGAGAAGGCGCGCGGCCCGCTCGAAGTAGGCCGCGCCGTCGGGTGTGACCGTGACGCGCCGCGTGGTGCGGTTGAGCAGCTTCACGCGCAGGCGCGATTCGAGCGCCTGGATCTGTTTGGTGACCGTGCCTTTGGGCAGGGCGAGAGAGTCCGCCGCACGGGTGAATGTGCCGGCTTCCACGACGCGGACGAAGATCCGCATGGCCTGGATTTGATCCATTGAATGCCTGTTCTGGGTACCCGGCCCACACCGGGGAGGCGGATTCTCACACAAGCAGCCAAACCCTTGGCGGGTGGCCCCGATTGTTATCGGTTTGGAAACAGAGTAGGGCCGGCTTGCCTGTTTCAACGCTGCGCCGGGCGACTTATATTTCAACCATCGCCCAATTCCCTGAGGTCGCCCATGTCACCCGTTCCATCGTCCCGCTCTGCCGAAGCCGCCGCCCGTGCGGCGGTACAGGGCGTGGAAGCCGATCTGTCGATCGAGCTGCCCGGCCGCGAACCGGTCGGTGCCCGTGTGTACGGCCAGCGTGCCAAGGGTGAAGTCGCACCGCTGGTGCTGCATTTCCATGGCGGCACCTTTGTGTGCGGCGATCTCGACAACGGCCGCAACGTGGCCCGGCTGCTGGCCGGCGCGGGGGCGGTGGTGGTGTCGGTGGCCTATCCGCTGGCGCCCCAATCGCCGTTCCCGGAGCCGATCGAGGTGGGCTATGCCGCCCTCGAATGGCTTTACAAGCAGCGCACCAAGCTCGGCGGCAAAGGCGCGCAGGTGTACTTGGCCGGCGAGGAAGCCGGCGGCAACCTGGCGGCCGCGGTGGCGCTGATCGCCCGCGACCGGGCGCATCCGCCGGTTGCCGGCCAGATCCTGCTGTCGCCCATGCTCGACCCCTGCGCCGGCACCGCCTCGTTGCGCAAGGCCACCAGCGATGCGGCCGAATGCCGCTGGGCCAGCGGCTGGGAGAAGTACCTGAGCTGCCCCTCGAACGCCACCCATCCCTATGCGGTGCCCAGCGGTTCGCTGCGGCTGTCGGCCCTGGCGCCTGCGCTGGTGCTGGTGGGCCAGGACGACGCCATGCGCGACGAGGCGCTGACCTTCGCCGGCCGCCTGCGTGCCGCCGGCATCGAGGTCACGAGCAGCGTGCTGCCCAGTGCCTCCAACTGGCCCAAGGCACTCTACGACACCGAGAACACGGGTTGCGTGGCCTGTGAGGCCACGGTGCAGCAGCACTTCCGCGAGTTTTTCAGCGCGACCACGCCACCGGGTGCGGCGCCGAACCACCCCAGCTAGTTCCCGGCCGATCCCGGCTGCCTGATCGACACGCCGCCAGCGCGGCAGCGTGCGAGGGCCTTGTTTTTTCTGAATTCCGCCGCCTGGTGCCAAAAGCGCCGGGGTGGCCTGTTGCATCCCTGAAGTCATCGAGAAGGACGAACCATCATGTCGAACAACGAGAAAAAGCTGTCTTCCGTCGCCCGCAAGGGCCTGTGGCCCGCCGTGACCGGCATTACCGCATTGCTGGCCGTGGCGGCCGCCGTGTTGGGCATGCACAGTTTCAAGGCCGAGGCCAACAACGCACCGGCGGCGCCGCAGGCCACCCCGGTGTCGGTGGCCACCGTGGCGTCGAGCGAGATCAACGCCTGGGACGAGTTCTCGGGCCGGCTCGAAGCCGTCCAGCGCGTCGATGTGCGCTCCCGCGTCGCGGGCGCCGTGCAGTCGGTGCACTTTCGCGAAGGCGCATTGGTGAAGCAGGGCGATCTGCTGATCACCATCGATCCCGCCCCGTACGCGGCCGAGGTCGAGCGCGCCGAAGCACAAGTGGCCTCCGCGCAGGCCCGCCAGTCGTTCAGCCGCAGCGAGCAGGAGCGTGCCAAGCGTCTGTGGGACGACAAGGCCATTGCCCAGCGCGAGTACGACGAGCGTGTGAATGCCGGCAGCGAAGCCAATGCCAACCTGCGCGCCGCCCAGGCCCAACTGCAGACCGCGCGCCTGAGCCTGGGCTACACCCAGGTGCGCGCGCCGGTGTCGGGCCGCATCGGCAAGCTCGAAGTGACGGTGGGCAACCTCGTCGCCGCGGGCCCCGGTGCGCCGGTGCTGACCACGCTGGTGTCGGTGAGCCCGATCTACGCGAGCTTCGACGCCGACGAGCAGGTCATCACGCGAGCCCTGAAAGACCTGCCGAGCGGCTCCAGCGCCCGAGGCCAGATCGAGAGCATTCCCGTGCAGATGGGCACCGCCGGCCTCGACGGCACGCCCTTCACCGGCAAGCTGCAGCTGATCGACAACCAGGTCGATGCCAAGAGCGGCACGGTGCGCGTGCGTGCTTCGTTCGACAACAAGGACGGCGCGCTCATCCCCGGCCAGTTCGCCCGCATCCGCATGGGACAGGCCCGCAACGACACCGCGCTTCTCGTGAGCGAACGCGCCATCGGCACTGACCAGAACAAGAAGTTCGTGATGGTCGTGGGCGAAGACAACAAGGCGGTCTACCGCGAAGTCACGCTCGGTGCGTCGATCAACGGGCTGCGTGTCGTGAGCAAGGGTCTGAAGGCCGGCGACAAGGTCGTGGTCAACGGCCTGCAGCACATCCGCCCTGGTGCGCTGGTGGCGCCGAAGCAAGTGACCATGGACGCCAAGGCCGACCCCAAGCAACAACAACCGGAACGTGTCGCGGAAGCGGCCAAATCTTGAACCACCCCCAGGCTTGCTCACTTCGTGTAGCCGCCAACCCCCTCGCGGGGGCAACACCAGCGGCCCGGCAAAGCCGGTTCCGCGGTGTTCCTGAAATGGGAGCCACTTGGATGCCGCATGCCTGCATGCGGCGTGGACCGCGCACGACGCGGTGGAGTAAACGAACATGAATCTCTCAAAATTCTTCATCGACCGGCCGATCTTTGCCGGCGTGCTGTCGCTATTGATGCTGATAGCCGGCCTGATCGCGCTGCGCGGGCTGCCGATCTCGGAGTACCCGGAAGTCGCGCCGCCTTCGGTGGTGGTGCGCGCCCAGTACCCCGGTGCCAACCCGAAGGTGATTGCTGAAACGGTGGCCACGCCGCTCGAAGAGCAGATCAACGGCGTCGAAGGCATGCTCTACATGGGCAGCCAGGCAACGACCGACGGCGTGCTGACGCTCACCGTGACGTTCCGCCTCGGCACCGATCCCGACAAGGCACAGCAGCTCGTGCAGAACCGCGTCTCGCAAGCCGAGCCGCGTCTGCCCGAGGAAGTGCGCCGGCTTGGCATCACGACCGTCAAGAGCGCGCCCGACCTGACGATGGTGGTCCACCTCGTCTCGCCGAACAATCGCTACGACATCAACTACCTGCGCAACTACGCGGTGCTGAACGTGAAGGACCCGCTGGCGCGCATCGAAGGCGTGGGCCAGGTGCAGATCTTCGGCGGCGGCGACTACTCCATGCGCGTGTGGCTCGACCCGCAGAAGGTCGCGCAGCGCGGCCTCTCGGCGAGCGACGTGGTGGCTGCCATCCGTGGCCAGAACGTGCAGGCCGCGGCCGGCGTGGTCGGCGCATCGCCGGGCCTGTCGGGCGTGGACATGCAGCTGTCGATCAATGCGCAAGGTCGCCTGCAGAGCGAGGAAGAGTTCGGCGACATCATCGTCAAGAGCGGCACCGACGGCGCCGTCACGCGTCTTCGCGACATCGGCCGCCTCGAGATGGGCGCCGCCGACTACTCGCTGCGCTCGCTGCTGAACAACGACCCGGCCGTCGGCATGGGTGTGTTCCAGGCGCCGGGCTCCAATGCGCTCGACATCTCGTCCAACGTGCGCAAGACGATGGCCGAGCTCAACAAGAACATGCCCGAGGGCCTGGAATACCGCATCGCCTACGACCCGACTCAGTTCGTGCGCGCGTCCATCGAATCGGTGATCCACACGCTGCTCGAAGCCATCATGCTGGTGGTGCTGGTCGTGATCCTGTTCCTGCAGACGTGGCGCGCGTCGATCATTCCGCTGCTGGCCGTGCCGGTGTCGGTGATCGGCACCTTCGCGGTGCTGCACGTCCTCGGCTTTTCGATCAACGCGCTGAGCCTGTTCGGGCTGGTGCTGGCCATCGGCATCGTGGTGGACGACGCCATCGTGGTGGTGGAGAACGTCGAGCGGAACATCGAGGCGGGGCTCACGCCGCGCGAGGCGACCTATCGCGCGATGCGCGAAGTGTCCGGGCCCATCATCGCGATTGCGCTGGTGCTGGTGGCCGTGTTCGTTCCGCTGGCTTTCATCAGCGGCCTCACGGGCCAGTTCTACCGCCAGTTCGCGGTGACGATTGCGATCTCGACGGTGATCTCGGCGATCAACTCGCTGACGCTGTCGCCCGCGCTCGCTGCACTGCTGCTGCGCGGCCATGACGCTCCCAAGGACGCACTGACGCGCGGCATGGACAAGGCCTTCGGCTGGCTGTTCCGCGGCTTCAACAAGCTGTTCCATCGCGGCTCCGAGGCCTACAGCGGCGGCGTGAAGAACGTGATCTCGCGCAAGGCGCTGATGCTCGCGATCTACGTCGCGCTCATCGCCGTGACCTTCGGCCTCTTCAAGGCGGTGCCCGGCGGCTTCGTGCCGGCGCAGGACAAGCAATACCTGATCGGCTTCGCTCAGCTGCCCGACGGCGCCACGCTCGACCGCACCGACGAAGTGATCCAGCGCATGGGCGAGATCATGAAGAAGAACCCGAACGTGGAAGACGCCATCGCCTTCCCGGGCCTGTCGATCAACGGCTTCACCAACAGCTCCAACTCGGGCATCGTGTTCGCCACGCTCAAGCCCTTCGACCAGCGCAAGCGCGCCGACCAGAGCGGCGGCGCGGTGGCGGGCCAGTTGAACGGCGCCTTCTCGAGCATCCAGGACGCCTTCATCGTGATGTTCCCGCCGCCGCCGGTGGCGGGCCTGGGCACCACGGGCGGCTTCAAGCTGCAACTGGAAGACCGCGGCTCGGTGGGCTACGACCAGATGGACGCGGCAGTGAAGGCCTTCATGGCCAAGGCTTACCAGGCGCCCGAACTGGCCGGCATGTTCACGAGCTGGCAGGTCAACGTGCCGCAGCTGTACGCCGACATCGACCGCACCAAGGCCCGCCAGCTCGGCGTGCCCGTGACGGACATCTTCGACACCATGCAGATCTACCTTGGCAGCCTGTATGCGAACGACTTCAACAAGTTCGGCCGCACGTACTCCGTGCGCGTCCAGGCCGATGCGCCTTACCGCGCCCGTGCCGAAGACGTGGGCCTGCTGAAGGTGCGCTCGACCTCGGGCGAGATGGTGCCGCTGGCCGCGCTGATGAAGGTGAATTCGACCTTCGGCCCGGAACGCGCCATGCGCTACAACGGCTACCTCGCCGCCGACATCAACGGCGGCCCGGCGCCGGGCTACTCCTCGGGCCAGGCGCAGGACGCGATCACCAAGATCGCGGCCGAGACGCTGCCCAAGGGCGTGAGCTTCGAGTGGACCGAGCTGACCTACCAGGAAATCCTGGCCGGCAACTCCGCCTTCCTGGTGTTCCCGCTGGCGATCCTGCTGGTGTTCCTGGTGCTGGCTGCGCAGTACGAAAGCCTGACGCTGCCGATCGCGATCATCCTGATCGTGCCCATGGGCATCATGGCCGCGATGACCGGCGTATGGATATCGGGGGGTGACAACAACGTCTTCACGCAGATCGGGTTGATCGTGCTGGTGGGGCTGAGTGCGAAGAACGCGATTCTTATCGTGGAGTTTGCCCGGGAGCTCGAATTTGCCGGCCGCACACCGATACAGGCCGCCATCGAAGCAAGCCGCCTGCGCCTGCGCCCGATTCTCATGACCTCGCTGGCCTTCGTGATGGGCGTGCTGCCCCTCGTGCTGTCCACCGGCGCGGGTTCGGAGATGCGCAAGGCCATGGGCGTGGCGGTGTTCGCCGGGATGATCGGCGTGACAGCCTTCGGCCTGTTCCTGACGCCTGTGTTCTACGTGCTGCTGCGCCGCCTCGCGGGCAACCGGCCACTCAAGCTGCATGGCGAAGTGCCGCATGGCGACGACTTCGTGTCGGCCGGGCATCCGGCTTCGCATGGCGGCGCCGGTGGTGGCGGCCTTCATCCGGTGCCCGCATCGCCGCGTTCTTCGCATGACGACTGATCGAGAAAGCGCATCATGAAATTTTCAGTACAACCTCTGGTGAAGCCGCTTCGTACCGCGTTGCTGCCGCTGATGGCAGCCCTGGTGCTCGCCGGCTGTGCCACCGCGCCCTCGGGCCTGCCCGAGATCACGACCACCGCCCAGTTCAAGGAGCAGGGCAAGGACCAGGCGGTGACGCCGCCCGCCGGCTTCACGCGGGCCGCGCCCTCCGAGGCGCAACCGCGCGGCGACTGGTGGCTTGCGTTCAACGATCCGGCGCTCAACGCACTGATCGAGAAGGCCGACGTCAACAACACCAACATCCAGGCCGCGGCCGCTCGGCTGGCCGAGGCTCGCGCGCTGGCGCGCAGCGCCAACGCCGACCGCCTGCCGCAGATCGGCCTTGGCGCTGGCGCCAACCGCGGCGCGGGCCTGGACAAGGCCACGGCCAGCACCCGGCCAGCCACGATGACGAACATCGGCGCCACGTTCTCGTACGAGGTCGACCTGTTCGGCCGCCTCTCGGGCGCGAGCAATGCGGCCAAGCTCGATGCGGCCGGCCGCGAGGCGCTGCTGCAAAGCACGCGCCTCGCCGTGCAGGCCGAAGTGGCGCAGACCTACCTGCAGTTGCGCGCGCTCGATGCCGAGCGCGCCCTGGTGCGCGAGCAGGTCGAGGCGTATCGCGACACGCTGCGCCTGTCGCAGCGCCGCGAGCAGGCCGGCGACATCGCCGAGCTCGACGTGGCGCGCGTGCAGACCGAGGTGTCGTCCACCGAGTCGGATGCGCTCGCGCTCGACCGCCAGCGCGCCCAGGTGGAGCATGCGCTCGCGGTGCTGGTGGGCGATTCGGCTTCCAGCTTCGGCTTGCGCGTCGACGAGTGGGCGACGGCGCTCCCGTCCATTCCGCCGGGTGTGCCCGCCACGGTGCTCACCCGTCGCCCCGACGTGTCGGCCGCGCAGAGCGCTGTGCTGGCCGCGCAGGCCCGCGTGGGCGTGGCGCAGGCCGCGTGGTTCCCGGACATCTCGCTGACCGGCGCCGCCGGCTATGCCTCGCCCGAGATCGGCGACCTCTTCAAGTGGTCGGCGCGCTCGTGGGGCGTGGGCGCGCTGCTGTCGCTGCCGATCTTCGACGGCGGCCGCCGCGAGGCCGGCGTGCAGGGCGCCAATGCCCAGCTCGACGGTGCGCTCGCGAGCTACCGCACGCAGGTGCTGGTGGCGTTTCAGGAAGTCGAAGACCAACTGGCCGCCATCCGCATCCTGCAGGAGCAGTCGGTCGTGCAGGCACAGGCCGTGACATCGGCCCAGCGCGCCACCAGCCTGTCGGACACGCGCTATCGCAACGGCTACGTCAGCCAGCTCGACCTGCTGGACGCGCGCCGCAGCGAATTGCGCAACCGCCGGCAGGCACTGCAGGTGAAGTCGGCACAGTACCAGGCGGCGGTGGGGCTGATCCGCGCCATCGGCGGCGGCTGGGAAGCGCCGGCGCCGGTCGCGGCTGTCCCGGCACGGACGGCCGTGGCCGTGCGCTGAATCGCGATCAAGGATTGAAATTGAAAGCCTGAGCGCCGCAAGGCGGTCTTGCGCCGCCGTGGATTCAGTCGGTTTTCTTGCCGGCTGGATTCGCGGCGGCGCTTATTTTTTGCAGCTCCACCGCGCCCACGGCCAGGGCGTTTGAATAGCTGGCCTGCGGCCTCGACGCTGTCCGGTAGACCCGGTAGTCGAAGGTTTCGGAGACGGCGTCGCCATGGTGGGCTTCGAGCAGGATCCAGAAGAACTGGCCCGGCTCGCGTTCCTCGACGGTTAGCGCCAAATCATTCAAGGCTGGCATGGGTTCCCGGGTGCAATGCGGTGTGGTGGCATCTGGTGTACGCAAAAAATGCTACTGTTTGATGCACCGGATGTATTTGCAATGCCCGGTGATGTGAAAGATGTCGCATTTCGTCGCTTCCATTTGGCCTTTCCCGGACCTGTGTGGCGCTCAACGACAATTCGCCGATGAGTTCAAAGGCGAAAAGCGGGCCGGCGCGTTGCGTCATGGTCCTGGGCACCACCAGCGGCGCCGGCAAGAGCTGGCTGGCCACGGCGCTGTGCCGCTGGTATGCGCGGCAGGGCCTGAAGGTGGCGCCTTTCAAGGCGCAGAACATGAGCAACAACGCCCGCGTGGTCGACGGCGGCGAGATCGGCAGCGCCCAATATTTCCAGGCCCTGGCCGCCAATGCCGTGCCCGGGGTGCGCATGAACCCGCTGCTGCTCAAGCCCGAGCGCGACACCCACAGCCAGGTGGTGCTGATGGGGCAGGTGAATGACGAACTCTCGGGCTTGCCCTGGCGCGGCCGCAGCGAGCGCGTCTGGCCGCAGATCGCGCAGGCGCTCGACGAACTGCGCGCCGGAAACGACGTGGTGGTGATCGAAGGCGCGGGTTCGCCGGCCGAGATCAACCTGATGGCCAGCGACATCGTCAACATGCGCATCGCCCGGCACGCGCAGGCGCGCTGCCTGCTCACGACCGACATCGACCGCGGAGGCGCCTTTGCCCATCTGTACGGCACCTGGGCGCTGCTGCCCGAGGCCGACCGCGCGCTGCTGCGCGGCTTCGTGCTCAACAAGTTCCGCGGCGATGCCTCGCTGCTCGCGCCTGCGCCGCAGCAACTGCAGGAACTGACCGGCGTGCCCACCGTGGCCACGCTGCCGATGTGGTGGCAGCACGGCTTGCCCGAGGAGGACGGCGTATTCGATGACCGCAGCCGTGCGAGCGGCACCGTGACGCGCACGGTCGCGGTCGTGGCATACCCGCGCATCAGCAACCTCGACGAATTCCAGGCGCTGAAGAACGTGCCCGGCGTGCGGCTGGTCTGGGCCCGTACGCCGGCCGACGTGGCCGGCGCCGACTGGATCGTGCTGCCCGGCTCCAAGCACACCAGCGGCGACCTGGCCTGGCTGCGCGCCCAGGGGCTGGACAGCGCCGTGGCCGCGCATGCCGAACGCGGCGGCGCGGTGCTGGGCATCTGCGGCGGACTGCAGATGCTGGGAGAGGCGCTGGTCGATCCGCACGGCATCGACGGCAATGCGCCGGGACTGGGCCTGCTGCCGCTGGTGACGGTGTTCGCGCGCGAGAAGACGGTGCGGCATCGCACCGGGACCTTCGGCGAGCTGAGCGGTGTCTGGGCCGCGCTGTCGGACGTGCCCGTCGCCGGCTACGAGATCCACCATGGCCAGACCGCCGCACACCCGCAGATGGCGCAGGACGGCCAGGCCGTGATGCCCGACGGACTGGCCTGGCAGAACGCGCGCGGCAACGTGCTCGGCATCTATCTTCACGGCCTGTTCGAGGACCCGCGCGCGCTGCACGCGCTGTTCGGTGCCTCCGTGCCCACGCTCGACGCCACCTTCGACGGCCTGGCCGACTTCATCGATACCCACTTCGACGCCGGCGTGCTCGCCGGACTGATTGCATGACCGAAACCATTCCCACCATTTCCGACATCACCGACACCGCGCTCGCCGCCCGCCTGCAGAGCGCGCTCGACAACAAGACCAAGCCGCTCGGCTCGCTGGGCCGGCTCGAGGCGCTGGCGCTGCGCATCGGCACCATCCTCGGCACCGAAAGCCCGGAGCTCGAAGCCCCGCAGATGCTGGTCTGCGCGGGCGACCACGGATTGGCGGCGCGCGGCGTCTCGGCGTACCCGAGCGACGTGACCTGGCAGATGGTCGAGAACTTCCTCGCCGGCGGCGCGGCCGTGAGCGTGCTGGCGCGCCAGCACGGGCTGGCACTGACGGTGGTCGACTGCGGCGTGCGGCGCGACTGCCCGGCGGCCCCGGGGCTGGTGTCGCGCCGGATCGCCGAAGGTACGGCAGACGCTTCGCAGGGCCCGGCCATGACGGCCGCGCAGTGCGCCCAGGCCATCGCCAACGGGCGCGAGGTGGTGCGCGTGCTGCCGGGCAATGCGTTGCTGCTCGGCGAGATGGGCATCGGCAACAGTTCGTCTGCCGCGCTGCTGCTCTCGCGGCTGGGCGGGTTGGACATCGACGCCTGCACCGGTGCCGGCACCGGCCTCGATGCGGCCGGGCTGGCGCGCAAGCGCGATGTGTTGCGGCAGGTGCTGGCGCTGCACGCGGGCGCGACCGCGCCTCTGGACGCGCTGGCCGCCTTCGGTGGCTTCGAGGTGGCTACGCTGGTCGGCGCGGTGCTGCAGGCGGCCGAGGAGCGGCGCGTGATCGTGGTAGACGGCTTCATCGCCAGCGCAGCGGTGCTGGTGGCGCAGGCGCTGCAGCCGCACGTGGTGCAGCGCTGCGTGGCCGCGCATTGCTCGGCCGAACCCGGCCACGTGCTGCTGCTGGAGCGGCTGGGGCTGGAGCCGCTGCTCAAGCTCGAACTGCGCCTGGGCGAAGGCTCGGGCGGGGCGCTGGCCTGGCCGCTGCTCGAATCGGCCTGCCGCATCCTGCGCGAGATGGCGAGCTTCGAGTCGGCCGGCGTGTCGCGCAAGGACAGCTGAAGAGGATGAACGGCGTTCGCCATTTCCTGCTCGCGCTGCAGTTCTTCACGCGCGTGCCGGTGACGGGGCCGCTGGCTGCGTGGGTCGGCTTCAGTCCGCAGATGCTGCGTTCGAGCGCGGCGCATCTGCCCGGCATCGGATGGCTGGCAGGTGGCGTGGCGGCGCTGGTGTTCGCGGGTGTGGGCATGGGGCTGCCGGGTGTCGCCGGTGCGCTGGCTGCTGCCGTGCTGAGCACCACCGCCACCGTGATGCTGACCGGCGCCTTCCATGAAGACGGTCTGGCCGACGTGGCCGATGGCCTGGGCGGTTCGGCCGACCGCGACCGGGCGCTGGAGATCATGAAGGACTCGCGCATCGGCGCCTTCGGTGCGCTGGCTCTGGCGCTGGCGCTGGGCCTGAAATGCGCGCTGCTCGCAATGCTGGCCGGGCACGGCCTGCAGGCGGTTGTTGTCGCCATCGTCGGCGCACATGTGCTGTCGCGGCTGACGCCGCTGTTCCTGATCCGGTGGTTGCCCTATGTGGGTGACAGCGGGGCGAGCAAGGCGAAGCCGCTGGCGGATGCGATCAGCGGTGGCGCGTTGCTGATCGCGGTGGTGTGGGCGCTGCCGGCGGTGGCACTGCTGCTGCATGCACACGACGTGGCGCACGTCTTGGCGGCCTTGCTTGCGGCCGTTGTTGCCGCAGGCTGGATGGCGCGTCTTTTCATGCGCCGGCTGCAGGGCTTCACCGGCGACGGCCTTGGCGCCACCCAGCAGGTCTGCGAGCTGGCGATCTACCTCGCACTGGCGTGGCGCGCATGAGCGACGCCGCCCGAAGGACGCTCTGGCTCCAGCGCCACGCGCCCGTGGTGGCCGAGCCCGGGCTGTGCTACGGCGCCACGGACCTCGAAGCCCATGCAGACGCCACGCTCGCTGCTGCGCAGCGCATCGCGCCTTTGCTTCCTGCGGCCATCAGCGTGCGCAGTTCGCCGCTGCGGCGATGTGCCGGGCTGGCCGATGCCATCGCCGCGTTGCGCCCCGATCTTCGGGTGCGGCACGACGCACGGCTGGCCGAGATGAACTTCGGCGCCTGGGAAGGGCGGCCGTGGTCTGCCATCGCACGCGAGGAATTCGACGCCTGGACCGGCAATTTCGCCGATGCGCCTGCCGGCGGCCATGGCGAAAGCGTGCGCGCATTTATGCAGCGCGTGGCCGCCGCACATGACGAATGGCTTGTGGACGAGGGCGATGCGCTGTGGATCACGCACGCCGGCGTGCTGCGGGCGGTAACGTTGCTGCAGCGCGGCACCCGCTGCCCTGGAGTCGCCGCCGACTGGCCTGATGGGGAACTGCCCTTCGGCGGTTGGCTGACTTTCGACAATTAGCTGCCGTCGGCCAGTGCCGATTGCGGCTCAGTTCTTCTGCCGCCACTGTTCGCGCCAGAGCCGCTCCAGCTGCGGCGCAAGTGCAGCCGGCGGCGTGCCCAGGAAGCGGTTGCTGCCGTTGCGCTGCACCAGGCCGTAGAGGCGGCCGGAGCCCTGGTCGTAGAGCGCGATCGCGTTGTTGTCGTAGCAGTCGTGCGGCTTGCAGAAGGCCTGCAGGAGGTAGCGCGTTCCCTCGACCGTCACCCATTGCGGCTCGGGCGCCGGACCTTCGCGGCGCACCAGCCAGCGGTCGTTCTCGCGCGTGCCCAAGGCGGCGCGCCAGGCCTTCTCCATGGCCGGGCCCCGCGCCAGCGCCGCCGGGCTGCCCGTGGGCGGGGGAGGCGCCTTGACGGCGGGCTCGACGGGCGGGGCCACGGCCCGCACCGCGCCGTTGCAGCGCCAGTAGCGCAGCTTCATCATGTCGGGGCCGAGTTGGCCGGCGACCGGCTTGTCGGCGTCCAGCGCGATGTACTGGCCGCGCGCTTCGCGGTAGACGAGGAAGGTCATTGCGCCGGACTTGCCCGGGCTGCTCATCAGCGCCACGTCGAAGCCCGCCGGCGGCGGGCGGTTGCCGAAGAAGCTGTGGGCGGTCTGCGGTTCGTTGCCGGTCACGCGGCGCTTGCCGCTTTCGGCGATCAGCATGTCCTGGCGCACCTGCAGCGTCGGTGCGGCCGCGTTGGCGCAGTTCGTCGACCAGCGGCCGCCGTAGATCGCCATGGCCTCGGGCGGCAGGCCGCCGCCCCGCTGCGACCATGCCGCGGCCGGAAGGAGGGCGGCGAGCAGCGTGGCGGCCAGCAGTGCCCGGGAGTCGTTCTTTCGTGTCGTCATTCGTCGTCGGTCTCAGGCCGTCTTCGGCATCGGTGTCTTTGGCTTGTAGGCGCAGAAAACGGCCACCGCGCACTCCCAGCAGCGCGGCTTGCGCGCCACGCAGATGTAGCGGCCATGCAGGATGAGCCAATGGTGCGCATGCAGCCGGTATTCGGGTGGGACGCGCTTCTCGAGTTTGAGTTCCACCTCCAGCGGCGTCTTGCCGGGCGCAAGCCCGGTGCGGTTGCCAACGCGGAAGATGTGCGTGTCGACCGCCATGGTCGGCTCGCCGAAGGCCACGTTGAGCACCACGTTCGCGGTCTTGCGGCCGACGCCCGGCAGCGCCTCCAGCTCGGCGCGGGTGCGCGGCACCTCGCCGCCGTGCAGCTCCACCAGCATGCGGCAGGCCTCGATCAGGTGCTTCGCCTTGCTGCGGTACAGCCCGATGGTCTTGATGTACTCCTCCAGCCCCTCGACACCCAGATCGAGAATGGCCTGCGGCGTATTCGCCACCGGATACAGCTTGCGCGTGGCCTTGTTCACGCCCACGTCGGTGGCTTGTGCCGACAGCAGCACGGCGGCCAGCAGCTCGAAGGGGGTTGTGTATTCGAGTTCAGTCTCGGGCTCGGGGTTGGCCGCCTGCAGGGTGGCGAAGAAGAGGGGGATGTCGTTTTTTTTCATGGGGCTTCGTGGGGGGGCGGCACGCGCAATATATCGTTGAAAGGCGATAGCCTTACGCAGCTTTATTGCCTGCCGCTTTCGCGACAATGGCACCCCAGAAAGTGAGACCGACCATGCAATTCGCCTCCCGCCTCGACAACGTCGAGACTTCCGCCATCCGCGAACTCTTCAAGCTGCTGGGCAAGCCCGGGATCATCAGCTTTGCGGGTGGCTTTCCCGACAGCGCCATGTTCGACGTCGAGGGCCTCAAGGAGGCGAGCCAGAAGGCGCTCTCCGAAGAACCCGGCGCTGCGCTGCAGTACGGCGCCACCGAAGGCTACGAGCCGCTGCGCAGCCAGCTCAGCGCCTTCATGAAGACCAAGGGCGTCGAGGTCGACCCCGGTGGCCTGATCGTCACCACCGGCAGCCAGCAGGCGCTCGACCTGCTGGGCAAGACCATGATCTCGCCCGGCGACAAGGTGATCGTCGAGGGCCCGACCTTCCTGGCCACCATCCAATGCTTCCGCCTCTACGGCGCGCAGCTCATCAGCGCTCCCATCGACGCCAACGGCGTGAAGACCGACGAGCTCGAGAAGCTCATCGCCGAGCACAAGCCCAAGTTCGTCTACCTGATCCCGACCTTCGGCAACCCCAGCGGCGCGATGCTGACGCTGGAGCGCCGCAAGAAGGTGCTCGAGCTGGCCGTGAAGTACCAGACGCTGATCGTCGAGGACGACCCCTATGGCGACCTCTATTTCGGCGAAGCACCTCCGCCCTCCATCCTGGCCCTGAGCAAAGACGTGCCGGGCAGCCGCGAGTTGCTGGCGCACTGCGGCAGCCTGAGCAAGGTGCTGAGCCCGGGCCTGCGCATCGGCTGGATGATCGCGCCGCCCGAGCTGCTGTCCAAGGCGACGATGTGCAAGCAGTTCAGCGACGCGCACACGAGCACGTTCTCGCAGGCCACGGCTGCGCAATACCTCAAGAGCGGCCGCATGCCGGCCACGCTGGCGCACGTGCGCGAGGTCTACGGCCAGCGTGCCCAGGCCATGGGCGCGGCGCTCAGGCGCGAGCTGGGCGATGCAGTGAGCTTCACCCAGCCCGACGGCGGCTTGTTCTTCTGGGCGCGCCTCACCGGCGCCAATGGCAAGCTGGCCGATGCGAACGAACTGGCGAAGCGAGCGATCGAGAAGCTCGTGGCCTTCGTGCCCGGCGCGCCGTTCTTCGCGGAGAAACCCGATGTGGCCACGCTGCGGCTGAGCTTTGCGACGGCCGACGTGGCGAAGATCGAAGAGGGCGTGAAGCGCCTCGGTCAGGCGCTGTAGTCGATCCGATCAGGGGGACCGGTGCAGCCGGGGCGCTGCAAGCAGGTCCAGGTTGTCTGAAATGGCCGCATCCACGTTCGGATAGCGGCCTTTCATTTTCGACAACGTCATGATGGTCTGCAGCGCCTTCAGGTCCTTGACCGATGGCGCGACCTTGATCTGCGCGATGGCTGCGGCGGGGTTGCCACCGTTGATCAATGCCATCACCTTGCTTGCCCAGTCGTTTGCGCGCGCCATGTCTTCACCTGCTTTCGTTCGAAGCGCCGACTGTACACAGCGCCGTGCCGATCACAGCCGGAACCGTCACGCCGTGCCTGCAAATCCTCCGAAGAAAGCGCGTGCGTTGGCTTCCAGGCTGTCGAGGTGATAGCCGCCTTCCTGGACGATCAGCGTAGGCAGCCCCAGCGCGCCTACGGCCTTGCCGAGACGGCCGAAACCCTCGGTCGTCACCGCGACCTGCGACTGGGGGTCGTCCTTGTAGATGTCGAACCCGAGGGCCAGGACCAGCGCGTCCGGCGCGAATCGTTGCAGCACGCCCGCCGCATCGCCGACGCGCTCGAAGAAGGCCGCTTCCGTCGCCCCGTGCGGCATCGGGAAATTGACGTTGAAGCCATCGCCGTCGCCGGCCCCGCGCTCGTCGTCGTAGCCGGCGACGGCAGGGTAGAAGTTGGTCGGGTCGCCGTGGATCGAGACATACAGCACGTCGCTGCGGTCGTAGAAGATTTCCTGCACCCCCTGGCCGTGGTGCATGTCGGTATCGAGGACCGCCACGCGAGCGAAGCGCCCGCGCAGCGCCTGGGCGGCGATGGCCGCGTTGTTGAGGTAGCAGAAGCCGCCAGCGGCATCGACGCGCGCATGGTGGCCGGGCGGGCGGCACAGTGCGTAGGCCGCAGGGGCGCCGTCGACGATGGCCGCCGCGCCGGCCACCGCGCTCTGGGCCGACCAGTACGCGGAGCGCCAGGTCTCGGCCCCGACCGGGCAGCTGCCGTCGGCAAGGTAGCGCGCCGCCTTGGCCAGCACGCCGCGCAGGCGGTTGGGCTCGCGCACGTAAACGTTCGACATCACCTCGTCGCCCCAGTCGGGCGGCATCTGCTTCCATTCGCCGTGCGCGTCCTCGAGAAAGCGCAGGTAGTCGGCACTGTGCACGGCGGCCAATGGCGCCATGCCGGCGTCGGCCGGCGTCCGGAGATCGAAGCCGAGCGATTGCACGGCGGCGACGAGCCGAAGTGCGCGGTCGGGAATTTCCTGCGGGGTGCGCATCTGTCCGCGCGACAGGTAGCTGCGCGGATGGTGCAGCAGCTGCTCTGGATGGAAGTAGGTCAGCATGGGCGATTCGGCACGGCCGCCGTGGAATTTGCTCGGCAGCCATGGTAGCGAGCAAGATCGGTGCCCATCGAGGGCATCGGATGGCGCGCGAATCGGCGGCATCCACATTGGTTACGATCACCCATGAGAAAAACCTTTCAGCTTCAGGTCGAGGGCAAGCACCCCGACCGTCTCCTCGAAGCCATCAAGCACGAGATCCGCAAGTACATCAAGCGCGAGCGGCGGCGCGAATTGCCCGAAGGCAGCGATTTCTGGGACTTCGATTGCAAGTTCGGCGCGGCCCAGGAATCCGCCGAAGTCATTCACCTTTCTGCCATCACGGGCCTCATCGACGGGGTGGTGAAGGAAGGCGGCAAGCAGTTCTACATCGAGATCCTGGCCAAGCCCGGCAAGCGCAAGCCGCGGCCTGAAGGCGAACAGGGCGCTGCCACCGATTCCGAAGAGGAATAACCGCCGTCAGGCCTGCGCCAGCGCCAGCCGCAGGCCGTACCGCTGCTCCGCATCCTGCAGCGAGCGCGCAATCGACGGGTGCAGCCGCACCCCGTTCCTGGCCTGCGCTTCCCGACGCTTCAAACCGCCTTCGCCCGGCAGCCGCACAGGCTTGGCCGGGTCGATGGGCACGTTGCCGCGACACTTCGCCGCCACATGGTCCATCTGGCGCAGGAAGGCATCCTTGCCGCCGAAGGCATTCAGGTCGTGCAGCGTGATGTGCACTGTCGCGCCCCAGCCCTCGGGCGGATCGGCCCGGCCGTGGCCCGCGAGGCCGGCCGTGAGCGTCTCGACCAGCAGCGCCATGCCGTAGCCCTTGTGGCCGTGGCTCAATCCGCCGACCGGCAGCAGCGTGCCAGGCGGCTGGTCGAACAGCACCTGCGGGTCGTTCGACGGCTTGCCGGCCGCGTCGATCAGCCATTCCTCGGCGAAGGTCTCGCCCGCTGCGCACTTGCGGTTGCTCATGCCGTTGGTGGTGATGGAGGCCGAGATGTCGACCATCACGCCGCCTTGCGAGAGCGGAAAACCCATGGCCAGCGGATTCGGCGTGAACACGGCCTGCGTGCCGCCGAAGGGCGCGACGCTGGCGGCATTGGGGTCGGAGCAGGCCAGCAGCATCAGCATGTCTTCCTGCAGCGCGCGCAACATGTAGACGGCGAGGCAGGCGATGTGGTGGCTGCGGCGGATGACGAGCGAGGCGGTGCCGAGTTCGCGGGCACGCGGAATCAGCAGATCCATGCCCTGGTCCATGAGCCAGGGACCGGGCAGGCGCTTACCGTCCCAGAGCACGGCGGCGGGGCGGTCGGACAGTACCTCGGGGGTGCCGTCGCGCGTCATGCCACCGGATTCCAGTTCCTTGACGTACCCGGCCAGCAGCGCGAGGCCGTGCGTGTCGTGTCCCAGCAGGTCGCCTTCGACGAGCGTGCGGGCGACGCTGTCGGCCATTGACGCGGCGAGCCCGGCTTTTTGCAGCAGGGCGCTCGCGTAGTCCTTGAGGGCTTCGGCGCGGTAGAGCGGGGCGGTGTCGGTCATGTCAGTGGTCCGTGTCTCGTTCGGGCGGTTGTTCTTTGGGGGGCTGTCGTTCAGGGCGCGTGCAAGGGCACCGGGTACGCTCCTGCGCGAATGTCCCCCGTCGGCATCATCGCCCCCCAACCATGCCCCCAATCGCTCATCGCAGTATTTCGAGAAGGCGGTCCAGTCCGCCTTCGTTGATTGCAACCATTGCCTGTTCACGCACCTTGGGTTTCGCGTGATAGGCCACCGACAGGCCGGCTTCGCCCATCATCGGGAGGTCGTTCGCGCCGTCGCCCACGGCGATGGTTTCCTGCGGCGAGATGCCCATGAGCGAAGCCACCTCGAGCAGCGTCCTGCGCTTTTCGGCGCCGTCGCAGATGTCGCCCCAGCTCTGCGTGACGACCTCGCCGGTGAGCTTGTCATCGGCTTCGTCGAGCAGATTGGAGCGCGCGAAGTCGATGCCCAGCCGGTCCTTCACCCGGTTCGCGAAGAAGGTGAAGCCACCGGACACCAGCAGCACCTTGAGGCCGGCTTTCTTGCAGGCTGCTACCAGTTCGCTCGCGCCCGGGTTGAGCTTCAGCCGCTCGTCGTACACCTGCTGCAGCGCCTCGACCGGCACACCCTGCAACAGCGCCACGCGGCGGCGCAGGCTTTCCTTGAAGTCCTTGATCTCGCCGCGCATCGTGGCCTCGGTGATGGCGGCGACCTCGGCCTTCTTGCCGACGGCATCGGCGATCTCGTCGATGCATTCGATGTTGATCAGCGTCGAGTCCATGTCGAACGCGATCAGCTTGAAGTCGGCGAGCCGCAACGGCGGCTTCACGCGCTGGATGACGAGGCCGGGGGAGATTTCTTGGGTAGCGCTCATGCGGTGACGGTTTCCTTGACGAGGGGTTGGCCCAGGCTGCGCAGCACGTCGCGCACCATCTGGGCTCGCTCTTTCGGCTCTTTCAGCTCGCGCTCGATGCGCAGCTTCTCGTTGCCGGCGAGCTTGATGTGCTTGTTCTTCTGGATCAGCTGGATGATGGCCATGCCATCGACCGGCGCATCTTTCTTGAACGTGATGTTGATGATGCCCGGCGCCGCGTCGACCTTGACCACGCCGTAGGGCCGCGCCAGCACGCGCAGGCGGTGCGTGTCGATCAGCGTCTGTGCCTGCGGCGGCAGCTTGCCGAAGCGGTCGACGATTTCTTCGAGCAGCGTGTCGATCTGGTCGGGCGTCTTCGCGGTGGCCAGCTTCTTGTAGAACGACAGGCGCAGGTGCACGTCGCCGCAGTAGTCGTCGGGCAGCAGGGCGGGCGCGTGCAGGTTGATCTCGGTGGTGACCGACAGCGGCGCAAGCAGGTCGGGCTCCTGGCCGGCCTTGAGCGAGCGCACGGCCTCGCTGAGCATCTCGTTGTAGAGCTGGAAGCCGATTTCCATCATGTTGCCGCTCTGGTTTTCGCCGAGCACCTCGCCGGTGCCGCGAATCTCAAGATCATGCATCGCAAGATAGAAGCCGGAGCCCAGCTCTTCCATCTGCTGGATGGCGTCGAGCCGCTGCGCCGCCTGCTTGGTCAGGCCCTCGGTGTCGGGCACCATGAGGTAGGCATAGGCTTGGTGGTGCGAGCGGCCGACGCGGCCGCGCAACTGGTGCAGCTGCGCCAGGCCGAACTTGTCGGCGCGGCTCATCACGATGGTGTTGGCGGTCGGCACGTCGATGCCGGTCTCGATGATGGTCGAGCACAGCAGCAGGTTGTAGCGCTGCGCCACGAAGTCGCGCATCACGCGCTCCAGCTCGCGCTCGGGCATCTGGCCATGGGCCACGGCGATGCGGGCCTCGGGCAATATTTCTTCCAGCTTCTGGCGCCGGTTCTCGATGGTCTCGACCTCGTTGTGCAGGAAGTAGACCTGCCCGCCGCGCTTGAGCTCGCGCAGCACGGCCTCGCGGATCACGCCCGTGCCTTCGTTGCGCACGAAGGTCTTGATGGCGAGGCGCCGTTGCGGTGCGGTTGCGATCACGCTGAGGTCGCGCAGGCCTTCGAGCGCCATGCCCAGCGTGCGCGGAATCGGCGTGGCCGTGAGCGTGAGCACGTCGACCTCGGCGCGCATGGCCTTCATCGCCTCCTTGTGGCGCACGCCGAAGCGGTGCTCCTCGTCGATGATGAGCAACCCCAGATTCTTGAACTTGACCGACTGCGACAGCAGCTTGTGCGTGCCGACCACGATGTCGACCTGGCCCTCGGCCAGCCCCTTGGCGGCGGTGGTGATTTCCTTGGCCGAGCGGAAGCGGCTCATCTCGGCCACCTTCACGGGCCACTTGGCGAAGCGGTCGACCAGCGTCTGGTAATGCTGCTCCGCCAGCAGCGTGGTGGGCGCGAGGAACGCGACCTGCTTGCCGCCGGTGACGGCGATGAAGGCGGCGCGCAGCGCCACCTC
Source organism: Variovorax sp. Varisp46 (assembly GCF_059491885.1). Classification (NCBI taxonomy): domain Bacteria; kingdom Pseudomonadati; phylum Pseudomonadota; class Betaproteobacteria; order Burkholderiales; family Comamonadaceae; genus Variovorax; species Variovorax sp. Varisp46. The sequence continues at coordinate 1,796,958 of NZ_CP168515.1, forward strand.
GGTCTTGCCGAAGCCCACGTCGCCGCACACGAGGCGGTCCATGGGCTGGGGCGAGATCATGTCCTGCACCACGGCGTGGATAGCGGCCTTCTGGTCGGCGGTTTCCTGGAAGCCGAAGTCGTTGGCGAACACCTCGTAGTCGGCCGGCGAGTAGCGGAAAGCATGGCCTTCGCGCGCGGCGCGGCGAGCGTAGATGTTGAGCAGTTCGGCAGCGGAGTCGCGCACCTGCTCGGCGGCCTTGCGCTTGGCCTTTTCCCATTGGCCGGAGCCCAGCTTGTGCAGCGGGGCCTCGTCGGCGCTCACGCCGGTGTAGCGGCTGATCTGGTGCAGCTGCGACACGGGCACGTAGAGCGTGGCCTTGTCGGCGTACTCCAGGTGCAGCATTTCCTGCAGCAGCGGCTTGCCGTCGGGGCCGCTGCCCTGGCCCAGGTCCATGTGGATCAGGCCGCGGTAGCGGCCGATGCCGTGCGCGGTGTGGACCACCGGGTCGCCGACGTTGAGTTCCGACAGGTCCTTGATCAGCGCCTCGACGTCGCTGACCTGCTCCTGCTTCTTGTTGCGCCGGCGCGTGGTGGGCGCGGTGGCGAACAGTTCGGTCTCGGTGACGAGGTCGATCCCCTGCTCGCGCCAGGCGAAGCCCGAGGCCAGCGCGGCGGTGGCGATGCCGACCTTTTCGTCGGCAGAGGCTTCGAACTCGGCCAGCGAGTCGAAGGCCGGCGGGCTCACGCCGCTGGCGCGCAGGAAGTCGAGCAGGCTCTCGCGGCGGCCGTCGCTCTCGGCGATCAGCAGCACGCGGTGGGGCGTGGCCTTGATGTGGGCCTTGAGCCCGACCAGCGGGTCTTCCGCGCCGCGCACCACGGCGAAGGGCGGCAGCTTGTCGAATTCGGCGTAGGGCGCTTCCGTGGGCACGTCGCCGCGGATGGCGAGTTGCGCGTGCGGCTTGGCGCGCTGGTAGAACTGCTCGGCGTTCAGGAACAGCGCCTCGGGCGGCAGGGCGGGGCGCTCGGGGTCGCCACGCACCAGCCGGTAGCGTTCGTTCGTGTCCTGCCAGAAATGCTGGAACGCAGGTTCGAGGTCGCCGTGCAGCACCACCGTGGCGTCTGCGCCCAGGTAGTCGAACACCGTGGCCGTCTCGTCGAAGAACAGCGGCAGGTAGTACTCGATGCCGGCGGTGGCCACGCCGTTGCCCATGTCCTTGTAGATGCGGCTCTTGGTCGGGTCGCCCTCGAGCAGTTCGCGCCAGCGGCTGCGAAAGCGCGCTCGCGCGTCGTCGTCCATCGGGAATTCGCGGCCCGGCAGCAGGCGCACCTCGGGCACGGGGTAGAGGCTGCGCTGGGTGTCCGGGTCGAAGGTGCGGATCGTGTCGATCTCGTCGTCGAACAGGTCGACGCGAAACGGCACCGGCGAGCCCATGGGGAACAGGTCGATCAGGCCGCCGCGCACCGCGTATTCGCCGGGGCTGACCACCTGCGTCACGTGGGTGTAGCCGGCCAGCGTGAGCTGGGCCTTGAGCTTCGATTCCTCGAGCTTCTGCTTGGCCTTGAAGTGGAAGGTGTAGCCGGCCAGGAAGGCCGGGGGTGCGAGTCGGTAGAGGGCGGTGGTGGCGGGCACCAGCACCACGTCGGCCTCCTTCTGGCTGATGCGCCAGAGGGTGGCCAGGCGCTCGCTGATCAGGTCCTGGTGGGGCGAGAAGCTGTCGTAGGGCAGCGTCTCCCAGTCGGGGAACAAGGCGCATCGCAGGTCGGGCGCGAAGAAGGCGATTTCATCGATCAGGCGCTGCGCGTCGTTGGCGTCGGCCGTGAACATCGCCGTGGCGCGCCCGGCGGCTTTCTCGCGCATGGCCAGCTGCGCCAGCAGCAGTGCATCGGCCGACAACGGGGGACGCGGCAGCGTGAAACGCTTGCCCGCCGTGAGGTGGGGGAGGTCCATGGAACGCTTACTGGAAATGCACAACACCCCGCGCCGGTTGGCGAGGGGTGTGCGTAGCGGTCGATTCTAGAATGGCGGCCCTTTATTCGCTTGCTGGCCAGCGCCGGCGCCGGGCCCTCATGTCCTCTTCCCGACTTTTCGTGCTGATCCCATGCGCCGGCTCCGGCCATCGTGCGGGGCATGCGCAGTCCGCGCTGCCCAAGCAGTACCGACGCCTGGCCGGCCTGCCGATGGTGGCCCACACGCTGGAGGCCTTCCGCGCGCTGGCGGGGCGCTTCGCCGGGCTGGCGCTGGTGGTGTCGCCGGACGACCGCGACGTGGATGCGGTGCTGCCGCGCTTTCCCGCCGAAAACGAATACCTGCTGCGCGTGGGCGGCGTGACCCGCGCGGCCACGGTGCGCAACGGCCTGGTGGCACTGCGGCAGAAGGGCGCAGGCGCGCACGACTGGGTGCTGGTGCACGACGCGGCGCGCTGCCTCGTCACGTCGAGCCAGATCGAGGCGCTGATTGCGGCCTGCGAGCACGACGCTGTGGGCGGCCTGCTGGCGCACCGGCTGGCGGACACACTGAAGGCGTCGACGGCCGAGAGCCGAGTAGCCCAGACGCTGTCGCGCGCCGACAAGTGGCTGGCGCAGACGCCGCAGATGTTCCGCATCGGCATGCTGCTCGACGCGCTGGAGCGCACGGGCGACACCGTGACCGACGAGGCCAGCGCCATAGAGGCCATCGGCCTGTCGCCGCTGCTGGTGCAGGGTAGCGCGCAGAACTTCAAGGTGACGTTCCCCGAGGACTTCGCATTGGCCGAGGCGGTCCTGCAGGGCCGCAAGAAGGGCATTGCATGACGAGCGCCTTCAACATCCGTGTCGGCGAGGGCTGGGACATTCACCAGCTGGTGGCGGGGCGCAAGCTGATCCTGGGCGGTGTCGAGGTGCCGCACACCACCGGCCTGCTGGGGCATTCCGATGCCGACGTGCTGCTGCACGCCATCACCGACGCCCTGCTGGGTGGCGCGGGGCTCGGCGACATCGGCCGGCATTTTCCGGATACCGACGAGCAGTTCCGCGGTGCCGATTCGTCGGTGCTGCTGGCCGAGGCGGCGCGCCGGGTGCGCGCGGCGGGCTGGGAGATCGGCAACGTCGACAGCACCGTGATCGCGCAGGCGCCCAAACTCGCGCCTCACATTCCGCTCATGTGCCAGCGAATCGCCGGCACGCTCGGCATTGCGGTCGGCCAGGTGAACGTGAAAGCCAAGACGGCCGAGAAGCTCGGCCCGGTGGGCGAGGGCCGCGCGATGGAAGCCCGCGCGGCCGTACTTCTGCATCGCTGAGGCCTCCGCGGGCTCAGGCTGGCTTCCTGCCTCCCGGCAGCTCACCCGGCTTCGGCGCCGGCATCGCGCGCGGCATCCTGATGTGCGCCGCCAGGCCGCGGCCCGGCGTGCTGGTCAGCGCGAAGGTGCCACCCATGCGCTCGATGTTCTTCGCCACGATCGACAGGCCCAGGCCCGCGCCGGCTGCCGAGGTGCGCGCCGTGTCGCCGCGGAAGAAGGGCTTGGTCAGCTGCGAGAGCAGGGCGGGCTCGACGCCTGCGCCGTGGTCGCGCACCTTGATCAGCACCGCGTCGTTGTTGGCCTGTGCCTGGATCGTGACGTCGGCCACGCCTGTGGAGGGCGATTTGCCATAGCGCCGCGCGTTCTCCACCAGGTTGGAGATCACGCGCGTGAGTTCGACTTCATCGCCCATCACGCGCAGGTCGGACGGCACCTCGACCTTGATGTTCATCTCCTCGTAGTCCTGCACCGCATAGGTGCAGGCGTCGACCACGTCGCGCAGCAGCACCGGACGAGGATCGACATGGTCGGGCCGCGCGTAGTCGAGGAACTTGTCGATGATCGCGTCGAGCTGGGCGATGTCGGCCGCCATGTGGTCGCGCGCGTCCTCGTCGGCCACGCTCATCTCCGTTTCCAGCCGCAGCCGGGCCAGCGGCGTTCGCAGGTCATGCGAGATGCCGGCCAGCATGATGGCGCGGTCCTGCTCGATCTTGGCGAGCTGGTCCGCCATGCGGTTGAAGCCGATGTTGACGGCGCGGATCTCGTTGGTGCGGGCTCGTTCGTCGAGCCGGTGCGCCTCGTACTCGCCTTCGCGCACCTGCATGGTCGCGCGCGACAGCTGCTTGAGCGGCAGGTTGATGAGCCGCGTAATCAGCGCCGCGCCGGCCAGCGAGAGCGCCATCGCCGTGCTGAGCCAGACCAGCCAGGTACGCCCTCCCACGCGGCTGAAGCGCGTGGGGTCGAGCAGCAGCCAGTAGGTGTCGCTCTCGATGGTGAAGCCGATCCAGAGACCCGCCTCGTCGTTCACGCGGCTGGCCACCGTGGTGCCTTCACCGAGCTGATCAATCAGCTCCTCGGTCACGCGCAGGTCGAGCGCGCCGCTGGTGTAGGGCTGGAACCGGTCGTTGGGTTCGCGCGGCAGGATGCGCACGCCCTCCTGGTCGGCCAGCGTCTTGATGAGCGACACCCGGGTTATCGCGTCCGAATACACCAGCGCCGCGCGCGTGAGGTTCACGAGCGAGGCGATCTGGTGCGCGGTCTGGATGGCGCGCGGCTCATATTCGAGCGAGCGGAAGGTCTGCAGCCAGGCGACCGTGCAGCCGATGAGCAGCAGCGCCAGCAGAAAGAAGGTGCGCCAGAAAAGGCTGAACCCCAGCTTGAGGCCGGGGCGGCGGTCACGTTGCGCGCTCGCTTCGAGCGGGCTCGGCATCGTGACCTGCACGCCGTCCTCCTGGGCCGCGCCGGGTCTGGTGGGTTGGCCGACGGCCACCTGTCAACGGCGCGTCAGGCCGTGCCGTCCGGCACGAACACGTAGCCGACGCCCCAGACGGTCTGGATGTAGCGCGGCGCCGCGGCGTCGGACTCGACCAGCTTGCGCAGGCGCGAGATCTGCACGTCCAGGCTGCGGTCGAAGGGCTCGAACTCGCGCCCGCGCGCCAGCTGGGCCAGCTTTTCGCGCGACAGCGGTTGACGCGGATGGCGCACGAGCGCCTTCAGCATCGCGAACTCGCCGGTGGTCAGCGAGAGTTCTTCGCCATCCTTCTTCAGGGTGCGCGAGCCGAGGTCGAAGGCGAACGGGCCGAAAGTGACGGTCTCGTTCTCGGTAGAAGGGGCGCCCGGCGCCTCCAGCGGCGGACGGCGGCGCAGCACGGCGTGCACACGGGCCAGCAGTTCGCGCGGGTTGAAAGGCTTGCCGAGATAGTCGTCGGCGCCGACTTCGAGGCCGACGATGCGGTCCACGTCCTCGCCCTTGGCGGTGAGCATGATGATCGGGGTGCGGTCGTTGGCGGCCCGCAGGCGGCGGCAGACCGAGAGGCCGTCTTCGCCGGGCATCATCAGGTCGAGCACGATCAGGTCGACCGTGTCGCGCAACAGGATGCGGTTGAGCGCCTTGCCGTCCTCGGCCACGATCACTTCGAAACCTTCTTGCGTCAGGTAGCGGCGCAGGAGGTCGCGGATGCGGGCGTCGTCGTCGACGATCACGATCTTGTCGGTGCGAGCGGGAACTTGAGTCATTTCTACAACGATGAATTTGTAACAGGGCCGATTCTGAAGGCGTTAAGGCTCCGTTGAGCCGGATTTACTTATGGTTTGACACTAAGTTACAAAACTTGCGGACGCTCGCGGTCTGGTCATCCGACGTTAGCGGGGAGGTGGCAAAGTCCCATTTCCTGATGACTTGTGCTCAATGAGACGTCCATTTTTCGCCCTGCCGTTCATCCTCGTTTTCGCCTGCGGTTCGTCGCTGGCGATGTCCGGCGATTTCTTCAGGGTGGGCGAAGTGCGCCGCAGCGAAGTCCGGGACGCGGTGGCGGCCCATCGTGCCGCGCAGCGCGAGGAGGTCCGCCGCGAACAGGCGGCCGCGGGCAGGCGCCTGACCGCCGCCGAACTGTTCGAGCTGCGGCAGCAGGTTCGCGGCCAATGGACCCCGCCCGCGACGGGTGCTTTGCTCAATTCGGCAGAATCGCAGCCGGCCGAGCGGATCGTGCCGGTGCCGCCGCCCGCGGCCCGCCCGTCCTTGACCGCACCGCGCAGCCAGCGCCGCTGACGCGCGAGCCTGCGGGCGCAGGCTTGTCTTTCATACCAACTCAGGGGAGTACTTCGTCTTGAAGAAAACAATCAAATTGCTCGCGGCGTGCGCCGCCCTGGCCGCCGCCGGCACCGCACTGGCCCAGAACGCTGCGCCGGTACCGCAGAACGTGCTGCAGCTGGCGGCTTCCGGCACGGTCGAAGTGCAGCAGGACATGCTGAGCATGACGCTCGTGACCACCCGCGACGCCCCTGACGCGGCCGCCGTGCAGACGCAGCTGAAGGCCGCGCTCGACGCGGCCCTGGCCGAAGCAAAGAAGAATGCCCAGGCGGGCCAGCTCGACGTGCGCACCGGCAACTTCAGCCTGTCGCCGCGCTATTCCAAGGACGGCAAGATCAACGGTTGGCAGGGCTCGACCGAGCTGGTGCTCGAGGGACGCGACTTCCCGCGCATCACCCAGACGGCCGGCCGCATCACGACGCTCAGCGTGGGCAACGTGGGCTTCGGCTTGAGCCGTGAGCAGCGCGCCAAGACCGAAACCGAGGCGCAGAACATCGCCATCGAGAACTTCAAGCAGAAGGCCGGCGAGCTGGCCAAGGGCTTCGGCTTCAGCGGCTACACGCTGCGCGAGGTATCGGTGAACGCGAACGACGGTGGCCCGATCCGCCCGCGCATGATGGCGGTGCAGGCCAAGTCGTTCTCGTCCGACTCGACGGTCCCGGTCGAAGCCGGCAAGACCAGCGTCGTGGTGAGCGTGTCGGGCTCGGTGCAGCTCAAGTAAGGGGCGCGCGTACCGGCAGGCTACCCTTTATTGGGCAGTCCAGCCGCCGTCCATGGCCCAGGCGACGCCTCGGACCTGATCGGCCGCCGGCGAGCACAGGAAGACGGCCAGGCCGCCCAACTGCTCGACGGTGGTGAACTGCAGCGATGGCTGCTTTTCGCCCAGCAGCTCGTTCTGCGCCTGCGCCGCCGTGATGCCTTCGCGCGCCGCGCGGTCGTCGATCTGCTTTTGCACCAGCTGGGTCAGCACCCAGCCGGGGCAGATTGCATTGGCAGTGACGCCGGTGGTCGCGGTTTCGAGCGCGACCGACTTGGTCAGGCCGACGATGCCGTGCTTGGCGGCGACATAGGCCGATTTCTGCGCGGATGCCACGAGGCCATGGGCCGACGCGATATTGATGACGCGGCCCCAGTTGGCTTCGCGCATCGCGGGAATCGCCAGCCGCGTCGTATGGAATGCGCTGGTGAGATTGATGGCGATGATCGCATCCCAGCGTTCGGTGGGAAAGTCTTCGACCTTGGCCACATGCTGGATGCCGGCGTTGTTCACGAGGATGTCGACGCGGCCGAACTTCGACGCGGCGAACTTCATCATGTCTTCGATCTGGTCGGGTTTGCTCATGTCGGCGCCGTGGTACTCGGCGCGCACGCCGAGCGCCTCGATCTGGGCCTTGGGGGCTTCGGCATCGCCGAAGCCGTTGAGCACGATGTGTGCGCCCTGCTGGGCGAGAGCCTTGGCGATGGCGAGGCCAATGCCACTGGTGGACCCCGTGACAAGCGCGGTTTTGCCTTTGAGCATGAAGATCAATCTCCGGATGAATTAGGATGCGACGAGACAATTATCCGCACCAGGACGACTTCGTTTTCATGACAGAACCGACGCTTCATTACGTGGCGTGCGATGACGCCCAAGGCGGCCATCGCATGGCCTATTGGCAATGGGGCGACGCGCGCAGTGCGCATGTCGTGATCTGCGTGCACGGGCTGACCCGGCAGGGCCGCGATTTCGACCTGTTGGCTCAGGCCATCGTGGCGCGCGCTGCCGGCGATGTGCGCGTGGTCTGCCCCGACGTGGTGGGCCGTGGGCGCAGCGACTGGCTGCGCGACCCCGCTTTCTATCAGGTGCCGGTGTATGCGGCCGACATGGTCGCGTTGATCGCGCAGCTCCATCGCGAGCAGGCCATCGGCACGCTCGACTACCTCGGCACCAGCATGGGCGGGCTGATCGGCTTCGTGCTCGCGGGCCACAAGGAACTGCCGCTGGCGCGGCCCATCCGCCGCTTCATCGCGAACGATGTCGGTCCGACGATCGAGCCGGCCGCAGTGCAGCGCATCGGCGCCTACGTAGGGAAGAACGGTTCCTACGCGAGCGTGCAGGCGGCGGCCGATGCCATGTGGACGTTGTCGACCAGCTTCGGGCCGCACACGCCCGCGCAGTGGCTGGCGCTGTCGCAGCACATGGTGGTGCCCGCGTCGCAGCGCACTGCCGATGGTTCGGCCAAGGCCGAGGCTGGCGGCGACGAGGGGGCCTGGCTGCTTCACTACGACCCCGCCATCGGCGTGGCGCTGCGCGCCATCACGCCCGAGGCCGCGGCGCAGGGCGGCGCGATCATGTGGAGCCTGTACGACGCCATCGAGGCGCGCACGCTCGTCACGCGGGGCGCCGAATCGGATCTGTTGTCGCGCGAAACCGCACTGGCCATGACACAGCGCGGCCCGCACGCCACGCTGGTCGAGTTCGAAGGCGTGGGCCACGCGCCGACCTTTGTCGATCCCCTGCAGATCGCCGCTGTCACCAACTTCCTGTTCGATTGATTGATTGAAGCGTGAAGCGCGATTCCTCGAGTCTCCAGACGGCACCCATGTCCGACGCGGCCATGGTCGACTATCCGTTGTCCGCGGCAACGGCCGACCGTACGCCGGTGATGGAAAACATGCTGGCGCGCGCGCGTGCGTTCGCCGAACCGCTGATCGCCGACGAGAAGCTCGACACGGGCGAGAACTCGCTCGCGCATGCCGACGCGGTTGCCGCCATCGTCGCGAAGATGGGTGGCTCCGAGGCCATGCAGGCGGCGAGCTATCTGGTTTATTCGTGTCAGCACCTGAATCGCCCGCAGGAGGTGATCGCCAAGGTGTTCGGCGACAACTTTGCAGCGCTCGCCGTCGAGACGACCAAGCTGGTGCGTGTGCAGGAGCAGGCCCGCTCCGCGTCGCAGGGGCATCACGTCGAAGGCGCGGGCGCGCAGACCGAGAACGTGCGCAAGATGCTGCTTGCGTTCTCGCGCGACCTTCGCGTGGTGATGCTGCGGCTGGCTTCGCGCCTGCAGACGCTGCGGCATGCGGCCGCAAGCAAGCAGCCTGCGCCCGAGAGCGTGGCTCGCGAGTCGTTGCAGGTGTTCGCGCCACTGGCCAACCGGCTGGGTATCTGGCAGGTGAAGTGGGAGATCGAGGACCTCTCGTTCCGCTTCCTCGAGCCCGAAACCTACAAGCTGATCGCGCGCCTGCTCGACGAAAAGCGCATCGAGCGCGAGGGGCACATCGAGCAACTGCGCTCGCAGCTCGAGCACGAACTGCAGGCCGAAGGCGTCAAGGCCACTGTGCAGGGGCGCCCCAAGAACATCTACAGCATCGTCAAGAAGATGCGCGGCAAGTCGCTCGACTTCGAGCAGGTCTTCGACATCCTCGCACTGCGCGTGGTGGTGCCCGACGTCAAGGATTGCTACGCGGCGCTGGCGTGGGTGCATTCGCACTTCCAGCCGATCGACGAGGAGTTCGACGACTACATCGCGCGGCCCAAGCCCAACGGCTATCAGTCGCTGCACACGGTGGTGCGCGAGCTGGTGGATGGCAAGGCGGGCAAGCCGATCGAGATCCAGATCCGCACCGAAGAAATGCATGACCACGCCGAGCATGGCGTGGCGGCGCACTGGGCCTACAAGGAAGCGGGCCACAAGGGCTACGCGGGCGTATGGGCGAGTGGCGAGTACGACGCGAAGATCGCGGTGCTGCGGCAACTGCTGGCATGGGAGCGCGATCTGTCGGGCGGCCTGCAGGGTCAGGGTCTGTTCGACGACCGCATCTATGTGCTGACGCCCAATGCCGCCATCGTCGAGTTGCCGCAGGGCGCGACGCCGGTCGACTTTGCCTACACCGTGCACACCACGCTGGGCCATCGCTGCCGCGGAGCGCGCGTCGATGGTGCGATGGTGCCGTTGAACACGCCGCTGTCGAACGGGCAGACGGTCGAGATCATCGCGGCCAAGGAGGGCGGTCCGTCGCGCGACTGGCTCAATGCTGAACTGGGCTATCTGGCCAGCCATCGTGCGCGCGCGAAGGTGCGCGCATGGTTCAACGCACAGATCACGCACGAGACCGTGGCGCGCGGACGCGAAGCGGTCGAGAAGCTGCTGCAGCGCGAAGGCAAGACAGCAGTGCGGCTCGAAGACCTGGCGTCGCAGCTCGGCTTCAAGTCGGCGGACCACCTGTTCGAAGTGGTGGGCAAGGACGAGTTCTCGCTGCGCAACATCGAGACGCTGCTGCGTCCGCCCGAGCCCGCACCGGGGCCGGATGACGGCGTGCTTATCAAGAAAGCGCGCGGCAGCGAAAAATCGGGCAAGGGCGGCGTGCTGGTGGTGGGCGTGTCTTCGCTGATGACGCAGCTCGCCAAGTGCTGCAAGCCCGCGCCGCCCGATGCCATTCGCGGCTTCGTCACGCGGGGCCATGGCGTCAGCGTGCACCGCGGCGATTGCAGCAACTTCCGCACGATGGCAGCGAAGGATGGCGAGCGCGTTATCGATGTGGAGTGGGGCGTTGCGAAGAAGGGTGCCGATGCGCCTGTGTATGCGGTGGACGTGGCCGTCGAGGCGGCCGACCGCCAAGGGTTGCTGCGCGATATCTCCGACGTGTTTGCGCGCGAGAAGATGAACGTGATCGGCGTGCAGACGCAGTCGATCAAGGGCACGGCGTGGATGACGTTCACTGTGGAAATCGCAGATGCCGCGCGGCTCACGCAGGTCCTTGGGCTGGTCACTGCAGTTATTGGTGTGCGATCTGCACGTCGCCGCTGAAAAGCGCGTTTTCTCCTGCTACAATAGCTGCTTCTCGGACACATCCTTAGGCGCGTAGCTCAGCTGGTTAGAGCACCACCTTGACATGGTGGGGGTCGTTGGTTCGAGTCCAATCGCGCCTACCAATTTCTGTTTCAACCCCGGCCAACCACCGGACCCGTTGAACAGAGCATGCACCGGGTTCCCCGGTGCACATATCGTCCCATTTGCGGTGATGCGGAAAAAGCCCTCGACCATGTTGTTGTGCTACCTTGGCCTCTCTGCATCCTCATTCCATTTTTCTTGACAAGCGATCCGATGAATACGCGATCAACGCTGGTTGATCGGGCTCATGCCGACAGGCGCCTTGCGGCGCTGTTGAAGCAGGCTCCCATCGAGTTTGCGCGTGCTGTCTACGGCATCAACGACCACGCGGGTGGACGTACCGACACGATGGCGGCGCGCGAAGTGGCGCGTGCCCAACGCCAGGGCATGCCCTTGACCGAAGAGCGCGCCGAACAGCGCGCTCGTGCCTACCTGCCGACCGTGGGGCAGGAGCACTGTCCGCGCTGCTGGGTGGTCTACGGCCAAAAAACACCGCTGCGTTTTCGAGAGGCCGACGAAGAGCGGCCCGAGTCGGCCGCCTGCCATGCGTGCGGCGCGGAGTACGCGACATCGTCGGATTGAGGAAGGCGGCGAGCCCGGTCAGGGTAAACCTTGTCGCGGCGCAGCAAAACCGCTCCCTAGAATCATCCGATGACATGGGCGTCCATGTGAAGGAGTCCGCAGTGCAGAGCAAGAAGTCCGGGGTCAAGCCGGTACAGCGTGTGATCAAGAAGTACCCCAACCGAAGGCTCTACGACACCGAGACATCCACGTACATCACGCTGACCGAGGTGAAGCAGTTGGTCATCCAGAACGCCCAGTTCGTGGTGCGCGATGCCAAGACGGGCGACGACCTCACTCGCAGCATCCTGCTGCAGATCATTCTCGAAGAAGAAGCGGGCGGCGCGCCGATGTTCACCGAGCAGGTCCTGGCCAACATCATCCGGTTCTATGGACAGGCTATGCAGGGCTACATGGGGCCGTATCTCGAGAAGAACATCCAGGCCATGACCGAGGTGCAGGCACAGTTGGCCGAGAAGGCCGAGGGGCTGACGCCGGAAATGTGGTCGCGCTTCATGACCATGCAGTCTCCGATGCTGCAGGGGCTGATGGGCAATTACGTCGAGCAATCGAAGAACGTTTTCCTGCAGATGCAGGAGCAGATGCAAAAAAACACCGAACAGGTACTGGGGGCCTTTGGCATCAAGCGCCCTTGAATGCCCAGCCGTCACCGATAGCTGGGACAATAGAGGCATATGAGCGAAGTTGCCTCCCCCGAACGTACGGCCACGCCGGCCGCCCCCAAGGTCGGATTCGTGAGCCTGGGCTGTCCCAAGGCCCTTACCGATTCCGAACTGATCCTGACCCAGCTGAGTGCCGAGGGTTATCAAACCGCCAAGACTTTCGAAGGCGCCGATCTAGTGATCGTCAACACCTGCGGCTTCATCGACGATGCCGTGAAGGAGAGCCTCGACACCATCGGTGAGGCTTTGGCCGAGAACGGCCGTGTGATCGTCACTGGCTGCCTGGGCGCCAAGACTGGCGACCAGGGGGGCAACCTGGTGCGCCAGATGCACCCGAGCGTGCTGGCCGTGACCGGTCCGCATGCCACGCAGGAGGTGATGGACGCGGTGCATGCGAACCTGCCGAAGCCGCACGATCCGTTTATCGACCTGGTGCCGAACACCTTCGGCGTTGCCGGCCTCAAGCTGACGCCGCGCCACTACGCCTACCTGAAGATCAGCGAAGGCTGCAACCACCGCTGCACCTTCTGCATCATTCCCTCGATGCGCGGCGACCTCGTGTCGCGGCCGGTCGGAGATGTTCTGAGCGAGGCGAAGGCCCTGTTCGAAGGCGGCGTGAAAGAACTGCTGGTGATCAGCCAGGACACTTCGGCCTATGGCGTCGACGTGAAGTACCGCACCGGGTTCTGGGATGGCAAGCCGGTCAAGACCCGCATGCTCGAACTGGTGCGCACGCTGGGTGAAATCGCCGAGCCCTACGGCGCATGGGTCCGTTTGCACTACGTGTACCCGTATCCGAGCGTCGACGAAGTCATTCCGCTCATGGCCAGCGGCCAGGTGCTGCCGTACCTCGACGTGCCGTTGCAGCACAGCCATCCCGATGTGCTGAAGCGCATGAAGCGCCCGGCCAGTGGCGAGAAGAATCTGGAGCGGCTGGCGCGCTGGCGCGAGGTGTGCCCGGAGCTTGTGATCCGCAGCACCTTCATCGCCGGCTTTCCTGGCGAGACGGAGCGGGAGTTCGAGCATCTGCTCGACTTCATCCGGGAAGCCGAGATCGATCGTGCTGGTTGCTTTGCCTACAGCCCGGTCGAGGGCGCGACCGCCAATGACATTCCCGGCATGCTGCCCGAGCCGGAGCGTGAAGCGCGTCGCGCCCGCTTCATGGAGGTGGCGGAGATCGTATCGATCGCCAAGCTGCAGAAGCGTGTTGGCTCGACGATGCAGGTGCTGGTTGATTCGGCGCCGGGCATGGGCCGCAAGGGTGGAGTGGGGCGCACGTACGCCGATGCGCCGGAGATCGACGGCACGGTTCGCCTGCTGCCGCCCGAGAAGATCAGCAAGACGCTGAAGGTGGGTGAGTTCACTCGCGCCCGCATCGTGGGCGCCGAGGGCCATGACTTGATCGCGCTGCCCGTTTGATGCTTCAGATTCAAGCGGACAAGAAAAAAGCCACCGGAGGCCGGTGGCTTGAATCGAATGACCCGGTAAGGGTCTTGTTGAATCTGGTGCCCAGAAGAGGACTCGAACCTCCACGATGTTACTCGCTAGTACCTGAAACTAGTGCGTCTACCAATTCCGCCATCTGGGCTTGTTTTTGCTTTTCAGCAAAGATTGCGATTATACATATTTTTGCGAAGCAACTTTGCTGCGCCGGCTGCTCGATGCAAATTCAAGCAGCCATGAAAAAAGCCACCGGAGGCCGGTGGCTTGAATCGAATGACCTGGTAAAGGTCTGTTTAAACTTGGTGCCCAGAAGAGGACTCGAACCTCCACGATGTTACTCGCTAGTACCTGAAACTAGTGCGTCTACCAATTCCGCCATCTGGGCCCACAGAACTGCCGAAGCAGTTATGTTTTGAATTTCAGGAAAGAAGGAGATCATATCAAAAATAATGTCACTTCCAGCGGCTTGCTGGATGAATTCGAAGGAACCGTTCAAGGGCATCGTGACGGGCATGGCTTCGTTCAGCGCGATGACGGCGAGGCAGACATCTACCTGCCCCCGAACGAGATGCGCGCGGTGCTGCACAAGGACCGCGTCAAGGCGCGCGTTGTGCGCCAGGACCGCCGCGGCCGTCCCGAGGGGCGCGTGGTGGAGATCGTCGAGCGTCCCGAGCAGCCCATCATCGGCCGCCTGCTGCACGAAGGCGGCATCTGGCTTGTTGCGCCGGAAGACAAGCGCTACGGACAGGACGTCCTGATTCCCAAGGGCGCCACCGGTCCCGCAAAGGTGGGGCAGGTGGTGGTCGTGCAACTCACCGAGCCGCCGGCGTTGTTCGGCCAGCCGGTGGGCCGCGTGAAGGAAGTGCTGGGCGAGATCGACGACCCCGGCATGGAGATCGAGATCGCCGTGCGCAAGTACGGCGTGCCGCATGAATTTTCCGCAGAGTGCCTGGCCGAGGCCAAGGCGCTGCCAGAGAGGGTTCGTCCCGCCGACAAGAAGGGGCGCGTGGACCTCACCGACATTCCGCTCGTCACCATCGACGGTGAAGACGCGCGCGACTTCGACGACGCCGTGTACTGCGAGCCTGCGAAGGTGGGCCGTGGCAAGGGCTGGCGCTTGCTGGTTGCGATCGCCGACGTCAGCGCCTACGTGCAGACGGGTTCGGGCATCGACATCGACGCCTACGACCGCGCCACCAGCGTCTACTTCCCGCGCCGCGTCATTCCGATGCTGCCCGAGAAGTTGTCGAACGGCCTGTGCTCGCTGAACCCCGAGGTCGAGCGCCTGTGCATGGTGTGCGACATGCTCGTGGCCGCAGACGGCGAGATCTACGCTTACCAGTTCTATCCGGCCGTGATGTTCAGCCATGCGCGCTTCACGTACACCGAAGTGGCGGCCATCCTCGGCAACACACGCGGCCCCGAAGCTGCCAAGCGCAAGGACCGCGTCAAGGATCTGCTGAACCTCGCCGATGTCTACAAGGCGCTGCTCAAGCAACGCGGCAAGCGCGGCGCGGTCGACTTCGAAACCACCGAGACGCAGATCATCTGCGACGACGCCGGGCGCATCGAAAAGATCGTTCCGCGCACGCGCAACGAAGCGCACCGCCTGATCGAGGAAGCGATGCTCGCGGCCAACGTCTGCAGCGCCGACTTCATCGCCGAAGGCAAGCACCCGGGCCTGTACCGCGTGCACGAAGGCCCGACGCCTGAGAAGAAGGAAATCCTGCGTGGCTACCTGAAGGCGATGGGCGTGGGCCTGAGCATCACCGACGACCCCAGGCCGGGCGAGTTCCAGGCGATTGCCGAGGCCACGAAAGAGCGCCCCGATGCGCAGCAGATCCACACCATGCTGCTGCGCTCGATGCAGCAGGCGATCTACACGCCGATCAACAGCGGCCACTTCGGCCTGGCCTACGAGGCTTACACGCATTTCACGAGCCCGATCCGGCGCTATCCGGATTTGCTGGTGCATCGTGTGATCAAGGCGATCCTCGGCAAGACGCGCTACCAGCTGCCGATGCTGCCCACGCCCGGCGAAGCGCACGCCAAACTGGCCAAGCGGCTTGCGTCGCGCGTGAAGGCGCCGACCAACAAGCCGCAGAAGGCCACTGTGGCGCCAAGCAAGGAAGTGCTCGCATGGGAGGCCGCGGGCCTGCATTGCAGCGCCAACGAGCGCCGAGCCGACGAAGCCAGCCGTGACGTCGAGGCGTGGCTCAAGTGCAAGTACATGCGCGAGCACCTCGGCGAGGAATACGGCGGTGTGGTCACGGCCGCCACGACTTTCGGCATCTTCGTCACGCTCGATGCGATGTACGTCGAGGGCCTGGTGCACATCACCGAGCTTGGCGGCGAGTACTTCAAGTTCGACGAGATGCGCCAGGAATTGCGCGGCGAGCGCACCGGCATCCGCTACGCCATCGGCACGCGGGTGCGGGTGCAGGTGAGCCGCGTCGACCTCGACGGCCGCAAGATCGACTTCCGCCTCGTGCGCGAAGGCGAAGAACTGGCGACCCGTGCCATGAAGGACAAGGGCGTGGCATCGGGCGTGCCGGTCAAGGCCTCGGCCAAGCGCAGCACGCGCCACAAGGCTGAAGCCGGCAACGCCGAGCCGCGCGCGGAGCGCGGTTCCTCGCCTGCAGCAGGACCGCAGTCGGCAATGCAGGCCTTCAAGTCGGCGGTCAAGAAGGCCGCCAACAAGATGAAGGGGCGCAAGCCGCGCCGATGAAGCCCAGGCCGCACGAACCATCGACCAACCCAAGAAGAGAAGGAGACACACAGCATGAGCGCTGAAGACAACAAGGGCCGCATCGCCATCGTCACGGGGGCGGGCTCCGGCATCGGCCGCGCAGCCGCACTGGCGCTGTTGGGCGACGGCTGGAGCGTGGCGCTGGCGGGGCGCCGCCTGGAGCCGCTGGAACAGGTGGCGCAAGAATCGAGTGCCGGCGCGCGCGCCTTCGCGGTGCCGACCGACGTGGCCAATGCGGACTCGGTGCAAGCCCTGTTCGCGGCCACGGTCGAGCGCTTCGGCCGTGTCGACCTGCTGTTCAACAACGCCGGCGTGGGCAACCCGCCGGGCCCGTTCGAGGACTGGACGCCCGCGCAGTGGCAGGGTGTTGTCGACATCAACCTGACGGGCATGTTCTTCTGCATCCAGCAGGCGTTCCGCACGATGAAGGCGCAAACGCCGCAGGGGGGCCGCATCATCAACAACGGCTCCATCTCGGCCACCGCGCCGCGGCCGAACTCGGCTGCCTATACGGCGACCAAGCATGCGGTCGAAGGGCTGACGAAAACTGCGTCGCTCGATGGCCGCAAGTACGACATCGCGGTGGGGCAGGTCGACGTCGGCAATGCCATGACCGAACTGGCCGCACGCATGGCCAAGGGCGTGCCGCAAGCCAACGGCGAACTTGCGATCGAGCCGCTGATTGACGTCAAGATCGTGGGCCAGTCGGTGCTCTACATGGCAAACCTGCCGCTGGAAGCCAACGTGCTGTTCCACACCATCATGGCGACGAAGATGCCCTTCGTCGGGCGCGGCTAAGCGCCGTCAGGCGGACGCACGGCGGGCCAGCGTGCCGGCCGTGAGCGGGGCGGCATCGGCCGGCCAGGTATCGGCGATGTGGCCGTGCTGCCAGACGGCTTCGTGCGCCGCCTCGAAGGCTGGCTGGCGCATGGCCAGTGCCGCGCCGATCATGCCGGCCAGCACGTCGCCGGTGCCGGCCGTCGCGAGGCGCGCATTGCCGGTCAGGTTGATGATGGGTGGTGCGCCGCGGGCATCGGCAACCACAGTGCCTGAACCCTTGAGCACTGTCACGACACCGAAGCGCGCGGCGAGTTGGCGGGCTGCGGCCAGCCTGTCGGCCTGGACCTCGCCGACCGGGCAGCCCAGCAGGCGCGCCGCCTCCAGCGGATGCGGCGTGATCACGGTGGGTGCTCCGCCTTTTCCTCGCAGTACCAATTGGGCTTGCAGCGCGCCATCGGCCGCGATGGCATTGAGCGCGTCGGCATCGAGTACCAGTGCGGCCGCCGTCGAGAGCGCGCGCGGCAGCAGTTCGACCACGGCCTTTGCGCCGCCGCATCCGCACACTGCTGTCATGCCTGACAGGTCGAGCGTTCGGGCGTCGCGCAGCATCAGTTCGGGTTGCGCGATGTCGACGGGGGCCGCGCTCGGATCGAGCAGCCCGACGAATACGCGCCCCGCACCGCTGTGCAAAGCCGCCGACCCGGCCAGCAGCGCGGCTCCTGCCATGCCGAGCGCGCCACCGATCACCGCGACATCGCCAAAACTGCCCTTGTGCGACGCATGTGCGCGCCGCCGAGCTTCGGGCGCCCCGGCGATCCGGGCCGCGGGTTGATCCTTGAATGCGCCGCAACCCAGATCGTCGAACCACACGGCGCCTGCCGCATCGCGGCCCTGGGCGGTGAACAGGCCGGGCTTCAGCGTGAGGAAGGTGACGCAGCTGCGCGTCGATGTCTGGGTAGGTTCGATGCCGTGGGTTAGCGTGCCCGTGTCGGCATTCAGGCCCGATGGCACGTCGACGCTGAGCACCGGCCGGGCACTTGCATGCATATTCGCCAGCCATTCGGCCATCGTGCCTTCGGGTGGCCGAGTCGATCCAATGCCGAGCATCGCGTCGATGACCAGTTCATAGGCCGAAGGCGGTGTCGATGCGAATGTCACGCCTGCGTCGCGGGCGCGCTGCAGCGATGCCTTGGCGTCCGGCGGCAAGCGGCTTTCATCCCCCAGGAAGGTGACGACCGGAAAGAAGCCCCTGTGCCGCAACTGCGCAGCGGCCTCGAAGCCATCGCCGCCGTTGTTGCCTGGCCCGCAGGCCACCCAGATCGTCCGTGCATGCGGCGCGATCGCCATTGCCAGCCGTGCGACTGCGAGGCCGGCACGCTGCATCAGCGCGTGCGCGGGCAGGGCGGCCGCCGCAGCCTGTTCGATGCGGCGCGTGGCGGCGATGTCGAACAGCTCGGCAATGGTGGCGGACGTGATGCGTTGCATCGGCGCATTGTGCCGTCGCGTCGTCTCCTTATCATCCGGGGATGAATCTCAAGAGCGTCGGCTGGGTGCTCGTCCTGCTTTGCGCGGCGCTCGTCTTCTTCGTGGCTGCGACGATGTCGTGGATTGCAGGGCTGGGATGGGGCCTGGGCCTGCTGTGCTGCGTGTGGGGCGTCTTTCTGCTGGCCGATTTGAAGCGATGGGTGGCTTTGCGGGACCTGGCATGGGCCGCCAATGTCGGCTTCGGCATCAGCGTGGTCCGCTGGTTTGACGTGCCGTCCGAAACCGTTTCCGGTCTGGCGCGCCTCGCGCTGCTGAGCGCTGATGCGCTGTGCCTGGGCTTCTTTGTGCTGGTCGGCCCCGGTTTGCTGGGATGGACTGCGCAGAAACTCCGGCCGCCGCCGGAGCCCGCGTTGCCCGTCGAGCAGCCGGCCAGCGCCGAGCGCCTGCGCCGGTGGGGTCCTAAAGACTGAGCCGTTCGACGCCCAGGCCTTCGAGGTCGATGCCAGGGTCTTGTCCGGCGATCAGGTCGCCCAGCACGCGCGCGCTGCCGCATGACAGCGCCCAGCCGCTCGAGCCGTGGCCGAGATTGAGCCACACGCCGGGGATGCCGCTTGCGCCCAGCACGGGCGGGCCGTCGGGCAGCATCGGCCGCGCGCCTTTCCATTGCTGTACGCCGGACTGCAGCGTGGCCGCGCCCGGGAACCAGTCGTGCAGCACCTTGTAGAGCGTCTGCACGGCAGCCGGATTCATCGTGTCGAGCGAGCCGCCGATCTCGGCTCCGCCAGCCACGCGCACGCGCTGGCCCAGACGGGAGATGGCAACCTTGTAGCGCTCGTCCATCACCGCGCTGCGCGGTGCATTGAGCGGTTCGCGGATCGGCGCACTGATCGAATGGCCGTAGACCGGCGCCATCGGGATGCGCAGCCCCAGCGGCCGCAGCAGCGACGCCGACGCCAGGCCGGCGCACATCACGACCGCGTCGTAGCGCACCGGGTCCGAGCCGCTCGCCAAAGACAGCGAAGTGGGCGCCGCGCAGCTCAGGGGGGCAATGTCGCAGTTGAAGTGAAACTGGGCGCCGAGCGACTCGGCCTCCCACTTGAGGAGCAGTGCGAACTGCCGGCAGTTGGCCACTTCATCGTCGGGCAGGTGGATGGCGCCCGCCAGCGGGGCCTCGGGGTTGAGGGCCGGCTCGATCAGCCGGGCCTCGTCTGCATCGATTTCCTTGAAAACGCTGCCGGCCGCGCGCAGTACGTCGAGCCCGGGCTGCACCAGCTTCTTTTCGCGCTTGGAACGCAGCAGCACCAGGTAGCCGTCGCTGCGTTCGTAGCTGAGCTCGCGCGCCTCGGTCACTTCGTGCAGGCGGTTGCGGCTGTAGAAGGCCAGGCGCTGCATGCGTGCGCGATTGGCGAGGTAGGTTTCGAGCTTGCAGGCCTTTTGCCAGCGCGACAGCCATCCTATGTCGCGCGAAGCCAGCGGCCATCGCAGCTTGACGGCGCCGTGCGAGGACAGCAGCGAACGCAG
The DNA here is from genome assembly GCF_059491885.1 of Variovorax sp. Varisp46. Taxonomy (NCBI): domain Bacteria; kingdom Pseudomonadati; phylum Pseudomonadota; class Betaproteobacteria; order Burkholderiales; family Comamonadaceae; genus Variovorax; species Variovorax sp. Varisp46. Next base: position 1,817,116 of record NZ_CP168515.1, read on the forward strand.
CACCTTGCCGCGCATGCCGGGGGCGGCCCATGGCGTGACGTACCCGGGAGCGACCACGCCGGCGTTGGCGAAGCTGGCTTCTTCTGCGGCGGCGCCCCTGCGCTCGAACACGGTCACTTCATGGCCGTCGGAAACCAGTTCCCAGGCGGTGGTGACGCCGACGATGCCGGCGCCCACGATCGCGATTTTCATTGAATTTTCTGGATAAGAGAGATGGTTGGCGCCCGTGAGTTGGGCAGCGTCGGTTGTTATTTTTGCAGCGAGCGCTCGGCCTGGAGCGCAACTGCGAGCACGGCGTCGTCGTGCAGCGCGGCGTGCCACAGCATCAGGCCGACCGGCAGTTCGCCGTCGACGTGGCAGGGCAGCGAGATGGCGCAGCCGTCGAGCATGTTGACGATCGATGGATTGCGCAGCAGCAGTGTATTGACGCGGAAGAATTCGTCGTCGCGCTCGGCGCCCGGCGCCACGCTGGAGATGGACGGCGCGGTGATCGGCACGGTCGGCGACAGGACGGCGTCGAACGGGGCGAGTGCGGTTTCGACGCGGGCGATCCAGTCGCGGCGGGCATGCATCAGGTCGATGTATTCGTGCGCCTTCATCGTGGCACCGCGCAGGATGCGCTGGACCACGCGCGGATCGTAGCCTGCGCCGCTGCGCTCCAGCAGCAGGCGGTGCCAGGCGTAAGACTCGGCTGCCGAGAAGCCGCCGGTGGCGTTGATGGTGGTCAACTCGGCCAGTTCGGGCAGTTCGATCTCGATGATGCGGGCGCCGGCGGCCCGCAACGTCTTCAGCGAGCGCTCGAAAGCGGCGGCCACGGCGGGTTCGATACTGTCGAAGAACACGTTCTTCACTACCGCCAGCCTGTAGGTGGCCAGCGGGGCGTTGCCGGCGGTCACGCGCCGCGCGGCGAGGATTTCGTGCACCGTGATGGCGTCGCGCACCGACCGCGTCATGGCGCAAACCGTGTCCAGGGTGGTCGAGAGCGGCAGTGCGCCTTCCGCAGGTGTCAGCCGGGCCGTGTTCTTGAAGCCGACGATGCCGTTCAGCGCCGCCGGGATGCGGATCGAGCCGCCGGTGTCGGAGCCCAGCCCGATGAACGCAGCGCCGCTGGCCACCGACACTGCCGCGCCGGACGACGAGCCGCCCGGGATGCGGGGCGTGGCGGCGTCGCACGCGTTGGCCGGCGTGCCGTGGTGCGGATTGACGCCGACGCCCGAGAAGGCGAACTCCGTCATGCTGGTGCGGCCGGTCAGCACGCCGCCTGCGGCGCGCAGCCGCGCCACGGCAAGGGCGTCGGCCTTGGCAGCGGGCGCATGGGCCAGCACTGCGGAGCCGGCGGGCGTTGGCTGGCCTTCGACATCGAACAGGTCCTTCGCGGTGAAGGCCAGTCCGGAAAGGCGGCTCTCGGGGGTCGACGCGGCGGCAGTCTGGCGGGCCTCGTCGAACATGGTGCGGGTGAAGACGTGCGCGCAGGCCGGGGACAGGGCGATGCCGATGGCGCGCTCCATTTCGGTGCGGGCGTCGGAGCCACCTGCCAGAAGGGTAAAGCGAGTGGCGTGAAGGTCGTTCATGGAGGCTGCGGGTGCCGTGAGGCGGCTCGGTTTCGAGGGAGAAGGGGCGGCGGCCGTGCTATACTCCTTGGGTTTCGCTGGCAAAGCGACGGCTTTCGTTGCATCCAGCCAGACACATCCGCAAACCGGCCCAATCAAGGTGTTGTGACTCCGTTCAAAAGAGCACAAAACGGGCTGGATTTTAGACCCAACCTTTGGAGTAATTTCAATGTCTACCACCATGCGCGAAATGCTGGAAGCAGGTGTCCATTTCGGTCACCAAACCCGCTTCTGGAACCCCAAGATGGCCCCGTTCATCTTCGGCCATCGCAACAAGATCCACATCATCAACCTGGAAAAGTCGCTCCCGATGTTCCAGGACGCGATGAAGTACGCCAAGCAGCTCACCGCCAACCGCGGCACGATCCTGATGGTCGGCACGAAGCGCCAGGCCCGTGAAATCGTGGCTGCCGAGGCTCGCCGCGCCGGCGTGCCTTTCGTCGACACCCGCTGGCTCGGCGGCATGCTGACCAACTTCAAGACGGTCAAGACCTCGATCAAGCGCCTGAAGGACATGAAGGCCCAGCAGGAAGCCGGTCTCGACTCGCTGAGCAAGAAGGAGCAACTGACCTTCTCGCGCGAAATCGAGAAGCTCGAAAAGGACATCGGCGGCATCCAGGACATGACCGCGCTGCCCGACGCCATCTTCGTGATCGATGTGGGCTTCCACAAGATCGCCGTGGCCGAAGCCAAGAAGCTCGGCATTCCGCTGATCGGCGTGGTGGACTCCAACCACTCGCCCGAAGGCATCGACTATGTGATCCCTGGCAACGACGACTCGTCGAAGGCTGTCACGCTGTACGCCCGCGGCATCGCCGACGCGATCATCGAAGGCCGCAACAGCGCCACCGGTGACGTGGTCAAGGCCATCGCCGAAGGCAGCGACGAATTCGTCGAAGTCGAAGAGGGCGCTTCGGCCTGATTGGCGCGCTCGCGAGCCTGAAGAAGGGGCTTTGGTGCCCCTTTTTTTTAACCTGATTTTTGGATTTACGGAGATACAACAATGGCTGCAATCACCGCAAGCATGGTCGGCGAACTGCGCGCAAAGACCGACGCGCCGATGATGGAATGCAAGAAGGCCCTGACCGAGGCCGACGGCAACATGGAAAAGGCCGAAGAGCTGCTGCGCATCAAGCTCGGCAACAAGGCTGGCAAGGCATCGGGCCGCATCACTGCCGAAGGCGTGGTCACGGCATTCGTCGATGGCGCTGCCGGCGGCATGATCGAAATCAACTGCGAAACCGACTTCGTCACCAAGAACGACAGCTTCCTGGCCATGGCCAACGCTGCCGCGATGCTGGTCGCCAAGAACAACCCGGCCGACATCGCTGCGCTGGGCGCGCTGCCTTACGAGCAGGACGGCTTCGGCCCGACGCTCGAGGATGTGCGCAAGGGCCTGATTGGCAAGATCGGCGAGAACATGAGCTTTCGCCGCTTCAAGCGCTTTGCCGGCAACGGCAAGCTGGCTTCGTACCTGCACGGCACGCGCATCGGCGTGATGGTCGAGTTCGAGGGCGACGATACGTCGGCCAAGGACGTGGCGATGCACATTGCCGCCATGAAGCCGGTCGCCATCCAGGCGTCGGACGTGCCTGTCGAGCTGATCGAAAAAGAGCGCGCTGTGGCTGCCGGCAAGGCTGCCGAAGACCGCAAGGTGGCCGAGGCCGAAGGCAAGAAGCCGCAGCCCGACGACATCGTTGCCAAGCGCATCGAAGGCGGCGTGCAGAAGTACCTGAAGGAAGTCTCGCTGCACAACCAGCCGTTCGTGAAGAACGACAAGCAGACCGTCGAGCAGATGCTCAAGGCCGCCGACACCTCGATCAAGGGCTTTACCTTGTACGTGGTCGGCGAAGGCATTGAGAAGAAAGTTGACGACTTCGCTGCGGAAGTTGCCGCGCAGGTCGCCGCAGCCAAGGCCGCTGCCTAAGCCTTTCGGGCTCCAGCGACGGTGCGCCACGCGTGCCGTCGCTTTTTCATCGCTACGTTTTACACTCGTCCCCGCCAAATCAAAGGAAATTGCCCATGTCTGATGCCCGCCCAGCCCACAAGCGAATCTTGTTGAAGCTGTCGGGAGAGGCATTGATGGGCGATGACGCCTTCGGCATCAACCGCGCCACCATCGTGCGCATGGTGCAGGAAGTGGCCGAGGTCGTGAACATGGGCGTCCAGGTGGCGGTCGTGATCGGGGGCGGCAACATCTTCCGCGGCGTCGCGGGTGGCTCGGTCGGCATGGACCGCGCCACGGCCGACTACATGGGCATGCTGGCCACCGTGATGAACTCGCTGGCGCTGGCCGACGCAATGGACAAGCAGGGGCTCGTAGCCCGCGTGATGTCCGCCATTGCCATCGAGCAGGTGGTCGAGCCCTATGTGCGCCCCAAGGCCCTGCAGTACCTCGAAGAGGGCAAGGTCGTGGTGTTCGCGGCCGGCACGGGCAATCCGTTCTTCACCACCGATACGGCCGCCGCGCTGCGCGGCGCCGAGATCGGCGCCGAGCTCGTGCTCAAGGCGACCAAGGTCGACGGCGTCTATACCGCCGACCCCAAGACCAACCCCGATGCAACGCGCTACGCCACGCTGACTTTCGACGAGGCGATCGCAAAAAATCTCGGCATCATGGACGCCACGGCCTTCGCGCTGTGCCGCGACCAGAAGCTGCCGATCAAGGTGTTCTCGATCCTCAAGAACGGTGCGCTCAAGCGCGTCGTGATGGGCGAGGACGAGGGCACGCTGGTGCATGCCTAGGAGTATTTGAGATGACCATTGCAGACATCCGCAGTGCGACCGACGCGAAGATGAATCAGTCGCTCGCCGCATTCCAGAACAACCTCACCAAGATCCGAACGGGCCGCGCCAATTCGGCGCTGCTCGACTCGATCCACGTCGAGTACTACGGTTCGCAGGTGCCGCTGAGCCAGGTGGCCAACGTGTCGGTGCTCGACTCGCGCACCATCAGCGTCCAGCCCTGGGAAAAGGGCATGGGCGCCAAGATCGAGAAGGCCATCCGCGAAAGCGACCTGGGCCTGAATCCCGCCTCGATGGGCGACCTGATCCGCGTGCCGCTGCCCGCCATGAGCGAAGAGCGCCGCAAGGAAATGACCAAGCTGGTCCGCAACGAAGGCGAAACCGCCAAGATCGCCACGCGCAACCTGCGCCGTGACGCGAACGAGTCGGTCAAGAAGCTGGTCAAGGACAAGCTGGCCTCCGAAGACGACCAGAAGCGTGCCGAAGCCGAGATCCAGAAGGTTACCGACCGCCACATCGCGGAAATCGACCGCCTGGTCGCGGCCAAGGAAGCGGAGATCATGGCCGTTTGAGGCTCGCCATGGCCTCGTCAGCGCCGCGCATTCCCCACCACGTTGCCATCGTCATGGACGGCAACGGCCGTTGGGCGACGCGACGTTTCCTGCCTCGCGTCGCGGGGCACAAACAGGGCGTCGAAGCGCTGCGGCGCTGTGTCAAGGCCTGCGCCGATCGCGGCGTGGGCGTGCTCACGGTGTTTGCGTTCTCCTCCGAGAACTGGAATCGGCCCGTCGAGGAAGTCTCCGGGCTTATGGAGCTGATGGTCGGGGCGCTCGCCCGCGAGGTGCCCAAGCTCAGCAGCGACGGTGTGCGGCTGCATTTCGTCGGCGAGCGGGGCGGCCTGTCGCCGAAGATGGTGAAGGGCCTGGTCGACGCCGAGGTTGCCACGGCACACAACACGCGCATGGTGCTCAACGTCTGCTTCAACTACGGCGGCCGCTGGGACATCGCGCAGGCCGCCGCCAGATTGGTGGCGCAGGGCGAAGCGATCACCGAGATCAGTCTCGACCGCGCCATGGCCCTGGCCCACGTGCCCGACCCCGACCTGTTCATCCGAACGGGCGGCGAGCAGCGGTTGTCCAATTTCCTGCTTTGGCAGAGTGCCTACGCCGAGCTCTTCTTCAGCGACAAGCTGTGGCCCGAATTCGACGAGGCCGCGCTGGACGAGGCGATTGCCGCGTTCCAGGGCCGCGAGCGCCGCTTCGGCCAGACCTCGGCACAGGTTTCGACGGCTGCGGCCTGAAGACCCCACAACCTCACGCATGCTCAAACAACGCATCCTCACGGCGATCGTGCTGCTCGCGATCCTGCTGCCGGCGCTGTTCTACCGAAACTACATTCCTTTTGCCTGCGTCATGCTGGTCTTGATCGGCGCGGCCGCTTGGGAGTGGGGGCGCCTGAACGGATACGGCCAGCGGCTGTCGGTATTCCTCGGCTTCGAGATGGTGGTGCTGTGTGCGTTGTCCTGGTGGCTGGGGTTGCTGGAGCGGCCGCTGGTGCTGGTGTGGACCCTGGCCAGCGCAGCCTGGGTGCTGGGCGGTGCGGCCCTGCTGCGCGTGGCGGTGCCGGGCTGGCCCCGCATTCCGCGTGGGCTGCGGCTGGTCGGCGGCCTGCTTGCGCTCTGGGTGGCGTGGCTTGCCGCGGTGCAGGCGCGCATGATCGGCATCAACTTCCTGCTGTCGATCCTGGTGCTGGTATGGGTGGCCGACGTGTTCGCCTATTTCGCCGGCCGTGCCTTCGGCCTCAGGTTCACGCGCAACAAGCTCGCGCCCGCGATCAGTCCCGGCAAGAGCTGGGAAGGTGTCTGGGGCGGCATGATCGGCGTGGTGGTACTGGCCTTTGCCTGGGCCTGGGCCGACAAGGCAACCGGCGCCGCCGTGGCCAGCCTCTACACCCGTCTCAACGAGCGTGGCTGGTGGCTCCTGCTGCTCGCCGCGTTGTTCCTCTCGGCCATGAGCGTCGTGGGTGACCTCGTCGAATCTCTCATCAAGCGCAGTGCCGGCGCCAAGGACAGCAGCCGGCTGTTGCCCGGCCACGGTGGTGTTCTCGACCGCGTGGATGCCCTCTTGCCGGCGCTTCCCATTGCCATGATGCTGGCTTTCCTGTGAACTCACTCAGAAGACAACGCGTCACGGTGCTCGGCTCGACCGGCTCGGTCGGCGTAAGCACGCTCGACGTCATTTCGCGCCACCCCGAGCGCTTTGAGGTGTTCGCGCTTTCGGCTGCCACCAAGGTCGACGAGTTGCTGGCGCAGTGCGCCCAGTTCTTGCCGCGGTTCGCGGTGATGGCCAGCGCGCCGCATGCCGCGATGCTGGCTGAAAAGCTGAAGCAGAACAGCCTGAAGACGGTTGTCCTGATGGGTGGCGATGCTCTCGAAACGATAGCGTCCCACGACGAAACGGATGCCGTCATGGCCGCCATCGTCGGTGCCGCGGGCCTGGGCCCGTGCCTGGCCGCCGCGCGCGCCGGCAAGCGCCTGCTGCTGGCCAACAAGGAGGCGCTGGTCGTCGGCGGCGAGCTCTTCATGCGTACCGTGCGCGAGGGCGGCGCCACGCTGCTGCCTATCGACAGCGAGCATTCGGCCATCTTCCAGTCGCTGCCCGAAGATCCATCCACCTGGGCACGGCGCATCGACAAGATCATCCTGACCGCCTCGGGCGGTCCGTTCCGTACGCGTGCTCCGGAAACCCTGGGCACGGTAACGCCCGAGCAGGCCTGTGCCCATCCGAACTGGGTCATGGGCCGCAAGATTTCGGTCGACTCGGCCACCATGATGAACAAGGCGCTCGAGGTGATCGAGGCGCGTCACCTGTTCGGCGTCTCGCCCGAGCAGATCGAGGTCGTCATCCATCCGCAGAGCGTGGTGCACTCGATGGTGCAGTTCACCGATGCATCGGTCATCGCACAGCTCGGTACACCCGACATGCGGGTGCCGATCGCGGTGGGTCTGGCCTGGCCCGAACGCATCGAGAGCGGCGCCGCGCGGCTCGACTTCCGCCAGATGGCCTCGCTGACCTTCGATGCACCCGATGCGGCGCTCTTTCCAGGGCTGGGCTTGGCATGGCACGCGCTGCGCGCCGCACCGGGCACGACGGCGGTGCTCAACGCTGCCAACGAGGTTGCGGTGGAAGCTTTCCTGAGCCGCCGCCTTCGGTTCGATTGCATTCATGCGGTCAACATGGAAACTTTGGAAGCAGTCTCTCCCTCCAAGCCGGCATCGCTGGCCGACCTGCTGGCGATCGATGCCAGCGCCCGTGCGGCGGCCAATGCCGCTGCGCTGCGCTTCGCAGCCTGACGTACCCCCTCAAGAGACCAAGGATCCCGATGCTGCTCACAGTCATAGCCTTCGTGGTCGCGCTCGGTGTCCTGATCGCGGTGCACGAATACGGGCACTACCGCGTGGCCGTTGCCTGTGGCGTCAAGGTCGAGCGCTTCTCCGTCGGATTCGGCAAGGCGCTGTTTCGCTGGCAACCGAAGCGCCAGCATCCGGGACAGCAGACCGAATTCGTCATCGGCGCCTTTCCATTGGGCGGCTACGTCAAGATGCTCGACGAGCGCGAAGGGCCGGTTGCGCCCGAAGAGCGTCATCGCGCCTTCAACACCCAGCCGCTGCGTTCGCGAGCGGCCATCGTTGCGGCGGGGCCTATTGCCAATCTGCTGCTGGCCGTCGTGCTTTACACCGCGGTCAACTGGATCGGCGTGCAGGAGCCGGTCGCCAGGCTTGCGCGGCCGGTGGCGGCTTCTCTGGCCGAGGCAGCGGGCCTGCGCGGTGGCGAACAGATCACCCGGGCGGGCTTCGATGGCGACCTTTCGCCGGTGCAGTCCTTCGAGGACCTGCGATGGCGCATGACGCGCGGCGCGCTGGACGGACACGACCTGACGCTCGAAGTGGCGGGCGAGGGCGGCCGGCCGGCGCGGCAACTGGTGCTGCCGCTGAGCCGCATGGAGGCCAAGGACGCTGATCCTCAAATGTTCCGCAAGATCGGCGTGCTGGCACCTCTGACCAGGCCCGAGATCGGTGAAGTCATGGCAGGTGGCGCGGCCGAGAGTGCCGGTCTTCGCAACGGCGACGTGGTGCGTGCCATCGGCGGCACGGCCATCGTCGACGGGCAGCAGCTGCGTGAAGCGATCCGGGCGTCGGTCGATGGCGGCGAGCCGCGCACGCAGGCCTGGCAGGTCGAGCGCGGTGGCAGGTCGCTCACGATCGACGTGAAACCCGAGGTGCGGGAAGAGGGCAGCAACAAGGTCGGTCGCATCGGCGCGTACGTCGGTGCGCCGCCCGAAATGGTGACGGTGCGCCAGGGGCCGATCGACGGTGTCTGGCGCGGCGTGGTGCGCACCTGGGAGGTCTCCGCGCTGACCGTGCGCATGATGGGCAAGATGGTCATCGGCGAGGTTTCGCTCAAGAACCTGAGCGGTCCGCTCACGATCGCCGACTACGCGGGCAAGTCCGCAAGCCTCGGCTTCACTCAGTATCTGATCTTCCTGGCGCTCATCAGCGTGAGCCTCGGGGTCCTCAATCTCATGCCGCTGCCGGTCCTCGATGGTGGACACCTGATGTATTATCTTTGGGAGGGCCTGACCGGCAAGTGCGTCTCCGACGCCTGGATGGAACGGCTTCAGCGCGGGGGTGTGGCCCTGCTGCTGGTCATGATGTCGGTCGCACTCTTCAACGACGTCACGCGGCTCTTTGGTTAACTTTCAGCCGGCCCTTTCCGTGCCGGTTCAATTCACAGATGAACAAAAACTTCAGTCGCTTTCGCCTGCGTAGCGTTGCCGCGGTGGTCGCCAGTGCGCTCGCCGCCACGGCAGCTTGGGCCGTCGAGCCTTTCACGGTGCGCGACATTCGCGTCGAAGGCCTGCAACGCGTCGAAGCCGGCACGATCTTCGCATCGCTGCCGCTGCGCGTGGGCGATACCTACAGCGACGAGCGCGGCTCAGCCGCCATTCGCGCGCTGTTCGATCTGGGGTTGTTCAAGGATGTGCGCATCGACGTGAACGGCAACGTGCTGGTGGTGATCGTCGAAGAGCGTCCGACCATTGCAGACGTCGATTTCGTTGGTGCGAAGGAGTTCGACAAGGCGGCTCTGCAGAAGGCGCTGCGCGAAGTCGGTCTGGCTGATGGCCGTCCCTACGACAAGGCGCTGGCTGACCGTGCCGAGCAGGAACTCAAGCGCCAGTACGTGAGCAAGAGCCTCTACAACGCGCAGGTCGTGACCACCGTCACGCCCATCGAGCGCAACCGCGTCAACCTGACCTTCACCGTGACCGAAGGCGATTCGGCCCGCATCCGCGAAGTGCACGTGGTGGGCAACAAGGCCTTCAGCGAATCGACGCTGTTGAGCCTGTTCGACCAGGACAGCGGCGGCTTCATGAGCTGGTACACCAAGTCGAACCAGTACTCGCGCGCCAAGCTCAACGCCGACCTCGAAACCCTGCGCTCGTACTACATCACGCGCGGCTATCTGGAGTTCCGCATCGACTCGACCCAGGTTGCCATCTCGCCGGACCGCAAGGACCTGACGGTGACCGTGAACATCACCGAAGGCGAGAAGTTCGTGGTGTCGAGCGTCAAGCTCGACGGCAACTATCTCGGCCGCGACGAGGAGTTCAAGTCGCTCATTACCATCAAGCCGGGCGAGCCCTACAACGGCGAGCAGGTCACCGAGACCACCAAGGCCTTCAACGACTATTTCGGCACCTTCGGCTACGCGTTCGCACGCGTGCAGGCGCGCCCCGAGATCGACCGTGTCAACAACCGGGTCGCGCTCACGCTGCAGGCCGAACCTTCGCGCCGCGTGTACGTGCGGCGCGTGTCGGTGGGCGGCAACAACAAGACCCGCGACGAAGTCATTCGCCGCGAGTTCCGCCAGTACGAGGCCTCCTGGTACGACGGCGACAAGATCAAGCTCTCGCGCGACCGCGTGGACCGCCTGGGGTTCTTCACCGAGGTGAATGTCGATACGCAGGAAGTGCCCGGCTCGCCTGATCAGGTGGACCTGACAGTCAACGTGGCCGAAAAGCCCACCGGCAGCTTGCAGCTCGGCGCCGGCTACTCGAGCGCCGAGAAGGTCGCACTGACCTTCGGTATTTCGCAGGAAAACGTGTTCGGCTCGGGCAACTTCCTGGGCGTGCAGGTCAACACCAGCAAGTACAACCGCACGTTGTCGCTGACGACGACCGACCCGTACTTCACGCCTGACGGCATCTCGCGCACGATCAGCGTGTATCACACGACGACACGGCCGTATTCGACGACCATCGACGGCGACTACAAGCTGGTCAACCAGGGCGCTTCCATCCGCTTTGGCGTTCCGTTCAGCGAGGTCGATACGGTCTTCTTCGGCATCGGCCTGGAGCGGTATGCGTTCGATCCGAACAAGACGACGGCACTCGCGGGCTTGACCACGCCGCGTTCCTACCTCGACTACTTCCAGTGCCATCTCAACACGAGCCCTGTGAGCAACGGTCCGCTGCTGCCGCCGACACCGGCCGGCTGGCTCGTTACGGGCTGCTCGCAGGACAGCGTCTGGGGCGTGCCGCTGAGCGTAGGCTGGGGCCGGGACAACCGCGACAGCGCGCTGATTCCGACCACCGGGCGGCTGCAGCGTGCCAACCTCGAACTGGGGGTGGCGGGCGACATGAAATACGTCAAGACGAACTACCAGTACCAGCAGTTCTTCGCGATCAACAAGCAGTACACCTTCTCGATCAACGGCGAAGTCGGCTATGCCAAGGCGCTGGGCGGCAAGGTCTATCCGATCTTCAAGAACTTCTACGCGGGTGGTCTCGGCTCCATTCGCGGCTTCGAGCAAAACTCGCTGGGTCCACGCGACGTGCCGCTGTTGGGCCAGAGCGAAGGTGCTGCTTTGGGCGGCACCAAGAAGGCCATCTTCAACGCGGAGCTGAGCACGCCGTTCCCGGGGGCCGGCAACGACCGCACGCTGCGCCTGTACGGCTTCTTCGACGTCGGCAATGTGTTCGGCTCGCGTGCCGCCGGACTGACCGACGAGCAATGGAAGGCCGAGAAGAAGCTGCGCGCTTCCGTCGGCCTGGGCATCAGCTGGATCTCGCCGCTGGGCCCGCTGCGCCTCGCCTACGCCTTCCCCATCAAGTCCCAGAAGGAAGTAGGGGTCCCGCTGACGCCCGGCTACATCCCGAAGGATAGAATTCAGCGCCTCCAATTCCAGATCGGAACGTCTTTCTAAATGAAGCATTTGATTCGCGCCGCGGCAGGCGTGTTGTTGATTCCCGCTCTCGCGTTCGCTGCGGTGCCCGCCCAGGCGCAGGAAACCTTTCGCATCGGTTTCGTGAACCCGGACCGCGTGCTGCGCGAGGCGCAGCCGGCCAAGACTGCCCAGGCAAAACTCGAAGCCGAATTCCTGAAGCGCGAGAAGGATCTGACTTCGCAGGGCGACGCCCTGAAAGCGGCCTCGGAGAAGTTCGAGCGCGAGGCACCCACCCTGTCGGAAAGCCAGCGGGCAGCGCGCCAGCGCGGGCTGGTTGACCAGGACCGCGACTTTCAGCGCAAGCGGCGCGAGTTCCAGGAAGACCTGAACTCGCGCAAGAATGAAGAGCTCCAGCAGGTCTACGAGCGCGCCAACCGCGTGGTGAAGCAGGTGGCCGAGGCCGAGAAGTACGACGCCATCCTGCAGGAGGCGATCTACATCAATCCGAAGCACGACATCACCGACAAGGTGATCAAGGCGCTGAACGCGTCGGTCAGCTCTTCTGCGCCTGCGGCCGGCAAGTAACGCCGGGAGCCGGCGTGTCACTGCAGCTCGGAGCCATCGTTGACGCCCTTGGGGGCGAACTTCATGGCGATGCGGCGCTGTCCATCGAGCGGTTGGCGCCGCTGCAGAATGCGCAGCCCGATGCGCTCAGTTTCCTGAGCCATCCCAAATACCAGCAGGAATTGGCGGCTTCGAAGGCCGCTTGCGTGATCGTGTCGCCGGCCATGCGCGAGGCGGCTGTGGCGCGTGGCGCTTTCATCCTCACGCCGGATCCGTACTTCTACTTTGCCCGCCTGACACAGCTCTGGAAGGCGCACCACGCGCGTCCGGAAGCCGATCGCATCCATCCCAGCGCAGTGATCCATGCTGAGGCGCAAGTCGATGCCACTGCGCGCATCGGCGCGCTGTGCGTGGTGGAGCGGGGCGCGCGCATCGGTGCGGGCACTGTGCTGAAGTCCCGGGTGACGGTCAGCGAAGACTGCACCATCGGCGAGCGCTGCCTGCTGCACCCGGGCGTGGTCATCGGCGCCGACGGCTTCGGCCTGGCGCCGCACGAGGGGCGCTGGATCAAGATCGAACAGTTGGGTGCGGTGCGCATCGGCAACGACGTCGAGATCGGCGCCAACACCTGCATCGACCGCGGCGCGCTCGACGACACAGTGATCGACGACGGCGTGAAGCTCGACAACCTGATCCAGATCGGCCACAACGTGCGCGTCGGCAAGAATACCGCCATGGCGGGCTGTGTCGGCGTGGCTGGCAGCGCCACCATCGGTGCCAACTGCACCTTCGGCGGCGGCGCCATCGTGCTGGGCCATCTGACGGTGGCCGACGGCGTCCACGTGTCCGCCGCAACCGTGGTTACCCGTTCGATCCACAAGGCCGGCCAATACACCGGCATGTTTCCCATCGATGACAATGCGAGCTGGGAAAAGAATGCGGCAACGCTCAAGCAGTTGCACAGCCTGCGCGAACGACTGAAGGCGCTGGAGAAGGCTCCCTCGAAAAAATGACGACGATGCAGGAACAGAAAATCATGACAAAGCCAGCGATAGCGCTCGATATCCATCAAATCCTCAAGCTGCTGCCCCACCGCTACCCGTTCCTGCTGGTGGACCGCGTACTGGACATGGAAAAGGGCAAGCGCATCACGGCGCTGAAGAACGTGACGATGAACGAGCCGTTCTTCAACGGCCACTTCCCGCACCGTCCGGTGATGCCGGGCGTGCTGATGCTCGAAGCCATGGCCCAGGCCGCGGCCCTGCTGTCGTTCCACTCGCTCGACATCGTGCCGGACGACAACACCGTCTATTACTTTGCCGCCATCGACGGCGCACGTTTCAAGCGGCCCGTGGAGCCCGGTGACCAGTTGACGCTCGAAGTCGAGATCGAGCGCATGAAGGCCGGCATTTCCAAGTTCAAGGGCCGGGCCCTGGTGGGCAGCGAACTCGCCTGCGAGGCGACGCTGATGTGCGCCATGCGCCAGATCAACTGATCCGGCCGCAGTCGTTTCCACAAGGCATGACCCAGGTTCATTCGACCGCACTCGTCGACCCCCAGGCCGAACTCCACGCCTCGGTGTCGGTCGGCCCCTATACCGTGATCGGTCCGCACGTGCGGGTGGGCGCGGGCACTACCATCGGCGCGCATTGCGTGATCGAGGGGCGCACGACCATCGGGCGCGACAACAGGATCTTCCAGTTCTCGTCGCTCGGCGCCATTCCCCAGGACAAGAAGTACGCGGGCGAACCGACCGAGCTCGTTATCGGCGACCGCAACGTCATTCGCGAGTTCTGCACGTTCAATCTCGGCGTGCCGGGGGCGGGCGGCGTGACGCGCGTGGGCGACGACAACTGGATCATGGCGTACACGCACATCGCGCATGACTGCCAGGTCGACAACCACACCACGCTGGCCAACAACACCACGCTGGCCGGGCACGTTCACCTCGCAGACTGGGTGACGGTCGGCGGGCTCACCGGCATTCACCAGTTCGTCTCGGTGGGAGCGCATGCCATGCTCGGCTTCGCAAGCGCGGTGTCGCAGGACGTGCCGCCTTTCATGCTGGTCGACGGCAATCCACTGGCAGTGCGCGGCTTCAACATCGTCGGCCTGCGGCGGCGCGACTTCTCTGCCCAGCGGCTTGCAGCGGTGAAGCAGATGCATCGCCTGCTATACCGCCAGGGCAAGACGCTCGAAGAAGCGCGCATGGCCATTGCCGCGCTCGCGACGGAAATGCCGGAAGCCGCAGGTGACGTCGCGCTGATGGAGTCCTTCCTCGCCAACTCGACGCGCGGCATCGCGCGCTGACGTGACGGCGATGCAGAAGGACGGACAGCGACGCTTCGCGCTGGTCGCGGGCGAAGCCTCCGGCGATCTGCTCGCGGGTTTGCTGCTCGATGGCCTCCAGGCCCGTTGGCCGGATCTCCAGACCGTCGGCATCGGCGGCCCCCGCATGCTGGCCCACGGCTTCCAGAGCTGGTGGCCGCAAGAAAAGCTCGCGGTGCGCGGCTACGTCGAGGTGCTGCGGCACTATGCCGAGATCGCCGGCATCCGCCGCCGGCTGAAGACCCGTTTGCTGAGCGAACGGCCCGAGCTGTTCATCGGCGTCGATGCGCCCGATTTCAATCTCGATCTCGAAGCCGGGCTGCGCAGCCAGGGCATCAAGACCGTGCATTTCATCTGCCCTTCGATCTGGGCCTGGCGGCCGAAGCGCATCGAGAAGGTCCGGGCTGCGGCCGACCATGTGCTGTGCATCTTCCCGTTCGAGCCCGAACTGCTCGAAAAGCAGGGTGTTGCCGCGAGCTACGTGGGGCATCCGATTGCCAACGTGATCCCGATGACGCCCGACCGCGCCGCGGCCCGCACCGCGATCGGGTTGGCGTCCGACGCTCAGGTCGTCGCCTTGTTGCCGGGCAGCCGCCGCTCCGAGATACGCTACCTGGCGGACCGATTCTTCGCCGCCGCCGCGCTGATGCAGAAGGCCCGGCCGGCGCTCCAGTTCGTGGCGCCCATCCTTCCGGGGCTGCGCTCCGAGGTCGAGGCCTTGCTCCAGGCCACCGGCATGACGGGCCGGGTGAAGCTGCTCGACGGCCAGTCGCACGCCGCACTGGCCGCCTGCGACGCCACGCTGATCGCCAGCGGCACCGCCACGCTCGAGGCGGCGCTGTTCAAGCGGCCGATGGTCATCGCCTACAACATGAACGCGCTCTCGTGGCGCCTGATGCAGCGCAAGCAGTTGCAACCGTGGGTCGGCTTGCCCAACATCCTGTGCCGCGAGTTCGTGGTGCCCGAACTGCTGCAGGAAGCCGCCACGCCCGAGGCGCTGGCCCAGGCCACGCTCGCCTGGCTCGACGAGCCCGAAAAGACGCGGGCCCTGCAACAAAGATTTTCCGAGCTGCACGTGCAATTGCAGCGCGATACGCCGACACTTTGCGCCGATGCGATCCAGAAAGTTCTTGAAAGCTGAGCAAGCCCGTTTGGTGTGGGACGCGCCGGGCCTGCTCGCAGGCGTGGACGAGGCCGGTCGCGGGCCGCTGGCGGGCCCCGTGGTGGCCGCGGCGGTGATCCTCGACGACACCCGGCCGATCCGCGGACTGGCCGATTCCAAGACCCTCACACCTTTGCAGCGCGAGCGCCTGCACGACCAGATCCTGGCCAAGGCCCTTTGCTGCTCCATCGCCCAGGCGAGCGTCGAGGAAATCGATACGCACAACATCCTGCAGGCCACGATGCTTGCGATGCGGCGCGCGGTCGAGGGCTTGCGCCTGAAGCCGGCCAAGGTGCTGGTCGACGGCAACCGCCTGCCCACGCTGGACGTGCTGGCCGAAGCCGTGGTCAAGGGCGATGCGCTGGTCAAGGCGATTTCGGCTGCGTCCATCCTGGCCAAGGTCCATCGCGACCGTCTCTGCGAGCAATTGCACGTCGAATTTCCGAACTACGGCTTTGCCGGCCACAAGGGCTACGGCACGCCGGAGCACCTGGAAGCGCTGCAGCGCCACGGCGCCTGTGTGCATCACCGCAGGTCGTTCAGCCCGGTTGCCGCCGCGCTGGCTCGGACGGCAGCGGGTACCGCGCAGGTCGTCGAGACTGAGTCTGCCGCGCCCACGGTGTTCGCGGCAACGGTCGAGACCGTGCACCTCGACCTGCGCGCTGCGCCCTGACTCTCATGACCATCGATCCCGGCGCGAGCCTCATCAGTTCGCGCGACAACCCACTCCTCAAGGACCTGCGCAAACTGGCCCAGGACCCGGGCGCCTATCGCAAGCTGCGCCGCATCTGGCTCGAAGGTGACCACCTGTGCCGGGCGGCGCTGGCGCGCGGCGTGAAGCCGGCGATTGCGGTGTTTTCGGAGTCTTTCTGGCCCACAGCCCCTGCCGAATGGGTAAGTAGTGCTATTAAAACCGTAGTAGTCAGCGACGATCTGCTGCGCGGCGCCAGCGGCCTGGAGTCGCCTGCGCCGATGGGCTTCGTGCTCGACCTGCCAGCGCGGCCGGAGCTGATCCCCGATGCGCCCAGCGTGGTGTTCGACCGTCTGCAGGACGCCGGCAACGCCGGCTCCATCCTTCGCAGCGCAGCCGCTTTCGGCTTCATCCAGGTGATCGCGCTCAAGGGTACGGCGGCCCTGTGGGCGCCGAAGGTGCTGCGTGCAGGCATGGGTGCGCATTTTGGCCTGCGGCTGATCGAAGGCGTGGATGCCGACGTGCTCGACGGCCTGAAAGTGCCGTTGGTGGCGACCAGCTCGCATCACGGCGAGTGGCTTCACAAGGCTGAGCTGCCGCATCCCTGCGCCTGGCTGATGGGCCATGAAGGGCAGGGCGTGTCGCCCGCGCTCGAGGCGCGCGCCACGCACCATATCCGCATCGCCCAGCCAGGCGGCGAGGAGTCGCTCAACGTCGCGGCAGCTGCCGCGATCTGCCTGCATGCTAGCGGAGCAGCCCTGCAGGCCAAATAACACACCCAGTCCGGGCTACAATCGGGGGCTTACTCGCAAATCAGCGTCGCCCGGCCGCCTTTAACGCCAAAATCCCCTGAAGCAGCAGTCCGCAGGCAACGCGCCTGGGGCTCCGGGCGACCGTAACCATCCGGAGAACCCAGTGCTTTTGTCTCTCAAGGGAAGTTTCCCGCCCGCCATCCTGGCGCTCGCAGACGGCACGGTCTTTCAAGGCAATTCGATCGGAGCCACCGGCTCCACGACCGGTGAAGTGGTGTTCAACACCGCCATGACCGGTTACCAGGAAATCCTCACCGACCCGAGCTACTGCCAGCAGATCGTGACCCTCACGTATCCGCACATTGGCAACTACGGCGTCAACGGTGAAGACATCGAAGCCGACAAGATCCATGCCGCGGGCCTGATCATCAAGGACCTGCCCCTCGTCGCCTCCAACTTCCGCAAGACCGCCACGCTGACCGAGTACCTCGTGTCCGGCAACACGGTGGCCATTGCGAACATCGACACCCGCAAGCTCACGCGACACCTGCGCACCCACGGCGCGCAGAACGGCTGCATCCTGGGCCTGGCCGCGGGCGAGACCGTGACGCAGGCGCTGATCGACAAGGCCATCGCCGCAGCCAAGGCCGCGCCGAGCATGTCGGGCCTCGACCTCGCCAAGGTGGTGTCGGTCACGCAGACCTACGAATGGACTGAAACCGAGTGGAAGCTCGGCGCGGGCTACGGCGTGCAGATCACGCCGAAGTTCCACGTCGTCGCCTTCGACTACGGCGTCAAGAAGAACATCCTGCGCATGATCGCGCAGCGCGGCGCGCGCATCACCGTGGTGCCGGCACAGACGCCCGCGGCCGACGTGCTCAAGCTCAAGCCCGATGGCATCTTCCTGGCCAACGGCCCCGGTGACCCGGAGCCTTGCGACTACGCCATCAGCGCCGTCAAGGAACTGATCGAGACCGGCATCCCGACCTTCGGCATCTGCCTGGGCCACCAGATCATGGCGCTGGCCTCGGGCGCCAAGACCTTCAAGATGAAGTTCGGCCACCACGGCGCGAACCATCCGGTGAAGGACCTGGACAACGGCCGCGTGAGCATCACCAGCCAGAACCACGGCTTCGCGGTCGACGAGAAGTCGCTGCCGGCCACCCTGCGTCCCACCCACATCAGCCTGTTCGACAACACGCTGCAGGGCCTGGCGCGCACCGACAAGCCTGCGTTCTGCTTCCAGGGCCACCCTGAAGCCTCGCCCGGCCCGCACGATATCGGCTACCTGTTCGATCGCTTCACGGCACTCATGGAAAAGCACAAGACGGAGAGCAAGAATGCCTAAGCGCACAGACCTCAAATCGATCCTCATCATCGGCGCCGGCCCGATCATCATCGGCCAGGCCTGCGAGTTCGACTACTCCGGCGTGCAAGCCTGCAAGGCGCTGCGCGAAGAGGGCTACAAGGTCATCCTGATCAACAGCAACCCCGCGACGATCATGACCGACCCGGCCACGGCCGACGTCACCTACATCGAGCCCATCACCTGGCAGACGGTCGAGAAAATCATCGCCAAGGAACGCCCCGACGCGATCCTGCCGACCATGGGCGGCCAGACCGCGCTGAACTGCGCGCTCGACCTCTGGCGCAACGGCGTGCTCGACAAGTACACGGGCGCGGCCACCAACAAGCCAGTCGAACTCATCGGCGCCACGCCCGAAGCCATCGACAAGGCCGAGGACCGTCTGAAGTTCAAGGACGCGATGACCAAGATCGGTCTCGGTTCGGCGCGCTCGGGCATCGCCCACACGATGGACGAAGCCTGGGCCGTGCAGAAGACGCTCGGCTTCCCGACCGTGATCCGCCCCAGCTTCACGCTCGGCGGCACGGGCGGCGGCATCGCCTACAACCCCGACGAATTCGAGACCATCTGCAAGCGCGGCATCGAAGCCTCGCCGACCAACGAGCTGCTGATCGAAGAATCGCTGCTCGGCTGGAAAGAGTACGAGATGGAAGTCGTGCGCGACAAGGCCGACAACTGCATCATCGTCTGCTCGATCGAAAACCTCGACCCGATGGGCGTGCACACCGGCGACTCGATCACCGTGGCACCGGCGCAGACGCTGTCCGACAAGGAATACCAGATCCTGCGCAACGCCTCGCTGGCCGTGCTGCGCGAGATCGGCGTGGACACCGGCGGTTCGAACGTGCAGTTCTCCATCAACCCGAAGGACGGCCGCATGGTCGTCATCGAGATGAACCCGCGCGTCTCGCGCTCCTCGGCGCTGGCCTCCAAGGCCACGGGCTTCCCGATCGCCAAGGTCGCGGCCAAGCTGGCCGTGGGCTACACGCTCGACGAGCTGCGCAACGAAATTACCGGCGGCGCCACGCCCGCGTCGTTCGAACCGTCGATCGACTACGTGGTCACCAAGATCCCGCGTTTCGCCTTCGAGAAATTCCCGCAGGCCGACTCGCGCCTGACGACGCAGATGAAGTCGGTGGGCGAGGTGATGGCCATGGGCCGCACCTTCCAGGAGTCGTTCCAGAAGGCGCTGCGCGGCCTCGAAGTGGGCGTCGACGGCCTGAACGAGAAGACGCAGGACCGCGAAGTGCTCGAAAAGGAACTGGGCGAGCCCGGTCCCGAGCGCATCTGGTACGTGGGCGATGCCTTCGCCATGGGCCTGAGCGTGGACGAAGTGTTCGCGCTGACCAAGATCGACCCGTGGTTCCTGGTGCAGATCGAAGAGATCGTGAAGATCGAACTCGAACTGGAAACCAAGTCGCTCGACGACATCGACAAGGACACGCTGCTCGCGCTGAAGAAGAAGGGCTTCTCCGACCGCCGCCTCGCCAAGCAGTTGAAGACCACCGACACGGCCATCCGCGAGAAGCGCCGCGCCCTGGGCGTGCGCCCGGTCTACAAGCGCGTAGACACCTGCGCCGCCGAGTTCGCGACCAACACCGCCTACATGTACTCGACCTACGAGGACGAGTGCGAAGCCGATCCGACCGACAAGAAGAAAATCATGGTGCTCGGCGGCGGTCCCAACCGCATCGGCCAGGGCATCGAGTTCGATTACTGCTGCGTGCACGCTGCGCTCGCCATGCGCGAGGACGGCTACGAGACCATCATGGTCAACTGCAACCCGGAGACCGTGTCGACCGACTACGACACGTCCGACCGCCTGTACTTCGAGCCGCTGACGCTCGAAGACGTGCTCGAGATCGTCGACCGCGAAAAGCCGCTCGGCGTGATCGTGCAGTACGGCGGCCAGACGCCGCTGAAGCTCGCGCTCGACCTCGAAGCCAATGGCGTGCCGATCATCGGCACCTCGCCCGACATGATCGACGCGGCCGAAGACCGCGAGCGCTTCCAGAAGCTGCTGCACGAGCTGGGCCTGCGCCAGCCGCCGAACGCCACCGCGCGCACCGAACCCGAGGCGCTCGAGAAGGCCGCGGCCCTCGGCTATCCGCTGGTGGTGCGTCCGAGCTACGTGCTCGGCGGCCGCGCGATGGAAATCGTGCACGAGCAGCGCGACCTCGAGCGCTACATGCGCGAAGCGGTCAAGGTCAGCAACGACTCGCCGGTGCTGCTCGACCGCTTCCTGAACGACGCTGTCGAGTGCGATGTCGACTGCATCCGCGACGCCGAAGGCGCCACGCTGATCGGTGGCGTGATGGAGCACATCGAACAGGCCGGTGTGCATTCGGGCGACTCTGCCTGTTCGCTGCCGCCCTATAGCCTGAGTGCAGAAACCATCGCTGAACTGAAGCGCCAGAGCGCCGCGATGGCCAAGGCTCTGAACGTGGTCGGCCTGATGAACGTGCAGTTTGCGATCCAGCAAAAGGATGGCAAAGACGTCATCTACGTACTGGAAGTGAACCCGCGCGCTTCTCGCACCGTGCCCTACGTGAGCAAGGCCACCGGCATCCAGCTCGCCAAGGTGGCGGCACGCTGCATGGCCGGCCAGTCGCTCAAGTCGCAGGGTGTGACGAAGGAAGTCACGCCGCCGTACTTCAGCGTGAAGGAAGCCGTGTTCCCCTTCGTCAAGTTCCCGGGCGTGGACACCATCCTCGGCCCAGAGATGAAGTCGACCGGCGAAGTGATGGGCGTGGGCAAGACCTTCGGCGAAGCCTTCGTGAAGTCGCAGCTCGGCGCGGGCACACACCTGCCGAAGTCGGGCAAGGTCTTCATCTCGGTGAAGAACAACGACAAGGCGCGTGCCGTGGAAGTGGCGCGCGGACTCGTCAAGCTGGGCTTCGAGATCATCGCCACCAAGGGCACGGCTGCCGCCATCGGCGCCGCCGGCATCGAATGTGCGACGGTGAACAAGGTGACCGAAGGCCGCCCGCACATCGTGGACATGATCAAGAACAACGAGATTGCGCTGGTCATCAACACGGTGGAAGAGCGCCGCAATGCGATCACCGATTCGCGGCAAATCCGCACTTCGGCGCTGCTGGCGCGCGTGACCACGTTCACCACGATCTTCGGCGCCGAAGCCGCGGTGGAAGGCATGGGCTTCATGGACGAGCTGGGCGTGATCTCGGTGCAGGAGATGCACGCGCAGCTGGCTGCCGCCTGAGCGCCGTCATGGAAACGCAGCTCGTCGAACTGGGCCTGAGCGACTGGAACGCGGCCACGCCGAACGAGGCGTGGATCGCGGAGCTGGAAGCGGGCAAGGTGCTGTATTTCCCGCGCCTGGGCTTCGAGCTGCTGCCCGAAGAGCGCAGCCTGCTCACGCCGAGCCTGCTGTCGCCAGATGTGCGCAACATCAGCCTCGGTGCCGATGGCAAGCTCAAGGGCGCTGTCGGCGACGAGGCGGTGCAGCGCAAGGCCGCGGCGATGGTGGGGCGCTTCCGGGCGCAGGCCACGCAGCTCATTCATGGGCTGCTGCCGCATTACACGCCAGCCTTGCGGCTGGCGCCCACGAGCTACCGGCCGGCGCAGGTCGAGACGCGCGTGCAGTCGTGGCGCGCGGACGATCGGCGTTTGCACGTCGATGCGTTCCCGTCGCGTCCCAACTACGGCGAGCGCATCCTGCGTGTGTTCACCAATGTCAATCCTGAAGGCGCACCGCGCGTGTGGCGGGTGGGCGAGCCTTTCGAGAACATCGCGAAGCGCTTCCTGCCGCGCGCCAAGCCGTATGTGCGCTGGCAAGCCAGGCTGCTGCAGGCGCTGCACGTGACCAAGTCGTTCCGCAGCGAGTACGACCACCTGATGCTGCAGCTGCACGACGGCATGAAATCGGACATGGCGTACCAGGAAAACTCGCCGCAGGAAAAGGCCGAGTTCCCGCCGGGCTCGGTGTGGGTGTGCTTCTCCGACCAGACCTCGCACGCCGTGATGGCGGGCCAGTACATGCTCGAGCAGACCCTTCATCTGGCCGCTTCGAAGCAATACAATCCCGACTCGAGCCCGCTCGCCATCCTGAGCCGGCTGACCGGACGCAATCTCGTCTGACCTGTCCCCCCAATCGACCGCCGAACGGCATCGTTCGGCGGTTTCGCTTTATGGAGAACCAAACATGGCCACCATTCCAATTACCAAGCGCGGTGCCGAAAAGCTGCGCGCCGAACTTCACCAGCTCAAGACGGTGGACCGTCCCTGGGTCATCAACGCCATCTCCGAAGCGCGTGCCCAGGGCGACCTGAGCGAGAACGCCGAATACGAAGTCGCCAAGGACCGCCAGGGCTTCATCGAAGGCCGCATCCAGGAGGTCGAAGGCAAGCTGTCGGCCGCGCAGATCATCGATCCTAGCGAGCTCGATGCCGGTGGCAAGGTGGTGTTCGGCTCCACCGTGGAGCTCGAAGAGGAAGAGACCGGCGACGCGGTGAAGTACCAGATCGTTGGTGAAGACGAAGCCGACCTGAAGCTCGGCTTGATCAACATTTCCAGCCCGATCGCGCGTGCGCTGATCGGCAAGGAAGAAGGCGACACCGCCGAAGTGCAGGCGCCCGGCGGACTCAAGCGCTACGAGATCGTGGCCGTTCGCTACCTCTGATTCTTCGACCCGTGAAAGACCGCATTGCGCTGATGCTGGCCGCCTTCTGGTGGGGCAGCCTCACCACGATCGGCTTCCTGGTGGTGCCGATGCTGTTCGCGAAGCTGGGCAATCCATCGGTGGCGGGCAACTTCGCCGGCCAGTTGTTCGAGGCGCAGAGCTGGGTCGCAATTGCCTGCGGACTGATCCTGCTGATCCATTTCAGGTCCAAGGCCGACGAGCGCATGGACGGGCCGGCGATGACGGCGATCTTCTTCATCCTGGGGGCGCTGTTGCTGGCGCTGCTTCAGCAGTACGCCGTGGCGCCGCGCATCCTGGCGCGCGAGAACCTCAAGTTGTGGCACGCCGTGGGCACCGGCATGTACTTCGTGCAGTGGCTGTGTACCGGCGTGCTGCTATGGCGCATGGGCGCCCGCAAGCCGGGCTGAAGTGCAGAGGCGGCAATTGCCGCCTCGTGCCTCTCACTCTTTCCAATACTTGGCGACCCAGCCCGCAGGCCGGATGTACCGGAAGGCCCGGTTGCGGCGGCCTGCCAGCGCATCCGGCGGGTTGCACTCGCCATGGAACACCATGATGCGCGCGCCCTCGGGCACGAAGGGCTCTTCCCAGTAGTTGGTTGGCCAGGTCGGGATGCCGTGGTACTTGAAGCTCGGGCACCAGGCGTCAGGCCAGTAGGCCAGCTTGCCCTGCTTGTGGAGCACGTCGGAGAGGTAGGCCTGCTCGTTGCGGTACTCGGCCTGGACCTTGTCCATGTTGGCGCGGAAATACGCCAGCACGTCGGCATGGGCGCCCAACTCGAAACGGTAGACCGACGAATTGCCGGTGACCCGCTCGCGTCGCCAGGGGCGGGCGTAGTCGTGAATGATCAGGAATTCGCCAGGCTGTTCGAAGAAGGCGTCCAGGCTGCCGACGACCACCACGTCGAGGTCGAGGAAGAGAGCGGTGCCGCGCAGGCCGTGCAGGTCCTGCTCGAAGGTCGTGAGCTTCTTCCAGGCGCCATCGCGCTGGCCCGGGGCCAGGTGCAGATTGAGGGGCGGGATCGGCAGGCACGTCACCTCGGGGTGGATGCCGTTGCCGTCGTCGGTCAGGCACACGAACTTGAAGTCGCCGCGGAGGTTGCGGCGCACCATCGCGTAGAGCCGGTTGACGTATTCGGGGCCGTATTTCGTGCCCCATTTCATGCAGAGGATGTGGCGCTGGGCGCCTTGCGCTGCCACCAAGCTCAGTCCGCCTGGTTGCGCTTCTTGGCCGACAGCGGCCGCTTTGCCTTGGCGCGCTTGATGGTGCCGCCGGGGGTGAGGCGCTGATTGCCGAGCACGCGCAGGGTCTTGATTTCGGGGCGCTGGCCGCCGCGCTTGCTGTACTTGACGATCTTGACGTCGCGCGGGCCGGGCATGCGGTCTTCATCGACCACGCGTTCCTTTTCGGGCTTCGGGCGCCACAGCACCAGCAGCTTGCCGATGTGCTGGATCGGGGCCGCGCCGAGTTCGTCGGACAGCTCTCGCAGCATGGCGTCGCGGGCGAGGCGGTCGTCGGAAAAGACCCGGACCTTGATCAGGCCATGGGCCTTGAGCGCCGCATCGGCCTCTTTTTTTACGGCAGGGGTGAGCCCGTCTCCACCGACCATGACGATCGGATCCAGGTGGTGAGCTTCGGCGCGGTGCACCTTGCGCTCGGCAGGGGTAAGTTGAATGGCGGGCATCCCCGTATTATCGACGCGTACACGAAGACCTTCATGAGCACCAAAGCCAAAAGCAAAAAAGTCAACAAGGCGTGGCTGCACGACCATATCAACGACCCCTACGTGAAACTCGCCACCAAGGAGGGTTATCGCGCACGCGCCGCCTACAAGCTCAAGGAGATCGACGAGTCGCTCGGGCTCGTCAAGCCGGGGCAGCTGGTGGTGGACCTCGGTTCTACCCCGGGCGCCTGGAGCCAGTACCTGCGCCGGCGCATGTCGCCCGGCGGGGCGGCGGCCGGCGAGCTCAACGGCACCATCGTTTCGCTCGACATCCTGCCGATGGAGCCCATCGAGGGCGTGACCTTCCTGCAGGGGGATTTCCGCGAAGACGCGCTGCTGCAACAGTTGCTGGGCGTGCTGGCGGGCCGAAAGGCCGACCTGGTGGTGTCGGACATGGCGCCCAACCTGTCAGGCATCCATTCGGCCGACGCCGCCCGCGTGGCTCACCTGATCGAGCTTGCGATCGACTTCGCCCAGCACCATCTGAAGCCTGAAGGAGCGCTGGTGGCCAAGCTGTTCCACGGCAGCGGCTACGACGACCTGGTGAAGCTTTTCAAGGCGAATTTCCGCATCGTCAAGCCGTTCAAGCCGAAGGCATCGCGGGACAAATCGGCTGAAACCTTCCTGGTCGGCGTGGGCCTCAAGGCCTCGGATACGCCTTGATACCTTGCTGCGCAGGGGCGCGTCCGGGGCACAAACCCATGCCAGCCTATCGCCGCATTAGGGAAATGCCCGCTTTTCGCAGCTTGAAAAGCCTAAAATGGGTCGCAATTGCGTACCCATAGCGCGTTTTTCATCTGTCTGTCACGCGCTTTAGCCTGGAGCTTCGTTTGAACAATCAGTGGTTTTCCAAAGTTGCCGTATGGCTCGTCATTGCCATGGTGTTGTTCACTGTGTTCAAGCAGTTCGACACCCGCGGCGGCGTCGGTTCGGGGACAGTCAGCTATTCCGAGTTCCTGGACCAGGTCCGGAACAACCAGGTCAAGAGCGCCATCATTCCTGAAGGCGCCGCCGGCGGTGAAATCGTCGCCGTCACCAACGACGATCGCAAGATCCGCACGACCGCCACGGTGCTCGACCGCGGGCTCGTGGGCGATCTGATCGACCACAACGTCAAGTTCGACGTCAAGCCGCGCGAAGAGGGCTCGCTCCTCATGACGCTGCTGGTCAGCTGGGGGCCGATGCTGCTGCTGATCGGCGTCTGGATCTACTTCATGCGACAGATGCAGGGCGGCGGCAAGGGCGGGGCGTTCAGCTTCGGCAAGAGCAAGGCCCGCATGATGGACGAGAACAACAACACGGTCACTTTTGCCGACGTCGCGGGCTGCGACGAGGCCAAGGAAGAGGTCCGTGAAGTGGTCGACTTCCTGAAAGACCCGCAGCGCTTCCAGAAGCTCGGCGGCCGCATTCCGCGTGGTCTGCTGCTGGTCGGTCCCCCAGGCACCGGCAAGACGCTGCTGGCCAAGTCGATCGCCGGTGAAGCCAAGGTGCCTTTCTTCTCGATCTCGGGTTCCGACTTCGTTGAAATGTTCGTCGGCGTCGGCGCCGCCCGTGTCCGCGACATGTTCGAGAACGCCAAGAAGAACGCGCCCTGCATCATCTTCATCGACGAAATCGATGCGGTGGGCCGTCAGCGCGGCGCCGGTCTCGGCGGCGGCAACGACGAGCGGGAGCAAACCCTCAACCAGATGCTGGTCGAGATGGACGGTTTCGAAACCAACCTCGGCGTGATCGTGGTGGCTGCCACCAACCGCCCCGACATCCTGGACGCCGCTTTGCTGCGTCCCGGCCGCTTCGACCGCCAGGTCTACGTCACGCTGCCCGACATCCGCGGCCGCGAGCAGATCCTCGGCGTGCACATGCGCAAGGTCCCGCTGGGCCAGGACGTGAACCCGAGCGTGATCGCCCGCGGCACGCCCGGCATGTCGGGTGCCGACCTGGCCAACCTCTGCAACGAAGCCGCCCTGATGGCCGCACGCCGCAATGCGCGCGTGGTCGAGATGCAGGACTTCGAGAAGGCCAAGGACAAGATCTTCATGGGCCCCGAGCGCAAGAGCATGGTCATGCCCGAGGAAGAGCGCCGCAACACGGCCTACCACGAGTCCGGCCACGCCCTCATCGGCAAGCTGCTGCCCAAGTGCGACCCGGTCCACAAGGTCACGATCATTCCGCGCGGCCGTGCCCTCGGCGTGACCATGAGCCTGCCTTCGCAGGACCGCTACAGCTACGACCGTGAATACATGCTCAACCAGATCAGCATGCTGTTCGGCGGCCGCATCGCCGAGGAAGTGTTCATGCACCAGATGACCACGGGCGCCAGCAACGACTTCGAGCGCGCGACCTCCATTGCCCGCGACATGGTCACGCGCTACGGCATGACCGATGCGCTGGGCCCGATGGTCTACGCCGAGAACGAAGGCGAAGTGTTTCTGGGCCGCTCGGTCACCAAGACCACGAACATGAGCGAACAGACCATGGAAAAGGTCGACAGCGAGGTGCGCCGCATCATCGACGAGCAGTACGCCCTGGCGCGTCGCCTGATCGAAGAGAACAGCGACAAGATGCACGCCATGGCCAAGGCGCTGCTCGAATGGGAAACCATCGACAGCGAACAGCTCGACGACATCATGGCCGGCCGTGCGCCGCGCCCGCCCAAGGATTGGACGCCGCGCATCCCGCCCTCGGGCAGTGGCGGCAGCGGCGGCACGCCGGCGGTCAATCCCGACCCGGCGCCCACTGCGGCTTGAAGTGGACTTGGCAGCAAGCAACAACGGGGCCTCTGGCCCCGTTTTCCATGGAGAGGTCTGGCAGACCTCACGCTTTCGCATCGACCTCGCGCAGCCGCGCGTGATGGGCATCGTCAACGTCACGCCCGACTCCTTCTCCGATGGCGGTGCCCACGCTTCCACCGGCAGCGCGCTGAAGCACTGCGAGCAGCTGCTGAAGGAGGGCGCCGACATCCTCGACGTCGGCGGTGAATCGACCCGCCCAGGGAGCCCCGCGGTGCCGCTCGAGGCCGAGCTGGCACGCGTGCTGCCCGTGGTGCGCGAGGCAGTGAAGCTGAACGCGCCGATCTCCATCGACACCTACAAGCCCGAGGTCATGCGTGCCGTGCTCGATCTGGGCGCTGACATCGTCAACGACATCTGGGCGCTGCGCCAGCCGGGCGCGCGCGAAGCCGTCTCGGCGCACCCTTCGTGCGGCATCTGCCTGATGCACATGCATCGGGACCCGCAGACCATGCAGGCCGTGCCCATGGCGGGCGACGTGATCCCGGCAGTGCTGTCTTTCCTCGGGGAGCAGGCGCAACTTCTTCGTGCGGCGGGAGTCGATTCTTCGCGCATCATGCTCGACCCCGGCGTTGGGTTCGGCAAGACCGTGATGCAGAATTTCGCCTTGCTGGCGCGCCAGCGCGAGTTGCTCGCCGGCGGTTACCCGCTGCTGCTGGGCTGGTCGCGCAAGTCGTCCATCGGCGCCGTCACGGGCATCGAGGCGGCGGGCGAGCGCATGGTACCCAGCGTCGCCGCGGCGGTGCTGGCCGTGGACCGCGGCGCGGCCGTGGTGCGCGTGCATGACGTGCGCGACACAGTGGCCGCCCTCGCCGTGTGGCGAGCAATGAAGGCGGCACAAGAACCACAACAAAGAAAAGAGGAAACCACATGACCCGCAAATATTTCGGCACCGACGGCATCCGCGGCACTGTCGGCCAGGCGCCCATCACGCCCGAT
Organism: Variovorax sp. Varisp46; assembly: GCF_059491885.1. Lineage (NCBI taxonomy): Bacteria > Pseudomonadati > Pseudomonadota > Betaproteobacteria > Burkholderiales > Comamonadaceae > Variovorax > Variovorax sp. Varisp46. The sequence goes on from NZ_CP168515.1 coordinate 1,845,671, forward strand.
TTCGTGCTGCGCCTCGCACATGCCGTGGGCCGCGTGCTCAAGAGAACCCAGGCGCGTCCCACGGTGCTGATCGGCAAGGACACGCGCATCTCGGGCTACATGCTTGAGTCGGCGCTCGAGTCGGGCTTCAATTCGGCGGGCGTCGATGTGGTGCTGCTCGGCCCGTTGCCGACGCCCGGCGTGGCGTACCTCACGCGCGCCCAGCGCGCGAGCCTGGGCGTGGTGATCAGCGCGAGCCACAACGCCTACCCCGATAACGGCATCAAGTTCTTCAGCGCGCAGGGCACCAAGCTCGACGACGCCTGGGAACTGGCTGTCGAGGCGGCATTGGAGGAAGCGCCGGTATGGGCAGCCTCCGCCGACCTGGGCAAGGCTCGCCGCCTCAACGACGCGCCGGGGCGCTACATCGAGTTCTGCAAGAGCACCTTCGCCAACGACCTGACCCTGCGCGACATGAAGCTGGTCGTCGACGCGGCGCACGGCGCGGCGTATCAGGTCGCGCCCAACGTGTTCCACGAACTGGGTGCGGAGGTCAGCAGCATCGGCGTTTCGCCCGACGGGCTCAACATCAACAAGGGCTTCGGCGCCACGCATCCACAGGCCTTGGTGACCGCGGTGACGACGCAGCAGGCCGACTATGGCATCGCCCTCGACGGCGACGCCGACCGCCTGCAGCTGGTGGATGCCAGCGGGCGCCTGTTCAATGGCGACGAGCTGCTCTACCTCATGGTGGCCGAGCGCATCGCGCGCGGCGAGAAGCCGGCGGGCGTGGTCGGCACGCTCATGACCAACAAGGCCGTCGAAGTGGCGCTGCGCGGGCAGGGCATCGAGTTCGTGCGTGCCAAGGTCGGCGACCGCTACGTGCTCGAAGAGCTGGACAAGCGCGGCTGGCTGCTGGGCGGCGAAGGTTCCGGCCATCTGCTGGCGCTCGATCGCCACACCACGGGCGATGGCATCGTGAGCGCGCTGCAGGTGCTGCAGGCCTGCGTGCGCAGCGGCAAGACAGTGGCGCAGCTGCTCGAAGGCGTCACGCTGTTCCCGCAGACGCTGATCAACGTGCGCCTGTCTCCGGACCAGGACTGGAAGTCCAACAAGGCGCTCGCGAGCGAAACCCAGCGCATCGAGGCGGAACTTGGCGACAGCGGCCGCGTGCTGATCCGTGCGAGCGGCACCGAGCCGCTGGTGCGGGTGATGGTCGAGGCGCGCGATGCGGCACAAGCCGACTCGTACGCCCAGCGCCTGGCGGCCACGCTGGGCTGACCGGCGCGCATCGCATGTCGACGCCTGGCCACGCCGCGATCGCGACCCTGATCGCCGACTATCGCAATCCCGCGCACGCCGAGGCTGTCGTGTCTCTGCTGGACAGCTATGCCCGCGATCCGGCTGGTGGCGGCACGCCGCTCGACGCGGCCGTGCGCGAAGCCTTGCCTGCGGCGCTGGCAGCGCGCCCGCAGGCCTTCAGCGTGCTGGCCTACGACGGTGAGCGGGCCGTGGGCCTCATCAACTGCATCGAAGGCTTCTCGACCTTTGCCTGCAAGCCGCTGGTGAACGTGCACGATGTGGTCGTGCTGGCCGGCCATCGCGGGCAGCGCGTGGCGCAGAAGATGTTCGCTCAGGTGGAGCAGGAGGCGCGCAGGCGCGGCGCCTGCAAGCTCACGCTCGAAGTGCTGTCGGGCAACGCGCCCGCGCTGCGCGCCTATGAACGCGACGGGTTCGTGAGCTATCAGCTCGATCCGGCGTTCGGCAGGGCCGTCTTCCTGCAGAAGAAGCTCTGAAAAGAAAAAGGGCCGAGGCGTACCTGTCGCCGTCGGCCCTTATCCCAACCCTCTCCCCCCGGGGAAGAGGGGGCAAGTCAGATCAGAAACGTGTTACCGGCATTTCGGCATCGCCCGCCTTGGTCGGGGCGTACTTGCCCAGCTCCCACTTGGCGATTGCATTGCGGTGCACTTCGTCCGGGCCGTCCGCAAAGCGCAGCGTGCGCGCACCGGCATAGGCGGCCGCAAGCGGGAAGTCGTCGCACATGCCGCCGCCGCCGTGGACCTGCATGGCCCAGTCGATCACCTGGCAGGCCATCGACGGCGCGACCACCTTGATCATGGCGATCTCGTTCTTGGCGACCTTGTTGCCGGCCACGTCCATCAGCCAGGCGGCCTTCAGCGTGAGCAAGCGAGCCATGTCGATCTTGCAACGGGCTTCGGCGATGCGTTCCTGCGTCACGGTCTGCGAGGCCACGGTCTTGCCGAAGGCCACGCGCGACGAGGCGCGCTTGCACATCAGTTCGAGCGCGCGCTCGGCCAGGCCGATCAGGCGCATGCAGTGGTGGATGCGTCCAGGGCCGAGGCGGCCCTGGGCGATTTCGAAGCCACGGCCTTCGCCGAGCAGAATGTTGTTGACGGGCACGCGCACGTTCTCGAAGTACATCTCGACGTGGCCGTGCGGCGCATCGTCGTAGCCCATCACGTTCAGTGGGCGCACGATGCGGATGCCCTTGGCATCGGCCGGCACGATGACCATGCTCTGCTGCGAGTGGCGCGGCGCATCGGGGTCGCTCTTGCCCATGGTGATGAAGACGGCGCAGCGCGGGTCGGCCGCACCCGAAATCCACCATTTGTGACCGTTGATCACGTATTCGTCGCCCTGGCGTTCGATGCGCGTGGCGATGTTGGTGGCATCGCTCGATGCCACTTCGGGCTCGGTCATCGCGAAGGCCGAGCGAATCTGACCTTCGAGCAGCGGCTTGAGCCAGCGGGCCTTGATTTCTTCCGAGCCGTAGCGCGCGATGGTCTCCATGTTGCCGGTGTCGGGCGCCGAGCAGTTGAAGGCTTCGCTCGCCCATGGCACCGCGCCCATGATCTCGGCCAGCGGGGCGTATTCCTGGTTGGTCAGCCCCGCGCCCTCATAGCCCGAGGCGGCGGCGCTGTCGACCGGCAGGAACAGGTTCCACAGGCCCTGGGCCTTGGCCTTTTCCTTGAGCTTCTCGACGGTCTTGAGAGCCGACCAGCGCTTGCCGGCGACCGTGTTGGCGGCCAGTTCGGCGTGGTACTCGGCTTCGGCCGGATAGATGTGGTCGTCCATGAATGCCTGGACGCGTTTCTGCAGGTCTTTGGTCTTGGCCGAGTATTCGAAATCCATCTTCGTCTCCTGGTGGGTGTGGGGCGGCTTATGCCTTTTGGGCAAACTGCCAGGCCATTTCGGCCATGGGGCGGGCGCCGCGGGCCGAAGCCACGGCTTGCTCGCTCGACGCGGTGCCGGCCTCGACCCGCTTGGCAATGCCTTGCAGGATCGCGGCCATGCGGAACAGGTTGTAGGCCTGGTAGAAATTCCAGTCGGGCGCCAGCGCCTCGGGTGTGCTGATGCGGGTGCGTTCGCAATAACGGCGGATGTATTCGCTCTCGGTGGGAATCCCCAGCGCGGCGACGTCCACACCGCCGATGCCGCGGCCCGTGGCGGGCGGCATGTGCCAGGACATGCAGTGGTAGCTGAAGTCCGCCAGCGGGTGGCCCAGCGTGGAGAGTTCCCAGTCGAGCACCGCGATGATCCGCGGCTCGGTGGCGTGGAACATCACGTTGTCGAGGCGATAGTCGCCATGGACGATCGACACCTTGCTCTCGTCGCGCGCGCTCGCCGGCATGTGGGCGGGCAGCCAGTCGATCAGGCGCTCCATGGCCTCGATGGGCTGGGAGAGTTCGCCTGCGCTGTCGGCCGAGGCCTTGTACTGCTTGCTCCAGCGGCCGATCTGGCGCTCGAAGTAGTTGCCGGGCTTGCCGTAGTCGGCCAGGCCGCGGGCGGTGAAGTCGACCGTGTGCAGCGCCGCGATGACGCGGTTCATCTCGTCGTAGTGGGCCGCGCGTTCGGCATTGCTGAAGCCGGGCAGCGACTGGTCCCACAGCACGCGGCCCTGCATGAACTCCATGACGTAGAAGGCGCGGCCGATGATGGCCTCGTCTTCGCACAGGCAGTACATGCGTGGCACGGGCACATCGGTGCCGGCCAGGCCGCTCATCACCTTGAACTCGCGCTCTACCGCGTGGGCCGAGGGCAGCAGCTTGGCGACCGGACCCGGCTTGGCGCGCATCACATAGCTTTGCGACGGCGTGACGAGCTTGTAGGTCGGGTTCGACTGGCCGCCCTTGAACATCTCGACCGCGAGCGGACCCTTGAACCCCTCGAGGTTCTTCTCGAGCCAGGCCGCGAGCGCGTCGACGTCGAAAGCGTGCTGTTGCGAGACGGCACGGGTGCCGATGAAGTTGGAGAAGTCCTGGCTCATGTCTGCGTCTGGCTTTTCAGTTCTCGGCTTCGGAAATGCGCCTCAAGGCTGCGCGGTCCAGCACGACCAGGCCGCCCTGTTCGATGCGGATGCTGCCCTCGCGCTCCATGGTCTTGAGTTCCTGGTTGACCCGCTGGCGCGATGCGCCCAGCAGCTGCGCCAGCTCTTCCTGCGCCAGCTGCAGGCCGATGCGCATCTGGTTGCCGTCTTCCAGGTTCGGCACGCCGTAGCTGCGCACGAGGTGAATGAGCTGCTTGGCCAGCCGTGCCCGCAGGGGCAGGGTGTTGAGGTCTTCCACCAGCCCGAACAGCGTGCGGATGCGGCGTGCCTGCAGCCGCATCAGCGCCTCGTACAACTCCACGTGCGAGGCCAGGATCTTCTGGAAGTCGGCGCGCGCCACGCACAGGATCGTGGTGTCGCCGTGCGAGTAGGAATCGTGCGTGCGCCGGTCCCCGTCGAACATCGCCACGTCGCCGAACCAGATGCCCGGCTCCACGTAGGTCAGCGTCACCTGCTTGCCGGAGACGGCCGTCGAACTCACGCGCACCGCGCCCTTGGCACAGGCGATCCAGTGTTCGGGAGGATCGCCGCGGGCAGCGATCAGGTCGCCGTCCTTGTAGCGTTTGACGAAGGCGCATCGGAGGATGTCGTGCCGTAGCGATGGAGATAGGGAAGAAAACCAGCGACCACTATTGATCGCTTCACGTTCTTCGATGGTAAGAATGGGGTCGTCCATTGGTCTGTCCTCTCGGCGACTGGAATGCTGGTGGGTGTCACGGGAGCGACGCCGTTTGGCGTTACTCGTACTGCGGCGGCTTCTTTTCGAGGAACGCGGCGATGCCGATGCCTGCGTTCGCATGGTGCAGGTTGCGCACGAAGTGGTCGCGCTCCTGCGAGAGCTGCGTGGCCAGCGTGGCGCCTCGCGCCTCGCTGAGCAGTTCCTTGATGCTGGCCAGCGAGTTCGGCGCGCGTGCATTGAGCTTCGCGGCCAGCGCCAGCGCACCTGCGAGCGCCTGGCCGTTTTCCGTGAGTTCGTTGACCAGGCCGAGCGCATGCAGACGCGGTGCGCCGATGCGCTCGCCGTTCATGAGCCATTCGCTCGCCAGCTGGCGCGGCAACTGCTGTCCCAGGTGCCAGCTCAGGCCGCCGTCGGGCGACAGCGCCACGTTGCTGTACGAGGCCGCGAACACCGCGTCACGGGCCGACACGACGAAGTCGCAAGCCAGCGCGAGCGAGAAGCCGGCACCGGCAGCCGCGCCTTCGACCGCTGCGATGACCGGCTTGGGAAAGGTGCGGATCGAATCGATCCAGTTGTGCAGGCCCTCGATGCTCTCGGCCTGCACCGAGCGGTCGAGCTGCCGGTTGGCCAGCAGCCGCTGCAGCGAGCCGCCGGCGCAGAACCATGCACCTTCGCCCACGATGACGACACTGCGGATCTCGGCGCTGTTCTCGGCGCCGTTGAGCGCCTCGATGCCCGCGGCATAGATTTCCGGACCCAGTGCGTTGCGCTGGGTGGGATTTGCGATCGTCAGCACCATGGTGCTGCCTTCGCTTGTGCTCTTGAGTTCGGCGGTCATGTCTGTCTATTCTTCTTCGTGCAGCAGGCTCAGGCCCAACGCGCCGCGGCGGCGCAGCCACGGGCTCGGGCGATAGCGCGGATCACCGTACACCGTCTGCAGGTTGAACAGCACTTCGAGCATGTTGGTCGGACCGTAGAGATTGCCCATGGCGAGCGGGCCGCGCGGATAGCCGAGTCCCAGCTGCACCGCGGTCTCGAGGTCGGCCGGCGTGCACACGCGCTGCTGGCACATGTCGGTGGCGATGTTGACGATGGTGCCGATCACGCGTTGCGTGACGAAGCCGCCGCTGTCGCGGATCACGCTCACGGCCTTGCCATCGCGCGCGAAGAGGGCGTGCGCGGCATCGCGGACGTCGCGGCGCGTCGCAGGGTTGGTGGCGAGTACGCGGCGCTTGGTAGCGTCGTCGTCGATGAGCATGTCGATGCCGACAGTGCGCGTGGCGTCCAGGCGCTCGACCGCTGCGACCGTGGTCACGTCGAAGCCCAGCGGCGCCACCAGGATCAGCGAATGCGGCGCGGCCGCGGCGCCGCTGTCGATCTGCGCGCCCAGCGTGTTCACCAGGCGCAGCAGCTCGGCGCGGCGTGCTGCGCGCGGAGACACCCAGACCGAAGGCGTGCCCTCGACCACCGGCGCAGGGGCCTCGGGCGCCTGCTGCATCACGCCGTCGGTGTAGCGGTAGAAGCCTTCGTTGGTCTTGCGGCCCAGGGCACCCGCAGCCAGCCGCTGCGCGGTGATCACGCTCGGTCGAAAGCGCGGCTCCTCGAAATACTGGTGGTAGATCGACTCCATCACTGGATGCGACACGTCGAGAGCCGTCAGGTCCAGCAGCTCGAACGGGCCCAGGCGAAAGCCCGCCTGGTCCTTGAGGATGCGGTCGATGGTCGCAAAGTCGGTCACTCCTTCGCCGACGATGCGCAGCGCCTCGGTGCCATAGCCGCGGCCCGCGTGGTTGACGATGAAGCCCGGCGTGTCCTGTGCCTGCACGGCGCTGTGGCCCATCTGCACCGCGTAGCCGGCCAGTTGCTTGCAGACTTCGGGCGCGGTCTTGAAGCCCGCGACCACCTCGACCACCTTCATCAACGGCACGGGGTTGAAGAAGTGGAAGCCCGCGAAGCGCTCCGGGTGCTTGAGGCCGGCGGCGATGGCCGTCACCGAGAGCGACGAGGTGTTGGTGACCAGCGTGGCGGCCTCGCTCACCGAGCCTTCGAGCTCGCGGAACAGCTTGCGCTTGACTTCGAGGTCTTCGATGACCGCTTCGATCACCAGGTCGCAGCCGGCCAGAGCCTGGATGCTGTCGATCGCCTTGACGCGGGCGATCTGGGCATCGCGCGTGGCGGCGTCGATCTTGTTCTTCTCGTGCAGCTTGTTCCATTGCGCAACGAGGGCCTCGCGGCCGCGCTCGGCGGCGCCTGCGAAACTGTCGAGCAGCAGCACTTCGCTGCCTGCCTGGGCGGCGATCTGTGCGATGCCGCGACCCATGGCGCCTGCGCCGATGACGCCGATTCGGGTGTAGTTCACTGTCATTTGCTGGAGATTGATGCTGTCGAAGACTCTGATTTTGCAGCCCCGTGCGGGTGGGGCGTGACGGGTTTAACGCGGGGGCGCGCTTTCAGGCCGCGCGGCGGCTGCGATCGATGGCCACGCTGAGCGATATGGCGACCAGCAACAGGCCAAAACCGACCCAGCTCATCCATGCCCCGGCATCGTTGGCAAGCAGCCAGCCGCCGACCGCGGCGCCCACGGCCTGCCCGGTATAGATGCCGGAGCTGTTGAGCGCCACGGAGCCTGGTGCGAGGGCCGGCGCCAGACCCACCAGACGGGCCTGCTGGGCCGAGTTGGCGGAGAAGCAGCCCAACCCCCACGGAACGAGCACGACAGCCAGCCAGGCGAGGGTGGAGGCCAGCGGCCACAGCAGCAGGCTCGAGGCGATCAGCACGGTGGTAATCAGCACCATGCGGCCGGCGCCCACACGGTCGATGAAGCGGCTGACCACCATGTTGCCGACCAGCCCGCAGGCGCCGAACAGCGCCCACATCACGCTCAGCGTGGTGGCGTCCGCGCCGAAGCCCTGCTTGAGGACCGGGCCGAAATAACTGAACAGCACGAACTGGCCGGCCCCCTGCAGCGCCGTGACCGAAACGATGCCCATCAGCACCGGGCTGCGCAGCACGCGCGACCATGCTTCGGCGGTCAGAGCGGCGGGGCGGACGCCGTTCGGCAAGGTGAGCCAGACCGCTGTCGCGCTTGCGACACTGAGCGCCGCAATGGCCAGGAAGGCCATGCGCCAGCCCAGGTGGCCGCCGATCAGCGCGCCGATGGGCAGGCCCAGCACCGAGGCCATGGACCAGCCCAGGAAGACGAAAGTGACGGCGCGTCCGCGCTGCTCCGGCGGCACCAGCATGCCGGCGCAGGCCGCGGCCTGGGGCGTGAAGATGGCTGGAGCGACCACCGTGAGCATGCGCACCGGCAGCAGGGCGCCGAAGCTCGGCATCAGCGCGCAGAGGATGTGGCCCGCGGCGTACCAGAGCAGGCTGAGCGCCAGCAATTGGCGGCGGTCCCAGCCCGCGACCGCCGCAGCCAGCAGCGGTGCGCCGACGCACATCACTGCCGCTGCGGCCGTGATCAGCTGGCCCGCGGTGGCGGCCGTGACCGAAAGGGAGGTGCTGATTTCATTGAGCGTGCCGGGCACCACCATCACGCCCGTGCCGATCACGAAATTGCCGGCGAGCAGCGCCCAGAGCGCACCCTGGGGCGCCGGCCGGTTCACCGGCGAACCTGCAGCGCGCCGGGATTCACGATGTTCGTCGGGTTGCCGTTGATGTAGCTCACCACGTTGTCGAACGCCTGACCGAAGTAGCTCTCGTAGCTCTCCTGCTCGACGTAGCCGATGTGCGGCGTACAGATGCAGTTCTCGAGCCGCAGCAGCGCATGGCCTTGCAGCGGCGGCTCGCTCTCGAACACGTCGATGGCGGCCAGCCCGGGGCGGCCGCGGTTGAGTGCGGCGAGCAGGGCGTCGGCTTCGACCAGTTCGGCGCGCGAAGTGTTGACGAACAGCGCCGTCGGCTTCATGCGCGAGAGATCTTCCAGCGTGATGAGGCCGTTGGTCTCTTCGTTGAGCCGCAGATGCACCGACAGCACGTCGGCCGCGGCAAAGAACTCGTGGCGGTTCTGTGCGACCTGGAAGCCGTCGGAGCGGGCCTTGGCGCAACTGGCTTCACGGCCCCAGATCACGACCTGCATCCCGAAAGCCTGTCCATAGCGCGCCACCAGTTGGCCGATGCGGCCATAACCCCAGATGCACAGCGTCTTGCCCTTGAGCACCGAGCCGATCCCGAAGTTGGGCGGCATCGAGGCCGACTTGAGCCCCGACTGCTGCCACGCGCCGTGCTTGAGGTTGCTGATGTACTGCGGCAGCCGGCGCATGGCGGCCATGATGAGCGCCCAGGTGAGCTCGGCAGGCGCCTGCGGCGAGCCCGAGCCCTCCGCGACCGCGACGCCACGTTCCGTGCAGGCAGTAACGTCGATGTGCCCGGCGACACGCCCCGTCTGCGAGATGAGCTTGAGCTTCGGCAGCTTTTCGATCAGCTGGCGCGAGATCTGGGTGCGCTCGCGGATCAGCACGATCACGTCGGCATCCTTGAGGCGAACCGAAAGCTGCCCGATACCCTTCACCGTATTGGTATAGACCTTGGCCGCGTACGCGTCCAGCTTGGCGGCGCAGCGCAGTTTGCGCACGGCGTCCTGGTAATCGTCGAGGATCACAATGTTCATGGCGTGCCATTGTGCCTCGCAGCATTGGAATGTCGTGCCAGTGAACGTTTGGATACCCACCCCACAGCCGCTCGCAGGGGTGTTCTGGCTCAGTGAAGGCGGGTCGAACGAGGGGCCGCGGCCGCGGTCTCGGCGGTTTCGAGTGCGGCCAGCCGGTCGAGTTCGGCGCAGACATCGGCCATGCGGCCCGAGATCACGACGCGGTTGCTGCGCTGCTGGCCCATGCCGTCGACCACGCGAACCACGCGCAACGGACGCGCCGGCGCGGTGCTGGCTGCTGCGGGCGTTGCACCGCCGCCGGCGCGGGCGGTGCAGGCAGGGCGCACCGCCACGTAGCGAAGTCCGGTCGAGGATTCGGCAGCGTCGATGCGATCCCTGCGGCGAGGACGGTGTGCCGGCATCAGGCGGCTGGCCAGCGATTGCAGCGGCATCCAGAAATCAGCGATGGCGAGGAGGGCGATTCCCATGTGAACTCCAAAAAAGTATGAGGTTGAACACAGGCAGGATTTCTTGAGTCGGCTGCGACAGGGTGATGGCGACTCTTCGCCATACGCCCGCCACCTGTCGCTGCCGGATGGGGTGCTGCAAAAAGCAGGCCGCGGGGCCTACATCAGCATGGTGTTGCGGATGAGCCCGACCGCGAGGCCTTCGATTTCGAAGGGCTCGCCGGGCTGGACGATGATGGTCGGGTAGTCGGGGTTCTCGGCGTGCAGCTCGATGACCTGCTTGTTGCGCTTCAGGCGCTTGACGGTCACTTCGTCGCCCAGGCGCGCAACCACGATCTGGCCATTGCGCGCTTCCTTGGTGGCCTGCACCGCGAGCAGGTCGCCGTCCATGATGCCGGCGTCGCGCATCGACATGCCGCGCACCTTGAGCAGGTAGTCGGGCTGGCGCTGGAACAGCGTGTGCTCGACGTAGTAGGTCTGGTCGACGTGCTCCTGCGCGAGGATGGGCGAGCCGGCTGCGACGCGGCCGATGAGCGGCAATGCCAGTTGGGCCATGCCGGGCAGCGAGAGCGAGAACTGGCCACCTTCGCGGTGGCGTGTTTCATTGAGCGAACGCAGGGCGTCGCCCTTGAGGCGGATGCCGCGCGAGGTGCCGCTCACGAGCTCGATGACACCCTTGCGCGCCAGCGCCTGCAAATGCTCTTCGGCGGCGTTGGCCGACTTGAACCCGAGCTCGGTGGCGATTTCGGCGCGCGTGGGCGGCGCACCGGTGCGTGCTATGGCGCTCTGGATCAGGTCCAGGATCTGCTGCTGGCGGGCTGTAAGCTTCACGGCGAACTGCATATGTGGTTCCTTGCGGCACTGGCTAGATATCCAGTAGCTGTATTTTTAACCAGTTTTTAAAAGTTGACAAGCTATGGTCAATTCCTCTTCGCCTGAATCGCGCCGCCGTGTCGTGGTTTTGGGCACGGGCGGCACCATTGCCGGCCGGGCCGCCAGCAGCGGCGACAACATCGGCTACACCGCGGGACAGGTCGGCGTGGCCGACCTGTTGGGCGGCATCGAGGCGCCCGAGGGCGTGTTGCTGGAAGCGGAGCAGGTCGCGCAGGTGGACAGCAAGGACATGTCGTTCGCCATCTGGCAGCAACTGGCCCGGCGCAGTGCACACTGGCTGGCGCAGGCCGACGTGGCAGGCGTCGTGATCACGCACGGCACCGACACGCTCGAAGAGACCGCATTCTTCCTGCACTCGGTGCTGGCGCCCTCCAAGCCCGTGGTACTGACCTGCGCGATGCGCCCGGCGACCGCGCTGGCGCCCGACGGACCACAGAACGTGCGCGACGCCATCAGCGTTGCCGCGACGCAGGGTGCGCGAGGCGTAGCGGTGGTGTGCGCCGGCACGATCCACAGCGGCATCGACATCCAGAAGGTGCACACCTATCGGCCTGACGCCTTTGCTTCAGGTGATGCTGGGCCCGTCGGTTATGTCGAGGAAGGGGAGGTTCGCCTTGTCCGGTCTTGGCCGGAAGGCGCTGCATCACACGCGTCGAAGGTCTTCCTGGAGGCTGCGGTTCAGTGGCCCCGCGTCGAGATCGTCACGAGCCATGCCGGCGCCAGCGGTGCTGTGATCGATGCGCTGCTGCAGTTCGGCGGTGCCGATCCCGTACGAGGACTGGTGCTTGCCGCCACTGGCAACGGCACCCTGCACCACGCGCTGGAAGCGGCTGCGCTCAAGGCGCAGGACGCAGGCGTTGCGGTTGTTCGCGCCACGCGTTGCGCCAACGGGCGCATCCTGCCGAAGGCCGGGGACGAGCTACGCGATGCCGGCGCATTGACGCCCGTGAAGGCGCGCATCGCGCTGATCCTGGAACTGCTGGGGTGAAAGCAAAACCGCCCCGTACAGGGGCGGGTTGGGAGGATCAGCTGTTCAGGGCAGCCAATGCACGTTGCGTGATCTCGTCCACCGTGCCCACACCCTTGATGGCGCGGTATTTCGGGGCGGCGGCCGGGTCGGCCTTGGCCCAGGCCGAGTAGTAGTCGACCAGCGGACGCGTCTGCTGGCTGTACACGTCGAGCCGTTTGCGCACGGTCTCTTCCTTGTCGTCCTCGCGCTGAATCAGTTCCTCGCCGGTCACGTCGTCCTTGCCTTCAACCTTGGGCGGATTGAACTTGACGTGATAGGTGCGGCCCGAGGCCGGGTGCGAGCGGCGGCCGCTCATGCGTTCGATGATGTCGCCGAAGGGCACGTCGATCTCGAGCACGTAGTCGAGCTTGACGCCCGCTGCCTTCATGGCGTCGGCCTGGGGAATGGTGCGGGGGAAGCCGTCGAACAGGAAGCCGCCGGCGCAATCGGGTTGAGCAATGCGTTCCTTCACGAGATTGATGATCAGGTCATCGCTGACCAGTGCGCCGGCGTCCATGACGGCCTTGGCCTGCAGGCCGAGCGGCGTGCCGGCCTTGACGGCGGCGCGTAGCATGTCGCCGGTCGAGATTTGGGGAATGCTGTATTTCTGGCAGATGAAAGCCGCTTGCGTGCCTTTGCCCGCCCCGGGCGCGCCCAGCAAAATTAGTCTCATGGTTTCCTCGGACGGTTCTTGGATTTTGTGTCGCACCAAGCGTCGGCCCCAGGGCTGGGCTAGGCGGAGTTGCTTCGAGGATAGCACGCGTGCCCGCGAAGAATTTCCGCTGCCGGGCAGGCTGCAGAGCGTCTCAGGCGGGGGGCGCGGCGGCAAAGACGGCACGCACGCGCGCCAGATCTTCGGGCGTGTCGATGCCCGGTCCGGGGGCGACATGGCTCACATGCACCGCGATGCGATGGCCGTGCCATAGCGCGCGCAGCTGTTCGAGTGCTTCGGTGGCCTCGACAGGCGCCGGCGGCAGCGACGGAAACTTCCGCACGAAGCCCGCGCGATAGCCGTAGATGCCGATGTGGCGCAGCGGGGCGGGCGTGGGCAGCACCGCGGGCGCCGCGCCGTTTGCGGAGCCGTCGCGCCACCACGGGATCGGTGCGCGGCTGAAGTACATGGCGTTGCCTTGCGTGTCGAGCACGGCCTTCACCACGTTGGGGTTCATGAAGTCGCCGATCGAGTCGATCTCGTGGGCCGCTGTGCTCATCGCTGCTTCCGCATGGGTGGCCAGCGTTGATGCCACGGCGTCGATCAGCGCGGGATCGATCAGTGGCTCGTCGCCCTGTACGTTGACAACGATGTCGTCGCCGTCCAGGCCAAGCTGCTCACAGGCTTCGGCCAGCCGGTCGGTGCCGCTGGGGTGGTCCTGGCGCGTCAGGATGGCTTCGACGCCGTGCGCCTTGCACGCCGCAACGATCGAAGGATCGTCGCCGGCGACCACCACGCGCGCCGCGCTGGATTCGCCGGCGCGCTGCGCCACGCGCACCACCATGGGCAAGCCAGCGATGTCGGCCAGCGGTTTGTTGGGAAGCCGTGTCGACGCCAGGCGCGCCGGCACCAGAACGGTGAAGCTCACAGCCCGAGCTCTTCGTCGGAGAGCGTGCGCGCTTCGTTCTCGAGCAGCACTGGAATGCCGTCGCGCACCGGATAGGCGAGGCGCGCGCTGCGCGAGCAGAGCTCCTGCTTCTCGGGGTTCCAGGTCAGCGGACCCTTGGTGACGGGGCAGACGAGCAGTTCAAGCAGCTTGGTATCCATCGAGCGATGATAGCTTTGCGTCGAGTGCGGTGAAGAATTCCGGCGAGGGCGCGAAGTGCAATGGCACTGCCAGCGCATCGGGCGCCTTGCGCCACACCTTGACGGCATCTTTTTCCGTGCAGACGATGGTGCGTCCGGTGGCGGCAGGGCGCTGCCAACTCCCGAAGTCAAAGTGGTCGGGCAGTGCGATGGTTTCGGCGAGCATCAGGCCGCGTGCGCGCAGCATGTCGAAGAAGGCCTCCGGCCGCGCAATGGCTGCCAGTGCCACCAGGGGCCGGCCTGCAAGGGTTGCCAGGGGCACGCGTTGTCCACCGCCGGTCAAGGCGTCGTATGCGAGCGCGCGGGTGGCGGTGTAGCCGCCGGCGAACGCGGGCCGTGCGCCGCTGTGCAACACCAGATCGCATGGCCGCGGCCAGGCTTCGCGCAACGGGCCTGCAGGCAGTCGCCAGCCGTTGCCGATGCCGCGGTCGTCGAACACGCAGATCTCGATATCGCGACCCAGTGCCAGATGCTGCAGGCCGTCGTCGCTCACGACGACCTGCGTGGCCGGGTGGCTGGCGAGCAGGGCGCGCGCCGCATCGATGCGTTTGCGCGCCACGAACACCGGCGCCTTCGTGGCATGGTGAATCAGCGCAGGTTCGTCGCCGACATCCTGTGGATCGCTGTCGCCGAGCACCTCGCGGCAATCGTCGGTGCGCCGGCCGTAGCCGCGCGACACCACGCCGACCGTCATTCCTCGCGCCTGCAGATGCTGGACGACGGCCATCACGACCGGTGTTTTCCCCGCTCCACCTGCGATCACGTTGCCGACCACGATCACCGGGACGGGCACCCGCTCGGTCCGCAGCCATCCCAGCCGATAGAGCCAGCCCCGCACCGCGAAGAGCGCGGCATAAAGCAACGACAATGGCCACAGCAGGCAAGCCAGCGGGCCTCGGCGCAGCCAGGCACGCTGCAGCCGCGAGGCGGACGGCGAACCCGCCTTGCTGCTGCTGCGGCCGTCGGAAGGCACTTAGTGCCCGGCTTGTGCCGTCGACTGGGCGGCGAAGGTGATCTGCATCATGCCGGCGCGGCGGGCGGCCTCCATCACCGTCACCACGGCCTGGTGCGGGCTGGTCGCGTCGGCGCTGATGATCACCACGCTGTCCTTGCCGCCGGTGGCCGCGGCGGCGAGGGCTGCCGTCACGGTTTCCACGCTGCGGTCGGCCACCGGGCTCTTGTTGATCGAGTAGCGGCCGTCGGCCGATACCGCCACGATCACTTCCTTCGGATAGTCACGCTGCGCGTCGACGTCTGCCGTCGGCAGCCTCAGCTGCATTTCGGTGAACTTGCTGTAGGTGGTCGACAGCATCAGGAAGATGAGGATCACCAGCAGCACGTCGATGAACGGGATCAGGTTGATCTCCGGCTCGTCGCGCGCACCATGGCGGAACTGCATGCGGGCGCGGGTCATGACAAGCCTCCGCCGGGCCGCCCCAAGGAGGCGGCGGCCCCCTCGGGGGGCAGCGCAGCACACGCAGTGGCAAGCGTGGGGGTCATCATTTGCGCAGCGCGTTCAGGTGGCGGGCGAAGCGCTCGCCGGACAGTTCGAGGTTCAGCAGGTATTCGTCGACGCGGCTGCGGAAGTAGCGCCAGAAGATCAGCGTCGGAATGGCCACGATCAGGCCGAAGGCCGTGTTGTAGAGCGCGATCGAGATGCCGTGCGCCAGCTGGGCAGGGTTGCCCGAGCCGACAGCGCCGCTGCCCGGCGACTGCGAGCCGAAGATCTCGATCATGCCGATCACCGTGCCCAGCAACCCCAGCAGCGGGGCTGCCGAGGCGATGGTGGCCAGCGCCGGCAGGTAGCGCTCCAGCTTGTGCGCCACCGTGCGGCCCGAGGCCTCCATGGCGGCACGCAGATCGTCTTCGGTACAGCGCGGGTTGGCGTTCAGCGCACGCAGGCCGGCGGCCAGCACCTGGCCGAGCATCGAGTTGCGTTCAAGTTTGGTCACGATGTCCGGGCCGGGAATGGCCCCGTGCGACACGGTGATGGTTTCGTCGAGCAGCTTCGGCGGAAGTACCCTCACGGTCTTCAGACTCGTGAAACGTTCTATAACCAGCGCGAGCGCAATAACCGAACAAGCGAGCAAGGGCCAGATTGGCCAACCCGCGGCAACTATGATGGAAAACAAGAAAAAATCCTCCGGCCCGTAGACTGCAAATGCGCGGCGATTATCCACTGAGCCCACCATCGGCACGCACCTTGTTTTTGTGTCGGCAAGGACGCACAGATTCTGTGGATAACTTTGTGATTAACCTGCTACGCAACTCGTCCGGGCCCGCATGGGGCGGCCTTTCTGCTAGAACGACTGAATTTTGAGCAGCACTTTTTTTAATGAAATCAATGGCTTGCACGAGAAATCGTGCGTTTGCCTCGCTCCAGGGGCTGACGCGGGGCCGCATGCGGCCTGTTGTGGACGAGTGGCATCTGGCCGAGCGTGCATTCTGTGAACTTGCGTGAATCGAACTCCGCGCCGGGGCCGCGCGTCTGGGCCGTCGGCGCGTTGTGCCGGGCGGTGGCCGACGCACTCGACGCGCGCTTCAATCCGGTCGCGGTGCGGGGCGAAATTTCCGGCTTCTCGCGAGCCTCAAGCGGACATTGTTACTTCTCGCTCAAGGACGAGTCCGGCCAGCTGCGCTGCGCGATGTTCCGCCGCGCTGCCGGTTTGCTCGACTTTTCGCCGCGCGATGGCGATCAGGTCGAAGTGCGTGGGCGCCTTGCGGTGTATGAGCCTCGCGGCGATCTGCAACTGGTGGTCGAGAGCTTGCGGAGGGCCGGGCAGGGTGCCCTGTTCGAGCAGTTCATGCAGCGCAAGGCTCGCCTGGAAGCCGAAGGCCTGTTCGATCCGGCGCGCAAGCGGGCGTTGCCGGCCATGCCGCGGGCGGTCGGCATTGTCACGTCGTTGGGCGCAGCGGCCTTGCACGATGTAGTGACGGCGCTGCGAAGGCGTGTTCCGCACATCCCGGTCGTGCTCGCGCCGGCGGCAGTGCAGGGAGTCGGCGCACCAGCCGAGCTGGTGCGGGCGTTGCAGTCGCTCTACCGCCTCGAACCTGCCGTCGACGTGATCCTGCTGGTGCGTGGCGGTGGCTCCATTGAAGACCTTTGGGCTTTCAACGACGAGACGCTGGCGCGCACCATCGTGCAGAGCCCGGTGCCGCTGATCAGCGGCGTGGGCCACGAAACCGACTTCACCATCGCCGATTTCTGCGCCGACCTGCGCGCGCCCACGCCCACGGCCGCGGCAGAACTGGTGAGCGCGCCACGCGACCTGTGGCTCGGTGCACTCGATCTGCTCGACGAGCGGCTCGGCGATGCGCTGGATGGGCGCCTCGACGCGCTCGGGCAGCGCATCGACCAAGCCGCGGGACGCCTGGGCCGCCCCTCGAACCTCGTGGCGCGGCAGCAGCTCCGATTGGCGCATCATGCGCAGCGCCTGCGGTATGCGGTGCTGTCGAGACGGGAGCGCCTGTCGCAGACGCCTCGGTCGATCGCGGCCGACTTTCCCTTGCGGCTGGGGCGCGCACTGGTTCAGCGTCGCGAGCGCCTGGAACGCATGGCCTTGCGTTTGCGGCTGCTCGACCCCGCCCTGGTCTTGCAACGCGGCTATGCGTGGCTGACCGACACAGACGGTCATGCGATCGTCAGCGCAACGCAACTGGCGGCGGGTGACGCCGTCAAGGCGCGGCTTGCCGATGGCGAAGTCGACCTGACCGTCACGCCGGGCGATGCAACGGGCACACGTCCGACGCTGCCTCGGTAATTACTTCCTAGAATCGCTGATTCCTACAACCAACCCGCGAGAAAAAAATCATGGAACATGTGCTCCCACCCCTGCCTTACGCCCTCGACGCACTGGCGCCCGAGTATTCGAAGGAAACCCTCGAATACCACTACGGCAAGCACCACAACGCCTACGTGGTGAACCTCAACAACCTGCAGAAGGGCACCGAGTTCGAATCGATGACGCTCGAGGAGATCGTCAAGAAGTCCAGCGGCGGTATCTACAACAACGCCGCACAGATCTGGAACCACACCTTCTTCTGGAACTGCATGAAGCCCCAGGGCGGCGGCGCTCCGACCGGTGCCCTGGCCAAGGCCATCGACGCCAAGTGGGGCAGCTACGACGCGTTCAAGGAAGCCTTCGTGAAGTCGGCCGTGGGCAACTTCGGCTCGGGCTGGACGTGGCTGGTGAAGAAGGCCGACGGCTCACTGGACATCGTGAACATGGGCGCCGCGGGCACGCCGCTGACCACCGGCGACACCCCGGTGCTGACGGTGGACGTGTGGGAACACGCCTACTACATCGACTACCGCAACCTGCGCCCGAAGTTCGTCGAGACCTTCCTGGCCAAGCTGGCGAACTGGGACTTCGCGGCGAAGAACTTCGGCTGAACCCGGGTTTCTCCAGCAAAAAGCCGACCCATGGGTCGGCTTTTTTGAGGGCTTGAGACGGCAGATGCTCAGCGCTTGCCGGCTGCGAACAATTCGCCGCCGAGCTTGGCTCCCTTCTTGATGTTCTTCTTGGCGAACCAGCCCTGGTTCATTTCGAGCACGTAGCGCACCGGCTCCAGCGAGCAATGCGAGTTCTCGGTCATGGGCTGCATGTCGACCAGGTTGACGATGCGGCCGTCCTCGGCCACGAACGCAGCGGTCAGCGGCAGGATCGTGTTGCGCATCCAGAAGCATTGCGTTGCAGGCTGCTCGAACACGAAGATCATGCCTTCAGCCTGCGGCATTTCCTTGCGGAACATCAGGCCGATTTCGCGTTGCAGGGGCGTTTGCGCGATCTGCGCGTCGATCTTGTACAGGCCGACCGACAACTGCGTGCGTGGCAGGTCGGTCTGGGGTTGCTGCTGGGCATGAGCCGGCATCAAGAAGGACGCAGACACGAGGAGCAGGGCGGCGAGACGCTGGAACATCGGGGACAACTCTTTCAGAGCGGGGCGAAGCCCAGCCCGTAACCAATAAAAATGCCCGCTGATGCGGGCATTGCCGGTGAGCTGGAAAGCTTACACCTTCTTGGCGGCAGCCGTGTGGGCCTTGGCCACGTGGCGAACCTTGTGCTTCTTGGCAGCGGCGTGCTTCTTGGCGGGCGCGTGCTTGGCCATCTTGGGAGCGGCTGCGGCGGGAGCGGCCGCGGGTTCGGCTTGTTGAGCGAAAGCACCGACGGCGAAGAGACCGGCGACCAGGGCTGCGAGCAGCTTGTTCATGAACATATCCTTTGAAATTCGTTGATCTGGATTGCCCTCCCTGCGGAAGGTAGACATTCAACGAAAGCCGTTTCGCGCGGTTGACAGCCACGCAGCTCCCTTGATCAAAAAAAAAGCGCTCGGAAGAGCGCTTTTTTTTGGGAGGCAGGCCGAATTACTGCGGGGTGCCGCCTTGGGTCGACTTGCGCTTGATGCTGCCGTCCTTGTTGCGACGACGCTGGTCGCGGGTTTCAGCGCGCTTCTCGCCAGAGGCAGCAGCCTTGTCGGCACCGATGGCGCCGCCTTCGGGCGTCTTGGCTTCGTCGCCGCCAGCAGCCTTGACCTGGCCAGCGGGCTTGGCAGCCTTCTTGGCTTCGGCACGTTGCTGCGACTTGCTGTTGGTGGCGTTACCTTGTTCGGGCGTCGTACCGGCCGGGTTTTGGGCGTAGGCGCCAGCGGCGAACAGGCCAGCGATCATGACTGCGAGAATTTTGCTCATTGATGATTCCTCTATCGAGAATTGGTTGGAAACGCCTCCCGGCGAGCAGAAGGTCAGCCACTAACGAGCCCATTGGCTCGCCGGTTGACAAACGCTTGCTGATGGGCTGCGTCTAAAATGTACAGCGATTTGTTCACAGTCTGTACAGCGAATCCACGCCGTGTCTGAATTCGCTGACAGTCGTCAAAAATTACGTCAATTCCGGAGCCATCCCCTCTCATGACCAGTTACCAGCACATCAAAGTCCCGACCGACGGCCAGAAGATCACGGTCAACGCCGACAACTCGCTCAATGTGCCTGACCAACCGGTGATTCCCTTCATCGAAGGCGACGGCACTGGCCTGGACATCACCCCGGTGATGTTGAAAGTGGTGGATGCGGCGGTGGCCAAGGCCTACGGCGGCAAGAAAAAGATCCACTGGATGGAGGTCTATGCCGGCGAGAAGTCGACCAAGGTCTACGGTCCCGACGTCTGGCTCCCCGAGGAAACGCTGCACGCCGTGCGTGACTATGTGGTTTCCATCAAGGGCCCGCTGACCACGCCCGTCGGCGGCGGCATCCGCTCGCTGAACGTCGCGCTGCGCCAGGAACTCGACCTTTATGTCTGCCTGCGTCCCATCCAGTACTTCGAGGGCGTACCCAGCCCGGTGCGCGAGCCGCACAAGACCAACATGGTGATCTTCCGCGAGAACTCGGAAGACATCTACGCCGGCATCGAGTTCGAAGCCGAGAGCGACAAGGCGAAGAAGCTCATCAAGTTCCTGCAGGACGAAATGGGCGTCAAGAAGATCCGCTTCCCCAATACCTCGGGCATCGGCGTCAAGCCTGTGTCGAGGGAAGGTACCGAGCGTCTCGTGCGAAAGGCGTTCCAGTACGCCATCGACAACGACAAGCCCAGCGTCACCCTGGTGCACAAGGGCAACATCATGAAGTTCACCGAAGGTGGCTTCCGTGACTGGGGCTACGGCCTCGCCGCCAAGGAATTCGGCGCCGAACTGATCGACGGCGGGCCATGGATGAAGTTCAAGAACCCGAAGACGGGCAAGGAAATCACCGTCAAGGACAGTATCGCCGACGCCTTCCTTCAGCAGATCCTGCTGCGTCCTGCCGAGTACAGCGTGATCGCCACGCTCAATCTCAACGGCGACTACGTGTCCGACGCACTGGCCGCGCAGGTCGGCGGCATCGGTATCGCCCCGGGCGCGAACCTGAGCGACACCGTCGCCATGTTCGAAGCCACCCACGGCACGGCACCCAAGTACGCTGGCAAGGACTATGTGAACCCCGGTTCCGAAATCCTCTCGGCTGAAATGATGCTGCGCCACATGGGCTGGAAGGAAGCCGCCGACCTCATCATCAGCTCGATGGAGAAATCGATCGCCAGCAAGAAAGTCACCTATGACTTCGCGCGCCTGATGGACGGCGCCACGCAGGTGAGCTGCTCGGGATTCGGGCAGGTGATGATCGATCACATGTAATTGCCATGGTTGCTCGTCGATGCCTGCCGGCGTCGAGCATCAAGCCCCTGAGCTGCCGAAAGGCGTTCAGGGGCTTTTTCATTCATGTGCTCGCCTGAGCTCGTTTCCTGGCGAATTCTCCGGAAATTCCGTCGTCATTCACGGTGCAAGACCCTTGATTTGTCGAATACACGTCACCAAGTCTTCCTGCGCCGGCACGGCGCTTGCACGCTCTATAGAATCATTTTCATGGCAACGAGAATTCCAAAAACTCCCAGCACCCCCCCGGCCCAAAAACCGGCCGGGGATGACGGGGATTCGGTCGTCCTGGAGCGCCGGCCGCAAAAAACCGCGCCGCCCCAGATGTACCAGGTGGTGATGCTGAACGACGACTACACGCCAATGGAGTTCGTGATCGTCGTGCTGCAGGAATATTTCAGCAAGGATCGCGAAACCGCGACTCAGATCATGCTCAAGATCCACCTCGATGGCCGAGGCGTCTGTGGGGTTTATTCCCGCGACATGGCGGCCACCAAGGTCAACCAGGTGATGGAAGCCGCACAGCAGGCCGGGCATCCACTCCAATGCGTCAGTGAACCTGTTGCATGAACCAGTTGAATTGCGCAAGCTCCAACCCATCTGAGAACTTATTTACAGCAAGGCAAAAGGAAATCACATGATTGCCCAAGAACTGGAAGTCAGCTTGCACATGGCCTTCGTCGAGGCCCGGCAGCAGCGCCACGAGTTCATCACCGTGGAGCATCTGCTGCTCGCTTTGCTGGACAACCCGAGCGCCGCGGAAGTTCTGCGTGCCTGCTCGGCCAACGTCGACGACCTGCGGGCGTCGCTCACCAACTTCATCAAGGACAACACGCCCCAGGTGGCGGGTACCGACGATGTAGACACCCAGCCCACGCTGGGTTTCCAGCGCGTGATCCAGCGCGCCATCATGCATGTGCAGTCCACCGGCAACGGCAAGAAGGAAGTCACCGGCGCCAACGTGCTGGTCGCGATCTTCGGCGAGAAGGACTCGCACGCTGTGTACTACCTGCACCAGCAGGGCGTCACCCGCCTCGACGTGGTCAACTTCATTGCCCATGGCATCAAGAAGAGCGATCCGCCGGAAGCCGTCAAGGGCAGCGGTGAAGCGCCTTCGGGCGAGGGCGAGGAAGGCGGCGGCGAACGCAACGAGAAGGCATCGCCGCTCGAGCAGTTCACGCAGAACCTCAACCAGATGGCCAAGGACGGCAAGATCGATCCGCTGATCGGCCGCGAGTACGAGGTCGAGCGCGTCATCCAGATCCTGTGCCGCCGGCGCAAGAACAACCCGCTGCTGGTGGGTGAAGCTGGCGTGGGCAAGACCGCCATCGCCGAGGGCCTGGCATGGCGCATCACGCAGGGCGACGTGCCGGAGATCCTGGCCGAGTCGAACGTGTTTTCGCTCGACATGGGCGCGCTGCTGGCCGGCACCAAGTACCGCGGCGATTTCGAGCAGCGCCTGAAGGGCGTGCTCAAGTCGCTCAAGGACAAGCCGAACGCCATCCTGTTCATCGACGAAATCCACACCCTGATCGGTGCGGGCGCGGCTTCGGGCGGCACGCTCGATGCGTCGAACCTGCTGAAGCCGGCGCTTTCCAGCGGCCAGCTGAAGTGCATCGGCGCGACCACCTTCACGGAATACCGCGGCATCTTCGAGAAAGACGCGGCGCTGTCGCGCCGTTTCCAGAAGGTCGACGTGGTCGAGCCGTCGGTGCAGGAAACCGTCGACATCCTGAAGGGCCTGAAGTCGCGCTTCGAGGAGCACCATGGCGTGAAGTACGCGGTGGCGGCCCTGCAGGCTGCGGCCGAGCTCAGCGCCAAGTACATCAATGACCGCCATCTGCCCGACAAGGCGATCGACGTCATCGACGAAGCCGGTGCTGCTCAGCGCATCCTGCCGCCGAGCAAGCGCAAGAAGACCATCAGCAAGACGGAAGTCGAGGAAATCGTCGCGAAGATCGCGCGCATTCCCCCGGCCAACGTCAGCAACGACGACCGCGGCAAGCTGCAGACCATCGAGCGCGACCTCAAGAGCGTGGTGTTCGGCCAGGACAAGGCGCTCGAAGTGCTGGCCTCCGCGGTCAAGATGGCGCGTTCCGGCCTGGGCAAGGGTGACAAGCCGATCGGCTCGTTCCTGTTCTCCGGTCCCACGGGCGTCGGCAAGACCGAAGCCGCGAAGCAGCTCGCCTACATCATGGGCATCGAGCTGATCCGCTTCGACATGTCGGAGTACATGGAGCGCCATGCGGTGAGCCGCCTGATCGGCGCGCCTCCGGGCTACGTCGGGTTCGACCAGGGTGGCCTGCTGACCGAAGCCGTCACGAAGAAGCCGCACTCGGTGCTGCTGCTCGACGAAATCGAGAAGGCGCACCCGGACATCTTCAACGTGCTGCTGCAGGTCATGGACCATGGCACGCTGACCGACAACAACGGGCGCAAGGCCGACTTCCGCAACGTCATCATCATCATGACGACGAATGCGGGCGCCGAGACCATGAACAAGGCGACCATCGGCTTCACCAACCCGCGCCAGGCGGGCGACGAAATGGGCGACATCAAGCGCCTGTTCTCGCCCGAATTCCGCAACCGGCTGGATGCCATCGTCAACTTCAAGGCGCTCGACGAGAACATCATCCTGCGCGTGGTCGACAAGTTCCTGCTCCAGTTGGAAACGCAGCTCAGCGAGAAGAAGGTGGAAGTCACCTTCAGCGACAAGTTGCGCAAGCATCTGGCGAAGAAGGGCTTCGATCCGTTGATGGGCGCGCGCCCGATGCAGCGCCTGATCCAGGACACGATCCGTCGTGCACTGGCCGACGAACTGCTGTTCGGTCGCCTGACCGACGGCGGCCGCCTCGAAGTCGACCTCGACGACAAGGACGAAGTGCTGCTCGACATCCAGCCGCTTCCGAAGAAGGAGGGCAAGCAGAAGCCCGAAGCAGAGGAAGCAGCAGCAGGGTGAGCCCACTGCGGTTCCAGGAATGAAGTCAAAGGCCGGTAGCATCGCCACCGGCCTTTTTCTTTTGGGCCAGCCACATCGCACAGCCATTCCAACCGCTTTTTCGCCTTGATCCTCCCAGAACTCAGCCACGAATGGAAAACCGGCCTCTCCCTCGCGTGGAGCGGCTACATCGCAGTGCTGTCGATCTGGATCGTGATGCAGAAGCGCGCGCCGGTGTCCACCATGAGCTGGATCCTGTCGCTCGCGCTGCTGCCGTTCGCGGGCTTCGTCATCTACTACTTCCTCGGGCCGCAGCGCCTGCGAAAGCAGCGGCTCAAGCGCCTGCGCAGCCGCGCCAGCGCCTTCGCCCAGGCCGACGTGGCGCGGCTGCGCGATGCGGCGCAGAACGCCCCGCCGGCCCTGCAGCAGATGGCGAAGCTCGGCACGGCGACCTGCGGGCTGCCGGTGTCGAGCGCGGTCGATGTCGAATTGCTCTCGGGCGGGGCGCGCACCTTCGATGCGATCTTCGAGGCCGTGCGCGCCGCACGGAACCACGTCCACCTCGAGTACTACATCTTCGAGCCCGACAGGATCGGCACCGCGCTGCGCGACCTGCTGGTCGAGCGCGCGAAGCAGGGCGTGACGGTGCGCCTGCTGATCGATGCATTGGGCTCCAAGCGCGTCGGCCGCAAGTTCATGGCGCCGCTGCACGAGGCGGGCGTCAAGGTGGCGCTGTTCCACGACACCAAGATCGGCCGCCGCCTGCGCCCCGTGACCAACTACCGCACGCACCGCAAGATCGTGGTGTGCGACGGTCGCGTGGGCTTCACGGGCGGCGTGAACATCACCGATGAGGAAGACAAGCGCACCCGGCCCGATGCGTACCACGACGTGCACCTGCGCATCGAGGGCAGCGCCGTGCGCTGGCTGCAGACCACTTTCCTCGAAGATTGGACCTACGCCACCGGCGAAGACCCGCGTGGCATGGACGACGCGATGAGCGCGATGCTGCCGCAGCTCGAAGCCGGCGATATCCCGGTGCAGATCGTCACCAGCGGCCCCGACAACGCGATGGAGGCCATCCACCGCATGCACGTCGAGGCCATCCATTCGGCCACGCACCGCGCGTGGCTCACCACGCCGTACTTCGTGCCGGGCGAGCCCGCGCTGATGGCGCTGACCAGCGCCGCGCTGCGCGGCGTCGATGTGCGGCTGCTGGTGCCGCGCCGCAGCGACTCGGCCATCGTGAGTGCGGCGGCGCGCTCATATTTCGACGAGCTGATCGCCGCCGGCGTGAAGGTCTGGGAGTACAAGGCGCGCATGCTGCACTCCAAGACCCTGGTGGTCGATGACCACTGCGCGATGATCGGCACCGCGAATTTCGACAACCGCAGCTTCCGCCTCAACTTCGAGGTGTGCGCGGTGGTTTATGGTCCGGAACTGGCCCGGCCGCTGGCGGCGCAGTTCGAGACCGACCTGCACAGTTCCGGCGCGGTGCGCGCCCACCGGCCACAGAATTTCTGGATTCGCCTCGGCGATGCGATTGCGCGCCTGTTTTCACCCTTGCTCTGAATGAACCACACCTTTCTCTGGCACGACTACGAAACCTTCGGCGCGGTGCCGCGCCGCGACCGGCCCTCGCAGTTCGCGGCCATCCGCACCGACGCCGAACTCAACGAAGTCGGCGAGCCGCTGATGATCTATTGCAAGCCCGCGCCGGACTACCTGCCCAGCCCCGAGGCCTGCCTCATCACCGGCATCACGCCGCAGGTATGCCTGGAACGCGGCATTCCCGAGCATGAATTCGCCGCGCACATCGAGCGCGCCTTCTCGCAGCCCGGCACCATCGGCGTGGGCTACAACACCATCCGCTTTGACGACGAGGTCACGCGCTTCCTGTTCTGGCGCAACCTGATCGACCCGTACGCGCGCGAATGGCAGAACGATTGCGGCCGCTGGGACCTGCTCGACGTGGTCCGCCTCACCTATGCGCTGCGCCCCGACGGCATCGAATGGCCGAAGAAGGAAGACGGCAAGCCCAGCTTCAAGCTCGAGGACCTGGCGCGCGCCAACGGCCTGCTGCACGAATCGGCGCACGATGCGCTATCCGACGTGCGTGCCACCATCGCGTTGGCCCGGCTGATCCGCGACAGGCAACCCAAGCTGTTCGACTTCGCCTTCGGCCTGCACAGGAAGGACCGCGTCGCCAGCGAACTCGGCCTGCCCGCGATGCGCGAGACGGCAAAGCCCTTCCTGCACGTGTCGGGCATGTTCCCGGTCGAGCGCGGCTGCCTGGCTGTGATGTGGCCGCTGGCCAGCCATCCCACCAACAAGAACGAACTGCTGGCCTGGGACCTGGCCCACGACCCGAGCGAGCTGCGCGACATCGACGTCGAGACCCTGCGGCTGCGCCTCTTCACCCGCACGGCCGACCTGCCCGAAGGTGTCGTGCGTCTACCCTTGAAGGGCATCCACCTCAACAAGTCGCCGATGGTGGTCGGCAACCTGCGCACGCTCGCGCCGGCCATGGCGGGGCGCTGGGGCGTCGATCTCGACACTGCCATGCGCCACGCCGCGATCGCACGCGACCTGCCCGACATGAGCGCCATCTGGTCGCAGGTCTACGCCCGGCCCAAGGAGGCAACGCCCGACGTCGACGAAGACCTCTACGGCGGCTTCGTCGGCAACGCCGACCGCCGGCGCCTGAACCAGCTGCGCAACCTGTCGCCCGAAGAGCTGGCCAAGGACCGCACCGGCTTCGACGACGGCCGGCTCGACGAGATTCTTTTCCGCTATCGCGCACGCAACTGGCCGGAACTGCTGAACGAAGACGAAAACGAGCGCTGGGAAGCTCTGCGCGTGGCCAAGCTCTTCAAGGGCGAGGGCGGGGCGCGCACCATCGAGATGCTGTTCAGCGAGGTTGACGCGCTCTCCGAGAACGCCGACGAGCGCGGAGAGGAAATCCTCGGCGCGCTATACGAATATGCCGAGGCCATCGCGCCCGAGGCCTGAGCATGCCGGCTGCGCCATCGGCGCGTATACGAGCATCTCGCCCGGCGCGCTGCTCTAGAGCTTGATGCCGGCGGCCTTGACCGTCGGCCCCAGCACATCGACCTGTTCCTTGACGAAGCCGTTGAATGCGGCCACCGATTCCGGCTTGGCGACGATGCCCAGCTCGGTCAGCTTCTTCTGGATTTCGGGCATCACGAGCACTTCGTTGCAGGCGGCATTGAGCCGGGTCACAACGTCCGTCGGCAGCTTGGCGGGGCCCGACAGGCCGAAGAAGTTCTCGAGCACCAGCTTCGGTTGATGCAGCTCGACCATCGTCGGCACATCGGGCATCAGCGGCGAGCGCTGCGCGCCCGTCACCGCGAGCGGCACCAGCTGGCCGCTCTTGAAGAAGGGCACGTACGAGGTGATGACGTCGATGCCCACTGGAATGGTGTTGGCGATCAGGTCGGTGCTCATCGGTGCACCGCCGCGGTAGGGCACGTGCACCATGTTGAGCCCGGTGATCTTCTTCAGCAGCTCGCCGTGGATGTGACCGATGGAGCCCGGGCCGCCCGAGCCGAAGTCCAGGTGACCTTCCTTGCGCGCCATCGCCTCCAGGTCGGCATAGCTCTTCAGGCCCGACTGCTTGCTCGCCATGATCACCAGCGGCGCGGCACCCAGGTAGGCCACGTGGGTGAAGCCCGTCACCGGGTCGTAGGGCTGCTTGTCGAGCGTGAACGGTCCGAGCGCGATCGGCGTGGTGTTCGAGAGCATCAGCGTGTAGCCGTCGGCGGTCGAAGACGACACCTGCGCGCCGCCGATGGTGCCGCCGGCCCCCGGCTTGTTGTCGACGACCACGGGCTGCCCGAGCTTCTTCGCGAGCTGCTCCGCCATCACGCGCGCCAGCACGTCGCTGGAGCCGCCCGGCGGAAAGGTCACGATGATCTTGATCGACCTGTCGGGCCATTGTGCGAAGGCGGGAAGGGCGGCCGAGGCGACGCCTGCGGCAAGAATCTGCAGTGCGCCGCGGCGCGTGGGATGAAGGTGGGGCATGGCGTTCTCCGCTGACGGACAAGAATGAGGCCTTTAGCAGGAATCGGGCCGCCGGCTTATGCTGGCCGGATGCCCGCCACCCCAGCCGCGCACAATGCGCTCACCGACTTCGCCACGCGCCACCGCAAGCTCTTCGTGCTCACCGGCGCGGGCTGCAGCACCGATTCGGGCATTCCCGACTACCGCGACGTGGATGGCGAATGGAAGCGCCCGTCACCCGTCACCTACCAGGCCTTCATGGGCGAGGAATCCACGCGAAAGCGCTACTGGGCGCGCAGCCTGATCGGCTGGCCGACCATGGCGGGAGCGCGGCCCGGCGCAGCGCACCGCGCATTGGCGAAGCTGGGCGACGCAGGCCGCGTCGGCCTGCTGCTCACGCAGAACGTCGATGGCCTGCATGAAGCCGCGGGCAGCCGGGGCGCCATCGACCTGCACGGGCGCATCGACACCGTGCGCTGCATGGGCTGCGAGCGGCGCACGCCGCGCTCCGGATTGCAGCTCGAACTGCGACAGCGTAACCCCCGCTGGGCCGAGCTGGAGGCCCGCGCCGCGCCGGACGGCGACGCCGACCTCGAAGGCCGCGATTTCTCCAACTTCGACGTACCCGCCTGCTCGCACTGCGGCGGCCTGCTCAAGCCCGACGTGGTGTTCTTCGGCGAGAGCGTGCCCAAGGAGCGCGTCACCGCCGCCTTCGCCGCGCTGGAAGAGGCTGATGCAGTGCTCGTGGCCGGTTCGTCGCTGATGGTCTATTCGGGCTTCCGCTTCGTGCAGGCGGCGGCCGCGGCGGGCAAGCCGGTGGCGGCGGTGAACCTGGGGCGCACGCGAGCCGATGCGCTGCTTTCGCTGAAGGTCGAGCGCCCCGTCGGCGAGGCGCTGACGGCGCTGGCGCAGCAGCTTGCCTAGCTCCGGCTGGACGTGCCGATCAGGGAGCGGACGAAAGCATCCACCGCCGCGGTGTAGGCGCCGGGCAGCCCCAGTTCGGAATTGATCTGTGCATGCGAAAGATCTTCCGGGGCCACTTCTGCACGGCCACCGGTTGCGGCGATGCGCGCCGCGAACTGCCGGGCCTGCGTGCATGAGCCGTCGCGGCGCTGGGTGGAGCACACCAGCAGCATCGGCGGCGCGCCGGGCGCAAGGGCATCGGTGGGCGACACGGTGCGCCAGAAGGCGGGATCGTTGCCGAACACGCGATCGTAGAAGGGCATGTGGCGGCGCTGCATTAGTTGGACCGTGTCCAGCGCGGCGCTGTCGAGTGCCACGGCGCCGAGCCAGGGGCGGGCACCTTGTTGCCGGGCGATGGAAGGCGATGCGCTGAGCAATGCGACAAGGTGCGCGCCGGCCGAATGGCCCATGAGCACGAAGCGGCCGGCATCGCCGCCCCACGACGGCGCGTTCGCCTGCGCGGTGGCGACGGCACGTGCCACGTCCTGCGCCTGCTGCATCACGTCGACCTGCGGCACGAAGCGGTAGCTCACCGAAACGAGGATGAAGCCTTGTCCGCGCACCCAGTGTTCGATCTTCTGGTTCACCACCGACGCGGCCGCCTTGTCGCCGAACATCCAGGCCCCGCCGTGGACCATCACGAGCACCGGTGTACCTCGCTGCACGTTCGGCGGCAGGTAGACATCCATGCGCTGGCGCGGATCGGGGCCGTAGGGCTGGTTGGCCAGCAAGCGCACGCTGGCGGGCGGTGCGGCCGTTTCGGCGCCGGGCTGCTGCGCGATGGCCGGCGAGAACGTCAGCGCCAGCAGCCAGGCCGCGCAGATCCCTGCAAGACGTTTCATGAGAGGGCTTCCGGTGAACCGATGAAGGCCGGATTTTCGCGCTGCAGCCCTGTCGCCGGGCTGACCGTTGCACTCAACCGGCGTGCTTCGGCGCCATCCAGCTCGTCGATGCATCCCGGCCCGCGAGGTGCAGGCTGGCCGTGGCAGCAGGCGTTTCGGCCAGCAGACGGCCCTTGCGGAACACCTTGAGCCGCGCGGCGCGCAGCCGGATCGCCTCGACCGCATCGCGCGCCTGCAGAAGCACGAAGCTCGCATCGCAACCCGCCTCGATGCCGTAGCCCTGCAGGTGCATCACGCGCGCCGCATTGGTCGTTACCGCCTCGAAGCACTGGCGGATGCCGGCCTGGCTCGTCATCTGCGCCACGTGCAAGCCCATGTGCGCCACTTCGAGCATGTCGCCCGAGCCCATGCCGTACCACGGGTCCATCACGCAGTCGTGGCCGAAGGCGACGTTGACGCCGGCGGCCATCAGCTCGGGCACGCGCGTCATGCCGCGGCGCTTGGGGTAGGTGTCGTGGCGGCCCTGCAGCGTGATGTTGATGAGCGGATTGGCGACGACGGCCACGCCGCTCTGCGCGATCAGCGGCAGCAGCTTGCTCACGTAGTAGTTGTCCATCGAGTGCATGGAGGTGCAGTGCGAGCCCGTCACGCGGCCCTGCATGCCGAGGCGCTGCGCCTCGAAGGCCAGCGTCTCGATGTGGCGCGAGAGCGGGTCGTCCGACTCGTCGCAATGCATGTCGACCAGCTTGCCGCGTTGGGCGGCGATCTCGCACAGAAGCTTCACGCTGGCCGCGCCATCGGCCATGGTGCGCTCGAAATGCGGAATGCCGCCGACCACGTCCACGCCCTTGTCGAGCGCGCGCTCCAGGTTCTCGACGCCGCTGCGCGAGCGCAGCACTCCGTCCTGCGGGAAGGCGACCAGCTGCAGGTCGAGGTAGGGCGCGACCTTGCGCTTGACTTCGAGCAGCGCATCGACCGCGAGCAGGCTCGGGTCGCTGGTGTCGACGTGAGAGCGAACGGCCAGCAGCCCCTTGGCCACGGCCCAGTCGCAATAGGCCAGGGCGCGCTCGATGAGCGCGTCGGCCGTGAGCAGCGGCTTCAGCTCGCCCCACAGTGCGATGCCTTCGAGCAGCGTGCCGCTTTCGTTGACGCGCGGCAGGCCGTAGCTCAGCGTGGCGTCCATGTGGAAATGCGGGTCGACGAAATGGGGCGCGAGCAGCAGGCCCTGCGCATCGAGCTTCTCGTGCGCCGGTGCATCGAGGCCTGCGGTGACTTCGGCGATGCGCCCGCCCTGCACGGCGATCGACATGCCGGTGCGGCCGTCGGGGAGCGTAGCGTTGGTGATGAGGAGGTCGAGCATCGTGGTGGGTCTCTGGCAGCCGGGCGACGAAGGCCCGATGGATATCGGATTGCCGCTATTTTCCTTCGGCATTGCGCCGCAGTGTCAGCGATGTCAACGCAGCGAGTGCGCCGAGCGCGGCAGTGGCCAGAAATGCCGCCCGGCAACCCTGCAGCTGGCGTGGACCGTAGCCCAGCATCTGCTGGAGCACGATAGAGATGAAGAAGGTCGATGCCGTCATATTGCCGATGTGCTCGGCTATGCCACGCCGAGCAACTTCATCGCGATGTGCAAGCGCAGCTTCGGGGATTCGCCGGCGCGCTATTTCGCGCAGCGCGGCGAATCGCGCTAACCGGCGAGCCGGGAAGTCAGCGCATGCGCTGTCCCCGATAGCGGTACTGTCCCGCCGCCGGCCCGACCTCGATGGTCACGCGGCGCAGCTTGTCGTCATGCCCGGACGTCGCCTTCGCCGTCACCACGATGCCGCGCGGCGTGGCGCGGCAGGTGAGGTCGGTGAGCGCGATCTCGGCATGGTCGTTGTCGAGTTCGGCAATCGCTACCGTGTGTTCGGCATGCAGGCCGCCATTGGCATCGCGCGCCATCCACTGCACATAGAGGAAGGACTGCGCGTACTGGTCGGCATGGATGACGCGGTACGTGCCCTGATGGGTCTTGCCCCAGGTGCCGCACAGCTGTACCCAGCTGACCGAATCGGGCGTCTTGAAGGTGTCGTAGCTGTAGTCGCTGCCCAGTGCGTTCGCGCCTGTGCCGGCAAACGTCAACAGCGCGCCAAGCAGCGTTGCAGCGGTTGTTTTCACCATCAGCGTTCCCCTTTGCGATAGGGCTTCATCAGCGCCTGCGGATAGCTGGCCTTGCGCGCCACCAGCACCAGCGCCAGGATCGACAGCAGGTACGGCAGCATCAGGTACAGCTGGTAGGGCAGCATGGCATCGCCCGATTGTTGCAGCCGCAGCTGCAGCGCGTCGAAGAAGGCGAACAGCAGCGCGCCGACCAGCGCCTTGCCCGGACGCCACGAGGCGAACACCACCAGCGCCACGCAGATCCAGCCGCGGCCGTTCACCATGTTGAAGAAGAAGGCATTGAAGGCAGACAGCGTGAGGAACGAGCCGGCCACGCCCATCAGCGCCGAGCCCGCGACGATGGCGCCCGTGCGCGTGGCCGCAACCGACACGCCCTGGCTCTCGGCCGCCTGCGGGTTCTCGCCGACCATGCGCAGCGCGAGGCCGAGCGGCGTGCGGTACAGCACCCAGCCGATGATGGGCACCAGCAGCAGCGCGAACAGCGTGAGCGCGGTCTGGGCATTGAGGATCGGAATGGGCAGCCAGTCCATCGGCGCAAAGGGCGTGATGGTCGGCGGTGTGTTCACCTTTGGAAAACTCACGCGGTAGCCGAAGTAGCTGAGCGCGGTCGCCAGCAGCGTGATGCCCAGCCCCGAGACATGCTGCGAGAGCGCCAGGCCTACGGTAAGAAAGGCGTGCAGCAGCCCGAACACCAGGCCCGTCAGCGCGGCCACGCCCACGCCGACCCACAGCGGCGCGCCTGCATACACCGCGAGCCAGCCGGTGAAAGCGCCCGCGACCATGATTCCTTCGATGCCGAGGTTGAGCACGCCCGCGCGCTCGCACAGCAGCACGCCGAGCGTGCCCAGAATCAGCGGCGTGGCGATGCGCAGCACCGCGACCCAGAAAGCCGGGTTGGCGAGGATGTCGAGCAGGTCGGTCATGCTGTATTCCTCGCTCCCCTTCCGGGGGAGGACTGGGGTGGGGGCAAGATCGGGAAGGGACATGCTGTCATTTGAATCGCACCCGGTATTGCGTCAGCAGCGTTGCCACGAGCACCGCGATCAGCGAGGCGGCGACGATCACGTCCGCAATGTAGGTCGGCACGCCGACCGCGCGGCTCATGGTGTCGGCGCCGACCAGCACGCCCGCCACGAACACGCCGGCCGCGATCACGCCCAGCGGATGCAGCCCCGCCAGCATCGCGATCACGATGCCCGTGTAGCCGTAGCCCGGCGACATGTCGAGCGTGACGTAGCTCGTGCGGCCCGCCACCTCGATCGCGCCCGCCAGCCCGGCCAGCGCGCCCGAGAGCAGCGCCACCATCACCACGGTGCGCGTCACCGGCACGCCGGCGAAGGCCGCGGCGCGCGCATTCGCGCCCACGGCGCGAATGTCGAAACCCAGCACCGTGTACTTGAAGACAGCCCACACCGTCACGGCGAGCGACACGGCCCACAGCAGTCCAGTGTGCACGCGCGTCTGCGCGATGAGCTTGCCCAGTTCGAGGTCGGACTGCAGCGACACGCTCTGCGGCCAGCCCATGGCGCTCGGGTCTTTCATCGGCCCGTCGAGCAGCGCCGAGACGCCGAGCAGAACGATGAAGTTGATCAGCAACGTGGTGACGACCTCGTCCACGCCCAGCCGGTTCTTCATGAGCGCCGGGCCCAGCAGCATCAGTGCGCCCGCGATGGCGGCAGCCAGCATCATCAGCGGAAACAGCAGCCAAGGCGACAGCTCGAAACCGGTGCCGCCATGCATACCGCCCACCGCCACGGCGGCCAGCGCGCCAGCGTAAAGCTGGCCCTCGGCGCCGATGTTGAACAGCCGCGCCTTGAATGCGACCGTGGCCGCCAGCCCGGTGAGGATCAGCGGGATCGCGCGCGTCAGCGTTTCGCTCCACGCGAACACCGAGCCGAAGCCGCCCTGCAGAAGCAGCGCATAGGTGCGACCGACCGGAGCGCCGGCCCACAGCACCAGCAGCGCACTGACCGCCATGGTGAAGACGACCGCGCCGATGGGGGCAAGCACCAATGCGGCGCGCGAGGTCTCGTGGCGTCGTTCGAGCCGCATCATGTTGCGGCTCCTTTGGATCGAGGCGCCGTCGCGCCGGCCATGGCCAGCCCGATGGCTTCACGCGTCCACGCGGTGGCCGGGCGGGCTTCGCCCAGGCGGCCGCCATGCATCACGGCCACGCGGTCGCCGAGCGCGAGCACTTCGTCGAGGTCATCGGAGATCAGCAGCACGGCCGCGCCTGCGTCGCGTGCTGCAATCAGTTGCTGCTGCACATAGGCCACCGCGCCGATGTCGAGGCCCCAGGTCGGCTGGTGCGCGACGATCAGGCGCGGCGCGCGGTTCGGGTGCTTCCTGTTGTCGTCGCCTTTGGCCGCTTCGGGCTGCTCAGGCGCGAGCAGTGCACGCCCCAGGATCAGTTTCTGCATGTTCCCGCCGGAGAGAGAACGGGCCGGGGCCATCAGGCCGGCGCCGCGCACGTCGAATGCCTTCTCGATGCGCCGCGCATGCAGCCGGGTGGCGGTGCGTTTCACGAGCCACGACCAGTGCGAGAACACCGGGCTGCGCAGCCGTTCCGACACCGCGTTCTCCCACACCGGCA
Source organism: Variovorax sp. Varisp46 (assembly GCF_059491885.1). Lineage (NCBI taxonomy): Bacteria > Pseudomonadati > Pseudomonadota > Betaproteobacteria > Burkholderiales > Comamonadaceae > Variovorax > Variovorax sp. Varisp46. The sequence goes on from NZ_CP168515.1 coordinate 1,880,141, forward strand.
GATCACCGACCACGCCGACGGCATGCCGGTCTTCCGGAATGCGCGCGACGCCGCGCTGCACCAGCCGGGCCGGCGAGGGCGGCAATGCGCGGCCCATGAATTGGGCGGTGCCAGAGATGGCGCGGCGCGTGCCGCTCAGCAACTCGGCGAGCGCGACCTGGCCGTTGCCGGAGACCCCCGCAATGGCGGTGATCTCGCCCGCGCGCAGCGTCAGCGATACCTCGCGAAGGCCGGCCGAATGGTCCTGCCCGCCGTCCTTGTCCGATACGGTGCTCACGTGATCGAGCACACAGACCGCATCGCCCACTGATCTGGCCGGCCGCCGCTGCGGCGCCTCGACCGCATGCCCGACCATCCACAGCGCGAGCTGCGCCTGCGTGGTGTCGGCGGTGCGCGCCTCGGCTACCAGCTTGCCGCCGCGCAGCACGGCCACGCGGTGCGACACGCGCAGCACCTCGCCGAGCTTGTGGCTGATGAAGATGACCGACAAGCCCTGCGCCACCATCTGCGCGAGCGTGGCGAACAACGCCTCGCTTTCCTGCGGCGTGAGCACGGCGGTCGGCTCGTCGAGGATCAGGATGCGCGCGCCGCGGTACAGCGCCTTGAGGATTTCCACGCGCTGGCGCTCGCCGACCGAGAGGCTGCCGATCTGCACATCAGGCTGCACCGGCAGGCCGAAGCGCCGGGCCACCTCGAGCAGCCTGGTGCGTGCGGCGGCGCGGCGCGACACGGGGAGCCACAGCGGCTCGGTGCCCATCATCACGTTGTCGAGCACGCTGAGGTTGTCGGCCAGCGTGAAATGCTGGTGCACCATGCCCACGCCGGCGGCGAGCGCGGCCTTCGGGTTGCCCGGCGGCAGCGGTGCACCGAAGACTTCGATGCTGCCTTCGTCGGCGACGTAGTGGCCGAACAGGATGGACATCAGCGTCGATTTGCCGGCGCCGTTCTCCCCAAGCAGCGCGAGCACCTCGCCGGCCTGCAGGTCGAGGGAGATGGCGTCGTTGGCGACGAGGGAGCCGAAGCGCTTGGTGATGCCTTCGAGGCGGAGAACGGTCGTGGTGTTCATGAAGGCCTTGCTCTTTCCCCCGGGAAGGGAGGGAGAGGACGCGGGATCACTTCCACGCAGCGAGGAACGCGAGCATGACCTTTGCGGAGTTGTCCGCCGCAATGCCCATGAAGGTGCCCATCTCGTTCTCGCCGTCGCCGCCGCCCGCGAGGTCGCTGAGCGAGCGGAAGGCGATGTAGGGCACGCCATTGGCATAGGCGACCATGCCCACGGCCGCAGTTTCCATGTCGAGCACGTTGGCCTGGAAGGTCTTGTAGGTGTATTCGCGGTAGGCCTTGTTGTCCATGAAGGCCTGGCCCGAGACGCCGTTGCCGCCGACCACCAGCTGCGGCTTGCGCGGCAGGCACTTGCCGGCGCTGCAGTTGGCAAGGTCTACGCTGCGGATGCCACGCGCCACGTCGAGCATCTTCGGGTCGGCCTCGAACCAGAACTTGCGCTGGATCTCGGGGCGCGCCGCCGATCGCACCTCGACCGGGCGCGGGAACATCATGCCGAAGTTCGGCCGCGTGGCGTCGGTGATGAAGGGCGGCGCCGTGTACTTGCCGGGTGCGGTTTCGCGCGCCATCAGCACCTCGAGGTACTGGCCCCACTGGGCCGGCACCGTGACGTCGCCGACGTGCAACGACGGATTCACGCCGCCCGCGATGCCGCTGAACACGATGTTCGTGACACGGAATCGGTCGAGCACGAGCTGCGTGTTCATCGTCGCGTTCGTCATGCTGATGCCCGACAGGAACAGCACCACGGGCTTGCCTTCGAGCGTGCCGGTGGTGAATTCCACGCCGTTCACGCTGTACTTCACCGGGCCTTGCAGGCGCGTCAGCAGCAGCTTGAGCTCGGGTTCGAAGGCCGAGAGCACCGCGATGCGCGGCGTGCTGTCCAGGCGCGTGCTGCTGTCGGTGCTGACGACAGCGGGCGACCTGTAGACGCCGACGCAACCCGAGAGCACGAGGCCGAGCGTGGCGGCAAGCACCGGACCCCGCAGGCGTTGCAGCAATGAAGTGTGGTGGGTCGTCATGAGTTGGTGGGTGGTAGTGCAGGGCGATGCGCGGCATCGGGCGTGGCGATCCAGGCCTGCAGCGCGGGAGCACGCGGGTGCTTTGGCGCCAGGCCGACGAAGGTGGTGTAGGCGGCGAGCGCCTTGGCGTCGTTGCCGGCCTGCAGCTGCGCATCGCCGAGGTTCAGGTAGGCGAGGGCACGGCTGCCGTCCATGTCGATGGCCTGCTCGAACCAGCGCGCAGCCTCGACCGGCTTGCCGCGCTTGAAGTACAGGAAGCCGAGGTTGTTGGCCGCCAGCGCGAAGCGCGGCTGCTGCTTGAGCGCCTCGGTGAAGGCGGCTTCGGCCTCCTCGTAGCGGCGCTCGCGGTACAGCTGCAGCCCGCGGTCGTTGGCGCGCTGGGCCGCCACGCGCGGCGGCAGCGGCGCGGCGGCCGGCATCGTCAGCCTGGCCTCGGCGCCGTCCAGGTTCTTCACCACCACCTCGATGGCGGCGGCGGCCTTGGGCGTCGCCGCGGCGGCATGCACGGCCTGCTCGTTGGCCTCGTCGATGCGCTTGTTGACCTGGCTGGCCGAGGCATCGAGCTGCACGACGTCGCCGCTGAGGCCTTCGCGCTCGGTCGGCAGTGCGAACACGAACTCGCCGCCCTCCGAGCCCGGCAGGCTGCCGAAGGCAGGCGTCTGCCGCGCGATGGCCGAGACGGCAGGCGCCACGTAGGCTGCGAGCTCGGTGCTGGTGATGACGCCGTCGCCATTGAGGTCGGCCTTGCCCGACAGCGCCTGCAGCACCGTCCAGGTGAAGACCGAATGGCCGCCGGGGCCGTCGTCTGCCACCTGCTGGTCGGCGCCGCCGGCGGTGATCATCTGGCGGCCGATGCGGCGCGCGTTGTCGCTCAGGAAGTTCTTGCTGCCGCGCGGCCCGCCGCCCCGCGTGAGGCCCAGGCCCGAGTAGCAGGCGTCCACCATGAACAACACGTGCTTGGCCGACAGCGCCTCGGCCACTTCCTGCAGCTGCGGCATGGAGATGGCGTCGGCCGCCAGGTCGTCGAGCGACGCATCGACCGGGATGATGTAGCCGACGTCGCGCCCGCTCGCGAGCTTGCGGGTGCTGCCATGGCCGGCGAAGAACACCAGCACGCGGTCGTCGCGTTTCACGCGCTTGCTGTCGGTCAGCTTGTCGTTGAGCGTGCGCAGGATGTTGGCGCGCGTGGCATCGCCGTCGTACAGCGCCGTGACGTTCTCGGGCTTGAAGCCGAAGCGCGTGACCAGCGCCTGTTCCATGGCCTTGCCGTCGAGCACCGCGTGATGCAGACCGGGCCACCTGGCGTACTTGTCGATGCCGATCACCAGCGCGTAGCTTTCGCGGTAGAGCGTGTCGCCGGCAGCGGCGGCGGCAATGCCGTCGTCCGGTGCCGCGCGCTTGGGCGCATTGACGACGAACTTGCCGTCGCGCCAGGTGGCGAAGCGGTAGCCGTCGGCCACCAGCTGGTCGAGTACCGTCGGCAGCGCCTGCACGGTGCGGCCCTGGATGTCGTGGAACAGGATCACGCCGTGCTTGGCCTTGTCGACCTCGGCCAGCACGCGGTCGGCGATCGACTTGGGCACCGGGTCGGCCCAGTCCATGGAGTCGACGGTCCACATCATCGAGCGCAGCTTGAGCGCCTCGACCGTGCTGAGCTTGTCTTCGTTGCGCGCGCCGTAGGGAAAGCGGAACAGCGTGGATTGCGGGCGGCCGGTGACGTCGAGCAAGGCCTCGGTTTCGGTGGCCTCGGTGCGCACCGCGTCGTCGCTCATCTTCGCCATCATGCCGTGGCTGAAGCTGTGGTTCGCCAGCACATGCCCCGCGGCCAGCACGCGCTTGGCCACAGCGCCGTTGGCGCCGAGCTGGGCCTTGCCCTGGGCATCGAGCTTGCCGAGGTTCTGGCCGAGCTCGAAGAAGATGGCCGGCGCGTCGTAGCGCTTGAGGATCTCGAGGATCTCGTCCGTGTGCTTGGCGTGCGGGCCGTCGTCGAAGGTCAGCACCACGGTCTTTGGGGGCAGCGAGGTGCCGAAGATCTCGCGCGAATCAGCGGCGCTTTCCTTGGCACCACCCGCGGGCTGGGTGTAGGGGACGATGGCGCCGAAGTCCTTGAGGATCTTCTCGCGCGAATAGATGCCCTGGAGCTTGGCCACGTAGTCGGCCCATTTTTCCCGCTTGGGCTCGATGCCGCGCTGCGCGAAGCGGCCGAACACGTCCTTCAGTTCACGGTCGTAGGCCTGCTCGATCTCGGCGAGCACGACCAGGTCTTCGCTGGCGCGGCGGCCGAGCTTGAGGCCGGACAGCGACTGCGCCTGGCCGTAGCGCGTGCTCAGCTCACCGAGGAATTCCTTGAACGCGAGGCGGTCGGCATCGAACCAGCTCGGCTCGCTTTCGATGCGGTCCAGCAGCGCGTTCAATGCGGGCACCGTGGCCGGGTCGGATTCCTCGCCGGCCTGGGCGACCAGTGCACGCTGGCGCTCCTGCATGTCATGGAACAGCAGTTGCCCAACCGCGCCGACCGCGCGCTTCTCGGCCGCGTCGAGCGTGCGCTCGCCGGTCATCAGCACGATCATCTGCCGGTGGGCGGCGAGCAGGGCATCGGCACGCTCCTGCAGCTGGGGCGGGATGCCGACCGGCGACGCGGCCACTGGGGGTGCTGCCGCCGATGCGGCCATCGCAGGAGGCGTGGCCGCCGCGGCGGGCGCCGCCGCAGCCACGGGTTGCTCACGCTGGCACGCGGCGAGGCCGAGCGCCAAGGCCACGACAGCCACGGCCTGGCTTGCGGTCTGCCACCGCACACGATTCATTTGCATTCGACGATGCCTACTTTGCGGTGGACTTGGGCTGGCTGTCGTCCACCTTCACCGTGAACTTGCCCGACAGGATGTCGGCCTGCCTGGCCTTCACCTTGGCGACGATGTCTGCCGGCACCTTCTTCTCGAAGGTGCCCAGCGGCGCGAGCTCGGAGCCCTTGTGCTTCATCTGTGCGTACACGCCGTAGTCCTCGGCCACGAACTTGCCTTCCTTCACGAGCTTGATCGCGCGGTCGGCAGCGGGCTCGAAGTTCCACAGGGCGGAGGCTACCACCGTGTCGGGGTACTGGCCTTGCGTGTCGATCACGTTGCCGATGGCGAGCTTGCCCTTTTCCTTGGCCGCGTCCGAAACGCCGAAGCGCTCGGCGTACATCACGTCCGCGCCCTTGTCGATCATGGCGAAGGCTGCTTCCTTGGCCTTCGGTGGGTCGAACCAGCTGTTGATGAAGCTCACGCTGAACTCCACCTTCGGGTTCGTTTCCCTGGCGCCTGCCATGAAGGCGTTCATCAGGCGGTTGACCTCGGGAATCGGAAAGCCGCCGACCATGCCGATGCGGTTGCTCTTCGTCATGCCGCCCGCGACCATGCCGCTCAGGTAGGCCGGCTCCTGGATGTAGTTGTCGAACACGCTGAAGTTGGGTGCCTGCGGCTTGAGCGACGAGCCCATCAGGAAGGCCACCTTGGGAAAGTCCTTGGCCACCTTGCGCGCAGCCGCCTCCACGCCGAACACCTCGCCCAGGATCAGCTGGTTGCCGCCGGTGGCGTACTCGCGCATCACGCGTTCGTAGTCGGCGTTGCTGACGTTCTCGGTGGCCTTGTATTCGATCTCGCCGCGCGCCTCGGCCGCCTTCAGCGCCTTGTGGATGCGGCCCACCCATTGCTGCTCGAACGGCACGGTGTACACCGCCGCCACCTTGAGCTTGGCCTGTGCGAACGCCAGGCCGGGCGCGCCCGCCGCAAGCGCTGCGGCGATGGCGACGGAACGAATGATCAACTGACGGCGTGCTGTCACGGTGCTTCTCCTCGGTCTATGAAAAAAACGTGGCCTCGATGGCGCATCTGTTCGGGGCACACCGCGGAACCGGCTTTGCCGGGCCGCTGGTGTTGCCCCCGGTAGGGGGAAGGCGAAGCGACACGAAGTGCGCGCAGCCTGGGGGCGAGCCTTACTTCGTGCCGAAGATCCGGTCGCCCGCGTCGCCGAGGCCGGGCAGGATGTAGCCGTGGCTGTTCAGCTCGCGGTCGATCGCGGCCGTGTAGATCGGCACGTCCGGATGGGCCTTCTGCATGGTTGCGACGCCTTCGGGGCAGGTCAGCAGGCAGACGAACTTGATCGACTTGGGGTTCAGCTCTTTCAGGCGCTCGACTGCGGCCACGGCCGAGTTGCCGGTGGCCAGCATCGGGTCGACCACGATCACGTCGCGGTTCTCCATCTCGCCCGGCATCTTGAAGTAGTACTCCACGGCCGTCAGCGTCTTGGGGTCGCGGTACAGGCCGATGTGGCCGACGCGCGCGCCCGGCACCACGGTCAGCATGCCGTCCAGGATGCCGGTGCCGGCACGCAGGATCGACACCAGCACCAGCTTCTTGCCGTCGATGACCTTGGCCTGCATGGTCTCGAGCGGGGTCTCGACCTCGATGTCCTGCATCGGCATGTCGCGCGTGACCTCGTAGGCCATGAGCATGCTGATTTCATTGAGGAGCCGGCGGAAGCTGTTGGTGGACGCGTCCTTGCGGCGCATCAGGGTGAGCTTGTGCTGGACGAGGGGGTGGTTGACGAGGTGGACGTTGCTCATTGGAATTTTTTCTATCGTTGCTGAAAACCGGGAGTCTAGAAGACAGTGCCGTCGCTCTCGATCAGCAGAGGCGGAGCACCGTCACGCAAGCGCTGTGCCAGAGCCCGGCCCGCCGCCCAGGTGCCGCCTTCCAGAACGCAGGCCAGCGGCAATTCTTCCTCGGTGCGGTCGAGCACCTTGCGCACGCGCGGTGCCACCTCGTCGAGCAGCGCCACCGTGAGAGCGCGCCATTCGACGATGAACTCGTCGCCCACCTTCCAGCGGCGCTCGAGGAAGGCGGGGTCCTTCGGCACGATCACGCCGCTGTCGATCAGCAGGCCGCCGTTGCGGTACTCGGGCAGGGCCGTGAGCGCGTCGAGGTGCCGCACCTTCACTCCGGCCCACTCGAAGGGCTCGAGCAGCGAGTACGTGAGCCACTGCGAAAGCTTGTGGAAGGGCATCCAGCCATTGGTGAGGCCGGGTCCGCGCACCGCGCTGTGCCGCCAGCAGTCGCCCAGCGCAAGCGCCGGGTCGCCCGAGCCGATGCCGCCTGCACTGTCGCTGCCGTCGGCGGCAATGCTGTCGACCGCGCTGGCCGCCGGCCAGATGCGCGAGAGCGTCTCCAGCAGCAGCGAAAGAATCTGGTGCGCGGTGATCTCGGCGGTGGGCGGCGTGGCGGCGCCGAAGGGCGCCACGAGGGCGTCGAACATGCCGGCGGGGCGGCCGTCCTCGCCGAAGGTCTCGGGCTGCTCGCTCATCGCTTCGCCAAGCCGGCGCAGCAGCACCGCGCGGCCCGCGAGGCCCACCAGCGGATTGACTTCGCTGACCTGGAACGCGTCGCCGAGCCGGTCGGTGACGAGGCCGCGCAGGCCGGCCGCATCGGCCTGGCAGGGATGGTCGGGGTTCGACGAGAAAAGTCCGCTGGTGAAGGCGTGGAAGCTCGCCACGCCCAGCCCTTCGGAACGCGTGAAGCGCGCGCCCGTGGCCGGCTCGGTGTAGCCCCAGTCGGGGCCTGCGCCGGCGTCGAGCAGCACGCTCACCAGCACGAGGTCGATGTGCGCGCGGGCGCGCTGCCGTGCATCGATGCGCGGACCGAGCAACTCGTCCAGCTGCTTCAGCCGGTCGGCGCCCCCCGCCTCGAAATGGCGCCAGCGGCTGTGGTATGGGATGGTGTCCCACGGATAACGCTCGCGCGTGACCTCCGCGACGGTGCGTGCGGCGTCTTCGAGCGTGTCGTCGCCGCCGAGGCGGAACCACTGCGATTCGCCCCGGCGCGCGCGCGCCAGCAGGGCGCCCGCGCGCTGCCGGATGGCGGCTGTGGTGCGCAGCAGGCTGGCAGCGCCGGCAGGGTGCGCGGTGTCGGCCGTGAATTCGATGGACGGGTCGATCTCGCCCGCGCCGCCCGGCGGCAAGCTGCCCGATCCGTCGACCGGCATGTTGTCGAATTGGTCGTGACTGTTGCTCATTCGGCGAGTCCCCGGCCTTTGGCCTTCTTGAGTTCGTCGGCGTCCGGCACCGGGCCGGGCGTGAAATAGCCGGCGGCCATCTTCGCGTCCATCTCGACGCGGGCGTCCGCTGGAATCAGCTCGTCGGGAATGTTCACCCGCTCGCCGATCTCGATGCCCGAGCCGGTGATCGCGTCGAACTTCATGTTGCTCATCGACACGAGCCGATGGATCTTCTTGATGCCGAGCCAGTGGAAGACGTCGGGCATCAGCTCCTGGAAGCGCATGTCCTGCACCCCGGCCACGCACTCGGTGCGCGCGAAGTACTGGTCGGCCGTGTCGCCGCCGACCTGGCGCTTGCGCGCGTTGTAGACCAGGAACTTGGTGACCTCGCCGAGCGCGCGGCCTTCCTTGCGCGAGTAGGCGATCAGGCCGACACCACCGCGCTGCGCACCCTGGATGCACTCCTCGATGGCGTGCGTGAGGTAGGGCCGGCAGGTGCAGATGTCGGAGCCGAACACGTCGGAGCCGTTGCACTCGTCATGGATGCGCGCGGTGAGCTCAACGTCGGGATTGGCCAGGTCGCGCGGATTGCCGAAGATGTAGAGCGTCTGCCCACCGATGGGCGGCAGGAACACTTCGAGGTCGGAGCGCGTGACCAGCTCGGGGTACATGCCGCCAGTCTCTTCGAACAGCGTGCGGCGCAGGTCGGTCTCGGAGCAGCCGAAGCGCCGCGCCACCTCGGGCAGGTACCACACGGGTTCGATGGCGGCCTTGGTGACCATCGCGGCGCCACCGGCGGTGAGGAACTTGCCATCGGCCTTGAGGCGGCCGCTCTGCAGCGCCTCGATCACCTCGGGCAGGATCACGTGGGCCTTCGTGATCGCGATGGTCGGGCGGATGTCGTAGCCCGCCGCGAGTTCTGCAGAAAACACATCGGCCACCAGTGCGCCCCACGGGTCGAGCGACACGATGCGGCCCGGATCGCTCCACTGCGGATACGGGCCGATCACGTCGGTCGGCGCGGTGTTGGTCAGGTCGGCTTTGTGCTCGCGCTTGAGCGCCCCTGCCGCCACCGCCAACGCGCGGTACACGCTGTATGAACCGCTGTGCGTGCCGATGACGTTGCGGTGCGCGCGCTTGGTGGTGGTGCCGACGACCGGCCCTCGTTCGGTGGCGGTGGCCGCGCCCCACTGGATGGGCAGGGCGCCGAAGCCGCCCGCGTGCGAGGTAAGCCGGATGTGGCCGGTCGACGTCGAGGGATGGAGCGGGGGGAGGGGCGTGACGCCGCCGGGGACGGAAGGGATCGTTGTACTGTCTGCAGACATTGGAGGCCCTCAAAAAACACAATGTACCGATGGCGTGTGGCGCTTGCAAGCGGATGGCTTGGGCACAATCAGCCGGAATCTTTTTTCGACACGGCTGTAACCGGCCGGCCCGATGGCACGAAACACAATAAGCAGCAGGGTGAACCCGAGCGACGCGGAAGCGGCGCTGCGCAGCCTGTTCCTTCGCGGCCTCGACGGCGACGCGAAGGCCTACCGCGACTTCCTGCAGCGACTCAGCGCGCACCTGCGCGCCTTTCTGGGCAAGCGCCTCTTTGGCTGGCCCGATGAAGTGGAAGACCTCGTCCAGGAATGCCTGCTCGCCATGCACAACCAGCGCCACACCTACCAGAGCGACCAGCCGCTGACGGCCTGGGTGCATGCGATTGCGCGCTACAAGATGATCGACCTGCTGCGCGCCAAGTCGGTTCGCGAAGACCTGCATGACCCGCTGGACGACGACCTGGCTGTGTTCACCGAATCGGCCGAGGAGGCCAGCGATGCGAAGCGCGACCTCGGCGGCCTGCTCGAAACCCTGCCCGAGCGCCAGCGCCTGCCGATCGTGCACGTGAAGATCGAAGGCCTGTCGGTGGCGGAAACCGCGAGCCTGACCGGCATGTCGGAGTCGGCCGTGAAGGTCGGTATCCACCGCGGGCTCAAGGCGCTGGCGGCGCGGTGCGGCAGCAATTGGGGAAGTGCGGCATGAAGACCGACGATCTCGTCGCGATGCTGGCGAATGGCGAGGTGGCCGCGCCGCGCCGCCGCGCCGGCCGGCGCATCGGGCTGGCGGTGCTGCTGGGCCTGCCGCTCTCGTTCGCGATCCTGTTCGCCGGGTATGGCGTGCGGTACGACATCGTGCAGGCCATGTTCTGGCCGATGTTCTGGGTCAAGGTGCTGTTCCCGCTGTGCATCGCAGCGGCCGGCTTCGTGGCCGTGGAGCGGCTTGCGCGGCCGGGTGTGGCGCCGCGGCGCGCCTGGGTCGGCGCGGCGCTGCCGGTGCTCGGGGTGTGGGTGCTGGCGGTGGTCGCCTGGTTCACCCTGCCGATGGAAGCGCGCATGCCCTCTCTGATGGGGCAGTCATGGCGCATCTGCGCGCTGAGCATCGGGCTGATGGCGCTGCCGGTGTTCGCGGCCACGCTGGTGGCGCTCAAGGGGATGGCGCCCACGCGGCCGGCGCTGGCGGGGGCCGCGGCCGGGGCGCTGGCCGGAGGCGTTGGTGCCGCGATCTATGCGCTGCACTGCATGGAACTCACCGCGCCGTTTCTCGCAGTCTGGTACGTGAGCGGGATCGCGGTGCCGGTGCTGGCTGGCGCCGCGCTGGGGCCGCGCCTGCTGCGCTGGTAGGCGGCCCCCGAGGGGGCATCCTCAGCGCTTCTTGCTGCCGAAGATCCCGCCCAGCACCCCGCGCAGGATCTCCTTGCCTACCGAGGTGCCCATCGTGCGCACCGCCGACTTGGCCATGGTCTGCACCAGCCCGTCGTGCTTCGCGCCGCGCGGTCCAGTGGTGCCGAAGAGCATGTCGTTGAGCATGCCGCCCATGCCGGAGCCGGACGATTCGGCCGCGGGCTTGCCACCCGCGCCAACCGCGGGCGCGTCGGGTGCGCTCTCGGCGCGGCCCTTGAGCTTTTCGTAGGCCGATTCGCGGTCCACCGTCTTCTCGTAGACGCCCGCGACCAGCGAGCCCGCGACCAGCGCCTTGCGCTGGTCGGGCGTGATCGGGCCGAGCTGGCTGCCCGGCGGCAGCACGAATACGCGTTCGGTCACGCTCGGGCGGCCCTTTTCGTCGAGGAAGCTCACGAGCGCCTCGCCGACCGCGAGTTCGGTGATGGCGGTTTCGATGTCGAGGCCCGGCTTCTGGCGCATGGTGCTGGCGGCCGCCTTCACGGCCTTCTGGTCGCGCGGGGTGAAAGCGCGCAGCGCGTGCTGCACGCGGTTGCCCAACTGGGCCAGCACCGTATCGGGAATGTCCAGCGGGTTCTGCGTGACGAAATACACGCCCACGCCCTTGGAGCGCACCAGGCGCACCACCAGCTCGATGCGTTCCACCAGCGCCTTGGGCGCCTCGTTGAACAGCAGGTGGGCCTCGTCGAAGAAGAAGGCCAGCTTGGGCTGCTCGGGATCGCCGATTTCGGGTAGCTGCTCGAACAGCTCCGACAGCATCCACAGCAGGAAGGTGGCGTACAGGCGCGGCGAGTTCATGAGCTTGTCGGCCGCGAGGACGTTGATGACCCCCTTGCCGCCCACGGTCTGCATGAAGTCGGCGATGTTGAGCATCGGCTCCCCGAAGAACTTGTCGCCGCCCTGGGTCTCGATCTGCAGCAGGCCGCGCTGGATGGCACCCACGCTGGCGGCGCTGATGTTGCCGTACTGGGTGGTGAACTGGCTCGCGTTCTCGCCCACGTACTGCAGCATGGCGCGCAGGTCTTTCAGGTCGAGCAGCAGCAGGCCGTTGTCGTCGGCGATCTTGAACACCAGGTTCAGCACGCCGGCCTGTGTTTCGTTCAGGTCGAGCATGCGGGCCAGCAGCAGCGGGCCCATGTCGGAGATGGTGGCGCGCACCGGATGGCCCTGTTCGCCGAACACATCCCACAGCGTGACGGGGCAGGCGGAGGGCTCGGGCAGATCGATGCCGCGTTCTTTCAGCGTGGCGGCCAGCTTGTCGCCGATAGTGCCCTTTTGGCTGACGCCCGTCAGGTCGCCCTTGACGTCGGCCATGAACACCGGCACGCCGATGCTGGACAGCTTCTCCGCGATGGTCTGCAGGGTGACGGTCTTGCCGGTGCCGGTGGCGCCGGTGATCAGGCCGTGGCGGTTGGCCAGGCTGGGGAGAAGATTGCACTCGATGGCTTCATGCCGTGCGATCAGAAGGGGGTCGGCCATGGGGCGCTCCGGGTCGTATCGAAGCGGGTAGTCTAGGGCCTGTGCACCCTGTGCAAGGGGGTCGCGAAGTTCGCCACAGCCAGCCCCTTTTCGAAGCAACGCGACCCCCTTGCACAGGGCGAACAGGCCCTAAGCGGCCCTCCTATAATCCACGACCCGCACGATAGTTCAGGCAAAAGTTTCAGGAGGTTTTTTTGTCATCGACTGCTCAGCCCCCCATTCCCGCCACTGGCGATGCCTCCGAACAGTCGCCGATCGAAAAAGAGCTGGCCGTGCTGCTCGTGAGCGCGCTGAATCTCGAAGTGGCCCCCGAGGACATCGTGCCGACCGAACCGCTCTATGGCGAAGGCCTGGGACTCGACTCCATCGACATCCTCGAAGTGGCGCTCGAAGTCTCGCGCCGCTATGGGTTCCAACTGCGTTCGGACGACGAACGCAACCAGCAGATTTTTCAGTCGCTGCGCACGCTCGCGACCCACGTCGCCCAGCATCGCGTAGCTTCCTGATCCCATGTCGCGATGGCGAATAGCACTCCTGTTGGTGGTGGGGGTTGCATATGCCGGCCTCTCTCACTGGATGACGCTGTTCCACGCCACGGAGCCATGGGCGGTGGTGGTGTTGCTCGGCCCGCTCTGGCTCGCCGCCATGGGCCTGGCCGCCAGCTGGTTCGGCCGCTGGGGCCTTGCCGCCGTGGCCGTGCTGGGCATTGGCGGTTTTTCGCTCGTCTTCCTTGGTGAGGCGGGCGATCCCAACCGGCTGTACGTGCTGCAGCACGTGGCCATCAACGCAGCCCTGTGCGGCTGGTTCGGCTCGACACTGCGCGGCCGCGGCCTGCCGCTGATCACCCAGTTCGCGCAGCGCGTGCATCCGCTCAAGGGCCACATGCTGGCCTACACCACGCAGCTCACGCGCATCTGGACCGGCTTCTTCGCACTGACGGTGCTGGCGTCGATCCTTATCTACCTGACACGGCCGTTCTCCGAGTGGTCGCTGTTCGCCAATGTGCTGTCGCCGGTGATGGTGACGCTGCTGTTCGTCGGCGAACACCTGCTGCGCTACCGGCTGCATCCCGAATTCGAACGCACGCGCCTCGTGGATGCGGTGCGCGCGTTCTACGGCACATCGTCGGTGGACACCAGCCCCGGCGGCCAATGACACAGGCGCTGCCAGCGTGACGACAGACCTTCGCTTCCTGCCACTGCTCGCGAACCGAGACCCCGACGCCCCCCTGGCGTGGCGCGCCGGTGTCCCCGTGAGCGCGCGGCAATTCCTGGCCGACGTGGCCCGCTTCGCACCTGGGCTTCCGGGCGAGGGGCCGGCCGTCAATCTCTGTGCTGACCGATACGCCTTCGCCGTGAGCCTGGGCGCGGCGCTGGTGCGCGGCCATGCCAGCCTGCTGCCGCCCGACGCGCGGCCCGACACGCTCGCGCGCCTGCTCGAATCCGGCGGCCCGCATCTTTTTGCGCTCACCGATGACCCGAAGCTGCAGGCCCCGGGCATGCAGCGCGTGCTGTTCGAAAACCGCGCGAGTCCTGGCGGCGGTGCCGATGCCGATAGCGCGGTGCCCGCGATCGACGCGGCCATGCACGCAGCCAGCCTGCTCACCTCGGGCTCGACCGGCGTGCCGCAACCGCACGCCAAGACCTGGCGCACGCTGGTGGGCGACGTGGCGGTGGCCGTCAAGCGCCTGTGCCGGGTGCTGGAGCGTCCCTCGCTCGAAGGCCTCACGCTGGTCGCGACCGTGCCAGTGCAGCACAGCTACGGGCTCGAATCGTCGGTGCTGCTCGCAATGCTCGGCGGCGCAGCATTCGAAAGCGGCCGGCCGTTCTTTCCGGCTGATGTCGCGAAAACTCTGGCCTCGGTGCCGCGGCCCCGCGCGCTGGTCACCACGCCGTTCCATCTCAAGACATTGCTGCTCTCGGGGATCGAACTGCCGCCGGTCGACCTTATTTTGTCGGCCACCGCGCCGCTGTCGCCGCAGCTTGCGCAGCAGGCCGAGCAGGCCATGGGTGGCGTGCTGCTCGAAATCTACGGCAGCACCGAGTCGGGCCAGGTTGCCACGCGCCGCACCACCGACAGTGAAATCTGGGAGACCTTCGGCGAGATTCGCGTGCACGCCGAGCCCGCGGCCGACGGAGGCCCCGAGCGCTTCATCTTCAGCGGCGATTTCATGCCCGAGCCCACGCCGATGGCCGACGTGCTCGAACTGCTGGACGAACGCCGCTTCCGCCTGTTCGGCCGCGCCAATGACCTGATCCACGTGGCGGGCCGGCGCAGCTCGCTGGCGCACCTGAACTTTCATCTCAACAGCATCCCCGGCGTGGACGACGGCGCCTTCTGGCTGCCCGACGAGGTAGCCGACGGGGTCGTGCGGCCGGTGGCCTTCGTGGTCGCGCCCGAGCTCTCGGCGGGCGACATCATCGCGGCCCTGCGGCAGCGGCTCGAACCCGTGTTCGTGCCGCGCAGGGTGGTGCAGGTCAAGGCGTTCCCACGCGAAGGCACGGGCAAGCTCACAGTGCGTGCGCTGCGCGAATTCGCGCTGGCGCAACTCGCCGAAGACGACACACCAGTGCAGATGGCGCACATGGTGCCGGCGGATCACCCCGTATTCGCCGGCCATTTTCCCGGCCAGCCCCTGCTGCCTGGCGCGCTGGTGCTGGCCGAGGTCATGGAGTCGATCCGGCGCGTGCCGGCCCTGGTGGCGCGGCTGGGCGCACATCCCACGCTCGCCGCGGCGAAGTTCCTGTCGCCGGTGCGCCCGGGCGCTGCGCTATCGATCGAATTGCACCCGGAGGCCGGACCCGGCCGCGGCGTACGTTTCGACGTTCGCTGCGACGGCGTGGTGACCGTCACCGGCCGCTGGACGGCCGTGCAAGAGTCCGCGTGATGAAACACGCCGACGTTGAAGCGCGCGCCTTGAAAGAGGCTGCCCGGGCAGGGGAGGCGGCCCCGAATGGCGAGCGCGGTGAAAGTGGGGGCTGGGCGCATGCGCCAGAGCGCAGCAACATGCTTGCGCTGCGTTTCATCGTCGGGATGGCGCTGGTGTGCGGGCGCCACGTCACGCGCCTGCTGCTGCCGCCCATCGCGCTCTACTTCCTGCTGTTCGCACCGGCGCAGCGCCGGCACATCAAGCGCTATCTGTTCAGGGCCATCGGCCCGCAGGCGGGTTGGGTCGACGGTTTCCGCCTACTGTACGCCTTCGCTTCGACAGTGCTCGACCGCGTCTACTTCCTGCGCGGGCGCATGGACCTGTTCAAGGTCAGCATCGAGGGCAACGTGTCGATCGAGTCGGAGATCGCACAAGGGCGGGGCGCCTTCCTGCTCGGCGCCCACGTCGGCAGCTTCGAGGCGCTGGGCGCCTGCAAGCAGCAGACGCACCAGCGCAACCTGCGCCTGGCGATGCTGATGTACCCGGACAACGCGCAGCGCATCACGGCCATCCTCAACGCCATTGCGGTGCCTGAACTGCGGCCGCACGTCATCGCGCTGGGCCGGCCGCATTCGATGCTCGAACTGCGCGACTGGCTCGACGGCGGCGGCCTGGGCGGCATGCTGGCCGACCGTACGCTGCCGGGCAGCGAAGACCAGCCCGCGCACCAGCGCGGCAACAACATCGTGCTGCCATTCCTCGGGCAGCCGGCGGTTTTCAACGACGGACCCTTCCGGCTGGCGGCTCTGCTGCGCCGCAAGGTGTTCTTCATGGCCGGGCTCTACGGCGGTGGTGCCCGCTACGATGTCCGGTTCGACCCGCTGGCCGACTTCGGCGAGGCGGTCTGCAGCCCCGCGGAGCGCGAAATGCGCATCCGCGCGGCCGTCGAAGCCTATGTGGCACGCCTGGAAGCGCTGTGCCGCGCGTATCCCTACAACTGGTTCAATTTCCATGATTTCTGGCTCGAAGATGCGGCTTGACTGGCTTTGCAGGGCATGCGTGCTCGCGCTGGCCTTCTGCGCCGTGCCAGCCTGGGCGGCGTTCGACCTGCCCGAGCTGATGACGCTGCTGGCCAAGCAGAAGAGCGGGGAGGCTCGCTTCACCGAACAACGCTTCGTGCACGGCCTCGAAGGCCCGCTCGACGCCAGCGGCACGCTGAGCTTCGATGCACCCGACAAGCTGGTGCGCCGCACGCTGTCGCCGCGCATCGAGACCATGGCTGTCGAGGGCAACACGCTGACGCTTTCGCGCGGCGGCCGCACCCGCACGCTGGCGCTGGACAGCATGCCCGAGCTGCTCGGCCTGGTAGAGGCCATGCGCGGCACCCTCACCGGCGACGGCGCCACGCTGCAGCGCTATTTCCGCAGCACCGTGTCGGGCTCGGCTGCCAAGTGGACGCTCGACCTCGTCCCGATGGACAGCCGATTGGCCGCGCAGGTGCGCAGCATGCGCATCAGCGGCCGCGCGAGCGACGTGCTGGGGCTCGAGATGGAGTTCGTCGGCGGTGACCGCTCGGTCATGAACATCACACCGGGCAACGCGGCTCCATCCAGCGCGCCCGGACGCACCACGCCGTGATGCCGCAACAGCAGGCAGGCGGTCCGCCGGGCTGGCGGCGCAGAGCGGTCGTGCTGCTGGCGTGGCTGCTGGTGCTGCTGTGCGGTGCCGTCGTCATTGCGCGCACGCAGATCGGCGCGGATCTCTCCGCCTTCCTTCCCAAGAGCCCGGACGTGCGCCAGCGCGTGCTGATCGAGCAGCTGCAAAGCGGCGTCGCCTCGCGCACGCTGATGCTGGGCATCGAGGGCGGCAGCACCGAGCAGCGTGCCGCCGTATCGCGTGCTGTCGCCAAAGACATGCGCGAGAGCAAGCTGTTCGATCTGGTCCAGAACGGCGACGTCGGCGACTGGAGCGAGGCGGGAGCCTGGGTGCTGCAGCACCGCTACCAGCTGTCGCCAGGCGTAGTGCCCGGGCAGTTCACCGCCGAGGGTCTGCGCGACGCCATCAACGAAACCCTGTCGATGCTTGGCACGCCGGCCGGCAACGTGATCAAGCCGTTTCTCGACCGCGACCCGACCGGCGAGACACAGCGCATTGCGATGGAGCTGGTGCCCGCCAGCGCGCCGCGCAGCGAAGACGGCGTGTGGATGTCGCGCGCCGCGCCGCGCGCGCTGATGATCGCCACCACGCGCGCCGCCGGCAGCGACCTCGACGCGCAGGCCGTGGCCATCGCACGCGTGCACGCCGCCTACGAGGCCGCGACGCGCGGCATGGGCGCAACGGCACCCAAGCTGCTGCTGAGCGGGCCGCCGGTGTTCTCGGTGATGAGCCGCGACAAGATCAAGACCGAAGCGATCCATCTCGCGGTGGTGGGCGGCATCGTCATGGGGGGGCTGCTGTTGCTGGCGTTCGCCTCGCCGCGTGCGCTGGTCATCGCCTTCCTGCCCGTGGCCACGGGCGTGGTGATCGGCACGGCGAGCGTGAGCCTCGTGTTCGGTTCGGTGCACGGCCTCACGCTGGGCTTCGGCAGCACGCTGATCGGCGAGACGGTCGACTACGCCATCTACTACCTCATTCAGGCGCGGGGCGCGGCCGTGGCTGGCACCGGCTGGCAGCGCTGGCGCGATCTGAACTGGCCGACCGTGCGGCTCGGCCTGCTGACCTCGGTGTGCGGCTTTGCGGCGCTGGTGTTCTCGGGCTTTCCGGGACTGGCGCAGCTGGGCGTCTTCTCCATCGCCGGCCTCGTCGCGGCCGCGCTGGCCACGCGCTACGTGCTGCCGGTGCTGGCGCCCGATGGCGCCACCGGCATGGGCATGCGCAGGTACATGGCGCAAATGGCCGGCGCGCTGGTGCGCGGCCTGCCGCGCCTGCGCTGGCCGCTGGCGGCGCTGGGCGTGGCCGCGCTGGCGCTGGTGCTGTGGCAGGGCGGTCACCTGTGGCGCGCCGACCTGGGCGCGATGAGTCCGGTGCCCAAGGCGGCCCAGCAGCTCGACGAGATGCTGCGCAACGACATCGGCGCGAGCGATGGCGGCGTGCTGGTGGTTGCCTACGGCGACGACGAACAGGCCGCCCTGCGCAACACCGAGGCGGCCGCGGCGCGGCTCGATGCGCTGGTGGAGCAGGGCGAACTCGTCGGCTACGAAACCGTGACGCGCGTGCTGCCGAGCGTGGCGGTGCAGACGGCGCGCATCGCGAGCCTGCCGAACGCCGAAACGCTGCGCGCCAATCTGGCCGAGGCGACCAAGGGGATGCCGCTGCCGGCTTCGCGCCTGGGGCCGTTCCTGGCCGACATCGAGGCGGCACGCAAGCTGCCGCCGGTGGAGCGCGCCGAACTGGCCGGTGGGCCGCTCGGTTCGATCCTGAACACGCTCATGTATCAGCGTCCGGGCGGCGGATGGGGCACGCTGGTCGTGCTGCACCCCGGCGCCAAGTTCGACCAGGGCCGTCTCGAAGCAGCCTTGGCCGGCCTGCCCGAAGTGCAGGTGGTCGACGTCGGCCGCGAACTCGCGGGCCTGTACCAGCGCTACCTGCACGAGGCCTTCGTGCAGGTGCTGCTCGGCGCGCTGGCGGTGGTGGTGCTGCTCGGCATCTACCTGCGTTCGTGGCGCCGGCTGCTCGCCGTGTGCCAGCCGCTGCTGTTCGCGGTGGTGCTCACGCTCGGCGGCATGGCCTTGCTGCAGGCGGCGCTCGGCATCCTGCATCTGGTGGGGCTGCTGCTGATCGTGGCGGTGGGGTCGAACTACGCGCTGTTCTTCGACCAGCTGCGCACGACCGGGCGGGCCGACGAAGACACGCTGGCGTCCCTGATGCTGGCCAACCTGACGACGGTGGTGTCGTTCGGTCTGATCGCGATTTCGGACATCCCGGCGTTGTCGTCCATCGGTCGCGTGGTTGCGCCGGGCGCGCTGCTGGCGCTGCTGCTGTCGGCGGCGTTTGCGCGGAGTGTGGCGCCTGCGAAAGCGGCGCGCCCCTGATGGGAAAATCGGCCCCCATGTCTTCCGTTCCTGCGTCCAAAGAATCCTGGCCCTGGCCGCCGGCCATTCGCGCCAGCGCGGCATGGCACGTCGCGGCCATCGGCGCGGGCGTGCTGGTGCCGGGCGCGTTGCCGTGGGCCATCGGCGCGATCGTGCTGAACCATGCGCTGATCACCGGCGCCGGCCTCACGCCGCGCAGCAGCCTGCTCGGCCCCAACGTCACGCGGCTGCCCGAAGCAGCTGCCGCGCGCCGCGAAGTGGCGATCACCATCGACGACGGGCCGGAGCCCGAGGTGACACCGCAAGTGCTTGACCTGCTCGATGTGCACGGCCAGCGCGCCACGTTCTTCTGCATCGCCGAGCGGGTGCTGGCGCATCCCGAACTGGCGCGCGAGATCGTCGCGCGCGGCCACAGCATCCAGAACCACACGGCGCAGCACCGGCACAACTTCTCTTTTCTCGGGCCGCGCGGCTTTGCAGCCGAGATTGCGCGGGCGCAGGACATCCTCGCCGACACCGTCGGCCAGCGCCCGACCTGTTTCCGCGCGCCGGCCGGCCTGCGCAACCCCTTCCTCGAACCCGTGCTGCACCGCCTCGGCCTCTCGCTCGTGAGCTGGACGCGGCGCGGCTTCGACACGCGCGAAGGCGACGCCGCCAAGGTGATGGCGCGCCTGAGCCACAACCTGCAGGCGCGCGACATCCTGTTGCTGCACGACGGCAATGCCGCGCGCACCGCCAAAGGACAACCCGTTTTGCTGGAGGTATTGCCCTTGTTGCTCGAACGTCTGCGCGCCGATGGATTGCGCGCTGTTACCTTGCCCGAAGGGCTGAAAGCATGAGCGCGGTGATGCCCTCGTCGTCGACCGACAACGCCTGGCGCGAGCTGCACGAGGCCGCGACCGTTCCCTACCAGAAGGGCGGCAGCTTCGCCTGGCACTTCGCACGCGGCAAGCTGGGTCGCGATCCGGTGTTTCGCGGCTTGCTCGAACATCGGCTGGTCGGCGCGCAGCACAGCCGCGTGGTCGACATCGGCTGCGGCCAGGGCCTGTTCGCAAGCCTGCTGGCGTCGATGAGCACGATGCAGAAGCAGGGCCGCTGGCCGTCGTCATGGCACGCCACCACGCACGGCGCAGACTACACCGGCATCGAGCTGATGCCGAAGGACGTGGCGCGCGCCGAGGCCTCCATCGGCCATCTGCAGCCTGCGCCGAAGCTGGTCTGCGCCGACATGTGCTCGGCCGCCTTGCCGGACTGCGACCTTGTCGTGATCCTCGACGTGCTGCACTACGTGAACCTTGAAGCGCAGGAAGGCGTACTGCTGCGCGTGCGCGACGCGCTGCGACGTGGCGCCAACCCGCAGGCGCAGCAGCAGCCGCGGCTTCGCGATCAGCCAGTGGGTCGATCGCACCGTCACGCGCATCCGCGGCCACAAGGTCTCGCCGACCTGGGGCCGGCCGCTGGCCGACTGGACGGCGCTGCTGCGGCGCCTGGGCTTTCGCGTGCAAAGCATCCCGATGAGCGCGGGCACGCCCTTCGCCAACGTGCTGCTGGTGGCCGACCTGGAAGGGGCCGCATGACGGTGCCGCAGACGCTCGACCGTGCCGGCATTGCGCAGCGCATTCCGCACAGCGGCAGCATGTGCCTGCTGGAGCGGCTGGAGAGCTGGGACGCCGAGGCCATTCGCTGCAGCACCACCACGCACGCACAGGCCGACAACCCGCTGCGCACCGAGAGCGGACTGCTCGCGCCCAACGCCATCGAATACGCGGCGCAGGCCATGGCACTGCATGGCGGCCTGCTGGCTGCCGAGGGCAGCACGCCGTCGGCGGGTTTCCTGGCGAGCGCGCGCAACGTGAAGCTGGCGGTGGCGCGCCTCGACGACGTGCCCGGCGCGTTGCAGGTGGGAGCCCGGCGCCTGTCGGGCGACGACCGCCAGATCCTCTACGAATTCACGGTGAAGGCGGACGATGGCCGCATGCTGGCCGAAGGCCGCGCCGTGGTGGTCCTGAACACACCGCTTGCTGCAGAAAGCATGACATCGCCATGAGTCTCGAAGGAAAACGCGCGCTGATCACCGGCGCCAGCGGCGCACTTGGCGCCGCCATGGCCGAACGCCTTGCGCGGGACGGCGCCACGGTCCTGCTACACGCCAATTCGCGGCCCGAGGCGGTCGAGCAACTGGCCGCATCGATCACGGCGGCGGGCGGCAAGGCGGAGTGCCACGTGTTCGACCTGTGCAGCGACGAAGCCTCGGCGGCGGCGTGCGCGCGCATCCTGGAAGGCGGGCCGGTCCAGATCCTCGTCAACAACGCGGGCGTGCACGACGACGCCGTGCTGCCGGGCATGCGTGCCGAGCAGTGGCACAAGGTGATCGACGTATCGCTTAACGGTTTCTTCCGCGTCACGCAGCCGCTGCTTCTGCCCATGATGCGCACGCGGTGGGGGCGCATCCTGAATATCTCTTCCGTGGCCGCGATTGCGGGCAACCGGGGGCAGGTCAACTACGCCGCGGCCAAGGGCGCGCTGAACAGCGCGACCAAGGCGCTGTCGCTCGAAGTGGCATCGCGCGGCGTGACGGTGAACGCGATTGCACCCGGAATCATTGCATCGCCGATGGCGGATGCGGTGTTCGATCCCGCGGTCATCAACCAGATGGTGCCGGTGAAGCGCGCTGGGACGCCCCAGGAAGTGGCTGCGCTGGCCGCCTTCCTGGCGAGTGACGAGGCGGCCTACATCACGGGCCAGGTGATCTCGATCAACGGCGGGATGATCTGAAGATCTGCCGCCGGGATTTCTTTTACAGCGGCAAGGTGTCGAACGCCGCGTAGGCCGTAGCCAGCCAAGACTTCACGCGCTGCCGTTCCAGCAACCCCAGCGCATGCGGGCCTTCGCGGTCGTTCACGGCCTTCCAGAAGCTCGTGTTCTGCGCATCGATCTTGCGCATGCTCGCGTCGTGCAGGCGGGGCAGGGTGATCACGCGTGCGCCGTTCGCCGTCGCCTTCGAGAGCGATTGCGAGGCCAGCAGCATCCCGAAGTCGCTGCCGCGGCCGTAGTTCTGCACCACGATGTAGTTGGGCCGGTTGCCGAAGGTGTCGATGAGTGCGCCGAGCAGGTCGGTCGAGTCCTTGCCGTCGTCCAGCACGTGCCAGAAGTTGACGGTGACACCGATGTCGGCGAACACGTCGAACAGGTCCGACTCCTTGATCCAGCGCGACAGCGGTGCCAGCGTTTGCGCGGCAAGGTCGACGATCACGCTCTGCTGCGGGTTGGTCTCGAAGCCGTTGACGACCGTGTCGAGCCCTTCGAAGCTGTCGACCACCACCTGCGAGGCGAAGCCTTCGTAGAAGCGGGTGAACGAGCTGTGCGAGCGGTCGGTGTCGAAGCCCGTGAAAGGGTGGCTGTGGTCGATGAAATACTGCGCCAGCACGCGCGCCGTGACAGACTTGCCGACACCGCCTTTTTCGCCGCCGATGAAATTGATGGAGCTCATGAGTTGCTGCTGCCTCGAATGGGTTGAGGGGTGGAGGGCGGATTCATTCTAGGGGCCAGTTTTTCTACCGGCCGCGTTTTGCCATGGCTTGCAGCAAGGGATGTGCCTGCAAGCGCTGCTGCAGCCGCTTCTTCCACGGCGCCGGCAGCGCCGAGGCGTCGATCATTGCAGGCCATTTGTCGCGGGCCAGCCGCGCGGTGTCGGCGACGACACGGCGCACCAGCGGCTCGTGCAGTCCCGTCGAGAAGCAGAAGGCGCGTACGTTGGCGGGCGTGAACAGGGCGGTGCGCCGGGCCGGGACCGCCGGCTCAGGCAACAGCGGCAGCGCGTGGCCGCCGACACCCTGCAGTGCGGCGTACGCGACGATGTCGTAGGCCGGCGCGAATCGCGGTGCAACGCCGTCGGGGTACAGCACGCCGAAGTTCTTGAGATGCGCGTCGGGGTTGCCGAGCAGGTCGTTCACTGCAAGGCGCCGCAGGAGCTCGAGCACCGCTTCGTCGCCCAGCGACGGAAACGCGCGCATCGCGAGCGCCATTTCGAGGTAGCTGCCGCCGTACTTGCGCATCGGGTCGATCGCCAGCACCTGCGCGAAGTCTTCGAAATGGATGCGGCGTGCGCCGTCGCGGTCGAAGCGCGTGACCGCCAGGAATTCGGGCTCGTCGGGCAGCGCATAGCTGTGCTCCGCGGCAATGGCCGAGAGCGGGGCGAGTTCCGCATGGCAAACCTCGACGCCCGCCGCGCCGGCCATCTGCAGCGACAGCATCTCGAGCTGCGGCATGTGCGGTCGGCCGGCGACCGGCAGCTTGGCGATCACCCGGGTGCTTGCGCCGGCCCGCGTGCGGGCCACGTACCGCCCGCCCTGGCGGCGCAGGCCCAGCTTGGGCTGTACGCCCGAGACCGATATGCCTTGCGGCATCGGCAGTTCGACCACCGACATCTCCAGCGCATCCTGGTCCTGCGTGATGAGGCGCTGCAGCGTGCCGCGGTCCACCGACACGGGCCGGGCACTCACTGCGCCGGGCAGGTCGCCGCCGCAGGCAGCGAGCAGTTCGAAATGATCGTTCTCGCGGCAGCCGCGCAGCTGCGCGATATGGCTGCGCAGCACGCCTTCGGGCAGCAGGTTCTGGAAAAAGCCCGGCAGCTGGCCCCCCTGGGCGTTGAACAGCGGGTTCTTGACGTCGCTCCAGAGTGCCGACTGGGCCGCGGGGTCGCTCGCCACCATCGAGAGCGACAGCACCTCGGCTGGCGGATTGGCGACCAGCTCGGGCTCCGCGACGAAGCGGCACAGGTCGGCGTACTGGAACAGCTTGCCGAAGCGGCGTGTGCCGAGCGAAATCTCGAGGATCTTGACGTTCATGGCGGCGAACGGCGCTTGTTGATGGGCGCGCCGGGCGCCTGCGCCACTGCATGGCCTACGCGCGTGGCCACGGGGCGATAGCCGGGATCGGTGGCCGTGGTTTCGCCAAAGCCCTTGGGCGCAAGCTGCAGTTCGAGACCCAGCGCATCTACCAGCGCCAGCAGGGACGACAGCTGCGGGTTGCCCTGCAGGCTCAGGGCGTTGCGCACGGAGCGCTCGGTGAGTCCCGAGCGCAGAGCGATTTCAGCATTCGAGATGCCGGCGGCATCGCGGCGAGCGGCCAGGGCGATGATGAGTTCCTGTTTATTCACGGAAATATATTACCGCAAATGAGGATTTAGGAAACATCTTTCCTAAAAACCTTCGCCGCTTCTTCCGCCGCTTTCACTTGGGTATCAGCGTGAAGAAGGGCATGACCACGCCCATCACCCAGTTCTGGCCGAAGTCGAGCGCCGCCCGGCGGTATTTCTCGTCGGCCTGCGCAGCTAGCAGGTCGAGCCGCGCCACGACCTTCGACAGTTCGCGGTCGGCCACGAGGTTGCGGCCGCGGTCGCTGATTTCGGTGGCCAGCAGCAGTGGCTGGCCATCGGGGCCGGTCTTGGAGGAAATGAGCCAGAGCGATATCTCGAAGTTGCGCGCGGCCCTGAAGCTGTTCTCGGCATTGATGCCGTCGATCATGGTCTGGTCCCAGGTGTCGCCGTTGGCCTGCTTGAGCATGGTGGCCCAGCCGTACACCAGCGCCGCGACGCGGTCGCCCTGGTAGCCCTGCGGCCCGGTATCGAAGGCCAGGCGGATCGCATCGATGCCGGTGGCGCCCTTCAATTCGGGCAGGGGCGGGCCCTTGAGCACGGCGTCCCAGGCGCGCTGGGCGGCCTCGTCCATGCTGGCTGCCGACTTGCGCCATTCGCGCGGGTTGCGCTTGTAGAGTGTGCTTTGCACGCGACGCACCGACTGCAGGTTGTCGCGCAGCGACAGGTTGGCGATGCGGTTGGCGCCGGACTGCATCCATTCGTGGCTGCTGTAGGGCTCGGCGCGCTGGGTGTCGCGCGTCGACGAGCAGCCTGCAAGGCCAAGCAGAACAACCGTGCCCGCCAAGATGCCTCCAAGGAGGCAGGTACGTCGCATGGCGAGGGGAGAAACCAGGGAATCGCTCATGCCCTGACGTTATCATCCACGGCTGGGGCGGCGGCCTGCTGCAAGCTGCAGGCCCGTGCAATTTTCCTTACAAATCAATACCTTGGCGCTAGAGCCAAGCAGGCCGACAAGTCGTGCGTCTTAATTCCATCAAGCTTTCGGGCTTCAAGTCGTTCGCCGAACCCACCAACTTCCTGCTGCCGGGCCAATTGGTCGGCGTCGTCGGGCCGAACGGTTGCGGCAAGTCGAACATCATGGACGCGGTGCGCTGGGTGCTCGGCGAGTCGCGTGCGTCGGAGTTGCGCGGCGAGTCGATGCAGGACGTGATCTTCAACGGCACGACCACCCGCAAGCAGGCCAGCCGTTCGAGCGTGGAACTGGTGTTCGACAACGCCGACCACCGCGCCGGCGGCCAATGGAACCAGTTCGGCGAAATCGCCGTGCGCCGCGTGCTCACGCGCGACGGCACCAGCAGCTACTACATCAACAACCAGCCGGTGCGCCGCCGCGACGTGCAGGACGTGTTCCTGGGCACCGGCCTCGGGCCGCGTGCCTACGCCATCATCGGCCAGGGCACGATCAGCCGGATCATCGAATCGAAGCCCGAAGAGCTGCGCCTGTTCCTCGAAGAGGCTGCGGGCGTGTCCAAGTACAAGGAACGCCGCCGCGAAACCGAAAACCGCCTGGGCGATACGCGCGAGAACCTCACGCGGGTCGAGGACATTCTTCGCGAGCTCAACGCCAATCTCGAAAAGCTCGAGAAGCAGGCCGAGGTGGCTGCGCGCTACAACATGCTGCAAGGCGACGCCACGAAGAAGCAGCACCAGCTGTGGTTCTTGAAGCGCAGCGAAAGCAACGCCGACCAGGCCAGGATCAAGTTCGATTCCGAAAAGGCGATCAACGACCTCGAATCGCGCACGGCCGACCTGCGCCACATCGAGGCCGAACTTGAAACGGTGCGCCAGGCCCACTACGGCGCCGGCGACCAGGTCAACCAGGCGCAGGGCAAGCTCTACGAGGCGAGCGCCGAAGTCGGCCGGCTCGAGGGCGAGATTCGCTTCGTGGTCGAAGGCCGCCAGCGCGTCGAGCAGCGCCTGGTGCAACTGCGCGAGCAGATGGGCCAGTGGGGCCGCCGCCGCGAAGAGGCCGAGGCCGAGATCGAAACGCTGGCCGGTGCCGGCGTGGACGCCGAGGAGCAGGCCATTTTGCTGGCCGCCCAGCTCGAAGAGCACGACGCGCGCATGCCCGAGCTCGAGGAAGCGGTGCAGCGCGCCCAGGACGAGGCCAACACCCAGCGCACGACCGTGTCGCAGGTACAGCAGCAGATCCAGGTGCTGGCCGCCGACCAGCGCAACATCGAAGAGCAGAGCCGCCAGCTCACGCAGCGCAGCGAGCGCCTGCGCGCCGACCAGAACGCGCTGGCCGCGCCAGACGAAGCCCGCCTGCTCGAAATGCAGGAGCAGCACGCGATGGCGCAGGAGGCCGCGAGCGAAGCCGACGCCCGCCTGCATGAGCTGCAGGAAGCCGTGCCGCAACTCGACGACGACCGCCGTGCGAAGCAGCAGGCCGTCAACACCGAAGGCGCCCGCCATGCCGAGTTTTCGGCCCGCCTCGAAGCGCTGCGCGCGCTGCAGGAAAAGGTCAAGACCGACGGCAAGCTGGCGCCCTGGCTCGCCAAGCACGGCCTCGACGGCCTGCAGGGCCTGTGGAGCCGAATCCACGTCGAGCAGGGATGGGAAAACGCGCTCGAAGCCGCGCTGCGCGAACGCCTGGGTGCGCTCGAAGTCAGCCGCCTGGAGATGGTGCGCGCCTTCGGCAACGACGCGCCGCCCGCCAAGCTTGCCTTCTACAGCCCGCCCACAGCCGGAGCGCCCGAAGGCACGGCCGCGCTGCCGCGCCTGTCCAGCCTGCTTCGCCTGAACGATGCCGGCCAGCAAGCCCTGCTGAACGGCTGGCTGCATGGCTGCTATACCGCCGCGAGCTTCGAGGAAGCGCTGGCCCAGCGTGCTGCGCTGCAGCCTGGCGAAGTCATCTACGTGCAGAGCGGCCACGCCGTGTCCTCGCACAGCGTCAACTTCTACGCGCCCGACTCCGAACAGGCCGGCCTGCTGGCCCGCCAGCAGGAAATGGAAAACCTGGATCGCCAGCTGCGCGCCCAGACACTCATCAACGAAGAAGCGCGTACTGCCTTGGTCCGCGCCGAAGCCGCCTACGCCGATGCCGCACAGCGCCTCGTGACCGCACGTCGCGAAGCCGCCGAGACCCAGTCGCGCGCGCACGAACTGCAGGTCGAGACCCTGCGCATGACACAGCTCGCCGAGCAGACCCGCGCGCGCAGCCAGCAGCTGGCCGCCGACCTCGGCGAAGTCGATGCGCAGCTCGAAGAACTGCAGGAGAGGCGCATCGCCGCCGAAGGCCGGTTCGAAGAGCTCGACATGCAGCTGGCCGACAGCCAGGAGCGCCACGCGCAACTCGACGAGCGCGTGATCGAAGCCGGCCGCGCGCTGAGCGCGAGCCGCGAGCAGCACCGCAGCCTCGAGCGCCAGGCGCAGGAAGCGACCTTCTCGCAGCGCACGCTCGAAGCCCGCCGCGGGGAGCTCAACCGTTCCATCGAAACCGCGGCGCAGCAGATCGTGGCGCTGACCGACGAAGACGAGCGCGCCCGGGCCGAACTGGCCCGGCTGTCCGATGCCGCTGCGCAGGCCGGCCTGCAGGATGCCCTGTCGCTCAAGCTCGAACGCGAAGCCGCGCTGGGCTCGGCGCGCAGCCAGTACGACGACCTCACGCTCAAGCTGCGCGCGAGCGACGAGCGCCGCCTGCAGCTCGAACGCGAGCTCGATCCGCTGCGCCAGCGCATCACCGAGTTCCAGTTGAAGGAACAGGCCGCGCGCCTGGGTGTCGAGCAGTACCAGCAGCTGCTCGACGATGCCGGCGCCGACCTCGAAGCCATCGAGCAGTCGATCGAAACCGAAAAGGTCAAGCTCACGGGCCTGCAAGGCGAAATCGACCGCCTCAACCGCGAAGTGGTCGCGCTCGGCGCGGTGAACCTGGCGGCGCTCGACGAACTCGCCATCGCGAGCGAACGCAAGACCTTCCTCGACGCGCAGTCGGCCGACCTGAACGAGGCCATCGGCACGCTCGAAGACGCCATCCGCAAGATCGACGCCGAAACGCGCGACCTGCTGGGCGGCACCTTCAAGGTCGTCAACGAGCACTTCAGCCGCATGTTCCCCGAGCTGTTCGGCGGCGGCAATGCCAAGCTGATGATGACGGGCGACGAAATCCTCGACTCCGGTGTGCAGGTGATGGCGCAGCCCCCGGGCAAGAAGAACCAGACCATCCACCTGCTGTCGGGCGGCGAGAAGGCGCTCACGGCCATTGCGCTCGTGTTCGCCATCTTCCAGCTCAACCCGGCCCCTTTCTGCCTGCTCGACGAAGTGGACGCGCCGCTGGACGACGCGAACACCGAGCGCTATGCCAAACTCGTGACAGCCATGAGCCGCGAAACCCAGTTCCTCTTCATCAGCCACAACAAGATCGCCATGGAAATGGCCGAGCAGCTGATCGGCGTGACGATGCAGGAACAGGGCGTGTCGCGCATCGTTGCGGTCGACATGGAGTCGGCGGTCTCGATGGTCGAAGCCGCGTAAGCCGAGCGGCACCCATGAGCAGCCTCACTCTCGCCCTGACCATCCTCGGCGGCCTCGTTCTCGCGGCCGTCGTTGCCTACAACACGCTGATGTCGCGCCGCAATGCGCCGCGCCAGCCCGACGCGATCGACATTGCGCTCGATGAAGCCGAGCGCGCTTTGGCGGAGAGCGGCGGCGGCATGGAGCCGATGCTGCATGCCGATCCGCACCAGATACAGGGGGCAGACCGCCACGAGCCCCTGTTCGATCCCGACCTGCCGGCGCCCAGCGGCGTGCCCGTGGCGACCGGTGAACGCCGCGGCGGGCTCGACCCGCTGATCGACGTGATCGCACCGATCTCGCTCGACGGCCTCGCCTCGGGCGATGCCGCCATCGCCGCCATGCCGCCGACACGGCGCGCGGGCAGCAAGCCGGTGGCCATCGAAGGCCTGAACGAACACACTGGCCAGTGGGAGCCGCCCGTGGCCGGCCAGCGCTACAGCGCTTTCCAGGTCGGCGTGCAGCTGGCCAACCGCACGGGTGCGCTCAACGAGATCGAGTACTCCGAATTCGTGGTCAAGGCCCAGGCCTTCGCCGACGCCGTCAACGGCGCGCCCGAGTTTCCCGAGATGCTCGACGAAGTGGCGCGCGCCCGCGAGCTCGACCAGTTCGCCAGCGCGCACGATGCGCAGCTGGGTTTTGTCCTGCGCGCGTTGCATGCGGCCTGGAGTCCGGGCTATGTGCAGCAGAACGCGGCGCGGCTCGGCTTCGTGGCCGGCATCATCCCGGGGCGCATGGTGCTGCCCACCAGCGAAGCCGGCCTGCCGCCGATCCTCGGGCTGGCCTTCGACACGCAGGCGGCGCTGGCCGACGACCCGGCCCAGTCGGCCATCCGCGAACTCAGCCTGAGCCTCGATGTGCCGCAGGTCGACCGCGGCGAAGAGCCGTTCCGCCGCATGCGCGAAGCTGCCGCCACGCTGGCGCGCGAGATGGACGGCGTGGTCACCGACAGCGACGGCCAGCTGCTGCGCGACGAAACCATGGACGTGATCGGCGCCGACCTCGAGCAGCTCTACGACACGCTCGATGCGCGCGACCTCGCTGCGGGCTCGCCGCTGGCACGGCGCCTCTTCAGCTAACAACTCCGACCTCCGGGAGACACCCATGACGACGCGCGACGAAGCGGCACGCGAAGCCGCCGCACTGAGCGAACAGCTCCACCGCCACGCCCATCTCTACTACGTGCTCGACACGCCCGAACTGCCGGACGCCGAGTACGACAGGCTCTTCCAGCGCCTTCAGGCCATCGAAACCGAGTTTCCCGACCTGCGCACGCCCGATTCGCCGACACAGCGAGTGGGCGGCAAGGTGCTCGACGGTTTCGTCAAGGTGCGCCACAGGGTGCCGATGCTGTCGATCCGCACCGAGACCGACATCACGCCCGGCGGCGCGAGCGCCTTCGACGCGCGCGTGCGCAAGGAACTGGGTCTGCCCGAGGACGGACCGCAGGTCGCCTACGTCTGCGAGCTGAAGTTCGACGGCCTTGCCATGAACCTGCGCTACGAAAACGGTGTGCTGGTGCAGGCCGCCACGCGCGGCGACGGCGAGGTGGGCGAAGACGTCACGCAGAACATCCGCACCGTGCGCGAGATTCCGCTGCGCCTCAACGGTACGGCGCCGCCCGTGGTCGAGGTGCGCGGCGAGGTCTACATGAAGCGCGCCGATTTCGACGCGCTCAACGAGCGCCAGCGCCAGAAGATCGCGGATGGGCAAAAGAACGAGAAGGTGTTCGTCAACCCGCGCAATGCCGCCGCCGGCGCGGTGCGCCAACTCGACCCGGCGATTGCCGCGGCGCGGCCCCTGAGCTTCTTTGCCTACGGGCTGGGCGAGGTGACGCCAGCGGCCGAGGGCGGACCCGACTGCCCGACGCAATTCGACTGGCTGCAGCAGTTCGATGCCTGGGGCTTTCCTGTGGCCAGGCAGACGGCGCGCGCGACAGGTGCGATTGAACTTATAGCTTTCCACGAGAACATCGGCCGCCAGCGCGACGCCTTGCCCTATGACATCGACGGCGTCGTCTACAAGGTCGACAGCATCGAACTGCAGCGGCAACTGGGCTTTGTCTCGCGCGAGCCGCGCTGGGCCGTGGCCCACAAGTACCCGGCACAGGAGCAACTGACCGAGGTGGTCGGCATCGAGATCCAGGTCGGCCGCACCGGCAAGCTCACACCGGTCGCCAAGCTCGCGCCGGTGTTCGTCGGCGGCGTGACGGTGACGAATGCCACGCTGCACAACGAAGACGAGGCGCGCCGCAAGGATGTGCGCGTGGGCGACACGGTGATCGTGCGCCGTGCCGGCGACGTGATTCCCGAAGTGGTCGGCGTGGCACCGGACAGCCTGGCCAGGCCCGACGATCAGCGCGGCGCAGTCTTCACCATGCCGCACAAGTGCCCCGTGTGCGATTCGGAAGCCGTGCGCGAGGAGGGCGAGGTCGATTACCGCTGCAGCGGCGGCCTGTTCTGCGCGGCGCAGCGCAAGGAAGCCATCCTGCACTTCGCGGCGCGGCGTGCGGTGGATGTCGACGGACTGGGCGACAAGCTGGTCGAGCAACTGGTCGATGCCAACCTGATCCGCACCTTGCCTGATCTCTACAAGCTGGGTTTCACCACGCTGGCCGGGCTGGATCGCATGGCCGAGAAGTCGGCGAAGAACCTCGTCGACGCGCTCGAGGCCTCGAAGAAGACCACGCTGCCGCGCTTCCTGTTCGGCCTTGGCATCCGCCACGTGGGCGAAACCACCGCGAAGGACCTGGCCAAGCACTTCGGCAAGCTCGACGCGATCATGGACGCGAGCGAGGAGCAACTGCTCGAAGTGAACGACGTGGGTCCGGTGGTGGCGCAAAGCCTGCGCACCTTCTTCGATCAGCCGCACAACCGCGAAGTGGTCGAGCAATTGCGCGCCTGCGGACTGAGCTGGGAGGAGGGCGAGCCCGCCGCCAGGGCGCCGAAGCCTTTGGCGGGTCTGACCTTCGTCATCACCGGCACGCTTCCTACGCTGAGCCGCGACGAAGCGAAGGATAAATTGGAGGCAGCCGGAGCCAAGGTTTCCGGCTCGGTCAGCAAGAAGACCCATTACCTCGTGGCCGGCGAAGAGGCCGGGAGCAAGCTCGACAAGGCGCGTGAAAACGGCGTCGAGATCATCGATGAGGCGCGTATGCTGGAGATACTCGCCAACGGTGTTCCGACGGAGTAAGCCGCAGAGGTGCCGGACAGGCCCTTTACCGGCCGTTACGCGACTTCATCTGAGCGCAGTCAACAGGGTCTACAACCTGGCGTTGAAAACTAATCGAAGGCCACAAGGAGTCCCTCATGCAAAAAATTCGTGTTCTTGGTGCTTGCGCCGCGCTCGGCGGCGTTGCGTTGCTGAGCGGCTGCGTGGGCGTGCCCGCCGATCCCTACTATGGTGGCTACTCGTCGGGGCCTTACTACAGCGAGCCCGCGCCCGTGGTCGTTTCGCCCGCGCCGGTCTACATCCAGGGTGGCGGCTACTACGAGCAGCGGCGTCCGTACTACTACGACCGTCCGTACTACGGCCGTCCGGGCTATCCGGCCGTGCGCCCTGTCTATCCGAGTCCCGGCGTGGTCGGACGACCGTCAGGCAACTGGGGCGGTGGCCACCCGGGCGTCGCACCGCGCCCGCCCATTGCCGGTGGAGGACCGGGCTCCATCCCGACGCCGCCGCGCGGCAATGCGCGCCTGTGGACTTCGCCGGACTCCAAGACCCAGACCCCTCCCTGATCGCGGCGGCTGCGGGCCTGTCGCGATAATCCCGCCATGGCCATCCGCGAAATCCTGAAAATGGGCGACCCCCGGCTGCTGCGCATTGCGCAGCCGGTCGCCGCCTTCGACACCGACGAACTGCACCTGCTGGTGCGCGACATGTTCGAAACCATGCATGCAGTCAACGGTGCTGGCCTCGCCGCACCGCAGATCGGCGTGGACCAGCAACTGGTGATCTTCGGCACCGATGTCGTGAATCCCCGCTATCCCGATGCGCCACCGGTGCCGCGTACCGTGCTGCTCAATCCCGTCATCACGCCGCTGGACGACGAGGAGGAAGAGGGGTGGGAAGGATGCCTGTCGGTGCCGGGCCTGCGCGGCGTGGTGCCGCGATTCGCCAACATCCGCTATACCGGGTTCGACCCCTACGGCGACCCGATCGACCGGGTCGCCACCGGCTTTCATGCGCGCGTTGTGCAGCATGAAGTCGATCATCTGCTGGGCAAGCTGTACCCGATGCGGGTGCGCGATTTCTCGCGCTTCGGCTACACCGAGGTCCTGTTTCCGGGCCTCGATGCGGCCGATGACGATTGAGCCCGCTCAGTTGTATTTGCTGCTGAGCGCGAAGCGGCCGCCGCCCATGAAGGCGAGGGCGAGCGCCGCGAACAGGAACATGCCCTGCGTTTCCAGCGCCCAGCCGCCTTGCTTGCCGAGCGAGGTCAGGTCCTTCGCGTGGACCAGCGTGAAAGCCACGAGCATGTTGATCGCGACGATCCATGCCGCCGGCCGCGTGTAGAGGCCGATGATCAGCAGCACGGGCGCCACCACTTCCCCGATATAGACCAGATAAGCCAGCGCGCCCGGCAGCCCGTGCTGGGCCAGCATGCCGGAAATGAAGCCGACGCCGCCCTGGAGCTTGGCGATGCCGTGCAGCAGGATCAGGACGCCAAGCGCGACGCGCAGGATGAACTTGCCGGTGTCGTCGGATTTGACCATTTGTGTGGATTCCAGTTGAAGTGATTCGAGGGCCGTATGGTAGTGAACCTGCAGCGTCTTCGGGCACCGGATTTGCGTCGGGCTACGGGCATATGCATCAAACCCGTGGTTCTTTGGCAGAGTCTCGTGTCGGCCCGTACACTGCCTTTTGCCTACTGTTGAGGAGAACACCAATGAACAATCGTTTCCGCCCGGCATTGCTTGCCGCCGCCTCCGTCATCGCACTCGCCGCTGCCGCGCCGGCCTTCGCCGGCAAGACACTCGACGCGGTCAAGCAGCGCGGCACCGTCAAGTGCGGCGTGACCAACGGCGTGGCGGGCTTCTCCGCACCGGACACCCAGGGCAACTGGTCGGGCCTCGACGTCGACACCTGCCGCGCCATCGCGGCCGCCGTACTCGGCGACGGCAAGAAGGTCGACTTCGTGCCGCTCAATTCGCAGCAGCGCTTCTCGGCCCTGCAGGCCGGCGAGATCGACATCCTCGCGCGCAACACGACCTGGACGCTCACGCGCGACGCTTCGCTGGGCTTCAACTTCACCACCATCACCTACTATGACGGCCAGGGCTTCCTGGTGCCGAAGAAGCTCAAGGTCACGAGCGCCAAGCAACTCAAGAACGCCACCATCTGCACGCAGTCGGGCACCACCAACGAGAAGAACGTGTCGGACTACTTCCGCGCGCAGAACATCCCGGTAAAGACCGTCGTCTTCGAAAGCTTCGAGGCTTCGTTCAAGGCTTTCTTCTCGGGCCGCTGCCAGGCCTTCACGACCGACGCCTCGGCGCTGGCCGGCCTGCGCAACAAGGAAGCGCCGAACCCCGACGACTACGTCATCCTGCCCGAGCTGATCTCCAAGGAGCCGCTCGCGCCGCTGGTGCGCCGTGGCGACGACGAATGGTTCGCCATCGCCAAGTGGGTGCCCAATGCGCTCATCGAGGCCGAGGAGTTCGGCGTCACGCAGGCCAATGCCGACGAACTCAAGGCCAGCAGCAAGGATCCGGCGCAGCAGCGCCTGGTCGGCACCGGTGAAGACCTCGGCAAACTGCTGGGCCTCGACAAGGACTGGTCGTTCCGCGCGATCAAGGCCGTGGGCAACTACGGCGAGATGTTCGAGCGCAATGTCGGGCCGAAGTCGGTGCTCAAGCTGCCGCGCGGCTCCAACAACCTCTGGAACAAGGGCGGCCTGATCTACGCACCCCCGGTTCGATGAGCGCCAGGGCCTCGCGCCGCGGGGTCTGGCTGGCATGGGCCGTCCAGGCGCTGCTGGTGCTGGCCGTCGTGGCCGGCGCGGTCTGGGTGGTTCACCATGCACTCGAGGTGCTGCGTGCACGCGGCGTGCGCTCCGGCTTCGACTTTCTCACCGAGCCCGCGGGCTTCTCGATCAGCGAAGGCTGGCTGAACTTCGATGCGAACCAGCCGTTCTGGCGCGCGTTTCTCGCGGGGCTGATCAACACGGTGCGCGCGGCGGTGCCGGCGGCCATCTTCTCGGTCGTGCTCGGCACGCTCATCGGCATCGGCCGGCTGGCGCCGCACGTGCTGCTGCGCGGCATCTGCACCGCATACGTCGAGTTGCTGCGCAACGTGCCGCTGCTGGTGCAGCTGCTGATGCTGGCCTTCGCGATGGCCAACCTGCTGCCCGACCCGACGGAGCCTGTTCGGTTGTTGCCCGGCGTGTGGCTCAGCAAGGGGGGGCTCAGCGTGCCGTGGCCCGTGGCAGGCGAGGGCGGCTGGTGGCCCACGCATTTCGAGTTTCCCGAGCGTGGCGACTTCGGTGTGAGCGGCGGCGCTGCGCTGAGCCCCGAGTACGTGACCATCGTGGCGGGCCTGACCTTTTATTCGGCCGCGTTCGTGGCGGAGATCGTGCGCGCGGGCATCCTGTCGGTCTCGCAGGGGCAAGTGCTTGCGGGGCAGGCGCTGGGCCTGTCGCCGGTGCAGCAGCTCCGCATCGTGATCCTGCCGCAGGCGCTGCGGGTGATCGTGCCATCGCTCACCAACCAGCTGCTGAGCCTCACCAAGAACTCGTCGCTTGCTGTGGCCGTGGGCTATCCGGAGCTGGTGTCGGTGGCCAACACCACCATCGGTTCGAATGGCCGGGCCTTCGAGTGCATCGCGATCATCATGGCGGTCTATCTGCTGTTGTCACTGCTGATTTCGTTCGGCATGAACCGCTACAACGTGCGCGTTGCATTGCGAGGCTGGCAATGAGGAGCGCCACGCAGGAACCCATTGCGTGGCGCAGCGAACTCTGGGGTTCGCCGATGCGGGCACTGGCGACGGTGCTGCTGCTTGCGCTGCTCGCGTGGGGCGGCTTCCACGCCGTCGAGTGGGGCATCGTGCATGCGGTGTTCCGGCCCGACGCCGAGGCCTGCCGGGCC
Source organism: Variovorax sp. Varisp46 (assembly GCF_059491885.1). Lineage (NCBI taxonomy): Bacteria > Pseudomonadati > Pseudomonadota > Betaproteobacteria > Burkholderiales > Comamonadaceae > Variovorax > Variovorax sp. Varisp46. Next base: position 1,916,115 of record NZ_CP168515.1, read on the forward strand.
GTGCAGCATGGCGCCTGCTGGGGTGTGGTGGCCGAGAAGTGGCGGCCGATGCTGTTCGGACGCTTTCCGTATGAAGAGCAATGGCGCCCGGCCATCGCGGTCGTCGTGCTGTCCGCCGTCACCGTGCTCAGCGCCTGGCCGCGGAGCTGGCGCTGGTGGCTCGTGCCGCTGTGGATCGGTGCGCTGCTGCTGTTCGTGCTGCTGATGCGTGGCGGCGTCCTGGGACTGAGCCATGTACCGACGAGCCGCTGGGGCGGCCTGCCGCTGACCATCGGGCTCGCGGTGGTGGGGCTGGCGCTGGCCTTTCCGCTGGCCTTGTTGCTGGCGCTGGGCCGCCGCTCGGGCTGGCCCGTGGTGCGCACGCTGAGTGCGAGCTACATCGAACTGGTGCGCGGCGTGCCGCTGATCTCGGTGCTGTTCATGGCCTCGTTCCTGTTGCCGCTGCTGTGGCCGGCCGGATGGCAGCCCGACGTGCTGGTGCGGGTGCTCGCGGGGCTCACGCTGTTTGTGGCGGCGTACCTGGCCGAGATCATCCGCGGCGGCCTGCAGGCCGTACCGCGCGGGCAGACCGAAGTGGCGATGGCGCTGGGCTTCGGCCGCTGGCCGGTGCAGCGCGACATCGTGCTGCCGCAGGCGCTGCGCCTCGTGGTGCCGGCGCTGACCAACAGCGTGGTCGGTACGCTGAAAGACACCTCGCTCGTCACCGTGGTCGGCCTGTTCGAGCTGACCGGCGCGCTGGGCCTGGCGCTGGGCGGTGATCCGACGTGGCGGCCGTTCTATCTCGAGGGCTATCTCTTCATCGCGGCTGTGTACTGGGTGCTGTGCTTCGGGCTCTCGCGCTACAGCGTGTGGCTCGAAAAGCGGCTGTCGGCCGTGCGCTGAGCGGGGCACGGCCGGGCTCCTGTACACTCCGGGCCTTCATGTCGAGCCACGATTTCCACCCCGCATCCCACGCAGCCCTGATGGCTCGCATGATGCCGCCTGCCTCCGCGCAGGCGATGGTCGTTGCTCGAATGATTACCACCATTACCACCGCGGCCACCTGAGCACGCGCAGGTGGCCGTTACGGCAGCCACCTGGTGTATCGCTCTCTCCCCGAACGAATGAACCCAGCTCTGGCAGCTGGGTTTTGTTTTTTCGTCTGGAGATGTCCATGTACCGCGATCCCGTTGAATCCCTCGAGCCCCTGCACAGCCGCCCTGCGCTGAACCGTACCCTGCGCGTGGGGATGATCGGTATCGGAACCGTGGGCTCGGGCACCTTCCGCGTGCTCGTGCGCAACCAGGCCGACATTGCGGCGCGGGCCGGCCGGGCTATCGAACTCGTGATCGTTGCCGCGCGCAACCTGGCGCGCGCCGCCAGCATCGTGGGAGAGGGCGTTGCGCTCACGGCCGACCCGATGCAGGTCGCCGCGCATCCCGACGTCGACGTGGTCGTGGAGGTGGCCGGCGGCACCGGGCCCGCACGCGACTGGGTGCTGGCCGCCATTGCGCATGGCAAGCACGTGGTCACGGCCAACAAGGCATTGCTCGCGGTGCACGGCGCCGAGATCTTCGCCGCCGCGCGAAAACAGGGCGTGGCCGTGGCCTACGAGGGGGCGGTGGCCGTGAGCATTCCCATCGTCAAGGCGCTGCGCGAAGGCCTGGCGGCCAACCGCATCGAGTGGGTGGCCGGCATCATCAATGGCACCACCAATTTCATCCTGAGCAAGATGCGCGATGAAGGCCTCGACTTCGCCGCCGCGCTCGCGCAGGCCCAGGCGCTGGGCTATGCGGAGGCCGATCCGAGCTTCGACATCGAAGGCATCGACGCCGCGCACAAGCTGTCTTTGCTGGCCGCCAACGCCTTCGGCATGCCGCTGCGCTTCGCCGATGTGCAAGTGGAGGGCATCACCGCCCTGCAAGGGCTGGACGTGGCCTGCGCCGAGCAGCTGGGTTACCGCATCAAGCTGCTGGGCGTGGCACGCCGGCAGGCGTCGGGTGTCGAACTGCGCGTGCAGCCCGCACTCGTGCCCGCCACGCATCTGATGGCACAGGTGAACGGTTCGATGAACGCCGTCATGGTCAAGAGCGATGCGGCGGGCCTGACGATGTACTACGGTGCGGGCGCCGGCTCGGAGCAGACGGCCTCGGCGGTGATCGCCGATCTCGTGGACGTGGCGCGGCTCGACGGCGTGAATGCCGCGCAGCACGTGCCGCACCTCGGCGTGCATGAGCACGCGACGAACGCGTTGGCGGTGTTGCCGCGTGCCGCCGTGCACACCTCGCACTACCTGCGGGTGCCGGTGCGCGCGGTCAGCCAGATCCAGGCGGTCACGGCCTGCCTCGCAGAGCAGAAGGTGCCGGTGCGCCAGGTCGCGCTGGCGGCCGAACGCCCCGGCGTCGGCCCCCAGGTCTTGGTGCTGACGGGGCCGGTAGCGCAGGGCACGCTGGACCTTGCCGTGCATGCGTTGCAGGCGCGTTCCGAGGTGGCAGGCGTGGTGGCGACGCTGTGCGTGGAGCTGCTCGAAGGTTGAGCCACGAACGCCGCGAGCGAAGCGCGCAGAAAGTCGCGCCTGCATTCCTTCAGGGCGCAGAGAGGGCCCCGTCCACCACGTGCTGCGCTTCTTCAAGAATGCGCGCGAGGTGGTCCTTGCCCTTGAAGCTCTCGCCGTAGATCTTGTAGATGTTCTCGGTGCCGGAGGGGCGCGCCGCGAACCAGCCGCTCTCGGCCACGACCTTCACGCCACCGATGGCCGCGCCATTGCCCGGCGCATGGCTCAGCACGTTGACGATCCGGTCGCCCGCCAGTTCGGTCGAGCGGATCTGCTCGGGCGACAGGCTCGACAACCGCTTCTTCTGTTCCACCGTGGCTACTGCATCCACGCGATCGGACACCGGCTGGCCCAGCGCCTGCGTCAGTTCGGCGTAGCGCTCGCCGGGGTCGCGCCCGGTGCGCGCGGCGATCTCGGCCGAGAGCAGGGCGGGCACGAGGCCATCCTTGTCGGTGGTCCACACCGAGCCGTCCTTGCGCAGGAAGGTCGCGCCCGCGCTTTCTTCGCCGCCGAAAGCCAGCGACGCATCGACCAGCCCGTCGACGAACCACTTGAAGCCCACCGGCACCTCGTACAGCCTGCGCCCGAGCCGAGCCGTCACGCGGTCGATCATCTGGCTGCTGACCACCGTCTTGCCGACGGCTGCCTGCGCCGGCCAATGCGGGCGGTGCGTGTAGAGGTAGTCGATCATCACCGCGAGGTAGCTGTTGGGCTGCATCAGGCCCGTGCTGCCCGCCACGATGCCGTGGCGGTCATGGTCGGTGTCGCAGGCGAAGGCGATGCCGAAGCGGCCCTGCAGTTCGATCAGCTTGTGCATGGCGTCGGGCGACGACGGGTCCATGCGGATGCGGCCGTCCCAGTCGAGCGACATGAAGCGGAAGGTCGGGTCGACCTCCTGGCTCAGCACGTTCAGCCGCGCGAGCTTGTAGCGCTCGGCGATCGCGGGCCAGTAGCGCACGCCTGCGCCGCCCAGTGGGTCGACGCCCAGCTCGATGTTCACGCCGCGAATGGCATCCATGTCGAGCACCTGCGCCAGGTCTTCGACATAGGTGTTCAGGTAGTCATGCCGGTGTGTGGTCGAGGCGCGCAGCGCCTGCGCGAGCGGCATGCGCTTCACGCCTTCGAGCCCGTTGGCCAGCATCCTGTTGGCGGCCGTCTCGACGGCCGAGGTGATGTCGGTGCCGGCCGGCCCGCCGTTCGGCGGGTTGTACTTGAAGCCGCCGCTCTCGGGCGGGTTGTGCGAGGGCGTGATGACGATGCCATCGGCCAGCCCCCCGGTGCTTCCGGTGCGTCCACGGTTGTAGACGAGGATCGCGTGCGACACGGCCGGCGTCGGCGTGTATTCGTCGTCCTTCGAGATCATCAGCTCGACCCCGTTGGCCGCGAGTACCTCGACCGCGCTGTTGAAGGCCGGTGTCGACAGCGCATGCGTGTCGATCCCGAGGAACAGCGGCCCGTCGATGCCTTTCTGCTTGCGGTAGTCGCAGATCGCCTGGCTGATCGCCAGCACGTGCCATTCATTGAACGCATCGTCGAACGAGGAGCCGCGGTGCCCCGAGGTGCCGAAGGCCACGCGCTGGCTCGGCACCGACGGGTCGGGCCGTCCGGTGTAGTAGGCGGAGATCAGGCGCGGTACGTTGACCAGCAGTTCGATGGGTGCGGGCTGTCCCGCGAGAGGGTTGATTGCTTGGCTCATGCGGGTGGAAAGTCGAGGTTGATGATGTCGCCGATGCGCTCGATGGCGATATCGGCGGGCGCATAGGCGGCGTTGGCCTGCGTGTCGAGCGCATAGTGCCCCTGCCGCACGAAGACCGTCGTCAGGCGCGATCCCCAGATGGCCTTCATGGCCGAGAGGATGCGCAGCTTGTCGTCGATCATCACGTAGTGCCGCGCGGGGTAGCACTGCTCGACGGCGTCGAGCATCTGTTCCTTGTGCACGTAGATCAGCACGCGGCCCTCGGTGGCGTCCCAAAGGCCGGAGCGCTGCACCTTGCGCGGCTGGAACACGACGTCGCCGTCGGACAGGATCACCGTGGGCCCGCGCTGGCGCAGGTGCTTCAGCGTCTCCAGCGCGCCGGGGTAGAGCCGGTCGGCAAAGGGGTAGTCGATGAGAAATTCCGACATCAGCAGCAGCCGCGAATCGCTCATGCCGCGGCTGCTTTCCTCGGCGCGGTAGCGCTGCAGGGCGCCGAGGTAGTCGACATAGCCGAGCTCGCTGCGCAATTGCTCGAAGGCCGTCCAGTAGCGGCTGGCGCTTTCGGCACCGAAGGACTGTTCGAGATGGGTGCGAAGGTCGGCAATGATGCCGTCGTTGTCGAGCAGGGTGTTGTCGACGTCGATCAGAAAAACGGTGGCAGAGGGCGGTGTCATGGTGTGTGGCGGATGGGCCTGAACTGCGCGCGTCGCTTCCAGCATACGCTTCGAATGCGACCCCGGACGGCCGCAGCGTGATTTTGTTGAGGCTCCGAGATCCATTGGCTTGAGCCGTGCCGGGGATTGGCCTCGGAATTGAATAAGCTCCTGCTCAGGTTGCAGTTTGAAGAAGGAGCAAGACAGATGCGCATCACCAACGGTCGCCACTGGATCGGCCTGCCGGCCATGGCCATGGGCCTTTTGCTGGCTGGCTGCCAGACGCCACCGGCCGACCGCCCCCTGACATCGGAAGTCCCCGAACCCCCGAGCTTCGTCACGCCGCCCGAAACCTGCCAGGCTGCTGCCGTGCGGTTTGGCCTGGGCCTGCGCGTCAGCCAGCAGTTGCTGGAAGAGATGCGCCAGCGCGCCGGCGCCCGCCTGGCACGTACGGTGCCCGCCGCGGAAAAAGCCGATCCGATGCAGGACACGGCGAGGCTCAACGTGCAGGTCGAACCGACCGGCCGCGTGGTGGGGGCCTATTGCGGCTAGGAGACGCGGCGTGGGCTCGGGTGTTGTGTGAATGCAGCGCTCATGTAACTAATATTAGCTAATAGGCACGCAATCGCCCCAATTGGGGGAACAATAGCCCGCGACCTCCGGAGCCCAGTCTTTTGTCGAACAAGCAACCCTCAGTCTCTTTGCCGTCGTACTACGACGGGTCGGCACGTCTCCCGCCGGACGAGGTGCTGCGCCCGTTGATGGACGACTGGGCCCGTGCAGGCAAGCGCCTGGCTGCCGTCTGCTACATCGACGTGGACCGCTTTGCCTTGCTGAATGACCGCCTTGGCATGGTGGCGGGCAATGTCGCCCTCAAGGAGGTGGCCCGCCGCATCAAGGCTCAGCTGCCGCGCGAGAGCGTGATGGCCCGCGTGGGCGGCGACGAATTCGCGGCCCTGTTCGCCGGCCTCGGAACCTCGCAGTGCACCCAGGTGCTGGAACGCATCCAGGCTTCCCTCGCCGAGCCCTGGAGCTGGCATGACCAGGCGGGCAGCATCGACGCGAGCATCGGCGCCATGCTGCTCGACAGCAATGGCCCGCCCCCTGAAACCGCGCTGCGCCAGGCGCAGCACGCCGCCTTCTTCGCCAAGCGCGCGGCCGACGGCAAGGTGCATTACTTCGACGCGCCGCAAGCGCGCGCCGACGAGCAGGTGGTGCGCGAGCGCCAGCGGATCCAGGAAGGCCTGCTGCAGGGCGAGTTCTTCCTGGTCTACCAGCCCAAGGTCGACATGCAGCGCGGCGTGGTGGTCGGCGTCGAGGCGCTGTTGCGCTGGCAGCACCCCGAGCGCGGCCTGCTGCCGCCGGCCCAGTTCGTGCCGCTGATCGAAGACGACGCGCTGGTCGAGCAGGTCGGCGACTGGGCCATCGCCACGGCCCTTTGGCAGGCGCACCAGTGGCGCCTGGCGGGCCTGCAGATGTCGGTGAGCGTGAACGTGGCACCACGCCACATGATGCGCTGGGACTTCGTCGAACGGCTCGCGCGGCACCTGTCGCAGTTTCCGAAGCTGGGTGCGGGCATGCTGGAGCTCGAGATCCTGGAAACCACGGCGATCAGCCAGTTCGCGAACGTCGCGCTGTTCGTCGAGGCTTGCAAGACGCTGGGCGTGGGCGTGACCATCGACGACTTCGGCACCGGCTACTCCTCGCTCACCTATCTGCGCCAGCTGCCGGTGTCGACCGTGAAGATCGACCAGTCGTTCGTGCGTGGCATGCTCGACAACGGCCAGGACCACGCCATCGTGCAGGGCATCATCGCGCTGCTCCACGCGCTCGGACTCACGGCGGTGGCTGAAGGCGTCGAAACGGTGAAGCAGGGCGAAGAGCTGCTCGCCCTGGGCTGCACGCTCGCCCAGGGTTACGGCATTGCCATGCCGATGGCGGCCAAGGACATCGTGCAATGGGTGGCGCAGTACGAGCGGGCTCCCCTGTGGGGTACCCACGCGGCGGCGCTGCCCGGCGCCTGAGCGCTGCGGCGGCGTCCGTTCAGCTGGACGCAGGAACCACGGCGTCGCGGACCATGGCCCGGCGGCTTTGCTTGACGGCGCGCATTGCGGTGTCGGCCTGGCGCAGGGCGGCCTCGGCAGAGACGGTGCGGGGGTCGACGGCCACCACGCCGACACTGGCGCCGCCGTAGTCGATCGTCAGGTGCCGCAGCTTCAGCTCGAAGATGGTGTTTTCCGCCAGACGGTCGGCCATGGCCCGCGCGCCCGTGCGCGGCGACTCGTCCAGCGCGGGCCCGAGGCCGATCACCACGAATTCGTCGGAGCCGAAGCGCGCCAGCATGTCGCTCGCGCGCACCGAGGCCGAGAGCTGTTTCGCCATGGCCGACAGGAACTCGTCGCCGACCTCGTGGCCGTGTGTGTCGTTGATCTTCTTGAAATTGTCCATGTCGATGAAGCCGACCAGCACGCTCTGGCCGCCGCGCGCGCCCTGCGCCAGCATGCGCTGCAGTTCGTCGGTGAGCGCGCGGCGATTGGGCAGGCCGGTGAGGGCGTCGGTCGCGGCGTGGGTGGCGAGCTGGGCCTGGGCTTTCTTGAGCTTTGCGACGAGCAGCTCGCGCTCCACCTGCTGGCCGATCAGCCGCGCGAAAAGCCGCAGCACCGGCTCTGCATGGGGCGGCAGCGGCAGCTTTTGTGAGCTGGCACCGCACAGGACACCGAAGAGGTCGCCGCTTCCGGCCGTCACCGGTGCGCTCACACAGGTCTGGATGCCGAGCCGGCGGGCGGCGTCGGCATCGCCCCAGCAGCCGCCGGCGTCGTCCGTATAGATGCGGCCTTCCTCCATGGCATGCCGGCAGAGCGTGTCGGCCCAAGGCACCGGCGCACCCTCGGGCAGGGACAATTCACCGGCGTTGTGGGCGAACAAGATGTGCTGTCGGCCCTTGTCGAGGTCGATGGTCGTGAGGTAAGCCGACTCCAGGCCCGTCGCCGTCTCGAGCATTTCGAGCATTGGGCGTGCGAGGTCTTCCAGCGTCTTGGCCGAGGAGACGGAGTCGGAAAGCTGTTCGATCAAGGATTCCATGGCCGACATTCTGATGGCATCGGTTGCGTTCGGGAGGGCAATTTCAAGAGGCCAGGGCTTCCATCAGCTCGGTTTCGATGGCCAGTTGCGTTTTTTGGCCCTGGAGTTCGGGGCCGCTGATCAGGAAGGTGTCTTCCACCCGCTCGCCCAGCGTCGTGACCTTGGCGAGCTGCAGGTTCAGGTGATGGCGCGCCAGCACCCGGGCCACCGAGTACAGCAGGCCGGCACGGTCGCTGGCCGAGATGTTGAGCAGCCAGCGCTGCGCCTTGTCGTCCGGCAGCAGGCTGATGCGCGGCTTGATCGGAAAGCTGCGCACCCGGCGCGAGACCCGGCCCATGCTGGGCGGGGGCAGGGCACCGGCCTCGGTGAGCGTCTGCGCCAGGCCCGACTCGACCATGCTGATCAGGTCGCGGTAGTGGTCCGGCACGAAGGTGGTCACCACCTGGAAGGTATCGAGCGCGTAGCCGTTGCTCGCGGTGTGCACCTTGGCGTCGAGGATGCTGAAGGACGCCTGGTCGAAGTAGCCGCAGATGCGCGCGAACAGGTCGGGCTGGTCGGGCGTGTAGACCACCACCTGCAGGCCTTCGCCCACCGGCGACAGGTGCGCGCGCACCACAGGCGGCGCCTTCGGGTCGACCGGCACGTTACTGGGCGGCACGAAGCGCGAGAGCTGCTTGGCGTGCCAGGCGATCTCGGTGGCGTCGTGGCGCATGAAGTAGCCCACGTCGAGCGTGTCCCACAGCGCCTTGTGCGCCTCGAAGCGCTGCGCGTGCAGGGCCAGTTGCACGAGCGCCTCGCGCTTGCGCGACTCGACCTCGGCATCCGGATCGGGCATGCGTCCGCCCAGTGCGCGCAGCGTGTAGCGGTACAGGTCTTCGAGCAGCTTGCCTTTCCAGGCATTCCACACGCGCGGGGAGGTGCCGCGGATGTCGGCGACGGTCAGCAGGTAGAGCGCCGTCAGGTAGCGCTCGTTGCCTACTCGCTTGGCGAAAGCGCCAATCACTTCGGGGTCGCTCAGGTCCTGCTTCTGCGCGACCTGGCTCATTACCAGGTGCTCGGCCACCAGAAATTCGATGAGCCTGGAATCTTCGCGGGCGATGCCGTGCTGCTTGCAGAAACGCTGAACGTCGCGCGCGCCGAGTGTGGAGTGATCGCCGCCGCGGCCCTTGGCGATGTCGTGGAACAGGGCGGCCACGTACAGGATCCAGGGCTTGTCCCATCCGGCCGCCAGCTGCGAGCAGAACGGGTATTCGTGCGCATGCTCGGCGATGAAGAAGCGCCGCACGTTGCGCAGCACCATCAGGATGTGCTGGTCCACCGTGTAGACGTGGAACAGGTCGTGCTGCATCTGCCCCACGATGCTGCGGAACACTCGCAGGTAGCGCCCCAGCACCGAGGTCTGGTTCATCAGCCGGAATGCATGCGTGATGCCGTAGGGCTGCATCAAGATCCGCATGAATGTGTCGTGGTTGACCGGGTCGTTGCGGAACTTGCTGTCCATGACGTGGCGCGCGTTGTAGAGCGCGCGCAGCGTGCGCGCCGACAGGCCCTGCACGCCGATGGTCTTCTGGTACAGCAGGAAGGTTTCGAGCACCGCATGCGGCTCGCGCTCGTACAGGTCGTCGCTGGCGATCTCGATCAGGCCGGCACGTTCGTAGAAGCGCTCGTTGATCGGCGTGTGCTGCTCGTCGATGGGCTGCAGGCGCTCGGCAATATTGAGCAGCAGGATCTGGTTGAGCTGCGACACCGCCTTGGCCGCCCAGTAGTAGCGCCGCATCAACGCCTCGCTCGACTTGCGCTGCGACTCGCCTTCGTAGCCGAAGCTTGCCGCCACGGCCGTCTGCAGGTCGAACACCAGCCGGTCTTCGCGCCGGTTGGCAATCACGTGCAGCCGGGCGCGGATCAACGAGAGCAGCGCCTCGTTGCGCTTGATCTGCTGCGCCTCGAACGGGGTGGCCAGGCCGTTCTTGGCGAGGTCGTCCCAGCGGCCGCCGTAGCCGGCGGCCTTGGTCATCCAGAGGATGGTCTGCAGGTCGCGCAGGCCACCCGGCGATTCCTTGCAGTTGGGCTCCAGCGCGTAGGGCGTGTTGTCGAACTTCTGGTGGCGATGCCGCATTTCCTGCGACTTGGCCACGAAGAAGGCCTGCGGGTCGATGGCGCGGGTGAAGCGGCGGCGGAAGGCGGTGAAGAGCTTCTTGTCGCCCACGATCAGGCGTGCTTCGAGCAGCGAGGTCTGAACGGTGACGTCCTTCTCGGCCTCGGCCAGGCATTCCTCGACCGTGCGCACGCTGGAGCCGATCTCGAGGCCCGCGTCCCAGCAATGGCCGATGAAGGCCTCGATGCGGGCCGGGTCGATTTCGCTCTCGTGGCCCTCGGGCGGCAGCAGCAGGAGCACGTCGACGTCGGAATACGGAAACAGCTCGCCGCGCCCGAAACCGCCCACGGCAGCCAGCGTGAGCGAGTCGCCGAAGCCGGCCTCGCGCCACAGGGTGCAGAGCGTCTCGTCGGCGAGCGCCGAGAGCTGGCGCAGCACCGCGTGCACGCTGCGGGTCGGCGCGCGCGCAAAGCGCAGGGTGTCGAACAGGGCGAGCTTCTTGGCGCGATAGGCTTCGCGCAGCGTCGCTACGTCGATCTTGGCTGCTTCGATCACGGCCGGGGAGCGCGTGTGCGCGTCAGGTTTTGGTCGAGGTGACGAAGGAGGGCGGCGGCGGGCTGCCCGCGGACAACGTCAACACCTCGTAGCCGGTCTCGGTGACGAGCACCGTGTGCTCCCACTGGGCCGACAGCGAATGGTCGCGAGTGACGATGGTCCAGCCGTCGTATTGGCCGCCCTTGAAGTCTTCCTTCACGTCGCGCTTGCCGGCGTTGATCATCGGCTCGATGGTGAAGATCATGCCGGGCTTGAGTTCTTCCATGGTGCCCGGGCGGCCGTAGTGCAGCACCTGGGGCTCTTCATGGAAGCGCTGGCCCACGCCGTGGCCGCAGAACTCGCGCACGATCGAGAAGCCCTGGCCTTCGGCGAACTTCTGGATCGCGTGGCCCACGTCGCCCAGATGCGCGCCGGGGCGCACCTGCAGGATGCCGTGCCACATGGCTTCGTAGGTGATGCTGCACAGGCGCTTGGCGGCGATGGAGGCGTCGCCGATCACGAACATGCGGCTGTTGTCGCCGAACCAACCATCCTTGATGACGGTCACGTCGACGTTCATGATGTCGCCCTTCTTCAGGGGCTTGTCATTGGGAATGCCGTGGCAGACCACGTGGTTCACCGAGGTGCAGAGCGACTTCGGGAACGGGACGCTGCTCGCGCCCATGTAGCCCACCGTGGCGGAGGTGGTGCCCTGCTTGACCATGTACTCGGCGGCCAGCCGGTCGACATCGTTCGTTGTGATGCCGGGCTTGATGAAGGGGGTGAGGTAGTCCAGCACCTCGGAGCCAAGGCGGCAGGCGACCCGCATGGCTTCGATGCCCGCAGCGTCTTTGTAGTTAATGCTCATGCCCGAATTATCCCATTCACCAAGCTAAAATTCCGGGTTAACGCGGATGACCCCAGTCAGCGGCCATCCGCCTCGATTCCTTGAATTCCAACGCGGCCCCCGAGGCCCCCATCGACCGTGACGCAGCCCGCACCTCAAGCCCTTCCTGTCGTAACCATGTTCGAGGGCGGCAGCGCGCTCAGCGACTTCCGCGCGCGGCAGCTGCTGCCGAAGCTGCAGGCCATCGAGCCGCGCATCGAGGGCATTTCGGCCCGTTTTGTGCACCTTGTGGTCACCGATGCGGCGCTGGATGCGGCCGGCCGCGAGCGCTTTGCCGCGCTGCTGGCCTACGGCGAGCCCTTCGAGGCGCCGGCCAAGGCGGGCACCTCGGTGGTGGTCACGCCGCGCCTGGGCACCGTGTCGCCCTGGGCTTCCAAGGCCACCGACATCGCCCACAACTGCGGCCTGGCATTGCGCCGGGTCGAGCGCGTCACGCAGTACCACCTGAAGCTCAAGGCCCCGTTGATCGGCAAGGCGCCCGTGATCGAGGGCGACACGCTCGCCGCGGTGGCCGGCCCGCTGCACGACCGCATGACCGAATCGGTGCTGGCCACCGTCGAGCAGGCGGCCAGTCTGTTCAGCGAGCTGCCGGCCCAGCCGATGGCGCAGGTCGACGTGCAGAGCGGCGGTCGCGACGCGCTGGTGGCGGCCAACACCGGTTTCGGCCTGGCGCTGGCCGAGGACGAGATCGACTACCTCGTTGACGCCTTCACTCGCCTCGGGCGCAACCCCAGCGACGTCGAACTGATGATGTTCGCGCAGGCCAACAGCGAGCACTGCCGCCACAAGATCTTCAACGCCCAGTTCACCATCGACGGCAGGGCCCAGCCCCAGAGCCTGTTCTCGATGATCCGCCACACCGAGAAGCAGAACCCGCAGCACACGGTCGTCGCCTATGCCGACAACGCCTCGGTGATGGAAGGCGCGACCATCGAGCGCTTCATTCCAGCACACGGTTCGCAGAGCTATCAAAAAGATAGCGCCCTGAGCCACGTGCTGATGAAGGTCGAGACGCACAACCACCCGACCGCGATTTCCCCGTTCCCGGGCGCCTCGACCGGCGCGGGCGGCGAGATCCGCGACGAAGGTGCCACCGGCCGCGGCTCCAAGCCCAAGGCGGGCCTGACCGGCTTCACCGTGTCCAAGCTCTGGCCGCAAGAGGGCCACTACGGCAAGCCCGAACACATCGCGAGCCCGCTGCAGATCATGACCGAGGGCCCGCTGGGGGGCGCCGCGTTCAACAACGAATTCGGCCGGCCCAACCTGCTGGGCTACTTCCGGGAATACGAGCAGACCGTGGCGAGCGACCTTGATACCGTGCAGCGCGGCTACCACAAGCCCATCATGATCGCGGGCGGCCTCGGCAGCATCGACGCCACCCAGACGAAGAAGATCCAGTTCCCCGCCGGCTCGCTGCTGATCCAGCTCGGCGGCCCCGGTATGCGCATCGGCATGGGCGGCAGCGCCGCCAGCTCGATGGCCACCGGCGCCAACGCGGCCGAGCTCGACTTCGACTCGGTGCAGCGTGGCAACCCCGAGATCGAGCGCCGCGCGCAGGAGGTCATCAACCACTGCTGGCAACAGGGCGCGGCCAACCCGATCCTGGCGATCCACGACGTGGGCGCGGGCGGCCTGAGCAATGCCTTCCCCGAACTGACCAACGACGCCGGCCGCGGCGCGCGTTTCGACCTGCGCGCCGTGCCGCTCGAAGAGTCGGGCATGGCCCCCAAGGAAATCTGGTGCAACGAAAGCCAGGAGCGCTACGTGCTGGCTATCGCGCCGGAATCGCTCGCGCAGTTCAAGGCTTTCTGCGAGCGCGAGCGCTGTCCGTTCTCGGTGGTCGGCGTGGCGACCGAGGCGCGCCAGCTGCTGGTGGCCGACGAAGGCGCCGAGGTGCAGCCTGTCGACATGCCGATGGACGTGCTGCTGGGCAAGCCGCCCAAGATGCACCGCGACGTGAAGAGCGTGGCGCGCACGTTCAAGCCGCTCGACCTCACGGGCGTCGACCTGCAGAAGGCCGCCATCGACGTGCTCTCGCACCCGACCGTCGCCTCCAAGCGCTTCCTGATCACCATCGGCGACCGCACCGTGGGCGGCATGAGCCACCGCGACCAGATGGTCGGCCCGTGGCAGGTGCCTGTGGCCGACTGCGCCGTGACGCTGGCCGACTACAAGGGCTTTGCCGGCGAAGCGATGAGCATGGGCGAGCGCACGCCACTGGCCGCGCTCGACGCGCCGGCTTCGGGACGCATGGCCGTGGCCGAGGCCATCACCAACCTGCTGGCGGCGCCCATCGAGCTCTCGCGCGTCAAGCTCTCGGCCAACTGGATGGCCGCCTGCGGCGAACCCGGCGAAGACGCTGCGCTGTACGAGACCGTCAAGGCCGTGGGTCTGGAACTGTGCCCGGCGCTGGGCGTGTCGATCCCGGTCGGCAAGGATTCGCTGTCGATGCGCACGCAGTGGAAGGACAACGGCGAAGCCAGGAAGGTCACCTCGCCCGTGAGCCTGATCGTCACCGCCTTCGCCTCGCTGGCCGATGTGCGCGGCACGCTCACGCCGCAGCTCGACGCCGAAGAAGCCGACACCACGCTGGTGCTGATCGACCTGGGCCGCGGCCAGCACCGCATGGCCGGCAGCATTCTGTCGCAGACGCTCAACCAGAGCGGCGACACCGTGCCCGATCTCGACGACCCGGCACAATTGGTCGCGCTGGTCGATGCCGTGAACGCGCTGCGCGCCGAGGGAAAGATCCTCGCGATGCACGACCGCAGCGACGGCGGCCTGTTCGCCACCGCTTGCGAAATGGCCTTTGCCGGCCACGTCGGCGTGGCGCTGAACGTCGACATGCTGGTCACCGAAGGCGATGGCATTTCCGACAGCCGCATGGAAACCGGCGACGCCAAGAACTGGGCGCAGCAGGTCAGCGCGCGGCGCGAAGAGCTCACGCTCAAGGCGCTGTTCAACGAAGAGCTGGGCGTGGTGCTGCAGGTGCGCACGGCCGAGCGCAACGACGTGATGCAGGTGCTGCGCGCGCACGGCCTGAGCGCTCACAGCCATTTCGTCGGCAAGACCCGGCCTGCGAGTTCCACGATGGATGCCGGCAAGGGCAAGCTCGAAGTCTGGCGCGATGCCAAGCCGGTGTTCAGCGCGAGCCTGCACGACCTGCACCAGGTATGGGACTCGGTCAGCTGGAAGATCGCCCGCGAGCGCGACAACCCCGCCTGCGCCGATGCCGAGCATGCCGCGGCAGGCGTGCCTTCGGACCCCGGCATGCATGTGTTTCTGCCGAATGCGCAGCCCGCGGCGCCGGCCGTCCTGCAATCGCGCCCCAAGGTCGCCATCCTCCGCGAACAAGGCGTCAACTCGCACGTCGAGATGGCCTACGCCTTCACCGAAGCCGGCTTCGAGGCCTTCGACGTCCACATGACCGACCTGCAGACGGGCAGGGCGGACCTCGCCAATTTCAAGGGCGTGGTCGCCTGCGGCGGCTTCAGTTATGGCGACACGCTGGGTGCCGGCATCGGCTGGGCGCGCAGCATCACCTTCAACCCGAAGCTGGCCGAGCAGTTCAAGACCTTTTTCGGCCGCGCCGACACCTTCGGGCTCGGCGTGTGCAACGGCTGCCAGATGTTCGCCGAGCTGGCCGACATCATTCCGGGTGCAGAAGCCTGGCCGCGCTTCACCACCAACCAGAGCGAGCGCTTCGAGGCCCGCCTGTCGATGGTCGAGGTGCTCGAATCGCCGAGCATCTTCTTCCAGGGCATGGCCGGCAGCCGACTGCCGATCGCGGTCGCGCACGGCGAGGGCTATGCCAACTTCAAGCACCGCGGCGACGCCGCCAAGGCCATCGGCGCGATGCGCTTCGTGGACAACCACGGCCAACCGACCGAGCAGTACCCGTTCAACCCGAACGGCAGCGCGGGCGGCCTGACCTCCGTGACCACGCCGGACGGCCGCTTCACCGCCGTGATGCCTCATCCGGAACGGGTGTTCCGCAACATCCAGATGAGCTGGACGCCGAGCGACCGCAGCGAGCTGAGCCCGTGGATGCAGATCTGGCGCAATGCGCGCAAGTGGGTCGGCTGATCGACGCAGCAAGCCCGTTCGGCGGGCAACAAAAAAGCGGCCCACGGGGCCGCTTTTTTATTTCCAGAACACCGCGGAACCGGCTTTGCCGGGCCGCAGGTGTTGCCCCCTGCAAGGGGTGGCGTAGCGACGCGAAGTGCGCGAAGCCTGGGGGTGTGCCTTATTCCACCTTTGCCTTCGCGCGCAATTCTTCCTGATACTTCTGCAGGCGCTGCTGCTGCAGCTGCTGCGTGATCTGCGGCTTCACTTCTTCCAGCTTCGGCAGCTGGGCCTGGCGGATGTCGTCGACGCGGATGATGTGCCAGCCGAACTGGGTCTTGATCGGAGCGGGGGTGGTCTCGCCCTTCTTGAGCTTGATCATCGCTTCCGAGAACTCGGGCACGAAGCCCGCGGGGTTGGCCCAGTCGAGGTCGCCGCCGTTGGCGCCCGAGCCCGGGTCCTTGCTCTGCTTCTTGGCGATGTCTTCGAACTTGGCACCCTTCTTCAGGTCGGCCATGATCTTCTTGGCCTGGTCTTCGGTCTCGACCAGGATATGGCGCGCCTTGTATTCCTTGCCGCCGTTGGCAGCAACGAACTTGTCGTACTCGGCCTTCACGTCGGCGTCCGAGATGGGGTTGGTCTTGCGGTAGTTCTCGAACAGTGCGCGGATCAGGATGGCCTGGCGGGCGAGTTCGAGCTGGTTCTTGTAATCCTCGCTGGCGTCCAGGCCTTGCTTCTGGGCTTCCTGCATGAACACTTCGCGCGCCACGATTTCCTCACGCAGCTGGCTCTGCATCTCGGGCGTCACCGGGCGGCCTGCGGCGGCC
Source organism: Variovorax sp. Varisp46 (assembly GCF_059491885.1). Lineage (NCBI taxonomy): Bacteria > Pseudomonadati > Pseudomonadota > Betaproteobacteria > Burkholderiales > Comamonadaceae > Variovorax > Variovorax sp. Varisp46. Next base: position 1,932,506 of record NZ_CP168515.1, read on the forward strand.
AGCTGCTGCGCCAGAACTTCCATGCGGGCCTTGGGCACCGGCTTGCCGTTCACGATGGCTGCGTTCTGCGCCAGAGCCGCCACCGGAATGGCACCGATCAACGCTGCGGCCGCAACGGCCTGCAAGATGTGTTTTTTCATGAAATGAATATCAGGCTGGAGAAGAAATGCGCGTGTAGGAATAAGCGCGTGAAAGAAAGCGGGCAGAGGGCTCAAAGCACCTCGATGGCGATGGCGTGAAGGCCCTGCGCGATAAAAACCTGGAGGGCATCATACACAAGCCGATGCCGCGCCACGCGGGGCTTTCCGGCGAACAGCGGCGAGGCGATGCGCACTCGGAAATGGCTGCCCCGTCCTTGTGCATTGGCACCGGCGTGGCCCGCGTGGGCGCTGCTTTCGTCGATCACTTCGAGCTGCGTCGGGGCCAGCGCCTCGCGCAACGCGGCTTCGAGGTCGGCGGCGGTGGGGAGGGAGGCGGTGCGCATCAGGCGGTCGGCTTGTCGTCGCCCTTGATGTGCGGCGCAATATAGAGACCCTGCGCCACCAGGAAGACGATCGGGAACACATAGCCCCAGAGCTTGAAGTTGACCCAGGCCTCGGTCGTGAAGTACGCCGCCACGTAGCCGTTGATGAGCGCCATGAACAGGCAGTAGCCGATCCACGCCACGTTGAGCCGGCCCCAGATGCGGTCGGGCAGCTCGAGCTGCGAGCCCAGCAGCATCTTGAGGAAGTTCTTCTTCAGCGCCCAGAGCGCCACCGCCAGCGCGATGGCCATCGCGCCGTACAGCACCGTCGGCTTCCACTTGATGAAGCGGTCGTCGTGCAGCACCAGCGTGAGCGTTCCGAACAGCAGGATCAGCACCAGCGTGGCCTTCTGCATCGCCTGCAGCTTGCGCTCCATGGCATAGATGATGGCCATCTGCACCACGGTGGCGGCCATGAGCACGCCGGTGGCGGTGTAGATGTCGGCGAGCTTGTAGGCGCCGAAGAACAGGAGGATGGGAAAGAAGTCGAGGAGCAGTTTCATTTTTTATGGAAGTCGAGCGACGCCGAGTTCATGCAATAGCGCAGGCCGGTTTCGGTCGGGCCGTCAGGGAACACGTGGCCCAGGTGGGCGCCGCAATTGGCGCACACGTTCTCGGTGCGCACCATGCCGTGCGATCGGTCGACGATGTTCCTGATGGCGCCGGGCACCGCTTCTTCAGAGAAGCTGGGCCAGCCGCAGCCGGCATCGAACTTGGTCGATGATTCGAACAGCTTGGCGCCGCAGCACACGCAGTGGTAGGTGCCGTCGTCCCAGTGCGCTTCGTACTTGCCGGTGAAGGGGCGTTCGGTGGCCGCGTGGCGCGTCACCTCGAAGGCCGCGGGCTCGGCGCCTTTTTCAGCGAGCAGGGCTTTCCATTCGGCGTCGGTCTTCTGTACGGGAGTGGTCATGATGAGCAGCTGATTTCGATCGTGGAGGCCCAGTCGGGCGGGAAGCCGGCGAGTGCGTCGGCGTCGGGATGTTCTTCAAATGGGGTCTCGAGCACAGCCAGCAAGGTTGCCACACCCGAGTGGTCTTTTTGCTGACTTGCTTCGATCGCTTGCTGCCCCAGGTGGTTGCGCAGCACGAACCTGGGGTTGGATTTGAGCATCAGATCGGCGGCTTGCGTACGTCCAGTGGTCGTATGGCGCTCCGAAAACGCTAGCAGCCACGCGTCGAAGCCCTCGCGGTCCAGGAACAGGTCGCGCACCGGCTCGACGTTGCCGTCGGCCATGTGGTTCGAGAGCCGGCGCCAGAAGATGGTGTAGTCGACCTTGCCGGCGGCCAGCAGCTTGAGCACGCCTTCGATCAGCGCGCGGTCGCCTTCGGCCGGGCTCGCGAGCCCGAGCTTGGCGCGCATTCGGCCCTCGAACTCGTTCGGGAACACGGTCTTGTACGACTCCAGTGCGGCCACCGCGACTTCCTGGTCGCCGATCAGCGGCAGCAGCGCCTGTGCGAGGCAGAACAGGTTCCAGTAAGCCACGTTGGGCTGCTGGTTGAAGGCGTAGCGCCCGCTGGTGTCGCTGTGGTTGCAGATGTGGCGCGGGTCGAAGCCATCGAGGAACTGGAACGGGCCGTAGTCGATGGTGAGCCCGAGGATGCTCATGTTGTCGGTGTTCATCACGCCGTGGCAGAAGCCCGCGGCCTGCCATCGGGCGAGCAGGGCGGCGGTGCGCTCGCTCACGGCTTCGAGGAAGGCGGCATACGCGTTGCCGCCGAAGCGCCCGGTGGTGCGGCACGCCGGGTAGTAGCGGTCGATGACGTAGTCGGCCAGCGCGCGCAACTCATCTTCGCGCTGGTTGGCCGCGAAGTGCTCGAAGTGGCCGAAGCGGATGAAGCTCGGTGCGACGCGGGTCACGACGGCCGCGCTTTCCGGCTCCTCGCGGTACACGCGGGCGTCGGACCCCGTCACGCACAGCGCGCGGGTGGTCGGGATGCCGAGGCCGTGCATGGCCTCGCTGCACAGAAACTCCCGGATGCTGGAGCGCAGCACCGCGCGGCCGTCGCCGCCGCGCGAGTAAGGCGTGCGGCCCGCGCCCTTCAGCTGCACTTCGAGCCCGCCTTCGGTCTCGCCGACCGTGATCGCACGTCCGTCGCCGAGCTGGCCTGCCCACACGCCGAACTGGTGGCCGCTGTAGACCGTCGCGAAGGGGCGGCTGCCGGCGACGGGCAGGTTGCCGGTCAGGGCAGCGAGCGTGCCGTCCGACGAATGCCAGCCGGCCGGCAGCCCGAGTTCGCGTGCTACGGCTTCGCTGCGGCCCACCCAGTACGGATCGGGCAGGGGCGTCGGCCTCAGTTCAGTGAAAAATGCCGGGCCCAAGGCGGCGAAACCGGGTTTCCAGCGCAACCCCAGGTCCGCGACCTCGGTGTCTTCAGCAAGCAAGCTCATGCCCGGATTGTCCGGCACAGCGCGTAACCCCTTGCCGAACGGGCCATCGCGGCCCGCGGCCCTCAGGCCGCGAGTGCGGCAGGCCCATTCCAGATGCGCGCCCGGTATTGCGCTGGCGGCACGCCGAACCAGCGCTTGCAGGCGCGAAAAAAGTTGCTGCTGTCGACGAAGCCCAGCCTGTCGGCTACTTCGGTCAATGTATGTCGGTCGTCGGCAAGGTACTGCTGCGCCAGCTCGCGACGGGTGCGGTCGAGCAGCGACTGGAACGACACCGACTCCTCCTGCAACCGCCGCTGCAGCGTGCGCTCGGCCAGGCCCAGACCCGAGGCCACGTCCTGCCGGCGCGGCTCGCCGTGCTGGAGCCGGCGCGCGATCTCGGCGCACACCAGGCTGCTTGTGGTGGCCTGGCCCAGCAGGTCGAGTTGTTCGTCCAGCAGATGCTCCTGCATCTCGCCGAGCGTCTCGTGGTAGGTGGGCAGCGGCATTGCCATGTCGGCGCTCGACAGCAGCAGGCGGTTGGCCGCTGCATTGAAGCGCACCTCGCAGCCGAAGGCCTCCCGGTGCAGCCGGTCGCTGGTCGGCGCGGGATAGACGAACTCCATCGCCAGCGGCTGCAGTTCGCGCCGCGTGAGCCACTGGCACTGCATCAGCGTGGTCAGCAGGGCGTATTCGACGCGCTGGCGCGGAATCGGCAGGCTGCCGCCGGTGTGTTCCATTGACAGCCAGCAGCCGCGCGGCTCGGGATGCAGCGAGAAGCCGGTCGCATCCGAAATCACGGCCATGTAGCGCGCCAGCCGCGCGAGCGCCGCCCCGAGCGTGGCGCTGCACGACATCGCGTGGCCCACCGTTCCCAGTTTGCTGTGCGTGGCGGCCAGGTCGCGTTGCAGGCCCAGCGTGGGCTTGCCGGCGCGGGCTACCGCGAGCTGCCACATCACCGTGACCTCGTCGACCGGGATGCGCGTGTTCTGCCGGTGCAGCGAATCGGGATCGAAGCCGGCGTCGCGCAGCAGCGAGGGCACGTCCAGCCCCTCGGCCTCGAACATCGAGAGCACGCCTTCGAGCCAGGCGGCCGAGCTGGTACGCAGCTCAGGCTGCGGGATGCCGCCGGTCGGCCGGCGTTGCGGCCCACGCTGGCGGTGCGGCTCGGAGGCTCCTGAAGTCATTCGTTTGGCTTCCTTGCGATAGGGGTGAAAACGGCGCCGGTTCCTAGAATTTTCCGCGTGCTCGGCGGCCGGAAGTATGGGGGGTCGCGCACCGGGCCAGGAATTCGAGGCCAGATTCCGCAGTGCGGGTTTGTGTCATTGTGAAAGTCGCCGAAGCTTGCGTGAATCCGATGTCCGCAAGTTCATGAAGTCATTTCTTTCAGGAGTCCGTAGATGCTGGGTTTGATGCAAGACCAACCGCTTTTGATCTCGTCGCTGATCGAGTTTGCCGAGCGCCACAACGGCGACGGCGAGATCGTCTCGCGCCGGGTCGAGGGCGACATCCACCGCACGACGTGGGGCGGTATCGCATCGCGTGCCCGGCAGGTGGCCAATGCGCTGGACGGCGAGCAGCTGCTGTTCAGCGACCGCATCGCCACGCTGGCCTGGAACGGCTACCGCCACCTGGAGCTGTACTACGGCGTGAGCGGCAGCGGCCGCGTGCTGCACACCATCAATCCGCGCCTGCACCCCGACCAGATCGCGTGGATCGCCAACCATGCCGAAGACCAGATCCTGTGCTTCGACCTGAGCTTCCTCCCGCTGGTGCAGGCGGTGCACGCCAAGTGCCCCACGATCCGGAAATGGATTGCACTCTGTGATGCCGACAAGCTGCCCGCCGACAGCGGGATTCCCAACCTCGTGAGCTACGAGGGCTGGATGGGCGCGCAGTCCAATGACTACGAATGGCCGACTTTCGACGAGAACTCAGCGTCGAGCATGTGCTACACGAGCGGCACCACGGGCAATCCGAAGGCCGCGCTCTACAGCCACCGATCGACCATGCTGCATGCCTATGCCGCGGCCCTGCCAGACGTGATGCGCCTGTCGGCGCGCGACTCGGTGCTGCCGGTGGTGCCGATGTTCCACGTCAATGCCTGGGGCATTCCGTATTCGGCCGCACTGGTGGGCTGCAAGATCGTGTTTCCCGGCCCCGCGCTGGATGGCAAGTCGGTGTACGAGCTGATCGAATCCGAAGGCGTGACCTTTGCGGCCGGCGTGCCCACCGTGTGGCAGATGATGCTGGGCCACATGCAGGCGAATGGCCTGAAGTTCTCGAAGCTCAACCGCACCGTCATCGGCGGCTCGGCCTGCCCGCCGGCCATGATCAAGGCGTTCCAGGACATCTACGACGTCGAGGTGCTGCACGCCTGGGGCATGACCGAGATGAGCCCGCTGGGCACGCTGTGCACCCTCAAGAACAAGCACCTGTCGTTGCCGGCCGACGCCCAGCTGCAGATCCGCATGAAGCAGGGCCGTGCCATTTTTGGCGTCGACATGAAGATCGTCGATGGCGACGGCAACGAACTGCCGTGGGACGGCAAGGCCTATGGCGACCTGCTGGTCAAGGGCCCGTGGATCGTCAAGGAATACTTCAAGGGCGAGGGCGGCAACCCGCTCATTCCCGATGCGCGCAATCGCGGCTGGTTCCCCACCGGCGACGTCGCCACCATCGATGCCGAGGGCTACCTGCAGATCACCGACCGCAGCAAGGACGTGATCAAGTCCGGCGGCGAGTGGATCAGCTCCATCGAGATCGAGAACATCGCCGTCGCGCACCCGGCCGTGGCCATGGCCGCGTGCATCGGCGTGTTCCATCCCAAGTGGGACGAGCGGCCGATCATCGCGGTCGTGAAGAAGCCCAATGCCGAGGTCACGCGCGAGGAACTGCTGAAGTTCTATGAGGGCAAGACCGCCAAATGGCAGATCCCGGACGACGTGGTGTTCGTCGAAGCCATCCCCATCGGCGCCACCGGCAAGATTTTGAAGACCAGGCTGCGCGAACTGCTCAAGGACTACAAGCTGCCGACCCTTTGAAGACCCGCGCGAGCCCTGCCGCGCTGTCGCGCAGGCGATAGGAATTCCGCCTCGGCGGCCAAGCTTGCGGGCAATCCCTGTGCGGCGAAAAAAAGGGCGCTTGTAGGCTGGCACTCCGCCTTACAAACTGGAGACTCTTCATGCAATTTGCTATCAAGTCAGTAGCTGCCTGTGCAATGTTGGTGAGCCTGACCGCTGCATTCGCTCAAAAGGGCGAGACCGTCAAGATCGCCTGGCTCGACCCGCTTTCCGGCCTCATGGCGGCGGTCGGCACCAACCAGCTCAAGACCACCCAGTTCCTTGCAGAAGAGTTCAACAAGAAGAACCAGTCGGGCGTGAAGTTCGAGATCATCGCGCTCGACAACAAGCTCAGCCCGCAGGAAACCACCGCCGCGCTGCGCTCGGCGCAGGACCAGGGCGCGCGCTACATCATGCAGGGCAACGGCTCCGGCCCCGCGCTCGCGATCATCGACGCCATCGAGAAGAACAACGCGCGCAATCCGGGCAAGGAGCTGCTGTACATGAACTACGCGGCCGTCGACCCCGACCTGACCAACAGCAAGTGCAGCTACTGGCACTTCCGGCTCGACGCCGACACCTCCATGAAGATGGAGGCGCTCACCACCTGGATGAAGGACCAGCCCGACATCAAGAAGGTCTACATCCTCGGCCAGAACTACGCCCACGGCGTGCAGGTGTCCAAGTTCGCCAAGGAAGACCTGAAGGTCAAGCGCCCCGACATCCAGATCGTCGGCGACGACCTGCATCCGCTGGCCCAGGTGCGCGACTTCTCTCCCTACATCGCCAAGATCAAGGCCTCGGGCGCCGACACCGTCATCACCGGCAACTGGGGCTCCGACCTGTCGCTGCTCATCAAGGCCGCCAACGACTCGGGCCTGAACGTCAAGTTCCTGACCTACTACGCGCCGGGCGCCGGCACGCCTACGGCCATGGGCGCCACGTCGGACGGCAAGGTCTACACGGTCGCCTACGCCCACTACAACATGGGCGGGGAGATCCAGAGGCTGCTCGGGGGCTACAAAAAGCGCATGAACGACGACCTCACGCAGTCCTCGATCTACCACGTGTTCGCGTTGCTCGACGCGGCCTTCGCCGCCACCAAATCGACCGACCCGGTCAAGGTGGCCGCGGCGCTGGAAGGCATGAAGATCAAGAGCTTCAACGGCGAGGTCGAGATGCGCAAGGCCGACCACCAGCTGCAGCAGGGCCTGTACATCGCGCGCTGGGAGAAGGCCAGCGCCAAGTACCCGTACGACGCGGAGAACACCGGCTACACGAATGTTCCCGTGAAGTACTACGAATCGTACGTGGCGAGCACGCCCACCACCTGCCAGATGAAGCGCCCATGAGCGTCTTTGCGAGCGCGTTTCCTACCCGCGGGTAGCAGACGTCTACCCGTGGGTAGCAGCTTGGAGAAACGCGGTGTCGCATGCGCGATAGAAACGGGCCTTTGCGGCACCCCTCTTACGGGCATTCCCTGAGGGGAGGGGCTGCAAACGCTTGTACTCTCGTGCGGCGTTTCGAATCGGTTTGACCAGGAGATATAGATTGAATTTCGCTCTGAAAATCGCCGCCGCAGCCGTCATCGCTGCCACCGCCACCGGCGCCCTTGCCCAGAAGGGTGAAACCGTCAAGATCGCATGGCTCGACCCGCTGTCGGGCCTCATGGCCGCGGTCGGTACGAACCAGCTCAAGACCTTCCAGTTCTTCGCCGAAGAATTCAACAAGAAGAATGCGGCGGGCGTGAAGTTCGAGATCATCGGCATCGACAACAAGCTGAGTCCGCAGGAAACCACCAGCGCACTGCGCTCGGCCCTCGACCAGGGCGCGCGCTACATCGTGCAGGGTAATGGTTCCGGCCCCGCACTGGCCATCATCGACGCGCTCGAGAAGAACAACGCGCGCAATCCCGGCAAGGAAGCGCTGTACCTCAACTACGCCGCGGTCGACCCCGATCTGACCAACAGCAAGTGCAGCTACTGGCAGTACCGCTTCGACGCCGACACGTCGATGAAGATGGAAGCGCTGACCACCTACATGAAGGACCAGCCGGAGATCAAGAAGGTCTACCTGCTCAACCAGAACTACGCGCACGGCCAGCAGGTTTCCAAGTTCGCCAAGGAAGACCTGAAGCACAAGCGCCCCGACATCCAGATCGTCGGCGACGACCTGCACCCGCTGGCCCAGGTGCGCGACTTCGCGCCCTACGTCGCCAAGATCAAGGCCTCGGGCGCCGACACCGTCATCACCGGCAACTGGGGCTCCGACCTCGCCCTGCTGATCAAGTCGGCCAACGATTCGGGCCTGAACGTCAAGTTCTACACCTACTACGCCGTGACCACGGGCACGCCGACCGCCATGGGCGCCGCATCCGACGGCAAGGTTTATCAGGTCAGCTATGCCCACTACAACATGGGCGGCGACATGCAGAAGTACGCCGAAGAGTTCAAGAAGAAGTTCAACGACGACCTCTACACCTCCGACATCTACACCGTGTTCCAGGCCCTGACCGAAGCCTTCGTGAAGACCAAGTCGACCGACCCCGTCAAGGTGGCGGCCGCGATGGAAGGGCTGAAGTTCAAGAGCTTCAACGGCGACATCGAGCTGCGCAAGACCGACCACCAGGCACAGCAGGGCCTGTACATCGCCAAGTGGGAGAAGGCCAGCGCCAAGTATCCGTACAGCCCGGAGAACACCGGCTACACGCTGGCGCCCGTGAAGTTCTACGACGCCTACGTGGCCAGCACGCCGACCTCGTGCCAGATGAAGCGTCCCTCCTGAGTACGGGAACGCGCCAAAGCGGTCGAGGCCCGACTTCAACACTCGGGCCTTTTTTCTTTTCTTACTGACACGAAAGACCGATGAACGTCGAATTCTTCGTCATCTCGCTGCTCAATGGCGTGAGCTACGGCTTGCTGTTGTTCATGCTGAGCTCCGGCCTCACGCTGATCTTCAGCATGATGGGTGTGCTCAATTTCGCGCACGCCAGCTTCTACATGCTGGGCGCCTACTTCGCCTACACGCTGTCGGGCATCGTCGGCTTCTGGCCGGCGCTCTTCATTGCGCCGCTGCTGGTGTTTGCGCTGGGTGCGGCCTTCGAGCGCTACTGCCTGCGCCGGGTCCACAAGTTCGGCCACGTGCCCGAACTGCTGGTGACCTTCGGCCTTTCGTACCTCATCCTCGAACTGGTGCAACTGGTGTGGGGCCGCTCCACGGTGCCGTACGGCCTGCCGTCGGCGCTGCAGGGGCCGCTCTTCACGCTCTACGGCACGCAGTTTCCCAAGTCGCGCTCGTTCATCATGCTCGTGGCGGTCCTGATGCTGGTGTCGGTGTGGCTGCTGCTCACGCGCACGCGCATCGGCCTGGTCATCCAGGCGGCGCTGAAGCACCCCGACATGGTCGAGGCGCTGGGCCACAACGTGCCGCGCGTGTTCATGCTGGTGTTCGGCGGCGGTGCCGCGCTGGCGGGCCTTGCGGGCGTGGTCGGCGGCAACACCTACGTCACCGAACCGGCCATGGCGGGTTCGGTCGGCTCCATCATCTTCGTGGTGGTGGTGGTCGGCGGCATGGGGTCGCTGGCGGGAGCCTTCCTGGCCTCGCTGATCATCGGCATCGTGCAGACCTTCGCCGTGGCCATGGACCAGTCGCTCGCGACCGGCCTGCAGGCCTTTGGCGTGGCAGTGAGCGACCAGACCTTCGGCTACGAACTGCTGAAGCTCACCATCTCGCAGGTGGCGCCCATTCTTCCGTACCTGTTCCTGGTGCTGATCCTCATCTTCAGGCCCAAGGGCCTCCTCGGGACGCGGGAGGACTGACGCCATGAACACCGCAACGACAACCACACCAGCCGCTTCAGCCAAGGCGCCGACCCGGTATTACCGCTTCAAGCCGCTGAACATCGGCCGCATCCTGATCTGGTCATTCTTCGCGCTGCTGCTGATCGTGGCGCCGATGATCTTCACCAGCAGCCTGGCGCTGACCATGCTGTCGCAGATCGGCTATCTCATCATCATCTGCCTGAGCTACAACATGCTGCTGGGGCAGGGCGGCATGCTCAGCTTCGGACATGCCGTGTACGTGGGCCTGGGCTCCTTCATCGCCATCCACGCGATGAACCTGGCCGGCGCCGGCAAGCTGCCGATTCCGCTGGTGTTCATTCCGCTCGTGGGCGGCCTCGGCGGCATGTTCTTCGCCATGGTGTTCGGCTATGTGTCGACCAAGAAGTCGGGCACCACCTTCGCGATGATCACGCTCGGCCTCGGCGAACTGGTGGCCGCCATGGCGCTGATGTTCCCGAGCTTCTTCGGCGGCGAGGGCGGCATCACCACCAACCGCGTGTACGGCGCCTCGTTCTTCGGCATCAACTTCGGGCCGCAGAACCAGGTGTACTACCTGATCGCCGTGTATTGCTTCATCTGCACCGGGCTGATGTTCGCCTTCACCGGCACGCCGCTCGGGCGCATGCTGAACGCGGTGCGCGACAACCCCGAGCGCGTGGAGTTCATCGGTTACAACACGCAGCGCGTGCGCTACTACGCCTTCATCATCGCGGGCTTCTTTGCGGGCATCGGCGGCGGGCTGGCGGCCATCAACTTCGAGATCGTGAATGCGGCCGACAGCCTGAACGGGCTGCGCTCGGGCAGCTACCTGCTGTTCACCTTCCTCGGCGGTGCGACCTTCTTCTTCGGGCCGATCATCGGTGCGGCGCTGCTGGTGTTCGCGCTGGTGCTGCTGTCCGAACTCAGCAAGGCCTGGCTGCTGTACGTGGGCCTGGTGTTCCTGCTGATGGTGATGTTCGCGCCGGGCGGCGTGGCCAGCCTGATCATGATGAACGTGCGCGTGGCGCTGTTCGGCAAGATCAAGCGCTTCTACCTGCTGTACGTGGGCCTGTTCATCGGTGCGGCCATCGTGCTCGCGGGCGCGGCGGCCATTGTCGAGATGATCTATCACATGCAGCTCAACGCGGCGCTCGGGCCCATGGTGCCGTTCGCGGGCCTGCAACTCGACACCTCATCGGTCACGAGCTGGGTCGTCGCGATGGCCTTGCTGGCGGTGGGGCTGGGTGTGTTCGAAGTGTTCCGCCGGCGCTTCGCGAAGGTCTGGGGCCAGGCGCAGGAAGAAATCGAAGCCGAGATCAAGCGGCGGGAGACGGCATGACCTATTCACTCGAACTCAAGAGCCTGCGCAAGAGCTTCGGCAAGACCGACATCATCCGCGGGGTCGACCTGGCCGTGACGGCGGGCGAGCGCATCGCCATCATCGGGCCGAACGGTGCGGGCAAGTCCACGCTGTTCAACCTGATCAGCGGCCGGCTTGCACCCACCAGCGGCGAGGTGCTGCTCAACGGCCAGCGCATCGACGGCAAGCAGCCCTACGAGATCAACCGGCTCGGGCTGTCGCGCAGCTTCCAGATCACCAACATCTTTCCGAAGCTCACGGTCTTCGAGAACTTGCGCTGCGGTGTGCTGTGGAGCCTGGGCTACAAGTACACCTTCCTGCGCTTCCTCTCGAACCTCGACGATGCCAATGAGCGCACCGAGGAGCTCATCAAGCAGATCGGCCTGGAGAAGAAGCGCGACGTACACGCGGTGAACCTCACCTACGCCGAGCAGCGCGCACTGGAGATCGGCGTGACCATCGCGGGCGGCGCCAGCGTGATCCTGCTGGACGAACCCACGGCCGGCATGAGCAAGACCGAGACTTCGCATTTCATCTCGCTCATCAAGTACGTGACCGTCGGCAAGACGCTGCTGACGGTGGAGCACGACATGGGCGTGGTGTTCGGGCTGGCCGACAAGATCGCGGTGGTGGTATATGGCGAGGTCATTGCCTTCGACACGCCGGCTGCCGTTCGCGCCAATGCGCGGGTGCAGGAGGCGTATCTCGGATCGTCGGTCGCCGACGCACAGGGAGCGGGACACTGAGATGCTGAAGCTTCAAGACATCCACGCCTACTACGGCAAGAGCCATGTGCTGCATGGGGTTTCCTTCGACGTGAACCCCGGCGAAATCGTCGCGCTGCTGGGCCGCAACGGCTCGGGCCGCTCGACCACCGCCAAGGCCATCATGGGCCTGGTGCATGCCGAAGGCGGCCTGCACTGGAAGGGCCAGGACATCCTGCGCCGCAAGGCCTACGAGATCGCGCACTTCGGCATCGGCTACGTGCCCGAGAACCGCGACATCTTCCCCAAGCTCACGGTGCACCAGAACCTGCTGCTGGGGCAGAAGGGCTCGGGCAAAGGCAGCCGCTGGTCGTTCGACGACATGTACGGCATGTTCCCGCGCCTGAAGGAGCGCCAGCACACCGAGGCCGGCGTGCTCTCGGGCGGCGAGCAGCAGATGCTCACGCTGTGCCGCACGCTCATGGGCGACCCCGACCTGATCATCATCGACGAGCCGACCGAGGGCCTGGCGCCCAAGATCGTCGAGCTGGTGGGGCAATACCTGCGCACGCTCAAGGACAAGGGCATCTCGGTGCTGCTGATCGAGCAGAAGCTCACCATCGCGATGCAGATCTCCGACCGCGCGCTCGTCATGGGCCACGGCAGCATCGTGTTCGACGGCACGCCGGACAGCCTGCGCGCCGACGCGACCACTCGCAAGGAGTGGTTGGAGGTTTAGGCAGACCCCCAGGCTTCGCGCACTTCGTGTCGCTGCGCCAACCCCCTTGCAGGGGGCAACACCTGCGGCCCGGCAAAGCCGGTTCCGCGGTGTTTCCGGAAAGTCCCGCCCTCCTCATGGAAGGCCTTGTCTCTACAGCGACTGCGTGCCATTGTTTGGCCTCGCGAAACGCCTAGAATCCCCCGAAAAAGAACACTCGTGCTTTTTCTTCTTTTTCTTCTCACACCAAGGAACGCAGCATGACGGCTGAATACAAAGTGCTCGGCGATATCGCCGTGATCACACTGACCAACCCTCCGGTCAACGGTCTCGGCTTCTCGACGCGCATCGGCATCACCGATGGCCTGTCGAAGGCCAACGCCGACGACGCCGTCAAGGCCATCGTCATCACCGGCGCCGGCAAGGCGTTCTCGGGCGGCGCGGACATCAAGGAGTTCGGCACGCCCAAGGCGCTGCAGGAGCCCAACCTGCTGAGCGTGATCCTCGCGCTCGAGGCCTCGGCCAAGCCCATCGTCGCGGCCATCCACTCGGTGTGCATGGGCGGCGGCCTCGAACTGGCCCTAGGTTGCCACTATCGTGTGGCAGCACCGGGCACCAGCATCGCGCTGCCCGAAGTCAAGCTCGGCCTGATTCCCGGCGCCGGCGGCACGCAGCGCCTGCCGCGCGTGCTCGGCGTGGAAACCGCACTGAACATGATCGTCAGCGGCGAACCCGTGAAAAGCGAATTGCTCGCGAGCCTGCCCGGCCAGAAGCTGTTCGACAAGCTGGCCGACTCGCCCGAGTCTGTGTTCGACGAAGCCGTTGCCTTCGCCAAGAGCGTGGCCGGCAAGACCGGCGCCGACGCGCTGCCGCTGGTGCGCAACCTGCCGTGCAAGCACCCGCAGGGCGACGCCTACTTCCAGTTCGCCAAGAACATGGTCGGCGGCATGTCGAAGAACTACCCGGCGCCGCTGCAATGCGTGGACGCCGTGCAGGCCGCCACCAAGATGAAGTTCGACGCGGGCATGGCCGAAGAGCGCCGCATCTTCACCTCGCTGATGTTCACGCCCGAATCGCTGGCCCTGCGCCACCTGTTCATGGCCGAACGCGCCGCGAGCAAGATCCCCGACGTGCCCGAAGACACGCCCAAGCGCGAGATCAAGGCCGTCGGCGTCATCGGCGCCGGCACCATGGGCGGCGGCATCTCGATGAACTTCCTGAACGCGGGCATTCCCGTGAAGATCCTCGAGATGAAGCAGGAGGCGCTCGACCGCGGCGTCGCCACCATCAAGAAGAACTACGAAGCCCAGGTCAAGAAGGGCAAGCTCAAGCAGGACAAGTACGAGCAGCGCATGGCGCTGCTGAGCACCACGCTGAGTTATGACGACCTGAAGGACGCCGACCTCATCATCGAGGCCGTGTTCGAGGAAATCGGCGTGAAGGAAAAGGTCTTCAAGGAACTGGACCGCGTCGCCAAGAAGGGCGCGATCCTGGCCTCGAACACCTCCACGCTCGACGTCGACAAGATCGCCTCGTTCACCGAGCGTCCACAGGACGTGGTCGGCATGCACTTCTTCAGCCCGGCTAACGTGATGAAGCTGCTCGAAGTGGTGCGTGGCAAGGCCACCGCCAAGGATGTGCTCGCCACGGTCATGGCCATCGGCAAGAAGATCAAGAAGACCTCGGTGGTCTCCGGCGTGTGCGATGGCTTCATCGGCAACCGCATGATCGAGCAGTACAGCCGCCAGGCCGGCTTCCTGCTGGACGAAGGCGCCACGCCGCAGCAGGTCGACAAGGCCGTCGAGAAGTTCGGCTTTGCCATGGGTCCGTTTCGCATGGGCGACCTGGCCGGCAACGACATCGGCTGGGCGATCCGCAAGCGCCGTGCCGTCGAACGCGCCGACATGAAGTACAGCCGCACGGCCGACAAGCTCTGCGAACTGGGCCGCTTCGGCCAGAAGACCGGGGCAGGGTGGTACGACTACCAGGCCGGCAAGCGCGACGCGATTCCGTCGGAGCTCGTCAACAAGATGATCGAAGACCACCGCAAGGAACTGGGCATCACGCCGCGCAAGATTTCCGATGAAGAGATCGTGCAGCGCCTGGTGTTCGCTCTGGTCAACGAAGGCGCGCACATCCTCGAAGACGGCATTGCCTCGAAGTCGGGCGACATCGACATGGTGTACCTCACGGGCTACGGCTTCCCGATCTGGCGCGGCGGCCCGATGCACTACGCATCGCAAGTCGGCCTCTACAACGTGGCCGAGACGATGAAGCGCTTCGCGAAGAACCCGCGCGACGACGGCGAGTTCTGGCAGCCCGCGCCGCTGATCCAGAAGCTCGTGGCCGAAGGCAAGCAGTTCAGCTGAGACTGAACAGGGTCAAGACCGCTCATGTTGAAACGCATCTTCCTCGGGCTGCTGCTGGCAATCGCCTTGCTGGTGGCTGCCGTGGCGGTCAAGACCTGGACCACGCCGTCGCAGCAGCTGGCGGTGGCGCCCGCGCCCAAGCTGAACATCGACCTGCAGGCGGCCGCCAAGCGGCTGTCCACGGCGATCACGTTCCGCACGGTGTCGAGCCTGGACGACCCGGCTGCCAACGCGGCCGAGTTCGACAAGCTGCACGCGTTCCTCGAACAGCAGTTCCCCAAGGTGCATGCCACTCTCAAGAAGGAAGTGATCGGCAACAAGGCGCTGCTCTACACTTGGACCGGCACCGACCCGAGCGCCAAGCCCATCGCGCTGATGGCGCACCAGGACATGGTGCCCATCGCGCCGGGCACCGAGAAGGCGTGGACGACCGACCCCTTCGCCGGCGAGATCAAGGACGGCTTCGTTTGGGGCCGCGGCACGCTCGACGACAAGAGCAACCTGTTCGCGCAGATGGAAGCCGTCGAGCTGCTCATCGGCGCCGGCTTCAAGCCCAGGCAGACCGTCTACCTCGTGATGGGCGACGACGAAGAAGTGAGCGGCCTGCGCGGCGCGCTGCCCATTGCCGAACTGCTCAAGTCGCGCAACGTGCGCCTGGAGTGGGTGCTCGACGAAGGCCTGCTGGTGCTCGACGGCGTGCTGCCGGGCCTGAGCAAGCCCGCAGCGCTCATCGGCCTGGCGGAGAAGGGCTACGGCACCTTCTTCCTCTCGCTCGACACGGCCCCCGGCCACTCGTCGATGCCGCCGCAGCACAGCGCGATCGGCAGCATGAGCGCGGCGCTCGCGCGGCTCGAAGCCAATCCGATGCCCGGCGGCATCCGCGGCGTGGCCGGCCAGATGTTCGGTGCGCTGGCGCCCGAAATGAGCGGTGTCAACCGCGTGATGCTGTCCAACCTGTGGCTCACCGAGCCGCTGGTGCGCGGCCAGCTCGAGAAGAGCCCGAGCAGCAACGCCATGCTGCGCACCACCACCGCACTGACCATCGTGCGCGCGGGCAACAAGGACAATGTGCTGCCCGGCCGCGCCGAGGCCGCCGTCAACTTCCGCGTGCTGCCGGGCGACACCTTGGCCGGCACCGAGGCGCACCTGCGCAAGGCGCTGGGCAACGACGACATCAAGATCAAGGCTTACCCGGGCAATTCCGAGCCGTCGCCGGTGTCGCCGACCGACAGCACCGGCTACCGCGCGATCCAGCAAGCCGTGCGCCAGAGCTTTCCCGATGCGGTGGTGGCACCCGGCCTCATGACCGCTGCCACCGACTCGCGCCACTTCAGCCTCGTGAGCGACGCCGTCTTCCGCTTCTCGCCGTTGCGTGTGAAGAGCGAAGACCTGGCCCGCTTCCACGGCAACAACGAACGCCTGGCCATCTCGAACTACGGCGAGATGATCGGCTTCTATCACCAGCTCCTGAGCAATACCAACGCTGCTCCGGCGCAATGACGACAGCTCTCTCTTTTTCCTTCCATCTGCTTCAAAGGACCTCACCATGACCAGCGCCGTCATCGTTTCCACCGCCCGCACGCCGCTCGCGAAGAGCTGGAAGGGTGCCTTCAACATGACGCACGGCGCCACGCTCGGCGGCCATGCGGTGCAGCACGCCGTGCAGCGCGCCGGCATCGACCCCGCCTCGGTGGACGACGTCATCATGGGCTGTGCCACGCCCGAAGGCGCGACCGGCTCCAACATCGCGCGCCAGATCGCGCTGCGCGCCGGCCTGCCGATCACCACCTCGGGCATGACCATCAACCGCTTCTGCTCCTCGGGCCTGCAGACCATCGCCACCGCCGCCCAGCGCATCATCGCGGGCGAGGGCGACGTGTACGTGGCCGGCGGCGTCGAGAGCATCTCGTGCGTGCAGAACGAAGCCAACAAGCACATGCTGGCCGACCCGTGGCTCGTGAAGCACAAGCCCGAGATCTACTGGAACATGCTGCAGACGGCCGAGCAGGTCGCCAAGCGCTACAACATCGGTCGCGACGCCATGGACGAATACGGCGCCGCCAGCCAGCAGAAGGCCACCGCCGCGCTGGAAGCCGGCCGCTTCAAGGACGAGATCGCCCCCATCACCGTGCTGGCCGGCGTGGCCGACCCCGTGATGGGCCTGCGCACCAAGGAAGTCACCGTCGAGAACGACGAAGGCATCCGCCCGGGCACCACCAAGGAGGGCATCAGCGGCATCCGCCCGGCCATGCCCGGCGGCCTGATCTCGGCCGGCAACGCCAGCCAGTTCTCCGACGGCGGCGGCGCCTGCGTGGTGGTCGACGAAAAGTACGCGCAGCAGAAGGGCCTGAAGCCGCTCGGCCGCTTCCTCGGCTTTGCCGTGGCTGGCTGCGAGCCCGACGAAATGGGCATCGGCCCCGTCTTCGCGATCCCGAAGGTGCTCAAGCGCCTGGGCCTCACGGTCAACGACATCGACCTGTGGGAGTTGAACGAAGCCTTCGCCGTGCAGGTGATCTATTGCCGCGACAAGCTCGGCATTCCGGCCGACCGCCTGAACGTTGACGGCGGCGCCATCGCCGTGGGCCACCCCTACGGCGTGAGCGGCCAGCGCCTGACGGGCCACGCGCTCATCGAGGGCAAGCGCCGTGGCGCCAAGAAGGTCGTGGTCACGATGTGCATCGGCGGCGGCATGGGTGCCGCGGGCGTGTTCGAAGTTCTCTGACTCTCCCCCAGTCTGCGGCGCACTGCGTGTCGCCTTCGCCAACCCCCTTCCCGGGGGCAACACCGGCGGCCCGGCGAAGCCGGTTCCGCGGTGTTCCTGAGAAGGGACGCCGCGGCCTCATGACATCCACCGAAATCCGACCATGAGCCTGCGTCCCACCCTCGACTTCCTGCTCTACGACTGGCTCGATGCCGAGTCGCTCAACCAGCGCGAACGCTTTGCCGACCACTCGCGCGAAACATTCGACGCGGTGCTTGACACCTGCGAGCGCATCGCGCGCGAGAAGTACGCGCCGTTCAACCGCACGGTGGACACGCAGGAGCCGCATTTCGACGGCGAGAAGGTCATCCTGCCGCAGGCCACGCACGACGCGCACAAGGCCTTCGTCGAGTCGGGAATGATGAGTGCGGCGCAGGACTACGACATCGGCGGCATGCAACTGCCCTACACGATGCAGGCGGCGGCCAACAGCTTCTTCGCGATGGCCTCGGTGAGCATCGGCTCCAACATGCTCACGAGCGGCAACGCCAACCTGCTGATGGTGCACGGCACCGAGAGGCAGAAAGAGGTGTTCGCGAAGAATGAATTTTCCGGACGCTGGGCCGGCACCATGTGCCTGTCGGAACCGCAGGCAGGTTCGTCGCTGAGCGACGTGGCGACGCGCGCCGTGCCCGACGGCGACGACTTTCAGCAAGACCCGCTGGGCCCGCGCTACCGGCTCACGGGCAACAAGATGTGGATCTCGTCGGGCGACCACGAGCTGACCGAGAACATCGTGCACATCGTGCTGGCCAAGATCCCGGACGAGAACGGCAAGCTGGTGCCCGGCACGCGCGGTATCTCGCTGTTCATCGTGCCCAAGCGCATGGTTGACACGCAGGGCGCACTCACGGGCGAGCGCAACGACGTGGCGCTCGCGGGCCTCAACCACAAGCTGGGCTGGCGCGGCACCACCAACACGCTGCTGAACTTCGGCGAGGGCAAGTACCCGGTCGGCGGCAAGGCGGGCGCGGTGGGCTACCTCGTCGGCGAGCCTGGCAAGGGCCTGCACTGCATGTTCCACATGATGAACGAGGCGCGAATCGGCGTCGGCACGGCGGCCACCATGCTGGGCATGGCGGGCTACCACGCCTCGCTCGAATACGCCAGGAGCCGGCCGCAGGGACGGCTGGTGAAGAAGCCGGACGCCGCCGGCGCCGCGGTCGCCAAGGACTCGGCCGCGCCGCAGGTGCGCATCATCGAGCACGCCGACGTGCGCCGCATGCTGCTCGCCCAGAAGGCGTACTGCGAAGGCGCGCTGGCGCTGGAGCTGTACTGCGCCCGGCTGGTCGACGAGCAGAAGACCGGCGACGCACAGGCTGCCGACGACGCCCGCCTGCTGCTTGAAGTGCTCACGCCCATCGCCAAGAGCTGGCCCAGCGAGTGGTGCCTGGAGGCCAATTCGCTGGCCATCCAGGTGCACGGCGGCTATGGCTATACGCGCGACTTTCCGGTGGAGCAGTACTGGCGCGACAACCGCCTGAACATGATCCACGAGGGCACCCACGGCATCCAGGCAGCCGACCTGCTGGGCCGCAAGGTGCTGATGGAGAAGGGCCGCGGCCTCCAACTGCTGGCCGCGCGCATGACCGACACCATCGGCCGAGCGGCCAGGGTGCCGGCGCTGGCGGCCCACGCCGAGGCGCTGGGCGCCGCGCTGCAGCGCATCGGCAGCGCCACCGAGGCCGCCTGGTCCACCGGCGACCCGGCCGAAGCGCTGGCCAACGCCGTGCCTTACATGCAGGCCTTCGGCCACACGGTGCTGGCCTGGATCTGGCTGGACGTGGCGGCGCGGGCCCTGGAAACCGACGCGGAAAAGGCGAGGGCGGTAACAGCTGGCAAGATCGGCGCCACGGACTATTTCTTCCACTACGAGCTGCCGAAAATCGGCGCATGGCTCAACGTGGTCGAAACCCGTGATCCGACCTGTACAGCTTTGCCCGAGGACGCCTTTTGATGGCCACTACCGATTCGCCGAACGCCAACCCCAGCAACAACACCCCCTCCGTCAAGCCTCCCAAGCCGCACGCGCGGCTCGAGAAGTGGATCTGGATCCTGATCTACGGCGGCCTGTTCGTCGTGATCCTGGGCATCGCCACCGGCCGCACCGACGCCGCGCTGGGCTGGTCCATCGCCGTGCCCGGCGGCGTCGTGGCGCTGATCGGCTTCGCGCTGATCTACGTGCGCTCGCGCCTGCCCAACGACAACCCCACCAGCAAGTAACGAGGCCCACCATGCTCAAGCACATCGTGATGTGGAAGTTCAAGGAACACGCCGAGGGCACCGACAAGGCGACCAACCTGTTGAAAGCCAAGGCCTTGCTCGACGCCTGCGCCAAGCTGTCGCCCGGCACGCTGCGCTTCGAGGTGGCCATTGCCCAGCCCGGGCTCGAAGCCACCTACGACCTGATCCTGTACTCGGAGTTCACCGACGCGGCCGCACTCGCGGCCTATGCGGATCACCCGCAGCACGTGGCGTTGAAGCCCTTCATCGGCGCGGTCCGCGAGGCCCGCCAATGCATGGACTACATGGCATGACTCACCCCCAGGCTGCGCACACTTCGTGTCGCTTCGCCAACCCCCTTGCAGGGGACAACGCCTGCGGCCCGGCGAAGCCGGTTCCGCGGCATTTCCCGACCTGAACAATTCAGCCCCTGATTGGAGACATCTCTCATGACCGCACGCACCGTCCAGCAACTCTTCGACCTCACCGGCAAGACCGCCCTCATCACCGGTGGTTCGCGCGGCCTGGGCCTGCAGATGGCCCATGCGCTGGGCGAAGCCGGCGCGAAGATCATGCTGAGCTCGCGCAAGGCCGACGACCTGGAGCAGGCCGCCGCTGAGCTGCAGGCCGCAGGCATCGACGCGCGCTGGATTGCCGCAGACTGCTCGAAGGAAGAAGACACCCGCCGCCTGGCCGACGAGACGCTGCAGCGCATGGGCGCGGTCGACATCCTCATCAACAATGCGGGCGCCAGCTGGGGCGCGCCAGCCGAGAGCCACCCGGTCGAGGCCTGGGACAAGGTGATGAACCTCAACGTGCGCGGCTACTTCATCCTGTCGCAGCAGATCGCCAACGGCTACATGATCCCGAAGAAGACCGGCCGCATCATCAACATTGCCTCGATCGCCGGGTTGAACGGCAACCCTCCCGAGATGCAGACGCTGGCCTACAACACCTCGAAGACCGCGGTGATCGGCTTCACGCGCACGCTGGCTGCCGAATGGGGCAGGTACAACATCACCGTGAACGCGATCTGCCCGGGCTTCTTCATGACGAAGATGGCCGCCGGCCTCATCAAGTCGCTGGGCGAAGAGAAGATGGCCGCGCAGGCGCCGCTCGGCCGCCTGGGCGACGACGAAGACCTGAAGGGCCTGACGCTGCTTTACGCGAGCGATGCCGGCAAGCACATCACCGGCCAATGGCTGGCGGTCGACGGCGGCGTGAGCGTCGTGCTGGGTGCTGCCTGACATGTCTTCTTCTTCCGATTCCAGCGACATCAACATCCGCTCGTACACGAGCCAGATCCCGTTCGCGCGCCACCTGGGCTTTTCTCTGACGAAGTTCGAGGGCGGCGAGTCCGAGATCTGCTACACCGCCAAGCCCGAGCACCTGAACACCTTCGACGTGACGCACGGCGGCGCCTGCATGACGCTGCTCGACATCACCATGGCGGCGGCAGCGCGCAGCGTGGCGCCCGAGACCGGCGTGGTCACCATCGAGATGAAGACCAGCTTCATGCAGCCTTCGGTCGGTCCGCTGCATGCGCGCGGCACGCTCATTCACCGGACGGCGACGCTGGCTTTCACCGAGGCCAAAATCTACGACGAACAGGAGCGCGTTTGCGCCCACGCCACCGGCACCTTCAAGTATGTGAAGCGCCGGCTGCCGACCGGCCCGTCGAGCGTCAACGAGATGCGACCGCCATCGACCGACTGACACGACCATATTCCCGGAGATTTCTTTCATGCCTACCAACAAACAGATCCACCTCGACAACCGCCCCGACGGCGAAGCCGTGGCGGGCAACTTCAAGCTCGTGACAGCCGAGACCCCCGCGCTCGCGGACAACCAGGTGCTCGTGCGGCACCACTACATGAGCCTCGACCCGTACATGCGCGGGCGCATGAACGATTCGAAGAGCTACGCGCAGCCGCAGCCGCTGGGCCAGACCATGCAGGGCGGCACCGCCGGCGAAGTGGTCGAGAGCAAGCACCCCAGGTATGCCGTGGGCGACAAGGTGGTCGGCTTCGGCGGCTGGCAGGAATACAGCGTGGTCGATGCCTCGCAGCCCGGCGCGCTGAAGAAGGTCGACACCACGCACGTGCCGCTGTCGCACTACCTCGGCGCGGTCGGCATGCCCGGCGTTACCGCCTGGTACGGCCTGGTGAAGATCATTGCGCCCAAGGCCGGTGAAACGGTGGTCATCACCGCCGCCAGCGGCGCGGTCGGCAGCGCCTTCGGTGCGCTGGCCAAGGCGCGCGGCTGCCGCGTGGTCGGCATTGCCGGCGGCCCCGACAAGTGCAAGTACGTGACCGACGAACTCGGCTTCGACGCCTGCATCGACTACCGTGTGCACCCCGACGTGAAGACCATGAGCGCCGCGCTCAAGGAAGCCTGCCCCAACGGCATCGACGGCTACTTCGAGAACGTCGGCGGCTACATCTTCGACGCCGTGCTGCTGCGCGCCAACGCCTTCGCCCGCGTGGCGCTGTGCGGAATGATCGCGGGCTACGACGGCCAGCCGCTGCCGCTCGCAAACCCGGCGCTGATCCTCATCAACCGCATGAAGATCGAAGGCTTCATCGTCAGCGAGCACATGGAAGTGTGGCCCGAGGCGCTGACGGAGCTGGGCACGCTGGTGGGCACCGGCAAGCTCAAGCCGCGCGAGTCGATCGCGCAGGGCATCGAAGCCGCGCCTGAAGCCTTCCTGGGCCTGCTCAAGGGCCGGAACTTCGGCAAGCAACTGGTCAAGCTGATCTGATTGCCCCCGATGAACTGAACGCGCGGGAAAGGAGGCCGGTCATGCGCGCCGCGCCGGGCCGCCCCAAGCAAGCGCGCACCGCAGTGCGAAGCACGGAGGTATTCGAATGAATTCGACGCACGAGGTGTTCAACCAGCCCACGCCGCTGGTGGACTACAACCTCTTCGACACCAACCGGCCCCTGCGCGACGCGCTGAAGTTCAATGCGCCCGCGCTGCAGACCACGCAGCTGCACGAACTGGGCGCTGCCCTCGGCACAGCCGGCATGCAGGCGCATGCACGGCTCGCCAACATCCATATGCCGGAGCTGCACACGCACGACCGCTTCGGACGGCGTATCGACGAGGTGGAGTTCCACCCGAGCTACCACGCACTGATGACCGCCGCGGTGGGTGCAGGGCTGCACGGCACGCCGTGGACCGGCACCTCGGCCTCGCCGCACGTGCTGCGCGCGGCGGGCTTCATGCTCTTCACCGAGCTGGAGCCGTCGATTCTTTGCCCCGTCTCCATGACCTATGCGGCCACGCCCGCGCTGCGCAGCAACGCAGGCGTGTACGCCGACTGGGGACCGAAGCTCGGCAGCCTCTGGTACGACCCGGCGTTGAAGGTCTTCAAGGACAAGCCCGGCGTGACCATGGGCATGGGCATGACCGAGAAGCAGGGCGGCTCCGACGTGCGGGCCAACACCACCCGGGCCGTGCGCGACGGCAGCGATGCCTGGGGTGAGCGCTATGCGATCACCGGACACAAGTGGTTCTTCTCGGCGCCGATGTGCGACGCCTTCCTGGTGCTGGCGCAGGCGCCGTCCGGGCTCAGCTGCTTCTTCCTGCCGCGCGTGTTGCCCGACGGCACGCGCAACGGCATCCAGATCCAGCGCCTGAAGGACAAGCTTGGCAACAAGGCCAATGCGAGTTCCGAAGTCGAATTCCAGGGCGCAAGCGCATGGCTCGTGGGTGAGGAGGGCCGCGGCATTCCGCAGATCCTCGAGATGGGCACGATGACGCGGCTCGACTGCGCGCTGGGCACCAGCGGCCTCATGCGCCAGTCGCTGGGCATCGCGCTCAACCACGCGGCGCAGCGCAACGCCTTCGGCAAGCCGTTGATCGAGCAACCCTTGATGAAGAACGTGCTGGCCGACCTCGCACTCGAAAGCGAAGCCGCCACCGCGCTTGCCATCCGCCTTGCCAGGGCCTTCGACCAACAGGCCGACGAGCATGAGCGCCTGATGGCCCGCCTGCTCACGCCTGTCGCCAAGTTCTGGATCTGCAAGCGCGGCAGCCATTTCGCGCAAGAAGCCATGGAGTGCCTCGGCGGCAACGGCTACGTGGAAGAGGGCGGCGAAGGCATCATGGCCCGCATCTATCGCGAGATGCCGCTCAACTCCATCTGGGAAGGCGCTGGCAACATCATGGCGCTCGACCTGCTGCGTGGCCTGCGCAAGGGCGATGCGGTCGCCGCGTTGGCGAAAGAGCTGGCACCCGCGCGCGGCCAGCACGCCGCGCTCGACAGGCTCGCCGAGGCGCTGCCGGCACGCATCGAGGCCATGGCCTCCGAAGCCGAGGCCCGCCGCCTCGCGCAGGACGTGGCGCTGGCCGTGCAGGGCGCGCTGCTCGCGCAGACCGCGCCCCCCGCCGTCGTCGGCGCCTTCTGTGCCTCGCGCCGTGGCGGAGACTGGGGCAACGTCTTCGGCACGCTGGCCGCGGGCACCGATTTCGATTCGATCATCCAGCGCGCGCAACCTCGCTGAACACACAACGACAGCCCCACAGGAAACACCATGGCCGACCTGATCCTCCACCACTACCTGACCTCGCCGTTCTCGGAGAAGGTGCGCATGATCCTCGGCGCCAAGAAGCTGCCGTGGAAATCGGTCTTCATCCCGCCGATCATGCCCAAGCCCGATGTGGAGGTGCTCACCGGCGGCTACCGCAAGACGCCGTTCCTGCAGATCGGCGCCGACATGTATTGCGACAGCGCGCTCATCGCCGACGTGCTGGAGCATCTGCAACCCGAACCCACGCTGTACCCGGAGCCCGAAAAAGGCATGTCGCGCATCCTCGCGCAGTGGGCCGACACCACGCTGTTCTGGTCCGCCATGGCCTGGAGCCTGCAGCCCAAGGGCGCCGCCGAGGTGTTCGCCAAGGCCCCGCCCGAAGCCGCGAAGGCCTTCGGCGAAGATCGCGGCAAGATGAGCGCAGGCAACATGACCCGCCTGCGCCCGGCCGATGCCGCCAGCGCCTACAAGTCGTACCTGCGCCGCCTGTCGGACATGCTCGACGAGAAGCCCTACCTGCTGGGCGAGGTGTCAAGCATCGCCGACTTCTCGGCCTATCACCCGCTGTGGTACACGCGCCGCATCGAGTCGGTGCGCACCATCCTCGACCTGACGCCGGCGGTGATCGACTGGATGGACCGCATGGCCGCCATTGGCCACGGCGCGCCCGAGAAGTTCACGAGCGACGACGCCATTGCCGTCGCCAAGGCTGCGACGCCGCACACGCTGCTGACCGACAGCACCTTCCAGGACGACCATGGCATTCCGCTCGGCAGCGCCGTCACCGTCCGCGCCGAGAGCTTCGGGTTGGAAGAAACACCGGGCACGCTGGTGGCGGCCACGCGCACGCACTACACGCTGGAGCGCAGCAACGAGCGCGTGGGCACGGTGCACGTGCACTTTCCGCGCATCGGGTATGTGCTGAAGAAGGCGGACGCCTGAAGCCTGGCCGGGGCACCTTCGTGACTGCGCTCGCGCGCGTTCCGTATTTCAATTGAAGCTCCAACGTCAGAGACATTCAACAGAAGGACACCGGCAAATGATTCAGGACTTCAAGGGCAAGACCGCCGTTCTCACCGGCGCGGGTTCGGGCTTCGGCCTGGAGTGCGCGCGCATCGGCGCCGCCCGCGGCATGAACCTCGTGCTGGTCGACGTGCAGCAGGATGCGCTCGACAAGGCCCAGGCAGAAATGGAAGCCGCTGGCGCGCAGGTGCTGGCGCGCAAGGTCGACGTGTCGAACGCGGCACAGATGGAAGCGCTGGCCGCGGCCGTG
The DNA here is from genome assembly GCF_059491885.1 of Variovorax sp. Varisp46. Classification (NCBI taxonomy): domain Bacteria; kingdom Pseudomonadati; phylum Pseudomonadota; class Betaproteobacteria; order Burkholderiales; family Comamonadaceae; genus Variovorax; species Variovorax sp. Varisp46. The sequence goes on from NZ_CP168515.1 coordinate 1,958,219, forward strand.
AAGGAACGCTTCGGCGCGCCGCACTTCGTGTTCAACAACGCGGGCGTGGGCGCTGGCGGCCTGGTGTGGGAGAACACCGTGGCCGACTGGGAATGGGTGCTGGGCGTGGACCTGTGGGGCGTGATCCACGGCGTGCGCCTGTTCACGCCGATGATGCTCGAAGCGGCGGCCAAAGACCCGAGCTATCGCGGCCACATCACCAACACCGCGAGCATGGCCGGCCTGCTGACGCCGCCCAACATGGGCATCTACAACGCGGCCAAGGCCGCGGTCGTGAGCCTCACGGAGACGATGTACCAGGACCTGAACCTCGTCACCGACCAGATCGGGGCGAGTCTGCTGTGCCCGTACTTCGTGCCCACCGGCATCACCAGCAGCGAGCGCAACCGGCCCAATGCACCGAAGGACAGCGAACTCACCAAGAGCCAGCTCATCGGCCAGGCCATGAGCAACAAGGCGGTGAGCAGCGGCAAGATCACGGCGGCCGAAGTGGCGGCCAAGGTGTTCGACGCCATCAGCGCCAACCAGTTCTACGTGTTCAGCCATCCGAAGGCGCTGGGCAACGTGAAAAGCCGCATGGAGAACATCGTCTCCATCACGAATCCGGCCGACCCGTTCCTGGAACGCCCGGAGATCGGGCAGAAGCTGCGTGATCAGCTTCGCTCGGCCTGACCTCGAGCTTCTTTTTCAAGAAACCTGCAACTCGCCACGCTTCGACGCGGACGAGCCGGGTTTGACATTTGTCAAATATTGCTCAGGCACTCGAGCTTTCTGCCTGCACCGGCTCTTCATGCGCCATGTTTGCGAACTACTCCCTTAGCCCGGGCGCATATTTTTCATAACCTCTTCTGATAACTTTCTTGGTGAAGTTCAGGGGCAGTTGCAAGCGGATCCGAAGGATCTTGACCCAAGGTCAACCTGAGCCGATCCGCCGCGACATCTTGCAAGAGGAGGCAATTCATGCGCACCCCGTTCCTGTCCGACATCAGCCCGGACGAACCGTTGGCGCCCCGGCTCGGGCCGGCATACGTCGCCTGGTTGTCGGTGTTCCTGTGCATCCTGGCGGCCGTTGCCTTCGTGGTCGGGGCCATTCGGGTTCCCAACATCGTTGCGGCATCGATGCTCATGACCGCGGCCATCGTGTCGCTGGGAGCCGGCCTGATTCTTGGTTTGAGCATGTGGGTCTTTCCGGAGCTCCCGCGCTAAATGGCTTTGCAAGAACCCACAGCACCCGTGGCGAGCAAGTCCGCAGCGTCGATCCTTCGCATTCGGGACTGGCGCATGACGCTGGTGGCCGCCCTGATCGGCCTGCTGATCGTGATGGCCATGCTCATGAAGTGGGTCGTCGAATTCCAGGTCGAGGCCGCGCAGGAGCGGCGCTTGAGCGAATCCGTTGCCCGCGAGGCGGCAGCGCGCTGTCACGAAAAGGCACCGCCCCAGGCGGTCAGCGCGTGCCTGAAGGAACTGGCGGCCGAGGCAGTTCCAGTCAGTCGCTGACGGTCAATCGGCACTGCGCCACTGACCGGTACTCGGGCACACGGCGGCCCGCTCGCCGTTCAGCCGGACCTGCTCTTCCTCCAGTTGTGACGAGGTCGAGGGGTCGACGTCGAAAGTGATCTGAAGAGCGTGCGCGACATGGGTGTCTTCGATCGGAAGCTCCCAGGTCAGGAACATTTGCGTGCAATCCTGGCCGGACGCGAAGTCGGCCACATCGAAGCCGCTGCTGCCGCGTCGAATGACACCATGAGGCTGGCCGGTATCGAATATCACGGCAGTACCCCGGACGAGGGGGATTCGATGACCTGCAAAGGGGAAGTGCAAGTCCAGCCCCTTCTCCTCGCTCACGAAAAGATTGCAGAAGGCCGCGCCGCCGTATTGCGCACCGTCATGGTGGTACCTCGCGCCGCGGCAAGCCATGAGGGCGACGTCGCTCGAGGCAAGCACCTCGGGCAGCCCGAGCGTGCGCGTCCAGTCGGATACCGCCTGCACGCAGAGCCGGTAGTCCGGCCAGCGTGCACGCGCCCGGGCCAAGGGCAGCGCCTCGACGTCGCCGGGTTCCAGCAACAGCTGCGAAGAAATCTCTCTTTCCCAATCCCCAAGCAGGCGTGCAGGGGGCGCGGGCACGTCGAGCGTTTTCGCCAGCACGATATCGCTCACGCTTCGGCTGCGGATGGCGTCACCGCTGCAGAAATGGGAAACGAGGAGGTCTCTCTCGCTCACGACGAACTGGGCACGGCTTGCATCAAGAGCGACAGCGCCTTTCGCAGGCTCGTGGCCGATGCCCGCTCTCCCTTGTCATGGCCCAGACGCACCACCACCAGGTCGTGCGAAGGAACGATCAGCACCGTCTGCCCACCCGCGCCCAGCATGTAATACGCCGTGGTCGGCACCGGCCACGTGCTCGTGCCGTTCAACCAGAAGAACCCGCCGTAGATCGGGCGCTTGTCGGCCGCCCAGGCCGGTGCAAGGGTGCTCACGAACTTGACGAAACCTTCGGGCAGGATGCGCTCGCCATTCCAGACGCCGTCCTGCAGATACAGGTTGGCCAGGCGCGCCCAATCGCGTGCCGACATGAAGTCATAGCCCTGCGCGAGGAAGTTGCCATACGGATCGGTCTCCAGGGTCATCGTGCGGATGCCGATCTTGTCGAACAGGTTTCTCTGCGGGAACGACAGGTACTCCTCGCCGCGCTTCTCGACGGCAAGGCGGATCAGGTAGTTCGCCAGCACCGGGTCGGTATTGCGATAGCGCCCGACGGTGTTGGGCGGCCACTGCTGCGGGCGGGTGGCCGCGTAGTTGAACGAGTTGATGCGGCCGGTGTAGAGATAGGTGTGGTCGGGGTAGGTGCCGTTGGGGTCGAAGTCCGGGTCATCGGGCGCCTTGATGCGCAGCCCGCTCGACATGTGCAGGATGTCCGAGATCCGGATCTCCTGGCGCTTGTCGCCGGTGGCCTGCCACTCGGGAATCGGCGCGCGCTGGTCGAGCCGGTATTCGCCCTGCTTCATCAGCACGCCCAGCATCGTCGCGGTCACGCTCTTGCCCATCGACCACGATTCGAGCGGCGTGGTCGCCGTGATGCCGCTCCTGTAGCGCTCGCCGACGATGCGTCCCTTGTGCGTGACGACGAAGGCTGCGGTGTAGGCCTCCGGCAGCTCGAAGGCCGCGTCGACTGCCTGGCCCACCTTTGCTGTGTCGATGCCGGGCGCGGGACCGGCGGGCGTCACGTCGCCCATGGGCCACGGCTGGGTCGAGGGATCGGGCAGGGCGCTCTTGACGGCCACCGGCGTGAAGAACACGCCGTCGTTGCCGGCTGGCAGCGTGATGCAGCCCTGCGAACCGTAGTAGCGCGCCACCAGCGTCGGCCCATTGGGCATGGCGATGCGGACTTCCTTCTTGTCGCGGTCGACCACCGGCCTGCCGACCTTCTTGCGCTGGTCGTAGGGCCCTGTGAAGTAGCCCACGCTCTCGACGGCGAAATCGGGATCGAGGCCGGTGACGAATGCGGCGGAGCACATCGTCTTCGCGTAGCCCGAGGTGTTGTGCTCCAGCGGGTCGCCGGGTGGCGGCACGTAGGGCGTGTCGAGTTCGAAGGTTCTCGCGCGAGCGATGAGGGCCTCGCGTGCCGGCAGCTCGGGAACGCCGGTGACCGGTGTTGTTCCTCCAGAACCCGTGCCCAGGCCTATGCCGATGCCAGCGCCTCCGCCACCCCCGCCGCCTCCTCCACATGAAGCCAAAGCCATTACAAGAAGCGCGCCTGTTGCGATGGCAAGAGGGATGCGGGCAAACCTCGTCATGACTTCTCCTCACTTTGTTGTTGGAACGCGAGTCTCCACGAGAACTGCGACAGCCTGCAAGTTCTGCGTCCAGCTTGTCCTCAGCCTCGCGATTGCGGCTCCGGTGCGGCCTGCGACGCAATCCATTCCCACACCGCCCGCACGGCCGGCTCGCTCTCGCTGCCGCGCGCGACCGCCAGAAAGTAGCTGCCGGTGTCGAGCGCAGGCCCGAAGGGCTGCACCAGCGCGCCGCTGCGCAGCTCTTCGGCCGACAGCGTGAGGCTCAGCAGCGCAACGCCATGTCCTGCAAGGGCGGCCAGCGTCGCGTGCGTCTCGTCGGAGAACGACAGGCCCGAAGCCTTCATCGCGCGCCCCCTCGGCGGCGTGATGCCGGCTTCGCGAAACCAGCGCGTCCACACGGCAGGTGCGAGCGCCTGCGGCTGCCAGTCGCAGTGGATCAGCCGGTGCTTCGGCAGGTCTGAGGCGCGTTTCAGGCCCAGCATCGGGCTGCACAAAGGCGCATAGCGCTCGGGCATCAGCTCGCGCGACACCAGTCCCGGCCAGTTGCCGTGGCCCGAGCGAACAGCGATGTCGGCGTCGCCGCGCGCCAGGTCGACCAAGGTGTCGCTCGCATGCAGCCGCAGCTCGACTCCCGGGCAGGCCCTGCGGAACGCCTCCATGCGCGGCAGCACCCAACGCGCGGCGAATGCGGTGTTGGTGGTGAGGGTGACGGCCTGCGACGCGGCGGGGCGGCGCAGCTTGTCGACGCCGGCTTCGAGCATGTCGAAGCCCATGCGCAGGTCGGCGAACAGCCGCTGGCCCGCTGGCGTCAGCGCGAGCTGCCGCGTGAGCCGGCGGAACAGCGGCTGGCCCAGTGTGTCTTCGAGCGCACGCACTTGGTGGCTGATGGCCGACGGCGTAACAGACAGTTCGAGCGCCGCGCGCTGAAAGCTCAGGTGCGCGGCCGCAGCCTCGAAGGCGCGCAGCGACAGCAGGGGAGGCAGCCGCCGGAGAGGGCGGATGGATGAGCCAATCTCGTTCATGCGTGGAGAAATCGTCGTTTGTGATGAGTGGCTCGTGAACCTAGATTCAAGGCCTGCGCACCATTCTGGCCGCGCGGGACGAAAGATACCAATTCATCCATCAAGACCATGACCATGAATCTCCTCCACATCGACGCCAGCGCCCGGCCGGGCCGTTCCGGCACCGACCTCCACGGCTCGCACACGCGCCGACTCTCGGCGCGTTTCGTCGAGCGCTGGCGCAAGGCGCGGCCCGCCGACCGCATCGACTACCTCGACGTGGGCCGGCAGCCACCCGCGCACGTCGACGGCCGCTGGATCCACGCGGCCTTCACGCCGCCGGCCGCGCGCGAGCCATGGATGGCCGAGGCGCTCGCCGAGAGCGATCGGCTCGTCGACCAGCTCATTGCCGCCGACGTGGTCGTGATCGGCCTGCCGATGTACAACTTCAGCGTGCCCGCGCAGTTCAAGGCCTGGATCGACAACATCGTGCGCGTCGGGCGCACCTTCGGGTTCGACCGTTCGCGCGGCGCGGTGCCGTACTGGCCGCTGCTGGCGGACGCGGGCAAGCGCGTGGTGCTGCTGGGCGCGCGCGGCGACCATGGCTACGACGCGGGCGGCCGCGTCGCGCACCTCAACCACACCGAGAGCAGCGTGCGTTCGGCGCTCGGCTACATCGGGATCACCGAAGTGTTCGAGGCGGCGGTGGAGTCCGACGAATTCGGCGGCGAGCAGCTTTCGAATTCGATGCGGCGCGCGGAGCAGCGCGTGGACAGCCTCGTCGATGCGCTGATCGCCCCGCGTGCGCGCTCGGGGGCTGCAGATGTTCGCCGGGTAGACCCGTCTTTGTCCGAATGAAAGTAAGGCAAAGGTGATCATTTTTCCGGGGGCATAGAGCTGTTCGTCGCGCCCTGCATCCAAGCCCTTTGCCGGTGCGTGGATCGCACCGATACTGTCCGGAAATTCCCTCCGGCAACGTACCGGTCCGAACAGTTCAATGACTCAAACAGGTTTCTCGAAATTCCGGTTCGGTTTGCACACACGCCTGAGCCTCGGCGTGATGGCGGTGGTCCTGACGGCCACCTTCGCGATTGCCACCTTCGCTCTGCACTTCGTGAAGAGCAACATGCGAGCCTCGATCGAGGCCGAGCAGCTCGCCCGCGTGGCCGCCATCGCCGACTCCATCGACCAGAAATTCGGCAGCCGGCTGATCCTGCTGCAGACCTTCGGCGACAGCGTGGAAGCGCAGGACTTCCAGGACACCGTGCCGCTGCAGGCCTTCCTCGAAAGGCACGCCTCGCTGCGTCAGGCCTTCGACAACGTCGCCTTCCTCGACATGGACGGCAACCTCGTGGCCAACCTCAACGGTGCGAACCGCATCGGTACCGTGAACGTGAAGGATCGGCCCTATTTCCAGCGAACGGTTGCGTCCCGGGCCGGTCTCGTATCTGAGCCTTACCGCAACCGGCTCAACGGGCTGGCACAGGTGGCCATCACCGCGCCGGTGCTCGACAACGCGGGGCAGGTGAGGTTCGTGATCTCAGGTGCCATCAACCTGAAGGACCGCAACATCCTGGGTGCGCTCGCCGACATCAAGTTCGGCAAGACCGGCTATCTGTTCGTGACGACCGCGGATGGCATCGTGGTCGACCATCCGGACGCCTCGCGCATCCTGAATCACATCCAGGCGAATGGCGGCGGCGACCCCGAGGTCCTTCGCGCGCTGGCCGGCTTCCAGGGCTCGAGCGAGGGCGTCAACGAAGCCGGCGTGCGCGGCCTCTATGCCTTCGACCGTGCCGAGCAGGCGAACTGGATCGTCGGCGCCATGTACCCGCGCAGCGAAGCCTTCGCGGGCATCAACGCCATCGAACGCGGTGCGTGGTTCGGGGCGCTGGCGTTGGCGCTGACCGCGGGCGCGCTGGCCCTCGCGGTGGTGCGCCGGCAGCTGAAGCCGCTGTCCGAACTGCACCAGCACATGCAATCCACCCGGGAGGCGGCTACCGGGACCGCGGCGGCGCGCACCTACGCCTTCGACGAGATCGGCGATCTCTCGCGCACCTTCAACGAACTGATGGCGCAGCGGCGCGCCATCGAGCTCAGCCTGGCGCACAGCGAGGCTCAGGTACGCATCATTGCCGACAACATCCCGGCGATGGTGTCGCACGTCGATGCGTCGATGCGCTACACCTTCGTCAATGCGCACGTGCGGGCCCTGCACAAGGACAAGACGCTGGTGGGCCGCCTGATGCCGGAAGTGCGCGGCCCCGCGGATTTCGCGATGGTGGAGCCGAGCTTCCGGCGCGCGCTGGCCGGCGAGACCGTGATTCTCGAGAAGTCCGGCGACCCGGCGCTGGGCATTGGCGGTCGCACGTTCAAGGCCCACTACATTCCCGACATCGATGCCGACGGCGTGGTGCGCGGCGTGTTCTCGATGACCTTCGACATCACCGAGGACGTGAACATCCGCCGGGCCCTGACCGAGCAGGAAAAGCGGCTGCGCGACGTGACCGACAACATCCCGGCGCTGGTCGGCTACTTCGACCGCGAGCAGAACTGCCTGTTCGCCAACGTCAGGGCGCGCCAGACGGCGGGCCTGGACCAGAGCGCTTCGCTGAAGGGCACGACCCTGCGTTCGGCTCTCGGCAAAGCGGTGCATGCGCAGCTCAAGCCCTACCTGCCCGTGGTGTTCTCGGGCAAGAAGGTGCGTTTCCCGGTTCGCGCTCCCATGCACGGCAGGGAGGGATACTTCCAGGCCAACCTGATGCCGGACAAGAACCTGCGCGGCGAGGTCGTCGGCTTCTACCTCATGTCCTTCAACATCACGGCGCTGAAGCAGGCGGAACTGCGCCTGGCCGAGAGCGAACTGCGCCTGCGCGCCATCACCGACAACATGCCGGCGCTGATCACCTACATCGACCGCGACGAGAAGATCACCTTCGCCAATGCCACCAGCCGCGAATGGCTCGGGCTCGACCCGGCCCAGGTGCTGGGGCGCCAGGTGCAGGACGTGCTGGGCCGCGAGGTGTACGAGTCGCGCCAGCCGATGCTCGCGCGGGCGCTGGGCGGGGAGCGGGCGGAGTTCGAGGCTCGTATGCAGCGCCAGGGCTTCGACCGCATCACGCAGGTCACCTACGTCCCCGATGTACGCGAAGACGGCATGACGCACGGCATTTTCTCGCTGGCGCACGACATCACGGCACTGAAGGTGGTGGAGCACAAGCTCATCGAACTGGCGCGGCTCGACACGCTCACCGGCCTGCCCAATCGGCTGGCGTTCAACGAGTACCTGCCCGGAGCGGTGCTACGCGGGCGGCTCGCGGGCAATGCGATGGCGCTGATGTTCCTCGACATCGACCATTTCAAGGCCATCAACGACACGATGGGCCATGCGGTGGGCGATGCGGTGCTCACCGAATATGCGCGGCGGCTGCTGGGCTGCGTGCGCGGTACCGACATGGTGGCCCGGCTGGCGGGCGACGAGTTCGTGCTCGTGCTCGAAGGCCTGACCGCACCGGACACCGCGGCCACCGTTGCGGCAAAGATCGTGGAGCGCGTCCACACGCCGCCCTTCACGGTGGACGGCCAGCGCATCAAGGTGACGACCAGCGTCGGCATCGCGTTTCACCGTGCTGCCGATTCCTCCGTCACCGCAGAGGAGTTGCTGGCGCGGGCCGATACGGCGCTCTACAACGCCAAGGCGGCGGGGCGCGATCGGTTCGAGTTCTTCATGCCTGCGGAGGGGGCGCGCAGTGATCTGATCACGCGGCAGCACTGAGTTCGGCGGCTGCGACCGCCGGTGAATCAAACTCGCGCCGAAGCGCTGTCCCCCAGTACGTTGCGCGGTTCGCGCCGGTCGAGCGAGCGGCTCCACAGCGCGATCATCAGGCCCACCAGCGTGAGCAGCGCCGCCGCCCAGCCCAGCGCGCGCAATCCCGGCCCATGGTCGATCACCACGCCGCCGACCCAGGCGCCGAGTGCGTTGCCGAGGTTGAAGGCGGCGATGTTCAGGCTCGACGCGAGGTTCTGGCCTGCGCCCGAGGCCTTCTCCAGCACCCGCAACTGCATCGGCGCGACGGTGGCGAACGAAGCCATGCCGAGCAGGCCGACGAACCCCACCGCCGTGAACGGCGTGCCGATGGTGAACTGCATCGCACCCAGCACGACGGCCAGCGCAGCCAGCGTACCGAGCACGGCGGCCATCGGCGCGCGGTCGGCCAGCTTGCCGCCCAGGATATTGCCCACGGCCAGCCCGCCGCCAAACACAAGCAGGATCGGCGACACGGCCGACTCCGACAGGCCGGTGATCTGCGTGAGCAAGGGCTGGATGTAGGTGAATACCACGAACACGCCGGCAAAGCCGAGCACCGTCATCGCCAGGCCGAGCAGCACCTGCGGGCGCGCCAGCACGGCGAGCTCTTCGCGCAGCGGCGCGGACCCGGCCTTGCCCTTCACGCGCGGCACGAACACCGCGAGCACCGTGAAGGCCAGCACGCCGATCAGCGTCACGGCCCAGAAGGCCGAGCGCCAGCCGAACTGCAGGCCCAGCCACGCGCCGGCCGGCACGCCGAGCAGCGTGGCGGCGGTCAGCCCGGTGAACATGATCGCGATGGCCGAGGCGCGCCGTTCGGGCGCCACCAGGCCAGTGGCCACCACCGAGCCGACGCCGAAGAAGGTGCCGTGCGCCAGCGAGGTGATGACGCGCGCGGCCATCAGCATCTCGTAGTTGGGCGCCACGGCACAGGCGAGATTGCCGAGCGTGAAGATTCCCATGAGCGCGAGCAGCACGGTCTTGCGCGGCAGCTTGCGGGTGGCGATGGTGAGCACCGGCGCGCCGACCGCGACCCCGAGCGCGTAGCCCGAGATCAGCAGGCCGGCGGCCGTGATGGAGACGTGGAGATCCGTCGAGACCTGCATCAGCAGGCCCATGATGACGAACTCGGTGGTACCTATACCGAAGGCACCGGCGGTGAGGGCGATTAGAGCGATTGGCATGATGCCCTGTACTGTGCGGACGAAAGCCACTGATGACTAGAATGCCGCAGGTACACATACTTGTGACTCGAATTCATAGATCGGAGGAGCCATGCCGCGCATCGACGTCAACCGTTCCGGCGAAATGGAAGCCTTCGTGCAGGTGGTCGAGTCTGGCGGGTTCTCGGCGGCGGCGCGCCTGCTGGGCATGACGCCCTCGGCCATGAGCAAGCTCGTGGCGCGGCTCGAATTGCGCCTGGGCATCCAGCTCGTGCACCGTTCCACGCGCAAGCTGCAACTTACGCCCGAAGGCACGGAGTTCTACGAACGCAGCCTGCGCGTGCTGGCCGACATTGACGAGGCCGAGCGCTGCGCGGCGGCCGGCGCGGCGGCGCGCGGGCGCGTGAGCATCAATGCCAGCGTCTCGTTCGGGCACCACAAGCTGGTGCCATTGGTGCCGCGCCTGCTCGAACGGCATCCGCAGATCACGCTCGACATTGCGCTGACCGACCGCATCGTCGACCTGATGGATGAGCGCGCGGATATCGCCATCCGCTGGGGCCAACTGCCGTCTTCCGATCTCGTGGCGCGCCGGCTCGGTGGGACCAGCCAGTCCATCGTCGCCGCGCCGGACTACCTCGCGAAGTACGGCACGCCGCGCACGCCGCAGGAGCTGGAGGCCCACAACCGGCTGGGCTGGAGCTACCGGCGCAGTTCGCCCGACTGGCCGCTGCGGGTCGACGGCCGCATGGTGTGGCTGCCCGTGGCCGGTCCGGTGCGCGCGGGCGACGGCGAAACGCTGCGCCGGCTGGCCATCGCAGGGGCTGGCGTGGCGCGGCTGTCGCTGTATCACATCCAGCACGACATCGACGCCGGTCGGCTTGTGCCGTTGCTCGAAGAGTTCAACCCGGGAGAGGTGGAGCCGATCCACGCGGTCTACATCGGCAAGGCCGGCACACTGCCCGCCCGGGTCCGGGCGGTGCTCGACTTTCTGGTGGCGTGCTCGGGGGTGGGCGGCGAGCGCTACACGATCAAGCGGACGGCGCCTATGCCGGCAAACTCCGCCGTCACCTGATCGCCGCGCCGGCAGGGCACGATGCCGACCCACGAGCCGGTGGTGACCACCGTGCCCGCGGGAACGGTCTGGCCGTGTCGGGTCAGGTGGCGCAGCCAGATCGGCAGCAGCCATGCGGGGTCGGCCAGCGGATGCGTGCCTTCGCGCACCACGGTCTCTGCGCCGCCGACCTTCGTTTCGCAGCGCTGCGAGGCCCAGTCGACGGCGGCGTAGGGCGTCCATTCGCCGAGCACGAGTGCGCCGTGCACCTGCGAATCGGCAAGGCGCAGCAGGGCGGGTGTTGCGGCGAGGTCTTGCCAGCGGGAGTCGACGATTTCGACCGACACGGTCATGGCGTCGATGAGCGAGGCGGTGTTGTCGTGATCGAGCTGCGCGGCCTGTGCCGGCGCAACGTCCTGTCCGAGCCGCAAGGCGATCTCGGCCTCGATGCCGGGCGCGTGGAACACGAGGTCGCTGAAGTTCGCCGGGCTCCGGCGCACACCGGCAGGAGGCAGTGGCGCATGTGTGAGCGTCGCGCCGCGCGAACCGCCGCCCGACTTCCACGTGCCGGGCACGGGCTGAGCGTCGAACCAGCCGAGCGCGGCCGCGACGGCGTCCTGCACTTCATAGGCCTGGATATCGGTTTCGAGCGCGTCGGTCCAGGGCGTGGCATCGAGGGTGCGGTTGCCGCGGCGCGCGGCCACGAGTGCGTCGGTGAGGGCGGTCTGGGAGGGGGTCATGTTCTGGATCTTCTCAGTTTCTGCTGGCGCGTTGTTCGGGGTGCGTGCACAGGGCACCGGGTACTCCCCTGCGCGAATGTCCCCCGGGCTGCGGCCTCCTCCTTTATTTCGCTGCGCAAGGCACTCCGCCGGCGTGATCGCACCCCGAGCGACCTCAAGCAGTCCCTCAGCTTCTCGCAGGCAGAGCGAACTTCCGCGTATCGGCCGGCGGCGGAATGGGCTGCGTGCCTTCCATGCGGGTGCTGCCGCTGCCGCGGTTGTTCGAGCGCTGCAGTGCGGAGTCGGGCAGCACCGGCGCGGCGTTCACGCCGCGCAGCATGACGTTGTCGGTGTTCGGCTGCGTCTGCAGCTGCTGGCCGCGGATCTCGTCGTAGCGGTCGTAGGCGAAGGCCTCGGACGAAGCGCCGTCGCGCATCACCGCCGGGCGCAGGAACATCATCAGGTTGCTCTTGCTGCGCGTGCGGTTCTCGTTCTTGAACAGGTTGCCCAGCACCGGGATGTCGCCGGCCAGCGGCACCTTCTCGATGTTGTTGTTGTAGGTGTCCGACAGCAGGCCGCCCAGCATGACCAGGCCCCCGTCTTCCACCAGCACGCTCGACTCGATCGAGCGCTTGTTGGTGGTCGGGCCGTTGGGGTTGCTCAGCGAGTTCTGGTCGACGGTCGAGGTCTCCTGGAAGATCGTCATGCGCACCGTGCCGTTCTCGTTGATGGTCGGGCGCACGCGCAGGGTGAGGCCCACGTCCTTGCGCTCGACGGTGGTGAACGGGTTCACGCCCACCGAGCCCGAGGTGCTGGCATACGAGCCGGTGGGGAAGGGCACGTTCTGGCCGATGATGATCTTGGCCTCTTCGTTGTCCAGCGTCAGCAGGTTGGGCGTGGAGAGCACGTTGGCGTCGCCGTCGCTGTTGAAGAAGTTCGCGATCGCGCCCAGGATGTACTGGCCGCCGATCTTGCCGGCGATGCCCAGGTTCAGCCCCGGCTGGATCGACGTCGCCAGGCCGGCGGCATTCCGGGTGGCCAGCGCCTGGGTCAGCGCCAGGATGTTCGTCTTGTTCAGGCTGGAATTGGTGCCGATGACCGCGTTGTTGCCCAGCGCGCTCTGCCACTGCACGCCGAAGTTCGCGGCCTTGTTGGCGCTGACCTCGACGATGAGCGCCTCGATCATGACCTGGGCGCGGCGCCCGTCGAGCCGATCGATCACCGCGCGCATCTGGCGGTATTGCGGCTCGGGCGCCGTGATGATCAGCGAGTTGGTCGACGGGTCGGCCTGGATCTGGCCGCCGGTGGAGGGCTGGTTGGCGTTGTTGAGCGGGGCGTTGGCCGCGGCCGAGCCGCCGCCCTGGTTGTTGTTCAGGTTCACCTGCATGGCCTGCGGCGCGCTCTGCTGCGGCACGGCACCGCCGCCTGCGCCACCGGCTGCGCCCGGCGTGGTGCTCTGCTGGTTCGCCGCCATCGCGGCGCGCAGCGTGGCCGCCAGCCGCACCGCATCGGCGTTCTTCAGGTAGACCACGTAGATGTTGCCGGCCGCGCCGTTGCTGCTTTCGCTGGGCGCGCGGTCGAGCTTGTCGACCAGCGTGCGCACCAGCGCCACGCGCGCCGGATTGGCCGCGCGCAGGATCAATGAGTTGCTGCGCGGATCGGCCAGCAGCGTGGTGCGGAACGAGGCATCGGTCGCGCCTGGTGTGGCCGCGTTCGGTGCGGCGGCACTGCCGCCGTCGACCAGGCGCTGCACCAGCGGCACCATGTCGGTGGCGACCGAGTGCTTGAGCTGGATGACTTCGATGTCGGACGCATTGGGTACGTCGAGCGACGCGATGATGCGCGCCAGCCGGCGCATGTTGTCGGCGTAGTCGGTGATCACGAGCGAGTTGTTGCCCGGGTTCACGTTGATGGTGTTGTTCGGCGGAATCAGCGGGCGCAGCACCGGCAGCAGGTTGTTCGGCGACTCGTAGTTGAGGCGGAAGATCTGCGTGACGATCTGGTTGCTGCCGCTCGACGCGGTGGCGCTGATGGAGGTGTTGACGGTGCTGCTCTGCAGCTTGGCGCTGGCCTCGGGCACCACCTTGTAGAGGCCGTCGGCTTCCACCAACGCGAAGCCCCGCAGGCGCAGCGCCGCGGCAAACTGGTCGAAGGCGGCCGCCGGCTGGATCGCGCGGTCGGTGACGAGGTTCATCGTGCCCTTGACGCGCGGGTCGACCACCACGTCGCGGCCCGTGACCACCGCCATGGTGCGGGCCACGGCCTCGATGTCGGCATTGGAGAAGTTCAGCGTGATCGGCCCGCCGCGAACAGGCGCCACTGCAGCGTCTGTCGATGCGGATGTCTCCGGCGACCGTGTCCCGGCAACGGTCTGCAGCGTGACCCGCAGCGAATTGCCTCGTATCTCTGCCTTGTACGGCGTCGGCTGCCTGAGATTCAATACCACCCGGCTGCGCTCGCCTGCCTGAACCACATTGATCGAGCGCAGGTTGGGTTGATTCACTTCGATGGCTGCGCGTCCGACATCGCTTGCGACGCCGGGGAAATCCAGTGCGATGCGCGCGGGGCTCTGGACTGAAAACCCGCTGGGCACGGCGGCGAGCGATTGCGCTAGATCGATCTGGATCACCTCGACGCCCTGTTGGATGGAGGCTGCGACCGCCTTGATCGCATTTTGCGCACAGGCGGCGCCGAACGCGCCGGCGGCAAGCAGGCTCAAGCACACGGCGCGAACGCTGCGCGCAATGACGATCGGCCTCCTCATGCGCCAGCGCCGAGACAACTTGCTGTTGTCCTGCAATCGAGAAGGGAAGGGGCGCATCGCGTGCGCAGAGTCTTCCACTTGTGCGTGGTTCGTTTCAGATCGAATGGCCGAGCACCATCACGGCATACGGTTCAACCGACAGCGTAAGCCTGCTCAGGCCGAGCGAGGTCGAACCCTTGGTCAGCGCGACGGACGGGGGATTCATCGTGGCACGCGGCAAGCGCACGGGAAAAGGGAGCAGCATGAGATACGCGTCAACGGCGGTTTAAATTTGGATGTCGATCACACGCCGCTGCGGCTTCGTCGACCCTCAAGAGTCGCGTTCGCATTCACTGCCCGTCCTCGCCCACAAAAGATGCGGATCTTCCGGCGACGAGGGCAAATGTGTCATTCGGTAACCTTGCGCGCCGATTTTCTGCCAAAACGTGTACTTTGCGCCAGCCATGAAAAATGTCCACTGTCAAGTTTTTCTGTGATGATGAGGTGGCGAAAAACTTAAACAGCACAATGGCTTAGGCCGGACTCCAATGCTTGCACTCCCTTGGTGCTTGATAAGTTAAGGGCCACATAGGTGCACGGAGACAAATCTTGGAGAAATCCAGCGGACGCTATGCGATGCTGCGATGGCAACAAGGGGTTCAGCTTGGTGCCATGGAAGCGAGTGATTGAGCAACGTCTGGGGCAGCAGATCGCCGCGACGATGTGCAGAGATAGGGTGCCATGGGAGATCGGGCGACCACACAGACTTTCAGTCGGATGATTTTTCTATAGATCAACGAAGGATGAGCACTAGGCGAACCAACTGAGCCAAGGTGTTGACTCCCATCTTTGATTCGATGATCTTGATTTGGGATCGGATTGTGTGGATAGATACACACCTCGCGTCTGCACATTCTTGTGGTGTCAATCCGTCATAGGCAAGCATGGCACATAGCTTGGCTTCTCCGTGAGTCAGTCCATACAACACCCGTAGGTGGCTGACCCGCTCTAGATCCTCTGGTGCTGCTGGCCCTGTCATCAACACGAGAGGCTTTTGCCATTGCTTGGCAAGCTGTGCTGATGGTGGAATGGGTGTCAATGCAAGCTGTAAAGGAGAGCCTGACCTGCGGCGCAGAGTCACGGCACCTTGTGAGCAAGCGGCCTTCCAGAGTGCAGGTTCTTCATACCCTTCTGGTGCGAAGCGTCCTGACCGAAAGCGCATAGCTGGTTCGCTGGCCATCAACGAGTGAGCTGCTGCATTCGCCAAGAGCAGCATGCCTGTCTCATCGAGCACGAAGACTGATGCAGCCAATCCATTCAATGCCGACTCGGCCAGAGCAGAACGTTCCTGTGGCTGCGCCAAACGTTGTTGCAACTGGAGTGCTCGCACCATGTGCGAACGTAGGCTGTCCACCTCACGCCGTCGCCACAACTGCCTTGCAACCCCAGCTACTTGAGGCTGGCCGTGGTAAGACAAGAACTCAATATGCTTGGGTGTGCGTGAGATAACTACACCTGACCAGCTTCCTACCCCGTTGGCATGCAGGAATTCTTGATAGAAGACCCCGCGGTCGCGGACCTCAGACGAGAACTCCTGAAGGTCATCTAACCAGTAGCCTCCACTCCAATTTTTAGCTAGGCCCTGAGCTGGGTCGTAGCGAACGAACTCTTGCGTGTAGCTGTTCAGCATGTGATTCATCCATGCCGAATCATCAGCCGCTAGACCGCGAAACCCCGATTCACCTGTCTCAAGGTCATGCCACAACCAGGTAGCGAGCCGGGTCCCAGCGTGCGTGCGCAGCCCCTCCATAGCCTCTGACCAAGACACATCACCCAAGGCTGCTGCATAGAGGTCGTTGACCAAGGCTCCGAATTCTTTTTTATCACCAAAATTCATGATGGATCAGTTTTTGTGTGATCAAAAAGAATAAGTGTGCTAACGATTTCACCCAGCTTAACCTAAATTTTGGGGATGCGAACTCATGTGTAAGCCTATGTAATGGCGCTAAGGCGGCAGATCCTTGCTTTTGGGATTTGCTTAATACCAACCCTTCAATCCACTCTTAATCGTTCTATCAAAATGAAAAACATACATTTACTGACTCTTGGGCTACTGATCTGCGCGGGTAATGCCTATGCGGATGAAGGCTGGAATTAAAACTTAAATTTTTGAATTTCACTGCGCGATTCTGTCACATTATCTGAAAGTGGAATTCACTATTTCTTTTTTTAATAATGTTTGAATTGATCTAAAGAATTGAATAAATGATGAGATTTAAAAAATTACTGATCACTTTGTTTGGGGTGTTATCTCTAACTGCTTGTGTTAGTTATTCAACGCCAGAGGGAAAACTTGAGGTTGCAGATATACAGTATAGACAAGGATCCTGTCGTAGCTCAATAATTAATTATTCTCAAAGCTTTGGTAAAGCCATGAGTGAGGGTAATTTTCCAATTGCAAGATTGGCTATTGGCAGAATTAAAGAAAGGGCTGGAAGTTGCACGTACGGAAACTCTACTTATGGATCATATGAGAGTGTTGTTCGCCTTTCAAAGAGCATGCTCGCCACGATGGATGCGACAGCTGGATTTGAAAGAGATGCATATGATTATGCAGTTTGGGTGACTGATTTTTCTGCACCCAGAATCACTGAAGATCCGGTAGGGCTTGTTGAAATTCTTAAAACAATTGCTATTAAAAATAAAGATGCAGTTTTGGATAAAAAGGCCAACTCACTGTTGGCTACCGAAAATGTGGATATAAATAGACGAAATGCTTCTGCAAACGTGGCGAGCGGTCGAATTACAGAAAAGACACACGATGAGTCAACCCAGTTGATCAGTTCAATAGGTGGCGCATTAATAGGTGTTGGTTCGACAAGTGGACGAAACTCAACGCAGATGGCAGCACTCGGGACCGCGATTCAAGGAGGAGGCACCTCAACAAATGCAGCTAGTGGCACGGCTCAGCAAAGTTCTCAGAAAAATTGCAGCAGAACCATTAATGTGTTGAATGATGCTCAACAGAGGTGTGGTTGTGAAGGGGGGAAGCCAGAAATAGTTCCTAGAACTGACAGCACAAATCTAGTTTGTAGAAGGCCGAGTGGTGGGTCTGACTGGACCTGTACTTTCTACAAAGATGGCTCTCGCGCTAGGTGTGCTGTGAGATAGCGGATCCTTGTTTATTGGATTTAAGCCCGCGCACTAATTATTTAATTTCAGTGCTTTGGAATCAGATAACTAATCAATGATGGTTGGCTGATATTATTATCATAAATGAATTTTCCATGTCCGGAAAATTTAACTTAACATATTTCCTGGGAATATTATTCTCGTTGCTTTTTTCGACTAATTCGTTCGCGGGTCTATGTGAGGCTGAATGTCTTAGTATGGCTGATGCAACAAGTGCTGATTTGACCAATTATTGCCGTAGTGTGCCTGAGCAGCAGCTAAGTGATTGCAAAAAAATGGATTTCTGAGGGGTGGAGCCCAGGCCCCATACTTAATTCGATTAAAGCAAATGATCACAAAATCTTGATGTATGGAGGGCAGCAATATCCATTGGCTTATGCTAAATGCATGATGGCTGCTGTTGGAGTGTATAAGCCAGAGAGCAAACAAGCTTCAACTCTAGCGATGAATAATGGAGATCGCCCTACAGTCAAAAATAAGAGAGTGATAGCAAATCATGAAGCCGCAAAATGTACTTGCGCAGCGGCAACCTACTAGATCGGAAAAAATAATCGTTGGCAGTGAATCTGAAATTACATTCGGTGAGCAACCACCTGAAGAAAATGAACCCAAAAAAGATGATCAGAATGCTCCATTTATTGCTGGCAAATGTGTGCGCATCGTTCAGGCTGGCAAGGGCATTTCTGATGCATATAAGAGAATTTACAATGATTGCCGCGTTCCAGTGTCGGTATTGTTTTGCTTGGAGGCTCCGGGTGCAATCAATGAATGCCTAAATCGAAACCGTTATGGGTCTAGTGACATAATCCCATCAAAGAAGTCTCAGATGACTGCGGATGCAATCCAGGGGCCATGGACTGCTTGGTACTTTGTATGTGATATGAGCGACCCAAAGAAATATCGTTGTTTAGTCCCCAAGGATATCGCGGGCTCTGCTCCACACCGTGAATAATTGATCGTTCTAGATTTGAGATTTCGGATCTTTGTCTTTTGCTTCTTTGAGCTTCCTCTTCTCAAGCTCAAGATTCAATGCAGTTAGCTTCTGCTGAAGGGCGATGATTTGGGCCTGAAGCTTCGTTGCTCGTCTGCCGGTAGCACCAGCCAGCAGCAACAAGAGGTTGTGGTACTGCATGGATAGGCCACCTATCTGTGCTTCCAAGCCATCTACTGCCGAGCTGCCCATGCTGGGCATGGAAGAGGCATGCTCACGTTCCTGCTGGGCGCGGGCTACTCGGTGAGGTGCGGTGTGGTTGGTGCGCTGCTGGCCAGGCTGAACCTCCTTGGCATGGTCCCTGACTTCCTTGAGCTTCTTTTCAAGCTTGGAGCGGATCTCGGTGGTGCATGCTGAGGGCTTGTCCTTGCCACCCTTCCTGATGCCACCTCTAGGCCCACTGGTGGCCTTCTGAGCGCGTTTGGCACCAGGTCTAGGGGTGAGATAGCAGCGCTGGCTCGCTTCATTGACGCCACTGCGGCCTCTCCTGACCCACGCTCCTGAGCCGGTTTCTGCATCTTCGACGCTCTGCTGCCCTGGCGCAGCAGGGCATGTTGCCGCGTAGGCGGCACGCGCGCAGGCTGCATGGCTGCTGGATTGACACAGTTCGACGGCACGGTGCCGCATTCGGCGTGTGCCGCCTCAACCCCATGTGCAGACTGGCTTTGCGCGCACCGTGGTGCCGCACCTTTAATCTTGCCTTCCGCCGCTTCAAGCGCCACGGCACGCAAACTCGGTGTGGCGGCGGAGCGGCCTGCACATGGGATGGCAACGCCGAGTGCAGTTCGGCGTGCAGCGCGAATGCACGCGCAACGACGCGCTGGAATGCACGGCAATGGCTTGATGGCGGACAGTGGTGATGCCAGCGGCAACGCTTGCGGCTGGCGTGGTTTTCAAATGCTGCCGCCCCTGTTTTGCGCACGCTGGCGTGCGTAAAACAGGGGCGGAATCTTGGCAGTCCGAATGCAGGACAGGGCAGCTACGTCATGCGGCGGTGGTGCTTTCCTGCGTGGCTGGTTGCTTGCCCATGATCACCGTTTTGCGCCGGTTCGCCACCAGTTCCGCCGCCTTGCGCACCGGGCCGTCTTCGGTGTGAACGTAGCGCATGAACATCGCTACGGTCTTGTGCGCGGTCAGCGCCATGCCGACCTTCACCGGGATGCCCGAATTGGCAATGTCGGTCGTCGAGCGGTGGCGGATACCGTGTGTGCCGACATGCGTTGCCCCTGCGGCTTTGAGGGCACGGCTCCAGCCGCCGTAGTACTCGCCTTCGGTGATGGCCTTGCTGGGGTCGTTCGGCGAGGGCAGCACGTAGGGGCAGCCGTCTTTGCGTGGCGCTGTTGAAAGCAGCCGGTAGGCTTCTTCGCTCATGGGCTTGGACATGCCGCCGGTCTTGCTGTCGGGCCAGACGACACGGCGGTTTTCCAGATCGACCCACTGCCATTGGAGCGAGATGATTTCCGAGCGGCGGCCCGCGAACTCGAATTGCAGGCGGATCGCCAGCGGGATGGTGTAGCGCTCCAGTCCTTCCGCTTCCAGGTGCTCCAGGTGGCGGAACAGCTTGCCCATGTCTTCGTCGCTGATGAGGTGGGTGGCCTTGCCATCGGGATATACCGGAACGTGGCGGCAAGGGTTGGTGCCGTCGGGGCGGTAGCCCCACACTTCGGCCAGGTTGAACATGCGGCGCATGACGCTGAAGGTGCGGTTCGCATCGGCGGGTTTGTGCGCCATCTTCTTCATCGCTGCGGCCACGTCGGAACGCTTCACGTCCTGCACCTTGATCCGGCCCAGGATGGGAATGATGTTGCGGTCGATGACGCTTTGGTAGCCTTCCTGCGTGCTGGTCTTGTTGCGCTGCTTGGAGTAGTCCTCCATGAACTTGCCGCACAGCTCCTTGACCGTGGGGGCGGAACGGGATGCGGCCTTGGCGGCGCTGGGGTCGCCGCCCCGGCGTACCTCGGCCATCCACTCCTGCGCCAGGGCGCGGGCCTGCTCGACGGTCAGTTCGCCGTACAGGCCCAGGGCGGGTTTGCGGCGCTCGCCCGCGTTCGTGCGGTACTGGAGCATGAACACCTTGCGGCCCGCCGGTGTAACCTTGCACATAAAACCCGGTACGACGGTATCCCGCAACTCGACGGCCTGCGCCTGGGGTTGCGCCGCATCGACGACGGACTTGGTGAGCTTGAGCTTTGCCATGATGACTCCTCGGAAAGACCCGTTTCCCAGGGGCCTCATAGGGGCCGGCAAAGAGGAAGGCGGGTCAGGTTTCGGAATGCACCGGCATATGCTGAACCCGCCTAAGTGATTGATAAACCTGCTGTATCTGGCTTCGGCGCAGTCCAGCGCAAGGCCGGGCTGGAGTCATCGTGAAATGAAAAATGGAATTCAGATACTCAGCTTTCAGGGTAATTGCCGAGGGCACAGAATGGCAGACCGCCCGTTTCGATGTCGATGACGCTCACTTTCTCCGCCCCCGTACAGCCCACGCTGCGGCTCGCGTTCGCGCTGTCGATGGGCGCGGCGGTGTCGCTCGGCATCACTCGCATTGCATATGCGCTGCAGGAGACGTCATGACCGGGTTTGCCTTGTTCGAGACTTCCATCGGCATGTGCGCCTTGGCCTGGGGACCGCGCGGACTGGTCGGCGTGCAACTGCCTGCCGACAAGGGCGAGGCAGCCACGCGGGCGCGGATGAAGCAACGCTTCCCCGAACTGAGCGAAAGGCCGCCGAGCGAGGCGGCGCAACGCGCCATCACCGCCATCCAGGGCCTGCTGCAAGGCGTGCACGACGACCTGGGCCACATCGAACTCGACATGCGCGGCGTGTCTGAGTTTCACCAGCGCATCTACGCGATCGCACGGCGCATTCCACCTGGGCAGACGCGCACCTATGGCGAGATCGCCGAGGAGCTGGGCGACAAGGGCCTGTCGCGTGCCGTGGGCCAGGCCATGGGCCACAACCCGTTCGCGCCGGTGGTGCCTTGCCATCGGGTTCTGGCGGCGGGCAACAAGCCCGGCGGCTTCTCGGCCGGCGGCGGCGCGCTGACCAAGCTGCGCATGCTCGACATCGAGGATGCGCGGCCTAACGGGATGGCTTCGCTTTTTTAGCGGCGCTTCCCCGCAGCTCAGGTGACCGGCACCGGCAACCGATGCAGCCCCGCGATGCGCGACGCGAAGATGATCGCCGCCTGCAGCACGAACCCTGCGAGCGCCAGCAGCAGGCAGGCCGGCTCGCCCCAAGCGGCCCCGACCACGCCGCCCAGTGCTGCGCCGATGGGCCGCGCCCCCGCATTGATCGTGAGGAACACGGCCGACACCCGGCCCAGCATCGTCGCTGCTGTCACGCTCTGGCGCAGCGTGGTCGTGGTAATGACCCACACCATCGGACCCGCGCCGAACAGAAAGAACGAGAGCGCGGCCAGCGCGGCGGTCGGTACGACGAGCGTGGCCGCCATCGCCGCCGCTGCAACAACCGCGACCGCGGGCCCGACCTGGATCGCGCGGCCGAACGCCAGGCACGCCACTGCGCGCGGCGTCAGCAGCGCGCCGACGACCATGCCCGCGCCATACATCGCCAGCGTGAGGCCGACCGCCTGCGCGCCCAGGCCAAGCACCCGCACCGCATAGGGCACGTAGCCGGCCTGCAGCACGAACCACGAGATGTTGAAGACCGCGCCGGTCATCAGCATCGGGCGCAGCATCTCGTGCCGCCAGACGAAGCGCGCGCCATCGCGCACCTCGAGCAGCGGATGCCGTCCGGAGGTGGGTGTGCGGGGTACCTCGCCCGATCGCAGCAGCAGGCCCACGGCCGCCACTGACAGCACCGCAGCCAGAACGAACGCGGCAGACGCACCGCCCCACGCCACCAGTGAGCCCGCGAGCGCGGGGCCGGCGGTGAATGCTGCGCTGCGCGCCAGTTCGAGCCGTCCGTTGGCCACGGCCAGCGCCTCACGCGGCACGAGTGCCGGCACCAGCGCGGGCGCCGCGACGCTGAAGCCCACGGTGCCCACCGCGCCCAGGAAACCAAGCGCGGCCAGCCAGCCGATGCTGAGCTTCGACGCGAACACCATCGCCAGCAGCACGAGCAGCGACACCGCCCGCAGCCCCTCGGCCCAGACCATCAGCCGCCGCCGCGACATGCGGTCCGCGAGCAGGCCCATGGGCATCGAGACCAGCAGGAAGGGTAGTGTCTGCACCGCCGCGAGAAAGCCGATTTCGCCCGGCCCTGCGCCGAGCGCCAGCACGGCAACCAGTGGCACGGCCGCAAGGCTCAGTTGCTCGGCGGACTGCGCGGCAAGGTTGGACCAGGCCAGGTTCTGGAAGGAGGGGGGAAGGAATGGAGGGGGCATGCACTCATCTTGCGAGCAGCGAGCTCGTGGCGCCGGCCGTTTCCGGACGCACGAGCATCCGCCGCACGCCGATCGACTACGCGCCCTGGGCCTGCATCTCCACGAACCATTCGGCCACGTACGCCGCTTCCGGCGCGGCATCGGGCGCCAGGCCGTAGTAGTACCGCTCCAGCGGCATGCGCAGCGTGGGCAGCGGCGACTGCAGGCGGCCCGAGGCCAGGTCGTGCGCCACCAGCGATGTCGGCGCCAGCGCAATGCCAAGCCCATCGACCGCGGCCTGCAGCACGAAGTGCAGGTGGTCGAACTGCAGCCGGCCCGCCGGCCGCGCGCGCGGCGCGCCGACCTGCTTCCTCCAGTCGTCCCAGTCGTCCTCGCGGGTCCTGGCCGACAGCAGCACGTGTGAGGCGAGCGCGCGCAGGTCGTCCAGCGGATGGGCCTTGAACAGCGAGGGCGCACCGACCACCAGAACCTCGTCTTCGAGAAAGGGCTGCACCTCCATCGAGGACGGCCAGCCTTCCAGGCCGCGACGCACCGCGATGTCGAAGCTGCCGACGGCCTGTTCGGGCATGACGGTGCTGGTGACGACTTGCGGCTCGATGTCGGGGTGGCGCTCGACGAAGGAGGGCAGGCGTGGAATGAGCCAGCGCACCGCGAAAGAAGGGCGCACGTTGATCCGCACCGCGCGGGCCGCCTCCCGCGACTGCAGCGCCCGCGCCGCCGCGCCGATCTGTGCAAGCGCTGGCTCCACCTCCGCGAAGAACTGCTGTCCCTCGGCAGTCAGCGCCACCTGCCGGATGCGGCGCTCGAACAGCGAGATGCCAAGGAACTCCTCCAGGCTCTTGATCTGCCGGCTCACCGCGCTGTGCGTGACGTGCAGCTCGAGCGCCGCACGCGTGAAGCTCAGGTGACGTGCCGCGGCGGTAAAGGCGCGCACGGCGTTGAGGGGAGGCTCTCGAAGCGGCATGCGTGCAATTTTCTCACGCATGACGGGCGTTAATGTCGTTTGTCGGCGGGGCAGGCGGCGGCGCACCATCAGCGCCCGATGTCTCGCACCCAACACGCTTCCAGCCCCACGTCCACCGACCTGAATTCCCGCCACGCGGCGATGGCGCTCGGCCTTTCACTGCCGGCCGACGTGGTGCTCTACCTGCTGCTGCCGATGTATGCCAGCCAGTTCGGCGTGACGCTTGCCGAGGCCGGCATGCTGCTCGCGGCCAACCGCCTGGTGCGCATCGCCGGCTATGGTTTCGTCGCGCGCTTCTACGCCCGCAACGGCGACCGGCTGACCTGCACCATTGCGGTGGTGGCGGCTGCCGTGTGCGGCTTGGGCTACGCCACGCTTTCGGGCTTCTGGGCGCTGCTGCCGCTGCGGCTGATGTGGGGCCTGTGCTTCGCGGCGCTGAACCTGTCGACGCAGGCGCTGGCCACGGCCGACCCGGTGGGTGCCGCGCGGCGCAACGGGCGTTCGCGCGCCTTCATTGCGGTGGGGCCGGTGCTCGCGCTGCCGCTGGGCGCGTTGCTGGCGCACTGGACGGGGCCGCGCGCGATCTTCGGCATCCTCGCGGTGTTCTCGCTGCTTGCGTGGTGCGTCACGCGGCGGCTTCCGGCGGCGCCGCATCCCGTGACCAGGCCGGCGAAGCGCTTCAAGCTGCCCAACAGCCTGGACGGCTGGTCGTTCATGGAAGGGCTGACGCTCGACGGGCTCTTCATCGTCGGCCTCTCTTACCTGGGCAAGGACCTGCTGCCGGGCGGCGCCGTGATCGTGGCCGGCGTACTGATGGCGTTGCGCTACCTCGCGGAGATTCTGCTGAGCCCGGTGGGCGGGCGCATGGCAGAGCATTTCGGCGCCGAGCGCCTGCTTGTGAGCCTGTCGCTCGTCACCGCCATCGCGCTCGTGGGCTTCGGCCTCGGCTGGCTGTGGAGCTGCGCGGCGCTGATCGTGGTGCTGCGCGCCCTGCAGCTGCCGCTGCTGCCGCCCATCGTGGCCCGCCGCACGCCGGGGCCGGAGCGTTTGCAGGCGCTGGCGGCCCGCTCCGTGTGGCGCGACATCGGCGCCGGCACCGGGCCGCTGAACGCGGGCCTGCTGCTGCCGGTCGCGTCGCCGCCGTGGATCTATGGCGTGGCTGCCTCGCTGCTCGCGCTGATGGCGCTGGCCTGCGGCTGGAGTGCATCGCCACCTGAAGCCGACGCCGCGCGCACGGCCGGTTGACCGGCCACATGCCTCCTTCAGGAATCATCGCCATGACCACACTGCTACTCCATCGACGTTCGCCCAAGAAAAAGCCCGCATCAGCGGGCTTCCTGGAGCGGTCTGCACCGACAGAATCAACGCACCCAGTGGCAAACACGGTGGTGATGACGTGCATCCCACTTGCACACCTTGTGCTTCTTGGGGTGGTACGGCGCTGCCGAGGCGATGCTCGGTGCCAGCATGGCGAGGCCGGCGAACGCGAGGATGCTGGAGAGGATGAGCTGCTTGGTCTTCATGGGGTTCTTTCTAAGCAAAGACATCGAAGAAATGCGTCGTTCAACGGGCGCTCTTGAAAAACGATCAGAGTTCACATTCGGATGACGTTTTGTACGAATCAAGCGTGAAAAATCGCACAGATCAATGGGGCCGAAATGTTGGGGCTAACCCGTATCAAGCCTGCCCGGGCAGCGCCGCCTGCTCCGTGCGCGCGTCGTGCCCGATGATCAGCACCAGCCCGAACGCCACCGCAGACAGCAGCGCCAGAAAGATCACCGCGTAGATGTCGTTGCCCATCCTGTCTTTCAGCGCGCCGAAGATCGTCGGGCCGATGTAGCCGCCCAGGTTGCCGATGGAGTTGATCCACGCAATGCCCGCCGCAGCCGCCGTACCGCTCAGGATGGCGGTGGGCAGGGTCCAGAAGGTGGGCAGTGCGCTGAAGATGCCGAAGGCGGCGAGTGTCACGGCGGCCATCTTCGGAATGGGCGCGCTGGTCTGGGCGGCCAGCACCAGGCCGATGAAGATGCAGGCCAGCGGAATCAGCAGGAACCACTTGCGTTCCTTGCGCGCGTCGGAGGCACGCGTCCAGAACAGCATGGCGATGGCGCCGACCAGGTACGGGAAGGCGTTGATGAAGCCGATCTCCACGTTGCTCAGCCCGCCGAAGCCCTTGATGATCTGCGGCAGGAAGAAGCTCAGGCCGTACAGCGGCACGGTGATGCCCATGTAGACGAAGCCCAGCCCGATCACGCGCGGGTTCAGCAGCGACTGCTTCCACGAGATCGGGTTGATCGCCTCGCGGTTGCGGCGCTCCGTGTCGAGTGTCTGTTCCAGCCAGCTGTGCTCTTCCTTGGTGAGCCACTTGGCATCCTTCGGGCCGTCGGGCAGGTACATCAGCACGAAGAAGGTCAGGATCAGCGAAGGAAGCGCCTCCAGGATGAACAGCCACTGCCAGCCATGCATGCCGCCGATGCCGTCCATGTTCAGGATGTAGCCCGAGATCGGCGAGCCGATCACGGTCGAGATCGGAATGGCGAACATGAACCAGCCGACGATGCGCGCGCGGTACGCCGCCGGGAACCACAGCGTGATGTAGAAGATGACGCCCGGAAAGAAGCCGGCCTCCGCAATGCCCAGCAGGAATCGCACGATGTTGAAGCTGGTCGAGCCGCCCACCCATGCCTGGGCCGCCGAGAGGATGCCCCAGCTGAACATGATGCGGGCGATCCAGCGGCGCGCGCCGAAACGCTCCAGCGCCAGGTTGCTTGGCACCTCGAACAGGAAGTAGGCCAGGAAGAAGATGCCAGCCGCGCTGCCGAACACGGCGGCGGTGAAGCCCAGGTCCTTGGACATGGCCGCGCCTGCAAAGCCGAGGTTCACGCGATCGAGGTAGGCGATGAAGTAGCTGATCATCAGCAGCGGCAGGAGCCGCCAGCTGATCTTGGAGATGGCTCTTTGTTCGACGGTATTCACGGGTGTCTCCGGTGTTGGATGGTTTTATGGAGCTGGTCGGGGAAGGGGGAAGGGCGGGCATTGCCGCCGGGGTGTCAAGGCTGCTGTTCCTGCTGCTTTTGCTGCGCCCTCATGATCTGGTGCCGCTGCCAGTAGTGCCCGGTGGCGGCCTTGAAGTTTTCCTTCTGCTTGCCCAGGCCCGCGAGCTTCACCTTGGTGGTGCGCGCGCCCAGCATGCCCTTGTCGTGGTGGGTGACGATGAGCGTGTCGCCGAAGCTGCCGTCCTTGTAGGTCAGGCCCTTGACCTCGTCCCACGCGATCGTCGAGCCGCCGTCGGCACTGGGGTGCATGCCGGCATAGGTGATGTCGATGCGGTCGCCGTTCTTCAGCGCGAAGCCGACCGGTGGAAAGTGCCGCAGCACGATGGCACGCTCTTCCTCGGTGGCCGGCTCGTAGCGGTAGGCCAGGCTCAGCTCGTGGTTCTGCACGAAGCGCTGCTCGTAGTCGCTCCACAGGCGTTGCTCGATGGCGGGGGCGGTCTCGATGTCGTCGGCCCACGAGGCTTGCGGTGCGGTCGCGACGATGGCGCCGTAGGCGCTCTCGGGCACGTGGTGGCCGACGTTGCGCATGCGCTCCAGCAGCGGAGGGTGGCTGTCGTAGGGGTGCGGCACGTCGGCGGTCTTCATCGCCTCGATGAACGCTTCGGAGCTGGCGTAGGGCGGCAGGCCGTCCGCCACGAAGCGGGCGATGCCCAGTGCGCCGTCATGCTCGCGGTTCTGCGCGAACAGCTTGTGCTCGACGTCGTTGCGGTAGCTCGCATAGGCGGAGATCTTGATGAGCGACTGCACGATGGCCTGCGGCGCCGTGAGGCCGGCGGCCACGCGGTCGGCCTTGTATTCGCGCTCGCGGCTGTCTCGCGCCAGGGCGAACGCGAAGATCATGCGGTACAGCCGCAGCAGGTAGTGCGCCACGATGGTGAGGCCGCCGCTGCGCATCTTCCAGGTGTACTGGTCGAACTGCAGCAGCTTGGGGCCGAGCGCCGCGCTGCTGCGGGTGTCGCCGCCGCCCAGGTGCGCCAGCTCGTGCGCGAGCACCGCATCGGCCTCGGCCTGGTCGAGCACGCGCAGCAGCGGAAGGCTGACGAACAGCGTGCGGCCCTGCAGGGTGCGGCCCCTGACTTCGCACGGTGCCTCGGTCACGAAGAAGTTGGTGTCGATGCCGGCCACGATCTGGTCGGGCGGCGCGGTCTTCACGCGGCCTGCCAGTTGGCGGATGCGCTCCCACAGGCGCGGTGCGTCCGCCTGCGCGATCAGCTCGCCCTCGATCTCGTTGCCCCAGGGCAGCTTCTTGAACAGCGTGTAGATCGCGTAGAACACCGCGGCCCCGGCCATGATGCCCGCCAGCGCGATCAGCTTGACGTAGTAGCTCTGCCAGAAATAGGCCGTGAGCCAGAACGACAGCCACACCAGCATCGCGCTTTGCAGCACGACCTCGAGCGCGCTCGACACCGTCATCAGCCGCCAGCCCGCGACGAAGCTGGCGTAGCGCAACCCGCGGTTGGCGAAGGCCAGCGCGCCCAGCACCAGCGCCGCCGCGAGCAGCGCAGCACCAAGCACGATGGTCCAGACAGCGGCGCGGTCGGCCCAGTGGAACTGCCATTGCATCGAGTAGGGGCTGCACACCTTGTCGTGGAAGTTCCTGTCTTCCGGCGCGGTGGCGTCGCAGGCCCTGGAAAGCGGATGGCTGCGATAGAAATCGGTGGCTTCGGCCTTGTCCTTGGACGAGAGCTGCGCATCGCCGGCGATGCGCTTCTCTATCGATTGCAGGAACGCCGCATCCTGCGAACGCAGCGCGTATTCGGTGAAGGCCAGCGTTGCCGCGGGAATGGCGAACAGCGACACGAGCGTGAGAACGAAAACGCGCAAGAGGTCTGCGTGGATCGTGCGGGCGAGGGCCATAAGGGTGATGCTCCTTCCTGGATAGCGGATGCTGTGAGTTGTTGTGGGGCGGTCCGGAAAGGCGATAGGGTAGCGGGTGCGGCGCGTGGAGTGAAGCCTGCTGCAGCGTCAAGCGGCGCGGGGCACCGACCAGCCGCCGAGCAAGGTTATGCCCTTTGCATTCTTCTGATTCGCGGGGTGCAGGTATAGCCTTGGCGATCATCCGTGGCCGCAAGCTTCATCATCACTTCTTCTGTGCTTTCTTCCCATTTCAGGCTCGCGGCCATTCGAGCAATCGTTTCGAGGAGTCGCATCGCATGAGTGCTGGGTCAAACGGACAGATGCTGGCAGCCACGCTGCCTTCGGTAGTGGCGGAGCTCAACTACCTGAAGGCGGGCCAGGGCCGGCCCGTGAGCTACACCTTCGAGCCGCCGCCGGGCACGCCCTGGGTGGCTGGCGAACTGGAGCCGCGCCGCGTGACGATCCGCGATGGCCGCCCGCTGGTGGCGCTGAACGAACTGACGCTGGACCGCAGCGGCTTCACGCAGATTTCGCATCGCAGCGCGCTCGCCGATTTCTCGCGTGACGAAACGATCCGCGACATCTACTACCGCGAGTCCGAGGCCTTGCTGCGCGACCTCACCGGTGCCGAGAAGATCGTCGTGTTCGACCACACGCTGCGTGACAGCGCACAAGGCTCGCGCCGCACGGCCGAACTGCGCGAGCCGGTGCGTCGCGTGCACAACGATCAGACTTTCGTTTCCGCGCCGCGCCGCGTGCGCGACCATCTGTCCCCCGAAGAGGCCGAGGAACGCCTGAAGCAGCGCTTCGCGATCATCAACCTGTGGCGCCCGCTGGCCACGGTCGAGCGCTTGCCGCTTGCGCTGTGCGATGCGCGCTCCATTTCACCGCAAGACATGGTGCCGAGCGACCTCGTCTATCCGGACAAGGTCGGCGAAATCTATTCCTTCACCTGGAACCCGAACCACCGGTGGTACTGGTTCCCGCGCCTGCGGCCCGACGAGGCGCTGCTGCTGAAGATCTACGACTCGCGCGAAGACGGCGTGGCGCGCTTCACCGCACACACCGCGTTCGAAGACCCGACCGGTTCGCGCGAGGCGCCGCCTCGCCGCAGCATCGAACTGCGCGCGCTGGTGTTCTGGCCCGCCGGCAAGTAAGTCGAAACCGTTCATCCGGGCGAAGTCTTCGCAGCCTCGCGCCTGCGCGATTCTTTGACCAGGATTAGCTCTGGCGAGAAGCAGACCCCACGCCTGCAGCGATTGCCGTGCTTGACGACAATCGGTTCAATGCGTTCTTCCCCCTTCTTCAAGATGGCCCTGCTGCTGGGCCTGCTCTCGGCCATCGGGCCATTCGCCATCGACATGTACCTGCCGGCGCTGCCCGCCATCGGACAAAGCCTGCGCGCCGACATCGGCGCCGTGCAGATGAGCCTCACGGCCTTCTTCCTGTCGCTCGGCGCGGGCCAGCTGCTGTACGGGCCGATCTCCGACATGGTGGGCCGCAAGCCGCCGCTGTATGCGGGGCTGCTGCTGTTCGCGCTCGCCAGCGTGGGCTGCGCGATGGCGACCGACATCCAGACGCTGATCGTGCTGCGCTTCGTCCAGGGCCTGGGCGCCGCGGCCGGCATGGCGATCCCGCGTGCGGTGGTGCGCGACCTGCACACGGGCACCGATGCCGCACGGCTCATGTCGCTGCTGATGCTGGTGTTCAGCGTGTCGCCAATCCTCGCGCCGCTCGCGGGCAGCGCGGTGATCGCGGTTGCGGGCTGGCGCGGCGTGTTCTGGGCCGTGACCGTCGCGGCCGTCGCGGGCCTCGCGATGATGGTCAAGCTGCTCGACGAAACGCGCCCCGCCTCGGAACGCGTCGAGAGCAGCCTCGGCAGCGCGCTGTCGGCCTACTGGCTGCTGCTGCGCGACGCGCACTACCTCGGGCTGGTGTTCATCGGCAGCTTCGCGATGGCGGGCTTCTTCACCTACCTCGCGAATTCATCGTTCGTGATGATCGACCACTACGGCCTGTCGCCCGCGCTCTACAGCGTGGCCTTCGGCGTGAACGCGGCGGCCTTCATCGGGGCCTCGCAATTCACCGGCTCGCTGGGCGAGCGCTACGGGCTGGTCAATCTCGTGAAGTTCGGCGTGGTGTGCTGCGGTGTTGCAATGCTCGCGATGTTCGCCTACTTCGCGATGGGCGGCGACAGCCTCTGGGTGCTCATCGTGCTGTACTTCATCGCCTCGGGCTTCATGGGACTGGTGATCCCGACCACCGGCGTGCTGGCGCTCGAGAAGCACGGCGCGATCGCAGGCACCGCCTCGG
Source organism: Variovorax sp. Varisp46 (assembly GCF_059491885.1). NCBI lineage: Bacteria > Pseudomonadati > Pseudomonadota > Betaproteobacteria > Burkholderiales > Comamonadaceae > Variovorax > Variovorax sp. Varisp46. The sequence continues at coordinate 1,989,222 of NZ_CP168515.1, forward strand.
CGCTGCTCGGTACGCTGCAGATGCTGACGGGCGCACTGGCGATGGCGGTGGTGGGCTTTTTCACCGACGGCCGGCCGCTGCCGATGGTGGCCGGCATGGCCGGTGGCGCGCTCATCGCACTGGTGCTGACCTGGCTCACGCTGGGCGGCGTGGGCTCCGAACAGGCGCGCAGGGCGCAGCGGGCCTGATGAACACGGTACGCGCAGGTGCCGGGCTCCCGGTGGCCGAAGACCACGACGATGCAGCCCGCAAGCCCTTGGACGGGCTGGCCCTGCCGGAGCGCGGTTGGGCAATGCTGGTCATCATCCTCGGGCTGATCGTGGCGGTGCTCGACGGCACCATCGTCAACCTCGCACTGCCGGGCATCGCGCGCGAGTTGCAGGCCAGCCCGTCCCAGGCGATCTGGGTGGTCAATGCGTACCAGATCGCGACGCTGGTGATGCTGCTGCCGCTGGCTTCGCTGGGCGATCTCGTGGGCTACCGGCGCGTGTACCTCGTGGGCATGGCGGTGTTCGCGCTGTCGTCGCTGGCCGCCACGTTTGCCAATTCGCTCGGCACGCTGATCGCCGCGCGCGCCTTCCAGGGGCTGGGAGCCGCCGGCATCATGAGCGTGAACGCGGCGCTGGTGCGGCTGACGTATCCGTCGGCGCAGCTGGGCAAGGGCATGGCCATCAACTCGCTGGTGGTCGCGACGTCTTCCGTGGCCGGGCCTTCGGTGGCTGCGGCCATCCTGTCGGTGGCCTCGTGGCCGTGGCTCTTCGCCATCAACGTGCCGCTGGGCATCGTTACCTTCGCGCTGGGCATGCGGGCGCTGCCGTTCAACCGCGTGGCGCCGGCTGCGGGGCTGCGGTTCTCGCCGGTCGACGTGGCGCTCAACGTGCTGATGTTCTCGCTCGTGTTCCTCGGTGTGGACCGGCTCGGCGTGCGCGAGGGGGCGGTGCAGGGCGCTGGCGGTTCGCAGGCCTCGGCCTGGGGCATCCTGCTGGCCGGGGTGGTGGTCGGCTTCATCTACCTGCAGCGCCAGCGCAGGCAGGCGGTGCCGCTGTTCCCCATCGACCTGCTGCGCATTCCGGTGTTCGCGCTGTCGATGGGCACCTCGGTCGCCGCGTTCTGCGCTCAGATGCTGGCCTACATCGCGCTGCCATTCCTGCTGCTGGACGTGTACGGGCGCAGCCACATCGAGGCCGGGCTGCTGATCACGGCATGGCCGCTGGCCATCGTGGTGATGGCGCCCATCGCCGGGCGCCTGATCGGCCGCTACCCCGACGGGCTGCTGGGCGGCATCGGGCTGGGCCTGCTGGCCAGCGGCCTGGCGCTGCTGGCGGCGCTGCCTGCGCACCCGGGCGATGCCGACATCGCCTGGCGCATGGCGCTGTGCGGGCTGGGCTTCGGACTGTTCCAGTCGCCCAACAACCACACCATCGTGACCTCTCCGCCCGCGCACCGCAGCGGCGCGGCCAGCGGCATGCTGGGCACGGCCCGGCTGACCGGGCAGACGCTGGGGGCGGTGGTGCTGGCGGGCGTCTTCAGTGTCTGGAGCCCGCACGGGGGGCATGGCCCGGTGGTGGCGCTGGTGCTGGCAGCCAGCTGTGCCGCGGTGGCGGCGGTTTTCAGCACCCTGCGCCTCAGGACGTAAGGCCGGGCGAGGGCGGTTAATTGGTTTCAATCCCGGGCCCCGGTGGCTGAATGAGTTAGGGTACTCACCTATGACGGAAGTACCTGACACCGTGGTCTGCCCGGGTTGCGATGCGGTCTACAGCCGCACGCCGCTGCAGCCGCGCGACGTGGCGCACTGTCCGCGCTGCGGCACCGAGCTCGACCGGCACCCCGGCCGGCAGGAGCACCGCATTCTCCCGCTGACGGTGGCCTGCCTGATCATGTTCGCCATCGCGAACCTGTTTCCCATCGTCGAGATCGAGCTTCAGGGCCTGCGCAGCCAGACCACGCTGGCCGGCGCGGTGGTGGCGCTGGGCGCCGAGGGCATGTCGGTGGTGGCGCTGCTGGTGCTGGCCACGACCATTCTTTTTCCCTTCCTGCAGCTGTGCATCCTCGCGTACCTGCTGGTTCCGCTGAGTCGCGAGCGCCGGCCCGGGGGCTTCGCGCTGCTGGTGCGGCTGATGCAGTCGCTGCGGCCCTGGGGAATGATCGAAGTGTTCCTGCTCGGCGTGCTGGTGGCCATCGTCAAGCTCTCCAGCATGGCGACCGTGGTGCCGGGCGCGGCGCTGTGGGCCTTCATGGCGCTCACGGTCATGCTGACGGTGGTGCTGTCGTTCAACCCCGGCGCGTTCTGGGAAATGACGTTTCGACCGAAGGGCGAGGCGCAGGATGAAGGAGCGCCGGCATCATGAAGCTGTTCGCCTTCCCGTGGCCGCGCGGACCCCGCGAGGCCGACGATGCTCACGACCTCCACGACGAAGACGCGCATGTCCCCACCGCCGCCTCGCTCGGCCTCACGGCCTGCCCGCACTGCGCCGCCGTCTGGAAGGGGGCCCAAGAGGGCGAGGCCTGCGGCCGCTGCGGCACGCGCCTGTACACGCGCAAGCCGCAGAGCCTGAATCGCACCTGGGCCCTGCTGATCGCGGCGTGCATGATGTACATCCCGGCCAACCTGCTGCCGGTGATGATCACGCGCACGCTGTTCGGCACGCAGAACGACACCATCCTGAGCGGGGTGATCTATTTCTGGGTGTCGGGCGCCTACGGGCTGGCGGCCATCGTCTTCATCGCGAGCTTCCTGGTGCCGCTGTTCAAGCTGGCGGTGCTTTTCCTGCTCGTGGTGCTGGCGCAGCGCGGCAGTACCTGGCGCCGGCGCGAGCGGGCGAAGCTGTATCACATCATCGAGGTCATCGGCCGCTGGTCGATGCTCGACGTGTTCGTGGTGTCGCTGCTGACCGGGCTGGTGCAGATCCAGGGTTTCGCTGTCATCACCGCGGGCGTGGGCATTGCGGCCTTCGGGTCGGTGGTGGTGCTGACCATGCTGGCCTCGCTGAGCTTCGACCCGAAGCTCACGTGGGACAGCGAAGTGGCACAGGGACATGAAATCAGAGACGAGAAACCAGCATGAGTGAAGAAGACCAACCCCAGGACAAACCGACGCCCCCGCCCGCGCTGCCCAGGCCGCGCGTGGTGCGCCGGCGCGAATGGCTGCCCTCGCTGATCTGGCTGATTCCCATCGTGGCTGCGCTGGTCGGCATCACGCTGGTCGCACGCATCCTGTTGGAGCGCGGGCCCGAGGTGGTGCTGACCTTCAAGACGGCCGAGGGGCTGGAGGCCGGCAAGACCGCCGTGAAGTACAAGGACGTGCAGATCGGCCTCGTCACCCATCTGCGGCTGGCGCGCGACCGCTCCCACGTGCGCGTGCTGGTGCAGTTCAACAAGGACGCCAAGGGCTTCACCGCGGCGGACTCGCGCTTCTGGGTGGTGCGGCCCCGGCTCGACACCTCGGGCATCTCGGGGCTCAACACCTTGCTGTCGGGCGCTTACATCGGCGCCGACGCGGGCGTGTCGCAAGACACCGCGGGCGAGTTCACCGGGCTCGAAACCCCGCCCATCGTCACGCGCGACGACTCGGGCAAGCAGTTCCTGCTGCGCGCCAACGACGTGGGCTCGCTAGACGTGGGCTCGCCGGTGTACTTCAGGCGCATCAAGGTAGGGCAGGTGGCGGCCTACGAACTCGATGGCGATGGGCGCGGCGTGACCATGCGCGTCTTCGTGAACTCGCCCTACGACAAGTTCGTGGGCATGAACACGCGCTTCTGGCAGGCCAGCGGCATCGACGCGCAGCTCAGCGCCAGCGGCTTCACGCTGCGCACGCAGTCGCTGGCGACCATCCTGCTCGGCGGCATCGCCTTTCAGGCGCCCGACGACACGATGGGCCCGGTCGCGAAGGAGAATGCCGCCTTCGCGTTGGCGCAGGACGAAGCCGCCGCCATGAAGGAGCCCGACGGGCCTTCGCAACCGCTGCTGATGTACTTCAACCAGTCGCTGCGCGGCCTGACGCCGGGTGCGCCGGTGGATTTCCGCGGCGTGGTGATCGGCGAGGTCAAGTCGATCGGCGTCGAGTTCGACCGCGCCGAGCGCGAGTTCCGCATGCCGGTGCTGGTGCAGGTCTACCCCGACCGGCTGCGCCGCCGCGCCGGCGAGAGCGGCACCGAATCGCGCGCCACCCAGCAGGAGCGGCTGCGCTTCCTGGCCGAGAAGGGCCTGCGCGCCCAGCTGCGCAACGGCAACCTGCTGACGGGGCAGGTCTACGTGGCGCTCGACTTCTTCCCGAAGGCGCCGCCGGTCAAGATCGACCTGACGAAGAATCCGGTCGAGCTGCCCACCGTGGCCAACAGCCTCGACGAGATTCAGTCGCAGGTGCAGGAAATCGCGACCAAGCTCAACAAGGTGCCGTATGAGCAGATCGCGGGCGACCTGCGCACCACGCTCGCGGCGCTCAACAAGACGCTGACGACCACCGAGCAGACGGTGAACCGCATCAACAACGACGTCACGCCCGAGCTGGCCGCGGCCATGAAGGACGTGCGCAAGACCGTGAGCTCGGCCGAGCGCACGCTGGCCGACGACTCGCCGCTGCAGCAGGACATGCGCCAGACGCTGCAGGAGCTGACGCGCGCCGCGGGCTCGGTGCGCGTGCTGACCGACTACCTCGAACGCCATCCCGAGTCGCTGCTGCGCGGCAAACCGGACGACAGGAAATGAAGAAGAACCTAGCCTTCCTCGCGCTGGCGGCCCTGCTCGCGGGCTGCGCCAGCAAGCCCGACAGCTACTACACGCTGGCCAGCCCGGTGGCCGCCGCCGAGGCTGCGCCTTCGACGCTCGGCAGCGCCGCGCCGCTCTACATCGAGCTCGCGCCCGTGGCCGTGCCCGAGCGCTTCGCGCGGCCGCAGATGGTGGTGCGCCAGCCCAACGGCGGCGTGCAGGTCGAGGTGCTGGAGCAGCACCGCTGGGCCTCTTCGTTCGAGAACGAGCTGCGCGATGCACTGGCCAGCGGCATCGCCGGGCGCCTCGGCGCGCTGGACGTGACCAAGGGCGGCCGGCAGGGCTCGCAGCCGGTGTGGCGCATCGCGGTGCAGCTGCGGCAGTTCGACGCGGTCGATGGCGGGCGCGTCGATGCCAGCTTCGGCTGGACGCTGCGGCGTTCGGACGAGGCACGCACGGTGGTCTGCCAGCTGGACCTCGGCGAGGCCGTGGGCACCGGGATGGACGCGGTGGCGCAAGGGGCGCAGCGCGTGGCGTCGGCGGCGGCCGCAGCGATGGCGCGCAGCGTGAATGCGGCGCGCGCGAATCCGTCGGCCACTGCCTGCGCGACGACCTGACCTCGTCTTTCTCCCTCACCCTCTGGGGGAGGGCTGGGGTGGGGGCGCGCGACGGCGATCGATCAAGCATGGCGTATCGTGCAGGGGCAGCCCCCATCCCAACCTTCCCCCAGAGGGGGAAGGAGCAAAACGGAATCCAATCGACGGAGATCCCATGGCACAGATCGGCAAGGCTCCCTGCGACGACACGTTGATCCTGCATGGCGCGCGGGCGGAAGAGGGGACCTGTCCCGAGGCTTCCAAGCCCTGGGTACTGGCCGCGGCCGTCGTGGGGTCGAGCATGGCCTTCATCGACGGCACGGTGGTCAACGTGGCGCTGCCGGCCATCCAGGCCGAACTGCAGGCCACGGCGTTCCAGGCGCAATGGGTGGTCGAGTCGTATGCCTTGCTGCTGGCGGCGCTGCTGCTCGTGGGCGGCGCACTGGGCGATCGCTATGGCCGACGGCGCATCTTCGCGATCGGCGTCGGCATCTTCGCGCTCTCTTCGGTGGCCTGCGGGCTCGCGGCCACCGTGCAGCAGCTCATTGCCGCGCGGGCGGTGCAGGGCATCGGCGGCGCGCTGCTGGTGCCGGGCAGCCTGGCGCTGATCAGCGCGTCGTTTCCCGAGAAGGAGCGCGGCAAGGCCATCGGTACATGGTCAGGCTTCAGCGGCATCACGGCGGCGGTGGGGCCGGTGCTGGGCGGCTTCCTGGTCGATCACTTCTCGTGGACCTGGGCCTTTTTCATCAACGTACCGATGGCGCTGCTGGTGCTGTGGATCGTGTGGCGCCACGTGCCCGAGAGCCGCGGCGCATCGGCCACCGGCAGGCTGGACTTCTGGGGCGCGCTGCTGGCGACGGCCGGGCTTGGCGGCGTCGTCTATGCCTTCATCGAGGCGCCCACGCAAGGCTGGGGTTCGCCGGCCGTGCTCGGGGCGCTGGCCCTGGGTGTGCTGGGCAGCGCGGGCTTCATCGCCGCCGAGCGCAAGGTGCGCACGCCGATGCTGCCGCTGACCTTGCTGCGCATCGGCAACTTCAGCGGCGCGAATCTGCTGACCCTGCTGCTTTACGCGGCGCTGGGCGGCGGGCTGTACTTCTTTCCGCTCAACCTGATCCAGGTGCAGGGCTACTCGGCCACCGTGGCGGGCGCGGCGCTGCTGCCTTTCATCTTCACCATGTTCGCGCTCTCGCGCTGGGCCGGACAGTTGGTCGACCGCTTCGGGCCGCGTTTGCCGCTGGTCATCGGGCCTTCGATTGCGGCGGTCGGCTTTGCGCTCTTTGCCGTGCCGGGCGTCGGCGCGAGCTACTGGAGCGGCTTCCTGCCGGCCGTGGCGGTGCTTGGCTTCGGCATGACGGTGACGGTGGCGCCGTTGACCACCACCGTCATGAACGCGGTCGGGCCGGACCTGGCGGGCGTGGCTTCGGGCGTGAACAACGCCGTGTCGCGTGCGGCGGCGGTGCTGGCGATTGCGGTGTTCGGCGCAATCATGGCCTGGGCCTTCGACGTCGCGCTGGAAGAGCATCTGCGGGGCATGGGCGCTTCGGCGCAGGTGGCGGCTTTTCTCGAAGGCGAGCGCAGCAAGCTGGCGGGCGCGGCGCTGCCGCCGGGCGTGGATGCGGCCACGGCGGCAGCCCTCAAAAGGGCCGTGGCCGAATCCTTCGTGGCGGGCTTTCGCTGGGTGATGCTGCTGAGCGCGGGACTGGCCGTACTGAGCGCGGTGAGTGCCTGGCTGATGATCGGTGCGGTGCCTGCGGCCAGGCCGGCCACGGAGAAATAGCTAGGGCGGGTACGGAGGCGGGACTCGACGAAGTCCGTTACCTTCGTTGTGCGTTGGCGCAAGCGCCCGCGTGTTCCGCGTGGCCGCCAATGCACGCGGGGGAGCGACTCGAAAACATAAGACAGAAGGGGGAGATGCCATGAGCAGAATCAGCGACGTGGCCCGGCGGGCAGGCGTTTCGAACAGCACCGTATCGAACGTCATGAACGGACGCAGCGATCGCATGGCCAAGGAAACGCTGGCACGCGTCGAGGCCGCCATCCGCGATCTGAAATACCGGCCCAACACCTCGGCGCGGCAGCTCAAGACCGGGCACACGCCGCTGATCGGCCTGCTGGTGCCGTCGATGGCCAACCCCATGTACGGCTTCATCGCGCGCGAAGTCGAAACGCTCGCGCAGGAGCGCTACGGCTTCCGGATCATGATCGGCAACACCTACCGCGACGCCGCGAAGGAAGCGCATTTCTTCGAGGACCTGATGGCGCACGGCGTGCGCGGCGTGATCATCATCTCGTCGCTGCTCGACGAGCAGCACGTCGAGGCCGCCGCCGAGGGCGGGCTGGTGGTGGTCAGCTACGACCGGCGCGCCACGCCGGGCATGGCCTCGGTCATCGACCACGTGACCGTCGACAACTTCGAGACCTCGCGCCTCGCCACCCAGCACCTGATCGAGCAGGGACATCTGCGGCTGGCGTTCGTCACGCCCTCCGGGCGCACCATGAGCCGCAGCGAAAAGGTCGACGGCTTCCTCGCTGCCGTCCGGACTGCGGGCCTCGAAGGCAGCGCCCAGGTGATCGAAGGCCTGCCGGTCGACGAGTACGGCGATTCGATGATGAGCGAACTGGGCCGCACGCAGGCGGTGCTGATGGCGAAGTCGAAACAGCGCCCGACCGGCGTGATCGGCGTGAACGACCTGCTGGCCTTCGGCCTGATGGCGGGTTTTCGCGATGCCGGGCTTGCCGTGCCGCAGGACGTGTCGGTCATCGGCATCGACAACGTGTTTCTATCGACGCTGATGTATCCCGCCATGACTTCGGTGCGCGTGCCCGTACCCGAGATGGCGCAGGTGATGGTGGAGCGCGTGATGAACCGGCTGTCGGACCCGTCGGTGCCGGCGCAGGAGTTTGTCTTTGCGCCCACGCTGGTGGCTCGCGATTCGGTCGCAGCGCCGCTGCGCGGAGAGTCGCCAGCCGGACAGCTGCTTTTTTCATGACCACGGTTTTCGTCAGCCATCCGCAGAGCAAGCTCGCGCACTATTTCGGCGACCGGGCCTCTGCCGCCTTGCAGGCCATCGCGCAGGTGCGCTTCAACCCCACGGACACCGATCTTTCGTCGGCCGACCTGGCCGAACAGGCGCGGGACTGCGACGCCATCGTTTCCTACCGCCAGACGGCGGGCGACGAGGCGCTGTTCGCCGCGCTGCCGCAGTTGAAAGCCTTCGTGCGCTGCGCCATCGACATCCGCAACATCGACGTGGCGTCGGCCAGCCGGCATGGTGTGCTGGTCACGCGGGCGAGCGCGGGGTTCGTTCCCGCGGTGGCCGAGTGGATCGTGGGCGCAATGATCGACCTGGGGCGGCACATCAGCGCGTCGTCCGAGGGCTACCACGCAGGCCGGACCGTGGCATCGGCAATGGGTCGCGAACTGCGTGGCAGCACGCTGGGCGTGATCGGCTACGGGCAGATCGGCCGCTACCTGTGCGACATCGCGCTGGCGCTGGGCATGCGCATCGTCGTGCACGACCCGCACACCGCAACCGGCCGGGCCGAGTTCGCACAGGCGACGCTCGAAGCGCTGCTGGCGCAAGCCGACTTCGTGGCCTGCCTCGCAGCCGCCACCTGGGAAACCGAGAACATGATGAATGCCGCAGCCTTCGCAGCGATGCAGCCGCATGCCTTCTTCATCAATGCATCGCGCGGCGATCTCGTGGATGAAGACGCGCTGCTCGCTGCGCTGGATGCAGGAGTCATCGCCGGCTGCGCGCTGGACGTGGGCCGCGCACCCGACCAGATGCCGTCGCTGCGCGTGGCGGCGCACCCGCGCGTGATCGCCACGCCGCACATCGGCGGACTCACGCCGCCGGCCGTGGAGCACCAGGCCATGGAGACCGTGTCGCAGCTGGCGGAGCTTTTCCAGGGCAGGGCACCGCAGGGCGCGGTCAATGCGGCCGAGGCATTTCGCTGGCGGCAAGCGTTCAGGGTGGGTGCCTGAGCCTCGATGGGAACTTCCCGCTGACAGGCGCCGCACGGGTTGACAAGGCCCTCCTGCCGATTTGATACTGAACTCTCTGGTTCATCATTCAAGCGAAGGAGATCCCATGCAAAAGATCGTTCCCTGCCTCTGGTTCGATGGCAACGGCGAAGACGCGCTGAATTTCTACACCGCGATCTTTCCGAACTCGCGCGTGACCGACAAGCTGCTCTGGGGCGACGTCAACCCCGCCAAGAAGGGCTCGGTGCTCACCGCAACCTTCGAACTCGAAGGGCAGGAGTTCATGGTGCTCAACGGAGGGCCGGAGTACAAGTTCACCCCCGCCATCTCGATGCTCGTGAAATGCGAGACCCAGGCCGAGGTCGACTACTACTGGGACAAGCTGCTCGAAGGCGGCGGCCAGCCGGTGCAATGTGGCTGGCTCACCGACCGCTACGGCGTGTCCTGGCAGGTCGCGCCCATGCCGATGATCCGCATGTTCCAGGACAAGGACCCGGCCAAGGCGGCCCGCGCAATGCAGGCGATGATGAAGATGGTCAAGCTCGACATCGCCACGGTGCAGAGGGCCTTCGACGGGGAGTGATCCGCCGCCGGCGGCGGCTATACCAGCCGGCGGATTCCCTTCTTGCGCCACACCAGCTGGTAGTACGCGGTCTGCAGCAGCAGCATCGCGCCGAAGGTCACCGGGTAGGCGATCCAGATGCCGTTCAGGCCGATGCGATGGCTCATGAGCCAGGCCACCGGCACTTCTATTCCGAGGATGCAGAGGATGGAGATCAACGTAGGCACCAGCACCGAGCCGCTGGCGCGCATGATCCCCGACAGCGCCGCGGCCATGCCGAAGACCACCAGGCTCCACAGCATGATGTGCAGCAGCGTCTGTGCGATCTCGAGCACCGGCGCGCTGGTGATGAAGAAGGCCATCAGGTGGCGCGAGAACAGGTAGCCCAGCAGCACGAGGCCGCCGGTCAGCACGAGATTCATCAGCAGCGCCGTCTTGGCGATGGCGCCGAGCCGGTCGGCGCGGCCCGCTCCGATGGCCTGCGCGCCGAGGATCGACGCGGCGATGGCGATCGAGATGGCCGGGAACTGCACGTACGCCACCACCTGGTTCACCGCGCCGTAGGCCGCTGTGGCGCTCGAGCCGTAGCTGTTGACCATCGACAGCAGCACCACCTCGGCCAGGGCGACCACGATCATCTGCACGCCCGTGGGTACGCCGATCTTCAGCACCGCCTTCAGCAGGTGCGGCTGGATGCGCAGGTTGCGCACGAATGCTGCGTCGGGCGCGAGCGGGCTCTTGCGGCTGTGCAGCCGGAAGCCGAGCCAGGTGGTCGCCACCGCGAAGGACAGCACCGAGGCCCACGCACCGCTGGCCACGCCAAGCTGCGGCAGGCCGCCCCAGCCGCGGATGAGCGCGGGCGTGACCACCAGCCCGATCAGCGTCGAGATCACCAGCGTGAGCAGCGGCGTGACGGTGTCGCCCACGCCGCGCAGCATGGCCGTGGCGAGCAGGAACACGAACACGCCCGGCATCGCGATCAGCATGATGCGGGCGTAGCGCGTGGAGTCGGCCAGCACATCGGGCGGCGTGCCCAGTGCGGCCAGCATCGGCGTGGTGAAGGCGCCGCCGAACACTGCGATCACCAGGCCCATGAGCACGCCCACAGTGAGCGTGGTGCCGGCCACGGCCTTGGCCTTGGCCACGTCGCGCGCGCCCCAGGCCTGGCCAATGAGCACCGAGGCGCCCGCGCCCAGGCCGATGATGAAGGCAATGAAGAAGAACATCACCGGGAAGAAGCTAGACACGGCCGCCAGCGCGCCCACGCCGAGCATCTGCCCCACGTAGACGTTGTTGAGCGTGCCCGAGAGCGATTGCAGGATGTTGCTGAGCAGCATCGGCGCGAGGAAGAAAAGAAAGACCTTCCACAACGGACGCGTTGCGCCCACGGGCGCCACGGGCACGCCCTGAAGGCCGCTGCGACCGGTTGCGGAAGTCTCGGGGGTTGCTCTCATGCGGGGGTGCTCCAGCCGGCGGCTGACAATTTTTGAAGATGGGAGCGCAGGTCCACGGGCCAGGCGTCGATGAGTCCTTCGAAGCGATTGCGCTCGCCGGCGAACAGCGCGCGCGTGGCTTCCTCGAAACCGGGCAGGGCGCCGGCAATCGCGGTCATGAAGCGATAGGTGGCCTCGCGCGAAGCGCGCACGGCGTCGCGGTCGGCGTTGACGCGGCTAGCCTCCTGCACCAGGCGCCGCAGCGCGACCGATGCGCCGCCGGGCTGGCGGTTGAGCCAGTCCCAGTGGCGCGGAAGCAGGGTGACTTCGCGCGCGACCACGCCCAGCTTCGGGCGGCCTACGCCGCGGGGCGTGTCTTCATGGGCCTCTGTACCGGCGGCGTGCGGCACGAGGCCGGCCCGGTTGTGCACGTCGAAGTCGAGCGGCTCGCCGGTCTGCTCGTCGAACACGAGGTAGGGCGTGTCGTCCTTGCGCTCGCGCAACTGCGCGAGCACGTCGGCGGTGCTTCCCTGGGCAATGCACTTGAAACCGGCAAAAACGATCAGGTTGGTGGGTGGCGTGTCGGAGGGCATTGTTCTTTCTTCCGGTCCGTTCGAAACGAGGTGCGTAATCTACCCGTTGAACGGCTCAGGCGTTTGGTGTGTCGTCGAGGCAAAGCGCAAGAAGCGCGGCGTGATTTGCGGCAGGCTTTTTTCGGCCGCAGGGGCGGATGGCGTGTTGTAGCCCTTGTCGCCGTCGCACTGGAGTTCTTCGCGCCAGAGCGCGAGGAGTTTCTCGAGTTCCACCGCGCGGTCGAAGGCCGAGTCTTCGCTTTCCTTGACCCGGTCGATCACCTCGAAGGTGAACTGATCGGCGCCGTGCGCGATCCAGTCCTGCCCAAGCGCCTTGTTGCGGTGCGAGTGCATGTTCAGCTCGAAGCGGGCGCGGTTCATGGCGCCTTCGACGTCGAGGCTGCCGGCCACATAGGCCCGGCCGGTCAACCTGTTGCGGATGACGAATACGCCGGCCGGGCGCGCGCTTTCCTTGTACTGGCGGGAGATGGCTCGCCGGCTTTCTGCTGAGAGGTTCATGCTCTAAATATTACCCGGGTTAAATGAAGACCGCAATATACCCGGGTAAAAATAACTACTCAACCTTCCCTAAGCCGACGCCAGCCACGCGAGATGCGCCGATTCAGCGCCCGCACCACACGCCAGGGCCGGCTCTGGCGAACGAGGGTGAGCACATGGTCTTTCCATGCCTTCCATCGCGGATACCAGCGGGCGAACCACGGAATGCGCATCAACGGCCCTTCGACCAGCTGGAAGATCCGCGCGACGATAGCCGTGCCTACCAGCTTGGCCAGCACGAGCACGGTGAGGGCGCTGGCCGCGTGCCCGCGGCTGAAGAGAAAGAGCGCCAGTACCTTTACCGGCAGCAGCAGCACAACCGGCACGAAGAAAGCCAGCACTGCGCCCCAGGGCGGCAGGCGGCGCAGCCGTTCTTCGAGCGCTGCCCAGAAGGGCAGGCGGGACAGCCGCGCGGCGAGCGCGGCCAGTGGCTCCCAGCCCCACTCCTCGAAGAGCAGCACGGGAACGACGAGCACGATACCGATGGCGCGGAGCAGTGCGCGCAGTGCACGGGCGAATGAGGTCATCCGCGAAGGGTAAGGCAGCGCGTGCCCTCGGCCACGGGAACGCTCCGCCTGTTGCAAGGCCGTTGCCGGTTGTCGCGGCCATGCTGGTTACCTGGCCCTGCGTGATCGCCGAACCGCTTGCCGTCGCGCCCGCCGATCCGAAGTCCCGCGAAGCTGACCGCGCCGCCCGCTCGATCACCGGACGATCCGGCCTTGGCTCGGGCAGCGGCGCGGTTTAGATGCTTTCGCCATGACCGGAGCGCAGTTTCCGGGACGGGAAACCAGCCAAAAGATGTCTCATGCTGGGTAGTGCAAGGCTATGACGAAAGTAGTGGTTTGCTCCCTCTCCGCTGGCATCGGAAGGCGTCCTTTCACGCGACGCCAACATGGAAATTACAACTTTCAGTTGACATCGAAAATCAATGGAAACAAGATGCAACCAAAGTAATCAAAAAAGCCGAAACTCAAAATCTGAGTAGAAATGGATTAACTTTTCGACACGAACAAAGTGCATTAATTGTCACAAAGGGGCTGGAATGGAAAGCGATCTCGACATTTCGTTGACGGAAACAGGGAATGGGGCTAGGCACTATGCCAACCCCGGTCAGTTTGGCGGGCTGCTCGCGCCGTCCGCCGACACGCTCCCGTGGCCCGATTTCCTTACCGGACAGCACACCAAACCCGTGCGCGTCCTGCTGGTGGACGACGACCCCTTCGTGCGTCGCGTCATCGCCCAGGAATTGCTGGGCGACCTGCGCATCCAGCTCGAGGGGCAGGCCGGCACGCTGCGCGAAGGGCGACGATTGCTGATGCAGCATGAGTTCGATGTGCTGATGGTCGACATCCGCCTCGGTGACGGGAGTGGATTCGAGCTCATCGAAGAGGCCAAGCGGCATCGCAGCGCGGCGGAGATCATCGTCATCTCGGCGCTCGAGGACGAACCCCAGGTGCTGCACGCCTTCGAGCTTGGCGCCTCCGGCTACCTGGTCAAGAACGCGTGGTTCCAGAGCTATGCCCAGGCCGTGCTGCAGGTGGTGAACGGCGGAGCCGCCATCACCCCCCGGCTGGCGCGGCGGCTGCTCGTGCACCTCGATCACAAGCGTTCCAACGTGAACCCGGTACGTCCACCGGAGAGCAAGGCGACGTTATCCACGCGCGAGCGCGAAGTGTTACGACTTGTGGCGACGGGCTACGTAACCGAAGAGATCGCGCTGCAGCTCACCATCAGCGCCCAGACGGTAAATGCGCATGTGAAAAACATCTACCGCAAGCTGCACGCCCATACCCGCGCGCAGGCCGTGAGCTTTGCCTCCCACCGGGGGCTCCTGTAGGCCATGCCATGCTCTCGCCGCAGGTCCTTCATTTACCGCACTTTCTGGAAGACCAGTTCGTGTGGTTGTCGATCGGCTCGTGGGGCGTGCTGTTGATGTGGCTGCGCTTGCGCATCTCGCGCAGGCGGTTGCTGATGTGGGCTGGCCTGGCGGCGGCGCTGCATCTGACCCCCGTGACCGCGCAGGTGATCCGGGCTGCATCGGCCGCCAACTTGATGGGGAATGACATGCCATTCACATTTTGGGCAATGCAGGCGCTGAACCTGGGGGTGCTTGCCACGGTCATCGGCATCTGGCTCGTTTCCCGGCACCGCGCGGAAAGCCACGGGCCCTCGCAGGAGGTGATGACCGAGCGGCGGCGCATCGCCCATGACCTGCACGACGGGGTCGGCTCGCGGCTGGTAGCGCTGCTGGCCAGCCAGGACCCCCGGTTCACCGGCCCAGGCAGCCTGTCGATGGCCCTGCAAACCTGCCTGCTCGAACTCCAGATGACGGTGGACGACCTCGACGACCAGACCTCCGCCACCGTCGTCGAGCGGCTGGCCCATCTGCGCTACCGGCTGCAGCCCGCATTCGACCGGCTGGGCATCGCGCTGGTATGGAACATCTCGAGCGAGACACAAACCCATTCGGTGCCGCCCGAAACCGCCATGCAGATCTGCCGGGTGGCGCAGGAAGCGCTGTCCAATGCGCTGCGGCACGCCCGTGCGACCCGGGTCGAACTGCGCTTCGGCATCCAGGCCCACCCGCAAGGGCTGGTGCTGGAGGTGCACGACGATGGCCGCGGCCTGGGGGCTGCCCGCAGTGCCTCTTCCGCCTCGATGGGCAAGGGCCTGCGCAGCATGCGCACGCGGGCCGACGCCATTGGCGGCAAACTGACGCTGGCGAATATCGTGCCCCGTGGACTGTGTGTGCAACTGGTGGTTCCAAGCCGGGCGCAGGCCGGCACCCGGACCGAAGCGGAAAGCATGCTGTAACGCGACCCGCCGGACGGCCCCGGCCGGGCACCGAGCGCCTATGGCAAACTTCCGCGCTTTGCCAGGGACGCGCTCAAGCATGCAGAAAATCATTCGCCAGCTCGCCGCCGAGATCAAGGTCGGCGAGAACCAGGTGAAGGCCGCCGTCGAACTGCTCGACGGGGGCGCCACGGTTCCATTCATCGCCCGCTACCGCAAGGAGGTCACAGACGGCCTCGACGACGTGCAGCTGCGAGAGCTGGAAGCTCGCCTTTCCTACCTGCGCGAACTTGAAGACCGCCGCGGCGCCGTTCTCAAGGCCATCGACGAGCAGGGCAAGCTGACCCCCGAACTGCGCGCCGCGATCGAATTCGCACCCACCAAGCAGGAGCTCGAAGACCTGTACCTGCCGTTCAAGCAGAAGCGCCGCACCAAGGGCCAGATCGCCCGCGAATTCGGCATCGAGCCGCTGGCCGACAAGCTGCTGGCCGACCCCATGCTGGACCCGGCCGTGGAAGCCAAGGCCTTCCTGCAGCCCGCCACCACGCTGGACGACGGCAAGCCGGGCCCCGATTTCTCCACCGTGCCGCTCGTGCTCGACGGCGTGCGCGACATTCTTTCCGAGCGCTGGGCCGAAGACGCTGCTCTGGTCCAGGGCCTGCGCGAATGGCTCTGGAACGAAGGCCTGCTCAAGTCCAGCCTGATGGCCGGCAAGGACGAGAACAACGCCGACGTCGCCAAGTTCCGCGACTATTTCGAGTACGACGAGCCCATTGGCCGTGTGCCATCGCACCGCGCGCTGGCCGTCTTCCGCGGCCGCGCGCTCGACATCCTCGATGCAAAGCTGGTGCTGCCGGTCGAGCCCGAACCGGGCAAGCCGAGCATCGCCGAAGGCCGCATCGCCTTGCACCTGGGCTGGAGCCATGCGGGCCGCCCGTCGGACGACCTGCTGCGCAAGTGCGTGGCCTGGACCTGGCGCGTGAAGCTGGCGCTGTCGACCGAGCGTGACCTGTTCACCCGCCTGCGCGAAGACGCGGAGAAGGTCGCCATCAAGGTGTTTGCCGACAACCTGCGCGACCTGCTGCTGGCTGCGCCGGCCGGACCGCGTGTCGTGATGGGCCTCGACCCTGGCATCCGCACCGGCGTGAAGGTGGCCGTGGTCGATTCCACCGGCAAGCTGGTCGAGACCGCCACCGTGTTCCCGCACGAGCCGCGCAAGGACTGGGAAGGCTCGCTGCACACGCTGGGCAAGCTGTGCGCCAAGCACGGCGTGAACCTGATCGCCATCGGCAATGGCACCGCCAGCCGCGAAACCGACAAGCTGGCCGCCGACCTCATCAAGCTGCTCGCCAAGATGGCCGCGCAGGCCGGCGCGCCGGAAATCAAGGTCGAGAAGGTCGTGGTGAGCGAGGCGGGCGCTTCGGTGTATTCCGCCAGCGAATTCGCCTCGCAGGAAATGCCCGATGTCGACGTGAGCCTGCGCGGCGCAGCCTCCATCGCGCGACGTTTGCAAGACCCGCTGGCCGAACTCGTGAAGATCGATCCCAAGAGCATCGGCGTGGGCCAGTACCAGCACGACGTGAACCAGAGCGAACTTGCACGCACGCTGCAGGCCGTGGTCGAAGACTGCGTGAACTCGGTGGGCGTGGATCTGAACACGGCCAGCGTGCCGCTGCTGTCGCGCGTTTCGGGCCTGTCGGGCAGCGTGGCCAAGGCCGTGGTGCGCTGGCGCGAGGCCAATGGTGCGTTCTCCACCCGCAAGCAACTGCTCGACGTGACCGGCTTCGGCCCCAAGGCCTTCGAGCAGAGCGCGGGCTTCCTGCGCATCCGCGGCGGCACCGACCCGCTGGACATCACCGGCGTGCACCCGGAAACCTATCCATTGGTCGAGCAGATCATCGTGAAGACCGGCAAGCCGATTGCCGAGCTGATGGGCCGCGCCGACATGCTCAAGACGCTCAAGCCCGAGCTGTTCGCCAACGAGAAATTCGGCGTCATCACGGTCAAGGACATCCTGGGCGAACTCGAGAAGCCGGGCCGCGACCCGCGCCCCGACTTCAAGGTGGCGCGTTTCAACGACGGCGTGGATGACATCTCGGACCTGGCCGAGGGCATGATCCTCGAGGGCACCGTGAGCAACGTGGCGCAGTTCGGCGCCTTCGTCGACCTCGGCGTGCACCAGGACGGCCTGGTCCACGTCAGCCAGCTGAGCCACAAGTTCGTGAACGACGCGCGCGAAGTCGTCAAGACCGGCGACATCGTCAAGGTCAAGGTGATGGAAGTGGACGTGGCGCGCAAGCGCATCGGCCTGTCGATGAAGCTCGATGCAGCGCCCGCGCGCCGTGACGGCCCGCGCGACAACCGTTTCGAAGGGGCAGGGCGCGGCCAGCAGCAGCAAGGCCGGCGCGACAACTCGCCGCAGCCGGCGGGGCAGATGGCGAGCGCGTTTGCCAAGCTGCAGGGGTTGCGCAAGTAGTCGGCAACGCACGGTTCTTGCGGAAGCATCCGGCATGAAAGCCCTGCGCATCTACGCCGGCCCCGCGGCCCGCAAGCACATCGAACGGCACGGCCTGCGCTCGCAGGACGTGCGCACCATCCCCGGCGCGGCAGGCGGTCCCAAGGGGCTGATCCTCGGGCCGCTCGACCGCTTCATCTTCGGGCGCTGGCTCACGCAGTCGAGCCAGCAGGTGCATCTGGTGGGCGCCTCCATCGGCGCGTGGCGGCTGTCGACGGCCTGCCTGGCCGACCCTGACACCGCTTTCGAACGCTTCGAGCACGACTACGTGCACCAGCAGTTCGAGGTGCCGCCGGGACAGAAGCGGCTCAGCCCGCGCCAGCTCAGCGACAAGTTCGCCCAGAGCCTCGAAGACTTCTATGGCGGGCGC
This sequence comes from Variovorax sp. Varisp46, assembly GCF_059491885.1. NCBI lineage: Bacteria > Pseudomonadati > Pseudomonadota > Betaproteobacteria > Burkholderiales > Comamonadaceae > Variovorax > Variovorax sp. Varisp46. The sequence continues at coordinate 2,007,313 of NZ_CP168515.1, forward strand.
ATCGGCGAGGTGCTGAACCATCCGCGTTACCGCCTGCACGTGGTGACTTCGCGCGGACGCCACATCCTCGGGCGCGAGGGCAGGGCGCGCACTCCTGTCGGCTACCTGGGCGCCTTCGCGACCAACAGCCTGCACCGCAGGAGCCTGGGCGCGTGGCTGGAGCGCTGCGTGTTCTCCACGCCCGGCGCCTCCTTACCCTTCGGTACGCGCGACTTCCGCACGCGCCAGCATGCACTGAGCGAGGCCAACTTCAACATGGTGCTGCAGGCCTCGTGCTCCATTCCGTTCCTGCTGGCGGCGGTGCACGACATTCCCGGCGCGCCGCGCGGTGCCTACTGGGACGGCGGCATCACCGACTACCACCTGCACCTGGACTACCAGCCGGCCGACGAGGGCATCGTGCTGTATCCGCATTTCCAGCAGGCGGTGGTGCCGGGCTGGCTCGACAAGGGGCTGCGCTGGCGCCACAAGGCCAGCGGCTTCCTCGACCGCATGGTGTTGCTAGCGCCCGACCCCGATTGGGTGCGCTCGCTGCCCAACGGCAAGCTGCCCGATCGCAAGGACTTCATCCACTTCGCGAACGACGCGCAGGCACGCATCGCCGCGTGGGGCCGTGCCACGCGCGAAGCGCGGCGGCTGTCCGACGAGTTCGAGGGCTGGCTTCAGCGCGACGGCGTGCCCGAGCTGCTGCCGCTCTGACCCACCGGCGCCAGCAGTGCCAAGGGTGCCGCGCAGTCGAGGATGTTCACTTCCACCGCATCGCCGACCTTGAGTTCGGCGCCTTGAGGCCATCGCCCCGTGCCTACCGAGCGCGTGTGCACGCCGCCGTAGCGGTAGCGCACGACGGCGTAGGGTGTCGCGGCACCGCCGTCTGCACCGCAATCGCGATCGGCAGTGGCTGCCAGATCGCTCGTGCGCCCGACGCTGACGACCTGCGCGGCCCGCCAGCCGGCGGAACGGTCGAAGGAATGCGCATCGAAGGCCGAGCAGCCGCCCAGCATCAGCCCCCAAAGAACGACCGTGCGCATCACGGCGTCGGCCCCATCGCGGTGATGGCCGCCGTGGCCTGGATCTCGACGCGGTACTCGGAGTCGATCAGCTTCGCCCCCACCGTGGCGCGCGCGGGCGTGTGGCCGGCGGGCACCCATTCGTCCCACACCGAGTTCATCGCGGCGTAGTCGCCCACGGTGCGCAGGTAGATCGTCACGCTCACCAGGTCCTGCTTGGTCGCGCCCTGGGTGGCTAGCAGGCGATCGATGTGGCGCAGGATCTCGCGCATCTGCCCGGTGATGTCGAGCGAAGGGTTCTCGGCCACCTGGCCGGAGAGGTACAGCAGGCGCGCAGCGCCCAGGTCGACGGTCACCATCTCGCTGAAGCGGGGGCCCATGTCGTGGCGGATGATGTTCATGGCGATGCGGGAGAAATGGAAGAAGACGAGACGATGGCAGGTTGTGGCGCATTCCACCAGCCGCCGCCCAGCGCCTGGAAGAGGGCGGCCGCATCGGTCAGCCGCAGCGCGCGGGCCTGCACGAGATTCAGCAGTGCCTGCTGCTGGGCCTGCTGGGCAATGCGCAGCGACAGCGGGCTGGCATCGCCCAGCCGCACCTGCGCCTGCGTGCGCGCCAGGCTCTGCGAAGCCGTGCGCTCTGCCTTCACCGCCGCCTGGAGCGCGCGCGTGTCTGCATCGATGGCTTCGAGGGTGTTCGCCACGTCCTGGAAGGCGGCGAGCACCGTCGCGCGATACTGCGCGGCTGCCTGGTCGAAGGAGGCGCGCGCGGCTGCCTCGCGGTGCTTGAGCGCGCCGCCGTCGAAGATGGGCTGTGTCACGCTCGCGGCCACCGTCCAGAAGAGCGATGACGACTTGAACAGGTCCGCCAGCCTGTAAGCCGAGGAGCCGTACGAGTTCACGCCCAGCGTCACGTTCGGCAGCCGCGCCGCGACCGCCACGCCGATGGCGGCGCTGGCGGCCTGCAGCTGCGCCTCGGCCGCGCGCACGTCGGGGCGGTGCTCGACCAGGCTGGAAGGAAGGGTCAGCGGCAGTTCCGTCGGCAGCTGCAGCGCATCCAGATCGAACCGCGCCTCCACGCCCTGGCTCGGGAAGCGGCCCGCCAGCGTGGCCAGCAGGTTGCGCTGCTGCGCCAGTTGCCGGTCCAGCGGCGGCAGCGTGGCCTCGGTGGCGGCCAGCGCGGCTTCCTGCGCGTCGACGTCGGCCGGCGCAACCTGGCCCAGCGTCAGTTGCTTGCGATAGGCCTGCAGCACCTCCTTCTGGCCCGCGATGATGGTCAGCGTGGCGGCCTGCTGTGCGCGCAGCGAAGCTTCCGTGATCGCGGCGGTCACCACATTGCTGCTCAACGTGAGCTTCGCGGCCAGGCTCTGGAAGCGCTGCAGCTCGGTTCCGGCCTCTGCTCCTTCCACCTGCCTGCGGGTGGCGCCGAACACGTCGGGCGTGTACGACACCGTCACCTGCGCCGTGTGCAGCGTGTACAGGTTCGCGTTGGACGACACCGGGCTCGCCACCGCGCTGGCCACGCGCTGTCGCGTGGGCGCGTAGCCCAGCGCCACGCTGGGCCAGAAGGCGGCACGATCGGCGGCTTCGTTCTCCTGCGCCGCGCGCAGGGCGGCGTCGGCCGCCTCGATGGTCGGGTTGCCCGCAAGGCTCTGCGTGACCAGCGCGTTCAGCGGCTCGCTGCGGAAGGCCTGCCACCACTGGGCCGGCACGTCCAGCTCGGGCGACAGGCGCGCCAGCGGCACGCCTTCGGCTTCCTTGCTTGCAGGTGGCGCGGGCGTGTATTGCTCGGGCAGGTTCAGCTGCGGGCGGGCGTAGTCGGGGCCGACCGCGCAGCCGGCCAGCAGCATTGCCGCGATGCCGGCCGCCACGGGCGTCGCCAGGTTTGTCTTCTTCTTCGTCATTGCTTGTTCTGCTTTCCTAGCGGTCGCGCCGCGAGCGGGTGCCCCAGCCCTTGCGTTCGAACACGCGTTCCATCGCGAAATACAGCGTGGGCAGGATGAAGAGCGTCAGCAGCGTCGACACCACCAGCCCGCCGACCACCACCGTGGCCAGCCCGCGCTGCACGTCGGTGCCGACGCCGGTGGCAAGTGCGGCGGGCAGCATTCCCACCGACGCCACTGTGGCCGTCATCAGCACCGGCCGCAGCCGCTCGGTCGCGCCTTCGAGCACCGAGGCCTGCAGCTCCAGACCTTCGCCGCGCACGCGGCGGAAGTTCGCGACCATGATGATCCCGTTCTGTATCGAGACACCGAAGAGCGCGATGAAGCCCACGGCCGTTGCCACGTTGAGCGTTTCTCCCGCCACGTGCACCGCGATCAGCCCGCCCAGCGTGGCCATAGGCACCACGCCGAGGATCAGCGCCACCTGCCGGATCTTCCCGAACTGGAAGAACAGCAGCACCGCCATGATGCTCACCACGATGGCCAGCGACACGCTCAGCCGGGCCTGCGCGCGCTGCTGGTTCTCGAACTGGCCGGCCCATTGCAGGCGGAACTTCGTGGGGTCGAACTTCACTTCCTTCGCGATGCGCTCGCGTGCCTCGTCGAGGTAGGAGGCGAGATCGCGGTCGCGGTTGTCCACGCGCACCGTGATCTGGCGCTCGTTCATCTCGTGCGAGATCGTGCTTTCGCCGGTCTGCAGGCGGATGTCGGCCACCTGCGCGAGCGGCACCTTGACCCCGCTGGAGCTGTTGAGCAGCAGCGAGCCGATGGCCTCGGTGTTGCCCTTGGCGCTTTTGGGCATCTTCACCGACACGTTGTAGGTGCGGTTGCCCGAGTACACGGTGATGACGGGCGCGCCGCCGATGCCGGTCTGGATCAGGCTGGCCACGTCGTTCGCGTTCACGCCGAAGCGCGCCGCCGCCTCGCGGTTGAGCTGGATCACCACTTGCGGAATCGGCGGCTCCTGGAACAGCGACGCCGAGGCCGTGCCGCGCACCGTTTCGAGCAGGTCGACGATCTGGTTGCCGATGCGCCGGCTTTCCTTCAGGTCGTCGCCGTAGATGCGCAGCACGAGCGGACTATGCGCGCCGCCCACGGCGTCGTTCACGCCGTCGATGATGGGCTGGCTGATGCCCACGTCGAAGCCCGGCATGCGCGCGAAGCGCTCGGTCAGGGTGCGCACGAAGTCGGCCTTCTTCACCCCGGCCGGCCACTCGCCATAAGGCTTGAGGCCCACCGGAACCTCCATGTGCGAGGGCGTCCACGGGTCGGTGCCGTCGTCGTTGCGGCCCAGCTGCGTCACGACGTACGAGACTTCCGGGTATTCGAGCAGCACGTGCCGCAGCTCGGTCGCCATCTCGCTGGCCTTGTCCAGCGACAGGCCCGAGGGCAGCTGCACCTGCAGCCACAACGCCCCTTCGTCGATGTCGGGCAAAAATTCGCGCCCGGCCGTGGCTCCCAGCACCACCACCGCGGCCAACGCCGCCACGCTCAGCCCGTAGGCGATGGCCGGCACCTCCAGCAGCCGCGCCAGCACCCGCCGGTACGCACCGGTGAGCCACACCAGCGGCTTGTTGACGAAGGGCTTGCTCGGCTTGCGCAGCGCCACGTAGGCCAGGCTCGGAATGAGCGTGAGCGCGCAGAGCAGGGCACCCACCAGCGCGTAGCCGACCGTGAAGGCCATCGGCTTGAACAGCTTGCCCTCGGCCCGCTCGAAGGCGAAGAGCGGGAAGTAGGCCGTGATGATGATCAGCGTCGCGAAGAAGATCGGCCCCGACACGTGGCTCACCGTCTCGAGGATGTTGCCCTCGGTGAGCGTGGCGTGCGGTTCTTCTTCCCGGCGCCGCAGGATGGCCTCCATCACCACGATGGCGCCGTCCACGATGATGCCGAAGTCGATCGCGCCCAGCGAGAACAGGTTGGCCGGCATGCGGGTGAAGTGCATCACGATGAACACCGTCACCAGCGACATCGGAATGGCCACGGCAGCCACCACCGCACTGCGCGGGCTGCCCAGGAAAAGAATGAGCACGAAGCACACCAGCGCCATGCCTTCGAGCACCGTGTGCGTCACCTTGTCGACGGTGAGCTTCACCAGGTCGTCGCGGTCGATGTAGGGCACGATCTTCACGCCCATGGGCGCGAGCTCGGCCTGCAGCTCGTCGATCTTCTTGTGCACACCCTCCAGCACGCGCGAGGGGTTCTCGTACTTGAGCATCAGCACGATGCCCTCGATGGTGTCCGGATTGGTGTCCTTGCCCAGGATGCCGCCGCGCTCCTGGTGGCCGAACTGCAGCCGCCCCAGGTCGCGCACCTGCACCGGCGAGCCATTGCTCTGCGCCACCACCACCGTGCCCAGGTCGTCCAGCGTGCGGATCTGGCCGATGCCGCGCACCACATAGCTCTGGTCGCCGCGCGCGATGCGCCCGCCGCCGGCGTTGGCACTGTTGTTGTTGATGGCCGTGACCACGTCGTTGAGCACCAGCCCGTACTTCTGCAGGCGCGCCGGGTCGAGTTCCAGCTGGAACTCGCGGGTGAAGCCGCCGAAGTTGTTGATGTCGACCACGCCCGCCACCTGCTTGAGCGCGGGAATCACCTTCCAGCGCTGCAGCTCCGACAGTTCCATCAGATTCTTCGTGTCCGACTCCAGCGTGTAGCGGTAGATCTCGCCGGCCGGCCCCGCCACCGGCCCCAGGCTGGGCTGCGCGCCCGAGGACAGGCTGACCTGGCCGATGCGCTCGGTCACGCGCTGGCGCGCGAAGTAGTCGTCGGTGCCGTCCTTGAAGGTCAGCGTGATCAGCGACAGCCCGAAGGTGCTGCTCGAGCGGATCGAGGCCAGCCCCGGCGTGTTGCTCAGCGCGCGCTCCAGCGGCGTGGTGATCTGCTGCTCGATCTCCTCGGCGGCCAGGCCGTTGACCTGCGTGGTCACCTGCACGTTCACGTCGCCGAGGTCGGGGTAGGCCTCCACCGTCATCTGCGTCCATGACCACGCGCCGAAGAGCACGAGCGCCACCGACATCGCCCAGGCCAGGTGCCTGCGGCGGAAGAACTGGGTGATGATGAGATTAATCATTCAGCAGCACACCGCCACGGACCACCACGCGCTCGCCGGCGGCCAGGCCGCTGCGGATGCGAACCTTGTCGCCGTCTTCCCGGCCCAGCTCCACCGTGCGGCGCACGAAGGTCCAGGGCTCGGCCTCGACGAAGACGCTCACGCTGTCGTTGTTCATCAGCAGCGCCGATGCCGGCACCTGCGGCTGCACGCCCTGCGGCACGCCCAGCACGGCCGTCGCGTACATGTTGGGCTTGAAGATGCCGTCGGGGTTGGCGAAGACGATGCGCGCGCGGGCGCGGCGCGTGTCCGCGTCGAGCACCGCGCTCACGAAGGCCACCTTGCCGGTGAAGCTGCGCCCCGGGTAGGCCGCCAGCGTGACCACCACGTTCTGCCCAGGCGCGACCGTGCCGACCACGCCCTCGGGCACGTTGACCGTGACCCAGACCGAATCCAGGTTCGACACCGTCATCAGCACCGCGTTGGCGTCGTTCAGGCTGGAGCCGGCGGCCGCGTTCAGCGCCGTGACCGTGCCGGACGTCGGCGCGACGATCTTCAGCACCTGGCCGGCCTGGGCGCCGCTCGCGTCCGCGCCCAGGCTGCGCAGGCGCGCCTCGCTGCGCTGGAGCTCGGCCTTCTGCTGGGCGACGCTGCTGCTGGCGGCTTCAACGTCCTTCGCGGCGTTGGAGCCTGCCTCGTTCACGCCGCGCGCGCGCACCAGCGCGCGCTGCGCGAGGTCGAGGGCGTCGCGAGCCTTCTGCGCGTCGGCCACGGCCTGCGCGAGGTCGGGCGAGCTCATCGTCGCAAGCACCTGGCCGCGCTTGACGATGTCGCCCAGGCGCACCTTCAGCTCGAGCAGCCGGCCGGTCAGCGGCGGCAGGATGTTGGCGGTATTGGCCGGATTGGCTTCCAGCGTGGCGGGCAGGCTCACCTCGTGCGGCAGCGTGTCCTGGCCGACCGTGGCGACCAGCAGGCGATCGCGCAGCGGCGAGCCGGCGGGCACGCTCAGGCGGTTGCCCTGGCGCACCAGCATCGGCGCAGGGGCGGCGGCCACCGGGGTGGCTGCATGGGCGGTGCTGTCGAAGGAATCGACGCACAGGGCCGCGCAGGTCATCACGCCGAAGACGATGCGCGCGGGAGTCATTTGGTAGAGGGATTTCTTCTTCATCGCATGCGGATGTCGAGGGACGGGCGCGCCGTGCACGGGACGCCTTCCCATGCCCTCGATCCGCTCCCGTCTCCTGCCGGGGAGCATAAGAAATGGCGCCTGAAGAAGCTCCCAAGAAATCCTGAAGAAATCTTCAGGATCGGCCTTCGGCGGCCCCGCTGGCCGGAAGTCAGGAACACGCGGCATGATCCGCGCGATGAGAATTCTGCTGATCGAAGACGACCGCAAGGCCGCGCGGCTGCTGGCCCGGGGCCTGCAGGAAGAGGGCTTCGTGGTCGACGTGGTGCACACGGCGGAGGAGGGCGACGAGGAGGCGTTCGTCGTCGCCTACGACCTGATCGTGCTCGACTGGATGCTGCCCGGAAAGGACGGCCTCACCCTGTGCCGCGACCTGCGCCAGCGCGGCTGCAAGACGCCCGTGCTCATGCTCACCGCCCGCGATGCGCTCAGCGACCGCGTGGCCGGCCTCAACACCGGCGCCGACGACTACCTGACCAAGCCCTTCGCCTTCGACGAGCTGCTGGCACGCGTGCGCGCGCTGCTGCGCCGCTCCGAGCTCGTGCGCCCGATGGTGCTTGCGCTGGCCGACCTGAGCCTCGATCCGATGAGCCAGCGCGTGCTGCGCGGCGGCATGGTGCTGGAGCTGACCCACAAGGAGTTCGCGATCCTGCAGATCCTGCTGCGCCACGCGGGCGAGGTGGTCAGCCGCTCGCGCCTGGCCGAGCAGGTGTGGAAGGACGACCTGATCGCCATCGACAACCTGATCGACGTGCACATCAGCAACCTGCGCCGCAAGGTCGATGCGCCGCCGGCCGCACCGCTGATCCAGACCGTGCGCGGGCGCGGCTTCAGGCTGGCGCTGGCGGACGACGGCGCAGGTGCCGGAAGCGTCGCGCATGCTTAGCTTCCGAAAGCGGCTAGCGCTGGCGCACGTCAGTGTGATCGTGGTGGTGATGGCGGTCGCCGCCCTCGGCTCGTACCTCGTGTTCTCGCGCAACGTGCACCGCGAGCTCGACGCCGCGCTGCTGGCGCTGGCCGAGACCGAGATGGGCATGCTGCTGTCGGCCGGCGAGGGCGACACCGTCATCGTCCACGAGGCTCCGCCGGGCCCGGGCGCACCGTCGTTCGTGCGGCTCGACCGGCTGGTGCAGATCGTCGATGCCGACGGCCGTGTGCTGGCGCGCAGCAGCAACCTCGGCGAGGCGCAGCTACCCATTCCGGCCGCGCTGCGCGAGCGGCTTGCGGCGGGCGAGACCGTGTTCGAGACGCTCGACGGCTACGGCGAGGAACCCACGCGCATGGTCTCGGTGCCCGTGCCGGGCCGCGCCTCGGTGCTCGCGGTGCAGGTGGCCGGCTCGCTGGACGACGTGAACCGCACCGTGGCCATGGCCAGCGCGCTGTTCATCATCCTCGGCGGTGCGCTGCTGCTGGCGCTGGGCGCCGCCGGCGCGCTCATCACCCGGCGTGCCTTCGGCGCCATCGACGACGTGGTGCGGCAGGCTCACCGCATCGGCGACGCGAACCTCGGCGAAAGGCTGCCGCACCCCGGCACGCGCGACGAGATCGGCCGGCTGGTGGACACGCTCAACGACATGCTGGCGCGCATCGAGCAGGGCATGGAAGCGCAGCGGCGCTTCACGTCGGATGCCTCGCACGAGCTGCGCTCGCCGCTGTCGCGCCTGCGCACCGAACTCGAGCTGGCACTGCGCAGGCCGCGCGAACCGGCCGCGTATGTGGAAACGCTGCGCTCTTCGCTGGAGGAGGTCGAGTCGCTCACGCTGCTGGTCGAGGAACTGCTGGTGCTGGCCCGCCTCGACGCCGGCCAGGAGCGCGACGCGGTGGAAACGGTGTCGCTGAATCAGCTCGCCGAAGAGGCCCTGAGGCGGCTTGAACCACTGGCGCGCGAGCGGCGCCTTGCCCTGTCGCTGGCGCCCGCTTCGCCCGTGGCCGCGCGCTTCGCCCGTGGCGCGGCCAGCCTCGCGCTGGCCAACCTGCTGGACAACGCCCTGAAGTTCTCTCCGCCCGATACCACGGTGCGTGTGAGCCTGCGGGCGGACACCGAGGCGAGCGAGGCCGTCATCAGCGTGGCCGACAGTGGCCCCGGCATACGCGGCGACGAAATGCCTCACCTCTTCGAGCGCTTCTACCGCGGCGCCACGGCGCGCTCGGATGAGAAGACACCGGGCCTCGGGCTAGGGCTGGCGCTCTCGCAGGCTGTGGTGCACGCGCATGGCGGGCGGATCGAGGCGGCGAACGAGAGCGGTGGCGGGGCGCGGTTCGACATGAGGTTGCCGCTGGTGGTGCCGGGCAAACCCTGACCGGATGGGCGGATGGCGCTTCGAGAATGGCCCGGTCCATTCCCGAAACGACGCAACGAAAGAGTCTTCGCCGCCATGTCCCAAGCCACGCTGTCCCGCCGCCGCTTCACGCTCGCCACCGCCGCCGCAAGCCTCGCCTTGCCGTCCTTCGCGCAGACCGCATGGCCCACCAAGCCGATCCGCGTGATCGTGCCGTACACGCCCGGCGGCTTCACCGACCAGATGGCGCGGCTGGTGCAGGTCGGGCTGCAGACGAAGCTGGGGCAGCCTGTGCTGGTCGACAACAAGCCGGGCGCCAACAGCCTGATCGGCGTCGATGCGATCGCCAAGGCGGCGCCGGACGGCACCACCTTCGGCGTCGTCATCGCGGCCTATGCGGCCAACACCACGCTGTACCCCAAGCTGCCGTATGACCCGCGCAAGGACCTGACCGGCGTTTCGCTGATGGGCGTATCGCCGCTGCTGGCTGCCGTGAACGTCGATGCGCCGTTCAAGACGGCGCGCGAGCTCATCGACTATGCGCGCGCCAATCCGGGCAAGGTGAGCTTCGGCTCCTCGGGCAATGGCTCGGCCGCGCACCTGACCACGGAGCTGTGGAAGTCGCTGACGCAGACCTACATGATCCACATCCCGTACCGGGGCGCGGTGCCAGCATTGACCGACCTGATGGGCGGGCAGATCCAGCTTTTCTTCGATGCGCCCACGGGCCTCATCAACCAGGCCAAGGCCGGCAAGGTGCGGCTGATCGGCGTGGCGGGCGACAAGCGCCTGGCGGCGGCTCCCGAGGTGCCGACCTTCATCGAACAGGGCTTCGCGGGCTTCACCGGCAGCACCTGGGCCGGCATGGTGGCGCCGGCGGGGACGCCGCGAGACATCGTCAAGCGCATGTCGGAAGAGGTGGCGCGCATCATCAAAAGCGACGACACGCGCGCCAAGCTGGATGCGATGGGCACCATTCCGGCGGGCAGCACGCCGGAGGAATTCGATGCTTTCATCACGGCTGAAACGGTGAAGTGGGGCAAGGTGATCCGCACGGCGGGGGTGAAAGCGGAGTAGCTCCGGAGGCCCCGGCCTCAAGCCGCCAGCACCAGCACCTTGCACTGGCTCGGCACGATCCGCATCCCGACGATGTTGCTGCGGTTCTGCACCGACAGGCTCGTCATGCGCGTGCAGGGCGAGCCCTTCAGCAGCACGGTGAACGCGCCCGTGATGTGTCGCGAAGGACCCATCACGGTCTGCGACACCACGCCCATCATCACGCCCGCGTTGTCGCCATTGGTGATCGGTGTGATCGTGGCAAGGTTGTGCGCCGGCGTGCCGCCGTAGAGGATGTTCCAGGCATTGGGAATGGCGGTCGGTCCCAGCGCGAAGTTGGGGTAGGGAATGGGCACGGCCGGCGGAGTCTTGCAGACATCGGGGAAGGCGAGGTCCATGCCCATCATCTGGGAGTTGGCAAACATGGCGGGGGCTCCTTTTCCGGGCATCAGCCCATGTGGATCTGCTCGGCGTCGATCTTGACCAGCTCCTTGCTGGTGACGAGCGTGTTCTTCGCATGCAGGCGCAAGGTGCTCGACGACTGGATGTCGATCTGGCCCGCGCGTACCTGTTCGACTTCCTCGGTCAAGCGGAAGCTCGACCGGGTGAGCAGGTGAAGGCGGTCGAGCACCACCTCGCACGCGCGGCCCACGAAACGCGAGACCAGCGCGCTGAAGCGCACCTCGGCGCCCTGGTAGTCGAGCTCCGAGACCTTGCACAGGCCGCGCCCGGCCGTGAGGTTCCATTCGGGTGCGCGGGTGGCGACGGCGGTGTCCGATTGCAGATCGAGTGCGCCGGAGCTGCGCACGGCGATGCCGCCGTGCCTCGACGCCAGGGTCAGGTCGCCGTTCACCGCGAGCACCGCATGGCCCTGGTCGGCCTGTGCGACAACGGCGATCAGGTAAAGCTCGTCTTCGTCAGGGCCTGCGACCATGACGATGTCGCCCGGCGCGGGCACCAGCAGGCAGCTGGCGGCGCGGCGACAGGGCCGCGACCGGGTCTCTCCCGTCGGGACCACATCGTGGCTGTCGTCCGAATGGCTGGCCACCACCTTCGCCATGCAAATGCCCGGGGGCTGCGCGGCGGCCTGTCGCTTGGCGGGCGGCGCCTTGTGCAGCAGGGGGGCGAGTTCGCTTTCGCCGTGGACGTCTGCAGGGGGGGCGGTGGAATGGGAGCTTCGTGCGCTCATCGTCATGCGATGTCCTTTGCGTCGATGGAGAGGCGACCCTCGGCGTCGCGGTCGAGGCGGATGGCGCGGGCCAGGCGCTGGCGGGCGATGCGCTCTGCCTCGTACAGGTGGGGGTCGTTGTCGAGCACACCGATGCGGTCGCTCCAGCGCGAGCCGGCCAGCTCGGCCCGGTGCAGCTGGGTGCGCTCGAAGCGGGCCTTCTCGAAGTTCGCGCCGCGCAGGTCCGCGCAGGAGAAATCGGCGTAGACGAGCCGGCAGCGCTCGAAGCTCGCGTTCTCGCAGCGGGCGCGGAGGAAGACGCCTTGTTCCAGGCTCGCGCCGGAGAAGTCGGCTCCCGCGAGCCAGGCGTCGGCCCAGAGCGACTGGTCGAGCGCCGCGCCACGGAAATCGGCGCCGCGCAGGTCTGCCTCGACGAACAAGGTTTGCGGCGCTTGCACGCGGGCCATGCGCGCGCCGTCGAGCCTTGCGCCCTTGAAGTTGCATTGCGCGAGCTGCGCGTCCTCGAACACGCAGCCGGACATGCGCGCGTCCGTGAACTGGCACATCGCGAAGGCCTGACCCGCGAACGACTGGCCGCGCAGGTCGGCCTCGGAAAACACGGCGTTGTGGAAGCGCGCGGTTTGGAACGCGACCTCGCGCAGGTCGCTGCGGAAGAACACCGCGCTCGTGAGCGAGGCATTGCGCAGGTCCGCGTTGCCCATGCGGCTGTCGTTGAAGATCGTCTTGGTAAGCGTGGCGCGCTCGAAGCTGGCGCCGTGCAGCTCGCAGCCGTAGAAGACCGTTTCCGCCAGCTGTGCACCGGCGCAGCGCGCGTCGCGCAGGTCGGACTCGGTCACGACGGTGCGCGGCCAATGGCTGGCGGTCGCATCCACCCCCCGCAGGCTGCAGCGCAGGAGCGACACGCCATCCAGCCGCCCCGACGCCAGCGTCGCGTCATCGAAGGTGCAGCGCTCGAACACCGAGTCGTCCAGCCGGCTGCCGGCGAGCGAGGCCCGCGTGAAGCGGCATTCGCTGAACATGCCGCCCGAAAGGTCGAGGCCGTCGAGCGGCATGCCGGTGAAATCTTCTCCTTCCACGCGCTTGCCGTTGCGGATGTGAAGCACCAGCTCCTGCGGGCTCATCGGATCGGCGTCGCGCGCGGGGCCGGCACGGTCTTGGTCTGCTCGATGTAGGCACCCTGGGTGGCGGTGGTGCCGTCGATGCGGATCTGCGACATGTCGGCACGAAACAGGTTGGCCTCGCGCAGGTCGGCGCTAGGCAGCAGGGCCTTGTTGAAGTTGGCGGTCATCAGGTTGGCGCCCCGCAGCGACGCCCGGCTCAGGTCGGCGCGAATGAAGAGGCTGTCGGGCGCCTGCACTTCGGCGAGGTCGGCGCCGCTCAGGTTGCAGGAAGAAAAGTCGCAGGTGTCGAGCGTGGCGCGGGTGAGCCGCGCATCTTCCATGGCCATCCCGCGCAGGCTGCACTGCACCAGCGTGGCCGCCTCGAAGCTGGCGCCGCGCAGGCTGGTGCTGCCGGCAAAGCAGGTGGTTCGCAGCAGGGCCGCCGCGAACACCATGCCCTCGTCGCACGGCGTGTGGGTCCATGCGCAGGCTTCGAGCGTGGCGCCGGTGAAGTCGAGCCGCGCCACGCGGCACGACAGGAAGGCGGCCTTGTAGAGGCGGGCGCGCCGAAAGCTGCAGCTTTCGATGGTCACGTCGGAAAGGAAGCCGGCGTAGGCAATGTCGGCGTTGTCGAAGTTGCAGCCGCGCAGCCGCGAATCGATCAGGTGCAGATGGTGCAGGCGCGCGCCCTCGAAGCTGCAGCCGGCAAGCGTCACCTTGTCCAGCTTCGCGCCTTCGAGGTCGGCGCGCGAGAAGTCAGCCTGTTCGCAGGCGATACCTCCGAGGTTCGTGTCGCGCAGCACCGCGTCATGAAACCGGGCGCCCGAGAGTTGCGCACGCACCAGTACGGCCTGGCTGAAATCGGCGCTGTCGCATTGCGCGCCGCGCAGGTCGGCGCTTTCCAGCAGCGTGCGGCGAAAGCATGCGCCGCGCAGGTCCAGGCCCGAGAGGTCGGCGCCGGTCAGGTCCATCTCGGTGAAATCGCGGCTGCCTGCGAGCACCGACGCCACATGGGCACGAAGTGCCGCAAGCCGCTCGGGGGGCAGGGGATCGACGCTGGACTGGTGCTGGGCAGTGCCGCGGTACAGCGCGAGCAGGCCGCGCTCGCCGTCCTCTGTCATTTTTCGCATCGATTCCACCTGGTCCGGCGGCATGGGCGCGGTGCCCGTGGCCGCTGCGATGCCCGTGAAGCCGCGCAGCACCGACGCGCCATCCACGCGCGGCGGCCCCTTGATCTCGGCGCGGTCATGCTCGCGCACCAGCTTGCCGGTGTCGAAGCCGACCTTCCTCGACTCGCTGGCGTTGGCGTCGGCTTCGCGCTGAAGGCGCTCACGCTCGACAGCGCCTTGCGCGCGCTGCGCGCGGGCATAGGCATCTGCCTGCTCGACGAACCCGGGCAACTCGTGCAGGGTGGGTGTGCGCTGGAAGGGCGCGGGAAGAGCGCGCTCCCTGAAATGGCGCGCCTTGTGCCCGGCGTCGAGCGCCATCTGCTTGAGTTCGTCGCGGGCTTGCCGGCCGCGTTCGCGCATGTTGCGCACCAGCGCTGATTCGGTGGTTTCGGGCTGTTCGAGCCATGGACCAATGGCCTCTGGCGGCACCAGTTCATCGTCTCGGAACATGTAGAGCGCGCCCTTTTCCGGGTCGCAGCGCTGGCGCAGCACGGTCTCGTAGTGCGCGAGGCCGCGTGGTGCGTCGATCGTTTCGAGCGCGGGCATCACGTGGGTGACGTCGCTGGCGTCGTCTTCTTCGATGAGGGTCTCGCCATGGAAGACCAGCGCCACGCGCTCCAGGTGCGGGAAGAACCACGCGGTGGTCAGCCGCTGCGCGATGTCCTCGATCTGCCCCGGCGACCGGCGCCGCGCGATGAAGGCGACGGCGCGCCAGCTGGGCAGTCGGCCCCGCTGGATCGGCACGCCGGGGTGCATGTTCCACACCGCATAGGGGGTGCCCGGAGCGATCTCCAGGGCACCGGCCAGGCGCTGGTCGGGCGGCGCGGCATTGAAGAGCTGCCAGTCCATGTCCTCGGCAAAACCCGGAAACAGGTGGGCGCGCCAGTGCTCGTCGTACTGCCTGCCGATCATGCGCATGCGCCGGGGCCAGGCGATGTCGAGCGGGCCGAAGCCGGCGGGTTCGGGCTGGTCGCCGGGCCGGTGCACGCGGTGGGAGGGGTCTTCGATGTTGGGCAGGCGCTGCACCTCGCGGCCATCAACTTGTTCGAGGCCGTGGCCGCGGCCCAGCGGGTTGTCCGCGAAGGCGGGGCCGCCATAGGCGCGCGTCCAGTCCACGCGCATGGACTCGAAGGGCTGCGGCTGCGTGGCACGGCCGCCAATCCAATAGCGGTCACCAAAGACGGCCAGGTCCTTGGCAAGGCCGCCGAGTTGCAGCCGTGCGGCGCACATCGTCTTTTCCGCCTGGTGCGCGGTGTAGGCGAAACCGGTGGCAAGCACCTCGGCGCGGATCTTCGGCAGGCCCAGGTCGATGGCGGTGGCCGGACCGAGTTCGTCGGACAGCGCTTTCCAGAACTCGGGTTCGGGCGTCAGCACGGGCTGCTCGCCCATCGATGCCATGCACAGCGTGGTCACGGCCAGGCGCTGCTCGCCACCGCGCAGGAACGGCCGCGTGGTGACGCTCAGCCGCAATGGCTTGACGGTCTTCATCGGCGGCGCATCCGCGGCATCCGCTCAGGACGCACGCGGGATCTCCAGCGGCGTGCGCTCGCGGTCGATCGCGACCGAGGCGGCGTTTCGCGGGTCGTAGCGCAGATGAACGATCTTCAGCGGTTCCTGGAACCGGGGCACCAGCGCGTCTTCGACGAATGTGCGGATCGACGCCGTGTGCAGCGTGCCGGCGGTGTCGGCGTAGTCCACGTCGAGCACCACGGCGCAAACGGTCTGCCCGCGCGAGCCGCCGCGGGTCATGTTTCCCGGGTGCATGCGCAGGCTGCGAAGCACGCCGTCGGCCGGCTGGCCCGTTTGCGCGAGCGACAGCCACAGCTTCTGTTCAGCCGAATACAGCCGGCTCTCGCGGCGCATGTAGCCCACTGCGCCGATCGAGAACACGACGACCGCCGTCATGACGACGGCGAAGACAACCCAGAGAAGAATTTCCCAGACAGGCATCGTGTCCTTCACATGACGATGTGCATGGCCTGCGCATAGGTCGCGAGACCGTCCATCAGGAAGCGCAGCGCGGCGTTGCCGACCTGTATGGCTTCCTTGGTGATGTCGGTGCCCTTGTTCGCGATCTTGAAGGTGAGGAAGTCCACCTTGAGCACGGCGTATTGCGAATTGATGCCGTAGAACTGTTGCCGCACGCCCCAGAAGTCCAGCGAGGCGCCCACGGCTCCGAAGCGAAAGCCCACGCCGCCCGAACGCGCCAGCCGCCAGTCGCTGCTCTTGGCGTAGTTGTTGGTGTAGCTGACGGAGTTGTTGGTGTAGTTGTTCGTCAGGTTGTTGTAGGTGTTCGACGTCGTGTTGTAGACGCTGGTGTTGATGACGTGCTGCGTCGTGTTGTGGATGTGGTTCGTCGTGTTGAAGGTCACGTCCGGCGAGGTGTGCACCGTGGGGCCGGTGACGGTGGTGGTCGAGGGGCCGTTGACCTGCACCGTGTTCGAGGCGTTGATGGTGTCCTGGCGGCCCGCGCTCACGAAGCGGATTTCCTGTCCGTCGATGGTGCCGTTGAAGCCGCCGCTGATCGCCAGCTTGACGCCGCCCGTGATGGTGTCGTTCAGCCCGCCGCCGATCGAACGCGTCTTGCCGCCGGAGATGGTCTGCGTCACGCCGCCGGTCACTGTTTCGGTGAAGCCACCGGTCACGCTGCGGGTGTCGCCACCGCTGATGGTTTCCTTGGCGCCCGCGGTGATGTCGCGCGTCTCGCCGCTCTGGTAGGTGGCCGACTCGTAGCCCTTGATCAGGGTGGTGCGGGTGCCGCCGGTGGTGTGCGTCTCGTCGGCCTCCACCTCCACGTCGAGGTTGCGCTCGGCGTGCAGCAGGATCTGCTCGGCGCCCGAGCGGTCCTCGAAGCGCAGCATGTTGGCCTGGTTGGCCGCACCGCCCGCGCTGGAGCGCGTGAGGATGCCGCTGGCCGTGGCGTTGGCGGGCAGCTCCCATGGCGGCATCTGGTCGCTGTTGTAGACGCGGCCGGTGATGATGGGACGGTCGGGCTCGCCACCGATGAAATCGACGATCACTTCCTGGCCCACGCGCGGCATGTGCATGGTGCCGTAGTTGGCGCCGGCCCAGTTGCTGGACACGCGCACCCAGCACGAGCTGTTCTCGTCCGACTGGCCATATCGGTCCCAGCGGAACTGCAGCTTCACGCGGCCGAAGCGGTCGGTCCAGATCTCCTCGGGACCGACCACCGTGGCGGTCTGCGGGCCGTTGGTGCGCGGGCGCGGCGTGGTGCGGGCGGGGCGGTAGGCCACGGAGGAGGGCAGCACGGTGAAGTCGAACTCGCACACCGATTCGCTGCTGCCGCCGGTGGAGTACTCGGGCTCCTGCAGGTTGTAGCGGGTCTCGGTGACGAGGTATTCGCGGTTGTCCGATTCGCGCGGGCAGTGCGTCATCTCGAACAGGTAGCCCGGCGCCATGCCGACGACGTTGGTGTGGCCCGAAGCCAGCTCGTGCGCGCACTGCAGCTCCTGCAGGCGGACCTTGGCGTAGGCATCGCCCTGCTGGTGCTCGCTGTAGCCGCCCAGCCATTCGTAGACCTCGTAGGTCGAATGCTCGTGGGCTTTGGGGTCTTGCTGCACGCTCTGCAGCGAGGCGCGCGACTTCTTGAAGTCGAAGTCGTCGAGCATCACGCGGCCCGAGGTGATCTGCTCGGCCACGCGCCACTGGTCGATGCAGGGCTCCAGCGCATTGAGCACGCGGTCGCGCGGGCGGTAGGCGATGCTGGCGTGGCCGGGCAGCGGCTTGTAGCTGCCGGTATCGTCGGCCAGCACCAGCAGGTGCGAGCCGTTGCCGTGCTCGAAGTGATAAGCGATGCCTTCGTGCTCCATGAGGCGGCTCACGAAGGCGAAGTCGCTTTCCTGGTACTGCACGCAGTACTCCATGGCGGGGTAGCTGCCCGTGAGGCGCTTGTCGAACTGGAAGCCGTACTTGCCCAGCACTTCGTCGAGCACCTCGGGCACGCTCTTGTTCTGGAAGATGCGGCAGTCGGTGGTGCGCGTGAGGTACCACAGCCACGGCTGCACCAGCGCACGGTAGATGTAGTGGCGGCCGGTTTCGTTGGCGCGGCCTACAAGCTCGAAGCGCACCACCGTGCCGTTGAGAAAGCGCGGCGCGCCTTCGTCGGCCAGCTCCAGCGTGAGCGAGGTGCCGAGCAGTTGCTTCAGGTCGAGGCTGAAGCTGGTGCTGACCATGTCCACCTCGAACTCGAAGAGTTGCGAGAGCCCCTCCCGTCCCCGCATGGCGCGGAACTTGAGCTGCTCGGCGCTCAGGACGGTGTGGACTTGGACAGTACGCGGCATTCGGAATTTCCCTGACCCATGGGGCTTCTGCGGATGCGAAACCTTCGATGGGCAGTCTAGAAATTCCTTATGTCATATACATGACGCGCAGGGGCGGCACGGGCCGCTTTCCCCTCTGAAAACAGGCGTAGAAGAAGCCCTTACATCGAGGCTTCGAGCATGGCCTTGTAGTCGTCGCGTGTGGCCAGGCGCGGGTTGGTCTTGTGGCAGTGGTCGGCCATGGCGCCGTCGATGATCTGCTCGAACATCGCGGGTGTCACGCCCACCTCGGCCAGGCCCTTGGGCAGCCCGAGGCGCGCGTTCATGTCGCGGATGGCGTCGCCGAGATCGCCGGCCGAATCGAGGTGCATGGCCTGCGCCATGCGCTGAAGGCGCTGCTCCTTCTGCACCGATTCGGCGCCCGAGTTGAAGTGGATCACCGCGGGCAAGAAGAGGGCGTTGAGCGTGCCGTGGTGCAGGCGTGGATCGACGCCGCCCAGGCTGTGGCTCAGCGAATGCACGCAGCCCAGGCCCTTCTGGAAGGCCATGGCGCCCTGCATCGATGCGCTCATCAGGTTCAGGCGCGCCTCGCGGTCGCTGCCGTCCTTTGTTGCGCGTTCGATGTGGCCCCAGGCGCGCTCCAGCCCGTCGAGGCCGATGCCATCTGCGGGCGGGTTGAACGCGGCCGACATGAAGGTCTCCATGCAATGCGCGATGGCGTCCATGCCGGTGGCGGCCGTGAGCCTGGGCGGCAGGCCGAGCGTGAGCTCGGGGTCGCAGATGGCGGCCTTGGGCATCAGGAACCAGCTGTGAAAGCCGAGCTTGCGGTGGTCGTCGACGATGACGATGGCGCCGCGTGCCACCTCGCTGCCCGTGCCGCTGGTGGTGGGCACCGCAATCAGCGGCACTGCGCGCTCGGTGATCTTGGGCGAGCCGCCTTCGATGGTGGCGTAGGTCTTGAGCGGGCCTTCGTGCGTGGCCGCGATGGCCACGCCCTTGGCGCAGTCGATGGCCGAGCCGCCGCCCACTGCGATGAGCCCGTCGCAGCGGCCGCTGCGGTACAGCTCGACGGCTGCGCGCACCGCGGCTTCGGTGGGGTTGGAGGGCGTCTGGTCGAACACCGAGACCTCGAGGTCGGAAATGGCATCGAGCGCCTTCTGCAACACGCCAGCCGCGCGCACGCCGGCGTCGGTCACGATCAGCGGGCGGTTGATGCCGATGCGCGCGCATTCGCTGGACAACAGCTTGATTGCGCCGAATTCGAACTGGATCTGGGTGAGGTATTGGATGAGTGCCATGAATGTGGATATGCCCTGGGGCAGTACGATTGCCGACCAGCCAAATCTAACAAGAGCGATCAGTCTTGCACACGAAAGAAACCCTTGCCGTTGTCGCGACCGGAACACCGCCGGCCACGCGGCTTACCCCGAAGATGGCCAGCGTGGTGGAGCGCATGGCCCGTGCCGGCCACCCCCCGCTCGACCGGCTCACGCCCGAGGAGGCCAAGGCCTCCTACGAAAAGGGCGCCGGCGTGCTCGAAGTGCCCAAGCCCGAACTGGCGCGGGTCGAAGACTTCAGCATCGAGGCCCGCGACGGGCATGCGATTCCGGCGCGGCTGTATGCGCCGTCCGTCGACGCGCTGCCCGCGCTGATGTACTTTCATGGTGGCGGCTTCACCGTCGGCAACATCCGCACGCACGACACGCTGTGCCGCGTGCTGAGCCTCAGGAGCGGCTGCGCCGTGGTGTCGGTCGACTATCGCCTGGCGCCGGCGTACAAGTTTCCCACCGCGTCCAACGACGCATGGGACGCCTTCGCCTTCCTGGCCCGCGAAGGCGGGCGCGTCGGTGTCGATCCGCGGCGCCTGGCGGTGGGCGGCGACAGTGCCGGTGGCACGCTGGCGGCCGTCTGCGCGATCCTTGCGCGTGACGCGGGCCTGCCGCTTGCGCTGCAGATGCTGATCTACCCCGGAACCACCGCGCACCAGGACACGGCCTCGCATCTGCGTCACGTCGACGGTCCGCTTTTGACCAAGTCGATGATCGATTTCTTCTTCGCTCAGTACGTCCGCACGCCGGCCGACCGCGACGACTGGCGCTTTGCGCCGCTGCTGGCCGACGACGTCGAGGGCGTGGCGCCGGCCTGGATCGGCCTGGCCGAATGCGATCCGGTGGTCGATGAAGGTATCGCCTACGCCGACAAGCTGCGCGCCGCGGGCGTGCCGGTCGACCTGGAGATCTACCGCGGCGTGATCCACGAATTCGTCAAGATGGGACGGGCGATTCCCGAGGCGCTGCAGGCGCAGGAGGACGCGGCCCGCGCACTCAAGGAAGCACTGGCACCATGAGCGAAGCAGCCACCCAACGCAGCAATTTCCGCTTCTTCCACCGCCTGCGCGTACGCTGGGCCGAAGTCGACATGCAGAAGATCGTCTTCAACGCGCACTACCTGATGTATTTCGACACCGCCATCTCGGACTACTGGCGCGCCTTGGCGCTGCCGTACGAAGAGGCGATGCATGCGCTGGGCGGCGACCTCTACGTGCGCAAGGCCACCATCGACTTCCGCGCCTCGGCGCGCATGGACGACATGCTGGACATGGGCGTGCGCTGCGCGCGCATCGGCAATTCGTCGATGGTGTTCGAGGGCGGGCTGTTCCGGCAGGACCAGTTCCTGGTCGGCTGCGAGCTGGTCTATGTGTTCGCCGACCCGGCGACGCAGACTTCGAAGCCGGTGCCTGCTGTACTGCGAGAAGTGCTGACCGGCTACGAGGCCGGCGAGACGATGAGCACCGTCGAGACCGGCGACTGGGCCACCCTGGGCGAAGGCGCTGGCGCCCTGCGGCGCGCGGTGTTCATCGAGGAGCAGAACATTCCCGAAGCGATGGAATGGGACGCGCAGGACGCCGTGGTGCTGCACGCGGTGGCGCGCAACCGCATCGGGCAGGTCATCGCCACAGGGCGGTTGCTGGCGGCCGAGAACGGCGTCTCGCACATCGGCCGCATGGCGGTGCACCGCAACCTGCGCAGCGGCGGGCACGGCGCTGCGGTGATGCAGGTGCTCGAAGACGCCGCCAGGGCGCGCGGCGACAGCGTGGTGGCGCTGAATGCGCAGCGCAGCGCCGAGCGTTTCTATGCGCGGCTGGGCTATGTGCCGCACGGCGACGGCTTCGAGGAGGCCGGCATCCCGCACATCGAGATGCGCCGGTCCCTTCTTCCTTCTTCTCAATAGCGCGCGGGCGGGTCCGGCACGTAGCCTGGGTCGGAACCCGGGAATGGCGACGGACCGGCCGGACGCGGCCAGCGCGGCGCGGGCTGCACCGGGATCACGCCCGCGGCAACGAGGTTCTCGCGGCTGTCGTAGCGGATGCGGACCACTTCGTCGGGCGACGGCTGTGCGCGCTCGAAGGTGGTCTTGCCGACATACGAGGTTTCGCGGCGGCCGTGCGCGGTGCCCAGGCTCGGGCTGGGCGCGGGCTGGCGCAGGCTGCCCGCGGGGGACTCCGCTGCTGCAGCGGCACCGTCGGCCGAACCGGCCTTCGCGCGCGCATCGCCCAGGGACGACGAGTCGCTTCGGCGCTCGCGCTCGCCGCGTTCGTCGCGGTACGGAAAAGGCGTGACCGGCGGCGGGGGCGGCTCGGGCATGCGCTCGCGGAACATCGCGACGCCGATCACGCCAACATCTTCCGGGCGGCCCGTGCGGCTCGCATAGGAGTTGCCGGCCGCGGCGAACTCGAAGGCCGCGATCTGCGAATCGCTCTTGCGCCAGCCGGTGATGTCGCTGCGCTCGCTGCCGCTGAACACATAGCCGTTCTGCCCGACGCCGGCCGTTTCGCCGGTGACGATGTTGACGCCGTCCACCGACATCACGGCCATGATGCGTTCGCCCGTCGCGTTGCGCGCCCGGATGGCGTAGCGCGCTCCGGGGCGGCCGGCCACCCAGTATTCGCCGCGGTGGCGGTAGATCGGCAGTTCGGTGCCGGTGCCGCGGTCGACCACGCTGATCTGCATCAGCGAGCCGATGCGGCTGGGCGGCGTGGGCGGGGCGTAAGGCCGCTCCGGGCTCTGCGCGCAGGCCGAGAAGGAGGCCGCGGCGCTCAGGGCCAGGGCGGTGGAAAAGAGTCTGCGCTTCATGGTGTCTTCCTTGCCGGGAGTTGATCGGTGCAGGCTTCTACGGCGCAGCATCGGCGGCAGGGTTAAACGACGCGCAAAAAAAATGGCGCCATCTGTTCGATAGCGCCGAACGCCCCTTTTCTTCAAGGGCGTTGGGGGAATGGGAGACTCAGATGTCCTCGAGCAGGGGGTAGGGCAGCGGATCGACCGTGAGTGCCGGGCCGTCGGCCGCGCCCGCGTGCAGGCCACCGGCCTCGAGCGCCGCGATCTGCATCGAGACCAGCGCGGACCAGCCGCCGCCGGGCGCCGGCGCGGCCTGCGCCACGATGCCCACGGGCTGCTCGGCATCGGCGGCCGCGAACACCTCCTGTCCGGTGGAGACGGGCGCATCGGCCTGCACGAGGTAGGTGCGCCGCTTCAGCGTGCCGCGGAACTGGCTGCGCGCGACCACTTCCTGGCCGGGGTAGCAGCCTTTCTTGAAGTTCACACCACCGACCGATTCGTAGTTGATCATCTGCGGCACGAAGGCGTCGACGATCGGCGTGGTCAGCGTCACGATGCCGCTGCGCACCTCGCTCCATTGCCACAGGGCGGCATCTAGCGCGGGGCCCGTGGGTGCGGCGTGGCCGGCCGGCGCGATCCAGAGCGCACGCGGCACGCCGTCGGCCGGATACAGCGACACGGCGCTGGCGTCTTCGCCGACGGCCGTGCGCTTGCCGGGCGAAGCGGCGGCGTCGAGGCCGTTGCCGGCCAGGGCGGTGCCAGCCAGGCCATACAGCGCAAACTGCTCGGTGGCGTCGGTCAACTTGGCCTTGGCGCGCAGCACGAACATCGACAGGCGCTTGAGCGTCGCGGCCAGGATGTCGCGGCTGCACACCAGCAGGATCAGCTCCGGTTGCGGCTTGATGCCGATGAAACTCGCGATCACACGGCCCTTGGCGGTGCACAGCGCAGCCAGCCGGGCGTCGGAGGCCCCGAGCAGCGAGAAGTCCTGGGTGAGCTGGCCGTGCAGGAAGCTGGCGGCGTCCGGGCCCTCGGCACGGATCACACCGAGGTGGGAGAGGGCGGTCACGCCATTGAGAACGACTGTGGTCATCGCTGAATTATCATGGCCGGGCCTGTTCCTTCGGGGCGGCAGGGGCTCCTTCCCTGCAGCCTGCGAATCCATCGGTTTTCTCCGGCTTTTTCCGTCTTCCCCATATCGGATCCGTGCGCAGCTTCTTCCTTACGCTTTTCCTGCTCGCTGCCCTGATCGCGCTCGCGCTCGGCGGCGCCGGTTTCTGGTGGGTGCACCAGCCGCTCAAGCTGCCGGCGCCCAGCGTCGACCTGTCTGTCGAGCCCGGCACCACGCCGCGCGGCATCGCACAAGCCGTGGCCGACACGGGCGTCGACGTGCAGCCGCAGCTGCTCTACCTGTGGTTCCGCATCTCGGGACAAGACCGCCAGATGCGCGCCGGCAGCTACGAGCTGGAACGCGGCGTCTCGCCCAAGCTGCTGCTCAACATTCTGGTGCGCGGCGAGGAAGCCACGCGCAGCCTGGTGCTGGTCGAGGGCTGGAACATCCGCCAGGTGCGCGCCGCGCTCGCCAAGGCCGACCAGCTCAAGCCAGACAGCGTGGGCCTGAGCGACGAGGCGCTGATGGCCAGGCTGGGCAAGCCGGGCCTGCATCCGGAAGGGCGTTTCTTTCCGGACACCTACACCTACTCGAAAGGCTCGACCGACATCGCCCTGATGCAGCGCGCGATGCGGGCCATGGACAAGAAGCTCGAAGCCGCCTGGGCCGCCCGCGCTTCCGATCTGCCGTTGAAATCGGCCGATGAGGCTCTTATTTTGGCCAGCATTGTCGAAAAGGAGACAGGCAAGGCCAAAGACCGCTCGGAAATCGCGGCTGTCTTCACCAATCGCCTGCGCATCGGCATGCCGCTGCAGACCGACCCGACGGTGATCTACGGCATGGGCACCGCCTTCGACGGCAACCTGCGCAAGAAAGACCTGCTGACCGACACGCCCTGGAACACGTATACGCGCGGCGGGTTGCCGCCGACGCCGATTTCCATGCCCGGCAAGGCAGCGCTGCTGGCTGCGGTGCAGCCGGCGCAGAGCAAGTCGCTGTACTTCGTCTCGCGCGGCGACGGCACAAGCCAATTCAGCAGTTCGCTCGACGACCACAACCGCGCGGTCAACCGCTATCAGCGCGGCGGCGGCAGCGATTCCAAACCGAAGGCGACCCAATGAGTGACAACGGTCTGTTTCTGACGCTCGAAGGCATCGACGGGGCGGGCAAGTCGAGCCACCTCGATGCGCTGGAAGCCCTGTTCAGGGCGCAGGGCCGCGAGGTCGTGCGCACGCGCGAGCCCGGTGGTACGCCGCTGGCCGAGACGCTGCGCGAGTTGATCCTCGATCAGCCGATGGACCCGCTGACCGAATCGCTGCTGGTGTTCGCGGCACGGCGCGACCACATCGCGCAGGTCATCGAGCCGGCGCTGGCGCGCGGCGACGTGGTGCTGTGCGACCGGTTCACCGACGCGACCTTTGCCTACCAGGGCGCGGGGCGGGGCTTCGATGAAGCCGTGCTGTCGACGCTCGAACAATGGGTGCAGGCGGAGGCGGGCAGGGCGGCGCCACTTCAGCCGCACATCACGCTGTGGTTCGACCTGGCGCCCGGGATCGCGGCGCAGCGATTGGCCGGCGCCCGCGTGCCCGACAAGTTCGAAGCCCAGCCCGTCGAATTCTTCAGCCGCGTCGCCCAGGGCTACGCGGCCCGCGCGGCCGCTGATGCGAACCGCTTCGTGCGCATCGATGCCAGCCAGGCCCGCGACCAGGTGTGGCAGCAGGTCGAAACGGCATTGGTGGCGCGTGGCGTGCTGAACCGAGGATCCGCCCGATGAGCGTGCCGGCCCTGTCCCCCTGGCTGCGCCAGCCGCTCACGGAGTTGCTGCGCCAGCGCGGCCATGCCTGGCTGCTTCAAGGTCCCTCCGGCATCGGCCAGTACGAACTGGCGCTGGCGCTCGCGTCCGCATGGCTGTGCGAGCAGCCGACGCCGGAGGGCACGGCCTGCGGCCACTGCGCCAGCTGCCATGCCATCGAGGTTCGCACCCATGCCGACCTGTGCGTGCTGATGCCCGAAGTCGCCATGCAGGAACTGAACTGGCCGCTCGACGAGAAGGCGCAGGCCGACATCGACGACAAGAAACGCAAGGCCAGCCGCGAGATCCGCGTCGAGGCAATGCGCGATGCGGTCGGTTTCGCGCAGCGAACCAGCGCGCGCGGCCGTGGCAAGGTGGTGCTGGTGTATCCGGCCGAGCGCATGAACACCATCACCGCCAATGCGCTGCTCAAGACGCTCGAAGAGCCCGTTGGCGACGTGCGCTTCGTGCTCGCCAGCGAGGCCGCGTGGCAACTGCTGCCGACCATCCGCAGCCGCTGCCTGGGCTTCACGCTGCCCTGGCCTGAAACCGCCGAGGCCGAAGCCTGGCTGGCCGCGCAGGACGTGCCCGCCGCCGATGCGGCCGCATTGCTGCGCGCCGCCGGCGGCCGGCCGAGCGACGCCTTGCGGCTCGCGCGCTCGGGTCAGTCGCCCAAGGCCTGGTCCTTGCTTCCCAAGGCCATGACGCGTGGCGACGTGGGTGCGCTGGCCGATCACGCACCGGCGCAGGCCGTCGGTGCGCTGCAGAAGCTTTGCCACGACCTGATGGCTGTCGGCAACGGCGCCGCACCCCGGTTCTTCGATGCTGCCGACCTGCCCGCCGCGCCGTCGCGGTTGGCGCTGGCGCGCTGGTCGAAGTCGTTGGCAAGTGCCGCGAGAACCGCGGAACACCCGTTCAATGCGGGTCTCATGCTTGAAGCGCTTGTGAGCGAAGCGCGAACCACCCTAAACTCTGCCGCTCGTCGCCCATGAACCAACCTGTCGCCTCCGCCGTTCCCAACGCCACGCCCGCCCGGCCGAGCGTCATCCAACTCGCCATCAAGGAAAAGGGCGCGTTGTACGCGGCTTACATCCCTTTGTTCGCAGAAGGCGGCATCTTCATTCCGACCACGCGCGAATACCGGCTCGGCGACGATGTCTATGTGCTGCTGACGCTGCCCGAAGACCCGCAGCGCTATCCGGTGGCAGGCAAGGTCGCCTGGATCACGCCATCGCGTGCGGCAGGCAACCGGGCACCGGGCGTGGGCATCCGGTTTCCGTCCGACGAAAAATCGCGCCAGCTCAAGGCACGCATCGAGGCTGCGCTGGGCGGTTCGATGGCCTCCGACCGTCCCACGCAAACCATCTGAGTTTTCCGCCGTCCCCGTGACGCGGAACTCCGTCGACGGCGCCACCTCCCACCAGGGAGTGCGCCGCGCACTTCACCATTTCCGATGTTCACCGATTCCCACTGCCACCTCACGTTCCCCGAGTTCGCGGACCAGATGCCGCAGATCCGCGCCGCCATGGCCGCCGCGCAGGTCGACCGGGCGCTTTGCATCTGCACCAAGCTTGAAGAGTTCGACGACGTGCAGGCGCTGGCCGCCAGCTACGACAACTTCTGGGCCAGCGTCGGCGTGCACCCCGACAACGAGGACATCGCCGAGCCCAGCGTGGAAGACCTGGTGCGGCTGTCGGCCCGGCCCCGCGTGGTCGCCATCGGCGAGACCGGCCTCGACTACTACCAGATGGAGGAACGCAAGGGCGGACGCAGCATCTCCGACATGGAATGGCAGCGCGACCGCTTTCGGGTGCACATCCGCGCCGCTCAACAGACCCGCAAGCCGCTGATCATCCACACCCGCGAGGCCTCGTCCGACACGCTGGCGATCCTCAAGGAGGAGGGCGAGGACGGCGCCGGCAATGCGGCCGGCGGCGTGTTCCATTGCTTCACCGAAACCGCCGAGGTGGCACGCGCGGCGCTCGATCTGGGTTTCTACATCTCGTTCTCCGGCATCCTGACCTTCAAGAAGGCCCAGGATCTGCGCGACGTAGCCGCTTTCGTGCCGCTGGACCGCATGCTGATCGAGACCGACAGCCCTTACCTCGCGCCCGTGCCGTACCGCGGCAAGACCAACAATCCGTCGTACGTGCCATTCGTGGCACGGCAGATCGCCGAACTGCGAAAAGTGCCCGTGGAGGCCATCGCCAAGGCCACGAGCGACAACTTCGAAACGTTGTTCAGGGACGTTAAATCATGAAGAACTACATCAAAAAATCTCTTTATCTCTTTGTTTTTGCTGCATCTTTTTCAGTGCATGCTGGTTCGTTCGAAGACTTCTTCCGGGCCGTGCGTGGCGACAACGCCAGCGGCGTGCGCACGCTGCTGCAGCGCGGTTTTGATCCGAACACGCGCGACGAACACGGCCAGACGGGTTTGCTGATCGCATTGCGTGAGCCTTCGCCGAAAGTCATCCAGGTGCTGATTGAGTCGCCTCAGACCAATGTGGACCTGGCCAACGCCAAGGACGAAACCCCGCTGATGCTGGCCGCGATCAAGGGCCAGCAGGACCTGGTCACGCAACTGCTGAAGCGCGACGCTGCGGTCAACAAGACGGGCTGGACGCCGCTGCATTACGCCGCGACCAGCGGCCAGTTGACCATCATGAAGGTGCTGCTCGACAACTACGCATTCATCGACGCGCAATCGCCCAATGGCACCACGCCGCTGATGATGGCTGCGATGTACGGCTCGAGCGAGGCGGTGAAGCTGCTGCTGGCCGAGGGGGCGGACACCACGATGAAGAACCAGCTGGGCATGACGGCCGTCGACTTTGCCAACAAGGCGAACCGTCCGGAAGCGGCGTCGTTGATCACTGCGGCGGCGGCAGCCAAAGCCAATGCGCCCAAGGCGATTCCGAAGGACGGCAAATGGTGAAGCCGGCGGGCGCCATGTTGCTGGCGTTTGGACTGATGGGTTTCGCGTCCGGCGCGATGGCGCAGCACTCGATCTACAAGTGCGTACATGGCGGCAAGGTCGCCTATTCGAACGAGCCGTGCCCGGACGCGAAGAAGGTCGAGGTCAAGCAGACGAAGGGCGTGAACTACGAGGGCCGGGGTTCGGGGAGCGCGCTGAAGCGTTGATACCGGCTGGGAGCCTCGTTGTGTTCACCTGAAATAAACACAATGTGCATTATGTTAAATCATAACGGCCAATCGCCATGAGTTCGTCGTCAACGCCCTATCGCCATGGGCGTCCGTCATTCCACCGCGAACCAGTTGAAAAAGTGTTCCGCTGAGCAGTACGCGACGAGCGGCTGCAGCGGAAAGGCCCGCCACGGAAAATCAACGGTACTCGGCTGAAGTCCGTCAAGTACAAGATCGGCGACCCCGGGCTTCAACTGATGGCGATGATTCAAGACCTGTCCCCAGATGGAACTTCCGTTCAAATGGAGCGGCCCCTCTGCGGGTACGAGCGACTCGACATACGCCGGCGGGAAGAGCCGCGTATAGGCTTGAGTGTGATAGAGCCACGAGAAGCCGAGAACCTGTTGAACGTCGGGGTGCTGCCGACGAACTTCTGCGAACAGTGCTCGCAACTCCGCATGACGCTCGTGCGTACTACTGCTAGCAAGAGGGCTGCTGCGCCGATGGCGTGGATCCGGCATGAAGTGAAGTCGCAGTGTCCTGTCTGCACCGCCGGGGTCGTAGCTGAAGCATCCGAATGGTGATTGCCGGACTGTGGGCGCGGCGCTTGCAGCGCTCAGCGTCAGGCGCAAGAGATCGCGATGTTGCGCGCAGGGCGGAATCTCTTGCAGGAATGCAGCCCAAGCGCGATCGCCCGCGGGCCCCCAAAGACCGAATCTCCGACGCAAATTCGTGCATTTGCCGATCGCGTCTGCAACTGGGACATCGGTCAGCGCGCAATAGCGTTCGGCGAACCGCAACTGCAGGTCAAGGTAAGCCTCCAACGGACTGATCGTCATGACGCGATTATTGGCTCGACCGTTGGATTGGACTGCGGGGGGACAAAGTAGTTGGCCGGCACCCAACCAGCTTGCGCACCGCTCGTCAACACGGGATTGCTGCTTGCTTACGGGCTCCGTTCAAAGTGATCAATCCCGAGCCCCCCGCGCGGCGCAAGCACTGCATCGACCGGCCTCACTTCGTAGAGCAGTTGCCCATGGATTCCGGCCAAAGAAAGCTCTTGCGTCAGCACTGTGACAAGACTGGGTGCGCAAAACTGGGGCAACTGCTCGAATGCGGCCCAGCGGAACCCGTCCATCTCGGGGCGACGTCGTCCACGGCGGTCCATGTAGAAGCTGGAACACACGCAGGATTTCGCCTCGAAATGCCTCACCAGCACTGCAAAGAGCCGAAGCTCTTTGTCCCGGCGGTAGGGAAAAAGTCCAATCTCCCTCAGCTGAGCAGGCAGCAACCGGAGGCCGCATTCCTCGAACGCCTCACGCACGGCGGTCTGCGCGCCCTGCTCCTGCCCATCGCTTGCGCCCTTGGGGATGTCCCAATACCGGCTGTCGGTCGCATGGCAAAGCAGCAGTTGCCCTGCTGCATCGAACACCAGAACGCCACAGCTGGTCGACTTTTCCATTGCACAAGCCTCACGGCATCCGTACGGTGGCATCGCTCGCGCCTCGCGCCACGGGGGCACGTTGCGGACCGCGCGGAAGAATCGGCACATAGCTGCGGGCCGAGCCGCGCATGACCAGCAAAGCGACCGTGTCGCTCTCTCTGATGGACTGGATCGCCGCATCGAAATCCGCCAGGCCGGCCACTTGCACATCGTTGACCGCGATCAGCATGTCGCCGTAGCGCAATCCCGCCCGCTGAGCCGAACCCGAGGCCGATTGCACAACGAGACCGGGATCCAGAAGGCTGATGCCCAGCACACCCTTTCGCTCCGAGAGTTCGAGCCCGAAGCGCGTCTCTTGCGGCAAGGCACGTGCGGCCAGCCGGGGCGCGAGGTCCGGTGGGATTTCGGCCACGCCTACCTGCATCGTCAACGGCGTCTTGTGGCGCCAGACTTTCAGTGCGAGCAGGCTGCCCTTGCGGGCTCCGGCTACACGATCCTGTATGTCGGCATAGGGCATTGCGGCAGCGCCATCGACGGCCAGCACCACGTCGCCGCTGCGAAGCCCCGCCTGCTCGGCGGGGCTGTCCGGGTCGACGCGCACCACCAGCGCCCCCATTGCGGTATCGAGCCCGAAGGCCGGTGCCAGTTCGACGGTCAGGGGCTGGATACGGGCACCGATATGCCCCCGCATCACCCGTCCGGTGATACGAAGCTCGTCCGCAATGTGCATCGCCGTGTCGATCGGCAGGCTGAACGACATGCCGGAGTACCCCCCGCCGGGCGAGTAGGCCATCGAGTTCATGCCGACCACCCTGCCCCGTTCGTCGAACAACGGCCCGCCCGAGTTGCCCGGGTTGAGCGCGACGTCGGTCTGTATCAGCGGCACCCCGCTCCCACCTGACACGTAACGCGGATTGGCGCTCACCACGCCGGCGGTCACGCTGCGCTCGAAGCCGAAGGGGGCGCCCATCGCGGCGACCCATTCGCCCGGGCAGAGCTCGCTGCTGCGGCCCACGGTGACGACCGGCAAGTCGGACGCCGCGACTCGCAGCAGCGCCACGTCGGTGCGGCGGTCGATGCCAACCACCTCGGCATCGAAGCGGCGCTGGTCCTCGGTGACGATGGAGATCGCCTGGGCGCCGGTCACCGCGTGCGCACTGGTCAGGATGTAGCCGTCGCGGCGGAAGATGAACCCCGACGCGAAACCGCGCTCCACGCCGCGGCCCCATTGCGTCGGTGCGCGCTGATCGCTGGCGGCAACCCAGTCGTTGCCCGTGCCCGCGACTGTCACGCTCACCACCGCAGGCGACTGACGCGCCGCGGCCGCCACGAAATCAGAGCCTTGCAGTCCCGACGACGTGCGCTCAAGGCACGACGATCGCGTCTGCGACCAGGTGCTCGTTCCGCCCGCCAGCGCGAATGCACCGAAGGCGGCCACGATCACGCCCCGTGCCAGGGTTGCGGCACTCATTCAACGCACCAGCAAGACTGGCACCGTGCACGCAGCCAGCACCTTGGTGGCAACCGACCCCAGCACCAGGTTGGTCAAGGTGCCATGGCCCCGCGAACCCATCATCACGAGATCGAACTGCCCCTTCTGCGCGAACGAAGCTATCTCCTCGGCGGGGTGGCCGATGCGGTGCTCGAAGCGGGCTTCGATGCCGTTCCTGGCCAGCAACGCGCGCACAGGCTCGAGCACCACCCGCGCATCGTCTTCGTAGTACCCGTGCACGATGTCCGGCCCTGCGAAGGCCGCGGCACGGTGCGGCACCGGCAGCACCGCATGGAAGACCGTGAAGGTGTGGCCCGCATTCGCCCAATCCTTGTGCGTGGTCAGGTAGGACAGCATGCGATTCGTGTAGTCGCTGCCATCGACGGCAAGCAGGATTTTCATGATGGTTCCTTCGGCGGAGACGTTCCCCGGTGCAAGGATGGTCCTCGCGCACCCGGCGCCTCGCCTTGCGCCAAATCAAGAAATCCGATGGCTCGCAGCACCTCGGCGCGACACCGCCGGTACTTGATGCAGCGCAAGGCCGCGGCTTACGACGCTGCCTACATTGACTGTCCATGAACGCAGCAGAGGCAAGCATGAACAACGTCCTGGTGATCGTCTATTCCTACACGGGCACTTCCCGCCGGGTCGCGGAGCTCCTGTGCAGCCAGCAGAACTGGCACATCGCGAACGTCACCGAGGTGCGCCCTCGCAGCGGCGCCCTCGGCAGCTTGCGTTGCGTGCTCGACTCGTTCTTCCGGCGACAGCCCGCCATTCGCTACGACGGTCCGCCGCCCAGCGACTTCGATGCCGTCGTGCTGGTGTCGCCGATCTGGATGCTGCAACTCGCCGGCCCCATGCGCAGTTTCGTCGCGCGCCAACGCCAGCGGCTGCCCGATGTCGCCGTGCTCTCGGTCATGGGTGGACAGGGAGCACCGAACGCTGCAGCCGAGATCGGCAAGCTCCTGGGCCGCGCGCCGATCCTGAGCTCCTCGCTCACGATGCGCGAGGTCGACGACGGCAGTTGTGCGGCCCGCCTGCAGGCCTTCGGCAGCGCTGTGAGCAGTGCCGAAGATTCGCAGGCAGTGGTGCGCCCCGTGACGCTGTCGCCGCAATCGATCTGAAGGCCGAGTCCGGATCGACGTGGCCAACTTTCTCTTTCAGACAGGTGTGATACATCGCACCGCCCACCTCGCGTGGACGCTTGCCGCCGGCACTTCGCTGCTCTGTGCCTGCGCCGCGCCCAGACCTGTGCCTCCTTCGGCCCCTCGCGGACAGATAGCGGCCGCGACCGAGCCTGTTGCGGCGGGCACGAGTGGCTTCTCGTCCCTGGTTGCAAGTCGCAGCAAGTCGGTGGTCGATATCAGCACCCTGCGCATCGGACGCGACGAGACCCCGGAAGACATCGAACTGGAAATCGCCCCGGAGCACGACTTCGCCGACCGGCTGGCCTGGCCCCTGCCGGCGAGCGCGCGGATCAGCCAGATCCGCGACCTCGCCTCGGGCGTGATCATCCGCAGCGACGGCCTGATCCTCACGAGCGCCCACGTGGTCACGAACATCGACGAGGCCCAGGTCCAGCTGGACGACGGGCGCCGCTTCACGGCGCGCGTGGTCGGCGTCGACAAGCGCACCGACGTCGGCCTCCTGAAGATCGATGCGAGCGCCCTGCCCGTGGCCGTCATCGGCGACTCCTCGACGCTCAGCCCCGGCGACTGGGTGGCTGCGATCAGCTCGCCTTTCGGATTTCACGGCAGCGTGACGGCTGGCGTCGTCAGCGCTGTCGGGCGCGTCATGGGCGGCGCGGGCGAAATTCCCTTCATCCAGACCGACGTCGCCATCAATCCGGGCAGCTCGGGCAGCCCGCTGTTCAACAGCCGCGGCGAGGTCGTCGGCGTCAACTCGATGATCTACAGCGGCAGCGGCGGCTACATGGGCCTGTCTTTCGCGGTGCCGATCAACCTGTCGATGCGCATCGCCAACCAGCTGCAGGAACACGGAGCGGTGCTGCGGGCCTACCTGGGCGCCGAATTCCAGGAGATGACGCCTGCGCTGGCCCAGTCCTTCGGCCTGCCTGCTTCAACAACGGCCGGCGCCCTGGTGGTCCGCGTCGAGGCGGGCAGCCCCGCGGAAGCTGCGGGCCTGGCGCAGGGAGACGCGGTGCTGGCCCTCGACGGCAAGCCTCTATTGCACTTCATCGATCTTCCGCAGCAGATTGCGCAACGCGCGCCCGGCAGTCGGCTGCAGCTCGAGGTGTGGCGACGCGGCGCTGCCCGCGTGCTCCAGGTCGCGCTGGTCGTCCAACCCGCCGTCGCCGGCACCTCTTTCGCGGCCGCGGCGCCCGAATGGAACGACGGCCTGGGCTTGAGCGTGGGCGAGCTCTCCCCCGCGCAGCGGCTGCAGTTGCGCATCGACAGCGGCCTGATGGTGCGTGAGGCCGGCGGCCTCGCGCGCAGCGAAGGCATCCGTGCCGGAGACGTGGTCGTGGCCATGAACACAACGAAGCTTTATCGCCCGGAGGACTTCAAGCGAAGCCTTGCGCGGGTGCCTCCCGGAGACACGGTCGCGCTGCTGGTGATGCGCGACCGCCGGCTCGCCTACGTGGCGATCCGCCTTCCGGCCTCGCGCCGTGGCCGCCTCTGACCGCGGCGCAACACCTCCATCGCAGCCATCGCATCTCAAGGACGACACACCATGAAACACCTCGACGCAGCCGACCGCCGCTCGCTTCATCTGCAGCTCGACATGCTGAAGCGGCAGGTTCTCGACGAACTCCGCGCCTCGGTGCCCACGGCCCAGCTCCTGGAATCCGGAGGCGGTCGCGAAGTGACGACCCATGCCGACGAAGCCGAAGCGGAGCGCGCAGCCGACGTGCATCTGGCCGAGATCGAGATCGATCGCACCAGGCTCGAAGCGATCGAGCTGGCGCTCGCGCGCCTGGCGGACGGACGCTACGGCGTCTGCGAAGACTGCGGTGCGGAGATTCCGCGTGCGCGGCTGTTCGCGCAGCCCACCGCCGTCCGGTGCGCGGCCTGCCAGACGAGCGTGGAAACAGGCCACCGGCACTGAAGGGGCGAAGATCCATCACTCGCTGTCGTTCTGGCGGCGGGTTCTGGCCTTCATTCCTTCTTTGACTTCTTTGCTTTCGTGCCCTTCTCCTTCCGGTCAGGCAACGGCTTTCCTTCCTTGGCCTGCTGGCGGTGTACACCGTGGAGCAGCGACTTCTTGACGCCCCGGTCCCGGCTGGGTGCGCCGCAGCGCGGCATGCCGCCGTTGTGCGACGCGCCGGGCACCTACGTGCTGGTGCGTTGAGCCGGCAACCGGCTCAGAGGGCCGGTCCCAGGCCGATGGGCGCGGGAACGATGTTCACGATGCGCGTGAAGAGCGCGTTGTATTCGAGATCGGGCACGTGTCCGGTCATCGGGTCGCGGTTCTGGGCGAAGGCTTCGTCCAGGTCGCGCCAGTCGTTCTCGGTCAGCACGCGCTCGGCCAGCGGCAGGATCTCGCGCTCCTCCAGCGCCATGTGGCTCAGGTAGAAGTCGACATACTCGCCGACCGTTTTCTCGAATTCTTCGCGCCGCGACTCACCCAGCATCTCGAACGCGAGCAGCGCGTGCTCGACGTTGCGGATCCTGCGCTCACCCTTGGCATGGTCGCCGTCGAGCTTGTCGAGCAGATCCCGCGAGATCGGCGTCCTGGCGCGCAGCTTGGGAAACAGCAATTCGGTTTCCTTGCGGTGGTGGCGCTTCTCCGGAAACTCGTCCACGTAGAAGAGCATGGCTCGTAGCGTCGCGAAATCGGGCAAAGTGCCCTTCTTGCGGTGTTGCTCGAGCAGCATGACGATGGAGCGGAGCATGGCGGCGAGCGCGGCGTGCTCCTGGCGAATGATGCGAACGGTGGCGTGGGTCATGAGGGTTGTCCTGTGCATGCCTCAAGGGTGGCGCTTTCGTTCGCGCGCAGGCTTGTTCCAGATCAAGCCCTGGCCGTCGGCAGGCCCCGCGCTTGATCAATGTCAAGCCGCGCGGAGCGCCCGTGCGGATACTGGACCGATCCACACCACAAACCGGAGTCGTGCCATGTACCAGCGAATTCTTGTTCCCATTGACGGCAGTTCCACATCCAGCCATGGCCTGGCCGAAGCCATCAAGCTGGCAAAGCTCACGGGCGGGCGCCTGCGCCTGGCGCACGTTATCGACGAGTTGTCCTTCGCGCTGGCCATGGATGCCTACGCGGGCCATGCCGGCAATTGGCTCGAAGAACTGCGCGGCAACGCCACGAAGCTGCTCGAGGCCGCGCGGGCCAAGGCAGTCGAGGAAGGCGTCGAAGCCGACACCGTATTGCTCGACAGCTTCAAGGGCACCGTGTACGACCAGGTGATCGCCGAGGCGGAAGCATCGAAGGCCGAGCTGATCGTGATCGGCACTCACGGCCGTCGAGGACTCGGCCGCTGGGTCATGGGCAGCAGCGCGGAGCACATCCTGCGCCTGTCGCCAGTGCCGGTGCTGCTGGTGCGTGCGCCCGAAAGCGCGAAGACCGAACACGAGCGTTTCACGCTGCCGAGCGGAACGCTCGCCAGCCAGTGAGGGTTCAGCGGTTCGCGGTCGCGGTCGCGGCGCGCCAGCGCGCTGCGACCAGCGCGATGTCTACGGTGTCTTCCGTGGAAACCTCGATGGCCAGCGCGCGCTCGTCGGCCGCCAGCGGGTCTTGCCATTCGAACTGACGCTCCAGCACTGAAAGGCCGGCTTCCGAGGCGTCCGTGCCTGCCGTGTCGCGCTCGGCCACGCGGCGGCGCAGCGTTGCCGGGCTTGCGCGGCAATCCAGGATCGTGAAAGGCACGCGGAGCTCGGTTGCAAGGGCTTCGAAGCTGCGTCGCTCGGCGCCGCGCAGGAAGGCCGCGTCCACGATCACCGGATAGCCCGCAAGCAGTGCATCGCGGGCGCAGGCGCGCAGCCTTTCGAAAGTCTGCCGCGTTGCCTGCGCGCCGTAGATGTCGAGCCCAAGGGCGGCGGAGCGCGCCAGCGGATCGAGGCCATACAGCCGCTTGCGCTCCACGTCCGATCGCACGCGGACAGCGCCCGCGGCGCACAACAGTTGCAAGGCAACGCTGGATTTTCCTGAGCCCGACAAGCCGTGCGTGATCATCAGGCGGGCGCCCTCCTCCGGCTGCACCGTCATCCGCGTTGCGCAGGCCAGGTAGTCGGGCCGGGCCTCGCCATCCGGGGGCCTTGGACCCAGTCCCGTGGCCATGGCCCGCACCAGCGCCCGATAAACCTCGTAGAAGCGCCACACCTGCAGGGCCGGGTAGTCACCGCTGTGCTGCATCCAGGCGTCCAGGAAGCGGAGTGCGAGATCGTCGCGGCCGTGGGCCTTCAGGTCCATGGTGAGGAATGCAAGGTCGCTCATCACGTCGATCCAGCGCAGCGCCGGGTCGAACTCGATGCAGTCGAAAGGCATGAGCGCACCGTCGACCAGGACCACGTTGGCCATGTGCAGATCGCCGTGGCATTCGCGTATCGAGCCGCCCTGCTGGCGGGCGATCCATGCCATGCGCAGCACCTGGCCTTGCTCCCGAACCCACGTCTCCAGTGCTGCAAGGGGGGCGAGGCGGCTTTCGCCGCCCTGCGCCCGCAACGCGGCCAGCGCATCCGTAGCTGCTCGAACGATCGAGTCAGGACTGCCGAAGCCTGACACCGGCGTCGCTCGCTCCGCTGCCGCGTGCAGGGCCGCCAGCCGCTGCGCGAAGCCG
Organism: Variovorax sp. Varisp46; assembly: GCF_059491885.1. NCBI lineage: Bacteria > Pseudomonadati > Pseudomonadota > Betaproteobacteria > Burkholderiales > Comamonadaceae > Variovorax > Variovorax sp. Varisp46. The sequence continues at coordinate 2,044,419 of NZ_CP168515.1, forward strand.
TCGAGCAGCGCGGGCTGCAGCCGGTCTTCCACCAGCAGGTCGCGCAGCAGCGACGACCCCGGGAATCGCAGCATGCGCACCACGTGGTCGATCACCGTGCCGGCGCCGCCGATGCGCGGCGACTCGCGCGTGCCGCAGACCGGTGCCACGTCGATGTAGAGCGAAGGAGCAAAGCGTCGGTTGAGGCGCAGCTCCTCCTCGCAGAAGTGCTTTCGGGCCTCGACGCTGCCGAAGTCCAGGAACGGCAGGCGTACCGGCTTCTTGAGCTTGAAGGCCTGCGTCCGCGTCAGCAGCACCCAGGAAATGTGCGTCTCGACCAAGACCACGGGTTGCCCGGTCTCCCGCTGGAGTTGCTCTCGCAGTGCGTTGACCAGTGTGGTGTCCATATGGCTTGTTTGCGATTCAATGACGTTTGGAGATGGCGAAAAGGCGCCACAGCGACCAGCCCGCAGGAAGCACGACCCACAAGGCCCACGGCGAAGACGTATCCGGCAGGCCGAACAGGGCCCCCACGCCAGGCACCGCCGTCAGCATCCCCCAGACCACGCACACGCCAACCAATAGAGCATTGAACACCGTGTTGGTGTGCGTGAGCCGGACACTGGCGCCGCGAAACCACACGAGCAGCAGCAGGTTGCCGAGCACGATCGACCCGAGGCTGGCCATGCGCAGTTCCTCGTGCGTGGCCCCCAGCGCGCGGCAGCCCCATTGCACCAGCGCCACGCCGACGAAGACCAGGGCCCCCATCGCGAACGCGCGGGCCGCCGAAGCCATCGAGAACAGCGCGTCGTCCCGGGGACGCGGCGGCACCGTCATGCTGTCGTCGGGCGCCGGCTCGGCCTCGAACACCAGCGAGCAGGCCGGGTCGATCAACAGTTCCAGCAGCACCACGTGCAGCGGCAGCAACAGCACCGGGCCGCCCATCACGACAGGGATCAGCGCCACGCCGACGATGGGCACGTGCACGGCGAAGAGGTAGCCCAGCGCCTTGCGCAGGTTCGCGAAGATGCGCCTGCCGGCGCGCACTGCCTCGACCAGCGAGGCGAAGTTGTCGTCCAGCAGCACCAGCGAGGCAGCTTCGCGCGCAACATCGGTGCCGCGCAGGCCCATCGCGACGCCGATGTCGGCAGCCTTGAGCGCCGGTGCGTCGTTCACGCCGTCGCCGGTCATCGCCACGATGTCCCCCTGCTGTTGCAGAGCCCGCACGATGCGCAGCTTCTGCGCGGGATCGACCCGCGCAAAGACCTGCACGTCGCGTACGCAGCGGCGCAGTGCCTCGTCGTCCATCGTGGCCAGCGCCTTGCCACTCATCACCTGCCACTCGCTTCCATCGATCAGCCCGGCTTGCTGCGCGATCGCGCGGGCTGTGAGGGCCGCGTCTCCGGTGATCATCACCACGCGAACGCCCGCGCGCCGGCATTCCTCGATGGCGCCGGGCACCTCCGCGCGCAATGGGTCCATGAAGCCGAGCAGGCCCAACGGCGCCAGGCGCAGCCCGCCGGGCAGCGCGGCGTCGTCGCCGGCTTGCGCCGCATGCCCCTCGGCCACTGCGAGCACCCGCAGGCCAGCCGCGCTCCATCGGTCGGCGGTTTCCCACAGCCGTTGCATCAGCGCCGGCTCGGCATCGCAGAGCCCGAGCACGGCCTCCGCTGCGCCCTTGACCGCCACCGTCTGCCCGGCTTCGCGGGGCGCCTGCCACCAGTGCACGACATAGGGCATGCCATCGCGGATGCCGCGGCGCGGGCCGGGCGTCCAGCCTGCATCGCCGCCGGCCAGGCCCGCGGCTTGCGCGGTGGCGCGCACCGCGTGGTCCATGGGCTCGACGCCGCCCGTGCTGCTGGCGCGCAGCGCGCCCGCCAGCAGGCGATGAAAGCGCGCGGCCGGCTCGCCCGCGCCCGGGTTGCATTCCGCCTCCATGTCGTACAGCGCCGTGAGCGCCATGCGGTTGTGCGTCAGCGTTCCGGTCTTGTCCACGCAAAGTACCGTGGTGGTGCCGAGCGCCTCGATGGCCTGCGGCTGGCGGGTCAGCACGTTCGACCTTGCAAGGCGCCAACTGCCGAGCGCCAGCATCACACTCCACACGACCGCGAACTCCTCGGGGATCAGCGACATTGCCAGCGTCAGTCCTACCAGCAGGCCCTGCGTCCACGAGCCCTCGCGCAGCGCGAACACCGTTGCCGCGACGACGCAGGTGAAGGCCGCAAGCCAGGCGACGCGCCCCACCAGCTGGCGCAATTCCTCCTGCAGCCGGCTCGCACGGGACGTGAGCTGGGAGATCGAGCGGTGAATGGCACCCAGCGCGGTGTGCGCGCCGGTGCCGGTCACCTCGGCCACGCCGTCGCCGCGCACCACCAGGCTACCCGCGAAGAGCCGGCCGCCCTCGCCTTCGCCGTTTGCGTGCTTGCCCTGCGGCATCGATTCGCCGGTGCGCAAGGACTCGTCGACCTGCAGCCCGACGGCCTCGACGATCCGCGCATCGGCGGACAACCGGTCGCCCTCGTTCACCAGAAGCCGATCTCCGCGCACCAGCTCGCGGCTCGCGATGTGCAGCGCGCGCCCCTGCCGCACGACCGTGCAGCGGGGGCTGGAGAGCTCCTTCAGCGCTTCGAGCACACGCTCGGTCCGTTGCTCCTGATAGATCGACAGCCCGCCCACCAGCAGCACCGAGAGCGCGAGCATGCCGGCGTCGCCCAGGCTGCCGAGCAGCGCATACAACGCGGCGGTCGCCAGCAGCAACAAGAACATCGGCTGCGTCAGCGCACTCCAGGCGATGCGGGCCAATCCCCTGCGGGAGACGGAGGGCAGCACGTTCGGACCGTCGCGGCGCAGGCGCTGCGCGGCCTCGGAATCGGTCAGGCCCTGAGGCGGGTTGTCGGTCACGATGGGTCCTGGGTGTCTGGCGTCAAGCGTGCCACCATCGGCCGCCGCGGCCATCCGCGTCAGTGCGCCATCAGGACCGGCACCGTCATCTGCGCGAGGATCTGCCGCGTCACGCCGCCCAGGATCCGCTCGCGCAGGCGCGAATGGCTGTAGCCGCCCATCACCAGCAGGTCGGCGCTCAGGTCCGAAACCCGCGACAGCAACGCGTCTGCGACGTTGATTTCGGTCACCTCGGACTCGGCACGCGCCTGCACGCCGTGCCTCAGCAGGAACTGGATCATGTCCGATACCAGCAGCTGCTGCGTGTTGTCTTCGTCGCGCGGGTGGCGCAGCGACAGGAGCGTGACGCGTGTCCCGCGCCTCATCGCCGGCAATGCCGCCTGAAGGGCCATGGCGGCTTCACGCGAGCCGTCCCAGGCCGCAACGATGTTCTTCGGGATCCCCCCGAACGCACCGGCCGAAGGCACGACCAGCACCGGTCGCCCCACTTCCATCAGCACCTGCTCGGCAAGCCCACGCACCGTGGTGTCCTTCCTGTTCGAGTCGTCTTCCTGTCCGAGCACCACGAGATCGCTCGCGCGCCCGTACCGTACAACGGCGTCCACCGTGGCGCCATCGACCAGCCGCACCTCGTACGACAAGGGCCCCGATCCGGCAATGCCTTCCCTGAACTCGCGCGCGATAGCCTCGGCTCGCCGATGCAGATAGTCGGCCGACTCGACGATGTAGTCGGTCATGCCGGTGGCGATGGCGTCGGCGGGAATCACGCCGTCGTACAGGCCCGTGGGCACCAGCCCGACCAGGTGGCTCTCGTGCGCCCGGGACCACTGGGCCGCCATCGCGGCGCACACGGAGCTGCGGACCGAATGGTCCAGGTGAACGAGGATGGTTTTGAAGTTCATGGATGCCCCGCAAGGTGGTGCGCCGCGTCCTGGCGCAGGAAATGGACGTCAGACAGATGTTCGTGCCCCGGGAGCGCGCGGGGGTTGACGGCGATCAAACCAACGCCGGGTCAGTGCTTCAGCACGCACTTGTCGTACAGATGCGGTGCGCGGCCTTCGGGGTCGTAGCGGCGCTTGAGCATGGTGTAGGTGCCCATGCCGTAGGCGCTGTCGAATTCTTCGCGGGTGAAGAAGCTGTCCGAGTAGAGCGACTTGATGCCCCCCAGGCGCAGCACTTCCTGTTCGACCAGGCGGTTGAAGTGCCCCGCTTCATGCGCTTCGCGGCGCTCGACCACGTCCCAGAAGCCGAAATTGACGTGCAGCGTGCCCGCATCGAGCGGGTACAGCGCAAAGCAGGCGCCAGGGTCCGGCACATGCAACGGGCAGATCCAGACCGGCAGGATGCCGATCTCGCGCTGCAGGAAGTCGAGGAAGGCCGGCGCCGAGCGGATCGGGACGTCGACGTCCTGGATCACGGATTCGGTGTGCAGCCCGTGACATGCTGCCAGGCGCCTTGTCACGCCCCAGCGGGCATTCAGGCGCATGAGCCGCGTGTAGGTACGGGAGTTGAGGTGCTCACGGCCGAACAGGCGACGCACCAGCGGGTTCTGCGCGCCGAAGTTGCGCGAACACCAGAACCAGTCCGTATCCCAGCGCCACAGGTAGTCGTGCACGCTGAGGTAGTCGACCGGCATCTCCAGCAGCGAGCGGTAGTAGATGCGCTCGAACTCGTAGTTGCTCAGCCAGGGGGCGGTGTTCTCGAAGCGAGCGATGTTCAGCACCATCGACCGGGGGCCGAACACTACGCCGTCGACAAAGTCGGCATCGCCCTCGCAGGCCTCGGCCAGCGCCGCGAAGAATTCCTCGGGATGCTCGTATGCGATGTGCTCCACGCGCACATAGGGCTGCACAGGCAGCGTGCGCAGCACCAGCCGCAGTGCGTAGCCGAGCGAACCGTAGGAATTCGGAAAGCCGAAGAACAGGTCGCGATGCGCGTTGTCGGGGGTGCAGTGGACGATGCGGCCGTCCGGCAGCAGCACGTCGAGTTCCAGCACCGAGTGGTGGACCAGCCCCTGGCGCATCGATGTCGCCTCGATGCCCACGCCCGCTACCGCCCCGCCTACGGTGATGGTCTTGAGCTGGGGCACCACCGCCGGCATCATGCCGTGCCGCAGCGTTGCAGCTACCAGGGCCTCGTAGGTGGCCATGCCTTCGACCTCGACCGTGCTGCATGCGGTATCGATGCCGATGACATGGTTGAAAACGCCGAGGTCGATGAGGCGCCTCGGACCGGCCTGGCGGTCGCGAAACAGGTTCGACGTTCGCTTGGTCAGCGCGATCGGCGGCGCCGGCCCCACGCCGTCTTCGCGCATGGCCGCCACGAGGTGGCTCCTGCGTTCCGCGTGAGCCAGCGCCTCAGTGCTGCGGTTCATACAGGTGCTCCCTGCCCATCGGGTAGCTCTGCGGTGTCACATTGCCCTTGCTGAAGACGATCTGGAACAGGTGCGTGTAGCCCGCCTGCGAGCGGAACATCTCGGCGCAGCCGATCAGGTAGGTGCGCCAGATGCGCCGGAAGCGTTCGTCGAAGCGCTGCGGGTCGAGGATCTGTATGGCAGGCCAATGCTTCTCGAAGCGTTCGGCCCAGGCATCGAGCGTGGGTGCGTAATGCCGGCGCAGGTTCTCGATGTCGAGCACCTCCAGGCCGCTGCGCTCCATTTCCACGATCACGTCGGCCAGACTGGGAATCCAGCCGCCGGGAAATACGTGCTTGCGTATGAAGAGCTCCGTCTCGAAGCGCCCGACGTGGCCGATGAAGTGCAGGATGCCGAGCCCGCCGGGCTTGAGGAACTGCGCGTGCGCCCGGATCACCTCGGGCAGCTGGTCGCGGCCCGCGTGCTCCAGCGTGCCGATGGATACGACCTTGTCGTACTGCTCGTCGACGTCGCGGAAGTCGGCTTCGCGCACCTGCAGCGAGGCTTCCAGTCCGCGCCGCTCGATCTCGTCGCGCAGCCATTCGACCTGCTCGGTGGTGGTGTTGAGGCCGACGCCGGTGGTGCCGATCTTTTCCCGCGCGCGGAACATGAAACCGCCGAAGCCGCAGCCGATGTCGATGAAGCGGTCTTCGGGCTTCAGCATGATCTTGCGGCACACGTGGTCGATCTTGCGGCGTTGCGCTTCCTCCAGGCTGCGGGTGCCCTCGGGCCAGTAGCCGCAGGTGTACATCATCAGTGGATCGTCGAGCCACGGCCGGTAGAAGCCGGTGCCGAGGCCATAGTGCGCGCGTGCGTTGGCCTTGGCATGGGCCGGGTCCCGGTTGGAGTGGCGCAGCTCGTGCAGGCTGTTCTCGATGCCGTTGAGCGCACCGGCCTGCTGATCGAAGCCGGCGGCCATGCCGGCCGCCAGGGCGGCGCCGAAATCGCCCTCGACGTCCACTTCCTGGTCGAAGTAGGCGTCCATCAAACCGATGTGGCCGCGCGTCGCCGTGGCCAACAGCGCGGCCTCGGTATGGAAGGTGATGGTGAAGACCGGTGGGACCTCGCCCACGCCATGGCGACTGCCATCGGGCATCACAACGGCGAAGCGCGTCGCGGCGCGCTGGCCGATGCCGTCGAGCATGTTGCGCAGTGGAAGGGACAGCATCGCGCGCCTAGCCGTCCAGCGGTACGCCGCCGCCGAAGCGGCAGATCCACTGGTCCATGAGTTCGCGCTGCACTGCGCTCATCGAGCGCTGCCAGGCCGCCAGCATTTCCCATTGCTTGCGCTGTGCCAGCAACATGCTCTTGCCGACGGCCATCTGCCAATTCATCACGGATTGAAGGTAGCCGGCTCCGAATGCAGTCGGGATCGTCGGGGTTATGGAAAAGGCGTCGTTGGGCATGAGAAATGTCTCCCATCGAAGAACTCGTGCTCGCTGCGCACGTTGCTGCCATGCTGCCGCGTGCAGTGGACATGCTCCCTGACCTGCTGCGCAAGAACCTGCGAAGCGCCGAGCCGAAGGACTTGCTCTGCGTGGTGATCGCCCCAGGCGACTGCATGAAAAAGCGACATTGAAGAACCCGTTGGAAAGAGGAAATGAAAGAGACGGAAGAAAAAAAGTTCGGCAGGCGCAAGGGCCCTACGCTTCGATGATCACTTTGAGCGCATGCGTCTCGGCGGCGCGCACGAAGGTGTCGTAGGCATCCAGCACCTGGTCCAGCGTGAAGCGGTGCGTGATCAGCCGGGCCGGGTCCACCTTGTGGGACTGCACCGTCTTCAGCAGCATCGGCGTGGACACGGTGTCGACCAGCCGCGTGGTGATCGCGATGTTCTGCGACCACAGCCGCTCCAGGTGAAGCTCGGCCGGGTGCCCGTGAACGCCGATGTTCGCGATGGTGCCGCCGGGCGCCACGATGTCCTGGCACAGCACGAAGGTGGCCGGTATGCCGACCGCCTCGATCGACACGTCGACGCCGCGGCCGCCGGTCAGCGCGAGCACCGCCTCGGCCGCCTTGCCGTCGGTGCTGTTGATCGTGTGCGTCGCGCCGAAGCGGCGCGCAACCTCCAGCCGGCCGTCGTCCAGATCGATCAGGATGATCTGCGACGGCGAATAGAACTGGGCCGTGAGCAGCGTGGCCAGGCCGATCGGCCCGGCGCCCACGATGGCCACCGTGCTGCCGGGCGCGACCTTGCCGTTGAGCACGCCGCACTCGAAACCGGTCGGCAGGATGTCGCTGAGCATCACCAGCGCCTCTTCGTCCGCGCCGGGCGGAACGGGATACAGGCTGGTGTCCGCATGCGGAATGCGCACGTACTCGGCCTGCGTGCCGTCGATGGTGTTGCCGAGAATCCAGCCACCGGTGGCGCAATGCGAATACATGCCGCGGCGGCAGTTCTCGCACTTGCCGCACGAAGAGATGCACGAGATCAGCACATGGTCGCCAGCCCTGAAGGCCGTGACGCCGGCGCCGACGCTCTCGATCACGCCCACACCCTCGTGCCCGAGGATGCGGCCCGGCGTGCAGGTCGGCACGTCGCCCTTGAGGATGTGCAGGTCGGTGCCGCAGATGGTCGTCTTGAGTATCTTGACGATGGCGTCGCCCGGCGCCTGGATCTCCGGCTTGGGATGGTCTTCGAGCGATTTGAGGCCGGGGCCCCTGTATACGAGTGCTTTCATGCCACCACGTTATGCCTCCCCGTTCGCGCGCCCTTGAGATAGCGCAAGGAATGCCTGCGTCGCCGTGCAGATGCCTTGACGCGCCGCCACGCCGGAGGACACTGAATGCATGAACACCTTCAGCCCATCGGCTGCGATCGTCGGATTGGCCGTGGCGCTGGGCATCGGCATGATGGTCGGCATCGAACGCGAACGCCGAAAGGGCGACGGCGACCGGCGCGCGGCCGCGGGGCTGCGCACCTTCGCCGTCGTGGCGCTGGCGGGTGCTGTCGCGCAGATTCTTCCCGTCCCGGCGCTCGTTCCCATCGGGGGAGCGCTCGTCGCCACGCTGGCGGCTGTGTCGCACTGGAAGAGCCGCTCGCAAGATCCGGGCATGACCACCGAGATCACCCTGTTCGCTACTTACCTGGTCGGCGTGCTGTGCATCATCGAGCCATCGCTTGGCGCGGCCTGCGGGACCGGCCTGGCACTGCTGCTGGCGGCGCGCCGCAGGCTGCATCGCTTTGCAACCGAGTTGCTCAGCGAGCAGGAACTGCACGACGGCATCCTGCTGGCGGCGCTCGCCCTCATCGCGCTGCCGCTCATTCCTTCCCGGCCCATCGAGATGCTCGGCGGCATCAATCCCCGGCCGCTGGCCTCCATGGTGCTGCTGATCATGGCGATACAGGCCGCGGGACAGGCAGCGGTGCGATGGCTCGGCGTGCGCGGCGGCCTGCTGGGTGCGGGCTTTGCATCAGGGTTCGTGTCGAGCACGGCCACCGTGGCCTCGTTCGGCAACCGTGCGCGCGAAAAGCCACCGCACACCGGCCTGCTGGCCGGTGCTGCGGCCTTGTCTGCGGTGGCCACCTGGGTGCTTGCGCTGGCAATGACCGCCGCCTTGTCGCCGCCGGCCGGGCTCGCGCTGTTGCCGGTGGCACTTGCCGGCGCGGCAGGCGCGGCGGCCGTGGGCCTGCTGCCGCTTCTGTCTTCCCGGCCATCAGCGGCGATCGAGGCGCCCGCCAGCACGCGCACCGCGCTGCGCCCGCGCGAAGCGTTCACCGTCGCGCTCGCGCTGGCGCTGGTTGCGCTGCTGGTGGGCACGGCGCAGCGGCACTTCGGCGACACCGGCCTGCAGGTCGGCATCGCGCTCGCGGCGCTGGTCGACGCGCACGCGCCCGTGGCCTCGCTCGCCTCGCTGCACGCGGCCGGCACCTTGTCTGTGGATCAGTTCGTCCGCGGCGTGCTCGTGGCGGTCGGAACCAACACGCTCACACGCTGCATGGTGGCCCTGGCTGCCGGCGGCAGGGCTTATGCGCTGCGCGTGGCAGCTGCGCTGGTAGCGAGCCTGGCCTGCGCATGCGCCGTCGCGGTCTGGCTCAAGGGGTGAGCCGCTTCATACGAACGCGAGCCCTGGCGCCGCCTGCGGGCCGCGGTACAGCCTGAGCGCAGGGTCCTCGACCACGTACTCCTCCACCCCACCCTCCGGCAGTCGCTTGCGTCGCGTGAAGGTCCAGGCGTAGGCCGGCTCGATGCCATGGCTCGCGTTGTCCGAAAGGGCAAGGCTGATGGTGCCGGCAGGCGCGATCGACAGCAGGTGCGAGTTGCGCATGCCGGGATGCCCTCGCTGCGCCTTGATCCAGCGCAAGACGCCGGGCCCGGCGGACTTCTAGAGTTCTCCTCATTCACCACATCCGTTCCTGAAATGAACACGCTGCGCTCAATCCTCGTCCACCTGGATGGCACCGAACGTGCCGAGGTGCGGCTGCGGCTCGCGCACCGGCTCGCGGCCATGCACGAGTCGGCATTGACCGCGCTCTTCGCGGTGTCCCCGTCCGTGCTGGCGGTGCTACCGCTGATGGGTGGAATTCCGTCGATGCCGATGGCCGGAGAGGTCGATCCCGATCACCGCGCCCATGCCGCAGCCGTGTTCGAGCGCCTTCTGCAAGACCACGCCAACCGCAGCGACTGGCGCGAACTGCGCGGCGAACCCGTCGTCGAGAGCTTCATCCAGCGCGCGCTCACCTGCGACCTCATGGTGCTGGGGCAGCGCAACCCGCGGGACGTGGCCGGTTTCGATGTGCCCGGCGACTTCGTCGAGGCAGTCATGCTCGGCAGCGGCAAGCCTGCATTGATCGTTCCTTTTGCCGGCAGGGTGTCCCCGAAGCCGGGGAAGGTGTTGGTCGCCTGGCGTTCGACACGCGAGTCCGCCCACGCACTTACCACTGCCCTGCCCATGCTGCAGGCGGCGAAGGAGGTCCACCTGGAGGCCTGCGCAGACAGCGAAGACCCCGTGCCGCCGATGTCCCGGCTGCGGGATTACCTGCGCCTGCACGGCATTGGGCAGGTGCAGGAGCACCGGACTCTGGAAGACAGCAGGCACGCCGGCCAAGCGCTGCTGTCGCTGGCGGGGAAGATCGGCGCCGGACTGATCGTCATGGGCGGCTATGGCCACAGCCGTGCGCGCGAACTCGTGCTCGGAGGCGCCACCCGCACGATGCTGGAGTCGGCCACGGTCCCGGTCTGGATGGCGCACTGAGCGGCGGCGCCCGCCAAAACTTCATCCGGCGGCTTTCCAGAGACGGACAAGGGCTTCAAGCGCTGGTCTCCTCCTTGTGCGCGCGTGCCGCCTTCCGAGCCGCATTGGGCGGCGCGCTGCAGCGCCTCCTCGACGCGGCCGGGCAGCGCGATGTCGCGCTTGAGCCCCGTCACGAGCTCAGCCGGCCCAGGCTCGTGCAACCGCTATTGCACGACTGCGCAGAGGCCGTCGGCGTCGCCGTTGCAGACATCGAATCGCCGGACCATGGCTCGGCGTCTGTCACCGTGCCTCAGCCCGGGATGCGCCAGGCCCCATCGGCCTGCCGGCATGCGCTGCCGCCGATGCTGTCGGACCGCCCGCCGACCGACACTTCCAGCTTGAAGTTGCGGCACCGGGCGCCGCGCTGGTCGAAGCTGCGCGTGGGCGTGAAAACGAAGCTGTCGCCCGTCTCGCGATTGCGCCAGACAGAGGACTCGCCGTTCGCCAGCGTTTCCAATGCACTCGCCGCGCGGCGGCGGTCGTTGTCGTCCATCGCCCTGGCCGCCACACTGCCGGGCGCCGTACCCGCGAGAGATCCGGTGAGCATGCTGCCGGCTGGTGTGCGCCCGGGAAAGCTGCCGCAGCCGGCCAGCGCCAGTGCAACGCACGAAGCGGAAAGAACCGGTGCAAGCTTCATTCGCATCTCCTGGGCGCTCGGCCGTTCAGGCGTAGGAACGCAGGCGCCGCGAAAAATCGGCCAGCGGCGCGATGCCGCTCGCCTCGGCGCGCTGGCACCAGTCCTGCAACTGCCGGGCGAGCTGCTCGCCGGTGGCCGTGGAACGGCTCCATAAGGCGGTCAGTTCCCCGCGCATCGCGTACATCGTAGCCAGCGCCTGCGATGCATTCAATGCCTGCAACACCTGCTGGTAACGCGACGGGCCGAGCAGGCCCTGGTCCTTGCCCAGCAATGGTTTCACCGCCTTGAGGGCGCGTGCGGCTTCCGGCGACATGCGACGCAGCCGGTCGAGTTCCGCGACGCAGGCCTTCTTCAGAGAGCGCGTGTAGTTCGACAGCACGTCGTAGTGGCAGCGGATGACTGCCTGCACCGTGGCGAGATCGACATTCGCCTTGGGCGCAACAAGGCGCGGCGTGGGTGCCACGTGCTTCACCGTCGCCAGCCCCAGGGCTTGCAGTGTGCGGATGTAAAGCCAGCCGATGTCGAACTCGAACCACTTGCTGGAGAGCTTGGCCGAGGCAGGAAAGGCGTGGTGATTGTTGTGCAGCTCTTCCCCGCCGATCAGGATGCCGATCGGCGAGATGTTCGTGCTGGCATCACGGGCCGGCCAGTTTCGGTAACCCCAGTAGTGGCCGATGCCGTTGACCACGCCGGCCGCCCAGAACGGGATCCACGCGATCTGCGTGAGCAGTATCAGGCCGCCAGGCAGCACGCCGAAGAGCACCATGTCCACGATGCCCATCAGCACGATGCCGAGGATCTTGTGCTTCGAATAGAGATTGCGCTCCAGCCAGTCGTCGGGCGTGCCGTGGCCGTAGCGCTCGAGCGTTTCCGCATGCCCCGCTTCGCGCACGTAGAGGAACACGCCGCCCCACAGCACCCTGTTGAGTCCGTACACCTGCGGGCTGTGCGGGTCTTCGGGTGTTTCGCACTTGGCGTGGTGCTTGCGGTGCACCGCGGCCCACTCCTTCGTCACCATGCCGGTGGTCAGCCACAGCCAGAAGCGGAAGAAATGGCTCACCGCCGGGTGCAGTTCGAGAGCGCGATGCGCCTGGTGGCGGTGCAGGAAGATGGTGACCGAAGCGATGGTGACGTGCGTGAGCGCCAGCGCGGCCAGCACAGCGCCCCACCAGGGAAGATCGAGAGCGCCGGAATAAAGCAGGGTTTGCATTCGTACCTCGTGAATAGTGCGGACGATTCTGCGGACTGCACTGGCTCCGGGCTTTGATGCAGGTCAACACGCCAGCCTCTCACCGTCCACCTGCGAGATCACTCGCCGGGTCTTGCCGCTGCGCCCGCAATGCGCACTTTCGCCGCCATGGCAATGGATATGGATGCCTCGCGCGCCCTGCGCCTCGAGGAATGCCGCGAGCACGGTGCGCGCCTTGTGCAGGGTCCGTCCGGCCTGTGCGCCCTGCCTCCGGGTCTTGAGCAGCAGATCGTGCGGCCCCTGCTGCACCAGCTGAAAGTCGAACAGGCCGGCCTCTTCCTCGAGCACCGTGCTGACGGCCAGCGTCACCACGCTGATTGCCGCCCCCCGCAGCGCCAGCCAGGCGCAGCGTGTCGTCGTCCCGCCCCTGCACCTCGATGGCCCTGCCATGGATCAAATGTCGGCGGCATATGCGGCTCCAGGTGGGTGGGCGTGCATGGCGGGTTCCTTCAGATCCCGAGCTTGCACCTGCGCCGCGGCGGCGGGTTGACGTGCATCAAGCCGAAGGCCGGCGCTGCGCTGCACCATGGACGATCACTTCGGAGCCTCCCTTGAGCATTCGCCATCTCGATCGCCTGCTGTCGCCGGCCTCAGTTGCCGTGTTCGGCGCCTCCAACCGGCCAGGCAGCGTTGGCGCCACGGTCTGGCGCAACCTGCGCGCCGGCAGCTTCGCGGGGCCGGTGTACGGCGTGAACCCTAAGCACGGCTCGCTCGATGGCGTGCCCATCTTCTCCAGCGCGGCGCATCTTCCCGCCGCGCCCGACCTGGCGTTGATCTGCACGCCGCCGGCCACGGTGGCGCCGTTGGTCGCGGAACTCGGCGCGCTCGGCACCCGCGCGGTGGTGATTGTCACGGCGGGTTTGAGCGCGCAGCAGAAGCAGGCCGCGCTGGAGGCGGCGCGCCCTTTCACGCTGCGCCTGCTCGGCCCCAACTGCCTCGGGCTGCTCAGTCCCCACATCGGCCTGAACGCCAGCTTCGCGCACGCCGATGCGCTGGCGGGCGACGTGGCCTTCGTCTCGCAGTCGGGTGCGCTGGTCACGGCCGTGCTCGACTGGACGCGCAGCCGCGGCGTCGGCCTGTCTCACCTGATCTCGCTGGGCGACCATTGCGACGTCGACTTCGGCGACCTGCTCGATCACCTGGCCAGCGACGCGCGCACACGGTCGATCCTGCTGTACGTGGAGGCGATCGAATCGCCGCGCAAGTTCATGTCTGCCGCACGGGCGGCCGCGCGCAACAAGCCGGTGATCGTGGTGAAGGCCGGACGCGCGGGCAACGGCGTGAAGGCCGCGGCCTCGCACACGGGCGCGCTGGCGGGTTCCGACATCGTCTACGACGCGGCCATCCAGCGAGCGGGCATGCTGCGCGTCGATACCTTGCAGGAGCTTTTCATCGCCGCGGAAACGCTGTCGCGCTTTCGCAGCAACCGGCACAGCACGCTCACGGTCATGACCAACGGCGGCGGTGCCGGCGTGATGGCCGCCGACGCGGCCGCGCGCGAAGGAGTCACGCTCGCCGCCCCGGCTGCGAAGCTGCTGGCCCGCCTCGACGCGGTGCTGCCCGCGAACTGGTCGCATGCCAACCCGATCGACATCATCGGCGACGCACCAGTCGAGCGCTATGCCGAGACACTCTCGGCCTTGCTGGCCGACGAATCGGCGGGCGCGGTGCTCTTCATGCATGCGCCGACGGCCATCGTGCGCAGCGAGGACATCGCGCGCGCCTGCATGCCGCTGGTGCGCAGCCACGCCTCGCGCGTGATGAGCACCTGGCTCGGCGACAACGCGGTGGCGCAGGCACGCAAGCTCTTCGAGGACGCAGGCGTCGCCGACTACGCCACGCCGGAAGAGGCAGTGCACGCCTTCGCGATGTTGCAGACCTACCGGCGCAACCAGGAGACCCTGATGGAGACGCCGAGCGCCTGCCGCAACGCCGCGCCCGACAGCGCATCGGTGCGGGCAACGCTCGCTGCCGCCGCGGCCGAGGGGCGCGAGTGGCTGGGCGAGCAGGAGGCAAAGTCGCTGCTGCAGGCCTACGGAATCGAGACGGTGCCCACGCTGGCAGTGGCAGCGACTGCCGAGGCGGCCGTCGAGGCGGCTCGCGGGCTGGGTTACCCGGTGGCGCTGAAGATCCTCTCGCGCGACATCACCCACAAGTCGGACGTGGGCGGCGTGCGGCTCGGGCTGTGCGATGAAGCCGCCCTGGGCAAAGCCGCCTGCGAGATGCTCGACACGGTGCGAGCAGCCAGGCCGCTGGCACGGATCGACGGCTTCACCGTGCAACGCACAGTGCACCGCCCGCATGCGCAGGAAGTCATCGTCGGCGCGAGCATGGACAGCGTCTTCGGCCCCGTGATCCTCTGCGGCCAGGGGGGCACGGCGGTCGAGGTGGTCGGCGACACAGCCATCGCGCTGCCGCCGCTGAACCGCGCGCTCGCGCACGAACTGGTGTCGCGCACGCGCGTGGCACGTCTTCTGGCGGGCTTTCGCGACCATCCGCCGGCCCGGCTCGATGCGCTGTACGACGTGCTCATCGCGGTGTCGCAGATGCTGGCCGACCTGCCGCAGCTGGCGGAACTGGACATCAACCCGCTGTGGGTCGACGAAAACGGCGCGCTGGCGCTCGACGCGCGCGTGCGGCTGTCGCCCACGCCGGTGGGCGGCGCGGAGCGCTTCGCCATCCTGCCCTACCCCGCGCAGTGGGTGCGCGCGCAGACCTGGAATGACCGTGCGATCGTGGTCAGGCCGATCCGGCCCGAGGACGAGGCGCAGCACCGGCGCTTTCTCGAGTCGCTGGATGCGGAAGACATCCGCATGCGCTTCTTCTCCACCCGCAAGGAACTGCCGCGCAGCGAGCTCGCGCGCCTGACCCAGATCGACTACGACCGCGAGATGGCCTTCATTGCCGAGGCCACCGACGCACAGGGCGGCGCCGAGACACTGGGCGTGGCCCGCACGGTGAGCGACCCCGACAACGTGGAGGCCGAGTTCGCGATCGTCGTGCGCTCCGACCTCAAGGGCCAGGGGCTGGGCGCACTGTTGTTCGAACGCCTGATCGAGCATGCGCGCCGCCGCGGCATCGAGCGGCTGGTCGGCCTCGTGCTGCGCGAGAACACCCGCATGCTGAAGCTCTCGGCCGCGATGGGCTTCAAGGCCGATCCGGCAGAGCCGCCCTCTTCGGGTCTGCGGCGGATGGTGCTGGAACTGAAGACTTCAGCAAGCCCGTCGTGCTCGTCGGCGTGAACCCGTAGAAGCGCCCGTTGAGGTAGCGGGCGACCTCCATGATGTCTTCGTCGCGCCAGCCGAGCGAGGAGGCCTGCTGCCAGCGCCGCACCTGTTCCTCGAGGCTGTTCCAGTCGTAAACCAGCTTCCTGCCGCAACAGAAAGCCAACTTGATCCAGCGCAACGAACCCTCTGATGCGAGCGCCTAAATTGAAGCTTCCTCAACTCCCCCATGGAGCATCGCGCATGAACACCGCACTGTCCCGCCTGGACCGGATCGAAAACCTCTTTCCCGACATACTGCGCCGCTGGGCACGCCCCATGCAGCTGATCGACGAAGCCGAGTTGCCCGCCGACATCCGCGTCGACGTCACCGAGAACGACAAGGAATACCTCGTCACCGCCGAGATCCCCGGCGCCAAGAAAGAAGACGTGCGCGTGTCGGTCGACGGCAGCTACGTCTCGATCTCCGCCGAGATCAAGAAGGACGAGGAGAAGAAGCAGGGCCGCTCCATCGTCCGGGAAACCTACCACGGCAGCGTGTCGCGCGGCTTCTCGCTGGCCAGCGAAGTCGATGACAAGAACGCCGTGGCGAAGCTCGAGGACGGTGTGCTGCGCCTGACGCTGCCCAAGCGCGCGAACAGCACCCACAATGTTCTGAAGATCCAGTAGCCACGCCCCGACCGGCGCTGCCGGCAGCGGGCTTCCCGCGCGGACCGCCCAGGTCTTCCGGGGAACCCGCATGCTCAGCGCCTACATCACCCATCCCGACTGCTCGCGCCACGACATGGGCGCGGGCCATCCGGAATGCCCAGAGCGGCTTTCCGCCATCCATGACCGGCTGCTGATCGCTGGCCTGCTCGACTACATGGCGCCGTACGACGCGCCCCTTGCCACGCGCACCCAGCTGGCGCGCGCGCACACGATGTCGTACGTGCGTGCACTCATTGCCGAAGCCCCTGCCGAAGGCCTGCGCTTCGTCGACCCCGACACCCTCATGAACCCGCACACCGTGCAGGCCGCGCTGCGCGCCGCCGGTGCCGCGGTGCTGGCAACCGACCTGGTGCTGGCGGGCAAGGCACCCACGGCCTTCTGCAACGTGCGCCCGCCAGGCCACCATGCCACGCGCGATGCGGCCATGGGGTTTTGCTTCTTCAACAATGTGGCAGTGGGCATCCGGCATGCGCTGCAGGTTCACAGCCAGCAGCGCGTGGCCCTGATCGACTTCGACGTGCACCACGGCAACGGCAGCGCCGACATCTTCCGCGGCGACGATCGCGTGCTCATGTGCTCCATCTTCGAGAAAGGGATCTACCCCTTCTCGGGCGAGGATGACAACGGCCCGGGCATGGTGAACGTGGGCTTGCCCGCGCGCTCGGGCGGCGATGCGTTCCGCGCGGCGGTCACCGGGCGCTGGCTGCCCGCGCTCGAAGCCTTCGCGCCGCAGCTCGTCTACATCTCCGCGGGCTTCGACGGGCACCGGGAGGACGACATGGGCAACCTCGGCCTGGTGGAGCGCGACTACGCCTGGGTCACGCGGCAGATCATGGACGTGGCGCAGCGGCATTGCCGCGGCCGTGTCGTCTCTTGCCTCGAGGGCGGCTATGAGCTCAGCGCCCTCGCCCGCAGCGCCGCGGCGCATGTCAAGGTCCTGATAGGCGCTGACTGACCACGGTGCCGGGCCGTGGCAGGGAATGTCCGGTGGGCACGGTGTCCAGCACACGAAGGCGGTGTAAGCGCGGGTTTGCGCTTCCTCCAGTCACGCTCGATCCACCAGTTGCGGCTGCAGTGGGCGTACCCCGGACCGTTTCGATCATTGGCTTGATCTGCATCAAGCGCCGCTCTGGCCACCGTCGCGCGAGCGGTCGCGAACGCCATAGACTTTGCGAATCCAGAATTCCAGAGAACCCAAGTCATGAAGATACTTGTCGCGATTGATGGATCCAAGAACTCGCTGCGCGCTGTCAAATACGCCGCCAGGCTTGCGCACCTCCTGCGTACCGCATCGAAAAAGATCACCCTGATCAGCGTGCATGACGACACCGGCCTGCGCCATGCCAGGGCCCTCGTTGGCAAAGCGGAAGTCGCGGATTATCTGAGAGAACTCAGCGAGAAGGAGCTCAAGTCCGCCCGAAAGCTACTGAAGGACGATGGCATTGGCTACGACATGGAGATCCGCACCGGCCACGTGGCTCAAGAAATCATCGACTGCGCAAATGCAGGCAAATTCGACATGATCGTGCTGGGCTCGAAGGGCCGTAGCGCGGTGGCAGATCTGCTGCTCGGCTCCGTGGCGCAGCGCGTGCTCTCGAACGCCAAGCAGCCCGTTGTGATCGTGAAGTGATGCCGACCGGCGGGCCGAAGCTTCGCCTGTTGCGCCAAATCAAGGTTCACTTAAGCGCGCACGGTGACTTGAGCCGAAGTAGTCGATGGAATCAAGATTCCCGAAGGCGTCGACCCATACAAGCACCCATTTTGGAACATCTAGAGAAATTTCCATGAAATGCATTCGCGCAGTCGCCGGCTCGTTTGCCATTCTCGCCGTCGTCGCTTCGCCGTCCGCCTGGAGCGCGGACCCTGCGGCCGATTCCAATGCTGCGGGAAACGACCGCCAAGGCGTCGACCTCGGCTCCCACAGGAGTGAATCTCCAATCGACCGCACACAAGATCGCGATCGTCGCGATCAACAGCCCCTTGAACAACGGCGACGCCGCTGGACGCAGTGACGATGCGGCGCGAATTGTTGTCGCTATCGAGGAAAATATTTCTAAAAAAAGAATTCGTGCAGGTGATGATGATTCATGTCGATTACGTGCAGCAGCAGGCAGGTCGCTCGGACCTTGTCCAAGGTTTCAATTTCAACAAAGCTCCGAGCGGTGCTTCTGTGCCGCACAAGACATAGACAGATCGATCAACCGACTGACTTGAAAGGGGTCTCCCTATGAACTGGCGCAGCACGCAGGACCGCTACAGCTCAGCATCCATCGGCATGCACTGGCTGATGTTGCTGTTGATCGCCGCAGTCTACGCGTGCATCGAACTGCGAGGCAATTTTCCCAAGGGGAGCTACATTCGCGAAGGATTGAAGACTTGGCATTTCATGCTGGGCATCGGCGTGCTGGTGTTGGTCGCCATCCGCGTCCTGCTCAGGCTTGGCGACCGCACGCCCCCGATCCAGCCTGCACCGCCGAGATGGCAAAGCCGCCTTTCGAAGGTGATGCACTATGCGCTCTATGGCCTGATGATCGGTATGCCGCTGCTTGGATGGCTGACTTTGAGCGGCGAGGGCAAGCAGATCCCGTTTTTCGGTATGCACTTGCCTTCGATCATTGGTGAAAGCAAGTCAATCGCCGATTGGTGCAAGGAAATCCATGAAGCGGGCGGAACAATAGGCTATTTCCTGATCGGTGCACATGCTGCCGCCGCTCTCTATCACCACTACTTTCTCCGCGACAACACGCTCGACCGTATGCTGCCGATCCAGCGCCGCTGAAGGCAGCTTGGCCACGGCGCTCGGTCTCGGAGCTTCAGGGGGGCGCCAAACCCGCCGCTTCGACGCCAGCCTCGATGCGAACGATCGGCAGCTGAGAACGCACGAAGCTCAAGGCGTATTGAAGCTCGCCGAGGCTCTCGGCATGCAGCGTGAAGAGAGGATCACCACGCTTGACGCGGTCCTGAACCCGCACGTGCACCGAGGCGCCCGCGGCCGGATCGCGCGGCGCACCTGCCAGCTTGGCCGTGCGCGCCACGAGGCGGGTGTCGATGGCCGACACCACGCCGTCCACGGGTGCACACACGCGGTGCATGTGGGCCGCCTTGGGTGGCACGCGCAAGCCGCCCTGCGCCTCGCAGATTGCGATAAATTTTGCCAGGGCGCGGCCATCGTCCAGCACCTCGCGCGCCAGCGACCTTCCCATGCCAGGCGCAGCCTTGTCCGCCATCTCGAGGCTCAGCCCGGCCAGTACGAGTGCGCGTTCCCGCAGGTCTTGCGGAGCGCCAGCCGTGCGTTCGAGTACAGCCATCACGTCCATCGCCTCGAGGGCCGGACCTACACCCCGGCCGACGGGCTGGTTCCCATCGGTCAATACTGTCTGCACCTGCAAGCCCAGCGCCGCGCCCACCGCTACCAGGCTGCGCGAAAGCCGGTCCGCCGCAGCCGGGTTGCGTACCTTGGTCAACGCACCCACCGGGATGTCGATCAACACACGCTGCGAACCCATGGCGGCCTTCTTGGACAGGATGGACGCCACCATGAGACCCTCGCTGTCGATGCTCAACGGCCTCTCCACGCGAATCAACATGTCGTCGGCGGGGCTGATGCGCATGGCGTTGCCCCAGGCGATGCAGCCTCCTTCTTGCTCGACGACACGGCGCATTGCCGCCATGTCCAGGTCGACCGGTGCCAGCGTCTCCATCACGTCGGCTGTTCCGGCTGCCGAGGTGATGGCGCGCGACGAGGTCTTGGGCATCACCACGCCGCATGCAGCGACGATGGGCACCACGATCAGCGTCGTCCGATTGCCAGGCAGTCCGCCGATGCAATGCTTGTCCACCACAGGCGACGTTCCCCAGTCGAGGCGTTCCCCCACATCGACCATCGCGCGCGTGAGCGCCACGGTCTCGTCGAAGTCGAGGCCATCGCCGGCGCAAAGCGTCACGAACGAAGCCAGGTGGATGTCGGGAACACGCCCGCGGCTCACGTCGTTCATCAATGCGCGCAGCGCCACATAGTCCAGCCGTCCTCCGTGAAGCTTGGTGCGAAGATGAGTCAGCGAATCGAGGACGGGCGGGTGCCGCACCACCAGTTCGTCGCCTTCGGCCGCGCCCATCAGGTTCCAGGCGGATTCTGAAAGCGCGATTTCGTCGTTCCGAAGCCAACTGCTGCTCACCTGGTGCAGGATCGCAAGCAGGTGGTGGCCACTGGAGGAAATTAGCTCGACTTGCGCCTGGGACTGAAAGCCCTCGGCTCGGCAGACATCGCAGTCGCTGCGCATGTAGACCACGGGCTGCTGGTAGGTGTCAATGCCCGCGCGGCGGGCTAGCAGACGGTTGACTGACATGGGGATCGTTCCTCGAAGCGACAAGAGCCCGCGGCGACTCAGGCGGCGACTGCAACACGGGTCTCCACCGTCGCAGTGCCGGCCTCGCCGTTGGGCCCTGCACGCACCAACGGCGCCGGGATCGACGTGCGACTCTGCAGCGCGCGTCCGAAATCCCGGCAATTCCCTTGCGCGCCTGCGACGATCAGCCCGGCGCCCCAGGCCCCGGCCTGTTCGGCGTCGATGTCGGCGACATGGGCCATCCGCGTGGTGAAGGGCAGCGTCCCGGCCGCAATGCCTGCAGCCTGCGCGCACTCCCTGCCCTGCTGCAGGACCTGCTCGCCGGCCTCCTGCATCCACGCAATCAGGTCCGTGCCGCCGCCATCGCCACCGTGGTACCTCGATGCATTGACGACGTGCACGAGCCGCAGTGCCGAGCCGTCGCGCGCGGCCAGGCCGATGGCCTCGTCCAGTCCTCTCAACGAGGCGGCGCTGCTGCCCAGGGAAACAAGAATTCTTGAATTCATGGCAGATGTCCAGTTGTGCGGCAGTGCGGATCGGGTGAGCTGAAACGACAGTCTCTTCGCGTCGCGCCGCGGCGCCTTGACGCGCATCAAGCCGCCGGCGAGTTCGAACGATGTTGATGTGGCGCAAGACCGGCGCGCTCGCGCGGCAGAAGAATTCGTCTGCCCGTCGCGCCCGGGGCCGGCGGCAGGTGCCCGTTTCAAACGGTCCCGAGGAGAAAGCCATGTCCGTTTACAAGCACATACTGGTCCCGCTGGACGGCAGCCCAACGGCCGACCGCGGCCTGCAGGAGGCCGTCCGCTTGGCCCGTGAACTCAAGAGCAAGCTGCGGCTGCTCCACGTGATCGATGACTTTCCGATGCTGATGGAGATGTCGGCGATCTCCAGCTTCGAGGCCGGCCTGCAGAGGATGAGGGAATACGGCGAATCGGTCCTGACCGGGGCCCTGGCCCAGGCCACCGAGGCCGGCGTGGAAGCGCAAACCGTGCTGCGCGAAATCACGCAGGGCCGCGTCGCCGACATCGTGATCGAGGAAGCCGGCAAGGCCGCCTGCGACCTGATCGTGATGGGCACCCATGGCCGCCGCGGTCTCAGTCGGTTGGCTCTTGGCAGCGACGCCGACCGCGTCGCACGAAGCAGCCCAGTGCCGGTGCTGCTGGTACGTGCTGCAACCGCCCGTTGATCCGTTCGCAGTCCCCCAACCCCTTCATCTTCGACAGACTGGATAAACATGACATCCATCGCACTTCGCGCCCTCGTGGCGTCGACCGCCCTCGCATTCGGTGCCTGCGCCTTCGCCACGGACTACACAGCGCCCGCGCAACTGAGCTCGCCGGAAGGTACGGTCCAGAAAACACGCGATGCCGCCATCCGTGCCGCGCGAGACGCGGAGAAGGCGGCCCGCAAAGCGGCCGATGTCGCCAGGGCCGCCGCGGAAAAGAGCAAGGTCACCACCGGCAAGGTATCCAAGGCCCTGGCCGAAGGTATCCGCCAGGCCGCGCGCAAAGCCGCGCAAGCCGCGACGCGGGTGGAAGAAAAGACCGCCGCCTCGGCCAGCAAGGCGCTCGACGAGAGCAAGGAAGCGGCGCGCGCAGCGCAGGAAGAAAGCGCCAAGGCCGCGGCTGCGTCCAGGGAAGCGTTGGCCAGGGCCGAAGAGTCGGTCGGCCGCTCTGCTCAGGCCGGCAAGGAAGAAGCCGAGAAGGCGGCGCAGGCCACGCGCGAGGCGCTCGACAAGGCGCAGGAAGCCGCACGCTCGGCCGCCAAGGCCGCCGCAGACGCCTCCGCACGTACGCTCGAGGCCATCAAGCATGCGGCCCGCTCGGTGGGTGCCGACAAGAAGTAACGCCCACCCGATCTTCTGAAAGGAAAGCCAGGAGATCGCCGACCAGCTGTCGATCAGCGCGCGGACGGTGTGCGCGCACATAAAGAACATCTGCCGCAAGCTGCGGGTGCACACGCGCGCGCACGCAGTGAACTCAGCCGCCAGCCTGGGGCTGCTCTAGCGGTCCGTCAGTGCGCCATCAGGACCGGGAGGGTGGCGCGCGCCAGCACGTCGCGCGTCACACCGCCCAGCACGCGCTCGCGCAGGCGGGCGTGGCCATAGCCGCCCATCACGAGCAGATCGGCTTCCAGTGCCTCGGCGCGATGCAACAGGGCTTCGGAGATGCGCAGGGATGTCGTCGAGCGCTCGATCGTGGCCTGGACGCCATGACGCAACAACCAGCCGCTCATCGCCCAGGAGGCCGGCGCATGGGCTGTATCTGGTCCGTCGCGCACAAGGGAGAGCAATGTGACGTGCGCCGCCTTGCACAGTAGCGGCATCGCGCCGCGCAGCGAGATCGACGCTTCCCTGCTCCCGTCCCAGGCCACGAGAACCCTGTCAAGAACATGCGCAACGCGCCCCGCACGCGGAACGATGAGCACGGGCCGGCCCGCGTCCAGCATGACCTCCCCGGGCAGCCGGCGCTCCGCATCGCCCACAACTGCAGCTTCGTCCGCCTGCCCCGCGACAATCAGGTCGCTGGCACGACCGAGACGGACGATGGCCTGCGCAGGTTCGCCGTCCACCAGCCGCGTGTCGCAGGGCAGCGGGGTTGCACCCGCGAGCCGGCTGCGAAACACGTGCGCGACGGTTTCGGCCCGCCTGCGAAGGTACAGGGATGCCTCGACGAGGACATCGGCCCCATCTTTCGTGCAGGGAATCGGGCGTGCCGAAGCGCACTCAGCCGGCACGCTGGTCGGCACGATGCCTATGAGGTGGCTGCGATGCAGCCTGGCAAGCCGGGCCGCCAGCAGGGTACGGACCTCGCACCGCTCGGTGTGGTCGAGGTGAACAGAGATGGTCGAAAGCATCACGCTCTTCCTCGCGCTGCGGCCGCCTTGCGGCCGGCATGCTTCCGGTGCGCAAGCTCGGGCGAGGCTGTGACCAGTCTCTCGTGCAAGGTCCGCAAGGCATCGTTCACCACGGCCCGCCGGGTTGGTGCAGCGGCGACTGGAGCAGCCGGCGCGGTTTCATGCGAAAGGCGACCCTCGTCCGGATGCCGGAACGCCTGCATCGGCGCCATGGCCAGAGCCGGCCAGTCCTCGGCCCGCATGACGGCATCCGTCTCGGCGCGGGTCAGTGCGATGCCGTCCTGCAGGATGCGCGATCCGATCGTCTCGAACATCTCGAGCGAGTGCAGCCAGATGCCGTACTGCGCCTTGCACAGCGCCAGCGGAAAAGTGAAGCCGGAGTTCATGGTGTGTCCTCTTGCCCGACGGGGCGTTCACACGAATGCTGACGCCGCACCGCCCTGCCCGGCTTGCGCGGGATCAAGGCAACACAAAGCCACGCCTCCTGTATCGGTTGTTACCGGTTTGAGCGACATCAACCCTGCACACGCTCGCATGCCCATACTGGAACGTCCGTCCACCCAGAAAGCAGCTCGACATGGCCTTCTCCCCTGCACCGGCAATTCCGGACGACGACTTCACGCTGCTCGATGCCTGGTGGCGCGCCGCCAACTACCTCTCGGCGGGCCAGATCTACCTGATGGACAACCCCCTGCTGCGCGAGAAGCTCTCGCTCTCGCACATCAAGCCGCGCCTGCTGGGGCATTGGGGAACGACGCCGGGCCTGAACTTCATCTACGCGCACATGAACCGCGCCATCAATGCGCGGGACCTCGATGCCATCTTCATCGCGGGCCCGGGCCACGGCGGGCCGGGCGTGGTCGCCAACACTTACCTCGAAGGGACCTACAGCGAGGTGTATCCCGCCATCGGGCAGGACGCCGAGGGCCTGCAGCGCCTGTTCACTCAGTTCTCGTTCCCGGGCGGCATTCCGAGCCACGTCGCGCCCGAGACGCCGGGCTCCATCCATGAGGGCGGCGAGCTGGGCTATTCGCTGCTGCACGCCTACGGCGCGGTGTTCGACAACCCTTCGCTGCTGGCCTGCTGCGTGATCGGCGACGGCGAGGCCGAGACCGGTGCGCTGGCGGCGAGCTGGCACTCCAACAAGTTCCTGAACCCGCAACGGGACGGAGCGGTACTGCCGATCCTGCATCTGAACGGCTACAAGATCGCCGGCCCCACTGTGCTGGCGCGCATCGGCGAGGAAGAACTGACGCAGTTGCTGCGTGGCTACGGGCACGAGCCGTACTTCGTCGTGGGCGACGAGCCGGCCGGGATGCACAGGCAGATGGCGGCCGTGCTCGATACAGCGCTGGACAGCATTCGCGCCATCCAGGCCAGCGCCCGCAAGGACGGTTTTCACACGAGGCCGCGCTGGCCCATGATCGTGCTGCGATCTCCCAAGGGCTGGACCGGACCGCGTCAGGTTGACGGCCTGCAAGTCGAAGGCACCTTCCGCGCGCACCAGGTTCCGCTCACCGACTTTGCAGCCAAGCCCGGCCACGTCGAACTGCTCGAACAGTGGCTGCGCAGCTACCGGCCCGAGGAGCTGTTCGATGCGCGCGGCGCCCTGCGCCCCGAAATCGCGGCCCTCGCACCCGTGGGCCTTCGCCGCATGAGTGCCAATCCGCACGCCAACGGCGGACTGCTGCTGAAGGATCTGACGATGCCGCCCTTCCGCGCACACGCCGTGCCGGTGGCTGCGCCGGGCGCGGTCGATGCAGAGGCCACACGCGTCGCGGGCAACTTTCTGCGCGAAGTCATGCGCGCCAATGCACAAGATCGCAACTTCAGGGTGATGGGGCCTGACGAAACCGCGTCGAACCGGCTCGGCGCCCTGTTCGAGGTGACCGAACGTACAACGACCGCCCGGATATGGCCTGGCGACGACCACCTTTCGCCCGATGGCCGCGTGATGGAAGTGCTGAGCGAACACCTTTGCCAAGGCTGGCTCGAAGGCTACCTGCTGACCGGGCGGCACGGCTTCTTCTCGTGCTACGAGGCCTTCATCCACATCATCGACTCGATGTTCAACCAGCATGCCAAGTGGCTGAAGGTCGCGCGCGGCATCGGCTGGCGGCGGCCGATAGCGTCGCTGAACTACCTGCTCACGAGCCACGTCTGGCGGCAGGACCACAACGGCTTCAGCCACCAGGATCCGGGCTTTCTCGATCACGTGGTCAACAAGAAGGCCGAGGTCGTGCGCGTGTACCTGCCGCCGGACGCCAACACCCTGCTCTCGGTGACCGACCATTGCCTGCGCAGCCGCGACTACGTGAACGTCATCGTGGCGGGCAAGCAGCCCGCGCCGCAGTGGCTGGACATCGATGCCGCGGTGCGCCACTGCACCACGGGCCTGGGCATCTGGGAATGGGCGAGCAACGACGAAGGCGGCACACCCGACGTGGTCATGGCCTGCGCCGGTGACGTGCCCACGCTGGAGACGATGGCAGCGGTCGACCTGCTGCGCGAAAAGGTACCGGAGCTGAAGGTGCGGGTCGTGAACGTGGTCGACCTGATGGCGCTGCAGTCGCCTGCCGCGCATCCCCACGGCCTTTCCGATGCCGACTTCGACGCCATCTTCTCCACCGACAGACCGGTGATCTTCGCGTTCCACGGCTACCCGGCGCTGATTCATCGGCTGATCTACAAGCGGCAAAACCACCCCGGCTTCCACGTCCACGGCTATCTCGAGGAAGGGACCACCACCACGCCATTCGACACGACGGTGCTCAACCGGCTGGACCGCTTTCATCTGGCCGCCGATGCCATCGCACACGTGCCGCGCCTGTGCGACAGCACGGGGCATGTGCAGCAGCATCTGCGCGACAGGCTCCTGGAGCACCGGGCCTACATCACCCGCCACGGCCGGGACATGCCGGAGATCGAGAACTGGCGCTGGACGCGATAGCCGGCGGCAGGGCTGCAAGGGGTGCCGCCGGCCAGGCGTGCGTGCTACGCTCATGACGATCCAGGATGTTTACAACATTCGCGCCTTATTTCCTTGCCCACGCATGAAACCTGCCTCCCACATCGCGGTGCTCGACGACGAGGTTGACATCACCCTGCTGCTGGCCAACTACCTGCAGGGCCACGGTTTCCGTGTCACCCAGGTCCATGACGGCCGCGCTCTCACGACGCTGATGGACACCGATCCTGCCGACCTCGTGCTGCTCGATCTCGGCCTGCCCGGCGAAGACGGCTTCTCCATCGCGCGCCGCGTGCGCGAAAGCTGGCGCTGCGGCCTCGTCATCGTCACGGGCCGGGGCGATGCGGTGGACAAGGTGGTGGGCCTCGAGGTGGGCGCCGACGACTACGTCACCAAGCCTTTCGACCTGCGCGAGCTGGTGGCGCGCGTGAAGGCGGTGCTGCGGCGGCTGACGCCCGAGGCGCCCGCAGCCGCGCCAACCGCAGCGGTTTCTCCCGACAAGCTGCTCTTCGCCGGCTGGCAGCTCGACACCGCCGCGCGCAGCCTCAGGAATCCGCAAGGCGAGCAAGTGCCCCTGACCGGCGGCGAGTTCGACCTGCTGCAGGCCTTTGCCCGCCATCCCGGCCGCGTGCTGTCGCGCGACTTCCTGCTCGGGCAGACACGCGGTCGCGAAGCCGCCCCCTTCGATCGCACGATCGACGTGCAGGTCGGCCGGCTGCGCAAGAAGATCGAGGCGGATGCGGACGATCCGCAGCTCATCAAGTCGGTGCGAGGCGCGGGCTACATCCTGGTGCCGTCGGTTTCCCATGGCTGACGCCGCGGACAACCCGCCCTTCCTGCCCGACGCGCCCATCCAGGGCTTGCCGTCGGGCATCGACGAAGGCAGCGTGTTCCGCCTGCTCTTCATCGCCTACCCCGATTCGCTGCTGCTGGTGGACCAGTCCGGCAGCATCATGCTCGCCAACCCTTCGGCAGCCGCGCTGCTGGGCTATGCGGTGGGCGAGCTGGTGGGCCTGAATGTCGACGTGCTGGTGCCCGACAGCATCCGCCCACGCCATGCCTCGTACCGCGAGGCCTATGGCCGCGCGCCCCGCCCCCGTCCGATGGGCACGCACATGGAGCTGGTGGCCAAGCGCAAGGACGGCAGCGAGGTCATGGTCGAGATTGCGCTCAGCCCGCTGCAGAGCCACGGGCTGCCCTTCGTCGTGGCCGCCATCCGCGACATCGGCGCCTACCCGCGCGTGAAGCAGGCGCTGCAGCGCGCGCGCTACAGCGAACACCTGGCCCAGCTGGGGCGCCTGGCGGTCGACACGCGCGACCTGCAGGTGGTGCTCCAGCACGTGCCGGAAATCATCACCACGGCCTTGCAGGTCGAGGTCGCAATGGTATGGCTGCTCGACGGCAACCGCCTCGAGTTCCGGGTGGCCAGCGGCGTCGGCCTGCTCGCCGGCGAGGAGATAGGGGCGCGCATCGCCAACCGCCCCGACACCCCGCCGGGCTTCGTGTTCTCCCAGGGCCGGCCGGTCGTGGTGCCGGACTACCGCAAGGAAGACCGGTTTTCCGTGCCCAAGGCCTACCTCGACTCTGGCCTGGTCAGTGCGCTCGCGGTGCCGCTGACCGACCTGGGGCGCGTGATCGGCATGTTGTCGGTGCGCTCGAAGGAATCCAAGCGCTTCGGCGACGAGGAAGTCCGTTTTCTCGAATCGCTGTCCAGCCTGCTTGCCACCAGCCTGCAGCGCGTGCAGACAGAGGAGGCGCTCAATCATGCCCAGCGGCTCGAAAGCGTCGGCCAGCTCACGGGCGGCATCGCGCACGACTTCAACAACCTGCTGACCGTGATCCAGGGCAACCTCCAGGTTCTGGAAGAGTTGCCTGCCCTCGCGCAAAACGGCTACGTGCAACAGTTGCTGGGCGCTGCCAACCGGGCTTCGCGACGCGGGGCCGAACTCACCGGCAAGCTGCTGGCGTTTTCCCGGCGGCAGGTGCTGCAGCCGGTCGCCATCGATTCTCACGCGCTGCTGCACTCGCTGGCCGACATGCTGCGCCGCACGCTGGACCAGCGCATCCGCATCGAGATCGACACCGCCCCCGGCTGCCCGCCCGTGATGGCGGACCCGGGCCAGCTGGAATCGGCGCTGCTCAACATCGCGATCAATGCACGCGACGCCATGCCTGAAGGAGGCACGCTGCGCTTTTGCACCGAGCTGTGCGGCGCCTTGCCGATGGCGCTGCGCAGCCAGCGCAACGACCCTCGCGGCGATGCATCGGCGCGTTTCGTCGCGATCTCCATCGCCGACAGCGGCACGGGCATGTCCGAGGAGGTGAAGGAGCACGCCTTCGAGCCCTTCTTCACCACCAAGGAGGTCGGCCGCGGCACGGGCCTGGGCCTGAGCACGGTGTACGGCTTCGTCCACCAGTCCCGGGGCGCGGTCGCGATCGACAGCAAGATCGGCCACGGCACCACGGTCACGCTCTATCTGCCGCAACAGGAGGAAGTCCGCCCGCCCGCCGCGGTGGAAGAACCTGCCGGCGAGGCCATTCCATCCGGCCTGCGCGTGATGCTGGTCGAGGACGATGTGGAAGTGCGCAAGGTCGCGAACACCTTCCTGACCACGCTGGGCTGCAAGGTCTTCACCGCCGCCACGGCCGAGCAGGCGTTGTCGGCGCTGGACGCGGGCGCCGGGCCCTTCGACCTGCTGCTGAGCGACATCGCGCTGGGCGCCGGCATGCGCGGCACGCGCCTGGCCTCGGAGATTCAGCAGCGCTTTCCGCAAATGGCCGTGCTGCTGATGTCGGGCTTTTCGTCGGAACTGCTGGATGCCGACCGGGAAGTGCCGCAAAGCTGGGAATTGCTGCGCAAGCCCTACTCGCGCTCTGAACTGGCGCAAGCCATGGCGAAGGTGCTTGCCGGCGGCGCTTGAACGGGCGGGCGGCCGGCCGGCTTGCTGGATTGATTACTGGAGCATCGCGGGCACGGGCGACAGGCAGCGCTGCACGAAGGCGGACAGCGCGCGCACGTCGGGAATCTGCACGTCGCGGCGCCCCTTGGTCGCAAAGCCGATGACGTTGTCGCGCGCCAGCCGCGAGAGCGCCCGGCTCACGCTCTCGAGCGTCATGCCCAGGTAGTTGCCGATCTCGGCGCGCGTCATGCGCAGCGTGATCTCGTCGGTGCGCATGCCGCGCTCGGCCAGCGTCTCCGCCCAGTAGCGCAGGAAGTCGGCCACGCGGGCATCGGCCGGCAGCGTGCAGACGGACATCAGCGAATCCCGGTCGTGCGCGATCTCGCGGCTCATGGCGGCGTGCAGCACCTGCAGCAGTGTCGGGTGGCTGGCGCAGGCGGCCAGCAGGGCCTCGTACGACACGACCCAGATCTCGCCCGTGTCCATGGCCACGGCATCGCACGAATAGCGCCCGCCGGCGATGCCGTCGAAGCCGAGCCAGTCGCCACGGAACTTCAGGCCCACCACCTGCTCGCGCCCGTCGGCCGAGAGATTCACGATCTTGAAGAAGCCCGAATTCAGGATGTAGAGATTGCCGAAGCGCTCGCCCGCCTGGTAGATCGTGTCGCCCGTGTGCACCACGCGGCGCTGGGGGGTGAGTTGCTCGCACAGCAGCTTCAGCGTGTCGGCGGTGTTCCGACCCTCGCAGTCCCGGCCGATGCTCGGCAATGCCAGGCCGGCCGGGACCGGTGCGGTCTTCGAGGGAGTGATGGTGTTGAGCATCTGGATTCCTTGGTGGTCTGTCGCGTGTCGATGGATGGATGCTAGGAAGCCTTCGGCAACGCAATGACAACGGCTGGAGTCGGTGGGTAACGCTCGGAGAATGCAATGTGTCCGGCGTGTATCAACGGCATGGGACGTGCCGCAAATCACATATGTGCACCCCCGTGCTTTGACTTGTATCAAGCCCGGGCCCATCGGGGTCCTTAGCCTTGGCAGGCCACATATCGACCATTTCCATGCCCCTCTCCCACAAGACTTGTGCCCCCGAGGCCGCACCGCAGCTCTCGCCGCTGGAGGTGACGAGCCTGCTGTGCCGAGCGCAGCTGCTCCAGCGCGCCGCACTGGACGGGAGCACCCCGAGGCTGCTGCGCGGCAAGAATCTGGGGCTGCTGTGCGAAATGCCGTCCGACGAGGCACAGGCGCTTTTTCGCAGCGCTGCCGAGGAAATGGGCGCGCACGTGGCGGTCATGCGCCCGGGCCTGTCGCTCGCGAGCGCACAGCAGGAAGTGCAGAACACGGCCCGCATGCTCGGCCGTCTCTACGAAGCCGTGGAATGCCAGGGCCTGGACCCCGAGCTCGTGCAGCGCATCGGCCAGTACGCCGGGATCCCCGTCTTCGACGGCGCTGCCACGAAAGCCCATCCGACCGGGCACCTTGCCGAGTTGCTCGGCGACAGGACCCCGCTGGCCGACAACCGGCGCTTCGTGCTCCAGGCCCTGCTGCTGGACGCCATCGCCTGAGCCGCCTGCCGCACGCCGCGCGCACTTGATCCAGCGCAATGCGGCCGGGCCTCCCGGTTCCTATAGTGAACTCCACGGTCGCAAACGGTTTTCACGCGACGACCGCTCCTCCATTCACTCACCGCAAGGAATCTCCCATGAAGACCGATACCCAATTGCGCAACGACATCCAGGCCGAGTTGAACTGGGCACCCGACGTCAAGACCTCCGACATCGGGGTGATCGTCAAGGACGGCGTGGTCACCCTCACCGGCCACCTGGCCAGCTACGCCGAGAAATACGCCGTCGAGCGCGCCGTGCAGCGCGTGCATGGCGTCAGGGCGCTGGCCATCGAACTGAGCGTGAAGCTGCCTTTCGACAACCAGCGCACCGATGCCGACATCGCCATGGCGGCCGAACGCGCGCTCGAGTGGAACGTGCTCGTGCCCGACGACAAGATCCACCCCATGGTGGAAAAAGGCTGGCTCACGCTCAACGGCGAAGTCGAGTGGGACTATCAGCGCAGCGCCGCCGAAAGCGCGGTATGCAACCTGATGGGCGTGACCGGCGTGTCGAACCTCGTGAAAGTCAAGCCGAAGGTGAGTCCCGCCGATATCGAGAAGAAGATTCACGACGCGCTTTCGCGCCAGGCCGACCGCGAAGCCCGCCAGCTTGCCATCACGGTCAGCGGCTCGCAGGTCACGCTGCGCGGCACGGTCCATTCCTGGACCGAGCGCGACGCGGTGCAGGGCGCCGCATGGGCCACCCCGGGCGTTACGGTGGTGGTGAACGACCTGCTCGTGGACGCCTGAGCATGCGCGTCGCGCTCGTCACCGGCGGCAGCAGCGGCATCCTGTCGGCCATTCCGGCCGGCCGCCTGGCCACGCCGGGGGAGATCGCGCGCGGCGCGGCGTCCCTCGGCGCCGACGAGTCCGCGTTCGTCAACGGCATCACACTGTCGATCAACGGCGGCAAGTACATGGCCTGAGGCGGCAACGCCCGGGCGTTTTTTTCAGCGAGACCTGCCATGCATGTCATCTCCGCGACACAAGCCACTCTCGATCCCCGCGTACGGAGCGAGCCGACCATGTGCGCCATGGTGCTGAACGCAGCGCTGCTGCCGCTCGAACTGGAGCAACGCAACATCCCAAAGCCTGGGCCCGGCGAGCTTCGCCTTCGCGTTCTGGCCTGCGCGGTCTGCCGTACTGACCTGCACATCGTCGATGGCGAGTTGCCGCTGCCCGTGCTGCCGATCGTGCCGGGTCACGAGATCGTGGGCGTGGTGGAAGAGACCGGCTCCGGGGGAACAGACTATCGCGTGGGTGACCTCGTCGGCGTGCCCTGGTTGGGCCACACCTGCGACTGCTGTGCCTTCTGCGCGGAGGGCCGCGAGAACCTCTGCGACACGCCGCGCTTCACCGGCTACCACCGCGATGGCGGCTTCGCGAGCCATGTGATTGCCGAGGCCGCGTTCTGCCTTCCACTGGCCATGCCCAAAGCCGATGCCGCCCGCATTGCCCCCCTGCTCTGTGCGGGCCTGATCGGGTGGCGCAGCCTGAAGGCAGCCGGCGAAGGCGTGCGCCGGCTGGGCATCTTCGGTTTCGGCGCCGCGGCGCACCTGGTAGCGCAAGCGGCCATTGCGCAAGGTCGCGAGGTCTTCGCATTCACCCGGCCCGCGGACCTTGCGACACAGGCCTTCGCCCGCAGCCTCGGCGCCGTGTGGGCTGGCCGCTCGTTCGAGCCGCTGGACGCGGCCATCATCTTCGCGCCCGCCGGCGAGCTGGTACCGGCCGCGCTGCGTGTCGTGCGCAAGGGCGGCCGGGTTGTGTGCGGCGGCATCCACATGAGCGACATCCCGGCCTTCCCGTACCGGCTGCTGTGGGAGGAACGCAGCGTTGTCTCGGTGGCGAACCTCACGCGCGCCGATGCGAAGGAGTTCCTGGCATTCGCGCAGGCGCATCCGCTGCAGGTGCACATCAGGACCTATCCGCTCGCGCAGGCCAACGAAGCGCTGGCCGATCTGCGCGCGGGCCGCATCGAGGGCGCCGCGGTGCTGGTGCCCTGAACGGGAGCCCGCGCGCCGGGCGCTTCAGAGCTCCCGCGATTCGCGGTAGTCGGGCACCGTGCACGGCCAGCCGTGGCGCTCCTCGATGGCCAGCCGCAATGCATCGGCAGCCACCGGCTCTCCGTGGGTCACGAACACCCGGCGCGGCGCGCGCTGTGCATCGAGCCAGGCGAGCAGCTCGTCGCGGTCGGCATGGGCCGACAGGGTCTCCAGGTTCGCGACCTCCGCGCGTACCGGCACGTAGGCGCCGTGGATCTTGATCGCGTCGGCGCCGGCCACCATGGCCGCGCCGCGCGTGCCGGCGGCCTGGAAGCCTGCGAAAAGGATGGTGTTTCTGGCGTCGGGTGCGTAGGCCTTCAGGTGGTGCAGCACGCGCCCGCCGGTGGCCATGCCGCTGGCCGACACGATGATCGAAGGAAAGCCCAGGGTGTTCAACCGCCGGGATTCCTCGATCGTGTTGACGATAGTGGTTTTCCCCTGCATGGCGGCGCATTGTTCGGCGCTCAAGCGGTGTTCGTCCAGGTGCTTGCCATAGATGCGCGTGGCATCCGCCGCCATCGGGCTGTTGAGGTATACCGGCATGTCGGGAATGCGCCGCGCCTTCTTGAGCAGCTGGATGCAATGCAGCAGCGTCTGCGCGCGTCCGACGGCAAAGGCCGGAATCACCACGATGCCTCCGCGCGCGGCCGTGCGGTTGATCACGCCCGCCAGTTCGGCCAGCGTGTCCGACGCCGGATGCCTGCGATTGCCATAGGTCGACTCCACCACCACGTAGTCTGCCGGTTCGGCGACTTCGGGCGGGCGCATCAGCAGGTCCTGGCTGCGTCCCAGGTCGCCCGAGAACAGGATGCTCGAGCCTTCCCAGCCGACGCGCAGGCTGCCGGCGCCCAGGATGTGGCCCGCCCTGCGCAGTTGCCAGGTCCAGCCGGGCCAAGGGGAGC
The DNA here is from genome assembly GCF_059491885.1 of Variovorax sp. Varisp46. Classification (NCBI taxonomy): domain Bacteria; kingdom Pseudomonadati; phylum Pseudomonadota; class Betaproteobacteria; order Burkholderiales; family Comamonadaceae; genus Variovorax; species Variovorax sp. Varisp46. The sequence continues at coordinate 2,078,385 of NZ_CP168515.1, forward strand.
ACTCCTGGCCGAACGGGACGACCTCGAAGCGCTTGAGGGCCGCGCGCGCGTCCTGCTCGGTGTAAAGCGGCAAGGCGGGCTTGTGCTTCGAATGGCCGTGACGGTTGGCGAAGTCGGCGTCTTCCTCCTGCAGGCGGCCCGAGTCGGGCAGCAGCAGTTCGCAAAGCTCACGGGTGGCCGAGGTGCAGTACACCCGGCCCTTGAAGCCGAGCTGCACCAGCCGCGGCACGAAGCCGCTGTGGTCCATGTGCGCGTGCGTCAGCAGCACGGCATCGATCGCGGCTGCGTCGACCGGCAGCGCTTCCCAGTTGCGAAGGCGCAGCTGCTTCAGCCCCTGGAAGAGGCCGCAATCGACGAGCAGCCGCCGGCCTTCGTGCGTCAGCAGGTACTTCGAGCCGGTGACGGAGCCCGTGCCGCCGAGAAAGTCGATGCGCATGGTGTGCCTCAGTGCGACATGAGCACGGGCAAGGTCATCCACTGGAGCATGGACAGCGTGGCGCCGCCCATCACCCATTCGCGCGCCCGGCTGTGGCCATAGCAGCCCATTACCAGCATGTCCGAACTCAGATCCGCGGCAAAGGACAGCAGCTTGTTGCCGACGTCGTCGTCGTTGTCGCCGCCGGGATGCAGCGTGATGTTCTGGACGCCTTGCGTCCGCAGGTAGTCCTGCAGGCGCTGCAGCGAAGCCTCGGCGTCTTCGCCGTAGGCCACGACGTGCACCCGGGCCGCCTTGCGGAGCCAAGGCAGCGATGCTGTGACGGCCCGCGCGGACTCCCGTGTTTCCTTCCATGCCACCAGCACATTGCGGCCGATGGCTCCGACCGCACCCGCATAAGGCAGCACCAGTGCCGGCCGGCCGCTCTGCACCAGCACGCTGGGCAGGAAATCGCCGGGCAGCTCGCCGTCCATCGGGTCGCTCCGGTCGCGCTGACCGAGGATCATCAGGTCGGTATAGAGCGCGTGCCGCGCGAAGCCCCAGGGTCCATCGCTCTCCGGCTCGGCCCAGTGCAGGCGCTGCGAACCTGCGCTGTGTTCGATGAAGGTGGCGTGCATCCTGTCGCGCGCGTCCTTGTCGATCTCCTGCATGATCGCGACTGCTTCCGCCGCGGCCTCGATGGCGTACGGGTAGCGCATGAGTGCGGAAAGGGTGCACGGCCGGGCGGTCACTTCGGCATCGAAAGTCTCCGCGAGCTGGCGCGCCAGCTTGATGCGCTCCACCGCACGGGCCGAGCCGTCAAGGTGAAGCAGGATGGATTTGGGGGTCTGCATGAGGGCTCCTTGGACTGACGGGCTTTGGATGGGACGACCTTAGGCCTGCTCGAATCGCACAGCCTTGCGCTGAATCAATCGCCCGCGAACTAACTTCCACGCGACAGCGCCGATGCTTGATCGAGCGCAAGGCCGGGCCGGCACGCATGCCTAGCCTTGGGCTTCGCATCAACAACATCCAGCTGCGGTGACCCATCCTTCACAAACCGGCACCTCCGCCCCCGAAGCCTGGTGGCTCGGTGCGGACACCGTCGAGGCGGCCGGTCTGTCGCAGTTGCAGGCCGATGAAGCGCTGGTGCGCTGGGGGCCCAACAGCTTCGAGCCACAGGAAAAGCACTCGCTGGCGTTTCAGTTCCTCGCGCGGCTGCGCAATCCACTGATCCTGATACTGCTCACGGCCAGCGCGATCTCGGCGGCGACCGGCGACGTCACCAACGCCGTCATCATCGTGCTGATGGTGCTGCTGAGCGTGACGCTCGACTTCGTGCAGGAGCACCGCGCCAGCAACGCCGCCGAGAAGCTGCGCGCTTCGGTGGCGCTGCGTGCCCGAGTGGTGCGCGACGGCGCGTCGCTGGAGATTCCCGTGACCGAGGTCATGCCGGGCGACCTGGTGCTGCTGTCCGCCGGCGACCGCGTGCCGGCAGACGGACTGGTACTGCATGCGCGCGACTTCTTCGTCAACCAGAGCCTGCTGACCGGCGAGTCCTACCCCGTCGAGAAACACGCCGGCTCTGTGGCCGGCACAGCCACGGAGCTGCAGGACGCCCTCAACGCGGTGTTCATGGGCAGCACCGTGGTCAGCGGCAGCGCCCGGGTCCGCGTCATGGCCATCGGCCGGCACACAGCCCTTGGCGAGGTGGCGCACAGCATCCAGGCCGAACCGCCGCCCACCGCATTCGAGTTGGGCATGCATCGCTTCGGCATGATGATCCTGCGGGTCACGCTGCTGCTGGTGTTGTTCGTGCTTCTGGTCAACGTGCTGCTGCAGCGCCCGCTGCTCGAATCCTTCCTGTTCGCGGTGGCGCTGGCTGTAGGCCTCACCCCCGAGTTGCTGCCGATGGTGGTGTCGGTAACGCTCTCGCGCGGCGCGATCCGGCTTGCAGCGCACCGCGTGATCGTCAAGCGCCTGGCTTCGATCCAGAACCTTGGCGCAATGGACGTTCTGTGCACCGACAAAACAGGCACCCTGACCGAGGCCCGCATCAGCCTGACGCAATGCGCGGATGCCGACGGCCGCGACAGCCCCCGGGTGCTGATGCTGGCGCACCTCAACAGCAGCTTCGAGAGCGGCTTGAAGAGTCCGCTGGACGAGGCGGTGCTGGCGCACCCGATGGACACCGCCGCCTGGACGAAGATCGACGAGGTGCCCTTCGACTTCGAGCGTCGGCGCGTCTCGGTGCTGCTCGACCGGGGCGATGCGCGCTGGCTGGTGGTGAAGGGTGCTCCGGACGATGTGCTCGCGCTGTGCGACCGCTTCGAGCGCGACGAAGGCCGCACGGTCGCGCCGCTCGACGCTGCCGCCCTGATCGAGCTGCATGATCGTTGCCACGCGCTGGAGCGCCAGGGTCTGCGTGTGCTGGGCGTGGCCTGGCGCGACGTGCCTGCGGATCATCCGCATGCCGACGTGCGCGATGAGAGCTCGCTGGTCTTCGCCGGTTTCGCCGCCTTCATCGATCCACCGAAGGCCGGTGCCGGCGAGGCGCTGGCCGCGCTGGCGAAGAGCGGTGTGAGCGTGAAGATCGTGAGCGGCGACAGCGAACTCGTGACCCAGCACCTGTGCACGCTGCTGAACATTCCCGTGGCAGGCGTGCTGACAGGCCAGGAGATCGCGGCCATGGACGAGACCGCGCTGCGCGCCCGGGTGGGCCGCACTACGCTCTTTTGCCGCGTCAATCCGGCCCAGAAAAACCGCATCATCCTTGCGCTGCGGGCGCGGGGCCACGTGGTGGGCTACCTGGGCGACGGCATCAACGACGCGCCGGCACTGCGTTCGGCCGACGTGGGACTGACCGTCGACAGCGCGGTCGACGTGGCGCGCGAGGTGGCGGACATCGTCATGCTCGACCACGATCTCGCGGTGCTGCACGAAGGCGTGCTGGAAGGACGACGCACCTTCGGCAACGTCATGAAGTACATCATGATGGGAACGAGCTCGAACTTCGGGAACATGCTGAGCATGGCGGGCGCCTCGCTGTTCCTGCCCTTCCTGCCGATGCTGCCCGTGCAGATCCTGCTCAACAACGTGCTCTACGACCTGTCGCAGGCCGCGATTCCGCTGGATCGCGTCGACGCCGGCGACCTGCGCCGACCGCGCACGCTCGACATGACGTTCATCCGACGCTACATGTGGCTGTTCGGTGCCATCAGCTCGGCTTTCGACGTGCTGACCTTCTGGCTGCTGATCCAGGTGCTGCATGCGGACGCGACACTGTTCCGCACCGCGTGGTTCGTCGAGTCGCTGGCCACGCAGGTGCTGGTGATCTTCGTGATCCGCACGCGCGGAAAGCCCTGGGCCAGCAGGCCCGGCGCCGCGCTCACCGCCGCTTGCCTGGTGGTTGTGGTCACTGCCCTGCTGCTGCCGTTCACACCGCCTGGCCGCTTCTTCCATTTCGAGCCGCCGCCCGCAATCTTCTTCGTGTGGCTGGCCGGCATGCTGACTGCCTACCTGGCGCTCGCCGAGGTGGCCAAGCGCTTCTTCTATGCCCGCCTGACGGGCGCCACGCACCACGACTGGTCGAAGAAGAAACCGCGGCGTCCGTCGTCTCTCCCGCTCACCAAAGGCACCACTCCATGACCTCTTTCCAACAGGCCTGCATCATCGGTAGCGCATCGAACCGCCCGCCCGTCATACCGGCCGGCGCGAAGAACTTCGCCCTGCTGGGCCAGTACGTGGAGATTCCAGAGGAAGTGGTCTTCACCACGGTCGCGTACTCGGTGCGCGGCGCGATGCACGGGGTGTACGGACTCATGGGCCTGGACCTCGAGGTGCCGCCCATCTACCACGGCATCGCCGATCCGAAGGCGGCGCTCGCGAGCCTGCGCACGCTGACGGGTTGACGTGCGAAGCTTGATCCATCTCAACACCCACCGCCGGTCGGGCACGCAAGATTCTTCTCCAACCACCCAAGGAGAAAGTCACATGCCTTTCCTTTCGAAGAATATCGGAATCCTCGACCGCGCGCTGCGCATCGGCGCGGGCTTGCTGCTGGTCGTACTGGCGGTCAAGGGAATCATCGGGTTCTGGGGCTACATCGGCGTGGTGCCGCTGCTGACGGGCATGGTCGGCAGTTGCCCAGCCTACACCCTCTTCGGCTTCAACACCTGCTCGCACAGCGAGCGCTGAGCTACGGACGCCGCATTGCGAGGCACCGAATGTCCGTCTATCTGATGCTGTTCATCGGGCTGTGCGCGGCACTGGGCATCACTGCCCTGTGGGGGGTGATGCAGCTCTTCATCACGTGGATCACCCTCGATTGAGGATCATGGAGGCGCTGCGATGTGCATGGCCCTGCTCAGGAAACTCGCCACGGCGAAGCTGCCTTGCACCGAGGCCGCCCTGGCGACGATCGACAGGCTGCGCGTGCTCGAAGCCGCCGGGCACGTCAAGGTGCGGATTCCTCCTGCCCACGTGGACTGCGACGACTGTCTGCGCCAGGACGCAGCCACGGTATTCGAGATCACGTCCCGGGGATGGAAGACCCTTGCCGCGGATGCGCCCGAAGAGGAAGCACCACGGTTCAGCGGCACCAGGCGTCGATCTGGCGAATGAGGTCCGACCACAGGGTCTGTAACGCCACGGCCGGCAGCAGACCAGCCACCCGCACACCCCAGTCTGGCGTGGGGCGACAAGAGGCGCTAGGCCTTTTTTGCCCAGGCGCTGCACCAGCCCTTTGCGCTCACGGGCTTCCCCGGAAACAATGCGCAATTGCCAGTGGTATCCGTCGGCTTGGACTGCCAGAGGGCGCAGCCGTTGCACAGTTGGGCGTTGTCGTGCTTCGGAAACCTCTTCGCGTCGGCCTTCGCTGAATCGGCGACATATCCCAGGGCCGCGGCCTGTGGGTCTTTTTCGTCGAGTCGGGCTTCTGCGAACGCGCCGGTGGCAGAGACGGCTGCCCCCGTTGCGGCCAGCGTGAGCATGAAAGTTCGGCGGCTGGAGGATTTCATCGTGAGTCTTTCGTGGTGTGTGAAGTGGGTGTCGAGCCGTCCTGCGCGGGAATGCGCTCGTTCAACCCCGCGAGCACGAGAACGCTTGTGGCCAGAAGCGTGGCGACGCAGAACCCCAGAAATTGCAGGGTTCCGTTCAATGTAATGTTCATGGGACGACCTCGTGATGGGCGAATGGGATTGCCTGCGGTCATTCTTGAGCGAGCGGCTGCAAGCGGCCTTGCGCAGGATCAATCCCGGAGCGGTTACCCAGCATGTTCATCAGTCCTTGTTCGCGATGCGCGGATCAGGAACGCGCGCATTGCATCGAAGCTTGCGCTGGCGCAAGGTGTTCTTCTTCTCGATCGGCAAGATCGCGTCATCCCCAAGAAGGACACAAGACATGAACGCACCCGATGTGCCGTTGCGCCTTCCGACCTATGCACCGCCGGAAACTCTCGCCTCCCTCCGTTTTCAAGAAAGGATTGCCATGAACCCGGACATTCAGCTCAGACACGATGTCTTCGCCCAGCTCAACTGGGATCCGGCCGTCAACGCCTGCGATGTCGACGTGCGCGTGACCAATGGCGTGGTGACCCTGGTTGGCAGGGTGGCCGACGAGGCCCAGCGGGCAGCCGCGGAACGCGCCGCACGCCGCACTGAGGGCCTGACGACACTGCTGAACGGACTTACCGTCCGGCCTGCAGCGGTGATCGCGCGGTGATCACGGCCACCGGCCGGGGGCTGCTGCGCTGCATCAAGCCGCGGCCCCGCCAGTGGCCTTAGCCTTGTGCCGCCCCCACGGTGCTTCATCGCTTTCCCGAGGAATATTCCATGCCCCCTTTCAACCAGGCCTACATCGTCGGCAGCGGTATCGGCGCGCTGAGTGCGGCCGTGCTGCTGATACGCGACGCAGGCATGCACGGTTCACGCATCCGCATCCTCGAGGAATCGCCGTTGCCCGGCGGCGCACTCGACGGCGCGGGCAACGCGAGCCAAGGCTACGTGACGCGCGGCGGCCGCATGTTCACGGACGAGACTTACACCTGCCTGTGGAACGTGCTGGACAGCATCCCATCGCTGGACACGCCTTCGCGCACGGTGCACGAGGAGGTCCGCGCCTTCAACCAGCAACTGCTTTCGCATGCGCGTGCGCGGCTGATCGACCGACACCACCGCATCATCGATGCCAGCGACCTCGGCTTCGACCTGCAGGACCGGCTGGAGTTGATGCGCCTGCTGGCCACGCCGGAACGCGCGCTGGGTGCAAAGCCCATCGAGGAATACTTCTCGCCGCACTTTCTCGACACCAACTTCTGGGCCATGTGGCGCACCACCTTCGCATTCCAGAACTGGCACAGCGCGGTCGAACTCAGGCGCTACATGCTGCGCTTCCTGCAGGAGCTGCCGCGCATCCACACCCTGGGTGGCGTTCGCCGCACCACGCTCAACCAGTACGACACCATCGTGCGACCCATGGTGAAGTGGCTGCTGGTGCACGGTGTACTTTTCGAGTTCGGCACGCGCGTGGTCGACGTGGGCTTCGCCGACGCCAGCAGCGGCCTGCGGCTTCAGACGCTGCACGCCCTGCGCGACGGCCGCCCGCTGTCCTACCACCTGGGGCCGGACGACTGCGCCCTTCTCACGCTCGGCTCCATGACAGCCGATTCGCGCAACGGCAACGACCACCAAGCGCCCGAACTCGTGCGCGACCAGCGCGATGGCGCCTGGACGCTCTGGAAGAACATGGCCCGCAAGGCACCCGGCTTCGGCCGGCCCGAAACCTTTTGCGGCCACGTCGACGAGAGCAAGTGGGCATCGTTCACGCTGACCATGAACAGCCCGCTTCTGCTGCAGCGCATCCAGGCCTTCTCGGGCAACGAGCCCGGCACCGGCGGCCTCATGACCTTCAAGGACTCCAGCTGGCTGATGTCGATCGTGGTTCCACATTCGCCGCACTTCGACGAACAGCCAGACGGGGTGTACACGCTCTGGGGCTACGGCCTGCTGCAGGAAACTCAGGGCAACTTCATCGACCGGACGATGGCACAGGCGACCGGACAGGACATACTGACCGAGCTCATGCATCACCTGGGCTTCGAGGACATCCTCGAAGAGGTGCGGCAAACCACCACCGTGGTGCCCGTGATGATGCCGTACATCACCAGCGAATTCGAATGCCGGTCCCTGTCGGACCGACCGCCCGTCCGTCCGCCCGGCGCCAGCAACTTCGCCTTGCTCGGCCAGTACGTGGAAATCCCGGAGGATGTGGTCTTCACGGTCGAGTATTCGGTGCGTGGCGCCATGCATGGCGTCTACGGGCTCATGGACGTGAAGAAGGAGGTGCCGCCCATCTACCACGGCATCGCCGATGCGAAGGTCGCGCTGGCCAGTCTGCGCACGCTGATGGGCTGAGCGCGCAGCAGGCTCGCCTCGACCTTGCTCAGCCGCACCAGGCCGCTACCTGCCGTGTGATGTCCGACCACAGCGCCTGCAGCGCCACCGCCGAAAGCAGCACCCCGGCCAGGCGCGCACCCCAGGTGCCACGGCCATTCCAGCGCAACCGCCGCCACAGCCAGGGCGCCAGCAGCAACGACAAGCCACTACCGGCCGCGAACGATGCCATCGCGCCGGCGCCCTGCAACGGGTTGCTGCCAAGGCTGGCCAGCATCAGCGCCGAATACAACAGCCCGCACGGCATGGCGAACCACAGTGCGCCCGTCGCCAGCACGCCCAGCGGGGTGCTGGCGGCCAGTGGCCGCAGCCGCGCCTCGAGCAGGCGGCCCGTGCGTTGCGCCCACAGTGGCTGTCGTCCCGTGGCCGCCAACATCGCACCCCAGGCGAACACGAACACATGCAACAACACCCACAGCGGTTTCAACGCCGCGATATGGGTGCCCGCCAGGGCCAGGCTGTCGACGCTCGCCGCGGCGACCGCGCCCGCAGCGGCATAGCCGGCAATGCGCCCCACATGAAACGCGGCAGGTGCCGACGATGCCAATGCGCCGCCGCCGGCCCTGGCCGGCACGATGCGGATCACAGCCGCAGACGCCGCACCGCACATGGCCACGCAGTGCGGGCCTCCGGCCAGGCCCATCAGCAGCGCAGCGCCGGCGAGTGCGGTCTGCATGGTCAGACCACGCGCGAAAAGCGCTCGCGATGAGCGCCGCAGTACTTGTCGAACACCATGGCGACGGCGCGCACGAGGAACCAGCCCCGCGGCGTCACCTTGATGTCGTGGTCGGTCAGGCGCACCAGCCCCTGTGCGACCAGCGGCCCAAGCGCGGCGAATTCGGCCGCGAAGCAATGGCGGAAATCGACCGTGTGTGCCTCGCCCATGGCGTCGAAGTCGACATGGCCGCGGCACATCAGCGCCATGATCACGTCGCGCCGAAGCAAGTCGTCGCGCGACAATGCCAGCCCCCGCACCACCGGCAGGCGGTGTTGATCAAGCAGGTCGTAGTAGTTCTCCAGCGTCTTGGCGTTCTGGCTGTAGGTGGCGCCCATGCGGCCGATGGCGGATACGCCCAGTGCGACCAGATCGCCATCCGGCTGGGTGCTGTAGCCCTGGAAATCTCGGTGCAGCCGGCCGTTGCGCTTGGCTACGGCCAGCGGGTCGCCGGGCAACGCGAAGTGGTCCATGCCGATGTACACATAGCCCGCATCCCTCAGCACCTCGATGGCGCGCGCCAGCATCCGCACCCGGATGGGAGCGTCGGGCAGGTCTTCGGCCAGGATGCGTCGTTGCGGCTTGAAGCGCTCCGGCAGGTGCGCGTAGGCATATAGCGCGATGCGGTCCGGCCGCAACATGCACAGCTGCGCCAGCGTGCGCTCGAACGACGCGTCGTTCTGACGCGGCAGCCCGTAGATCAGGTCCACGTTGACCGACTCGAAACCCAACGCCCGCGCGTCGGCCATCAGCGCGAACACTCGCTCGGCAGGCTGGATGCGGTGCACCGCACGCTGCACGTCGGGGTCGAAATCCTGCACACCGAAGCTCAGGCGGTTGAATCCGAGCGACGCCAGGTGCGCCAGGCGGCCGGTGTCGACCGTGCGCGGATCGATTTCGATGGACTGCTCGCCGTCGGTCGCGAAGTCGAAGACGCCGCGCAGCATGGCCATGAGCCCGGTCAGCTCTGCGTCGTCGAGGAAGGTGGGCGAGCCACCGCCGAGGTGCAGCTGGCTCACGACCGTGCCCGGCCCGAGCTGCGCGGCCTGCAGCGCTGCCTCGCACGCGAGGTAGTCCAGGTAATGCCGCGCCTTCTCGTGGTGCCGCGTGATGACCTTGTTGCAGGCGCAGTAGTAGCACAGCGATTCGCAAAACGGGATGTGCACGTACATCGACAGCGGTGCAGCCTGCGCGCCATCCGCGCGCCGCCGGCGCACGGCGCGCGCGTGGTCTTCGGCGCCGAAGGCCTCTACGAAGCGGTCGGCCGTGGGATAGGAGGTATAGCGCGGTCCGGGCACGTCGAACTGACGCAGCAGCTCGGCCGGCAACGAGGGCATGATGGGGTCGACGGTGGTGGAAATCATCTTGAACGCCAAGTCACAGGTCATGCCGAAGGAGGGCGCCACCGGTGGGCGGAGCCAGCAATGCGGTGCATGCACTCGACGCCGCCGCCATCAGCCAGAACACGAAGAACGAGGCCGTATAGATGCCCTGGCGCGACATGTGCAGCACATCGGCACCGCAATACACGCTGAGCGGATCGACCATCGCGAAGACCAGGACCTCCATGCCGCAGGCAACGAGGAAGGACGGCCACAGCACGGCCATGACCTGGTGCTGTGCGTTCATGGCGCCCTCTTTCTCGCTGGCGACGGCAGGTCGCTTGCCGGCGTGGCCGCATGGTTGCGCGCGGCGAGCGCGGGCATCGAGTCCTTGCCGGCCAGCGTCCGGTTGATCTCGATGCCCTCGCGGTAGTAGTCCTCGGACACAAGGGCGTCGGGCCGGTGCCACGCGACCCAGAAGGTCGCGACGCTCGCGACCACCACCAGCGCCGGTCCGCCGATCACCATCCACACCAGCGGGTACCGCCACCACGCGGCGGCGACCGGTTCGTTCGTTGTTGCAATCATGTCGATACCTTTCAGCGCGGCACCAGGAAGACCGCTTTTTCGGAGACCTGCGCGCCGCCACCTTCTTCTCGTACGTCGAAGTACACGGTGTGCGAGCCCGAGGGCGTCACGCCGTAGGGCAACTGCAGGCGCACCGCCACCCAGCGCGACTGGGCGGCGTCCACCGTCACCGCCGGCTCGGACGCCACGGCCACTCCATCGAGACCGCGCGCGGAAATCGCATAGCGGCGCTGTTGCTCGGTGGCATTCATGATCTGCAGCCGATAGACGTTTTCCAGCCGACCTCCCTCGACGATGCGCGCCAGCGAAGCGCGGTCGCGCACCACGTCGACCTTGAACGGCGTGCGTGCGACCAGGCTGGCCAGAAGGCCGGACACCAGCACCGCGAGGATGGCCGTGTAGGCCAGCACGCGCGCCCGCAGCACGCGGCGCAGCAGCTGCGGGCGCGTCCAGCGGCCCTCCATGCCGTTCTGCGTGTCGTAGCGGATGAGGCGCGGCGGATACGCCATCTTTTGCATCACCGTATCGCAGGCATCCACGCACAGGCCGCAGCCGATGCACTCGTACTGCAGCCCCTGGCGGATGTCGATGCCGGTTGGGCAGACCTGCACGCACAGGCCGCAGTCGATGCAGTCGCCCAGCGCCAGCGTGCGCGGGTCGGGCCCCTTGCGGCGAGCCGCGCTGCGGGTCATAGGTGACGATGAGCGTGTCGCGGTCGAACATGGCGCTCTGGAAGCGCGCATAGGGGCACATGTACTTGCACACCTGCTCGCGCATGAAGCCGGCGTTGCCATAGGTCGCGAAGCCGTAGAAAAACACCCAGAACACCTCCCACGAACCCATCTGCGCCTGCAGGAAGGCCATGCCAAGTTCGCGAATGGGCGTGAAGTAGCCCACGAAGGTGAAGCCGGTCCACATCGCGATGCCGATCCACACGATGTGCTTGAACCATTTCTTCACGAGCTTCTCGAGCGACATCGGCTCGGCGTCCAGCCGCATGCGTGCGGTGCGGTTTCCCTCTATCCGGTGTTCCACCCACATGAATATCTCGGTGTAGACGGTTTGCGGACAGGCATAGCCGCACCACAGCCGCCCCGCCACGGCGGTGAACAGGAAGAGCGAGAGCGCGCTGATGACCAGCAGGCCCGAGAGGTAGATCAGGTCCTGCGGGTACAGCACCAGCCCGAAGACGTAGAAGCGCCGCGCGGCCAGGTCGAAGAGCACCATCTGGCGCTCGCCCCACTGCACCCATGGCAGGCCGTAGAAGACAAGCTGCGTGAGGAAGACCACGGCCCAGCGCCAGCGCGCGAACATGCCGTGCACGCTGCGGGGGTAGATTTTCTTCGAGGCCTCGTAGAGTCCGACGCCTTCGCCGGGCCCTCCGGACTCGCCGGCTTCGCTGGCCACGGCAACGATGGGAATGATCTTGCGAGACATGAGGCAGCGGCTGCGGTGCCAGTCAGGGCGTGGCCGCCGGCGGGTTCGAGAAAGCCCACACGTACGAGGCGAGCAGCTTGATCTGCGCCTCGGTCAGGCGCCCTTCCTGCGCTGGCATCACGTTGTGCTTTCCCTCGTTGATCATCTGCACGATGGCCGCCTCGCCGTAGCCATGCAGCCAGATCTTGTCGTTCAGGCGGGGCGCGCCCAGGGCCTCGTTGCCCACGCCGCCGATGCCGTGGCAGGCCGCACAGGCGGTGAACTTCGGCTTGCCCAGCCCAGCCCGCAGCGAGTCGTGCGGCTCGCCCGACAGGCTCAGCACGTAGTTGGCGACGTTCTTCACGTCGTCCGGCGTGCCCACCGCCGCCGCCATGGGCGGCATCGTGCCGACCCGGCCCTTGGTGATGGTCTCGACAATCTTGTCGGGCGCACCGCCGTGCAGCCAGTCCTTGTCCGTGAGGTTCGGAAAGCCCTTGCTGCCGCGCGCGTCGGAGCCATGGCACTGCGCGCAGTTGTTCATGAACAGCCGCTCGCCGATGGCCCTGGCCTGCGGGTCTCGCGCAACCTCTTCCGCCGGCAGGGTCGCATACCTGTCGTACACCGGCGCCAGTTCGCGCGTGGCCCTGGCGACCTCGGTGTCGTACTCGGCGCGCGAGGTCCAGTCGGACTGCCCCTTGAAGCTGCCGAGTCCCGGAAAGATCGCCAGGTACGCCAGGCCGAACGCGATGGTCAGCACGAAGAGGCCCACCCACCACAGCGGCAGCGGGTTGTTGGCCTCGCGCAGATCCTCGTCCCACACATGGCCCGTGGTGTTGTCCGCGTCGGCCGCTACGCGCTTGCGTGCCGTGAGCCACAGCAGCAGCACGCAGCCGGCGATGCTCAGCAGCGAGAGCACCGCGACGTAGTCGGACCAGAAATGACTGATGAAGTCGCTCATCTCGGTTCTCCGTTCAGTCCTGCTCGAAAGGCAGGCGTGCGGCTTCCTCGAAGCCCTTCGCGTTGCGCCGTGCGCAGGCCCACGCGACGATGCCGATGAAGACGATGAAGCAGGCGACGGTGGCGCCGACGCGCAGGGTGGTGATGTCGATCATGTGTTCAGTCCTCGCTACTTGAGCGCCAGGCCCAGCGATTGCAGGTAGGCCACGGTGGCCTCCATCTCGGTCTTGCCCTTCACCTCGTCTGAGGCCTTGGCGATCTCCTCGTCGGTGTAGGGCACGCCCACGCTGCGCAGCGCGCGCATGTGGCTGGGCAGTGCATCGGCGTCGATTGCACTCTTTTCCAGCCATGAATAGGCCGGCATGTTCGACTCGGGCACCAGGTCGCGCGGATTGTTCAGGTGGATGCGGTGCCACTCGTCGCTGTACTTTCCGCCCACGCGCTGCAGGTCGGGGCCGGTGCGCTTGCTGCCCCACTGGAACGGATGGTCGTAGACGAATTCGCCAGCCACCGAATAGTGGCCGTAGCGCAGCGTCTCCGAGCGGAAGGGCCGGATCATCTGCGAGTGGCAGTTGTAGCAGCCCTCGCGCAGGTAGACGTCGCGCCCGGCCAGCTGCAGCGGCGTGAGCGGCTTCACGCCCTGCACCGCCTCGGTGGTCGACTTCTGGAAGAAGAGCGGCACGATCTCCACCAGGCCGCCCACGGCCACGACGAAGAGGATCAGCACAATCATCAGCAGGTTGTTGGTTTCGACCTTCTCGTGCGTGAAGCCCGTGGTCTTCGGTGTGTTCGGAGTGTTCGGATTCATCGTGCGTCCTCAGGCGTGGGCCATGGCGGCGGGCGGGATCTCGGCGCGCACCGAGCGGCCCGAGATGACAGTCATCCAGACGTTCCAGGCCATCACCAGCATCCCCGAGAGGTACAGCAGCCCGCCCAGCGCCCGCACCACGTAGAACGGGAAGGTCGCCTTCACGCTCTCCACGAAGGTGTAGGTGAGCGTGCCGTCGGGATTGATAGCGCGCCACATCAGGCCCTGCATCACGCCGGCGATCCACATGGCGGCGATGTACAGCACGATGCCGACGGTGGCGATCCAGAAGTGCGCCTCGATGGCCTTCACGCTGTACATGGTGGTGCGGCCGTACATGCGCGGGATCAGGTAGTACAGCGAGCCCATGGTGATGAAGCCCACCCAGCCCAGCGCCCCGGAGTGCACGTGGCCGATGGTCCAGTCGGTGTAGTGGCTCAGGGCGTTGACGGTCTTGATGGACATCATCGGCCCCTCGAAGGTCGACATGCCGTAGAACGACAGCGAGACGATCAGGAAACGCAGGATCGGGTCGGTGCGCAGCTTGTGCCAGGCGCCCGAGAGCGTCATCAGGCCGTTGATCATGCCGCCCCAGCTCGGCGCCAGCAGGATCAGCGAGAACACCATGCCCAGCGACTGCGTCCAGTCGGGCAGCGCGGTGTAGTGCAGGTGGTGCGGACCGGCCCACATGTAGGTGAAGATCAGCGCCCAGAAGTGCACGATCGAGAGCCGATACGAGTACACCGGCCGGCCCGCCTGCTTGGGGATGTAGTAGTACATCATTCCCAGGAAGCCGGCCGTGAGGAAGAAGCCCACCGCGTTGTGGCCGTACCACCACTGCACCATCGCGTCCTGCACGCCCGCGTAGGCCGAGTAGCTCTTCATCCAGCCGGCGGGCACCTCGGCGCTGTTGACGATGTGCAGCAGCGCCACCGCGATGATGAAGGCTCCGAAGAACCAGTTGGCCACGTAGATGTGGCGCACCTTGCGCATGCCGATGGTGCCGAAGAACACGATGGCGTAGGCCACCCAGACCACGGCGATCAGCAGGTCGATGGGCCATTCGAGTTCGGCGTATTCCTTGCCGCTGGTGTAGCCCATGGGCAGGCTGATGGCGGCCGCCACGATGACCAGTTGCCAGCCCCAGAACACGAAGGACGCGAGCGCCGGCGCGAACAGCCGGACCTGGCAGGTGCGCTGCACCACGTGAAAGCTGGTGGCCATCAGGGCGCAGCCGCCGAACGCGAAGATCACCGCATTGGTGTGCAGCGGGCGAAGCCGGCCGTAGCTCAGCCAGGGAATGCCGAGGTTGAGCTCGGGCCAGGCCAGCTGCGACGCGATGACCACGCCGACCAGCATGCCGACCACTCCCCAGACCACCGACATGAGCGCGAACTGCCGCACGACGGTGTCGTCGTAGCTGGCCGCGGGTGGGTTCGTTGTTTGCATCGTGATGCCCTCGAATGATTTGCGGGCAGTGTCCCTGCGGGTCCGCCCGGTCGGGTTGATGCAGATCAATCGTTTCGCAGGATGCGGTCGCCTTCGACCTCGATGTCCTCGAACTGGCCGCGCTCGACGGCCCACCACAGCCCGCCGAGGATGGCGAGCACCAGCACCACGGACAGCGGCACGAGGAGGAAGAGAATGTCCATCAGCCCACCGCCCTCTTCACGTCGACCCCCGGTGCGGCCAGCCGCGCCGCGTTCAGCACGACCACCAGCGAGCTCGCGGCCATACCCAGGCCGGCGAGCCACGCGGGCAGCCAGCCCGCCACCGCCAGCGGTACGCACAGCGCGTTGTAGGCCGCGGCCCAGAACAGGTTCTGCCGCACCACGCGCAGCGTGCGGCGAGCCTGCGCGATGGCCCTTGGCACAGCCGACAGCGCGCCGCCAGGCACCACGAAGTCGGCACGCGAGCGCGACAGCGGAACCGCATCGCCAAAGGCGAACGAGGCGTTGGCGCGCGCCAGGCTCGGGCCATCGTTGAGCCCGTCGCCGACCATGGCCACCTCGCGGCCCGCGGCTTGCAACTGCCAAAGCACTTCGAGCTTGTCTTCGGGCGTGCAGTCGCCCTGCGCCGCGGCAATGCCGGCTTGCGCCGCAACGGCGCGCACCGCCGCGTCGCGGTCGCCCGACAGCAGGCGCACCGCGATGCCCTGTTCCTTGAGCGCAGCCACGGCTTCGGCTGCATCGGGGCGCAGTTCCTCCGCCAGGACGAAGCTCGCGAGCCAGCCCTGGTCGTCGCTCATGTGGATCTGCGGCGCATCGACCTGCAATGCGGGCACGTCGCAGAAGGCCGCGGCGCCGAGGCGCAGCGGATGCGCAGTGCGGTCGCTTCCGCTGCTGCGGACAACGTGGGCTTCGATGCCCTGCCCTGCCGTCTCCGCCAGGTGCAGCACCTTCCAGTCGGGCAGCGCGCGGAATTGGGCTTGCCATGCGCTGGCGAGCGCGCGCGCGGCCGGATGCAGCGACTGCGCCCCGAGCGCCGCGCCGATCTCCAGCGCATCGCCGGGCATCAGCCCGCGCCGGCAGTACACGCGCTCCAGCCGCGGCGTGCCGCCGGTGAGCGTGCCGGTCTTGTCGATCACTACCGTGTCGACGGAAGCCAGTGCTTCGAGCGCCTGCAGGTTCGAGGCCAGCACGCCGCCGCGCGCCAGCGCGCCCGCGCTCGCCAGCATGGCGGCCGGCGTGGCCAGCGACAGCGCGCAGGGGCAGGTAACGATCAGCACGGCCACGGCCACCATCAGCGCCCGTCCAGGGTCGATGTGCCACCACACCAGCGCGGCGGCCGCCGCAGCGGCCAGCACAGCCCAGAGGAAGGGCCGCGCCACGCGGTCGGCCAGTTGCGCGAGCCGCGGCTTGCCCAGGGCGGCTCCGTCCATCAGCCGCACGATCTGCGCGAAGCGCGTGCCCTCGCCCACCGACTCGATGCGCACCTGCACCAGGACCCCGAGGTTGTGGCTGCCCGCCAGCACGCGGCTGCCGCACGGACGAGGCACGGGACGAGACTCGCCTGTGAGCAGGGCCTCGTCGGCGCAGGTGTCGCCCTCGATCACCACGCCGTCGGCCGGAAAGGCCTCACCCGGTCGTACGCGCACCACGTCTCCCACGGCAAGGCGCCGCACCGTCACGCGCACCCATCCGCCATTGGCCTCCAGGCGCTCCACGCTGTCGGGCAGCCGGTGCATCAGCGCTTCGAGCGCGCCCGCCGTTCGGTTGCGCAGCCGCGCCTCGAGCCAGCGGCCGGTGAGCAGGAAGAAGACGAACATCGTCAGCGAATCGAAATAGACCTCGTGCCCCAGCGGCCCCGCGCGATCGAAGGTTGCCGCGCTGCTGACGGCGAAGGTGATCAGCACGCCGAAGGCCACGGGCAGGTCCATGCCGATGCGGCCGATGCGCAGGTCGCGCCATGCGCTTCGGAAGAAGGGTCCGCAGGAGAAGAGAACCACCGGCAGCGTCAGCACCCAGGAGGCCCAGCGCAGGAGTTGCGCCGCATCGGCGCTCATGTCGCCGGGGCGCGCGATGTAGGCCGGGTAGGCGTACATCATCACCTGCATCATGCACAGGCCCGAGACCAGCCAGCGCCACAGGGCCAGCCGCGATTCGCGCTCGCGCAGGGCACTCGCGGACCGGTCGCCGCCCGGCAGCAGCGCGTAGCCTGCCTTCGCGCAGGCCTCGAACCAGCGGGACGGCCGGGTCACGGCCGGCGACCACACGATGCGCGCGCCCCGGCTCGCCGCGTTGACCTGCACGTCGCTCACGCCGGGCACCTGGCGCAGCGCGGCCTCGACGGTGAAGGCGCAGGCCGCGCAGTGCATGCCCTCGACCACCACCTGTGATTCCCAGCAGCCGTCGGCCGCGTCCAGTGGGCGGCCGAAGCCGGGCCATTCGCCGGGGTCGTCCAGCACCTGCCATGCCTCGTCGACAGGGGAAGGAAGCGATGGGATCGGGGCGTACTGGGGGGCGAGCGCGGCATTCATCGGGCGAGGCTAAGGGCGGTGCCTCGCAAGCCGTTTGATCTGCGTCAAGCCCGCCGGCCCGGGTGTGCCTAACCTCGGCAGCACGCCTCCCGGAGATTCCCATGTTCAAACGCATCCTCGTCGCCACCGACGGGTCCGCTCTTTCCAGGAAGGCCGTCAAGAGCGCGATCGCGCTGGCGGCCCAGAACGACGCGGACCTGGTCGCGCTGACCGTCGTTCCCCGCTATCCGAAGAGTTTCTTCGAGGGGTCGATGTCGTTCTCGGCCGAAGACATTGGCCGCATCGAGAAGCAGTGGGCGGACAAGGCGCAGGCGACGCTCGACGCCGTTCGCGACCGGGCGCTGGCACAGGGCGTGCGCATCAGGACGGCCCAGGCCAGCTCCGACCTGGTCGCCGAATCGATCATCGCGGCCGCGAAGAAGAACAGGAGCGATCTCATCGTGATGGCGTCGCACGGGCGCAAGGGCATCAAGCGCCTCTTGCTGGGAAGTGAAACCCAGCAGGTCCTGACGCGCTCGCTGCTGCCGGTGCTGGTGTTGCGGTAGCAGGCCCCGTGCCGATCGGCGAGGAGCCGAGGAGCCAAAAAAAACCGGCATGCCGGGCTTTTTCTCGATCGATGTTGCCGCTAGGCGGCCCGCCGAATCCGCCGATGCGCAGGGGCGCTGCTCGCGCTGCGCTGCGGCGAGAAGGTCCAGTTCTTGTTCTTCCGGACCACGGAAGCGACTCCGGCTTCGTCCGCGTCCACGAGGATCGTGCCCGGCAGCCGGTCCACCACCTTGGCGGCCTTGAGCGCGGATCAGGACGTGGCCACGTAGTCCGGATATTGCCGGCAGATCTCGTCCACCGCGCTGAGCGTGCCCGACAGGTGCCGGCGCAATGCCGCTTGCGCCGCCGCCGGGTCCCTTGCCTCGATGCCGCGCACGATGGCGCGGTGGTCGCGCAGGATCGCCTCGGTCTTGCCGGCGGTGGGCAGGTGCAGGCGGCGCAGCCTGTCGACGTGGCCCGAGACACGCCCTACCAGTTCCCACAGGCTGGCGACGCCGCCGGCCTCGTACATCAGGTGATGGAAGGCGCGGTCGGCGCCGACGAAATCGCCATAGCGCTGTGCCGTCGACAACGCCGCCTGCTGCGCGATGACGGCCTTCATCTGCTCGACCAGCCCCGCCGGCGGCTCCAGCGCGAGCTGGTGCACCAGCTCCAGCTCGATCGAGCGGCGCAGGAAATGCGCCTCCCGGGCCGCCGCGATGTCGATGCGGCTGACCAGCGTGGCGTGCTGCGGGAACACGTCCACCAGCCCTTCCTCGTTGAGCCGCAGCAGCGCTTCGCGCACCGGGGTCTGGCTCACGCCGAAGCGGTCGGCCAGTTCCTGCCGCGCCAGCACGGTACCCGGCACCAGGTCCAGCGAGAGGATGGCGTCGCGCAGCTTCTCCGTCACCTGCGGCGCGGCGAGGCGGGTGCGGTCGAGTCGAAATTTGGGAAGTGCACTCATCGGGCCGGATTGTGGCATTGACGTACTAATATATTAGTGTTTTAATCCCGCCGACATTGCCCCGCCGCGCCTTGCGCCCACAGAGACAACCCCCATGAAACGCCACTACGAATCCCTGCGCAGCGCACGCTGGTTCGCACCCGACGACTTCCGTTCCTTCGGCCACCGCTCGCGCGTGCTGCAGATGGGCTACAGCCACGCCGACTGGATGGGCAAGCCGCTCATCGCCATCGTCAACACCTGGAGCGATGCCAACCAGTGCCACTCGCACTTCAAGCAGCGGGTGGAGGACGTCAAGCGCGGCATCCTGCAGGCCGGTGGCTTCCCGCTCGAGCTGCCGGCTATCTCGCTGTCGGAAAGCATGGTCAAGCCCACCACCATGCTCTATCGCAACTTCCTGGCCATGGAAACGGAAGAGCTGCTGCGCAGCCACCCGGTGGACGGCGCGGTGCTGATGGGCGGCTGCGACAAGACCACGCCCGGCCTCACGATGGGCGCGATCAGCATGGGCATTCCCTTCATCTACCTGCCCGCCGGCCCCATGCTGCGCGGCAACTGGAAGGGCAAGGTGCTGGGCTCGGGCTCCGACGCCTTCAAGTACTGGGACGAGCGCCGCGCCGGCCGGCTGAGCGACCAGGCCTGGGCGGAGATGGAAGCAGGCATCGCGCGCAGCCACGGCACCTGCATGACCATGGGCACCGCGGCCACCATGATGGGCATCGCCGAGGCCGTCGGACTGACCCTGCCGGGCGCCTCCAGCATTCCCGCGGCCGACGCCAACCACATCCGCATGAGCGCCGACTGCGGCCGCCGCATCGTCGACATGGTGTGGGAAGACTGGACGCCCGCGAAGATGCTCACGCGCGCCAGCTTCGAGAACGGCATCGCCTGCGCGATGGCCATGGGCTGCAGCACCAACGCCATCGTCCACCTGATCGCGATGTCACGCCGCGCCGGCCATGCAGTGAGCCTGGACGCCTTCGACGACTTCAGCCGCCGCGTGCCCGTCATCGCCAACATCCGCCCCAGCGGCGACGCCTACCTGATGGAAGACTTCTTCTACGCCGGCGGCCTGCCGGCGATGCTGGAGCGCATCCGCGGCCACCTGAAGACCGAAGCGCTGACGGTCAACGGCCGCACCCTCGGCGAGAACATCGCGGGCGCCGAGGTCTACAACGACGACGTCATCCGGCCGCTCGCCAACCCCATCTACGCCGAAGGCGCGCTGGCCGTGCTGCGCGGCAACCTCGCGCCCGACGGCGTCGTGATCAAGCCCAGCGCCTGCGCGCCGCACCTGCTGCGGCACACCGGCCGCGCACTGGTGTTCGACGACTATCCATCGCTCAAGAAGGCGGTCGACGACCCCGAACTCGACGTGACGGCCGACGACATCCTGGTGCTGCGCAACGCCGGCCCGCGTGGCGCCGGCATGCCCGAGTGGGGCATGCTGCCGATTCCCACCAAGCTGCTCAGGCAGGGCGTGACAGACATGCTGCGCCTGTCCGACGCACGCATGAGCGGCACCAGCTACGGCGGCTGCCTGCTGCACTGCTCGCCCGAGGCGGCCATCGGCGGCCCGCTGGCACTGGTGAAGACCGGCGACCGCATCACCGTGGATGTGCCCGCACGGCGCATCCACCTCGACGTCGACGACGCGGAACTGGCTCGCCGCAGGGCCGCATGGACGCCGCCGCCGCCGCGCTACGAGCGCGGCTACGGCTGGATGTTCGGCCGCCACATCAAGCAGGCCAACGAAGGCTGCGACTTCGACTTCCTCGAAACCGGCTTCGGCAAGCCGGTGCCCGAGCCCGACATCTTCTGATCCGACTGCCCTCCCCCTTTTTTAATTTCGAGAACGGAGACAACACGTGAATCCCGCCACCCGCGACCTGCTCATGAAGGTGAGCACCGCCACCCTGTGCACCGCCCTGTTCAAGCGCGGCCTGCGCAACCAGTTCATCCAGGAGGTGCGACCGCTCGACGCCGGCTTGCCGAACATGGTGGGCGAAGCCTTCACGCTGCGCTACATGCCGGCGCGCGAAGACCTGAACCAGATCAGCGTTTTTCTCGACCGCGACCATCCGCAGCGCAAGGCGGTGGAGCAATGCCCCGAAGGCGCCGTGCTGGTGATCGACAGCCGAAAAGATGCGCGTGCCGCATCGGCCGGCGGCATTCTGGTCACGCGGCTGATGAAGCGTGGCGTGGCCGGCGTGGTCACGGACGGGGGCTTCCGCGACAGCCCCGACATTGCCAAGCTGGGCTTCCCGGCCTACCACCGCCGCCCGAGCGCGCCGACCAACCTCACGCTGCACCAGGCCATCGACATCAACGTGCCCATCGGCTGCGGCGACGCGCCGGTGTTCCCCGGCGACGTGATCGTGGGCGACGCGGAGGGCGTGATCGTCATTCCGGCCCACATGGCCGACGAGATCGCCGCCGAAGCGACCGAGATGACCGCCTTCGAGGACTTCGTGCAGGAAAAGGTGCTCGAAGGCCGCTCCATCCTCGGCCTGTATCCGCCCACCGAGGAACAAAGCCGCGCCGACTTCGCGTCCTGGCGCAGCGCCCGCGGCCGCTGAAGCCCTTTCTCTCTCCCCAATTCCCGAAGAGACAAATCCATGAAATTCATCCGTGGCGCCGCGGCGCTGTTCCTGGCTGCGCTCGCCCCCGTGGCCACCTGGGCCCAGGCCTCCGATTGGCCGGCCGCCAAGCCGATCGTCTACGTCGTGCCCTTCACCGCCGGCGGATCCACCGATATCGTGGCGCGCACGCTGGCCCAGAAGCTGGGTGACAGCCTCAAGCAGTCGGTGGTGGTCGACAACAAGCCCGGCCAGGCCGGCGGCATCGGAGCGGCCTATGTCGCCAAGGCCAAGCCCGATGGCTACACGCTGCTTGGCGGCACCATCAGCACGCACGCCATCAACGCGAGTCTGTACAAGAACCTGCCCTACGACCCAATGAAGGACTTCGAGCCCGTCTCGCTGGTCGCGCGCCTGCCCAACGTGCTGATCGTCAACAGCCAGCTCGGCGTGAACTCGGTGGCCGAACTGGTGGCACTGCTGAAGAAAGACGAGAGCAAGCGCACCTTTGCCTCTTCCGGCGCCGGCACCTCCACCCACCTGGCCGGCGAGATGTTCGGCGACCTCATCGGCGTGAAGCTCACCCACGTGCCGTACAAGGGCACGCCGCCGGCCATGACCGACGTGGCCGCTGGGCTGGTGCCCTTCATGTTCGACCAGGTGACGGCCGCACTGCCGCTGGTGAAGAGCGGCAAGCTCAAGCTGCTGGCCGTGACCACGGGCAAGCGCATCGCCCTGACGCCCGAGCTGCCGACCATGATCGAATCGGGCATTCCCGGCTTCGAGATGTCGTCGTGGCAGGCCGTGTACGCACCCAAGGGCACGCCCAAGCCGATCGTCCAGCGCCTGAATGCCGAAATCGTCAAGGCGCTCAAGCAGCCCGACGTGCAGGCCCGGCTCTCGGACCAGTTGGCGATGGAGATCGTGGGAAGTACGCCGGAAGAACTGCGTGATCACATGGCCAGGGAGATTCCGCGCTGGGCCGCACTGGTGAAGAAATCGGGCGCCGTGGCCGACTGACCACCTTCTGCCTTCGGCCCGCCATTCAGCAAAACGATCCAGATCGGCAAAAAGTGGTCCAAAGCTTTCACATGGGTGCAGTTGCACAGGACAATAGCGTAATACCCGTGGTCGGCAGCCAGCGCTGCCGTCCCTTTTCGAACCGCACCTTCAGGAATAATCGCTCGCCTCCATGGAACACCGGCTGGACTGGGCCCTTGCCGCCTGCGCTCGCATTCTTCGTCCGGTGGTCCGGCTGGCCCTCGCCATGGGGGTCAAGCATCCGCACCTCGAGGAACTGCTGCGCGACCTGCTGATCGAGGAAGCACAGCGAACCTGGCGCAGCCAGGGCGTGCCCAAGCCCAACCTGAGCCAGCTTTCGGTGACCACCGGCCTGAACCGCAAGGCGGTGACCGCCAAGGTACGGGCCACCGTCGATCCCCTGCCCCACACCGAGCTGTCGGCAGCGGCCAAGACTTTCACGTTGTGGCTGCAGATGCTGACCCAGGACGACTCCTTCCGGCGCCTGCCCATCACCACCGGCAATGCCGCCCCCTCCTTCGAGACCGTGGCGCGCATGAGCAGCCGCGGCAACGTGCACCACCGCACCATCCTCGACGAACTGGTGCGCCTGAACATGGTGACCGAGGACGAAGGCGTGGTCGAACTCACGACCGACGGCTTCGTGCCTGTGCAAAACCTCCAGTCCATGCTCGCCTTCCTCGGTGACAACGGCCGCGACCATCTGCTGGCGGCTGTCTCCAACACACTGGGCGAGGAGCCCAGGATGCTCGAGCGCGCGGTGTACGCGCGCGGGCTGACGCTGCAGGAATGCGAGCAGATCCAGCGCCTCGCGCGGGAGCGCTGGGCGACCCTGCACCACGAACTGGCGCAGGAAATGACGCGGGCGGTCGACAGCGCCCCCGCCGGTGCCAAGGCGCGCATCCGCGTCGGCATCTACACCTATTACGAAGACGAGAGCGCGCCTGCGCCGCCCCGTCCCCCTGAAAGCGAGCCCCCGCGATGAACAACATCAAGAAACCCCACCGGCTCATGCTCGGTCTTTTGTACGTCGCCCTCGTGGCCCTGCTGCTGTCCTGCGGCGGGGGTGGAGACAGTGCCAGCGGCGGCTCGGTGGCGGGCGTCGGCAGCGGTAGTGCAGCCGGTACGGCGACGGCAAGCGCAGACGCCTCGGCCGGAACCGGCACAGGTGCCACCGGCGACGCATCCGGAACGGGCAGCGGCACCGGCGGCGATACGAGCACCGCCAGCAACGGCAGCACCGACGGCTCCGGCGTGGGTTCGGGCGGCACCGGCGTGACTGCCGACGCCGCCGGCATCGGCGCGGCGGACGGCCTGGGCAGCATCATCCTCAACGGGCTGCGCTACAACACCGACGGCGCCGCCATCACCATCGAGGATGCCACCGAACTGCAGATCGGCATCAGTGCACGCGTTGCCGGCAAGGTCGACGCGGACTTCACCAGCGGCGTCGCCACCCAGGTCGTGTCGGCCGCGGAACTGCGCGGTGCGGTCTCGGCCATCGACATCCCCGCCGGCAGCTTCGTCGTGATGGGCACCACCGTGAGCATCGACTCGGCCACCGTCTGGGCCGACGCGAGCGGGCTGGCCGACGTCGTCTCGGGCAGCATCGTGCAGGTGTGGGGCCTGCCCGGTGCGCCGGGCACCCTGCGCGCCACCCGGATTCAGGTCGCTCCAACCCTGAGCGCCCCTCTGGTCACAGGCACCGTGGAGAACATCGATAGCGCGCGCAAGACCTTCATGCTCGGGCAGCTGACGATCGATTTCGGCGCGGCTGCGTTCACGGGCCTGGACGCATCGTCGCTCGCCAACGGGACCATCGTGCGCGTCCGGGGCACCGCCGCGCCGTTCGCGAACCTGCTCGTGGCCACGAAGGTAGAGGGCTGGTATGCCATTCCGGTGAACAACGGCATCGCTGTCCAGCTGGCGGGCGTCATCACCGACTTCGCCTCGCGCGGCTCGTTCAAGGTTTTGGGCACGCCGGTCGATGCGACCAACGCGCTGATCACGGGCGGACCCGTGGGCTCGCTCGGCAATGGCGTGAAGGTCGAGGTCGACGGCTTCATGTCCGGCGGCGTGCTTGTGGTGAAGAAACTGCGCATCCGCAACATTCCGGGCACCGGCGGCCCGGCCTCGTTCACGCTGATCGGTGCCATTGGCACCTATTTGTCGTCCGCCGATTTCAGGGTGCAAGGCAGGCCCGTGAACGCCGGAGCGCCCGGCGTCGTCTTCGAGAACGGCACCGCCGCGGACCTGGCCAATGGACGGCGCGTTACCGTGGTGGGAGACCGCGTGGTCAACGGTGTGCTGATCGCGCAGCGGGTGACGTTCACGCCTTGACCCATCGAGCGCCCGCGACGATGGACGCCCTCTCGATTCACGCCCCAGCCTTCCCGCCTATCGACAAGGCCGGTCGGTTGCTGTACAACAAAACGCCTAAAGTGAAAAAATCACATTTAAGGCGCCAATGCCCTATCTCCGTCGTGACGAACGGCATACATGCAGCCACGGCTTTCCGTCCGTGGTTTCGTCACGCGTCCTGAAGGGGTTTGCGGGAGGCGGCGCAGTCCAGGTGCTTCGACGGGGAAACCCGCTCGCATCCCCTCCCCATGTCTCGATGCGCACATCCAGTGCGGACAGGAGCATGTATGCCGCTCACCCTCCTCCTTCGGCTTCTTCACGAGAGATTTCCGGTGACGCTTACAGCCGAGCCGGACATCAGGCACGCCGCGGTTCTGCTTGCGACCGGACTTGTCGAAGCCGAATTCCATCTGGATGACCTTGGCTACCAAAAGTACGAGAGTGCCGTGGTGTTCACCATCACGGACGAAGGGCACGCGGAGATCGCTGGCCTTCGCTCCAGCCGCGCTGCAGCGGCCGACGGTCCGAAGTGGCCCCTCATGCCGCTCGACTACCTGCGCAAGATCGGAAACTCGGTCTTCCCCCTGCGCACCGACGATCCGGCAGAAATCAACTCGGTGGCCGTACTGAATGCTGCTGGCATGGTGGAAGCCACGCTTCCCCCGCCCTGCCGCGCCAGGCAAACCCAGCAGAAGTTCAGGCAGGCGGTCATCCTGCGGGTGACTCCCCTGGGGCAGACTGCGCTGGTCGCGCGGCGGACCTGAATCCGCGCGCTCGACAGCGGCTTCGCTGTTTCGCACGGGAAAGGTACCTGCAATCAGCGCGCTTTTTTGCTGATCGGCGGAGCCGCTCCCCCGGCAGCGGTCTGAAAACCCCTTCAGACCCACGATTGAAACCATGTGTAACAAACGTCACGATGTGACGAAAGGTTTCAATTTGCATTGTCTTCGACTACGAAAGTAGTAATGTGAAACCTTCACACACATCGCTCGCCCTCTTTCCATGCTCACACGCACCACTGCCCCCGATGTCGACGCGAGCATTGCTGCGGATGCTCTCATGGTGGCCCGCATGCGCCTCGTGCTGTCTTTTGCGGCGCTGCTCGCCGTCGCCGTCGACGCGGGTGACCACCGGCAGCAGGTTTCGGGGGCGGTCTGGTTGGCCTTTTCCGGTTACATCCTGCATAGCCTGCTGGTGTACGGGTGCACCCGCATCGGCCGCCCGTATTTCCAGGGCAAGGCCATCCACTGGTCCGACGTGCTGTGGTTCACGCTGATCGTGTTCGTGACCGACGGCGTCCAGAGCCTTTTCTTCCTGTTCTACTTTTTCGCGATCCTGACCTCCTCGTTCCGCTGGGGCTTCGAGGAAGGCGCCCGTGTAACTATTGCATCGGTCGCCTCTTTTGCAGCCTGCGGCCTCGCCACCAGCACTGGCGACGACACGCCGCAGCTGCTGATGCGCGCGACGTTCCTGCTGGCCCTGGGGCACATGATCGTGCACTGGGGCGGCTCCAAGCTGGCCCTGCAGCGGCGCCTGGCACTGCTGGGCGATGTCAGCCAGCTGTCCAACCCGCGGTTCGGCGCAGGCCGCACCATCGCCCGCACGATGGAAAAGACGCTGGCCTTCTTCCGGGCGAGCCACTGCATCCTCCTGACGCGCGACACCTCCACCGGCGACTGGATCCTGCGCACGCTGCGCAAGGACGACGCCTGCGAACACGTCAGCGTCGAGACGATCGGGCGCATCGCCGAGTCGCCGCTCATGGCGCTGGCACCGGACCTCACCGTGGTCAGCAGCCGCATGCCCTGGCCCCTGAGCCGCCTGTGGCCACAAAGCCATGCCCTCGAAGCCGGCGCGAGCGGCTGGCGCGTCGAGGACGAGGAAGGCGCGCAGCGCTGCGCCGCCGTGGCCGCCATGCTGGAGGCCCGCAGCTTCATCAGCGCTCCGCTGCCGATGCGGCTGGGCGAGGGCCGGGTCTTCGTGTCATCCGGCGACGGGCTGTTCAACAAGTCCGACGCCCTGTTCCTGGCACACCTCATGGAGCAGATCTTCCCGGTCATCGAGACCATCGAAGTGCTCGACCGGATGGCCTCCGAAGCCGCCTCCGCGGAGCGCCTGAAGATCGCGCTGGACCTGCACGACACGGCCGTGCAGCCCTACATCGGCCTGCGGATGGGCCTGTGCGCACTGCTCAAGAAGGCCACCACCGACAACCCGCTGCGCGAGGATCTCGACAAGCTCGCAAGCGTGGCCGACGGCGTGATCGCGGACCTGCGCCGCTATGCCGGCGCGGTCAAGCACGGCGCGAACAGCCCCTGCGGGCTCGTGCTGCCCCACCTGCATCGCCAGGCCGAGCGCATCAAGGGGCTCTACGGCATAGAGATCGCCGTCGCCGTGGATGGCCAGGTCCTGCTGGACGACCGTATGACTGCGGAAGTCCTGCAAATGGTCGGCGAAGGGCTGAACAACATTTGCAAGCACACCCACGCGCACCACGGCAGCATCCGCCTCGGCTGCAAGAACGGGCGGCTGCACCTGCGCATCGAGAACGAAGCCTGCGAAGAGGGTTTCACGAAATTCCGCCCCCGTTCCATCACCGAACGCGCCGCCGCCCTCGGCGGGCGGGCGCAGGTCCGCCAGTGCATCAGCGGCGGCACCGCGGTGGTGGTGGAAATTCCCATCTGAAAAAAGACAAGACCAGGAGCCCGTCATGCAACCTGTTGCCCATTCCATCGGCGTTCTGCTCGTTGACGACCACCAGACGATGCTGTGGGGCCTGTCCAGGCTGATCGACGGGGAACAACCGCGCATGAAGGTGGTCGGCACCGCCAGCAGCTGCGAAGACGCCGTGGCGACGGCGGCAAGCCTCGCGCCCGACGTCGTCGTGCTCGACCTGGACCTGGACGGCCATTGCGCCATCGACATCCTGCCCAGCCTACTGTCGAACGAGGTGTCGCGCGTCTTCGTGCTCACCGCGGAGCGCGAACAGCGCATGCTCGACCTTGCCGTGCTGCACGGCGCCCGCGGCGTCATGCGCAAGGACGCTTCGGCACAGCAGGTGCTCGAGACCATCGAACGCGTCTACAACGGCGAGCTTTGCGTCGATCCGCAGACCATGGGCCGCGTCTTCTCCCAGCTGACCTCGGCGAAGAAGCCGCCGAAGGCCGACCCCGAAGCCGCCAAGCTGGCCAGCCTGACGCAGAAGGAGCGCGAGATCATCCGCGTCGTGGTTGCGGGCAGCGGTGCCTCGAACAAGGCGCTGGCCGCAAAGCTCTTCGTCACCGAGCACACGCTGCGCAACCATCTCACCTCGATCTACCAGAAGCTCGGCGTGACGAACCGCCTCGAGCTGTACATCCACGCGGTGAAGCATCAGCTCGACGCGGCGGCTGTCGCGCACTGAGCCGCCGCCGCGCCGGGTTTCCCCGGGGTACTCAAGTCGTCCCGTTCAGCATCGGGATGATCATCCGGACGACGCGGATTGCCGCCGGCGTGAGGATGACCGCCGAGATGCAGGGAAAGATGCACAGCACCAGCGGCACCAGCATCTTGGTCGGAACTTTGGCTGCCAGTTCTTCTGCGCGAACCTGCCGCTTGTGGCGGAGATCGTCGGAAAACACGCGCAGCGATTCACCGATGCTGGTGCCGAAGCGGTCCGACTGCGTCAGCATGGTCGCGAAGGTGGCTATCTCCTCCACGCCCGTGCGCAGCGCCAGGTTGCGCAGCGATTTCTCGCGCGTGCTGCCGGCGCGCATTTCCAGGTTGGTCCAGTGCAGTTCCTGCGCGAGGGCCGCGCTCTTGACCTGGATTTCCTCCGTGACCTTGGCCAGGCCGGCGTCCAGCCCCAACCCCGCCTCGACGCAGACAAGCATCAAATCGGCGGCATCGGGAAAGTTCTCGAATATCTCGCGGCGACGCGCGCGAATCAGCAGGTGCAGCGCCAGGTTGGGCAGGTAGCAGCCGGCCAGCGCCGCCACAGCGAGCCACAGCATCATCACCGTGCCGTCCGCCGCACCCGTCGTCCGCATTCCCAGGAACGCGAGCGCGGCAAAGCCCAGCGGCAGCAGCGTCTTCATGCCGAAATAGACCAGGTAGGCGTCCGGGTAGCGAATGCCGGCGTTCAGGAACCGCACGCGCAGCGGCGACAGGTCGGCGTCGCTGGTGGGCGATGACAACTGCGCGAAGGGACCGACCAGCCGGACGGCGGTTTCGGTCCATGCCGACTTGCCGGCCGACGGCGCCACCGCCTTAAGGCGCTGCTCGGTGCGCGTTGGAGACAGCCAGGCCGTCAGGCCGCCGACGGCCAGCGACACGGCGAGGAAGACGAGGATGGGAAACAGCATGGTCATGGCTCTTCTCCTTCAAACGCGAATCTTCACGATCTTGCGCAGGAGCACGATGCCCACGAGCATCAGCACCAGCATGTACTTGAGGACCGTCTGCCCGATCGGGTCCGTCCACAACGGCGCCATAAATTCGGGATTGAAGACGTTCAAGAGTGCCACCAGGGCGAACGGCATGAGCCCCAGGATCCAAGCCGACAGGCGTCCTTCGGACGACAGCACCCGCACCCGCGCGAGCAGCTTGAGCCGATCGCGAATGAGCCGGCTCAGGTTGCCCAGCACCTCCGTCAGGTTGCCACCGGAGTCGCGCTGTATCAAAACCGCCACCACGAAGTAGCGCAGGTCGGTAAGCGGCACGCGCTCGCTGAGATTGGTCAGCGCCTGCTGCAGCGAGACGCCGAAATTCACCTCGTCGGCGACCATGCGAAACTCGCTGGCGATCGGGTCGGTCATTTCGTCGCCGATCATTTGCACGCCGCTCGCGAACGAATGCCCGGCGCGCAGGGCGCGCGTCACCAGGTCCAGCGCTTCCGGGAGCTGCTTCTCCATACAGGCCAGCCTGCGGCTGCGCTGGTGCTGCAGGTACATCACTGGAAGCATCGCCGCGCCGCTTCCGACGGCGAGTGACGGCAGCACCGGCTGGCGAGCCATCCACATCGTCGCGAAGAACGCAAACACGCCGAGCACACCGCACGCCAGCAGGAAGCTGGAAACCGTCCAGTCCAGCCCCGCCTGCAGGATGAAGCGGTCCAGCCGGTGCGCCCGCGGCAGCGTCAGCAGCATGCGCTGCAGCCATGGCACTTCGCTGAGCATGCGCTCCTTGGCCAGGTGGGCCTGCGACGTGCGGTCGCTCGCTGCAGAAAACGCCTGCAGCCGCTTCTCGATCTTGCGCGCCTCGGGCCCCTTGTAGGAGCGCCACAGCAGGTACAGGCCCTCGATCATCAGCAGCACGGTCACGAAGACCAGCACGGCGGCAGTGATGAGCGCATTGCCGCCCAGGTTGTTGAACATGATCGCCTCCTATTCGTAGTGCTTGCCCGGCTCGAACATGGTGTCGGGCAGATCCACGCCGTAGGCATGCAGCCGCTCCGCGAACTTCGGCCTGACGCCCGTCGCCTGGAAATGGCCGCGCACCAGGCCGTCGGGACCCATGCCGGTCTGGTGGAAGGTAAAGATCTCCTGCATGGTGACCACCTCCCCTTCCATGCCGGTGATCTCCTGGATGCTGGTGACCTTGCGCCGCCCGTCGACCAGCCGCAGGACCTGGACGACCACCGTGATGGCCGAGGCGATCTGCTGGCGCACGGTGCGGTGCGGCAGGTTCAGGTTCGCCATGCCGATCATGTTCTCCAGCCGCGCCAGCGCGTCGCGCGGCGTGTTGGCGTGGATGGTGGTGAGCGAGCCTTCGTGGCCGGTGTTCATTGCCTGCAGCATGTCGACCGCCTCTGCGCCGCGCACCTCGCCGATCACGATGCGGTCGGGCCGCATGCGCAGCGCGTTGCGCACCAGCGCGCGCTGCGTGATCTCGCCCTTGCCCTCGATGTTCATCGGCCGCGTCTCCATGCGCGCCACGTGCGGCTGCTGCAGCTGGAGCTCCGCGGCGTCCTCGATGGTGATGATGCGCTCGGTCGGCGGAATGAACCCCGAGAGGATGTTCAGCAACGTGGTCTTGCCTGCGCCCGTGCCGCCGGAGATGAGCATGTTCACCTTCGCCTGGGCCAGCCCCTCGAGCATCTGCGCCATCGGCGGCGTCAGCGTCTTGAGCTCGTTCACGAGGTTCTCCATGCGCAGCGGAATCTTCGCGAAGCGCCGGATCGACATCATCGGCCCGTCGAGCGCCACCGGCGCAATGACCGCGTTGACGCGCGAACCGTCGGGCAGCCGCGCATCGACCATGGGGCTGGACTCGTCGATGCGCCGCCCCACCAGCGAGACGATCTTGTCGATGATGCGCAGCAGGTGCTTCTCGTCGGTGAAGCTCACATTGGTCAGCTCCAGCCGGCCTCGCCGCTCGACGTAGATCTTCTCGTGCGAGTTGACCAGGATGTCCGAGACCGACGGGTCGGCCATCAGCAGCTCGATCGGCCCGAAGCCGAGCATCTCGTGCTGGATGTCGCGGATCAGCGTGCGCCGCTCGATGTCGTTGAGCGCCTCGGGCTCCTCCTGCAGCAGCCGCCCGACCATGGTCGAGATTTCCTGGCGCAGCACGTCGGGCTTCAGGGTTTCGAGCGCCGCGAGGTCGAAGCGGTCGAGCAGCTTCAGGTGCATGCGCTCCTTCAGCAGCTTGTAGGCGTCCGACGCAAAGGGCGAGGCGGTCAGGTCGGCGGCGTGGGCCGCCTGCCCGTGGCCGGGGTCGGTCTCGACCGCATTGAGCTGTTCTCTGAATGACATGGGAACCTGCCTTGCTGTTGAAGAATGAATCGGAACTCAGGCTCGGCGAAAGAGTCGCCCGATGAAACCGGGCGCCGCTTCCTGCCGCGGGCTGAGCGTGTGGGCGATTTCGGCGAGCCGCTTGGCGAGTGCGCTGCCGCGCGACATCTCCACCAGTGGCACGCCCTGATTGATGGACGCATCCACGTCCTTGCCGCCGTCCGGAACGATCGTGAGCGTCGCCCCGACGAGCGAGCGGCGCATGTCCGACAGCCCGATCTCCCCTCCCCCGGCGCTGCGGTTCACGAGCAGCTCGACCTTGCCGGGCGCATAGCCCAGCGACTTGAACACCTGCATGAGGCGCGTCACGTTGCGGATATGCGGCAGGCTCGGCTGCAGCACCGGAAAGATGCGGTCCGCGCGGTCCAGCACGCGGATTGCGAGCGTGTCGATGCGCGGGCCGAGGTCGAACAGCACGAAGTCGTACATCGTCAGCGCGACCTGCAGGATGGCATCGACGTGCTCGGCCTTGACGTCCATCGCTCGCGAGAGGTCCTCGGGCGCTGGCAGGATGCTGAAGCCCGGTGCCACGCGCACCACGCTGGCCGCGAGAAGCGAAGCGTCGAGGCGGCCGATGTCGCGCGCGACGTCCGCCATCGTGGAACTCGGCCGCAGGTCGCTGACGTACGACAGCGCATCGCCGAACTGCAGGTTCAGGTCGATCAGCAGCACCGAGCGCTCGCGCGAGAGCTGGTAGGCGATGTTGGTCGCGAGAAAGGTCGATCCGCTGCCGCCCTTGCAAGGCATGAATGCCACCACCTGGCCGGGGCTGCGCGCCTGCGTGCTGGCCATCTTGAGCGCGATGCGCTCAACGGCGGCCTCAAGCGCGGCGGTGTCGGAGGGCGACGGCAGCACCTCGCGCACTCCCGCGCGCATCGCGTGGATCAGGAACTCTGGGGTCTGCATGGCACACAGCAGCACCACCGCGATCGCCGGGTACTGCAGCGTGAGCTTCTCCACCAGTGCCAGCTCCTGAAGGTCGCAGCACATGCCGTCGACCAGCAGAAGCTCCGGAGCCGCCTTCTCGACGACCCCCTGCATGCGGCTCTTGCCGCCCTCGAACAGCGACACCTGGTGGGAGCGCGCCTCGAGGACCTTGCGCATGTCCTGGAGATGATTCGGATTGGGGGAAATGATGGCGATCTTCATGGTCGTGTCCGGTGTGTTGCTAGGAGCAGATGGCCGCGCTGTTCGGGTCCTTGCGCATCACCTCGCGCGGCAGGTAGGTGGAGAACGTCGGCATCGGGATCAGCGGTGCAGTGGCTCCCACGATGGGCGAGATCCATTGATAGTTCAGGCCGGTGATGCTCACGGTGACGCCCTCGCAGGTCGATGCCGTGCAGCCCGACGGCGCCCACGCCACCGACACGGTGCTGATTTGCGGCAGCAGCGCCCTCATGCGGGCTAGCACGAGTGCCTGCTGGCCCGTGTCGTCGCACACCACGGCATACCTGGCCCCCTCGCGTGTTGCCTCCTGGGCCGCACTCCACGTGAACAGCATGCGGGAGAAGTCCACGATGCCCAGAACGAGCATGAGGAAGATGAGCAGCCCCAGGGCGAACTCGACGGTCGTCGCGCCGTTGACATGGTGTCTCATGACGGAGCCCTCATGGTGGCGGTGATGTCGCTGAAGACGATATTGCCGTTCGCATCCGCAAAGACCACGCCTATCACCGAAGGAAACATCGAATGGAAGGTATAGCTGCTGACGCGCACCGTGACCGTGGTGATGATCGGGTTCGCACCGGCCGACTGCCAGGTGCAGCAACTGCCGGCCGGCACGTTCGACAGGCTCAACCCGCGCGCCAGCGGCGAACCGGTACCGCCGGTATTGCCGTACACGACCAGGTTGCGTGCCTCGGTAACGTGGGTGCCGGGCGTCTGTACCGACAGGTAGCGCACCGCATCGCGGGTCGACTTGACGACCGCGTTGTATTCGTACATTGCGCGGCCGAATTCGGTGGTGATGAAGGTCAGCAGCAGCAGCAGCGGTGTGATGAGCGCCAGTTCGACCAGTGCCGCACCATGCTGGGTGCGATGGGACTTTTTCATGTTGCTCACCTCATCTCACCAGGACCGGAACCAGCGGGCCTGCCGCTCCGCCGGCCAGCCCGCTGGTGGTGCAGGGGCTGGTGGCAGAACCCGCGTTGCCGCGGAACTCCAGCCATGTGTCGCTCATCGGGATCTGCAGTGGCTGCAGCATCAGCATGCACGCATAGTCGATCACATGGTTGCCGCCGTCGATGACCGGCACCGTAACGATGCGGCGGTCCAGGCCGTACTGCTTGTGACCACCCGCAACGTTTCCGGGCGCTGCCAGTTTCTGAAAGCTGCTGAGGGACAGTCCCGTGATCGATTCGCAGCTATTTGCGCCGTTCACTTTCGTTCCGGTGTCGGCGCAGGATGCGAAGGCGGCCCGCTTGGTCACGAAATTCTGGGCGGTTGCGGGTGATCCGGGCGCGGGGCCATCGTAGGCATTGAACTGCGCGGGCCAGGTGAGCGAGGTATAGGCATAGCCGGTGTAATCAGGCCGCCCAACGCTCGGATCGCCGGTGTTCTTGTAGATGCCGAAGCGCTGGTTCCAGACATCGGCCACCGAGGTCTGCACGCCGGGGGTGCCGAGCGTGTCGCCCACTTTGGTGCCGCAGTGGTTGTTGAGCTCGGATTCGGTTTCCGAGGCGCTATTGCTGCCGTCGAGGTTGGCCCAGCCGATCTCGCCGCCGGCGGATGCGTTCTGCGCCTGGATCAACTTCACCCAGTCGCCTACGTTGAGCCCGTAGTTCGGTGCAACGCCTCCGGGCTTCGGCTTGAGTGCGACGGGAATCGGACAGGTGGTCTGTGCGCTGGCACGGGTTGCGACCGCACTGGCCGCGACACTGCCCGTCGCGGGATAGGCGGCGGCATTCCCGGAGAAGGCACCCATGGCCCTCATGAGCCAGATGACGATGTTGGGCTGCGTGTGCACGCACTGCGCATAGGTGGCGACGAGGGGATCGGTCGTGGATGCATAGGCAGCATCGCGGAACGTGATTTCAGTGGCCACGATCTGGCCCTGCCCGCTCCAGGTGGCTGACTGCATATTCACCCGGTTCGCGTTGCCGGCTGTCTGGCCGGCACTCTTTGCCCGCGTGATCGCCGAGCCCTGCTTGTCGAGTTCGCGCGCAGCGGCCAGCGCACAACTGTCCACCGCCGTCTGCAGTTCGGTCCTGACGACGAACAGATGTCCGAAATCGAGCGCGATGCCCATGAAGCCCAGAAGGAACAACATGAGCAGCGCGGCGGTGACGATCATCGCGCCGCCTTGACGGTGATGAAGACTGCGGACTTGCATGATCGACTCCTCGAGAGGTGACTGCGGTTCGCTGAATCAGGCTCAGGAGCAACCCGAACCGTCGAGGCAGCCGGTGACTTTCGCGATGAAGTTGTCGAAGGTGCCGTCGGTCACCAGCGGCTGCAACGCAAGGATCAGCGCAATGGAGACGACGGCGATGATGAGCGCGTACTCGATCACCTGGGCGCCGCTTTCGCCCCGCAGAAATGACTTGAACATGATGAGGACCTCGCTTCTGTGTTGGGCAAGCTGGTTGAGCGGCAGGCGGTGGGCATCGGACAAGCCGGCCCGCCACCCGCCCTCGGTCCGCTTATGGGCAGGACGTTCCGGTGAGGCAATTGGTCACATGCGTGATGAAGGTCGTGAAGCCGCCGCCGGTCCCGGTAAGCCCCTTCAGCAAGACGATCAGCGCAATCGAAACGACGGCGATGATCAGCGCGTATTCGATGACCTGGGCGCCTTCCTCGTCACGGAGGAAACCACGGGAGGATTGGCCGATGGCCTTGAAAAAGTTGTTCATGAGTCTTTCCTTTAAAGGTTCAAATAAACGAATGGAACTCGTTGGTTCATCAAACGGGTTGGGGAAACTGGGTTGTTGCAGATCGTGGTGTTCTCCTTTCCGAATTGGAGGGTTGAGAATGAAAACCGCGGTCACTTGGTGCCACCACCAATCGTTCCGCCGATGTTGATGACGTTGACAGCTGGTGGCGGTGTCTTGTACGACTCGTGGTACTGCACCATCGACTCGCGCGCCGAGCGGCCGTCCATGCCCGCGACGGGATTGCCGTCCCGGCCTGCATCGGGATTGATCGTCATCTTCCTTTTCGCGTCGCGCACCGCATCGCCAAAGCGCGCGTCGTAGTTGGGTGTGACGTGGGAGCATCCGGTGCCCAGGAGCAGCGTCAGCGCGAGAGTGGTCGACTTGATGAACATGGTGTTGCTCCTCACTGGATATCGGTGGCCGGTGCAGCCGGTGCCGGGGTGGCGCTTTCGAGGCTGCCGTTCAGATAGACCTCTGCACGGCTGGGAACGACGTGGTTGTCGGTCGGCAGTCGGGGCGACTCGACCAGCGGCCGGACCATGCGGGGCGTGATGACGAACATCAGCTCGGTCTGGTCGTTCTGAAACTCGGTGCTGCGGAACAACGCTCCCATCACCGGCACTTCGCCCAATCCGGGGTAGCGCTTGATGGACTCGGTGACGTTGCTCTTGATGAGCCCCGCGATCACGAAGCTCTGCCCGTCGTTGAGTTGCACGGTAGTGTCGGCACGGCGCACCGTGAGCGATGGCAACACGGCGGTCACGCCACCGATGGTGGTGAAAGGCGAACCGGTCTGCGACAGGTCCGACACCTCCGAGACCATCTTGAGATTGACGCGGCCGCCATTGAGCACGGTCGGTGTGAACTTGACCCCGATGCCGAACTCCTTTTCTTCCAGCGTGATGTTCGTCCCGCCGCCGCCAGCGGCGTTTTGCGCCACCGGAATAAAGATCTTGCCGCCCGACAGGAAGCTCGCCTGCTGGCCGCTGATGGCCATGATGTTGGGCTCAGCCAGGATGCGCACCAGGCCGTCGTCCTTCTGGCCGTCGATGCCGATCGACGTGCGGCCGATCCTCAGCGCTTCGATCAAGCCGCCACCGCCGCTCAGGAAATTGGAGATCAGCGAATAGCTGTTGAGGCCGCCGTTGCCGGAGCGGTTCAAGCCGACGCGTGCGCCCAGCCGGTCCAGCAGGGTCTTGCTGATCTCGGCGATTTTCACTTCGAGCATGACCTGCTGCGGCGCCGTGACCCGCAGCAGGTTCACAACCTTCTTGCCGTCGGCGCCGTAGGCCGACGCAAGGCTCATCACGTCGTCGAGCTTGAGCGCATCGCTGATCTCGCCGGTGAGCACGATGGATTTTTCCGCGCTGCGCACGCGGATGCGGCTCTCCTCCGGCATCAGCTCTGCCAGCTTGGACTGCAGCGCTCCCGGATCGATGGTGACGATCACATCCTTGATGTAGCAAGTGCCGTCCGCACTCTGCAGCACGACGTTCATCGAGCCCGCCTGGCGGCCGCGGAAGAACAGGTCGGTCGGGCTCAGCAGCGTCACGTCGACATCGGCAATGCCGTCGCCGGCATTCGCAGCCGCGGCCGGTGCAGGCGGCGCCATGCCCGCCGGCACGGCAGCCGCCGCGGGCGCCCGGCTCGGCGGCTGCCCGCTGACCACGATGCGGACGACGCGGGCCTTCAGCGGGATGACCACCGACTTGCCCAGCACGGCCTGCGTTGGCTGGTCGTCCGGAATGATGGCGGTGCAGCGCCGGGTGGCTGGCGCCGCCGGTGCCGCGGGCGCCGCGGGCGCCGCGGCGGCGGCGGTGGCGGCCGCAGCCGCGGCAGGCACCGCGAGTTCGGCGGAGATGGCGGGGGCCGCCATCATCGTGAGTGCCGCCAGCAACCAGGCGGGGGTGGGAGAGAGATAGTGCACTTGGTGTTCCTCCTGGAGGTTTGGATCAGAAGCAGGCGAGAGAGCGAGCGGCGTTCTGGATCACTTCCACGCACTGGGATGCAGTCGCCGTGACGGGGCCGGTGCGCGCCACACGCGGCCGGGCCGGTGGCGCCGCTGCCACCGTGGTGGCGATCGGCAGGATTTCCTTCTCGCCGAACAACTGGCCCTTGGTGATGCCGCCCGTTGCGACGGTGGTCTTGTCCATCTGGTTGCGCAGCACGAGCGACAGGGTTCCCACGCTGCGTGCCAGGTCGAGCTTTTCGGAGTCCTCGAGCGAGAGCTCCAGCGTCACGGCGCTCACCACCTTCGGCTTGGTGTCGTCGCGGTTGGCCTCTTGTGCAACCGCCAGCACCAGGACCTTCTCCAGCACGGTCTTGCTGATCTGGCTGTTCTGCTCGCCCTTGGCCTTGTCCTTGTCCTGCTGGGCGTTGACCATCACGTCGACGTAGTTGCCCGGCAGTGCGAAGCCGGCAACGCCGACCACGTCGTTGACGCGCACCGTCATGGCCCGCTTGCCGCTGGCGATCACTGCCGACAGCCCGCCCTGGGTGCCCACCGGCGCCAGCTTGCCTTCCATGATCGCTTCGCCGCGCAGCACGCCGACCTTCACCACGCGGTCGTTCAGCGCCTTGATGTCGCTGAACGAACCGCTCGGTATGGAGCCGCTGGGCCAGTCGACCGTGGAGAGCATCTGCGCGTTGACGCGGCTGCCCAGTTCGATGTCGACGGCGGCCACGACCACCTTGTTGGAGGCGATTCCGCCTTGCCGCGATATCCACCCGGTCGCATAGACCGCGGCGGCCAGCCCTGTGAGCAAGGCCAGAAAGATCAGCCCGAGCGCCTTGATGTTCTTCATGTGAACCTCGCGTTGGATGAGAAATTGGTGAATGAATGAAAGGACTAGACGTAGCCCAGCTGGTGCGCAAGCACGTTGATCACCGTGCCCGCCGCAATGCAGATTCCGTAGGGCAGCTTCCCGACGGACTGCTCCGCCGGAACGTGCCCGCTGGGACGAATTCCCACGATGCTGGAGACCGCCATGCCCTGTGCCACAGCCTTGACATTGGCCAGCATGTGCCCGAGGCGGCGCCGATGGATCGCGAAGGCCAGGGCCACCACGCCGCCGACGATGAAGGTGCAGAGCACTGCCATCAGCGTCTGCTGGGGCCCGAGGAAGGCACCTGCCATCGCCATCAGCTTGACGTCGCCGGCACCCATGATCCCGATCACATAGAACGTCAGCATTGCGCCGAAGCCGACGGCCAGTCCGCCGAATGCGCTCAATGCGCCCACGGTGGGCGTGCGGGCTGCAAGTGTTCCGGCGATGAGCGCGAAGAGCGCGCCACCGAAGGTCAGCCAGTTGGGAATGCGGTAGAAGCGCCAGTCGCTGACGGCGGCCACGCCGAGCAGCGCGAAGAGCGCGAGCATGCGAATGTCGGAAACCAGCATTCCCAGCAGTTCGAGAACGGCGATGAATTCCTGCATGGTGGGCTCCGCGGGTTCAGGCGCTGCGCCGGATGGCGAGCCACAGGAGCAGGCACACGACCACCACGAGCGCACCGATCAGCGCGAACTCCATGAATGACATGCCTGCGTCTTCGCGCAGCAGGTTCATGAAGAGTCTCGGCGGCAGTGCGAGCGTTTGCATGTGTGTTCCCCGGTTGTCGTTGCCGGCCTGAACCGCCTGTTTGCCCGGTATGGGCAGAAGCGTTCGGCCTGGGGATGACTTTAGGAATCACGCCGCCTTCGCACATGAGCGAAGCGCCCCTTTGCGGGGGAGCCAAGCGCCCTGCCCGCGCGGGGTCGGGGCCATGACAAAGCGCCTATGCGCAGCGCATCGAACCGCGCCGCGGGTTGTGGGCTACGGGATGTTTCGCGCCACGACCCCGAGATCCCGCCAGATGTCGGGGTGGCAGCTGAAGATAAGGATCTGGTGCCGCGCCGCCGCGTCGTACAGCACCCGCTTCATCTGCCGCAGACGCTCTTCGTCGGTGTTGACCAGGGCATCGTCGAGGATGAGCAGGGTCGGCTTGCTCGCTTCCTTCAGCAGGTCCGCATAGGCCAGCCGGGCGACGACGCCCATCTGCTCCCGTGCGCCCACGCTGAGTTCCGCGAAGTCCCCGCTCTGGGCGCCGCGCAGGCCCTGCCGCGTGATGCGGCCCGGCGAGAGGTCGTCGCCGACCTCGACCTGTGCACCGGGAAAAAGAATCTGCAGGTAGTGGTCGAGGTGCTTCTGCAGCGGCGCGCGCAGGCGCCGCGCCAGGGCCGAGCGCTTCTCGCGCAACAGCTTCAGCAGGTGGTCCAGCGCCTTCGCACGGCGTTCGAGTTCGGTGCAGCGCCGCGCGGCATGCTCGAGTTCGCGCTGCTTCTCCGACGCTGCTTCTTCCTGGCCCAGCGCGCCCCTGGTTTCCAGTTCGACCTCGAGCCGGGTGATCTCGTTGGCCCGCTGGCTGTGCGTGGCTTCGGCTTGCCTTGCGCTGCGCTCCAGCCGTTCCACGTCCTGCGCGAGCACGGGCAGGTTGACGGTCTGCAACTGCTGTGCGAGTTCGGCGACCTTGTACTGCAGGGCCGATTGCTGTGCCCGCGCATCCGTCAGGGCTGCGCCGGCCTCCGCCTTGCGGGAGGCGCGCATCGGGTCGTCCAGCGTGGCTTTCACCGCCGCGAGTTCATCCCCAGCCGCCCTGACCTGCTCCCGCGCATTGCCGGCAGCGATCTTGGCGTCGTTGAGCGCTGCGGATGCGGCCTCCAGCGCGGCACGCGCGACGCTCTCTTCCGACTCCGCCTGCGCACTCGACGGCACCGCCGCGCCGGCCGCAGGTGCCGGCGGCATGTTCTGCAGAACCTGCCGCGCTTGCGCGAGCCGGGCTTCGCGCATGGCGATGTCGGCAGCGAGCGCGCTCAATCCCTTGGGGGCGAGCGCAGCCAGCACGGCCTCTGCCGCGCCGGCTTCGCCCTTGCGCAGCGCTTGCAGCCGCACGCGCTCCTCCACGGCCGCCACGCTCTCGGCGCGCAGGCTTTGGAGCAGCGCGGCAATTTCGTCGCGCGCACGGTCCCGCTCGATGGCGAGGCTCTCCAGGTCGGCCCCGCCCGGCAGCACCGTGATGCGGCCGATGCCTTCGATCTCGATGTCGGTCCGCGCGATGACGGTCTGGCGCTTCGAGCCGGAAAGCTCGATGCCGGCGACCCGCACCCTCGCCGCGGGCTGCAGTTCGAACTCCAGGGCCGTTGCGACCGCATCGAGCCTGGCCTGTGCGGTGCGAAGCGCATCGGCGCAACGCTGAAGCTGCTTGAGCTCGCCTTCGGGCACCGCGAGCGCCTGGGCTTCGGCCTGCAGGCGCGAGACCTTGTCCTGCTCGCTCCTTGCCTTCTCGTGGCTCTGTACGAGCGCTGCAAGCTGCTCGGCCAGGCTTTCGACGGCTCTCTCCTGCGCAATGCGCGAAGCTGCCTGCCGCGCCGCGCGCAGGTTTTCACGTGCGGCGGCATCGGCCTGCGCCGCTGCCGCGTGGCGAGGCTCCCACGCCTGCAGTTCGCCCAACGCCTTGGCCAGGCCCTCGTGAACCGCCTGCAGGTTCCTTTGCCGCAGGACGACCGTGGCTTCCTCGCGCTCCATCGCCTGCAGCTGGGTCCGCCAGGAATTCACCTGGGCGGCGACCTGCTTGAGCACGGCGTCCTGCGCGTTCTTCCGGTCGTTCAACCCCTTGGCTTCGTCCAGCCGCTGCTGTGCAACGACGAGCTGCTCGCGCAATGCCGCCCAGGGCCGCGCGGCTTCGTCGCGCTGGTGGTCGCGGCGCAGGCCGGACAGGCGGTCCACGCCGGACCGATAGGCCTCGATGTCGGCGTGCAGCCGTTCGAGTTCGGCCTCGAGATCCGTGCGCAGCCTGATGGCATCGGCGAAGGCGCCACGCGGCGTTCCGGCCGAGGGGGTGAGCAGTTCGTTGCGTTCGCCTTCCACCGCCTTCAGCACCGCATCGCCATGGCTGGAAGCCAGTTCGCCCAGCGATTCGCCGAGCGCGTTGCGCAGGTGGTCGCTGGCGAAGCCCACGGCGCCGGCAATGTCGTGCGAGGTGCCCTGCTTGATCCACAGCAGCCCCGGAATGCCCATGTGCTCCGGCGTGCTGGCGCCCTTGCCCGGAAAGCGAAAGCCCAGCAGCGCCGCCAGGTGGTCTTCCGCCACAGCGCCGTCCATGGCCTTGCCGTCGATGACGAGCTCGCAGCGTTTCTTGCCGAGGAAGGCCTTGGTGAGCCGGCACGGCTTGCCGTCGAGTTCGAAGTCGAGCTCGACCGTGGGCGTCACCGAACTTTCTCCCCACGGCCGCAGGTGCTCGACCGCGCTCGAGCGATGCCGCTCGAAGAAGGCGGCGCGAATGGCCTCGGCGACGGTGGACTTGCCCGACTCGTTGGGCGCCGCGAAAAGGTTCAGCCCGTCCGTGAAGCCGTCGATTTCCAGTGGCGCGCGGAACAGCTTGAAGTTCTCGATGCGAAGTCGCTGCAGCTTCATGCGCCGGCTCCGGTGCGCGCAGAACCTTGCAGGTCGAGGATGCGGGCCAGCGTGAGCAGTGCATCGCGCGCCAGTTCCGCATCGGCATCGCCCTGCTGCGCGCGCAGTTCCTGCAAGGCCTCGCCGACGAAGCCGTCGGCATGCAGCGCCTGGATGTCTTCTTCCGTCGGCTCCAGCCGCAGAGCCTCGCCGTCCCACACCAGCGCACGCGCGCGGGCACGGGCAGCATCGAGCGCGGCGCCCAGCCTGTTGTGGCCGCCGAGGTCGCAGGCGCCTTGCGCGCGCAGCTGCAGCACGTCGCCGCTGCCGACGCGCTCCAGCTTCTCCACCAGTTCGTCGATGTCGGAAGGCACCGCGAGCCGAGGCTCCAGTTGCTGCCAGGCGAACTGGCCGGTGCGAATCGGCTCCACCGCCGGCACGGCGCCGGCCTCCGCGATGGTCACGAGCAGCGCCTGCCCCGAATCGTTGGCCCTGAAGCGGTCGGTCTCGGGCGTGCCCGCATACCAGGTGCGCTCGTCGATCTGCCGGGTGCCGTGCCAGTCGCCGAGCGCGAGATAGTCGAGCCGGGCCTGCGCGGCGCGCCCTGCCGCGATGGGATTGGCCGAGTCGATGTCCTCCGACAGGATGCCCTGCACGCAGCCGTGCGCCAGCCCGATGCGCGGCAGCCCTTCCTCGCCCTGCGCGGTGGCAAACCAGTCGGTGAGGTCGCCGTAGGTGTGGCGCTGCGTGAGCGGCGCCGGCAGCAGCGTGAACTTGCCGGCCACCGTGCGAGCCGTGGGCTCCAGGCAGCAGACGACGTTCGGCGCGATGGCGCCCAGCCGCTGCGCGCGGCTCCAGACCGATTCGCTCAGCGCGGAATCGTGGTTGCCCGGAATCAGTAGCCAGGGGCCGGCAAAGCCCTGCATGGCGTTGAACATCCGGCGGACGGTCTTGTCGGACACGGTCTGCAGGTCGAACACGTCGCCCGCGACCAGCACGGCGTCGACCTGGCGTTCGGCGGCGATGCCGGCCAGCAGCTCGACCACCTTGAAGCGCGCCTCGAACAGCGCCGCGGCGTCGTCGGGTTCGAACTGCGAGAACACGCGGCCGATCTGCCAGTCCGCGGTGTGAAGCAAAGAAATCATGCGCGGCCCTCCCTTGCCTCTCGCGTCTTCAGGTCATCTAAAAAACAGCGAGCATCTTAGAGGGCCGGGGACGCGTCGAGCTTCGCCCGGCCCTGGGGGCAGGCGGGCGGCTAGGGCCGGGAGTCGATCCCCGACGCGCACTCTTCCAGCAGCGCGGCCGATTGAGTGACCTGTTCGGCGATCCGGGCACGCAACAGCGGCCAGTCGAGACTGAAGGGGGCAAGCAGGAACCATTGCGTGGTCAGCGCCAGCGCGGTGCCAAGAATGAGGAACATCCACTGCAAGAGTTCCATTGCCGCTCCAGTTCAGAGTGAGGGCGAGAGTCTGCGCATTCCACCGGCGGCGCGATATCACCAATTCGGGGGATGCCTTTCGCCAGAGGGCCGCCCCGCCGCGGTCACCTCGCAGGCAGGTACTGCCGCGGATCGACCGCGTTGCCGCGGTGGCGGATCTCGAAGTGGAGCTTGGCGCGCCCGCCGTCGGCGCCGCCGATCTCGGCGATCTTCTGGCCCTTTTGCACCTGCTGGCCCTGCTTCACCAGCATCGAGCGCACATTGGTATAGACCGACATGTAGGAGCCGCCGTGATCGACCATGAGCACGCTGCCGTAGCCGCGCAGCGTTTCGGTCACGGCCACCTTGCCCGCGCCGATGGACATCACCGGCTCGCCGAGGCTGCCGCCGATGTCGATGCCCTTGTTGCTGCTGCCGTTGAAGCCCGCGATCACCTGGCCCTGCGCGGGCCAGGTCCAGTCGCTTCGCCGCGATGCGGGTGGTGCGGCCGGTTCCGGCTCCGGCACCGCGACCCGGGGCGGCCTCGAACGCTCCGGGCGCTCGGCGCCTGCGCTCCTTGCAGCGGGCGGCTCCGACGATGCGCCGCCCGGCGGAACCACGCGCAGCACCTGCCCCGCCTCGAGCCGATCGGGGTCCTGCAGGTTGTTCCAGCGCGCAACTTCGCCCGGCGAACGCCGCGCCTTTGACGCAATGCGATAGAGCGTGTCGCCCGGCTGGACGACGTACTCGCCCGGTCCCGCCACCGGCGCCTTGGGTGAGGTGGAGCACGCTGCCACCATCAATGCCGCGGTCAGCGCAATGCCCGCGCGCCAGTTCCTTCCTGTCACAACCACTAGCGGATTCCTTCCTTGATGACCTGAATCTCGCGCTCCCCGGTGCTCCGGGGACCGCGTTCGAAGAATCCTGGAAGGCTACCAGCAGCCGCGGGGTGTTCAACCCGCCTCCGGTTCTTCTCCTGCCGTGCGCCTTGCAATG
This sequence comes from Variovorax sp. Varisp46, assembly GCF_059491885.1. Classification (NCBI taxonomy): domain Bacteria; kingdom Pseudomonadati; phylum Pseudomonadota; class Betaproteobacteria; order Burkholderiales; family Comamonadaceae; genus Variovorax; species Variovorax sp. Varisp46. The sequence goes on from NZ_CP168515.1 coordinate 2,122,989, forward strand.
CACATCAACGACAGCGCGCTCGCTGGGGAAGCCGGGTCGCGGCCGGACAGCACATGGCCCATGCGGTATTTCCATTGGGCCCGCCCGAGCTCGCCGGCGAGCGCCTCGGCGCCTATCCGGTGGTTGTGCGGATGCACGCGGACATCGAAGCCCAGCGGCTGCAGCGTGGATTCGAAGAACTCCTTCGTCACGCCGTCGCCGGGCCGGTGATGCACCTCGGTCTTCAGCCCCCACGACTGCTGGCTGCCGGTCTTGTGGAAACCGCGCCCTGTCATGCGGTAGACCCACAGCCGCGCGTCCCACAACAGCCTGGCCAGACCCTTGTAGTCCCATGCCGTCAGCTGGGGATCGTGATCGGTGATCAGGATGCCGTCAGGCTTCACCAGGCGGGCGCCTTCCCGCAGCACCGCTGTCATGTCGTCGCAGTGGTGCAGGGTGGCATTGATGGCCACGATGTCCGCCACGTGCGAGCGGAACGGCGTATGCGCCGCATCCGCCAGCACCGTGGTGTAGCCGAGGCCCGCAGCCAGCTTCAGCGAGCCCGGGGCCACGTCCACGCCGATGAGCAGCCGGGGCTTTCCGCCCAGCGTGGCGAAGACATTGCCAGGCCCGCAACCCAGGTCGATGACGACCTTGTCCGTCCATTCGCCCCCGGCGGCGAGCCAGCGGCTGCGGAAGTGGGCATCGCGGTGACAGAAGTCCAGATATTCCTGCGCCCAGGCCGCATTGCCGAAATATGTGGCATTGGCGGTCAATGCGTCTGAATTGTTCGGGAGAATTGATTTCCAATAGTGTTCGCAAGGCGTCAGGGCAGCATCTGGCAATAGGATTTCGTAAAGCATTTTCGACCTTGGAAAGAATTGATTCGCGCGGAAGCGGGCGCTTCTTTCAGTCTTTTCATATCCAAGGTTTTGTACAGTTATTTTTTATCCGGTTACAGACGGGGTGAATTGATAACAGCCGCCGCCGGGAGGATGTTTCATTTTTCGACAGCAAAGACGCCCCGTTTTTCGCATGACTACAGAGAGCGGACGCGAGACCAACGCGCTCACGCCAGGCCGCCCCATGCAAGGCGCTTTGCTCCGGAAATTCGGCATTTCTCCCCAGGAGTACCCCGCTTCAGCCCCGCCTTTTGGCCTTCGAAAGTGCCTCGCGCACAGGCTTGCGCCCCCTAAATCCCGCATCAGTTACCTCAAACTGGATGATTCGGGTAGTACGTTTTAGAAATAACCATATCCGTTTGTAACCTAACCATAAAGTACCCACATCGGCCGGTAGAAAGCTCCTAGTATGAAGTCACGAAAAGAACACAACAAATGCTCCCTCATTAATTGGGCAAATGGAAATTCCATTTGCCCAATTGCTTCCATTGTATTGCTTCCGGGATATTCAAATGGAAATTCGAAGTATTTCGCAGCCACAGGAAAGCTCTCCGGGTCTCGCCCTGGAAGACCTGTTCGTGCCGCGATGCAAGCCGGAAGGACCGGCCGGAGGCTGCACCGGTTCGCTGGCGCTCGAGCCCGGCTTTGCCCGGCGCTGGAGCCAATGGCTCGCCGCCACCGGCCAGCTGCCGGATGCCCTCTTCGCGGGCGCATGGCTGCTGCTGCAGTCGCGCTGGCTCGGAAGCCTCTGGCCCGTGCTGCACGAGGCGGGCGTTGCCCCGGCGCGCTGCACGACCACCGTCGCGTTCGACGCCACCAAGGCCGCGGGTACCTGGCTGGCTGAACTGGATCTCGCCCGCCGCGCAGCGTCGCAATCACCGCAGCCCATTGCGCCGCCGGACTCGCTCTGGCTGCGCGAAGAGGTCCACGCCGACGCTCCCGTGCGGCTGCGCTTCGACGCCGCTTCGGCATTGCTTCATATAGATGCAGCCGCGGGCTCGATGGACGCCGCCGCAATCGAACAGTTGCTCGCTGCCCTTGCCGACACCGCCCAGGACCTGCTGGAGCATCCCGATGTTGCCCTCGACGACATTCGCACGCTGCCGAGCACCGACCGCGCCGATCAGCTCGCAGCCTGGAACACCGCCCTCGCCCCGGTGGACCCTGTCACCACGGTAACCGGCGTGTTCAGCCGCCAGGCCGCGGCCGCCCCCGATGCCATTGCCATCGCACAAGGCGATGCGCAAATGAGCTATGGCGAACTCGACCGGCGATCCGACGCACTCGCGCGGCGCCTCCAGTGCCTGGGCGTTCGCAGCGGCGACAGCGTAGGCCTGCTGCTCGACCGCTCGATGGCCGCCATCGTGGCCCAGCTCGGCATCCTCAAGGCTGGCGGCGCCTACGTGCCGGTGCCCACCGATTTCCCGCCCGAGCGGATCGCCTACATGCTCGGCGAGGCGCGTGCGCACCACGTGCTCACCATGCAGGCGCACCACCACCTGGTCCCCCCCCACCACGGCGTTTTGCTGCTCGACGAGTACGAAGATAAGACAAATCGAAGTGCATGGAACCCACCGGCGATCGACGCCGAATCGGTGGCCTACGTCATGTACACCTCGGGCTCGACGGGCACGCCCAAGGGCATCGAGATCTGCCACCGGTCGATCCTGCGGCTGGTGGTGGGCGTGGACTACGTCGCGCTCGCTCCGGGCCGTGCCATGCTGCACGCGGCGCCGCTGGGCTTCGACGCGGCCACGCTCGAAATATGGGGTCCGCTGCTCAACGGCGGCTGCTGCGTGGTCCACGAAGAGCGCGTGCCCACCGGAGCCGGCCTCGCGCGCACCATCGCGCGCCACGACGTGCACACGGCATGGCTCACCGCCGCGCTGTTCAACGCCGTGATCGACGACGACCCAGCCCATCTCTCGGGCCTGCGGCACCTGTTCACCGGCGGCGAAGCGCTGTCGGTGCCGCACGTGCGGCGCGCGCTGGCGGCCCTGCCCGGCCTCACGCTGAGCAACGGCTACGGCCCCACCGAGTGCACGACCTTCGCGGCCACGCACCGCATCGCGTCGCCGCTGCCGGAAGACCTGCGTTCGATTCCGCTCGGGCGTCCCATCAAGGACACCGTGCTGCGCGTGCTGAGTCCCTCGATGGCACTGTTGCCGACGGGCTTCGTGGGAGAACTGTGCATCGGCGGCCACGGCCTGGCCCGCGGCTACCTGCGGCAGCCCGCGCTCAATGCCGAACGCTTCGTGCCCGACCCCTTCGGCGGTACGGACGAGCGGCTCTACCGCACCGGCGACCTCGCGCGCTGGCTGCCCGACGGCACCGTGGAGTTCATCGGACGCCGCGACGGCCAGGTGAAGATCCACGGCCACCGCATCGAGACCGGCGAGGTCGAAGCCGCGATCCTCGCCCACCCGGACATCCAGTCCTGCGCCGTGGTCGCGCGGCCCGACGAGAGCGGCCAGCTACGCCTTGTGGCCTATCTCGTCGCGCGCTCGCAGAAGGTTTCGTGGGACGCCCTGCGTGCGCACCTCGCGGCCCGCCTGCCCGCGGCGTTGATTCCCGCCGCCCAGGTATGGCTCGCGCAGTTGCCCGTCACGCCGAACGGCAAGCTCGACCGCAGGGCGCTGCCCGAGCCGGCCGGCGAACGCCCCGAACTCGCCCAGCCCTTCGAGGAAGCGCGCGACACCGTCGAACAGCAGGTGTGCGAGGCCTTCGCCCGCGCACTGCACATCTCGAAGGTCGGGCGCAACGACAACTTCTTCGACCTCGGCGGCGATTCGCTGCTGGTGCTGCAGGTGCTCGCCGACCTGCAGCGCGGCACCGGCCTGCCGTTGTCGACCAACCTTTTCTTCCGCAATCCCACGCCAAAAGCGATAGGTGCGCGGATGCAGCAGGCGGGTGATCTGCCCGCCTCGGCCGCTGTGGTCGTCTCGGAGGATCGACCGACCACAGCGGCCACCCTTGCAGCGCGGCCGGACGCCGGCATTCACGACGCCATCGCCCTGGTTGCCACCGCCGGACGCTTTCCCGGCGCGGCCGACGTCGAGCAGTTCTGGGACAACCTCGTTGCCGGGCGCGACACCATCAGCTTCTTCGACGACGCCACGCTCGACGCCGGCGTGAGCGAGGCCCTGCGCAGCGACCCGTCCTACGTTCGCGCACGCGGTGTGATCGACGGCATCGAGGACTTCGACGCTGCCTTCTTCGGCATCAGTCCGAAGGAAGCGCAGCTGATGGACCCGCAGCAGCGCGTGTTCCTCGAGATCTGCTGGGAATGCCTGGAGCGCGCCGGCTACGTGCCCGATGCCGCGCCGGGCCCGGTCGGCGTGTATGCCGGCATGTACAACGCGACCTACTTCCAGCGCCACGTGAGCACCCGGCCCGACCTCGTGGAGCCGGTCGGCGAATTCCAGGTGATGCTGGCCAACGAGAAGGACTACATCACCACGCGGGTGGCGAACCGGCTCAACCTCACCGGCCCGGCCGTCAGCGTGCATACCGCCTGCTCGACCTCGCTCGTGGCCGTAGCCCACGCCTTCCATGCGCTGCGCACGGGCCAGTGCTATATGGCGCTCGCTGGCGGCGCATCGGTCAACTGCCCGCCGCGCAGCGGCTATCTCTACAACGAGGGCTCGATGCTCTCGCCCGACGGCCGCACGCGCAGCTTCGACGCACAGGCCCGTGGCACGGTCTTCAGCGACGGCGCGGCCGTGGTGCTGCTCAAGCGGCTGGCCGACGCGCAGGCCGATGGCGACACCATCTACGCCGTGCTGCGCAGCGCCTGCGTGAACAACGACGGCGGCTCCAAGGCCAGCTTCACGGCGCCCAGCGTCGACGGGCAGGCGGCGGTGATCCGCGCTGCGCTCGCGGCGGCCGACGTCGATGCACGCAGCATCTCTTACGTGGAGGCTCACGGCACCGCCACGCCGATGGGCGACCCAATCGAGGTCGAGGCGCTGGCCTGTGCCTATGCCGAGCACACCGACGCGCTCGGCTACTGCACGCTCGGCTCGCTCAAGAGCAACGTCGGCCACATGGTCACGGCGGCCGGCGCGGCCGGTCTCATCAAGACGGCACTTGCGCTGCACCACGAACAGATTCCGCCGACCGTGCATTTCAGCGCGCCGAACCCGGCGATCGACTTCGCGCGCACACCCTTCCACGTCACGGCGAGCCTGCAGCCGTGGCCGCGCGCCGACCAGCCGCGCCGCGCAGGCGTCAGTTCCTTCGGCGTCGGCGGCACCAACGCGCACGTGATCGTCGAAGAAGCGCCACCGCGGCAGGCTTCGCCGGCGGCGGCGGGCGACCACGTGCTGCCGCTGTCGGCGCGCTCCGAGGCCGCGCTCGACACAGCCACCGAGCAGCTCGCGGCGCACCTCGAGGCGCACCCCGAACTGCCGCTGGCCGACGTGGCCCACACCCTCGCGGTCGGCCGCAAGGCCCACACCTTCCGCCGCGCGGTGGTGGCCAGCGGAACGGCCGAAGCCATCGCGGCCCTGCGCAGCGCCGACTCGCCCAGCCGCGCCAGCGGCCGCACCGCCTCGCGTGCACCGCAGCTCGTGCTGATGTTCCCCGGGCAGGGCGCGCAGTACGCAGGCATGGGCAAGAACCTCCGCGCGAACGACCCGGTGTTCGCCGCCGCGTTCGACGACTGCATGGCCGCTTTCGACGGGGCGACCGATTTCGACCTGCGCGAGCGCATGTTCTCCGGCGACGCGCAGTCGCTGGTGCCCACGGCCGTCACGCAGCCCGCGATCTTCACGCTCGAATACGCACTCGCGCGGCGGCTGCTGGCGCTGGGCGCGCGGCCGCATGCGCTGATCGGCCACAGCGTCGGCGAATTCGTCGCAGCCGTGCTCGCGGGCGTGATGCGGCTCGAAGACGCCGCCCGGCTCGTGGCCCGCCGCGGTGCGCTCATGCAGGCCCAGCCAGCGGGCGCGATGCTGTCGGTGCGCCTGGGCGCGGCCGAACTGGCCGGCCGGCTCGGCCCGCAGCTGTCGCTCGCCGCCGAGAACGGCCCGGCGGCCTGCGTCGCCGCCGGCCCCTTCGATGCCATCGCGGCGCTGCAGGCGGCGCTGGAAGCGGATGGCATTCCGGCCCGTCCGCTGCAGACCTCGCATGCCTTCCACTCCGCCATGATGGACGCGGCCGTCGAGCCCTTCAAGGCACTGGTCGGCAAGGTGGCGCTGCGTGCGCCGCAGACGCCGATCTACTCGACGCTGACCGGCCAACCGCTCGAAGACACCGAAGCCACCAGCCCGGCCTACTGGGCCCGGCACCTGCGCGAAACCGTGCGCTTCTCGCCAGCCGTACGCTGCGCGATGGCGCAGACGGCAAACCCGCTGTTCGTGGAAGCCGGCCCGCGCAACATGCTTTCCACGCTGGTGCGCCAGCACGGCGCGGGCAGCGTCGTGCCGCTGCTGCACGGCGAGCCGGCCGAAGAGGCTCGCACCCTGCGGCTGGCGTTGGGCCGCCTGTGGACCTGCGGCGCCGAGGTCGAGCTGTCGCGCCTCGCTGCACGCAACGGCGCCCAGCGCGTGTGCCTGCCCACCACGCCGTTCGAGCGCAAGCGCTTCTGGGTCGACATCGCCGCACCCACCCTTCTCCCCCTTTCCACCGCGGCCGCGTCCATCAGCGCCGCCGTCGCGGCCCCTGCCTCTTTCATTCCATCCATTCCCCTGGAGCCGATCGTGACCGCAGCAGCAACGCCCTCGCCTCTTCCCCCTCCCGCCTCGTCCATGGACGCACGCCTGCGCACCCTGTTCGAGGACATCTCCGGCCTCGACATGGCACAGGCGGAGGGACACGCGCCCTTCGGCGAGCTGGGCCTGGATTCGCTCACGCTGACCCAGGCGGCCACGCAGATCAAGAAGCACTTCAAGGTCAACCTCAGCTTCCGCCAGCTGATGGAGAAATACCGCTGCTTCGACTCGCTCTCGGCCTTCCTGCGCGAGAGCCTGCCGCCTGAGGCAGCGCCTGCGCCGGCCGTTGCACCCGCCGTCGTGGCAGCGCCGGTGGAAAGTGCCGTCGCCGTGCCGCAGGCCGCGCCGCGCCAGCCGATGCCCGTGTACATGCCGATGCAAGGGGGTGCCGCGGGCGACGCGCAGTTGTCCCAGCTGATTGCGCAGCAGATGGAACTGATGCGCCAGCAGCTCGCACTGCTGTCGGGTGCGGCGCCGGCCGCGCCGCTGATGACGCTGCAGGCCGTGTCGGTCCAGCCGGTGGCTGCAGTTCCGTCCGAGGAGCCCGCGCAGAAGGAGCCGGTGCGCTACGACGTGTCCAAGGCCTTCGGCGCCATCGCGCGCATCCACACCCAGCGCATGGCCGAACCCAGCGGCCGCCAGAAGGCACGCCTCGCCGCCTTCATCCGGCGCTATGTCGAGCGCACGCGCAAGAGCAAGGACTTCACCGACGCCAACCGCCCCCACATGGCCGACCCGCGCGTGGTCAACGGCTTCCGCCCGATCACGAAGGAGATCACCTACCAGATCGTCATCGAGCGCTCCAAGGGTTCGAAGATGTGGGATCTCGACGGCAACGAATACGTCGACGCGCTCAACGGCTTCGGCATGAACATGTTCGGCTGGCAGCCCGACTTCGTGCAGGAGGCCGTGCGAAGGCAGCTCGACCAGGGCTACGAGATCGGCCCGCAGCACCCGCTGGCGGCCGAGGTCACTGCGCTCATCTGCGAGCTCACGGGCAGCGACCGCGCCGGCCTGTGCAACACCGGCTCCGAAGCCGTGATGGCCGCGCTGCGCATCGCGCGCACCGTCACCGGCCGCAGCACGGTGGTGGTGTTCACCGGCTCCTACCACGGCACCTTCGACGAGGTGCTGGTGCGCGCCGGCAAGGGCGGCAAGGGCCTGTCGGCAGCGCCGGGCGTGATGAGCGGCATGTTCGGCGACATCCGCGTGCTCGACTACGGCACGCCCGAGGCGCTGGCGTTCATCCGCGAGAACGCCGACGACCTGGCCGCCGTGCTGGCCGAGCCGGTGCAGAGCCGCCGCCCCGACTTCCAGCCGCGCGAGTTCCTGCACGAGGTGCGCGACATCACCGCGAAGAGCGGCTGCTGCCTGATCTTCGACGAGGTCATCACCGGTTTTCGCACCGCGCTGGGCGGCGCCCAGGAACTGTTCGGCGTGCGCGCCGACCTTGCCACCTACGGCAAGGTGATCGGCGGGGGCTTCCCGGTCGGTGTGATCGCCGGCAAGCGCGAGTTCATGGACGCGCTCGACGGTGGCGCCTGGCAGTACGGCGACGACTCGATCCCCGGCGTGGGCGTGACCTACTTCGCCGGCACCTTCGTGCGCCATCCGCTCGCGCTCGCCGCGGCCAAGGCCTCGCTCACCCACCTGAAGGAAGCCGGGCCCGCGCTGCAGGCCGGCCTCAATGGCAGCACCGCCGCCATGGCCGCCGAGCTCTCGGGCTGGTGCAGGGAAGTCGGCGCGCCTGTCGAGATCCGCCACTTCGCGTCGCTGTGGCGCGTGAGCTGGCTCGAGGACCACCCGCTGCAGGACCTGTTGTTCGCAATGATGCGCAGCCGCGGCGTGCACATCCTGGACAACTTCCCGTGCTTCCTCACGAGCGCGCACAGCGCCGAGGACATCGCATTCATCCAGAGCGCATTCAAGGAATCGGTCGCCGAGATGCAGGAATCCGGGTTCCTGCCGCGCCGCGCCGTGGCCATCGCCGGCTTCGACGCGCACAAGCCGACCGAGGAAGGCTCGGTGCTGGCCCGCGACATCGACGGCCAGCCCTTCTGGTACGTGCCCGGCGCGCCCACCCCCAGCCAGCACATCTTCAATGGAAAGGCCGCAGCATGAACGCCGTTTTCAAGCCCACCGTCAGCGACGGTGCCATCGAATGCATCATTCCCACGACGGAATCGCAACGCGAAGTCTGGCTCGGCGCAACCCTGAGCACCGAGGCCTCGATGGCCTACAACGAATCGGTCCTGCTGCGCCTGCGCGGCGCGCTGGACGAGGAGGCCCTGGCGCGTGCCATGGACCGGCTGCTCGAACGCCACCAGGCCTTGCGCGCCACGATCTCGCCGGACGGCACATGCATGCTGGTCAGCCATCCGGGTGAGAACGTCCTGACCCGGCAAGACCTGAGCGGGCTCGAGCCTGAAGCCCGTGCGCAGGCACTGCGTTCGGCCCATGGCCAAGCGGTGTGCACGCCCTTTTCGCTCGAACATGGCCCGCTGTTCCGCGCCGTGCTGTACCGCCTCGGCAATGCCGAGCACGAACTCGTGATGTCGGCGCACCACGTGGTCTGCGACGGCTGGTCCTGGGGCGTCATCACCGAGCAGCTGGGCCACCTGTATGCCGAGCAGAGCGGCACCGGGCTGAAGCTCAAGGCGGCACCGCTCTTCTCCGACTTCGCCGCCGAGGAAGCTGCCGCGGCCGCGCATCCCGACATGCAGGCGCACGTGGACTACTGGCTCGGGCGCTTCCCCGGCAACACGCAGCCGGTGCTCGACCTGCCGCTGGACCGCCCGCGCCCGGCCGCACGCACCTTCAATTCGCGCCGCACCGAGCGCCTGCTCGACAAGCGCCTCGTCGGCACCCTGCGCGTGACGAGCACCAAGGCCGGCGCCAGCCTGTTCACCGGACTGCTCAGCGGCTTCGTCGCGACGCTGCACCGCCTCACGGGCCAGGAGGACATCGTCGTGGGCGTGCCGGCGTCGGGCCAGCTCGCGCATGACGTGCCCGGACTGGTCGGCCATTGCGTGAACCTGCTGCCGCTGCGCATCGCCACGCACGCCGGCATGCGCTTCGACGCGCTGATGGACGAATGCAACACCGCCGTGCTCGACGCCTTCGACCACCAGGCGCTCACCTATGGCGCGCTGCTGGGCCAGTTGTCGCTCGAGCGCGACCCGAGCCGGCTGCCGCTGGTGAGCGTGGCGTTCAACGTCGACCCCGACGTGGCGAGCAGCGCCGAGGCGTTCACGAGCCTCGACGTGGCACAGGACACCATCCCCCGCCGCTACGAGAACTTCGAACTGTTCCTGAACCTGCGCCCGCTCGATGGTGGCCTGATGGTGGAGGCGCAGTACAACACCGACCTGTTCGATGACGTCAGCGTACAGCGCTGGCTGGACATGTTCGAGTGCGTGCTGCAGTCGGGCTCGCACAAGCCGGACGAGACGGTCGGCCGGCTCGAAGTGCTGTCCGTCGACGCCGCGCGTTCGCTGATCGCGCTGCAGCCCGCCCGCGTTCCGCTGGTCGGCATGCCGCTGGCGCATGCCGGCTTTGTCGCGCGCGTGCCTCGGCAGCCCGATCGCCCGGCGGTGCGCGACGGTGCGCGAAGCTGCAGTTACGGCGAACTCGATGCGCTGTCGAACCGCATGGCGCGTGCATTGCACGCGCGCGGCGTGGGCCGCGGCCAGCGCGTGGGGCTGTGCCTGGAGCGAAGCATGGAAATGGTCGTGGCGATGCTGGGCATCCTGAAGGCGGGCGCGTCCTACGTGCCGCTCGATCCGGCTTTTCCGCAGGCGCGGCTCGACCACTACGCCAGCGACGCACGGCTCAGCCTGATGCTGACCTCGTCGGACGTCGCCGTGGCGCCGCGCCACTGGTGCGCCGACGCGGGCCAGCGGATCTTCGAGATCGACCGCGACACCTCATGGCGGCAGCTTGCCGGCGAGACCCTGCCGCCGAGCACGGACGACCCGGGGCCCGAAGACGCCTGCTATGTGATCTACACCTCCGGCTCGACCGGCTTGCCCAAGGGCGTCATCGTCCATCATCGGGGCGTGGCGCACCTGCTGCAGTGGATGCAGCGCGAATCGGACGTCGGCCCGGCCGACCGGATCGCCGCCGTCACCACCCTGTCGTTCGACATGGCCATACCCGACCTGCTGCTGCCGCTGGCGGCTGGCGCCGAACTCGTGATGGTGCAGCGCGAGGTCGCGATGGACGGCAATCGCCTGGGACAGGCGCTCGACCAGGAGCAGATCACGCTCCTGCAGGCCACGCCCGGCATGTGGCAGCTCCTGCTCGATGCCCAGTGGGCCGGCGGCGCCCCCGGCTTTCGCGGCTGGACCGGTGGCGAGGCGCTGCGTCCGAGCATGGCGCTGGCGCTGTGCGAACGCATGGAGGGCCTGTGGAACGGCTATGGACCGACCGAGACCACGGTGTACTCCACGGCCTGGCACGTTCGCCCCGAAGAGGTCGCGTCGCGCGGCGTGTCGATCGGCCGGCCGGTCGACAACACCGAGATCTGGATCCTCGATGCCGAACTGCAGCCCTGCCCCATCGGCGTGCCGGGCGAGATCTGCATCGCCGGCGAAGGTGTCTCCCTGGGCTACCTCGATCGTCCAGAGCTGACCGCCGAGCGCTTCGTCACGGTGCGCATCTTCGGCACCGCGAAGAGGGTGTACCGCTCGGGCGACCGCGGCCGCTGGCGCAACGACGGGCTGCTCGATCACCTCGGCCGGCTCGACTTCCAGGTCAAGGTGCGCGGCTACCGCATCGAGCCCGGCGAGATCGAGGTGCGCTGCTGCGAGGTTGCGGGCGTCTCCCGCAGCGTGGTCGTTGCGCGCGAGGACAACCCCGGCGACGTGCGCCTGGTGGCCTACCTTGCCCTGGTGCCGGACGCCGGCTTCGACCTCGATGCGCTGATGGTGCACCTGCGCAAGCACCTGCCGGCCTTCATGCTGCCGCAGCACGTGGTGACGCTCGATGCCCTGCCCACGCTGCCGAACGGCAAGGTCGACCGCGTCTCGCTGCCGCCGCCGCAGGCGGCCGCGCGCGAGGAGGTGCGGCGCGGCGCCGGCCCGTGCAACGACCACGAGCGCAAGGTGCTTGCGATCATGGAGAAGGTGCTGAGCCTGCCGGGCCTCGACATGGACGACAACTTCTTCACCGTGGGCGGCCATTCGCTGCTGGCCGCGCGGCTCACCACGCTGTTGAGCCGCGAGTTCCAGGTCACGCTGCCGCTGCGCTCGCTGTTCGAGTCGCCCACTGCCGGGAAGCTGGCCGCGGCGATCCAGGGCCTGCAGGGCGCGGGCGTCGGGCTGCAGGCTCCCATTGCATGCCGCCCGGAGCGCCGCAGCGCGCCGCTGACGCTTTCGCAGGAGCGCATCCGCTTCATGGAGCAGTTGCACCCGGGCCGCTCGGTCTACAACGCGCCTTCGGCGCAGCGGCTGATCGGGCAGCTCGATGCAGCGCGCTTCGAAGGCGTGCTGCGCGAAGTGATCCGGCGCCAACCCTCGCTGCGCACCCGCATGGACATCGACCAGCAAAGCGGCAAGCCGGTGCAGCTGATCGCGGAGTCCGTGGAATTCGCCCTGCCGCTGGTCGACCTGCGCGGCCTGCCGGCCGACCAGCGCGAGGCCGAGCTGGCCGAGCGCATGCAGGAGCTGGCGGACCGGCCGATCGACATCCACAGCGCGCCGATGATGCACGCGACCCTGTTCCAGGTCGACGACAACGAGCACGTCTTCATGTTCGTGCCGCACCACCTGATCTGGGACGGCTGGTCCTTCGACCTGATGCAGCGCGAACTGGCCGCGCTCTACGACGCCGCCGAGCGCGGCCGTCCGCACAACCTGCCCGCACTCGCCACCACCCACGGGGACTATGCCGAGTGGCTGGAGAAGTGGATGACCGAGCCCGCCTGCGAGGAACAGCTCGCGTTCTGGCGCGGCCGGCTCGAAGGCGCGAAGGCCGTGCGGCCGCCCGTGACCGACATGCCGCGCCGCGCGGGCAAGAGCGGCCAGGGCGGCGCGCACTGGATCAGCATCGACCTGCAAAGCACACAACGGCTGCGCGAGATCGCGCGCGACATGGACGTGACGCTCAGCATGCTGACCTTCGGCGTCTACGCGCTGACCATGGCCCAGGTGACCGGCAACGACGCCATCGTCATCGCCAACCCGGTGCGCGGTCGCCAGCAGGCCGAGACGGAAGACGTCATGGGCTACTTCAACAACGTGCTGCCGGTCTCGCTCGCGGTGGACATGGCGCTGCCGCTGCCCAGCTTCATGCACTACGTGAAGCAGGAGCTGCTGTCGATGATGAACAACCAGCAAGTGCCGTTCGAGCGCCTGATGGCCGAGCCGGGCTATGCGGGGCAGATCAAGACCTCGGGTCCCTACCAGTCGATGTTCTCGTTCCAGGACGCGCGCGAACGCTCGCGCTCCATCGGCAGCCTGCAGACCCGCCAGATGCACGTGATGCAGCATGGCGCCACCGACGACATCGGCGTGTGGCTGATGGACAAGCCGCACGGCCTGGAAGGCGCGCTGATCTACAACGCCGACGTGTACCTGCGCGAGACCGGCGCCCAGATGCGCGAGCGCTACCTCGAGGTGCTGCGCCGCGTCGCGGACCACCCGGGCGCCACGCTCGCGGAGATCGCCAGCACCGAAGGCTCGGCCAGCGCGCTCTACCTGCGCAAGCTGGCCACCGGCGACACGGACAAGGGCGCGCCGGCCGGCGCCGGCCACGGCGACGAGCGCAAGGCCAGGCAAGGCCTGCTCAGCCCCGAGCACGCGCAGCTCGCCCAGATCTGGGCCGGCGTGATCGGCATCGACGTGAGCGAGATCCGCGCCAGCGACAACTTCTTCGACCTCGGCGGCGACTCGCTGCTGGTGCTGCGCGCCGTGCAGCAGGCGGCACAGACGCTGGGGCACCGCGTGGAGCCGCGGCGCTATCTGTTCGAAAACCTCGGGCAGATCGCCTCGTCGGCGCAGGCCGCGCCGCAGGGCGTGCCGTCCGACCTCGCGGAACTGGCCGCCGACACGGCCGCACACGCGCAGCGCGGCGGCCTTTTGGGCGCCCTCGGCAGCTGGCTGCGCAAGGGGTGATCATGGACAACTCCGACTACGCACTTTCCATCGACGCGCCGATCTGCCGGTATGTCGACCTGGACAGCTTCCCTGCGCTTCCTCCCGCGCAGATCCTGTCGGAGGAAGAGTGCGCGCGCGCCGCCAGCTTGCGGTTTCCCATCGACCGCCAGCGTTTCGTGGCCGCACACGTCGCCCTGCGGCAAGCGCTCTGCGAGTACACCGGCCTGCATCACGCTGCACTGCACCTGGCCACCGGCTCGTTCGGCAAGCCCTCGCTGTCGGGCCATACGCGCACCCAGTTCTCGCTGAGCCACAGCCAGGGCCTGGCGCTGGTGGCCATCGGCGGGCGCGGCCCTCTGGGCGCGGACGTCGAACTGCTGCGCGCGGTGCCCGACGCGGCGGTGCTTGCGGCGGAATATTTCACGCAGCGCGAACAGGAAGCGCTGGCCGCCCTGCCCGCGCACGAGCGCGACAAGGCCTTCCTGACCTGCTGGACCCGCAAGGAAGCCTGCCTGAAGGCCATCGGCGTCGGCCTGCTGGTGTCGTCGCAGAGCTTCGAGGTGGGCATTGAACCGGACTGCCGCAACGTCGAGCTGCTGGTGGCCGGCCGCATCCTGCGGCTGGTTCTGGGGCCGGCGCCCACGCGGCTCGACTGCGTGGGCTCGCTCGCCGAATGGCGCCAGACCGAAGCCCGCGCCAGCCGTTCGGGGCGGTTGCTGGAGGCGCACGCATGAGCCGCCGAGCCGTTCTCAAGGCGAATACCGCAGCGCGTAGCGCGGAGGTTATCCAATGACTCGGTTCACGCCACTCATGTTCGGGCCGGCCTCGCGCCAGATCTTCGGCGTGTTCCATCCGGCCGAGGAAGACCGGGCCGAGAACACCGCCGTGCTCCTGTGTCCACCGTTCGGGCAGGAGGGCCTGCGCACCCATCGCTTCTTCAAGGTGCTGGCCGAGCGTCTCTCGCGGAACGGCATCGCCACGCTGCGCTTCGACTTCTATGGCTCGGGCGATTCGCCGGGCGACGAGAACGAGGGCGAACTCGACGGCTGGCGCCGAGACCTGTGCTCGGCGCACGAGGAACTGCGACGCCGCGCGCCGGGCGCTGCCATCGTGTGGGTCGGCGCCCGGCTCGGCGCCACCCTGGCCGTGCTGGCCGCGCGCGGCGGACGCTGCGACCCGGTGCGGCTGGTGCTGTGGGAGCCGGTGATCGACGGGCGCCGCTATGCGCGGCTGCTGCGCGAACAGCACGTGGCCGCCATCGACACCACCTTCTGCATCCCCGACCGGGCCTGGCACCGCAGCCTGGCGCAGGAGCCCGATGCCGTGCCCGAGGAAGCCCTCGGCACGGTGCTCTCGCCCGCGCTGCGCGCGCAGCTGGCGGCGCTGGTTCCCGAATCACTGCCGCTCACGGCGCTGCACGACACGCTGGTACTGGCCGAGCCGGACGACGAACGCACCGCGCAATGGGCCGCCGACCAGCAGTCGCGCCACATGCCGGTTCGCCTTGCGTACTTCCGGCACCAGCTCGACTGGACCTCCGACCCCTACCCCAACAGCGCGATGGTTCCGGCCGACGCGCTCAACCGCCTCCAGGGGGCTCTCCATGAATGACGCGACACAGACACCGGTGTGCTTCGGCCCGGGCGACGCGCTGATGGGCATGCTCACCGCGCCCGCGCAGCAGGCGCCGGGCGACGTCGCCTGCCTCATGTTCAACATGGGCGCCAACCACCGCGTCGGGCCGCGCCGCATCAACGTGAAGCTGGCGCATGTGCTGGCCGCGCGCGGCGTGAGCAGCCTGCGCTTCGACCTCGGCGGCATCGGCGACAGCGATGCGCTCGACACTTCGCCCGATCTGCAGGCCCGTGCCGTGCACAGCCTGCGGGCCGCCATGGACGCCAGCGAACGCATGCTGGGCGCCCGGCAGTTCGTGATCGTCGGCATGTGCTCGGGTGTCGAGCATGCGATGCTGGCAGCCGCGGCCGACCCGCGCGTGGTGGCGCTTTCGCTGTTCGACGGCTTCGCCTTCCCGGAGCGGCGCGCCCGCTGGGAGCGCAACGTGCGCCGCGCGCTGGCCGCGCCCGCGCACCCGTCCTTCCCAGGCAAGGCCAAACGCTGGCTTCAGCGCCACCTCCTGCCCAGCCATTCGACGACGCCGCTGCCGGGCTTCTTCGCGGAGAAGCGCACACCCGAGGTCAATGCAGCCTGGTTCGGCGCCACCCTGCGGCGCCTCGTCGAACGCCAGGTGGCGGTGCAGTTGCTGTATTCGGGGTCGCTGCACGTCTGCGACCACGGCCGCGACCAGCTCGGCGCCTTCGCCCGCCAGCCCTTCACGCAGGCGCTGCAGTACGAATTCATCGCCGAAGCCGACCACACCGTCTGCACGGAACAGGGACAGCGGCTGTTCCTCCAGTCCGTCGGCTAGGGGGCCGCCGACCGCTGCTTCGGCGCAAGCACCGAGCGCCGCAGCCAGAACCGTCCGATGGCGGCTGGCGCCGACCGGGCCATGCCCGCCACCCTGGCCGCGCCCTGACGCACGGCTCAGCCCCTTTCACCCAGTCGTTCCCCATCCACCCACCGTCAACCGGCCGTCAAGGAGATCACCATGCAACGCCCCGATCCAGCGACGCAGACATGCGGCGCACGCGCCCTTCCAGCCAGAGCCCGCGCTCTGGCACCGGCACAGGTCGATGGCCGGCTGCGATGGCTGGGCCTGTGCCTGCTGCTGTCGCTGGGACTGGTCCTGCTCTCCGGCTGCGCGCCGGGCTTCGGCGGCGTGGGACCGCTCGGCTTCACCAGCACCACGGGCGACAGCACCGCCTCGGCCGACAGCGGCAAGGTCATTCCGATCACGCCCGACCTGATCCGCTCGCAGATGGCGCAAAGGCCCAAGACCACGCCCGACGGCATGAAGCGCCTGCTGGCCGCGCCGCCGGTCTACACCATTGGGCCCGGAGACGTGGTCGGCATCATCGTCTACAACCACCCGGAACTGCTGCCCAACGCCGGCGCGGTGATCGCGCAGCAGACCGACCCGACCGGCGTTGCCGTGGCGCCCGGCTTCATCGTCGACGCCAAGGGTGAGATCAGCTTTCCGTTCATTGGGCGTGTCAAGCTGCAGGGCCTGACCGAAAGCGGCGCGTCCGAGCTGGTCGCGCGGCGCATCGGGACCTACATCAAGGAGCCGCAGGTCTCGGTGCGCATCCAGTCGTTCCGCAGCCAGCGCGCCTACGTGCAGGGCGAGGTGCGCACGCCCGGCCTGCAGATCTTCACCGACGTGCCGATGACGCTGTCCGAAGCCATCGGCCGCGCCGGCAGCTTCACGCAGAGCGGCGACCGCTCGCGGGTCACGCTGACGCGCGGCGGCGTCTCGACGGTGATCGACCTGCCGATGCTCCAGTCCATGGGCCTGGACGGCAACAGCATCGCGCTGCGCAACGGCGATGTGGTGAATGTCGGCTCCCGTGACGACAGCCGGGTCTTCGTGATGGGCGAGGTGCGCGGCCCCGGCGCGCTGCTGATGCGCAACAACGGCCGCCTGAGCCTCAACGAGGCGCTGGGCGATGCCGGCGGCCCCGACTTGCTGTCGGCCAGCACGGGGCAGATCTACGTGGTGCGCAACGCGCCCGACAACCTCGACACGCAGCAGATCTTCAACCTCAACGCGAGGAACCCGGCAGCTCTGGCGCTGGCCGACCGCTTCGAGCTGCAGCCGCGCGACGTGGTGTACGTCGACCACGTGCCGCTGGTCACCTGGAACCGCGTCATCAGCCTGATCCTGCCGTCCGCCCAGGTCGTCAACCTCGGCCGCGACACCGCTCGCCGGTAAGCACGCAGCCTCGCCCCGCAACACGAAAAGGTGAACCCCATGAACGCGCGCTGGCAACCTTCGCTTCCCGCACCTGCGGCTTCCCCCATGACGGTGATCGAGACCACGGCCTGGCCCCGGGAGTCCCGGTTCCACGAGTACCTCGACATCCTGATCGACAGCCGCTGGCTGATTGCCTCCATCGCCGCGCTGGCGCTGCTGGTGGGCGTGGGCTACGCGCTGTTCGGCCCGCGCATGTACGAGGCCAACATCCTGATCCAGGTGGAAGACCCCGACCGCTCCGGCGGCAACTTTCCCGGTGACGCCAACGGCGGCGGGGGCATCAGCGTGAAGACGCCGACCGCCGGCGAGACCGAGATCCTGAGATCGCGCATGGTGCTGGGACAGGCGATGGAGAACACGCGGCTGTACATCAGCGCGAAGCCGCGCTACATACCGGTGGTGGGCGAGTTCATCGCTCGGCATTCGAGCCAGCTCTCCAGCCCCGGCGTGCTCGGATATGGCAATTTCGTCTCGGGCACCGAGCGGATCGCCGTCGCGCAGATGGATGTGCCGAGCGCTTTCGAGGGCAAGAAGTTCACGCTGATCGCGGGCAGCGAAGGCAACTACACGCTGACCAACCCGGACCTGGAAACGCCGCTGAAGGGCACGGCCGGCGTGCCGCTGGAGGCCTCCGTGCCCGGCGGCACCCTGCACCTGCTGGTGGGCTCCTTCGAAGCCCGGCCCGGCGGCGCCTTCGAGCTGGTGCGCTACTCGAAGCAGCTCACCCTGCTGGGCCTTCAGAAAGACCTGCGCGTGGTCGAGAAAGGCAAGCAGTCCGGCGTGATTGACGTCAGCCTGCAGGCCCCGAACCGCGCCCAGCTGGCCGACGTGCTCAACGAGATCTCGCGCCTCTACCTGCGCCAGAACATCGACCAGAAGACGGTGCAGGCCGAGCGCGCGCTGGCCTTCCTGGGCACCGAGCTGCCCAAGTTCAAGCAGCAGCTGGAGCAGTCGGAAGACGCCTACAACCAGTACCGCAACCAGAACGGCACCATCAGCCTGGACGACGAGGCCCGCAATGCCCTGTCGCAGAACGTGGACCTGCAGGCCAAGCTGCTCGATGCGAAGCAGAAGCGGCTGGACCTGGCAAGCCGCTTCACCGCCGCGCACCCCGACCTGAAGACGCTGGACGCGCAGATCGCATCGCTCAAGAAGGAGCTCGGCTCGGTTGACGGCCGCATCCGCCGCATGCCCATGCTGCAGCAGAACTCGCTGCGCATGCAGCGCGACATCAAGGTCAACACCGACCTCTACGCCACGCTGCTGAACAGCTCGCTGCAGATGCGGCTGGCCAAGGAAGGCAAGGTTGCCAACGTGCGCGTGCTCGACCTGGCGCTGCTGGCCGAGAAGCCGGTACGGCCGAAGCCGCTGATCGTCGTCGCGCTGGCGCTGGCGGGCGGCCTGTTCCTCGGCGGCGCCGCGGCGATGGCCCGCAAGAACCTGAAGCGCTCCATCGGCAACCCCGGCGACATCGAGGCCGTTACCGGCCTGCAGGTGTACACCTCGATCCCGATGAGCACCCAGCAGCGCGTGCTCGACCGCGCCGTTCGCAAGGGCAAGCCCGGCATCAAGGTGCTGGCGGCGCTGCACGTGGAAGACCCTGCGCTCGAGGGCCTGCGCCGGCTGCGCACTGCGCTGAAGTTCGTGACGATGGGAGCGCCCAACAACCGGGTGCTGATCTCGAGCGCCACGGCCGGCGCGGGCAAGACCTTCGTGTCGTCGAACTTCGCCACGCTGCTGGCCGCGTCGGGCCAGCGCGTGCTGCTGATCGACGCCGACCTGCGCCGCGGCAAGCTGAGCCAGGAGTTCGGCCTGCAGGGCAAGGAGGGCCTGGCCGACGTCATCGCCGGTGGCGTGCCGCTCGAGGACGCCATTCACCAACATGTGCTGCCGCATCTGGACGTGATGGCCGCGGGCACCCTGCGTCCGGACCCCGCCTCCATGATGACCAGCGACACCTTCGCGCACACGCTGTCGACGCTGTCCGCGCGCTACGACATCGTGATCGTCGATGGTCCTCCCGTCCTGCTCGCGTCCGAGACCGCCGCGATGGCGCCGAGCATGGGCACGGTGCTGCTCGTGGCCCGCGCCGACGAGAGCGAGCTCGGCGAGCTGGTGGAAAGCGCCAAGCGGCTGGCTCACGTGGGCGCGGCCTTCCACGGCGCGGTGTTCAACGCGGTCGACGCCTCGAAGCGCCACTCCCGCAGCTACAGCTACGGCTACTACGCCTATGCCCCGACCCGCCGCGAACCCACCTACGCGCTGGACACGGCCGACACCGTCATGCCCAAGCGCATCCAGCCGGAGCACGCAGAATCATGAACACGCTGCGATCGACATCCTCCACCGGCCGAAGCGCCGGTGGCACGGCGGCCAACACGGCCGCATACGGGCCGCTGGGCGGAACGCCCTCGCTGCGCCGCGCCAAGCGTGCGGCCGACATCCTGAT
Source organism: Variovorax sp. Varisp46 (assembly GCF_059491885.1). Taxonomy (NCBI): domain Bacteria; kingdom Pseudomonadati; phylum Pseudomonadota; class Betaproteobacteria; order Burkholderiales; family Comamonadaceae; genus Variovorax; species Variovorax sp. Varisp46. The sequence goes on from NZ_CP168515.1 coordinate 2,143,001, forward strand.
GGCCGGCTCGTTCTTCCTGTTCTTCGGCTGGGCCTACGCGCTCATCTGGCTGGGCGTGCTCTACACCTCGGGCGGCCCGGCCATCTACATGCAGCCGCGCTACGGCAAGGACGGCCGCGTCTTCAAGTTCTACAAGTTCCGCTCGATGGTGGCCAATGCCGACGCGGTGCTGGCACGCCACCTGCGCGACAACGAGGCCGCGCGGCGCGAATGGGCCATGTACCAGAAGCTGCAGAACGACCCGCGCATCACCCGCTTCGGTGCCTTCCTTCGCAAGTACAGCATCGACGAGTTCCCGCAGTTCTGGAACGTGCTCAAGGGCGACATGAGCATGGTGGGCCCGCGCCCCTGCATGTTCGCGCAGAAGGACCTGTATGGCGAGTACTGGGACCACTACCGCGCCGTGCGCCCGGGCATCACGGGCCTGTGGCAGATCAGCGGGCGCAACGAGATCAGCTACCGCCGGCGCGCGGCGATGGACGCGGAATACGTGGCCCATCTGTCGCTGTGGCGCGACTTCGTGATCCTGCTGAAGACCTTCGGCGTGGTCGCCGGCGCACGCGGGTCCCGGTAGCCGGCTTCGATTCCGTCTCCCTTGAACTTCATCAACCCCTTCACGAAAGCTCATATGCGAATCTTTGTTGCAGGTCATCGCGGCTTGGTGGGTCAGGCGACGGCAAGGCGGCTGCGCGAACTGGGCCACGACGTGGTGACACGAACCCACAGCGAACTCGACCTCCTCGACCAGGCGGCAGTGGCCCGTTTCTTCGCGACGGAGCAGATCGACCAGGTCTACCTGGCAGCCGCCAAGGTCGGCGGCATCCACGCCAACATGACCTACCCCGCGCAGTTCATCTACGAGAACCTGACGATCGCCACCAACGTCACGCACCAGGCCTTCGTGTCGGGCGTGAAGCGGCTGCTGTTCCTCGGCTCCAGCTGCATCTACCCGCGCATGGCCGAGCAGCCGATCCGCGAGGAGTACCTGCTCAACGGCAAGCTCGAACCCACCAACGAGCCCTATGCGATCGCCAAGATCGCGGGCCTCAAGCTGTGCGAGAGCTACAACCGCCAGTACGGGGCCAGCCACGGCATCGACTACCGCAGCGTGATGCCGACCAACCTGTACGGCCCCGGCGACAACTACCACCTGGAGAACAGCCACGTGGTGCCGGCGCTGATCCAGCGCTTCCACCTGGCCAAGATCAGCAACGCGCCCAGCGTGCTGATCTGGGGCAGCGGGCGCGCACGGCGCGAGTTCCTGTACGTCGACGACATGGTCGAAGGCTGCCTCGAGGTGATGAACCTGTCGCGCGCCGACTACGACCGGCAGACCGACGCGATGCGCGGGCACATCAACCTCGGCACCGGCGAAGACGTGTCGATCGCCGAGCTCACCGAGCTGATCAGCGAAGTCGTGGGCTACACCGGCAGCATCCGCTACGACCTCGCGCAGCCCGACGGCGCGCCGAGAAAGCTGCTGGACGTGTCGCGCGCCGCCAGCCTCGGCTGGCACGCGACCGTGCCGCTGGCAGAGGGGCTTCGCCGCACCTACGCCGACTACCAGAAGGCGCCCCGGCCACTCGAGGAAAGCAACCCGGTCCAGGCGCACGTGCACGCCTGAACCGTTCCAACCCATCCATCGACCCACCCACGGCAGGCCCGCCATGCGAACCCTCTCCTTCTGGTCCGGCATCGTCTGCGCCATGCTGTGCGGCCTGGTCGATCCGGTGTGGGGCTATGCGGCGGTGTTCGCGCTGTCGCTGATCCAGCTCTCGATGTTGGGCTCCTCCGGCGGCAGCGTGTTCCTGCTGATCCACTACGCGACGATCCTCACCTACTTCTCGATCGCGCCGGCGATGCAGATCTCGCAGGACGTCGAGTTCTGGGAGGCCGGCGTCATGCGCACGGACGCGTACACCCAGGCGCTGATGCTCCTGTTGCTGTACATGGCCGGCGTGGAGGCCGCGCGGCTGGGCGTGCCCGACGCGCCCGAGCACCTGCCGGGTGGTCACGACCGGCGGCTGGTCGGCGTGGCCCACCCCCTTCTTCTGTTGCTGAGCTGCTCGCTGGCCGCCTTCGCCTCGCTGTTCATCAGGCCCGAACTCAACTTCGTGGCGCGCGGCGTCGTGGGCGGTGCCAGCGGTGAAGACAACGTGCCGATCGACTACATCTTCTATTCCACGCTGCCCAAGCTGGTGGTTCTGCTGTGCTTCGTGGCGCTGGCCATCCACGCGGTGCGCCGCCGCACGCTGTGGTCGTGGTGCGCGGCGGGCCTGGCGTTCGGCCTGGCGCTGGCCGCGGCCAACCCGGTGAACACGGCGCGGCAGGTCCTGCTGATCGGGCTGCTGCCGCTGCTCATCCATGGGCTGGGGCGCGGCCGGCGCTGGCTGCTCGCAGGAGTGATCTTCGGTTCCATCGCCGGCCTGGGCCCGGTGCTGAACCTGATCTCGCGCGGCAGCATGTGGGGCGAGGAGCTCACGACCTTCCCGTTCAGCCAGGACTTCGACGCCATGTTCGTTGTCGCGGGCATTCTGGAGCGCGCGCCCATTCCGGACCTCGGCTGGGGCCGCTACCTGCTCTCGGCGTTCTCTTTCTTCCTGCCGCGCGACCTGAAAATGTTTCCCGACTTCGACCCGCTCGGCTGGTCGGCCATCCTCGGCAACTTCTCCCAGAGCAACCTGTCGCTGCCGCCCTTCACCACGGCGTACTTCGACTTCGGCCTGGCGGGGCCGGCGCTGTTCGGCTTTGCGATCTCGGCGGGCTTTCGCATGGTCGACCGCGCCATCGATCCGAACCGGCCGCTGTCGGGCGCCTACCTGTCGGCGCTGGTGCTGCTCGCGGCCTACGTGCCGTTCATGCGCGGCCCGATCCTGGGCTGGGGTCCGTTCGCGGCTTCGGGCCTGATCGCCGCTCTCATTGCCGGCGCCCTGAGTTCCCGCGCCCGCCGCCCGCTCCCGCGCGCCGTGCGGCATGGCCTTCCGAGTGCATGAAGAGGGGCATCGCCATGGCCACCTACCTCTACTACGACACCGTGCGGCTCAACAAGGCGGCCGGCGGCGTGCTCAATGTGTCCGAGGTGCTGCTTCGCCACATGCGGCTGTCGCAGGACGACCGGGTCGAACCGGTCAGCGAGCGGCATCCGCGCCTGTTCGCCCTGGCGCAGCGCCTGAAGATCAGCCGCTTCATCCTCGACACGCTGCTCTACAACTTCCACTGCCTGCGCACGCTGTTGACGGGGGAGCGGCTGTACTCACTCTTTCCCAACTACTTCCTGCCGGTCACGCTTTTCGGGCGGCACCGCAATTCGATCGTCATCGTCCACGACCTGCAGTACAAGGCCTACCCGCAGTACTTCAAGCGCAGCAAGCGCCTCTTCCTGGACTGGAGCCTGTGGCGCGCGGCACGCAGCGCGGCGGACGTGGTCTTCATCAGCCGCAGCAGCCAGCGCGACTTCGAGCGCCACTTCGGCCGCTGCGAGCATTCGACAGTCATCTTCAACCCGGTGGACGCGCCCCGGGTCGCCGCGACGCCCGCCGCGACGCCGAACGAGCGCTACCTCATCGCCGCCTACCACTACTACCCGCACAAGAACTTCGGCGGCATCCTCACGCTGTTCGAGCGCATGCGGCGCGCCGGCCTCGTCGACTACCTCGACATCACCGGCAACGGCGCGGCCGAGGTCGAGCGCATGGTGGCCGCGCTGGCGCCCGAGGTGCGCGGCTTCGTGCGGCACCGGGGGCTGGTGTCGCGCGACGAACTGCTGCGGCTCTACCAGGGCGCCACCGCTTTCATCTCGCTGTCCACCTTCGAGGGCTTCAACCTCTCGGCGGCCGAAGCGGCGACGCTGGGCGTGCCGCTGCTGCTGTCGGACATTCCGGTGCACCGCGAGTTGTTCGAGGGCTACGGCTTCTTCGTGGGGAGCGCTTCCAGCGACCCCTTCCGGCTCGCCAAGCACCTTGCCCACCACGAACGCACGCATCCGGTATGGGCGCATGCCGCCGCCTGCGCGCCCGCCACCATCGCGGGCCGCTACCTGATGCTCAAGCGCGGCACGCTGTCGCTCGCCAGGGCCATGCCATGACGAAGCGGCCGCTCCGCGCCATGCGATTTCTCGCGGCGCTGCTGTCGTTCCAGCTGGCGGCACTGCCGCTGGCCGGCCGTGCGCAGCCTGCGGGCGGCCCGGTGCCGGGCTTCGGCGTGATGGTGCATTACCTGCCCGACAAGCAGTCGATCAGCGAGATCGGGCGCTTCGACGTCGAAGCCTTCGCGTCGGCACTGGCGGACATGCGCGCCTCGCACCTGATCCTGACGCTCGGGCAGAACAACGGCCAGTACATCGCGCCCAATGCCGCGCTCGAAGCGCTCTGCCCGGCCAGCGCAGGCAACCGTTCGCCGCGCGACCTGCCGATGGAAATCGGCCAGGCGCTTCGCAGCCGCGGCATTGCGCTGATCCTCTACCTGCCGTTCCGCGCGCCGCAGGGCGACCGCGCGCTGATGGAATGCCTGGGCGACGTGTCCGAACAGGAGCCGCCGCCCGCGCGCTTCATCGCCGCCTGGTCGAGCGTGATCCGCGACTGGTCGGAACGCTACGGCTCGCTCGTGAGCGGCTGGTGGTTCGACGGCACCTACAACACGAAGGGCATCACGCCGGCCGGCTGGGAGCTGCTGTGCAGCGCAGCCCGCGCGGGCGGGGGCAACCGCTGGCTGGCCTTCAACGCGGGGGAAGGCGCGGAGCACTTCAGCGCGAAATCGGCGCCCTGCCAGAACCTGATGGCCGGCGAGTACATGCAGCCGCCCGCGCGTCTCTCGGCCCCGCCGTCGGAGCTGGCGCTCCACGTGCTCACGCCGCTGAGTGCCTCGTGGGGCCGCGAGGCGCCGGCGCGCTTCTCGGCCACGCAGCTGCGCAACTGGATCTCGGAAGCGGCCGCCGCGCGCGGCCTCTTCACGCTGGACATGCCCGTCGATGCCACCGGCCGTTTTCTTCCCGCGCATGTCGCGCTGATGAAGAGCGTCACGGCGCGCACCCCCTGAATTCAACGAGTGCTGTCACATCCCCTCACCCCTCAAACAAGAGCCATGAATCCATCCTTGCCCTTCATCGTCGTGGAAGACCGCCAGAACAAGACGCTCGCGCTGTGCCGCGAATCGGCCGCGCTGGCCGGCGAGCCGCTTCTCGTGCTCTCAAGCACCGACGCCGGCCCGGCCTACGAACGCTTCTGCCGGTCGTACGTGCATCTGTCGAGCAACTCGCCCGAGTTCGAGAAGATCTGCTTCCGGCGCTACTTTCTTCTAGCGCGGTTTCTGGAATCCAACCCGGAAGTGCGCGAGTTCACGCTGATCGACAGCGACGTGCTGCTCTTCCAGGGGGCCGGGCCGCATGTCGCCCGGCTCGCGGGCAAGGCCGATTTCTCGGGTTCCTGCATGCAGACCTCGGACGGCTGGAACCACTGCCAGATCTCGCCGCACGTGAGCTACTGGACCGCGAACGGCCTGCGCCAGTTCGTGGCCTACGTGCTCGACTGCTACGCCACCCCGTCGGGACGCAGGAAGCTGCGCGAGATTGCCGCGCGCTTTGCCGCGCGAGGCGTGCGCGGCGGCGTGTCGGACATGACACTGCTCTACCTCTGGGCCCACGCCACGGGCAACGACGCGCCCATCAACCGCGTGCTCGACGGCACCGTCATCGACCACAACATCAACGGCATGCACAACCAGCTGCAGCGGGAGTTCAAGGTCCTGGGCGGCGCCAAGCGCATCGCGTACCGCGAGGGCAAGGCCTGGCTGACGAGCACGACCGGCGACATGACGCGCGTGGTGGCGCTGCACTTCCAGGGCAGCGCCAAGATGGCCATGCCCTACGCACTGCGCGGCCACACGTACGCCGTGGCGGTCGTGACCTTCGTGCTGCAGATGGCACGCCGCGCCAGGAACAATGCGTTCCGGGCCGCGGCGTTCGCGCGCCGGGTCTTCGACCCGCGCCGCGCGCCCCGCGCCTCGGCCAGCAAGCAACCGTGAACCGGCCTGCGCCATGAAGCACTTCAGCCCGCAACTCGCACTGCCCGGCGCCCGCATGGCCTGGCTTTCGGGCGTGGGCGCGCTGGCTTCGCGGCTGTATGTGTACCTGTCGGGTTTCCTGGCCATCTTCCTGATGGCGGCGAGCATTTCCCCGGCGCGCTTCGGCGAGTACTCCATCTACCAGTCGGTCATGGAAGTGGCGCTGGTCGTGGGCACGCTGGGCAGCTCGCTGCTGTTCTCGCGCAATGCGGCCACCGTACCGCCGGGCGTCACGCGCGGCGACGTGGTGCGCACGCTGGCCATCGGGCTGCCGCTGGCCGCGATGCTGGCGACCGTGATCCTCGCGGTGCAGCACATGCCGGTGGGCGACGCGCCCTTCCTGCTCGTGATTGCCACGCTGGCGGTCTTCGCATTCAACAGCCTGCGCCTCTCGTTCAGCCGCGGCCTCGGCCACGCAGGGCTGCTCAACCTGGAGACCGGCATCCGCTCGACCATCCTGGTCGCCGGCGTGGGCCTCTGCGTGGCGGTGCGCTTCGAGCTGGGCGTGGCGCACCTGCTGCTCATCAACCTGTTCGCCGTGGTGGTGGTTCGCCTGGCCATCGGCCTGCCGGGCAACGGAGCGGCGCCACCGGCCGGGCGGGCTGCGCTCGGGCTGGCGTCGCAGGCCGGCGCAACGATGTACTCGCTGCTCATGTTCCTGCTGCGCAAATCGGACCTGCTCATCGTGGCGTACTTCATGCCGCTCGGCTACGTGGGGGCCTTCAAGATCGCCTTCCTGCTGGCCGAGGCGCCGTCGCAGTTCGTGCAGGCTTTTCTCGTGACGAAGACACCCGCGATGCTGGAGACGGATGCGCACAACTTCTCCGCGGAAAAGCTGCGCCTCGCGAAGTATTCCTTCCTGCTGGGCTGCGGGCTCTTCGTCGGGCTAGCCGCCCTCATCTCGGTGGCTGCGCCGCTGCTCAAGCTGGGCAACGAGGCGCGCTCCATCTTCCTGTGCATTGCGCCGTACTTCCTGCTGCGCACCTACACGATCCATCACGAAATGGTGCTCTCGCTGAAGACCTCGATGGGGTCGCTCGGCCGGTGGGCGCTGCTGGAGGTTGCCCTGCGGCTGGCGTCCTACGTCGCGGTGGCGGCGATGTTTCCGGGCAAGCCGCACTACGTGTTCTTCATCGCCTGTGCGACCGACCTCGCGCTGTACGAAACACGCATGCGCCTGCATCTCGGCTTCTTCCCCCTGCTGCGCCTGCTGGCGCGGAGGCAGGCATCGTGAAGATCCTCCTCTACTCGATGAACTTCGCGCCCGAGCTGGCCGGCATCGGCAAGTACTCGGGCGAGATGGCTGAGTGGCTGCACGGCCGCGGACACGAGGTGCGGGTGATTGCGTCGCCGCCCTTCTTTCCGCAATGGTCGGTGTTCGAGGGCTACTCGGCGTGGAGCTGGCGCAAGACTGGCTGGAACGGTGTCACGGTCTGGCGCGCGCCCACCTGGGTACCGTCGAAGCCCCGTGCGCTGGGGCGCATCGGGCACCTGCTGTCCTTCACGCTGTCGAGCATTCCGTCACTGCTGGCGCAACTGCGCTGGAAGCCCGACGTGGTGTTCGTCGTGGAACCGCCCATTTCCTGCACGCCGGCCGCCCTGTGCTTTGCGAAGCTGCTCGGCATCCGGTCGTGGCTGCACATCCAGGACTACGAGGTGGACGCGGCATTTGACCTCGGCTGGGTGCGCGGCGAACGGGTGCGGCGCTTCGCGCTGGCGGCCGAGCGCTGGCTCATGCAGCGGTTCGACCGGGTCTCGAGCATCTCGTCCACGATGTGCGCCAAGGCCCTGGAAAAAGGCGTGGACGAGGCCCCACTGGTGCTGTTTCCGAACTGGGTCGACGTGGAGGCCATCCAGCCTGTCGCAAGGCCGGCGGTGGCCGAAGGTGTGCCGCCGCAGGGCTATCGGGCCGAGCTGAACATTCCGGCCGACGCAGTGGTGGTGCTCTATGCGGGCAGCCTCGGCAGCAAGCAGGGCATCGAGCTGCTGGCCGAGGCGGCGCGCCTGCTGATCTGCTCTCACGGCATCCACTTCGTGTTCTGCGGCAACGGACCGAGCCGCGCCTCGCTGATGGACGCCTGCGTCCGGCTGACCAACACGCATTTTCTCGACCTGCAGCCGGCCGAGCGATTCAACGAACTGCTGGGCATGGCCGACATCCACGTGCTGCCCCAGCGCGCCGATGCCGCGGACCTCGTCATGCCGTCGAAGCTCGGCGGCATGTTCGCGAGCGGCCGCGCCGTGATCGTCACCGCGCACGCCGGCACCGCGCTCAGCGAGGCCGTATGGGGCCGCGGCGTGGTGGTCGAGCCTGGCGACGCGGCAGCGCTGGCCGATGCCATCGAACAGCTCTCCATGTCGCCCGCGACGCGCGATCTGCTGGGCTCGGCCGGCCGCCGCTTCGCGGAGGAAGAGCTGGACCGCGACACCATCCTGCTGCGCCTCGAAGAGGAACTGCAGCGCTGCATCGCGCGCTGACGAAACGCGCCGCACACCAGGACCACGACCATGCGCGCACCCAGAATTCTCGTGACCGGCGGCGCCGGATTCATCGGCAGCCATACCTGCGTGGCGCTGATCGCGGCGGGCTACCTGCCGGTGGTGCTCGACACGCTCGTCAACAGCGACGCGCGTTCGCTGCAGCGGGTGGCGTGCATCACGGGCGTCGAGCCCGTCCTCGTGTGCGGCGACGTGCGCGACGCGGTGGCGCTCGACCGGGTGTTCGCGGCGTACGACGTCGCAGCGGTGGTGCATCTCGCCGGCCTGAAGGCGGTCGGCGAATCGATGGCCGACCCGGTGAGCTACTACGACGTCAACCTCGCCGGCACGCTGGCGCTGGTGCAGGCCATGGACCGGACCGGCGTGCGCACGCTGGTGTTTTCCTCGTCGGCCACGGTGTACGGCGACTCGCAGCCCTCGCCGATCGCGGAAAGCGCGCCGTACGCTGCGGTGAACCCCTACGGCCGCACCAAGGCAATGGTGGAAAGCATGCTGGCCGACCTGGCTCGGGCCGACGCGCGCTGGAGCATCGCCTGCCTGCGCTACTTCAACCCCATCGGCGCGCACGAAAGCGGGCTGCTCGGCGAGCGGCCGCACGGGCCGCCCAACAACCTGATGCCCTACATTGCGCAGGTCGCGGCCGGCCAGTGCGAATGCCTGGTGGTGCATGGCGCCGACTACGACACCGTCGACGGCACCGGCGTGCGCGACTACGTGCACGTGATGGACGTGGCCGAGGGCCACGTGGCCCGCCGGCCCGGCATTCTCATGGCCAACCTCGGCACCGGCCGCGGCGCGTCGGTGCTGGAGGTGGTGTCGGCCTTCGAGCCCGCGAGCGGCCGCCGCATCGCGCTGCGCATCGGGCCGCGCCGACCAGGAGACGCACCCGCCTACTGGGCCGATGCGCGCGGCGCCTGGCAGGCCTTCGGCTGGCGCGCGCGCCGCGACCTCGACCAGATGTGCGCGGACAGCTGGCGCTGGCAGGCCGCGAATCCGCATGGTTTCGACGACCCGGCACCGGCCCATGCCTCGGGCCTGCCGCGCTTCCAGGACAACACCAGCACGAGCATCAACTCCAAACCGGGACACAGCCATGCCTGAAAACGCATCCTCATCTCCTGGCGAGCAGGCCGCTGGCCGCTCGGGGTATCCACCGGGTGTCTGCGCGCCCGCCGCGCCGCTATGGCCCGGCTTCCTGAGGGGGCAGGAAAACGCGCCGGTGCGCGTGCTGCTCGTTGACGACGACGAGTTCATGCGCCGGGTCATCGCGCAGGAACTGCTGTCGGACCTGCGCATCCAGCTCGAAGGCCAGGCCGGCAGCCTGCGCGACGGCCGCCGGCTGCTCGTCACGCACGAGTTCGACGTGTTGATGGTCGACCTGCGGTTGGGCGACGGCAGCGGCTTCGAGCTGATCCAGGAGGCCCGCGAACTCCACCGCGCGGGAGAGATCATCGTGATTTCCGCGATGGAGGACGAGGCGCACGTGCTGCATGCCTTCGAACTGGGCGCCACCGGCTACCTGCTGAAGGACGCCTGGCTGCAGAGCTTTTCCCAGGCCGTGCTGCAGGTGGTCAACGGTGGCGCGGCCATCACGCCGCGGCTGGCGCGGCGGCTGCTCTCGCGACTGATCCATCGGCCCGGCAACATGCCGCCGTCGGTGGAGCCGCCCGCGCGCGAGGCGACACTGACGGCCCGCGAGTGCGAGATCCTGCGCTGCGTGGCGCGCGGCCACGTCACCGACGAGATCGGCACCAAGCTCGGCATCTCGGGCCAGACCGTCAACGCGCACATCAAGAACATCTACAAGAAACTGCACGTGCATTCGCGTGCGCAGGCCGTGAGCTACGCGGCGTACTCAGGGCTGATCTGAAGCCCTCGTCCCACTCCCTCAAAAAGAAACGCAGGCAGGCCATCATGACAACCCCTCTCATCCATCCCGTGGTTCTGTGCGGCGGCAGCGGCACGCGGCTGTGGCCGCTGTCGCGCAAGGCGCTGCCCAAGCAGTTCGCGCCGCTGGTCGGCGGCAAGAGCCTGCTGCACCTCACGCTCGAACGACTGTCGGTGCTGAACCGCGACATCACCTGCATCACGTCGGAAGACCATCGCTTCCTGGTGAAGGAAACGCTGGAGAACGCCAATGCCACGGGCCGGCAGATCCTGGAGCCGGTGGCGCGCAACACCGCCGCGGCCATGGCCTCGGCCGCGCTGCTGGCCGATCCCGGCGACCTGCTGCTGTTCGCGCCGGCCGACCACCACATTCCAGACACCGCGCTGTTCGCCCGCACCGTGCGCACCGGCGTCAAGGCAGCACTGGCCGGCAAGATCGTCACCTTCGGCGTGGTGCCGAGTTTTCCGAGCACCGCCTACGGCTACATCGAGGCCGGCGAGCCCTCGGCCGACGGGCGCAGCCAGGCCGTCGCGCGCTTTGTGGAAAAGCCGACGGCGGCGGTGGCCGAAACACTGATCCTGCACGGCGGCTACAGCTGGAACGCGGGCATCTTCCTCGTGCAGGCGCGCACGCTGGTCGCGGCGCTGCGCGAGCACGCGCCCGACATCCTCCTGGCCTGCGAACATGCCACCGCCGCGGTGGCTGCCGACGGCAGCTTTCTGCGGCTGGAGCCCGTTGCCTTCGAGGGCTGCCGCGCCGACAGCATCGACTACGCCGTGCTCGAAAAGCACAAGGACATCGCGGTCGTGAAATTCGAAGGCGCCTGGAGCGACGTCGGCAGCTGGAACGCGGTTGCCAGCCTGCATCCGGCGGACGATGCGGGCAACCGCCTGAGCGGCAAGGCCAGCGCGCTGAATTCGCGCAACACCTTCATCCACGCGCCGCACCGGCCGGTGGTGGCGCTGGGCACCGAAGACCTGATCATCGTGGACACGCCCGACGCCGTGCTGGTGGCCGGCGTGGGCTGCGCCGAGCAGGTGGCTGACGTCGTGCGCAAGCTCGTGCGGGAAGGCTGCGCCGAGGCCACCCAGCACCGCCGCGTGGTGCGGCCCTGGGGCGCGTACGACAGCATCGACCTGGGCGAGCGCTTCCAGGTCAAGCGCCTGACCGTCAAGCCCGGCGGCAAGCTGTCGCTGCAGATGCACCACCACCGCGCGGAGCACTGGATCGTCGTGCAGGGCACGGCGCGGGCCACCTGCAACGGCGAAGTCACGCTGGTGCGAGAGAACGAATCGATCTACCTGCCCTCGGGAGCGATCCACCGGCTGGAGAACCCGGGCAAGACCGTGCTCGAGGTGATCGAGGTGCAGACCGGCGGCTACCTGGGCGAGGACGACATCGTGCGCTTCGACGACACCTACGGCCGCTGCGGGCCGGCCAGGATACTGGCGGACGCGTCGGCCGGATCGGGCGCGACCGCGGTGCTGCAGGCGCCCGTGGACCACTGAATTTCCGCGTTCAGCCGAATCCGAATGTCATCGGGGCAGGTACGGCGTGATGTTCTTCAGCGCATTGGCAACGTAGGCTTCCTTCTCGCCCACGGGGGCGACGTAGTGAAGCGCCGCGGTGGCGGCTTCGAGCCCCTCGGTGCGGGCGATGATCCAGCCGGCCAGATAGGGAGAAGCAAGGCAGCCGCCCGCGGTGGCGACATTGCCGCGCGCATAAAAGGGCTGGTTCAGCACTTCCACCCCCGCCTCCTGCACCCACGGCTTGGTGGTCAGGTCGGTGCAGGCCGGCACGCTGCCCACGAGGCCCAGCTTTGCCAGGATCAACGTGCCCGAGCACTGGGCCGCGATCAGCTGGCGCGCCGGATCGAGCGCGAGGCGCCCCATCAGCTCGGGACTGGCGACGACATCGCGCGTCCGGATGCCGCTGCCGACGACGACCGCATCCGCATGGCGCGCGTCTTCGAGCAGGGACTGCGCACGAACAGTCACGCCGTTCATCGACGTGACTTCCGCCGTCGGGCAGCACAGGCTCACGCGCCAGTCCGGCTTCTTGATCCGGTTGAGGACGCCGAGCGCGATGAGCGAATCAAGTTCATTGAAGCCGTCGAAGGTAAGGATCGCGATGTGCATGGTGTCCGTGGAGTTCGTGCGTTGGAAGAAGGGGCGCGCCCATCGTAGGAGAGACGATCAATACAATCAAAAAATTGTCATGGATACATCCCGCGATGGCCGAAGCCCGCTACAAGCAACTGGTCGATCAACTCGCTGCCGAGATCCGCGCGGGGCGCCTGCAGCCCGGCACCCGCCTGCCCACGCACCGGCGGCTGGCCGAACGCCACGGGCTGGCGCTGGTCACTGCATCGCGCGTCTATGCGGAGCTCGAGGCCATGGGGCTGGTCAGCGGCGAGGTCGGCCGCGGCACCTTCGTGCGCGAGACCGTGCGGCCTCGCGGACTGGGTATCGACCAGCAGGCCGTGGCCGCGGGCCTGGTGGACCTGAACTTCAACTACCCCTCGCTGCCCGGACAGGCCGAGCTGCTGCGCGGCGCATTGCGCCAGCTTGCCGCCGGCGGCGAACTGGAAGCGATGCTGCGCTATGCGCCCCATGGCGGCCGGATGCACGAACGCGCCCGCGTTGCGCGGCACCTCGAGTCGCGCGGGCTGGCGGCCGAACCGTCGAGGGTGCTGATCGTCGACGGCGCGCAGCACGGGTTGGCAGTGACGGTCATGGCGCTGCTGCAGCCGGGCGACGTGATCGCGGTCGATGCCCTCACCTACCCGGGCTTCAAGGTGCTCGCCGAGGCGCAGCGGCTGGAGCTGGCACCCATTCCGGCATCCGGCCAGGGACCCGACCTTGACGCGCTGGAGCGCCTGTGCACGCAGCGCCGCGTGCGGGCCGTCTACACCATGCCGACCTTGCACAACCCGCTCGGCTGGGTGATGAGTGCGAGCCGGCGCCGCCGCCTGGCCGCCATCGCGCGGCGGCACGGCCTGCTCGTCATCGAAGACGCGGCCTACGCCTTTCTGGCCGACGACCCGCCCCCCCCGCTGGCAACGCTGGCACCGGAGACGACCGTGTACGTCTCGGGCTTGTCCAAGAGCGTGGCGACCGGGCTGCGCGTGGGCTTCGTCGTAGCCCCGGAAGCCTGGGTGCCGAAGATCGAACGGTCGATCCGGGCCACGACCTGGTGCAACCCCGGCGTGACCACGGCAATCGCCTGCGCGTGGCTGGAGGACGGCACCGTCGGCCGGCTCGAATCCGAGAAACGGCACGACGCCGCGACGCGGCAGGCCATTGCCGGCGACGCGCTCGCCGGGCTGCGCTGCGTGCGCCACCCGGCGTCGTACTTCGTCTGGCTGCCCTTGCCGGAAGAAACGCGCGCCGACCGCGTCGCGGCGGCGCTGATGCGCGATGGCGTGTCGGTGTCGACGGCCGAGCCTTTTTCCGCCTCGCAGCACGTGCCGCATGCGCTGCGGCTGGCGCTCGGCTCCGTCGGGTTGGACAGCCTGCGCAGTGCATTGCGGACGGTGCGCCGGGTGATTGCGGAACAGTCCTTCTGAGAGTGCCTGCAGAGGCGACACGGCCGTTTCATCGGGGGTGTCCATGCCGGCGAGTGGTGACGAGGAGCCATCGCAAGCTATATTGCCTGCTCCCCAACCTGAGAGAAATCACCATGGCAAAAGCCTACTGGGTCAGTGCATACCGTGCTATCAAGGACGCCGACAAACTTGCGGCCTACGCAAAGCTGGCCGGCCCGGCAATCACCGCCGGTGGCGGACGCTTTCTGGCGCGAGGGCTGCCGGCCCAGGTCTACGAATTCGGACTGGCCCAGCGCACCGTGTTGGTCGAATTCGACAGCATCGATCATGCAAGATCCGTTCATGACAGCCCCGACTACCAAGCGGCGCTGGCTGCACTGGGCGACGGTGCCGAACGGGATCTGCGGATCATCGAAGGGGTGTGAGCAATCCCCGGCAAGGCGGGCGCGGAATGCGCGAATTTTCTTCTGGAGGACCGATGAACTACCAAGGCAGCTGTCACTGTGGCCGGATCGCTTTCGAAGTCGAGGGCGACATCCAAGGGGCAATGGCATGCAACTGCTCGATGTGCCAGCGCAAGGGGTCGTTGTTGTGGTTCGTGCCGCACGACCGGCTCAGGCTGAAGACGCCAGCCGAGGACATGAGCAACTACATGTTCAACAAGCACGTGATCTCGCATCGCTTCTGCCCGGTCTGCGGCATCCATCCCTTCGGCGAAGGCACCGATCCCAAGGGCAACAAGATGGCGGCCATCAACATCCGCTGCCTCGAGGGCATCGACCTTGAGGCGGTGCCGGTACAGCATTTCGACGGACGTTCGAAGTAAACCCGGTCCCTTGCTGCAACTCCGTCAAAGCCATTCGCACTCACAACAGGAGCGAGGGATGGAAAAGGGTGCAATCTCAGTGAGCAGAGCGGAACTGGGCGACGTTGCAGATCTTCTCGCCATCCTGAACGGCGCTACCCAATACAAAGTCGAGCGGGGGCTACATCCACGGCCTCGCCGTCGAAAGTAGCGTTCACGGACAAGGCATAGGTGCGATGGTTATCGAGTGGGCGCGGCACCAAACCTTCCTGCAAGGGCGGCAGTTCCTTCGGCTGGACTGCAGCGCCAGGAACGCCGGTCTCTGCAGGTACTACGAGCGGCAGGGGTTCATTCAAGTCGGTCAACGGGTTCTGCAAAGCGGCTACATAGCGGCGCTATACCAGTGCGAAGCGTCTCACTGCTGAGAAATGCCTGGTTCACCCGAGCGTTCTTTTGCTGGCGAGCGCAAGGGCGGCACGGATGCGGCTGCGGCTGCGGCTGCGGCGCGCAAAGAATGACGCGACTCATCGAGCTGCCGAAGGCAGTTGCTTTACTTCTTCGCCGACGCTAAAAGCCATCAGGTCCTGGCCGACGACGAGCGGCCCGTTGTACGTCTTGCGCGTCTGCTCGATCAGCGCGTCCACCGTCGGACGAGGGAATTTGGTGTCGGACAGGAACACCAGGTGGCTGTAGACCGCCAGCTTTGGCTTCGCTGCGGTGAAGACCGCACCCGCATCGGCTGGTGTGACGTGGTGGGCAACGATGGCCTGGAAGCCTTGGTTCGAAGCGAGGGCTTGCTCGTTGACCATGCACACTTCGTGAATCAGCAGATCCACGCCGGTGGCGAACTTCACGAGATTGTCGCTGCGCCGCGTGTCGCCTGAGATCAACACGGAGTGGCCGTTGTAGTCGATCCGGTAGCCATAGGCCGGCTTGATCTTGTCGCCATGGTCGACCTCGAACGCCGTGACCCTGACCCCGCCATGCTCGAACACCGCGACACCGTTGCCGCTGAACTCGCGAGCATCGATCCGCGCAGCGTCGGCCGAGAGATGCTCGTCGGCGACCCGGGTTGTCACGTCGTCGGCGTAAGCGGCCTCCAAGCCCCGGGCCAGGGGTAGCACCCCGCTCGGGCCGATCAGCCTCAGAGGCTGTTTGCGTCGACCGTAGGGGGTGTCGATCCAACCGGTGAGCCAGATGTCGGGCAGGCCGACGGTATGGTCCGAGTGGTAGTGGGTAAGGAAGACCGCATCGAGCTTGCCAATTGGTACCCCAGCCTGCCACAGGCGGATTGATGAGCCGCGACCGGCGTCGAACAGGAGGTTCTGCCCGCCTGCGGTAACCAGAGTGCTCATGGAAAAGCGCTCAGGGCTGGGGTTGGGCGAGCCGGTACCGAGCAAAGTAACCTTTATCTCGCCATCGTCGGCGTAAGTCCAACCGGTGAAAAGCAAGGCCAAGGCGACCAGAAGGGCGCGGAAGAGAGGGCTCATGGAGAACATCCTGATATGCGAATGGGGGAGTAGTCCGGCGCTGCGGTGCCGACGTCCGGGCCGCGACGGGCAGGACGTTCAGGTGTCGCGTTTCGTCCTAGATGCGAAATATATAGTTAGTTTATATAACTACTTTTGATGAGGTCATGAGCGTTTTCACCTATAACGCCAACATCGATGCATGCGCACCGATGACCCGCTGCGAGGCGCAGCGATCGTTCATCCATGCGGTGAGCGGAGGTGATGCCTTCGTTGCCCGCTCCGCAACGCGCGCGTCACCAACCGTGGAACCGTCCCCAGGTCTTCAGCGCGCCCTCTTCCGACAGCGCGTGATATTCGGGAAACTGCGCGCCCGTCGCGCAGGCGTGGTTCGGCAGAATGCGCAACCGCGTGCCGATGGGAAAGCGCGCCGCGATGTCCGCGTCCGGCGCGCCTTCGCGCGAAAGGATGCCGTGCTCCTGGTTGGCACCGCTGAGCACGTAGCCATCCAGCACCTTGCCGTCGATACCGCAGACCTGCCCGTAACCGAAGTCGCGCTTCTGCTTCTGCGTGCCGCGGTCGCGGCTCATGGCCATCCAGCCCGCGTCGACGATGGCCCAGCCCTTTTCGGCCTGGTGGCCAATCACCGTGGTGAGCACGCTCAAGGCAATGTCGGCCTCGGTGCACACGCCGACGTTGCGCATCACGAGGTCGAAGAACACGTACACGCCGGCCCGCACCTCGGTCACGCCATCGAGCGCCTGAGCCATCAGCGCCGTGGGCGTGGAGCCGACGCTGACCACGGGACATGGCAGGCCCGCGCCGCGCAGACGCTGTGCGGCGCGCACGCAGCCCGAGCGCTCCTGTTCGGCCATCGCCCTCAGGGCTTCTGGCGTGTCCAGCTCGTAGCTGGAGCCGGCATGGGTCATCACGCCGCCAAGGCGCATGCCGCCGTCGTGCAGCGCGTGTGCCACGTCGAGCAGCGCGTCTTCCTCGGGGCGGATGCCGCTGCGGTGGCCGTCGGTGTCGACCTCGATCAGCACGTCGAACACTTCGCCGTTCGCGCGGCCGAACGCGGCAATCGCCCGCGCCGATTCCACGCTGTCGGTGATGATGCCGAGCGCACAGCCTCGCCGGCGCAGGTCCAGCGCATACGGCAGCCGGTGCGGCGCCATGCCGACGGCATAGAGGATGTCGGTGAAGCCCCCGGCGAGGAACTGCTCGGCCTCCTTCAGCGTGGAAACGGTGATGCCCTGCGCGCCCGCGCCGCACTGCGCCTTGGCAACGTCGATGCATTTGCTGGTCTTCACGTGCGGGCGAAAGCGCACGCCGAGTTCGTTCATGCGCTGCTGCATGCGCGCGATGTTGTGCTGCATGCGCGCCTGTTCGATGAGGGCGGCAGGTGTGTCGATGGTGGAAAGGGTACTCATGGCCACCGACTGTACGTTTCAAGGCCGTGCCTGTGCTTCAATGCACGGTCATCAATCGTTAAGCAGAAGTTAATGATCCAGATCGAGGACATGCAGCTCGCCGCCGCCCTTTTGCGCGAACCCTCACTGAGCGCGGCGGCCCGCGCGCTCGACGTGACGCCGCCCGCGCTGTCGATGCGGCTGCGCAAGCTCGAAGCCGCGCTGGGCCTGTCGCTAGCCACCCGCACCGCACGGCGGCTGAGCCTCACGCCAGAAGGCGAACGCTTCGCGCGCGAGGCCGCCGCGCTGCTCGGGCAGATCGAGGGCCTGCGCGAATCAATGCAGCGTGACGACCGGCGGCTCACCGGCGCGCTGCGCATCGCCGCGCCCTTCGGCTACGGCCGGCAGTACATCGCGCCGATGCTGGCGCGCTTCGCCCGGCTGCATCCGGGGCTGCGCGTGCAGCTCGACCTGCGCGAAACCCCGTGGCCCGACCGGCACGACGCCGACGCGGTGATCCACATCGGCACGGTGCGCGATTCTTCATGGGTGGCGCGCACGCTGAGCGCCAACGAGCGCTGGCTGTGCGCGAGCCCGGACTACCTGCGCCTGCACGGCGTGCCGCGTGCACCGCGCGATGTGCTGGCGCACGGCTGCATCTGCATCCGGGAGAACGACGAAGACGTGACGCTGTGGCACGTGCGTCCGTCCAAAGGCGCAGCGGGGTCATCGGGCAAGCGGTCGGCCGCGCGGGAAACGCTGCGCATCTCGCCCGCCTACGTCACCAACGACGGCGGCGTGGCCCGGCAATGGGCCGAGCAAGGCATGGGCCTCGTGCTGCGTTCCGAATGGGACGCGGCCGACGCCGTCGCGCGCGGCACGCTGGTGCGCGTGCTGGCCGACTGGCAGTTCGACAGTGCACCGGTCACGCTGCTGGTACCGAGCCGCAAGGGCCGCACGGCGCGCGTGCAGGCCGTCGTCGGGTTCCTGGTCGAGAGCTTCGGGGATGCGGGAAAGCAGCTGGGCGCATAGCGATAGCCGGATTCGTCCACTGCCGCCCGCAACAGGACTACGATGTTTTGCGGCCGCCTTGCCGCCGCTGTCCAACCAACAACCTGAAGGAGACCGATCCCATGTCCAACCATGTCTACAAATCGCTCGAACTGACGGGCTCCTCGCCGACGGGCATCGAAGATGCCGTGCAGGTGGCCATCGCCAAGGCGCACGAGACGGTGCGCAATATCCAGTGGTTCACCGTGACCGAGACACGTGGGCATGTGGTCGACGGCAAGGTGGCGCACTGGCAGGTGACGTTGAAGATCGGCTTCACGCTGGAGTGAAGCGACGGACGCGGGGCGGCACGCTGCGCAGGCCCGCTAGCGCAAGTACCCCAGGTCCCGCAGGTCGGAGCGCACGGCCGAGCGATCCACCCCTTGTATCGGCAGGCTCACGAGCAGTTCCAGCCGGCGGCGCAGCGAGAACAGCATCTGGATCGCGTCGTGCGCGATCTTGTCGAGGTCGCTGCCATCGGCCACGTCCGGGTAGGCCCACAACGCCGCGTCGGGCTGGCCTGGCCATGGCGGCTGGCGGGATTCGGTGGTCGCATCCAGCGTGATGACGAAGTCTGCCGCCGCTGCATTCGCGCGCACCAGTTCGTCCCAGCTGCGCGGCGGCCGCAGCGGCACGGGGATGCTCGTGCTCTTCAATGCGGCGACGGCTGCGGGATGGAACTCGCGGGCGACCTGCCCGGGTTGACCGCAGGAAAATGCCGAGAACCGCTTCGGGTCCAGGTGCGCGAGGCACGCTTCGGCCAGGATGCTGCGTAATGAATTTCGTCGCGAGACGAAGATCACGCCGATACGTTTTTGCATGGAACCTTGACTATAGCCAAGCGCGCTGAATCCGTCCTGACCACCGCACTGCACAACGGCCGGCGAACGGTGCAGACTTGGGGGCATGGACAAGCATTTTCTGAACCCGCTTTTCGCGCCCGCCTCCATCGTGGCCTTCGTCGGCCACGCCGACGATCCGGGCGGCCAGACTCCGGCGGGCCACACGCTGCGCGAGGCCTTTCGCACCGACCGCTTCGACGGCACATTGCGCTTTCTGGACGTGCGCACCAAGGGCACGCTCGAAGAGTTGGCCCAGACCCATGCCGACCTCGCACTGATCGCGCTGGCGCCGCGCGACGTGGCGGCCGCGCTTGAAATCGCAGGGCGCATCGGCTGCACGGCGGCAGCGGTTCTTTCGAGCGGCATCGGCGCGGACCAGGCGGCTCAGTGGCGCAAGATCGCGCAGCGCGAAGGGGTGCATCTGCTGGGGCCGAACTCGCTGGGTTTCCAGCGGCCGCTGCTGCATCTGAATGCGAGTGCAGCCGGTCCGCTGGCCAGGCCGGGGCCGCTCGCACTGGTGTCGCAATCGGGTGCGCTCACGGCCTCGATGCTCGACTGGGCGCGGCAGAACGGCGTCGGTTTTTCCAGCGTGGTGTCGCTGGGCCCGCACACCTCTGTCGACATTCCGCAGGTGCTCGACTTCCTCGCCAACGACCAGGCCACGCACAGCATCATCGTGTACCTCGAAGGTATTGCCGACGCGCGCCGCTTCATGAGCGCGCTGCGCTCGGCCTCGCATGCCAAGCCGGTGGTGGTGCTCAAGGCCGGCCGCAAGCCCGCGGGCAACGAGGCCGCGCAGACACACAGCGCGGCCATCGTGGGCAGCGACGACGTGTTCGATTCCGCCTTGCGCCGCGCGGGCGCCGTGCGCGTGCGTTCCTTCGTCGAACTGTTCTCGGCCGCCAAGTGCCTGGCCTCGCGCTACCGCCCCGTGGGCAAGCGGCTTGCGGTGGTCACCAACGGCGGCGGCCCCGGTGTGCTGGCGGCCGACTGGATCAACGAGATCGGGCTCGACCTGGGCAAGCTCTCCGCGCCCGCGCAGAAAGTGCTGCAGCCCGCCCTGCCCCCGCTCGCCTCGCTGGCCGACCTGATCGACCTTTCTGAAGAGGCCCTGCCCGCGCACTACCGCGCCGCCATCGACGCAGCCTCGGCCGACAGCCAGGTCGACGGCGTGCTCGCCATCTTCTCGCCCAAGGCCGGCGCCGACGCGGCCGCCACCGCGAAAGCACTGGCGGACATTCCGCGGCCGATGAACAAGCCGCTGCTGGCCTGCTGGATGGGCGACTCTTCCGTCGGCAAGGCGCGCTCGGTGCTGGCCGAGGCAACCATCCCGAGCTTTCGCACGCCAGAGGCCGCGGTGGGCGCCTTCGGCAACATCGCGGCCTTCTACCAGAACCAGCAGTTGCTGCAGCAGACGCCGCCGCCGCTGTCGGCGCTGGCCAAGCCCGACATCGAGGGCGCGCGCCTGCTGATCGAAAGCGTGCTGGCCGAGCGGCGCCGTGTGTTGACGGAGATGGAATCGAAGTCGCTGCTGTCGTCCTTCCACATTCCGATCACGCGCACGATGCTCGCGCGCAGCGCCAGCGAGGCGATGATGATCGCGACGCAGCTTGGCTTTCCGGTGGCGCTGAAGATCGATTCGCCCGACATCCCGCACAAGTCGGACGTCGAGGGCGTCGCGCTCAACGTGATGAACGGCACCGGCGCGCGCGACACCTACATCGAGATGATGGAGCGCGTAGCCCGCCTCGCGCCCGAGGCGCGCATCAACGGCGTGACCGTGCAGAAGATGGTGCGGGCGCGGCGCGGCCGCGAGATTTACGTGGGCATGGTGACCGACGAACCCTTCGGCCCGGTCATCGTCTTCGGTGCGGGAGGCACCATGATCGAGCTGCTGAACGACCGCGCAATGGAGCTGCCGCCGCTCAACCAGTTTCTCGCGCACCGGCTCATCGAGCGCTCGCGCGTGGCGCAGACGCTGGGTGAATGGCGCGGCGCGAGTGCCGTGAACATGGAAGCGATCGAAGACGTGCTGCTGCGCGTGTCTGAAATGGTGTGCGAGCTGCCCGAGCTGCGCGAGATGGACATCAACCCGATCATCGTGGACGAGTCGGGCGCGGTGTCTGTCGATGCGCGCATCGTGATCGGCAGCAGCACGCAGGCGGCGGCGGGCCACCTGGGCAACGGCTACCAGCACCTGGCGATCATGCCGTACCCCGCGCGCTACCGGCGCGAGTGGCCCCTGCCGGGCACCGGCGGCGGCACCTACATCGTGCGGCCGGTACACCCCAACGACGCCCAGATGCTGCAGGCGCTGGTGCAGGGCCTGTCACCCGAGAGCCGCTGGTTCCGCTTCGTCTCGCGCTTCCACGAACTGCCGCCGTCGATGCTGTCGCGCTTCACGCTGATCGACTACGACCGCGAGATGGCGCTGGTGGCGGTGATGCTGGAGCGCAGCGTGTCGCCCGAAGGCACCGTGCTCGAGAGCGAGCACATCGTGGGGGTGTCGCGCTACGTCACCAACCCCGACCAGACCAGCTGCGAGTTCTCGCTGGTGGTGGCCGACGAGTTCAGCGGCAAGGGCATCGGCTCGCGGCTGATGGAAAGCATCATCGACGTGGCGCGCGACAAGGGCCTCGCGGAAATCGACGGGCTGGTGCTGGCCAACAACCCCGACATGCTGAAGCTGGTGCGGCGGCTGGGCTTCACGGTGAAGCCCTTCCCCGAGGACCCGGACTTCAAGCTCGTGACTTACATGCTGTAGGGCTCGCCTTCTCTTGAAAAAAACGGGCCGAAGGCCCGTTGAAAAGTCGCCCGTCGAATTGCAGAAAGCGCAACCCGACTCCGACTCACCTCGAACTCAATGCCTCAGGGTCTCCCCTCTCTCTCCATCCTCCAGTTCAAAGCGCCCGCCAACCGAGTTCCGGCGCGATGCGGCCAGACAAGTCGGTCAGGATCTGTTCGTATTCCGCACCGCTGAAGTTGTAGGGCAGCTCCACACGCAATTCGCTCACATGCGGCAGCACCGGGTCGTGCCGCAGGCGCTCCAGGATTTCGTCGGAGGTACCCACGAGGTCGCCCGCGAACAGCGTGCGCCGCTCGCCCTGCGGCGTCAGCGTGCGTTCGACGCGGCCGGCCGCAAACTCGCGGTAGCGCTTGCGCGTGGCGGCATCGGCGCCATCGAGCGGCACGATCACGCGGCCCAGCGCCACCCTGCCCCTGCGCCCATCCGCTTCGCTGGCGCGATAGCGCTCGACGAGGCCCAGCTGCGCCTGCAAAAAGTCGTCGGTGGTCTCGCCCGACAGCACATTGCCCAGCAGCAGGTTGAATGCATTGCGTCCCGCCCACTCGACCGAGCGCAGCGAACCGCCGCCGTACCAGAGCCGGTCGGTCAAGCCCTGTGGGTACGGTTGAATGCGCGGCCGCACGCGACCGCCGGCCGACTCGACAAAAGTCTGCTCATCGCCAAGCAGCGTGTCCTCCAGGTTGGCCTTGAGCCGCCCGACGCGCTTGTGCGTGAAGTCGATGGTGTTCGGCGCCGCGTCGTAGAAGCGGTTGCCCAAGAGCGCGCCATGCTGCGGCGCGCCCGCGCTCAGGCCCACCTGCAGCCGGCCGCGCGAGAGCACGTCGACCGTGGCGAGGTCTTCGGCAAGCCGGAACGGATTCTCGTAGCCCATCTGGATCACTGCCGCGCCCAGCTCGATGCGACGCGCACGCTGCGTTGCGGCGGCCAGGAAGGTCGCGGCCGACGACACGCCGCGCTCCAGGTGCCGCTGCCGCACCCATGCACCGTTGAAGCCGAGCTTCTCGCCGAATTCGAAGAGCTTCAGCGCGGCTTCGAGTCCGGTGTGCGGATCGCCCTCGGCGTAGTTGCCGGGCGTGAGGAATGCAAGATGGCGGATGCTCATGGCGCGAACTTCGGCAAACCGGGCGGGTTGGTCTCCGACTTCGGCAAGGCTTCTTCCACGAGGCTCCAGCGCGCCAGGGCCTTGGCGTAGGTGCCGTTGCGGATCAGGCCATTGGCCGCGGTGGTCAGCGCCACCGCGAGGCCGCTGCCCTTGCGCGTGGCAATGGCCACGTCCGACTTCAGCGGCCAGCCCGCGTTGACCGTTCCGACCAACCGGATCTGCCCGTTCCTCGCAGCCTCATAGGCCTGCGGCGCATTCGGATTGAAGTTGGCATCGACCCGCTTGGTGACCACCGCCAGCGTGCGCGTCACATCATCGTCGTAGTACTGGATCTCGACGGGCTTCAAACCCGCCGCAACGTTCTGCCGGTTCCACTCGAGCAGGATGCGCTCCTGGTTGGTGCCGGCGCCGGTCGTCAGCTTGAGGCCCGCCACGTCCTTCGGCTCCTTGATCGACTTGATCGCGCTGTCGGTGCGCACATAGAAGCCATGCAGGCCGAGGCGGTAGGTCGAGAAGTCGAACTTCTCCTTGCGCTGCTCGGTCACGCCCACGTTGGAGATCACCGCGTCGTACTTACCCGAGCTCAGGCCCAGCGGCCAGTCGGCCCAGGCGATGGGCTGCAGGTCGAGCTTCAGGCCCAGCGCATCGGCGATGAGCAGCGCGAAGTCGGCGTCGAAGCCGACGACCGTCTTCGCGTCGGTGGCGTAGGTCGAGATGGGTGGGGCGAACGGCGCAATGGCGACGGTCAGCACGCCTTCTTTCACGAATCTGAAGCTCGGTGGAATGGCATTGACGGCTTCCGCGTCCTTGCCGGCGCGCAGACGGCTGCGCTGTTCGGGGCTGAAGTCGAACTTGTCGGCAGCCTGCACCGCGCCGGCAACCAGCGCGAGTGCGACGAAGCTGCGGGCGATCCAGGCGCCCGGTGCGTACTTGAAAGTCATGCCCATCGCTCAGTTCTTCGGCAGGCCTGGCGGATTGGTGCGCGAGGCCTCGATGGCTTCGGAATTCAGGTTCCAGCGCGAAAGCGCCTTGGCGTAGTTGCCGTTCCTGATCTGCGCGTTCAGTGCGAGCGTGATGGCGTCCGCAATGCCCGAGCCCTTGCGTGAAGTGACTGCAATCTCGGCGTTCTGCGGCCAGCCGCCGGAGAACACACCTGCGAGCTTCGTCTTGCCGTCGCGCGCCTCATAGGCCGCGATGGCGTTCGGGCCCACGTACGCATCGGCGCGGCCCGACTGGATCGCCAGCCGCTGCACCACATCGTCGTCGTAGTACTGGATCTCGACCGGCTTCAGCCCGGCCGCCACGTTCTGCTTGTTCCAGCGCAGCAGGATCTGCTCCTGGTTGGTGCTGGCCGACACGATCACCTTCAGACCCGCGATGTCCTTCGGCTCCTTGATGGCGCCAAGCTTGCTGTCGGACTTCACGTAGATGCCGATCTGGTCGTTGCGGTAAGTGGAGAAGTCGAACTTCTCCTTGCGCTCTTCGGTCACTGTCACGTTGGACACCACCACGTCGAACTTGCCCGACTGCAGGCCCAGCGGCCAATCGGCCCAGGCGGTGGACACCAGCTCCAGCTTGCGGCCGAGGCTGTCGGCCACCAGCTGGGCGATGTCGGGGGCGTTGCCCACGGGCGTCTTCGTGTCGGTCGCATAGGCCGCGAACGGCAGGCGGCCGGTGGTCGTGCCGACGACGAGCACGCCCTCCTTCTGGAACTTGAAGTCCTTCGCGAGCTTGACGGCCTCGTCGAGCTTCTGCGCGCGCGGCCGGCCGGCCTGCTCGGGGCTCAGGTCGGCGGCGGGTTGCGCCAGGGCAGCCAGGGGCAGCAACGTCGCCAGAAGAGCGGACAGGATGTTTCGTCGATGGGTCATGAAGAGCGATGCAGTAGAGAAAGAAAAGGATGAGGAATCAAAGAACCTTGGCCAGGAACTCGGCCGTGCGCGGATGCTCCGGCGCGTTGAACACCTTGTCGGGCGTGCCGGTTTCGAGAATGCGGCCGCGCTCCATGAAGACGATGGTGTCGGCCACCTCGCGCGCAAAACCGATCTCGTGCGTCACGATGACCAGCGTGGTGCCCGAGCGCGCCAGCTCCTTGATGACGGCCAGCACCTCGCCCACAAGCTCGGGGTCGAGCGCCGAGGTGGGCTCGTCGAACAGCAGCACCTTGGGCTTGAGCGCGAGCGCGCGCGCGATGGCCACGCGCTGCTGCTGGCCGCCGGAAAGCTGGCGCGGATAGGCATGCGTCTTGTCGCCCAGGCCCACGCGCCCCAGCAGCTCGGAGGCCAGTGCCTCGGCTTCGGCGCGCGGCAGGCCGCGCACCGACACCGGCGCCTCGACGATGTTCTCCAGCACCGTGAGGTGCGGGAACAGGTTGAAGTTCTGGAACACCATGCCCACATCAACGCGGCGCTTGAGGATTTCCTTCTCGTGCAGCTCGTAGAGCGTGTCCGCGTCGCGGCGGTAGCCGATGAGTTCGCCGTCGATGGCAATGAAGCCGTCGTCCACGCGCTCCAGGTGATTGATGACCCGCAGCAGCGTCGACTTGCCCGAGCCCGACTGGCCGAGGATGACCGTCACGCTGCCCTGACCCACGGTGAGCGTCACGTCGTCGAGTACCTTGAGCGTGCCGAAGCTCTTCGAAACGCCGTGGATCGTGACCTCGCCGCCCTGCGTGAGCGGATCGGTCCAGCGCGGCACCTGCGCGGGGGCGTCGGCGGCGACCGGCGCTCCGGTCACGGGTGCCAC
Organism: Variovorax sp. Varisp46; assembly: GCF_059491885.1. Taxonomy (NCBI): domain Bacteria; kingdom Pseudomonadati; phylum Pseudomonadota; class Betaproteobacteria; order Burkholderiales; family Comamonadaceae; genus Variovorax; species Variovorax sp. Varisp46. The sequence continues at coordinate 2,169,217 of NZ_CP168515.1, forward strand.
GGTCGGCGCCTTCGATCGCCACAGGCCGCGCACCACGCCACCGAGCCACGAACGCGGCGGATGGCGCAGCGCGCCGCGCGAAAAATACCGCTCGATGTAGTGCTGCGCCACCGACAGCACCGTGAGGATGATGAGGTACCACACCGTCGCCACCATCAGCAGCGGAATCACTTCGAGGTTGCGCCGGTAGATGATCTGGATCGTGTAGAACAGCTCGGGCAGCGCCAGGATGTAGAGGTTCGACGTGCCCTTGGCCAGCCCGATGATGTCGTTGAAGGCCGTCGGCAAGATCGTGCGCATCGCCTGCGGCAGCACGATACGCAGCGACTGCCTTCCGCGCGACAGCCCCAGTGCAGCCGCCGCTTCGAGCTGCCCCTGCTCCACCGAAAGGATGCCGCCGCGCACGATCTCCGAGGCAAAGGCCGCCTGGTTCAGCGTGAGGCCCACCAGTGCCGCCACGAACGGGCTGATCAGCTGCGTGGTCGGGTACGAGAAGAAGGTGACGTCGGTGCCCGGAATGCCCAGCGCTACGGTCTCGTAGAGGTAGCCGAGGTTGTTGATGATCAGCAGCAGCACGATCACCGGAATCGACCGGAAGATCCACGTGAACACCCATGACAGCCGCGCCAGCAGCGGCGAGCGGGAGACGCGTGCCAGCGCCAGCCCGGTGCCGAAAAAGAAGCCGAGCAACGCGCCCAGCGCCGTCAGCAGCAGCGTGCGGCCCAGCCCTTCGAGCACCGGCTGCGCAAAGAACCATTCGGCGAACACGCCCCAGCCCCAGCGCGGGTTGGTGAGCGTCGAATGCAGCACGATGCCGATGACCGCCACGGCAAAGATGGTGCCGGCCGTGCGGGCCGGGTACTTCGCCGGCACGACGCGGAAGTGCGAGTAGTCGCCCTTGGCGGGTGCTGGCGCTGCTGCCGCGCGCGGCGGTTGAGGCGCGCGAACGGGCGCAGGGCTGCGCGGCTCGCTGCCGGCGTCGAGGACGGTCGTGTTCATCGCTGTACCGCCTCGGCTCGTTGCGCGGCCGGACGGCCGTGATGGCGCTCCGTGTCCAGGTGCTTCTCGAAAGGCAGCTTGCGCGGCGTTTCGGGGTCGATGGGCGGATCGAACAGCGCCGTGTAGCCATGGCCGAGGTACAGGCCCACGGCCTCGGGCTGGCGAAAGCCCGTCGTCAGGTAGATGCGCTCGTAGCCCTGCCGCAGCACCTGCGCCTCCAGCTCGGCAAGCACCTTGCTGGCCAGACCCTGCCGCCGCAGTGGGCCGTGCGTCCACACGCGCTTGAGTTCCGCCGTGCGCTCGTCATGCCGCATGAAGGCGCCACCGCCGATGGCGATGCCGTCCCGCAGCAGCAGCACGAAGTTGCCGCCGTGCGACGGCGCAAACACCTCGGCCGGATAGCGGTCTATCTCGCGCGGCGCGCCGGGCTCGCGCAGCACGTCGCCATAGCGGCTGTCGTACTCGAACGAAAGGCCTTCGAGCAACGGCTTCGCGCGCGGGTCGAGCGGCGTGGTGTAGAGGAAGTGTTCGTTCATGCGGTTCGTCTCCGTCTCCTTGTAGTTCTTTCCCATCAGGCGACCTTCTTTTTCGCGGCGGGCGCGTCGTCTTGCGCGGCGTAGCGGCTCGCCTTGCGTGGCAGTCCCAGGTGGTCGCGCAGGGTGACGCCAGGCAGTTCTCGCTGGTAGCGCCCGCGCGCCTCCAGCACCGGAATCACGAACTCGATGAAGTCGTCCAGGCCCTGCCCCAGCACCGGGAAACCGAGGATGAAGCCATCGGCCGCGCCCTCGTCCACCCAGCGGATGATCTCGTCGGCGATGCGCTCGCCGGTGCCTACAAACTGCGTGCGCGGCGTGGCCACTTCGAGCGCCACTTCGCGCAAGGTCTGGCCATTGGCCTTCGCGTTGGCCTTGATGCGGTCGGTGGTCGAGCGAAAACTGTTGCGGCCGATTTCGCCCAGCTCGGGGAACGGCGCGTCCAGCGGGTACTGGCCGAAGTCGTGATGGTCGAAGAAGCGACCCAGGTAGGCCAGCGCCTCCTCCACCGTCAGCAGCTCGCGGATGGCGCGGTACTTGGCCTCGGCTTCTTCCTCGGTGGCCGCGACCACGGGACCGATGCCGGGGAATATCTTCACGTCGTCGGCCTGACGGCCCTGCGCGACCGCGCTGGCCTTCACCTGCCGCAGGAAGCTGCGCGTGTCTTCCAGCGACGGTGAATGCGTGAACACCGCATCCGCATACTTGCCCGCGAGACCGACACCCGCGTCCGACGATCCAGCCTGGAAAATCACCGGCTGGCCCTGCGGCGAGCGCTGGATGTTCAGCGGGCCCGATACCTGGAAGAAGCGCCCCTTGTGGTCCAGCGTGTGGAGCTTCTCGCGCTCGAAGAACTGCCCGGTCTCGCGGTTGCGCGCGAAGGCATCGTCGTCCCAGCTGTCCCACAGGCCCTGCGTGACGGCAAGGTACTCGTCGGCGATCTCGTAGCGCAGTGCGTGCTCGGGGTGGCTGCGGCTGTAGTTCTTCGCGCTGCCTTCGAGCGGGGTGGTCACCACGTTCCAGCCCGCGCGGCCGCCGCTGATCAGGTCGAGCGAGGCGAACTGGCGCGCCACCGTGAACGGGTCGCTGTACGAGCTGGAAACGGTACCCGCGAGGCCGATCTTCGAGGTCACGGTGGCGAGCGCCGAAAGAATCGAGATCGGCTCGAAGCGGTTGAGGAAATGCGGGATCGACTTCTCGTTGATGTAGAGCCCGTCTGCCACGAATGCGAAGGCGATGCCGGCCGCTTCGGCCTTCTGCGCGGTGCGCACGAAAAAGTCGAGGTTGACGCTGGCGTCGGCCGGCCCGCCCGGATGCTTCCATGAATTCATGTGGCTGCCGGCACCCTGCAGCATGACGCCGAACTTGATGTTGCTCATGACGATCGTTCTTGTGAGGTTGAAGGAAAGGCTCAGGCCAGCGCCGGTTCGCGCGCCTTGGCAAGCAGTTCGACGCAGGCGTGGCGCTCGGCGAAACCGGCCACGGGGATGTCTATGACGAACTCCTCGATGCCGTAGCGCTCGCTCAACGCGTCGAGCGCGTCGCGCACCTCTTCGCCGGAACCTGCGATCACATGCGGGCGGCGTTCTTCGGTGCGGTAGTCGCTCACGCCGGCCTGCCGCGCAAACTCGGCGGCCGCCTCGAGGCTCGGCAGGTTGACGCTCTGGCCCGTGGGCAGGTGCACGCGAAAGCTGCGCAGCGCACCGACAAGCTCCGCGGCCTTCTCGTGCGTCTCGGCCGCGAAGGCGAAGAGCGCGAGCAGCGGCGCGCGGCCCGTCTCGGCGCGGTAGGCCTCGATCGATTGCGCAAGATTCACCGGGTCGCCGTTGAAATGCCCCGCATAGACAAAGTCCCAGCCGAGGCGCGCCGCCAGCACCGCACTTTCAGGACTGCCGCCGAGCAGCACGCGCTGCGGCAGCTGCGGGGGATTGGGCGTGGCCACCACGCCGGCCAGCGCATGGCCGGAGGCAATGCCATCGTGCAGGAAGGCATCGAGCTCGGCCAGGCGCAGCCCGAAGTCCTCGCCCTTCGCCTTCACCGGATCGTGCAGCCATTGCAGCGCCTTGCTCGTCAGCGGCAGGCCGCCGGGCGCCTTGCCGATGCCCAGGTCCACGCGCCCCGGTGCCAGCGAAGCCAACACGCGGAAGGTCTCGGCCACCTTGAACGGGCTGTAGTGCTGCAGCATGACGCCACCCGTGCCCACGCGGATTCGCGAGGTCTTCGCGAGCACGTGCGCTGCCAGCACCTCGGGGGCGGAGCCCGCGTAGTTCCTGTTGCCGTGATGCTCGGCGAGCCAGTAGCGGTGGTAGCCCAGCCGCTCCGCGCTTTGCGCGAGCGCAATGGTGTGCCGGAACGCTTGAGCGGCGTCGGCGCCTTCTGGGATCAGGCTCTTGTCGAGCAGGGACAGCGAGTAGGACACGGTGTGCGGCGAAAGACGCCTCGGAAAGAATTGATGCAAATTCTCCGAGGCATCGCGCGCACCGTTTGCGCTGAATTCCTATATCGATATTTGCTGAATGCTCAGTCGCGCACTTGGGACAGGATCGATTGCGCGGCCTCATGCGCGCTGAGGGTTGCGGTGTCGATGACGAGGCGTTGGGTGGTCCAGGGCGCGTAGTCGTGGCGCTGCACGGACGCCCACATCGGCGGCACGAGGCCCGGCACGTCGACGCTGCGCTGCTCGACGCGGCGCCGATGTTCGGCGATCTCGCGCGCGATGGTGGTCTTGCCCGTGCCCGGCAGACCGCCCAGGACGATCAGCATCTTCTCTTGTCTCCAGGTTCATGGCCCTGGCGCCAAGTTCACCACGAATGCGGCAGCAGGGCCAGCACCGCGGCCGCATGCAGCCGCCGCAGCGCCCGCACAGGCACATAGCCGTGTGGTGCCCGGCGCGCCACTTCGCGTGCCGAGCGCGGCGGAATGCGCCAGGCATTGGCTGTCAGGGCAAGAACTTTGCGGCCCTGGGCCGACGGAGAAAGATGAAAGGTACGCAGCGGCATGGCAATGGTCGAACGAACGCTTCGGCCGATTCTGCGCGGTGCCACCGCCTTTCCAAAGACGGATTCCAAGTTACCTGATGAGGTTCGCGATGGAGGGGCTCAGGCGAAGTCGGTCGATGGCGTCTCCCAGGGATTGCATATGCGTGCGCGGCTTTCTTCGTTGGGTGGCTTCGCCCGCCAATCCTGAGCGGGCTGTGGTTCGGGTTCGGACGTGGGGCGAGCCGGTAGAGTTGCACCGTTCCATCGCACAGCTTTTCTCCCGAATGAAAAACCTCACCATTGCCCCCGCCACGCCTGAAGAAATCCGCTCTGGCGAGCTCGGCCTCAAGCTGCGCCACTACAACTATGGCTTCGTCGGCGAGTACCCCGAACAGCAGTACATCCGCCTCAACGCAAGGGACGAGAACGGGCGTCTCCTCGGTGGCCTGCGCGGCTTCGTGTTTCTCTACTGGCTCAACATCGAAGTGCTCTTCGTCGAAGAAGACGCGCGAGGCTCGGGCCTTGGCACCCGCCTGCTGGCCGAGGCCGAGCAGCAAGCCATCGCGCTGGGCGCGAAGAACGCAAAGCTGGACACCTTCGAGTGGCAGGCGCGCCCGTTCTACCTGAAGCACGGCTACGAGGAGTACGCCCGCATCGACGATTACGCACCCGGCTTCTACCTGGCGTACATGAAGAAGTCGCTGCTGCGCTGAAGCGGCCTACTTCGGCGCCGGCTTCCCAGCCCCGACCGCATGGCTCTCCAGTCCTTCCTTCGGCAACAGCAACGCCAGCGCGACCACACCCAGGCTCACGGCCAGCATTGCCACGAAGGTGAGATGCAGCGAACCGCCCAGCGCCAGGCGAATGCCCGCGTCGTTGGCCTCCGAACCCTGCACCCCCTGCAGCAGCAGGCGCAGCTGGTCGTCGGTGAACATCGGGCTGCCATCCCCGCGCGTCAGCCCGAAATTGAAGACTGCGCCGAAGAAGGCCGCGCCCAGCGCACTGCCGAGGTTGCGGGAGAACACGTTCGACGCCGTGGCGATGCCGCGCTGCGCAAGATCGACGCCTTCCTGGATCAGGATCAGCGAGCTCAGGCTCATCACGCCCATGCCCAGGCCGATGACGAAGGAGCCGATGGCGGGCAGCACCGGCGAGCTGCCTGACGCGAGCAGGACGAAGGCCGAGGTGCCCACCGGAATCAGCGCTGCACCGACCACCACCATGCGCCACAGGCCGATGCGATGGAAGGTGCGCGAGGTCAGCGTCGCGCCGATGGGCCAGCCGAGCATCACCATCGTGAGCGTGAGGCCGGCCGTGACCGACGAGCGCTCGAGCACCACCTGCACGTACATCGGCAGGAAGGTCGTGATGCCGATCAGCACCATGCCGGCCAGCATTGCCGCGCCGTTGACGGCGGCGATCATCCGCGCGCCCCAGAGCTTCAGCGACACCATCGGGTCGGTGGCACGGCGCTCCTGCGCGATGAACAGCACGAGCGTGACGACGAACAACCCGGCCCACGCGAGCGCCACGCCCGAATTGCCGACGCCGAATTCCGTCAGCGCGATCATCAGCGCCGCGATGCCGATGGTGAACAGCACCGCGCCCACCATGTCGATGGACGAGCGGCGCACCGTCGGCGCTTCGTGCAGGAAGAGCCAGAAGCCAGCCGCGGCCGCCAGGCCGATGGGCACGTTGACCCAGAAGATCCAGGCCCAAGACAGCTTCTGCACGATCAGTGCGCCGATCATCGGCCCCACCACAGCCGACACGGCCCAGACGCTCGCAAGCCAGCCCTGCACCTTGCCGCGTTCGCGCACCGGATAGAGATCGCCCACGATGGTGAGCGCCACCGGCTGGATGGCGCCCGCGCCGATGCCCTGGATGAGCCGGAAGCAGATCATGGCCGGCATCGACCACGCGAAACCCGCCAGCACCGACCCGAGGACGAAGACGGCGATGCCTACGAACATGATGGGCTTGCGGCCGTACAGGTCCGAGAGCTTGCCGAACACCACAGTCATCGCGGTCTGCGCCAGCAGGAAGGAGGCGAACACCCAGCTGTACAGATGCAGTCCGCCCAGTTCGGAGGCGATCTGCGGCATGACGGTGGAGACGATGGTGGCTTCGATGGCCACCATCGCCATGGAGGCCATGATCGAGGCGATGACGAGGGGGCGGTTTGTTGTTCTGTTGGTGGAAGTCATGAGCCGTGCATGCTATAGACGGCTTGAGCCCTTGTCCGGCGCTCAAGCTCTAGGGGCTTCCGAACGAGGTGCCGTCGTAGATATAGCGGCGCGACCACGGCAGCGTGTTCGCCGGCCGCCCTGCCTTGCGGCCCACGACCTGGTAGATGGCCACGTCGTCGTTCTCGAAGGCATAGGCGCAGCCCGCGAGGTAGATGCGCCAGATACGGAATTTTTCTTCGTCGACGAACGCGCGCGCCTTCTCGCTGTTGGCTTCGTAGGCGTCGCTCCAGCAGCGCAGCGTGCGCACATAGTGGCGGCGCAGGTTCTCCACGTCGAAGGCTTCGAGGCCGCCCTGCTGCATGGCCTGCAGCGCGAGGCTGATGTGCGGCAGCTCGCCGTTGGGGAACACGTAGCGGTCGATGAAGTCGCCGCCGCCGTACGACATGCCGCCGCCGGCGGGGTCGGACGAGGTGATGCCGTGGTTCATCACCACGCCGTCGTCTGCAAGCAGCTCCTGCACGCGCCTGAAGTACGCAGGCAGGTTCCTGCGGCCCACGTGCTCGAACATGCCGACGCTGGTGATGCGGTCGAACCGGCCGGTCACGTCGCGGTAGTCCTGCAGGCGGATCTCGATGCGGTCCTGCAGGCCGGCGGCCTTCACGCGTTCGGTCGCCAGCTCCAGCTGGTTCCGAGAGAGCGTCACCCCCACGCAGCGCGCGCCGAACTTCTGCGCCGCACGGATCGCCAGAGCGCCCCAGCCGCAGCCGATGTCGAGCAGCGTCTGGCCCGGCTTCAGTTCGATCTTGGTGAGGATGTGGTCTATCTTCTTCAGTTGCGCAGTGGCCAAGTCCTCGTCGCCGTTCTCGAAGTAGGCGCATGAATAGACCATGTTCGGATCGAGCCACAGCCGATAGAACTCGTTGGAGACGTCGTAGTGGTACTGGACGGACTTCCTGTCCGACGACCTCGTGTGCGCGAAATGGCGCGCCATGTTCCGCAGCGCCCCGCCGTGCTTGTCGATCGACGTCCTGGCAAGGCCGTAGGCGATGTCGATGACGTCGCTGAGCTTGCCCTCGATGTCGATCTTGCTCTTGACGTAGGCCTCGCCGAGGTTGTCGAGCGTGGGGTGCAGCATCAGCGGCAGCGCGGCGGGCGTCTTCACGTGCAGCGTGACCGAGGGCCCGCTGAAGGTGCCGAAGTCGTAGGACTGGCCGTCCCACAAGGTAAGCCGCACAGGCAGGTTGGCGCGTTCGCGGACCACGTCGCTCCATCGTGCCAGCTTCTTTTGCCAAAGCATGCATTACTCCGTGTTGCTGCAGCGAACAAAACAATAGCGAAATTCCGCGAAACCTGCATGGCAGGGGCAACGCGCGAAACCGCGGCAGGTGCTATCGGGCGCCGCCCGTCCTATCGGCGTGGGCATCGCCTCCGGGCGCGTCGCTCGCCTCGACGAAGATCCGCCTGATCATGGGGAAGCGCGCGCGCACCTGCTTCTCGATCGCCGCGATGGCATCGGCCGCGTCCCCGGTGGGCGTGTCGTCCTTGAAGTCGACATCGACGACCACGAGCACCTCGTCGGGGCCGACGTACATCGAAAGCACTCGGCCCACGCCTTCCACGCTGGGCTGCTCCATCACCACCGCACGGATCGCCTTTGCGGTTTCCGGGCGCACGCCCTCCCCGATCAGCAGCCCGCGCGACTGCGCGATGAGCAACACTGCCACGCCCGCGAGCAGCACGCCGATGACGACCGAGGCCACGCCGTCGAGCACCGGCATGTCCAGTGCATGGCTGGACCAGATGCCCAGCGCGGCCACCGCCAGTCCCACCAGCGCGGCCGAGTCTTCGGCCAGCACGGTATAGGTGGTCGGGTCCTTGCTGCGGTCGAGCGCCTCCCAGAACGGCACGCCGCGGGCCTGCGCGCGGAACTGCCTCAATGCGACGAGGAAGCTCGTGCCCTCGAACAGCGCCGCCGCCGCAAGCACCACGTAATTCGATGTCGGGTCGCGCATCGGCTCGGGCTGGCGGATGTGCTGGATGCCTTCGTAGAACGACACGCCGCCGCCCAGCCCGAAGATCAGCACCGCGACGATGAGACTCCAGAAGTACAGCTCCTTGCCGTGCCCGAACGGGTGCTCGGCGGTCGCGGGCCGCTTGCTCAGGCGCAGGCCCACCAGCAGCAGCACGCCGTTGAAGGTGTCGACTGCCGAGTGGATGCCTTCCGACAGCATGGCCGAGCTGCCGGTGATGCCCGCGACGATGAACTTGGTGACCGCGATCGCCACGTTGGCGCCGATGGCGCCATAGATGGCGATCTTCGAATCAGCCATGCGGCGGCGCGCCGGCCATGCAGCCCGTCCGGTTCACGCAGCCTCCATCGAGGCCGCCCCCATCGCGTCGTTGCCCGCCTCGCCGAGCCAGCGGCGCTTGTCGCGCAGCGGCGGCGCGCCGAACATGCGGCCGTACTCGCGTGCGAATTGCGACGGGCTTTCGTAGCCCACGTTGTGCGCGGCGCTCGCCACGTCGGCGCCGGCGATCAGCATCTGCCGGCGCGCCTCCTGCAGGCGCAGCTGCTTCTGGTACTGCAGCGGGCTCATCGCGGTGACGGCCTTGAAGTGGTGATGGAACGACGACACGCTCATGTGCACCGCCCGCGCCATGTCTTCCACCCGCAGCGACTGCGCGTAGTTGACGCGCAGCGCGCTGATGGCTTTCGCGATGCGCTGGGTGTGGCTGTCCTGCAGCGCGATCTGCCGCAGCCGCGCGCCCTCGCCGTTGACCAGCAGGCGGTACATGATCTCGCGCTTGATGAGCGGCGCCATGATCGGCACGTCTTCCGGCGTATCGAGCAGCCGCAGCAGGCGCAGCACGGGTTCGAGCACCGGCATGGCGATGCGGTTGACGTACATGCCGCGCGAGGCTGGCGCATTGGCCTTGGCGGGCAGCTTCTCGTCGCCGATGAGCTCGCCGATTTCGTCGAGGGCCAGTTCCAGCCGCACGCCGAGGTAAGGCTCCTTCTCGCTCGTCACGCACACCTGGCCGCACACCGGCAGGTCGACCGAGGTGACGAGGTAGTGCATCGGGTCGTACACGTAGATGTCGTCGCCCACGATGATCCGCTTGGAACCCTGCGCGATCAGGCCCAGCGCCGGAGACGCGAAGGCGTGCTTGGGGCCTTCGGGCTTGCTGATGCAGAACACCTGCAGGCCGGGCACGGCGGTGATGACGGTGCCGTCCTGCCCGCGCGTGATGTGCTCGATCAGCGCCACCAGTTCCTTGCGGGCTTCGTCGAGTTCGGGCTCCAGCGGCATCGGCTGGGCGATGACGGCGGCGATTTCGGGTGTTTCGTCGGACATGTTCGAGGCCTTGTCATGGTTGGGGGCCAAAGGGGCGGCCACCATGGAGGAATGAGCGGTTCGAAGCTTAGCGCTCCTCCATCGGATTCGCACGCGCCACGCGGGAGGTCTGGAGAATCAGGCAAATACTTTGCAGGAACGCACTCGCCATGGGCCAGGCGCCGGCGGGATACTTTTCCGCAGTCGCCCGGGCTTGTCGGCCCCTTTCGGCGCCTGCCTCCAACGCAAAGGAACCTCTCCATGCAATACCGCAAATTCGGCCGCACCGGCCTCCTGGTTTCCGAACTGTGCCTCGGCACCATGACCTTCGGCGGCTCCTCCGGCATCTGGGGCCAGATCGGCAACCTGCAGCAGTCGGAGGCCGAAGGGCTGGTCGGCCGCGCGCTCGACGCCGGCATCAACTTCATCGACACGGCGGACGTGTACTCCGAAGGGCAGTCGGAAGTCATCACCGGCCAGGCGCTGAAGAACCTCAAGGTGCCGCGCGACAGTTTCGTGCTGGCCACCAAGGTGCTCGGCGAAACCGGCAGCAGGGGCGTCAACTCCGCGGGCGCCTCGCGCTTCCACATCATGGACGGTGTCAAGGCCAGCCTGCAGCGCCTGCAGCTCGACCACATCGACCTGTACCAGATCCACGGCTTCGACCCCATCACGCCCATCGAGGAAACCGTGCACGCGCTCGACAACCTCGTGCGCCAGGGCCACGTGCGCTACGTGGGCGTGTCGAACTGGGCGGCCTGGCAGATCGCGAAGGCGCTGGGCATCGCCGAGCGCGACCGGCTCGCGCGCTTCGAGTCGCTGCAGGCCTACTACACCATCGCCGGGCGCGACCTGGAACGCGAGCTGGCGCCCATGCTGCGCAGCGAAAACGTCGGCCTGATGGTCTGGAGCCCGCTCGCGGGCGGCCTGCTGAGCGGCAAGTACGGCCGCGACACGCAGGCGGAAAAAGGCAGCCGCCGCACCACCTTCGACTTTCCGCCGGTGAACGTCGAGCGCGCCTACGACTGCATCGACGTGATGCGCCAGCTGGCCGAAGCGCGCAAGGTTTCGGTCGCGCAGATCGCGCTGGCGTGGCTGCTGCACCAGCAGGTGGTGACCAGCGTGATCGTCGGTGCCAAGCGCGCCGAGCAGCTGGACGACAACATCGCCGCCACGGCCATCAAGCTCACGGGCGACGAGCTGGCCGCGCTGGACAAGGTGAGCGCGCTGCCGGCCGAGTACCCGGGCTGGATGCTGGAGCGCCAGGGCGGCGTGCGAGCCAAGCGGCTCGTCGAATCAGGCCAGCGCGGCTGATTCCTCCGCCGCGGCACGGCGCGCGGCATGGGCCGCCGTCGCGCGCAGTGCACGCAAGTCGATGTGGCGCGCGGCCTGCGCGGCGCCGGGTTGCTGCAGATGCGGCACCACGCCGAGCAGCGGCGCGCCCAGCCGGGCACGCAGCGCCTGCAGGTTGGCTTGCGGCGCCAGCATCGAGGGATCGACAACGCTCGCCACCCAGCCCGCCAGCACGAGGCCCCGCGCGCGAACCGCCTCGGCGCTCAGCAGCGCATGGTTGAGGCAACCCAGCCGCAGGCCGACCACGAGGATCACGGGCAGGCCCAGCGCCACGGCGAGGTCGGCGCTGTCGAGGTCGTCGCCGAACGGCACGCAGAAGCCACCGACGCCTTCGACCACCACGGCATCGGCGCGCGCCGAGAGTTCCGCGAAGGCCGAGAGCATCGGCCGCAGCGTGATGTGCACGCCCTCTTCCCTGGCCGCCAGGTGCGGCGACATCGGCGCGCGCAGCAGGTACGGGCTGCGCAGCGCCAGTGGCGCGTCGACGTTGCCGGCCGCGCGCAGCTGCTCCACGTCTTCGTTGCGCCATTCGCCGTCGCGTTCTTCGAGCCCTGCGGCCACCGGCTTCATGCCGACCGCGCGCAGGCCGGAGCCGGCCAGCAGGCTCAGCATGGCGCTGCTGACCAGCGTCTTGCCGATGCCCGTGTCGGTGCCGGTGACGAACCAGTTCATGCGGCCTCCTTCCAGGGCTGCGCCAGCGCATCGCCCAATGCATCGACGAGCCGGGCGACGTCGGCTTCGCCGTGGCTGGCCGACAGCGCGATGCGCAGCCGCGCGGTGCCGGCGGGCACGGTCGGCGGGCGGATCGCGCCGACGCGCAGGCCGCGCGCATCGAGCTGCGCCATGGTGCGCATCGCGCGCGCGTTGTCGCCGACGATCAGCGGCTGGATCGCGGTGGGCGACTCGGGCAGCCATGCGCTGCCGTCCGCTGGCAGCACGGCGGTCAGGCCCCGGCGCAATTGCGCGATGCGTTCCCGCAGCCGTGAACGGCGTTCGGCGCCCTCCTCGCCCTCGATCAGCGCCAGGCTCGCGAGCAGCGCGTGCGCGATGGCCGGCGGTGCGGCCGTGGTGAAGATGTACGGCCGCGCGCGCTGCACCAGGTAGTCGACGACGGTGCGATGCGCCGCCACGAAGGCGCCCGACACGCCCGCGGCCTTGCCCAGCGTGCCGATCAGCACCAGCCGCTCCGAGCGCAAGCCCATGGCTTCGAGCACGCCGCGCCCCGTGGCGCCGAGCACGCCGAAGCCGTGCGCGTCGTCGATCACCAGCCAGGCATCGTGCCGCTCGGCCAGCGCGAGCAGTTCGGCCACGGGTGCGATGTGGCCGTCCATGCTGAACACTGCATCGCTGACGATGAGCTTCACGGGCGCGTCGCAGGCGGCGAGCTGCGCGTCGAGCGCGGCCACGCCGCAGTGCGGATAGCGCTCGACGCGCGCCTTGGCCAGCCGGGCGCCGTCGATCAGCGAGGCATGGTTGAGTGCTTCCGAGAAGATGACCGCCTCGGCGCCGCCGAGCGCCGACAGCACGGCGAGGTTGGCCATGTAGCCCGTGCAGAAGAACAGGCTCCGCGCTTCGGGGATGAAAGGTGCCATCCACTCGGCGAGCCGCTCCTCGAGCTGCGCGTGGGCGCGCGAGTGGCCAAGGATCAGGTGCGAACCACCGCTGCCCGTGCCGTACAGCGCGGCGCCTTCGGCCCATGCCTTCGCCAACGCGGGGTGCGCGGCAAGACCGAGGTAGTCGTTGCTGCTGAAGCCGAGCATGGTGCGCGGCGCGGTGGCGCCGGCCAGCGTGAGGATCTGCTCGGGCGCGCAGGCGGTTTCGGCGATCTGCCGGCGGCGGCGCAGCGACTGCGCGTCGAGCGCGTGGATCTCGCCCTGCAGGCGGTCAAGCAAGCGCGACATCGCGGGCTCCTTCTTCCTGGTTCGTGGCCATGACGGCTTTCAGCGTGGCCAGCGTGCCGTCGACCAGCTGATCGATCTCGCCGTCGCCGATCGTGTACGGCGGCATGAGGTACACGGTGTTGCCGATCGGCCGCATCAGCAGCCCGTGCGCGCGCGCCGCCAGGTGAAAGCGTTCGGCGAAACGCGCGCCCGGCTCGCGCACGTCGAAGGCCGTGATCATTCCGCGCTGCCGCAGATGATCGACCGCCTGCCCTGCAAGCCCGCCGCGCAAGTGCCGCAGCAGGCGCGCGGCACGGCCGCGGTTGCATTGCAGCGCATCCTCGCTCTCGAAAAGATCCAGCGTGGCAATTGCCGCGCGGCAGGCCAGTGCATTGCCGGTGTAGGAATGCGAATGCAGGAAGCTGCGCACCGCGTCGTCGTCGACGAAGCCTTCGTAGATGGCGTCGCGCGTTATCACCAGCGCCAGCGGCAGGTAGCCGCCGCTGATGCCTTTCGACAGGCACAGGAAGTCGGGCCAGATGCCGGCCTGCTCGCACGCGAAGAAGCTGCCGGTGCGCCCGCAGCCCACCGCGATCTCGTCGGCGATGAGGTGCACCCCATGGCGATCGCACAGGGCGCGCAGCCGACGCAGATACTCGGGGTCGTGCATCGCCATGCCGGTGGCGCATTGCACCAGCGGCTCGACGATCACTGCGGCGATGGTGTCGTGCTGCTCGGCCAGCAGCGCTTCGAGCTCGGCGGCGGCGCGGCGCGCGACGGCGGCCGCGTCCTCGCCGGGCCGGGCGTTGCGCGCATCCGGCGAGGCGACGAGGTGTGCATCAGCGAGCAAGGGCGCATAGGCATCGCGGAACACCGGCACGTCGGTCACGTGCAAGGCGCCCAGGGTCTCGCCGTGGTAGCCCCGCTTCAGCGCCACGAAGCGCCGCTTTCCGCCGCGCCCGGCGTTGCGCCAGGCATGAAAGCTCATCTTCAGCGCGATCTCCACGGCCGAGGCGCCGTCGGACGCGTAGAAGCAATGGCCGAGCGCGTGGCCCGTCAGCGCGGACAGGCGCTCGGCCAGTTCCACCGCCGGCGCGTGCGTGCAGCCCGCGAGCATCACGTGCGACAGCTTGTCGAGCTGGTCCTTGAGCGCGGCGTTGATCGCCGGATGCGCATGGCCGAAGAGGTTGACCCACCACGAGCTGGTGGCATCCATGTAGCGGCGGCCTTCGGCGTCGAAGAGCCACACGCCGTCGCCGCGCGCAATGGGCAGCGGCGGCACCGCTTCGAGGCGGATGCTCTGCGTACAGGGATGCCAGACATGGCGCCGGCTGCGTTGCTGCCAGCGTGCATTGGCATCGGAGCCAGGGGAAGAAGCTGTGGTGATGGGCACTCGCGCGGTCCTTTCGTGAAGGGCAAGGCGCGGGATCGTATCGACGCGTCGAAGGCGCGGCAAACGACGAAAACGGCGGCGGAATGACGCCGGTTGCCCGATGTTGGACGGCATAGAAGCCGCGTTCGGCGCAGCGTCGCCGAACAAGCCGGCAACCCGCGTCCACCGCCGGGTGGCGGGAAATCGCAAGTCGTCCGGCTGGCGCCAGAAACAGGTCAGGAATGTCCGGTTTTCGCGGCTTCCCGAGGAGAAATCCGATTTTCGGACATGCCCGATGGCTGGTTTCAGGAGGCCGCGGAACTCGCACGTTCAGGCCGGGTTCCTCTTCACCCCGCTCAGCCGCGCTTTTCGGCGTTGCGCTTGCGCGTGGCGGCGGCCTTCTTCGCCGAGGCCGAGCGTTCGGCCGCGGTGCGATGGGCGGCGGCAGCGCCGCCCAGGCGCCCGCCCTTGCGCGAGGGGCCGTGGTTCTCCGCCTTGCCGCGGCCGGAACCCGACTTCTTGCCGCCGCCTGTCTCGGCGTTCACCGTGGCCCAGGCGCGGCGCTCGGCCTCGCCCTTGCCCACACCGCGGTGCTCGTAGCCCTCTTCGATGTGTTCGGCCTTTCGCTTCTGCTTGTCCGTGTAGGACGACTTGTCGCCTCTTGGCATGGCATTGCTCCTGCGGGTTGAGAAGCCCCCCATGCTGGGCGCACGGCGCGCGCAAGGGGTAAGAAGACGCACGCGCTGCGCGTCAGCGAAGTCTGTCTTCCACCCCATGGCGTGCGTCGACCGGCTGCCGCGCGGCTTGGACGACGCACGGGGTCGGTCCGTTCCCACAGGCATCCTCCATCGGCCGCAGGACAAACGGATGTCTTGTCCACCCCTACCCAGGAAGCCCCATGACGAGCCACAGGCAGCACCCGAAACACAACCCCGACGCCATCACCACCGACGAACACGACACCGTGCCCACGCAGCACAACAAGGCGGGCAATCAGCCCGCCACGCCAAGGAACGAGCCGCGCCGCACGCCGGAAAGCCGGCACGACCGCGAGAGTCACGTCGGCGCAGGCAACCAGCTGCAGGCGCGCCGCGGCGGCGGCACGCGATGACGGCCGCGATCACGGCCCAGGCGATCTTCTTCGCGTGCGCAGCGTGATCGAATAGCGCAATGCCTCGGTCGGCGCGATGGCGTGCTGCCACGCCCACCGTGCCGGACCGCGCAGCATGTAGATCGAGCGCGGCTCGACAAGAAACTCCAGCGTGCTCGGTCGCGAGGCCGCCGCGCCGGGCGCATACGGCCTGAACTGCATGACTGCATCGCCGAGCAGCGAGATGCCGACGATGTCCTCGAAGTCCGGTACGTCGCGGTGCCAGCCGAGCGGCGTGCCAGGCCGGTATTCGGCGATGAGCATGTGGGTGAGGTCTTCGGGCGCGAGGCCGGCCCATGTGGCCGCCTTGGCCCGCAGCGGGTGCAATGCCTCGGGCAGCGGCGGGCCGGGCTTGAGGCGGTTGGTGTCGAAGTCGTAGCTGCCGCCGAAGCTGGTGCCGCGCCGCCGCGCCGTGTATTCCTTGTAGCGCATCTCCCTGAGCGGCAGGCCCTGGACGATGTGCAGCAACGCCGCCTCTTCTTCGGGCGACAGGAACCCGCTTTCATAGCGCAGCCCCTCGATGGCGGCCACGGGCGCCTCGCCGAAGAGGTCAGGCTGGCCGGCGTGTTCGAGGCGTCTAGCTGCGCGCATCTTCTTCATCGCCTCCGCCCAGTTGCACATGCCACCAGCGCGGCAGCAGCTCCCGGATTTCTGCACGCGCGAAGCGGTCGTCGAGCAGGTGCAGCACGCCACGGTCCTGTTCGGTGCGGATCACGCGGCCGGCCGCCTGCACCACCTTCTGCAGGCCCGGGTACAGGTAGGTGTACTCGTAGCCCTTGCCGAAGCGCGTCTGCATGCGCTCGCGCGTGATCTCGTTGAGTTCGTTGTACTGCGGCAGGCCCAGGCTGGCCACGAAGGCGCCGATCAGGCGGCTTCCCGGCAGGTCGATGCCCTCGCCGAACGCGCCGCCGAGCACCGCAAAGCCGATGCCTTGCCCGCCCTCCTCGAAGCGCGCGATGAAGCCGTGGCGGTCGGCCTCGCGCATGCCGCGCGTCTGCGCCCACACCGGCACGCCAGGATGCCGCAGCGAGAAGGCGGCGCAGGCTTTCTCGAGGTAGTCGAAGCTGCTGAAGAAGGCCAGGTAGTTGCCGGGCAGCCGCTCGAACTGCGCGCCGATGATGTCCGCCACGTTGCGCAGCGACCCCGCACGGTCGCGGAAGCGCGTCGACACATGCATCGCCACCTCGACGCGCAGCTGCTGGCTGTTGAAGGGCGAAGCCACGTCGAGCAGCGCGGTGCCTTCGGGCAGGCCGAGCGCATCGCGGTAGAACTCGAAGGGCGACAGCGTGCCCGAGAAGCAGGTGACCGACACCGCATCGCCGAAGCGCGCCTCCAGGAATGGCGCCGGCACGAGGTTGCGAATGGCGAGGCCGCGATCCTGCTGCGCCGCACCCAGCGTGCGCTCGAACACCGAGTGGTCGCCGAAGGCCTCGGCCAGCCGGGCGAAGTGCAGCGCGTCGAAGAAGAAGCGCTGCAGCGGCCCCTGCGAAGCATCGGGCGTGGCGGCGAAGTACTCGGCCATGGCGGTGTTGGCAGCCTGCAGGGTGCGCAGGAAGCGCTCGGGAATCTCGTCGCCGGTTTCGTAGTCGGCCACCTGGGCCTGCTGCACCGTGTCCCATTCGCGGAACAGCCGGGCCAGCGGATCGCGCAGCGCGGCCGGCGCGACTCGGTGCGCCTCTTCGAGCGCCGCGCCTTCGAGCTGCGCGGTGTACATGCCGCGCGAGCGCTCCAGCAGGTTGTGGGCCTCGTCCACCAGCACGGCCACGCGCCAGTCGGCGTCACGCATGGTGGCGTAGAGGAAGGCGCTGCTGTCGAAGTAATAGTTGTAGTCGCCGACGATGGCGTCGGCCCAGTGCGCCATTTCCTGCGCGAGGAAATAGGGACACACCTCGTGCACGAGCGCGATGTGGCGCAAGGCTTCGCGGTCGAGCCACGCCACCTGCGCGGCCTGCTCGCGTGCGGCTGGCAGGCGGTCGTAGAAGCCCCTGGCGAGCGGGCAGGCATCGCCGTGGCAGGCGCGGTCGGGGTATTCGCAGACCTTCTCGCGGGCGGCGAGTTCGAGCACGCGCAGCCGGCCCTGGCCCTGCC
The DNA here is from genome assembly GCF_059491885.1 of Variovorax sp. Varisp46. Classification (NCBI taxonomy): domain Bacteria; kingdom Pseudomonadati; phylum Pseudomonadota; class Betaproteobacteria; order Burkholderiales; family Comamonadaceae; genus Variovorax; species Variovorax sp. Varisp46. Next base: position 2,187,094 of record NZ_CP168515.1, read on the forward strand.
CCCTGTCGAGCACGCGCAGCGCGTCGAGCGCCACCGGGCGGCCGGAGGTCTTGGCGGTGAGGAAGAACACCTTGTCGATCCTGCGCGCGGCGCGGGCCTTGAGCAGCGGGAAGATGGTGGCCAGCGTCTTGCCGATGCCCGTGGGTGCCTGCGTCATGAGGCAGCGCCCGCCCATGGCCGCGCGGTAGACGGCCTCGGCCAGTTCGCGCTGGCCCGTGCGGAAGTTGCGGTGCGGAAATTCGAGCCGGGCCAATGTTTCGTCGAGCGCGGCGCGGTGGCCGGCTTCACTCGCGGCCCAGGCGCTGTAGCGCCCGCACAGCAGTTCGAAGTGCTCCCGCAGCGCTTCGCGGGTGTGATGCTCTTCGAGCACCGTCTCGTCGCCGGTGGCGAGGTCGAGGTACACCAGCGCCACCGTCATTTCGTCGTGGCCGTCCAGCTCGCACAGCATCCAGCCGTAGGTGCGGGCCTGCGCCCAGTGCAGCGCGCGGTGGTTGCCACGGATGGCGTCGAAGTCGCCGCGGAAGGTTTTTATCTCTTCGACGCGGGCCTTGCGCGCTTCATAACCGTCGGCCCGGCCGCGCACCCGGACCGCACCGCAAGTGGCTTCGAGCCCGACTTCGCAGGCGTAGTGCTCGGGATCGCGCCGGTGCTGCACCAGGGCGTGGCCTGCCATGCCTTCGAGCGCGCTGGGCGCGGGCACGAACCGCAGGTCGAGGTCGCCCGCCTTCGCACCGAAGGCGCACAGGGCCTTGACGGAAACGACATGTGCGGCAACGGTGGCCGCGTCATTCTGCGGGTTGGAGGGTGTGGCGCCCATCTGGCAATGCTGTATGAATTCACAGTATAGCCACAGGGGTGCCGACGATGAGGCTTCCTCGCGCACGTCAAAATTGCGACGGGTCCTTCTCCGACAGGGCTCCCCCGATTTATCGGCAAGACTCGATAGGTTTTGCTTACAAATGCGCCTGATGAAAACTCCCACCGCGATCGACCCCGACGACTTCGAGCGTCTGCTGAGCCGCAACCTCAAGCTCCCGCTGATCGGCGGCGTGTTCGGTGCGGTGGTGTTCGTCGGGCTGATCCTCTTCCTGCTGTCGACCATCGGCTGGGTCGAGCACACCGACCGCGTCACCCGTGTCGCCAGCGAGCTGCAGCACCAGAGCGTCGACATGGAGACCGGCATGCGCGGCTTCCTTCTCACAGGCGACGACGCCTTCCTGGAGCCCTACCAGAGCGCCCTGCCCCGCATCAACGGCGACACGGCCACGCTGCGCAAGCTGGTGTCGGACAACCGCCAGCAGGTGGAACGCGTCGACCGCATCGCCGCCATCCAGAGCAACTGGAACGAGCTGGCCGCCCAGCTGATCGCCGCGCGCCGTGCCGGCCCGGCCCCCCAGCTCGAGGTGCGCCTGGGCCAGGGCAAGCGGCTGGCCGACGCCATGCGCGCCGAGTTCACGGCGTTCATGGAAACCGAGCGGGCCCTGCGCTTCCAGCGCAACAACGACGCCAACCGCACCGCATGGTGGGTGGTCGGCCTGTTCCTCTTGTTCACGCTGGTCATCACCGGGCTGGCGGCCTACTTCGGGCGGCGCCAGCTGGTGCTGCTGTCCGACAGCTACGACGTGGTGCTGAAGGAGCAGGCCGAGCACGCGGACAGGCTCGCCCAGGAGGCCTGGCTGCGCAGCGCGCAGACCGAGCTCGTGGGAGAGCTGGTAGGCGAACTCAGCGCACCGGACATGGGCCGCAAGATCCTCGCGTTCTTCTCGCGCTACCTGGGCACGTCGGTCGGCGCGATGTATGTGCGCGAGCGCCACGGTCCGCTGCGTCGGGCGGCGAGCTATGGCTTTTCGAGCTCGGCCGAGGCGATGCCGCAGGTCTTTTCCCCCACCGAGAGCCTGGTGGGCCAGGCCGCGGCCGAGCGGCGCCGCATGCTGCTCGACCCGGTCGATGCCGACTACCTGAAGGTCAATTCGGGCCTGGGCGAGATGTCGCCCAAGGCCGTGCTGCTGGTGCCCGTTGCCAGCGCCGGCATGGTCAACGGCGTGGTCGAGCTCGGCCTGCCCGGCACGCTGGACGAGCGCGGCAGCCAGCTGATCGACACGGTGGCCGACGACATCGGCAGCTCGCTGGCGGCGGCGCGCTACCGCGAGCAGCTGCAGGACGTTCTTGCCCAGACCCAGCAGCTCAACGAGGAACTTCAGGTGCAGCAGGAAGAACTGCGCACCGCCAACGAAGAGCTCGAAGAACAGTCGCGCGCCCTGCATGCCTCGCAGGCCATGCTGGAGAACCAGCAGGCCGAACTGGAGCAGACCAACAGCCAGCTCTCCGAACGCACCGAGGCGCTGGACCAGCGCAACACCGCGCTGCGCCGCGTGCAGCGCGACCTGGAGGACCGCGCCGACGAGCTGCAGCGCGCCAGCCGCTACAAGTCGGAGTTCCTCGCCAACATGTCGCACGAGCTGCGCACGCCGCTCAACAGCGCGCTCATCCTCGCCAAGCTGCTGGGCGACAACCCGCAGGGCAACCTCACGCTGGAGCAGGTGAAGTTCGCGGAGTCGATCTACTCGTCGGGCAACGACCTGCTGGTGCTGATCAACGACATCCTCGACATCGCGAAGGTCGAGGCCGGCAAGCTCGAAGTGGTGCCCGAAGACGTCGCGCTCGCCAAGCTGGCCCGCAGCCTGGAGAGCACCTTCGGCCCGCTGGCGATGCAGAAGAACCTGGGCTTCCGGCTCGAGGTGCGGCCCGACGCGCCAGCCTCGCTGGTCACCGACCGGCACCGGGTCGAGCAGATCCTCAAGAACCTGCTGTCGAACGCGCTCAAGTTCACCGACAGCGGCGAAGTGGCGCTGGTCGTTTCGCCGACGTCGGACGGTGGCGCCGCCTTCGCGGTCTCCGACTCGGGCATCGGCATCGATGCGCAGCAGCACGAGCTGATCTTCGAGGCCTTCCGCCAGGCCGACGGCACCACCAGCCGGCGCTACGGCGGCACCGGGCTGGGCCTGTCGATCTCGCGCGACCTCACGCAGCTGCTGGGCGGCACGCTCACGGTGCAGAGCGAGCCGGGCCGGGGCAGCACCTTCACGCTGCAACTGCCGGCGAAGGCGCCGCAGGCTTCGCCGGGGCTGCCGCAACAGTCGTCGTCGGTCTACACGCCCCGGCCTGCACCTGCACCGTCCGTGCCTTCCGCTGCGCCGCCGGCGCCAAAGCCCCCTCCCCCGGTGCCCGCACCGCAGTTCGCCGACGACCGCAGCCTCCCGCGCGACCAGGTGCGCCGCGTGCTCGTGATCGAGGACGAGCCGCAGTTCGCGCACATCCTCTACGACCTGGCGCACGAGCTGGGCTACCGCTGCCTGGTGGCGCATGGCGCGGCCGACGGCTTCGAGCTGGCCACGCAGTTCCTGCCCGACGCGATCCTGCTCGACATGCGCCTGCCCGACAGCACCGGGCTCGGCCTGCTGCAGCGGCTGAAAGACTCGCCGCACACGCGCCACATTCCGATCCACGTGGTGTCCGCCGCCGAGAACGCGCAGAGCGCGGCGCTGCAGATGGGCGCCATCGGCTATGCGCTGAAGCCGGCCACGCGCGACGAGCTGAGGAAGGTGTTCGGCCGGCTGGAGGAAAAGCTCACGCAGAAGGTCAAGGTCGTGCTGCTGGTGGAAGACGACGAGCTGCAGCGCGAGAGCGTCATCCGGCTCATCGGCGACGAGGACATCGAGATCGTTGCCGTCGGCTCCGGCGAGGAAGCGCTGGAGCTGCTGCGCACCCGCGTGTTCGACTGCATGATCACCGACCTGAAGCTGCCCGACATGCAGGGCAGCGAGCTGCTCAAGGCCATGGCAGCTGAAGAGATCGTGTCGTTCCCGCCGGTCATCGTCTACACCGGGCGCAACCTTACGCGCGACGAAGAAGCCGAGCTGCAGCGCTATTCGCGCTCGATCATCATCAAGGGCGCCCGCTCGCCGGAGCGCCTGCTCGACGAGGTGACGCTGTTCCTGCACAAGGTGGAGGCAGAGCTGTCCAGCGAGCGCCGGGGCATGCTGAAGACGGCGCGCGGGCGCGACCGCATCTTCGAGGGCCGCACCATCCTGCTGGTGGATGACGACGTGCGCAACATCTTCGCGCTGACCAGCGCGCTGGAGCAACGCGGCGCCATCGTGGAGATCGGCCGCAACGGCCGCGAGGCGCTGGAGCGGCTCGACCAGGTCAGCGAGATCGACCTCGTGCTGATGGACGTGATGATGCCGGAGATGGACGGCCTCGAAGCCACGCGCCGCCTGCGCGGCGACCCGCGCTTCGAGAAGATGCCGGTGATCGCCATCACCGCCAAGGCCACCAAGGACGACCGCGAGCAATGCCTGGCTGCCGGCGCCAACGACTACCTCGCCAAGCCGGTGGACCTGGAACGCCTGTTCTCGCTGCTGCGCGTGTGGATGCCGAAGATGGAGCGCCTGTGACCACACGCCCCGGCACATCGCAGGCTGCGCAGACGCCGCCGCTGCACCCGCTGAGCGACACGGAGATCGAGCTGCGCCTGCTGATGGAAGCCATTTACCTGAAGTACAGCTACGACTTCCGCAACTACACCGTGGCCTCGCAGAAGCGCCGCGTGCTGCATGCGCTCGAGCAACTCGGGCTGCCGAGCATCTCGGCGCTGCAGGAACGGGTGCTGCGCGAGCCATTGCTGTTCGGCCGGCTGCTGCAGTTCCTGACGATCCCGGTGAGCGAGATGTTCCGCGACCCGGCCTACTTCCTGGCCTTGCGCGAGCATGTGGTGCCGATCCTGCACACCTACCCTTCCGTCAAGGTCTGGGTGGCGGGTTGCAGCACGGGCGAGGAAGTGTTCTCGCTGGCCATCCTGCTGCGCGAGGAAGGCCTGCTCTCGCGCACGCAGATCTACGCCACCGACATCAACCCCGCTTCGCTGGAGAAGGCGCGGCTGGGCATCTTTCCGCTGGAGGCGATCCGCGGCTACACCGCAAACTATCAGCGCGCGGGCGGACGCAGCGCGTTCTCCGACTACTACACCGCCGCCTACGACGCCGCGCGCTTCGACCCTTCGCTGTGCGCCGACGTGATCTTTGCCGACCACAGCCTGGCCACCGACAGCGTGTTCGCCGAAACCCAGCTGGTGTCGTGCCGCAACGTGCTGATCTACTTCAACCGGGAGCTGCAGGACAGGGCGCTGGGCCTGTTCCACGAGTCGCTGTCGCATCGCGGCTTTCTCGGGCTGGGCTCGAAGGAAAGCATCGACTTCTCGGGCTACTCCAACCGTTTCGACACGCATGCGCGTGCCGAGCGCATCTACCGCAAGGCCACATGAACCGCCACCTTCGCTCACCCGTTCGCAAGCGCGTGGACGCCGTGGTGCTCGGCGCCTCGGCCGGCGGCATCGATGCGCTCTCCGCGCTGCTGCACGGCCTGCCCGCTGGTTGGCATATTCCGATGGCGGTGGTCCTTCACCTGCCCGAGGGGCACGAGAGCCACCTCGCCGAGATCTTCGCGCAGCGCCTGCCTATTCCGGTGCACGAGGCCGCCGACAAGATGCCGCTGGCGGCCGGCAGCCTTTACTTCGCGCCGCCCGGCTATCACCTGTCGATCGAGCGCGAGCGCACCTTCTCGCTGAGCTGCGAGCCGCCGGTGCTGTTCTCGCGGCCGTCCATCGACGTGCTGATGGCCTCCGCCGCCGACGCCTACGGCCCTGCCCTCGCCGGCTTTCTGCTGACCGGCGCGAACGAAGACGGCGCCGAGGGCCTGCGCCGCATCCATCTGGCCGGTGGACTTACCGCCGTCCAGGAACCGAAAGAAGCACAGATTCCCACCATGCCCCAAGCCGCCATAGCGCGCCACGCTCCCGACTACGTGCTTCCCCTGCGCGAACTGCGCAACTTGCTGCTTCAACTGGAGGCCGCCCATGAACATTGACGTCCAGAGCAAGCTGCTCATCGTCGATGACCTGCCGGAAAACCTGCTGGCGCTGGAGGCGCTGATCCGCGCGCCGGGGCGCATCGTGTACCGCGCCGCCTCGGCCGACGCCGCTCTCGCGCTGCTGCTGGAGCATGAATTCGCGCTCGCCATCGTCGATGTGCAGATGCCGGGCATGAACGGCTTCGAGCTGGCCGAGCTGATGCGCGGCACCGAGCGCACGCGGCACATTCCCATCATCTTCGTGAGCGCGGCCGGGCGCGAGCTGAACTACGCCTTCCAGGGCTACGAGAGCGGCGCGGTCGACTTCCTGCACAAGCCGCTGGACCCGCATGCGGTGGTCAGCAAGGTGCACGTGTTCGTCGACCTGTACCGGCACCGCAAGGCGCTGCGGCACGAGATGGAATCGCTCGCTGCCGCGCACCGCAAGCAGGAAGAGCTGGTGCAGCAGCTTCAGCAGACGCAGCACGAACTGGAGCGCGCTGTGCGCATGCGCGACGACTTCATGTCGATGGTGTCGCACGAGCTGCGCACGCCGCTCAACACGCTGTACCTCGAGGCGCAGCTGCGGCAGCTGCACCTGTCCAAGGGCAATCTCGCCAACTTTGCGCCCGAGCGGCTGCCCGCGATGATCGAGCGCGACCAGCGGCAGATCCGCAACATGGTGCGGCTGATCGACGACATGCTCGACGTCACGCGCATGCGGCGCGACGCGCTGTCGATCAAGACCGAGCCGGTCGACCTGGCCGCGCTGGCGCGCGCAGTGGTGGAGAACCTGCGCCAGCAGGCCGAAGCCGCGGGCTCGGCCATCACGCTGATTGCGCCCGCCGAACTGCACGGCGTGTGGGACGAGTTCCGCATCGAACAGGTGCTGACCAACCTGCTGACCAATGCCCTGCGCTACGGCGGCGGCAAGCCGGTCGAGATGGTGGTGCAGCAGATGGGAGGCACCGCCCGGGTGGCCGTGCGCGACCAGGGCATCGGCATTGCGCCCGAAGACCAGGAGCGCATCTTCAAGCAGTTCGAGCGCACCAAGGACAGCCGCAAGCACGCGGCCGGGCTGGGCCTGGGCCTGTACATCACGCACAAGATCGTGAGCCTGCATGGCGGACAGATCGGAGTGGAAAGCGCGCCGGGCGAAGGCTCGCGCTTCGTGGTCGACCTGCCGCTCGAGCCGCCGGCCATACTTCCCTCTTCAACCTGAAGGAAAGAAACCCCTCGTGAACGTGCTGATCGTCGACGACAACAAGGCAGCGGCCGACCTGCTACAGGAACTGCTGGGCCTGTTCGGCCACACCGCGCGCTGCACCTACACGGCGCAGCAGGCGCTGGACACGGCCGCCGCCGAGAGCTTCGATGCCGCGCTCATCGACCTCACGCTGCCCGATTTCCCGGGCACCGAGGTGGCGCGGCGGCTGCGCGCCAGCACCACCCAAGGCACGCCGAAGCTGTTGATCGCGATCTCGGGTTTTTCGGCGGAGGACACGGGCGGCGAGGCGGCCGAAGGGCTGTTCGACCACCACCTGCAGAAGCCGATCGACATCGACAGGCTCGGCGGCCTCCTGGCGCAGGGCTGAGCGCGGCCGGCAGCCGGCTAGTGGTAAACCACTATCGGTAAATTGGTGAACCACTTTTAGACTGGCTCACCACATGGCGACCATTCACGAACTCCCCCGCCTGCCTGCGACCGAGCCGGATTCCGACCGCTCCTACCAGAAGCTCGCGGCCAGCATCGCCGCCCTCATCACCGAAGGCGAATTCAAGGTGGGCGACCGCCTGCCATCCGAGCGCGCACTGGCCGACCGCTTCGGCGTGAGCCGCACGCTGGTGCGCGAGGCCATCATCGTGCTGGAGATCCAGGGCAACGTCGAAGTGCGCGGCGGCTCGGGCATCTATGTCTGTGCGCCGGCACCCGGTGCAGTGGCGCCGGCCTCGGCCTACACCCTGTCGCCCGGTCCGGGCCCCTTCGAGCTGCTGCGCGCGCGCTGCCTGATCGAGGCCGAGATCGCGGCGGTGGCCGCCGAGAGCCGCAAGGACAGCGACCTCGACCGCATCTACAGCGCGCTGGCCGAGATGCGCGAGAACATGCACGACAAGGAGGCCAACGAGGCGGCCGACCGCCTGTTCCACCTGCGCATTGCCGAGTCGACCGGCAACAGCGTGCTGCTGCAGATGGTGACCGCGGTGTGGGACCACACCAAGGCCCCGATCTGGTCGCAGCTGGAGGCCCACTTTCATACCCCGGCGTTGCGCCGCGCGTCACAGGACGATCACCAGCGCGTGTTCACCGCCCTGCTGGAGCGCGATGCAGACGCGGCCCGCAAGGCCATGCGCGCGCACATCGAGCGCGTGATCAGCGAATTCGCGCAAGCCTGGCGCTGAGCAGGCACCCGGCGTCCGGCCTGCCGGCCGGCGCCACCCGAACCACGGAGACAAGACCATGAGATCCACCGTCCTTCGGCGATGCCGCATCGCCGCGCATTGCTTCGCCCTGACATTGCTGGCCGCTACCGCGGGTGGCGCGTCCGCCCAGCCGGCGCCCGGCGCCAGTCCACGCATCGACGCCATCCGCAAGGCCGGCGAACTGCGCGTGGGCGTGCTGCAGAACGCCCCCTGGCTGATGGAAAACACCACCGGCCAGGGCGAACCGTGGAGCGGCCCGGCCTGGCTGCTGGCCACCGAATATGCGCGGCAGCTCGGCGTGAAGCTGCGCACCGTGCCGGTGTCGCACGAAACCAAGGTGCCGGTGCTCGCGGCCAACCAGGTCGACATGACCATCAGCCCCCTGGGCGAAACGCCCGAGCGGCTCAAGGTGGTCGACTTCGTCATCTACTCCGCCACCAGCGTGTGCATGTTCGGTCGCGCCGACAACGCGAAGCTGGCCAAGGCCGCCTCTGTGGACGACCTCAACCAGCCCGACGTGACGATCGCCTATTTCACCGGCGGCGCCGAGGAAGGCTGGGTCAAGGAGCGCTTCCCGAAGGCGAAGCTGCGCGCCGTCGCCAGTTCGGGCGCCACCGCCCCCATCGAGGAAATCATGGCGCGCCGCGCCGACGCCGCGCCGATCAACCGCGTGCCATGGGTCGGCCTGCAGCAGAAGGTCAAGGGACTGGCCGTGCTGCCGAAGGACAACAACTGCCAGTCGAGCACCGAGAAGGCCTCGCCCGTCGGGCTCGCGGTGGACAAGAACCAGCCGGCGTACCTGAACTGGCTGCGCGAGGTCGCCAAGGCGCAGAAGGCGCGCCTGGACGCGGACGAGGCCCGCATCGTCGGCACGCTCAAGTGAGCATGAATCCCAGCAACATCAGGAGACAGACAGCATGACGAAGATCAAGACCTTCCTGGCGCGCGCATCGCGCGGTGCCGTGTTCGCTGCAGCACTCGCGGCCCTGGGCTCGACGGCCCTGGCGCAGACCCCGCCCGCGCCGGGTGCCAGCCCCCGCATCGACGCCATCCGCAAGGCCGGCGTGCTGCGCGTCGGCGTGGTCAACAACCCGCCCTGGCTGGTGCAGAACACCAGCGGCGACGGCGAAGACTGGGCCGGCCCGTCGTGGATGCTGGGCAAGGAATTCGCCAAGCTGCTCGGCGTGAAGATGATGCCGGTGGCGGTGAGCCACGAAACCAAGGTGCCGGCGCTGGTGGCCAACCAGATGGACATCATGATCGGCCCGCTGAACCAGACGGCCGAGCGCGCGAAGATCATCGACTTCGTCACCTTCTCCAGCACCGGCGTGTGCATGTTCGGACGCGCCGACAACCCGAAGTTCACCGGCGCGAAGACGCTCGAGGACTTCAACAGGCCCGAAGTCACCATCGCCTATTTCTCGGGTGCCGGCGAAGAGCCGCTGGTGCGCCAGCAGTTCCCGAAGGCCAAGCTGCGCGGGGTGGCCAATTCAGGCTCGGTCGCGCCCATCGAGGAAGTGATGGCCGGGCGCTCCGACGTGGCGCCGCTCAACCGCATGCTGTGGCCCAACATCAGCAAGAAGGTGAAGGGGCTGGCCGCGTTCCCGAAGGAAAACGACTGCCAGGACAGCAAGATCTTCGAGATCCAGTCCGGCATGGGCGTGGCCAAGGAACAGCAGGTGTACCTCGACTGGCTGCGATCGGTGGCGCAGCGCATGCAGCCCGCGCTGACCGCGGAAGAGCGGCGCATGACGCAGAACCTCAAGTAAGTCGAGCGCCTTCGGGCGCTTCCTCCACCTCCCATCGAAGTCTTTCGGGCCGCCGCCATCAGAGTGGCCCGCGGGGACTCCCTTGCCCATCATTTCGAGATCTTCACCATGTTGAATTGCCAGATCCACGGTGCCCGCGACCTGCGCGTGGAAGACGTGCCCACGGAAACGCTCTCGCCCACGCAGGTGCGCGTCGGCGTCAAGGCCGTGGGCATCTGCGGCTCCGACCTGCACTACTACCAGCACGGCCGCGTCGGCGACTTCCTGATCCGCGCCCCGCTCACGCCGGGCCATGAAGCCTCGGGCCAGGTGCTGGAAGTGGGCGCGCAAGTGACCTCGGTGCGCGCCGGCGACCGCGTGGCGCTCAACCCCTCGCGCACCTGCGGCCACTGCCGCTTCTGCCGCATGGGTGCTTCCAACCACTGCGAGAACGTGCACTTCTTCGGCAGCGCGAGCAAGTGGCCCCACATGCAGGGCGCGATGCGCGAGCAGGTGGTGGTGGAAGCGAGCCAGTGCGTGCCCGTACCCGACGGCCTGTCGTTCGAACTGGCCGCCTTCGGCGAGCCGCTGGCGGTGGCGCTGCATGCGGTGCAGGAGGCCGGCTCGCTGCTGGGCAAGACAGTGATGGTGATCGGCACCGGCCCCATCGGGGCCCTGATCCTCATGGCCGCGAAGCTGGCGGGCGCGAGCCGGCTGATCGCAGTGGACATCCAGGACCAGACGCTGGCCGCCTGCACCCGCGTGGGCGCCACGCAGACCATCAACGCCGCGAAGGACCCGGCGGCACTGGACGCGCTGGCCGAGGGCAAGGGCCAGGTCGACGTGAGCTTCGAGGTGTCGGGCAACTACGCAGGGCTGGCCAACTGCATCCGCCTCACGCGCCCGCGCGGCACCGTCGTGCAGGTGGGCACACTCAACGGCAGCAGCGAGGGCTGCCCGTTCAACCAGGTCATGGTGAAGAGCCTCACCTATGTGGGCACCTTCCGCTTCATCGGCGAGTACGCATGGGCGGTCGACTACCTGAGCCGCGGCGTGCTCGACGTGTCGCCGCTGCTGACCGACGCACTGCCGGTGTCGCGCGTGCACGAGGCCTTCGCGCTGGCCGCCGACCGGCAGCGCGCCATGAAGGTGATGGTCACGTTCTGAAGAACGTGCCCGCCCTTCCCTTCATCACCTCACGGGGATTCTTCCCATGAACTTCGATTTCTCGCCGATCGCGGACAACTGGCGCTTCTTCGCCAGCGGCCTGGGCATGACCGTGCTGCTGAGCATCGTCAGCGCGGCCACGAGCCTGCTGGCCGGGCTCGTGATTGCGCTGTTGCGCCTGTACGGCCCGCGCTGGCTGCGGCCGCTGCTGGTCTTCTACATCGACTCGATGCGCGCCATTCCGGTGCTGGTGGTGCTGATCTGGATCTACTTCGCATTTCCGATCATCGCGAACGTGACCTTCCCGCCCTTCTGGGCGGCGCTGGTCGCGCTCACGCTGCACATCGCGGCCTACGCGGCGGAGGTGATCCGCGCAGGCATCGAGTCGATCCGGCCGGGCCAGACGCGCGCCGCACTGGCGCTGGGCATGTCGGGCGCGCAGATTTTGCGCAAGGTGCTGCTGCCGCAGGCCATCGTGCGGATGCTGCCGGCCTTCGGTTCGATCCTCACCATCGCGATCAAGGACACGGCCATCGCCACCGTGATCGCGGTGCCCGAGCTGATGCACCGCGCCGAAACCGTGGCCGGCCAGAGCTACCGGCCGGTGGAGGTGTTCACCGCGGTGATGGTGGCGTACTTCTGCATCCTGTTTCCCGTCACGCGGGGCGTGGACCGGCTCTATCGCCGCTTCGCGCACCTTGGCCGCTCGTAGGAAAGACACAGCCATGACATTCGATTGGTCCGTGATCTGGACGCACCGCGCCGCGCTGCTCGAAGGCGCCGCCCTCACCGTGGGCCTGACCGTGCTCACGATGCTGCTGGCAGTGCCCGGCGGCATCGTGCTCGCGCTGATGCGCCTGTCGCCCAACAAGCTGCTGCAGTCGGTTTCGCTCGGCTTCGTGGAGTTCTTCCGCAACCTGCCACTGATCCTCGTCATCTACTGGGCCTTCTACGTGATGCCCATGGCCTTCGACGTGCAGTTCTCGGCCATCACCACCGCGCTCGTGGCGCTGGTGCTGAACGTCGCGGCCTACAACGCCGAGACCTTCCGCGCAGGCATCAACTCGATCCGCAAGGGGCAGATGGAGGCCGCGCTCGCCATGGGCATGTCGCGCCGCCAGGCGATGTTCAAGGTGGTGATCCCGCAGGCCGCGCGCCGCATCCTGCCGGTGATCGCGAGCACCTGGATCTCGCTGTTCAAGGACACCTCGCTGGTCTCGGTCATCGCCGTCAGCGAGCTGGCCTACACCTCGATGCAGATTCGTGCGCAGACCTTCCGCGTACTGGAGATGCTCACCGCCATGGCCGTCATCTACTGGCTCATGGGCTACCCGCAAGCCAAGCTGGTGGACTGGATCCACCGCAAATACGGAGTCAAGGAATGAACGCAACCACCCCAACCGCTCTTTCCCCGGCGCGCAAGAACGCCGACCAGCCGCCCGTGCTGGTGTACGAGAACGTCCGCAAGCTGTACGGCGACTTCGTGGCGCTGCGCGGCGTGTCGCTGCAGGTGCACAAGGGCGAGGTGATGTGCCTGATCGGTCCCTCGGGCTCGGGCAAGTCCACGCTGCTTCGCTGCACCAACGCGCTGGAGACCATCGACGGCGGGCGCGTGCTGGTCGACGGCGTGGCGCTGCCCTCGCAGGAGTCGCAGGTGCGCAAGGTGCGCCAGCGCATGGGCATGGTGTTCCAGAGCTTCGAGCTGTTCCCGCACAAGTCGGCGCTCGACAACGTGGCGATGGGCCCGGTCACAGTGCTGGGCATGCCCGAGGACAAGGCCCGCGCCCGCGCGATGGTGCTGCTGGAAAAGGTGGGCCTGGCGAACAAGGCCGGCAACTTCCCGGCCAACCTCTCGGGCGGCCAGCAGCAGCGCGTGGCCATTGCCCGCGCGCTGGCGATGGAGCCCGAGGTGATGCTGTTCGACGAGCCCACCTCGGCGCTCGACCCCGAGACCGTCGGCGAAGTGCTGAGCGTGATGCAGAAGCTCGCGCAGGAAGGCATGACCATGATCGTGGTGACGCACGAGATGGGCTTCGCGCGGCGCGTGGCCGACTGGGTGGTGGTGTTCGAAGCCGGCGCCATCATCGAACAGGGCCCGCCCACGCAGATCTTCGACAACCCGACGGTGGAGCGCACCCGCGACTTCCTCGGTCACCTCGGCTGGAACGGCTGAACCACTCACCCCCTGAAGCCACGCATCATGAAAATCACCAACGCGCGCGTCATCGTCTGCAGCCCCGGGCGCAACTTCGTCACCCTCAAGATCGAAACCGACGAGGGCCTCACCGGCATCGGCGATGCCACGCTCAACGGACGCGAGCTGGCCGTGGCGGCCTACCTCACCGAGCACGTCATTCCCTGCCTGATCGGGCGCGACGCGCAGCAGATCGAGGACATCTGGCAATACCTCTACAAGGGCGCCTACTGGCGCCGCGGCCCGGTCACCATGACCGCCATCGCCGCGGTCGACACCGCGCTGTGGGACATCAAGGCCAAGGCCGCGAACATGCCGCTGTACCAGCTGCTCGGCGGCAAGAGCCGCACCGGCGTGATGGTGTACGGCCACGCCAACGGCCGCGACATCGAACAGACGGTGGACGAGGTGCTTCGCTACAGGGACGAAGGCTACCTGGCCATCCGCGCGCAGAGCGGCGTGCCGGGCCTGGAAAAGGTGTACGGCGTGGGCCGCGGCACCATGTTCTACGAGCCGGCCGACGCTGACCTGCCCAGCGAGCACGACTGGTCGACCGCCAAGTACCTGGAGCACACGCCGAAGCTCTTCGACGCAGTGCGTAGCGCCGTGGGCCCCGACATCCACCTGCTGCACGACGTGCACCATCGCCTGACGCCCATCGAGGCCGGGCGGCTGGGCAAGTCGCTCGAACCCTTCAACCTGTTCTGGATGGAAGACGCCACGCCGGCCGAGAACCAGGAAGCCTTCAGGCTCATCCGCCAGCACACGACCACGCCGCTGGCCGTGGGTGAGATCTTCAACAGCATCTGGGACTGCAAGGACCTGATCGAAAACCAGCTGATCGACTTCATCCGCACCACGGTGGTCCACGCGGGCGGCATCACCCAGCTGCGCCGCATCGCCGACCTGGCTTCGCTCTACCAGGTGCGCACCGGCTGCCATGGCGCGACCGACCTGTCGCCGGCTTGCATGGGCGCGGCGCTGCACTTCGACATGTGGGTGCCCAACTTCGGCATCCAGGAATACATGCGCCACACCGATGAAACCGATGCAGTGTTCCCTCATGCCTACAGCTTCGCCAACGGCATGCTGCATCCAGGCGAGGCACCGGGCCATGGCGTGGGCATCGACGAGAAGCTCGCCGCCAAGTACCCGTACCAGCGCGCCTACCTGCCGGTGAACCGGCTTCAGCACGACGGCACGCTGTGGAACTGGTGAACGGGGAAAGCGCCATGGCACGTCTGCATCCCGGCACCCTGCCCTCGCTGCCCGCCGACGTGGCAAAACCGCGCTATGTGCGCGATGCGCTGCAGGCCGGCATCGTCCACCTCGGCGTGGGCGCCTTCCATCGCGCGCACCTTGCGGTCGTCAACGAGGCCGCGCTGCATGCCAGCGGCGACCTGCGCTGGGGCACGGTGGGCGTGTCGCTGCGCGCGGCCGATACGCGCGATGCGCTGCAGCCGCAAGGCGGCCTCTACACGCTGGCACTGCGCGATGCGGCCGACGACGGCAGCCCGCGCGAGGCGCTGCAGGTGGTGGGCAACCTGCTCGACGTGCTCGTGGCGCCGGAAGACCCGCTGGCCGTGCTCGAACGCCTCGCCCATCCGGACACGCGCATCGTCACCCTGACGATCACCGAGAAGGGCTACCACCACGACCCGGCCACCGGCGCGCTGCGGCTGGACGACGCCGGCATCGTGCACGACCTCGCGCACCCGCAAGCGCCGCGCACGATGCCCGGCTTCGTCGTGCACGCGCTGAACCTGCGCCGCCAGCGCGGGCTGCCGCCCGTGACGCTGCTGTCCTGCGACAACCTGCCCGCGAACGGCGACACGCTGCGCGGCATCGTGCTGGCCTTTGCGCAGCAGGTCGACGGCGCATTGCACGGCTGGATCGGGGCGCACTGCACCTTCCCCAATTCGATGGTCGATCGCATCGTGCCGCGCACCACCGACGCCGATCGCGAACGCATCTCCGCGCGCCTCGGCGCCGAAGATGCATGGCCGGTGATCGGCGAGCCCTTTCTCGAATGGGTGGTGGAAGACCGCTTCGCCAACGGGCGCCCCGGCTGGGCCGCGGGAGGCGCGCGCTTCGTCGAGCATGCGGAACCCTTCGAGCGGCTGAAGCTGCGCATGGTCAACGGCAGCCATTCGGCGCTCGCCTACCTGGGTACGATGGCGGGCTTTCGCACGGTGGACCGCGCGATGGCGGAGCCGGCCTTGCGCAACTTCATCGATGCGTTGATGCGCGAAGAGATCGCCCCCACGCTGCCGGCCATGCAGGGCCTCGACCTGGACAGCTATCGCGCGCGGCTGCTGCAG
Source organism: Variovorax sp. Varisp46 (assembly GCF_059491885.1). Taxonomy (NCBI): domain Bacteria; kingdom Pseudomonadati; phylum Pseudomonadota; class Betaproteobacteria; order Burkholderiales; family Comamonadaceae; genus Variovorax; species Variovorax sp. Varisp46. Next base: position 2,202,852 of record NZ_CP168515.1, read on the forward strand.
CGCTTCTCGAATCCCGCGCTACAGCACCAGACGAAGCAGATCGCAATGGACGGCTCGCAGAAGCTGCCGCAGCGCCTGCTCGGCACCGTGCGCGACCGGCTCGCTGCCGGACAGCCCATCGACCGGCTCGCGCTCGCCATCGCCGCATGGATTCACTACCTGCGCGGCGTGGACGAGACCGGTGCCACGCACGACATACAAGACCCTCTCGCCGAAGCACTGGCCCACCGGCTCGTGCAAGCCGACGCGGCACCGTCGGTGCAGGAGCGCGTTGCCTTCTTCGCGGGGTTCGCGCCAGTCTTCGGCGAGCTCGGCGGTGAACCGCGCTTCGTCGCGGCAGTGGCGCGCCAACTGGCCGTGCTCGAGACGCGCGGCGTGCTTGGTTCCCTGGCCGTCTTCGACACGACGGCCAGCGGCTGACGTCCGGCTCTGCGGCGGCGCCTCAACGCTTCTTGCGGCGCCCCTTGTAGGCGGGCATGGCCTCGTAGCGATAAACGCGGAATCCGTCCTTCTGCATGAAGCTGACCGGCTCCCAGCCGCGTGCCAGCGCGCAGTCGGTGATCTGCGCCATCTGCACGCCCAGGTAGTCCTGCAGGCTGTCGGCCACAGCGAGTTCGAATTTCTTCAGTTCGCGGTCCAGCGATTCCACCGCCGCAATGGCGGCCTCGACGCGGGTGAAGGGACGCACATGCGTCATCCCCTTGCTGCTCGCCGCAGTGCGCTCCTTCGCGGGATGTTCCGCGCTGAAATTCACGCTGGCTCCGCCTTCCATGCCGTTGAGGCCACCGATGGCACCCATGCTGCTCATTGCGTTCATGCCACGACCCGGCTCGCGCAGCCGGCCTCGAACTGTTCCACCATGTTCCTCGCTCCTACGGCGTTTCAGCGCCGGTCGAGCGATACAAGGCAAGCAGCATGCCCTGCGAAAAACTGCTGGCGGGCATCCAAAAACCAGCGCCTTCGCCGCACAAATGTGTACTTGCGTGACTTTTTGGTCACTTCCCAAAACAAAATTGGCATGCCAGTGGGCATGCCATGCTTCATCAAGCCCTGAGGCAGCGGCCGCGCAGCGTCAACGCGCGATCTCCCGGCGCGACAGCATCACGTCGCCGCTGTTGGTGTTGAAGGCGATGGTCGGCGCGCTGACATCGCTGAGCGGCGCGCCCAGCCCGATCTCTCCGCGCCCGTGCAGCACGCATTCCTCGCGCCGCAGGGCGATCTCGGTGCTCGGTCCGCCGTTGCCATGGAAGCGCACCCAGGTGCCATAGGTGCTGACGTCGATCAGCACACAGCTGCCCTGTCGCAACTCGATGCGCGCATGCAGCCGCGAGACGCGGGGATCGTTGACCACGAACTGGGCGTCATTGACGCGCCCGAGATGGATCGGGAGTTCTTCGGTACGGAACATCGAACGAACGTCGAGCCAGGCCAGTTCGATCTGGCCGAACGTGGAGTCCGGCATCCGCAGCGGAGCGAGCGCCGCAGGCACGGTGAGGAAGCTCGTCACCTCCTCCTGCCAATCGATACGGTGCACCACGGACATCTCGCTGCGGCCGCGGATGTTGATGAGGCCCAGGTCGCGGTGTTGCACCGTGCCTTCGCGCAATTGCGAGATGACCGCGTCAGTCACCCAGATCTGGCCGGGACCGGCCAGGTCGCTCAGGCGCGAGGCCAGGTTGACGGCGTCGCCGTAGCAGTCGCCCTCGACCTCGACCACCTCGCCGCTGGCCACGCCGATCTGCAGCGCCATGCGCAACGGCACAGGCCACGCGAGCAGCCGCTTCTGGTGATAGCGCTGCAGCTCGACGACAGCGTGCGTGGCGGCTGCACCACTGGAGAAGATGGCGAACACGCCGTCTCCGAGCGACTTCACCACTCGGCCGCCATGCGCCTGGCACACGCCGCCGATCCATTGCGTCAGCCGCGTCACGGTTTCCGTGGCCCGCGCATTCCCCATGGCCTCGAAGACTCTCGTACTCCCCGTCAAGTCCGCGAATACGACTGTGGAATTGACACCCATATTGTTGTGATTCTCGATTTTTCTATCGCAGGTTGTGAACGTTCAGGCTCTCTACCTTCCTCCGCAAACAGCTCTCCTGGCTATATCCATCGCGCACAAAAAGAAACGGCGTGCGCTCTCTTCGTGTTGACCACTGGGTATACCCCGTTGGGCACGGAGCAGACATACCAAGGGTCTTTTGGCCGCTTGTAGTACTTTTGAAAACAAAACACAACGACGGCGAAAAACACTAAGCCAAGGGTGTTGTTTACAAACAAGAAACATCGTTTCAGATCTTGTGGAACTCCTGACTGAGGCTTAAGGTAGCGGCCGTCCTGGCTTCCCACACGCATCCCGTCCATGCTTCTCCGCCTCCTTCGCCTGCTGAACGTACCCGGCTCCGGATCCCGCCAGGCGACGGAGAGCCAGCTGGGGCGCATTCGCACTGCGATGCTGTCGGTGCTCCAGGGCCATGGCGGCCACTCGGTGCAGCGCGTCAGCCAACGCGTGCGCTTCGCGGCCGACGTCGAGGCACTCTGGTACCTGCGACAGGACGTGATGATGGCGCTGAGCGCCATCGATGGCGAAACCGCCGCCCGCCGCCAGATGAAAGCCATCAACAGCATGTTCAAGGGCGGATTGCCGGGCTCGATGGGGCCTCGTGCGCACCAGCGCTTTACCAGCAACAACAGCTGAAGCTGCGGCGGCCCTTCGGGGCCGTTTTTCTTTTTTCGATTTCTTCTCCCTGCCCGTGGTCAATGGGCGTGTTGATGATCATGTTCGTGGTGGTGCCCGTGCGCCGACGCGTGCAAGTGGCCCCAGACGAGGAAGACGTCGCGCCCTTGCGCCGCCATCGACACCTTCGCGCCCACCGGCAGCAGCACCTTCGTGGGCACGTGGCCGAACGGCAGGCCCGCCAGCACCGGCACCTTGAGCGAAGCGCGCAGCCGGTCGATCACCGTGTCCAGGCCAAAGCCGCGGTCGTAGCCCGGCACCTTGCGGATACCCGTGAACTGCCCGAACACGATGGCACGCTGGCGCGCCAGCACGCCGGCCATCTTCAACTGGTCGAGCATGCGTTCGATGCGGTACGGATGCTCGTTGGTGTCCTCGATGAAGAGCACTCCCTTGTCGACCGCGGGAAAGTACGGCGTGCCGAGCAGGCTGGCCAGCACGCAGAGGTTGCCACCCCACAGCACCGCGTCCTGCACCGGCTTGAACTTCAGGTCGGCATCGCGCGCCGGCATGCGCCAGCCGGTGCCTTCGCCCTGCCCGCTCACGAGGTCGTCGAAGCAGGCTTCCATGATGTCGTCAGGACCGGCCTCGGCGCCGAAGTCTTCGCCGAGCGCAGGGCCCGACCAGCTCACGGCGCCGGTCTTGGCCAGCAGCGCGCTCTGCAGCGCGGTGAAGTCGCTGCAGCCGACGAACTCGGTGCCCTTGCCGATCGCCTTGGCCACGGCCTTGTAGGGAATGGCATCCAGGATGCGCGTGAGGCCGTAGCCGCCGCGCGCGATGAGCGCGACGTCGGCACCGCTTGCTGCGGCGCGCGAAATCGCGGCGAGCCGCGTGGCGTCGTCGCCCGCGAAGCGTTGGTACGCCGAGAGTGCCGCCTCGTCGATTTCGACTTCATGGCCCAGCGCCTGGAGCCGCTTGACGCCGCGCCGGAACGCGGCCTTGTCGCGGACCGCGCTGGCGGGGGAATAGATATAGATGTGTTTGCTCACGTGTTCGAGTATCCCATTGCGTTTCGCGCCTGCAGCACGAACGTTCGAGCTTGCGCCGGCGCAGGTCCCGAGGACGTGGCGATGGGGCCGAGCGCGCGCAGCGCGGCTTCGTAGCCCCGATCGGGGAAAGGTGCGCGCCATGCGCCCCCGATTTGCTCGCCGCCGTCGGGCACGAGCAGCATCGCCGCGAAACGGCCGGGCGCCGCGGCCTGCAGCAGCGCGGCCAGGTCGGTCGCGGCCGCGCTGTGCGCAAGCACCATCGCGCCGGGCTGCATGCGATCCAGCCATTCGAGCAGCACGTCGCGGTGCCATTCAAGGCGATGCGGCGCTTCGCGCTTGGGCTTGTCGCTCTTGCCGAAACCGATCAGGTCGGGCACGAGCGTGCGCAGCCCGGGCAGGCCCACGAGCTGCCGGAAGAAGTAGCCCCATTCGCCCGGGCCGTGCAGGCACAGGCAGCAGGCTGCTTCGCCTTCACCGCCTTCACCGCCTTCATCGACGTAGTGCATGCGCCAGCCCTGCTGGCTCGGCAGGTCCTGCACGTAGTGCGGCGCGAAGGCGTAGCCGGCCAGCGCGTCGAAGCGTTCCTGCGGCGTGCGCAGCGCGTCGTCGCGCAAGGGTTCGGCCTGCGCGCGCGCGGCGCTCCGGCGCTGCTGGAAGAAGGCCTGCAGCACCGCGGCGCACTCCTGCGCCAGCACCCCGCCCTGCACCAGCGTGCGATGGTTCAGCCGAGGTTCGGCGAAGAGATCGAGCACCGAACCGGCTGCACCGGTCTTGGGATCGGTCGCGCCGTACACGACGCGCGCCAGCCGCGAATGCAGCATCGCCCCCGAGCACATCGCGCACGGTTCCAGCGTGACGAACAGCTCGCAGCCATCGAGCCGGTAGTTGCCGAGCGCTGCGGCACCGGCGCGCAACGCGTTGATCTCGGCATGCGCGCTCGGATCGTGCTGTGCGACCGGCGTGTTGCGGCCTGTCGCGATCAGCTGGCCGTCCTTGACCAGCACAGCGCCGACGGGCACTTCGCCAGCCTCGGCGGCAAGCTGCGCCTCGGCGAGCGCGAGCGCCATCCAGTGCACGTCGCCCGGCATCGGTGCGGGATTGGCCTCAGTTGTCATCCGGCATCTGGCGCGCCTTGGTCGCCGCGTCGAGCGCTTCCTTGACCTGCCGCTGCACCTGTTGCGCATTCACAGGCGCTTCGCCTGCTGGTGCAGCAACGCCGGGCACGGCCGGCCGCGAAGAAGAAGCCATGCTCGTCATCTGCTTCTTCGCAACCAGCCCGGCGATCACGAGTGCCAGCACGAGGCCGATGAGTCCGAGTCCGCGCATCTCAGCGTTCCTGCGCCACGGGCGCATCGGCCGTCATGCCGAGCCGGCCCATCCACACGGCAAGCGCCTGCTCGTCCGGCGTGCCCGCGCTGTAGACCGCGTGCATCGCGGCATGCGACTCGCGGCGGTGCTGGTTGAGCTTGACCTTGCATTGCAGCGCCGTCACGCGCAACTCGAAGCCCGTGATGCCGGCCAGCATCTTGAGCTGGAATTCCTCGCCCAGGTCGCGCCACTGCTGCGCATAGGCGGGCTCGTGGTCGCCGATGAGTTTCTTGAGCAGCGCGTCCTTGTCCGCGGACTCCTCGATCAGCCGGGCCTCGACGGTGCAGTGCACGGCCAGGTAGTTCCAGGTCGGCACGCGGGCCAGGTCAGGGTACACCGAAGGTGACAGGTACGAATGCGGACCGAGGAAGATGACGACCGCCTTGGGTCGCGCCTGCAGGTAGCGCCAGTGCGGATTGGGCTTGGCGCAATGCCCCAGCAGCACCAGTTCGTCGCCTCCGCGCGGCTCGGCCACGAGCGGCAGGTGCGTGACGTACGGCAACCCGTCGTCGTCGTTCGAGATCAGGCTCGCGAACGGGTGCGAGCGCATCAGCTCCAGCGCGATGGCCGGGTCCTTGGCATTGAACTGCGGGGGCATGTACATGGGCGTTTTTCCTCGTGGCGAGGCCCGATTGTCCCCGAGCCGCCCCTATCTTGTACGCGGCGCCTCCAGCAGTTTCACCATCGCGGTGTAGCCGCGCGCCTTGGCCAGCTGCAGCGGCGTGTTGCCCTGGCGGTCGGTCAGCTTGAGGCTGGCGCCGGCATCGATCAGCGCGGCCAGCGTGCGCTGATGGCGCGGGCCGCCGTCGCCGAGCACGATGGATTCGATCACGGCCGTCCAGTGCAGGTTGTTGACGTGGTCGAGCGGCGCACCCGCCGCGATCAGCCGCCGCACCACCTCGTCGTGCCCGAGGTGCGCGGCCGCGATCAGCGCGGTGCCGTCGTAGCGGCTCGTGGTCTGCCCGGCCTTGGCGCCGAGCGACAGCAGCAGGGAAAGCGTCGGCGTGTCATCGGCCACCGACGCGATGGTGACGGCGTCGTAGCGGTCGTCGTCGAGCAGGTCAAGGTTGGCGCCGGCCTTGGCCAGCAGCTTGATCGCCTCGCGCTGCCGCGCATGCGTGGCAACATGCAGCGGCGTGCGGCCGCGCGTGTCGCGCGCATCGAGGTTGGCGCCCGCGGCGGCCAGCGCCTTCAGCTTCTGCAGGTCGCCATGCCATGCAGCCTGGTGCAGTCCCTCGTAGGCCAGCACCTCCGCTGCCAGCGGCGGCACCTGGGCGAGCGCTCTGATCGGCACGCCCAACCCGAGCGCGATCGCCAGCACACCCGGCCAGATGCCGCGCGCCTTCATCAGAGCAGGCCCTTGACCTTTTCCAGCGCCGCGTTGGCGCACTGGTCGTCGAGATGGCCGCCGGGTGCGCCGCCCACACCGACCGCGCCGATCACTTCATTGCCCGACTTGACCGGCACGCCGCCGCCCAGCAGCAGGAAGCCCGGCAGGTAGACCAGATTGGCCGCACCTGCGTTCTTCTGCGCGCCTTCCATCATGGCCTGCGTCGGGCTCTTGGCCGAGGCCGAGGTCCAGGCCTTGCGCTCGCTCGAAGCCAGCGTGTGCGGGCCAGCGTTGTCGGCGCGCTGCACGGCACGCACGGTGCCGGCGCGGTCGACCACGGTGGCCGCCACGTTGTAGCCGTTGGCCGCGCAGGCGGCCACGGCTTCGGCCGCGATCTGGTTGGCCAGCGCGAGCGAGATGTTCTTTTCGGTGCGCACGGCCGAAGCCGCGGGTGCGGGCGTCTGGGCCTGGACCGCGGAAGCGGCAAGCAGGACGGCGAGGCCGCCGAGGCGAAGGATGGAATGCATTGTTCGTTTTCTCCAGTGGATGCGGGTGGTTGCGCCGGCTGTTGCCGACGGCTGCGCCACTGTAGAAAACCCGGCGCGCAACGGCCATTCGTACGGCTACGCGCGGTGCTCCGTAGTTCTACGGAGCGCTGTCCACCAGCACGGCGTAGCGCCGGATCAATTGCGCGAGCGAATCGCAGCCGAGCTTGGCGAACAGGTTGGCGCGGTGCGTCTCGACCGTGCGCGGCGACAGCGCGAGCGTGCGCGCGATCTCCTTGTTGGTCAGCCCCTGCACGATGAAGGCGAGCACCTCGCGCTCGCGCTCCGACAGCTGAGCCACCCGCTCGCGCGCGGCGTTGTCCGCCTGCGAGCGTTCGCGCGAGCGCACGTGCTGCCGCACGGCCTGCTGCAGCGCTTCGAGCAATTGCTCGTCGTCCACCGGCTTTTCGAGAAACTCGGCCGCGCCGGCCTTGAAGGCGCGGCGGCACATCTCGACCGTGCCGTGGCCGGTCAGCATGATCACGGGCTGGTCGACGCCCTGCGCCACCAGACGGTCGAGCACCGTCAGGCCACTGATACCGGGCATGCGCACGTCGAGCACGATGGCGCCGACACTCGCGCGGTCGAACCCGTCGATAAAGGCCTGCGGGTCGGCCCAGGCCTGAACGCGCAGGCCGACCGTACCGATCAGCAGCGACAGGCTGTCGCGCACCGCCTGGTCGTCGTCGATCAGGTGGACCAGCGGAGATTGCGGTGGATGGATGCTCGGCGTGTTCATGGGGACGGTGCGACCAGCGGCAGCAAAAGAGTGAAGCGCGCGCCGCGCGGCGAGGCGTTGGCTGCGCTCAGGCTGCCGCCCATGCCGCTGGCCAGGGTTTCGCTGAGGCTCAGGCCGAGGCCCAGTCCGCCTTCGCGCGTGCTGAAAAAGGGCTCGAAGAGGCGCGGCAGGGCCTCGGGGGCGATGCCGCGTCCGTTGTCGGTCACGGTCAGCACGCCCTCCTGCCCATTGCGGCCGACCGAGACGACGAGGCGCCGCTCGGCCGCCGGCACGAGCTCGAGCGCCTGAAGCGCGTTCATCAGCAGGTTGTGCACGATCTGCTCGAGGGCCACGGCCTCGGCCTGCACGCGCACCGGCGCCTGCGCGGTGGCGTCGAACTGCGCGTTGATCGTGTGCTTCGCGAACTCCGGCGCCAGCAGGTGCATGGCGCTGCGCACCACCTCCTGCAGCACCAGCGGCTTCGCGTCGCCCGCGGCCTCTGGACGCTCGATGACGCGGCGCAGGCGTCCCACCACGCTGGCCGCGCGGCGCGCCTGCTCGACGGCCTGCCCCATCGCGTCGCGCGCCGTGGCCAGGTCCGGTGGCTCGTCGTCGAGCAAACGGCGCGCGGCCTGCGCGTTGGCCAGCACCGCCGTGAGGGGCTGGTTGAGTTCGTGCGCCAGCCCGGCAGACAGTTCGCCCAGCGCATTGAGCCGCGCGACCTGCCCAAGCCGCAGCAGCTCTTCGGCCCGCCGCCGCGCCACGCGCTGGCGCTGCGCGGCCCACAGGCCCACCAGCAGCGCAGCCGCGGCCACGGCCCAGCCAGCGATGCCGCGCCACGGCAACTCGCCCCATCCCACCTGCCGCTCGGCCACGAGCTCGAAGGGTTGGCTCGGCGAGGCCAGCGCCTTGGTCAGCCCGAAGCGCCATCCGTTCGTGGCCGGTGCACCGGGTTGCAGCACGAGTTGCTGCCCGTCGCGCTGCAGGCTCACCCTCACGGGGCTGCGCTGCGGGTTCATCGGCCAGTCGCGCCACGGCACGGAGCCGGCCAGGTCGACGTCGAGTGCGTAGCTGAACGGCGTGGCGCCGATGACGAGCACATAGCGGCCATGAGCCAGGTCGAGCGCGGCCAGTTCGGGGCGCTGCAGGCTACGCGAACGCGCCTCGGCCGCGGCCAGTGCGCCGGCCTGCGCGCCGTCTGCCCAGGGCTCGTCGCGGTCGCGCCGCTGCACGCGCAGGATGGACGAATACACCGAAGGCAGGCGCTGCTCCGGATGGTCCGCGCCGGTGCTGGGCTCCAGCAGCGCGAGCGTGGCCAGCACGGCGTCGTACTGCACCATCTGCTGGCTCATGAGCCGGTGCGCGATGCGCACATCGGTCTCGAAGTCCTGGTGCACCTGCGCCAGTTCGGCGCGCGCGAGCCACACCGCGCCAGCGGCGGTGAGCACCAGCCATGCCAGCCACCAACCACCCTGCGTGCGCAACCACTGTTTCATGGCGCGGATTGTGCCCGGCGCGGCGAGCCTGTCCGGGGTTGGCCGAGAATGCGGGCCCAGACATGGCTGACGTACAGGACTCTCTTTTTCCCGATCTTCCGCGCCCTGAAGAGGCGTCAGCGGCCGCGCCGGCGCCCGCCAAGGCGGAAGCCGAACCGCCCGCGAAGAAGAAATCGCGCACCGGCACGGTCGAGCCCGCCCCCACCGATCCGGCACTGGTCGAGCTGGCCGCTGCGCTGCCGCCCAAGCTGCGGCTCGGCACCTCGTCGTGGAGCTATCCGGGCTGGGCCAACCTGGTTTGGGATGGCGAATATGCCGAGACCGTGCTGTCGAAGAACGGCCTCTCCGCGCTGGCGAAGCACCCGCTGTTTCGCACCGTGAGCCTGGACCGCAATTTCTACCGCGCCCTCACCGCCAGCCAGTACGCACGCTACGCGGCAATGGTGCCGGACGACTTCCGCTTCGTGGTGAAGGCGCCGAGCCTCGTGACCGACGCCACCGTGCGCGACGAAAGCGGCCGCGGCATGCAGGCCAACCCCGTGTTCCTCAGCGCCGAGATCGCGCGGCAGGAGTTCGTGCTGCCCGCGCTCGAAGGGCTGGGCCATCGCATCGGCGCGCTGGTGTTCCAGCTGAGCCCGATTCCCGGCCACCTGCTGGCCGACCAGCCCACGCTGCTGGCGCGCATCGCCGAGATGCTCGACTCGCTGTCCGACCTCGCATCGGTCGCGCCCGATGCGGTGATCGCCGTCGAAGTGCGCGACCCGCAGCTGCTGAACCCCGCCTTCGCCGAGATGCTGCGCAGCGTGCGTGCCACCTTCTGCATGGGCCTGCACGCCAAGATGCCCCCCATCGAGGAGCAGTTGCCGATGCTGCGTGCGCTGTGGCCCGGTCCGCTGGTGTGCCGCTGGAACCTGCACCGCCGCCATGGCCGCTTCGGCTACGAGGACGCAGAAAAGCTCTACGGCCCCTTCGACAAGATCGTCGATCCCGATCCCGAGACGCGCGCGGCGCTGGCCAAGGTGATCGCGGGAACCACGCGCGCGGGCCAGAACGCTTTCGTCACCGTGAGCAACAACGCAGAAGGCTGCGCGCCGCTGACCATCGCCCAACTGGCACGCGACCTCATCGGCCTGCCGTCGCGCTAGCCGATGTACTGCTTGGCGGCGACCGTCATCTCGACTTCGACCGTCGCATTCTTCGGCAGTGCATACACGCCGACCGCCGTGCGCACGTGCACGCCGGCCTCGCCGAACACACGGTGCAAGAGGTCGGAAGCGGCATCGGCCACTTCGCTCTGCTGCGTGAAGTCGGCCGTGCATTGCACGAACACGCCCACGCGCAAGACCTTCTCGATGGCATCGAGCGAACCGAAGGCCCTGCGCAGCAGCGCCAGGCTGCGCAGCGTGCAGATCTGCGCGCCTTCGCGGGCCTTGTCGAGCGACACTGTGTCGCCGACGCGGCCGGTGACCACCACCGTGGTGCCCACGCGCGGCACCTGGCCGCTGAGGTAGACCGTGCGGCCGTCGCGCACGAGCGGCACGTAGTGGCCGCCGGCAATGATCTCGCCGTCGAAGCTGTGGCCCAGCTCCGCGGCAATCTGGTCGGCGATCTGGTCCCGGGTCTTTTCTGCTGTCATGGCGCTTCCGTGAAAGGGAGGTTCATTGTCGCCAGCCCTCTCACCGCGCAACAGATACAGAGACTGCAGATCAGCGGCAGAACAGATCAGCCCTCGAACGCGAGAAACACCCGCCCGCCCTCGATCTTCACCGGATAGCTGCGCAGGTCTTCGGTGAGCGGCGCGCACATCGCCTTGCCCGTGCGCACGTCGAAGCGCCCCTGGTGCAGCGGGCATTCGATTTCGTGGCCCTCGAGAAAACCATCGCACAGCCGCGCATGGCCGTGCGTGCAGATGTTGTCCGTGGCGTGAATGCCGTCCTCGGTGCCGTAGAGGGCGATGTCGCGCCCCTGCACCTCGATGCCCACCACGTCGTCGGAGGGAATGTCGTCGACGGCCGCGGCGTCGACCCAGGTCATGGTGCTCATGGTCGCTTTCAGATGGGATAGATGATGGAGTTCGGGATCATTTCGCTGTCGAACACGCACAGGCGCGACGCGAACTTCAGGCCTTCAGGTGTGGGCACCACGGTGTCGATGTAGCGGCCGACGTTGAACACCGTCGAAGGCCCGTCGAGCTTGGTGCGGAACACCGCGTAGTTGGCCTCGCTGTGGATCGTGCCGTCTTCGTCGACCTTGTGCACCAGTGGCAGGCCAACGACGTGGCGCTGGTAGTACGGATCGTGGAACAGCGTCTCCTTGATGCCGTAGACCCGGTCTTCCAGCATGCCCCGGCTCTCGAACGAGAGCGTGGCCAGGGGCAGATTGCGCTCGTGGTTTTCACGCGGCTGAAGGCGGTAGCTGCATTGCTCCGTGAAGAACGCGGGCCACAGGTCCCAGTGACCGGAATCGACCGCATGGGCATAGGCCGCATAGAGGCGCGAGAGCTCCAGGTAGGCGTTGGCGTCGAGGTTCTTCATGCTTCCATCACCTCGCGCCAGTAGCGGTACATGCCGCGAATCAGTGTCTCCGTCACCATGTGGTCGGTGTTCTCCACCTCGCGCCCGCCGAGTTCGGCCAGCGTGCGATGGAAGGGCTTCTGCTCGAAGCCTTCCTGCGAGAACTCGATGACTTCGCCGTCATCGGCCGAGACGAAACCCGCGGGGCCGAACAGGTTGGCCTGGCGCAGTCGCCGTTGCGTCATCTCCTCTGTGTCGTCCTCGAAGCCGAAATGCGTCCAGACGAAATCGAAGGCCTCGTGTCCCACGGGCTGGATGTGCCGGGTCGAGACGCTGTTGACCTGCTGCTGGAGGATCAGGCTGGGGAACAGCGTCATCATCACCGCGGTCGGCCCGCCCCACCAGGGCTCGGGCACGATGTCGAGAAAGCGCGGGTCCTTCAGCTGCATGCTCTCCTTGAAGCTCGACACCTGCGTGACCTGGGCCGCCTTGCCGCCGGTGCCGCGCGTGGAGATCATCGCGGCGTGGCGGCCGTGCGCGTCCATCTTCAGTTCCGACCTGTTGTCGGCGCGCCAGAGCCCGAAGGTCACGAACCAGGTGTGCAGCAGGCCCGGGTGGTACGGGTCCTTGATGTTCTCCTGCATCAGCTTCCAGTTGCCTGGAATGCGCTGGCGGCTGTAGCCGAGGATGGTGAGCTTGCGGCCGTCGAACAGGCGGTCGAAGTAATGCAGGATGTCGGGCCCGAGAAAGTCCTCGAGCGACTCGATGCCGTGGTCGAACGATGCGAACACCACGCCGCCGCGCGAGGCCACCTTGAGCCTGGTCAGGCCGTGCTCCTCGGTCTTGAAGTCGGCCGGCATGCCGCCGTTGACCTTGCCGTCCTGCTTCACGCCGCGGCGGAATGGCACGCCCTGCAGGTCGCCCTTGAGCGTGTAGTTCCACTGGTGGTAGGGGCAGACGAACTCCTTGCGGTTGCCATGGCGCTCGCGGCAGAACTGCATGCCGCGATGCGCGCAGACGTTCTCGAAGACGTGGATCACGCCCTCTTCGTCGCGCGACATGACGACCGAACGCTCGCCGATGGCAGTGCGCTTGAAATCGCCGGGGTTCGGAATCTCGGCTTCCAGACCGACGTAGCACCAGTGCTTTTCGTAGAAGAAGCGCTGCAGCTCCTTCTTGTGCAGCGCCTCGTCGGTATAGGCCATGAAGGGAATGCGACTGCTCTTTTCGCTTTCCCATTTCAATTCGATAGGGAACACGGTTTGCGTGGTCATCGCGGGTCTCCTTTTTTCTCGTGGTTTCTTGCTTCAGATGCCTTGCAGGTAGAAGGCATCGGCGTGGATCTGCTCGGTCGCGAGGCCGCGGCCACGCACCAGCTGGGTCACGGCCTCGACCATCGGCGGCGAGCCGCACAGGTAGGCGCGCCAGCCATCGAGGTTGCCCGGCCAGTCGGCGCGGATGGCATCGGTGATGAGGCCCACGCGCTGGTTGTTCCTCGCGGGGCCGGTGACGACCACCACGTGCACATTCAGCCCCGGATGCTGCGCCTGCAGTTCGCGCAGCTCGCCCAGGCCGTAGACGTCGGCATCGGAGCGCACGCCCAGGTAGAGGTGGACAGGCTGTGTCAGCCCGGTCGCTACGGCGCCGCGCACGATCGAGAGGATGGGCGCCAGCCCCGTGCCGCCCGCCGCGCAGAGCATGGGCCCGCGGTGTTTGGTGCGCAGGTAGGCGGTACCCAGCGGCCCGCTCACGCGCACCGAATCGCCAACGCGCAGCTGCTCGAAGATGTGCGCCGTGACCCGCCCGCCGGGCACCCTGCGCACGTGGAATTCAAGCTCGGCGTCGCGGCTCAGTCCGGCCATGGAATACGGCCGCGCCAGATCAGGCGCGAACTGCAGCTGCGCATACTGCCCCGGGGAAAACTCCAGCGGCTTGTTCGGCTTGAGGCGCAGGCGGCGGATGTCGTGCGTGAGCACGTCGATGCCGGTGACCGTCGCCTTCAGGATGCGCGCCGGATGCACCACCACTTCGTCGGGCTCCGGAATCTCGATGGCGCAGCTTTCGGTCAGCGTGCTCTGGCAGGCCAGCACGTAGCGCTCGCCCTGCCCGTCCGGTCGGATCGCGTCCTGGCCGCCGTCAAGCAGCTGGCCCGACACTACTTTGCAGCGGCAGGTGCCGCAGCGTCCCGACATGCAGCTGTACGACACCGGCACATGGTGTTCCCGCAGCACTTCGAGCAGGTTCGCGCCGGGGCGAACCTCGAGGGTGCGGGCAAGGGGGTGAATGTGAAGGTCCATCGTGGGGTTCTCTTGCGCCGGTGTGGATCCGGCTTGTCTCCGGGACCGATGATGCTTGGCCCCTGTCGATTGACCAATAGAATTTGGTGAATCATCTGCATCACTGTGCTGAATAAAGGTGCGCCATGCAACTCAAGGACATCGACCTCAACCTGCTGCTGGTGTTCGACCGCATGCTGGCCGAAAAGCGCGTGTCGGCCGTGGCTGAATCACTCGGGCTTTCGCAGCCGGCCATCAGCAATGCCTTGGCGCGGCTGCGCAAGCTGCTGGGCGACGAACTGTTCCTGCGCACCGCGCGCGGCATGGAGCCCACGCCCTTCGCGCTGCAGTTGGCCGAGCCGGTGGCCTACGCCATGGGCGCGCTGCACACGGCGCTCAACCAGCAGGTGGTGTTCGACCCCGCCACGAGCACGCGCGGATTCACGCTCGCCATGACAGACATCGGCGAGATCTACTTCACGCCGAGGCTGATGGAGGCGCTGTCGGTGGCGGCGCCGGGCGTGACGATCAGCACGCTGCGCAACAACACCGCGACCAACCTGCGCGACGAGTTGGAGGCCGGCCACGTCGACATCGCCATCGGCCTGCTGCCGCAGCTGAAAGCGGGCGTGTTCCAGCGCCGGCTGTTCCTGCAGCGGTACGTGTGCCTGTTCTCGAACGCGCATCCGCTCGCGCACAAGCGCAGCGTTTCGCTCAAGGACTTCAGCGCGGCCGACCACGTGCAGGTGCTGGCTGCCGGCACCGGCCACGGCAAGGCAGACGACGTGATGGCGGCACAGGGCATCCAGCGGCGCATCCGGCTCAAGGTGCCGCACTTCGTGGCCATCGGCCACATCCTGCGATCGAGCAAGATGATCGCGACCGTGCCCGAACGACTCGCACAGAGCATCGCCGAGCCGTTCGGACTGGTCTGGCGCCCACATCCGGTGGCGCTGCCGCAAATCGCGATCAACCTGTTCTGGCACGCGAAGGCGCATCGCGATCCGGGCAACCAGTGGCTGCGCGGGCTGTTGTTCGACAACTTCGCCGATGGTGACTAGATGAGGCCTCTGTTTTCGCGCGCTTGATTTGCGTCGCGCTCGTGGCTACCGCCAGGTCGGCGATGGTCACGTCCTCCGTCTCGCCCGAACGGTGCGACACCACCGCTGAGTAGCCCGAATGTTCGGCCAAGGCGATGGCTGCCAGCGTCTCTTGCCTAGAGTTGTGCGACGTGAAGCAGGTTGGTGGTTCCCGCCTTGCCGAAGGGCATGCCGGCCGCGATGACGATCGCGTCGCCCGCGCGTCCGTAGCCTTCGGCCTGCGTCGTGCTGCGTCCTGTCGAGACCATCTCGTCGACGTTCTTCACGTCGCCGTTCAGGTGGACGGTGTGCACGCCCCAGGCGAGCGCCAGGCGGCGCGCGATGTCGCGATTCGGCGTAAGGCTCAGCACCGGCGCCTTCGGTCGCTCGCGCGCCGCCCGCAGGCTGGTCCAGCCCGAGCGCGTGTAGGTCACCATCGCTACCACCGGCAGCAATGCCGCCACCTGCCGCAATGACGCGCAAATGGCGTCGGCGACCGTCGGGTCGCGGGCGTCCAGCGAGGCATCGAGCACGTCGCGGTAGTGCGGGTCGCGCTCGACCTCCGTGATGATGCGGTCCATCGTCGCCACCGCCTCGATCGGGTAGTGGCCGGAGGCCGATTCGGCCGACAGCATCACCGCGTCTGCGCCGTCGTAGACGGCAGTGGCCACGTCCGACGCCTCAGCACGCGTTGGCACGGGCGACTGGGTCATCGATTCGAGCATCTGCGTGGCGACAATCACCGGCTTGCCGGCGCGCCGGCATTCGCGCACGATGCGTTTCTGGATGCGCGGCACCTGCTCCGCCGGCAGTTCCACGCCGAGGTCGCCGCGCGCAACCATCACGGCGTCGCACAGCGCGACGACGGCGGCCAGCGACTCGATCGCGGCGGGCTTCTCGAGCTTGGCCATCACGCCCGCGCGGCCCTGCACGATCTCGCGCAGTTCCTGCATGTCCTCCGGGCGCTGCACGAACGACAGCGCGACCCAGTCGACGCCGAGCGTCAACCCGAAGTCGAGATCGCGCCGGTCCTTATCAGTCAACGCCGAGATCGGGAGCAGCACGTCGGGCACGTTGACCCCCTTGCGTTCCGACAGGGCGCCACCGGCGATGACGCGCGTGGCCGCGAAGTCGGTTCCGCAGGCCTCGACGCGCAGGCGGATCTTGCCGTCGTCGATCAGCAGGTCGGTGTCCGGTTTCAGCGCGGCGAAGATCTCCGGATGCGGCAAGCTCACGCGCCGCTCATCGCCCGGCGCGGGATCGAGGTCGAGGCGGAACGCGGCGCCCGCCCCCAGGCGGATCGGACCGGCGGCGAAGGTGCCGACGCGCAGCTTCGGCCCTTGCAGGTCGAGCAGCACGCCGAGCGGCCGGCCGGTCTCGAGCTCGACGCGGCGGATGAGTTCCAGCCGTTCCTGGTGCTGGGCGTGGGTACCGTGGCTGAAGTTCAGGCGGAAGACGTCAGCGCCGGCGTCGAACAGGGCGCGGATGGTGGCGAGGTCGGAGCTCGCGGGGCCGAGCGTGGCGACGATCTTGGCGTGGCGAAGGCGGCGCATGGTGTCCTCGGAGGTGTTACCAGACCACTCACAAGCCGCGTGCGCCCGACGCGAGGAAGCCGCCATCGACTGGCATCGCGATGCCCGTCACGTAGCGCGCGTCTTCCGACACCAGGTACACCACGGCCGAAGCGATTTCGCCGCAGGTGCCGTACCGGTTCATCGGGATCGCCTTCGAGTACTCGGCCCGGAACTGCGCGGTATGCAGCACCTGCGTCATTGGCGTGTCGACGGGACCCGGTGCCACCGCATTGGCGGTGATGCCGTGCTCGGCCAGTTCCACGGCCATCTGCCGCGTCAGCGCGATGACGGCACCCTTGGACGTGCCGTAGGCCGTGCGCCCGCTGCCCACGGCGCGCATACCAGCGACAGAGGCGATGTTGACAATACGGCCCCAGCCCTGCTTCACCATCAGACGTGCCGCCGCCTGCGCGCACAGCAGCGTGCCGGTCACGTTGACGTTCATCGTCGCGACGAAGTTGTCGAGCGGGAAGTCGATGAAGGGGAAGACCTTCGCGATGCCGGCAGAGTTGACGAGGATGTCGCAGCGCCCGTGCTCGCGCTCGACCTGCTCGAACGCAGTGGCGATGGCCTCGGGCTTGCCGACGTCCAGCCGCAGCGCACTGGCCCGGCCGCCGGCAGCGCTGAGTTCGCGCGCCGTCGCCGTCGCCGCATCGACATCGAGGTCGGCCACGAGGACGTGGTGGCCGAGGGCCGCCAGGCGGGCGCACACCTCCGCGCCGATGCCCTTGGCGCCGCCGGTGACGAGCGCGACGCGTGATTCGGAATTGGTAGTCATGTCGGGTACCGATAAGAAGGGTTCAAAGGAAGCCGATCGAGATCCACGGCACCGCCGCGACGATCACGAGGCCGACGAACAAGGCCAGCATGTAGGCGCCGATCGGCCGGATGCCGGCATCGGGGTTGACGCGGCCGATCGCGCAGGCGGCGTAGTAGCCCACACCGAAGGGCGGCGCGAACAGGCCGAGGCCCATCGCGAGGATGACCACCATCGAGTAGTGCACCTCGTGGATGCCCACCGCCCGGGCGATCGGAAACAGCAGCGGGCCGAACAGCACGATGGCGGGGATGCCCTCGAGCACGCTGCCCAGCACGATGAAGGCGACGATCGACACCGCCATGAAGCCAGCGGCACCGCCGGGAAGCGCGCGCATCGCCTGGCTCAGCGTGTTCGAGAAGCCCGATTGCGTCAGTCCCCAGGCCATCGCGGTGGCCGCACCAATGATCAGCAGGATCGAGCCCGACAGGCTGGCGGTGTCCACGAGCATCGGATAGACCCGCTTCCAGTCGAACTGCCGGTAGATCAGCAGGCCGGCGAGCACGCCGTAGGCGATGCCGATGGTCGAGACCTCTGTGGCAGTCGCGACACCTTCCACCACAGCGGCGCGGATGATGAACGGCAGCGCGATGGCCGGGAGCGCAATCAGAAACGCCCGACCGATTTCACGCCGGCTGGCGCGCTGCACGCCGCTCAGGTCTTCACGCCGATAACGGGCCCACACCACCGCCATCAGCGTTACGGCCAGCACAAGGCCTGGCAGCAGGCCGCCGGTGAACAACGCGGCGATCGACACGCCGGTGACCGAGCCGATCGTGATCAGCACAATGGACGGCGGAATGGTCTCGGTCTGCGCCCCGGTGGCCGACAGCAGCGCGACCAGGTCGCCTTCCTTGGCGCCGCGCTTCTTCATCTCGGGGAACAGCACCGGTGCCACGGCCGCCATGTCGGCCGCCTTCGAACCCGAGATGCCGGAGACAAGGTACATCGCGCCGAGCAACACGTAGTGCAGACCCCCGCGCACGTGACCCAGCAGGCTGGCGAGGAAGGCCACCATCGCACGCGCCATCCCGGTCATCTCGATCAGCTGGCCGAGAAAGACGAACAGCGGCACCGACAGCAGGATCAGGTGGCTGACGCCTTCATCCATGCGACCGACGACGATCAGAACGGGCGTGTTCGTCGTCAACATCACATAGCCAAGCGTTGCAAGGCCAAAGGCGAAGGCAATCGGCACGCCGGCGAACACCGCCCCAGCGACGACGATCACGAAGAAGACCACCAGATTGGCGTTGCCGAGTTGTCGCCACACCGGCTGAAGCAGCGTCATCAAGACCATGATGGCGACGACCAGCCCGACGGCTGCCGCCACCTGGCGGGGCCGGCCCACAGCGGCCAGCCGCAAAATGGCCAGCAGTGCCATCGCCCCGAAGCCGGTGGCCATCGCGGCCACGCGCCAGGAGTTCTGCAGGTCCAGCGCCGGCGTGCGCATCATCGCCTCCTCCACCGCGTACTCATACGCATGCGGCAGCACGAGGAGCAGGAACGCCAGCGCCGCGGCGGTGGCGAGCACGTCGAGGAAGGCGCGCATTTCGGGCGCGAGCTTGCCCACCACGGCCGTCATGCGCATGTGCTCGCCGCGCTGGAAGGCGACCGCAGAGCCCAGCATCGCCAGCCACAGGAAGAGGATCGAGGCGACCTCGTCTGACCAGATCAACGGGTGGTGGAACACGTAGCGCGCGACCACGCCGGCCAGAAGCACGGCGATTTCGGCGGCCACCAGCAGCGCAACGGGCAGGCCGAGCAGGCGGCCCAGCCCTTGATGGGCGCGCTGCGCCCAGGCTGCGACGACGCCGCGCTGCAGGTCGTCTTCGGACATTGGGGCGGCGTGCATGTCGGTCAGCCCAGCTTGCCGGTGTGCTTCTCGAGCAAAGCCCAGGCCTCATCGCCATACTTCTTCTTCCACTCGGTGTAGAAGCCCGATGCAATAAGCCGCTCCCGAAAAGGCCCGACCTTCGGGTCGTTGAAGGTCAGCCCCTTGGACGCCAGCTCGGGCCGTAGCGAGGCGTCGAGCTTCGCGCCATCGGCGCGCATGTCGAGCGCGGCCTGGTTCAGGTGCTTGGCAATGATGGGCCGCGCCTTCTCGGGGATGCGGTCCCAGACCTTTTGGTTCGTCATGCACCAATAGCCATCCCACATATGGTTGGTCATGGAGCAGTACTTTTGCACCTCGTAGAGCTTCGCGATCGAGATGATCGCCAAAGGGTTCTCCTGACCATCGACCACCTTCGTCTGCAGAGACGAATAGGTCTCCGCGAAGTTGATGGAAGCGGGTGCGGCGCCGAGGTGCTTGAACAGCGAGGTCCACAGAGGGCTCACCGGCACGCGAATCTTCAGGCCCTTGAGGTCGTCGGGCGTGTTGATCGGCCGCACGCTGTTGGTGATCTGCCGGAAGCCGGAGCTCCACACGGTGTCCATCGCCATCAGGCCGACCTTGGGAAACTGCGCGCGCAGGAACTTGCCGAGATCGCCGTCCAGCGCCTTGTGGACGGCCTCGTCGTTCGCCCAAGCGAATCCCAGGCCCCACATCGAGGAGACGGGCACGAGCTGCGACAGCACGTTCACGCCGGAGACGGTGAAGAACTCGAGCCCGCCGGCGCGCAGCTGCGAGAGCATGTCGGCGTCGTTGCCGAGTTGGTTGTTCGGGAAGACGTTGATCTGGACCTGGCCCCCCGTGTCTTTCAGGATGCGCTCGGCGGCCTCCATCGCACGCACGTTGAGTGGATGCGTCGCCGGCAGGTTAGTCCCGAACTTGTAGGTAAATTCGGCTGCGCGAGCGAAGCGCGGCAGCACCAATGCCGGTGCACTGATCAGTGCGGCACCGGTCACGAGGGCGCGGCGGCGGTCAATCGAAGTCATGGTTGAGTCTCCTGTTGTTTATGGAAGTGAGGGGCGAGCGTCGGCCGTACCACGCAGCGCCTTGACGAAGTAGTCGGGCTGGCCCATCTGGCCGCCCTTGAGCGCAATTTCGAGCTGTGCCAGATGCGGCTCGCGCGAGATGGCGCGGCACAGCGGTGCACCTGGTGCCAGGCGAGCGACGACACGCAGCGCCTGCGGTGCCAGTCGCTGCGTGACATGGCTGGAGGTATCGCCGCCCGACAGCAGCAGGCGCTTCAGGGGATGCGCGCGCAGCAGCGCATCGACGAGGTCGCCGAAGCGGTGCCCTAGCAGGCGGCCGCCTTCATGGCGGGACTGCTCTCGGCTCATGCCTTGCTCTGCGAGCGCGGACAGCATCGCTTCGATGCGCGGGTCCTTCGGGCCGCGCGCGCTGTGCAGCATCACGCTGTGGCCGGCGCGCAGCGCCAGCAAGGCTTGTTCGACGAGGCGGGCGAGTTCCGCCGCGGGGTCGTTCGCGGCGACCAACGCGGCGGCGTCCACCGGCAACTCGACGAAGCCCGCGTCAACGGCCGCGTCGATCTGCAACGCGCTCAGCGGCGAAGCGCTGCCTGAGACCGCCAGTACCTGGGGGACGCCGTCGAAGCGGTCATGCGTGGTCGGGATGGCCGGCAGGGCGCCGGTCTCGCGCCACCACTGCGTCAGCGCGTACTCGAGACCCGAACCGCCGATGCAGAACAAGGGCGTCTGGCGGCCCTGAGCCAGACCAGCGAGCAGCCGGCCGGTCTCGGTCAGGTGCTCGGTCGTGGTGCCGTCCAGCAGCACCGCGCCGCCCGACGTGGCGTCGACCACGCGCTGCAGCTCGCCCGCCATCGCAGCGCGGTCGAGTGCGAGCTGCGGCAGCGTGAAGCCGGTGACGGGCATCGCGGTCTGCGCTCCGAGGTGGCGCGCCAGGTCCGCCTCGTGCATCGGCGTCACGGGATGCACGCTCATGATCGGGTGGCGATCGATGCGATGCACACGGCCGTCGGTGCCGGAGCGCGCAAACAGATTGCCGAAGGCGCAGTAGCGGCCGAGCGCCGGGGTGGCGGCCACGATGGGAATCGCGATGTCACCGAAGGCCGTGCGCGACAGGTCCATTACCCGCCCGATGCTGCCAATGGCCGGCGAGCTGTCGAAGGTCGAGCAGACCTTGTAGTGCACCAGCGGCACAGGCAGGCAGGACATCGCTGCGAGCACGGGTGCGAGCTGCGCGTCCATCTCGGCCGGCGACATCGCGCGGCTCGCGCCCGCCACGCCGATCGCGTCGAACGGTCCGAACTCGAGCAGCGTCTGCTCGTCGGGCACGTCAAGGAACAGCGCGCAGTTCAGACCGGCAAAGGCCATTACCTCGAGCGCATCGGTGGACCCGGTGAAATCGTCACCATAGAAGGCGAGCTTCATGCGAGCCTCTACAGATTGCCGAAATGAACCAGCGCGCGTTGCAGCGCGGGGTGCGATTCGGCGTAGCGGTCCAGGCTGACGCCGGCCACGGCCGCCTCCCAGCCTTCACGCATGCTGGCCATGCCGGCGGCGATGCCGTCGGGGTGGCCGATGATTCCGCCGCCCGCGAGGTGCATCAGGTCGACCGCACCCAGCGCGCCGTACAGGTCGGGTGCGAGGCCGGCCCACTGGCCGGATGAAAACACCGGCAGCAGCGGCTGCAGACCGGCCCAGGGCGTCAGGCAGGCCTTCGCGGAGGCGATCACCGAGTCGTCCGGCTCCCAGAACTTGCTGCGAATGCCGTTGACGTGCAGCTGATCCACGCCCGCCAGGCGCCAGAGCTTCTGGTAGGCCTGGAACGAGAAGCCGAGCCCGCCATGGCGCGTGAACGCGCCCCAGCCGTTGCGATGGCCATGGATTGGCAACTGCGAGTGGCGGCGGAGGTGTTCGACGGCGCTGAATCCGACCCAGTTGATGCTCACCATCACGCAGCTGCCGCCTGCGGTGAGCACAGCGTCGTGGCGGCGCAGCATCTCGTCGACCGAACCTGAGATGTTGATCGCGTACATCGGCATGCGACCGAGGCGATCGGCATGGCGCTGCAACACCGGCATGACGGCCCGCAGGCGCCCGTCGAACGGCGCGTACGGCGGGTCGGCGATCAGTTCGTCGTCCTTGATGAAGTCGATGCCGGCTGCACAGAGGCTGTCGACCAGTTCGGCTGTCTGTGCGGGCGTGAGGCCGATGCTCGGCTTGATGATGGTGCCGATCAACGGCCGGCCGTGGACTCCGGCGAGACGCCGGGTGCCGGGGATGCCGAAGGCGGGGCCGGCGAACTGCGCGGCGTAGTCAGGGGCGAGATCGAGGTCGAGCAGGCGCAGGCCGGTGACTTCACCGAGCTCGTACAGGTTGCCCGCGATGGTGGCCAGCAGGCTCGACAGATTGGCACCGACGTTGGCTACGGGGAACGCGATCTCAATCTCCGCGCGGTGGAAGACGCCGCCGTGCGGATGCCGATCGACATAGGCGCTCGGAAGCGTCGGCTGAAGCCCGGGGGTGAGCGGCTTGATGCCGACGATCCGCGCGCGGGAGCGCTCTTTCAGTTCATCGGTCTCGCCGGGCAGCGAGAGGAAGGTGCCGCTGGACTGTTCACCGGCGATCACCTGCGCGATCTTTTCGGAGGCGACCGAGCTTTCGACGAAATAGCGGGCGGTGAACTCTTGACGCGGGCCGATGTGGTTCATGTGGCTGTGAGCTTATGTCTTTGATGGATCAAAGAATATGCGTCCCATCCGAGTGAAGCAAACGATATAATTTCTAAATGCTGTGATGAAATCTCACAATACGCACGGGTTGACCCTAAGCCGGGAGAGCACACATGAACTCGCCACTTCGCTTGTCGCTGAATGCCTTGCGTGCCTTCGAAGCGACGGCGCGCCTGCGCAGCTTCAGCGCGGCGGCCGCGGAGCTGTCGGTCACGCACGGCGCCGTGAGCCGACACATCCGCATGCTGGAGGACTCGGTGGGGCTAGCCCTGCTGAAACGCAACGCGCAAGGCGCCGTGCCGACGTTGGAAGGTCAGCGACTGGCTGATGGGCTTTCCACGGCCTTCAGCCTGATTCAGTCGAGCGTGGAACAACTGACGCCGGGGCCGCTGACCTTGGCGTGTTCGGAGTCGATCATGATGTATTGGCTCCTGCCTCGACTGAACCGCTTCAAGGACGCCCATCCGGAGATCGAGCTTCGCTTCAACATGAGCCACGGCCCGGTCGACTTTACGCGCGACAACGTCAGCGTGGCAATCCGCCTGTCGTCGATCGAGGCGCCCAAGGATGCCGCGCGAGCCGACGTGGCGCCCGAGTGGGTGGGACCGGTGTGTTCACCGGAGTACCTCCGCAAGACGCGCATCGAGTCGATGAGCGATTTGGCACGCGCCCGGCTCATGGCTTCGCGCACAAGGCCGAGCGCCTGGGACGACTGGGCTCGTTGCACTACTCAGGCTGACATGGAGTTGCGCGTCGATGAGTCGTTCGACCACTTCTATCTGCTGATCCAAGGAGCGCGCTGCGGACTGGGACTCGCCAACGTGCCGCGGATGCTTGTGCGTGATGACCTGACCAGCGGCACGCTCGTTGCGCCGCTAGGCTTCGTGCGCGGCCCCAACCGGCTTTCGATCTGGATTGCGCCTCACCTCAGTCGCCGGCCGGATGCGGTCAAGCTGGTCGACTGGCTGCACGACGAACTGCGGGCGACAGAGCCTTGACTCGGCGTACTTCACTACGCATTGGTGTCGATCGCGGTAAGCATGTCGACGCTTCTAAGAGCCAGTGTTTCGATAACGCAAGCGCGCAAGCGATAGTCCCCGAAGGGACCTGATTTCACTCCCACTCGATCGTCGCCGGCGGCTTGCTCGACACGTCGTACGTCACGCGGTTGATGCCACGCACCTCGTTGATGATCCGCCCCGACACCTTCTTGAGCAGCGCGTAGGGCAGCTCTGCCCAGTCGGCGGTCATGAAGTCACTGGTCTGCACGGCGCGAAGCGCCACCACGTAGTCATAGGTGCGACCGTCGCCCATCACGCCCACGCTCTTCACTGGCAGGAACACGGTAAAAGCCTGGCTCGTGAGGTCGTACCAGGTCTTGCCCGTTTCGGCGTCGGTGAAGTTTCGCAGCTCTTCGATGAAGATCGCGTCGGCGCGGCGCAGCAGGTCGGCGTATTCCTTCTTCACTTCACCGAGGATGCGCACGCCCAAGCCCGGGCCGGGGAACGGATGGCGATACACCATCTCGGGCGGCAGGCCGAGCGCCACGCCGAGTTCGCGCACTTCGTCCTTGAACAGGTCGCGCAGCGGTTCGAGCAGCTTCAGGCCCAACTGCTCGGGCAGGCCGCCCACGTTGTGATGGCTCTTGATGGTGACGGCCTTCTTGCTCTTGGCGCCGCCCGACTCGATGACGTCGGGGTAGATGGTGCCCTGCGCGAGGAAGGTCGCGCCCTTGTGGCCGCCATCGCCGGCCTTGAGCTTGGCGGCTTCCTGCTTGAACACGGTGACGAACTCGCCGCCGATGATCTTGCGCTTGGCTTCGGGGTCGCTCACGCCGGCGAGCTTGCCGAGGAACAGGTCGCTGGCATCCACGCGAATCACCTTCGCATGCAGCTTGCCTTCGAACATCTCCATGACCATGTCGCCCTCGTTCAGGCGCAGAAGGCCGTGGTCGACGAACACGCAGGTGAGCTGGTCGCCGATGGCGCGGTGGATCAGCGCAGCGGCCACGCTCGAATCGACGCCGCCTGAGAGGCCAAGGATGACTTCTTCATCGCCCACCTGCTCGCGGATCTTCTCGACCGCTTCAGCGATGTGATCACGCATGACCCAGTCGGGCTTGGCTTCGCAGATGCCGAGCACGAAGCGCTCGATGATCGCCTTGCCCTGCACCGTGTGCGTCACTTCGGGGTGGAACTGCAGCGCGTAGTAGCGGCGCGCCTCGTCGGCCATGCCGGCGATGGGGCAGCTGTCGGTGCTGGCCATGAGCTTGAAGCCCGGAGGCAGTTCGGTGACCTTGTCGCCATGGCTCATCCACACGTTGAGCATGCCGTGGCCTTCGGGCGTGGTGAAGTCCGAGATGTCTTTCAGCAGCGCGGTGTGGCCATGGGCGCGCACGGCCGCAAAGCCGAACTCGCGCTTGTGGCCGCCTTCGACCTTGCCGCCGAGCTGATGCGCCATGGTCTGCATGCCGTAGCAGATGCCGAACACGGGCACGCCGAGGTCGAATACGGCTTGCGGGCACTTGTCGGTGGTTTCTTCGTACACGCTGGCATGGCTGCCCGACAGGATCACGCCCTTGAGATGGCCGTCGGCCGCGTATTCGCGCACCCATTCGTCGGTGACGTCGCAGGGATGCACCTCGCTGAGCACATGGGCTTCGCGCACGCGGCGTGCAATCAGTTGCGTGACTTGCGAGCCGAAGTCGAGGATGAGGATCTTGTCGTGTTGCATGGGCGTTGGGACTCAGAGCGTTGAAATGTCGAACAGCTTCACGCCCGCCTGGGGCGCTGCCTGGATGAGTTGCTCGTCGAAGGTGGCGAGCGGGAGATTGAGCGACTTGGCGAGCCAGAGGTAGCCGGCGTCGTAGAGCGACACGCCAACGTCGATGGCCACGGCGAGCACGGCCTTGTGCTGTGCGGGCGCGAGTTCGTGCAGTTCGACGCGGTGACGGATGGCGTCGAGCACGCTCCACAGCCCTTCGACTGCCGACGTCGGAATGCGGCCGCTGCGCACGCCGTTGGCGAGGATGTTGGCGCACTCCCATTGCCAGGCATTCGGTGCCTGCGGCTCGACCTCGTCGCGGCGGATGGCGGCGTAGAGCTTGCGGGTGTGTTCGCTGGCCATGTCGGGCAGCAGCCAGGCGGAGGTCACCGAGGCGTCCATGACGAAGGCTGTCACGATTGGCGCCCTTCGTCGAGCAATACGCGCAGTGGCAGACCCGGCTGGATGGCGGCGTGCAGCGCATCGATCTGCCCGAGTTCGCGCTCGATCTGCTCGTCGGTAATGACCGGCTTGCGGCGCACCGGCAGCATGCGCACGACTTCCTTGCCGTGGCGGGTGATGCGAACCTCCTCGCCCTTTTCGACCAGGTCGATCAGGGCCGAGAAGTTGTTCTTGGCTTCAGCGATGCCGATGGATTGCATTTGGGCCAGAAAATCTGAATCTGGCCCAAATTCTAAACTCAGCCTGGCCCGATTTTCAAGGTCTGGCCAGAATGAGCTTATTCAGCGCGGTAGTTCGGCGCTTCCTTCGTGATCTGCACGTCGTGGACGTGGCTCTCGCGAATGCCGGCCGTGGTGATCTCGACGAATTCGGCCTTGTTCTGCATGTCCGCGATGGTGGCGCAGCCGCAATAGCCCATGCTGGCACGCACGCCGCCGGCCATCTGGTAGACGATGGAGACGATCGAGCCCTTATAGGGCACGCGGCCTTCGATGCCCTCGGGCACGAGCTTGTCGGTGTTCGGGTTGCCGGTGGTCGACTCCTGGAAGTACCGATCGGCACTGCCCTGCTGCATCGCACCGATGGAGCCCATGCCGCGGTAGCTCTTGTAACTGCGGCCCTGGTACAGCACGATTTCGCCCGGCGCCTCTTCGGTACCGGCGAACATGCTGCCCATCATCACGGTGCTGGCGCCGGCCGCGATGGCCTTGGCGATGTCGCCCGAGTAGCGCACGCCGCCATCGGAGATCAGCGGAATGCCCGTGCCTTGCAGTGCGGTGGCGACGCTGTCGACCGCCATGATCTGCGGCACGCCCACGCCGGCCACGATGCGGGTGGTGCAGATGGAGCCAGGGCCGATGCCGACCTTGACCGCGTCGGCGCCAGCGTCGGCCAGTGCGCGCGCGGCATCGCCGGTGGCGATGTTGCCGCCGATGACGTCGACCTGCGGATAGTTCTTCTTGACCCATCGCACGCGCTCGATCACGCCGGCGCTGTGGCCATGCGCGGTGTCGACCACGATGGCGTCGACGCCGGCCTTCACGAGAGCTTCGACGCGCTCTTCGGTGCCGTCACCCACACCGACCGCCGCGCCCACGCGCAGGCGACCGTTGGCGTCGCGTGCGGCGTTGGGGAAGCTGGTCTGCTTGGTGATGTCCTTGACGGTGATCAGGCCCTTGAGCTCCCAGTCGCCGTTGATGACCAGCAGGCGTTCGAGCTTGTGCTTGTTCAGCAGCGCCTTGGCCTCGGCCAGCGTGGTGCCGTCGGGCACGGTGATGAGCCGGTCGCGCTGCGTCATGATTTCGCTGACGGGCACGTCGTAGCGGTTCTCGAAGCGCAGGTCGCGTCCCGTGACGATGCCGACCACCTTGCCGGCGTCGACCACCGGGAAGCCCGAGATGCCGAGCTGGTCGGACAGCGCCATCACCTGGCGCACCGAGTGCGTCGGCGTGATCACCACGGGGTCGCGCAGCACGCCCGACTCGTAGCGCTTCACGCGGGCCACTTCGGCGGCCTGCTGTTGCGCGGTGAGGTTCTTGTGCACGATCCCGATACCGCCCTCCTGCGCGATGGCGATCGCGAGGCGGGCTTCAGTCACGGTGTCCATGGCCGCCGAGACGAGCGGCAGGTTCAGCGTGATGTTGCGGGAGAATTTGGTGGCGAGAGAGGTGTCCTTGGGCAGGACCTGGGAGAACGCTGGCACCAACAACACGTCGTCGAAGGTGAGCGCTTTGCCGAGAAGGCGCATGGGTGAAGCTCCAAAAGATGGATTGTAACGAGGCCCCCGACCTGTTTGCCGGGCCGGGCTTTTTCGAAGCGTTGCAAAACCACCCACCCCGCATGTTGCAAAAAGTAAGGCCCGGCTAAACTTCAGGGATGAAATTCGTGCACTGGCTTGTACTGGGATGTGTCGTTGCGCTGCCGCTGTCGGCGAGCGCGCAATGGCAATGGGTCGACAAGAACGGCAAGAAGGTCTTCAGCGATCAGGCGCCACCGCCCGATGTGCCGGAGAAGAACATCCTGCGCCGCGTGGGTCCGCCGCCGGTGCCGCGCGCGAATCCCAACGTCGATGCATCGCCCGTCGAAGGCGCGAATGCGGAGGCTGGTGCACCTGCCAAGACGGCGGGCACGCCGAAGCCCACCGGCGTCGACAAGGAACTCGAGGAAAAGACCAAGAAGGCCGAGGCCGAGGAAAAAGCCAAGCGGGCTGCGGAAGAAGCCAAGGTTGCGAAGGCCAAGGCCGACAACTGCGCGCTCGCGCGCCAGGGCAAGGCCACGGTCGACAGCGGCATCCGCATTGCCAAGGTCAATGCGCAGGGCGAGCGCGAGATCATGGACGACGCTGCGCGCGCCGCCGAGCAGAAGCGCCTTCAGACGGTCATCAACAGCGACTGCAAGTAACTGGCGCTCAGTAGCCGGCCTTGCCGCCCTTGCGGCGATTCGCAAACAGGCCTGTGCCCCGAGCACCCTGGCGCTGGAACCGCTCCCGGCGCGCCACCTTGGGGTCCACCTTGAGGGGACGGCACAGCTCGATGCGGTCGCCGTCCTTCAGGGCCTGCTCCCACTCGACCACCTTGCCCCAGATGCCCGGGGTCATGGCGTGCCGCCAATCCAGATCCGGAAAGCGCAGGGAAAGGTCGCTGGCCCTGACCGCATCGGCCAGCGTCGTGTCGGGTGCGAGCCGCAGGACCTGCTCGAACACCTCGCGCGCTGCCGGCGAGCAGCTGAGCGTGACCTCGATGATCATCAGGACGAGCCGTAGACCTGCTCGGCGCGCTTGACGAACGCCTCGACCAGGCTGGAGGCGATGGTGTCGAACACCGGCCCCACCAGTGCCTGCAGGGCGAAGTTACTGAAGCCGTAGCTCATGTGCAGCTCGACGCGGCAGGCGCGCTCGCCTTGCTCGCCCACGGGCACGAACTTCCATTTGCCATCGAGGTTGGAGAATGGCCCGTCGACCAGCTTCAGCTGTACCTCGCGCCCCGGCACGTGCGTGTTGCGGGTCGTGAAGCTCTGGTGCAAACCGGCGAATGCCAGACCGACTTCGGCCGTCATGCCGGCCTCGTCCTGCTCGAGAATGCGGGCCTTGTCGCACCACGGAAGAAACTGCGGATACCTCGCCACATCGGTGACGAGCGCATACATCTCTTCGGCGCTGTACCAGATGAGGACGGACTTGTTGACTGTTTTCATAGAATCGGCACAGCGTGCGCGACGGATTGTATTGAAGCCATGCAGCCCCCACATTCCCGAGTCATGGCCACAAAGAAACAAGACACCTCCTCCCGCATCGCCGACAACAAGAAGGCCGCGTACAACTATTTCTTCGAAGAGCGCTTCGAGGCCGGCATGGTCCTCGAAGGCTGGGAAGTCAAATCGCTGCGCGAAGGCAAGGTGCAGCTCACCGACGGCTACGTGGTGATCCGCAACGGCGAACTGTTCGTCGTCGGCTGCCAGATCAACCCGCTCAAGAGCGCGTCCACCCACGTCAATCCCGATTCGGTCCGCACCAAGAAGCTGCTTCTGAAGAAGGACGAAATCCGTCGCCTGATAGGCAAGGTCGAGCAAAAGGGCTACACGCTGGTGCCGCTCAACCTGCACTGGAAAGCCGGCAAGGTGAAGTGCGAGATCGCGCTCGCCAAGGGCAAGGCCGAGCACGACAAGCGCGACACCATCAAGGACCGCGAAGGCAAGCGCGAGGTCGAGCGCGCGATGAAGAACCGCAGCCGCTGAGTCTTTTCTGCAGGCGCCATCCACGGCAGGTTGCCGCACGACCCTTTTGCTCGAACTCGCGACCCCGGCCTACCGCAATTTGTCGTGCCGACCGCATAAACTGCCGGCTCGCGCAATCATCTCGCCTGGCCTGTCACCAAGCTTGTTGTCGCGATTTTTCAACTGAAGGAGAAACTGCATGAAATTGCTCAGCGCCTCGATCCTCGCGGCGGCCCTGCTCGCCGGCTGCGGCGGCATGTCCAACAAGACCGCCAGCGCGCCCGACACGCCCACCCGCACCGCTGACGGCGTGCTGGTCGGACCGAACGGGATGACGCTGTACACCTTCGCCAAGGACACCGCGGGCTCCGGCACCTCCGCCTGCAACGCCCAGTGCGCCACCAACTGGCCCCCGCTCGGCGTGGCCGACGCCGCCAAGCCCATCGGCGGCTACACCATCATCATTCGCGAAGACGGCAAGCGCCAGTGGGCCTACAAGGGCTGGCCGCTGTACTACTGGGCGAAGGATGCCAAGCCCGGCGACAAGACCGGCGATGGTGTCCTGAACGGCGCCTGGAAGGTTGCCCGTCCCTGATCCCCTGCGGATCTGACGCAAAAACGCCGGCATCTGCCGGCGTTTTTTTCTGGTTTCGCGGTACGGAGATCCGCACCGCACGCGGCAGAACCGCCTCCTCAGTGGGCACCCGGCACCGCGGTGTCGGCGATCGTGCTGCGCCGCCCACGCAATGCCAGCAGTTCGTTGAACACCAGCGCGCCGATGACCAACACCCCGCCGGTCAGCACGCTCGCTGCAGGCCGTTCTCCCGCGCCGATCCAGGCCAGCGCGATGCCGAAGATCACCTCCAGCAAGGCCAGCAACGCGACCTCAGGCGCCTTCAGCACCTGGGCGCACAGCACCGAGAGCACACAGGGAATGGCGAGCTGGAACACGCCCAGGAAAACCAGCAGCCCGAGATCATGCGCATTGGCCCTGAAGGGCCAGGCGAAGGGCAACGTGAACAGCGCCGAGAGCACCGCACCAATCAGCACGGCAGGTACCAGGTCGATCCTGCGACCCTTGGCTTGCGCGTGTTGAACCACGGTCCAGTTGGTCGCGCCGGCCAAAGGCACGCACAGCGCAACGAGCGTACCGGCCAGTGAACCGCCGCCGCCCTGCAGCAGTTGCGTGCCGTACATCCAGCCGATGCCGGCCCCCGCGACCACGATGGCCAGCCAGGTGCGCGCGGGCAGCCGATGCCCGATGAAAAAGCGCGCCGCCAACGCAGTGAACAGCGGCCCGAGCGACATCGTGACGAGCACGCTGGCCGTCGAAGCCAGCGTGAGCGCGACCATGAAGGCCGTGAACATCACGGCCCAGCACACGCCGGAGATCCAGAGCTCGCGCCCGGCATGACGCAGCTGCGAGAACACCGCACGCCCCCGCCAAAGCGGCAAGATCACCAGCAGCGCCAGCATCGTGAAGAAGCTGCGCCAGAAGGTGATCTCGAAACTGTGCGCCTGTGCGAGGTGCCGCGTAACGACGCCCGCCGTGCCCCACATCAGGGTCACGACGGCCATCAGCCAGACGGCGCTGCCGTGCGTCAGGCGCATGAAGGGGGCTGCAATCCGAAAGCGATCAGCCCTGCGACGTGTCGCGGCCTGCGCGCTTGCGCTCGTGTTCCTTCAGGTAGCGCTTGCGCAGGCGCACGCTCTTGGGCGTGATTTCGACCAGCTCGTCGTCCTCGATGAATTCCACGCCGTATTCGAGCGTGAGTTCGATCGGAGGCGTGATCTTGATCGCGTCTTCCTTGCCCGAGACGCGGAAGTTCGTCAGCTGCTTGGTGCGCGTGGCATTTACCACCAGGTCGTTGTCGCGGCTGTGGATGCCGACGATCATGCCTTCGTACACCGGGTCGTTCGCCTTCACGAACATGCGGCCGCGATCGTCGAGCTTGCCCAGGGCGTAGGTGAAGATTTCACCGTCGTCCATGGAGATCAGCACGCCGTTCTTGCGGCTGCCGATCTCGCCCTTGTGCGGCTCGTAGCTGTCGAAGATGTTGCTGATGAGGCCCGAACCGCGCGTCAGGTTCAGGAACTCGTTCGTGAAACCGATCAGGCCACGCGCCGGAATGCGGTACTCGAGGCGCACGCGGCCGCGGCCGTCCGGTTCCATGTTGACGAGTTCGCCCTTGCGCTCGCCCAGTGCCTGCATCACGCCGCCCTGGTGCTGCTCTTCGATGTCGGCTGTGACCAGCTCGATGGGCTCGTGCTTTTCGCCGTTGACGTTGCGGAACACCACGCGCGGCTTCGACACGGCCATTTCATAGCCTTCGCGACGCATGTTTTCCAGCAGGATGGTCAGGTGCAGTTCGCCGCGGCCCATGACTTCGAAGACGCCCTCCTCGTCGGTCTCGTTCACGCGCAGCGCCACGTTGTGCTGCAGTTCTTTCTGCAGGCGGTCCCAGATCTGGCGGCTGGTGACATACTTGCCTTCGCGGCCGGCCAGCGGGCTGGTGTTGACGCAGAAATTCATGGTCAGGGTCGGCTCGTCGACCTTGAGCATCGGCAGTGGCGCCGGGTTGGCGGCGTCGGTCACGGTGACGCCGATGCCGATGTCTGCGATGCCGTTGATCAGCACGATCTCGCCGGGGCCGGCTTCGGTCGCCTGCACGCGGTCCAGGCCCTGGAACGTCAGCACCTGGTTGACGCGGCCCTTCACGGCCTTGCCATCCGGACCTTCCATCACGATCACGTCCGTCATCGGCTTCAGCGTGCCCTGGCTGATGCGGCCCACGCCGATGCGGCCGACGAAGGTCGAGAAGTCGAGCGCGGAAATCTGCAGTTGCAGCGGCGCGGCGGGGTCGCCCTTTTGCGACGGCACGTGCTTCAGGATGGTGTTGAACAGGGCCGACATGTCAGGGCCCCACTGCTCGCCCTGTGCGCCTTCTTCCAGCGACGACCAGCCGTTGATGCCCGAGGCGTACACCACGGGGAAGTCCAGCTGCTCGTCGGTTGCGCCGAGCTTGTCGAACAGGTCGAAGGCGGCATTGACCACCTTGTCGGGGTTCGCGCCGGGCTTGTCGACCTTGTTCACCACGAGGATAGGCTTCAGGCCCAGGGCCAGCGCCTTCTTGGTCACGAAGCGCGTCTGCGGCATCGGGCCTTCCTGTGCATCGATCAGCAGCACCACGCCGTCGACCATCGACAGCGCGCGCTCCACTTCACCGCCGAAGTCCGCGTGGCCCGGGGTGTCGACGATGTTGATGTGCGTGCCTTCCCAGGTCACGGCGCAGTTCTTGGCCAGGATCGTGATGCCACGTTCCTTTTCGATGGCATTGTTGTCCATCACCGTGTCGACCACTTTCTCGTGCTCGGCGAAGGTGCCGGACTGGCGCAGCAGTTGGTCGACCATCGTGGTCTTGCCATGGTCCACGTGGGCAATGATGGCGATATTGCGGATTTGGTTGGTACTCATGGTGTCGCTTCGATCTGTTGTGCGTTCAAAAGAATTTGCTGGATTTCGATGGGGTTCAGCAAGCGCCCCGGTATCAGTTCGCCGGCCGTGACGTGGGCCGTGCCGAGGAAGGCAGGTGGCTCGGTGCCGAACACGGCCACCTCGCTCGCATCGGCCCAACTGCCGCGGCGGCGCAGGCCCGAGAGAAAACGTGCCGAATCTTCCGCGCCGAGCGTGACGCGGCTGTGGCCGTCCACCAGAGCTTCGGCAGGCAGGAGCCGTGCCAGTCGCCCTTCTTCGTCCAAGGCTTCGAGCGCCTCGAGCGTGATGCACTGGGCTTCGACGAAGCCGCCAGTGGCGGTGCGGCGCAACGAGGTCAGGTGCGCACCGCAGCCCAGCGCCTCGCCGATGTCTTCGCCGAGGGTGCGGATGTAGGTGCCCTTGCTGACGGCGGCAAGAATGCGGATCGTGTTGTCATCGATGGCGGCGAGTTCGAGCTTGTGTATCACCACGTCGCGCGGCGCGCGCTCGACTTCGATGCCTTCGCGGGCGTACTCGTACAGCGCCTTGCCGTCTTTCTTGAGTGCGCTGTGCATCGGGGGCACCTGGCGGATCGGGCCTGTGAACTGCGCTTCCACGCGCGCCAGGTCTTCCGGCGTGACGTGCACGGGCCGCTCGGCGATCACGTCGCCTTCGGCATCGCCGGTCGCGGTCTTGACGCCCAGACGGGCCGTGGCCGCGTAGGTCTTGTCGGCGTCAAGGTGAAGTTGGCTGAATTTGGTGGCCGCGCCAAAGCACAGCGGCAGGACTCCCGTGGCGAGCGGATCGAGCGTGCCGGTATGGCCCGCCTTTTCGGCGCGCAGCAACCACTTGGCCTTCTGCAAGGCCTGGTTGCTGGAGAGTCCCAGCGGCTTGTCGAGCAACAACACCCCATGCACAGGGCGCCGCTGCACCCGTGTGCGTGGCGCGTTCATGGCTAGTCGTCTTTCGAACGCGAAGCGACGGCCTGCGCGATGAGCGCGTTCATGTCGGCTGCACGCTCGGTGGTGCGGTCGAACAGGAAGTGCAGCGTGGGCACGGTGTGGATATGCAGGCGCTTGAACAGGCCGTTGCGCAGGAATCCCGCGGCCTGGTTCAACGCTTCGGTGGTCTCGTCCACGTCGCCCGTGAGCAGGCTGAAGAAGACCTTCGCATGCGCATAGTCCGGCGTGACCTCGACCGCCTGGATCGTGACCATGCCCACGCGCGGGTCCTTCAACTCGCGCGCGATCAGCTCCGTCAGATCGCGCTGGATCTGGTCGGCAACCTTGAACGCGCGGTTGGGGGCGGCGGCTTTTCTTTTCGGCATGGACTCTCTCGCTTCGAACGCTTACAGCGTCCGGGCGATTTCCTTGATTTCGAAGAACTCGAGCTGATCGCCTTCCTTGATGTCGTTGTAGTTCTTGAGCTTGATACCGCACTCAAAACCTTCGCGGACTTCGCGGACATCGTCCTTCATGCGCTTGATCGAGTCGACTTCGCCGGTGTAGATCACCACGTTGTCGCGCAGCAGGCGGAAGTGCGCACTGCGGTTGACCGAGCCCGAGGTGATGTACGAACCCGCGACCGTACCGATCTTCGAGGCCACGAACACCGTGCGGATCTCGGCCGAGCCGATGATTTCCTCGCGGCGCTCCGGCGCCAGCATGCCCGACATCGCGACCTTGATCTCGTCCACGGCGTCGTAAATGATGCTGTAGTAGTTCAGCTGCACGCCGTTGCCTTCGGCCAGCTTGCGCGCACCGGCATCGGCACGCACGTTGAAGCCGATCACGACCGCCTTGGAGGCGATGGCGAGGTTGATGTCGCTTTCGCTGATACCACCCACGCCCGCGTACACCACCTGCACCTTGACCTCGTCCGTCGCCAGCTTGAGCAGCGATTGCGCCAGCGCTTCCTGCGAGCCCTGCACGTCGGCCTTGATGATGATGCGCAGCGTCTGCACTTCGCCGGCCGACAGGTCGGTGAACATGTTCTGCAGGTTCGCGGCTTGCGCCTTCGCCAGCTTGGTGTTGCGGAACTTGCCGGCACGGTAGGTGGCGATTTCGCGCGCACGGCGCTCGTCGCTCATCACCATGAACTCGTCGCCCGCCTGCGGCACTTCGGTCAGGCCCTGGATCTCGACCGGGATCGAGGGGCCCGCGGCCTTGGTCGACTTGCCGTCTTCGTCCAGCATGGCGCGAACGCGGCCGTAAGTCGAGCCGGCCAGCACCACGTCGCCGGTCTTGAGCGTGCCGGACTGCACCAGCACGGTGGCGACCGGGCCGCGGCCCTTGTCGAGCTGGGCTTCGATGACCAGGCCCTTGGCGGCGGCATCCACCGGCGCCTTGAGTTCCAGCACTTCGGCCTGCAGCAGCACCTGCTCGAGCAGGTCGTCGATGCCCTGGCCCGTCTTGGCGGACACCGGCACAAACGGCACGTCGCCGCCGTACTCTTCGGGCACGACCTCTTCGGCCACCAGTTCCTGCTTCACACGGTCCGGGCTGGCATCGGGCTTGTCGATCTTGTTGATCGCAACCACGATCGGCACACCTGCCGCCTTCGCGTGCTTGATGGCTTCCTTGGTCTGGGGCATGACGCCGTCGTCGGCCGCCACCACCAGGATCACGATGTCGGTGGCCTGCGCACCGCGGGCACGCATGGCCGTGAAGGCCTCGTGACCCGGGGTGTCGAGGAAGGACACCATGCCGCGTTCGGTTTGCACGTGGTACGCGCCGATGTGCTGCGTGATGCCGCCGGCTTCGCCCGCGGCGACCTTGGCGCGGCGGATGTAGTCGAGCAGCGAGGTCTTGCCGTGGTCGACGTGGCCCATGACGGTCACGACCGGTGCGCGCGGCAGGGCTTCGGCTGTTTGCGCCGACACGTCCTCGTCGGTGAAGGCTTCCGGGTCGTCCAGCGCGGCAACCACGGCGTTGTGACCCATGTCCTCCACGATGATCATCGCGGTGTCCTGATCGAGCGACTGGTTGATGGTCGCCATCATGCCAAGCTTCATCAGCTGCTTGATGACTTCCTGCGCCTTGACGGCCATCTTGTGCGCGAGCTCGGCCACGGTGATGGTTTCGGGCACGTGCACTTCGAGCACGCGTGCCTCGACCGGTGCGGCCGGTGCGTGCTGCTCGTCATGACCGCCACGGTCGTTGCCGCGACGCCCACGCGGGCCTCCGCGCCAATTGCCGCGACCGACGCCGCCGCTGGCATCGCCGCGGGTCTTGATTTCCTTCTTCTTGGCGGGATCGCCAGCCCAGCTCGACGAGAGCTTCGCTGACTTGACTTCCTTGCCGGCACCTGCGGCACCGGGTGCTGCTGCGGCGCCGGGCGCGGCAGGCGCGCCTGGGCGCGCTGCGGGTGCAGCCGGCTTGTGCAGCGTGCCCTTGACCGCGGCCTTCTCGGGCTGCGGCTTCTCGGGCGCCTTGTGCGGCACCAGCACGCGGGCCGGTGCGTTCATCATGGCGCGGATGGCTTCGGCTTCGGCAAGGGCCTTGCGGCGCCGCTCGTCGAGGTCCTTGGCGCGCGCAGCTTCCTCGTCGGCACGGGCCTTCGATTCGGCCGCAGCCTTGGCCTTCGCGTCTTCCTTGGCCTGCATCGCAGCGGTCTGCGCGGCGAGCTTGGTGTCGGCAGCCTGTTGCTCCGCGGCGGCGGCAGCAGCATCAGCCGCTGTCGCTGCGGGCGCTGGCGCCACGGCCGGCGCGGCGGCTGACCTGGCGGCAGCGTTCACTGCCGCGGCCTCCGCGATGGCGGCAGCCTTCTTTTCGGCGGCGATACGAGCGGCTTCCTGCTCGGCCTGTTCGGCGCGTTCGGCTTTTTCAGCCTGTTCGCGTTCACGTGCTTCGGTTTCTTCACGCAGGCGGCGCTTTTCCGCCAGCTCTTCTTCCTGGCGGCGGATCAGCTCGGCCTGGCGGCGCGCTTCTTCCTCGCGGCGGGCCAGTTCGGCTTCGTCTACGCGGGGTGCGGCCGGTGCGGCTGCCGGGGCTTCGGCGGCCTGCTGCGCGTGTTCGGGCGTGGCCGGATGGCCATCCTCGCGCTGGATGAAGGTGCGCTTCTTCCGCACCTCCACCTGGATGGTGCGGGCGCGGCCGGTGGCGTCGGCCTGCTTGATCTCGCTGGTCGATTTCTTGGTCAGCGTGATCTTCTTGCGCTCGGGCTCGACAGTGCCGTGGCTGGCCTTCAGATGGCCGAGCAGGCGCTGCTTGTCGGCCTCGGTGAGTGCATCGGTGGCGGCCGCTTTGGGCACGCCTGCGCTCTTGAGCTGGTCAAGCAAGGTTTCGGGAGTCTTCTTGAGCTCGTTCGCGAACTCGGCGACAGTGGTACTGGACATATTGGTTTCGTGCCTCCATGACCGTCACTCTTGGCCGGCGAACCAGTGTTCGCGGGCTTTCAAGATGAGGGCTTTGGCGTCATCGGCGCTCTGGCCGGTGATCTCGGTGAGTTCATCGACCGCGAGGTCGGCAAGGTCGTCACGGGTGTTCACACCCGCTTCGGTCAGCTTGGGAATCAGCTCGGGGTCCAGGCCTTCGAGATCGTGCAGGTCTTGCGACACTGCCGATTGGGGCTCGACACCCTCTTCCTTGGCGATTTCCATTGTCAGCAGCGCATCCTTGGCACGCGAGCGCAGCTCATTGATGGTGTCTTCGTCGAAGGCCTCGATCTCCAGCATTTCTGAGATCGGCACGTAGGCCACCTCTTCGAGGCTGTTGAAGCCTTCGGAAATGAGGATGTCGGCGATCTCTTCGTCGACGTCGAGCTTTTCCATGAAGAGCTTACGGCTGGCGTCGGTTTCGCTCGCCTGCTTCTGGGCCGACTCGTTGGCGTCCATGATGTTGATCTTCCAACCGGTGAGGTCGGAAGCCAGGCGCACGTTCTGGCCGCCGCGGCCAATGGCGATCGCGAGGTTTTCCTCGTCGACCACCACGTCCATGGCGTGCTTTTCTTCGTCCACCACGATGGACGACACGTTGGCCGGGGCCAGCGCACCGATCACGAACTGGGCCGGATCTTCGCTCCACAACACGATGTCCACGCGCTCGCCGGCGAGCTCGTTGGTCACGGCGTTGACGCGGGTACCGCGCACGCCGACGCAGGTGCCGATCGGATCGACGCGCTTGTCGTGCGAGAGCACGGCGATCTTGGCGCGCGAACCGGGGTCGCGGGCACAGCTCTTGATTTCGAGCAGGCCTTGTTCGATCTCGGGCACTTCCTGGCGGAACAGCTCGATCATGAACTCGGGGGCCGAGCGCGAAAGAATGATGGGCGCGCCGCGCAGCGTCAGGTCGACTTCCATGATCATGGCGCGCACGCGGTCGCCATTGCGCAGGTTTTCCTTGGCGATCATCTCGCTGCGGCGCAGGCGGCCTTCGACGCGGCCTGCCTCGACGATGATGTCGCCCTTGTCCAGGCGCTTGACGGTGCCCACGAAGATCTTGTCGCCGCGCGACATGAAGTCGTTGAGCAGCATCTCGCGCTCGGCATCGCGAATCTTCTGCAGGATGACCTGCTTGGCGGCCATGGCGCCGATGCGGCCGATCGGCACCGAGTCCACCGCTTCTTCGATGTACTCGCCGACTTCGATGTCCGACATTTCTTCCTTGGCTTCGAACAGGAGGATTTCCTGGTCGGGCAGCTGCAGGCCGGCCTCGTCGGGCACGACATGCCAACGGCGGAAGGTCTCGTAGTCGCCGCTGTCGCGATCGACCGCGACGCGGATGTCCACGTCGCCCTGATGGAGCTTCTTGGTGGCTTGCGCCAGCGCGGATTCGACCGCGCCGAAGACGACGTCACGCTCGACGTTCTTCTCGCGCGAGATCGCATCCACCAACATCAACATTTCGCGATTCATGCCACCACTCCTCTGGTCAGTCCGGAACCTGCGTTCCGTCGTCAATATCCGAAAAACCCGGTTGGGTTTTGGCCTTGCGGCCCTTGAAATCCACAATGGGTGCGAGCCGCGCGTCGCGCAGCTCGTCCAGCACGAAGCCCAGCGCCTGCAGCGTTGCGGGCGCGCGCTTCTTGCTCACTTTTTGACCTGGCTTGGGCTCCGGCGCATCGCTCCAGACGATTTGCCAGCCCTGGGCGCCAGCGGCACCCTCTACCTTTGCGACCCGCTCCAGCGTGCCGCGAAACTTCTTGCGGTTGGCCGACACCTGGCCCGCCGCTGCCGCGCCCATGGGCGCCTTGAGCGTAATGTCGATCACCTCGCCCACGAAACGCTCGAAATCCTGCTCATTGCGCAGCGGACGGTCAATACCCGGCGAGGACACCTCGAGCCGCTTGTAATCGACACCATCGACCTCGAGCGCGAATTGCAATTGGCGCGTCACCTTCTCGCAGTCCTCAACCGTCACGAAGGGCTCGGGCACACCGGCAGCCACAGCTTCGGAGGTGGGGGCCGTCCAGGGCAAATCAATCGTCACGCGCAGCAATCCCCCGGCCGAGCGCTCGATCTCGACCAGGTCATAGCCGAGACCGGCCACGGTTTGTTCCACTATTTGCTGCAATGCCACGTGTTCGAATGCGCCTTTTGAGTAACTGGATTCATGCCACCCGCCCGCCACGGATGCCAAATCGCCATGAGCTCAGCCATGAATGCTCAGCCCAGAATGCATAGACCAAAAAAAACGGGCGGTTGGTACCCGCCCGTTTGGTCGTGAGCCTCGAATTATATGCTATTTGTGCAATATATGAAGGGGCTTTGCCCCTCAATCGGCTATTGCGCGACGCGATTTAGACCAAACCAACGCAAACAGGACCGCACCGAGTGCCAGCGCCGCCGCCGCGACGAGCAGCGGCAACTGAAAAGACCCGGTTCGCTGGGCCAGCGGCGCCGCAAACAGCGGCCCGATGATCTGCCCTACCCCATAGGAAGCCGTTGCATAGCCGATCAGCCCGGCCGCCGCATTGCCTCGCAGACGACGGGCATCCCGCATGGCGAAAAGCGTGATGGCGGTGAACGGCATGCCCAGCAGCAGGCTGCCGAGCGCAAATCCGGCGATGCTCGGCCACGCCACCGACAGAACGACACCGAGCGCCTGCAGCGCGTAGGCGCCAGCCAGCAGCAGCCGATTGTCCCAATGCGTTGGCGCGCGGGCTCCGATCAACGCCCCCGGAATGATGGCCAGCCCGAACAGCGGCCAGAAGAAATCGGGCCAGGGCGACCCCGGCAGCGCCTGCCGGGCGATCACCGGCAGGAAGGTGGCAGTGATGATGTAGCCAAAACCGGCCAGGCCATAGAGCGCGACCAGCCAGATGGCGTCGCTGCGGTCGGCCGCCGATCCGGCTTCGCGGGCCGCGGCAGCAGGCGCCGGCGCAGCCCCGCCGCCGACCGGTGCCCGCTCGCCGTCGTCGAAAACCCGCCAGATCACCGCGACCAGCACGATTGCCAGAATGCCCAGGCCGATCCACCCCGCCTCGGAACCCCAGCGCCCCAGCACCCCGCCGAGCAGGCCGGTCATGGCGATGCCGATGCCCGGCCCGGTGTAGATCACCCCGGCCAGCGTTGGCGCGTTCGTTTCCGACAGGCGGCGCAACCCCCAGCCCGAGGCAAAGACAAAAACCCAGGCGCTCATCACGCCCGCCGCCGTACGCAGCACGCCCCAGCTGGTAAAGCTGTGCAGCAACCCCATGCCGATCAGCAGGGCCGCCGTGGCCGCCAATCCGCCGCGCACCATGCTCGAAGCCTTGATGCCGATGGCCGCGCAGCTCAGCGCGCCGAGGAAATAACCCAGGTAGTTGAGCGACGCCAGCACCCCGCCCGCCGCGAGTTCCAGTTTTCCCTCGTGCAGCATGATGGGCAGCATGGGCGTGAAGGCGAAGCGCCCCAGGCCCATCGCCACCGCAAGGGTGACCATGCAGGCCAGCGCCGCGCGCCAGGCGCCGCGCCGGTCGCGTCCGATTTCCGACATTTCCTGCAATCTCCGTTTATTCCAGCAGCGCGGCGGCCACCAGCTTTTTTGTGTAGGGGTGATCGGGCGCGTCGAGCACTCGCTCGACCGGCCCGGTTTCGAGAATGGCACCGTCCTTCATCACGATGACGTGGTGCGCCATGGCACGGATCACCTCGACGTCGTGCGTGATCAGCAGATAGCTCAGCCCCCGCTCGCGCTGCAGGCGCTGCAGCAGGCTCAGCACCTGCTTCTGGATCGTCACGTCGAGCGCGCTGGTCGGCTCGTCGAGCACCAACAGTTGCGGATCGACGATCAGCGCGCGGGCGATCGCCAGGCGCTGCCGCTGGCCGCCCGAGAACTCGTGCGGATAGCGGTCGAGCAGCGAGGGGAACTGGGCCTCCGTCAGCCCGACGTCGGCCAGTGCGGCGAGCGCGCGGGCGCGGCGCGCTCCGATGTCGAGTTCGGGTGCATGCACGCGCAACCCCTCGCCCACGATCTGCTCCACCGTCATGCGCGGCGACAGCGAAGAGAACGGGTCCTGGAACACTACCTGCATGACGCGGCGCAAGCCGAGATCGGAGGCGCGATCGACCGCCCAGCCCTTGCCCGCGACCTCCAGTGCACCCTGGTGCTTCAAGAGCCCCAGCGCCGCCAGCGCAAGCGTCGACTTGCCTGAACCCGATTCACCCACCACGCCCAGCGTCTCGCCCGGCACGATGCGGAAATCCGCGCCCTGCACCGCCACGAACTCGCCCTTTCGGAACCAGCCGGCGATGCCGGGCCTCGGCACGGGGTAGATCACGCGCAGGGCCTTCGCCTCGATCACGGGCGTTGCGTCGGCACGCGCGGCAACGGCCGCCACATTGCGCTGCGGATGGCTGTCGATCAGCTTGCGCGTATAGGGATGCTGCGGGGCA
Organism: Variovorax sp. Varisp46; assembly: GCF_059491885.1. Lineage (NCBI taxonomy): Bacteria > Pseudomonadati > Pseudomonadota > Betaproteobacteria > Burkholderiales > Comamonadaceae > Variovorax > Variovorax sp. Varisp46. Next base: position 2,245,120 of record NZ_CP168515.1, read on the forward strand.
TCGAACACCGGCGCCACGGCGCCATGCTCGACGACGTGGCCGTTCTCCATGACCACCACGCGATCGGCGAAACGACGCACCAGGTTCAGGTCGTGCGTGATGAGCAGCACGGCCATGCCGTACTTGCGCTGCAGATCGGCCAGCAGTTCCAGGATCTGCGCGCGCACCGTGACGTCGAGCGCGGTGGTCGGTTCGTCGGCCAGCAGCAGGCGCGGCTTGCAGGCGAGCGCCATCGCGATCATCGCGCGCTGGCGCTGGCCGCCCGAGAGTTGGTGCGGAAACGCCCTCGCCCGCCGCGCCGGCTCGGGAATACCGGTATCGGCCAGCAACTGGACAGCGGCCGCCTGCGCGGCGCGAGCCGACAGGCCCTCATGCAGTTCGAGCACCTCCGCGATCTGGTCGCCGACGCTGTAGAGCGCATTCAGCGCGGTCATCGGCTCCTGGAAGATCATTGCGATCTCCTTGCCGCGGATGCCGCGCAGTTGGCGCTCCGGAATTGACAGCAGGTCGCGCACGCCTTGCGGCGCTGCGCCACCGAAGAGCCTTGCGACGCCGGTGACATCGGCGTTCTGCACCAGCCGCAGCAGCGACAGCGCCGTGACCGTCTTGCCCGAGCCCGACTCGCCGACCAGCGCGAGCTTTTCGCCGGCGGCCATCTGGAAGTCGATGCCGTGCACGACCTCCTTGCCGCCGAACGCGACACGCAGGCCTTTCACGTCCAGCAGGGCCTGCTTGAGTTGCGGATCGTTCATCATTTGTCGGCCTTGCGCGGATCGAGTGCGTCGCGCAGCGCGTCGCCCATGAATGTCAGCAGCATCAGGGTGACGACGAGCACGCCGAAAGTCGATATCGAGATCCACCAGGCATCGATGTTGGCCTTGCCCTGGCTGAGCAGTTCGCCGAGCGACGGCGTGCCCGGCGGCACGCCCAAGCCCAGGAAGTCGAGCGAGGTCAGCGCCAGGATGGCCGCGCTCATGCGAAACGGCAGGAAAGTGACGACCGGCACCATGCTGTTGGGCAGGATGTGGCGCCACATGATCTGCAGGTTGCCGACGCCCAGAGCGCGCGCGGCGCGCACATAGTCCATCTGGCGGTTGCGCAGGAACTCCGCGCGCACGTAATCGGCCAGGCCCATCCAGCCGAACAGGCTCAGCAGGATGAGCAGCAGTGCCACGCTGGGAGCGAAGATCGCGCTGAAGATGATCAGCAGGTACAACTCCGGCATGGAGCCCCAGATTTCGATGAAACGCTGGAACGCGAGATCGGTCTTGCCGGCGAAGTAACCCTGCACGGCACCGGCGACCACGCCCAGCACCGTGCCGATGGCGGTGAGCGCCAGGCCGAACAGCACGCTCACGCGGAAACCATAGATGAGCTGCGCCAGCAAGTCGCGACCTCGGTCATCGGTGCCGAAGAAGTTCTCGGCCGACGGCACCGCCGGGTTTGGCTGCGACGCAAAGTAGTTCAATGTGCGTGGACCGTAGCGGTTTGGCGCGTAGATCGCCCAGTTGGAGCCATCGGTGATGCGCTTGCGGATGAAGGGATCGAGGTAGTCGGCAGGCGTCTCGAAGTCGCCACCGAAGGTTTTCTCGGAATAGTCGCGCAGCACGGGGAAATAGGTCTGGCCCTCGTAGCGAACAACCAGCGGCTTGTCGGTCGACAGGACTTCGGCGAACAGACTCAGCACGACAAGGATCGAGAAAACGACCAGGCTCCAGAACCCCAGCGGATTGCGGCGAAAGCGGCGCCAGGCACGACGACCCGGGCTCATGGAAACAACAGTGGCGCTAATCAAACTTGACCCTCGGATCGACCCAGACGTAGCAGAGATCTGAAATCAGCTTGGTGACCAGACCGATCAGCGTGAACAGATAGAGCGTGCCCAGCACGACCGGATAGTCGCGCCGGATCACGCTCTCGTAGCTCAGCAGGCCCAGCCCGTCGAGCGTGAATAGCGTCTCGATCAACAGCGAGCCCGTAAAGAATGCGCCGATGAAGGCCGACGGAAAGCCCGTGATGATCGGGATCAGCGCATTCCGGAACACGTGCTTCCAGAGCACCTGACGCTCCGACAGGCCCTTGGCGCGCGCCGTCAGCACGTATTGCTTGCGAATCTCTTCGAGGAAGGAATTCTTCGTCAACATTGCAGTGACCGCAAAGCTGCCGAGCACCATCGAGGTCACGGGCAACGCGATGTGCCAGAGATAGTCGACGATGCGTGCGCCCCAGTTCATGCTCTCCCAGTTGGGTGAGGTGAGCCCGCGCAGGGGAAACCATTGCAGTTGCCCGCCGAAGATCACGAGCAGCGCCACGCCCAGCACGAAACCCGGGATGGCATAACCGATCAGCACGATCAACGTGGTGACGAAGTCGAAACGCGATCCGGCGCGCACCGCCTTGGCCACACCCAGTGGCACCGCGATCAGGTAGCTGATGAAGAAGGTCCAGAGCCCGAGGCTGATCGACACCGGCATCTTCTCCTTCACGAGCTGCCACACGTCCTTGCGCTGATAGAAGCTGGTGCCCAGATCGAAGCGCGCGAACGACTTCAGCATGGTCCACAGGCGCTCGTGCGCGGGCTTGTCGAAGCCGTAGAGCTTCTTGATCTCCTCGATGCGCTGCGCGTCGAGGCCCTGCCGGCCGCGGTATCCAGCACCGCTCGAAGCAGCACGCTCGCCGCCCGAGTCGCGCCCCTGCAATTGCGCCACCATCTGCTCGACCGGACCACCCGGCACGAACTGGATCACGCCGAAGGTGATGATGAGCACGCCCAGCAGCGTCGGGATCATCAGCAGCAGGCGCTTGAGGATGTAGCTGAACATTCGGCTTTTTGGTTCCGTGTGGCGGGGCTACTTGTTGGCGGGCGACGCCCACCACGTGGAAAGCGCCCAGTCGCCGACATCGTAGTACGGCGGAATGGTCGGCGGCAGCCCGAACGGCGCCGGTCGGTAGCCGACCAGGAAAGCGCTGCCGTAATACTGGGGAATGGAGTAATAGCCATGGGACAGCACACGATCGAGCACGCGCATCGCCGTGGCCAGCTCGGGTCGCGTGGTAGCGGCGAGCACCTTGCCGATCACTGCATCGACGGCAGGATCCGCAATGCCCCAGACATTGGCCGAACCCGGTGTTTCGGCAGATTTCGCCCCGAACAGCTCGAGCAGTTCACCTCCCGGCGCTGTATTGCCGGGCAAGCGCGACGACGTCATCTCGAAGTCGAAGGTTTGCATACGCTGCTGCGCCAATGAAAAGTCGACCGTGCGAAACGTCATCTCGATGCCGAGCTTGCGCAGCGTGGCCTGCAGGGGCGTCACGACGCGGATCAGGCCCGGCTGGTCGTTCAGGAACTCGATGGTGAAGGCCTCGCCCTTCGCGTTGCGCAACGCGCCATCGCGATAGGTCCATCCGGCTTGCTCCAGCAGCGCACGAGCCCAGCGCAGGTTCTCGCGCAGGCTGCCCGGCGGCGCGGTGCTCGGCGGGATCGGGGCCGCCCCAAACACTTCGGGTCTGAGCTTGCCGCGCAGCGGCTCCATGAGCGCCAGCTCATCCGGCTTGGGCAGTCCTTCGGCGTGGAACTCACTGTTGGGGAAGTAGCCTTGCACGCGGGTGTAGATGCCATAGAACAGCTGTTTGTTGAGCCATTCGAAGTCGAACGCGAGGCCGATGGCTTGACGCACGCGCGGGTCCTTGAACTTGTCCTTGCGGATATTGAAGACGTAGCCCTGAAAGTCGCCTGGATTGTGGTTCTCGAAGGCACGCTTGACGATCTCACCGCTGTCGAACTGCTTGCCCTTGTATTGGCGCGCCCAGTTGCGCGAAGTGAATTCGCGCATGAAATCGAACTCGCCCGCCTTCAGGCCCTCGAAGCGCGCGGTCTCGTCGAGGTAGACCTTGTAGGTCACGCGATCGAAGTTGTAGAGGCCCTTGCGCACGGGCAGGTCGGCGCCCCAGTAGTCGGCGCGGCGCACATAGGTGATATCGCGCCCCATGCGATCGCTGGCAGGTTTGTAGGGGCCCGAGCCGATGGGGACCTCGGTGATGATCTGGTCGAAAGGCTTGCCGCCACCCCAGTTGCGGCTGAACACCGCCATGCCGCCGACGACCAACGGCAACTCGCGGTTGGGGCTCGCGAAATCGAAGCGCACCGTGCGATCACCGATGGCCGTGGCCTTTTTGACCTCTGCGTAGATGGTGCGGTATTGCGGCGAAGCGAGCGGGCCATTCAGTGTGTTGAACGAATACACCACGTCGGCCGCAAGCACCGAGGAGCCGTCGTTGAAGCGTGCCTTGGGATTGATGCGAAATGTGGCCGAGAGCCGGTCCGGTGCCACCTCGACGTCCTCGGCCAGAAGTCCGTAGGCGGTCGTCGGTTCTTCGGAATTGCCCGTCAGCAGACTTTCGATCATCAAGGACCCGACGCCCGAGGGCGAGGTCCCACGCAGCGTAAAGGGATTGAACTTATCGAAGTTGGTGGGCCGGGTGGGCGGCACCAGCCGCATTTCGCCGCCCTTGGGGGCGTCGGGGTTCACATAGTCGAAGTGAGTGAAACCCGGGGGATATTTGATGTCGCCAAATTGGGCGTACGCATGCGCGGCCCACGAGGGAGCCGCCGAGAGAGCCAACACAACCGGAAGCAGCCAACCTCGCATGCGAGAATTCTGCCCAAGATTTTCACGAGGCAACTTCATGGGCTTTCTTTCCGGCAAAAAACTGTTGATCACCGGCGTGTTGAGCAATCGCTCCATTGCATATGGCATTGCCAAGGCCTGCCATGAGCAGGGCGCGGAGCTCGCCTTCAGCTATGTCGGCGAGCGATTCAAGGACCGTATCACCGAATATGCCGCAGACTTCGGCTCGAAGCTGATTTTCGATTGCGACGTGGGCGACGACGCGCAGATCGACAAGCTCTTCGCCGACCTCGCACAGACCTGGCCGAAGTTCGACGGCTTCGTGCACAGCATCGGCTTCGCGCCGCGCGAGTCCATCGCGGGCGACTTCCTCGACGGGCTCTCGCGTGAAGGATTCAAGATCGCGCACGACATCAGCGCCTACAGCTTTCCGGCCATGGCCAAGTCGGCCCTGCCCTACCTCAACGACAAGTCGTCCCTGCTCACGCTGACCTACCTGGGCGCCGAGCGTGCGCTGCCCAACTACAACACCATGGGCTTGGCCAAGGCCTCGCTCGAAGCTTCGGTGCGCTACACGGCCGCCTCGCTCGGCCCGAAGGGCATGCGCGTCAACGGTATCAGCGCGGGCCCCATCAAGACGCTGGCGGCCAGCGGGATCAAGGGCTTCGGCAAGATGCTGGCGGCGGTAGCCGACGCCTCGCCGATCCGCCGCAACGTGACCATCGAGGAAGTCGGCAACGTGGCCGCTTTCCTGCTGAGCGACCTGGCCAGCGGCGTGACTGCCGAGATCACCTATGTGGACGGCGGCTTCAGCAACGTCGTCGGCGGGATGGCCGAGTAGTCCTGCGCCAAACCCCGGCACGGCTGCCAAACGGCCCTGCTGCGCAACCCATTTCACACATCGTGCTGAATCGACGCTCCTTGCTGCTTGCCGCTTTCGGCGTGATCGTCGCGCCCTCCGCATTCGCGCGCGAGGCAGCGCCCTCGCTGATGCTGGCCGACGTCTACCGCCCCGGCATGTCGCTGAACGACTACTGGGTCAGCGAGAAGTACGACGGCGTGCGCGGCTACTGGGACGGCAAGCAGCTCTGGACGCGCGGCGGCGAGCGGATCATGGCGCCCGCATGGTTCACCGCCCCGCTGCCCAGGCAGCCGCTCGATGGCGAGCTGTGGGCCGGACGCGGCCGCTTCGCCCATGCGATGTCGACAGTGCGCAGCCAGACACCCAACGATGTCGCATGGCACGAGATGCGCTTCATGGTGTTCGACCTGCCCGCCCAGGGCGGCGACTTCACGACGCGGCTGGCCGCGCTGCGCAACCTGCTTCCCGTCACCGACGCTCCGTGGGTGGTGCCGGTGCCGCAGCAGCGCGCGACCACGCATGCAGAGCTGCAGGCGCTGCTCGACAAGACAATCAAGATGGGCGGAGAGGGGTTGATGCTCCACCGCGGCAGTTCCCGGTACCGCGGTGAGCGCAACAGCGACCTGCTGAAGGTCAAGCCCTATGAAGACGCCGAGGCCCGCGTGATCGAGTACGTGGCCGGCAAGGGCCGGCACAGCGCCCGGCTCGGCGCGCTGGTGGTCGAGACGTCCGCCGGCAAGCGCTTCAAGCTCGGCACCGGACTGACCGATGCCGAACGGGAGAACCCACCCGCCATCGGCAGTTGGGTGACCTACCGCTACAACGGCACCACCGCCAAGGGCCTGCCCCGCTTCGCGCGCTTCATGCGCGTTCGCGAGGGCTGACCACCCCTCGAACGACTTCGGCCGCGCCCTACTTCGCTTCCTTGACGCAGTCCGCGTAGTAGCGCTTTTTGCCCGTCTCGTCGATGCGCGCCACGAGGCCGTGGATGTCGGTCTCGAAGCCCGGGCACTGCGTATTGAACTCGCGCGAGAACTTGAGGTAGTCGACGATCTTCTTGTTGAACACTTCGCCAGGAATCAGCAGCGGAATGCCCGGCGGGTACGGCGTGATCAAGCTGGTGGTGATTCGGCCTTCGAGCTCGTCGATCTCCACGCGCTCGGTCTTGCGGTGCGCGATGTGGGCGAAGGCGTCGCTGGGCTTCATGGCCGGCGTCAGGTCGCTCAGGTACATCTCGGTCGTGAGGCGCGCCACGTCGAAACGCGCGTACAGCTGGTGGATGTGCTGGCACAGGTCGCGCAGGCCGAGGCGTTCGTAGCCCGGGTGTTGCTGGCAGAACTCGGGCAGGATGCGCCACATCGGCTGGTTGCGCGCGTAGTCGTCCTTGAACTGCTGCAACGCCGTGAGCAACGTGTTCCAGCGGCCCTTGGTGATGCCGATGGTGAACATGATGAAGAAGCTGTAGAGGCCCGTCTTCTCCACGATCACACCGTGCTCGGCGAGGAACTTGGTCACCACGCTCGCGGGAATGCCGGTCTCGGCGAAGTTGCCTTCGAGGTCGAGGCCCGGCGTGACGATGGTCGACTTGATCGGGTCGAGCATGTTGAAACCGTCGGCCAGCTCGCCGAATCCGTGCCAGTTGCGCGGCGACTTCTTGTTCTTCGGCTTGCCGCTCTTCTCCCCCTGCATGATCCAGTCTTCTGCGCGGCCGATGCCCTCGTCGACGAGCTTCTCGGGGCCCCAGACCTTGAACCACCACTCGTCCTTGCCGAACTCTTCTTCCACCTTGCGCATGGCGCGGCGGAAGTCCAGCGCTTCGAGGATGCTCTCTTCCACCAGTGCGGTGCCACCGGGTGGCTCCATCATGGCGGCGGCCACGTCGCAGCTCGCGATGATCGCGTACTGCGGGCTGGTCGACGAGTGCATCAGGTAGGCCTCGTTGAACAGGTCGCGGTCGAGCTGGCGGTTTTGCGAGTCCTGCACCAGCACGTGGCTGGCCTGGCTGATGCCGGCCAGCAGCTTGTGGGTGGATTGCGTAGCGAACACCAGCGATTCCTTCGGCCGCACGCGGCGCTTGCCCATCGCGTGGTAGGCACCATAGAACGGGTGGAAGGCCGCGTGCGGCAGCCACGCTTCGTCGAAATGCAGCGTGTCGACGTAGCCGTCGAGCATGTTCTTGATGGTCTCGGTGTTGTAGATCACGCCGTCGTAGGTCGATTGCGTGAGCGTCATCACGCGCGGCTTGACCTTGTCGGCGTCCACGTCGGCCAGCAGCGGATTGGCCTTGATCTTGGCCTTGATGGCGCTCTGCTCGAACTCGCTCTTCGGAATGGGGCCGATGATGCCGAAGTGGTTGCGCGTGGGCTTCATGAACACCGGGATCGCGCCGGTCATGATGATCGCGTGCAGGATCGACTTGTGGCAGTTGCGGTCGACCACCACCACGTCGCCCGGGGCCACCGTGTGGTGCCACACCATCTTGTTGCTGGTGCTGGTGCCGTTGGTCACGAAGAAGCAGTGGTCGGCATTGAAGATGCGCGCCGCGTTGCGCTCGCTGGCCGCCACCGGGCCAGTGTGGTCGAGCAGCTGGCCGAGTTCTTCCACCGCGTTGCAGACGTCGGCGCGCAGCATGTTCTCGCCGAAGAACTGGTGAAACATCTGGCCCACCGGGCTCTTCAGGAACGCCACGCCGCCCGAGTGACCCGGGCAGTGCCACGAGTAGGAGCCGTCTTCCGCGTAGTCGATGAGCGCCTTGAAGAACGGCGGCTGCACGCTCTCGAGGTAGCTCTTGGCCTCGCGGATGATGTGGCGCGCCACGAATTCCGGCGTGTCCTCGAACATGTGGATGAAGCCGTGCAGTTCGCGCAGGATGTCGTTCGGGATGTGGCGCGATGTCTTGGTCTCGCCGTAGATGTAGATCGGCACGTCGGCGTTCTTGCGCCGCACTTCGCCGATGAAGTTGCGCAGGTTCAGCACGGCCGGATCGAGGTCGGGGCCGATGGTGAATTCCTCGTCGTCGATCGACAGGATGAAGGCGCTGGCCCGGCTTTGCTGCTGTGCGAACTGGCTCAGGTCACCGTAGCTCGTGACGCCCAGCACCTCGAAGCCCTCCGTCTCGATGGCCTGCGCGAGCGCGCGGATGCCGAGGCCCGAGGTGTTCTCGGAGCGGAAGTCCTCGTCGATGATGACGATGGGAAAGCGGAATTTCATGAGCGGGGCTCCGGACAGGCAGACAGACAGGCAATGAGGCGAGGCGCGAAGTGTACGGAATTCGGATGACGAATCTGGTCAGGCTCGTGCAAGCCATTCGGGCCCGTCCGGCAAGGCCCATTCCTCCGGCTGCGGCGCAGTACCCCTACCCAGGGCAAGCGCTTGGGGCATATGCCTCAGAATGGCGCGCATCGAACAAGGAAAAGAGGAGTTGAAATGGCGAATTCCACCGTCTGGTGGCTGATTGCGGGGGCCGCCATCGTGGTCGAGTTGCTTTCGGGCACCGTCTACCTTTTGCTGCTGGCCGCAGGCTTTGCAGCCGCGGCGATCTCGGCGCACCTGGGCTTCGGCACCGTCACCCAGCTGATCGTGGCCTCGGTGATCGGCGTGGGGGCCGTGCTCACCTGGTACTCGATCCAGCGCAAGCGCCCTCCTGCCCCGCCCACCGAAGCCAACCGCGACGTGAACCTCGACATCGGCGAGAGCGTGCAGGTCGATGCGTGGAATGCCGACGGCACGGCGATCGTGCGCTACCGCGGCGCGCAGTGGACCGTGATCCAGCGCGCGGGCCGCACACCGTCGACCGGCGAGCACCGGGTGGTCGAGGTGATCGGCAGCCGGCTCGTCGTCGACAAGGTCTAGTCACAGTCCATAGAACTCAGAAAAAGGAAGCGCACCATGGAATTTTCGGTCCCTCTCATCATCCTGGTCATCGCGATCATCTTCATCAGCCAGTCGGTCAAGTTCGTGCCGCAGCAGAACGCCTGGGTGCGCGAGCGCCTGGGCAAGTACCACGGCACCATGACGCCCGGCCCCAACTTCCTGATTCCGTTCATCGACCGGGTGGCCTACAAGCACAGCCTGAAGGAAATCCCGCTCGACGTGCCGAGCCAGATCTGCATCACGCGCGACAACACGCAGCTGCAGGTCGACGGCATCCTGTACTTCCAGGTGACCGATCCGATGCGCGCGAGCTACGGTTCGTCGAACTACATCGTGGCCGTGACGCAGCTCGCGCAGACCTCGCTGCGCAGCGTGATCGGCAAGCTGGAGCTCGACAAGACCTTCGAGGAGCGCGACGTGATCAACGCCCAGGTGGTGGCCGCGATCGACGAGGCCGCGCTCAACTGGGGCGTGAAGGTGCTGCGCTACGAAATCAAGGACCTGACGCCGCCGAAGGAAATCTTGCTGGCCATGCAGGCGCAGATCACGGCCGAGCGCGGCAAGCGCGCGCTGATTGCGGCCTCCGAAGGCCGCCGCCAGGAGCAGATCAACATCGCCACCGGCGAACGCGAGGCCTTCATTGCCCGCTCCGAGGGCGAAAAGCAGGCGCAGATTAACAACGCACAGGGTGAAGCCGCCGCCATCACCGCGGTGGCCACCGCAACGGCAGACGCCATCGAACGCGTGGCAGCGGCCATCCGCCAGCCCGGCGGCGAGCAGGCCGTGCAGCTCAAGGTGGCCGAGCGCGCCGTCGACGCCTACGGCAAGGTGGCGGCCGATTCCAAGACCACGCTGATCGTGCCGAGCAACATGACCGAGACCGCCGCGCTCATCGCTTCGGCGATGCGCATGGTCCAGGCAGGCAAGCCGTCGAATCCGGCCTGAACTGACTGCTACAATCGTGGGCTCAGGAGCGGTGGATGAGCGGTTTAAGTCGCACGCCTGGAAAGCGTGTGAGGGTTAATAGCCCTCCGCGGGTTCGAATCCCGCCTGCTCCGCCAGAGATCGATTGTTCGTAACCGTTCACGAACATCAGACAACGCAAGAAGCCCAAGTTGCCACAAGCACTTGGGCTTTTTTGTCGTCCGGCTCACCAAGCAGTGCGTTGCTTTGCAACAACTGGATATCACCTGCCGGATCCTTTCATCTGGCGCTACGATCCGAATGTTTTAGTTTCAAAGCCTGCAAAGGAGCCTCGATGGCTGGACAACGAAAAAACGCGCCGCGCGGCAGGACCCCACTGGACCGCACCCTGGAAAAAAGCGAGCAGGTGGCTGCCGACGTGCAGCGGGCATCGGACAACCTCGCCGTGGTGAACACGGTACTCGAACAGGAGTTGCCCGAAGAAGTGCAGGTCGGCGAAGTGGCACAGGCCATCGAGCACACGAGCCAGCTGGAAGAAAAGCTGGCCAAGTCCGCCGAGAAGCTGGCTGAGGTCAACGCCGCACTGAGCGAGGAGATCGAGAAGCGCCTCGAAGCGGCGGCGGAGCGCGACGAAAGCCAGGCGCTGGCCAAGAAGCCCAAGGCAGAGATCCGCGCCGACGGCGACGACTGACCCCGGATTCGGCCACCGGCACTCCGTCCGTATCCTTTCTCCTACGCCGCGGCAACGCCAGGCACGCTACGCTATTCGTTCTCAAAGCGAAACCACGGCATGGCCCTCATCACGTTCCTCGTCGAGGACAACAAGACCATCAGGGATAACCTGGTCCCGGCACTCGAGGATTTGGTCAATGGCCGTGTGGTCGGCTTCGCCGAAACCGAGACAGAGGCCCTTGCATGGCTCGAGGTGCATCCCGACGGCTGGCAGCTCCTGATCGTCGACCTCTTCCTGAAGGAAGGTTCCGGCCTCGGCGTTCTGGGCGGCTGCAGGAACCGCAAGCCCAGCCAACGGGTGGTGGTGCTCAGCAACTACGTGACGGCCGACATACGCGCGCGTTGCATGGCTCTGGGTGCAGACGCGGTGTTCGACAAGTCGCGCGATCTCGACGCTTTCATCGAGTACTGCAACGCCAATCGCCCTTCAGGTCTTGCACCGCTCTGAACCGCGCCTGAAGCAGCCATGAAAAAAGGGCCCGAGGGCCCTTTTTCTTCTTGCGGACAACCGCGAAGGTTGCCGCTGCCGAAGCGAATCAGCGCACCACGGCGATCTGCGTGCGCGCACCACCCTTGTAGGTGTACAGCGTCAGGGCGCCGTTCTTGATGTCGCCCTTTTCGTCGAAGGCGATCGGGCCGGTCACGCCCTTGTATTGTGTCTTGCCGACTTCAGGCAGGTACTTGGCCGGGTCGGACGAGCCGGCCTTGACCATGGCTTCGGCCAGCACGTTGACCGCGTCGTACACGTACGGCGCGTAGATCTGCACTTCGACGCCGTTCTTGGTCTTGAACTTGGCCTTGAAGTCTTCCAGCGGCTGCTTGAAGTCGCCGTCCACGCCACCGGCTTCAGCGCACACCACCATTTCTTCGCCAATCGCATCGCCAGCCAGCTTCGGCAGTTCGCCGGTGCACAGGCCGTCGCCGCCCATGAACTTGACGTTCAGGCCGAGCTGCTTGACTTGCTTGAGCATCGGGCCGCCGACGGCATCCATGCCGCCAAAGAACAGCACGTCGGGCTTGGCAGCCTTGAGCTTGGTCAGGATGGCGTTGAAGTCGGTCGACTTGTCGGTGGTGAACTCGTGGCCCACGATGGTGGCGCCAGCGGCCTTTGCCGACTTCTCGAACTCTTCGGCAACGCCTTGGCCATAGGCCGTGCGGTCGTCGATCACGGCGATGTTCTTGCCCTTGAGCGTTTCGACCGCGTACTTGCCCAGCGTGCCGCCGAGCTGCGTGTCGTCGGCCACCACGCGGAACGTGGTCTTGAAGCCTTGGCGCGTGTACTTCGGATTGGTGGCCGAAGGCGAGATCTGCGGAATGCCGGCGTCGCTGTAGAGCTTCGAAGCGGGAATGGTGGTGCCCGAGTTCAGGTGACCCACCACGCCGTTGACCTTCTCGTCGACCAGCTTCTGGGCGACAGCGGTGCCCTGCTTCGGATCGCCAGCGTCGTCTTCTGCGACCAGTTCGAACTTGGCGACCTTGTCGCCGATCTTGAGGCCCTTTGCATTCAGGTCTTCGATGGCCATCTTGGCGCCGAACTCGTTGTCCTTGCCGAGGTGGGCAATGGGACCGCTCGTGGGCGCAACGTGGCCGATCTTGACGAGCAGGGTTTCTCCGGCAGGTGCAGCAGCCGGGGCCGCAGCCGTTGGCGCGGGCGCCGCAGCGGGAGCAGCAGCTTCTTCCTTCTTGCCGCAAGCCACCAGCGTGAGTGCAGCCAGTGCGACCGCAGTCCATTTCAATTGCATGAGAACCTCCAGAACTTGGATGAAAAGAATAAAAAACCGGTCGTGTGATCCGGGCGCACAGACCTCGCAAGTTTCGCGCCGCGGACCAGCGGCACCCTCACGCCCTTCCGACCTGCGGCGCAGTTTAGCCGAGGATTCAGGCGCCGGAAGCTGGCGTAGACCCTGTGTTTTCGCTGAGTTCCGCGGCCATTGCCTCGATCACCAGCGCACGCAGAACAGCTTCGATTTCATTGCGCAAACGCGGCACCATCGCGTCGAGCTGATGCTGAACGGCAGCTGACACGGTGTCGCTCAAACGCTCTTCCAGAGACAGGTCGACGCGCTGCAACACGCGGTGCAGCAACTGCTCTTCGAGGCTGACGATTTCCGCCTGCGAAAGCTGCACGGCCGGCGGCAATGCCATGACGCTCGCCGGGTCGGGTTGGAGCGCGGCCGCGGCCTGCGGCTCGGGACTCGCGGGCTCCGCCGGAACCTCGAGCACCGTGGTCAGCGTGGGAACGAACCGGGGCGGTGTGCGCAGCGTGCTGGCCATGTCAGGAACTCTTTGCGAAATCGTGTGGCTGGATGGTGTAGCCACGATCGGCATAGTGGCGCCAGCGCGAACGGCCGACCTGGCGATCGTTGGCCTCGTCGCTCACGATGTCGATCATGCGTTCATAGCGCTCGAAGCCTGCAGGCACTTCGAGTCCGAGATTCACCAGCATTTCGCGGTGCGGCAGCGAGGCCGCGTCGGCCCCCTCCGCCGAAAGAACGACGGGCGAACGCGCGACCACATGGGCCGGCGCATCGCCGCGGCAGTGCGCGACGAAGTCCACCGGTGACAGCTGCCAGAGCGCGGCGTCCATGGCTTCGAGCGCAAGCGCATCGCCGACGACCACCACGCGCAGGCCGCGTGCATTCACGGCCTTGCGAACCAGCCGGCAGGCGTAGTTCAGCTTGTCGGGCGCGTTGTAGTGAAAGCCGATTTCCGTCACTTCGCCGACCTGGCCTTTTTGGCCGGAGCTGCGGGGGTTTTGGTTTTGCTGGCCTTGCCCGATCCGTCTCCGCCGCTTGCGCGGGTCGTCAGGTACGACACCAGCAGGCCCACCGGCCGGCCGGTCGAGCCCTTGACCGCACCGCTCTTCCAGGCGGTGCCCGCGATGTCCAGGTGCGCCCAGGCGAAGTCGCCGGCAAAGCGCTGCAGGAACTTGGCGGCGGTGATGGCGCCGCCGGCGCGGCCGGCAATGTTGGCCACGTCGGCAAAGTTGCTCTTGAGGCCTTCGGCATAGTCGTCGTCCAGTGGCAGGCGCCAGCAGCGGTCCTGCGAGGCCTCGCCGGCAGCTTCGATCGCTGCGGCCAGCGTTTCGTCGCTGGTGAACAGACCGCTGCGCACGCCGCCCAGGGCCACCACGCAGGCGCCCGTCAGGGTCGCTATGTCGATCACGGCCGCCGGATCGAAGCGCTTGGCGTAGGTCAATGCGTCGCAAAGGATGAGCCGGCCCTCGGCATCGGTGTTGAGCACCTCGATGGTCTGGCCGCTCATGCTCGTCACCACGTCGCCCGGCTTCACGGCGCGACCGTCGTTCATGTTCTCGCACGAGGGAATGAGGCCGACGACGTTGATGGCGGGCTGGAGGTCGCCGAGCGCGCGGAAGGTGCCGAGCACACTTGCCGCGCCGCACATGTCGAACTTCATTTCGTCCATTTCGGCCGCGGGCTTGAGCGAGACACCGCCGGTATCGAAGGTGATGCCCTTGCCGACAAGCACCACGGGCGCCTCGTCCTTGGGCGCACCGTGGTAGCGCAGCACGATGAAGCGCAGCGGCTCCGCCGAACCTTGAGCCACGGCCGCGAAGGCACCCATGCCGAGCTTCTCGACTTCTTTCGGGCCCAGCACTTCGCACTTGATGTTCGGCAGCTTGGCCAGCCCCTTGGCGACCTCGGCCAGCATCGTGGGCGTGGCATGGTTGGCCGGCCGGTTGCCCCATTCCTTGGCCAGTTCGATGCCCTGGACAGTGGCGCGGGCGGTGTCGAAGGCGCCGGTGACGACGGCGGCATCGGCCACGCCGACGATCAGCTGGCGGATGCTGCGGGGCTCGGCCTTCGACTTGGTGGTCGTATAGACATAGCTGGCGTCGGCCGCCGCCGTGACGGCGCTCGCTACCGCCGCGCCGTCGGCGGGCTGCGCAAACACGATGGCCACGCGCTTGGGCCCCTGGGCCTTGACCGCGTTGACCGCCGCGATCACCCCGCTGCGCACCGAGGCGGGCTTGCCGTCGCCGATGGCGGCGAGCACCACGCGGGACGCGACCACGTCTTCCGGACGGTAGAGCCCCAGCTGCTTGCCAGCCTTGTCGGGCAGGTCGCCGGCCTTGCGGGCACTGGCGGCGAGCACCGACAACGGGTCTTTGGAGGTGAGCGGAGCGCTGCCCACGAGCACGATGAGGACGTCGGATTTCTCGGCTGCAGCCTGGGCGACGGTGAGGGTCTTGAGTTGAAAGTCCATAATCCTTTTTTTCCTCGAACGATGTTATTCCATTCTTCCCTACGCAAGGAGCTGTCCCGCAGCTTCGGAGCAACCCTCGTGGTCCTGGTCACCATCGTGATGACCATGATGCTCATCCGCACCCTGGGGCTCGCGTCCAAGGGCAGTGTGAACCCGCAGGAGGTGTTCCTGGTGATGACTTACACGGTGCTCGGCTACATGCCGACCATCCTGAGCCTGAGCCTGTTCATCGCCATCGTCGGCACCCTCTCGCGCATGTACCGCGACAGCGAGATGGTGATCTGGTTTTCCAGTGGGCGCGGCCTGATCGACTTCGTCAAGCCGCTGTTCCGCTTCGCCTGGCCAGTGCTGATCCTGATCGCGGTGATGGCGCTGGTGGGCTGGCCGTGGGCCAATTCGCAGACCATCGGCATGCGCAAGCAATACGAACAGCGCAGCGACATCGAGCGCGTGGCGCCGGGTGAGTTCCGCGAATCCGCAGGCCGGGTGCGCGTGTTCTTCATCGACAAGGAGACTGCGGACAACTCCAAGGCCACCAACGTCTTCATCTGGTCGATCGAGCGCAACATGCAGATCACGACCTCGGCGCGCAGCGGCAGCATCGAGAACATCGGCAATTCGCGCTACCTTTTGCTCAACAACGGACAGCGGCTCGAGCAGCCCATTGCCCAGACCGGCCTGAAGATCAGCGAATTCAAGACCTACGGCACCCGGGCTGGCGGCAACAACGGCCTGACCAACGACGCAACGCCGCCGCGCGCGCGCAACACGCTGTCCCTTCTGACCGATCCGAGCGACCCGAGCCGCGGCGAGCTGGCCTGGCGCATCGGGATGCTGCTGACGGCCGTCAACTTCGTGCTGCTGGCGCTGAATGTGTCGAGCGCCAACCCGCGCGTCGGCCGCAGCGGCAACCTGCTGCTGGCGCTGTTCGCTTTCGTCGTCTACTACAACATGCTCAACCTGGGGCAGAGCTGGATCAGTTCAGGCAAATACAGCCTGGGTGGCTTCATGGTGCTGCTGCATGGCGGCGTGCTGCTGATCAACTTGGCATGGCTCGGCATACGCCAGAACAACTGGGGACGGCCTGGCAAGCCACGTCCGTCCGCCGCCGCGCTGCCTACACCCAAGATCGAACCCACGTGAAAACGATAAGACGCCTGATCTACGTGGAGGTGCTGAAGGCCGTGGCGTTCGTGACGCTCGGCTTTCTGAGCCTCTTTTTCTTCTTCGACTTCGTCGATGAACTGCAATCCATCGGCAAGCCGGACAGCCTCAACTACGGGCCGGCGCAGGCGCTGGTCTACGTGACGCTGCTGATTCCGAGCCACCTCTACGAACTGCTGCCGATCACGGTGCTGATCGGCTCCATCTTCGTGATGGCCCGGCTGGCGCAGAGCTCCGAATACACGATCCTGCGCACCAGCGGCCTGGGGCCCTGGCGTGCGCTGCGCACCCTGCTGCTGCTGGGCATCGGTTTCGTCATGCTGACCTTTGCCATCGGCGACTATGTCGCACCGGCGTCGGAGCGCACGGGCCAGCTGCTCAAGGCCAAATACCAGGGCGTCTATTCCCTGGCCGGCAACACGGGCGCCTGGCTCAAGGAAAAACGGGGCAATGTGTCGTTCGCAGTGAACGTGCTGTCGATCGACCGCAAGGGCACGCTGAAGAGCCCGCGCATCTTCGAGTTCGATGACAACGGCTACATCAGCACCCAGATCGTCGCGAGCTCGGCCCGCATCGACAACGGGCACTGGATGCTCACCGACGTCGAAGAGCAGAAGTACGACACGCGCAGCTCGGCCGACCAGGCCCGCATTGCCACGACCAAGATTCCGCAGCTGAACTGGCCCACCACGCTGACCGCCGAAATGGTGTCGGTCGCGCTCCTGCGCCCCGACCGCATGGGCACGATCGACCTGTTCGACTACATCCGCCACCTCGACGCCAACGGCCAGACCGCGCAGCGCTACGAGATCGAGTTCTGGCGCAAGGTGTTCTATCCGCTCTCGTGCCTGGTGATGGTGGTGCTCGCCCTGCCCTTCGCCTATCTGCACTTCCGCCAGGCCGGCATCACCACCTACGTGTTCGGCGGCGTGATGATCGGCATCAGCTTCTTCCTGCTGAACAACGTGTTCGGCTATCTCGGCAACCTGAGCAACTGGTCGCCATGGCTCACGGCGGCGGCGCCGGGAATGATCTATTCGGTGATGTCGTTGACGGCCTTCAGCTGGCTGGTGCTGCGACGATGACCCAGGGCATCGTTTTACTGGCGCACGGTTCGCGCGACGAACGCTGGCGCCAGCCCATCGAAGCCGTGGCCGAGCGCGTGTGCAGGAACGAGCCCCGCGCCCGCGTAGCCTGCGCCTACATGGAACTGGCAACGCCCGACCTGCCCACGGCGACAGCGGCGCTGATTGCCGGCGGCGCCACCGCCATCCGCGTGGTCCCGCTGTTCCTCGGCATGGGCAAGCACGCGCGCGAAGACCTGCCGCACCAGCTCGAGGCGCTGCGCCAGCGCTGGCCCGACGTTGGCTTCTCGCTCGCCCGCATCGTTGGCGAGGAGCCCGAACTGGTCGATCTCCTGGCCAGAATTGCGGTCAAATCCTGAACATCCGGCAATTTCGATAGATTCCGAAGGCATAATAAATTCCGTAATAAGACGGAATTTGATATGAATCTGCACCAGTTCAAGTTTGTTCAGGAAGCCGTGCGGCGCAACCTGAATCTCACGGAGGCGGCCAAGGCGCTCCACACCTCGCAGCCCGGCGTTTCCAAGGCCATCATCGAGCTCGAGGAAGAACTGGGCGTTGAAATCTTCGCGCGCCATGGCAAACGACTGAAGCGCGTGACCGAGCCGGGCCAGCACGTCATCGCCAGCATCGAACTCATCATGCGCGAGGTGGGCAACCTCAAGCGCATCGGCGAACAGTTCAGCGCGCAGGACAGCGGCACCCTCTCCATCGCCACCACCCACACCCAGGCGCGCTACGTACTGCCGGTGCCCGTGGCCAATCTGCGCGAGGCGTACCCCAAGGTCAACGTGAGCCTGCACCAGGGCTCGCCCGACCAGGTGGCGCGCATGGTGATCGACGAGATCGCCGAGATCGGCATCGCCACCGAATCGCTCGACGGCTACGCCGAGCTCGTGACGCTGCCCTGCTATGAATGGCAGCACGTGCTGGTGCTGCCCAAGGACCATCCACTGGCCGCCAAGGAGCGCATCTCGCTCGAAGACCTGGCGAGCGAGCCGATCATCACGTATCACCCGTCGTTCACCGGACGCACGCGCATCGACCATGCGTTCGCGCAGAAGAAGCTCACGCCGCGCATCGCGCTCGAAGCCATCGACTCCGACGTGATCAAGACCTACGTGCGCCTCGGGCTGGGCGTGGGCATCGTGGCCGAGATGGCCGTGCGCGACGAATCGAACGCCGACCTCGTGGTGCGCCCGATGGGCCACGTGTTCGGCCAGAATATCGCGCGGGTCGCGTTCAAGCGCAGCGCCTACCTGCGCAACTTCGTCTTCAAGTTCGCCGAACTGCTGTCCGACCGCCTCGACCGCAACCTGATCGCCAAGGCCCTGAGCGGCCATCAACAAGACTACGAACTATGAGCACAGCTCAATCCCCACGCACGCCCGACATCGCCACCAAGCTGCCGGCTGTAGGCACCACCATCTTCACCGTGATGTCGGCGCTGGCCGCCGAGAAGAATGCGGTCAACCTCGGCCAGGGCTTTCCGGATTTCAACTGCGATCCGAAGCTGCTCGAAGACGTGACGGCCGCCATGGCCGCGGGCCACAACCAGTACCCGCCGATGCCCGGCATTCCGGCGCTGCGCGACGCCATCGCCGCGAAGATCTCGGCGCTGTACGGCCACGGCTACAGCGCGGCCACCGAGATCACCGTCACCGCCGGCGCCACGCAGGCCATCATCACGGCCATCCTCGCCGTGGTGCGCCCGGGCGACGAGGTGATCGTGCTCGAGCCCTGCTACGACAGCTACGTGCCCAACATCGATCTGGCCGGCGGCAGCGTGGTGCGCGTGCCGCTCGTGCCCGGCACCTTCCGCCCCGACTTCGACAAGATCGCCGCCGCGCTCACGCCGCGCACGCGCGCCATCATCATCAACACGCCGCACAACCCGAGCGCCACGATCTGGACCGCCGCCGAGATGCGCCAGCTCGAGGAACTGCTCGCGCCGACCGACGTGTTCGTAATCAGCGACGAGGTCTACGAGCACATGGTCTACGACGGCGCGCGCCACGAAAGCGTGGCGCGCTTCCCGGGCCTGGCCGCGCGCAGCTTCATCGTCAGCAGCTTCGGCAAGACCTACCACGTCACCGGCTGGAAGGTCGGCTTCGTGGCTGCGCCGGCTCCGCTGATGGCCGAGTTCCGCAAGGTGCATCAGTTCAACGTGTTCACCGTGAACACGCCGATGCAGCACGCGCTCGCGCAGTACATGGCCGAGCCGAAGCCGTACCTCGAGCTGCCTGCCTTCTACCAGCGCAAGCGCGACCTGTTCGCCGCCGGCCTGGCCGAGAAGACGCGCTTCAAGCTGCTGCGCAGCGAAGGCAGCTATTTCCAGTGCGTCGACATCTCGGCGGTGAGCGACCTGTCCGAAGCCGAGTTCTGCCTGTGGCTCACGCGCGAGATCGGCGTGGCGGCAATCCCGCTGTCGGCCTTCTATGGCAACGGCTTCGACCAGCGCGTGGTGCGCTTCTGCTTCGCCAAGAAAGACGAGACGCTGCTCGCCGCGCTGGAGCGGCTCGCCAGGCTCTGAGGACGCCCCTTCCGTCGCTTGCAGATACACCGGGCAAAACGCCGACGCGCGCGGTAGGACTGTCCTGACCACCGAAGGGGTGGCTCTCCGGCGCCGCGCCACCGCGAGGATGACCAGCATCGGGGTTCGTTGAAACAACGTCCCAGGAGCAAACCATGTCCCTCTCGTTCATTCTGCTGATCGTCCTGATCCTGCTGCTGATCGGCGCGCTTCCAAGCTGGGGCTATAGCCGGTCCTGGGGCTACGGGCCCAGCGGTGGCCTCGGCCTCGTGCTTGTGATCGTTGTCATCCTCGTGCTCATGGGGCGCATATGACCGGGCGGCGGCACCTTGTGCCGCCTTCGGCGAAGAGCCCGCCCCTTTCGGCGGGCTTTTTCATGCCTGCAGCTGAGCCCACGCCTTGTCGAGCCGCTTCACGCTCACCGGCTGCGGCGTGCGCAACTCCTGTGCGAAGAAGCTCACGCGAAGCTCCTCGAGCAGCCAGCGGAATTCGAGCATGCGCTCATCCACCACGCCCTTGCGCTCCGCCACCAGGCGCCAGTAGCGCTGCTCCTGAGGCTTGAGCTCGGCGAGCTTCGCGGCGTCGCGCGCGGGGTCCGCGCGCAGCTTGTCGAGCCGCAGCACGATGGCCTTGAGGTAGCGCGCGAAGTGCTGCAACTGCGTCCACGGTGCATCGGCGATGAAACGCTTGCCGACGAGACGCTGCAGCTGCTGCGCGGCATCCTGCACGGCATCGGGCTGGATCTTCGTGTCCTTGATCTTGCGCGCGGCCGCCGCGTATTCGACGAGGATGGCCGACGCCAGCCGGCCCACCTCGTTCGCAATCAGCGTGAGGCGGCCGCGCCCCTCTTCCAGCCGGCGCTTGAACGCGAACTCGTCGGTCGGCAGCGGCTCCTGAAGGAAGGCGCGGTCGATCGCCACATCGATGATCTGCGTGCGCAACTCCTCGGAGGTGCCGAGCGGCATGAACGCGACCGACATCTTCTGCAGATCGGGGATGTTCTTCTCGAGGTACTTGAGTGCATCCTTCAGCTGCAGTGCGAACAGGCGGCGCAGGCCGGCCCGGTGCTTGGCGGCCGCCACGGCAGGCTCGTCGAACACCTCGATGGTCACGGCGTCCCCCTCGTCGCGCAGCGCCGGAAAACCGATCAGCGATTGCGAGCCGCGGCGCACTTCCATCAGTTCGGGCAGCTCGCCGAAAGTCCAGCCCGTGTAGCGCTGGCCGGCGGGTAGCGCGGCGGGTGGGGGCGCGTCGGCCGCCTTCGCGGGCGCCTTCGAGCCTTCGTCCGTCGCCGTCTTCTTCTCCGGCGACGCCTTCACATTCAGCCCCGCGAGCGCCTGGAACGCGCCGCGCGCCTGCGCACCGAGTTCGGCCTTCAGCGCACCAAGGTTGCGCCCCATGCCCAGCTGCCGCCCGTGCTCGTCGATCACGCGCAGGTTCATGAACAGGTGCGGCGGCAGCATGTCGAGCTTGAAGTCGGCGCGCTTCACGTCGATGCTGGTCATGTCGCGCACGCGCTTGAGCAGCACGTCGGTCAGCGAGCCCGTGCCGAACAGCTCGGGCGCCGATAGTTCTTCCGCCAGCTTCGAAGCCGACTCGGGCAGCGGCACCAGCCGCGAGCGCGGGCGCTGCGGCAGGCTCTTGAGCAGCGCCTGGATCTTGTCCTTGAGCATGCCCGTCACCAGCCACTCGCAGCGTTCCTCGCTCACCTGGTTGAGCACGAACAGCGGCACGCTGACGGTGAGGCCGTCCTTCGCGTCGCCGGGCTCGTGCAGGTAGGTCGCAGCACAATCGACGCCGCCCAGCCGCAGCGTGGCCGGAAAAGACTGCGTCGTGATGCCAGCCGCCTGGTGGCGCATCAGTTCATCGCGCGTCAGGAACAAGAGACGTGGCTGCTCCTTCGAGGCATGGCGGTACCAGTTCTCGAAGGTGATGCCGCTGGCCACGTCGGCGGGCAACTGCGCGTCGTAGAAGGCGAAGATCAGTTCGTCGTCGACCAGCACGTCCTGCCGGCGCGACTTGTGCTCCAGCCCTTCGACCTCGCGCACCAGCTTGCGGTTGGCCGTGAGGAACGGGAACTTGCTCTCCCATTGCCCACCGACCAACGCCTCGCGGATGAAGATTTCGCGCGCCGCGACCGGATCGACCTTGGTGAAGTCGACGCGCCGCCCGCTGTATACGACAAGCCCGTACAACGTCGCGCGCTCCAGCGCCGACACCTGCGCGCCCTTCTTCTCCCAGTGCGGGTCGAGCAATTGCTTCTTCAGCAGATGCCCCGCCACCTGTTCGAGCCACTGTGGCTCGATGTTGGCGATGCCGCGCCCGAAGAGCCGCGTGGTCTCGACCAGTTCGGCCGCAACGATCCAGCGGCCGGGCTTCTTCTTCAGATGCGCACCCGGGTGCTTGTAGAACTTGATGCCGCGCGCGCCGAGATACGCCTCGTCATCTTCGAGCTTCCAGCCAATGTTGCCGAGCAGGCCCGCGAGCATCGACAGGTGCAGCGGCTCATAGCCAGCGGGCTCGGCGTTGAGGCGCCACTTGTGCTCGGTCACGACTGTGAGCAGCTGCGAGTGGATGTCGCGCCACTCGCGCACACGGCGGATGTTGATGAAGTTCTGGCGCAGCAGCTGCTCGTACTGGCGGTTGCTGAGCTTGTGCGTGTCTCCGTGGCCGCCGCGCGCGTCGGCGATCCACTTCCACAACCGCAGGTAGCCGCTGAACTCGCTCTTCTCGTCGTCGAATTTCGAATGCGCCTGGTCGGCCTGCTGCTGTGCGTCCATCGGGCGGTCGCGCACGTCCTGCACGCTGAGGGCCGAGGCGATGACCAGGACTTCTTCGAGCGCGCCGCGCGATCGGGCTTCCAGGATCATCCGGCCGACGCGCGGGTCGAGCGGCAGCCGCGACAGCTCGGCACCGGTTTGCGTCAGTTCGTTGGCGTCGTCGACCGCGCCGAGTTCGTTGAGCAGTTGGTAGCCATCGGCAATCGCGCGCGGCGATGGTGCCTCGAGGAACGGAAAGCGCGCCACGTCGCCCAGCCGCAGCGACTTCATTCGCAGGATCACGCCCGCGAGCGAGGAACGCAGGATTTCCGGATCGGTGAAGCGCGCCCTGCCTTCGAAATCCTTTTCGTCGTAGAGCCGGATGCAGATGCCGTTCGCCACCCGCCCGCACCGGCCCGCTCGCTGGTTGGCCGCGGCCTGGCTGATCGGCTCGACCAGCAACTGCTCAACCTTGCTGCGGAAGCTGTAGCGCTTGACGCGCGCCGTGCCGGTGTCGATCACGTAGCGGATGCCCGGCACGGTGAGCGAGGTCTCGGCCACGTTGGTGGCCAGCACGATGCGCCGGCCCGTGTGGCCGTCGAATATGCGGTCCTGCTCGGGACCCGACAGGCGCGCGAACAGCGGCAGCACCTCGGCGTTGCGCAGCAGCGGCTGGTGGCTCAGGTGGCGGCGCAGGTGGTCGGCCGCTTCACGGATCTCGCGCTCGCCGGGCAGGAAAACGAGGATGTCGCCGGCGTTGTGCGGGTCGCGCCAGAGTTCGTCGACACCATCGGCGATCGCATCGTTCAGGTCGTGCTCGCGCGACTCCTCGAACGGGCGGTAGCGCTGCTCCACCGGGAAAGTACGGCCGGAGACATAAATGATCGGCGCCGGCCCGTTCCTGGACGCGAAGTGCTGCGCGAAGCGGTCGGCATCGATGGTGGCCGAGGTGACGATCACCTTCAGGTCGGGCCGGCGCGGAAGAATCTCGCGCAGGTAGCCCAGCAGGAAGTCGATGTTCAGCGAGCGCTCGTGGGCCTCGTCGATGATCAGCGTGTCGTAGGCCTTCAGCAGCGGGTCGGTCTGCGTCTCGGCCAGCAGGATGCCGTCGGTCATCAGCTTGACCGAGGCGTCGCGGCTCAACCGGTCCTGAAAGCGCACCTTGAAGCCGACCACGTCGCCCAGCGGCGTCTTCAACTCTTCGGCGATGCGCTTGGCGACCGAGCTCGCAGCAATGCGGCGCGGCTGCGTGTGGCCGATGAGCCGGCCCTTGCCTGGCTCGGCGTTGAGCTTGCCTCGACCCAGCGCCAACGCGATCTTGGGCAGCTGCGTGGTCTTGCCCGAGCCCGTTTCGCCGCAGACGATAACGACCTGGTGCGCCGAGATGGCGGCCATGATTTCGTCGCGCCTGCCCGAGACAGGGAGCGATTCGGGAAATTCGATGCGAAGAGGTGTCGTGGTCGTCAAGGGAAGGCAGTCGTCGGGCTGGCGCGGCGGGCAAACCGTCGATTATCGGTGCGCACGGCGGTTGTTGCAGGGCACCCACAGTGCGCCACTCCATGGCAACACGTCGTGTAAATAGTCTTTACTCGACCATACCCTCTCGCTACGATCGCGTCCATGTCCTGCCTTGCCCCCACCACCTTGCGCCGTCGCTGCGCAAGCCGTGCGCCCACCGCGCATGGACGGGCCAAGTTGCCTCGCCCGGCCTGAAGCCGCGCTCCCGCGCGCTTCGAGCACAGAAGCGCCGCAACCGCTCCCACAGCGTCTGACTGCCGACTCCTTCGTGCGAAGGAGCGGCCGCTTTTCCGTACCTGTTCGATAAAAAAGAAAAACACCATGTCCAAAGACATCCATTCCCGCCTGCACGCCGAGCTGTCCGAACGCACGCGCCATCTGCAGACCGTCGCCGAGGCGCTGAAGGCCGAACTCTTCGGCATCGATGACATCATCGACCGCGTGATCGATTCGCTGCGCGCCTGGTACGTGCTGCCGCAGCTCATCAGCCGCCCCGTGGTCATCTGCCTCTGGGGCTTGACCGGCACCGGCAAGACACAGCTCGTGCGCCGCCTGGCCCAGCACCTGGGCTTCTACGACCGCTTCATCGAAGTGCAGATGGACGGCTTCAGCCACGGCTCGGGCTATCACAGCCGCGGCTCCATCTCGGCCATGCTGGCCGAATCGGGCATTGCCGAAAGCACGCCCGGCATCCTGGTGCTCGACGAGTTCCAGCGCTTCCGCACCGTCGATGGCAACGGCAACGAGGCCAAGGTCGAGCGCTACCAGGATGTGTGGGCGCTGCTGTCCGACGGCCGCCTGCCGCCCGCGCTGTCGATGCTGGGCGAGATCGAATCGTCGCTCGCGCAGGCCGAGTACGTGCAGGACCGCGACGGCCCGGCCGACAGGAAGAAGGACGACAAGAAGCGCAAGCTGCACCTCTCGCCCTGGGAGGCGCGCGAAGTGAAGCGCTGCCTGAAGCTCTCCGAGACCCTGCTGCAGATCATGGCCTGGAAGCCCGCCGAGGTGCACGCGCGCCTGCGCGCCTTCCGCGACGCGCAGCAAGACTGGGAGACCGACTACAGCAAGCTGCTGGTGTTCGTCTCGGGCAATCTCGACGAGATGTACGCCGAGACGGCCCGCCGCGTCGAGGACTGCGACACCGACGCCGACATCTTCCACACACTGACGAAGAAGCTCTCCGTCATCGACGTGAAGAAGGCGCTGGCCGAGCGTTTCCGCCCCGAGCAGATCGCGCGCCTGGGCAACAACCACGTGATCTACCCGTCGTTCAACCGTGCGACCTACGTGCGCCTGATCCTGTCGATCTGCGACCGCTACGTGGGCGAGATCCAGGAGAGCTCCGGCGTGCGCTTCGTGCTCGACGCGAGCGTGTACGAGCAGATCTACCTCAACGCCGTGTTCCCGGCGCAGGGCACGCGCCCGCTGTTCTCTTCGATCCACGCGATCCTGAGCGCCACGCTGGTCAATGCCGCGCTGTGGGCGCTGGAGCAAGGCGCCGACGGCGGCGAGCCGGTGTGGCTCACGCTGGATGCGGGCGCCTCCTGCATCCAGGCCAAGTACCGCAAGGTGCGCCGCCAGTTCCCGGTGTCGCTGGAGCTGAACCGCCTCAAGCAGCGTTCGAGCGAGGACTTCCGCGCCCTGCTCGCCGTGCACGAGGCCGGCCACGGCGTGGCCTACGGCCTGCTGTTCGGCCGCGCGCCGCAGGAGATCAAGATCAACGTGGCCTCGTTCGAGGGCGGCTACAACAGCTACGAGCAGCGCAAGGCCTGGTCGAAGGAGAACCTGCGCGACCGCATCTGCGTGAGCCTCGCGGGCCGTGCCGCCGAGCAGCTGGTGTTCGGCGAGCAGGCCTGCACCTCCGGCGCCGTGCAGGACTTCATGCAGGCTACCGCCTGCGCGGCACAGTACGTGCGCCACTTCGCCTTCGGCACGCGCCTGAGCCGCACCGACGTGGCGAACGACCCGGAGGACAACCGCAATACCGACGTCGATGCCACCAACCCCGAGATCGAGGCCCTGCTCGCGCAGGAGCATGCGCGCGCCCTCGCGCTGCTCGACGCGCACACGCCGGCGCTGGTGGCGGTGGTCGACGCGCTGATGCGCGAGGGTTCCATCGCGCCGGCCGAACTGGCGGCAATGCTCGGCCTGCCAACCGCTCGCACCGGAGAGCCGACCGACGCCTATGCGGCGCTGCTGGCGAGCTTCCGCGCCCGCCATGCCGACCTGCTGCCCCCGGCGCAACCAGAGGCCGCCGCGGCAGCCGTCCCCGCCAGCGCGGCCCGCGTGCTGCGGGCGATCGCCTGAATCGCCCGAGTCAGGCAAACGACGCTCCATGAATGCACAATCACGCCCCATGTCCACCGTTTTCAACTTCACCTTCGTGCCCTGGTTCCGCTCGGTCGCGCCCTATATCCACACGCACCGCGGCAAGACTTTCGTGGTCGCCCTGGCGGGCGAGGCGATCGCGGCGGGCAAGCTGCAGAACATCGCGCAGGACCTGGCCCTGATCCAGAGCATGGGCGTGAAGATCGTGCTGGTGCACGGCTTCCGTCCGCAGGTCAACGAGCAGCTCGCAGCCAAGGGCCACGAAGCTAAGTACTCGCACGGCATCCGCATCACCGACGAGGTGGCGCTCGACTCCGCGCAGGAAGCCGCGGGACAGCTGCGCTACGAGATCGAGGCCGCCTTCAGCCAGGGCCTGCCGAACACGCCGATGGCGGGCTCGACGGTGCGGGTGATCTCGGGCAACTTCATCACCGCGCGACCCGTTGGCGTTGTCGACGGGGTGGACTTCAAGCATTCGGGCCTGGTGCGCAAGGTCGACTCGGCCGGCATCCGCCGCACGCTCGATTTCGGTGCGATGGTGCTGATGTCGCCCTTCGGCTTCTCGCCCACGGGCGAGGCCTTCAACCTGACGATGGAAGAGGTGGCCACCAGCGTCGCCATCTCGATCCAGGCCGACAAGCTGATCTTCCTGACCGAGATCCCGGGCATCCGCATCGACAGCGAGTTGCCCGAGAGCGAGGACAACCCGATCGACACCGAGCTGCCGCTGGATGCCGCGGAAAAACTGCTCGCCTCGCTGCCACCGCCGCAGAAGCCGACTGACACGGCTTTCTACCTGCAGCACTGCGTGAAGGCCTGCAAGGCCGGCGTGGAGCGCAACCACATCCTGCCCTTCGCGCTCGACGGCTCGCTGCTGCTCGAGGTGTACGTGCACGATGGCGTCGGCACGATGGTGATCGACGAAAAGCTCGAGAGCCTGCGCGAAGCCTCGGTGGACGATATCGGCGGCATCCTCCAGCTGATCGAGCCCTTCGAGCGCGACGGCACGCTCGTGAAGCGCGACCGCACCGAGATCGAGCGCGACGTGGGCCACTATACGGTGATCGAGCACGACGGCGTGATCTTCGGCTGCGCGGCACTCTACCCATACCCCGAGGCGCGCACCGCCGAGATGGCCGCGCTCACGGTGTCGCCTCAATCGCAGTCGCAGGGCGACGGCGAACGCATCCTCAAGCGTGTCGAACACCGCGCCAAGGCGATGGGCCTGGACAGCATCTTCGTGCTCACCACGCGCACCATGCACTGGTTCCTCAAGCGCGGCTTCCAGCAGGTCAACCCCGACTGGCTGCCCGAGGCGCGCAAGCGCAAGTACAACTGGGACCGCAAGAGCCAGGTGCTGGTCAAGAAGATCTGACCGACTGCTGAAATCCCCGAGAAGGAGACTGCCCCAATGACGCTCGCCACAGCCCTGCTCTTCGCCATCGTGGCCTTCGCCGCCATCGCCACGCCCGGTCCTACCGTCCTGCTGGCGCTCAGCAACGGCTCGCGCCACGGCGTACGGCGAGCCTTGCCGGGCATGCTCGGCGCGGTGCTGTCGGACTTCGTGCTGGTCGGCGCCGTGGCCCTCGGCCTTGGCGCGCTGCTGGCCGCGTCCGAGTTCTGGTTCTCGATGCTGAAGTGGGTCGGCGCGGTGTACCTGGCGTATCTCGGCCTGCGCATGCTGCGCTCCAGGGGCGGCGGCTTCCATCTGCCTGCCGCCGACGGCGCGCCGTCGACCACGGCGGGCGAGAGCAAGCGCATCTTCTTCAAGTCCTTCCTCGTGGCGGTGACCAACCCCAAGGGCTACATCTTCTGCTCGGCGCTGTTGCCGCAGTTCATCGATCCCTCGGCCGCGCAGGCGCCGCAATACTTCGTCATCGCCCTGATCTTCGCGGGCCTGGACATGGCGGTGATGCTGGCCTACGCCTTCGTCGGCGCCCGCGCGATCCGGCTGCTGACCGTATCGGCCACGCGCTGGATCGACCGCGCCTGCGGCGGCATGCTGCTGGCGCTGGCCGGCTCGCTCGCCTTCTACCGGCGCGGCGCGGCCTGACGACGACACCTGTCGCCGGCCAGTAGCCGCTTCGCCAGGAGCGGTAACAGCTGTCACCGATAATCCCGGGCATGAATCCCCTGCTTTCCCGGTTGCAACCCTATCCCTTCGAGCGGCTGAAGCAACTGTTCGCGGGCGTCACGCCCAACCCCGAGTTTTCCGCCATCAGCCTGGGCATCGGCGAACCCAAGCACGCCACGCCGGGCTTCATCAAGGACGCCTTGAGCGCGAGCCTCGGCGCGCTGGCCGCCTACCCCGCCACCGCCGGCGACCTGGCGCTGCGCACCGCCTTCACCGACTGGCTGAAAACCCGCTACAGCCTCGCCCTCGACCCGGCCACGCAGGTGCTGCCCGTCAACGGCTCGCGCGAGGCGCTGTTCTCGCTGGCCCAGACCGTGGTCGACCCGACCGCCTCGCCGCAGCCGGTGGTGATGTCGCCCAACCCGTTCTATCAGATCTACGAGGGCGCGGCCCTGCTCTCGGGCGCCGAGCCGTACTACGTGGCCAGCGTGCCCGCGCGCAATTTCGCGGTCGACTGGGACAGCGTGCCCGATGACGTCTGGGCCCGTACGCAACTGGTGTTTGTCTGCTCGCCGGGCAACCCGACGGGCGCCGTGATGTCGCTGGACGAGTGGAAGAAACTCTTCGCACTGTCCGACCGCCACGGCTTCGTGATCGCCGCCGACGAGTGCTACAGCGAAATCTACTTCCGCGACGAGCCCCCGCTCAGCGGCCTCGAAGCCTCGGTGAAGCTCGGCCGGCCCGACTTCAGGAACCTGATCGCGCTGACCTCGCTGTCCAAGCGCAGCAACGTGCCCGGCCTGCGCAGCGGCTTCGTGGCGGGCGACGCGTCCATCATCAAGAAGTTCTTGCTCTACCGCACCTACCACGGCAGCGCCATGAGCGGCACCGTGGCCGCGGCCAGCATCGCGGCCTGGGGTGACGAGTCCCATGTGGTCGATAACCGCGCGCAGTACCGCGCCAAGTTCGCTGCCGTCACGCCGCTGCTCGAACCCGTGCTCGACGTGCGTCTGCCCGACGCCAGTTTCTACCTCTGGGCCGGCGTGCCCGAAGTGTGGGCTGGCGACGACGAAGCCTTCGCCCGCGCGCTCTACGCTCAATACAATGTGACGGTTTTGCCGGGCAGCTATCTGGCGCGCCATACGACATACGGGGCGCACAGCTCCAACCCCGGCCGGGGCCGCATCCGCATGGCGCTGGTGGCCGGAACGGCCGAGTGCGTCGAGGCCGCCGGACGCATCGTCCGCTTCTGCAACGAGGGCACGGACGCCCGCCGCTGATCCGCTTTCCCGCTCCCATTTTTCACCCGAGACCTTCTTCATGACCCAGCAACTGCAACAAATCATCGACGCCGCGTGGGAAGACCGCGCCAACATCTCGCCCTCCGCCTCGTCGGCCGAAGTGCGCGAGGCCGTCGAGCACGT
Source organism: Variovorax sp. Varisp46 (assembly GCF_059491885.1). Classification (NCBI taxonomy): domain Bacteria; kingdom Pseudomonadati; phylum Pseudomonadota; class Betaproteobacteria; order Burkholderiales; family Comamonadaceae; genus Variovorax; species Variovorax sp. Varisp46. The sequence continues at coordinate 2,275,251 of NZ_CP168515.1, forward strand.
CATCACCGAACTCAACAACGGCAAGCTGCGCGTGGCCACCCGTGAAAGCGTCGGCAAGTGGACCGTGCACCAGTGGATCAAGAAGGCCGTGCTGCTGTCGTTCCGCCTGAAGGACAACGAGCAGATGCAGGCCGGTTCGCTCGGCTTCTACGACAAGGTGCCGACCAAGTTCTCGCACCTGTCGGCCAACGAGCTGAAAGAGTCGGGCGTTCGCATCGTGCCCCCGGCCGTGGCCCGCCGCGGCAGCTACATCGCCAAGGGCGCGATCCTGATGCCCTCGTACGTGAACATCGGCGCCTACGTGGGCGAAGGCACCATGGTCGACACCTGGGCCACCGTGGGTTCGTGCGCGCAGATCGGCGCCAACGTGCACCTGTCGGGCGGCGTCGGCATCGGCGGCGTGCTCGAGCCGCTGCAGGCCGGCCCCACCATCATCGAAGACAACTGCTTCATCGGCGCGCGCTCCGAAGTGGTCGAAGGCGTGGTGGTCGAAGAAAACTCGGTGCTGTCGATGGGCGTGTTCATCGGCCAGAGCACCCCGATCTACGACCGCGCCACCGGCGAAACCCACTTCGGCCGCGTGCCCGCGGGCTCGGTCGTCGTGGCCGGCAGCCTGCCCAAGGACAACGGCCGCTACAGCATGTACGCCGCCATCATCGTGAAGAAGGTCGACGCCAAGACGCGTTCCACGACCTCGCTGAACGACCTGCTGCGCGACTGAACGGTCCCAGGACCAATCCCTTTTCCCCTTAGAGAAAACAACAGCACCCGAGGAGAGAGACCGATGAACATGATGGAGCGGATTCTTCGTTTGATGGCCGAGCGCAAGGCCTCCGACATCTACCTCTCGGCCCACTCCCCGGTGCTGATCCGCATCAACGGCATCTGCGTGCCGATCAACGCGCAAGTGCTGCCGGCCACCGCGCCGCTCGCGCTGCTGTCCGAGGTGGTGCCTCCCGCCCGCATCCAGGAGCTGGAAAGCACGGGCGAACTCAACATGGCCGTCGCTCTCGAAGGCGCCGGCAACTACCGCATCAGCGCCATGCGCCAGCGTGGCACCTACGCGGTGGTGGTGCGGCACATCGCCTCGACGATTCCGAGCTTTGCCGACCTGAACCTGCCCGACATCCTCAAAACGCTCATCATGGACAAGCGCGGGCTGATCCTGATGGTGGGCGCCACCGGCGCCGGCAAGACCACCACGCTGGCCTCGATGCTCGACTACCGCAACGAGCACGCCAGCGGCCACATCCTGACGGTGGAGGAACCCATCGAGTTCACCTACACCAACAAGAAATCGGTGGTGAACCAGCGCGACGTGGGCAGCGACACCACCTCGCTGCAGATGGCGCTGAAGAACGCGCTGCGCCAGGCGCCCGACGTGATCCAGATCGGCGAAATCCGCGACCGCGACACCATGACCGCCGCCATCGCCTACGCGCAGTCGGGCCACCTGTGCGTGGCCACGCTGCACGCCAACAACAGCTACCGCGCGCTGAACCGCATCCTGAGCTTCTTCCCGGTCGAAGTTCGGCCCACGCTCCTGGGCGACCTGGGTGGCGCGCTGCGCGCCATCGTTTCGCAGCGCCTGCTGCGCACGCCGACCGGCGGCCGCGTGCCGGCGCTCGAAGTCATGCTCAACACCGCGCTGGTGGCCGAGCTGATCGAAAAGGGCGACTTCTCGGGCGTCAAGGAAGCCATGGAAAAGTCGATGGCCGAAGGCTCGCAGACCTTCGAGGAAGACATCGCCCGCCTCATCATCGAAGAGCGCGTGACCCGCGAGGAAGGCCTGTCGCACGCCGATTCGCCCACCAACCTGATGTGGCGCCTGCAGAACCGCGCCGCGCCCAAGCAGCAGGTGGATGACCGCAATCTGACTGACCAGGTCGACGAACCCACCTTCACCGACATCACGCTCGACGTGAAGTTTTGAACCAAGCCTTTTCCCGATGTCCCGTACGCTCCAGCTCGCCGAACAACTCATCTCGCGCCCCTCCGTCACCCCCGACGATGCGGGCTGCCAACAGATCCTCGGCGAGCGGCTGGCGCCACTGGGCTTCACCCTGGAAACCATCGAGAGCGGCCCGGCCGACTTTCGGGTGACCAACCTCTGGGCGGTGCGCCGTCCCACCAACGCGGCTGCGACCAAAACGCTGGTGTTCGCCGGCCACACCGATGTGGTGCCCACCGGCCCTGTCGAGCAATGGACCAGCCACCCTTTCACCCCCACGCATCGCGACGGCAAGCTCTACGGCCGTGGCGCCTGCGACATGAAGACCTCGGTGGCCGCCTTCGTGACCTCGATCGAGGAATTCCTGCAGGCCGTGCCCGACCCGCAGCTCACGCTCGCGTTGCTGCTCACCAGCGATGAGGAAGGCCCCGGCGTCGACGGCACCGTCATCGTCTGCAACGCGCTGGCCGCGCGCGGCGAAGTCATCGACTACTGCATCGTCGGCGAGCCCACGGCGGTGGAGCGCTGCGGCGACATGATCAAGAACGGCCGCCGCGGCACCATGAGCGGCAAGCTCACCGTCAAGGGTGTGCAGGGCCACATCGCCTACCCGCACCTGGCGAAGAACCCCGTGCATTCGGTGGCGCCCGCGCTGGCCGAACTGGTGGCCATCAACACCGCGGGCGGCTGGGACACCGCGAGCAACCCCTACTTCCAGCCCACCAGCTGGCAGATCAGCAATTTCCATTCGGGCACCGGCGCAAGCAACGTGATTCCGGGCAGCGCAGTGATCGACTTCAACTTCCGTTTCTCGACCGAATCGACGCCCGAATCGCTGCAGCAGCGCGTGCACGCCGTGCTCGACGCGCACGGCATCGACTACACGCTGGCCTGGACCGTCGGCGGACTGCCCTTCCTGACGACGCCCGGCGAACTGGTCGCGGCCGTGCAGGGCGCGATCCGCGCAGAGACCGGCATCGAAACCGAGCTGTCGACGAGCGGCGGCACCAGCGACGCGCGCTTCATCGCCAAGATCTGCAGGCAGGTAGTCGAACTCGGCCCGGTGAACGCCAGCATCCACAAGATCGACGAGCACATCGACGTGGCCGAGATCGAGACGCTGAAGAACATCTACCTGCGCACGCTGAAGCAGCTCGATGCTGCACTCGCGGCATGAGCACCGTCATCGAGCTGATCGAGTCGGGCGCCAAGCGGCTCGAGGAAGCCGGCGTGGCTTTTGGCCACGGTACCGCCAACGCCTTCGACGAAGCCGCCTGGCTCGTGCTGTGGCGCCTGAAGCTGCCGCTGGACGACCTCGACAGCGTCGCCGACACGCCCGTGTCACCCGCAGAAGCCGGCAAGGTCGCCGCGCTGATCGAAGAACGCATCGCCACGCGCAAGCCCGCCGCCTACCTCACGAAAGAGGCGTGGCTGCAGGGCGTGCCCTTCTACGTGGACGAGCGCGCCATCGTGCCGCGCAGCTTCATCGCCGAGCTGATCGCCGACGGTTCCATCGACTACTGGCTCGGCGAGCACACGTGGCGCGTGCTCGACCTGTGCACTGGCAATGGCAGCCTCGCGGTGCTCGCGGCGCTGACCTATCCGGACGTGACCGTGGATGCGGCCGACCTGTCGGCCGAGGCCCTCGAAGTGGCGGCCATCAACGTCACCCGCCACGAGTTGGACGCGCGCGTCACGCTCATCGAATCGGACGGCCTGGCGAACACGCCCGGCCCGTACGACCTCGTGCTGTGCAACCCACCCTACGTGAACAGCGCCAGCATGGCCGCCCTGCCCGCCGAATACCGTGCCGAGCCCGAGCTCGCACTGGCCGGCGGCACCGACGGCATGGATTTCGTGCGCCAGCTGTTCGCCGACGCGCCTTCCTGCATGAGCGAGCGCGCCGTGCTGGTGCTGGAAATCGGCAACGAGCGCGACTACTTCGAGGCCGCCTTTCCGCAGCTCGAGGTCGTCTGGCTCGAAACCTCGGCGGGCGAGGACCAGGTCTTGCTGGTCACACGGGAGGCGCTGCTGAAATCGGACTTCCGGACGCAGAAGTAATACAAAACCGTTTTTTGGTTTTCCTTTTGCGCTCTCTGCGAAATCTTCGCGTCCTCTGCGTCCGGTAACCCGCATTCGCGGCCCCCTTCAGCCCACCCGGGATAATCCCGGCCTAGGCCCATTTTCATGATCACTCTCAAAAACGTCATTCTTCGCCGCAGCGCCAAGGTTCTGCTCGACGGCGCCACCGTCACCCTCAACCCCGGCGAGAAGGTCGGCCTGGTGGGGCGCAACGGCGCCGGCAAGTCGACCCTGTTCGCCCTGCTCAACGGCACGCTGCACGAAGACGGCGGCGACTTCTCGGTGCCCAAACACTGGCGCATGGCCCAGGTGGCGCAGAACATGCCCGAGACCGAGGAGTCGGCCACCGACTTCGTGGTGGGCGGCGACACCCGCCTGACCGAGCTGCGCGAGTCGCTGGCCGCCATCGAGGCCGCCTACACCGCGAACCCCGACGACCCCGACATCGGCATGGAGCTGGCCCACGCCTACACCGACCTGGCCGACGCAGGCGAGCACGACGCCGTGCCGCGCGCGCAGGCGCTCATCCTGGGCCTGGGCTTCAAGTCGCACGAGCTCGACGAGCCCGTCAACAGCTTCTCGGGCGGCTGGCGCATGCGCCTGCAGCTGGCCCGCGCCCTGATGTGCCCGAGCGACCTGCTGCTGCTCGACGAACCGACCAACCACCTGGACCTGGACGCCCTCGTCTGGCTCGAAGCCTGGCTGCAGAAGTACCCGGGCACCATGATCGTCATCAGCCACGACCGCGAGTTTCTCGACGCCGTGACCGACGTCACCCTGCACATCGCCAACGCCCAGCTCACGCGCTACGGCGGTAACTACAGCAAGTTCGAGGACATGCGCGCGCTGCAGATGGAGCAGCAGCAAGTGGCCTTCAGCAAGCAGCAGGACAAGATCGCCCACCTGCAGAAGTTCATCGACCGCTTCAAGGCCAAGGCCAGCAAGGCCAAGCAGGCGCAAAGCCGCGTCAAGGCGCTGGAGCGCATGGAAAAGGTGGCGCCGCTCCTGGCCGAGGCCGACTTCACCTTCGAGTTCAAGGAGCCGGGCAACATCCCCAATCCGATGCTGTCGATCAGCAACGCGAGCTTCGGGTACGAGATCGAGAACGAAGCGCCCAAGACCATCCTTCGCGGCGTGAGCCGTTCGGTGCTGGCGGGCCAGCGCATCGGCATCCTGGGCGCCAACGGCCAGGGCAAGTCGACGCTGGTGAAGACCATTGCGCGCGAAATGGGCGCGCTGGCCGGCCAGGTCACCGAAGGCAAGGGCCTCAACATCGGCTACTTCGCGCAGCAGGAACTCGACGTGCTGCGCCCGCAGGACACCCCGCTCGAGCACATGGTGCGCATGGCGCGCGAGCTCGGCAGCAGCGTCAAGGAGGCCACCGGCGAGCAGGCCCTGCGCGGCTTCCTCGGCAGCTTCAACTTCAGCGGCGACATGGTCAAGCAGCCCGTGGGCACCATGAGCGGCGGCGAAAAGGCCCGCCTCGTGCTCGCGATGATGGTGTGGCAGCGCCCCAACCTGCTGCTGCTCGACGAGCCTACCAACCACCTGGACCTGGCCACCCGCGAGGCCCTGGCCGTGGCGCTCAACGAGTTCGAAGGCACGCTGATGCTCGTGAGCCACGACCGTGCGTTGCTGCGTTCGGTGTGCGACGAGTTCTGGCTGGTGGGCCGCGGCGTGGTCGGCGACTTCGACGGCGACCTCGACGACTACCAGCGCTACCTGCTCGACGAGGCCAAGCGCCTGCGCGAAGAAGCGAAGATGGCGACGCGCGAAGCCGTCAGCATCGCCGCTGCTGCCGCAGCAGCCGCACCGGTGGCGGCGCCCGCCGCTGCGCAGCAACGCAAGCAGGACGCCCAGGAGCGCCAGCAGCGCAGCGACCAAGCCAAGCCGATCAAGCGCGAGATCGCGCAGATCGACGAGCGCATGGCCGCCGCCGGCACCGAACGCACCGCGCTCGAAGCGCGCCTGGCGCAGCCGCTGCCTCCTGCGGAGATTGCCGAAGCGGGCAAGCGGCTGAAGGCGCTCAACGATGAAATCGGCCGCCTCGAAGAGCGCTGGCTGGCCCTGTCGGACCAGCTCGAAGCCCTGGCGGCCTGACCTGGAACCAGGCAAGGGGAATCACCGGATGCCATCCGCCATCGACCTGGCCCGGGGTGACGAGAAACTCGTCGCCGCCGTGCACCGCAGCCGCCGGCTCATCACCCGCAAGGCCCTGATGGCCGCTGCCGCCAGCGCCGTGCCCCTGCCCGGCATCGATTGGATGGCCGACGCCGCCCTGCTCTCGCGGCTGGTGCCGCAGATCAGTGCCGAGTTTGGTCTCTCGGTCACTCAGGTCGAAAAGCTCGCGCCGCACCAGCGCGAGCGCATCCAGAAGGCGGCGACCACCGTCGGCGCCCTGCTGGTCGGCCGGCTCGTCACGCGCGACCTGCTGATCCGGCTGGCCAGGCACGCGGGCGTGCGCCTTACCGCCAAGCAGGCCACCAAGTACGTGCCCATCGCCGGGCAGATCGTGTCGGCCGCGCTCGGCTATGCGGCACTGCGCGCGCTCGGCGAGCAGCACATCAAGGACTGTGTGCGCGTCAGCACGACCCTCGCTCTCGCGCCGCCCGAACCGCACGCGAACGCCTGAGCGACTCGCGGTCGAACAGCACCTGCGCCGCCCAGCCTGCACACACCAGTCCGAAGCAACCGGCTCCCGCGACGGCGGGGCGCGCCGCCATCAGCCCGACGATCAGCCCCACAAGGGACAGCAGCGCCAGCAGCGCGCACAGCAGGCGATCCAGCCAAAGGCCCGACAGGCATCGTCTGAGCACGGTTTACTCATCGGCCGACGGTTGGCGCAAGGCCCGCGGAGCGGATTTGAGCGCCTCTTCCCGTACCTGCTGCTCGTAGGCAGCCAGCAGCGCAATGTAGTGGCGCGACATCACGTCGCTCACCCGTCCCAGGCCGATCTTGCTGATCGTCGGCTGCGGAATGCCTGTTCTCTGCTCGATCTGCTTCTGCGTGAGCCCCATGGCCCTCAGCGCCAGGACCAATTCGCGTGGCTTCATGGTTTTCTCCCTTTTTCTCATATTCTAAAGTCCAGGAAGAATATTCATCTGAGCTTAAATCCCGCTCGATGGAGACCATTGCCACACGCGCCTTGGCCGCGCGCAAATTCGCCAAGATGACGCAGAAGCAGGCAGAGGCAGCTTCCGGCGTCAAGCAGTCCAGCATTTCCAAGATCGAGCGGGGAGACACCAGCCGGTCGATGAGCGTGCTCGCGCTGGCGCGCGCCTACCGTGTCGACCCCAACTGGCTGGACACCGGCGACGGGCCGGCTCCATGGGACGAAGACCAGATCCGCCAGGCCCGCGACAAGGCCAACGAACCGCCTGGCCCCTATCGCGTGACGCGCACTCCGCCGTCGATCCCCTCGTTCAATCCCCGCACTCCCGGTACCGTGCCGCTCATCGCGTGGGCGGATGCCGCCAACTGGGACAGCCTCGAAGTTTCGCAGCAGCCCAGCGCCGAGCGCTGGATCCCCTGCATCGCCCATCACAGCCTTCATACCTATGCGCTGCGCGTGCGCGGCGACAGCATGACCGCGCCCAGCGGCCATCTGAAGAGCTATCCGGCGGAGTCGATCGTGTTTGTCGACACACAACTGAAGACACCCGATGACGGCGAACGCATCATCGCGAAACTCGACGACAGCGGCGAGATCACCTTCAAGGTGTTCAAGGAAGACGACGGGCGCCGCTGGCTGCTGCCGTTGAACCCGACGCACGAGCCGGTGCGCCAAGCCTTCACAGTGCTCGGCACCGTCATCGGCAAATGGGAAGACGAAGACTGAGGCCGTTGAAACGAGATTCCATCAAGGTCAGCTTCCATGCAGGTTCACAGGCGATAGTCATGGCTCTCCCTGTGGCCTGCATTCTCTGATCCTCCCTCCTCCAGCAGGTCACCTTCCAGCCCGCCTTCGTGCGGGCTGTTTTTTTGTTGTTCCAGGTGCGCGCGCTTCGCGTTACCTCGCCGGGCAACTTTGAACGCCGCAAATGAAAAAAGCCGCTGGAAGGCGGCCTTGATCAACGTGTTTTCAGAGGAGAAGGGTTCTGGTAGGACGTACTGGATTCGAACCAGTGACCAACGGATTAAAAGGCGTTCGCAAGCAAAATAAGCGCTCGAATGAGCAACCTTCGTCGATCGCTGTTGATTATGTAAGGCCTTGATTTAAAAGGCAAATCCTCGTTGATTGCTGTTGACCTTTGTGCACGACGGTTGAACCGATTGCACTTTTGAATGCACTGGAATTGCACCGGAGATCCGCCTTGCCTGTGCGAGTTCGCCGCAGCCCACGTCGGTCTCGTTTCGCTCTCGCGCTTGGCACACTCTTACTGCCTAGACTGACCAGTGGACAGCAACCACATGCTCAGCCAAGTTGAAAGCAGCGGCCAACCAGGCGCCCGACCGGGGACGGCTCCGCGGGGGTGTTCAACGAAAACCTAGGCCGCATCGAACGGCTCGCCAGCGAGCGCGCCAGATCCATTCGCATTTCTTGGACATGGCCCAGTCATCAGTTCCAGCGGCAGGTGCGCCCTCCGCCGCTGAAAGCATCAATGCATGTCTCCACAAGGGGCCATGCGTGGGGCGCTTTCGCGCTGCGACAAGGAATCAATCCATGCCGAAGATGAATCGCTTTGCTGAGAACGGGCGTCCGGCAGTGTGACTCTGCTGCGAGCGTCGTTCTGTCAACGTGCCTTACGACCAAAGGTCGCAAACTCAATGACGAGGACGACAAGCAAGGCTCCAAGCCAATAGGGCAGACTGGTAAAGGCGAAGCTGGCAATCTGGAAAGACAGCGCCTGTGTATAAACCTCATCCGTTGGCGGCTGGTTGCGTTGCTGTAGCACCGACCAAATCAAATGCCCCGCCATGCACACAAGCCAAACAACGACCGTCCACCTGTAAACGTTTTGCGGCTTTTTTGTCATGGCACATTCGGCGGATTGAAGGGCCTCAGTGCATCAACGACTCCGGGAGGAATCGGACCACCCTTGGGAATGTAGTAATCGGTGGCTCCGGGTGCTCGCATTGCATCACGCGCCACGCCACCAGGGAAGGGAGACATGTTCGTGTTCACGCCGCTGGCACGCAATGCAGTGTCCGTTCTGACTGCGCAGTTATCGAGCAGCCCAACACAGTTCCTACAGCCATTGCGCGACAAGTTGTCCAGGGCGGCCCTATCTTGCTCCGGCGTGCGCGGGATGATAGTCACCTGCTGATCACGGAACTGACTTTGTGACTCAAGGTAGCTCAATGGAGAGCTGCCTAGCGGGGTGTTATTGCCGTAGCTATAGACACCCGCCCCAGTGACACCAAGCGCGGTATGACCAAAAGGATTGGTGGCTTCGCGTCGACCGCCCGTGATCACTGCCACATCAAGACCAGTTGGGTCTACATAGTTCGCAGGATTGCCATCTGCATAGACGGCATGGGCGCCATTCAGCAGGCCAATCAATAGCGAGACAGCGATGCCCAGTTTCTTTGCCCAGTAGCTCACGATTCAGTCCTCCTTATTGTCAATCTTGCCCTCTATCGGCCGCTGCCGCCAGCCCTAGCGCGTTCGATTCTTTCGCGATACGCGGCCTCTGTGGCGGGGGGCGGGGCTTGGAAGCCCAGCGCTTTTGCCTTATTCCCCCAATACTGCCAACCGTTGTCCAACTGCTCGAACCGAGGCCGCAGGCTCACGGGTATGTCAGACGGTTGCGGGTACTTGTCGATAAACAGTCGTTGCCTCAAAGCTTTGTATCCAAGATAGGCATGGACCATGGCATCAATGTTTTTTGGGTAGTATTCAAGTGCGAGCATGGCCAGCCTGATGCGCGCTTCGTCAGCTTCGGTGCTCTTGTGGGCCTCATAGTCGCCCAGCAGTGAATCGATGATGACGGCTGCGGTTTCCTTCTTGGTGAGCGGCTGCATGTAGATGCCACTTGCGATGGCCTGAGGCGTAAGCGTTGGAAACTGCTTCTGTTGCCATGGGTCTTCAGCCCAGCCGCCGCCGTTGGTAGCTTCCACGCCAAACCAAAGTCCGTTGTCGCCACGGAACTTCACATAAAGATGCTGGGGCGCTGTAGTGATCGTGACGGGGATTCCGAGCTTCTGACCGAGGATGACGAACAGCAAGGGCATGGAGACGCAGTTGCCCTTGCGGGTGCCCAGATAGACGGAAAGCAGCTTAGCTTTTGGGTTGAGATCATCTGCAAGGTTGTACAGGAAGGGCTGCCGACCGCTGGTCAACGGCGGCCGGTACAGGTAATCGCGTAGGGTCTTGAACTTGTCCAAGTTGCTAGCGCTGATTGGAAAAGACGCCTTGACCTCCGAGACCATCGCATCGAGTTGCTTGAGCAATCCGGCCTTGTCGGTCGCTGGCTCGATCATTTGGTCGACGGTCACCTTGATGACTGCCAGATCCATCTGCGACTCGGGCTGCTCAAGAATCGCTTGAAGCGTCTTGTAGTGCGTCCCGTAGGCCTGTGTCGTGCGCTGCGCAACAGCCGCCGACGACAGCGTCGCCAGCGCCGAGCACAAAAACAGCCTCCCAAAGAACTGCGTCACAGACAGAACATGCATCTGGTTACTTTACCCGGCCGTAACGGACGCTTCTGTCAAAAATTTGGTTTCAAGAGAAATGCTGGCCCTGTCACGTCCCTACGCCATCGACAGCACGAATACGTGCCACGCGGAGCATGGCCGAGCCCAGACCTTGGTGAGTGCGCAGAAACTGCACCGAATATCGTCAACGCCAGACCCGAAGCGAGTGAGCGAGATGCACGCCGGCGCCGGCTTCATTGCCCTGCGCTTGGCCGCGGCGGCCAGGCCGTGGCCGGTGGGTCGCAACGGCGTACTCAGCAAGATTCAACGATGCGGACATGTGGTCTGCGGCTGGCTGAATCGCCCGAGCATTGCCTTCCTCGTCATCGCACATTGTGTAAACCACTGCCAAGGGGGACGCCATGAGCGCGTCTCCGACCTTGAGCTCGCTCAGCGCGCTCTGCATCCCGCTTGGCACCAGCTGCTCATTCAATTTGTCGAAACGCCTTGGGCCTTGAAGTGCATCGATCTGCGCGGCGTGCGCCGCAGCAGATTTGCGCAATTCAGAACCTCCCTTAACCATCGCTCGCCAGGCGCGCGCCAGTTCGGAAGGCGTCGACGCTGGCGGCGGGGGTGCCAGCAGCACGGCCCCCAGCTCCTGCAGTTCCTGATACCAGGCCTGGTCTTCTTCGGAGTCCAGAGGGGCGAGAATAAGCAGCTGGCAAAGGAGGTACGGTGTCCGCTTCGATCGCCCGTGCGATGCGATGCGCTTCCACTGACGTGTCGGCCGTGCCGAATCAGGCTGGCCAGCCTTTGCGCCGGATCTGGATCTTGTAGTTGCCCTCGCGGGTCTTTTGAATGCTTGCCAAGTGGTGGTCCTCTGGTCGATCGATGAAGCCCACAATGTCCAGTGCACTGAAATTGCACTGAAATGACAAATTCGGCGCCGATGCCTGCACTGCCCGCGCCATCCGAAAGGACAAAAAAAAACGGCCGGAACCCGCATAGATGCTGGGTTTCGACCGATTCAATGTTGGTGGTAGGACGTACTGGATTCGAACCAGTGACCAACGGATTAAAAGTCCGCTGCTCTACCAACTGAGCTAACGTCCCGGAACCATTTTTTCTTCTAGCCGGTATCGAATCCGGCAAAGCCTAAGATTATAGCGTGACGTTCGAGGCGATTTGGTCGAGAACCCAACCCGCTGCACATTGACCGAAGGTCGCAGTGACGCTGACCACCGATCCGTAGCCATGGCAGTTGAGCGAGCCGTCGCCTTCGATGGCGCATGACGCGTCGGGCGGCGCCACGCTTTCGCGGCTGAAGACGCAGGCAATGCCGATCTTGCGGCCTTCGCGCGGCGCGCCGTGTTCCTTGCGCAGGCGCTGGCGCAATTGCGCCAGCAAGGGGTCGTGCGTGACGAGCGACAGGTCGTCGATGTCGACCTTGTGCGCCTGCCGCTTGCCGCCCGCCGCGCCCACCGTGACGAACGCAGCGCGCGATGAAGAAGATGCACGCGCCCACGCGGCCATGGCCACCTTGGCCTTCACCTGGTCGCAGGCATCGATGACGGCCGTTGCCGGCCCGTTCGCGGCCTGCGCCGCATCGAGCAGCGATGTCCAGTTGCCGGGCTCGACGAAATCGTCGATCGCCTGCACCTTGCATCCGGGGTTGATCTGCGCGATGCGGTCGCGCATGGCTTCGACCTTGGCCTGTCCCACGGTGGCATCGAGCGCATGGATCTGGCGGTTGATGTTCGACTCCGACACGTGGTCGAGGTCGATCATCGTCAGCCGCCCCACCCCGCTGCGCGCCAGCGCCTCGACCGCCCATGAACCCACGCCGCCGATGCCGACGACCAGCACATGCGCGTTGCGGATGCGCGCGGCACCGGCAACGCCGTACAGCCGCTCGAGCCCGCCGAAGCGGCGCGCAAGATCGGGCGCCGCGGTGTCGGTGAGGACATCCGCGGCAGTGGGAGGAGTGGCGAAAGCGTCGATGACGATGGCACTCAAGCGCAAGGCTCCGCCGGCATCAACGCAGGCGCGAGAGGCGCTCGCGGCCGGCCTGCGCGGCTTCGGACTGCGGATAGGCCTTGGTCAGGTCTTCCAACGTGCGGCGCGCGGCGCGCGTGTCCTTCAGCTCGATCTGGCAGTTCGCGATCGACAGCACGGCCTCGGGGGCCTTGGCATGGTCGGGCGCGAGCGAGAGCATGGAGCGGAAGTTCGCGATGGCCTCGTTGTAGTTGCGCGTGGCGTACTGCGCATTGCCGAGCCAGAACAGCGCAGAAGCGTTGTAGCCGCTCTGCGGGTAGCGCTTGACGAATTCGGCGAACGCGGTCTGCGCCTGCGCGAACTGGCCCGAGCGGAACACGCCGAGGGCGGCGTCGAAGTCGGCCTTTTCCTTGGGATCGGCGGTGAACTCGCGGCCGTCCACCGATACCTTCGAGGGCTCGCTCTGCTTGAGCTTGTCGTCGATGGTGCTCTGGCGCGACTGCATCTCGCTCAGCGTGCGCGTGAGCTGCTCGTTCTGGCCGGTCATGCGGGCGAGGTCGCCGCGCATCTGCTCGATCTGGTTCTGCAGGTCGAGCAGGCTGCGGCGCAACTGACCGTTCTCGTCGGTCAGCCGCTGGTCGGTCTGCTGGCGCATGGCCTCGACGCGCTGGCGCAGATCGAGGATGGCGCGGCGAGCCTCGTCATCCTCGAACAGTGCGGCCTGCGACCCCATCGAGACGCAAAGCAGGGCGGCGGCCAGCGCCGCGCCCCGCATGAGAGCGCGTGGCATCACCGGGTGTAGCGGAGTTCGGCGCGGCGGTTCTGTGCCCATACTTCCTCACCCGAGCCCGGGACGGCAGGCTTTTCCTTGCCGAAGCTCACGGCCTCGATCTGGCCATCGCTCACGCCCAGCAGGGTCAGCGCGCGGCGGACGGCTTCGGCACGCTTCTGGCCGAGCGCCAGGTTGTATTCACGCCCGCCACGTTCGTCGGTGTGGCCTTCGATCGAGACGCGGCGCTGCGGATTGGCCTTGAGGAACCTGGCGTGGCCGTCGATCAGCGACTGGAATTCGGGCTTGACGGTGTAGCTGTCATAGTCGAAATAGACGATGCGCGCCACGCCAACCGGACCCTGCGCGGTGCCGGCGTTCTGATCGGCGTTGACTGGCGTCACGGTGCTGGCGCCGCCGCCCTGCTGGCCCGAGGTGCCGCGCCCGTCGGTCACGGGCGTGTCGGTGAGCTTGGTGCCCGACGAGCAACCGGCGATGAGAGCCACGATGGCCAGCGAATAAATCGTACGTTTCAACATTTTTTCAAACTCCTCAAATAAACCTTGGTCATTGCTTTTGAAACGGACCCCAGTCCGGTTCCCTGATGTCTCCCGCCTGTCCCGCAAGCCGTGCCTTTATTTTTCCATCGAGCGTGGTCGTCATGAGCGCTTCGCGGCCTTGCAGGTGCGTTGCGTAGACGATCAGCTTGCTGTTCGGGGCAAAGCTTGGACTTTCGTCCGCGGAGGTGTCGGTGATCGCGCTGACGTTGCCGGTTGCCAACTCCATCACATGGAGTTTGAAGGCACCGCCCACGCGGGAGATGTAGGCCAACCACCGGCCATCGCCGCTGACAGACGGAGAGATGTTGTAGGTGCCGCTGAAGGTCACCCGCGTCGGGTTGCCGCCGCTGGCACTCATCTTGTAGATCTGGGGCGCACCGCCGCGATCGCTCACGAAATAGATGGTGCCGCCGTCGGCCGAGTACACAGGCTCGGTGTCGATGCTTGCGCTTTGCGTCAGGCGACGCGGTTCGCCGCCACCGGCCGGGATGGAGAACAGCTGCGAGCCGCCGTCGCGGCTGAGCGTGACGGCGAGCGAATTGCCGTCGGGCGCCCAGGCCGGTGCGCTGTTGGAACCCTTGAAGTTCGCAAGCAGCCGGCGCTGGCCGCTGGCCACGTTGTGCACGTACACGACCGGCTTGCGCGATTCGAAGGACACGTATGCCAGCTGCTGGCCATTGGAGGACCAGCAGGGCGAGATGATGGGTTCGGGGCTGGCGAGCGCGGCTTGTGCGTTCTCGCCGTCGGCATCGGCCACCCACAGCGAGTAGCGGCTGCCACCCTTGGTGACGTAAGCGATGCGGGTCGAGAAGATGCCCTTTTCGCCGGTCAGCTTCTCGTAGACGTAGTCGGCAATGCGGTGCGAGGCAAGGCGCAGGTCGCCTTGCGGCACGGTGTAGCTCTGGCCACCGAGATCCTGCCCCTTCACCACATCCCACAGGCGGAACTTCACGTCGAAGCGGCCGTCGCCCAGCCGGGTGACGCTGCCCACCACGAGCGAGTCGGCGGTGCGCTGGCGCCACAGCGACAGGTCGGGACGGGAGGCTTCGTCCAGCGCCTGGCCCGAGGCATCCACGCCGCGGAACTGGCCGCTGCGTTCCAGGTCGGCCTGGACGATGTCCGAGATCTTCTGGGGCGAGCCTTCCTGGCCCTTGAAAGGAACGAGCGCGATCGGCAACTGCGTGAGCCCGACGCCCGACACCTCGACCCGGAACTGGGCCAGTGCAGGAATCATGGGGGTGGCAGCGAGGGCCGCAATGAGAGTGCGGCGTGCAAAAAGTGATGAAGAAGGAGTTGGAATTGGAGTTGGCAACGGCTTGTTCATGCGATTCGGAGAGGTTTCCGGGTAAAAAGTTCTCCCCGGCTTTGTCGGGCCACATGTTACACACTGGCTTGGGGCGGCCGTCACAAAACGTTTATCGAGCGGCGCGGTCCTACAGAAGCAACCGCGGCAAGCGCTGAACGAGGCCCCCCGTAGAATCCGCCGCCATGCAAGCATCCCCCGGCGGCGAGAACGCCCGCCCTCCCCTGATGCGCCGTCTGGCGCGACTCATGACCTGGTTTGGCGGTTCGCGCCAATGGTGGGCCCTCGGACTGAGCGGGGCGATGCTGGCTGCAATCACCGAGCCGCTGATGGCCGCGCTGTTGAAGCCACTGCTCGATCGCGGCTTCACGCGCGGCGAAATGCCCCTGTGGTTCGTGCCTGCCGCCGTGCTGCTGCTGTTCGCGGTGCGCGGCATCGCCCAGTTCATCTCCCAGTACGCCCTGTCGCGCATCGCCAACGAAGGCATGCAGAAGCTGCGACGGGTGCTGTTCGAGCACCTGCTCGGCGCCGAACTCGCGCTGTTCGCGCGCCAATCGGCCAGCACCCTGTCGAACACGGTGGTCTACGAAGTGCAGACCGGCGCAATGCTGCTGGTGCAGGCGCTGCTCGGCCTTTCGCGCGACGGCTTCACGCTCATCGCGCTGCTCGGCTATCTGGTTTACCTGAACTGGAAGCTCACCCTGATCGTCGCATTCCTCGTGCCCAGCATCTCCTGGATCATGAAGGTGTTCTCCAAGCGGCTGTACCGCCTCACCCAGCAAGGCCAGCAGGCCACCGACGAACTGGCCTACGTGGTCGAGGAGAACGTGCTCGCCCACCGCGTGGTGCGCCTGCACGGCGCGGAAGGCGCGCAAGGCCGCCGCTTCGAACAGCTGAGCCAGCGACTGAACCGCCTGGCCGTGAAGTCGACCATCGCGCAGGCGGCCACCACGCCGCTCACGCAGATGATGGCGTCTCTCGCGCTGTCGGTGGTGGTGATGATCGCGCTCTGGCAAAGCGGCAAGCAGGGCTTCACGGTGGGCGGCTTCGTTGCCTACATCACGGCCATGCTGATGCTGATTGCGCCGATCCGGCGCCTCGCCGAAGTGGCCGGCCCGATCACGCGCGGCCTCGCCGCACTGGAGCGCGGGCTGGTCCTGATCGACGACGTGGCACCGGAGTCGCAGGGCACGTTCCAGGTCGAACATGCGGAAGGACACATCGAGCTGCGCAATGTGCAGGTCAGCTACCGAGGCGAAGACGAACAACGCGCGCTCGACGGCGTGAGCCTGACCATCGAGCCCGGCCAGGTTGTCGCATTCGTCGGCCCCTCGGGTTCGGGCAAGACCACGCTGGTCAATCTGCTGCCCCGCTTCGTGCAGCCCAGCGGCGGCCAGGTGCTGCTCGATGGGCACGACACCAGCGAATGGCAACTGAAGAGCCTGCGCGCCCAGTTCGCCATGGTGAGCCAGGACGTCGTGATGCTCAACGAGACGCTGGCCGCCAACGTGGCGCTGGGCGCAGAGATCGACCGCGAGCGCGTGCTGCAGTGCATCGCGGCGGCCAACCTCAGTGCGCACGTCGAAAGCCTGCCCCAGGGCATGGACACGGTGCTCGGCCACAACGCCACACAGCTGTCGGGCGGCCAGCGCCAGCGCCTCGCCATTGCCCGCGCGCTGTACAAGAACGCCCCCGTGCTGCTGCTCGACGAAGCCACCTCGGCCCTCGACACCGAGTCCGAGCGGCTGGTTCAGGACGCCCTGCAGCGCCTGATGCAGAACCGCACGACGCTGATCGTGGCCCACCGCCTCTCGACCATCCAGCACGCCGACCGGATCATCGTGATGGAGCAAGGCCGCATCGTGGAGCAAGGCAGTCACGCACAGCTCATGGCGCTGGACGGGCTCTATGCGCGGCTGCAGACACTGGCCGTGCGCAGCGCCACGCCGGGGCAGGATCCGACGCTCTAAAGCAGCACGATGTCGTACTGCCCCTGCCCGATCGCGGGCTCGGACTGCAGCGAAATCGGCTTGCCGATGAAGTCGCTCAGCCCCGCCAGGTGCTGGCTTTCCTCATCGAGGAACAGTTCGATCACCTGCGGCGACGACACGATGCGGAACTCGCGCGGCGTGAACTGCCGCGCTTCGCGCAGGATTTCGCGCATCACGTCGTAGGCCACGCTGCGTGCGGTCTTCACGATGCCCTGCCCGCCACAGGCCACGCAGGGCTCGCACAGCATGTGCGCCAGCGATTCGCGGGTGCGCTTGCGTGTCATCTCGACCAGTCCGAGCTGCGAGAAACCGCCGGCCGTGGTCTTCACTCGGTCGCGCGCAAGCTGCTTGCGGAATTCCGCCAGCACCTGCTCGCGGTGGTCGTCGCGGCCCATGTCGATGAAGTCGACGATGATGATCCCGCCCAGGTTGCGCAGCCGCAGCTGCCGTGCGATGGCCTGTGCCGCCTCGAGGTTCGTCTTGAAGATGGTGTCGTCGAAGTTGCGCGCGCCGACGAAGCCGCCGGTGTTCACGTCCACCGTAGTCAGCGCCTCGGTCTGGTCGACCACCAGGTAGCCACCCGACTTGAGCTCGACGCGCCGGCCCAGCGCCTTCGCGATTTCCTCGTCGACCGAATACAGATCGAAGATCGGCCGCTCGCCCCTGTAGTGCTGCAGCTTGCCGGCCGCCTTGGGCATGAACTCGAGGCCGAACTTCAACAGCACCTCGAACTGCTCGCGCGAATCGATGCGGATGGTCTGCGTTTCCTCGCTGGTCATGTCGCGCAGCACGCGCTGCAGCAGGCTCAGGTCCTGGTGCAGCAGCGACATCGGCGGCATGCGCATCGATGCCTCGCGGATGCGCGACCAGGTCTTGCGCAGGTAGGCGATGTCTTCGGCCAGTTCGGGGTCGCTGGAATCTTCGCCGTTGGTGCGCAGGATGAAGCCGCCCGTGTTGACGGGCACCACGCCGCCGCTGTCGGCAGCCGCGGCCGCCTCGATCAGCGCGAGCATGCGGTTGCGCAGCGACTCGCGCTGGTCCGACGGAATCTTCTGCGAAACGCCGATGTGGTTGTCCTGCGGCAGGAACACCAGCAGTCGACCGGCAATGCTGATCTGCGTCGACAGCCGCGCGCCCTTGGTGCCGATGGGGTCCTTGATGACCTGCACCAGCAGCGACTGGCCTTCGAACACCTGCTTCTCGATCGGCACCATCGGGCCGCCGTTGCGATGGTCGCGCTCGGGCGCCGGTGCGCTGGGCCGCGAGCCCGGCGTGAACGGCGAGACGATATCGGCCACGTGCAGGAAGGCAGTGCGCTCCAGGCCGATGTCGATGAAGGCCGACTGCATGCCCGGCAGCACGCGCGACACCTTGCCGAGGTAGATGTTGCCGACGAGTCCGCGCTCGAGCGTGCGCTCGACGTGCAGCTCTTGCACCGCGCCGTGCTCGACCAGCGCCACACGGGTCTCCTGCGGAGACCAGTTGATCAGGATGTCTTGCATGGAATTCTCAGGTATTGAAACCGGCGCTTCGAAGCAGCTGCGCGGTCTCGAACATGGGGAGGCCCATGATGCCCGAATAGGACCCGCTGATGTGCTCGATGAACGCGGCCGCCGCACCCTGGATGGCATAGGCCCCGGCCTTGCCGAGTGGCTCGCCGCTGTCGGCGTAGCGGGCGATCTGCGCATCGGTGATGTCGGCGAAGCGCACGCGCGACACGCTGAGCGCCGCATGGCGCTGCGTGCCGTGCTGCAGCGCCACGGCCGTCAGCACGCGATGCGTGCTTCCTGACAGCATCCGCAACATGCGCGCGGCATCCTTCTCGTCCTCGGGCTTGCCGAGGATGGCGCGGCCGAGCGTAACCGTGGTGTCCGCGCAGAGCACCGGCGCCTCGGCCAGTCCGCGGCTCCGGAGCCGGGCCACGGCGGCATCGAGCTTCAGCGCCGTGACGCGCTGCACGTAAGTCGCCGGGGCCTCATTGGGCAGCACGGCTTCGAGCGATTCGGCGTCTTCGCCTGCATCGGCCAGCAGCAGTGCATGGCGAACGCCGAGCTGGCCGAGCAGTTGGGCGCGGCGGGGGCTTTGTGAAGCGAGGTAGATGAAATCCGACAAGGCTCAGTGCTCCTGAAGGGCCGAGCGGCGGCCGCCCGGGTCCGAAAAGAAAGTGAAGGGCTGCAAGGCCACCGATGAGGCATCGAGCCGCGCGGCCCGCCTGTCGGCGCTGGTCATTCGCGGTGGTAGGGATGACCTGCGTTGACCGACCACGCCCGATACAACTGCTCGACCAGCAGCACGCGCGCCATCGCGTGCGGCAGCGTCAGGTCGGACAGCCGGATGCGCTCGTGGGCCGCAGCCTTGAAGGCCGGGTCGAGGCCGTCGGGCCCGCCGATGACCAGGGCCACGTCATCGCCCTCGCCTTGCCAGGCCTGCAGCCGCGCGGCAAGCGCCTTGGTGGTCAGTGCCGTGCCGCGTTCGTCGAGCGCGACGATGCGCATGCCGCGCGCCGAGCTTTTGGCAATGGCGCCCTCGATGCGTTCGCGCTCGGCGGCATACAGCGTTTCCAGCGACTTGGAGCCACGCGGCTCGGTCTTGACGGCGCGCAGCTCGAGCTTGAGCTCGGGCGGGAAGCGCTTGGCGTAGTCGTCCCAGGCAGTCTGAGCCCAATCGGGCATGCGTTGCCCGACGGCGACCACCAGCAGCTTCATGCGCGGCGGGCTGGCGCCTTCTTGGCAGCCGCCGCCTTCTTCGCAGCGGGCTTCTTGGCGGCGGGCTTGCCGACGACCTTGACCGGCACGCGCGCGGTGGTTGTCTTCTTGGCAGGCGCCTTCTTCGCAGGCACCTTCTTCGCAGCCGTTTTCCTGGCCGGGGCCTTAGCGGCCTTGGCTTCCTGCTCGGCTGCGCGGATCGCGGTCTTGGAGGCGCTCGAGCGGCGCAGCGTGGGCTCCTTGCCGGCGGCCTTCTTCTTGCCTTCGGGTTCGTCCTTGACCGACGAGCTGGTCGCCATGGCAGGCTTGGCGCCGCCGAGCTTGGCGCGCACCGGCTTGTCGCCCCAGATCTCTTCGAGGTGGTAGTACTGGCGGATGGCGGGCTGCATGATGTGCGCCACGGCCGCGCCGCAGTCGACGATGATCCACTCGCCGTTGTCCTCGCCCTCGATGCGCGGCTTGCCGAAACCGGCTTCGCGCACCGCATCGCGCACGCTGGCGGCCAGCGCCTTGGTCTGGCGATTGGAGGTGCCCGACGCGACGATCACGCGCTCGAACAGCGGCGAAAGATGTTCTGTGTCGAATACCTGGATGTCCTGCGCCTTGACGTCTTCGAGACCATCGATGATGGCTCGCTGGAGTTTCTGGGTGTCTTTCTTGGCGGCGGCTTCAGTGGTCATCAGGCAGAGCGGTAGAGGTGGTGTTGGTCAATATAGCGTGCAACCGTGGGCGGAACCAGCGAGGAAATGTCCACGCCAAGCGCCGCGCACCGCCGGATCTCGGTGGCACTGGTGTCCATGGGTGGCAGTTCGAGCGCCTCGAAACGAGCGCCAGCCGGAAGGCCGGGCAGCATTTTCGGATCAAAACGAGCAGTGTCGCCCGTCGATAATGCGCGATACGCTACAGAAACAATAGCAATGCCGAGTATATCCTGCCAGCCGTGCCAGGTCGGCAATGCGCTCGCCTGGTCGGCGCCCATGATCAGGACCAGCTGTGCGCCGGGCTGCTCCCGCTGCAGTTCGTTCAGCGTGTCGAGGGTGTAGGTCGGGCCGTCGCGCAGCACTTCGCGGCTGTCGACGACGACGGTGCCCTTCAGGCCGGAGAAGGCCAGGCGCGTCATTGCGAGGCGGTCTTCCTTCGGCGTCAGCGCCCTGCTCTTGTGCCAGGCCTGCCCGGTGGGAATGACATGCAGTTCGGCAAGGTCCAGTTGAGCCAGCGCGGCTTCGGCAAGCGCCACATGGGCGTTGTGCGGCGGGTCGAACGCGCCACCGAAAACGCCGATGCGGGGAGCTTTGCCGGAAGGGTTCACAACCAGTCGCGCCGCACGATGAAGTCGCTGTACAGCGCGGCTTCGGGGCTGCCCGGTTCGGGCTGCTGCCGGTAGGCCCAGCTTGCCAGCGGCGGCATCGAGAGCAGGATCGATTCGGTGCGTCCGCCCGACTGGAGGCCGAAGTGCGTACCGCGGTCCCACACAAGGTTGAACTCCACGTACCGGCCGCGCCGGTAGAGCTGGAAGTTGCGCTCGCGCTCGGTGTAGGGCGTGGCGCGGCGGCGCTCCACGATGGGCAGGTAGGCCGGCAGGAAACCGTTGCCCACCGAACGGATCAGCGCGAAGCCGTTCTCGAAACCGCCCTCGGAAAAATCGTCGAAGAAAATGCCGCCGATGCCGCGCTGCTCGTTGCGGTGCTTCAGGAAGAAATACTCGTCGCACCACGTCTTGAAGCGCGGGTACTTATCGTCGCCGAAGGGCGCAAGCGCATCGCGGCACGCGGCGTGGAAGTGAACCGCGTCTTCCTGGAAACCGTAGCAAGGCGTGAGGTCCATGCCGCCGCCGAACCAGCAGACCGGCTCGCCGCCTTCGGGCAGGGCAGCCAGCATGCGCACGTTCATGTGAACGATGGGCACGTAGGGGTTGCGCGGGTGGAACACCAGCGACACACCCATCGCCTCGAAAGGCGCGCCCGCCAACTCGGGCCGGTTCTGCGTGGCCGAGGGTGGCAGCTTCGCTCCGCGCACCTGCGAGAAGCCGCAGCCCGCGCGCTCGAAGAGTTCGCCGCCTTCGAGGATGCAAGTCAGCCCGTGGCCGCGCAGCGGCTCATCCGCAGCCTTCTGCCAGGCGTCGCGCACACATGCACCGCCATCGGCCTTCTCGAGCGCCGCGATGATCGACTGCTGCAGCCCGCGAAGGTATTCGCCGACCGCTGCCGGGTTGGTTTGCAGCATCAGGCGCCGTGAGGGTTGCGCGCATGAACCGCGCGGAATCCGATGTCCTTGCGGTATTGCGCGCCGTCGAAGCTGACACGCGCCGCAACCTCATAGGCCCGTTGCTGCGCCTGCTTCACGCTGTCGGCCAGCACGGTCACGCAGAGCACGCGGCCGCCGCTGGTCTTGAGCTCGCCGTCCTGCAGCGTCGTGCCGGCGTGGAACACCACGGCGTCGGGCGCCTCGGCCGGAATGCCGGTGATGCGGTCGCCCTTGCGCGGCGACAGCGGGTAGCCGTGCGCGGCCATCACCACGCCCAGGGCCACGCGCCGGTCCCATTGGAGCTCGACCTGGTCGAGCGTGCCGTCGGTGGCATGCCAGAACACTTCGAAGAGGTCGGACTTGAGACGCATCATGATCGGCTGCGTCTCGGGGTCGCCCATGCGGCAGTTGAATTCGAGCGTCTTCGGATGGCCTGCGGCGTCGATCATCAGGCCGGCATAGAGGAAGCCGGTGAACGGAATGCCGTCTTTTTCCATGCCGCGGATGGTCGGCAGGATGATTTCGCGCATGGCACGCGCATGCACCTCGGCCGTGACCACCGGCGCGGGCGAGTACGCGCCCATGCCGCCGGTGTTGGGGCCTTCGTCATTGTCGAGCAGGCGCTTGTGGTCCTGGCTGGTGGCCAGCGCGGTCACGTTCTTGCCGTCGCACAGTACGATGAAGCTGGCTTCCTCTCCCTGCAGGAATTCTTCGATGACGACGCGCGCGCCGCCTTCGTTGTGCGACACCCCGAACTTGTTGTCCACCAGCATGAAGTCGACGGCCTCGTGCGCTTCCTGCGCGGTCATGGCCACCACCACGCCCTTGCCTGCCGCCAGGCCGTCGGCCTTGACGACGATGGGTGCACCCTTGGCATCGATGTACGCATGTGCCGCGGCGGCGTCGGTGAAGGCCTCGTATTCGGCCGTCGGTATTTTGTGGCGCTGCATGAACGCCTTGGAGAACGCCTTCGAGCTTTCGAGCTGCGCGGCCGCCTGCGTCGGGCCGAAGATGCGCAGGCCGTGCGCACGGAACTCGTCGACCACGCCCGCGGCGAGCGGCCCCTCCGGGCCGACCACGGTCAGCGCGATCTTTTCCTTGATGGCCCACTCGCGCAATGCGGCAGGCTCGGTGATGTCGATGCAGTCGTAGCGTTCGTCGCCCGCAGTGCCGCCGTTGCCCGGCGCCACGTACACGCGGCTCACCCGGGCAGCTTGCGCCAGGCGCCATGCCAGAGCGTGTTCACGGCCCCCGCCCCCAATTACCAGTACCTTCATTCGCGGGCCTTCATTTCTCGCAGTGATTCAACAAACAAACAGTCATTCATTCCGACAGCGAGGCGTTGTGATAAACGTCCTGCACGTCGTCCAGGTCCTCGAGCACGTCGAGCAATTTCTGCATTCTTGCGGCGTCCTCGCCGGTCACGTCCACGGTGTTCTCGGCGCGCATGGTGACTTCAGCCGCGTCGGGCTTCAGGCCCGCGGCTTCGAGCGCGTTCTTCACTGCTTCGAAGTCAGCCACGGCGGTGATTACCTCGATGGCGCCGTCGTCGTCGGTAACCACGTCCTCGGCGCCCGCTTCGAGCGCCACTTCCATCACCTTGTCTTCACTGGTGCCCGGCGCAAAGACGAACTGGCCGCAGTGCTTGAACTGGAAGGCCACCGAGCCTTCGGTGCCCATGTTGCCGCCGTGCTTGGAGAAGGCGTGGCGCACTTCGGCCACGGTGCGCACGCGGTTGTCGGTCATGGTGTCGACGATGATCGCCGCGCCGCCGATGCCGTACCCTTCGTAACGAATTTCTTCGTAATTGACGCCTTCGAGATTCCCCGTGGCCTTGTCGATGTTGCGCTTGATGGTGTCGATCGGCAGGTTCACCGCCTTGGCCTTTTCCACCGCCAGCCGCAGCCGGGGGTTGGAGCCCAGGTCGGCGCCGCCGGCGCGGGCGGCCACCGTGATTTCGCGAATGGCGCGGGTCCAGAGCTTGCCCCGCTTCTCGTCCTGGCGGCCCTTCCGGTGCTGAATGTTCGCCCACTTGCTATGTCCGGCCATGGCTTTCTATCTCGCTGTCTTGTGTTTTCAAAGCAAGCTCCGAGTTTACTGTCCGGCGCACACAACGCCCGTCGCGGGCCGGGAATTCGGGGTAGGGCTTTTGGTGATAATCGTTCGATGACGCCATCGCCTTCCGTCGGGCCCGGGAATCCCGACATCCTGCCGCCGCACGCTCCTTTGCCGCTGTACTACAAGACCGAGGCCGAGCATCAGGCGTTCCTGCTGCGCATCTTCGACAGCACGGCGGCGGACTACGACCGCATCGAGAGCGTGCTGGCCTTCGGCACCGGTCCGTCGTACCGCCGTGCGGCACTGCAGCAGGCCGGACTCTCGGCAGGCATGCAGGTGCTGGACGTGGGCATCGGCACCGGGCTCGTGGCCCGGGAGGCGCTCAAGCTCATTGGCTCCATGGGCCACCTCGTGGGCGTCGATCCCAGCGCCGGCATGATGAGCCAGGTCAAGCTGCCCGGCGTCGAGCTGGTGCGCGGCGTGGCCGAAGCCCTGCCCCGGCCCGACGCCAGCTGCGACTTCGTAAGCATGGGCTACGCCATGCGCCACATCAGCGACGTGGCGGCGGCCTTCGGCGAATTCCACCGCGTGCTGCGCCCCGGCGGGCGCGTGGCGGTGCTCGAAATCACCAAGCCCGAAGGCCGCGTCGCCACGGCGCTGCTCAAGGGCTACATGCGTGCCGTCGTGCCGCTGATCGCCCGCGTGGTCGGCCGCCAGCGCAACACTTCCGAACTGTGGCGTTACTACTGGGACACGATCGAGGCCTGCATTCCCCCCGAGCGGGTGATGCAGGCGCTGGCCACCGCGGGCTTTTGCGACGTGCGCCGGCATGCGAGCCTCGGCGTCTTCTCGTCCTATACCGCCACCAAACCCGAACATCCCGCCGAGGCCAGCTGACAGTGCGAGTTCAGGACGACACTTCTTCTTCCCATCTGCGCGTCGAGCGCTTGTCTCTGCCGGCCAGCCTTGCGCTGGCCACCGACGGCAAGGCGCCCTTCGCGGCGCTCGGCTATGGAACGCCGCACGGCGTGGCCTGGATGCCGACGGTCAACGCGCGCGTGCTGTCTGCCAACGGCGCCATGGCCGACGTGTGGCATGCAAGCGGCCCGAGCATCGAGTCGGGCACCACCGGCATTGCGCGCTGGCGCACCGACGGGCACTGGCTGCTCGGCGCCATCGATCTCGACGAGGCCAGAGAAAGGCAGGGCCTCGCCGAACTCGCGCACCGCGCCTACCGCGATCTCTTCAAGACGCTCGACCAGGCCGGCACACCGCACTTGCAGCGCATCTGGAACTACCTGCCGCAGATCAATGCCGATGGCGGCGGGCTGGAACGCTACCGCCAGTTCAACCTCGGCCGGCAGGAAGCGTTTCTCGAAGCCGGCCGTGCTGCCTTCGAAGGCGCGCCGGCGGCCTGCGCGCTGGGCATCCACCAGGGCGCCCTGTCGATCCGTTTCCTGGCCGGCCAGCAGGCGCCGCTGCCGGTCGAAAACCCGCGGCAGGTCTCGGCCTACCGCTATCCCGAAACCTACGGCCCGCGCTCGCCAACCTTCTCGCGCGCCGCGCTGGCAGACATCGGCAACGGGAACATCGCGCTCTTCATCTCGGGCACTGCGAGCATCGTCGGCCACGAGACCGTGCACCGCGGCAACCTGCCGGAGCAGACGCGCGAAACGCTGCGCAACCTGCAGGCCGTGATCGCGGCCGCCAACGAGCGCGGCACGGCGAAGTTCTCGCTGGCCGAACTCGACTGCGTGGTCTACGTGCGGCATCCGTCGGACACCGAGACGGTGCGCGGCATCATCGAGGACACGCTCGGCGCCGACGCGCCGATGGCGCGCCACGCGGTGTACCTCGAAGCCGACATCTGCCGCAGCGACCTCCTGGTCGAGATCGAGGCCCACACGGTCGCGGCCGGCGAGCTGCGGGCCTGACCGGTCGTTGTCCGGCACCCATCGTCCGATTGACTGATTCAATGACTCGCGTGCTGCGATTTCTCATGTCGATTCCGCTCGCGTTGATGCTCTACGCGCTGTTGCTGTTCCTGGGCCTGATCTCGTTGGTCTGGAACTTCGTTGCCATGCTGATCCACCCGGTGATGCCGGCCGCGCCAGCACGCGCTCTGGGCCGCATGACCATCGCCTTTGCGTACCGCATGTTCTGGTGGCTGGCATCGGTGACCGGCATGATGCGCATCGACGCCACCTGCCTCGACCCGATGCGCAAGGAGCCCGGCGTGATCTTCGTGGCCAACCACCCGACCATGCTCGATGCACTGCTGCTGGTGGCGCGCCTGCCGCGCAGCGCCTGCATCATGAAGGCCGACCTGATGGGCAACATCTTCCTGGGCGCGGGTGCGCGGCTGGCGCGCTACATCAGCAACAGGTCGGCGCGCACGATGGTGCGACTGGCCGTGAACGACCTGCGCAACGGCGGCCAGCTGGTGATCTTTCCAGAAGGCACACGCACGGTGACGCCGCCGCTCAACCCGTTCCGTCCCGGCACCACGCTGATCGCCAAGCTCGCGCAAGCGCCCATTCAAACAGTGTTCATCGACACCGATTCGCCCTACCTCAGCAAAGGCTGGCCGCTGTGGCGCGTGCCGCCATTGCCCATCGTCTTCACCTTGCGGCTCGGCAAACGCTTTGCGCCCACGCAGAACAGCGACGTGCTGCAGGCCGAGCTCGAACAATACTTCCGCCAAAACATGGAGCAGCGCGCCATCGACGCGTCCCCCGAATGCCAGACGCCTCGCGCACCCACCTTGTCCTGATCCCCAGCTACAACACCGGCGAACGCCTGTTCTCGACAGTCGCGGCGGCGCGCGCGCAATGGAACCCCGTGTGGGTAGTGGTCGACGGCAGCGACGACGGCACGGGCGAGCGGCTGCAGCAGATGGCCGCCAGCGATCCTGGCCTGCGCGTGTGGGTGCTGCCGCAGAACCAGGGCAAGGGTTCTGCCGTGCTGCACGGACTGCGCGCCGCGAAGGACGCGGGCTTCACGCATGCGCTGACGATGGACTCCGACGGGCAGCATCCGGCGGACCTGATCCCGGCATTCATGAAGGCATCGCTGACCCGACCCGAGACGATGGTGCTCGGGCGCCCGGTGTTCGACGCCAGCGCGCCGCTGCTGCGCGTACGCGGGCGGCGCGTGTCGAACGGATGGACGCAGCTGGAAACGCTGTTCGCCGGCGTGGGCGATTCACTCTACGGATTCCGCGTGTACCCGGTGGCCGACCTGATCGCCGTGATGGCACGCCAGCCGTGGATGCGGCGCTTCGACTTCGATACCGAAGCCGTCGTGCGGCTGGCATGGCGCGGCGTCAAGCCCGTGAACATCGATGCGCCCGTGAAATACCTGACGGCCGAAGAAGGCGGAGTCTCGCACTTCCGCTATGGGCGCGACAACGTGCTGCTGACGTGGATGCATGCACGGCTGATGGTCGAGTTCGTGTTGCGGCTGCCTGCGCTGGTGTTGCGCAAGCTGGCAAAGAAGCCGCCGTTCCAGGACTGATGTCTTGTCCCCTCCCCCTCCGGGAGAGGGTTGGGGTGAGGGGTGAGGGGTTCAGCGCGCGCGGCGCGAACGCAGCAGCAGCGTGACCAGCAGCAGCGAGAGAACGACGAAAGCAATGAACGACCAGTTCGCCAGCGTCAGGCCGAACAGCGTCCAGTCGACCTTGGAACAGTCACCGCCGCCGCGGAAGATCATCGGCAGTGCGCGTTTCAGCGGGAAGGTCTCGATCATCCCGTAGAGGTCGCGCCCGCAGGAGACGACCTCGGGCGGATACCACTGCAGCCAGCTTTGCGAGGCCGCCGTGTAGGCGCCGCCAACTGCTGCGATCAGCGCCAGCACTCCGCCCGCGACACGCAGGCCGACGTTGCGGAACACCCCGGCCAGCCCGGTGAACAGCGCCACCAGCACCAGCGCATAGCGCTGCACGATGCACATGGGACAAGGCTCGAGCCCGACCACGTGCTGCAGGTAGAGCCCGAAGGCCAGCATGAGAACGCAGGCCAGGCAGATCAGCGCGAACGCGCGGCGCGGCGCGCCGAAGTACCAATCGATCAAGGAGACACCCAATCTTCTTCTACGAACACCCTGGCCTTGCGCGGATTGGCGACGACGGTGTCGCCTTCCTTCAAGCCCAGTTCCCGGAACTGTTGCGCAGGGAGTTGCGCCTCGATGATGGTTCCGGAGCCCGGATTATCTGGATTCGTTTCGGTGGGTTCAAGTTCCAGCCGCGCGATGGGCCCGACCACGATGGCGCGCGCCAGCGTGGCGACGATGCCGGAGGCGCCAGGCACATAGCGTGTCACGTCGATGTCATGCGGGCGCACATAGGCGCGCGCCTTGGCGTCGCGCGCGCCGCTGTGCTCGGGCGAGTCGAGGCGCATGCCTTCGAGCTGCACCTGGCCGTTGTCGGCCCGTCCATGGAACAGGTTCACGTCGCCCAGGAAGCCGTAGACGAACGGGCTCGCGGGCTTGTCCCACACGTCCTGCGGCGAGCCGACCTGTTCGATCTGGCCCTTGTTGATGACCACCACGCGGTCGGCCACCTCGAGCGCCTCTTCCTGGTCGTGCGTGACGAAGATGGAAGTGACGTGCAGCTCGTCGTGCAGCCGGCGCAGCCAGCGGCGCAGTTCCTTGCGCACCTTGGCGTCGAGTGCGCCGAAGGGTTCGTCGAGCAGCAGCACCTTGGGCTCTACCGCCAGCGCGCGGGCCAGCGCAATGCGCTGGCGCTGGCCGCCGGAGAGCTGCGACGGATAGCGGTCGGCCAGCCAGTCGAGCTGCACCAGCTTGAGCAGCTCGGTCACCTTGGCCTTGATCTGCGCGTCGCTCGGGCGCTCCTTGCGTGGCTTCACGCGCAGGCCGAAGGCCACGTTCTCGAACACGGTCATGTGGCGGAACAGCGCGTAGTGCTGGAACACGAAGCCCACCTGCCGCTCGCGCACGTGCACGTCGGTGGTGTCCTCGCCCGAGAAAAGAATGCTGCCCGCGTCGGCCGTCTCCAGCCCCGCGATGATGCGCAGCAGCGTGGTCTTGCCGCAGCCCGAGGGGCCGAGCAGCGCGACCAGTTCGCCCGAATCGACGTCGAGGCTCACGTCGCGCAGTGCGCGGAAGTCGCCGAACTGCTTGCTGATGTTGCGGATTTCGATGCTCATGATTTCTTCTCTCTCACTCTCTCAGGCCGCGGTGGCTTCAGGGGGGCGTTCCGGGGGCAGCTCGGCAATGGCTTTCATCTCGCGCTCGTGGCGCCATTCGATCACCGACTTGATCACCAGCGTGACCAGCGCCAGGATCGCCAGCAGCGAGGCCACGGCGAAGGCGGCCACCGACTGGTATTCGTTGTAGAGCACTTCCACGTGCAGCGGCATGGTGTTGGTCTGCCCGCGGATGTGGCCCGACACCACCGACACCGCACCGAACTCGCCCATGGCACGCGCGTTGCACAGGATCACGCCGTACAGCAGGCCCCACTTGATGTTGGGCAGCGTCACGCGCCAGAAGGTCTGCCAGCCGGTCGCGCCGAGCACGATGGCCGCCTGCTCCTCGTCGGTGCCCTGCGCCTGCATCAGCGGTACGAGCTCGCGCGCGATGAACGGGAAGGTCACGAACACGGTCGCCAGCACGATGCCGGGCACGGCGAAGATGATCTTGATGTCGTGCTCGGCGAGCCACGGACCGAGCCAGCCCTGCGCGCCGAACACCAGCACATAAATCAGGCCCGCCACCACCGGCGACACCGCGAACGGCAGGTCCACCAGCGTGGTGAGGAAGGCCTTGCCGCGGAACTCGAACTTGGCGATGGCCCAGGCCGCCGCCACGCCGAACACGAGGTTCATCGGCACCGCGATGGCGGCCGTGATCAGCGTGAGGCGGATCGCGCTCCAGGCATCGGGCTCCTTCAGTGCTTCAAGATAAGCGCCAACGCCTTTGCGCAAGGCCTCGGTCGCCACTGCCGCGAGAGGCAGCACGAGGAACAGGAACATGAATACCAGCGCGAGGCCGATCAGCACCCAGCGCACCCAGGGCGACTCGGTGGTGCCGGCTTGCGCGCGGCGAATGACTTTGGAAGGGGCGCTCATCTCATGCTCCCGCGCGGCGGCGCTGCCAGGCTTGCAGGCCGTTGATGACCAGCAGCAAGAGGAACGAAATGACCAGCATCACGAGCGCAACAGCCGTGGCGCCCCCATAGTCGTACTGCTCCAGCTTCCCGATGATGATGAGCGGCGTGATCTCCGAGATCATCGGCATGTTGCCGGCGATGAAGATCACAGAGCCGTACTCGCCGATCGCCCGTGCGAAAGCCATGGCAAAGCCGGTGAGCAGCGCGGGCGCGATCGACGGAAAGATCACCTTGGTGAAGGTCTGCAGGCGCGTCGCGCCCAGCGAGGTGGCGGCTTCTTCCAGCTCCTTCTCGGTGTCTTCGAGCACCGGCTGCACCGTGCGCACCACGAACGGCAGCCCGATGAAGATCAGCGCGATCACGATGCCCGCCGGCGTGAACGCCAGCTTGATGCCGTGCGGCTCCAGCAGTTGCCCGACCCAGCCGTTGCCCGCGAGCAGCGCGGTCAGCGAGATGCCGGCCACGGCCGTCGGCAGCGCGAACGGCAGGTCGACCAGTGCATCGACGATGCGCTTGCCCGGGAACTTGTAGCGCACCAGCACCCAGGCCACCAGCAGGCCGAACACCGCGTTCACGATGGCCGCGATCAGCGAGGCGCCGAAGGTCAGCCGGTACGAGGCCATCACGCGCGGCGCGGTCACGGCCACCCAGAACTGCTCCCAGGTCAGCGTGAATGTCTTGAAGACCAGCGCCGACAGCGGGATCAGCACGATCAGGCTGAGGTAAAGAATCGAGAAGCCGAGCGTGATGTGGAAACCGGGCAGCACGCGCTTGGCGCCCCCGGCACGGTTGCCAGCACGCGAAAAAGGCGCTCCCGCTGACGGGAGCGCCGAAGAAACAGCGCCGCTCATTACCTGCCGCCGGGGGTGTACAACTTGTCGAACTGGCCGCCGTCGTTGAAGTGCACCTTCTGTGCTTCGCCGAGGCTGCCGAACAATTCCTGCACCGTGAACAGCTGCAGCGGCTTGAAGGTCGATGCGTACTTCTTGAGCACAGCCTGCGAGCGCGGGCGCAGCGCATGCTTGGCCGCGATTTCCTGCGCTTCGTCGGAGTACAGCCAATCAAGATAAGCCTTGGCCAGTTCGCCCGTGCCCTTCTTGTTGACGGTGCGTTCCACCACGGCCACCGGGTTCTCGGCCACGATGCTGATCGACGGGTATACCGAGTCGACCTTGCCGGTGCCGAATTCACGGTCGATGGACACCACTTCCGATTCGAAGGTGATCAGCGCATCGCCGATGTTGCGCTGCAGGAAGGCGGTGGTCGCGTCGCGGCCGCCGCGCGCCAGCACCGGCACGTTCTTGAACAGCTTGCCGACGAACTCGGCGGCCTGGGCGTCGGTGCCGCCCTTCTTCTTGATGTAGCCCCAGGCGGCCAGGTAGGCGTAGCGGCCGTTGCCGCCGGTCTTGGGGTTGACGATCACGACCTGCACGCCCGGCTTGACCAGGTCGTCCCAGTCCTTGATGCCCTTGGGGTTGCCGTTGCGCACCAGGAACAGCATGGTCGACGTGGTCGGCGATGCGTTGTCGGGGAATTTCTTGTTCCAGTCCTTCGCGACCACGCCGGCGTTGGCGAGGAAGTCGATGTCGGTGGAGGTGTTCATCGTCACCACGTCGGCGTCGAGGCCGTCGGCCACCGCGCGGGCCTGCGCGCTGGAGCCGCCGTGCGACTGGTCGATCTTCACGTCCTTGCCGGTGGCCTTCTTGTAGTGCGCCACGAAGGCCGCGTTGTAGTCCTTGTAGAACTCGCGCGCCACGTCGTACGAGGCGTTCAGCAGCCCGGTGCCCTGGGCAAAGGCGCTGCTGCCGGCGAGTGCGGAAGACGCCAGCGCGAGCACGGCGACGAAGGTCTTGATTCTGGAAGTCATGTGGTTGCCAGGTTTTCTGAAAATTCACGGCCCGCCGACCAGGCGGCGGGCTCGTCGGTCAAGGACTGAAGCAAGGCAAGGCCCAGCGGCCAGTCCCCGTGCCCCGAATCGATGTTGATGTGGCCCGCATTCTGCATCCGCACGAACTCGCTGCCCCAGGCGCGCGAATAGGCGCCCGCCAGGCGGATCGGACAGTACGGATCGTTGCTGCTGGCCACCACGATGCTGCGGTACGGCAGCGCGGCGTACGGCACGGGCGCGAAGTCGGACAGCACGGCGCGGCGTTCGGGGTCCGCAGGCGCCACCAGCAGCGCGCCCTGGACGCGGCCAGCGGCTTCGGCCGGCAGGTGCGCCGTGGCGATGCAGCCCAGGCTGTGCGCTGCGATCACCACCGGGCCGGGGCTGTCGAGCACCAGCTTCGCCAGCGTCGACACCCATGCATCGCGCTTGGGCGAGGCCCAATCGTCCTGCACCACCCGCGCCGCGCCGGGGATGCGCTCCTGCCACAGGCTCTGCCAGTGGCCGGGCCCGGAGTCGCGCCAACCTGGCACGATGATGACGCGGGTGTTCATGAGCACTCCCCCAGGCTTCGCGCACTTCGTGTCGCTTCGCCTCCCCCCTCGCCGGGGGCAACACCAGCGGCCCGGCAAAGCCGGTTCCGCGGTGTTCCACGAAGGAGCGTCGATGCTTTCACCGCCTGCTGTTCCGCTCTTACTTGTTCGGCTGCGGCGTGATGCGCAGGTAAGGCTTGACGGCCTTGAAGCCCTTGGGGAAGCGCTGGGCCAGTTCGGCCGGGTCCTGGATGCTCGGGATGATGACCACATCGTCGCCGTCTTTCCAGTTCACGGGCGTGGCCACCTTGTGGCTGTCGGTGAGTTGCAGCGAGTCGATCACGCGCAGGATCTCGTCGAAGTTGCGGCCGGTCGAGGCCGGGTAGGTGATGGTCGCGCGGATGACCTTCTTCGGGTCGATGATGTAGACGCTGCGCACCGTGGCCGTGGCCGAGGCGTTGGGGTGGATCAGGTCGTACAGGTCGGCCACCTTGCGGTCTGCGTCCGCAATGATCGGGAAGTTGACCGTGGTGTTCTGCGTCTCGTTGATGTCGCCGATCCATTCCTTGTGCTTGTCGGCCGGATCGACGCTCAACGCGATGGGCTTCACGCCGCGCTTGGCGAACTCGCCCGACAGCGCCGCGGTCTTGCCGAGTTCGGTGGTGCACACGGGCGTGAAGTCGGCCGGGTGCGAGAAGAACACCACCCACGAATCGCCGGCCCATTGGTAGAAGTCGAGGGGGCCTTCGCTGGAATCCTGGGTGAAATTGGGGGCTGTATCGCCGAGTCGCAGAGTCGCCATGGTCGCTCCTGGGATGGATGGGAGCTTCGGATTGTGCGAACCATTGCTTCAATGCCAAACGAATATCTGCTTGTTTGGATATGGCGTTTTCCGCATAACGAAGACATGGCGGGGGAATTTGGCGCTCATCTTTTCACAGCAAGCCGCGGCCCCCTCAGTACATCCGCATCTCCACGCCCTGCATATGCTCGACGAGGAAATCGATCAGCCGCCGCACTGCCGGCACCAGCGCGCGCCGCGGTGGAAACACCATGTGCGCGATGACCGTCGACGGCCCCCAGTCGCACAACACCTTCACGAGCCGGCCCGCATCGAGATCGGGGCGGCACATGTAGTCGGGCAGCAGCGTGGCGCCGATGCCGGCGAGCGCGGCCGCCTGCAGGGTCGCGATGTCGTCCGCCACGTAGCGCGGCGTGTGCGAATGCAGGTGGATCTCGCCATTCGGGCCTTCGAGGCGCCATTCGCTGCGGCCCTCGCCGTTGGCCGACATCGCCAGCGTCGGCAGCCGCGCCAGGTCGGCCGGCGCCTGGACCGGCCCCTGGCGCTGCATCAGCTCGGGGCTGGCTACCAGCACGCCACGGCTGGTGCCCAGGACTTTGGCCACC
The DNA here is from genome assembly GCF_059491885.1 of Variovorax sp. Varisp46. NCBI lineage: Bacteria > Pseudomonadati > Pseudomonadota > Betaproteobacteria > Burkholderiales > Comamonadaceae > Variovorax > Variovorax sp. Varisp46. The sequence goes on from NZ_CP168515.1 coordinate 2,309,440, forward strand.
AGCGCCGTGCTGTCCTCGATGCTGGGCCGCACGCGCAGCGCGATGTCGATGCCCTCCTCGATCAGGTCCACCGGTCGGTTGATGACCCGCACGTCGACCCGCACCGCCGGGTAGCGCTCCATGAACTGAGGCAGCAGATGGGCGAGCCCGCTGTAGGCGATGGTGACGGGGCAGCTCAGCCGCACCAGCCCGCTCGGCTCGGTCTGCACCTGCGCCACCGCCTCGGCCGCCGCCTGCGCCGCATCGCGCATGGCGGACGAATGCCGCAAGTAGATCTCGCCGGCCGGCGTGAGCGACAGGCGCCGCGTGCTGCGCTGCATCAGTTGCACGCCGAGCCGCTCCTCCAGATCCGCCACGCGGCGAGACAGGCGCGATTTGGGAATGCCGAGCGCCCGGCTGGCTGCCGCGAAGCCGCCGCGCTCAGCCACTTCGGCGAAGAAAACCATGTCGTTGAGGTCTTGCATGGCGTCGATTGTCCTGCAAACAGGACGATCTAGGCAATTTTTGGCTACTTATCGAAAACTCGATACAAAAATAGAATTCTCCCATCCGCCGGCCACCTTGAGCGCCGACAGCCAACACAGAAAGTGATTGATTGACATGAAGCTGCTCCACATCGACTCCAGCATCCTCGGTACCAACTCCACCTCGCGCCTGCTCTCGGCCGAGGTCGTGACCGCGTGGCGCGCCGCCCACCCCGACACCGCCGTCGAATACCTCGACCTGGCCGTCGACACCCCCTCGCACTTCAGCGCCGATGCGCTGGGCATCAAGACCGGCGTGCAAGCACAGCCCACGGAAGCACAACAGCGTGAAAACGCCCTGTCCGAAAAGCTCGTGAGCCAGTTCCTGGCCTCGGACGTGATCGTCATCGGCACGCCCTTCTACAACTTCTCGATCCCGACGCAACTGAAGGCCTGGATCGACCGCCTCGCGCAGATCGGCCGCACCTTCAAGTACACCGACAAGGGCCCCGTGGGCCTGGCCGGCGGCAAGACCGTCATCGTGGCCTCGACCCGCGGCGGCATCTACTCGACCAGCGAAGGCGGCCAGGCAATGGAACACCAGGAGAGCTACCTCAAGGTGATCTTCGGCTTCTTCGGCATCACCGACGTGCGCTTCGTGCGCGCCGAGGGCGTGGCGATGGGCGACGAAGCCAGGGGCAAGGCCCTGGCCGCGGCCCGCGCCGACATCCTGGTGGCGACGGCCGAAGCCGCGAACCAGCGCGATGCCGCCATCGCAGCCTGAGTTCGCTCCCGCACCATGAAAAAAGCCGCCCGGCAGGGCGGCTTTTTTCGCTTTGCGCGGAGCAGATCAGATCAGGCTGCGTGGTTCTTGACCCAGGCCACGTACTTGTCCATCCAGCTCTGCAGGAACTTCTTCGAGCCTTCGTTGCCGATGTGGCCCTTGTCGTCGAACAGGTCGTCCTTGGCTTGCAGGAACACTTCGGGCGTGCCCATCGTGGGCACATCGAGGTAGGCCAGGATGTTGCGCAGATGCTGCTGCGCCAGCGCGGTGCCGATGGCACCCACCGAAATGCCGAGCACGCCGGCCGGCTTGCCCGCCCATGCGCTCTGGCCATAGGGGCGCGACGCATGGTCGATGGCGTTCTTCAGCACGCCGGGCACCGAACGGTTGTATTCGGGCGTGACAAACAGCAGGCCCTGAGCCGCCGCGATCTCGGTCTTGATGCGCTTCACCGCCGGCGCCTGGTTGCCGTCGTCGTCCTGGTTGTACAGCGGCAGGTCGTCGATGCGCAGGTTCTCGAAAGTGAAGTCCGCGGGTGCGAGGTGCGCCAGCGCGAGGGCCAGCTTGTGGTTGTACGAATCCTTGCGCAGGCTGCCGACAATGACGGCGATCCGGGTCTGGGCCATGGACGAAACTCCTTGTGTGAGGGGTTGGAATGACGGACACGATTATGCGAAGCGCCCAAGACCTTATCTGGAAAAGCCCATGCGGTGCCGGGCGTACGGCGTCGAATTGAACCGCATTCCGCCAACCCCATCAAGGCGCAGGACGCTCCCGTGACCCGGTCCTCTTCTTCGCACTGCGCCCCCAAGGCGCACGCCTGATGCGGCCCTTTGCCCGCCAGCGACTGCTGGAGAAGGCGACGGCGCAAAGCAGCCTCGCGCGAACGAAGGCATCATCGCTTCCGATCTTTTTTTGGCTCAGGAGCGACACGCGATGAGATTTCTGGTGGTGGGTGCCGGCGCACTCGGTGGTTATTTCGGCGGCCGTCTGCTGGAGGCGGGGCGAGACGTCACCTTCCTGCTGCGCCCGCGCCGTGCGGCACAGCTCGCAAAAACCGGGCTGGTGGTGCAGAGTCCCTTCGGCAACCTGCAGCTGCCCGCACCCAGGCACGTGCTGGCCGGCGGCATCGACGGCCCCTACGATGTGGTCGTGGTCGGCAGCAAGGCCTACGACCTCGATTCGACGATGGACTCCTTCGCGCCGGCGGTCGGCCCCGACACCGTGATCCTTCCGCTGCTCAATGGCATGAGCCACCTCGACCGCCTGGCCGAACGCTTCGGCAGCGAGCGTGTGCTGGGCGGCCTGTGCATGATCTCGGCCACGCTCGACGACGAGGGCCACGTGCTGCACCTCAACGACATGCATGGGCTGAGCTACGGCGAGCGCGCCGGCGGCCGCTCGGCCCGCGTAGATGCCATCGCGGCACAGTTCGCGGGTGCGAAATTCGATGCCACGGCCAGCGAGAGCATCTCGCAGGACATGTGGGAAAAGTGGGTCTTCATCGCTTCGGCAGCAGGCCTCACGAGCTTGATGCGCGCGTCCATTGGCGACATCGTGAGCGCCGGCGGGCAGGACGTGGCGCTGTCGATCTTCGACGAGTGCTGCGCCATCGCCGCGCACAACGGCTTTGCGCCCCGCCCCGCCGCCGTGCAGCGCGGGCGCGCCATCATGACGGCCGCCGGCTCGCCGATGACGGCGTCGATGTACAAGGACATGGTGCGCGGCGCGGCGGTCGAGGCGGATCACATCGTCGGCGACCTGCTGAGCCGCGCGGCGCCAAATAATTCGCCAGTGCCGACGGTGCTGCGCACCGCATACGTCCACCTCAAGGCCTACGAAGCGCAACGCGCCCGCACGGCGAGCGCCTGAGGCCATGCGCGACGCGCTGGCGTTCCTGCACACGGCACAGGTGCATGTGCCGACCTTCGAGCGGCTGGCGAGCGAGATCGCGCCCGCCCTGCGCGTGCGGCATTCGGTGCGGGAGGACCTGCTGGCCGATGCGCGCGTGGTGGGCCTCGATGACTCGGGGCTCGTGACACGCGTTCACGACGCCATGCGCGAAGCCGCATCCGGCGGTGCTGCGGCCGTCGTCTGCACCTGCTCGACCATTGGCACCATCGCGGAACGAACAGCTCCGAGCGGTGCGTTCAAGGCCATGCGCATCGATCGCGCCATGGCCGCCCTGCTCGCGGACCTCGGCATCGACGTACTCAGCAGCCCCGCACTGGGCGTTGAACGCGCAGCAGCGCTGGCGGCTACTCCGACTTGAGGATCGTCTCCCCCTTCAACATGCCCATGTCCCGGATGTTGAAGCGATGCCGCTTCCAGCCCTCCCAGGTCCGCCGCATGTGCGTGACCGAGATGAAGTAGTACAGAACCTTGAACATGCCGAGCGGCCCCCGCATCGGCGTGCCGCGGTAGATGTCGCCGGCCAGCAGCGACATCAGCCCCTCCTTCACGCGGAAGGGGTTGCCCGGATGCATGAACATGTCGCGGATGGTCGGGTTGGTCACGCGGTAGATGAACCACGAGTACTCGCGCGGGCCCTTGCGCATCATGGCCTCGAAGTCCTTGCGTGCGGCCGCCAGCTCGGTGGGCCGATCGAGCGCCTTTGCCACCAGTTCGGCGCCGTCGAAGGCGCTGTGCATCGCGAGGTACACGCCCGACGAGAACATCGGATCGATGAAGGTGAAGGCATCGCCCAGCATCAGGTAGCGATCACCCGTGGCGTGCGAACTCGAATACGAGAAATTGCCGGTGGCATGCACCGCATCGTCGACCAGCGTGGCGTTCTTCAGGCGTTCCACCAGCACCGGACAGGTCGCGATGGTGTCGTAGAAGAACTCCTTCAGCGGCTTGTCGCGCGTCTTCAGGTAGTACGGCCAGCACACCGCGCCCACGCTGGTGGTGCCGTCGGCCAGCGGAATGAACCAGAACCAGCCATGCGGAAACCAGCAGATGCTGATGTTGCCTTCCTTCTTACCCTCCAGCCGCTCGGCGTTCGTGAAGTGGCCGAACAGCGCGGTGCTGTTGTGGTCCGGGTTCTTTTCCTTGCAGCGGAATTTGTTGGCCAGCAGCGTGTCGCGGCCGGTGGCATCGACCACGAAGCGGGCGCGCCAGCTGCGGCGTGCGCCGTCGTCCATCTCGGCTCGCACCGTGGCGCCGTCGGCATCGAAGGCCACGTCGCGCACCTTGCAGCCTTCGATCGTCTGCGCGCCGCGCGCGGCCGCGTTGCGGAACAGCAGCTCGTCGAGCTCCGAACGGCGCACCTGCCAGGCGGAGTCGAGCGACTTGTCCATCCCTTCGGCAAAGTCCACGTAGCTGCGGTGCTCGTGCTCGGGCGAGACGAACTCGATGCCGAACTTGGGCATGCCGATCTTCTCGACCTGGTCGCGCACGCCGAGCTTGTCGAACAATTCGACGTTCGCGGGCAGCAGCGATTCGCCGATGTGAAAACGCGGATGGTGTTCCTTCTCGACCAGCACCACCTTGCGGCCCTGCTGCGTCAGCAGCGCCGAAATCGTCGACCCGGCGGGGCCGCCGCCGATCACGAACACGTCGCAGGATTCTGGAGAACTGGAAACGCCGGGGGAGGAAACCTGGGGCTGGGACATGCGAAGACAAGCTGCGTTGTTGACAGCGACAGAGCATAGCGCGCTCGCATCGCCCGAAGCAAAACGGGCTGGTCGCATGGGTCGGGAGACGGCACACTTGTGCCCCACCATCCCTTGCCCTTGAGGCATTGCACGCCATGTTCCTGCATCGCCTTGCCTTGGCTGCCGCGCTCTGCCTGACTGCCGCATGGAGCCATGCGGCGGGCTTCAGCTTCATCGAAGTCCCGGCCGACAAGGACGGGCCGGCCTTGCGTGGCGCGGTGTGGACACCTTGCGAGACGGCGCCCGGCGAGATCGCGTTCGGACTGATCGCCATTTCGGCCGCCAGGGACTGCCCCATCGCCGGCACGAAGCTCCCGCTGGTGCTGATGTCGCACGGCTCGGGTGGCTCGTTCCTGGGTCACCACGACACGGCGGCCGCGCTGGCCGATGCCGGCTTCGTGGTCGCCGCCATCAACCACCCGAACGACAACTTCCAGGATCTCGAGCGCCGGGGCCATCTCTCGACGCTGGCCGCGCGGCCGGTCGACATGCGGCGGCTGACCGACCACATGCTCGGCGCATGGCCCGCGCGCGAGAAGCTCGCCGCCGACCAGGTCGGCTTCTTCGGCTTCTCCCGCGGTGGCTTCACCGGCCTCGTGGCGACGGGCGCGGTGCCTGACTTCAGGCTCGGCCTGCGCTTTTGCACGCCGACATCGAAGATTCCGTTCTGCGGACAGATCCAGCGCCAGGAGCTGCCTGCGCCTCCGGTGCGCGATGCGCGCATCAAGGCCGCCGTCATCGTCGATCCGCTGAGCTTCTTCGACGCCGAGGGGTTGAATCAGGTCGCGGTGCCCGTCCAGCTTTGGGCCTCTGCCCGTGGCGGCGACGGGGTGACTCCGGACGACGTGGAAGCCATCCGCCGCAACCTTCCCGTGCCGCCGGACTGGCACGTGGCCGCGAACGCCGGGCACTTCGCGTTCTTGGCGCCCTGCGCGCCCGCCATGGCCAAGGCCCTGCCGGAGATCTGCAACGACGGCGCCGGCTTCGACCGCTCCGCCTTCCATGCGGACTTCAATGCGAGGGTGCTCGCCTTTTTCAGGCAGCACCTCACATCGAAGCCCTGATCCGGCCGCGCTACCGCGTGCGCCGCTGGCCGGCCAGTCGCCGTACCACCGCCACCAGCCGGTCGATTTCGTCGAAGGTGTTGTAGAACGCCAGCGACGGCCGCACTGTGGTCTCGACGCCGAAGCGCCGCAGGATCGGCTGCGCGCAGTGGTGCCCCGTGCGCACCGCAATGCCCTCGTCGTTGAGCGCGTGGCCCACCTCCTCGGTGCTGTAGCCGTCGAGCACGAAGGACATCACGCTGGCCTTGTCGGCCGCCGTGCCGATCAGCCGCACACCCGCAATCGCACCGAGCTGCGCCATGCCGTACAGCAGCAGGTCGTGTTCGTAGCGCGCGATGTTCTCGATACCGACCTTGTTGACATAGTCGATGGCGGCGCCCAGCCCCACGGCGTCGGCAATGTTGCCGGTGCCGGCCTCGAACTTGTTCGGGATCGGCTGGAACACGGTCTTCTCGAAGGTCACGTCGGCAATCATGTTGCCGCCGCCCTGCCAGGGCGGCATGTCTTCGAGCACCTCGCGCTTGCCCCAGACCACGCCGATGCCGGTGGGGCCGAAGACCTTATGGCCCGAGAACACGAAGAAGTCGGCTCCGATGTCCTGCACGTCCACGCGCATGTGCGACACCGATTGCGCGCCGTCGACCAGCGCCTTCGCGCCCGCGCGGTGCGCCAGCTCGACGATCTCCTTCACCGGCACCACGGTGCCCAGCGCATTCGAGACCTGCGTGACTGCCACGATCTTCGTGCGGTCGTTCAGCAGCTTGCGGTATTCGTCGAGCAGCACCTGGCCCGAGTCGTCCACCGGGATCACGCGCAGCTTCGCGCCCTTGGCGGCGGCGAGCTGCTGCCAAGGGACGATGTTGGCGTGGTGTTCGAGGTTCGACACGATGATCTCGTCGCCCTCGCCCACGTGCTGGCCACCCCAGCTCTTGGCTACGAGGTTGATGGCCTCGGTGGTGCCGCGCACGAAGATCACCTCTTCGACTTCGGGTGCGTTGATGAAGCGGCGCACCCGTTCGCGCGCGCCTTCGTAGGCGTCGGTAGCGCGCGCGGCCAGCTCATGGGCTGCGCGGTGGATGTTCGAGTTCTCGTGCTCGTAGAAGTACGCGATGCGGTCGATGACCGATTGCGGCTTGTGCGTGGTGGCGGCGTTGTCGAACCACACGATCTGCTTGCCGTTCACACGCTCCTGCAGGATCGGGAAGTCGCGCCGCACGGCATTCACGTCGAACGGCGGGTGCTGGCCGCGGCCGGCCAGTGGCACTGCATCGGGCCTGCGCGGATCAGCCTTTGCCGGCGTAACGAAGCCGTTGGGCAAACGCACCGCATCGACAAAATAGAACTGTGGCTCACTCCCTCGCCCCTCTGGGAAGAGGATTGGGCTGAAAGGTTGCCCCGCCCCCTGATACGGCTGCTGGCCCTCACCCCAGTCCTCTTCCGGAGGGAGAGGGGGCAAGACTCCAGCGGTCGCGCCGGCCGGTGGATGCCCGTAGCTGTTGCCCACGAAGTAGAACGGCGAGGCCCCGGCCTGCCGTGCAACGGGTGCGGCAGGCGCATTCGCCTGCTGCGGCACGCCCAGCACCGCACCGCCCGAGCGCGGCTCGAACGCCGGCGCCACCGACAGCACGCTGTCCGGCACGCCATTGCCTGCCACCGCATGCGGCCGCAAGGCCGGCGCGCGGTTCGCGAGCGAGGGCAGTTGCGTGGGTGATGCCGGCAGCAAGTTGGCGCCCGGAATCTGCCCTTGCGGAACCGGCGTGCCCGGCACGCTCGGCCCGAAGCCCGCAGGGCTTGCCAGCGGCGAACCCGGTGGCGCGACGTTGGGGGGAAACTGCGCGCCCGGCACCTCGGAGAACATGGCGCTCGCCATGCGCGCGAGGATGGCCGGGTCGAACGGCGCGTCGGGCGCCTCGCCCGGAATCGATGGAGTGCTGCTCACCGCGGCTTACTTGTAGGTGTCGGGATAGTCGTGGTACTTGCCGATCTCGACGTCGTCGAGCACGGCCAGCGCGTCGGTGGTCAGCACCGCGAGCGAGCAGTACAGCGAGATCAGGTAAGACGCGATCGCGTGGTTGTTGATGCCCATGAAGCGCACCGACAGCCCCGGGCCCTGCTCGCCCGACAGACCCGGCTGGAACAGGCCCACCACGCCCTGGCGCTTGTCGCCCACGCGCAGCAGCAGGATCTTGCTCTTGCCGTCGGCCACCGGCACCTTGTTCGACGGAATCAGCGGAATGCCGCGCCAGGTGATGAACTGCGAACCGAACAGGCTCACAGTCGGCGGCGGCGTGCCGCGGCGCGTGGCTTCGCGCCCGAAAGCGGCGATGGCCAGCGGGTGCGTGAGGAAGAATGCCGGCTCCTTCCACACCTTGGTCAACAGCTCGTCGAGGTCATCAGGCGTGGGCGCACCGGTCAGCGGGAAGATGCGCTGCTCTTCCGTCACTTGCGCCAGCAGGCCGTAGTCAGGGTTGTTGATGAGCTCGCTCTCCTGGTTCTCCTTGATCGTCTCGATCGTGAGGCGCAGCTGCTCCTTGATCTGGTCGTGCGGGCTGCTGTAGAGGTCGGAGATGCGGGTGTGCACGTCGAGCACGGTGCTCACGGCATTGAGGTAGTGCTCGCGCGGGCTTTCTTCGTAGTCGACGAAGGTGCGCGGCAGCTGGTTTTCTTCTTCGCGCGAGGTGCAGGTGACCTTGATCGATTCGGGATTCTTGACCTTGTTCACGCGGTAGATGCCGGCCTCCACCGGCACCCATTGCAGCAGGTGCGTCAGCCAGCGCGGGCTGATGGTTTCGAGCTGGGGGACTGTCTTGGTGGCATTGGCCAGCTGGCGTGCGGCGTTGTCGCCAAGGGCGGTGATACCACCGACTGTTGCGCTCATGAATCAAGGCTCCGTGTTGAGAAGAAAGTGGCCGCCAGTGTCCGGTAGCCACGGGTTTGCCCTCAACAGGCTATAGCCGCCAAGTTGATCCTTCGCGCAAGACGCGATTGTTCCAACTGCTCGCAGCGCATGAGCAGGCCGACCATGTTGATGCCGAGCGCGGTGGCCAGCTTCTGCGCGGTAACGATCGACGGGATGACGCGGCCGCGTTCGATCTCGCCCACGTAGGAGCGGTTCAGATCGGAGCGCTCGGCCAACTCCTCCTGCGACCAGCCCTCGCCTTCGCGCAGCTGGCGGATGGTCACGCCGAAGTCTTCGACGAATGCTTTCATGCGCCACCCTTCGGTGCGTTCTGCAGGCTGGCCTGCGTGACGCTCGCACCCGGTTTCACGTCGTCGGTGATCCAGACGTTGCCGCCGATGACCGCGCCCTTGCCAAGCGTGACGCGGCCGAGAATGGTCGCGCCCGCGTAGATGACCACGTCGTCTTCCACCACCGGATGCCGCGGCAGCCCCTTCTGCAGGTTGCCCTCGGTGTCGATCGGAAAACGCTTGGCACCGAGCGTCACGGCCTGGTACAGCCGCACACGCTTGCCGATGACCGCCGTCTCGCCGATCACGACGCCAGTGCCGTGGTCGATGAAGAAGCCCGCGTCGATCTGCGCGCCCGGGTGGATGTCGATGCCCGTCTGCCCGTGCGCCAACTCGGCCACGATGCGTGCCAGCAGCGGCAGGCCGAGCTTGTAGAGTTCGTGCGCAAGGCGATGGTGGATCATCGCGAGCACGCCGGGGTAGCACAGCAGCACCTCGTCGACGCTGCGCGCAGCCGGGTCGCCCTGGTAGGCCGCGAGCACGTCGCTGTCGAGCAGGCGGCGCAGTCCAGGCAGTGCGTTCGCGAACCGGCGCACGGCCTCGGTGGCAATGTCATCGACCTCGTGCGCGGGGCGCGGCTCGTGGCGCGCGTTGTAGTTGAGTTCAAGCCGTGCCTGCGCCAGCAGCGCCTGCAGCGCCGCATCGAGTGTGTGGCCGACGTAGAAGTCTTCACTCTCGTGGCGCAGGTCCGGCGGGCCCAGCCGCATCGGAAAGAGCGCGCCTTTCAGCGACTCGACGGTCTGCGCAAGCGCATCGCGCGACGGAAACTCGCGTGCGCCGGGCTCGCGCGAGCGGCGCTGCGAGTCGCGCCACTCGTCGCGCACGCTGTGCAGCGCACGCACGATGTCGCTCACTTCGAAATGGGCCATGTGTGTTTCTCCCTGGAAGATGTGCCTGGTGCGCTCAGTCCTGCACCCACGGCAGGCCGTGGAAGCGCCAACCGTCGGAGCCGCCGCGATGCTGCTGCGCATCGATCTCGCCCTCGAAGCCTTCGAGCACGTTGAACACCTGCGTGAAACCCGCCTTGGCAGCGGCCTCGGCCGCCAGCGCGGACCGCTTGCCGCTGCGGCACAACAGCAGCACCACGGCCTCCTTGCCGCCGTCCTTCGCAAGCCTGGCTTCGAGTTCGCGCACGAAGCGGGGGTTGCGCGTGAGCGCCGTACCGGTGGCCCACGCCACGTGCAGGCTCTCGGGCACATGGCCGACGAACTTGCGTTCTTCACCCGAGCGCACATCGACCAGCACGGCCAGGCCCTTCTGCACCAACTCCCAGGCCACCGGTGGCGTCACGCCGCCGGCGTAAGGTAAATTGCTTTCGGTGGCCTTGGCGCGCGCCTGTTCCCGTGCTTCGGGCAAGACGAGTTCTTCAACTTCCACTGACATGCTGTGCGGCTCCTGTTATGCGTTGGATTCGCCTTGATGGCGATGGCCACCACTGTAGGAGCCCGGGGCGCAAGCTCAAACAACCGAAAAGTCGGTTCCTAACAACCAGACGTTGTATAGCCGCATGTCAGGCAGCGGCTCCCGCGGTGGCGGCGCGCACGGCCGGCGCGGTCTGATCCACGCTCTGCTTTCAGGAACACCGCCAGGTTCGAGTTGGGCGTTCGCCTCGAAGATGTTGATCCTCCCTGTGCGCTCGACTCCGATGACGATGATCTTTCCATTTCTGAAAGTCACGGAAGCGTCACCTGAACACGACATCGGAGCAATCCAGGAGATCCTTGTTCTCCCACACAGACCCACTGGAGGGTTCGACGACTTCGATCTTCTTTACTGAATCAAGCGGATACCGCTTGTCAGCCGCGTGGACCAGGGCGCCTGTTGCAGCTGCAACCAACGCCGCCATGCCCCGCAGATCGCTGCAAGCACACACCCTCGAAAACGAAAAAACCCGGCGCCAAAGCGGCGCCGGGTCATCGCAGATGCCCGAGGGTCCGTCAGAGCTTCGCGATCGAAACCTCGGTCGACTTCACGAGCGCGACCACGTCGGAGCCCACCTTCAGCTGCAGCTCGTCGACCGAGCGCGTGGTGATGACCGAGGTGACGATGCCCCAGGCGGTCTCGACGTCGACTTCGGAGACGACGTCGCCGCGGATGATCTCGCGGACCTTGCCCTTGAACTGGTTGCGCACGTTGATGGCTTGGATGGACATGATGTTTCTTTCTCTTTCAGGTTGAAGGAATGATCGGGATGGGTAAAACAGGAGCGATGCGATCACCTGGCTGCGGCCAAGGCCTGTTCGAGGTCGGCGATCAGGTCGTCGATGTGCTCGATGCCGACCGACAGGCGAACTGTGTCCTCCGTGACGCCGGCCTTGGCAAGCTCTTCGGGCGACAACTGCCGGTGCGTGGTCGATGCGGGGTGCGTGGCCAGCGAGCGCACGTCGCCGATGTTCACGAGGCGCGTGAAGAGCTTCAGCGCATCGAGGAACTTCGCCCCGCCCTCGCGACCGGCGCCGATGCCGAAGGTCAGCACGCCGCTGGAACGGCCGCCGAAGTACTTCTTCGCCAGCGCATGATCGGCATGGTCTTCGAGCGCAGCGTAGTTCACCCAGTTGACGGCCTTGCTCTGCTTGAGGTGCTGCGCCACCGCCAGTGCATTGCTGCTGATGCGGTCCATGCGCAGCGCCAGCGTCTCGATGCCCTGCAGGATCAGGAAGGCGTTGAACGGCGAGATGGCCGCGCCCGTGTTGCGCAGCGGCACCACGCGTGCGCGGCCGATGTAGGCGGCCGCGCCCAGCGCCTCGGTGTAGACCACGCCGTGATAGCTCACGTCGGGTTCGTTCAAGCGCCTGAAGCGCTGCTTGTGCTCCGCCCACGGGAACTTGCCCGAATCGACGATGGCGCCGCCGATGCTGGTGCCGTGGCCCCCCAGGTACTTGGTGAGCGAATGCACCACGATGTCGGCGCCGTGCTCGATGGGCCGGCTCAGGTACGGCGACGGCACCGTGTTGTCGACGATCAGCGGCACGCCGTGGCGGTGCGCGATCTCGGCGATGGCCGCGATGTCGGTCACGTTGCCGGCCGGGTTGCCCAACGATTCGACGAACACCGCCTTGGTCTTCTCGTCGAACAGCTTATCGAAACTCGACGGATCGCGGTGGTCCGCGAAGCGCGTGGTAATGCCGAATTGCGGCAGCGTGTGGGCGAACAGGTTGTAGGTGCCGCCATACAGCGCGGTGCTGCTGATGATGTTGTCGCCCGCCTCCGCGATGGTCTGGATCGCATAGGTCACGGCCGCCTGGCCCGAGGCCAGCGCGAGCGCGGCGATGCCGCCTTCCAGCGCGGCCACGCGCTGCTCAAGCACATCCTGCGTCGGGTTGTTGATGCGGGTGTAGATGTTGCCCGGCACCTTCAGGTCGAACAGGTCGGCGCCGTGCTGCGCGCTGTCGAAGGCGTAGGCCACCGTCTGGTAGATCGGCGGCGCCACGGCGCGGGTGGTCGGCTCGGGCGAATAGCCGGCGTGCACCGACAGGGTTTCGAATTTCCAGTTCTGCGACATGCGGATCACCTTTCAGAGTTGAAGGAAAAAGCGAGCTGGCGGATTGAATTCATCCAGGAATACCGCGGAACCGGCTCTGCCGGCCGCTGGTATTGCCCCCAGCGAGGGGGTTGGCGGCCACACGAAGTGGGCAAGCCTGGGGGGTGAACATCAAATTGCCCAGCGCAGGGCATGGGCCGGGGGCGTAAGCCAACTGGCATCGGTGCTTTGCGCGTCGGTCTCTTCGGACTTCTGCAGCACCCTGTCGAGGATTCGTTTTTCAATCGCCGCAAAGGCAGGGTCGCCCTGCGAGCGCGGACGGGCCAGCGCGATGTTCTCGTCGAGTGCGATCCGGCCGTCTTCAATCAGGATCACGCGATCGGCCAGCGCAACGGCTTCCTGCACGTCGTGCGTCACCAGCAGCGCGGTGAAGCGGTGGTGCTGCCACAGGTTCTCGATGAGGCGGTGCATCTCGATGCGCGTCAACGCATCCAGCGCGCCCAGCGGCTCGTCGAGCAGCAGCAGGCGCGGGTGGTGCACCAGCGCGCGCGCCAGTGCCACACGCTGGCGCTGCCCGCCCGACAGGCGTGCAGGCCATTCGTTCTCGCGGTCGGCCAACCCGACTTGCGCGAGCACTTCCTTGCCGCGCGCCTTCGCCTCGTTCGACAGGCCCAGCGTCACGTTGTCGAGCACGCGGCGCCAGGGAAGAAGGCGCGCCTCCTGGAACATGATGCGGGTGTCGTCGTGCAGGCCGTTCACAGCCTTGCCGTCGGTGTAGAGCCCGCCAGAGCTCGGTTCCTCCAGGCCCGCGACGAGCCGCAGCAGCGTGCTCTTGCCGCAGCCGCTGCGCCCGACGATGGCGATGAACTGGCCCGGCTCGATGGTCAACCGGGTGTTGCGCAGCACTTCGCGCGCGCCATAGCGCTTGTGCAGGCCGCGCGCTTCGAGGCGCACGCCACCGGCGATGGCCTGGGGTTGGATGTCTTTCAGAACGGCACTCATGGGTCAGGCTCCAGGCTTGAACAGCGCCACATTCAGCGCATCGATCTTTCGGGGCAGCAGCTTTTCGGCGAAAAAGGCGTCGGCGATACGCTGCTGTTCGACCAGACCCTCGGGCGCCACCGGGCGCACCGCGTAGCTGCGGCGGGCGTTGGCCTGTTCGATGGTCGCGGCGTCGAGGCCCCACACCGGGGACAGCAATGCGGCCGCCTCCTTCGGGTTCTGCTTGACCCACCGGCCGGTCTTCTCCAGTTCGGCATAGACCACGCGCAGCACGTCGGGTCGCGCCTTCGCGAACCTGGTGCGCGCCAGGTAGTAGCGCTGGTACGACGCGATGCCCGTGCCGTCGGCCAACGCGCGCACCTTCGACTGGCGCTGCGCGGCGGCGAGGAACGGATCCCACACCACCCAGGCGTCGATCGCGCCCTTCTCGAAGGCTGCACGGCCGTCGGCAGGCGTAAGGTAGGCGGGCTCGATGTCCTTGAACGACAGACCGGCATTGTCGAGCGCGGCGATCAGCAGGTAGTGCGCACCAGCCGCCTTGGCAAAACCGACCTTCTTGCCCTTCAGGTCGGCCACGATCTTGAGCGGCGAATCTTCACGCACGACGATGGCCTGCGCGGCGGGCGACGGCGCTTCCTGAGCGATGAAGGTCAGGTCGGCGCCTGCCGCCTGTGCGAACACGGGCACGGTGTCGGCCACGTCGGCGCTGATATCGAGGTTGTCGAGGTTCAGCGCTTCGAGCAGCGGCAGGCCGCTGGTGAACTCGTGCCAGCTCAGCGCGGCGTTGAGCGGCGCGAGCTGCTTCTCGAGCGCGCCCTGTGCCCTGAGCACGGCGATCAACGTCGACGACTTCTGGTAGCCGAGCCGCACGATGACCGGCCGCGCGGCCACGCCCTGTGCAAGCACCGTGCCGGCCCCCATTGCGCCCAGCGCGGCGATGGCCGCGCGTCGGGAGATGATGGACGAATGTGTCATGCCCCGGTCCTCACTTCGCCTTCTTCTGGTAGCCGGGGTGCCAGCGCAGCCACCATTGCTCCAGCCCGCGCGCGAACAGGTCGGCCAGCTTGCCGAGCAGCGCGTACAGCAGGATGCCCACCAGCACGATGTCGGTCTGCAGAAACTCGCGGGCGTTCATCGTGAGGTAGCCGATACCGGCCTGCGCCGAGATGGTCTCGGCCACGATCAGGATCACCCACATCAGGCCGAGCGAGAAGCGCAGGCCCACCAGGATCGACGACAGCGCCCCCGGCAGGATCACCTCGCGGTACAGCTGCCATCGCGACAGGCCATAGGTGCGGCCCATCTCGATCAGCTGCGGATCGACGTTGCGGATGCCGTGGAAGGTGTTGAGATAGATCGGGAAGAACACCGACACCGAGATCAGGAACAGCTTGGCCGATTCGTCGATGCCGAACCACAGGATCACCAGCGGGATCAGCGCGAGCGCCGGAATGTTGCGCACCATCTGGATGGTGGAGTCGAGCAGCGTCTCGGCGAACTTCACCGAGCCCGTCAGCAGGCCCAGCGCGAGCCCTGCCCCGCCGCCGATGGCGAGCCCCGCGAGCGCGCGGCCCGCGCTGACCTTCACGTGTGTCCACAGCTCGCCCGAGGCCGTGAGCGTCCATGCGGCCTTGACCACGTCGACCGGCGCCGGCAGCACGCGGGTGCTGAGCCAGCCCAGCGACGACGCGATCTGCCAGAACACGATGAGCCCGACGGGCACGAGCCACGGCACCAGCCGCTTCGCGACGTTGACGGCGAACCCTGCGAGCGTGCTGCCGGTGTTTTCCACCGGCGCCACGGCCGGCAGCTCCTGAACTTGTTCGGTCATGTGATTCCCTCTTTTCAAGAAACACCGTGGAGCCGGCTTTGCCGGGCCGCTGGTGTTGCCCCCTGCAAGGGGGTTGGCGAAGCGACACGAAGTGCGCGAAGACTGGGGATGTGCGTCATTTCTAGCTTTGGGAAGCGAGGCGCGAGGGCGCGTCGAGATTGGCAACGACTTCGCCGAACGGGCCGCTCAGCGAGCCGCCGGCCAGCTGCGTCTTCGCCTTGCGCGAGAGCAGCGGGAACACCAGCTCGGCGAAGCGGTAAGCCTCTTCGAGGTGCGGATAGCCCGAGAGAATGAACTTGTCGAGGCCGAGCGCTGCGTACTCCTCGATGCGCGCCGCGACGGTCTTCGGGTCGCCCACCAGCGCGGTGCCGGCGCCACCGCGCACGAGGCCCACGCCGGCCCAGAGGTTGGGCGAAATCTCCAGTTCTGCACGCGAGCGCCTGGCGCCGCCCGCATGCAGCGCGGCCATGCGGCGCTGGCCTTCGGAGTCCATGCGCGCAAAGGCGGCCTGGGCGCGAATGACCGTCTCGTCGTCGACGCGGCTGATCAGTTCCTCGGCAGCCTTCCATGCGGCGTCTTCGGTCTCGCGCACGATCACGTGCAGGCGAATGCCGAACTCCACCGTCCGCCCTTTGCGCGCGGCACGGTTGCGCACGTCGGCGATCTTCCTGGCCACCTCCGCGGGCGGTTCGCCCCATGTGAGATAGGCATCGACCTGCTCGGCCGCAAGCTCGTGCGCGGCGGCCGACGAGCCGCCGAACCACACCGGTGGATGAGGGTTCTGCACCGGCGGATAGAGCAGCTTCGCGCCCTTCACGCTCAGGTGCCGGCCCTCGTAGTCGAAGGCCTGCCCGCCGTGGCTGCGCGCAAGAATCTCGCGCCAGATGCGGATGAACTCGGCCGACTGCTCGTAGCGCGATGCATGGTCGAGGTAGACACCATCGCCTTCGAGCTCGGCCTGGTCGCCGCCGGTCACGAGGTTCACGAGCACACGCCCGCCCGAGAGCCGGTCGAAGGTCGCGGCCATGCGCGCGGCCAGGCTGGGCTGATGCAGGCCGGGGCGCACCGCGACCAGGAACTTGAGCTTCTTCGTCGAGCCGATCAGGCTGGAGGCGATGACCCAAGGGTCTTCGCACGAACGGCCCGTCGGGATCAGCACGCCTTCGTAGCCGAGGTTGTCGGCCGCGCCGGCAATCTGCTGCAGGTAGGCCAGGTCGACGGGGCGCGCGCCTTCGCTCGTGCCGAGGTAGCGGCTGTCGCCGTGCGTGGGGAGGAACCAGAAGATCTGCATCACGCGATCCCCGCGCCGGCGGCTTCGAGCACGTTGATCTTTTTGGGGATCAGCTTCAGCGCGAAGAAGGTGTCGGCAATTTTTTGCTGCTCGCCCAGAATGGCCTTGGTGATGGGCGAGGTGCCGAAGGCCGTGCGGCCCTGCGCGAGGTCGGCCACTGGCTTGGGCAGGCCCCAGAGCGCGGCCAGCTCGGTGGCCAGTTCGTCCTTGTGGGCGGCGCCCCAGGTGTCGACCTTGTTGACTTCCTCGATTGCGATCGCGAGCACGTCGGCGTTCTTCGCGACGTAGTCGAGCGACGAGAAGTAGTAGCCGCGGTTGCCGACCACGCCGGTGGCGTCGGCCAGGATGCGCGCGTCGAGCGACTTCTGGGCCGCGGCCAGGAACGGATCCCAGATGACCCATGCGTCGACCGAGCCCTTCTCGAACGCGGCGCGCGCATCGGCCGGCGGCAGGTAGACCAGGTTGAGGTCCGCGTATGCGAGGCCGTGCTTTTCGGCCAGCTTGACGATGAAGTAGTGAACGTTCGAGCCCTTGTTGAGCACGATCTTCCTGCCCTTCAGATCTGCCACGGTCTTGATGGCAGAGCCCTTGGGCACCAGCACCGCCTCGGCCTGCGGACGCGGCACCGTCGCACCCACGTAGGCCAGCGGCGCACCGGCGGCCTGCGCGAAGATGGGCGGCGCCTCGCCCACGTCGCCGAAATCGATCGAGCCGACGTTCAGTGCTTCGAGCTGCACGGGGCCGGCCGTGAACTCGGTCCACTTCACGCTCACGCCGAGCGGTGCCAGGCGCTTCTCGAGCGTGCCGCGGCCCTTGAGCAACGTGAGATAGCCCTTCTGGTGGCCGATGCGGAACTGGCGCGCGGGCGCCTGCGCCAATGCGGCGAACGAGGAAGGCAGCGCGATGGCGGCGGCAGCGCCCTGGATCAGGCGGCGGCGGGGAGCAGAAATCTGTTGTGTCATGGCAAGGCTTGTGTGGAATGCGCCGCGCTCAGGCGGCGGCAATGAAGCTCACGATCAGCGCGATGGCGCTGACGACGACGACGCTCACGGCGAGATCGCCCAGCGCGTGCCAGAGGGAGCGCGGCGTCGTGTCGAGCACGGAGTCTTCGGTGGCAACGGGGTTCATGCGGAGATTCCTTGGTGTTGCAAAACGTCGGGCAAAGGCTGTCCCGCACCGCGCGCAGGCGGTTCTCAAAACAGCGGGAATGAAGGGCGAGGTCGAGAAGCCGGACTCGCGACGAGTCCGCGCTTTCAGACGCTACATCGCACTCGGGAGAACGGCACCGGCTCGAAGCCGTGGGTCGCGGGCAGCTTCAGGCCTTCCGTGGCCAGCACCTCTGTGGCCTCGTTGAGCCGTTCGGCCAGGTCGGGGTGCACCTGGTAGGCGTTCTCGGGCGTCAGCGCAATCTGCGATTCGCTGGCGTAGACGCCCGGCAGGATGTGACGCGCCGCCAGCGACTGCAGCACGGGCCGCAATGCGTAGTCGAGCGCGAGCATGTGGTGCGGGCTGCCGCCAGTGGCCAGCGGCAGCACCGTCTTGCCCTTGAGCGCGTTCTGCGAGAGCAGGTCGAGGAAGACCTTGAGCACACCGCTGTAGGCCGCCTTGTAGACCGGCGTGGCCACCACGACAACGCGGGCCTCGGCCACCTTGGCAATCGCGTTCACGATGGCCGGATGGTTCCAGTCGGCCAGCAGCAGCGCCTGCGCCGGCAACTCGCGGATGGCGAGCCGCTCGATCCGCGCATGGCGCTGGGCCAGGCGCTCGCCCACCGCGTCGAGCAAGGCGGTGGAGCGGGACGGGGTCGAGGGACTGCCGGCAATCAGGAGAACGGACACGGGAAGCTTTCGTTTTTGATCTTCGGAAATTCAGGGCGAGCCGGGCCACGGCGCACGTCGAACGGCGCCCTGCACTGCCGGCCTGGCAGCGGGTTGGCTTCTTACTTCTGCCTGGTCGTATAGATCTGGTCGAAGGAGCCGCCGTCAGCGAAATGCTCCTTGTCGGCTTTCGCCCAGCCACCGAAGGCCTGGTCGATGGTCACCAGCGTGAGCTTGGGGAACTGCTTGTCGTACTTGGCCTTCGCCTTGTCCGACGTCGGGCGGTAGAAGTTGCGGCCGGCGATGTCCTGGCCTTCGTCGGAGTAAAGGTATTTCAGGTATTCCTCGGCCACGGCACGCGTGCCCTTCTTGTCGACGACCTTGTCGACCACCGACACGCTGGGCTCGGCCAGGATGGAGATCGACGGCACGACGATCTCGAACTTCTCGGGGCCGAATTCCTTCAGCGCCAGGAAGGCTTCGTTTTCCCAGGCCAGCAGCACGTCGCCCACGCCGCGCTGCACGAAGGTAATGGTCGAGCCGCGCGCACCGGTGTCGAGCACAGGCACGTTCTTGAACAGGCTGCCGATGTATTCCTTGGCCTTGGCGTCGCCGCCGTACTTGCGCTTGGCGAACTCCCACGCGGCCAGGTAGTTCCAGCGGGCGCCGCCCGAGGTCTTGGGGTTGGGGGTGATCACCTGTACGCCGGGCTTGATCAGGTCGTCCCAGTCCTTCAGGCCCTTGGGGTTGCCCTTCTTCACCAGGAACACGATGGTCGAGGTATAGGGAGCCGAGTTGTGCGGCAGGCGCTTCTGCCAGTCCGCATTGACGAGGCCGCCATGCTTGACGATGGCATCGATGTCGCCGCCCAGCGCCAGCGTGGCCACGTCGGCGTCGATGCCGTCGATGATCGAGCGCGCCTGCTTGCCCGAGCCGCCGTGCGACTGCTTGACCGACACATCCTGGCCGGTCTTGGCCTTCCAGTACTTGGCGAAGGCCTGGTTGTAGTCCACGTAGAGCTCGCGCGTCGGGTCGTACGACACGTTCAGCAGCGTCACCGGACCCTTGGCCGCGGCAGGAACCTGCTGCGTGAACGCCGGCAACGCCGACAGGGCCATGGCACCGGCCGCACCGGCACCCAGGGAAAGCTTGATAAAGTCGCGGCGAAGGCTCATGGTGTCTTGCTCTAAAAAGGCATATCAATGAAGCTGCGTATTCTCAATACGACATATAGAAACTGGAACAACCAAGTTTTCAGTTCTAAATAGCCAAATCAACTAAGCAACCGCTTTCCCCACTTTTCCCGTTCAAAGGCAATCGAAATGGCACGCATGGTTCAGTGCATCAAGCTCGGCAAAGAGGCCGAAGGGCTCGACTTCCCGCCCTACCCAGGCGATCTGGGCAAGCGCCTGTGGGAAAACGTCAGCAAGGAAGCCTGGGCCGCCTGGCTCAAGCAGCAGACCATGCTGGTCAATGAAAACCGGCTGAACCTGGCCGACCTGCGCGCCCGCCAGTACCTGGCGCGGCAGATGGAAAAGCATTTCTTCGGCGAAGGCGCCGACGTGGCCCAGGGTTACGTACCCCCGTCGGGAAGCTGATCGCCGCCGCTGCGTCGTGAACGCAGAACCGGTGGCCTGGCGCGCCGACGGCGTGCCCCGAAGCGAACGCTTCGACGACATCTACCACACCGAAACCGGGGCCCTGGCGCAATCGCGCCATGTGTTCCTGGGTGGCTGCGGCCTGCCCGAAGCGTGGGCCGGACAGCCGCAATGGCTGATTCTCGAAACCGGCTTCGGGCTGGGCCTCAATTTCCTGACAACCTGGCAGGCGTGGCGCTCGGATTCGGCGCGGCCGCGCATGCTGCACTTCGTCTCGGTCGAGGCGCATCCGGTTTCACCCGACGATCTGCTGCGCGCGGCCGGCGCGTATCCCGAACTGGCGTCCCTTGCCGGCGAACTGGCTGCGCAGTGGCATGGGCTGCTGCCCGGCTTTCACCGGCTGGCGTTCGATGAGGGCCGCGTGCTGCTCACCCTCTGCATCGGCGACGTGCAGCCGATGCTGCGCGCTCAGCGCTTCGAGGCCGACAGCATCTTTCTGGACGGCTTCAGCCCGCAGCAGAACCCTGCAATGTGGTCGGAAGACACGCTCAAAGCGGTGTCTCGCTTCGCGCGGCAGGGCACGCGCATCGCCACCTGGACCATCGCACGGGCGGTGCGTGATGCGCTCGTGCAGTTCGGGTTCACGGTCGAGAAGCGCCAGGGCCTGCCGCCCAAGCGCGATTGCCTGCACGGCGTGTTCGCGCCCGCCTGGACGGTGCGCCGCCGCGGCCCCATGCCCGAGCGAATCGGCACGCCAGACCATTGCGCCGTCATTGGTGCCGGGCTTGCGGGCGCGGCCGTGGCGGCCAGCCTGGCGCGGCGCGGCTGGCAGGTCTCGGTGCTGGATGCCGCCGAGCGGCCCGCATCAGGCGCTTCGGGGCTGCCCGTGGGCATGCTGGCGCCGCACGTGTCGCCTGACGACTCCCTGCTCTCGCGCCTCACGCGTGCCGGCATCCGCGCCACGTGGATCGAGCTGACGCGGCTGCTCGAAGAAGGCCGCGACTGGCGCGCCAGCGGCGTGCTGGAGCGCCGGCCCGATGGCGATGTGCGCGTTCCGGCCGGCTGGAACGACGACGGGCCCAACGAATCGTGGCCCGCGAATGGGGCGCAGTTGGCGGCGGTTGGCCTGCCGGTCGATGTGCCCGCCCTCTGGCACGCACGCGCCGCCTGGGTGCGGCCGCACCGGCTGATCGCCGCATGGCTGCGCCAGCCGGGCGTCGAGTTTCGCGGCGGATGCCAGGTGGCACGCCTGGAGCGCCGTGCGAACAGCTGGCAATTGTTCGACCCGGCCGGTGAGTTGCTGACAGACGCCGACCGCGTGGTCATTTGCGCAGGCTTCGAATCGGACCGCTTCGCCCCCAAGCTGCCCCTGCAGCCGGTGCGCGGCCAGGTCGCCTGGGGCTACATGGCCGACGGCATCGAATTGCCCGCCACCCCCCTGAACGGCGACGGCCATCTGGTCGCACGCGTGCCCGATGCCGAAGGCACCCCGATCTGGCTGGCCGGCGCGACCTTCGATCGCGACAGCACGGACCTCGCCCCGACCGCGGCCGACAGCGACTCCAACCGGGAGCGCCTTGCGCGGCTGCACCCGGCGTCGGCCGCTGCGCTGGCTCCTTCGTTCGCGCACGGCAAGGTCCGCAGCTGGGTTGGCATCCGCTGTGCTTCGGGCGACCGGCGCCCGCTGGTCGGCCCGATCGGCGCGGAAGCACCGGGCCTCTGGGCCTGCACCGCATTGGGTTCGCGCGGCCTGAGCTTCGCTGCGCTGTGCGCCGAACTGCTGGCTGCGCAGTGGCATGCCGAGCCGCTGCCCCTGCCGGCCACGCTGGCCAAGGCGCTTGGAACGCAGCGGCTCTAGCCAGCGCCCTGCCCCGAAACTGCCCGCTGTGGTCGATCCGGCAGTCCCCATAGGTGCGCCGATTTTGTGGCATACGCCAGCGCAATCACCGCTTTGCCACGCGAACGCGTGAGAATGCGGCGCATGGCCATCCAGTACGACATCAAGCACACCACCGTCTACCGCTACAAGAAGCCGGTCACCTTCGGCCAGCACCGTGTGATGTTCCGCCCGCGCGACAGCCATGACCTGCGCGTGCTGGCCACCGACCTGCAGGTGAGCCCGCAGGCCTTCACCCGGCTCATTCAAGATCCGCATTCCAACTCCGTGGCGCTGGTGCAGCCGATGGGCGAGGCGACCGAGTTGCGCATCGTCTGCTCGTTCACCATCGAGCAGGTGCCGGCGCAGCAGGACCAGCTGGCGCTCGACCCGGCCGCCGAATTCCTGCCCTTTGCCTACTCGGTGCAGGAGCGTCTCGACCTCGAGCACTACCTGCGCCCGCACCACGACGACGACGCCCAGGGCACGCTGATCCGCTGGGCCCACCAGTTCCTGCACACCGACAAGCCCAACAGCACGCGCGAGGTGCTCGCACGCATGAACGCGCACATCGGCCAGAGTCTCGAATACAAGGCACGCGACGAGGAAGGCACGCAAACGCCGCTCGTCACGCTGGCGCTCGGCAGCGGCAGTTGCCGCGACTACGCGCTGCTGATGATGGAAGCCGCGCGGCGCCTGGGCATCGCGACGCGTTTCGTCTCGGGCTACATCTATGACGCCGCGCTCGACAACGCCGCGCAGGCCCAGGGCGAATCGATGACCGGCGCCGGCACCACGCATGCCTGGCTGCAGGCCTACCTGCCGGGCATCGGCTGGCTGGCCTTCGACCCGACCAACAATCTGATGGGCAGCGGCCAACTGATCCGCGTGGGCGTCACGCGCGACCCGGCGCAGGCGGCGCCGATCTCGGGCAGCTGGTATGGGGATGCCGAGGCCTATGAGGGCCTCGAAGCGACGGTGGTCGTCACGCGCCGCAAGGACTGAACGGGCATCGCCGGGGGCCGCCGGCGCTTGGGCCTCAGCCCCCCGCCGCCCCGCCCAACTGGAACCGGAACACCGCGCCCTTGTCGGGCTGCTGCACCAGCCGGATGTCGCTGCCGTGCAGCTGCAGGATTCGCTTCACGATCACGAGGCCCAGCCCGCCGCTGCTGGCGCTGTCGGTGCGCGAACCGTTCATGAACACCGGGCGCATGAACAGGGCCTTCTGCAGTTCACCCGGAATGCCCGGGCCCGTGTCGCTCACCTGCACCGTCACGCCCGCGTTCTCCGCCCGCAGCTGCACCACGATCTCGCCGCCCTCGGGCGTGTGGCGGATGGCGTTGTCCAGCAGGTTGGTCAGCACGCGCTCGATCATCCCGAGGTCGGCCGACACCACCGGCAGGCCCGGTGCGATGTCGGGCTCGAGGCGTTGATGGCGCGCTTCGGCCGCCAGCTCGAACTTCTGGAACACGTCCTGCACGAGGTCGGCCAGCGCGAAGTTCTCTTTCTCGGGCTTGACCACGCCGTATTCGAGCCGCGCCAGCTCGAACACCTCTTGCGCGAGCCGGCCGACCTTGCGGCTCTGGCCTAGCGCGATCTCCAGGTAGCGCCGTCGCTCCGACTCGTCGAGCGTGCCCGCCTTGAGCAGCAGGGTCTCGAGGTAGC
Source organism: Variovorax sp. Varisp46 (assembly GCF_059491885.1). Lineage (NCBI taxonomy): Bacteria > Pseudomonadati > Pseudomonadota > Betaproteobacteria > Burkholderiales > Comamonadaceae > Variovorax > Variovorax sp. Varisp46. Next base: position 2,333,221 of record NZ_CP168515.1, read on the forward strand.
CATGCAACGAAGTGAGCGGCGTGCGAAGGTCGTGCGAGATGTTGGCGAACAGCTCGCGGCGCTGCTGGTCCTGCAGCGTGAGCTCGCGCCATTGCTCTGCGATGCGGCGCGTCATCTGCGTGAAGGCCTGGCCCAGCTGGGCGATTTCGTCAGTGCCGTGGGAGAGGCGCTCCAGCGTGGGCGCTTCGCTTTCGAGTGAAGCGATGCCCTCGGTCTCGAAGCGCTTCACCGCCGCCGTCAGCTCGCGCAACGGCCGCGTGATGAGGCGAAAGGCCGCGAGGCCCGCGAGCAGCCCGAGCAGCGCCACCAGCCCCATCGACCAGAGCGTGGTGCGCAGCACGTTGTCGGCGCCCACGTTGGCGACCAGCGCGTCGTGGTCCTCGCCCTGCAGCACCACGTAGACGTAACCCGCATCGCGCCCGCCCATGCGCAGCGGCGCGGCGCTGAATACCTTGGAGGCTGTGAGGCTGCGCGGGTCGTCGCCCGCGATCGGCAGTGGCGCGCCCGACAGCAGCTTGCGGATCGGCCCCAGCGCGACCCTGTCGCGCTTCAGGTGCCCGGCCGGTGCGGCCTGCGCCTCGATGCGGCCGTCGAGCCCCAGCAGGTAGACCTCCACGCTCGGGTTGACGGCCATCAGCTTGTCGAACAGGTCCTTTACCGCTTCCTGGTCGAGGCCGCCCGGCTTCATCAGCTCGGAGTTTTCCGCGATGTGCGCCGCCAGCCCGGTCGACAGGCGCTGGACGACCTCCTGCTCGTGCATGCCGTTGGAGCGCACCTGCAGCCACACCGAGGCACCGCAGCACACCAGCAGCAGCACCGCGAACACGGCCGACAGCCGCCGCGACAGGGTGGCCCAGGCGATCACGCCACGTCCTCCCCGCTCCCGGTGGCTGACAACTTGTAGCCGCGCCCCCACACCGTGAGGATGCGCCGTGGCTCTGCCGGGTCGGCCTCCACCTTGGTGCGCAGCCGGTTGATGTGCGTGTTCACCGTGTGCTCGTAGCCATCGTGCTGGTAGCCCCAGACCTGATTGAGCAGATCGAGCCGCGAGAACACCTTGCCCGGGTTGCGCGCGAAGAAGTACAGCAGGTCGAACTCGCGCGGCGTGAGCTCGATGAGCCTGCCGTCCACGCGCACCTCGCGCGCCAGCGGCTCGATGCCGAGGTTGCCGAGCGTGAGGCTGCCGGACTCCATGCGTGCGTTGCGCGCCAGCGCATCGGTGCGCCGCAGCAGCGCCTTTACGCGGGCCACCAGCTCCAGCACCGAGAAAGGCTTGGCCAGGTAGTCGTCGGCGCCCAGTTCCAGCCCGAGGATGCGGTGCACCTCGCTCGACCGCGCGCTGATGATGATGATGGGCGTGTAACGCGTCATGGCGCGGGCACGGCGGCAGATTTCGAGGCCGTCGATGCCGGGCAGCATCAGGTCGAGCACCAGCGCGTCCCAGCTGCCGCGCTCCAGCTCGCGCAGGCCGGCATGGCCGTCGGCGGCGTGCTCGACCGCATAGCCTTCGTCGCGCAGGTGCATGCGCAGGAGTTCGGCGATATGGGCGTCGTCCTCGACGATCAGCACGCGTTTGGGGGTGTCCATGGCCTCGATTGTCCCGCCATCCGGGTTCTGGAGTTATCACGATTAATTGAACTTTGCGTGATGAATCGGCCATGGGGTGCGCCCAACAATCCACCCCATGAACAGCTCAGCCATCGCCCCTCCTGCCGACCCGGCCGCGGCGTCCGATCGCCGCCCGATCCATCCGCTGTGGATGCGCATCACGCACTGGCTCAACGCGCTGGCCGTGATGATCCTGGCGACGAGCGGCTGGCGCATCTACGACGCGTCTCCGTTCTTCCCGTTCACCATTCCGGCCGCCATCACGCTCGGCGGCTGGCTCGGCGGTGCGCTGCAGTGGCACTTCGCGGCGATGTGGCTGCTGGTGTTCAACGGCTTCGTGTACCTCGCCATCAATATCGCCAGCGGACGGCTGGCGCGCAAGTTCTTTCCCGTGACGCCCCGCGGCGTCTGGCACGACGCGCTGGCCGCACTGAAAGGCCAGCTCTCGCATGCCGACCCGCGCCACTACAACAGCGTGCAGAAGCTGGCCTACCTGTTCGTGATGCTCGACCTGATCGTCATCGTGCTGTCGGGCTTGGTGCTGTGGAAGTCGGTGCAGTTCCCCGTGCTGCGCGAACTGATGGGCGGCTACGAGTTCGCGCGCCGCATCCATTTCTTCGCGATGGCGGCCATCGTCGCCTTCGTCGCCGTGCACCTCGTGATGGTCGCCCTGGTGCCCCGAACCCTGCTCACCATGATCCGCGGCCGCGCGCCGAAAACGGAGCTCTCCCCCAGCCTTCGCGCACTTCGTGTCGATCCGTCAACCCCCTTCCGGGGGCAACACCAGCGGCCCGGCAAAGCCGGTTCCGCGGTGTCCCACGAAGAGACCGCGCAACTTACGCAACACAGCGCAGGAAAGTGACGTGAAGATCTTCAAAGCCCCCACCCTGAGCGGCATCGACGGTGACGCCGTGCTGCGCGAAGCCCGCACACTGATCGCGAAGCAGCTCGACCAGCCCTCGCGCCGCGCCTTCCTGCAGCGCTCGCTGACGCTCGGCGGCCTCTCGCTGCTCACGGGTTGCAGCCTCAGCGACAACGCGCAGGTGGAAGCCGCGCTCACGAAGATCTCGCGCTTCAACGACAAGGTGCAGGGCCTGATCTTCAGCCCGACGCAGCTTGCGCTGACCTACTCGGAAGCAGAGATCACGCGCCCCTTCCCCTTCAACGCCTACTACGGCGAGGACGAGGTGCGCGAAGTGGACGAGGCCAGCTACAAGCTCGAAGTGACCGGCATGGTTGCCGACAAGCACGCCTGGACGCTCGCCGAACTGCGCGCCATGCCGCAGCAAGACCAGATCACCCGCCACATCTGCGTGGAAGGCTGGAGCGCCATCGGCAAATGGGGCGGCGTGCGCTTTGCCGACTTCCTGCGCCACATCGGCGCCGACACCACTGCCAAGTACGTCGGCTTCAAGTGCGCCGACGACTACTACACCAGCATCGACATGCCCACCGCGCTGCATCCGCAGACCTTGCTGACCCTGACCTACGACGGACAGCCCCTGCCGCCCAAGTACGGCTTTCCGATGAAACTGCGCATGCCGACGAAGCTTGGCTACAAGAACCCGAAGCACATCAAGGCGATGTTCGTCACCAACACCTATTCCGGCGGCTACTGGGAAGACCAGGGCTACAACTGGTTCGGAGGGAGCTGAGGGGCTGCTGAAGCCGCTCGACTGCCGAAGAAAGCGCGAGGCCGTGTTCATTGAACCGAGCCGATCCTGAAAACGAAACTTCATCAACCACTAGGAAAATTCCAAATGAACAAGCTCACCGCAACCCTGCTCGCAACCTGCATGGCCTTCGCCGGCGCCTCGGCATTCGCCGCGGACGAAATGGTGAAAGACGGCATGGCCAAGGACGGCATGAAGAAAGACGCCATGTCGAAGGACGGCATGAAGAAGGACTCGATGGCCAAGGATTCGATGTCGAAGGACGGCATGAAGAAGGACGCCATGAAAAAGGACAGCATGGACAAGGACGAGATGAAGAAGTAAGCGCCTTCGCAACCGCCATTGACGCCCGGCAGATTCGGCGTCAATGTCGCGTCGGCCGGTTTCCCAGCCACTGAAAGCTCTCTCAAGGAACCCTCATGAAATCCCTTGCACTCACTGCCGGCACGCTGGCGGCTGCCGCCCTGGTCTGGTACGCGGTGCCCTCGTTCGCCGAAACCGCCCGCCGCGTGCCCGCGCCCACGGCCGACCTCGTGGCGCCGCCGGCCGCCAAGACCGAAACCGCCGTGTTCGCCGGTGGCTGCTTCTGGGGCGTGCAGGGCGTGTTCCAGCGCGTCAAGGGCGTGAGCAATGCGGTGTCGGGCTATGCCGGCGGCGATGCGAAGACGGCGCGCTACGACGAGGTCGGCTCCGGGCGCACCGGCCATGCCGAATCGGTGCGCATCACCTACGACCCGCAGCAGATCAGCTACGGCAAGCTGCTGCAGATCTACTTCTCGGTGGCGCACGACCCGACCGAGCTCAACCGGCAGGGGCCCGACACCGGCACGCAATACCGCTCCACCGTGTTCGCCGAGAACGCCGAGCAGGCCCGCATTGCCAGCGCCTACATCGCGCAGCTGAACCAGGCCAAGACCTTCGGCAAGCCGCTGGCCACCACCGTCGAGATGGCCAAGCCCTTCTACGCGGCCGAGGACTATCACCAGGACTACCTGACGCTGCATCCGAGCCAGCCCTACATCGCGATCAACGACATGCCGAAGATCGACGAGCTGAAGAAGCTGTTCCCCGAGAGCTACAAAGCTACGCCTGCACTGGTGAAGGCGGCCAAGGCCAGCTAAGGCCGATTAAGGCGTTGTGGCCAGTGCCCCGCGGCGCGCGGCCTGGTTGGATCGAGTGCGAAGCACCAGCGCCTGCTGCGCAGCGGACGCGTTGGCGGCATCGCCCTTCCATGCGTCGAGCGCGGGCTGCTGCACCGCACGGGAGAAAGAGAAGGCCAGCGCCCACGGCACGCGCGGCCTGAACCGGGCGTTCATTTCATTGAGGCGGGCGGAAGCCAGCTGCGCCGGCTGGCCACCCGAGAGAAACGCCACGCCGGGCACAGCGGCGGGCACGGTGCGCAGCAGGCAGGCGACCGTGGCCTCGGCCACCGCTTCGACCGAATCCTGCGTGGGCGCCTTCAGTCCAGGCAGCACCATGTTCGGCTTCAGCAGCATGCCTTCGAGCAGCACGCCCTGCGCGCGCAACTCGGCGAAGGTCCGGTGCAGCACCTCTTCGGTCACCTCGGCACATTGCGCCAAGGCATGGCCACCGTCCATCAGCACCTCCGGCTCGACGATGGGCACCAGCCCGGCCTCCTGGCACAGCGCCGCATAGCGTGCAAGGGCATGCGCGTTGACGTCGATGCATGCGCGCGTCGGCAAGCCGTCGCCGATGGCGATCACGCCGCGCCACTTGGCAAAGCGCGCACCCATGCCAGCGTATTCGGCGAGGCGCTCGCGCAGGCCGTCGAGCCCTTCCGTAACCGTTTCGCCGGGATGTCCGGCCAGCGGCTTCGCTCCGGTGTCGACCTTGATGCCGGGGACGATGCCAGCGTCGGACAGCGCCTTCGCGAAGGGCACACCCGCATGGGTCTGCTGACGGATCGTCTCGTCGAACAGGATCGCGCCGCTGATGCTGTCGGCCAGGCCCGGCGCGGTGACGATCAGTTCGCGCCATTCGCGCCGCGCCGCCTCGGTTTGCGGGATGCCGAGCGTGGCAAAGCGCTTGTTGCAGGTGGCGTTGCTCTCGTCCATCGCGAGCAGGCCCTTGTCGCTGGCGACGAGCGCGCGGGCGGTATCGATCAGCGTCTGTGCGGTCATGGGGCACCTCTTTTGCGGAAGATCGTACGCCCCTCCCCCGGGCTCCGCCTAGATCACGTTCTTCTCCAGCAGCGGCCGGTTCTCCAGGATGCGCGCGAAAGACACCGGCGATAGATCGAGGCTGCGGTACTCGCCGAAGCGGATCAGTTCCGCAATGCCGCGCCCCGCGGCCGGGCACTGCTGCAGCCCATGGCCCGAGAAGCCATTGGCGAAGTACAGGTTGTCGCACTCCGGGTGCAGGCCGAGGATGGCGTTGTGGTCGAACACGTTCATCTCGTAGTAGCCGGCCCACGCACCGGTCATGCGAATGGCCTCGAAGGCCGGCACGCGCTCGGCCAATGACGGCCAGATGAAGCTGTCGAAGGCTTCGTACTCGACGTCGAGCGGAACGCCGTCGTGGTCCTGGTCTTCGGGCGGCGCGAAGCCGCAGATGAACTGGCGGCCTTCGGGGCGCAGCCAGATGCCGGAGGTGTCGATCACCAGCGGGCAGCCCGGCAATGTCTCGGGGCACGAGAAGCTGAACACGCTGCGGCGGCGGCCGCGCACCGGAAGATCGATGCCGGCCCACCCGGCAACCTGGGCGGCCCATGCGCCCGCGGCGTTGACGACAACCTCGGATTCCAGGGTCTCGCCACGGTCCAGCTGCACACCCGTCACGGCGCGGCCGTTGCGGCGCAAGCCCGTTGCATGGGCCTGCACATAACGCGTGCCTTGAGAGGCGGCCTTCTTGCGAAAGGCCTGCAGCAGGCTGTAGCCGTCGTACCAGCCCTCGCCCGAGAGGCCCAGCGACGCGAGCGCAATGCCCTCGGTCGAAATCCATGGAAAACGCGCCTTCAGTTCGCCGGGCGTCATCAGCGCCACGTCCACCGCGTGCGCCTTCTGCATCGCATGGTTCTCGCGCAGCACGTCGACGCCAGCCGGCGAGGCCAGGTACAGGTAGCCGGGCTCGACCAGGCCGATGTCGGGCACGTCGTCGCCCACGCGCAGGGTCTCGCCGAGCGCGCGGAAAAAGTCGATGCCGAAGAGCGACATCTCGATGTTGATGGCGGTCGAGAACTGCTGCCGTATCGAGCTCGCGGACAAGGCCGAGGACGCCTGCTTGTAAGAGAAGTCGCGCTCGACCACCGTGACCTCGAAGGGCTCCTCCTTCGGGTCCCGGGTCAGGAAATAGGCGATGGCGGAGCCGATCGCCCCGCCTCCGATGATCACCACACGACGCATACGGGGCCTCATGCCGGCCTAGACCGGATTCGGATTGCGCTCAAGAAAGCCCTGCTGATGCCAGTACGGATAAGCCCGCGTCGTCGCGCTGGCCGCGTCGAGTTCCGCAACCTGCGCGGGTGTGAGGTTCCAGCCCACGGCGCCGAGGTTCTGGCGCAACTGCGCCCCGTCGCGCGCGCCCACCACCACGCTCGACACCGTCGGTCGCTGCAGCAGCCAGTTCAGCGCGACCTGCGGCACGGTCTTGCCCACTTCGGCGCCAACCTTTTCCAACGCCTCGACCACGCGGTAAAGCAGTTCGTCCGGCACCGGCGGGCCCATGTCCGCAGTGACATGCAGGCGGCTTTTGGCGGGCAGCGGCTGGCCGCGGCGGATCTTGCCCGTGAGCCGGCCCCATCCGAGCGGGCTCCACACCACGGCACCAACGCCCTGGTCTTGCGCGAGAGGCATCAGCTCCCATTCGTAGTCGCGGCCGACCAGCGAGTAGTAAGCCTGGTTCGCGACATAGCGCGCGAGGCCGTAGCGCTCTGAAGTGGCCAGCGATTTCATCAGGTGCCAGCCCGAGAAGTTCGACACGCCGATGTAGCGCAGCTTGCCCGCGCGCACGAGGTCGTCGAGCGTCGAAAGCGTTTCTTCCACCGGTGTGCTCGCGTCGAAGCCGTGCAGCTGGTAGAGGTCGATGTAGTCCGTGCCCAAGCGCTTGAGCGCGCCATCGACGGCCTGCACGAGATGGTGGCGCGACGAGCCCACGTCGTTCGGCCCTTCGCCGCTGCGGAAGGTGGCCTTGGTAGAGATCAGCAGCCGGTCGCGCGGCCGGCCCTTGATCGCCTCGCCGAGCACCGATTCGGCGGCGCCGCCCGAGTAGACGTCGGCGCTGTCGAACATGTTGACGCCGGCGTCGATGCAGATGTCGATCAACTTGCGCGCCTCGGCCACGTCGGTGCTTCCCCAGGCGCTGAATAGCTCGCCCTTGCCTCCGAAGGTGCCGGTGCCAAAGCTCAACACGGGGACCTTGAGGCCCGATTTACCCAGATGACGGTATTCCAAAGTACTGCTCCTTCGTGTTTGCGGATTCGGGGAGAAAACCGACAAGCCGACCGGCTTGTCGTCACGCCATTCTTGGACGAAGCAGTGAACCCTGCAGGCCGGCGGACTTTGTGGAAATCGATCGGAATAAGTTGACAACCGTCACTGAATTCCCTGCTGTAGCATGCGCCGCGAAGCCGTGATCTGGGCCGTGAATTGATGGAAAGACACGCCCTGGTGGAAATCGATAACTAAATAATTATTTTCAGGAGGAGCCGCATGCTTGTCGAAATTGACGCGAACGGAATGATCAATCACGCGCGAGTCAGAAGTGCTCGCAGCCCCGAAATCGAAAGAGGCAGGCGGACCGGTGCGATCACCGGCATCGTCGTTCATCAAACCGATGCCGACACATCGGCATCTTCACTGAACAGCTACAAGCGGCCGAAGGCGAATGGCGCGCACTTTCTCATCGATACGGATGGGACCATCTATCAGACGGCGGCGATTTATCAGCGTACGAATCATGTGGGGCCGCTGAAGGCGAGATGCTTGGCCGTAGGGGCCGCAATGCCGTGCGCCCTGCGCGACTATGCGAAGGCGGGAATGGAAGGAATGCATCGCATTGAAATGCGCAAGCCGCCCAGCGATCGTTATCCGAGCAACATGGAGGCCGTCGGAATTGAATTGGTCGGCAGGGCAAGGCTGCCGGTAGGGTTCAAGCCAATCGGTGAAGCAGCAAAGTGGCCGCTCGAAAAACAACGAGGTGAGTACGGCATATTCGATACCCCGACTGCGGCTCAAAATCTATCTCTCTCGTGGCTTGTCAAGGCGCTTGAAGATTCCATGCAGATTTCTTCGAGTGAAGTCTTTCCTCATCCCGCAGTCAGCAGAAAGAATCCAACGGAAGCCCGGGGCGCGAACTGGAATCTGCCCATACCAACGCCATGAACAAGACCCACATTTTTGTGACCGTGGCGGCGCTGATCTTGGCCGCGGTCGCATGTCCGGCGCAGGCAGCCGACAGGCGCTATCGCCTCGCATATGTGCAGAAAGTGAAGGTCATAGAACCTTCAGGCCGAACTGCCTGGGAAAACAAGGATATCCTGGACTGCGACGACGTCGTGTTGACAGAAGAGGATGTCCGCTATGCCTTGCAGCACATGCGCAGGGTTTCATGGAAGGCCTACGACCCCGAAAACACCGACACCACGGGGTGTAAAGGGAGCGCACTCGTTACCTTCCAGAACGGGAAAATCCTCGCCATGGGCATTGAGCCTACGGGGCGGATCAGCACCCAAGAGTATGACGCCAAGATGAAGCTCACGGCGAGTCCACCGGGCTTCTACGATTGCGCTCCTTGCGGCAAACGCAAGATGGCACTCCTGAAGGACGCGCTGTATCGAGCGCACGAGCGAGCGCTGAGGAAACTGGCGGCTGAAGGGAAGTTTCCGCCTGACGAGGTGGAGCGCCGGCTGAAGTGGTTCCGGGACAGCCGCTAACGGCCCTGACGCGCCCGCCAGGGCAACGACTCTCCCACCCCGCTGCGGCGGGGTTCTCCTTTTGGCCTCAGGGACACCATAAGATCCGGCGACCCAACGAAATCCTCCGCATGAACATTGCCCTCGAGCGCCCCGACCAGCCCGACGTCATCCAGCTCATCGACGACCTCGATGCGTACCAGAAGCCGCTGTATTCGCCCGAGAGCCACCATGGCATCGACATTGCGGCACTGTCGGCGATGCACGTGCTGTTCGCGGTGGCGCGCGACGAAGCGGGCACGGCCATCAGCTGCGGCGCCCTCGTCATGAACCCCGGCTACGGCGAACTCAAGCGCATGTATGTGCGCCCGCAAAACCGCGGGCAAGGCGTTGCGGCGAAGATGCTGAGCTTTCTCGAAGGCGAAGCCGCGGCGCGCGGTTGCACCCTGTTCCGGCTGGAGACGGGCGTGAGCCAGCCAGAGGCGCTCGCGTTCTATGCGCGCGCGGGGTATGCGCGGCGCGAGCGCTTCGGTGACTATCCCGACGATCCGTTGAGCGTGTTCATGCAAAAGACGACGAATCGTGGCGCACGGTTCATCGATTGAGGCGTGAGGCGTTGACCCAGGGTTCTTCCTAGTTTTGGGGCATGTCGAATCGCAACGGGCTCATCCGACGTAACCACAGAGGGTCGTCCTCTGTTCTTCAGGAGTAAGCAACCATGGCTACCAACATTGTTCGTCTGCACCGCGTCCTGCGCACCTCCCCCGACCGGCTCTATCGTGCCTTCGTGGAGGCCGGCGCGTTCGAGCGCTGGCTGCCGCCCTTCGGCTTCACCGGCAAGGTCCACACCATGGAGCCCGTGGTGGGCGGCGCCTGGCGCATGTCCTTCACCAACTTCGGCACCGGCCACAGCCACTCGTTCGGCGGCAAGTATCTGGAACTCGTTCCCGGCCAGCGCATTGCCTACGACGCCAGCTTCGACGATCCCCATCTTCCAGGCACGATGAAGACCACCGTGACCCTGACCGCGGTGTCCTGCGGCACGGACATGTCCGTCGTGCAGGAAGGCATCCCCGACGTGATTCCCGCCGAGATGTGCTACCTGGGCTGGCAGGAATCGCTGATTGCGCTGGCCCAACTGGTCGAGCCGAACATTCCGGGTTGAGGCACTTGCGCTTCGAAAACGTTTGAAGGGCGGCGCGGCGTGCCCGCGCCGGCGTCACCCATGCCGCGCCTCACAGCCGGCAAACCCCTCGAGCCCGGCCAGTTCTTCCAGGATGGGGCACTCGGGACGCTCGTCACCTTCGCAGCAGTGGGCCAGGCGCTCCAGCAGGCGCTTCATGTGTGCGAGTTCTTCGATCCGCTGGGCCAGCTCCTCGGCTCGTTCGAGCGCGACGCGCTTCACATCGAAACTCGCGCGGCGCCCGTCTTGCCACAGCGCATGCAGCTCGACGACTTCCGCTGTGTCGAAGCCCAGCGTGTGCGCCCGTCGTACGAAGCGCAGTGTCGACACGGTGTGCTCGTCGTAGAGACGGCCGTCCGCGTCGGTGCCGTCGAGCAGCCCGAGCGATTCGCAGTCGTGCAGCAGTTGCGCGGACGCACCGGAGCGGGCAACCACGTCGACAAGGGATAGGTGCGCCGCAGCAGTCGGCGCCGTGGGGTGTCCCATGGAGTTCTCCTTCGAACCAAAACGCAAAAGTCTCAGCCTTCACACCATGGCAGAGTCAAGCCGCCGCATGACCTTGGCGCGCAAGGGGGTCAGGCTCGCTGAGTTCACTGCGAGTCGGGTTGAATTGCTCCGTTTCGCTTGCTTCAAGCGGCACGATGAGTTTTTCGAGACCCGCCCGCCTGGTTTGTCCATCCCGGGTAAACCCCCGAATGCCCCCTCTCTTCTGGCCCGGTATTTGCGTCTACGATCGGAAATGACAGAAAATTTTCTTATCTGTCATATATTTGTAAATTCATTTTCATCGTCTGCACCCTTCGAGGTGCATCGCCTGCCCCATGAGCACCAACGTCGACATCCCAGGCACCACAGTGGCCCAGCGCATCGCGCAGGCGCTGCCGCGGCTGACGCGTTCGCACCGGCAGGTGGCCGACTTCGTGCTCGAGCACCCGCTGCAGGTTGCGACGCTGCCCATCGACGAGCTGGCAACCGCGGCGGGCGTATCGGTCGCCACGGCCAACCGCTTCGCGCGGGCGTTGGATTTCGACGGCTACGCCACCTTCCGCGCCGAACTCGTGCGCGGCTTCGAGTCGCTGGTGGCGCCGGTCGAACGGCTGCGCGGCAACCTGGAGCGCCCGACCACGGTCGCCGAGGTGTTCGCCACGGCGCTCGACGAGAGCCGCCGCAACATCGAGGCCACGCGCCAGTCGCTGGACTACGCGGCTTGCGAGGCCGCGGTGCAGCGCATCCTGAAGGCACGCTCGATCTACATCGGCGGCTTCGGCGCCAGCGCCTGGCTCGCGGGGCTGCTGCAACACGGCCTCGATGGCTCGTGCAGCGACGTGCGCATGCTCTCCAGCGTGAGCGGCATCACCCATGCGGCGCGCACGCTGATGCACGCGGGGCCGCAAGACCTGTTCATCGGCCTGACCTTTCCGCGCTACCTCACCGACACGGTGGCGCTGGCGCAGATCGCGCGCGGCCAGGGCTGCGCGGTGCTCGCGCTGACCGACCGCCCCAGCTCACCGCTCGCGCCGCTGGCCGACGTGGTGCTGTATTGCCAGACCGAAACCAGCTACCGCCCCAACTGCGAAACCAGCGTGCTCGCGCTGATCGAAGCGCTGACCAGCGCGGTCGCCCTGCGCGCGCCGGGCGCGGCGCAATCGGCCGGCCGCATCCTGCAGGCAGTGCGCCCGTGGCTGCACGGCGGACTGGGCCAGGGCCATGTGCGCGGCGAGGTCTCCATGCCATCCCTGCCTGCCGCCGTCGCTTCCGACGCCGGCAGGAAAAAGAAGAAAGCTTCCCGATGAAGAACATCACGCCCGTCATCGCCATCCACGGCGGCGCCGGCACCATCAGCGCCTCGACGACCAACCCCGAGCAGGCGCAGGCCTACCACGACGCGCTGCAGGCCATCGTGCGCGCCGCGCAGGCCGCGCTGCTCAAGGGCATGTCCGCGCTCGACGCCACCTGCCTGGCGGTCGAGATGCTCGAAGACTGCCCGCTCTTCAATGCCGGCTACGGCGCGGTGTTCACGCACGAGGAAACGCACGAGCTCGACGCGGCTGTGATGGACGGCGCCACGCTCGCCGCCGGCGCCATCGCCGGCGTGAGCCACGTGCGCCGCCCGGTGCGCGCCGCGCGCGCCGTGCTCGAGGACGGCGCCCACGTGCTGCTGGCCGGTGCGGGCGCCGAGGCCTTCGCGCGCGACCGCGGCCTGGAGATGGTCGAGCCCTTCTTCTTCTCGACCGACGCGCGCCGCCAGCAGCTGTACCGCGTGCGCGACACGGGCCGCGTGGTCACCGACCACGAAGGCGCCGCCATGACCAAGCCGCCGCTGGACGAAGACAAGAAGTTCGGCACCGTCGGCGCCGTGGCGCTCGACATCCACGGCCACCTGGCCGCCGCCACCTCGACCGGCGGCATGACCAACAAGCGCGTGGGCCGCGTCGGCGATACGCCGCTCATCGGCTCCGGCACCTACGCTGACGACCGCACGGCCGCTATTTCGTGCACCGGCAGCGGCGAAATGTTCATCCGCGTCGCAGCCGCGTACGACATCTGCGCGCGCATGGCCTACGGCGGCGCCACGCTCGAAGCGGCCACGCACGCCGTGGTGCACCAGTCGCTGCCCGCCATCGGCGGCACCGGCGGGCTGATCGCCGTCGACCGCCACGGCAACCTGAGCCTGGCCTTCAACACCGAAGGCATGTACCGAGGCCACGCGCGCGGCGACGAAGCGCCCCATACGGCCATCTTCGCCTGACGACGCACCAACGTACGCCCCCATTTTTCTTCGCACTCCCATGTCCACCCCTGTCCTCGCCCTGCCGGACGGCCGCGTTCTCGCCGTCGACGACCTCACCGTTCGCTTCTCGACCTCCGAGCGCACGGTTGATGCCGTCAAGAAGCTGTCCTTCCACGTCGACCACGGCGAAACGCTCGCGGTAGTGGGCGAATCGGGCTCGGGCAAGTCGGTCACCTCGCTCGCGCTGATGCGGCTCGTGGAGCATGGCGGTGGGCGCATCCTCGATGGGCGCATGACCTTCCGCCGCCGCAACGGCGAAGTGCTCGACCTCGCGCAGGCACGCGACACCACGATGCGCAACATCCGCGGCGCGGACATCGCGATGATCTTCCAGGAGCCGATGACATCGCTGAACCCGGTGTTCACGGCCGGCGAGCAGATTGCAGAGGCCATCCGCATCCACCAGGGCAAGAGCGACTCGGCCGCGCGCGCGGAAGCCTTGCGCATGCTGGAGCTGGTGCGCATTCCTGAAGCGCGCAATGTGCTCGACCGCTTTCCGCACCAGCTGTCGGGCGGCATGCGCCAGCGCGTGATGATCGCAATGGCGCTGTCGTGCAAGCCACAGCTGCTGATTGCCGACGAGCCCACCACCGCGCTCGACGTGACGATCCAGGCGCAGATCCTCCAGCTCATCCGCGAGCTGCAGAAGGAGATGCGCATGGGCGTGCTCTTCATCACGCACGACATGGGCGTGGTCGCCGAAATCGCCGACCGCGTGCTCGTGATGTACCGCGGCGACAAGGTGGAAGCCGGCAGTTCCGACACCGTGTTCGCGGCACCGCAGCACCCCTACACCAAAGCGCTGCTGTCGGCCGTGCCCAAGCTCGGCGCAATGCAGGGCACCGACCTGCCGGCCAAGTTCGAACTGCTGCGCACCGAGGCCAACGCCGACACCGTGCCCGCCGAAGCGCCCACGCAGCAAGACACGGTGCGCCAGGACACCGGCCCCATTCTCCGCGTGCGCGACCTCGTCACGCGCTTCGACGTGCGCAGCGGCATCTTCGGCCGCGTGAAGCGCCGAGTGCATGCGGTGGAAAAGATCAGCTTCGACCTGTACCCCGGCGAGACGCTGGCGCTGGTCGGCGAATCGGGCTGCGGCAAGTCGACCACTGGCCGCTCGCTGCTGCGCCTGGTCGAAAGCCAGAGCGGCGCGATCGAGTTCGGCGGCAAGAACATCCGCGAGCTGCCCACGCGCGAGCTGCAGGCGCTGCGCCGCAATATCCAGTTCATCTTCCAGGACCCGTTCGCCTCGCTCGATCCGCGCGTGACGGTGGGCTTCTCGATCATGGAGCCGCTGCTCATCCACGGCATTGCCAAGGGCGCCGAGGCGCAGCAGCGCGTCGACTGGCTGCTGCAGAAGGTCGGCCTGCCGCCCGAGGTGGCGCAGCGCTATCCGCACGAGTTCTCGGGCGGCCAGCGGCAGCGCATTGCGATTGCACGCGCGCTCGCGCTCAACCCCAAGGTGGTGGTGGCCGACGAATCGGTGTCGGCGCTGGACGTGTCGATCCAGGCGCAGATCGTCAACCTGATGCTCGACCTGCAGCGCGAGTTGGGCGTGGCCTTCCTTTTCATCTCGCACGACATGGCGGTGGTGGAGCGCATCAGCCACCGCGTGGCCGTGATGTACCTGGGCCAGATCGTCGAGATCGGCCCTCGCCGCGCCGTCTTCGAGGCGCCGCAGCACGCCTACACCCGCAAGCTGATGGCAGCGGTACCGGTGGCCGACCCGTCGCGCCGTCACAAGCCGCGCGCCCTGCTCGAAGGCGAGATCCCCAGCCCGATCCGCGCGGTGGGCGACGAGCCCGAGGTGCCGCCGCTGGTGCAGGTCGCGCCCGGCCACTTCGTCGCACGGCACGCCATCGGCGGCGCTTTCTGATTTTTCAACCCGCAGGCCCTCCTGCTTTTTTCCTCGAACCGACTGGAGTTCTTTCCATGAAGCAATCTTCTTCCTCTCTGCGATGGGCATCGGCATTGCTGGGCCTGGCCGCGTTGGCCGCATCGGGCACGGCACTGGCCGCGAAAGACGTGGTGCTGTCGATCGGCTACCAGCCGGAAACGCTGGACCCGTACAACACCAACACCACCATCACCACGGCCGTGACCAAGACCTTCTATGAAGGCCTGTTCCAGTTCGACAAGGACCTGAAGGTGCAGAACGTGCTCGCCGAGAGCTACGACGTCTCGAAAGACGGCCTGGTCTACACCATCAAGCTGCGCACCGGTGTCAAGTTCCACGACGGCACCGACTTCAACGCCGACGCGGTGAAGTTCACGCTCGACCGCGTGCTGAACCAGGACAACAAGCTGCTGCGCTACAACCAGTTCAACCGCGTGAGCAAGGTCGAGGTGGTGAACCCCAGCACCGTGCGCATCACGCTGAAGGAGCCCTTCGGTCCCTTCATCAACTCGCTGGCCCACGCATCGGCCGCCATGATCTCGCCCACCGCGCTGAAGAAGTGGGGCAACAAGGACATCGCCTTCCACCCCGTGGGCACCGGCCCCTTCGAATTCGTCGAGTGGAAGCAGACCGAAGCCGTCAAGGCCAAGAAGTTCGACGGCTACTGGAAGAAGGGCTACCCGAAGGTCGACAACGTCTCGTGGAAACCTGTGCTCGAGAACAACACGCGCGCCGCGATGCTGCAGACCGGCGAGGCCGACTTCGCATTCCCCATACCCTATGAGCAAGCCGACCTGCTGAAGAAGAGCGAGAAGCTCGAAGTGGTGGCAACGCCCTCGATCATCACGCGCTTCCTGGCATTCAACATGCTGCAGAAGCCCTACGACAACCCGAAGGTGCGCGAAGCCATTGGCTACGCCATCAACAAGGAAGCGCTGGCCAAGGTCGCGTTCGGCGGCTATGCCTTCCCCGCTCAGGGCGTGCTGCCCCAGGGCGTGAAGTACGCTGAGAAGATGGCTCCCATTCCCTACGATCTGAAGAAAGCCAAGGAGCTGATGAAGGAAGCCGGCTACCCCGACGGCTTCGAGTCGGTGCTGTGGAGCGCCTACAACAACACGACCAGCCAGAAGACGATCCAGTTCGTGCAGCAGCAGCTCGCGCAGATCGGCATCAAGCTGCAGGTGCAGGCGCTCGAAGTGGGCCAGCGCACCGAGCAGGTGGATGCATGGCCCGATCCGAAGACGGCCAAGGTCCGCATGTACTACACCGGCTGGTCGTCGTCGACCGGTGAAGCCGACTGGGGCCTGCGCCCGCTGTTCGCCTCGGAAGCCTGGGCTCCGAAGCTGAACAACATGTCGTTCTACAAGAGCGAGGTGGTGGACAACGCGCTGGCCAAGGCGCTGGTGACCACGGACGAGAAGGAACGCACTGCGCTGTACAAGACCGCGCAGGAAGAGATCCGCAAGGACCTGCCGCGCGTGCCGATGATCACCGAGCAGAACCTGTCGGCGCACGCCAAGCGTCTCTCGGGCGTGTTCGTGATGCCTGACGGCAACATCAACATCGACGCGATCGCTGTATCGAACTGATCCCGGCTTCTAGTTTCCTGACTGACTGCCCGGCGGGCGGTGGCATGCCGCCATCGCCCGCCCGCGGCAACCGCACCCCATGCTGAATTACTTCCTCAAACGACTGTTGGGCCTGATCCCCACGCTGCTCATCGTGGCGGTGCTGGTGTTCCTGTTCGTCCACATGCTGCCCGGCGACCCGGCGCGACTCGCCGCCGGCCAGGACGCCGACGAGCAGACCGTGGCCATGGTCCGCGCGGAGCTCGGGCTGGACAAGCCGCTGCCGCAGCAGTTCGTGAACTTCTTCTCCCACATGCTGCAGGGCGACTTCGGCACCTCCATCCGCACCCGGCGGCCGGTGTCGGCGGAGATCGGCGAACGCTTCTTCCCGACGGTGATGCTGACCATCACCAGCATGGTGTGGGCGGTGATCTTCGGCATGGGCATCGGCATCGTGTCTGCCGTGTACCGCAACAAATGGCCGGACCGGCTGGGCATGACGCTCGCGGTGTCGGGCATCTCTTTCCCCGCATTTGCACTCGGCATGCTGCTGATGCAGATCTTCTCGGTCCAGCTCGGCTGGCTGCCCACGGTGGGGGCCAGCAGCTGGAAGCACTACATCCTGCCCTCGATCACGCTGGGCGCGGCCGTGGCGGCCGTGATGGCGCGCTTCACGCGGGCCTCCTTCGTCGAGGTGATCCAGGAAGACTTCGTGCGCACCGCGCGCGCCAAGGGCGTGCACGAATCCAGCGTGGTGTTCAAGCACACGCTGCGCAACGCGCTGATCCCGGTGGTCACGATGATGGGCCTGCAGTTCGGCTTCCTGCTGGGCGGCTCGATCCTGGTCGAGGCCGTCTTCAACTGGCCGGGCCTCGGGCGCCTGCTGGTCGATGCCGTGCAGATGCGCGACTACCCCGTGATCCAGACGCTGGTGCTGCTGTTCTCGCTCGAATTCATTTTGATCAACCTGGTGGTGGACGTGCTCTACGGCTACATCAACCCCACCATCCGCTACAAGTGAGGCAGCCGACATGACGCAAGCCACCGGCGTGACCGCCGAATCGATCACTCCGCCCGTGGTGGCGGTTCAAACCGCGGGCAAGGTCCGCACGCCCTGGGGCGAATGCTGGCGCCGCTTCAAGAAGCAACCTGTGGGCATCGTCGCCGCGGTGTTCGTGCTGCTGCTGGTGTTCGTCGCGGTGTTCGCACCCTGGATCGTGCCCTTCGATCCGGAGAACTTCTTCGACTACGACATGCTCAACACCGGCCCCTCGGCCGCGCACTGGTTCGGCGTCGATCCACTCGGGCGCGACATCTTCAGCCGAATCCTGGCCGGCGCGCGCATCTCGCTGATGGCGGGCTTCCTGTCGGTGGTGCTGGGCGGCATCATCGGCACCGCCTTCGGCCTGCTGGCCGGCTACTACGAAGGCTGGTGGGACCGCATCGTGATGCGCATCTCCGACGTGCTGTTCGCCTTCCCCGGCATTCTTCTCGCGCTCGGCGTGGTCGCCATCCTGGGCAGCAGCATGACCAACGTGGTGGTGGCCGTGTCGGTGTTCAGCGTGCCGGCGTTCGCGCGGCTCGTGCGCGGCAACACGCTGGTGCTCAAGCAGCAGACCTACATCGAGGCCGAGCGCAGCATCGGCGCATCCGACTGGACCATCATCGTGCGGCACATCCTGCCGGGCACCATCTCCTCGATCGTGGTGTATTTCTCGATGCGCGTCGGCACGTCGATCATCACGGCGGCCAGCCTCTCCTTCCTGGGCATGGGCGCACAGCCGCCGACGCCCGAATGGGGCGCAATGCTCAGCGAGGCCCGCGCCGACATGGTGACCTCGCCGCACGTGGCGCTGTTCCCCAGCCTGGCCATCTTCTTCACCGTGCTCGCCTTCAACCTGCTCGGCGATGCGCTTCGCGACGCGCTCGATCCGAAGATCGACCGCCAGTAGCTCGTTTTTTCTTCATGCCATCGACGACCTCCCTGCCCTTCATCGGCAATCTGCTCCAGGGCGCGCGCAATGCAATCACCGACGTCGCGGGCGTCACCGTGGGTCACCAGACGCTCAGCGACGGTGCCGTGCAGACCGGCGTGACGGTGATCCGGCCCCACGCGGGAGACCCGTTCCGCGACAAGGTGCCCGCGGCCGCCGTGGTGCTCAACGGCTTCGGCAAGAGCGTGGGGCTGGTGCAACTCGCCGAACTCGGCGTGCTCGAGACGCCAATCGCGCTGACCAACACCTTCTCGGTCGGCACGGTGGCCACGGCGCAGATCCGGCATTGCGTTGCGGCGAACCCCGAGAGCGGCCGGTCGCTGCCGACGGTGAACCCGCTGGTCTTCGAGTGCAACGACGGCTTCCTCAACGACATCCAACGGCTGGCTGTGACCGAGTCGGACTACCTGCGTGCGCTCGGCAACGCCGGCGTCGACTTCGCGCAAGGCTCGGTCGGCGCGGGACGCGGCATGTCGAGCTTCCAGCTCAAGGGCGGCATCGGGAGCGCATCGCGCCGCGTCTCGGCCCCCGACAGCGCGGTGCACACCGTCGGCGCACTGGTGCTGGCGAACTATGGGCGACAGCCGCAACTGGTGCTGGCGGGGCATGCGGTCGGCGAGCGATTGGCGACGCAAGGCTCGGCCGAATGCAAGGAGCCTGAAAAGGGCTCGATCATCATCGTCGTCGCCACCGACGCGCCGCTCGATACGCGCCAGTTGCGCCGTCTCGCGCTGCGCGCGGGCGCGGGGCTGGCCCGCACGGGCTCAGTCTTCGGGCACGGCAGCGGCGACATCGTGCTGGCTTTTTCCACCGCCTACACCGTGCCCGACCAGGTCGAGCGGCCGATGCCGGTCCTGGCAATGCTGCACGACGGGCTGCTCGACGGCCTCTTCCAGGCCGCGGCCGACAGCACCGAGCAGGCGATCATCCATGCGCTGTGGCGCGCCGAGGCCGTGACCGGCCGTGACGGCAATCACCGCGCCGCGCTGAGCGAACTCCTGCCCGCGGCCACCTTTTCTTCTCGAGCCTGACCTGATCGCACCGCCCATGAAAGTCCTGATCTCCACCGACATCGAAGGCGTCGCCGGCGTCTATCACTCCGAGCAAGTGCGCGCGGGCAACCCCGAGTACGAGCGTGCGCGCCTGTTGATGGCGCAGGAGGCCAACGCGGCGATTGCCGGTGCCTTCGACGCGGGTGCCACCGAAGTGCTGGTGAACGACTCGCACGGCGGCTTTCGCAACATGCCGCCCGACGTGCTCGACGCGCGCGCCCGCGTGGTGCAGGGCAAGCCGCGCTACCTGAGCATGGTGGCCGGCGTCGAGGAAGGCGTCGACGCGGTCTGCATGGTGGGCTATCACTCGCGCGCGCAGGGGCGCGGCATCCTGGCGCACACGATCAACAGCTTTGCCTTTGCAAGCATCTCGCTCGGCGGGCAGGAGTTGGGCGAAGCCGGGCTCTACGGCGCGCTGGCCGGGGAATATGGCGTGCCTGTAGTGATGGGCAGTGGAGACGACGTGTTCATTGCCGAGAACCGGCCGCTCTTTCCGCACGCGACCTTCGTCGAAACCAAGAAGGCCACGGGGTGCAACAGTGGCGTATCGCTGTCACCCGAGCAATCCCGACGAGCAATTCGCGCGGGCGTGGAAGAAGCGCTGGCCGCCCGCTCCCGGGCGAAGCCGCTCGTCTTCGAGGGCCCGCAGACCGTGACGCTGCGCGCCCAGTCGCCCGCGCTGGCCGACCTGTTCTGCCAGTGGCCGGCTTTCGAGCGCGTGGACGGCGTCACGCTTCGTTT
Organism: Variovorax sp. Varisp46; assembly: GCF_059491885.1. Taxonomy (NCBI): domain Bacteria; kingdom Pseudomonadati; phylum Pseudomonadota; class Betaproteobacteria; order Burkholderiales; family Comamonadaceae; genus Variovorax; species Variovorax sp. Varisp46. The sequence continues at coordinate 2,353,597 of NZ_CP168515.1, forward strand.
CATCGCCGAGACGGTCGAAGCCGCGGTGCGCATGCTGAATTGCTGCTCGGCCATGTCATCGATGCTGCGCTAAAGCATTACGCCCTCTTCCAGGGCGAACAGGAAAACAGGCCCGGGGACATCCCGGCCTCGCCGCGGGGCTTATCCTTGCCCATGCAGGGCACCCGCGCCCTTATCCGGAATAAGCATCCAACCGTCCCGCAACCCGCATGGATGCTGGGGAATAAGCTTATCCGCATAAGGCGCGAACCAAAAAATAGTTTGTTTCCATAAGGCCGGCTTTCAGAATCTCGGCTTCTTGCTGGGGCGATGGACGCACTGCACTTCAAGACACACGCACGATGTACCAATACACAGAATTCGACCGACAGTTCGTTCATCAACGAGCCGCCCAATTCCGAGACCAGCTCGAGCGCTGGCAAAAAGGCCGTCTTCACGAGGACGAGTTCCGCCCCCTTCGGCTGCAAAACGGCTGGTATGTCCAGCGCTACGCGCCGATGCTGCGCGTGGCCGTGCCTTACGGCGAGCTCTCCAGCCGCCAGATCCGCGTGCTGGCCCGCATCGCCCGGGAGTACGACGAGCCCGAAGCCGAGGTCTACAAAAAGGCCGTCGAGACGCAGGGCCTGCTCGGCAGCCACAAGCTCCCGACCCACTACGCCCATTTCTCGACGCGCCAGAACGTCCAGTACAACTGGATTCCGCTCGCCAAATCGGCCGACGTGATGGACCTGCTGGCTTCGGTCGACATGCACGGCATCCAGACCAGCGGCAACTGCATCCGCAACATCACGAGCGACGAGCGCGCCGGCATTGCCGTCGACGAAATCGCCGATCCGCGTCCGTTCGCGGAAATCATGCGGCAGTGGAGCACGCTGCACCCCGAGTTCGCGTTCCTGCCGCGCAAGTTCAAGATCGCCATCACCGGCGCCACCGAAGACCGCGCCGCGACCGGCTGGCACGACGTGGGCCTGCACATCGTGAAGAACGAGGCCGGCGAAATCGGCTTCCGCGTGCAGGTGGGCGGCGGCATGGGCCGCACCCCCATCATCGGCACCGTGCTGCGCGAGTTCCTGCCGTGGCAGCAGATCATGAATTACCTCGAAGCGGTGATTCGTGTGTACAACCGCTATGGCCGCCGCGACAACATCTACAAGGCGCGCATCAAGATCCTGGTGAAGGCCGAGGGCCAGCGCTACATCGACGACGTCGACGCCGAGTACAAGCAGATCCTCGAGCACGACGGCGCGCCGCACACCATCACGCAGGAAGAGTACGACCGCGTGGCCGCATCCTTCGTTCCGCCGACGCTCGCCACCCGCGTGCTGCAAAGCGCCGAGAAGACCGACGCCGAGCTGCGCGCCCAGGCCGCCGACGACGTCATGTTCGCCCGCTGGCTGGCGCGCAACGTGGCGCCACACAAGAACCCCGCGCTGCGCGCCGTGACGCTGTCGTTCAAGCGCCTGAAACAGGCGCCCGGCGATGCCTCGGCCGACCAGCTCGACACGCTCGCGCAATTGGCCGACCGCTTCTCGGCCGGCGAAGCCCGCGTGACGCACGACCAGAACGTCGTGCTGCCCTGGGTGCATGCCGAAGACCTGCATGCGCTGTGGCTTGCCGCCCGCGCTGCCGGCTTTGCCAGCGCCAACGTGCACCTGCTGACCGACATGATCGCCTGCCCCGGCGGCGACTTCTGCGCGCTGGCCAATGCGCGCTCCATTCCCATCGCCGAAGCGATCACCGAGCGCTATCAGGACCTCGACGAGCTCGACGACCTGGGCGAGATCGACCTGCACATCAGCGGCTGCATCAACTCGTGCGGCCACCACCACAGCGGCCACATCGGCATCCTGGGCGTCGACAAGGACGGCAAGGAGTGGTACCAGGTCACCCTCGGCGGCTCCGACGGCTCCGCGCTCAGCGGTACGCCGCAGGCCGGCAAGGCGGTCGGCCCCTCGTTCTCGGCGGCAGAAGTGCCGGGCGTGATCGAGGCCGTGCTCACCGCGTACCGCGACACCCGCGAGAGCGGCGAGAACTTCATCGACACGCTGCGCCGTGTGGGCCATGACCCGTTCAAGGCCGCGGCCAACGGTGCGCGTTTCAAGGTGGAGGAAGCAGCATGAAGAAGAACCTGAACATCCTGGCCGCCGAAGAACATGTGGACGACGGCGACCCGAAAGTGCTGCAGTTGCCGAACGACGCAGACCCGCTCGCCATCGAGGTGTGCCTGGAAGACATCGAGCGCATCGACCTGAACTTTCCGAAGTTCACCGACGGCCGCGCCTACAGCCAGGCCTTCCTGCTGCGCCGCCGCCTGGGCTTCAAGGGCGACATCCGCGCCACCGGCGACGTGCTGATCGACCAGCTGGTGCAGATGGAACGCACCGGCTTTTCCAGCGCCGTGCTCAAGGAAGGCGTGGACGCCTCCGACGCGCAGCGCCAGTTCGACCGCTTCGCCGCGTTCTACCAGGGCGATGCGGTGAAGACCGCGCCGCACTTCGTGGCCGGCACCTGAGCCCCGAGAGACCTTCAGCCATGAGCATGGACCTCACCAAAATCAACGCCGAACTCGGCCGCAACGCCGAGGGCCTGGTGGACTGGGCGATCGGCCTGGGGCAGCCCACCATCGTCACCACCAACTTCCGCCCGTTCGAGGCGGTGATCCTGCACATGGTCACGCGCGCCAAGCGGGATGTTCCCGTGGTCTGGATGGACAACGGCTACAACACCGAGGCCACCTACCGCTTTGCCGACGAGGTGACGAAGCAACTGGGCCTGGACCTGCACATCTACCTGCCGCGCCGCTCGCGTGCGCATCGCGAAGCGGTGGAGGGCCCGACGCCGGCGCTCGACGATCCGCGCCATGCTGCCTTCACGGAAGAAGTGAAGCTCGAGCCCTTTGCCCGCGCGCTGCGCGAGACGGCGCCCAAGGTCTGGTTCACCGCGCTGCGGGCCACCGACACGGCCGTGCGTGCGCAGATGGACCCGGTCAGCGTCAATCCGGACGGCCTCATCAAGGTCGCGCCGCTGCTGCACTGGTCGTCCAAGGAGCTGTACGAGTACTGCGAGGCGCATGGCCTGCCGAACAACTTCGATTACGTGGACCCGACCAAGGGCGAAGACAACCGCGAGTGCGGATTGCATCTTGCGCACTGAGAGCCAAGGTCTCACCGATTCACCGCATCCAGCATCCCCTCCGATGAACGCCCGTACCGAAACCGAACTGCTGCAGCCGCCCATGCACTCTCCCGCGCGCCTGTCCAACACGCACCTCGATGCACTCGAAGAAGAAACCGTCTTCATCCTGCGCGAGGTCGCGGCCGCCTTCGAGCGTCCCACCCTGCTGTTCTCGGGCGGCAAGGATTCGCTGGTGCTGCTGAAGTGCGCGGAAAAGGCCTTCGGCGCCGGCCGCATTCCCTATCCGCTGCTGATGATCGACACCGGCCACAACTTCCCCGAAGTGACCGACTACCGCGACCAGCGCGCGAAGGAGCTGGGCGCCGAACTGATCGTGCGCAGCGTCGAAGACTCGATGAAGCGCGGCACCGTGCGCCTCGCGCACCCCGGCGAATCGCGCAATGCGCACCAGTCGGTGACGCTGCTCGAAGCCATCGAGGAGTTCCGCTTCGACGCGCTGATCGGCGGCGCCCGTCGCGACGAGGAAAAGGCCCGCGCCAAGGAGCGCATCTTTTCGCACCGCGACTCCTTCGGCCAATGGCAGCCCAAGGACCAGCGCCCCGAGCTGTGGACGCTGTTCAACACGCGCCTCGCTCCCGGCGAGCACTTCCGCGTGTTCCCGATCTCGAATTGGACCGAGCTCGATGTGTGGCAATACATCGAGCGCGAACACGTCGGCCTGCCGTCGATCTACTACACGCACAAGCGTGAAGTGGTCGAGCGCCGCGGCCTGCTGGTGCCGGTGACCGGGCTGACCCCGGCGCGCGACGGCGAAACCGTGCAGGTGCGCGACGTGCGCTTCCGCACCGTGGGCGACATCACGACCACCTGCCCGGTCGAGAGCCTCGCGGCCGATGCGGGCGACGTGGTGCTCGAAACACTGTCGGTCGACGTGAGCGAACGCGGCGCCACCCGGATGGACGACATGACCTCCGAAGCATCCATGGAAAAACGCAAGAAAGACGGTTACTTCTGATGAGCGCGACGACGACAGCCTCCCCCCAAGAACTCGCCGCTCACGGCGACACCGGCACCGCTCTGCGCTTCATCACCTGCGGCTCGGTCGACGACGGCAAGAGCACGCTGATCGGCCGCCTCCTGGTCGACAGCAAGACCGTGCTGCAGGACCAGCTCGCCGGCGTGCAGCGCGGCGGCGAAACCGACCTCGCCCTCCTGACCGACGGCCTCTCGGCCGAGCGCGAACAGGGCATCACGATCGACGTGGCCTACCGCTACTTCTCGACCGCCAAACGCAAGTTCATCATCGGCGACGCGCCGGGCCATGAGCAGTACACGCGCAACATGGTCACGGCCGCCTCGGCCGCCGACGCCGCCGTGGTGCTGGTCGATGCGACCAAGCTGGCCTGGGCCGCCGAGGTCGAAGACGGCACGGTCGTCAAGCGCGAGCTGCTGCCGCAGACGCGCCGCCACTCGCTGCTGTGCCACCTGCTGCGCGTTCAGTCGATCGTGTTCGCGGTCAACAAGCTCGACGCCATCGACGACGCCGGACTCGCCTTCGAGCGCATCTCGGCCGCGCTGAACGCTTTTGCCGAAGCGGCCGGCGTGCAGGTCGCGGCCATCGTGCCGATCTCCGCGCTCAAGGGCTGGAACGTGGCCACGCGCCATGCCGACTGGGTCGGCTACGAAGGTCCGAGCCTGCTGGAGCTGCTCGAGGAACTGCCCGTGACGGCGCAGGACGAGGCCGTGCCTTTCGCCTTTCCGGTGCAGTGGGTCGAGAAGTTCTCGGCCTCCGCCGACACCTCGCAAGGCCGCCGCGTGTTCTGGGGCCGCGTCGCCTCGGGCCATGTGGAACCCGGACAGCGCGTGACCGTGCTGCCGAGCAACCAGACCGCCACGGTCGCGCAGGTGCTGAGCCATACGCGCCAGCCGAAGTCGGTGCATGCGGGCCACAGCGCCGGCATCGTGCTCGACCGCGAGGTCGACGTGTCGCGCGGCGACTGGCTGCTGGCGCCCGAGGCCTTCGAGCCGGTGCGCGAGATCACGGCCACCGTGGCCTGGCTCGACGACGAGCCGCTGGTCGCGGGCCGTGTGTACTGGGCGCTGCAGGGCCACCGCTGGGTCAAGGCCAAGGTGGCGCGCATCGTCGATCGCGTGAACATCACGACGCTCGAATCGGAGCCGGCAACGCAGCTGGAAGCCAACGCCATCGGCGACGTGGTGCTCGCGCTGCAGCAGCCGCTGGCCGTGCTGCCCTTCACGCAATCGCGTGCACTGGGCTCGCTGGTGCTGGTCGATACCGCCTCCCACAAGACCGCTGCTGCCGTGCTCGTGCAGCCTGCCGCCGCAAAGGCCTAAAATCAGGGGTTTTCCCCGATCAAACTGACGTTAAAAGACAAATGACCCACGTCGTCTCCGAAGCCTGCATCCGCTGCAAATACACCGACTGCGTGGACGTTTGCCCCGTCGACTGCTTCCGCGAAGGTCCCAACATGCTGGTGATCGATCCGGACGAGTGCATCGACTGCGCGGTCTGCATCCCCGAGTGCCCGGTCAACGCGATCTACGCCGAGGAAGATCTGCCGGCCAACCAGATCGCCTTCATCAAGATCAACGCCGAGCTGGCCCTGGCCGACGGCTGGAAGAGCATCACCAAGCGCAAGCCGGCGCTGCCTGACGCTGAAGAGTGGAAAGACAAGACCGACAAGGTCGGGGAGCTGGTGCGCTGAGCACGCAAGCCGCCCCGATCGAAACCGACGCCCTCATCATCGGCGCCGGTCCGGTCGGGCTGTTCCAGGCCTTCCAGCTCGGCCTGCTCGAGATCTCCTGCCACATCGTCGATGCGCTGCCCGCCGCAGGCGGCCAGTGCGTGACGCTCTACGGCAACAAGCCGATCTACGACATTCCCGGCACGCCGGTCACCAGCGGCCGCGGCCTCGCGCAATCGCTGCTGGAGCAGATTGCGCCCTTCAAGCCCCAATTCCATTTCGGCGAGCAGGTGGCCACGCTCGAAAGGCAGGCCGACGAGCGGCTGCTGCTGACCACCTCGGCGGGCAGCGCTTTCCTGGCCAAGACAGTGTTCATCGCGGCCGGCGTGGGGGCCTTCGTGCCCAAGCGCATCGCCGTCGAGGGCATTGCGCAATTCGAGGGCGCATCGCTTTTCTATCACCCCGATTCGCTGGAGCGCTTTGGCGGCCAGACCGTGGTGGTCAACGGCGGTGACGACATTGCGCTCGAAACCGCCATCGCGCTCACGGCCGTTGCGAAGCAGGTCACGCTGGTCCACCGCCGCGATGGCTTCCAGGCCGACGAAACCACCGTTGCCTCAATGCGAGCCCTCGTGGCCGCGGGCAAGCTGGCCTTCCAGGTCGGCCAACCGACCGCGTTCGACGGCAAGCAACTGCAGATCACCACGCCTGATGCAACGACCGTCGATCTGCCGCTCGACGCGCTGATCGCCTGCCTGGGCATCTCGCCGCGCCTCGGCCCCATCGCCGACTGGGGCCTGGAACTCGAGCGCAAGCAGGTGCCCGTCGACACCGAGAAGTACGAAACCCGCGAGCGCGGCGTGTTCGCGGTGGGCGACATCAACACCTACCCGGGCAAGAAAAAGCTCATCGTCTGCGGCTTCCACGAAGCCACGCTGGCGGCCTGGGGCGCCACGGCCATCGTCTTTCCGGGCAAAGCCGTGCCGCTGCAGTACACGACCACCAGCACGCGGCTGCACGAGCTGCTGGGCGTGGCTACTGCCCGCGAGGCAACAGCGCGCGGTATTCGCCGATGAAGCTGCCGATGGCGGCAACGTAGCGGTCGATGTCCGCATCGGTCAAGGGCAGCGACAGCACGACAAAGCCGCGCGGCGAGGCATAGATGCCCTGCTCCAGCAGGTGGAAGAACAGCAGCTGCCGAAGCCGTCCGTCGACCGCCGCCAGGTCGTCCACGCGGCGCACCTCGCCGCGCAGGAAATGCGCGTTCATCAGCGACCCCACGCCGGTGAACTGCATGGCCACATCCTCCGCCGCGCACAACGCATTGAGCCGCGCGCGCATCGCCTCGCCGCGCCCGGCCAGCGCGGCTGCAGCCTGGGGCGTGAACAGCTTCGTAAGCCCGGCATGGCCGGCCGCCATCGTCATCACGTTGTTGTTGAAGGTGCCCGAATGCGAGAGCGGTCCGGTGCGCGGGTCGAACGGCGCCATCACGTCGGCCCGCCCGCCGAAGGCGCCGAAGGACATGCCGCCGCCGATGTACTTGCCCAGCGTGGTCAGGTCCGACCGGATGCCCAGCCTGTTCGCCAGTCCGTGCGGCGCGAGGCGCGAGGTCATCACCTCGTCGAAGACCAGCAATGCGCCGACGCGCGTGGCCGACTCACGCAATGCCTGCAGGAAGTCGAGACGCCCCGGAATACAGCCGCTCGCCCCCTGCATCGGCTCGGCCAGAACAGCGGCGATCTCGGTGCCGTGCCTTTCGATCTGCTCGCGCGCTGCCTGCGTGTCGTTGTAGGGCAGCACCAGGAAGTCGAACGGCACGGTGGTCGGCAACGGCCTGGCGCCGAAACCCAGTACGCCGCCGTGGTAGCCGCCCGAGAACACCACGATCTTGCGGCGTCCCGTGAAATGCAGAGCCGCCGTCAACGCCATCAGGTTCGCTTCGGTTCCCGAATTGGTGAAGCGCAGCTGCTCGATCTGCGGAAAGCGCTCGCAGATGAGCCTTGCGAGCCGGCCTTCGAGCAGGTTGTGGCCCGTAAGGTTGATGCCGCTTTGCATCGCCTCGACGACGGCGTCGCGTATCTCGGGCGCCGAATGGCCATAGACGCCTGCCGTGTACTCGGCGATGAAGTCGGCATAGCGGTGGCCGTCGGCATCCCACAGCGCCGCGCCCTCGCCCCGGGCAATGGTGAGCGGAAACGGCGCATAGAACAGCACCGAGCGGCTATTGGCACCGGGCATGTAGCGCGCCTGTTCCTCGAACTGGCTGCGGCTGGCCGGGTTGCTGTCGGTGAAGCGCTGGTGCGCCCCTGCAAGGGCGCGGTCGGTGGCGGCATGGGTCATGGCAATGTCCTTCGGATGGCGAGGCTCTCGCCTCTTGCAGCGAATTTAATTGATCAATGCTCAATTAATATTGTTTATACAGTCAACCAAGCTGCAGCACAATGGCTGCAGCCATGACGAAGAAATCGCCACCCAAGCCGCGCACCGCCGGCCGCCCCGCCGGCGGTGGCGGCCTGACGAAGCAACGCATCGCCGAGGAGGCACTGGCGCAGATCGACGAATTCGGCCTCGGCGCCTTCAGCATGCGAGAGGTTGCGGCGCGGCTCGATGTCTACCCGGCCACGGTGCACTGGCACGTAAGCACGCGCGAGGCGCTGCTGGCCGAAGTGGCGGCCATCGTCATGGCCGAAGTCGCGCCGCCGCCCGGCAAGCTGGCCTGGAAGGACTGGATCGCCGAACTGTTCCGGCGCTGCCGCGCCGCCGTGCGCCGCCATCCGAACGTGGCGCAGCTGCTGGGCGCGCAGCTGGTGTCGAACGGCAGCCTGCCGATGGCGTTGGTCGAGGGCGTGCTGGCCGCGCTGACCGAAGCCGGCTTCGAGGGCGAGCCGCTGCTGGAGGCCTACAACTGCGTGATCGCGGCGATGCTGGGTTTCCTCACGATGGAGTTCTCGCCCCTGCCCGCCGACAACACACAGGCCTGGGCCGAGGAGTTGCGCGAGCGCGTGCACACGATCCGCCCGCTCGACCATCCGGTGCTCACGCGCAACCTGCCGCTGCTGGCCAACAAGGCGTTCATCGTGCGATGGGACAACGGCACGGCGGTGCCGCTCGACGGCAGCTTCGAGCGCCACATCCAGATCACCATCGACGGGCTCGAGGCCTTCGCGCGGCGGATCGAGGCGGCGTAGGCCCCGCGGTTCGCGCAGCGCCTCAACGATGGCGGTGGCATGCGACCGGCGCTTCTGCGGGTTTACCCCCTGGAATGGCACGCCCGTCGTCGCGGGCTTCCCCGCAGCGGATAAACTCCGCCCTGCGCCGCGGCTCGCCACGGTGCAATTGCTAGGGGTGCTGGGCGGCTTGCCGTCCGGCTGAGAAAGTCCCTTTGAACCTGTCCGGTGGTTTCACCGGGGGTCCGCATCGTTTCCGACGACGCGGGCTCGAGGCAATCCTCGCGCAGGGAAGCTGGTCCGGTGGCCTCTCACGTTCTCTCGCGTGACGGCTGCGCCGCTCGGGCCCCGCCCACCTGCCAAACCTTTTGCACTGGAGCAAATGGATGGCAAACGATGACACCGCTACCGGCGCCAACGAAGCGCTGACGCCGCTGCCCGCATCCCAGCGCGTGTTCGGCTGGCACGACCACGCCTCGCTCTGGTTCAGCCTCGGCGTGGGCCTGCTGGTGATGCAGATCGGCGCCTACCTGGTGCCGGCCGTGGGCACGCGCGACGCGGCCATTGCCATCGTGCTCGGCTCCTGCGTCGGCGCCGGCCTGCTGGCCTGGACCGCGCGGCTGGGCTGCGAGAGCGGCCTAGCCAGCGCCGGCCTGATGCACGCCACCTACGGCAGCGCCTTCGCGCGGCTGCCGGTGCTGCTCAACATCGTGCAGCTGGTGGGCTGGACCACTTTCGAACTCGTCGTCATGCGCGAAGGCACGCAGGCCATCGGCCAGTCGGTGGTCGGCCCTTCGCTCGGCACCGCCTGGGGCGGCGTGCTGACCACGCTGCTCTGGGGCGCGGTGCTGCTGGCGCTGCTTGCAGGGTCGATGGTCAAGCTGGTGCGGCGCTTCGTGAGCCGCTTCGGCCTGCCGCTGGTGGTGCTGTCGCTGATCTGGCTCACATGGCAATTCGCGACGCGGTTACAGGCCAAGGGCCTGGACGCCTTCTGGGCACGCCCGGGTGACGGCACGATGGGCATGTTCGGCGCGCTCGACCTGGTGATCGCGATGCCGGTCTCGTGGCTGCCGCTGGTGGCCGATTACGCGCGGCACGGCCGGCGCAGTGCGACCGGCAAGGGCGGCCTGGGCAGCGCCTTCAGCGGCACCTGGATCGGCTATGCGCTCGCCAACATCTGGTGCTACGCACTGGGCGTGATGGTGGTGAGCGTGGCCGAGCCCGGCACGGGTCTGGTCACCGCGCTGCTGCTGGCACAGGGCGGGCTGGTGGCGCTGGGGCTGATCCTGATCGATGAACTCGACAACGCGTATGGCGATGTCTATTCGGGCTCGGTCTCCACGCACAGCCTGCTGCCGCGTTGGAGCGTGAAACACTGGGGCCTGCTGCTGGCCGCGCTGTGCATCGCATTGGCTCTGGTGCTGCCAATGCACACGCTGGAGCCCTTCCTGCTGCTGTTGAGCTCGGTGTTCGTGCCGCTCTACGGCGTGATCATAGGGCGGCTGGGCGGCGGCCAGTCGGTGTCGCCGGCCGGCACGCGGCAGATCGATTTCGGCGCGGCGCTGATCTGGATCGCGGGCATCGCGGCGTACCACGCGCTGGCCAGGTGGGCGCCGCAGTTCGGCTCTGCGCTGCCCACGCTGGCGGCGACTTTTGTTCTCGCCTGGCTCAGCCGGCCTTCACAGGCAAACGGTGCGTCGGCACTGGCGCAAAGCCGTGGTTGAGGGGGCCATGACCCGCACCGACCTTCACGTTCGCACCGGCGGCCATCGCGCCGAGGATGTAGGCACGCGCCTGTTCGACCGCCTCGGGCAGCGCCGCGCCCAATGCAAGATGCGCGGCGATGGCGGAAGACAGCGTGCACCCCGTGCCATGCAGGTTGCGGCTGGCAATGCGCCGGGAGGCCAGCCGCTTGCGCTCGCCGCCGGTTTGCAGCAGCACGTCGACCACGTCTTCGCCCGGCAGATGGCCGCCCTTGAGCAGCACGGCCTTTGCACCGAGCGCGAGCAGTTCGTCGGCGGCGCCGTCGAGCGCATCGACGCCATCGATGGCATGGCCGATCAGCAAGGCGGCTTCATCAAGGTTGGGCGTGACGACCACGGCGCGCGGAAACAGTTCGCGCACCAGCACCTGCACCGTCTCGGCCGCGATCAGGCGGTCGCCGCTGGTGGCCACCATCACGGGGTCGAGCACCACGTTCTTCAATTGATAGCGGTCGATGGCCCAGGCCACCACCTCGACCACCTCGGGTGCATGCAGCATGCCGAGCTTGACGGCATCGACGCCGATGTCTTCCACCACCGCCTGGATCTGCGCCTTGAGGAAATCGGGCGGCACGCCGTGGATGCCCGAGACGCCGAGCGTGTTCTGTGCGGTGAGCGCGGTGATGGCCGTCATGCCGTAGCAGCCGAGCGCCGCGAAGGTCTTGAGGTCGGCCTGGATGCCGGCGCCGCCGCCGCTGTCGGAGCCGGCGATGGAGAGCACGCGTGCGTAGCGCTGGGTGGGTGCGGGGGTCATGCCGAAAATTATCGGCGACTCTTCTTCTCCCTCCCCTTCCGGGGGAGGGCCGGGGTGGGGGCACGCGGCGTATCCATTGGGGGCTCTGCCTGCCCCCATCCCAGCCTTCCCCCAGAGGGGGAAGGAGCAAGACCATGAGCCTTCCTTTTCAATCGGCTGCCATTCTCGGCGCAGGCCTCATGGGCCGGCTGCTGGCGGTGACGCTCGCGCAGGCCGGCTGCAAGGTCGATCTGTTCGAAGCCGGCAGTCCCGATGCCGAAGGCGCCGCCGCGCGCGTGGCTGCGGCGATGCTCGCCCCGTTGGCCGAATCGGCCGTGGCACCTTTGTCAGTCGTGCGCATGGGGCAGTATGCGCTGTCGCGCTGGCCCGAACTGCTTGCCTCGCTCGCTCAGCCCGTGTTCTTCCAGCGCGAAGGCACACTGGTGCTCTGGCATCGGCAGGACGCCGCCGAAGCCACACGGCTTGCGCGCGTGCTTGCGAACACCGGCACGCAGGTGCCTGAGCTCGCGCCGATGCAGACACTCGGCGCGCAAGCGATTGCCGCGCTCGAGCCTTCACTGGGCCAGCGTTTCGCGCAGGGCCTGTTCCTGCCGGGCGAAGGCCAGCTCGACAACCGCGCGTTGCTGGCTTCGTTGCTCGCCACGCTGCAGGCCAGCCCGCGCGTCACGCTGCACTGGCAATCGCCGCGCGCACCCTCGGACTTTTCGCCCGGTGCGACGGGCCAGCCCGACTGGTTGATCGACTGCCGCGGTCTCGGCGCCAAGCCCCAATGGAACGCGCTGCGCGGCGTGCGTGGCGAGGTGATCCGCGTGCACGCGCCCGAGGTGAGCCTGAAGCGCCCCACCCGCCTCGTGCATCCGCGCTACCCGCTCTACATCGCACCCAAGCCCGGCAAGCTGTTCGTGATCGGCGCGACCGAGATCGAATCGGACGACATGTCGCCCGCCAGCGTTCGCTCCACGCTCGAACTGCTGAGCGCCGCCTATGCCGTGCACAGCGGCTTCGCCGAGGCGCGCATCGTCGAGATCGCCACGCAGTGCCGCCCTACGCTGCCCGACAACCTGCCCGCCATTCGCCAGCCGCAGCCGCGCGTGCTGCAGATCAACGGCCTGTACCGCCACGGTTTCATGATCGCGCCCGCCCTGCTCGACGCCGCGATGGAACTGCTTGCGCATGGCCACTCGGTCCTCGCAAGGAGCTTCGGCATGGAGACCTCCGACACATGACGATGAACATCCTGATCAACGACAAGCCCTTCACGCTGCCGGACCACGCCAGTCTGACCGACGCTCTGGCGGCATTGAACGCCACGCCGCCTTTCGCGGTGGCCGTGAACCGCGAGTTCGTGCCGCGCTCGGCATACGCTGCGCGCACGCTCCAACCCGACGACCGCATCGAAGTGATCCGCCCCGTGACCGGCGGCTGAATGATGGAGACAAAGAACATGACAACGAACGACCCCTTGGTGCTCTACGGCGAGACCTTCCAGAGCCGCCTGCTGCTGGGCACCGCGCGCTACCCCTCGCCCGACCTGCTCGAAGCCGCGGTGAAACGCGCAAGGCCCGCGATGCTGACCGCCTCGCTGCGCCGCCAGACCGCCAGCCAGGGCTCGGGCAACAGCGAGCTCGGCAACGGCTTCTGGGAGCTGCTGCGCAAACTCGCGGTGCCGGTGCTGCCCAACACCGCCGGCTGCCACAGCGTGCAGGAGGTGATCGCCACCGCGCAGATGGCGCGCGAGCTGTTCGACACGCCGTGGATCAAGCTCGAGCTGATCGGCGACGACTACACGCTGCAGCCCGACACGCTGAACCTCGTCGATGCCGCTTCGCAGCTGATCCGCGACGGCTTCAAGGTGCTGCCCTACTGCACCGAAGACCTCGTGCTGTGCCAGCGGCTGGTCGACGTCGGTTGCCAGGCCGTGATGCCCTGGGCTGCGCCCATCGGTACCGGCCGCGGGCCGATCAACCCCTACGCGCTGCAGGTGCTGCGCGACCGCCTGAAGGTGCCGATGCTGGTCGACGCGGGCCTTGGGCTGCCCTCGCATGCCTGCCAGGTAATGGAGTGGGGGTACGACGGCGTGCTGCTCAACACCGCCGTTGCGCTGGCGCAGGACCCGGTCGCGATGGCCGGTGCTTTCGCCGACGCGGTGCAGGCCGGCCGCACCGCATACCGTGCCGGCGCCATGGCCGCGCAAGACGCAGCACAGCCCAGCACGCCTGTGCTCGGCACGCCCTTCTGGCATCACGCACCATGACCGCCGCGACCGACGCCCGCGCCATCGCGCACGCCATCGTCGCGGCCCACGGGTTGCGCTTTGGCGCCATCACCTCCGCGCCCGTGGCCGCGCCCAGCTTCTCTTCCGACGACCCCGTCTACCGCGGCGCCAAGCAGGCCTGCACCGCTCTCGGCTTCATCGAGATCGATGCCGAATGCCTGGCCCATGCGTGGCGCGCCCAGACGCAGCGCCTGGGCAGCTTCGACGCCGTGCTGTGGCCCGCCGCACCCGAAGATTTCGGCATGCGGCCGTTTCCACCGGCCGGGCGCGGCGACGCGTTCCCGCCCTGCCCCGAACGGCTCGGCCTGTATGCCGTGCTGCCCGATGCGCAATGGGTCGGCCGCATGGCGCGCGCTGGCGTACCGACGGTGCAGTTGCGCTTCAAGTCCGGTGACGCAGCGGCCGTCGAACACGAAGTGCAGGCGGCCGTCGAAGCGGTGCAAGGTACCGGCGCCCTGCTCTTCATCAACGACCACTGGCGGGTCGCCATCGCGGCCGGCGCCTACGGCATCCACCTCGGCCAGGAAGACCTCGACGCGCTCTCGCCCGACGAGCTGGCGCAACTGCGCGCCTCGGGTCTTCGCCTGGGTGTCAGCACGCATGGCTACGCCGAGATGGTCCGCGCCGACAGGGTGAGCCCGAGCTACATCGCCATGGGCGCGGTGTACCCGACCACGCTCAAGAAGATGGCGACCGCACCGCAGGGCGTGGCCCGGCTTGGCGCCTATGCACGGCTGCTGCACGGCTATCCGCAGGTCGGCATCGGCGGCATCGACGCCGTGCGGCTGCCCGAAGTGCTCGCCACCGGCGTCGGCTCCGTCGCCGTGGTACGCGCGCTGGTCGCGGCCGAAGACCCCGAGGCCACGGCCGCGCAGTGGATGGCGGCCATAGGCGCCACAGCGGGCAACTGAACAGAATGAACCACAAGCTCACCTCCTCCCCTGGCTGGCCACTCTCGCCCGTTTCGCGTGCACTGGCCGTCGTTCTTTTCACCACTGCCTTCGGCGCGCATGCGCAACAAGGCACGTTGCGCGAAGTCACAGTCACCGAAGGCGCCGCCGCACCGCAAGCCGACATCAGCGGCTTCGGCGACGTGCCGCTGCGCGAGTTGCCGCTCTCGGCCACGGTGATCGACGGCAAGCAGTTGCGCGACAGCGGCGCGCGCCGGCTCGCCGACCTCACGCAATTCGATGCCTCGGTCACCGACGCCTACAACTCCGCGGGCTACTGGGACTACCTCACGGTGCGCGGCTTCGTGCTCGACAACCGCTTCAACTACCGGCGCGAGGGCCTGCCGATCAGCGCGGAGACATCGATCCCGCTCGACAACAAGGAGCGCGTCGAGATCCTGCGCGGCACCAGCGGCATCCAGGCCGGCACCAGCGCGCCGGGCGGGCTGGTCAACTACGTCGTGAAGCGGCCCACCGAACAGGACCTGCGCACGGTGCGAATCGAGACCACGAGCCGCGGCAGCACGCTCGGCGCCATCGACCTGGGCGGGCGCTTCGGCGCGGACCGCCAGTTCGGCTATCGGATCAACGTGGCGAGCGAAAACCTCAAGCCGCTCACGCACAACCTCGACGGCAACCGCAACCTGTTCTCGCTCGCGGCCGACTGGCGCATCTCGCGCGACTCGGTGCTGGAGTTCGAGATCGAGCAAAGCCGCAAGACGCAGCCGAGCCAGAACGGCTACAGCCTGCTGGGCAGCGCGCTGCCTGCGCCGGTCGATCCGCGCATCAACCTCAACAACCAACCGTGGTCGCAGCCCTCGGTGTTCAAGGCGCTGACGGGCACGGTGCGATTCAGCCAGGCGTTGAACGCCGACTGGCGCTGGAGCGCGCAGATCGGCCAGCAGCGCCTGAAGAGCGACGACCGGCTGGCCTACGCCTTCGGCTGCGGCGCCGAAGGCAACTACGACCGCTACTGCTCCGACGGCACCTTCGACTTCTACGACTTCCGCAGCGAGAACGAGCGCCGCACGCAGACCGCGGGCAGCCTCAACCTCAAGGGCAACGTGACGACGGGCAGCGTGCGGCATGAGCTCGGCTTCGGCCTGCTGCAGAGCCGCGTGCGCAACCGCTTCGACAACCAGGCCTACAACTACGCGGGCACCGGCAACGTCTGGGGCACGGCCATCGTGCCGCCGAGCCCCGATGCCATCACGCCGCAGACCAACCGCGACGAACGCTCGACCGAGCTGTCGGTGCAGGACGCGATACGCTGGAACGACCGCTTCACCACCTGGCTCGGCGTGCGCCACACGCGGCTCGATCGCAGCAGCATCGGCAACGATGGCTCGAGCCCGACCGGCTACAAGCAGGACGTGACCACGCCGTGGATCGCGGCGAGCTACGCCATCCAGCCGGGGCTGCTGGCCTATGCGAGCTGGGGCAAGGGCGTCGAATCGCAGGTCGTGCCGAACAGGATCTCGCAGTACAGCAATGCGGGGCAGGCGCTGCCCGCGTTGACCTCGCGCCAATGGGAACTGGGCCTGAAGGGCGGCAGCGAAGCATTCAGCTGGCAGGTCGCGTGGTTCGACATCTCGCGGCCGATGACCAACCTCGACCTGTGCGGCGCCTACTGCGAAGTGCGCAACGACGGGCGCGCGGTGCATCGCGGCCTGGAGGCCGGCGCGCAATGGAGCCAGGGTCCGTGGCGCATCGGCGGCAGCATCGCGGTGATCGATGCCAAGCGGCGCGGGAGCACCGCGAATCCGGCGCTCAATGGAGAGTCGCCGACCAACGTGCCCAAGGAGGTGCTGCGGGCGCAGGCCGCGTACCGCGTCGCATCGGTGCCGGGCCTCGAAGTCGCGGGGCAGCTTTCGTACGAAGGCCGCCGCAACGTGTTGCCCGACGGCTCGGTCACGTTGCCTTCGTGGACCCGCGTCGATGCGGTGCTGCGCTACGACACCAAGGTACGGGGCGTGAACACCAGCTGGACGCTGGCCGTCGATAACCTGTTCGATCGCCGCTACTGGAAGGAATCGCCCTATCAGTTCAGCCACGTCTACCTGTTCCCCGGGGCGCCGCGCACGCTGCGCCTCGGGGTAAGTGTTGCGCTTTGAACGCGGCCGGGCAAGCACCGTCAAAAATCACGCTATAATCTAAGGCTTGTTCCTCGATAGCTCAGTCGGTAGAGCGCCGGACTGTTAATCCGTAGGTCCCTGGTTCGAGCCCAGGTCGAGGAGCCATTACAAAGCCGCAAGGCCTCTGGATGCCCCGCTACTCACAAGGTAGCGGGGCATTTTCATTTGCACTGTCGCGCCGGGTGCTCGGCGTCACGCAAAAAATCGGGGATGGCCGGCGAGATCGGCGAATCCATTGCATATAATTTAAGGCTTGTTCCTCGATAGCTCAGTCGGTAGAGCGCCGGACTGTTAATCCGTAGGTCCCTGGTTCGAGCCCAGGTCGAGGAGCCACCACAAGCCGCAAGGCCTCTGGAAAGCCCGCTGTCTTTTTGGACAGCGGGCTTTTTCTTTGCCCGGTACATGCTTAACGGCAAGGCAGGTGAGGCCATTGCTTGATGGCCTCGCGGCACGTCCTACACTCGGGCGCATGGTCCCCTTGTCCGTGTTCCGCAAACACCCTGCACGCGCAGCCCTGCCCCAGGCAGTGGCTGGCCGCCGCACGTGTGCTGCCCTTGCGGCGACCACGGCGATCTTGCGACGCACCCGCGCACTTTCCTGAGCCCGGCGGTCCGCTACCCTCCTTCCTGATGCGCGAACCATTGACCGCCGGGCACCCGCCGCGCGGCAGCGACGCCGTTCGTTCTTCCATCCAGAACGGCGCCGCAATCAACTGGAGTGCTTCATGCTTGCAACCATTCACGGGGAGCGCACGCTCACTGAACTCGACTTCGTCCGCCTCGGCAAACTGACGGGCCACCAGCTTCCGCCCGTACTCGCCGAACTCCTCGATGCGGCGGACGTGCTGCCCTCGCGCGAGGTCCCGGAGGACATCGTGACGATGAACTCCCAGGTGGAGGTCGAAGACCCCGTGACGCGGCAGCGCCAGAAGATCACCCTCTGCTACCCCGGTGACGCGCAGCCGGGCGCAGGCTTCGTCTCGGTGCTGTCGCCCGTCGGCATCGGCCTGCTGGGCATGAAGACGGGCACGCTTGCCCGCTGGCAGATGCCCAATGGCGCGGAAGGCGCCGCGCACGTGGTCGCGGTGCTGTTCCAGCCGGAGGCCAGCGGCGACTACACGCGCTGAGATCGCTCGTGACTTTCGGCACTGGCGCGCCGTAGTGCCGGGGTCGTATCGTCGCGCGGCCGCCGGCGGCGCGTCGAATCGGGAGGCCGTACAGGCCATGGCAATTCCAACTTCGGTCCTGACGAGTGACGCCTGCCACGGGCGCAGCATCCTTCTTCTCACTCGACAGATCGAACATGGCTTTTTTCAAACTCTCTCTCGCAAGCGCACTCACCGGCCTGCTGGCCCTTTCAGGTTGCCAGACCATGGATATGCAGATGGGCAGCCAGTCGGCCAAGACCATGGCCACCGGCAGCGCCGCAGGCAGCGCCACCGCCGGCGAAAGCAGCCAGCTCGAGCGCTGCGATTCACCGCTCGGCACGGTGTCACTGATCGAGAACGTGAATGCAGGCTGGTACACCATCCTTACCGGCGAATACCGCCTGCCGTCCACGGCCAACCTGCTGCGCCTGCTGGTGCAGCAATCGAACTGCTTCATCGTGGTCGAGCGCGGCGCGGCTGGCATGAACGCGATGACGCGCGAGCGCGCGCTGATGCAATCGGGTGAAATGCGCGGCGGCAGCAACTTCGGTCGTGGGCAAATGGTGGCCTCCGACTACGGCCTGTCGCCCGAGATCGTGTTCAGCAACAGCGACGCGGGCGGCATCGGCGGGGCGCTGGGCGGGCTGGTGGGTGGCGGCCGTGGCCGCGCACTGGCGGCCATCGGCGGCAACATGCAGACCAAGGAAGCCAGCGCCCTGCTGACACTGATCGACAACCGCTCGGGCGTGCAGGTCGCGGCCTCCGAAGGCAGCGCCTCCAAGACCGATTTCGGCGCCTTCGGCGCGCTGGCCGGCCGCAGCGCGGGCGGCGGCCTCGGCGGCTATACCAACACCGCGCAGGGCAAGGTGATTGCCGCAGCCTTCATGGACGCCTTCAACCAGATGGTGCGTTCGCTGCGCAACTACAAGGCGCAGACGGTGCGCGGCCAAGGGCTCGGCGGCGGCGGCCGGTTGGGCGTGGATGGCGGTGCGGCGCCGTCGCAGACCTCCGCGCCAGAAGCGGCTGCTGCGCAGCGCCGCCGCAAGTAGGGGCGCATCGCCGGCCCATCCGCCTCGCTCAGAGGTAGCGCGTCTCGGCCGGCGACTCGAACCAGTTGTTGTTGGACGGGCAGCCCCAGGGCCGCCCGCCTGCTGCGCAATCCCGGTTGGCTTTCTTGAGCCTCACCCGATCCGCACGGGCACGAAGATCTTGTCTTCACCGCGCTGGATCAGCAGCGCCACCGACTTGTTGGTCGCCTTCGCCACCACCTCGCGCACCTGCTCCACGCTCTGCGCCGGCGTGCCGTTGATGGCCAGCAGCACGTCGCCCGCCTGCACCCCGGCCTGCGCCGAAGGACCGCCGACATCCTCGATCAGAAGACCGCTCTCGACCGAGGCCTGGCGTTTTTCCTGCGGCTGCAGCTGACGCAGCGCCAGGCCCAGCTTGCCCTGTCCCACGTCGGCATCGGCCTTCGCGACCTTGGCGGGCTTGTCGCTCGCATCGCCCAGTTTGGCCTGCAGCTCCTTGCGTTCGCCCTGGCGCCACACTTCGAGCACGACCTTCTTGCCCGGCGCTTGCTGGCCGATCACCGCGGGCAGGTCGCCCGAAGAGACGATGGCCTGGCCATCGACCTTGCGGATCACGTCGCCCGCCTTCAGGCCCGCCTTGTCGCCGGGGCCGCCCTTCTCGATGTTGGAGACCAGCGCGCCTTCGGGCTTGTCGAGCTTGAACGAATCGGCAAAGGCCTGGTTCACTTCCTGCACCGCCACACCGAGCCGGCCGTGCGTGGCCTTGCCGGTCGCGACGATCTGGTCCTTCACCTGGATCGCCACGTCGATCGGGATCGCGAACGACACGCCCTGGTAGCCACCGCTGCGGCTGTAGATCTGCGAGTTGATGCCGACCACCTCGCCGCGCGTGTTGAGCAGCGGACCGCCGGAGTTGCCGGGGTTCACGGCCACGTCGGTCTGGATGAAGGGCACGTAGCTGTCGTCAGGCAGCGAGCGGCCCTTGGCGCTCACCACGCCGGCCGTCACGGTGTTCTCGAAGCCGAAGGGCGAGCCGATGGCCAGCACCCATTCGCCGACCTTCAGGTCCTTGGTGTTGCCCAGCGCGAGCACGGGCAGGCTCTTCGCATCGATCTTGAGCACCGCGATGTCGGTCTTGGCGTCGGCACCGAGTACCTTGGCGCGGAACTCGCGGCGGTCGGTCAGCTTGACGGTGACCTCCTTCGCGTCCTTCACGACGTGGGCGTTGGTGATGATGATGCCGCTGGGGTCGACGATGAAGCCCGAGCCTTGGGCGCGCACCGGCACGTCGCGCTGCTGTTGCTGCTGGCCGCGCGGGTTGATCTGGCCCTGGAAGCGGCGGAAGAACTGGAACATCGGGTCTTCGGGGTCGATGCCCTGCATCTCGGCCGCCTCGTCGTCGGACGCCTTCATCGTGCCCGTCACGCTGATGTTGACCACGGCCGGGCCGTCGCGCGAGGTGATGGTCGAGAAGTCGGGCAGCGTGACCATGGCCGCGGGCGTCGCGGCGGTGGCGTTGGTGGTCGGCGCGCTCACGGCACGGGCACTGGTGTAGGCACCGGCACCGACGGCACCGATCACGCCCGCGCTCGCCAGGGCAATCACCAGGGCGCGGGGCGAAGTCAGACGGGAGTTCATTTGTCGGTTCCTTTCAGGGCGTATGGACGCCAATGCGATGAAAGGAATGTCGCCCCCCCGACTTAAGCGCCGCTTAAACCGGGTCCACCCCCCGGTTCGAGCCCTCTCCCCCTGGGAGAAGGAGCGAAGACGACGCGTACCCGCAGGCCGCCCAGGCTCGGAGATTGATCGAGTGCCACCGTTGCCCCATGCAGGTCGGCAATCGACTTGACGATGGCCAGTCCGAGGCCGCTGCCGGATGCCTGCGTTTCACCGGAGCGGTAGAAACGGTCGAGCACGCGCTCGCGCTCGGCCGGAGGCAGACCCGGGCCGCTGTCGTCCACGGTGAGCTCGACCGAGTCGCCTTGCCGGGCGATGCCGATGTCGACGCGGCCCTCCAGCGGCGTGTACTTGATCGCGTTCTCGAGCAGGTTGCGCAGCAGCATGCGCAAGGCCTCAGGCTGGCCGTCGACCACGGCCGCATCGGCATGCGCGATGCCGATGTCGATGCCGCGCGCCTGGGCCGCCGCCACCGCGTCGGACACCGCGAGGCGCGCCACCTCGGACAGGTCGACCGGCTCCGGCTTCGCGCCGGCCGCCATGCTGGCCTCGTGCCGCGCCAGCGCGAGCATCTGCTCGACCAGCCGTGTCGCGCGATCGATGCCCGCCACCAGGCGGCTCACGGCCAGGTCGCGCGACGCACCGTCGGGCGCGCGCTGCAGGCCCTGCACCTGCAGCTTCAGCGCGGCCAGGGGCGAGCGCAACTCATGCGCGGCATCGGCGACGAAGTGCTTCTGCGCATCGAAGGCGTGGCGCACGCGGTCGAACAGCAGGTTCAACTCCTGCACCAGCGGGCGCACCTCCTCGGGCAACCCCTCCTCGCTCACCGGCGACAGGTCGTCGGCTTGCCGCGACGCCACCTGCTTGCGCACGCGCGCCACCGGCGCGAGCGAACGGCTCACCACCCACCAGACGACCAGCATCAGCAGCGGCGCCATCAGCGCGACCGGTGCGATGGTGCGCAGGGCCAGCGTGCCGGCCATGTGGCGCCGCGCCGCCATGTCCTGCGCCACCTGGATCACCAGTCCGCGCGTCTGCATCGAGAACACGCGGTAGGTGGTGCCGCGCGCATGCACGTCGGCGAAGCCCAGCACCGCGAGCTGCGGCAGTGCGGCCTCCTCCGCGGACTCGAAGATGCGCACGCCGTCGGCGGTCCACACCTGCACGACGAAATCGAAGTTCTGTTCACCGGTGCCGATGCCGCCCACCGCCGCGCTCGGCGGCAGGCCGGCGCGCAGCGAGAGGGCCATCTGCTGCATGTGGTAATCGAAGATGTCGTCGGCCTCGGCCAGCACCGTGCGGTAGGCGACGAGCGCTTGCGCCCCCGCGGCGAGCACGATCGCCACCAGCAGGAACCAAAGCAGCCGTGCGCGCAGCGAGCCGGTCAATGAGCTCCAAACCTTTTTCATGCGCACTCCGTTCGTGGGACGACATGGAACCGGCTCAGCCGGGCCGCAGGCGTCGCCCCCGGCCGGGGGTAGGCGAAGCGACACGAAGTGCGCGAAGCCTGGGGGCGAGTCACAGCTTCGGCACCATGTAGCCAACGCCGCGCACATTGCGGATGAGTTCGGCACCGAGCTTCTTGCGCAGGCCGTGCACGTAGACCTCGACCGCGTTGCTGCTGATCTCGTCCTTCCAGCTATAGAGCTTTTCCTCGAGCTGGGCGCGCGACAGGACCATGCCGGGCCTCGCCAGCAAGGGCTCCAGCACCGCCCACTCGCGCGCAGACAAAACCACCGGCTGGCCCGCCACCGTCACCTCCCGCGTCGCGGGGTTGATGCTCACGCCCATGTGCTCGTACACCGGCTCGGCGCGCCCGGCCGCGCGGCGCAGCAAGGCGCGGATGCGAGCCAGCAGCTCGTCGAGGTCGTAGGGCTTGAGCACGTAGTCGTCGGCGCCAGCATCCAGGCCTTCGATGCGCTGCTGCACCGAGTCGCGCGCGGTGGCGATCAGCACGGGCATGCGCTGCTTGCGCGCGCGCAGGTTGCGCAGCACCTCGAGGCCGTCGCGGCGCGGCACGCCGAGGTCGAGCATCACGAGATCGTATTGCTGGGTGCGCAGGGCCGACTCGGCGGCCTCGCCGTCTTTCACCCAGTCCACCGCGTACTGCTCTGCGCGCAGCAGGTCGAGCACGGCTTCGCCGATCATCACGTCGTCTTCGAGGAGGAGGAGTCGCATGGGTGTGTCCGTTCTCGGGATTCGAGGCCGCGGCGGCGCCGAAAGTTCAGATCAGAGGAGCGAGCGGACTTCGCGCGCCGCCTCGAACAGCAGCGGCAGCATCTCGCGCTGCAGCGTCTCTTCCTGGTAGCGGGTGCCGGACAGCACCACGTTGAGCGCGGCCACTGTGTGGCCCTGCATGTCGCGCAGCGGCACCGCCAGCGCCTGCACGCCGAGTTCGTGCTCTTCGCTGGCAAAGCAATAGTCGTTCTTGCGCACCTGCGCCACCAGCTGCCGCAGGCCCCGCGCCTGCGTCACGGTGTGGGGCGTGAGCCGTGCGAGGTGGCGGCCCTTGAGCCACTGCGTGAACTGGGTCGGCGCCATCGCTGCCAGCAGGACCCGGCCGGTGGAGGTGGCATGCGCGGGCAGCCGTGCACCGAGGTGCAGGCCGTAGGCCAGCACGCGCGTCGGCGTGCCGTAGCTGCCGCTGCGCGCAACGATGACCGCCTCTTCGCCGTCGAGCACCACGGCCGAGAAGGACTCCCCGGTCTGCGCCGCCAGCCGGTTCAGCGTGGGCTGCAGCGCGCGTGGCAGCCGCGACGAAGCGAGGTAGCTGCCCGAGAAGCGCAGCACCTTCGGCGCCATCCAGAAATAGCTGCCATCGGTTTCCAGGTAGCCCAGGTGGGCCAGCGTCAGCAGGTGCCGGCGGGCCGCGGCACGCGTGAGGCCGGCGCGCTCGGCGGCCAGCGTGGCATTCAGGCGCTGGCGTTCGGTGTCGAAGCTTTCGAGCACCGCCATTCCCTTGGCGATGCCCTCGATGAAGTCGGCTCTGGCGATGGTCATTCGTCGTCTGTGGTCGAGTTGTTGCGCGATGATCGCGCACGCATTCGCATGATCGCACAGAGCCTCGCGCAGCGTCCCCACAGACCACCGAGTGCGCCCTACGCTCCACGAAACCCTCTCGGAGACACGAACATGCGCACACAAGTCGCGATCATCGGCGCCGGCCCAGCCGGCCTACTGCTCGGGCAGCTCCTGCACAAGGCAGGTATCGACAACATCATCGTCGAGCGCCAGAGCGGCGACTACGTGCTGGGCCGCATCCGCGCCGGCGTGCTGGAGCAGGTCACGATGGACCTGCTGGCCCGCGCGGGTGTCGACAGCCGCGCCAAGACCGAGGGGCTCCCGCACGAAGGCATCGAACTGCTGTTCAAGGGCGCGCGCCACCGCATCGACATGCACAGCCTCACGGGCGGCAAGCAGGTGACGGTGTACGGCCAGACCGAGGTGACGCGCGACCTGATGGAAGCGCGCACCGCGGAAGGCCTCACGACGATCTACAGCGCCGCGAACGTGAGCCTGCACGACTTCGATTCGGGCAAGCCGCGCGTGCGCTACGAGAAGGACGGCCGGACGCACGAGATCGAATGCGACTTCATCGCCGGCTGCGACGGCTACCACGGCGTGAGCCGCGCGAGCGTGCCGGCGGATGCGATCCAGACCTACGAGAAGATCTATCCCTTCGGCTGGCTCGGCGTGCTGGCCGACGTGCCGCCGGTGTCGCACGAACTGATCTATGCCAACACCGAACGCGGCTTCGCGCTGTGCAGCATGCGCAGCGCCACGCGCAGCCGCTACTACGTGCAGGTGCCGACCGAAGAGCGCGTGGAAAACTGGAGCGACGAAGCCTTCTGGAACGAACTGCGCGCGCGCCTCGATCCCGAAGCTCGCGCGCATTTGGTGACGGGGCCTTCGCTCGAGAAAAGCATTGCGCCCTTGCGCAGCTTCGTCGCCGAGCCGATGCGCTTCGGCTCGCTGTTCCTCGCGGGCGATGCAGCCCACATCGTGCCGCCTACCGGTGCCAAGGGGCTGAACCTGGCGACTGCCGACGTGGGCTACCTGTCGCGCGCGTTCGAGATCTTCTACGCAGAGAAGTCGGCCTCGGCACTGGATCGCTACTCGGACCTGTGCCTGCGTCGCGTCTGGAAGGCCGAGCGCTTCTCGTGGTGGTTCACCTCGCTGATGCATCGCTTTCCGGAGACGGGCGCCTTCGGCCAGAAGATCCAGGAGGCCGAACTCGACTACCTCGTGCACTCGACCGCCGCCTCTACCTCGCTGGCGGAGAACTACGTCGGCCTGCCGCTCGAAGACTTCTAGGCGGCTGCCGAAGCGGAGCGGCCCTCGAGTGCGGCCTTCATGGCCATCCCACCCTGCGCCATCATCGGCTCGATGTAGGCCGCGATGGCGTCGGGCAGCACGTCGGTGATCCAGACGAAGCGAGAACGGCCTTCTCCCTCGGTGAAAACCTGCGCGGAAGCATGGTGATGGGCGGCCTGCCCGCCGGTGACGGTGTAGGCCAGCCGCCGATGGGCGTCGTCGATGCCGACCAGCATTTCGCGCGCGACAAGACCGTTGGCGAAAGTGAGGATGCGGGCGCCTTCGGCGTCGATCGTGCAGCCGGTGAGAAAACCCGGTGCCAGCCGCGTGTGCACCGCCTTGAAGTCGCGCAGCGCATCCCATACCCGGGCAGCATCCGCCTCGACGATGAATTCCTTGTAGACCGTGGCCATGGCAAACCTCGCTTCAGGGGTTGATCAGGCGGTCATCATCGAGGAGCGCGGCGATGCGGTCTTGGAAAATCCTGCGGTCGCCCCGGGCCGCCTTGCGAAAGCCCCCCGGCGACACGCCGGCAGCGCGGCGGAAGGTGCGCACGAAGTTGCTGAGGTCGGCAAAGCCCACGTCGAGCGCCACCTCGGTCACGGGCCGGCTGCCGTCGTCGGCCAGCAGGCGCGCGGCATGCCGCAGGCGCGAGCGCACGAGGTACTGGTGCGGCGTGACGCCCAGCACCTGAGAGAAGAGCCGCAGGAAGTGGAACGAACTCAAGCCGGTTTCGGCGGCGGCGCCATCGAGGCCGATGTCGTGCTGCGAGTGCGCGTCGATCCACATCGCGGCATCGACCGCGCGGCGGCGGTCGCGCGGTACGGCCGTGGACGCGGAGCCGGACTTGGCTCGGTCGGACACGACTTCGACGAAGCGGCTCGCGAACCACATGCCGAGTTCGTCCAGGCCCACGTCGCTGTGCCCATCGGCCGCGGCCTGTGCGAGTTCGCCGATCACCACGAGTTCGGCCAGGGGCGGCAATCCGCCGGTGCGCCAGGTCTTCCGGTCGCCGCCGATCAGGTCGACAAAGCCCGGCGACAGGTGGAAGGCCAGGCACTCGTCGCCGCAGACATGGTGGTCGTGCGTGCAGACGTACTCGTCGCCCGGGCAGCCGACCAGCACCGATCCGGCGACCAGTTCGTAGGCTTGGCCGCGCGTGCGGTAGCCGAAGCTGCCCTTGCGCACATACGAGACCGAATAGCCTTCATGCAGTTCGGCGAAGGGCTGCGCATCGGGCCCCGCGTCGCAGCGGTAGCTGGCGACGCGGATCGGGTCGGTCTGCAGTTCGGTGGTGACGAGCATGGCTTACGCCTTTCAGGTCCACCGCACCGCAATGCTCAGTCGATGGTCTGCATGGCCTGCCACACGCGCGCCGGGCTCAGCGGCATGTGCAGGCGCGGCGCGCGCGTGGCGAGGCCATTGCGTGCAAAGGCATCGGCCACCGCATTGACGATGGCCGGCGTGGCGCCGATGGTGCCGAGCTCGCCCACGCCCTTCACGCCCAGCGGGTTGTTCTTGCACGGCGTCGATTCGTCCATCTCCATCTGGAACATCGTGTCGACGATGTCGGCGCGCGGGGCCGCGTAGTCCATCAGGCTGCCGGTGACGGGCTGGCCGGTTTCGTTGTCGTACACCACCTGCTCGTACAGCGCCTGCCCGATACCCTGCACCGCGCCGCCCTCGAGTTGGCCGCGCACGATCATCGGATTGATGACCCGGCCCACGTCGTTGACCGAGCTGTAGGCCACCACGCTGATCTCGCCGGTGGGCGGATCGATCTCGATCTCGCAGATGTGGCAGCCGTTGGGCCAGGTCGGGCCGGCCACGGTGCTGGTGGAGTCGACGAAGATCTCGCGCCCCGGCTGCTTCGCCGCGAGCGTGAAGAGGTCGAGCTCGAGGTCGGTGCCGGCCACGTTGAAGACGCCGCGGCTGTAGACGATGTCGTCGATGGAGGCCTCGAACTCCTGCGCGGCGAGCTCGCGCGCCTTGTCGATGGTGCGCTCGGCACCGACGCGCACGGCCGAACCGCCGGTGAACAGCGAGCGAGAACCGGCGCTGCCGAAGCCATCGCCGCGGTCGGTATCGCCGAGCACCACGCGCACCTTCTCGATGGGCACGCCGAAAGCATCGACCGCGAGTTGCGCAAGCGAAGTGGCAATGCCCTGCCCCATGGCGTTGACGGCGGAAAACACCTCGATCACGCCATCGGCCTGCACCGAGACCGTGACACGCTCCTCGAACACATTGCCGCCTGTCCATTCGAGGAAGGTGGCGATGCCCAGGCCGCGGTGCCTGCCCTTGCTGGCCGAGTTGGCCGCGCGGGTCTCGAAGCCCTCCCAGTCAGCGAGCGTCAGCGCCTGGTCCATCACCGACTCGAAGTTGCCGGTGTCGTAGGTCTGCGCCATCGGGTTCTTGTACGGCATCTGCTCGGGGCGGATGAAATTGCGGCGGCGCAGCGCGATGCGGTCGATGCCGGTCTGGCGCGCGGCCTCGTCCATCAGCCGCTCGATGGTGAAGATGGCCTCGGGGCGCCCTGCTCCGCGATAGGCGCCGGTGGGCGCAGTGTTGGTGAGCACCGCCTTGAAATGGAAGTCGATGGTCTGGATGTCGTAGACACTGGTCTGCACCCAGGGGCCGATCAGCAGTTGGATCGCGACGCCGGTGCCCGTGGCGTAGGCGCCCACGTTGGCCAGCGTCTTGATGCGCAGGGCCAGGATCTTGCCGTCGGCGTCGAGCGCCATTTCGGCGCGCGCCTCGATGTCGCGCCCGTGCGCACTCGACAGGAACTCCTCGCTGCGCTCGGCCACCCACTTCACCGGCCGGTCCACCTGCAGCGCGGCGAAGGCGACCGCAATGTCTTCAGGGTAGGCACCGGTCTTCATGCCGAAGCCGCCACCGACGTCGCCAACCACCACGCGCACCTTTTCCTTTGGAAGGCCGATGGCGGCACAGACGGAATCGCGTACGCCGGAGGGCATCTGCGTGCTCATGCGGATCGTGAGGCGGCCGGTTTCGGGGTCGCGCGCCGCCAGCACGGAACGCGGCTCGATCGTCAGGGCGACCACACGCTGGTTGTGCACGTCGAGCGCCACCACATGGGCGGCCTTGGCGAAGGCCGCGGTCGCGGCCTCGCTGCTGCCGTGGCGCATTTCGGCGGCGATGTTGCCCGACGCTTCTTCGCACAACAGCGGTGCATCGCTGGCGGTGGCACTCTCGAGGTCGACCACCATGGGCAGGTCTTCGTAGTCGACCATGATGGCCTCGGCGGCATCGCGGGCCTGCTGCACCGTATCGGCCACCACGGCGGCCACGACTTCGCCGACGAAGCGTGCGCGCTCGTGCGCGATGGCATAGCGCGGCGGGCTGGCGCTGTCGCTGCCGTCCGCCCGCTTGAAGCCCGCGGCGCCCGGCAGAGGCTTGACGCCGGCCTCGGCCATCTCGGCACCTGTAATCACGCGCAGCACACCGGGCATGGCGGCAGCGGCGCTGGTGTCGATGGAGAGAATGCGCGCGTGCGGATAGGAGGATCGCAGGAAGACGAGATGCGCCTGCTCGGGAAGCGTGACGTCGTCGGTGTAGCGTCCGGCGCCTGACAGCAGGCTTTCGTCCTCGAGGCGGCGCACCGCCTGGCCGCTGCCGAAGCGCGTGGGGTTGGGTTCAGTGGTCAACATGGTCCTCTTGTGCTCATCCCCGGCGTGTGCGCGGGCCTGCCTGATCTGCTTGTGGAAGCTGCGATTGCAAGCTGTGGACTATAGGGTTTTCGGCGGGTTTTGTGGTGCCGCAGCGTGAGGGCCGACCCTTGTGGCGTGTCAGCAGTGTGCGATTTTCACCCGGCTGGATTCGGTTTCGCGAAGCCGTGTATACCTATGCCCATGCGACAACTGCCTTGGCTCGAACCCGGAGACGCCCTGCCCGACCCTGCCTCTGCCTGGGGCGTGGCCGACCCCGTCCCCGGGCTGCTGGCGGCCGGTGGGGCGCTCGATGTCGATACTTTGATGCAGGCCTATGGCAACTGCGTCTTCCCCTGGTTCAGCGAAGACCAGCCGATTCTGTGGTGGAGCCCGGACCCCCGCATGGTCCTGCAGGTGGCGGAGTTCAAGCTGCACCGGTCGCTACGCAAGACGCTGTTGCGCTTCATGGAGACACCTGGATGCGAGGTGCGCATCGACCATGACTTCGCGGCCGTCATCAAGGCCTGTTCGGCCTCGCCGCGCGTCGGCCAGTCGGGCACCTGGATCGTGCCGGACATGGTCAGGGCCTATACGGATTTGCACGACGCCGGCCATGCCCACAGCGTCGAGACCTGGATCGACGGCAGGCTCGCGGGCGGACTCTACTGCGTAGCCCTGGGCCGCGCGGTGTTCGGCGAGTCGATGTTCACCCGCCGGCCGGACGCCTCGAAGATCGCGCTGGCCGCGCTCGTGTCGCTGTGCCGGCATGCCGGCGTCCAGATGATCGACTGCCAGCAGAACACCTCCCATCTCGCGAGCCTCGGCGCCCACGAGATGGCGCGCAAACGCTTCGTCGCACACGTGGCGCGGGTACGGCAACAGGAGGGCCCACGCTGGCGATTCGACCCCGTATACTGGTCCGAACTCCTTTCCGCGCGACCTCTTTCACCGACGTGACGCACCTCAAGGACCTTCCGCTTCACACGCTGCAGTTCTACGCAACGGCGCCCTACCCCTGCAGCTATCTGCCGGACCGGCAGGCCCGCTCGCAGGTGGCCACGCCCAGCCACCTGATCCACAACGACGCCTATTCAGACCTGGTGCTCAGCGGCTTCCGGCGCAGCGGCATGTTCACCTACCGCCCCTATTGCGACGGCTGCCGGGCCTGCATTCCGCTGCGGGTGCTGGCCAGCAGTTTCCGGCCCACGCGCAGCCAGCGCCGCGCGCTCAAACAGCATGCCGGCCTGCAGGCGCGCGTGCTCAAGCTGTGCTTCATGCCCGAGCACTACCAGCTCTACCTGCGCTACCAGACCGGCCGCCACGCGGGCGGCGGCATGGACCACGACAGCATCGACCAGTACACCCAGTTCCTGCTGCAGAGCCGTGTGAACTCCCGGCTGGTGGAGTTCCGCGAAACGCTGCCCGACGGCAGTGCGGGCGCGCTCAGGATGGTGTCCATCCTCGACGTGCTGAACGACGGCATCTCGGCCGTCTACACCTTCTACGAGCCCGATACCCGCGCCGCGCCGGGCCGTCCCGAGCAAGCGGACGGCCCCCAGGGGGGGCAGCGAGAACACGAAGGGTCGAGCGTGGGGGCAATCTCCACCGGCTACGGCACCTACAGCGTGCTCTGGCAGATCGAGCAGGCCCGCAAGCTGGGGCTGCCGCACGTCTACCTCGGGTACTGGATCGAACACAGCCCGAAAATGAGCTACAAGGCGCGTTTCTCCCCGCACGAAGTATTGGTGGATGGACACTGGCAGGCGCCGGGCGATTTCACAAGGTAAAATGGCGCCCGGTCATCACCGCAGAGCGCCATGAGAAAAAACCAATCCGACATTCCCGCCGTTCCCGTGATCCAGGTGATCGAGCGCATGTTCGCGCTGATCGATGTCCTGGCATCCCGCGAGGAGGCGATTTCGCTGAAGGAAATCAGCGAAAAGACCGGGCTTCATCCCTCAACCACGCACCGTATCCTCAACGACCTGGCGGTCGGCCGCTTCGTCGACCGGCCCGAAGCCGGAAGCTACCGGCTGGGCATGCGCCTGCTGGAACTGGGCAACCTGGTGAAGGGCCGGCTCAACGTGCGCGATGCAGCACTCGGCCCGATGCGCGAGTTGCACAAGCTGACGCAGCAGCCCGTCAACCTCAGCATGCGCCAGGGCGACGAAATCGTGTACATCGAGCGCTCCTACAGCGAGCGCTCGGGCATGCAGGTGGTGCGGGCCATCGGCGGACGGGCCGCCCTGCACCTGACCTCGACGGGCAAGCTGTTCCTGGCGGCGGACGATCCGCAGCGGGTGCGCAGCTATGCCACGCGCACGGGCCTGGCGGGCCACACGCGCAACAGCATCACCCAATTGCCGGCGCTGGAGCGTGAGCTGTCGAAGGCGCGCCAGTACGGCATCGCCCGCGACAACGAGGAACTGGAACTGGGCGTGCGCTGCATGGCTGCCGGCATCTACGACGATCAGGGCAAGCTGGTGGCGGGCCTGTCGATCTCGGCGCCGGCCGACCGGCTGGACGAAGGCTGGCTGCCCAAGCTGCAGGCCACGGCCAATGAAATCTCGGGCGCGCTGGGCTTCAAGGACGGGATGGCCGTCACGCCCTCGCCCGCAAGCAGCAGCACCCCGCCGGCAGGCTGACCCGAAGAAGAAGGCCTGCCTCAAAAGCAAACAGGCCCTGCGAAGGGCCTGTTTTCATTGTGGTCTGGCGGACTGTTGCGAATCGATCAGCCGGCCACCTGGTAGCTGGTATTGCGCGAAGAAGCGGCTGGGGTCCCGTTGGCATGGGTGGCCTCCACCCAGCGGCGAACCCGCTCGGCGTCGGCGATGCGGCTGAACTTGCCGGCCGAATCCAGGAACACCATGATCAGCTTGCGCCCGGCCACCCGGGCCTGCATCACGAGGCACTGGCCGGCTTCGGAGATGTAGCCGGTCTTCTGCACGCCGATTTCCCAATCGGGGCTCTTCACGAGGCGGTTGGTCGTGTTGAACTGCAGCACGCGGTTGCCGACCTCGACCTGGTACTCAGGCGAAGTGGACAGGGAACGCACCGTGGCATCGGAGTAGGCAGCATTGACCAGCAGCGCCAGGTCTTGCGCGCTCGACTGATTGCGGCTCGACAGGCCGGTGGGCTCCACGTAGCGCGTGTCCTTCATGCCGAGCATCTTGGCCTTGGCATTCATGATGCTCACGAAGGTCGTCAGGCCACCCGGGTAGGTGCGGCCCAGCGCGTGCGCGGCGCGGTTTTCGCTCGACATCAGCGCCAGGTGCAGCAGTTCGCCGCGCGAGAGCGTGGTGCCGACCGTCAGGCGCGAACTGCTGCGCTTTTCGGTGTCGACGTCGTCCTGCGTGATGGTGATGAGTTCGTCGTTCGGCAGATGGGCCTCGCTGATGAGCAGGCCGGTCATGAGCTTGGTGAGCGATGCAATCGGCAGCACGGCATGGTCGTTCTTGCTGAACAGCACTTCGTGCGTGTCCTGGTCGACGACCAGCGCGACGCTCGACTTCAGGTCGAGCACGTCCTCGGTGCCATGCAGGCCGGCCATCTGGCCGAAAGATTGGCGCGGCGCCTCTGTGACGCGAACCACCGAGCGGCGCTGCACGGCCACTACAGTCTTGCCGTTCCTCTTGCGGATGGTGGCCACGACATTGCGGCCGCCACGAACCACCTTGTCCGCTTTTTCGTTGTTCTCGGCCCGTCCGGCACGCGCCGTCTTGGACGATGCGCTGCGCTTGACCTCGACCGGCACCGGCCCCTTCGCCTTCTTGGCGACGGCGGCTTTGGCAACAGGCTTTTCTTTCTTCGCGGCCTGGGCGCCAGGCAGCAAAAACGCCGCGGCGCACAGCGCAACGGCGAGCATTTTGAGTGCGGGTAGAAACCGCTGGCTGGAAACTCGGCGGAGACGGGCTTCAGACATTTATAAATCTCCAGCGGCGACAAACGAGGACCGCAGTGTATCGAAATCAAAAAAGGCACGCAATATCAGTTACTTGCGTCCTCTTCTTCAATCGAAAATCAAGGACCGCCTAAAACCTAACCCTGTGCCGCAACTCTCTCAGCTTGGCTCTGTAACTTGTTGAGCGCGCTCAAATAAGCCTTTGCTGAAGCGACCACGATGTCCGGGTCTGCACCCACACCGTTGACCACCCGCCCTGCGTTTTGTAACCGAACTGTAACCTCCCCTTGGCTTTCCGTCGAGCCACTGATGGCATTGACAGAGTAAAGAACCATTTCAGCGCCGCTCTTGACGTGCGACTCGATGGCTTTCAGGGAAGCATCAACCGGGCCATTCCCGTCGGATTCGCCGGTGACTTCCTTGCCCTGGACGGTGAACACGACCTTCGCCTGGGGGCGCTCGCCGGTTTCGCTGTGCTGAGAGAGAGAAACGAAAGCAAACTGCTCACCAACGTTCGACACCTCTTCCGCGCTGACGAGCGCGAGGATGTCCTCGTCGAAAATTTCCGACTTGCGGTCGGCCAGCTCCTTGAACCGGAGGAACGCGGCATTGATGTCGCCCTCGCTTTCCATGGCCACGCCCAGCTCCTGCAGTCGCTGCTTGAAGGCGTTGCGGCCGCTGAGCTTGCCAAGCACGATCTTGTTGGCCGCCCATCCCACGTCCTCGGCGCGCATGATCTCGTAGGTGTCGCGCGCCTTGAGCACGCCGTCCTGGTGAATGCCCGAGGCGTGCGCGAAGGCGTTGGCCCCCACCACCGCCTTGTTGGGCTGCACCACGAAGCCGGTGGTCTGGCTGACCATGCGGCTCGCGGCCACGATGTGCTGCGTGTCGATGCGCAGGTCGAGCCCGAAATAATCCTTGCGGGTCTTCACCGCCATGACCACTTCCTCGAGCGAGCAGTTGCCCGCGCGCTCGCCCAGCCCGTTGATGGTGCATTCCACCTGGCGCGCGCCGCCAATCTTCACGCCCGCCAGCGAATTCGCCACGGCCATGCCGAGGTCGTTGTGGCAGTGCACCGACCAGATCGCCTTGTCGCTGTTGGGAATGCGCTCGCGCAGCATCTTGATGAAGTTGCCGTAGAGCTCGGGAACGGCGTAGCCGACAGTGTCCGGCACGTTGATGGTGGTGGCACCTTCGTTGATCACGGTTTCGAGCACCCGGCACAGGAAGTCCGGGTCGCTGCGATAGCCGTCTTCGGGGCTGAACTCCACGTCCGCCAGCTGGTTGCGCGCGAAACGCACTGCCAGCTTGGCCTGCTCGTGCACTTCGTCGGGCGACATGCGCAGCTTCTTCTCCATGTGAAGCGGCGAGGTCGCGATGAAGGTGTGGATGCGCCCCCGGGCCGCGCCCTTGAGGGCCTCGGCCGCGCGCGCAATGTCGCGGTCGTTGGCGCGCGAAAGGCCGCACACCGTCGAGTCCTTGATCGCATTGGCAATCGCCTTTACGGCCTCGAAGTCGCCGTTCGAGCTGGCGGGAAAGCCGGCTTCGATGACGTCGACCTTCAGCCGCTCCAGCAGCTTGGCGATGCGCATCTTTTCATCGCGCGTCATCGAGGCGCCGGGCGACTGCTCCCCGTCGCGCAGGGTGGTGTCGAAAATAATGAGTTGGTCGGTCATCGTGGATCTCCTGTGTTCGTTCCCACCTTGCGCGTCGGCAGCGTCAGGCGGCTTCAACCACCGATTGTGCGCCGTGTGCGCCCAGGGCACGAGCACGCTGCACGCCCGAGACAATTGCCTTCAGCGACGCCGTGATCACGTTCGCGTCGATGCCCACGCCGAACAGCGTGCGGCTTTCGTCGACGCGCAGTTCGAGGTAAGCCACGGACTTCGCATCGGCGCCGGCGCCGATGGCATGCTGGTGGTAGTCCATCACGCGTACCGTATGGCCGGTGGCCTGGCTCAGTGCTTGCGTGAAGGCGTCGATGGGGCCGTTGCCGCGGCCTTCGATGGCATGGGTTTCACCGTTCCACGACAGGTCGCCGCGCAGGACCACGGAGGCGTTGGCGCCCTCGCCTTCTTCCTCGATCACGCGGTGCTGCAGTGCCTGAGCGGTCTCGATGCCGTACTCGCGCACGAACAACTGCCAGAGGTCGGCGGCGGTGAGCTCCTTGCCGGCAACGTCCATCACGCGTTGCACGGTCTGCATGAATTCCATCTGCAGGCGGCGCGGCATCTCGAGGCCATATTCGCTCTCGAGCAGGTAGGCCATGCCCCCCTTGCCGGACTGGCTGTTGACGCGGATCACGGCTTCATAGCTGCGGCCCACATCCTTCGGGTCGATGGGGAGATAAGGCATGTCCCAGATGTCGCCTTCCTTACGCGCGGCGAAGGCCTTCTTGATCGCGTCCTGGTGCGAGCCCGAGAACGAGGTGTAGACGAGGTCGCCCACATACGGATGGCGCGGGTGCACGGGAATCTGGTTGCAGTGCTCGACGGTGGCACGGATCTCGTCGATATTCGAAAAATCGAGCTCGGGCGAAACGCCCTGCGTGTAGAGGTTGAGCGCGACGTTCACGAGATCAAGGTTGCCGGTGCGCTCGCCATTGCCGAACAGACAGCCCTCAATGCGCTCGGCGCCGGCCATCAAGGCCAGTTCGCCGGCCGCGGTGCCGGTGCCGCGGTCGTTGTGCGGATGCACGCACAGCACGATCGAATCGCGGCGCGCAAGGTTGCGGTGCATCCACTCGATCATGTCGGCGAAGATGTTCGGCGTTGAATGCTCCACCGTCGTGGGCAGGTTCACGATGCATTTGCGCTGCGGCGTCGGTGCCCAGACCTCGGTTACCGCATCGACCACGCGCTTCGAGAACATGACGTCGGTGCCGGAGAACATCTCGGGCGAGTACTGGAAGGTCCACTGCGTGTTCGGCTGCCTGGCGGCGAACTCGTTGAACATGCGGGCATGGCTGCTGGCCAGCTCGACGATCTGGTCTTCGTCCATGCCGAGCACCACGCGGCGCATCACGGGCGCCACGGCGTTGTAGAGGTGCACGATGGCGCGCGGTGCGCCCTGCAGCGATTCGAAGGTGCGTTCGATGAGATGGTCGCGCGCCTGCGTCAGCACCTGGATCGTCACGTCGTCGGGAATGCGGTCTTCCTCGATGAGCTTGCGCACGAAGTCGAATTCGACCTGCGAGGCAGAGGGAAAGCCGACTTCGATTTCCTTGAAGCCGATGGCCACGAGGGTTTCGAACATGCGCATCTTGCGCGCGATGTCCATGGGCTCGACCAGCGCCTGGTTGCCATCACGCAGGTCGGTCGACAGCCAGATCGGCGCCTTGGTCAGCACGGCATCGGGCCAGGTGCGGTCCTTGAGGCCGATCGGGGCGAATGCGCGGTATTTGCTTTGAGGTTGCTTGAGCATGTCGATTTCTCTGAGATGGTTGGTAATCAACCAGCAACCCCAAAAACAAACGGCCCGTTGCTGGTGCGAACGGGCCGTGGTGAGGGATTTGCGCGTGCGCTACCGTCTCCGCCCGTGAGGGAGGGCTAGTAGGGCCAGCAGCGAAATCTTGGTCATGAGGGCTGTGAATGTAGCACAAGCCGCCGTCAGTTATGCAAGCCCCGTTCGTCCGGCTCTTCGGTCGAGGTGCTGATCACGCTCGCCGGCTGCCCCTTGGCCTTGCGCCACGCGTAGACCACGTAGCCACTCAGGCCGTACATGACGAAAAGGCCGAACAGCACGGTGGGCGGATGGATGTTGATGACCGCGATCCCGAGCGCGATGAGCACGATTGCGGCAAAGGGCACGCTCTTCTTCATCTGGATGTCCTTGAAGCTGTAGAACGGCGCATTGGTGACCATCGTGAGGCCCGCATACAGCGTGAAGGCAAAGGTGACCCAGGTGATCTGCGTCCACGAGAGATACAGCACCTCCCCGCCGCGCTTGCCCCATTCGTCCACGAGCCAGATGAAGCCTGCCACCAGTGCAGCAGCCGCGGGCGACGGCAGCCCCTGGAACCAGCGCTTGTCGACCACGCCGGTGTTCACGTTGAAGCGCGCGAGCCGCAGCGCCGCGCAGGCGCAATACACGAAGGCGGCGATCCAGCCCCAGCGGCCCAGGCCCTTGAGCGACCACTCGTAGGCGATGAGCGCCGGCGCGGCGCCAAACGACACCATGTCGGACAGCGAATCCATCTGCTCGCCGAACGCGCTTTGCGTGTTGGTCATGCGGGCCACGCGCCCGTCCAGGCTGTCGAGAATCATCGCGGCGAACACACCGAGCGCCGCGAGGTCGAATCGCGCATTCATGGCCATCACGACCGAGTAGAAACCGCCGAACAACGCCGCGAGCGTGAACAGGTTCGGCAGGATGTAGATGCCCTTGCGGCGCTTGCGCGGCTGCACGTCGTCGGGAATCGTATCGTCATGCATTGGAATGGCCTCCATCGCTCGCGGGCGCTGCGCGGTCAGCTATCCATTCGATAGCATCTATGTCTGTGAGTCGCATGGCTTGCAGTGTAGTTCAGGGGACCTCTTCGGCCCCTGCAAACAAAAGGGCCACCGCGACGGGTGGCCCTTGGGAAACGGGTGCCGAAAGCACCCTCTCGCTGGGAAGATCAGTTGCGGGTCTGATCGACCAGCTTGTTCTTCTTGATCCAGGGCATCATCGCGCGCAGCTTTTCGCCGACGACTTCGATCTGGTGCTCTGCATTCAGGCGGCGGCGGCTGATCAGCGCAGGCTGGCCGGCAGCGGCTTCGAGCACGAAGCTCTTGGCGTATTCGCCGGTCTGGATGTCGCGCAGCACTTGCTTCATGACCTTCTTGGTCTCGTCGGTCACGATGCGCGGGCCCGTGACGTACTCGCCGTATTCGGCGTTGTTCGAGATCGAGTAGTTCATGTTGGCGATGCCGCCTTCATAGATCAGGTCGACGATCAGCTTGAGTTCGTGCAGGCATTCGAAGTAGGCCATTTCGGGCGCGTAGCCGGCTTCCACCAGCGTTTCGAAGCCGGCCTTGATCAGCTCGACCGTACCGCCGCACAGAACCGCTTGTTCGCCGAACAGGTCGGTCTCGGTTTCTTCGCGGAAGTTGGTCTCGATGATGCCGGCCTTGCCGCCACCGTTGGCGGTGGCGTAGCTCAGCGCGAGGTCACGCGCCTTGCCGGTCTTGTCCTGGTGCACGGCCACGAGGTGGGGCACGCCGCCGCCTTGGGTGTAGGTGCTGCGCACCGTGTGGCCGGGGGCCTTGGGAGCCACCATCCACACGTCGAGGTCGGCGCGCGGCTGAACGAAGCCGTAGTGCACGTTGAAGCCGTGCGCGAAGACGAGCGAAGCGCCTTCCTTGATGTGCGGGGCCACGTCGTTCTTGTAGACGTTGGCGATCTGCTCGTCAGGCAACAGGATCATGACCACGTCGGCCGCCTTCACGGCGTCGGCGACTTCGGCGACCTGCAGGCCGGCCTTGCCGACCTTGTCCCACGAAGCACCGCCCTTGCGCAGGCCGACCACGACCTTGACGCCGCTGTCGTTCAGGTTCTGCGCGTGCGCATGGCCTTGCGAGCCGTAACCGATGATTGCCACCGTCTTGCCCTTGATGAGGCTCAGGTCCGCGTCTTTGTCGTAGTAAACCTTCATGTATTTCTCCTAAAAAATCTCAAGCACCCGCAGAGCGGGTGAATTTCACTCAGAGGCCGGAGGAATTCCGGTCCTTCATTTGCTGGTTGATGGACACGAGGCTGTCGTGGATGCGGAACAGCACGATGAGCAGTTCGCTGTAGATGCGAACACCGATGGCACCGAAGATCAGGAACGTGAAGGCCGGCAGGTACTGGCGCTGGTAGAGCGCCGCCCCCGCAAGGACAATCACGCCCAGCAGGCCGAGAAAGTAGAGCACCCGGACGATCGCGGGAGTCACCATCCTGTCGAAACCGAGCAGACCTCGCATCACTTTTGCCTCATGTGTGGATGAACGGATGAACTGAGGGCGCCTTCACCCTCCTACACGCGCAGAATGCGCTCGCCGCGGCCGATGCCGCTGGCACCGGTACGGACAGTCTCGAGGATAGCGCTACGTTCGATCGCTTCCAGAAAAGCGTCGTTCTTGCCATGGTCGCCAGTGAGTTCGATGGTGTAGCTCTTGTCGGTCACGTCGATGATGCGGCCGCGAAAAATTTCAGCCATGCGCATCATTTCCTCGCGCTCCTTGCCGACCGCGCGCACCTTCACCATCATGAGCTCGCGCTCGGTGTAGGCGCCTTCGGTCAGGTCGACGACCTTCACGACTTCGATCAGGCGGTTCAGGTGCTTGGTGATCTGCTCGATCACGTCGTCGGAACCGGTCGTGACGATGGTCATGCGCGAGAGGCTCGCGTCCTCCGTGGGTGCGACCGTCAGCGATTCGATGTTGTAGCCACGGGCCGAGAACAGGCCCACCACGCGGGAAAGAGCACCCGGCTCGTTTTCCAGCAGCACTGCAATGATGTGTTTCATGTTTGCGTGACTCCTCTTTTCGCCGCCCTCCCCCGCGCACGGTAATGCGCGGGCTTGGCGGGCAATAGATTCGTCAGTAAAGGTTGAGCGAGAGAAAAATGCCCCGCGGATCAGAGATCCTCGGAACCCATCAGCATCTCGGTGATGCCCATGCCGGCCTTCACCATCGGGAACACGTTCTCGGTGGGGTCGGTGCGGAAGTCCATGAACACCGTGCGGTCCTTGAGCTTGCGTGCTTCGCGCAACGCGGGCTCCACGTCTTGCGGACGCTCGATCAGCATGCCGACATGGCCATAGGCCTCGGCGAGCTTCACGAAGTTGGGCAGTGCGTCCATGTAGCTGTGGCTGTAGCGGCCGGAGTATTCGATCTCCTGCCACTGGCGCACCATGCCCAGGTAGCGGTTGTTGAGCGAGCAGATCTTGATCGGCGTGTTGTATTGCAGGCAGGTGGAGAGTTCCTGGATGCACATCTGCACCGAGCCTTCGCCGGTGATGGTGAACACTTCCGAATCGGGCTTCGCGAGCTTGATGCCCATGGCGTAGGGAATGCCCACACCCATGGTGCCCAGGCCACCCGAGTTGATCCAGCGGCGCGGCTCGTCGAAGCGATAGTACTGGGCAGCCCACATCTGGTGCTGGCCCACGTCCGACGTGATGTACGCGTCGGCGTCCTTGGTCATGTTCCAGAGGGTCTCGACCACGTACTGCGGCTTGATCACGTCCTTGTTGCCGCGGTCGTACTTGAGGCAGTCGCGCGAGCGCCAGGCTTCGATGGTCTTCCACCAGTCGGCCAGCGCGCCGGCGTCGGGCTTGGTGGTGCTCTCGCGGATCATCGAGATCAGCTCGGTGAGCACGTCCTTCACGTCACCAACGATCGGGATGTCGACCTTCACGCGCTTGGAAATGCTCGACGGGTCGATGTCGACGTGGATGATCTTGCGTTCGTTCTGCGCGAAGTGCTTGGGGTTGCCGATCACGCGGTCGTCGAAGCGCGCGCCCACGGCCAGCAGCACGTCGCAGTTCTGCATCGCGTTGTTGGCTTCGATGGTGCCGTGCATACCCAGCATGCCGAGGAACTTGCGGTCGCTCGCCGGATAGGCGCCCAGGCCCATAAGCGTATTCGTGACCGGATAGCCGAGCATGTCGACCAGCGTGCGCAGCTCGTTGGTGGCATTGCCCAGCAGCACGCCACCGCCGGTGTAGATGTAGGGACGCTTCGCGGCCAGCAGCAATTGCAGCGCCTTGCGGATCTGTCCGCCGTGGCCTTTGCGGACCGGGTTGTACGAGCGCATCTCGACCTTGTCGGGATAGCCTGCGTAAGGCGTTTTCTTGAACGAAACGTCCTTGGGCACGTCCACCACCACCGGACCGGGACGGCCGCTGCGTGCGATGTGGAAGGCTTTCTTCATCGTCATGGCCAGATCCTTGGGATCCTTGACGAGGAAGTTGTGCTTGACGATGGGACGGGTGATGCCGACCGTGTCGCATTCCTGGAAGGCGTCGAGGCCGATGGCGGCCGTCGGCACCTGGCCCGAGATGATCACCATCGGGATCGAATCCATGTACGCCGTCGCGATGCCGGTAACCGCATTGGTCAGGCCGGGACCGGAGGTGACCAGCGCCACGCCGACGTCGCCGGTGGCGCGCGCATAGCCGTCGGCCGCGTGGACGGCAGCCTGCTCGTGGCGTACCAGCACGTGCTGGATGGTGTCCTGCTTGTAGAACGCGTCGTAGATGTAGAGAACCGCGCCGCCCGGGTAGCCCCAGACGTACTGGACGCCTTCGGCCTGCAGTGCCTTGACCAGCACTTCAGCGCCCATGAGTTCTTGCGTCGGGTTACCTGCGCCTGAGGACGCGGCTGCTGCGGAAGCGATTTCCGCCTTGGAGATTTCCATGATCAACCTTTGTGTTATTTCGGGAACGAAATACCTTGGGTGCCCCTTGCCAACCCTTGTGAGGCCGCGCCAGGACTTGAGGCCAAAGCCATGGGCGGACTGATGTTCCGCCGGACCGTGACCCGTTTGCCTTTTGACTTGCAAGGCGGATTATGACATTTCCGGGCGTTCAGATTCGCTTCAGCTGCCCTGTAAAGCCACAAAGGCATAATCCGCGGCGATAAACACACATGCGACTTACGCAATCGCCAGACCCCTTTTCCCATGCGGCGCGCCTTTCGCGCCCCCTCTCGCTTGGCCACTGAACAAGAACTCTCCGACTTCCTGAAAAGCGTCGAACGGCGCGCTTTCAAGCGCTCGGTCTACCACGTGCGGGATGAAGAAGCTGCGCTCGATATCGTGCAGGACAGCATGATGAAGCTGGCGCAGCACTACGGTGACAAGCCGCCGGCCGAGTTGCCGATGCTGTTCCAGCGCATCCTGTCGAACTGCACGCTCGACTGGTTCCGCCGCCAGAAAACCCGGCGTGCCCTGTTCTCCAACCTCAGCGATTTCGAATCGGTCGACGACGACGGAGATTTCGACCTGCTGGAGAACTTCGTCTCGCCGACCGACTCTAGGGAATCGGAGAGCGCCGAAGACACGACCCGCCGCGCCCAGGTCTTCCACGAAATCGAGGAACAGATCGCGGCACTGCCGGGTCGTCAACGCGAGGCTTTCCTGATGCGTTACTGGGAGGAAATGGACGTCGCAGAGACGGCCGCTGCGATGGGCTGCTCCGAGGGCAGCGTCAAAACCCATTGTTCGCGAGCCGTTCACGCTCTGAGCAAGGCGCTCAAGGCCAAGGGAATATCGCTATGAACACTAAGGTTCCAACATCAACTTCCAGCATCGCCGAAGACCAGTTCGGTCAGCGCGTGATTGCCCGCCTTTCGGCCGGCAATCGGGAGTTGCCGCACGACATCGGCGAGCGGCTTCGCGTGGCGCGCGCACAGGCCGTGGCCGCGCGCAAGCTACCTCCGCAGCTGCGAACCGCGACTGTGGCGGTGCAGTCGGGCCATACGCTCACGATGGGTGGCAGCTGGTGGACCCGCATCGGCTCCGTGGTGCCGCTGATCGCACTCGTGGCCGGCCTGATCGCCATCAGCGCGATGCAGGAGGACGATCGCGCCAGCGAACTGGCCGAAGTGGATTCCGCGCTGCTGACGGGCGACCTGCCGCCCGCCGCCTACACCGACCCCGGTTTCGCTCAATTCCTGAAGGCCGACAGCGCCTCCGACTGAACCCTCACCAACCGAATGCGACGCCGCTCCATCTCCAGCGCGAACACTACCCATCCGTTGCGCCCGCTCCAGGCGGGCGTAGTCGTTTGGGCGGGTGCGCTTGCGGTCGCAGCCTTCGGCCTGACGCTCGCCAACGCCCAGCCCCCCACCGAGGCGGCGGTCAAGGGCTCGACCCCGGCAAGTTCCGCGTCTGCCACCAGCCCGAAGGCCGTCTCGACCACAAGGCCACTCTGGAGTGAACTCACGGCCGAGCAGCAGCAGGCCCTCAAGCCGCTCAGCGTTCACTGGAACACGCTGAACGTCGGCCAGAAAAGGAAATGGCTGGCGCTGTCTCGCAACTACGCGAGCATGTCGGCCGAAGATCAATCCACCCTGCACAGCCGCATGATCGAATGGGCTGCCCTGAGCAACCAGCAACGTGCGCAGGCTCGCCTGAACTTCGCCG
Source organism: Variovorax sp. Varisp46 (assembly GCF_059491885.1). Lineage (NCBI taxonomy): Bacteria > Pseudomonadati > Pseudomonadota > Betaproteobacteria > Burkholderiales > Comamonadaceae > Variovorax > Variovorax sp. Varisp46. Next base: position 2,396,335 of record NZ_CP168515.1, read on the forward strand.
AGGTCAAGCGCATTTCACCCGACGAGCGCAAAGTCAAATGGGAGCAGTACCAAGCCTTGAGCGAGGAAGAAAAGCGCAAGCTTGCGGAACGCGCCCCACCCAAGCCACGCGGGGCAGCCATTCCCGTTCGGCCGGTTTCGTCCCAGAAGCTCGTGCCGGTGCCGGCCGTCACGCCTGCAGGGCAGCACACGCCCAGAATCCTGCTGGCACCGCCGCCCCCGGCCGTGCCAGCAACGATCCTGGTGGCCTCGCCGCCGGAGCGAGCCCCCGCGGTCACGACGCCGGCGGCTTCCGTCACGCCTGCGCCCCCGGCGCCAGCTAGCGCCACGTCCGCGCCGGTTCCGGCGGAAGCCCAGGTACCAGCGCCGTCTTCTGGGGCCGAGGCACCTCCCTCTGCCCCCTGATCCCAAGGCTCCGATGGTTTCCAGCTCCCCCGAGGCGTCGGGCTCCGATCAGGCCGCCTCGCAGATTCCTCCAGCAACCCACGCTCCTGTTTCGATAGTGCCGGGCCTCTGGCGCCGCATGGCCTGCTGGCTCTATGAGGGCATGCTGCTGTTCGCCGTGGTGTTCGTTTCAGGCTGGCTCTTCAGCACGCTGGGCCAGATGCGCGACGCCATGGATTCACGGCGCCATCTTTTTCAGGCTTTTCTCTTCGTGGTGTTCGGCGTGTACTTCGTCTGGTTCTGGACCAAGGGCCAGACCCTCGCCATGAAGACCTGGAACATCCGCATCGTCGATGCACACGGACGGCCTGTCAGCCAGCGCCGGGCGCTGGCGCGCTACCTGCTGAGCTGGGTCTGGTTTCTGCCGCCGCTGGCCGCCGTTGCGCCGTTCAAGCTGTCGGGCGGCGAATCGACCGTCCTGATTTTCGGCTGGGTCGCCGTCTGGGCGCTGCTGGCGCGTTTTCACCCCGAGCGCCAGTTCTGGCACGACGCCTGGGCCGGTACACGGCTCATCACCTCCAAACCGATGAGTCGCCGATGAGTGCCTTGCCCAAGCTCCCCGATCCCGCCGTCAATCCGCAGAAAGCCCGCAAGGGCCTCGAACGGGTCTGGCATGCCGCGCTGATTTCTCTGCACGGCCTGCGCGCCGGCTGGAGCGAGCCCGCTTTCCGCCAGGAAGCCATCATGTCGATCGTGATGATCCCGGCCGCCTTCTGGCTCGGACGCGGCTGGACCGAGGTGGCGCTGCTCGCGGGCAGCGCGATCCTGGTGATGATCGTCGAGCTGCTCAACACCGCCGTCGAAGCAGCCATCGACCGCATCGGGCCCGAGTGGCACGACCTCTCCAAGCGCGCCAAGGACATGGGCAGCGCCGCGGTGTTGCTTTCGCTCGCGCTTTGCGGGGGCATCTGGGCGGCGGCGTTGTGGCAACGATTCGTGTCATGAGCAGGCCTGCGGGCTGCGGCATGATGGCAGGATGAATCCTGAATTTTCGATTTGCGTGTATTGCGGCTCGCGCCCCGGCGAGCGCCCCGAGTTTTCCCAGGCCGCGCAAGCGGTCGGCCAATGGATCGGCCGGCATGGCGGCCAACTGGTCTATGGCGGCGGCCGCACCGGCCTGATGGGCACGGTGGCCGAGGCCACCCGCCTCGCCGGCGGCCGCGTGGTCGGCATCATCCCCAAGGCACTGGTCGACAAAGAACTGGCCAACCCGCTGTGCGATGAACTGCATGTGGTCGACACCATGCACGAGCGCAAGGCCATGATGGGCGAGCGCGCCGACGCCTTTGTCGCCCTGCCGGGCGGCATCGGCACCTTCGAGGAACTGTTCGAGATCTGGACCTGGCGCCAGCTCGGCTATCACGACAAGCCGACCGGCATCCTCAACACCGCCGGCTATTACGACGGCCTGCTGGGCTTCCTGGCGCACAGCGTGCGCGAAGGCTTCATGGGCGAATGGCAGATGGAACTGATCCGCACCGGTACCGACGTGCCCGAACTGCTCACGGCGCTGCGCGCCGAAGTGCCGCTCCACCCGCGCGAAGACAGGCTGTCGGAAAACCTCTGAGGCGCGCGGTTCGAAAAAAGCCCCCGTTGCCGGAGGCTTTTGCTTCAGACTGCGTTCTCGTTTTCTTCGCCGGTGCGGATCCGCACGATGCGCTCCACGTCCGTCACGAAAATCTTCCCGTCGCCAATCTTCCCGGTGCGCGCCGAGCTGACGATGGCCTCGATGCAGCGTTCCACATCGGCCTCGTTGACGACAACTTCCACCTTCATCTTGGGCAGGAAGTCGACCACGTATTCGGCGCCGCGGTAGAGCTCGGTGTGCCCCTTCTGGCGGCCGAAGCCCTTGACCTCGGTGACGGTCAGTCCGGTAACGCCCACTTCGGCCAAGGCCTCGCGCACGTCCTCGAGCTTGAAGGGTTTGACGATGGCGGTGATCTGCTTCATGGTTTTTGCGCTCCGGCGGTTTCGTTGAATTTGCTGGTGATAGGGTAACGCCAATCCTTGCCGAAGCTTCGGTGGGTGACCCGGATGCCTACCGGCGCCTGACGCCGCTTGTATTCGTTGATCCTGATGAGCCGCGCAACCCGCTCGACCACCGCGCGGTCGTAGCCCGCGGCAATGATCTCGTCGATGCCTTCGTCGTCCTGCATGTAGCGTGCCAGGATGCCGTCAAGGATGTCGTAGGGCGGCAGGCTGTCCTGGTCGGTCTGATCGGGGCGCAGCTCGGCGCTGGGAGGCCGCGTGATGATCCGCTCGGGGATCGGCGCCGCCCCCGTGCCGTACGGATCGTGGGCATTGCGCCAGCGCGCCAGCGCAAACACGGTGGTCTTGAGCAGGTCCTTGATGACCGCGAAACCGCCCGCCATGTCGCCGTAGAGTGTGCAGTAGCCGGTGGCCATCTCGCTCTTGTTGCCCGTGGTGAGCACGATGGCGCCGAACTTGTTCGACAGCCCCATCAGCAGCGTGCCGCGGATGCGGGCCTGGATATTTTCCTCCGCCGTGTCTTCGGGCCGGCCCTTGAATTCCTCTGCCAGCGCATCCTTGAAGGATTCGAAGGTGTGCTTGATCGAAATCTCGTCGTAGCGCACGCCCAGGCGACCGGCCATGTCGCGCGCATCGATCCAGCTGATGTCGGCGGTATAAGGCGAAGGCATCATCACCGCGCGAACCTTGTCCTTGCCCAGTGCATCGACCGCGATCGCAAGCACCAATGCGGAGTCGATACCGCCCGAAAGCCCCAGGATGGCGCCTGGAAAACCGTTCTTGCCGACGTAGTCGCGCACGCCCAGCACCAGTGCGTCCCAGAGCTGTGCTTCGGCGTCGCGCGGGGGTGCGATGGCAGCCGGCTCGGCCACGAAGCCGGCGCCGCCCCGGGGCGTGCGCTCCAGCTGCGCGAAGATCAGCTTCTCCCGGAAGCTCTCCGCCTGCATGGCGGTGGTGCCATCGGCCTGCAGCGCGAACGAAGCGCCATCGAACACCACCTCGTCCTGCCCGCCGACCAGGTGCGCGTACACCAGCGGCAGCCCCACGGCACGCGCTCGGTCGGCCATGCGCGCGACGCGCTCGCCCTCCTTGCCCACGTGATAAGGCGAGGCGTTGAGCACGGCCAGCACCTCGGCGCCGGCGTCGCGGGCCAGCTCGGCCGGCTGGTCGAACCAGGCGTCCTCGCAGATCAGCAGTCCAACGGAAACCCCGCCCGCCTCGAACACGCAGGTGCCCTGCCCCGGCGTGAAATAGCGGCGCTCGTCGAACACCTGGTAGTTCGGCAGTTCGCGCTTGGCGTAGGTTTCGAGGATGCGGCCTTCCTTGATGACGCTGGCCGCGTTGTGGCGCATCTGCACGGCCACCGAGCGACTGCGCAGGCTGCCGCCGGTTGGATGCCCCACCACCACGACCATGTCTTTGAGGTCGGCCAGAGCGGCGGCAATGCCTTTCACGGCATCATCACAGGCTTCGGTGAAGGCGGGGCGGAGGAACAGGTCCTCCGCCGCATAGCCGGCAATCGAGAGTTCGGGCGTCAACAAGAGACGCGCGCCCTGTGCATGGGCCTGGCGCGCGGCGTCGACGATCTTTTTCGCGTTGCCGGCGAGGTCGCCCACCACAAAATTGAGTTGCGCGATGGCGAGCTTGAGCGTCATACAGAAGGAAGAAAAAGGCTTGAACGATTATGTCATTCGGGTTCTGTCGTCGCCGTCGGACGTGAGCCCGGAAGCATGGAACGCGCTGCTGGCCGCCGAGGCCGAGCCCTCGCCTTTCATGCGCCACGAATACCTTGCGGCGCTGAATGACAGCCGTAGCGCCTCGCCGGACAGCGGATGGGTGCCGCAGTTCGTCACGCTGTGGCAAGGTGAGCAGTTGCAGGCGGCGTGCCCGTTCTACATCAAGGACCATTCGTACGGCGAGTACGTGTTCGACTGGGCCTGGGCCAACGCCTACGAGCAGCACGGGCTGGCCTACTACCCGAAGGCCGTGGTTGCAGTGCCTTTCACGCCCGTGCCCGGCGCGCGGCTGCTGGCGCGCGATGCGCAGAGCCGCACATTGCTGGTGCAAGGGCTCGTCGCGCTGTGCAAACAGGAGGAACTGTCGTCGCTGCACCTGCTGTTCGGCGCCGAGGCGGACATCGCCGCCTGCGCCGAAGCCGGCCTGATGCTGCGCAACACCGTGCAATTCCACTGGACGAACACGGCACCCTCGGCCGGCACCGGCTACGCGGACTTCGACGCCTTCCTCGCCAGCCTCTCCCACGACAAGCGCAAGAAGATCCGCCAGGAGCGCCGCAAGGTGGCCGACGCGGGCGTGAGCTTCCGCTGGTCGCGCGGCGCCGACATCTCGAAGGCCGATTGGGACTTTTTCTACCGCTGCTACGAACGCACCTACCGCGAGCATGGCAACCCGCCCTACCTCACGCGCGACTTCTTCCGGCGCATGGCCGGCACCATGCCCGAAGCCTGGCTGCTGTTCATCGCCGAGCGCAACGGCAAGCCGATGGCCGCCAGCCTGATCGCCCTCTCGACGCAGTCCGACAGGCCGTTGGTCGCCTATGGCCGCTACTGGGGTGCGCTGGAGCGCGTCGACTGCCTGCATTTCGAGGCCTGCTACTACCAGCCGCTGGCCTGGTGCATCGAACATGGCGCCCAGCGCTTCGAGGGCGGCGCCCAGGGCGAGCACAAGATGGCGCGCGCACTGATGCCGGTGAAGACCACCAGTGCCCACTGGCTGGCGCATCCCTCGTTCGCCGATGCAGTCGAGCGCTTCCTGGAGCGCGAGGGTGCGGGCATCGAGAACTACATGGACCACCTGGGCGAGCGCAGCCCCTTCAGGTCCGCCTGAGTTGTGCCATTCGGGGCTGCTATAAAGGCGCCCGATTCGACAACAACACAAAGAAACCAATGCCATTCTTCGGACTGGGGCTGCACGTCCTCATTGCGCTGTTCTTTGCCGTGCATGCGATGCGCCACGGCAAGCAGATGTACTGGCTCATCATCCTTTTCAGCTTCCCGCTGCTGGGCAGCATCGTGTACTTCATGGTCGAGTACCTGCCCGCTTCGCGCATGCAGCGCACCGCGGGGAAGGTGGCGAACGCGGCCATCGGCTTCATCGATCCCGAGCGCGAATACCGCGCGGCCACCGAGGCCTACGACCTCGCGCCCACGGCGCAGAACAAGCTGCGCCTTGCCAAGGCCGCGCTCGACAAGGGCCAGGCCGCCGATGCCGTCGGCCACTACCGCGACGCGCTGAAGGGTCCGCTCGCCTCCGATCCCGAATTGCAGTTCGGCCTCGCCAGCGCGCTGATGGCCGCCGGCGGCCCTTCGGCCGGTCGTGATGCACTGCAGGCCTTGCAGACCCTGCGCAGTACGCGCGACGATTACCGCAACGACGAAGTCGCCGTGCTGACGGCCCGCGCACTGGCGGCCGACGGGCGCAACACGGAAGCGCGCGAAGCCTTCGAAGCCGCATTGAGCAAATACAACACGGTCGAGGCGCGCGCAAGCTATGTGGTCTGGCTGGCGCAGCAAGGCGACGCCGCTGCGGCGCAGCGCCAATGGGACGAACTCCAGCAGGCCGCGCGCCACTGGAACTCGCACGCCAGGTCGGTCAACCGCGAGTGGATGCGGCAGGCTGGCGATGCGGTCCGGGGCTGATTACTTCTTGTAGGCGGCGATGCCGTCCAGGACTTCCTTCTTGGCGGCGTCGATGCCTTCCCAGCCCAGCACCTTGACCCACTTGCCGGCTTCCAGGTCCTTGTAGTGCTCGAAGAAGTGGCTGATGGCCTTCAGGCGCATCGGGTTCACGTCGTCGACTGACTTCCAGTGGCTGTAGATCGGCAGCACCTTGTCGGTGGGCACGGCCAGCACCTTGCCGTCGACGCCGGCCTCGTCTTCCATCATCAGGATGCCCAAGGGGCGGCACGGCACCACCACGCCCGGCAGCAGTGGGTATGGGGCAATCACCAGCACGTCCACCGGGTCGCCATCGCCCGACAGGGTCTGCGGCACGTAGCCGTAGTTGGCCGGGTAGTACATGGCCGTCGTCATGAAGCGGTCGACGAAGATCGCGCCGGATTCCTTGTCGACTTCGTACTTGATCGGATCGGCGTTCATCGGGATTTCGATCACGACGTTGAAGGCATCGGGGACGTTCTTGCCGGGGGAAACTTTGTCGAAGGACATGACGTTTTTCGAGTAGTTGAAAAGTATGAGAGGGATGGGGACAAACCCGGAGTTTACTTTCCGCGTCACCGACCCGTCGCACGCACGCTCGTTTTTGCCTGTAAATTGCAACCGTTGGCCAATCGGCTCCGCACCCCAGGTGCTGCGAGCTTCGAGGAAGCAACGCGGCGGAAAACATGGTCCCGTACGCGTTGCACGCAGGGCCCATGCTGTCCGTCTCCACAAGTCACAACGAACGAATGGAGAAGCAAAGCATGATCGGCAACACCCCCCTGATACTGGCCATCGTCTGCGGCCTCGTGGCCGTGGCCTACGGTTTCTGGGCCCGAAGTTGGATTCTCGCGAAGGACCCGGGCAACGCCCGCATGCAGGAGATCGCGGCGGCCATCCAGGCCGGCGCCTCTGCCTACCTCGCCAAGCAGTACAGCACCATCGCCGTCGTCGGCGTGGTGCTCGCCATCCTCATCGCCATCTTCCTCGACCTGACCACGGCGGTCGGCTTCATCGTGGGCGCGGTGCTCTCGGGTGCCTGCGGCTTCATCGGCATGAACGTATCGGTGCGCGCCAATGTGCGCACGGCACAGGCGGCCACGCACGGGATCGGCCCGGCGCTCGACGTGGCATTCCGCGGCGGCGCCATCACCGGCATGCTGGTGGTGGGGCTGGGCCTGCTGGGCGTGTCGGTCTTCTACTGGGTGCTGTCCGCTGGCGGCATTCCGGCCGGGGCCCACGGCCTCTCGGCCATCCTCAATCCGCTGATCGGCTTTGCCTTCGGCTCCTCGCTGATCTCGATCTTCGCGCGCCTGGGCGGCGGCATCTTCACCAAGGGCGCCGACGTCGGCGCTGACCTGGTGGGAAAGGTCGAGGCCGGCATTCCCGAAGACGACCCGCGCAATCCGGCGGTGATCGCGGACAACGTGGGCGACAACGTCGGCGACTGCGCCGGCATGGCTGCCGATCTGTTCGAGACCTACGCCGTGACGCTCATCGCCACCATGGTGCTGGGCGCGCTGATGGTCACGGCGGCGCCGACCAACGCGGTGCTGTATCCGCTGGCGCTGGGCGGCGTGTCGATCATCGCGTCGATCATCGGCTGCTTCTTCGTGAAGGCATCGCCGGGCATGGTCAACGTGATGCCGGCCCTCTACAAGGGCCTGGCCGTGGCGGGCGTGCTGTCGCTGGTCGCGTTCTGGTTCGTCACCAGCTGGCTGATTCCCGACAACGCCATTGCACCGAGCGGCAGCCAGCTCAAGCTGTTCGGCGCCTGCTTCGTCGGCCTTGCGCTGACGGCCGCCCTGGTGTGGATCACCGAGTACTACACCGGCACCCAGTACAAGCCCGTGCAGCACATCGCGCAGGCCTCGACCACTGGCCACGGCACCAACATCATCGCGGGCCTCGGCGTGTCGATGCGCTCGACGGCGTGGCCGGTGATCTTCGTGTGCATCGCGATCCTGGCGTCCTATTCGCTGGCGGGCCTGTTCGGCATCGCAGTGGCGGCCACCTCGATGCTGAGCATGGCCGGCATCGTGGTCGCGCTCGACGCCTACGGCCCTATCACCGACAACGCCGGCGGCATCGCCGAGATGAGCGAGTTGCCCGACAGCGTGCGCGCCGTGACCGATCCGCTCGACGCGGTCGGCAATACCACCAAGGCTGTGACCAAGGGCTACGCCATCGGCTCGGCCGGCCTCGCCTCGCTGGTGCTCTTTGCCGACTACACGCACAAGCTCGAGAGCTTCGGGCTGAACATCAGCTTCAACCTGAGCGACCCGATGGTGATCGTCGGCCTCTTCATCGGCGGCCTGATCCCTTACCTGTTCGGCGCGATGGCGATGGAAGCCGTGGGCCGTGCGGCCGGCGCGGTGGTGGAAGAAGTGCGCCGCCAGTTCCGCGAGATCCCCGGCATCATGGAAGGCACCGGCAAGCCCGAGTACGGCAAGGCCGTGGGCATGCTGACCGGCGCGGCCATCAAGGAAATGATGATCCCGTCACTGCTGCCGGTGTTGGTGCCGATCATCGTGGGCCTGGTGCTCGGGCCGAAGGCGCTGGGCGGGCTGCTGATGGGCACCATCGTCACGGGCCTGTTCGTCGCCATCAGCATGTGCACCGGCGGCGGCGCCTGGGACAACGCCAAGAAGTACATCGAGGACGGCCACTTCGGCGGCAAGGGCAGCGAGACGCACAAGGCCGCCGTCACCGGCGACACCGTGGGCGACCCCTACAAGGACACTGCCGGCCCGGCGGTGAATCCGCTGATCAAGATCATCAACATCGTGGCGCTGCTGATCGTGCCGCTGGTGGTGAAGTTCCATGCCGGCGATGCGGCGGCGGCGGTACCGACGAAGGTCGAGCAGCCGCCGGCCTCCACGGCGCCCGCTGCCTCGCCCGCTGCCTCGCCCGCCGCCGCTGCCACGCCGTCGACGCCTGCGGCCGTGGTGGCTTCGGGCGCCGTGTCGGCCGCCAAAGCCGCCGCCGTGAAGGTCGAGAACGGCGTGGTCAAGTTCTACTTCGCGAGCGCCAGCGCCGAAGTGGCGCCCAACGCCAGGGAAGCGCTGACCGACGTGATCAAGGCCGTGCAGAGCGGCAGCACCGTGCTCGTGAGCGGTTACCACGATGCGAGCGGCGACCCGGCCAAGAACGCCGAACTTGCCAAGCAGCGCGCGGTGGCCGTGAGCGATGCGCTCAAGGCGGCCGGTGCGCCCGAAGACAAGATCGAGCTCGCCAAGCCCGAGCAATCCCAAGCCGACGGGCCGCCCTCCGAAGCGCGCCGCGTCGAGGTCAAGATAAAGTCCTGAGATGCCCACACCCGCACGACTCGAATCCTTCATCGCCGCCGTCGAAGGCGGCGCGCATGCCAAAGCCATCGAGGACTACTACACGGAAGACGCCACCATGCGCGAGAACCAGGCCGAGCCACGGCGCGGCCGCAGCACGCTGGTGGCGCAGGAGACGGCCGTGCTCGATCGCACCGAAACCGTCACCTCCACCTGCGTGCGTCCGGTGCTCGTGAACGGCGACCATGTGGCGATCCACTGGATCTTCGAGTTCACGTTCAAGGGTGGCGCCAGCATGCGCATGGAGGAAATCGCCTGGCAGCGCTGGGAGGGCGATCGCATCGCCGAAGAGCAATTCTTCTACGACCCGGCGCAGCGAAAGCCGGGCTGAATCTCGGCTTCTAGCGCCGGCTCTCGGCCGCCACGGCCCGCACCAGCCGGGTGGCTGGCGCTACCAGCTCCCGCAGGTCCGCAGCGCGATCCTGCTCGATGGCTTGCAGAACGAGTTCATTGATGCCGCCGACCACCGTCATCGCCATCTGGCTCGTCAGATGCACTGCGAGGCCTTCCGCGTCGCCGCTGCTGTTGATCGCCACCTGGATGAAGTTGGCGATCTCGTCGTTCACCCGGCGCCGCACCGCGAGGCCCGGCATGCCCAGGCCGAGGATCTCGACAAACAGCGTGCGCAGCAGCACCGGGTCCTGGGCGAGGTAATCGAAATACGCCGCCATGGCCTGCTCCACCTGCGCATGCCACGGTTGCGCGGGGTCGAAAGCCTCGCTCACCGCCTGCAGCGCGAGCCGGCTGGCGGTTTGGTAGAGCGCGATCAGGCACTCGGTCTTGGTGCTGAAGTGCTCGTAGAAGGTGCGGCGCGACACGGCCGCCTCGCGCACGATGTCGGCAATGGTGGTTTCGGCGTAGCCCTTTGCTGCCACGGCATGCGCCATGCCTTGCAGCAGGCGCGTGTAGTGCTCGCTTCCGGTGCCATCGTCTGACTTGGAAGGCACGGCTGTTTCGACGGCTTCACTCATGAACGGCACATTTTCCTACGTCATGGTACTTGACAGTACCAACTTGCGATTGCACCATGGAGGCAAGTCGGTACGAAGATGTACCAACCATTTCAGTTCCGTGCTTTTTTCGAGGCTTGTTTTTCATGACTGATCTCGTGGTCCGCCGCCTTCTGATCGATTTGCAATCGCCCTTTGCCCGCGACTGGTGCGGCGGCGACGCATTCTCGACCGCTTTCTTCAACGCCCTGTCGATGAGCTTCCCCTTCGGCGAACAATTCTTCATCGACGCGGTTCGCGATGCCGTCGCCACGTTGCCGACGGAAGTGCAGGAAAAGCATCGCGCCGACGTGCGCGGTTTCATCGGGCAGGAAGCCACGCACCGGCGCATTCATTCGCTCTTCAACAACCACCTCGAAAGCCAGGGCCTGGTGGATGGCTGGACGGCGCGCGCGGGCAAGCGCCTGACGCTGATGGAAGACGCCGACCCGCGCCACGCGCTGGCGGTGACGGCGGCCACCGAGCACTTCACGGCGCTGTTCGCCGAATGGCTGCTGGCCCACCCCGAGATCCTCGACGGCGCCGAGCCCCGGCTGCGCACCATGTGGCTGTGGCACAGCGCCGAAGAACTGGAACACAAGAGCGTGGCCTTCGACATCTACAAGGCCGCAGGCGGCTCCGACGAATGGCGCAAGCGTTGGTTCCGCCGCGTCACGATCATGTTCCTGGGCGACCTGATGCATCAGACCATCGACAACCTGCGCCACGAAAAGCAGCTGTGGAAATGGTCGACCTGGAAGAGCGCCGTGCGCATCCTGCTGAGCCGCGACGGTCTGCTGCGCGGCAACCTGGCCGGCTGGCGCGGCTACCTGCGCCCGGACTTCCATCCGATGCAGCAGGACAGCAGCCTCTCGGTGCGCTGGCTGGAGGACAACCGCGCACAGTACGCACCCGTGGGCGCGACACCCGAGGCAGCGGCCGCGGGTTGACCGGCAAGAAAGCTCAGTAGAAGTTGGCGCGTTGCGGCGCACCGCCGCCGGCCTGCTGGTGTTCGGGGCGCAGCGCCAGGTCGTGCAGGGTGTCGAAATCGGACGGAGCATCCGGCACGCGCATCACCACTTCCAGCTCGTGCATCGAAGTGACCCAACGGCCGGCCGGCGATTCGGCAGGCTCGTCGTTGGCGAAAACGCCGTCGCGGATGTAGAGGGTCTCGCCCTCGGGGCGCTCGGCATGCAGCTCGATCAGACGGGCGATGGAGAAGTTGTACGTCACGAGCTTTTCGCGCGTCTTGCGGTCCTTGCCGCCGCAATTGAACGAGCCTTCCGCGGCAATGACGATACAGGAGCCGTCCACGCCTCCGTCCATCTCGATCTCATTGCCCGAGCGCCAGATGGCGTTGGGCAGGCGCACGCGCACCTTGTCGATCACGAGGTCGCGCTGCTTGTTCAGGCTGCCAAGAGGCGGCACCAGCGAGCGCAATTGGCGCAGGCGCTCGGCGAAGTTGTCGTCCATCAGGAATTCGACATGGTGCGTGGCGCTGCCGGAGGAGCGCTTGACCACCTGAATGACCACGTGGCGCGACTTAGCCATGGCAGAACCCCTTTGCAAGCGTTGAATTCCATGTCCCGCGAGGGGCGTCGACGGCGTGGCTGCAATTCATTGGAAATCGGCTACAAATTAGAACTTTTGAATTCATGCAATCACTTGCATCATTTGTTTCTAACTGTATAACGATTGGCGGCAATGGGGAAGGCCAATTCGTGACTTATGCACGCGGAAATGTCTCCAAAGTGCCTCCCTGATGTGCTAGCAGGGTGTCCTTAACGGACTGACTTGGTCAAGGCCTACTCAAGGGATTCGTCGAGCGCCTTGCACGAAGGCGCGCAGACGGTCTGGGACTTGCCCAGCACCTGGCGGGTGCGCAACTGCGAGCGCACGCGGTGCTTGCCGCACATGAAGCACGACATGGTCGCGCCACTGAACGACGCCGAGGCGCGAAACGGCGAGCCGGGCGTCTTCGATTTGTAACGCAGGCCGTCCGCCACCACTGCCGTCTTCACTTCACCCTTCGCCATGCGTCTTGTCCTTGCTATTCGGTTCGGCACGGCGCATCGCGCGTGCAATGGCTTCCCGGGCACTGGTTTCAGCCGCCAGGGAAGCGTCCAACGCCGAGCGGCAAAGCCCGGCGTACTGATAGTTGAGGTTCTCATACACCTCGGCCGCGGCCGGATAGGCATCGAGCAGGCGGCCGAGCTCGGCGCCCTGCTCGACATCCTCGAACTCATGCACGAGGTGTTCGACCACGGAACGGTACTGCTCTGCGCCGACGGGCACAGCGCTGTGTTCAAGCTTTTCCAGCAGTTGCGCCAACACGTGGGTCACTGCCAGATCGGTCTTGGGAGACGGATTATCGGTCGTGTTCATGGTTTGCATCTGGGGGCAGCATACGCCTATGCAAGTGGCTGCTCGCACGGGGAGGTCTCTGGCGCCCCGGTTTCCTGGGCCGCCTGCATCCGCTGGAGCAGGCTGTGCAGCATCTCGGTGGACAGCCCGTGGATCACCAGCCGATGCCCCGCCCGCAGTGTCGACAAGGGCACGAGCGGGTGCTTGTTGTTGACCAGAATGAGGTGTTCGGGCGCGGCCAGGATCGTGGCCGCGTAGATGCCGATGGTTTCGTCCAGCTGCAGGGAGTTGGCGGCACGCCAGAAATCGTTGTCCGTCAGCATCAGCTGGTAAAGCGGCGTAAAAAGCTCGATGGCGCTTTGCAGATCGAGAAAATTGAGCTTTCCCTGGGGCATGTCTTCCAGCCGCGGGCCGGGCTCCCTGATCATGGAGAAATCGACCTGCTCCGCCTTGCGCAGCGCCACGCCCTTGTCGCGCAGCGCCTTGTTCAGCCGGATCACGAAATTGAACAGGTTCAGGTCGTGCTTCAGGAACATCTCGTCCTTCAGCGCGTCGATGCCGGCCGGCTCCAGCGGGCTCGTCGCTACCGGGGCCGGCGAGTTTCGCCCGATGAAGGCCAGCACCTGCGAGCCCAGGTGAAAGTGCCGCAGGATCAGCCAATTGGCCTCCGGCGAAACAAAGCGCTTCAGCCCCCACGCGAGAAGTCGGTGCAGCAGCATCGAATGCGACCAGTTGCGCGGCACGAACACCTTCACGATCTGGATCAGGATGATCGTCAGCCGCGCGATCGGCCGCAGGAACGGCAGCAGGTACTGGCGCGACGCCGAACTCGAATCGGCCAGCCACGCGGCTTTGACGTCGTCGGGCAGCGGCGTGCTCTGGTCGAGGTACAGCGCCAGCCAGGGGCTGGGGTCGCGCTCGTCGTGCGCCTGGGTCAGGAAATCAGGTGTTCGGTCCATGGGGCCTGCGTTCGGTGATGTGCTGGAACTGCATCAGGTACAGCGCGGCCGTATGGCGCGCGGTGTCGGCTATCTGTCGGGCGGCGCGCGCGTGCCCCTCTACGGCCATGACCATCTCGACCGCCGTGAGCCAGCGGCTCAGGTGATGCTCGTCGTTGTGGCCGTGGTATTCGAGGAAGCGGAAGGCATCGGGTGGCAGCTTCAGGCCGGACTTGAGCAGCGGCAGCAGCGCCGGCACGATGCGCTGGCCCGTGCCCTCGATGATGTAGATCGCGCCCAGCAATCCGATCGGGTCGCGCGTGGCGGCCAGGCCATGCAGGTAGGCGTTGAGCGCCTCGCCGCCGGGGTTGCGGCGCAGGTCTTCGATGTTCTCGACCATGCCGCCGGCCTTGCGGTAGTCGCTGAAGAGGATGTTGAAGTCGTTTTGCTCCTCCCCCGCGTGCACACCGATCAGCGAGGCCAGCATCTGGTACGGCTCGCTCAGCGAGGCGGCGCCTTCGCGCATCCACAGGCTGCCTTCGCGAACCTGGGGCACCCATTGCTCCATCCAGTTCAGGTAGTCGGGCACGGTAAAGCGGCGCTCGCGGATCTGGCGGATCAGCGGCGTGCGCCAGACCCGGGAGCGGTAGTCGTGCCAGATGGCGGCCAGTTCGGTCAACAAGGCACCGAGGCCCTCGGGCGCGGCGGCCGGGTCGTGCGGGGGTGCGATCACGAGGTCGTCGTCAGGCGCCGCTGCCGCCGCCGCGCGCGATGCGGCAACCACCGGCACGGCATCGACGGACTCCACTTCGAGCAGCATGTACGCCGCCATGAATCGCCCCGACTCTGGCACGTAGCAGAAGATCTGCTCGCCGGGCTTCAGCGCCTTGGTGTGCAGGAATTCGGCCAGCATCACGAGGATCGACGCGGCCCCGGTGTTGCCGCGCCAGGCCAGGTTGCTCCACCAGCGCTCGCGCGGGATCGACAGGTCGGCCTTGGCCATCAGGTCCTCGACCACCGGGATGAATTTTTCCGACGAGTAGTGGCAGAGAAAGTGATCGACCCGCTTCGGATCGACCCAGCCGTCGCGCACGAGACCCGCGTACTCGTGGATGCCGATGTCGAACAGGTGCGGCAGCAGACGGATGTCCTGGCGCAGCGACAGCGCGCCGGCAGCTTCGGCCTCGGCCCAGGAACCGAAATCGAGGTGGCCGCGTGTCCGGTCTTCGGTCAGCCCGAGCTGCATGCACACCGGATAGTCGCCCGAGAAAGCGCGCTGGTGCACCCACTTCAGCTTCAGCCGCAACCCCGGTGCACCGGCCAGTGCGGGCGTACCGTCGGACAGCAGCAAGGCGCCCGCGCCATCGGACAGCATCCAGCGCAGGAAGTGAGAGTCGAAGTCTGTCTCGTAGCCGCGCGCCGCGAAGCGCGAGCGCTTGAAGAGGCGCGACGGCATCTCGCTGGCCACCGCCACCGCCGAGCGGTGCGCCCCCAGCTCGATGCCCTGCGCGGCCGTCTGGATCGCCGACACGCCCGCCGCGCAGATGCCGTGCACCGAATGCGTCTCCATCGGCTGCGCCGTCAGCTCGCCCTGGATCATGTTGGCAAAGCCTGGCATCAGCGTGTCGCCGCCCGACGAGCCGCTGGCCAGCAGCGACACGCGCGACAGCTCCGCGCCGCCCCGCCGCAGGCAGTCGCGGATCGCACCTGCCGCCAGCTGCGCATTGGTGTGGCGGGTCACGCCTTCCTCGTCGATGGCGTAGTGCCGCGTGAGGATGCCGTTCTCCGCCAGGATGCGCCGCTTGATGCGCTCCGACATGCGGTTGAGCGGCGCGATGTAGGCGTCCATGCGGTCGTTGGGAATGGGCTCGCCCGGCATGAAGTAGCCGGCGCTTTCGAGGTAGACGCGTTGAAATGAGACGGGCATGGTTCAGTTGATGGGTGAATCGGGAGGCATCAGCGGGCGGCTGCGAAAACGCGGCCACACGGCCCCCAGCAGGAACACCCGCACCATGTACGGCACCAGCCCGCCCTCGTTGAGCGCAGGGTCCACCTGCGCGCGGTAGCGCGTGCGATGCAGGCGGGTGAGCTCGGACCAATGGGCATGCGAGTTTTCGTGGTGTGCGGTGTGCAGGCCGATGTTGAACAGCAAGGGGTTCACCAGCCCCTCGAAATTGCGGGCGTAGTTCAGCCGGCTACCCGGGGTATCGCCCTGCGCCTCCTTGCGAGGCGCCTTCCGGCCGTCGGCGTGGGCATGCTGCAGGTAATTGGTCGCCAGCAGCCAGTGCAGGCCGTGCAGTTGCGGCACGATGACGAAGACCAGCGCCTTGCGCCAGTCGAGCCCCAGCAGCACCGCCCAGCTGGCCAGCCACAGCGCGTACTGCGCCATGCAGTAGCGCCACGCGCCTCGCCTATGCAGCCGCAGCCGAGCAAGCCAGGCGAAGAACACCGGCATCAACACCCACACCGCCTGGAACGGATGCAGCAGGTAACCCCGCAGATGGTTGGTGTCGCCGCCGAAGCGGTAGGTGCGCGCCACGTCCTTCGAGCCATGCCGGTGGCGATGGTGGTTGGCCACGTGCGCAGGCCAGAACACGAAGGTCGGGTGTCCCTGCAGCAACGTGATCCAGAAGTCCGTCAACCGGTTCATGCCCCGCCCGCGCCACATGCGCAGATGCACATGGTTGTGATGGATCACGCCGACGCCGAGCGTCAGGAACAGCGTCATCCCATATAGCAGGACATCGAAGCCATGGAACCACTGCCACGCAGCCAGCCCAGGCAACGCGACGAGATAGGCAAGGCTCTGCCAGTCGCGCCGGTGACGCAGCCGCGGCAGGTGGCGGCTCGCGTCAGGCCGTGGTCGCGCCATGCTTCTTGCGGAAGGCCTGGAGAACCGGCTCGGCTGCATCGGCCGCGACGCGCGTTCCGAACAGCCGGTCCATGAACGTGAATTGAAAACCGTAGTTGCCGTTGTGCACGGCATGGTGCAGATGGTGCCGGCGGCTCGCCGCGAACCAGTGGCTGTACGACACGCCCGTGAAGAAGTCGTAGTTCGAATGCCCGATGCAGTTGAAGAACAGGCTGAACACCGGCACCGCCGCGAGCGACCAGAAGCTGAAGTCGTGCACCACCATCGGCAGCAGGATCACGTTGCCGAGCATCAGCGCCTCGACGGGGTGAAAGCTGTAGGTGGCCCACGGGGTGGTCACGAACGAGCGGTGATGCGGCCCGTGAAAGCGCCGCAGCCAGCGCGTATGCAAAAGCCGGTGATTGATCCAGAAATGCACGTCGTTCCAAAAGGCGAGCGCGAGGATCTCGACCGCGACTTGCCGCCAACCCGCATCGCCGTCGAGCCGCGCCCAGCCCAGCTGCAGCAGCCCCCATGGAAACACCATGCCCAGCCCGAAGATCAGCACCGACACCCCCGACTGCCCCAGTTCGCGCCGCAGCTGCCCCGGCTGCAGCGGCCGCGGATCGAGTTCGCGCCCGATGCCCAGCGCCGGCAGCGCGCGCTTCGTCAGCAGCCACGTGAGGCCGCCAAAACAGAGATAGATGCCGCCGAAAAAAAGCACGCCCCACAGCATGACCTGCGGGGCGGACAACGAGGTGAAGGTCTGCGCCATCCCCCGAGGCTACAACAGCATCTCGGGAACGATCGGCGCGATGAGCATGTTGTAGAAGCGCTGGAAGAAGCCCGACTCCGGCTCCGAGGTCAGGATCATCTCTTTCTCGCCGTCGTTCGTCAGCCATTGCAGCGTGCCGGTGTCCTTAGCCAGCCGCAGCCGGTAGGAATTCTGCAGCTTGCTGATGTTGATGACGCGCAACATCTCGCGCGCCAGTTGCGGGCTGTCGACCACCACCCCCATCTCGGTGTTCTGGCTGGCCGAGCGCGGGTCGAGATTCATCGAGCCGATGAAGATGCGCGTCCTGTCGATCGCAGCGGTCTTGGAGTGCAGCCGCCCCAGCGACTTGCCGAACATGCCGAAGCGCTCGCCCGCGCTGGTACGCTGCGGGCTCAGTTCGTAGAGGTCGGCGCCGCTTTCGAGCAGCCGCTGGCGGTAGCGCGCATAGCCGGTGTGCACCAGCGGCTCGTCGTTGGCCGCCAAGGAATTGGTCAGCAGCGTGAGCTTGACCTTGCGCCTGGCCAGGTCCTCGAAAGCCTCCATGCCGCGCTCGCCCGGCACAAGGTACGGCGAGGTCAGGTCGACCTCGGTCTTGGCGTCGAGCAACAGCGCCCAGACCTTCATCGTCACGCTGGTGGCGATGGCCTCGTCGGCGGACATGGTCGCGGGCTTGGTGGGCGGGTCGGCGATGGCGCGGGCTTCGCCCCACAGCAGGCCCATGCGGCCGCCGTCGAGCTCCTCGGCAATGGGCCCGTAGCCGAGGATGTCGGACGGTGGCAGCACGATCTTCGGTGGTGGCGCGGCCATGCCCACCCAACTGTCGAAATCGGCGCCGTTCGGCCTGCGGCCGCCCTCGCCCGTCACGATGTCGGCAATCGGCCAGACCTGCACGCTGTTCCAGTAGGCGTCGAAGATCGATTCGAGCTGCGGCACCACCTTGCCGATCACCAGCGCATCCATGTCGATGAAGTTCTGCGCCTCGCTCAGCACGAAATACTCTTCGGCGATGTTGCGCCCGCCCACCACCGCCATCACGCCGTCGGCGATGAAGAGCTTGTTGTGCATGCGGTGGTTGAGCCGCGAAATCTCCCACGGCGACGCCGCGAAGCGCGACAGGAAGCCGTTGCGCCCGCAGCAGAACGGGTTGAACAGGCGCACGTCCACGTTGGGCGTCTCCGACAGCGCCAGCAGCAGCTGCTGGCTCTTGACGGTATACAGGTCGTCCACCAACACCCGCACCTTCACGCCGCGCATCGCCGCCTCGCGCAGCGTGCGCAGCAGCAGGCGGCCGACGGCGTCGTTCTCGAGCTGGTAATACTGCACCACCAGCGAGCGCTGGGCCCGCTGGGCGAGTTGGATGCGCGCGTCGAGCGAGTACACGCCCAGCGGCATCAGCCGGAAGCCCGAGTGCTCGCCGGGCGGCGTGGATGCGGCGGCAATCTTCGCGAGCGTGGTCGACGGGTCGGCGGAGGCGGCAAATTCGGCGGGCCGTTCCCGTGCCGGCGGCAGCGAACCGCAGGCGCCGAGTGCCGCGATCAGGGCGCCAGCGAGCGCGAGGCGCAGAAGCAAGAGGCAGGCGTTCATGATGGTGCTTCCATGGCGTGGTTCTTCCCCGTCGCTTCTTCAATTGTTCTGCTCAATACGCGGGCCGGCCTGCACCGGTTTCAAGGGCCCCTTTTGGGGACGCCCGGCCTAGAATTCGGCCCACATCGCTGCGGAGTTACATCATGGCCCGTTCGCACCTCCATCGCATCGCCTGGATGACGGTTTTTTCAGCCCTGGCGCATCCCGCCTGGGCCGCGCTAGACATCGGCGACCCCGTCCCCAGGTTCACCGCCACCGCGGCCCTGGGCGGCAAGACCTTCCGCTACTCGCTGGCCGACGCTCTCGCGAAGGGGCCGGTGGTGCTGTACTTCTTTCCAGCGGCCGATTCCAACGACTGCTCGATCGAGGCCCACGCCTTCGCCGAGGCCGTGGACCAGTTCGCCGCACTGGGCGCCAGCGTGATCGGCGTTTCGGCGGACGACATCGGCACCTTGTCGAAGTTCTCGGTCAAGTCCTGCCAGAGCCGCTTTCCGGTGGCGTCGGACGAGGGCAAGACCGTGATCCAGGGTTTCGACGCGCTGATGCAGACGCGGCCCGACTTCGCCAACCGCCTGTCGTACGTGATCTCGCCGGACGGCAAGGTCGCCTACTACTACCAGAACCTGAATCCGGACAAGCATGTGGAGCGCACGCTGAATGCGGTGAAGGCGCTGCCGAGATCCACGGCAAAGTAAGCAAAGGGCCAGGCCCGCTCTATCGAACCCGGACGCCCTCGTTCCAGCCCTTTTCCAGCGGATTCAGCACCAGCTGGATCAACCGGCGCCTATCGGTCTGGATGTCCGCCTGAAGGCTCATGCCGGATTGCAGGGCCTGGGGGCGCCCTTTGACCCAGATGCTGGCATCGGGCCCCGCGAGCGCAATCTGCACGCGGTAGGCAAGGCCGTTTGTTCGCTGGTCCGAATTGCTGCTGTCGAAGTTGCGATTGCCGGATGCGGACTGGCCCGTGCCCGTCTGCTTGTCGAGCGCCTGCGGATTCTGGAACTCCGCGTCCGCACTGACCCATTTCACCCTGCCGGCCACGGCCCCGTATTGCGTGAAGGGAAAGCTGTCGAGCTTGACCTCGACGGGCTGGCCGATCTTGACGTAGCCGATGTCGTTGTTGCTGAGGAAGACTTCGGCGATCAACGGTGTATTCTCGGGAACAATCGTCAGGAGCGGCTGATTGGCCGCCACCGCGCTCCCCAGTGTCGTGACCCCGAGGCTCTGGACCACACCGGACACTGGCGCACGCAAGGTCTTCAGGCCATTGAGTTGCTGGGCCTTTTCGAACTCGGCCTGGAGACTCGCGCCCTCCCGGCTTGCCTGCTCGACCTCCGCAAGGATCTGCACCTTGCGCTCCTGCTCCACGGCCGCTTGACGGAAGCGCGCCTCCTGGAGCCCAGCAGCAAGCTGCGCCAGCGTCTGGCTTTGCGCCGCCAGGTCATGCTCCAGGCCTACCACTTCCTGCTCTTGTTTGAGGCGCTCGCCTTCGCTGAAGAAGCCTTCCTTTACGAGTGCCAGGCTCTGCTGGTAGCGCTTAGTCGCGAGCCCGAGATTCAAGCGCAATTTCGTGTGCGTCGACTCGGCCGCCCTGAGGGCCTTCGTCTTTTCGTCGACCGATGCCCTGGCTTCCGCTAGCTTGGCTTCGAATGCCGCTTCGCGGGCTTGGATCGTCGCCATCTGGTCGGGCGTCAACGCCAGCGTTCTCGCCGCGCCGGAACCGCCGCCCGGCACCGACATAGGCAGGTGCTGCCCCTTCATCTCCACCATGAGCCGCGCCATCTGCTGCTGATTCTGCTGCAGCCGTTGCTGGCTGCTGGAGAGATCGGCCTGGGACAAGGTTGGATCTAGTTCGATCAGGAGATCGCCTTCCTTGACGCGTTGACCTTCGCGCACGTGGATGACGCGCACGAGGGCCGGCTCGATCGTCTGCATGACCTTCACACGCCCATCGGGAATCAGCCTGCCGGGCGCCGTCGCCACGATCTCGATCTCTCCGATACACGCCCAGGCAATGGCGCCGAGCAACAACACCGCCAGCGCCCACATCAGGCCACTGGCAAATGGCGCAGGAGGCGCTTCCTCGATGGCGAGCGCCGGGCTGTGAAACGCTCGCTCCTTCGGGGACAGCACGACGCTCATGCTTCCGTCTCCGCGGGGTTGCCGCGCCGTTCGGGACGATGCGCTGCATGGGGCTTGCGGACACCAGTCAGCGGCTCGTGCTGCTGCATGGCCCAGAGCCTCGCAAACTCGCCTTGCTGCGCAATGAGTTCCTGCAACCCGCCCTGCTCCACCACCTTGCCGCTGTCGAGCACGACGATGCGGCTGCAATGCCGCAGCGTGGAGAGCCGGTGGGCAATCATGATGACCGTGCGGCCACGGCAGATCTGCGCCATGTTGGCCTGGATGGCCTGCTCGCTCTCAACGTCCAGCGCACTGGTAGCCTCGTCCAGGATCAGGATACGCGGGTCTCCCGTCAGTGCCCGGGCGATCGCGATGCGCTGGCGCTGCCCGCCGGACAAAAGGGCACCGCGTTCGCCGACCGGCGTGTGGTAGCCCTGCGGCAAAGCCGTGATGAATTCGTGCGCCCCCGCCTGCTGCGCCGCGAAGACGATGCGGTCAAAGGACATCCCCGGGTGGGCGACTGCAATGTTTTCCGCAATCGTCCCGCTGAACAGGAAACTGTCTTGCAGCACGACGCCGATCTGCCTACGCAACTGCTGGGGATCGGCATGCGCGATGTCGTGGCCATCGACCAGCACGCGCCCGGCCTCCACGCCGTACAGCCGCTGAATGAGTTTGGTGAGCGTCGACTTGCCGCATCCGGAGCGCCCCACGATGCCCACCACTTCGCCCGGTTCCAGCAGAAGGCTTACATCGTTCAGCACCAGCGGCGTTTCTGGCTGGTAGCGGAAGTGGATCGAACGCAACTCGACGCGGCCCTTCAATGGCGGCATGGCCTGGACACCTGCGTTGGTGGGTTCCGGCTGCGCATTCATGAGGTCGCCCATGCGGTCGACCGAAAGCTTGACCTGCTGGAAGTTCTGCCACAGCCCCACCAGCCGGGACACCGGCTGCAACACCTGTCCAGCGAGCATCTGGAAGGCAATAAGCCCCCCGACGGTGAGATCGTTGTTCATCACCAGCGTAGTGCCGACCCAGAGCACCGCCAGTGTCAGCATCCGCTGGACTGCCTGCGAAATGCTCTGCGCCGCATTGCCCAACTTGCTGACATCGAACCCGGCTGCCACCTGCCGCGCGGCCAGCAGGTCCCATTTGCGCTGCCACATGGGCGCCAGCGCGAGGCTCTTCAGCGTATGGATGCCCTGGATGCTCTCGACCATGAAGCTGCCGGCCTCCGCGCTGCGATCGAACTTCGTCTGCAGCGCCTTCGCAAAGATGGGCTGGGCCACCAGCGTCACGAGGGCAAGAATCGGTAGGCCGATGAGCGTGACGATGGTCAGCTTGATACTGTAGAGCAGCATCACCGCGATGAAGATGCCGATGAAGAGGCCATCGACCAATGTCGTCAGTGCGCCGCCCGTGAAGAAACTGCGGATGTTTTCGAGCTCGCGCGTGCGGGCCAGCGTGTCGCCGGCCTGGCGCTGTTCGAAATATCGGATGGGCAGGCTGAGCAGATGGCGGAACAGGTCGCTCGACAGGCCGGCGTCGAGGCGAGCAGACGTATGCGCGAGCATATATCCGCGCAACGTGTTGGTCACGGCTTCGAAGACGATCAGGCCCGCCATGCCGATGCCGAGAACATGCAGGGTCGACAGGCTCTTGTGCATCAGGACCTTGTCGATGATGACCTGGCTGAACAGGGGCGTCGTCAACGCGACCAGTTGGAGCAGAAATGCGCCGAGCAGCACCTGCCCCAGCGGCTTGCGATAGCGCCACAGCACTGGCGCGAACCACCCGAGGCCAAAGCGGCGGGAGCCCGAGCCGCCGATTGCGCCGAGTTGCAGGGGTTGGCGGAAGCAAATGACGGCAAGAGCGCCCCTTTCCCCATGGCTCTCGACGAGCTCTGCCATCGAAACCCATTTGAATTTGGAGGTCTGGGGTATCCAGAGGAGGAGTTCCCCCGAAACCTGTGCCGGATCGACTGCAGATTCGTCCGCAACACCAGGGTGCCGACCGGTGGAAGGCCCGCGCTTTTCGCGCCGAGCAACCACAGTGACCACGTTTCCATCGGCACCAACGATCACGCAAGGGATGGGGAGCGAGCGCGCCCCACCGCGCTGTTTGAGTAGCCGCCATTTGCGTGACGGGCGTTCCTGGATCCGCAGGGGTTTCGACACGAGCCCCAGGTGCTGCGCCGCATGTTGCAGCTCTTGTGCGCCGATGGGGGTTTCAGGACGCCAGCCCATCGCCTCGCCGAGCGCCTGTACGCTCATTTCCAGAGAGAAAAAAGCAATCACGGGCTGCAATGCGGCGAGACCTTGAAGCGCACGAAAAGAGGCGCCGCCAACCTCAGTAGGCATTTTTTGACCGCCAGAATTTATGGGAGGCTGCGGATAAATCACGCTCCGCTCTCCATTTTTCAATTTGGTCCAGGCGCTTCATCCAACCCAAGTCTCAACCATGCAAAGGCTGCGGCGACACGAGAGCGACAGGCCGCTCACTTCACGCTGTCAACAAGAAATTGACTTGCGATAGTTGCGCCAGCGTAGCGTGATGGAATGTGATGTTTTGGGCCCCGTCAGCGAAAACTACATCTTGGCCGCTTTGCGTCATATGACCAAGTATATCGGCGCTACCGCTATATCCAAACCCAACGAATTTCAATTGATCTACATTTTCCAATCCAAATACCTGGTCGTTTCCAGGCCGAAGGGAATCAAACGTGAAGACGTCTGCACCACGACCACCAATTAACGTATTGCCGCCTTGTCCACCGAGCAACTCATCGCTCCAGCTTCCAAAGCTTGAAGCCATGAAATTTGCCTGCCCAGACATGGTGTTCGCGCGAAACTCCGTTGAATCCGAAAATCCAACTACAGCATCGGCACGTGACATTCCATGATCGAGCGCATTGACCCAGGCGGCCAACCCAGCCTGATCAGGTTCTCGCCCTAAAACATTTTTATAAAGGAGCGTCGCAAACTGATTATTGTTAAGCGCTCCGTAGGTATTTTGAAACTCGACCGATCCAACGAAACCCTGCGCAACCGATTTGATCGTTTGCGCACCAGCATCCAGTGCATTGACCCAATTAACAAAACCAGTTCCATCTGGCTCTCTGTTTAGAGTAGCCTTGTAAAGGCGAAAAACCTCGCCTTGGTGCTCATTGCTGAATCGCGCCGTCATATAGGCATCAACGTCTGTCGCACTATTATTTTTGAATTCCGTTGACTCAGAAAAACCCACCACCACATTGGCTCTGGAATTTCCGGCATCGAGAGATTGAACCCATGCAGAAAGGCCGTTACTATCAGGAGTCCGCCCAAGGACATTCTTATAGAGCAAAGTCACGAATTGCGTATTGTTGAGGGCCCCGTAATTTGCTTGAAATTCCGTAGAATTTACAAAGGTTGCCGCAGCGGCCCCTACGGTCATTCCACTTTTCAATGCAGTCACCCATTCTTGAAAGCCACCAATATCGGGCTCCCTCCCCAATGTCGCTTGGTATAGCCGATAAGCGCTCCCATACCAAGAATTGGAGGCTCCGGTTATGCCATCGCCGCCGTCGATCGTGTCGTTGCCGCTTCCCCCGACCAACGCATCGTTGCCCCACCCGCCAGTGATCTTGTCGTCACCACTGCCACCGTTGAGGTAGACAGAACTCGTGGCCCCCCAGGCCGTGAGGGTGTCATTGAAGTCAGAGCCAACGACTGCATAGATCTGCGAAAGCGTGTCGCGATTGCCCCAGCCATCCGTCGCGGTACCCGACCGGAGATCGACGCTGACACCGGCGGGACCATCGTTGTAGTGAACTATGACCGCGCCGGTGTTGTTCCCGGTGATGAAGTCGTTGCCTTGTCCGCCCCAGATGTCGTCGTTCCCTTCATCACTGAAGATGGAATCGTTGCCTGCGCCGCCGTCGATGAGATCATTTCCGGCACCGCCGTGGATGATGTCTGAATCTGAGGTTCCAACCAAAGTATCGTTTCCGGGGGTGCCGTCGATGATCGCCACAGTACGTTCCTTCGTTTTTAAGTAAGACCTACCAACGCTTGTAGCGCTCCTCGCTGCCGATACAAGCGCTCCAGGGTCATGGGCTTCGCCCCCTTCCCCCTTAAACCAGCACTGCTGGTCTACAGGTATCGTATCTGCTTGTATCTATATTTCGTCAATGAAACACGCGCCCAGCTCGTGCTTTTTCCACGGATGACTGGCTTTTCGCGGCGCCCTTTGAGAGAGCAATACTTAAATACTAAGTAATTTTTTAGGTAACGTTTCCCTGATCGGCGCTCCAGGACAGGAGCGGCCGGACAGAGATGTTTTCGGTCCGCGCAAAATCCAACCCCATGCAGCTCAACTACATCGCCAACGCGCACGTCCCGTCCTCCTCCGGCCGCACCCTGCCCGTCATCGACCCTTCCGACGGCCAGGTTTTCGACGAAATCCAGCGCAGCAACGCAGCCGATATCGACTCCGCCGTGCGCGCCGCGCGCGACTGCTTCGAGGGTGTCTGGCACAAGGTCAGCGCGGCCGACCGCAGCCGCCTGCTCTACAAGCTCTCACAGAAGATCGCCGAGCACGTCGACGAGCTCGCGCTGATCGAGCAGCGCGACTGCGGCAAGCCGGTGAAGCAGGCGCGCGCCGACGCTGTGGCACTGGTTCGCTATTTCGAGTTCTATGCCGGCGCCTGCGACAAGCTGCACGGCGAGACCATCCCCTACCAGGACGGCTACAGCGTCTTCACCTGGCGCGAGCCGCACGGCGTCACCGGCCACATCATTCCGTGGAACTACCCGATGCAGATCTTCGGACGCAGCGTGGGCGGCGCCCTGGCGGCCGGCAACGTGTGCGTGGTCAAGCCGGCCGAGGACGCCTGCCTCTCGCTGATCCGCGTGGCGCAGCTCGCGGCCGAAGTCGGCTTTCCGGCCGGCACGCTCAATATCGTGACGGGCTACGGCCATGAAGTGGGGGACGCGCTCGCTCGGCACGAGGGCATCGACCACATCAGCTTCACCGGCAGCCCGAAGATCGGCACGCTGATCCAGCAGGTAGCGGCCGAGCGGCACTGCCCGGTCACGCTGGAGCTGGGTGGCAAGAGTCCGCAGATCATCTTCGCGGACGCTGACCTGGACGCGGCCATTCCCGTGGTCATCAATGCCATCGTGCAGAACGCCGGGCAGACCTGCTCGGCCGGCTCGCGGGTGCTGATCCAGCGCGACATCTACGAACCGCTGCTGGAGCGCCTGGGCCACGCTTTCGAGGCGCTGCGCGTCGGCCCCGCGGCCATGGATCTCGACGTGGGCCCGCTGATCCGCCAGACGCAGCAGCAGCGCGTGTGGGACTTCTTGAGCGATGCGCAACATGCCGGCATCCCGATGGTGGCGCAGGGCATCGTGGTCGACGAAGCGCCCGAGACCGGCTTCTACCAGGCGCCCACCCTGCTGCGCGACGTGCCGGTGAATCACCGGCTCGCACAGGAAGAGGTGTTCGGCCCGGTGCTGGCGGCCATGGTCTTCGCCGACGAAGACGAAGCCGTGGCGCTTGCCAACGCCACGCAGTTCGGGCTGGTCGCCGGCGTGTGGACCACCGACGGATCGCGCCAGTTCCGCATGGCCAGGCGCGTGAGGAGCGGCCAGGTGTTCATCAACAACTATGGCGCGGGCGGGGGCGTCGAGCTGCCGTTCGGCGGCGTGAAGTCCTCAGGCTACGGCCGCGAGAAGGGTTTCGAGGCCCTCTACGGCTTCACCACGCTCAAGACCGTCGCCGTCAAGCACGGCTGAGGCCAAGGGCCGGCCCGGCAGCCGCCCAAACAGAGCGCATTCCAGAACATTGACCTGGGACATGGTTTACGCGGCGGCGATCAAGTAGCCTGAGGTTCACAGGCCCTTGGGCCGTGGCGCAAAATCGGACCCGCTTCATGAAAAACAGCAGCAATATCGTCATTCCGATCTCCACGATCGGCCGCGCACGTCCCGCCGTGGCCGTGCCGGAGGTCGCCGTGCCCGCCACGGGGGTGCTGCTCGACCGCCTCGGCCGGCCCATGACCGACCTGCGCATCAGCGTGACCGACCGGTGCAACTTTCGCTGCAGCTACTGCATGCCGAAGGACGTGTTCGACAAGGACTACAAGTACCTGCCGCACAGCGCGCTGCTGAGTTTTGAAGAAATGACGCGGCTGGCCCGCCTGTTCGCTGCGCACGGCGTGCGCAAGATCCGCCTGACCGGCGGTGAGCCGTTGCTGCGCAAGAACATCGAAGGCCTCATCGAACAACTCGCCGGGATCCGCTCGCCCGCCGGCGAGCCGCTGGCGCTGACGCTCACCACCAACGGCTCGTTGCTCGCGCGCAAGGCCGCCGGGCTGCGGGCTGCAGGCCTGCAGCGCGTGACCGTGAGCCTCGACAGCCTCGACGACGCCGTGTTCCGCCACATGAACGACGTCGACTTTCCGGTGGCCGATGTGCTGGCCGGCATCGACGCGGCGCTGGTCGCCGGCCTCGGTCCCATCAAGGTCAACATGGTGGTCAAGCGCGGTACCAACGAGCAGGAAATACTGCCGATGGCCCGCTACTTCCGCACGCACCTCGGCGGCAAGGTGGTGCTGCGCTTCATCGAGTACATGGACGTGGGCGCCACCAACGGCTGGCGCATGGACGAGGTGCTGCCCTCGGCCGACGTCATCGCTCGCATCCATGCCGAATTTCCGCTGGTGCCGCTGGAAGCCGCCACGCCCGGCGAGACCGCCCAGCGCTGGGCCTATGCCGACGGCAGCGGCGAGATCGGCGTGATCAGCAGCGTCACGCAGGCCTTCTGCCACGACTGCAGCCGCGCGCGCCTGTCGACCGAAGGCAAGCTGTACCTCTGCCTCTTCGCCAGCGCCGGCCACGACCTGCGCCCGCTGCTGCGCGGCACCGCCAGCGACGACGACATCGCCTCGGCCATCGGCCACATTTGGCAGGGCCGTGCCGACCGCTACTCCGAGCTGCGCGCCCTGCTTGGGCCTGACAACGACAGCGGCGATGCCGGCGACAAGGCGCCGCGCCGCGTCGAGATGAGCTACATCGGCGGATGACGCAGGCGGCCGCCATGCCCGCGCACGCTTTCATCGCGGCCGCCGACATCACGGGGCTTCTGCTGGCCGGCGGACGCGGCTCTCGCATGGGCGGGGTCGACAAGGGACTGCAGCTTTTCAACGGCGAGCCGCTGGCTCTGCATGCGATCCGGCGGCTGGGGTCGCAGGTCGGCCAGCTCATCGTCAATGCCAACCGCAACCTCGCCGACTACGAAGCCTTCGGCGTGCCGGTATGGCCCGACAGCCTCGCGGACTATCCGGGGCCGCTCGCGGGCTTTCTCACCGGGTTGGAGCACTGCACGACACCCTGGCTGTTGACCGTACCTTGCGACACACCGCTATTTCCGCCAGACCTCGCCGTCCGGCTTGCCGAAGCGGTGGCCGCCGAAAATGCAGAGATCGCGATGGTCAACGCACCCGAAATCTCCGAAGGCGAGGTGGTGCTGCGCCTCCAACCCGTCTTCTGCCTGCTGCGCGCCGACCTGCGCGAGAGCCTGCGGCGCTACACCGAAGCCGGCGGCCGCAAGGTCCACGCATGGACCGCACAGCACCGCACAGTGCACGTGCCCTTCAACCGCCCCGGCGACGCGCCCGACGCTTTCTTCAACGCCAACACCCTGGCCGAACTGCACGCCCTCGAAAACCGATGAGCCGCATCGCAGACATCGCCTCCGCCCTTTCGGGCTACGACGCAGCCATCGACCTGAGCGTCGAGGCCGTCCACGCTTTTCTCTCGCAACTCACGGCCTCGGCGGTCGTCACGCAACGGGAGACCGTCTCCCTGGTCGACGCGCTCGGCCGCGTGCTGGCCGAAGACATCGTCTCGCCCATCAGCGTGCCGCCGCACGACAACTCCGCCATGGACGGCTACGCCTTCGACGGCGCGGTGCTGCCGCGGGACGCACCCATCGACGTCTCGGTCACGCTGCGCGTGGCGGGAACGGCGCTGGCCGGCGCCGCCTGGCGTGGCACGCTGGGTCCAGGCGATGCGGTGCGCATCATGACCGGCGCCATGATGCCGGCGGG
Organism: Variovorax sp. Varisp46; assembly: GCF_059491885.1. Classification (NCBI taxonomy): domain Bacteria; kingdom Pseudomonadati; phylum Pseudomonadota; class Betaproteobacteria; order Burkholderiales; family Comamonadaceae; genus Variovorax; species Variovorax sp. Varisp46. The sequence goes on from NZ_CP168515.1 coordinate 2,425,511, forward strand.
CCTCGACACCGTCGTGCCGCAGGAGTTCTGCAAGGTCGATGGCGACCGCGTGTGTTTCCCGGCCAGGGTGCTGCGCCGCGGCGACAACCGCCGCCTTGCGGGCGAAGACCTGATGCAGGGCCAGACCGCGCTGCGCAAGGGCGAACGCCTGTCGCCCGCCGCGCTCGGCATGGTCGCGAGCCTCGGCCTGCCGGACGTGCCCGCGCTGCGGCGGCTGCGGGTGGCCTACTTCTCGACCGGCGATGAGATCCTGAGCCTCGGCGACGCGCCGCGCGAAGGCGCCGTGTACGACAGCAATCGCTACACCGTGTTCGGCATGCTCGCACGGCTGGGCTGCGAGGTGATCGACCTCGGCCTCGTGCGCGACGATCCGGCCACGCTCGCCGCCGCAATGCGGCGCGCCGCGCACGAGGCCGATGCCATCGTCACCAGCGGCGGTGTCAGCGCCGGTGCGGCCGACCACACGCGCGACGTGATGCAGCAACTGGGCGACATGGCGTTCTGGCGCGTGGCCATGCGCCCGGGCCGGCCGCTGGCGGTGGGGTTGATCCCGCGCGAGGCGTCGCCGCAGCCAGCGGTGCTGTTCGGACTGCCGGGCAATCCGGTGGCCGTGATGGTGACCTTCCTGGCCTTCGTGCGGCCTGCGCTGCTGCGCCTGATGGGCTGCCACGACGCGGCAGCCGCGCCACCGCCCTTGCTGCGTGCACGCTGCACAGGCCCGATCCGCAAGAAGCCGGGCCGCACCGAATACCAGCGCGGCTTCGTGAAGACCATGCCGGACGCGTTGCCTGAGGTGTGCGTCGCGAGCCACCAGGGCTCGGGGGTGCTCAGCTCGATGGTCGAAGCCAACGGGCTCGTGGTGCTGCACCACGAGCAGGGCAATGTCGCGGCGGGCGGCGAAGTCGACGTGATGATGTTCGACGGCAACATCTAAGGCGCCCCGAACGGTCAGATCCGGCCCAAGGCCTTGTCCACGCCCTTGTTGGCCAGCATGTCGGCGCGCTCGTTGCCCGGGTCTCCCGAGTGGCCCTTGACCCAGCGCCACTCGATCTGGTGGCCGCCCTCGCTCACCAGCTTGTCGAGCCGCTGCCAGAGTTCGACGTTCTTCACGGGCTGCTTGCTGGCTGTCATCCAGCCCTTGGTCTTCCAGCCGCGGATCCACTCGGTGATGCCCTTGCGCACGTACTGGCTGTCCAGGTAAAGCAGCACCTTGCAGGGCCGCTTGAGCGCGGCCAGGCCTTCGATGACGGCAGTCAGCTCCATGCGGTTGTTGGTGGTGTCGAGTTCACCGCCGAACAGGTCTTTCTCGGTGGAGCCCGACTTGAGCCACGCGCCCCAGCCGCCAGGGCCGGGGTTTCCCTTGCACGCGCCATCGGTGTAGATCACGACTTCGTTCAAACCGGCTTTTCCTTCTTCATCATCATTCGTTTTCGTTCATTCTCAATTCTTGCCGACCTCGTTGCGGTGCACCTTGCCCGCGATGGGCACTGGCGCCGTGGCGCGGGCGCCCGAGCGGCGCCACTCGGCGCTCAGCAGGCGCATGCCGCGCACCCGCTTCACGGCGACCAGGAAGTAGGCTGCGCCAAAGATCGGCCACCAGCGCTCGCCGGCGGCATCCATCCAGCGCGAGCGCTCCAGCCAGGCTTCGCTGCGCACCGCAGGCCGGTAGACGCCGAAGCGGCCCGACTCCACCTCGAAGCTCAGGAGCCGCAGCCAGTCGCGCATGCGCCAGTAGCCGATGAACTCCCCGCCTTCGGGCAGGTACAGGTCGCCGATGCCGAGCCGGCGATAGAGGTGTGCGCGTCGCTGCCGCATGCCCCAGAGGCTGGCCGGGTTGAACCCGCAGATCACCACGCGGCCCTCGGGCACCAGCACCCGCTCCACCTCGCGCAGGGTGGCGTGCGGATCGGGGCTCAGTTCGAGCGCGTGCGGCATCACCACCAGGTCGAGGCTGTTGGCTGCAAACGGCAATGCCGCGAAGTCGGTCAGGAGCGTCGCCCTGCCGCCTCGGGCGGGGTCGTCCAGCGCCAGCCAGCGGTGCGGCATGCGGTTGGCGCGCAAGCCGTCGACCTCGGCCGCACCCAGCTGCAGCGCGTGATAGCCGAACACGTCGGCCACCGCCTGATCGAACTGGGCCTGCTCCCAAGCCAGAAGGTAGCGCCCCGGGGGGGTCGCGAACCAATCCTGCAAACCTATAATTTGACCGCTCATGACCCTTGTTCCGCTGCCCGCCTTCGCTGACAACTACATCTGGATGCTGCACGACGGGTCCCACGCCATCGTGGTGGATCCGGGCGACGCCCAACCGGTGTTCGACGCGCTGGCGCGCCACAAGCTGCAGCTGGCCGCGATTCTAGTCACGCACCACCATCCCGATCACACAGGGGGCGTGGCCGCGCTGCACGAGGCCACCGGCGCACCCGTGTGGGGGCCGGCGCGCGAGCGCATTCCCGAGCCGTTCACGCCGCTGGCGCAAGGCGACATTGCCGAGGTGCTCGGCCTGCGCTTCGAGGTCATCGACGTGCCGGGCCATACGGCCGGCCACATCGCGTACTTTCTGCCTGCGGCGCAAACGGCGGGTGGCGATGCGCCGCTGCTGTTCTGCGGCGACACGCTGTTCTCCGGCGGCTGCGGGCGCCTGTTCGAAGGCACCCCCGCGCAGATGCTGGCTTCGCTCGATGCGCTTGCCGCATTGCCGGGCGACACGCGTGTCTGCTGTGCGCACGAATACACACTTTCTAACCTGCGTTTTGCCCAGGCGGTGGAACCGGGCAACGCCGAACTAGATCACTACAACGCGCGCTGCGAAAGCCTGCGCGCGCAGGGGCAGCCCACGCTGCCGTCGCAACTGGCAATCGAACGCCAGGTCAACCCCTTTCTTCGCAGCCGCGAAGCCACTGTCCTTCGAGCGGTGCGTGCCCACGCCGAGCTGGCTGCCGATGCAGTCGAGGCCGACGTGTTCGCCGCACTGCGCCAATGGAAAAACGACTTCCGATGAAACTGATCGCTGCCACCTGCCTTGCAGGTTCACTGGTGCTCGCGGGCTGCGCGGGCACGAGCAACAACAACAGCTCCTCCCCCTCTTCTTCGTCGGTCGGCGGCACCGGCGCCAAGGCCACGGGTAGTGCGGCACCCATCTACCCACGCGACTCTCTATCGCCCCTCGCCACCGGACAGGCCCAATCGCAGAGCGTGGTCACGCTCGCGCCACCGGTCGACATGTGGGACCGCATCCGCCGCGGCTTCAAGATGCCCAACCTCGACAGCGACCTGGTGCGCGATCGCGAGCAGTGGTATTCCAGCCGGCCCGACTACATCCAGCGCATGACGGAGCGCTCGAACAAGTACATCTTCCACATCGTCGAGGAGCTCGAGCGGCGCAACATGCCGACCGAACTCGCACTGCTGCCCTACATCGAGAGCGCGTTCAATCCACAGGCCATCTCCAGCGCGCGCGCCGCGGGCATGTGGCAGTTCATGCCGGCCACCGGCACCGACTTCGACCTGAAGCAGAACATCTTCCGCGACGACCGCCGCGACGTGGTGGCCTCCACCCGCGCCGCGCTCGACTACCTGCAGAAGCTCTATGGCATGTTCGGCGACTGGCAACTGGCCCTGGCCGCCTACAACTGGGGCGAAGGCAGCGTGAGCCGCGCCATCGCCAAGAACCAGCGCCTGGGCCTGCCCACCACCTACAGCGACCTCACGATGCCCGCCGAGACGCGGCTCTACGTGCCCAAGCTGCAGGCCGTGAAGAACATCGTGGCGAATCCGCAGGCCTTCAACACCGAGCTGCCGTTGATCGCCAACCACCCGTACTTCCAGACCGTCACGCTCACGCGTGACCTTGACGTGGAACTCGCGGCCAAGCTTGCCGACGTGCGGCTCGAAGACTTCCGCGCGCTCAACCCCGCTGCGCACAAACCGGTGCTGATCGCAGCCGGCACGCCGCAGATCCTGCTGCCGTGGGACAACGCGGCCGTGTTCCAGCGCAACTTCGATGCCTATTCGCAGGGTCAGTACGCCAGCTGGACCGCCTGGGTCGTGCCCAACACCATGACCGTTGCCGACGCGGCCCAGCGCTCCGGCATGAGCGAAAGCGACCTGCGCGCCATCAACAACGTGCCGCCTCGCATGCTCATCAAGGCCGGCTCGACGCTGATTGTGCCGCGCGGCGCCCGCGTGAAGGAAGACGTGGCGGCCGTGGTGGCCGACGGCGGCCACCTGAGTTTCCAGCCCGAAATCGTCACCCACCGCACGACGGTGAAGGCCGGCCGCGCGGACAGCGTCGCCAGCATTGCGCGCCGCTACAACCTCAAGCCCGCCAACGTGGCCGAGTGGAACGACGTGAAGCCCAACCACGCCTTCAAGCGCGGCTTCAGCGTGGTGGTGTACCTGCCGATCCGCGCCACAGTGGCGGCGCGCGCCGGCACCGGCGTGGCGGTCGCGCGCGGACACGCGGTGGCGGTATCTGCGAAGCGCGGCGCACCGGTGAAGGTTTCGGCGCCGCGGGGCACCAATGTTGTCAAGGTGCCTGCCAGCAGCAAGCAGCAGGTGGTGCGCGAGAAGCGCGGCGGCATGCCGGCCAAGAAAAAACGCTGAAACGGCGCTCTTCCTGCTTCGGCCTCTGGAGGTTCAGCGGGCCGCTGCCGCAGCCCATGCCCTGCGGCGCACCACGGCTTCGAGTGCGGCCACCGCGATCATGACAAGCGTCGTGAGCGTGCCCACCACCATCACCGAGAGGTGCGGAGCAAAGACTGCGAGCACGGCCAACAGGCCCAGGCCGTAAAGGTGCGACTGCGGCAGGAAACCGCGCACCACACGCTTGAACAGCGCATTGCCGAACAGGTACAGCGCCGGCCCACCGATGAGTGCGCCGAGATACTTGAGCTCGGCATGGTGCGAGCCCTCGTTGATCGTGAGCTCGTCCGCCACCGCGCACACGATGATGCCCGCCACCAGGATCACGTGCGTGTAGTGGAACTTGGCGCCGATGCCACCGGGGTCGGGCGAATGCTCGATGGCATGGGTCGCCTCCCTCGCGCTGGTGTCGAAGTACATCCACCACATCGCGAGGCTGCCCGAGAAACCCACGAGCAGCGCGAACAGGTCGATGCCGTGCCATTCAGTGTGCTGGCCGAAGGCGATGCCGGTGGCCAGCACCGACTCGCCCAGCGCGACGATCACGAACAACTGGCAGCGTTCGGCGAGGTGCCCGCCGTCAATGGTCCAGTCGGCGGTCGTGGAGCGGCCCAGTCCCGGAAAGCGCAGCCCGATCATCGGCGCGATGTATTCGCACAGCACGCCGACGAACCACAGCGCGAGGCGCGCCTGCCCTTCGGCCACGCCGCCCGCGATCCAGAACGCTCCGGCCAGGCAGTTCCATGCCAGCAGCCGGCGAAAATTGGGTGTGAGCGGATCGTTCGAGCCGATGGCGATCAGCATGCAGAACGTGCGCCCCGCTTGGATGCCCACGAAGCACAGCGCGAACACCAGCCCGCGCTCTGCGAAGGCGCCGGGCAGCGCCGAGGCCATCACCATGGCCAGCAGCATGATGGCGAACAGCACGCCTCGAATGCGTAGCGCGCCAGGGTTGAACCAGTTGGTGGTCCATGCCGTGTACTGCCAGCCCAGCCATACCGCGAACCACATCACCAGCGTCTGGAACGCGCCCGACAGCGTGAGGTGATCCAGCAGATAGTGGGAGAGTTGCGTGACCGAAAACGCATAGACCAGATCGAAGAACAGCTCTTCGTTCGAGACCCTGGCAGCCTCGTTGCGCGAGCGCAAGGTCGTGGCCCGCTTGTTGTCGTGGCTCATTGGCTTACTACCCCCGTGAATTCGTTGCCGCGCTCTCCGGAGCGTCGCGCAAGATCATCGCATGAGGGAGCTACAGCTTCTCGGTTTCGCCGGTCTTGGGCTGCCACTTCATGAGCCGCTTCTCGATCAGCCCCACGATGCCGTCGAGCACCAGCGCAAAAGCCGTGAGCACCACGATGCCGGCGAACACGGTGTTGACGTCGAAGGTGCCTTCGGCCTGCAGGATCAGGTAGCCCACGCCGCGCGCCGAGCCCAGGTATTCGCCCACCACCGCGCCCACGAAGGCCAGCCCGACCGAGGTGTGCAGGCTGGAGAACACCCAGCTCGTTGCGCTCGGCAGGTACACCGTGCGCAGCAGCTGCCGCTGGTTCGCGCCGAGCATCTTCGCGTTGGCCAGCACCACCGGGCTCACCTCGCGCACGCCCTGGTAGACGTTGAAGAACACGATGAAGAACACCAGCGTGACGGCCAACGCCACCTTGCTCCAGATGCCCAGGCCGAACCACAGCGCGAAGATGGGCGCGAGGATCACCCGCGGCATCGAGTTGGCGGCCTTGATGTAGGGGTCGAGGATCAGGCTCGCCGTGGGCGCGAGCGCCAGCCACAGCCCGCAACCCAGGCCGAGCACCGTGCCGATGCCGAAGGCCAGCACCGTCTCCAGCAGCGTGGTTCCCAGGTGCAGGTAGATGTCGGCGTTGCCCTTGAGCCCGTCAGGGAACAGCGCATTGGGCGGCACCTCGAACGGCAGGAACCAGCTCCAGATGCGGCCCGCCACCTGGATCGGCTCGCCGACGAAAAAGGCGAACTGCTGGTTGCGCGAGGCAATGTGCCACGCCACCAGGATCACTACCAGCAACGCCAGCTGCCAGAAGCGCGCGTTGCGCTCGTTGAGCCCGAGGCGGGGCATCACGCGGCCTTCCTCAGCTGCTGCGCGTAGCCCTTCAACACCTCGTCGCGCAGCACCTCCCAGATCTGGGTGTGCAGCTCCACGAAGCGCGGCTGCGTGCGCACCTCGGCAACGTCGCGCGGACGCGACAGGTCGATGGCGAACTCGCCGATGGGGTGCGTTGCCGGGCCGGCCGACAGCACCACCACGCGGTCGCTCATGGCAATGGCCTCGTCGAGATCGTGCGTGATGAAGAGCACAGCCTTCTTCCTTGCGCTCCAGAGGTCGAGCACTTCGTTCTCCATCAGTTGGCGCGTCTGGATGTCGAGCGCGCTGAAGGGTTCGTCCATGAGGATGATGTCGGGGTCGAGCACCAGCGTCTGTGCCAGCGCCACGCGCTTGCGCATGCCGCCGGAGAGCTGGTGCGGGTAGCGGTCGCCGAAGCCTGATAGGCCCACGCGCGAGAGCCATGCCTCGGCCTGCTGGCGCGCTTCGGCATCGGACACACCGCGGTACTGCAGGCCCACCATGACGTTGTCGATGGCGCTGCGCCAGGGCATCAGCGCCTCGGTCTGGAACATGTAGCCGGCGCGCGTGTTGATGCCCGCGAGCGTCTGGCCGAAGACCTTCACGGTGCCCGAAGAAGGTTCGAGCAAACCCGCACCAACGTTCAGCAGCGTCGATTTGCCGCAGCCCGTGGGACCGACCACCGAGACGAACTCCCCCGCCTTGATGCGCAGCGTGGTGTCGGCCACCGCGGTGTAGCGCTGGCCTGGATCGTCCTTCGAATGGAAGGTGCAACTGATGGAGAGAAGTTCGAGTGCGTGGTCGGACATGGCGTAAAAAACCCGGCCTGAGCCGGGTCGCGGGGCCGTTCGAAATCAGGCTTTGAACCTGTCTTTCGCGCGCCGAGCAAAATCGTTGGTGTAGGTCTTTGCGAGGTCGATCCTGTCGGCCTTCACGGTGGTGTCGAAGCTGGCGATCGCGGTCAGCGCGGTCTTGGGGCCGTCGACCGGCACGAGGCCGTCGGTGGCGATCGACTCGCGCACCTTGTCGAAGGACGCGAGGTACAGCGCCCGGTCGCCGAGCAGATAGGTCTCCGGCACCGTCTTGATGATGTCGCCGGGCCCCGCCGTCTGCAGCCACTTGAGCCCGTGCACGATGGCATTCGCCAGCGCCTGGCAGGTGTTGGGATTCTTCTGGATGAACTCGCTCGACGCATACAGGCAGGCTGCCGGCATCGGGCCGCCGAACACTTGCTGCGTGCCCTGGAGCGTGCGCGTGTCGCTGATGATCTTCACGTCGCCCTTCTGTTCGAGCATCGTCATCACCGGGTCGGTGTTGCTGATCGCGTCGATCTGGCCCGAGCGCAGCGCGGTGAGCGCGCCGGCCGCCACGCCGACGCCGATGTAGCTCACGTCGCTGGCCTTGAGGCCGCCCCGCGACAGCACGAGGTTGGCGACCATGTTGGTCGACGAGCCTGGCGCCGAGACGCCGATCTTCTTGCCCTTGAGGTCGGGAATGCCGGTGTAGCCCGCCATGTTCTTCGTCGACACGCCCACGGCGATCTGCGGTGCGCGGCCCTGCAGCACGAAGGCCTGGAAGAACTGGTTCTTGGCTTGCAGGTTGATGGTGTGTTCGTAGGCGCCCGAGCAGACATCGGCCGAACCGCCGACCACCGCCTGCAGTGCGCGCGCGCCGCCCGCGAAATCGGAAATCTCCACATCGAGCCCCTCGGCCTTGAAGTAGCCGAGCTGTTCGGAGATGGTGAGCGGCAGGTAGTAGAACGCCGCCTTGCCACCCACCGCGATGGAGATCCTGGTTTTTTCCAGCTTCGCCTGCTGCGCAAAGACACGCGGCAACGCGATGGTTGCGGCAGCGATGGCGGAAGCTGAAATGAGGGTTCGGCGATGGAGCATGAAACGGTGCCTGCGGGCTCGGTGATTCCTGGGACTGAATCGAGCTTAGGGGCCGCATCAGGCGACGGCATCGGGGTGATCCCGTGCGGGTTTTCACGTAATCATGAAGGCCTCGCCGCGAAGCCCGCGCCGAAGCGTCAGCGCGCCAGGAAAAGTATCGCGACGTTGACCATGAACCCGAGCGCCCAGACAGCACTGCGCGCGCTGCCCAGGCCCTTGATGTAGAGCACGATGTAGATCGCGCGCAGCACCACGTAGGCCGCGGCGAGCATGTCCAGGCGCGCCTGTGCCGCGCCGAGCTGGTGCGCGATGATCACCGCGCCGATGAAGAACGGCAGGCCTTCGAAGCTGTTCGCCTGCGCGCTGTTGGCGCGCGCGCGCCATCCGCCCTGCTTCGCGGCCCAGTCGCGCGGATGCTGGTTGTCGCGCGGGCCGAAGCTTCCAGCCTTGGCGATCCACGCCGCGAAATACGGCAAGCCGCAGGCGATGAAAACGCACCAGTAGGCGATGGTGAGCAAGGAAAAAGTCATGCTCGCATGCGCGTGCTACCTGCGATCCACCAGGGCATGCGCGATGGTGCCGAGATCGACGTATTCGAGTTCGCTGCCGGCCGGCACGCCGCGCGCAAGGCGCGTCACCGTGAGGCCATGCTGCTTCAGCGCCTCGCCGATCACGTGCGCGGTGGCTTCGCCCTCGGCGGTGAAGTTCGTGGCCAGGATGACCTCGCTCACCGTGCCGTCGCGCGCGCGGTCGAAGAGCTTCTGCAGTCCGATGTCCTTCGGCCCGATGCCGTCGAGCGGACTGAGCTTGCCCATCAGCACGAAGTAATAGCCGCGGAACGCGCCGGTGCGCTCGAGTGCGGCCTGGTCGGCCGGCGTCTCGACCACGCAAAGCTTGGTTCCGTCGCGCCGCGAGTCCATGCAGACGCTGCAGATCGGCGCCTCGGTGAAGGTGTTGCAAAGCTCGCAATGCCGAACGTGACCCGCGGCCTGCTGCAGCGCGCGCGCGAGCAGCTGCGCACCCTCGCGGTCGTGCTGCAGCAGATGGAACGCCATGCGCGAGGCCGACTTGACGCCGACACCGGGCAGGCGGCGCAGCGCATCGATCAATGCGTCGAGCGAACCGGCGTCTGCCATCTCGGCCGCTTAGAACGGCAGTTTCATGCCGGGCGGGAGACCAGGCATGCCGGCCGTGAGCTTGCCCATCTTCTGCTCGCTGGTTTCCTCGGCCTTGCGCACGGCGGCGTTGAAGGCGGCCGCCACGAGGTCTTCGAGCATGTCCTTGTCGTCCGCCAGCAGGCTGGGGTCGATGGTGATGCGCTTGACGTCGTGCTTGCAGGTCATGACGACCTTGACGAGGCCGGCGCCGGATTCGCCTTCGACCTCGATGTGGGCGAGTTCTTCCTGGGCCTTCTTGAGGTTGTCCTGCATTGCCTGCGCCTGCTTCATGAGGCCGGCCAGTTGTCCTTTGTTGAACATCGTTGGTCCTGGTTGTTGGGTTGAAAAGTGGGTGAAGGATAAGAGAGATGGGAGCTCAGGCCGGTTTCAGGGTTCCGGGAACGATCTTCGCGTCGAAGTCGCGCATCAGCGCCTGCACTTCAGGGTCGCTCATGATGGCCTCTTCGGCCACGCGCTGGCGCTCGTCGGCGGCCTGCTTGTTGCGGCGCGCGGGGCTGTCGACCACGCCGCCGATCTCGATGGCGAGCTTGATGTTGTGGCCGAGGTTGTTCAGCGCAGCTGTCAGCTTTTCGCGGCTCGACGGCTGGTTGAGCGTCTCGCGCTCGATGCGCAGCAGCCACTGGTCCGTGTCGCGGCCCACCAGCTGCGACTGCAGCGCCAGTTCGCGTGCAAGGGCCGTGATGGCCTCGGCCGCGACCAGTTCGGAGACCGTGGCGTACCAGAAATCGCCGTCTTCGCTGGTCGGAATGGGGGTGAATGTGCTGCGCGGCTCATCGGGGCGCGGCGTGTCCCGGACACTTGGTGGAGGCTGCACGCGAATGGGCACGCCGACGACCCTGGCGGTCGTATCGCTGGCCTCGGGGCGGGATTCGGCCTGTCGGGGTTCGTCGACCACCGCGAGGCGATGGCCCGCCGGGACCGGGGCGGCATGGGCGGGCGCCGCAGCAGGCGCTTCAGCTTCAATCGGAGCGCGAACGACCGGCATGGGTGCCGGAGCGGGGGCTGCGGCACGCACCGGAACCTGCGGCGCCGCGGCCGCAGCTTCATTCAGAGTTTTTTTTTCCGTGGAGGCCGTCGAAGCAGCCGCGTTGGAGGGTTTGAAGGCCAGTAGCCGCAACAGCACCATGGTCAGCGCGGCGTACTCGTCCGGGGCCAGGCCCAGTTCGCCGCGGCCGTGCAGGCACAGGCTGTAGAGCAGTTGCGTCTCGTCGGCCGGCATCAGCGCAGCGAGGCGCGCGGTGTCGGCCGCGTCGGGATCGGTGGCGGCATCGGCCGACTCCGCCCGCGAGGGCACGGCCTGCAGCACGGCCATGGCCTGCAGCACAGCCGTCATTTCTTCCAGCGTGGAGGCGGCGGACATGCCGTCGACGCGCAGCGCCTCGGAGGTTTCGACCACCGTCTTGCCGTCGCCCTGCGCGAGCGCCTCGATCAGGCGGAACACATGCCCTCGATCGACGCTGCCGAGCATCTGGCGCACGCCCGCTTCCACGAGTTCGCCGTTGCCGAAGGCGATGGCCTGGTCGGTAAGCGACAGCGCGTCGCGCATCGAGCCGCGCGCCGCGCGCGCCAGGAGGCGAAGCGCCTGCGGCTCGGCCGGAACATTCTCGGTGTGCAGCACGCCGGTGAGGTGTTCGAGCACCGTCTCAGGTGCCATCGGCCGCAGGTTGAACTGCAGGCAGCGCGACAGCACCGTGACCGGCACCTTCTGCGGATCGGTCGTGGCCAGCACGAATTTGAGGTACTCGGGCGGTTCCTCGAGCGTCTTCAGCATCGCGTTGAACGCGGTGTTTGTGAGCATGTGCACTTCGTCGATCATGAAGACCTTGAAGCGCCCCTGCACCGGCTTGTAGACGGCTTGCTCGAGCAGCGACTGCACCTCGTCCACGCCGCGGTTCGAGGCCGCGTCGAGCTCGGTGTAATCCACGAAGCGGCCCGAATCGATGTCGCGGCAGGCCTGGCACACACCGCACGGCGTGGCCGTGATGCCGCCCTGCCCGTCCGGGCCCTGGCAGTTGAGCGACTTCGCCAGAATCCGCGAAACAGTGGTCTTGCCGACACCGCGGGTGCCGGTGAAAAGATAGGCGTGATGCAGACGCTGCGTGGTCAACGCGTTCTCGAGCGCCTGCACCACGTGCCCCTGGCCGACCATCTCACCGAAGGTTTTCGGACGGAACTTGCGAGCGAGCACGAGATAAGACATTGGGGGCATTCTAAAAGGCGCGAGGCGCCGATCCGGCCCCGGTCGCAAGAAAGGAGAGGCTTCTCTGCCCCGCTCCGGAGGAGCGCCGCGCACGGCCGCCCGAAGCGGCCGCCCCGCCTCCTGGAAGGGGGTTGGCGAAGCGACACGAAGTGCGCGAAAACTGGGGGTTAGAATCCAGGCTGACGGGCCTCCCTGCATGGTGAAGTGGCCAACCGGGTCAGGTGGGGAACCAAGCAGCCCTAACTGCGTAGTCAGTGCCAGGGGTAAGGCTCGTCAACCTCTTCAGCAGCTTCGTTTCATTCCGTGCGAAATGAAACGAGGCTTGCAACAATCACTCTCAGCCCAGACCCAGGCGACGAATCGCGCCGCGCGCCGCGGCCGCGCCGCTGGCCATCGACGCTGTCAGCAGGTAGCCGCCGGTCGGCGCCTCCCAGTCGAGCATCTCTCCTGCCGCAAACACGCCGGGCAGCGCGTTCGACATCAGCTGCGCATCCAGCGCGTCGAAGCGCACGCCGCCTGCCGTGCTGATCGCCTCGTCGACCGGCCGCGTCGCGATGAGCTTCAAGGGCACCGCCTTGATCGTCGCGGCCAGTTGCGCCGCGTCCTGCATCGCTTCGCGGCTCAAGGCCTCGTGCAGCACCCCCGCCTTGATGCCCTCGAGCCCCAGCCGGCTCTTGAGATGGCTGCTGAGCGAACGCGCGCCGCGAGGGTGCGCCACTGCGGCCAATACCTGTTCGGCACTGCGGTCGGGCAGCAGATCCAGCAACAGCGTCGCGCTGCCCTTCGCGGCAATCTCGTCGCGCAGCAGCGCCGACGCCGCATAGATCAGGCTGCCTTCGATCCCCTTGGCCGTCGCGACGAACTCGCCCTTGCGCGCAAAGTGCCTCCCCTGGCTGTCGGTGAACGAGATCGCGACCGACTTGAAGGGCTGCCCGGCAAAGCGGCTGGAGAAATGCTCGCTCCAGCCGGTGCCGTCGAAGCCTGAATTGGCCGCCAGCAGCGGCGCCACTTCCACACCCTGCGCCTGAAGCCACGGCACCCACGCGCCATCGGAGCCGAGACGAGCCCAGCTTGCGCCGCCGAGCGCCAGCACTACCGCATCGGCCTTTGCTGCAATGCCGCCGGCAGGCGTCGCGAACCGCAGCGACGCCGTGTCGAAAACCCCATCGCCCATCCAACGATGCCGCATATGAAACTGCACACCCGCCGCGCGCAAACGATGCAACCACGCGCGCAGCAGCGGCGCGGCCTTCATGTCGGTCGGAAACACGCGCCCCGACGTACCGACGAAGGTCTCGATGCCCAGGCCGCTCGCCCATTCGCGCATCTGCTGCGGTCCGAACAGCGCCAGCATCGGTTCGAGCTGCGCGCGGCGCTCGCCGAAGCGGGTCATGAACACATCGAAGGGCTCCGAGTGCGTGAGGTTCAGCCCGCCACGGCCGGCCAGCAGGAACTTGCGGCCGACCGAAGGCATCGCGTCATACACATGCACCTGTGCGCCGGAAGCGCTCAGGACTTCAGCCGCCATCAGGCCGGCAGGTCCGCCGCCGATGACGGCGACGGTAGGGGAAACAGTCATTCGAGATTTACCAGTTCGCCCTGCCCGGTGAGGAACGCGACGCGCACCGTGGCACCGGGATAGGCATGTTGCACCGCTGCGCGATAGCGCTGCATCTGTGCGATCAGCGCAGCGTCCCGTTCGGGGCGCGCCGCAGATTTGTAGTCGAGGATCCACCAGGCGCCGCTGTCGCGCTCGCGCACCAGACGGTCGATGCGCAAGGTCTCGCCTTCATGCACCAGCGTGACTTCGTTGCCATGCCAGTCGACCCTGCGATCGTCCCACACCCAGGCGCCCTCGCCCGCGCGGATGCGCTGCGCCAGCGCGGCGGCACCGCGCGCCTGCTGCGCATCGAGCATGAATTCGCGTGCTGCAGCGCGCACGTGGGCCGCAGGCAGTGGCTCGCCAGGGACAGCCCATTCGAGCAGGCGGTGCATGGCCTGGCCGAAGGCGGCGGCGCGCGCGTCAACGGTGGTGTCTGGCGCTTTCTTGGTGGCAGGTTGTTCGACCAACACGGGCGCCGCAGGCATGCGCTTCATCGAGAAGCTGCCCGCACCGGAGTCGGTCGGCAAGGCGACCAGCGGCTCGTCGGCCTCGGTAGGCTCGCACAGCGGCTCCAATCGCGCCCACCAGCTGCCTTCGTTGGCGCGCGCCGGGCGCACCGACGACAGCACCAGCCGCTCGCGTGCCCGCGTGGTCGCGACGTAAAGGCCGTTGAGCTCTTCACGATGGCGCGCGCGCTGCTCCTCTTCGAGCAATGCCGCCGTGCAGGCCGGCGGCGTCTTCTCGCTCGCAAGGAACACGAAGCGCGTCGGCGCGCTGTCGCTGCCCTTCCATTCGACCAGCACGCCCATGGTCTGGGCGCGCGGTGGTGCCGCGTCGCAGTCGAGCATGAGAACGGTATCGGCCTCCAGTCCCTTCGCGCCATGCACGGTCAGCAGTTGCACCGCATCGGGCGCGGCAACGGCCGGGGCGCGCACGCCGCCAGCGCGCAACGCACGCACCAGTGCATACGGTGTCGCGAAACGTGCGCCGTCAATCTCGAGCGATGCGGACAGCAGGCCGCGCAGATTGGCCAGCGCGCTCTGGCGCATCGCGGCGGGAACTGCGGCGCCGAATTTCGCGAGCAGATCGCCATCGTGAAAGATCGCGTCTAGCGCGTCGTGGGGCGGCAGTGTCATCAGCCAGCGCTGCCACTTCCTGAGCTTTGTGCCCGCCTCGATCAACGCCGGCGGCAGGCTTTCGTCCTTCAGGATCAGCGCGAACCAGCTCACCGGGCCGCGCTCGCGCTGGCGCAGCGCAAGCTGCACCAGCGCCGCGTCACCGATGCCGAACACCGGCGACTTCAGCGCCCGCGCCAGCGAAAGATCGTGCGCGGGCGACACCAGCGCGTCGATCAGCGCGACCACGTCCTGCACTTCGGGTGCGTCGTGCAGATCGTTCTTCTCTGGCTGCTGCACGGGAATGTGGCGCTGGCGCAATGCGTCCTGCATGGCCGAGAGCCGGCTGCGGCGGCGCGCCAGCACCATGATCTGGCGCGGCGGCGTGCCGTCGGCGATGCGCTGCGCCACCCATTGCGCGGCCTGTTCGCATTCCTTCTGCAGCAGCTGTTCTTCGGGCAGCACGCGCGGTGTGACGAGGCTGTCGCGCCAGTGCAGCATGCCGCCGTCGGCCGGTGCCGCGTCGGACGCATCGCCGAGTGCGTCGCGGTCGATGGCCGGCAGCTTGAGCAGTTCGCCTTCGTCGCCGCGCTCGGTGGTGTGGGCGCGGTAGCCATCGAACTCACCGGCCTCTTGCGCCGCCAGCATCGCCGTATTGACCAGCCCGACCACGGCCCGCGCATTGCGGTGGGTGTGGTCGCAGTTAAGCAACTCGCCGTCGAGCCCTTCGCGCACGAACTTCTTCGCGGCGATGAACACCTGCGGCTCGGCGCGGCGGAAGCGGTAGATGCTCTGCTTCGGGTCGCCCACGATGAACACGCGCGGCGCGCGGCCCTGCGCTCCGGTGTACGCGCTGAGCCAGCCGTACAGCGCCTGCCACTGCAGCGGGTTGGTGTCCTGGAATTCGTCGATCAGCAGGTGCGCAATGCGCGCGTCGAGCCGCTCCTGCACCCAGCCCGACAGCGCCGACTGGCCGAGCAGCAGTTGCGCGGCCTGCTCGACGTCGTTCATGTCGACCCAGCCGTGGGCACGCTTCACATCGGCAAAGGCTGCGATCAGCAGGCGTGTGAGGCGCGTCATGCGCTGCTGGTAGAGCCATGCGGCGTGCTGGGCCTGCGCGCCGCACAGCACCTGCAGCTCGGCCTCGGCTTCCTGCGCGGCGGGGAACTTCTGCAGGTTCTTGTTGAGGCGATCTTCGGTGGCGACGAAGAAGTTCTTACGCAGGTGCGCGAGCGCGGCCGCCAGCGAATCGGCTGGAGGCTCGCCCATGCCGAACACGTCGATGATGGCCTCGGCCGCCTTCTGCGGCGTCTTGTTGCTCTCGCGGCCGAGCGCGGCGGCGCGGTCAAGCCAACGGCGGCGCACCGGCTCGCCGAGCAAGGCCTCGGTCGGTTCGTCAAGGCCTTCGAGCGACGGAAAGAACACGCTGAAATGCTGGACGGCATTCTCTGCATCGGCCAGTGAGAACTCGACGCGCTTCGAGAGCGCCTCGCTCAGGGCCTTGGCCGTCTGCGAGCGGCCGTGCGTCGCGACGACGGCGTAGTAATCGGCCAGCGCATTCTTGTCGGTGGTGACGGCCTCGAAGAAGGGCCGCCACGTGTGGCCGCGCGCCTCGGCGTCGTCTTCGAGCAGTTCGTAGTTCGACGGCAGGCCCAGCTCGCGCAGCACCGCGAGCGGCGCATTGCGCAGCAGGCCCGCGAACCAGGCGTGGAAG
Source organism: Variovorax sp. Varisp46 (assembly GCF_059491885.1). Lineage (NCBI taxonomy): Bacteria > Pseudomonadati > Pseudomonadota > Betaproteobacteria > Burkholderiales > Comamonadaceae > Variovorax > Variovorax sp. Varisp46. Next base: position 2,441,946 of record NZ_CP168515.1, read on the forward strand.
GTGCGGAACTGCACCGGCCTGCCGCCTTCGAGCAGGCGCCTGTAAAGGCCCTTCAGGCGCGGCACGGCGGCCAATGCGGCCGCCGGCTCGACGCCGCGCATCACGAGCTGGCCGACCAGTTCTTCCGGCGTCCGTTCGGCAAAATCCTCGAGCCACTGGTCGAGCCGCTCGCGCATCTCGCCGGCCGCCTTCTTCGTGAAGGTGATGGCCAGGATCTCATGCGGCTCGCAGGCAGACTCGCCTTCTTCGAGCAGCGCGCGCAGGATGCGCGACACCAGCATCCAGGTCTTGCCCGCGCCCGCACAGGCTTCGACGGCGACCGAGCGGCGCGGGTCGCAGGCGACGGTATAGAAGGCCTCGCGCGTGACGTGCCGGCCGTTGTGTTCGTAGGCAGCGCCGTTCATTTCGCAATGCCCCCGGGCCGGGGGACCTCGTTGCCCCAGAAGTCCTTGCGGCAAAGGCCGCGTGCGGCGCAGTAGTCGCAGACGGCGCCCTCCCCTAATGGCGGCAGTGCTGCCCCCTGCGCAATGCGCGTGAAGTCGTCGATGATGCCGGCCACCAGCGCATCCCGCGCCTCGACCACGGCGGGCTGCTCGACGGTCTGCGTGCCGGAGGACTTTTCACCGACGTTCACATAGGCCGCACGCAAGGTGTCGTCGGCCACCAGCGCGGCATAGAAGGCCAGTTGCGTGTCTTCGGTCGGGTCTTTCACGCGCTCCTTGCTGACGGCGGCGGACTCGGTCTTGTAGTCGATCACGAAAGCCTGGCCGTCTGGCATGCGGTCGATGCGATCGAGCCGGCCGATCAGCCGCAGCGTGCCCAGGGACTGCTCCTTCCAGGGCTCGGCTTCGACGAAAACCGCGCCGCCCGCCTCGTGCCCCGTCAACCAGTTGAGGTAGCCGTCGCGCACCGCGGGCCAGGCCGCGGCGAAAGGCAGGAACTCGGCTGCGGACAGGCTGAGCTCCTGCGTCGCGCGCCGGGCGGCCTCTTCGATGAGCGCGGTGCGTTCCTGGGCGTCCTGCGTCGCAGCCTCAGCCAGCGTCTCGTGGAAGTGACCAAGCACGGCATGCAGCCAGTTGCCGAAGTCGCGCTTGTCGATCTCGGCATCGAGCTCGTCGGCGCTGCGCAGGCCCAACTGCCGCAACGCGAAGAAGCGGTAGGGGCAGCGGCGCAGGTCTTCGTACACGCTGGTCGAGATGTTCTCCAGTGGCAGGAGCGCGCCGGAAGGGGTCGGATATTCGGTTGGCTGCACGGTCACGTCGCGCGGCGTGCGCGGATCGGCCGAGGGCTGCAGCGCGTGATCGAGCTGCAGCGCCTGCACCAGCGGACTGGGCCGTACCGGCTCGCCGCTGGCGTCGGACTGGCGCCAGATCAACTCGCACGACGAGTTGTGCAGGGCCGCGGCCCAGGCCGCGCGTTGCGCAGCTTCGAGCGTTTCACGCGACGCCAGGCCCAGTTCGAGTCGTTGGGCGGCGCTCCAGTTGCCGGGCGGCTCGGGCGACGCAGGCAGGCGCCGGTCGTCGCAGCCGGGGATGACCACGGCGCCGAACGCACGGCCCAGCAATTGGTACAGCGGCAGCACGACGACCTTAGGTGCCTGGTCGCCCGCGGGGGGCACGAAGCTCGCGTCTTCCAGCACGTCGCGGACCCAGGCGGTGAATTCGGCCAGCGTGTGGCGCCCGCCGGGGAAATCGTCGTCGTCGCCATGCGCGCCGGCATCGAGCCACAGGGCGCCGATCACTTTGCCGCCCGCGAGGTCTTCGTCGAGCAGCGCCCATTGGCCGCTGGCTTCCAGCAGCTCGCGCAACGCGCGCAGCCAGTCGGCCAGGGGGCGGGACCGGGCCATGGGCGCGCGTCGCGCCTCGATGGCCCCGGTGAAGGACAGCAACGTGGCGTCCTGTGCTTTCTCGCTGCGCGCCACCAAGGCACACCAGGCCAACCAGTCGCGCAGGCCCTCGCGGCGCAAGCGGGCTTCGAGCAGTTGCACAGCCGGTGCATCGCCATCGGCGCCGCTCTTGAGCCATTCGAGCACCTGGTCGCTGGCGGCGTCGTGGGCGCAGGCGCGCAGCGCGCTCATCAGCGTGGCGGCAGCGCGCGTGGTCGACAGCTTCCAGCCCGTTTCGTCGTGCGTGACGATACCTTGCGCACTCAGCTGGGCGCTGATGCGGCGCGTGAGGGCGCGGTCGGTTGCGATCAAGGCGACCGGTGCGCGGTCTTCGGCGAGGTGGCGCAGCACGCAGGCGGCGGCGAGTTCGGCTTCGTCTTCGGGGTCGAGGGCGACGTGCGAAACCGCAGCCTGCGTGGGCGCGCCCGAAGGCACGAGCGAGAGATGAAGAGCGCGGTCGCCCCACAGCTTGCAGAGCGACTGCGTGAGCGGATCGGCCAGGAAGCCCTCGAGCACGATCAGCGCGTCGACCTGCGCGCGCGTGCTGTCGCGCAGGAGCACGTCGGTGGCATAGCCCGAGGTCGAGGCCCACGCGACGGCGATGCGGATCAGCGCGCTCTCGATGCGAAACCATTCCGACTCGCTGCCCGCCTCGGCCACGCCCGCCGCGCGTTGCGCCCATTCGCCGCCCCGCTCTTCGGGACTCACGGCAGCTGCAAGAGGGGCCAGTTGATACGCCAGTTCGACGACGCGGCCGGCAAGGGCGAAGCGCTCGGCGCTGAAACCGGCTTGCGACAGCAGCGCCTGCGCCGTGACCAAGTCGCGCGCCATGTCGTGCGCGATGTCGTAGCCGGCCGGCACGAAGCCGCCCGCGCTGCGGGCCCAGTTATGGGTGGTCTCGAAGCGCGGCACGAAGCCTGGGCTGCCGCAGCGGGCCCACATGGCGCGCGCCACGGCCATCAACTGCGCGTAGGGCACCAGCACCACGGTGCGGGCGGCATGCAGCTGGCGATCGGCCAGCGCGCGGACGATCCGCGCAACGACGCCATTGGCGGGATCGCACCACAGGGCCTGGACAGGGAGGCCTTCGTTCATGTTCTATCGAGGGGTTGGAGAGCGCGTGGACGTGACGCACAAGGGCTTTTGGCTATCGCCGCCATAGCGTCCCCGCACGGCACGCCACCCCTTGGTTTCTGTCACAATGACCAGCACTTTAGCTGCACCGAAACTCTCTGCGCACAAGGACCCACACATGGCCAGCGAACTCATCAAACACATCTCCGATTCCTCCTTCGAGGCCGACGTGCTCAAGTCCAGCCAGCCCGTGCTGGTCGATTACTGGGCCGAATGGTGCGGTCCCTGCAAGATGATCGCCCCGATCCTCGACGAAGTGTCGACCGCCTACGAAGGCAAGCTGAAGATCGCCAAGCTGAACGTGGACGAGAACCGCGACATTCCCGCCAAGTTCGGCATTCGCGGCATCCCCACGCTGATGCTGTTCAAGGACGGCCAGTTGGCCGCCACCAAGGTCGGCGCCATGAGCAAGGCGCAACTCACGGCCTTCATCGACCAGCAGCTCGCCTGAGCGATTTCCACCGGCCAGCGCGCAATGCGTTGGCCGGCGCGTTTTTCCTGTCATAATCTCCCACAGATCACCGGCCCTTTATCCAGGCAACCGGTTCGAGTTCCCCGGTTGGTGAGGCACCTCTCGCTTCACACCCAACCTCCCCCCGTTTTCCGTTCGATTACCCCGCGAGGGGTCATTCCATGCACTTAAACGAACTCAAGGCACTCCACGTGTCTGAAGTCCTCAAGCAAGCCGAAGCGCTTGAGATCGAAAACGTCGGCCGCATGCGCAAGCAGGAGTTGATGTTCGCGATCATCAAGAAGCGCGCCAAGGCCGGCGAACAGGTCTTCGCCGACGGCGTGCTCGAAATACTGCCCGACGGCTTCGGCTTCCTGCGCAGCCCAGACACCAGCTTCACGGCCAGCACGGACGACATCTACATCTCGCCGAGCCAGGTGCGCCGCTTCAACCTGCACACCGGCGACATGATCGAAGGCGAGGTGCGCACGCCCAAGGATGGCGAGCGCTATTTCGCGCTGACCAAGCTCGACAAGGTCAACGACGGTCCGCCCGAGCAGAACAAGCACAAGGTGATGTTCGAAAACCTGACGCCGCTGTTCCCCAAGGAGCAGATGAAGCTCGAGCGCGACGGCATCAAGGGCGACGAGAACATCACGGGCCGCATCATCGACATCATCGCTCCCATCGGCAAGGGCCAGCGCGCCCTGCTCGTGGCGCCGCCCAAGAGCGGCAAGACGGTGATGATGCAGCACATCGCCCACGCGATCAGCGCCAACTACCCCGACGTCCACATGATGGTGCTGCTCGTCGACGAGCGCCCTGAAGAAGTGACCGAAATGCAGCGCACGGTGAAGGGCGAAGTCATTGCTTCGACCTTCGACGAGCCCGCAGCGCGCCACGTGCACGTCGCCGAAATGGTGATCGAGCGCGCCAAGCGCCTGGTCGAACTGAAGAAGGACGTGGTGATCCTGCTCGACTCGATCACCCGCCTCGCCCGCGCCTACAACAACGTCGTGCCCTCGTCGGGCAAGGTGCTGACCGGCGGTGTGGATTCGAATGCGCTGCAGCGTCCCAAGCGCTTCCTGGGCGCCGCGCGCAACGTGGAAGAAGGCGGCTCGCTGACCATCATCGGCACCGCGCTGATCGACACCGGCAGCCGCATGGACGAAGTGATCTTCGAAGAGTTCAAGGGCACCGGCAACTCCGAAATCCACCTCGACCGCCGCCTCTACGAAAAGCGCGTGTTCCCCTCGATCCAGCTCAACCGCAGCGGCACCCGCCGCGAAGAATTGCTGCTGGCACCGGAGATCCTGCAGAAGACCCGCATCCTGCGCCAGCTCATGTACAACATGGACGAGATCGAGTCGATGGAGCTGATGCTCAAGAACATGAAGGCGACGAAGACGAATGTCGAGTTCTTCGACATGATGCGTCGCGGCGGCTGAGCACCACGCTCTTCCGCAAAAGCGCGTTGGCCCTCAAGGGCCGACGCGCTTTTTTCATGGTCGCTCGATGCGGATGGCGCGGCCTTCGACGGCGCTCTGGCGGCCGATGTCGAGCAACTCCATCAGCGCGACGGCCTGCTCGGGCGGCACGGGGTTCGGGCCGTGGCCGAGGATCGCGTCGCGGACCGCAGCGTAGTAGTCGACGTAGTTGCCTGGCCGCGTCGGCAAGGCGCGAAAGTGCGGCGCCCCATCGCTGCCGATCAGCGTGAGCTCGCCATCGAGCGGATCGGCGCCCCACCCCACGGCCGGCGGCCGCTGCCCGGCGCGCAGCGCATCCTCCTGGGTATCGACGCCGTGCTTGACGTAGCTGCCACGCGTGCCGTGCACGATGTAGCGCGGCGCCGCATGGGCGGCGAGCGTCGTCGAATGCAGCACCACGCGCAGCGGCGCATGCGGCCCCAGCTCGTAGCGCAGCACGGCATGAAAGTAGTCTTCGACCACAGCACCGTCGCGCAGCACGGCGGTGTCGAGCTGGATCGTGTCGGGCCGGCCGAAAAGCTGCACCGCCTGATCGACCAGATGGGCGCCCAGGTCCACCCACAGGCCCGACCCCGGCACGGCCTGCTCGCGCCAGCGCGCCTTCACCTCGGGCCGGAAGCGGTCGAAATGCGACTCCAGGTACACCGGCCGGCCCAATTCGCCGGACGCCAGGACATCCTTGAGGGTCAGGAAATCGGCATCGAAACGCCGGTTCTGATACACCGCCAAGACAAGGTTGTTGCGCTTGGACAACGCCTCGAGCTCCCGCGCCTCAGCCACATCGAGCGTGAAAGGCTTGTCCACCACCACGTGCTTGCCGGCCTCCAGCGCTGCCTTGGCGACCGGATGGTGCTGTGCATTGGGCGTCGCGACCACGACGAGGTCGATGTCGGCGCGGGCCACCAGCGCCGCCACGTCGGGCACCACGGGCACACCGGGCCAGTCGGCGTGCACTTTGTGCGGCTGCGAACTCACCACTGCGGCCAGTTCGAGCCCCGGAACGGCCGAAAGCACCGGCGCATGGAAGGTCTGGCCGGCAAAACCGTAGCCGACGAGGCCGGCGCGCAAAGGTGCGGAGGTCATGGAAGGGTTCCGTTTGCTCGAAAATAGGGCAGTATGCGATAATCGTGGGCTCCGCGAAAAGTGCGGCTGGGCAGCTTCGCCCGGCCTCCTGGATTTCCCAGGGCAGCGCGCCAGACCATTGGCACGCTGGTGGCTCTCGCATCGACCGCGCATTGATTCCAACAGCGCAAAAGGAAAAACCATGGCAAAAGAAGGCATCCACCCGAATTACCGCGAAATCCTGTTCGTCGACATGTCGAACGGCTTCAAGTTCGTGACCCGTTCGTGCGCGAACACCAAGGAAATGGGCAAGACCGACGACGGTCGCGAGCTCCCCCTGTTCAAGCTCGACACCACCAGCGAATCGCACCCGTTCTACACCGGCACGCAGAAGTCGGTCGACAACATGGGCGGCCGCGTCGAGAAGTTCCGCAACCGTTTCGGCAAGACCACCGGCGCTGCTTCGAAGTAAGGCACGCGCTTTCGCGTCGAGGGCAGCCCGGTTTACCGCGCTGCCCTTTTTCTTTCTGAATTCCGCCTCTTTCGCCACTTGAACCAGCCCACCCCCGCGATCGTTGCCCAGAGTGCCGTGCGCCGGCTGCCGCGCATCGCGTTGCTTCTGCTGTGCGCGGCCTACCTGCTGCCGGGCCTGGTCGGCCGAGGCCCCTGGAAGAGCGCGGACATCACGGCCTTCGGCTACATGGCCGAACTGGCCCGCAGCACCGAAGGCATCGCGCGCTGGTTCGATCCTCTCCTGCTGGGCCTGCGCCCCGAAACGCCCGCGCTGATCCCGTACTGGATCGGCGCCCTGGCGATCAAGATCGCGCCGTCGTGGCTGAACCCCGACCTGGCCGTGCGAATCGCATTCGCGTTCCTGCTCTGGGGCACCTTCACGGCCAGCTGGTATGCGGTGTACTACCTGGCCCGCACGGCGCGTGCCCAGCCCGTGGCCTTCGCCTTCGGCGGGGAGGCACGGCCGACCGACTACGCACGCGCGATTGCCGACGGCGGCCTGCTGGCACTGATCGCCTGCCTCGGCCTCGCCCAGCTTGGCCACGAGACCACGCCCGCGCTGGCACAGCTGTTCTTTGCCTCGCACCTGTTCTACGGCGTGGCCGCACTGCCCTATCGCCGTGCGGGCCCGTTGATCGCACTGACGGTGGGCACCATCGGCATCACGCTGAGCGGTGCGCCCACCGTGGGGCTCGCGCTGGCCGTCGGCAGCGTGCTGTACATCGCCTACGAGCGCCGGCTCGCCATGCAGTCCGAGCGCGAGAACATCAACGACGAAGACAACGGCCCCGGCTACACGCGAGGCGCCCTCCTCGCGATGACTGGCATTACCGCGCTGGCGGCGGTGCTCGTGTTCGGGCTGAAGCTGCCGACATGGAAGATCACCGTGCTCGGCGGTTCGCTGCTCGGCGACGCACGCAGCCAGGCCAAGCTGCTGCTGTGGTTCACTTGGCCGGTCTGGCCGCTTGCCATCTGGACGCTCTGGCGCTGGCGGCGGCAGCTCACGGCACGCCACGTCGCGCTGCCCTTCTGGTTCGCGCTGGTGCCGCTGGCGGCCACCTGGACCACCGACTACTCCGACCGCTCGCTGCTGCTGGCGCTACCCGCGTTCGCCACGCTGGCCGCCTTCGCCCTGCCCACCTTCAGGCGCAGCGCAGCGGCGCTGATCGACTGGTTCAACGTGCTGTTCTTCAGCGGCCTGGCCGTGCTCGGCTGGATCTACTGGGTCGCCATGCAGACCGGCGTGCCGCCCAAGCCCGCCGCCAGCGTGGCGCGGCTGGTGCCCGGCTTCGTGCCCGAGTTTTCTCCCATTGCCGTGGCTCTCGCGGCGGCCGCGACCATTGCCTGGTGCTGGCTGGTGCGCTGGCGCACGGGGCGGCACCGTGCCGCGCTCTGGAAGACGCTGGTGCTGCCGGCCGGCGGTACGGCGCTGTGCTGGATGCTGCTGATGACGCTGTGGCTGCCGCCCATCGACTACGCGCGCAGCTACGTGCCGCAGGTGCGGGCCGTGGCCGAACGTGTCGGCCAGCCGCGCTGCATCGCGGAACTCGCGCTCAGCCGCCCGCACATCGCGGCCCTGCGCCACCACGGCAACTTCAACGTGCAACCGCTGCTGCTGGGCACCGATTGCCCATGGTTGCTGGCGAGCCCAGAGACCATCGAGCGCCTGCACACCATCATTCCCTTCGACCAGTGGCGCTTTGCCGGCACGCTGCGCCGACCCAGCAGCGCAGCCGACGACCTCCTGCTCTACCAGAAGATCACGCCACAGTGAGGGGCGGCGAACGGGCCCTGATCGCGCGGCACGCGGGCACCGTGCTCGCCGGGCAGCTGGCCGTGATGGCTTTCGGCGTGGCCGACACCATCATCGCCGGGCGCTACTCCGAACAAGCACTGGCCGCCCTGTCGGTCGGCGCCGCCATCTTCGTCAGCGTGTACGTCTCGCTGATGGGAGTCCTGCAGGCACTGCTGCCGGTCTGGGCCGAACTGCATGGCGGCGGCCGCGCCGGCGAGGTGGGCCGCTCGGTGCGGCAATCGCTCTACCTGGCCGCCATTGCCATCGTGGCCGGCATGGCGATCCTGCTGCTGCCCGACGCGGCGCTGCGGTGGACCCAGGTGCCGGCTGCAATGCGCGGCGAAGTCGAGGCCTATCTGGCGGTGCTGGCCTTTGCACTGGCGCCGGCCCTGCTCTTTCGCCTATTCAGCACGCTCAACCAGAGCCTGGGCAAGCCCCAGCTCGTGACATGGCTGCAGCTCGGTTCGCTGGCCGTGAAGCTGCCGCTGTCGATCTGGTTCACCTTCGGTGGCGCGGGCCTGCCGGCCATGGGCCTCGTGGGCTGCGGCTGGGCCACGCTGTGCGTGAACTGGGCGATGCTGGGCTGCGCCATCTGGCTGTTGCGCAACCGCGCGTTTTATCGCGACTACGGGCTCTGGAAGCGCATCGAGGCGCCCGACTGGCAGCAGATCCGCAAGTTCGCGCGGCTCGGCGTGCCAGGCGGCTTGGCGGTGCTGGTCGAAGTGACCTCGTTCACGCTGATGGCCTTGTTCATCGCCCGCCTTGGCACGGCGGCCGCGGCGGCGCACCAGATCGCGTCGAACCTGCTGGCCGTGGCCTACATGACCCCGCTGTCGCTGGCCATCGCGACCAGCGCGCGCGTGAGCTTCTGGCTCGGTGCCGGGGATGCGGCCAGGGCCCGGCACGCCTGTCGCCTGGGCTTCGAGCTGACCGCGCTGTGCGCTTTGTTCTACGCCGCCGCCATGGCTGCGCTGCGCTACGAGCTCGCCAACGTGTATTCAGACAACCCCGCTGTGATCGCGATGGCCGGCGCACTGCTGCTGGCGGTGGCCATGTATCACTTCGCCGATGCGGTGCAGACCTTCTGCGTGTTCGTGCTGCGGTGCTACCGGGTCACGCTGGCGCCGCTGGTGATCTATTGCGCGATGCTGTGGGGACTGGGCCTCGGCGGAAGCTACCTGCTGGCGTACCGCGGACTTGGCCCCTGGGCGGCCATGCAATCGCCGCTGGCGTTCTGGATCATGAGCGCCTTCGCGCTGGCGCTGACGGCCCTGCTGTTCGGCGCGCTGCTGCGTTGGACGATGCGCCAGCGCGCTTGACAAGAGCTGCCTGCTACCTGGCCAGCACGCGCGCTTCCCGCACGCGCACTGCGGGAAACACCAGCGCAAAGCGCGAACCCTTGCCCACCGTGCTTTCGATGCGCAGCTCGGTGCCGTGCCGCTGTGCAATGTGCTTGACGATGGCCAGCCCCAGCCCCGTGCCGCCTGTCTCGCGCGAACGGCTGCGGTCGATGCGGTAGAAGCGCTCGGTCAGCCGGGGAATGTGCTCGGCGGCAATGCCGGGACCCGTGTCTTTCACCGCGTATTCGCCACGCCCGTCAGGCAGCACCCGCCAGCTCACCGCCACCTCGCCGCCGCCTGGCGTGTAGCGGATGGCATTGCTCAGCAGGTTCGACATCGCGCTCTGCAGCTCGGTCGGTGCGCCCGACACTTCGGACTCGGCTTCGATGGTGAACGACAGCCGGTGTCCCTGCGGCGCCACACGGCCCGACAGCCCGCGGCCCTCGTCTTCGCACTGTGCGAGCAGCGCACGAATGCGGATCCACTGGTTGCCCGAAGGCGCCGCGCTGCCTTCCAGCCGCGACAGCGTCAGCAGGTCGTTCACCAGCGTTTCCATGCGGTGCGACTGCTGCCCCATCAGCGACAGGTAGCGCATGCGTTCGTCCGCGTCGAGCGGCAGGTTCTGCAGCGTCTCGACGAAGCCCGCCAGCACCGTCAGCGGCGTGCGGATTTCGTGCGACACGTTCGCCACGAAATCACGCCGCATCGCCTCGGCCTGCTCCAGCGCCGTGATGTCGCGCGTCAGAAGCATGCGGCGGTTGCCGGCATAGGGATGCACCTGCACCGACAGCCGCACCAGGTGGGGGCGCTGATGCGAGTGGCCGGGTCCGGAGGCGTCGATGACCACGTCGCGGCTGTAGTTCCACGATGCAAGGTAGGCGACGAAGGCCGGATCGCGCACGAGGTTCGCCAGATGCTGCGCAAGGTCGCGCTCGGCATCGATGCCGAACTGGCTGGCGGCCGTCTGGTTGCACCATTCGATGCGGCCCTGCTCGTCGAGCAGCACCACGCCATTGGGTGAGGCCTGGATGGCCGCGAGGAACTCCTGCAGCCGCTCTTCGGCTTGCCGCGTCTGCTGCTCGCGGTCGCGCAGCAGCTTGCGGATGCGCTCCGACAGCTCGCCCCACACGCCCGCTCCCCTCGTCGGCAGGCCCGCCGCGTCGTTGCGCAGCACCCGCATCAGCCGCTCGGCGCGCCAGGCATCGAGCACCAGCCAGAGCACCGCGCCCAGCCACGCGCCCAGCCATCCGAACTTCCAGCCAAAAATCGCGACAGCGCCCGCTCCTATTGCAAGGGACGCTATTAAAAAAGTAGCTATGCGAAAAGGCATGGCGGGCGATTATCCGCGCCCGCGGCCAAGGGACGCCACTGCGGTCAAACCGTGACTTGGGCGGTCAGCCGGTAGCCCGCTCCGCGGACGGTTTCGACCATCGGCGCCGCCGCACCCAGCGATTCGCGCAGGCGCTTGACGTGCACGTCGACCGTGCGCTCCTCGATGTAGACGTGGTCGCCCCACACCTTGTCGAGCAGCTGCGCGCGGCTGTGCACGCGCTCGGCATGCTGCATCAGGTAGGCCAGCAGCTTGAACTCGGTCGGCCCGACCTTCAGCGCGCCGCCCTGCCAGGTCACGCGGTGGGTGGAGGTGTCGAGCGCCAGTTCGCCGATCTCGACGCGCTCCGTCACCACTTCCGGCGCCCGACGACGCAGCACCGCACGGATGCGGGCCAGCATCTCCTGGGTGGAGAAAGGCTTGGTGATGTAGTCGTCGGCACCGGCATCGAGGCCGGCCACCTTGTCGGGCTCGTCGCCGCGCGCGGTCAGCATCAGGATCGGGATGGCCTTGGTGCGCGGGTCCTTGCGCCACTGGCGCGCGAGTTGCAGGCCGCTCTGGCCCGGCAGCATCCAGTCGAGCAGGATCAGGTCCGGCAGGAAGGCGTCGATCTCGCGTTGTGCTGCCGCACCGTCTTCAGACCAGATCGGCTCGAAGCCGTTGTGGCGCAGGTTGACGGCGATCAGCTCGGCGATCGAGGACTCGTCTTCGACGATCAGGACTCGGGGTTTCTTCATGTTATCTGCTCACTTGATGGTCGCCCCGGTCCCTTCCAGCGAACGTCGCGGAACCGGCTTTGCCGGGCCGCTGGCGTTGCCCCCTGCAAGGGGATTGGCGGCCACACGAAGTGGGCAAGCCTGGGGGTTTGTCATTGAAGCGCGGACTCGATTTCCTGCATCGAAGTGTGCCGCACATCGGCGCCCTTGACGATGTAGATGATGAACTCGGCAATGTTCTTGGCGTGGTCGCCGATGCGTTCGATGGCCTTGGCCAGGAACAACAGGTCCAGGCTGGCGGAGATGGTGCGCGGGTCTTCCATCATGTAGGTGACCAGCTTGCGCACGAAACCGTCGAACTCCTTGTCGATCAGGTCGTCGTCCTTCAGGATCGACAGTGCCGCGGCCGTGTCCAGGCGCGCGAAGGCGTCCAGCGCGGTGCGCAGCAGGCCCGAGGCCAGGTCGGCCGCGATGCGCAGCTCGGTCGTCGGCAGCTGGCGGGCCGCACCGCTCTCGATGATCGACTTGACCATGCGCGCGATCTTGTTGGCCTCGTCGCCCACGCGCTCGAGGTTGGCGGTGGTCTTGCTGATGGCGATCAGCAGGCGCAGGTCGCGGGCGGTCGGCTGGCGGCGCGCGATGATGGACGACAGCTCGCGGTCGATGTCGATTTCCATCGCATTGACGCGGTGCTCGGTCTCCATCACGCGGTCGGCGGCTTCGGTATCGAACTGCAGCAGCGCGTACACAGCCTGGTGAATCTGCGACTCGACCATGCCGCCGAGCTCCATCACGCGCGACGAGACGCCGTTGAGTTCGCTGTCGAACTGGCTGGAAAGGTGTTTCTCGGTCATGGTGTCTCCTTAGCCGAAACGGCCGGTGATGTAGTCCTCGGTTTCTTTGCGCTGCGGCTTGAAGAACATCTGTTCCGTCGCACCGAATTCGATCAGGTCGCCGAGGTACATGTAGGCGGTGTAGTCGCTGCAGCGGGCGGCCTGCTGCATGTTATGCGTCACGATGACCACTGTGTATTCATTCTTCAGCTCGGCGATCAGTTCCTCGATCTTCGCGGTGGAGATCGGGTCGAGCGCGGAGCACGGTTCGTCGAGCAGCAGCACTTCGGGCTTGATCGCGATGCCGCGCGCAATGCACAGGCGCTGCTGCTGGCCGCCCGAGAGGCCCGAGCCGCTTTGCTGCAGCTTGTCGCGCACTTCGGTCCACAGGGCGGCCTTCTTCAGGGCCCACTCGACGCGGTCGTCCATTTCGCTGGCCGAGAGATTCTCGAACAGCTTCACGCCGAAGGCGATGTTGTCGTAGATCGACATCGGGAACGGCGTGGGCTTCTGGAACACCATGCCGACCTTGGCGCGGATCAGCGCCACGTCCTGCTTGGAGGTAAGCAGGTTCTCGCCGTCCAGGGCGATGGTGCCTTCGGCACGCTGCTCCGGGTAGAGCTCGAACATGCGGTTGAAGGTCCGCAGCAGAGTCGACTTGCCGCAGCCCGAGGGGCCGATGAAAGCGGTGACCTTGTTCTCGGGAATCTCGAGGTTGATGCCCTTGAGCGCGTGGAACTTGCCGTAGTAGAAGTTCAGGTCCTTGACCGAGATCTTCGAGCGCGACGGTTGTTGTGCGACGGTGTTTGGCATGTTGTCTTCTTCTGGATTCAGTGTTTGGTGCGCGTCAGGACCCGCGCCAGGATGTTGAGGGCGAGCACGGCAATCGTGATCAGGAACACGCCGGCCCATGCCAGCTGTTGCCAGTTCTCGTACGGGCTCATCGCGAACTTGAAGATCGTGACCGGCAGGCTGGCCATCGGCTGGCTCACGTCGGCGGTCCAGAACTGGTTGTTCAGAGCGGTGAAGAGCAGCGGCGCGGTTTCGCCCGCGATGCGCGCCACAGCAAGCAGCACGCCCGTGACCACACCGGCGCGTGCAGCGCGCAGCGTGATGCTCAGGATGACCTTCCACTTCGGCGTTCCCAGCGCGTAGGCCGCTTCGCGCAGGCCCGGCGGCACCAGCTGCAGCATGTTCTCGGTGGTGCGGATGACCACCGGGATCACGATCAGTGCAAGCGCCAGCGCACCGGCCAGGCCCGAGAAGGTCTTGAAATAGGCCACCACCACGGCATAGACGAACAGGCCGATCACGATCGACGGCGCCGACAGCAGGATGTCGTTGACGAAACGCGTGACGGATGCGAGCCAGCCCTTGGGGTTGTACTCGGCCAGGTAGATGCCGGCCATGATGCCGATGGGCGTGCCCACGAAGGTGGCCAGCGCCACCATCACGAACGAACCGAAGATCGCGTTCGCGATGCCGCCCACCTCGTTCGGCGGCGGCGTCATCTCGGTGAAGGTGGCGATGGCCAGGCCGCCCACGCCCTGGCGCAGCGTTTCCCAGAGGATCCACACCAGCCAGAACACACCGAAAGCCATCGCAGCGAGCGACAGCGTGAGCGCGATCTTGTTGACGCGGTTGCGCGAAGCGAACCGGGCCTGGCGCGTTTCGGCAAGCGCCTTGGCGTTCAAGAGGTTTTGAGCGGTACTCACGATTTGGTTCCTTCGCTCTTCTTCATCTTGGCCAGCAGCATCTTGGAGAGCGACAGCACGACGAAGGTGATGAAGAACAGCACGAGGCCGAGGTACATCAGAGCAGCCTGGTGCAGGCCCGCGCCGGCTTCGGCGAATTCGTTGGCCAGTGCCGAGGTGATGCTGTTCGCAGCCTCGAACACCGACAGCGAGTTGAGTTGGTTCATGTTGCCGATCACGAACGTGACCGCCATCGTTTCACCCAGCGCCCGGCCCAGGCCGAGCATGATGCCGCCGATGACGCCGGCCTTGGTGTAGGGCAGCACCACCTTGGAGACGACTTCCCAAGTGGTCGAGCCGAGACCGTAGGCCGACTCCTTCAGCAGCGGCGGCGTGACCTCGAACACGTCGCGCATCACCGAGGCGATGAACGGAATGATCATGATCGCCAGGATGATGCCGGCCGACAGAATGCCGATGCCCACCGGCGGGCCGGAGACCAGTGTGCCGAGGTAAGGCACGCCGCCCAGCAGCTTCTGCAGCGGCTGCTGCACCCAGGTGGAAAGGATCGGCCCGAACACCAGCAGGCCCCACATGCCGTACACGATGGAGGGCACCGCCGCCAGCAGTTCGATGGCCGTGCCCAGCGGGCGCTTGAGCCAGCTGGGCGAAAGTTCGGTGAGGAAGAGCGCAATGCCGAAGCTCACGGGCACCGCGATCACCAGCGCGATGATCGAGGTGGCCAGCGTGCCGTAGATCATGACCAGGCCGCCGTACTCGTCCTTGACCGGGTCCCACACGCTGCTCGTGAGGAAGCCGAGGCCGTACTTCGAAATGGCGGGCCAGGCGCCGGCGATCAGCGACAGCAGGATGCCGATGAGCATCGCGAGCGTCAGCAGCGCGGCGCCCTTGGCGGCCCAGCCGAACAGCCGGTCGGCCATCGGGCCGGAGCGCGCTGCCTTCACGGGCGGCGGAGGGGCGGTGGCACGACCGCGCTCGGCCGCGAGGTCGAGGGAGGTGGCAGCGGCGGGAAAGGTGGATGACACAGGTCGCTCCGGCAAAGACGAAAGCGGCGCGTCCTGGAGCGAGGGTTTGCTCATGGACACGCCGTTCTTCTGGACTGATGGGTGGATTACTTGAACGCGACGGCCTTGCCCGACGCATCCTTCACTTCACCCCATGCCTTGGCGATGCTCGCCTTCACGGCGTCGGGCATCGGCACGTAGTCGAGGTCGTCGGCCGTCTTGTCGCCGCTCTTGTAGGCCCAGTCGAAGAACTTGAGCACGGTAGTGGCGTTGGCGGGCTTGTCCTGCACCTTGTGCATCAGGATGAAGGTGGCACCGGTGATGGGCCATGCATCCTTGCCGGCCTGGTTGGTCAGCACCTGGTAGAAGCTCTTGTTCCAGTCGGCGCCGGCGGCGGCGGCCTTGAAGGCCGAGTCGTCGGGCGACACGAAGGTGCCGGCGGCGTTCTGCAGTTGGGCGTACGTCATCTTGTTCTGCTTGACGTAGGCGTACTCGACGTAGCCGATCGAGTTGGGCAGGCGGTTCACGAAGGCTGCGACGCCTTCATTGCCCTTGCCGCCCGCGCCGGTGGGCCAGTTCACGGCCGTGCCTTCGCCGACCTTGCTCTTCCACTCGGCGTTGACCTTGCTCAGGTAGTTGGTGAACAGGAAGCTGGTGCCCGAGCCGTCGGCGCGGCGAACCGGGGCGATGGCGGCGTCGGGCAGGTTCAGCGAACCGTTCAGCGCCTTGATGGCGGGGTCGTTCCACTTGGTGACCTTGCCGAGGTAGATGTCGCCCAAGACCTGGCCGTTGAGCTTCAGCTCACCGGGCTTGATGCCGGGAATGTTGACCACGGGGATCACGCCGCCGATGACGGTGGGGAACTGCATCAGGCCCTTGGCCTGCAGTTCGTCGTCCTTCAGGGGAGCGTCCGAAGCGCCGAAATCGACGGTCTTGGCTTCGATCTGCTTGATGCCGGCGCCCGAGCCGACCGACTGGTAGTTGATCTTGACGCCGGTGGCCTTGTTGAAGTCGGACGCCCACTTGGCGTACAGCGGTGCCGGGAAGCTGGCGCCGGCGCCGGTCACGTCCTGGGCGAAGGCGGAAATGGAGAACACCGCGGCCACCAGGCCGGCTGTTGCAAATTTGAACGTCGTTTTCATGAAGCTTCCTTTAGAAGTAAGAAGTAGTCCCTTTTTTGGGCTTGAACGGACTCTAGAAAGCTTGTGTGACATCGGTGTGACACCCCTCTGTCGAGGGAAAATGCCTTCGTTTCCCCCGCGATCCATGTGACGCTGTCACGCAACCGTCATGGTCCGCGCCTAGCCTTGCGAACCTCGCTGTCGCGCGAATCTGGAGGCTGCGCGCTCTGTCACGGCGCTACGATCAAACACAACAAGACACCCGCCTTCTTCTCGGAACCACATGCAAAACGGCACCCGCCTCGCAGCAGTCGACCTGGGCTCGAACAGCTTCAGGCTCGAAATCGGACAGGTCGATCACGGCCAGATCCACCGCACCGAATACCTCAAGGAGACCGTGCGCCAGGGCAACGGACTGGACAGCGCGCGCAACCTCACCACCGAAGCCATGCAGCGCGGCTGGGACGCCCTCGCTCGCTTCGGCGAGCGGCTGGCCGGCTTCAAGCGCTCGCAGGTGCGAGCCGTAGCCACGCAAACGCTGCGCGAAGCACGCAACCGCGAAGAGTTCCTGCTGCGTGCACGCACCATCCTGGGCTTCGGCATCGACGTGATCCCGGGCCGGGAAGAGGCCCGCCTCATCTATCAGGGCGTGGCGCACATGCTCCCGCACACCGACGCATCCGAGCGCGAGCGCCGGCTGGTGGTCGACATCGGCGGGCGCTCCACCGAAATGATCATCGGCCACGCGCTCGAGGCCGAACTGGTCGAGTCGTACCGCGTCGGCAGCGTCGCCTGGTCGATGAAGCACTTCGCCGAGGGCCAGTTCACGCCCGCAGCCTTCCGCGCCGCCGAAGTGGCCGCCAAGGCCGTGCTCGACGACGCGCTCGGCAGCTACACCCGCGACCAGTGGGACGTGGCCTACGGCGCCTCGGGCACCATCGGCGCGGTCGGCGACGTGCTCGCTGCCGCGGGCGCCGAATCGGGCCTGGTCACCCGCGAAGGCCTCGACTGGCTGCTCGACCGCTTGCTCAAGGCCGGCAGCGCCGACAAGCTGCGCATCGACGGCATGCGGGAAGACCGCAAGGCCGTCATCGGCGGCGGCGTGAGCGTGCTGCGCGCGGTGTTCGACCTGCTCGGCATCGAGGAGATGAAGGTGGCGCAGGGTGCATTGCGCCACGGCGTGCTCTACGAGTTGCTGGAACGCGACGAGAGCGTGGCCGACATGCGCACGGCCACCGTGGCCCGTCTGGCCAGCCGGTTTTCGGTCGATGCGGCCCAGGCCAAGCGCGTGGGCGAAACGGCCGCGTCGCTGTTCGTGCAGCTCTCCCCCGCCGCGCGCGGCGGCAGCACGTCGAGCCGCGCCGGCCGCGCATTGCGCAAACTGGGCTGGGCGGCGCAGCTGCACGAGATCGGCACGCTGGTCTCGCACAGCGACTATCACAAGCACGGCGCCTACATCCTCGACAACACCGACGCGCCCGGCTTCGCGGTGAACGAGATGCACGCGCTCGGCCAGCTGGTGCTTGGCCAGCGCGGCAAGCTGCGCAAGCTCGAAATCGCGCTGGACGACGAGACCTTCGTCATGCAGCTGCTGTCGCTTCGGCTCGCGATCATCCTGTGCCATGCACGCCGCGATCCCGATCCGCTCGCGCTGCATCTCGCGGCATTGGGCGCCAGGGCTTTCACGATTGCCTGCGCGCCCGACTGGGCCGAGGCCTATCCGCAGTCCGCACACCTCCTGCGCGAGGAAGTGCAGGCCTGGCAGAAGACCAGCACCTGGCGCGTGGAACTCAGCGGGGCCTGAGCCGCTTTACTTGGGGTCGGGGCCAATCGTCCGACCGGCTGCCACATGGGCCATGCGAGGCTCGTCGTCCCCGAACATGCCGGCATAGGCAGGCTGAACGACCTGGGCAAGCCCTTGCCTCAGCCCTTCCCGGGCAACCGCGGGGTCATTGAGCAGGCCGTCATACCGGAAGTAGGTCGGCTGACTCAAATCGGAGGTATGGCTTGCCTGGTAGAGGACAGCCTGATGCTCGTCTCTCAGCAACTGCTCGACCGCCACGATGGGCTTGAAGCTCGAAGTCGCATCGGATGCCCCATAGGCAGTCGTGATCCGCAGGATCAACGTGCTGTAGCCGGGGGTCGGCTGGAGTTCCGGCACCTGCATCTCGGGGAGCTTTCCAGTCGCGCGCATGAAAGGCGTCAGCTTCACCTCGCGGCCGCCGTCCCGCAGGCGCGCCGCCAGCCGCTCTGCGAAATAGCTGTTGAGCCCCATGGGCACACCGCTGTTCCTCACCGCGGCCGTGAACTCCTTGCTGCGCCGGTCCGTGCGGTCGGCCGTCGTCATCCGGCTGTTGGTATCGATGCCAAGTGCCAGCAGCGCGCCGATGGGCCCCAGGAACCCGGCAAAGCTCGTCAGCCCCGAACCACCGCCATCCACGACGATCAGTTCGTCCTCCTGGTTGTAGATGATTTCGACCTTCGCCACCGACCGGGCGGCATCGCGGCTGACCTGCAGCGCAGGCAGGGGTTTGTCCGTCGCGCACCCTGACACAAGGGCTGCGGCAACAAGCAAGGGAGTCAGCATTTTCAACGACATGCCTGCGCTTTCCCGCAGCAGGTTCGTGAAGCTTCTTGGCGAGAGGTTGAGCAGTTTCATGCGTGTTCCCCAGTGAGGTGGCCGACTGGCAATGGCCTTTCCCCTCATCGGGGTCAAGCGAACTGCCGTGGAGTCACTGTAGAAATTGCGCCGCTTGCGCACATGAGCGGTGCGCCCCTTTTCCAGGGAGACAAGCGCCCCGCCCCACCCGGTCTGCAACCATGACAAAGCGCCTGCCCGGAAGCGGCAGGCCGGGGGGCTAGATGAGCTCGGGCGACTGCACCGTGACGACGACGGTCTGCACGTCGCCGTCGCGCTCGCGCGTGCGGATCCACCACAGCGCGCCCTTGCGCACCGGACAGCTGTCCTGCTTGAGGCCGAGCAGGAGCGAGATGGCCTGCCCCACCGAGGGCTGGTGGCCGATCATCAGCACCACCGATTTGCCGTTGGGCCAGCCGGCCGCACCGAGCAGCGCCTCGGGCGTGGTGTCGGGCGCGAGTTCCGAACGCAGCTTGTACTTGCGGCCCAGGGCCAGCGCGGTCTGCTCGCAGCGCCGCGCGGGGCTGCAGATGATGCGCGTGCCGTCGGGCAACTGGCGGTCCAGCCAGCCGGCCATCCGCTTGGCCTGCTTCTCACCGCGCGGGGTGAGCGAGCGCTGCATGTCGTCGCAACCCTCGGTCCAGTCCTCGGCTTCGGCGTGGCGCCAGAAGATCAAGTCCATGGTCATGGTCTTTCGTGCGTCAGTTGGTGGATGCATCGCGCAGATGCCCTCGTGAAGCATAGCGGTTCATGAGCGCAGCCTGCGCACCATGAGCCTCGATGGCGCGCGCCGCGCCGTCCTCGCCCGGATGCGTGTCGTGGTCGACGCGCGCGTAAATGCCGTCTGCGCCCAGGTCCCAGGCATCGCGCCCGTCGTGCAGATAGGCCACCAGGCATTCGTCGATCAGCCGCTGGCGCAGCGCGGGGTCCGTCACGGGCCAAGCGAGTTCGATACGCCGCATCATGTTGCGGTTCATCCAGTCGGCACTCGACAGGTACAGCGACTCGTCCTCGCCGTTGCGGAAATAGAAGACCCGCGAATGCTCCAGGAAGCGCCCGATCACCGAGCGCACGCGGATGTTGTCGGTCAGCCCCGGCACCTGCGCGGGCAGCGTGCACGCACCGCGCACGATCAGGTCGATCTTCACGCCCTTCTGTCCCGCGCGGATCAGCGAGGCGATGATCTCCTCGTCGGTCAGCGCGTTCATCTTGGCGACGATGCGCGTGGGGTGGCCCGCCGCAGCGGCCATGCCCAGCGCATCGATCTGCGCCGTGATGTTCTTGTGCAGGTCGAACGGCGCCAGCCACATGCGGTTGAGTCTGGGCAGCCGGCTCTGGCTGGCCATGTGCACGAAGACCGCTTCCATGTCGGCCGTCAGCAGCGCGTCGGCCGTGAGGTGGCTGATGTCGGTGTAGAGCCTGGCCGTGCGCGGGTTGTAGTTGCCCGTGGACAGATGGCCGTAGCGGCGCATCTGCTTGCCCTCGCGCCGCGTCACCAGCAGCATCTTGGCGTGGGTCTTCAGGCCGACCACGCCGTACACCACCTGCGCGCCGATCGACTCGAGCATCTCGGCCCAGTTGATGTTGGCCTCTTCGTCGAAGCGTGCCTTCAGCTCCACCACCACCGTGACTTCCTTGCCGCGGCGCACCGCTTCGCGCAACAGGTCCATCAGTTCGGAATCGGTACCCGTGCGATAGATGGTCTGCTTGATCGCCAGTACATGCGGATCGAGCACCGCTTCGCGAAGGAACGCAAGCACACCCTCGAAGCTCTCGAAGGGCTGGTGGATCAGGACGTCGCCGCGCTGCAGTCGCTCGAAGAACGACTGCGCCGGCGACAGCGTGACCGGGTACGACGCCGGGTATGGCGGAAACCGCAACTGCGGCTCCTCGAGCAAGTCAGCCAATTGCGTGAGCCGTGCCAGGTTGACCGGCCCGTGCACGCGGTACAGGGACTGCAGCGGCAGGTTGAACTGCGCCAGCAGAAAGCTCGCGAGCGACTCGGCGCAGCTCGCCGACACCTCCAGTCGCACGGCCTGCCCGTAGTGGCGATGCTGCAGCCCCTGGCGCAAGGCGGTGCGCAGGTTCTTCACGTCTTCCTCGTCCACTGCCAGGTCGGAATGCCGAGTGACGCGGAACTGCGAAAAATCGCCCACCTCCCGCCCCGGGAACATGCTGGCAAGGTGCGCACGCACCACGCTCGACAGCGCCACGAAGAGCGTCTTGCCGTCCGACACCTTGGCCGGCATCTTGATCAGGCGCGGCAGCACGCGAGGCACCTTCACGATCTGGATCGGGTTCTCGCGCCCGAACGCGTCCTTGCCACCCAGCCGCACGATGAAGTTGAGCGACTTGTTGGCCACCTGCGGAAACGGATGCGCCGGGTCGAGCCCGACCGGGATCAGCAGCGGGCGCACCTCGCGTTCGAAGTATTCGCCGACCCACTTGCGCTGAGCCGGATTGCGCTCGCCGTGCGAAATGATGTGGATGCCGTGCGTGGCAAAGGTCGGCATCAACTCGTCGTTGTACAGCGCGTACTGGCGCGCCACGAGCTTGTGTGCCGCTTCGGCCAGCCGCTCGAACGACTCGACGGTGTAGACGCCCTTGCGGTCGCCGGCGCTGCCCGCGATCAGGTGCGGCGCGGCGCGAACCTCGAAGAACTCATCGAGGTTGGAAGACACGATGCAAAGGTAGCGCAGCCGCTCGATCAGCGGCACCTCGGGCCGATGGGCCCAGTCGAGCACCCGTTCATTGAATGACAGGATGCTGTGGTCGCGGTCGAGCAGCGTGAACGTGGGCGCCGCGACGGCTGGCGACCGGTCTGCGGGGGCGAGTGACATGGGCACTGATTCTGGAGCAAGCGGCACGGGAGCACACGTAGGCGGAAATATGACAGTGTCGATGTCATTTGTGACGCTCTCATGACATTCTCGTGACGCCACCGCCGCCGTCTTGTGCCCATTGTGGGACGGGGCAGCCGCCGGCTTCATGCGCCCAGGAAATGCTTGCGGTAGCGCGCCGGCAAATCGTCGATGCGCATCAGCATCGGCAGGTCGGCCGCGTTGAAGTCCGGGTCCCAGGCCGGCGCGCCGAGCACCTTGGCGCCCAGCCGCAGGTAGCCCTTGATGAGCGCCGGCGGCTCCACGTCGAGCGTGCTGTCGAGACGCTCGACCGGCAGCGGCAGGCGGGGCTGCACCTGGTACTGGATCGGCGCCATGTGCTTGGCCGACACCTGGCGCCAGATGCTGGCCGCCGCGTCGCCGTTCGTGACACCGTTGTGTGACATCGGAATGCTCGCGCAGCCGATCATCGTGTCGAGCTTGTTGCGATGCATGAAGCCAGCCAGTGCACCCCACAGCGCGAGGATCACGCCGCCCTGGCGGTGGTCCGGATGCACGCAGCTGCGGCCCAGCTCGACCATGCGCTCGCGCAGGTCGCGCAGCCGGGTGAGGTCGAACTCGGTGTCGCTGTAGGTGCTGCCGACGCGGCGGGCCTGGGCCGGCGTGAGCACGCGGTAAGTACCGATGACCTGCTGCGTCAGCTCGTCGCGCACCAGCAGGTGTTCGCAGAAATCGTCGAACAGGTCGATGTCGTGGCCGGCCAGCGGCGAGGAGACCCGGGCGCCCATTTCGCCGACGAACACGTCGTAGCGCAGTCGCTGGGCGGCTCGCACGTCGTCCAGGTGACGGGCCCAGCCCACGGTGATGCCTTGCTTGGTATCGGCAACCGGCGGCAGGATGACAGCCGGCGCCTGGGGCACCGACGTGCGGGCAACGGCAGGCACACCGGTCGCGGGAGCGGGCCACAAGGCCGCGCGCAGCCCGATCTGTGAAAGCGGAAACGTCGGGTTGGGCAGTTCTTTCATGGGGAACCCTTTCTGCCGAGGGAGTCTCCGCACCTGCCATGAAGCGCGCGTGTCAGGAAGATTGCAGCCGCATGACGATGTTGCGCCGCGCCGCTTCGTCGTTTAATGCAGTGGATTCGCGACATGGAGTTTCCCCACATGGCCCTCGACGCAAACGGCACCGACAGCAACCGCCTTCACCAGACTTTTCCTGTCCTCAGTGACACCGAGATTGCGCGCATTGCGCGCTTCGGCACCGTGCAGCAGTTTGCGCGCGGCAGCCGGCTCTTCACCGCCGGGGAAACCGGTCCCGGCATGTTCGTGCTGCTCAAGGGCGTGGTGGCCGTCACGCAGCGCGACGGCCTTGGCCACGTCGTGCCCATCGTGCGGCAGGGGCCGGGCGAATTCCTGGCCGAAGTCGGCCAGTTGAGCGGCCGCCCCGCCCTGGTCGATGGCCATGCCGACGAAGACGTCGAGGCGCTGCTCGTCTCCCCCGCGCAGTTGCGCGCGTTGCTCGTGGCCGAAGCCGACCTGGGCGAGCGCATCACACGCGCGCTGATCCTGCGGCGCGTGGCGCTGATCGAGTCCGGCGCCAGCGGCCCGGTGCTGATAGGCCAGCCGCAGTCGCCCGACATGGCACGGCTGGAGAACTTTCTTCGCCGCAACGGCTATCCATATCACCTGGTCGACGCCGCCGAAGACCCCGACGCCGCCGCGCTGCTTGCGCAATACGGCGCCAGCAAGCTGCTGGCCGTGTGCCCCGACGGCTCGGTGCTGGTCAACCCGGCTGACGACGCGCTCGCGCGCTGCCTGGGCATGGTCGACACCGCCGAGCGCAACGAGCTGTTCGACGTGGCCGTCGTCGGTGCCGGGCCGGCAGGGCTCGCCACCGCCGTCTATGCGGCCTCCGAAGGCCTGCGCGTCATCGTGCTCGACTGCCGCGCCTTCGGCGGCCAGGCGGGCGCGAGCGCGCGCATCGAGAACTACCTGGGCTTCCCGACCGGCATCTCGGGGCAAGCGCTGGCGGGCCGGGCTTTCGTGCAGGCGCAGAAGTTCGGCGTCGAGATGCTGATTCCAGCCAAGGTGGTGTCGCTCGACTGTTCGCGCGACAACGCCCTCGACAGCCTGGCCGTTGCCCTGGCCGATGGCCGCACGATCCATGCGCGCACCGTCGTCATTGCCAGCGGCGCGCGCTACCGGCGTCCCGAAGTACCGCGTCTCGCCGAATTCGAAGGCCGCGGCATCTGGTACTGGGCCTCGGCCATCGAGGCGAAGATCTGCGCGCAGCAAGAGGTGGCGCTGGTGGGCGGCGGCAACTCGGCGGGACAGGCGGCGGTGTTCCTGTCGCGCCACGCGGCCAAGGTCAACGTGCTCGTGCGCGGCCCGTCGCTGGCCGCCAGCATGTCGCGCTACCTGATCGATCGCATCGAGGCCACACCCAACATCTCGCTGCAGCCCCACACCGAGCTCGTACGCCTGCACGGCGACTCCGACGAAGGCCTCACCGGAGCGACCTGGCGCTGTCACACCAGCGGTGCCGAACATGACTGCCCGGCGCGTAACATCTTCCTGTTCGTTGGCGCCGAGCCCGAAGCCTCGTGGCTCGAAGGCTGCGGGGTGGCCGTCGACAAACACGGCTTCGTGCTCACCGGCGCCGCCGCGAGCAGCGGCTTTCCGGCGCGGCCGGCCGCGGCGCTCGAATCGAGCGTGCCGGGCGTATTCGCCGTGGGCGACGTGCGATCGGGTTCGGTCAAGCGCGTGGGCGGCGCCATCGGCGAAGGCGCGGCCGCGGTCGCGCTGATCCATCAGCACCTGTCGCAGGCCTCGGCCGTGGCTTGAGGCGCGCATCCATCCGCCAAGCCAGGCCAAACACTTGCGCCCCGCACGCGTTCGAAAGGCCGCGTATATGCTGCCGGGCTCGCATCACATCACGGAGTGCAAGTAGATATGCCCGCATCACCCATCGAGGTCTATTCCTGGCCCACGCCGAACGGCCACAAGGTTCACGTCATGCTCGAGGAATGCGGCCTGCCGTACCACGCGCACCCCGTGAACATCGGCAAGGGAGATCAGTTCGCGCCCGAGTTCCTGCAGATCAGCCCGAACAACAAGATCCCCGCCATCACCGACCCCGACGGTCCCGATGGCAAGCCCATCTCGCTCTTCGAATCGGGCGCCATCCTCGTCTACCTTGCGGGCAAGACCGGCAAGTTTCTGCCCACCGGCGATCGCGAACGCTACGACGTGCTGCAGTGGCTCATGTTCCAGATGGGCGGCGTCGGCCCCATGCTCGGTCAGGCGCACCACTTCCGTCTGTACGCGCCCGAGAAGATCGCCTATGCCATCGACCGGTACAGCAACGAAGCCAAGCGCCTGTACGGCGTGATCGACAAGCAGTTGTCGAAAAACAGGTTCATTGCCGGCAAGAGCTATTCGATTGCCGACATTGCAATCTTTCCATGGCTTCGCAGTTGGGAGAACCAGGGCATCACCCTCACCGACTTTCCGCACCTGAAGGCCTGGTTCGACGGCATCGCCGCGCGCCCCGCCGTGCAGCGCGGCGTGAAAGTGCTGGCCGACCTGCGCCAGCCGATCACCGGCGACAAGGAGCGCGAGATTCTTTTTGGCAAGACGCAGTACGAGAAACGCTGAGAAGTCCGAGAAGAGTCAATATCCGGGCTAGAATCAAAGGCTTGTCGGGGTGTAGCGCAGCCTGGTAGCGCATCTGGTTTGGGACCAGAGGGTCGAAGGTTCGAATCCTTTCGCCCCGACCATAGAAAACGCAATGCGGACAGTCACTCAAGTGGCTGTCCGCATTTTCGTTTCTGCGTGATGGTGTCCCTGTATGCCGTCGGCAGTGTTCACTTCGGGTGCGGGCCTTGCGCTCAAAAAAGGACCACCCATTCGCCGCGCAGGTATCGGTAGTGGTAGCTGGGCCCCGAAAAGGTAGTGCTGCGGCTGTAGCCCGCGCCAAAACGAAATACCTGCGAGCCCCTGACCGGACTTTGAAGGCTCAGGTCGAACAATCTCGTTGGTTGATTCAAATCGTGATTGATCGTCTCATTGCCAAGCCCCGCCGTCAGGGAAGCCGTCCATCCCTGGAAGCGGTGCCGCCAGCCGATCGCCAGCATCGACTCGCTGTAGCTCTTCGGATTGAAATAGGCTCTGTCCACGTCCTCATGGGTGCTTCGGTACGTTCGATAGCGCGCCTGCAAGGTCAGCCCCAGATCGAGTGACGGCTGATAGATCAGCCGCAGGCGGGCATGGTCCCGTCGGTTGCCGTCCGAAAAATATTGCTGCCCCAGCAGTCCGACCAGAGTCAAATGGCTTCCCAGCCCCTGGTCCACGGCAACCCCGACAAACGAAAAATCGATCCCGCGGTCCAGGGACTTCGGAGTTTCCACCCAGTCGCGGGTTACGAGAAACTCCACCGCGGTACTCTTCGTGGGTGACATGCGGTAACTGCCGTCCAGTGTCAGCAGCGTGTGTCCTCCCTGCTGAAACAGGCCGGCCTCCAGGGCCCCTCCATCGCCAGTCCTGGATTCGATCGAACGGGCTAGAAATGAAATCTTCTTTCCGGCCCTTTGCCAGCTATTTTGCTTGTATTGGTAGTCGGAGAGACGAAAACCCAGGTAGCGATCGGCATTCTCGAAAGCGGGGAAGAATTCGGCCGACACCCTCCTCGATTGAAAATTGTCGCTGTCGCTGGTCAGGAAAAATTCCGTGCCAAAAGCCATGTCGCTTGGTTTTTCCTTGCCTTTTTCTTCGTCGGCTTTACAGGGTCCAGCCAGCACCACGGCCCCAGAGAGGACGGCAATGGAATATCTCAATGCCCCCATCATTTCGTCCCCCAGGCCTTGGGCTTTCTGAACAGCTCATCCAGATATCCGAGAATACTGGCGGGCTGCAGCAGCAGGCTGTACAAGAGCACATAAACGAAGAAGCCCTGGATATTTTTTCGCACGACCAAGCCCGTTTTTTTGAACATTCTGCGTTCGATTGAAAACATCAGAAGACTCAACGCGAATGCCGCCGGTATCAGCGCGAGCGTCATTACGCCCACAATCCAGTAATAACCGAAAAGCGCGAATATGATTCCTGGAATGAATCCGATGGTGTATGCCAGATCCAGCCATGGAAACACCAGGTTCCAATAAATGAAAAATGTCGACAACCTGGGTTTGAAGAGGATTCCCGGGTGCTTGACAAAGGCCTCGGTCATGCCGCGCGCCCATCGCTGGCGCTGCTTGACCAACTGCCTGATGGTGCTGGGCACATTGGTAAACAGGCACGCATCCTCACAGTGACCCACCCGGTACCCGGCTTTCAGCAGGGCCCACGTCAGCACGATGTCCTCTCCCACGCACTCAGGCCACCCTCCAACCTCGATCAGCGCGGCCCGGTCGTAAATGGAAAACGCACCCTGCGCAACCAATGTGCCTTGGAACAGCGATTGCACCCGCTTGATTGCTGCGATACCGTGAAAATAGTCCCATTCCTGGCAGCGGGTAATCCAATTTTGCCTCGAGTTCCGGACCAGGATCTTTCCTGCGACGGCCCGGGTATTGGGTGGATCGGCCCGGTAACGCTCGACAATACTGGCGAGGGCTCCTCGGTACAGAAAAGAGTCGGCATCCACGGTAACAACCAGGTCGTGCAAGACTTTCTTGAATCCGATATTCAGGGCCCGGGCTTTGCCTCCGTTTTTTTTCAGATCGACGAAGGTGAGCCAGGGGTATTGATCCTTGATTCGCTGAACAACAAGAGAAGTGTTGTCCGTGGATCCGTCATTGATCACGAGAACCTGCAGTTCGCCGGGATAATTTTGGCGCCCGATGCTGGCAAGCGTCTCCTCAATGGAGGCTTCCTCGTTGTAAGCGGCCACCAGAATTGAAATCGGGGGGTAGACAGACAGCGGGGAATGCGTCGGCCTCTTGTCGAGCAACAAGCTTATGGCCATGAAGGCATTCATGAAGCCCGGAATAATGGCGATTCCATATACCAGGAAAATGGCCAGCACGGTACCGAGGTAATTCTTCAAATCGGCCAGCCACGCCTCCGCAGCCCATATTGAAAATCCCATCCACGCGGTGGCACCAATTAACGCGATAAGGAATTTCCCCGAAACCGACAGGTAAAGCAATGGCAGTGCTTTTTGACCATCTTCGTTCATATCGCCCTTGATAGTTCCATGGAATGTAACGCTCAAGAAACGTGCTGAACAGTGTGTTCAACCCACTCGCGCAGCTTTGGCGCCACGCGGATTCGGTCAGGCCTTCCCTGACTACGAAATTAGACTTCCCCCCGAATCAAAACCGATTCGGCTCCCGCACGGCTTCGAACTACGGTCCCGCCCCGCAAGTCAAGGCGCGGAACTCGGTAGAATCCGCCGCTGCCGACTGAAGGTAAAGCATCTAAGTCGTTGATTTTCCGGGCTTGCCTCCAGCCCGGAATCTGCCCGTAGCTCAGTTGGATAGAGCACCTGCCTTCTAAGCAGGTTGTCGGGGGTTCGATCCCCTCCGGGCAGGCCATTTTGTTGCTCCACGTTCCCCCACAAAGTTTGTGACTGGAGGCGAACTCTGGCCATTTCGCTCGAATTGAGTAGATTTTTTCTCGGCCAATCTACCGTAGATCCCCAAGACCAGCGCTTGCCGTTCCGCTCACTAGTCGTCAGTTCGCACTTGTACGGGCTGTGCGGCAAGTGGGCAGCTGCCGGTTTCAAAGACACCTCGTTCAGGTGGAAGATGAAACCGGATGTGGTTCATGGAGAGAAGAAGAAGGACATTCAGCCGAGAGTTCAAGCTCGAGGCGGTCAAGCTGGTCACCGAGCGCGGGGTGACCGTGGCCCAGGCGGCCAAGGACCTGGATGTGCACGAGAACGTGCTGCGCAAATGGGTTCGCGAGTTGCGTGAGGCGCCGCAGGAGGCCTTCTCGGGCAATGGCAGGCAGACGGCCCAGGACGCCGAGTTGGCCAGGCTGCGCAAGGAAGTGGCCAAGCTCAAGATGGAGCGCGACATCTTGAAAAAAGCCGCGGCGGATTCAACCGGTCGTCGCAACACTTTCAATCATGGAGGTGTTTATGGGACGACCCGCGGGGTGGATGCACAAGTTAGCGGGGCGAGGTGCAATGCGCTCACCCGGTGCTCCTTCGCTTCGGCGAGAGGTAGAGCGGCGGTTCTGGGAGCAGATTGCCACCGGAATTACGAGTGCGAAGGCGGCCGAGGCCGTTGGCGTGTCGCAACCGGTGGGCACGCGTTGATTCTGTCATCGTGGCGGCATGCCATTGTTCATGTCGGACCCCATATCGGGAAGGTATCCGTTGTGTCTGGCGGCTCCGTACATCAGCGACGAGCGGTCGCCGCGGGTGCATCCGGCAGTTGACCCTGCTGGGTGAGACGTTCCACCGGTGTGCCGAATTCGGGCTGTTCACCGCGCAGGCGCGCGTACTCGGCAGCGGCTTGCCGATAGGCGGGGCGGGTTGTGTCTGCACCCGCTTCGCCGTTCGTGGCCGCGGCCAGACCCGAACGCATCCAGGCCAGGGTGTCGGCTTGAACCGTGGCACGGGTGTTGGAGGACACGCTCACGACAGCGCGCGGATTGCCCTCGGGGTAGCCCTGGTCCATCGAGCTCTGCAGCCAGCGCTGCGTGTCCAAGGCCACGGCTGCGCGGCTGGTGCTGGAGCTCAGCGGCGCCGGGCGGGGATCGCCTTCGGCATAGTTGCCGGCCAGCGCGGGGCTAGCCATCGCGCCGAGCAATGCGGCCAGCGTCAGGGAGGTCTTGAGGGAAGTCTTCATGTTCGATCCTTTGGCAATGAGAGGGTTGGCGATCCGGAAGTGAACAGCTCTGTGGCTTGCCTCTTTCCGATGCATCAACTCTAGGCCGCCGGTCGGCGAGTTACCGCACACGAAGATTACAGTTGCGTTATCCATCACCGCGTTAACGTCCGCGATGACGACACATCTTCAATGTGTCAAAGCAGATGAGAAATCGGTGGCCCAGCGCTTGTGCGCGGCGGCGCCGCGTGCCGGCCTGAGCCGATATCGAAGAGGAGGCCTGCCAGTGCGCCCATGTCGTTGGACAGCAACTGGCGGTGCTGGTCGTTCAGCCGAAGGCAGCCGTCGCGCATGGAAAGGTAATGGTCCCACTTGCCGAGCTTGACGTTGCTGCCGGTGACCGCGTTGTAGCCCTTCACGATCGCCGTGTTGAACGGCATCACGATCGTGGGATGAACGAAGTACAGCAAGTTCGCCACAGCCGGCCCAAGGCCTTTGATCTGATGCGCGTCGATCCGGCGGATGGCCTCGATCACCTCCTAGGCGTTATCGCAACAGTCGCACGCATGCAGCAGTCGGGCGAAGGCGCGCTGGTTGGCGGCGTTCTCATAGATGTCGGGGATGCGCAGCTTGGGCTTCCAGAGAAACGCGTGCTCGGCGCCCTTGAAGATCTGGCGCTGCTCTGCCACCGAACCCACGACCGTCTCGAGCGAAGAGCCGCAGAACGCGCTGCCGAAGGTGCCAGCATCAATGTCCTTGACCACCTAGGCCAGGCCACGGCGGATGGAACGGAAGTTCTTCAGCCGCTCTTCCCACAGAAACCACGAGTTGTAGGTGCTTAGTGGGTCGACCTTCCAGTGACCGATGAGAACTTCAAGACCAGGAGACATGAGCGCAGAAGGTTGAAGTGCGCAGGGCACGACGCCATTGATTGAAGCACGGCTCGATCTGGCCGGGTCAGTGTTTCGCGCAGGAATCTCTAGCAGTCGACTTACAGCCAAATCTAGCAACAGGCCGCATGAGGCAAAGGTGGCTCGCGCGTCGTCAGGGAGGAGAACGACGCGGTAAGCAAGGCGTATCAGCCTTCCGGCGTCATGGAAAAGCTGATCTCGGTGACGCCGGATCGGGATGTGGCGCGGGTCTGGCCTCCATGCATTCGCGCGATCGCGGCCACTATTGCCAGGCCGAGTCCGTGGTGCTCCGACGAATCGGTGCGAGACCGTTCCGCCCGAAAGAAGCGCTTGAAAAGATTAGGCAACACATCAGCGGAGACCGGCTCGCCCCGGTTGGCAACCTTGATCCAGGCGCCATCGGGTTGCATGTCGATAGCAACCGCGATCGTGGAGCCGGGCGTCGCATACCGGCTAGCGTTGCTCAGCAGGTTCGACAATGCCCGACGCACCAGTGCGGCGTCGACGCCAATAGTCGCATCGCCGCTGACATGCACCTTCAGTCCGACGTCTTCCAGCGTGGCCTCATGAAAGTCCAGCACCGTGCGCACCTGGTCGGCCAGGCTGACCGGGGCCGAGCGGCGTGCAACCGCCCCACGGTCCGCGTGGGACAAAAAGAGCATGTCGATCACGATCGCAGAGACGCGCCTTGCTTCTTCGAGTGCCGACAGCAGGGCATCGCGTAGTTCCTCGACCGATCTGGGCCGCGCCAGTTCCACCTCCACCATCCCGATCAGGTTGGCCAGCGGCGTGCGCAGTTCGTGCGCGACATCCGCGTTGAACGATTCCAGCTGCTGATAGGCCTGTTCGGCCCGGTCGAGCACTGCGTTGAACTGCGCGACCCAAGGGGTGATTTCGGAGGCATACGGGGAGGGATCGATACGCCGTCCGGGGTGTGCCGGTCCCGTGGCTGCGGTCTGCCGAATCAGCTTCTTCAAGGGTTTCAGGCCCCGGCGCACCAGCAGCGCACCGGTCAGGGCGATCATTGCGGACCCCAGCACGACCGCGCCGACCAGCGTCCAGGCAAGCCGACTCAGGAGCCGGGAGTCTTCCTGGATGTCGATGCCGAGCTGCAGTTGCATGGTGGCCTCACCCGGCTGTGCCGGATGCTCTTCTGTCGGCTTCCACAGCCAGCGCGCGGATGCCCGGGTGGGCGTGGTCGAGTAGATGGTCTCGTCGCCGCGGCGAAGCACCAGGCTGATCTCGGCATGCGTGAGGAAGAAATCGTCCAGCTTGTGACGCAACCCGTCCGTCCCTGTATCGCCCCGCGACTCCTGGATCAGATGCCTGATCAG
This sequence comes from Variovorax sp. Varisp46, assembly GCF_059491885.1. NCBI lineage: Bacteria > Pseudomonadati > Pseudomonadota > Betaproteobacteria > Burkholderiales > Comamonadaceae > Variovorax > Variovorax sp. Varisp46. The sequence goes on from NZ_CP168515.1 coordinate 2,473,832, forward strand.
TTCGGACTGGCGCTCGAACTCGCTGGCCTGCTTGACTTGAAAGCTCCACGCCGTGACGGCGTAGATCGCCACGCAGACGAGGCTGAGGCCGATCAAGGCCTGCGCCGCAAACCAGCGAGACAGCGCGGCCTGGATGGAGCCTGTGCTCTCGGTGTTGGAGGCCGCATCGGTTGCCGCCGACTTGACAGCCACGGGGTCGGCTACGGCGCTGGACTCTCCGATGGTTTCGATGGCGTTCACGATCCGCTGCCCTGCCGGCTCTCCAGCACATACCCCATGCCGCGCACCGTGTGCAGCAACTTCTCTTCGAAAGGATCGTCGATCTTGCTGCGCAGCCGCCGGATGGCCACTTCCACCAGGTTGGTGTCGCTGTCGAAATTCATGTCCCACACCTGCTCAGCCAACTGCGTGCGCGACAGCACGTTGCCCTGGCGGCGCATGAGCAGGGTCAACAGCGCGAACTCCTTGGCGGTCAACTCGAGCCGATGTCCGTTGCGCGAGGCCTTGCGCGCAACCACATCGAGGCGCAGGTCCTTGAGCACGTAGTTCGACACCTCGTGCAACTTGCCGCGACGCAGGAGGGCCTGCATTCGGGCGAGCAATTCGGAGAAGGCGAACGGCTTGGCAAGATAGTCGTCCGCACCGCTTTGGAGTCCGCGCACCCGATCGGTTACTTCGTCACGCGCTGTCAGCATCAGCACCGGCATCGATCTGGATTTGCGCACTGCATCCAGCACCGCAAAGCCGTCGATGCCAGGAAGCATCACGTCGAGAACCAGAAGGTCGTAGTCCCCATCGAGCGCAAGGCTGCGTCCCTCGATACCGGTGCGCGCGAGGTCGACCACGAAGCCGCTCTCGGTGAGTCCCTTCACGAGGTAATCGCCGAGCTTGTGTTCGTCTTCGATGACCAGTATGCGCATCGCCAAATGGTACGGCGCGAGGTCTCGTGCGTGGATTACTTCTTTGTAATCCAAGTGATGGGTGATTGGCGGACTGGCTTCCTAGAGTGCTTGCATGCCGGTCGACAGGCTGGCACCGCCGGCTCGGTTGTCGATCCAGGCGAGTTCAGTGCAGCTCACGAAATTGAGCCAACCGTTGAAGGAGACCATCATGAAGAACCGTCAAATCCTTTCGTTCGCACTCGCCGCAGGCGTGGGCGGCGCGTTCGTCGCACCGCTCGCGGCCTACGCGGAAGGTTCCTCTCACTTCGCGCCGAACGAAGCCGGCGTGGTCTACCACCCGGCCGAGGCCGGCGCCGCCAAGACCGATGCCCAGGTGGCGGCCGAACTGGAAGCCGCGCAGAAGCAGCCCAACTGGGACGCCGCGGCAAGGCTCGGTGCGCCCCTGCCAGCGCCCAAGGCCGACACGAGCAAGGCTCGTGCGCAGGCGCAACCCTGAGGGTTGTGCGCAGAACTGGATATACGCACGGGCCACCTGACACACCGCTCCAACCAGAATGCTGCGCATGTATCGGGTTCGCCTGTTCGTTCTCTGGATCGTGATGTTCGCCGTGCCCTTTCAGGGGTACGCGGCGGCAGCCATGGTCTTTTGCGGACCCGGACATGCCGGTGCGATGGCCGACATGTCTGTCGAGCTGTCCGGGGGGCATGACCATGCCCGGTCTCCGCATGCCGACGGGCGCAGCGACCATCACCACGAGGCGGCACAGGCCGCCAAGCCACCGGCGAAAGACGGCACCGACAAGACCGCAAGTGCGGAGCCTGACACGATGCACAAGTGCGGCACGTGCGGCGCGTGCCATGCCACGGCGCTGACCAGCACGTTGGACCTGGCCGTCTTCCACGATCTTCCGCACGCCGATCTGGTGGAGCCGGCCATCACGATGGTCACGCTCGCGCCGCGCGTACTCGACAAGCCTCCTCGCGCCTAACGCGTTCGTGCGCCTGTGACTCGCGTCACGGGCCGCCGCGGACGCTCATGCATCGCCTGCGTCATGCCCTTTCGGGCAGCTCGCACGCAATCCGTTCATGAACTTGCGAGAACCCCATGTTCCATTCATCGTCAGCCCGTTGGCTGGCTGTTTTCCCCGCTATGGTGGCACTGGCCGCCGTGGCCCAGCCTGCGCCCACGCCACCTCCCGCACCTACATCTGCTGGCTCGGCCGCGACCGCGGCACCGCCGCCAGTCCTGACCTTTAAATCCGCGCTCGAAGGCTATCAATCCTTTGCTGACGAAAAGCCCATCCCCTGGAAGGAGGCCAACGAGACGGTCTACCGCCGCGGTGGCTGGCAAGCCTACGCCAAGGAGGCGTCGGGCACCGGCACGGCTGAGGCCGAATCGCCCAAGGGCGCAGCCGCTGCACCTGCCACGCAGCCAGGCCATTCCATGCCTATGCCTGCGAAGAAGGAGAAGCCATGAAGCGCGCCTTGCGTTTGACGGCCATCGCCGTCGCAGCCGCATTTCTGGCCGGGTGCGCCTCGGTCGATATCGACGACGCCCTGAAGGACACGAACACCAATGCCAAGCAGTTCACCGGCGGCAAGCTCGAACTCAGCCGGACCCAGGAGCAGCGTGATCGCCGCTCTGCGTTGACGCAGGAACTGCTGGCCAAGCCGCTGTCGCAGAACGATGCGGTGCAACTCGCCCTGGCCAACAGTCCCTCCGTCCAGGCCCTGATTGCCCAGAGCTGGGGCGACATTGCTGCCGCAAACCAGAGCAGCCGGCTGCCCAACCCGATCTTCACGTTCGAGCGCATGCGCCTGAACAGCGAACTCGAGCTCGGACGTCTGTTGTCCTTCGGGCTGGTGGACCTCATCTTGCTGCCGCAGCGCTTGTCGATCTCGAAGAGCCAGGCCAACCAGGCCAATGTCCAGCTGACAGGCGCCGTGGTCGACCAGGTCACCCAGGTCAGACAGACCTGGGTCCGTGCCGTCGCCGCACAGCAATCGTTGCAGTACGCGGAGCAGGTCAACAAGTCAGCCCAGGCCAGCGCCGAGCTCGCACGCCGGATGCAGCTCATCGGCAACTTCAGCAAGCTCCAGCGCGCGCGCCAGCAGGTGTTCCATGCAGACGCAACCACTCAGCTCGCCTCCGCGCAGCACGCCATGACGGCCGCGCGCGAGGAACTGATCCGTGTCCTGGGACTGGACGATGCCCAGGCCGCCAAGCTGACCTTGCCCGAGCGTTTGCCCGACCTGCCGAAGGCACCTCGCGAGGCGAAGGAAGTCGCAGCCACTGCGACGGAGCAGCGTCTCGATGTCCAGCTCGCCCGCGCCCAGCTGGATGTGGCAGGCAAGTCGCAGGGCATCAACCTGCTGTCGACCTTCATCGACGTCGAAGTGGGTGGTCGTCGCGACACAGTGTTCGACAACGCGGAGGGCACCAAGAGCACCCGGCGTGGCTTCGAGCTCGACATCCGGTTGCCGCTGTTCGACTGGGGTTCTGCGCAACGCGATGCATTGAACGCTCAGTCCCTGGCCGCGGCCAACCGATATGACGCCACCGTGCGCGGCGCTTCTTCGCAGTTGCGCGAAGGCTACTCGGCCTACCGCACGGCCTACGACATCGCGCGGCACTACCGCGACGAGATCGTGCCGCTGCGCCAGGCCATGGCCGACGAAAACGTGCTTCGCTACAACGGCATGCTGATCGGCGTCTTCGAACTGCTGGCCGAAGCGCGCGACCAGATCTCCAGCGTGACCAACGCCATCAACGCCCAGCAGCAGTTCTGGCTGGCCGACGCCGCCCTCGCGGCTTCCGTGATGGGCAAGCCCACGTCCATGGGCGCCGCGACGGCCAGCTCGGGTGGCGAAGGCGCCTCCACTGGCGCCGCCCACTAGTGCCCCCGGGCTCATCAACGATTTGAACGACATGACCAACAGACGCAATTTCCTGAGCGGTGCCGGTGCCATCACGGGCGCCATTGCAACCGCGAGCGTGAGCAAGGTGGCCATGGCCGCCTTGCCCGAGCCTGTGCTCCAGACGACGCCCAACACCATGCCTCCGCTGATGCCCTCGAGCGGACGCCCCTACAACCCCGTGGTCACGCTCAACGGCTGGACCCTGCCCTGGCGCATGAACAATGGCGTGAAGGAGTTCCACCTGGTGGCCGAGCCCGTGGTGCGCGAGATGGCGCCGGGCTTCAAGGCCAATCTGTGGGGCTACAACGGCCAGTCGCCCGGCCCCACCATCGAAGTGGTGGAAGGCGACCGGGTGCGGATCTTCGTGACCAACAAGCTGCCCGAGCACACCAGCGTGCACTGGCACGGCCAGCGCCTGCCCAACGGCATGGATGGGGTCGCAGGCCTGAACCAGCCGCCGATCCGTCCGGGCAAGACCTTCGTCTACGAATTCGTGGCGCGCCGTCCCGGCACCTTCATGTACCACCCGCACGCGGACGAGATGACGCAGATGGCGATGGGAATGATGGGTTTCTGGGTGACGCATCCGAAGGCCGAGCATCCGCTGATCGAGAAGGTCGACCGCGACTTCGTGTTCCTGCTCAACGCCTACGACGTGGAGCCCGGCAGCGCCACGCCCAAGATCATGACGATGCTGGACTTCAACCTGTGGTCCTGGAACAGCCGGATCTTCCCCGGTATCGACTCGCTCAACGTCAGGCTCAACGACAAGGTGCGCATCCGCATCGGCAACCTGACGATGACAAACCACCCGATCCACCTGCATGGGCACGAGTTCCTGGTCACGGGCACCGATGGGGGACCGACACCCAAGAGTTCCAGGCAGTACGAGGTGACCACGGACGTGGCGGTCGGCCAGATGCGCCAGATCGATTTCCTGGCCGACGAAGAAGGCGACTGGGCCTTCCATTGCCACAAGAGCCATCACACGATGAACGCCATGGGCCACGACGTGCCGACCATGATCGGCCTGGACCACAAGGACGTCGCCAAGCAGATCTCGAACCTGGTGCCGGACTACATGGTCATGGGCGAGCGCGGCATGGCGGACATGGCCGAGATGGAAATGCCGATCCCGGACAACACCGCGCGAATGATGACGGGCGAAGGCCCGTTCGGCTCGGTCGAGATGGGCGGCATGTTCAGTGTGGTCAAGGTGCGCAAAAACCAGAAGGCCGGTGACTACTCCAATCCCGGCTGGTTCAAGCACCCCAAAGGCACGGTCGCCTACGAACTGGACGGCCCGCCGCCGGAAACCCCGCGCCAGCGCGGCGCCGGCGCAGCCGCGATGCCCGCTCGGAACATGCCCGCCAAGAACATCGAAGTTCAGATCCGCAAGCCCGCCAGCGGTCATTCCGGCCACTGACATTTTTTCCACTCCCCTCAAACCTTCCAACCTCTCAAAGGAAAACCATGAAACACACCTTCCGCAACACCACTCTCGCTGCACTGCTCGCACTGGCCGCCGCCGGCGCTTCGGCGTCGGGCACCCATGCCGGTGGCCACGGCCACGATGCCGACGAGGCGATCGGCAAGCCCGGCGTGGCCACCAAGGCGACGCGCACCATCAACGTCGACATGACCGACAGCATGCGCTTCACGCCGGCCAACATCAGCGTCAAGCAAGGTGAGACCGTGCGCTTTGTCATCAAGAACTCCGGCCAGCTCAAGCACGAACTCGTGATCGGGACGGAGAAGGAGCTCAAGGAGCACTACGAAGTCATGAAGAAGAACCCGGAGATGGAGCACTCCGATCCGAACATGGTGACGCTGGCCGCGGGCAGGAGCGGCGAGATCGTCTGGCAGTTCACCCAGGCCGGAAAGGTCGACTTCGCTTGCCTGCAGCCGGGCCACTACGACGCCGGCATGAAGGGCGCCGTGAACGTGACCAAGACCGGGAAGTAAGCGCCAAACGCCCGCCGCGGGCCTCTATCGGGACGCGGCGGGCTTCAATTTCATTCATATCCAAGGAGATTCTCATGTCGAACATTCGCATCGCACTCTTGGCATTCGTTGCCGCACTCTCGTTCGCTGGCACGGCCAGCGCGCAATCTTCCAAGTCCGACATGCCGGGCATGTCCGAGAAGGCACCGGCCGCCGGCGCAGCGGATGCTGCCGCGGCGTCGGATCTCACCGAAGGCGAGATCCGCAAGGTGGACAAGGACAACAAGAAGCTCACGATCAAGCACGGCCCGCTCAAGAACCTGGACATGCCTGACATGACGATGGTGTTCGGGGTCAAGGACGACGCCATGCTCGACAAGGTCGAGACCGGCGTCAAGGTCCGCTTCCAGGCGGAAAAGATCGACGGAAAGATCATGGTCACGAAGATCGAATCAGCTCGCTGAGCGCATCTTCACCAGGCGCTGTGCAGGAATGACATCTGGCTCGACGCAGGTTCCCTGCACTGTTTCGAGGACGCACGCCCGAACGATCTGCTCCACCGGTGCGAAAGACTGCCACGGCATATCCTGTTGAACAAGTCGCGCCTCTGCGATGGTGAGGACTACGTGACGACCCAGAATATTGGGGCCGGCTGCTTCTCACCGATGCACGTCTACAACCGTGGCAGCTTCATCGAAGAGATTGAATTGCAGGAAGACGGCCGGCGCCGACGAACTTGCCGGACAGCGCTTCGCGATCCTGGTCGATCGCTCCACGGGCAGCGCCACGCGCACGTCGTGATGCTGAATCCGGCGACATCCGCCGAGTTGGGCGACATCGTTTCGGCCAACGTCGACAGGTGCGGCACAGCCATTCGCGTGTTGTCGCATGCACAAGTGCCACCCGGCTGACTCGGCCTGCGCACGATCTCCGGCCATCTTTGCAGCCAGCCTCCCCCCAAACCTGAGCACCCCATGAAATTGTTCGCGCCTCTTTTGCTAGCCGCTCTGGGCGGATTGTCCTCCGGCTTTTCTTTCGCGGCCGATCCTGCCCTGCCAGCGCCGATCGACAGAGTCTCCGCCAAATCGGCAAAACCCGACATTGCGAACGGCGAAGTCGTCTTCAATGGCAAGTCATGCGCCGCGTGCCACAGCGGGGATGGAAACTCGGCTATCCCCGCCAATCCCAAGCTGGCCCAGCAGCATCCTGAGTACCTGCTCAAGCAACTGCAGGAGTTCAAATCCGGCAAGAGAAAAAGCGCAGTCATGAGCGGCATGGCGGCGACGCTCTCCGAGCAGGAAATGCGCGACGTCGCCTGGTTCCTGGGCTCCAAGCCCATCAAGCCGGGGTTTGCGAAGGACAAGGATCTGGTGGCGTTGGGCGAGAAGATCTATCGCGGCGGCGTCGGGGACCGCAGTGTGCCGGCCTGCGCGGGCTGTCACAGCCCCAACGGGGCGGGCATCCCGATCCAGTACCCCCGACTGGGCGGACAACACGCCGAATACATCGCCGCGCAGCTGACCGCGTTTCGCGATGGAGGGCGACTCAACAGCGTGCCCATGAGCGGCGTTGCAGCGAAGCTCAACGATCGCGAGATCAAGGCTGTGTCCGATTACATCGCGGGGCTTCATTGAATGACGCCATGCGTCCAGAGCTGCCCTCGCCTCAGGAGGTAGGCATGTATGTGACGGGACGATGGGTTTCAACCAATGTTGTCGGCACGATGTTCGTCGCCTGGCTCGTTGGAGTTGTCATCTTCGTGGCCGCCATCGTGTGGCAGCGCCGGAAGCATCGAAAGAGAGACCCCGCTGGCGACAAACACCAGGGCTCAACTCGCTTGAGTGGTTCGAGGAAAGCCAAGCGCCGTCGGCGGGGCGTTCGATGACCGCCGAATCCTGGTAGCGCGAGCGTCTGACAGACATCGCGTCCGCCGCCGGCCAGTCTTAGAGGCCCGGCGGCGTCCTTGTCCGTATGCATTCAGCCCCCCTTGCGTCTGCCTCGCAGAGACAAGTCTCGAGGACGCTGACCAACTGTTCCTGCGATTCGCTTCGCCCGGCCTCTTGAAAAGCCTGAATGCAAGAAACCACGCCGTTGAAGGATTTGATGCCAGTCACTTGACCTTCACACGATGTCAAGCCTGAAACTGGAACCACTTTCAATCAAGGAGTCTCTCATGCAAGAGTTCGTCATCCAGTCAATGTCCTGCGGTGGCTGCGCGAGCCGGATCGCCCAGGCCGTCAAGAATCTGGACGCCGCAGCGAAGATCGAAGTCGACCTGCCGACCAAGACGGTACGCGTCGACAGCGCCGAAGACCGCGCATCTGTGATCGCGGCCCTGACGGAAGCCGGCTACCCGCCGAAGTGATCCGCCACGCACGGGACATCGGCCTCAATCGGCTGTAGTGGCGCTATGCGGCGCGGGGTTTGAGGAGATTCGCGAGGGCCTTCTGGTCTTCGGCCAACTGGATGCGCATGAGCTGAAGCACTCGCAGGGCGAGGCCGGACAGCGGCTGCCCAGGGGGAAGCACCAACACCCCCGCGAAGGAGACTTCCAGGGACAGCGGACGGATGGCCAGACCGCGTTGAGCGTATTCCATTGCGGTGACCGGATTGACGAACCCGATGCCCATCCCGCTCAAGGCCATCTCGCACACGCTCGCCGCGTAGGGGGTCTCGACCAGCACGCTCAACCCGACGTTGCACTCCGCCAAGGCGCGTTCCAGACGTCGCCGGGATGCGTCCTCGGGGTTGAGTGCAAGGAATGGCTCTTCCGCGAGCTGATGCGGCTGGATGGCCCTGGCCTTGGTCAGGCGGTGCTTCGCATGCATTACCACTACACCCGGGAAGCGCGCGAACTCGGAGTGCTCCAGGCCTGTCGTCGGCATCTCGTCGGCCATCAGCCCGAAGTCGACCTGCCGCCCCAGCACGGCCTCGTGCACCTCCCGCGAGCTGAGCACCTGCAGCGAAATCTGCGGCCGGGCGTCGCTGTCGCGGCGCTCGGCCACCAGCCGGGACAGAACCCGCGGGACGAAGGTCAGGCCGAAGGCCGGATAGACCGCCATGCGCAGCGTGTTGACGCCAAAGCGCTTGAGGCTGCGCATGCGGTGCTCGATGCTGCTGAGACCCACGAAGACGCGCTCGACCTCGACCAGCAAGGCATGCGCTTCGGGCGTGGGCTGCAGCCGACCCCGCAGCCTGCGAAACAGCGGGAATCCCGCCGCTTCCTCGAGCCTGCGCAACGACTGGCTGATGGCGGGCTGCGTGACGCCCAGGAGCGCGGCCGCCTTGCTCGCGGAGCCAACGGACATCACGGAACGGAACACCTCGATCTCTCGGAGCAACATATAACAACCGCTTATGGAGAAAGAATTTCGAGCGCGAATCAGATTATCCCTGTCGTCCTAGAGTTGGCGTCTTCAGCCACCTTCCGGAGAAGCGACATGAAACTTCAAACAGTTCTTGCAATGACCGTCCTCGCATGTGCCGCACCTGCGTGGGCGCACGATTTTTCCGGCGACATCGCCAGGTTCCAGACCATCGCCGCCACCAAAAATCCCGATAGTCAGCAGGCGCTGGCCGCGAAGCTCGCGCTGGAGCGTGCGCAGGGCGAGATGGAGCAGTCGGACGTGAAGATGGTGTTGCGCATCCGCTCGATGACCAACGCCGGCCTGCGCGCCATCGGCGAACAACCGGCCTTCCTCACCAGCGAGTACAAGCGCCTGGAGGCGGCACTGGCCAATCCGAAGACCAACGACCCGGCCAAGATCGCCGCGGCCAAGGAAACCTTCGCCCGTCTGTCGGTGGAGATGAAGGTCTACACCGATCTCGAGAACATGGCCGTCGACCAGATGAAGCAGGCGCTGCAGCTCATCGAATCCGCACCTGTCAACTGATCGCACGTCCAACGAACAGCCCCGTCTTCCATCGTGAACTCTTCCATCCCCAATCTTGGCACCTCTCCTCGCGGTGCATTCGCCAGCCTGGTCCCGCCGGTGTGGCGTGCCTCCACCGTCGTCTTCGATTCACTCGACGATTTCGTGAATCGCCGCACCCGTCTGCCGGATGGCTTCAGCTACGGCACCACGGGCACGCCGACGCAGCGCGCCCTGGAGACACGCATCGCCGAACTGGACGGCGCCGCACATTGCGTCGTCTTTCCCTCCGGGCAGGCGGCGATCTGCAGCGCGCTCCTGGCGTTGCTCAAGAAGGGTGATCACCTGCTGATGACCGACGCCGCCTACGGCCTGGCCAAGTCCTTCGCCGTCGAGCGGCTGCAAGCGCTCGGCATCGAGGTCGAGTTCTATCCGCCGCGGATCGGTGCGGACATCGAACGCCTGGTGCGTCCGAACACGCGCCTCATCTGGCTGGAGTCCCCCGGCACGGTGACGATGGAAGTGGAAGACGTGCCGGCGATCACCGCCGTGGCGCGTGCCCGTGGCGTACTGACCGCCATCGACAACACCTGGGCCAGTCCGCTGGGATTCGCGGCCTTGGCACGTGGTGTCGACCTGTGCATTCACGCCTGCACCAAGTACATGGGCGGCCATTCGGACGTGTTGATGGGCAGCATCGCGACCAACGACGAAGGCCTGTACAAGTCCTTGCGCGGACTCCAGTCGCAGATGGGACTGGCCGTGAGCCCGGAGGACTGCTTCCTGGTTGCCCGAGGTCTGGACACGATGCAGGTGCGCATGGAGCGCCAGGCGACCAGCGCTCAGTTGATCGCCGAGCGGCTCGCAGCGCATCGCCTGGTGCGCCGGATGCTCTTTCCCGCGCTGCCCGGCGCGCCGGACCATGCGCTCTGGGCGCGTGACTTCAAGCAGTCCGGCTGCGTGTTGTCGCTGCAGCTGCTGGACGGCCCCTACGACGCTTACCGGGCGCTGTTCGGGAATCTGAAGCTGATCTCCATCGGCGCCAGCTGGGGAGGTGTGCGCAGCATCGCTGCTTTCTATCCGGCGGAAGAGCTGGCCAAGCGCAATTTCTGCGACGTCCAAGGCCCTGTCATCCGTCTGTCGATCGGCCTGGACGATCCCCAAGCGCTGCTTGACGAGTTGCAAGGCGCCTTGCGCGCCTGCGAAACGAGTTTCAACCTCTGATTCACGCCATCTGGAGCCCGCGATGACCCTCAAGCCGACCTTTCACACTGCGTTGATTCGCTCCTTTCTCGCCGTAACAGGCCTCGCGCTGTGCGCCGGTGTCGCCGCGCAAACCGCGCCGCCGCTGGAGGGCACGCTCAAGAAGATCAAGGACACCGGGACGATCACGGTGGCCACGCGAGGCGCTTCCATCCCGTTCAACTACCTGGATGACAACAACAAGCAGGCGGGCTTTGCCTGGGAGATCGCGCAGCGCGTGGTCGACCAGGCGAAGAAGGACCTCAAGCTTGCGAAATTGGACGTCAAGGCCCTGGAAGTCACGCCGCAGACGCGCATTCCGCTGGTGGCCAACCAGACCGTCGATCTGGAGTGCAGCTCGACGACGAACAACGCGGAGCGGCAGAACCAGGTGTCGTTCTCGACGACGTTCTTCGTCGTTGGCGCACGGCTGCTGGTGCGCAAGAATTCCGGCATCAAGCACTGGTCCGACCTTGTCGGCAAGAACGTCGTGGTCAGTGCGGGCACCACCGCGGAACGCATGCTGCGGCAGCTCAACGAGAAGAACAAGTGGGGCATCAACATCGTCCTGGCCAAGGACATCAACGAGAACTTCCTGACCGTGGAGACGGGGCGCGCAGTGGCAGCGACGCAGGACGACATCATTCTCTTCAGCAACATCGCTCGCGCCAGGAACCCGGCGGATTGGGAAGTGGTCGGTGTGCCGCAGCAAAAGGAAGCCTATGGCTGCATGCTGCGCAAGGGAGACGTCGCCTTCAAGAAGCTCGTCGACGGCGTGATCACCGGAATGATGCGCTCCGGCGAATTCGCCTCGCTGTACGAGAAGTACTTCCTGAAGCCCATCGCGGTGAAGGGCAGCGTGACGGTCAACTTCCCGATGTCGCCCGACATGCAGGAACTCCTGCGTCACCCGAACGACCAGCCGCTGTAAGGCGCCGAACGCCACAAGTTCGACCACCGCTTCACGAACCGTCTCCAAGCACTTTCAAGATGCACTACACCTGGGATTGGCTGATCTTCTTCAAACCCTCGGTCACGGGTGAAGGCATGTACGGCCTGATGCTGCTGCGCGGGTTGCTGTGGACGGTCGTGTTGTCGTTGCTGGCCTGGACGCTGGCGCTGGGCATCGGCCTTTTCGCCGGCGTGGCCCGGACCTTGCCGAGCCGCACGGCGCGATACCTGTCCACGGTTTACATCCACTGCTTTCGCAACACACCGCTGCTGGTGCAGCTTTTTCTCTGGTACTTCGTGGTGCCGGAGCTGCTGCCCGTCGAATGGGGCAATGCACTCAAGCAGATGAACCCGACCACGAACCAGTTCCTCACCGTGCTGGTAGGCCTGACGCTGTACACCGCCGCGAAGGCCGCCGAGCAGGTGCGCGCGGGCATCGAGTCGGTGCCGCGCAGCCAGAAACAGGCTGCCATGGCGCTCGGACTGGGCACCACGGCGGCCTATCGCCACGTGATCCTGCCGCAGGCCTTGCGCACCGTCATTCCTCCGCTGACCTCGGACTTCCTGAACGTGTTCAAGAACTCGGCCGTCGCGCTCACCATCGGCCTCATGGAGCTGACCGGGCAGACGCGCCAGTTCAGTGAGTTCAGCGCGCATCCCTTCGAGGCCTTCATTGCGTCGACGTTGATCTACGTGGCCATCACTTATGGCGTGATCGTGCTGATGCGCCACGTCGAGCGCCGCACGCGGGTGCCTGGCCTGCTGGGAGCCGCGTGATGGGCTACGACTTCGACTGGGCCTCTCTGCAGCGCGCCTGGCCCTATCTGATGCAGGGCCTGCAGATGACCGCCTTCCTGGTGGTGGTCTCGATGGCGGCCGGCGTCGCGCTGGGGACCTTGCTGGCCATCACCCGGATCTTCGCGCCGCGTCTGATCGCGGCGCTGGTGGCCGGGTATGTGAACCTGTTCCGCTCGATCCCGCTGATCCTCACGATCCTGTGGATCTACTTCCTGATGCCCGTCCTGCTGCGGGCCGTGACCGGAGATGCGAACCTCGGCGTCGGGCCGATCTATGCTGCGCTCGTGGCGTTCGTGCTCGCGGAGTCGGCCTACTACTGCGAGATCATTCGCGCCGGGATCGGCAGCGTGCACGCGGGCCAGATGCAGGCGGCGCAGTCGCTCGGCATGTCGCCGTGGCAGGCCCTGCGCCACGTGATCCTGCCGCAGGCGTTTCGCAACATGACGCCCTCGCTCATCAACCAGACCATCGCCCTGCTCAAGGACACCTCGCTGGTCTACGTGATCAGCCTGAACGACTTCCTCGGGGCGGCCAGCAAGGTGGGACAACGCGACGGGCGCGTGGTCGAGATCTACATTCTGGTCGCTGTCGTCTATCTGGTGCTGTGCACGGCAGGCGCCTGGTGGGTCACCTGGCTGCAGCGGCGCAAGGCCGCGGCTGTGATCTGAATGAACTCCATGATCGAAATCAACGACATCTCCAAGTGGTACGGCCAGTTCGCGGTGCTCACGGAATGCAGCACCCACGTTCGCGAAGGTGAGGTGGTCGGGTCGGCATGGTGTTCCAGCGCTTCGAACTCTTTCCGCATCTGAGCGTGACGGAGAACCTCGTGCTGGCGCAAGTCCAGGTACTCAAGCGCTCGCGTGCGGAAGCGGTCGAGCGGGGACTGCGCATAAAAACCACCGCCCCTTCACAGACAAGCCCATCACCTACCAAAGGAAACACATGAAATCGATCAAGACACTGGTGCTCGCCAGCACCCTGGCGTTCTCGGGCCTGGCCCTCGCACATGGCGACGAGGATCACAGTGCGTCGAGCGGACCGGTACGCAAGGAGCAAAAAGAATGGGGCATCGCGGGCGATGCGAGTGCGGCCAGGCGAACGCTGGAATTCAAGATGAATGACAGCATGCGCTTCACACCCAATCGCATCGAGGTCAAGCAGGGCGAGACCGTCAAGCTCGCCATCCACAATGAAGGAAAAGCCATGCACGAGTTCGTGATCGGCACGAAGAAGGAGCTCGACGACCATGCCGCACTCATGATGAAGTTCCCGGGCATGGCGCATTCCGAGCCCTACATGGCGCATGTCGCTCCAGGCAAGACCGGCGAGATTGTCTGGACCTTCAATCGTGCGGGAGAATTTGATTTCGCCTGCCTCATCGCGGGGCGCTATCAAGCAGGCATGGTCGGCAAGGTCAAAGTGGCGGCCGCCGCAGGATCTTGAGGGCGACGCCGGGGACACGCCGTGGTGAGAAACGCTACTCCACCTTCAACGTCCGCAGTCGGAGCGCGTTGCCGATCACGCTGACCGACGACAGAGCCATCGCCGCAGCGGCAACGACCGGCGACAGGAGCATGCCGAAGAAGGGGTAGAGCACCCCGGCCGCAAGCGGGATGCCGGCCACGTTGTAGGCGAACGAGAGGAACAGGTTCTGGCGGATGTTGCGCATGACGGCGTGCGACAGCGCCCTCGCGCGAACGATGCCCATCAGGTCGCCCTTGAGCAGCGTGATGCCAGCGCTTTCCATCGCCACGTCGGTGCCGGTGCCCATCGCGATGCCGACCGTGGCGGCGGCAAGCGCTGGCGAGTCGTTGACGCCGTCGCCGCCCATGGCCACGACCCGGCCCTCTTTCATCAGGCGCTGCACGACCGCGACCTTGTCCTCGGGGAACACCTCGGCAACGACTTCGTCGATGCCCAACTGTTTGCCCACAGCTTCTGCCGTTGTCTTGCCATCGCCCGTGAGCATGACGATGCGAATACCTGCAGCCTTCAGCAGCTGAAGCGCCTGGGGCGTCGTGGCCTTGATGGGGTCGGCGATTGCGACGAAGCCGGCGAGCTTGCCATTGACGCCGACGAAGATGACGGTGGCCGCCTTGGCGCGCTGCTCTTCCGCAGCCTGGTTCAATGGCGCCGATTCGATGCCGCTCTCGGTCAGGAACTTCGCGCTGCCCGAGACCACCTGCTGTCCGTCGACCGTGCCGACCACACCCTTGCCGACGGGCGAGTCGAAGTCCGTGACGGCGGACAGGTTCAACTTTCCCTCCTGCGCCGCGTTCACGATGGCCAGGGCCAACGGGTGTTCACTGGCCCGCTCGACGCTCGCGAGCTTCTGCAGCACGTCGTCCTTGCTGAAGCCCTCGGTCGGTTCGACGTGGACCACTTTCGGCCGACCCTCGGTCAGCGTCCCGGTCTTGTCGAGCACCAGCGTGTCGACTTTTTCCATGCGCTCGAGTGCTTCCGCATCGCGGACAAGCACGCCGTGCTGCGCGCCCTTGCCGACCCCGACCATGATGGACATCGGCGTGGCCAGGCCCAGCGCACACGGACAGGCAATGATGAGAACGGCGACCGCCGTGATGAGGGCGTAGCTGAACGCCGGCGGGGGGCCCCACGCCAGCCAGACGCCGAACGTGATGACCGCGATCAGGATGACGATCGGCACGAACCAGCCCGCGACCTGGTCGGCCATGCGCTGGATGGGCGCACGGCTGCGCTGGGCCGCCGCCACCATGTGAACGATTTGCGAGAGCAGCGTATCCGCGCCGACCTTCTCGGCGCGCATCACGAAGCCCCCGGTCTGGTTGAGCGTTCCGGCAGTCACCTTGGAGCCGACCGCTTTTGCTACGGGAATGGGTTCGCCCGTGACCATCGACTCATCGACGTTGCCCTTGCCGTCGGTGAGTTCGCCGTCGACCGGGACCTTCTCGCCAGGTCGCACGCGCAGGAGGTCACCGACCTGGATGGCATCGACCTGAACGGTTTCGTCCGAACCATCGGCCTTCACCTTGATCGCGGTCTTCGGCGCAAGCCCGAGCAGGGCCTTGATGGCCCCGGACGTCTTCTCGCGCGCTCGAAGCTCGAGCACCTGGCCCAGCAGCACCAACACCGTGATCACTGCCGCAGCCTCGAAGTAGACCTGAACGGCACCGCCTTGCAGCCGAAGTTCAGCCGGAAACAGCCCGGGCGCGACGGTCCCGACGATGCTGTAGATCCAGGCCGCTCCGGTGCCCAACGCGATGAGCGAGAACATGTTCAGGCTTCGGTTCCTCACCGATGCCACAGCACGCACGAAGAAGGGCCAACCTGCCCACAGCACGACCGGTGTTCCCAGCAGCAGTTGCACCCAGTTCGAGGGCTGCTGAGCGATGAGGTGGTGGATATCGAAGAGGTGTCCGCCCATCTCCAGGGCAAAGACCGGCACCGCGAGCGCCATGCCGACCCAAAACCGCTTCGTCATGTCCCGCAGCTCGGGGCTCTCGCCCTGCTCTGCCGTCGCCAGCACCGGCTCGAGCGTCATCCCGCAAATCGGGCAGTTGCCCGGACCCATCTGACGCACCTGAGGGTGCATCGGGCAGGTGTACTCGACCTGACCCTGGTCGCCCTCGGCCGCCGGCTTGGCGGCAGCGTGCGCATGGGCGTGGTGGCCGTGGCCATGGTGGGCATCGTCCATCACGGTGCCGTCTGGCATGACGTGCTGGCCTTCGTGAGGTCGTCCGTCCGGCACCGGTTTTGTCGGGGGCGGGCGGATGGGGTCATGGGTCGTTACGTTGCTGGGTCGCATCGCGCTCTCCTGTTGTTGTGGCTAGTTTCAACCTTCCCATGGTTGGAAGGTCAAGAGGCGCTACCGAAATGCCAATACCGAGGCAATCCAGAGGCCGCCACCGGCCAGAAATGCCCAGCACAACCAGAACAGCAACCGCTCCCACCAGGCCGGTGGACTTTCGCGGCCTTCGAGCCGGTACTTCAGTGTCATCCCTGCTCCATGGACCAGCAGACCCACGCCGAGCAATGGGACGGCGCAGGGCCGAATGGCTTCTGGGGCAATGAGCGCCAGACCTGCGCCCAAAACCATGGCGCCGAGACTGGAAGCGAGCTCAGCGCCCCGTGTGGCTGTTGACCGGCCGGGCACGGTCGTCTGTCGAGAAGTGCGGGATGAACCGGGGCGTGGCAGCCGCGTAATCGCGCCATGCATCGCCGAACGCAGCTTCCGAGTCGCGCTCCTCGGAGATGGCCAACCGCACATACATCACTGCGAGCACCGGGAACATCGCCAGCGTCAGGAGTGTCGGCCATTGCAGCAGGAAGCCGAACATGATGAGCACGAAGCCGATGTATTGCGGATGGCGCACCCGTCGGTACGGTCCCGCGGTCGCAAGCGCATGACGCCGCTGGGCATGATAGAGCACGTACCAGGCCTTCGAGAGCAGCATGAAACCAGCGAAGAGCACGACGATGCTCAGGATGTGGAGTACACCGAGGTGCGGATTGCCATGCCGACCGGTCAGCAGCCACCATAGGTGACCGGCGTCGTGACCGAACAGGTTGACACCCGGAAACTTCGAGCCCAGCCAGCCCGACAGCAGGTAGATGGTCAGCGGGAAGCCGTACATCTCCGCGAACAGCGCGACGATGAACCCGGAGTAGGCGCCGAAGCTGCGCCAGTCGCGCAGGGTCGTCGGCTTGAAGAAGCTGTAGGCGAACCCGACGAAGATGGCCGAGTTGAGAACCACCAGGCCCCACAGGCCGTAGTCATTTTCTGGGGTGTTCATCGTCAGCCTTTCTCGAGTGGCTGCCGTGGTGGTGGCCATGGTGCATGAAGATGTGCATCAGCGGGCACGCCAGCAGAAGTGCGAACGGCAAGACGCCCAATACATGGGCGCGGTGTTCGGTGAACAGAAGGAAACCGCCGACTGCCGCGACGACGAGCAGCACAACGCCCCCGCGTGAGCGCCAGAACGGGGGTGGTTCGTAGTTCATATCGTCCATGGCCTTGCTCCTCGCGGTCGACGGCTACTTGGTCGCTGGCGGCTTCATCCCGTCGCGGTCCATCATCATCTGCATCATCATTTCCATCATGTCCATGCGCTTGCCCATCATCTCGGGAGACATGCGCGCGCCGCCTTTGCCGTCGGGAGCGTGCATTTGGCCCATCATCGCCATGCCGTCCTGCATGGCCTTCATGTGTTCGCCCATCAACGCCTGGCGTTCGTCCGGCGTCTTCGCGTCCATCATCTTTTGGTGCATCGCCTGCATGGACTTCATCTGCATCTCCATCTGCGCAGGTGGTACTTTGGGCGCCTTCGACGTTCCAGACGTTGGCGCTACCGCGTTCGCAGGGTGATGGGCACCATGGTCCTGCGTGGATTGAGCCAGTGCGCCGCTCGAAAGCGCCGCTGCGATGGTGAGAAGAAAAATTGAGCGCATAGAGGGCCTCCGGCTTGTTAACCAAGTTTCGGGACACCCAGCGCTCCGCAGCTTGCGCTAGGTCAAGGCAGAAGGCTCGCGGCGCGCCTGGATTGGCTGAGAGGCATCTCCAACCTCCAAGGAGAATTCATGAACCACACGTCGCCTTCGATTCAGGAAAGCGGCGCACCGTCGACAGCGCTTCGCACAGGAGTGGCGCTGGCCACCAGCGTCGCGGTTTTCTATGCCCTGTGTACCCTGGCCTGGGTCGCTGCACCCGGCCCGTTTCTGCGCTTCATGAACAGCCTGTTCCGTGGCATGGACTTCTCCGTCCTCAGTCGGCGCGCGCCCTTTTCGGTGCGCGGCTTTGTCGAAGCCTTGCTCGTGATGAGCCTGTGGGCGTTCCTGGCGGGCTCCTTCTTTGGATGGCTGCGCCCGCGTCTCGGCGCGTAGGCACTTTCAAAGCCCGTCGCTCCGGGATGAAAACGAGCGCGCGAACGGAATCGTGGGCCTGCCGATGCCTTGGTCAGGCAGTTTCGCCGTCAGTACGGGTGAACTGTGGCTCTGGACCACACCGGCGACATGCTTCACACCCAGGGCAGCGACGACGCCCGCCGCAACCATCGTGATCGCCAGGCCGGTGCTGAAGCAGAGCATGAGGGACGCTTTGGCCAAACTTCGTGCTTCCTCGGTGGAGGAGATTGCGTCAAGTCACAGCCTCCATTGGGATCACCGAGCGCTTGTCCTGCTGATCCCGCGGCAACGTCGGGTCGGGTCGGGTCGGGTCGGGCTTGTACATGCGCGCCATCAAAGCTGCGCGTCGGCGTTCATGGTGAGCATCGCGAAGCTGCCCATACCCCGCCGGCATGCCGGGAGGTCGGACGCGCGACTGCATACCACTGCGGCGCAGGAGCCAGACGTTTTGCCACTCTCCGATGCCGGGGCAGGAACGCATGCAAGCCCCACCGCTGCGGGAGGGCACGTAGGCACCGGTTCGCAAGCGACCGGCCGTTGTCGCCATCAGGGTTGGCTTGGGTCCGTTCCAATGCGACGGGCTCCTTCAAGCTGTGTCCCCTTCAGGCCGCCTTTCGCATCGTCGTGCAAACGCGGTTCCGCCCCCCCATCTTGGCCTCGTACAGCGCCTTGTCGGCTGCCTGGATCAACGCCTTCGGCGGCCCCTTGGTGATTGCGGGGCTGAGCGCATCCACGCCGGCACTCAGCGTCACGAACCCGTCTGGCGTACCGGCGTGCACGATTTCCAGGCCACGAACTGCACTGCGGATTCTTTCCGCCAGGATGACGGCGCCAGCCACATCGGTATGCGGCAACAACACCGCGAGTTCTTCTCCGCCATAGCGGGCCGCGAGATCTCCCGGACGGCGCGAAGCGAGGCTGGCGATCGTGCGACTGATCGTCTGCAGGCACTCGTCGCCGGCCGCATGTCCATAGATGTCGTTGTACTGCTTGAAGCAATCGACATCGATCATGATGAGCGCCAGGGTGCTCGCATCGCGCATGGCCCGGCTGAATTCGCTGTCGAGCGTCACGTCGAACTGGCGGCGATTTGCCAACCCGGTAAGGCCGTCCTCCATGGCGAGCGTATTCAAGGTCTTGTTGAGCGTTTCCAGCGCGTCGCGCGCCCGCCGCAGTTCGGCCTCGCTCTTGTTTCGCAGTTCCATCTGCTTCACCAGCCGCCATCCGACGAAGCCGACGATCGACGTCATGAGAATGATGCCCGCCGTATGCCAGAGCGTGTCCTGCCACCATGCGGCCAGGATCTCATCCTTCGAAAGTGCTGCAGTAACGAACAGCGGATAGTTGTCGAGACGCCGAAAGCTGTTCAGGCGCGTGACGCCGTCCTGCGCTGATAAGACTTCGGTCGTTCCTACCGGACCTTGTGCAAGGTATGCGCGGAAGAGCCCGGTCTCCCGCATGTTCCGTCCGACCACGTCCGCGCTGTACGGCCGGCGAATCATCATGGTCCCGGTTTCGAGGACCAGCCCGATCGCGCCGGCACGGCCTATGTCGAGGCTGTCGTAGAACTTCATGAAGAAGTCGATATCGATCGACGCAAGCACCACGCCGGCGAAGCTGCCATCCGCATTGTTGATGCGCCGGGAAACGGGAACGAGCAGCTTTCCGTTGGTTCGGCTTTGCACCGGAATGCCGATGTGCGGCCCCCGCTCTTCGTGCTCTCGATGAAATAGAAAGTACTCCCGGCTCGCATTGTTCAGGTTCGGGTTCTGCGACGACGTCTGCCTGGAGTTTGCGACCCAGTTTCCATCCTTGTCGTAGATGTGAATCGCATCGAGCTGAGGGAGTTCGGCCACCTGCATGGCAAGCACCTTGCGAAGCCGTTCGACGGCCGCCGGCTCCGTGCCGTCGTGTTCGATGCGCTCGACGATGCCGACCAGCGCCGTATCGGCCTGCTTGATCGTGTCTTCCGCCTGCTGTGCCATTGCACGCGCGAGATTCGACGCCGCGACGCCCATCTGCTGGAGCAGGACCGTGCGCGCGTGCCAGCTGTTCCAGCAGTCGAGCACCACGAGGGTGAGGCAAACCACGGCCACGAAAGCCGTCGTCCGGAAGGTGATGGATGGCCGGCGAAACACTATGTGTCTTCGGAGCAATGACGTCTGGAGCTCATACCCGACTTTGGCACATCCTTGGCTGAATTGGCCACCATCATCAGCCATTGGGCCCCGTCCGGGCAGGCAAGCAGGGACCGCCAGCAGCTGATCGCGCAGCCAAGATAGCCTTGCCGCAGACAAAAATCTCCGGGATTAACCCTCGCCAGGGCTCGTCAGAGTGCCCTCTCTGCGCCCTCTGGAATCAATGGCGACAAAGGCTCGATAGCCTCGCCCGTCTCCACGTAGTTGAGCTCGATCGGGTGGACGACGGCTGCTGCGGCCTCGCCGTCGAATTTCACCAGCAGGTACTCGCCGCTCGCGCCGGAGATGATCCCGAAACGGCCATTGAGCTCAACCCTGCTGCCGCGCCGCGCCGGCACCTTGAAGCGCATTCGAATGTAGGGAAGACCTACGCGGAAATACTCGACCATGTGAACTCCCGTCTTGTTGTCGGTTCGACGGGGAAGCACGCTGCAGGCCCGTGCGGACCTGCGCAAACTCCCTGGCAGTCATCTCACCGCCACCCCTTGGGAGGGCGTGTCAGCCAAGGCCGATCCTCGATGACAGCCGCCGGATGTTCAGATGATGGAGCGCTCAAATGACAAGCCGAAGATGCCGCTGGGAACGGCATCGCTGGAACACTACACCCCTTCGCGCAACAGGCCTTCGCAGCTTGATGCGGAATCGGCGATGCTCAGGGCATGCCCACTGCAAATTCACGGCCGCCACCGCGCTTCGGATGGCGCGTCGCCGCGCTGATCTACACGGTCACCGGCGTCACGTGTGTCCTGGCCTGCGCCGCCGTGCCCGAGAGCGAGGCGGGCCTGCTCGCCGCCGTCTTGGGCGGGCTGCCATGGTCGATGAGCTTGCTGACGCTGGATCTGTCGCCCGGCGTGGCGAACACGGCGCTGATGCTGCTGGCCGGCAGTTGGACGATCAATGCCGCGCTGCTCTGGTGGCTGGCGCTGCGCCGGCCAACGCACCACGGACCATCGCATCCGGCGTAGGGACATTTCCGTCTCCGGCGTCCTGCGCCAGGCAGGCATTCAGTGCGATCATTCGCGCGCGAAATGCTGGCTCATTTTTCTCGCCCCCTCCCCTTCAAAGGCTTTTCCCGATGCCCCAAGACCTGCTGCAAGTCAACGCGCCTCTGATCGGCGTTCCCGGCGGCCGCCACCTGCTCGACACGCCCGCCCTGCTGATCGACCTGCCCGCAATGACGCGCAACATCGAACGCATGGCCGCCTTCGCCAAGGCGCGCGGCATCAACCTGCGACCGCATGTGAAGACGCACAAGTCGGTCGAGATCGCGCGGCGGCAGGTTGCGGCGGGTGCCATCGGCGTGAGCTGCGTCACGCTGGGCGAGGCGGAGGTGATGGTCCAGGGCGGCATTCCGGGCGTGCTCATCACCTCGCCCGCCGTCACGCCGAGCAAGATCTCGCGGCTCATCAAGCTGGCGCAGCGTGCGCGCCCGGGCGACGTGATGGTGGTGGTCGACAACCCGCAGAACCTGGCCGACCTGGCGCGTGCGGCGAGCGAACTCACGCACCCGCTCGACGTGCTGGTGGACTACGGCGCGGGCTACAACCGCACCGGCGCAGCCACGCAGGCGAAGGTGCTCGAACTCGCGGCACTGGTGGCCGCCGAGCCGCGCCTGCGGCTGCGCGGGCTGCAGTCTTATGCGGGCAACCTGCAGCACATCGTGTCGCGCGAGGAGCGCAGCACGGCGGCGGCCGGCCTGCGCGAAACGGTGGCGGACATCGTCGCGGCGGCGAAGCGGCAGGGCCTGCACTTCGACATCGTGACCGGTGCAGGCACCGGCACGCACGATCTCGATTCGCAGGAGAACGCGTTCACCGAACTGCAGGCGGGCTCGTACGTGTTCATGGATGCCGAGTACACGCAGGTGCTCGCCAACGACGGGCAACCGTCGCCCTTCGAGGTTTCGCTGTTCGTGCAGACGGCAGTGGTCAGCACGAATGCGACCGGCTGGGTGACGGTGGACGGCGGCACCAAGTGCTTCTCGACCGACAGCGGCGTGCCGCTGGTGGCCAAAGGCGCCGACGCCGCGAGCCGCTATGCCTTCTTCGGCGACGAGCACGGCAAGTTGATACCGCCCCAGGGCTCGCAGGCGCAGCGGCCCGCGCTGGGTGCGCGCGTGGAGTTCGTCACGCCGCATTGCGACCCGACGGTCAACCTGCATGACGCGTATCACGTGGTCGAAGGCGGCACGCTTGTCGCCATCTGGCCGGTGGACGCGCGCGGCAGGCGATAGGCGTCCTGGGGGCCGACCGCAGCGGCGTCAGACGCGCGGAAGCGCCGCAAGGAAGGTGGACACGACGATCGCGGCGGCGCGGTCGAGCTGCAGGATGTCTCCCACATCGAAAGCGTGCGGCGCTGTGCGTCCACTCGAACCGAGTGGCTTGCGGATCTCGACAAGAACTTCAGCCGCCAATTCGCGGTCGCTGCGCGGCCCGCCGTCGGGATGCATCACCCATTTATCGACTTGATCGAATGGAATGCTGCGGAAGACCCCCACGATGGGGATGTACTTGTAGCGATCCTCGCCCACCAGGATGGGCACGCTGAGGTTGCAAAAAAACGTGGTCGTCGACATGCAGGATCGCCGTCGCTAAGCAAAGCGTTCAATTGTTAATTAGTGCGCTGTCAACAACCACCCTCTGCGTAGCCATCAGAGGGGAAGACGTGACCTTCTGCACACAAACTACCTCCATTCTCTCTTCTCCTCCCCTTAAAACAACTACTTTATTCTTACACAAGGGCGCCGAAAAAAGCACTCGTGTGTTTTCGGCGGTTTGAACGCGACCTAAGAGGGTCGCCCACGGGCAGCGGCAGGCGCGAAAGCTGGGGGATACGAGGTTGCGCGAAGTTCGGCACCCTCCGGGCCGGGGGATTACCCGGCCGCCCGGACGTGGGACGGCGCAGCGACCAGCCCCTGCATCAGGGCCGCAGGCCAGATGTGGATCAGGCCGGAATACTGAATCGCGGCATGCGCCGCTCGATGTTGGCCTTGACGGCCTCAAGCTGGTTCGGGCTGCCGATCAGGGCCTTCTGCTCGACCGATTCGGCCACCAGCAGTTCGGCTGCGCTCTGCGAGGCCGACGCATTGAGCAGCCGCTTGCCGGCACGGATCGCATCGGGGCTCTTGCCTGCGATCTCGTGCGCCATCTGCAGCGCCTCGGCCAGCGGATCGACCGCAATGCGGGTGGCGAAGCCGATCCGAAGAGCCTCCTCGCCGGAGAAGACGCGGCCCGTGAAGGTGAGTTCGCGCACCACGTCGCTGCGGGCGAGCTCACGCATCAGCACCATGCCGGCCATGTCGGGCACCAGGCCCCACTTGATTTCCATCACCGAGAGCCTGGTGTCGGGCGCCACGATGCGGATGTCCGCGCCCAGCGCCACCTGCAGCCCACCGCCGAAGGCCACGCCATGCACGGCTGCAATGACCGGCACCGGCACCTCGCGCCAGACCATCGCCACCTGCTGCGCGGCGTTCGAGATGCCATGCGTGCGCGCCAGCAGGTCGGCGCCGGCCGCGCCCTCGCCCAGCACATCGGAGCCCGGGCCCTGCTGCATGCGCTCGAAAGACGCCATGTCCAGTCCCGCGCAGAAGGCCTTGCCGCGGCCCGAGATCACCACGGCCCGCACTGCCTTGTCGTCACGCAGCGCCTCGCCGGCCTCGATGAGTGCATCGAACATCGCGGGGTCGAGCGCGTTCATCTTGTCGGCGCGCGCGAGCTGCAGTTCCACCACGCCGTCGGCGTGGCGGGTCGTTTCGATGCGGTCGGTCATTCGATGTCTCCGGAATGGGTCCTGCGCCAGTATCGCCGGGCCTGGCACTCGGCGATGATGGCGCCTGTCGCCTGCACAACACCCTCTGCCATGTCTCTGGACCGCCGCCACTTTCTCATTCAATCGGGTTCGGCCGCCGCCGTGGTGGCGCTGTTCGGCCAGGGCTGTGCCGCCCCTTCCCCGTCCGCGCCCCATGGCGACGTGCTGGGCTTCGCCGGCGTGCCGGCTTCCTTGCACGACGGCGTCGTGGTGCCGCCCGGGTACGAGTGGCAACTGCTCTACCCCTGGGGCACGCCCACCGGCATCGCGGGGCGGATGCCGGCCTTCGCGCCCGATGCCGGGAACAGTGCCGACGACCAGGCGGTGCAGGCCGGCATGCACCATGACGGCATGCACTTCTTCGCGCTCGACGCGAGCGGCGAGCGCGGCCTGCTGGTGATGAACCACGAATACACCGACGAGCAGCTGCTGCATACCGACGGCGTGAAGGTATGGACCGCCGAGAAGGTGCGCAAGTCGCTGCACGCGATGGGGGTCTCGGTGATCGAGATCCGGCGCAGCGCACAGGGTTGGCAGCAGGTGCAGCCCTCACCCTTCGCGCGCCGCGTGCACGGCAACACGCCGATGCGCATCACTGGTCCGGCCGCAGGAACGCCGCTGATGCGCACCGCCGCCAACCCGGCGGGCGATGCGGTGTCCGGCACTTTTGCCAACTGCGCCATGGGCGTCACGCCGTGGGGCACGTACCTCACGTGCGAGGAAAACTTCCATGGCTACTTCGGCGGGCCGAAGGAGGCCGCCCAGGACGCGACGGCTGCCCAGCGCCGCTACGGCACGGTGGCCGGCTCGCAATGGGTGGAGTACTGGCGCTACGACGAGCGCTTCGACCTGAGCCGGCATCCGAACGAGCCGCACCGCTTCGGCTGGGTGGTCGAGATCGATCCCTTCGACCCGGCCGCCGAGCCCATCAAGCGCACCGCGCTCGGCCGCAAGCGGCAGGAAAGCGCCACCTGCACGGTCGCCAAGGACGGCCGTCTGGTCGTCTACATGGGCGACGACTCGCGCTTCGAATACATCTACAAGTTCGTCAGCCGGGAGAAGGTGCGCCCCGGCACCGACGCCGCCGCACGCGCCGCCAACCGCCACCTGCTCGACGATGGCAGGCTCTACGTGGCGCGCTACGACACCGGCGGCCGCGGCCGCTGGCTCGAGCTTACGCACGGCCGCGATGGGCTCGATGCGGCGAACGGCTTCGCCGACCAGGCCGAGGTGCTGATCCACGCCCGGCTGGCAGGCGACGTCGTTGGTGGCACGAAGATGGACCGGCCCGAATGGATCGCGGTGCACCCCCAGTCGGGCGAGGTCTACGTGACCCTCACCAACAACAGCCAGCGCGGCGACGCCGGCAAGCCCGGGCCCGACGCAGCCAACCCACGCGCCAACAACCTGTTCGGCGGCATCCTGCGCTGGCGCGAAGACGGTGGCGACGCTGCCAGCACCGGCTTCGCCTGGGACCATTTCGCGCTCGCGGGCGATCCCGCGCAGTCCGGCAGCGGCGCGCGCTATCCATCGAACGAGGCCGACATGTTCGGCGCCCCCGACGGCCTGCACTTCGACAAGGGCGGCCTGCTGTGGATCCAGACCGATCTGAGCGGCCAGGTGCTGGGCAGGCCGCCCTACACCTCTCTGGGCAACAACCAGATGCTGTGCGCCGACCCGGCATCGGGGCGCATCAAGCGCTTTCTCACCGGACCAAACGGCTGCGAGATCACCGGCTGCGTGGTCACGCCCGACCGGCGCACGCTGTTCGTCAACATCCAGCATCCGGGCGAGGCGCGCGACGACGGCGACACGAAACCCAACAGCGCCTGGCCCGACGGCACGGAGCCGGGCAGCGCGCGGCCGCGCTCCGCGACGCTGGCGATTCGCCGGCGCGACGGCGGTATCGTCGGCACCTGAGACAAACAGAGAAAAGGGAAACCCCCATGAGCATCCGCATCGTCCGTCTCGGCACCCCGCGCGCGCCCGACGAGGGCCTGCGCGTAGGCACCGTGCGCCGTCCGCCGCGCGGCGTTCCGAAGACCGAGTTCGCATCGCAGGACTGGTACGACGTGTGGTACCCGAACCTCGCGCCCTCCGTCGAGACGATGAAGCAGGCGCAGGAAGCCCAGAAAGCCGACTCACCCGCGCAGTGGAACGCCTTCGTGCGCAAGTTCAAGGCCGAGATGGCCGAGCCCGACGCGAGCCGCAGCCTCGACCTGCTGGCCGCGCTGTCTCACAGCACTTCGCTTTCGGTGGGCTGCTACTGCGAGGACGAATCGCACTGCCACCGCTCCGTGCTGCGCAGCCTGCTGGCCGAACGCGGCGCGGACATCGCGGACTGAGCGGGTCGACGCACACCCGCGAGCGAGGCTTCAGCGCTGCGCCTTGTCCTTCTGGTTCTGCGCCTCGATGCGTTCGCGCGCGGCCTGCCAGTCGGCGTCGCTCCACTGGCGCAGCTCGTAGAAGTTGCCACCGGTGGCCAGCGCGTTGCCGCCGTCCATCATGATGCTCTGGCCCGTGAGCCAGTCGCACTGCCCGGGCGCCATCAGGAAGGACGCGAGGTTCTGCAGTTCGCTCATGCGGCCGGTGCGTGCCATCGGGTTGTGCTGCTTGCTGCGCGCGCCGGGCTCCTCGCCTGGGTTCAGGCGCTTGCTCATGCCTTCGGTCGGAATCTCGCCGGGGCCGACGGCGTTCAGGCGGATGCCATGCCGCGCCCACTCCACCGCAAGCGACTTGGTCATGACCTCGATGCCGGCCTTGCTCATGGCCGAGGGCACGACGTAGGGGCTGCCGTTGTCCACCCAGGTGACGATGATGCTCATCACGCTGCGGAAGGCATCGCCCGGCTTCCACTCGCCCGACTTGGCCTGCGCCACCCAGCGCTTGCCCACCGCCTGCGTCACGTAGAAGCTGCCGTGGAACACGATGTTGGCGATGGCGTCGAAGGCGCGCGGCGAGAGATTCTCGGTCGGCGAGACGAAGTTGCCCGCCGCGTTGTTGACGAGCCCCGTGAGGCCGCCACTCTGGAACAGGCTCTCGACCATCTCGTCGACCTGCTGCGCGATGCGGATGTCGACGCCGAAGGTGTCGATGCGCCTGTCCGGGAACTGCTGTCGCCACTCGGCCGCGGTCTCGTCGCAGACCGACTGGCGCCGGCCGCAGATGGCCACGTCGGCGCCCAGGCCCAGGAAGCGCTCGGCCATCGCACGGCCGAGGCCCGTGCCACCGCCGGTCACGAGGATGCGCCGGCCGCTCATGAGGGAAGCTTCAAACATGGTTCGTCTCCTTGTCATTGAGGCAGCGGCAAGGGAGGTGGCTGCCACTCGCGGATGCTACGCGCGAGACGCGGCGTCGGCTTGTGGGAAGTGGCTTCGGGTGCCGGGGTGAGAATGCGCGGAACGAGTTTCCCGGAGACAAGACGCCGATGCCGAGTTCCGCCAGCCCCGCCAACGACCATGCCGCGACGCTCGAGGGCGTGCGCGTCGTGAGCGTCGCGCTCAACCTCCCCGGCCCCGCCGCGCTGCTGCGCTGCCGTGAAATGGGCGCCACCTGCCTCAAGCTGGAGCCGCCGGGCGGCGATCCGATGGGGCTCTACAACCGGCCCGCGTATGCGGCGCTGCATGCGGGCATCGAGATCCGCACCGTCGATCTCAAGACCGAGGCCGGGCAGCAGCTGCTGCACGCTGAACTCGCGGCGACCGACGTGCTGCTCACCTCGTTCCGCCCTTCCGCGCTCGGCAAGCTCGGGCTCGACTGGGCCACGCTGCATGCGCGTCATCCGGCCCTGTCGCAGGTGGCCATTGTCGGCGCGCCGGGCGAGCGCGCCGAGGAACCGGGCCACGACCTGACCTACCTCGCCGAAAGTGGGCTCGTCACCGGCACCGAGCTGCCGCCGACGCTTTATGCCGACATGGGCGGCGCCCTGCTCGCAAGCGAGGCTATGCTGAAGGCCATGCTGCGGCGGTCCCGCAAGGCCGGCGGCGCGTATTTCGAGGTGGCGCTGAACGCCTCGGCCGACTGGCTCGCCCTGCCCCGCACCTGGGGCCTCACGCAGCCCTCGGGCATGGTCGGCGGCGCGCACGCCGGCTACCGCGTCTACCCCTGCGCCGACGGCCGCGTGGCCGTGGCCGCGCTGGAGCCGCATTTCGCGGCCCGGCTATGCGAGGCGGCTGCAATCGCTTCGCGCGACATGACTGCGCCGGCCACGCACGAGGCGCTGGCCGCGTGGCTCGCGACCCGCACGCGCGCCGAACTCGAAGCCATGAGCCGCACGCGCGACGTGCCGCTGCTCACGATGGCCAGCTGATTCAGCGCGCCGCGCCGTCGCGCTGCCGGTCTTCGCGCTTCAGTGCGAGATAGGTATCGAGGTCCACTTCGTGCAGCTGGCGCGGGTACTGCTCCACCGCTGCGAACCAGCGGCGCTGGCGGCGCTCGGCCTGGTCGGGGCCCGGCGCGGCGAGGTAGGCGTCGAGCGTAAGGAAGTAGCGCATCGCGTTGCGCTCCACCAGCCCGCGCAGGCCGCGGATGTATTCAGGCTGCCCTTCCGGCGTCTTGCCCACCACAGTGAAGCCGACCTTGTCGCTGCCGAAAGTCGCCAGGTAGGCCATGGTGCCCAGCCGCACCATCGCGTTGTGGTCGTAGCTGTAGCTGAAATGCAGGAAGCTCTTGCGCTCGTCGAGCGCCACGGCCTGCAGCGTGACACGGTAATTGCTGGTGCCCAGCGGGCCGCTCTCGGCCATGAGTTCGACCGACATGTACTCGGGCGTGGCGTTGGTGACCCGGTAGACGAACGGCAGCTCGAAGGCCTGGTCGATCGGCTTGTCGTAGCGACGCACCACATAGAGCGTGAGCATTTCGCTGCCTTGCGGGCCGCTGGCCGTGCGGCAGCGCCGGTTGTTGATGTGCAGGGTCAGCACGCCGCACCAGTGGGCCGATCCCTTGAGCGTGGCGCTGATCGCCGACAGCGGATGTTCGACCACCGCGTAGACGTCACCCTGCAGGCCGTCGGGCGTCTCCATGGAATCGAGCTGCACGGGGCGCCCGAAACTGCTGTGATCGAGCTTGTCGCTCATCCGCTGGTGCGTGGCACGCAGCGCCTGGGCAGAAGAGTTTTCAGGTGCGGCGGCAAGCGCCTGCAGCGAGGCCGCGAGCAGCAGCGCCCCGGCCAGGGTGCGCGTCCATGAAGCCCGCGGGGAGGGAGAACTGCTCATGGACCACACCATACAGCGGACTGTCCATCTTCGCTGTCGGTCGGACCGCGCCGGCGTTCTGAAATCAGCGCGGCTTGCGGATGCTGCCGCGCACCGGGCCAGCGGCTTTGCGCGAGGCCGGCCCAGAGCCGTTGTCGCGCGGCGGCAGGCCGGTGTGCTGCGTGAGGATGCGGCCCTTCGAGGGCTTCACCGGCGTCAGCTTGACCGGTGCGGCCGTCGAGTTCTTGCGCCGCGCACTGGTGTAACCGCCGTCGGTCAGCGGCTGCCAAGTCGGGATGAGGTGGTGCTTGCCATTGCCGATCAGGTCGGCGCGGCCCATGCTCTTGAGCGCCTCGCGCAGCAGCGGCCAGTTGTTGGCGTCGTGATACCGCAGGAAGGCCTTGTGCAGGCGGCGGCGCTTGTCGCCGCGCACGATGTCCACCGTCTCGCTCTCGCGCGTGATCTTGCGCAGCGGGTTCTTGTTGGTGTGGTACATCGTCGTCGCCGTGGCCATCGGGCTCGGGTAGAACGTTTGCACCTGGTCGGCGCGGAAGCCGTTCTTCTTGAGCCAGATCGCGAGGTTCATCATGTCCTCGTCGCTGGTGCCCGGGTGCGCGGCAATGAAGTACGGAATGAGGTACTGCTTCTTGCCAGCCTCGGCCGAGTACTTCTCGAACATCTGCTTGAACTTGTCGTAGCTGCCGATGCCGGGCTTCATCATCTTGGTGAGCGGGCCCTGTTCGGTGTGCTCGGGCGCGATCTTCAGGTAGCCGCCGACGTGGTGCTGCACCAGCTCCTTCACGTATTCGGGCGACTGCACGGCCAGGTCGTAGCGCAGGCCGGAGCCGATGAGGATCTTCTTGATGCCCTTGAGCGCACGCGCCCGGCGGTAGATCTTGATGAGCGGGTCGTGGTTGGTGTTGAGGTTCGGGCAGATGCCCGGATACACGCAGCTGGGCTTGCGGCAGGCCGACTCGATCTCGGGAGACTTGCAGCCGATGCGGTACATGTTGGCCGTGGGGCCGCCCAGGTCGGAGATGGTGCCGGTGAAGCCCTTGACCGAATCGCGGATGGCCTCGACCTCCTTGATGATCGAGTCTTCCGAACGGCTCTGGATGATGCGGCCTTCGTGCTCGGTGATCGAGCAGAAGGTGCAGCCGCCGAAGCAGCCGCGCATGATGTTCACGCTGAAGCGGATCATTTCCCACGCCGGGATCTTGGTCGCGCCATCGTGGCTGCCGTTCTCGTCGGCATAGCGCGGATGCGGGCTGCGCGCGTATGGCAGGTCGAACACGTGGTCCATCTCGGCCGTGGTGAGCGGAATGGGCGGCGGGTTGATCCACACGTCGCGCGCCGTGGCGCCCTCGCCGTGCGCCTGCACCAGCGCGCGGGCGTTGCCAGGGTTGGTCTCGAGGTGCAGCACGCGGTTGGCGTGGGCGTAGAGCACCGGGTCGCTGCGCACCTGCTCGTACGACGGCAGGCGGATCACCGAATGGTCGCGCGGCGGAACCTTGATTCTTGCCCGCATGGCCAGCGCCGGGTTGGGCACGAAGTTCAGCGGCTTGATGGCGGGGTTGACGACCGAACCGGCAGCGGAGCCGGCAGCTTCTGCCGCCTTGGCGACGGCTTCGGCCTCGTCTTCCTTCGCGCAGGTCGCGCCGTTGGCCTTGGCCTGGTCGGACACCATCAGGTACGGATTGACATGCGCTTCGACGCGGCCGGGTTCGTCGACGCTGGTGGAGTTGATCTCGAACCAGCCTTCCGGTGTTTCGCGCCGCACGAACGCGGTACCGCGCACGTCGGTGATCTGCTGCACCGGCTCCTTGGCGGCCAGGCGGTGCGCGATCTCGACGATGGCGCGCTCGGCGTTGCCGTACAGCAGCAGGTCGCACTTCGAATCGACGACGATCGAGCGGCGCACTTTGTCCGACCAGTAGTCGTAGTGCGCGATGCGGCGCAGCGAACCTTCGATGCCGCCGAGGATGATCGGCACGTCGTTCCAGGCTTCCTTGCAGCGCTGCGAATACACGATGGCCGCGCGGTCGGGGCGCGAGCCGCCGACGTCGCCGGGCGTGTAGGCGTCGTCGCTGCGGATCTTCCGGTCGGCCGTGTAGCGGTTGATCATCGAATCCATGTTGCCGGCGGTCACGCCGAAGAACAGATTCGGCTTGCCCAGCGCCTTGAAGGGCTCTGCGCTCTGCCAATCGGGCTGGGCGATGATGCCCACACGGAAACCCTGCGCCTCCAGCATGCGGCCGATCACCGACATGCCGAAGCTGGGATGGTCGACGTAGGCGTCGCCGGTGACCACGATGATGTCGCAGCTGTCCCAGCCGAGCGCTTCCATTTCCTTGCGCGAGGTCGGCAGGAACTTCGCCGTGCCGAAACGGGCGGCCCAGTACTTGCGGTAGCTGGTCAGCGGCTTGGCGGCACGTGCAAAAAGGGAGACGTCGACGGGGGCGTTCATCGGTGGGAGTTGACAGCGCCATGGCGGCGCCGTTGTGGGCAACCTTCAATTTTAGGGTTTTCCACCATGTCTGTCGCGACAAACATCCTGTGACCCGGTCGTCGCAAGGCCTTCAATTGATTGCTTGAGTCAAATAATTTTATGACAATGGCAATCATGTCCACCCCGTCTCCAACCGTCGATCCCGCCGCCGTCAAGGCAATCCGGCAGTTCAACCGCTTCTACACGCGCCGTATCGGCGCCCTCGATCCTTACCTCGGCAGCACCATGTCCTTGACCGACGTGCGCGTGCTGTACGAGCTGGCGCACCGTGAAACGGCCGTCGCCAGCGAGATCGGCCGCGACCTCGGGCTCGATGCGGGCTACATGAGCCGCATCCTGCGCCGCTTCGAGAACGAGGGCTGGCTTTCGCGCAAGCCGCATCCGCGCGATGCGCGGCAGAGCG
Organism: Variovorax sp. Varisp46; assembly: GCF_059491885.1. Lineage (NCBI taxonomy): Bacteria > Pseudomonadati > Pseudomonadota > Betaproteobacteria > Burkholderiales > Comamonadaceae > Variovorax > Variovorax sp. Varisp46. The sequence goes on from NZ_CP168515.1 coordinate 2,506,455, forward strand.
TGTTGCGCCTGACCGACGCCGGCCACGCCGCATTCGCGCCGCTGCAGCAGAAATCGCGCGAAGAAGCCGCCGCCCTGCTCGCCCCGCTGGCGCCGGCCCAGCGCCAGCAGCTGGTGCAGGCGATGGGCACGATGCAAGCGCTGCTCGACTCCGAGGCGCCGCCCGCGAAGCTCCAGGCGGCCGTGCTGCGCGACCCGGCGCCCGGCGACATCGGCTGGGTGGTGCAGCAGCACGGCGAAATCTATGCGCGCGAGTACGGCTGGAACGGCGAGTTCGAGGCTCTGGTGGCCGGCATCGCGAGCGAGTTCCTGCTCAAGTTCCAGCCCGAGTGGGAGCGCTGCTGGATCGCCGAACTTAACGGCGAGCGCGTAGGCGCGATCTTCGTGGTGCGCAAGTCGGCCGCGGTGGCGCAGCTGCGCATGCTGATCCTGGCGCCCGCCGCGCGCGGGCTGGGCCTGGGCGGCAAGCTGGTGGACGAGTGCATCACCTTCGCGCGCCGCAAGGGCTACCGGAAGATGGTGCTGTGGACCAACAGCTGCCTGTCGGCCGCGCGCGGCATCTATGCGAAGCGCGGCTTCCAGCTCGCCAAGTCGGAGCCGCACGAGAGCTATGGCCAGCATCTCGTGGGCGAGACCTGGGAATTGAAGTTGTAGTGCCAGGAACACCGAGGAACCGGCTTTGCCGGGCCTCAGGTGTTGCCCCCGATAGGGGGTTGGCGAAGCGACACGAAGTGCGCGCAGCCTGGGGACGAGCAACAGTTACTGCATGAACCAGCCGTGGCTCACCACCAGCGACTGGCCGGTGAGCGCATTCGTCGGGAAGCCCGCGAACAGCAACGCCACGCGCGCCACGTCTTCCGTGGTCGTGAACTCGCCATCCACCGTTTCCTTCAGCATCACGTTCTTGATGACTTCCTGCTCGCTGATGCCCAGCGTCCTGGCCTGCTCGGGAATCTGCTTCTCCACCAGCGGCGTGCGCACGAAGCCCGGGCAGATCACGTTCGCGCGCACGCCGTGCTTGGCGCCTTCTTTCGCGACCGTCTTGGCCAGCCCGATGAGGCCGTGCTTGGCCGTCACGTAGGGCGCCTTCAGCAGAGAGGCTTCCTTCGAGTGCACCGAGCCCATGTAGATCACGCTGCCGCCGCGGCCCTGCGCGTACATGTGCTTCAGGCAGGCCTTGGTGGTGAGGAAGGCCCCGTCGAGGTGAATGGCGAGCATCTTCTTCCAGTCGGCGAAGCTGAACTCTTCCACCGGGTGAACGATCTGGATGCCGGCGTTGCTGATGAGGATGTCGATGCCGCCGAAGGCCGCAGCACCCTCTTCGACCGAGGCATTGACCTGGTCTTCGTTGGTCACGTCGACACCTACGCCGATGGCCTGTGCGCCCGTGGCCTTGAGCTCGGCCGCGGTAGCGTCGGCCGCTTCCTTGTTGAGGTCGGCAATGATGATCTTCGCGCCTTCCTGTGCGAACAGGATGGCAATTTCCTTGCCGATGCCGCTGGCCGAGCCGGTGATGTAGGCGACCTTGTCCTTGAGTTGCATGGTGAGTTCCTTGGATGAGGGTTGGGAGGGAAAGAGGCTGCGGGAGTCAGGCGAGATAGTCGTGTTCGACGGTGCCCAGCGCCAGCGTCATGTCGGCGATGTAGTGCACCGCGGATTCAACCTTGCGCACCGGCAGGTCGGCCACCGGCGCCAGTGCATGGGGATGCAGTTCGAGCGAAGCCGGGCCGGCCCACGCGCCGTGCAGCGTGACGTCGACCATGTGATAGCGCACCAGCTCGCAGATGCGGGCCGTGCCGTCGACGTGCGGAATGATCTTCAGCAGGAAGTTCGGCTGCGCGATGCCCGCGAGGATGGGCCCGGGCTCGAGCGTGCGGTGCTTGAAGCCCATCGTGGCCTTGGCCACGCGCACCTTGCCATAGTCGAGCGTGCCGACCACCACGTCGGTCTCATAGTCGAGCACCGGCGAGGCCAGCTTCTTCGGAAAACCCCACAGTTCGCGCCCGCCGGCAATCGGCGGATGGTCGTCGAGGTACATCGCGTGCACGTACGAGCCCTTCTCCACGCCCCTGGCGGTGCGCAGCTGCACAGGAATGACCTGGCCCGACTCGGTGTAGTCGCCAAAGCCGGTGGAGTCGGGCATGCGGATGAATTCGTACTTGACCAGCGGCTCGACCACTTCGAGCGGCTCGGGCACCACGGCGCGCAGAGCGTCCATGTCGGTGCTGTAGGTGACGACGAGAAATTCGCGCCGCGCGAACCGGTACGGGCCGGGCGGAAAAGCGGGACTGGTCAACGGCATCGCGAATGCCGTTCGTCGCACGTCTTCAATGTTCATGGACATTCCTCCTGTTGAAGTGGCAGCCAGTCTGGCGCCGGTTTCTTAGCCGCGGCTGAATCGAGGCACCTTCATCGTCATGTCGACAGGCCCGGCCGCTTGACGCGCCCCGCGCCATGTTCACCGAGGTCGAAGGTGGTCACGCCATTGACCGTGGCGTCGGCGCGCAGGGTCTCGGGGTGGGCCAGCGTGTTGCGCATGTCGCGCGCACCCGATTCCCAATGCTCTTCCACCGCGGCGCGCGAGAACTCGTAGTCCTTCGACTCCAGCTCGTAGGGCTTGTCGCGGTAGATCAGATGGAAGATGTCGATCGGCTGGTGCGTCAGTTGCGACTGCACCGCGAGCACGCTCGGGTCGTTGCGCAGGCTGACCGGCAGCTTGGAGATCAGGTCGGCAATCGCCTGCTGCAGGTTCATGTTGGCGGCCAGCGCGTCGGTGTTCATGCGGGTGCGGCTCGAGTAGGTGATGTCCTTCTGCCGCTCCATCACGCCCGCCATGGTGCGCGGCATCTCGCCACGCGCATTGAACAGGTCGACCTGCAGCACCACCAGCGGTTCGGAGCGCGGGTGCATGTCGAGCACATACTGCAGCGGCGTGTTCGACACGATGCCGCCGTCCCAGTAGTCGTCGCCGTCGATGCTGACCGGTGCGAAACCCGGCGGCAGCGCGCCGCTGGCCATGATGTGCTCGGGCCCGATGCGCTGGCGCGTGTTGTCGAAGTACACCGAGTTGCCGGTGCGCACATTGACCGCGCCTACGCTGAAGCGCGCTTCGCAGGCGTTGACGCGGTCGAAGTCCACAAGCCGTTCGAGCGTGGCCTTCAGCGGCGAGGTGTCGTAGTAGCTCAGCAGCGGCGCCGCGCCGCCCATCAGGAAGGCCGGCGAGTAGCGCGGTTCGAAGAAGCCCGGAATGCCGAGCAGCGAGGCCATCGTCGCGCTGTACTGGTTCTGCGTGGCCCGGTCGCCGAGCCATGAAGGCAGGCGCTGCGAAGGACCCGAAGACACCAGGTGCCAGAACTCGCGCAGCCGGTCGACCCGGCGTTCGGGCGCATTGCCCGCGATCAGCGCCGCGTTGATGGCCCCAATGGAAACGCCGGCGATCCAGTGCGGCTGCAGTTCGGTTTCGCTGAGCGCTGCATACACGCCGGCCTGGTAGGCGCCGAGCGCGCCCCCGCCCTGCAGCACCAGCGCCTTGCGGGCGGTGCGCATGTCTTCGCGACGCGAAGCGAATGGGTCGAGGGGTTTGGAGGCGGCACGGATTTTCTTCTTGGGTGGTGTCGTCATTCGTTCATTTGACACCAGCCCCGCGACGCCAACCTGACCAGGGCTTGCCGCCCCGGAACGATGTCACATCTTCGGCAGCATCTGTCCACGGATCTCGCCGCCCGGGTTGGCGGCGGTGTGCACGTTGGCGTACCACTTGCCCGCAGCCAGGTCGGCGGCCTGTGCCGGCGTGAGCGTGGCCTGGCCTTCGATCGGGCTCGCCGGGTTGGCGAAGGGCAGCACCACGCCGGCATTGGCGCCGGCGGCGGCCGGGCCGTGGAAGTGCGCCATGGTGGCCGGGCCGCTCAGGCCGCTGTAGGTGATCTTGTACTTGAGCACGTTGGTGTCGCGGTTGAGCCAGGCCTCGGCCATGCCGCTGCCGCGCGTCATGTTGGGCGGGACTTCGCTGGCCGCGTTCATCGCGCCGCTGAAGCTCGCCACGTTCGACTTGGACATCATCCCGCAGCCGACCAGCGCGGCACTGGCCACCGCGGTGACGAGAGCTGCGCGCAAAAGAGTGCCATAGTTGGTCATGAGCTTGATCTCCTGAGTTATGAAAACCTCCACAGCATAGGCAGCGCCGCGGTTCTTGTCTTGTCGGCCACCACCCCGACTTTGATGGCGCCCAGGCGGCTGGAAGAGAATGCGGCGATGACTTCCACCCCCCTTCCCAGCGCCCGCGACGTGGCCGATTTCTGGCGCGAAGCCGGTCCCGGCCGCTGGTTCGCCAAGAATGATTCCTTCGACGCCGATTTCTCCGCCCGCTTCTCGCAAGCCCATCAGGCTGCAGCCCGCGGCGAGCTCGACCACTGGGCGTCCGATGCCGAAGGTGCGCTGGCCCTTCTGGTGCTGCTCGACCAGTTCCCTCGCAACACCTGGCGCGGCAATCCGCACATGCTGGCTACCGATGGCAAGGCGCTGGCCGTGGCGAAGCAGGCGGTAGCTGCGGGCTTCGACCGGCAGTGCGAGCCGGCGCTGCGCCCCTTCTTCTACCTGCCCTTCATGCACTCCGAGGTGCTGGCCGAGCAGGAGCGCTCGGTCGAACTCAACGCGGCGCTCGACGCCAACACGCAGCGCTATGCAGTGCTGCACCGCGACATCATTGCGCGCTTCGGCCGTTTTCCGCACCGCAACAGGATGCTCGGTCGCAGCAGCACGGCGGAAGAACAGCGCTTTCTCGACGAAGGCGGCTTTGCCGGCTGACGCTCAGGCGTCGTTGTGCGGAAGCGGCGCTTCGCGCGTCGGGGACGGATTCAGGTCGCCCGCGCCCTTGGTATCCTTCATCGAGCCGTAGGTGCGCGCATAGACCCAGGTGAACTCGGCTCCCAGCAGGAAGATCTGCGCCGAGTAGTACACCCACACCAGCACCACCACCAGCGAGCCCGCGGCCCCGTAGCCCGAGGCGACGCTGCTCTTGCCGATGTACAGCCCGATGAGGTGCTTGCCCACGGTGAAGAGCAGCGCAGTGACGCCTGCCCCGATCCACACGTCGTGCCACTGCACCCTGGCGCGCGGCATGATCTTGTAGATCATCGCGAAGATCACCGTCACCATCGCGAAGCTGAAGACGAAGTTGACGGCCTGCGCCGCCGCCTCCCAGGCGCCGAACACCGGCGACCACCACTTGCCCAGCGCCGCGAGTGCCGCGCTCGCCACCAGCGACACCATGAGCAGGAAGCCGATGCCCATGATCATGCCGAACGACAGCAGCCGCACGCGCAGCAGGTTGAACAGCCCCCTGTTCTTGGCGCGGGCCGGCGCGCGCCAGATGCGGTCGAGCGCATCCTGCAGCTCGCCGAAGACGGTGGTGGCGCCCACCACCAGCAACCCGACCCCGATCGCCGTCGCGACGATGCCCTCGGCCGGCTTGTTGACGGCCTGCAGCATGCCCTGCACCGCCGCCGCGCCCTGTGCACCCATGAGCCCGGCGAGCTGCGCGAAAATCTCGCCGCGCGCGGCCTCTTCCCCGAACACCAGGCCGGCGACCGAGATCACGATCAGCAGCAGCGGCGCAATCGAGAACACCGTGTAGTACGCCAGCGCCGCGCCCATGCTCGGCGCGTAGTCGTTCGACCAGGAATTGAAGGCCCGCTGGCAAAGATCGAGGAGTGCGCGCAGTTGCATGAGCATGCCGAAGTTTCTCAGTGAAGCCGCCCGGTGCCGTGTCAGTCCGTTGCTCGGCAAGTTGAAAGCCTGCCTACGATAATCGCTCCACATGCACCCGTCTTCCCCCGCCGCCCAGCCCCAATCGCCACGCGACCTGTTCCTTTCATTCACCTGGCTCGCGCTGCAGGGCTTTGGCGGCGTGCTCGCCATCGTCCAGCGCGAGATGGTCGAGAAGAAGAAATGGCTCACGCCCGAGCAGTTCCTCGAAGACTGGGCCGTGGCGCAGGTGATGCCGGGGCCCAACGTGATCAACCTCGGCCTGATGATCGGCGACCGCTACTTCGGCCTGCGCGGAGCGCTCGCCGCCGTGGCGGGCATGCTGGCCATTCCGATGGTCGTCATCCTCGCGCTGGCCGTGCTGTACGCGCACTACGCCGGCAACCCTCAAGTGGCGGCGGCGCTGCGCGGCATGGGCGCGGTGTCGGGCGGACTGATTGCCGCGACCGGCATCAAGCTGGTGCCGCAGCTGCGCAAGCACCCGCTGGGCTTCGCAGCCTGCCTCGCCTTCATGGCGCTGGTGTTCGTGGCCATCGTGGTGCTCAAGATGCCGCTCGGCTGGGTGCTGCTGGTGGTGGGGGGCGTGGCCTGCGTGTGGACCTGGAAGAAAATCCCCGCATGAGCATCGCGATGCAATGGCACGACTGGCTGGCGCTGTTCGGGCAATACATGCTGCTGTCGCTGCTGTCGATCAGCGGCGCCATCACCACCGTGCCCGACATGCACCGCTACCTCGTGGCCCAGAACGGCTGGCTCACCGATGCGCAGTTCAGTTCCTCGGTCGCCATCGCACAGGCCGCACCCGGGCCCAACGTGCTGTTCGTGGCGCTGATGGGCTGGAACGTCGGCCTCAACGCGGGCGGCGGCATCGGCGCCGGGCTCCCGGCCTGGGCGCTCGGTTTCTTCGGCCTGACGGTCACCATGGTCGGCATCATGCTGCCGAGCACCACCCTCACCTACTTCGCCACGCGCTGGGGCCACCGCAACCGCACGCGGCGCGAAGTGCGCGCGTTCAAGCAGGGCATGGCACCCGTGGTCGTGGGCCTGCTGATCGCCACCGGCTGGGTGCTGGCCGCCGGCAACCATGCCGGCGATGCGCCTGCATGGCACCTGTGGCTGCTGAGCGGCGCGACCGCGCTCATCGTCTGGCGCACGCGCATCCACCTGCTTTGGCTGCTCGGCGCCGGGGCGGTCCTGGGCGCCGTGGGCTTCGTCTGACCGCTCTCATCTTTCGCATTCCTTCGTCTTACTCAGGAACACCTCGACATGTCGCAACTTCGTCCGCTCGGCCGCTCCGGCCTCCTGGTTTCCCCGCTCGCCTTCGGCGGTAACGTGTTCGGCTGGACCGTCGACGAGGCAGCGTCGTTCAAGCTGCTCGATGCCTGGCTGGACGCGGGATTCAACTTCATCGACACCGCCGACGTCTATTCGGCCTGGGTGCCGGGCCACGTCGGCGGCGAGTCCGAGACCATCATCGGCAAATGGCTCAAGCAGAGCGGCAAGCGCAACCGCGTGGTGCTGGCCACCAAGGTCGGCAAGCCGATGGGAGAAGGCAAGTCGGGCCTGTCGCCCCAATACATCCGCGAAGCTGTCGAGGCCTCGCTCAAGCGCCTGCAGACGGACTACATCGACCTCTACCAGTCGCACGACGATGACGCCGGCACGCCCCTCCAGGAGTCGCTCGGCGCCTTCGACAAGCTGATCAAGGAAGGCAAGGTGCGCGCCATCGGCGCCTCGAACTACAGCGCGCCGCGGCTGGCCGAGGCGCTCGACGTGTCGGAGCGCCTGGGCATTGCCCGCTATGAAAGCCTGCAGCCGCTCTACAACCTGTACGACCGCGCGGTGTTCGAGGACGCGCTGGAGCCGCTGTGCCTGAAGCGCGAAGTGGGCGTGATCAACTTCTACGCGCTGGCGGCCGGCTTCCTCACGGGCAAGTACCGCACCGAAGCCGATGCGGCCAAGAGCCCGCGCGGCGCCAACACCACCAGGAAATACCTCAACGAGCGCGGCCTGCGCATCCTCGACGCACTCGACAAGGTGGCCCAGCAGTACAACGCCAAGCCGGGCCAGGTCGCCATTGCGTGGCAGATCGCGCGGCCGGGCGTGACGGCGCCCATCGCCAGCGCCACCTCCATCGGCCAGCTCGAAGAGCTCGTGGTCGCGACACAGCTGAAGCTCGACGCAGGCACCATCGAAATGCTCGATCGCGCCAGCGCTGAAACCCAACCCGCAGCCTGAACGGCCAACGGCAATGAGTGTGTTCGACTCCATCGCAGCCCCTGCGCTCGAGCACTTCGCTGACCTGCGCGTCGAGGTGGGCGTGCCGCAGGTGCTGGGCAGCAGCCAGCGCGGATTGCGCCGCGTGGTGCCGATCACCGGCGGCGAGGCCACCGGCCACGGCTGGCGGGCGCGCGTGCTGCCGGGCGGCAGCGACTTCCAGCTGATCGTGAGCGATACGCTCTCCGAGCTCGACGCGCGCTACGGCCTCGAGACCGATGCGGGTGACCTCGTCTACGTCCAGAACCACGCTGTGCGCTCGGCCTCGCCCGAGGTGATGGGCAGGCTGCTGCGCGGCGAACCGGTCGATCCGTCGCAGGTGTATTTCCGCTGCAGCCCGCGCTTCGAGACCGCGTCGCCTTCGCTGCGGTGGATCAACGAGCACATGTTCACCGGGGCCGGCGTGCGCCACCCCGCCGAAGTGGTGATGCGCTTCTACACGCTGGTCTAGCCGTCCACCGGGTTCAGCGGCGTCGCAAGAATGCGCTGGTAGAAGGCCACGTCGAGCCAGCGGCCGAACTTGAAGCCGGCCTGCCGCACGGTGCCCGAATGCTCGAAACCCAGGCGCTCGTGCAGCGCGATGCTGCCGGCGTTGGCGGCGTCGATGGCGCCGACCATCACGTGCATGTCGCGCGCCATCGCCTCGGCAATGATCGCCTCCATCAGCGTGCGGCCCAAGCCTTCGCCGCGGTGCGCGCTGTCGACGTACACCGAGTGCTCCACCGTGTACTTGTAGGCGGGAAAGGCGCGGAAAGCGCCATAGCTCGCGAAGCCCAGCAGCTTGCCGCTGTCGTCCTCCGCGCCGATCACCGGGAAGCCGTTGGCGCGCTTGGCAGCGAACCACGCGACCATGTTCTCGGGCGTGCGCGGCTTGTAGTCGTACAGCGCGGTGGAGGTGGCGATGGCCTCGTTGAGGATCGCCAGTATCGCGGCGGCGTGGGCTTCCTCGCTGCAGGAGATGAGACGCATGGTTTTCCTCTTTGAAATTTCGTTCAATATAAGAGAATAATAATCTCATATGAGAAACGATCCAACGACAACCAGCGCGTCCGGCCCGGACATCGACACGCTCATCGCCGCCCGGCTGCTGGCGCTGCGGCAGGTGCAGGCGCTGAGCCTTGCGGACCTGGCCGAGCGCTCGGGGGTGAGCAAGGCCATGATCTCCAAGGTGGAGCGCGCCCAGAGCAGCCCCACGGCCGTTCTGCTGGGACGGCTGGCCGCCGGGCTCGGCGTACCGCTGGCGCAGCTTCTCACCGAGGATAAGGAGCAGCCGCAGCGGCTGCGCACTCGCGCCGAACAGGAGATCTGGCGCGACCCGAAGGCAGGCTACCTGCGCCGGCAGGTCGCCGAGCGCCGGGAGGGCGGCGTCGAACTGGTCGAGGTCGAACTGCCGCGCTCGGCGCAGGTCGACTACCCGCGCTGGAGCGGCAAGCCGTACCGGCAATGCCTGTGGATGCTCGAGGGCGCCCTCCGGGTCGACTACGGCGACGAGCGCTTCGAGCTCTCGCCCGGCGACTGCCTCGACTTCGGCGTCGACCGGCCGCTGGCCTTCAAGGCGCTGGGCCGCACCGGCTGCCGCTACCTGCTGGCGGCCAGTCCGCAGTAGCGCGGGGCTCGGGCGGCGTCCGCGGGGTAGGCAAGCTCCCACATGCACAGTCGGTGCGCACCGGTGCGACGGGTGGCACGGCCCGGGATACTGCAAGCCATCGTGGCTTCCAGAGGAACGACTATGTCTTTCGTGCTCTACCTGATCGGTTTCCTGATTTTCCTGGCCGGCCTCGCCTGGGGCGCCTCCGTGGCCGGCGTACCCTCGCTCTACATCGGCATCGGCGTGGTGATCCTGCTGGGCATCGGCATCTTCAGCGCGGTGAGCCGCACACGCAGCAAGGATCCTTCCTGAGTTCACGAAGGCTTCACGCCGCACGCACAGAGGGTCGCTAACTTCGCATGCGCATCGCGGAACGCGGTGCGCATTGCTTCAAGTCGGCGGCCTCCATGCACACCTCTTCCCCCAGTTCTTCTTCCAGTTTCTTTTCTCCCCTCTTTTCGCCTGCCTCTTCGGCAGCGCCTTCGCCCCTTCCCCCCGCCGACCATGTGGGAGGCCTCAAGGTCGACCTGCTCGTGGTGGGCGCGAGCTTTGCCGGTCTCGCCTGCGCGCGGGCGGCCGCCCTCGCGGGCCTCAGCGTGCTGGTGGTGGAGAAGAAGGCCAGCGCCGGGGCCAAGCTTCACACCACGGGCATCATCGTCAAGGACGCGGTCGACAGCGTGCCCTGGCTGTCAGAGGTGCCGCCCGCGCTCGTGCGCCGGATCGAAGGGGTGCGCCTGTATGCCCCCAACATGCGCCACGTCGACCTTCACGCACCAGGCTACTGGTTCTGGGCCACCGACGCGCCAGCGCTGCTCGACTGGATGGTGGGTTCGGCGCGCGACTGCGGCGTCGACGTGCGGCTGGGCACGCTGTTCGAGCAGGCACTGTGGGTCAACGGACACTGGGAAGTGCCGGTGACGCAGGGACCCTGCATCACGGCCACCTACCTCGTGGGCGCCGACGGGCCCCATTCGCGCGTTGCCAAGACGCTGGGACTGTCACGCAACACGCGCTTCCTCTACGGCATCGAGCATGAATACCAGGGCGCGCTGATGGCTCCGGGCCTGCTGCATTGCTTCATCGACCGCAGGCTCGCGCCCGGCTACATCGGCTGGGCGCTCCAGGGCGTGGGCGTCAGCCAGATCGGACTGGCGCGCCGCGTGGAGCGCCACCATGCCGGGGCGCTGAGGCTCGACCCCCTGCTGCGCAAGATCGCGCCGGTGGTCGCGCCCGGCGATGCGCCGCCGGTCGCGGTGCGCGCGGGCATGATCCCGTGCGGCGGCGTGCTGCCGGTGGTGGCGCGGGAACGGGCGCTGCTGGTGGGCGATGCGGCCGGCATGGTGTCGCCGGTAACGGCAGGCGGCATCCACACGGCGCTGCTGCACGGCCAGCGCGCGGGCGAGGCTGTTGCGCGCTTCGTGCGCCGCGAGGCCGGCGATCCCGCCACGTGGTTCGTGCGCAGCTACCCCGGCTTTCGCCTCAAGCGCACGCTGCGCTGGGCCTTCGACCACTTCCAGAGCGACTGGATGTTCAACCACCTGCTGGGGACGCCGCAGATGCGGCGGGTGGCCGAACTCATCTACTTCCACCGCAAGGGTGGATCGTCGCCAGAAAACTAGCCCGAAAGACGCTCAGGCGCCGCGTTGCCGCATCGCCTCGTAGAGGCACACGCCACTCGCCACCGAGACGTTCAGGCTCTCGACCGCGCCGGCCATCGGGATGCTCACCAGTTCGTCGCAGGTCTTGCGCGTGAGCTGCCGCATGCCTTCGCCCTCGGCGCCCAGCACCAGTGCCAGGGGGCGCTTGAAGTCGCTCTGATAGATCGTGCCCGGCGCGTCGTCGCTGGTGCCCACGCACCAGATGTTGCGTTCCTTGAGTTCGTTCAGCGTGCGCGCAAGGTTGGTGACCATGAAGTACGGCACCGTCTCGGCCGCGCCGCTCGCCACCTTGGCCACGGTGGCATTGATGCCGGCCGCGTGGTCCTTGGGGGCGATGACCGCGTGCGCGCCGGCGCCGTCGGCCACGCGCAGGCAGGCACCGAGGTTGTGCGGGTCGGTCACGCCGTCGAGCACCAGCAGCAGGGGCACGGTGCCGGCCTCTTCGAGGCCTTCGAGCAGTTCGTCGAGCGAGCGGACCTGTGCCACAGGTTCGACCCGCGCTACCACGCCCTGGTGGCCGTGGCTACCGCTGAGCTTGGACAGCCGCAGGCCATCGGCCTCGACCAGCCGCACGCCGGCTTCCTGCGCACGCGCGATGAACTGTTTCATGCGCGCATCGCGCCGGCTGGCGTCGAACATCACTTCGAGCACCGATTTCGGCGCGGTCTTGATGCGCACGCCCACGGCATGGAAGCCGAAGATCACTTTGGGAGAAGACATCCCCCGATTATCGAGTGCCGCGCGCCCCTGCCCTAAAGGCCCGTCAAGCGAGCGGCAAACCGCTGAGCGCGCGAGTGCGCTCGTCGTGCAGTTCCTGCACCGCCAGCGCACTCGGATGCACCTTCCCGCCATTGCCCACGCTCTCCAGGTACTGGCAGGCGGCATGGCCTTCGGCGGCCTTTTCGTAGCGCGCGATCCAGGCGTCGCGCGCGGGCAGCTTGTCGGGCGACACCGGCCACACGCCCGGCCGGGGCCGCATGTGGTCGCCGATGCCGATGCGCCAAGGCTTGGCGCTCACCCGGGCGCGAAAGCAGTTCTGGTTGCGGCACATGCGCGCGTAGATCTTGTCGACGCCCAGCGCCTGGAAGCAGTCGGCCACCGCGGTGTCGGACGGGCTGAAGACATCGTGCATCGCCAGCACCCGGAAGCCCGCGGGCGTGCGGTAGATGCGCAGGTTCCAGTCGGGGTGCTGCTGCATGAAGCGCGCGATGCGCTCGGCCGCCTGCTTCTCCGGTACGGGGTTGCCGCTGGGCTCGCCGCGCTTCTTGCGCCGCCCGATGACCCAGGCCACGGCGAAGACCACGATGGCCGCGATCAGTCCACCCAGCCAGGTCTTGGCGGCCCAGCCGCCGACCACGCCTGCGATCAGCGCCGGCACCAGCGCAAAGCCGAACACGCTGCCGCGCAGGGGCTCCTCGAAATCCATATCGACGAACAGCACATCGGGCGTATTGAGGCAGCGCGCGCCGTAGGTGTTGCGCGTGATGACGGTGTCGCCATGGCGCTCGACGATTTCCTCGCGGATCGGCACGCCATCGGCGCCGTTGTAGGGCACTTTGCGCTCGCGGCGGTCGAGCTTCTCGCCCTGGTGGACGATGCGGTCGAAGGCGTCGCGCGTGCGCCGGTCGGCATGCGCCTGCGCGGCGATCGGGCTCTCGTCGGACCAGCCGTAGCGGCGCACGGTGAACTGCTTGCCCGCGACACGCTCCTGGATACGACCTTCCGCCCAGAACTGGGGAACGATCATCGGTTCAAGCCCCTCCGCCGAAATACAGCCAGATCATGAGCGCGGCCATCGCGATGATCAACGCCGGCAGCCATCTGTAGCCACCGCCGTGCTCGCGGCCCGGTTCGTTCATCGAGCACCGGGGCATATGCCGGGTCAGAGGGCCGAAGCCGATGCCCGACGGATCCTCGTGGTTGTCGACCAGCCGCTTCGCCGCGGCCAGGCTCAGGCCGGTGGCTTCGCGGGTAAGGCGGATGGCCTCGATCTTGTTGCCCCTCGCCAGGGCCGCGAGCGCGGTGGAGGGCATAGCCGCGAAGCCGCGGTCCTGCCTTGCGGCAGTGGGCGCGCGGCGTCCGCAGGCGGCATCGCCATCCCCTGCTTCCTGCCGGTCGGCGTAGCGATCCACGGCTTCCTTGGCCGCCTTGAGGTCCACGCCCGTGCGATTGCGCACGATCTTGATGGCCTCGATCATCCTGCCGCGCTGCAGCGCCAGGACGGCGTCCTGCGGAAGTTCCTCCATGGCTATCTCCTCGAGTTGACTCGCTATTCATTTGATAGCTTAGTGCGCTTGTCATGCGGGCGCCAGAGCCACTTTTTCATTAAGCGAGACGTGCCCGGCCTCGATCGTGATGCGGCGTTCGCACTGCGCCGCGATGCCGCGGTCGTGGGTGACGAGCACGAGCGTGGTGCCCAATTCGCGGTTGAGGTCGAACATCAGCCGCATCACCTGCTCGCCCGTTGCGAAGTCGAGGCTGCCGGTGGGCTCGTCGGCCAACAGCAGCGCGGGCTGGACCACGAAGGCACGTGCCAGCGCCACACGCTGCTGTTCGCCGCCCGAGAGCACCTTGGGATAGTGGCCGAGCCGCTGCCCAAGCCCGACGCGGCCGAGCATTTCGGTGGCTGCCTTGCGGGCGTCCTTGCGGTTGGCCAACTCCAGCGGGAGCATCACATTTTCAAGCGCGCTGAGGTTGCCGAGCAGTTGGAAGCTCTGGAACACGAAGCCCACGCGCTGCGCCCGGACTGCTGCGCGCTCGTCCTCGTCGATGGCGAAGATGTCCTCGCCGGCGATGCGCACCGTGCCGCGCGTGGGCGTGTCCAGCCCCGCGATGATCGACAGCAAGGTGCTCTTGCCGGAGCCCGAGGCGCCGACGATGGCAGCGGTTTCCCGCGCGCCGAGGGTGAAATCGATGTCCTGCAGAATGTCCAGCGTGCCGGTCGAGTCCGTGACGGACTTGAAGACATGCTCGACGGCGACAATGGCATCAGACGGGGGTTGGGACATGGAAAGGCTTTGGTTTTGAATCGACGAGACTTTATCTTGACCACCGCCGCGCTCGGCAGCGCGGGGACATGGACGGCCGCGGCGCAGGCCCAGGCCGTGGCAACCGGCAAGCCGGTGATCCTGGTGCTCGGCGATTCGCTGAGCGCAGAGTACGGCCTCAAGCGCGGCGAAGGCTGGGTACCCTTGCTGGAAAAAAGGCTTGCGCAGCAGAAGATCCCGGCCACGGTGGTCAACGCCAGCATCAGCGGCGACACCAGTTCCGGTGGGCGAGCCCGCTTTGCGTCGCTGCTCGCGCAGCACAAGCCCAGCCACGTGGTGATCGAGCTCGGCGCCAACGACGCCTTGCGCGGCCTGCCGCTGTCGGACACGGAAAGCAACCTGCTGCAAATCGCCAGGGCCGCGCAGGCTGCGGGCGCGAAGGTGCTGATCGTCGGCATCCAGGTGCCGCCGAACTATGGCGGCGACTACACGCGGCGCTTCGAGGCGGTGTTTTCCAAGGTGGCGGGCGCCACCAGGTCCGCGCTCGTTCCCTTCCTGCTCAAGGGCGTGGCCGATGCGCCCGATGCGCTCTCGCTGTTCCAGTCCGACCGCATCCATCCGACGGCCGCGGCACAGCCGCAACTGCTCGACAACGTCTGGCCCGAATTGCGCAAGCTGCTGCCCAGGTAATGGAAAAAGCCGCCGCAGGCACAGGCCTGCGGCGGCTTCTTCTCGATCGGTACGCCAGGAGCGGATCAACCGTTCTTGGTGGGCAACTCGGGCACGGTGGGTGGATCGCGTTCGAGCGAGGCCATGTCGGTTTCCGGGTCTCCGGGAGCCAAGCCGTCGCTGCTCGGGCTGAGTTTGCGGTTCGCCTTTTCCCGGAGCTTCTCTTCCTTCTTTTTCTTCTTGGCCAGCTCTTTCTGGCGCTTCTCGTAGCCGTAATTGGGTGTTGCCACTGCTTCTCCTTGGGCGAGGCAGTCAGGGTGACTGCACGTGGCCTACTGTAAGCGATAACGGTGCGGTCTCGAGACGGTACCCCATGACGCTCGCAGGGAGCGCGAAGCGATTTTTTACATCCGCGCCAATGCCTGCTGAAGGTCGGCGCGCAGGTCCTCCACGTCTTCGAGGCCGATGGAAAAACGAACGAGCGTGCCCTTGTAGGGCCAGCGCGCCACGCCGGCGTCGCGCATCAGGCCGATGTCATAAGGCACCACGAGGCTGATCGGGCCGCCCCACGAGTAGCCGAGCCGGAACAGCCGCAGGCTGTCGCAGAAACGATCGACCTGCTCGGTGCTGTAGCGCTCGTCGAATACCACCGAGAACAGGCCCGCCGCGAGGTCAGTGGCGCCGCACAGCGCACGCCAATGGGTGTGGCCCGGCGAGTCTTCGAGCGCGGGGTGCAGCACCTGCGCAATCTCTTCGCAGCCGTTGAGCCAGCCGGCCAGTTCGCGCGCCGAGCGGTCGTGCGCGGCATAGCGCAGCGCGATGCTGGGCAGCGAGCGCAGCAGCGTTTCCACGTCGCCCACGCCGATGCCCCAACCCATGCGCATGTGCGTGAGCTTGAGCGCGCGGTGCAGCCGCTCGTCGCGCGTGATCACGCTGCCCATGAGCACGTCGCCGCCGCCGCTCGGGTACTTGGTGAGCGCGTGCACCGAGATGTCGACGCCCTGCCCGCTGCCGTTGAAATCGAAGGGCGCGAAGGCCAGGCCCGCGCCCCAGGTGTTGTCGAGCGCCGTCATCACGCCGCGCGCGCGGCAGACATTCACGAGCGCGGGCAGATCGGGAAACTCCATCGTCACCGAGCCCGCTGCTTCCACCCAGACCAGCCGCGTGCGGTCCGACAGCTTGGCCGCGAGGTCGGCCGGGTTCATCGCGTCGTACAGGCGATGGGTGATGCCGAAGTTCGCCAGTTCGCCGGTGGCAAGCGCCTTGTTGGGTCCGTAGGCGTTGTCCGGGATCAGCACCTCGTCGCCGGTCTTGAGGAAAGCGAACGAGACCAGCGAGATGGCCGCCAGCCCGCTGGGCACGAGCAGGCACTCGGTGCCGCCTTCGAGCGTGGCCAGGCGCTCTTCCAGCGTGAAGGTGGTGGGCGTGCCGTGCAGGCCGTAGGTGTAGCCGGCCTTGGTGCGCCAGTCGCGCGCGCGCATGGCGGCCACGTCGGCGAAGAACACCGTCGATGCCTTGAAAACGCCGGGCTGCGGCGCAGCGAAGGTGGCGGGCGGAACGTAGGGGTGGTGGATCAGGGTCGTGGAAGGCTTGCTCATGGGTGGATGCTATCGCGGCCGGCCCGGTGCCTCCGGCACGCGTTCCATCGCACAATGCGCGGATGGGCCAGAGCCCGCTTCATGGAAGAAGCTCGCGATCGTGCAACTGACGCGCCTTGCCCCTTCTCACCTGCGGCCCTTCGTGCGGCTGATGTGGGCCTCGTCGCCCGGGGGCAAGCCTGCCGAGCGCCCGGGTGTGCGCGAGCATGTGCTGCCCACCGGCGGCATGCACCTGGTCTTCCGGCTCTCGGGGCCGCCATTGCGCCTGTTTCGCGACGATGCCGATGCGCAGGGCTTCACGGTGGGCTACGCCATGGTGGGCGGCACCCGCTCGGCCTTCTTCGTGCGCGATGTGTCCGTTGCGACGCGTTCGGTCGGCGTCATGCTGCAGCCGGGCGCGGCCAGGGCGCTGCTCGGGGCGCCGGAAGATGCGCTGGCCGGGCGCCACACTCCGCTCGAAGCGCTCTGGGGTGCCGATGCGGGCTTCGCGCTCGAACAGCTGCACGGCACCGACTCGCAGGCGCGGCAGCTCGCCATCGTCGCAGCCCTGCTGAGCGCGCGCCTTGCCTCGTCCTCCCTGCGCGGCCTGCACCCTGCGGTGGCGCAGGCACTGGCCCGGATGTCCAGCGCGAGTGCCAACGACAACGACGGGCAAGCCGGTGCCACCGGCGAACTGGTGAAGCAAAGCGGCTACAGCCACAGGCGCTTCATCGCGCTCTTTCGCGGCATGACCGGCCTGGCACCCAAGCAGTACGCGCGCATGCTGCGCTTCGACCGCGTGATCGGCCAGTTCGCCACCGCCCCGGCCCAACGCTGGGTCGAGCTGGCGCTGCAGGCCGGCTACAGCGACCAGGCGCACTTCAATCGCGACTTCCTGGCCATTGCCGGCATGTCGCCGCAGGCGTACCGGCGGGCGGCGCCGACGTACTCGCGGCACGTGCGGATTTGAGCGGCCTGCTACGCCCCCGCAGGTCAAAATTGTTCAAGACCCGATTTGCGGCGAGCGCCAGAATCGCGCCCATCTCAACCCGAAGGGACAACGAACCATGGCGATCCACGAACTGTTTCCGTACCTCTGCGTCCATGATGCCGGCGCAGCCATCGAGTTCTACTGCAAGGTCTTCGAGGTGAAGGAAATCTTTCGCCTGACCGAACCCAGCGGGCGCATCGGCCACGCGGAGCTGGACTTCCACAACGGCGCGATCCTGATGATCTCGGACGAATTCGCCGAGTTCAACATCCACAGTGCGAAGACGCTGGGCGGCACGGCCGTCACGCTGCACCTGCATGTGGACGATGCCGACACGTTGGTGGCGCGCGCAGTCGCTGCAGGCGCCACGCTCGACATGGCACCGCAGGATCAGTTTTACGGGGAACGCTCCGGCGTTTTTCGCGACCCCTTCGGCCATCGCTGGAACGTGGGGCACAGCATCGAAAAGCTGACGCCGGAAGAAATGCAGCAGCGCTACACCGAGATGCTCGGTGGCGCCGGCTGAGAGATCAGACCGACCACTTCTCGATCAGCTTCTCGGCGCCGAGCGAGTCGTAGCCTTCGAAGGGCTGGTGGATCCAGGGGTTGGTCGCCAGGTATTCGACCGAGTAGTCAGGCGTGAAGGTCGACAGCGCCTTCGTCCAGATCACCGCGCTGCGCAGTTCGGTAATCGGCTTGTAATTGTTGCGCAGCATGTCCATCACGGCGTGCAGCGTGTGGCCCGAGTCGGCCAGGTCGTCGACCAGCAGCACCCTGCCAGCGATCTCGCCCTTGGGTGTCGTGATGAAGCGCGCGATGTCGAGATGGCCCTGCACCGTGCCCGCGTCAGCGCGGTACGAGCTGGTCGACATGATGGCCAGTGGCTTGCTGAAGATGCGCGAGAGCACATCGCCAGGGCGCATGCCGCCGCGCGCCAGGCACAGGATGGTGTCGAACTGCCATTCCGACTGGTACACCTTGATCGCGAGCTTCTCGATCAGGTTGTGGTACTCGTCGTAGCTGACGTAGAGATGCTTGCCGTCTTCGGTCAACATGGGTCTTTTTTCCTCTTCAGTCGGCCAAGTAGGGGTGGCGCATCATGATCGTGTGGTCGCGGTCGGGGCTGGTCGACACCATGTGGATCGGCACACCGGTGATCTGCTCGATGCGCTGCAGGTAAAGGCGCGCATTGACCGGCAGCTTGTCGTACTGCGTGACTCCCACGGTGCTCTCGGTCCAGCCTTCGAGGGTTTCGTAGATCGGAGTGCAGCGCTCGATCTCGTCCGCGCCCATCGGCAGGATGTCGGTGGTCTCGCCGTCGAGTTCGTAGCCGGTGCACAGCTCGAGCTTCTCGAGGCCGTCGAGCACGTCGAGCTTGGTGATGCACAGGCCCGACAGGCCGTTGACCTGCGCCGAGCGCTTGAGCAGCGCGGCGTCGAACCAGCCGCAACGGCGGCTGCGGCCGGTGGTCACGCCCTTTTCGGCGCCCACGGTGCTCATGTGATAACCGGGGGTGCCGGGCGTGGCCCAGTCGAGTTCGGTGGGGAACGGACCGCCGCCCACGCGCGTGCAGTAGGCCTTGGTGATGCCGAGGATGTAGTGCAGCATGCCCGGGCCCACGCCCGAACCGGCGGCGGCATTGCCGGCCACGCAGTTGCTGGAGGTGACGTACGGATAGGTGCCGTGATCGACGTCGAGCAGCGTGCCCTGGGCGCCTTCGAACAGCAGGTTGGCGCCGTTCCTGTTCGCGTCGTTCAGTTCGCGCGAGACGTCGGCCATCATGGGCTTGAGCAGCTCGGCGTGCCTCATCGCTTCGTTGAAGACTTCGTCGAAATCGATGGCCGGCGCGCTCAGCACCTGCGTCAGCACGTGGTTGTGCAGGTCGAGCAGCACGCGCAGCTTGGTGGCGAAGCGCTCGGGGTGCTTCAGGTCCTGCACGCGCAGTGCGCGGCGTGCGATCTTGTCTTCGTAGGCCGGGCCGATGCCGCGGCCGGTGGTGCCGATCTTCTCGATGCCGCCCTTTTCGCGGTAGGCCTCGCGCGCGATGTCCAGCGCGGCATGGAATGGCAGGATCAGCGGGCAGGCCTCGCTGATGCGCAGGCGCGAACGCACCTCGACGCCAGCCTTCTCCAGCCCTTCGATTTCCTCGAACAGCTTGGCCGCCGACAGCACCACGCCGTTGCCGATGTAGCACTTGACGCCGGGTCGCATGATGCCGCTCGGGATCAGGTGCAACGCGGTTTTCACACCGTTGATGACCAGCGTGTGGCCCGCGTTGTGGCCGCCCTGGAAACGGACCACGCCCTGGGCGCTTTCCGTCAGCCAGTCGACCAGCTTGCCTTTGCCTTCGTCGCCCCATTGGGTACCGACGACGACCACGTTTCTTCCGGTGGTTACGCTCATGCTCGTTCCATTACTTCAAAAATTCAGATCGCTCGGACACTCCACTGGCCTGCTTGCTCGACGAGCTCGCGGTCGCAGTGGAATTCATCGATTTCGCTGCCATGGCCCGGCAGCACGCAGACTACCGTTTCACCGGACTTGCGCAATTGGGCAATCGCCTGACGCAGGCCGGCCGCATCGCTCCAGGGCGCGCGGATGGCGGCGCGCAGCGGGCGGGCCGGCAGCACGCCGACCAGCTCGCGCACGTCGAGGCTGAAGCCGACGGCCGGACGGTTGCGGCCGAACACGGCCCCCACTTCGTCGTAGCGGCCGCCGCGCACCAGCGAATCGGCCGCGCCGGGCACGTAGATGCCGAAGCGCATGCCGCTGTAGTACGCATAACCGCGCAGGTCGGCCAGGTCGAAGCTGATCTGGCGGCCGGCTACGCCCTGGAGGCCGGCAGCGAGCTGCTTCAGGTCGGCCAGCGCGGCGCCGACGGCAGGCGTGCCCTTCAAGGCATTGGTGGCCTCGTCGAGCACCGACGCGTCGCCGTACAGCTGGACCAGGGCGCGCAGCCCTTCGCGCGAGGCGGCAGGGAAGTCCTTGGTGAGTGAAGCGAGCTCGCTCGCGTCCTTGGCGGCCAGCGCAGCGTGCACCCGGGCCAGCGTGGCGGCATCGACCGGTACGCCGGCGAACAGCGCGCGCACGATGCGGGCATCGGCCATGTCGACGATCACGCCTTCGCGCAGGCCGGCGGCGTCGAGGCAGTCGAGCGCCAGCAGCAGGGTTTCGGTGTCAGCCTCGAGCCCGGCATGGCCGTAGATCTCGGCGCCGAACTGCAGCGGCTCACGGGTGGCGTGCGGGCGGTCGGGCCGGGTATGGAGCACCGGGCCGCAGTAGCACAGGCGGGCCACGCCGTCGCGGTTCAGCAGATGGGCATCGATGCGCGCCACCTGAGGGGTGGTGTCGGCGCGAAGGCCCATGCTGCGACCGGAGAGCTGGTCCACGAGCTTGAAGGTTTGGAGGTCGAGCGCCTCGCCGGTGCCCGAGAGCAGCGATTCGAGGTGTTCGAGCAGCGGCGGCATCACCAGCTCGTAGCCATAGCCACGGGCGGTATCGAGCAGCTGGCGTCGAAGTTCTTCGATGTGGCGCGCCTCTGAGGGCAGCACATCGGCAATGTGATCCGGGAGGACCCAGGCGGACATGGGGATCGAGGGCGTGGTTAAACCGGAATTCTACCGGGACCGCGCTACCCCAAGATCCAGAGCAGTAGCAAACCCAGCAGGATGCTGCAAAGTCCGAAGAAACGAAGCTGGCCGTCACGCAGCTGCATGAGCTGGCCGAAGCCGCGCCGCCACCCTCCCGGCGAGACGAAAGGCAGGATGCCTTCGATCACCAGGACGAGCGCCAGCGCGCTCCAGAAAGTGTCGGCGCTCACGGCTCCTGGGGACGGCTGCGAATCAACGACGGGAAGCGTTGGTGTTCGAACCCGAACCTTGCATGGCGCGGAAGAAGTCCGAGGATGGATCGAGCACCATCACGTCGCTCTTCTTGTTGAAGCTCTGTTTGTAGGCTTCGAGGCTTCGGTAGAACTGAGCGAACTGCGGGTCGCGGCCAAAGGCCTCGCTGTACGTGGAAGCGGCCTGGGCATCACCCTCGCCCTTGATCTTCTGCGCGTCGCGGTAGGCGTTCGCCACGATCACTTCGCGCTGGCGGTCAGCGTCGGCGCGGATCTTCTCGCCTTCGGCCGTGCCGGTCGAACGCAGCTCGTTGGCCACGCGCTTGCGCTCGGCTTCCATGCGGCGGTAGACCGATTCGGTGATGGCTTCCACGTAGTCGACACGCGTGATGCGCACGTCGACCACGTCCACGCCCCAGGGCTTGGCGCCCTTCACCACCGACAGCACTTCGCGCTGCACGTCGGCCATCAGGGCCTCGCGGCGCACCGAGATCAGGTCGCGCACGGTGCGCTTGTTGATGTTTTCCTGGAACGCATTTCGCACCACGCGGTTGAGCTGCATGGCGCCGGCGTTCTCGTCGAGGCCGACATTGCGGATGTAGGCTTGCGGGTCGCTGATGCGCCAACGCACATACCAGTCGATCACCACACGCTGCTTCTCGGCAGTGAGCATCGGTTCGGTGTCCACGCTCGACAGCGTCAGCAGGCGCTTGTCGATGTACGACACGTTCTGGAACGGCGGCGGCAGCTTGAAGTTGAGGCCGGGCTCCGTGATGACCTGCTTGATCTGGCCAAGCGCATAGACCACGCCGAACTGCCGCTGGTCGACCACGAAAAGGGTCGAGCTTGCCAACACCAGCAGCACGAGGATCGAGGTGGCGATGAATCCAATTCTGTTCATATTCTTTCGGGCCTTTTTCAACGCACGTCGCGGTCACGCGAGCGGCCATCGCGGGCACGCACGTCGTTCGTCGCAGGGGCCACCGGAATCACCGAGGACTGGGCCGGTGCAGTGCCGGCAACGCTCGGGCTGGCCGCGTCGACCGGCGTGGCCGCCGCATTGTTGCCGCTCAGCTGCATGAGCTTGTCGAGCGGCAGGTACAGCAGGTTGGAGCCCTGCTTGCTGTCGACCAGCACCTTCGTCGTGCTGGCGTAGATCTGCTGCATGGCGTCGGTGTACATGCGGTCGCGCGTCACCTGCGGGGCCTTCTGGTATTCGGCCAGCACCGCACTGAAGCGGCCGGCATCACCCTGGGCCTGCGCCACGATCCGCGCCTTGTAGGCCTCGGACTCTTCCTTCAGGCGCGAAGCCGTACCGGTGGCGAGCGGCACCACGTTGTTGGCATAGGCCTGCGCATCGTTCTTGGTGCGCTCGCGCTCCTGGCCAGCCTTGAGCACGTCGTCGAACGCGGCCTGCACCTGCTCGGGCGGACGCACACCGCCCTGCTGCAGGTTGATGCCGACGACTTCGACGCCGATCTTGTAGCGGTCGAGAATGGTCTGCATCAGCGCGCGCACGCGCGGTGCGATCTGATCGCGCTCTTCGGCCAGCGCGGCGTCCATCTTCATCTTGCCGACCACCTCGCGCACCGAGGTCTCGGCCACCTGCACGACGGTGTCGGCGGGCGACTTGCTTTCGTAGAGCCAGGCACGCGGATCGCTCAGGCGGTACTGCACGGCGAACTTGATCTCGACGATGTTCTCGTCTTCGGTCAGCATGGCCGACTCGCGCAGCCCGGTGGAGCGCACGATGGCGTCGCGGCCGACGTCGGCGGAACGGATCTGCGTGGTCACCACCACCTCGTGGCGCTGGATCGGGTACGGCAGGCGCCAGTTGAAGCCGGCGCCCACGGTGCTCTTGTAGCGGCCGAACTGTGTGATGACGGCCTGCTGGCCCTCGTTCACGATGAAGAAGCCGGTGCCGAGCCAGATCAGGACCACCACTGCCGCCACGAGACCGAGGCCGAATCCTGCATTCTTCATGTCGGGCCTGTAGCCGTTGCCGCCACCATTGCCGCCGTTGGGGCGGTTGCTGCCGCCCTTGCCACCGAAGAAGCCACCGAGCTTGCGATTGAGGTCGCGCCAGAGTTCATCGAGGTCGGGAGGACCTTGGTTGGGGCCCTGTCCGCGAGGGCGGTTGTCGTTGTTGCCGTTGTTGCCGCCATTGCTCGAAGGCGGTGGGGTCGGTGCGCCCGGGGGATTGGCGTCGGGGGGACGGCTGCCGTTGGAAGACGGCTCGTCGCCGCGACCCCATCGGCCGTCGTTCAGGTTGAACATGCCCAGAAACCCTCTCCGCGCTGGCTTTGAATTCATTCGCTTCGTTCTCTTGTCAGTGGCGGGATTGTGCCCAATCAATCGGTTGCATCGTGCAATTCAGCGTCTGCCTCAGGGGTCATCGTATCGGCTACGGAACCCGACTGCCGGGCGAGTTCGGCGCGCAGCAACGGCACGCCCTCACCGCTCTTGGCGCTGAGGAAGATGCGGGGGACCTGCACGCCGTCGATTTCCATCTCGTCCTGCAGATGCAGCGGATGCTGCGCGCTTTCAAGAGCGTCGAGCTTGTTGAACACCAACAGCTGCGGCACGGTGTCGGCACCGATCTCGCGCAGCACCGCCTGCACCTCGGCCATCTGCTCGGGGTAGTGGGGGTTGGAGGCATCGACCACATGCAGCAGCAGGTCGGCATCGACCGCCTCCTGCAGCGTGGCTTTGAAGGCATCGACCAGCCCGTGCGGCAGGTCGCGGATGAAACCCACGGTGTCGGAGATCGACACCTGCCGCCGGGCATCGCCCAGGTAGAGATTGCGCGTGGTGGTGTCGAGCGTGGCGAACAACTGGTCGGCCGCATAGGCGCGGGCCTTGACCAGCGCATTGAACAGCGACGACTTGCCCGCGTTGGTGTAGCCCACCAGCGAGATGTTGAAGGTGTCGCGGCGCTCGCGCTGCCGGCGCTGGGTGCCGCGCTGCTTCTGCACCTTGGCGAGACGCTCGCGCGTGCGCTTGATCGACTCGCCGATCATCCGGCGATCGAGCTCGATCTGCTTTTCACCCGGGCCGCCGCGCACGCCTGCACCGCCGGTCTGGCGCTCCAGGTGGGACCATCGGCGGACCAGCCGCGTGCTGAGGTACTGCAGGCGAGCCAGCTCGACCTGCAGCTTGCCCTCGTGCGAACGCGCGCGCTGGGCGAAGATCTCGAGGATGAGAAAGGTTCGGTCGTAGACCGCGATGTCGAGCTGGCGCTCGAGGTTGCGCTGCTGCGCGGGGCTCAGGGCCTGGTCGAAGATGACCTCGCTCGCCCTGTACAGGGCAGCCAGCTCCTTGATTTCTTCGGCCTTGCCGCTGCCAACGAACAGGGCCGCGTCGGGTGCCTTGCGCTTGCACGCAAGGCGGGCGACGGGCGTCAGGCCCGCGGTCTGCGCGAGCAGGCCGAGTTCCTCGAGTTCGCTGTCGAAATGGGGCAGCCCGAAATCGACGCCGACGAGAACGGCGGCGCCTTCCTGGCGGGGGATCAGTTCAGACAAGCGGGATCAGAAATTGGGAAAAAGCGCGGCAGCAGGGGCCGCCGCGCTCCGCGCGATCAGGCTGCGGCGTCTTCGTTCTCGGTAGCCGAGAAGTTGACGGCACGACCCGGCACGATGGTGGAAATGGCGTGCTTGTAGACCATTTGCGTCACCGTATTGCGAAGCAACACGACGTACTGGTCAAAAGACTCGATCTGGCCCTGCAGCTTGATGCCATTCACCAAATAAATGGAAACCGGCACGTGCTCACGACGCAGGGTGTTCAGAAACGGGTCTTGCAGAAGTTGCCCTTTATTGCTCACGATATTCTCCGTGTTCAAGAGTAGTTGTTGGAGAGATGACCTTAACACAGGGTTTCTGCGCCGCAGCAATCGGGGTCAAAAGCCTTGAGAAAATAACGGCTCTCAAAAGACGGAACTTCCACTCGGCTCGCGGTTCATCGGCCGCCATCGGCAGCCAAGCCCCTCAGTCGTCCTTGTCGGCAAATGGATTGTGCGAGCTCTTGAACTCGATGCGCAAGGGGGTACCCACAAGGTCGAACTCCTTGCGGAAGCGTCCTTCGAGGAAGCGCTTGTAGGCGTCGGTCACGTGCTCCAGCGAATTGCCATGGATCACGATCACCGGCGGGTTCATGCCCCCCTGGTGCGCATAGCGCAGCTTGGGCCGGTACATGCCCCCGCGCTTGGGCGCCTGGAACTGCACCGCCTCCAGCAGCAGGCGGGTCAGCACCGGCGTCGACATCTTGCGCGTGGCCGACTTGTGGGCCTGCGCGATCGCCTGCCACACCGGGCCCAGGCCCTGGCGCTTGATGGCCGAGATGAAATGCAGCGCCGCGAACTTCAGGAACGGCAGCCTGGTCTCGATCTGCCGCTGGATCTGCTCGCGCTGGTAGCTGTCGACGGCGTCCCACTTGTTGATCGCGATCACCACCGCACGGCCGCTTTCGAGGATGTAGCCGGCGATGTGCGCGTCCTGGTCGGTCACGCCCTGCGTGGCGTCGAGCAGCAGCAGCACCACGTTGGCCGATTCGATGGCCTGCAGCGTCTTGACCACCGAGAACTTCTCGATCGCCTCGAACACCCTGCCCTTGCGGCGCAGGCCGGCCGTGTCGATCAGTTCGAAGCGCTGGCCGTTGCGCTCGAAGGGCACGGAGATCGCATCGCGCGTGGTGCCCGGCATGTCGAAGGCCACGAGGCGCTCTTCGCCGAGCCAGGTGTTGATCAGCGTGGACTTGCCCACGTTGGGCCGTCCGGCCACGGCCAGCTTGATCGGCTTGTTGACCTCGTCCTCGTCCGCCTCGTCGTCGGGATCGGGCAGGTTCAGCGGTTCCAGGGCGAGTTCGACGAGGTCGCGCATGCCCTGCCCGTGCGCAGCAGATACGCCATGCACGTCGCCGAAGCCGAGTTCGTAGAAATCGACCAGCTTGGTGCCGTCGTGCATGCCCTCGGCCTTGTTGGCCGCCAGCACGCACGGCTTGCCGAGGCGGCGCAGTTCGTTGGCGATGTCGTGGTCTTGCGCCGACAGGCCCTCGCGGGCGTCGACGACGAAGATCACCACGTCGGCCTCGGCCACGGCCTGCCGCGTCTGCTTGGCCATTTCCTTGTAGATGCCGCTGCCCGCGTCGG
This sequence comes from Variovorax sp. Varisp46, assembly GCF_059491885.1. Lineage (NCBI taxonomy): Bacteria > Pseudomonadati > Pseudomonadota > Betaproteobacteria > Burkholderiales > Comamonadaceae > Variovorax > Variovorax sp. Varisp46. The sequence continues at coordinate 2,532,951 of NZ_CP168515.1, forward strand.
GTTCGAAGCCACCGGTGTCGATGACGATGAACTCGTGCTTGCCCAGGCGGCCATTGCCGTAGTGGCGGTCGCGCGTGAGGCCGGCGAAGTCGGCGACGATGGCGTCGCGCGTCTGGGTCAGGCGGTTGAAGAGGGTCGACTTGCCAACGTTGGGCCGCCCGACCAGGGCCACGACCGGCTTCATGGCCGGCCTTTCGATGGCGCGGTTTTCATGGTCGGGCCTTGGAAAGAGAAAAGGAAAAGGAAAGAGTTATTCAGGGCGATAACCAAACACGCCACCCTTGGCAGTCACGACCACGACCGTGTTGCCGGCCAGCACCGGCGTGACGGTGATGGCCGAGCCATCGGGCGTGACACGATTGAGCAACGCGCCATCTTCACGCGACACGAAGTGCAGCGTGCCGGTGTCTTCGCCGATGATCAGCGAGCGGCCCACGGCCAGCGGCGCGGTGAGGTTGCGGTTCTTCAAGCGGCTCATCTGCCAGGCGCGCTCGCCGTCGGCACGGCGCCACGCGACGACGCTGCCGTCGGACTCGGTACCGTAGACAAAACCGCTGTCGCCGCTGACGCCGTCGGCGCCCGAGGCGGGCTTGCTCCAGACCAGCGAGCCGCGCACGGTCTCGACGCAGCCGACGCTGGCGTAGTACGCGCGGGCGCAGATGGTGTCGCCGAAGCGGCTCACGCTGCCGGTCAGATCGACCAGGCGCTCCACGTCGTTGGTGCCGCGCGGTGCCGCAATGGGCGATTCCCAGCGCGAAGTGCCATTGGCGGGGTTGATGCCCACCAGACGGCCGCCGATGCCTGCGACCAGCGTGTCGCCCACGGCGATCAGCACGCCCGACTTGCGCAGCACGAGGTTTTCACCCGTGCGCTGCTGGATCCAGAGGCGGCGGCCGCTCTGCCCGTCCCAGGCGCTGATGCTGCGGTCGGCGGTCTGCACGAACACGCGGCGTCCCGCCACGAGCGGTGCTGTGAAGGCCTGGGCCGAGAGTTTCTGCTTCCACAGGACCTTGCCGTTCTCGATGGCGACCAGTTCGTTGCCGGTGGTCACGACTGCGGCCATCGACCCGTCGCTGCCTACACCGGCTGCCAGCGGTGCGCCGGCGCTCGCGCGCCAGGTTTCACGGCCGGCGCGAGCGTCGATGGCAACCACCGTGCCATCGCTGCCGGCCACGGTGACGGTGTCGCCGCTGATGTCGGTAGTGAGAGGGAACTTGACCTCGGGGATGCGCACCGTCCAGGCCTGGCGCACGCCCATCAGGGCCGGATTGGCGGGAAGTTCTGCCGGCTTCGGCTTGCTGCTGCCCGAACAGGCGGCGAGGAGCGCCACCAAAACAAGAGCTGATCCCGCGCGCAGGGCGGTCGATTCAGGCATGAAACGCTTGAAATTCATATGCGGTCAGGGAGTTTTGGGGACTGCGGGTGTGACGGTGACGACTGGCGCCAGGCTCTTCGGGTCGACACCGACCGCGTTGAGCTTGATTTCGACCAGGCGGCGGTAGTCGGAGGTGGCACCAAGGCCGGTCCAGGCCTTGCGGTATTCGGCCTGCGCCTCGGCGCGCTTGCCCTGGGCCAGGTAGATGTCGCCCTTGCGGTCGGCCACCAGCGGTTCGAATTCCTTGGGTACGCTGCTGTCGAGCTGCTTGATCGCATCGTCGTAGGACTTGCTGTCGAGCAGTTCGGCCGCCAGCCGCAGCCTGGCAATAGCCTTGTAGCCCGGATCGACGGCGTTCTGCGCAACCCATTCGAGTTCCGCGCGCGAGCCCGCGGCATTGCCCTTTTCGTACAGCGTCTTGGCGACCAGCAGGCCGGCCTGCTGCGCGTAGGTAGTGCCCGAGAAGCGCTTCTTCATGTCGTCGAGCACGAGCGCGATGCGTGCCGGATCGCCGGCCTGCGCGGTCTTCTCGATTTCGTCGTAGAGCGACGAGGCTTGCGCCGCCTTGTTGCGTCCATACCATTGCCAGCCGTTCCAGGCCACGAAGGCGCCTGCGACGAGCAGCACGGCCCACGTGATCAGGGTGCCGTAGGTGTTCCAGAAATGCTTGAGCTGGTCGAGCTGTTCCTGTTCTTCGAGGTCGAGATGGGTTGCCATGCGCTGTCAGGTGTTGGGAGCCGGCGATTGTAGGGTGGCGGCCCAGGTGGCCACTTCGGCAAGCGGCCGGGAGGTCTGCGCACCGCTTCCGTCGCGCAGCGCCTTGAGAGTCACTTCGTAGCGTGCAAGTTCATCGGCGCCGAAGATCAGGGCGTAGGTGGCGCCGCTGTTGTCGGCCCGCTTGAACTGCGACTTGAAGCTGCCGAGGCCATCCGCCGTGGCGGCGTGCATCTGCACACGCACGCCGGCGTCACGCAACTGCTGCAGCGTACGCAGCGCCACCGGCATGGCAGAGGCATCGGGCACGACGGCATAGACATCGGGGGCCCGTACCGGGATCTGAGTGCCCTGCTCCTTCATGAGGTCGAGCACGCGCTCCACGCCGATTGCCCATCCCACTGCAGGCGCCGGCTTGCCTCCGAGTTGCTCGAACAGGCCGTCATAGCGGCCGCCGGCACACACCGTGCCCTGCGAGCCGAGCCGGTCAGTCACGAACTCGAACACGCTGAGGTTGTAGTAATCGAGGCCGCGCACGAGGCGCGGGTTGATGGTGTAGGCGACGCCGTTGGCGTCGAGGATGGCCTTCAATCCCTCGAAGTGCGCCAGCGATTCGGCACCGAGGAAATCCATCAGTCTCGGCGCCGACTCGACCACATCCTTCATCGCCGGATTCTTGGTGTCGAGGATGCGCAGCGGGTTGCTGTGCAGGCGGCGCTTGCCGTCTTCGTCGAGCTTGTCGGCATGTGCCTCGAAGTGCGCGATGAGCTGGGCGCGGTGCTGCGCCCGCTCTGCCGGCTGGCCAAGGCTGTTGAGCTCCAGACGCACGTCGGTCAGGCCGATCGCCTTCCAGAGCGCACTTGCGAGCAGGATCAATTCAGCGTCGATGTCGGGACCGGCAAAGCCCAGCGCCTCGACGTCGATCTGATGGAACTGCCGGAAACGCCCGCGCTGCGGCTTCTCGCGCCGGAACATCGGCCCGATGGCCCACAGGCGCTTGCCGCCGTCATAGAGCATGTTGTGCTCGATCGCGGCCCGCACGATGCCGGCGGTGTTCTCGGGCCGCAGCGTCAGGTGGTCGTTGTCGCCATACTTGTCCGAGCGGTCGTGGAAGGAGTACATCTCCTTCTCGACGATGTCCGTCACCTCGCCGATGCCGCGCACGAACAGCGCCGTGTGCTCGAGGATCGGCGTGCGGACGTTGCGGTACGCATAGCGCCCCATCAGGTCGCGCACGGTGGCCTCGAGCCATTCCCAGCGCGCCGATTCGGGCGGCAATATATCGTTCATGCCTTTGACGGCATTCAATTTTTCAGCCATGAGTCTGCGGAGGTGTCAGGCCAGGGCAGCGTGCTCGCCGCCGAAGCGCTTTTCGATGTAGGTTTCGACGAGTTGGTGAAACTCGTTGGCGATATTGTCGCCGCGCAGCGTGAGTGCCTTTTCGCCGTCGATGAAGACCGGCGCGGCAGGCGCCTCGCCGGTGCCAGGCAGGCTGATGCCGATGTCGGCGTGCTTGCTCTCGCCGGGGCCGTTGACGATGCAGCCCATGACGGCCACCTTCAGCGTCTCGACGCCCGGATATTTCTTGCGCCAGACCGGCATCTGCAGGCGCAGGTAGTCGTCGATCTGCTTGGCCAGCTCCTGGAACGTGGTGCTGGTGGTGCGGCCGCAGCCCGGGCAGGCTGTGACGCTCGGCACGAACACGCGCAGGCCCAGGGCTTGCAGGATCTCGTTGGCAATCAGCACCTCTTGCGTGCGCGACTCGCCCGGCTGCGGCGTGAGCGACACGCGAATCGTGTCACCAATGCCCTCCTGCAGCAGGATCGACAACGCCGTGGCCGAGGCCACCGTGCCCTTGGTGCCCATGCCGGCCTCGGTGAGGCCCAGGTGCAGCGGATAGTCGCAGCGCCTGGCCAGTTCGCGGTAGACCGAGATCAGGTCCTGCACGCCGCTCACCTTGCACGACAGGATGACCTGGTTGCCGCTCATGCCCATCGACTCGGCCAGCCTGGCGGACTCGACGGCCGAAGTGATCAGCGCCTCGTACATCACCTGCTTGGCATCCCAGGGCTCGGCGCGCTGGCTGTTGGTGTCCATCAGGCTGGCGAGCAGTTCCTGGTCGAGGCTGCCCCAGTTGACGCCGATGCGCACAGGCTTGTTCCAGCGCATGGCCGCGTCGATCATCTGGCCGAACTGCCTGTCCTTCTTGTCGCCCTTGCCCACGTTGCCGGGGTTGATGCGGTATTTGCTCAGCGCCTCGGCGCAGGCCGGATAGTCGGTCAGCAGGCGGTGGCCGTTGTAGTGGAAGTCGCCGATCAGCGGCACGTCGATGCCCATGCGGTCGAGCTGCTCGCGGATGTAGGGCACCTGCGCGGCGGCCTCGGGCGTGTTGACCGTGATGCGGACCATCTCGGAGCCGGCAATGGCCAGCTCCTTCACCTGGATCGCGGTGCCGATGGCATCGACGGTGTCGGTGTTGGTCATGGACTGCACGCGCACCGGGGCGTCGCCGCCCACCGTGACCACGCGCGGCCCCCAGACCACGCTGGCCTGGCGCGAGCGGCGCGCTTTTGGCGCGGCCGACTCGATGGGAAGCGGGAGGCAATCGCCGGTCATGGTTTCACCTCGAAGCGTGCCACGCCACCACCCTTGGTGACGGGCTTCAGGTCGTATGGCTGGCCGCGCACCTGCACGTCGACGCTCGACGCGCGCCCGACCACGACGGACAGCGGCAGCGTGCCCGACAAACCCACCGTTTCGCCAGCCTTCAGGCTGCGGCGCAGCAGCTGCTTGCCCCCGGCTTCGGTCACGGTGACCCAGCACTCTTCCCGTGCCACGAAGACAAGCTGCTGGGCGCTGGCGGCAGCCGTCGCGGGCACGGCAGGGGCAGCGGGCGCTGCAGCGGCCGGTGCCGCGGCGGCAGCAGGCGCGCCAGGGCCGGCGGCCGCGGGAGCCTCGCCCACCGGACCGCTCGGCGCCACGGCCTGCACGGGCACGTTTTCCGCGACAGCGCCGGTCCCGCTGGACGACACTGGTCCGCCGGCAGGCGCCGAACCCTCACTGGATTCGCCTCGGGCCGTCAGCCGCGACACGGAAGCCCCGATCTGGTCGAACACCGACTGCGGCAACCAGAACAGCGCACCCGCGGCCACCAGCAGGAGCCCCACCGCGATCAGCAGCGCACGCGAAGGCAGCCCACTGGAACGGCCGTTGTTGTTCCAGCGAGGCGTGTTGGAGGCGATGTTCCCTCGCAGCGTGCGATCGGCCTCGGCCAGCGACACCTTTTGCGTGCTGGGCAGCTTCGCGAGCACGGGCGCGGGATCGATGCGCAACGCGCGGCAGACGCTGCTCGCCAGGGCGCGAGCGAAGACCGGATCGGGCAGCGAGGCGATATCGTCCGCTTCAAGCGCCATGAGCTTCTGCGGCGGCACCTTCAGCGCGGCAGCCACCATCTCGATGTGCAGGCCGTGGGCCTCGCGCGCCTCGCGCAGCAGGTCGCCGGCTGTCTTGTGCGTGATGTCGCCTTCTTCCAGCGGCTGTGCTGCGAAAGTGCCGAACTCCGAAACCCGATCAGTCATTGAAATTCCCGCGCTCGTACGCTGTTGCCTCCCGCGACTGGGGGAAGCGTCGTTGCAGTTGACCTCCCAACTGCGCGACTGCCTCGCGGTTGTTCAGCTTTCGTTCGACCCTGATGCCGAGCCAGAGCGTCTCGGCGCTGGCCGAGGGGCTGTTGTTGACGCGGCGAATGTAGAACTGCGCGCGCGACCATTCTTCGCGCTGCGCCAGCAATGAAGCCAGATTGAAGCCGACCACCGGATTGCCGGCGTCGATCTCGTAGGCCTGCATGAGGCTGCGCTCCGCCTGGACCCGCTGGCCGGCCTTGAGTTCGCACACGCCCTGCGTCATGAGCGTCTTGGCGCGGTCCGCATAGCTCGGCACGGCCAGGGCTTCGGTGAACTGCGCAGCCGCATCGCCATAGCGGTTCTGCTGGCACAGCAGCCAGCCGTAGTTGTGCCGCGCGTTGGGGTCGCGCGGATTGATGGCGATGGCGCGGCGGAAGCTGTCTTCGGCCAGCGCGGCGTCGTCGAGCCGCATGTAGACTAGGCCGCGCAGGTTGTAGGCGTCGGCGTTGTTGGGATCGGCGGCCAGCGCCTGCTTGATCTCGTCGAGCGCGACGGTGGTCTGGCCATGCTCGAAATAGCCGGAGGCCAGTTCCATGCGCAGGCGCGCACGGCGCTGCCGGCTGGTTTCGTCGGACTCGGTGACGATCTCGGCGCCCTTGCCTGAGCTGGTGTCGGCCAGGCTGGTGGTGGTGGTGCGCGTGTTCACGCAGCCCCCAAGCAGCAACGCCATGGCAACGCCCGCGAAACCCACAGTCAGCATCCGCTGCACGCTCGCGGTCGTCATCGGAATGGCCATGCTCATCGGTTCAGTGCTCCTGGGGGGTGGTCTTGCGGACCGGATGCAAAACAATCGGGCGCTCCGCCGCGCGGCGCTGCGCCATGCGCTCGGCCGCACGGGTGCGGTCCTTGACGTCGCCAGCGAGCTGGCCGCAGGCGGCGTCGATGTCGTCGCCGCGCGTCTTGCGCACGGTGGTCACGAGGCCGGCTTCGCTCAGCGTCCTGGCGAATGCCAGTACGCGTGGCTGCGGGGAGCGCAGCAGGCCCGACGCCGGAAAGGGGTTGAACGGGATCAGGTTGAACTTGCACGAGATGCCGTGCGTACGCACCAGCTCGATGAGCTGCCGCGCATGCTCGGGCTGATCGTTCACTCCGTCGAGCATGCAGTACTCGAAGGTGATGAAGTCGCGCGGTGCATGCGCCAGGTAGCGCTTGCAGGCCTCGATCAGTTCGGCGATCGGGTACTTGCGGTTGAGCGGCACGAGGTCGTCGCGCAACGCATCGTTGGGCGCATGCAGCGAGACGGCCATGGCCACCGGGCAATCGGCGCCGAGGCGGTCGATCATGGGCACCACGCCGGAGGTCGACACCGTCACGCGACGGCGCGACAGCCCGTAGGCGTTGTCGTCGAGCATGGTGCGCAGCGCGGGCACGAGCGCCGAGTAGTTCTGCAGCGGCTCGCCCATGCCCATCATCACCACGTTGGAGATGACGCGTTCGTCGCGCTTCAGGTGCTTGCGCAGGAAGTGTTCGGCAAACCAGAGCTGGGCGACGATTTCGCCCGTGCTCAGGTTGCGGCTGAAGCCCTGATGCCCTGTCGAGCAAAAGCGGCATCCGACCGCACAGCCGGCTTGGGACGACACGCACAGGGTGCCGCGGTCGTCCTCTGGAATGAATACGGCTTCGACGGCATTGCCGTCACCGACGTCGAACAGCCACTTGATCGTGCCGTCCTTGGATTCGTGCTGCGTGATGACCTGCAAGGCCTCCACGCGCGCCGTGGTCGCGAGCTTCTCGCGCAGCGACTTCGCCAGATCGGTCATCTGGGCGAAGTCGCTGGCGCCACGCTGGTGGATCCAGCGGAACAGCTGCGTGGCGCGGAATTTCTTCTCGCCGAGTTTTTCGCAGAACGCAGCCAACCCCTCGAGATCGAATTCGAGCAGATTGGCCGTGGTCATGGAATCGATCGGCAGACAGCTTCAGCGTGCGTAGACGTTGAGGCCGGCGAAGAAGAAAGCGACTTCGTTCGCTGCGGTTTCGGCAGCGTCCGAACCGTGCACGGCGTTGGCATCGATGCTGTCGGCGAAATCGGCGCGGATGGTACCGGCAGCGGCCTTCTTCGGGTCGGTGGCGCCCATCAGGTCGCGGTTCTTGGCGATGGCGTTGTCGCCTTCGAGCACTTGCACGAACACGGGGCCCGAGATCATGAACTCGACCAGGTCCTTGAAGAAGGGACGTTCCTTGTGCACGGCGTAGAACTGTTCGGCTTCGTTGCGCGACAGGTGCACCAGCTTGGCGGCGACGACCTTGAGGCCGGCAGCTTCAAAACGGGAAACGATCTTGCCGATGACGTTCTTGGCAACTGCATCGGGCTTGATGATGGAAAGGGTACGTTCGATAGCCATTGAAATGCTTCCTGGAGCTTTGATTTTGAAGTGTTTTGTCACAACTGCGACGCGCTTGTTGCATCACATGTCGACAAAGCCTCTGATTTTAACCGGCGCAGCCTTTCGGATTGGTGAAAACCCCGCGAAAGGCCGCGTACCGACGGCTGGCTTTCAGCGCCCGCGGCGGCGGCCGCCACCTTGGCCGCCCTGGCCGCCGAAGCCGCCACCGCCGCCGCCACCACGACGCGGGCCTGCGCGCTGCTCCTTGCGCTGGCGCGAGAAGCTGTCGGCGCCGATGTAGCCCAGCGAGGTCTTCATTGGATCGGGCTGGTTGGCGCCGCTGGGTTGACGGTCGTCGCCCTGCTGGCGATTGCCGCCACCCTGGCGGTTGCCGCTGTTGCCGCGGCGTCCCTGCCCCTGGGGCGGACCGCCGTTGCCACCGCCACGATTGGGACGGCCACCCCGGTCACCGCGCGGCGGACGACCATCGCCCAGCGGATTCGGGATCGGCGCTTCCCGGCTGCCTTCGTCGCGAGCATCGCGCATGTCGCGCGGCTGCTGGCCGCCACCACCATTGCGATTGCCGCGGCGCTTCTTGTTGCGCCCGCTTCGGCCATTGCCGCCACCACCCTCCTGCCCCGGGCCACGCTGCTGCGGGCCGGGCCGGGCAACCGCGCCGCCGGAAGCCTGGAACAGCGCGCGGATATCACGCTCGTCGAGTTCCATCCAGGCGCCGCGCTTCAGGCCGCGCGGCAGCACCATGGCGCCGTAGCGGATGCGGATCAGCCGGCTGACCGCGTGGCCCACCGACTCGAACAGGCGGCGCACCTCGCGATTGCGGCCTTCGGAAATGGTCACGCGATACCAGCAGTTCGAGCCTTCGCCGCCGCCGTCCTCGATGGTGCCGAATTGCGCCATGCCGTCGTCGAGGCGCACCCCGTCGAGCAGCTTCTGCTTTTCTTCGCTGGTGAGCGCGCCCAGCACACGGACCGCGTACTCGCGCTCCAGGCCGAAGCGCGGGTGCATCAGTTGGTTGGCCAGGTCGCCAGAGCTGCTGAACAGCAGCAGCCCTTCGGTGTTCAGGTCGAGGCGCCCGACCGACTGCCACTTGCCCTGCTGCAGGCGCGGCAGCTTGCGGAACACGGTCGGGCGGTTCTGCGGATCGTCGTGCGTGACCACCTCGCCCACGGGCTTGTGGTATGCGATCACGCGCGGCGGCGGAGGCGCGATGCGGTAGCGGATCGGCTTGCCGTTGATCTTGACCTGATCGCCGTACTGGATGCGCTGGCCGATGTGGGCCGGCTCGTTGTTGACGGAAATGCGGCCCTGAAGAATCAGCTGCTCCATTTCGAGCCGCGAGCCCAGGCCGGCCTGCGCCAACACCTTGTGCAGCTTGGGCGAATCCGCCTCGGGCAGAAGCACGCGCTTGAGCGGCGGGACTTCGGGGCTTTCTTCGTCGGCGTCGAACTGGCCGGAGATGACGTCCGAGAAACGGATCGGCTCGGGCGGCGGCGCGTTGCGCTGTTCGCGCTCTGCGGCGCGGCGGGCGCGGTCGAGGTCGTCTTCTTCCTCGTCGGGCTCTTCTTCGTCTTCGCCCCGCTCTTCTTCGCCGTCATCGCTGCTGTTGCGATCGGCTTCGACCGGTGCGGGATTGCGGGCCTCTTCAGCGGCGACGGCGACAACCGGAGCTTCCTCGGCGGCAACGACCGCCGGCGCGATCGCCTCGGGGGGCTGTGCAACAGGCAAAGCCACCGCTTCATCCGCCATGGACGGCTCGACCGGCTTCTTCTTGCGGGGCGCTCTCGGTTTCTTGGGCGCCTCGGCCTCCACCGGTGCAGCGATTTCCTGCGCAGCTGCCTCCGGCGCTACCGATTCAATAGCATCACCCGCGGCCTTCCTGGACGGGGCCGCCCTTTTCTTCTTTTTGACTTCGGGCTCGGCCGGCAGCATCGCCGCGTCTTCGGTGTCGGTTGTGCTCATGAGGTTTTTCCGGGAGAGGGAGCGTGGGGGTCGACCTCGTCCTGGGACGGGGCATCGGGTTCTGGCGACGGTGCCTGAGCGGACTCGGGCTCGGGTATGGATTCGGGTTCCGGCGCGAGCTCGGGTTCGGGCTCGATGGGAGATTCGGTGCCTGCGGCGTTCTCGGCAAACTGCGCCTCGGCGGCTTCGGCGGCGGAAGACTCCAGCTCTGCCATCCCCGATGCATCCGCATCGCCCTCTGCCAGCGCTTCGATCTCGGGCGCGGCATCGATGGGCAACCCCTGCTGCTCGCCGGACGCCTGCTCGAGGGCATCGACCAGCGCTGCCTGCTGCGCGGGCGTTTCGATCAGTGGCAACTGGTCTAACGAGGCCAGGCCCAGGTCGTCGAGGAACTGGCGCGTGGTTGCATACAGCGCCGGACGGCCGACCGTTTCGCGATGGCCGATGACCTCGACCCAGCCGCGGTCTTCCAGCTGCTTGAGGATCAGCGAGTTGATCGTCACGCCACGAATGTCTTCCATGTCGCCGCGCGTGGCCGGCTGCCGGTAGGCAATGATGGCCAGCGTCTCGAGTGCGGCGCGGGTGTAGCGCGGCGGCTTCTCGGGGTGCAGGCGATCGAGGTGGTCGCGCATCTCGGGCCGGCTCTGGAAACGCCAGCCGCTGCCGACGCTCACCAGCTCCAGGCCGCGCTGCGCCCAGTCTTCCTGCAATTCGAGCAACAGCACCTTGATGGTGTCCACGCCCAGCTCGTCGTCGAACAGCACGCGCATATCGCGCACCGGCAACGGCTGGCTCGAACAGATCAAGGCGGTTTCGAGAATGCGCTTGGCATCCGCCGTATTCATGGTTCGCGTTATCCGGGAAAAGGCGCCTCGGGGCGCTAGTTCAGAAGGATGAAAGGAGTAGGCGCTGCAGGCACGCGGCAAATGCAACGCAAGGCCGGCCTCGGGTGACCGGCGCGGCTCTCGGGCCGTCAGGCGCGATTGTAATCCAGCCCCCAGGCCCGCAAAGCCTGGACGAGGTCGGCGGGCGGCGGCGAGCGGAACTCCAGCGCCGCTTGTGTGACGGGATGCACGAAGGCCAGCCTGAATGCATGCAGCGCCTGCCGCGACAGCCCGGCAGCCGGCGCCCCGCCGTAGAGCGCATCGCCCACCAGCGGATGGCCGATCGACGCCATGTGCACGCGGATCTGGTGGGTGCGCCCCGTTTCGAGGGTGCAGCGCACGGCGCAGCCTTCGGCGTTGCTGTCGAGCCGCTCGATCAGCGTGCGCGCCGTCTTGCCCGCATGCCGCTCGAGATCGACCACGGCCATGCGCAGCCGGTTGCGCGGATCGCGCCCGATGGGGGCGTCGACCTGCCGGCCCGCGGCACCCTCCCACGGCTTGTGGCCGATGGCCAGGTACTGCCGCTTGACCTCGCGCGCAGCGATCAGCGCCACCATCGCATCCATGGCGGCCCGGGTGCGCGCCACCACCATCAGGCCGCTGGTGTCGCGGTCGAGCCGGTGCACGATGCCGGCGCGCGGCAGCAGCACAGCCTTCGGGTCCAGCGCCAGCAGGCCATTGAGCAGCGTGCCGCTCCAGTGTCCCGGCGCCGGGTGCACGACCAGGCCGGCGGGCTTGTCGACGATGCGCAGGTGTTCGTCCTCGTGCACGGTGACGATGTCCATCGGCTCGGGCCGGAAGGCCTGGCTCTGGGGCGTGGGACGAAGCTCGATGCGGCCGGCCTGTCCCGCCTTGACGGTGGCCGAGACCTTGGTCAGCGTGCGGCCCTGCAGCTCGACAGCGCCAGCCTCGATCAACTGCTGCAGGTAACTGCGGGAAAACTCGGGCACCAGCGCGGCGAGCGCGCGGTCGAGCCGCTGGCCGTGCTGGGCCGGGTCGATGACGAAGGGCCGCTGCTCGCTGGGTTCGATCGGATCGGCCCCCTCCTCGAACTCGGGCACCTCCAGTGCCTCGGGGGTATTGCCCAAAGGGTCGGTCGATATAATTGAGGGCAACTGTTTCACGAAAGCCGTATGTGATGTTTCGCGCCAAATTATCGGTCCCCGCCTGGATCGCGCTCAGCGCCGCGGCTGTGCTGGCTGCTGGCTGCTCGTCGACCTCCGTCGACAAGACCGCCAACTGGAGCCCCAACCGTATCTATTCGGAAGCCAAGGACGAGGCCGGATCGGGCGCCTACGACAAGGCCGTGCCGCTGTACGAGAAGCTCGAAGGCCGCGCCGCCGGCACGCCGCTCGCGCAGCAGGCGCAGCTCGAAAAGGCCTACGCCCAGTACAAGTCGGGCGAAAAGGCGAACGCCATCGCCACTGTCGACCGCTTCATGAAGCTGCATCCGGCGAGCCCCGCCATCGACTATGCGCTCTACCTCAAGGGCGTGATCAACTTCAACGACGACCTTGGCATGTTCGCGTTCATGACGCGCCAGGACCTGTCCGAGCGCGACCAGAAGGCCGCCAAGGAATCTTTCGAGTCGTTCAAGGACCTCGTCACGCGCTTCCCCGAGTCGCGCTACACCCCTGACGCGCGCCAGCGCATGAACTACATCGTGAACTCGCTCGCGCAGTACGAAGTTCACGTGGCGCGCTACTACTATTCGCGCGGCGCCTACCTGGCGGCCATCAACCGCGCCCAGGTCGCGCTGTCCGACTACCGCGAAGTACCGGCGCTCGAAGAAGCCCTGTACATCATGGTGAAGTCGTACGACGCCCTCGGCATGAAGGACCTGCGCGACGACACCCAACGCGTGCTGACCACCAACTATCCGAAGAGCACCTACCTCGCGAACGGCTTCAAGGGCAAGGACGATCCCTGGTGGAAGCTCTGGTAGCCCCTAACTAAGTCTTGAGTGCGTCCAGCGCGGCCTCGAAATCCGATTCGTTTTCGAGCCGCCGCATCGGTGGCAGCGCCGCCAGCAACCGGCGGCCGTAGCCCATGGCCACCAGCCGCGTATCGCAGATCGCCAGTACGCCGCTGTCGGTTTCGCGCCGAATCAATCGGCCCGCCCCCTGCTTGAGCGCCACGGCCGCCTCGGGCAGCGAATAGTCGGCAAACGAACTGCGGCCCTGCACTTCAAGACGCTGTGAGCGCGCCTCGACCAGCGGATCGTTCGGCGGCGGGAACGGCAGCTTGTCGATCACCACCAGTTGCAACACATCGCCCGGTGCGTCGAAGCCTTCCCAGAACGAGGCCGACGCCACCAGCACGCAGCCTGCGCGCCCGGCGCTCGCGCCTTCGCGGAAGCGATCCATCAGCACGCGCTTGGGCAGCTCGCCCTGCACCAGCACCTCGGGGCGCGCTTGCGCGTCGAGCAGTTCGAACTGCTGCCTCATCTCGTCGCCGATGGTGCGCAGTGCGCGAAGCGTGGTCGTCAGCACCAGCGTTCGGCCGCCCAGCTCGGTCGCGCCGCGCGCGGCCAGTTGCGCGACGCGCTGGCTGTGCGACGGATCGTTGGGCTTGGGAAACGCACGCGGCACATAGAGCGCAGCCTGCGAGGCATAGTCGAACGGGCTTTGCACGCGCAGCACTTCCGCGTCCTGCAGGCCGCAGGGCTCGGTGAACCAGCGCAGCGTGGGCTCGTCGCCCAGCGTTGCGGAGGTGAAGACCCAGGCGCGGCCGCCATCTTGCTGCGCCGCCGTCTCGCGCGCCGGCCGCTCGCCATAGCCGTCGAGATCCTCGTCGTCGCCATCGGCCGCATCGGAGCCTGCCTCGGCGATCTTGAGCACCCGCTTGCGCATGGCGTCGGCGATGTCCAGCGGCGATTCGATGAGCCGCAGCTGCGAGCCCACATCGACCCAGCGCACCGAATCGATCTCGCATGGCAGGGCGAAGCGCGCGATGCGCTTCGCGAGTTGGCGGGCCCGCTCGTGCAGCCGCACGAAGTCAGGCGAGATTTCGCTGACGGTGGCGAGCCCCTCGGCCGACAGCTCGAACGCTTGCAGCAGGTCGTCCAGCGCTTGCTGCCACGCATCGGGATCGACACCCTCGGGCGAGGCACCCAGCCAGCGCAGCTTGGCGCCGGGCCATTGCTTGCCGACCACGAGCCGCAGTTCGCGCGCGGCGCGCTCGACTGCCGCGACCAGTTGCTGCCAGTCGACCAGGCCGCGCGCATGCTGCAGGCCGGCACCCAGCATGTCACGCGCAAAGTCGAGCGCCTGCCCGCTGCCGAGCTGCGCACCGAGAAACTGCACGCCGGTTTCGTTGAGCTGGTGCGCTTCGTCGAACACCACCACGCTCACGGTCGGCAGAAGCTCCGCCATGCCGGTCTCGCGCACCGCGAGGTCGGCAAAGAACAGATGGTGGTTGATGACCACGATGTCGGCCGCCAGCGCCTCGCGCCGTGCCAGGTTGACATGGCAGGGCTTGAACTGCGGGCATTGCGCGCCCAGGCAGTTCTCTCGCGTGGAGGTGATCAGCGGGATCAGCGGCGAGCGCTCGTCCAGCCCCGGCAGCTCGGCCAGGTCGCCGGTGCGCGTGGCCTTCGACCACTGCTCGATCTTGGCAAGCGTGCGCAAGCTGCCGCGTTCAGGCAATGAGGCATCGTGGCGCGCCAGATCGAGCCGGTGCAGGCAAAGATAGCTGCCGCGCCCCTTGAGCAGCGCGGTGCGCACTGGCAGCCCGAAGGCTTCGACAAGACGCGGCAGGTCGCGGCCGAACAACTGGTCCTGCAGCGTCTTGGTGGCGGTCGAGAGCAGTACGCGTTCGCCGCTCAGCAGGGCCGGCACGAGATACGAAAAAGTCTTGCCCACCCCGGTGCCCGCTTCGACCACCAGCACGCCGCCCTGGTCGATGGTGCGGGCCACGGCTATCGCCATCTCGGTCTGACCCGCGCGCTCGCGGAACTGCTCGGCGGCACGCGACAGCGCGCCGTCCTGCGCGAAGGCGTCGCGCACCTGGTCTTCGAGCGCCCCCGTCACGCCGGCTCTTTCGGGTCGAGGTCGTTTTCGAGGCGCGCGATCTGGTCGCGCAGTGCGAGGCGGCGCTTTTTCAGGCGCCGCAGCAACAGCTCGTCTTGCGGCGAGCCCTCGGCCAGCCGGTCGATGGTGGCGTCGAGATCGGCATGCTCGATGCGCAATTCGATCAGCTGGCGGGAAAGGGAGTGAAGATTGGAGTCCAACGGTGGGGAGCGGCTGCGAGGTTTTCGCGGCGCATGTTCATTCGATAATACGTCCTGACACGAATCTCCGAGAAGACAGAAACACGCGCTTCGGCGCATATGCCTCATGACCCAAGGCTTTCGACTCGCCGCGGCCACCGGACTCCACAAGGGAGACCGCCCGTACCAACAAGACCAGGTGCTGATGATGAGCCATCCGCGCGTGCCTGGCTGCGTGCTGGGCATCGTGGCCGACGGCATGGGCGGGCGCAGCGGCGGGCGCAAGGCCTCCGATCAGGTGCTGATGACGGCACGCCAGCTCTTCGCCCGCTACCAGCCCAGCCGCGACGACCCCGAAGCCGTGCTGAAGCAGATCCTCGAAGACTCGCACACGGTCATCAAGCTCACCGCCGTTTCCAGCGAACAGGAGCCGCACAGCACGCTCGCGGCCTTCCTCATGACCCCCAAGGGCGACTGTGCCTGGATCCATGCCGGCGACTCGCGCATCTATCACTTCCATGACGGGCAGCTCGTCAAGCGCACGCGCGACCATTCGTACGTGCAGGTGCTGATCGACCGCGGCCAGATCACCGAGGCCCAGGCCAACGTCCATCCGCAAGGCAATATCCTGCTCGGCTGCCTGGGCATGACGACCACGCCGCCGCCCATCGACCCCTACTACATTCCGAAGATGGAACCGGGCGACCTGCTGATGGCCTGCAGCGACGGACTGTGGCATTACTTCAGCCCCGAAGAGCTGGCGAGCGTGCTGTACGCGCAGCCGCCGCGCGATGCGGTCGAAATCCTGGTGGGTGAAGCGCGCCGCCGAGCCCGGGGCACGGGCGACAACATCTCGATTGTCGTCCTGAAGTTCGATCCGCTGCCGGCGACAACCGCCTGAGCGGCGCCCCTGCCTTCTTGCCCCGCTCAGGGTGCGGCCGGCGGCGGCGGCAGCGGCGCCGCGCGCGGCTTGCTGCGATTGGCGTTCTGCCGCTCGCGGCTGGCCCTGTGCTCTTCGGCCCGCTTCTGTTTGTCTTCGAAACGCTTGACGGCGGCAGGCGCCTCGGCCTGCCGCTGGGCGGCCTTGGCCTGCTCGTCGGAATGGGCCTGCTGCTTGGACCGAAACTGGCGTTCGCGCTCGGCAGCATCGGCGGCCGTGGCGGCGCGGCTGGCCGCATGGTCGGCCGCGCGCTGCTCGCGGTCCCTCTGGCCCTGGATCGACTCCTCCTGCTTCTCGCGGGTGTCCTGCGGGCGCTGGGTGCCGGCCTTCTGGTCAAGCTTTTGCAGCTCGGCCGCGCCGCTGCGCTGGCGCTGGATGTCGTTGATCGCTGTTTCCTGCCGCTTGATATTGTCGGTTTCCTTGCGACGCCGGCTCCGGCTCTCGCGCAGGCAGTCTTCCACCGCGAACTTCTTGTAGCAGGCGGCCCGCTCTTCGACAAAACGCTTCTCGATGACCTCGCGCTCGCTGGAGAGTCGGCGCTTCTCGGCCTCGAGGTCGGCACTGCCCGTAGCGGCATTGGACTGTGCCCACAGCGGAAGGCTGGCCAACGCCATCAGCAGGGCAAGAGCGATTTTTTTCATGTGAGTCGGGTGTCGACGATGCGGCGTTCGAGGGCGAGAAACTCGCTCGATTGCATTTCGGTGAGCCGGGAAACCGTGCGCGGAAACTCGTGCGACAGCGGCCCTTCCGTGTACAACGCCTCGGGCGGAACCTCAGCCGACATGATGAGCTTGCAGCGCCGGTCGTACAAGACGTCGACCAGCCAGGTGAAACGGCGCGCTTCCGAGGCCATGCGCACCGGCATGTGCGGCACGTCGGACAACAGCACAGTGTGGAACTGGCTGGCGATCTCGAGGTAGTCGTTCTGCGAGCGCGGACCGCCGCACAGCGTCTTGAAATCGAACCAGACCACGCCGCCGGCCTTGCGCAGTGCGCGGATCTCGCGCTGCTCGATGTGCAGGATCGGGTTTTCGTCAGCCGTCTCGGCCAGCTTGTCGAAGGCCTTGCGCATCTCCTTCTCGGCGGCACCGTCGTTCGGCGTGAGGTACATGCGCAGCTGTTCGAGCGTGCGGCGCCGGTAGTCGGTGCCGTTGTCGACGCTCAGCACTTCTAGCTTCTCGTTCAGGAGCGCAATGGCCGGCAGGATGCGGTCACGGTGCAAGCCACCGGGATACAGATCGTCGGGCTTGAAGTTCGAGGTGGTGACAAAGCCCACGCCGTTCTCGAACAGCGACACCAGCAGCCGATGAAGAATCATCGCGTCGGTGATGTCCGCCACATGGAACTCGTCGAAGCAGATCAGCTTGTAGCGCTTCGATATGCGCAGCCCCAGCTCGTCGAGCGGGTTCACCGTGCCCTGCAACTCGCGCAGCTCTCGGTGCACTTCCCGCATGAACTCGTGAAAGTGCAGGCGCGTCTTGCGCCGCAGCGGCACCGCATTGAAGAACAGGTCCATCAGGAAGCTCTTGCCCCGACCGACGCCACCGTACATGTAGACGCCGCGCGGGAGCTCCGGCCGGTTGATGAACTTCTTCAGCGCATTCGAGCGCTGGGCCTTGTAGGCGGCCCATTCGTTGGCGCAGCGATCCAGCGCCTCCACGGCGCGCAGCTGCGCGGGATCGCTCCTGAACCCGCGCGTAGCGAGTTCCGCCTCGTAGGCCTGTTTGACGCTGGTCAAAAGATCGGTGAGATCAGAAGTTCAGCGTGCGCTTGTCCACGGCAAGTGCCGCTTCCTTCGTGGCTTCCGACAGCGACGGGTGCGCATGGCAGATGCGCGCGATGTCTTCCGCGCTGGCCTTGAACTCCATCGCCACCACGGCTTCGGAGATCAGTTCGCTCGCTTGCGGACCCACGATGTGCACGCCCAGGATCTCGTCGGTCGCTGCGTCGGCCAGGAACTTGACCATGCCGGTCGTGTCGCCCAGCGCGCGTGCGCGGCCGTTCGCGAGGAACGGGAAGGTGCCGGCCTTGTATGCACGGCCCGCGGCCTTGAGCTGCTGCTCGGTCTGGCCGACCCATGCGATCTCGGGGCTGGTGTAGATCACCCACGGGACCGTGTTGAAGTTCACGTGGCCATGCTGGCCCGCGATGCGCTCCGCCACGGCAACGCCCTCTTCCTCGGCCTTGTGCGCCAACATCGGGCCGCGCACCACGTCGCCGATGGCCCAGACGTTGGGCAGGTTGGTCTTGCAGTCGTCATCGACGTTGATGGCGCCGCGCTCGTCGAGCTTCAGGCCCACGGCTTCGGCATTCAGGCCGATGGTGTTGGGCACGCGGCCGATCGACACGATCAGCTTGTCGACTTCCAGCGTCTGGGCTTCGCCCTTGGCGTTGGTCCAGGCAACGCTCACGCCCTTCTTCGACGACTTGATCTCGCCGACCTTCACGCCGAGCTCGATCTTGAGCTTCTGCTTGTCGAAGGCCTTCTTGGCTTCCTTGGCGATCTGCTCGTCCACAGCGCCCAGGAACGTCGGCAGTGCTTCGAGCACCGTGACTTCCGCGCCGAGGCGGCGCCACACCGAACCCATCTCGAGGCCGATGACACCCGAACCGATCAGGCCCAGCTTCTTCGGCACAGCGCCGATGCGCAGCGCGCCGTCGTTCGAGAGGATGTTCTCCTCGTCGAACGGCGTGCCCGGCAGCGCGCGGGCATTGGAGCCCGTGGCCACGATGATGTGCTTGCCGCTGATCGACTCTTCGGCGGCGCCCGCCACCTTGATCTCGTAGCCGGCTGCATCGGTCTTCACGAACGAGCCGCGGCCATGGAAGAAGCTGATCTTGTTCTTCTTGAACAGATACAGGATGCCGTCGTTGTTCTGCTTCACGACCTGGTCCTTGCGGGCCAGCATCTTGTCGATGTCGAGGCCCAGGCCTTCGACCTTGATGCCGTGGTCCGCGAAGTGGTGGCCGGCCTGCTCGAAGTGCTCCGACGATTGCAGCAGCGCCTTCGAGGGGATGCAGCCGACGTTGGTGCAGGTGCCGCCCGGTGCGGGGCCGCCCTTGCCGTTCTTCCACTCGTCGATGCAGGCAACGTTGAAGCCCAGTTGCGCGGCGCGGATCGCCGCAATGTAGCCGCCGGGGCCGCCGCCGATGACGACGACGTCGAATTGCTTGTTTGCCATCTGGTTCTTTCTCCCGGATCAGATGTCGAACAGCAGGCGCGATGGGTCTTCCAGCGCTTCCTTCATGGCGACCAGGCCCAGCACGGCTTCACGGCCGTCGATGATGCGGTGGTCGTAGCTCATGGCGAGGTAGTTCATCGGGCGAACGACGATCTGGCCGTTCTCGACGACGGCGCGGTCCTTGGTGGCGTGCACGCCGAGGATGGCCGACTGGGGCGGGTTGATGATCGGGGTCGAGAGCATCGAGCCGAAGGTGCCGCCATTCGAGATGGAGAACGTGCCGCCGGTCATGTCTTCGATGCCCAGCTTGCCGTCTTGTGCCTTCTTGCCGAACTCGGCGATCTTCTTCTCGATGTCGGCAAAGCTCATCTGGTCGGCATTGCGCAGGATCGGCACCACCAGGCCGCGCGGCGAACCGACGGCGATACCGATGTCGAAGTAGCCGTGGTACAGGATGTCGTTGCCGTCGACCGAGGCGTTGATCACCGGGTACTTCTTCAGTGCATGCACCGCGGCCTTCACGAAGAAGCTCATGAAGCCGAGCTTCACGCCGTGTTCCTTGGTGAAGCTGTCCTGGAAGCGCTTGCGCAGCTCCATGACGGGCGCCATGTTCACTTCATTGAAGGTCGTCAGGATGGCGTTGGTCGATTGCGACTGCAGCAAGCGCTCGGCGATACGGGCGCGCAGGCGGCTCATCGGCACGCGCTGCTCGGGGCGCTCGCCCAGGTCGGGCGCGCTGGTGGGCGCGGCGACTTGCGGCAGTGCGGGCTTGGCGGCCGGTGCGGGAATGGTGGCCGCGGGCTTGGCGCCCGAAGCGACCGCGCCGAGCACGTCGCCCTTGGTGACACGGCCGTCCTTGCCGGTGCCGGCCACGTCGCTGGTCTTCAGGTTGTTGTCGGCCAGCAGCTTGGCGGCGGCGGGCATGGCCACGTCGGCCTTCGAACCGCCGGTGGCGGCGGCAGCAGCTGCCGGTGCAGGCGCGGCGGCAGCCGGAGCTGCGGCAGGCGCAGCCGCCGGTGCGGCGGCCGAAGCCTTGCCATCGGTGTCGATCTTGGCGATCAGCTGATCGGCCACCACGGTGGCGCCATCGGGCTGCACGATTTCGGCCAGCACGCCAGCCGAGGGCGCGGGCACTTCCAGCACGACCTTGTCGGTCTCGATCTCGATCAGGATTTCATCGACGGCGACGGCTTCGCCGGCCTTCTTCTTCCAGGTGAGCATGGTGGCTTCGGCCACGGATTCGGAAAGCTGGGGGACTTTGACTTCTACGATAGACATTTGGAGTGAGCTCCGATTTTTTCTTCAGGGTGTTCGTGTGAAAAAAGGCTTTTGATTACTTGGTCAGCACGAAGCCCTTGAGCTTGCCGAACGCGCCATCGACGAGCGCCTTCTGCTGTTCCTGGTGCAGGTGCGAGTAGCCCACCGCCGGCGATGCCGAGGCAGCACGGCCGGAGTAGCCGAGCTTCTGGCCGTCCTGCATGTTTTCGTGGATGTAGTGCTGCACGAAGAACCAGGCGCCCTGGTTCTGCGGCTCGTCCTGGCACCACACCACGTCGACGAGGTTCGGGTACTTCTTGATCTCGGCAGCGAAAGCCTTGTGCGGGAAGGGGTAGAGCTGCTCGACGCGGATGATCGCCACGTCCTCGGTGCCCTGCTCTTCGCGCTTCTTGGCCAGGTCGTAGTAGACCTTGCCGGAGCAGGCGATCAGGCGCTTGACCTTCTCGGCCTTCAGGCCCTTGCTGTCGGGAATGACGGTCTGGAAGCTGCCCTTGGTGAACTCGGACAGCGGCGAGGTCGCGTCCTTGTTGCGCAGCAGCGACTTGGGCGTCAGGATGATCAGCGGCTTGCGCAGGTTGCGCACCATCTGGCGGCGCAGCACGTGGAAGATCTGGCTGGCCGTGGTCGGCTGCACCACCTGCATGTTGGTGTCGGCGCTCAGCTGCATGAAGCGCTCCAGGCGAGCCGAGCTGTGCTCGGGGCCCTGGCCTTCGTAGCCGTGCGGCAGCATCATCGTGAGGCCATTGACGCGGCCCCACTTCACTTCGCCGGAAGCGATGAACTGGTCGATCACCACCTGCGCGCCGTTCACGAAGTCGCCGAACTGGGCTTCCCAGATCACGAGCGTGTTCGGGTCGTTCGAGGCGTAGCCGTATTCGAATGCGAGCACGGCCTCCTCCGACAGGATCGAGTCGATCACGACGAACGGCGCCTGGTTGTCGGCCACGTTCTGCAGCGGCGTATAGGTGCCGGTGTCGAACTTCTCGCGGTTCTGATCGTGCAGCACGGCGTGGCGGTGCGTGAACGTGCCGCGGCCCGAGTCTTCACCCGACAGGCGGATCGGGTAGCCGCTGGCCACCAGCGATGCGAAGGCCATGTGCTCGCCCATGCCCCAGTCGACGTTCACGTCGCCGCGGCCCATGGCGGCGCGGTCGTCCAGCACCTTCTTCACGAGCGGGTGCACAGTGAAGCCCTCGGGCACGAAGGTGATCTTTTCGGCCAGGCGCTTCCACTCGCTCGAGGGAATGGCGGTGTCGCCGGCGTCGGTCCACTTCTTGTTGAGGTACGGGCTCCAGTCGACGGCGTACTTGCTCTTGAAGTTGGTCAGCACGGGGTCGACGGTGTTCTTGCCTTCGTCGAAGGCAGCGCGCTGCGCCTTGACCATGTCGTCGCCGAGCGTGTCGCCCAGGCCTTGCGCGGCCAGCTTGTCGGCGTACAGCTTGCGCGTGCCGGGGTGGACTGCGATCTTCTTGTACATGAGCGGCTGGGTGAGCGAGGGGGTGTCCTGCTCGTTGTGGCCCAGCTTGCGGAAGCAGATGATGTCCACGACCACGTCCTTCTGGAATTCCATGCGGAAGTCCAGCGCGATCTGGGTGGCGAGCACCACGGCTTCGGGGTCGTCGCCGTTCACGTGCAGCACCGGCGCCTCGATCATCTTGACGATGTCCGAGCAGTACAGCGTCGAGCGGCTGTCGCGCGGGTCGCTGGTGGTGAAGCCGATCTGGTTGTTGATGACGATGTGCACCGTGCCGCCGGTGGAGTAGCCACGGGTCTCGGCCAGCGCCAGCGTTTCCATCACGACGCCCTGGCCTGCGAAGGCGGCGTCGCCGTGCACGATCACGGGCAGCACCTGCTTGCCCAGCGGGTCGCCGCGGCGGTCCATGCGGGCGCGCACCGAGCCTTCGACCACGGGGTTCACGATCTCGAGGTGCGAGGGATTGAACGCGAGGCTCAGGTGCACCGGGCCGCCGGGGGTGGTCACGTCCGAGCTGAAGCCCTGGTGGTACTTGACGTCGCCGCTGGGCAGGTCTTCGGGGGCGGTGTGGTCGAACTCGGCGAACAGGTCGGCCGGCATCTTGCCGAGCGAGTTGACCAGCACGTTCAGGCGGCCGCGGTGGGCCATGCCGATCACGATTTCCTGCACGCCCTTGGCGCCGGCCTGATTGATCAGTTCGTCCATCGCGACGATGAAGCTCTCGCCGCCTTCGAGCGAGAAGCGCTTCTGGCCGACGTACTTGGTATGCAGGAAGCGCTCGAGGCCTTCGGCGGCCGTGAGGCGGTTCAGCACGTGCTTCTTCTGCTCGGCGCTCAGCTTGGGGTTGGTGCGGGCGCTCTCGAGCCGCTGCTGCCACCAGCGCTTGTGGTTCTGGTCGGTGGTGTACATGTACTCGGCGCCCATCGTGCCGCAGTACGTTTCGCGCAAGGCGTTGAGCAGGTCGCGCAGCGACATGGTCTCCTTGCCGAAGAAGGTGTTGCTGGTGTTGAACACCGTCTCGAGGTCTGCGTCGGTGAAGCCGTAGAACGAGGGTTCGAGTTCCGGGATCGAGGGACGCTCGGCGCGCTTGAGCGGATCGAGGTCGGCCCAGCGGGCGCCGACGTTGCGGTAGGCGGCGATCAGCTGCTGGACCGAGGTGCGCTTGCGGCCGAGCTCGGAGTCGGCGCCGCTGGCCTGCACGACCTTGGTCGTGCCCTGCTTCGCGCGTTCGGCGAAAGCATTGATGACCGGCAGGTGCGGAACGTCGCGGGTGTTGGTGCCATCGGCGGCGGGAACGTTCTGCAACGCGTCGAAATACGAACGCCAGTTGTCGGGCACGCTGCCGGGGTTGGCGAGGTAGTTCTCGTACATCTCTTCGACATAGGGCGCATTGCCACCGAAGAGGTAGGTGTTGCCTTGATAGGCTGTGTACGCCGTGGGCGTAGAAGAATCGCTCATGATCCGCTGACCTTCGCTTCCCTGAAGGAAGCACTAGCTGGTTAAGAAACCTTCCGCGACACGGCTGAACCGATTGGCGGATGCGACTGTGGCTGGGGAAGGGCCTGAGTACCTTGGCATTGTGCCACGTCAACCATATGACGGCCCAAAGGAGCTTCGCAACCCCTCCACTGCTCATTCAGGCGGAAGAGAGTAACTGTTTGATTTGCTGCAGCGTGGCGGGGTCGTCGATGGTGGTCAGGTCGCCCGGGTCGCGCTGCTCGCACACGGCCTGGATGGCACGGCGCAGCAGCTTGCCGCTGCGCGTCTTGGGCAGGCCGCTCACGAAACGCACGCGCGCTGGCCGCGCCAGCGCCCCGAGCTGGTCTGCCACCATCTTCATGATCTCGCCTTCGAGCTTGAGTGCCGCATCGGCATCGCCCACGGCCTTGCCGTCCTTGGGAACGACGAAGGCCATCGCGACCTGGCCCTTGAGCGCGTCGGCCACGCCCACCACGGCGACCTCGGCCACGTTGGCGTGGCCCGAGATGCTCTCCTCGATCTCGCGCGTGCCGAGGCGGTGACCCGCCACGTTGATCACGTCGTCGGTGCGACCAAGGATGTAGAAATAGCCGTCTTCGTCGCGAATGCCCCAGTCGAAGGTCGAGTAGACCATCTTGCCGGGCACGCTCTTCCAGTACGTGTTGACGAAGCGCGCATCGTCCTTCCACACGGTCTGCATGAAGCCGGGCGGCGTCGGGCCTTCGACCACCACCACGCCCTTCTCGTTCGGGGCGGTCAGTTCTTCGCCGGTCGATTCATGCAGGATCTTGATGCGGTAGCCGTACATCGGCACGCCCGGGCTGCCGAACTTGCTGGGCTTGGCCTCCACGCCGTTGGCGATGGTGATCATCGGCCAGCCCGATTCGGTCTGCCAGTAGTTGTCGATGATCGGCACGCCCAGGCCTTCGCTGATCCAGCGTGCGGTGGGCTCGTCGAGCGGCTCGCCCGCCAAAAACAGCGCGCGCAGGCTCGACAGGTCGTACTTCTTCAACAGCGCCGGGTCCTGCTTCTTGAGCACGCGCACCGCGGTGGGGGCGCTGAACATCACCGTCACCTTGTACTTTTCGACGAGTCGCCACCAGATACCGCCGTCGGGCTGCCGGTCGATGCCTTGCGTGGGCAGGCCCTCGTACATGATCGTCGCCATGCCCGCGATGAGCGGGCCGTAGACGATGTAGCTGTGGCCCACCACCCAGCCGATGTCGCTGGTCGAGAAGTAGGTTTCGCCGGGTCGGCCGTCGAAGATGTGCTTCATGCTGGCGGCCAGCGCGACCGCGTAGCCGCCCACGTCGCGCTGCACGCCCTTGGGCTTGCCGGTCGTGCCGCTGGTGTAGATGGTGTAGCTGATGTCGGTGGAGGCGAGCCATGTGCAGGGCACCTTGGCGTCGAGGTGCTTGCGCCTGAGTTCGGCGGCCAGATGGTCACGGCCCGCAGTCAGGTCCATGGATGCGAGGCCGCGGTCCGTGAGCAGCACCGCCGAGGGCTTGTGTTTCGACAGGCGGATCGCCTCGTCGAGCAAGGGCTTGTACGCAATGACCTTGCCGCCACGCGAGCCCGCATCGGCGCTCACGATCACTTTGGGCTCGGCGTCCTCGATGCGCGTGGCCAGCGAGCCGCTGGCGAATCCGCCGAACACCACGCAATGGATGGCGCCGATGCGCGCGCAGGCCAGCATCGCGAAGGCGGCTTCGGGAATCATAGGCATGTAGATGAGCACGCGATCGCCCTTGCCCACGCCGAGTTCGATCAGGCTGGCGGCGGTGCGCTGCACCTCGGCATGCAACTCGTTGAAGCTGCAGCTCTTCTCGACGCCGGTTTCGGTGGAGACGAAGACCAGCGCGGGCTGATCGCCCCGCGCGGCCAGATGCCGGTCGACCGCGTTGTGGCACAGGTTGGTCGTGCCGCCGACGAACCAGCGCGCAAAAGGCGGCTGGCTGGCATCCAGGATCTGTTGCGCGGGGTTTTGCCAGTCGATCAGCTTCGCCTGCTCGGCCCAGAAGGCCTCGGGCGCATCGACGGATTGGCGATAGAACTCTTCGTAGCGGCTCATCTGGGTATGTCTCCTGTTATTCATTCGGGTCTGGCGGCACCACCAAAACTGAATTCATAATTATGGAGACCGATCTTGCAGCAAGCTGACGGCCGGAACAATCCGGCCGAGCCCTGCCTCCCGCCGCAGATGCGGTTACCGGACGAGCGAAAGCAATTCAGGAAACGCGGGGTGTTCCGCCGTGCGCAGCCACTCGAAACCGACCATCTCGGTCGTCACGAGTTCGGCACCGGCACCCGCCAGCCGGTCGAAGGCCGCGTCGCGGTTGCGCTCGGTGCGCGAACCGCAGGCATCGGTCACGACCCAGACTTCAAACTCGTCTTCCAGCAGGTCGAGCGCGGTCTGCAGCAGGCAGACATGGGCTTCGCAGCCGGCGATCACGATGCTGTTGCGCTCCTCGGCCGCGGCGGCGGGCTTTTGCAGATGCTTGGGCAGGCTGCGCGCATTGCCCTGCGGCGCCTTGGCCGGCACGCGCAGCCACTCGCCGAGGCCTTCCTCCACGCCGCTGAAATGCATCTTCGACAGGGTGCGCTGGCACAGCGCGCGGACGTCGGGCAGGTTTTCGCCAAGGCTGGAGGGGTTGTGCTCGGTGCCGAACACCGGCACCTGGAACAGGTGCGCCATCTTGCCGAGGCGCACTGCGTTCTGCGCGACGGCCTCGCCCTCGAAGATCGCCGGCATCAGCCGCGCCTGGTAGTCGACCAGAACGAGTTGGGAGAGCGAGGCGTCGAGCAGCATGAGCGGTGTCTTTCAGGTATCGGTTGAGTTGGGCTGAACCGTACCACCGAAAGGACCGCGTCGGGCTCTCTCGACGTGCGCCCGCCGGCACGGGCCGTCTGCCCGCATCGAGGCACGCCTAAACTGCGGCGCATGAAGCTGTTCTCCAAACGGGCGTGCCTCGCGGTGCTGGGCCTCGGCGCCGCGCTGCTCGCCGTGGCCTGCGGCGGCGTGCGCAAGGCCGTGGTGCCGATGGCGACTTCGCTCGAAAAGAGCAGCTGCGCACGCGGCGAGGTCGACACGCTGCTGGTCATGCTTCCCGGCGCCTACTCGGCGCCCGACGAGTTCGCGCGCG
This sequence comes from Variovorax sp. Varisp46, assembly GCF_059491885.1. NCBI lineage: Bacteria > Pseudomonadati > Pseudomonadota > Betaproteobacteria > Burkholderiales > Comamonadaceae > Variovorax > Variovorax sp. Varisp46. The sequence goes on from NZ_CP168515.1 coordinate 2,559,617, forward strand.
AGGGCTTCGTCCATGCCGTTCAGGAGAATCGCGTCGCGGCAGACGTGATGCTGGTCGACGCACATCTGGGCTACTACAACGACAAGACCATCCTCGATCGCCTGAGCGCCGACGTGGTCGCGCCGGCGCGCAGCCAGGGCTACCGCCACCTCTGGTTCGTCGGCATTTCCCTCGGCGGTTTCGGCGGAATGCTCTATGCGCAGACACACCCCGGCGAACTCGCCGGGCTGGTGACGCTCGCGCCCTATCTCGGCGAGCGCGCGCTCGGCACGGACATCGCCAACGCGGGCGGCCTCGCCAGGTGGAACGGGCCGCTGGTCGACCCGGCCGCGAGCCCTCCGCGAACGCCCAACGAGACGCAGCTCTGGCAATGGCTGCGCGGTTACGCGGGCTTCACGAACACGGCAGGCGCGCGGCCGCCGCTCTATCTGGGCTACGGCGTGGACGACCGCTTTGCCTTCAGCAACCAGCTACTGGCGAACGTACTGCCGCCCGAGCGCGTTTTCACGACAGAAGGCGGCCACGACTGGCCTGAGTGGAACCGCCTCTGGCGCCGGGTGCTGCCGACCTTGCCGCTGCCGGGCTGCCCCGGCTGAAAATCCGCGCCGAACTCAGTTCGGCCGCAGGCGCAGCAGCTTGCCGTCGGCTTCGTCGGTGAGCACGTAGAGCAATCCATCCGGCCCCTGCTTCACGTCGCGTATGCGGGCGCGGCCCTCGGCCAGCAGCTTGTGCTCGGCGACCACCTTTGCGCCTTTCAGCTCGATGCGGTCGAGATAGCCAAACTTGAGCGAGCCCACGAACAGGTTGCCCTTCCAGCCCGCGCCGTAGCGGTCGCTGGTCAGGAACGCCATGCCGGACGGCGCGATCGACGGCACCCAGTAGTGCAGCGGCTGCTCCATGCCCTCCTTGGCCGTGATGCCGTCGCCGATCTTTCCGCCGCCGTAGTTCTCGCCGTAGGTGATGACAGGCCAGCCGTAGTTGCGGCCGGCCTGCGGAATGTTGATTTCGTCGCCGCCCTGCGGCCCGTGCTCGGTCATCCAGAGGCGGCCGTCGGGCGCAAGCGTGGCGCCCTGTCCGTTGCGATGGCCGTAGCTCCAGATCTCGGGCAGCACGCCCGCCTTGCCGACGAAGGGGTTGTCCTTGGGCACCGTGCCGTCCTTGCCGATGCGCACGATCTTGCCCAGGTGGTTGTCGAGCTTCTGCGCGTCTTCCTTGTGGCTGAAGCGGTCGCCCAGCGTGAGGAACAGCGCGCCATCGCGCGCCTCTACGATACGGCAGCCGAAGTGGTTGCGGCTCGCGACCTTGGGCTGCTGGCTGAAGATGATCTTCAGCCCCTCGAGCTTGGTGCCGTCGGCCGACAGATTGGCGCGGGCCAGCGCGGTGCTGTTGGCCGAACCGCCGGCATCGGGTTCGGAGAAGCAGAAGTACAGCGTGCGGTTTTTCTCGAAGTCGGAATCGGCCAGCACGTCGAGCAAGCCGCCCTGCCCGCCCGCCGCGATGAGAGGCAAGCCCGCGATGGGCGCCGAGATCTTCCCGTCGGCACCGACCAGCCGGAGGCGGCCGGGCCGCTCCGTCACCACGAAACGGCCACCCGGGAGGAAGGCGACGCCCCACGGGTTTTCAAGACCGGTAACCAACGTTTCAGGCCTCATCCGCGCCGCGGCGGTGGCGCAGAAACCGATTACCGTGACAAATGTCCAGAGACGAAGAGAAGCCAAAAGCGATAAGCGCGGCAAATTCATGGCTTTTCCGTGAAGTTGGGGCGATCTTGACGGGAAATAACGACTGAATCCAGCAAGAGCATCGATCAACCCGAGGTCCGAGGGCCCTTTCGAGGTCAACCGCTTATGGGCCATAAACGTTCGCCGTTACATTTTTTCCTGGACCGGATTAAAATTTCCCATGTAAATCAATGACTTACAAATGGATTCGCTAATTCTGTTTAAATTGACATAACCGCGCGTCATCAATATCCTACGCGCCATGCGTTTTTTCGTCCTTCCCGCGTCCCTTCTATTTGCCGTCGCCGTTCATGCGGCCCCCCAACAAGACAAGACCGATGACGAGTTGGCACGAATGCTCGCCGACAAGGGCATCATCGGACAGCTCAAGCAGGTTCGCCAGACCGTCACCGAACGCACTTCGGATCTCGTGGTGACCGCCATCGGCTTCCTCGGCGTTCCATACCGTCGCGGCGGCAACACCGCCGAATCGGGCTTCGATTGCAGCGGCTTCGTTCGCGCCATGTACAACCAGACCGTGGGCCACATGCTCCCGCGCCGCGCCGAAGAGCAAGCTGCCGCCACCGAGAAGATCGATCGCAGCCAGCTCAAGCCCGGCGATCTCGTGTTCTTCAACACCATGCGCCGCGCCTTCAGCCATGTCGGCATCTACGTCGGCGAAGGCAAGTTCATCCACTCGCCCCGCTCCGGCGCCCAGGTTCGCGTGGAAGACATGAACGGAAGCTATTGGCAACACCGCTTCGACGGCGCCCGCCGCGTACCCGGCGCACCGACGGAAGAAGTCAAGGCCGCGGCTCTCGCCAACACCGGCAACTGAGCCCTCCGCAAGTCAGGACGAAAAAAATCCCGCTTCGGCGGGATTTTTTCATGGGCGCTCGATCGCGCCCTGGGTCATGCGGCCTTCTTCGCGGGCGGCAGGTCCGTGCAGGTGCCATGCGCCACTTCCGCCGCCATGCCGATGCTTTCGCCCAGCGTCGGGTGCGGATGGATGGTCTTGCCGATGTCGATCTCGTCCGCGCCCATCTCGATCGCCAGAGCGATCTCGCCGATCATGTCACCGGCATGCGTGCCGACGATGCCCCCGCCGAGGATGCGGTGCGTTTCGGCATCGAACAGCAGCTTGGTGAAGCCCTCGTCGCGGCCGTTGGCAATGGCGCGGCCCGAGGCCGTCCACGGGAAGTGCCCCTTCTTGACCTTGATGCCCTCGGCCTTCGCCTGGTCCTCGGTGAGGCCGACCCACGCCACTTCGGGGTCGGTGTAGGCGACGCTGGGGATCACGCGGGCATTGAAGGCGGCGCTGGACAACTCCTTGTCCCCCTTCTGCTCGCCGGCGATGACTTCAGCCGCCACGTGCGCCTCGTGCACCGCCTTGTGCGCCAGCATGGGCTGGCCCACGATATCGCCGATGGCGAAGATGTGGGGCACGTTGGTGCGCATCTGGATGTCGACCGGAATGAAGCCCCGGTCGCTCACCGTGACGCCTGCCTTCTCGGCGCCGATCTTCTTGCCGTTCGGGCTGCGGCCCACGGCCTGCAGCACGAGGTCGTAGACCTGCGGCTCCTTCGGCGCGTTCTCGCCCTCGAAGGTGATCTTGATGCCCTCCTTCGTGGCTTCGGCGCCGACCGTCTTGGTCTTGAGCATGATGTTGTCGAAGCGCGGGGTGTTCATCTTCTGCCAGACCTTCACGAGGTCGCGGTCGGCGCCCTGCATCAGGCCGTCGAGCATCTCGACCACGTCCAGGCGCGCGCCGAGCGTGGAATACACCGTGCCCATTTCGAGGCCGATGATGCCGCCGCCCAGGATCAGCATGCGCTTGGGGTCGGTGCCCATCTCGAGCGCGCCGGTCGAGTCGACCACGCGCGGGTCCTTCGGCATGAACGGCAGGCTCACCGACTGCGAACCGGCCGCGATGATCGCGTTGCGGAACTTGACCGTCTGCTTCTTGCCGGTGGTGTCCCAGCTCGTGCCGGAGGTTTCTTCCACCTCGAGGTGGTACGGATCGATGAAGTTGCCGACGCCGCGCAGCACCGTCACCTTGCGCATCTTGGCCATGGCCGTGAGGCCGCCGGTGAGCTTGCCCACCACCTTGTTCTTGTGGCCGAGCAGCTTGGCGCGGTCGACCGTGGGCGCGGCGAAGCTCACGCCGAGGTCGGCGAAATGCTTGACCTCGTCCATCACGGAAGCCACGTGCAGCAGCGCCTTCGACGGGATACAGCCGACGTTCAGGCACACGCCGCCGAGGGTGGCGTAGCGCTCGATCAGCACGACCTTCAGGCCCAGGTCAGCGGCACGGAAGGCGGCCGAGTAACCGCCGGGGCCGGCGCCGAGCACGATCACGTCGCATTCGACATCGACCTTGCCGCCATAGCTCGACACCGCCACGGCCGCCGATGCAGGGGCCGGTGCGGGCGCTGCCTTGGATGCGGGGGGCGCAGTTGCGGGCGCCGGTGCGGCCGCTGCGGGCGCTGCCGCCGCGGCACCGTCCACCTCCAGCGTCAGCACCACCGAGCCTTCCTTGACCTTGTCGCCCACCTTCACGGCCAGCGACTTCACCACGCCGGCAGCGGACGACGGAATCTCCATCGAGGCCTTGTCCGATTCGACCGTGATCAGCGACTGCTCGGCCTTGACCGTGTCTCCTATATTGACCAGCACCTCGATCACTGCCACTTCGTCGAAGTCGCCGATGTCGGGCACCTTGATTTGTTGTTCGCTCATTTGGACACTTTCAGTTTGAGTGTGAGAACGTCGACCGGTGGGGCCGAATTGCGATCGAATTCGCAGGCGGCGGCGATGCCTGCCTCCGCCACGTCGCGCGAGTTGCGCGACTTGATGTCATAGGCCGCGTGCATGGCGCCGAGCGCAAAGCTGCGTCCCGAGCCGATGGCCCAGAACTCCTTGAACTCGAACACCTCGCGGTAGCTATAGATGCCGTAGATGCCGCTCTGGTTGGCCAGCAGCATCGTGAACTGGCTCGACTCGTAGGGCTCGTGCTCGTCTTCCTTGGTCTGCATGAAGAACGAGTCCTTCAGCACCGGATGCAGCATCGTGAAGGTGCGGAAGATCTCGTGCTTGCTGCCGAACAGCAACTGCTCGCGCGGCTGCGCGGCCAGCGCGTGCTGCAGCACCAGGAAGTGCGCGGCGGCACCAGCCACCGCGAACAGGCTCTGCCCCGCCGCATCCTCGACGGTGAAGATCTTCTGGTTCGCCTCGGCGCGGTGCGAAAGCCGCGTGTCGCCGAAGGTCACCAGAGAATCGGCTGCCATCGTGACCTGGCCGCCTTTGCGGACGGCCACTACGGTGGTCATAGCGCCTCCCACCGGGCCGCCCCAAGGGAGGCGCCCCCCTCTGGGGGGAGCACCGCAGGTGCTCGGGGGGTCATAGAAGAATACGGCGATAGTCCGCGAGCACCTGGCCCAGGTAGGCGTTGAAACGCGCAGCCAGGGCGCCGTCGATCACGCGGTGGTCGTACGACAGCGACATCGGCAGCGTCAGGCGCGGCACGAACTGCTTGCCGTCCCACACCGGCTTCATCTGGCCCTTCGAGAGGCCGAGGATGGCCACTTCGGGAGCGTTGATGATCGGCGTGAAGTGCGTGCCGCCGATGCCGCCCAGCGAGCTGATCGAGAAGCAGCCGCCCTGCATGTCGGCCGAGCCGAGCTTGCCGTCGCGCGCCTTCTTGGCGAGCTCGCCCATCTCGGCGCTGATCTGCAGGATGCCCTTCTTGTCGGCATCCTTGAGCACCGGCACCACGAGGCCGTTGGGCGTGTCCGCCGCGAAGCCGATGTTGTAGTACTGCTTGTAGACGAGCTGGTCGCCGTCCAGGCTGGTGTTGAACTCGGGGAACTTCTTCAGCGCCGCGACCACCGCCTTGATGACGAAGGCCAGCATCGTGACCTTCACGCCCGATTTCTCGTTCTCCTTGTTGGTGGAGACGCGGAAGGCCTCGAGCTCGGTGATGTCGGCTTCGTCGTTGTTGGTGACGTGCGGGATCATCACCCAGTTGCGGTGCAGGTTCGCGCCGCTGAGCTTCTTGATGCGCGACAGGTCCTTGCGCTCGACCGTGCCGAACTTCGTGAAGTCGACCTTGGGCCATGGGATCAGGCCCAGCGCGGCGCCGTCGCCACCACCGGCCGGCGCCTTGGCCGCCGAGGCCTTGGTGCTGGCCTGGCCGCTCATCACGGCCTTGGTGAAGTTCTGGATGTCTTCCTGCGTGATGCGGCCCTTGGGACCGGAGCCCTTGACCTCTTCGAGCGGCACGCCGAGTTCGCGCGCAAACTTGCGCACCGAGGGCGAGGCGTGCGGAAGGCTGGCGCTGGGGGCGACCGTCGGCTGATGAGCCGGAGCAGCGGCGGCAGCAGGCGCCGATGCAGCAGCCGGTGCAGGTGCACTGGCGGTTGCGGTTGCCGGTGCGGCAGCCGCTGCCTGGGTCGGCGCCGGAGCAGCAGCCCCTGCAGCGCCTTCGAGCACCGCGATCAGGTCACCGATGTTGACCGTGTCGCCCACCTTGACCTTGAGTTCCTTGAGCACGCCCGCAGCCGACGACGGAATTTCCATCGAGGCCTTGTCCGACTCCACCGTGATGAGCGACTGCTCGGCCTTGACCACGTCGCCCACCTTCACGAGTACTTCGATGACGGCGACGTCCTTGAAGTCGCCGATGTCGGGCACCTTGACCTCCACCGGGCCCGAGGCCGCCGGGGCTGCCGCGGGAGCAGCCGGCGCGGGGGCCGCTGCGGCCGGCGCAGGAGCCGGCGCTGCTGCCGGAGCAGCCGCGGGCGCCGGTGCTGCTGCAGCACCCGCTCCCTCGGCCTCGAGCACGAGCACCACCGAGCCTTCCTTGACCTTGCTGCCGACCTCGACCTTCAGCTCCTTGACCACGCCAGCGGTCGACGACGGAATTTCCATCGATGCCTTGTCCGACTCCACCGTGATGAGCGACTGCTCGGCCTTGACCGTATCGCCCACCTTCACGAGCACCTCGATCACCGCGACTTCATCGAAATCGCCGATGTCCGGCACCTTGACTTCCACTGCTGCCATATCGTTTGTCTCCCGCCCTGAGGCGCCGTTTCGTTCGTTGATTGTTGAGGGTCAGGCGTAGAGCGGGTTGACCTTGTCGACATTGATGCCGTACTTCTTGATCGCTTCCACCACCTTGGCCACCGGCACGGTGCCATCTTCGCTCAGCGCCTTGAGCGCAGCCACCACGATGTAGTGGCGGTTGATCTCGAAGTGCTCGCGCAGCTTGTTTCGGAAGTCGCTGCGGCCGAAGCCGTCGGTGCCCAGCACCTTGTAGGTACGGCCCTTCGGGATGAAGGGGCGGATCTGCTCGGCGTAGGCCTTCATGTAGTCGGTCGAGGCGACCACCGGGCCGGTGGTGGGCGCAAGCTGCTCGGCCACGAAGGGCACGCGCGGCGTCTGGTCCGGGTGCAGCAGGTTCCAGCGGTCGGCGTCCTGGCCGTCACGCGTGAGCTCATTGAAGCTCGGGCAGCTCCACACGGAAGCCGACACGCCCCAGTCCTTTTCGAGCAGCTCTTGCGCGGCAAAGCTTTCGCGCAGGATGGTGCCGCTGCCCAGCAGTTGCACGGTCGGTGCCTTGGCCTTGAGCGCAGGGCCCTGCTTCGACAGGTACATGCCCTTGATGATCTGCTCTTCGGTACCGGGCTGGAGGCCGGGCATCGCGTAGTTCTCGTTGAGCAGCGTCAGGTAGTAGTAGACGTTGTCCTGCTTCTCGACCATGCGCTTGAGGCCATGGTGCAGGATCACGCCGACTTCGTGCGCGAAGGTCGGGTCGTAGCTCACGCAGTTCGGGATGGTGTTGGCCAGGATGTGGCTGTGGCCGTCTTCGTGCTGCAGGCCTTCGCCGTTCAGCGTGGTGCGTCCCGAGGTGCCGCCCAGCAGGAAGCCGCGGGCCTGCATGTCGCCGGCCGCCCAGGCGAGGTCGCCGATGCGCTGGAAGCCGAACATCGAGTAGTACACATAGAACGGCACCATGATGCGGTTGTTCGTGCTGTACGACGTGGCCGCCGCGATCCAGCTCGACATGCCGCCGGCTTCGTTGATGCCTTCCTGCAGGATCTGGCCGGCCTTGTCTTCCTTGTAGTACATGACCTGGTCTTTATCGACCGGGGTGTACTGCTGACCGTGCGGGTTGTAGATGCCGATCTGGCGGAACAAGCCTTCCATGCCGAAGGTGCGTGCCTCGTCCACCAGGATGGGCACGACGCGCGGGCCCAGCGCCTTGTCGCGCAGCAGCTGCGTGAGGAAGCGCACGTAGGCCTGCGTGGTCGAGATCTCGCGGCCTTCGGCCGTGGGCTCGATTACCGACTTGAAGGTGTCGAGCGAGGGCACCGTGAAGCTTTCGTCGGCCTTGGCGCGGCGATGCGGCAGGTAGCCGCCGAGCGCCTTGCGGCGCTCGTGCAGGTAGCGCATTTCCGGCGTGTCGTCGGCCGGCTTGTAGAACGGCAGCTCGGCGATCTGGCTGTCAGGAATCGGAATGTTGAAGCGGTCGCGGAAGGCCTTGATGTCCTCGTCGCCGAGCTTCTTGGTCTGGTGGACCGTGTTCTTGCCTTCGCCGATCTTGCCCATGCCGAAGCCCTTGACGGTCTTGACGAGCAGCACCGTGGGCTGGCCCTTGTGGTTCTGGGCGGCGTGGAAGGCGGCGTACACCTTCTGCGAGTCGTGGCCGCCGCGCTGCAGGCTCCAGACCTCGTCGTCGGTCATGTGCTCGACCATCTTCAGCGTGCGCGGGTCGCGGCCGAAGAAGTTCTTGCGCACGTAGGCACCATCGTTGGCCTTCATGGCCTGGTAGTCGCCGTCGTTGCACTCCATCATGATCTTGCGCAGCGCGCCGTCATGGTCCTTTTCGAGCAGGGCGTCCCAACCCTTGCCCCAGATCAGCTTGACGACGTTCCAGTTGGCACCGCGGAATTCGCCTTCCAGTTCCTGGATGATCTTGCCGTTACCGCGCACCGGACCGTCCAGGCGCTGCAGGTTGCAGTTGATGACGAAGATCAGGTTGTCGAGGTTCTCGCGCGCCGCCAGGCCGATGGCGCCCAGCGATTCCACCTCGTCCATTTCACCGTCGCCACAGAACACCCAGACCTTGCGGTTCTCGGTGTTGGCGATGCCGCGTGCATGCAGGTACTTGAGGAAGCGCGCCTGGTAGATCGCCATCAGCGGCCCCAGGCCCATCGAGACGGTCGGGAACTGCCAGAACTCCGGCATCAGCTTGGGGTGCGGGTAGCTCGACAGGCCCTTGCCGTCCACTTCCTGGCGGAAGTTGAGCAGCTGCTCTTCGGAGAGGCGGCCTTCGAGGTAGGCGCGGGCATAGATGCCGGGCGAAACGTGGCCCTGGATGTAGAGCAGGTCGCCGCCGTGGTTCTCGCTCTCGGCGTGCCAGAAGTGGTTGAAGCCGGCGCCGAACATGCTGGCCAGCGAGGCGAAGGAGCCAATGTGGCCGCCGAGGTCGCCGCCTTCGGGCGGGTGGATGCGGTTGGCCTTGACCACCATCGCCATGGCATTCCAGCGCATGTAGGCACGCAGGCGTTGTTCGATCTCGAGGTTGCCGGGGCTGCGGGCCTCCTGCGAGGGCTCGATGGTGTTGACGTAGCCCGTGTTGGCCGAGAACGGCATGTCGACCGTGTTCTGGCGGGCATGTTCGAGCAGTTGCTCGAGAAGGAAGTGGGCCCGCTCCGGACCCTCGCTCTGGATGACGGAGGACAGTGCATCCATCCATTCACGGGTCTCCTGGGCGTCCGCATCGTTTGCGGCCGAGCCGAACAGGTTCTCGGGATTTGCCGACATGCTTGTCTCTCCTTTTAGGGCTGTGGCTGTAATTTAAGTGCGCTGTGCAGCGAACGCGGCGGAGTTTCGCATAGAAACATCGAGATTTCAAATAGTGCGTAGCAATTTCTTAATATGAAATTTTCAGTTCGCGTTTGCCCTGCGCAAAACCGCGCGCAAGCCCGGGCCGACGTTGCTTTGCCGTCGCTTCCGAAGGGCTTCACCTAAACTCGGACCATGCCTTTTTCCTCTCCGCTGGCAGTTGCCCGCAGTGCCGTGAATGCCTCGCCCCTGTCCTGGTGGCGCAGGTGGTGGCGCCGGCAGACGCCGGTGCTGCAGGACGCAGTCGCCATGCTCGCGCCGATGGCGGCCGTGCTGTTGTTTCTTGCCGCCATCGTGTCCGCCTTCTGGTACCTGCGCACCGAGGAAGTCGAGCGCGAGCAGGAGTCGGTACGCCGCGACGTCGAATACGCACAGCAGCGCATGCGCCTGCGGCTTTTGGAACGGCAGGAGCAGTTGATGCGCATCGCGCGCGACGCTTCCAACCGCGAGATCGACCCAGTCGAATTCACCAGCCGAGCCGAGTCGCTGGTGAGCCAGTTCCCCGAGCTGCAGACCATCACCTGGATCGACGACCGCCGCCGCTTCAAGGCCGGCTATGCGGCGCCCAGCGTGCACCCGGCCCAGCAGCACCTGATCGGCGACGTGCTGCGTCCGGGCGACATCGAGAGCAACTATGCGCTGGCCCGCGAGCTGCGCCAGCCGGTGTATTCGCAGCCCGTGGCCGGGGGCGACCCCCCTGCGATGCTGCAGCTGCACATCCCCCTTTTCGATCAAGGCCTGTTCGCAGGCGTCGTGCTTGGCGAGTTCTCGGTCGACGGGCTGCTGCGCTACGGCATGCCGTCCGAAGTACAGGCGCGCTATGCGGTGTCGCTGCTCGACGCCAAGGGCCACGCGATCGCGGGCAACACCACCACCCTGAAGGAAGGCGGCACGCGCCTGCTGCCCTGGACCGAGCGGACCAACGAATACGAAGTGCCGGTGTCCCCGGTGGGCAATGCTCTGGTGCTGCGGGCGCAGGCCTACCGCACCTCGCAGGGCGTGGTCGGCAACGGGCTGTTCTGGCTGGTCTGCGCGCTCAGCGTGCTCACGAGCTGGATGCTCATCGGCACCTGGCGGCACACGCGGCGGCGGCTGCAGGCACAGCAGCGGCTGGTCGCAGAAACCAATTTCCGCCGCGCCATGGAGAACTCCATGCTGACCGGCATGCGCGTGCTCGACCTGCAGGGCCGCATCACCTACGTGAACGCCGCCTTCTGCGCGATGACCGGATGGAGCGAGGCCGAGCTCGTCGGCCAGTCGCCGCCCTTCCCCTACTGGCTCGAATCCGACCGCGAAGTGATGAACGAGCGCCTGGAAGAAGAGCTGCATGGCCGCGCCCTGCCCGGCGGCTTCCAGGTGCGCGTCAAGCGCAAGAACGGCAGCGTGTTCAACGCCCGGCTCTACGTGTCGCCGCTGATCGACGCGCGCGGCCACCAGACCGGCTGGATGACGTCGATGACCGACATCACCGAGCCCACGCGCATCCGCGAGCAGTTGTCGGCTTCGTACGAACGCTTCACCACCGTGCTGGAAGCGCTCGATGCGGCCGTGTCCGTCGCGCCCATCGGCAGCGAGGAACTGCTGTTCGCCAACAAGCTGTACCGACTCTGGTTCGGCTCCGACACCGTGGGCCATCTGGGCATGGTCGCGCAGGCAGGTGTGCCAGCCTCGAATGCGCACGACGAGGGCCTCGACGACGTCGATCCGTACGCGGGCCTGCCGATCGACACGCTCACCGCGGCGCAGGCGGCCAACAACGAAATCTTCGTGCCGCACCTCGGCAAATGGCTCGAAGTGCGTTCGCGCTACCTGACATGGGTCGACGGCCGCCTCGCGCAGCTGGTGATCGCCACCGACATCACGCCACGCCGCGACGCCGAGGAGCAGGCCGCCGCTCAGGCCGACAAGGCCCAGGCTGCGAGCCGACTCATCACGATGGGCGAGATGGCCTCCAGCGTGGCCCACGAGCTCAACCAGCCGCTGACCGCCATCACCAACTACTGCAACGGGATGATGTCGCGCATCAAGGGCCAATCGATCGACAACGACGCGCTGCTCGCCGCGCTCGAGAAAACGTCGAAGCAGGCCCAGCGCGCCGGCCAGATCATCCAGCGCATCCGCTCTTTCGTGAAGCGCAGCGAACCCAACCGCACGCCGGCCGACGTGGCCACCATGGTGAGCGAGGCGGTCGAGCTGGCAGGCATCGAGTTGCGCCGGCGCAACGTGCGCCTGAACCACTACGTGGCCGCGCGGCTGCCGGTGGTGCGCGTCGACCCGATCCTCATCGAACAGGTGATGGTCAACCTGCTGAAGAACGCGGCCGAATCCATCGACATCGCCGAGCGCCCGCTGGCGCGCCGCAGCGTCGAGCTGCGCGTGCTGCCCAAGGTCATCGAAGGCCACAACGCCATCGAGTTCTCGGTGCAGGACACGGGCAAGGGGCTCGCTCCGGAAGTGATGGACCGGCTCTACGAAGCCTTCTTCTCCACCAAGCCCGAGGGCATGGGCATCGGGCTCAATCTGTGCCGCACCATCGTCGAGTCGCACCGCGGCCGGATGCAGGCGGAGAACATCTACAATGGCCCGGATGTGATCGGATGCCGTTTTTCCTTCTGGATTCCGGTGTTGGACGCTATCAGTTCCGTAGCTAGCGACGAGGCAAAGGTACCTGCATGAGTTTGATTCCGAAGAAGGGCACGGTCTATGTCGTCGACGACGACGAAGCCGTACGCGATTCGCTGCAATGGCTGCTCGAGGGCAAGGACTACAGAGTCCGCTGTTTCGATTCCGCCGAATCCTTTCTCTCCCGATACGACCCGCGCGAAGTCGCCTGTTTGATCGTCGACATCCGCATGGCCGGCATGACCGGCCTCGAACTGCAGGATCGCCTGATCGAACGCCGCTCCCCGCTGCCGATCGTGGTCATCACCGGCCATGGCGACGTGCCGATGGCGGTCGACAGCATGAAGAAGGGCGCGATGGATTTCATCCAGAAGCCCTTCAACGACGAAGAGCTCGTCACGCTGGTTGAGCGCATGCTCGAACATGCGCGCGGCGCCTTCACGCAGCACCAGCAGTCGGCCAGCCGCGATGCGCTGCTGTCCAAGCTCACGGGCCGCGAGGCGCAGGTGCTCGAACGCATCGTCGCCGGCCGCCTGAACAAGCAGATCGCGGACGACCTCGGCATCAGCATCAAGACGGTCGAGGCGCATCGCGCCAACATCATGGAAAAGCTCAATGCCAATACTGTGGCCGATCTGCTCAAGATAGCGCTCGGGCAAGCGGCCCCCACGGCCAAGGCCTCCTGAGCCGCAGCTATCCCGCCGATAGCCACGCACCTTCCCCACGCCTGCGCAAGCGGGCGTTTTTACTTGGAAAATCAAAACCGATGACCGCCCAACTGATCGACGGCAACGCCCTCGCCAAAACCATTCGTGCCGAGGTGTCCGGCCGCACCGCCGCGCTGAAGGCGCGCGGCGTGAACCCGGCACTGTCCATCATCTTGGTGGGCAGCGATCCGGCCAGCCAGGTCTACACGAAGCACAAGGTCAACGACAGCACCGAGACCGGCCTGCAGGCCACGCTCGAGACCTACCCCGCCGACCTGAGCGAAGCTGACTTGCTGGCCCGCATCCGCGCCCTCAACGACGACCCGAAGGTGCACGGCATTCTGGTTCAGCTGCCACTGCCCAAGCACATGGACAGCCAGAAAGTCATCGAGACGATCTCGCCCGCCAAGGACGTCGACGGCTTCCACGTCGCCAGCGCCGGCGCGCTGATGACCGGCGCACCCGGCTTCTGGCCCTGCACGCCGCACGGCTGCATGAAGATGCTCGAATCCATCGGCTACGACCTACGCGGCAAGCACGCGGTGGTCATCGGCCGCAGCAACATCGTCGGCAAGCCGATGGCCATGATGCTGCTGGCCAAGAGCGCCACCGTGACCATCTGCCACAGCGCCACGCAAGACCTCGGCGCCATCACGCGGCAGGCCGACGTGATCGTGGCTGCCGTGGGCAAGCTCGATCTCCTGACGGCCGCCATGGTGAAGCCCGGAGCGGTGGTCATCGACGTCGGCATGAACCGCAGGGCCGACGGCAAGCTGGCCGGCGACGTCGATTTCGACAGCGTGAAGGAAGTGGCTGGCTGGATCACCCCCGTGCCGGGCGGCGTCGGCCCGATGACCCGCGCCATGCTCCTCGTCAATACCCTTGAAGCTGCGGAACGCGCCGCCAAGTGATTTCCATGGCCACCACGAACAACCCACTCCTCGACTTCACCGATCTCCCGCTGTTCGATCGCATCAGGCCCGAGCATGTGTCGCCCGCGGTCGACACCCTGCTGGCCGATGCCGAGACCGCGCTGCAGACGGTAACGGCGTCCGAATTCCCGGCCGACTGGAACGCGATCTCCAGGGTGCTCGACGTGGCCTCCGAACGCTTCAGCCGCGCCTGGGGTGCCGTCGGCCACCTCAATGCCGTGGCCGACACGCCGGAGCTGCGCGCTGCCTACAACGAGGCCATGCCGCGCGTCACCGCGTTCTGGACCCGCCTGGGTTCCGACGAGCGCCTGTACGCCAAATACAAGGCCATCGATCCGGCCACGCTCAACCCCGAGCAGCGCCAGGCGCACAAGAACGCCGTGCGCAACTTCGTGCTCGGCGGCGCCGAACTGCAGGGCGACGCCAAGAAGCGCTTCGCCGACATCCAGGAGCGCCAGGCCGAGCTGAGCCAGAAGTTCAGCGAGAACGCACTCGACGCGACCGATGCCTTTGCCTACTACGCCTCGCTGGGCGATCTCGAGGGCGTGCCCGAGGACGTCGTGAGCGCCGCTCGCGCAGCCGCCGAAGCCGAGGGCAAGGAAGGCTACAAGCTCACGCTCAAGATGCCGTGCTACCTGCCGGTGATGCAGTTCGCCAGGAGCAGCGCGCTGCGCGAGAAGCTCTACCGCGCCTACGTCACGCGCGCCAGCGAATTCGGCGATGCTGCCTTCGACAACACGGCGCTCATCACGGAGATCCTCGCGCTGCGCGAGGAAGAAGCGAAGCTGCTGGGCTACAGGAACTACGGCGAGCTGTCCGTCGTGCCGAAGATGGCCGAATCGCCCGAGCAAGTCGTCAAGTTCCTGCGCGATCTCGCCACCAAGGCCAAGCCCTATGGCGAGCGCGACCTGGCCGACCTGCGAGTCTTCGCCTCGGAGCAACTGGGCATCACCGACCCGCAACCCTGGGACTGGAACTACATCGGCGAGAAGCTCAAGGAAGCGCGCTATGCCTTCAGCGAGCAGGAGGTAAAGCAGTACTTCCCCGCGCCGAAGGTCATGGCCGGGCTGTTCAAGATCGTCGAGACGCTGTTCGAGGTGTCGATCCGCCGCGACTCGGCGCCCACGTGGCACCCGAGCGTGGAGTTCTATCGCATCGAGCGCGCCGGCCAGAAGGTCGGCCAGTTCTACCTGGACCCCTCCGCGCGCGCCGCCAAGCGCGGCGGCGCCTGGATGGACGATGTGCGCGCCCGCTGGCTACGCCCCGACAACGGCGTGCTGCAAACGCCGGTTGCGCAGCTGGTGTGCAACTTCGCCAGCGGCGTCGACGGCAAGCCGCCGCTGCTCACGCACGACGACGTGACCACCCTCTTCCACGAGTTCGGCCACGGCCTGCACCACATGCTCACGCAGGTGAACGAGCGCGACGTCTCGGGCATCAGCGGTGTCGAGTGGGACGCGGTCGAGCTGCCGAGCCAGTTCATGGAGAACTTCTGCTGGGAGTGGGACGTGCTCAAGCACATGACCGCCCACGTCGACACCGGCGAGCCGCTGCCGCGCGCGCTGTTCGACAAGATGACGGCCGCCAAGAACTTCCAGAGCGGCCTGCAGACGCTGCGCCAGATCGAGTTCTCGCTGTTCGACATGCTGCTGCATACCGAGTACCACGCAGCGGCGGCCAAGCCCGGCGATGTGATGGCGCTGCTCGGCAAGGTGCGCGCCGAGGTGGCAGTGATGCCCTCGCCGCCGTTCAGCCGCACGCCGAATACCTTCAGCCACATCTTCTCGGGCGGCTACGCGGCCGGCTATTACAGCTACAAGTGGGCCGAGGTGCTGAGTGCCGACGCCTACGCGGCCTTCGAGGAAACCGTGGGCGCCGACGGCGAGCCGAACATCGAGACCGGCCGCAAGTACCGCCAGGCCATCCTGGAGGCCGGCGGCAGCCGCAGCGCCATGGATTCGTTCAAGGCCTTCCGCGGCCGCGAGCCCCAGCTTGATGCGCTGCTGCGACATCAGGGCATGGCGGAGCCCCAGCCCGTTTGATGCGGCGCTGAAGCTTGCGATACTCGGGCGATGCATCCGATTCACAAACTCTCACTGCATCGCCTGAGCGGCCTCGCCCTTGCGCTCGTTGCCGCGGGCGCGATGGCACAGCCCATCTACCGCCAGGTCGACAAAAACGGCAAGGTCACCTTTTCAGATCGCGCTCCGACCGCCAGCACCGAAGCGGCTTCGGGGCCGCAGGGCGGCGTCACCACGCCCGCCAATGCGGGCCTGCCGTATGAATTGCGGCAGGTGGCGCAGCGCTACCCCGTCACCCTGTACAGCAGCGACGAATGCGGCCCCTGCAGCACGGCACGCTCGCTGCTTGTCACGCGTGGCATCCCGTTCGAAGAGCGAACCGTCAAGAGCAACGAGGAAGTCCAGGCGCTACAGCGCCTGAGCAGCCAGAGTTCGCTGCCGCTGCTGACCATCGGATCGCAGCAGCTCAAGGGCTTTTCGGATGCCGAGTGGTCGCAGTACCTCGACGCGGCCGGCTATCCCAAGAGCAACAGCCTGCCCGCGGGCTATCGCAACGGCCTGGCGCGGCCACTGATCGCGCAACAGGCAGCACCCGCAACCCGGGCCCCTGCGGCACCGGCTGCGCAGCCCGCGTCGCCGCCTCCCGCCTCGAGCGAACCGACCCCAAGCAACCCGGCCGGCATCAAGTTCTGACCCAGGCCGCGTTCGCGGCCGCGGATCATCGGGCGAACTGCATCGTCTTCACGCCCGTCGGGGTACCCAGCAGGCACACGTCGGCTTTCTGGTGCGCAAAGACGCCCACCGTCACCACGCCAGGCCATTGGCTCACCTCGGACTCGAAGGCCAGCGGATCGGTGATCCGCAGGCCAGTCACATCCACGATGTGCTGACCGTTGTCGGTAACCAGCGGCAGGCCGTCCTTCTCGCGCACCTGGGCGATGCCACCCATGCTCGCGAACTGGCGCATCACCCGGCGCGCGGCCATCGGAATCACCTCCACGGGCAGCGGAAACGCGCCCAGCGCATCGACCAGTTTGGACGCATCGGCGATGCAGATGAACTTGCGCGACTGCGCCGCCACGATCTTTTCGCGCGTGAGCGCGGCGCCACCGCCCTTCACCATGAAGCCGCGGTGGTCGATTTCGTCGGCGCCGTCGATGTAGACAGCCAGTTCTTCCACCTCGTTGCTGTCGAACACCGGGATGCCCAGTGCGCGCAGGCGCTCGGTCGAAGCTACCGAGCTGGAGACAGCGCCCTTGATCTCGTCCTTGATGGTGGCCAGCGCGTCGATGAACTTGTTCACCGTGGAGCCGGTTCCGACGCCGACGATCTCGCCCTTGACCACGTAGGCCAGCGCGGCAAGGCCGACCTGGGCCTTGAGTTCATCCTGAGAAAGAGGGGTTGGGGTGGTGGGTGCGGTCATCGCGGAGAATCCTTGGCTCATAGAAGTTCAGAATTATCCGATGCCCCTGCTGATGCCCTCTTCGCTCTACGGCCTGGCCCGCCCTTTCCTGTTCGGCTTCGACCCCGAGCACGCCCATGAACTCACGCTGGACGGCTTGGCACGCACCCAGAACACGCCGCTGGCCTGCGCCTATTCGGCACCGCGCGTGAACGACCCGATCCAGCTCGCCGGCTTGCACTTTCCGAACCGCGTGGGCCTGGCGGCCGGGCTTGACAAGAACGCCCGCTGCATTGACGCCTTCGCCGCGATGGGCTTCGGATTCGTCGAAGTCGGTACGGTGACGCCGAAGGCGCAGCCGGGCAACCCCAAGCCTCGCATGTTCCGGCTGCCGCAGCGCGATGCGCTGATCAACCGGCTCGGCTTCAACAACGAAGGGCTCGACGCCTTCCTGGCCAATGTGCAGAAGGCGCGTTTCCGCAAGACCGGCACGGGCACCACGTCGCCGATGCTGCTGGGCCTGAACATCGGCAAGAACGCCGCCACGCCGATCGAGCGCGCGGTGGACGACTACCTGCTCTGCCTCGACGGCGTATACCCGCACGCCGACTACGTGACGATCAATATCTCGAGCCCCAACACCGCCAACCTGCGCACGCTGCAGAGCGATGAGGCGCTCGATGCGCTGCTCGGCGCGGTGGCCGAACGGCGCGAGGCGCTGGCCGCGCGCCACAACAAGCGCTCCCCGCTGTTCGTGAAGATCGCCCCCGATCTCGACGAGGCCCAGGTGGCGGTGATCGCCGCCACGCTGAAGCGCCATGGCATGGACGGCGTGATCGCCACCAACACCACGCTCGCGCGCGATGCGGTCAAGGGCCTGCCGCATGCGGATGAAGCGGGCGGACTGTCGGGTGCGCCGGTGCGCGAGGCCAGCAACCGCGTTGTCGCCCAGTTGCGTGCGGCGCTCGGTTCGGGTTTTCCGATCATCGGGGTCGGCGGCATCCTGAGCGCAGCCGATGCCAAGGCCAAGATCGCCGCGGGTGCGGACGTGGTGCAGATCTACACCGGCCTGATCTACCGCGGCCCTGCGCTGGTGCGCGAAGCCGCCCAGGCGCTGCTGCGGGATCGCAGCCAGGCCTGAGCTTCTTTCTTCGTCTCTTTCAGCGCATGCGCCAGAGTATTGGCGCGATGACCGCGGCCCAACGCAGCAGGCGCTTCGGCCGGATCACCACCACGGCGGCCGCAGCAACGACGCCGGTAGCCACCGGATGCGCACGCGCAATGCGCAGTGCCGCGGCGGCCGCCGATTCGTTGGGCGGAGGCGCTTCGCCCTCGCCTGAACCGCCGACCGGCTGAGCCTGCTCGCGTCCACCCTGCAACGTCGCGATGCGCTCGCGCTGACGCTCCATGCGCGCCAGCAGTTCCTCGCGCGTGGCAGGCCGCGGGGGGCGCGGCGCCTCTTCGTCCTGTTCAGGGTCCTTGCCGAGGCCGAAACGGTCCTGGACCCAGGCCCAGTCGCGTTCGAACTCGCGGCGTGCCGGCACGAAGCTGTTGGATGCGTTGCGCAGCGTCAGCAGCAAGCCGATGGCGGCCGCCAGCCAAAGCACGATCCACACCCCCGCCACCGACCATGCGGCCACGATGCGGTGAGGCGTTTCCCAGAAATGAACCACCACCGCCACGGACAGCAGAGCCACCGTGACCGTGGTCAGCCCCAACACGGCCAGACTGAAGACAAGCAACAGCTTGAGGCGCTGCTTCTCGTCCTCCCAGGCCATGCGCAGCAGCTGCACCCGGTCTTCGGCCGCCAGCGCGCCTTCGGCGGCAGCGATGCGCAGCCGGCGAATCCGGGCGTTCAGCCCGAACAGGGACGACAGCCTCATGGGCTGGCTCCGGCCATGTCCGGGCGAACGATGCTGCGGCGGCGAATGCTCAGGTCAGCGGCGGCCAAGCAGCAGGCCCACCAACACGCCGACAGCCAGTGCAGCACCGGCGATCTGCCATGGTTCGTCATGGGCGTAGGCGTTGGCGGAGTTGGCCGCTTCGCGGGCCTTCTTGGCGGCGAGCTTGCTCTTCTCGGCCGCTAGTTCGCGTGCGATGGCCAGCTTGGTGTCGATGCGCTGGCGCAGCGCCTTGATGTGGGGAACCGAATCCAGGTCCTTGCTTGCCAGCACGCCGCGCACGTCGCTTGCGATGTCTTCGGCCGCTGCTTCAAGATTTTGTGATGCACTCATTGGAATCTTTCCTCCATTGATGACACCGGCACCGCGCCGGCGGCTTTCACGCCAGCGATGGCGTCCTGTCATGTTACAGGCACAAAAGGCCCTCGGGCGCGACAGATGATCAGACTTTGGTGCGAGATGCGACTTCATTGCGCACGAGCGCACTTCATTCACCCGCCAGCAGGCGCGCGACGTGCCGGCCGATGGCCAGGCTGCTCGTGAGGCCCGGCGACTCGATACCGAAGAGATTGACCAGCCCTTGTATGCCATGCGAATCGGGTCCGTCGATCATGAAGTCCGCCGCCGGCTCGCCCGGGCCCGAGATCTTCGGCCGCATCCCCGCATAGCCCGGAATCAGGGCACCGTCGGGCAGCGCGGGCCAGTACTTGCGCACCTCGGCATAGAAACCGTCGCCGCGCGTCGGGTCCACCACCAGGTCGCCAGGCGAGGACACCCACTGCACGTCGGGCCCGAACTTGGCTTGGCCGCCGAGGTCGATCGTGAGGTGTACGCCCAATCCGCCGGGCTCGGGCACGGGATAGACGAGGCGCCCGAACGGCGCACGCCCCGACAGAGTGAAGTAATTGCCCTTGGCAAAGTGCTCCACGGGCACCGCCGAAGGCGGCAGGCCCTCGAAGCACCGCGCCAACGCAGGGGCACCGAGACCTGCCGCATTGACCACGCTACGGCAACGCAACGCCGTGCCGTCCTCCGCGATCAGGACAACAGCCCCAGCGCCACATTCGGCGCGCGTGATGGACGATTTCAGCGCCAGCATGCCGCCTGCGTTCTCCAGATCGCCGAGCAGGCTCAGCATGAGGGCATGGCTGTCGACAATACCGGTGCTTGGCGAATGCAGCGCCGCGACGCAATGCAGCTGCGGCTCCAGCGCGCCGGCCTGCTGCGCGGTCAGCATCGCCAGGTCGCCGACACCGTTCGCCGCAGCCTTGACCCGAATGGCATCGAGCTGGTCCGCCTGCCCCGGCGATGTCGCCACGATGAGCTTGCCGCAGCGTCGATGCGGCACACCGCGCTCCGCCGCATAGGCGTACAGCAACTCCTTCCCTTCAACGCAAAGCTTCGCCTTCAGCGAGCCCTGCGGGTAGTAGATGCCTGCATGAATGACTTCGCTGTTGCGCGAACTCGTGCCCGTCCCTATCGCACCTTCGGATTCGAGCACCAGCACCTCCCGCCCGGCGAGCGCCAAGGCGCGCGCCACTGCCAGCCCCACCACACCGGCGCCGATGACGGCGCAATCAATTTCTTCCATCACGCGAGCTTAGCGCGGCCCGCGCGTGGAATCACTTTACGGAGGGCGGCGGCTCGGGATCGGTGGGTTCGTCGGGTGGTGTGCTCGGCCCTTCGTCGGGCTCGACGGGCAGATCCGGTGTGACAGGTGTCGGAAGGTCGGGATGGGTGGCCATGGTGGCGCTCCTTTCCCATTGGTTCTAGAACTCCGACATGGAAAGTTCAAACGGCCCTTGGCTGCACTTGCCGTCGGTGCGGACCGACAGCTCATGTGCCGCACGCCGGGCATGCCGCAGAACCCGACCTGTTCGGCGCGCAGTGGATCCAGAAGAAAACGCGCAACAAAAAAGCGACCTGGAAATCCAGGTCGCTTTTTGATTTGGTGGGCGGTGGAGGTTTCGAACCTCCGACCCCAGCAGTGTGAATGCTGTGCTCTACCCCTGAGCTAACCGCCCGAAACGCTGCCGTTTGCCTTCAGCGTCTTGAAAACGTATCGCGTTATGCGAAGCCTCAGATTATGCCATAGCTTTTCAGCCGTTTTCCCGAAACAGCGTGCGACCGCCACTCGATTTGTCGAGTTGCACCAACACCGCCTCGTGCGCGGTCAGTTCGTGCTCGGCCGCCATGATCACCGGCAGCTCGAACTGGCTCAGGTCGATGGCCACCACGGTTGTACCTTGCGCGGGCTCGTTCGAGGCCACGTCGATCAGCAGCGCATCCTGACCGCGCGTGAGGTTGATGTACACGTCCGCCAGCAGCTGCGCGTCGAGCTTGGCGCCGTGGAAGGTGCGGTTGGAGCGGTCGACGCCGAAACGGTCACACAGCGCATCCAGCGAATTGCGCTTGCCGGGGTAGACCTGCTTGGCCATGGCCAGCGTGTCGGTCA
Source organism: Variovorax sp. Varisp46 (assembly GCF_059491885.1). Classification (NCBI taxonomy): domain Bacteria; kingdom Pseudomonadati; phylum Pseudomonadota; class Betaproteobacteria; order Burkholderiales; family Comamonadaceae; genus Variovorax; species Variovorax sp. Varisp46. The sequence continues at coordinate 2,581,289 of NZ_CP168515.1, forward strand.
CTTCGCTGACGAAGGTGCGCAGCGGCGGCAATCCGGCGCGCTCGAACTCCTTGTTGAGAAAGCCGACGTCGAAGGCCGCGTTGTGGATGATCAGCTCGGCATCGCGCAGGTATTCAACGATGTCGTTGGCCAGCGTCGCGAACTTCGGCTTGTCGCGCAGGAAGTCGGTCGTCAGGCCGTGAACCTTCAACGCGTCTTCATGGCTCTCGCGCTCGGGGTTGAAGTAGATGTGCAGGTCGTTGCCGGTGAGCTTGCGGGCGAAGAGCTCCACGCAGCCGAGCTCGATGATGCGGTCGCCGTTCTCGGCGGAAAGGCCGGTGGTTTCGGTGTCGAGGACGATCTGGCGCGACATGCGGTGGCTCTTTCAGTGATTCTCTTTGGCGTGGTTAATCGAGTACTTGGGAATCTCGATCGTCACATTTTCCTGCGCCAGGATCGATTGGCAACTCAGGCGCGACTGCGGCTCCAGGCCCCAGGCACGGTCGAGCAGGTCTTCCTCGCCCTCTTCTGCCTCATTGAGCGAACTGAAGCCCTCCCGCACGATCACGTGGCAGGTGGTGCACGCGCAGCTCATCTCGCACGCGTGCTCGATGTTGATGTCGTTGTCGAGCAGAGCCTCGCAGATCGAGGTGCCGGCCGGCGCGGTGATCTCGGCGCCTTGCGGGCAGTATTCGGGATGCGGATAGATCTTGATCGTGGGCATGTTGTTGTTCTAGAGAGATTCGACCTTGCGCCCGGCAAGCGCGCGCGCAATGCCCGCGTTCATGCGCTGGGCGGCGAAGGCCTCGGTGTCATCGGCCAGCTTCTTGGTGGCCGCGTCGATGGCGGCGGCCTCGTTACTGCCCTTGGCGGCCTCGCGCAACTGCGCCATCGATGCGTCGATGACCGCGCGCTCCTCAACGCTGAGCAGGTCGCCGTCGGCATCGAGCGCGCTCTGCGTGGCTAGCAGCATGCGGTCGGCATCGACGCGTGCTTCCACGAGTGCGCGGGCTTGCATGTCCTGCTGCGCGGTGGAAAAGCTTTCCTGCAGCATGGTCGCGATCTGGTCGTCCGACAGGCCGTACGACGGCTTGACCGCCACGCTGGCTTCAACGCCGCTGCCCTGCTCCTTCGCGCTCACGCTGAGCAGGCCGTCGGCATCGACCGTGAAGGTCACACGGATGCGCGCCGCGCCGGCCACCATCGGCGGAATGCCGCGCAGCGTGAAGCGCGCGAGGCTGCGGCAGTCGGACACGAGGTCGCGCTCGCCCTGCACCACGTGCAGCGCCAACGCGGTCTGGCCATCCTGATACGTCGTGAAGTCCTGCGCCATCGCGGTCGGAATGGTCTGGTTGCGCGGCACGATGCGCTCGACCAGCCCTCCCATGGTCTCGATGCCGAGCGACAGCGGGATCACGTCGAGCAACAGCAGCTCGCCCGCACCGTTGTTGCCGGCCAGCTGGTTGGCCTGGATGGCAGCACCGAGAGCCACGACCTCGTCGGGATTCAGGTTGACCAGCGGTTCGCGGCCGAAGAAATCGGCAACGGCGCGCCGGACCTGCGGCATGCGGGTGGACCCGCCGACCAGCACGATGCCTTTCAGGTCGTCGGGCTTGAGCTTCGCGTCGCGCAGCGCCTTGCGCACGGCGGCGATGGTGCGGTCGGTGAGCGACTGGGTGGCGGTGTAGAACTGCTCGCGCGTCAGCTCGAGGCTGGCGGCTGCGCCTGCCACTTCCGCGCGGAATGCGGTGGATTCCGAATCGGTCAGCGCCTCTTTCGCGGCCCGCGCGGCAACCAGCAACGCCGCCTTGTCGGCATCGCTGTCGGCGTGCAGGCCCGTCTGGGCAAGCACCAAGCCGGCCAGAGCATGGTCATAGTCGTCACCGCCGAGGGCGGAGTCGCCACCCGTGGCAATCACCTCGAAAACGCCCTGCGTGAGCCGCAGGATCGAAATATCGAATGTGCCGCCGCCCAGGTCGTAAACCGCGTAGACGCCTTCGCTCGCGTTGTCCAGTCCATATGCGATCGCCGCGGCGGTAGGCTCGCTAATCAGTCGCAGCACGTTGAGGCCGGCCAGCTGCGCGGCGTCCTTGGTCGCCTGGCGCTGGCCTTCGTCGAAATACGCCGGCACGGTGATGACAGCGCCGTAGAGCTCGTCGTCGAAGGTGTCTTCGGCGCGAAAGCGCAGCGTGGCCAGGATTTCGGCGCTGATTTCGACGGGCGACTTCTCGCCGGCCGAGGTGTGCACCTTCACCATGCCGCCATCGTCGCCGCCGATGCGGTACGACATGGCGTCACGGTTCGCGATGTCGGCGAGGCCGCGGCCCATGAGCCGCTTGACCGAGGTGATGGTGTTGGCGGGGTCCTGCGCGCGCGCGGCCGCTGCATCGAAGCCGATCTGGCGGCGATCGCCTTCGAGGTAGCGCACCGCTGAAGGCAGCAGCACGCGGCCTTTGTCGTCGGGCAGGCATTCGGCCACGCCGTTGCGCACCGCGGCCACCAGCGAATGGGTGGTGCCAAGGTCGATGCCCACGGCGATGCGGCGCTGATGCGGGTCGGGCGCCTGGCCGGGTTCGGAAATCTGAAGAAGAGCCATGCCCTTATTGTCCCAATTGATCGAATTTGGCTTCGAGGTCCTGTCCGAAGCGCTCAATGAACATGAGGGCTCTCACCTGCTGCGCGGCGGCGGGGTAGTCGCCTTTTTCGTCGATCAGCCAGTCGAGGGACGAGAGTGCGCGTGCGCGAGCAGCTTCGACCTCGGCCAGCAACTTGTCGAGCGCGGCGGTGCTGTCGATGTCGTCCAGCGCCTCGCGCCACTCCATCTGCTGCATCAGGAATTCCGCCGGCATCGCCGTGTTGTTCTCGGTATTCAGCGGCGCATCGTGCAATTCGCAGATGTAGCTGGCACGGCGGATCGGGTCCTTGAGCCGCTGGTAGGCCTCGTTGATGCGCACCGACCATTGCATGGCCACGCGCTGCGCCGCGGCGCCCTGCGCGGCAAAGCGGTCCGGGTGAACCTCGCGCTGCAGTTCTTTCCAGCGCGCGTCGAGCGCGGCGCGGTCCTGCGCGAAAGTCGCCGGGACGGCAAACAGTTGAAAGTCGGTGTCGTTCAGGTTCATCAGACTGCCTGCCGGGCCGCCCCAAAGGCGGTCTGCGCCCCCTCGGGGGGCAGAGAGGACACAAAGTGCCGAACGTGGGGGCTCATATGGATCAAGAAAAAACCGCCAGCACATGACATGGTGGCGGCTGTGGTCGCGCTCAGCGACGACGCATCAAATGCGAAAGCTTTCCCCGCAACCGCAGCGATCACGCTCGTTCGGGTTGATGAACTTGAAGCCTTCGTTCAGGCCTTCGCGCACGAAGTCGAGCTGCGTACCGTCGATGTAGGCCAGGCTCTTCGGGTCCACCAGCACCTTCACGCCGTGGTCTTCGAACACCACGTCTTCAGGCGTGAACTCGTCAACGTACTCGAGCTTGTAGGCGAGGCCCGAGCAGCCCGTGGTCTTCACGCCCAGCCGCACGCCCACACCCTTGCCTCGCTTGCCGAGATAGCGGGTGACGTGTCGCGCAGCGGCTTCGGTCAGCGTAACGGCCATGTCAGTGGACGGCTTCGGCAGCAGACTCGGCGGTCTTGACGCCGTGCTTGGCCTTGTAGTCGCTCACGGCGGCCTTGATCGCGTCTTCGGCCAGGATGGAGCAGTGGATCTTCACGGGCGGCAGCGCCAGCTCTTCGGCGATCTGCGCGTTCTTCAGCGCAGCCGCTTCGTCGAGCGTCTTGCCCTTGACCCATTCGGTCACGAGCGACGACGAGGCAATGGCCGAGCCACAGCCGTAGGTCTTGAAGCGCGCGTCTTCGATCACACCGGTTTCGGGGTTGACCTTGATCTGCAGCTTCATCACGTCGCCGCAGGCCGGTGCGCCGACCATGCCGGTGCCGACCGAATCGTCGCCCTTTTCGAAGGAGCCGACGTTGCGGGGATTTTCGTAGTGGTCGATGACCTTGGAAGAATATGCCATGGTGTACCTCTCAAACTTTGTTCAATCGTGGAGCCTTGGGCTGCCCTGTATCAGTGGGCCGACCACTGGATCGTGCTGATGTCGACGCCGTCCTGGAACATCTCCCACAGGGGGCTCAGCTCGCGCAGCTTGGCAACGTTGTGCTTGATGGTCGAAATGGCGTAGTCGATTTCTTCCTCGGTCGTGAAACGGCCGATGGTCATGCGCAGGCTGCTGTGGGCCAGCTCGTCGCTGCGGCCCAGGGCGCGCAGCACGTAGCTGGGCTCGAGGCTGGCCGAGGTGCAGGCCGAACCCGACGACACCGCCAGGCCCTTGATGCCCATGATCAGCGACTCGCCTTCGACGTAGTTGAAGCTCATGTTCAGGTTGTGCGGCACGCGGTGCTCGAGGTCGCCGTTGATGAACACCTGTTCAACGTCCTTCAGGCCGTCGAGCAGGCGCTTTTGCAGGCTGCGTGCATGGGCGATGTCGTCCTTCATCTCGAGCTTGGCGATGCGATAGGCCTCGCCCATGCCGACGATCTGGTGCGTGGGCAAGGTGCCGGAGCGCATGCCGCGCTCGTGGCCGCCGCCGTGCATCTGCGCCTCGAGGCGGATGCGCGGCTTGCGGCGCACGTACAACGCGCCGATGCCCTTGGGGCCGTAGGTCTTGTGCGAAGCGAGGCTCATCAGGTCGATGGGCAGCTTCGTGATGTCGATCTCGACCTTGCCGGTGGCCTGGGCCGAATCGACGTGAAAGATCACGCCCTTTTCGCGGCAGGCATTGCCGAGCGCGACCACGTCCTGGATCACGCCGATCTCGTTGTTCACGAACAGCACGCTGGCCAGGATGGTGTCGGGACGAATGGCCGCCTTGAACTTCTCGAGGTCGACGAGGCCGTTTTCCTCGACGTCGAGGTAGGTGACCTCGAAGCCCTGGCGCTCCAGTTCACGCATGGTATCGAGCACGGCCTTGTGCTCGGTCTTCAGCGTGATCAGGTGCTTGCCCTTGCCCTTGTAGAAGTGGGCCGCACCCTTGAGCGCGAGATTGATCGACTCGGTCGCACCCGAGGTCCACACGATTTCGCGGGGATCTGCGTTGATCAGCTCAGCCACTTGGCCGCGCGCTTTCTCGACCGCTTCTTCAGCCTCCCAACCCCAGGCATGGCTGCGCGATGCCGGATTGCCGAAGTGTTCGCGCAACCAGGGAATCATGGCGTCGACCACACGCGGGTCGACCGGCGTGGTGGCGCCGTAATCGAGATAGATCGGGAAATGAGGAGTTACGTCCATGGCTGGCTCGTGCTGGCGGGGGGTTGTTTCTTGATCTGGGCTGCTCGTGCCGGCGCCCGGAGGCGCCGCCGGAAATCAGGTCTCAGGACTTGGCGAAGGCGTTGCCAAGGGCGAACACCGAATTCGGCGCATTCACGCGAATCGGCTTGACCACCGGCTGCGCCGAGATGGCACGCTTGACGACCGGCTTGTTCTCGATCTGCACGCCCTTGGCGATCTGGTCGTCGACCAGCTTCTGCAAGGTGACGGAATCAAGGAACTCGACCATGCGCTGGTTCAGCGAGGCCCAGAGTTCGTGCGTCATGCAGCGGCCGGCTTCGCCCAGGCAGTTTTCCTTGCCGCCGCACTGGGTGGCATCGATAGGCTCATCGACGGAAACAATGATGTCGGCCACGGTGATATCCGCAGCCTTGCGACCGAGGCTGTAGCCGCCGCCGGGACCGCGGGTCGACTCGACCAGCTCGTGGCGGCGCAGCTTGCCGAACAGCTGCTCGAGGTACGACAGCGAAATCTGCTGCCGCTGGCTGATCGCAGCCAGCGTGACCGGACCGGTGTTCTGACGCAACGCCAGATCGATCATTGCTGTGACCGCAAAACGGCCTTTGGTAGTGAGACGCATCGCAAGCTCCTTCAAGTGCTTACCGTTGAAATGACACCGTGGTCTGGACCGCGGTGACTTCGTCTCCGCCCTGTCCGATCCCTGACGCTGGTGAACCAGCCGGTGGGAGTCGGTCCTTCATCGCGAAGTTCTTTTTTTGTTGTTGAGTATTTCGGTCAAGTATAGCAGAAGGCCCTGAACCGCGCTGGGGTAAACCCCAGCGCGGTTCGCTTGAAGAATGCGAACCTCCGAACTAGCGCGGTCCGCCTACTGCGGCAGGATCGCGATGTTGTCGCCGCCCGACGCCCCGAATGCCTGCTCCCGCAGCAGCGCCAGTTGGTCGCGCACCCGGGCCGCCTTCTCGAATTCGAGGTTGCGGGCGTGTTCCAGCATCTGCTTTTCAAGCCGCTTGATTTCCCGGGCGACGTCCTTCTCGCTCATGTCTTCGACCTTGGCGCGTTCCAGGTCGAGCTTGGCCATTTCCTTGCCGGTCTTCTCGCTGTAGACGCCGTCGATCAGGTCGCGCACCTGCTTGACGATGCTGCGCGGCGTAATGCCATTGGCTTCGTTGTGGGCGATCTGCCTGGCGCGGCGGCGCTCGGTTTCGTCGATGGCCTTCTTCATCGAATCGGTCATCCGGTCGGCGTACAGGATGGCCTTGCCATTCAGGTTCCGCGCCGCCCGTCCAATGGTCTGGATCAGTGACCGTTCGGCGCGCAGGAAGCCCTCCTTGTCGGCATCGAGGATCGCCACCAGCGAAACCTCGGGAATGTCGAGCCCCTCGCGCAGCAGGTTGATGCCCACCAGCACGTCGAAAGTGCCCAGGCGCAGATCGCGCAGGATTTCCACCCGCTCGACGGTGTCCACGTCGCTGTGCAGGTAGCGCACCTTCACGCCGTTGTCGCCCAGGTAATCGGTCAGCTGCTCGGCCATGCGCTTGGTCAGCGTGGTGATGAGCACGCGCTCGTTCTTCTCGACGCGGATGCGGATCTCGCCCAGCACGTCGTCCACCTGGTGCGTGGCGGGCCGCACCTCGACTTCGGGGTCGATCAGCCCGGTGGGCCTGACCAGCTGTTCGACCACGTTGCCGGCATGGTCCTTCTCGTACTGCGCCGGCGTGGCCGAGACGAAGATGCACTGGCGCATGCGGGTCTCGAACTCCTCGAGCTTGAGCGGGCGGTTGTCCAGCGCGCTCGGCAGGCGAAAACCATATTCGACCAGCGTGGTCTTGCGCGCCCGGTCGCCGTTGTACATGCCGCCGAGCTGGCCGATCATCTGGTGGCTCTCGTCGAGGAACATCAGCGCGTCCTTCGGCAGATAGTCGGTCAGCGTGGCCGGCGGCTCACCCGGCGCAGCGCCCGAGAGGTGGCGGGTGTAGTTCTCGATGCCCTTGCAGTGGCCGATTTCGGCGAGCATTTCGAGGTCGAAGCGGGTGCGCTGCTCCAGCCGCTGCGCCTCGACCAGCTTGCCCGCGCCTACCAGTTCCTTGAGCCGTTCGCCCAGCTCGATCTTGATGGTTTCCACCGCCGCCATGACCTTGTCGCGCGGCGTCACGTAGTGGCTCGACGGATACACGGTGAAGCGCGGCACCTTCTGCCGGATGCGCCCCGTCAGCGGGTCGAAGAGCTGCAGCGACTCGATCTCGTCGTCGAACAGTTCGAAGCGGATCGCCAGTTCGCTGTGCTCGGCCGGAAACACGTCGATGGTGTCGCCCCGCACGCGGAAGGTGCCCCGGGCGAAGTCCTGCTCGTTGCGCAGGTACTGCATGCGGATCAGCCGCGAGATCAGGTCGCGCTGGCCGACCTTGTCGCCGACGCGGGCAATCAGCCGCATCTCCATGTAGTCCTCGGGCGTGCCGATGCCGTAGATGGCGCTTACCGTGGCCACGATCACCGTGTCGCGCCGCTCCAGCACGCTCTTGGTGGCCGACAGCCGCATCTGCTCGATGTGCTCGTTGATGGACGAGTCTTTCTCGATGAACAGGTCGCGCTGCGGCACGTAGGCCTCGGGCTGGTAGTAGTCGTAGTAGCTGACGAAGTACTCGACGGCGTTCTTCGGGAAGAACTCGCGGAATTCGCTGTAGAGCTGCGCCGCCAGCGTCTTGTTGGGCGCGAACACGATGGCCGGGCGGCCCAGCCGGGCGATCACGTTGGCCATGGTGTAGGTCTTGCCGGAGCCGGTCACGCCCAGCAGGGTCTGGAACACCTCGCCGTCGATCACGCCCTCGACCAGCCCCTCGATGGCCGTCGGCTGGTCGCCGGCCGGCGGATAGGGCTGGAAAAGCTCGAAGGGCGAGCCCGGATAGCGGACGAATTCCCCCTGTTTCGCCGGGCCGATCGGGTCCAGTTTCTTCAGGTCTGCTATGGCTTCGTTGTTCTCTGGCATGGCTGTTCCCGACAGGTGGCGCTCGCGCCGGTAAAATTCAAGGCAACCGGAAAGGATAAAGCCTCCTCCGGTTACAGCGCAGCTTTCATCCCAAAGGACCTTTCCATGTCTATGTTCACCGCGGTCGAAATGGCACCGCGCGACCCGATCCTCGGCCTCAACGAGCAATTTGCAGCCGATACCAACCCCAGCAAGGTCAATCTCGGCGTCGGCGTCTATTACGACGACAACGGCAAGCTGCCGCTGCTCCAGTGCGTGCAGGCGGCCGAGCAGAACATGATGAAAGCGCCCACGGCGCGCGGTTATCTCCCGATCGACGGCATTGCCGCGTACGACAACGCCGTGAAGGCGCTGGTCTTCGGCGCCGACAGCGAACCCGTCACCTCGGGCCGCGTCGCCACCATCCAGGCCATCGGCGGCACCGGCGGCCTCAAGGTCGGCGCCGACTTCCTGAAGAAGCTCAACCCGAACGCCAAGGTGCTGATCAGCGACCCGAGCTGGGAAAACCACCGCGCGCTGTTCACCAACGCGGGCTTCGAAGTCGAAAGCTACCCCTACTACGACGCAGCCACGCGCGGCATCAACTTCGACGGCATGCTGGCCGCCCTGAACGCGGCGCCGGCCGGCACCATCGTCGTGCTGCATGCCTGCTGCCACAACCCGACCGGCTACGACATCACCTCGGCCCAGTGGGACCAGGTGGTCGCCGCCGTCAAGGCCAAGGGCCTCGTGCCCTTCCTCGACATGGCCTACCAGGGCTTCGGCTACGGCCTGAAGGAAGACGGCGCGGCCGTCGCCAAGTTCGTCGATGCCGGCCTGACCTTCTTCGTGTCGACCTCGTTCTCGAAGAGCTTCAGCCTGTACGGCGAACGCGTGGGCGCCCTGTCGGTGCTGTGCGAAAGCAAGGAAGAAGCGGGCCGCGTGCTGTCGCAGCTCAAGATCGCCATCCGCACCAACTACAGCAACCCGCCCACGCACGGCGGCGCCGTGGTGGCGGCAGTGCTCAACAACGCCGAGCTGCGCGCCCTCTGGGAAAAGGAGCTCGGCGAGATGCGCGTGCGCATCAAGGCCATGCGCCAGAAGCTGGTCGACGGCCTCAAGGCTGCCGGCGTGAAACAGGACATGAGCTTCATCACCACGCAGATCGGCATGTTCAGCTACTCGGGCCTGACCAAGGACCAGATGGTGCGCCTGCGCAATGAGTTCGGCGTGTACGGCACCGACACCGGCCGCATGTGCGTGGCCGCGCTCAACAGCAAGAACATCGACTACGTCTGCGCGTCGATTGCCAAGGTCATCTGACGGTCAGCCAGTGTGAGGGAATTCGTTTCACGACAATTCCTTCACATTTGGTGAAATTGGTCCCGGCGGGGGGATCTACGTAGGGGTAAGGCCCCCTGCACCTTGCCGACGGCGCTGATATATATTGCACCGCAACATTCCACTCCTACACCAGCGATGCTCTACCAACTCTACGAAGCCCAGCGTTCCTTGATGGAGCCCTTCTCGGACTTCGCCCAGGCGGCCTCCAAGCTCTACGGCCAGGGCGCCGTGTGGGGCCAGGTGCCCATGGCCCAGCGCATGGCCGCCGGCTACGACCTGCTCTACCGGCTCGGCAAGGACTACGAGAAGCCCGAGTTCAACATCAAGTCGGTGAAGGTCGACGGTGAAGATGTGGTGATACAGGAGGCCGTCGAGCTCGACAAGCCGTTCTGCGAGCTGCGCCGCTTCAAGCGCTTCACCGACGAACCGCACATTCTCAAGACGCTCAAGAGCCAGCCCGTGGTGCTGATCGTGGCGCCGCTGTCGGGCCATTACTCCACGCTGTTGCGCGACACCGTACGCACCATGCTGCAGGACCACAAGGTCTACATCACCGACTGGAAGAACGCGCGCCTCGTGCCGCTGTCGGAAGGCGAGTTCCACCTCGACGACTACATCAACTACGTGCAGGAGTTCATCCGCCGCCTGCAGGCCGAATATGGCAACTGCCACGTGGTGAGCGTGTGCCAGCCGACCGTGCCGGTGCTGGCTGCCGTGTCGCTGATGGCCAGCCGCGGCGAGCAGCTGCCGCTGACCATGACCATGATGGGCGGGCCCATCGATGCGCGCAAGTCGCCCACCGCGGTCAACAACCTCGCGATGAACAAGAGCTTCGAGTGGTTCGAGAACAACGTGATCTATCGCGTACCGCAGGGCTTCCCCGGCGCAGGCCGCAAGGTCTATCCCGGCTTCCTGCAGCACACCGGCTTCGTGGCAATGAACCCCGACCGCCACGCCAGCAGCCACTACGACTACTTCAAGGACCTGATCAAGGGCGACGACGCCAGTGCCGAGGCGCACCGCAAGTTCTACGACGAGTACAACGCCGTGCTCGACATGGACGCCGATTACTACCTCGAGACCATTCGCACCGTGTTCCAGGAGTTCAACCTGGTCAATGGCACCTGGGACGTCAAGAACCCCAAGGGCCAGGTGGAGCGCGTGCATCCGCAGGACATCCATTCCACCGCCCTGCTCACGATCGAAGGCGAACTCGACGACATCTCGGGCTCGGGCCAGACCGAAGCCGCGCACAGCCTGTGCACCGGCATCGCCGACGACAAGCGCGAGCACTACGAAGTCAAGGGCGCAGGCCACTACGGCATCTTCAGCGGCCGCCGCTGGCGCGAACTGGTCTATCCGAAGGTGCTGAAGTTCATCGCGGCCAACGACCAGCCGCAAAGCCGTGCCGGCAACCGTGGCGGCCTCGCAGCAGAGGACACGATCAAGCCGGAGCGCAAGGCAGCCGCCGTCGCGGCCAAGAAAGTTCCAGTGAAGAAGGCCGCGAGCGTGGCCGTGAAGAAAAGGCCGACTGCGCGCTGAAGCGCGCGCAGCTTCACCCCATGGACGGGCTCGCCGCACGCATCAACGACGCGCTGCCTCAAACGCAGTGCACGCGGTGCGGCTACCCGGATTGCGCAAGCTACGCCCAGGCCGTGGCCGGCGGCGAGGCCGGTATCAACCAGTGCCCGCCGGGCGGTGCCGAAGGCATCGAGCGGCTCGCGCAACTCACCGGCCGCGCCGCCCTTCCCCTCGATGCCCAATTCGGCACCGAAGGCCCGCGCACCATGGCGGTCATCGACGAAGCCTGGTGTATCGGCTGCACGCTGTGCCTCGATGCCTGCCCCACCGACGCCATCGTCGGCATCAACAAGCGGATGCACACCGTGATCGAAGCCCACTGCACGGGCTGCGAGCTGTGCATTCCGGTCTGCCCCGTCGACTGCATCGCGCTCGAAGTCGAGACGCCCGGCCTCAGTGGCTGGCAGGCCTGGTCGACTGAACAGGCTGCCAGCGCGCGGCGCCGCTACGAGGTGCATGGCCGGCACCGCAACACCGACGCGCGGCTGGCCGACAAGGCGCCCGAGCCCGAAGCCCTGCAAGACGCCGGCGCCCGCAAGCGCGCCATCGTCGAAGCCGCACTGGCGCGTGCCCGCGCCGCCTCGCAACAACGACAACGCCCGCCGACCACCACCACCAAGCCATGACACTCGACACCCTGCTCATCTACGTCGTCGCCTCGCTCGCGTTGGCCCTGATTCCGGGGCCGACGATGCTGCTGGCGCTGTCCAACGGCATCGAAGGCGGCATGCGCCGTGCAAGCTGGGGGATTGCCGGCGCGTCGCTCGGCAGCGTCACGCTGATCGCCGTCGTCGCGCTCGGGCTGGGCTCGCTGCTCGCGGCTTCGGAGTGGCTCTTCAACGCGATCCGCATCGCCGGCGTGGCGTACCTCGTGTGGCTGGGCATCAAGCTCTGGCGCAGCGAGGCCGCCGACCTCGGCACGGCGCTGGCCAAGTCGCCGCTCGAGGTCCGGCCACAGGGCCGCGTGGCACTGATGCGCAGCCTCGCGGTGGCATTGTCGAATCCGAAGACGGTGCTGTTCTTCGCCGCCTTCCTGCCGCAGTTCATCGACATCGCGAAACCGCAAGGCCCGCAGTACCTGCTGCTGGGCACGGTGTTCGTCGCACTCGACACCTGCGTGATGCTGGCCTATGCGTCGGCCGGCACGCAGGCCGTGCGCTTTCTCTCGCAGCGCGGCCTCAAGGCCATGAACCGCAGTTGCGCAGCCGGCATGTGGCTGCTCGCGGCTACGCTTGCGGTGTGGCGCCGCCCCGGCGCATAGCAAAGCTCTCCCTCAGGCTTCGCGCACTTCGTGTCGCTCCGCCACCCCCCTTCCGGGGGCAACACCTGCGGCCCGGCAAAGCCGGTTCCGCGGTGTTACCGGAAATCGAGTTTCATGCTCTTCGCTTGAAGAGCATCAGCAGCACACCAGCCAAGACGACGGCCACGGCGTACCACTCGAAGCGAGTGACCGTCTCGTTGGCGATCCACACGCCCAGCAGCATCGCGATCACCGGATTGACGAAGGTGTAGCTCGCGGCCAGCGCAGCAGGCGCCTTCGCGAGCAGGACCATGTAGGCGTTGAAGGCAATCAGCGAACCGAACACCACGAGGTAGATCCACGCGGCGACCGCTTCGGGCTGCAGCGGCCAGCTCATCGTTTCGCCGGACATCGCGGCAAGCCCCATCAGCACCAGGCCGCCGCAAAGCATCTCGCTCGCAAAGCCCATCGCGCCGGGCGCCAGCAGCAGGCTGCGCTGGCTCAGCACACTGCCCAGCGACCAGCAGACGCAGGCGATGCAGATGGCGATCAGCCCCTCGGGCGAGGAACGGAAACCGCTGCCCTGCGTCAGCATCAGCACGCCGACGAGGCCGAGCGCGATGCCAGCGGCCTCCAGCCGCGACGGCTTCACGCCCCAGATCAGGTTCATCAGCGCAATCAGCAGCGGGATCACCGCGATGAACGCCACCACCAGCCCCGAGCCGATCGACACCTCGGCATTCGCCGTGCCGCCCATGCCACCGCCGAGCATCAGCGCGCCGACGACGAAGGCATTGCGCCACTGCGCGAGCGATGGCCACGGCGCGCCGCGCCAGCGCATCCAGAGCGCCAGCAACGCGCCCGCGAGCAGGAAGCGCGAGCCCATCTGCAGAAACGGCGGAAAACTGATCAGGGCGTACTTGATCGCGAGGTAGGTCGAGCCCCAGACCACCCACGTGGCGGCGAGGCAGAGCCACAGCAGCGGCGGCAGCCCAGGGCGCGCGGCAATGGGTGCAGCTTGGGCGGGAGAAGCGAGGGTCGGCATGTGGAGAGTGTTTCTTCTTGGTGTGAGATGCCGGTCATGGTATGAAAGCGATCCCCCGGCAGCCATGCAAGATTCGTGGTTCTGCCCTCGCCAAACCGTCGATTTAAAGGAGTTGCATGGACTTTTCCTTGAACCCCGCGCTGGACGCCCACGACACCCGCATCCTCGCCGAACTGCAGAACGACGCGCGCCTGACCATGGCAGAACTGGGCCGCCGCGTGCACCTGAGCCAGCCCGCCGTGACCGAGCGCGTGAAGAAGCTCGAAGCGGCAGGCGTCATCAGCGGCTACCGCGCGACGGTGAACCTCGGCAAGCTCGGCTACGGCATCCGCGCGATCATCCGTGTGGGCCGCGCCGACTACGCGCGCGTGGTGGAACTGGTGCAGCAGACGCCCGAATGCGTCAATGCCTACAACGTGACCGGCGACGACAGCTGGATCCTCGAGATTGCGGTGATCGACGTGAGCCACCTCGATGCGGTGGTCACCAAGTTCTGCATCCTCACCGAGACGGCGACCTCGATCATCCTGAACCCGGCGCGCGAGCACCAGCCGATGCTGCCGCCTCAGCGTTCGGACGTCAGGCCGCCGATCAAGAAAGTACTCAACGCGTAGCGGCCAGCGCGCTGAAGGCCGCCACCACCTCGGGCGGCGCCTGCACCATCTCGATCAGCACGCCCTCGCCCGCGATCGGAAACTCGTCGCTCGCCTTCGGATGCAGGAAGCAGATGTCGAAGCCGGCCGCGCCCTTGCGGATGCCGCCGGGCGCAAAGCGAACGCCCTGCGCCGTGAGCCACTCGACGGCCCTGGGCAGGTCGTCGATCCACAGGCCCACGTGGTTGAGCGGCGTGGTGTGCACGGCGGGCTTCTTCTCGGGGTCCAACGGCTGCATGAGGTCGACCTCGACCTTGAACGGCCCCGCGCCCATCGCGCAGATGTCTTCGTCGACATTCTCGCGCTCGCTCTTGAAGGTGCCCGTGACTTCGAGCCCCAGCATGTCGACCCAGAGCTTCCGCAGCCGCAGCTTGTCCGTGCCGCCGATGGCGATCTGCTGGATGCCCAGCACCTTGAAGGGTCGTGCGTTGGTGCTCATGCCGCGCAGCCTTCCGGCTGCTCCTGCACCTGCCGCGCATTGAGCCCGAGCTTGCGCAGCAGCACCGTGTCGGCCTCGACGTCGGGGTTGCCGGTAACCAGCAGCTTGTCGCCGTAGAAGATCGAATTCGCGCCGGCCATGAAGCACAGCGCCTGCACCGCATCGCCCATCTGCTGGCGCCCGGCCGAGAGCCGCACGCGCGCGGTCGGCATGGTGATGCGGGCCACTGCGATCATGCGCACGAAGTCGAACGGATCGACCGGCTCCGAATCGGCCAGCGGCGTGCCGGGCACGCGCACCAGGCTGTTGATCGGCACCGACTCGGGGTACGGACTCAGGTTGGCCAGCTGCGCGATCAGCCCCGCGCGGTGCACCGGCGCCTCGCCCATGCCGACGATGCCGCCGCAGCACACGCTGATGCCGGCGCTGCGCACATGGGCCAGGGTGTCGAGCCGGTCCTGGTAGGTGCGCGTGTCGACCACGTCGGTGTAGTACTCGGGCGCGGTGTCGAGGTTGTGGTTGTAGTAGTCCAGGCCCGCGGCCTTGAGCTGGTGCGCGTGGTGCGGCTCCAGCATGCCGAGCGTGGCGCAGGTCTGCAGGCCCAGCCCCTTCACGGCCTCGACCAGCACCGCCACCTTCTCGACGTCGCGGTCTTTCGGCGCCCGCCATGCGGCGCCCATGCAGAAGCGCGTGGCGCCGGCGTCCTTGGCGGCCTGCGCGGCGCGCACCACCTCGTCGACTTCCATGAGCTTCTGCGCCTTCACGCCGGTGTCGAACTCGGCCGACTGCGGGCAGTAGCCGCAGTTCTCGGGGCAACCGCCGGTCTTGACCGAGAGCAGCGTCGCCAGTTCGATGTCGCCTTCCGGGAAGTGCTGGCGATGCACGGTCTGCGCCTCGAACAGCAGGTCCATCAGCGGCTTGTCGAGCAGCGCCTGTATCGCTTCGACCGTCCATGGCCCTTGCGGCGCCGCGGCCTTCGCAGGCCGGTGCAGCGTGATCGTTTGTTGCAGGTCGTTGGCACCCATCAGTTGAACTCCAGAATGATCTGATCGACGGCGAGCGACTCGCCCTTTTCCGCCGAAATCTTGCCCACCACGCCGTCCTGCGAAGCGAACAGCACGTTTTCCATCTTCATGGCCTCGATCACGGCCAGCTTCTCGCCGGCCCGCACCTGCTGCCCCGGCTGCACCGACACCTCGACCAGCAGGCCCGGCATCGGCGACATCAGGAACTTGCTCAGGTCCGGCGGCGCCTTGTAGGGCATGAGTTCGAGCAGCCGCGCGCCCAGCGGCGACAGCACCATCGCCTCGATCTGCGTGCCGTCGTGCGACACGCGCAGCGCCAGCGGGTTCTTGCCCGCCCCGCGCTCGACCTGCGCGGTGAAGGGCCGGTCGTTGACCGTGCCCTGCACGCGGATGGCGCCGAGCGCAAAGCCGCTGTCGATCTTGTAGTTCTTGCCGCCGACGGCGACCGCGCTCGCGCCAGTCTTGCCGTGGAAATCGGTGACCGACACCGGGTGGTGCACATGCTTGCCTTCCGGCCCCATCTCCACCACGACGAACTGCTCCCCCACCTTCACGCCGTGACCTTCGAGCTGCCCGCTGATGCCCGATGCGCGCGCGCGGTAGCGGCGGTGCACGTAGGCCGCGAGCGCAACCAGGAACGACGGATCGGTGTGCGGCACGTCTTCCGCATGGAAGCCCTTGCCGTAGTGCTCGGCGATGAAGCCCGTGTTGAAGTCACCCGCCACGAACTTCGGATGCGCCAGCAGCGCCGCCTGGAACGGGATGTTGCTGCTGATGCCGCGGATCACGAAGCCGTTGAGCGCCTCGCGCATGCGGGCAATCGCATGCTGACGGTCCTTGCCGTGCACGATGAGCTTGGCGATCATCGAGTCGTAGTACATCGGGATCTCGCCGCCGTCGTACACGCCGGTGTCCACGCGCACGCCGTTCAGGTGCTCGGTGTCGCTTGCGAACATGGTCTCGGCCGGCGGCTGGAACTTCACAAGGCGGCCGGTCGAAGGCAGGAAGCTGCGGAACGGGTCCTCGGCGTTGATGCGGCATTCGATGGCCCAGCCGTTGCGCTTCACCTGCTCCTGCGTGAGCGGCAGCTGCTCACCGGCCGCCACGCGGATCATCAGCTCCACCAGGTCGAGGCCGGTGATGCACTCCGTGACCGGGTGCTCCACCTGCAGCCGCGTGTTCATTTCCAGGAAGTAGAAGCTCTGGTCCTTGCCGACCACGAACTCCACCGTGCCCGCGCTCTGGTACTTCACGGCCTTGGCCAGTTGCACCGCCTGCTCGCCCATCGCGCGGCGCGTGGCATCGCTGATGAAGGGGGAAGGCGCTTCCTCGATCACCTTCTGATGCCGGCGCTGGATCGAGCATTCGCGCTCGTTCAGGTAGATCACGTTGCCGTGCGAATCGCCCAGCACCTGGATCTCGATGTGGCGCGGCTCCTCGACGAACTTCTCGATGAACACGCGGTCGTCGCCGAAGCTGTTGCGCGCCTCGTTGCGGCAGGAGGTGAAGCCCTCGAAGGCCTCGTTGTCGTTGAAGGCCACGCGCAGGCCCTTGCCGCCTCCGCCGGCCGAGGCCTTGATCATCACCGGATAGCCGATGTCCTTCGCGATCTCGACCGCGCGCTCGGCCGTCTCGATGGCGTCGTTCCAGCCCGGAATGGTGTTGACCTTGGCCTCGTTCGCGAGCTTCTTGGAGGCGATCTTGTCGCCCATGGCGGCGATCGAATAGTGCTTCGGCCCGATGAAGGCGATGCCCTCCTCCTCGACCTTGCGCGCGAAAGCTTCGTTCTCCGAGAGGAAGCCGTAGCCCGGATGCACGGCCTCGGCGCCGGTCTTCTTGCAGGCCGCGATGATGCGGTCGGCCTGCAGGTAGCTCTCGCGGCTGGGCGCGGCACCGATGTGCACGGCCTCGTCGGCCAGCTCGACGTGGCGGGCTTCCTTGTCGGCGTCGGAGTAGACGGCGACGGTGAGGATGCCCATCTTCTTCGCGGTCTGGATCACGCGGCAGGCGATTTCCCCGCGGTTGGCAATGAGTATTTTCTTGAACATCTAGGGTCTCCGCGGGGTCTCAGCGGTTGATAAACATCGAATACACCGGCGGCGCTTGCGCGCGGTCGACGAACACGTAGGCCGTACCGTCGGAGCAGAAGTTCGCCACTTCGGCGTTGCTGCCGTCGGCAAGATCGACCCAGTTGTCGATCTGCAGGAACAGGCGCCCGGCGGGCATCTGCTGCGCGCCGTTGGCCGTCCAGTACGGCACGCCGCCGCTCTTGGTACGCCACGCGCTCGCCCAGTCGTGGGGGTGCGCGACCTCCTCCGGCAGTTCGGAATGGGCCTGGTAGTCGTAGAAGGCCTCTTCGAGTTCCGAAGGCGCGCCATCGTCGTCGGCACGCCATCCCGTGATGGCGATTTCGCGCAGCAAGGCGGGCGGTCCTTCGGCAGGATCCGAAGGCGGCGCAGTGGGCCCGGTCCCCAGCTCGGCGCGCTGCACGACGAATGCGGCGTTCGCGCCTCCGTCGGGCTCCCAGAAGCTGCAGATGCTGTCCCACTCGCACTTGAACAGGAACAGCACCTCGCCATCTGCGAGTGGCAGCGCGTCGCCATCCGCGGGCAGCTGCGCGAGGTGGCTCATGGCGCGATTGCATTCGCGGCAGACCGGCCACAAACGACCTGGCAGTCCCCAGGGCAGACCGCCCAGCTTGGGCACCAGTCCAGGTTCCGCACCCTCGCGGAACTGGGGGTAGTGGCTGCGCATACGGCTCAGAGCGGAATGTTGCCGTGCTTGCGCCACGGGTTCTCGAGCTTCTTCTCGCGCAGCATCACGAGCGAGCGGCAGATGCGCTTGCGCGTTTCGTGCGGCAGGATCACGTCGTCGATGTAGCCGCGCGCGCCCGCCACGTACGGGTTGGCGAAGCGCGCCTTGTACTCGGCCTCGCGGGCGGCCAGCTTCTCGGGGTCGTTCTTGTCCTCGCGGAAGATGATTTCCACCGCGCCCTTGGCGCCCATCACCGCGATCTCGGCGCGCGGCCAGGCGAGGTTGACGTCGCCGCGCAGATGCTTGGAGGCCATCACGTCGTAGGCGCCGCCGTAGGCCTTGCGCGTGATGACGGTGATCTTCGGCACCGTGCACTCCGCGTAGGCGTAGAGCAGCTTGGCGCCGTGCTTGATGATGCCGCCGTACTCCTGGCCCGTGCCGGGCATGAAGCCGGGCACGTCGACGAAGGTAACCACGGGAATGTTGAAGGCGTCGCAGAAGCGCACGAAGCGCGCGGCCTTGATGCTCGACTTGATGTCGAGGCAGCCCGCCAGCACCAGCGGCTGGTTGGCCACGATGCCGATGGTCTGGCCTTCCATGCGGGCAAAGCCGATCACGATGTTCTTCGCATAGTCGGGCTGCAGCTCGAAGAAATCGCCGTCGTCCACCACCTTGAGGATCAGCTCCTTGATGTCGTAGGGCTTGTTCGGGTTGTCGGGCACCAGCGTGTCGAGCGAATAGTCGGGCCGGTCGGCCGGGTCGCCCTGGCCGTTGTTGCCCAGGCGCACCGGCGGCTTCTCGCGGTTGTTGAGCGGCAGGTAGTTGTACAGGCGGCGCAGCATCATCAGCGCCTCGACGTCGTTCTCGAACGCCATGTCGGCCACGCCGCTGCGCGTGGTGTGGGTGACGGCGCCGCCGAGCTCTTCGGCAGTGACGCTTTCATGTGTCACGGTCTTCACCACCTCAGGGCCGGTGACGAACATGTAGCTCGAGTCCTTCACCATGAAAATGAAGTCTGTCATGGCCGGCGAATACACCGCGCCGCCCGCGCAGGGGCCCATGATCATGCTGATCTGCGGCACCACGCCCGAGGCCATCACGTTGCGCTGGAACACGTCGGCATAGCCGCCGAGCGAGGCCACGCCCTCCTGGATGCGCGCGCCGCCCGAGTCATTGAGACCGATGACTGGTGCACCGACCTTCATGGCCTGGTCCATCACCTTGCAGATCTTCTCGGCATGGGCCTCGCTGAGCGCGCCGCCGAAGACGGTGAAGTCCTGGCTGAACACGAACACGAGGCGGCCGTTGATCATCCCGTAGCCGGTGACCACGCCGTCGCCGGGGATCTTCTGCTCGGCCATGCCGAAGTCCACCGAGCGGTGCTCGACGAACATGTCCCACTCCTCGAAGGTGCCGTCGTCGAGCAGCAGCTCGATGCGTTCGCGCGCCGTGAGTTTGCCCTTGGCGTGCTGCGCGTCGATGCGCTTCTGCCCGCCGCCGAGACGCGCCTGGGCGCGGCGCTTTTCGAGTTGTTCGATCAGTTCTTGCATGGTGTGCTTCCGAAGCTGTGGTCCTGAATTTCGTTTGTGGTCTTGGTCATGGCCTGGCGGTGATGGCGGCCGCCGCAAGCAGCTGGCGCGCTGCCGTCGATGCAGGCAGCGCGCCCTGCGCCACCTGCTGCGTGAGCTCGGGTAGCAGCTCGCGCACCTGCGGGTGATGCCTGAAGGCGTGCTTGAGCCCGGCGTCGATGCGCTCCCACATCCACGCGGTGGCCTGCTTCTCGCGGCGCCTGGCGAGCTTGCCGTTGGCCGTCTGCAGTTGCCTGAATTGGGTGACGGCGTCCCAGAAGGCATCGACGCCGGTCCCGGCCAATGCGCTGAGCTGCAGCACCCTCGGCAGCCAAAAGCGCACCTGCTCGCCGCTGTGCGCGTCATGCACCGCATGCGCGTGGTCCGGGTTGCCCTGGTGGCCGAAAAGGCGCAGCGCCGAGGTGATCTGCGCCTGCGCGCGCGTCGCGGCGTCCTTGTCGATGTCGGCCTTGTTGATGACGACGAGGTCGGCGAGCTCCATCACGCCCTTCTTGATGGCCTGCAGGTCGTCGCCCGCGTTGGGCAGTTGCATCAGCACGAACATGTCGGTCATGCCGGCCACCGCCGTTTCGCTCTGGCCCACGCCCACGGTCTCGACGATCACGATGTCGTAGCCCGCGGCCTCGCACACCAGCATCGCCTCGCGCGTCTTCTCGGCCACGCCACCCAGCGTGCCGCTCGACGGGCTGGGCCGGATGTAGGCGCGCTCGTGCACCGAGAGGTGCTCCATGCGCGTCTTGTCACCGAGGATGGAGCCGCCCGATACGGTGGACGAAGGATCGATGGTAAGCACCGCCACGCGATGCCCCTTGCCGATCAGCAGCAGGCCCAGCGTCTCGATGAAGGTCGACTTGCCGACGCCGGGCACGCCCGAGATGCCGAGGCGAAACGAATTCCCGGTGCGCGGCAACAGCGCGGTGAGCAGTTCATCGGCTTGCGCGCGGTGGTCGTCGCGGGTCGATTCGAGCAGCGTGATCGCCTTGGCGATCGCGCGGCGCTGCGACATGCCCGACGTATCGACGACCGCGCCTTCCAGCGCCTGCACGGTGTTCAGCACGCGTCCTCCGGAGACACGCGCCAGCGGTAGTGCAGGTCGACGCCCTCCTCGCCTTCGAGCACGAAGCCATGGCGCAGGTAGAAGCGGTTGGCGTCGCTCTGTACGAGCGCGGTGAGCTTGATGTCCAGTTGCTGCTGGCGCGCCTGCGCCTTGGCCCACTCGAGCACCCATTCGCCGATGCCCAGGCCCTGGAAGCCCGTGCGCAGGTAAAGGTGGTCGAGCCGAAGGGCGTCGGTGCCCTCGGGCTTGAGCGTGACGAAGCCGACGCGCAGCTCGCCGTCGAGCACGATGTGATGCATGAAGGGCACGACGAAACCGGCCTGCAGCCGTTCGCGCGAGCGCGCGGGATCGAAGCGCCCCACGCGCTCCAGGCTGGGGCGCATCGCATCGACGCGCAGGGCCAGCATGGCCTCGAAATCGCTGGATTCCACCGGCTGCAGCGACAGCCGCGACAAGAGATCGCCCACGCTCTGCTTCTCAGGCCGAGACCGCCGCGCGGATCTGTTCCAGCACGTCCTTGGCGCTGGCCGGAATGGGCGTGCCCGGACCGTAGATGCCCTTGACGCCGGCTTCGTAGAGAAAGTCGTAGTCCTGCCGCGGAATCACGCCGCCGACGAACACGATGATGTCGTCCGCGCCCTGCTTCTTCAGTTCGTTGATGATGGCGGGCACCAGCGTCTTGTGGCCGGCCGCGAGCGTGCTCACACCGACGGCATGCACGTCGTTCTCGATGGCTTGGCGCGCGCATTCCTCGGGGGTCTGGAACAGCGGCCCCATGTCGACGTCGAAGCCCAGGTCGGCAAATGCAGTGGCCACCACCTTGGCGCCGCGGTCGTGCCCGTCCTGCCCAAGCTTGGAGATCATCACGCGCGGGCGTCGGCCCTGTTCCTCGGCGAAGGCGTTGATTTCGGTCTTGAGGGCTTCCCAGCCTTCGGCCGAGTCGTAGGCAGCTGCGTACACACCGGTCACCTTTTGCGTGTCGGCCCGATGGCGGCCGAATGATTTTTCGAGCGCATCCGAAATCTCGCCCACCGTGGCGCGCAGGCGCACCGCATCGATGCTGAGTGCGAGCAGGTTGCCGGTGCCGTTCTCCGCGGCTTCGGTCAGCGCGTCGAGCGCGGCCTGCACCTTGGCGCCGTCGCGCGAGGCGCGGATCTTCTGCAGCCGCGCGACCTGCTGCTCGCGCACCATCACGTTGTCGATGGAGAGGCTGTCGATCGCATCCTCGGTCTTGAGCTTGTACTTGTTGACGCCCACGATCACGTCCTTGCCCGAGTCGATGCGCGCCTGCTTCTCGGCCGCGGCCGCCTCGATTTTGAGCTTGGCCCAGCCGCTGTCCACCGCCTTGGTCATGCCGCCCATCGCCTCGACCTCTTCGATGATGGCCCAGGCCGCATCGGCCATGTCCTGCGTGAGCTTCTCCATCATGTAGCTGCCGGCCCAGGGGTCGATCACGTTCGTGATGTGCGTCTCTTCCTGGATGATGAGCTGCGTGTTGCGCGCGATGCGGGCGCTGAACTCGGTGGGCAGCGCGATGGCTTCGTCGAGCGCATTGGTGTGCAGCGACTGCGTGCCGCCGAACACCGCGGCCATCGCCTCGATGGTGGTGCGCACCACGTTGTTGTACGGGTCCTGCTCGGTGAGGCTCCAGCCCGAGGTCTGGCAGTGCGTGCGCAGCATCAGGCTCTTGGGGTTCTTCGGGTTGAACTCCTTCATGATGCGGCACCACAGCAGGCGCGCTGCGCGCATCTTGGCGACTTCAAGATAGAAGTTCATGCCGATGGCCCAGAAGAAGCTCAGGCGACCGGCAAAGCCGTCCACATCGAGGCCCTTGGCCAGCGCGGTCTTCACGTACTCCTTGCCGTCGGCCAGCGTGAAGGCCAGTTCCAGCGCCTGGTTGGCGCCGGCTTCCTGCATGTGGTAGCCGCTGATCGAGATCGAGTTGAACTTGGGCATCTTCTGCGCCGTGTACTCGATGATGTCGCCGATGATCCGCATGCTCGGCGCTGGCGGAAAGATGTACGTGTTGCGGACCATGAACTCCTTGAGGATGTCGTTCTGGATGGTTCCGCTGAGCTGGTCTTGCGCCACGCCCTGCTCTTCGGCCGCGACCACGTAGCCCGCGAGCACCGGCAGCACGGCGCCGTTCATCGTCATCGACACGCTGACCTTGTCCAGCGGGATCTGGTCGAACAGGATCTTCATGTCCTCGACCGAATCGATCGCCACGCCGGCCTTGCCGACGTCGCCCGTCACGCGCGGGTGGTCGCTGTCGTAGCCGCGGTGGGTGGCCAGGTCGAAGGCCACGCTCACGCCCTGCCCGCCGGCGGCCAGCGCCTTGCGATAGAAGGCGTTGGATTCCTCGGCGGTCGAGAAGCCCGCATACTGGCGGATGGTCCAGGGGCGCACCGCGTACATGGTGGCCTGCGGCCCGCGCAGGTAGGGCTCGAAGCCGGGCAGCGTGTCGGTGTACTTCAGGCCCTGCAGGTCGGCCGCGGTGTACAGCGGCTTCACCGCGATGCCGTCGGGCGTGATCCAGTTCAGCGCATTCACGTCGCCGCCCGGCGCTGACTTGGCAGCGGCCTTGGCCCAGGCTTCGAGATCGGCGGGCTTGAAAGAGGGTTCGGGTGTGCTGCTCATGAAGGGGCCGTTCGCAGGGTCTTTCAGGGTATTCGCAAATTCGCCTGCACGGATTTGCAAGCCGGCCGCGAGTCTAACCGATCCATAATTATTAATTCAAACCCCATTTTTGCAGTACAGTCCGGCCCATGTCCGCCGTTACCCTCACCCCCCGCGCCCTCTACGAAGAGGTGGCCGAGCTGCTGCGCCAGCGGATCTTCCGCCGCGAGCTGGAGCCCGGCAGCTGGATCGACGAACTCAAGCTGGCCGAGGAATACGGCATCAGCCGCACGCCGCTGCGCGAGGCCTTGAAAGTGCTGGCGGCCGAGGGCCTGGTCACGATGAAGGTGCGGCGCGGCGCCTACGTCACCGAGGTGTCGGAGCAGGACCTGGCCGACGTCTACCACCTGCTCTCACTGCTGGAAAGCGATGCCGCCGGCGTGGTGGCCGAGCGTGCCACCGACGCGCAGCGTGCGGAGCTGAAGGCGCTGCATGCCGAGCTGGAAGCCGCGGTCGGAAACCGCGAGCATTTCTTCGCGATCAACGAGCGCTTCCACATGCAGCTGCTGGCCATCGCCAACAACAAGTGGCGCGACCAGATGGTGGCCGACCTGCGCAAGGTGATGAAGCTCAACCGGCACAACTCGCTGTTGAAGGCGGGGCGCATTGCGGAGTCGCTGGCGGAGCACCGCTCGGTGATGGCCGCCATCGAGGCGCGCGACGCGGATGCCGCCATGGCCCGCATGCGGGAGCACTTCCAGAACGGCCTCGAAGCCGCGAACTGAAACCTGCCAGCGCGGCGCCGCGCCGGCGAGGAACACCTCCATGGCGCATTGGATTGCGGCCGGGGCTACGTGCTGAAGCTGAGCAATCAGGGCCGGGCGCCCCTCATTCCTGGCTCGAGGTTCCTGCTTCCCCGGCGAGACGCTGCGCCGTCTCCAGCAGCAGCGGCGCGATGCGCACCACCATCGTGTCCTTGGGCAGCAGGTATGCGGGGCCGGCACAGCTCACTGAGTAGCGTTCGCCGCGCGGGCCCTGCAGTGCGAAGGCGATGGCGTGGATGTGCGGATTCCATTCGCCGAAAGAGCCGCAGTAGCCCAGCCGGGCGTACTCGTCGAGGCCGGCCATCAGGCTGGGCTCGATGGCGCTCCAGCTCTCCCCGCTCTCGGCTCGGATCTGCGCCAGCAGTTCGGCCTGGTCCTGCGCCGGCAACGCCGCCAGGTATGCGCGCCCGGCGGCCGAGGTGGCGATGGTCATGCGCGTGCCCACCTCGATACGCGAGCTGATGACCATGGAACGCGGCCGCACCGAATCGATGATGAGCATGTCGAGTTCGTCGCGCACGCCCATGTGCACGCTCACGCCGGCCGATTCCGACAGCGCCGCCAGGTGCGGCCGCGCCACCGTGCGCAGGTCGAATTGGCGCAGGTAGCGGCTGCTCATGTCGAGTAGCGCCGGGCCGAGGCTGAAGCGCTCGCTGTCCTGCGACTGTCGCAAATACCCCGCACTCACCAGCGTGGCGGTGAGCCGCGACACCGTGGCCTTGGGGATGCCCGTGGTGTCAGCCAGTTCGCGATTGCCTATGGGCGCCGATGCCATGCCGATGACCCTGAGGAGAGCCAGGCCCCTGGCGAGCGCACTTACCTCTTCTTTGCCGCCAACCGCGTCATTCATTTATCCAAACCTTTTTATGTCCCTGATGCTCCTCATTTTTCAGCAAAAAACGGTTGACGCGCCACTTATCGCGAAGTAGATATTTCGGAACAATGTTTCAACAAAAGGCAGCAAGCCGCGGCGGGCCTGCTTTTGGGGAAAGCGTGCGATGCGTGTGGGGCTTCAGGCGGCTTGCGCAGCCGGCTCGCGCGCCATCGCCATCACCTCGTGCGCAGGCAGCATCTTGAGCCGGTGATCGCTCCAGACCTGGCGCCAGCGCCGCGCGCCCGGCAAGCCGTTGCGCAGGCCCAGCATGTGCCGCGCGATCGACCACCACTGCGTGCCATGCTCGGCCGCCTCGCGCGCCATGTAGTCGCACATCAGCGACTCGACCTCGTCGCGCGTCAGCGATTGCGCTTCTGCGCCGTAGAACTCTGCGTCCCACTCGGCCAGCCACCAGGGGTTGTGATACGCCTCGCGCCCGACCATCACGCCGTCGAGCAGGCGCAGGTGTTCATGCACCTGTGCGCTGACCGAGATACCGCCGTTGATGGAAAACCGCAGCGACGGAAACTCGTGCTTCAGCCGGTGCACCAGCTCGTAGCGCAGCGGCGGAATCTCGCGGTTCTGCTTCGGGCTCAGTCCCTTCAGCCACGCATTGCGCGCGTGCACGATGAAGGTCTGGCAACCAGCCTCGCTCACCTGGCCCACGAAGTCGCGCACGAATTCGTAGCTCTCGATCTTGTCGATGCCGATGCGGTGCTTGACCGTGACGGGCACGCTCACCACATCGACCATCGCCTTCACGCAGTCGGCCACCAGTTGCGGCTCGTTCATCAGGCAGGCGCCGAAAGCGCCGCGCTGCACGCGCTCGCTCGGGCAGCCGCAGTTCAGGTTGATCTCGTCGTAGCCCCACTCTTCGCCGAGCTTCGCGCAGTGCGCCAGGTCCGCCGGCTCGCTGCCGCCCAGCTGCAGTGCGACCGGGTGTTCCTCGGCGTGGAAGCGCAGGTGCCGGGGCACGTCGCCATGCACCAGCGCACCGGTCGTCACCATCTCGGTGTAGAGCAATGCGTGGCGCGACAGAAGGCGATGGAAGTACCGGCAATGGCGGTCCGTCCAATCCATCATCGGCGCAACCGACAAGCGGCCGGCCCAGGTGTGTTCAGTGTCCATAGATAACGATGACTTGCCGCTTCAGGTCCCGCCGAAGCAGCAGAACATTTTTCAAGCGCAAGGCGCGCACGGCGAATGCCCGCATTTTGCCCCCTGCGCCAGCGCCGCCGCACGCAGGGCTGCGGCGCATCAACGCTCGCGCGCGGCGCGGCGCAGCACCTGGGTGATCGGCTCCACCATGTACTGGAGCGCGGTGTGCTCCTCTCCCCGCAGGTAGATTTCGGCAGGCATGCCGGCGAGCAGCTTCAGGTCTCCCGCCGTCGCGAGAGAAGCCGGGTCGGCCTCGACCAGTACCGAGTAGTAGGGAGCGCCGGTCGCATGGTCGATCAGGCGGTCGCCCGACACATAGATCACCTTGCCGTGCACCAATTGCGTGGTGCGGTACTTGAATGCCGTGAACCGGATGTCGGCCGGCTGCCCGCGTTGAATCCGCCCGATGTCCTCGGGGCGGACGCGCGCATCGGTCACCAGGCGGGTGTCGTCCGGCACCACGTCGGCGATGGTCTCGCGAGGCGGGATCACCGCGCCGGGCGTCGAATACTTCAGATCGATGATCTCGCCGCTGGCCGGCGCCGTGATCACCTGGCGCGCCGAGGCATCGGCCGACTTGCGCCGCTCCTGCTCGATCTCGGCCAGTCGCGCCGCCGTGACCTTGAGCTGGTCGCTCGCCTGCTGGCGGTAGTCGCTCTCGAGCGAGCGGATGCGCAGATCGGCATCGACCGTGCGCTGCTCAGCGCGCGCCAGCTCCGCGCGCCGCTCCTCGATCTTCACGCCGTAGTCGGCCACGGTGCCTTCGAGCTGCGCGATGCGCGTGGCCGAAATGAAGCCATCCTTGAGCAGCTTGCGGTTGGTCTCCAGATCGTTCTTCTGGAACTTCATCGACTCGCTCGCCTGCATGATCTGAGCGCGCAGCGCGCCGATCTCCTCGGCCACCTTCTCGCGCTGCGAACGCAGCAGGCGCACCTGCCCCACCAGCGCATCGCGCCGCGCCTCGAACAGCGCGCGCTCCTTGTCCAGTTGCGCTGCCAGGCGTGGGTCGGCCGCCGCGGTCTCGACCACGTCGGGAGCGAAGGTGATCGCG
The DNA here is from genome assembly GCF_059491885.1 of Variovorax sp. Varisp46. Classification (NCBI taxonomy): domain Bacteria; kingdom Pseudomonadati; phylum Pseudomonadota; class Betaproteobacteria; order Burkholderiales; family Comamonadaceae; genus Variovorax; species Variovorax sp. Varisp46. The sequence continues at coordinate 2,608,771 of NZ_CP168515.1, forward strand.
CGCGCCATGGTCTGCTCCGCATCGAGCCGCGCGAGGCTGGCGCGCTCGGTCTTGACGCGGTGGTCCAGCCGGTTCCTGTCGGCATCGACCGAGACGTCGCCCAGCACCAGCAGGGGCTCGCCCAGCCGCACATGCTGGCCGTCGCGCACCAGGACCTCGCGCACGATGCCGCCTTCGGCATGCTGCACCGGGCGCCGGTTCAGGTCCACCTTCACATAGGCCTGCGCCACCACGGCGGACGACAGCGGCGCGAAGCCCAGCCACGCGGCGGCCGGCAGAAATCCGCAGACCAGCACGGCCAGGCCCCAGTGCATCAGGCGGCGCGCTTCGCGCATATGCAGCGCGAGAGGGTCGTTGGCCGCGATGGCATGCGCCGCGTGAGTCATCGGACAACCTCCGTGCTGCGCACTGCGGTGCGAGCTTGCTTGGGGCGGCCCGGCGCGGCGCTCATGACACCTTCTCCGCAGGGCGCGACGGCATCATCACCACCTGGGCGCTGCCCGTGTTCTGGCCCGAACGCCTGATCGTCTGCATCACCTCCGCCGCCGGTCCGTACTGCTTGACGCGGCCGGCCTCCAACACCAGGAGCTTGTCCATATGCTGCACCAGCGCGCTGCGGTGCGTGACCACGACCACCGTGACCTGCCCGCGCAGCGCCTTCAAGGCCTCGCCCAGCGCCAGTTCGCCCGCCCCGTCCAGGTTGGAGTTGGGCTCGTCCAGCACCAGCAGCTTCGGGTTGCCATAGAGCGCGCGCGCCAGCGCGATGCGCTGGCGCTGGCCCGGCGACAGCATCACGCCCATGTTGTCGACGACGGTGTCGTAGCCCTCGGGCAACGCCAGGATCAGCGCATGCACGCCGGCACGCTGTGCCGCCTGCACGACCTTGTCCGCATCGACCTCGCCCAGCCGCGCGATGTTGTCGGCAACGGTGCCGGCGAAAAGCTCGACATCCTGCGGCACATAGCCGAGCCAGGGGCCGAGTTCTTCGCGCGGCCATTGCGCGAGGTCGACCTCGTCCAGCCGTACGACACCTGCATGCGGTCGCCACAGGCCGGTCAACAGGCGCACCAGGGTCGACTTGCCGGCACCGCTGGGGCCGGTGATGGCCAGCGACTCGCCGGGCTCCAGGCTCAGCGACACGCCCGCGAGGATCATCCGCTCGCCCTGCGGAGGCCGGAACACGAGGCCCTCCGCGTACAGGCGGCCACTCGGCGCCGGCAGCGCCATGCGTTGCGGCTGCCGCTCGGCGGCACCCAGCACCTCGGACAGGCGCGCGAAGGCGAGGCGCCCCTCGGCCAGCACGCGCCAACTCCCCACCACCTGTTCGACCGGCGCCAGCGCCCGGCCGAGCAGGATGGTGCAGGCCACCAGGATGCCCGGCGTGCCCTCGCCCGTGATGACGAGGTAGGCACCCAGTGCCTGCAACAGGACCTGCACCGCCTGGCGCGTGGTGCGCGTGAGCGCAGCCATCGCCACCGACTTGCGCGCGGTCGGCCCCTGCCGCGCGGCGACGCCGGCGTTGAGATCCCGCCAGCGCCCGATCACCGCCTCCCCCATTCCGAGCGATTGCGCCAGCTCCGCGTTCTGCATCGAGGATTCGAGGTAGCGCGTGGCCCTGGCGGCGTCCTTCTGCAGGGCTTCGATGTCGCGGCGCGTGATGCGGTCGTTCACCACGGCAAGGATGAGCATCAGCACCGACGCGGCGGCGGCGGCCATGCCCAGCATCGGATGCGCCATCCAGATGACCGCGACATAGACGAATGTCCATGGCACATCGAACAGGGCCAGCAGGCCCTGGGCGGAAAACAGGCTGCGCAGCGCCGCGACGTCGCGCAAGCCTTCGGAAGGCACGCGCTCGGCGCGCCGCGCCGTGTGGGCCAGCATGACCTTGACCACCACCGGAGACAGCTGATCGGCGATCAGATTGCCCGCGACGCCCTGCAGCCGGCTGCGCAGGTAGTCCAGCATCAGCATCAGGCCGAGCGCCACGGCGACGCCGATCAGCAGCACCAGCAGCGTCTCCCGGCTCTGGCTCGTCAGCACGCGGTCGAAAACCTGCAGCATGAAAAGCGCGGGGGCGAGCAGCAGCAGGTTCACGAAGAACGAGAAGCCCGCAACGAAAAGAAGCGGCCGCTCGAGAAGCTGGAGAAGAGGCTTCATGTCGATTTCTCTCTTGTGCCGCCACCCGCACCCGCGGGCGGCGGGCGATTTCTCACAGCCCGACCTTGATGTCGTTGCTGTCGAAGGTGTCGGCCGGATTGCTCAGCGTCAACGTCGCCACCAGCGTGCGGTTGGCGGCGCCCAGGCCGTCGGCGTCGTAATACAGGTTGCCCGTCGCGCTGTCGTAGATCACGTGCACGCCCGCCCCCACCACGTCTCCCGCGCCACCGCCGTTCAAGGACGCGAACTCGGCCGCCGACAGCGTGCTTCCGCTCGCAGTCGTGAGGGCCGTGAACGTGCCGCGCGACAGCTCGATCAGGTCGCCGCTCGCCGCCGATCCCGACGCATCGAAGTCGGTGATCGAATCCACAGCATTGGGTGCAGAGTCGAAAACGAAGGTGTCGTTGTCCGCGCCGCCTGTGAGTATGTCGGCGCCGGCCCCACCGACGATGCGGTCGTCGCCCGCAAGGCCGTTGATCACGTCATTGCCGCCGCCGCCGCGCAATTGGTCATCCGACGCCGAACCGGTGATCGTGTCGGCAAAGGCCGTGCCGATGACGCCCTCGAAGTTCCTGTAGCTGTCGGTGCCGAGCCCGGCGGCGCTGGCATTGAAGCTTGTGGTGCTGCTGCTTTGCGTCAGCGTGAACGTGAGCCCGGCGGTGCCGTCCGAGAAGTCGAGCAGGTCACCGGTGCCCCCTGCCCCATCGAGCGTGTCGTTGCCGGCGCCACCGCGGATGATGTCGTTCGAGGCGCTGCCGGTGAGGGTGTCGGCCAGGCCCGTTCCGATCACGCCTTCGATGTTCTGGTAGGTGTCGTTGTTGCCGAGTCCGCCGGTGCCGTTGACGATAGTGGTCGATGCGGCACTCTGGACCAGCGTGAAATTGACCGCCACGGTCCCATCCGAGAAGTCGAGCAGGTCCTCGGGGCCGGCACCGCCATCCATCGAGTCGTTGCTGCCCAGGCCGCCTCGCAGCACATCGTTGCCGGCACCGCCCGACAAGGTGTCGTTGCCGTCGCCGCCGATCAGGAGGTCGTTGCCGGAAGAGCCGAGCAGCGTGTCGGCTCCGTTGCCGCTGCCTCCGATGAAGACGTCACCGCCCGCACCGCCGGTCAGGTTGTCGGCGCCGCCGCGGCCATCGATGAAGGAGGCCTGGTAGGTGCCGGCCGCGCTGAGATCGATCGTGTCGGCTGCGTTGCCGTTGGACACGGCCATGACGTCGATCGTCGCCGTTGCCGTGGCGGTGCCGCCGGCCCCGTCCGACACGGTGTACTGGAAACTGCCGGCCGCGGCGCCCGCCGTGCTGCCGCTGGTGAAGCTGATCGTGCCGTTGGTGGCGTCCAGGGTCAGGCCCGAAATCCCGACCGCGCCGCTGACGCCTGTGATCGTCAACGCAAGACCGTCGATGTCGGTGTCGTTGCCGAGCAGCGAACTCGCCGACAGCGTGACCAGCGTGCTGCTGGACACGATGACCCTGTCGGTCGCGGCGACCGGGTCGTCGTTCACCGCGTTGACGGTGATGCTCGCCGTGTCGGTGGCGCTCGAGAACGCGGAGCTGCCTCCATTCGTCACGGTGCTGGCCGTGGTGCCCGCCGTGCCGCTCGTCTGGTCCCAGGCGTGGAAGGTGATGCCATTGCCGACTGTCCCATTGAAGTTCGAATTCGCCTGGAAGTAGACACGCGTGTTCGCGTCCGCGGCCAACAGCAGCGCGGACGCGTCCGACACCGCACCCACCGCTGCCCAGCTGGCGCCGCCATTGGTGGAATACCACCAGCTTCCGTTGGAGGCATTCACCCCCGACAACGCGATGCCGGTGATGGCGCCGTTGTCCGCATCGGTCACGTTGTCGAGGCCGCCGGCCGGCGGATTCAGATTCACCAGGCTCGATACGAGCGTCCCGACGGCCCCGACCGGTGCGCCGGCATCCTCGCTGACCGACGCCAGGGCGGGTGTCGCGGCAGCACTCAGGACGGGTGCATCGTTGGTTCCGGCGATGGTCACGGTCACAACCCGGCTGGCGGTCCCGTCGGACGAGACTGCAGTGAAGCTGTCGCTGATCGATTGACCTGCAGCCAGCTGCTGGATCGCCGCCTGGCCATTGTTGGCCGTGTAGGTCCAGTTGCCGTCGGCTGCCAATGCGAAGCTGCCGTAGCCATTGCTGCCGGTAGTGCTCGCTTGGGGCGCGAAGTTCGACTGGCCCTGGTCGACATCGGCAATCGTCAGCGCACCACCGGTGCTCAGGTTCGGCGTCGAGGCATCCTCGGTCACCGCGCCGCTGGCCACGCCGCCGATCACCGGCACGTCGTTGGTGCCAGTGATCGTTACCGTCACCACCTGGCTGGCGGTCCCGTCGGACGAGACTGCAGTAAAGCTGTCGCTGATCGATTGACCTGCCGCCAACTGCTGGATCGCCGTCTGGCCATTGTTGGCCGTGTAGGTCCAGTTGCCGTCAGCTGCCAATGCGAAGCTGCCGTAGCCATTGCTGCCGGCAGTGCTCGCTTGAGGCGCGAAGTTCGACTGGCCCGCATCCACGTCGGCAATCGTCAGCGCGCCGCTGGCCGCGAGACTGCCACCGGACACCGCAACGTCTTCTTGCACCGTAGCGCTGGCCACACCGCCAATCACCGGCACGTCGTTGGTGCCGGTGATCGTTACCGTCACCACCTGGCTGGCGGTCCCGTCGGACGAGACTGCAGTAAAGCTGTCGCTGATCGACTGACCTGCGCCAAGCTGTTGGATCGCCGCTTGGCCATTGTTGGCCGTGTAGGTCCAGCTGCCATTGGCCGCAAGCGTGAAGTTGCCGTAGCCGCTGCTTCCGGCGGTGCCAGCCTGGGCTGCGAAGCTGGACTGGCCTTGATCGACATCGGCAATCGTCAGTGCACCGCTGGTGCTCAGGTTCGGCGTCGAAGCATCCTCGGTCACCGCGCCGCTGGCAACGCCACCAATCACCGGCACGTCGTTGCTGCCGGTGATCGTTACCGTCACCACTTGGCTGGCGGTGCCATCCGACGACACCGCGGTGAAGCTGTCGCTGATCGTTTGACCTGCGGCCAGTTGTTGGATCGCCGTCTGACCATTGTTGGCCGCGTAAGTCCAATTGCCATTCGCCGCCAGCGTGAAACTGCCGTAGCCATGGCTGCCGGCCGTACTCGCTTGAGGGGCGAAGTTCGACTGGCCTGCATCCACATCGGCAATCGTCAGCGCGCCGCTGGTACTCAGGTTCGGCGTCGAGGCATCCTCGGTCACCGCGCCGCTGGCCACTCCACCGATCACCGGCACGTCATTGGTCCCGGTGATCGTCACCGTCACCACCTGACTGGCCGTTCCGTCGGACGACACGGCGGTGAAGCTGTCGCTGATCGATTGACCGACGCCCAGTTGCTGGATCGCGCCTTGGCTGTTGTCGGCTGCATAGGTCCAAGTGCCGTCGGCCGCTAGCGAGAAGCTGCCGTAGCCATTGCTGCCGGCCGTGCCGGCCTGTGACGCGAAGTTCGACTGACCTTGGTCTACATCAGCAATCGTCAGCGCACCACCGGTGCTCAGGTTCGGCATCGAGGCGTCCTCGGTCACCGCCCCACTGGCGACGCCACCAATCACCGGCACGTCATTGGTGCCGGTGATCGTCACCGTCACCACCTGGCTGGCCGTCCCATCGGACGACACTGCAGTGAAGCTGTCACTGATCGACTCGCCAGCGCCCAGTTGCTGGATCGCCGACTGGCTGTTGTCGGCCGTGTAGGTCCAGCTGCCATTCGCCGCGAGCGTGAAGCTGCCATAGCCGTTGCTGCCGCTGGTGCCGGCCTGAGGCGTGAAGTTCGACTGACCCTGGTCTACATCGGCAATCGTCAGCGCACCGCTGGTGCTCAGATTCGGAGCCGATCCGTCCTCGCTGACCGCGCCGCTGGTGACGCCACCGATCACCGGCACATCGTTGGTCCCGGTGATGGTCACCGTCACGAGTTGGCTCGCCGTACCGTCGGAGGAAACTGCGGTAAAGCTCTCGCTGATCAACTCCCCTGCACCCAACTGCTGAATCACGCTTTGGTTGTTGTCGGCCGCATAGGTCCAAGTGCCGTCGGCCGCCAGCGAGAAACTGCCGTAGCCGTTGCTACCGGCGGTGCCAGCCTGGGGCGTGAAGTTCGACTGACCCTGGTCTACATCGGCAATCGTCAGCGCACCGCTCGTGCTCAGGTTCGGCGTCGAGGCATCCTCGGTCACCGCGCCGCTGGCCACTCCACCAATCACCGGCACGTCGTTGGTGCCAGTGATCGTCACCGTCACCACTTGACTGGCCGTTCCGTCAGACGAGACTGCAGTAAAGCTGTCGCTGATCGATTGACCGGCGCCCAGTTGCTGGATCGCTGCCTGGCCGTTGTCGGCCATGTAGCTCCAACTGCCATCGGCCGCGAGCGAGAAACTGCCGTAGCCGTTGCTGCCGGCGGTGCCAGCCTGGGCTGCGAAGCAGGACTGGCCCGCATCCACATCGGCAATCGTCAGCGCACCACCGGTGCTCAGATTCGGCATCGAGGCATCCTCGGTCACCGCGCCGGTGGCAACGCCGCCAATCACCGGCACGTCATTAGTGCCAGTGATCGTCACCGTCACGATCTGGCTCGCCGTTCCGTCGGACGAGACTGCAATAAAGCTGTCGCTGATCGACTCTCCTGCACCCAACTGCTGGATCGCCGTCTGGCCATTGTTGGCCGTGTAGGTCCAGCTGCCATTCGCCGCCAGCGTGAAACTGCCGTAACCATGGCTGCCGGCCGTGCCAGCCTGGGCTGCGAAGCTGGACTGCCCCTGGTCGACATCGGCGATCGTCAGCGCACCGCTGGTGCTCAGGTTCGGCGTCGAGGCATCCTCGGTCACCGCGCCGCTGGCAACGCCGCCGATCACCGGCACGTCATTGGTCCCGGTGATCGTCACCGTCACCACCTGACTGGCGGTCCCGTCGGACGAGACTGCAGTAAAGCTCTCGCTGATCGACTGACCTGCGCCAAGCTGTTGGATTGCCGCCTGGCCATTGTTGGCCGTGTAGGTCCAGCTGCCATTCGCCGCTAGCGTGAAACTGCCGTAACCATGGCTGCCGGCCGTGCCAGCCTGGGCTGCGAAGCTGGACTGCCCCTGGTCGACATCGGCAATCGTCAGCGCGCCGCTGGTGCTCAGGTTCGGCGTCGAGGCATCCTCGGTCACCGCGCCGCTGGCCACACCACCAATCACCGGCACGTCATTGGTCCCGGTCACCGTCACGGTGATCTGCTGATTGACCGTGCCGCCGTGGCCATCGTTGATGGTGACGGTGAAGGTTTCCGTCACCGTCTGGCCTTGGGCCAGATACTGCGTGGCCGCGTTGGCGACACTGTAGTTCCAGCTCACCGTGCCGTCGCCCGCACCAGTGGCCGCATCGCTGACGCCAGCCGTCAACACCCCGCCCAGCGTGTTGCCTGAACCGGCCGCCACGCTGACGCTGTGCGCATCGCTCAGGTCCACGTCGTCGAAGGTGATCGTGCCGCTGTCGCTCAGGGTCGGCGTCGCCGCATCCTCGGTCACCGCCGCAGCGGCATCGGCCGTGCCGATCGTCGGCGCGTCGTTGGTGCCGGTGATGGTCACGTCGATCTGCCGGGTGACGATGCCGCCGTGCTGGTCGTTCACTGTGATGGTGAAGCTCTCGACCCGGGTCTGGCCCGCGGCCAGGTACTCGACGGCCGTGGCGTCCACGGTGTAGGTCCAGGTGAGCTGACCGCCCGTGCCGGTCCCCGTGGTGTCGGCGTTCCTGACCGCCGTCAGGCTCCCGAGCACGCTACCGACCGGCGTGCCGGCGGCGCTCACCAGGTGCACGTCGCTCAGGTCCAGGTCGTTGAAGCTGATGACACCGCTGTCGCTCAGCGTGCCCGACGGCGCGATCTGCTCGCTCACCGCACCCACCAGGTCCTGGGCTGTGATCACCGGGCCATCGTTGGTGCCGGTGATGGTGATGGTCGCCGTGGCCAATCCCGTCCCACCATCGGCGTCTGTCACCTGGTAGCTGAAGGTGTCGGTTGCGGTCTCGCCCGCTGCCAGGTACTGGAAAGCGGCCGCATGGGGCTGGTACTGGAAATACCAGGTCGATGGATCGCCCATCGCCGGCTGAACGAGCGTGGCCGTTCCATGGGCCGGCGCCGAGGCCAGCGTCAAGCTCCTGACCAGGTCAGGGACCAGATCGTTCTGCAGCACATGGATCTGCACGCCCGGGCCGTCTTCGGTCGTCACGGCCGCATCGCCGAGCGCCCTTACCGCTTCGTTGGCCGGATTCAGCTCGATCCCGTCCACAAGGATTCTCAGGACTTCGGTCATCTGGACGGTCAGCGTGGACGACCCGAAGCTGAAAACGAAATCGCTGGCCGAACCATTGGAAACCTCGCCGGTCCTGGCATTGGTCACTGCCGCAAGATGGGCCAGGTAGGCGGCGATCTGCGTCTGGGTGGCAGAGTCCAGCCACTGCGCCCGCGTGAACTGGAGCAGGAGCGTGTCGACACCCGCCCCGCCCGTGTACACGTCTTTGGTGCCGGCCGCGGCGTTCTCGCTGACGTTGTAGATCAGGGTGTCGTTCCCCGATCCTCCATTGAGCTGGTCGCTGCCGCTGCCACCGTCGAGCGTGTCGTCTCCCGCGCCACCATTCAACGAATCGCTCCCGGCTCCGCCGTTGACCGTGTCGTCCCCGTTGCCGCTGTTGATGGTGTCGTTGCCGGCCGTGCCGGTGAGAAGGTCGTTGCCGTTGGAGCCGGTGATCGCGGTCATGTGCTTCCTTTGTGAGCGCCGAAAGGCCGGCGCGTACCTGTCTCGACGCTGCGTTTGCTTGTTTGCAAATTAGATGGCGCCAGCGGCGCGAGCACATGGAAGGAATGTCCTTTCCCTCATGAGCGATAAGTACCGGGACGACTTTGAAAAGCCTGGTACTTTTGTCCTGCCGAGCATCCGTACGCGTGGGCGTGTGGTCGCGTTGACGCCGGGCGGGCAAGCGCCCTGGCTTCTCACCCAGTCTTTTTTCACACGCTGCCGCGCAGCCATGTAGTTGCGGGGCGTGACCGTGGCCGTCGTCGCCGCAGGCCTGCCAGTCGGCGAAGTGAACGCAGCCCTTGCTGATGGCCGCACCGAGTTCGGCCGGCACCCGCGCGGCACCGTGCGCGGCATCGAATTCGAACGCGACGTTGACGAGCCAGCCGGCGTGATGCCAGGGCAGCGCCTGCACGAGGGCGCTGCGGCTGGAGAATGTGAAAGGAGGCGTGAAAGGCTGCGGCAGCCTCAGGCGCTCAGGCCGGCACGGGCTCGCCGGAAGCGGCCTGCACCGGAATGTGCGCGCGCTCTTCCTTGATGCGGTTGGCGCCGTCCACGAAAACCAGCTTCGGCAGGTACCCGGCCACGCGCTCTTCGGGCACAAGGCCGAAGGCCGCAATGATGAGCAGGTCGCCGACGGCGGCCCGGCGCGCGGCCGAGCCGTTGACCGAGATGATGCCGCTGCCGCGCTCGCCGCGAATGGCGTAGGTCACGAAGCGTTCGCCGTTGTTGATGTTCCAGATGTGCACCTGCTCGTTCTCGGCCAGGTTGGCTGCGTCGAGCAGGTCCTGGTCGATGGCGCAGGAGCCTTCGTAGTGCAGTTCGCAATCGGTGACGGTGGCGCGGTGGATCTTGGACTTGAGCAATGTTCTGAACATGGTCGATGAAATTTCCGTGCAAGGGGGTTCGGGCCGGCGCAGTCTAAGCGCAAGCCTGCAGCGGTCTACGACAGGTGGCGGCGTTGTCCGACTCGCCCTCCGGCTTCAGTCCGGACAATGACCAGCCTCGGCCCGAGACAAGCCGAGCGTTACGTTACAAGAAGCTCCGGCCCCGCACGATGACCCGCATCTACCTGATAGAAGACAACCCCCTGATCGCCGCCACACTGGCCGACGGACTGCAGGAATTTTCCGAATGCAACGTGATCGGGACCGCCGCCACTTCGCGCGGCGCCATCGACTGGTTTCAGGACAATCCCGAAGGCTGGGACGCGGCCGTCATCGACATCTTCCTGGCCGAGGGCAATGGGCTCGCCGTGGCTCAATACCTGCAGGCGCACAAGTCGCCGGCGCAGCGCACGGTCGTCCTCATGAACTACGCAACTTCCGAGGTGCGCGAAGGCGCGCTGTCCGCGGGTGTCGATGCGGTGTTCGACAAGTCGCACGAACTCGAAGCTTTCTACGAGTTCTGCAGGACGCTGAACATCTCGCCGCGCCGCTGAGTCCGCTTCTACCCCCTCTCCTCTCTGGGAGAGGGAACAGAGTCTTCACGCCTCCTCGTACCAGCGATCCTTCGCCAGCATCACCCGGTGGTGCCCATGCCCCGACGGCATCATCGGAAAGCAGTTCTCCTGCGCCGCCACTTGCACGTCCAGGAAGAACGGCCCTTCGCTCGCCAGGCATTCAGCCAGCGCGCCTTCCAGTTCGGCCGGGTCCGACACCCGCCGTGCGCCCCAGCCGAAGGCCTTTGCCAGCGCCACGAAATCGGGCAGCGCCTCGTTCCAGCTGTGGCTCAGGCGATTGCCGTGGTTCAGCTCCTGCCATTGCCGCACCATGCCCATGTAGCCGTTGTTGCACAGCACCAGCTTCACCGGCGCGCGGTGCTGCACCGCCGTCGACAGCTCCTGGATGTTCATGAGCACCGAGGCATCGCCGCTCACGCACACGGTCAGCGCCTCGGGGTGGCCGATCTGGGCGCCGATGGCCGCGGGCAGCCCGTAGCCCATGGTCCCGGCGCCACCGGAGGTGAGCCAGTGGCGCGGGCTGTCGAAGCGCAGGTACTGCGCGGCCCACATCTGGTGCTGCCCCACGTCGGTCGACACGATGGTGTCGCGCCCGCCCGCGCCGATGGCCCGCTGCAGCGACGACATCAGCTGCTGCGGCAGGATCGAATCCTCGCGCGGCTCGAAGGCCAGGCAGTCGACGGCGCGCCAGCGCTCGATGCGCGCCCACCACGGCGCCAGACGCTCTGGTGCAAAGCCCTCGGCCGGCAGCAGCGCCAGCAGGTTTTCGAGGATCGCCGCGCAGTCCCCCACCATCGGCACGTCCACGCGCACCACCTTGTTGATGCTGCCGGGGTCGATGTCGATGTGGATCTTGCGCGCGTGCGGACAGAACTCGTCGAGCTTGCCGGTCACGCGGTCGTCGAAGCGCGCGCCGACGCACACCACGAGGTCGGCCTCGTGCATCGCCAGGTTGGCTTCGAGCATGCCGTGCATGCCCAGCATGCCGATGAACTTCGGGTCCGATGCGGGGAACGCGCCCAGCCCCATCAGCGTGAGCGTGCACGGCGCGTGCAGCAGGTTCACGAGCCGCGCGAAAGCCTCGCAGGCGGCTGGCCCCGAATTGACCAGCCCGCCGCCGCCATAGACGACAGGCCGGCGCGCGGTCGAAAGCAGGTCGGCCGCGCGCTGCATCATGGCCTTCGGCGGCAGCGCCGTGCGGCTCGTGCGCAGCGCGCGCAGCGGCGAAGGCTCGGGCGCCCTGCCCAGCCGGTCGAGCTGGATGTCCTTCGGCACGTCGAGCAGCACCGGTCCCGGGCGGCCGGTGTTGGCGATTTCCAGCGCGCGCCGCACCAGCGAGGGCACGTCGTCGGCCGAGCGCACCTGCCGGTTCCACTTGGTCACCGGGCGCGACATGCCGAGCGCATCGCTCTCCTGGAATGCCTGCGTGCCGATGACGGCGGTGGCCACCTGCCCGCTGATGCAAAGCACCGGCACCGAATCGCTCATCGCATCGAGCAGCCCGGTGATGGTGTTACCCACGCCCGGCCCCGAGGTGACCAGCACCACGCCCACGCGGCCGGTGCTGCGCGCATAGCCCTCGGCCGCATGCACGGCCGCCTGCTCGTGGCGCACCAGCACGTGGTGCAGCCTCGGCTCGCCGTGCAGCGCGTCGTACAGCGGCAGCGCCGCGCCGCCGGGGTAGCCGAAGATGGTGTCCACGCCGCACTCGACCAGCGTGTCGAGCAGGGCTTCGGCGCCGTTGCGGATACGGGCTGGCGCTTCCGGGTGGAGAGACAGGGAAGACGTGAGGGGTAGGTCGAGAAGTCGCATGCCGTCGATTCTTCCGGTTTGAGCGCAAAATATGCTTCTTTCTTTTGGCCTTTTTGGCTCCATTCATGAAAACCAGTCGGCAAAACACCAATGACAACGAAGGATCTTTCGACAAGACCGACCTTGCCATCCTGCGCGTTCTGCTGCTCGACTCGCGCAAGACCCTGCAGGAGATCGGCAACGAGGTCGGCCTGTCGCCCACCAGCTGCTGGACGCGCATCAAGAAGCTCGAGGCCTCGGGCGTCATCAAGCGCTACACGGTCGACGTCGATCCGGCCAAGCTCGGCTACCACGACTCGGTGATCGTGCAGGTCACGCTCGAAAGCCACACCGACGAGACCCTGTATGACTTCGGCCGCACGCTGGCGACCATTCCGGAGATCCAGGAGGCCTACCTCGTCTCGGGCGACTACGACTACTACATCCGCATCGCCGTGCGCGACACGCGCGACTACGAGCGGCTGCTGCGCGAAAAGCTCTACAAGATCCCCGGCATCCGGCACAGCAAGTCGCACTTCGTCCTGCGGGTGCTGAAGGAAACCAGCGTGCCCGTGATCTAGGGGTGAACGCGCCGATGCCCGCGTTGGCGGGGAAGTTGAGCCAAGGACATAATCGGCTCGCGGTCGGCCGGCGGGAGCGGGAGCCGAACCGCATCACAGTGCCTACGCTCGTCAGGCGCATCCACAAAAATGAGTTCCATGGCAGAAGCGATCTAGATCTATGAGGCCAGCCAGCAAAGGCTGTTGGAGAGTCAGCCGATGGATCGCCAAGCTGTGGCTGGCATTGCCGCTCGCCGTACTGCCTTGTGCGCATGCCAGCGAACCATCGGAGGCCGATGCCGTGCCGCAGCGCGATGGCGTCGTCCACATCACGAAGGCCGAGCTGCTGTCCGTTTCCGGCACGGGTTATTCCGCCCCTCCGAAGCGTGCGGAAGACGCCGCGCTGCCGGCCGACGGCTGGAAGACAATCAGCCTTCCGCATACGGCCCCGCGCGAACTGGTGCCGACGTCTTCCAGCGGCGCGCGGACCGTCACCGACTGGTACCGCATCGACCTGGCCGGGCTGGCGCCATCGGCGCAGCCGCGCCTTCTTTATCTCCCGCGCTGGAAGACCCTGGGCCACATTGCGGTGTACGGCGACGGCCTTTTGCTCTATCAGTCGCATGGCAGCCCCGTCCACAACGACTACAACCATCCGCTCCTGCTGCCGCTGAACGCGACCGCCAACACGCCTTCGCCCACGTCCGTGCTGATCCGCGTCGACCGCCTGCGCAACAGCGGGAGCGGATTCTCGACCGTGTGGGTGGGCGACGAGGATTCACTCAGCTGGCGCTACCAGGTGCGCCAACTGCTGCAGGTGCAGTTGCCGTTCATGGGCAGCGCCGCCTTCCTGGCGGTCGGCGCATTCGCGTTCGCCGTGTGGCTGGGCAAGAGGCGCGAATCGCTCTACCTGCTGTTCTTCGCCATCTCCGCGCTCGCCTTCCTGCGAACGCTTCACTACTACGTGGGCGGCAGCTACACCCCGATTTCGGACGAATGGTTCGAATGGATAACCGTGGCCAGCCTGCTCTGGCTGATCGTCCTGATCCACCTGTTCCTGCAGCGCCTGCATCGGCAGCCTTCGGCCTGGCTGACCCGCTCGGCGCTGGCCTTGACACTGGCCTGCAATGTCGCAACGCTGCCTCACGCCTCGACGTGGGTGGTCAGCCTCTACCTCTTCACGCCCCTGCTCAACCTGATGGTGCTGCCCGTCGCGGTGCTGATCTTTGCGGTGAATTTGCGCAAGGCGTTGCGCGCGCAACTGCCCGAGGGACGGCTGGTGGCGGGCTGGACCGTCTTCGCCGTCGCCTTCACCTCCTACGACGGGTTCCTGCAGAACAACCTGGTCAGCCCGGAGAGCGTGTACACCTCTCCCTACGCCATCATCGGCCTGTTCTTCGTCTTTTCGTACATCCTGTTCCAGCGCTACACCGACGCGTTCGCCGAAGTGGGCCGGTTGAACAAGGGCCTGGCCCAGCGCCTGCAGGCCCGCGAAGCCGAGCTGGGGCAAAGCTACCGGCGGCTGCGCGCCATCGAAACCCAGCACATGCTCAGCGCCGAGCGCCGGCGCCTGATGCAGGACATGCACGACGGACTCGGTTCGTCGCTGATCAGCGCCATCCGCTCGGTGGAGCGGGGCACCATGAGCGACGCCGAGGTTTCCGACGTGCTCAAGGGCTGCATGGACGACCTGAAGCTGGTGATCGACTCCATGGAGAACGTGGACGCCGACTTGCTGCTGCTGCTGGCAACCCTGCGCTTTCGCCTGGCGCCGCGCATCGAGAGCGCGGGTGTCGCGCTGCGCTGGGAGGTGCAGCCCGTGCCCGTGCTGTCCTGGCTGGAACCGAAAAGCGCGCTGCACATCCTGCGCATCGTGCAGGAATGCGTGGCCAACGTGCTGCGCCACACACGGGCCACCACCATCTGCGTGAGCACCGCGACGCTCGACCAGGCCGTGTGCGTGGCGATCGAAGACAACGGCGCGGGCTTCGACGTGGATGAGGCCCTGCGCCGCGGCGGCCGCGGGCTGCGCAACCAGCAGCGGCGCGCACTTGCCATCGGCGCCACCGTGAGCTGGGAATCCGGCAGCACCGGCACCCGCTTCATGCTGTGGCTGCCCCTGCACCGCAAGGTCGACGCCGAGAAGGCCATCGATGCCTTCTAGGCCCGCCGGGCTTCAGAGGCTCGCCGCGATCTGCTCGCGCAGCCACTTATGCGCAGGGTCGCGGTGCCGGCGCTCATGCCAGAGCATGGCCATCTCGTAGCCGGCCACCTCGAGCGGCGCTTCCACCACCCGCAGCCCGGGCGCGCCGCGCGCCAGCCGCTCGGGCAGCATCGCCACCATGTCGGTGGAGGCCAGCACCGACATCATGAAAAGGAAGTGCGGCACCGACAGCACCACGCGCCGCGCGAGGCTCTTCCCTGCGAGCGCCTCGTCCGTCGGCCCGGCGAAGCCGCCGCCGCCGAGCGAGACCACCACGTGCTCCAGCGCGCAGAACTGCGCCAGCGTCGGCCGCCGCTTCAGGCGCGGATGCCCTGCCCGCCCGGCCAGCACATAGCGCTCATGGAACAGCACGCGCCGGTGCAGCCCCGGTGGCGCGCCAACGCTGGTGTGAAAGAACAGGTCGATCTCCCCCTGCTCCAGCTGCCGTGCCATGCGCGACGGCACCGCCTCCACCACGGCCAGCCGGGTGTTCGGCGCTTCGGCGCGCAAGCGGGCCAGCGCCGGCAGGAGGATCGCCGACTCGGCGTAGTCGGCAGCGGCCACGCGCCAGGTGATGGTCGCCTCGGCCGGATCGAAAGGCCCCGTGGGTGCGACCGCGCGGCCCAGCGACTCCAGCGCTTCGCGCAGCGGCTCGCGCAGCTCGTCCGCGCGAGCGGTGGGCCGCATGCCGCGCTGCGCGGGCACCAGCAGCGGATCGCCGAACACTTCCCGAAGCTTGGCGAGCTGCACGCTCACCGAGGGCTGCGAAAGGTTCAGGCGCTCGGCCGCGCGCGTGACGTTGCGCTCGGCCAGGAGCGTGTCGAGCGTGACCAGCAGGTTGAGATCGAGGCGGCTGAAATTGTTCATGGCAATTGCTGGAATTCAGACTATTCATTTCCAATATATCGCCACGGCGCCTAACCTGCGGACATCTTCATTCCAACCCTTGTGAAACCGTGAACATCCTGCTGGTCCTTGCCCATCCCGAAGCCGCCTCGCTCAACGGTGCGCTCCATCGCTTCATGACCGAACGCCTCGCGGCCGCCGGCCACTCCGTGCGCGTGTCGGACCTGTACGCCATGCGCTGGAAGCCCGCGCTCGACGCCGACGACTTCCCCGCGCGCGATGCCGCCGCGCGCTTCGACCCCTCCCTCGAATCGCTGCAGGCCTTCGAGGCCGGCACGCAAACCGCCGACATCGCCGCCGAGCAGGAAAAGCTGCTCTGGGCCGACGCGGTGATTCTGCAGTTTCCGCTGTGGTGGTACTCGATGCCGGCCATCCTCAAGGGCTGGGTCGAGCGCATCTACGCGTATGGCTTCGCCTACGGCGTGGGCGAGCACTCCGACACGCACTGGGGCGACCGCTTCGGCGAAGGCACGCTGACCGGCAAGCGCGCCATGCTGGTGGTGACGACCGGCGGCTGGGCCTCGCACTACGCGCCGCGCGGCATCAACGGGCCCATGGACGACCTGCTGTTCCCCATCCAGCACGGCATCCTCTACTACCCCGGCTTCGACGTGCTACCGCCTTACGTGGTGCATCGCACGCACAAGGTCGACGAGGCCGCTTACGCGCGCATCACCGAAGAGCTGGGCCAGCGGCTCGACACGCTGTTCACGGCCGAGCCGATTCCGTTCCGCCGGCAGAACGGAGGCGACTACGAGATTCCCGCCCTCACGCTGCGCGAGGACATCGCGCCGGGTGAGGCGGGCTTTGGGGTGCACAGTGCCTAAGGCAGTTGTCGGTTCTCACTGGTTCGCAATTTCTGGTTCAAGTCGATCCCGCCGCATGGCACGCCACAGGGCGAGATCGTAGGAAATCTTGAGCAGCCCGCACGCAATGAGCGGCAAGGAGATCCATCCGGCCGCAAACAGTGCGCCACTGAGCGTCGGACTGATGGCCGCGGCCAGGCTCCGCGGAACGGCAGTGAAACTCGCCGCGGCGCTGCGCTCTGCAGGAGTCACCACGGCCATCACATAGGCCGTCCGGGTGGGAACGTCCATCGATGACAACGCGCTGCGAACCATCAGCAAACCAAGCGCAATCGGCAAGCTGGGCGCCAGCGCAGCCAACACAAGGCAGACGTTGGCGGGCAGATGCGTGAAGACCATCGTGTTGAGCAGCCCTATTCGTTGTGCCACCACAGGAGCCGCGAGCTGCGATGCGGCACTCAGCAAGCCAGTCCAGAAGAAGAACACTCCGGCCTGGGTCAGCGAGAAGCCGAATCGCTGCAGCAGCCACAACGACATCAACGCGTTGACCGTCAATCCGCCGGCGAAGGCGTCGACGCTGAAGAGTGCCGCCAATCGCATCACCACGCCGCGTGAAGGCCCCAGGGGTGCCGGGGCGACAGGTGCGCTGCTTGAGTTGTTGCCTGCGTCAGGGGCCGACAGGTTTCGATAGAGCCAGAAAACAATGAGCCCGATCGCGGCATACACTAGGAACATTCCGCGCAGCGCGTCGAGGCGCGCAAGCCGGCTGTGTTGAACCAGCCAATCCGGCACGGCCGCAGCCAATGCGCCTATCGCGGCACACAGCGCACCCAGGAGGCTGTAGCGGGCAAACAGCGCGGTTCGCGCATGGCCTTGCGCCGCTGCGGCCAGCCGGGCGTGTTCGAGAGGTAGGAAGACGCTCACATCGCCCGAACTGGGGTTAAGGGTGCCGACGAGCGCGACGACCAGCAACGGCCAGAATGCCGACAAACCCGCAAAGCCGAGGCCGGTCGCGGCCATCAGCACGGCGGCAATGCGCAGCAATTTCCCTCCTGCGAAGCGGTAGCCCCATGCACCAACCGCCAGCGTGGCCAAGGCGGAGCCCAGCATCGTGGCCGTGCTGAGGATGCCGACCTCCAGCGTACCCAGCCCGTTCGAAAGCAGGTAGGCCGGTAGCAGCACGGCCATGTACCCATCGCCGAAGGCGCGCAAACCTCGTGCGGCGAGCAGAGGCATGGCGACGGGGTCGACGCCGGCGGGCAGCAGGCGCATGAGACCGCCCAATGAACGAGACGAAGGGGGCGTACTCATTGCGTGCCGGAGAGGAAAGAAGGCCGGGCCACGATCGCGATTTGCCCCGCCGGTCCGCCAAAGCTGATGAAGCCGGGCTTGCGCCAGAAGCGGAAGGCTTCAGCGAATGAAATGGACTGGATGGGCGCAGAAGGCGCGGGCTGTGCGTCAGGCAAGGCGGTGTCCACAGATAGCTCCGTTATGAGTCGCCAGCGCTTGGACGGGACACCGTCTAACTTTGCAGAACGGGAGGCTGTATTCCCGGTGGCGAGATCGTAGCAGACAGAGCCGGCCAGCTGTGTGCGCCCAGACTGCGGATGCCCGCCACGGCGCGCGGGCTACTCGGCCTCGATGCCGGCCGCCTTCACGATGCGGCCCCACTTCTGGGACTCGGCCGCCTGGAACTTCGCGAGCTCTTCGGGCGAGGTCGTGTACACCTCGGTGCCGGTCGGCTCGTAGAAGGCCGTCTTTGCAGCGTCGCTCTTCGCGGCCTTCACCAGCAGCTCATTGAGCCGCTTGACCACGGCCGGCGGCGTCTTCGCGGGCGCATAGGCCGCGAACCAGTAGCCCATCTCGTAGCCCTTCACGCCGGCCTCGGAAATGGTGGGCACATCGGGCGCGAGCGGCGATCGCACCGAGCTGGAAAAGCCCAACGCACGCAGCTTGCCTGCCTTGACCTGCGGCAGGCCGGTAGCGGTGTCGGTGATCATCATGTGGATCTGGCCGCCCAGCAGGTCGGTCACGGCGAGCGTGTTGCTCTTGTAGGGCACGTGCAGCAGCCTGATGTCGGCCATCTGCTGCAGCAGCTCGCCCGCCATGCGGCTCGACGAACTGCCGCTGCCGAAGCTGTACTTGCCCGGCTCCTTCTTCGCAAGCGCGATGAATTCGGCAACGCTCTTTGCTGGGAACGAGGGGTTCACCACCATGATCTGGCCGCCCTTGCCGAGCGCGGCCACGGGCACGAAGTCTTTCACCGGGTCGTAGGGCAGCTTCTTGAACAGGTGCTCGTTGGCAGCGTGCGTGGTGTTGGTAGTGATGAGCACCGTGTAGCCGTCGGCGGGCGCCTTGGCCACGTTCTGCGAGGCGATGAAGCCGCTGGCGCCAGCCTTGTTGTCGATGATGACGGCTTGCTTGGTCTCGGCCGCGACCTGGTTGCCGATGGCGCGCGCGATCTGGTCGGTAGCGGTACCGGCCGCGAAGGGCACGACGAAGGTAATGGGCTTCTCGGGGAAGGCCTGCGCATGGCCCAGCAGCGGCGCCAGGGCCAATGCGGTGGTCAGTACGGTGAGGGGAAATCGTTTCATTGTTTTGTCTCCGGATGGAATGGTTCAAAGAAAAAAAGAAGCCGCCGCTACGGCCCGGCCAGCAAGGGCTCGAGTGCGCGCGGCACGCGCACAGGCATGTCGAGCAGCAGGAAGGACAGCGCCTTGCCGTGTGCATCGAGGTTCAGCGCATCGTTGACGCCGCCGTCGAGCACTGCGTCGAGCACGAAGTTCATCGCGTGCAGCTTCGGCAGCACGAAGCGCTGCACCTGCGACGGCGCGCGATGGCGGAACTGCGCGGCCACGCGCTCGGGCGTGATCTGTTCGACCAGCAAGGGATACAGCTGCGGGTGCCAGGCGATCACGCTGATGTTGGAGCGATCGCCCTTGTCGCCGGTGCGGCCGTGGGCAGCGCGGTAGAGCGGCACGTCGATCATGTCGAGGGTGTTCATGCCAGTGCCTCCGCGTCGAGCAATTCGAAGCGCACCGGCACTGCTTCGCGCGGCAGCAGGCACGACAGCGTGTTGAGCCGCGGCGTGAGCGCGGTGCGCACGCCGCCGCCGCCGGCCGGGCCGCAGGTGTAGAGCGCCATCACCTCGCACGCCAGCCGTTCAGCCTGCGCGCGATCGGTATGCGTGGCCGCCACGCGCAGGCGCACGTCGCGCAGGCCCGCATCGGGCGTATCCGCCAGCGCGCGGCCGGCGTCGTCGCCGAGGATGCTCAGCGCGCCGATCAGGTCCACGCGCAGCGCGAGTCCGTCGAGCCGCTTGCGAAGCACATCCGCAGCAAGCCGAGCGCGGGCCTCGGCGCGTGCCCCCGCATAGGAGATCTCGCCCTCCGCCAACCAGCCGCCTTCATGGCAGACATTGACCTTGTAGCGGCCCGGCCGTTCGTGGCCGCGCACGCCGGAGAGCGCCACGCGGTCGGCGCCGGGAAGCGCGTGCACGTCGGCATCGGCAATGTCCGCGACCACGTCGGGCGTCAGGTAGGCGGCCGGGTCATGCACCTCGTAGAGCAGTTGCTCCTTCACGGTGGCCTCGCTCACGAGGCCGCCGGTGCCGTCGGCCTTGCCGATGGTGCAGCGGCCATCGGCGTCGATCTCGGCGATCGGAAAGCCGACCGCCTCCAGCCCCGGCACGTCCTTGTAGTCGGGATCGGCAAAGTAACCGCCGCACACCTGCGCGCCGCATTCGAGCAAGTGGCCCGCCATGGTCGCGCGCCCGAGCCGGTCCCAGTCGTCGGCGCGCCAGCCGAAATGCGACATGGCCGGCCCGACGGTGAGCGAAGGGTCGGCCACGCGGCCGCACACCACGATCTGCGCGCCCGCGTCGAGCGCCGCGGCAATGGGTTCCGCGCCGATGTACGCATTGGCGCTGACCACGCGCAGGCCTTGCATCCGCGCGCCGAGCGCTTTATTCAGCAATGCGCGATGCTCGGGTCCCGACAGGTCGTCGCCCTCCACCACCGCGATGCGCGGCGCATCCGCGCCCAGTTCGCGCGCCATGCGGGCGATGTGCCGGGCGGCGGCACGCGGATTGGCGGCACCGAAGTTGCTCACGATGCGAATGCCATGCACCAGGCAGCGCGCGAGCACGGGCCGCAGCATGTCGTCGAGCAACGGCTCGTAGCCGGCGTCGGGGTTGGCGCGACGGCGCAGCTGCGCCAACGCCAGCGTGCGTTCGGCCAGCGTCTCGAAGATGAGGAAGGCGCGACTGCCGGCGGGCCCCGCGGCGAGCCGTGCGATCAGCGTGTCGACCACCGGCCCGGCTGCATCGGTGCGGTCGCCCGAGAAGCCGGCAGCGCATCCGATCAGCAGCGTGGACGGTTCGATGGAGTTCATTGCCATGCACTGTAGGCAGCGGCCGCTCATCCGTAAAATCGAAAATCCGGATCGATTGATCCGAGTTTCAAATAACAAGCCGGCCACCGACATCCAGGACATGAGAAAGACGCCCGACCTCTCCGCGCGGCAGCTGCGCGCCTTTCTCGCGCTGGCCGAGCACCGCAACTTCACGCGCGCGGCGCAGAGCAGCCACCTTTCGCAGCCCGCGTTCAGCGCGCTGATCCGCACACTCGAAGACGCGGTCGGCACGCGTCTGTTCGACCGCGACACGCGCAGCGTGCAGCTCACGCCCGAGGGCCGGCTGTTCGAGGGCTCCGCGCGCCGGCTGCTCGACGATATGGGCAGCGCCATGGCCGACCTCGCCGACCACGTGGAACGCCGCAAGGGCCGCGTGCGCGTGGCCGCCCTGCCCTCGCTCGCGGCCGGCTGGCTGCCCGCGGTGTTCGCCGAGTTCATGCAGGCCTGGCCGGGCATCCGCATCGACCTGGACGACGCGCTGTCCGACGCCTGCATCGCGCTGGTGCGCAGCGGCCAGGCCGACTTCGCGCTCGCCGCATCGGGCGCCGGAGGCACCGCCGACGGCGACCTGCGCGCACGCAAGCTCTGCACCGACCGCTTCCACCTCGTGTGCCGCGCCGACCATCCGCTCGCGCGCGAGCCGCGCCTCACGGCGAAGAAGATCGCGCCCTACCCCTTCATCCAGATGGCGCGCAACAGCAGCGTGCGGCAGGCGCTCGACGCGGCGCTGCATCCGCAAAGGTTGAATGCGGTGTTCGAGGTGGAGCACCTGGCCACCGTGATGGGCCTCGTCGAGGCCGGTCTGGGCATCAGCGTGGTGCCTGCCCTCACACTGTTCCATTTCCAGCGCGAGACGCTGGTGACCCGGCCACTGCCCCTGGCTTCCCTCACGCGCACGCTCTACATGGTGCAGCGGCGCGAAGGCAGCCTGTCGGTGGCGGCGCAGACGCTGCACGACCTGATCGTCGCGCGGCTGGGGTCGCTGCGGCTGGACTGATGCCCGGCGCGCAGCAAGCCAGGACCAGCTGGCGATAGCCGCTCAGCCCACGGCGCTCGCCATCGCGGCACGCGCAGTCGGATTCGGCGTGGGCTCCCCGATCTTGCGCATCGTGTTGCGATCGGTGTGGCTGAAGGGTTCGGGCTTTCCGCGCACGCTCAGCACCGTCTCGAGTTCGTAGGACCAGCTGCCATCGTCATGGATCGACACCTCGATGCTGTAGCGCAGCGTC
Source organism: Variovorax sp. Varisp46 (assembly GCF_059491885.1). NCBI lineage: Bacteria > Pseudomonadati > Pseudomonadota > Betaproteobacteria > Burkholderiales > Comamonadaceae > Variovorax > Variovorax sp. Varisp46. The sequence goes on from NZ_CP168515.1 coordinate 2,631,109, forward strand.
TTGAACGCATGCTCCAGGAACGGGTTGGCCACGATGCCGTTGGTCTCGCCGCCGCGCACCGCTTCGAGCCTGAAACTGCGGTCGCCGGGCTTCGCGTGGCCGGTGGCCATGGCCGTGAGCCCGCGCGGGATCGACAGCGTCTGGATCAGTGCGCCCGTGGCGGGCTCCCACAGCCAGTAGCCGACCTGGTCGTGAAAAGTCTCCACCTCGTCGGGCTTGGCGATGCGCAGGTGGTAGCGCAGCCCGTAGAAGATCTGCGGCCCGTTGGTCTGTGCATCGATGGGCTGGAACTCCGCGTGCTCGATGAAGGCTTCGGCCTCGGGGCCGTCTTCCTTCGGGCTCACGTCGTGGCCGGCCGTGCCGATCCAGAGGCCCGCCAGGCCCGCGAGCGGGCCGAGGTTGGCGAGCGTGTGCGGATCGGGCTCGGGTTCCGTGTAGATGTCGCGGGGAAACTGTTCCATGTTCTTTTCCTGATGAAATCTTCTCTTGTGGCGTGCGGATAAATGTCACTGGTCGAGGCGAATGCCGACCTTGGCGATGATCGCACCCCATTTGCGGCCCTCGCTGTCGATGAAGGCCTTGAACTCCTCGGGCGAGCCGCCGCCCGCCACCAGCCCCTGGTTGGCCAGCAGTTCGCGCACGGCCGGCTCCCGCAGCACCTCGTTGACGTCGGCGTTGATGCGGCGCACCACCTCGGGCGGCGTGCCGCTGGCGGCGAAGAAACCATTCCAGGCCAGCGCCTCGAAACCGGCATAGCCCGACTCGGCCACGGTGGGCAGGTCTTTCATGAGCTCGGAACGCGTGGCGCTCGTGATGGCGATGAGCTTCACGCGCTGCCCCTGGATCAGCGGCAGCAGCGCGGGCGCCACCGCGAACAACGCCTGCGTGTCGCCCGCCGCCAGCGACAGACCCGCGGGCGGCGAACCTGCATAAGGCACATGCACCGCCTCGATGTGCGCCACGCTGCGAAACAGCTCCATCGTGAGGTGCGAAGAACTGCCCGCGCCCACCGACGCATAGCTGAATTTGTCGCCCCGCTTCTTCGCCCATTCGACGAACTCGGGCAGCGTGTTCGCGGGGTTGTTCGCCTGCACCGCCAGCACGTTGGGTTGCGAGGTCGTGAGCACGACGGGCACCAGGTCGCGCGAAGGCACATAAGGCATGCGCGCATACATGTAGGGGCCGAAGGCAATCGGGCCGTTGAAACCGATGCCCAGCGTGTAGCCGTCGTGCGGCCCCTTGGCCACGGTGTCCATGCCGATCAGGCCGCCCGCGCCCGCCTTGGTCTCGATCACCACGGGTTGCTTCCAGATCACGCGCAGGCGGTCGGCCAGCGTCCGCGCAATGAGGTCGAGCGAACTGCCTGCAGGTGCGGGCACGATGACGCGAACTGGCTTCGCGGGCCAGTCCTGAGCCCATGCGCCGGCGGCCAACACGCTGGCAAGCAACAACATGCCGAGCTTGTAGTTCTTCTTCACTTCAGTCTTTCACTAGTGATTTACCCGAACGATACGGCCTGCGCTTTGTCAAGAACTGATGCGCGAACGACACACAAGCGTGACCGCACGCATCCTGCACATCGAGACCTCGCAAATCCAGGTCCGAATATGAAGTCGAAAGGCTTCCAGAGCGGTTCCGATGGGCTCGATGGCCTTTAACCACTTTGCGAACGGGCCAATTGTGCAGGGGCTTCAAACTGCCATCGCATCGCGGCAAGATGCGCATCCGCCGAATCTTGCGTCAACCCGATCTGACCGAAGGAGCATTCTCATGTTCGCTACCGCGGAACGCACCATCAAGACCCCCGGCCCCGATCATCCGATCACAATCACACCGAACCCGCTGCGCGTGGTGGTGTCGGTCGACGGCCGTGTCATCGCCGACACGCGCGAAGCGTTGACGCTGCGCGAAACGCATTTCGGAACGGTGCACTACATCCCCCGCAAGGACGTCAGGATGTCGCTGCTGGAGCGTACGCAACACGCGACCTATTGCCCGTACAAGGGCGAGTGCAACTACTACAGCATTCCTGCGGGCGGCGAACGCTCGGTGAATGCGGTATGGACCTACGAGTCGCCCTACGAGCCGGTCGCACAGATCAAGGACCACCTGGCGTTCTATCCGGATCGCGTGGGGCCGATCGAAGAGCGGGTTGCCTAGAGCGCGAACTCACCTCGCCGGTCTTGACCGGCGCGAGCGTCACCGTGTTCGGCTCGGCGTGCGCTAAAAGCCCAACCAGCCAACGGCTGACATGCCGATTACAAGCCGGCGAACAGCGCCATTGCGGCGCACCGTGGCGCAGGCTTGCTGATGGGCTTCACCAACATCAACACCACCGCCGAAGCGCACCAGCTCGCGGCAAGGCTGCGCGCGGCTTCCGGCTGACCTGCCGTCAGGCCGTTCCGTGGCCGAGGGCGGTCACGATGCGCGCGTCAAAACCACACCGCACTTCACAGCACGCGGCAAGCCAGCTACATTCGTCGCTTCGACAACCACACAGAAAGCGGAGGTGCGCGATGGAAGACACTGCAATTCAAGCCCCCACCAACGTGCGGTTTGCCGGGCCTCATCTGAACTGATCGTTCACGCGTCGACCGCGTAGCCGGTCTGCCCCGCGCGGCCATCACCCGCCGCGACGACCACAAACCGCCCCGATTCAAACGCCGCTACCGGTACGCACGTGCCGGCAGCGCCCCGTTCATTTGTCGAATCAAGGCCAACGACCATGCTTGAAAACCGTGCCGCACCTGCGCGGCATACCGTGACCACCGTGTTCGATCCCCAGCGCGCTTCCGAAACCGACTGGGGCCATTTCCTCGCCTACTGGCGCCTGCGCGCCGCGGAAGACTTTCCCGGCGACCCTGTTCCTCCCGATGCCGACACCCGGCACAACGTGCTGCAGCCCGGCCCGCTGTATGCCGTTCATCGCGTGCTCGCCGTTGGCGCACACGGCGAATTCATCGGCAGCCTGAGCGCGAGCTTCCGCCGCGAAGGCACGCCCGGGCACGAGGCGTTCGCACCGTTCCTCGAAGCCTGGGGCGGCGTGCTGCGTCCGCACCGGCGCCGCGGCGTGGCGAGCACGCTGCTTCGCGCGTTGCTGGCATTGATGGAAATGCACTGCAAGTCCGTCGCAACCATCAAGACCCACCTGCCCGACGGCCACGCCTTCCTGCAGGCCATCGGCGCCGTCGAAAAGCACCGCAGCGTCGAGAACCGCATGCCCCTGGCCGGGCTCGACTGGCAGATGCTCGCCCGCTGGCGCGCTGATGGCTTCGCGCCCGCCCACGGCCTGCGCGCCGAGGTGCACGCGGGCCGCGTGCCCTTCGAGCGGCTCGCTGCGCTGATGGCGCCGCTGTCCGCGCTGCTGAACGACGCGCCCACCACCAACCTCGAACGGCCGCCGCTGCGCTACGACCTGGAGGACTTCCCGCCCTGGTACGCCGACATGGACCGCCGCGGGGGCGAGCACTTTCTCGTGCTCCTGCTCGACGGGGACGAGGTGGTCGCGGTATGCGACGCCTCCTGGAACCAGCGCTTCCCCGACCGCTTGCAACAGCGGCTCACGGCCGTCGCGCGCCAGTGGCGCGGCAAGGGCCTTGCAAAGGGCGTGAAGGCCGCCATGCTGCAGCTCGTGCGCGAGCGCCACCCCGAGGTCACGCTCGCCGTGACCCACAACGCCGAAGTCAATGCCCCCATGCTCACCATCAACCACCGGCTCGGCTTTGCCGCGCACAAGCACGACGGCCTCTACCAGATCGACACGCAAAGCCTGCGGACCTTCCTGGAGGCACGGCCATGAAGGCACCCCAGCGACTGCAGGCATTGATCGACGAGGGCCTGATCGACACCGTGGTGCGCCAGCTCATGAGCGGCAAGGAAGCCATGGTCTACGTCGTGCGCTGCGGCGACGAGACGCGCTGCGCCAAGATCTACAAGGAAGCCGACAAGCGCAGCTTCCGCCAGGCCGTCGACTACACCGAGAACCGGCGCGTCAAGAACACCCGCGAGGCACGCGCCATGGCCAAGGGCACGCGCTTCGGCCGCAAGGTGACCGAGGCCATCTGGCAGAGCGCCGAGGTCGATGCGCTCTACCGCCTGGCCGCCGCGGGCGTGCGCGTGCCCACGCCGCACAACTTCCTCGAAGGCGTGCTGCTGATGGACCTGGTGACCGACGCCCACGGCGACGCCGCCCCGCGCCTCAACGACGTGGTCTTCTCGCCCGAAGACGCGCTGCGCCACCACGCCAACCTGCTGAAAGAGGTGATGCGCATGCTGTGCGCCGGCATCGTGCATGGCGACCTCTCCGAGTTCAACGTGCTGCTGGCCGAAGACGGCCCGGTGATCATCGACCTGCCGCAGGCGGTGGACGCCGCCGGCAACAACCACGCACGGCGCATGCTGCTGCGCGACGTCGAGAACCTGCGCAACTTCTTCGGCCAGTTCGCGCCCGCGCTGCTGCGCACGCACTACGGCGACGAGATCTGGCAGCTGTACGAACGCGGCCTGTTGCGCCCCGAGACGGAACTGACAGGCACGTTCGTGCGCGAGACCGGCCCGGTCGACCTGCGCAACGTGATGCGCGAGGTGGACGACGCGCGCGAGGAAGAAGCGGCGCGGCGCCTGCGCATGCAGGCACCGCGACAATAGCGGGCTGACAACGCCCGCCCCGATGAACCCCACCACCTCGCCGCCCCCTGCCCCGCACCCGCCGTTTGCCTCCGCCGCCCGCCAAATCGCGAAGGCCGCGGCCTTCGTGGCCCTGGGCTTCGGTTCGGTGGCGCACGCGGCGGGCATCCGCCTCGAAGACGACCGCGGCACCACGCTCGAACTGCAGGCGCCGGCGCGGCGCATCGTGTCGCTGATGCCCTCGCTGACCGAAACGGTCTGCGCGCTCGACGCCTGCGACCGGCTGGTGGGCATCGACCGCCATGCCAACTGGCCGGTGTCGGTGAAGGGCTTGCCGCAGGTCGGCGGCATCGACGACGCGAACATCGAGCGCATCGTCGCGCTCAAGCCCGACCTTGTGCTGCTGCGTCCGCGCAGCCGCGCTGCCGAACCGCTGGAGCGCCTTGGCATCAAGGTGCTGGCGCTCGACGCCAAGACCCACGCCGACATGCGCCGCGTGATGGAAACCGTGGCCCGCGCCACCGGCCGGCCTGGAGCGGGCGAAGCCTTCTGGCGCAGGCTCGACGCCGGGCTGGACGCCGCCAAGGCCCGCGTGCCGGCTGGCTGGCAAGGCCGTCGCGTTTACTTCGAGGTGCACGGCGGCATGGCCGCGGCCAGCGAGAGCTCCTTCATCGGCGAGACGCTGGCCCGCCTCGGGCTTGGCAACGCTGTGCCGGGCACACTCGGCCCGTTCCCGAAGATGAGCCCCGAGTTCGTGGTACGCGCCAATCCGGACGTGCTGATGGTGTCGGCGCTCGGCGAAATCTCCGCCATGGCTTCGCGGCCCGGCTGGTCGGCCATGTCGGCCATCCAGCGCGGGCGCGTGTGCAGCTTCGCCTCGGCGCGCTTCGACCTGATGATGCGCCCCGGTCCGCGGCTGGACGAAGCGGCCGACGCCATCGTGGGCTGCCTGGCCTCGCTGGGCGCACCGAAGCCCTGACACCCGACGACTCATCCCTTCCGCCATGAAGCATCGCAAGCAAACCTCCTCCACTCCTTTCGTCCGGGTAGGCCCCAGCGGCGTGCACGGCCTCGGCGCCTTCGCCACGCGCGACCTGCCGGCGGAAGCTTTCCTCGGCCTCTACGAAGGCCGCCGCTACACCCAGGCCGAAATCGCCACCAAGGTCTGGGACGACCAGCTCACCTACCTGTTCACGCTGTCGAACCACGAGACCATCGACGGCGCCAAGGGCGGCAACGCCACTCGCCACCTGAACCATTCATGCGAGCCGAATTGCGAGGCCGTCGAGGAATACGACGAGGGCGGCGAAATGGTGCTGAAGTTCCAGACGCTGATGGCCGTGGACGCAGGCGACGAGCTATTCATCGACTATTCGCTGACCGCGGACGACGGCTCGCCGCCGTCGAAGTACCCGTGCCATTGCGGCTCGCCCAGTTGCCGGGGAACGATGCTGGCGCCGGTCGAAACAGCGGCCGGGCAAGACGCTCAAGCGTTCGGGTTCGAGGCCACGACGTAGCGCGCATCCCAATGCGTGGCAAGCTGCCGCGCACGGTGCAGCGGCACGCGCGCCGTCTCGAAGTCCACCACGCAGGCCATGTCGGCGGCCTCGGGCCGCGCGGGGTTTTCGCTGCTGCGGCCATCGGTCAACAGCCACAGCCAGCGTTGGCGCGACTCGCTCTTCGCCAGCAGGTGCCCCGCGCGCTGCACGCCCAATGCCAGCGGCGTGCCGCCGCCCGCTGCGATCGGCGCGACCCAGTCGTCGTTCCAGGCGCTGGCGCGGCGCGGCGGCAGGCGCAGTTCGACCACCTCGCCGGCAAAACACAGCAGCGCGACGTGGTCGCGGCGCTGGTAGGCCTCCTGCATCAGCGCGAGCAGCAGGCCCTTGGCGCGCGCGAGGCTGCTGTCGCTGCGCATCGAGGCCGAGCAGTCGAGCAGGAAGCAATGCAGCGCGCCGCTGCGTGCCTGCTGCGGGCGGCGGCGCAGGTGCTCCGGGCGCAGGTGGCCGGCACCGCGCGCCGCGAAGGTGCGCGGCCAGTCGAAGGCCGCGCCCTGCGAGGCGGGGCCGCGCCATGCATCCCTCTGCGCGCCCTGCCTCCGGTCACCCTGGCGTGCGCCAGTGGGTACGGCGTCCCGGAGGCTCAGGCTTTTTTTGACGCGGCCTGTGCAGGAGCGATCAGCGGTCGCAGCGGCTTCACGCGCTCGATGCCGACGGGCTCGGGCGGCATGGCCCCCCAGTCTTCATCGCCCGCACTGTTCGCGGCGTCGTTCGGATTCGCGTCGGGCATTGCGGAGCGAGGAGCCGCCGATGGCGCAGCCTCGGCTTCGGGCCTGCGCCGGTGCAGCAGCACGGCTTCGGCCACGCGCTGCACGTGGCCAGTGGTAATGGCGCCCGCCCCGTCCCAGGCCGCGAGCGCGCGAGCGGAGCGCAGCATCACGAGATCGGCGCGCAAGCCATCGACGCCGGCTGCGATGCACAGCGCACCGACCGCCTCATGCACCGCATCGCCATACGGCAGCGCTGTCGCATCGGCCACGAGGGCGCGCGCACGGACCAATGCGGCTGCCAGTTCGGCTTGCGCCTTCGCATGCGTCGTGCGAAAGCCCTGCGGATCGGCATCGAAGGCCAGCCGCGCACGCACGATGGCCTGCCGTTCTGCGGCATCCTCGATGTTGCGCAGCTGCACGCACAGGCCGAAGCGGTCGAGCAGCTGCGGGCGCAGCGTGCCCTCTTCCGGGTTCATGGTGCCGACCAGCACGAAGCGCGCGGCATGCCGGTGGGAAATTCCGTCGCGCTCCACCACGTTGACGCCGCTGGCCGCGGCGTCGAGCAGCGAGTCGATCAGCGCATCGGGCAGCAGGTTGATCTCGTCGACGTACAGCACGCCGCCGTGCGCGCGCGCCAGCAGGCCGGGCGCGAACTTCAGTTCGTGGCCGGCCAGCGCCTGCCCGAGGTCGAGCGTGCCCACGAGGCTTTCAAGGCTCGCGCCCAGCGGCAGCGTGACAAAAGGCGCGCGCGGCAGCAGCTCTGCCAGCGCGCGCGCAGCGGTGGTCTTGGCGGTGCCGCGCGGTCCTTCGATCAGCACGCCGCCAAGGCCCGGATCGACAGCGGCCAGCAGCAGCGCCTGGCGCAGCTGCGGCTGGCCCGCGATCGCGGCAAAAGGAAAAGGGACCGGCATGGGGGCGGCAGTGGTCATCGCGAAAGTCCTTCCATCTGCTGCTCGTGGCCGAGCAGCAGGTTTTGCAATTGGTCCTTGTAGTCGCCGGGCGATTGCCACAGGCCGCGCTGCATGGCCTCGAGCAGGCGGCTGAGCATGTCGTGCAGCGCGCGCGGATTGTGTGTGTTCACGAAGTCGCGGGTGGCTTCGTCGAGCACGTAGGCGTCCGCCACCATCGCGTACTGGTGGTCGCCGACCACGCGCGCGGTGGCGTCGAAGCCGAACAGGTAGTCCACCGTCGCGGCCATTTCGAAGGCGCCCTTGTAGCCGTGGCGCTTCACTCCGTCGATCCACTTCGGGTTGACCACGCGCGCGCGGATGACGCGGCTGATTTCTTCCTTCAGCGTGCGCACGCGCGGCGCCTGCGGGTTGCCGTGGTCGCCGTGGTACATGGCCGGCTGCCGCCCGCTCAGGTGGCGCACGGCGGCGGCCATGCCGCCCTGGAACTGGTAGTAGTCGTTGGAGTCGAGCAGGTCGTGCTCGCGGCTGTCCTGGTTCTGCAGCACGACGTTCATCGCGCGCAGGCGGCGCACCAGCGCGCCGGTGGCGGGCACGCCGTCGCTGCCCTGGCCGTAGGCGTGGGCGCTGCCGCCGACATAGGCTTTCGACAAATCGTCGTCGGTCTGCCAGTCGCCATGATCGAACAGCCGTTGCAGGCCGGAGCCGTAGCTGCCGGGCGCGGAGCCGAACACGCGCCAGCCCGCCTGCGTGCGGGCGGCCTCGGGCGCCATGCCCTGCGCTTCGAGCGCGGCGGCCTCGCTGAGGATGCGCGCGCGGACGGGGTTGCGCTCGGCGTCTTCGTCTTCCTGCGCGGCGACGGCCTGCACGGCCGCGTCGAACATCTGCACCGCATTGGGAAACGCGTCGCGGAAGAAGCCCGAGATGCGCAGCGTGACGTCGATGCGCGGACGGCCGAGGCCCACCGTGGGCAGCACCTCGAAATCGACCACGCGCTGGCTGCCCGGCGCCCACTTCGGCCGCACGCCAATGAGGGCGAAGGCCTGCGCCAGGTCGTCGCCGCCGGTGCGCATGGTGGCCGTGCCCCAGACCGAGAGGCCCAGCGCCGCGGGATAGTCGCCGTGCTCCTGCAGGTGCCGCTCGACCAGCTGCGCGGCGGACTTGAGGCCGAGCATCCAGGCGGTGGGCGTGGGAATGGCACGGGTGTCGACCGCGTAGAAGTTGCGCCCGGTGGGCAGCACGTCGGGGCGGCCGCGCGATGGCGAGCCGCTCGGTCCGGGCGGAACGAAGCGGCCTTGCAGGGCGCGTGAAAGCTGCAGCAGCTCCTGCGCACCGCAGGCGTCGAGCGCGGGGGCGAGATCTTGTTCGACGCGGCCCATCACCGCAGCGGTATGCGGCATGCCGGACGGACAGTTGTTGTCCTCCAGCAGGCGCTGCGCCAGCAGCTCCAGCCGCTCACGCGTATCGCCCTGATGCCGCCACGCATCGGTGCTCACCGATTGCAGCAGCGCGGGACGCGCGCCCAGCCACGGTTGTGCCGCGTCGATGTCGAGCGGGTCAAACGCCTCGCCCGGCAACAGGTCTTGCGACAACGCGCCGAGCAGCCCGGCATTCGCGCCCGCGCCGTCCGCAGCCGGATAGCGCGACAGCGCCAGCAGCGTGTCGCGCCGCAGCCGCTCGCGCGGCGACGCGCCGAACACATGCAGCCCGTCGCGGATCTGCGTTTCCTTCAGCTCGCACAGGTAGGCATCCACGCGCGCCAACACCGCATCGTCTTCCGCGCCCGGCAGGCCGCCCAGCTCTTCGACCAGATGCTGCGCCCGCACCGCCGCGAGGATCTGCGCGCGCAGCACCTTCGCGCGGCGCGCATCGGCCAGCAACGCGTCGTAGTACTCGTCGACCTGCCGCTCCAGGTCCTGCATCGGGCCATGGTTCTCGGCGCGCGTGAGCGGCGGCATCAGGTGGTCGACGATGACCGCCTGCGTTCGCCGCTTGGCCTGCGCACCCTCGCCGGGGTCGTTGACGATGAAGGGGTACACGTTGGGCAGCGGCCCGAGGATCGCGTCGGGCCAGCAGGCCCGTGACAGCGCGATGCTCTTGCCCGGCAGCCATTCGAGGTTGCCGTGCTTGCCGACGTGCACGACCGCGTCGATGGCGAAGGCATCGCGCAGCCAGAAATAGAACGCGAGGTAGCTGTGCGGCGGCACCAGTTCGGCGTCGTGGTAGCTCGCGTAGTCGGCCATGTCCAGGGTACCCAGCGCGCGCGCGGGCTGGATGCCGACGAACACGCGGCCCAGCCGCAGGCCAGCGATCATGAAGCGATCGCGCCGCAGCATCGGGTCCTGCTCGGGCGGGCCCCAGCGTGCGTCGATGGCGTCGGCCATACCTTCAGGCAGCAACGCGAGCCGCATGCGGTACTCGGCCAGCCCGTAGCTCTGCCACGCCGGCCGCGCAGCCCACTGCGCGGGATCGTTCGCAATACCTTCCTGCAGCTTGCGCATCAGCGCATCGCCGTCGGCGGGCATCGCACCGGGTTCGCCCAACGCATAGCCCTCGGCCGCCATCGCCTGCAGGATCGCCATCACCGAAGCCGGCGTGTCGAGCCCCACACCGCTGCCGATACGGCCCTCGCTGCCCGGGTAGTTCGCAAGGATCAACGCAATGCGCTTCTCGTCGGCGCGCAGGCTGCGCAGCCGGCACCAGCGGCGCGCCAGCTCGGCCACGAAGGCGATGCGGTCCGGCTCGGGCTGGTAGCTGACCACCTCGGTCTGCGTGAGTTCGCAGCGGTGCAACAAGCCCTTGAAGCTCACGGCGCGCGTGACGATGCGGCCGTCCATCTCGGGCAGCGCGATCTGCATGGCGATGTCGCGCGGACGCAGGCCCTGGCTGTCGGCCAGCCAGTCCTCGCGGTTGCCGCCGCTCACGATCACCTGCAGCACCGGCGCGTCGCCGGCCAGGGCCAGGGCTTCGCCGTCTTCATCCTGCGCGCCCTGCCCCAGCGCCGCGAAGGCCGTGGTGTTGAGCACCAGTTGCACGTCGTGCTCGATGCACAGCGCACGCAGCGTGGACAGGCACAGCGGGTCTTTCAGCGAATCGAGCGCCACCGGCAGCGGGTTGAGCCCCTCGGCGCTCAGCGCCGCGGCGAGCGCATCGAAGGCCGCCGTGTTGCCCGACAGCAGATGCGAGCGATAGAACACCAGCGCCACCACCGGCGCACCCGCATGCCAGCCGGCGCGCAGGTCGTCGATGCCGGCGACGGCATGCGCCGCGCCCATGCCCTGCGGCACATGCAGCGCGACCTGCGGCAGGCTGCGCGGCGGCAGCGGCGCTTCGCCGTGGCCAAGCCCGTGGAAAGCCACCGCACGCAGGAACTGCATCGCATTGCCCGCTCCGCCGCTGCGCATGTACTGCCACAGCTGGCGGCTCACCGCGCGCGGCGCCGTGCTGCGCGCGAGCAGGTCTTCGTCTTCCTGCAGGTCGCCGGAGAACATGGCGAGCTGCTGGCCTTTGCGTTTGGCCAGCTTCTCGAGCTGCTGGAGTCCGTAGGCCCAGGCCGATTCCGCGCCCAGGTGGTCGACCACCACCACGCGCGCGTGCTGCAGCACCTCGTCGATGTACAGGTCTAGCGAGGCCGGCTGGCGCAGGTGCATCAGGTTGGCCAGCCGCAGCGACGGGTAGCCCGGGTCGGTGACCGCCAGCGCAGTGCGCGCGGCCGCGAGCAGCGCGAGCGTGGTGTCGGCCGAGCTGAGCACCACGATGTCGCCCGGCGTCTGGTCGAGGCGGGTGACGACGCTGTCGTCCTCGACGAAGCGTCCGGGCTGGGTGCTCAGCAAGTGCATCGGTTCAGGTGGTCAGGCGGCGACTGCGCTCACCTCTTCCAGCGCCTTGCGCAGCATCGCTTCGTCAAGGTCTTCGCCGATGAACACGAGGCGCGTGCGCTGCGCCTCGCCATCGCGCCAGCGGCGATCGAAGTGGTGGTCGAAGCGGCGGCCCACGCCCTGCACCAGCAGGCGCATCGGCTTGCCCGGAATGGCGACGAAGCCCTTCACGCGGTAGATGGTGTGCTGCTCGACCAGTTGGCCCAGCACAGCCAGCAGGCTGTCGCGGTCCACGGGCGGCAGCTCGATCACGAGCGAGTCGAACTCGTCGTGATCATGGTCTTCCTCATGGTCGTGGTGGCTCTCGCGCAGGTGGATGGTGGCTTCGGCCTCACGGCCCTGGCCCAGCAGCAACGCGAGCGGCAGCCTGCCCTCGGTGGCGGCGACGATCTTCACTTCGGGCGGCAACTCCTCGCGCACCAGCGCCTCGACCTTGGCCCGCGCGGCGTCGTCCATCAGGTCGGTCTTGTTGAGCACCACGAGGTCGGCGGCCGAAAGCTGGTCTTCGAACAGCTCATGCAGCGGCGATTCGTGGTCGAGGTTGGGGTCGGCGCGGCGCGCTTCGTCCACGGCCTGCGGGTTCTCGGCGAACTGGCCCGAGGCGGCGGCCGAGCCGTCGACCACCGTGACCACCGAATCCACAGTGAAGATGTTGGCGATGTCCGGCCACTGGAAGGCCTGCACCAGCGGCTTGGGCAGCGCGAGGCCGGAGGTCTCGATGAGCACCGCGTCAAGCTCGCCGCGGCGCTCGGCCAGCTGCAGCATCACGGGCAGGAACTCTTCCTGCACAGTGCAGCAGACGCAGCCGTTGGCCAGTTCGTAGAGCGCGCCCGCACGCTCGTTGCCTTCATCGTCGCAGCCGATGCCGCAGCCGCGAAGAATCTCGCCGTCGATGCCGAGCTCGCCGAACTCGTTGACGATCACCGCGATGCGGCGGCCTTCCGCGTTGCCAAGGATGTGGCGCAGCAGCGTGGTCTTGCCGCTGCCGAGGAAGCCTGTGACGATGGTGACGGGGATCTTGGCGTTGTTTGCTTGTGTCATGGATGTGTTCGAGGCGCCGCTGGCAAGGGGATGGGTGAGCGAGAACCAGGCGCCCAGCGGCGCGCCTGCTTCGGATTTTTCCAGGGGATGCGCCGCTCCCCCGAGGCGTGCTCAAGGCAGTGGCGCCGGGCTTGGGTCAGACGCTGCTGTACAAGCGGCGCTCGACGAAGGCCGTCCCTTGCAAACGGCGCCAGCCCTTCGCGGCGGCCAGTACACCCAGGTCGACCAGCGGCTCGACAAGCACGACGGTCATGTAGGCCGCGCCGAAGCTGGCGATCTGGCCCAGGTTCTCGAGCCCGGTACCGCGTCCGTACAGCGCCCAGAAGCCGACCCAGACCACGATGCCGCCCTGGTAGGCCACCGAGAGCTTGAAGGCCTGCTGGTAGCCGATGTCCACGTAGGCCAGCTTTTCGGGAATGATCCGGCGGGCCAGCGCGGAAGTGGCGAACAGCGGCACCAGCAGCGTGGTGACGTTCATGCCGTACTGCGGCAGATCCTGCGGCTCGAAGAACAGGCCCTGCACGAGCAGCCCGCCCGCCAGCCCGATGGCCGCGGGCGCCAGCCCGAACACCAACAGCAGCGTGGTGCCCAGGATCAGGTGCACCTCGGACACGCCCACCGGATGGTGCGGGAACACCTCGAAGAAGCAGAACACCAGCGCCACCGCGATGGCGGAGCGCAGCACCAGCGCGGCGGGCCCGTCCTTCATGAGCATCTGGAACGCGACCTTGCCGGTGTAGGCAAGAGCGGCTGCCGCCGTCGCATAGCTGAGGAAAATCTTGGATCCGTCGACGAGACCTGGTTCGATGTGCATCGAGCACCTCCTGAAATGCACCGCAGTGCGAAAGTTGATTGTTGGTGGATGGGCCGGCTCGCGCAAGCCCCTGTCATGAACGCCGAAGCACGGGCTGCGCTCCCGGCGCGGCCGACGAGCGAGGCTTGCGCAGCAACCGCCGCCAGCCGATCACCACGCCGCTGGCGGAGGCCAAGGCGCCGATGATCGACAGCAGCCACATCACGATGTCCCAGGCCGGCCGGTACTGGATGAGCCAGGGAAAGTCGAGGCTGTGCGCCGCGTTGAAGAGCCAGCGGCGCAGGCGCGAATTGCTGTCGTTGCTGCCGACGACCTGCCCGCTCGCGGGATCGATGTAGATCCAGCTGCGCGCGGAGTCGTCGAACTGAAGCCGCCATACGGGCACGATGCGCTCGCGGTGGTGGCCGTACCAATGGAAGTCCTCGCGGGTCTGGAGCGTGGCCTGCGTGACGGCCGATCCGGGCCGCAGGCGCGGGGCGGCGCGCAGGATGTCTTCGCGGCTTATCGACGCAATCGCGCCAGTGGCAGCGTCGATCACGCGAACGTGGGCCTGCGCATCGCGCAGCTGCAGCAGCGGCTTGCCATCGAACCACAACGGCACGGCTTCGCGCGGTGCGGCAGCGCCCTCGCCGGTCTGCAGCGAAGCCGGTGCCCATGGGAACGGCGATGTGCCGGCGCCCGTGTAGCGCGCCATCACCGCCGCATCGACCGGTCCGCGCTGGAACCAGCCATTGGGGTTCATCGACAGCCAGCCGCTGACGATCCACGTCAGCACGAAGAAGCCACCGATCAACCCTGCAATGTGGTGCCACGCCATCCAGCCGGTGTACGGCGTGACCGCGCCGTTGCGGAATCGCCGCCGCAAGCGCACCCGCAGGATGCCGATGACGATGCCCGTCACGGCCGAGACGATGCACGCCCCCGACAGCCACACCACCACGTCGTGCCACAGCGGCGGATCGGCGCGCAGCGGCGTGAAGTAGATCCAGTGCGGCACGGAGCCCAGCCAGTTCCACAAACGCTCCGAGCGCGAGGTGTCGCGCACCACCTCGCCGTTGCGCGAGGACACATACAGCTCGGTGCCGGCCGCGTCGCCGACCTCGATGCGGTGCAGCGGGCGCAGCGGGTCCAGGCCCTGCGGCACGGTCCACTGGTCGCGCTCCAGCGTCTCGGCCCAGTGCGCGCCGGCACGGCCCGAGAAAGCTCGCGCGATGGCCTGGGCCTGCGCGACATCGACCGGGCCGGGCACATGGCCGTCGCGCGCCGAGACGGTGTGCCGGCCGCCGCGCGCATCGACGATGCGCCACACCCGTTAGGGGCTGTCGCCGCCCTGCATCTCCAGCACCATGCGCCGCGGCGGCTGGGGTAGTCGATCGAGCGCGGCAGCGGGCGACACCGCCGCCTGCCCGAAGCGCAGCGGCGCGAGCCCCGCCAGCCGCTCTTCGTCCGTGAGGTTGGGATATCCCACGTACATCATCACCACGCCCGAGACGAACCACATGGCGAACAGCAGGCAGCCGCCGATGCCCAGCCATCGATGCGTCCAGTAGAGCCAGTGCCGAATTCGCGGCCAGGCGCGGCGCCATGCAGAGGTCATGAGGGCACTGCTCAGAAGTTGACCAGCGCCGACAGCTCGAACGAGCGCGGCCGCCCCAGCAGCCACTGGTTGCCGCCGTTCGAGAACGACACCGGATAGCGCCGGTCCGCCAGGTTGTAGGCGCGCAGCGCGAGCTTGAGCGACGGGTTCGCCTGCCAGCTCACGCCTGCGTCGGCCACCGTGTAGGAACCGATCTTGCGCGAGTTGGCCGTGTCGGCCTGGCGCGGGCCGACGTAGCGCACGCCGAACTCGGCTTCCCACTGCGGCATGAAGCGCCAGTTGAGCCACAGGTTGGCTGCCTCCTCGGGCACGCCTGTGGGCGTGTTGCCCGTGCGCGAGACCAGCGACTGGCCGACCAGCTCATTGAAGTCGTCGTAGCGCGCACGCAGCTTGGCGACGTTGGCTTCGAGCCTCAGCGTGGATGTCAATGCCAGGTCGAGCGTGGCCTCGACGCCTTCGGACGACTGCTTGCCGATCTGCTGGGTGATGGTCGGGTCGGTCGCGTCGCGCGAGAGCAGCTTGCTCTTCTCGATGCGATAGGCCGCCACCGTCCAGGCACCGCGGTTGTCGGCCAGCTGGCGCTTGTAGCCGACCTCGACCTGCCTGCCGGTGCTGAGGTCGAAGGCCGCCTGCGAAGTCGAGGTCGTGACCAGCGAGCCCAGCGGATCGGCCGCGCGCGCCACCTGTGCATAGAAAGACTGCGACACATCGGGCGCATAGACCACGCCGAGTCGGCCGGTGGCGTACTCGAAGGTCTTGCCGAAGCTGTTGGCGGCGTTCAACAGGTCGGTGCGCGCGATCTTCGCGTGATCCCAGCGCAGGCTGCCCACCACCGACCACTGCTGGTTGAAGGCCAGCTTGTCCTCGGCGAAGAAGGCGTAGGTGCTGGTCCTGGTCTTGTAGCGCGGCGTGTAGGCCACGGGCGAAGCGTAGTAGCCGGGGTTGAAGACGAAGGGGTCGACCACCGAGCGGCCGCCATAGGGCGAGTCGTTGGTGTGCGTGAAGTCGATGCGGTTCGCATCGAAGCCCACCAGCACCTGGTTGGCCAGGCCGAACAGACCATGCCTGAAGGTGGCGTCGGTGCGGTTGCCGATCTGCTCCTGGTCGTGGCCGATCTCCAGGTAGTCGCCGCGCGTCACGCGCCGCGTGGCGGCGTTGTAGGTGTAGGTTTCGCTGTTGCGCCAGTGGCGCTTGCTCTCCAGCCGGTAGAGCTGGTTGCGCACGGTGACGGCATCGTTGGGCGTCCACTGCGCGTCGAGCCGGGTCCACTTGTCGCGGTACTTGATCTCGGCGTCGTCCACGTTGTAGTTCTGGCGCAGCGTCTGGCTGCCCAGGCGGCCGTCGATCAGCGGCACGCCGTAGTAGCGCTGCGGCGACTGGCTGCCTTCGTCGTGCGACAGCGTGAACTGCAGCTGCGGCGACACGTCGAGCCGCACGGCCGCGCCCACGGCGAGGCTCTCGGCCTCCCCGCGCTGCATGAAACCGTCGGTGGCGCGGTGGCTGATGTCGAAGCGGTACGAGAGCCTGTCGTCGATCGCCCCGCCGCTGCCGAAGGCCACCTGGCGGGTGGCGTCGGAGCCGAGCGTAACGAGCGCCTCGTTGCGGATCGGGCCGCGCGTGGGCTTCCTGGGCACCACGTTGATCGCGCCGCCGATGGCGCCCTCGCCGTACATCACCGAGGCCGCGCCGCGCAGCACCTCGATGCGATCGACCGACCAGGTGTCGAACGGAAAGGTGACGGTGCCCGCGCCCGCATACAGGCGCGTGCCGTCGAACAGCTGCATCACCGAGCCGTGGCCCGAGAAGCCGCGCGCGGCCATGGCGGTGCCGCCGTTGCCGGGGCCGGGCGAGCCGGTGATGCCGGTGGCGCGGGTAGCGGCGTCGATCACCGAGACGTCGCCGCGCGCGCGGATGGTGTCGCCCGTCAGCACCTCGATGCTGGCCGGCGTTTCCAGCGGGGAGAGGCCGAGGCGGCTGCCGGTGTACGAGGGTTCGTCGATGGCCAGCGGCGTGTGCCGCTCGGCCTCGACCTGCACCGGCCTCAAACCATGGCCGCTGCCGGCCGCTTCATCCGGCGATTGCGCGAAGCCGGCGGAAGGCCCGAAGGCCAGCCCCAAGCCCAATGAGAAACCCGAAAGGCGCGCCCAACGCAGCGGCGTACCCATGCAATCGCGCGCCGGCGATGCTTGCTGACCCATTTGATCTCTCCTGCGACCTGCGTCCCCGCAGGCTCCCGACCGATAGAGGACGCAACGGAAGAGGCGAAGGGACTGCGGCGGTCCGCGCGAGCGCGAGGCGGCAGGCCCGGACACGCACTCCCGCAGCGTCCGAAGGCGATTGCGAAGGCCGGTATCCGGGCTCGCGGAGCGCCGCGGTGTGCTGTTGGATGCACACCGCGGCCGAAACCCTCGCCTTCCCACGCCGATGCGCAGTGGCTGCCCATGCCTGCGTGGAAGCAGGCATGGGCGTGAGGGTTTCCAGATCCGCCGACCGTTGCGGGGGCAGCGCAGGAATTGACGCGTCAAGATCGACGCGGCGCACCTGCTTCCCGTTTAACCCCGTGGCCATCACATGGCGTGCGGGGCACCTTCGAACCGTGTTGCCTGGCGCAAGTCAGTTCATAAGAACTGACACACCAGGGCGGGCGGGATTATAGGGAACGGCCTGCGGCAAGCCGCATTGCGCCGAGAACTTCAGGCGGGCTTCCCGTCGGGCCCGAACAGCCGCCGCAGCACGGCCACGCCCGCCACCAGCGCATTCGAGTAGGTGGCGTAGGGATCCTGGGCGGCCTCCAGCGGCATGTAGACGTGGGAGGTTTCGCCCGGCGTGTCGTCGACCGCCTCCATCAGCACCCAATAGAACTCGCCCGCTTCCAGTTCATGGACGGTGAGTGCGACGTTTCTTGATAAGGACATGGAAATGGGCGTGACGGGATGGTCTGTCCTGAATGGGCGGGGAACGCATGCGGTTGACAGTGCTTTCGGGGTTCTCCTACAGAGCCCGACCCGCGCGCGGCCTAATGTTGTAGTCAGGGATCTTCGAAGAACCTCAAAAGAGCCAGGAGGCATCATGAAGCATTTCACTCTTGAACCGAACATGCGGTCGAGCATCGGCGGCGCCTTTTACCCGACCGGCTACTCGATGGTGATGTTTCCAAGCGCAGAAGATGCCAACCGCATCGGTCACCGCCTGATCGAAAAAGGCATGAGTGGGGACGAGGTCTACCTGCTTCCCGCGCAAACGGTGCTGGCCGAGATCACCCCGACCGTGAAGAGCTCCGACGATCCGTTGCCGTCCGCCGGCACCGATGCCGCGACCGTACGCGCCTATACCAAGCTGGCGAACGAAGGCCACACCGGCCTGCTGGTCAGGACCCGCGACAGCGCGACGGCCGAACGCCTGATGGAACTGGTGCGCACGGTGCCCTATTCCATCGCCCAGCGATACCGCACGCTGGTCATCGAAGACCTCTGACGGCACGGGCGTCAAGCCGGCACGGCCATCGACACGGCCCGCTGGACCACGTCGCGCGCCATGGCCTGGGCCAGTTCCTGTTCGCCCAGGAACACGGTGGCGGAAGTCTCCTGCGTGAGCAGCCGGGCCTCCTGCTCGTTGTGGCTGCGAATCACGGTCTGGATGGTGGGGTTGAGCGTGCGGGCCGTCCCCATCATCTGGCGCACGTTCATGGCGTCGGGCGTGGCCACCACCAGCACGCGGGCACGCGCGATGTGCGCCTGGATCAGCACGGCCGGATCGGCCGCGTCGCCCCACACGGCCGGCGTACCGGCCTCGCGCAGCCTCTCGACCAGTTCGCGGTTCTGCTCGGCCACCACATACGGGATGTCGTGCGCGTCGAGTTCGGCCGCGATGCGGCGCCCCACGCGGCCGTAGCCCACGAGCACCACCTGCCGCGAGAGGTATTTCGCCTCGGTGGTCATGGGCAGTTCGGCCAGCGGGTCATCGCGCGATTCGAGTCCGCGCGCGAAGGAGGAATGGGCGTGCAGCCACTTCTGCATCGGCACGATCAGGCTGAACCACAGCGGGTTGGTGGCAATGGAGATCAGCGCGCCCGCCAGCACCAGGCTCTGCCCTTCCACCGGCAGCAGGCCCAGCGATACGCCCAGCCCGGCCAGGATGAACGAGAACTCGCCGATCTGCGCGAGGCTGGCGCTCACCGTGAGCGCGGTGCCCAGCGGGTATCGAAACACCAGCACCAGCGCGCAAGCCGCGAGCGACTTGCCCAGCACGATGACGAGCACCACCGCCAACACCTGCAGCGGCCGCTCGATCAGCACCGAGGGATCGAACAGCATGCCGACCGACACGAAGAACAGCACTGCGAAGGCATCGCGCAGCGGCAACGACTCCTGCGCCGCGCGATGGGCGAACTGCGACTCGCGCATCACCATGCCGGCAAAGAAAGCACCCAGCGCGAAGGACACGCCGAACAGCGCCGCCGAGGCGAAGGCGATGCTCACGGCGGCGGCCACCACGCACAGCGTGAACAGTTCGCGCGAGCCGGTGCGCGCGACCTGCCAGAGGATCCACGGGAACACGCGCCGCCCGACCACCAGCATCAGCGCGACGAAACCGCCGACCTGCAGCAGCGTGAGGCCCAGCGTCTGCCACAGCGGATCGCCCGGCCCGGCCTGCGCGCTCTGGCCGCCCAGCGCGCCCGCCAGCGGCGGCAGCAGCACGAGCACCAGCACCATGGCCAGGTCTTCGACCACGAGCCAGCCGACGGCGATACGGCCGGTGAAGGAATCGAGGATGCCCAGGCTTTCGAGTGCGCGCAGCAGCACGACGGTGCTGGCCACCGACAATGCCAGCCCGAACACCAGCGCCGCGCCGGGGCTCCAGCCCCACCACAGGGCGAGCCCGCCGCCGAGCAACGTGGCCACGGCGATCTGCGCGAGCGCACCGGGCAGCGCGATCTTGCGCACGGCCAGCAGGTCGTCGAGGGAAAAATGAAGGCCGACGCCGAACATCAGCAGCATCACGCCGATTTCGGCAAGCTGCGCGGCAATGCCTGCGTCGGCCACGAAGCCCGGTGTGAACGGGCCGATGATCACGCCGGCCAGCAGGTAGCCGACCAGCGCCGGCAGCCGCAGCCTGGCTGCCAGGAACCCGAGCACGAGCGCCAGCCCCAGGCCGGCGGCTATCGTGTTGATGAGGGAGACGCTGTGGGGCATCGCTGCATTCTGCAGGAACGATGTCTGGCCTTTTATTTCACACGGCCTTCTTTGAGGGGCTCTTTTTCGGACTCTTCTTCGGGGGGCGTGCACAGGCCACCGGGTGCTCCCCTGCGCGAATGTCCCCCGTCGGCGTGAGCACCCCCGAATCACATATGCAAAAAGTTCAGCCTCAACCAGCCATCTTGCTGCTGCGCGCCGCGTCGAGCGCCTCGGGTTCCTGCGCCTCGACCCAGCTCTCGTTGTTGAGTCCAGCCTGCAGCCGTGTCTCGTCGAGCTCATGGGTCCACTTGGCCACCACGATGGTGGCGACGCCGTTGCCGATCAGGTTGGTCAGCGCGCGGGCTTCCGACATGAAGCGGTCGATGCCCAGGATCAGCGCGAGGCCCGCCACCGGCACATGGCCCACGGCCGACAGCGTGGCCGCCAGCACGATGAAGCCGCTGCCCGTGACGCCGGCTGCGCCCTTCGAGGTGAGCAGCAGCACGGCCAGCAGGGTGATCTCCTGCGTGAGCGTCATCGGCGTGTTGGTGGCCTGTGCGATGAACACGGCCGCCATGGTCAGGTAGATCGACGTGCCGTCGAGATTGAACGAGTAGCCGGTGGGAATGACGAGGCCCACGCAGGTCTTGTTGGCGCCCAGGTTCTCCATCTTCTCCATCATGCGCGGCAGCACCGACTCGCTCGACGACGTGCCCAGCACGATCAGCAGCTCTTCCTTGATGTACTTGATGAACTTCCAGATGCTGAAGCCGTGGAAGCGCGCGATGAGCCCCAGCACCACGAAGATGAACAGCAGGCAGGTCAGGTAGAAGGTGCCCATCAGCTTGCCGAGCGAGAACAGGCTGCCCAGGCCGTACTTGCCGATGGTGAATGCCATCGCACCGAAGGCGCCGATGGGCGCGAGCTTCATGATGTAGTTGACGATGCCGAAGAGCACGTGCGAGCCTTTCTCGATCACGTCGAACACCAGCGTGCCGCGACCGCCGAAGCGGTGCAGCGCGAAGCCGAACAGCACCGCGATCAGCAGCACCTGCAGGATCTCGCCCTTGGCGAAGGCGTCGACCACCGTGCTCGGAATGACGTTGAGCAGGAAGTCGACCGTGCCGGTCATCTTGCCAGGGCCGGTGTAGGCCGCGATGCTCTTGGTGTCGAGCGTGGCCGGGTCGATGTTCATGCCGGCGCCGGGTTTGAGCAGGTTCACCAGCACCAGGCCGACCAGCAGCGCGATACTGCTGACGATCTCGAAGTACAGCAGCGCCAGCCCGCCGGTCTTGCCTACCTTCTTCATGTCCTCCATGCCGGCGATGCCCACCACCACCGTGCAGAAGATGATCGGCGCGATGATCATCTTGATCAGCTTGATGAAGCCGTCGCCCAGCGGCTTCATCGCCTCACCCGTCGCCGGGTAGAAGTAGCCGAGCAGCACGCCGATGATCACCGCGGTGATCACCTGCACGTAGAGGGAACGGTAGATCGGGAGCTTTCTGGCGGGTGTGATTGTTGTGCTTTCCATGGCTTGCCTTCCGGAGGGTTTGGAAACTGTAGGACGCATATCGGCCGCTTTCTATCCGTGGAACCCGCATCGATGAAATGAAAAAACCCGCCGAAGCGGGTCTTGTCGATCAGGTACAGGTCCGCATGCTCAGTGCATGTGCAGGCCGCCGTTGACCGAGAAGTCGGCCCCCGTGCTGTAGCCGCCCTCGTCGGTGGCGAGCCACGCGATGATGGAGGCGATTTCGCTCGGTTCGCCCAGGCGCTTGACCGGGATGGTGGCGACGATCTTGTCGAGCACTTCCTGTCGGATGGCCTTGACCATGTCGGTGCCGATGTAGCCCGGGCTCACGGTGTTGACCGTCACGCCCTTGCTGGCCAGCTCCTGCGCCAGCGCCATGGTGAAGCCGTGCATGCCGGCCTTGGCCGCCGAGTAGTTGGTCTGGCCCGCCTGGCCCTTGGCGCCGTTGACCGAGCTGATGTTGATGATGCGGCCCCAGCCCTTCTCGACCATGTCGCCCACCACCTGCTTGGTGACGTTGAACATGCTGTTGAGGTTGGTCTCGATCACCGCGCTCCAGTCCTCGGGCGTCATCTTCAGGAACATGCGGTCCCGCGTGATGCCGGCGTTGTTGACCAGCACGTCGATCGGGCCGTGCGCGGCCTTGGCGGCGGAGAAGGCCTCGACGGTGGATTGCCAGTCGCCGACATTGCCGACCGACGCATGGAACTCGAAGCCTTCGGCCTTCTGTTCGGCCAGCCACTTGGCGTGGTCGCGCGTGGGGCCGCATCCGGCGACCACGGTGAACCCGTCCTTGTGCAGACGCTGGCAGATGGCAGTTCCGATGCCACCCATGCCCCCGGTGACATATGCAACTTTCTTGCTCATGAGATTTCCTTTATGTACATAGCAAAAGCCTGAACGGCCGCCTTCACTCTAGCGAGTTTCAAGCCGTGGTCCTCTGAGGAAAACACTGAGCCGAGCTTGCAACCAGCTGTCACGAAGCGACCTTCGTGCCCGGGCTCTATCCTCGCATCTGTACGCTCTCGCGCAAGCGTCATCGCCAACCTTATTACCAAGGAGTCGAAAGTATGAATTTCGGGATCATCGTCTTCCCCGAGGTCGAGGAACTCGACTTTGTCGGCCCCTGGGAAATGCTCACCATGTGGAGCAAGCTGGCCGGCGGTCCCGAGCATTGCCTGATCGTGGCCGAAAAGCGCGAACCGGTGGTCTGCGCCAAGGGGCTGTCCATCAACCCGCACGTGTCCTTCGCTGACTGCCCGCCGCTCGATCATCTGCTGGTGCCCGGCGGCATGGGCACGCGACGCGAGGTCGACAATCCCGCAATGACCCGTTTCCTCGCCGACCAGGCGCCGGGATGCCAAACGCTGATGTCGGTATGCACCGGCGCCTTCGTGCTGCACGCGGCCGGGCTGCTCTCGGGCAAGACCGCTACCACGCACTGGGGATCGCTGGACCGCCTGCGCGCACTGGGCGACGTGAAGGTGATCGAGCAGCGCTTCGTGCAGGACGGCAACGTCTGGACATCGGCGGGGGTATCGGCCGGTACCGATCTGATGCTGGCCTTCATCGCCCACACCGCCGGCGATGAAGCCGCCGCCCGGGTGCAGCTGCAGGCCGAGTATTACCCGGCGGATACGGTATACGGCAGTACCGCGAGCCACGAGCGCGCGCCGGCCTACGTGACGCGTCCGGGCACGCCCTTCAAGACGCCATGAGCGCCGTTCCCCCGCCCGAACTTCTGTCCGTCCTGGCCGCGCGCGTCGGCGAAACGCTGCGCGCGCGGGGCCAGACGGTGTCGGTCGTCGAGTCTTCGGCCGGCGGCCTCGTGTCTGCCGCTCTGCTCGCCATTCCCGGTGCATCGGCCTACTTCCGCGGCGGCGCGGTCGTCTATTAGCGGCGCGCCGGCCGCGCGCTGCTGGGCCTGACCGCGGAAGACATGGCCGGCATGCGCGGGGAAACCGAGCCCTACGCCCGGCTCGTGGCAGGCCGGGTGCGCGACACCCATCACACGACTTGGGGCATCGCCGAAAGCGGTGCGGCCGGCCCGTCGGGCAGTCCGTATGGCGATGCGCCGGGACACGTGTGCGTCGCCGTGGTCGGTGGGGTCACGGTGAGCCGGACTATCGAGACCGGCGACACGGACCGTCCGAGGAACATGGAGGTGTTCGCGCGCCACCTGCTCGCGCTGTTCGACGAGACGCTGCGGGCGCAGCCGCAGACACCGCCCGCCTGAGAGATTCAATCCGCCTGCACGCCCGCTGCGCGGATCACCTTGCCCCATTTCTCGATCTCCGCCGCGAGGTGCGTGCGCAGGCCTTCCGGCGTCTGCTTGTCGAGCGGCACGATCTCCGAGCTGAGTTCGGCCAGCCGGTGCTTGACCATGTCGTCCTGCAGCGCGGCGCGCAGGGCGACGTTGAGCTTCTCGAGCACTGCGGGCGGCGTGCCCTTGGGCGCGTAGATGCCGTGCCACACCTTCACGTCGAAGCCCTTGAGCCCCTGTTCGTCGAGCGTGGGAATGGTCGGCATGCTCGACAGCCGCCTTGGCGTGGTCACGCCGAACACCTTCACGCGATTGCCGTCCTTGATGACCGGCGCGGTCTGCGTGGTCTGGTCGCACAGCAGGTCGACCTGCCCGCCCATGAGGTCGTTGAGCGCCGGGCCCGCGCCCTTGTAGGGCACGGTGGTCAGCTGAACGCCGATCTGGTTCATGAACAGCAGGCCGCACAGCTGCGACACCGCGCCCACGCCCGCATTGGCCAGCGTCACCTTGTCCTTGTGGGCCTTCACGTAAGCCAGCAGCTCCTGGTAGTTGTTGGCGGGGAAGTCCTTGCGCGACAGCAGCGTCATCGGCACGTCCATCACCTGGCCGATGTATTCGAAATCTTTCAACGGGTCGTAGTTGAGCTTCTTGTAGAGCGCGGGCGCGGTGGCCATGCCCATGTGATGGATCAGGATGGTGTAGCCGTTGGGCGCCGCCTTGGCCACCCGCGTGGGCGCGATGGTGCCGCCCGCGCCCACCGTGTTCTCGACGATCACGGTCTGGCCCAGCGACTTGCCCATGGGAATGGCCAGCATGCGCGCCACCACGTCCGTCGGGCCGCCGGCGGAGTACGGCACGACCAGGGTGACGGGCTTGTCGGGCCACGCAGCCTGTGCGGCCGCCGGTGATTGAAAGGCAAGCAGGCAGGCGCTCGCCGCGGCCGCGAGCAGGGCCTTGGATTTCCAGGTCTTCGTTGCTGTCACTTCGTTGTCTCCTTCTGGGGGTTATTTATTTACGGATGTTCGAGCGCGAGCAGGCGTTCGGCCAGGCGCACCACGGGCGCGTCGACCATGCGGCTGTCCAGGCTGACGACTCCGCCGCCGGCTGCGCGCACGGCATCGATCACGCGGCGGGCCCATGCCACTTCGTCGGCGCTCGGGCCGAGCGCGGCGTGCACCGGCGCGACCTGATCGGGGTGGATGCACAGCTTGGCGCCGAAGCCGCCGCGCCGGGCGCGTGCGGTGTCGGCCGCAAGCCTTGGCGCATCGCGCCAGTCGGGCGTCACGCCGTCGATGGGCGCGGGCAGGCCGGCGCGGCGCGAGGCCAGCAGCAGCGCGAGGCGCACCGGCACGAGTTCGGCTTCGTCCGCATCGCAGGCCAGGCCGAGGTCGGCCTGGAAATCCAGGTTGCCGAACGCCAGGCGCAGCACCTGCGGGCCAGCCGCGAGCTCATCGACCGCCGACAGGCCTTCGGCCGACTCGATCAACGGCACCAGCACGCCCTTCGGGCCGATGGCTTCCGCAATCCTGGACAGATGAGCCGCGCGCTCCGCCTTGGGCAGCACGACGCCGGCAATCAAGCCTTGCGCCGCCAGTGCGCCGACCTGCGCGCAATCGTCTTCATGCCACGGCGTGCCGGCGGCATTGATGCGCACCAGCAGGCGTTGCCGGTCGATCTCGGGCAGCTTGGCGAACGAGGCGGCGAGCGCCTCGCGCGCCGCCACCTTGCGCTCGGGCGCCACCGCGTCTTCGAGATCGACGATCACGCCGCCCGCACCGGTCGCCAGTGCCCGCGCATGGCGCTCGGGCCGGTCGGCCGGCACGAAGAGAAAGGCGCGCGCGAGAGCAAGCGGAGCCAATGGCACGCTCACACCGCCCCTGCCTCGCGCAGCGCCGCGATGTCCGCCTCGCTGCGGCCGAGGCTGCGCAGGATGGCGTCGGAGTGCTCGCCCACCGCCGGGATCGGGTCCATGCGGTAGTCGAACGCGCTCTGCCGGCCGGCCGGCAGCAGGGCCGGGATGTTTCCGGCCGGAGACCCCACCTGCCGCCAGCGCTCGCGTGCCTGCAACTGCGGATGGGCCCACAGCCCGGCCATGTCGTTCATGCGGGCGTTGGCGATCTGCGCCGCGTCGAGCCGTTCCAGCACCTGCGCGGTGCTCAGCGCGCCGAAGGTCTCGACGATGATTGAGCGCAGAGCCTCGCGGTTGTCGTTGCGCCGCGCATTGCTGTCGAAGCGCGCATCGGCCGCGAGCCCGGTCTGCAGCAGCACCTTCTCGCAGAAGGTGCGCCATTCGCGTTCATTCTGCAGGCCCAGCATCACCGTGCCGCCATCGCCGGCGGGGAACGGGCCATAGGGATAGATGGTCGCGTGCGAAGCGGCGCTGCGTGGCGGCGGCGCCGCGCCTTCGTACGCGTAGTACATCGGATAACCCATCCACTCGGCGAGCGATTCGAGCATCGACACGTCGATGTGCGAGCCCTTGCCGGTCTTGCCGCGCTGCAGCAGCGCCGCGAGGATGCCGGTGTACGCATACATGCCCGCTGCGATGTCGGCGATGGAGTTGCCCGACTTGCACGGATCGTTGGGCGTGCCCGTGACCGACAGGAAGCCGGCTTCGCTCTGGATCAGCAGGTCGTAGGCCTTCTTGTCGCGGTACGGGCCGTCTTCGCCGTAGCCCGAGATGTCGCAGACGATGAGCCGCGGATGCTTCGCCTGCAGCGCCTCGGCGCCGAGCCCCATGCGCGCCGAGGCCCCGGGTGCGAGGTTCTGCACCAGCACGTCGGCGCCGGCCAGCAGCTCCTGCAGGACCGCGAGCGCGGCGGGCTGCTTGAGGTCGAGCGTGAGGCTTTCCTTTGAGCGATTCACCCACACGAAGTGCGAGGCCTCGCCGGCCACGCGGGCGTCGTAGGCCCGCGCGAAGTCGCCTACCTCGGGGCGCTCCACCTTGATGACTCGGGCGCCGAGGTCGGCCAGCTGGCGGGTGCAGAACGGTGCGGCAATCGCGTGTTCGAGCGAGATGACGGTGATGCCGTCCAGGGGTCTTGTCATGTGTTCCTTCTCCTGTCAGGCGAGTACGGCCGTGGCCTGCATCGTGAGCCAGCCGTCGGCGTCCTCGCCCCAGAGGCTGAATGTCTTTCCATCGGCGTCCGGCTTGCCGTGCACGCGGAACGGCGCGATGTCGAAGGTCGGGCGCACGGCGCGAAATTCGAAGCGCGCGAGCAGCGCGCCCGGCACGTTGCGGCGAAGCAGGTCGACCAGCAGCGTCGCGATCAGCGGGCCATGCACGATCAGGCCCGGGTAGCCCTCGACCTGCGTCACGTAGCGGCGGTCGTAGTGGATGCGGTGGCCGTTGAAGGTCAGCGCGGAGTAGCGGAACAGCAGCACGTCGTCGGGCGCGATGTCGCGGCTGAAGGCAGCGTCTTTCGGCGCGGGCGTGGGCGGCGGGGCCTTCTCGCCAGGCGCGGCGGCGGCGCGGTAGACGATGTCGTGCTCCTCGGTCAGCGCGAGGCCGCGCTCGTTGCGCACCTCATGGCGCACGAGCACGAATACCAGTTCGCCGGTGCGGCCCGCCTTGTGCGTGACCGAGGCGATGGTCGAGGTGCGCTCCACCTTGTCGCCGACCCGCAGCGGATTGCCCGCCTCCCAGTTGAGCCGCCCGCCGGCCCACATGCGGCGCGGCAGCGGCACGGGCGGCAGGAAGCCGCCGCGTTTCGCATGGCCGTCGTCGCCGATCTCGGACTGGCGATGGTGCGGCAGGAAGTAGAGCCAGTGCCACAGCTCGGGCAGGCGCGTGCCGGCCTGCGGCAGCGGATCGTCGCGATCGAGCGTCGCGGAGAGCGCGCGCACGGGTGCGGCGGTAATGTCGTCGGCCAGCGTTTCGCTGCGGCCCTGCCAGGCCTGCAGCCTGGCCAGCGCATCGCTGTCGATCATGGAAGGCGCCGTGCGGTTGTCGTTGCTCATGGGGCTTCCTTCAGTCGACCGCAGCGCCTGAGGCCTTGACGATGCGCGCCCACTTTGCGAGATCGCCCTGCAGCAGCGCCGCGAACTGCTCGGGAGAAGTCGGCGCCGCGATCTCGACGCCCTGCTGTTCGAGCTTGTCGCGCAGGTCTTTCGAGGCGAGCGCCTTGCGCGTGGCGTCCTGCAGCGCCGCCAGCACGTCGGCCGGCACGCCTGCGGGTGCGAACAGGCCGATCCACAATGTGCCGTTGTAGCCTGGCACCGCCTCGGCGATGGTCGGCACGTCGGGCAGCACGGCCGAGCGCTTGTCGCCGCTCACGGCCAGCGCGCGCAGCTTGCCGGCCTTGATGTGCGAGAGCGCAGAAGGCAGGCTCGCGAACACGATCGGCAGTTGCCCGCCCAGCACGTCGTTGAGCGCGGGCGCCACGCCTTTGTACGGCACGTGCTGCAGCGAGATGCCGGCCATGCTGTTGAGCATTTCGCCGAGCAGGTGGTTGAGCGTGCCGTTGCCGGCCGAGGCGTACTGGTAGTTGGCACCCTTCTGCCGTGCGAGCTTCAGGAACTCCGCGAAGTCCTTCGCCGGGAAGGTGGGGTTGACCAGCAGCACGTTGGGCACCGCGCCGATCAGGCCGACGGGCTTGAAGTCCTTTACCGGGTCGAAGCCCGGGTTCCTGTACAGCGCCGGGTTGATCGCCTGGCTGCTGCTGATGGTCATGAGCAGCGTGTAGCCGTCCTTCGGCCCCTTGGCGACGAGCTGCGTACCGATGTTGCCGCCCGCACCGGGACGGTTGTCGACCACCACGCTGGCGCTGTTCATCACCTCGCCGAGCTTCTGGCCCACGAGGCGCCCGACGATGTCGTTGGTGCCTCCGGCGGCCTGCGGCACGACCAATGTGATGGGGCGCGAGGGATACGGCTGGGCGCTCGCCGCGCCCGTCGGGATCAGAAGCGCTGCCGCAGCCAGCGACAGCAGCGCACGTAGGCGGAATCTCATGTGTGGTGTCTCCATGGCCGCATGGTCGTTCGCCCTCCTCCTGCGCGCAATCTGCGATTTCGGAACCCAGCCTTCTGCATTTCCGAAGGCTCGGCGCATAACATCGCCTCATGCTTTTCGATCTCACCGACCTGCGGCTGTTCGTGGCCACGGCCGAACTCGGCAACCTCACTCGGGCCGCCGAACGCCAGCACCTGTCGCTGGCCGCCGCGAGTGCGCGCATCAAGGCGCTGGAAACACAGGCGGGCCTTCAGCTGTTGCAGCGAGAAGCCCGCGGCGTGCGGCTGCTGCCGCCGGGCGAAGCCTTCCTGCACCATGCGCGCCTCGTGCTGCACCAGACCGAGCAGCTGCGCGCCGACCTGCTCGAATACGGCGGCGGGCTGCGCGGCCACCTGCGCGTGTTCGCCAACACCACGGCGGTGACCGATTTCCTGCCCGAAATCCTGCCCGGCTTCCTCGCGCACAACCCGCGCATCAACGTCGACCTTCAGGAAAAACCGAATGCTCAGATCCCGCGCGGCGTGCTCGACGGCCGCGCCGACATCGGCATCGTCGCAGGCCGCGTCGACACGTTAGGCCTGGAGGCGATCCACTTCAGCACCGACCGGCTGGTGCTCGTCACATCGCGCAAGCACCGCTTCGCGAAGCGCCGCAGGATCGCCTTCGCCGAGACGCTCGACGAGGATGCCATCGGCATGCAGCAGGGCAGCACGCTGCAGACCTTCCTGGCGCAGATCACAGACAACCTCGGCAAGCGGCAGAAGCTGCGCATCCAGCTCGGCAGCTTCGACGCGATGTGCCGGATGATCGGCAGCGGCGTGGGCATTGGCGTGGTGCCAGAGTCGGCGGCGCGGCGCAACCAGGAGAGCATGCAGCTCGCGCTGATCGATCTCAGCGATGCGTGGTGCGTGCGCGAGCGGTATCTGCTGGTGCGGAACCGGGCGGCGCTGCCGGTCTATGCGCAGGCGCTGGTCGAAACCTTGTGCCGGCACTACGCCGAACAACAGGCCGAAGAAAACTGAGCGCGGCACCCCCGAAAAACAGAGGACTTGCAGGCGATTGCCGAACAAGCCGATCCCGTCCCCATTTTCCGTGGACAACTTTGGGGGTAACTCACGAGGAGCCTTGTAAAACAGATTTAAGTCATTGTTTTACAAGGGTAATCCTTAGTTTGCTCAAAATTTGGGCGGTGAACAACCTGAGCGGGCAAAACGGTCCCGATGGGCCTGAAAACGGCGATGAAGAGAACTTTCCTCCAATTTCTGGAGGGCAGAAAGCCCCATCGGATCAGTGACTTACGCCCGAATCAAGAAAACCTGATGTCGTCCCCATTTTCAGTGCACAACTTTGGGGATAACTCATGAGGAGCCTTGTAAAAGGCTCATAAGCTGTTGTTTTACAAAGAAATTAATCACTTTGCCCAAAAAATGGGCGGTGAACAAAGTGCTTCGCCGGGCCTGCCGCTCAGTACGGCGGTGCCTTGCGCCCACGTTGCGCACGCGCCGCTTCGGTCCACCACGCCAAGTCGTCCGCAAAGCGGTCGAACGAGCGCTCGAGCGATTCACCCGCCGGCCCGGTCGGTTTGCCGGCCGCGTCCAACGTCTGCGAGATCGGGCCAACCGCGAGCGTGCTCGACACGACGACCATGCCCATCTCCGACAGGATCGAATGCCACACCGTGCCCGAGCGCACGCCCGAGAAGCGCCCCGCCGAATAGCTCGCGATGGCCGCGGGCCGCCAGAACCACTCTTCGAGAAAATGGTCGGTCAGGTTCTTCAGGCCCGGCTGCGGACCCCAGTTGTATTCGCCGGTAACGAAGACGAAGGCATCGGCCGTGCGGATCTTTTCGGCCAGCGCTTCCATCGCCGCCGGCGCGGTGCCCCTGGGATATTCCTTGTACATGCGGTCGAGCATGGGCAGGTCGACCACCTTCGCGTCCACCAACTCCACATCGTCGCCCCGCGCGCGAAGGCCGGAGACGACATAGTCCGCCAGGCGCACGCCCATGCGATCGGAACGGTACGAACCGTAGAAGACCAGGATCCTGTCGCTCATCGCTGTTCCGTTTCGAGCTTGTCCTGGGTGCGGGTCCCGAAGTCGCCTGCATCGTGGCGCTCGTGCAGCTGGCTCGAAGGCTGGCCCCAGGCGCGATTGACCATGCGGCCGCGCTGCACCGCCGGGCGCTGCGCGATCTCGTCGGTCCAGCGCAGCACGTTCCTGTACTCGCCCACCTGGAGGAACTCGCCCGCCTCGTACAGCTGCCCCTTGGCGAGCGTGCCGTACCAGGGCCAGACGGCCATGTCGGCAATGGTGTACTCGCTGCCCGCCAGGTAGCGGCTCTCGGCCAGCCGGCGGTCGAGCACGTCGAGCTGGCGTTTGGTCTCCATGGCGAAGCGATCGATCGCGTATTCGATCTTCGTTGGCGCATAGGCATAGAAGTGCCCGAAGCCGCCGCCCAGGTAGGGCGCGCTGCCCATCTGCCAGAACAACCACGACAGGCATTCGGCGCGGGCTGCCCGCTCGGTCGGCAGAAAGGCATTGCCGAACTTCTCGGCCAGGTACTGCAGGATCGCGCCGGACTCGAACACGCGGATGGGCGTAGCGCCGCTGCGGTCCATCAGCGCGGGGATCTTGGAATTCGGGTTCACCGCCACGAAGCCGCTGCCGAACTGGTCGCCGTCGCTGATGCGGATCAGCCAGGCGTCGTACTCGGCGCCGGTGTGGCCGAGCGCCAGCAGTTCTTCGAGCATCACCGTCACTTTCACGCCATTGGGCGTTGCCAGCGAATAGAGTTGCAGCGGATGTCGCCCCACCGGCAGGTCCTTCTCGTGCGTGGCGCCCGCGATCGGGCGATTGATGTTCGCGAAGCGGCCGCCGCTTTCCTTGTCCCAGGACCAGACGGTGGGCGGCGTATAGGCTGTCGTGCCATTCATGCGATGAGTTCCAGGAGTTGGACAGACGATGATCATTCTCTACGACTGCGCCACCGCGCCGAGTCCGCGGCGCGCCCGCATCCTGCTTGCCGAAAAGGGCATTGCCCATGAAACGGTGCAGGTCGACCTGGCACATGGTGAGCAATTGGGTGCAGCCTACCGCGCGATCAACCCGCAATGCACGGTGCCCGCGCTGCGCACCGAGGAAGACGGGCTGCTGACCGACAACGCCGCCATCGCGGCCTGGCTGGAGGCCCGCTACCCGGAGCCACCGCTGATGGGCCGCACGCCCAAGGAAAAGGCCGAGATCGCCAACTGGAACTGGCGCATCGAATTCGAAGGCCTGCTGGCCATTGCCGAGACGCTGCGCAACGGTTCGCCGGCCATGGCCAATCGGGCGCTGCCCGGCCCTGCGGACTATGCGCAGATTCCCGAGCTGGCACAGCGCGGGCTGGCACGTGTACAGCATTTCTTCGAGACGCTGAACGAACGGCTGGCCGGCCGCGAGTTCGTCGCCACCGACCGGTTCAGCCTGGCCGACATCACCGCCGTGGTGGCGGTGGACTTTGCCCGCGTGGTACGGGTCAAGCCCGGGGAACAGCACCCCGAGCTGCTGCGCTGGCGCGCTGCGATGGCGCAGCGCCCGTCGATGTCGCGCTGAGCGGCACGACGGCGCGCCGGACGCTGTGGATCAGCGCTCGATGGTCAGCGCCACGCCCATGCCCCCGCCGATGCACAGCGAGGCAATGCCCTTCTTGGCGTTCTGGCGCTGCATTTCGTGCAGCAGCGTCACCAGGATGCGGCAGCCCGACGCGCCGATGGGGTGGCCGATGGCGATGGCGCCGCCGTTGACGTTCACCTTGTTCACGTCCCAGCCCATTTCACGGTTCACGGCGCAGGCCTGCGCGGCGAAGGCTTCGTTGATCTCGAGCAGGTCGAGGTCGGCCGCCTTCCAGCCCGCGCGCTGCAGCGCCTTGGTCGATGCAGGCACCGGGCCCATGCCCATGATGGCCGGATCGAGGCCGGCGGTGGCGTAGCTGGCGATACGGCCCAGCGGCTTCAGGCCGAGCGCGGCTGCTTTCTTGGCAGTCATCACCATCACGGCGGCAGCCCCGTCGTTCAGGCCCGAGGCATTGCCCGCGGTCACGCCGCCGGCCTTGTCGAAGGCGGGACGCAGGCCGGCCAGGCCTTCGGCGTTGGTCTTGCGGTTGATGAATTCGTCCTTGTCGAAGACGACGGGATCGCCCTTCTTCTGCGGAATGCTCACGCCGACGATCTCGTCCTTGAACTTGCCGGCGTCCTGCGCGGCGGCGGCCTTGGTCTGGCTGCCCAGGGCCAGCTCGTCCTGCGCGGCGCGGCTGATTTCGTACTTCTTGGCCACGTTCTCGGCCGTGATGCCCATGTGGTACTGGTTGTAGACGTCCCACAGGCCGTCCACGATCATGGTGTCGACCATCTTCCAGTCGCCCATGCGCTGGCCGTTGCGCGAGTTGGGCAGCACGTGGGGCGCTGCGCTCATGTTTTCCTGGCCGCCGGCGATGACGATCTCGCTGTCGCCCGTGGCCACGGCCTGGGCCGCCAGCATCACGGCCTTCAGGCCCGAGCCGCACACGGCGTTGATGGTGAGCGCCGGCGTCTCCTTGGCGCCGCCGCTCTTGAGCCACGCCTGGCGCGCGGGGTTCTGGCCGGCGCCGGCCGCCAGCACCTGGCCCATGATGGCCTCGCCGACCTGTTCGGCCGTGAGGTTCGCGCGGGCAATCACTTCCTTGATCACGAGGGCGCCCAGCTCGGTGGCGGGAATGCCGGCGAGCGAGCCGCCGAACTTGCCGACCGCCGTGCGTGCAGCCGAAACGATGACGATGTCTTCCATGAGGTTCTCCGTTGAAGTGATCTGAAATTCGAGGTGAGAGGGATCAGGCGCGAGCCTTGACGTAGCGGCCCGGCGCCGGCTCGATGGCCTTGTAAGCCTTGCCGTTGCCGTAAGCCTTGGGCGCGGGGATCTGTTTGCCCGCGTGGCCCTTGAGCCATTGTGCCCAGTCGGTCCACCAGCTGCCGGGATGCTCCTGCGCGCCGGCGAGCCATTCGGCCTGCGTCTTCGGGAACTTGCCGTCGTCGCGGATCCAGTGGCTGCGCTTTTTCTTGGCGGGCGGGTTGATCACGCCTGCGATGTGGCCCGAGGCGCCCATCACGAAACGCTTCTTGCCCGGCAACAGTTGCGTAGAAGCATACGCGCCGCCGATGGGCACGATGTGGTCTTCGCGCGAGCCGTAGATGTAGGCCGGGATGTCGATGTTGCCCAGGTCGATCTTCTGCCCGCATACCGTCAGCGCATTCGGCTTGGCCAGCTTGTTCTCGTGGTACGTGTTGCGCAGGTACCAGGCATAGAACGGGCCCGGCAGGTTGGTCGCGTCGCTGTTCCAGTACAGCAGGTCGAAGGGAGGCGGGGTTTCGCCCTTCAGGTAGTTGCCGACCACGTAGTTCCACACGAGGTCGTTGGGCCGCAGGAAGCTGAAGGTCGAGGCCAGGTCGCCGCCCGGCAGCAGTCCGCCCTTGCCGAGCTGCATTTCGCGGTACGCCACCATCTGCTCATCCACGAAGATGTCGAGGATGCCGGTGTCGCTGAAATCGAGGAAGGTGGTCAGCAGCGTGACCGATGCGGCCGGCTTCTCGCCGCGCGCCGCGAGCACGGCCAGCGCGGTGCTCAGGATGGTGCCGCCCACGCAGAAGCCCAGCGTGTTGATCTGGTTGCTCCCGCTGATCTCCTGCACCGTGTGGATCGCCTTGATGGCGGCGTTCTCGATGTAGTCGTCCCAGGTGGCCTTGTCCATCGACTCGTCGGGGTTGCGCCAGCTCACCACGAACACGCGGTGGCCCTGCTCGTTCGCATAGCGGATCAGCGAGTTCTCGGGCTGCAAGTCGAGGATGTAGAACTTGTTGATGCACGGCGGCACCAGCAGGAACGGCCGCTCGTACACCTTGGGGGTGAGCGGCTTGTATTCGAGCAGCTGGAAGAACTCGTTCTCGAACACCACGGCGCCTTCGGTGGTGGCCACGTTGCGCCCCACCTCGAAGGCGCTCTCGTCGGTCATGCTGACGTGGCCCTGCTTCATGTCGTGCAGCAGGTTCTGGATGCCTTTGGCGATGCTCTCGCCCTGCGTGTCGATGGCCTTCTTCTGCGCTTCGGCATTGAAGGCCAGCGAGTTGCTGGGCGACGAGGCCGCCATCCATTGCTCGACCGCGAAGCGCAGGCGCGCCTTGGTCTTTTCGTCGGCGTCGATGGCCTCGGCCATGCCGAGCATGGTGCGGCCATTGAGCAGGTACACGGCCGCCGAGAAGGCCGACAGCGGGTTGCGGCCCCAGGCGTCGCCAGCGAAGCGCTTGTCGCCTTCGGGCTTGGCGCCGAAGCCCTGGCGCCAGAGTTCGGTGGCTTCCGCCATGTACTGCTGCTGGATGGACTGGAGCTTTTCGGGGTCGATGGAGAATTTTGGCAGCTCGGGCATCTTCGCGGCCTGCGGCAATTGCCATAGCGGCGTGCCGCCGCCGTTGAAGGCCGAAGCCCCTTGCGCGGCGGACTGCCGGAAAGCTTCCAGCGCCTGGGTCCATCCCTCGGTCATTGCCTGCTGGAAGGGCGCGAACGCATCGGCCCCCGTGGCTTGTTGCTTCATCATGTCTCCTGGTCCTCGCCTGAGTCGAAACGGATGGCTTGCGTGTTTTGAGTATCCTGCATTTCACGGGACCCTCACAACGCCGCTTCCTTGCTTACCAACTGAAACTACTTGTGTTTATCCATCTGATCGTCATCGGTTGGTTGTACGTCGCCCTGATGATGGCGGTGGCCGAGGCCACCAACACCACAGGCACGGTGCTGGGCGCCATCTTCACATTTCTTTTGTACGGATTGGTGCCGGTGGTACTGGTGGTTTACCTGATGGGCACTCCGGGTCGCCGCCGCGCGATGAGGCAACGCGAGGCCGAGGCACAGGAAGCCGCCCGGCGTGCAGCAACCGAGAAAGCGGCGCCGCCGGTCGCAGGCTCAGGCCGTCTTCCAGACCAGGGCGGCGAAGCGGCCGCTGACGCTGTCCCGCCGGTGCGAAAAGAACCTTGAGGGATTGGCGACGGTGCACCAGCCGTCGCTGCCGTCGTTGCCATGGACGGCCTCGATACCCACCGCGCGCAGCCGCTGGCGCGCCAGTGCGGGCAGGTCGGCCAGCCATTTCCCGGTGGCAGCCGCGGGCCTGAAGCAGGACGCCGCTTCGGGCGCATGCGCCTCGAAGGCAGCCCTGACCTCGGGGCCGACCTCGAAGGCCTTGGGCCCGATGCACGGGCCCAGCCAGGCGATGACGCGGGCCGCGCCATCGGCCTCGAAGGCCTTGGCGGCCTGTTCGAGCACACCGCCCGCGAGCCCGCGCCAGCCGGCATGCGCGGCCGCGACGCGGTGGCCCGCTTCGTCGGTGAAGAGCACGGGCAGGCAGTCGGCCACCATGATCGTGCAGGCCAGGCCGCCGGCAGTGGCCGTGCAGGCATCGCCAACGGTGCCGTCGCGCACCGCGTCCTGTGCGGCGTCGAGCGAGACGACGCCGGTGCCGTGCACCTGCTGCAGGAAGACCGGACCCGCTCCGATGGCCGCGCGCAAGCGGTTCCGGTTCTCCGCCACATGCGCGGGCTCGTCGCCCACGTGGTCGCCGAGGTTCAGGCTCTCGTAGCGCCCCAGCGAAACCCCGCCGTCGCGCGTGGTGCACACGGCCCGCACGTTCGGCGGCGCGGGCCAGTCGGGGACGAGCCAGCGCTCGTTCATGGGGCTCAGGCTTCCGCGTCGGGCGCCTGCGAGGGCTGCGCGCGCTGGAAGGCGTCGAGCTCCATGCAGGCCTCGAAGGCGGCCATGGTGCGCGGCAGGCCGCTGAAGTCGCAGTCGAAGCGGCGGCCGTTGAAGATCTGCGGCACCAGGCAGCAATCGGCCATGGTGGGTGTGTTGCCCCAGCAGTAGATGCCGGCTGGGTGCTGCGCAAGCTGGCGCTCGAAGGCCAGCATGCCGTCGCGCACCCAGTGGCGGTACCAGGCGTT
The DNA here is from genome assembly GCF_059491885.1 of Variovorax sp. Varisp46. Taxonomy (NCBI): domain Bacteria; kingdom Pseudomonadati; phylum Pseudomonadota; class Betaproteobacteria; order Burkholderiales; family Comamonadaceae; genus Variovorax; species Variovorax sp. Varisp46. Next base: position 2,668,155 of record NZ_CP168515.1, read on the forward strand.
CTTGGCCGCATCGTCGAGCTTCAGCTCTTTCACGAGGTACTTGAGCACGCGCAGGTTGTTGAGCGGATGGATCTCGCAGGCGATCGACTGCGACAGTGCGCGCACGTGGGCGCGGCCCACCGGATCGGTCGGCAGCAGCGCCGGCTCGGGGTGCACTTCGTCGAGGTATTCGATGATCGCCATCGATTGCGAGAAGCGCTCGCCCTCGTCCTCCAGCAGGGGCACCAGCATGTCGGCCGAGATGGCGGAGTAAGGGCCGGTGCGATGGTCGCCGCGCGCGATGTGCACGGGGATGTACTCGAAATCGAGGCCCTTCAGGTTGAGGGCGATGCGCACGCGGAACGAGGAGGAGGAACGGAAGTAGTTGTGCAGCTTCATGATTTCCCAAGCATAGCGCTCCGTCACGGGCGCGGCATGGCCCTTCAGCGCGCCGTTCTGGCCGGCTTCTATTGTGGACCTCCCGCCTCTGGCACACTGCCGGTCTCCCGCTTAGGTTTCGCTGAAAAGGACACGTCGCAATGGCTTCCGAGTTCGTCTTCGCCCCGCCCGCCACCGTCTCGGTGCCGGTGGCCGGCCAGCCCGCCCGCTTCCCGGTGCACCGCATCTACTGCGTGGGCCGCAACTACGAAGATCACGCCAAGGAAATGGGCTTCACCGGCCGCGAGCCGCCCTTCTTCTTCATGAAGCCGGCCGATGCGCTGGTGGTGGTCGACGCGGGCCAGACCGGCACCATGTCCTACCCCTCGCTCACGAAGAACCTGCATCACGAGATCGAGCTGGTCGTGGCCATCGGCACGGGTGGCAAGAACATCCTGGCGGCCGATGCGCACAAGCACATCTACGGCTACGCCGTCGGCCTCGACATGACGCGCCGCGACTTGCAGAACGACATGAAGAAACAGGGCCGCCCCTGGGACATCGGCAAGAGCTTCGAGCAGAGCGCACCCCTCGGCCCGATCGTGCCCGTGGCGCAGGCCGGCAATGCGGAAAAAGCCGAGATCTCCCTGCAGGTGAACGGCACCGACCGCCAGCGCAGCAACGTGGGCAAGCTGATCTGGAACGTCGCCGAGACCATCGAGCACCTGTCGGCCGCGTGGGAGCTGCAGCCCGGCGACCTGATCTTCACGGGCACGCCCGAAGGCGTGGCCGCGGTGGTGGCCGGAGACACGCTCGTGGGCGAAGTCGCGGGCCTGCCCAAGCTGACCGTCAAGATCGCCTGAAGACGGCAGCCGGCTCCATGCTCCTGCGCGTACCCATCAAGCATTGCAAGAACTGCGGCACCGCGGTGGTCTACCGCGTGCCGGACGACGGCGACACCAAGCAGCGCGCCGTCTGCCCGGCCTGCCACACCATCCACTACGAGAACCCGCTGAACGTGGTGGGCACCATCCCGGTCCTGGGCGACAAGGTGTTGCTGTGCAAGCGCAACATCGAACCGCGCTGGGGCAAGTGGACGCTGCCGGCCGGCTTCATGGAGCTCGAGGAAACCACCGCCCAGGGCGCGGCCCGCGAGACCGACGAAGAGGCCGGCGCCCACTATGTGATGGAGGGCCTGTTCTCCGTCATCAGCGTGGTGCGCGTGGGCCAGGTGCACATGTTCTACCGGGCCCGGTTGCTCGACGACAGGTTCGACCCAGGCCACGAGACCATCGAGGCCAGGCTCTTCGCCGAAGAAGAGATTCCCTGGGACGAGATCGCCTTTCGCACCGTGCGCGAGACGCTCGAGCACTACTTCGAGGACCGGCGCCGCGGCAGCTTCGACCGAGTCCACACGTTCGACATCGTCTGAACCCGCAGCGCCCCATGACACTTCGCTCCATCCTGCTTCGCGCCGCGATCGGCCTCGGATTCATCCTGGCCACGACGGCGCAGGCGGAAACCGTGGGCGACGTCGACACCGCCTTCAAGCTCATCGGCCCGGACCACAAGATCGTGATCGAGGCCTACGACGACCCCAAGGTCAGCGGCGTGACGTGCTACGTCTCGCGCGCCAAGACCGGCGGGCTGGCCGGCGCCTTCGGCGTGGCCGAGGACAAGGCCGAGGCCTCCATCGCCTGCCGCCAGGTCGGCCCGGTGAGCATCACGCAGCCGCTGCCCAAGCGCGAGGAGGTCTACAGCGAGCGGCTGTCGGTGCTCTTCAAGCGCCTGCGCGTGGTGCGCATGGTCGACCCGAAGCGCAACACGCTGGTCTACCTGACCTACTCCGACCTGCTGATCGACGGTTCGCCCAAGAACAGCGTGACGGCGGTGCCCATCGACCGCGGCACGCCGATCCCGCTCAAGTAGCGCCCGGGGGCCGATGGCCCCTTCACAGCCGGTTGCTCTTTCGCGGGGCGCCGTCGCGGCAGTTTGCTAGCATCGCCCGCGTGGCCTCCCCCCGCGGGCCGCGGCGAGCCAGATCGCCGGAACCCTCCGCAACGAAACCGTTCCAACACAGCGCCATGCATCTTCAGACTTTTGTTTCCCGTATCGCCGCCCTGGCCCTGGTTGCCGCGAGCCTCGCGGCCTGTACCACCACCGACCTCAACGCGCCGCGGCCCGGCCCCTCGGTCACTCCCCCCGTGCAAAGACCCACCGCGATGTTCGTGCGCCCCGCCACCGGCGCGACGCTGGCGCGCTTCGACGGCGTGCGCACCAAGGGCATCGACATCGCCGGCAACCTGGGCGATCCGGTCGTCGCCTCGGCCGACGGCCGTGTGGTGTACGTGGGTGGCGAGCTGCCGGCCTACGGCAACATGATCATCGTCAAGCACAACGAGACCTTCCTCACCGCCTACGCGCACTTGCAGACCATCCTGGTGAAGGAGAACCAGGTGGTCCGACAGGGCGAGAAGATCGGCGAGATGGGCAAGAGCAACGCCGACCGCGTGAAGCTGCGCTTCGAAATCCGCAAGAACGGCACGGCCGTGAACCCCGAGCCGTATCTCAACGGATTGCTTCAGCAATGACAGGCGGCGCCAGCCGCCCATGAAAAAAGCCCCTCGTGGGGCTTTTTTGCTTTCAGGGCGCTGTCATGCCGAAGCCCTGGCCTCGTCGGCTAGAGCAGGCTCTCGGGCACCAGCGGCGCCAGCAACTCCAGCTTCCAGCGCGACCAGTAATCCGTTTCGGGCTCCTGGTGCAGGATGGTGTCGGCCGCGTCCCCCGTGGCCGGGCTCACCCACTCGATGGCGCCCGTCGGTCCCAGCTGCAGTTGATAGGCGCCGTCCAGCCGGATGAAGCCGATCAGGCTGGTGAGTTGTTGGGCGATCTGCGGGCTGAAGATGAAGATGCCGACCTCGGTGTTGTGCAGCATCGAACGCGGATCGAAGTTCATCGAGCCGATGAACACGATCTTGCGGTCGATCACCGCCGACTTGCCGTGCAGCCGGCCGCTGGCCGAGCCGTACATGCCGAAGCGCCTGGTCTGCTCCACCCGCTTGGGGCTCAGTTCGTACAGCTCCACGCCCAGGCGCAGCATCTCCGCGCGGTAGCGGCGGTAGCCGATGTGCACCAGCGACTCGTCGGTGGCCGCCAGCGAGTTGGTGACGATGCTGTAGCCCACGCCGTTGCCGCGCACGAGGCGGATCGTCTCCATGCCGCCGCGCCCCGGAATAAGGTAGGGCGTGGTCTGCATGATCTCGTTCTCGGCACCGCGCAGGTAGCGGCGCACGTTGTAGAGCACGCTGTCCTTCGATTCGTCGGCGGGCAGGCCGCGCGCTTCGTCCGTCGGCGCAAGCGCCTTGGCCGGCGCGTCGGCGTAAGCCTCGGCGCGCGCCCAGACCAGCTTGAGCGCGCCCGCGTCCAGGTCCTTGGCCAACGGGTTGTTGCCCAGCAGGTCGGTGGAGGCGGGCTCCTCGGGGTGCAGCTGCTCGGGGCCGGTGGTCAGTTTGTCGAAGCGCTCGCGCAGCTGTTGCGGCGTTTCGCCCGTGGCGGGCACCAGCGATTCGATGGGGTAGACGTACGGGCTGCTCCAGTACATGTCGAACAGCGACGACAGCCTGGGCACCACAGCGCCGGCCACCAGCGTGTCGATGTCGATGAAGTTCGAGCCCCCGTCGCGCAGGAAGTACTCGTTGGCCATGTTGCGCCCGCCCATGACGCCGATGACGTTGTCCACCACATAGAGCTTGTTGTGCATGCGGCGGTGCACGCGGTCGAAGTCCAGTATCGACCAGGCCCAGCGCGTGCCGAAGCGGCCCCGCCCCGCGGGGAACGGGTTGAAGAACCGCACCTCGACGTTCGGATGCGCGGCGAAGCTGGCGAAGAGCGGGTCGGCGCCAGCCGTGTAGAGATCGTCCACCAGCAGCCGCACGCGCACGCCGCGGTCGGCCGCATCGCGCAGGGCACGCAGCAGGTAGCGGCCGGTCTCGTCGTTCTGCACGAGGTAGTACTGCACGTCGATGGAGCGCTGCGCGCGGCGTGCGAGCTCGATGCGCGCGTGCAGCGAAAACTGTGGCATGGGCAGCAGCCTGAATCCGCTGAGCGGCTCGCCGGGCGGGGCAGCCGCCTGCACGAGACGGCCCAGGGTGGTGTCCGCGCCATCGCTGATTGCCACGGAGGGTTTGCGCTGCACGTCGGCAGGCAGTCCGGCGCAGCCGGCCATGCACAGCGCAACGATGCCGAGCAGCAGCCACGCCAGCCACCGGGCGCACGGTTCGTCGGCAGCCCGACAGGGGAAATTCGGCATGAAAAACAGAGGTGGGTTGGAGCGTGGATCGAAAAGCTCGCGGTTTCTACCACGCGCCTGTCGAACGTGCTGCACCGCCGATCGCGTCCGGGTTCAGTGCCCGCGCGTCGGCTCCCATTGCCTGACGAAGTGATCCGCCCGCAGCGTGGCCCGCTCTACCGCCGCATCCCACGACAGCTGCTGGGTGATCACCAGGGCACAGCGCGGAATGCCGCCCAGGCTCAGCTCGCAGATGCCGGCATAAGTGCCGCTGGGTGTGCGCATGAGCTCGATCCAACCCGTCCAGCCTTCTGGAACGCTGAGAGCGACTCGAGCGCTGGCCATGATGAATACACCCTACCCTTTTTGTAACGCAGTGCCATGAATTGAAACCCTAAGCACTACAAATATTCGTCAGGCGGAGACTAAAGGCGGCACTCTCGAACAGCATCCCTCGAATATGGGGGCCGGCACATGCCTCCGCTTTTCAGCAAAGATCGAGGGGCATGAACACAAAGACCAATTCCGCAGCGGGCAGGCCGGCCACCCTCGCGCTGTTCGACGACCCGCCGCGCGAGGGGCGCGAACGGCTCGGGCCCGGGGCCTTCGTGCTGCCCGGCCTCGCCCTGCCCTTCGTCGATGCGCTCCTGCCGGCCATCGAAGGGCTGGCGGAACGCGCGCCGTTCCGCCACCTCGTCACGCCGGGCGGCTTCACCATGTCCGTGGCGCTGACCAACTGCGGCGCGCTGGGCTGGACCAGCGACCGGCGCGGCTACCGCTACAGCGCCACCGATCCCGACACCGGCAAGCCGTGGCCCGCCATGCCCGAGCCATTCACGCGGCTGGCGCGCGAGGCGGCCTCGGCAGCCGGCTTCGACGGCTTCGCGCCCGACGCCTGCCTTGTCAACCGCTACGCGCCCGGCGCACGCCTGTCGCTGCACCAGGACAAGGACGAGCGCGACTACGGCGCCCCCATCGTCTCGGTGTCGCTCGGCATGCCTGCCGTGTTCCTGTTCGGCGGCCACGCGCGCGGCGACAAGGCGGCGCGCATTCCTCTGATGCATGGCGACGTGGTGGTCTGGGGCGGCGAAGACCGGCTGCGCTACCACGGCGTGCTGCCACTGAAGGATGAACCGCATCCGCTGCTGGGCGCGATCCGCATCAACCTCACGTTCCGCAAGGCGGGGTGACGCGCATGCAGGCGACCGGCAAGACAAGGAAGATATCGAAGAGGTCTTTCCTGAGGGGGCAGCCTGCAAGTTGCGCAACGACCGTCGCCAACGGCCTACAGACAACTCCCCCTCGCCGCGCCATGTTGCAAGCCATGACACATCCCATCGAACTCACCATCGTGGAGCCGCTGCCGGGCGCCTTTGTCTGGCAGTTGCTCGAAACCGACGACGCAGGAGCACACCCGCGCGTGCTGCGCAGGGCTTACGACGCAGCGGAAAGTTATGAGCTGGCGCTCTCGGCCGGCCAGCGGGCGCTGCAAAGCGAGATCCGGCACCGCGTGCCTGCCGGCCACGGTTGAGTGGAACGCTACGCCTTACAGCCTTGGGGCTCAGGCGTGCAATGCGAAGTCGTCGACCGTGAGCGTGATGGCGCCGCGCTGCCCCGCCTGGTAGCGGGCAATCGCCACGGGCTCGATGACGTGGAAGTACCGCCTGCACGTTTCCAGCAGGCCCTCTCCCATTTCGCGTGCACCGAATTCGTCGTGCAGGGTTTCCTCTGAAATCTGCGCGACGACGCGCGGCCCGTCAGGGCCTTCGGGGTAGAAGGCAAATCGCACGCTCGCCGTGTCGAAGCAATAGATGCCTTCGAAGTTCATCTCTGGTGTCTCCTTGTGAAGCGGCGGCGATTGGACGCGTGTGCCGCGGCGGTAGGGAGCGGAAATCAGCGCATCTCCGTGCAGGACATTTCCTACAGGCAACAGGGAGCGCGCTTGCATCCGGAAACGGTTCCGGCCTCCGTTGCAAGACGTCGATGCAGCGAAGATCGGGCCTCCAATTTCCTCGCTCACGGAGCACCTGATTCGATGATGACCGCCACGATCACGCGCCCTGCACCTCGATGCGCCGCTGCATGCGCCCTCGCCGCCTCGCTCCTGCTGGGCGCGTGCACCGGAACCAGCGAGGCCCAGCGCCAGGCCACCGCCAGCACGCCGCCGCCCACCGATTGCACCGCCTGGGTCGGTGCCGACCGCAACGCCATGATGGGCGGCTACCTGCTGCCGCAAGGCCAGAAAAACAGCACAGGCACCAAGGTCTGCGTACCGGTGCTGACGACAGCCAACCGCGCGCCCGCCGGCTACGCGGGCGGCGACTATCACATCGGCGAATTCACCGGCGACAAGCTCAAGGCCCGCTGGCGCGCCTGCAAGGAAGACCCGGCCTGCTTCAAGCGCATTGACGCGCAGATGCAGCGCTGGCTGCCGCCCAACAAGGAGCGCGCCACACGCTCGACCGGCGTGGTCGACCCTTCCGGCAAGATCGATCCGGACGGCCAGGTCGACCTGAAGCAGATCCGCCGGCCCGCCTTCTTCGCCAAGGCGCCGTACCGCGAGGGCATCGCGGAGGCCGACGCCCGCACCTACATCGTCGAATTCACCGCGCCGCGCGACACCTTCGAGCGCATCGACCTCAAGATGACCGGCGACATCAAGCTGCGCGGCTGGTACATCGAAGGCGCCGGCGTCGATGACGGCAAGGGCAGGAAGGTGCGCGCGCTGGCCATCATGGCGCCGGGCGGCGGCGGGCAGCTCACGGCCGTCCAGCATCCGGACGAAGCTGCGTACCGCATCGACGAGAAGACCGGCAGGACCGTGCCCATCAGTTTTCCCAACGCGACCACCGAGACCATGGGCCAGCGCTGGTGGCGCGAGAACCTGTACGCGCTCAACCAGGCCGGCTTCGACGTGCTGGCCTACGACCGGCGCGGCGAGGGACTGTCGGGCGGCTTCAGCGACACCAACACGCTGGAGCAAGGCGAGGACGTGTTCCGTGCGCTCGCCGCCCTGGACACCGGGCGCGGCCTGCGCATCCTGACGCCGAAGGGCGAGGTGCTCGAAGGCAACGCCACCCGGGGCCGGCTGCTGGCGGGCATGGCGTCGAGCGAAATTCCGCTGGTGCTCGGCGGCTATTCGCGCGGCTCGATGTCCACTGCGTGGGCCATGACCCGCAACTACGTGGCGCAGTGCAGCTTCGACATGCCCGAGCCCAACTGCACACCGCCCAAGGGCCTGCGGAACATCCGCGGCGCGATATTGCTGTCGTCGTTCGCCAGCGGCGCGGGCTACGTGGGCGATTCGCCCGACCTGGCCGATCGCAACCTGTTCCTGGGCGGCATGGCGGCCGAGCACCACATCGCGTTCTATCCGAACTCGTCCACGCTCGCGGGCATGGACCGCTGGCCGGCCGCCTTCTTCGGCAAGGGCCTGTGGGACCGCGCGGAAACGCTCGAAGGCACGGTGGCCGCCTACAACCGCATCCGCGGCGTGAAGGAGATAGTGCTGGCGCGCGGGCCGCATTCGATCGAGACCTGGCCCGCCTCCGACCAGGCCTACCTGCGCGAGCGCATGGTGGTGTTCGCGAAGGCGGTGATCGTCGGCGGGCGCACCATCCCGGGCGCTCGGCCCTGGAAGGACTTCAAGTCGCTGGTCGCGACCACGCCTGACTCGTGGGAGCCGTCGTCGCGGCCCAAGGCGCCTTGAGCGGCCACCGCACGCGCTTGCCGGGGGCGCCCGTCACGGCCGGGTTGAAAACCTCCGGCACGCCGCCACCTCCTCTGGGATCCAGGCGACTGAAAGAGGTGCTCCATGGGCGCGCGCGACGAATTCATTCTTGACTCCTACTCGGCCACCGTCACGCGGGTGGCGCACACCGCCAGCGCGGCGGTCGCGCACATCAAGGTCCGCAAGGCGGCTCAGCGCGGCAACGCAGCCTCCCACGGCAGCGGCTCGGGCTTCCTGTTCACGCCCGACGGCTTCTCGCTCACCAACGCCCACGTGGTCGAGGGCGCAACCGAGTTGCGCGCCGCGTTCGCCGACGGCACCGAAAGCATCGCGCGCCTGGTGGGGCTGGACGCCTCGACCGACATCGCGGTGCTGCGCATCGAGTCGCACCCGGGGGCTTTCCTGCCGCTGGGCAGCTCGGCCACCCTGCAACCCGGCCAGCTGGCCGTGGCGGTCGGCAACCCGCTCGGCTTCGATTTCACCGTGACCGCGGGCATCGTGAGTGCGCTGGGGCGCAGCCTGCCGGCACGCGGCGGCCGGATGATCGAGGACGTGATCCAGACCGACGTGGCCCTCAACCCCGGCAACTCGGGCGGCCCGCTGCTCGACAGCGCGGCGCAGGTGATCGGCGTGAACACGGCGGTGATCCCGTCGGCGCAAGGCCTGAGCTTCGCGGTGGCCATCGACACCGCGCGCTGGGTGGCCGGCGAGCTGATGCGCCATGGCGCAGTGCGCCGCGGCAAGCTGGGCGTGCAGTGTGCGGCGGTGGCGCTGCCCAGGCGCTGGGTGCGCGAGAACGAATGGCCCGTGGCCACCGGCGTGCGTGTGGTCGAGGTGGTGGCCGGCTCGGCCGCGGCGCGCGACGGGCTGCGCAGCGGCGACATCCTCATCGGATGCGACGGGATACCGCTTGCCCAGCTGTCCGACCTGCTCAAGCGGCTGGCGGGCGAAGGGTACGGGCGGCCGCTGCTGCTCAAGCTGCTGCGGCCGGTGGCCGGGACGCTGACGCCGTTCTACATCACGGTATCGCCGGCAGGCTGGGATGAAGACCGGCCGGCGCAACGACAATAGGCGCCTGCAGCGAAGCACCCGTCCAGGAGAAAACCTTGTCCACCGTCACCATCACCCCTCAAGTCAACGCCGGCAACGACGCCCCCTTCGTCCTCTTCGGCGGTGTCAACGTTCTCGAATCGAAGGACCTGGCACTGCGCTCCGCCGAGGAGTACGTGCGCGTCACGCAGAAGCTGGGCATTCCCTACGTCTTCAAGGGCAGCTTCGACAAGGCCAACCGCTCCTCCATCCACTCCTACCGCGGCCCCGGCCTGGATGAGGGCCTGAAGATCCTGCAGGCCGTGAAAGACAGCTTCGGTGTTCCCGTGCTGACCGACGTGCACGAGATCGCGCAGGCAGCGCCTGTCGCCGAAGTGGTCGACGTGCTGCAGCTGCCCGCCTTCCTCGCGCGCCAGACCGACCTCGTGGTGGCGCTGGCCAGGACCGGCCGCGTCATCAACATCAAGAAGCCGCAGTTCCTGAGCCCGTCGCAGATGCTCAACATCGTCGAGAAATTCAAGGAGGCCGGCAACGACAAGCTCATCCTGTGCGACCGTGGCACCTGCTTCGGCTACGACAACCTCGTGGTCGACATGCTGGGCTTCGGCGTCATGAAGAAGGTCACGCAGAACCTGCCTGTCATCTTCGACGTGACCCATGCGCTGCAGCAGCGCGAAGCCGGCGCCGCCGCGTCGGGCGGCCGCCGCGAACAGGTGGCCGACCTGGCGCGCGCCGGCATGGCGGTCGGCCTGGCCGGCCTTTTCCTCGAAGCCCACCCGGACCCGGCGCACGCCAAGTGCGACGGCCCGAGCGCGCTGCCGCTGGACAAGCTCGAACCGTTCCTGGCGCAGATCAAGGCGCTGGACGATCTGGTCAAGTCGTTCGCACCCCTGAATATCTGAAGAGCCCATCTTGTCATCCAAAGTCTCCCGCATTGCCCTGTCGGCTTCGGCCGCCGCCATCGGCGGCATCGCGGCGTACTGGACCCTCCTCGCGACGCGCCAGGGGCACATCCTGTTCAACGCCCGCAAGCTCCCCGTCGTCCACCTGTCGGACGACTTCTCCACCTACTCCCACACCGTGCCGGGCGGGATGGTCCGCGGGTATGTCTACCACCCCCAGGGTGAAGACACGCTGCAGGACCTGTTCGTCTATTTCGCCGGCCGCGGCGAGGACGTGCGCGCCACCGCGCAGATGCTGCACTGGCTGCCCAAGGGCTTCGGCTTCGCCGCGATCAACTACCGCGGCGTGGCCGACTCGCAGGGCCATCCTTCCGAGATTGCCTCGGTGGAGGACGCGGCCCAGTTCGCCAACCACCTGCGCCGCGCCTTTCCGCAGGCGCGCCTGCACGTCGTCGGCCGCAGCCTGGGAACTGGCGTTGCCATCCAGCTCGTGGCGCTGCAGGACTTCGAGAGCCTGCAGCTGGTAACGCCCTACGACTCGATGCTGGAGATTGCGAAAAAGCGGTTCCCGCTCGTGCCGCTGTCGCTGTTGCTGCGGCACCAGTTCAACTCGCTGGAGCATTCCAAGGAGGTCGCCGCGAAAACCCAGGTGCTGCTGGCGGAGCACGATGACGTTGTCGTGCCCGAGCGCTCGCAAAAGCTCATCGCCGCATGGCCCACGCCGATCAGCGTGCAGACGATTCCGGGGTCGAACCATCACAGCATCATGGGGCTCGAAGCGACCTGGCTTCATCTCATCGACTTTGCGTTGACGGCGATTCTTCCGGAGCCGAAGGCGGCTTAGGGCCGGCCTTCCTATACGTACTTCAAGAGAATCCTCGCGAGAGCTTCGGGGGCCAGGCGCGGAACATCGTGTGCGCATTCGAGGCGATGCGTGACCCATTCAGGGTCCAGCCGCAGGCGTTCGTACAGCTCGACGAATGGGCTTCCTTCCCACCCACACGCGGCGATGAAGGCTTTGCTGCGGACGTTGCGCCAGTTGCCGGTCAACTTGATCGCCTGCAGGAAGGTAGCGATCGGATGGGGACGGCATCGCCTGTCGAGATGGGCCGGCGGCGCGCAAGTCAATCCATCCGCAGCCGCGCCCGCTATGAAACGCTCCCGGTAGCTCGGTGTGGCGAGCGCCCAGACCGATGCACCGTTGTCCGGCACATAGGCATCGGCGTAAACGATGGCCCTGATGCGCGACGGCTCCTTGTCCGCCGCGCCGGTGATGACCATTCCCCCATACGAATGACCGACGAGAACGGCACTCGCATCGCGCCCGCGAACCGCTTGGACCACCTCGTCGATATGACTGTCGAGATTGGCGCCATCCGCGGGCTCGTCGCCCAGCCCCGAGAGAGTGAGCGCCTGGACTTCATGGCCTTCGCCTGACAGCGCATTGCCGACAGCCTCGAATGCCCAGGCTCCGTGCCAACCACCTGGCACCAAAATGAATCTTGCCATCCAGTTTGTCCTCTCGGATACGGCTGCAGAGCAGGCGCCGGGCCATCGGCCGCAGCAATTTCGCCGTGCGCACATTGTTGCTTGGGGATCGTGTTCGCGCCAAGCTCGGCGCAGGGCAGGATGCGAGGGCTCCTGTCCCCGCGACATGCCAGCAAGCAGCACCGGCTTGCGTTGACACGTTCAATCCCGTACGCTGGCTTGGCGTCCACGCGCAGCACCCGAGCCCTTGCGGGCCGCCGGACCGGCCTTGCGGACGTGAAGGAGTCCACGCCATGCCAAGCCGATCGAACGGCCCCACGGCCGAAATGGAAGCAGTGCGAACGCTGGCGCTCGTCGGTGCCGCCGCAGCCGGCAAGAGCTCCCTTGCCGAGGCCTTGCTGCACAAGGCTGGCGCCATCGCAGCGTGCGGCAGCATCGAGCGCGGCAGCACCGTCAGCGACTACGACCCGCTGGAGCGCCGCATGCTGCACTCGCTCAACGCATCGGTGATGCACCTCACGCATGCCGGCACGCGCGTCCACTTCATCGACACGCCCGGCGGCCCCGACTTCCTTGGCCAGAGCCTGCCGGCGCTGGAGGCGGTCGAGACGGCGGCGGTGGTCATCAATGCCGCCACCGGCATCGAGCCGATGACGGTGCGCATGATGGAGTACGCGGCCTCGCGCCACCTCGCCCGCATGATCATCGTCAACAAGATCGACTCGCAGGGCGTCTCGCTGGCGCGCCTGCTGGCCGACATCCAGGCCACCTTCGGCCGCGAATGCCTGCCGCTGAACCTGCCCGACGGGGTCGGCAAGCAGGTGGTGGACTGCTTCTTCAACCGCTTCGGGCAGTCCGACTTCGGCCCCGTCGAAGCAGCGCACCGCGCGCTGGTGGAGCAGGTGGTCGAGGTCGATGCGGCCTTCGTCGAGCGCTACCTGGAAGAGGGCGACATGGATCCGGCCGAGCTGCATGCGCCGCTCGAACAGGCGCTGCGCGAGGGCCACCTGATTCCGGTCTGCTTCGTCTCGGCGCGCAGCGGCGCGGGCGTGGCCGAGCTGCTCGACGTGATCGTCAGGCTGCTTCCCGACCCCGCCGAAGCCAACCCGCCGGACTTCCTGGTCGGCGAAGGCGCGGATGCCAAGCCGATGCAGGCCAGGCCCGATCCGTCGCTGCATGTGCTGGCGCATGTGTTCAAGGTCATGGGCGACCCTTATGTCGGCAAGCTCGGCATCTTCCGCGTGCACCAGGGCACGGTCGCGAGCGACAGCCAGCTCTACATCGGCGACGGCCGCAAGCCCTTCAAGGTGGGCCATCTGTTCATGCTGCAGGGCAAGGACCACGTGGAGGTGTCGCGCGCCGTGCCGGGCGACATCGTGGCGGTGGCGAAGATCGAGGAGATCCACTTCGACGCCGTGCTGCACGACGCGAGCGAAGACGACCACGTCCATCTCGCGCCGCTGGAATTTCCTGTGCCGGTGCACGGACTCGCCGTGGAACCCGCACGCCATGGCGACGAGCAGCGCACCTGGGAGATCCTCGGCAAGCTCGCGGCCGAAGACCCCTGCCTGCGCATCGAGCACGTGGCCGCCACCAACGAAACGATCCTCTACGGCCTCGGGGAGCTTCACCTGCGCACGGTGCTCGAGCGCCTGCGCGAGGTGTACCGCTTCGAGGTCCGGACGCGGCCGCCGCGCATCGCCTATCGCGAGACGGTGGCCGCACCGGCCATGGGCCATCACCGCCACAAGAAGCAGACCGGCGGCTCCGGCCAGTTCGGCGAAGTCTTTTTGCGCATCGAGCCGCTGGCGCGCGGCGCCGGCTTCCAGTTCGATGACGAGGTCAGGGGCGGCGCGATACCGAGCCAGTTCATCCCCGCGGTCGAGAAAGGCGTGCGCGAGGTACTGCTGGGCGGTGTGATCGCCGGCTACCCGGTGGTCGACGTGCGGGTGGTGGTGTACGACGGCAAGCACCACAGCGTCGACAGCAAGGACATCGCCTTCGCGACTGCGGGCCGCAAGGCCTTCATGGCGGCAGTCCGCGAGGCCAGGCCGGTCGTGCTGGAGCCGATCGTCCAGATCGAGATCGTCGTATCCGAGCATTCCGTGGGCGACGTCACGAGCGACCTGTCGTCGCGGCGCGGCCTGGTCACGGGCACGTCGGCCATGGGAATCGGCAGCGTGATCGTTCGCGGGCAGGTGCCGATGGCGGAGCTGGCCAGCTACCAGTCGCGGCTGAATGCGATGACCAGCGGCCAGGGCCGCTACACCATCGCGCTGTCGCACTACGAAGCCGTGCCGCCGGCAACGCAACAGGCGCTGATGGGCCAGTTCCAGGTGCGCGACGAGGCTTAGCCCAAAGCGTCGTTCACCTGCTCGCGGAACTCGCTCAGGCTGACTGCGGCGCCGATTTCCCGCGGCAGCGCATCGCGCACCGAGAACACGCCGAGCACCTTCGCTCCCGCCACCAGCGGCAGGTGGCGAAAGCCGCGCTCGAGCATGAGCACCACGGCATCGGACACCAGCGTTTCAGGCGGCACGCAGATCGGGTTGGGCGTCATGACTTCGCGCACCGCGGTGTGATCGGGATCGAGTCCCCGGGCCAGCACCCGGGTCATGAGGTCGCGCTCGGTGAGGATGCCCAGCAGGGTGTCCGGCAGCTCCATGACGAGCACGCTGCCGCAACTGGCCCGCGTCATCACGCAGGCAGCGTCGCGCACGCTGGCCTGCGGGCCCAGGCTGACCACATGTGCGCGCGAGATGGATTGGAAAACGGTGCGCTCGGCCATGGTGCGCCCTCCGGAAGTAGCGTGAATGGTGCCGCCGGCTTTCGCTCAGCGCAAGGAGTCGTTGAGCCGCTCCAGCGCCTCGGCGCCGGGGCACAGATGGGCCGGCCCCAGCGCGTTGAGCGGCCGGTCGACGGTGTTGAGCGCCGTGTGCAGGTCGGTGGCCAGCGGATCGACATAGAGCAGTCCGGTGACCACTTCGCCCATCTCCTGGTGCCGTTGCATGTAGGCCATAGCGGCATAGCGGTCGCCGGGGTTGTAGTCGGAATGCAGGCTGCGCAGGCGCAGCAGCGTGCCGTCGTGCTGGCGCACGTCCACCACTTCGCCCGCCCCCATGTCGACGGTGATTTCCTCCCGCCCGCTGATGAAGTCGATGCGGCTCACCGCCTCGTTGTGCTCGCGCACGTAGTCGTAGCTCTTGGTGCTGCCGGGGTGGTTGTTGAAGGCCACGCAGGGGCTGATCACGTCGATGAAGGCAGACCCGCCGTGGCTGATCGCGCCCTTGATGAGTGGCACAAGTTGCGCCTTGTTACCCGAAAACCCCCGCCCCACGTAGCTGGCTCCCAGTTGCAGCGCCATGGCGACAAGGTCCACCGGGCTGTCGCTGTTGACGACGCCCTTCTTGCTCCTGGAACCCTGGTCGGCGGTGGCCGAGAACTGGCCCTTGGTCAGGCCGTAGACGCCGTTGTTCTCCACGATGTAGGCCATGCGCACGCCGCGCCGCATGGCGTGGGCGAACTGTCCCAGGCCAATGGACGCCGAATCCCCGTCGCCCGAGACACCCAGGTACAGCAGGTCGCGGTTGGCCAGGTTGGCGCCGGTCAGCACGCTGGGCATGCGGCCATGGACGGTGTTGAAGCCGTGCGATGCACCGAGGAAATAGTCCGGCGTCTTGGAGCTGCAGCCGATACCCGAGAGCTTGGCCACGCGATGCGGTTCGATGTCCAGCTCCCAGCAGGCCTCGATGATGGCGGCGGAGATCGAATCGTGGCCGCAGCCGGCGCACAGCGTGGAGATCTTGCCTTCGTAGTCGCGCCGCGTGTAGCCGACCTTGTTGGTGGTCAGCGTCGGATGGCGCAGCCGGGGCTTGGCGAGATAGGTCATGCAAGTTCCTTCGTCCCGGTGCTGCCGGATGCATGCGTCTGCACATGCGAGCTGATCGCCTGCACGATGAAGCGCGCGGTGATCGGCGTGCCGTCGAAATGCAGCACGCGCACGAGCCGGGCGGGGTCGGCGTCCAGTTCGTTGACCAGCAGGCTGCGCATCTGCGCGTCGCGGTTCTGCTCGACCACGAACACCTTGTCGTGCTGCGCCAGGAACTGCACCACGCTGTCCGGAAAGGGAAAGGCGCGCAGCCGCAGTGCATCGAGGTGGATGCCGCGCTCTTCCAGCGCCTGCAGCGCCTCATGCATCGACGGGCTGGTCGAGCCGAAATAGATCACGCCGAGCGCGGTCTTTTGGGCGGCAGGCCGCAGCACCGGCTGCGGCACCAGCGTGGCCGCGGTCGCGAACTTCTTCAGCAGCCGCTCCATGTTGTAGATGTAATCGGGGCCGCGCTCCGAATACCGGGCATAGGCGTCGCGCGTCGTGCCGCGCGTGAAGTAGCTGCCCTTGGTCGGGTGCGTACCCGGCAGCGTGCGCCACGGAATGCCGTCGCCGTCCACGTCCTTGTAGCGGCCGAAGTCGCGGCCCGCCTCGAGCTCCTCGGCGCTCATGACCTTGCCGCGGTCGTAGGCCTTGCTGTCGTCCCAGGCGAAGGGCTTGCACAGGCGCTGGTTCATGCCAATGTCCAGGTCCGTCATCAGGAACACCGGTGTCTGCAGCCGGTCGGCCAGGTCCAGCGCCGCCGCCGCTTGCTCGAAGCATTCGTGCGGGTCTTCGGGGAACAGCAGCACGTGCTTGGTGTCGCCGTGCGAGGCATAGGCGCAGGACAGGATGTCGGCCTGCTGCGTGCGCGTCGGCATGCCGGTGGAAGGGCCGCCGCGCTGCACGTTGATGAGCGTGATCGGGATCTCGGCGAAGTAGGCCAGCCCGATGAACTCGGCCATCAGCGAAATGCCCGGCCCCGAAGTCGCCGTGAAGGCGCGTGCGCCGTTCCAGCCGGCGCCGACCACCATGCCGATCGAGGCCAGTTCGTCTTCCGCCTGCACGATGGCGAAGCGGTGCTGGCCCGTGGCCGGGTCCACGCGGAATTTCGCGCAGTACTTCTGGAAGGCCTCGGCCACCGAGGACGACGGCGTGATCGGATACCAGGCTGCGACCGTGGCGCCGCCATACACGCAGCCCAGCGCCGCGGCACTGTTGCCGTCCACAAAGATCCGGTCGCCCACCCGGTCGGCGCGCCGCACCTGCAGCCCCACGGGCTCGCGCAGGTTCTCCCTCGCGAAGTCGCAGCCCAGGTGCAGTGCCTGCACGTTGGAGGCCAACAATTTTTCCTTGCCCTTGTACTGCTCGCCGAACAGCTTCTCGACCACTTCCGGCTCGATGCCGAGCAGGATCGCCAGCGCGCCCACATAGACGATGTTCTTGAACAGCTGGCGCTGGCGCGGGTCCTGGTAGACCGCGTTGCAGATCTCCGTCAGCGGCATGCCGATGACGCGGATGTCGTCGCGGAACTTCGATGGCGGCAGCGGCCGCGTGCTGTCGTAGAAGAGATAGCCGCCGGGCTCCAGTTCGGCCACGTCGGCGTCCCAGGTCTGCGGGTTCATCGCCACCATCATGTCGGTACCGCCACGCCGCCCGAGATGGCCCTGCTCGGTCACCCGCACCTCGTACCAGGTCGGCAGGCCCTGGATGTTGCTCGGGAAGATGTTGCGCGGGCTCACCGGCACGCCCATGCGCAGGATGGCCTTGGCGAACAGTTCGTTGGCCGAGGCCGAACCCGAGCCGTTGACGTTGGCGAACTTGATGACGAAGTCGTTGACCGCCTCTATCTGCTTCATGCTCATGCGGCCACCCCCTGCCCTGCCGGCGTCATCTTCAGCAGGAACTTCTGCATGTCCCACGCGCCGGTGGGACAGCGCTCGGCGCACAGGCCGCAGTGCAGGCAGACATCTTCGTCCTTGACCATCACGCGGCCCGTCTTGAGCCCGCCGGAGACGTACAGATCTTGCGCCAGGTTCAGTGCCGGCGCCTTGAGCCGGGGCCGCAGTTCGGCTTCGTCGCCGTTGTCGATGAAGTTGATGCAGTCCATCGGGCAGATGTCCACGCAGGCATCGCATTCGATGCAGGCGGCCTCGGTGAACACGGTCTGCACATCGCAGTTCAGGCAGCGCTCGGCCTCCTTGAAGGCAGTGGCGGCGTCGAAGCCAAGCTCGACCTCCACGCGGATGCTCGCCAGCGCCATCTCGGCCTTGGCCCACGGCACCTTGTAGCGCAGGTCGTTGGAGGTGTCGTTGCCGTAGCTCCATTCGTGGATGCCCATCTTCTGCGACACCAGGTTGGTCATGGGCGCGGGCCGCACATACACCGGTTCGGCACGCAGAAGCTTGTCGATCGACACTGCCGCCTCGTGCCCGTGGGCCACGGCCGTGATGATGTTCCTGGGCCCCAAGGCCGCATCGCCACCGAAGAACACGTTGGGCACCGTCGACTGGAAGCTGGTCTTCTCGAGCACCGGCAAGCCCGACTTGTCGAAGTCGATGCCGCTGTCGCGCTCGATCCACGGAAAGGCGTTTTCCTGGCCCACCGCGACCAGCACCTCGTCGCATTCGAAGTACGCGTCCGGTGCGCCCGTCGGCACCAGCGTACGGCGGCCCTGGCTGTCGTATTCGGCCCGGACGATTTCGAAGCGCATGCCCAGCAGCTTGCCCTCCTCGTGCACGAAGGCCTTGGGCACATGGAAGTCGATGATCGGAATGCCTTCGTGCTGGGCATCTTCCTTCTCCCAGGGCGAGGCCTTCATTTCGTCGAAGCCGCTGCGCACGATGACCTTCACGTCGGTACCGCCCAGGCGGCGTGCCGACCGGCAGCAGTCCATCGCCGTGTTGCCGCCGCCCAGCACGATCACGCGCCGGCCGATGCTGCTGACGTGGCCGAAGGACACGGAGTTCAGCCAGTCGATGCCGATGTGGATGCCGGCCGCTGCCTCCCGGCGCCCGGGAACGTCCAGGTCGCGCCCGCGCGGTGCGCCGCAGCCGACGAAGATCGCGTCCCATCCCTGCGCCAGCAATGCCTTCATCGAATCGATGCGCTCGCCGCCGCGGAATTCGACGCCCAGGTCGAGGATGTAGCCCGTCTCTTCGTCGATCACCGACTCCGGCAGGCGAAAGCGCGGTATCTGCGTGCGGATGAACCCGCCGGCCTTGGCCTCGCCGTCGAACACCGTCACTTCGTAGCCCAACGGCGCGAGGTCGCGCGCCACGGTGAGCGAGGCCGGCCCCGCACCGACGCAGGCGACCCGCTTGCCGTTCTTCGGTTCGGGCTTCGGCATGCGCGCGCGCACGTCTTCCTTCATGTCGGCTGCCACGCGCTTGAGGCGGCAGATCGCCACCGGCTCGGGCTCCTTCGTGTTGCCTTCTTCCACCCGCCCGCGCCGGCAAGCCGGTTCGCAGGGACGGTCGCAGGTGCGCCCCAGGATGCCGGGAAAGACGTTGGAGACCCAGTTGATCATGTAGGCGTCGCCGTAGCGGCGCTGCGCGACCATGCGGATGTATTCAGGGACGGGGGTATGCGACGGACAGGCGTACTGGCAATCGACAACCTTGTGGAAGTAGGCCGGATCTGCAATGTTGGTGCGTTGCAATGCGTGTCTCCTGGCAAGCCTCCCTCGACCCCGGAGGGGCCGGCATGCGGCTTTGCCGCCAGTATGCGCCGCACTGGCGGGCGCACGGCCTTGGTGGAATCCCGCAGCGCTCCGGGCTATGCCTCGGTGGCCAATCCCCGCATCGATGCTGGCAATGCGTGTGCGCCCGGGCCTGCGCTATCCCTTCGCAACGATCACGTGCGCCTGTATCTTGCCGGCCACCGGGCCTTCGCCATGGCGGCTGGCGATCGCCTGCGTTGCGCGGTCCGTCGCGAGCTGAAGCAAGCTGGCGTCGCGCGCCTCGATTTCGTTGCGCAGAGGCGTTCCCTGGCAATAGGCGGTGGCGACCTCGCGTGCCGAGGGCGCGCGACTCACCTCCTCGCGCGTCTCGATCTCGATGCCGGTGAACCCTGCGCGGCTCACATCCTCGCGGATCAGTGCGACATCGTGATAGCCGTGCGGCGTGCGGGCAAGGAATCGCGGAGGGTCGTCCGGAAACATCGCGGCAACGGCGTTGGTGACATCGTCGGCAAAGGCGTTCTCTTCGATGCGGTCCCAGACGTTGAAGACGAAGCGCCCGCCAGGCCTCAGCACGCGACGCGCCTCGGCGTAGCCGGCGACCCTGTTGGGGAAGAACATCGCGCCGAACTGGCAGCAAACGACATCGAACGAGGCATCTTCGAACGGCAGGCCGAGCGCATCCGCCTGCCGCCATTCGATGCGGCCGTCGGGGCCCTGGCGGGCGGCAGCATAGTCGAGCATGGGCTGGTTGAGGTCGCTCACCACATAGCGTGCGTCGGCGCGGAGTCTTGGTGCAAGCGCACGCGTGACCACGCCGCTGCCGGCGGCCGTCTCAAGCACCGCGCCGGGCGAGAAGGCAGCGACGCGTTGCGCCATGTCGGCGGCATAGGCCTCGAAGATCAGGGGGACCATCAGCGTGTCGTAGAACCTCGGGATCGAACCCGCGAACACCTTGTCGCTCTCAGCCATGGGATCTCCTTGAAAGCTCCGAACGGCGCCTTGAGCTTCCGTTCCCGAGCGGGCCAGTCCTCCCCGACGAGTCCGCCGCGTGGGACACCCGCGACGACCCGCCATGGTGGACGCGCCTGCCGGCCTCGTCAACGTCGTCGTCCTGCGGTCTGCCCCTCAAGGTAACCTGTCGCCATGGATTCCCTCATCGCCGCCTCCGCCCGCGCCCTTGCCGCCGGCGATGCACTCGGCGCCCTCAAGCGGATAGCCCTGCGCGACGATCCGCCGGCGCTGGCCCTGCGCGGCATCGCCATGGCGCAGCTCGGAGAACACCCCCGCGCGCGCGAGTTGCTGCGGCGCGCCGCGCGCGACTTCGGCGCCCATGAAGAGCTGTCGCGCGCCCGCTGCATCGTCGCCGAGGCCGAGGTCGCGCTGGCCATGCGCGACCTCGGCGGCTCCCCTCGCCCGCTGACCGCGGCGGCGGCCGCGCTGGAGGCGCACGACGATCACGCCAACGCATTGCAGGCGCGGCTGATCGCGGCGCGCAGGCTCCTGCTGCTCGGCCGCCTCGACGAAGCCGCCGCCGCACTGCTGCACCTCGATGCGCGCGGCCTGCCGCCAGCGCTGGGGGCGGTGGCCGAACTGACCTCGGCCGAACTGGCGCTGCGCTCGCTGCGCATCGGCCCGGCCCAGGCCGCACTCGCCCGCGCACACGAAGCGGCCGGCCGCGCGCGCGTGCCCGCGCTGCTGGCCGAGGTGGCGGAGGCGCGTGCGGCCTTCGAGCGACCCGCCGCGCGGCGCCTCTTCGCGGGTGGCGAGCAGGCGCTGCGCCTCGACGAAGTAGCCGCCCTCCTCGCCTCGAACGCGCTGGTGGTCGACGCCTGCCGCCGGGGCCTGGGCGCTGGCGACGCATGGCTGCCCCTGGCTCGCCGGCCGATCCTGTTCACGCTGGCACGCGCGCTGGCAGAAGCATGGCCCGCAGACGTCGACCGCGAAGCCTTGATCGCATCCGCCTTCCGCACCCACCGCCCCGACGAAACGCATCGCGCGCGGCTGCGGGTCGAGATCGGCCGCCTGCGCGCGCTCGCCACCACGCTGGCGGGCATCGAGGCCACGCCGCGCGGCTTCGTGCTCAAGCCGCATGGCGAGCGCACCGTCGCGCTGCTGGCACCGCCCATCGACGGAGACCAGGCCTCGCTGGTCGCGTTGCTGTCCGACGGCGCGGCGTGGTCGACCTCGGCCCTGGCGCTGGCGCTCGGGGCCAGCCAGCGCACCGTGCAGCGCGCCCTCGCCGAACTGGAGGCCGAAGGACGGGTGCGCTCCATCGGCCAGACGCGGGCGCGCCGCTGGCTGTCGCCGCCGCTGGCGGGATTCACGACGATCTTGTTACTCCCCGCTGCGCTGCCGTTTGAATAAAGTTGTCTCCAGGCGCCGATCCACGGCGCTACAGGAGCCAACAATGACCAGCAGGAAGAGCAAGGACACCACTCAGCCCAAGGTGCGGCCGGCCGAGATCGTGCGCGAGTACGGCCCCTTCGGCGGTTCCGGCAGCATCGCCGGCGTGACCCATGACGGCCAACGCGTCTGGGCCGCCACCGGCACCAAGCTGGTGGCCTTCGACCCCGCCAGCGGCGAGACCACGCGCACGCTCGATGCCGCCTGCGACGCCGGCACCGCCTTCGACGGCACGCACCTCTACCAGATCGCCGAGTCGCGCATCGACAAGATCGACCCCGCCACCGGCAAGGTGCTGGCGTCGATCCCCACACCCGGCCACGGCTACGACTCGGGGCTCACCTGGGCCGAAGGCAGTCTGTGGGTGGGGCAATACCGCGACCGCAAGATCCACCAGATCAACCCCGAAACCGGAGCCATCGTGCGCACCATCGAGTCGAACCGCTTCGTCACCGGCGTGACCTGGGTCGACGGCGAGCTGTGGCACGCCACCTGGGAAGCCGAAGAAAGCGACATCCGCCGGATCGACCCGCAAAGCGGCGCCGTGCTCGAGCGGCTCGAGATGCCGCGCGGCGTCGGCGTGAGCGGGCTCGAATCCGACGGGGCCGATCTCTTCTATGCCGGCGGCGGCGAGAGCGGAAAGGTCCGCGCCGTTCGCCGTCCCCACAACCCTACGGAGCACTGACATGACCGGCCTCGCCACCACCGCCAAGAACCCCGCCATCGAACCGGGCCTCGCCAACCATCCCGTCGTATCCGGCGAACGATGGCTCGCCGAGCGCAAGGCATTGCTGGCGCGCGAGAAGGAGCTCACGCACCTGCGCGACCAGATCGCCCGCGAGCGCCGCGCGCTGCCGTGGGAGCGCGTGCAGAAGAACTACCTCTTCGACACGCCCGCCGGCCAACGCACGCTCGCCGGACTCTTCGAGGGCCGGCGCCAGCTGCTGGTGCAGCACTTCATGTTCGGTCCGGGATGGGAGCAGGGCTGCCAGAGCTGCTCCTTCATGGCGGACCACACCGACGGCATGAACGTGCACCTGGCGCACCGCGACATCACGCTGGTCGCCATCTCGCGCGCACCGCTGGCCGAGATCGCGCGCTTTCGCGAGCGCATGGGCTGGCAGTTCAACTGGGTGTCGTCGAACGGCAGCGACTTCAACCGGGACTTCCACGTCAGCTTCTCGCCCGAGGAACGCGCCGGCGGCGAGGTCTACTACAACTACGGCATGCAGCCCTTCCCGCAGGAGGAAGCGCCCGGCGTCAGCGTGTTCTACAAGGACGACGCAGGCGAGGTGTTCCACACCTACTCGACCTTCGGCCGCGGCGTGGAAGTGATGATGGGCGCGTACAACCTGATGGACCTCGTGCCGGAGGGCCGCGGCGAGCGCGACGTGCCCTACAAGATGGAATGGGTGCGCCACCACGATCTGTACGAACCACAGCCCGATGCGAAGGCTGCCGGGTCGTGCTGCTCGGAACACAGCTGAAGCGCGAGCGGCCCGGGCGCGTGGAGACAACATCATGGCAAGCCTCTGGCCATGGCTGGCGGTCGCGGGGGTCGGCGCCCTTCACGGGCTGAACCCCACCACCGGCTGGATGTTCGCCGCCGCCCGGGGCGTGCGGTCGCGCGACCGGACGAAGGCGCTGCGGGCCCTGCTGCCGATCGCCATCGGACACGCCGCATCGGTCGCGCTCGTGGCCGCCGCAGTGGCGCTTGGCCTGTCGATGGGCGGCGTGATGCTGCAGGTGCTGGCGGGCGGGCTTCTTGTCGCCGTCGCGGTGCATCACCTGCGGCGCCGCAATGCAGGGCATGCGCGGGCAGCGGCCGGGAATGCCGGGCTGGCACTCTGGTCTTTCATGATGTCCACCGCGCACGGCGCGGGGCTGATGCTGGTGCCGGCGCTGATCCCGCTGTGCATGAGCGGCGCACCGGCAGCCCGCGAGATCACCGCGTCGGGCTCGCTGCTGCTGGCGCTCGCGGCCGTCGGCGTTCACACCGCGGCGATGCTCGCCGTCACCGGCGTGACGGCCATTGGTGTTTGCCTGGGCTTCAACGCCGTCCGTGCTACCTCCGCTCCTTCGGCAGGCGAAAATCCGGCGACAGACGGTCTGGCGCGCCGGCGTCGGTTCGCCCCGAACCGGAACTAGCGGGCGGCCGATCCGCGAGCGCCGCTGCCCTTGCCCGCAATGACAAGCCCCGCGCTCTCGACGAATCCGTGAATCAATTTCAGCCGCGGCGACGCGCGCGGCCACAGGACGCCGAAGCGCCGGGTCTCCGAGGGCAATGGCAGTGGAATCTTGGCGACCCGCTGCCCCTCCAGCAGCGGCGATGCGATGTCGGGCACGATCGACACGCCAAGGCCGCGGTCGACCATCATCGCGATGGCCAGCAGTGAACTGAGCTCGAAGCGCTCCTGCGGAACGATGCCCGCCGCGCGCAGGTAGCGGTCGGCCTGCTTGCCGCCGCCGAGATTGCGGTCGTAGCGGATGAGCGGTGAAGTTCGCAGCAGCCCGTGCGGGTCGCGCCGCGCGAGCCGACTGGGCGCGAGCAGCACCAGCGGCTCCTCGCGCAGCAGCGCCCAGTCGAAGGTCTTCGCGAGCGCGAACGACGGATACAAGCACACGGCCGCATCGAGTTCGCCCTGCTGCATCGACTTGTAGAGCGTGGCGGTGGTGCCCGACTGCAGGAACACCTTGACGCCCGGATGCGTCTTCACGAAGCGCGCGAGGATGTCCGGCAGCAGGCTGTGGATGGCCGTATTGATGGTGCCGATGACCAACTCGCCGCTGGCTGCTTCGCTGCCGAGCATCGCCTTGATGTCGCTCACATCGCGCAGCAGCGTGCGGGCCCGCTGAACCAGCCGGTGCCCCGCCTCGGTCGGCTGCACCGTGCGGCCGGCGCGCGCGAGCAGCGGCGCGGCGAGTTCGCGCTCGAGCGCGCGGATCTGCTGCGCCACCGCGCCGGGCGTCAGGTCAAGCCGGCGTGCGGCCTCCGACATCGAGCCCGATTCCACCACCAGAAGAAAGCTTTGCAGGTAGGCCGTTTCCATGAAGATAGATTTTCTACGATGTGATCGCAGGAAGCAGCTGTTTTTCTCCTCTCACAAACTGCGGACACTGCATCCATGAGAAGCAAACTCTTCGTTCCCGGCACCCGCCCAGAGCTGTTCGCCAAGGCACTGGCCAGTGCAGCGGATGCCATCTGCCTCGACCTGGAAGACGCGGTGTCCGAGCCGCGCAAGGACGAGGCACGCGAAACCGTGCGCAAGTTCCTCGAAAGCGGCAAAGCGGCCGCGTCGCACAAGACGCTGATCGTTCGCATCAATGCCATGGACACGCCGCACTTCGAGCGCGACGTGGCAGCGGTGGCGCAGGCCGGCGTGCACCTGATCAACTTGCCCAAGCCGCAGAGCCCGGCGCATGTGCGCACGGCGGCCGAAGCCATCGAGCGCGCGGAGCGGGCCAACGGTGTGCATGCGCCCATCGGCCTGCTGCTGAACATCGAGACACCCGCTGCCCTGCGCACGGCCGCCGAGCTCGCACTGGCGCATCCGCGCGTGGCGGGGTTGCAGCTGGGGCTGGGCGACCTCTTCGAGCCGCTGGGCATCGCGCGGCGCGAGCCCTCCGCGATCCGGCAGGCAATGTTCGCGGTGCGCATCGCGGCCGGCGAAGCGGGCCTGTATGCCTGCGACAGCGCCTTCGCCGACATCCGCGACGCCGAGGGCTTTCGTGCCGAGGCGATGCTCGCGCGCGACCTCGGCTTCCTCGGCAAGACCTGCATCCACCCGAGCCAGATCGCCATCGCCAACGAAGTGTTCCGACCGACCGACGAAGAAATCGCGCACGCCCGCAAGGTGGTCGAGGCGGCGCAAGAGGCCGATGCCAAGGGCGTCGGCGCCTACGTGGTGGACGGAAAGATGATCGACATCCCCTTCGTGATCCGCGCGCGCGCCATCGTCAAGAGCGCACGCAGCTTGGGGCTGCTGCCCGGCTGAGCTTCCCTATTCGAAAAGAGAACCGGAGACAAAAAAATGCGTATCCCTTCATTCATTCGTCCGCTCGCGGTGGCCTCGGCCGTCGCACTCGCCGGCACCGCGTTCGCACAGGCCGCCTATCCCACCAAGGCCATCACGATCGTCGTGCCCTACCCGGCCGGCGGATCCAACGACACCTTCGCGCGCCAGGTTGCCAAGGAGCTCGGCGATGCGCTCAAGCAACCCGTGATCATCGACAACCGCCCCGGCGCGAGCGGCAACACCGGCACCGGCCAGGTGGCCAAGGCGGCGCCGGACGGCTACACGCTCGTGGCCGTGTCCTCCAGCATGACGACCAATGCGGCCGTGCAGTCGAAGCTGCCCTTCGATCCGGTGAAGGGCCTCGCGCCCGTGGCCATGTTCGCCAAGGGCCCGTTCATCGTCGCGGTCAACAACGAGTTTCCCGCGAAGACGCCGGCCGAGCTGATCGGCGCCATCAAGGCGAAGCCGGGCCAGTACAACTACGCCTCGTCGGGCTCGGGCAGCGTGAACCAGTTCGGCACCGAGCTGCTCAAGGCCAAGGTAGGCGACCTGCAGATCGCGCACATTCCCTACAAGGGCATGGGCCCGGCCGTGACGGACCTGGTCGGAAACCAGACGCAGCTGCTGATTTCCAGCGGCCCCTCGCTGCTGCCGATGGTGCGTGCCGGCAAGCTGCGCGCCGTTGGCATCACGAGCCTGAAGCCCAGCCCCATCGCCCCCGATCTCACGCCGATGGCCACGGCCGTACCCGGCTACGAGTTCGAACTCTGGTGGGGCCTGCTGGCACCGGCGGGCACGCCGGCCGACGTGGTCGCGAAGCTGAACGGAGCCGTCAACCAGATCCTGGCAAGGCCCGAGATCACCGCCAACTTCCTGCGCGAAGGCGCCATCGCCACCCCGCTCACGCCGGCGCAGTTCGGCACCGTCATCGCCGAGGACGTGGAGCGCTGGAAGAAGCTGGCGAAGCAGCAGAACATCACCGCCGATTGAGGAAAGAAAGAAGGAAAGAAAAGCCCATGAGCACCACCGTCCCCGACGACGCGTCCCTGCCTGTCCGCCAAGGCCCCGCCGGGCCGTTGAGCGGCCTGCGCGTGCTCGACCTGAGCGCCTACATCGCAGGCCCCTACGGCTGCTCGCTGCTGGCCGACCAGGGCGCGGAGGTCATCAAGATCGAGCCGCCCACCGGCGACAACCTGCGCAAGTACCCGTCGTCGCTGGAGGCCGAGAGCCGCGCGTTCGTCGGCGTCAATCGCAGCAAGCTGGGCGTGGTGCTCGACCTCAAGAACCCGCAGGACCTTGCCGCGCTGATGGCGCTGGTGCGCACGGCCGACGTTCTGGTGCACAACTTCCGCCCCAGCGTGCCGCCGCGGCTGGGCATTGCCTACGACCAGCTGAAGGCCGTGAACCCGCGCCTCATCTACTGCGCCGTGACGGGCTACGGCGAGACGGGGCCGCTGCGCGAGAAGGCCGGCTACGACCAGGTGCTGCAGACCATGACCGGCATGTGCGCACTGCAGGGCAAGCGCGGCGAGCCGCCCGAGATCATCTACGGCTCGGTGGTCGACTACTACGCGGCCGCGCTGGTGGCCGCCGGCGTCGCCTCGGCGCTGTACGAGCGCGAGAAGAGCGGCGAAGGCCAGTTCGTCGGCGTGTCGCTGCTGCGCTCCGCGCTCACGATGCAGTCGGCGCGCATGGTGTGGGCCGAGGGCGAGCCGAAGGACGTGGGACGCGACATGCGTTCGGGCGGCATCACTGGCATCCACCCGACCCGCGAAGGGCACATCTACATCTCGGCCAACACGCCGCATTTCTGGCAGGCGCTGTGCGCCAAGGTCGGGCTGCAGGAGCTGGCCAACGACGAGCGCTACGACTCGGTGCGCAAGCGCGCGCAACATTTCGCGGAGATCGTTCCGAAGCTTCGCGCCGCGCTGGCCGAACGCACCGCGCTCGAATGGGAAGAACTGTTCGGCGAGGACGTGCCCTGCGCCGCGGCCCGCACGGTGGAAGACATGTTCGACGACGAACAGGTGCTGGCCGAGGACATGGTCGCGAACTTCGCGCACCCCACGCTGGGCTCCTACCGCGGCTTCACCCGTCCCGTGAAGTTCGGCCGCACGCCCGGCCCCGAACCCTTCGCGGCGCCCACACTGGGCCAGCACACGCAGCACGTGCTGACCCCGAAAGCGGCCGCCAGCCGCACGGGCGACTGAGCCCATGCGCGCCGATCTCGCGGTGCCGCACAGCAGCGGCACACGCAAGCCCACCCATGCGGCGCCCGAAGACGCCTGCGACGCCCACATGCACGTGTACGACCGCCGCTTCGCGCTGCAGGGATCGCCCGACGCCATGCTCGACCATGCCACCGCCGACGACTATCGCCTGCTGCAGCGGCGCATCGGCACGCAGCGCACGGTGGTCGTGCAGCCGCGCGTGCACGGTACCGACAACAGCGTGACACTGGCGGCCATCCGCGAACTGGGCGCGCAGCACACACGCGGCGTGGCGGTGGTGCGGCCCGACGCGAGCGACGCCGAACTCGAAGGGCTGCACGCGGGCGGCATCCGCGGCATCCGCTTCACGCTGTACACGCCGACGAATGCAGCGACGGACTTCGGCATGGTCGAGCCGCTGGCGCACCGGGTGCATGCGCTCGGCTGGCATGTGCAGCTGCATTGGAGCGCCGGCCAGATCGCGGAACACGCGGCGCTGCTCGTGCGGTTGCCTTGCACCGTCGTCTTCGACCATCTCGCGCGCATGCCGCAGCCCGATGCGCAGGCGCATCCCGCGTTCGAGGTGGTGCACCGGCTGCTCGACAACGGCCGCACCTGGATCAAGCTGTCCGGCGCGTACCTCGACTCGCGGGTCGGCGCGCAAGGCGGCTATGCCGACACCGTCGCGCTCGCGCGGGCGTGGGTGATGCAGGCGCCCGAACGCGTGGTGTGGGGCAGCGACTGGCCGCATCCCACGGAGCGCATCGCCAAGCCCGACGACGCGCAGCTCTTCGACCTGCTGAGCCAGTGGGTGCCCGACGAAGTGCAGCGCCGGCGCGTGCTGGTCGACAACCCGGCGCGGCTCTACGACTTTTCCTGAACCACAAGACCCGAGACATCGACATGAACAAGCGACTCCTGAAATCCGTCGCGGCCCTGGCCGCCTGCGCCGCCCCACTGCTGGGCTGGGCCGCCTGGCCCGACAAGCCGATCCGCATGGTGGTGCCGTATGCCGCGGGCGGCGGTGCCGACAACACCGCGCGCATCGTTGCGCAGCAGATGAGCACCGCGCTGGGCCAGCAGATCGTGATCGACAACAAGCCGGGCGCGGGCGGCGTGATCGGCGCCGACAACGTAGCCAAGGCGGCGGCCGACGGCTACACCGTGCTGTACGACGCGTCGGCGTTCTCGGTGAACCCCTCGCTGCGCAAGCTGCCCTTCGACGCGGCGAAGGATTTCATTCCCGTGTCGCTGGTGGCCACGGCGCCGCAGATCCTCGTGGTGCCGGCGACCGCGCCCTACAAGACGGTGCCGGAGTTCATCGACTACGCACGCAAGAACCCCGGCAAGCTGAGCTTCGCGTCGGCCGGCGGCGGCACCGGTTCGCACCTCGCCGGCGAGGCATTGAACGAGCAGGCGAAGATCGGCCTGATGCACGTGCCCTACAAGGGCGGCGCGCCCGCGCTGACCGACGTGATGGGCGAGCAGGTGTCGGCCTACTTCGGCAACGTGGCCTCGACGCTGGGCTACGTCAAGAGCGGCAAGCTGCGCGCGCTGGGCGTGAGTTCCATCAAGCGCGTGCCGGGGCTGCCCGACGTGCCGACGCTGGCCGAGTCGGGCCTGCCGGGCTACAACGTGGTCGAGTGGAACGGCATGTTCCTGCCCAAGGGGACGCCGGTCGACATCGTGCAGAAGCTCGGCAAGGCGGCGCAGGCGGCGGTCGCCGATCCGGCCGTGCGGCAAAAGCTGCTGCAGCTGGGCCTGGAGCCCGCGGGCACCGCGCCCGAGGCGTTCGCGAAGTTCGTGCAGGACGAGACGGCGAGAGTGAGTGCGCTGGTGCGCTCGCGCAACATCAGGGTCGATTGACCATGCGCGTCCGCGCGGGATGTGAAACGTAGTGTGTGGGGTTCGTCCCGCGGATACAGAGGCATACGCATTTCGCTCCGCGGCGGGGTGGCCCGGCGAAGAATCGGCTCCGTTCACAGACGACGCCCGTCACTCTTCCGAAGGAATCGCCATGCGCTTTCGCTCTCCCGCCCTCTTCTTTGCCGTCGCCATCGCGGCCTCTGCGGCAGCCCTCACGCTGACCTTTGCCGCGCCCTCGCCGCTGGGCGGCGATGTTCCGGTCGGCGAGGCCGTGCCCGCACCGGAATTCCAGAACATCGACACCTGGCTCAACTCGCCGCCGCTGAAGCTGAGCGAGCTGCGCGGCAAGGTGGTGCTGGTCGACTTCTGGACCTACACCTGCATCAACTGCCTCAACCACCTGCCCTACGTGAAGGAGTGGAACGAGAAGTACAAGGACAAGGGCCTGGTCGTCGTGGGCGTTCACACGCCGGAGTTCGCGTACGAGAAATCGACGAAGAACGTGAAGGACGCCATCGCGCGTCTGCAGATCAAGCATGCCGTGGCGCAGGACAACAGCTACGGCACCTGGAAGGCCTTCAGGAACCAGTACTGGCCGGCCGTGTACCTGATCGACAAGCAGGGAAAGATCGTCTATTCGCACTTTGGCGAAGGCAGCTACGGCACTACCGAGAAGAAGATTCAGGCGCTGCTGGCTGAGCCTTCTGGGACTTGAGGCGGCGCAGTAGTTCGGGGTGCGATCACGACGACGGGGGACCTTCGCGGAGGGGAGCGCCCGGTGCCATTCGCACGCCCCCAAAACACAAGCAACCACAACACGAGACAAACAAGAGAAATGAACAAGCTCTGGTTCGCCCTCCTCTTCCTCGCAGGCGGCATCTCGCAGGAAATCCGCAACCCGGTGAACTGCCAATGCATCCCCGCCCGGCAGCCGCAGCAGCCTCGGCCGCACAGGCGTCAGTCGAGCGCCTCGACCGCCGACGAGAAGACGTAGCCCTCGCTGCGCACCGTCTTGATGTAGCGCGGCTCGCGTGCGTCGTCCCGCAGGCGCTGGCGCAGGCGGCTCACCAGCAGGTCGATGGAGCGCTCGAAGAGTTCCGCCTCGCGACCTTGGGTGAGGCTCAGCAGCTGGTCGCGGCTCAGCACCTTCTGGGGATGATCGAGAAACACCATCAGCAGCCGGTACTCCGCGCCGCTGAGCGCCACCATCACGCCGCTGTCGTCGATCAGGTTGCGCGCGGTGGTGTCGACCTGCCAGTCGCCAAAGGCCAGCTTCGAGGCCGACTCGGTGGAACGCATGTTCGGCGGCAGCATGCGCGTGCGGCGCAGCACCGAGCGGATGCGCGCCAGCAGCTCGCGCGCGGAGAATGGCTTGGCAAGGTAGTCGTCGGCGCCCATCTCCAGGCCGAGGATGCGGTCGGCCTCCTCGCTGCGGGCGGTGAGCATCAGGATGGGCGTGGCCTTGTACTTGCCCGTGCGCAGGTCGCGGCACAGCGTGAGCCCGTCTTCGCCCGGCAGCATCAGGTCAAGAATGATCAGGTCGAAAGGTCCCGACTCCTCCAGCGCCGCGCGCATGTGCCGCCCCGTGGGTACCGTCACCACCCGCAGGCCGTTCTTGACCAGGTAGGTGGAGAGCAGTTCGCGGATTTCCCGGTCGTCGTCGACGATGAGGATGTGGTCGGAGGTCTTGGCAATGTTCATGGAAGTGCGGTGATGCGCCCGCAGGGCGACGGGCAGGTGCAATGTAGCCCGTGCAGGCGAAGGATCGGGCGGTTTTGTATGCCCGTGTATCCGGCGGGCCGGGCGACCACACTATGTTGCTTGCACGGGCGCGCCGGCAGGGCCGGCGCCGTGGAGGCAGACCGGGCGCGACGGGTAATGTTGTATGTCAGGCCACGCGGCCCAACACACTGGAATACAAACCGCCGCGCCTTGGAGCGGGACCGGGTCTATAAACCCGTCCATGCCTACTCCCGCCGCCAGCCTTCCCGCCGACATCGCGCCGGCCTCCTGCGCCCCCATGGGCCTGCGCCGGCTGCTGCCGCGCTCGCTGTTCTCGCGGGTGACGCTGATCATCGTCGTCGGGCTGGCCATCGCGCAGCTGCTGACCTTCATGGCCATCGGCTACGAGCGCGGCATCGCGATGCGCGAGCTGATGATGATCGGCATCGAGCGCGACATCGCCAGCTCGGTCGCCATCCTCGATCGGCTGCCGGCCGCCGAACGCGAGGGCTGGCTGGCGCGGCTGGAGCGGCGCAACTACCGCTTCGTGCTCGGCGGGAACGCGCAGGGCAAGGCGCCCGACACGCCGTCGTCGCAGCAGTTCGCGACCGCGATCGCCGACGCGATGCGCCCCTTCGAGATCGTGAAGATCGGGCAGGTGAGCAACCCGCCGCAGGGCCTGCAGATCCAGGTGCGGCTGTCGGACGGCTCCTCGGTGGTGGTGCATGCGCGGCGCGTGGACATGCCGGTGTCGAGCTGGGTGATGTGGCTGCTGTGGGTGCAGCTGCTGGTGCTGGCGGTGTGTGCCTGGTACGCGGTGCGGCTGGTCACCCGGCCGCTGGCGCAGCTGGCCGACGCGGCCGACGAGCTGGGCCCCGACCTGAAGGGCCGGCAACTGGCCGAAGAGGGGCCGACCGAGGTAAAGCACGCGGCGCGCGCCTTCAACGCGATGCAGAAGCGCATCGCCGGCTACATGGCCGAGCGGGTGGAAATACTCGCGGCCATCTCGCACGACCTGCAGACGCCCATCACCCGCATGCGGCTGCGCACCGACCTGATGGACGACGGCCATGACCGCGACAAGTTCCGCCAGGACCTCGACGCCATGCACACCCTGGTGCGCGAAGGCGTGACCTACGCGCGCACGCTGCACGGTGCCACCGAGCCGCCGCGCCGCATCGACGCCGACGCGCTGTTCGAGAGCATGGTGGCCGACTATGAGGACTCGGGCGAGCAGGTGCTGCTCGAAGGCCGCGTGGGCGAGCCCATGATGACGCGGCCGAACGCGCTGCGGCGCATCCTGACGAACCTGATCGACAACGCGCTGAAGTTCGGCACCGACGTACGCCTGCAGGTGCATGCAGACGCCGGCAACCGGCTGACGCTGGCCGTGGTCGACAACGGCCCCGGCATTCCGACCGACCAGTTGGAGAACGTGCTCAAGCCCTTCTACCGCGTCGAGGGCTCGCGCAACCGCGGCACCGGCGGCACCGGGCTGGGCCTGGCCATTGCACAGCAGCTGGCGACGGCGATGGGCGCGGAGCTCACGTTGCGCAACCGGGACGAAGGCGGGCTGGAAGCCCGGCTGACCGTGAATACCAACGCGGCCGCGCCACCGGACTGAGCCGGCTGCGCGGCAGCCGCCGCAGCAGCACCACCGACCGAAGAAGAAAGAGAAGAGCGGCTCGCATGGCGAGACCGTGAAGGGCCCCGCTCGCTCTCGACTTCCTGTTTAGCCCTTCATCGACAACATTCACCGACTGGAATCCGATCATGCTGCTCCTCATCGTTGCCTACCTCGGTGGCGTGCTCACCATCCTGAGCCCGTGCATCCTGCCCGTGCTCCCGTTCGTGTTCGCGCGCGCCGACCGGCCGTTCCGCTCGCACGGCCTTCCCATGCTGCTGGGGATGGCGCTGGCGTTCTCGGCCATTGCCACGCTCGCGGCCGTGGGCGGCGGCTGGGTCGTGGCGCTCAACCAGTACGGGCGCTATGCCGCGATTGCGATGCTCGCGGTATTCGGCGTGACGCTGCTGTTTCCGTCGGTGGCCGACCGGTTGAGCCGGCCGCTGGTGGCACTCGGCCTGAGGCTGGCGGGGCCAGCGCCGGAAACAAAGGCGTCGGTGTTCTCGCCGCTCCTGCTGGGGGTTGGCACGGGGCTGCTGTGGGCGCCTTGCGCGGGGCCGATCCTCGGACTGATCCTGACGGGCGCGGCGCTCAACGGCGCAAGCATCGGCACCTCGCTGCTGCTGCTGGCCTACGCGGCAGGTGCGTGCACCTCGCTGGCGGCCGCGCTGCTCTTCGGCGGGCGGCTGTTCTCGGCGATGAAGGGCTCGCTGCGCACCGGCGAATGGGTACGGCGTGCAGCCGGCGTGGCCGTGCTCGCGGGTGTCGGCGCCATCGCGCTGGGGCTGGACACCGGGCTGCTCAGCCGCCTGTCGGTCGGCACCACTTCGGCCTTGGAGAAAGCACTTGTGGAGAAGATCGGCATGCCAATGCCGATCCCCGTGCCGTTGTCGCAACCTCGCGCACCGGCGCTGCCCGACGAAGGCGGCCTTCCTTCGCTCGCGGGCGCCACCGAATGGCTGAACTCCGCCCCGCTGACCGCCGAGAGCCTGCGCGGCAAGGTGGTGCTGGTCGACTTCTGGACCTACTCGTGCATCAACTGCCTGCGCACCCTGCCCTACGTTCGTGCCTGGGCCGAGAAGTACAAGGATGCGGGACTGGTGGTCGTCGGCGTGCATGCGCCGGAGTTCGCGTTCGAGAAGCTGCCCGCCAACGTGCGCCGCGCGACGAAGGACCTGGGCATCGGTTTCCCCGTGGCCATCGACAGCGACTACGCGATCTGGCGCGCCTTCGGCAACCAGTACTGGCCGGCGTTCTACATCGTCGATGCGCAGGGGCGCATCCGGCATCACCAGTTCGGCGAGGGCCAGTATGCGAAGGCGGAACAGGTCATCCAGCAGTTGCTGGCGGAAGCGGGGCGGCCCGCCGTGCCGGCCGACCTGGTCTCGCCGCAAGGCCAGGGCACGCAGGCCGCGCCGGCCAAATCGCCGGCCCTGTCGGGCGAAACCTACCTGGGCTACGAGCGCGCGCACAACTTCGCTTCGCCCGGCGGCATATCGAACGACCATGCGCACGTCTATTCAGCGGCTGCGCCATCGCTGCGCACCAACCAATGGGCACTGGCAGGTGAATGGACGGTGGAGAGCGAACGCGCGGTGCTGGTCCGCGCCAACGGGCGCATCGCCTACCGCTTCCATGCACGCGACCTGCACCTCGTGCTCGGCCCGTCGGCCGATGGCAAGCTGGTGCGCTTCAGGGTGCTGGTCGACGGCAAGCCTCCGCTCGCGGACCACGGCGCCGATACCGATGCGCAGGGCAACGGCACCATCGACGGGCAGCGGCTGTACCAGCTGGTGCGCCAGGCGGCGAACGACAGGGAGCGCCTGTTCGAGATTGAATTCCTCGATGCCGGCGCGCAGGCCTACGTGTTCACCTTCGGCTGAGTGCCTCGCGGCAGCGGGCGCGTGCCCCTTTCACAGGTGCTGAGCCACCAGCACCACGGCTCCGGCGATAGAGATGACGCCGCCAACGAACTTCCTGAATGCCTTCATGGCGTTCTCCTTCAATTAGGCTCCATGGTGCCGCGTGGCTGTGCGTTCGTGGGTTGGGAATTCTCATGTGCAGGATAGAAAAACCCAACCCGCAAGGCATTGCTCGGTCGTGCGGCATCTACGACCGGGCACTCGGCAAGAAAAGCCGCGCCCTCGCGAACTGGCTGGCGCGAAGCCTCACGCGCTCCACTGCCGCTTCCAGCGTGGGCTGCTGCATGAATACGAGCACTCCCTGCTTGAGCCCGCGAAGGCTCAGCTCGGCAACGCCGGCGTAGCGGCCGTTCGTGGTCCGCTGGATATCGATGCGGCTCGACCAGCCATCGGGCAGTTTGACGAGAAGCTGTAGCTGTTGTGTGACGCTCATGAGGGCGCCGAGGATAGGCGCCGCGACGTTGGCCCCCAAGGAAATAGTTCCTTGGTATTCGAGATACTTCAAGGTTGGCATCGAGTGAATCTCCGGACCCATCCTCTTTGCAAACTGAGCAAGTTCAGTTCTGACAATCGTGAAATGCGTCCCTGTCTGGAGCTCGCCGCCTCCGATGGCATGGCCGAAGAGTCAACCGACATGCGGCGAGGACGTTGACAGCCACATGCACGTGTTTTCGTGTGACCCTTGAGGTGCAATCATGAAAAAAGCCCTGATCCTGTTGGCTGCCGGAACTGTCTTCACCGCTTCGGTCTTTGCGCAGCAGCCACCGGCTGCAGCAGCAACGACGAGCCCCGCTCCCGCTGCAAAAATGGCACCAGCACCGGCACCGGCACCAGCCGCTGCGCCCGCGGCCGCAGCACCCGCAGCCGCAGCGCCCGCGGCCAAACCCGCAACGACCACCACGGCAGCAGCACCTGCCGCAGGCCAGGTCTGGGTCAACGGCAAGGTCTATCACTGCGCGACCGACAAGTACTTCGGCAAGACGAAGCACGGCTCGTACATGTCGGAGGCCGACGCAAAGGCCAAGGGCGCTCACGCAGCCCACGGCAAGGCCTGCTGAACGTCGCAATGCCGGGGCGCGGGCTGCTTCGCGCCCGTGCCCCGGCGAAAACCCACGAGCAGACAGCGGCCTGCTGCTCCCCTCGCTTTCCCCCCGCTCCCTTCGTTGTGGCTATCGGCCGAAACTGCTAGCATCAGTTAATTTACCGGCCGGCATGTAAAACAAACCTCCAGCCTCGGCGGCCCGTGGCGCACCACAACAAGGCACCCTCATGCGACTCTTCAAACAAACCCTGTGTGCGGCCGCGATGGGCATCGTGTCGGCCATGGCTTCGGCGGCGACGCCGCAACCCTTGCTCGATCATGCGCTCGCCCTGTCCGATGCCGCGGAGCCCAACGTGATCGCATGGCGCCGGCATATCCACCAGCACCCCGAGCTGGCCTACGAAGAGATCGAGACGGCCAGGTACATCGCCGCAGTCCTGGCGAAAATTCCCGGCATCGAAGTGCAGACCGGCATCGCCGGAACCGGCATCAAGGCGGTGCTTCGCGGCGGCAAGCACGGCCCGGTGGTGGCGCTGCGCGCCGACATGGATGCCCTTCCCGTCGAGGAGCGCAACGACCTGCCGTTCCGCTCGAAGGCCAAGGCCATGTGGCGTGGCCAGGAGGTGTCGGTGGCGCACGTCTGCGGCCACGACACCCACGTGGCGATGCTGCTGGGCGCGGCGCAGGCGTTCTCGGCCATGCGCGCCGAACTGCCCGGCACGGTGGTGTTCCTGTTCCAGCCGGCCGAGGAGATCGGCCCCGGCGACCGCCCGAGCGGCGCGCTGGCCATGGTCAAGGCGGGCGTGCTCGACAACCCCAAGGTCGACGTCGTGCTGGGCCAGCACATCGGCTCGCAAGCGCCCAAGGGTTCGATCTCTTATCGCCCAGGCGCGATGCTGGCCAGCATCGATGTGTTCGACATCAAGCTCAGCGGTGCGGGCGGACACGGCGCCGCGCCCTGGGCCGCCAATACGCCGATGCTGGCGGCCGCGGAGATCACGCTGGGCCTGCAGAACATCGTGAGCCATCGCACCAACCCGACCATTGACGGCGGCGCCACCGTGGTCACGGTGGGCATGCTGCAAAGCGGCAACCGCTTCAACATCCTGCCCGAGACCGCCGAACTCTCCGGCACGGTGCGCGCGCTGTCGGCGCAGAACCAGAAGACGGCCCACGAGCAGATCCGCATGAAGGCCGAGCACATCGCAGCCAGCTATGGCGTGAAGGCCGACGTGCGCATCGACACCGGCGGCGGCTATGGCGTGCTGGTCAACGACGTACCGTCCACCCTGGCGCTGGTCGATGGCCTGAAGGCCGCAGCGGGCAAGGACAAGGTCGCGGAAATCCTGCCGTCGATGGGCTCCGAGGACTTCGGCGCGTTCGGCGCCACGGGCATCCCGGTGGTCTTCTGGATCCTCAACGCCTCGCCCTATCCGGACCGCGCGGGTCCGACGAACCACTCGCCGCTGTTCACCATCGACGAGTCGGCCATGCGCATCGGCGTGCGCGCGCTGACCAGCGCAACCCTCGCCCAGATGACGCGTGCCAACGGCACGTCGCCTTGAAGACAGCCGACGGCTGATCCCCGGGTTTCCCCCGACCCACCCGCGTTGTGGCTGTCAGCCAAAACTGCTAGCATGAATTAACTTACCGGCCGGCATGTAAAAACAAGCATCGAGGCCGGCGGCCGAGACCACAGAACCAGAGACGCGAGACAACGAATGAACGCCCTGATGCAAGACAACGCGCTGCTGATTTCCAGCCTGCTGGAACACGCGGCCCGCCATCATCCGGACGTCGAGATCGTCTCGCACCTCGACATGCGGACCTGCGTGCGAACCACCTGGCGCAAGGTGGCGCTGCGCGCGGCCAGGCTCGCCTCCGCCCTGCGGACGCTCGGCATCCAGCCCGGCGCACGCGTCGCGACGCTGGCCTGGAACACGCACCGGCACCTCGAGCTCTACTACGCCGCCTCGGGCATGGGCGCGGTGCTCCACACCGTGAACCCGCGGCTCTTTCCCGAGCAGATCGGCTACATCGTCAACCACGCGGCCGACGAGTTGGTCTTCTTCGACCTGGGCTTTGCGCCGCTGCTCGAGCAGGTCGCACCGCAGCTGAAATCGGTCAAGGGATTCGTGGCGATGTGTTCGCGCGCGGAGCTGCCTGCGCTGAACCTGCCCGGCCCCCTGCTGTGCTACGAAGACCTCGTGGCCGATGCCGAGCCACTCGCCGAATGGCCCTCGCTCGACGAGAACACCGCCTCGTCGCTGTGCTACACCTCCGGCACCACGGGCAACCCCAAGGGCGTGCTCTACAGCCACCGTTCGACGGTGCTGCACTCGTGGGCCGCCTGTGCCGCCGATGGCCTGCAGCTGTGCGCGCGCGACAGCGTGCTGCTCGCGGTGCCGATGTTCCATGTGAACGCCTGGGGCATTCCCTACGCGGCGGCCATGTGCGGCGCCAAGCTGGTGCTGCCGGGCCCGGACCTCGGCGGCGAGCGCCTCTTCAACCTGATGCGTGACGAGCGCTGTACCTTCTCGCTCGGTGTACCGACCGTGTGGCTGGGCTTCTTCCAGCACGCGGAGAAGCTCGATGCGGCTGCGCGCGCCGGCCTGTGCCTCGAGCGTGTCGTGGTTGGCGGCTCCGCCGCGCCGCGCGCCATCGTCGAGAAGTTCGAGCACCTGTTCGGCGCCTACGTGATCCAGGCCTGGGGCATGACCGAGACCAGCCCGCTGGCCACCATCTGCAACCTGCTGCCGCGCCACGACGGCATTCCCCTGGAAGAGCGCTTCGACGTGCAGACCCGCCAGGGACGCGCCATCTTCGGCGTGGAGATCGCGGTGTTCGACGCCGAAGGCCGCCGGCTGCCCGCCGACGACCACACGCCCGGGGAACTGAAGGTGCGCGGCCCCTGGGTCGTATCGGCCTACTACGGCCAGGAGCCCGGCGCCGAGCTCGACGCGAACGGCTGGTTCGCCACCGGCGACGTCGCGCTGATCGACAAGGACGGCTACGTGCAGATCACTGATCGCTCGAAGGACGTGATCAAGTCGGGCGGCGAATGGATCTCCTCCATCGACCTCGAGAACCTCGCGGTCGGCCATCCCAAGGTGAAGGAAGCCGCAGTGATCGGCGCGTACCACAGCAAGTGGCAGGAGCGCCCGTTGCTGATCGTGGTACCGAACGAAGGCGCAGAGGTCACGGCTGCGGAAATCCTCGGCTTCATGCAGGACCGCGTGGCCCGCTGGTGGATGCCCGACGACGTGGTCTTCGTCGACGAACTGCCCCACACCGCCACCGGCAAGCTGTTGAAGACACGGCTGCGCGAGCAGTTCCAGGGCCACCGGCTGCCGACCGACGCGGCCGTTGCCGACTGAGGTTCGGGCGCCCCCCAAACACGCCCCCGACACCCGCCGGTGCTGCGGCCGAGTTCACGCGACAGCAACCCTGAAAACAATGGAGAGACAAGCATGCAACATCGATTCCGGCTCGCGGCCTCTGCGGCCATTCTTCTCGCCTGCGCTGCGGCTGCTGCGCAGGGCACCCCGAATACCATCAGCGACGACGTCGTGCGCATCGGCGTCATGGCCGACCAGACCGGCCCCTACTCGGGCAATGGCGGCCCCGGCTCTTCGCTGGCCGTGAAGATGGCGGTCGAGGACTTCGGCGGCAAGGTGCTCGGCAAGCCCGTCGAGGTGCTGGTGGCCGACGACCAGAACAAGCCCGACGTGGGCCTGAACATCGCGCGCAAGTGGCTGGACACCGAGAAGGTCGACACCATCGTCGGCGGCTCGGCCTCGTCGATCGCGCTGGGGGTCTCGTCGCTGCTCAAGGAGCGCAAGAAGCCGTACCTGATTGCCGGCACGGTGAGCGCGGAGCTCACCAACAAGTCGTGCTCGCCGATGAACTTCCAGTTCCTCACGGACACCTATGCGCTGCCCAAGGCGGGCGTGCAAAGCCTGATGAAGCAGGGCGTGAAGAGCTTCTACTTCATCACCGTGGACTACGCCTTCGGCCAGGCCTTCCAGGACGACGCCACCAAGTTCATCCAGGCCGCCGGCGGCAAGGTGGTGGGCTCGGTCAAGCATCCGCTGGGCGCCACCGATTTCTCGTCGTACCTGCTACAGGCGCAGTCCAGCGGCGCGCAGGCCATCGTCATCCTCAACGCCGGCCTCGACCTGTCGAACGCGTTGAAGCAGGCGGCCGAGTACAAGCTCACGCGCAACGGCCAGATGGTGTCGGTGTTCGGCATGACCATCAACAGCGTGTCGGCCATGGGCCTGGACGTGGCCCAGGGCCTGCAGCTCACGGTGCCGTTCTACTGGGACCGCGACGACGCCTCGCGCGAATGGTCAAAGCGCTTCATGGCGCGCAACAAGGGCGTGGTGCCAACCTATATTCACGCTGGCGCCTACAGCGCGACCATGCACTACCTGAATGCGGTCAAGGCCGCCGGCACCGACGACGGCGCCACGGTCGCGGCGAAGATGAAGGCCACGCCGATCAACGATTTTTTCTCGAAGGACGTCAAGATCCGCGAGGACGGCCAGGCGCTGCGCCCGGTGTATGCCGTGCAGGTGAAGAAGCCGGCCGAGTCGAAGGGTGCGAACGACTACTACGCGGTGCGCGCCGAGATCCCGCCCGAACAGACCTGGCGTCCGCTGGCCGAGAGCAGCTGCGACTTCATCAAGGGCAAGTGAGCGGTACGGTGGGCATGCAGATCGACATCCTCGAGCCCCGGCGCGACCTGCTCGGCGAATGCCCGCTGTGGGACGCGCGCAGCCAGTCGCTCTACTGGATAGACGGCCGGGCCCAGCTCGTGCGCCGCCACACGCCCGCCACCGGCGCCAGCGCCGAGTGGCATGCGCCGCAGCACATCGGCTCGATCGCGCTGTGCGAGAGCGGCCGCCTGCTGCTGGCGCTGGAACACGACTTCTGGCTGCTCGACCCCGACAATGGCGCGATCGTGCCCATGGACGCGGGCGTCACGCATGCGGCCGATCGCATGCGCCTGAACGACGGCCGCACCGACCGCGCCGGCCGCTTCGTCGTCGGCTCGATGACCCTGGGCCGCGCCGAGCCCGAAGGCGCGCTTTACCAATTGACGGCCGGCGGGGCAGTGAAGACGCTGGACACCGGCATCGCGGTTGCCAATGCCACCTGCTTCAGCCCGGACGGCCGCTGGCTCTACTTCGCGGACAGCCACACGCACCAGATCCGCCGCTATCCCTACGACACGGCCACCGGCGCAGCCGGCGCGAGCGAAGTGCTGGTCGATACCCAGGCACTCGGCTCGGTGCCCGACGGCGCCACCGTCGATGCCGAAGGCCACCTGTGGGTGGCGCTGGTGCAGGCCGGCCAGCTCGCGCGCTTCACGTCCGAAGGCCGGCTCGAGCGCACCATCCAGCTGCCGGTGACCTACGTCTCCTGCCCCTGCTTCGGCGGCCCCGCGCTCGACGTGATCTACCTCACGTCGATCAGCAACAGCGGCAACCTGCTGCGCAGCGACCATCCGGACGCGGGCGCGGTGTTCGCCATCCATGGTGTCGGCGTCCGCGGGCTCGAGGAGTCCCGCTTCGCCGACCTCCCTCCCCTCATCTGACAAGGCAGACAACATGGCTCGACGTTTCGAAGGCAAGGTGGCGCTGGTCACCGGCGGTGCACGCGGCATCGGCCGCGCCATCTCGGAAGCCCTGGCGGCCGAAGGCGCCGTGGTGGGCGTGCTCGACCGGCAGGAAGACCTGGCGCGCGAAGCCGCCGAATCCATCAAGGCCCAAGGCGGCCACGCCGTGGCCTTCGGTGGCGACGTGGCGCGCCGCGACACCTTCGCCCAGTCCATTCCGGCGCTGAAGCAGCAGTTCGGCCGCTTCGACATCCTGGTCAACAACGCGATCTGGGTGCGCTACGGCCCCATCGAGGCCATCACGCCCGAGATGCTCGAGCGCATGGTCGGCACCGGCTTCAACTCGGTGGCCTGGGGCATCCAGGTCGCGGCCGAGGCCATGGGCGAAGGCGGCAGCATCGTCAACATCGCCTCGTCGGCGGCCTACCTCGGCCTGCCCGAGGGCATGCTGTACTGCGGCGTGAAGGCGGGCGTGCTGGGCCTCACGCGCTCGGCAGCGGTCGACCTCGGGCCGCGCGGCATCCGCGTCAACGCGATCTGCCCGGGCTCGATCGAGACCGAAGGCGTGAAGATCAACCTGACACCCGAGAAGACCAAGATCCGCCTGGCCAAGACGCCGATGAAGCGGCTCGGCGCGGTGGACGACGTGGCCAAGGCCGCCTGCTTCCTCGCCTCGTCCGACAGCAGCTTCATCACCGGTGAATCGCTGCTGGTCGACGGCGGCGTGACGCACGCCTTTCTCTGAACACCGGGCCCGCCCACGCCATGGACACCATCCTCGAAGCGCACCAGCTCAGCCGGCAGTTCAGCGGCTTCTTCGCCGTGAAGAACGTCGACCTGCGCGTGCGCCGGCATTCCGTACATGCGCTGATCGGCCCCAATGGCGCGGGCAAGACCACCTGCTTCAACCTGCTGACCACCTTCCTGCGGCCCAGCGCCGGGCGCGTGACCTTCAACGGCCGCGACATCTCTCGCAGCGACCCGGCCTCGGTGGCCATGGCCGGCCTGGTGCGCTCGTTCCAGATCTCGGCCGTGTTCGGCCAGATGACGGTGCTGGAGAACGTGCGCGTCGCGCTGCAGAAGAAGGCCGGCGGCAGCTTCGCCTTCTGGCGCAACGTGCGCGTGCTGCGCAGCCTGGACGCGCGCGCCATGGAACTGTTGGAGCGCGTGGGCCTCGCGCACTGGCGCGACACGATGGCCGGCGAACTGCCCTATGGCCGCAAGCGCGCACTGGAGCTCGCCACCACCATCGCGATGGACCCCGAGATGATCCTGCTCGACGAGCCCATGGCCGGCCTCGGCCACGAGGACATCGGCCCCGTGGTCGAGCTGATCCGCGATGCGGCCAAGGGCCGCACCGTGCTGATGGTCGAGCACAACATGAAGGTCATCGAGGCGCTGTGCGACCGCGTGACCGTGCTGCAGGCCGGCCA
Organism: Variovorax sp. Varisp46; assembly: GCF_059491885.1. NCBI lineage: Bacteria > Pseudomonadati > Pseudomonadota > Betaproteobacteria > Burkholderiales > Comamonadaceae > Variovorax > Variovorax sp. Varisp46. The sequence continues at coordinate 2,711,381 of NZ_CP168515.1, forward strand.
GGTGCTGGCCGAAGGCAGTTACGACGAGGTGTCGCGCGACGCCCGCGTGATCGAAGCCTATGTGGGGGGCGCGCATGCCTGAGACCCTGGAAGCGGCGGCCACCACCGCCATGCTGCGCGTGGACGGCCTGCGCGGCTGGTACGGCGAAACACTGGCGCTGCAGGGCATCGACCTGGAAGTGCATGAAGGCGAAGTGGTCTGCCTGCTCGGGCGCAACGGCGCCGGCAAGACCACCACGCTGCGCGCCATCATGGGCCTGCTCGGGCGGCACGAAGGACAGATCCGCATCGGCTCGACCCCGTCCATCGGCCTGCAGCCCGAAGCCATTGCGCGGCTCGGGCTGGCCTACTGCCCCGAGGAGCGCGGCATCTTCGCCAGCCTCACGACGCAAGAGAACCTGATGCTGCCGCCGGTGCTGCGCCCGGGCGGCCTGAGCGTGGACGAGATCTACACGCTGTTCCCCAACCTGCTGCAGCGCCGCCACAGCCCAGGCACGCGGCTGTCGGGCGGCGAGCAGCAGATGCTGGCCATCGCACGCATCCTGCGCACCGGCGCGCGGCTGCTGCTGCTCGACGAGCCGACCGAAGGCCTCGCGCCCGTGATCGTCGAGCGCATCGGCCAGACCATCGGCATGCTGCGCGAGCGCGGCTTCACCGTGCTGATGGTGGAGCAGAACTTCCGCTTCGCATCCACCCTGGCCGATCGCTTCTACGTGATCGAGGAAGGCCAGGTCGCGGCGCACTTCCGCCGCGACGAGCTGGACGCCCAGCGCAGCCGCATCGAGTCCCTGCTGGGGCTCTGAGCAAAGCAACCAACGCAGGACACACCACAAGATGGACGGGCTACTCGGAATTCCCCCGGCGGCACTGATCGGGCAGCTGATGGTCGGACTCATCAACGGCGCCTTCTACGCGCTGATGAGCCTGGGGCTGTCGATCATCTTCGGGCTGCTGCGCGTGGTGAACTTCGCGCACGGCGCGCAGTACATGCTGGGCGCCTTCGTCACCTGGGGGCTGCTGGAGTACCTGGGCATCGGCTACTGGGGCGCGATCGTCATCGCGCCGCTGGTGGTGGCGGCCTTCGGGCTGCTGTTCGAGCGCTGGATGCTGCGGCGCCTGTACACGCTGGACCATGTCTACGCGCTGCTGCTGACCTTCGGCGTCGCCTTGCTCATGGAGGGCGCGTTCCGCCTGCAGTTCGGCGTGAGCGGTCAGCCCTACCCCAACCCGCTGTCGGGCGGCCTGGACGTGGGCGTCACCTTCCTGCCGATGTACCGCGTGTGGGTCATCGTGGCCGCGCTGGCAGTGTGCATGGGCACCTGGTTCTTCATCGAGAAGACGAAGCTCGGCGCCTACCTGCGCGCCGCCAACGAGAACGCACCGCTGGTGCGCACCTTCGGCATCAACGTGCCGCGCATGCTGATGCTGACCTACGGCCTCGGCGTGGGCCTGGCCGGCCTCAGCGGCGTGATGGCCGCGCCCATCTACCAGGTGAGCCCGCTGATGGGTTCGAACCTGATCATCGTGGTGTTCGCGGTGGTGGTGATCGGCGGCATGGGCTCGATCCTCGGCTCGATCGTCACGGGCTTCGGCCTCGGCGCGATCGAAGGGCTCACCAAGATCTTCTATCCGGACGGTGCCGGCGTCGTCATCTTCGTCGTGATGATCCTGGTCCTCGCGGTCCGCCCCCACGGCCTGTTCGGCCGCGCCTACTGAAGAAAGCCGACATGGACGCTCTCCACCGCCGCACGAACATTGCATTGCTGGCAGCCGCCCTGGCGGCGCTCGCCATCGCGCCCTTCGCGGTCTATCCGATGTTCCTCATGAAGCTGATGTGCTTCGCGCTGCTCGCCGCCTCGGTCAACCTGCTGGTGGGCTATGTGGGCCTGCTGTCCTTCGGCCACGCCATGTTCTACGGCACCGCGGGCTACGTCACGGCGCACGCGGTCAAGGTCTGGGGCTGGGACGGCATGGCGGGCATCCTCGCGGGCGTGGCCACGGCGGCGCTCGTCGGGCTGGTCACGGGCCTGCTGGCCATTCGCCGCCAGGGCATCTACTTCTCGATGATCACGCTGGCCTTCGCGCAGTTGGTGTACTTCATTGCGCTGCGCATGCCCTTCACCGGCGGGGAAGACGGCATCCAGGAGATCCCGCGCCCGATGGTGCTGGGCCTGTTCTCGCTGCAGAACACCTTGGTGCTCTACTACTTCGTCGCGGCGCTGATCGTGTTCGGCTTCTGGCTGATCTACCGCGTGGTGCATTCGCCCTTCGGCCAGATCCTGCGCGCCATCCGCGACAACGAACCGCGCGCCCAGTCGCTGGGCTACCGCGTCAACCGCTACAAGCTGCTGGCCTTCGTGCTGTCGGCCGGGCTGGCGGGGCTGGCCGGTTCGCTCAAGGTGCTGGTCTTCCAGCTCGCCTCGCTGACCGACGTGCACTGGGCCACCTCGGGCGAGGCGCTGCTGATTTGCATCGTCGGCGGCATGCACACGCTGCTCGGGCCGGTCGTCGGCTCGATCGTCATCGTGTCGATGGAGAACTACCTCGCCTCGTTCGCCGAATGGGTGCTGATCATCCAGGGCGTCGTCTTCGTGCTGGTCGTCATGCTGTTCCGCAAGGGCATCGTCGGCCAGTTCCATTCGCATCTCGCCGCGCGCCGGCAGCGCCGCGCCGCGGCTTCCTGAGGAGCATGCCCATGGCAGCCCACGACCTTCCCTCCACCTGGCCGGCCACGCCCGGCCTGCTTTCCGGCCGGCTGGCGCTGGTGACCGGCGCCGCCAGCGGCATCGGCCGCGCCATCGCAACGGCCTATGCCCAGGCGGGCGCGCGCGTCGTCGTGACCGACCTGAGCAGCGATCGCTGCGCCGAAACACTGGCGGCCGTGCGCGCCGCCGGCGTCGAGGGCTGGGCCTACGCGCTCGATGTGTCCGATGCCCAGGCCTGCGTCGCGCTGGCCGAGGCGGTGCACGACACCGCGGGCGACATCGACACGCTGGTCAACAACGCCGGCGTGATCATCCGCGAAGGCATCGACAGCCCGCGTGCGCAGGAGAACCTGCACCGCACGATGGACGTGAACCTGTTCGGCGTATTCAACACCGTGCATGCGTGGCTGCCGGCCTTGCGGCGCACGCGGGGCTGCATCCTCAACGTGGCCTCGGGGGCCGCGTTCATCGCCCAGGGCGGCGCGCTGGGTTATTCGGCCTCCAAGGCGGCGGTGAAGATGTTCACGCAGACGCTGGCGCTCGACCTTGCGCCGGACGGCATCCGCGTCAACGCGCTCGCGCCCGGCGTGATCGAAACGCCCATGACCGAAGCCACGCGCGCCGATCCGGCGCGGCTGGGCCGATTCATGCAGCGCATTCCGGCCGGCCGGCTGGGCCAGCCGCACGAGCTCGCGGGGCCCGCGGTGTTCCTGGCCTCCGGGCTGGCGAGTTTCGTCAACGGCGTCACCTTGCCGGTGGACGGCGGCACGCTGGCCGTGTAAGGCCCCGGGACCCGCAACAGCGGGTCCACGCCTTGGCATCAGGCCGCTAGTGCCTGCTGCGCGCGTTCGAACACGAAGTCGCGATAACCGCCCTGCGCCGCCGCGGCGCAATGCTCCCGGTACTTCAGGAAGCCGCCCGTGAAGAGCGTGAGCCCTTGCGGCTTGTCCTTCACGTTCGCGCCGACGTACCAGGTCTTGGCCTTGGTCAGCAGTGTGCGCTGCGAGAGCGCGTAGACAAGGTCCATCCAGGCTTGCTCGGCCTGCGCGGTCGGCTCGATGGTCGACAGGCCGTTCTCTTCCATGTGCGTCATGGCCGCCGCGATCCAGTCGACGTCGTGCTCGCTGATGCGGATGATGTTGGCGAGCGCGGCCGGGCCGTTCGGTCCGGTGGTCATGAACAGGTTCGGAAAGCCTTCCATCATCAGGCCCAGGTGGGAACGCGCGCCGTCCTTCCACTTCTCGTTCATCGTGCGCCCGTCGCGCCCGACGATGTCGAAGGCCAGCAGCGCGCCCGTGAGGCCGTCGTAGCCGGTGGCGAAGATGAGCATGTCGAGCTCGACCTCGCCGGCCTGCGTCTTCACGCCACGCTCGGTGATCTCCACGATCGGGTCGGCGATGCAATCCTTCAGGTGGACGTTGGGCCGGTTGAAGGTCTCGTAGTAGCTGCTGTCCAGGCAGGGGCGGCGCGCGAAGATGGGGTAGCCGCGCGGCTTCAGCTTCTCGGCCGTTACCGGGTCCTTCACGGTCTCGCCGATCTTGCCGCGCACGAATTCGGCCACGTGCTCGTTGGCTTCCGGGTTGGCCAGCAGGTCCGAGAAGGTGCCGAGCATCGCAAGCCCGCCGTTCTTCCAGGCGTCTTCGAGCAGCTGCTGGCGCTGCCTGGGCGTCACGCTGAAGAAGGCCCGCGTGGACTGCGGGCGCACGCCGCCCACCGCGCTGTTGCGGGCCGATTCGCGAATGCTGGCGTAGTTGCGCTTGACCTCGGCCACATAGTCGGGCTCTAGTACTTCGTTGCGCATCGGCATGGTGAAGCTGGGCGTGCGCTGGAACACGAAAAGCTCGCCGGCTTCCTTGCCCACTTCCTGCACGATCTGGATGCCCGTCGATCCGGTGCCGATGACGCCCACGCGCTTGCCCGCGAAACCGACGGGTTGGTGCGGCCACTTGGCGGCGCGCAGCAGCTGGCCCTTGAAGCGGTCGATGCCGGGAATCTCGGGGTCCTTGGGAATCGACAAGGGGCCGGTCGCCATGATGCAGTACGTGGCCTCGTAGGTGTCGCCGCGATCGGTCGTCACGGTCCACAGCTTGCGCGCCTCGTCCCACACCGCGCGGGTCACGCGCGTCTTGAACTGGATGTGCCGGCGCAGGTCGAGCCTGTCGGCCACGAAGTTGATGTACTTCAGCAATTCAGGCTGGGCCGCGAACTGCTCCGACCACGTCCACTCCTGCTCGATCTCGGGAGAGAACGAAAAGCTGTAGTCGATGCTCGGCAGGTCGACGCGCGCACCGGGGTAGCGGTTCCAGTACCAGACACCGCCGACGTCGCCGCCCGCTTCGAAGCCCTGCACCCTGAAGCCCATTTCGCGGAAGCGGTACGTGGCGTACATGCCGCCGAAACCGGCGCCGACCACGACCACGTCGACGCGCCTGGCGCCGGTCTGCGGGTTCAATGGATGGTGGGATGGATGCAGGTTGATGGGTTCGGCGGTCATGTGTGTCTCCTTGTTGATTCCAGCCACGGCGGGCAGGTTTGCGTGCAAGGGAAATGATGCCCACCGTGGGGAAGCCCATCAAGAAAATCACACTGGCGCTGAACAACATTACATCCGTGATTTCCGCGCCCTATGCGGTCCCGTCTTCTTCCAGCTGCTGCACGAGCCTTCGCATGAGTGCGGTGTAGCGCGCACGATGCGGGCGCATGCGCTCGATGGTCCCGCCCATGCCCAGCACCGCGATGCGCCCCTGCACCAGGCAAGGCAGCACCACGCCGACGGTGGCGCCGCCGAGCAGCGGCATGTTCTCCATGTAGATCGACTTGCGCTCGCGCGCATCGGCCACCTGCGCCGCAACGACTTCCAGCGGCACGCGGTCTTCCTTGCGCGGCGTGGCGATGTTGGCGCGGCGCACGAGCTTCTCGATCTCGGCATCGGAGCGGTCGGTCAGCAGCAGCCACCCCATCGCCGACAGTGTGAGCGGCCGCATGCTTCCCTCGTCGGTGTGAAAGCGCAGCTGGTGCGTCGACTGGATCACGCGGATGTACTGCAGGTAGATGTCGTTGAGCATGCAGATCGACACCGTCTCGCCCGTGGCGCTGTGCAGGTCGCGCATCACCTCGACGACGCGGCCTTGCCCGAACAGCGCCTGCGTGACCCAGTCGCCCAGCGAGGCCACGCGCGGCGTGGGGAAGTACACGCGATCGGCGCGGTTGTAGTTGAGGTAGCCCAGTGCGATGAGGTTCTTCAGCAGCACCGTGGTGCTGGACTGCGGATACCCCAGCGCGTCGCTGATCTGCTTGAGGGCCAGGGGTGTGCGCACCTGCGCGAAATGCTCCAGCACCTGAAGCACCCGCGTGGCCGATTTGACTGTGCCGATGGGCATCGATGTCCTTCAGAAATCACGCATGCGATGGTAGTTGTCGTACATGCGTGTCCTCCACCGGGTGAACCATAGGCTAGAACGCCACGCGCACCCCGACGTGGGTGGCGTGGCTGTTGCCGCCGCGGTCCAGCCCGGCCTGGGAGGTGGCGCCCGTCACCGCATACGCCGCGCCGTTGCGGTTGCGGATGCGGCCGTAGTCGGCGTACAGGCTGGTGCGCTTCGACAGCGCGTAGATGTAGGCGATGCCGAACTGCGTGGCGTCGCGGTTCAACGGCCCCTTGTCATCCACACGCACCACCTGTGCGAGCACGGTGCTCACGCCAAAGGGCACGGCGATGCCGATCGACGCGCTGCGGTCGTCCTGCCCGCTGTAGTAGCCCACCAGCGGAAAGCCCGCGAACATGAGGTTGTTGTCCGCGGCGGCATGCGTGGCCGGCGTGACCGCAGCGCCCGGATTGCGGAAGGTCGCGTATGAGCCGAACAGCTTGGCCGCACCGAAGTCGTAGGCCGCGGCGGAATGGAACCAATGCAGGGTGCTCGCGTCCGCCAGTTGCCTGTAGGTGGAATAGCCGATGGCGGCGCTCAGCCCGCCCTTGAGGTAGAACACCGACGCGGCCGTGCTCGCGCCGGACCGGGAGCTGGTCGCCGTTCCGCTGGTCACGGTGGTCTCCCCCGGCGAGTAGGACAGCTTGGCGATGAATCCGCCGAAATTCGGCGACTGGTACCAGATGGTGTTGTTGACCCGCCCCGGCGCCGGCTGGATGCCCTGCAGGTTGCCGCCGCCGCCCAGGCCGAAGGCGTCGCCCACCGCCTGCACCTCGGAGCCGATGGCCACCACGGTGCGCCCGAGCCGGATCTCGCCCATCGAGCCCGACAGGCCGACGATCGCTCCGCGGCCGAACGACTTGGCGCCCGCGCCCTGGTTCTGGCCCATCGTTCCCGCGTCGGAGTTGAGGCCCATCTCCAGCAGGAAGTTGGCGCGCAGTCCGTCACCCAGGTCTTCGCTGCCCTTGAACCCGAGGCGCGAGCCGTTCATGTGGCCGCTGTCCATCCGTCTCACCCGTCCGCCGGCATTGCTGGCCGATGCCAGGCTCGTGTCGATCAGGCCGTACATCGTGAGGCTGGACGGCGAGGCCGCCATGCCGCCCGCCGGCTGCACGATCTGGCGCAACTCTTCCTTCTGTGCCTGCTGGGCCAGCGCTGGCGATGCGCCACAAAGGCCGGTGGCAAAAAGCGTCACAGCGAGCGGCATGCGACGCGGGGTGTTCAAGAAACTCGACAAGATTTGTCTCCTCGTATGGGATTTCTGGTTGCAGGCCCGCCTTGCAAAGGGCCTGGCCGCCGTCAACGCGTGGTTGTCGGCCGGCATGCAGAAAGCCGCCCTGCGGCAATGCCGGGGGCGGAAGTCGAAGAGAACGGAGGTTTCGTCAGGTAGTTGCCGGGGGCAGCGACGCCAGGAGCGCGTACCTGGGGGCGTCGGGCGCGCGCCCGCCGATCGGCTGGCGCACGCCGAAGCGCTCGGCCTCGGTGCCGGCGGGCGCTCCCGACTCGCGGATCCAGTCGTAGGCCACGGTGCGCGCGGCCACCCGCCATTCGCCCGCGCCGCGCCGCTCGAAGCGGTCGATGTAGCGGCCGCACAGGAAGGTCTCGCGCAGCTTGCCCTGCGCGTCGGTGTCGGTCTGGAAGGCCTGGAAGTAGCTCTCCACCGCGGCCTCGGCGCCACGCAGTTCGATCGCGATGTTGCCGATCGTGTGGATCACGCGGCCGCCCTCCTTGAGCTTTGCCAGCGCCCAATCGATGAAGCCGCTGGCGCTGCCGCTGTAGGGGCCGTGGCGATCGGTGGCGTCGGGCCAGTACGACGAGCGCAGCGCGGCCTCGTCGCAGCGGTCGATGCCGCGGCAATAGCGATAGAGGCATGCGCGGATCGCCTCGCGCGCGCTCAGCGCCTCGAGCCGGGCCTCCAGTGCGATCAGGCGTCCTTCAGTCTGCATGCGAATGCTCCTTCGTTTCCGTGCCGCGCAGCACGATCACCGCGTCGAGGCAGGCGGCACCGTCGGTGCGCACCACCAGGGGATTGATGTCGACGCTTTCGAGCTCGTCGGCATGGGCGATGCCGAAGTCGGACAGGCGGCACAGGGCGTCGGCCAGCGCCGCCTCGTCGTAGCGCGGGCCGCCGCGCCAGCCGCGCAGCAGCTGCGTGGAGCGCACGCGCTCGATCAGCGCGGCGGCACGCCCGGGCGTCAACGGCGCGGAGGCGAAGGCCACGTCCTTGAAGAGCTCGACGGCCGTGCCGCCCGAGCCGTACATCACCATCGGCCCGAAGGTCGGGTCGCGGTGGATGCCGAGGATCACCTCGACACCGCCCTGCAGCATCGGCGCGACCAGCACGCCTTCGAGCCGCGCGTCGGGCCGCGCCTTGCGGGCGCGTGCCATCAACTCGTCGTACGCGGCCTCGACCGCCGCCGCGTCCTGCAGGCGCAGCATGACGCCGCCGACCTCGGTCTTGTGGGGAATGTCGGGCGAGACGATCTTCGCAACCACCGGAAAGCCCAGCGTCCGCGCGGCAGCCGCCGCATCGGCGGCGCTGCGGCACAGGCGCTCGGGCAATACCGGCAGGCCCGCATGCGCCAGCGCGCGCTTGGCACCGTCCTCGGTCGACACGTCGCCGCGCAGCGGCTCAGCAGCCGCACACCGCACGGGCTTGTAAAGCGTTTCGCGGCGTGCACGGATATGCGCGAGCGCGGCCAGCGCACGCACCGCGCGCGACGGGTCCTCGAACACCGGAATGCCGTGCTGTTCGAGCGCGCGGTTGACTTCGGGCTTCGACAGCATCACCAGCACCATGAGCCGGTCCGGATGCCGCTGGCGCTGCGCGATCAGTTCCGCCTGCGTCGAGGCGAAGCGCTCCGGCGAAAGGCCCACGTGAGCGAGGTAGGCGAACACCGCGCCGTAGTCCGCGTGGTCCAGCATGACACCCACCGTGCGCGACACGCCGCTGGGCACCGAGGTGACCTGCGCCGTCATGTCCAGCGGATTGCTCGCCACCGCGAACGGCAGCAGGTCGAGCGCGGCACGGCGTGCGGCCTCGGGCAGCGGCGGCAGCGACATGCCGCGCCCACCGGCATCGTCGGCCATCAGCACGCCGATGCCGCCGGAGCCGGTGACGATGCCCATGCCGGCGTTGTGCGGCAGGGCCCGCGCGACCGAGAACGCGTAGGCGATGTCGAGCATCTCCTCGATCGATTCGGGCCGCCATGCGCCGCACTCTGCGAAGATGGTGTCGTAGACCGTGTCGTTGCCGGCCAGCGAACCGGTGTGCGTGGAAGCCGCGGCGGCGCCGACCTCGGTGCGGCCCACTTTCATGATGAGCACGGGCTTGCCGGCAGCCGCGGCCTTCAGCAGCGCGCGCCGCAGGCGCTCGCCGTCGCGGCACGACTCCAGCGCGGCGCAGATGACGCGCGTGTCGGCGTCGTCCACGAGGTAGTCGATGCACTCGGCCACATCGACGTCGCCTTCGTTGCCGGTCGCGATGATCTTACTGAAACCCAGGCCGCGCAGCGAGGCCATGCCGTAGGCCGCGGAGCCGAAGGCGCCGCTTTGCGTGGCCAGCGCGATGGGCCCGGGCACGGGCTTCAGGCCGTTCAGCGCGGTCGAGAAAGTCGAGAAGAAGCGCGTCGGCACGTTGAGCAGGCCGAGCGAGTTCGGCCCCACCATGCGCACGCCGGCATCGCGGCACATCTGCACCAGGCGGTCCTGCAGCGCACGGCCCGCGGCGTCGATTTCGGCAAAGCCGGCGGTCAGCACCTGGATCGCCTTCACGCCCTTGCCGATGCTGTCGCGCACGGCCGCCTCCACGCCGGCCACCGGCACGGCAATGACGGCCTGGTCGACCGGGTGCGGAATGTCGAGCACGCTGGCGAAGGCGGGCAGGCCCTGGATGGTGTCGCCGCTCTTGTTGACCGGGTAGAGCGGCGCCTCGAAGCCGCCTTCGAGCATGAAGCGCAGCGGTCGTCCGCCGATGCGTTCGGGGTCGGACGAAGCGCCGATCAGCGCCACGGAAGAGGGATTGAAAAGCGAATCGAGCGAATGCACCACAAGCTCCTCAATGCAGCACGGCATCGGCGGCGAGCCGGTCGAGCTGGCTGAAACGATCACCCCACCGCTGGCTGCAGGCCAGCGCATGCATGGCGAGCCGCGCCGCCGGCAGCTCGCGCGACATGCCGATGCCGCCGTGCAACTGGATGGCAGTCTCCGCGACCTGGCGGCCTGTGAAGGCGAGGTACAGCTTCACCAGCGCCAGTTCCCGCCGCACCTCGCGCCCCGGCAACGCCGAGCCCATGCCGTCGAGCACCAGCACCTGCTGGCGCACCATGCCGCGCACATTCTCGTAGGCCACGTACATCTCGACCACCTTGTGGCGCAGGGCCTGGAAGGTGGCGAGCGCCACGCCGAACTGCTCGCGCGTGCCGAGGTACTCGATGGTCTGCTCGATCATCGCGCCGATGGCGCCGACCATCTGCGCGCACGACAGCAGCGCGCCGACCGCGTTGGCGTGGTCCACCAGCGGGCGAACCGCGGCGCCGCTCAGCAGCACGGCGGCCTCGGGCAGCGCGAGGCCCTCGACGTCGATGTCGGTGGTGTGGCGTGCATCGATGCCCGTGTAGCTGCGTGCGGCGCCTGCCAGCACAGCGCGCGGCAGCAGCACCAGCGCGTCCTTGCCGTCCAGCGCAACGAGCACCAGCAGGTGCGTCACGGGTTCGGTGAGGTCCGCGCCGCGCAGGCTGCCGTGCAGCACCACGCGTGCGCCTTGCAGGCGCGCGGCAGGGGCCGCGTCGTCGAGCGCCAGCACCGGGCAGACCGAGGCCTCGCCGCTCGCGATGTCGCCCAGCAGCGTTTCGGCGGCGGGGTTGCCGCCGATGCGCGACAGCAGCGTGGGCACCACGGCGCAACGCTCGACCAGTGGCGCGGCCAGCGCGTGGCGTCCGGCCGCCTCGGCGATGGCGGCGATGTCGCCCAGCGAGGCGCCGGCACCACCGCTGGCTTCGGCCACCAGCACGGCCTGCCAGCCCAGGCCCAGGAACTGGCGCCAGGTTGCGCTCGATGCATGGGCATCGGCATCGGCGGTCGTGGTGGCAGCGGCGGCAACGCGCAGCGTCGTGTCGTAGAGGTCGCCGGGGAACATCGGCTCTGCGTGGAATGGCATGGATTCAGGCTCCGAAAAGGTCGCGCGCGATGACGTTCTTCTGAACTTCGCTGGTGCCGCCGGCGATGGTGCGCGAGCGGTAGAAAAGATAGGTGTGCACGAGCTCGCGCTGCAGGTCGACATCCTGCTGCGCGTCGACGCCGGTGGCAGCCACCAGCCGCGCCGCGTGCGCCGGGCCCGCGATGTCGAACGCGATGCCGATGATCTGCTGCGACAGCTCCGAACAGTAGAGCTTCAGCGCCGACGACTTGGAGGCCGCGAGCGTGCCCTGCATCTCCTCCTGGATGGCGCTCAGCAGCATCTCGCGTGCGCCCTTCACGCCGGCCTGCGCGAGATAGAGGCGCTCCAGCAGCACGTGGAAGCTGGGCGAGGCGGCGCTGGCGGCATTGCCGTCGCGCCGTGCCGTCAGCAGCTCTTCGACCTGCTCGGCGAGCCGCGCCAGCCGCGGCACGGTCGCTGGCGACAGGCGTTCGCGGTCGAGCAGGAACTTGGCGCACCTCCAGCCCTCGCCTTCGGCGCCGACCAGGTTCTCGCACGGCACGCGCACGTCGTTGAGGAACACCTCGTTGACGTGGTGCCAGTGGTCGATGGTGGGAATCGGGCGCACCTCGATGCCCGGCGTGTTCATCGGCACCAGCAGCAGCGAGATGCCGGCCTGCTTGCGCCCCTCGTTCGAGGTGCGCACCAGCGTGTACATCATGTCGGCCTCCTGCGCGTGCGAGGTCCAGATCTTCTGGCCGTTGAGCACGTAGTGGTCGCCGTCGCGGCGCGCGGAGGTCTTGAGCGAGGCCAGGTCGGAGCCGGCGCCGGGCTCCGAGTAGCCCTGGCACCACCACTCGCTGCCGTCGAGGATGCGCGGCAGGAAGCGCGCCTTCTGCGCCTCGGTGCCGAAGTGCAGGATCACCGGGCCGATGTGGCCCAGGCCGTGGTGGTACTGCGGCGGGCAATCGGCCTGCGCGGTGATCTCCTCGAACAGGTAGCGCTGCTGCAGGTCCCAGCCGGTGCCGCCGTGGGCCACGGGCCAGTTGGGCGCGGCCCAGCCGCGGGCGAACAGCTTCTCCTGCCAGATGCGGTATTCGTTGCGCGTGATCTTCTGGTTGCTGCGCACGAAGCGCTTGAGTTCTTCCGGGCACTGCTCGGCGGCGAACTGGCGCAGCTCCTCGCGAAACGCGGCGTAGGGATCGGTCTGTGTTGGCGTTGTCATGTGTCGGTGTGCTTTTTTTCGAAGGCGGTCATCGGGTCTTGCTCAGTCGAGCTGGATGCGGCGCTCGCGGATCACCGGCGCCCAGCGGTCGTGCTCGGCGCGCAGGTAGGCCGCGAACTCCGGTTGCGTCATGAGGCGCGGCTCCACGCCGGCGCGCTCGAGGGCCGCGCGCATCTCGGGCGTCTCGAGCACCGCGCGCAGGTCGGCGTAGATGCGTTGCTGCAGCTCGGCGGGCGTCTTGCTCGGCAGGAAGAAACCGAACCAGCCGCCCGCGGCGAAGCCCGCAAGCTGCGGCACGCCCGAGCGCGCGATGGGCACCACCTCGGGCATCCGCGCCACCGGCGCGTCGCTGGCAACGCCGAGCGCCTTGAGCCGGCCTGCGCGCACGTAGGACATCGAGGCGGCCGAATCGAACATGGCCTGCACCTGGCCGCCCAGCAGGTCGTTCAGCGCAGGACCGTTGCCGCGGTAAGGCACGTGCACGATGTCGATGCCCGTCAGCGAGGCCAGCAGCTCGGCGGCGATGTGCGGGCTCGATCCGTTGCCGGAGGACGCAAACACAACCCCCTTGGGATGCGCCTTGGCATAGGCGATCAGCTCGGGCACCGTGTTCACCGGCAGCCTGGCCGACACGAACAGCACGCTCGGCGCGTCGGCCACGATGGTGACCGGCACCAGCGCGGCGGGGTCGTAGGGCAGGTTCTTCATCAGCAGCGGATTGCCGATGTAGCCGAAGGCGGTGAGCAGCAGCGTGTAGCCGTCGCCCGGCGCACGCGCGGCCGCGGCGGTGCCGATGGAGGTGCCTCCCCCGTTGCGGTTGTCGATCACCACCGGCTGGCCCCAGCGCGCCGACAGTGCAGGGGCGACGATGCGTGCGAGGTTGTCGGTCAGCCCGCCGGCCGCGTACGGAACGATCAGTTGCACCGGCTTGTCGGGAAATGCCAGGGCCATGGCCGGCACCGCGGCAAGCGCGCCGCAGCACATCGCGAGAAGGAATCGTTGAAGGACTTGCATCGCTGGATCTCGAAGAAAGTTTACTTAACGGCCGGTAAGTTACGAATCGGGTTTACCCTTCCAGGCGATGCTGCGCGCGTGGGCGCCGCAGCGTCGCCAAGGTTCAGCGCTTTGGTGTCGCGCGCAGGCCGCCGAAGGCCATGTCCAGGTACTGCTCGATCACCTCGCGGGTGCTCAGGCGGCCCTTGGGCGAATGCCAGCGGCAGATGTGGTTGAGCATCGACAGCAGCATGCGTCCCGCGATGGCGGGGTCGACCTTGCGCACCTCCCCCTTGGCGATGGCCTCGGCGATGCAGTCGCGCAAGAGGTGCTCGTATTCGTCGCGCAGGTAGACGGCCCCTGCGCGCGGATCGCCCTCACTGCCGGACCAGAACGCGTTGGAGCCCGCGATCCAGGAATTGCGGCTGCGGTCCAGGAAGTCGGCGGACGACTCCATGAACAGGCGCACCTTGTCCAGCGGACTCTTGCCGCGGGACATCGCCTCGCGCACCGAGTCCACCAGCGCCTGCATCGACTCCAGCACGATGCGCTCGTACAGCGCTTCCTTGTTGGGGAAGTGATAGTAGAGCGCAGCCTTGGTGATCTTGGCTTCGTCGGCGATGTCGCGCAGCGACGTGCCTTCGTAGCCCTTCTTGGCGAAGAGCCGGCAGGCGATTTCGGTCAGCTGCTCCTGGCGCACGTCGGACTTGCGCCTGGAGCCCCGTTCCGGATCTGCCGCCTCGGCGACGTTGGACTGGGTTGCCATGGGCGAAGGTCCTCTTGAAATTCTTGGCGTGGGAGCTTGCGGGGGTAGCGGCTGAACAGCCATGCAATCGGTCCGCAATCGATCAAAAAATAATAGCACGCACCATGTCGGCGCAAGGTCCCGGTGCCGCGCGCCATCAGCGTCCGGTGTAGACGGGCGCGCGCTTCTCGAGGAAGGCGCGCTGCGCTTCCTTCGCGTCTTCCGTCTTCGACAGCGCCACCGTGTTGCCCTGCTCGTAGCGGTAGGCATCGCGCGACGGCATCACCTGCGTCATGCGGGCCGCTTCCTTGGCCAGGCGCAGCGCGATCGGGCTCTTGGAGGCGATCTCGGCGGCGATCTCCATCGCGTAGGGCATGAGTTCGTCGGCCGGCAGGCAGGCTTCCACGAGGCCGAGGCGGTACAGCTCCTGGCCGGTGACCTTCATGCCTGTGTAGAACATGCGCCGCGCGCGCGAGCGGCCGAACACCTCCTGCAGGAAGGTCACGCCGCCGGCCAGGCCGACGTTGATCTCGGGCATCGAGACGAAGGCGTCCTCCGACGCCACCCAGATGTCGGAGGCCATCACGAGGCCGAAGCCCGCGCCCATGGCCGGGCCGTTGATGGCCGCGATGACGGGCTTGGCGCACTCCACCACCGCGTAGTACGACTCGCGCACCAGGCGGTTGTGGCGGCCATAGGCGCCGGGCGTGGCGCCGAGGTTGGGCCGCTCGCGGATGTCCGCGCCGGCCGAGAAAGTCTTGCCACTGCCGGTGAGCACGATGACCGAGACGTCGTCGCGATCGGAAAGCTCGTCGAACACCTGCGTCAGCTCGCTGCGCAGCTCGGCGTTCTGGGCGTTGACGGGAGGGCGATTGAGCGTGAGCACCGCGATCCGGTCCTTGACCTCGAGCAGCAACGTATTGAAAGTCATCATGTCTCCTTGGGTGTCCTTGAAAATATTACCTGTCGCACGGTAAGTTATTTTGGGGCAGACCGCGCTCTTTTGGCAACTGCCGCGGCCCAGGACAGGTCGCGGTCGGGACAGCCGCGCCGAAGCCATCTATGCCAGAGGGGCCGATGCGGGGCCGCATGTGCGCCGCGGAATTCAGGTGCTCATAATGCCGGCGACCACGCCAGAGGTCACCCTCGAACCCGAGGCTCCGCGCCCTCCAGCCGGGCCGGCCGCTCTCCTCTCCTGGCATTTAGGGGACGACATCATGAGCGCACTGCACATGTTTCTACCGGCGTGCGAGCCAGCGCGCAGCGAGATGCTCGCGCAGCTGGTGAAGACGCACCACGTACCCCGCCACCTTGTCAAAGGCATCGTGCCCAGGAGCCACGGCACGCGCGTGGAGACCACTTCGGCCGATACGCCGCAAGGCCAGCAACAGGCGCAGCAAGCGCCGCCGCAGGAATCCGGGGCACCGGCCGCACAGGAGTAATTGCCGCGCAAACCCCCGGCCGTCGGGGATGGGGGAATCTCCTACAGCGCGATGGTGCTGCAACCGATCCGCGCGTCTCCCACGCAGAGCGACACCTCCTCCCTGGGCTCTGCAAGCAAACGCCGGCGCTTTCCCAGAAGTGCCGTCAAGGAGATATTCATGGCAGCCACTTCCATTGCCACCGTGATCTCGTCGGATCGCGTCGAGGGGACGAGTGTCTACAACACATCGGGCGACAAGCTCGGCTCGATCGACGACCTCATGATCGACAAACTCACGGGCCAGGTCCGCTATGCGGTGCTGGAGTTCGGCGGTTTCCTCGGCATCGGCACCGACCGCTATCCCATTCCCTGGAGCATGCTCAAGTACGACACCTCGCAGGACGGCTACGTGGTGCCCCTGGACAAGGCCATGCTCGACAAGGCGCCGCGCTACACCGACGACCAGGTGCCGGACTACGACGACCGGTACAGCGCCACCATCAACAAGTACTACGGCTTCTGACGCGGCGATCGCGGGCCCGCCAGGCGGATCCGCGCGCCGGACGTGATCGGCAGCTTCAGGAACTCCTTCAGCTGCCGCAGCACGATGTCGTTGCGCCGGGCCGACTGGGAGGCCACGCAATCGCGCGGCACCACCACCGAGAGGTCGCGCATTCCTGCCTCGCTCGCCGTCACGAGAACGCACTGGTCGCTCGCCACGCCCGTAAGGATGAGGCGGTCGGCGTCCAGGTGCTGCAGCAGCAGTTCGAGCGGCGTGCCGAAGAACGCGGACTGCTTGGGCTTGAGCAGGAAGTAGTCGTCGGCGTCGGGATTCAACGCATTCGCGATCGCTGCACCGGCGCCGCCCTGCGCCAGCGCCTGGTCCACCAGTGCGCGGAAATCGGAGCGCCAGCGGCCCCGGTTGTCGTTCGCGTAGATCACCGGCACGCCGGCCTTGCGGCACCGCACCTTCAGCGCCGCGATGGGCCGCGCGATCCGCGCAGCGCGCACGAGCAGCTTTTCCGCATCGGGGAAATCCCAGCAACTGATCATGTCGATGATCAGCAGCGCGGTGTGGCCCGCGGCGCTTTCGTCGGCGAGCACGCCTGGAGATGCGGCAGATCGGGAAGGCATGCGGCCATTTTTTCATTTGCAGCACCCGTGTGCGCAGCGGCAGCGCCATTCGCGGCTTCGTCCGACATCGCATGGCGGCGCAGCGCGGCGGGCCCGCGCTTTCGCACGGAAGAACGTCGGCCTTTTCCACCTGCCCTCGACCACGAGCCCGGAGTCTTCCGATGAAAAGTACCGTCAGCGATCTCGTTGTCCAGCGTAGTGCCACGACCGCGAGAGGAGAAGCGGCCGTGCCCACGCGCCTTTCGGTCGCACGCACGCGCGAGGCGCTGCTCGAGCTGAAGAAGGCGACCGACCGATGCCGCGAATGCCCCCTCGGTGCGCGCGCCACGCAGGCCGTGTGCGGCGAGGGCCGGGTTCGCTCGGCCATCATGGTGGTCGGCGAGCAGCCCGGCGACAAGGAGGACGTGCAGGGCCGGCCTTTCGTCGGACCGGCTGGCAAGCTCCTCGACCGGGCGTTGGACGAACTGGGCTGGACGCGCGAAGAACTCTATGTGACCAATGCGGTCAAGCATTTCAAGTACGAGCTGCGCGGCAAGCGGCGCATGCACAAGACGCCGGCCCAGCGCGAGGCCGAAGCCTGCCATCACTGGCTGCAGGACGAGATCGATCTCGTGCGCCCCCCTGCCCTCGTCGCCCTGGGCGCCACGGCAGCGCGCGTACTTCTCGGACGGCAGGTGGCGGTGACGAAGGAGCGCGGCCGCTGGCACGGCGACCCGTCGGGGCGGCCCGTGCTGGTCACCCTGCATCCCTCCGCATTGCTGCGTGGCGACCCCCGGCAGCGCGACGAGGCCTGGCAGGCGTGGCTGAAGGATCTGGGGATTGCGCTGCCGCGCAAGGCGAAGGACTGACACGAGCGATGGGCCGTTTCTCACACGCGCGGCCCGTGAATCCTGCAGATTGAAGACTGCCCAGTTTCGACCCCGAAGGACTTCCATGACTGCCAGCATTCCCGGCTCACCGGGCACACCCGACTCGAGCGATGTCGTCGATCGGCTTCTCACGTTCGCATACCGCGGATGGATCGTTTCCTGCGGCACCCAGCGCATCGATCGCGGCCTCTACAGGCCGGTCGTGTTCTGCCGTCCGGACGATCCGGGAGAAAAGGACACCAGGCTTCCCGCCGACACGGACAACGCCGCTTATGCAAGCGAGGCCGAGGCGCTGCGCCATGGAGAGCAACAGGCCATGCGGTGGGTCCACGACCGCACCGGGGGACAGGGCGAGTTCTGAACGATTCGCCCGGCAACCGCGGCGGCCATTGGCGGCGACTGCCTACATCCGCATGGGGGTGTGGCGTCGTGCGCTCGCGCGAGACGATCCCTACGATGGCCTCGTCCAAGTGTTGCAGGAGGCTCGCATGCAAATACGGCGACATCGAATCCTCATCCACCACCACCGCCCGTTCCACCTCCATGTTCTCGGCACGTTGGCGATATTGGCAGTGCTGCTGACCTCGTCGATGGCAACGCATTCGCAACGCCACGGAATCCTGGTCGCCGCCGACGCGCCGGCCATCGAGGCGCAGGCCGCCGCCGGGCAGCTCGATCCGGCCGACAGCGCCCTGCTGCGCGACATTGCCGAGGCCAATCTGGCGGAGATCGAATCGGGCCAGCTCGCCCTCGAGAGAGCGCAGAGCGACCAGATCCGGCAGTTCGCGCGAACCATGGTCGACAACCACACGCAGGCCATGAAGGAAACTGAACTGTTCGCAAGGGAAAAGAACATCCGGCTGCCTTCGGGTCCGGGCGCACGATACGCCGTCGCCCTCGCCGAACTCAAGGCGCTCAAGGGCGCAGCCTTCGACCGGCAGTACATGTCGCAGTCCGGCTTCGGCCAGCACAAGGCGACCGTCGAGCTGCTGCAGAAGACCCAGTCGACGGCAAAGGACCCGGAGCTGAAGGCCCTGGCCGTGAAGCTGCTCCCGATCGTCCAGAAGCAGCTGCAGTACGCCACCTGAGACGTGGCGGCCTACTGCGCACGCTCGCGCGCAGCCGCCCAGCGCGGATCGGTGTCGCGCCCTTCGTACTCGCGGTCGATTTCGTCGATCAGCTTTTCGGCGTTCTTCGGATCGACCGCCGCGAGGATGGCGTCGATCTTCGCCTCCACCCGGTCGTTGCCCTCCTTCGATTGAGGAGAGCCGACGTACAGGAGAAAGGCCAATCCGCCGATCTGCCATAGCAGCTGCAAGAACTCTGACTGCCAGTTCTCCAGCGTGTCGCGGCCCATCTGCATCGCATAGCCTGCGAACTCGACGGGGTGGCCGAACTGCTTCTGTTCGTCCACGTAGGCAAACCAGCCGAACACCCAATGCCCGAGCAGCGAGACCAGGAAGAAGCCCAGAGTGACCCAGCCATATCCGTAGAGTTTCCAGATGGATTTCTTCACGCTTCTTCCTTCCGGTTGTTGTGTGCCGGGATTTATCGGACCGTGGGAAGACGGGCCGTGAAGGCTGCCATCTGAAGCGCGTGATCGGTCCGTCCTACGCCTCGGGCACACCGACTCCCAGGCGCTGCGCGAGCCGGGCGGCATCGTGCGGGGCATGCACCTTGATGTCGTTGTCGAAATAGCAGAACACGTCGCGCATGCCGCGCCGCGCCGGACGCGGCGAGGCCAGCCTCGCTCCTGCCAGCTGCCGGCCATGGCGCCATGCATCGATGCGCGCGGCCCACTTCGCGAGTGCTTCGTCGCCGTAGCCGCTCGCATAGAGTTCCTTGTCGCCGTGCAGCCGCAGGTAGACGAAATCGGCGGTGATGTCCTCGATCAGCGGCCACCGCCCGGCCGTGTCGGCGACCACGAGCGCGACCTCGTGGCGGCGCAGCATCGCCACGAAGTCGGGCGTGGCGAAGCTCGGATGCCGCACTTCGATCGCGTGCCTGATGCGAAGCCCGCGCGGCGCTTGCAGGAAGCTGCGCCCGTCGACGCGCTCGTCGTGCAATTGCGCAAGCCCCAGTGCCGAGCGACCATCGCGCGGCAGTACCGACAGGAAGGCGTCGATGCGCTCGGCGTCGTAGGCCAGGCGCGGCGGCAGTTGCCACAGCACCGGCCCCAGCTTGGCGCCCAGCGCGAGCACGCCCGAAGCGAAGAAGTTCGCCAAGGCAATCTCCGCGTCCTCCAGACGCATCATGTACGTGATGTAGCGCGAACCCTTGACCGCGAAGAGAAAGTCCTCCGGCGTCTGCTCTCGCCACGCCTCATACGACTCGGGTCTCTGCAAAGAGTAGAAGGAGCCGTTGATCTCGATGGTCGACACCTTCCTCGACGCGAATTCGAGTTCGCGGCGCTGCGCAAGCCCCCGCGGATAGAACTTGCCGCGCCACGGCGCGTATTTCCATCCGGAGATCCCGATGCGTGTTTCGCCTGGCATGGCGCTTCCATACGCCCGGGTACCGGCTGCGCGGCGACGTCCTCAGGGTGCGCTCGCCGCCATGTTGCGGCACTCCTGCGCGCAGCTCCTGCAGGCCGTCGCGCACGCCTGGCATTGATCGTGGTCATGGCTGGCGCATTCGTCGCCGCAGGCACTGCAGACCTCGGCGCACAGCCGGCAGGCGGCTCTGGCGTGCCCGCTGCCTCGGGCCATCAGCGATGCGCAGAGCCTGCACATGGCCTCGCAGTCGGTGTCCAGCGCGATGCACGCGGCCAATGATTTCACGTCCGGTTCGCGCAGGCACGCCGCCGCGCAGCGGCCGCATGCAGTGGCACAGGCATTGCACGCGGCAATGCATCGATCGAAGAGTTCCTGGGTCATCAGAGTCCTTCCTTGCGTTTCGGCAGGAGTTCCGTTGCGGCGCGCAACGGGCGGGGCCCGGGCTCCCGGGGTGCATCGGTCGGCGCGCTTCCTGGTGCACTTCCGGAAATCGGCCATCGCGAGCGCCGGTCGTCCGGGCCAAGCCAAGGTTCGGCCCAGGCGGCGCGCGCCATGTCGGACAGATGCGGACGCGGCGGTCGGCTGCCGTCGAAAAACCGGGCTCGCGGCGTTGCCGGTTGCCGGCCCATTCGCCTGCATCGAAAAAGCGCAGCGCTCCTACATCCCTGCGAGCTGGGCGGATGAAGAACACACCTTTCACCTCGAAAGGAACGCACATGACCGACCCACGCAAAGCGGCGCCGCGCCCGCCGTTTTCCACCCCCGAACAGCAGCCGCCCGGACTCCAGTCCCGCATGGACCCGCCGCCCGACTCCGGCGAGAACTCGTACGTGGGAAGCGGCAAGCTGCAGGGCAAGGCCACCCTGGTCACGGGCGGGGACAGCGGCATTGGGCGCGCCGTCGCACTCGCCTTCGCGCGCGAGGGCGCCGACGTGCTCATCTCCTACCTGGCCGAAGAAGAGGAAGACGCCCGCGTCACCGCCCAATGGGTCGAGCGCGCGGGGCGCAGCTGCGTCTGCGTGGCAGGCGACATCCGCGAGGAAGCGCACTGCCGGCGGCTCGTGGACACGGCCATCGAGCGCTTCGGCAAGCTCGACGTGCTCGTGAACAACGCGGCATTCCAGATGAGCCACAAGTCGCTGGACGAGATCTCCGAGGAAGAGTTCGACCGGACCTTCCGCACCAACGTCTACGCCACTTTCTTCCTCAGCAAGGCAGCGGCCGCGCACATGAAGCCGGGCAGCTCGATCATCAGCACGGCCTCGGTCAACGCCGACAAGCCCAACGCGACCCTCGTGGCCTACGCGGCCACGAAGGGGGCGATCCAGAACATGTCCGGCGGCATGGCGCAACTGCTCGCCGAAAAGGGCATCCGGGTGAACTGCGTGGCGCCCGGTCCGTTCTGGACGCCGCTCATTCCTTCCACGATGCCGCCCGACAAGGTCAGGGAATTCGGCAGCCAGACGCCGCTGAAGCGCCCCGGCCAACCGGCCGAGCTGCAGGCCGTGTACGTGCTTCTCGCCTCGGACCAGGCAAGCTACATCTCAGGCGCCACCATTCCGGTGACGGGCGGGGTGCCCTTCATCTGAGGCGGGACGCGAAGGCCGCCTGCCGGTCTGCCGCATGAGCGCGGCAGTCCAGGGCGGCTCTCCGCATGGCTCCAGCTCAGGCCTTGGCACTGCGCATCTGGTCGCGCAGGGACTTGATCTGGTCGTGGTTGCGCTGGGCACCGTCGGCCTGGCGCTGCACCACGGCACGCACATCCGCCGGGAGTTCCTGCTTGAGCGCCTTGCGATAGCGCGCGACCGCCGCGTCCTCGCCGCGTTCGCATTCCTCCAGCATGGACAGCGGGCTGTCCGCGCCGACCTTGCCCTTCACGTGCACCCAGCCGCGGTGCATCGCGCCGGCGACCGTGCCGCCGTCATCGACTTCGCCTCCGTACTGCCGGATGAGCCCCGCCAGTTCCGATGCAGCGCTGGCGCACTGGCCGGCGCGCTCCCGGAACACCTGCTTCAGTTGCGCCGAGTCGACCTCTTCCGCGCAGGCGCGGAAGCCGTACTCGCCGTCGCGCGTGTTTTCCAGGAGATCGTCGAGCACGTCCACGACCTGGTCGTTGGGAATGACGCTCGTAGTGGTACCGGTGGTTGTGTGGGTGTAGCTGGTCATGAAATCGCTCCATGCAAATGCCGGGCAGCCGCGGCGCCGGCGGGGTTGAAGAAAAGGAAAAATCGCAATGAAGCTTCATCGTGTGCCGCTCGCGTGCGGCCCGTGTCGTCTACACCCGATGGCGGCTGTAAGCCTTCTCCGAGGCGCAGCATCCCGCGGGCGGGAACCGCCGCTTCATGCAACCAGCCTCCCCGCGGAAATGGAGGAGTCGCCCGGATCGAGTTGCGCGAGGATGGCGAACAACTCGTCCACGCGGTGCGCGCAGGTGTGGCGGGCGAGCACCGTGGCAAGGCCGTGCTGCGCCAGCGAATCGGCGAATTCGCGGTCCCCGAGCACGTCGTGCAGGTGTTGGCGCATTGCGGTGCCGTCGTTCGCGACGAGGAAATCGCGGCCCGGCGTGAACAGCCCCTCGGTGTCGTGCCAGGGCGCGCTCACCAGTGGAATGCCGCACGCCAACGCCTCGAACGTGCGGATGGTGGGAACGCCGCGCAGCGCTTCCACGTGGGGCCGGTGCGGCAGGTGCACCGTTACACGGTGGCGCGCGAACACGAGCGGCACCTTGTAGTTGGCGATCCATCCGCCGTACTCGATGCCGGCCCCGCTCAGGCGGTCGAGCGCGGGATCGGGGTAACGCACGCCGTGCACCAGGGCCTTCAGGCCGAGGTCGCGCACCGGTCCGAGCAGGAATTCGTCGATCTCGGCCACGCGCTCGTCGTCGCCCCAGTTGCCGATCCACACCAGGTCGCCGGTGCGTGCCACCTCGGGGCGTGGATGAAAACGCCGCACGTCCGCGGCCTCGTGCCACGTCCACGCCTCGCGTGTCCAACCCTTGCTGCGGTACAGGTCGCGAATCACATCGCCGAAGGCCAGCGCGCCGTCGTAATGGGCGAGGTCGTAGGCGGCCATGGATCTTTCGTCCGTCACCGCGCGGTGATGCGTGTCGTGGAACAGCAGGCGGTAGCGGCCGCCGTCGCGCCGGTGCAGGCCGATGCGGCGCACCAGCGCAGGCTCATTCCATTCGTGCACGAGGACGACGTCCGCACCGTCGAGCACGGCATCGAGGTCGAGCGTCGCGCGATCGTACGGCGTGCTTCGCAGTTCGGGGTAGGCGCGCGCGAAGCCTTCCACGGGCCTGCGGCCGTGTCCGGCCTCGAGGTTGGCTCGGCTCCAGCCGCGGCGCGGTTCGTACACGGCCACTTCGTGGCCTCGCGCGACAAGCTCGCTGCAGATGCCGCGCAAGAAGTGAGCATTGCCATGGTTCCAATCGGAAACGAGTGAATGGCAGAACATCACGAAGTGCATGAAATCTCCCTGTTTTGCTGTTTTGCTGTTGGACGGCAAGGTGGAAGCAACGGGATCGGCGACCCCGGGCCTCAGTGCCTGCGCCTCGCCACGAGATAGCCCGCCGCGGCGGCCAGTGCCAGGGCGCCTCCCGCCGCGACGATGCCCGCTGCCAGCCCCGGCATCTCCGGGCGGGGCGGCGTGCGCTGCGCGGTGGCGCGCGCCGGTGCGGGCGCCGCGGACACCGGCATCGACTTCGACACGCTCACCGACACCGGATCGCTCGCCGGGAACGACTCTTCGATGCCGTGGTCGATCGCGTCCTCGTGCGGCATCTCGGTCACGGCCCGGGCAGGGGGCGTCCCGCCGCTGTGCGCGGGTGGAGCGGAGTGATCCTCCGACGTGGGGAAACGGAAGGCGCGGTCCTCGTCCGGGGTGCTGCTGGAAGTGGGGGTGCTCATGGAAGGACTCCTGGATATGGTTCGGCTTCGGATCAGATTGCCGGTCTATCCAAGCGCCGCACCGCCGCGTGTGGGAGCCCGGGGTCAGCGCCTGTAGGAGCGGCGGACTAGGGCCGGCCACACGGGCGCGGCGGGGAAAAAAGCCCGGCCGGTATGGGTGCGCTCCGACGCGAAGACGGGATTCCGGGACGCGGTGGCCGTCGCTTCCGGACGACGCCTCCACGGGGCCGGCGCAACCAGCATCGGGGCCCCAGGAGGAATACGCCCATGGACCGACTCTTCGCTTCGTTCGCCAACCACGTCGCGCGCATCGCGGGGAGCCCGACGACCTTCCTGCTCTGCGTCGCGGTGGTGGTGGTGTGGGCCGCCACGGGGCCCATGTTCGGCTTCTCGGAGACCTGGCAGCTGATCATCAATACCGGTACGACGATCGTGACGTTCCTGATGGTGTTCCTGATCCAGAACACCCAGAACCGCGACGGCCTGGCGCTGCAGACCAAGCTCGACGAACTCATCCGCTCGTCCGACGCGCAGGACGAATTCATGGGCATCGAGAAGCTCACCGACAAGGAACTGGTCGTGCTGCACCAGAAGTGCGAGGCGGCTGCGAGACAGAGCCAGGCCACGCTGGAGCGCGCGCTCGCCGAACGCCGCAGGCGCGGCCATGCGGGCGTGCCCGAAGGCGAGCGCGAGGAGGTGGCCGATGGCCGGAATCGCGGCATGGGCGAACCTTGAATTCGAGCGGCCGAGACCGAATAATGGGCCGCAGGCGCCGCCCCTGCCGCCCCTATCCGTATCCGCCGCGTTCCTTGTTCATTCATCCCTTTCGAGGAGATCGTCTTGACAATGAAGATCGCGCAGATTGCGCCACTGTACGAAGCCGTTCCACCCAGGTTTTATGGCGGCACCGAAAGAGTCGTCGCGCACCTTGCCAATGCGCTGGCGGACCTCGGCCATGAGGTCACGCTGTTCGCCTGTGCCGACGCGCGCAGCCGCGCGAAGGTGGTGCCGATGCGCGCCCAGGCACTGCGGCTGGACCCCGCGCCACTGAAGTCGGACCTGGCCAGCCACCTGACCATGCTCCACGAGGTTCGGCGCCGCGCCGGCGAGTTCGACGTGCTTCATTTCCACGTCGACCTGGTGCACTTCCCGTTCTTCGAGGACATGGCCGAGCGCACGCTGACCACGCTGCACGGGCGGCTCGACATCGCCGACCTGCCCGAGGCCTACATGCGCTGGAACAGGTATCCGCTGGCATCGATCTCGCGCCACCAGCGCCGCCCCCTGCCCTTCGCCAACTGGCTCGCGAACGTGCCGCACGGGATCGATGAATCGGCCTACGCGTTCGGACAGGGCACGGGCGGCTACCTGGCGTTCCTCGGCCGCATCTCGCCCGAGAAACGGCCGGACCGCGCCATCTCGATCGCCAGGAAGGCGGGCCTGCCGCTGCGCATCGCCGCCAAGGTGGACCCCGCCGATCGGCACTATTTCGAGCAGGAGATCCGCCGCCTGCTCGACGACCCGCTGGTCGATTTCATCGGCGAGATCGGCGACGAGGACAAGGCGGCCTTCCTCGGCGGCGCGCGCGCGCTGCTGTTTCCCATCGACTGGCCGGAGCCCTTCGGGCTCGTGATGATCGAAGCCATGGCCTGCGGCACGCCGGTGATCGGCTGGCGCTGCGGATCGGTGCCCGAGATCGTCGAGGACGGCGTGAGCGGTGTGATCGTCGAGAGCGAGGCGCAGGCCGTCGCGGCGGTGCACGAGATCGACCGGCTCGACCGCCGCCTCGTGCGGCAGGCCTTCGACAGCCGCTTCTCCGCGCGCGCCATGGCCAAGGCCTACCTGGAGCTCTATGCGCGCCTCGTGGGCGGCGGCAGCCCCCTGCCGGAGAAGCAGCCGCCGCTGCCGGTTCTCCAGAAAGCGGCCTGAGACATGAGCACCGATGCAGAAACCACCGCCGCCGACCAGGCCGAGCCGGCCACGGAGCGCGCCGTGCAGCAGGCCTTCGTCCTGAAGGAAGGCGACACCTATTTCGTGATGGACGCGCTGGGCGACGTGGGCGGCGGCGTCGACGGACTGTTCCACAACGACACGCGCATGCTCTCGACCTTCGCGCTGAGCCTCGACGCGCAGCGGCCATCGCTGCTTTCCAGCGGCGTGAGCCAGGACAACGTGTTCTTCATCGCGAACCTCACGAACCATCCGCTGCCCGTGCTCGGCTCGACGTCGATGCCGCAGGGCGTGATCCACCTGGAGCGCAAGCGCTTCCTGTGGAACGCCCGCCTCTTCGAACGCATCCGCCTCGTGAACTACGGCGAGCAGGCGGCCCACGTGCCGCTGGGCCTGCGCTTCGGCGCCGACTTCCGCGACATGTTCGAGGTGCGCGGGCAGCGCCGCGCCCGGCGTGGCGACTTCGACGCCCCCGAAGTGCGCCCCGACGGCGCGACGCTTCGCTATCGCGGGCTCGACACCCTCCTGCGCAGCGCCTGCATCGATTTCTCCATGACCCCGCGCAGCATGGACGCCGGCAGCGCCGAATTCGATGTGCGGCTCGCCGCGCACGGCGAATGGACCTTGCATGTCGAAGTGGGCGAGCAGCCCGCGCGGCCGACTCCGCAGCGATTTCGCGAAGCCTGCACGCTCGCGCGGTGGCGCATGCGCGCGCGGCAGCGCAGGGGCGCCCGCCTGCAGAGTTCGGGGCGCCTGTTCCAGGCATGGCTGGAGCGCTCGCGCGCAGACCTGGCGCTGCTGACCACCGATTTGCCCACCGGGCCCTATCCGTACGCCGGCATCCCCTGGTTCTCCACGCCTTTCGGGCGCGACGCGATCGTGACCTCGTTCCAGACGCTGTGGATCGATCCGCGGCTGGCCGAGGGCGTGCTCACCTTCCTGTCGGCGAGACAGGCGCGCCAGACCTCCACCTTCCGCGACTCCGAGCCGGGGAAGATCATGCACGAGACCCGCAAGGGCGAAATGGCCGCCGTGGACGAGCTGCCCTTCGGCGAGTACTACGGCGGCGTCGACACCACGCCGCTGTTCGTGGCGCTCGCGGGCGCCTATGCGCGGCGCACCGGCGACCACGCCGCCATCGCGCGCATCTGGCCCTCGCTGTGCGCCGCCTGCGACTGGATGGAGCGCAACATGTCGCGCCACCCCGAGGGGCTGCTGGCCTACCAGCGCGGCGAGGCCAGCGGCCTCGTCAACCAGGGCTGGAAGGACAGCCACGATTCGATCTTCCACGCCGACGGGCGCACGCCCATGGGGCCCATTGCGCTGGTCGAGGTGCAGGGCTACGCGTACGACGCGTTCCTTGCGATGTCGACGATGGCCGAATGGCGCGGCGACGCGGCCGCGGGGCGCTGGCGCCGGCGCGCCGAGGCGGTGCTCGAGGCGGTCGAGAGATGCTTCTGGCTCGAGGACCAGCAGTTCTATGCACTGGCCGTCGACGGCCTGGGGCTGCCCTGCCGCGTCCGCGCCTCCAACGCCGGCCATCTGCTGTTCTTCGGCCTGCCGGACCAGGACCGTGCCGCGGCGGTGGGGCGGCAACTGATGTCGTCCTCGTTCACCTCCGGATGGGGCGTTCGCACGCTGCCCACGGAGGCCGTGCGCTTCAATCCCATGTCCTACCACAACGGCTCGGTGTGGCCGCACGACACCGCCCTGTGCGCGGCGGGCCTGGCGCGGTACGGCGAGCGCGAGGGCGTGATGCGCATCCTCGACGAGCTCTTCGAATCCGCCGCGCATTTCGGCATGCGCCTGCCGGAACTCTTCTGCGGCTTCGACCGCCAGCCCGGCCAGGCCCCCGTGGCCTACCCGGTCGCATGCCTGCCGCAGGCATGGGCAGCGGGTTCGGCGTTCATGCTGGTCCAGGCCTGCCTGGGCGTGGAGATCGACGGCATCCGCAACAAGGTGCGCATCGTGCAGCCGCGCCTGCCGGCGAACATCGAGCAGCTGCGCGTGGAACGGCTGAAGGTCGGCCAGGGCCTTGTGGACCTGAGGTTCCAGCGCATCGGCAACCGCATCGTGGTTTCGGCGGAATCGCCGCCGCGCGGCCCGCACGTGGAGGTGGAGCTTTGCCTCTGACGCCCGCGACGGGTGTCTAGAGCCCGCCGACGATGGTCTTCAGCTCGTCGATCGACGCCGGTTTCGGCAGGTGCGCATTGAAGCCCGCCTCGAGCGCGCGGCGCACATCCGCGCGCCGGCCCAGGCCCGACATCGCGATCGAGCGCAGCTCGCGCGTCGCGGGCCGGCGGCGCACCTCCGCGATGAGCTCGAAGCCATCCATCTGCGGCATTCCGAGGTCGGACACGAGCAGGTCGTATGTGTTCTTCTCGAGCAGATCCAGCGCTTCCCTGGCGCTCTCCGCGACGTCGACGGTCGCGCCTTCCAGCCGCAGCACCTCCGCGAACGGAATCAGCGCGTCGGCGTAGTCATCCACCGCCAGCACGCGCCAACCTTTGAAATCGACCTCGGCCTGCGCCTGTGCCTGCGTTGCCGCCTGCTCGGCGCCCTTGCCTTCGAGCGGAAGCCACACGCTGAACTCGCACCCTTTCCCGATGCCGGCCGAGAACGCCTTGACCCGCCCCTGGTGGGCATGCGCGAGTTCCTGCACGAGGGCCAGGCCGATGCCCATCCCGGCGTTGGACGGCGCTGCCTCGTCGACGGCCTGGTTGAACATGCCGAACACATGCGGCAGGAACTCGCTGGAGATGCCGCAGCCGCTGTCCGTCACGGTGAGCCTGGCGAATCCGCCCTCGGCCTCCACGCGGGCGCAGATGCGCCCGCCCGCGGGCGTGAACTTGACGGCGTTGCTCAGCAGGTTCCAGGCGATCTGCTCAACGCGCACCCGGTCGCCATGGCACTCGATGCCCGGTTCGCAGTGCGTCTCCAGCACCAGCTTCTTCTCGGGCGCGGCTGCAACGGCGGCATTCGCGGCAGCCTGCACGATCTCGCCCAGGTCGACGCGCACCCGGTTCAGCCGCAACTTGCCGGTGCGGATGCGCGAGAGGTCCAGCAGGTCGTTGATGATGCGGGTCTGGCTGCCGACGGCGCGCTTGATGGTCTCGCTCACCCGCCGGACCTTGGCGTTTTCCATGGCCACCGGCAGGTGCAGCAGCAGTTCCGCGTTCATCTGGATCAGGTTGAGCGGCTGCTTCAGCTCGTGCGACATCACCGCGAGGAACCTGTCCTTCAGCTCGTTGGCCATCTGGGCGTTCAGGCTCGCCTTTTTTTCCTTGACCAGCAGATGGTCCAGCGTGAGCTCGTGCCGCTTGGTGCCGGTCATGTCCCGCGCGATCTTGGCGAAGCCGCCTCCCGCCCTGTCGTCCAGCAGCGTCATCACGCCGCTGCAGAAGAAGCGCGTGCCGTCCTTTCGCTGGTGCCAGCGCTCGTCTTCGGCGCGGCCGGACTGCGCCGCGCAGCGCATTTCCGCTTCGGGTACGCCGTGCGCGCGGTCCTCGGGCGTGAAGATGGTCGCGATCGGGCTGCCGATCATCTCTGCCTCGCTGTAGCCGAAGATGCGCTCGGCACCGAGATTCCAGCTGGTGACGATGCCCTGCGGGTCGGCCGTGATGATGGCGAAGTCGCTCGTCGTCGCGGCCGCCCGCCGCAGCCGCTCCTCGCCCGCACGCACGCGCTCTTCCGCGGCCCGCAATTCGGTGATGTCGAAGAAGTTGAGGATGGCCCCCTCGATCCGGTCCTCGGCCGTCCGGTACGGAAGGATGCGCGCGAGAAAATGCCGTCCGTCGGCGCTCTTCACGTGGCGCTCGCTCGCGCGCAATTCCCTGAAGGCCGACGCCGTGTCCTCGGCCAGCTCGGGGTAGTCGAGCCGGGTCGTGATGTCGAACAGCGAGCGTCCCAGGTCCGAAGGGATCAGGTTGAAGAGGTTGCTCGCATGCGGCGTGTAGCGCTTGATGTGCATGCTCCGGTCGACGAACACGGTGGCGATCTCGGCCGAGGCGATCAGGTTCTGCAGGTCGTCGTTGATGTGCTCCCATTCCTCGACCTTGACCTTGAGCTCGAAGTTGACGGTCACCAGCTCCTCGTTCATCGACTGGAGCTCTTCCTTGCTCGTCTCCAGTTCCTCGCTGGCCGAACGCAGTTCCTCGTTGATGGCCTGCAGCTCCTCGTTCGAGGCCTTCAGTTCCTCGGTCGATGTCTCAGAGCTCTCGATGGTGTCCTGCAGGTGGAGCTTGAGCTGCCTGATTTCCTCCTCGAGCTGGGCGACCAGCTGTTCGCGCGCGGCGTCGGGCGGTGCGCCATCGTCCGGCCTTGTGCTCTCCTCGACCTCGTCGAAGACCACGAGAATCAGCTGCCTGCTCCCCGGCTCCTGCTGCACCGGTCGCACGGTGATGTTCAGGAACACCTGCCGACCGTCTTCCTGGCGCAGCACGAGCCGCGCCTCGACGCTGTGCGACGACTGCGCCGACTTGAACAGCGCGGTGCGCAGCTCGAGCCGGACGTCCGGGCGCACGTTGTTCAGCAGGTTGTCCGAAGGCTCGCCGCTCGCGCGCTCGAGGAAGCGCCCGGCGCCGTTGGACAGGTGAAGCACGTTGTGGTCGCTGTCGATCAGCACGCTGGGCGGCGAGAACTGCTCCAGCGCGCGCTGGTGCAGCTCGGCGAGGCTGGGCCGTTCGCCGCCATTGCGCCTGGCTGCACGCAGTGCCTGCATGACGGGGCCGGTCGGCAGCGCGGTCGGCGCCTCATTGATCACCGGCACGTGCCGTGCGGGCGGAAACTCGGGGTTGACCTGGAAGATGCGGTGGCGCTTGTCGACGGCGGCGAACAAGTTCGCGGCCGCGTCGGTCGACTCGGAGGTGCCGAGGAACAGGAAGCCGCCCGGCTTGAGCGCGATGCGGAACATCCCGAGCACGCGGGCCTGGGCGTCGCGATCGAGATAGATCAGCAGGTTGCGGCAGCAGATCATGTCGAGCCTGGAGAACGGCGGATCGCTCAGCAGGTTGTGCTGCGCGAAGAGCACCGGCTCGCGCACCGCGGCCGACACGCGGAACTGGTCGCGGTCCTTCAGGAAGTACCGCCGCAGCCGGCCCGGCGCGATGTCTTCCGCGATGCCCTGCGCATACACGCCCTTGCGGGCCGTGGCGATGGCGCGCTCGTCGACGTCGGTTGCGAAGACCTGGATGTCCAGCGGCTTCGACAAACGATCGGCGTGCTCGCGCAGCAGCATGCTGACGGAGTACGCCTCCTCCCCGGTCGCGCATCCTGCCACCCAGACCCGCAGCTGCTCGCCCGGTTGCTTGCGCTCCACCAGCGGCCCGACGACCTCTCCGGACAATGCCTCGAAGGCATCGCGGTCCCGGAAAAAGTTGGTCACGCTGATCAGCATGTCCTGCAGCAGCGGCGCGGCCTCCTCCGGGTGCTCCCGGAGGAAGTCGCGGTAGGCCGGCAGGTCGGCCAGCCGGTTCACCTGCAGCCGGCGCTCGATGCGGCGCAGCACCGTGGCGCGCTTGTAATGGAGGAAGTCGTGCCGCGTGTAGGTCTTCAGCAGCGCCATGACCTCCTGCAGCGCCTTCTCGGCGAGCAGCGACGAGGCGAGGCCCTCCGGCTCCTCCACGAAAGCGCCCACCTCGGACGTGTGGGGAAGCTGGATGTGGCGCGCGTTGCGCCATACATCGACCAGCCGCTCGCCCATCTGGTCGGCCGGAAGCACGAAGTCGACCATGCCGGTGGCGATGGCGGCCAGCGGCATTCCACCGTAGGTCGCGTCCTCCGGCGACTGGGCCATGGTCAGGCCCGCATGCTCCTTGATTCGGGTGAGCCCGACCGCGCCGTCGCTGCCGGTGCCCGACAGGACGATGCTGACCGCGCGCTCGCGGTGCACCTGCGCCAGCGTGCGGAAGAAGACGTCCGCCGCGGTTGCGCGTCCATAGGGCCGCTCGCCCTGCGTGACCTGCAGGTTGCCGCCGTTCATCGTCAGTTCGACGCCGGGCGGAATCACGTAGATGTGATCGACCTCGATCGGCATCGTGCCGGTCGCCTGGGCCACGGGCAAGGCCGTCGTGCGCTGCAGGATCTCGGGGGCGCTGCTTTCATGGTCCGGCGACAGGTGCAGGATCACCACGAAGGCCATGCCCGGCCGCTCGGGCATGTGCTTGAAGAAGCGCATCAGCGCTTCCATTCCGCCGGCCGATCCGGCAAGGCCGACGACGGGGAAACTCAGTGAACTTGGCGCCAGCGTCGCGGGTGCGGAGGACGGCGCAGGGGCACCGGAGGTCTGGGAATCGGGCATTCGGGCTCGCAGGGAAAATGCGGCATTCGGGAGGAGCGATTTTGCGCCCAAGTCCGGCAACCCCGGTACGGGCATTTCCTGCGCGGCGCCCGCCGCGGGAGCGGGGGCGCCGTGCAAGCCCTCAGGCGGCCTGGATCTCGATGCGCCGCGCCTTCGCGTGCGCAGCCTTGGGAATCCGCAGCCGCAGCACGCCCTGCGCCAGTTCGGCGGTGACGTTCTGGGTGTCGAGCTCCTTGCTCAGCGTGAACACCCGCCTGAACCTCGCGAGGCCCACCTCCGTGTGGCTGGAGTTGAGGCCCTCGGGCGTTGTCAGGCTGGACTCGGCTTCGATGGTCAGCGTCGCGGCTTCCACGTGGAGGTTCAGCCTGTCGCGGCTCACGCCGGGCAGGTCGGCGTAGAGCGTGATGCCGCCGCTGTCCTCGATCACGTCGACGGCCGGCGTCAGCGCAGCCTCGGCATGGCGAGACGAGTCCTTCTGTGCGAGCTTGCCCGGTTCGGCGGCCGACGAGGCCTGGAGATCGCGTTTCATGGTGTGGCTCCTTTCGTTCGGTTCGTTCGGGATTCCTCCTCCGGCTCGCTACTGGATGGCGATCCGGCGCGGCTGCGCGGACGCGCGCCGCTGGACGGTGATGTGCAGCACGCCATCGCTCATGCGGGCGTTCACGGCGTCGGGGTCGGCGTCTTCCGGCAGCGTCATGACGCGGCGGAATGCGCCTTCGAAACGCTCGTTGATGTGCACCGCGGCCTTGTCGCCTTCCTCGGGGAGCGCGCTCTTGCGCTCCCCGGAGATGGTCAGCAGGCCGCGCTCGAGGTTGACCTCGAGCGTAGAGGGGTCCACGCCCGGCGCGAACGCATAGATTTCCAGCGTCTGCGGGGTGCTGCCCACGTTCAGCGCGGGGAAGCCGTTCCAGGCAATGCCGCGGATGGAGGGAGACAGGTCGAAAGCCTGCTGCACGTCGCGCTGCAGGCGGTCCATCTCCGCAAAGATGTCGCGAGGAAACAAGGATCGATACATGGCGAAACCTCCGTAAGAAGTTGAATGCAGAAACAACGAAAAGCCGGCGGCGTGCCCCCGTGCTCCAGGCGCTACTGGAGCCTGCTCGATTCGCGCTGGGCCGGGGGCGGCGCCGCCGGACCGGCGCGCGCGAGCGTCTTGATTCGCGGCATCCGCAAGCGCCAGCGCGGCGGGCGGGTCACCGGATAGTCGAACTTCGCCAGTTCTTCCCGCCCCTTGCTGGTGATGGCGAGCACCTGCGCCGCGGACGGCGTGCCCGCAAGCGCGATGGGGTCGGAGGGCGACGGCACCAGGGCCACTACGAGGCCCGCGGCCCGAAGCAGCCGGACCTTGTCGATGTCCTCCGTCCGGTAGAAGGACACGGGCAAGCGGGAGGTGGCGATTTGCCTCAGCAGGTTCATGGTCATTTGAGTGCCTCCTTTTCGGTTTGACCAGGTTCCAACGGAAGTCAACATAGTTTCGCTCGCCAGGATTTCAAGAGGGGAAATCGACAGCCGATCTTCAGTGTCAGTGCGCCGCGTTTTCGCTGTCTCCTTCCTCATGAAGGTCGCTCATGGGCGGCTCCACGAAGCCAGGGTGTCGCGCACCTCGTCGTCGCTGGGCGGATCGAAGACGCCGTACCACGCGCCCACGGCGTGGAAAGGATCGGGCATGTGCATGCAGACCACCTCGTCCGCACGCGAGCCTATGCGCTCGAGGTCGCTGCGGCCGGCGAACTCGCTCGCCTTCGCGGGCTGTGCCAGCGCCTGGCACGCCATGGCTTCGCCGACCGGCACCGCGGCAACGACTTTCGCCGCGCCGAGCGAACGCGCCGCTTTGATCGCGGCGCGCATCGACAGGCCGGTGGCGAGGCCGTCGTCGACCAGGATGACGGTCTTGCCGGCCAGCTCGCAAGGCGCCCGGCCGCCGCGGTAGGCGCGTTCGCGGCGCGCCAGTTCCCGCTGCTCGCGTTCGAAGACGCGCGCCAGGTCGGCCCAGGGCTCGCCGGTCACGCGCACGCCGCCAGCGGCGATCGCCCCGGCCGCATATTCCTCATGGCCGGGAAGCCCCAGCTTGCGCACCACCATGATGTCGAGCGGGAGATTCAGTGCGCGCGCGACTTCCGCACCGACAGGCACGCCGCCGCGCGGCAGCGCCAGCACGAGCGCATCCGGCGCGTCGCGGTACTGGCCGAGCAGCGCCGCGAGCTGGCGGCCTGCATCGACGCGGTCCCGGAACATGGTCGGCCTCCCGCCTACGAACGGCCTCGCCGCAAGGCCGGGTCGCTGGGCGAATTGGTCGGCGACAGCTGTTCAGCCGGGGGCCCGAGCAGGCCGCTATCGCCGCCCTTGGCGTGCGTGGTGCCGCCGCTGCGCACCTTGTCGCGGCCCGAATAGATCTCGTCGTCGTCGAAGTTCAGCGGTGCGGTGTCGGGGGTGCCGCCGCTTTGTACCGCGCCGCGCGACGGCGGGTTGTCGTCGTGGGGGCCGATGGCGTCCTGCACCGGGGCGCCGGCCTGGCGGCTTTTCGTGGCTGCGGGCTTGTGCGTCGTTTTCATGGTTCGTTCCTTTTGGGCGATGGAGACCGGAAACAGGCCTCTAGAGTTCGGGTTTCGACCTTGCAGCGCAGGTCCGCTGTGGGAGCGGCCAGGCAGCGAATGTAGGAACAGAAACCCTTGTCGCGTGCCACCGCACTCGCGCTCCCTCAGAGCGAAGTGAACCCGTCCGACAGACGGCCGGCGCCGGCGGCGCAGATTGGTCCTGCCAAGTGAAAAAAGGAGTGCGCAATGATCCGGAAACTCGCTTCGGGCGAATACCGCCTGTATTCCCGCAAGATCGACCCCAAGACCGGCAAGCGCCGCAACCTGGGCACCTTCGCTTCGCAGGAGCAGGCCCGGCAGCACGAGCGCGAAGTCCAGTACTTCAAGCGGCACCACTGAAGAGCCAGCGTGTCGCGAAGGAACGGGACCCCGCGCCACGGAGCCGGGGCGGGCCGGCAGCTCACAGCATGAACGAATCCCGGCTGCGCGCGGCGGGGCCTGCCTCGCTCGCGCTGCCTTCATCGTCGGCGGTGGCGATGCGCAGGCGGGCGCGTTCGTGCCTGCGGATGAGGTCGCCGCACCGTTCGCGGTCGGCCGTATCGGCGGGCGGGTCTTCGCCGCAGTCGATGAGGAACTGCGACTCGTCGAAGCTGAGGCCGTGCAGGATCTCCTGGTCCCGCGAATTGAGGGCGAGCAGGTTTTCGCTCGATAGCTGGGCGCGCCGCTGCGTCGAAATCCGAAGCATCTTCATGTCGTCTCCTGGTGATTCCCGTGGTGTTCATTCGAACCCGCATGCGAGACCAATCTAGTGCGTGCCCATCGCGCTTCCGTAGGAGGCAGCGCAGTCCGCTGTAAGAAACCGGGTGCACTTTCGTACGACGGCGCGGCGGTGGAGCGGCGCCCTTTTCGTCGGCCCGTGCCTACACGACGACAGCGCGCAGGCGCCGCCGCGCAGCCACGGGCCGTTCCTAGGATTCGTCCCGGTCCTCATCCGATCGGAGGCTCCGCATGAAATTCGAACATCGCACGGACGACGTGGGAGATGGCGTGGGACGCCTGCCGCCCGAGCGCATGCAGCTGCAGCTCCAGGTCAACGGGCAACCCCATCGGCTGGAGGTCGACACCCGCACCACCCTGCTCGACGCGCTGCGCGAGAACCTGTGCATGACGGGCACCAAGAAGGGCTGCGACCACGGCCAGTGCGGTGCCTGCACGGTGCTCGTCGAAGGCCGGCGCATCAACGCATGCCTCACGCTGGCCGTGATGCACGAGGGGCAGTCGGTCATCACCATCGAAGGCATGGCGCAGGGCGAGACTCTGCATCCGCTGCAGCAGGCCTTTCTCGAGCGCGACGGTTTCCAGTGCGGTTACTGCACGCCTGGGCAGATCTGCTCGGCCGCCGGCATGCTGGCCGAGGCCAAGGCGGGCATGCCCAGCCACGTCACGCGCGACCTGGGTGCGAGCGCGACGCTCACCGACGCCGAGATCCGCGAGCGCATGAGCGGCAACCTCTGCCGCTGCAGCGCGTACCCCAACATCGTGGCCGCCATCAAGGACGTGGCGGGAGCGGAGGCGCGCCCATGAAAGCCTTCACCTACGAGCGGGCCGCGAGGCCGCTGGCGGCGGCCTCGGCCGCAGCGCGCCCGGGGGCGCGGATGATCGCGGGCGGCACCAACCTGCTCGACCTGATGAAGCTGCAGGTGGAGACGCCGGTGCACCTGGTGGACATCAACCGGCTGGGCCTCGATGCCATCGAGCCCACCGCCGACGGCGGACTGCGCATCGGCGCGATGGTGCGCAATGCCGACCTGGCCGCCGACCCGCGCGTGCGCCGGAACTACGCGGTGCTCAGCCGCGCGCTGCTGGCCGGGGCCTCGGGCCAGTTGCGCAACAAGGCCACCACCGGCGGCAACCTGCTGCAGCGCACGCGCTGCGTGTACTTCTACGACATCGCCCGCCCCTGCAACAAGCGCCAGCCCGGTTCGGGCTGCTCCGCGCTGCAGGGCTACAACCGCATGCACGCGGTGATCGGCGCCAGCGACCAGTGCATCGCCACCCATCCGTCGGACATGGCGGTGGCCATGCGGGTACTCGACGCGACGGTGGAAACAGTGATGCCGAGCGGTGCGCACCGAGTGATTCCCATCGCCGATTTCCATCGCCTGCCCGGCGACACGCCGCAGCTGGAAACCGACCTGCAGCCCGGCGAGATGATCACCGGGGTCACCCTGCCGCCGCCGGTGCCAGGGCGGCAGGTGTACCGCAAGGTGCGCGACCGGGCCTCTTACGCCTTCGCGCTGGTGTCGGTGGCGGCCATCGTCGATGCCGGCGGCGGGCGCATCCGCTCGGCGCGGCTGGCCTTCGGCGGGCTGGCGCACAAGCCGTGGCGCGTGGAGGCGGCCGAGGCGCGGCTGGCCGACACGGTGCTCGACGAGGCGGCTGTCGACGCCGCGGCGGACGGCGTGCTTGCCGGCGCGCGCGGCCGCGGCCACAACGACTTCAAGCTGCCGCTGCTGCGCCGCACCCTGCAGGCCACGATCGACGAAGCCGCGCGCGCGGCCTGAAGGAGTGGCATCATGGACATGAACGCACCCTCGGCGCGCAATCCCATCGACGACAACCGCGGCGGCCTGATCGGCAAGCCCGTCAATCGCGTGGACGGCCGCCTCAAGGTGACCGGCCAGGCGCCCTATGCCTACGAGGTGCAGGAGGCGCCGGGCAAGCCGGCCTGCGGCTTCATCGTCGGCGCCACCATCGCCAAGGGCACGGTGGCCGACATCGACGCCTCGGCCGCAGAGAAGGCGCCGGGCGTGCTGCTGGTCATGACCCACCGCAATGCGCCGAAGCAGGCGCCCTGGGGCCCGGTCGACGCCAAGGACCGCTTCGCGCGCTCGACGCCGCAGCTCGCGAGCAACGCCGTGCGCTACTACGGCGAAGCGGTGGCCTACGTGGTAGCCGAGAGCTTCGAGGCCGCACGCGCGGCCGCCGCGCTGATCCGCATCCGCTATGAAGCGGCGCCCGGCGAATACGACATGGCCGCCGCCCAGGGCAAGGCGGAAAAGCCCAGAGACGAAGAGACGCAGAAGGCTGACAGCCGCATCGGCGATTTCGAGGCCGCCTTCGCCGGTGCGCCGGTGCAGGTCGATGCGACCTACACCACGCCGCACCACATCCACGCGCAGATGGAGCCGCACGCTGCCCTTGCGTGGTGGAGCGGCGACCGCGTGACGGTGCACTGCGCCTCGCAGCTGCTGGAGAGCGCGCAGAACGCAGTGGCCGACACGCTGCAGATTCCGCCGTCGAAGGTGCGCATCGTGAGCCGCTACGTCGGCGGCGGCTTCGGCGGCAAGCTGCCCGTGTACGGCGACGTGATACTCAGTGCCATGGCCGCGCGGCAGCTGCGGCGCCCCGTGAAGACGGCGCTGACGCGCCAGCAGATGTTCCACTTCACCACGCACCGCAGCCAGACCGTGCAGCGGCTGCGCCTGGGCGCCGCGCCCGACGGACGGCTCACCGCCATCGGCCACGACTCGCTCTCGCACAGCGCGCGCTTCGACGACTTCTACGAAACCGCCAGCACCCAGACGCGCTCGCTCTACGCCGCGCCCAACCGGCTCACCACGCACCGCGTGGTGAGGCTCGACCTGCCGGTTTCCGACTCCACGCGCGCACCTGGCGAGGCGGTCGGCATGCTCGCGCTCGAACAGGCCATGGACGAACTGGCCGGCAAGCTCGGGCTCGACCCGATCGAGCTGCGCCGCCGCAATGAGCCGGCCATGGACCCGGAGACGAACCTTCCCTTCTCCACCCGCCAGCTGCTGCGCTGCATGGACGAAGGCGCAGAGCGGTTCGGCTGGAACCGGCGCAGCGCCACCCCCGGTGCGGTGCGCGAGGGCCGCTGGCAGATCGGCCTGGGCATGGCCGCGGCCACCCGCGGCAACTACCTGATGGATGCCAGGTGCGCGGTGGCACTCGACCGCCAGGGCGTGCTCACGGCGCGCATGTCGATGACCGACATCGGCACCGGCAGCTACACCGTCTTCACGCAGATCGCGGCGGAGATGCTCGGCCTGCCGATGGAGAAGGTGCGCATCGAACTCGGCGACAGCGACTTCCCCGAGACGCCCGGCTCCGGCGGCTCCTGGGGCGCTGCCAGCGCGGGATCGGCCCTGTTCGACGCCTGCACGGCCCTGCGCGCGCAGCTCGCGCAGCGGCTCGGCGCGAAGCCCGCCGAAGTGGTGTTCGCCGGCGGCCGCGCCACGGCGGGCGCGCGCTCCGAAACGCTGGCCGCGCTCGCCGGCACCGTCGGCCTGAGCGCCGAGGGGCGCATCGGGAAGGGAGACATGGCGAAGAAGTTCTCGCAGCAGGCCTACGGCGCGCATTTCGCCGAGGTGGCGGTCGACGCGGACACCGGCGAGATCCGGCTGCGCCGCATGCTTGGCGTGTTCGCGGCTGGCCGCATCCTGAACATGAAGACCGCCACCAGCCAGGCCACGGGCGCCATGATCTGGGGCGTGGGCTCGGCGCTCTTCGAGGAGGCGGTGGTCGACCCGCTCTTCGGCGCCTTCGTGAACCACGACCTGGCCGAATACCACGTGCCCTCGCATGCCGACATCCCGGCCATCGAGGCGGTGTTCCTCGACGAGTTCGACGACAAGACCAATCCGCTGAAGATCAAGGGCGTGGGCGAGCTGGGCATCTGCGGCGCCGGCGCCGCCGTGGCGAATGCGGTCTACAACGCGACGGGGGTGCGCATCCGCGACTATCCGCTCACGCTCGACAAGGTGATCGGCCTTCAGCCGCACCAGGGCTGAAGGGGCGCGCCGCCGGGCTGCCGGTTCAGGTCCTGGCGGCGTAGATCTGGTCGAGCATCGAGCCCAGCCGATCGAAATCCACCGGCTTCGTCAGATGGGCGAAGAAGCCGGCTTCGAAGCTGGTGTCGCGGTCGCTGGGCTGGCCGTAGCCAGTGATGGCGATCAGCGCGGGCGGATTGATCAGGTCGGCGCGCAGGCGCTTGGCAACGTCGTGGCCGTTCATGCCGGGCAGCCCGATGTCCAGCAACACCACGTCGGGCCGTTTCGCCTTGACGGCCTCTATCGCGGCAAAACCGTCGTGCTCCACCGAGCACGAGTAGCCCAGCGATTCCAGCAGCAGTGCCAGGGTTTCCGCCGCATCGCGGTTGTCGTCCACGACCAGCACCAGCTTTTCGCCCTCGCCGCGTTCGGTCGGCCGAGGCATGTCGGGTGTGGGCGCCGCCGGCAGGCGCACCACGAATTCGCTGCCCTCCCCCGCGCGCCCGGTGCTGAACACGCTGACGTAGCCGCCATGAAGCTGCGTCAGCTGCTGCACGAGGCTCAGGCCCAGCCCAAGCCCGCCGCGCGTGCGCGCCAGTTCGTTTTCGCCTTGCACGAAGAGTTCGAAGACCCTCTCGAGATCCTTGCGCGGGATCCCCGGGCCGTTGTCCTTGACGCTGATCTCCGCTTCCGAGGCGTTGGCACCGTGGGTGCCGAGGCGGATCGCGATGCGCCCGCCGTCGGGAGTGAACTTGGACGCGTTGTGAGCCAGGTTGCCGATGACCTGGATCAGCCGCGCCCTGTCGCCCGTGACCCAGGGATCGGCCCCGTCGACCTGCAGCTCCAGGAGCTGCGACTTCAGCGCCATGGCAGGGCGCATGGCCTCCACCCCTTCGACGACCACTTCGCGAAGCCGCACCGGCTTGGCTTCCAGGTGGATGCGCCCGCTCGTGATCCGGCCCACGTCCAGCAGGTCGTCGATGAGCCGCGTCATCTGCCTGAGCTGGCGATCGATGATGCCGCGCGTCCTGTTCAGCACCAGCGAGCCCGTCTCCTCGCGCTTGAGAAGCTCCAGCGCGTTGGAGATGGGCGCGAGCGGGTTGCGCAGCTCATGGCCCAGCATTGCAAGGAAGGTGGTCATGCGCCTTCCCTCGTCCTCCAGCGTGATGATGCGGCGGCGCTCGGTGAGGTCGCGGGTGACCTTGGCGAATCCCTTGTGCTGCCCGGCGGCGTCGTAGATGGCCGTGATCACCACGCTGGCCCAGAAGCGGGTTCCGTCCTTGCGCACGCGCCAGCCTTCGTCTTCGAAGCGTCCCTCGCGCAGCGCATTGGCCAGTTCCTCGGCGGGCCATCCGCGCGCGGCGACATCGGGCGGATAGAACTTCGAGAAGTGCTGGCCGACGATCTCGTGTGCCTTGTAGCCCTTGTTCTTCTCCGCGCCGAGATTCCAGCTGACCACGTGGCCGCCGGGGTCGAGCATGAAGATCGCGTAGTCCTTCACGCCCTCGACGAGCAGGCGGAACCGTTCCTCGCTGGCGCGCAGCGCATCTTCGTGCTTTCGCCGGTCGCTGTGATCGCGAATGATCTTGGAATACCCGCGCGTGGCGCCGTTGGCGCCTGGCAGGCGGGTGATGACGATGTTGGCCCAGAAGCGCGTGCCGTCCTTGCGCAGGCGCCAGCCCTCGTCCACGAAGCGCCCCTGCTTGCCGGCCTGCGCCAGCTCCTCGTCGGGCAAGCCGCGCGAGAGCGTCTCCTGCGGATACAGGACGGAAAAATGGCGCCCCAGGATGTCGGCGCCGTCGTAGCCGCTGAGCTGGCGTGCCCCGGCGTTCCAGCTCACGATGTTGCCGTCCGGGTCCAGCAGGATGATGGCGTGATCGGTGAGGCCGTCGACCATCTGGCGATAGTCGGCATCGGTCAGGGAGGCGACGGACAACCCGGGCTGTTCGCTGGCTTTCATCGGTTCAGCAGGCATGTCTGGCCCCGGCTCGTGGAGTCTTGCAAGTGTGGTCCATTGCACTTGAACAGCCCGTGGGAAGATTCCTACTCCGGAGCGGAAGCCGAGGCCTCCTCGGCCGCTTCGCGCGGCAGTTCGTACAGGAAGAATGGCGGCACGCCGGGCCGGCTGCGCTGCAGCAGGGGCTTGGCAACGTTGTAGACCGGCACGCCGTTGATGGTGCGCGCCTCGAGCGTGCCCCGGTGCGCGTGGCCGTGGAACACCGCATCCATCGGGTAGCGCAGCAGCGGCTCCTCCAGCCGGCTGCTGCCCAGGAAGGGAAAAATCTCCACCGGCTCGCCCTGCACCGTGCCGGCGATGGGCGCGTAGTGCAGCAGCGCGATGCGGCGCCGCGTGCGCAGCTTGGCCAGCGCCGACTCCAGCTTCATCGCCTCGTTCAGCGCCTCCTGCACGAACAGCTTGATCGCCGGCTCGCCCCAGGCGCCCAGCGAGCCGCGCCCGAAGCCACCGGCAAAGCCCTTCACGCCGGCGATGCCCACGCCCTCGATCTCGCAGGCCGAGCCATCGAGCACGCGGACGCCGGCATGCATCAGCGCACCGGTCACCGCCTCGGGCGTGCCGGACTCGTAGTCGTGGTTGCCCAGCACGGCGACGATGGGGATGTGGATCGCACCCAGCTCCTCGACCAGCACCCGGGCCTCCTCGGCCGTGCCGTAGTCGGTGAGGTCGCCACACAGCAGCAGCGCATCGGCCTCGTCGGCGGCCTGGGCGAAGAGGCTGCGCAGCGTGCCGGCGGAGTCCTTCTGGACATGGATGTCGCCGACGGCGGCAAACCGGATGTGGGAGGACGATTTGGGATTGGGCATGGCGACGCGGCTCGATGAAGGCGAGCGCCAGAATGTGCCGCGCCGCGGTTCGCCGTCATCGGCCCCATCCCGCAGCGGCTGTAGGCGCATGCCGACGTTCGATGGGGCCCTTTGCTCCGGGCCGCCGCCTGTGGCCAGCCCTAGCTTGCATGCATGTCGCCCTTCACCGCGCTCGCGCCTTCGCTGGAAGAAGAAGTCGACCCCCACGTGGCCGATTTCTATCGGCAGACCTTGCGCGCCTTGAACGGTGCGGGCATTCCCTTCCTGGTGGGCGGAACCTTCTCGCACGCGTGCTACACGGGCATCCGCCGCTCGACCAAGGACCTCGACCTGTTCATCCACCGCGAGGACTACGAACGCATCGCGCAGCTCATGCAGCGGCACGGCTGGCGCACCGAGCTGACCCATCCGCACTGGCTGGCCAAGGTGTACGACGGCCCCGAGTTCATCGACCTGATCTTCAATTCGGGCAACGGCGTGACGCCGGTGGACAAGCGCTGGTTCCGCGGCAACTGCCGCGCCGAGATCCTGGGCGTGCCGGTGCTCATCGCCAACGCGGAGGACAGCCTGCTGTCCAAGGCCTTCATCATGGAGCGCGAGCGCTACGACGGCGGCGACATCTCCCACCTGCTGGAGGCCAATGCGCAGCGGCTTGACTGGGTCAGCCTGCTCGAGCGCTTCGGCCCGCACTGGCGGGTGCTGCTGGCCCACCTCACGCTGTTCGGCTACATCTACCCCGGTCAGCGCCATCACATTCCGGACTGGGTCATGTCCCGGCTGATGGAACGCCTGGCCGATGAAATGCGCGAGCCGCCGGCCACGCACGAGAACGTGTGCGCCGGCACCCTGCTGTCGCGCGAGCAATACCTCCACGACGTGGAGCGGCTGGGCTACGTGGACGGACGCCTCACCGGCGCGAGCAGCATGACGGCCGAGGACGTGGCGTTGTGGACCGCGGACATCCACGCCAGGAAGCCGCATTGCACCGCGGGCGGGCCGTAGCCTGCGCAGTTGCGTGGGGGTTCATGCGGTGCGGGCAGCCACCAGCGCCGCCCACGGCATGCGGCGGAAAGCCACGTCGAGGCTCACGGTGCCGCCAGCGGCCGCCGCGGGCTCGCCGGTCAGCACGTTCTTCAGCACGCCCCCGTCGTGGCCTGCGGGAAGCCGCACCGCCGTGCCGCACCACCTCGCCGCATCGGGCAGGGCCGGGGCATGGTCCATCGCTTCCCGATGCGGAAGCCCGACGAACAGCCGGCTCGCCACGATCACGAGCATGCGGTCGCCATGCAGCCGCCCGAAAGCCACGACGTGCCTCGACAACGGCCCCTCGACCTCCAGCGGTTCGTAGCTGCCCTCCTGGAACAGCAGCGGCTGCTGCCGCCGCAGCGACAGCAGCCGCCAGATGAACCAGAGCTTCGCGCGGCCGTCGTGCGGGGCCGCCGCCAGCGCACCGACCCGCTCGGCAAGAGCGTCGCCCTCGGCCACGGCATGCAGCTCGTCGAGGCGCTGCTGGCGCAGCGCGTAGTCGACCGGGCGCCGGTTGTCCGGATCGACGAGGCTCAGCTCGATGAGTTCGCTGCCCTGGTAGAGATCCGGCACGCCGGGGGAGCCGTACTTGAGCAAGGCCAGGGTCAGGCTGTTCCACGCGCCGAACCACGCCAGCCTGTCCGCCATGCGCTGGATGTCGGACAGGCAGGCGCCTTCGCTCGGGTCGCCCAGGATCTCGCGCACGAAGGTCTCCAGCACCGCCTCGTAGTCGGCATCGGGATGGGACCATCGCGTGCGCAGCTTCGATTCGCGCGCGGCCTTCTGCATGTAGTGCCAGATGCGGTTGCTGTAGCCCGCGACTGCATCTGCGGCCAGCCCGCCCACCGGCAGGGTGCCGAGCAGCGTCTGGTAGAGCAGGTATTCGTCCGCGCGCGAGGGAGCCTCGCCGCCGGGCAGCTTCCTGTGCGCGCCGCGGCACTGCGCGTGCCATCGCGCCAGCGCGTGCATCCATTCATCGGGCATCTCGGACAGCACGTCGATCCGGTTGCG
The DNA here is from genome assembly GCF_059491885.1 of Variovorax sp. Varisp46. NCBI lineage: Bacteria > Pseudomonadati > Pseudomonadota > Betaproteobacteria > Burkholderiales > Comamonadaceae > Variovorax > Variovorax sp. Varisp46. The sequence goes on from NZ_CP168515.1 coordinate 2,755,875, forward strand.
CACGTCCTCCGAGCGCTTGTTGTCGTGCGTCGAGGTGGCCAGCATCGTGTGCGGCCAGCGCAGCGCGCGATCGGCGCTGAGCGCGTGGAATTCCTCGACCTCGATGCCGAAGCGGTCGGGCTCGCCGCCCACTTCGTTGAGCGAGCAGAGCGGAAAGTAGCGGTAGAACGCGGTGTCCTCCACGCCCTTGGCCGCCACCGGCGCGCTGAACTGCTGGAAGCGCCGCGCGAAGTGGCGCGCCCGTTCGCCCAGTGCCGGCGCGGCCTGGACGGCCTCTCCCCGCAGTGCGCTGCGCACGAAGAGGAAGATCGAGCGGTCGGCATCGCCGCTGCTGCGGGCGGCCGCGTCGACGGCTTCGTCGATGACCCGCTCGTCCTGTCCCGAGAGGCCATCGACGATGTAGGTGCGATACACCGGCATGCACGAAGCCACGCCCGCGAGGGCCCGGCGCAGCGCGTTGAGCGTGTAGTCGCGCGTGCTGCGGTCGGCGCGGGCGATGCGCAGCAGCTCGGTGGCCAGCACGTTGAGCTCCGACGCCAGCGCGTTGCGCATCACCTCCCGCCGGCCCGACCGCGCCACTGCGGCAAAGTCCTGCGTGTCGCCGGTGAAGCGCTGCCAGGCGTGGAGAACATCCGACTCGGCTGCCGTATCGACCAGCACGCCGTTGGCAACGTTGGCGAAGCGATAGCCCGTGGTCCCGTGCACGTGCCAGGTCTCGGGCACTTCCTCGTTCGCGCCCGCGATCTTCTCGGCCACCACGTACAGCGGCCGCGCGGGCCGCCCTTGCGCGTCGGCAGCCGGCAGCATGAGGCCGGCACGGCGCGCATAGCCCTCCTGCAGCTTGCGGAAGTAGCCGGCGGGGTCGTAGAGCCCGTCGGGGTGGTCGATGCGCAGGCCGTCCACCGCCCCGGACGCAGCCAGCTCGAGCACGAACGACTGCGTGGCCTCGAACACCTCGTCGCGCTCGATGCGGATGGCGGCCAGGTCGTTGATGTCGAAGAAGCGCCGGTAGTTGATCTCGTCGGCTGCCATCCGCCAGTGCGCGAGCCGGTAGGCCTGCGCCTCGATCAGCCGGTGCAGTGCGTCGCGCGCTTCCGGCAAGGCGAGGTTCAGCTCCGCCACCGACGCCTGGATCGCCTGCGCCACCGCGGGGCGCCGCCGCACGAGCAGCGCAAGCCGCGCCTTGAGCAGCTCCTTGTCGCGCACACGTTCCGCGCGTTCTTCCGGCGACGCCGCATTGCGTCCGGGCAGGTGGCCGAACGCGGTGGCAAGGCTTGCGAGATGCCCGGAGGCGGTCGCATCGCCGAGCCGCGCGAGCGCCCGGTGCAGCACCGCCGGATAGCTCTCCGGCGCGAGCGGAAAGCGGTGATCGAAGTAGCGGATCGCCAGGCTGCCGGCCGCATCCTCGAAGCGAAGGATCAGTTCACCGTTTTCCAGCACCTCGCCATAGTGCCCACCGAGCACGGGCAGCAGCACCCTGCCGGCAAGCTCCACGTTGAGCGGTTGCCAATCGATGTCGAAGTGCTGAGCGAACAGCGAGGCCGGGCCGTTTTCCAGCACGTCCATCCACCATGCGTTGTCGGCGCCGAACACGCCCATGTGGTTGGGCACCATGTCCAGCAGCTGGCCAAGGCCGTTGGCCTTCAGCGCGGCAACGAAGCGCGCGAAGCCTTCGGCGCCGCCCAGCTCGGGGTTGATCTCCGCGTGCGCCACCACGTCGTAGCCATGCATGCTGCCGGCGCGCGCCCGCTGGATCGGCGAGCAGTACACGTGGCTCACGCCGAGCCTTGCGAGATACGGCAGCACGCGGATCGCCTCGTCGAAGCCGAAGTCCTTGTGGAGCTGCAGCCGGTAGGTGGCGCGCGGCACGCGGGTCTGCAGGCCCGGCGATGCCGCGTGTTCGACAACGCGCGGCCTCTGGGCACGCAGCAACCGGCCGAGGCCGCGCATGCGTTCGCCGCCGGCCAGCGCCGTGCTCGAGACGGGCAGCTTGCGCCGCCAGTTGGGATGCGTATCGACCGTGCCCGGCATGTTGGCCTGGGCGACCACCTCCGCCACGTCTTCGAGCTGGACCAGCATCAGCGCCGACGGCGAGGCCGCCAGGAATGCATGCGCCGCTTCCACGATGCGGCCGGTCGGCATCGCAAGGCCGGCGGCCTGCGCCATGTCTTCGCGCGACAGCAGGCCGGCCCGCAGCATCGCGTGCATCAGCTGCATGCGTTCGTGCGCCCGGTCCATCAGCTGTTTGTCGAAGATCGCCGGATCGGGGAACAGGCCAAGCGCGAGGCGCTCCCGAAGGTCTTGCGCCGTCCACCAGCCCGCGAAGGTCGCAAGGTCGTGCGTGCTGACCGCGGCCAGCGCGGCCGGCGGATAGGCGGCGGGCGGCTTGAATCCGCCGCCCTGCGGCTCCTTCTCGAAATACAGCAGGCGATAGGACAACACGTCGGCACGCAAGAGCGCGTCGCGCAACGCGTCGTCGACCGTGCCCAGGTCTTCGCCCACCACCATGCAGCGGTGCCGGTGGCTCTCTATCGCCACCACGGCCAGCATCTCGTCCAGCGCGTAGTGGACATAGGCGCCCTCTTTCGCATCGCGTCCGGGCGGAATCCAGAACAGGCGCATCAGGCCCATCACGTGGTCGATGCGCAATGCACCCGCGCTACGCATGCCGGCACGCAGCGTGTCGATGAAGTAGCGGTAGCCCTCCGCGCGCAGGCGGTCGGGGCGCAATGGCGGCAGGCCCCAGCCCTGTCCCGCGGGGTTGAACTCGTCAGGCGGCGCACCGATGCTGGCACCTCCGGCAAGGCCCTGCTGCAGGGCCCAGGCATCGGAACCGGCGCGGTCGACCGACACCGCCAGGTCCACGTACAGGCCAACACCCATGCCGAGCGCGCTGCAGCGCGCGGCGGCCGCAGCCAGCTGGCGGGCGGCCAGCCACTGGAGGTACTGGTGGAACTGCACGCGCTGCGCATACACCACCGCGAATGCACTCACCTCGGCGGAATCCGGGTCCTGGTAGGCACTCGGCCACGCGTGCCAGTCCCACACGCCCCCTTCGTGCGCGAGGAACTGGGCTTGCAGCGCTTCGAAAAGAGCGTGCCGGCGCAGCGCCTCGCCACGCTCCGCGACGAAGGCCATGAACTCCTGGCCCGTTTCGTCGGGCGGCCCTTCGGACGGCAGATGGCGCTCGCAGAAATGGCTGAACAGCAAGGCGAGCACTTCGAACTTCGCGGCAGCCACGCCGGGGTAGTCCACCAGGGGCGTTGCGCGCAAGGCGGCAAGGCGCGACTGGAAATCGGGCGAATGCACCCGCTCGCGGGCCGGCGCGCAATCGGCGAAATCCGCCACCGCCTCCACGTCGATGTAGAGCGCATTGAGCTGCAGGCGGGACGAAGGGCTGTAGGGACTCGCGTGCTGCGGGGTACTGGCGAACAGGGCGTGCAGCGGGTTGAGGCCGATGATGTCGGCGCCCTGTGCCGCCATCTGCACGGCCAGTTCTTCGAGATCGCTGAAGTCGCCGATGCCCCAGTTGCGCGGCGAGCGCAGGCTGTAGAGCTGTAGCGACACGCCCCACGCGCGGCCGCCGTCGCGCACCGCGGGGGGCCGGTAGCAACGGCCCGGCGAGACCAGCACCAGCGTCTCCCCGCGCAGGCCTTCGCCTTCGATACGCAGCCTGCAGTAGCCTGCTTCGAGGCTCGATGGGAGGTGCAGGACGCGCTCGCACACATGCCCGCCGCTTTCGATGCGGCCGGTTTCGGGCAGCGCCCCGGCATCCGCTTCGCCCTGCCGCGCACGGCCTTGTTCGTCGATGAGCTCCCATCGAAGCCGGCCCGTCGAGACCGGCAGCCGCAGCGGCACCTGCCACCCGCGGCTCGACGCCTGCACGGCCACGGCCGGCGGCAGCACCTCGGCGCTGCGCGCGCGGTGTGCCGCCTCGAGGGCGTGGGCCGCGTCGGCCGCATCGCCGATGTGCATGCCGAACTCGGCGAGCAGCGCAATCAGGCTCTGCGCAGAAACCTCGCGACGAACGCCGAATGCGTCGACATAGCCGGTGTCAATGCCGAAGTGCTCGCACAGCCGCCCAAGTTCGCCTGTGACGCCGTGGTGGTGCGGTTCATGCGCCATGCAGCTCTTCCAGCGTCACATGCGCCGCGCCGCGTGCGCAGCGCAGGCTGCCCTGGCAATCGGCCGTGCCGTCGCTATGGATCACGGCGCCCGGCGGCGGCTCGACGCCATCGGCCGGCTGCGAACCGAAATGAGCGAGCAGGTACAGCCGCGCCCCAGGCTGGCCATGTTGCAAGGGCCCCAGGCTCCACTGCACCCGGAGCAGGCCATTCTCGCAGCGGTAGCTGCCCGCGCCCGCGGTACCGGCGAGCCACGGTACTACGAAGCGCTGGCGCAGGCGCAGCAGTTGCGTCACCTCGCTGAGCCTCGCGAAATGCGCGCGCGCGCCGCGCTCGCGCCAGTGCAGCTTCGACGCGAGAAAGGTCGATTCGGCGTTGGGGTCCGGAATGCGCGCGCGGGCTGCCTCATCGGCAAACGCCGCGAAACCGCCGAACTCCGAACGCCGCCCGTCGGACACCGCCGCCGCCAGCTCGGGGCCGAAGTCGCAGAAATACTGGAACGGCGTGGAGGCGGCGAACTCGTCGCCCATGAAGAGCATCGGCACATGCGGGCACAGCAGCAGGCAAGCCATCGCCGCGCGCAGCAGCACCGGATCGCCGAGCGCGTGGATGCGCTCTCCGAATGCGCGGTTGCCGACCTGGTCGTGGGTCTGAAGGAAGGAAACGAACGCCTGTGGCGGCAGCCGCGTGCTCGGCTCGCCGCGCCGCTCGCCCTGGCGGAAGAGCGAGGGCTGCCCCTGATAGACGAAGCCCTCGGCCAGCGCCTGCGCGAAACGGCATACCGGGTCGTCGGCATAGTCGGCGTAGTAGCCATCGCGCTCGCCGGTGGCCAGCACGTGCACCGCGTGGTGCAGGTCGTCGTTCCACTGCGCCGTTGCCGCGACCGGCAGGCCGTGGTCGTCGCGTACCAGCATCGAGGCCTGGTTGGCATCGTTCTCCACCACCAGGTGGATGTGGCGCTCGCGGGCGGGGCCGGCGTCCAGCGCCTCGCGGATCTCGCGCACGATGTGCGGCCGCGTTTCGTCGTGGATCGCGTGGACGGCGTCCATGCGCAGGCCGTCGAAGCGGAACTCCTCGATCCAGTAGAGCGCGTTGTGCAGGAAGAAGTCGCGCACGGTGCGCGAGCCCGGTCCGTCGAAATTGATCGCGGCGCCCCACGGCGTCCGGTGCCCGGGGTTGAAGAACTCGGGACAGTAGGCATGGAGGTGGTTGCCCTCCGGGCCGAAGTGGTTGTAGACCACGTCCAGCAGCACCATCAGGCCGAGCGAATGCGCGGCATCGACCAGCGCCTTGAGATCGTCCGGCGTGCCGTAGGCGGCGTCCGGGGCGAACGGCAGCACGCCGTCGTACCCCCAATTGCGCCGGCCCGGAAAGTCGGCCAGCGGCATGAGCTCGATGGCGGTGATGCCGAGTTCGGCCAGCTCGCCGAGCCGTTCCCGCGCCGCATCGAAGGAGCCCTCCTGCGTGAAGGCGCCGACGTGCAGTTCGTAGACCACCGCCTCCTCCCACGGGCGGCCGCGCCAGGCGTCGTCGGTCCACCCGAAGCGGTGTGGGTCCATCACGGCGCTCGGGCCGTGCACGTCGTCGGGATTGAATCGCGAGGCCGGATCCGGCACGCGCGAGCCGTTGGCCAGCAGGTAGCTGTATCGGTCGCCGTGCCCTGCCTGCGGCACCAGCAGCCGATGCCAGCCGCGGTGGTCGCGCTCCATCGGCCTGGAGACCGCGCCGCCCCCGGCGGCGCGGTGTTCGAGCACGACGGACGGCTCCGAAGGCGCCCAGAGGGCGAACTCCACCCCGCCACCCCCCGCCTGCACGGTGGCGCCGAACGGCATGTGGTGCGAACGGGTGCTCATGGGATGCCTCCGGGGTTCATGGCCTCATGCCGGGCCGGTTCAACACCGCGAGCGAGCGGCATTGCAGGGGGTAGGCCGGCTGCGTCCACGCCGGGGCCGGCGTGGCGGCGTCGACGGTGGCGAGCGGCGGCGCGCTGCCGGCGGTGTCGACCAGCAGCCGCCAGGCCCCATGCGGGGTCGCCGGCAGCGTGAAGGGAATCTCGTCGTGGTGGGCGTTGAACAGCACCAGGAAATCGTCGTCGTGCTGCGCCTCGCCGCGCGGCCCGCGGTCGACGATGCCGCCGCCGGGGATGTACATCGCGATGCAGCGCGCGTTTGCGTCGTTCCAGTTCTCGGGCTGCATCTCCGTGCCGTCGGGCTTGAGCCAGTGCACGTCGGTCACGCTCTCGCCTTCCGCCGGCCGGCCCGCGAAGAACGAACGGCGCCGGAACGATGGATGCGCTCGGCGCAGCGAGATCATGCGTTCGACGAAGCTCGTGAGCGCCGAACTCTCCGGCGAGGGCATCCAGTCGAGCCAGCCGATCTCGTTGTCCTGGCAATAGACATTGTTGTTGCCCTGCTGCGTGTGGCCGCGCTCGTCGCCCGCCAGCAGCATCGGCACACCCTGCGAGAGCAGCAGCGTGGCCAGCAGGTTGCGCTTCTGCCGCTCGCGCAGCGCGAGCACTTCGGGGTCGTCGGTGGGGCCCTCGGCGCCGCAGTTCCACGAGACGTTGTGGTTGTTGCCGTCGCGGTTGTCCTCGCCGTTGGGCTCGTTGTGCTTGTCGTTGTACGAGACGAGGTCGTGCAGCGTGAAGCCGTCGTGCGCGGTCACGAAGTTGATGCTGGCGGTGGGCTTCTTGCCGGACCAGCCGTACAGGTCCTCGGAGCCGGTGACGCGCCTGGCCATCTCGCCGAGCAGGCCGCCATCGCCCTTCCAGAATCCGCGCATGCCGTCGCGGTACTGGTCGTTCCATTCGGCCCAGCCGAGCGGGAAGTTGCCCACCTGGTAGCCGCCGTGGCCCAGGTCCCAGGGCTCGGCGATGAGCTTCACGCGGTTGAGCGTCGGGTCCTGGCGGATCGCGTCGAAGAAGCCGCCGAGGTTCTCGACCTTGCCCGACTCGCGCGCCAGCGCCGAGGCCAGGTCGAAGCGGAAGCCGTCGACGTGCATCTCCTCGGCCCAGTAGCGCAGCGAGTCCATCACCAGCTGCAGCGCGTGCGGGTGCTCCAGGTTCACGGTGTTGCCGCAGCCGGTGAAGTCGTCGTAGTAGCGGCGGTTGTCGGCGTTGGCGATGTAGTAGGAGGCGTTGTCCACGCCGCGCATCGACAGGGTGGGCCCGAGCTGGTTGCCCTCGCAGGTGTGGTTGTAGACCACGTCGAGGATCACCTCGATGCCTGCCGAATGCAGCGTCTTCACCATGGTCTTGAACTCCTTCACCTTGCCCGAGGCGCTGTAGCGCGTCTCGGGCGCGAAGAAGGCCAGCGTGTTGTAGCCCCAGTAGTTCTGCAGGCCGCGCTCGGCAAGGTGCCGGTCGTTGAGGAAACTGTGCACCGGCAGCAGCTCCACCGTGGTCACGCCCAGGCGCTTGAGGTAGTCGACCACCGGCGCGCAGCCCAGGCCGGCGTAGGTGCCGCGCAGCGCGGGCGGCACGTCGGGGTGCGTCATGGTGAAGCCGCGCACGTGCATCTCGTAGATCACCATGTCCTGCCACGGCACGAGGGGGCGGCGGTCGTCTCCCCAGGTGAAGGCGGTCTCGAGCACGCGGCCCTTGGGCATCAGCGGCGCGCTGTCGCGGCGATCGAAGGAAAGGTCCTCGCGCTTGCTGCCCACGGTGTAGCCGTAGAGCGCGTCGCCCCAGCGCAGCTCGCCCGCCAGGTCCTTCGCATACGGGTCGACCAGCAGCTTGTTGGCGTTGAAGCGGTGCCCCTCCTCCGGCTTGTAGGGGCCGTGCACGCGGTAGCCGTAGGCTTGGCCGGGGCGCGCCTCGGGCAGGTAGCAATGCCATACGCCGTCGGTGCGTTCGCGCATCGCGATGCGCTGCAGCTCGTGGCGTCCGCGCTCGTCGAATAGGCACAGCTCGACGCCGCTCGAATGCTGCGAGAACAGGGCGAAATTGACGCCCCCTCCGTCCCAGGTGGCGCCGCGCGGATACGGTCGGCCGGGCCAGACGGCCGTGATCGACGGATTGGGTTTTCGTGTCATTCAGTGCGGCAGGCGATCGTTGCCGGGACGCGGGGTGGAACTGTCGACAGTGGTCACGTTCGGCGGCGGCTTGCCGCCCCTGATCTGCCTCGGCCACCAGTGTTCGATCTGCGCCTTCGCCCAGTCCTTGCCTGCCAGTCCGAAGGCCAGGGCGAGCGCGAAGACCACGCCGGCGAGGATCACGAGGAAGCTCTCGCGCACGATGTCGCCGCCGACCTTGATCTGGTCGAGCGCGATCAGGATCACGAAAGCCATCACCGCGTACTGCGCCACCTTGCCGAAGAGGGCCGCGTCCTGCATCTGGATGCCGCGGAAGTAGCTCGACACCGCATCGCCCACGAAGCGCGCGAAATAAGAGCCGAAAGCCAGCACCAGCAGCGCCACGAACACGTTCGGCACGAACCAGACGATGCGCCCGAGCAGGTCGGCGATGTAGCTCAGCCCCATGCCGTTGAAGGCGATGAGCAGCGAGGCGAAGATCACCAGCCAGTACGCGAGGATGCCGAACAGGCTGCTGGTGTCCCCCGCGAGCCCGCCCTGGCGCAGGAAGTTGTCGAGCCCCGCGCGCTCGGTCAGCACGTTGAAGTTGACGGCGCGCAGCGCCCTGGTCACCGCGAAGCGCACCGCCTTGGCGACCAGCCAGCCGGCGATGACCACGACCACCGCGATCAGCAGGCGCGGCACGAAGGCGCCGACCTGGTAGAGGATGGCGCGCAGCGGCTCGAGGTGAATGCCGAAGTTTTCCATGGTGTGAGCTCCCTTGGGGTTGCGTCGACAACGTCAGGCGCGGGACGGTTGGATGAGCGCGAGCACGCCTTGCAGCGGCACCTGCGCCCAATCGACACGGTTGTCGAGTTCGTAGCGCAACTCGTAAAGGGCTTTCTCGAGTTCGAACAGCGCGAGCAGTTCGCCGTCGAGCGCCCCGCCGTAGCCCGCCAGGAAAGCTTCGCGCGTCGCCTGCTCCCACGCGACGGCCGGGGCGGCCAGCCGCTCGGCCTCGTCGGGGTTCTGCGCCACCCGGCGCAGCGCCGACCAGCGCGCGTAGTTGAACGAGCGCAGCATGCCGGCCACGTCGCGCAGCGGCGAGCTCTTGGTGCGTCGCTCCTCGAAGCTGCGCGCGGGCTCGCCCTCGAAATCGATGATGACGAAATCGTTGTCCTTCACCAGCACCTGGCCGAGGTGGTAATCGCCGTGGTAGCGGCTCTTGATGCCGGCGCCTTCCACCGGCCGTCTCGCCTCGATGCCGGCCTGCAGCGTGCCGGCCGCCGCGAGCAGCGTGCGTGCGTCGGCCTGCACCGTGGGCGGCAGCAGGTCGAGCCGTTCGCGCAGCAGCGCGAGCGTTGCCTCAGCGTCGCTCGCGGCATGGGCCCTGAACCCGGCGAAGTCGGCAGACGCCAGCGGCTCGGGGTCGAATGCGGCAGCGCCCGTGCGCACGGCGAGCGCCTGGTGCAGCTCGGCCGTGCGGCGGCCCAGCGTGGCCATCAGCGCGAGGAAGCCGCCGTGCACCTCGGACACGGCGGGCGCGCCGCCGTCGGTGGTGGCCACGTCGCGCAGGAAGCGCTCGAGGTAGCCGAGCGTGTAGTCCCAGCCGTCGCCCTGGTTGGACACGTAGCTCTGCACCATGGCGAGCGTGATCGTGCGGCCGTCGTTCGCCATGTACTCGAGCGCGCCGAGCACCGGCACGCAGTGCGGGTAGCGCGCCACCTCGGTCAGGAAGCGGCCCATCTCCAGCTCGGGGTTGATGCCTTCGCGCACGTGCCGATAGCCCTTGAGGAACAGGGTCTCGTCCAGCGTGACCACCGTGTTGCTGCTCACGCCGCTCGGGCGGCCCACGGGCAGCGCGTCGATGTCGGCGCCGACTTGCGCGAAGGCCGCCGTCGGCTTGAAGACCAGCCTGCCGTTCGCCGTCGCGAGCTCGGTCCCCTTGCCGATGGCACGCACCAGCTCGCGGCAGAAGGCCTCGTCGTAGAAGGCGTCGCCCATCAGCCCGACCTGCGCCTGCTGCCGCACCTTCGCGATCGCGGCCTGCGCCACGCCGGCCATGCGCTCCTCGTCGCGCTCTTCCCACGCCAGCGCGAGCGGCATGAAGTAGGCGGCCCCGCCGGGCGGGCCGTCGAGGTCCAGCAGCGGCAGCATCCAGCTCAGGCCGCCGACCTCCCACACGGCATGGTCCACCAGCCGCGCGCGCCCGATGGCCGTGCCCTTGGAGGCGTACCAGCGCTGGATCTCGATGTGGCGCGGCAGGATCTCCAGCTCGAACTGGTTGCGCATGCGTTCGGCCATGTTGATGCGCCAGGGCATCACGCGGTCGCGGAAGAAGCTGGTCCAGCCGTCGAACAGCACCAGCGTGGGCCACTCCTGCAGAGCCACGCCTTCCTGGTGCCAGCTCGGCGCATCGGCCTCGGCGGCGAGCTTGAACCAGTAGAAGCCGTACGAAGCCAGCGTGAGCAGGTACGGCAGCTCGCCGATGGGCGGGAACGGTGCGCGCCCCAGCATCTCGATGGGCACGAAACCCTTGAACTCCGACAGGTCCAGCTCCACCGGCTGGGCCGCGCGCGACAGGTTGAACACCGTCAGCACCACGTCGCTGTCGTACTCGCTCAGGTAGGCCAGGATCTTGCGGTTGCCGGGCTTCAGGAAGCGGCGCCTGCCGCGCCCGAAGGCGTGGCTGGTCTTGCGCACAGCGAGCATGCGCCGGGTCCAGTTGAGCAGCGAGCTGCTGTCGCGCGCCTGGGCCTCGACGTTGAGCGCCTCGTAGCCGAACATCGCGTCCATGATCGGCTGCAGGTAGAGGCGCTGCGGGTCGGCGCGCGAGAAGCCCGCGTTGCGGTCGGGGCTCCATTGCATCGGGGTGCGCACGCCATTGCGGTCGCCCACGAACACGTTGTCGCCCATGCCGATTTCGTCGCCGTAGTAGATGATGGGCGAGCCCGGCATGGACAGCAGCATGCCGTTCATGAGCTTCACGCGATCGGGGTCGTTCTCCATCAGCGGCGCGAGCCGGCGGCGGATGCCCAGGTTGATGCGCGCGCGCATGTCGGCGGCATACATGGTGTACATGTAGTCGCGCTCCTTGCTGGTCACCATCTCGAGCGTCAGCTCGTCGTGGTTGCGCAGGAAGATGGCCCACTGGCAGCCCTCGGGGATGTCGGGCGTCTGCGCCATGATCTCGACGATCGGGTGCCGGTCTTCCTGTGCGATGGCCATGTACATGCGCGGCATCAGCGGGAAGTGGTAGGCCATGTGGCACTCGTCGCCGTCGCCGAAGTACTCGCGCACGTCCTCGGGCCACATGTTGGCCTCGGCCAGCAGGAAGCGGTTGCGGTACTGCGCATCGATGGCCGCGCGCAGCCGCTTGATCACCGCATGGGTCTCGGGCAGGTTCTCGTTGCTGGTGCCGTCGCGCTCCACGAGGTAGGGAATGGCGTCGAGCCGGAAGCCGTCCACGCCCATGTCGAGCCAGAAGCGCATGGTCTTGAAGATGGCTTCCATCACCGCCGGGTTGTCGAAGTTCAGGTCGGGCTGGTGGCTGAAGAAGCGGTGCCAGAAGTACTGCTTGGCCACCGGGTCCCAGGTCCAGTTCGACGTCTCGGTGTCGGTGAAGATGATCCGCGTGCCCTGGTAGATCTGGTCGGTGTCGCTCCACACGTAGAAGTTGCGCTCGGGCGAGCCGGGCGGTGCGAGCCGCGCGGCCTTGAACCACGGGTGTTCGCTCGAGGTGTGGTTGATGACCAGCTCGGTGATCACGCGCAGGCCCCGCTTGTGCGCCTCGGCCAGCATCTCGCGGAAGTCGTCGAGCGTGCCGTACTGCGGGTGCACGTCCTCGTACTCGGAGATGTCGTAGCCGTCGTCGCGCAGCGGCGAGGGGTAGAAGGGCATCAGCCAGATGGTGTTGACGCCCAGCTCCTTCACGTAGTCGAGCTTGGCGGTCACGCCCTTGAAGTCGCCCATGCCGTCGTTGTTGGAGTCGAAGAAGGCCTTGACGTTGAGCTGGTAGATCACGGCGTCGCGGTACCACAGCGGATCGTCGCTGTTGTCGATCTCGACGGTTTCGAGCGCGATGTGCGAGACGGGTGCATTCATGGGCCGGCGACCTCCTCACAGGAAATAATCGAAGTCGCGCTCGTCGCCATGGCGCCGGCGGACCACGAAGATGTGTGCGGGCACGCTGCGCGGATCGAGCCGCACGTAGTGCCAGTCGCCCTGCCAGGTGAAGCGCTGGCCGCTCAGCAGGTCGTGCATCTGGAAGGCCCGCGAGGAAGGAACGCCGACGCTGCCGGGTTCCAGCCCGAGCCAGCCCGACTGCGGCTCGTGCGGATCGAGGTTGACGACGGTGACGATCACGTTGAGGCCGTCCGGCGATTCCTTGGCATAGGCCAGCAGCCGGTCGTTGTCGATGTGCAGGAAGCGCAGGCTCCGGTCCCGCTGCAGCGCCGGGTTCTCTCGGCGGATGCGGTTCACCCGCGCGATGAAGGGGGCGAGGCTCGCGGGATCATCGTGGTTCCAGTGGCGCAGCTGGTACTTCTCGGAGTCGAGGTATTCCTCGCTGCCGGGTCCGCGCGGCAGGTGCTCGCGCAACTCGTAGGCCGGCCCGTAGATGCCGTAGTTGGCCGCCAGGGTGGCCGCCAGCACGAGCCTGGCCATGAACACCGCGGGCTCGCCGGTCTGCAGCTGCTCGTGCAGGATGTCGGGCGTGTTGGGCCAGGCATTCGGGCGGAAGTAGTCGATGCCGGGGGCGCTCGAAAGCTCGGTGAAGTACTCCTGCAGCTCCTGCTTGGTGTTGCGCCAGGTGAAGTAGGTGTACGACTGCGAGAAGCCCAGCTTCGCGAGCCGGTGCATCACCTTGGGCCGCGTGAAGGCCTCGGCAAGGAAGATGGTGTCCGGGTGCTCGCGCTTCACCTCGCCGATGGCCCACTCCCAGAACGGGAAAGCCTTGGTGTGCGGGTTGTCCACCCGGAAGATGCGCACGCCCTCCCCGATCCAGTGGTCGATCACGCTCTTGAGCTCGGCCCACAGCTCGCGCCATTCCTTGCACTCGAAGTTGAACGGATAGATGTCCTGATATTTCTTGGGCGGGTTCTCGGCGTATTGCACGCTGCCGTCCGGGCGCCAGCGGAACCAGTCGGGATGCTCCTTCACGTAGGGATGGTCGGGTGCGCACTGGAAGGCGATGTCGAGCGCGATCTCGAGGCCGTGTTCCGCGGCGCGTGCAAGCAGCCGCCGGAAGTCTTCGGGCGTGCCGAGCGCCGGAAGGATCGACTTGTGCCCGCCTTCTGCCGCCCCGATGGCCCATGGGCTTCCCACGTCTTCGGGGCCGCTGGCGAGCGCGTTGTTGGGACCCTTGCGCTGCACGCGGCCGATCGGGTGGATCGGCGGGAAGTACAGCACGTCGAATCCCATCGCCGCGATGGCCGGCAGGCGTGCTTCGACATCCTTGAAGGTGCCGTGCACGCCCGGCTGGGGACTGGTGGAGCGCGGGAACAACTCATACCAGGTGCTGAAGCGCGCGCGCTCCCTGTCGACGGCCAGCGGCAGCTCGATGGGGTAGCGCGCCTCATGCCGCCTGTCGGGATGGCGGCGCACGAGCGCGGCATATTCCTCGTCGAGCGCCAAGGCCTTGAGCGAACCGATGTCGCAGCCGGGATCGGCCGCCATGGCATCGAGCTCGGTCGCCCAGCGCTGCAGCTCGACGCGGTCGGTACCCTCCGCCCGCGCGGCGGCGGCGGCGATTTCGAGCGCACCGATCTGGGCCGCGATGCGCACGTCCGCGGGATCGACGCGCCGCGTGAGCTCGTGGTGCCACGAGTCGAAGGAATCCACCCACGCAACGCAGGTGTAGACGTAGCGACCGAGGGACGGCGGCGAGAACGCGGCCTCCCACACGTCGTTGCCGAGCGGCTTCATCGGTACTTCGCGGAAGTCGGCCTGCTCGTGCGCACGCCAGCACAGCTGCACCCGCAGCACGTCGTGCCCGTCGGTGAAGCAATGGGCGCGAACCCGGACCCGCTCGCCGACGACGCACTTGACGGGAAACCGCCCGTTGTCCACGCATGGCAGGACGGCATCGATCACGGCGCGCACGGCGCCCTTCTCGATGTCTGCCGCCGCGGGTACGGGACGCGTCGCAAAGATGTTCTTCATGAGGCGCTGTGCTCCAGGATCAGCGTGGACAACGGCGGCAGCGTCAGGCACACCGATTGCCTTCGGCCGTGCGAACGCACGGGGGCCGCTTCGACGCCCCCGAAATTGCCCCAGCCGGAGCCGCCGAATTCGGTGGCGTCGGTGTTGATGAGCTCGCGCCAGTGGCCGCCGAGCGGCACGCCCAGCAGGTAGTTGGTGCGCGGCACCGGGGTCATGTTGCTCACGACGAGCAGCGGCGGACTGCCGTCGCTCGCCTTGCGCAGGAACGCGAACACGCTGGCGTCGGCATCGTCGGCAGCAATCCATTCGAATCCCGGCGACGAAAAATCCAGCTGATGGAGCGCGGGCGCGCCGCGGTAGACGTGGTTGAGCCGGGCCACCAGGCGCTGCAGCCCGCCGTGCCCCTGGAGCTCGCACACCCACCACTCGAGCTCGCCGTCGTGCGTCCATTCACGGCGCTGGCCGAATTCACCGCCCATGAAGAGCAACTTCTTGCCCGGATGCGCCCACATGAAACCGAACAGCGCGCGCAGGTTGGCGAACTGCTGCCATTCGTCGCCCGGCATCTTGTTGAGCAGCGACCCCTTGCCATGCACCACCTCGTCATGCGAGAGCGGCAGCACGAAGTTCTCGTGAAAGGCGTACACCAGCGAGAAGGTCAGCTTGTGGTGGTGGTACTTGCGATGGACCGGCTCTTCCTTCATGTACGCCAGCGCGTCGTGCATCCAGCCCATGTTCCATTTCTCGCCGAAGCCGAGGCCGTCCATGTCGGTGGGCCGCGATACGCGCGGCCACGCGGTCGATTCCTCCGCCACCGTGATGGCGTCGGGATGCTCGCGGTAGACCGCCCGGTTCAGCGTCTGGATGAAATCGATCGCCTCCAGGTTCTCCCGGCCGCCGTGGCGATTGGGAATCCATTCGCCATGCCCGCGCGCGTAGTCGAGATAAAGCATCGAGGCGACGGCATCCACGCGCAGGCCGTCGACGTGGTACAGGTCGAGCCAGAACAGGCCGGAAGACACCAGGAAGCTGCGCACTTCGGGCCGGCCGTAGTTGAAGATGCTTGAATTCCATTCCGGATGGAAACCCTGGCGCGGATCGGCATGTTCATAGAGGTGCGTACCGTCGAAATACGCAAGGCCGTGCTCGTCCGTCGGAAAGTGCGAAGGCACCCAGTCGAGCAGCACGCCGATGCCCTGCTGGTGCAGGTGATCGACGAGGTACATGAAGTCCTGCGGCGAGCCGAAGCGCGACGTGGGCGCGAAGTAGCCGGTGGTCTGGTAGCCCCACGAGCCGTAGAACGGATGCTCGGTCACGGGCATGAGCTCCACGTGCGTGAAGCCCATCTCGTTCACATAGGCGGCGAGCTGGCGCGCGAGCTCCCGGTAGTCCAGGAACCGCCCGTCGCGGCGGCGCCATGAGCCAAGATGCACCTCATAGACCGACATCGGGGCGTCGAGCGCATTGCGCGAGCCGCGCGTGGACATCCACTGCGCGTCCGCCCATTCGTACGAAAGCTCGCAGATGCGCGATGCGGTCGCGGGTGGCGGCTCGGCACTGAAGGCGACCGGGTCGGCCTTGTCCACCGAGTAGCCGCCGTAGCGGGATCGAATGCGGTATTTGTAGGCCTGGCCGATGGTGGCATTGGGAGCATGGCCTTGCCATATGCCGGTGCCATCGGCACTGGGCCTCAGCGGATCGGCATCGCCGGACCAGTAGTTCCAGTCTCCCACCACCGACACCGACTCTGCATTCGGCGCCCACACGGCGAAATAGGCGCCGCCCTCTTTGGAGGGATGGCAACCCAGCACGTCATACAGGCGGGAGTGGGTCCCCTCGCGGAAAAGATGGACGTCTTGCTCGTTCTGGAGTGAATGATTCAACGGCACCGGCAACCCTCGGATTGAAGCCGGCGGAACGATGGTCAAGGAACGACGTCGGTTTCCGCAGGGCTTGGCGCCAATCTGCAGCGAGCCAAGACAGCGCAGGTACGGCCTGCACCGCCTCGTCTTGTCGGAGAGTTGCCTGTTCGCCGGGGTTCCGCTTCGCGCAGCGTGCAGGACATTTGGCATAACGCCTGGTGCCCGGGGCGACGCCGCGCACTGGAAAGGGGCGCTCAGCGCGCAATCGGAATGATGGGCGGAGGCCTAATGACTTACTGCGCAGTCTTGTCCTGCGGCTGGTCGTGCGGCAGCGGCTCGGCATCGAAGCGCTCGAACCCGCAGTAGCAGAGAAAGTGGCGATTGGCGGCTCGGCCGAACAGCGTCATGCCGAGCTTGCCTGCCAGCTCGTGCCCCATCGCGGTGACGCCATTGCGCGAGGCGATGATCGGCACACCCATGTGGGCCGACTTCATCACCATCTCGCTCGTCAGACGCCCCGTCGTGTAGAAGACCTTGTCGCCACCGTCGACGCCATGGACCGCCATCCACCCTGCGATGGTGTCAATGGCGTTGTGCCTTCCGACGTCTTCCACGAACACCAGCATGTCGGTTCCGCGGAACAGCGCACAGCCGTGCACCGACCCTGCGTGCCGATGCACGCTGTTGCGCGATCTCATCAGTTCGAGAATCCGCAGCAGCGTGCCTTGGGCGATGCGTGCCGATTGCGCCGGCGGCAGGCGGACGAAGGCGAGCTGGGCCATCGCATCGCCGAAAACGGTGCCTTGTCCGCAACCTGTCGTCACGACCCGGCGCGCGGTCTTCTCCCCGAGTCTGGCGACGCCGCGATGCGACTTCACGGCGGCCGCATCCACGCTCCAGTCGACATCGATGCTCTCGATGTCGCTTGCGCGCTGGATCAGGTCCTGATTCAGCAGATAACCCAACACCAGCAGCTCCGGCGAGGCGCCCAAGGTCATCAGCGTGACGAGCTCGCGCTTGTCCACGAAAACGGTCAACGGCCGCTCCGCCGGAATATCGATGTCGCGCCGTTCTCCGTGCTGGTCGACGATCTCGATCCGGCGCAACAGCGGGCTGCGCGCCTGGTTCAGGCGAGGCGTGCCGGCACGCGTGGAGAGCTGTACCGCATCAAAGGCCAGCGGCGCTTCGTCTTCAGGTGGGGCCATGCAGGAATCCTACGCCACCGGACTGCCGCGACATGCCGGATCCGCGGGCCTCCCGTCGAAGGGGATACTTCTCGCAGGCTTTCGTGCCATCGGCTATCGTTCGTTCGATGCCTTCCTCGGACACTCCTGCCGCCAACGGCCGCCCGGCGCTCGACGTCGCGGTGGTCATGCGCCGCGAGCGCCTGCACGGCCCCTCGAGCCACTGGCAGCCCTGGCGCTGGACGCTCGACAGCGTGCTGCCCGACGAGCCCGGCTTCGGCACCGAGCCGCGCCTGCTGCGCAATGACGGCGGCGAGCAGCACTGGCTGCATCCCGGCTTCAAGGTCGAGCTGTTCCGCGACGAGGCCGAGGGCTACCACCTCAACGCGATCACGCCAACGCCGTGCTGGTTCGTGCTGTGGCGCATGGACGAGGAGGCAACGCTCGCGTCCGAGCCCATCCCCCGACCGGTCGTGGTGACTCTGAGCTACTACGAGGCCGGGCGCTGGCTCGATGCGCAGGAAACGGTAGAACAGGTTCCGGCACCTGCAGAGGTGGTCGACTGGGTGCGCGCCTTCGTGGACGAGCACTACGTGATCGAACCCAAGCGCCGCCGGCGGCCCGAGAGCTTCCGGTCGCTGGTCGACCGTTTCGGCAACGCCGCGAGCGTGACGACCGAGAAGAAGCGCGGGCGGGGCGCTGGCGATGTCTGAGGGTTTTCTCGGACGGTGGTCGCGCCGCAAGCAGGAGGTGCGGGCGGCCGAGACCGCCGTGGAAGAGAAGGCCCCGCCGGCAGCGGCACCTGTTCCGACGCCAGCGGCGGCACCCGCCCCCGTCGCGGAGGCTGCCGCCCTGCCCCCGGCGGGTGAACAGGAAGCTCCGCCGCCACTGACGCTCGCCGACGTGGACGAGCTGGGCATCGAGTCGGACTACAAGCCCTTCCTGGCCAGGGAAGTCGCGCCCGAGGTCAAGAACGCGGCCTTGCGCAAGCTCTTTTCCGATCCGCATTTCAACGTGATGGACGGCCTCGACACCTACGTCGACGACTATTCCCGATCCACCCCCGTGCCCGAGAGCGTGCTGCGCCAGATGGCGAGCGCCAAGTTCCTCAAGCTCTTCGACGAGGCACCCGAAGACACTCCCCCGGAAACCCCCGACGCCGCCGAGGCAGCGAAAGTGGCACAGTCCAAGGAATGTGAAACGCTTCCCAGCCCGCCGGTTGCCCAGATGCAGCCCGCCAGCCAAGAAACCGATGACCACCACGCTGATTTGCGACTGCAACCAGACGATGCCGCTGAAGCCGAAGACCCTCGGCGCGGCACTGGCTGAAACGCTTCCGCTGCATTCGTCGCTGTGCCGCCGCGAGGCGACTTCCTTCCAGCGCGCCATCCAGTCCGGCGACGAGGTCGTGGTCGCCTGCACCCAGGAAAAACGGCTCTTCGGCGAACTCGCCACGCAGACGCCCGACGCGACCTCGCCGGTCCGCTTCATCAACATCCGCGAGACGGGCGGCTGGAGCCGCGACGCCAAGAGCGCGATGCCGAAAATCGCCGCGCTGCTGGCCGCCGCCAGCCTGCCCGAGCCGGAGCCCGTCCCGACCGTGAGCTACACCAGCCAGGGCCGCCTGCTGATCATCGGTCCGCTCGACGAAGCCGAGCGCGCAGCGGCACTGGTCGGCGACACGCTCGACGTGACCTTGCTCGCGCAGGGTCCCGGTGCAGTCGGCGGCGCACAGGCGCGCCGCTGGCCGGTGATAGCCGGGCGCATCGATTCGCTCACCGGCTGGCTCGGCGCCTTCACGCTGCACTGGACGCGCGACAACGCGATCGACCTCGACCTGTGTACCCGCTGCAACGCCTGCGTCGTTGCCTGCCCCGAGCAGGCCATCGGGCTGGACTATCAGATCGACAACGCGCGCTGCACCTCGCACCGCGATTGCGAGCGCGCCTGCAGCGCGGCGGGCGCCATCGATTTCAGCCGCAAGCCCCAGGCGCTCGATGCGGCGTTCGACCTCGTGCTCGACCTTGGCCCCGCGCCGCTCATCGACTGGCACGCGCCGCCGCAGGGCTACTTCCACCTGTTCGGCGGCGTCGCGCATGCCGATGGCCTGCAGACGCTGCTGCGCGTGCGCGAACTGGTCGGGGAATTCGAAAAGCCCAAGTTCTTCGACTACAAGCAGAAGCTCTGCGCGCACAGCCGCAACGAGGTGGTCGGCTGCAATGCCTGCATCGACGTGTGCTCGGCCCATGCCGTGAGCAGCGACAAGGAACGCCAGCGCATCGTGGTCAACCCGAACCTGTGCGTGGGCTGCGGCGCCTGCACCACGGTGTGCCCGACGGGCGCGCTGGGCTACACCTACCCGCGCGCGCCCGACCAGGGGCTCAAGCTGCGCAAGCTGCTCGCCACCTATGCATCGGCGGGCGGCCGCGACGCCGCGCTGCTGCTGCACAGCCAGGAAGGCGGCCAGGCGCTGCTCGAGCAACTCGGCCGACAGGCGCAGCTCGGCAAGGCGCAGGGCGTGCCGGCGCAGGTGATCCCCGTGGACCTCTTTCATGCGGCCAGCACCGGCATCGACCTGTGGCTGAGCGCGATCGCCTTCGGCGCCTCGCAGGTGGCGGTGCTTTGCACCGGAGAGGAAGCGCCGCAGTACCTCGCGGCACTCAGGCAGCAGATGGACATCGCGCAGGCGCTGTTGCTGGGCCTGGGCTACACCGGCACGCACTTCCGCGTGATCGAAGCCGACTCGCCCGCCGTTCTGGATGCCGCGCTGGCCAGCTTGCGCACGACCACGCAGCGCGTGCCGGCCCTCCCCGCCCGCTTCGCCGTCGGTGCCGACAAGCGCGACCGGCTCGAGATGGCGCTCGACCACCTGATGGGCACGGCGCCCGCCCTGCAGACGCAGCTCGACGCACCGCTGGCTTTCGGGTTGCCGGCAGGATCGCCCCTGGGCGCCATCGCGGTCGACAGGGACAAGTGCACGCTGTGCCTGGCCTGCGTCGGCGCCTGCCCGTCGGGCGCGCTGCTGGACAGCCAGAGCGCACCGCAGCTGCGCTTCATCGAAAAGAACTGCGTTCAATGCGGCTTGTGCGAGACCACATGCCCCGAAGACGCCGTCTCGCTCTTGCCGCGCCTGCTGGCCGCGCCCGAGCGCAAGCAGCAGGTGCTTCTGAACGAGGCCAAGCCCTGGGTCTGCATCCGCTGCAGCAAGCCCTTCGGTACGCAGAAGGCGATCGAGGCCATGCTCGGCAAGCTGGCCGGGCATGCGATGTTCCAGGGCGAAGCGCTGGAGCGCCTCAAGATGTGCAGCGACTGCCGCGTCATCGACCTCTACAGTGCCACCAACGAAGTGAAGATCGCCCCGCTATGAGCCAGACCTTTCCCGCCTCTTCCGCACTCGACGAGGAGGTGGCCCGGGCGGAGCTCTACGGCCTGCTGGCGCGGCTCTGGTACGCCGCACCCGATGCCGGGCTGCTGGAGGCCTTCCAGGTGGCGCCCACCGAGGCGCCGGCCGCGGGCGCCTTTCTCGAGGAACCGTGGCGCCAGCTGGTCGGCATCGCGCGCGACACGAGCGCGGCCGCCGCGCACGACGAATACGACGCGCTCTTCGGCGGTATCGGCAAGCCCGAGGTCTTCCTCTTCGGCTCGCACTACCTGAGCGGCTTTCTCAACGACAAGCCGCTCGTGCAGTTGCGCAACGACCTCGACCGGCTGGGCCTGGCGCGCACCGAGACCACCTGCGAGACCGAGGACCACATCGCCTGCCTGTTCGAGGTCATGCGCTACCTGATCGCCGGCGAAGACGTAGCGGTCGCCAACCTCACGCAGCAGCAGGCCATCTTCTCGAAGCACATCCAGCCCTGGCTGCCAGCGCTGTGCGAGGCCGTTTCGCAGCATCCGAAGGCCCGGTTCTACGCGGCGCTCGCCGTCTTCACGCGCGCGTTCGGCGACGTCGAGGCACAGGCCTTCGACATGCTGGCCTGAGGCCACGGAACGCAAGGGCTATTCAGGTTGCTCACCGGTTGCTGCTGGTCTAGTATTTGTAAGGGCGGACGGGTTTCCCTTCTCTCGTCGGGCCCAGCCACTCCAGGGGTCAGCATGCAGGACAGCCAAAATACCGGCCTCGAGCCGGCATCCCGTCGGGGATTCTTCCTCGGTGCCGCAACGGCCGGCGTCGCCGCAGTGGCCGTCACGGCGCTGCCGAAGGTGGTGCAGACGCCCGTCGCCGCCCCCTCCCCCCTGCCACCCGCGCCTGAAAACGGCGGCGGCTATTCCCTGAGCGAGCACGTCAAGCGCTACTACGCGACCGCTTCAGCCTGAGGAGTCCCTGTTGTGCTTCTGACCAGAAAATCCCCGGGCACCGCAAGTCAACGTGCCTGCGACGCGCCCCCCAATGCGTCGCCCTTCGTCCACAGCCTTCGGCGCGGCCTCGCGAACGCGCTGCCGACGATGGACCGGCGCGCCTTCCTGCGGCGCTCCGGCCTCGGTGTCGGCGTGGGCCTGGCCGCCAGCCAGCTCACGCTGATCCAGAAGGCCAGGGCCGCTGACGGCAAGCCCGCGGCCATCGGCGCCGGCAAGATCGAGGTGAAGCGCACCGTGTGCTCGCACTGCTCGGTCGGCTGCGCGTCCGACGCCGTGGTCGAGAACGGCGTGTGGGTCCGGCAGGAACCCGTGTTCGACTCGCCCATCAACCTCGGCGCCCACTGCGCCAAGGGCGCCGCGTTGCGCGAACACGGCCATGGCGAATATCGCCTGCGCTATCCGATGAAGCTCGTCAACGGCAAGTACGAGCGCATCAGCTGGGACACAGCGCTCGACGAAATCACCGCCAAGCTCAAGGAGCTCACCAAGGCCAGCGGGCCCGACGCGATCTACTGGATCGGTTCGAGCAAGCACAGCAACGAGCAGTCGTACCTGCTGCGCAAGTTCGTGAGCTTCTTCGGCAGCAACAACTGCGACCACCAGGCGCGCATCTGCCACTCGACCACGGTCGCGGGCGTGGCGAATACATGGGGCTACGGCGCCATGACCAATTCGTACAACGACATGCGCAACGCGAAGGTCGCGATGTACATCGGCTCGAATGCGGCCGAGGCGCACCCCGTGAGCATGCTGCACATGCTGCACGCCAAGGAACACGGCTGCAAGATGATCGTGGTCGACCCACGCTTCACCCGCACCGCGGCCAAGGCCCACGAGTACGTGCGCATCCGCTCGGGCTCGGACATCGCGTTCCTGTTCGGCATCCTGCACCACATCTTCAAGAACGGCTGGGAAGACAAGCGCTACATCAACGACCGTGTCTACGGCATGGACGAGGTGCGCGCGGACGTCATGAGCAAGTGGACGCCCGACAAGGTCGAAGAGGCCTGCGGCGTCGGCGAAGCCCAGGTATTGAAGATCGCGACCATGCTGCACGAGAACCGCCCCGGCACCGTGGTCTGGTGCATGGGCCAGACGCAGCACACCATCGGCAACGCCATCGTGCGGGCTTCGTGCATCCTCCAGCTGGCGCTCGGCAACGTCGGCACGTCGGGCGGCGGCACCAACATCTTCCGCGGGCATGACAACGTGCAGGGCGCGACCGACGTCGGCCCGAACCCCGATTCGCTGCCGGGCTACTACGGCCTGGTCGAAGGGTCGTGGAAGCACTTCGCCGCCACCTGGGGCGTGGACTTCGAATGGATCAAGGGCCGCTTCGCATCGCCCGCGATGATGAGCAAGCCCGGCATCACGGTGTCGCGCTGGATCGACGGCGTGCTCGAGAAGAACGAGCTGATCGACCAGGACTCGAACCTGCGCGGCGTCTTCTACTGGGGCCATGCGCCCAACTCGCAGACCCGCGGCCTCGAGATGAAGCGGGCGATGGACAAGCTCGATCTGCTCGTCGTCGTCGACCCCTATCCGTCGGCCACGGCCGCGATGGCCGCGATGCCGGGCAGGCCCGAAGACGCCAATGCGAACCGCGCGGTCTACCTGCTGCCCGCGTGCACGCAGTTCGAAACCAGCGGATCGGTGACGGCGTCGAACCGGTCGGTCCAATGGCGCGAGAAGGTGATTGAGCCGCTGTGGGAAAGCCGCAGCGACCACATGATCATGCAGCAGTTCGCCGACCGCCTGGGCTTCGGCAAGGAGCTCAGCAAGAACTACAAGATGCAGAAGGTCAAGGGCATGGACGAGCCCGTGCCGGACGACATCCTGCGCGAGATCAACAAGTCCTGCTGGGCCGTCGGCTACTCGGGCCAGAGCCCCGAGCGGCTGCAGGCGCACATGCGCAACATGGCCGCCTTCGACGTGCGCACGCTCAAGGCCAAGGGCTCCGTCAAGGACAAGGTCAACGGCTACGACATCTCGGGGGACTACTTCGGACTGCCCTGGCCCTGCTACGGCACGCCCGAGCTGAAGCATCCCGGCTCGCCCAACCTCTACGACACGTCCAAGCACGTGATGGATGGGGGCGGCAACTTCCGCGCGAACTTCGGTGTCGAGCGCAATGGCAAGAACCTTCTGGCCGAAGACGGCTCGTACTCGCTCGGCGCCGACATCACCACGGGCTATCCCGAACTGGACCACGTGTTGCTCAAGAAGCTCGGGTGGTGGGACGAGCTCACCGAGGCCGAGAAGCCCAAGGCGGAAGGCAAGAACTGGAAGACCGACAGCTCGGGCGGCATGATCCGCGTGTTCATGAAGAACCACGGCTGCCACCCCTTCGGCAATGCCAAGGCGCGAGCCGTCGTGTGGAATTTTCCGGATGGCATTCCGCAACACCGCGAGCCGCTCTACGGCACGCGTCCCGACCTGGCCGCGAAGTACCCGACCCACGACGACAAGATGGCCTTCTGGCGCCTGCCCACGCTCTACAAGACCGTCCAGCAGAAGAACATCGCCGACAAGATCGCCGAGAAATTCCCCTACATCATGACCTCGGGCCGGCTCGTGGAGTACGAGGGCGGCGGCGAGGAAACACGCTCCAACCCCTGGCTGGCCGAGCTGCAGCAGGAGATGTTCATCGAGATCAATCCGAAGGTGGCGGCCGAGAAGAACATCCGCAACGGCGAGCGTGTCTGGGTGCACACGCCCACCGGCGCCAAGCTCAACGTGCAGGCTCTGGTGACCGAGCGCGTCGGGCCCGACACGGTGTTCATGCCCTTTCACTTCTCGGGCCGCTGGCAGGGCCAGGACCTGCTCGCCTACTACCCGAAGGGCGCGGCGCCCGTCGTGCGCGGCGAGGCCATCAACACCGGCACGACCTACGGCTACGACAGCGTCACCATGATGCAAGAGACCAAGACCACCGTCTGCAACATCGAGAAAGCATGAGGAATCACCATGGCAAGAATGAAATTCGTCTGTGATTCCGAGCGCTGCATCGAGTGCAACGGCTGTGTCACGGCCTGCAAGAACGAGAACGAGGTGCCCTGGGGCGTGAATCGCCGCCGCGTGGTCACGCTCAATGACGGCCTGCCGGGCGAGAAATCGATCTCGGTGGCCTGCATGCATTGCTCCGACGCACCCTGCATGGCGGTGTGCCCCGTGCAATGCTTCTACCGCACCGAGGAAGGCGTGGTGCTGCACGACAAGGACGTGTGCATCGGCTGCGGCTACTGCTCGTACGCCTGCCCCTTCGGCGCGCCGCAATTCCCGTCGCAAGGCACCTTCGGCGCACGCGGCAAGATGGACAAGTGCACCTTCTGCGCCGGCGGCCCCGA
This sequence comes from Variovorax sp. Varisp46, assembly GCF_059491885.1. Classification (NCBI taxonomy): domain Bacteria; kingdom Pseudomonadati; phylum Pseudomonadota; class Betaproteobacteria; order Burkholderiales; family Comamonadaceae; genus Variovorax; species Variovorax sp. Varisp46. Next base: position 2,780,924 of record NZ_CP168515.1, read on the forward strand.
AGCCAACGGCTCCGAAGCCGAGTTCGAGAAGTACGGCCGCAACCGCCTGGCCGAAGGCAAGCTGCCGGCCTGTGCCGAGATGTGCTCGACCAAGGCGCTGCTGGCCGGCGACGGCGACGTGGTGGCCGACATCTTCCGCACCCGCGTCGTGCAACGCGGCACGGGCGCCGAAGTCTGGGGCTGGGGCACGGCCTATGGCTCGCAGCAGGCCGGCACGCCGACCACCGGAGGCACCAGGTGAAGCGCGCGGTCGCGACCCTCGTCGTGCTCGCTTCGGGCGCGATGCTGCTTGCGGCCTGCACCGAGAAGCCGCAGACGAACGCGGAGGGCGTCAAGCACGATGCGGTGCCCTGGAGCGGCACCGGCACGCAGGCCAACACCGGCACGGCCTTCACCGCGCCCGGCTGGAAGGTGGGCGACAAGACGGCGTGGGAGCAGCAGATCAAGGTTCGCTCCAACGGGCAGAACGAGTACATCCGAGAAAACTGAACCGGAGGCCGCATGAGCGTCACCATTCGCACCAGGCGGGCGTTCCACGCGCTGTTGGCGACCGCGCTCCTGGGCTGTGCGGCGGTGGCGCCGGCCCAGGACGCCAACCCGGCCGCGAGCGGCGCCGTCGCGGCTTCGCCCGCCCCTGCTTCGCCTGCTTCCGCTTCCACCGCCGCTGCCGCTGCCGCACCGAAGGCCGAGGGCGGCATCCGCAGCCAGAACATCTTCGAGGTCAAGCCCGAGGCCAGCGCCGACCCGAACTACCTCAACCAGACCAACGGCGAGCGCAACAAGGTGCAGCCCGGCAACAACGCACCGATGTGGCGCCAGGTGAGCGGCGGCATCACCGGCTACAGCAGCCTGCCCGTGAGCGAGGCGCCCGAGGCCGGCAACCTGATCCAGCGCTTCGTGCAGTACCCGGGCTCGCGCTTCACCAACGCGGGCGAGGCCTGGCGGCAGGTGCGCAACAACTGGATCATTCCGTACGGCGCGGCGCTGCTCTTCGTCACGCTGCTGGCGCTGGCCATCTTCCATTTCACGCGCGGGCCGATCCGGCTGCACGGCGCCGAGACCGGCCGCAAGATCGAGCGCTTCACGCCGTTCGAGCGCGCCACGCACTGGTCGAACGCGCTTGCCTTCGTCACGCTCGCGCTGTCGGGCATCGTGATGGCCTTCGGCAAGTTCTTCTTGTTGCCGGTGCTCGGCAGCGCGCTGTTCGGCTGGCTCACCTACATGCTCAAGACCGTGCACAACTTCGTCGGACCGCTGTTCGTCGTGACCACGCTGTTCATGATCTTCACCTTCATCCGCAGCAACTGGCCGCGGGCGGAAGACCTCAGCTGGCTGCGGCACGGCGGCGGCCTGTTCGGCGGCAAGGAGCCCGCGTCGCACCGCTTCAACGCCGGCGAGAAGGCCGTGTTCTGGGGCGGCGTGCTCCTTCTGGGCAGCATCGTCATCGGCTCGGGGTTGTTCCTCGACAAGCTGTTGCCGGGCTTCGTCTACACGCGCGGCGAGATGCAGATCGCGCACATGGTGCATGCGGTGGCCACGCTGCTCATGATGGCCATGATCCTGGGCCACATCTATATCGGCACGCTGGGCATGACCGGCGCCTACAAGGCGATGCGCGAAGGCTATGTCGACGAGACCTGGGCGCGCGAGCACCATCGCCTCTGGTATGACGACATCGAGGCCGGCAAGATCCCGGCGCAGCGCTCGGCGCGCCCCGACGCATCGGACCCGGCGCGGCCGGTGACCGCGCAAGGAACCTCCGCATGAAGCACACGCTGACTCTTCTCTTCGCGCTGGCTGCATCGTCCGTTTTCGCCAAGCTTCCCGCGCCCACGCCGGAAGCGCAGGCGAAGGCCGCCGAGGCTGCAGCCCGCACCGCATGGAGCACCAAGACCGACGCCTACCTGCTGTGCAAGGCACAGGACCAGGTCGCAGCCAAGTACCGCGCCAGCGCCCAGTCCGCGGGCAAGCCGGTACCGGCCGCGGCGACCACACCGCCCTGCGTGGATCCGGGCCCTTACGCCGCGGCGCCCGCGGGCGAAACCAAGCCCATCGAAGCCTCGGGCGCACATTCCCCGGCCTCCACGGCTGCATCGCCGCCCAGTACGAACCAGCCCTCGGCACAGACCCATCCCGCACCCAAGAATTAAGTCAGCCGCCGCGCGCAAGCGCGGGCGAGACTGAACCTGATGCCCCCACCCGAACGAACTGCCTCGACCGATGTGCGCATGCGCGGCTTCACCCAGCGCGCGGAGGTTCCCGATGCGCTCGCCTGGATCGACGCCCACACGCCGCTGCTGCCGGGCGAATCCGTGGCGGTTGAAGAGGCCGCGGGACGGGTACTGCTGCATGAGGTGATCGCACCCATCGCGGTGCCCGAATTCGACCGCTCGGCCATGGACGGCTATGCGCTGCGCGGCGGCGAGACCACGGGGGCCGGCGAATACAACCCGTTGGAGTTTCCGATCGCGGGCCATGCCTGGCCCGGCCGGCCTTTCGATGGCGCCGTGCCCGCGGGCGCAGCCATCCGCATCATGACCGGCGCTCCGGTACCGCTGGAACTGGATGCCGTGGTGCCCGCCGAATATGCGAGCGAGCAGGACGGGCGCCTGGCCATCACGCGGGCTGTGGCACCGGGCCAGCATGTGGGCCGCGTCGGCGAGGACATCGCGCGCGGCAGTACGGCGCTGGCCGCGGGACGCCGGCTGCGACCGCAGGACGCGGGGCTGGCGGCTTCGCTGGGCCTGGCGCAGTTGCAGGTGGTGCGCCGGCCCCGCGTGCGGCTGCTCGTGACCGGCAATGAAGTGCGCGCACCCGGCACGCCCAAGGGGCCCTTCGACATCTACGACGCCAACTCCGTGACCTTGCGCGGCCTCGTGGCGCGCGACGGCGGCCTGCTCGAGTCGCACCAGCGCCTGGGCGACGACCCGCAGGTCATCGCTCAGGCCCTGGCGGCACCCGGTGCCGATGTGGTGCTCATCTCCGGCGGCTCCAGCGTGGGCGCCGAGGACCATGCGCCGCACCTGCTGGCCGAACTCGGCGAACTGGCCATCCACGGCATCGCGATGCGGCCCTCCAGTCCGGCCGGCATGGGCCGCATCGGCGACACGCTGGTCTTCCTGCTGCCGGGCAACCCGGTCTCCTGCCTGTGCGCCTACGACTTCTTCGCCGGGCGTGCGATCCGCCGGCTCGGCGGCCGGTCCGCCGACTGGCCCTACCCCCGCACGCGCGCAACCGTGGCGCGCAAGATCGTCTCCCAGGTCGGACGCGTCGACTACGTGCGCGTGAAGATCGGCGAAGAAGGCGTGGAGCCGCTCGCGCTGTCGGGCGCGTCCATGCTGAGTTCGACCACGCGGGCCGACGGCTTCGTCGTCGCGCCCGCGGAAAGCGAAGGCTTCGGGGCCGGGATCGAAGTCACTGTTCATCTTTACGAGTGCCTGTGAAACCCCAATCGCAATTTCTCGATGTCGTCACGCGCGACGAGGCCGAACGCCGCTTCCGTCAACACCTCAGGCTCGCGCCACTGGGTCGCGAGACCGTTCCCCTGCACGAGGCGCTGGGCCGTGTGCTGGCCGAAGACGTGGTCGCCGCGATCGACGTGCCCGGCTTCGACCGCTCCAACGTCGACGGCTTTGCCGTGCAGGCCGCCGACACCTGGGGAGCAATGGAAGAACAGGCCCGACTGCTGACGCTCGCCGACGAGACGCTGGCGCCCGGCATCGTGCCGCAGCGCGAAGTGACGGGCGGCCATGCGACGGCGATCGCCACGGGCGGCATGCTGCCTCGCGGCGCCGATGCGGTGGTGATGGTGGAGCACACCGATGCCGAGGACGGCCGGGTGCAGATCCGCCGCGCGGCCACCGAAGGCGAGAACGTCAGCTACGCCGGCACCGACATCGCGCGCGGAGAAACGGTGTTGCGTGCCGGCCAGGCGTTGAGCTCTCGCGAGATCGGCGTGATCGCGGCACTCGGCCTCGCCGAGGTCGGCGTGTACCGCAAGCCGCGCGTGGCCATCTTTTCCACCGGCAACGAGATCGTCGCGCCCGGCGCGCCGCTGCCCACGGGTGCGGTGTACGACTCCAACGCCGCCATCATCGGCGCCGCCGTCGAGGAACTGGGCGGCCAGCCCGTGCGGCTGGGCGTGATTCCCGATGACGAGGCCGCACTGTCGGCCGCGCTCGCACAGGGGCTGGCCTGCGATGCCGTGGTCTTCTCGGGCGGCACGTCCAAGGGCGAAGGCGATCTTTCCTACCGCGTGGTCGCAGCGCTCGGCGATCCGGGCGTGGTGGCGCACGGCGTGGCGCTCAAGCCCGGCAAGCCGGTGTGCCTGGCGGTCACGGGCGGCAAGCCGGTCGTGATCCTGCCGGGCTTTCCGACCTCGGCAGTCTTCACCTTCCACGAGTTCCTGGCCCCCGTGATCCGCGCCTTCGCCGGCCGGCCGCCGGAGCGGCGCGAGCATGTGGACGCCAAACTGCCGATGCGCGTGAACTCCGAGCGCGGCCGCACCGAGTACCTGCTCGTGGGCCTGGTGCCCACCGACGAAGGCCTGGCGGCCTACCCGATGGGCAAGGGCTCGGGCTCTGTCACCACGTTCAGCAGCGCGGACGGGTTCATCACCATCGGCCAGCACACCGAGATCGTCGATGCCGGCGCGCCCGTGCAGGTGCAGCTGCTGGGCCATGGGCTGGACGCCGCGGACCTGATCTTCATCGGCAGCCACTGCGTGGGCCTGGACTGGCTGGCCGGGGAGCTGGTGCGCCAGGGCATTCGCATCAAGGCCATGAACGTGGGCAGCACGGGCGGGCTGATGGCCGCCCGGCGCGGCGAATGCGACGTGGCGGGCATCCACCTGATGGACCCGGCCACCGGCGTCTACAACCGGCCACTGCTCACGCGGGAGCTGGAACTGATCCCGGGGTATGGCCGCATGCAGGGCATCGTCTATCGCCCGTCGGACGCGCGCTTCGAGGGGCGCGATGCCACCGCGGCCATCGCCGCCGCGATCACCGGGCCCGGCTGCACCATGGTCAACCGCAACGCCGGCAGCGGCACGCGCATCCTCATCGATCGCCTGCTCGGCAGCGCCAAGCCGCCCGGCTACGGCGTGCAGACCAAGTCGCACAACGCGGTGGCCGTGGCCGTGGCGCAGCAGCGCGCCGACTGGGGCCTGGCCATCGACACGGTTGCACGGCAGTACGGCCTGGGCTTCATCCCGGTGCAGGAAGAGCGCTACGACTTCGTGGTGCCCAGGGCACGCCGCGAGCGGGCGCCCGTGCAGGCATTCATTGCCTTGCTGCAATCGGCCGCGGCCCGCGAGGCGCTGAGCCGGTTGGGCTTTCGCGTCGATCCCGCTGTCTGATCCAGCAGGACGGTACATCCTCAACTTCCAAGGACCCACACGATGACGATGGCCTCGCGCAGACGCCTCAACTTCCTCGCCCTCGCTGCTGCCCTCGTCGGCACGCTGCTCGCGCCGATCGCCCAGGCGCAAGAAAAGTTCATCGTGCTGGCTTCCACCACCTCGACCGAGCAGTCCGGCCTGTTCAAGCATCTGCTGCCGCAGTTCACGAAAGCCTCCGGCACCGAGGTGCGCGTGGTGGCCGTGGGCACAGGCCAGGCGCTGGACATGGCGCGCCGCGGCGATGCCGATGCGCTGTTCGTGCATGACCAACCCGCCGAGGAAAAGTTTGTCGCGGAAGGCTTCGGCCTCCCGCGCCGCGCGGTCATGTACAACGACTTCGTGCTGATCGGACCGAAATCCGACCCGGCCGGCGTGCGCGGCAACGACATCGCGGCCGCGCTCAAGCGGCTGGGCGCCACGGGCGGTGCCTTCGTCTCGCGCGGCGACAAGAGCGGCACCCACGCGGCCGAACTGCGCCAGTGGAAACTGGCGGGCATCGACCTCGCGGCCGCCAAGCCCGCCGGCTACAAGGAGTGCGGCTGCGGCATGGGCCAGGCGCTCAACATCGCCGCTTCCACCAATGCCTATGTGCTGTCCGACCGCGGCACCTGGCTCAACTTCAAGAACCGCGGCGACCTGGGCATCGTGGTCGAGGGCGACCGGCAGCTGTTCAACCAGTACGGCGTGATCGTCGTGAATCCGGCCAGGCATCCGCACGTCAAGAAAGACCTGGCGCAGGCTTTTTCCGACTGGGTGGTGTCGCGCGACGGGCAAGCCGCGATCGCCTCGTACAAGATCGGCGGCGAGCAGCTCTTCTTCCCGAACGCGAGCCAGTGAACGGTGGCCCAGTCGATGGATGGGCCGCGTGATGAGCATGGCCTCGCGCTTGCATTGAGAGCCGTCCTTCGATGAACACCATGACCGAAGGCTGGGCACTGGCCTGGCAGCTCATCACGCACGCCGACCCCGAACTCGTACGCATCACGGCGCTCTCGCTGCAGGTCAGCGCCACGGCCTGCGCAATTGGCGCGCTGTTCGGGCTGCTGCTGGGCGCCTGGCTGGCAGTGGCGCGGTTCCCGGGGCACGCGCTGGCCGTGTGGTTGGTGAACACGCTGCTCGCCCTGCCCGCCGTGGTGGTGGGCCTGCTGGTGTACCTGCTGCTCTCGCGCTCGGGACCGCTGGGCGAACTGGGAATCCTGTTCACGCCTTCAGCGATGGTGGTGGCGCAGAGCGTGCTCGTCACGCCGCTGATCGCCGCCCTGTCACGCCGGCTCGTGATGGCGGCCCTGGCCGATGGCGGCGACCAGTTGCGCTCCCTGGGCGCCGGGCCGCTCACCACCTCGCTGCTGATGCTGGTGCACGACCGGATGGGCGTGGCCACCGTCCTGCTCACGGCCTTCGCGCGGGCCATTGCCGAGGTAGGGGCCGTGATGATCGTCGGCGGCAACATCGCCGGCGTCACGCGCGTGATGACCACCACCATCGCACTGGAGACCAGCAAGGGAGATCTTGCGCTGGCCTTGGCGCTGGGCATCGTGCTGCTGGCGGTGGTCGGCGCGGTCAACGGCGCCATCGGCCTGTTGCATTGGCTTGCCACGCGCCCGCTGCGCGCCGCCTCTCAGGTGCCGCCGCATGCGGCGCCCCGGACGCCCACTCCTCGCGCCCCTCGCACGCCGGCTGCTACCGAGGCGGCAGCGTTGATCCGGGCCGACCGGGTCACGGTGCGCTTCCGCTCGTTGATGGCGCTGAACGACGCATCGCTGACCGTGCGCCGGGGTGACCGGCTCATCCTCATCGGAGCCAACGGCTCCGGCAAGACCACGCTGCTGCGGCTGCTGCATGGACTTTTGCCCTGCGAAGGTCGCTGCGAATCCTTGCCGCTGCAACCCGAAGGCCGCCTTCCGCGAGCGGCCATGCTGTTCCAGCGCCCCTTCCTGCTGAGCCTCTCGGTGTGGCGCAATGTCTGGGTGGGCCTCTGGCTTTCCGGCGTGCCGGCCTCCGAGCGCAGCGAGCGCTGCCGCCAGGGCCTGGCTAACGTGGGCCTGCTCGAACACGCCACGCGATCTGCCCGTTCGCTTTCGGGCGGACAGCAGCAGCGCCTTGGCCTCGCACGCGCCTGGGCACTGCAGCCGGACATCCTGTTCCTGGACGAGCCGACTGCCAGCCTGGACCCCGGCGCCAAGAATGAAATCGAGGCCCTCATCGAGGAGGTCGCCAACAGCGGCGTGACGATCGTGATGAGCACCCACAACCTCGGGCAGGCCAAGCGCCTCGCCACGCGCGTGGCCTATCTGCATGCTGGACGGATCGTCGTCGAGCGCCCCGTGGCGTGCTTCTTCGACGCAGAGGATCTGCCCGCCGAGGCCGCCCAGTTCCTCCAGGGCGAACTTGGCTGGCGCCTGCGGCCGTAGGCAGGGCCGGCCTGGGCGCCCTGGGCGAAGCCGCTTGCGCTCCCCTGGTGGGCTCGACGCCCCCTGCCTCATCAAGATTCGTATGCAAGACTGGTCGCACTCTCCAGGCGCCACAGCCGCTCGAGAAGCCTGCGCGCCCGCGCGGCACCGATCACCGGCGTGGACAGTTCGAGAAACTTGCTTTCCAGGTCGGCGTCACTCAGTGGCTCCTCGGGATCGCCCTTCCGATTGGGCTGCAGATGGCTGAGCCGGCGCCCATCCGCGGTGTCGATCTCGATGCGTGCGGCACGCTGGCCCGGGAATGCCGCGTCGAGCGCCGGATCCACCGCGACCTCCATGCGCTCCATCAGGGCGCGCGTTGCGGGATCCTCGAGGCGCGCCGGCTCAAACGCCGCCATGCGCACGCTGCCATGCACGAGGGCCGACGCCACCATGTACTTCAAGCTGAAGCGTGCTTCGTTGGCGGAAGCCGGTCGCTCGTAGCAAGCGATATCCAATGCTGGCCAATAGGTGCCTACACGAATGCGAACGATGTCTTCAGTCGCAATACGGTGCTTCGACTGCAGCGCGAGGGCGCCGTCGATCGACGGAAAAGTGTGGCCGCAGCCGATATGGTTCTTGAATGTCAGGCGTGTGATGTGAAAGTCCTGCCCGAGCGTCGCGCCGACCTGCGACCAGTCGGGCCCGTTGCTCATGGCCTGGCCGAGCCCGGCGTCGCCATCGAGGACATCCAGCGAACCCGTCAGGCCGCGCCGCGCCAGTTGGGCAGCGAGGAGGCCCGCCTCGGCTGCACGCCCCGCATGCAGCGGTTTGGACATCGAATCCATCCGGAACGCCTGCTGCAGTCCCGCCGTGAAGGTCGCAGCGGTGGCGAGCGCGTGCGCGAAGGCAACTTCGTCGAGCTCCATCAATCCGCCAGCCGCCGCAGCCGCTCCGAAGCTACCCACGGTGCCCGTGCTGTGCCAGAACTTGTAATGCGACCGGCCCATCACGACGCCGATTCGCGTCGAGATCTCGTAGCCAAGCACCACGCCGCGCAGAAACTGAAGCCCTGAGGCACCGATGTCCTGCCCACCGGCCATTGCGGCCGCGATGGTCGCAGCGCCTGGGTGGTACATGGCCTCGCGAAAGCTGTCATCTACCTCTGCGGCATGCGCAGCCGTGCCGTTGATGAGCGCAGCAGCGCGCGCAGTGGCCGGGCGCCCTTGCGCCAGGAAGGCGCCACCGCGATCGAGGTCGTCGCCCAGGGCTTGCTCCAGCATGCGCACCGGTGCCGCATCCAGGCCCGGGAAAAGCGATGCATACCAGTCGATCACTGCGCGCTTGGCATGATGAATGACCTCGGCAGGGAGCGGCTGCCGGTAAAACTCGGCCGCGTATCGCGCAAATACTTCCGTTGCATGCATCCAGGTTCTCCTGATTCAGGGGTTCAATTTCTTCAGGCGAGAACGACCACGCCATCGGCAGCACGCACGCCCTGCCCCTGCGGCAGCACGAACACCGGGTTGATCTCGGCTTCGACCAGACGGTCACCCAGTTGGGCCGCCATGTGAGAGAAGGCGACGATGGCCGCCAGCAGCGCCTCGACATCGGCCTTGGGCCGGCCGCGAAAGCCGTCCAGCAGCGGCCACGTCTTCAGTTCCTGCGCCATGCCCAGTGCCTCGTCGCGGCTCAGGCCACCTTGCGCCGGCAGAAGCCGCATCGCCGTGTCCTTGAACAGCTCTGCGGTGACGCCGCCCATTCCCAGCAGGATGGCCGTGCCCAGCGCATCACGGTGCATGCCGAGGATCAGTTCGGTACCGCCGGCCACCATTTCCTGCACCAGGAATCGCTGCGGCCTCGAGCCGGCGTTGGCCTCGACATCGGACGCCATCTGCAGCAGGCGCGCGCCCACCGTGTCGGGCGTGAGGTTGACCGCCACACCGCCCACGTCGCTCTTGTGCGTGACCTGGGCCGACAGGATCTTCAACACCACGCGGCCACCCAGCTCACGCGCAGCGGCCTCGGCCTGTGCTGGCTCGGTGACGACAAGCTCTCGCGCGCACGGCACGCCGAAACGGCTGAAGAGCTGCTTGGCCTGCGCCTCGTCGAGCGAGCCCGAAGGCAGATCGCCTACCGCAACCGGCTGCATGGCGGCGGTCGGCTCGCCCGGGTCTTTCCACTGGCTGGCCCGCAGCATGGCGTCGAGCGCAGCGGTACAGCTTTCCGCCGCGGCAAAAGCGGGGACACCGCGCTGTGTCAGCAGCGCGCCGATTTCCGGCGCGTGCGGGCTCACGTAGGCAATGACGGGCTTGTCCGAGGTCGGCAGGCAGTCCTGGATCGCGCCGGCCATCAATTCGGGCATGGCGAGGCTGGATGAGCCGACGATGATGGTCAAGGCGTCGTAGCTGGGACTCTTCAACAGCACGTCGATGGCGCCGCGCAGCAAGTCAGGCCGCAGGCCCGCCAGGGTCACGTCGATCGGGTTCCGATCGAGCACGGCATGGTCGCCGGTCTGCAGCGCGCGCAATGCTTCGGCCGTCGCGGCATCGGGTGCGGGCGTATCGAAGCCGGACAGGCCCAGGTCGTCCGACACCAGCGTCCCGGCGCCGCCGGTGGAGGTCAGGACCGCGACCCGGTTGCCGCGCAGCTTACGGCCGGTGGCCAGTGCGGCGGGGATGTCCAGCAGGTCATTGAATGTCTGGGCGCGGATCACGCCCACCTGCCTGAAGAGCGCGTCGTACATGCGGTCGGCACCGGCCAGCGCGCCGGTGTGCGACACCGCCGCCTTGGCGCCCGCCTCGGAACGGCCGATCTTGAACGCGACCACAGGCTTGCCCGCGCGTGCCGCCTTCAGCGCCGCAGCGCGGAACTTCTCCGGATTGCGCACCGTCTCGACGTACAGCGCGATGACCTTCGTGGCATCGTCTTCGGCGAGATGATCGATGAAGTCCGCCAGCTCCAGGTCGACCTCGTTGCTGGTCGAGATCAGCTTGGACAGGCCGATGCCGCGCACCGCAGCGCGAGACAACAGCGAACCGAGGATGCCGCCACTCTGCGACACCACGCCGACGCCGCCGACGGGAAAGTGCGCCATCTCGAGCGCACCCGTGGCCGACAGCACGATGTTGTCCGTGAGGTTGACCAGGCCGATGGTGTTGGGCCCCAGGATGCGCATGGACCCGGCCGCTTCCATCAGCTGCCGCTGGCGGCGCGCGCCCTCCTCACCGATCTCGGTGTAGCCGCTGGCCAGCACGATGGCTGCCGCGGTGCCGCGGGCGGCCAGGTCGCGCACCGCCAGGTGGGCGCGCTCGGCCCCGAGCAGCACGATGCCCACGTCAGGCACCGCCGGCAGCGAAGCCACGTCCGCATAGCAGGCCAGCTCGCCGATGCGATCGGCCTTCGGATTCACCGGATAGATTTCGCCCGAGAAGCCGTGCTTCACGAGGTACGAGATGGGCCTGCCAGCGGTCTTGGTGGCGTCGCCCGACGCTCCGATGACGGCGACGCTGCGTGGCTTGAGGAGTCGGGAGATGGCATTCATGGCGCTCACTCCTTGCCGGCCGGGGTGGAGGTCTTGGCCAGGAACGCCATCACCGATTCGCGATGCTCGGTGCTGGTGTAGCAAATGCCTTGCGCCTGGCTGCCTTGGGCGAACACCTGATGGGCCGACAACTCGAAGCTCTGGTTGAGGATGGTCTTGCCCAGGGCCAGCGCCGTGGCGGAGCCCTTGCTCATTTCGGCGGCCCAGCGCTGCGCTTCTGCAATCAGGCTGTCCGCATCGGCCTTGCGATCGGCGATGCCGAGACGAAGCGCCTCTTCGGCCTCGACCTTGCGGCCGCTGAAGATCAGCTCCTTGGCCTTGGCCAGGCCGACGCGGCGAGGCAGAAAGTACATGCCGCCGCCGTCGGGAATGATGCCGCGGTTGATATAGGACCAGGTGAAGCTCGCCGCATCCGACGCAATGATGAAGTCGCAGGCGAGCGCCGTATCGGCACCCAGGCCCGACGCGGCGCCGTTGACTGCGGCGATGGTCGGCTTGGGCATGGTGTGCAGCAGCGACTGCGCGTGGTGCACGCGTTGCTGGCGGCTCCAACCGTTGAAGCCGACCTCGCCCGCGGGCGCTTGCATCCGGCGCTCCATGCCGGCGATGTCGCCGCCGGCGCAGAAGCCATTTCCCTTGCCCGTCAGCACCAGGGCGCGAATCGCCTTGTCGTTCGCCACGCGCTCGAGCGCGGCGATGAATTCGGTGCGCATGTCGTCGCTCATGGCATTGCGCTTTTCCGGGCGGTTCAACCACAGCGTGGCAACGCCGTCGACGACTTCGAGTTGGATCAGGTTTTCGGTCATTTTTTTGCCCTTGGGCCTCAGTCAGTGGTGATGTGGTTCTCTTTGACCACCTTTCGCCAGCGGGCCTCTTCACCCTTGGCATAGCGGTCGAACGCCTCCGGCGAACCCGCGTCGATCACGAGGCCTTCGCTTTCCACGCGCTTGCGGAAGGCCTCGGTCTGGACGGCTTTCCTTGCGGCGGCGTTCAGTTTCATGATCACGTCCCGTGGCGTTCCGGCCGGCGCATAGAGGCCATACCAGCTGTCCGCCACGTAACCGGGCACGCCGCTCTCCGCGACGGTCGGCACCCTGGCCAGCGAGGGCGCCGTGGAGCGCGAGGCGGTGGTCACGGCCAGCGCCCGCAGCTTGCCGCTTTCGATGAACGTGCCGACCGCGGCTGCCGTGGCGAACATCACATCGACCTGGCCGCCCAGCAGATCCGTGATGGCCGGGCCAGCGCCGCGGTAGGGGATGTGCGTGATGTCGGTCTTGGTGAGATTCTTGAAGAGTTCGCCTGCGAGATGAGCCGACGTGCCGGCGCCCTGCGATGCGAACGAGAGCTTTCCGGGATGGGCCTTGGCCGCGGCGATGATGTCGCCCACGGACTTGTAAGGACTTTCGGCCCGAACGACGAGCACGTTCGGCGAAATTCCCACCAGCATGACCGGCGCAAATGCCTTCTCGTAGTTGTAGGGAAGCTTTGGCAGGAGGCTCGGATTCACCACGTGCGCGACGGTCGCCATGACAAGCGTGTAGCCGTCGGGCTGGCTCTTCGCGACGGCGTCGGTTCCGATGATGGTGCCCGCACCGGGCTTGTTGTCGATGATCACCGGTTGACCCAGCTCCTGGCCCATGGTGATGCCCATGGTGCGCGCCACGAGATCGGTGCCTCCGCCCGGCGCGAATGGCACCACGATCTTCACAGGCTTGTCCGGAAACGCCGCGAAAGCGGGGAACGCCGTCAGGCTTGCTGCAACGGTGGCGCAAGAGAAAAAGACGGCTCGTTTGGCACGCGCCAGGGTCAGCGTGATCTGCATGGATTTGTCTCCGGTTTGACAAGAGAAGTACGGGAAGCCCCATCGACGGCCACGTTGGGCTGCGGTTCTCATCGAATGGGTGAAGCTTAGGTTTGCCAAGCGGTTCGCGCACCCCCCTATTTCCAACAGATGGAAATCGGTGATACGCTGCCCGGCGCCTCTCCCCACGTTTTCAGCGCCACACGCCACTCGCGGAACATGTCGAACACACCCTCTGAGAAAGCGCGCCGGCCACACCACGAAGACCCGATGCTCAACCGGTCGCTCGTGCGCGGTGTCGAGGTGCTCAGAGCGTTCAGGCCAGGCGCCGATCTGCTTGGCAACGGCGAACTCGCGGAACGCACGGGACTGTCTCGCGCCACCGTGAGCCGCCTGACGCAGACGCTGGTGGAAACCGGCCTGCTGGAGCACGATCGCGCCCGCCGGGCCTACCGCCTGGCCGCACATGTCTTGAGCCTGGCCCATGCGATGCGCGCGGGCTCGCCGGTGCTGAACACGGTCGCCCCGCTGATGCGCGCGCTGGCCGAAAAGATGCGCATCAACGTCGGCCTGGCGGTGCCCGATCGCGACGAAATGGTCTATCTCGAATCCGTTCGCTACAACCGCCGCGTTGCGCTACGCCATGTGGTGGCAGGTCAACGGGTGCCGATGGAACTCACTTCGTTGGGCCGCGCCTATCTGGCGGTCGCTCCGGAATCCACGAGGCGAGCGCTGCTGGCACTGTTCCGCAGCAGACGCTCCACCGGATGGGGGCAGTTGCGAGACGAGATCAAGTCCGCGAAACTCAGCATCGAGCAGCGCGGCTACTGCAGCGCCGCATGGCAACCGGAAGTGATCGCCCTGTCAGCACCGATCGTGCTGGCGGATCGCCCGATCTATGTGCTCAACGTCAGTGTCGCCACCGCCGCCAACATGGACGAGGTGGAGCAGGAACTCAGCGGCCCATTGCTTTCCTTGAGGGAGAAAGCGACGGCCGCTCTTCTGGCATCCGGCGGAGCAGGCCTTCGGCTGGATAGTCCGTCGTCGACTTCCAACTCACAGCACTAGGCGGCATGAAGTGTTCGTGCCACTGCGGCATGGCTCTCGCGCAGTTTCGATTTTCTATTTTCGATGGCTTCCGCGAGGAACGCCGCATCACCGGCTACGCCCGAGAAGCGCCCCGACCCCCAAGTGTGCAGCCACGGCAGGCCCAGGAAGTACAGGCCCGGTTCGTTCGTCACCCCGCGCAGGTGCACCGGCGCACCGCGCCCGTTGAACACTGGCGCATCGACCCACGCGAAGTCCGGCAAGAAGCCGATGCACCACACGACACTGCCGATGCCCGCCGCCGCAAGGTCGAGCCGCGTGCGTTCTTGTGCCGGCTCCCACACGGGCGAGTAGACCGAAGGCGGTGGCGCCTCGATGCCCTTCGCCGCAATGTGTTTGTCGATCGACGCGTTGATGCGGTTGTAGGTGTCGTCCGCGGCATCGAGGTTGTCGCGCAGGTTGGGCTGCAGCTCGAAGTTTCCGCTGTCGAAGCCGCTCAGCACCCCATACAGCTCCATGCCTTCGAGCGCGAAGCGCCGCAGGTCGATGTCGCGCCCGCCGTCGCGGCCGGTCACATAGTGGTTGGTGTTGTCGCGCACGCCTTCGCGCAGCGGATGCTCGGTGACGGGCATCTCGTAGTACTTCATCTCGGCGAGCCAGTCGACCACCTCGCGGCCGCGGTAGAAGCGCGCGCAGCGCGGCGCGTGGCCTGTGGCCAGGTGAACCTTGCGGCCGGCCAGGTGCAGGTCTTCGGCAATCTGCGCGCCCGACTGGCCGCAGCCCACCACCAGCACCGCGCCCTCGGGCAGCTGCGCCGGGTTGCGGTACTGCGCCGAGTGGAACTGCGCCACACCCGCAGGCAGCTTCTCGGCGAGGCGCGGCACGATGGGGCGGTGGTAGCCGCCCGAGGCCACGACCACCTGGTCGGCGGTGTAGAGGCCGGCGTCGGTCTGCACGTTGAAGCGCTCGCGTTCTCCATCGCGCGAGACGCGCTCGACCGTCACGCCCTCGATGGCCGGTGCCTTCACATGATCGACGAAGCCTGCGAGCCATTCGTTGATCTGGTCCTTGACCATGAAGCCGTGCGGATCGCTGCCGAGGTAGCTCCATCCCGGCAGCTGGCACTGCCAGTTGGGCGTGACGAGGCAGAACGAGTCCCAGCGCTGCGTGCGCCAGGTGTGCACCAGGCTGCGCTTTTCGATCACGAGGTGGTCGATGCCGCGCTGCTGCAGGCAGTGGCTCAGCGACAGGCCGGCCTGGCCGCCGCCGACGATGACGACGCTGTAGTGGCTGCGTCCGCCGTAGGGGTGTGACATGGGGTGCTTCTTTCTCTCTGGGGATGGAGTCGTCAGTCGAAGGCGACGACGGTGACCTGCGCGCCGGCGGTTTCCGCGAAGCGCGCAGCGATGTGTTCGATCTCCGCGAGCTGGTCCATCGCCTGCGAGCACGCGAAGCCGTACTTCGCGCGCACGCGCTCGCTGGCGAGGCCCAATGCCTCGCGCGCGTGCTGCATGAACTCACCGAGGGCATAGGGCTCGCCGGGCACGAGGTGTTCGCGCACCACGCTGGAGGGCGAGTAGCAGCGGGTCTCGCTGGCGTCGGGCCAGCGCACGCGGAAGTGCGTCACCGGCATGCGGCGGTCTCCAGTCGAATGGCGGGTGGCTGGATGAAGGCGTCACTGCCGAAGTCCCACAGCAGGGCTTCTTCTCCACCGGCACGCAGGTGCACCTGCCGCGTGGCGTCGACCTCGCCGATCACGCCGCAGGCGATGTCGCGCGCGGCGAAGCGCGCCAGTACCGGGCCCACCTGCGCAGGCGCGACGCTCAGCACGAAGCCGTAGCTCGGAAACGAGGACAGCCAGCGCATCAGCGGCACGCCCGCGGGCCTGGGCAGTGCGTCGAGCTCGATGCGCGCGCCCACGCCCGAGCACTCCAGCAGCATCATGGCCGTGCCCACCGCGCCCGCCATGCTGATGTCCTTGGCTGCACGGCACAGGCCTTCTTCGGCCAGCGCGGGCAGCACTTGGAGGTCGGCGCGCAGGCGCGCGGCGGGCGCGGCGGTCGATGCGTTCCAGTAGGGAAAGGGCTCCTCGTAGGCGCCGCGCAGGTCGGCCGCCATCACGAGCAGGTCGCCGGGCTTCGCATCGAAGCTGGTGAGCAGACTGCGCGCATGGCCGAGGATCGCGACCGCGAGCTGCGGCCGCTCGCTGCGGTTGTTGCTGTGGCCGCCGACGATGGGCACGCCGTAGCGCACAGCCGCCTCGGCCAGCCCGCGCAGAACATCGTCCGCAGGGCTCATGCCAGTGCTCCACAGTGCATCGACCACGGCGGTCGGCCGGCCGCCCATGGCGTAGATGTCGCTCACGTTGACCATCACGCCGCAGTAGCCCGCGAACCACGGCATGCGCACGATGAAGTCCTCGACCAGCCCCTCGATGGCGAACAGCAGGTAGCCGCCGTGACCGTCGGGAATGGCGGCGCAGTCGTCGCCGATGGGCACGGCCTGCGCGAGCGCCGCGTGGCCGCCCGGAAGCGCCCGACCGAGGGCGGAGACCACATCGCTGATGTCGCGCTTGTGGGCGAAGCCGCGCGTGGCGCGAAGGGCTTCGGCGATTTCGTGGACGTTGTCGGTCATGGCAGCACCTTGGAGCGCGTGACGAAACCGCTCACGGGGTCGTGGCAGGGCGGGTACCAGCTGAGCTCGGCCTGCATGCGTGCATGCGGGCGGCCGTGCACGCCGGTTTCTTCGAGCAGTTGCCAGCCCAGCTTGCGAAAGAGCGGCACGTTCTGCATCTGCACCTGCGCGAAGAAGCGCTTGCAGCCAAGCGCGTTGGCGCGCGAAACCGCCAGGCGGATCAACGTCACGCCCAGGTGGCCCTGGCTGCGGAACGCGGGATGCACGGCAAGGCGTGAGCCCCACCATTCGCCATCTGCCTCCCCGCGGTGGATGCGCACCGTGCCCACCACCTGCTCCGGCATGCCCGCCGCGCAGGACATCGCCACCAGCAGTTGCGCGTGGTCGTCGACGGCATCGCGGTCGTCGCGCACGAAGATGCCCTGCTCGATGCAGAACACCGCCCGGCGCAGCCCCATCGCTTCGTCGCGCTCCCACTGCTGCGCCGCCTCGCGCACCAGGTACTCGACCGGCGCGTAGTGCAGGTCGAGCTCGCTCAGGTCGTCGATGCACAGCATGGTCAGCTTTCGTAGACGGACAGCGACGAGCACGCGCCGCACTTGCCGCAGCCGGCCTTGATGTCGGCCGAGCGCAGGCCCGCCGCCACCACGCGCTCGCCCAGCGGCGCGAGCAGCGACTTCATGAACTCGGGCGTGGGCGCCGGATGGTCTTCGAGCGGCGTGCCGCTGATCGGCACGAAGGGCACGACGAAGGGGTACACCCCGCGCGCGAGCAACTGGTCGCAGGTGTCGAGGATGGCTTCGCGCGTATCGCCCAACCCCGCCAGGATGTAGGTGCTGACCTGCCCGCGTCCGAACACGCCCACGGCCGCCTCGAAGGCGCTCATGTAGCGCGAGACAGGCACGCTCGCCTTGCCCGGCATGAGGCGTTCGCGAACCTCGGGCGTCACCACTTCCAGGTGCATGCCCAGCGTGTCGATGCCGGCCGCCTTCATGCGGTGGAACCACTGGTCGTCGTCGGGCGGCTCGCACTGGCCCTGGATGGGAATATCCACCGCGGCCCTGATGGCGAAGGCGCTCTCGCAGAGGATGGCGGCGCCGCGGTCGGTGGCGTTGGGCGTGCCGGTGGTCATCACCATGTGCTTCACGCCGTCGAGCAGCACGGCGGCGCGCGCCACCTCGGCGAGTTGCTCGGGCGTCTTGCGCGCTACCGTGCGGCCGGCCGCGAGCGACTGGCCGATCGCGCAGAACTTGCAGCTCTTTTTCCGGCTCTCGTAGCGGATGCAGGTCTGCAACACCGTGGTGGCGAGCACGTCGCTGCCGTGCAGCGTGGCGATGTGCGAATAGGGCACGCCGTCGAAGGTCTGCATCGCGTAGAAGCGCGGCTGCTTCGGAAAGCTGATGCTGGCAATGGGAATGCTGCCGCGCATCACGCGGCTCATGCCCTGCGCGTCGGGCGCCTCGGCGGTGAAGGGCGAGTGCCAGGCCGTGGAGGTGTGCACCGGCACCATGATCGTGTGGCCGTCCACCGTCACGGCCTTGTGGTCCGAGGGGCCCGCGCCGCCGCGGCGGCTCGCAACGCCCGCCGAAGGATCAACCAGCCGCAACCCGAAGGACTGGAGCTCGGTCATCAGTTGCCGGCTGTCTTGCTGTGTCGTCGTGGTGGTCATGGTCGGAGCTCCATTGAGCAGGGGGTTGCGTGAGATGCATCGGCACGGTGGTTTGCGCCGGCCGGTCGTTGATGGCGAGCGACAGCAGTTCGGGCCGCGCATAGTGGCCGACCGAATCCATCATTCGCTTGCGCTTGGCGATGAGCGCCATGTCGAGGTCGGCCACCACCATGCCCTCTCCCTCGGTGAGCGGTGGCGCGAGGTGCTTGCCCTCGGGCGAGACGATGGCGGTGTGGCAGCCGCCGCGCAACGCCTTCTGCAGGTTGGCGTCGGGCGTGACCGAGCGGATCTGCTCGTCGCTGAGCCAGCCGGTGGCGTTGACCACGAAGCAGCCCGACTCCAGCGCGTGGTGGCGGATGGTCACTTCCATCTGCTCCGCGAAGATCGGGCCGACCAGCGAGCCGGGGAACTGCGCGCAGTGAATCTCCTCGTGCTGCGCCATCAGCGCGTAGCGCGCGAGCGGGTTGTAGTGCTCCCAGCAGGCCAGCGCGCCGACGCGACCCACTGCGGTGTCGACCACCTTCAGCCCCGCGCCGTCTCCCATGCCCCAGACCATGCGCTCGTGGTACGTGGGCGTGATCTTGCGGCGCTTGAGCGCGAGCGTGCCGTCGGCATCGAACACCAGCTGCGTGTTGTAGAGGCTGCCGTGGTCGCGCTCGTTCACGCCGAGTATCACGACCATGCCGTGATGGCGCGCGCGCTCGGCCACGGCCTGCGTGACCGGGCCCGGCACGACCACCGCGCGTTCGGCCAGCCGCAGGTGCGGCGCACCCTGCAGCACCGGCGGCAGCACGAAGCTGAAGTAGGGGTAGTAGGGCACGAAGGTCTCTGGAAAGACCGCGAGCTGCGCGCCCTTGGATGCGGCCTCGTCGATGGCGCTGCACACCCGGTCGAGCGTGCCGTCGGGCCGGTCGAGGTCGGGCGCGATCTGGATCGCCGCGGCACGCACGATGCGGGATGTGGAAGCCATCGCCGGTGCCCTGCCCTACAGCGTCCAGGTGTCGAGGATGACCGCGCCGGCCTTCTTGTGCAGCAGCACCAGGTCCAGCACGTCCAGCGGGTTGATCGGCGTGATGCCTTCGATCAGCGCCCCTTCGCCGTGGCCGTACAGCGCCTGCAGCGCGAAGCGGCAGGCGTAGACCTTGCCGCCTTCTTCCATGAACTTGCTGATCTGCTTGTTGAAGTTCTGGTGGCCCGGGAAGGCCTCGTCGC
This sequence comes from Variovorax sp. Varisp46, assembly GCF_059491885.1. Taxonomy (NCBI): domain Bacteria; kingdom Pseudomonadati; phylum Pseudomonadota; class Betaproteobacteria; order Burkholderiales; family Comamonadaceae; genus Variovorax; species Variovorax sp. Varisp46. The sequence goes on from NZ_CP168515.1 coordinate 2,800,622, forward strand.
CCAGCGTGGGAAAGCCGCGCTGCACGCCCAGCGTCACGCCGGGGCCGTACAGCAGCACGGAGGTTTCGTAGCCCTTGCGGCGCAGGCGCGTGGCCTGCAGCAGGTTCACGAAGCCGATGGAACCTTCGAAGGCGACCGTGTGGAAGGTGACGAGCGCCTTCTCGCCGGGGTCGGCCTTGACGTCTTCGAACACCTTCTCTTCGTAGTCGACGAGGTACTCGCCTTTCTCGTTGCGGGGGCGGGTGACTTTGGGCATGGGGTACTCCGGTTGAGGGGTTGAACGCAGGTCTTGCGTGCCTTTCTCTTTGCAGGCGATGTGCCAGCGTGCGGCCGGGTGCGTGCGATCAACTCGCGATCAATGCGCAGCGGTGCGCCTTGCGTGCGGATAAAAAATTTCGGAAGGCCGCAAAGGCGGGCACGCACAGAGGCTGCCGGCCGGTTTCCGCACCGCGACGACGCATCCGCCATGCGATCAATGCACCCGATCAATGAGGTTGATCGCACCCGATCGAAGCATTCGGCGCCTCCGGGGCGGGCGCGATTCCTGCGTGCTTGATCGGTGGCCCGATGCAATCAATGGATGCAATCAACTTCGACGATCCGCCCCATGCCCACGATCACCACCCACTGGCGCAAGCAGCTGCGCAACAGCGACCGGCCGGCCTACCTGCTGCTGGCCGATCTGATCGCCGACGACATCAAGACAGGCCGCCTTGGCGTGCGCGACCGCCTGCCTACGTTGCGCGAGCTCGCGGCCGACCTGGATCTCAACTACACGACGGTGGCGCGCGGCTATGCCGAGGCGCGCAAGCGCGGCCTGATCGACTCGCGCGCCGGCACCGGCACCTTCATCCGCTCCGGCAGCCCCAGCCTGCGGCTGCGTGGCGGCAGCGGCGCCGAGATGACGATGAACATGCCGCCAGAGCCCGACGACGCGCACCTGATGGCGCGGCTGCACGAGAGCGCGAGCCGTGCCTTCGCCGAGATCGACTTCCACGACCTGCTGCGCTACCAGGACTTCGGCGGCACCGCGCACGACCGCGAAGTGGCCTTGCAATGGCTGCGACCCTTCGTGCCGCATGCGAGCGTGGACCGCATCCTGGTGTGCCCCGGCATCCACGGCGTGCTCACGGCGCTGTTCTCGCAGCTCGCGCGGCCGGGCGAGCTGATCTGCGTGGAGTCGCTCACCTACCCGGGCGTGAAGGCCATCGCGGCGCAACTGGGCGTGCAGCTGCATGCGCTGCAGCTGGACGACGACGGCCCCATCGCCGATGCCTTCGAGCATGCCTGCAAGACGCTCAAGCCCAAGGCGCTGTATTGCAACCCGACGCTGCTGAATCCGACCGCCGGCACCGTGTCGCGCGCACGGCGGGAAGCGCTGGCCGACGTGGCGCTGCGCTATGCCATTCCGATCATCGAGGACGACGCCTACGGCATGCTGCCGCGCCAGACGCCGGGCACCATCGCCACGCTTGCCCCCGCGCTCACTTACTACGTTAGCGGGTTCTCCAAATGTTTCGGCGCGGGGCTGCGCAGCGCGTATGTGTGTTCACCGACGGTGGTGCAGTCGCAGCGCCTCGCGGGCGCGATGCGCGCCACCACCGTGATGGCCTCGCCGATCACCAATGCGCTGACCACGCTGTGGGTGGAAGACGGAACGACCGAGGCGATGCTGCAGGCGGTGCGCGCCGAATCGGGGGCGCGGCAACTGCTCGCGACGCGCCATCTGGGCGACAGCGGGTTGCAGGCACACCCTGAGGGCTTTCATGCATGGCTGCCGCTCACACCGGGCTGGAGCCCGGTGGAGTTCGCGTCCTACCTGCGCACCCAGAACGTGGGCGTGGTGGCGAGCGCAGCATTTTCGACGGATGGCGATCCGCCAGATGCGGTGCGCATTTGCCTGGGCGGGCCGATGTCGCGGGAGCAGTGCGATCAGGCGCTGAGGCTCATCGCCGACACGCTGGCGCATCCGCTGCATCCGCACTCGACATTGCAGAAGCGCGGTTAGCCGATCACACGGAGAGCGAGGTCGAGGCGTCGGCAGAACGGATGGCGTGATGGCACGATCTGCTGTAGCGACTCGCACAACCGCAGCCTGCTTTGTGCAAGACCCCCATTGCAGCACCGGCGCGAGGGGCACGCGGCCTAGACTTTTGGACATCCACAAGTCCGACCTCAGCCCCTTTTCCAAAGGACCAACTCCGTGAACTCCTCCATCGTCGAACGCCTCCGGAGCACTGGCCGTCTGGACCGCATGTTCATCGACGGCGAGTGGGTGCTGCCCCAGGGGCAGGCTCGCGCCTCCGTCATCGACCCGTCGACCGAGGAACCCGTTGCGGAGATCGCGCTGGGAACTGCGCAGGACGTCGATGCGGCGGTGGCTGCGGCGCGGCGCGCCTTCGCCGCCTGGTCCGTGAGCTCCGTCCGGAGCAGGGTCTTGCTTCTCGACCGTGTCCACGCCCTGATCCTCGAACGAGCAGAGTCGTTCGCCCAGGTGATCTCGCAGGAGATGGGCGCTGCCATCGGCTTTGCGCGCAGCACACAGGTGCCGGTCGCGGCGCAGCACATCCGCGTGGCCCGGGACAATCTGGCCAGCTATCCGTTTCTCACCCATCGGGGGGACGTGGCCATCATGCGCGAGGCCATCGGCGTGTGCGGCCTGATCACTCCCTGGAACTGGCCGCTCTACCAGATCACCGCCAAGGTCGGGCCGGCCTTGGCGGCGGGATGCACGCTGGTCCTGAAGCCCAGCGAACTGTCGCCGCTGAGCGCCCTGCTCTTTGCGCAGGTGATGCAAGACGCCGGCATCCCGCCGGGCGTTTTCAACCTGGTGAGCGGCACTGGGCCGGAGGTCGGCGCCGCGCTGTCGGCGCATCCGGACGTGGACATGATCTCGATCACCGGCTCGACCAGGGCCGGCGTCCTGGTGGCCCAGGCGGCCGCCCCGACGGTGAAGCGCGTGGCTCAGGAACTCGGCGGGAAATCGCCCAACGTGATCCTGCCGGACGCGGACCTGGCGCGAGCCGTGCCAGCAGGTGTGGCGGCCGCCTTGCGCAACGTCGGCCAGTCGTGCAGCGCGCCGACGCGCATGATCGTGCCGCGTGAGCACCTCCAGGAGGTCGAACGCATCGCGCACGAAGCGGCGTCCAGCTTCATCGTGGGCGATCCGCGCGCCGAGCAGACCACGCACGGCCCTGTGGCGAATCGCGCCCAGTTCAATCGGGTGCAGGAAATGATCGGCATCGGAATCGCCGAAGGCGCGCGGCTCGTTTGCGGCGGCCTCGGCCGGCCCGAGGCCTTGAGCCGCGGTTTCTACTGCCGCCCGACCATCTTCTCCGCGGTGCATCCGCGGATGCAGATCGCGCAAGAGGAGATCTTCGGGCCGGTACTCGCGATCATTCCGTACGACAGCGTCGACGAGGCCGTGGAGATTGCCAACGGCACCGTCTACGGCCTGGGCGCTCACGTCCAGGGGCAGGACCTTGCAGCGGCACGCGCCGTCGCGGCGCGCATCCGCTCCGGGCAGGTGCACATCAACTATCCGGCCTGGAGCCCCCATGCACCCTTCGGCGGATACAAGCGCTCGGGGAACGGCCGCGAATACGGCATCGAAGGTCTCGAGGAATACCTGGAAACCAAAGCCATTCTTGGCTTCCAGGAAAGCAGCGAAAGCGTCCAGGCTTGAATCGACGAGCGAGATTCATCATGTCCCCTCCGCTGCACCATCTCAACACTTCCTCCAAGCCGCCGGCCTCCGCTGACGTCGTCGTGATCGGCGGCGGCATCATCGGCGTCTTTACCGCCTACTACCTGGCCAAGCGCGGTGTATCGGTCGCCCTGGTCGAAAAGGGAAGGATCGGCGCCGAGCAATCGAGCCGCAACTGGGGCTGGTGCCGGCAGCAGAACCGGGACGCTCGCGAACTGCCGATGGCGAGCAAGAGCCTTGATCTCTGGGAACGGTTTGCCGCTGAAAGCGGGGAAGACACGGGCTTCCATCGCTGCGGGCTCCTGTATCTCAGCAACGACGAGGCCGAGCTGTCCCGTTGGTCCAGCTGGCGCGATTTTGCGAAGACCGCCGGCGTGGCGACCTACGTGCTCGGCAGCCGCGAGGCCGCCGAGCGCGGCCGAGCGACCGGCCGCGCCTGGAAAGGCGGCGTCTTCTCGCCCAGCGACGGCACCGCTGATCCTGGCAAGGCTGCGCCCGCCGTGGCCGCTGCGCTCATCAAGCTTGGCGGCAGCGTCAACCAGAACTGCGCGGCCCGCGGCATCGAGACGGAAGGCGGGCGGGTCAGCGGCGTCATCACCGAAGCCGGGGTCATCAGGACCAGGACGGCCGTGCTGGCCGGGGGCGCGTGGGCCTCCTCGTTCTGCCGCCAGCTCGGCATCCGTTTTCCGCAGGCCTCGATCCGGCAATCCATCCTCAGCGTGTCCCCCGTGGAGCACCGCCTTCCGGATGCCCTGTTCACCTCAGGCGTCTCCGTGACGCGCCGCAACGACGGACGCTACGCACTGGCCATCAGCGGCCGCGCACGCGTGGACGTGACACCCCAGTTCATGCGCTTCGCCCCGCAATTCGTGCCCATGTTCGCCAAGCGCTGGCGCAACCTTCTTCCGGGGGGCCTGGAAGGCATTCGCGGTGGCCACGAAACGCTGGGGCGGTGGCGGCTCGATGCGCCGACGCCGATGGAGCGGGTGCGCATCCTCGATCCGAAGCCATGTTTGTCCACGATCAGGGAGACCCAGCGACGCGCCGTCGAGCTCCTGCCCGAACTGCGCGAAGCAAGGATCACGCACGCCTGGGCCGGCTTCGTCGACAGCACGCCGGACGGTGTGCCCGGCATCGGCGAAGTGCCGGGCCTGCCGGGCTTCATCCTGGCTGCGGGCTTTTCCGGACACGGCTTTGGCATCGGCCCCGGGGCCGGCCACTTTGTCGCGGACCTTGCCACCGGTGCCAAACCGATCGTCGATCCCATACCGTACCGGCCCGAGCGGTTCAGCGACTCGGCATGGGGCAAGGTCGCTGATTTCTAGGCCGCGCCTGCGACGCGCCGAACCCTGCCCTGCATCTACGGCATTGCGACAACGGAGATCAAAGGCTCCAGCATCGCGTGCCGGCCGACGACGTGATTGCCTGCCGCTGCCAGGAAGCCACGGCCGGCGAACTGCGCCGATCGGTTGCCCTGGGCTGCCTGGGGCCGAGCCAGGGCAAAGCCTTCACGCGCTGCGGCATGGGCCCCTGCCAGGGCCGCCTTTGCGGCCTCACCGCCACCGAGGTCATCGCACATGAGCGCGGCGTCTCTCCGGCCGAGGTCGGTCACTACCGGATCTGCTCTCCCATCAAGCCGATCACGCTCGAAGAGCCTGCCGCACGTTGATTCCGGCCAGACGCAGACCTGGTCGAGCCGCTCGCCGGCCAACTGGGGCTGCCGGTATTCGTCACGCGACCCTTGTGAAATCGGCTCGGCGACGAAACGTAAGCAGGCCATAGGCTCTCAGCCGAGCCGCCAGCGGCGTCACGAAGCCGCAGACGCATCCCCGAGCAGGCCACGCTGAAGTGCGACACGCACGCCCTCGGCCCGAGACCGGCAATCGAGCGCCGCCAGCGAGTGCCGGACATGCATCTCGACGGTGCGGTGGCTCAGTCCCATCACCCGGCAGGTTGGTCTTGGCAGACGTGCTTGGCAACCTATGGACGTACCGCAACTGCATTGGATGCGCTGCGAAACAACCGAAAGGCGACCCCCATGCGAACCCAGACCGACATCGAATCGAACGCACTCCAAGGCATGCGAGGCATTCGAGGCATGCCCGGCGGCTACCTCATTTGCACCACGACCTTGCCCTTTGCGCGCCCACTGTCGACGTAAGCCAAAGCTTCGTGGGTGTCCTGAAACGGGAATACCTTGTCGACGACCGGGTGGATGGCACCCGATTCGACGAGCGAAGTGATCTCGCGCAACTGCGCCCCATCGGCCCGCATGAAGACGAACGAGTATTCGCTCCCGATCTTTTTTGCCTTCTTCCTGATGCCGAAACTCAGCAGGCGCAGCACCTGCTGGAGCGGCCAGGCCAGTCCTCGCGCGACGGCGAACGCCGGGGTGGGCGGCCCCGAGATGGAGATGAGATGCCCGCCCGGCTTGAGAACCTGGACGGATTTGTTCAGCTCGTCGCTGCCGAGGCTGTTCAGCACCACGTCGTAGCCGCGAAGCACCGTGGCGAAGTCCTGCTGCTTGTAATCGATGACGACGTCCGCGCCCAGGGATTTCATCCAGGCGATGTTGGCCGTACTCGTGGTCGTGGCCACGAACGCGCCGAGATGCTTGGCAAGCTGAATGGCGATGGTGCCTACGCCGCCGGAGCCGGCATGGATCAGCACCTTCTGCCCCTTTTTCAGCTTGGCGGTCTCGACCAGCGTCTGCCAGGCCGTCAGGGCCACCAGGGGAAGGGATGCGGCCTCGACCATGCCGAGTTTCGCGGGCTTCAACGCCACCGAAGATTCCTTGATGGCAATGAACTCCGCGAAGGTGCCGATGCGATCGTCGTCGGGGCGTGCATAGACCTCGTCACCGGGCTTGAAGTTGCGAACGCGGGGGCCGACGCGCATGACCGTTCCGGCCACATCGTTGCCCAGGATCAGCGGGAGGCGGTAGGGAAGAATCAGCTTGAATTCGCCGCTCCTGATTTTCGAATCCAGGGGATTGATGCTCGCCGCGTGGATCCGGATCAGGACGTCATCGTCCCGGACCTCGGGGTCGGGCATCTCGCCGATGCGGCCGACTTCCTTCTTTCCGTAACGACCGATGATGAAAGCTTTCATTGGGGGGTTTTTTTCAGGTTTTTTGATTGAAGCTGGTCGCCGAGGATGCCGACGTTCAGTCATTGAGGAAGGCCAGCGCCTTGGGCACGAACTCGCCGTGGTACTGGAAAATCCCCCATGCCCGGCGTCCTTGTAGCTGACCAGTTGCGAGCCGGGAATGCGCTCCGACATCGTCGATGCCTTTGCCGCCTGCCGGCCCCGTGCCGGTCAGGATGAGTCGGCGCACCAGCGCGGGTGCTTTCAGCAATGTCCTGCGCCACGAATCCTCCGAGGGAGAAGCCAAGCAGGTCGATCTTCTCGAAACCCAGCGCGTGGATCAGTGCGATCGCATCTCGTGCCGTCGCATCGATGGTCACGGGTGCCGTTCCGCCTGAAGCGCCGATACCCCGGTAGTCGATGGCGATGATGCGATGCCGGCGGGAAAGCCCATCGACGATACGCGGGTCGAAATTGTCGAGGACCGCGCCCCAGTGGTTGAGCAGGACCAGCGGCACGCCGCTGCGCGGCCCCAGGTCGCGGTACGCGAACGCAGTCCCGTCGACATCGATCGATTGGGTGGGGGTGTCGATATAGGGCATGCGCGATCCTGGGTGCCGGTCGGTCGGGGTCAACGTCATCGTCATCGCGTTGGCGGTCAGGCGTTCACGTCGACGATGGTGCGCCCCTGAACCTTCCCTGCGAGGACTTGGCTGGCGATTTCAGGAACCCCTGCCAGGCCAATCACCTTGGTGGTCCGTGCAAGCTTGCCCAGATCCAGGTCGCTGGCCAGGCGCGACCACGCCTGCAGCCGCACAGGCTGCGGCGCATTGACCGAGTCGATGCCGGCGAGGGTGACGTTGCGCAGGATGAACGGCAGCACGGATGCCGGCAGATCCGCGCCCTGTGCGAGGCCGAAGGCCGCGACCACGCCGCGATACCGGGTCTGCGCCAGGACGTTCGCCAGCGTATGGCTGCCGACCGAATCGATGGCCCCGGCCCACCGCTCCTTGGCGATCGGTGCGCCCGCTTCGGACAGGGTGTGGCGGTCGATGACGTCCGCCGCGCCCAGCGCACGCAGGTAGGCGGCTTCGTCGAGTCGGCCGGTCGACGCGATCACGCGATAGCCCAAGCCCGACAACAGCGTGATAGCCACGGAACCGGCGCCGCCATTGGCGCCGGTCACCAGGATGTCTCCACGCTCGGGCGTCAGGCCCCCATGCTCCAGTGCGAGCACGGACAGCATGGCGGTGAACCCGGCGGTGCCGATGGCCATGGCATCCCGGGTCGAAAAGACCTCCGGGATCTTGACCAGCCAATCACCGCTCACCCGCGCCTTCTGCGCGAAGCCACCATGGTGCGTCTGACTCAGTCCCCAGCCAGTCGCCAGCACACGGTCGCCGGCGACGAGGCCGGGATAGCTCGACGACTCGACGACACCGGCAAAGTCGATACCCGGAATCAGCGGAAACTGGCGAATGACCGGTGACCGGCCACTGAGCGCCATCGCGTCCTTGTAGTTCACCGTCGAGTACTCGACCGCGACGGTAACGTCACCCGGCATCAGATCCTCTTCCTTGAAGTCGACCAAGCTGGTTGATATGGTGTCGCCGGTCTTGCTGGCGAGCAGTGCCTTGAATGTCATGTGCTGTCCGTTCCGTTCTGGAGCTGTTTGCGGTTTCAGGCGGCAGCTCGATAGCGCTCTGCCACATGCGCCTGCCGGATGTCTGCGATCAGGGTCTGCCGTGCCGCGTTCAGCACTTCCCAGCGCGCGGCATCATGCAGCGGCGGGATGGTCACGAGTTCGCGGCGGTCGAATCCGACCAGTGCGGCATCTACCAGCTCTTCCACTCCCATCAGATCAGGCATCGCGCTGCTGTCGATGCCCGCGCGCTCCCAGATCTCGGTACGGGTTCCGGCTGGCAACACCGCCTGCACATAGACACCCTTGGGCGCGAGCTCCAGGCTCAGCCCCTGGGACAGGAACAGCACGAAGGCCTTGGTCGCACCGTAGACCGACATGCCGAACTCGGGCGCCAGGCCGACCACCGAGCCGATGTTGACGATCGCGCCTTTGCCAGCCTGCGCCAGGCGCGGGGCGACGGCGCTCGCCAGCCTGACGAGTGCGGTGGTGTTGAGGCTGACCAGGCGGGCGACATCGTCTGTCGATTGGTCGATGAAGTGACCGGACAGCGCGGCCCCGGCGTTGTTGATCAGGATTTCGATCTTGGCGTCCTCGCGCAGGCGCATCTCGACTGCGGCCAGATCGCCGGGCCGGGTCAGGTCGGCCGGGAGGGTATCGACGGCAGCGCCGGTTTCCTCGCGCAGCCGCGCAGCGAGCGTTTCCAGCCGCGCCTTGTCGCGTGCCACCAGCACAAGGTCGTGGCCGCGGCGTGCGAAGCGGTCGGCATAGATGGCGCCAATGCCGGTCGAGGCGCCCGTGATGAGAACAGTGGAGCGGGAGGTCATGTGTTTTCTCTTGATCGAAAAGGTCGTTGGAGTTGATTTAATGATGTCGATCATCATCTTTGTTGTCAAGGGATTTGATGATGATCGACATCAATGTATATTCATAACTTCACTGATGGCACATCTAGAGAGATCCTGGACATGAAGGTCACCAAAGCGCAGGCGCAGGCGAACCGGGCACACATCGTCGAGACGGCCTCCACGCTGTTTCGCGAGCGAGGCTATGACGGGGTAGGGATTGCGGACTTGATGGCGGGCGCAGGATTCACCCATGGTGGCTTCTATAAGCACTTCGGGTCCAAGGCCGACCTGATGGCAGAGGCGGCAATATGCGGTTTTGCGCAGACGGCGGCCAAGGCCGAAGGCGTCGATGCGATGGAGTTCGTCAAGCACTACTTGTCCCGTGAGCACCGCGATGCTCCTGGTGACGGTTGCACGATGGCCGCACTATGCGGAGATGCCGCGCGTCAGACGGAGTCGATCAAGACGGCTTTTGCGGCCGGCGTTGAAAGCTTGCTGGCGAACCTGGCAAACCAATGCGGCGCGACAGAGGAAGGCAATCAGGGCGGCGACGCGCGTGCCATGCGGATCGACGTCATTGCACAGGTAATCGGCGCAATAGTGCTGTCACGGGCGTGTCCTGACGACTCACAAATCGCCGATGAAATTCTGGATGTCTGCCGCATTGCAGTCCTGTCGAGGCTTTCCTCGCCGACCCTTGGCTCCTCCCTTGCCCAGATCAGCTAGTGCAGGCTCATGAAGATGAGGAGTCGAAGGCTGGACAACCATGGGCACGATGCGTCAAGGCATTGCGAAAAGTGACCCTTTGGGGGTGCGGACGAAAACTTGGACTACCAGGAGGTAGTTCATGTATTCCTACGAAGACAGGGTTCTAGGGCTACGCTGAAGTAGCCACCCTTTTCGGAATCGAGCATGCTGCACGCTTTGGATTGCGCTGATCGGCACTCAGGGATGACAGTTTTTTCCCGTGTCGGTGCATCGGCGCGCTGCTTTGGGCGGCCTTCTGCGTTTTACGGGCGCACGCGCACCAGCAGCAACCCTCGGCTCATGTAGATGTTGGCCAGCGCAAGGGCCGTGAATGCCCTGGTCGCGTTCTTATGGAGCCCACGGTATCGCACCTTGCTGAAGCCCCACAGTCTCTTGACCACCCCGAACACGTGCTCGACCTGCGCGCGCACCTTGGACTTGTTGCGGTTGCGCCGCCTCTGGCCCTCATCGGGCACCCCGTCAATCTTGCGCACACGCTCGTTGGTGCAGTCCAGCGCCGCAGGCGCTTTGCTGGCGATCAATTCCTGCTGGCCCGCGTAGGCGCAATCTCCGTAGACCTTCAACTCTTCGCCGTGCAGCAGTTCGGGCAGTGGGTGCTTGTCGTGCACATTGGCCGCCGTGACCACTGCGCTGTGGGCCAGCCCCGTGTGGCTGTCCACGCCGATGTGCAGCTTCATGCCGAAGAACCAGTTCTTGCCTTTGGCCACCTGGTGCATCTCGGGATCTCGCTTCTTGTCGGCGTTCTTTGTGGAGCTGGGCGCACTGATGATCGTGGCATCCACAATCGTGCCGGCGCCCACCTTCAGGCCATGGCCTTGCAGCACTTCGCCCACCTTGGCGAACAGCGCTTGCCCAAGATGGTGCTTCTCGAGAAGCCGGCGAAACTTCAGCAGCGTCGTCGCATCCGGAACGCGCTCGCGACCCAGGTCGATGCCTACGAAGCTGCGCAAGCTGGCGCTGTCATACAGCGCCTCTTCGCAGGCCTCGTCAGCCAGATTGAACCAGTGCTGCACGAACAACATGCGCAGCATCCGCTCCAGCCCGACGGGCGGGCGCCCGCCTTCGCCTTTGGGGTAGTGCGGCTGCACCACCGCACAAAGCTCCTCCCAGGGCATGACCTTGTCCATCATGTTGAGGAACACGTCACGCTTCGTAGGCCGGCGGAATTGCTCAAAACCTTTGTCGGCGGCCATCGCCAAGGTCTGTTGCTTCATGTTCTGATCAACGAATAAGCCTGGATGGTGGTGGACCTTTTTCAGCGTAGCCTTAGACTGTTGCGAGACAGGCCTGCACGCCTGGCTACCTCGCAAATGGACAACGATTCATTTCATTTGCATCTTTTACTCAGAGCAAATCAGCCGGCGCATCATGCCTTGTGCATGTCGTATCGATGCACTTTGGGTCTCGGCTCGACCCACCCGGCCGCTCCGTATCCAACTACTTCAATTGGAGACCCAAATGAAAAAATTCATTCCCAGCGCCATCGCCAGCCTCCTGATCGCCGGGGCAATCTTGCCGGCCGCCGCCAAGGAGAAAGTCGTCGACCGGAGCATCACGGAAGCGGAAGTCCTGGGGGCCCAGCAGGCCTGGTGCAAGGCGCTGGTCGACATCAGTGCTGCGAATTCCAGCGCAGGGCAGCCGGCCGCCAGGGCGCTGGCCGAGAAGGTCATCGACAGCGCCTACGCCTACCAGCTGGGCGCAGTGCTGTTCAAGCCGACGCTCACGACATCGCCGCAGACCTTCCGCACCGCTCGCGACGGCGCGCTGGCGTACTTCGTGGGCGGCAACCCTGCCTTTCCCAACGACACCGGCTTCGCCCTGAAGGGCTGGACCAAATGCGAGATTGCCAACAGTGCCGTGCTCATCCACGGCGACGTGGCCAGCACACTGGGTAACGTGCTGTTCACTGACCCGGACGGCAAGGTCACCACGGTCGACAAGACCTGGACTTTCGTGAAGGACGGTGCCGGCAAGCTGCGCATCGTCGTGCATCACTCGTCGCTGCCGTACGCTGGCCGTTGAACACCGCGTTCGAGTGCCGGCAGGCCCAGGCTCTAGGGCGGCGCCTTCAAGGACCGTCATTGGCGGCTCGAAGGCGCGAATCGGTGGCAGCACGCCGTCGTAGCGCTCGACCTGCACCGTAGTGAGTTGCCCCGCGCAACCCTGCGCCAGCGATGAGGTGCCGATGTCGCGCGTCAACACATTGGGGTTGCCGTGCACGATTGCACTTCGAGCGGCAGTGGCCAGAGTGGCTGAACGCCTGTCTGTCTTGGGTCAGTAGGCACCCATGTAGTCGCGCTTGCCGATCTCCATACCGTTGTGGCGCAAGATGGCATAGGTGGTGGTCACGTGGAAGAAAAACTGCGGCAGTCCATAGTGCAAAAGATATGCGCTTGCGGTCAGCTTCTTTTCCTTGGGGGTGCCGGGGCGCAATACGATCTCGCGGCTCTCGCTTGAATCAAATTGCTCAGGCTTGAAGGAGCCGATATGGGCCAAAGCTTTTGCGATCAGCGCTTGCAGGTCGGCGAAGCTGACCTCGGTGTCGGGCCAGGACGGCACCTCGGCACCCGCCAGGCGGGAGGCAATGCCCTTGGAGAAGTCTGCGGCGATCTGTACCTGACGTACCAGCGGAAACATGTCAGGGAACAGCCGCGCCTGCAGCAGCGCATTCGGATCGATATTTTTCTGCGTCGCCTGGTCTTCGGCCTTCTTGAGCACGTCGGACAGGGCGCGCAGCATCTGCTGCATGACGGGAACGGAGGCGTTGTACAGCGGGCTGGTCATGGTGAGTTCACTTCTAAAATTTTGGGCACGATGGCCGGAGTTGGCGTGGCAGAGGCCCTGCCGACCATGCAAGGCTAACAGCACAGGGCGAACTGAATCGCCCCGGCTTTTGTGGCCAGCTTTTCTTCCCGCTGGTAGTCGGAGCAGCCGCATTGAAGGGCAGTTCATCAGCAAGAAGCGGACGTCAATTGCAGACGCACGACAGACCGCGATCGCTGCGTAACCGCCCTTCGAGGATGCCCGCTTCAGGCTGGCTGCCCCCTTACCTACGCCCCGCTCACAAACGGCCGGTCTCCTTCAGCACCAAGGTTTCAACCCAATTCAATGGTCCGACGCAGCAACCCCGATTGCTCGGCACTCGGCCCGACAAGGATCTCCACCTCGCCCGCCTCGAACAAGGGCAGCAGGTCCGGCCCGAGGTAGCGCAACTCGGACGCCGGCAACTCCAGTTCGACCGCGCCGGCTTCGCCGGGCATCAATCGCAGCTTCGCGTAGCCCTTGAGTTCCAGCAGCGGCCGGGTGACACGGCTCACCTTGCCGCGCACGAACAGGAAGACGGTCTCTTCAGCCTCGCGCGCGCCAACGTTGCGCAGCCTGACGCTGATCTTCAGCGCGTCCTGCTCGCGCACGCGCCGCGGCTCGACCTGGAGTTCGTCGTAGCTGAACCGGCCGTAGGTCAGGCCATGACCGAAGGCATACAGCGGCGTGTTGTCGACGTCCTGGTACTTGCTCGTGAAGTAGTCGGCGGGATTCATCGGCCGGCCGGTGGGACGCTGGCCGAAGTGGATCGGCACCTGTCCGACGGCGCGCGGCCAGCTCATCGGCGTGCGGCCGCCGGGCGATGCCCGGCCTGTGACCACGTCGGCGATCGCACGGCCCGCTTCGACGCCGAGGAACCACGCAGCCAGCAGCGCATCGGCGTGTTCGGAAAGCCAGGGGACGACGAGCGGACGGCCCGAAAACAGGATCGCGACGACGGGGATGCCTCGCGCACGTGCACGGGCCGTCACCGCTTCGGCCAGAGCCTGCTGTCGGCCGGGAAGCGCGGGCGTGGCGCGGCTGGCCGCCTCGCCGCTCATCGTGGCGCGCTCGCCCAGGCACAGCAGAACGGCGTCGGCGCCCTAGCACAGCGCGACAGCAGCTTCGATGCCGCTGTCGTCGTCGCTCTCGATGGCAACGCCCGGTGCGTGGCGTATGTCGATCTGCGGCAGCGCGGCGCGCAGGCCGGCAAGCACGCTGACGGCCGGCTCGTGTTCGCCGGCCCCCCACCACGGGCCTTTCATCTCGGTGCTCGCGTCGGCCAGCGGGCCGATGACGCACAGTGCCTTGGCCGCCGCGGGCAAAGGCAAGGTGTCACGCTCGTTCTTCAGCATGACGATGGCCCTGCGCGCGGCGTCGCGCGCCACCGCGCGTCGCTCGGCGACAACCGCCGCGGGCTCCGGTGTCGCGCCGCGGCGGTAGGGGTCGTCGAACAGTCCGAGTTGTTCCTTGAGCCGCAACACGCGGCGCACGCTGGTGTCGATCTCCTCGATCGTCACGCGCCCCTGCTCGAGCGCGACCGGCAGGCCCTTGCGGTATGCGTCGGCCATCATGTCGATGTCGACGCCGGCCTTCAGCGCCAGTACCGCGGCATCGACGAGATCGGCGGCAACGCCGTGCTTGATGAGTTCCGCGATCGCGTTGTAGTCGCTGACGATCACGCCCTCGAAGCCCATCTCGCCGCGCAGCCAGTCGCGCAGCAAGGGAATGTGCGCCGTCATCGGCACGCCATTGAGATCGGTGAAGGCGGGCATCAGCGTCGCGACGCCGGCGCGCACGGCCGCCGCGAAGCCCGGCAGATGCACTTCGCGCAAGGTGCGCTCGGAGATGTCGACGGCGGCGTACTCGCGCCCCGCGGCGACCCCGCCGTACGCGACGAAATGCTTCGCGCAGGCGGCCAGCGATTCGGCCGACGACAGGTCGGCGCCCTGGAAACCGCGCACCTTGGCCTGCGCGATGCGCGCGTTGAGCCAGGGGTCTTCGCCGGGTCCTTCCGCGGTGCGGCCCCAGCGGGGATCGCGCGATACGTCGAGCATCGGCGCGAAGGTCATCGCCAGTCCGTCGGCCGCGCCTTCGCGCGCGGCCTCGCGCGCGGTGCGCTCCCAGAGCTTGTCGTCGAAGGCGCCGGCCTCCGCGAGCGGGATCGGAAAGAGCGTGCGATGGCCATGGATGATGTCCAGGCCGATCAAGAGAGGAATGCCCAGCCGCGACTTCTCGACGGCCAGCCGCTGCATCTCGTGCGTGGGACCGGCGCCCACCATGTTCAGCAGGTTGCCGACGGTGCCGTCGATGATCGACTGCGTGGAGTCTCCCGCGAGCACCGGTCCGGTGACCGTGTAGCTGGAAGCCGTCATCGTGAGCTGGCCGAGCTTTTCGGGCAGCGTCATCCGGGCCATGAGGGTATCGATGCGACTCATCAGGGATTTCGAATAGAGCCCAGGGGCCTCAATGATGGCATGCTGTGGGACAGGGCCATCGGCCATGTGGTGTGGCCGATGATTCGGTGAAACCAAACGTCACACCGAAGACGACAACGACGAAAGGATCCGTTCGTGTTGAAGGATGAGAGGAACCCGAAGGAACTGGCTGCGCTGCCCGACGAAGCCTTGATCGAGGCCGTGCAGCGGCAGACCTTCCGCTATTTCTGGGACGGCGCCGATGCCGCCAGCGGCCTTGCGCTCGACCGCCGCACGCTGGTCGCCGCCACCGGCGAGGACGTGGCCGACGAGAGGGTGGCGATCGGCGGCACGGGCTTCGGCATCATGGGCCTGATCGTCGCAGTGGAGCGCGGCTGGGTCTCGCGCGACGCGGCGCTGGAGCGGCTGGGGCGCATGCGCGACGCGCTCCTGCGCGCCAGGCGCTACCACGGCACCTTCCCGCACTTCATGGACGGGGCGAGCGGCGTGACGATCCCGATGAGCCCGAAGGACGACGCGGGCGATCTGGTCGAGACCTCGTTTCTGTGCATGGGCCTGCTCTGCGCACGCCAGTACTTCAACGACGACACGGCCATGGCGCGCCGGCTGCGCGCCGACTTCGACATGCTGTGGCACGAGGTCGAGTGGGACTGGTTCACCCAGGGCGGGCGCGATGTTCTTTACTGGCACTGGAGCCCGACCCACGGCTGGGCGATGAACCACGAGGTGCATGGCTGGAACGAGTGCCTCATCACCTACTTCATGGCCGCTGCGGCGCCGCGCCATGCGATCGATCCGCGGGTCTACCACCGCGGCTTCGCTTCCGGGCCGGACTTCCTCAACGGCCGCTCGTACCACGGCATCGAGCTGCCGCTGGGCCCGCCCAACGGCGGCCCGCTGTTCTTCGCGCACTACTCGTTCTGCGGCCTCGATCCGCACGGCCTGAAGGACCGCTATGCCGACTACTGGAGTCTCAACACCCGCCACGTGCAGGTCAACCGCGCGCACTGCGTCGCCAACCCCCGGGGCTTTGCGGGCTACGGCGAATCATGCTGGGGCCTGACAGCCAGCGACGACCCCGACGGCTATCTCGCGCACGACCCGAACAACGACAACGGCACCATCTCACCGACAGCCGCGCTGGCCAGTCTGCCTTACGCGCCGGCCGAGGTGATGCGGGTGCTGCGGCATTTTCTCAACGTGCACGGCACGCGCGTGTGGCGGGACTACGGCTTCATCGATGCATTCTGCGAGGCGCGCGGCTGGTTCGCCGACACCTTCCTGGCCATCGACCAGGGCCCCATCGTCGTGATGATGGAGAACCATCGCACGGGCCTGCTTTGGAAGCTGTTCATGAGTGCGCCCGAGGTGCAGGCGGGGCTGCGGCGCCTGGACTTCAGCAGCCCGCATCTGAGGGCGCCCGCATCGTGAGTCTTGGCGCGACGAGTCGACAAGACCCGGCCTTCGAGTCGTGGCTCGAAGGGCAGCTGCGCCATTCGGCGAGTGCGATGCTGTCGAGCATTTCGCCGGTGTCGATCGTCAAGCATCGCCCGGGCTTCGGGCAGACCGTGCGGCCGGTCGCCGGCGCCATCGTCGCTTCGCCCGTGCTCGGCGACTACAACCCCGACCCGGACTACTTCTTCCATTGGTTCCGCGATTCCGCCGTCGTCATCGATGCGCTGCGGCTGCTCTATGCCGACGGGCGCATCGGCGCCGAAGCGATGCGGCATCTGCGCGACTTCACCCGCTTCAGCCTTGCCCTGAACGGACTCGACGGCCGGGCAATCGCCGCAGTGCCGGACCGCAGGGCGCGCGTGGCTCCCGAACTGCTGCAGTACCTGCGCGAGGACCATGAGCTCGCGGGCGTCCACGGCGATGCCGTCGCCGCCGAGACGCGGGTGAACCCCGACGGCACGCTCGATGTCCTGCGTTGGGCGCGCCCTCAGCACGACGGGCCGCCGCTGCGAGCGCTGGCGCTGCTACGCTGGGTGGCCGGCGGGCACCTCGACGCGGCCCTGCTGGCCGAGGTCGCGCCGCTGATCCGCTTCGACCTCGGCTTCACGCTGCGCCACTGGCGCGAGCCGTCGTTCGACATCTGGGAGGAGGAAAGCGGCCATCACTACTACACGCTGCGCGTCTCGGCAGCAGCGCTGGCCGAAGGCGCGGCATGGCTGGAGGGCCTGGGCGACGCGGCGCAGGCGCAGCGCTGCCGGGAGGAGTCGCAGGCCGTGCTGCGCCTGCTCGATGGCTACTGGGTCGATGAGGAAGGCGCGACGCACGGCTACTACCGTTCGCGCGTGCTGGCCGACGGCCGGCCCAGTCCGAAGGCGCTGGACATCGCGGTGATCCTGTCGGCGATCCACAGCCTCGGCACCGAGGCCTCGCACAGCCCGGTCGATCTGCGCATGCAGGCCACGCTGGCGCGGCTCGACGCACTGTTCGACGCTGCCTATCCGATCAACCACGGCCGTGCCGCAGGCCGTGGCACGGCGATGGGCCGGTACGCCGGCGACGTGTACTGCTCAGGCGGCGCGTACTACTTCTCGACGCTCGGTGCCGCCGAGTTCTGTTTCCGCGCCGCGGCGCTGGGCGGCGATGCACGCCATGGGAACCAGTGGATGGAGCGCGGCGACGCCTACCTGGCCACCGTACGCACCTACACGCCGGCCGGCGGTGATCTGTCGGAGCAGTTCGATCAGCACAGCGGCGCGCAGACCTCGGCGAAGCAATTGGCCTGGAGCCACGCCGCGTTCATTTCGTGTGTCTTCGCGCGCCGCATCGCGGCCGCCGCCTCTCAGGCATCGCGGTAACGATGAGCGCAAGGCCAGGCGACCCTGCCGAGCCGGCTGCAAGGACCGGCGTCTTCCGCCAGGTCGGCGAGCTGCTCGGCGCCTTGCGCGTATCCCCGGTCGCGAAAACGCTTGTCGCGCTGATGGGCGCGATCGTCGTGGTCGTCGCGCTCACGGCGTATGGGCAGATCGAGCTCAACAGCTGGAACAAGCCGTTCTACGACGCGATCTCGCGCCGCGACCTGAGCGAATTCATCGTGCAGGTCGGCGTCTTCGCGGTGATTGCGGGCGCGTTGCTGGTCTTGAACGTCGCGCAGCGGTGGCTCGGCGAAACCTTGCAACTGAAGCTGCGAAAGGCAGTGGTCAACGACCTGGTGGGGCTGTGGCTGCAGCCGCGCCGGGCGTTCTGGCTCCAGGCCAGCGGCCCGATGGGTGCCCACCCGGATCAGCGCATGCACGACGACACGCTGAAGCTGTGCGATCTGTCGGTCACCCTCGGCGTGGGCCTGCTGCAGGCCACGATGCTGTTCGGCAGCTTCGCGAGCGTGCTGTGGGTGCTCTCCAAGGACTTCAGCATCTTCTTCGACGGCCAGGACCATGTGTTGCCGGGCTTCATGTTGTGGGCGGCGATTGTCTATGCGGTGGCCGGGTCGCTGGTCACCTACTGGGTCGGCAACGGCCTGATCTCGCGCAACGCCGAGCGCTACGCGCGCGAAGGCGAACTGCGCTTCTCGCTGACGCGCATCAACGAGCATCTGGACGGCATCTCCCTGGCCGGTGGCGAGGCCGACGAGAAGCGTCGCGTCGCCATGCATTTCGGCGACGTGCTGCGCGCCACGTCGCGCGTGGTGCTCGGGCTGACCAACCTGACCTGGGTCACCGCGGGCTTCGGCTGGATCACCATCATCGCGCCGACGCTGGTGGCCGCACCGCTGTATTTCTCGGGGAAGGTTTCGTTCGGCGGCCTGATGATGGCTGCCGCGGCCTTCACGCAGGCGCAGTCGTCGCTGCGCTGGTTCGTCGACAACTTCAGCATCATTGCCGACTGGCGCGCCACGCTGCTGCGTGTCACCGACCTGCGCCGGATGCTGGCGTCCGATCTGGAGGCACGGGCGAGCGGCAGTCGCATCGCCTACGAGGAAGGCGAAGGCGGAACGCTCGCGATCGAAGCGCTGGAGGTTCGCTCCTGGAGCGGCCACGATCGGCTGGACGTTTCGGGCCTGGTCGTGCACCGCGGCCAGCGCGTGCTGATCCTCGGCACGCCGGGTGCCGAGAAGACGCTGCTGTTCCGCTCGCTTGCGGGCCTGTGGCCCTGGGGCTCCGGCACGGTGCGCCGGCCGGGCGGCGAGACGATCCACTACATGCCGCGCGGCACGCCCTACATTCCCCGCGGCACGCTGGCCGAAGTGCTGTCGTATGCGATGGAGCCGACGACCTATCCCAGAGATGCCATGGTGGCCGCGCTGGCAAGCGTGGGCCTCCAGCGCCTGGAACCCTTGCTTGACAGGAAGGGCCGCTGGGAAAGCGAGCTCAGCATGGACGAGCAGCTGCGGCTGGGCTTCGCCCGCGTGGTGCTGCAGGCGCCGCCCTGGCTGGTGATGGACGAGGCCTTCAGCGCATTCGACGACGACACGCTCGAACTCATCATCGGCGTTCTGGGCAAGCTCACCTACACGGGCATCATTCACATAGGCTCGGCCGGCGAGGCGCACGACCGGCTGTTCACGCAGGTGGTTCATCTGGTCAAAGCGCCGCACGCCGTGCCCGAGGAGCAGCGACCATGAGACGCCCCCTGCCAACCGTCAGCCGTGCGCGCCGCGCCCTCATGCGGCTGGCTCTTGCGCTGCCCGCCTGGCCCACCGGGTCGCGGGCGGCTGATTTCGGCTTTCGGCCGCCGCGCGACCCGGACGATGCCGCCGCTGCTGACCTGATGCGGGACTTGGCCGAGCGCATCCTGCCGGTGTACCAGGACGCGGACACCGATTCCTTCCTGGCCAACGTCACCGCCCTGCAGATCGTCAGCGGCGCCTACCGTGCGGCCTACGACAGCAGCCGCTCCCTGCGCGACCGGCGCCAGGGCAAGCCCTTCGACGGCCTGGTCGAGCGTGCGATCCTCGATGGCATCTATGCGAATGCGCGCATGCTCGAGGCGGACGGGCGCCTCGGCTTCGCCGAAGCCTACGCGCGCTCGTTCCATGAGCTGGTGTCGCCGCTCGACAACGCGCAGGCCCAGGCCGTCATGGCGCGGCTCGAGATTCCGCCGGCTACGTACAGGGAGCCGCTGCGCCAGGCCTTCGATCTCTGGCGCGCGAAGGGCAGCCTCCCGGAGGCCGAGGCCTTGGCGCTCGTGCGAACCTGGCTCTCGTACCAGTCGCGCCGCAGCTTCGGTGCGCTGCTGCCCGAATTGTTCGCCGCGCAAAACGGCAGCCGCTACGTGGCGGAGGCCGACGTCAGGATTCCCGTGCGGGGCGGCGTCATCCATGCCAGCGTGGTCCGGCCCGGCCGCATGGACGGCGCGCTGTCGACGCTGCTGCGCTTCACGCTCGACCCGGCCGAGGACGACGCCAGGCGCAGCGCCGCCAGGGGCTACATCGGCGTCACGGCATACGTGCGCGGACGCACGCCCGACGGCAAGGGCGCCGTGTGGCCCTTCATTCGCGACGGCGAAGATGCCGCCGCCGTCATCGACTGGATCGCCCGGCAGGCGTGGAGCGACGGCCGCGTTGCCATGCTCGGCGACGGCTACTCCGGCTACGCCGCCTGGGCCGCCGCGCGCAGGAGGCCGGCGGCGCTCAAGGCCATCGCCACCATCGCGCCGATGGCGCCGGGCATCGACTTCCCGATGGCCGGACAGATCTTCCGCAATGCCATGGTCCGATGGGCGCAGGAGCACGCGGATGCCGAGCCCCTGCAGGCCGGCATCGACGCCGACGCCGGCCCGGACGCGGTATGGCAGGCACTCGACGCGCGCTGGCATCGCGGCAATCGCCCCTACTGGGACGTGGACCGCGTCCTGCTGGGCAGGCGCAGCAGGCTGATCCGCGCCTGGCTGACGCACCCGAGCCACGACCGCTACTGGCAGAAGTTCCTGCCGTCGGCGGAGCAGTTCGCGCGCATCGACATCCCGGTGCTCAGCTTCGCCGGCTACTACGGCGCCGACGCCGGCGCGCTCTACTTCCACCACGAGCATCTTCGCAACCGGCCGCAGGCCGACACGACGCTGCTGCTGGGCCCCTACGACGCGACCTCGATCCGCCGCGGCACGGCGCCGACGCTGCGCGGCTACACGCTGGACCCCGTCGCGCGCGTCGACCTGCCCGAGCTGCGCTACCAATGGCTCGACCACATCCTGAAGGGCGCGAACAAGCCTTCCCCGCTGCTGGATCGCATCAACTACCAGGTGATGGGCGCGGACCAGTGGCGCCATGTGCCGACGCTGGACGCGCAGGAGCGCACGCCGCTGCGCCTCTATCTCGACACCAATGGGCGCGACGACCCGCACCGCCTGTTGCCGTCGCCGTCCGAAGGCGGTGGCAGCGCGCGGCTCTCGGTCGATCTCGCCGATCGGCGCGACGTGGGCATGCCGTGGCCCGACGCGCTGCGCGTGAAGGAAGTGCCGACGCGCAACGGCATCAGCTTTGTCAGTGACCCGCTGCCTTCGGACACCGAGATCGCCGGCAGCCTGCGCGGCGTGTTCGACATCACACCCTCGCGGCAGGACGTGGACTTCCGCATCTCGCTGTACGAGCAGACGGCGAGCGGCGAATACCAGCTGCTGTTCGACCCCTACGACTTCCGCGCGAGCTACGCCGGCCATCGCGTGCGCCGCCGGCTTCTTCGGGCCGGCGAGCGCCAGCTGCTGGCCTTCACCACCGAGCGGGTCACCGCTTGCAGGCTCGCGGCGGGCAGCCGCATCGTGCTGGTGATCGGCCTCAACAGGCGCCCCGACCGGCAGGTCAATTACGGCAGCGGCAAGGACGTGAACTCGGAAACCATTGCCGACGCGAAGTGGCCCGTGCGCGTGCGCTGGCATGCGCGCAGCTACGTCGAGATCCCGACCGGCGAGCCTTGATCCCTCATCGTGTCGTCGGGCCCTTGTCGCTCACCGCGCCGATGAGGACACCTTCGCAAGGCGCCAGCACCAAGGGCCCTTCGATCGATCCGGCGCGCGCAGGATCGGTCGATGCCAGCACGATCGGCTGGCGCGGCAACAGCGCCGGCGACACCGGTGCCGAGGTGGCGCCGAAGTTCAATATCACCACCAGCCGCTGTCCGTCGCTCTCGCGCGCATAGGCGAGCATCTCGTCCCCGGCTTCAAGCGCTTCGTAGCTGCCCCGGTGCAGCGCAGGCTGCGCGCGGCGCAACGCGATGAGGCGCCTGTAGAGCGCCAGCATGGAGCCCGGATCGCGCAACTGCACTTCGACGTTGTGCATGTGCCAGTCGGATGCGAGGCGCAGCCACGGAATTCCCGTCGTGAAGCCGGCGTGCGTTTCGGCGCTCCACTGCATGGGCGTTCTCTCCGGGTCTCGGCCCAGGCCCATGCCGGGCTTGTTCTTCTCGAACGGGTCCTGCACTTCGTCGGCAGGAATGGGGACGTCCGTCATGCCGATCTCGTCGCCGTAGTAGAGCGTGGGCGTGCCGCGCAGCGTGAGCAGCAGCATGGCGGCGAGCCGCGCCATCCGTGGCCCGACGCGGCTTGCAATGCGGGACCTGTCGTGATTGCCCAGCACCCAGTTCGGCTGGGCGCCGGCGGGCAAGGCGGCTTCGTAGTCGCGCACCAGGCGGTCGATGCGCGCCGCCTGCCACTCGGTCGCGATCAGCTGGAAGTTGAAGGGCAGCTGCACGCCTTCGAGCACGCCCTGGGCGTTGAGGCCGTAGTAGGCGACCAGGCGCGCGAGCGGCAGGTAGAGCTCGCCGATCAGCACGCGCGACGAGTGTGCATCGCTGAACTCGTCGACCACGCGGCGCATCTCGGCCACGATCGGCTGCACCTCCGGCAGGTCCGTGTTGTGAAGCATCGTCCAGCGAAGAAACGGGTCCTGCCCTTCGACGAAATCCGGATTCGGCGGGTTGTCGCGGAACTGCGCGTCCTTGACGATCTGCGAGAGCACGTCGACGCGGAATCCGTCGACGCCGCGCCGGAGCCAGAAGCGCAGCACCTCAGACATCGCGGCGCGCACTTCGGGGTTGCGCCAGTTGAGGTCGGGCTGCTCCTTCAGGAACGAATGGGCGTAGTACTGCCCGGTGGCCGCATCGAAGCTCCAGGCCGGGCCGCCGAAATTGCCGAGCCAGTTATTGGGCGGCCCGCCGTCGGGCGCCGGGTCGCGCCAGATGTACCAGTTGCGCCGCGCATCACTGCGCGCGCTGCGGCTTTGCACGAACCACGGATGCCGGTCCGACGTGTGGTTGGGCACGAAATCCAGGATGAGCTTGAGCCCCTTCGCATGGGCCTCCTGCACCAGCGCATCGAAGCCATCGAGCGTGCCGAAGCACGGATCGATGTCGCAGAAATCGGAGATGTCGTAGCCGAAGTCGGCCATCGGCGAGGGATAGATCGGCGAGATCCAGACGGCGTCGACGCCGAGCGAGACCAGATGATCCAGCCGGGCACGGATTCCGTCGAGGTCTCCGATGCCATCGCCGTTGCTGTCCTGGAACGAACGCGGGTAGACCTGATAGACGATTCCGCACTTCCACCAGTCGTCAGCTGACATCTTGATCCCTTCGTGCTTGGCTTCGAGCGGGGTCATTGTCTCCAGAAACCGTGCGGGGCATCGTCAAGCAGGCCCGGAGCGGACGTAGCAACCCGACTACGCTCGAGCGGCGACCCGCCCTCTCGTCGACGCCTGGGCCTCGTGCAGGTACGTCGTGAAGCCATCCCTGGCCGGTGGAACCGAATTGAGCAGCATCACCGCGCTGACCTGTCCACGATGGCCTGCTCCGTGCGTGACAACATGCATGAGCATCTCCTCGCGGGACATGCGCCCCTGTGCGCCGTCGGTGAACGCGAAGTCGATTCGTTCGGCCAGTTGGTCGAGATCGAGCTTCGACACATAGTCGATGTATTCCTGATCGCTTCTCCGGAGATCGGTGGACAGATCTTCCAGCGTTGGCATCTCGCTCAAGTTGGCCGATGCGTACCCGTGAGCTTCCCGCCTGATGTGGGCGGCGAATATCCGGTCGACCACATAGGTGTGGCTCAAGGCCTTGATGGCCAATGCGATGATCGAGGAGCTGTCGCCAAGCCGGGCCAGCGCGGTCAACAGCTGGTCGTTTGCCCAAGCCTTGTATCTGAAGAGGTGATGCAGTGTGTCGTCCATGTCATGGTCTCCTGAGGGGTTTGCGCGCCACGGGTCTTACATGCAGGAAGTTGCGCTGCCTGTCCGCGCCCACTCAGAATATGAGCGATCATTCGCTTTTCATACTCGCATTGATGGCATCTGAAAATGACGAGAAAACCAGTCATCCGGCCCAGGAAAATCGCCATTCAGGAGCGATCGCGCGCGACCGTGGACAACCTGATCGAGGCAACTGCTCGCATTCTGGTCAAGGATGGTTTCGACAAGGCCAGCACCAACCGCATCGCGGAGGTTGCGGGGGTGAGCATCGGCTCGCTCTATCAGTATTTCCCCAGCAAGGAGGCACTCGTCGCCGCCGTGATCGAGCGCCACCAGCAGCAGATCATGCAGATGGTGCGCAGCGAGCTGAGCGAGGTCTCGAGCCAGCCGCTGGACCAGGCGATGCGCAGGTTCGTCGCTGTCGCGGTAGAGGCCCACCGTCTCGACCCCCAACTGCATCGGGTGCTCGCCGAACAGATCCCGCGCGTGGGAAAGCTGGAGAAGCTGGAAACCTTCAGTCGTGAAAATTTCAGCCTGTTCAGTACCTATCTAGAAGGAGCCCGGGACGAACTCGGCGTCGACGACCTGGAGCTCGCATCGTTTGTATGTGTCACCACGATCGAGGCGTTGACGCACAACGCGGTGCTGCACCACTCCAGGGTTCTGACCGACGATCGGATGGAAGCGCTCATCGACGAGGGTGCGCGCCTCGTGACCGGCTACCTGAAAGGCCAGCGCGCAAGCCAGCTCCGCGCAGGTCACCATAAGCCCATCCGCTGAGATCGCTCCCATGCAGGCGGCCGGGCGGCCCGTGGCGAGCGCAGGGCTCAGCCCTCATTGCTCTCCGGCAGCCTCGCAATCACCTTGATCTCGAACTGGAATCCGTAGAGCCACGTCACCCCGATCCCCGTCAGCGTCGGGTGCGGCGCACTGCCCCAGTACTCCGGCACCACCTTCCAGACCGTCTCGAAGTTCGACTCCGGATCGACGATGAACACCGTGACGTCGACCACGTCGTCGAACGTGCAGTTCGCCGCCGCAAGGATCGCATTCAGGTTCTCGAACGCCAGCCGGACCTGCGCCTCCAGATCGGGCTCCGGCGAGCCGTCGGGGCGGCTGCCGACCTGCCCCGACACGAACAGGAAGCCGTTGGACCGGATCGCCGGCGAGTAGCGATTCTTTTCGTAGAGCGCCTGGCGCCCGGGTGGAAAAACGACGTCGCGCTGAGTCATGGATGGATGGCCTTCCCGAAGAAATAACGATGAAGGGACTTTAGGGAGCCGCGCCTCCCGGATAAATGGGCAAGGCCAACAATCACTGTTTGCAGAACCCAAACAATCCGCGCATCCGCAGGAGCAGCACCATGGACCGTTTCGATGCAATGCAGGCATTCGCCCGCGTGGTGGAAGCAGGCAGCTTCACCAAGGCGGCCGAGACGCTTCACATCAGCAAGACCAGCGTGACGCAGCTGGTGCAGCAGCTCGAAGCGAGGCTGCGCGTGAAGCTGCTCAACCGCACGACGCGCAAGGTCAACGTCACTGCCGACGGCGCGGCCTACTACGAGCGCGTGGTGCGCCTGCTGGCCGACATGGACGATGCCGAGACCAGCCTCTCGGGCGCCTCGGCATCGCCCAGGGGCCGCCTGCGCGTTGACGTGCCCAGCCCGCTGGCGCGCACGATCCTGGTGCCGGCGCTGCCGGCGTTCCACGCGCGCTACCCCGACATCCAGCTCGACATGGGCGTGAGCGATCGCATGGTGGACCTGATCGGCGAGAACGTGGACTGCGTGGTGCGCGGCGGCGAACTCACCGACCAGTCGCTCATGGCACGCCGCGTGGGCGATCTGCAGCTCGGCGTGTATGCGGCGCCGAGCTACCTGGAACTCGCCGGCACGCCCTCGCACCCTCAGGACCTGGAAGACACGCATCACCGCACCGTGGGCTTCCTGTGGTCGCGCAACGGCAAGACTTTTCCGTACACCATGCGCCGCGATGGCGAGCACATCGGGGTGCAGGGCCGCTACGTGCTGTCGGTCGACGACGGCAATGCCTACCTCGCGGCTGGTCTGGCCGGACTCGGCATCCTTTGGCTACCCGACTACTTGGCCAAGGCGCACGTGGCGAACGGGGAACTGGTACCTCTGTTCGAGGGCTGGCAGCTCGACCCGATGCCGCTGTACATCGCGTTTCCGCCGAACCGGCACGTCAGCGCCAAGCTGCGCGTGTTCATCGACTGGGTGGCCGGGCTGATGGCGCTGCATGCGCCCATCAGCGGCCGGCGCGGTTCATGAAAGCGGGAGAGCGGACAGCTCGCGCAGCCGCTGATGCGCAGCCCCATCCCATGCAATGGGCTGCTGCTTCTTCGCACTCAGGTAGTGGTGCGTGAAGACCGCGAGATAGGCCTCCAGCGTTTGCTCGGCGGCGTGTTCACCTGCCAGGTTCATGCACAGCGCGGCCACCTCGCTCGTGCAGAAATGGTCGTCGCGGCCGGAGCGGCGCAGCTTGTATTGCGTGATCCGCTCCGGCTGCAGGCTCAGCACGGGCAGCAGGTCGAGGTAAGGGCTCCTGCTGAACATCTTGCGCGCCTCGGCCCAGGTCCCGTCGAACAGGATGAAGAGCGGGCGTTTGGCAGTGCCGGCACAGGTTGGGTCGGGCGACGAGACACTGGCGACCACCCGCTCGGGCGCCGCGTACTGCCCCGGGAACACCACGTACGGTTGCCACTGCGGGTCGCTCAGCAAGGCCAGCAGCGCGGGGTCGGTGTCGGTGCGCATCCAGCCGAAGGCGAAGGTATCGGCCACCACGTCGGCAATCAGCCAACCCGTGTTGGTCGGCTTGAGCGGCTCGATGTCGGCCATGAGCAGGCACACCCCAGCGCGTGTTGCCACCGACGGGCGCACTGCGCACATGCAGTGGCTGGGCACCAGCCGGCAGCCGGCGCAGCGCTCGCGCTTGAAGCCCCCGCGGGCCAGAAAGGGTTTGGCGCTTCGCGCCAGGCGCGCGGCGCGAAGGAGGGAAACGGCGTGGGGCATGCGGGGATTCTCTGCGGTGACAATGCGGAAATGGCCAAAGGCAAACGAATTTCCGCAGACATCGGGGGCGACGCCATTCAGGCGATCAAGGAGCTGGGCGCTGCCGCCAAGCTGGCGCGCACCAGTGCCGGCGAGGGCCAGGCCGCCGCTGCCGCACGCCTGGGCGTTCACGTCCAGACCATCGCACGGATCGAATCAGGCGAGCCAGGCGTCGCCATCGGGCATGTGCTCGGCATGCTGGCTCTTTACGGGATCTCGGCGAAGCTGCAGCACCCGGACGCGGGCGGGTCGACCTAACGCCGGTCTTCGGTCTTTCGAAACAGCACCTGCACTTCGGCTGCGCGCGCCCTCAACTGGCCGCATCCGCCGTCGACATCCTGGCCGGCTGAATTGCGCAGCTTCGTCAGGATGCCCCGGTCGTGCAGCGTGCGAGCCATCTGTTCGCAACGCTCCCACGACGGGCGGCTGAACGCCACGCCGTCGACCGCGTTGAAGGGAATCATGTTCAGCACGCCGTACTTGCCGGAGAGCAGCTGGACGATGCCTTCGATCTCATCCTGCCCGTCGTTGACGCCTTCCAGCAGCGTCCACTGGTACTGGATCGGGTAGCCAGTGGCCCGCGCGTAGCGCTCGCCCGCGGCGACCAGTTCCTCGGGCGTCATGTTCGGCGCGCGCGGCAGGAGCTTGCGGCGCAGATCGGCCTTGGTCGTGTGCAAAGAAAGAGCCAGCGCAGGCTTCACGCGTTCCTGGTGCAGCCTCTCGAACGCGCGTGGATCGCCCACGGTCGAGAACACCAGGTTCTTGTGGCCAATGTTGCCCACCGTGCCGAGCAGGTCGATCGCCTCCATCACGTTGTCCAGGTTGTGGGCCGGTTCACCCATGCCCATGAACACCACCTTGCGCACCGGCCGCCGCATGCGCGCGAGGGCGACCTGGGCAATGATCTCGGCGCTTCCCACCTGGCGCAGCAAGCCTTCGCGGCCGGTCATGCAGAAGTGGCACCCGACGGCGCATCCGACCTGCGAGGAGACGCACAGGCCATCACGGGGCAGAAGCACGCTCTCCACGGTCTGGCCGTCCGCGAGGGCCACGAGCAGCCGCTCTGAACCATCGGCACCGGGATGCACCGCATGGATGCGCGCCAGCCCCGCAAGCTCGGCTTCGATCGACGGCAGGACAGCCATCAGCGACGACGGAAAGAAGCTCGACGGTTTACGCCTGCCGCTGTCCCGGGGCAGCGCATGGGACCACAGCCGCAGGATGCGTTGTTCGTGGCTGGGGCCGGCTCCGGCTTCGCGCAGTCGGCGTTTCAGTTCGTGGATTCGCATGCTGGGGCAGATTGTGCACGGCAGGCAGTCCGCCGCCGGTCATCGCGCGAGGAACGCAAGCGCCTTGCTCAGGAAGTCGGCGTGCAACCGGAACACCTCAGGAGGCCTGCGGCAGGTAGCCGCCGCGAACGCCGACGGCGCTCTGCAGCCTATCAAGGTCCGGCGTGTCGGACTCGATGAAGAAGAGGTCCTCAGTCACGCCGGTGACGTTGTCGGCAATGCCGATGACGAACTCGCGGTCGAACGCCGAGCGCAGCTTTGCCAAATACCCGACAACGCGCACAACGTCGCCGAACCATCTAGCAGGCTCGTCGCCTAGGTCCGGTAGTGCCAAATTGATGCCAAGGTCCCAGTCGGGCAAATCATCAGGGTGGCTGCCGGACAGGTTTGTCTTCTGATTTACCACGGTCGGCCTTGATGTGACCCAGCCTGGCGCTTCGGCAAGCTCGACAAGCCTTTCCTCGATGAGCGCGGCGACGTCTTCTAGTCAGAGTCGTCTACGTACGCATACAGGGTGTGTCGTTGCATGGTCCTACTGGAAGGTGGATCGGAATGTCCGGTTGTGGCCGCAATGAGCCCTAATCGTCCACCTCGACAATCTTAGGGCCCAATCGATCGAGCTCGTTGCGCTGACCTTCGGTCAAGGCGCGTCGCGCGAGTACAAGTGACTGCAACCCCGGGATGCCAGCTGTCAAGCGACATCAGCAGCTGGCCCCCGGGCGACATGAAGAAGTGACCCCAGTGTTTATTCCTGTTCGGTAAGTTCGGACGCGGTGGCTGCCTGGCTTATCAGCCCGGTACGGCGCTTCGAGCGAAGCCGGTAGCTGTCTCCGCGGATCGTGATGACGTGGCTGTGGTGCAGCAGCCGGTCCAGGATTGCCGTGGCCACGACAGCGTCGCCGAACACCGTGCCCCATTCGGCTACCGATCGGTTGCTGGTCACCAACATCGAGCCGCGCTCATAACGCCGGCTCACCAATTGGAAGAATAGGTGCGCCGCGTTCGTCTCAAACGGCAGGTAACCCAGCTCATCGACCACCAGCAACTTGGGCTTGGTGAAGTGCAGCAGCTTCTCCTCGAGCCGGCCCTCTGCATGCGCACGTGCCAGTTGCGTCACCAGTCCCGTGGCCGGCACGAACAATGTGGAGTACCCCCGCACGATGGCTTCGCGCCCAAGTGCCACGGCCAGGTGCGTCTTGCCCACGCCCGGTGGTCCGAGCAACAGCAGGCTGTCGCCGTTGCCGATCCAACGCGAGGTCGCCAGCTCACGGATCTGCTTGGGATCGACCGATGGTTGCGCCTCGTACTCGAAGCCCTCCAGCGTACGCACGCATGGGAACTTGGCAATCGACATGCCCATCTGGATGCGTCGCTCATCCTTGCGCGCGACCTCGGCCGCGCACAGCATGGACAGCGCCTCGCGCAGGTTCAGCTCGGCTCGACCGGCCTGGTCCAGCAGCGTGTCGAGCTGGTCGCGGATGGCGGTCAGCTTCAGACGGGTGAGCATTGGTTCGAGGTCCCCCGCCACCTCCAGGGCCGGCACCTTGGCCTTCTTGCCGGCGGCCATCACCAGGGACCTCCGAGCGCACTCTCGTATTCGGCGAGGGGCGCAGCAGCTCTGCGGGCACTGCCGGCGTCATCGTCGTGGGCGCAGCGCCGGCCGATGCTCTGCTCAGCCAACTCGCGCCCACCAAGTGGGAGCCGACGATGCCCGCCAGATGCGTACGCTCGATCACAGTGACGCGGCGGTCCGCGTGCTGGGCGTGACAGGCGACCTCCTGCCCGGCATAGAGGACTCGCACTTGCCGCTCGGCTACGACGACCGTGACACTCTCGCCAATGAGCTTCCACGGCACGCTGTAGCGGTTGGTGTCCAGCTCGATGCAGGCGTCGCTGTGCACGCGGCGGGTCAGTTCGCGCACCTGAAGGAACGGCGCTTTGGCGGCGAGCGGCGTCAGCATGCAGCGCTCGTCACGCTCGAAGCGTAGCGCCGGCGGCTCGGCCGTCGTGCCGTGTATGCGCACATCGGCCACCTCGCGCATCCAGCGAGCCAGGTGGGCCTGCAGGTGTTCCGTGGACGCGAAGCAATGCCCGGCTATCGCGTTGCGCTTGACGTAGCCGACACCGCGTTCGTCCTTGCCTTTGGTCTGTGCGCGGTACGGCGCGCAGGCCCGTGGGATCACCTTCCAGTACCGGCAGAAGGCATGGAAGCGGTCGTTGAAGCGCACCTCGCGTGTCTGCACATCGTGCTCGTTGACCAACGCTCGCGCGTTGTCCACGAGCACTTCCTGGGTCGTTCCGCCGAAGTGCCGGAAGGCACTCTCCAATCCTTGCAGCCATGCCGACTGGCGTTCGTGCAGGAAGATGGTGACGAAGGTGCGCCGTGAGTAGCCCAGCGTCGCCACGAACAAGTGGACCTTCAGCGGTTCATCGGCCACCGGCACACGCACGGTGCCGAAGTCGATCTGCAACTGATGACCGGGCGGCGTCTCGTAGCGCACCGTGGCAACACTCTGCGCCAGAACCTCGCGTCGAAGGTGCACCACAGCACGTTCAACGGTGCGCAGGCTGACCTCGATTCCGTGCACCCGCAGCAACTCCTGGCGCACGACATCGCAGTTGCCCCGATGCTGGCGGAACTGGGCAGCCAGCCATTCGGCGTGCGCGTGCAGGCGCCCCGGTCGCTCGGGTGATTCGTACGGTTGCCAGCCCCCCTGACGAAGGTAGCGTCGCACCGTATTGCGGCTGCATCCCAACTCATGGGCGATGCGCTTGGCGCCCCACCCAAGCGACGCCAGCTTGAGCATCGCCTCTACGTCCTCTGGTGCCTGCATCGCCTGCCTCCAATCGATCCGTTCGGATCGCGGAGCTTGCTCGAACACGTTGGCTTCCATCTTGGCCTCCTGCTATGAGGGGGGTCAATTCCTCATGTCGTCGGGGGGGCAGTTTGTCGTGTCGCCTCACACCAGCCAACGCTGCGACGGCCGCAATGGCAGGCGTCATTTTCGGTTCACTGTATTGAAAGCGACGTGAGGCAAGCGCGCCCCGATTGGAAAACCGGGAGGCGCCGGCGAACTTCCGTTCTCGGCCTACTTTGCCCGGCGCTGCAAACGGCCGGTTGTGGCCGAATGTAGCCGGTTGCAACGGCCGGAACTTCGGGCCCATCGCCGTCTTTCGAGTCAGCCAAGGCACCAATGCGACTCCTGTGCTCGACGGAGGGCGCAGGCCGCAGAGGCAAACGCCACTGCTGCTAGTTCGCTCTCTAGGCGGCCCCCACGAACTTGCAGATCTCATGCGAATACTCTCGCAGAAACGCTTGCTTGTTGGGAAGTGGCTCCGTACTGTGCGGCGGTGGGACGTCCATGAACGAGAAATGGCCAGCCCCTTCGGTGATGCGGACATCCACGATGTTCCGATCGTGCATGGCACTTGCAAGCCATTCTGTTTGGATTGGCGGCGTGATGCTGTCCGCCGACCCCACCCACGCCAGAACTGGAATTCGCACGGCATCAAGTGCGGCCGGAGCTTGAAAGAAACCGGTTGGCGGCGCCAAAAGGGCCAGACGAGCCAAGCGACGGTCCGGTGCAATGCTGACGCGCCGACCTGGCCCCAACCACAGTTGAGCGCCGGCCATTGCAACGAGGATGGCAGCACCGATCGAATGCCCCACGCCCATTGCTTTTGCGGAGGGCTCAACGAATGCGTCCAGGGCAAGGACGAGGCGTCTTGCCCGGAGGGCCAGTTCCTCCTCTGTTGGGGTAGTCGAAGCAAGTCGCTCGAAATGTGGGGCAACAACCGTCCAACCAGATTCAGTCAAGGCGTCCAGAAGCGTAGAAAGCCGTTCCGGCTGACCGCCCGATCCGACTGAGAAAAGAACGACTGGCGAACCTGTGGCAGCTTTGCGAACTGACACCTCAAATGAATCACCGTTGTCTTGCAGCGTCTGCGTCAGCACTAGAAATGGCTCCTCGGAGCAATGGATTCGATAGGGATTTGTGGGATCTATTGGACGCCACGGACAAAGTGACCAATGTCCCAGCGTCTGTCTTCGGTGGATTCTGTGCAAATGCTAGAGGCCGGTCCTGGCCGATTGTGCCCCTTGCTGCCGCAGGTCAAAACATAGCCGCGAAAGCCGATGCCCAATCCAGCGAAGCAGGCGCGACACCAAGGACAGCTGCAGTCCGGCCCGCGCATCTTGTCAGCCTGAAGGTCAGGGACGTTTGCCACGGAGAGCAAAGGCAACAGTGATGCAGCGCAAGACGCAGCGTCCGGTGCAGTTCGAGCTCGCGCCCGGAACCCGCGAGACTGTGCAGGCGTGGATTCAGCACGCCGGGCTGCGATCGGACGACTTCCTGTTCCCGAGCCGAATGCACGACTCGCCGCACCTCGGCACCCGGCAGTACGCCCGGATTCTTGGTGGCTGGGTCAGAGAGCTTGGCTCGGATCCTGCCGACTACGGAACGCATTCGATGCGACGGACGAAGGCAACCCTGATCTACCGGCGGACGAGGAACCTCCGTGCGGTGCAGTTGCTGCTCGGCCACTCCAAGCTTGAGCAGGCCCCCTCCAGCCTCACCCCTTCGACACCCGCCGCCGCTCCTTCACCGCCGAAGCCAGCCCCTCAAGCACCGGCACCGTCTGCGCAAAGCCGATGCAGGCATCGGTGATCGAGACGCCGCGCTTCAGCGCAACCCCGGGCTTCAGGTCCTGCCGTCCTTCCTCCAGATGGCTCTCGATCATGATGCCCGTGATGCGCCGCTCGCCCGCCGCGATCTGCGCCGCCACGTCTTCGGCGACCACGATCTGCCGCTGGTGCTGCTTGCTGCTGTTGCCGTGCGAGACATCGATCATCACCTGCGGCCGCAGGCCATTCGCCAGCAGCGCCTCGCAGCTGGCCGCGACATCCGCGGCCGAATAGTTGGGGGCCTTGCCGCCGCGCAGGATCACGTGGCAGTCGTCGTTGCCGCGGGTCTCGAAGATCGCCGCCATGCCCATCTTGGTCATGCCCATGAAGGCATGCGGCGCGCGGGCCGCGAGGATGGCGTCGGCCGCAACCTTGACGCTGCCGTCGGTGCCGTTCTTGAAGCCGACCGGGCAGCTCAGGCCCGACGCCAGCTGCCGGTGGCTCTGGCTCTCGGTGGTGCGGGCGCCGATGGCACCCCAGGCGATCAGGTCGGCAATGAACTGCGGGCTCAGCAGGTCGAGGAACTCGGTGCCGGTCGGCAAGCCCAGGGTGGTCAGTTCGAGCAGCAGGCGCCGCGCGCGCTCCAGCCCTTCGTTGATCGCGAAGCTGCCGTCCAGGTGCGGGTCGTTGATGTAGCCCTTCCAGCCCACGGTGGTGCGCGGCTTCTCGAAGTAGGCACGCATCACGATGAGCAGGTCGTCCTGCAGCGAATCGGAGACGGTCTTCAGGCGCTGTGCGTATTCGATGGCCTGGTCGTGGTCATGGATGGAGCACGGGCCGACCACGACCACCAGCCGGTCGTCGCGGCCGTGCAGCACGTCGGCAATTTCCGCGCGGCTGCGCTCGACCAGCGCCAGCGTGTTGTCGCGCACGGGCACGCGTTCCTGCAGCAGCGCGGGGGTGATGAGCGGACGGACGGCGCCGATGCGCACGTCGTCGATGCGCGTGGTGTCGAGCGTGCTGTCGCGGGAGCCGACTTCGGCGTCGTGGAGGGGGTCGTCGAGGCGGGGCATGGTGGTCTTGGCTGTGGTTTCGAATGGAGCTTCCTCGATTGTCCACTCGAAGGCCCCACGGCCGATCCGCCCGTCAGACCAGTTGCAGATCCTTCGGCGCCACCCCATCGAATACCTTCGCCAGCTGCGCCGGCGACAAGCCATACATCCGCCTGAACAACCCGCCGAACACCGCCCGGTATTCATTGAGCACCGGATAGTCCCGGTTCTCGAACAGCGTCGCCTGCGTCAGCGCCTGCTGCTCGCCGACGACGCGCCCACCCGCCTGCGCCGACAGCCCGCCGCCGAGCACCCAGTACACGGTGCCGTGCCCGTGGTCGGTGCCGCGGTTGCCGTTCTCGCGGAAGGTGCGGCCGAACTCGCTGATGACGACGACCACGGTCTGGCGCCATGCATCCTCGCCCATCTCCTGCGCGAAGCCGGCCACGCCGCGGCCCAGTTCTTCAAAACGGTTGGCAAGGTAGCCGGTGGCACCGCCCTGCCCCACGTGCGTGTCCCAGCCGCCGACGTCGACGAAGCCCAGGTCGAAGCGGTCGCGCATCAGCAGCGCCATGCGGCGCGCGACCAGCTCGAAGCCCTTGGCGCTCATGGCGTTGCGGCTGGCCGCGTCCATCTCGGCCTGCACGGCGCGCATGACTTCATCGCGCACCTGGAAGCCCTCGGCCACGGGCTGCGCGAGTGCGGTGTTGCGGTACATGGCCGCGATGACCTGGCTCTGCCGCGCGTCGAGGGCCGAGCGCGCATTGCCCGCGAGCGCCATGTTGGCGGCCTTGGCGTTGCCGCGCAGCGAGATCGGTAGCTGGTCGGTGAAGGCGATGGGCGACACGTCGGTGGCGGGCCCCGCGCCGAGCACGCCGGCCAGCCGGTTGAGAAAGCCCGAGCGGTAGTCGCGACGCTTGTCGAGCGCCTGGCCGAGTTCGATGGAGTCCTGCGTCTCGAAGTGGCTGCGCGTGAGGTCGTCGGTGCCGGCGAAGGCGATGAAGGACGCCTGCTTCTGCTGGAACAGTGGCATCAAGGTTTGCGCGAGCGCCGGGTGCAGGCCCCAGTTGCCGTCGATCGGAAGCGCGCCGTTGGGTGTGCCGGGGCGCGCGATGGCGATGTTGGGCCGCGAGGCGTAGTAGAAGTCGCTGCTGGTCGGCACGAGCAGGTTGCTGCAGTCGTACGCGCCGCGCAGGAACACGACCAGCAGCTTGGTGCCTTCGGCGGCGGGCGCGGCCATCAGCTGGCCGGCGGCGCCTGCGAACGGGGCGGCGGCGATGAGCTTCAAGAGTTCTCGACGTTGCATGACGGTTGTCCTTTCTTTTGCCTTGCTCCTTCCCCCTCTGGGGGAAGGTTGGGATGGGGGCAAGCGGCACTCGATCAAACACCGAAGCGGAACCAACGCCGCTTGCCCCCCCCCCAGCCCTCCCCAGCGGGGAGGGAGAAAAACATCAGCGGCGCATCAGCTCGGGCGACGCCAGCAGGAAGGTATTCCATTCCTGCGGATTCTTCGCCTGCGCCAGCGCCTCGCGCGTATCCGCACTCAGGCCGCCCTGCATCGCGCGAACCGCTGGCGATTCGGCCAGCGGCGGAAAGGCGGGCTTCTCCAGCGGCGCCTTGTCGTCCGTGCGGAACAGCACCGCGCCGTTCGCACCGATGGCACGCGCGATCTCGAAGCGCGTGTTCATCTGCCCCGCACTGGCCCATGCGGCTTCATTGAGCGGATAGCCATCGGGCGTCTCGTGGCCGTACAGCTGCTCGCCCATGCGGTTGATCCAGTTGAGCACGGGGTTCACGTCCGACGCGACGCGGTCGTCGTATGCGAGCCGCACGCCGGCCATCACGTAGTGCACCGGGTCGCGGAACTTGCGGCCCAGCGATGCAGAGAACTCGGGCGATTCGAACAGCGACTTCAGTGTGATGGCGATGTCGCCGTCGCTGCGCGTGAAGGCCGCGGCCATGCGGTCGACCAGCGCGGGCGGTGGATCGTCCGACACGAAGTACACGGCGAGCTTGCGCGAGATGAAGCGCGCGGTGGCCGGCGCGCGCGCGAGGCGGTCGAGCGCCTCGTCGGCCTCGGCCAATCCACGGCTTTGGATGGGTTGGCCCAGCAGCGTCTTCGGCCCGTAGTCGTGCCGGTTCGGGTTGAACTCGAACAGGCCCTTGCGCACGTAGTCGGCACGCACGGCCGGCCGCACATTGGGCGGTGGCGCATCGAGCGGCTGGTAGCTCACGCCCACGCCGGTGAGCACGCGCGCCAGCTCTTGCACGTCGGCCTGCGAATAGCCGCCCCCCACGCCCAGCGTGTGCAGCTCCATCAGCTCGCGCGCGTAGTTCTCGTTGATGCGGTTGGCGCCGTTCTGCGCGTTGTCGAGGTAGCGCAGCATCGCGGGGTGGTGCAGCGTGGCGCCGAGCAGGTCGCGGAACCTGCCGAGCGCGTGCGGGCGGATGGCGTTCTCTTCGTAGTCGCCCACCATCGCACGGATGTTGTCCTTGCGCAGGTTGACGTTGAAGTGATTCATCCAGAACCACGTCATCTGCTCCTGCAGCTGGTTGGGCGAGTACAGCGCGCGCAGCACGAAGCGCTGCTGCGCCTCGCGAGCGAGCTGGTTGAGTTGCTGCTGGTAAGCCTGCCGCGCGGCCTTTTTCTGCTCTTCGTCGGGCAGCGCATCGGCGGCCTTGCGCTGCGCGTCGAGTTCGGAGACGAGCTGATCGAGCGGCGTGCGCGAGATGGCCATCGCATCGATCTGCGCCTGCGCGGCCGGCGGCAGCGGCGCGGGCCGCGGGTTGAGCTGGTCGCGCATCCACAGCGACAGGCCGCGCTTCGCCAGCCGTGCGTCGCTGCTCGCGTTGGCGCCCCAGCTCACGCGGTCGAGCCAGCGCAGGCGCGTGGCTTCGTTCACCGGAGCGGAGGGCAGCGATACCGATACCAGTGGCCGATGGTCT
Organism: Variovorax sp. Varisp46; assembly: GCF_059491885.1. Lineage (NCBI taxonomy): Bacteria > Pseudomonadati > Pseudomonadota > Betaproteobacteria > Burkholderiales > Comamonadaceae > Variovorax > Variovorax sp. Varisp46. Next base: position 2,838,021 of record NZ_CP168515.1, read on the forward strand.
CCCGGCGCGCTCGCGCAGGCTGCGAGCAGCACCACCACACAGGCGCCGAGTAGGCTTTTCTTATTCATCGGAACTCCTGGGCGTGAGCGTGAAGAGGATGCTCCTCTCAACCACTGCGCCCCGCTGCGCGTTGACGCTCTTTACCTTCGCAGCGCTGCGCCAGGAGGCGCCTAAGCGTCAGCTAAGTCAGGCTACCGACACGCTCGGCGGCGCAGCGCCGGCAATCTGCCGCAGCGCGCGCTCGAACACCTCGACGGGTTGGCCGCCCGAAATGAGGTGCTGGTCGTTGATGATGATCGCGGGCACCGAGTGGATGCCGGCGTCGGTGTACATGCGCTCGCGTTCGCGCGTTTCCTGCGCGAATTCGTCGCTGTCCAGGATCTGGCGCGCACGCACCGGGTCGAGCCCCGCTTCGGTCGCCGCGCGCACCAGCACTTCGGGGTCCGACGGGTTCTGGCTGTCGGTGAAGTAGGCCTTCAGCAGCAGCTTCTTGAGTGCCGCCTGCCGTGCCGGGCTCTCGAGCTCGGCCCAGTGCAGCAGCCGGTGCGCGTTGAAGGTGTTATAGACGCGCGGCCGGCCTTCGGGGCTGAACTCGAACCCGACGGCAGCGCCGCGCTGGCGGATCATCTCGCGCGACTGGGCTTGTTGCTCGCGCGTGGAGCCGTACTTCTGGTTCAGGTGCTCGAAGGTGTCCTGGCCTTCGGGCGGCATCTGCGGGTTCAACTCGAAGGGCTGGAAGTGCAGTTCCGCGGTGACCCCGGGCGCCACGTTCCTGAGCGCCGCCTCGAGCGAGCTCAGGCCGACGGCGCACCAGGGACAGGACACATCGGAGACGAAGTCGATCTTGAGGTGGGAAGAAGAGGTAGTCATGGCGCCATTCTTCATGGCGCCACAACCCTTGGCATGCGAAAGGTCTTCAGGCCGCGGCCTTGGCCATGCGCGCTTCCGCCAGCGTCTTCTCGCGCAGGAGGTCGTACTCGGCCTTGTCGACCGGGATCGCGTCGGGCTTGCCCAGGTCGTTCATGTGCACGCGGTAGGTTTCGCGGGCAGTCCAGGCCGAGACCGCGGCGATGGCGCAGATCGCCAGCGTGATGGCACCGACGGTCAGCGGGATGTTGGTGGCGCCGGGGGGCGCGACCGCCACGAACAGCGCCGGCAGCAGCGCGGTGATCGCGGTACCGATGTTCTGCGAGATCGCCATGCCAGAGACGCGGGTGCGCGTGGGGAACATCTCCGGGTAGAAGCTCGGGAACACGGCGTTGTAGCCCTGGTAGACCACGCCCCACATCAGGAGCGACATCACGATGGCCAGCGGCACGTTGTGGATGCTGATGGCGTACAGGTAGCCGAACGACAGCAGGCCCGAACCGATGGCACCGATGGCGATCGGCAGGCGGCGGCCGATCTTGTCCGACAGGGTGCCGACGAACGGGATCACGATCACGGCCACGATGTTGCCCATCACCGGAATCCAGAGGTAGATGTCCTTCTCGAAGTTGATGCCGTAGCCGGGCTGCACCGCGTAGGCGGCGCCGAAGATGGTCGCGACCACCGGGATCACGTTCATCAGGGAGCACAGCAGCACGCGCAGCATGTCGGGCCAGCTTTCGGTCACGGCCTGGATCACCGGCGCCTTCGGCACAGCCGCGCTCTTGTCGACTTCGGCGAAGGCGGGTGTCTCTTCCACTTCCTTGCGGATGATGTAGCCGGCCACGATGACGATGAAGCTCAGCAGGAACGGAATGCGCCAGCCCCAGGAGTTGAAGGCCTCCTTGTCCATGTAGTGCGCGAGCGGCAGGAACACCGCGGCCGCCATGATCTGGCCGGCCTGCACGCCCTGCAGCGTGAAGCTCGCGAAGAAGCCGCGACGCCCGAATGGCGCGTGCTCCAGGATCATCGAACTCGCGCCGGAAATCTCGCCGGCCACCGCGAAGCCCTGGATCAGGCGCAGCAGCACCAGCAGCGCGGGCGCCCACAGGCCGACCTGGTCATATGTCGGCAGCAGGCCGACGGCAACGGTGGAAAGGCCCATCAGGAACATGCACAGGATGAGCACGTTCTTGCGGCCGTGCGTGTCGCCCCAGTGGCCCAGCAGCACTGCGCCGATCGGTCGTGCGACGTAGCCCACGCCGTACGTCGCGAGCGACGCGATGATCGCGATCTGCGGATCGCCCTTCGGAAAGAAGATCTGCGGAAAGATCAGCGCCGCCGCGGTGGCGTAGATGAAGAAGTCGTAGTACTCCAGCGCCGAGCCGATCCAGCCGCTCGCGGTGGCCTTCTTCGACTGGTGCTTGCCTTTCGGCTCGTGGGCCGTGGTGGTTGCCATGGTTTGTCTCCGGGTTGACGAAAAAAATCTATTCCTGCGCCTGCGATGCCATGCGCGCGGGTGCGTTGAGCGCGCCGTAGGCGTCGTAGCCTGCGGTGCGCTGTGCCAGTTCGAAGAACAGTCCGCCTTCGATGTTCTCGGTGTAGATGTGCAAGTAGTCGCCGGCCGGCGAACGGTCGAACAGCACGCCCGCTTCGCGCATGCGCGCCAGCAGTTCGGGCGCGATGTCGATGCGCGTAGCCAGGTCGTCGTAGTAGTTGTCGGAGATGGGCACGAAGCGCGTGCCGTTGGCGCGCAGTTTCGCGGCCGAGTCGAAGATGTCCGCGCAGCCCAGCGCGATGTGGTGCACCGCGCCGCCGCCGGTCACGCTCAGCGTGCGCGCGGTGCGGGTGCGCTGGCTCAGCGACACGTTGAGCACCAGCCGCACACTGCGGTCCGCGTTGGCGACGCCGCGGCTGCGGATCAGGCCGAAGGGATCGGCCAGCTCCAGGCTTTCGCCGGGTTCCAGGCCGAGCACGGCGCGTGTGAACAGCACCCAGGTGTCGAGCTGGTCGACCGCCAGGCCCAGGGCCACGTGGTCGATGCGCTGCAGGCCGGCGTCGTTGGCATCGGCGCCCTCGTCCTGCAGGACGAAGTCGGCCTCGTACAGGCCGTTGGCGCCCAGCGCCTCGGGCACGAAGTGAATGAGGTTGCCGCCCGGCGCGACGATGGCGGGCACGTGCAGTTCGTGGGGACCGACCGGGCTGTCGTGCCGCTGCGAACGCATGGCGGTGGCGCGGTCCACGGCCGCGAGCGGGTCGCCGCAGCGCACGCCCAGCGCGCACACCGAGGTGCCATGCGCCTCGAAGCGGCCGCGCGCGAACGAATCGGGCTGTGCGTTGACGATCAGGTTGATCTCGCCCTGGCGGTACAGCGTCACGGCCTTGGAGCGATGCTTGCCGATGCGGCGGAAGCCGAGCTGCTTCACCAGCGCGTCCAGCGTTGCGGCCGAAGCCTCGTCGGCCGCGAACTCGATGAACGACAGGCCCGACAGCGCGGACACCGGCGGCGGGTTGAACAGCTCCACCTGCAGTGGCTGCATCGGGGCTTCGGCAACCAACCGCCCGCGCGCTTCGCTTTCGAGGTACAGCAGCGAGCGCATGGCGTCCACCGCGGTGCGGCGGTTCGGCGTCTCGCGGAAGATGTCGTTGAAGATCTCGAGCGACAGCGGCCCGGTGTAGCCCGCGCGCAGCACCTGCTCGAAGAAGCCGACCACGTCGAAGTCGCCCTGCCCCGGGAACGAGCGGTGGTGGCGCGCCCACTGCAGCACGTCCATCGACAGCAGCGGCGCATCGGCCATCTGCAGGAAGAAGATCTTGTCGCCCGGAATCCTGGCGATGCCGGTCGGGTCGTCCTTCAGCGAGAGCGTGTGGAAGCTGTCGAGGATCAGGCCCAGGTGCGGATGATCGGCGCGCCGCACGATGTCCCAGGCCTGGCCGTACAGCGAGGTGTGGCGGCCCCAGGCCAGTGCCTCGAAGCCCACGCGCAGGTTGCGGCGCGCGGCGCGCTCGGCCAGTTCGTGCAGCTGCGCGGCGGCAAGCGCCGGGTCGTTCACCGACAGCGGCGAGGTGTTCGAGCAGCACAGCACCGTCGGCGCGCCCATGGCTTCCATCAGGTCGAACTTGCGCTCGGCTCGCTCCAGGCTGCGGCGGAACTGCGGCTCGGGCATGCCCTCGAAATCGCGGAACGGCTGGTACAGGTCGATGCTCAGGCCAAGGTCGCCTGCAATGCGGCCCAGCTCTGCCGCCGTGCCCTTGAAGTTGATGAAGTCGGCCTCGAACAGCTCGATGCCATCGAAGCCGGCGGCAGCGACGGCTTCGAGCTTCTGGCGGAGCGTGCCGCTGAGCGAGACGGTGGCGATGGAGCGGTGCATGGGGTGGACTTTAGGAATACCCGGCCCTCGCCACAATCAATTCCGAGGCCGACTGATCGATGATCGATCACATGCGTTCATCATTCGCACGAAATACGGGATACACCTAGGCTCCAGGCCCGGCTGGCGGCCTTCAAAGGCTGCGCCAGAAATCGATCAGCAGCTGCGTGAACTCCACCGGGCGTTCGACGGCGCTCAGGTGCGCGGCGTCGATGGTGACGAGGCGCGCGCCCGGAATGGCACCGGCCATGGCCTGCGACATCGCCATCGGCGTGGCCTCGTCCTGCAGTCCGCCGATCACCAGCGTGGGCACCGCCATGCGGTGGTTGCTCTCGCGGAAATCGATGGCCGCGACGGCGTTGCAGCTCTCGATGTAGCCCTGCGCGTCGGTGCGCACCAGCACGTCGTGCAGCGCCTTCGCGGCGGCCGCGCCCTCGGGCGTGCCCGCGTAGGCCGGCGTGAGCCAGCGCGCCACGGCGCCCGGGGCAATGGCGGCCACACCCTTGGCGGCCACCGTCTCGACGCGCGCGCGCCAGGGGGACTGATCGGGGTAGTGCGCGGCCGAATTGGCGATCACCACCGTCTTCAGCAATTCGGGATGCCGCACCGCCAGCGCCTGCGCCGTCATGCCGCCCATCGATAGGCCGACGAAGTGCACCGGCTCGCCGCCCGCCTCGCGCTCGATGAGCTCGGCCACGTCCTGCGCCAGTGTCTCGACGCGCAGCGCGCCTGGCACCACTTCCGACGCGCCGTGGTTGCGATGGTCGTAGCGCAGCACCGTGTGGGCGCGCGCGAGCTGGGCGGCCACGCCGTTCCACATGCTCAGGTCGCAGCCGAGCGCATGGCTGAGCACGACGATGGGACCATCGCCTTCGCGGACGACATTCAGACGGGTCATGGTGTGGTTTCCTTTTTCGGGTGTTGAAGACGCGGCAGCCAGAGGAACGCGATGGCCACCAGCACGCTGCCGGCCAGCAGCATGGGCACGACCATCGGCCAGGCGCCATGGGAAAAATCGGCGTCGACGAAATGCGAGGCCGCCTGGCCCACGCAGAACGCGACCATCATCATGCCGAAGCCGGACCACGATACGGCCCGGCCCGCCAGATGCGGCAAATCACCCACCGCGCCCGCCTGTCCGCAGGGCTGGTGGATGCCATGGCCGAGGCAATACACGGCATGGCCGAGCAGCAGCGGCACGGCACTCAGCGGCATCAGCCAGCAGCCGAGCGCCTGGACGAGCGCCCCTGCCAGGCTCAGCGAAGCGCCCAGCCGCACGGTGCGCACCGGTCCATAGCGCCGGAGCAGCGTGCGGCACATGGTGGTGCTGAAGATGTAGACCAGCGAGCCGCCGGCCGGGATCCATCCGTACCACGCGGGCGACCAGCCCAGGTAGCCGATGTAGACCATCGGCGACAGCAGCAGGAAGCAGAACAGCCCGCCCCACGTCGCCGCCGCCAGCGAGGCCCAGGCGCGGAAGGACCGGCTTGCGAACACGGCACGCGTGCTGCCGCGCGGCGCGGACGACTCGCCCTCGCCCGGCGGCTTGCGCGTTTCGCCGAACGAGCGCCAGCACAGCGCGAACAGCACCGAGGCATACACCGCCATCGCGACCATCACCCAGCGCCAGCCCGCGCCCTGCACCAGCCACGCGCCGAGCAGCGGCGCCGTCAGGCCGACCACGCCCAGCCCGGTCAGGCCGCGCGCCATCACATGCGGACCTTCGTGCGCGGGGTACAGGTCGCGCACCGCCGCGCGCGAACACACGAGGATCGCCGCCATCGAGAAGCCCTGCAGCGCGCGCCAGCCCGCAAGCAGCGTCACGCTGCCCGCGAGCGCGCCGCCCAATGCCGCGAGCACGTAGCAGCCGAGCCCCGCCAGCAGCACCGGTCGGCGCCCGAAGCGGTCGGCCAGCGGGCCGCACAGCAGCTGCGCGAAGCCGAAGGCCAGCACGAACAGCGTGAGGCTGGTGCTGGCGGAGCCGAGTTCCTTCGCAATGGCCGGCAGCGCCGGCAGGTAGCTGTCGGTGGCCATCGGCTGCGCCGCCAGCAGCAGTGGCAGCAGCAAGGTGAAGCTGGCGTCGAACCGGCCTGTCCGCCTGGCGACCGGCGTGCTCACTGGGGCAGCGCAGGCAGCAAGCCCTTCTCGCGCAGGATGCCGGCCGCGATGCCGAAGGCATGGTTGGCCACCGGCACGCCGCAGTAGATGGCGGCCATCATGATCACTTCCTTGATGTCCTCGGGCGTGAGGCGCGACTCGGGCGGCCCGTCGAGCGCGGCGCGCACGTGCATGGCGAATTCTTCATACGCATGGATGCCCAGCATCATCGACAGCACCATGTAGCGGCGCGTCTTGTCGCCCAGCGCGGGGCGGCCCCAGATGTCGTTCCAGGCGTGGCGCGTGATCAGTTCCTGGAACTCGGCGTTGAAGCCGTTGCGGTTGGCGAGCGACTTGTCGACCCAGGCATCGCCGAGCACGCGGCGGCGGTTGACGAGGCCGGCTTCGTAGCCTTCGGCGGGAGTTTCGGGGGCGGTCATTGCGGGAGTTCCTTGTCGTTGAGCCGGGCCTGCAGCGCCTTCACTTCGGCGAGGGCGGTCTGCCCGGCGTTGTGGGCGAGCGCGGGGTCGAACCATTCGTCGGCCGCGTCGCGCGGGAGTTCGGCGCGCAGCCGGTCGATGTTGGCGCGCATGCGCGCGGCGTCGACCTGCAGGCCGGGCAAGGCGCCCGCCATTGCGCGCACGCTGCCGTGCGCCGACATCAACAGCTGCGGCCATTCGGCCAGCTCGGCCTGCCAGGCGCCGAGCGCGCGCTCGTGCTGTTGCGGCATGGCGCCGAGCAGTGCGGCCACGCGCTGCGGTGCGCGGTGCGCGGCGGCAATGGCGACCATCGAGGCCACCGGGTTGCGCTTGTGCGGCATCGCCGACGAGCCGCCGCGGCCGGGCTCGCTGGGCTCTGCAACTTCGCCGACTTCGTACTGCCCGAGCAGCGCGATGTCGACCGCGATCTTGCCGAGGCTGCCGGTGACAAGGCCCAATTCGCAGCCGAGCGCGACCCATTCGTCGCGCTGCGTGTGCCATGTCGCGCCGGGGTCGCCCAGTCCCAGCTCCTTGGCCATGCGCTGGCGTACGGCCGCGCCCTGCCCCTTCATCTGCGCCAGCGTGCCGACGGCGCCGCCGAGCTGCAGCTGCAGCGCGTGCCTCGCGGCGTCGCGCAGGCGGATGCGGCTGCGCACCAGCGGCGCGGCCCAGCCCGCGCACTTGAAACCGAAGCTGGTGACCGAGGCCGGCTGCATCAGCGTGCGCGCGAGCATCGGCGTTTCGGCGTGCGCGACGGCCAGGCGCAGCAGTGCATCGCCGGCCTTGGCGAGATCGGCTTCGACGAGCGCGACCGCCTCGCGCGTGACCAGCGCCATCGCGCTGTCGATCACGTCCTGGCTGGTGCTGCCGAAGTGCACGAAGGGCGCGGCCTCGGCATTGAAGAGGCCCACGGCTTCGCGCAGCGCCTTCACCAGCGGAATCGCGACGCTGCCCGCGCGCCCGCTCTCGCGCACGATCTTGGCCACGTCGAACAGTTCGACCTTGCAGCTGCTCACGATCGAATGCGCAGCGCTTTCGGGGATCAGCCCTTCGGCCGCCTGAGCACGCGCGAGCGCGGCCTCGAAGCGCAGCATGGCGTCGACGAAGGCGCGGTCGCTGAAGGCGCCGAGCGTTTCGGATGTGGAGAGGAAGCCTTCGAAAATACTCATGGGGCGACCCGGCCTTTCAGTACTTCAGTTGGGCCACGGCGCGCAGCTCTTCCGGCGAGGCTGTGCCGAAGCCGAAGAACTCGAGGTACGCGGGAATCATCTCGAACAGCATGTCGGTGCCGACCTGCACCTGGCAGCCCTTGGCCTTGGCCGCCTGCAGCAGCGGCGTGTACTCGGTCTTCATGACGACCTCGCCGACGAAGGTGTTCGGGTCGATGCGGTCCACGTCGAAGGGCAGCGGATCGCCCTCCTTCATGCCGAGCGGCGTGGCGTTGACGACCACGTCGTAGCCGGCCGGGTCCTTCGAGCCGGTGGCCACCTTCATCTGCGGGTAGTGCTCGCGCAGCCGCGCGGCCAGTGCGCCGGCCGAAGCCTCGCTCATGTCGAACAGCATCAGTTCGGCAGCGCCTGCCGCGGCAATCGACGCCGCAATGGCCGAGCCCACGCCGCCTGTGCCCGACACCAGCACGCGCGTGCCCTTGAAGAGGCGCCCCTTGCGCTCCACGCCGCGCACGAAGCCCGCGCCGTCGAACTGGTCGCCCAGCAGTGTGCCGTCGGGCCGTTTGAGGATCGCGTTGCAGGCGCCCGCGACGCGCGCCGTGGGCGTCACCTCGTCGACCAGCGACATCGTCGTGACCTTGTGCGGCATGGTCACCAGCGCGCCGCGGATGTTGCTGAACCTGAAGATCTGCGGCAGCGAGGCCGCGTAGTCCTCGGGCTTGACGCCCATGGGCACGACCACGGCGTCGATGCCGTGCTTGTCGAACCAGGGGTTGTAGATCATCGGCGCCTTGAAGGCTTCGGTGGGATAGCCGATGTGGGCGATGAGTGTGGTCTTGCCGGAAATCATGTCGTTCGTGTTTCTGTAGGAAGGCGCGGTCAGGCCACGCTGGGGGAGTGGTAGCGCAGCGGCTGCGCGATTTCGGCGTGCATCGCCGGCGGATAGATGATTTCGCGCAGGAAGTTCGAGTCGGCCTGCATCGCGGCGGCCGCGTCCAGATGGCCGAAGTAGCGGAAATAGTGGGGCATCTGCTGGATCAGCATCTCGAAGCCCGCCTGCGCGTTGAGCCCGCGGTCGCGGGCCGCGCGCACCAGCGGCGTGGGCTGGTTGCGCAGAAGAATGTCGAACAGCGCCGCATGGCTTTCCATGCGCGCCACGTCGACCGGCAATGCATCGCCATCGACCAGCCCGAGCTGCGTGGCGTTGATCACGAGGTCGAAGCCTTCGGGTGCGTTGCTGTCCACCGAGGCGACAGTCGCGTCGAAAAACGCATCGAGCTTGGCCGCCACGCCGGCCGCCTTGCCTGCGGCGCTGTCGTAGAACGCGATGTACTCCGCGCCGTTCACCGTGCCGCCCTCGGCCAGCGCCACGCCGATGGCCGCGGCGCTCACGCCCGCGCCGAGGATCAGCACGCGCTTGCCGCGGAACGGGATGTTGCAGTGGTCGAGCGCGCCGATCAGGCCTTCGCCGTCGAACAGGTCGCCTTCGAGCTGGTCGCCCTCGGTGCGGCGCACCACGTTGACCGAGCCGGCCACACGGCCGAAGAGGCCGCAGCCGTCGAGCAGGTCGACCACCAGCGGCTTGTGCGGCGGCGCGATCACCATGCCGCGCAGGTTGCGCGCGAGAAAGGCCGACTTGAAGAACACCGCGAAGTCGCGCACCGGCACCTGCATGGGCAGCAGCACGGCATCGATGCCGAAACGCTCGAAGGCGGCGTTAAACATGCGCGGCAGCCGCACGTTGCGAACCGGGTCGCCGGGAATCAGGTAAGCCTGGGTGCTGCCGCGGATGGAATGGCTCATGTGCTTGCTTCCGTTCGTCAATCGCTCTTTTCGAGACCGGATGCCGAGCTTTATAGTCGCTTCACTGAAGTCCCGCACTTCTTTCACCCGCTAAACAAGCGATCATCGAACTTGAAAGATCGTTTATCGCTCAATCCAAGGGTTTTCACCTGCATTCAATGCAGCTCTCGAACCCTCCCACGAAGGCACACTTCCCGCCATGAGCAAGGACAGCAAGGACGACTCCGCGCCCCCGCCCGGCCTGGACAAGCGCGACTGGATCGCCGGCCTGGAGCGCGGCGTGAGCATCATCGAGGCGTTCGACGACGCCAACCCGCGCCTCACCGCCAGCCAGGCCGGCCAGCGCACGAACATGACCCGCACCGCCGCGCGGCGCTACCTGCTGACCCTGCAGCACATGGGCTACGTAGCGAGCGACGGCAAGCTGTTCTGGCTCACGCCGCGCGTGCTTCGGCTGGGCCAGTCGTACCTGGAGTCGGCGCGGCTGCCGCGCGTGGTGCAGCCCTTCCTGCAGCGGGTGGCCGCCGGCACCAACGAGATCGCCTACCTCAGCGTGATGGACGGCGACGAGGTGGTCTATATCGCGCGCAACGGCCCCAATCGCAGCATGAGCACCGGTTACGTGCTCGGCGCGCGCGTGCCGGCGCAGGTCACGGCCTCGGGCATGCTGATGCTGTCTCTGCGCAGCGATGCCGAGCTGAACGAATGGCTGACGACTCGGCAGCTCACGGTGTTCACCTCGCACACGATTGCGAGCATGGAGCGCATGAAGCTCGAACTCGCCCGCATCCGGGCTCAGGGCTGGGCCCTTTCCGAGCAGCAGCTCGACCTGAACTCGCGCGGCATCGCGGTGCCGCTGCGCGACCGGCACGGCACGCTGGTCGGGGCGCTGAACATCACGATGCCGATGGGGCATGAAAGCTCGGAGGACGCGGTGGCGCGCGTGCTGCCGGTGCTGCGCGAGACGGCGCAGGCGATGCGCAACCTGATCTGACTGACAGCTTTCCGACAGCAACCGTCGGGCACCATGCGCGCTTTCAATCCAAAAGCGCTGGAGACAAGCACCATGTCCGACCTCTTCGTTCCCGACGACACCCGCCTGAGCCGCCGCGGCCTGCTGCAAGCCGGCGGCGCCGCGGCCCTCGGAGGCCTGCTCCCCTCCCTGGCCTCGGCGCAGGACACCTGGCCCAGCAAGTCGATCCGCTTCGTCGTGCCCTTCGCGCCGGGCGGCAGTTCGGAGATCGTCGCGCGCTCGACCGCCGCCGAGCTCTCGCGCACGCTGGGCCAGAGCGTGTTCGTCGACAACAAGCCGGGCGCCGCCGGCAACATCGCCATGAGCGAGGTAGCGCGCAGCACCGACCAGCACACGATCATCCTCGGCCACATCGGCACGCTGGCGGTCAATCCGTACATCTTCGCCAAGCTGCCCTACGACGCGAACAAGGACTTCAAGCCCGTGAGCCTGCTGGCCAAGGTGCCCAGCCTCTACGTGGTACACCCCGACGTGCCGGCGAAAAACCTCAAGGAGTTCATTGCGTATGCCAAGTCGAAGCCCGGCAAGCTCAGCTATGGCTCGGCGGGCAACGGCAGCGCGGGCCACCTGGCTTTCGAGTACCTGAAGATGACGGCCGACGTGTTCATGCTGCACGTGCCCTATCGCGGCACCGGCCCGATGGTGACCGACCTGCTCTCGGGCCGGCTCGACGCCTCGGCCATCGGCGCGGCGGCGATCATTCCGTTCATCAAGGCGGGCAAGGTGCGCTGCATCGCGACCGGCTCGGCCAAGCGCCTCGCGCAGTTGCCCGACGTGCCGACCGTGGCCGAGCAGGGCTTTCCAGGTTTCGAGATGACGCAGTGGTACGGCATGCTGGCGCCGGCCAACATCGCGCCTGCCAACCTGGCCAAGCTTTCCGCCGAGACGATGAAAGCCGTGAAGTCGCCCGATTCGATGCAGCGGCTGACGGCCGATGCCGCCGAAGCGGTGGGCGGCACGCCCGAGCAGTTCGCACAGTTCATCGCCTCCGAGCAAGCTCGTTGGCAGAAGGTGATTGCAAGGGCAAACATCAAGCCGGATTGAGCCCTGCCGGCCCTAGCATCGGCCCATGCGCATCCTCCTTGCCGAAGACGAACACACCCTGGGCACCTGGCTGTGCAAGGCGCTGGAGCACGCGGGCATCCAGGTCGAATGGGTGGACGACGGGCGCCTGGCCGACCGGGCGCTGCAGCAGCGCGACCACGACGCGCTGGTGCTCGACCTGGGCCTGCCCGGGCTCGACGGGCACACGGTGCTGCAGCGGCTGCGCGAACGCGACCAGCGGCTGCCGGCACTGATCCTCACGGCGCGCGACTCGCTGAATGAGCGTGTCGCCTCGCTCAACGCGGGCGCCGACGACTTCCTCGCCAAGCCCTTCGCGCTGGCCGAGCTCGAAGCGCGGCTGCACGCGCTGGTGCGGCGTGCGCGCGGCATCGAGCATCCGCGTCTGGCCTGCGGCCCGCTGGTGTACGACGGCGCGCGCCGGCACTTCACGCTGAACGGCGAGGCGCTGGCGCTCTCGCCGCGCGAACTGGCCGTGCTGCGCGTGCTGGTGCAGCGCAGCGGCGAGCCGCTGTCGAAGCAGCAGATCCTCGAGCGCGTGTTCTCCGACGACGAAGACGTGCACCCCGAGGCGGTCGAGGTTTTCATCTACCGGTTGCGCAAGCGGCTCGACGGCACCGGGGTTCGCATCGTCACGCTGCGCGGACTTGGCTACGTGCTGGAAACAGACTGAATGAAGCTCACTCCCAGTCTTCGAGCACTTCGGGCCGAGTGGACGTGTTGACGCGCCTGCGCAACCGCCTGCGCCGCACCAGCCTGTGGCAGCGGCTCGCGCTGCTGCTGTTCCCCGCCCTGCTGGTGGTAACCGGCCTCGAGCTGTGGATGACCCGGCACGACGCGCTCGCCGCCGCCAACGCGGCCTACGACCGCTCGCTGCTGGGCGCGCTCAAATCCATCGACGCCAACATCTCGACCGCCTCAGGCGGCCTGTCGGTCGAGCTGCCGTACACGATGTTCGAGTTCTTCGAGCTCACGGCGAGCGGGCAGGTGTTCTTTCGCGTGTCCACGTCCGACGGGCTGGTCGAACTCGGCAGCGCGGACCTGCCCGCGCCGCCCGCCGAACTGGCGATGGGCGTGCCGGCCTTCTACGACGCGGCCTACTTCGGAGAATCGGTACGGCTCGCGGCCTACCGGCGCGACCTCGATCGCGCGCCGGCCGGCAGCACCGGTCGCAGCGTGCTGATCCAGGTGGGCGAGAGCACTCGCTCGCGGCAGGAGTTCAGCGCGCGCTTCGTACGCAGCGCGGCGCTGCGCGATGCGCTGGTGCTCGCGATACTGCTGTGCGGCACCGCCATTGCGCTGGCGGCGGCGCTGCGGCCGCTGTCGCGGCTGGCGCGCGAAGTCCAGGCGCGCACGCCGGACGACCTCACGCGCATTGCGGAAACCGACCTGCCCGCCGAAGTACGCCCGCTGGTCGCCGCGGTCAACCAGCAGATGTCGCGCACGCAGGAACTCGTCACGCAGCAGCGCCAGTTCCTGGACGATGCCTCGCACCAGCTGCGCACACACCTGACCACGCTGCAGATGCAGGCCGACTACGCGCGGCGCGAGCAGGACCCGGCGCAGGTGCAGGTGGCGCTCGACGCGCTCGGCACCGAGATCGGCCGCGCGACGCGCAGCGCGCAGCAGCTGTTGGCGCTGGGCCGCAGCGACACGGTGTCGGTGGAGCCTGCCGAGTTCAACGTGGCGGCATTGCTGCGCGAGGTGGCGGTCGACCTGCTGCCGCTGGCGCGCGCCAAGCGCATCGACCTGGGCATTCATTCGCCCGCGCCTGAATTCCTTGCCGTGGCGGATCGATCGCTGATGCGCGAGGCGCTGGGCAACCTGGTGGCCAACGCGATCGCTTACACGCCCGCCGAAGGCACGGTCACGCTCTTTGCCGCGGGCGACGCGGCGGGCTGGAGCCTCAACGTGGAAGACAACGGCCCCGGTATCGGCGACGAGGAGCGCGCCGCGCTCGGCCAGCGCTTCCGGCGCGGCGCGCGCGCCGGCAAGGGCGGCTTCGGGCTCGGGCTGGCCATTGCGCGCTCCATCGCGCAGCGGCATCGGGGTGAGCTGCGGCTGGAAGCGCGCGAGGCAGGCACGGGGCTGCATGCGATCATCTGGTGGCCCCGCACCCAAGCTGCGGCGGCCACCTGACAAGCCCGCCGCCATGCCTATGCGACCTGCCCGCCGCCACGCACTTCGCACGCTGTCCGCGCTGCTGATGCCTTGGGGCGCGGGCGCGAAGGCTGCTGCCAACGATCCCTCCGAAGACGCTGCCGACTGTGTGATCCCCGCCAAGGCCGGCGGCGGCTTCGCACTGACCTGCGCGCTCGCGCGCGATGCGCTGCAGGCCGTGCGCCCCACGCGCCCGCCGCTCGCCCAGCGCTACCTGCCGGGCGGCATCGGCGCCGTGGCCTTCGACCGCATCGCCACCGGCCGCCTCGGCGGCCCGGGCACGCTGGTGGCGTTCTCGAGCGGCTCGCTGCTCAACCTTGCGCAGGGCCGCTTCGGGCCGCATTCGCCCTCGGCTGTGCGCTGGATCACGACGCTCGGAACCGACTACGGCGTGATCGCCGTGCATCGCGATTCGCCCTACAAGCGCCTGCAGGACCTCGTCGCGGCGCTGCGGCAGGACCCGTCGCGCATCGCCTTCGGCGCCGGTGGCACGGTCGGCAGCCAGGACTGGGTGAAGGCCGCGCTGCTGGTGCGCGCCGCGGGGCGCGACCACAAGGCCATGCGCTTCGTGTCGTTCGAAGGCGGGGGCGATGCGCTCGGCGCGCTGCAGGGCAAGCATGTCGACGCCTTTCCGGGCGACGCGGCCGAGGCGCTGCAGGCCATTGCCGGCGGCGCGGCCGTGCGCCTGCTTGCCGTGCTGTCGGAGAACCGGCTCGGCGGCGCACTCACCGGGGTGCCGACCGCGCGCGAACAAGGCGTCGATGTGGTGTGGCCCACCGTACGCGGCCTTTACCTGAGCGCGGCCGTGCCGGAATCGGCCGTGCGCGCGTGGACCGCGGCGTTTCGCGAGGCGAGCGCGGCGCCCGGCTTCGCTGCCTTGCGCGAGCAGCACGGCCTGTACCCCTTTGCGCTCACCGGCGCCGCGCTCGACGACTACGTGCAGGCGCAGATCAAGAGTTATCGGCGGCTGGCGGACGAACTGGGCCTGCGGCGCTGGCCTTCCTGAACGCCGGGCGGTCCTGTCAGGCCGCCTTCAGGAACACGTCGTGGTCGGGCGCGAAATTGGCGTGCAGCGGCAGCATCGCGCCGCCCAGCGCACACGCTTGCGCACCCGCCTTGCCGCCATGCAGCCGAGGCTGCCAGAGGCCTTCCCAGTTGCAGCCGTCCAGCGCGGCACGGGTCTGATCGAGCAGCGCCTGCAGCAGCGCGCGCGACATCGAGCCGTCCACCACCACGTCGGGCAGGTCGAGCATGGCGGTGCCGCTCACGATGGCATGCGCCAGCGCCTGTGAGGCGCTTTCCAGCCAGGCTTGCGTGGTGGCGGCATAGGGCGGCTGAAGGGCGCGGTCGTCATATGCGGCCATGGCGTCGAGGCCCTCGCCGGCCAGGCGCTGCTCCAGCTCCCAGAGCGACGCCTGCGCAACCAGCTGCGGCGGCAGCGCACCGCGGCTGCCCGGAGGCTGCATCGGCAATGAAGCGAGCGCGCCTGCGTTGCCGTGCGCACCGGTGTGCAGGTGCGAGTTGATGACCAGCCCGCCGCCCACGAAGGTGTCGACGAAGATGTACAGGAAGCTCTTCAGGTCGTGCCCTCGCCCGCCGACCAGCTCGGCCACGCAGGCGGCCACCGTGTCGCGCGCGAAGCTCACCGGCACGTCGGTGCGCGCGCGCACCTCGGCCGCCAGGTCCATCTGGTTCCACAGGTCGGACTGCGCCTTCGACAACCCCAGCGTGCGGTGCCAGCCGCCGAGCTGGAACGGCGCGGCCAGCCCCGCGCCCACGTTGCGCGCGGCCAGCGGTCCCAGCCCGTCGCGCAGCCGGTGGATGTGCTGCGCGATGGCGGGCAGCAGCTCGTCCGCATCGGGAAAGTCGTAGCTGATCGCGTGGCGCTCGCGCACCTGCGCGGCGAAGTCGATCAGCAGCCATTCGGCGCCGCGCCGCCCCACCTTGATGCCGATGGCGAAGGCGCCGTCGGGGTTCAGCGCCAGCGGCACCGACGGCTGCCCGATGCGTCCGCGCACGCGGCTCTGCTTGACGATGAGCCCGTCTTCCTCGAGCCGCGCGGTGATGAGCCCGATGGTCTGCGCGCTGAGCCCCGTCAGCCGCGCGAGGTCGGCCTTGGGCAGGCTGCCGTGGACGCGCAGCGCCTGCAGCACCGTGCGCTCGTTGAACTGGCGCATGCCGACCTGGTTGGAGCCGCGGGGCCGCAACAGGTCGGGCGTGCGTGCAGGCACGTCCGCATCAGGCATGCGCCTCCGCGGGCAACTGGTCGGCCGTCATGGCGCCGGTCATCACGGCGACCGTGTCGCTCATGCTGATCTTCTTCGGGTTGAGCACGGCCGCGCGGCGGCCGAGGCGGGCCACGTGAATGCGGTCGGCCACCTCGAACACGTGCGGCATGTTGTGGCTGATGAGCACCACGGGCAGGCCGCGATCGCGCACGCGGCGGATCAGCTCCAGCACCATGTTGCCCTCCTTCACGCCGAGCGCGGCGGTCGGTTCGTCCATGATGACCACGTGCCGCGCGAAGGCCGCGCTGCGCGCCACGGCCACACATTGGCGCTGGCCGCCCGAGAGCGTCTCGACCGCCTGCGTCATCGACTGGATGCCGACCTTCAGGTCGGCCATGCGGGCGGTGCTTTCCTTCAGCATCTGCTTCTTGTCGAGCATGCGCAGCACGTTGCCCAGGAAGCCGGGGCGGCGCAGCTCGCGGCCGAGGAACAGGTTCTCGTAGATGGTCATGGCCGGGGCCACGGCGAGATCTTGATAGACCGTCTCGATGCCGGCGCGGCGCGCATCCAGCGGATTGCGGAAATGCACTGCCTTGCCGTCGAGCAGGATCTGCCCTTCGTCGGGCACCACCGCGCCCGACAGCGCCTTGATGAGCGAGGACTTGCCTGCGCCGTTGTCGCCGATCACCGCGAGGATTTCTCCTTCGCGCAGCTCGAAGTCGACACCGTCGAGCGCCGTGACCTGGCCGTAGCGCTTCACCAGGCCCTTGGCCTGCATCACGATCTTGGGGTTGGCGATGATGTTCATCAGCGGGCTCCCCTGCGCGAGAGTTGGTCGGCCGCTACCGCAAGAATCACGAGCACGCCCGTCACCAGCACCTGGTAGATCGACGACACGCCCATCAGCGTGAGCCCGTTGCGGAACACGCCCACGATCAGCACGCCGATCAGCGAGCCCAGCACGATGCCGCGCCCACCGAACAGGCTGGTGCCACCGAGCACCACGGCCGTGATGGCGTCGAGGTTCTCGGTCTGCCCCGCGTTCGGGTCGCCCACGCCGGTGCGCGCCACCGACAGCAGCGAGGCAACGCCATACAGCACGCCCGCCGCCACGTACACGCCCAGCAGCACGCGCTGCGTCGGAATGCCGACCAGCCGCGTGGCCTCGGCGTTGTTGCCCACCGCATAGATGTGCCGGCCGGCTCCCGTCTCGCGCAGCACGAACCACGCGAGCAGGTACAGCACGAGCATCAGCACCGAACCCCATGCCACTTCGGCATTGCCGATGGCGAAGGTGGTGCCCAGGCCCGTGAGGCCGCCGGGCAAATCAGTGATGGTCTGCGACGACGAATACAGCTGCGTGATCGCAAAGGCGATGTTCAGCGTGCCCAGCGTCACGATGAAAGGCGGCAGCTTGATGCGCGTGACCAGCAGCCCGTTGAGCAGGCCGAACAGCGTCGTCACGCCGATGCCGCAAAGGATGGCCACCGGTGCGGGCATGCCCAGTTCGGTCGCGAACTTGCTCATGATGATCCCGCCCAGCGCCATCACCATGCCGCACGACAGGTCGATGCCCGCCGTGAGGATGATCAGCGTCTGGCCGATGGCGATCACGCCGACCACCATCACCTGCTGCAGGATCAGCGAGAGATTGCCGCCGGTGAGAAAGCGATCCGACTGGGTCGCAAAGAAGATGCACGCGCCGAGAAGAGCCAGCCACGGCCCGAGGGCGCCCCACGGAATGTGGTGCGTTGGAGACTTCGCCATGGCTTCGTCCTGATGCTTCCGATTACTTCTTGCCCCAGCACAGCTCGGTGCCGGTCTTCGTGTCCTTGCTGTCGACGCCGGCCACGCTCTTGCCGGCGATCAACGTCACGCCGGTGTCGACGTAGCCCGAGGCCTTCTTGCCCGTCTTGGCGAACTCCACGCCCGCGGCCACGCCCATGGCGGCCATCTTCAGCGGGTACTGCTGCGAGGTCGCGGCGATGATGCCGGCGGCCGTGTCCTTGATGCCCTGGCAGCCGCCGTCGACCGAGACGATCATCACGCCCTTCTCCTTGCCAGCGCGCTTCAGCGCGTTGTACGCACCGGCCGCGGCGGGCTCGTTGATGGTGTAGACCAGGTTCACGTCAGGTGCCTTCTGCAGGCAGTTTTCCATCACCGTCTGCGCCTTGGCCTGGTCGCCGTAGCTGTCGGCCATGCAGACGATCTCGGGCGTCTTCGACAGCTCGTTCGACTTGGCGTCGTTGGCGGCAAGCCCGAAGCCCTTCATGAAGCCGTTGTGGCGCTGCGCGCCCACCGGGTGGCCCGGCAGCAGGTCGAGCGCGATGATCTTCGCGGGCTTGCCGGCCATCGCGGCCTTGGCGTATTCGCCGATCAGCACGCCGGCGGTGTAGTTGTTGGTGGCGAAGAGCGCGTCGGTCGCATCCGGCGGATCGGCCGGGCTGTCGAGCGCGATCACCATCACACCCTTGTCGCGCGCCTTCTTGATCGCGGGCACGATCGCCTTGGCGTCGCTCGGCGTGATGAGGATGGTCTTGGCACCGGCGGCGATCATGTTCTCCATCGCCGTGATCTGGCCCGCGTTGTCGCCGTCGGCCTTGCCAGCGCCCGAGAGCAGCTTGGCGCCGAGCTTCTTGGCCTCTTCCTGCGCGCCTTCCTTCATCTTGACGAAGAAGGGGTTGGTTTCGGTCTTGGTGACGAGGCCGATGACGGGCTGGTCGGCGGCGAAGGCGGTGGATGCGGCCATTGCGGTGAGGGACATGGCCGCCATGGCCAGGATAGAGCGGGAGCTGAACATGGTTTGTCTCCGTGGGCAGGCGGCGAAGCGCCTGCGGTCTTGTGGAACCGGATCGCTCGGGCCTTGAGGGCTCGGTGTCCGGGCGCAGGGAGACTATCGGCCAGCAGAGGGACTAAATCAAGTGGATTTAGTTATCGAAAACCCGAGGTTGCGGCGAAGGAGCAGGACGTGTTGGATTCCGCCGATCTCTGATCCTAGATTTCCACTAAATACTGACCCACCCGCTTTGTGAGCCTGAGGCTTCACTGTGCGGATAAGTGCTTGGTGTTCTCCTTTTTTGGGTTGAGTGTGTGGATCTGCCGCAGATTGCGCCGCTGTTTCCGCGATTTGGTGGCCTCGATCGCGAGCCAGGTCGTGAGCTTCTCAGCATAAGGATCGAGCTTGCTCGAGCTCGCCCGCTTGGCGTAGCGCGGCTCTTCGTCGCCGGCTCGCAGGTACTTCTTAACGGTGTTGCGAGACAGGCCTGTACGCCTGGCTATCTCGCGGATGGACATCTGCTCTCGCAGGGCCCAGCGTCTGATGACACTCAATGTCGCCACGTCTATCACTCCTAGGATCCCCTGCTTTAAAAAACAGCAGGGTAGGGTTTTACGTGGGTCAGTCTTAGACGGAAATTACTGCGCTAGCTGGGTCAATTTTCGACGGCAAACAACACTTGGGCTCTTCAGGAGGAGTGGGCTCAGCGGCTTTTTTGCGCGCCAACCCAAGTGCATCAACCCATTCCACCGAATTCGGCGCGTACTGCTGGAGATTGATGCCTCCCAGCAGTCCAATCGGATCTGGAGTTTGTACTTATCAATCGTTCAGAAAACCACCCAGCACTCTCTAGAACGAGAAGGGCATTATTGCCAATTTTCGTAAGATCAATCATCTAATTCTCACTTTGTCATACTTATATTCCCCCCAATTAATTCTGGAGCTCTCAATTAATGCAAAGCCAATCATCTTTCTCGTGCTTCCTAGACCCACTCCAGCACATAAAACAATTGGACCCACACCCTGAAGCACGATCAATTTCACTTAGCTTCGTAGTTATTGAAAATTCAATTCCAAATCCATATCTCCAAAATTAAACCATCAAATTTCATTCAGGCATTACAACAGGAAAATATTTATTGACACGAGCAACTGCAGCAGCGGCATCAGAATTCTTGCCAACATATTCACTCAGTTGCTCTTCCGAAGTAATCTTGTCCATGGATCGAAAAATAGCCGAGGAGTATCGATTTCTCTTTTCTTTTTCATTTTCCGCATAAGAGGTCTCAATAGTCGATAGATAGTATCTACTGCCAATTCTGCCAAATCTAAAAATCAAAAGATGGTCATAAACAAAGGCACCTTCATCAATATCCCCAAGATACAAGACTCTGGATGTACGATCATTGAGCGACCCAATTTCCGCAAGCATCTCGAGCAATATTGTCAGCTCGATTTTTTTGGGCATGACAGAAAAAGAAGTATTAACATAGTCTCCATGAAAAAAAAGATTCTTCATAGTCAACTGAACGCGAGTCCCTCGAAATCTAATTAGGCACTCTTTTTCAAGAGCCAAGAATTCCTCTACATCGCCCACACCAAAGAATCCATTTTTAATACTTTTTTGGAAATCCAAGGGATAAAACCCGAATTTCTCCTTTGAAACAATATTTCCCGAAGAAACATATTCTTCGATTAATTGAAAGAAACCAATATCAATTAAATAAGGGGTAAATATTTTCATCGTCATCTTGCAGGATTGGTTCCCGCCTTGCTGTGCGTGTCCAAAATTGACTTCACTTTTGCCAATTCCTCGGCCCGCGACGTCCCCGGATATGTATCGAGGCCGCTTTGCGCCTGTTTTGAAAGGCGATCTACGTTCTTCGAGTCATCCAAGTGTTTAATCACGCACGCACAGACCTTTGTCCATTGACCGTCACTTAGATCTGCTGTTTCCGCGGCCGAACCTTTGGTTGGAACAACTTTTAGTCCGTCGGCGGTGGGCAGAAGCTTAATGTGAGCTCCACCACTGGTTTGAGGCAAGCCTGGTCCATGAACGTTCACGTGGACTCCCCGACTTAGCGTGTCGGTACCTGCAGTGTTGCTCTTGGCCGTATAGCCCGCCAAGCCCAAGGGATCGACCCACAGAATGGCATTAGCAGCGTATAGCTGCAAATTAAGCCCACCTCTCAATTTGATGGGGTCTTCGGACACAAACCGTCCAGAGATGGGATCGAAATACCGATACCGGTTGTAGTGCAGCCCCGTCTCCTCATCCCAATACTGCCCCTGAAACCGGATCGGATTCCTGAACCCCGCCTTTCTTCCTGCCTCGCTGATCGCCTCCCGCGCCTCTCCCCACGCCTTGTACTGCGCCGACCACGCAATGCTGCCCTCATGGTCTGTCAGTTCCTGCGGCGTGCCCAGGTGGTCGCACTGGTAGAACGCCATCTCCCTCCTGTCGAACGCCCGCGGCACCAGCCTCTGCTCGCCGTTCCACAGCGGATCCTGCTCGATGTCATAGATGCCCCCGTTGGCCTCCATCAGCGCCTTCGCATCCGTCGTCTCGCTCAGCGCCATCGCGCTCGCACGGCGCACCTGCATCAGGGGCACGAACGAGTTCGGCTCATGGATGTAATGCACGCTCCAGCCGTGATCGCCGCCCTCCTCGGTCGCTGAGCTGCTCTGGGTGCTCTCGAATGCGAGCACGTCGCCGTCCCAGCCGAACAGCGTCGTGGTGTCGCCCGAACTCTTGGACAGACGCCGCCCCAGCGCGTCATAACTGAAGGTGGTGGTGATGCCGCTGTGGTCGGTCGCCGCCGTCATGTGGTTGAAGCCGTCCCACTCGAAGACGGTTCGCCAGCCATTGCGCACCCGCTCGGTCATGTTGCCGCGCTCGTCGTAGCGGTAGCTGGTGCCGGCGTAGTTCTTCAGCAGGTTGTCCAGCAGTTTGCTGGCCGGGTGCCTCAGTGGTTCGTTGGCCGGGGGCGGATCGACGATGTTGCCTGCAGGGTCGAAGGCGAAGGTCTCGCGCCCGAGGCGGCTGTTGGCTTCGAGCAGGCGGCCCACGGGGTCGTAGCGGTAGTTCAGGCTGCCTCGGCGACTGTCGCCGATGGTCACCAGCTGGCCAGCCTTGTCGTAGGTGTAGCGGCGCTGGATGCCGGTTGTCGATTCAATGGCACCAGGCCTGGTGCGGGAGATGTGCTGTTCGAGCAGCCGGCCCGCCGGGTCGTACTTCTGCCGCTGGCTCAGGCCGTTGCCTTGTTCGCGTGCGATCTCGCGGTGCAGGTCGTCGCGCTCGAAGCCCAGGATGTCCTGGCCGTCGATCATCAGGCCGTGCACGTGGCCGGAGCCATAGGTCAGCCACTGGGTGACATGCCCGTCGGGCCGCACGGTGGCGATGCGATGGTTGAGTTCGTCGTAGCGGTGCTGCCAGACTGCCGTGCGCTTGCGCTTCAGGTAGTGGTGATGTTCGCGCGTCAGGTTGCCGGCAGGGTCGTAGAACCACTGCAGGCGTGCATCGCTGTTGGTCGCCTCGAGCAGGCGGCCGTTGCGGTCGTAGGCGAAGCGTTCGGACTGCCCGCCGGCGCGGCGTTCGCTCAAGCGGCCGAGAGGATCGAATTCGACTTCGGTGCGGTGGCCCGCCTCGATCACTTCGGCGAGCACGCCCGTGGTCTCTTCGTGGACGTACTGCGTGGCCTTGCGGTCGAAGCCGGCTTCTTCGAGCAGTCGGCCTACGGGGTCGTAGCGGAAGTCGTACCGGCTGCCGTTCTCGTTGTGCAGTTCGGTCAGGCGACCCAGAAGGTCCCAGTAGTACTTGAGCGAACGGCCCGCGGCATCGGTGCGGCCGGAGATCAGGCCGGCACGCGTGTAGCTGTAGCGCGTGGCGCGCCCCAGTGCGTCGGTGTGCAGAAGCAGGCGGCCTTCGGCGTCGTGCTCGAAGTGTTCGCTCGTCCTGTCGGGCTGTTCGATTTCTTCCAGCTGGCCGGCTGCGTAGCGATAGCTGGTGGCGTTGCCTGCGGCATCGGTGGCCTTGACCAGGCGGCCGCGCTCGTCGTATTCCCAGCGGCTGGTCTTGGCGGAACAGTCGGTGTAGCTCAGCAGCTGGCCCGCTGGCGAATAGGCGAGCACCTTGACGCCGCCCTTCGCATCGGTGATGCGCACGGGCCTGCCGGCCTTGTCGTAGGCGTACTCGGTCTTGTGGCCCAGCGGGTCGATCTCCTCGACCAGGTGGCCCTGCGCATCGTAGTCGCGCTTCCACACGCCGCCCTCTGCGTCGAGGATGCCCGTGAGGCGATGCTGCCTGTCGTATTCGAAATGCACGCGGCTGCCGTCTGCGCGCGTGTGCGTCTGAAGGTTGCCGTCTTCGTCGTAGGTGTAGTCGTCGGTCGTGCCGTCGGTGTGCACATGGCGGGTGACGTTCTTGGCCTCGTCACGGAAGAACCACTCCTGCAGCCTGTCCGGATGGATGATGCGATAGGTATAGCCCAGGATGTCGTAGTAGAACCATGTCTCGCCGCCCAGCGCATCGGTCACATAGGTGAGGCGGATGTTCCGGTCCCACTCCAGCTTCAGCGCGAAGCTGCCGTCGTCACTCCATTCGCGCACGGCCTTGGCATCGGGGCCGGCTCCGTCGTACTCCAGGTTCATGCCCCGGCCGGTGCGGTCGGTGTAGCGCGTCACGAGATGGTGCGTGTAGCTGTAGCTCCAGCTCGCACCGTCTTCGTCTTGCGCGGCGACGAGGTCGTGCTCGGCATCGTGCGTGTAGGCGGCTAGCTGGCGCACGACCTGGCCGTCCTTCAGCTCCCACAGCGACTGGATGAGGCCGGTCTGCGCATCGGGTTTCGTGCCCACGTGTGCCATGACGGCTTCGCCGTGTTTGCTGATGATGTCGCTGAGCACGCGCTCGCCCGTTGCCGCGATCACATGGTCGTAGCGCAGGCCGATGGACATGCCGTCTTTTGCCTGCTGCGCCACGAGCCGGAAGTGGGGCTGCTTGCTGTCGACGTGCTCGTAGATTTCGCGCCACTCGCTCTGCTCGCCCTCGGGGAGGGGCTTGCCGAAGTCCAATGCCAGCAGACTCTCGCTCAGGCGCGAGACGCGGACTTCCTCGATCGGGTCGAAGTACGTCTGGCCCACGGCTAAGACCGGATAGGCGTGGCTGCGGCCATCGGCCGCGTGGTACACCAGACTGGCCTGGCCCTGGCGTGCGCCACGCGTCGGCGTGGTGATGTCCACGCGCATGCTGTAGGGAGTGATCCAGCGTGCACCGAGGCTGCCCCGGTCGAAGGCATCGAGGTCGCTGGCGTAGGTGCGCGCCCATTCGATCGGCAGCGGGGCTGCAAGCACGAAGTCGGTGTGAGTGAAGCTCTCGTTGCCGGTGCTGAGGCTGATGGAAGCGCCCTTGCGTGCTGGTGCGGGGCAGTTCTTGCAGCCCCCGGTTCCCTGGGCGTCGGCCTGCTTGTTGATGTGCCCGAGTGGCGTACCGGGATTCTCTTTCTCCGCCTTGGCTCCTGCTTGCGGCGGCACGATCGCCGCGCGCTTGCCCTTCTTGTGCAGCAGCGCATCCCGCAGCTTGTGCAGCAGCCACATGATGCTCGCCTGCGCCTCCTTGTCCGCCAGCCTCGACAGCTGCCCCCTCAGCAGCCGCTTGAAGTCCAGCATCTGCGTGATCACGCCGTTGACCCGGCCCGCGACCCCATCTGGCAGCTGGCTCGCCGCCGTCTTGGCCACGTAGTTCGCCGACTGCTTCGAATAACGCACCGCCGCGCCCCACATCCGGTTCCAGGTGCTTTGCGTCTTCGGGTCGTGCACCCTGGTCTCCGCCGCCGCGGGCGTGCCCACCGTGAACAAGTCCTTCTGTCCCAGCACCCGCCGCAGGATGTCCACCAGGTTGTCGATGATCTTGTCCGCAAGATCCGCGCAGCTCTTCAGGATGCCGTCGAGCTTGGCAATGGCTCCGTCGATGAACGTGTCCAGCTCGCCCATGATGGTGGCGTTCAGGTGCCCCACCAGCGTGGTCACGATGGCCTCGCCCAGGTTGGAGGCTGCCGTCTTCAGCTCCTGCCTCACCAGGTGCAGCGTGGGCCTCAGGCTCATGCGCGCCGCCGCCATGCTCGGCGGCAGCGGGATCAGCCCGATCAGGTTGATGCCCAGGCTCACCCAGTTCAGGAACGCATCGACGCCGTCCTTGGCCTTCTTCTCGACGATGTTGATGATGTCCAGGAACACATCCACCAGCGCCATGATGTTGCCGACGATCGGGATGCTGCCCAGCACCATCGTCAGTCGCTCCAGCGTCACGTAGCCGCCGCTGAAGGAGCGCAGCCAGTCGTCCACCGCCTTGCTTGCCGCGGCGATGTCCTCCTTCACGATCGTGTTCAGTGGCGCTACTGCCGTCTGCGGTTCGCGCTCGCTCGGTTTCTGGCCTTGCTGCTGTTGCGGGCCTTCGCTTTCTGCCATCTTCTCTCCCTGCCTCTGGCTGACGCCTTGACTGTTCTGTGAATCCCGACTTCAGGGCCGGATCACGCAATCCTTCATTGTGAGAAATGCCGATCCCATCGCAAACCCGACCTCGCAGCTCGCGGTGAATTTCGCGCCGCTGCGCAGCTCGCCCATCTTCTGGTTCTGTGCGTCGTCCGCCGGGGTCAGGCGCGCCAGCTCCTGGTTGCCGCGCACATCGGCAGCGCGAATCACCGCAGAGCCGCCGAAGGAATCGGACGCCTCGACAACCACCGCCGGGAACTGCACGCGCTGGCCATACTCCGGCATGCCGAGCGCGCGGCGTCCCTGCTTCTCGTAACTCTGGTGCAGCTTGGTCAGCGTGGTTTTCGTTTCCGTTTGCGCGGCACACAGGGAAGCGACGCCGAGGAAGACAGTGGCGACAAAAACGGTCTTGATGCTTTTCATGAACATGGAATCGATGAAGTGATGAGATGAGGTTGCCCCTCAGGGCTCAGTTGATGTTGGCGCCCTGGAACTCGAGTTGCTCGAACGTGCTGCCCGTGAAGTCGACGCTGCGCCCCCGCAGCCCCTGCGCATGCACCACGGTGCCGCTGCAGTCCAGTACGCCGACGTCGTTCCAGCTGCCGCCTGCGAAGCTGATGTCGTCCCACTGGCATTGCCTGAAGGTGCTGCTGCCGATGCTTGAGCCGTCGAAGTTCGCGCGCGTGAAGCTGCAGTTGATGAAGGTGCAGCCCGTGATCGAGATGCCCCTGAAGTCGCACTGGGTGAAGCAGCACCCAGTGAACTGGCAGCCGCTCCAGCCCGCCTGCTTGAAGCTGATGGCGGTGAAGCTCGTACCTGCGAAGGTCGTAGCGGCGAACTGGGCAAGGCCCAGGTCGAGCCCCGCATAGGCGAAGCTGTCGGCCTGGCCCACGAGCCCGGCGGGAGCGCCGCCCGCACCTTTGCGCCACATGTCGTGGGCGAGGATGATGATTTGGGAAGACATGGAGGATCAGAGCGGAAAGATTTCACTCATGGGCTCGGAAGCTGGTCAAAGTGCATACAGAACCTCAACGCAATCAAGCGTGTTTACCGAGATAGTCATTCATTCAAACTTGGCACTTCAGCAAATATCCCGGTAGATGCTCCAGTTCGAGACATCGACGTTGAGGTCGTCCTCGAAGCTTTCCGAGGTTATTTCGATCGAGTTGCCGGACGGGTCCAGGACTCTCGCAAAAAATCCCCCCGGAGTACGTGCAAGCATGTCGAACTCAACCTCGCTTTCCTTCAATCTTTGGCAGAAGCTTGGAAAGTTTTTCTCAACGGAAAATTCATAAATCGCCTCCCGATCTCGTTCATTGATCCCTCTGACGGGGTTGAAATACTTGAAGCAGATTGCCAAGTCTTGATGGCCCGGCACTCGCAGAATGTTCAGCCCCGGATCTCGCTCGTACTTCAGAACCCCTTCATAGAAAGCGCTCATCCTCTCGAGTATTCCTTCTTTCCGAAGCATCGGGATATGAATGGTGAATGGCGTACTCATCTTTCCGAACGTCCCTTCAAGCTTGTAGTTCCCGAGCTGCATGCCGAAGACGTTGCCTCTTCACAGGTCACCACATTCGCTTATGCCACCAAGCCCCACGATCCGGACTTGGCCATCAGCTCAGCGGGAGAAACCTCTCTGGAGCACTCGGCCGGTACTCTTCTCGATCAGAAAAGTGGGCTCCGGCGTACCGGGCAAGCTGCCGCGATGGCCGCGCGGCTTGTCCTTGGCAACCCACGATACGTTGTAGCCGCCAGGCTCTTCAATCACGACGAGCTTGTATTTTTCAAGCGGCAGGCCCGAAGACTTCGCATCTTCGTAAGCCACCGCGATCGCCTGTGCCATCGTGGCGTCGGTTTCGAAGGGTTCATTCATTTTTCTGCCCTCTGCAAAATTGAAAGTGGTGAATCCGAGCAAGACCGAGATCAGGAACAGTTTCTTCATTGGCTTCATAGATTCCCTGTCGTCCGGGTCTTAGGGTCGAAAACTTTGAACACACCGCTTGGCGTACCGAGGTAGCCCTTGTATTCGGGCTTTCCTCTTGCGTCACTCGATATGCCGGTGTAATCACCTCCCGAGAAGTTGTCGCTATTAAAGGAATCCTGTTTGGGATTACTGGTTCTGATGGCTTTGCCACCCTGTCCCGCGAGCGAGTAGTCGCCATGCGTGTGGTAGTCGCCAACCACTTGCGCACATTTGGGTACCGCTCCTTGTGCACTCCACGGATTGACCCCTTGGTCGGTACCTCGGGTCGGCTTTGTGAAGTCATAGCGGCCATTAGGCGTCTTGTAGATCAAGCCCCCGTATTCCAGGTTGTCACGAATCGACTTTGGGTTGGCATTGACCAGCGCGGCTTTGGCCGCGCCGTCCGCTGTGGCAAAACGACCGCTCTTGGGAATCTTGCATGTAGCTGGTCCGGCCTGCAGGCCGAGCGGGTCAACCCACGCCACGGGATTGGGCACGTACGCATGCGTGTTAAGACCACCGCCCAAACCCAATGGATCACTGCTGATGAACCGACCGGCCTGCGGATCGTAGTAGCGATGCCTGTTGTAGTGCAGCCCGGTCTCGTCGTCCAGGTACTGCCCCTGGAAACGTATCGGGTTGGTGAAACCGGCTCTTCTCCCCGCTTCACTGATGGCCGCCCTTGCCTCGCCCCATGCCTTGTACTGCGCCGACCAGGCAACCCGGCCTTCATGATCCGTCAGTTCCTGGGGCGTACCGAGGTGATCGCATTGGTAAAAGGCGATCTCCTCCTTCGTAAAGGCAACCGGTCTGGACAGCTGCTCCCCATTCCAAAGTGGGTCCTGCTCGATGTCGTACTGCCCGGAATTGGCATCCATCAGCGCTTTGACGTCGGTGGTCGCACACAGAGCGACGGCTTTTGCCTGCCTGATTTGCACCAGTGGCACGAACGAATCCTGCTCGTGGATGTAGTGGACGCTCCAGCCCCGGCCTTGCCCTTCGCTCTCGCCGGCTGTGCTCTGCGTGCTTTCGAAGGCCAGGGTATCACCGTCCCATCCGAACAGCGTCACGGCGCCGCGTGAGCGCTTGGCAATGCGTCGCCCGACCGGGTCATAGCTGAAGACGGTTGAGCCCTCTTCGCTTATGGCCGCAGTCATGCGGTTGAAGCCGTCCCACGCGAAGACGGTCCTTTTTCCGTTCCTCACGCGCTCAGTCAGGTTGCCGCGCTCGTCGTAGCGGTAGGCGGTGCCTGCGTATTCCTTCAGCAGGTTGTCCAGCAGCTTGTTAGCAGGGCGTGCGCCGTGCAGCTCTTCACCCGGCGGTGCGTCGGCGATATTGCCGGCCGGGTCGAAAGCAAAGGTTTCGCGCCCCAGTCGGCAGTTGGCCTCGAGCAGGCGGCCCACCGGGTCATAGCTGTAACTCAGACCGCCACGCCGGCTGTCGCCGATGGCGGTCAGCTGACCGGCCTTGTCATAGCCGTAGCTGCGGCGAAGGCTCAGTGCTTCGACAGTGCCAGGCTTCGCGTGCGTGATCTGCTGCTCCAGCAGTCTGCCGACGGGGTCGTACCTCAGGCTCTGGTTCAGGCCGTTGCCTTGTGTTCGGCCGATCTCCCGATGAAGATCATCGCGTTCGAAGCCCAGGACGTCCTGCCCGTCGACGAGCAGGCCATGGACATGGCCAGAACCGTAGGTCAGCCATTGCGTGACATGGCCATCAGGGCGCACGGTCGCAATGCGCCGATTGAGTTCGTCGTAGTGGTGCTGCCAGACGGCCGTCTGCGAACTCGCCAGATAGTGCTGATGCTCGCGCGTAAGGTTTCCGGCGGGGTCATAGAACCACTGCAACCGTGCATCGGAGTTGGCTGCCTCGATCAACATGCCATTGAGATCGAAGGCAAAGGTCTCGACTTGCCCCTCTCCAGCAGCGCGTTCAACCAAACGCCCCATCGGGTCGAAGCGGTATCGCGTCACGTACTTCCCTGCCTCGACGACTTGCGTCAGCGCGCCGGTGGACTCCTCGTAGAAGTACTGCCTCCGTTGCCTGTCGAAGCCAGTTTCCTCCAGCAGCCGTCCCATGGGGTCGTAGCTGAAGTTGTAGCGGCTGCCGTTTTCGTTGCGCAGTTCGGTAAGGCGGCCCAGCAGGTCCCAGTGGTACCGCAGCGAGTGGCCTGCGGCATCGATACGACTGGCCACGAGCCCAGCCTTGTCGTAGTCGTAGCGGGTACGGCGACCCAGTGCATCGGTATGAGCGAGCAAGCGAGCTTCAGCGTCGTGCACGAACTGCTCGCGGGTCTGATCGGGCAGAGATATCTCTTCAAGCTGACCAGGATGGTTGCCATCGCGCGTTTCAGCGATGCTGCCTTCAGCGGTGTAGCGATACTTGGTGGCTTGACCTACCGCATCGATGGCGCTGACCAATCGCCCACGGCTGTCGTACTCCCAACGACTGGTCTTTCCCGAGCAATCGGTGTAGCTGGCGAGTTGGCCAGCCGGGGTATAGGTCAGTTGCTTCGAGCCACCTTTGGCATCGGTGATGCACACGGGCCGGCCGGCCTTGTCGTAGGCGTACTCGGTCTTGTGCCCCAGCGGATCGACCTCTTCCGCAAGGCGACCCTGCGCGTCGTAGTCACGCCTCCACACACTACCCTCGGCGTCGCGCAGACCTGTCAGGCGATTGAGCCTGTCGTATTCGAAATGGACACGACTTCCATCGGCACGCGTGTGCGTCTGCAGGTTGCCGTCGGCATCGTAGGTGTAGTCATCGGTCGTGCCGTCGGTGTGCACATGGCGCGTGACGTTCTTGGACTCATCGCGGAAGAACCATTCCTGCAGCCTGTCCGGATGGATGATGCGATAGGTGTAGCCCAGGATGTCGTAGTAGAACCATGTCTCGCCGCCCAAGGCATCGGTCACGTAGGTCAGGCGGATGTTCCTGTCCCACTCGAACTTCAGCGCAAAGCTGCCATCGTCCGACCACTCTCGAACGGCCTTGGCGTCAGGGCCTGTGCCGTCGTATTCGAGATTCGTACCCCGGCCCGTGCGGTCGGTGTAGCGGGTCACCAGATGGTGGCTGTAGTTGTAGCTCCAGCTCGCACCATCTTCGTCCTGTGCAGCAACGAGGTCGCGCTCGGCATCGTGCGTGTAGGCGGCCAGCTGGCGTACGACCTGGCCATCCTTCAGCTCCCACAGAGACTTGACCAGGCCCGAGTGCGCATCAGGCTGTGTGCCCACATGCGCCACGACCACATCGCCCTGCTTGCTGATGATGTCGCTCAGAACCTGCTCACCCGTACCTGCGATCACATGGTCGTAGCGCAGGCCGATGGAGGCTCCATCCTTGGCTTGCAGGGTCACGAGCCGGTAGTGCCGGCCGCCTTCGGTGAGCTCGTAGATCTCGCGCCAATTGCCTTGTTCGCCCGCCGGCAGCGGTTTGCCGAAGTCCAGCACCAGCAGGCTCTCGCTCAGGCGGGAGACAGTCACTTCCTCGATGGGGTCGCGCCAAGCCTGGCCCACGCCCAGCAAAGGATAGGCGTGACTGCGGCCATCGGCCGCGTGATAGACCAGACTCGGCTGCCCTTGGCGCTCGCCCCTGGCGGGCGTCATCAGGTCTACACGTGTGCTGTAGGCCGTGATCCACCGCGCGCCCAGCATGCCATTGTCATAGGCGTCGACCTGGCTGCGGTAGGTGCGGGCCCATTCGATCGGCAGCGGCGCGACGAGCACGAAGTCGGTGTGCGTGAAGCTCTCGCAGCCCGTGACCAGGGAGATCGATCCTCCAAGGGAAACAGGCGCCGGACAGTTCTTGCACCCCGCGTCCTTCTGGCCTGGGGCCTGCCTGGTAACGTGTTCCAGTTGATCGCCCGGCTTGTCCTTCTCTGCCTTGGCTCCTGCTTGCGGCGGCACGATCGCCGCGCGCTTGCCCTTCTTGTGCAGCAGCGCATCCCGCAGCTTGTGCAGCAGCCACATGATGCTCGCCTGCGCCTCCTTGTCCGCCAGCCTCGACAGCTGCCCCCTCAGCAGCCGCTTGAAGTCCAGCATCTGCGTGATCACGCCGTTGACCCGGCCCGCGACCCCATCTGGCAGCTGGCTCGCCGCCGTCTTGGCCACGTAGTTCGCCGACTGCTTCGAATAACGCACCGCCGCGCCCCACATCCGGTTCCAGGTGCTTTGCGTCTTCGGGTCGTGCACCCTGGTCTCCGCCGCCGCGGGCGTGCCCACCGTGAACAAGTCCTTCTGTCCCAGCACCCGCCGCAGGATGTCCACCAGGTTGTCGATGATCTTGTCCGCAAGATCCGCGCAGCTCTTCAGGATGCCGTCGAGCTTGGCAATGGCTCCGTCGATGAACGTGTCCAGCTCGCCCATGATGGTGGCGTTCAGGTGCCCCACCAGCGTGGT
Source organism: Variovorax sp. Varisp46 (assembly GCF_059491885.1). Taxonomy (NCBI): domain Bacteria; kingdom Pseudomonadati; phylum Pseudomonadota; class Betaproteobacteria; order Burkholderiales; family Comamonadaceae; genus Variovorax; species Variovorax sp. Varisp46. Next base: position 2,869,912 of record NZ_CP168515.1, read on the forward strand.
CACGATGGCCTCGCCCAGGTTGGAGGCTGCCGTCTTCAGCTCCTGCCTCACCAGGTGCAGCGTGGGCCTCAGGCTCATGCGCGCCGCCGCCATGCTCGGCGGCAGCGGGATCAGCCCGATCAGGTTGATGCCCAGGCTCACCCAGTTCAGGAACGCATCGACGCCGTCCTTGGCCTTCTTCTCGACGATGTTGATGATGTCCAGGAACACATCCACCAGCGCCATGATGTTGCCGACGATCGGGATGCTGCCCAGCACCATCGTCAGTCGCTCCAGCGTCACGTAGCCGCCGCTGAAGGAGCGCAGCCAGTCGTCCACCGCCTTGCTTGCCGCGGCGATGTCCTCCTTCACGATCGTGTTCAGTGGCGCTACTGCCGTCTGCGGTTCGCGCTCTGATGGCGTCTTGCTTCCTTCCGTCCCTGCCATTTTCTGGTTTCCCTCAGTTGATGTTCGCGCCCTGGAACTCGAGTTGCTCGAAGGTGCTGCCCGTGAAGTCGACGCTGCGCCCTTGCAGTCCTTGCGCATGCACCACGGTGCCGCCGCAGTTCAGCACGCCAACGTCGTTCCAGCTACCACCCGCGAAGCTGATGTCGTCCCACTGGCACTGCCTGAAGGTGCTGGTGCCGATGCTGCCGCCATCGAAGTTCGCACGCGTGAAGCTGCAGTTGACGAAGGTGCAGCCGGTGATCGAGATGCCGCTGAAGTCGCACTGAGTGAAGCTGCAGCCCGTGAACTGGCAGCCGCTCCAGCCCGCCTGCTTGAAGCTGGTGGCGGTGAAGCTTGTGCCCGCGAAAGTGGTCGCGGCGAACTGGGCGAGTCCCAGGTCAAGTCCCGCATAGGCGAAGCTGTCGGCTTGGCCCACGAGCCCGGCGGGAGCGCCGCCTGCGCCTTTGCGCCACATGTCGTGGGCGAGGATGATGATTTGAGAAGACACTGTGGAGGTACCTGTGGACGTCGTTGGTTCAGCGAGACAGATGCCTCTGAAGGATTCGGCCGCCGCTCTTGTCAATCAGCAGACAAGCTTCCGGAAAGCTTGACAAGGCCCAGCGATGGGCCTGCGACAGGCCCGAGGACCTTGCATCTTCAAAGGCCACTGCAATCGCCTGCTCCGCCAAGCCATCGACTTCGATGGTTTCTTTCATTCTTTCCTCCCTCTGCGAGATTGAAGGTGCAGGGTCCTGTCAGGCGCAATGTCTTTCGAGACGTGCCCAGTGCCGGACCACTACCGACTTCCTTGTTCCCGAAGTATTTCGCCCGTTGTCTTCGAGGCGATGTACATGATCGACCGCCCAAGCTTGCTTGCGTTGCCAAGTCCCTTCTGTCCCGGAGGGAGCTTGGCCGAGAAAGCGATCCCGATGGTGTTGACCCCGTTTTCTTCTTCGCCGTTTTCCTTCTTCCTCTCAGCGATGTGGACATTGAAGTTGTTCAGGTCTTGCCCGGTCCTCTCGAACAACTTGTACGCGTTGCCCAATGCGATGACCACCGGGGTATGGAGTAGCAGCTGATCCGGCGACTCGACCGCGAAGAGCGGCAAGACCGAGACATCGAAGTCATGATTCACGGGCGAGGCCCCCGAGCCTTCGTGCGGACTGCCTCGATTTCTTTGAGCAGATCATCGGCATCCGCGTTGCCGTTCTTCAGCGACTCCGCCGCCCAGTGCGCGGCTTCGGCGAGATCCTTGCCATTCATGTAGAGGTCGCAGGCCAGGTTGTGTTGCCCTACGACATGGCCACCCTTGGCCGCGATCGACAGCCAGCGGACGCGTTGATCTGCGTCCGAGGACACGAAGGTGTAGTACAGCGAGAGACGAAACGCAGCCTCGGCGTCGCCAGTCGCGGCCTTTGCGACCAGCCCGGCTCGCTGTGCATCTGTCAGCTCGTAGGCCTGCGCACCCGAGACGGGCGAAGAAGTGGCAAGTGCGGCGCCGGGCTTGTCCATGGCGTGGTTCTCCGTTGCGTGATCCGGGAGCTCATCGGCCCGGCTGCCTGCTGGCCCCGGCGCGAAGGGCCTCGATCCGCTGCAGCAGCCGGCCCGCATCCGGATCGCCGTTCTTGCGTGCTTCGGCAGCCCAGCGCGCGGCCTCGGCCAGGGTGCCGCCGTCCAGTTGCAGCACGGCAGCGAGGTTGTACTGCGCCGTCGCATGGCCGCCCTCCGCGGCCCGGACGAGCCAGCGCCGACCTCCCACCCTGCCGTCCTGATGCACGAAGTGGTGGTACTTCGAGAGGCGGAACGCGGCCTCGGCATCGCCGGCCTCGGCCTTTACGACCAGCGCGGCCTCCTGTTGCGGTGCGAGCGCTGCGGACTGGAGCGCTTCGATTTCCTGCGCGAGCCGGCCCGCGTCCGGGTCGCCGTTCCTGCGTGCCTCGGCGGCCCAGCGCGCGGCCTGGGTGAGGTCCTTGCCGTTCCTGTAGAGATCGGCCGCAAGCTCGTACTGCGCCGACGCTTGGCCCCCCTCGGCCGCCAACTTGCGCCAGCGCCGCTCTTGCGAACGATCCTGAAGCACGTAGTTGGCGTACCTCGACAGGCGGAATGCGGCCTCGGCATCGCCGGCCTCGGCTTTCGCGGCCAGTGCGGCCCGCGCGTCGGGCGCGAGCATGGCGGAGCGTGCCGCCTCGATCGCGCCCAGGAGCCGGTCTGCATCTTTGTAGCCGTTCTGGAGCGCCTCCGCGGCCCAGTGCCGAGCTTGGTCGAGGTCCTCGCCGTCACTGCTCAGTTCGGACGCCAGGTTGTACTGCGCCGTCGCATGGCCCGCTTTGGCGGCCACCGCGAGCCAGCGCGTGCGCTGAACCTTGTCGGCGTGCGTGAAGGTGTAGTACTGCGAAAGGCGAAAGGCGGCCTGCGCATCGCCGGCCTCGGCCTTCCTGGCGAGATCGCTGCGCTGCGCGTCGTCGAGCGCATGGATCTGTCCGCCCGATACGGGCTCGTCGTTGTTCATCGAATGCGCCTCCATGGCGGGAGAAAGAGAAAAGAGGACCAGCGCGAGCAGGGCCGGCATTGCGCGCGGGGGGCGGGGAGCTTGTTTCATGGATCGGGCCTGAATGTGCGCCATCTTCCAAGGTCGGCGGTGTCCATCTTCCTGTCGGCCGTCATGCCTGCGGGCTGAACTCTTCCATCGGGCCAGATCCACAGGAACTTGTCGGGCGCGCTCACGGGTGCATTGAGCTCGTTCGAGAGGTGCTGCGCGAACGGCGCGTTGCCCTGGCCGGTTTCACACGACATCAGCACCACGTGCTGCCCGTCCTTGTACGAAGGGTGCGCGCGGATCTGCTCGGCCAGTTCGGCCGGCCGCACGGTCTGGCGCGCGGCGTTCTGCATGATCGACGAGTTGCCGTGGCCCCCCACCGTGAAGCTGCCCGGCGGGTTCGGAATGTTGTCGCCCGAGGCCCGGATCGCCTCGTCGTGCGGGAACATGTTGATGTCCACCAGCCCGAGCGGGTCGATGCCGCGCACCGGGTTGTTGCCCACGTACACATGAAGGTTGCGCCCGCCCGCGAGCCCCAGCGGGTCGCGCGAGACATAGCGGCCGCTCGCCGGGTCGTAGTAGCGATGGCGGTTGTAGTGCAGGCCGGTCTCGGCGTCGAAGTACTGGCCCTGAAAGCGGATCGGGTTCGCGAAACCGGCGCTGCGCCCTGCCTCGCTGAGAATTTCGCGTGCCTCGCCCCAGGCCTTGTACTGCGCCGACCAGGCGAGGCGGCCCTCGTGGTCGGTGAGTTCGCGCGGCGTGCCGAGGTGGTCGCATTGGTAGAAGGCAACCTCGTCGGGCGTAAAGCGAAGCGATGCGGGATGCTGCTCGCCGTTCCACAACGGATCCTGCGCGATGTCGTAGACGCCGCCGTTGGCGGCCATCAGCGCCTTCACGTCGGTCGTCCTGCCGAGCGCGATGGCCTGCGCCTGCCGCACCTGCACCAGCGGCACGAAGGAACCGGGCTCGTGGATGTAGTGCACGCTCCAGCCGCGGCCCTGCTGCTCCTGCTCGCCGGCCGTGCTCTGGGTGCTCTCGAAGGCGAGCGTGTTGCCGTCCCAGCCGAACAGCGTCGCGCGGTCGTGCGAGCGCTTGGCGATACGCCGGCCCATCGGGTCGTAGCTGAAGCGGATGCCGGTCCCGTCCTCGTCGGTGGCCGCGCTCATGCGGTCGAAGCCGTCCCAGGCGAAGGTCGTCCTCCGGCCGTTGTGAATGCGTTCGACCAGGTGGCCGTGCTCGTCGTAACGGTAGCGGGTGCCGGCGTATTCCTTCAGCAGGTTGTCGAGCAGCTTGTGGACCGTGCGCTGTTGCGGCGGCGGTTCGGCCTGCGCTGGGTCCGCGATGTTGCCCGCAGGGTCGAAGGCGAACACTTCGTGGCCGAGCCGGCTCGAGGCCTCCACGAGCTGGCCCACCGGATCGTAGCGGTAGCCGGAGTTGCCGTGGCGGCTGTCGCCGATGCCGACGAGCTGGCCGGTCCGGTCGTAGCTGTAGCTGCGGCGCAGTTGCAGCGCCTCGACGCCCCCCGCCCGGGTGTGCGAGATCGCCTGCTCGAGCAGGCGGCCGCCGCTGTCGTAGCGCAGCCGCTGGCTCAGGCCGTTGCGCTGCTCGCGCAGGACTTCGCGGTGCAGGTCGTCGCGCTCGAAGCCGAGGATGTCCTCGCCATCGAGCATGAGGCCATGCACGTGGCCCGAGCCGTAGGTCAGCCACTGGGTGGTGTGGCCGTCGGGCCGCACGGTTGCGACGCGCTGGTTGAGCTCGTCGTAGCGGTGCTGCCAGACGGCCGTGCGTCCGTTCGCAAGGTAGTGGTGGTGCTCTCGCGTGAGGTTGCCCGCGGGATCATGGAACCACTGCAGGCGAGCCTCGTCATTGGAGGCCTCGATCATGCGGCCGTTGCGGTCGAAGGCAAAGCGCTCGACCTGCTCGCCGGCGGCGCGTTCGACCATCCGACCCATCGCGTCGTTCTGCATCCGCAGCACGCGCGCGCCCTCGGCTGCTTCCACGAGCCGGCCGGTGCCTTCTTCGTAGCGGTAGCGGATGGTCTTGCGGTCGAAGCCGGTCTCCTCAAGCAGGCGTCCCGCGGGGTCATAGCTGAAGTTGTAGCGGCCGCCGTTTTCGTTGCGCAGTTCTGTGAGCCGTCCCAGCAGGTCCCATTCGTAGCGCAGCGAATGGCCCGCCGCGTCGACGCGGCCCGCCACAAGGCCGGCGCGGCCGAAGCTGTAGCGCGTGCGGCGACCCAGCGGATCGACGTGGGCGAGCAGGCGGCCTTCGGCATCGTGCACGAAATGCTCGCGCGTCGCGTCGGGCCGGGTGATCTCCTCGAGCCGGCCCGGGCTGTTGGTCTCGTCGCGCTGCACGATGCCTTCGCGCGAGGGGCTGTAGCGGTAGCGCGTAGCTTGGCCCGCAGCATCGATGGCTGTGACCGTGCGGCCGTGGCTGTCGTATTCCCAGCGCCGGGTCTTGCCCGAACAGTCGGTGAAGCTCGCGAGACGGCCGCCCGGCGTGTAGCTCAGCAGCTTGGTGCCGCCCTTGGCGTCGGTGATCTGCACCAGCCGCCCTGCCTTGTCGTAGGCGTACTCGGTCCTGTGGCCCAGCGGATCGATCTCCTCGACCAGGTGGCCCTGCGCATCGTAGTCGCGCTTCCACACGCCACCCTCTCCGTCGCGGATGCCCGCAAGCCGCTGCTTCGCGTCGTACTCGAAATGCACCCGGCTGCCATCTGCGCGCGTGTGGGTCTGCAGGTTGCCGTCCGCGTCGTAGGTGTAGTCGTCGGTGCCCCCGTCGGTATGCACATGCCGCGTGAGGTTCTTCGCATCGTCGCGGAAGAACCACTCCTCAAGCTTGTCGGGATGGATGATGCGGTAGGTGTAGCCGTCGATGTCGTAGTAGTACCAGGTCTCGCCCCCGAGCGCGTCGGTCACGTAGGTCAGGCGGATGTTCCTGTCCCACTCCAGCGTGAGCGCGAAGCTTCCGTCGTCACTCCATTCGCGCACGGCCTTGGCGTCGGGACCGGTGCCGTCGTATTCGAGGTTCATGCCCCGGCCGGTGCGGTCGGTGTAGCGGGTCACGAGATGGTGCGTGTAGCTGTAGCTCCAACTTGCGCCGTCTTCGTCCTGCGCGGCCACCAGGTCGCGCTCGGCGTCGTGCGTGTAGGCGGCCAACTGACGCACCACCTGGCCGTCCTTGAGCTCCCACAGCGATTCGATGAGACCGGTCTTCGCGTCGGGGCGCGTGCCCACGTGCGCCATCACCGTCTCACCCTGCTTGCTGACGATGTCGCTGAGCACCCGCTCGCCCGTCGAGGCGATCAGGTGGTCGTAGCGCAGGCCTACCGACAGGCCGTCCCTCGCCTGCTGCGCCACGAGGCGGTAATGCGGCTGACGACCCTCGACGCGCTCATAGAGCTCGCGCCAGTCGCCCTGCAGGCCGAAGTCGAGCGCGAGCAGCGTCTCGCTGAGCTGCGTCAGCATGAGGTCCTCGACCGCGTCGCGGTGCGACTGCCCCACGGCGAGCCGCGCATAGGCGTGGCTGCGGCCGTCGGCGGCGCGGTAGACGAGTCCGCCCTCGGGCGTGATGTCGACGCGCGTGGTGTACGCGGTGATCCAGCGTGCGCCGAGCACGCCGCGGTCGCAGGCGTCGAGCTGGCTGCGATAGACGCGCGACCAGGTGATGGCCAGCGGCGCGTTCAGGACGAAGTCGGTGTGCACGAAGCTCTCGCTGCCGGTGGCGAGGCTGATCGAGCCCCCGACCGCCGCGCGCGCCGGCCGGTTGCGACGGCAGTTCGGATCGTTGCGCGCGGGCGCCTGCCTGCTGATGTGGCCCAGCTGCGCGCCGGGACGGTCCTTGTCGGCCACCGCACCCTCGCGCGGCGGTACGATAGCCGCGCGCTGCCCCTTCTTGCGCTTGATCGCCGCGAGCAGCTTGTGCAGCAGCCACATGATGCTGGCCTGCGCCTCCTTGTCGGCCAGCTTCACGAGCTGGCTGCGCAGGTTCGCCTTGAAGTCGAGCATCCGCGCGATCACGCCGCCGACCTGCTCCGCCACGCTCGCCGGCAATTGGTTGGCTGCCACCTTGGCCACATAGTTGGCCGACTGCCTGGTGAAGCGCACGGCGCTGCCCCACATGCGGTTCCAGGTGCTCTCGGTCTTCGGGTCGTGCACCCGGGTTTCGGGGGTGGGCGGCGTACCGACCGCGAACAGGTCCTTCTGCCCGAGCACGCGGCGCAGCACGTCGACGAGGTTGTCGATGATGCTGTCCGAAAGCTTCGCGCAGTTCTCGAGCATCTCGTCGAGCTTGGCGATCGCGCCCTCGATGAACTTGTCGAGTTCGCCCACGATGGTGGCGTTGAGGTGGCCGACCAGCGTCACCACGATGGTCTCGCCGAGGTTCGACGCCGCGGCCTTGAGCTGCTGGCGCACCAGATGCAGCGTGGGCCGCAGGCTCATGCGGGCGGCGGCCATGGTCGGCGGCAGCGGGATCAGGCCGATCAGGTTGATGCCGAGGCTGACCCAGTTCAGGAAGGAATCGATGCCGTCGCGCGCCTTCTTCTCGACGATGTTGATGATGTCCAGGAACACATCCACCAGCGCCATGATGTTGCCCACGATCGGGATGCTCCCGAGCACCATCGTGAGCCGTTCGAGCGTGACATAGCCCCCGCTGAACGAGCGCAGCCAGTCGTCCACCGCCTTGCTCGCGGCCGCGATGTCCTCGCCCACGATGGTGTTGAGCGGCGCGACCGCTGTCTGAGGCTCTCGTTCGGACGTCTTCTGCTGCTGCGATCCTTCTGCCATGGCCTTGCTTTTCCTCTTGCCTGGAACCGTCTTGTTGTTCGAAAGAAGCGCGCCGTCGCGCCGCGTCAGCCCATGAAACCGGGGGTGCGGCCCGCGAGCGCGGGCGTGCCGGCAGCGGCAGGCAATCCACCTTTTGCGACCCCGCCTGCCATGTTCGCGATCGCCGTGACCGGGGCGCCCATCGGCCCGAGCCGCGCGCCGGCCGCCTGCGTCGCCATGCCGGTGGCCGCCTGTCTCGCCTGGCCGAGCATCGCCTTGGCGCCACCCTGCCGGATCGCCTGCGCCGCGCCCACGGCTTGCTGCGCCGTGGCTGCGGCCTCGGAGGCCTGGCCGAGCAGGCTCGCGGCCTTGCTGCCGGTGCCCGCGACGCCGGCCAGCGCGGCCGCGGCGGCGCCGCCCGCCCCGCCGAGCAGCCCCGAGACGCCCGATGCAGCGCCGGCCGCATCGAAGCCACCGCCGGCCGGGGCCTTGCCCTTCCAGTCCTGCGGCGTGCCGAAGTAGCTGCCCTCCTCCCACGGATCGCGAGGGTCCTTGCCGAAGGTCACCTTGGCGGTGCCGATAGGCAGGCCCGCGACGCTCGCGAAGCCGTTGCGGTCCAGCGTTCCGGCGTGCGTGCCGCCTTCCGAATCGACCACGGTGAAATCGCCCTGCGCCACGCCCTGGCGCTTCTCGCCGGTCGGCTTGATGTACTGGTGGTAGAGATCGAGCTGGCCCTTGGGCACCTGCGGCGGATTGGGCAGCGCAGGCTTGCCCTCGCTGGCCGGCCCGACCAGACTGTGCACCGCGGCGTGCTCGCGCCAGGTACCGGAGGTGCCGTGCTCGATGCCGCCAGAGCTCCAGCGGCTGTAGCTCGAGCCGCCGTTGATCACCACCTCTTCTTTCGCCTGGATGGTGATCTTGTTGGCAGTCTGCGTGATGTTGAGCTTGGCCAGCACGTTGACGCTGTCCTTCAGCGCCTTGATGTCGATGTCGGCGCTGGCCGCCACCAGCCGCATGCCGGCCTTGGCGGCGAACAGGCGGATCGCGCTCTGCACGCTTACCAGCAGGCTCTTGCCCGCACTCACGCTGGTGTGGCCGCCGCTGGTGAGCGCGGTGTGCTCGCTGCTCACGATGTGGGTGGAACCTTGCGCCACGGTCTGCAGGCCGCGGGCGCTGGCCAGCGTCAGGTGCGGCTCCTGGAACTCGGGGAAGTCGCCCTGCTCGCGGTTGCCGCCCTGGCCCCTGATGGCGTCGTTCTGCGCCTTGAGGATCTCCGTGACCTCGTCCTGGTCGCCGGCGTCGTGCGCCTGCGCACCCCGTGCCACTTCGCTCAGGCCTTCGTGCATGTCGCGCGCCTGCGTGAGGCGGCCCACGGTCTCGCCCATGTCCGTCATGTGCGCCTGCGCGTTGGCCCGCGCCTCGGTGGTCACCAGCAATCCTTTGGCCGATCTCACCGCCCCATGCCCATCGGTACGCAGCTCGAAGCCCTGGCCTCGTGGCTCCTTGCGCCCAGCCGTGTCCTCGATGCGCCCGATATGCCCAACGCTCAACTGGCTGGCCTGGTGATCGCTGCGCAGCTGCGCCTGGATCTTCCCTGCCGTATCGTCGAGCACGATGTGGTTGCCTCGGCCCCCACCCAACTCGCGGCTGCGGATGCCCGACAGGTGCTTCTGCCCGGGCAGCTCCCACGCAGGCATGGTGTCGGCGTTGTGCACGCAGCCGGTGACGATGGGGTAGTCGGGGTCGCCGTTGAGGAAGTCGACGATGACCTCCATGCCGATGCGCGGCACGCTGGTCATTCCGAAGGTGGTGCCGGCCCATGCGGTGGACACGCGCACCCAGCAACTGGAGTTCTCGTTGTCCTGGCCAATGCGGTCCCAGTGGAACTGCACCTTGATGCGCCCGTACTGGTCGGTCCAGATCTCCTCGCCCGCCGGACCCACCACCTTGGCCGTCTGCGGGCCGCGTGTACGCGGCCTGGGGGTGGTGCGCGGCGGGCGCCACGCGTAGCTGGTGGGCTGAGCCTCGAAGGCGAAGCGCTGCACGGAGCCTTCGGTGCCGTCGGCGCCTTCGCTGGCCTGCAGGTTCTCCTGCAGGTGGTAGCTCATGCCCACGAGCAGGTACTGCTGGTTCTGGTCGGCCCTGGGATGGCCGGTCAGCCGCAGGGTGTGGCCGGTGGCCAGCTCGCGCAGGTTGGATCTGCCGGTGACGCGATTGCGCTGGCTGAGCTGTTCTTCGTTGCGGATGCGCGCATAGGTCTCGCCGTCGCCGTGCTGCACGAAACCGCCCGGCCATTCGTACTGTTCGTAGGCGTCGTGGTCGTGCCCGGGCGGCATCTGCCGCAGATGCGACAGCTCGGCCTTGGGCTTCTCGAAGTCGTAGTCGTCGTTGTAGTGATGGCCGGGTCGCACCTCTTCGGCGATCTCCCACGCGTAGATGCGCTCGCGCTGGCCCATGCCGGACTTCTCCAGCGGGTGGTAGCGCACCTCCTCCCCGCCGGGCAGCGGGTTGTGCGAGTTCGCGATGTCGTCTGCGAACACGAGCACGTGCTGGCTCGCCTCGTGCCGGAAGTGGAAGTAGAGGCCTTCGAGTTCGCACAGGCGCGAGACGAAGTTGAAGTCGCTCTCGTGATACTGCACGCAGTAGTCCCAGCGCCGGTAGTCGCCGCGCGTGAGCTTCTTCTCGATGGGGTAGCCGTAGCTGCCGAGCACTTCCATGACGATGTCGGGCACGCTCTTGCCCTGGAAGATGCGGAAGTCGCTGCGCCGCGTGGCCAGCCACAACCAGGGACGCAATTGCAGGCGGTAGAAGGAATGGCGCGCGTCTTCTTGCTGCAGGCCGAACCGGGTGGCGATGCCGCCGAGGTAGCGCACGCCGCCCTCGGTTTCCACCGCCACGGTGGCCGCCTTGCCCAGCAGCGCCTTGGGGTCGATGCCGTTACTGCTGCCCAGCAGTTCGATGTCGAACGCGTAGAGCTGGCTCAGTGCCTCGCGGCCCACCAATTGGCGAAATTGCAACGCCTCGCCCAGCGGCGTCTGGATGCTGACGCGGCGGCTCATTGCGCCTCTGCATCCGGCAAATAAGCCAAATTGCTCAATTGCAATAAAACGAATAAGAATATTGTTTTAAAAATGAGCGCCATGCCCACCTCCCCGTGAATTACCTTTCCAATTATTCTAAATGGTCAATTTGCGTAATACCCAATGCAAAAAATGGAAATGCGGCCGACCGACAGCGCAGCCCAATCAAAGGCCTTGCTGGCGATCGGCAACTCGAGCGGGTTATTGCAGACCCGTGCGGAATAGCAAGAATCCCATGCTCCCGGGATCAGCCCCGCAATTCATCCCCGCAAAGAAATCCAACGGCTCATGCCGCCTTGCGCGCCGTCAGCCACTGCGCGGGCGTCAAAGCCGCCGCCACCACGCGCACCTCGCCGATGTTGCCGAAGAAGCCGTCGGCGCGAGCGCCGTCCCACGAGCCGCCGCCCACCACCCACGGCGAGGCGGCCGAAAGCGTGGCCAAGCCCGGGATGGCCGACGCATTGCGCAGCACCGGCGCGCCTTCGACGTACATCGTGGTGTCGTGCGACACCGGGTCGTTCACGATCGCGACGTGCACCCAGCGGCCGGCAATCACTTCGCCTGACCAATTGGCCTTGGGCGCGCGCGTGCCGGCCGGGCTCGGCACCACCTCCCACTGCACCTCGCGCAGGCTCGAAATGGCGAACAGCATCGGCGGAGACTCCGGATCGCCACCCGAGTAGCCAGCCAGATCGCCGCGGCGGCCGTCGCGCGTCATGATGTTCATCCACGCCTGGTTGCCGCTGGCCCAGCTCTTGTCGATCTTGATGAAGGCCTCGACCGTGTAGCCGTTCTCCAGCGTCTGCGCGTTGATCGGCGCCGCCGCGTCGGTGAGGAAGTAGCTCAGCCGCGGCGTGTTCTTGTTGGTGTTGAGGAAGCGCACCGAGCCCGGCGCCGCCGACAGGTAGTGCCGGTCGTCGGTCCACACGATGTCGCCATCGGCGGCGCCGACGATGCCGCCCTGGTTCAGCGCATCGCGGTGCAGGGGGTTGTTGCCCGTGACGTCCGCGACGACGGTGCCCGGCAGCACCGGCTGGTTGACCGCGCCGCCAAAGAAGCGCCAGTGCGCCAGCGTGTTCGCGACCTTCGGGTAGTCGTCCGAATTCGCGGCGGGCCGCTGCTCGACCGTCGCCGGGTCCTTGTAGTTGGCCAGGATCATCGCGCGGGCCTGGTCTACCAGGGAGCTGTCGATGGTGGCGCTGCCGGTGCCGAAGCTCTTGTTGAACCCCGCGAAGCGCTGCGCGAAGTCCACGTCGATGACGAAGGCTTCGTTGGGGGTGGTGAGCACTGCCTGGTCGAAGGTATTCAGCGTATTGGCCGGCTTCTGCGGCACCCAGGGCGAGAACGACAGCACCCTGATCTGCTTGTTCGTCAGGTCGAATTCGTAGAGGCGCATCAGGCCGTTGCCGCCTTGGTAGGCCATCTGGTAATCGACCACCATCTCCTCGACCTTGTGGCCGAAGTCGTTGGTCTTCGTGAGGTGCGCGGCGCCGTGATGGTGGCCGTTGAGCGTCATGAAGATCTGGTCGTTGTCGCGGATCAGCTTCTCCCAGAGCATCCTGCCGTAATCGGTTTCGAGCGGGCTCTTGCCGTCGGCGTCGATATTCAGCAACTGGTGGTTCACCAGAACGACGGGCAGCGTCGGGTTCTTCGCAATCACTTGGCGAGCCCAGGCAATGCCCGCGGCGGAGATGCGCCACGACAGCGACAGCACCATGAACTTCTGGCCCTGCGCCTCGAACACGTGGTATTCGTGAAAGCCACTCGGGTCGCGCGCGCCAAAGGTGGTCTGCTTCTTTGCGCGCTCGGGGCCGAACCACTGGATGTAAGGCTCGTTGGTGGGGTCGCGGTCGGCATCGGTGCCGCCGACGGGGTCGACGCTGTAGTCGAAATCCTTCAGCACGTCGTGGTTGCCGGCAAGCACGCTGTAGGGCAGCTTCGCGTCTTCGAGCACCTTCATGGCGGCATCGGCCACCTTCCACTGGTCGGGCTTGCCGACCTGGTCGACCACGTCGCCGAGATGGATGGTGAACGGGATGTTCAACGCCTTGGCGTTGGCCGCGATCCATTTCGTCTGCGCGGCGAAAGGTGCGCTGCCGAAGCGCTTGTCGTACTGGTCGCTCTCGGCGGCGGTGGCGTAGCGCGCATAGAACTGCGTGTCGGGCATCACGGCGAGCGCGAAGCTGGAGATCTTGGCAGCGGCGGCCGGCGGTGCTGGCGTGGGTGCTGGTGCCGACGTGGATGCCGGTGTCGGCGCGGGTGCTGGCGCCGATGCAGGCGCTGGCAGCGGACCGAAGGCGGGTGAACTGCCGCCACCACCGCCGCAGGCGGCAAGCAAGGCACTGCTGCCGCTGACCGTCAGCAGCGATGCACCCAGCTTGAGCACCTGGCGGCGCGGTGGGGTGCGATGGTTGTCACCGCCATTCGATGGGGAATTGCTCGGTTCGGCTGGCGCGGCAACGCGCGGCGCGCGGGCGCCGCGCGAATCGTCGGAAACGGACATGGGAAATGAGGAGAAATTGCGAAGCGCGCAGCGTAGGAGGCTGCGATGACACGGGCATGCAAGGCTCGTGTCACTTCGGTGCACCGGTTCGCGTTCAGGCGTTGCGCGCTCGCTCCATCCGCTCCAGCTTCACCACCTGCCATGCGCACAGGCTGCCGAGCACCGCCAGCAGCGCCGCCGCGGTGAACATCGTGCGGTAGCCGAAAGCCTGCGCGACCGCGCCGCCAAGCAGCACGCCCAGAACGCCGCCAAAGCCATAGCCGATCACCGTGAACAGCGCCTGGCCGCGTCCGCGCAGATGGCCGGGAAAGCGGCGCGACACCACCGCGATGCAGGTCGTGTGGTGCGCCGCGAAGCTCAGCGCATGCAGCCACTGCGCCACGACGAGCGCCGCGATCCAGCCGCCGAGCCCTGCCGTCAACCCCAGCCGCGCGACGGCCGCGATGCCGCACACCAGCATCCAGCGCGGCATCGGCATCAGGCCGATGAGCCGGCCCTGCAGGAAGAACCAGACGATCTCCGCCACCACCGACAGCGCCCACAGCAGGCCGATGGTGCTCTTGCCGTAGCCGATCGAATCGAGGTACAGCGAGAAGAACGCGTACACCGAGAAGTGCGACATCACCTGGAAGAACAGCGCCGCGAAGAACCATTGCACCGACGGGTTGCGCAGCACCGGGCCGATGGGCACCCTCACCGCATCGTGGGCGGCGGGCGGCTCGCGCACGTCCGGCAGCTTCATCGTCGCGAGCAGCACGATGGCCAGCGTGCCGGCCGCCCAGGCCGGAAAGTGCTTCATGCCGAAGCGCTCGAACCACTCGCCCGCCACGAACACCGTGAGCAGGAAGCCGGCCGAGCCGCACAGCCGGATGCGCCCGTAGCGCCCCCAGTCGCCGGCCACCAGCTGCGCCATTGCGGCCTCGGTGAGCGACATCATCGAACTGGTGTGGGTGAACATCACGAGCAGCACCAGCGCGAGCCACCAGGCACCGCCGTGCCACCACAGCCCGAAGGAACTGAGCAGCGCCACCGCCGCGCTGAAGCGCAGCAGCTTGACCCGCTGCCCCGTGTGGTCGCTGAGCGCGCCCCAGGCGTACGGCGCAAACACCCGCGTGATCGACTGCACCGACGCCAGCAGGCTGATGGTGAAGATCGGAAGCCCCAGGTCCTTGAGCCAGAGTGGCAGGTAGGGATTGAAGAAGCCGATGTGCGCGAAATAGCTGGCCGACAGACCAGCGAACGCCAGCAGGTGGCCGCGCCCGGCGGCCACTGGCGGCGGGGCGGACACTACAGGAAGGACGCCTGCGGCGACGCAGCTTCGGTCGCGTTGGCTTGCGTCTGCACGTCGCCGCACTGCGCGCGGTTGCGCAGCGCGTGCTCCATGACCACCAGCGCCAGCATGGCCTCGGCGATGGGCGTGGCGCGGATGCCGACGCACGGGTCGTGGCGGCCCTTCGTAACGACCTCGACGGGGTTGTTGTGGATGTCGATGGACTGGCGCGGGCTGATGATCGAGCTGGTCGGCTTGATCGCGATGGTCACCTCCAGGTCTTGCCCGGAACTGATGCCGCCGAGGATGCCGCCCGCGTTATTGGTGACGAAGCCGGTGGGCGTGATCGAGTCGCCATGCGTGGTGCCGCGCTGGGTGACGCTGTCGAAGCCGGCGCCGATCTCGACGGCCTTTACCGCGTTAATGCCCATCATCGCGTAGGCGATCTCTGCGTCGAGTTTGTCGAACAACGGCTCACCGAGCCCGATGGGCACGTTCGTGGCGGTGACGCGGATGCGCGCGCCGCACGAATCGCCGGCCTTGCGCAGGCGGTCCATGTAGTCCTCCAGCGCGCTCACGTCGGCGATGGGGGCGAAGAAGGGATTGTTGGGCACGTGCTCCCAGCTCTCGAACGGAATGGCGATTTCGCCGATCTGCGTCATGCAGCCGCGGAACACCATGCCGTATTTCTCGGCCAGCCACTTCTTGGCAACGGCGCCGGCCGCGACCATGGGGGCGGTCAGCCGCGCCGAGGAACGCCCGCCACCGCGCGGGTCGCGGATGCCGTACTTCTTCCAGTAGGTGAAGTCGGCATGGCCGGGGCGGAATTGCTGGGCAATCTGCCCGTAGTCCTTGCTGCGCTGGTCGGTGTTCTGGATCAGTAGTGCAATCGGGGTGCCGGTGGTCTTGCCTTCGTACACGCCGGAGAGGATCTGCACCGCGTCGGGCTCGTTGCGCTGGGTGACGTGGCGGCTGGTGCCGGGGCGCCGACGGTCCAGGTCGCCCTGGATGTCGGCCTCGCTCAGTGCCATGCCGGGGGGGCAGCCGTCGATGACGCAGCCGATGGCCGGGCCGTGCGACTCGCCGAAATTGGTGACCGCGAAGAGTGTTCCGAAGGTGTTGCCGCTCATGCCCGGGATTATCCCCACAAAGCGGCCGCCCCTCAGTCGGTCGTGTTTTCCATGCGCTTGGTCAGCGCGCCCACCTGCAGCTCGATGGAAAACAGCCGTTCGTTCAGCACGGCCGTCTGGAGCCGGATCGCCTCGATGATGGCCTTGGTCTGCGGGTCGGAGGTGTTGTCGCAGAGTTCGGCCAGGTCGTGCAGCTTCTTGCGCAGTTCATTGCTCATGGGAGGCTCCGGTAATCCATCGCGTCGTGGAAGCCCCAGTATGGGGTTTCGTCATCGCTGCGGCAATGCGGCGCCACCCGGGGCTTCGGGTGCACGCGCTTCACGCTGGCGGCAGCAGCCAGCCTTCGAGCTTGGCGAGAGCGCCGGTCCAACCGTGGGTGTGGCTGTCGCGCGCGGCCTCGTCGAAGAACTGTTCGTGCAGCAACACCAGTTCACAGCCCTCGGCATCGGGTTCGATGCGCACGGTGACGCGCGACTCGCGCTCCGGCGTGCTGCGCCATGCCCAGCTGAAGACCAGCTTGCGATGGGGCACCACCTCGAGGTAGGTGCCGCTCACGTCGTGCGTTTCACCGTCGGCCGCCAGCATGGCCACGCGGAAGCGGCCGCCCACGCGCAGGTCGACCTCGGCGATGGGGACCGAGACGATCTCCGCGGGCCCGAACCAGCGCTTCAGCGCTTGCGGGTCGGTCCACGCGCGCCAGACTTTGTCGGGTGCAACGCGGTAGTGCCGGCGGAGCGTGAGCGAGGGGCGCTCGGCGGCGTCTCGGGCGGAAGGGTTCTCCATTCGGTCTCCTCCTGGTGATAGAGAAAGCGCGCCAGTGCATCGAGGCGCCCGGTCCAGAATTTCTCGTAGCGCGACAACCACACGGCAGCCTCCTGCATGGGCAGGGGCGAAAGCGCGCAGCGCACGATGCGGCCCTCTTTCGTGCGCGAGATCAGGCCGGCCTCTTCGAGCACGCGCAGGTGCTTCATGAAGCCGGTGAGCGACATGCCGTGCGGCTCGGCCAGTTCGGTCACGCTGAGGCTGCGTTCGCCCAGGGTTTCGAGCACCGCGCGGCGCGTGGAATCGGAAAGCGCGGCGAAGACTGCGTCGAGGGTGACGGCGTCCGGGAGGGCGATTGAGTGAACCATACGGTTGAGTATCTGGAGGGCCCATGGGCTCGTCAAGCCGTGTTTCGACGACGTGCGTGGCAAGCTCCGACACGTTGCCGCAGCTCATCTTCCCCGGGGCCATATGCTCGACCTCGGAGCGCCAACACCCGCCAAAGGAGAACCATCGATGCCCGACCTGCGCCAACCGTACCCCCCGATCGAACCCTACGAAACCGGCATGCTCGACGTGGGCGACGGCCACCTCATCCGCTACGAACGCGTGGGCACGCCCGGCGCCAAGCCGGCGGTCTTCCTGCATGGCGGGCCCGGCGGCGGCATCTCGCCCGAACACCGGCGGCTGTTCGATCCGGCGCGCTACGACCTGATGCTGTTCGACCAGCGCGGCTGCGGCCAGTCGCAGCCGCACGCCGGCCTGGATGCCAACACCACCTGGCACCTGGTGGCCGACATCGAGCGCCTGCGCGAGCGCGTAGGTATCGATCGCTGGCTGGTGTTCGGCGGCTCGTGGGGCTCCACGCTCGCCCTCGCCTATGCGCAGAAGCACCCCGAGCGCGTGAGCGAACTGGTGCTGCGCGGTATCTACACCGTGACCCGCGCCGAGCTGCAGTGGTACTACCAGTTCGGCGTGTCGGAGATGTTCCCCGACAAATGGGAGAAGTTCCAGGCGCCCATTCCCGAGGCCGAACGCGGCGACATGATCGCGGCCTACCGCAAGCGCCTGACCAGCGACGATCCGGTGGCGCGCATCGAGGCGGCTCGCGCCTGGAGCGTATGGGAGGGCGAGACCATCACCCTGCTGCCGAACCCCGCGCTCGCCGAGACGCATGCCGACGATCATTTCGCGCTGGCCTTCGCGCGGCTGGAGAACCACTACTTCGTGCACGACGCCTGGCTCGAAGACGGCCAGCTGCTCCGCGACGCGCACAAGCTGCACGGCATCCCCGGCGTGATCGTGCACGGCCGCTACGACATGCCCTGCCCCGCGCGCTACGCCTGGGCGCTGCACAGGGCCTGGCCCGAAGCAGAGTTCCACCTGATCGAGGGCGCGGGGCATGCCTACTCGGAGCCCGGCATCCTCGACCAGCTGCTGCGCGCGACCGACAGTTTCGCAGGCCGCTGAATCGCGCCTGGCCGGCCCGACCTGGGAACGCTTTATGCGTGTTGCACCGCAACACCCATCACCTGCGAAGGAGCGCCCCATGCCGGACCGTACCGCCACCCAGTTCTCCCATGTGAAGCCCGGTGACACCGAGTTCGTATCGGGTGGCTTGCGTGACTTTTTTCTCTACCGCGACCTGGGTATCGCCGAAGCCACCAACGGCAAGGTGATCGCGCATCTGGTCAAGGCCAACATGGCACCGGAAACGGGCACGGGCTGGCACCGCCATGAGGCGGACTTCCAGATCGTGATCATGGTCAAGGGCTGGGCCCGCTTCATGTACGAGGACAAGGAAACGCTGGTCGAGGCCGGCGACGTGGTGCACCAGCGGCCAGGCATCCGGCACTTCCTGTTCGACTACTCGCCGGACATGGAGTACCTGGAAATCGTCTCGCCGGCGGACTTCAAGAGCGTCGACGTGGAGCCGGTGTGCGAGATTCCGCCGCCGACGCCCTGGAAGTAGAGTCGCACGGCCACCGGCGGGCGGCTTTTACTCCAAATAACCTGTCTCCAACCTGACCTCGCACGTAAAGACGGCGGGGCTGTCTCCTCGGCCAAACATCGGGCGAGGAAAGTGTCAAACAAGAGTGATTCGCAGTCAGAATCCCGGCCGACGCTTTTGTTTGCGTCCTCTCGAAGGCTCCACGATGACTCCCCCCACCCGCCCGATGCGTCGCCGCACGCCCGTCGCACTGGCCCTGATCGGCCTGTGCGCTTCCTCCCTCCCCACGGCGTTCGCTCAACAGGTCGCGCAGCCCGCCGCGTCCTCGCCCGCCCCCAAGCCCTCGCCCGCTGCCGGCACCTCCGTGCCCACCACGCTGCGCGAAGTCCAGGTCCAGGATGCGCAGGACAAGACAGGCTTCGGTGCCAACCCTGCCTCGCTCAACCGCCTGCCGGCCGACCTGCGCGATGCGCCGCAGTCCGTCACCGTCATCAACCAGGCCGTGATGCAGTCGCAAGGCGCCACCTCGCTCGCGAGCGCGCTGCGCAACGTGCCGGGCCTGACCATCGGCGGCGCCGAAGGCGGGCAGATCGGCACCAACATCAACCTCAACGGCTTCTCGGCGCGTACCGACATCTACCTCGACGGCGCACGCGACCGCGCCCAGTACTACCGCGACACCTTCGCGCTCGAATCGGTCGAGGTGCTGATGGGCCCCTCGTCGATGCTGTTCGGCCGCGGCTCCACCGGCGGCGTGATCAACCAGGTCACGAAGAAGCCTTCGCTCACGCCCGCGGGCGAGGTCTCGGTGTCGGCCAGCACCACGGGCCTCGTACGCTCGACGATCGACGTCAACCGCCCGCTGTCCGACACCTCGGCCTTCCGCATCGCGGCCATGGGCCAGCAGGGCGACGCCAGCACGCGCGAACAGACGAAGCTGAAGGACTTCGGCCTCGACGCCTCGCTGAAGTTCGGCATCAACACGCCGACGCAGGTCACGCTCTCGGCGCTGGTGCAGCACAACCGCGACCAGCCCGACTACGGCGTGCCGCCACTCAACGGCCGCCCGGCCAAGGTCGACCGCGACACGGCCTACGGTTTCAGCGACGACCGCACGATCTCCGACATCCAGGCCTTCAGCGCCGTGGTGCAGCACAAGCTCACCCCCGACACGTCGATCCGCAACCAGACGCAGTACAACGACGTGACCACCGACGCACGCGAGACCGCGCCGCAGGGCATCGGCACCCTGTCGACCAAGGGCGTGTTCACGCCCCTGTCCACCGGCACCACGGCCGCGCCCGCGGCCGCGTTCTCGTCGCTGCCGCTGAGCAGCCTGTGGGTGCGCCAGCAAAGCCATGACCGCACGATCCACGACAAGT
The DNA here is from genome assembly GCF_059491885.1 of Variovorax sp. Varisp46. NCBI lineage: Bacteria > Pseudomonadati > Pseudomonadota > Betaproteobacteria > Burkholderiales > Comamonadaceae > Variovorax > Variovorax sp. Varisp46. The sequence continues at coordinate 2,889,721 of NZ_CP168515.1, forward strand.
CGCTGTTCAACCTGACCGAGCTCAACACGAAGTTCACCACCGGCTCGGTCAAGCACACCCTGCTCGCGGGCCTGGAACTGGGCCACGACACCTACGACAACCAGACCTACTACCGCAACGGCACCTGCAACGGCGTGGCGCTGAACCCGGTGGGCGGCACCAGCGGCTACGCGACATGCTCGCCGCTGCTCGCGCCGTACCAGGGCAACACGCCGGGCACCGCGCCCAGCCTGCGCGGCAACCTCGCCACCGCGAGCGCCACCACGGTGGCCGGCTACGTCAACGACACCATCGAGCTGAGCCCCCAATGGAAACTGGTGGCTGGCGTGCGGCAGGACCACTACCGCGCAAGCGTCTACAACAGCATCCCGACCGCGACCACGCTCGGCAGCGAAAGCCAGACCGTCGACTTCACCAGCGTGCGCGCCGGCGCGATCTGGCAGCCCACGCCCTCGCAGTCGTACTACGTGTCGTACAGCACCTCGTTCAACCCCTCGCTCGAACAGCTCGTCGCCACCACGGGTGCCACGCAGCCGCTGCCGCCGCAGAAGAACAAGGCCTACGAACTCGGCGGCAAGTGGGACCTGAACGACGGCAACCTCTCGCTGACAGCGGCCGCCTTCCAGATCACCCAGACCAACGCGCGCTCGCAGAACAGCGACGGCACCTACAGCGCGACCGGCACGGTGCGCGTGAACGGCGCGCGCGCCGGTGTCGCGGGCCGGGTGACCGACAAGCTCCAGCTGTTCGGCGCCTACACGCACCTGGATGCCACCATCGTCAACGGCATCGCGCCCGGCACGCTCGGCAAGACGCCCGCCAACACGCCGAAGGACGCGGCCAGCCTGTGGGCCACCTACGCCATCACGCCCGAATGGGAGATCGGCGGCGGCACCACCTACAGCGCGAAGCGCTTCGCGAACAACACCAACCTCGTGCAGGTCGGCGGCTACGCGCGCCTCGACGCGATGGTGGCTTACCATCAGCCCAAGTACGACATCCGGCTGAACCTGTTCAACCTGGCCAACCGCTACTACTACGACGCGCTGATCCCCTCCGACGGCGGCCGTGCAGTGCCGGGCTCGGGCCGCGCCGCCACACTGTCGCTCACCTACCGCCTTTGAGGCCCTGAAGAAGAAGACGATTCGCCATGCTGGTCTGCATTCCCGGCATCCTGGACCGCGAAGCGCTTGCGGCGGTCCGCGCGCGCCTCGATGCGGCCGGCGATGCGTGGATCGACGGCCGAGTCACCGCGGGCCACCAGGGCGCGCCGGTCAAGTTCAACCAGCAGATCGACGAAGGCTCGGCGGTGGCGCACGAATGCCAGTCCATCGTGGCGAGCGCGCTCGAACGCCACCCGACCTTCATCAGCGCGGCGCTGCCGAACCTGCTGTACCCGCCGATGTTCAACCGCTACAGCGAAGGCATGCGCTTCGGCCTGCACGTGGACGGCGGCGTACGCATCGACCCGCGCACCGGCCGCAAGCTGCGCACCGACCTGTCGGCCACGCTGTTTTTGTCGGACGCCGACAGCTACGACGGCGGCGAGCTGCAGATGGAAGACACGCACGGCATGCAGACCGTGAAGCTCGCGGCCGGCGACATGGTGCTCTACCCCGCCACCAGCCTGCATCAGGTGACGCCCATCACGCGCGGCGTGCGCGTCGCGTGTTTCTTCTGGGTGCAGAGCCTCGTGCGCGACGCGGGCGACCGCGCGCTGCTGTTCGACATGGACAACGCGATCCAGCGGCTCAACCAGAGCGGCGCCGACGAATCGGCGCGCCGCACGCTCGTAGGCACGTACCACAACCTGCTGAGGAAGTGGAGCGACACCTAGTTCTTTAAACTCTCCCGGCTCACCAGACATACAACAACCGAGGAGAGAGAACTTGCGTATTCAAACCACCCGCCTGACAGCCGGCGTGCTGCTCGCGTGCGCCGCTTTCGTGGCCCACACCGGCCACGCCGCATCGCCGACCGGCACCACCCCGTCCACCCCCGCTTCGACCGCCAGTTCGCTGGAAGCCGAGCAGGACGCCGCCTTCAAGGCTGCCAAGGCCGTGCAGAAGGCCGGCCCCGCCGACATCGTGCTGCGCGACCAGGCCCACCTTCAGCTGCCCGCGGGCTATGTGTGGGTGCCGACGCCCGCCGCCGCGCAGTTGATGCGCAGCATGGGCAACCGCACCGACGACACCTTCGTCGGGGCGATCTTCCCCGCCGACGACGCCGACTGGATGGCCGTCGTGAAGTTCGTGAAAGAGGGCTATATCAAGGACGACGATGCGAAGGACTGGAACGCCGACGACCTGCTCAAGAGCCTGAAGGAAGGCACCGAAGCCGCGAACGAGGAGCGCGCCAAGCGCGGCATCCCCGCCATCGAGGTGACGGGCTGGGCGCAGAAGCCGCAGTACGAAGCCGCATCGCACCGCCTCGTGTGGTCGGCCCTGTCCCAGCGCAAGGGCAACACCGACGGCAGCCAAGGCGTCAACTACAACACCTACGCGCTGGGCCGCGACGGCTACCTGAGCCTGAACCTCATCACCAACGCCAAGGACCTCGACAAATACAAGCCCGACGCCAGCAAGCTGCTGGCCGCAATCCAGTACGACGACGGCAAGAAGTACGCGGACTTCAATTCATCGACCGACAAGGTCGCCGCCTACGGCCTGGCCGCGCTGGTGGCCGGCGTTGCGGTGAAGAAGCTGGGCCTGTTCGCGATTGCGCTGGCCTTCCTGGCCAAGTTCGCAAAGCTGGCCGTGGTGGCGGGCGGTGCGGCGCTGTGGGGCATCGCGAAGCTGTTCAAGAAGAAGGCTTGAGCGAGGGGGCCGGACTGAAGGACCGCGGCGGCGCAGCCGGACTGAGTTTTCAGAACATCCCGGAATTCCAGCAATCCGGCACGACAATTCGGGCATGGCCACCTCCTCCGACCTCCCTCCCCTCAACCGCCAGTTCGTCGCGCATTTCGGCGAGATGGGCAGCAAGTGGGGCATCAACCGCACCGTCGGGCAGATCTATGCGCTGATCTTCCTGTCGGAGCGCGCGCTCAACGCCGACGAGATCGCCGAGTTGCTCGAGTTCTCGCGCTCGAACGTCAGCATGGGCCTGAAGGAACTGCAGGCCTGGCGGCTGGTGCACCTGCGGCATCACGCGGGCGACCGGCGCGAATACTTCGAGGCCCCCTCTGACGTGTGGGAAATCTTTCGCGTGCTGGCCGAGGAGCGCCGCCGCCGCGAGATCGAACCCACGCTCTCGATGCTGCGCAACGCGCTGCTCGAATCACCCACCAGCGACGCCGAACGCCACGCGCAGGAACGCATGCGCGAGATGCACGACCTGATCGACCGGCTGATGAAATGGTTCGACGACGTGCAGCGGCTCGCGCCCGAGACCGCCATGAAGCTCATGGGCATGGGCGCGACGGTGACGAAGGTGTTGACACTCAAGGACCGCATCACGGGGGGCGGCGTCTCGAAGAAGAAGCCCGCGGCGGATTGAAGGGGGCGCCGTTCGGGGGCGCTCACGCCGACGGGGGACCTTCGCGGAGGGGAGTACCCGGTGGCCTGTGCACGCCCCCAGACTGACCGCAAAAAGCGAATGGACTCTCAAAGCCGCTCCTGCCCCTGCGGCGCCTCTGGCATCTCGAGCTTCTCCCTGCGGATGGCGTCGTCGTCCATGAGTTCGTACCACATGGCATTGAGTACGGCGAAAGCGGCTGCCAGCGGCAGACCGAGGATCCAGGCGAAGTACCACATCTTTTTTCCTCCGTTCAGTAGGCGTGACCGCTCTCGTCGCGGATCGCCTGTTCGTCGACCTTGCCCCACAGCACGTGGTAGACCCAACTGGTGTAGGCCACGATCAGGGGAATGAAGAAGGCCGTGACCACCAGCATGATGAACAGCGTGAGGTGGCTCGACGACGAGTCCCACACCGTGAGGCTCGCGCGCGGATCGATCGACGACGGCAGGATGAACGGGAACATCGATGCCCCCACGCTGAGGATGATGCCGGCGATGCCGAGCGCCGCCGCGAGCAGCGCTAGCACCGGGCGGCGCAGCGCGAGGCCGAGCAGCGCACCCAGCGCGCCGACGAAGCCCGCGGCCGGTGCGGCCCATGTCCACGGGTGCGCAGTGTAGTTGGCGGTCCACGCACCGGCGTGCAGCTCGACAGTCTTCAGCATCGGATTCGACGGTCCTATCGCATCGACCACGCTGCTGATGCGATAGCCGCCGATGCTCGTCGCCAGCAGCACGCCGGCCAGCGCATACAGCGCGATGGTGAGCACCGCGGCGACCATGCCGTAGCTGCGCGCGCGCTCGGCGACCGGCCCGGCCGTCTTCAGCAGCAGCCACGACGCGCCGTGCATCACGAGCATCGCCACCGACACCAGCCCGCACAGGATGGCGAACGGGTTCAGCAGACCGAAGAAGCCGCCGTCGTAGAAGATGTGCATGTCGCTTCCGAAGCGGAACGGCACGCCCTGCAGCACATTGCCCACGGCCACGCCGCAGATCAGCGCGGGCACGAAGCCGCTGAAGAACAGCACGCCGTCCCAGCGCGCGCGCCACTGCGGCGACTCGCGCTTGCTGCGGAACTTGAAGGCCACGGGCCGCAGGATCAGCGCCGTGAGAATCACGAACATCGCCAGGTAGAAGCCCGAGAAAGACACGGCGTACAGCTGCGGCCACGCCGCGAAGATCGCGCCGCCGCCGAGGATCAGCCACACCTGGTTGCCTTCCCACACCGGGCCCACGCTGTTGATGACGACACGGCGTTCGATGTCGTTGCGCGCCGCGAAAGGCAGCAGCATGCCGCTGCCCAGGTCGAAGCCGTCGGTCACGGCGAAGCCCACCAGCAGCACGCCGATCAGCAGCCACCAGATGATGCGAAGGGTGTCGTAGTCGAGGAGTGTGTGAAGGATCATGCGGCGCTCCCGGTGGTGGCAACAGCGGCGCCGGCGTGCGCCGGCGGAACGTGCGAGCGGGTGTCGCCCTCGTCGGGCGCGTGCTCGGCTTCAGGCCCCTTGCGGATGGCCTTGAGCATCAGCTTCATCTCGATGACGAGCAGCGTGCTGTAGATCGCGACGAAGCCCGCGAGCGTGAGCAGCAGCGTCTTCACGCCGAGGTTCGACACGGCCACCGCGGTTGGCAGCACGCCCTCGATCACCCACGGCTGGCGGCCGAACTCCGCCACCAGCCAGCCCGACTCGATGGCAATCCACGGCAGCGGAATCGCGAACACGGCGAGCTTCAGCAGCCAGCGGTAGCGGTCCAGCCTGCGGCGTGCCGACAGCACGAAGAAAGTGGCGGTCAGCACGATCAGCAGCATGCCGATGCCCACCATCACGCGGAACAGCCAGAACAGCGGCGCCACTTGCGGCACGGTGTCCCACGCGGCCTTTGCGATCTGCTCGTCGGTGGCGGTGCGCGGGTCGTCCACGTAGCGCTTGAGCAGCAGCGCGTAGCCCATGTTGATGCCGTTGTCCTCGAAGTCGCCGCGCACGCCTTGCGTGACCTTGCCGGTGCCGCCGGCTTCGCGGATCTTCTGCAGCGCGTCGTACGCCTTGAGGCCTTCGCGGATGCGGGCTTCGGCGCGCTTCACGAGTTCGTCGATGCCGGGCATCACGGTGTCGAGCGAGCGCGTGCCGATCAGGCCCATCACCGCCGGGACGTGGATGGCGTAGTGCGTCTCGCGCGCCTGCTGGTCGGGAAACCCGATGACGGTGAAGGCGGCGGGCGCGGGCTGCGTTTCCCACATGGCCTCGATGGCGGCCAGCTTCATCTTCTGGTGTTCGCCCGAGAGGTAGCCGCTTTCGTCGCCGAGCACCGCCACCGACAGCGCGGCGGCGAGGCCGAACGAGGCCGCAACAGTCATCGAGCGCTTTGCAAGTTCGAGGTGGCGCCCCTTGAGCACGTACCAGGCCGACACGCCGAGCACGAACACGGCCGCGCACACGTATCCCGCCGACACGGTGTGCACGAACTTGGCCTGCGCCACGGGGTTGGTCAGCACCGCGGCGAAGTCGGTCACTTCCATGCGCATGGTCTGCGGGTTGAAGGCCGCGCCCACGGGGTTCTGCATCCAGCCGTTGGCGATCAGGATCCACAGCGCCGAGAAGTTCGAGCCGATGGCCACGGCCCACGTCGCGATCAGGTGGCCCACTTTCGATAGCTTGTCCCAGCCGAAGAAGAACAGCCCGACGAAGGTGGCTTCCATGAAGAAGGCCATGAGCCCCTCGATGGCCAGCGGCGCGCCGAAGATGTCACCGACGTAGTGGCTGTAGTAGCTCCAGTTCATGCCGAACTGGAACTCCATCACGATGCCGGTGGCCACGCCCATTGCGAAGTTGATGCCGAACAGCACGCCCCAGAACTTCGTCATGTCGCGCCAGATCGTGCGACCGGTCATCACGTAGACCGTCTCCATGATCGCGAGAATGATCGAAAGCCCGAGCGTCAGCGGCACGAACAGGAAGTGATACAGCGCCGTGACGGCGAACTGCAGGCGCGATAGCGCGACGATGTCGAGGTCCATGAGTCTTCCTTTGTGTTCCCTGTTTTCCCGTTCTGAAATCAATCCGGCCGCAGGCTGCGCAGCGCAGCGTCGAAGGCACCGCTGCCGCGCCGCAGGTCGGCGGTGATGCAGCCCTGGTGCATGCACACGATGCGGTCGGCCAGCGCGGCTTCGCGGCGCAGGTGCGTGGCGATCAGCAAGGTGCGTCGGCCGGCGTGTTGCGCGAGGCGATGCAGCACGTCGTGCGCGGTAGCGGCATCGAGCGCCTCGGTCGGTTCGTCGAGCAGCCAGAGCGGCACGGGGCGCAGCAGCAGGCGGGCCAGTGCGAGCCGGCGCGACTGCCCGCCCGAGAGGCCGAGGCCGCCCTCGCCGAGGCGGGTGCCGAGGCCGGAGGCCATCGCGCGCAGGTCGCTTTCGAGACCTGCGGCGCGCAGTGCGGCGTGCAATTGCTCGTCGGTGGCGTCGGGGGCTGCAAGGCGGAGGTTGTCGCGCAGGCTGTCCTGGAAAAGTTCGGTGCGCTGCGTGAGCAGGCAAGCGGGCTGCGCGCTCGTGCTGCCGGACTGTGGCGTGATCTCGTTGGCGATCGCTGCGAGCAGCGTGGACTTTCCGGCGCCGCTTGCGCCGATCAGTGCGACGCGCTCGCCTGCGTCCAGGGTCAGCGACACGTCGCGCAACACTTGCGTGCGGCTGCCGGGGTGAACCACCGTGACGCCCTTCAGCTCCACCGCGAAGGCCGCGTCACGCTCTTGTGCCGCGGCAACCTCGTTGCCTTGCGCAGTCATGCGCGGTGCAAGGCGCCGCACCGCCAGCCACGTGCGGCCCGCATCGAGCGCACCACGGCGCAAGGCCGCGAAAGGTTCGGCCGCTGTGAGTGCCACCAGCAGTGCCAGTGCCGCAGCGGGCGCGCCGATGACGCCCTCGCCTGCCAGCACGCCGACGGCCAGCAGCACGCCAACGAGGGTCAGGGTGCTTGCGCTGCCATAGGCCAGACCAGCCGCCGCTTCGAGCTTGTTCAACGCGAGGTCCGCCTTGGCGAGGTGCATATCGGCATTCATCAATGCCTCGCGCTGTGCGCCGATGCGGCCTGCCATCACCAGGTCGGCCTGCCCCGCCACGAGGTCGACCGCGCGTGCGCGCAGCGCTTCCATGGCATGCGCCCGCTGCACGGCCGGTCGGCGCGCGCGCCTTGCGACGAGGAACGCGATGCCCCAGCCGACGACCACGAGCCAGAGCATCAGCGCAATGCCCACGCCGGCGTGCATGAAGCCGAGCACGAGGCCCGCCAGCAATGCAGCGCCCAATGTCGCAGCGGCCGGCACGAACAGGCGAAGGTAGAGCGACTCCAGCGCATCGATGTCGGCCGTCAGGCGAAACAGCAGGCGGGCCGGGCGCATCAGCAGTTCGCGCGCCGCCTCGGCCTTGGCCCAGCCGCGGAACAGGCGAACGCGCAGCGCGGCGAGCACGGCGAAGGTCGCGTCGTGTGTCACCAGCCGCTCGCCGTAGCGCGATGCCGTACGGCCGAGCGCCAGCAGGCGGATGCCGGCCGACGGCATGAACACGTCGAAGGTGAAGGCGGTGGCTGCATGAAGGCCGGCCAATGCGGTCGCGGTGATGAACCAGCCCGAAAGCCCCAGCAGCGCCATGCCTGCAAGCACGGTGACTGCCGCTAGCAGGCAGCCCAGCAGCAGGGGACGCGGCTGCGCGGCAAGGAAGGGCCGCAGCACCAGGCGCAGATCGCGCCAGTTCGAAGCGACGAGAGGCAACGCCTTCATGCGGCCTTCTCCATCGCTTCGGTGCCAAGGTTCACTGCACGGTCCATGCGCGCAGCCAGCACCGGGTCGTGCGTGGCGACGACGAGGGTCTTGCCGCGCGCCAGCGCCACCAGCGCATCGGCCACGCGCTCGGCCGTTTCGGTGTCGAGGTGGGCCGTCGGTTCGTCCACAAGCAGCAGGTCGGCATGCGGATGCACCGCGATGCGTGCGAGCGCGAGCCGCACGGCTTCTCCGCCAGACAGGCCATGGCCGCCCTCTCCGATCGCCACGCCAGGATGCGCCTGCGCCACAGCGTCGAGCGACGCGAAGCGCATCGCCTCGGCGACCTCCGAGGTACCCACCTCCGCGCGCCCCAACGCCACATTGGTCTTGACCGAGCCGGCGAAAACGTGCGGTGCCTGGCCCATCCATGCCATACGCTGGCGCAGCGCCGTCACCGTGCGATCCGTGAGCACCACGCCGCCGACCGAGATCTCGCCGCGCGTCGCGGGCACGAGGCCTGCGAGCAAGGACAGCAAGGCCGTCTTGCCCGAGCCGCTGGGCCCCATCAACGCGATGTGTTCGCCGGCCGCGACGCGAAGCTCGAAGCCTTCGAAGACTTCTTGCGGCTCACCGGGCCAGGAGAAATGCAGGTTGCGGACGGCGACAGCCGGTGCCCCGCCGGTCGGAGCCATCGCTGCGCGCGTCAGCGAAGCGCTCGCACCGGGCAGCGGCAGTTCGTTGCGCTGCAAGCGGTCGAGCGCCTCCAGCGCCGCTTCGCCCGCAGCCCGGTCATGCCAGACCGCCGACAACTCACGCAGCGGCTCGAAGAATGCCGGCGCCAGCAGCAGCACGAACAGCCCCTCGCCCAGGCTCAGCTGCCGGCCCCAGGTGCCGAAGCCGAGCGTGCCCAACAAGTGGAAACCGACGTACGCGGCCACCATCGCCACACCCAGCGCCGAGAAAAGCTCCAGCACGGCCGACGAGAGAAACGCAATGCGCAGCACCGCCATCGTCCGCCGGCGCAGGGATTGCGCGGCATCGTCCAGCCGCAGCGCCGTGGCCTCCACCGCATCGAGCGCACGCAGCGTCGCCAGCCCGCGAAGCCGGTCGAGCAGGAACGCATTCATGCCGCCCATCTCCACCATCTGCGCCTGGCTCGCCGCCTTGGCACGCCAGCCGACGATGGCCATGAAGACCGGAATGAGCGGCGCCGCGACCAGCAGCACCAGCGCGGCCACCCACGAAAAGGCGGCCACCGCACACAGGATGAAGATCGGCACCACCGTCGCGCGCCAGCGCGCGGGCTGGTAGCGCACCAGGTACGGCACCAGCGCCTCGGCCTGCTCGGCGAGCACGCTGGCGGCCAGCCCGGAAGGCGCGCGGCCGCGATCCAGCGGCGAGCCGCCGGCCAGCGCCGCGGCTGTTTGCGCGCGCAGCACCGTGAGCTGCGCGCGCGCCCGGGAGAAGGTCCGGCGCGCGCCCCAGGCCTCGCAGCCTGCCCGCAGCAGCCCGAGCAACAGGATCGCACCGGCGGGCCAGGTCACGGCCGCCAAACCGCGACCCGACGCCAGCCCCTGCACCGCCATCGCCAGCAGCGCCGCCTGCGGCAGCCAGAACAGCGCCGCGGCGCCCTGCACCATCCCGCCGACGTCGGGCGACGCGAAAGCCCGCAGCGGCGATCGGAGTGGCGAGTGCTTGGTCATTCCTTTTTTTCGTGTATTTTCAGTATTTACTGAAATTTCCACAATCATACCGGAGACGGGAGTGACTGACGAGCCCGCAGACTGCACGCTCCAGCGCTCGAGCGCAACCGGTTCAGGAAGATTCGGCCAGTGCGCCTGCGCGGGCGCGCCTGTCCTTTAATGAGAAACGACTATTCCGCTGACCAGCAGCGCGGCAAACAGCGCGAAGACCGCGCGCCACGAGGCAGGGCGCGCTTCCACCCAGCGATACAGCAGCGCCGCCGCGGCCACCGACAGGCCGAAGGTCGCCACGAGGCCGGCCGCATCGAACCACGCGCCGTGCGGCCCGGAATTAGCGACCGCCGCATTCGTGGCGAGCAGCACCGGGAAGTGGATCAGGAACAGCGAGTAAGACATGCGCCCCAGCCGCAGCAACGGCATGGCCACGGCAGGCCAATGGGGCGGCGACAGCCAGTTCCGGCGCTGCGCGACGGCCAGCAGCAGCGCCGTGACCAGCGCGGTCGCGATGCGGCTGCGCCAGTCGAGGGCAAGCGCGCCTGCTCCCACCAGCGCCATCAGCGCGACGGCGCTCTGCCAGGTGCTGGCGCGCGTGGCGCGGCCGATCCAGAACACCAGCATGCCCAGGCCGTAGGTTCCGAAGAAATAGAAGGCGGTGTCGTCCAGCCCCGCGTTGCGGTTGAAGAGCACGAGCGAAGCCACGGCCAGGCCGACCACCAGCGCCACGGGCATCCAGCGCATCTGCGCGCCCGGCGGCGGCGAACCGCTCGAGCGCTGCAGCAGCGTGGGCAGGCCCACCAGCGCCAGCGCCAATGCAAACAGCTGGAAGTCGATGGCCACGTACCAGACACCCGTCGACAGCGACTCGAAGCCCAGCAGGTCCTGCAGCAGCAATCCATGCGCGACCAACTGCCCGAAGGTCGGCGCCGCGGGCACCACCTCCTCGTCGAGCCATGGCCGCACCACCGCCGCGACCAGCACGCACACCGTGAGCGCAGCAAGGTATGGCATGACCAGCCGCCCATAGCGCTGCAGGATGCGCGTCACCGGCCGCTCCACGCGCAGCAGGCCGTCAGGCGCAAGGCTGGCGGCCGCCAGGAAGCCGGCGATCACAAGGAACACCTGCACCGCCAGCCGGCCCTCGTCAGCCAGCCAGGCGAAGAAATCGGGCGCGAGCGCATACGCGCCGGCCGGCATCGGCCCGTAGCGCGAAAGATGGTGTCCGACGATCACCGCACAGGCGATGCCCTTTGCCGCATCGAGCAGCGGCATGCGCCCCACGGATGACGACGGCGCGCCGGCAGCAGGCGCCGCGCCGTTCGCGGCGGAAGTCAAAGCGCGAGCCGTTGCCTTGCTTCCTGGTATTCGCGCTTGAGCTTCTCGATGAAGGCCGCGGCGCTCGCCACTTCGGTCACGGCGCCGATGCCCTGGCCCGAGCCCCAGATGTCCTTCCAGGCCTTGGCCTTGCTGCCTTCGCCGCCGCCGAAGTTCATGGTCTTCACGTCGCCCTCGGGCAGGTTGGCCGGGTCCATGCCGGCCTTGACGATGCTGGGCGCGAGGTAGTTGCCGTGCACGCCGGTGAAGAGGCTCGAATAGACGATGTCATCCGAGGTGCCATCGACGATGGCCTGCTTGTAGTCTTCGCTGGCGCGCGCTTCCTCGGTCGCGATGAAGGCGGTGCCGATGTAGGCGAAATCGGCGCCCATGGCCTGCGCGGCGAGCACCGCACCGCCGTTGGCGATGGAGCCCGACAGCGCGATCGGGCCGTCGAACCACTGGCGGATTTCCTGCACCAGCGCGAACGGACTCTTCACGCCCGCGTGGCCGCCTGCGCCCGCCGCCACGGCGATGATGCCGTCGGCGCCCTTTTCGATCGCCTTCTGCGCGAACTTGTTGTTGATGATGTCGTGCAGCGTCACGCCGCCGTAGCTGTGCACCGCGTCGTTCACGTCGGTGCGCGCCCCCAGCGAGGTGATGACGATCGGCACCTTGTACTTCACGACCATTTCCATGTCGTGCTCGAGGCGGTCATTGCTCTTGTGCACGATCTGGTTGATGGCGAACGGCGCGGCCGGCTTGTCCGGATTGGCCTTGTTGTAGGCCGCGAGTTCCTCGGTGATCTCCGCGAGCCAGTCTTCCAGCTGCGCCGCGGGACGCGCGTTGAGCGCGGGCATCGAGCCGACCACGCCGGCTTTGCATTGCGCAATCACGAGCTTGGGGTTGCTGATGATGAACAGCGGCGAGCCGATGATCGGCAGCGGCAGGTTCGCGAGGACGGGGGGTAGCTTGGACATGTTGTCTCCGGAATTGGATGTCGGTTTTATAAGAGAGAGGAGCCCCTGCCGCCCGTCAGGTGGGCGACACGGGGCGGGGCTCAAAAAGCGTCGAGCGCGAGCGCCGTGACGCTCTCGGCACCGTCGACGATGCTGTCGCGGATGCCCGGCACCTTGTTGAGGATGTGCTCGGCATAGAAGCGCGCGGTGGCGATCTTCGCCAGCATGAAGTCGGTATCGAAGCTGCGCGAGGCAAGGTCCTGCGCAATGATCAGCGAGCGCGCAAGCTGCCAGCCTGCCACGAGGTTGCCCGCGAGCATCAGGTAGGGCACGCTGCCTGCGAACACGGCGTTGGGCGAAGCCTTGGTCTGGCCCGCGACGAAATCGACGACTTCGACGAAGGCTTCGCGCGCAGCCTTCAGGCGCTTGAGCACGGCGGCTGCAGCGGCGCTGTCGCTCTTGGCGAGTTCGGCCTCGGTCTTCTCTATTTGTGCCGCGATGGCCTTCGCAGTCTGGCCGCCGTCGCGCGCCGTCTTGCGGCCCACGAGGTCGTTGGCCTGGATCGCGGTGGTGCCTTCGTAGATCGTGAGGATCTTCGCGTCGCGGTAGTACTGCGCCGCGCCCGTCTCCTCGATGAAGCCCATGCCGCCGTGCACCTGCACGCCCAGCGAAGCCACTTCGAGGCTCATCTCGGTGCTGTAGCCCTTCACGAGCGGCACCATGAATTCGTAGAAGGCCTGGTTCTGCTTGCGCGCATCGGCGTCGGGATGGTGATGCGCTGCATCGTAGGCGGCGGCGGCCACGCTGGCCATCGCGCGGCAGCCTTCGGTGTAGGCGCGCATCGTCATCAGCATGCGCTTCACATCCGGATGGTGAATGATCGGCGCACTGGCGTTGATGGAACCGTCGACCGGGCGGCTCTGCACGCGGTCCTTGGCGTAGGCCACGGCGTGCTGGTAAGCGCGCTCGGCAATCGCGATGCCCTGCATGCCCACGGCGTAGCGGGCCGAGTTCATCATGATGAACATGTACTCGAGGCCGCGGTTCTCCTGGCCCACGAGGTAGCCGACGGCACCGCCATGGTCGCCGTACTGGAGCACGGCGGTGGGCGAGGCCTTGATGCCCATCTTGTGCTCGATGCTCACGCAGTGCACGTCGTTGCGCTCGCTTAAGCGACCGTCCTTGTTCACGAGGAACTTGGGCACGACAAACAGGCTGATGCCCTTCACGCCCTCGGGCGCGCCGCTGACGCGCGCCAGCACCAGGTGCACGATGTTCTCGGCCATGTCGTGCTCGCCGTAGGTGATGAATATCTTGGTGCCGAACACCTTGTAGGTGCCGTCGGGCTGCGGCTCGGCGCGGCTGCGCACCATGGCCAGGTCGCTGCCGGCCTGCGGCTCGGTGAGGTTCATCGTGCCGGTCCACTGGCCGCTCACGAGCTTTTCGAGGTACACCGCCTTCAGTTCGTCGGAGCCGGCCGTGAGCAGCGCCTCGATGGCGCCGTCGCTCAGCAGCGGGCACAGCGCGAAGCTCATGTTGGCCGAGTTGAGCATCTCGCCGCAGGCCGCGCCGATGGTCTTGGGCAGGCCCTGGCCGCCGAAGTCCGACGGATGCTGCAGGCCCTGCCAACCGCCCGACACGTACTGCGCGAAGGCCTCCTTGAAGCCCGGCGTGGTCGTGACCTCGCCGTCCTTGAACGACGAGGGATTGCGGTCGCCCGCCACGTTCAGGGGCGCGACCACATCCTGGTTGAAGCGCGCGCATTCCTCCAGCACGGCCTGCGCGGTTTCGAGGCCGGCGTCTTCGAAGCCCGGCAGCTTCGCGATCTCGCCGATGTTGGCCAGGTGCTCGATGTCGAACAGCATGTCCTTGAGGGGGGCGGTGTAGCTCATGTCTTGTCTCCAGATACAGCGGATACGAAAAGGGCATCGCGAACGATGCCCTCTGGCTCATTGCGCCGGTGCGGTCAAAGCGCCTTCACCAGTTCCGGCACCGCCGTGAACAGGTCGGCCACGAGCCCGTAGTCGGCCACCGAGAAGATCGGCGCTTCCTCGTCCTTGTTGATCGCCACGATCACCTTGGAGTCCTTCATGCCGGCCAGATGCTGGATCGCACCCGAGATGCCGGCAGCGATGTACAGCTGCGGCGCCACGATCTTGCCCGTCTGGCCCACTTGCCAGTCGTTCGGCGCGTAGCCCGCATCCACGGCTGCGCGGCTGGCACCCAGGCCCGCGTTGAGCTTGTCGGCCAGCGGCGCCATCACCTCGGTGAACTTCTCCGCGCTGCCCAGCGCCCGGCCACCCGAGACGATGATCTTGGCGGCCGTCAGCTCGGGGCGTTCGCTCTTCGTGACTTCCCGGCCCACGAAGCTGCTCTTGCCGCTGTCGGCCACGCCTTCGGCCGTTTCGACCGCTGCGCTGCCACCGGTCGCAGCTGCGGCGTCGAAGCCGGTCGTGCGCACCGTGATCACCTTGATCGGGTCTGCGCTCTGCACGGTGGCGATCGCGTTGCCCGCGTAGATCGGACGCTCGAAGGTGTCGGGGCTGTCGACCTTGGTGATGTCGCTGATCTGGGCCACGTCGAGCTTGGCGGCCACGCGCGGCGCGACGTTCTTGCCGTTGGCGGTCGAGGGGAACAGGATGTGGCTGTAGCTGGATGCGATCGCCAGCACCTGGGCGGCGACGTTCTCCGCGAGGTTCTCGGCCAGGCTCGGGCTGTCGGCCACGATGACTTTGCTGACGCCCGCGATCTGCGCGGCGGCCTTGCCGGCTTCGGCGGCGTTGGCACCGGCCACGAGCACGTGGACGTCGCCGCCGCAGGCCAGCGCTGCGGTCACGGTGTTCAGGGTCGCGGGCTTGACGCTCGCGTGGTCGTGTTCGGCAATAACTAGTGCGGTCATGTCGTTGTCTTCCTCAGATCACTTTGGCTTCGTTCTTGAGCTTGTCCACCAGGGTGGCGACGTCGGGCACCTTGATGCCGGCACCGCGCTTGGGCGGCTCGCTGACCTTCAGCGTCTTCAGGCGCGGCTTGACATCCACGCCCAGGTCCTCGGGCTTGAAGGTGTCCAGCTGCTTCTTCTTGGCCTTCATGATGTTGGGCAGCGTCACGTAGCGCGGCTCGTTCAGGCGCAGGTCGGTGGTGATGACGGCCGGCAGGCTGAGGCTGACGGTTTCCAGGCCGCCGTCGACTTCACGCGTCACGGTCGCCTTGCCGCCAGCGACTTCGACCTTCGAGGCGAAGGTGGCCTGGGGCAGATCAGCCAGCGCAGCCAGCATCTGGCCGGTCTGGTTGGCGTCGTCGTCGATGGCCTGCTTGCCCAGGATGATGAGCGACGGTTGTTCCTTGTCGACCAGCGCCTTGAGCAGCTTGGCCACGGCCAGGGGCTGCAGTTCTTCGGTGGTCTCGACCAGGATGCCGCGGTCGGCGCCGATGGCCATGGCGGTGCGCAGGGTTTCCTGGCACTTGGCGTCACCGCAGGACACGGCGATGACTTCGGTGACCACGCCCTTTTCCTTCAGGCGAACCGCTTCTTCCACCGCGATCTCGTCGAAGGGGTTCATGCTCATCTTGACGTTGGCAATGTCCACCCCGGTGCCGTCGCTCTTCACGCGCACCTTGACGTTGTAATCGACGACCCGTTTGACAGGTACGAGAACCTTCATTGACTTGACTCCATTGGATTGCAAAAAGGGGGCTTCGAGGGCAACCGGTCATTCTAGGACGCGACCTTTGTCGCCTCTCCATTCTTCTCGTCGGCACGGGGACCAAGAAAAAAGAACGATCGTGCTTTTCCGTGATTATAAAACAGCGTCGGGCGCCTGGACGACTCCTGGCGGTAAAGACTCCACACGCAGCACGCGCTGCGGATAGGGAATGTCGATGCGCGCACCGCGCAGCCCGTCGAGGATTGCGATGTTGATGGCCGAGCGCAGGTTGTCCTTGCCCTTGTCGGGGTCGGCGACCCAGAAGTTCAGCGTGAACTCCAGGCCGTCGGGCGCGAAGTTCATGAGGAAAGCCACCGGCTCCGGGTCGGACATCACGCGCGGCTGGGCCTTGGCGGCCTCGCACAAGATGGACTGCACCTGCGCCACGTCGCTCTCGTAGCCGACCACGATGGTGGTCGTGATGTTGAACTTGCGGTCGGCCAGCGACAGGTTTTCCACCCGGCTGGTGATCAGCGATTCGTTCGGCACGATGGCCTCGCGCCCATTGCCCGCGCGGATCAGGGTATAGCGGGTCTTGATGTCGGTGATGCGGCCCTCGAAGGTATCGACCTTCACGTTGTCGCCGATGCGGATCGAGCGCTCGAGCAGGATCACGAACCCGCTCACGTAGTTGGCCGCCAGCTTCTGCAGGCCGAAACCCAGGCCCACGCCGAGCGCGCCGCCGAGCACGGAAAGCGCCGTCAGGTCCACCCCCACCGCCGACAGTGCGAACAGCAGGCCGACCAGCAGCAGGAAGGCACGCACCGCATTCGACGCCACCTTGCGCATCGACAGGTCGGTCACGGCCTCGCGCAGGATGCGCTTCTCGATAGTGCTCGCGATCCACAGCGAGATCACCAGCACCAGCCCCGCCGACAGCACGCCCTGGAAGATGGTCTGCAGGCTCACACGCGTCTTGCCGAAGGCCAGCGTGATGTCATCGAGCTCGGCCAGCACCGGCGGCAGCAGCCCGACGATCCAGAGCACCGCCGCGATCCACGCCAGCCAGGAGATCGTGCGCTCGATCAGCCGCACGAGGTTGGACGCGGGAAACACCGCCCGCAGCACCCGCGCGAACAGCCTGATAACCACCAGCGACAGGAACACCGGCACCGCGATGCGCAGCACCAGCACGGTCTGGAAATCGAGCACCACGCGCCGGGCGAGATCGGTGAACACCAGCGCCAGCAACGGGAACAGCAACCCGTCGAAGGTGCTCTCGCCGAACCAGATCGAATCCTTGGGCTGGTCGCGGCCGAACCACTTGCAAACGGCCCAGGCCAGCGCCACGCAGACCACCAGCGCGACAAGCTCGATGCCGAGGCCGCGCGCATCGACCTGGCTCAGACGTTGAGTGAAATCGTTGAAATTCATCTATTGAAAGGTAGCGGAGCGCCGTCCGCGCCGGCTGCGTTAGAGATCCGCGAGAACGCGGATGTGGGCTTCCACGCTGCGCGCGAGCGCATCGAGGTTGTAGCCGCCTTCGAGCATCGAGACGATACGGCCCTTCGCATGGCGCCTCGCAACATC
This sequence comes from Variovorax sp. Varisp46, assembly GCF_059491885.1. Classification (NCBI taxonomy): domain Bacteria; kingdom Pseudomonadati; phylum Pseudomonadota; class Betaproteobacteria; order Burkholderiales; family Comamonadaceae; genus Variovorax; species Variovorax sp. Varisp46. The sequence goes on from NZ_CP168515.1 coordinate 2,907,192, forward strand.
GTGTATGCGGCCCGTGATCCAGGCAAAGTCGTTTTCGTTGAGGCCCAGCTGGCCCAGGTCGTCCTCGCGATGGGCGTCGAAGCCGGCGCTGATGAAGACCATCTGCGGCTTGAACTCCTCCAGCCGCGGCATCCAGGCCGCTTCGATCATCTCCCGCACGTCCATGCCCCTTGTGTAGGCCGGGATCGGCAGGTTCAGCATGTTCGGCGCCGGATGCTCGGTGCCGCTGTACGGGTAGAACGGATGCTGGAAGAACCCGACCATCAGCACGCGCGGATCGTTCGAGAGGATGTTCTCGGTGCCGTTGCCGTGGTGCACGTCGAAATCGACGATGGCTACGCGCTCGATGCCGTGCACCTCGATGGCGTGGCGCGCCGCGATGGCGACGTTGTTGAAGAAGCAGAAGCCCATTGCCTGCTCCCGGCATGCATGGTGGCCGGGCGGGCGCACCGAGCAGAAGGCGTTTTCCAGGTCGCCGGCAATCACCGCGTCGGTCGCAGCGATCGCAGCGCCGGCGGCGCGGCGCGCGGCCAGCAGGGTGAAGCGGTTGAGCACCGTGTCGGGGTCGACCTGCGCGTGGTCGGGGCCGCCGGCGGGTTCGTCGGCCACCAGGCGCTGGTTCAGCGCCTCGAGGTACTCGACGTGCGCGGTGCTGTGCGCCCGGGTGATCTGTTCCAGGGTGGCCAGCGGCACCTCGCAGTGCTCCAGCGCATCGCCCACGCCGGTGAGCAGCAGGCGGTCTTCGATGGCATCCAGCCGACCCGGGCACTCGGGGTGCCCCTCGCCCATGTCGTGCTTCCAGAAGTCGCGGTGTGTGAAGTAGCCTGTCTTGCCCATGTGTCTCTGTCGCCACGCCTAGACCTCATTCGGCATGGGGCCGGCAGGTCTTACGGTATCGTTTGCATATGGATACAAATATGGACGTTGCTGCGAAGCTAGCCACTTTGCTGAGTCAGCTTAACACGGTGATCGTGGGCAAAGAGGCCCAGGTGCGCGACTGCGTGGCCTGCCTGCTGGCAGGTGGGCACCTGCTGATCGAGGATGTGCCGGGGGTGGGCAAGACCACCCTCGCCCACGCGCTGTCGCATACCTTCGGGATGCAGTTCTCGCGGGTGCAGTTCACGGCCGACCTGATGCCTGGCGACCTGTCGGGCGTGGCGATCTACGACCGGGGCCAGCAGGCCTTCGTGTTCCACCCCGGGCCGATCTTTGCGCAGGTGCTGCTGGCCGACGAGATCAACCGTGCCAGCCCCAAGACCCAGAGCGCGCTGCTCGAGGCGATGGAGGAAAAGCAGGTCACCGTCGAAGGCGAAACCCGCCCGCTGCCCACGCCCTTCTTCGTGATCGCCACCCAGAACCCGCAGGACCAGCTCGGCACCTTCGCGCTGCCCGAGTCGCAGCTCGACCGCTTCCTGATGCGCATCTCGCTCGGCTACCCCGACCGCGCCGCCGAGCGGCTGCTGCTCGCGGGCGGTGACCGCCGCGAAATGCTGGCCTCCCTTCCCGCCATGCTGACCGCCGGCGAACTCACGGCCCTGCAGCAGCGCGTGCAGCAGGTGCATGCGGCCGAGCCGCTGCTCAACTACCTGCAGGACCTGATCGCGGCCACGCGCTCGGGCCGCTGGTTCCTGCAGGGCCTGTCGCCGCGCGCCGGCATCGCGGTGCTGCGTGCGGCCAAGGCGCAGGCGCTGCTGGCCAACCGGAGCTACGTCGCACCCGACGACGTGCAGGCCGTGCTGCCGCAAACGATCGCGCACCGCCTCACGCCCGTGGGCGACGCAGGGCGCGGTGCCGTGGAGCAGGTGCGCGCCATGATCGCCGCCGTGCCACTGCCGTAGTCATGAAACACCCCCAGGCTTTGCGCACTTCGTGTCGCTTCTCCTTCCCCCTTGCAGGGGGCAACACCGGCGGCCCGGCGAAGCCGGTTCCGCGGTGTTTCGCGCTTTTCGGCCCCAGGGACCACCACCGATGATCGCCTCTTTGCGCTCGCGCATCGATGGCTGGTTCCTGTCGCGCCGTCCGCCGTCGGACACGCTGGAACTCACGCAGCGCAATGTCTACATCGTGCCCACGCGAGCCGGATGGACGCTGGGCGCGACGCTGCTGGTGCTGCTCGTCGCCTCGATCAACTACCAGCTCAACCTCGGCTACCTGCTGACCTTCCTGCTGGCCGGCAGCGTGGCCGTGGGCATGCACGTGTGCCACGGCACGCTGCGCGGGCTGGCGATGCACCTGGTGCCGCCCGATGCCCACTACGCGGGCGCCGCCGCCGTCTTCCGGGTGGTGCTGCACAACACGCGGCGCCGCGTGCGCTACGGCATCGGCATGGCCGTGCGCGGCAGCGGGCAATGGGCCTGGACCGACGTGCCGGCCGAGGGAACGTCCACCGTCGAGATCGCCTTCCAGCCCGAGCGGCGGGGCCTGCACCCGGTGCCGCCGCTCACGGCCGAGACGCGCTTCCCGCTCGGCACGTTCCGCGTGTGGACAGTCTGGCGGCCGGCCGCGCAGATGCTGGTCTACCCCACGCCCGAGGCGCATCCGCCGCCGCTGCCGCCGGGCGAGCCGCTGTCGGGGCCGGCGGCGATGTCCGCCTCGCTGCGGGCGCACAACGCCGGCGAGTACGACGGCGTGCGCGCCTACCGCCGCGGCGATCCGCTGAAGCTCGTGGTCTGGAAGAAGGCAGCGCGCGCACAGGCAGCCGGATCGGAAGAGCTGGTGAGCCGCGACACGCAGCAGACCCAGCGCGAAGAACTCTGGCTCGACGCGCGGAGCACCAGCCTTGCCGATGCCGAAGCCCGCCTCTCGCGCCTGTGCGCGTGGGTGCTGATGGCCGACCGGCTGGGCGTGGACTACGGCATCCGGGTAGAGGGCCGGGTCGTGAAGCCGTCGCAAGGCGAAGCCCACCGGCGCGCCTGCCTCGAGGCCTTGGCGCTGTGTTGAACGGAACCGCCGCATGAACCGAGTCATACGGGAACTCGCCGCACTCCCCCGGGACGCGCGGGATACCCTTTTCCTGCTCTGCGTGATCGGCCTGATCCTGCTGCCGCAGATCGAGAACCTGCCCTGGTGGTGCACGGCCATCACGGTCATGGTGCTGCTCTGGCGCGCCACATTGTCCGTACAGGGGCGCTCCCTGCCCAGCAAGTGGTGGCGCATCGCCCTGCTGGCGCTGATCCTCGGCGCCACCTACGCCACGCACCGCACGCTGCTGGGCCGCGACGCGGGCGTGACGCTGATCGTCAGCCTGCTCGCACTCAAGACGCTGGAACTGCGCGCGCGGCGCGATGCGTTCGTGGTCTTCTTCCTGGGCTTCTTCGCGATGCTCACGAACTTTTTCTATTCGCAGTCGCTGCTGACCGCGTTCACCATGCTGCTGGCGCTGCTGGGCCTTTTGACCGCGCTGGTCAACGCGCACATGCCGGTGGGTCGGCCGCCGCTGATGCAGGCCGCACGCATGGCGGGCTGGATGGCGCTGGCGGGCGCGCCGATCATGCTCGCGCTGTTCCTGCTGTTCCCACGCCTCGCGCCGCTGTGGGGCACACCCAGCGACGCCATGCTGGGGCGCAGCGGCCTGTCGAACACCATGCGCGTCGGCACCATCGCCGAACTGGCGCTCGACGACCGCATCGCCGCGCGCATCAAGTTCGACGGTGGCCGGGCGCCGCCGCAAAGCCAGCTCTATTTCCGCGGACCGGTGCTGGCGCAGTTCGACGGCCGTGAATGGACCGCGCTGCCGTCATGGGCGCGCGGCGCGCAATGGACCCCCAACCTGCGCGTGAGCGGCGAACCCGTGCGCTACGAGGTCACGCTCGAAGCCAGCAACCGCCCCTGGCTGCTGGCCCTCGACGCGGCGCAGCGCCCCCCCGAGGCACCCGGCTTCGAAGTCACCGGCACGCCCGACCTGCAATGGATCGCGAACCGCCCCGTCACCGACCTGGTGCGCTACCGCGCCGAAAGCTACACGCAGTTCCAGAGCGGCCCATTGAAGCGCACGGGCGGCCAGCTCCAGGCCTACCTGGCGCTGCCGCCCGGCACCAACCCGCGCACCGCCGCCCTCGCCGCCGAGATGCGCGCCGACCCCGCGCTGGCCAACGCCAACGCGCAGGCCTTCGTGCAGGCAGCCCTGCGGCGCCTGCGCACCGGCGGCTACAGCTACACGCTGGAGCCGGGCGTCTATGGCAACGACACGGCCGACGAGTTCTGGTTCGACCGCAAGGAGGGCTTCTGCGAGCACATCGCCTCGGCCTTCGTGGTGCTGATGCGCAACCTGAACATCCCGGCGCGCATCGTGACGGGCTACCAGGGCGGGGAACTCAACGGCGTAGACAACTACTGGATCGTGCGCCAGAGCGATGCCCATGCCTGGGCCGAGATCTGGCAGGAAGGCACCGGCTGGACCCGCGTGGATCCCACGGGCTCGGTGTCTCCGGGGCGCATCGGCCAGACACAGCGGCTCCAGCCGCAGCCGGGCCTGATCGCGGGCGCCTTCGGCTCGATGAGCCCCACCCTCGTGCAGAACATCCGCGCCGCATGGGAAGCCGTCAACAACGGCTGGAACCAGTGGGTGCTCAACTACACCCAGAGCCGCCAGCTCAACCTGCTGAAGAACATCGGCTTCAAGGCGCCGAGCCTCGAAGACCTGGCCTACGTGCTGCTCTACCTGCTGGTGGGCGCGAGCCTGGCTGGCGCCGGCTGGACGCTGTGGGAGGGCAGCCGGCACGACCCATGGCTGCGCCTGCTAGGCCGGGCGCGCGCGGCTCGCCAAGGCCGGCCTGCAGCTGCCCGACAGCGCCCCGCCGCGCCAGATGGCACAGGCGGCCGACGCACGCTTCGGCCCCGCCGCGCAGGCCGTGCGCGACTGGCTGCTCAAGCTCGAGGCACAGCGTTACGCGCCGGCCACGCCCGACTCGCTCTCCACCCTGCGCGCCGAGTTCCGGCGCATCGCCTGGCCGACCGACAACCCACGCGGCTGAAACCACATGTGTCCCTGAAGAGGGGCCATGTGGGCGGACGGCACAATCGGCCCATGCGATTTTTCCTCTCCACGCCTTCGCGCGCCGCCGCGGCAGCCGCCCTCCTTGCCGCCTGCTGCGCATGGTCCACGGGGGCTGTAGCCCAGAAGTCTTCCAACGGCCGCAGCGCAGCGGCCAGCCCGGTGCGCGGCAGCACGCCCTACGCCATGCGCGACGACGCGATGAAGTTCGCCGACGAAGTGGCCGAGCGCCGCGGCCTCGATCGCGACTGGGTGCGCGCCACCATCGGCAGCGCGCGCTTCCTGCCCAACGTGCCGCGGCTCATGCTGCCGGGCCCGGTCGGCACGGTGAAGAACTGGCAGACCTACCGCAGCCGCTTCATCGACCCGGTGCGCATCGCGGCCGGCGTGCGCTTCTGGCGCGCCAATGCCGACACGCTCGCGCGCGCCGAGCAGGTGTACGGCGTGCCGCCGGAAATCATCGTCGGCATCGTCGGCGTGGAGACCATCTACGGCCGCAACATGGGCAACTTTCGCGTGATCGATGCACTGGCCACGCTCTCGTTCGACTTTCCCGAAGGCCATCCACGCGCGGCCGAGCGCCAGGCCTTCTTCCGCGGAGAGCTCGAAAGCTTCCTGAGCACCGAGAGCCGCACCGCCGACGATCCGCTCACGCCCGTCGGCAGCTATGCCGGCGCGATGGGCATGCCGCAGTTCATGCCCAGCAGCATCGCCAAGTACGCGGTCGACTTCGACGGCGACAGCCGCATCGATCTCGTGAACAACCCGGCCGACGTGATCGGCTCGGTCGCCAACTACTTCAAGGCCTTCGGCTGGAAGGCCGGCATGCCGGCGATCTATCCGATGCATTTCGAGGAAGCGCGGCTGCAGAAGGCGCTGCTGCTGGCGCCCGACATCCTGCCGACCTTCAGCACCGACAGCTTCGTGGCCGCCGGCGCGGTGCCCGAAGGCGACGGCATCAACCACAAGGGCCTGCTCGCATTGATCGAGCTGCAGAACGGCGCCGATGCGCCACCAACCTACGTGGCCGGCACGCGCAACTTCTACGTGATCACGCGCTACAACTGGAGCAGCTACTACGCCATGTCCGTGCTCGACCTTGGGCAAGAGGTCAAGGCGGCGATGGAGCAATAGCACCATGACACCCGAGGCGCTGCGCGCGAACTGGAACGAGGCCTGGCATGCGCTGGGCATCGACTCGCCGGGTGAGGCGCTGTGCGAAGAGCTGCAGCGCCGCTACGGCGAACCGCAGCGCCACTACCACACGGTGCAGCACCTGGGCGAATGCCTCGCGTGGTTCGAGCGCGAGAAGACGTTGGCCGAACGCCCCGGTGAAGTGGCGCTCGCGCTGTGGTTCCACGACGCCATCTACGACGTACACGCCCACGACAACGAGGCACGCAGCGCCGATTGGGCGCGCGAGGCCCTGCTCGAAGCCGGTGCGGACAGCGCAGCCGCCGAGCGCGTCCATGCGCTCGTGATGGCCACGCGCCACGACGCCGTACCCGAAGGCCGCGATGCCGAGCTGCTGATCGACATCGACCTGTCGATCCTCGGCGCGGAACGTGGGCGTTTCGACGAATACGAGCGGCAGGTGCATGCCGAATACGCCTTCGTTCCGGACGAGGTGCGGCTGCCGCGGCGCCGAGCGATTCTTCAGCGCTTTCTCGACCGCCAGGCCATCTATGCGACACCGCGGATGCACGCGCAGCTCGAAGCGCAGGCGCGCCTCAACCTGCAGCGTTCCATCGCGGGCTGACCGGCCTCGTCAGGCGGGCACCAGGCGCCACCATTCGGTGCGCGGCGGCTCGCCATGGCGCTCTTCTTCCACGATGCCGAACAACAGGCCGTCGCGCGCCGCGCCCAGCTTCGCCAGCTGCAGCGTGCGCGCCGCATCGCGGCACAGCGCAAAACTGGCGTCGCCCCACCATTCGAGACAGCGGCCGACTTCGGCCAGCATCAGCGCGGGCTGGCTCTGCATGAAGGTGAAGGGCATCGGCAGGCCTGCATCGAGCTGGGTCAGGCCGGCATGCGTGGCGCCCCATGCGCCGCGTTGACTGGCGACACGGATGCGCGCGCCGGCCGGCAATGCGGCCTCGCCCGCCGCGTCGAGGCAGCAGCGTGCGCCGTACATCGCCAGCTCGGTCCACAGGCCGACACGGCGCGGCCGGCGGCCGATGCGGCGGGCGAGGTCATCGCGCCAGTCGACCGGCGGCGGATGCGCGATGAAATGGGCGGTGGTGTGCCAGGTGCTCATGGGCCTGCGTCCTTCAACACGAGCGAAGCATGTCCACCGCCGAAGCCCACCACGTTGAGCAGGATGTTGCGCAGCTTCTGCGGCGCCTCCTTGCTCAGCGCAATGCCGAGCGATGCATCGAGCGGATAGTCCACCGACGGCCAGACGCCACCCTCGATGCAGCCGACCAGCAGGGCCAGTTCCGCCGCCCCCGCCGCGCCCAGCGTGTGGCCGATCGCCGACTTGAGCGACACCAGCGGCGGCAGCGGATCGAACACCTGCTTCAGCGCTTCCACCTCGATGGCGTCGTTGACGGGACTGCCCGCCGCCTGCACCTTGATCAGGTCGATGTCGCCGGGCTGCAGGCCGCTCTGCGCCAGCGCGCCGCGGCACATCGCATGCACGGCCGTGGCTTCGGTGCCCGATGGGTTGCGCCCGTCGACCACGTTGGCACCGCCCGCGACCTGCCAGCGCGCAGGACGCGATGTCAGTCGCAGTGCGGCGACCGCTTCGCCGAGCACCAGCCCCTTGCGCTGTGCGCCGAAGGGCTGCGCGCGGTCGGGCGCCAGCAACTGCATCGCGCCGAAGCCGGCGACCGTGAAGCGGTTGTCGAGTTCGATGCCGATCACCAGTGCCTGGTCGGCGTCTTCGCTGCGAATCAGCTCGGCGGCCGCCAGCACCGCGTTCAGCGCCGACGTGCAGGCGGTCGAAACGGTGAACACCGGTCCCTGCCAATCCAGCGCGCGGGCCACGATGCCGGCAAAGTCCTGCAGGTCGCCGCCGAGCCGCAGGTCCTGCTTCTCGTGCTCCATGAAGCCGATGTCGAGCGACGACGAGGCCACGAACAGCGGTACCGTGCGCGCGCCCCAGTCGCCGGTCTGCGAAGCCACGTTGCACACGGTGCGGCACAGGCGCTGCGTCCAGTCGCCTTCGCTCGGCGCCAGCGCGTACACCGGCCAGTGGATTCCCTCTGCCACGGCCACCGGTGTCGGCGGCACGCCGCCGCGCTGCAGCGACGCCAGCACGGATGGAACGTCGTCGCCGAGCACACAGGCCAGGCCCGTGCCGCCCAGGTAGACATCGCTCATGCCTTGCCCGCCAGCGCGAGGTGTTCCGCCAGATGAGCGATGGAAGTCATCGCCCGGCGTGTTTCCTTGCTGTCGGGCATGCGCACGCCGAAGCGCTGCTGGATCGTCATCGACACCTGGAGCGCGTCGAGCGAGTCGAGGTCGAGCCGGGCCTCGGGGCCGAACAATGGCTCGTCGTCGCCGAGGCCGCCCGGGGGCGTGTCCTTCTCGACGGCTTCGAGCACCATGGCCTTGAGGCTGGCAATGAATTCAGGGGTGACGGTGGTGCTCACGATGCGCGCCTGCGAAACAGAAAAACAGCCAGAAGAAACATCAGCGCCGCGAACACGGCCAGCCGGCCAATCTGCGGCAGCGCATCGGCCACGCCGCCGCCACGCAGCAGCACGGTCAGCAGCGCTTCGAGCCCCCAGTTCATCGGGGAAATCTCGACCAGCCGCTGCATGAAGCCCGGCATGACGAACTTGGGCACCATGATGCCGCCCGCCGCCGCCATCAGCACATTGACCATCGGCCCGATGGTGGCCGCCTGCGCGTGGCTGCGCACCAGGCAGGCCAGCGCGAGCGACAGGCTCACCGCCGCGAGGCTCACGGCCGCGAGCGACAACAGCAGCGCGCCCCAATGGATGCCCGCGAGCGACAGCGCGTCGCCGCCGATCAGCGGCATGAACCAGATGCCGGCCGCGAGCATCAGCACGGCCTGCAGCGCGTTCACGCCCAGGTACGGCAGCGCCTTCGACATCAGCAGCATGCTGCGCGACACGCCCAGGCCCTGCAGCCGTCCGAGCGCGCCCGAACTGCGCTCCTGCACGAACAGGCTGGACAGCGAGGCCACTACGAAGAACATGCCGAACACCAGCCAAGCCGGCACGTTCTGCTGCACCGAGGTCGGCCGCGGGCCGGCGGTGGAGAAGCGCTCGGCGCGCACCATCGCCTCGATGGACGCCTCGGGCGCGGGGCTGGCCGTGCCGGGCACCGCCAGCGCAAGACGCGCCTTGAGCTCGCCCGAGGCGCCGATGAGTTCGGCGCGCAGCGCGTTGAACAGGTTGGCGTCGATGCCGGGTTCGGTCAACAGATGGATGTACGCCCTGGTCGACAGCGCGGCCGACTCCAGCTCTTGCGACAGGCCCGGCTCCATCACGATCACGTACTTGAGCGAGCCGTTGCGCAGCCGCGCCTGCCAGTCATTGCCAAGCGGCTGCGGCGCGCCATGGTTGCGCTGCCAGAGCTGCTTGAGCCACTGCGCGGGCGTGGCCATGTCGCGCATGTCGATGGCGTAGTTCAGCTCGGCCAGCGGCGGGCGGTAGATATCCTTCAGCGTGAGCGACATCAGCACGATGAAGACCATCGGCATCAGGAACAGCGCGGCAAGGCCGTGCATGTCGCGCACGAGGGCGAGCAGTTCTTTCTTGATGAGCGCGAGGAGCATGGGGTTCTTCAGTCGCGCAACGAGCGGTGGGTGAGCGCCATGAACAGCTGCTCCAGGTCATGGCGGCCGAATTCGGCGTGGCGCACCTCGATGCCCGCGGCTTCCAGAGCAGCCAGCACCGGCGCCGGGCCGCTCCCTGCGTTCAGGTGAATGCGCCAGTGCGCGCCGCCCTGCTCCACCGTGCCGAAGCGCGAGAGCATGCCGGCGTCGAGCCCGTCGGCGGCCAGCGTGAGCAGCATCGCGCTCTTCGACAGCAGCCCGTCGAGCGAGCCTTCGCGCAGCACGTGTCCACGGTCGAGGATGGCGACGCGATCTGCAATGGCCTCGATCTCCTCCATGTAGTGCGAGGCGTAGATCACCGCCGCGCCCTGCTGCGCGAGGCTCCGGATCGCGTCGAGGATGAACGCGCGCGATTGCGGATCGACGCCCACGGTGGGCTCGTCGAACAGCATCAGCTCGGGCTCGGGCAGCAAGGCAATCGCAAGGTTGAGCCGGCGCTTGAGGCCGCCCGAGAGCCGCTCGGCGCGCACGCCCGCGAACTGCTCCAGCTGCGCGAATTGCGTACAGGCCTCGATGCGCTCCTTCTTGCGCGGGCCCGACAGCCTTCCCGCAGCGGCGAACACCGCCAGGTTCTCGGCCACGGTGAGCATCGGATAGAACGCCTGCTCCTGAGGTGCCACCGCGATGCGCGTCGGGGCCTTCGCACGCACCTGCTGCAGCGGCTGGCCGTCGATGAGGATCTCGCCCGACTGCACGGCCAACGCGCCCGACAAGTGCGAGATCAGCGTGGTCTTGCCCGCGCCGTTGGGGCCCAGCAGGCCCAGCACGCAGCCCCGTGGCACGGTGAGCGACACGTCCACCAGCGCGGGGGCGTCGGCGTTCGGATACCGGTGACCGAGGGTCTTCAACTCGAGCATGGGTCTGGCCTCGGGTTGCCGGGTGACGGGGGCGTGTCGGCGTGATCGCGCCCCGAACAACGAACAACAAGGAGAAAAGAACAACGCCCCATCTCAGGCCACGGCAGCCTTCAGGTCGCGAAAGAAGTTTTCTTCCTGCAGCGCCTGCTCGTGCAGCTTGGCAGCCAGCGCGGCGGGGTCGACCGCCTCTCGCCCCTTCACCATGCGCGCCGCCTTGAGCGCGAACGCACGCCAGCCGTCGCCGATGGCGATCAGCCGCTCGGACATCTGCTGCAGTTGCGGCTTGTCGAGCAGCTGTGCCGCCTCTTGCAGGAAACCCGCATAGATGAAGCGGAAACCCGCCCCGCCCGTGCCGATTTCTTCCTGCATGCGCACCACGTGGCCGATGAAGTCGACGCTGCGCGGATCGGTCGGCGACAGCTTCTGCATGCGCTTGGCCAGCGTCCGCATGCCGCGCACGCCGACGATGGGAATGGGCGCCAGCATGTTGCGCACCGTCTTGCGGATGGCCTTGACCACGGAGGCCGCATCGACCGTCTTGCGATCGATGGCCTGCGGGTAATACATGAGCCCCTTCGGCGCCAGCACGCCCTTGGCGAAGCGAGCGCGTGCCAGGTCGCCGCTCGGGCAGCGCACGGGCTCCTCGAACACCGGGTCGCTGATCAGGTAGTCGTCGCCGTCCTTCCCGTACACCAGCAGGTTGTGCGCATTGAAGTGGAAGCGCATGTTCGGCGGAAAGTACGGCAGCCAGTAGACCGAGGTCTGCAGGCCCACCAGCTGGCCATCGGCCAGCAAAGCATCGAGCCGCTGCTGTCCGGCCTCGGCGCTGCGAAAGGTCTCGAAGCGGAAGCGGGCGGCCATCGGCGCCAGCAGGCCCTTGATGATGGCCTTGGGCGGCATGCGGTACGAAATGAGCGGCAGGCCCGACAGCTTGATGAACGGCAGGTACGCGAACGAGATCGCGGACGACAGGCCGAGCGCCATGCTCTCGCTCATCGGTGCGCCGTGGTGGCGCATCAGGCTGGAGATGACGCCGCTTTCGCAATGCGCCGCCTGTTGGTGTTGGAAGTTCACGGCAGGCCCTGCAAGGTGGAGACGGAAAGCCCCAGCGCTTCGCCGTAGCGCGCGAGCTGGGCCGGCGACAGCGCCGCGAAATGGCGCGGCTGCAGGTGGCGCCGTACGCGCCATTGCCAGAAGCCGCTGGTCTGCGAGAGCAGCGCCACGTCCATGCGGCGCTCGTACATCCAGTATTCGAGCGGCGAGGCCTGCCCCGCCTTCACGCGCTCCTTCGCGGCCTGCGCCTGTTCGACGAGCACGTCGACCGCATGGCTGGTGACGATCTCCTCCGCCTCCCAGCCGCGCGAAGTGGTGGTGACGACGCGGCCCTGCGCGTCGCGGGCGTACATCAGCTTGGAATGGCCGTCGAGGGTCGCATTGCCCTCCTGCGGTACTGCGTCGAGATCCATGGCTACACAGCCTCCATGTAGATGAAGCCGCTGGAGAAGCGGCCGCTCTCCGGCACGAACATCAGCAACTTCTGGCCACGCTGGATGCGGCCCGAGCGGAACAGCTCGTCGAGCATGATGTAAGGCGACGCCGAACCCGTGTTGCCCTTGCTCGCAAGATTGCTGAACCAGCGCTCGCGCGGAATCGGCAGGCCCAGCGATTCGAGGCACTGGCTCACCGGCTCGACGAAGTACTGCGACGACAGGTGCGGCAAAAACCAGTCGATGTCCGCCGACTTCAGCCCGCGCCGCTCGATGATGGCCGCCAGCGGCTCGCCCAGCGTGGCGCGCACGATGTTCTCGTTGAGCAGGCGCACGTCCTGCTTCACGGCGAAGGTCGACTCGCTCTGCCATTCGGCGGGCGTCTTGCGCCCCCAGCCGTCGAGGCCGCCTTCGGCATTCTTCTCGGCGCCGGCGTACATGCACACCGGCAGCTCATGCGCAGCCGACGACAGGTCGATCCAATCGACACGCAGCGACAGCGGCCCGCGCGGCTCGCGCTCCAGCAGCACGGCGCCGGCACCGTCGGACAGCATCCAGCGCAGGAAGTCCTTCTCGAAGGCCAGTTCGGGCCGCGCCTCCAGCGCCTCGAGCTTGTGCTCCAGCTCGGCCTCGAAGCGCGAGCCGCGCATGACGGCCGAGGCCAGCTCCGAACCCGTGGCCACCGCACGCTGCGCATCGCCCGCGCGCACCGAGAGCCACGCATGCTTCAGCGCGGTGGCGCCGGCCAGGCAGATGCCCGCGCAGGCCACCACTTCGAGCCGGGGCCAGCCGAGTTCGCCATGCACCATCACCGCGTGGTTGGGCATGAGCTGGTCGGGCAGCGAGGTGCCGGTGACGAGGCAGTCGACCGGGCCAATATCGCCGAGCGCGCGGATGGCCGAGGCGGTGAGCTGCGCGTTGGTCATGGCCAGCTCGCCGGTGGCGCGGTCGATGGCGTAGTGGCGCGACTGGATGCCGTTGCTGCGAAGAATCAGCCGCCGCGCGCGAGAAGCCTTGCCGCCGATGCGGCCGAGGACGTCTTCGATGTCTTCATTGCTGACGGGGGGAAACGGCAGAAAGGCGGCGGTGCGGGTCAGGAAGACATCAGTTGTCATAGAGAGCAGTGCGATCCGTGGCCGAGCCCGACGGGCACTCGAATTGAGCCGTCATTTTAGTCAGCCACCCTCTGAACAAAGGCCGCAGGAGCGCCTGCAGCGTCAGGCTCACCGGCACCACCGTGACGATCAGCGCGATCAGGAACAGCACGTACAACAGCAGCAGCGGCTTGCGCTGCCATGCACCTGGACTGCCGGCCGCCATGATCAGCTTGCCCCACAGGTAGAAGCTGCGGGTGCCGGCCTTCTCGCTGATGAGCAATTTCGCGTCGGCCCGCACGGCGCCCAGGCCGGCCAGCAAAGGCTGCGTCCCACGCTCCTGGCCGCTGTGCAACGCATCGCGCAGGGCACGCCCGAAGCGGGCGGTGCCGCGGATCTGGCTGTTGCTGAGCCCGGCATCGGGCATGCCCCAGAAGCCGCGCTTGCGGCCCCAGATCAGCCAGGCCGGCGTGGTGAAGAAGGTGGCGAGCGTGGGGCCGGGGTCGGTGAGCACCACGTTGTCGATCAGGCGCGCGCCCACGTCATCGAGCATGCCCTTGAGCTTCTCATGGGCCAGCAGCCACATGTTGCGGCACGCGATGACCGTGACCACGGGTTTGCCCTTGAGCAGCCGCGCCGCCACCGGGTGCTTCAGAAAAGCCGCAACGGGCTGCGAAGGTGCCAGGAACCACACCTGGTAGGGCAGCACGATCAGGTCGAAGTCTTCCTCGCCCGTGAGCGACAGCGGCGCGAGCGGCTGCGGCTTCATGTGGGCCGACTCGGGGAAGGCGTCGAAGAAAGTCAGGAAGGGCCAGGGAAAGGGATACGGCTTCTGCGGCCGCAGTGTTTCTTCGTGCACCTGGATCGACGGGTCGGCGCGCAGCGGGGCGGCGATCTGCTCGGCGACCTCGTCGAGCTGGCCGGACTGCGAATAGCGCAGGACCAGGACGCGCTTGACGCTTCGAGGGGCGGCTGCTGGGTCCGTGCGTGGGGGGCTGGAAAGGCTGGAGGTCACTGGCGGTGGCGTTTCGGGGGCCGTCGAATGTACGCGAAGCCCGTGCCGAACGCATCTGCCATTGGTCATGCGTCGCGACAATCAGACGGCCGGATCGGTCATATGGCCGCAATGCGGGAAAAGAACAAAAAGGGCCGCACCTCGCGGCACGGCCCTTGTCACGGCGATCTTTTCAGAACGCGGACGCTGTATGCAAGGCTCAGCGCACCTTGCCTTCCTTCCAGGCGGTCAGCAGCTTGTTGTAGTCGATGGTCTCGCCCTTCGGCTTTTCGTTGGCCAGCTTCTTCCACGGGGCATGGTCGTCGCTCAGGTACTTGGCCGGATCACCCTTGGGGTTCAGCTTGGGCGCGCAATGGGCCATGCCGGCGCGCTCGAGGCGGGCCATCACGTTGTCCATCTCGTCGGCCAGGTTGTCCATTGCCTTCTGCGGGGTCTTCTCGCCCGTGACGGCCTCCGCCACGTTCTTCCACCAGAGCTGCGCGAGCTTCGGATAGTCGGGTACGTTGGTGCCGGTCGGCGTCCATGCCACGCGTGCCGGGCTGCGGTAGAACTCGATCAGGCCGCCGTACTTGTTGGCGTTCTGCGTGAAGTAGTCCGCACGGATGTCGCTGTCGCGGATGAATGTCAGCCCGGTGATCGACTTCTTCAGCGAGGTGGTCTTGGCGGTGATGAACTGCGCGTAGAGCCATGCTGCCGCCGTCTTGTTGGCGTCATGGCCCTTGAAGAAGGTCCACGAGCCCACGTCCTGGTAGCCGTTCTGCATGCCCTGCTTCCAGTACGGACCGTTCGGGCCGGGGGCCATGCGCCACTTGGGGGAGCCGTCGTCGTTCACGACCGGCAGGCCCTTCTTGGTCATGTCGGCGGTGAAGGCCGTGTACCAGAAGATCTGCTGCGCGATCTGGCCCTGGGCCGGCACTGGACCGGATTCGCCGAAGGTCATGCCCATGGCCTCCTTGGGCGCGTACTTCTTCATCCAGTCGATGTACTTGGTGAGCGCGTACACGGCGGCTGGCGAGTTGGTGGCACCGCCGCGCGACACCGAGGCACCGGTAGGCGTGCACTTGTCGTCGGCCACGCGGATGCCCCATTCGTCGATCGGCATGCCGTTGGGAATTCCCTTGTCGGCGGAGCCGGCCATCGACAGCCACGCATCGGTGAAGCGCCAGCCGAGCGACGGGTCTTTCTTGCCGTAGTCCATGTGGCCGTAGATTGGCTTGCCGTCGATGGTCTTCACGTCGACGCTGAAGAACTCGGCGATGTCTTCATAGGCGCTCCAGTTCAGCGGCACGCCCAGGTCGTAGCCGTACTTGGCCTTGAACTTGTCCTGCAGGTCCTTGCGCGCGAACAGGTCGGCGCGGAACCAGTACAGGTTGGCGAACTGCTGGTCGGGCAACTGGTACAGCTGGCCGTCGGGTGCGGTGGTGAAGCTGGTACCGATGAAGTCCTTCAGGTCGAGGCCGGGGTTGGTGAACTCCTTGCCGGCGCCCTTCATGTAGTCGGTCAGCGACATGATCTTGCCGTAGCGATAGTGCGTGCCGATCAGGTCGGAGTCGGAAATCCAGCCGTCATAGATCGACTTGCCCGACTGCATCGAGGTCTGCAGCTTCTCGACCACGTCGCCTTCCTGGATCAGGTCGTGCTTGACCTTGATGCCGGTGATTTCCTCGAAGGCCTTGGCCAGTGTCTTCGATTCGTATTCGTGGGTGGTCAGGGTTTCGGAGACGACGGACACCTCCTTCACGCCCTTGGCCTGCAGCTTCTTGGCCGCATCGATGAACCATTTCATTTCCTCCATCTGCTTGTCCTTGGACAAGGTCGATGGCTGGAACTCGCTGTCGATCCATTTCTTGGCTTCGGCCTCGCCAGCCGTCGCCGCACCATGCGCGGCGAACATCGCCGCTGCCAGTGCCAATGCCGTGTAGCGCATCTTCATGAAGTTGTCTCCTCGGTTGTTGCTTCCCCGGTGTTGTGTTCGATCACGGCTCCGGGGAGGCGGAGAGCCGGAACGCGTCTGAGAAGACGAAAGGAAATGTTCAGCCCTTGCGCATCACCAGCGCGAGCAGGCCCATCGACAGCACGAAGCTGATCCAGATCGAAGGCTCGGCCTCGAGGCTGAACCACTCCTGGAACTTGCCCGCCAGGCCGATGAAGACCAGGTTCACATACGCCGCCGACAGCAGCCCGATGAACAGCCGGTCGCCACGCGTGGTGGCCATCGGCAGCCAGCCGCGCCGCAGCGTGGTGGGCGACTTGAATTCCCACACCGTCATGCCGACCAGCATGAGTGCGATGCAGCTGAAGAAAACGGCCACGGGGGTGGTCCATACCATCCAGTCGAACATGCTCTATTTCCTTGTCTTTTCTTGCTCCTTCCCCTTCCGGGCGAGGGAGAGAAACCATCATTCAAACGCGCCCCATCGCGAAACCCTTCGCGATGTAGTGGCGCACGAACCAGATCACGATCGCGCCCGGCACGATGGTCAGCACGCCGGCCGCTGCCAGCGTTGCCCAATCCATGCCCGACGCGCTCACCGTGCGCGTCATCGTCGCGACGATGGGCTTGGCGTTCACGCTCGTGAGCGTGCGCGCCAGCAACAGCTCGACCCAGCTGAACATGAAGCAGAAGAACGCCGCCACGCCCACGCCGGCCTTGATGAGCGGCAGGAAGATGGTGAGGAAGAAGCGCGGGAACGAATAGCCGTCGATGTACGCCGTCTCGTCGATCTCGCGCGGGATGCCGCTCATGAAGCCCTCCAGGATCCACACCGCCAGCGGCACGTTGAACAACAGGTGCGCGAGCGCCACGCCCAGGTGCGTGTCCATGAGGCCGACCGTGCTGTAGAGCTGGAAGAACGGCAGCAGGAACACCGCGGGCGGCGTCATGCGGTTGGTCAGCAGCCAGAAGAACACGTGCTTGTCGCCCAGGAACGAATAGCGCGAGAACGCATAGGCCGCCGGCAGCGCCACGGTGAGCGAGATGACCGTGTTGATCGCCACGTAGATCAGGCTGTTGATGTAGCCCGAGTACCACGACTCGTCGGTGAAAATGCGCGCGTAATTGGCCCAGGTGAGCTGCTGCGGGAAGAACGAGAAGCTCGACAGAATCTCCTCGTTCGTCTTGAAGCTCATGTTGACCATCCAGTAGATGGGCAGCAGCGCGAACAGGATGTACAGCACCAGGAAGATGCTGCGCTTGTGAAATCTCTTCTCGTTCATTTCTCCACCTCCGCTTCCTGCGTACCGACCCGCTGCATCCAGTTGTAGAGCACGAAGCAGAACAGCAGGATGATGAGGAAATAGATCAGCGAGAACGCTGCCGCCGGCCCCAGGTCGAACTGCCCCACGGCCTTCTGCGTGAGGTACTGGCTCAGGAAGGTGGTCGCATTGCCCGGCCCGCCGCCCGTCAGCACGAAGGGCTCGGTGTAGATCATGAAGCTGTCCATGAAGCGCAGCAGCACGGCGATCATCAGCACACCGCGCATCTTGGGCAGCTGGATGAAACGGAACACCGCGAACTTGCTCGCGCCGTCGATGCGCGCGGCCTGGTAGTAGGCGTCGGGAATGGAGCGCAGGCCCGCATAGCACAGCAGCGCCACCAGCGGCGTCCAGTGCCAAACGTCCATCACCAGCACGGTGAGCCACGCATCGGTAGCGCTGCCGGTGTAGTTGTATTCGATGCCCAGGGTCTGCAGCGCGTGGCCCAGCAGGCCGATGTCGGCGCGCCCGTAGATTTGCCAGATGGTGCCGACCACGTTCCATGGGATGAGCAGCGACAGCGCCACCACCACCAGCACGGCCGACGACTTCCAGCCCTTGGCCGGCATCGACAGCGCCAGGCCGATGCCCAGCGGAATCTCGACCAGCAGCACCGACAGCGAGAAGCCCAGCTGGCGCCACAGCGCCTGGTGCAGCTCGTCGTCGCGCATCACCGCGGCGAACCATTCGGTGCCCACGAACACGCGGCGCTCGGGCGAGATGATGTCCTGCACCGAGTAGTTGACCACCGTCATGAGCGGCACGATGGCCGAGAAGGCCACGCAGATCAGCACTGGCAGCACGAGCCACCAGGCTTTCTGATTGATTGGCTTGGTGGTTGCGTTCATGCGACCAGTTCCTCATCCTTGTAATAGCAGGTGTGCGTGTCTAGCACCCGCACCCATACCGTGTCTCCCACTGCGGGCGGCCGGTCGTCCGAATGCAGCCGCACCTTCAGCAGGCTACCGCCGGCTTCCACGCCCAGCATCACGTGCGTGCCCACGTCCTGCACCTGCTTCACCACGGCCGGCACCGCACCGGCCGCGCCTGCATTCGACAGACGCAGGTACTCGGGGCGGATGCCGATCTTCAGCGGCCCCTGCGGCAATTCCCGCGTGGACGCCAGCGGCGTGCCCGCCACTTCGATGGTGCCGTTCGCGCTCTGCGCGGACAGGAAGTTCATGCCCGGCGAACCGATGAAATGCCCGACGAAGGTATGGGCCGGCCGCTCGAACAGCGCGTCGGCGCTGCCCACCTGCACGGCCTTGCCGCGCGTCATGACCACCACCTCTTCCGCGAAGGTGAGCGCCTCGACCTGGTCGTGCGTCACGTAGATCAGCGTGAGCTTCAACTCGCGGTGGATCTGCTTGAGCTTGCGGCGCAGCTGCCACTTCAGGTGCGGGTCGATCACGGTGAGCGGCTCGTCGAACAGCACCGCCGATACGTCGCTGCGCACCAGCCCGCGTCCCAGCGAGATCTTCTGCTTGGCGTCAGCCGCCAGACCGGCCGCGCGCTGGTTGAGCTGCCCGCTCATGTCGAGCATCTCGGCAATCTCGCCGACGCGCTTCTTGATCTGGTCGGCCGGCACCTTGCGGTTGCGCAGCGGGAACGCGAGGTTCTCGGCCACGGTCATGGTGTCGTAGATCACCGGGAACTGGAACACCTGCGCGATGTTGCGCTCCTGCGGCGTGGCCCGCGTCATGTCGCGGCCGTCGAAGCTCACCGTGCCCTGCGAAGGCACGAGCAGGCCCGAGATGATGTTCAGCATGGTCGTCTTGCCGCAGCCCGAGGGGCCGAGCAAGGCATAGGCGCCGCCGTCGCGGAAGCTCATCTTCAGCGGGAGCAGCGCGTAGTCGCTGTCCTGCGTGGGGTTCGCACGGTATGCGTGGGCCAGGTCGAGATCGATGCGTGCCATGTCAGCTCTCCTTCACGCTTCCGCGTGATACGCAATGCATGAAACAGTCGAGACCTTGTCGCGGAACACCGCGGAACCGGCTTTGCCGGGCCGCTGGTGTTGCCCCCTGGAAGGGGGTTGGCGAAGCGACACGAAGTGCGCGAAGACTGGGGGTCATCCTATTTCCTCGGCGCCAGCGCCAGTTTTTCACTGGCATCGAACACATAGGCCTGCGACGCGCTGAAGTACAGCGTGATCGGCGCGCCCAGCTCGAAACGATGCACGCCGGTGAGCTGCGCCACCAGTTCGCCCACCGCGGTCTCGACGTGCACGAAGGTGTCGGAGCCCGAGATCTCGGCCAGCTCCACCTTGCCGGGCAAGGCGATGTCGCCCTCACTCGCGCCCACGTTCAATGCGCTCGCGCGCAAGCCGACCGTGACAGCACCCGATACGCCTTCAGGCAAGGCCAGCGCCAGTGCGGGGCCACCCGCGAGTTGCACCTTGCCGGCGGCCGCCGTGCCCTGCAGCAGGTTCATCGGCGGATCGCTGAAGGCGCGCGCCACGCGCAGCGATTGCGGCGCATGGAACACCTCGGCGGTCGGGCCGTACTGCAGCAGTTCGCCGGCATCCATCACCGCCGTGTAGCCGCCGAGCAGCAAGGCCTCGCCCGGTTCGGTGGTGGCGTAGATCACGGTCGAGTCGCCGGTGGCGAAGAGCTGCGTGAGCTCTTCGCGCAGGCCTTCGCGCAGTTTGTAGTCGAGGTTGACCAGTGGCTCGTCGAGCAGCATCAGCGGTGCGTTCTTGGCAAGCGCGCGTGCCAGCGCCACGCGCTGCTGCTGCCCGCCAGAGAGCTCGGCCGGCAGGCGGTCGAGGAACATGCCGATGTGCAGCTTCTCGGCCAGCGCCTTCACCCGTGCCTCGATGTTCGTCTCGCCGCGCAGCTTCAGCGGCGAGGCGATGTTGTCCGACACCTTGAGCGACGGATAGTTGATGAACTGCTGGTAGACCATCGCGACATTGCGTTCGCGCACGGGCATGCCGGTCACGTCCTTGCCGTCGACCAGCACCTTGCCTTCGGTCGGCGTGTCGAGTCCGGCCATCAGCCGCATGAGGCTGGTCTTGCCGGCCTGCGTGGCGCCCAGCAGCACGGTGACCGCGCCGCTTCGGGGCGCGATGCTCTGCTCGTAGAGCCATGTCTGCGCTCCCACCTTCTTGGTGACGCGCTCCAGTGTCAATTGCATTGGCGCTGCTCTCTTTTACGGATCTAGTTGCTCTTGGGATGGGACTGCAGCCAGAGCGCGACCTGCTCGCGCTCTTCGGCCGTGTAGTGCAGCCCCAGCTTGGACCGCCGCCAGAGCACGTCTTCGGCGCTCACGGCCCATTCGTGGTCCTGCAGGAAGCGCAGTTCGCGCTCGTACAGGCCCGGCGCCACTTCGGCGCCCAGGTCGGCAAAGGACCTCGCATCACCGAGCAGGTCCGCAATGCGGGCGCCGTAGCCGCGCGCGAAGCGGCGTGCCAGTTGGCCGTAGAGCCACGGATACCTGGCCTGCACGGCCGATACGAAGCGCTCGAAATCGTCATCGGGCCGGCTGGCAGCGCCGATCCAGGCCGACAGGTCGCCGCCCGCGAGGAAGGCGCCGTCGGTCCAGGCCGGGCGTTGCGCGCTCGACTGCCCGAGCATCTTGCCGACCTCGTCGGCCGCGTCTTCGGCCAGCTTGCGGAAGGTGGTGATCTTGCCGCCCCATACCGACAGCAGCGGCGCGGCCGTGGTGTTCGATTCGAGCATGTAGTCGCGCGTGACGGCCGAAGGGTCGCCCGAGTCGTCGTCGAGCAGCGGACGCACGCCCGAGTAGGTCCACACCACGTCGGCCGGCACGATGGGCTTCTCGAAGTAGCGGCTGGCCTGGGTGCACAGGTAGTCGATTTCCTCCTGCGCGATGCGTGCGGCGCCCGGGTCGTCGCCGGTGAGTTCGATGTCGGTGGTGCCGATCAGCGTGAACTCGTCCTGGTAGGGAATGGCGAAGATGATCCGCTTGTCGGGGTTCTGGAAGATGTAGGCGTGGTCGTGCTCGAACAGGCGCGGCACGACGATGTGGCTGCCCTTCACGAGCCGCAGGCTCTTGGTGGCCAGCGCCTCGCCCCTGGCCGACTGCGCGACGCCGCGCAGAAAGGATTCGGCCCACGGCCCCGCGGCATTGACCACCGCGCGGGCGCGCAGCGTGCGCTTGCCGCCGTCAGCGCCCAGCAGCGTCGCGGTCCAGCCGTCGGCATCGCGCTGCGCATTCACGCAGCGCGTGCGGGTCAGCACCTCGGCGCCGCGCGCCTGCGCGTCGAGCGCGTTGAGCACCACGAGGCGCGCGTCGTCGACCCAGCCGTCGGAGTAGATGAAGCCGCGCTTGTACTGGTCCTTCAGCGGCTTGCCGGCCGCGTGCTTGCGCAGATCGACGCTGCGCGAACCCGGCAGCACCTCGCGCCTGGCGAGATGGTCGTACATGAACAAGCCGATGCGGATCATCCAGGCCGGGCGCATCGACGGGTCATGCGGCATCACGAAGCGCAGCGGCCACATGATGTGCGGCGCGCTCTTGAGCAGCACCTCGCGCTCCTGCAGCGCCTTGCGCACAAGCGAGAACTCGTAGTACTCGAGGTAGCGCAGCCCGCCGTGGATCAGCTTGGTGGAGGAAGAAGAAGTGTGCGAGGCGAGATCGTCCTTTTCGCACAGCACCACGCGCCAGCCGCGGCCAGCGAGGTCGCGCGCAATGCCACAGCCGTTGATGCCGCCGCCGACGATCAGCACGTCGCAATCGGTGGCTGGCGCGGGCGAACTGGAAGAAAAATCGCTCACAGAAAGGAGTCCGTTGAAGCGTGACTTTGGTCACTGACGGCGGCCATTGTATTTTCGTGTTTTTTCATTTGGATTCCTTTTAGCGCGATTTCCCCCCGAGTTTTCCCTTAGGCATCTTCGTTTTCGTTCGTTTTAAAGTGGCACGCGCTGTACCCTTGCCCCCACTCTTCCCGCTTTCCACGACGCCCTTGTGAATTCCAACCCGCGCCAGATCAACCTCCTGGACACCGTGCGAACGCGCGGTTCCGTCACCGTCGAACAGCTGGCGGACATGCTCGGCGTCACTCTCCAGACCGTGCGGCGCGACGTGCAGCGGCTGGCCGACGAGGGGTTGCTCACGCGCTTTCACGGCGGCGTGCGCATGCCCAGCTCGACCACGGAAAACATCGGCTACCAGCAGCGCGAGACGCTGCATGCCGAAGGCAAGGCGCGCATCGCCCGCCGCGTGGCGGAGCTGGTGCCCAATGACTGCTCGCTGATCCTCAACATTGGTACCACCACCGAGGCCATCGCCAAGGCGCTGCTGCGCCACACCGGCCTGCGCGTGATCACCAACAACCTGAACGTGGCCACCATCCTGAGCGGCAACACATCGTGCGAGGTGATCGTGGCGGGCGGCTCGGTGCGCCCGCGCGACCGCGCCATCGTGGGCGAGGCCACCATCGATTTCATCCGCCAGTTCAAGGTCGACATCGCACTGATCGGCGTGTCGAGCATCGAGGCGGACGGCTCGCTGCGCGACTTCGACCTGCGCGAGGTGAAGGTGGCGCAGACCATCATTGCCCAGGCACGCGAGGTGTGGCTGGCGGCCGATGCGAGCAAGTTCAACCGGCCCGCGATGATCCAGCTGGGCACGCTGTCGCAGATCGACCGGCTGTTCACGGATGCGGAGCCGCCTGCGCCTTTTGCGGACCTGCTGCATGCGGCGCAGGTGCGCCTGGAAATCGCGCGTGAATCATGAGCACATCCCCTGTTGCTCCCGCCTTGCTCCCTCCCCCTCTGGGGGAGGGTTGGGGTGGGGGCACGGCGGCCTCCACAGACGCATCGCGCCCCATCGAAGGCCCGCCCCCATCCCGGCCCTCCCCCGGAGGGGGAAGGAGCAAGACAACGTCGGTTCGATGAGCGGACTCAGAGAAACATTGCCCCTATGACCACCTACCTGCTAGCCCTCGACCAAGGCACCTCCAGCTCGCGCAGCATCGTGTTCGACCGCGAAGGCCACATCGTCGCCATAGCCCAGAAGGAACTCACGCAGATCTATCCGCAGCCGGGCTGGGTCGAGCACGACCCGATGGAAATCTGGCGCAGCCAGCTCGCCACCGCGCGCGAAGTGCTGGTGAAGGCGAAGCTGCAGCCCACCGACATTCACGCCATCGGCATCACCAACCAGCGCGAGACCACCGTCCTGTGGAACCGTAAGACCGGCCAGCCGGTGCACCACGCCATCGTCTGGCAGGACCGCCGCGCCGAGCCGCTGTGCGCGCAGCTGCGCGACGCGGGCATGACCGACACCATCCGCGAGAAGACCGGGCTGGTGATCGATGCGTACTTCTCCGGCACCAAGCTGCGCTGGCTGCTCGACAACGTGCCTGGCGCGCGCGCGCAGGCCGACCGCGGCGAACTGGCCTTCGGCACCGTCGACAGCTGGCTCATGTGGCAGCTCACCGGCGGCAAGGTGCACGTGACGGACGTCAGCAATGCCTCGCGCACGATGCTCTTCAACGTGCACCGGAACGAATGGGACGCCGACCTGCTCGCCGCACTGGAGATCCCCGCCGCGCTCATGCCGAAAGTGCAGCCGTCGAGTTCGCACTTCGCCGATACCGACGCGGCACTGCTGGGCCATGCGCTACCCATCGGCGGCGTGGCCGGCGACCAGCAGAGCGCCCTCTTCGGCCAGGCCTGCTTCGAGGCCGGCATGGCCAAGAACACCTACGGCACCGGCTGCTTTTTGCTGATGCACACGGGCGGCGCGTTCCAGCCCTCGCACAACGGACTGCTCGTGACCAGCGCCGCGCAGACCGACAAGACGCCGCAATACGCGATGGAAGGCAGCGTGTTCGTCGGCGGCGCCGTGGTGCAGTGGCTGCGCGACGGACTCAAGGCCATCAAGGGCAGCGCCGAGGTGCAGTCGCTGGCCGAGAGCGTGCCCGATGCGGGCGGCGTGATGATGGTGCCGGCCTTCACCGGCCTCGGCGCGCCCTACTGGGACGCGGACGCGCGCGGCACGATCACGGGGCTCACGCGCGGCACCACGGTCGCGCACATCGCGCGCGCCGCGCTCGAAAGCATCGCCTACCAGAGCGCCGCGCTGCTGCAGGCCATGAGCCGCGACGCAGTGGCTGCCGGCGGCAAGCCCGTGGCCGAGCTGCGCGTGGATGGCGGGGCGAGCGTGAACGACCTGCTGATGCAGTTCCAGGCCGACCTTCTGGGCATTCCGGTGGTGCGGCCCGAAGTGATCGAGACTACCGCGCTGGGCGCCGCGTACCTCGCGGGGCTGTCGACCGGCGTCTACACCGACGCGCGCCAGCTGTCGAAGCTGTGGAAGATCGAGCGCCGCTTCATGCCCACCATGGGCCGCGCGCAGGCGGAGGAGTCGATGGCACGCTGGGAGCGCGCGGTGCGGCAGGCCACGGCGACCTGATCGTCCCGGGGGCTACCGTGGGCGGTGCAAATACCTCGCCATCATCGGGCCACTGGGGCGCGTAGCGCAGGCCCCGGGGCAGAATGCGCCCGCCCCGACCTCCCGCGCTACCTGCTTGACCACCCGTCCCTCCCCTCCGCGCAATGCCCTGCCCGCCTGCGGCGTGGTAGGTGCAACACTGCTGGCGCTCATTGCGCTGGGCCACGACGGCCGGCGCATCGCGCAGCTCGCGGTGCTTGCAGCGCCCATGGTGCTGTGGCTTGCGTGGCCATTGCGCAGCACGCAGATGCGGCGATTGCGCACCCTGCTGGTCTGGCTTTGGGCCATTGGCTTCGCACTCGACGGCGCAGTGCGCGCCTACCTGCTCGACACCTACCAGGCCGCGCCCGACAGCGCGATGGTGCTCGGCGCCGCAGCCAACACCAACGCGCGCGAAGGCACCGAATACCTGTGGATGCATTGGCGCTCCGCGGCCGTGTGGTGTGCCGTGCTGGCCGTTGCGGGCGTGCTCATGGGCATGTTCGCGCGGCGCGGTGCGGTGGCCCCATCCGTCCGGCCCGCGCGATGGGCCGTGGCGCTGATCGCGCTGCTGCTGCTCGTCGCATGCGCCGCCTATGCAAGCAAGCCCTGGCGCCGGCTGCATCCCGCGATTTTCTGGACGCAGTGGGCGAACTCCGTCCACACGCTGCGATCCGCCTGGGCTGACCAACAGAAACAGCGCGACCGCCTGATGGCGCAGGCCAGGAGCATCGCGCCCGCCATATCGCAGGCAGGCCCCTCCACCGTCGTACTGGTCATCACCGACAGCATCAACCGCGACAACATGGCCCTGTACGGCTACGGGCGCCCGACCACGCCGCGCCTGCTGGCGCACAGGGCGCAGGCCGGAGGGCAGATGGCGGTGCTGAAGAACGCATGGTCGGTCGACGCCAGCACCCTGCCCGCACTGCGCAACATGTTCCGTTTCGGCCTGCCCGACAGCGACAACCCGCCGCATGTGCTGGCGCTGGCGCGCGCCGCAGGCTACAAGGTCTGGTGGATCAGCAACCACGACGACCTCGCCATCGAGCAGCAGCATGCGCGCCTCGCCGACGTGGTGGACATGGTCAACCGCACGCCGGGCCGCGCCAGCGCCTCGCTCGACGGCGAGATCCTCGACTGCGTGCAGGAGGCGCTGCAGGATGCGAGCACCGACCGCAAGCTGATCGTCGTTCACCTGATGGGCGCGCATCCGCACTACAGCCTGCGCTTTCCGGAGAACGCCAATCCTTTCGACGATGATGTCGACGCGGTCGAGAACGGCCTCGTGAAAGACGGCCGCTCGGCCTGGGTGCGCCGCTTCCGCCAGGAGTACGACGCCGCGCTGCTGTACCACGACTTCGTGGTGTCGGAGCTGCTGCAGCAAACACGCACCGCGGGCAAGCCTGGCGACTACCTCGCGTGGATGTACCTGTCGGACCACGGCCAGGAAGTGGGCCACGTCAGCGATCGCGCGGGCCACAGCCCATCGACCGCATCGGGCTATCGCATTCCGGCCCTGATCTGGCGCAACCGCGACGCCTTGCCGGTCGAAGCGGAGCAACGACCTTTTCGCGCGGACTGGACCGCCTGGGTCCTCGCGGACTTGCTCCGCATCCGATGGAATGGCCAAATTCCCACGCGCAACGTGCTGAGCGACGCCTATCGATGGCAGGCGCCGGAGATGCCGGTGGCCATCGAATCCTTTTCGCGCTGACGCCCCCTCCGGAGAGAAAACGATGACGAAGGAAGTAGTGTCGATGTTCCCGTGCTCGGGCAGGCACCGCAGGGTGCTGCCGGTGGTCCTGTGCCTCTTCGCCTTGCCGAGCGCCGCGGGCTGGAGCATCGACGACGATCGCTCCAATTCGTTCAAGCACGGCCTTTACGAAATCAGGGAAGAAGCGAGGCGGTTCGTCTTTCAGGAGAACGCCCGCCACGGCACGCACTGGGAAGCCATCGAACCGAACGCCAAGGTCTTCGTTCCGTTGTGCAAGACACCGCTGAAAACCGGTTGGGCCACAGGATCGCCCCGTCCCGGCGTCAGCGTGGCATGCGCCCGGTCCGTCGACGGGAGCTATCGCGCGTGGAACGTCACCGTGCCGGTGCGCAACGGCCCCGCCGGATCGGCGCACTGGCCGTGCAGCCGCGCGCGCCCACAGGACCTCAGTGCGCAGGAACCAGGAAGTCCTGGCTGATGCGCCCGCCCAGCTCGTTCACCCGGTCGAGGAACTGCGTGAGGTACGCGTGCAGCCCGGTCGCCAGGATCTCGTCGACGCGCGCGTACTGCAGGTCGGCCAGCAGCTTGCCGGCGCGGCGCTGGGTTTCGGCGCTCTGCTCGTTCTGCACCTTCGCGAGGTTGTTCACCACCTCGACCAGGCTCGCGTGCAGCGAGCGCGGCATGTCGGCGCGAAGAATCAGCAGTTCGGCCACGCGCTCGGGCTTGATCACGTCGCGGTACACCTTGCGGTAGACCTCGAAGGCCGAGACGCTGCGCAGGATCGCGCTCCAGTGATAGAAGTCGTACTCCTGGTCTTCCTCGGTGGCGGTGCCGAAGAACTCGCTGTTGAGTGCGTGGAACTTCACGTCAACCAGGCGCGCGGTGTTGTCGGCGCGCTCCAAAAAGGTGCCCAGGCGCGAGAAATAAAACGCCTCATCCTGGAGCATGGTGCCCAGCGTGACGCCGCGCGAGAGGTGCGAGCGGAACTTGACCCATTCGAAGAATTGGCCCGGGTCGCGCTCGAAGTCGCCTGCGCGCAGCA
This sequence comes from Variovorax sp. Varisp46, assembly GCF_059491885.1. Taxonomy (NCBI): domain Bacteria; kingdom Pseudomonadati; phylum Pseudomonadota; class Betaproteobacteria; order Burkholderiales; family Comamonadaceae; genus Variovorax; species Variovorax sp. Varisp46. The sequence goes on from NZ_CP168515.1 coordinate 2,934,863, forward strand.
TGCGGTTCACTTCGAGCCAGGTGGTGTTCTGCGTTTCCCAGGCTTCGGTGGTGAGCGCGCCGCGCACGGCACGGGCGTTCTCGCGCGCGGCTTTGAGACAGGACACGATCGACGAGGCATTGCTCTCGTCCTTGACCATGAACTCCATCACTTCCTTGGGCGCGATCTGGTCGTACTTCTTGTTGTACCAGGGCAGCAGCTCGCTGATGGAGAGCACGCCCTGCCAGCCGTACTTGGCGACTTCGGCGGACTGGGGCAGCAGCGAGGTCTGGTAGTTGACGTCCAGCATGCGCGCCGTGTTCTCGGCGCGCTCGGTGTAGCGGGACATCCAGTAGAGATGGTCGGCGGTGCGTGACAGCATCGGTGGTGCTCCTACTACGATTGGCTTTGCGACTGCGCGGGCGCCGCCTTGGGCTTGGGTGCGCGGTCGGCTTCGAGAATCCAGGTGTCCTTGGTGCCGCCGCCCTGCGACGAGTTGACCACCAAGGACCCCTCTTTGAGCGCTACGCGCGTGAGGCCGCCGGGCACCATCTGCACCTCGCTGCCCGAGAGCACGAAGGGGCGCAGATCGATGTGGCGCGGCGCAATGCCGGCGTCCACGAAGGTGGGCGAGGTCGACAGGCTCAGCGTGGGCTGGGCGATGTAGCCGTCGGGCTTGGCGATCACGGCCTTCTTGAAGTCCTCGATCTCGGCCTGCGTGGCGGCCGGTCCGATCAGCATGCCGTAGCCGCCGGCACCGTGCACCTCCTTGACGACCAGGTCCTTCATGTTGTCGAGCGTGTACTGCAGCTCGTCCTTGTTGCGGCACATGTAGGTGGGCACGTTCTTCAGGATCGGCTTTTCGCCGAGGTAGAACTCGACCATCTTCGGCACGTACGGGTAGATCGACTTGTCGTCGGCCACACCGGTGCCCACGGCATTGCAGATCACGACGTTGCCTTCACGGTACGCGCGCATCAGGCCGGCGCAGCCGAGCGTGGACGTGGGGCGGAACACCTCGGGGTCGAGGAAGTCGTCGTCCACGCGGCGGTAGATGACGTCGACGCGCTTCGGCCCGCGCGTGGTGCGCATGTAGACGAAGTTGTCCTTGACGAACAGGTCCTGTCCCTCGACCAGCTCCACGCCCATCTGCTGCGCGAGGAAGGCGTGCTCGAAGTAGGCGCTGTTGTACATGCCCGGCGTGAGCACCACCACCGTGGGCTCGGCCGTGGCCGGCGGCGCGCTGGCGCGCAGCGTCTCTAGCAGCAGGTCGGGGTAGTGCGCGACCGGCGCGATGCGGTTCTGATTGAACAGCTCGGGGAAGAGCCGCATCATCATCTTGCGGTTCTCCAGCATGTAGCTCACGCCGCTGGGCACGCGCAGGTTGTCTTCGAGCACGTAGTACTCGCCGTTGCCCTGGGCATCGGGCGCGCGCACGATGTCGATGCCCGAGATGTTCGAGTAGACGTTGTGCGGCACGTTGACGCCCATCATCTCGGGGCGGAACTGCGCGTTGTTCAGGATCTGCTCGGCCGGGATGATGCCGGCCTTGATGATTTCCTGGTCGTGGTAGACGTCATGAAGAAAGCGGTTGAGCGCCGTGACGCGCTGCACCAGCCCCTTTTCCATGCTCTCCCACTCGTGGGCCGGAATGATGCGAGGCAGCAGGTCGAACGGGATGAGCCGCTCGGTGCCGGAGCCGTCCTCATCCTTCGCGCCATACACCGCGAAGGTGATGCCGACCCGGCGGAAAATCATTTCCGCCTCTTCGCGTCGCGAACGCATCACCTCACCGGGTTGCTTCGCGAGCCATTGGTCGTAGCGCTTGTAGTGCTGTCGGATCGCAGCCCCCGCATAGGGCAACTGCTCATACATCTCGTCGAATTTGTGCATGGGACGACCAATCTCCTTGAGCTATAGCTTAGCAAGTTCAGGGCCAGTAGAACCCCTTATGCCGAGGCCGCGTGCGGGTCGAGCGACTTTTTTTTCGGCCTGGCGCAAGCGTCCCGATGATGGCAGGAACAACGGCCTCCCCCGAAAATCCAGAGCCGGCTTCAGGGCGGGCTGTGCTGCCAATATCGCGCGTTCCGCTCGCGCTCGCAGGCCAGGTCCCCGGGGCGCACGCTGCTCCAGTGCGCTGCGCCGCACCGGGTGTTCTCGACCAGCCGACCGCCGCGCTCCAGGTAGCGCGCCGCCACTTCCTGCGCCGGATGGCCGAAGCGGTTGCGGTACCCCGCCTGGACGATAGCGATGCGCGGCTTCACCGCGTCGAGGAACGCCGGGCTCGACGAGGTCTTGCTGCCATGATGCGGCACCAGCAGCACGTCGGCGCGCAGCAGTTCCGGCGTGCGCGTGACGAGCGCCGCCTCCTGCAACCGCTCAATGTCGCCGACCAGCAGCGCCACGGCGCGGCCGCTGTCGATGCGCAACACGCACGACACCGCATTGGGTTTGGTGAAGCCGCGGTAGTCGGTGTCGAACGGATGCAGCACCTCGAAGCGCACGCCGTCCCAGCTCCAGGCCTGCCCCGCCTCGCAACGCCGCGCCGCACGCATCGCCTGCAGCGGGTGCGTGGCCTCGATGGAACTCAGCAGCGCGGCCTGCGGCTGCATCGCGAGCACCGCGGGCGCGCCGCCGGTGTGGTCGAGGTCGCGGTGGCTCAGCACCAGCGTGTCGAGGCGCTCGCCGTATGCCCGCAGCAACGGCACGAGCACGCGATGGCCGGCATCGCTTTCCAGGCTGTAGCGCGGGCCGGCGTCGTAGAGCAGGCTGTGTGTCGCGGTACGCACGAGCACCGCGTTGCCCTGGCCGACGTCAGCGGCGAACAGTTCGAATTCGCCGGCCGCGGGCCGGGGTGCCTGCCACAGCAGCACCGGCAACAGCAGCGGAACGCCGAGGGCGCGCTGCGACCCGGGCAGCCGCATGGCCAGCAGCGCGCCGCCGGCCACGCCGCAGGCGGCCATCCACCAGGGCGGCGCGGCCACCGAGAGCGTGGCATACGGCAGCCCGGCCAGCCATTGCAGCAGCAGCGCCAGCACCTGCACGGCGCGGGCCGCCAGATCCCACAGCGGCGCCACGGCCACGCCGAGCATCGCCAGAGGCGTGATCACCAGCGTGACCCAAGGGATCGCCACCGCATTGGCCAACAGGCCGATCAGCGAAACCTGCTGGAACAACAGCAGGCTGAGCGGCGTGATCGCGAGCGTGATGACCCACTGCTCACGCAGGAACTGGAGCAGGCGGGAAGACGCGCCGGTCTTCCGCTCTCCGGGCACCCCGGCGTCGGTGGCGAACAGCACGCCCACCGCCACGAAGCTGAGCCAGAAACCGGCCTGCATCAAGGCCCAGGGATCGAGCGCGACCACCACGGCCGCCGTCAACAGCCACACATGCGGCCAGGGCCAGCGCCGGCCCGTGAGGCGCAGCAGCGCGACCGTCGCCAGCATCCAGACCGTGCGCTGCGAAGGCACGCCCCAGCCGCTGAACAGCGCATAGAGCGTGGCGAGCAGCACGCCGCCCACCAGCGCGGCCTGCTGCGCGGGCAGGCGCAGCGCGCGGCTGATGCTGCGCCGCCACAGCAGGCCGACGACGTGCGCGGCCAGCCAGGCGAACATGGTGACGTGGAGGCCGGAGATCGACATCAGGTGCGCCACGCCCGTGGCGCGGAAGACGTCCCAGCCCGAGCGGTCGATGGCGCTCTGGTCGCCGGTAACCAGGGCCGCGATCACGCCTGCCTGGGCACGGTCGAGCACGCGTTCGAAGACGGCGTCGCGCACGGCTTCGCGTGCGCGCTCGATGGGATGCCGCCACGTTGGCGCAACGAGCGCGGGCGCCGCATCGCGCGTGCCGGTTCGCACAGTGCCGCCGGCATGCAGGCCCTGCTCCCACATCCAGAGCTCGCTGTCGAAGCCGTGGGGATTGCGGTTGCCGTGCGGCGCCTTGAGGCGCACCGTCAGGCGCCATCGCTCGCCGGCGTGGAGGGGGCCGACAGCGCTGGCCGTCGGCGTGCGGCCTTCCGAAGCCCGGTCCCACAGGCCTGAACCTTCCGAATACCAGCCGAGGGCAATGCGATCAGGCACGGTGGGCCGCCCCTCCTCGCCGGGGTCGGCCCAGCCCGCAGACTCGACATCCAGACGGAACCGCGTCCCGCCCTCGCTGCGCTGGGGCATCTCCGACACGACACCGGTGACCTGCAGGTCGCGCCCTTCGAGCGCCGGGTCCAGCGCACCGCCCGCGTAGATGGCGGCGCGCCATCCCGCAAGCCCCGCACCCGCCATTGCGCCGCACACGAGCGAGGCCAACAACAGCCCCCGGCCCGACAGGCGCCACCACCACCACAGGCCGGCCCCGGCCCCGAGCAGCAAACCCGCATACATCCATGCCCGCCAAAGCCCCGCCTGCTGCAACTGCAGGACCGCACCGAGCAGCGAACCGCACAGCGCCGCGAACACCCACGATCTGCCCGCGGCGGCACCGGACGCGCGAAACGGCGTCAACGAGAAACTCCCGAACCCATGATGCAAACCCTCCCCAAAGTCACGCTCAGTGGCGCGTTAATTGCTTTGCAACTGGGCTAGTATGCGTCTCACAAGAGACATCTTTTCGATGCAATCTCGCAGCACTGCACATAAAAACGCATGTCCATTCACGCCGCTCTCCACCACGTCACCCACTACAAATACGACCGCCCGGTGCAGCTGGGCCCACAGGTCGTGCGCTTGCGGCCCGCGCCGCACTGCCGCAGCAACGTGATCTCGTACTCGCTGCGGGTCGAGCCGGCCGAGCATTTCGTCAACTGGATGCAGGACCCCTTCGCCAACTACCAGGCGCGGCTGGTGTTCCCCGAGAAGACGCGCGAATTCAAGATCACGGTCGACCTCGTGGTCGAGATGGCGGTCTACAACCCGTTCGACTTCTTCCTCGAGCCGCAGGCCGAGAACTTCCCTTTCAAGTACACGCAGTCGCAGGCCGAAGAACTCGCGCCCTACCTCGTCACCGAAGCGCCCACGCCGCTGCTGCAGGCCTACCTCGACAAGATCGATCGCAAGGAGCAGCGCACCATCGACTTCCTGGTCGGCATCAACCAGCAGGTGCAGCAGGACGTCAACTACCTGATCCGCATGGAGCCCGGCGTGCAGACGCCGGAAGAAACGCTCGCCAGCGGCAGCGGCTCCTGCCGCGACTCGGGCTGGCTGCTGGTGCAGCTGCTGCGCCACTGCGGACTGGCCGCGCGTTTCGTCTCGGGCTACCTGATCCAGCTCACGCCCGACGTGAAGGCGCTCGACGGCCCGAGCGGCACCACGGTCGACTTCACCGACCTGCACGCCTGGTGCGAGGTGTTCCTGCCGGGCGCAGGCTGGATCGGCCTCGACGCCACCTCGGGCCTGCTGGCCGGCGAAGGCCACATTCCGCTGGCCTGCACGCCCACACCATCGAGCGCCGCGCCCATCGAGGGCGGCGTGGATGAGTCGGAGGTCGAGTTCGGCCATGAAATGAAGGTCACGCGCATCTACGAATCGCCGCGCGTCACCAAGCCCTACACCGAAGAGCAATGGTCCGAAGTGCTGGCCCTGGGCGACGCCGTCGATGCGCGCCTGAAGGCCGGCGACGTGCGCCTCACCATGGGCGGCGAGCCCACCTACGTGGCCACCAGCGACCGCGACGCGCCCGAATGGAACACCGACGCGCTCGGCCCCACCAAGCGCGGCTACGCCACCGAACTCGTGCACAAGCTGCGCGCAGAGTACGGCAAGGGCGGCTTCCTGCATTTCGGCCAAGGCAAGTGGTACCCGGGCGAGCAGCTGCCGCGCTGGGCGCTGTCGATCTTCTGGCGCGCCGACGGCCAGACGCTGTGGCACGACCCCGAGCTCTTCGCCGACGAGCGCTTTCCCACGCAGTACACGAGCGAGGACGCGCGCCGCTTCACCACCGTGCTGGCGCACAAGCTCGGCCTGACCGAGCGCTACATCCAGCCCGGCTACGAAGACACCTACTACTACCTCTGGCGCGAACGCCGCCTGCCGGTGAACGTCGACCCCTTCGAGTCGAAGCTCGACGACGAACTCGAGCGCGTGCGCCTGCGCCGCGTGTTCACGCAGAAGCTCGACGCGGTGATCGGCTACATGCTGCCCATCGAGCCCGGCAACGCGAACAGCGATGCACCCGCGCTCGCCGGCCCCGGCTGGAAGACCGGGCCCTGGTTCCTGCGCGACGACCGGCTCTACCTGATCCCGGGCGACTCGCCCATGGGCTACCGACTGCCGCTCGACTCGCAGCCGTGGGCGAGCAAAGGCGACTATCCCTACCTGATCGAGCGCGACCCGACCGCGCCGCGCGGTGCGCTGCCGAGCGCGGCCGACTACCGTGCGCGCTATGCCGTGGCGGCAGGCGGTGCGGAGGGTGACCGCGGCGCCGTGCCCTATGCCTTCGGCACGCCGCCCGTCGTGGCGGCCTCGCTGCGCATGCAGGCACCGGGCAGTGCAGGCGAAGGCGGCGCAGCCACGGCCGCCGACGAGGCTGCCGACGAGGCTGCCGACAAGTCGTCCACCACCGCGCGCCAGCCGCTGCGCGGCGAATCGGCCCACTGGGTCACGCGCACTGCGCTGTGCGTCGAAGTGCGCGACCCGCGCCGCGCCAACGGCCCCGCGGCCGAGAAGAAGGGCAATGCCTCGGGCGTGCTCTACGTCTTCATGCCGCCGCTCGCGCGCCTGGAGGACTATCTCGACCTCGTCGCGGCCGTCGAAGCCACCGCGCGCGAACTCGGCATGCGCATCGTGATGGAAGGCTATCCGCCGCCGCGCGACCCGCGCCTGAAGATGCTGGCCGTCACCCCCGACCCTGGCGTGATCGAGGTCAACATCCACCCGGCGCACAACTGGAAGGAACTGGTCGATCACACCGAGTTCCTCTACAACGCCGCCTTCGAAACCCGCCTGTCGGCCGAGAAGTTCATGACCGACGGCCGCCACACCGGCACCGGCGGCGGCAACCACTTCGTGATGGGCGGCGCCACGCCGGCCGACAGCCCCTTCCTGCGCCGGCCCGAGCTGCTGGCCAGCCTGCTGCTGTACTGGCACAACCACCCGTCGCTGAGCTATTTGTTCTCGGGCATGTTCATCGGCCCGACCAGCCAGGCGCCGCGCGTGGACGAAGCGCGCAACGACCAGGTCTACGAGCTGGAAATCGCGCTGAAAGAGATCGCTAAGAACCGCGAGATCTACGGCGCCAACATGCCCGCATGGCTGGTCGACCGCACGCTGCGCAACATCCTGATCGACGTGTCGGGCAACACACACCGCAGCGAGTTCTGCATCGACAAGCTCTACTCGCCCGACTCGAGCACCGGCCGCCTCGGCCTGCTGGAGCTGCGCGCCTTCGAGATGCCGCCGCATGCGCGCATGAGCATCGCGCAGCAATTGCTGATCCGCGCGCTGGTGGCCCGCTTCTGGGACGAGCCCTACAAGGCCCCCGTCACGCGCTGGGGCACCGAGCTGCACGACCGTTTCCTGCTGCCGACCTTCGTGAAGATGGACTTCGACGACGTCATCAGCGAGATGCGCCAGGCCGGCTACGCCTTCGACGCCGACTGGTTCGCGCCGCATTTCGAGTTCCGCTTCCCGCTCGTGGGCCAGATGCAGGCGATGGGCGTGGAGCTGTCGCTGCGCAATGCGCTGGAGCCATGGCACGTGATGGGCGAGGAAGGCTCGGCCGGCGGCACGGTGCGCTATGTCGATTCGTCGCTCGAGCGCATCGAGGTGCGCGTGACCGGCCTGAACGAAAGCCGCCATGTCGTCACCGTCAACGGCAAGGTGCTGCCGCTGCAGCCCACCGGCGTCACGGGCGAGTTCGTGGCCGGCGTGCGCTACAAGGCCTGGAACCCGCCGTCGGCGCTGCACCCGAGCATCAAGGCCCATGCGCCGCTGACATTCGACCTGGTCGACACCTGGATGAAGCGCTCGCTGGGCGGCTGCCAGTACTTCGTCGCCCACCCGGGCGGGCGCAACTACGACACCTTCCCGGTCAACGCCTACGAGGCCGAAAGCCGCCGCCATTCGCGCTTCACCCGCACCGGACACACGCCCGGCCTCATGCGCACGCCCCCGGCGACCATCGAGCTGCCGGGCAGCCGTGAATTCCCGTTCACGCTGGACCTGCGGCGGTAAGGGGTCATTCGGCACGCTGCCCGAACGGACGCCCCGTGACGGCAGTGTGACAATCCACCCCTGTGGAACCTTTGAACGAATCCCTGTTCGACGCCGAGGCGCTGGAGTTTCCAGCTGCCCTGGCGTCGGCGCTCGCCCCTGCGGCCCTGCCCGGTCATTTCGATGAACTGCGCGGAGCGGCCACGGCGGCTGCGCCCGTGCGGCCGGCGGCGGGAGCCGTGCCTGCCGCCGCTGCGCCGCTCTATGACACCGCCGGTGAGCGGCCGGTAGCGTCTGGCCAGTCTCAATCGCAATCCCAGTCCCAGACGCAGACACAGGCCCCGCCCGGCGAACAACCGCCGCTCACGCCCGCCTGGAACGCCTTCTTCGATCAACTCGGCCCCGACGGCTTCAGCGACCTGCCCCGGCGTGCAGCCAGCCTCGAGCGCCAGATCCGCGACAACGGCGTCACCTACAACGTGTACGCCGATGCCAACGGCCCGCAGCGGCCTTGGTCGCTCGACCTGTTCCCGCTGATCGTCTCGCCCGAGAGCTGGAGCCAGATCGAGGCCGGCGTGCTGCAGCGCGTGCGCGTGCTCGACCGCGTGATGGCCGACGTCTACGGCCCGCAGCAGCTGCTGGCCGAAGGGCTCATTCCGCCGGCGCTGGTGCGCGGCCACCCCGGCTACCTGCGCGCGCTGCACGGCGTGAAGCCGCCGGGCGACACCTGGCTGCACATCGCGGCCTTCGACCTCGCGCGCGGCCCCGACGGCAACTGGTGGGTGGTCTCGCAGCGCACCCAGGCGCCCTCGGGCCTGGGCTATCTGCTCGAGAACCGTTTGGCCATCACGCGGCAGTTTCCGCAGGCCTTCGAAGCGCTGCACGTGCAGCGCCTGGCCGCCACCTACAGCGCCATGATGGAAGGCCTGCAGCGCATGTGCCCGGCCGGCGTGCCGCCGCACATCGCGCTGCTCACGCCCGGCCCGTACAACGAAACCTATTTCGAGCACGCCTACCTCGCGCGCTACCTGGGCCTCACGCTGGTCGAGGGCAGCGACCTCACGGTGCGCGACCAGCGGCTGTACCTCAAGACGCTGCAGGGCCTTCGCCCGGTGCACGGCCTCATCAAGCGGCTCGACGACCAGTTCCTCGACCCGCTGGAGCTGCGCCCCGATTCCACGCTCGGCGTGCCCGGCCTGCTGCAGGCCATTCGCGCCGGCAATGTGCTGGTGGCCAACATGCCGGGCTCGGCGTTCCTCGAGTCGCCCGCGCTGCTCGGCTTCCTGCCGGGCCTGGCGCGCCGCCTGATCGGCGAGAAGCTCAAGCTGCCCGCGTTGCCCACCTGGTGGTGCGGCGAGCGCGCGGCGCTCGAATCGGTGCTGCCGCAACTGGCCGACTGCGCCATCAAGCCCACCTACCCCGGCTTCGACGGCCACGCCAGCTTCGACGCCGTGCTCGGCAGCCAGCTCGGACGGCGCGAGCTCGACGAATGGGCCGGCCGCATCGTGCGCGAAGGCGACGGCCACACCGTGCAGGGCTATCTGCCGCTGTCGCAGATGCCCACCTGGGCCAACGACATGGGCCCGGGCCACATCGCGCCGCGCGCAGTGCTGCTGCGCGTGTTCGCGGTGAGCGACGGCGCGCAATCGTGGCGCGTGCTGCCCGGCGGCCTGGCCCGGCTCGCGGGGCCCGACGCACAGATCGCATCGATGCAGCGCGGCGGCAGCAGCGCCGACGTGTGGGTGCAGACCCACGGCGAGGTCGACCGCACCACGCTGCTGCAGCCGCACGCCACGCCGGCCTCGCTCGCGCGGCACCGTGCCCCCGTCACCAGCCGCGCCGCGGAGAACATGTTCTGGCTCGGGCGCTACACCGAGCGCGCCGAGAACGCCGTACGCCTCGCGCGCCTCACGCTCAACCTGCTGGGCAGCGAAGACCAGTCGTCGCGCCCGCTGCTCGAATGGCTGCACCGCATGGCGCTGCGCAACGCACTGGTGCCAGCCGAGGCGCCCAGTGCGCCGAAGTCGCGCCGGGTGTTCGAACGCGCACTGATCGCCGAACTCGGCGACGTGGAGCGCGGCGGCAGCGTGGGCTTCAGCCTGATGTGCATCCGGCAGGCCGCCGCCGCCGTGCGCGAACGCCTGTCGCAGGACAACTGGAACCAGATCGTGCGCGCCGAGGCCGACTTCCTGCGCCGCGCGGCCGAGCAGGCCGGCGAAGGCAGCTTTGCCACCGGCGCCGCGCTGCGCGCCCTCGAATCCGCCAGCACCGCGCTGGCCGCCATGACCGGCGCGCAAACCGACCGCATGACGCGCGACGATGCCTGGCGCCTGCTGTCCATCGGCCGCCACATCGAACGCCTGGGCTTCCTGTCGAACGCGCTGGAGGCCGGCTTCGAGAACGGCGCCGTGCACGAGGTCAGCGGCTTCGAGGCGATGGTGGCGCTGTTCGACAGCACCATCACCTTCCATGCCCGCTACCAGCAGCGCCGCGATGTCGCCACCATGGTCGACCTGCTGGTGCTCGACGCCGAGAATCCGCGCTCGCTCGCATGGGTCACTCAGACGCTGCGCGGACGCATCGCCCGGCTGGCCGGCAGTGCGCCCGGCAAGCTGACGGCGCTGTCGTACGAGTTGTCCGATCCGGCCAGCTGGACGCTCGAACACCTCTGCGCCACGGGGCCTCATGGCAACTATCCGGCCCTCGCCGAACTGCTCGCCAACTGCGAGACGGCGGCCTACCATGTGTCGGACGCCATCGGCACACGCTACTTCACGCTGACCTCCGAATCGCTGCGCTCCGTCGGGGCGTGAACAGGCACTCCCCCATGCTTCGCGCACTTCGTGTCGCTACGCACACCCCCTCGCTGGGGGCAACGCCTGCGGCCCGGCAAAGCCGGTTCCGCGGCGTTCCACAATAAGTTCACGGAGAAGCACCGCCATGCCCCACTGCGTCACCATCAACCGCCGCTTCGCACTCACCGCCGCGGGCCTCTTCGCGGCCCTCGCCATCGCCGGCTGCGACAAGCAGGAGCCGGCATCCGCACCGTCCGCCACCGGTGCACCGGCGGCACCGGCCGCCGCGCGCGTGCTCGTGGTCGGCACCGACGCCGCCTACACGCCCTTCGAATCGCAGAACGACAAGGGCGAGATCGTGGGCTTCGACATCGACGTGGTGAAGGCGGTCGCGCAGAAGGCGGGCTTCGAGGTGAAGTTCGTCAACACGCCGTGGGAAGGCATCTTCAATGCGCTCGACCAGGGCGACCGCGACCTGCTGGTGTCGGCCATCACCGTCACCGACGAGCGCCGCCAGACCATGGACTTCTCGCAGCCCTACTTCGACGCCCGGCAGCTGATCGCCGTGAAGAGCGACTCGCCCGTCACGAAATTCGAGGACATCAAGAACATGAAAGTCGGCGTGCAGAACGGCACCACCGGCGACGAGGTCGTGGGCAAGCTGCTGGGCAAATCGAGCACCGCCATCAAGCGCTTCGAATCGACGCCGCTCGCGCTCAAGGAACTCGAGGCCGGCGGCGTGCAGGCCGTGGTGGCAGACAACGGCGTGGTGGTGCACTACATCGCGAACAACACCGCGGGCGGTTTCAAGACCGTGAGCGACGCGGGCTTTCCGGTCGAGAAGTACGGCATTGCCGTGAAGAAGGGCAACGCCGAACTGCTGGCCAGGATCAACCAGGGCCTCGAAGGCATCCGGGCCGACGGCACCTACGCGAAGATCTACGCTTCGCACTTCGGCGCCGAGGCCAAGTAGACCCACGCAACGGGCACTGTCGATCATGCTGCTTCACGTCACCCACGAAACGCGCTACGAGTACTCGCCGCCGGTCGAGACCGCGCAGCACCTTGCCCACCTCAAGCCGCTGGCCACGGATTCGCAGCGGCTCGTGAGCCACCGGCTTGCCATCGAGCCGGCGCCTGCGCAGCGCAACGAGCTGGCCGACCTGTACGGCAACACGCGCGCCTTCTTCGCACTCGAAGCCACGCACGACCGGCTCGTCGTCACGGCCGAGAGCGTGGTCGAAACCTCGCAGCCCGTGCTGTCGCCCGCCGTGGCGCGCGAACTGCCGTGGGAAGCCGTGCGCGAGCGCTTCCGCTTCCGCAAGGACGCCACCTTCGATGCGGCCTCGGAGTTCGTCTTTCCCTCGCCCTACGTGCCGCGCCACGGCGACTTCGCGGCCTATGCGCGCGCCAGCTTCGTGCCTGGCCGCCCTACCTTCGACGTGGCGATGGACCTCACCGAGCGCATGTACGAGGACTTCGCGTACGACGCCGACAGCACCGAGATCAACACCCCCGCCGTCGAGGCTCTCGCACAGCGCAAGGGCGTGTGCCAGGACTTCGCCCACATCATGATCGCGTGCTTCCGCACCATGGGCCTGCCCGCGCGCTACGTCAGCGGCTATCTTCTGACGCAGCCGCCGCCCGGCCAGCCCCGGCTGGTGGGCGCCGATGCGTCGCACGCCTGGGTGTCGGTGTACTTGCCCGGAAAGGGCGAGGACGACGGTTCCGAGAGCGCGGGCGGCTGGGCCGATTTCGATCCCACCAACGGCCGCCAGCCGGGCGAGGACTACGTCACGCTCGCCATCGGCCGCGACTATTCCGACGTGTCGCCGATGCGCGGCGTACTCCATGGCGGCGCCAGGCACACGCTGCGGGTCGGCGTGACCGTGCAGCCCGTGGGGGAAGTGGTCGAGGGCCTGCCGCAAACACAGACACAATCGCCTTCCCAAGACAAGGAGTCTCCATGAGCGTTTACGACAAACTTTCCAGCCTCGGCATCACCCTGCCCCCGGTCGCCGCCCCCGCGGCCGCCTACGTGCCCTTCGTGCAGACCGGCAACCTCGTGTTCCTCTCGGGCCACATTGCGAAGAAGGACGGCAAGGTCTGGGCCGGCCAGCTCGGCGCCAGCATCAGCACCGAGGAAGGCAAGCAGGCCGCACGCGCCATCGCCATCGACCTGCTCGGCACGCTGCACGCGGCCGTGGGTGACCTGAACAAGGTCAAGCGCATCGTCAAGGTGATGAGCCTCGTGAACTCGGTCGGCACCTTCACCGAACAGCACCTCGTGACCAACGGCGCGAGCGAGTTCTTCGCCGAAGTCTTCGGTCCCGAAAAGGGCGCGCATGCACGCAGCGCCTTCGGCGTCGCTCAGGTGCCGATGGGAGCCTGCGTGGAGATCGAGCTGATCGCCGAAGTCGGCTGATCCCGTCGATCTTTTTTCAGTTGACGCCCGGCTCGGGCGAGCCGCTGCGGCAGCGGGCAGCGCTCGTCCAGTCACTCCCCCGGCGCGGGGCTGCGCGCCTTCTCGCGCGAGACGAACAGCACGATCAGCACCGTCGCCATGCACTCGACCACCGCGATGATCGTCAGGCCCTGCGCATATTGCCCCGTGCTGCTCTTCAGGTAGCCCAGCAGCTGCGGCGAGAAATACCCCGCCAGGTTGGCCACCGAATTGATGAACGCCAGGCCCACCACCAGCGCCGTGGCAGACAGGTAGCGGCTCGGTATCTGCCAGTAGATCGGGATCGAGCCCATCGTGCCGGCCGACGACAGCGCCAGCGACACGATCACGCCGGCCATGTTTTTCTGGCCCAGGAAGTAGGCCGTGAGCAGCAGGCCCAGCGCTCCCAGCCCGGCCGCGATGGCCGTGTGCCACTTCACCTCCTTGCGCCGGTCCGAGAGGTAGCCGTTGCCGATCATCCCGATCCAGCCGCAGGCGTAGATGCCCGCCATGACCCAGCCCAGCGTCTTGATGTCGTTCACGCCGACCTCCCGCACGATGCTCGGCCCGTAGTACACCAGCGTGGCATTGCCCGCCACGATGCAGAAGAAGATCAGCGTGAGCACCCAGAGCTGCGGGTTGCGCATCGACGCCAGGAAGCTGTGCTCGCGGTGGCCCAGGCTCCTGGCCTCGAGCACCAGTTCGCTCTCGACATGCGCCTTCTGCCGCGCGCTCAGCCAGCGTGCCTTGGCGGGCGAATCGCTGAGGACGAAGTACGCCACGGCCCCCGCCACGATCGATGGAATGCCCTCGATCACGAACAGCCACTGCCAGCCGCGAAAGCCACCCACGCCGCCGAGCGCTTCCATCAGGTAGGCGGCGATCGGGCTGCCGAACATCAGCGACAGCGCGGAAGCCGAAACGAAGAACGCGAGCGCCTTGCCGCGCCGGTGTGCGGGCAGCCAGTAGGTCAGATACAGGATCACGCCGGGCTGCAAGCCCGCCTCGAACGCCCCCATGAGGAAGCGCAGCGCATAGAACTGCAGCGGTGTCTTCACCCAGGCCATGAGCACGCACACCACGCCCCAGCCGATGGTGATGCGCATGATGGTCTTCTTGGCGCCGAACTTCTGCAGCAGCATGTTGCTCGGCACTTCGAAGAAGAAGTAGCCGATGAAGAACACGCCCGCACCCGCGCCGTAGATGGCGTCGGACCACTGCAGGTCGCTCATCATCGTGAGCTTCGCGAAGCCGACGTTGACGCGGTCGATCCACGCCAGGAACCACACCAGCGTGAGGAAGGGAATCAGGCGCCAGACGATGCGCCTGAAGGTCAGGTCGCGTTCCGCGAGCGAGTCCACGCCCGTGCCTGACGCCGCTGCAGATGCGCCCGGATTTGCCGCCGTGCTCATGCTCATGTCTTGCTCCTCATGTTCAGGACGCGACTTCGAGTCGCGCACACAGCTGCCGCATTGCGGCGGAAATCGGTGCGATCACCGGCACGCCGAAGCGCGGTGCCAGCGCCAGCGCGGCCTGGCCCAGCGGGCCGCCGCCAATGATCACGGCCTGCGCGCCGTCTTCGTCTATGCAGCGCTGCACGGCCCGTGCCAGCGCGTCCTCCAGCGCTTGCGGTTCGGCCGCCAGTTCGCGCGGGTCGCCCTGTGTCAGGCGGGTGCCTGCGTACAGGCCGAGCAACCCGAGCGCACGGGCGCGCCGCTCGATGGGTGCCACCAGCTCGGGCGTCACCGTGGCGATGCCGAAGCGCCGATGTCCATTGCTCGCCTCGCGCATCGACGCCTCCGCGATGCCGACCACCGGCACCCGCGCGTTCGCTCGCACGAGGTCGATTCCCGGGTCGCCGAAGGCACTGACGATCACGCCGTCCCAGCGCGCAACGCCAGCCTCGCGCCACACCTTCAGCACCTCGGTGGCGGCGGCCTCGAGCTCCTGCTCGTTGACGATCATCGAGGGCCCGCCCGTGGCGGTGCGGCCGGTCACACGGCAGCCCGCAGGGGCCTCGCCGTTGGCGATCTTCGTCATCATCTCCGTGGTGGCGGTCGACGAGTTGGGGTTGATGAGCAGGATGTCCGTCATGCGAGAAGCTTTCTGAGGTTCAACCCGGCTGCGCGATCTTGGCGGCCGGGGTGGCGTCGGTGGCCGGGCCTTCACCGGGCAGGGGCAGTGCGTCGGGCGACTGGCCATAGGTTTCCGGCACGCTCTGCACGCTGATCACGAAGACCGCGTACATGCCGGCCGCCAGCCCGAACACGCCGACGAGGCCGAAGGCATCGAACAGGCGCCCGGCGACGAGCGGCATCAACGCGCCCGCCGCGGTGCCCGTGGCCAGGATGAAGGCAGTGCCGAAGGCCCGCACGCGCGTCGGGTAGAGCTCGGGCGCGAAGATCCAGATGGTCGTGTTCAGCAGCAGCACGAAGAACTGGAACACCGCGCCCGCAATGAGGATCACGGCGATGCTCTTGGCCACGAAACCGATCGTCAGGGCCGCCAGGCAGGCACACACGGCGCCGGCCGTCAACACGCGCTTGCGCGGAAAGTGAAAACCCAGCAGCGACGCCGCAATGGCGCCCAGCAGGCTGCCGCCCTGCATCACCATCGTGAACACCAGGCTCTTCGACATGCTGTAGCCCAGCGTGACGAGGATGGTCGGCATCAGCGTGAGCACCGAGATCTGCGCGCCGTAGGTCATCCAGATCGTGATGCACAGCGGGATGGTGCGCCGCGCCAGCGCACCGCGGAAGATCTCGGTGACGCGCACCTTGACCTTCGCAGGCTGCGCGTGCGCGCCATCCTCGTTGATGTACTGCTGCTGCGGCACTTTCTTCGCCGAGAGCCGGCCCGACGCCAGCCGCGACAGCACCGCGTTCGTCTCCTTCACGCGGCCCTGCGAGAGCAGAAAGCGCGGCGTTTCCGGAATGTAGCGGCGATAGAACGCGCCGAGCAGCGCCGGCACCATGAGGCAGGCAAAGAGCCAGCGCCACGCGTTGTCGCCCGGGAACATCCAGAACACCAGCAGGCCGAAGCCCGGCGCGAGGAAGTTGCCGAGGCCGCCTGCCCCCACGTTGACCAACCCCACTGCCGTGCCGCGGAACCTGGTCGAGCAGAACTCGGCCAGCATGGTCACCGCAATGGCGATCTCGCCGCCGAGTCCGAAGCCGACTATGGCACGCCCGAGCGCCATCACCGTGAAGTTCGGCGCCGTCGCGCAGACGCCCGCGCCCAGCGTGAACAGCAGCAGATCGAGCGACAGCATCACACGGCGTCCGTAGCGATCGGCAATGAAGCCCGAAACGATCCGCCCGATCGCCGCACAGGTGAAGGTGACGGTGTTCAGCAGGCCGATGTCCGATGCGCTCAGGCCCCACTGCTGGCGCAGCATGGGCCCCACGATGCCGACGGCGTTCTGCTCGAAACTGTCGAACAGGCAACCGATCAGGATCAGAAAGATGATCGTGTGATGCGAGCGCGTGACACCGATCTTGTCGAGCGCGCGGTCGAGCTCGGCAACCCGGGGCGAGTCAGGCCCGGAGGAAAGTGCAGGTCCAGCCATTGGAAACCCCTTGAGAAAGGAAGAAGTGCTTGCTCGGTGCTGTCCGGAATCGCCTTTCGCATGCTATCGGCGACCTCGTTGCAATGACATATCGATTTCACCTATATATGTTTTGTGAAATCATAATTTCAGTCACAAGCAACCATGAGCAAGCGCCATGCCCGAACTTTCGGGGAATTACAGGGGAAATTTCAGGCCGGGCGCACCGTGAACGTGCGGGTGCGCACCGTTGGCGTGCGGCTCAGAGCTCGCCGTTTTCCTCGTGGCCGAGCTCGATGGCTGCCAGCCGCTTGCGGCCGGCGGAGCCGGAGGCCTCGATCACCATGGTGGCGAGCAGATCGCACACGCCCATCACCGCGGTGTGGTTGTCCAGCAGCCCGGGGCCGCGGCAATCGCACTGCAGCGACCAGGTGGCACCGGCAAAGTCCGGCGACGCCCGGTCGCTGATGTAGACGATGCGCGCGCCGATGCGGCTCGCGGCCTCGAGCAGGGTGTCCATCTGCCGCGTCTGCCGGCGCGTGCCGAAGACGATCACGCAGTCGCGCGTGCCCAGCCCGGCCAGGTGCTCGGCCAGCGTTTCTCCAGGCCCCGGAATGGCGGTGACGCGCGGGACCACCTGGATGATCTGCCAGCGCAGGTACTGCGCGAAGGCATGGCTGCTGCGGCTGCCGAAGATCAGCACCTGGTTCGCGCCGATGATCGCCTTGACGATCTCTGCCATCTGCCGGTCGTCGAGCCGATCGAAGGTGCTGGCCAGGTTGGCCTGAGACTGCTGGAAATGCGTGGCCACCAGGTGGCCCCGCTTGGAAGCCTCGGTGGCGTTCTGGAACAGCGGCGAGCCGGTCTGCTTTTCCTCACGGACCTGCCGCCGGGCCTCCTCGTAGTTCTCGTACCCGATGCGGCGGATGAAGCGGCTTACCGTCGAGGGCGACACGCCCGCAAGCTCCGCCAGTTCGTTACCGGCATAGCTCGCCAGCTCGCCCGGGAACTCCAGCACGAAGTCGGCAAGCTGGCGCTCCGTCGCGGACAGCTGGTCGAGCTGGCTGCGAACGCGGCGGACGAAGGAGTCTGCGGAAGGTGACATGGCGGTCTGGGCACGCGATGATGCCAGCTTCAACTGTTCGCGGATGCTAGAGCGCCCGCGACGAGCCCCGCACCACCAGCTCTCCAGGCAGCAGCAACTGGCGCGGCGCCGCGTCCAGTCCCCGCAGCCGCTCGATCAGGCAGGTAGCGGCGGTGCGGCCGATGGCGTCGGTGGGCTGGGCCACGGTGCTCAGGCCGGGACCGATGAGCGAGGCCCATTCCGGATCGTCGAAACCGACGAAGCCCAGGTCGGTGCCGAACTGCCAGCCCAGCCGCGCCATCGCCTGCGCAATGCGCAGCGTGACCACCGCATTGCCCGCGACCACGGCCGCGCGTCGGCCGCGCTTGGCGCGCTGGCGCAAGGCGCGCAAAGCCTCGTCGAGCGCATCGCTCTCACCCTCGACCGATTCGAACACCTCGCCCGCCACGCGCGGCTCATGCGCGGCCACGCAGGCGCCGAACGCTGCCGTGCGTTCGCGCCGCGAGCTCACGCCCTTCTGCGGCTCCGTGACGTAGAGCAGATCGCGGTAGCCGCCTTCGACCAGGTGGCCGCAGGTGGCCGTCATCGCGGCAGGGTTGTCGAGCGAGACGAAGTCCGTGTGCATGCCCGCGTGGCGGCGGTCGACCAGCACCGCCGGCTTGCCGTGCAGCGTGACCGCATCGACCACGTTGCTGCCTCGACCCAGCGTGTTGAGGATGAAGCCGTCGACCTGGTAGCCAGCCAGCGCATCGATGGCTTCGCGCTCGCGTTCGCTCTCGTTGCCGAGGTTGAACAGCATCACGAGATAGCCGGCGTCCTGGCAGGCCTTCTCGGCGCCGCGCAGCACCGCGACGGAATACGGGTTGGTGATGTCGGCCACGATCAGGCCGATGAGGCGCGAACGGCCATGGCTCAGGGCCTGCGCCATCGGACTCGGCGAATAGGCGAGCGCGGCGATGGCGACTTCGACGCGCGCGGCGATGTCGGGGCTCAGCAGGCGTTCGCGGTGGTTGAGGAAGCGCGAGACGGTGGCCTTGGAGACGCCGGCCGCCGCGGCGACATCGGCGATAGTGGCGCGGCCCGTCGGCTTCATGGTCTTGCTCCTTCCCCCCCTGGGGGAAGGTTGGGATGGGGGCAGGCAGAGTGCCCAGTGGATGCGCCGCTTGCCCCCACCCCTGCCCTCCCCCGGAAGGGGAGGGAGAAAAGCCTTGAGGGACTCATGCGGCCGCCGTGTCGTACGGCGCCGCCGGCTTCTCCCCGGCCAGCACCTGCAGCAGATTGGTCGTCGCCAGCTCCGCCATCGCGTGCCGGGTCTCGTGCGTGGCCGAGCCGATGTGCGGCAGCGGCGTCACGCGCGGATGCGTGCGCAGCGGCGAGTCGGCCGGCAGCGGCTCCTTCGCGAACACGTCGAGGCCTGCGGCGCGCAGCGTGCCGTGGTCGAGGGCGTGCAGCAGCGCGTCTTCGTTCACGGTGGCGCCTCGGCCGCCGTTGATGAAGGATGCACCGGGCTTCATACGCGCGAAGAAGGCCGCGTCGATCATGCCGCGCGTGGCGTCGGTCAGCGGCAGCATCGCAAGCACGATGTCGGCGCGCGCGAGCAGATCGTCGAGCGGCGTGTGCGTGGCGCGGCCCTGCAGTTCGGGCGCCTGCGCAGCCAGGTCGACCGCGCGGCGCGAGTGGTACAGCACCGGCATGCCGAAACCCAGTGCAGCGCGCCTCGCCACGGCCTGCCCGATACGGCCGAAGCCCAGGATGCCCAGCGTCTTGCCATGCACGTCGGTGCCGAAGAGCTCTTCGCCGATGTTCCTGGTCCATCGCCCTTCGCGCACGAGGTTCGAGAGTTCGACCACGCGGCGCTGCGTGGCCATGAGGATCGCGAACACGGTGTCGGCCACCGTCTCGGTCAGCACGTCGGGGGTGTGGCACAGCACGATGCCGCGCTTGTGCAGTTCGGCCAGCGGGTAGTTGTCGACGCCGACCGACACGCTCGAAATGACTTGCAGCTGCGGCGCCGCATCGAGCAGCGCAGCATCGACCGTGTGGCTCGATCCGATCAACCCGTGCGCGATGCGCAGCGCGGCGGCGAATGCCTCGGGCTCCTTGCGGGGATCGGCCACGGTGACGTGGTGCGCGGCCTGCAGGCGTGCCAGCTGATCCTCGGGCAGCGGCCGGAAGACGAGGATGTTCTTCTTCGATGCGTTCGTCATGGCGTTCAGAGCCCCGCTTCTTCGAGTTGCGCCCGCGTCGGCAGGCCTTCGGTATCGCCCAGCACCTGAACGGCGCGCGCGCCGATCCATGCGCCGCGGCGCACGGCATCGGGCACGCTGCGGCCTTCGAGCAGCGCGCTCACCACGCCGGCCGCGAAGCCGTCGCCCGCGCCCACGGTGTCGATCACTTCCTTCACCGGAAAGCCGTCGACGCGGCCAGTGCCGGCCACGTCGCTGTCGTAGTAGGCGCCCTCGGCGCCGAGCTTGACGACCACCAGCTTCGCGCCGCGTTCGCGATAGAACTTCGCGACGTCCTCGGGCTTGTCGTGGCCCGTGAGCAGCAGTCCCTCTTCGATGCCGGGCAGCACCCAGTCGGCGCGCGAGGCGAGTTCGTTGACCCAATGGCGCATGGTCTCGGTGGACGACCACAGCGTCGGGCGCAGGTTGGTGTCGAAGGAGATGGTGCGGCCCGCGGCGCGCATCACGTCCATGGTCTTCAGCGCGGCCTGCAGGCTGGTGTCGGAGATGGCGGCGAACACGCCCGTGGCGTGCAAATGGCGCGCCGAGCGCAGCCAGGCCTCGTCGACGTCGGCCGGGCCCATGTGGCTCGCGGCCGAACCCTTGCGGTGGTATTCGATCGGCGGGTCGCTGCCGTCGGTGACGCGGCCCTTGAACTGGAAGCCGGTGCGCTGCGTCGCATCGGTGATCACGTGCGAGCAGTCGATGCCTTCGGCGCGCATCGCGGCCAGCAACGCGCGGCCCATCGAGTCGGTGCCGAGCCGGCTGGCCCACCCGACCTTGAGGCCCAGCCGCGAGAGGCCGATGGCCACGTTGGTCTCGGCGCCGGCGGTGCGCTTGTGGAACGACTGGGCGTCTTCCAGCGGACCTGGCCGGTCGGCCACGAGCAGCAGCATGGCTTCGCCGAACAGGGCGACGTCGAAAGCGGTGGGTTCTGTCATGAGTGTCTCTCGATCTATGCGCGCGCGGCGCGGATGAAATCGATCTGCGCGCGGGTAACGGCCAGCAGGTCGTCGCCTGCGAGAGGGTATTCGATGGCGTGGGGCACGTCAGCCGGCAATGCACGCAGCACCGCGCGCCACGGCGCGGCCGAATCGCCCAGCGGCACCGCCACCCACTTGTGCGGCAGGCGCTGCACGCCCTTGCAATGCACGTAGCGCACGCGGTGGCCCAGCGCCTGCGCCGCCTGCAGCGGGCATTCGCCGAGCCAGTGCCAGTTGCCCATGTCGAAGGTCATGCCGAGCGGCACCCCGGCACGGTCGGCCACCTCGAAGAAAGTCTGCAGCGCGGGCAGCGTGCCGGCGCGCACGGTCTGGTCGTTCTCGATGAGCAGCTCGACGCGTGTTTCGGCCAGTTCCACCTTCAGGCCCCAGAGCGAGCCGTGCGACGAGGCCTGGAAGTCGCCGATGGACATCTTGAGCCGCTTGGCGCCTATACGCGTGGCCGCGGCGATGCCGCGCTTGAGCGCGGCGCTGTCGAGCCAGCCACCCTGGGCCCACAGGCCCTCGGGGCTGGAGTACACGGAAGCGAGCCCGCTCAGGGCGGGCAGTTCGGCCCCGGCGTCGCGCAGCATCTCGCCGCGCACTTCCACCGAATCGGCGCCAGCCGCCAATGCCAGCTGCGAACACCAGAGCTGGCCATGCCGCCCCACCTCGGCCGCACCGAAGGACGACAGAGAAATCAGAACGGAAAAGGACATTCAGTGCGCTTGGTGGGAGCTGAGGATCTGGCCGAGGAACTGGCGCGTGCGCTCGTCCTTGGGGTTGCCGAAGAACTCTTCCGGCGGCGCCTGCTCGACGATCTTTCCGTCGGCCATGAAGATCACGCGATCGGCCACGCTGCGGGCAAAACCCATTTCGTGCGTCACGCACAGCATGGTCATGCCGTCTTCGGCAAGGCCGATCATGGTGTCGAGCACTTCCTTGACCATCTCGGGGTCGAGCGCGGAAGTGGGCTCGTCGAACAGCATGATCTTGGGCGCCATGCACAGCGCGCGGGCGATGGCCACGCGCTGCTGCTGGCCGCCGGAGAGCTGGCTCGGGTACTTGCCGGCCTGCTCGGGAATGCGTACGCGCGTGAGGTACTTCATGGCCACCTCTTCGGCTTGCACCTTCGTCATGCCGCGCGAGCGCATCGGCGCCAGCGTGCAGTTCTCCAGGATGGTGAGGTGCGGGAACAGGTTGAACTGCTGGAACACCATGCCGACTTCGGCGCGCACGGCATCCACGTTCTTGCCGCCGGCCGTGAGGTCGATGCCGTCGACCACGATGCGGCCCTTCTGCACCGTCTCCAGCCGGTTGATGCAGCGGATGAGCGTCGACTTGCCCGAACCCGAAGGCCCGCAGATCACGATGCGCTCGCCCTGGCGCACCGACAGGTCGATGCCGGTCAACACCTGGAATTCACCGTACCACTTGTTGACCGCTTCCATGCGGATGATCGATTCCGTCGTCATGCTCGTTGTTCCGATACTCACTGTGGGGCGCCCTGCGCCTTCTCAAGGAACACCGCGGAACCGGCTTTGCCGGGCCGCAGGTGTTGCCCCCTGCAAGGGGGTTGGCGTAGCGACACGAAGTGCGCGAAGCCTGGGGGTCAGTTCATTTTCGGCAGGTCGGCCTGCAGCCACTTCTGATACAGCTTGTTGAGCTCGCCGTTGGCGGTGTTCTTCTGCACGAATTCGTTCACCGCCTTGTGCAGCTCTTCCTGGCCCGGACGCATCGCGATGCCCATCGACTGCTGCACCAGCGTGAACTTGTTTTCGTAGGTGCCGGCAGGCACGCGCTTGGCGATCTGTGCCGCCACGGTCACCGAGCAGCCGATGGCATCGACCTGGCCCGAGATCAGCGCCTGCATGGCCGAGGCGTCGTCGTCGAAACGGCGGATTTCGGTGCCTTCGGGCGCGGCCTTGGTCACGGCCACGTCCTGCGTCGAGGCGCGGGCCACGCCCACGCGCAGGCCCTTCAGGTCGCCCGCGGCCTTGATGGGGGCCTTGGTCGCGCCGTACAGCACGATGGTCGCGGCCGCGTAGGGCTGCGAGAACTGCACCTGCTTGGCACGCTCGGGCGTGATGGCCAGCGAGGCGACCAGCAGGTCGACCTTGTTGGTCAGCAGGAACGGGATGCGGTTGGGGCCCGTGACCGGCACGATGTTGGCCTTGACACCCCAGTCCTTCGCAAGCAGCTTGGCCACGTCGGCGTCGTAGCCGTCGGGCTGGTTCTTCGCATCGGTGGTGCCGTAGGGCGGAAAGTCGACCAGCATGCCGATGGTGATCTCGCCCTTCTTCTTGATGTCGGCCACCGACTGTGCCGAGGCGAAGGGTGCGAACACGGTGAGAGCGGCGCCGAGGCCCAGCACGGCGAGCGCGGCACGGCGGGTGGTGATACGGGTCATGGGTGTGTCTCCTGAATAAAAAAAGGAAGCGACGAGAAAGAGAAAACGGAAAGGGTCAGCGGGCAAGCGCCCGGGCGCGGCGGCGCTCCATGCGCGCGGCCAGCAGCGACAGCGGCCAGCAGATCGCGAAGTAGATGGCCGCCACCACCGAGAACACGATGAGCGGCTGGAAGGTGGCGTTGTTGACGATCTGCCCGGCGCGCGTGACTTCGACAAAACCGATGATGGCCGCGAGCGACGTCCCCTTGATGATCTGCACCACGTAGCCCACCGTGGGCGCCAGCGCGATCTTCAGCGCCTGCGGCAACACCACGTCGCGCATGCGGGACGTGTACCTGAGGCTCAGCGCCTCGGCGGCTTCCCACTGGCCGCGCGGAATGGCCTCGATGCAACCGCGCCAGATCTCGCCGAGGAAAGCGGCGCTGTTCAGGATGAGCGCGACACCGGCAGCCACCCACGGATTGATGTCCAACCCCAGCACCGGCGCGCCGAAGAACACCAGGAACAGCTGCAGCAGCAGCGGCGTGCCCTGGAAGATCTGGATGAAAGTGGTCGACACGCCGCGCGCCCACGTCGACTGCGACGTGCGCATCAACGCGACGATGAGCCCCAGGATCGCGCCGCCCACGAAGGCGATGGCCGACAGCGCAAGCGTCCACTTGGCCGCTTCGAGGATGAAAAGGAATTCGGGAAAGCCGAAGGTGCGCATGGTGTTGTCTCCGTCCGTCGTTTCTTACCGGCGGTCCGGATAGTTGAGCGTGCGCCTGTAGATCAGCTTGAACATCGTCGAGAAGGCCAGCGCCAGCGCGAGGTAGATCGCAGCCACGACGATGTAGATCTCGAAGCTGCGGAAGGTCTGCGACTGCAGGTTGGCGGCCACCGAGGTCAGGTCGTCGGCCGAGATGACCG
Source organism: Variovorax sp. Varisp46 (assembly GCF_059491885.1). Taxonomy (NCBI): domain Bacteria; kingdom Pseudomonadati; phylum Pseudomonadota; class Betaproteobacteria; order Burkholderiales; family Comamonadaceae; genus Variovorax; species Variovorax sp. Varisp46. The sequence continues at coordinate 2,959,376 of NZ_CP168515.1, forward strand.
ACACCACCGCCGAGCTCAGCATCAGCAGGATGAACTGGCTCGTGAGCGCCGGGTAGATGGCCTTCAGCGCGGGCTTGATGATGACGAAGCGGAAGATTTCCCAGGGCTTGAGGTTGAGCGCCCTGCCCGCCTCGATCTGCCCCTTGGGGATCGACTCGATGCCCGCGCGGATGATCTCGGTCGCATACGCACCGAGGTTCACCACCATCGCCACCAGCGCGGCCGTCTGCGGCGACCAGCGCAGCCCGATGGCCGGCAGCGCGAAGAAGAAAAAGAACAACTGCACGAGGAACGGCGTGTTGCGGATCACCTCGATATAGGCATTCACGATGAAGCGCAGCCAGCCCGGCCCGGAGGTCTTGCCCCAGGCGCAGAAGATGGCGACCACGAGGCCGAGCACCGTGGCCACGAGCGAGAGCTGGACCGTGATCCACGTGCCCTTGAGCAGCAACGGCCAGGCGGCGAAGACGGCGTCGAATTGAAACTGGTAGTTCATGGAGGGCGAACCCGGAAGTGGCGCGGGTGGCGCGTGCATGCCTCGAAAGCAATGCTTGCAGCTTATCTGAAACCGGTTTCATGATTGCCTAGGGATTCCCCTAGGTGGTCGTTTTGTCTCGCCTTCTGCCTACACTGAAGCCATGCTGAACCCACCCGCGGCCACCATGCCCACAGAGGCAACTACGCTCTCCACAGGCGCTCCCACCGTGCAGCATTTCCGCCAGGCCCTGCTCTGGCCCTTGCGGCTGATGCCTGCGCCGGACGCCGGGCACGCGCACCACCACGCGCCCTGGCATGTGCTGCGCGAGATGGGCGATGCCTCGCCATGGCGCGAAGAGGTCGACGAATACACCGGCGACAGCAGCCGCTTTCACGAGCGGCACTACAACGAGTTCGTGAGCTTCCTGCCGTACGTGCAGCGCTTTCTCTACGGCGAGGGCCGCTCGCGCAACGGCAGCAGCGGCGGTCCGGCCTCCGGCAACGACGGCGATTCACCGATGCGCGTCTTCCGCCGCCAAGACATCGCATCGGTGCGCGTGGTGGCCCGCGCGGGCGACGCGCCCGTCACGCTCGACGTGGTGCATTGCGACCTCTACTTCTTCTTCGACATCGACGTGGTCATGGTGAACCTCGAGGTCGGGGCCGACCACCTGAGCCTCGCGCAGGCGCAGGAAATCCTCTACCGCTTCGGCCGCGCCTACCCCTCCGGCTGGGAGCCCGATGGTTCGGCGCTGCATTGCATGGCGAGCGTCGAATGGCTGGGCGCCGACGGCCGCGTCCTCGCAAGCTCCGACGCGCAGCAGCGCGAGAGCTTCCTCTCGCACGTGGCGCAGCACCGCGCGCCGCGCATCTCCTCGCACTGGGCCTACCTGATGCAGCCGCTGGTGAGCGACCATTCCGAAGACCCCGGCGTGCTGCGCTACCGGCAGATCGAGTACTACCGCATGCCGGTCATGGCCTACCTCTCGCTGGACGACCCGCGCCGCCTCACGCGCGACGACTTCGTGCGGCTCGCGCTGGTAACGGGTGCCGGCACCACCGACGCGCACCTGCCCTACGCCGACCACCACCTCGCCGACTTCGAGCACAAGTACTGCTACGACCGCTTCTGGGTCAACGCCGGCGCAGCACCCAACACGCGCTACCTGTGCAACGGCCACGCCCTCATCGTGGTGGGCGATGCGCACTCCGAGTTCTTCTGCTGCCGCGACCGCGGCGTGCTCGCGCAGTTCAGGCACCAGCACTTCCTGCTGTTCCTCATCGCGCATTTCCAGAAGGCCTCGCTGCTGATGTTCTCCGACCAGCTGGTGGAGGCGCTCAAGCGGCTCGACATCCGCAGCACGCCGAGCGTGAAGCAGTTCAAGCGCGCGATCCGAGCGAGCTTCGAGCGCTTCCTGCGCTTCACGCACCGCTACTGGTTCCACGAGATCTCGGAACAGGCGCAGGTGCGCGCGCTCTCGCACATGTGTGCCGCGCACCTTGGGCTCGACCCGCTCTACGACGAGGTCAAGGCGCGCATCGCCGACATGAACACATATCTCGACGCCGACAGCCTGCGCCGGCAGGCCAGCACCGTGGTGCGCCTCACGGTGGTCACGCTGTTCGGCCTGATCGGCACCATCACCACCGGCTTCCTCGGCATGAACCTGTTGGCCGAGGCCGACGCACCGCTGTGGCGCAAGGCACTGTGGTTCGGCGTGGTGTTCGTCCTTACGACCTGGCTCACCATCTACACGATGGTGAAGTCGCAGCGGCTGTCGGATTTCATCGACGCGCTGTCGAACGACAGGCTGGGCTTCAAGGGGAAGATGGCCGCGCTGGCGCGGGTGTGGCGGCCGGGGGCCGACTGATCAGAACGCGATGTCGGCGCTGGCCACCGCGCGAATCGGCACGCCGAAGCTCGTGATGTCCGACAGCGTGGCGTTGTGATGCGCACGGATCTGCGCACCCGTCGCGTGCGGCTTGTCGTGCGAGGTGTGCGCGTCGGCTGCGAGCACCACGTGGTAGCCCAGCGCGGCGGCGCGGCGCACGGTGGTGTCGACGCAAAACTCCGACGAATAGCCGCAGACCACCACGCGCTTCACGCCATGCTCCGACAGCCAGGCTTCGAGCGGCGTGCGCAGAAAGGAGTCGGGCGTGGTCTTGCGGATGCGGACGTCGCGCGAATCGGTGTTCAGCGCACCGGCGAGCTGCCAGCGCTCGGAATCGAATTCCAGGTCGACCGCATTCTCGTGCTGGATGAAGGCCACGGGCACACCGGCTGCACGGGCACGTTCGGTGAGCGCATTGATGCGCTGCATCACTTGCCCGGCTTCATGGGGGCGCGGTGGATCGTCGCAAAGGCCACGTTGGACGTCGATGACGAGGACGGCAGTGTTCATGCGCCCATCGTAGCGGCTCCCCTCAGTTCCAGGCACTCACTTCGAGCCGTACTTTCCCGCTGATGCCGGGCGCCGCCGGTGCGGCGCCGAGGCTCGACAGCGGCACCATGAACTGCAGCTTGCCGCTGGCCAGCTGCTTCGGGCTCATCGGCAGCGAGGCCTGCCCCGCCGTGTCGGTCTGCCAGCCGTACTTGACGTTCCAGCTCTGCGCCGGATCGCCAGGCGCGGGCGGCGCGATCTCGATGACCAGCGTATCGCGGAACAGCGAGCTGCCTTCGTAGTGACCATCGAGCCAGAACTTGTTGTTGACCTGGTAGTCGGGCACGCGCACGCCCAGCGTCATGGCATAGGCGAGCGTCGGGCGGTCCTGCTTCACGCGGGCCCTGTTGGCGAGAAACACGGTGGAAAGGTAGATCGACCGGCGATCCGCCTTGGCCGGGTCGGTCAGTTCCTTGTGCGTACGGCAGGCGGGCGAATCTTCCTCGGCCACGCGCCGGCTCAGGTACCAGCGCTTGCCGCGCGGTGCGGCGAGCAGCTCGACCTGGTAGAGCGCATCGACGTCAGCGCCCTTGGGCAGGTCGGGCGGCAGCGTGACGCCCTCGATGTCGAACCACAGATCGACCCGCACGTCGCCGAACAGGAAGCGCACGAGGTTCTGGTAGGCCTCCTCCGAATTGACGATGCCGAAGAAGCCCGAGTGCGAGCGGTAGGTGTAGGCGGTGGCCACTGGCTGCGTCTTGCCCGCAGCGTCGGAGGCCCAGAGCGAGGCGTTCTCGATGCGCACGAGCCCATCGCTGCCGTGGCCCGCGAACATGCGCGACAGGCCCTTGGCGCTTTCGTAGTCGCCGCGATTGGTACCGACCATGCAGAAGAAGCGCTCGGCCGGAAAGGCCGTGGCCGGCAGGTAGTCCATGCGGCCGTTGACCGCCGGCGTGGCCAGGAACTCCGACATCTTCTCGCGGTTGAAGGTGTTCATCTCAGCCGCCGTAAGCCAGGCCGGCACGTTGATGCCGCCCATGTCGATGCCGTTGTGCGGCGTGGCATAGGTGAACACCTTGTCGACGCACGCACGCGCGGCCGCACCGCCGAGCTCGGGGTTCTGCAGAAAGGCGCGCACCACCAGGCCGCCCATCGAATGCGCGACGAGGTAGCAGCGGAAATCCGCGGGCGAGAAGCCGGGCCCCTCGCGCAGCGCCACGAGGTCGCGCACGCGCAGGATCAACTGGCTCAGGCCTTGCGCGTACACCTTGATGTCCCTGGCCCGGCCATCGCCGAGCAGCTCGGAGCCCGAGTCGTAGTAGCGGTAGATGATGACCGAAGCCGAGGGAATGCCGTCGACGTCCCTGCCGTTTTCATCGGGCGAGGGCTTCCAGTCGGGGTCGAGGATGTCCAGCCCGTTCTGGTAGACGCTCTGGTACTGGAAGTCAGCCAGCAGCCGCACCATGGGCGACTCGAAGACGAACTTCTGCGCCGGCGCTTCCTTCTTGACGGTGGCGCGATACACCGTGGAGCCGATGTTGAAACCGCAGAACGGATCGGCGGCGGTGTCATCGCGCTCCGCTTCGGTCATGGCGTAGCCACGCACGTAGATGATGGGGTAGCGATTGCTGCTCATGGCTCTGCCGCCTCGTTCCTTGGGATCGATGAAGACTTTCAGTTTGCCGAGGGGTGAAGGGGAGCGCCATATCGCGCATGGCATAGGACTGTTCGCTGTTTCGCCCCGGACAAGCGTCCCGGATACCCCCGCTCCCCAAATGTTTCTACGGTTGAAACCATTGAAACGCGCATCGTCGCTAGTCTCGCGCCATCCAACAAACACAATCCAGAAGGCACTCCCATGGCTGACGATCCAGGTTCGCAGGGTTCCTACCTGCCTCAACTGCTGCGCCGTGGCACCGCATTGGCGGCCGCCGGCTGCGCGTTCGTGGCGGGATGCGGCGCCGCCGGCGGCGGCGAGACGCGCTACGAGAACTCGCCGCAATTCCGCGACGGCGGCTTCCACAACATGGCCAACCCCGACCTGCCGGCCCAGGCCAGCGCATGGCGCATCTGGTCACGCTTCATCGTGGGCAGCAAGGTCGACACCGTGCCGATCGATGCGATCCCCGTGCAGGCGCTGGACCGCGGCGCGCTCGATGCGCTCGACACCAAGGCCAACCACGTGGTGCGCCTCGGCCACTCGTCGCATCTGCTGAAGCTGCGCGGCAAGTACTGGCTGATCGACCCGGTGTTCAGCGAACGTGCATCGCCGGTGCAGTGGGCCGGGCCGAAGCGCTTTCACCAGCCGCCGATCGCGCTCGAACAGCTGCCGCCGATAGAGGGCGTGATCCTTTCGCACGACCACTACGACCACCTCGACGTGGCGACCATCGAGTACCTCTCGAAGAGCGTGCAGCGCTACTTCGTGCCGCTGGGCGTGCGCGCGCGGCTGCTGGTGATGGGCGTGCCGGCCGAGCGCGTGAGCGAGCTCGACTGGTGGCAAAGCGGCGAACACGACGGCGTGAAGCTCACCGCCACGCCCGCGCAGCATTTCTCGGGCCGCACGCTGGGCGACCGCGACCGCACGCTATGGGCCTCATGGGTAGTGCAGAGCGGCGAGCAGCGCCTGTTCTACAGCGGGGACTCGGGCTACTTCCCCGGCTTCAGGCAGATCGGTGAACGCTTCGGCGGCTTCGACATCGCGCTGATGGAAAACGGCGCCTACGACAGCATGTGGCCGGCCGTGCACATGACGCCCGAGCAAAGCGTGCAGGCCTTCGAGGACCTGCGCGGCAAGGTGTTCTTCTCGGTGCACAACAGCACCTTCGACCTTTCCTTCCACACCTGGCGCGACCCGCTGGACCGCATCGCGAACCTCGCGGAGGCAAAGAAGATCGAGCTGGCGACGCCGGTGATCGGGGAGGTGGTGACGGTGGGGCAGGCGCGCACGAATGTGCGCTGGTGGACCGGCCTGCGCTGAGCGGCCCTGCCGCCCGTTACCGGCCTACCCGCCCCGCTCCTTGCGCTCCCGCGCCCGGCGCACCTGCCGCGTCTCGTTCGCCTGCGAAGCGATGCGGTCTTTCTCGCGCTTCTTCGCCGCCCGCTTTTCGCGCATGCGCCGGCCCAGCACATAGCTGCCGAAGCCGGTGACCACGGCAATGAAGATCCCGATGACGCTGATGTCGATGCCGCCCATCACTGCACCCGCACGATGCTCGACGGCTTGAAGCCGAGGTCGGCCGCCTTGCCCTTGCGTGCACGGCTGCCGCGGGCGTTGTTGAGTGTGCGGATTTCCAGCGTTTCATCGCGCTCCTTGCCGCCGCGGCCGATGCCCTCGATCTTCACGCTTCGCGTGTAGGCCGCGGCGCCGGCCAGGGTGTCCTTGGCCTCGAGGTCGATCAGCGTGAGGCCGCGCCCGCCCTTCGGCAGGCTCTTGAGTTCGGTGATGTCGAAGGTCAGGATGCGCCCGCCGGTCGAGGCGCAGGCCACGTGCGTGGCGGCCGGCATCGGCTCGGCGCCGCTCGCGCCGCCGACCAGCGACGGCCGGCACAGCTGCTCGCCCTCGCCCACGTCGATGAAGGCCTTGCCGCCGCGCTGGCGCGACATCATGTTCTCGACCGTGGCGATGAAGCCGTAGCCACCGGTGTTGGCAAGCAGCACGCTGGCGCCGACGGGGCCGGCGAAGAAATGCGTGACGTGCGTGCCGGCATCGAGCTCGATGAGCGTGGTGACCGGCTGGCCGTCGCCGCGCGCGCCGGGCAGCGAGGACACGGGCACGGTGTAGACGCGCACGCTCTTGTCCTTGGCACTGCCGAAGACCAACAGCGTGTCGACGCTGCGGCATTCGAAGGCGCCGTAGAGCGAGTCGCCGGACTTGAAGCTGTATTCCGGCGCTGCGCCCTTCTCTGCGTTCGCACCGTTGCCCGCAGCCTTCTCGCTCGCCCAGCCCTTCTGCGCACGGACCCAGCCCTTCTGCGACACGATGACGGTGACGGGCTCGTCGACCACCTTCACCTCGGCCACGGCGCGCTTCTCGGCCTGGATGAGCGTGCGGCGCGCGTCCTCGAATGTCTTGGCGTCGGCCTCGATTTCCTTCACGAGCAGGCGGCGCAATGCGGTCGGGCTGCCGAGAATGTCTTCGAGCTTCTTCTGCTCGTCGCGCAGGCCCGAGAGCTCCTGCTCGATCTTGATGGCTTCGAGCCGCGCAAGTTGGCGCAGGCGAATTTCAAGAATGTCCTCGGCCTGCCGTTCGCTGAGATTGAAGCGTGCGATGAGCGCGGCCTTCGGGTCTTCCGCCGCGCGGATGATCGCGATCACCTCGTCGATGTTCAGCAGCACCAGCTGACGGCCTTCGAGGATGTGGATGCGTTCCAGCACCTTGTTGAGCCGGTGCCGCGAGCGCTTCTCGACGGTGACCTCGCGGAACGCGATCCACTCGTTGAGCATCTGGCGCAGCGACTTCTGCGTGGGCTTGCCGTCGATGCCGACCATCGTGAGGTTGATCGGCGACGAGGTTTCGAGCGAGGTCTGCGCGAGCAGCGTGGTGATGAACTCGTCCTGGCTGATGCGCGAGGTCTTGGGCTCGAACACCAGGCGCACGGCCGCGTCCTTGCTGGACTCGTCGCGCACCACGTCGAGCACCGACAGCATCGCGGCCTTCAGCTGCGTCTGGTCGGCACTCAGCGCCTTCTTTCCGGTCTTGACCTTCGGGTTGGTGATTTCCTCGATCTCTTCGAGCACCTTCTGCGTGCTGACGCCCGGCGGAAGTTCGTTGACCACCAACTGCCATTGGCCGCGCGCGAGGTCTTCGATCTTCCAGCGCGCGCGCACCTTGAGCGAGCCGCGGCCGGTGCGGTAGGCATCGGCGATGTCGCCCGCGCTGCTGATGATCTGCGCGCCGCCCGGATAGTCGGGGCCGGGCACGATGGCGAAGAGTTCTTCCTCGCTGAGCTTGCCGTTCGACTTGATCAGCGCCACGCAGGCGTCGGCAATCTCGCGCAGGTTGTGGCTCGGGATCTCGGTGGCAAGGCCGACCGCGATGCCGCTGGCGCCATTGAGCAGCGTGAACGGCAGCCGCGCGGGCAGCAGGCGCGGCTCTTCGGTGCTGCCGTCGTAGTTGGGAATGAAGTCGACCGTGCCTTCATCGATCTCGTCGAGCAGCAGGCTGGTGATGCGCGCCAGTCGCGCTTCGGTGTAGCGCATGGCCGCGGCGCCGTCGCCGTCGCGGCTGCCGAAATTGCCCTGGCCATCGACCAGTGGATAGCGCTGCGAAAAATCTTGCGCCATGCGCACCAGCGCGTCGTACGCGGCCTGGTCGCTGTGCGGGTGGAAGCGGCCGAGCACGTCGCCGACCACGCGCGCGCTCTTCACGGGCTTGGCACCCACGGTGCCGTTGGTGCCGCCGAAGCCCAGGCCCATGCGCGACATCGAGTACAGGATGCGGCGCTGCACCGGCTTCTGGCCGTCGGACACATCGGGCAGCGCGCGGCCCTTGACCACGCTGAGCGCGTATTCGAGGTAGGCGGTCTGGGCGTAGTCGGCGAGGGTCAGGGTCGTGTCGCCGTCGGTGGGACCCTGGAGATCGAGCGGAGGTTGAGAGTCGTCCATGAATGAGAGGGAAAGAAAAACAGTTGCTTGAGGCTGCGCGCCTTGTTTGCGGTCGCGAGGACGGTACTTGGCAGTCCCCGGAGGTCAGGACAACGGGGACGGCGGCGCGGTGGCGCCCGGCTCGGCCGCGCCGGTCGGCACGTCGGGCAGCTCGGGCATCGTCGGAGCGCTGCGCGGCGATTCGGAGGGCATGTTGCCGCGGCCGATCGCGCCGCCCTTTGGCACCGCCATTTCCATGCGGATGCGCCCCGGCGTCCTGCCGCCGCCACTGCCACCCCGAAGGTTTCCGCCCACCGTCACTGCCGAAGGCTTCAGGTACGCATACAACTGCAGCACGGTCTGTACATAGTTCTGCGTTTCCTTGTAGTTCGGGATCTTGTTGCCCGCACGCTGCACCGCCCCCTCGCCTGCGTTGTAGGCAGCCAGCGCGAGCTCGATCTGTCCCGGGAACATCGCGATCAGGTCACGCAGGTAGCGCGAGCCGGCGGCGATGTTGATGCGCGGGTCGAACAGCTTCTTCTCGATGGTCGCGCGCTTGTCGGCCGACACGCCATAGCGCTGAGCCGTCGCGGGCATCAACTGCATGAGACCCATGGCGCCCTTGGGCGAGACGGCCTGCGCGTCGAAGCCCGACTCGGTCGCGACCAGGGCCTGGAGCAGTTCGTAGTCGATGTCGTGCTTGTTCGATGCGTCGCGCAGGGCGGACTTGGCGGTCTTGTAGCCGGGCGAGGCCTCGAACATGGCCAGCAGCGACTGCGACGCGGCCGGCACCTTGCCGTCGAGCTTGCGGGCGCCGCGGCCCAGCGGAGAAAGGCCCTGCGCCGTGTCGAAGCTCTGGCCGCCACGGAAGAAGACCTGGTAGCGCTCGTCGACCTTCTCGGCGGCGAAATGCGCCACGCCCTTGCTGTCGACGTAGCCGTAGATGTCAGCGGCGTGCGCCGCCTCCTGCTGCGTGCACAGCAGGAAGGCCGAAAGCAACAACGAACGCTTGAAAGCTGACATGCGTGGTGGAGGAATCAGACGTCGATGTCGACATCGTCGGCCCGCAACTCCATGAGTTCGCGCCGCGCTGCCGCTTCGCCCTTGCCCATGAGCTTGGTGATCTCGCCCTGGGTGGCCGTGAAGTCGAACCGCCCCAATTGGACCTGCATCAGGCGCCGGGTGTCTGGATTGAGCGTGGTTTCCCACAATTGTTCCGCGCTCATTTCGCCCAGGCCCTTGAAGCGGCTGATGCTCCAGGCGCCTTCGCGAACGCCGTCCTTGCGCAATTTGTCGAGCGTGGCGGTGAGTTCACCTTCGTCCAGCGCATAAACCTTGGAGGCCGGCTTCTTGCCGCGCGCAGGTGCATCGACCCGGAACAATGGCGGCTTTGCAACATACACGTGGCCGACTTCGATCAATTTCGGAAAGTGCCGGAAGAACAGCGTGAGCAGCAGCACCTGGATGTGCGAGCCGTCCACGTCGGCATCGCTCAGGATGCAGACCTTGCCGTAGCGCAGCCCGCTCATGTCGGGCGTGTCGTTGGGGCCGTGCGGGTCGACGCCCACGGCCACCGAGATGTCGTGGATCTCGGTGTTGGCGAAGAGCCGGTCACGCTCGACTTCCCAGGTGTTGAGCACCTTGCCGCGCAGGGGCAGGATCGCCTGGCTTTCCTTGTCGCGGCCCATCTTGGCGCTGCCGCCGGCGGAGTCGCCCTCGACCAGGAAGACTTCGTTGTGGCTGATGTCCTTGCTCTCGCAGTCGGTCAGCTTGCCGGGAAGCACGGCCACGCCGGAGCCCTTGCGCTTCTCGACCTTCTGGCCGGCGCGCTGGCGCGTCTGCGCGGCCTTGATGGCCAGCTCGGCGAGCTTGCGGCCATAGTCGACGTGCTGGTTGAGCCACAGTTCGAGCGCGGGGCGCACGAAGCTCGACACCAGGCGCACCGCGTCGCGCGAGTTCAGGCGTTCCTTGATCTGGCCCTGGAATTGCGGGTCGAGCACCTTGGCGCTGAGCACGTACGAGGCGCGCGCGAACACGTCCTCGGGCAGCAACTTCACGCCCTTGGGCAGCAGCGAGTGCAGCTCGATGAAGCCCTTCACGGCGGTGAACAGGCCGTCGCGCAGGCCGCTTTCGTGCGTGCCGCCGGCGCTGGTGGGAATCAGGTTGACGTAGCTCTCGCGCACCGGCTGGCCGTCTTCCGTGAAGGCCACGCACCAGTCGGCGCCCTCGCCTTCGGCGAAGTTGTCGGCGTTCTTGTCAGCGTGGCCGCTGCCTTCGAACAGCGGAATGACGGGGTCGCCGTTGAGCGTCTGCATGAGGTAGTCGCTCAGGCCGCCCTTGTAGAGCCACTGCTGGGTTTCCTTGGTCTTCTCATTGACGAGCGTGACGCTCACGCCAGGCATCAGCACGGCCTTGCTGCGCAGCAGGTGCGTGAGCTCGCCCATGGGAAGCACGGCGGTCTCGAAATACTTGGCGTCGGGCCAGGCGCGCACGGTGGTGCCCTGGCGGCGCTCGCCGGCCTCGAGCTTGCGGATTTCGAGCGCCTCGATCACGTCGCCGGCACTGAAGGCCAGCTTGGCGACGGAGCCTTCGCGGTGCGAGGTGACTTCGAGCCGCTTGGACAACGCATTGGTCACCGAAACACCCACGCCGTGCAGGCCGCCCGAGAAGCTGTAGGCACCGCCCGAGCCCTTGTCGAACTTGCCGCCCGCGTGCAGGCGGGTATACACGAGCTCGATCACGGGGGCCTTTTCTTCGGGGTGCAGGCCGAACGGAATGCCCCGGCCGTCGTCTTCGATGCTGGCCGAGCCGTCGGCATGCAACGTGACCTTGATCTTCTTGCCATAGCCCGCCAGCGCCTCGTCGGCGGCGTTGTCGAGCACTTCCTGGATGATGTGCAGCGGGTTGTCGGTCCGGGTGTACATGCCCGGGCGCTGCTTCACGGGCTCGAGGCCCTTGAGCACGCGGATGGAGCCTTCCGAGTAGCCGGACGATGCGGACGCTGAACTGGGGGGAGTCTTGAGGGGAGTCGCCATGGGGGCGGATTGTAGTCAGTCGCCACCAAATGACTGGATACCCATACAGGAACCTTCGATCAGGAGCCGAAGGTTGGCACGATGACCGGACTTGCTCGTTGACGATGGCCCGGCCGGCATAGGCCAGCGAGGCGAGTTCGTTTGATGCGCCGGTCGCATCAAAGCCGCCTCGATAAATCATCAATGCCGTCGGCCGACCTGCCGCCTGCCGAAGCCCTCAAGTCGCTACATTCGACGCGATGCAAGCCCCAGCCCCCGTCCTCTCCATCAAGCAAGTCCTGTTCTGCGGGGCCATGATCGTCACGTTGTCGATGGGCATCCGCCACGGCTTCGGGCTCTGGCTGCAGCCGATCACGCAGGCGCAGGACTGGAGCCGGCAGACCTTCTCGTTCGCGCTGGCGGTCCAGAATCTTTCATGGGGCATCTTCGGGGTGTTCGCGGGCATGCTGGCCGACCGCTTCGGCGCGTTCCGGGTGCTGATCGGCGGCTCGGTGTTCTATGCGCTGGGTCTGCTCGGCATGGCGCATTCGCCGACGCCGCTGCTCTTCACGCTGAGCGCGGGCGTGCTGATCGGCGCGGCGCAGGCGGGCTCGACCTATGCGGTGATCTACGGCGTGATCGGTCGGCAGATTCCGGCTGAACGGCGATCGTGGGCGATGGGCGTTGCGGCGGCGGCCGGCTCCTTCGGGCAGTTCCTGATGGCGCCCATCGAGGGGCGATTGATCGGCCACCTGGGCTGGCAGACGGCGCTTGCCGTGGTGGCGGTGCTGGTGCTCGTGATCATCCCGATGGCCTTCGGCCTGCGCGAACCGAAGACGTCCGCGCTGGCCGGGCACCGCGAACAATCGGTGCTGCAGGCGGTGGGCGAGGCTTTCCGCTATCCGAGCTTCGGGCTGCTGATGGCGGGGTACTTCGTCTGCGGCTTCCAGCTTGCGTTCATCGGCATCCACATGCCGACCTACCTGCGCGACCGGAGCCTGCCGGCCGAAGTGGCGGGCTATGCGCTGGCGCTGATCGGGCTGTTCAACGTGTTCGGCACCTACACGGTGGGGCTGCTGGGGCAGAAGCTGGCCAAGCGCAAGATCCTGGCGGCGATCTATTTCGCGCGGGCCGTGTCGATCGCGCTGTTCCTGCTGGTACCGATCTCACCGCTCAGCGTGTATGTGTTCTCGGCGGCGATGGGCTTCCTGTGGCTGTCGACTGTGCCCGCGACCAATGCGATCGTGGCGGGCATCTTCGGCGTGGCGCACCTGTCGATGCTCAGCGGCTTCGTGTTCCTGAGCCACCAGGTGGGCTCGTTCCTGGGCGTGTGGCTTGGCGGCTACCTGTACGACACCACGGGCAGCTACGACATCGTCTGGTACATCGCGGTCGCGCTGGGCGTGTTCGCGGCGCTGATCAACCTGCCGGTGAAGGAAAGCGCCATCTCGCGCTCGTCGCCACAGCCGCTGGGGGCCGCGGGCTGATTGCGTATAAACACGGCCATGACTTCGCAAATGCGCCACCACATCGTCCACGCGGGCTGGCTGGCCGCCGCGCTGGCAGTGCTGGGCGGCGTGTTCGCGCTTTACGTCCACCCGGACTTCCTCGTGACGTTGGTCGACCAGATCTGGTCCTGCTTCTGAGGCCCGCCCCGCCATGAAAGATGCTGTACCGATGCACGGCCTGTCCGCGCCTTCCGAATGGATCGTTCGCTGGACGCACCTGCTCGCGCCCGGCGCCAAGGTGCTCGACGTGGCCTGCGGCGCCGGGCGGCACATGCAGTGGTTCGCGGGCCGCGGGCATCCGGCCACCGGTGTCGACCGCTCGCCTGAAGCCATAGCGGCGGCCGGCGCCTTCGGCCGCACCGTCTCGGCGGACATCGAGTCGGGCCCCTGGCCCTTCGCCGGCCAGGCCTTTGGCGCCGTGATCGTCACCAACTACCTCTGGCGCCCGCGCATGGCCGACATCGTGGCCGCGGTGGCAGCGGGCGGCGTGCTGCTCTACGAAACCTTCGCGGCGGGCAACGAGACCGTCGGCAAGCCCTCTCGCCCCGACTTCCTGCTGCAGCCCGGCGAACTGCTGACGGCCTGCACCGGCCTGCGCGTGGTGGCCTACGAGGACGGCTTCATGCCCGAACCTGCGCGCTTCGTGCAGCGCATTGCCGCCGTCCGCCCCGCTGGCAGCAACGACGGCCAGCCGCCCCGGCACCTCCTTGCGGGAAACTGAGGGGCCCGGGGCGGCTGTCTTGCGGCACGCCGGAGTAAGTAGAATCGGCACTTTCGTCCACCGACAAAGAGATTCCCCTTGGAGCAACTGACAGGCAGCATCGTCGCGCTCGTCACGCCGATGCACGACGACGGCAGTGTCGACTACCCCGCCCTGCGGCGGCTCATCGACTGGCACATCGAAGAAGGCACCGACTGCCTCGGCGTGGTCGGCACCACCGGCGAATCGCCGACGGTCGATGTCGAAGAGCACTGCGAAATCATCCGTGTTTCGGTCGAGCAGGCCCGGGGCCGCGTGCCCGTGATGGCCGGCTGCGGCGCGAACTCGACCAAGGAAGCCATCGAACTCGCCAGGTTCGCCAAGGGCGTGGGCGCCGATTCGCAGCTCCAGGTCGTGCCGTACTACAACAAGCCCACGCAAGAGGGCCAGTACCAGCATTTCAAGGCCATCGCCGAAGCCGTGGGCGACCTGCCCGTCGTGCTCTACAACGTGCCCGGCCGCACCGTTGCCGATATGGCGCACGACACCGTGCTGCGACTGGCGCAGGTGCCCGGCATCATCGGCATCAAGGAAGCCACCGGCAACATCGAGCGCGCCCAGTGGCTCATTCGCGACCTGCCTAAGAACTTTGCCGTCTATTCCGGCGACGACCCGACCGCGGTCGCGCTCATGCTCTGCGGCGGCCAGGGCAACATCAGCGTCACGGCCAACGTCGCGCCGCGCAAGATGCACGAACTGTGCGTGGCGGCACTGGCGGGCGACGTCAAGCGCGCCATGCAGATCCAGTTCGAGCTGATGCCGCTGCACCGCAACCTGTTCGTCGAGCCCAACCCGATCCCGCTGAAGTGGGCCATGGCACGGCTCGGCCTGTGCGGCGGCACGCTGCGCCTGCCGCTCACCGAACTCGGCGAAGCGAGCCGCCCCGCGGTCGAAGGCGCCCTGCGCGCCACCGGCCTGCTGAAGGGCTGAGCATCCTTTCCCCTGGCCGCAGCAAGGTTAAGCAACCTTTTGCCCGAACCGTGCTCTGAGATGGCGGGCACTGCGGCCCCTAGATTGACCGAACCATTCCAACAAGGAAGACGACGTTGAAGAACCTTTCGCGACTTGCACTGCTGGCCCTCGTTGCCAGCCTCGCCGCCTGCTCCGTCCTCGAGAGCGACAAGATCGACTACAAGAGTGCAGGCAAGGCCCCGACGCTCGAAGTCCCACCCGATCTCTCCCAACTCTCGCGCGACAACCGCTACGCCATCCCCGGCGGCGCCGTGACCGCCAATGCCTACCAGGCCGGCATCGCCAACGCCCCGGGCGTGCCCACCGCCGTGAGCAACCTCGGCGACGTGCGCATGGAGCGCTCGGGCACGCAGCGATGGATCGTCGTCAACCGTACGCCCGACCAGCTCTGGGACCCGGTGAAGGACTTCTGGCAGGAAAGCGGCTTCCTGCTGACCACCGACCAGCGCAACCTGGGCATCATGGAAACCGACTGGGCCGAGAACCGCGCCAAGCTGCCGCAGGACATCATCCGCGGCACGCTGGGCAAGCTGGTCGACTCGGTCTACTCGACCGGCGAACTCGACCGCTTCCGCACTCGCCTGGAACGCACGCCCAACGGCACCGAGATCTTCATCAGCCACCGCGGCATGCAGGAGGTCTACAACAACTCGCGCCAGGACCAGACCGTGTGGCAGCCCCGCCCCAGCGATCCTGAGCTCGAGACCGAATTCCTGCGCCGCCTGATGGTCAAGCTCGGCGTCTCGCAGGAGCAGTCGAAGATCCTGGCCGCCACCACCGCGACGACCAAGACCGCCACCGTCGCCAAGGTCGGCAACCAGCCGGTCGTGCAGATCAGCGAAGGCTTCGAGCGCGCATGGCGCCGCGTCGGGCTCGCGCTCGACCGCACCGGCTTCACCGTGGAAGACCGCGACCGCAGCGCCGGCCTGTACTACGTGCGCTACGTGACCCCCAACCCCGACAAGAAGGAGCCCGGCTTCTTCGGCAAGCTGTTCAGCAGCTCGCCCAAGGACGAAGCACCGATCAAGTTCCGCATCTCGGTCAAGGGACAGGGCGAAGCCACGACGGTGTCCGTGCTCGACGCAGCCGGCGCACCTGAAACCTCGGCCAACGCCGAGCGCATCGTCAAGGTCATCGCAGACGACCTGAAGTAACCCGCATGCTCCGCTTCCGAAGCCTCGGCAGCGGCAGCACGGGCAACGCCGCGCTGGTCGAAGCGACCAGCGCCGGGCGCACCTCCCGCCTCCTGATCGACTGCGGCTTCGGCCTCAAGCAGCTCGATCTGCGGCTGGCCCAGGCAGGCCTCGCCGCCAGCGACATCGATGCGGTCTTCGTCACGCACGAGCACGGCGACCACATCGGCTGCGCCCATTCGCTGTCGCGGCGCAACCGCATCCCCGTCTGGATGAGCGAAGGCACGTGGCTCGCCACCGGCGGGCGCGATTTCGAGGGCCTGCTGAACCTGGCGCGCGACGACGCCGAGTTCGAGGTCGGCGACATCTGCGTGCAGCCCTTCACCGTGCCCCACGATGCGCGCGAGCCGCTGCAGCTTCGCTGCACCGACGGCAACCGCACGCTGGGCGTATTGACGGATCTGGGCCACGCCACGGCCCACGTGCTGGCCCGCCTGAGCGGCGTGCATGCGCTGCTGCTGGAGTTCAACCACGACAGCGATCTGCTGGCCAATTCGGCCTATCCGCCCTTTCTCAAGCATCGTGTCGGCGGCAACTACGGCCACCTGTCGAACACGGCCGCCGCAGAGATCGCACGCGCGGTGCTGCACGACGGCTTGCGCCACGTGGTGGCTGCACACCTGAGCGAGCAGAACAATCGACCCGAGATCGTGCGCCGCCTGATGGCCGAGGCCCTCGGCGGCGACGAGGCCGAGATGCTCACCGCCACGGCATCGCAGGGCTCGCCCTGGCTCGACGTATGAGCCGCGCGATCCTCACGCTCTCCTAAGAAAAAAAGCCGCCTCGTGGCGGCTTTCATCATGGCGGGTGCCGAGGCCTGGCCTATTGCTTCGGCGCTTCGTTCTTCTTCGCTGCCTCGGTGGCTGCGTTCGCCGCGTCGAGCGCGGACGATGCGCCGGGCGCCGGCGTTGCCGCCCCCGATGCGGCCGGATCGGTGGCAGGTGCGGGCGCAGGCGCAGGCGCGGGTTCGGTCACGGGTGCAGGAGGCGGCGTCACGACAGCCGGCGCAGCATCCTCCTTCTTTCCGCAGGCGACGAGCGCGGCAGCGGCAATCAGCGAGGCAACCAGGACGGACGATGACTTCTTCATGGAATCTCCTTTGGCAATGAAGGTCTGGAACGAAAAAAATTCTAGACCTGCCCACCTGTCCGAATATGTCTCGCGGCCGCATTCGCGGCATTGGCTTACAAGCCCAATGTCGATGCCGGAAACGCCGGCCGCGCGATGCGCCAGCATTCGTCGATCGAATCGCGCAAGGCGCGGCGGGCGGGCGCATCGGTGCCGCTCACGCCGCGGCTGCGCTCGGGGTCGATGCGATGCACGAACCAGGTGGGCGTCCAGATGGCGCTGGGCACTTCGGAGCCCGCGGCCTTGCCGGTCGCGCGGCATTCGATGATGTGGTCCCACATGCGGCGCCACGGCACGAAGCGCGCGTGGCCGCGTTCGAGTACATCGAAGCGCTGGGCGAGCAGCACGAAGCGGCGGCCGCTTGCCGACCAGGTCTGCAACGCCTCGATGCTCGCGCGCTCGCCCAATGGCCAGTCGGCAAAGTCGGGGTCGCTGAAGACGATCTCCTTCCAGCCCTCCCGCGCGGCGGCCGACAGTGCGGCACGCAGGATCGCATCGAAGGCTTCGCGGCCATCGAAGCGGCCTTCGCTCAGCGGCGCTCCGGTGTGATCATTCGGCATGAAGCCAACCTGCCTCGCACCATTCGCCAAGCAGCGCGAGAGCGCCTTCGCTGGCACGGGCCAGCTCGCGGGAATCCAGCGCGCGCCGGTCGGCAAGGCGGCGCATCAGCGTGGCGTCGGACCCTCCCGCGCGAAAGCTCTCGCCGTTGATGTAGATGTGCCGCGTGTCGTAGAGCATGCGCGTGCGGCGGTCGAGTGCCACGCGCTGCATTGCATCGGGTGCCTCGCCGCCTTCGCCGAACCAGACATTGGCCTTGGGCTCGGTGAGCGACTCGCCAAGTGCGCGATCGACGGCGTCGGCATCGCGCAGTGCGGCCTCGATGGCCTTGCGGGCGAAGCCCTGCAATGCGGCGGGCATCTGCGCGGGTGCATCGACCGCCGGCTGCATCGGGTCACGGTAGCGCGCCAGCTCGGCAGGCCCCGCATCTTCCAGGTCTTCGGCGTACGCCTGCGCCATGCGCGCCAGCAGGTCGGCGCCGAGTTCGCCCAATGCGGACGAACGCAGGCCGATGGAACAGGTCATGCAGTCGTCACCCACGGCCACGCCGTCGTGGGCATAGCGCGGCGGCAGGTACAGCATGTCGCCGGGTTCGAGCACGAAGGTCTGCTCGGGTTCGAAGTTCTCGAGGATCTTGAGCGGCACGCCCGGCTGCAGGCGCAGGTCGCTCTGCTTGCCGATGGACCAGCGGCGACGCCCCTGCGCCTGCAGCAGAAACACGTCGTAGCTGTCGAAATGCGCGCCTACCCCGCCGGTATCGCTGGCATAGCTGATCATCAGGTCGTCGAGGCGAGCGTCGGGCAGAAAGCGAAACTGCTGCAACAGTTCGTGTACGCCTTCGTGATGCAGGTCGACGCCCTGCACCAGCAGCGTCCAGGCGGGTTGCTTCAACGGCGGCAAGGCACGCCGGGCCAGCGGCCCATGCTTGAGCGACCAGCCGGCCTTGCCATGCCGGATGAGCCGCGATTCGACCTCCTCGCGTTCGGCCAGCGAGAACAGCGCAGCACGTTCGATCGGTGGCACCATCGCGGGTATCGCCTGTCGGACGAGCAAGGGTTTTTTCTGCCAGTGCCGCCGCATGAACTGCGCGGCACTCAGGCCGCCGAGCAATGGCAGGGGTTGATTGATCTCCATGGGAGAATTCTGCAATGGAAATCTCTGAACAATGCGTGGTCGGCCTGACCTGGACCATGAAAGACACGCTCGGCGACGTGCTGGACGTGCTCGACGAGCCGGTGGAATTCATGGTCGGCGGCGACGACCTCTTCGACGTGATCGAAGCGGCCCTGCAAGGCCATGAGCCCGGCGCCCGGGTGCAGCTGCAGATCGAACCCGAACAGGGCTTCGGCGACTTCAACGACCAGTTGCTCTTCCTGGAGCCGCGCTCGCTTTTTCCCGAAGGCACGGAAGAAGGCATGACCTTCGACGGCTCCGCCCTTCCCAAGGGCGTGAACAGCGACATTCCAAAAGACGCGATCTACACCGTGGCCGAGATCTATCCGGAGCATCTGGTGCTGGACGGCAACCATCCGCTGGCAGGCATCGCGATCCGGCTCGACATCACAGTGCGCTCCGTGCGCGAGGCCACCGAAGAGGAAGTCGGCCGCGGCTCGGCGGGCACGGGCTTCTTCAAGGTCGCGCCGATGGCACCGGGCAACCATACGCTGCATTGAGGCTCCGTCAGCCAAAGAAAAAGCCGAGCATGCTCGGCTTTTTTGCGTACGGAAGATCGTCGACGGCTACATGCGCGAGATCTGGCCGTTGTCGATGCGCACACGGTCGCCGATGCGCAGGTCGCCCGGGCTTTGCACATCGAAGGCGCGGTAACCGCCGTTGTCGGTCTGCACCGACACGCGGTAGGTTTCATAGGCACGTGGCCCGTTCTGCTGAGCCTCGATGGTGTTGCCCAGCAGGGCGCCGCCCACGATGCCCAGCGCGGTGGCCGCCGCACGCCCATTGCCGCGCCCGAACTGGTTGCCCACCACACCACCGATGACCCCGCCGGCGACAGCGCCGCCGCCGGTGGTGCCGGTGCCGGCTGTTTCGCTGCGCAGCACCTCGATGTTGGCCACGTGGCCGTACTCGACGTAGGAAGCTTCGCGGTACTGGATGGCCTGCGGGGGCGCCTGGTACGGATAGCGCGAGGTCTGGTAGACGGGCGCCGGTGCCACGCATGCCGTGAGCGTGGCCACGGCCAGCACGGAAGCGGTGACGGAAACAAAGCGCATTGAGATCTTCATGTTGGAGGCTCCTCGGATAGAACAGTGCACGAATGATGAATGCATGCACCCTGCGTGTGCCTGACTAACGCCGCAGCGTCCGCCGCGATGACGCCAGAACACACACTGAAACCTTCGAGGCCGCCCGGCCTTCGCCAGTTCCAGTCTTTACCGCCCCGAAACTCAGCTTCCCTTCAGCATTTGCTCAATGTTTGCCCGTGGAGCCGTAGCCGCCCTCGCCGCGTTGCGAAGGTGCAAAGTCTGTGACCACCCGAAATTGCGCCTGTACCACGGGGACGATCACCAATTGGGCGAGCCGCTCCATCGGCTGCAGCACGAAGGGTGTGTCGCTGCGGTTCCAGGCGCTGATCTTCAGTTCGCCCTGGTAGTCGCTGTCGATCAGGCCGACGAGGTTGCCGAGCACGATGCCGTGCTTGTGGCCCAGCCCCGAGCGCGGAAGGATCAGCGCCGCATAGGCCGGGTCGGCCAGGTGGATCGCGATGCCCGTGCCCACCAGCTGCCAGCCGTTGGGCTCCAGCGTGATCGGGGCATCGAGGCAGGCCCGCAGGTCGAGGCCGGCGCTTCCAGGGGTGGCATATGCGGGCAATTGATCCACCATGCGCGGATCGAGGATACGGACGTCGACTTTCACTTTTGCTTGCTGCCTTGCTTCTGTTGCTGTTCTCTTTGCTTGCGGGCCGCCTCTTCCAGCACCTGCTGCCATTTGGCGACGCCGGGGGTGAGCTTCACGCCCTTCAATTTCTTGCCGAACCAGATGGCCACGCCCGCCAGCAGGAGCAGCACGCCGAAAGGCACGCCGGAGGCCCACAGCACGAGGAACACCAGCGCGCCGACGGCGCCCAGCACCTTGAGGGTCAGGGGGTCGAAGGAGCCAGGCTCCTTCTTCGGCACTTCGCCATTCGGCAGTTCTGCGCTGCGCTGCATGGCCGCGCTCACCGGCCCCTGCTGGCCGGGTGACGGGCCCATGCCGACGTCGAGCCCGGGCTCGCCCTCTTTCGCCGCCCGCTTCGGCAGCGCGGCCTGCGCCGACAGCCGCTCGACATAACGGGCGAAGTCGCCGTTCGGTGGCGTGTTCCACTGGGGATGGGGATTCATCAGGCCCTCCAGTCGGGAAGTCGAGCGGCAATCTCGGCCATGAGTTCTCGCGCCAGCGTGAGCTTGGGCGCGCGCGGGAGCTCGCGCACGCCCTTGGCATCCACCAGCAGCAGCGCGTTGTCGTCCTGACCGAAGGTCAGCGGGCCGATGTTGCCCACCAGCAGCGGAATGCCCTTGCGCTCGCGCTTGGCCTTGGCGTGCTCGGCGAGGTTCTCGCTCTCCGCCGCGAAGCCCACGCAGAAGAGCTTTCGGGCCTGTGCCCGCTCGCTCTTGGCAACGCTCAGGAGGATGTCGGCGTTCTCGACGAACTCGAGCACCGGCGTCTTGCCGCTGCCGTCCTTCTTGATCTTCTGATCGCTCTGCGTGGCCGGACGCCAGTCGGCCACGGCGGCAGTCGCTACAAAAATGCTAGCAGACTGCGCGGCATGGGTGGTCACTTCGAGCATGTCCTGCGCCGACAGCACGTCGAGGCGCGTCACGCCGCGCGGGGTCGGCAGATGCACCGGGCCGGCCACCAGGGTGACCTCGGCCCCCGCCTCGCGGGCCGCGCGGGCGATGGCAAAGCCCATCTTGCCGGACGAATGGTTGGTGATGCCGCGGATCGGGTCGAGCGCCTCGAAGGTCGGGCCGGCCGTGACCAGCACTTTCTGCCCCGCCAGCAGCTTGGGCTGGAAGAAGGCCGTGATGTCCTCCAGCAGCTGCGCAGGTTCGAGCATGCGCCCATCGCCCGTTTCGCCGCAGGCCTGCCAGCCGCTGCCCACGCCCAGCACGGTTGCGCCGTCGGCCGCCACCTGCATCAGGTTGCGCTGGGTGGCGGGATGGGCCCACATCTCGCGGTTCATGGCCGGCGCGATCAGCAGCGCAACGCGGTCCATCGGGCGGGCCAGGCACATCAGGCTCAGCAGGTCGTCGGCGCGGCCCTGCACGAGGCGAGCGATAAAGTCGGCGCTGCAGGGCGCCAGCACGATCGCATCGGCCTCGCGACTGAGGTTGATGTGCGGCATGTTGTTGGGCTCACGCGTGTCCCACTGCGAGGTGTAGACGGTGCGGCCCGAGAGCGCCTGCATGGTCACCGGGGTGATGAACTCCTCGGCCGCCTCGGTCATCACGACCTGGACAGTAGCCCCGGCCTTCACGAACAGCCGGCACAGCTCGGCCGACTTGTAGCAGGCGATGCCTCCGGTGAGGCCAAGGACGATGTGTTTGCCGGCGAGATCTTGCATGGGCCGTATTGTTGCTCATAGGCCATCGAACAAACGGCAACAAGCCCTTGGCGGGGGGTGTCGCAAAGGGCACATCTATAATCGCAATTTCCCACTGCCCGGATTCACGCATCCGGAACTGGCATGACCAAATTTGTCTTCGTCACCGGTGGTGTCGTATCTTCCCTTGGCAAGGGAATCGCCTCCGCCTCGCTCGCCGCGATCCTCGAATCGCGCGGCCTCCAAGTCACCCTCATCAAGCTCGATCCGTACATCAATGTCGACCCCGGCACGATGTCGCCCTTCCAGCATGGGGAAGTGTTCGTCACCGATGACGGCGCCGAGACCGACCTCGACCTCGGCCACTACGAGCGCTTCATCAACACGCGGATGCGCAAGGCCAACAACTTCACGACCGGCCAGATCTACAAGACCGTGCTCGAGAAGGAACGCCGCGGCGACTACCTCGGCAAGACGGTGCAGGTGATCCCGCACATCACCAACGAGATCCAGGAATACATCAAGCGCGGCGCCGGCATCGGCACGGCGCACGAGGTGGACGTGGCCATCGTCGAGATCGGCGGCACCGTGGGCGACATCGAGTCGCTGCCCTTCCTCGAAGCGGTACGCCAGATGAGCCTGCGCAACGGTCCGAACAACTCGGCCTTCGTGCACCTGAGCTACGTGCCCTGGATCGCCGCCGCCGGCGAACTCAAGACCAAGCCGACGCAGCACACCGCCAAGGAACTGCGCGCCATCGGCATCCAGGCCGACGTGCTGCTGTGCCGCGCCGACCGGCCGATTCCCGACGACGAGCGCGCCAAGATCTCGCTGTTCTCGAACGTGCCCGAATGGGGCGTGATCTCCATGTGGGATGTGGACACCATCTACAAGGTGCCCCGCATGCTGCACGAACAGGGCCTGGACGGCCTGATCTGCGACAAGCTGCGCATCAACACGCCGCCCGCCAAGCTGCAGCGCTGGGACGACCTGGTCTACGAGGTCGAGCATCCGCAAAAGGAAGTGTCGATTGCCATGGTCGGCAAGTACGTCGACCTGTCGGACAGCTACAAGTCGCTGAACGAAGCACTGCGCCACGCCGGCATGAAGAACCATGCCCGGGTGAAGATCGACTACATCGACTCCGAGACCATCTCGGCACAAGACGTGTCGCGCCTGGCCAAGTACGACGCCATCCTGGTGCCCGGCGGCTTCGGCCAGCGCGGCGTCGAGGGCAAGATCTCGGCGGCCCGCTTCGCCCGTGAAGGCAAGGTGCCCTACCTCGGCATCTGCCTGGGAATGCAGGTTGCCACCATCGAATACGCCCGCCACGTGGCCGGCCTCAAGAACGCCAACAGCACCGAGTTCGACCCCGAGACGCCCACCCCCGTGATCGCGCTGATCACCGAGTGGAAGGACCGCGACGGCACCGTGAAGACGCGCGATGAGAAGTCCGACCTCGGCGGCACCATGCGCCTGGGCGCGCAGAGCTCCGACGTCACGCCCGGCACGCTGGCCCACAGCATCTACGGCGACGTGGTCACCGAGCGTCACCGCCACCGCTACGAAGCCAACGTCAACTTCCTCGACGAACTGCGCAACGCCGGCCTGGTGATCTCCGCGCTCACGCAGCGCGAGCATCTGACCGAAATCGTCGAGCTGCCGCAGGACGTGCACCCGTGGTTCATGGGCGTGCAGTTCCACCCCGAGTTCAAGTCGACGCCGTGGGGCGGCCACCCGCTGTTCAACGCCTTCATCAAGGCGGCGCTCGACCACAAGGAAAAGGGCGCGGGCAGCACCAACAAGACGTTGAAGGCTGTCGCATGAGCAGCGGCTACGTCATCGCCCACGTCGAGGTCACGAACCCGACGCAGTACGAGGAATACAAGAAGTGGTCCAGCGCCGCGATGCAGGCGCATGGCGCCGAAGTGTGCGTGCGCGGCGGCCAGGTGCAGCCGCTCGAGGGCGACTGGAAGCCCACGCGCGTGGTGATCCTCAAGTTCCCCAGCTTCGAGAAGGCCAAGGCCTTCTACGAGACGCCCGAGTACCTCAAGGCGCGCGAGGCGCGTGCCGGCGCCGCGATCATGAACATGATCGCCGTCGAGGGCCTCTGATCCCCATTTATTCATCCGCCAAAGAGACCAGAAAGAGAAAGACAGAAGATGAGTGCAATCGTTGACATCGTCGGCCGCGAAATTCTCGACAGCCGAGGCAACCCCACCGTCGAGTGCGACGTGCTGCTCGAATCGGGCACCATGGGCCGCGCGGCCGTGCCCTCGGGCGCATCGACCGGTTCGCGCGAGGCCATCGAGCTGCGCGACGGCGACAAGAGCCGCTACCTCGGCAAGGGCGTGCTCAAGGCCGTGGAGAACATCAACACCGAGATCTCGGAAGCCGTGCTGGGCCTCGACGCCAGCGAACAGGCCTTCCTCGATCGCACGATGATCGACCTCGACGGCACCGACAACAAGGGCCGCCTGGGCGCCAACGCCACGCTCGCCGTGTCGATGGCCGTGGCCCGCGCCGCGGCCGAGGAATCGGGCCTGCCGCTGTACCGTTACTTCGGCGGCATGGGCGGCATGCAGCTGCCGGTGCCGATGATGAACGTCATCAACGGCGGCGCGCACGCCAACAACAGCCTGGACCTGCAGGAGTTCATGATCATCCCCGTGGGCGCCAAGAGCTTCCGCGAGGCCGTGCGCTACGGCGCCGAAGTGTTCCATGCCCTGAAGAAGATCCTGGGCGATCGCGGCATCAGCACGGCGGTCGGCGACGAAGGCGGCTTCGCCCCCAGCGTCGAGAGCCATGAAGCAGCCATCCAGCTGATCCTGGAAGCCATCGACAAGGCCGGCTACACCGCTGGCGAACAGATCGCCCTGGGCCTCGATTGCGCGGCCAGCGAGTTCTACAAGGACGGCAAGTACGTGCTGTCGGGCGAGAACCTCTCGCTCACGGCCGAAAGCTGGACCGACATGCTCGCGAACTGGGTCGACAAGTACCCGATCATCAGCATCGAGGACGGCATGCACGAAGGCGACTGGGACGGCTGGAAGCACCTGACCGAACGCCTGGGCAAGCGCGTGCAGCTGGTGGGCGACGACCTGTTCGTCACCAACACCAAGATCCTGCAAGAGGGCATCGACAAGGGCATCGCCAACTCGATCCTCATCAAGATCAACCAGATCGGCACGCTGACCGAAACCTTCGCCGCCATCGAGATGGCCAAGCGCGCGGGCTACACCGCCGTCATCTCGCACCGCTCGGGCGAAACCGAGGACAGCACCATCGCCGACATCGCGGTGGGCACCAACGCCGGCCAGATCAAGACCGGTTCGCTCTCGCGTTCGGACCGCATCGCCAAGTACAACCAGCTGCTGCGCATCGAAGAAGATCTCGGCGACATCGCCGTGTACCCCGGCCGCGGCGCGTTCTACAACCTGAAGTAACGCCCGGACGCCACGCGGCATGCGCGCCCGCCTCGTTCCTCCGATCGTCCTGTTGCTCCTGCTGGCCATCCTGCAGTGGCAGCTCTGGAACGGGCGCGGCAGCGTGCGCGACGTGGCCCAGCTGCGCACCAAGCTGGCCGACCAGAAAGAAGCCAACGCCAAGGCCACGCTGACCAACGAGCGCCTGACCTCCGAGGTCAACGACCTCAAGAACGGCCTCGAGATGGTCGAGGAGCGCGCGCGCGCGGAGCTCGGCATGGTCAAACCGAACGAAGTGTTCGTACAGATCGCTCATTAGGATGACCCCCAGTCTTCGCGCACTTCGTGTCGCTTCGCCAACCCCCTTCCAGGGGGCGACGCCGGCGGCCCGGAAAAACCGGCTCCGCGGTGTCCCACGAACAGACCGCGACGGTGCCCTTCGGGGGTGAACCTGATCCTCGAGCTTCTCTCGGCCCCGGCATTCCTGCTCTGGGGCTCTCCTGTCAGCTGGCTCGAATTCATCGCAGCCGTGCTGGCTCTCGGCATGGTCGGCTGCAACATGCGCGAGATTCACTGGGGATGGCCGCTGGCCATCATCAGTTCGCTGCTCTACGTCGTGGTGTTCGCCAAGGCGCGCATCTACGGCGATGCCTCGCTCCAGGTCTTCTTCGCCTTCGTCGCCCTGTGGGGCTGGGCGCAATGGCTGCGTGGCCACCGGGCCGACGGCAGCGCCTTGCATGTCGCCCGGCTCTCGCCGCGCGGCATCGCTTTCACTCTAGCCGCCTGCGCACTGGCATGGCCGGCCGTCGCCCTCTTTCTGCGCCGTTTCACTGACACCGACGTGCCCTGGTGGGACGGCTTCGCCACCGGCCTGAGCCTGGTCGGGCAGTTCCTGCTCGGGCGCAAGTTCATCGAGAACTGGCTGATCTGGCTGGCCGTGAACATCGTGAGCGTGGGCCTGTTCATCCACAAAGGGTTGTGGCTCACCGTGGGCCTGTATGCGGTGTTCGCCGTGCTCAGCGTGGCCGGCTACGTCGCGTGGCGGCAGCGCATGCCGGCCGAGGTGGTACGCGCATGACGCCCACGCTGCCGACCGGCTGTGTCATCGCACTCGTGGGCGCCGAGAGCACCGGCAAGACCGAGCTGGCCCGCGCCATCGCGCAGCGCCTGAAGGACCGCGGCACGCCGACGATGCTGGTGAGCGAGTACCTGCGCGAATGGTGCGAACGCGAAGCCCGCACGCCGCGCCCCGACGAGCAACGGGCCATCGCCGAAGAGCAGACCCGCCGCATCGAGGCCGCAGCCGCCTCCGGCGTGGTGGTGGCCGACACCACGGCGCTCATGACGGCTGTCTACAGCGAGCAGCTGTTCGCCGACACCACGCTCTACGACAGCGCGCTGGCCGCGCAGCGGCGCTATGCCATCACGCTGCTCACCGCGCTCGACCTGCCCTGGATGGCCGACGACATGCGCGACGGCCCGCACGCGCGCCAGCCCACCGACACGCTGGTGCGCGCCGCGCTCGCGGGCGCGAAGCTCTCGTACGCCGTGGTGCATGGCACGGGCGGCGAGCGGCTCGCCAATGCCTGGAACGCCATCAATTCCATCGCCGGCAGCGAGGGCCGGCCCCGCGCGCGCACCCAGTCCGACGCGAAGCCCGCCTCGTGGTCATGGCCTTGCGAGAAGTGTTCCGACCCGGAATGCGAACATAAGCTTTTCAGCGACCTGATCGCGCGCCGCGAGTAGCGCGCCCCATCCCATCACCGGAGACCCGATGCCTCTTCGTTCCGTCGCGCGTGTCGCCCTGATCTGCAGCGCCTTCGCCGCGCTGCTGCCGGCTACCGCAGCCCCTGTCGCCGCCACCGTCGAGAACGGCACCACGACCACCGCCTGCGCAGAGGAAGACAACGTGTCGCTGACCTTGCGCGGCGACGGGATCCGCCGCCTGCGCATCGAGGCACTGCAGCCCGACTACCTCGACAAGGTCGGCAACGAC
The DNA here is from genome assembly GCF_059491885.1 of Variovorax sp. Varisp46. Taxonomy (NCBI): domain Bacteria; kingdom Pseudomonadati; phylum Pseudomonadota; class Betaproteobacteria; order Burkholderiales; family Comamonadaceae; genus Variovorax; species Variovorax sp. Varisp46. The sequence continues at coordinate 2,986,911 of NZ_CP168515.1, forward strand.
GTCACCAAGCCCGACTTCTCGGGCTGCAACTTCGACGGCGGGGCCCACCCGACCGACCCGGCGCACCGCTTCCGCAAACGCACCGTCGTGCTGATGGACAACGCGCAGTGGCGCATCGTCGGCATGACACTGCCCACCTTCTGGCGGCCGCAGCGCGTGCCCGTGCAGATCGGCAAGCGCAAGGACGGCGGCTTTCACCTGCTGCAGGTGTTCAAGAAAGAGAACGGCAAAGCGCTTGAAGCGATCGTTCTCTACCCGTCCGATGGCTACTGGCGCATCAAGCCGCTGCCCGAGGCCCGCTTCGGCGACGGGGCGTATGGCTCGTCGTTCCTGCTCGGCCCGGTCGAGGCGGCGGCGCGGCCGGTGGTGAACATCGCGTCGATCCGCATCGTGCCCCGGCCGCTGGCCATCCAGGTGCGCTTCACCGACGGCGGCAGCGCCGTGGTGCGCGTGGACGAAATCAGCCGCGCACGCACCGCGCTCGACGTGACGCTCTCGAAGCCCACCGCGAGCGCTCAGCCCTTCGCGGTGCTGCGCTCGATGTACGTCGCGCCCGACAACGCCGACGTGAGCGAGGTGCGCTGGCAGTCAGCGCCGCAGGCCGCGGCGCAAACCCTGCCGTTGCCCGAGGTCAAGTCGCTCAACGCCACGCACGTTCGCTTCGGGCGCAGCCAGCCTTCGCGCCACAACACCAGCGCACCCGACATCGTGTTCGGCGGCTTCGACGATTGAATGCCGAACGTGCGCGCCTCGACGCGCAGTGCTACTCGATGCCCAGGTCTGCGATGAAGCGCTCTCGCCGTTCGAGCGCCTTCAGCGCCTTCTTGCCCAGGCTGGTCGCGACCAGGTTCAGCAGGCCTTCGCAGAAGATGACATAGGCGCCCATCGAATTGCTGAAGAAGGTGCTGCCGTGCGGCACGAAGAAGGCGTGCTTCGCGAAGGCCGCGAGCGGCGACGCGCGGTGGTCGGTGATGGCGATGACGATCACGCCGGCCTTGGCGGCAGCGGCCGCCGTCTCGGCGATGCTGCGCGTGTAGGGCTCGACGCTCGTCACCACCACGAGGTCGCCGGGCTGCAACTGGGCCAGCCCCTCGGCCACGCCCAGCCCGTGCGGATCGAGCAGGGCCACGTCGCCGCGCACCATCGCCAACCCATAGGCCAGGAAACTTGCCAACGCGCTGAACTGCCGAAGACCATGCACGCGAACCCGCGGGGCCGTGGCCAGCAGCCGGGCCGCCTGCTGCAGTTCGTCGGCCGAGAGCTGCGCGAGGAAGCCTTCGGTGTTGGCGATCGAGTCCTTGGCAATCTGCACCATGGTGTCGATCTCCGGGCGCTGCCCGGGCCCATCCGACTGCGAGCGCTCCGAGGCATGCGCGACCAGGCGGCCGGCCTGCTCGCTGTAGAAATGGCGGTGCCGGGACGCCAGCCCGTCGCGGAACACCGTCTGGAAATCGACGAAGCCGGCATAGCCGAGACGGGTCGCCAGACGCGTCAGCGTCGACGCGTTCACGCCCAGGGATTCGGCGAGTTCGGTGATCGTGCGCACGGCAACCTCTTCCGGTCGCTCGACCAGGCGCGCTAGCACGCTGTGCGCCTTGCCGCCCATCGAAATCAGCGCATCGCCCCGCCCCACGCGCACCGTCAGCGCACGCAGTGCCTCGACCGTTCGAGGCGGCGAAGCGCCATCGTTCTCGGCGTCAGGTGGGTTGGGTTCGCTGGCTTTTTTCGATGCTTGCATGGCCGTCGATCATATGGAACCGCGGCGGCTGCGCTGGATGCTCGTACACCTGCCATTCGACGCACGAAGGGCCGATGCGGATGTCCGCGGTCGCCATCGTGTTCTCGCCGTCGCTGTCGGCCGGATCGGTGCGCAGGATCGGGAACGACGCATCACCGCTGTCGGCCAGCAGGCGCAGCGGATCGCCGTCGGCCAGCAAGGCATCGCCGCGCAGTTGCCGGTGCCGCGACGAGCCGGTGACGATCTGCGGCAGATCGCTCAGCGCAGCATGCAGCGCGTGGTTGGCATGCAGCCTCCGGCCAACGACCTCAACGACCGAACAGGCTTCTGAGCTGAACTCCACGCTGAGCAGTTCGGGCGTGGACCGGTGCGCCACGGTCAGGTGGAAGCCGCCTGCACGTTCGTTCGATGCAAGCAGCGCGCGCACCTCGCGCAGGCTGGCCGCTTCGAGCAGTGCCCGCGTGAGAACCATCCGTGGGACGCCGGGCCGCACCTTCAGGCATCGCAGGTTGTTGACCGTCATCGCGAAGCCGCCCTCGGTCACGGCGAAGGTGTGGCCCGGCAGCGATCCCGGATAAACGAAGGACGCGAAGGACGCCCCGCCTTCCATCGCACACACCGCGATCGCGCAATGTCCCGCGAAGGCCGGATCGCCGTCTTCGTTGTGGGTGATGCGGCGCAGCGCACCCGCTTCCTGCACCGTGGTGCAACCGTCCGGTGCCATGGCCCACAAGTCGCCGCGGCTGTTCCACAGGAACACGTCTTCGAACGGCAGTTCCAGCCCGGCGGCGAGGCCCTGCAGCTCGTCCCAGATGCGCGGAAAACGCGTGCGCACCAAGGTGGCCATCGCCTCGGCTGCGGGTGCGCCACGATGGCGCATCACCGTCGCCCAGGCGGGCGAATGCCGCGCATAGTCCTGCAGGGCCGCGGCGCCGAAGCGGCCGAGCATGCGCCCCGTTTCGAAGGGCGATCCCCCGGCCTCAAGGTAATTCAATGTCGGCATGTCACTCCACGTGCTGAAGAAAATCGCGCAGGCGTTGGTTCGGCGGGTTGTCCAGCAGTTGCCCCGGCGGCCCGTCGACCGTGATGTGGCCGTGCTCCATGAAGATCAGCCGTGTCCCGACCTTTCGGGCGAACTGCATCTCGTGGGTCACGACGACCATCGTCATGCCCTCCTCGGCAAGCGACTGCATGACGCGCAGCACCTCCTGGCGCAGTTCCGGGTCGAGCGCGGAGGTCGGCTCGTCGAACAGCATCAGCTTCGGCCTGACGGCCAGTGCGCGTGCAATGGCAACGCGTTGCTGCTGCCCGCCGGAGAGCTCGCTCGGATAGTGGTGCATGCGCTCGGCGAGGCCCACCTTGGCGAGCAGTTCCGCCGCCAGGGCCTGCGCCTGCGACCTGGAGGCGCCGCGCACCTGCCGCGGCCCGAACGCGACGTTCTCGAGCGCCGTCATCTGCGGAAACAGATTGAACTGTTGGAACACCATGCCCGCTTCCTGGCGGATCTCACGCGCCACGGCATTGCCGCCGCGCACGCTCAGCCCGTCCACCAGCAGGTCGCCGCCATTGATCTGCTCGAGCGCGTTGATGCAGCGCAGCAGCGTCGACTTGCCCGAGCCCGAGGGACCGATCAGCACGACGACTTCGCCCGGGCGGATCTGCAGGTTCACGCGGTCGAGCACCACATTGGCGCCGAAGTGCTTCTCGACATTCTTGAATTCGACGATGTTCACAGGATGCGCATCCTTCTTTCGACAGTCCGCAGGCCCAGCGTCAGCACGCCGATCAGCAGGAGATAGATCACGGCGACCGCGGTCCAGATCTCGATGGCCCGGAAATTGGCCGCCATGATTTCCTGTCCCTGGCGGGTCAGTTCGCCGACACCGATGACGATGAACAACGAGGTGTCCTTGAGGCTCACGATGAATTGATTGCCGAGCGCCGGCGTCATGCGCCGGAACGCAACCGGGCCGACGACGAAGGCCAGCACGCGCCAGCGCGGCAGGCCCATCGCCAGCCCCGCCTCGCTCAGGCCCTTCGGCACCGAGAGGAACGCGCCGCGGACGATCTCCGCGATGTAGGCGCCGGAGTTGATGACGATGGAGGCAATGGCCGCCGTCATCGGGTCCACGCGCACGCCCAGCAGGCCGGGCAAGGCGAAGTAGATGAACATGACCTGCACCACGATGGGCGTGCCCCGCACGAGGCCCACGTAGGCAAAGCCGAGGCTGGCGACGAAGCGGTTCCCGTAGGCGCGCATCAGGCCGAACAGCACGCCCAGCAGCGTGCCGCCCACCAGGCCCGCCACGGTGATGAGCACCGTCAGCTGGGCGCCCTTCAACAATGCCGGCATGGCGCCGGCGATCACTGACCAGTCGAAATCCATGCTCAGGCCTTCGGCGGCTCGGTCTTGAACCACTTGCGGTAGATCGCGGCGTAGCGGCCGTCGGCCTTGATCCTGGCGAGCGCCGTGTTCACCTGCGCCACCAGCGGGCTGCCCTTGGGGAAGCCGATGCCGTACTGCTGCGCCATCATCTGCGGACCGACGGCCTTGGCCTTGCCCGCGCCGGCGGTCGCAATGTAGTAAAGGACGTTCGGTGTGTCGTGCATGGCGGCATCGACGCGGCCGGTCATCAGTTCCAGGTAGGCGTTGTCGATGTTCGGGAACTGGCGCAGTTCGGTGCCCGCGAAATTGGCCTTGGCGTAGTCAGCGGCGGAGGTGCCCGTCTTGATGGCCAGTGTCTTGCCCTTCAGGTCCGCCACACCGGCGATCTTGCTGGCTGTGGGCACCATGAGAATGAATCCGCTGTCGTAGTAGCCGTCGGAGAAGTCGATGGCTTTCTTGCGTTCCTCCTTGATGGTGATGCCGGCCAGCGCCACGTCGACGTTCTTCGTCTGCAGCGCGGGGAGGATTCCGTTGAAGTCCATCGGCTGCAGCTTGTACTCGAGCTTCAGTTCCTTGGCGACGGCGTCCCACAGGTCGATGTCGAAGCCCACGTACTTGTCGCCCTCCTTGAATTCGAAGGGAACGAAGGCCGTGTCGACGGCAACGAGCAATGGGCCGGCCGCCGTGGCGGGGGCGACGATCGACGTGGCGACGACCGCTGCCGCGAGCAGTCGGAGAACGAGTTTCTTCATGACAATCCTTCCGGAGTAAGAGCTCACCGAATTGGTGCAATTGAATTTGCAGTAACTTCAAATTCGCAAATCCATTTGCATAATGTGTGCCATGCCGCAGCGCACGGCAAGCTCGGGTTTGCCCTGAGCGACCTGTGTCGCAATGGCGGGGATCCGCAGGATGGAAAGAAATCGGTCGCGTCGGCCCAGCCGACGGCGGGGCTCGCAGACGGCGTTCGCGAGCGTTGTCGGTGCGTGGCCTTCGGAACCGCGGAATGCGTTCCGACGAGCACCTTGCCGCGACGGTCAAGGTGCTGCGCTGGCCAGAATGGCCAGCCGTCGCTTACTGGACGACCGGGCTGCCCGGGATCTGGTCGCCGAGCGGCGTGAACAGCTGTGCCGCATCGATCGCGTCGAAGCGGTACTGCTTGCCGCAGAAGTCGCAGCCCACCTCGATGTCGCCGCGCTCCGCGAGGATGCTTTCGGCCTCCTCCGCGCCCAGCCCGCGAATCATCTGCGCCACGCGCTCGCGCCCGCAGGTGCACGCGAAATGCGGGCCTTGCAGGCCGGCCTGCGGCTCGAAGCGCAGCAACTTTTCTTCCCAGAACAGGCGGCGCAGGATGGTCTCGACGTCGAGCGTGAGCAGTTCGTCGCGCGTCAGGCTCGAGGCGAGGATCGAGATTCGGTTGTAGTCCTCGTTGCGGCCGATCTGGTCTTCGTTGGCCTGGTCGTGGTCTTTGTCCGAGGTGCCGGAAGTGCCTTCGAGGTTGCCCTCGCCCTTCACCGGCAGGCGCTGGATCAGCAGGCCGGCCGCGACCTTGTCGTCGGCCGCGAGCACCAGCGTGGTGTCGAGCTGCTCGCTCTGCAGCATGTAGTGCTGCAGCACGTCGCTGAGCTTGCCCAGCTTCTCGCCGCCGTCGCCAAAAAGCGGCACCACGCCCTGGTACGGCGTGGCGCCCGGCAGCTTGTCCTTGGGGTCGAGCGTGATGGCGCAGCGGCCCTTGTTGTTCACGTTGACCATGTCGGGCAGGTGCGCATCGGCCGGGAGCTCGCCGATCACCTTGGCGGTGGCGCGCAGGCTCAGGTCGGGCTTGGCCTCGGCCACTGCGACCTTCACGGGACCGTCGCCGAAGATCTGCAGGATCAGCGCGCCGTTGAACTTGATGTTGGACTGCATCAGCGTGGCCGCGGCCGTCATTTCGCCCAGCAGCTCGGCCACGGGCGGCGGATAGGCCCCGGTGGCGGTGTTGGAGGCGCGCCGCGCCAGGATCTCCTGCCACGCATCTGTCAGGCGCACGATCATGCCGCGCACCGGCAGGCCATCGAACAGGAATTTGTGCAGCTCGCTCAAAACGGATCTTCTTTCTGCTGGGCCTGTGGATCAGGCGATTTTCTTCAGGCCCTTCGCATAGCGAACGGCGTTTTTCACATAGTGCTCGGCACCGTGGCGCAAGCGGGCGACGTCTTCGTCGCTGATCGTGCGCATGACCTTGGCGGGCGAACCGAAGATCAGCGAGTTGTCGGGAAACTCCTTGCCCTCGGTCACGACGCTGCCGGCGCCAACGATCGAGTTGCGGCCGATCTTCGCGTTATTCAAGACCACCGCCTGGATCCCGATCAGCGAGTTGTCGCCGATGGTGCAGCCGTGCAGCATGACCTGGTGGCCGATGGTGACGTTCTCGCCGATGGTCAGCGGGCTGCCGGGATCGGAATGCAGCGTCGACATGTCCTGCACGTTGCTGTTGCGTCCGATGGTCATGGTCTCGTTGTCGCCGCGCAGCACGGCGCCGAACCAGATGCTGGCGTTGGCGCCCAGCCGCACGTCGCCGATGACCTCCGCACTGTCGGCAACCCACGCGCCGGTACCGAGTTGCGGCGCAACGCCGTCGAGTTCATAGAGGGCCATCGTGGAGTCTCCGGGGCAAAAACTAGAATTGTAGGGATGCACCCCCGATTGAGCGCGCTGGCCGCGCTGCGACTGACCGATCCTGAACAAAAGGTGGCTGCAACACGCGCTACCGTTGCGCTGGCCGCTACCGATTCCATAGCAACTGCGCCGATCCGCACCGAGGGCGACGATCTCGGCGTGCCGGGCCGCCCCGAACGGCCGCTGCGCGTGGCCGCCACCGCCGTGCAGAAACGCTCGCCCTTCACGCCCGAGGGCCGGGCCGCGCTGATCCATTCGATCTGCCACATCGAGTTCAACGCGATCAACCTCGCGCTCGACGCGGTGTGGCGCTACGACGGGATGCCCGAGGCCTACTACCGCGACTGGCTGCGCGTGGCCGACGAAGAAGCATTGCACTTCACGCTGCTGCATGCGCACCTGCAGGACATGGGGTATCGCTACGGCGACTTCCCCGGCCACGACGGGCTCTGGAACATGTGCGAGAAAACGAAGGACGACGTGCTCGCGCGCATGGCGCTGGTGCCGCGTACGCTCGAAGCGCGCGGGCTCGATGCCACGCCGCTGATCCAGGCCAAGCTGAAGCGCGTGAACACACCCGATGCGCTGCGCGCGGTCGAGATCCTCGACGTCATCCTGCGCGACGAAGTGGGCCACGTGGCCATCGGCAACCACTGGTACCGCTGGTTGTGCGACGGCGCGGGCCTCGATGCCGAAGCGACCTACCCTGCGCTGGTGGCGCGCTACGACGCGCCGCGGCACAAGCCGCCTTTCAACCTCGAAGCGCGCAGGCGGGCGGGGTTCAGCGCCGAGGAATTGCGCCAGCTCTCGGCGACGGCGCACCCGGACAAGCGCTGAAGGCCCGTGGCCTATGCCGGCCGCGCGTGCACCACCAGCTTCGGCGTGAAGTACTGGAGCACCTCGCCGTGCTGGTTGCGCGTCTGGCAGCGCATCGTCACCATCGCCCGGCCGGGCTTGGAGCGCGAAGGCGTGATGTCGAGCACTTCGCTCACCACATGCAGCACGTCGCCGGGTCGCGTCGGCTTGGGCCATTGCAGTTCGCCGCCCGAACCGATGATGCCGTCCGCCAAGGGAATGCCACTGTCGACCAGCAGCTTCATCGTGAGCGCGGCCGTGTGCCAGCCGCTTGCCGCAAGGCCGCCGAAGAAGGTGCTCTTTGCGGCCTCTTCGTCGGTGTGGAAGGGCTGCGGGTCGAACTGCTGCGCGAAGGCCTTGATCTGTGCCACGTCGAGCAGGTGTTCGCCGCTCTGGAAACGGTCACCGACCTTCAGGTCTTCAAGGTACAGCTTGGCCATGGGGGTCTCCTCGTTGTGACGGACTTCCCATTCTCGGACGATCAGACGCGCTCGAGGATGGTCGCGATGCCCTGCCCACCGCCGATGCATTGCGTGGCCAGCGCAAAGCGGCCCTTCTCGCGCAACAGCAGCGACGCCGCCTTGCCCGTGATGCGTGCGCCGGTCGCGCCGAGCGGATGGCCGATGGACAAGCCGCCGCCGTCGAGGTTGATCTTTGCGGGGTCGAGGCCCAGGTCGCGGATGCAGGCCAGCGCCTGCGACGAGAACGCCTCGTTGATCTCGATCACGTCGAGGTCGGCTGCGCTCAGGCCGGCGCGCGCCAGCGCCTTGAGGGTCGCGGGGATGGGGCCGATGCCCATGATGGCCGGGTCGACGCCCACGGTCGCGAACGACCTGATGCGCGCCAGCGCCTGCAGGCCGTGCTTCGCGGCGAAGGCGTCGCTGGTGACGAGCACCGCTGCAGCGCCATCGGTCAGCGGCGACGAGGTGCCGGCCGTCACCACGCCGTCTGGGCGGAACGCGGGCTTGAGGTTCGCCAGCGCCTCGGCCGAGGTGGTCGGCCGGATGCAGCCATCGGCATCGACGATGTCGCCGGAGACGAGGCGCACCGGCACGATCTCGCCCGCCAGCCGGCCTTGCGAGCGCGCTTCGGCCGCCTTGCGGTGCGATTCCACCGCGAAGGCTTCCTGGTCGGCACGGCTCACGCTCCAGCGCTGCGCCACGTTCTCGGCCGTCTCGCCCATCGAGATATAGGCATCGGTGCTCTCCTTCAACTCGGGGTTGGGCGAGAAGTTGAAGCCGCCCTGCGGCACCATCGTCATCGACTCCACGCCGACGCACAAAAAGGCCTCGCCCATGCCTGCCTCGATCTGCGCGGCGGCAATGTGCACGGCCTGCATCGACGAGCCGCAGAAGCGGTTCACCGTCATGCCGCCCACTTCGTGCGGCAGGCCGGCCAGCAGCCCGACGATGCGCGCGAGGTTGTTGCCCTGCGAGGCTTCAGGGTACGCGCAGCCGAGGATCAGGTCTTCGAGCAGCGCAGGGTCGAGGTCCGTGCGCTGCAGCAGGCCGCGCACCACGCCGGCAGCCAGCGTGTCGGGCCGCACCTCGGCGAGGGAGCCCTTCTTCGAGAAATGGAAGGGGGAACGAGCGTAGGCGGAAATGACGGCTTTCATGAAGGTTCTCCAGCAAATTTAAACTACCATCCAATCGGTAGGTATCGAGGTCAAAAAATAAGCACGCCGTGGCGTGCCCGCGTTGGGCCGGGCGGTCAGCCCGGCAATGAACTCCTGAGTTGCGCGATGGCTTCATCGAAGTCGTCCACGCGGCCCGTCATGCGCGCCGACAGCAGCGCGCCCTGACAGACGGAAAACACATAGGCGGCCAGCGAAGCGACCGAGGTGCCCTTCTTTCGCGCCGGCATCAGTGCGCCCAGCACCCCGGTGAGCCACGTCACCTGCGTATTGCGCAGTTCCTGCACGGCCTGGCGCAGTTCGTCGTTGATCACGCCCCATCCGGGCGCCAATGCTCCCGCTGGACACATGCCCGATCCCGCCTTCAGCGTGTTGCGGTACATGCGGAAATACGATTCGAGCGCGTCCCTGGGCTCGCGCGCCCGGCCCGCGTCCCAGTCCTTGAAGCTCTGCGTGGCCCCGCGGATCACCGCGATGCCCAGCGCCTCCTTGGTCGGAAAGTGGTGGTACAGGCTGGCCTTGCGAACGCCGACCGCGTCGGCCACATCCTGGAAGCTGAAGCCCAGGTAGGAACGCGTTTCGATGAAGCCGCGCGCCACCGCGAGGATCTGCTCGCGGGTGCTGCCGGTGACAAGGGCTGTGGCGGAGGTCATCTACCAACTATAAGGTAGGGAATTTCAAACCGCAATCAGCAGGGTCAATCCGCCTTGATGGCCGCGGCCTTGATGATGCGGCCGTTGCTTTCGAACTCGCTGGCGATCTCTTTCGCAAACGCAGCCGAAGTGCCGCCGGTCGGCACGTTGTCGGTGGCCGTGAGCCTGGCGCGCAGCTCGGCGCTGGCCAGGGCCTTGTTGATCTCGGCGTTGTACCTGGCAATCAGCGCGGGCGGCGTGGCCGCGGGTGCGAAGACGCCGAACAGCGAATTGATGTTCGCCGCGCTGTAGCCCAGTTCGCCCAGCGTGGGCACCTGGGGCAGGCTCTCGAGCCGCGCCGGCGCACCGACGGCCAGCGGACGCAGCTTGCCCGACTGGATGTGGGACGTGAGCGTCGGACTCGCATTGGTCGAGAGAATCTCGAACTGCCCGCCGATGGCGTCGTTCAGCTGCTGGCCGCCGCCCTTGTACGGCACGTGCGTGATGTCGACCCCCGCCGCCGAGCGCAACTGCTCCAGCACGATATGACCCAGCGAAGCCGGCCCCGACGTGGCCCAGCGCAGCGCGCCCGGCTGCACCTTCGCATCGGCGATGAGCGCGCGGAAATCCTTCGCCTTGCTGGCCGGCGTGGCGATCAGCAGCACCGGCGAATACATCACGCTCGCCACCGGCGCGATGTCCTTCAATGGATCGAAGGGCAGCTTGCCGAGGTGCGGGCTCAGCACCAGCGGGCTGATCGCCGAGAAGCCCAGCGTCGCGCCATCGGGCGCGGCCTTGGCGACGGCGTCCATGCCGATGGCGCCGCTCGCGCCGGCCCGGTTGTCGACGATCACCGTGACGCCCAGTTGCGCCGCGAGCCTGTCGCCGAGCGCACGCGCAACGACGTCGCTGACGCCGCCCGCGGGGTACGCCACGATGAGGCGCACCGTCTTGGGAATGGCCTGTGCGTGCGCACCCGAGGCAGCGCACAGTGCCGCGGCTGCGAGGAGCCGGGTTGCCGTGCGGTGCGAAGGCTTCGAGGAAGCGAGGAAATTCATGAGGATTCCTGTCGATCGTCTACGTGGGTTGCATCGGTCCAGCGGCGGCTTGCGCTCGCGAATGAGCCTGGACCCTTCCACCGCATTGTCGGCCCTGGCGAATCGGCGATGTTGAAGCAGGCGCGCCAGCGTCATCGCATTGCCGGGCCGCGGGCTTGTGTGGTGCGCTCAGCCGCGCGGATGATGCTGCGCGTGCAATTGCTTCAGCCGCTCGCGCGCCACGTGGGTGTAGATGGTGGTGGTCGAGATGTCGGCATGGCCCAGCAGCAACTGCACCGCGCGCAGGTCGACCCCGTGGTTCAGCAGGTGCGTGGCAAAGGCATGGCGCAGCGTGTGCGGCGACAGCGGCACGTGGATGCCCGCCGCGGTGGCGTGCTTCTTCACGATGATCCAGAACATCACGCGCGTCATGCCGGCGCCGCGTGCGGTCACGAACAGGTCGGACGTCTGTTGCCCGTCGAGGATGAGAGGGCGCGACTCCTCGAGATAGCGCTCGATCCAGCGCCGCGCCTCACCGCCGAAGGGCACGAGCCGTTCCTTGTTGCCTTTGCCCAGCACACGCAGCACGCCGTCGTTGAGGCTCATGTCGATGGCCTTGAGCGCCACCAGTTCACTCACGCGCAGGCCGCTCGCGTACATCAGCTCGAGCATCGCGCGGTCACGCAGGCCGAGCGGCGATTCGACGTCGGGCGCGGCCAGCAGGTCGTCGACCTGTTTTTCCGACAGCGTCTTGATGGCGCGCGGCATCTGCCGCGCTGGCGCAAGCCGGATGCTCGGGTCCGCCACGACACGGCGCTCGCGCAGCGCCCAACGGTAGTAGCGCTTGAACACCGTGAGCCGGCGGTTGGCCGAAGTGGCCTTGCCCTTGGTCGACAGGCGTGCACCCATGTAGGCTTGCAGGTCGGTCTCTTTCGCGGCATCGAGCCCGGCACCGTTGCGCTGCGCATCGAGCCACTGCGCGAACAGCGCGAGATCGCGGCGGTAGGCGGCCAGCGTGTTCTTCGACAGGCCGTCTTCCAGCCAGAGCGCGTCGATGAAGTCGTCGATATCGGATGTCTGCGTCTGTATCTGCGGAGAGGCCTCGGTCATGCCGTGCAAGATAACAAAAGAAAAAGCCGCCCGGCATGCGGGCGGCTTCGGGGTGCGGGAAAAAAATCTTCAGTCGAGCTTCAGGTTCTGCTTCTTCACGACCTGCTTGTAGACCTCGTACTCGGCCTTGATCTGCGCGGCGAACTGCTCCGGCGTGTTGGCGACGATCAGCGAGCCCGTGTCCTCGATGCGCTTGCGCACGGCCGGTTCTTCCACCGCCTTCTTCACGCCGGCGCTGATCTTGTCGACCACTTCCTTCGGCAGGCCCTTCGGGCCGAGGATGCCGTAGTAGGCCATGCGATTCACCGGCTCCAGGCCCACTTCCTTGAAGGTCGGCACGTTCGGCAGCGCGGCCAGGCGCTGCGGTGCCGACACCACGATCGGGATCAGCCGGCCGCTGGTGATGAAGGGCATGGCCGAGGGGATGTTATCGAACATGATCGGCACCTGGCCGGCCACCACGTCGTTCAGCGCCGGACCCGCGCCGCGGTACGGGATGTGCGTGATGAAGGTGTTGGTCAGGCTCTTGTACAGCTCCATCAGCAGGTGGCCGATACCGCCCGTGCCCGACGAGGCGTACGAATACTTGCCGGGATTCTTCTTGATCTCGGCCACGAACTCGGCGTAGTTCTTGGCGGGGAAGCTCGGGTTGACCGCGATGATGTTCGGCGTGGCCGCGATGTTGATGATCGGCGTGAAGTCGTTGATCGGGTCGTACGGCACCTTGGGGTTGATGGCCGGGTTGGCCGCCGTGCTCGACACCGTGGCAACGCCGAGCTTGTAGCCGTCGGGCGTCGCGCGCGCCGTTTCGGCCGCGCCGACGATGCCGCCGCCACCGGCGCGGTTGATCACCACCACCGGCTGGCCGAGCACCTTGCCCAGCGGGTCGGAGATCACGCGCGCCACGATGTCCGTCGTGCCGCCCGGTGCGAACGGAACGCTCAGCTCGACAGGCTTGTTCGGATAGCCCTGTGCAAAGCTCTGGCCCGCCACCGCGACCAGTGCCGCAGCTCCCACCAGCGTGCTCCATTGACGACGTTGCATCGAAAACTCCTTGATCTGATTGATGTCGAAAAACGAAGCCCGGATGCTAGCGGCTCAGGGGCAGTCCTCGTGCTGTGGATTACCCATGGTCAAGCGGGTTTATCCTCGAAGCGGTGAATTACGCTCAGCTGCTTTTCCCCGACTTCTCCCTCATCGCCATCGGTTGGCTCCTGTGCCGCTACACCGCCCTCGACCGCCGCGTGTGGGACCAGGTCGAGAGCCTGGTTTACTACTTTCTTTTTCCCGTGCTGCTGTTCCACTCGATCGTGCGCAGTCCGCTGGATTTTGGCGCCACGTCGAGCCTGCTCACGGCGGGCGTCGGCGTCGGTGTCTGCGGCATCGCGTTGGCCTACGCCCTGCCCTTCGTTCCGGGCCTGCGCACGCACATCGACCGGCGCGACCACGCGGCCAGCGCACAGATTGCCTTCCGCTTCAACTCGTTCATCTGCCTTGCGCTGGCGGAGCGGCTGGCGGGGTCTGAAGGCCTGCTGCTGATCGCGGTGCTCATCGGCGTTTGCGTGCCCATCTTCAACATCGCCGCCGTGTGGCCGATGACACGGCATGCGCAGACCGGATTCGTGCGGCAGCTCGTGCGCAACCCGCTGATCGTCGCAACGGTGGCCGGCCTGCTCGCGAATGTGCTGGGCCTTGCCGTGCCGACATGGGCGACGCCGACGCTGACGCGCATCGGGGCTGCATCGCTGGCATTGGGACTGCTGGCCGCAGGGGCGGGAATGAAGTTCTCCACGCTGGGGGCAGGCAAGGTGCTGGCCACTTCGGTGCTGGCGATACGGCATCTGCTGCTGCCGCTGGTTGCATGGGGGCTGGCGCTGGCATTGCGGCTGGATGCGACCCAGGCTTCGGTGCTGATGGCTTTTTCGGCTGTACCTACGGCTTCGAGTGCTTATGTGCTGGCTGCGCGCATGGGCTACAACGGGCCCTATGTGGCGGGGCTGGTGACGCTGTCCACCTTGCTGGGTGTCGTGAGCCTGCCGTTTGCCCTGGCGCTGCCCCGGTGAGTACCTTCCCCGAGCACAGGCTTATCCCCGCTGCAACAGGGCGGGCACGGACGAAGCCAGCATGGCCACTCCCGAAGCTGTCAGCAACCCGAGCACCAGCTTGCGGAACGCCACCTCGCTGATCCCGATATACAGCCGCGCACCGAGCAGAACCGGCACCGCGACGGCCAACGCGACCAGGCCCAGCAGCGGCACCACGGAGCGCTCGATGCTCCCGCTGAACACATGCACGGCAAACGCCACCATCAGCATCGACAGATTGAAGTTCTGGATCACTGCGCGCTGCGTGTCGCGCTGAAAGCCGCGCAGCGTGCACCAGAGCGTGGGTATGGCCCCCGAGAACCCACCGATGCCCGCCATCGCACCACCGATGGCGCCGGCCACTCCATCAGCCGCACGCCCACCGAACGAAACCTTCGGCAGATGCTGCGACATCAGCATCGCCGGGCACCACAGCACCAGCAGCACGCCGAGGCACAGCTTGAAAACGACAAGGTCGAGGTGCGGCAGCAGCCAGACACCGAACGGCACTCCCACCAGCCCGCCCAACACGAACGGCCAGAGAATGTTCCTGTCGAAAGAACGCCGCACGGTCACTGCCGCGATCACCTGCCCCGTGAGCGCCCCGAAAAGCGCAAGCACTGCCGCGAGCTGCGGCTCCAGCGTCCACGCCCAGACCGACATCGCCACCAGCCCGAACGCGAAGCCCGACAGGCCCTGCACGAAGCCCGCCAGCACGGCTCCGGCGATCACGTAGACGTACAAGGCTTGCATGCGGCCGATGATATCGACCGCACTTCAACCAAGAGAGCGCGGCTCAGGCCGAGACCGGCACCAGCACGGTACGCCGCACGCGGCGCACATTGAACGCGCTGGCAATCAGCACCCCCTGCACCAGCGCCAGCCCCACGATCACGCTCGTGTACTGCCCATGGTCCATCAGCCGCCCGAACACCAGCGGCGCCAGGGCCTGCCCGATGTCGAGCCCCGCATACACCACGCCGTAGACGCGCCCCGTCGCATTGGGCGGCGTCGACCTCTTCACCAGCAGGTCGCGCGACGGCCCGGCGACGCCCGAGACAAAACCCATGGCGCCGAACAGCACCGGCACCACGATCGGCGGAAAGCTCGCAAACGCCAGCACCAGCGCCAGTGCGGCCGCAATGCCGAAGCCCGCACCCACGATGCGCTCGCAGCGCGACGGATCGGAAGCCAGGAAGCCCCCTACCACCATGCCCGCCGCGCTCGCGACCATGTAGACCGTGAGGCACACCGCCACCAGCGCCACCGGCACCGCATGCAGGTGCCCGGCGGCCACCGGCGCGAAGGTCTGCACCACGCTGATCACGGCGGCATAGAAGAAGAAGAAACCGAAGCACATCCACACAGCAGGAATGCGCAGGAAGTCGAACTCGCCGCCGACCGGCGCGGGCTCGCCCTGCCCCGTGGCCTTGTGCACGGCCGCCGCGTCGAGCGACAGCACGCTGCGGTACGCCCACAGCACCAGCAGCACCACGAGCGCCACGACACCCGCCGAGGCCAGCGCCACGCGCCACGAGTACGCGATGGCGATCGGCACGACGAAGGCCGGCGCCAGCGCCCAGCCCAGGCTGCCGGTGATGCCATGCACGCTGTAGGCGTGGCCCAGCCGCGTCGGCGCGACCTTGCGGTTGAACAGCGTGTAGTCCACCGGGTGGAACACGCCGTTGCCGATGCCGCCGACCACCGCGCACACCAGCAGCATCCAGTAGCTCTGTGCCGCGGCGTAGCCGAAAGCCGCCAGGCCCAGCGCGCCCAATCCGACGAACAGCACCGGCCGCGGGCCCAGCTTGTCGACGATGAAGCCCGAGGCCGCCTGCACCATGCACGAAACCACGAAGAACACCGTGAGCACCGCGCCCAATTCGACATAGCTCACGTTGAACGCGTCCTTGAGCCACGGGAACAGCGGCGCCAGGATGAGCTGGCTGAAATGGCTGACCGCGTGGGCCAGACCGACGAGTCCGATCAGCTTGGCGTCGGTGCGCAAGGTCGTGTTGGGAGGAGAAGCGGCGGTCGTTGACGAAGTGGAAGACATGGATTGCTACAAAAAAACGGGGCAGGGATCGATGCTATGCGCCGGAGACGCGGCAGAATGGCGATACAGCGACAACATTTGTCGAAACCATGCCAAGCGCCGCCTCATCCACCTCCAGGAGCACCGCGCCCGCCAGGCCGCGCGGCGCAGCCCCTGCCCCGATCACCAGCGTCGCCTCTCTCACGCCGCACCTCTACGCGCCGGACGCGGTGCGCCCGCTGCGCGCCAAGGAGCACTTCCTGAGCGCGGACACGCTGGTCGAGCTGCACGAGCATCCGTGGCCACAGCTCACTTTCTCCACCCGCGGCGTGATCCGCCTGAGCACGCAGGACGGCAGCTACATCGTGCCACCCTCGCGCGCGCTCTGGGTGCCGGCCAACATGCCGCACAGCATCACGCTGATCGAGGACGCCGAGCTGCGCACCGTCTACCTGCACGCCTGGATCGCCCCCGCCTGGGAAAAATGCGAGGTGCTCGAAATCAGCCCGCTGCTGCGCGCGCTGATGCTCGCGCTCGACACCACGCCCGACGGCCTGCCGCCGTCCGACCCGCATGCACCGCAGCGCGAACGCATGATCGCGCCGCTGCTGATCGACGAAGTGGAGCGCGCCACGCAGATCCGCATCGACGTGCCGCTGCCCACCGACAAGCGCCTGCGCCAGCTTTGCGAGGCGCTGCTGCGCAACCCGGCCGACCGTGCCACGCTGGCCGAACGCGCCGCCACCATCGGCGCCAGCGAGCGCACGGTGGCGCGCCTGTTTCGCGACCAGCTCGGCATGAGCTGGCAGCAATGGCGCCAGCAGGCCGTGATGGCGCATGCGCTGCCGCTGCTGGCACGCGGCATGGCCGTGAGCCAGGTGGCTGCCGCCAGCGGCTATGCCACCGACAGTGCCTTCTGCGCGATGTTCAAGGCGGCCACGGGCCGCTCCCCGACTTCGTTCCAGCACCGCAAGCGCCCTGCCCCCACCTGACACGGCGGGGGCATTGCGGGGGATCGTCATGGCGCTCTGGCAAGATCGGCGGCCGACAACACCATGCACTCACCGATCCCTCTGCACATGGCGCCCGACGCCGGGCCACCCACCTGGACCGCCGAGATCTGGCTGCGCATCCGCCGCCATTTCCTGCTGAAGGCGGTCGGCACCACGGTTTTCACGTGGCTGTTCTTCATCGGCTATTTCCACCTGCTGCGCAACCCGGCCTTTCCGATCGCGGTGATGCCGCTGACGCCGCTGGACCACCTGGTCCCGTTCCAGCCCTACACGCTGGGCGCATACCTTTCGCTCTGGGTATATGTGGGCGTCGCGCCGGGCCTGCAGCTCACGTTCCGGGAACTGGTGGTCTACGGACTGTGGATCGGCGCACTCTGCATCACGGGCCTGGGCCTCTTCTACTTCTGGCCGACCCAGATCCCCCCCATGGCCATCGACGCCGCAAGCTACCCTGGCTTCGCGATGCTGCAGGGCGTGGACGCGGCGGGCAACGCCTGCCCCTCGATGCATGTGGCCGTGGCCATCTTCACCGCCATCCGCATCGAGCATGTGTTGCGCGAAGCGCGCACGCCGGCCCTGTGGCGCGTGCTGAACTGGACCTGGTTCGCCGCCATTGCCTACTCGACGCTGGCGGTCAAGCAGCACGTGGCGCTTGACGTGGCGGCCGGCGCGCTGCTGGGCATGGCCTTCGCACTGCCCTCTCTGCGCTGGCGGCCGAAACCGCGTTTGCGAGGGGATGTCCCTCGCGTGGGAGCGGATATCATCGACGCTCACTGACCACACTCACCACTGGCCGACGAGGAAGGGATCGATTCAATGGCACCCGCACAGGGTGGCAATCGATCAGCGGCACATGACGACAGGCATTGCACGATGAGTTCGCTGAAGGAATTGCAGGACCTGATCCACGAGAAGTACGGCATCGAACCGTCGAAGCTCGACCCACACGCTTCGATGCGGGAAACCGGCGGGCTCGATTCACTCGCCCTCGCGGAATTTCTGTTCGCCATCGAAGACCACTTCGGCATCACCATGCCCGACGAGGACGCGAGCATCGACACCCTGGCCGAACTCGCGCTGCTGGTCGACAAGGTCCGGGCCGCCAAAACCGCGTGAACCACGAGGTCGCCGTCACCGGGCTGGGCGTCATGGCGCCGCATGGCGGCGAGCCCGACACGTTATTCCAGGCCCTGCTGCAAGGCCGCTCGGCCATCCAGCCGGTCTTTCCGGATCTGCCCAAGGCGGCCGCCGCGGCCACCGCGGCCTTCGATGAAACCCGCTGGTTCACCAAGCTGCAGCTCGCAGGTGTCGACCGCGTGAGCCAGCTGGCCGTGGCCGCCGCCGACATGGCGATGCGCGACGCGGGTCTCGGCATCGCCGACACCGATCCCGAGCGCGTGGGCGTCTTTGCCGGCTGCGGCATGGGCGGCGCCGCGGCGCTCGAAGCGGCCTACCGCGGCAACGGCCGCGTGTCGCCTCTCACGATTCCCGCCTTCATGCCCAATGCGCCGGCCGCCCATGTGGCGATGCGCCAAGGCGTGCAGGGACCGGTGCTCACCTACTCCGTCGCCTGTGCCTCTTCTTCGGCTGCGATCGCCGAAGCGGCCAAGGCCGTGCAGCGTGGCGAAGTCGACGTCGCCATTGCCGGCGGCAGCGAAGCGCTGATCGTGCCGGGCGTGGTCGTGGCCTGGCAGGCCATGCAGACGCTGGCCACCTTCCAGCCCGGCGAAGCGGCCAGCGCGGTGAGGCCCTTCGCCACCGACCGCAGCGGCTTCGCGCTCGGCGAGGGCGCGGCCTTCCTGATTCTCGAATCCGCCGAGCGCGCACGCGCCCGCGGTGCCCGCCGCTACGCCACGCTGGCCGGCTGGGGCCTGAGCAGCGACGCCACCCATCTCACCAAGCCCGACGCCCCGGGACAGGCCCGCGCACTGCGCGCCGCACTGCGCCAGGCCGGCCTGCAGCCGCGCGACGTGGGCTACTGCAATGCACACGGCACGGCCACGCGCATCGGCGACGTGGTCGAGCGCAATGCGCTGGCCGATGTGTGGGGCGACCATCTCGACGCGCTGCGCGTGAGCTCGACCAAGGCGCTGCACGGCCACATGCTCGGCGCGGCGGGCGCGATCGAAGCGCTCGTCACCGTGCTGGCGCTGCACCAGCGGCAGCTGCCGCCCAATGCAAACTGCCGCGAGATCGATCCGGACTGCAGCCTGAACCTCGTGACGCCGAACGAATCAGCGGCGCCCTTGCTCGAGGCCGCCATCAGCAATTCGTTCGCCTTCGGCGGCACGAACTCCGTGCTGCTCTTTCGCCGCGCCTAGGCAGCCGCCGCGCAGAGCCATTCCACGAAAGCGCCGACCAGCGGATCGTCCGTGCGGCTCGGTGCCACGAACACGCTGTAGCCCCGGCTCGACGGCGCCCTGTGCGGGCAGGCCAGCAGCAGTTCGCCAGAGCGCAGTTCACGCTCGACGAAGTACTCGGGCACCAGCCCCACGCCCAGGTCGGCACGCACTGCGGCAACGAGCGAAGAGAACAGATCGAAGCGATGCCCCGCCACGAGGTTCTCAGGCGGCCGCGCATGCGCCGTCTGCCCGAACCATTCCTCCCACGCGCCCATGCGCGTGCGCAGCTGCAGCAACGGCACCGAGCGGAAGTCACCGCGCGCCATCGCCGGGCGCCCCTTCGCTTTCGGCGAGCACACCGCAACGCAGGACTCGCCCATCAACGGCAGCGCATTCGCGCCGGGCCAGACCGCATCGTCGTACTGCACGCCCACGTCGAAGGGCATGTCCTCCATGTAGAGATGCGTCGGGAACACCTGCAGGTGCAGGCTGCAGCCCGGGTGCCGGGCGATGAACTCCGGCAGCCGCGGCGTCAGCCAGCCCTCGGCCAGCACCGGCACCGCGCCCACCAGCAGGCGCAGGCCGTCGGCACGCTGCGCCATGGCTTCGAGCGTGTGGTTCTGCAGCCGCAGCAGGTCGCCCGAAACCTGGCCGTGATAGCGCCGCCCGGCCTCGGTCAGCTCGGTGCCGCGCGCCGTGCGCTGCACCAGCCGCACACCGATCTGCGACTCCAGCAGGCGCAGCTGCTGGCTCACCGCGCTGTGCGTGAGACACAGCTCCTCCGCAGCCTTGCCCACGCCATGGTGGCGCGCCACCGCGTCGAAGATCAGCAGCGCGCGGGTGCTGGGGATGTGGCGGCGCATGGCGAGCCTCGTTAGAAAAACTGACAACGCCAAAGATTAAACCAGAGCGCGTGGCTAACACAGCCATAAGAATCGTCGGCGACGCCGCGCCGGCGTCGCCAACCCGGCTTCACTCCCAAGGACATCCCGACCATGCCCCGCCCCATGTCACTTCGCCTCGCCCCGCTCGTCCTCGCCCTGGCCTCCACGGCCGCAGGCCTCGCGCATGCCCAGACCGGCGCCGTCGCGGCCACGCCGACGCAGGTGCGCCCCGAAGTCGACAAGGCCTACACGCAGTTGATGGCATCGCCCGCCATCCAGAAGCTGCTCGACGCGGTCAGGGCCGACCACGAGCGCTCGGTCGAAGACCTGAAGATGCTCACCGAGATCGAGGCGCCGCCGTTCAAGGAACAGAAGCGCGCCGAAGCATTCCTCGCGCGCATGAAGGCCCTCGGCCTGGCGGACGCGAAGATCGACGCCGAAGGCAACGTGGTCGGCCTGCGCAAGGGTACGGGCAACGGGCCGAAGCTGCTGATCTCCGCGCACCTCGACACGGTGTTCCCCGCCGGCACCGACGTGAAGGTGAAGGAGCGCGACGGCAAGCTCTACGCGCCCGGTATCTCCGACGACACGCGCGGGCTCGCCGTGCTGCTGTCATGGCTCAAGGTGCTCAACGACAACAAGGTCCAGACCGTGGGCGACCTGCTGTTCGTCGGCAACGTCGGCGAGGAAGAGCTCGGCAACCTGCGCGGCATCAAGGCCGTCTTCCGGGACAACCTCGACATCGACGGTATGGTCGGCCTCGAGCCCGCGCCCGACGGCACGGTGCTGATGCTGGGCACCGGCAGCCACCGCTACGAAGTGAGCTTCAAGGGCCCGGGCGGCCACAGCTACGGCGCCTTCGGCCAGGTGCCCAGCGCCATCCACGGCATGGGCCGCGCCATCGCGAAGATCGCCGAGATCCGCACGCCGAGCTTCCCGAAGACGACCTTCACCGTCGGCACCGTGGGCGGCGGGACCTCGGTCAACACCATCGCGCCGGATGCACGCATGGCGGTGGACATCCGCTCCGACGAAATGGCACCGCTGCTGGAGACCGAAAAGAAGATCCTCGCGGCCATCGACGAAGCCGTGGTCGAGGAAAACAAGCGCTGGAACGTCAACACGCTGAGCGTGAGCGCCAAGCTCATCGGCGACCGTCCGGGCGGCCGCACGCAGTCGGACACCGTGATCGTCGAGGCCGCCACGCGCGCGAACAGCGCCTTCGGCCACAAGACGCTGCTGAGCGGCGCGAGCACCGACGCGAACGTGCCTATGTCGCTGGGCATCCCCGCCATCATCATCGGCGGCGGCGGCAAGACCGGCGGCTTCCACGCGCTGTCCGAGTGGATCGACGTGACCGATGGCTGGAAGGGTGCACAGAACTCGCTGGTGACCGTGCTGGGCCTTGTCGGCGTGCAGGGCACGAGCGCTCCCTTGCTCGAAAAGCGCCCGCCGCGAAAGAACTAGGCTCGCTCCCAGGCTTCGCGCGCACTTCGTGTCGCTTCACCACCCCCTACCGGGGGCAACACCTGCGGCCCGGCGAAGCCGGTTCCGCGGTGCTTCACGAAAGGATGCACGAACCTCGAGGGCCTCGCCCCCCCGGGACTCTCCGGTATGCTGGTGGCCGCTTTCCATCATGCTTACCGACAGGAGGACCTCATGCACGCCCGCTTCACCCTCATCGCGCTGGCCCTGCTTGCCGCAGGCGCCTCGGCCCAGGCCAACGACCTGCTCGACCAGTTGAAGGAAAAAGCCGGCGAGGCCGTCAGTGCCAATCCACAAGACGGTAGCAGCGGCGCTTCCTCGCTCGGCAACCTCGGCTTCAAGATGCCCGCCATCGGCTCCAGCACCGTCGGCAACGCGGCCGGCGTGCTGCAGTACTGCGTCAAGAACAACTACCTGGGCGGCGACGCGGCCTCGGTGAAAGACAAGCTGCTCGCCAAGATCACCGGTCAGAAGCAGCAGGAGACCGGCTTCGCGAGCGGCGCCAAGGGCCTGCTGAAAGGTGGCGACGGCAAGTCGCTGAACTTCAAGCTCCTGTCGTCAAAGGTCAAGACCAAGGCCTGCGACTACGTGCTCAAGAACGCGACCTCGCTCATCTAGACACCCCCATGCTTCGCGCACTGCGTGTCGCTTCGCACCCCCCCTCCCCGGGGACAATGCCAGCGGCCCGGCAAAGCCGGTTCCGCGGCATTCCCCGACTGGCCGCATAAGCTCCCTGTGCCAGCGCAGCATTCCAGCGCCGTTGCGCGTGCCATCAGTCATTCATGAATCCGGCTACAACCTCTCCTTCCCTGCGCCAGCGCCTCTCTCGCTGGGTTCCCTGCTTCGCCTGGCCGCGCCCTTCCGCCGCGCTGCTGCGCAACGAGGCGATGGCCGGCATCACTGTGGCGCTGATGGTGATCCCGCAAGGCGTGGCGTATGCGGCGCTGGCGGGCATGCCGCTGGTGACGGGGGTGTACGCGGCCCTGTTCCCCGCGCTGATCGCGGTGATGTTCAGTTCGTCGCAGCGGCTGTCGGTCGGGCCCACGGCGCTCACCAGCCTGCTGGTCGGCGCCTCGCTCGCGCCGCTGGCGGTGGCAGGCAGCGCCGAATGGGTGGCGATGGCGGTGTGGCTCACGCTGATGTCGGGCGCCATCCAGATCGTGCTGGGCGCGGGGCGCTTCGGCTGGCTGCTGCGGCTGGTCAATTCGCCGGTGCTCATCGGCTTCACGCAAGGCGCGGCGGTGCTGATCGCCATCTCGCAGCTGCCGGCGCTGCTGGGCTTCACGGGGCGGACCATTGCGCAGGTGCTGCGCGGCGGCCCGCTGCCCGACCTCGTGGCCATTGCCTTCGGGCTCGGCAGCATCGCGGTGCTGTGGCTGGGCAAGCGCCTGCTGCCGCGCTTTCCGACCACCATGGCGCTGGTGGCCGGCGCGGCCGCCATCAGCTGGCTCGTCGACTACGCGCTGCGCGGCGGTGCGGTGGTGGGCAGCCTGCCTTCGGGCCTGCCCTCGCTTTACTGGCCCGGCCTGCTACCCATGAGTACCTTCAGCGCGCTGGTGCTGCCGGCGTTGATGATCACGCTCGTGAGCTTCCTCGAAACCGCGTCGAGCGCCAAGGTCGACAACGCGCGCGCCGGCACGCTGTGGAACGAAAACCAGGATCTGATCGGCCAGGGCCTCGCCAAGCTGGCCTCGGGCTTCACGGGCGGGTTTCCCACCAGTTCGTCGTTCTCGCGCTCGGCCATCACGCTCTATGCGGGCGCGCAGACCGGCTGGGCCACGCTGTTCAGCGTGGCAGTGGTAGCCGGTGCGCTGCTGTGGCTGATGCCGCTGCTGTACCACGTGCCGCAGGCAGTGCTGGCGGCGGTGGTGGTCACGGCCATCCTGGGGCTGGTGAAGCCCGCGAGTTTCACGGCGCTGTGGCGCATCTCGCGCATCGAGGCCGGCATTGCCTTCGGCACTTTCGTGCTGACCATCGCGACCGCACCGAGCATCTACTGGGGCGTGCTCGGTGGCCTGCTCGCGAGCATGGCGCACTACATGTACCGCCACCTGCATCCGCGCATCATCGAGGTGGGCCTGCACCCCGACGGCAGCCTGCGCGACCGCAACCTCTGGAAGCTGCCGCCGCTGGCGCCGCAGCTCTATGCACTGCGCATGGACGCCGAACTCGACTTCGCCTCGGCCTCCACGCTCGAACGCGCGCTCACGGTGGCGCTGGCCGAGCGGCCCGATCTGACCGACGTGTGCCTGTTCGCGCAGCCCATCAATCGCATCGACATCACCGGCGCCGAAGTGTTCGGCTCGATCCGCCGGATGATGGAAGCCAAGGGCATCCGCCTGCACCTGAGCGGCCTCAAGCTGCCCGCGATGCAGGTGCTGGAGCGCGCCGGCCTGCTGGCGCCGGGGCCTATGCTGTTCAGCTACCGCACCGACGGCGAGGCGCTCGCGGCGCTGATGCCGCGCATCGACGAGTCCGAGGAACAGGAAGCCGCCGCCTGACCCGCCAGCGCCCATGAAGTCCACCATCGAAGAACTGGTCGCGTTCCGCACGGTGGTGGACACGGGCTCGATCACGGCCGCGTCCGAACAGTTGGCGCAAACGGTCTCGGGCATCAGCCGCGCCTTGAGCCGGCTCGAACAGAAGCTCGACACCACGCTGCTGCGCCGCACGACGCGGCGGCTCGAACTCACGGAGGAAGGCGCGGCCTTCCTGCAGCGCACGCGCGCCATCCTCGACGCGATCGACGACGCCGAAGAGCAGATGGCCGCGCGCCGCCAGCAGCCGGCCGGGCGCCTGCGCGTGAACGCGGCCTCGCCCTTCATGCTGCACGCCATCGTGCCGCTGGTGCCGGAGTTTCGAAAGCTCTACCCGCAGATCAGCCTCGAGCTCGACACAGACGACCTGCCCATCGACCTGCTGGAGCGCCGCACCGACATCGCGATCCGGATCGGCCCGCTGCGCGACTCCACGCTGCATGCGCGCCCGCTCGGCACGCACCGCCTGCGCGTGCTCGCGAGCCCTGCGTACCTCGAGGCACACGGCAAGCCGCGCAAGGTAAGCGACCTCGCCGAACACGTGCTGCTGGGCTTCACCCAACCCGAGTCGCTGAACCGCTGGCCCCTGCGCGGCGTGCATGGCGACGAATGGAACATCGCGCCGACGCTGATGGCATCGAGCGGCGAAACGCTGCGCCAGCTGGCGCTGGCCGGCGTGGGCGTCGTCTGCCTGTCGGACTTCATGACCGGTGCCGACCGCACAAGCGGCGCGCTGGTGCAGGTGCTGGCAAAGGACACGGCGGACGTGCGCCAGCCGGTCAACGCGGTGTACTACCGCAACACGCAGCTGTCGGCACGCATCACGTCGTTCCTGGATTTCCTGTCGCAGCGCATGGCCTGAGTGCGCGGGCCGCGGCGCTGCTTACTGCGCCTGCTTCGCGACGAAGCGCTCCACGGACGCCGACTTGATCTCGTAGCCGCTCACGCCCATGTCCGCCGACGCATAGCGCGCCGCCTTCAGCGTGCCGCTGACGTACACCGTGTCCATCGCATGCAGGCCCTTCACGGCGGCAGGCGCGATCACGTGCACGATCTGGTTGGCGGGCGGCGGCGGCGTGTGGATGCAGGCGCCGAAATACGGCACCAGCAGGAATTCGCGAATGCCGTCCTGCGCGGCGTCGAGCGGCACGACGAAGCCCGCGAGCTTGGCCGCCTTGCCGTCGAGCGCCACGTTGACCGGGGCGTTGTCCCAGACTGCACGCATCTCGTCGAGCATCTGGATCGCGCGCGGATCGTTGTCGCGCAGCGCTTCGAGGCTGATGTTGCGGTAGCGCCTGGTCGGGTCCCAGCTCTTGGGAATCAACTCTTCCCACTTGAGTTCAGGGGCCGCGGCCGTGCTCGTGCCCTGCATCGCCGCTGTCCCCGGACCGCAGCCGGTCAGGAGTGCCGCGGCCGGCGTCAGCAGGAGCACAGCCAACACGGCGCGCGAAAAGAACCTTCTCATGACCGCGATTCTGCTTGGGAGATGTTTCAGCCCCGTAAAGCGGGGCCTTTTGCGCTCAATTCGCCTCAGATCAGACGAATTCGGCCGAATGCGCGCTCAGTCGCGTACCGGCCCGCGCAGGCTCTTGATCTGCGAACGCTGGCTCTTGCCCTCGAGGCGGCGCTGCTTCGAACCATAGGTCGGCTTGGTGGCGCGCCGCACGCGCGGCGGCATGGCCACGCTGTCGACCACCGCCTGCAGGCGCGTGAGCGCATCGGCGCGGTTCATCTCCCGCGTGCGGTGCTGCTGCGCCTTGAGCACGAACACGCCTTCCTGCGTGATGCGGCTGTCGCGCAGCGCGAGCAGACGCTCCTTCACGTCGGCCGGCAGCGAGCTCGCATGGATGTCGTAGCGCAGGTGCACCGCGCTCGACACCTTGTTGACGTTCTGCCCGCCCGCGCCCTGCGCCCGGATGGCGCTGATCTCGACTTCGTCGGGGTCGATCAGGAGGGGTGGGTGGAACATGCGCGCGAGTGTGCCTTCAAACGCGTTCGAAGACGGCCGCGATGCCCTGGCCGCCGCCGATGCACATCGTGACCAGTGCATAGCGGCCGCCGGTGCGGTGCAGCTCGGCAATCGCCTTCGTCGTGATGATCGCGCCGGTCGCGCCCACCGGGTGGCCCAGCGAAATGCCCGAGCCGTTCGGGTTCACCTTGGCCGCGTCGAAGCCCAGCTCCTTGATGACGGCGCAGGCCTGCGCCGCAAAAGCTTCGTTCGACTCGATCACGTCGAAGTCGCCCACCTTCAGGCCCGTGCGCTCCAGCACCTTGCGCGTGGCCGGCACGGGGCCGATGCCCATGTACGCGGGCTCGACGCCCGCATGCGCATAGCCCACCAGCCGCGCCAGCGGCTTCAGGCCCAGCGCCTTCACGCGACCGCCTTCGGCCAGCACCACGGCAGCGGCGCCGTCGTTGATGCCCGAGGCATTGCCAGCGGTCACGAGGCCGTCCTTCTTGAACGCGGGCTTCATCTTCGACAGCGCCTCGACGGTGGTGTCGGCGCGCACGTGCTCGTCGGTGTCGAACAGCACGACGCCCTTGCGCGTCTTCACCTCGACCGGAACGATCTGCTCCTTGAAGCGGCCCGCCGCGATGGCGGCTGCCGCACGCTGCTGGCTGGTCACGGCCAGTTCGTCCATCTGCTCGCGCGTGATGCCGTAGCGCGCGGCCACGTTCTCGGCGGTGATGCCCATGTGGATCTTCTCCCACGGGTCGTGCAGGATGCCCAGCATGTAGTCGACCAGCACCGCGTCGCCCATGCGGGCGCCATAGCGGGCCGAGGTGTCGAAATACGGCCCCCGACTCATCGACTCCGAGCCGCCGCCGATGGCGATGTCGCAGTCGCCCAGCGCGATGGCCTGGGCCGCCGACACGATGGCCTGCAGGCCCGAGCCGCAGAGGCGATTCACGTTGAAGGCCGGCGTCTCGATGGGGCAGCCCGCGTCGATGGCGGCCACGCGGCTCAGGTACGCGTCCTTCACGTCGGTGGGAATCACGTTGCCCATGACCACGTGGCCGATGGCGTCAGCCGCGACACCGCTGCGCTCGATGGCGGCCTTGACGGCGGTGGTGGCCAGCTGGGTGTTGGGCACGTCCTTCAACGAGCCGCCGAAGGTGCCGATGGCGGTGCGGGCGGTGCCGACCACGAAGATGTCGCGTTGGGTCATGGAATGTCTCTCCTGGATGAAAGCGAAAGCCGCGCTCAGCGGCGGCTGCAGGAGGACGATTCTGACGGCGAACGGCGCGACGGGTGGTCACGCCGGGAACACCGGGGCCTCAGCCGCGCGAAACCCGCTTCGGCGCCACGTCGGTCACATCGCCGACGCTGCCGCGGATGCGCACCGGGCGTTCCACCGACTCGCCACGCGCCCGCGCATTGGCCACGTCGGCGGCCGTCGGCTCGGCCGGCGGTGCCGCATGGCGAAATTTATCGAAGCCCGAGCGCGGGTTGAAACGCATGACCCAGGGCGTCACGGGCTTGCCCGTGAGACGCCCCCAGGCGTAGCGCACACCCCACACGGCCGCCAGCAGCATGACCGCCACGGCCAGGCTGGCCGCGAAGACCAGTCCCAGAAGCAGAAGAATGACGCGAAAAATGAAATTCATCATCCGACTTTAGGCCGAAGCGGCCGCCGTTGGTTCCCCCGCCTTGCCGAAGGAGAACTGTCCGGGCGACCGGATCGGATCGGTCGTGACCTCGATCGTGTCCTTCGGCCCGAAGCTGCCGTCCAGCAGCAGCTTCGACAGCGGGTTCTCGATGCGCTGCTGGATCGCGCGCTTCAGGGGCCGCGCACCGAACACCGGGTCGAAGCCGACCTTGGCGATCTCCGCCAGCGCCGCTGGCGACACTTCCAGCCCCAGGTCCATCTTCGCGAGCCGCGCCTGCAACACCTTGAGCTGGATCGCTGCGATCGATTCGATGTTCTTCGCGTCGAGCGCATGGAACACCACGGTCTCGTCGATGCGGTTCAGGAACTCGGGGCGGAAGTAGTTCTTCAGCTCGTCCCACACCGCTTCCTTGATCTCTTCGGAGGGCTTGCCCACCATGGCCTGGATGATGGGCGAGCCGATGTTGCTCGTCATCACGATCACCGTGTTCTTGAAGTCCACGGTACGGCCCTGGCCGTCGGTCAGGCGCCCATCGTCGAGCACCTGCAGCAGCACGTTGAACACGTCGGGGTGGGCCTTCTCGACTTCGTCGAGCAGCACCACGCTGTAGGGCTTGCGGCGCACGGCTTCCGTGAGGTAGCCGCCCTCCTCGTAGCCCACGTAGCCCGGCGGCGCGCCGATCAGGCGGGCGACCGAGTGCTTCTCCATGAACTCGCTCATGTCGATGCGGATCAGGTGGTCCTCGCTGTCGAACAGGAAGCCCGCCAGCGCCTTGCACAGCTCGGTCTTGCCCACGCCCGTGGGGCCGAGGAACAGGAACGAACCCGTGGGACGGTTCGGGTCCGACAGGCCCGAGCGCGAGCGGCGGATCGCGTTGGCGACCGCGCCGATGGCTTCGTCCTGGCCGACCACGCGCTCGTGCAGCTTGTCTTCCATCACGAGCAGCTTGTCGCGCTCGCCCTGCATCAGCTTGGCGACCGGAATGCCGGTGGCGCGTGCCACGACCTCGGCGATTTCTTCGGAGCCGACCTGGGTGCGCAGCAGCGTGGGCGCGCTCGACTTGCCTTTGGTGGCCTCATTGGCTTCGGCTTCCTTCAGGCGCTTTTCGAGCGCGGGCAGCTGGCCGTATTGCAACTCGGCGACCTTGTTGAAGTCGCCCTTGCGCTTCCATTCCTCGATCTGGAACTTGATCTTGTCCACGTCCTCGCGCACCTGCGCGCTGCCTTGGGCCTGGGCCTTCTCGGCCTGCCAGATCTCGTCGTAGTCGGCGATTTCCTTCTGCAGCTTCTCGATCTCGCCCTCGATCAGGCCGAGGCGCTTCTGCGAGGCCTCGTCCTTCTCGCGACGCACGGCTTCGCGCTCGATCTGCAGCTGGATCAGCCGGCGGTCGAGGCGGTCCATGACCTCGGGCTTGGAGTCCATCTCGATCTTGATCTTGGCCGCAGCCTCGTCGATCAGGTCGATGGCCTTGTCGGGCAGGAAGCGGTCGGTGATGTAGCGGTCGGACAGCTCGGCCGCGGCCACGATGGCCGGGTCGGTGATCTGAACGCCGTGGTGCACTTCGTACTTCTCCTGCAGGCCGCGCAGGATGGCGATGGTGGCCTCCACGCTGGGCTCGCCCACGATGATCTTCTGGAAGCGGCGCTCCAGCGCGGCGTCCTTCTCGATGTACTTGCGGTATTCGTCGAGCGTGGTGGCACCCACGCAGTGCAGCTCGCCGCGCGCGAGCGCCGGCTTGAGCATGTTGCCAGCGTCCATGGCACCTTCGGCCTTGCCGGCGCCGACCATGGTGTGCAGCTCGTCGATGAAGACGATGGTCTGGCCTTCGTCCTTCGCGAGCTCGTTGAGCACGGTCTTCAGGCGTTCCTCGAACTCGCCGCGGAACTTGGCACCGGCCAGCAGCGCGGCCATGTCGAGCGACAGCACGCGCTTGCCCTTGAGCGACTCGGGCACTTCGCCCGCGACGATGCGCTGCGCGAGGCCTTCGACGATGGCGGTCTTGCCCACGCCGGGTTCGCCGATGAGCACGGGGTTGTTCTTGGTGCGGCGCTGCAGCACCTGGATGGCGCGGCGGATTTCCTCGTCGCGGCCGATGACCGGATCGAGCTTGCCCAGGCGGGCGCGCTCGGTGAGGTCGAGGCAGTATTTCTTGAGGGCTTCGCGCTGGCCTTCGGCATCGGCGCTGTTCACGCCCTGCCCGCCGCGCACGGCGTCGATGGCCGATTCGAGCGACTTGCGGCTCAGGCCGTTCTCCTTGGCGATCTTGCCGATGTCGGCCTTGCTGTCGGCCACGGCGAGCAGAAAGAGTTCGCCCGCGATGAACTGGTCATTGCGCTTGATGGCTTCCTTCTCGGTGGCCTGCAGCAGCTTGCCGAGCTCGGGGCCGACCTGCACGATGTCGTGGCCCTGCACCTGCGGCAGCTTCTTGATGGCGGCCTCGGCCGCCTGCGTCAGGCCCGGTACGTTGACGCCGGCACGCTCCAGCAGGGCGCGTGGGCCGTCGTCCTGGCGCAGCATCGCCAGCAGCAGGTGGGCCGGTTCGATGTAGGCGTTGTCGTTGCCCAGCGCGAGCGACTGTGCGTCGCCCAGCGCTTCCTGAAATTTGGTGGTGAGTTTGTCTTGTCGCATGGTGGTATTCCTGCATCCAAAATAGGGCTGTTCGGGCACGATTCAAGGCTGCCGGCTACGCCGGTGCCGTGGGCACGGCTATTGCACAAGATCCGTTTCCCCTGCCCGTAGGCATTTCTCTCTCTCGAATGGAGTCGATCATGGTTTTTTCAATGCAGCGCGTTCAACCGGTGCGCCGGGCGATCAGCGTGGGCCTCTTTCTAGCCGCGATGGGCCTGTCCGGCCTTGCGCAAGCGCAAAGCGGCACCCCCATCCGCCTGCTCGTGGGCTTCCCCGCCGGCGCCGGAACCGACGCCATTGCACGCACGCTGGGCGAAAAACTCAAGGACGTGCTGGGCGTGCCAGTGGTGGTCGAGAACCGCGCCGGCGCGGGCGGGCAGATCGCGGCGACGGTGCTGAAGTCCTCCCCGGCCGACGGCCACACGCTGTTCCTGTCGCATGACCACACGATATCGATCCTGCCGCAGGTGGTGAAGAACCCGGGCTTCAACCCCGCCACCGACTTCGTGCCCGTGGCCGGCTTCGCCACCTTCGCCAACGTGTTGGCGGTGTCTGGCGGCACGCCTGCCAGGAGCATCGACGAGTACGTGAAGTGGGTCCGCACGCAAAAGGGCGGCAAGGAAACCATCGGCATCCCGGCCCCGGCCTCGATCCCCGAGTTCCTGGTAAAGATGATTTCGGAGAAGTACAAGATCGACGTGCAGCCCGCGCCTTACCGCGGCAGCGCGCCGATGACAGCCGACATGCTGGGCAACCAGATCACCGCGGGCATCGCCTCGGTGCCGGACTTCATCGAGAACCACAAGGCGGGCAAGCTGCGCATCGTGGCCTCCATCGGCGCCAAGCGCCAGGCGGTGATCCCGAACGTGCCGACCTTCACCGAGCTGGGCTTCTCGAACCTGGAAGACCTGCCCTACTACGGCATCTTCGCGCCGGTCGGCACGCCGCAGCCGATCATCGACAAGTACGGCGACGCGCTGCAGAAGGTGCTGGCGATGCCCGACGTGAAGCAGAAGCTGACGACAATGGGGCTGACGGTCGGCTACGAGCCGCAGGGCCAGTTCGCGGGCCGCGTGCGCACGTATACGCAGACGTGGGAGCGGATCATTCAAGCGAGCGGCTTCAAACCCCTCTGACCTCTTGCTCCCTCTCCCCCTCGGGGAGAGGCAACAAGTCAGGCGTTCGGGGCGCTGATTCCCCAGCGCGCCAGCGCCGCGTCGTCGGCCACGCGCGCATCCACCCAGCGGGCGCCTTCGGGCGTCTGCTCTTTCTTCCAGAAAGGCGCCTGGGTCTTGAGGTAGTCCATCAGGAATTCGCAAGCCTCGAAGCTCTGGCCGCGGTGCGCCGACACCACCGCCACCATCATGATCTGGTCCAGCGGCTGCAGCAGGCCCACACGGTGGATCACGCGCGCGCCCAGGATGTCGAAGCGCTTGTGCGCCTCGTCGATCATGGCTTCGATGGCCTTCTCGGTCATGCCGGGGTAGTGCTCCAGCTCCATAGAGGCGACCGTGCTGCCGTCGTTGCGGTCGCGCACGGTCCCCACGAAACTGCAGACGGCGCCCACGCGCTTGTCGCCGGCACGCAACGCGGCGACCTCCTGGCCCAGGTCGAAATCGGCTGTCTGGATCGAAACACGCGCAACGCTCATGTCCGGATTGTGGCATCGCGATAGACTGCGGCAATGCCTTGCCTCGCCACGCTTTTCACAGTGCTTTCGCACGCCGAGAGCCGTCGCGCGTGCCAGGGCAGCAATAAAGCCAAAAAACCAAAGCTCGTCTGACCGGAGCCGAGGTTCCGTCGTCGGATGAGCGACGGAACCTGCAAAAGGCTTTGGCCCCTTTCGGGTTGTGCGCGCATCGGACGATGGTTCGTTCCATCGGTCGATTCCTGAAAGGAAGCCCGCGTGCCTCAACAACAACCAAGCTCCACCACCCCTGATTTCTCCGGCCTCTGGGTGGCCCTCGTTACCCCGTTCCGCGACGGCGCGGTGGACCATGCCGCCCTCGCCGCGCTGACGCGGCGGCTCGCCGGCGATGGCGTGACCGGCTTCGTGCCCTGCGGCTCGACCGGCGAGGCCGCCGCGCTCGATGAAGCCGAGCAACTGGCCGTGCTCGATACCGTGCTGGCCGCGGCCGGCGGACTGCCGGTGGTCATGGGCATTTCCGGCTATCACCTGGGCAAGGCCACGGCCTGGGCGCACAAGCTCTCCGAACGCCCGCTGGCGGGCCTGCTGGTGGCTGCGCCGCACTACGTACGGCCGTCGCAGGCCGGCCTGCTCGAATGGTTCCGCACCATCGCCGATGCCAGCACGGTGCCGGTGCTGGTCTACGACATTCCCTATCGCACCGGCGTCACCATCGCCCGCGACACGCTGCTGGCGCTGGCCGAACATCCGCGTATCCGCGGCATCAAGGACTGCGGCGGCGACATGGCCAAGACGCGCGCCGTGATCGCCGACGGTCGGCTGCAGGTGCTGTCGGGCGAGGATCACCAGATCTTCGGCACCATGGCCGAAGGCGGCGCGGGCGCCATCGCGGCCAGCGGCAATGTGCAGACGCGCCGCTTCGTGCGGCTGGTGCGCCTGCTGGCGGACAACCGGTTGGCCGAGGCGCGCGCCGAATGGCAGGCGCTGCAGCCGCTGGTGGAGATGCTTTTTGCCGAACCGAATCCCGGCCCGCTGAAGGCGCTGCTGGCGCACGCGGGCGAAATGCAGGACGAATTGCGCTCGCCGATGACCCGTGCGTCCGACGGCCTGCGCGAGCGCCTCGCGGCCCTGGACGGGCGCCTCAACCGCCCGTGACGGGTGGAAAGAATGCGACTTCGCAGCCTTCGCTCAGGGTGGCGGCTTCGTCGCTCATCATCTGGTCGAGCGCCATGCGCACCGCCTTGCCGCGTGCAAGCGCGGTGGCGTAGGCGCCACCGCGGGCGATGAGCTCGTCGCGCAGGGCCGAAAGCGTCCCGGCCTTCGTGTCGACGGTTTCGCCGCTGCTGGAAAGGGCTTCGCGCACCGAGGCGAAGTAACGGATCTGGATCTTCATACGATTCAGGCGAGCAGCGATGCGAAGGGAATGAAGTCGACGGTGTCGCCTGCCTTGATCGTCTGGCCGGCAGGGTTGTCGACCAAGCCGTCACCCCAGACCATCGAGGTCAGCACACCCGAGCTCTGGTTGCCGAACAGGTCGAGGCCACCGTCCGCGTTGCGCCGCGTGCGCAGGAACTCCCGGCGCTTGTCGGCGCGCAACCAGTCGAAATCGGCGCGCATCTTCACCGCTTCCGGCGCGACGCGCGCGGCGCCCTGCAGCGCCAGCAGGAAGGGCCGCACGAGCATCAGGAAGGTCAGGAAGCTCGACACCGGATTGCCGGGCAACCCCGTCACATGGCAGGCGCCCTGCCCGTTGCTGCGCGCGATCGAGCCGTAGGCGAAAGGCTTGCCGGGCTTCATCGACAGCGACCAGAGCTGCAGCTCGCCCAGCGATTGCAGCGCCGCGCGGATGTGGTCTTCCTCGCCGACGGAGACGCCGCCGGTGGTGATGATCAGGTCGCTCGTCTCCGCCGCATCGCGCAGTGCGGCGATGGTGGCTTCGCGGTCGTCGGGCACGATGCCCAGGTCGTTCACTTCGCAGCCCAGGCGGCGCAGGAGGGCCCGCATGAAGAAGCGGTTGGAGTTGTAGATGGCGCCAGGCTTCATCGCGTCGGGTGCGACCTCGCCGGGCATCACCAGTTCGTCGCCAGTGGAGAGCATGGCCACACGCGGCTTGCGGGCCACCTGCAGGCGGTCGAAGCCCACGCTGGCCGCAAGGCCGAGCGCGGCGGGGGTGAGGCGCTCGCCCTTCCTCAGCACGACATCGCCCGAGGCCACGTCTTCGCCCGCGCGACGGATCCATTGGCCGGCAGCGGGAACGACGGCGATACGCACCGAGCCCAGGCTGCCTTCCTGCGGCATTGCCGTGGTGTCTTCCTGCATCACGACGGTGTCGGCGCCTTCGGGGATCTGCGCACCCGTGAAGATGCGCGCGGCGCTGCCGGCCGCGAGTGGCGTGCCGACGGTGCCTGCGGGGATGCGCTGCGTCACCTTCAGTTCGGCGCCCGGTGCGGCACAGTCGGCCGCGCGCACGGCATAGCCGTCCATCGCACTGTTATCGCGCGGCGGCACGGTGAGGCCGGAGACGAGGTCCTGCGCCAGCACACGGCCGTCGGCGTCAAAGGTACCGACGCTCTCGGCGGGCAGCTTCGGCAATGCCTTCGCGAGCAGCACCGCAATCGCCTCGTCGAGCGGCATCAGCGGCGGGCGCGAGGATGAAGCGGCGAAAGGAATGGGTGAGTCAGCCATGGTGATCGGGGTTGTATTCGAAGCGATCGCCGCTGTCGATCAACCACCTCGCAATGGCCTCGGCGTCGTTGAGGTCGAACAACGGCCGCTCGGTGGGCAATGGCAGGCTGGCTGGCGCATCGGTGGCCACGGCGATGACGAAAGGATCGTCGGTGTACAGCACAGGCCGCGACGGCTCGCCCGCTTCCGGCAGCCGCCAGACCTCGATCTTGAGCACGTCACTGTGCCGGAACCCCTCGACCAGCACCCAGTCGGCAGCCGGGTGCACCTCGGCCAGCAATTGGTGCACGCTGAGTTCGACGGGAGCCTCGAACTCGCGCATCACAGCCAGCCGCTTGTCGGAGGCGACCACCACCTCGAAGGCACCCGCCTCGCGGTGGCGGTAGGTGTCCTTGCCGGGATGGTCGATGTCGAACTTGTGGTGCGCGTGCTTGACGACCGACACGCGCTGGCCGAGCCGCTTGAGCGCCGGTATCAGGCGCTCAAGCAGCGTGGTCTTGCCCGCGCCCGAATAGCCGGCGAAACCGACGACTTTCATGTCCCGGCGCGACCGCAGTCAGTCACAGTTTTCGGCGATGTAGGCCTTGACGGCCTCGGCATCCGCAGGCAACTTGACGACGCGCTTGGGCAGCGCCTCGATGCCTTCGAACTTCTTCGGCCGCGCGGGCTCCGCCCCGAGCGCCTCGACCAGCGTGGCCGCAAACTTGATCGGCAGCGCCGTTTCGAGCACCACCATCGGCACGCCGGGCACGAGCTGTTCGCGCGCAGCCTTCAGGCCATCTGCCGTGTGCGGGTCGACCAGCGTGGCAAAGCGCTTGTCGGTGTCGCGAATGGTGGCCAGGCGGTCGGCGTGCGTGCTGCGGCCGCTCTTGAAGCCGAAGCGTTCGGCGGCCTGCTTGAACGCCGGATCGGCACTGAGGTCGAAGCTGCCCTGCAGGCCCAGGTCGTCCACGAACAGCTTGCGCAGCTTGGCCGCATCGCGCCCGACAAGGTCGAACACGAAGCGCTCGAAGTTGCTGGCCTTGCTGATGTCCATCGACGGGCTGGAGGTTTCGTGCGTGTCGACGGCCGCGCGCACGCGGTAGACGCCGGTGCGGAAGAACTCGTCGAGCACGTCGTTCTCGTTGGTGGCGACCACCAGGGTCTGGATCGGCAGGCCCATCATGCGGGCCACGTGGCCCGCGCAGACGTTGCCGAAGTTGCCCGAGGGCACGGTGAAGCTCACCGGCTTGTCGTTGCTCGCGGTGGCCTGGAAATAGCCCGCGAAGTAGTAGACGACCTGCGCCAGCAGCCGCGCCCAGTTGATCGAGTTGACCGTGCCGATGCGGTACTTGCGCTTGAAGCCCAGGTCGTTCGACACCGCCTTGACGATGTCCTGGCAATCGTCGAACACGCCGGTGATGGCGATGTTGTGGATGTTCTCGTCCTGCAGGCTGAACATCTGCGCCTGCTGGAACGGGCTCATGCGGCCGTCGGGCGAGGTCATGAAGACACGCACGCCCTTCTTGCCGCGCATGGCGTATTCGGCCGCGCTGCCGGTGTCGCCGCTGGTCGC
Organism: Variovorax sp. Varisp46; assembly: GCF_059491885.1. Taxonomy (NCBI): domain Bacteria; kingdom Pseudomonadati; phylum Pseudomonadota; class Betaproteobacteria; order Burkholderiales; family Comamonadaceae; genus Variovorax; species Variovorax sp. Varisp46. The sequence goes on from NZ_CP168515.1 coordinate 3,023,468, forward strand.
GCCCAGGATGTTGAGCTCCGCGCCGCGGCGGGCCAGTTCGTACTCGAACAGGTTGCCGAGCAGTTGCATCGCCATGTCCTTGAAGGCCAGCGTGGGGCCGTTGGACAAGGCTTCGAGGTACACGCCGTCCTCGAGCTCGCGCAGCGGCACGATCTCGTCGGTGCCAAACACTTCGGCGGTGTAGGTCTTCGCGCAGATCGCTTTCAGGTCGGCGGCCGGAATGTCGTCGATGTAGAGCGAGAGGATCTCGAACGCCAGTTCGGCGTACGGCAGCGCGCGCCATTTGGCGAGCGTGGCAGTGTCGACCTGCGGATACGCCTCGGGCAGATAGAGGCCGCCATCGGGCGCAAGGCCTTCGAGGAGAATTTCGCAGAAGCGCTTGCGGTCCGGATGGCCGCGGGTGCTCAGGTAGTTCACTTCAACTCTTCCTTGCGGATGCGCACGATGGGTTCGAGCACGGTGGGCAGCGCCTGCAGCTCGGCCATCACGTCGTTGACGGTGCCTTCGCGCGCGTCGTGCGTGAGGATGATCAGGTCGGTCTGCGTGGAACCTTCGCCGCCCACCTCGTCGGCTTCGCGCTGCAGCACGGCATCGATGCTGATACCGGCGGTGGCCAGCAGGCCCGTGACCTTGGCTAGCACGCCGGCCTGGTCGGCCACGCGCAGGCGCAGGTAGTAGCTGGTGACGACTTCCGACATCGGCAGCACCTTCAGGTCGCTCATCGCGTCGGGATGGAAGGCCAGGTGCGGCACGCGGTGCGCGGCGTCAGCGGTGTGCAGGCGGGTGATGTCGACGAGGTCGGCGATCACGGCGCTGGCGGTCGGCTCGCTGCCTGCGCCTTTGCCGTAGTAGAGCGTGGTGCCCACGGCGTCGCCGTGCACCACCACCGCGTTCATCGCACCTTCGACGTTGGCCAGCAGGCGCTTCGAGGGCACCAGCGAGGGGTGCACGCGCAGTTCGATGCCCTTGGCAGTGCGCTTGGTCACGCCCAGCAGCTTGATGCGATAGCCCAACTGCTCGGCGTACCTGATGTCCTGCGCAGCGAGCTTGGTGATGCCCTCGATGTGGGCCTTGTCGAACTGCACCGGAATGCCGAAGGCGATGGCACTCATCAGCGTGACCTTGTGGCCGGCGTCGACGCCCTCGATGTCGAAGGTCGGGTCGGCTTCGGCGTAGCCCAGGCGTTGCGCTTCCTTCAGCACGGTCGCGAAGTCCAGGCCCTTGTCGCGCATCTCGGACAGGATGAAGTTGGTGGTTCCGTTGATGATGCCGGCCAGCCACTGGATGCTGTTGGCCGTGAGGCCTTCACGCAGCGCCTTGATGATCGGGATGCCGCCGGCCACCGCCGCCTCGAAGGCCACCATCACGCCCTTGGCGTGCGCGGCCGCGAAGATCTCGGTGCCGTGCACGGCGAGCAATGCCTTGTTGGCCGTGACCACGTGCTTGCCGGCCGCAATGGCCTCGAGCACCAGCTGCTTGGCGATGCCGTAGCCGCCGATCAGCTCGATGACGATGTCGATGTCGGGGTTGGCGATGACTTCGCGCGCATCGCTGACCACCTTGACGCTTTCGCCGGCCACTTCGCGGGCGCGGGCAGTGTCGAGGTCGGCCACCATGGTGATCTCGATGCCGCGGCCAGCGCGGCGCTTGATCTCTTCCTGGTTGCGCTGGAGCACCTTGAAGGTGCCGCTGCCGACCGTGCCTGCGCCGAGCAGGCCTACTTGGATGGGTTTCATTGGGAGAGTCGCGTTCATGGTTTCGATGGGGTGGCGGCAGCAGTGATGCAGGCAGGCTTCATGGCCGCGACTGGCGGCGCAGGCGGTACTGCTCCAGGAACCTCGCGATGCGGTTGATGGCCTCGCGCAGGTCGTCTTCATGGGGCAGGAACACGATGCGGAAGTGATCCGGCGTGGCCCAGTTGAAGCCGGTGCCCTGCACCAGCATCACGCGGGTTTCCTTCAGCAGCTCGAGGAAGAACTGGCGATCATCCTCGATCGGATAGACCTCGGGATCGAGCTTGGGGAACATGTAGAGCGCGGCGCTCGGCTTGACACAGCTCACGCCCGGAATGGCGGTGATGAGTTCGTAGGCCAGGTCGCGCTGGCGGCGCAGCCGGCCGCCCTCGCACACGAGGTCGTTGATGCTCTGGTAGCCGCCGAGCGCCGTCTGGATGGCCCACTGGCCGGGCACGTTGGCGCACAGGCGCATGTTCGAGAGCATGTTCAGGCCCTCGATGTAGTCCTGCGCGCTGCGCTTGTCGCCCGACACCACGAGCCAGCCGGCGCGGTAGCCGCACGAGCGGTAGCTCTTGGAGAGCGAATTGAAGGTGAGCGTGAGCACGTCGCTCGACAGGCTGGCGATGGCGGTGTGCTTCACGCCGTCGTACAGGACCTTGTCGTAGACCTCGTCGGCGAAGATCACGAGGCCGTGCTCGCGCGCGATGGCCACGATGCTCTTGAGCAGTTCGTCGGAATACAGCGCACCGGTCGGGTTGTTCGGGTTGATGACCACGATGCCCTTGGTGCGCGGCGTGATCTTGGCGCGGATGTCGTCGAGATTCGGCATCCAGCCGTTGGCCTCGTCGCACAGGTAGTGCACCGGCGTGCCGCCCGACAGGCTCGTGGAGGCGGTCCACAGCGGGTAGTCGGGGGCCGGCAGCAGCAGTTCGTCGCCGTCGTTGAGCAGCGCATTGGTGGACATGGCGATCAGCTCGCTGGCGCCGTTGCCGAGGTAGATGTCGTCGAGCGTGACGCCCGCGATGCCCTGCTTCTGCGTCTCGTGCATCACCGCCTTGCGTGCCGCGAAGACGCCCTTGCTGTCCGAATAGCCGGCCGAGGTGGGCAGGTTGCGGATCATGTCCTGCTGGATTTCCTCGGGAGCATCGAAACCGAACACGGCGAGGTTGCCGATGTTGAGCTTGATGATCTTCTGGCCGTCCTCTTCCATCTGCTTGGCGGCATCCATGATGGGACCGCGGATGTCATAGAGAACGTTGGCCAGCTTGGCCGATTTCTTGAGCTGCTTCAAAGGGCCCTCCCGGGCGCGGAAATTAACGGGTTGACGGGGTGCTTACTCGAAGGCAAAGGCCCTTGCGAGCCCCGTGGCACTAGGGAAAACCTATAATTTGACCACAGTTCCCAGTGCCCAGATGAAGCTCCAGCCCGACAAATCCGACGCCCAGTCCCTTACCGCGCACGGCCCCGGCTGGGTGGCGATCAACAACGAAAAAGTCGAAGGCAGCGTGGTAGTGGGCTCGCGCGGCGAGCGCTTCGAATGGAATTGCTCGAGCTTCGACCAGCTCGGCGCCGAACATTTCGAGCAACTGGCCTCCCTGGGCGCGGAATTGATCATTTTCGGCAGCGGAAACCGCATCCGCTTTCCCCAACCCGGCTGGCTGAAACCCCTGATGGCGCAACGCACCGGTGTCGAGACCATGGACACCGCTGCAGCCTGCCGAACCTACAACATCCTGGCTGGAGAAGGCCGGCACGTGATCGCCGCCCTGCTGGTCGAGAGCCCGCCGCGTGGCTGAGAGAGGTGTTTTCGGGGTAAAATACCGGGTTGCGAACAGGCCAGCTACCCCTAAGTTAGCAACGACCAATCCTCCATTCCTTGAGCAAGTCCCGTCCGAAACGGGGCGAGAGGGCTCAGGAACGGAATCTAACGGAGAAAACAAGTTTCATGGCGATCGTTGTCAACAAACCCATTCCTGAATTCGACGCCAACGCCACGGGCGGCCTCAAGGTCTCGAATACCTCGCATCTCGGCCATGTGCTGGTCATGTATTTTTACCCGAAAGATAACACTCCGGGTTGCACTACCGAAGCCATGCAGTTCCGCGACCGCTACAAGGACTTCGAAAAGGCCGGCGCCACGGTGTTCGGCGTATCCCGCGACAACATGAAGTCGCACGACGAGTTCAAGGCCAAGCTCGAGCTGCCCTTCGAACTCATCGCCGACACCGAAGAAAAAATGTGCCACATGTTCGGCGTGGTCAAGAACAAGATCATGTACGGCAAGAAGGTCAAGGGCATCGAACGCAGCACCTTCCTGATCGGCGCCGACGGCATCCTGAAGGCCGAATGGCGCGGGCTCAAGGTTCCCGGCCATGTCGACGACGTGCTCAAGGCCGTCAAGGCACTCAAGAAGGCCGCCTGACCGCCTCCCGGCGAGCCGGCCGTGCGCTTTTCCGCTCTTGCGTGGGAAATGCCCAACGCAGTGCGTAAAGTGCCTCCGGCGCGTCATCCGCGGTGTGCATAATGGGCTCATGCCGTTGAGCTCCACGACCGCATCCCCCGAACAAAGCCGCCTTGGTCTTCAGGCGGCTTTTTTGTTTTCTGGTTCCCACTTTCTGCGAGCGATCTGACACATGCCATTGCCTCCCGCCCCCACGAAACGCGCTGCATTGCTCTCGCCGGACGCGATCGACGCACCCGCCCGGTCCTCGCACAGGGGTTCGCGCCGTTCCGGCGATTCGCGCGCTGACGAGACCACGGCGCGCAGCCCGCAGCCGCTGGAACTGTTCGACAGCCTCGGCACCGACAGTGCCGGCGGCGGCGACACTGTGCGCCCGGCACGCCGGGCCAAGTCGAAACCGGCGACCGTACCCGTGAGCGCGCCCCAGCCGCAAGCCCTCATCCAGGTCGAGACGAAGGCACCGGTCGTCGCCGCCCCCTGCCCCCGCCCCGGCGCCACAGGCACAGGCACCGGCACGGCCCAAACGCAGCAAGTCCACCGGCCCCGCCAAGCTGTTCGTGCTCGACACGAACGTGCTGCTGCATGACCCGATGTGCCTGTTCCGCTTCGAGGAGCACGACATCTTCCTGCCGATGATCGTGCTGGAAGAGCTGGACGGCCACAAGAAAGGCACCACCGAAGTCGCGCGCAACGGCCGCCAGACCAGCCGCACGCTCGACGCGCTCGCTGGCGCCCAGGATGCCGACATCGACAAGGGCCTGAAGCTCGACACCACTGGCCACCGCGAAGCCGGCGGCCGGCTGTTCTTCCAGACCGCTCCGCTCGACTACTCGCTGCCGATCAGCCTGCCCCAAGGCAAGGCCGACAACCAGATCCTCGGTGTGGTGCACGCGCTGCGCGACGAGTACGCCAAGGACCGGCCGGGCAAGCCGAAGCAGGAAGTGGTGCTGGTGTCGAAGGACATCAACATGCGCGTCAAGGCGCGTGCGCTGGGCCTGGCCGCCGACGACTACCAGAACGACAAGACGCTGGAAGACGGCGACCTGCTGTACGCCGGCTCGCTGGCGCTGCCGCCCGACTTCTGGACCCGCCAGAGCAAGACGGTCGAAAGCTGGCAGAGCGGCAGCAACACCTTCTACAGGATCAGCGGTCCGCTGGTGCCCAACCTGTACATCAACCAGTTTGTCTTCTTCGAGGCACCGGGCGAGCCGAGCATGTACGCGCGCGTCACCGAGATCCGCGACAAGACCGCGGTACTCAAGACGCTGAAGGACTACAGCTCGGGCAAGAACGCGGTCTGGGGCGTGAACACGCGCAACCGCGAGCAGAACTTCGCGATGAACCTGCTGATGGACCCGGAGATCGACTTCGTCACGCTGACCGGCACCGCCGGCACCGGCAAGACCCTGATGGCGCTGGCCTCCGGCCTCACGCAGGTGCTCGACGACCGCCGCTACACCGAGATCATCATGACCCGTGCCACCGTGAGCGTGGGTGAAGACATCGGCTTCCTGCCCGGCACCGAAGAAGAAAAGATGGGCCCCTGGATGGGGGCGCTCGACGACAACCTCGAGTTCCTGGCCAAGGGCGACGGCGGCGGCGCCGGCGAGTGGGGCCGCGCGGCCACCAACGAGCTGATCCGCAGCCGCATCAAGGTCAAGAGCATGAACTTCATGCGCGGGCGCACCTTCCTCAACAAGTACGTGATCATCGACGAGGCGCAGAACCTCACGCCCAAGCAGATGAAAACGCTGATCACCCGTGCCGGCCCAGGCACCAAGATCATCTGCATGGGCAATCTCGCTCAGATCGACACGCCGTACCTCACGGAAGGCTCCTCGGGCCTCACCTTCGCAGTCGACAAGTTCAAGGGCTGGCCGCACGGCGGGCACATCACGCTGGCGCGCGGCGAACGCTCGCGGCTGGCGGATTTCGCGAGCGACGTGCTCTAAGCCGCGACTCCTGGCCGACAAGAGCCCGCGTGTGCCCCCAGGGGCATCGCGGGCATTTTTTCGCCTGCGATGACAGCCTACTGACAAGACGCTGTCAGGAGCCGGTCCGCACCATCGGGGCTCCTTCAACCACACGAAAGAACACCCATGTACAAGCAGAACGCCATCAGCTGGTTCGAGATCCCCGTCGTCGACATGGACCGTGCGCAAACCTTCTACGAAACCGTGCTGGCCCGCAAGCTGCGCCGCGAGAACTTCGGCGGCCAGACATTGGCCGTGTTCCCCTACGACGATCCCGCCACCGGCGGCGCCCTGCAGGCCGGCGCCAACGCAAGCGCGCGCGCCGGCACAGGCATCCGCATCTACCTCGACTGCATGCCCAGCATCGACGCCGTGCTCGCGCGGGTCGAGGCGGCCGGCGGCCAGATCGTGGCGCCCAAGTCCGCTTTGCCGCCTGGCATGGGCTTCATCGCCCACCTGCGCGACACCGAAGGCAACGAAGTCGGCCTGCACTCCCTGGAGTGATTCCGCCATGACGCAACGCAACTGGATCGCCGTGGCCAGCGCCGAGCATGCACGGCGCGGCCGCGACCACCGGCCGCTCGGCTTCATGCAGGTCGGCCATGGCAAGCATGCGCCGCTCAAGCGGGTTGCGGCGGGCGACCGCGTTGTCTACTACTCGCCGGCCACAGTGTTCGGCGGCACGGACAAGCTGCAGAGCTTCGTGTCGATCGGCGTCGTGCAGCCCGGCGAACCTTACGAGTTCGACATGGGCGACGGCTTCGTGCCGTGGCGCCGCGACGTGGCCTACACGGCCGGGCAGGAGGCGCCGATCGCGCCATTGATCGAGCGCCTGGCCTTCATCGAGAGCCCCAGGCAATGGGGCTACAAGTTTCGCTTTGGCATGTTCGACGTCACCGATGCCGACATGAAGCTGATCGCCCGGGCCATGAAGGCCGATCCGAAGACGCTGGCACTTTGAGAACAAGCCCCATGGAACCCATCCGCCAACACCTGGACGCCTTCCGCGTCGCGGGCCTCACCGCCCGCACTACCAACCATGAAGAGAACGATCCCGCAACGGCCCGCATCGGCGCACTGTGGGATCGGTTCTTCGGCGAACAGACATACGAGTCGACGCCGCACCGCACCGCTGACGTCCGCCTCTTCGGCGTCTATTCGGCCTACGAGTCGGACGCCCGCGACGCCTTCGACGTGACGACGGGCGTCGCCGTCTGGGGCGGCGAAGGCAGCCTTGCCATCGAGGCCGGCGACTACCTCGTGTTCACCGGCCAGGGCAAGATGCCGCAGATGATCATCGCCACCTGGCAGCGCATCTGGCAGTATTTCGAGGCTCACCCGGAAATCGCGCGCAGCTACCGCAGCGATTTCGAAGCCTACGAAGGGCCAGACAGGGTGGCGGTCCACATCGGAGTTTCATGAGCATCAGGAAAAACCGGCGCACCCGGCTGGCCGGCCGCCTTCATCTGCTGAACGTCGGGGCGGCCGTACAGCGCGGCAAGCGCTGCTTCGTCGAAGGCTTCGCGAAAAAGCTCACCGAAACCCGCTGATGCGCCGCGCCGACCGCCTCTTCCAACTCGTGCAGCTCATCCGCGGACGCCGGCTCACCACGGCTGCGTTCCTGGCGCAGCGCCTCGAGGTGTCGGAGCGCACGGTGTACCGCGACGTGGCCGACCTGCAGCACCAAGGCGTGCCCATAGAGGGCGAGGCCGGCGTGGGTTATCGGCTGGGCGCGGGCTTCGAACTGCCGCCGCTGATGTTCACGCAGGACGAAGCCTCGGCACTGATGGCCGCGGCGCGGCTCGCGCAGAGCTGGGTCGATCCGGCGCTGGCGCGCGACATCGAGAGCGGGCTGGGCAAGATCCTGTCGGTGCTGCCACCGGCGGCACGCGTCTCGGCCGAGGCGCTGGCACTCTATGCCCCTGCGATGGGCCTGGACGACACGCTGCGCACGCGGCTGCAGACGTTGCGCGAGGCGGTGCAGTCGCACAACAAGTTGCGATTGAGCTACCACGATGTGTCGGGCGATGCGAGCGAACGCACGGTTCGGCCGCTCGGCTGCTTCTATTGGGGCAAGGTCTGGACGCTCTCGACCTGGTGCGAGCTGCGCAACGACTTCCGCGGCTTTCGCCTGGACCGCATGGACACGATCGAAATGCTGCCCGAGCGCTTTCGCGACGAACCCGGCAAGACGCTGGCCGACCTGCTGCGCCAGGTGAAGGCCGAGACGGCGCACGGCAAGACGATAGAGCAGAAGCCGCCGGCCTCGCTGCCCCGGCCTGGCGGCAACGTTGGCTGACGCGCTGCGTCAATACTGGTCGTTGTTGCTGTAGCCCACGAGGTTCTCGAACTTGGTGATCGGCTTCAGGAAGGCCAGTTTGACGGTGCCGGTCGGGCCGTTGCGGTGCTTGCTGATGATCACCTCGGCCACACCCGGCTCCTTCGACTCCTTGTTGTAGTAGTCGTCGCGGTAGATGAACATGATGATGTCCGCGTCCTGCTCGATGGCGCCGGATTCGCGCAGGTCGCTCATCATGGGGCGCTTGTCGGTGCGGCTTTCCACGCCTCGGCTGAGCTGCGACAGCGCGATCACCGGGCACTTGAGTTCCTTGGCCAGCATCTTCAGGCCGCGCGAGATTTCGCCCACGGCCGTGGCGCGGTTCTCGTCGCCCGAGCTGCTGGTCGACATCAACTGCAGGTAGTCGACCACGATCAGGCCAAGGCGCCCGTACTGGCGCGCAAGCCGGCGCGCGTTGGCACGCAGTTCGCTGGTCGACAGGCCCGGCGTTTCGTCGATGTGCAGCGACACGGTGCGAAGCTTCTCGATGGCTTCGGTGAGGCGCGGCCATTCCTCGTCGCTGAGCTTGCCGGTGCGCAGGTGACCCTGGTCGATGCGCCCGATGGAGCCGACGATACGCACCGCGAGCTGCGAGGCACCCATTTCCATCGAGAACACCGCCACCGGCAGACCCTCCTCGAGCGCCACGTGCTCGGCGATGTTGATCGCGAGCGAGGTCTTGCCCATCGATGGACGCGCAGCCAGCACGATCATGTCGCCCGGCTGCAGGCCGGAGGTCATCTTGTCGAAGTCGTGGAAGCCGGTGCGAATGCCCGTGATGTCGTTCGGGTTCTCGGCCATTTCGGTCACGCGGTCGAGCAGCTCGACCACCAGGGAATCCATGCTCTGGAAGCCCTGCTTCATCCGCGTGCCTTCTTCGCCGATGTTGAAGATCTTCTGCTCGGCCTCGTCGAGGATCTTGTCGACCGCCTTGCCCTGCGGGTTGAAAGCGTTGGTCGCAATCTCGTCGCTGGCGGTGACAAGTTTGCGCAGGATCGAGCGCTCGCGCACGATTTCTGCATAGCGGCGGATGTTGCTCGCGCTGGGCACGTACTGCGCGAGCGAGTTCAAATACACCAGCCCGCCGATCTCGTCGGCCTTGCCGAGGTTCTGCAGTTGCTCGTAGACCGTGATCACATCGGCCGGCTTGCTGGCATTGATCAGCCCACCGATGGCGGCATAGATCAGCTTGTGCTCGTGGCGATAGAAGTCGCCGTCGACCAGCAGGTCGCCCATTCGGTCCCAGGCGCCGTTGTCGAGCAGCAGGCCGCCGAGCACGCTCGATTCGGCCTCGATGGAGTGAGGCGGAATGCGCAGTTGAGCGACTTGGCGATCGGCCGACGGGTCATTGTCGGCATAGGAGAAAACGGCGGACATGGACTTCCCTTGCAACCCTGCATGCTAAGCCGCGCACGCGGATGCGCGTGTGGACAAGGTTGTGAATAAACAGTGATCTTCCAGTGCAATCGACTGGATAACCCGAGCGCAGAAAAAGAAAAGCCGCCCGAAGGCGGCTTTTGCTGCAGCGCACTGAGGCGCCGTGGACGATCAGGCGGTTTCGCCGTAGACCGTCACGGTGATGTCGACCACCACGTCGGTGTGCAGCGCAACGCTCACGGTGCTGTCGCCAACAACCTTGATCGGGCCATTGGGCAGGCGCACTTGCGACTTGGCGACCTTGTAGCCTTGCTTGCCCAGTTCTTCGGCGATGTCGCCGTTGGTGACCGAGCCGAACAGACGGCCGTCGACGCCAGCCTTTTGCGTCAGCTTGACGGTCGTGCCACCGAGCTTTTCGCCTTGGGCTTGCGATTCGGCCAGCTTGGCAGCCGCAGCCTTTTCGAGTTCGACGCGCTTGGCTTCGAATTCAGCCTTGTTGGCGGCGGTAGCACGGCGGGCGCGGCCCGTCGGGATCAGGAAGTTGCGTGCATAGCCGTCCTTGACCTTGACGATATCGCCCAGGCCGCCGACGTTGAGAACCTTGTCCAGAAGAATGATTTGCATGGTCTCGGCTCCTTAGACGCGGTGCTGGTCGCTGTACGGCACCATGGCCAGGAAGCGCGCGCGCTTGATGGCGGTGTTCAGCTGGCGTTGGTAGATCGCGCGCGTGCCGGTCAGGCGTGCGGGGATGATCTTGCCGTTTTCGCTGATGAAGTCACGCAGCGTGTCGATGTCCTTGTAGTCGATTTCTTCGACGCCAGCGACGGTGAAGCGGCAGAAGCGCTTGCGCTTGAACAGCAGCGACTGGGTGTTGCGCTTCGGGCGCTTGTCTTTGTTGAATTTCTTGAACGTGGCCATTTGGGGACCTCTTGTCGAAAATTAATCTTGCTGAAAATCCTGGATATGCAGGACCGGATGCTTGCCGTTGCCCGGTGTCGCCAGGAAGCCCTGAAAACGCCAGAGACTTCCCATCGACTGTCTTGCGAGCCGTTCGGCGATGGCGCCGAAGGCAACGGCCTTGAGGGCCGTCTTCACCTGCCTGGGTTTGCCTGCCTCCTGGAGCGTCGACTCGTGTTCGAGCTTCAGATCGATGGCGGGCAAGCCGGCTGGCGTGTATCGCAGGGCTCCGAGTTCGGCAACGGAGGCGGTCAGCAGAAGCTGGTTGACCCCGGTTGCCGTAGCGGCAGCAGTCACGCCATCAGTTGTTGTTGGCGGCGTATTCGGCCTGCTGGGCCTTGCGGGCTTCTTCGCGCTCGACCGTCTTCATCATCGACGAAGGACCGGTTTCAGCCTTCTTCTTCTGGACGGTGAGGTGACGCAGCACGGCATCGTTGAACTTGAACGCGTGTTCCAGTTCGCCCATCACGGCTTGTTCAGCTTCGATGTTGACGCACAGGTAGTGAGCCTTGTTGAGCTTATTGATCTGGTAGGCCAGCTGACGGCGGCCCCAGTCTTCAACGCGGTGGACCTTGCCGCCGCCGGCCGTGATCAGGCCCTTGTAACGCTCCAGCATGGCCGGAACTTGTTCGCTCTGATCCGGGTGGATCAGCAAAATGATTTCGTAGTGACGCATGGCACTCCTTGTGGATTCTTCCGAAGAAGAGGAAAAGCCACCTGCAGCGTCGGGCGCAGTGTGGCAAGGCAAAGCCGGCGATTATAGCCCTGTATCGGCCATCCCGGCAAGAATTCAGTCGTTGAGGGCCTTGTCGAGCGCCGCGGCCTTCTCAGGGCCGACGGCGGCTCGGATCTTCGGCGCCAGCGCCACGAGGTCCTCGTAGCTGGTGGTGCCCTCGACCTGCAGGTTGAGCCGGAAACCCATCAGGCCCAGGCTGCCGGTGAGTTGCGTGGCGATCGGATAGGCGTCCTTGTACCGCTGCTGCTTGCTGCGCCCGGAGCCAGCAGCATCCGCAGCCGGCTTCGGAACTTCGGGGGCCGCGGCCTCCCCGGCCGGCGTCGCCGCAGGCTTGCCGCCCACCGGCGCCAGCACGCCCAGTTCCATCATCTGGTTGATGTCCTCCGCGGTGATGCCCATGCCGGCGGCGATCACGTCATCCACCGAGCGCTTGCCGTCGAACAGGATGAACGCCGATCGCTGGCGCGGCGTGAGCGGCACCGAGCGATCCTTGAGAACCTGCTGGCCGGCGTCTGTCTTTACAAGAATCATGATGGTGTCCCCCGCGAGCTGCCGGGATGCGCCCCGTTAAGCCGCAAGTCTGACATCGGAAACGCATCTTGTTTCAATGACACCAAGCAGACGCGGGAAATCCCCCTGTGGGGATTCCCGCAGTCTGTCGCGCGGCGGGCACATGGCCCAATGCCTTTTGCGGGTCAGCGCTTGGCGAGCTGCTGCCAGGTGTCGATCACACTGTCGGGATTCAGCGAGATCGATTCGATCCCCTGCTCCGCCAGCCACAGTGCGAAGTCCGGATGGTCGCTGGGGCCCTGGCCGCAGATACCGACGTACTTGCCCTGATCCTTGCAGGCCTTGATGGCACGGCTCAGCATCGCCTTGACGGCCGGGTCGCGCTCGTCGAAGTCGGCGGCCAGAAGTTCGAGGCCCGAGTCGCGGTCCAGGCCCAGCGTGAGCTGGGTCAGGTCGTTCGAGCCGATCGAAAAGCCGTCGAAGTACTGCAGAAACTCATCCGCCAGGATGGCATTGCTCGGCACCTCGCACATCATGATCAGCTTGAGTTCGTTCTCGCCGCGCTTCAGGCCGTGCTCGGCGAGCAGGCCGGTCACGCGCTCGGCCTGGCCCAGCGTGCGCACGAAGGGCACCATGATCTGAACGTTGGTCAGGCCCATGTCGTTGCGCACGCGCTTGAGCGCTTCGCATTCCATCGCGAAGGCTTCGCCGAAATCGGCGCTCAGGTAGCGCGCGGCGCCGCGGAAGCCCAGCATCGGGTTTTCTTCTTCCGGCTCGTAGCGGCTGCCGCCGATCAGCTTGCGGTACTCGTTCGACTTGAAGTCGGACAGGCGCACGATGACGGGCTTTGGCCAGAACGCGGCCGCGATGGTCGCGATGCCTTCGGCCACCTTGTCGACGTAGAACGCGCGCGGCGAGGCGTGGCCGCGCGCCACCGACTCGACGGCCTTCTTCAGGTCGTTGTCGACGTTCGGATAGTCGAGGATTGCCTTCGGATGCACGCCGATATTGTTGTTGATGATGAACTCCAGGCGGGCCAGGCCCACGCCGTGGTTCGGCAACTGCGCGAAGTCGAAGGCGAGCTGCGGGTTGCCCACGTTCATCATGATCTTGAGGTCGATCTCGGGCATCACGCCGCGCTGCACTTCGGTCACTTCGGTCTCGAGCAGGCCGTCGTAGATGAAGCCGGTGTCACCCTCGGCGCAGCTCACGGTCACCAGCGTGCCGTCCTTCAGCAGATCGGTCGCGTCGCCGCAGCCGACCACGGCCGGAATGCCCAGTTCGCGCGCGATGATGGCCGCGTGGCAGGTGCGCCCGCCACGGTTGGTGACGATGGCGGCGGCGCGCTTCATCACCGGCTCCCAGTTGGGATCGGTCATGTCGGTGACGAGCACGTCGCCGGCCTGTACCTTGTCCATTTCGCTGATGCTGTGCACGAGCCTCACGGGGCCGGTGCCGATCTTCTGGCCGATGGCACGGCCTTCGGCCAGCACGGCACCCTTGCCCAGCAGCTTGTAGCGCTGCTCGGCCTTGCCTTGCTGCTGGCTCTTCACCGTCTCGGGGCGGGCCTGCAGGATGTAGAGCTGGCCGTCGGTGCCGTCCTTCCCCCACTCGATGTCCATCGGACGGCCATAGTGTTCTTCGATGACCAGCGCGTACCTGGCGAGCTGCTCGACGTCGGCGTCGCTCAGCGAATAGCGGTTGCGCTGCTCCGCCTTGACGTCGGTGGTCTTCACCAGCTTGCCGCTCGCCTTTTTCTCTTCAGGCGTGGCGAATTCCATCTGGATCAGCTTGGAGCCGAGGTTGCGGCGGATCACGGCCTTCTTGCCGGCCTTGAGGGTCGGCTTGTGGACGTAGAACTCGTCAGGATTCACGGCGCCCTGCACCACCGTTTCGCCGAGGCCGTAGCTGGAGGTGATGAACACCACGTCTTCGAAGCCCGATTCGGTGTCGATGGTGAACATCACGCCGGCGGCGCCGAGGTCGGAACGCACCATGCGCTGCACGCCGGCCGACAGCGCGACCACGTCGTGCTCGAAGCCCTTGTGCACGCGGTAGCTGATGGCGCGATCGTTGTAGAGGGAGGCGAACACCTCCTTCATCTTGTGCAGTACGTCGTCGATGCCGACGACGTTCAGGAAGGTCTCTTGCTGGCCGGCGAACGAGGCGTCGGGCAGGTCTTCGGCGGTGGCCGAGGAACGCACGGCAAATGAGGCGGCGGGGTTACCGGCGCTCAGCGTGGCGAAGGCCTCGCCGATGGCTTTTTGCAGGTCGGCCGGGAAAGGCTGGGCCTCGACCATGGCGCGAATCTCGGCGCCGGCGGCGGCCAGCGCGCGCACGTCTTCGGTGTCGAGCGCGGCGAGGCGCTTGCTGATCTTGTCGGCCAGGCCGTCGTGGGCCAGGAACTGTCGGAATGCGTGGGCCGTGGTCGCGAAACCGGTCGGCACCCGCACGCCCTGCGGCAGCTGCGAGATCATTTCGCCGAGGCTGGCGTTCTTGCCGCCAACCGCCTCGACGTCGGTCATTCTCAGGTTTTCAAACGGTACGACCAGGGCGGTCGCGTCGAAAAGTGCAGACATGGGAAAGCTCCAGAAGTTGAAACCGGTGCCGCATGCAGACGGCGCGGCACGATCGTTGTCGTTGCTTTGGGTGCGGGCGCGGTGTGCATGGAAAGAATTGGGGTTGGGAAAGCGGATTCCCGATAATGGCCCGGATTGTAGGCGTGGCAAGGTCGCGCGCGCCGCAGGACAAGGCCGCAAGACCATGCATACACGCACTGTTTTCTTCATTTCCGACGGCACCGGCATCACCGCCGAGACCTTCGGCAACGCCGTTCTGGCCCAGTTCGAGATGAAACCGCGCCATGTCCGGCTGCCTTTCACCGACACGGTCGACAAGGCACACCAGGCGGTGCGGCAGATCAATCACACCGCCGAAATCGAGGGTGTCCGCCCCATCGTCTTCACCACGCTGGCCAACATGGACGTGCTGGAAGTGATCGAAACCGGCTGCAAGGGCATGCTGCTCGACATGTTCGGCACCTTCGTGCGGCCCCTGGAAATCGAACTGGCCGTGAAGTCGAACCACCGCATCGGCCGCTTCAGCGACGTCAGCAAGAGCAAGGAATACAACGCCCGCATCGCGGCCATCGACTTCAGCCTGGCGCACGACGATGGCCAGAGCAACCGCGACCTGCAGGGCGCCGACGTGATCCTGGTTGGCGTGAGCCGCAGCGGCAAGACGCCCACCTCGCTCTACCTGGCGATGCAGCACGGCCTCAAGGCCGCCAACTACCCGCTGATTCCGGAGGATTTCGACCGCCGCCAGCTGCCACCGGCCCTGATGCCGCACCGCAAGAAAATCTTCGGCCTGACGATCCAGCCCGAGCGCCTCAGCGAGATCCGCAACGAGCGGCGCCCCGATTCGCGCTATGCCAGCCTCGAGAACTGCCGCCACGAGGTGAGCGAGGCTGAGGCGATGATGCGACGCGCCGGCATCCGCTGGCTGTCGACCACCACCAAGTCGATCGAGGAGATCGCGACGACGATCCTGCAGGAACTGCGGCCGGAGCGGCTGAACTACTGAGACTTCAAAGAAAAGGGGCCATCGACTTGCGATGCCCCCTTCTTGCATCGGGCAGCCGGTCAGGCAGCCGCCGGCGCGGCGGGCGCCGAAGTGCGGATCAGGTGGTCGAACGCACCGAGCGCCGCCTTCGCGCCGTCGCCGGCCGCGATGATGATCTGCTTGAACGGCACGGTCGTCACATCGCCTGCCGCGAACACGCCGGGCACCGAGGTCTGGCCGCGCGCGTCGACGAGGATCTCGCCGTGCTTCGACAACTCGACCGTGCCCTTGAGCCAGTCGGTATTGGGCACGAGGCCGATCTGGATGAACACGCCTTCAAGCTCGACCTTCTTCAGCTCGCCCGTCGCACGATCCTTGTAGACCAGGCCGTTGACCTTCTGGTCGCCGGTGATCTCGGTGGTCTGCGCGTTGGTGAAGATGTCGACGTTCTTCAGGCTCTGGAGCTTGCGCTGCAGCACGGCGTCGGCGCGCAGGGCCGTGTCGAACTCGATCAGCGTGACGTGGCCCACGATGCCGGCCAGGTCGATCGCCGCTTCGACGCCCGAGTTGCCGCCGCCGATCACCGCGACGCGCTTGCCCTTGAACAGCGGGCCGTCGCAGTGGGGGCAATAGGCCACGCCCTTGTTCTTGAACTCGTGCTCGCCGGGCACGTTGATGTTGCGCCAGCGCGCGCCGGTCGAGATGATGACCGACTTGCTCTTGAGCGAGGCGCCGCTTTCGAGCTGCACTTCGATCAGGCCGTTGCCGGGCACCAGCGCCTTGGCACGCTGCAGATTCATGATGTCGACATCGTAGTCGCGCACATGTTCCTCGAGCGCATGCGCGAACTTCGGTCCTTCGGTTTCCTTGATCGAGATGAAGTTCTCGATGCCCAGCGTGTCTAGCACCTGGCCGCCGAAGCGCTCCGAGGCCACGCCGGTGCGGATGCCCTTGCGCGCCGCGTACACAGCCGCGGCGGCGCCGGCAGGACCGCCGCCGACGATCAGCACGTCGAACGGATCCTTGGCGGCAATCTTCTTCGCTTCGCGCTCGACGCCGCTGGTATCGATCTTGGCGAGGATTTCCTCCAGGCTCATGCGGCCCTGGCCGAACTCGGTGCCGTTGAGGAACACGGTCGGCACGGCCATCACCTGCCGTTCCTTCACTTCGTCCTGGAAGGTGCCGCCTTCGATCATGGTGGTGCGGATGCGCGGGTTCTGCACTGCCATCAGGTTCAGCGCCTGGACCACGTCGGGGCAGTTGTGGCAGGTGAGCGAGACGTAGATCTCGAACTCGAAATCGCCGTCGAGCGCCTTGATCTGGTCGAGCACTGCCTGCTCGACCTTTGGGGGATAGCCGCCGATCTGCAGCAAGGCAAGGATCAGCGAAGTGAATTCATGGCCCATCGGCAGGCCGGCAAAACGCGGGCCGTGGTTTTCGCTCGGGCGATTGACCGAGAACGAGGGCTTGCGGTGGTTGTCGTCTCGGCTTTCGGTCAGCTTGACCAGGGGCGAGGCTTCGGCGACGTCCTTCAGCAGCGACAGCATCTCGCCCGAGGCCTTGCCGTCGTCGAGCGAGGCAACGATCTCGATCGGCTGCGTGGCGCGTTCGAGGTAACTCTTCAATTGGGCTTTGGTGCTGGCGTCGAGCATGAGGGACTCTCTTTCGATAACTGAAAACTATCAACTGGGGACGAAAAAGCCCGGGGCCTCGTGAGCGCCCGGGCTTTCGCGCGGGGCGCTTAGATCTTGCCGACGAGGTCGAACGACGGTGCGATGGTCTTGTCGCCTTCATTCCACTTGGCCGGGCAGACTTCGTTCGGGTGGGCGGCGGTGTAGACCGCTGCCTTGAGCTTGCGCAGGGTTTCCTTGACGTCGCGGGCGATTTCGTTGGAGTGCACTTCGGCGGTCTTGATGATGCCCTCGGGGTTGATCACGAAGGTGCCGCGCAGTGCCAGGCCTTCTTCGGGGATGTGCACGCCGAAAGCGTTGGTCAGCGTGTGGGTCGGGTCGCCCACCAGCGGGAACTTGGCCTTGCCGACGGCCGGCGACGTGTCGTGCCAGACCTTGTGCGAGAAGTGCGTGTCGGTGGTCACGATGTAGACCTCGGCACCCAGCTTCTGGAACTCGGGGTAGTTGTCGGCCGCGTCTTCGACTTCGGTCGGGCAGTTGAAGGTGAAGGCCGCCGGCATGAAGATCAGCACGGACCACTTGCCCTTGAGCGTCTCGTCGGACACATCGATGAACTTGCCGTTGAGGTAGGCCTGGGTCTTGAAGGGTTGGACTTGGGTGTTGATCAGGGACATGGTGATTCCTTGGATGCTTCGGGTGGACAAAATTAAGTGCGAGTCATGAGTATAACTACCAAATAAGACACATTAATAGCATTGAGCTATCAACAACATCGGTGCGGCCTATGAAAAACAAAGGTGTCCTCGCCTTCGTTGCCCGCCCGAATACGAACGCCTATCACCCTCGTACGCATGCAGACCGACCGCGCAGGGGAATGCTTGCGCGGGCCCTCCGAGGAACCGGACAATCCCCTCTTTCAGAACAAGGAAAACGATCATGAAGGGCGACCCCAAGGTCATCGAACATCTGCAGGCGCAGCTCAAGAACGAGCTCACTGCAATCAACCAGTACTTCCTCCACTACCGCATGCTCAAGCACTGGGGCCTGGACAAGCTGGCGAAGAAGGAATACGAGGAATCGATCGGCGAGATGAAGCATGCCGACAAGCTGATGGACCGCATCTTCATGCTCGACGGCCTGCCGAACCTGCAGGACCTGGGCAAGCTGAACATTGGCGAAGACGTGCCGGAACTGCTGCGCTGCGACCTCGGCGCCGAAACCGGCGCGCAAGCGACCATCAAGGACGGCATCGCGCATTGCGAATCGGTGCGCGACTATGTCTCGCGCGACCTGTTGCAGGAAATCCTGGACGACACGGAAGAGCACATCGACTTCCTCGAAACCCAGATCGACCTGATCGACAAGGTCGGGGTGCAGAACTACCTGCAATCGCAGATGGGCGAACTCGAATAAGCGAGGCTTTCGCGCCTGCCGATCAACGGGACTTCGGTCCCGTTTTTTATTGCTTTACGCAACTTAACCAATCACGAATAGCAGTCATTCTCATTTGCACGGATAGAATCCGCGCCTTCGATGATGACTGCCGCCCGCCCCGACACCCGCCGACGAGCCTACTGGCTCAAGACCCTGCACGAATGGCATTGGGTGAGCTCGGCGATCTGCCTGATTGGCATGATTCTGTTCAGCGTCACGGGCTTCACGCTCAATCACGCGGGGCAGATCGAGGCCCGGCCGGCCGTCACGAAGCTGAGCGGTTCGGTCGATGAAGTCCTGCGCACGCAACTCGAAAAGCAGTTGCCAGCCGCCAAGGCCCTCAAGGGAAAGGCGCCCTTGCCCGCCGAACTGCAGGCCTGGGTGCAGAAGCACTGGGACATCGGTACCGCGGGCCGCGAGGCCGAGTGGTCGGACGACGAAATTTATCTCTCGCTCCCCCGCCCTGGCGGCGACGCCTGGCTGCGCCTGAGCCTGGCCGACGGCGAGATCGAGTACGAGCGCACCGACCGCGGCTGGCTCTCCTACTTCAACGACCTCCACAAGGGCCGCAACACCGGTGCCGCGTGGAGCTGGTTCATCGACATCTTCGCGGGCGCCGCACTGGTCTTCTCGATCACCGGCCTGTTCATTCTCAAGATGCATGCGGGCAACCGGCCGTTCACATGGCCGATGGTGGGCATGGGGCTCGTCGTGCCGGCGCTGCTCGCGCTGCTGTTCATCCACTGATTCATTCAACGATCCAGGAAAAGAGGTTTCCCGTGCACGTTCGCTATTCACTCGCGCCGCTGGCCATGTCGGCGCTGTTCGCGGCCCCGGCCTTCGCGTCGGGGCTGGCCGTCAACATCGAGATCCCGCGGCTGAACGTGTCCGAGTACCACCGTCCCTACGTGGCGACCTGGATCGAGCGCGCCGACAACACCGTTGCCGGTACGCTGGGCGTCTGGTACGACGTGCGCACCAAGACCAACAACCCCGAGGGCGAAGGCACGAAGTGGTTGAAGGACATGCGCCAGTGGTGGCGCCGGGGCGGCCGCGAACTCGCGGTGCCGGTCGATGGCGTGACGGGCGCGACCAAGCCGGCCGGCAAGCACCAGCTGAGCTTCACGGAAGGCACGGCCCCCATGCCCAAGCTCGCGCCGGGTGCCTACAAGCTCGTGGTGGAAGCCGCACGCGAAGTCGGCGGACGCGAGGTCGTGAGCATTCCCTTCCAGTGGCCCCCGACGGCAGCGGCGCAACCGACCGCCACGGGCAAGGAAGAGCTCGGCGAGATCAAGCTCGAACTCAAGCCCTGACCGGCGCCCCCTTTTTACCGCCTCACCGCCAGCCCACATCAAGGAACCGCCATGACCCGCTTCACACTGCGCGCCGCCGCCCTCGCCATCGCCCTGGCGGCTGCCGCCTCGCTTGCCCACGCGCACAACGCCTGGCTGCTGCCCTCGTCCACCGTGTTTTCCAAGGCCGACACCGTGACCGTCGATGCCGCGGTGTCGAACGACCTGTTCGTCGCGAACCACGCGCCGCTGCGGCTCGATGGCCTGCAGATCACAGCGCCCGACGGCAGCACCGTCAAGCCCGAAACCGAAGCCAGGCTCAAGCTGCGCAACGTATTCGACGTGAGCGTGGCGCAACCGGGGACCTACCGCATCGCGGTGGTCAACGCCGGCGCCTTCGCGAGCTGGAAGGACAAGGCCACGGGCCAGGCCAAGCGCGCACGCGGCACGGCCGAAAGCATCGGCAAGGAGATCCCGGCCGACGCCCAGGAGGTGACGATCACCCAATCGTCCGGCCGCATCGAGACCTTCGTGACGGTCGGCAAGCCTTCGGCGCTCAAGCCGGTCGGCCAGGGGCTGGAACTGATCTCCACCGGCAGCCCGACCGACCTGGTCAAGGGCGAGAAGGCCGCCTTCACGCTGAACCTCGACGGCCAGCCCGCCAAGGGCCTCGAAGTGACCGTGACGGCAGGCAATACCCAGTACCGCGACAAGCTCGAGGAAATCAAGCTCAAGACCGACGACAAGGGCCAGTTCAGCGTGACCTGGCCAGCCGCCGGGATGTACTGGCTCGACGCCAGCACCAAGGACACCAAGACCACGGTGCCGCAAGCCAAGGAACGCCGCCTGAGCTACGCGGCGACCCTTGAAGTGATGCCCTGACGCGACAGCCGACCACCTTGGGCCTTTCGTTCAGCACCTGGCGCGCTGGCGGCTACGCCAACGCGGCCGTCCCACGCGCCGCCGATCCCGCCACGCTCCAGCAGTCGGGCGGGCAGACCATGGGCACCACCTGGTCGCTGCGCTTCGACAATCCGCGGATGCTGCCGTTGGCGGAGGTTCGCGCGGCGGTCGAGTCGGCGCTTGGCCGCGTGGTCACGCAGATGAGCAACTGGGAGCCGGGCTCCGACATCAGCCGGTTCAACCGCGCGCCAGCCGGATCACGCCACGTGCTGCCCGCGGAGTTCGCCGAGGTGATGCGCTGTGCGGACCGATGGGCAACGGCCAGCGGTGGCGCGATCGATCCGACGATCGGTCCGCTGGCCGCCTGCTGGGGCTTCGGCCCTGAAGCACACGAAAGCGGCCTGCCTTCTGCGCAGGTCCTGGCCGATGCGCGTGCGCGCGTCGGCTGGCCGCGGCTGGCGTTCGATGCGGCTGATGGCTCGCTGCTGCAGCCGGGTGGCGTTGCGCTCGATCTTTCGGGTATCGCCAAGGGCTTCGCGGTCGACTGCGGCGTCGAAGCCTTGCGCGCGCTCGGCCTTGCGGACCTTCTCCTTGAAGTCGGCGGCGAACTGCGAGGCATCGGGCGACGCCCCGGCGGCCAGCCGTGGCAGGTGCTTGTCGACGGCGACCCGGCCGTGGCGCAGCGCGTGGCGCTGGCCGACATGGCGATCGCTACTTCGGGCGATCGGTGGCACCGCCGCACGCACCAGGGGCGCAACTGGTCGCACACCATCGATCCGCGCACCGGTGAACCGGCCGCCCATGCATTGGCCAGCGTCACCGTGCTGCACGCCGAATGCATGCAGGCCGACGCACTGGCCACCGTGCTGACGGTACTGGGGCCGGACGAAGGATTCGATTTCGCGCAGCGGCACAACATTGCCGCGCTGCTCGTGAGCCGCGGCGACGCATCGTCCGCTGTGCGGGCTACGCGCGCGTGGCCCGCACCGGCCGGGACATGAACGACGTTGGCTGGCGCGCACTTGGCGCGGGTTCCACCGTGGCTGCGTATGCGGCGCTCTGCGCATCGGTCTACCTGCGCGAGCGCAGGCGGCAAGCGGCCGCCGTGCGCGATGCGGTAGCGCTTTCGGAAGGCAGCGGCGAGCCCCCCGTCCTCGTACTGTTCGCGAGCCAGACCGGCCAGGCCGAAACCATCGCCTGGCAGACCGCACGGCAAATGAGCGCGGCGGGCACGCCGGCGCGCGTGATGGAACTCAACGCGCTCGATGCCCCGACGCTGACCGCCGCGCGGCGCGCGCTTTTCATCGCCAGCACCTACGGCGAAGGCGATGCTCCCGATGGCGCCAGCGTGTTCGCCGAACGCGTCATGCATTCACCGCCCGCGCTGTCCTCGCTGCGCTACGCCGTACTGGCCCTGGGCGATCGTCAATACGCCAGCTTCTGCGGCTTCGGTCGCGCGCTCGACGAGTGGCTTCTTGCAACGGGCGCCACGCGCGAATTCGATCGCATCGAGGTCGACAACAGCGAGCCTGCCGCGCTGGCTGCGTGGCACGCGCAATGGGGCGACGCGCCGGCGGCAGGCATCGAAGGGGCGGCAACCGGCTTCACGCAGTGGCGACTCATTGCGCGCGAGCGGCTCAATCTTGGTAGCGTCGGTGCGCCGGTGTTCCATCTCGGACTGGTTCCGCAGATGGGTGCGATGCCGCATTGGATGTCGGGCGACCTGGCGCAGGTGGCCACGGCGAGCGATCCGGCACGCCCGCGCGACTACTCGATCGCATCCGTGCACGCCGACGGCGAATTGCAGTTGCTCGTCCGACAGGAGCAGCATCCCGACGGCACGCTGGGAGCGGCATCGGGGCTGCTCACCTCCACCCTCAGTGTTGGCGACACGGTCGCGCTGCGTTTGCGGCCCCATCGGGGTTTCCGCCTGGACGGCAACGAGACGCGACCCCTGATCCTCATCGGCAACGGCACCGGGCTGGCCGGACTGCGCGCCCATCTGCGAGCCCGTGCCGCCGCGGGCAGGCACGACAACTGGCTGGTGTTCGGCGAACGCCAAGCCGCGCACGATTTCCTGTACCGAGAAGAAATCGAAGCCTGGCAGGCCGGCGGCGTGCTGCAGCGGCTCGACATGGTGTTCTCGCGCGATCAGGCGGAGCGCTTCTACGTCCAGCACCGGTTGCTGCGGTCGGCCGACACCCTGCTGCGGTGGCTGCACGGCGGCGCGGCTGTCTACGTCTGCGGAAGCCTGCAGGGCATGGCGTCCGGTGTCGACGCCGCATTGCGGCAGGTCGCTGGCGAGACGCTGATGAGCGAGCTGGCGGCAAGCGGACGCTATCGCCGCGATGTCTACTGAGCCCCTCGCGGCCGCACCAGTTGCATGTCAGCAACAAACCGAGATGACTTTTGAATTAATACGGTTTTGGTTGCGTACTTCCGTATTGAGAAGCAATATCATTTAAGACGATTTACAAGCACTTTGCAAATCGACTCACCCAGCCAGTCCGCCCCGCTTCTCCCGGAGAACGCAGGCCGCCAAGACATCGCCAGTCGAGTCCTGACGCCCGTCCTTTCCGGAGAAAACTTCATGGCCTACATCAAGAGCCGCAAACACACCGTTGTGCGCGCCGTTCCACACCTTTCGAGCGCTGCCGCCGCCACACTGATAGCCATCGCAGCCCCGGCGGCCCTCGCCCAGTCGAGCGGTGCACTGCCTGAAGTCCGGGTGCAGGACACCACCGCCGCCGACTACAAGGCCGACAACTCGTCGAATCCCAAGTTCACGGCCCCGCTGGTGAACACGCCCCAGACCATCCAGGTCATCAAGGAACAGATCATCCGCGAACAAGGCGCAACCACGCTGACCGAGGCGCTGCGCAACACGCCCGGCGTGGGCACCTTCTTCCTCGGGGAAAACGGCAACACCAACACGGGAGACGCCGTCTTCATGCGCGGCTTCGACAGCTCGAGCGCGATCTTCGTGGACGGCATCCGCGACCTGGGCTCGGTGTCGCGCGACGTGTTCAACATCGAACAGCTGGAGGTCGTGAAGGGCCCATCGGGCACCGACGTAGGCCGCACCTCGCCTACCGGCTACATCAATCTCGTCACGAAGAAGCCCAAGCTCGAAGACAGCTTCCTGGGGTCGATGAGTTTCGGCAGCGCAGACTTCAAGCGCGGCAGCGTCGACTGGAACAAGTCGCTGAGCAGTGCCAACGGCATCGGCGCGGCCTTCCGCCTGAACGCGGTGACCGAAGACGGCGGCGTTGCCGGGCGCGATTTCGTCAAGAACAAGCGCACGGCCATCGCTCCGTCGCTGGCCCTCGGGTTGAACAGCCCGACGCGCATCTTCCTCGACTACCTGCACGTCGAGCAGAACAACATTCCCGACGGCGGCGTACCCACCATCGGCCTGCCGGGCTACAGCACGCCGGATGCCACCGCGATCACGCGAGGCCTGGCGCGCCGCACCTACCTGAACTCCGCCGCACGCGTGGATTCGAGCAACTTCTACGGCACCAGCTCGGACTTCGACAACGTGAAGGCCGACATGTTCACCGCGCGCATCGAGCAAGACCTGACGCCGGACATCACCATCCGCAACACCACCCGCTACGGCAAGACCTCGCAGGACTACATGCTGACGTCGTTCACGGGCGGCGGCCTCACGGCATCGGCAAGCGGCGGCGGCCAGCTGCCGGCCGCGAGCGCGGGCTTCATCAACACGGTCATCCCGACGATTCCCGCCAGCTGGACCATCACGCGCAACCTGCCCACCAACAAGGACCAGGAAAACACGATCTTCACGAACCAGACGAGCGTGTCGGCCAAGTTCAACACGGGCAGCATCGGCCACTCGTTCAATGGCGGCCTCGAGTTCGTCCGCGAGACGCAGCGCGCCAACAACTATTACGCCGCGGGCTACCCGAGCGTGGGCACCACGCTGGCCGCGGCCGGCTCGTGGCCTGTCGCCAACCTGTACAACCCGAATCCGTACGTGAGCGGCTACAACCGCATCGCCAACGGAACGGGGGCCGACGGCAGCACCGACACCATCGGCCTCTACGCCTTCGACACGCTCAAGTTCAACGAGCAGTGGCAGCTGACCGCCGGCCTGCGCTACGACCACTACTCGACCACATACAACGCCACCGCGCTGACGTTGGCGCGCACCGGCAACGGCCCTCAGACCTCGACGATCACGCCGACCAACCTGAAACTGTCGGACAACCTGCTCTCCGGCAAGATCGGCCTGGTCTACAAGCCGACCGCAAACAGCAGCATCTACGCAGCCTACGGCACCGCCGCGCAGCCGCCGGGCGGCGCCAACTTCCAGTTGGCCGCCGGCGGCACCGGCAACAGCGCCGGGCGAACCGACTTCCTGCCGCAGAAGGCCAAGACCTACGAGGTCGGCACCAAGTGGGACGTGATGAACAAGCGCGTGGCGCTGACTGCAGCGCTGTACCGCACCGACGTGAGCAACGAAGTCGTGCAGGACACGGTCTCGCAGCAGTACTTCCAGACCGGCAAGAAGCGCGTGCAGGGCGCCGAGCTGGGCCTGTCGGGCGCACTGACCGACAACTGGGGCGTGAGCTCGGGCTTCACCACCATGAACACCCGCGTGCTGAGCGGCGCCTCGGTGCTGGCGGATGGATCGACCGCCCTCGCCTACACACCGAAGAAGGCCTTCACGCTCTGGACCACCTACCAGTTTCCGTTCGGCCTGACCATCGGCGGCGGCGCGCGCTACAACGGAAAGCTGCAGCGCGGCGCCGACAGCGCGGTGGGAACGCCGGCCTACGTCGATTCATACTGGGTGGTCGATGCGATGGCGTCCTATCGCATCAACAAGAACATCGACATCCAGCTGAACCTGTACAACCTGTTCGACAAGGACTACGTGGCGGCCATCAACAAGAGCGGCTACCGCTACACGCCGGGCACGCCGCGCTCGGCGAAGATCACCGCGAACTTCGCGTTCTGACAGTCCTGCGCGCGCCGAGGCTTTTCTCATTGCGGAGATCCGGAAAAATGATGCTGCATGTGCCCGATGTGCTGAGTCCCGATCAGGTGCGCGAAATGCGCTCCGCTCTCGACGCCACGCAATGGACCGACGGCCGCGAGACGGTCGGAACACAAGGCGCACAGGTCAAGCGCAACCGCCAGCTGCCGGAGCAGTCCCCCGTGGGCCGGCAGCTCGGCAACACGGTTCTGGCCGCGCTGGCCCGGCACGCTCTGTTCTTCTCGGCCGCGCTGCCGTTGCGCTTCGTGCCGCCGCTGTTCAACCGCTATGAGGGCGGCGAGCACTACGGCGTTCATGTCGACGGTGCGGTGCGGGCCTTGCCCGGCGTCAACCAGCAACTGCGCACCGACTTGTCGTGCACGCTTTTCCTGTGCGACCCCGAGGACTACGACGGCGGCGAGCTGGAGGTCATCGACACCTATGGCTCGCACGAAGTGAAGCTGCCGGCCGGCGACCTCATTCTTTATCCGGCCAGCAGCCTGCACCGCGTCCACCCCGTGACCCGGGGGGCGCGGATCTGTTCGTTTTTCTGGCTGCAGAGCATGGTGCGCAGCGACCAGCAGCGCGGCATGCTGTTCGAACTCGACCAGAACATCCAGAAACTTCGTGCGCGTTTCGGCGAAGGCGAGGAAACCGTGGCGCTGACCGGCCACTACCACAACCTGCTTCGGCTCTGGTCCGAGGTCTGAATCCAGGGATCTGGCTCACTTGCATGAATCAGTAACACATGGTTATTGTGAATGCGACGGATTCTTATTTATAATCAAGCAAATCCAACAGCCAGCCAACTGCCGCTTTCACAGCCATGATCGTTTGCGTCTGCCGCCGAGTCTCCGACCGAGAAATCGCCCGCCACGTGCGGGCCGGCATGACTTTCGACGAGGTTCAGTTCGAACTTGGCGTGGCCACCCAGTGTGGCCAATGTGAGGGGTGTGCGCGAGATATCGTCGCGCAGTGCAGCGCTTCGCATCCGGTCGCCGCGCTGAGCTGCGAATCAGGTCCGAGGGCGATCCAGCTTGCCAACTCCATCAAGGAAAGCAAGGCATGGAACTCTTCTCGACACTCGGTGGCAGCCTGATCCTGGTTGCAGGCTCGGTCTGGTGGATCTTTCGCAAGTAGCGCAACTGGCGCAAGTGTTGTCTTCGTAGCGGTTTTGCTGAAATCGGGGCACCTTTCGCGGTGCCCGTATTCGAATGGTTGATCGTGTCTGACCGCTTTGCTCCCCCCCCTTCCGTCCTCGGCCTTTCGCGCAATGTCGTCATTGCCGGCGGTGTCATCCTGTTCCACGCGGCTGCGCTCTGGGCGCTGCAGAGCGGGTTGCTCCGCCGCGCCGCCGAGGTGGTGATTCCAGTCGAAATACTGAGCCAGTTCGTCGAGCCGCCGAAGCCGAAGTCAGATCCGCCTCCGCCGCCCCCACCGCCGCCCCAGCCCAAAGCCAAGGCCCCGCCTCCGCCGCGGCCCCAGGCGATCCGCGAGCCGAAGCCCACGCCGGCGCCCCAGGCGCCCGTTGGCACCACGGAACCACCGCCTCCGGCAACGCCGCCGGCACCTCCCGCTCCGCCAACGCCGCCCGCGCCACCACCTGCGCCCCCGGCGCCTCCAGCCGTGCAGATGCCCTCGAGCAACGCCGACTACCTTCAAAACCCCAAGGCAACCTACCCCGCCATGAGCAAGCGGCTCGGCGAGCAGGGCAAGGTCATCGTGCGGGTGCTCGTCGGCGTCGACGGCCTGCCCAAGAGTGCCGAGGTCAAGAAATCCAGCGGTTTCGATCGCCTCGACGAAGCCGCGGTCGAATACATCATGAAATGCCGCTTCGTGCCCGGCAAGATCAACGGCGTGGTGCAGGCCATGTCCTATGACGCCCCCGTCAACTACGTCCTGAACTAATTTTTCTCTGGAGCAACTTCGTATGGATTCCCAATTTGGCCTGATGAACGTCTGGCATCAGGGCGACTTCGTCACCAAGGCCGTCGCGGTACTGTTGATCGGCATGTCGCTCGCGTCGTGGATCGTCATCATCGTCAAGGCGCTCGACGTCATCAAATACAAGCGCCTCGCCAAGCATTCGCAAGACTTCTGGCACAGCGAAGACTTCGCCACCGCGCTGAACAAGCTCGGCAAGGACGATAGCAACCCGTTCCGTGCGCTTGCCCTCGAAGGCCGAGAGGCAGCAGCGCACCACCGCAACACCAAGGCCCATCTGCATGACGCGCTCGACGTGAGCGACTGGATCACGCGCGCCCTGCGCAACGGCATCGACGCCTTCACTGCCCGCCTGCAGACCGGCCTGGCCGTGCTGGCATCGGTTGGCTCGACCGCCCCCTTCATCGGCCTGTTCGGCACGGTCTGGGGCATCTATCACGCGCTCATGAGCATCAGCTCGGTCGGCCAGGCAACCATCGACAAGGTGGCCGGCCCGATCGGTGAAGCGCTGATCATGACGGCCCTGGGCCTGGCCGTGGCCATCCCCGCGGTGCTGGGCTACAACGCCCTGGTGCGCGGCAACAAGTTCGTGCTGACCAAGCTCAACGCCTTCGCGCACGACCTGCATGCCTACTTCGTGACCGGCGCCCGCGTTCAAAGCGGCAGCGAGGCCGTCGTGGTTCCGCTCAAGAAGGGCTGAGTGCCATGGCCTTCGGTACACAAGACGAACCCGATGAGGTGATGAACGAGATCAACATGACGCCGCTGGTCGACGTCATGCTGGTGCTCCTCATCATCTTCATCATCACCGTGCCGGTGATGAAGCACGCGGTCAACATCGACCTGCCGCGCGCCACCAGCGAACCCGAGCAGCCGAAGCCGCAGAACATCCTGTTCAGCGTGACGGCCGACGGCTCGTACTACTGGAACGAACAGAAGATCGACGACAGCGAGCTGCCCAACCGCCTGGCCGCCGAAGCCGCCAAGGAACCGCAGCCCGAGCTGCACATCCGCGGCGACAAGGCCGTGCGCTACGAGCGCGTGGCCAAGGCGATGTCGGAGGCCCGCGAAGCCGGCGTGCGCAAGATCGGCTTCATCACGGAGCCTGAAGCGAAGTGATCTGACATCGCAAGCCAAAAAGTCGATCGCGACGATTGACTTTTTATTGCGAATCATTATCATTAACTCATCGCTTCGATAGGGAAACCCAGATGCCAGCCACACCGAATGCCTTTTCTGTCCTGAACCATCCTTCGCTCGACCAGTCGGGTGGCGGCCATGCGTCAATCCAGGCAATGCGTCCGGCGCCAGTGGTCGAGAGCACCGAGCTTCTGAAGGGAAGCAAGACCGTGGGCATCATGCATAACGGCTCGCTCTACCGGCTTCAAGCCACCAAACTCGGCAAGCTGATCCTGACCAAGTAGGTCGTCCAGTCCGCCCTTCGCGCAAGTTTCATCGTGGGGCGACTCGAGGAGATTCATCTCCGAAGGGTCGTTTTTTGCTAGCCAACGGTTCGCCGACTAGCCAAGCTTTTTTTCACGCTGAAGCACCCAAAAGAAAACGCCGACCTCGAAGTCGGCGTTTTGCTTTGTGCAGAAGAAAAACTCAGAGGCCGAGGGCGGCGATGCCCGCCTTGGCGATCTGCGCGTCTTCGTTCGACTTCACGCCGCTCACGCCGACGGCGCCGATCACGTGGCCGTCCTTGACGATCGGCACGCCGCCTTCGAGCAGGCCCTGCACTTCAGGCGCCGTCAGGAACGCCGTGCGGCCGCCGTTGATGATGTCTTCATAGACCTTGCTTTCGCGCCGGCCCATGGCTGCCGTGTGGGCCTTGGCAGGCGCAATGTGCGAAGACAATGCCGCGGCGCCATCCAGCCGCTGCAGCCAGAGCAGGTTGCCCGCGTCGTCGGATATGGCGATGGTCACCGCCCAGTTGTTCTTGAGGGCCTCGGCTTCGGCCGCTGCGGCCACGGCCTTGACGTCGGCGAGTTCGAGGAATGACTTGGTCTTCATGATGGGCTCTGGTTTCGTGAAAACCCGACAGCATAACGGCCATGCCGCCAGGGGTGTCTTCAGGGCTTGGGAACACCCCGCATACGGTCTTTTCGACACCCCCTCTTGCAGCCCCCTAGAATGCGCCCAAACTGCGTCACTGCAGCAACCACAGGAGCTCCGGCCATGAACGACCGCGTCACCACCCTAGACACTTCCGCTGGCTATGGCCAGCCGTTGGCGCAGGCTGAACGCCAGCGCGTGCTGCGCAACACCTACTGGCTGCTCGCGCTGAGCATGCTGCCCACCGTGCTGGGCGCATGGATCGGCGTCAGCACCGGCATCACCCGCTCGCTCACGGGTGGGCTGGGCCTCATGGTTTTCCTCGGCGGCGCGTTCGGCTTCATGTTCGCCATCGAAAAGACCAAGAACTCCGCCGCCGGCGTGCCCGTGCTGCTGGGCTTCACCTTCTTCATGGGCCTGATGCTGTCGCGCCTGATCGCGATGGTGCTGGGCTTCAAAAACGGCTCCGAACTCGTCATGACGGCCTTCGGCGGCACCGCCGGCGTGTTCCTCGTGATGGCCTCGCTGGCAACGATCATCAAGCGCGACCTGTCGGGCATGGGTAAGTTCCTGTTCGTCGGCGCGCTGGTGCTGATGTTCGGCGCGATCATCAACGTGTTCGTCGGTTCGACCACGGGCATGCTGGTCATCTCGGTGGCCGCCATCGGCATCTTCTCGGCCTACATGCTCTATGACCTGAAGCAGATCATGGACGGCGGCGAAACCAACTACATCAGCGCCACGCTCGCGCTGTACCTCGACCTGTTCAATGTGTTCCAGAGCCTGCTGGCGCTGCTGGGCATCTTCGGCGGCGAACGCGATTGAGCGAATCACGCGCAGCAAGAAAAAGGGCCCGGAAGGGCCCTTTTTTCATTCCAGCTCGAAGACTGCAATCGACTCGACGTGCGCGGTGTGCGGGAACATGTTGACCACCCCCGCGAAGGTGCAGCGGTAGCCCGCCTGGTGCACCAGCAAGCCGGCATCGCGCGCAAGCGTCGACGGATTGCAGCTCACGTACACGATGCGCTTCGGGGGTGTCCAGCCATCGGTTCGCAGTTCGGGCTGCTGATGAAGGTCGGCCATGGCCTTGGCCAGCGCGAAGGCGCCTTCGCGCGGCGGATCGACCAGCCACTTGTCGGCACTGCCGTCGGCCACAAGCATTTCCGGCGTCATGTCGAACAGGTTGCGCGCCACGAAAGTGGCGGGCGACAGTGCCCGCCGGGCCGACGTCGCTGGCTGATTCCTGTTGAAGTTGTCGGTTGCGCGTGCCACCAGCGTGTCGCTGCCCTCGATGCCCAGCACCTCGCGGGCCCGGCTCGCCAACGGCAAGGTGAAGTTGCCGAGGCCGCAGAACCAGTCGATCACGCGCTCTTCGGGCTGCACGTCGAGCAAACGCAGTGCCTTGCCCACCAGCGCCCGATTGATGTGCGGATTGACCTGCGTGAAGTCAGTAGGCTTGAATGGCATCGTGACGTCGAACTCGGGCAGCCGGTATGCCAGCGGCGTGCCGCCCTCTTCCAGCAGCTTCACGGTGTCCGGCCCCTTGGCCTGCAGCCACCATTGAACGCCCTCGTTCTTCTCAGCAAAGGCCTTCAGCCGATCGATGTCTGCGCGCGAGAGCGGTTCAAGATGCCGCAGCACCAGCGCGATGGTGCCGAGCCGCGTTGAGTCGGGGGCGTCGCCGCAGGCCAGTTCGATCTGCGGGCAGGTTTCGCGCGCGTCCATCGAACCGATGAGCGCGCGCAGCGGCATCAGCATGTCGCTGACCTGCTTCGGCAGCACGGGGCACACCTGCATGTCGGCCAGGTAGCGGCTCTTGCGCTCGTGGAAACCGATCAGCACCGTGCCCTTCTTGACCACGTGGCGTACCGAGAGGCGCGCGCGGTAGCGGTAGTGCCAGGTCGGCCCTTCGAGCGGCCGCAGCAGGTTCTCGGGCTTGACCTTGCCGAGGTGCCAAAGGTTGTCTTCCAGTGCGCGCTGCTTCACGGCCACCTGGGCGGCCGCATCCAGGTGCTGCATCTTGCAGCCGCCGCAAGCGCCCGTGTGCAGGCCGAAATGGGGACAGCCCGGGCGCACGCGCTGCGACGATTCGCGGCGGATGGCCGTGACCGTGCCCTGCTCCCAGTTGTTCTTGCGGCGATGGACATTGAACTGCACTTCCTCGAAAGGCAATGCGCCTTCGATGAACACGACCATGCCGTCGGCCTTGTGCGATACGCCCTGCGCGTCGAGGTCGAGAGACTCGACCTGCAGCCACTCTTCACCGGGATTCGTGGGGACTTTCGCGGGGGCTTTGTTTTCTTCGATGGATTCCGTCATCCCCCGATTGTCTCAGCGTGGCCGAGGCAGCTAGAACAGCGCGTCGCGCTCGACGCCAGCGCGGGCCAGTTGGCGGCGCATCTTGGCCAGCGCCTCGTTCTGGATCTGCCTGACGCGCTCGCGCGTGAGGCCGAGGCGCACACTCAGCACCTCCAGCGTTTCGGGCTCGCGGTCGTGCAGGCCATAGCGCCCCTCCAGCACCTCGCGTTCGCGCGCATCGAGGGCGAGCACCCACTGATCGAGCAGGCGCTCCACCTCGTGCATGTGCGTCACGTCGGTCGGGCTGCCCTGCCCGTCCTCGGAAGCCACGGTGTCGGCCAGCGTGAAGCCCTCGTCCCCGCGCGCGTCACCCGCGTCCAGCGAGCGCGGGGCTTCAGACAGGGCCAGCAGTTCGGCCACCGCCTGCACCTCGCGGCCGAGCAGCGCGGCGATGTCTTCCACACGCACGCCATCGGGCCGGTGCGCGAGGAATTCGGCGTCGCCTTCGAGTGTGCGGCGGGCCCGCAGCACCTGCTGCAGCTCACGCACCACATGCACCGGCAACCGGATCGCGCGCGCCTGCGTCATGACCGCACGCTCGACGGACTGGCGGATCCACCAGGTCGCGTAAGTGGAAAAGCGAAAACCGCGTTCGGGCTCGAACTTGGTGATGGCGTGCATCAGGCCGAGATTGCCTTCCTCGATGAGGTCCGACAGCGGCACGCCACGGCCCAGGTAGCTCTTGGCGATATTGACCACGAGCCGCAGGTTGTGCTCGATCATCGACTGCCGCGCCGCGAAGTCGCCGGCCCGCGCGGCGCATGCGGTCTGGTACTCCTGCGCAGGCGTGAAGAGTTCGGTGCGACGGACCTGGCGCAGATAGATGGTCAACGCATCCGCGCCCTCGCCGCCGATTTGTTCGCTCGCAGTGCCTGCAGGCAGCACGCCGTCTGCCGTTGGTGGTTCTAAGCCTTCTTCCGGTGGCGGGTGAACGCTCTCACCGACGAACTCATGCCGACCGTTGTCGGGAGATGGGCTGCCCCTGCCCGCCAACCCGCGCACGGGCAACAGCGTGCGGCGGGGGCGGGAAGCAGCCATGGCATCACCGGCCGGGCAGGTAGCGCGAAGGATCGACGGGCTTGCCCTGGCGGCGGATCTCGAAATGCAGCTTCACGCGATCGGCGTCGCTGTTGCCCATTTCGGCGATCTTCTGGCCCTTCTGAACCGACTGGTCTTCCTTCACGAGCAGCGTCTGGTTGTGGGCATACGCCGTGAGGTAGGTGTTGTTGTGCTTCAGGATGATCAGGTTGCCGTAGCCACGCAGGCCTGCGCCCGCATAGACCACGCGACCGTCGGCGGCGGCCAGCACAGGGTCGCCCGCCTTGCCGCTGATGTCGTAGCCCTTGTTCTTGGCCTCATCGAAGCCCGCGATCAGCGAACCGCTCGCAGGCCAGATCCAGCCAATGTCTTCATCACCCACATTTCCGCTGCCGGGACCGGCCGGCGAAGCCGTGACCGGCGGCTTGGTCGTCGCGCTGCTGGCGGGCGCCGAGGGCACCACCGCAGGCTGCGGCGTCACGGGCTTCGTGACCACACCTTCGGGCGAAGCGGCGGGCGGTGTTGCAGGCGCGGCCGCGACGACCGTTCCCGAACCTGCCGGCGGAATCACGCGCAGCACCTGGCCGACTTCGATCAGGTCAGGGTTCTCGATGTTGTTCCAGCGAACGATGTCCTGCCAGCGCTGGCCGGTGTCGGCACCGATGCGGCGAATGGTGTCGCCGGGACGCACGGCGTAGTAGCCGGGCTTGCCATAGTTTTCGATGCCGGCGAGCGGCTTGCCGTTGGCGTCGGTGGTGATGGGCGGGCCGCCGGGCACTGCTGCGCTAGGCGCGCGCGACATAGTGCCGCGGTCTTCGACCGGCGCCGGCCCGCGCGGTGTGGAACAGCCCGCGATCACGAGCACAAAGGCCAACGTGACGCCAGCGAACCAACTCCGATTGCCAAAACCCTGCATTTGTTATTCCTTCAAGCGATGCCTGATTTTAGGGGGACAAAGTGAACCGCCTCAAGAATGAGGCGCTCCAGTCCCCGCGGGGTCTTGTCGATGACGACAAGGGCCTGGCCACCACTTGCGGACTGGGTCGGTGCCACGATGCGACCACCCACCGCGAGCTGCGCAATCCAGGCCTCGGGCACGGCTTCGCCGCCAGCCGCGGCAATGATGCCGGCGTAGGGCGCGCCCTTGGCATAGCCGATCATCCCGTCGCCCAGCATCAGGTGTACTGTGGCCAGCCGGAAGTGCCGCAGATTGGCGCGCGCGCGTTCGTGCAGGCCGCGCAGGCGCTCGATGCTGTAGACCTCGGTGGCCACATGATTCAGCACCGCAGCCTGATAGCCGCAACCGGTGCCGATCTCGAGCACGCGGCCGAGCTTGTCCTGCGGCTTTCCAGCCAGCGCGGGTGCGCCCATCAGCAGCTCGATCATGCGGGCCACCACGTTGGGCTTCGAAATGGTCTGTCCCAACCCGATCGGCAGGCTCGTGTCTTCGTAGGCCTGGTTGACCAGCGCACTGTCGACAAAGCGATGCCGCTCCACGGCGCCCATTGCGCGCAGCACCCGCGGATCGGAGATGCCCTGCGCCGCGAGCCTCTGCACCATGCGCGCGCGCACGGCATCGGAAGCCATCGAAGGCGTGGACGGCACCATGGGCTTGGCCGGCACGGCGGGCATGCGCCCTCGCGTGGCGGCCGAAGCGGTGGGTGTCAGGCGAACGGGGAAACTCGGCCGCTGCGTGGCCATGTCAACTGCCGAGACGGGCCACCGTCTCGCGCCATTGGCCAAGGTTGGCGTGGTCGGTCAGGTCGATCTGCAGCGGTGTCAGCGCGATGTGGCCGGCTGCGGTGGCATGGAAGTCGGTGCCTTCGCCGCTGTCCTTGGCGCCGCCTGCGCCGGCGATCCAGTACATGGTTTCGCCTCGCGGGCTGTCCTGGGTGATTACCTTCTCCGCCGCATGGCGGCGGCCGAGCCTGCAGACCTTGACGGGCTTCAGCTCGTCGAAAGGCAGGTTCGGCACGTTCACGTTGAGCAGGAAGGCGGCGCCTCCCAGCATGCGCTCGCGCTCGATCTGCTGCACCAGCCGCCGCGCCACCTGGGCGGCCGCATCCACATGCGCCCAGCCCTTTTCGATCTGCGAGAACGCGATGGCCGGAATGCCGAACAGGTAGGCCTCCATCGCCGCGCCGACCGTGCCCGAATAAATGGTGTCGTCGCCCATGTTGGCGCCGTTGTTGATGCCGGAGACCACCAGGTCGGGCCGGTAGTCGAGCAGACCCTTGAGCGCGATGTGCACGCAATCGGCCGGCGTGCCCGTCACGTAGCGAAAGCCGTTGTGCGCCTCGCGCACATAGAGCGGTGCCGCCAGGGTCAGCGCGTTCGATTTGGCACTGTTGTTGTGCTCCGGCGCGACCACCTCGACATCGGCGATGTCCTTGAGCGCGTCATGCAGCGCGACGATGCCCGGCGCCTGAAAGCCATCGTCGTTGGAAATTAGTATCTTCATGGTGTCCTGGATGCCCGGGATTGTAGGCGCCGGGTGCGTCGCAGCAGGGACAAGCCCACCCTGCCGCGCCGCCTATCATCGCCCGCATTCTTTGGACCCATCCGACTCACACGAAGGAGACTCGAGCATGCACGCATGGCTTTGCGAAAACCCCACCGGCGTCGACGCGCTGACCTGGAAGGAACTGCCGACCCCGACCCCGGGCCCGGGCCAGGTGCTGATCGAAATCAAGGCAGCGAGCCTGAATTTCCCCGATCTGCTGATCGTGCAGAACAAATACCAGATGAAGCCGCCCCTGCCCTTCGTGCCGGGCTCCGAATACGCTGGCGTGGTCCAGGCGGTCGGCGACGGCGTCACACACCTCAAGGTCGGGCAGAACGTGGCCTGCCTGTCGGGCACGGGCGGCTTTGGCACCCACACACTGGCACCCGCGGCCTTGTGCATGCCGTTGCCCGAAGGTTTCGGCCACGTCGATGCCGCGGCTTTCATCATGATCTACGCCACCTCGTGGCACGCACTGATGGACCGAGCGCAACTCAAGGCCGGCGAAACCGTGCTGGTGCTCGGCGCGGCAGGCGGCGTGGGCACGGCGGCCATCCAGATCGCAAAGGCTGCCGGGGCCAGAGTGATTGCAGCAGCCTCCACCGATGAAAAATGCGAGCTTTGCCGCTCCATCGGCGCCGACGCGACGATCAACTACACGACGCATGCACTGCCCAACGGTTTTCGCGATGCCGTCAAGGCCGCCACCGACGGTAAAGGACCGGATGTCATTTACGACCCGGTGGGGGGTGATTTTGCAGAGCCCGCCTTTCGCTCCATTGGGTGGCGCGGCCGTTATTTGGTTGTCGGTTTTGCGTCCGGCCCGATTCCATCACTGCCATTGAACCTGACACTGCTGAAAGGCGCTTCGCTGGTCGGCGTGTTCTGGGGTGATTTCGCCAGGCGCGAGCCCAAGGCCAATGCACAGATGATGGCCGAATTGGCGCAGTGGTACGGCCAGGGAAAGATCAAGCCGGTGATCGACAGCACGATGCCCATGGCGGAATTGAAGGCTGCCTACGCCCACATGGGCTCGCGCGGCGTCAAAGGAAAACTGGTGATGGTGAACTGAGCGCACCACCCACGAACGCCCAATAAAAAAGCCCGCGCATGCGGGCTTTTTTATTGGGCCACAGCCCGGAGAAGCCGGGGGGCGCTTACTTGATCTCGTACTCGGAAAGCGACTTGCCCGCAGCCAATGCCTCGGTCACCCAGCGCGGCTTGCGGCCACGGCCACCCGACCAGGTTTCGCCCGTCGGGCCACGGTATTTGGCGGCAGCCTTGGCGGGCGCGACGCCTGCACTGCGCTTGACGGCGCCCGCACGGCCGGTGAGTTTCAGATCGGAGGCCGTCAAACCGTATTCGGCGATCTTCTTGCGCAACTCTTCGACCACGCCCGCGCGTTCCTGGTTGCGCAGGTCTTCGGCCTGCTTGCGCAATTGCGCAATCTGCTCGTCATGCTTCTTGATCTGGGAATTGATATCGGCGAGGGTCGAAGCCATTGTTGGACTCCTGAAAATTGAAAACGGGTGGATTTTAATTCAGTTTACATTTGCCACAAGTATCCTGCCGGGCGAAAAAAACGGCGGCGCATTGCGTCATTGCAACAACTCGCAACATAAAGCCATCCGCGACGGGCGCTTTATATACGGGCAAGACGAGAAAAAAGAGAGAAAGGGGAGCGGCGCGCGGGCAGAAGAAGATGCGGCGGCCGGAAATGACAACGCCGGGTAAACCCGGCGTTGTGGTCCTTTTTGAGCGCTATTGCGCAATAGCACAAAGGAGATATTTTGGGGTGGCTGATGGGACTCGAACCCACGACGACCAGAATCACAATCTGGGACTCTACCAGCTGAGCTACAGCCACCGTAGAGCCTACGATTGTAGCGTTAAAAATCGCTGTTTTGACGAAGGCAATCAATGGCGAGGCTCGAAAGCTACATTTCGCCTCCCCGCCGGGATCGGCGCCGGCGCTTCGATGCCTGTCGCGATCGCGGTGATCGGCAAAAATTCTCGCCCGCCTGTCCGATCTTCATCACCGGCACCGACAGGCATATCGCTCCGCTATCATGAATGCGACCCGCGCCGACGGGCATGGCTTCTGGCCATCTCCACTTCATCACATCTCAAAGGAATTTCTTCATGAGCATCGTCTGGACCATCCTGATCGGGTTCGTCGTGGGTCTTGTGGCGCGGGCCGTCAAGCCAGGCGATGACTCTGCCGGCTTCATCGTCACGACCATCATCGGCGTCGCCGGTTCGCTGATCGTCACCTACGTCGGCCAATCGCTGGGCTGGTACACCGCCGGCCAGGGCGCGGGTTTCATCGCATCGGTGCTGGGCGCGATCGTGCTGCTCATCATCTACGGCCTGATCAAGCGCAAGAGCTGATGCGAAGAATGGGCCGTGCCGCCTCACGCGCACGGCCATCATGATGCCCCGCAAAGCGCGCGCCAAGCATCATGTCTACGTGGTCGAGCTCGATGACCGCGTATGGAACAACCGCCGCTTCAGGCGGGCCAACCCCGACTACCAACTCGGCAAGCCCTTCGTCTATGTCGGCATGACCGGCCTGGACCCCGATATCCGCTTCGACAAGCACAAGGCCGGCATCCAGGCCAACAGCTTCGTACAGGAGTTCGGCCTGCACCTGCTGCCGGCGCTCTACGAACGCTACAACCCCATGACCTACGAGGACGCGCGCCTGATGGAGGTCGATCTCGGCATCGCGCTGCGCAAGGCCGGCTACGGCGTGTGGCAGGCCTGACGCGGCGGCAAGGATTTCAGGAGTAGGTGACCCAACTTTCGTAGGCAGGGCCGTCCAGATGCGGCAGCGTGTTGTAGGTCACGAGCATGTGCCGCTTGGGTGTAAAGGCGAACTCGGTCACCGACGTGTTGCGGATACGCAGGTTGAGTTCGATCGTCGTCTCCGCGCTCGTCCCCAACACATGGCCCACCGCCGTGCTGATCGGCCCCCCGCTCGACACCACCAGCACCTTTGCGCCATGGTGCTTACCGCGGACATGGTCGAGCGCCGTCGTCACGCCCGCCATGAAGTCGACATAGCTCGGCATTCCGGCCGGCGTCGTCCTGCCCTGCATCCACGCGCCCAGCCCCTCGCGCAACAGGCGAAAGTGATGGCGGTACATCTCAGGCGAATCGGGCTTCTCCAGCTTGCCTTCGTGGATGGTGGCGATGACCGCCTCGCTGTCGTATTCGTTGAGGCCGGGCCACGGCAGCACGTCGTCGCGCTCCAGGCCGAGGCCCTTGGCGATGCCCTCCCAAGTCTGGCGATGGCGCTTCAACGTGCCGGTGATGACGGCATCGAACTTCATGCCGCGCTCGCGCCAGTACTCGCCGAGGCGAACGGACTGCCGGTGCCCGAGTTCGCTCAGGTTGTCATAGTCGGCAGCGCCAAAACTGGCCTGTCCGTGGCGCACGAGATAGAGGGTTCCCATGCACGGGATTCTGGCAAGAAGCCGAGCCGCAGCTTGTCCCTCGGGCGACCGATTCATGGGGGCCAAAAAAAAGCCCGAGCGGTCGGCTCGGGCTGTCTCTGGCAACGCTGTGTACGTCAGCGGCCCGCGGCGGGCGGCAGCGGCTCCGTCGGCTTCGGCACCAGGATCTCGGCCTTGAAACGGTCCTTCAGCAGGTTGTAGTACGCGGCGTCTTCTGCGGCAGCCACGGACTGGCCGACCTGTGCCTGTTCCTGCTTCGCGAGTTCGGGCGCCGGCGGCGTGCGCGGAACGACCTTGGTCACGCGGACCACGGCATAGCCCTGCGCGCCGAGGTCCACGCCCACGAGTGCGGGCAGCTTGGAAGGGTCGGCACGCAACGCGGCATCGATGACCGGCAGTGGCTGCGACTGCGCTTCGCGGCGCGAAACGGTCAGAGGCGCGCCGAAAGTCGCACCGTCCGCCTTGGCAGTCCACGCGGCGAGCTTGGCTTCGCCTTCGGTCTTGGCGAGCACCGAGGCGCGTTCGGCAATGAGTTGCGCACGGATCTTGTCCTTGACGTCGGCCAGCGGCACCGGATGTGCAGGCGTGTACTTCGTCACGCGGCCCGATGCGAGTTGGCTCGGGCCGACTTCGATCGCCTCGGTGTTCTGCTTGCGTTCAAGCGAATCGGTTGCGAAAAGCGCGCTCAGGAAATTGCGGCTGGCCATCGGGCCGGTGCTGCCCGGTGCGGGCACGCGCGCAACATTGTTGGCCGTCTGGATCGTGAGCTTCAGCTTCTCGGCAGCGGGCTTGAGGCTGTCGGGCGACTGGTAGACGGCGTCGG
Source organism: Variovorax sp. Varisp46 (assembly GCF_059491885.1). Lineage (NCBI taxonomy): Bacteria > Pseudomonadati > Pseudomonadota > Betaproteobacteria > Burkholderiales > Comamonadaceae > Variovorax > Variovorax sp. Varisp46. The sequence continues at coordinate 3,063,564 of NZ_CP168515.1, forward strand.
TGAATGCTTCGGCGGCCTTCGCGAACTCCTGCGTGGCCTGCTGCGAGCGCATGTCGTTCTCGATGGTCGCGCGCACCTGCTCGAAAGGCGGCACCACGGCCGGCTTGATGTCGGTCAGGCGAATGATGTGATAGCCGAATTCGGTTTCGACGACGCCGCTGGTTTCGCCCTTCTTGAGCGCGAACATCGCGTCTTCGAAAGGCTTGACCATGGCGCCCTTCGTCACGAAGTCGAGGTCGCCGCCCTTCTCCGCCGAACCCGGGTCCTGCGAATTCTTGCGTGCAACGTCGGCGAAGCTGGCAGGCGACTTCTTCACTTCGGCCAGCAACTGCTCGGCCTTGGCCTTGGCCTTTTCGCGATCCGCCGCGGGCATGCTGGACGGCGCGGTGATCAGGATGTGGCTTGCACGGCGCTCTTCCTTGGTGCCGAAGCGCGCGGCATTCTGTTCGTAGTAGGTCTTGAGGTCGGCCTCGTTCACGACGACGTTCTTCTTGGCCGCGTCGAGGTCGAGCACGAGGTATTCGATGCTGGCCTGCTCGGGCGCCTGGAACTGCGCCGTGTGACCCTTGTAGTAGGCCTCGATGTCGGCATCGCTCACCGTCACCTTCGAAGCAAAGCTGTCGGGGCCGAAGCGCGCCACCTGGATTTCGCGGCTGTCGTAGAAGGCATTGATGGTCGTGGCGGCCAATGCAGGCGGCGTGAAGGCAGTGCCGGAGACACCCAGCAGCACCTGCTGCGTAGCCATGTCGGAGCGCACCGAAGCTTCGTACTGCTCCGGCGTGCGGCCGGTCACGCGCTGGAAGGCCTCGCGGTCGAACTTGCCGTCGGGTGTACGGAACGCGGCCAGGCCCGGGTCCTGCGCGAAGATGCGCGACAGGCGCTCTTCGGACACCGTCATGTTGACCTTGGCCGCCGCGGCGGCCAGCACGCGGTCGCGCACCATGCGCTCCAGCGTGGCGTAGCGCAATGCATCCGACTCGAGCAAGGTCGGGTCGACGTTGGGCGACTGCTGGCGAATACGGTCCGTCTCAACGCGGTGCTGCTGATCCCATTCGGGCTTCGTGATGTCGTGCCCTTCGATGCGGGCGACCTTCTCGTCGCGCCCGAATCCCTGATAGCGCTCGACGCCGAAGAACACGAACGAGGGAATGATCAGCAAGAACAAGAAAATCATGACGACCTTGTTGTACTTGCGGAAGGTATCAAACATGCTTGAACACTCTTTTTCGACGGCTGTCGGACGGCAATAAAAAAGGCGAACTTGCGGTTCGCCTTTGCATCGGGTGGGTGGTGGGTGCTGAGGGGCTCGAACCCCCGACCTACGCCTTGTAAGGGCGCCGCTCTACCAACTGAGCTAAGCACCCCACCGGGAATACTTTCCGAGTCTAACGTCTTAGTTCAGCGCGTCTTTCAGCGCCTTGCCCGGACGGAACTTCGGGATCTTGGCTGCCTTGATTTTAATCGCGTCGCCGGTGCGGGGATTTCGGCCGGTGCGGGCCGCGCGCTTGCCTACTGCAAAAGTGCCGAAACCGACGAGCGAAACGGAGCCGCCTTTCTTGAGCGTGGTGCGAATGGCGCCAATAGTGGATTCGAGTGCACGCGTCGCTGCGGCTTTGGAAATATCGGCGTTCTTTGCGATGTGCTCAATCAGTTCGGTCTTGTTCACAAGGGCCCCTTGTAGGAAAAAGTTGGTCGGCTTCCGTCAGCTGCGACCTGGCCGCAAACGATGCGACCCCAGAGCCTGGCAAGACTGACGCCTCGGCAGCGCGCTGCCAGCGAGGATTACAACCACTGGTCTGCAGGGTGTCAATAAGACGCGAAGCCATGCCGATCAGCGGAGCGCGCGATTTTAGAGGCCTTTCGTGAAGCCCTTTTTCAGGGCGGCTCAAAGGGCGGCGGCGATCGCCTTGCCCACGTCGCTGGTGCCGCCCGTTCCGCCGATGTCGGGGGTGCGCGGCGCTCCGCTTTGGGGCGCAAGCACCTTTTCGATGGTCGAAAGAATGGCGTCGTGCGCCTGCTTGTGGCCCAGGAACTCCAGCATCATCGCGCCGCACCAGATCTGCCCGATCGGGTTGGCGATGCCCTTGCCGGCGATGTCGGGCGCCGAGCCATGCACCGGCTCGAACAGCGACGGCGCGGTGCGATCGGGATTCAGGTTGGCGCTCGGCGCGATGCCGATGGTGCCGGTGCAGGCCGGCCCCAGGTCCGACAGGATGTCGCCGAACAGGTTGCTCGCCACCACCACGTCGAAGAAGTCGGGCCGCTGCACGAAGTGCGCCGTGAGGATGTCGATGTGGAACTTGTCGAGCTTGACGCCCGGGTAGTTCTTGCCCATCGCGGCCACGCGCTCGTCCCAGTACGGCATGGTGATCGAGATGCCGTTCGACTTGGTGGCGCTGGTCAGGTGCTTCTTCGGCCGCGACTGCGCGAGCTCGAAGGCGAACTTCAGCACCCGGTCGACGCCGATGCGCGACATCACGGTTTCCTGCACCACGATCTCGCGCGGCGTGCCTTGGTACATGCGCCCGCCGATGCTGGAGTACTCGCCCTCGGTGTTCTCCCGCACGATGTACATGTCGATCTCGCCGGGCTCGCGCGGCGTGCCGTCGCGCCGCACCACGGGCGCGATGATGCCGGGCATCAGGCGCGCGGGACGCAGGTTGATGTACTGGTCGAACTCGCGGCGGAACATCAGCAGCGAGCCCCACAGGGAGACGTGGTCGGCGATCTTCTCGGGCCAGCCGACCGCGCCGAAGAAGATGGCGTCGTGCCCGCCGATCTGGTCCTTCCAGTTGTCGGGCAGCATCTGGCCATGCTTCTCGTAGTAGTCCCAGCTCGAGAAGTCGAAGTGGTCGAATTTCAGGTCGATGCCGAACTTGCGCGCCGCAGCATCGAGCACGCGCAGGCCCTCGGGCATGGTTTCCTTGCCGATGCCGTCACCGGCGATGACTGCGATTCTGTGGGTGCTCATGGTGTGGCTCCTGCTCGTTCGAGATGGGTGAAAGGCGAAAAGAATGCCTGCGCCTCGGCGAGCAACTCGCCCGGCGCTTCTTCGGGAACGTAATGACCGCACGGCAACGCGCGGCCCGACACTTCGGCCGCGCGTTCGCGCCACAGCGCGAGCACGTCGAAGGCCTTGCCGACCGCGCCGTGCTCGCCCCACAGCACGCGCAGCGGCTGTGCCAGGCGCTGGCCGGCGGCGATGTCGGCGCGGTCGTGCACGAGATCGATGGTGGCGGAGGCGCGATAGTCCTCGCAGATGGATTCGGCCGTGCCCGCGATGCCGGCGCAGCGCTCGTATTCGGCCAGCACCTCGGGCGCGAAGGGCGCGAGGCCGGCATGCCGCCCGCCCATCACGCTGCGCACGTAGCGCACGGGGTCGGATGCGATCAGCGCCTCGGGCAGCGGCGGCGGCTGGATCAGGAAGAACCAGTGCCAGTAGGCCTTGGCGAAGGCTTCGGAGGTGTGCTCGTACATCGCGAGCGTGGGTGCGATGTCCAGCAGCAGCATCCGCTCGACTGCGTCGGGGTGGTCCGCGGCGAGCCGGTGCGCCACGCGCGCGCCGCGGTCATGGGCCAGCACGCCGAAATGTTCGAAGCCGTGGTGCCGCATGGCGGCGAGCGCGTCGAGCGCCATCTCACGCTTGCTGTAGACCACGTGTTCGGCATCAACTGCAGGCCGGCCCGAATCGCCATACCCGCGCAGGTCGACGGCGACCACGGTGAACCGCTCGGCCAGCGCCGGAGCCACGCGATGCCAGATCGCATGCGTCTGCGGATGGCCGTGCAGCAGCAGCAAGGGAGCACCGCGCCCGCCGATGCGCCCGTGGATGCGCACGCTATCGCGCTCAATATCGAAAGTGGGAAAGGAAAGGAAGGAGGCTGTCACGCAAACGATTGTGCGTTGCGCCCGGACGATCATCAAGCAACAATCAGCCAATTCATACTTTCCGATGTGGCATGAATCCTCTCTCGATGGATCGTGGCGACCTGGCACTGGTGCTGGCCATTCGCGACCAGGGCAGCCTGGCGGGCGCTGCGGCCACGCTCGACGTCGTGCCCTCGGTCATCACCAAGCGGCTGGGCGCGCTGGAGGCGCGCCTGGGCCAGCGCCTTTTCGAGCGCACCACCCGGCGGCTCAGCGTCACGGCCGAGGGCGAGGCGGTCTGCCTGCATGCGCGAGCGCTGCTCGACGGCTTCGCCGCCCTCGAAAGCGAACTCGGAGAACGCCAGAACGAACTGACCGGCACCGTCCGCCTGGCCGCGACCTTCGGCTTCGGCCGCCGCTGGCTGGGGCCGGCGCTGGCCACTTTCCAGGCGCGGCACCCTGCACTGCAGATCGAACTGCTGCTGACCGAGCAACTGCCGGACCTCGGCGCCGAGGGTTACGACGGCGCGGTCTGGCTCTGGGCGGTGCAGCAGCGCCGTGCGGCCGACTGGATCTCGCGGCGCATCGCGCGCAACCAGCGCGTGCTGGCCGCCTCGCCCGCCTACCTGAAGCGCCGCGGCACGCCCGGCACCGTCGAGGCGCTGGCTTCGCACGATTGCCTGGTCGCGCGCGAGAACGGCGATGCCAGCCAGCGCCAGTACGCACTCTGGACCCTGCGCCATGTGCGCGACGGCAGCACGGCGCGCGTGCGTGTGCAGGGGCCGCTGGCCAGCAACTCGGGCGAGATGGTGCGCGACTGGTGCGTGGCCGGGCATGGCGTCATGCTGCGCAGCCTGTGGGACATCGCACCCCAACTCGCGAGCGGCGAATTGGTGCGCGTGCTGCCGCAATACGCGATGGCGGAAGCGGACATCCACTGGATCGCGCCCTGGCGGCCGAAGACGCCTCGGCGGGTGCGCCTGCTGGTCGATCACCTGGTGGAACAGTTCCGCGGCGAGCCCTGGAAGCCGGGCAAGGCCGATACGCGCTGAAGAGAAAAGCGCCGGCGCTCAGCGGCCGTTGCGCACCACGAGGCTCACGCCCACCGCAGTGAGCGCAATGCCCAGCACCGTCACCAGCGTGATCGGCTCGGAGAACAACAGCCACGCCATCACGGCCGTGCAGGGCGGCACCAGGTACAGCAGGCTCGTGACGGCCGTGGCCGTGCCGCGCTGGATCAGCATGTAGAGCAGCGAACTGCCGCCCAGCGACAGCGCCAGCACCGACCACGCCATTGCGCCGCCGGAGTGCAGGTTCCACTGGATGCTCTCCGACTCCAACGCCGCGAAAGGCAATGTGACAAGCAGCGCGGCCGCCATCTGCACCGCGCTTGCACTGCGCACGTCGCAGGGCGCGACAAAGCGCTTCTGGTACAGCGTTCCCGCCGTGATCGAGACCAGCGCCATCAGCGTGAGCCCCATCGTCAGCACGCTCACCTCGCCGCCCTGCCCGAGCTTGCGCAGCACCACGAGCACCAGGCCCGCGAAACCAAGCCCCAGCCCGACCCACTGCCGCTGCGAGATGCGGCCGCCGTGGAAAGACAGCCAGACCGCCGTCAGCACCGGCTGGATGCCGACCAGCAGCGCCACCAGCCCCGCGCCCATGCCTTCCCGCACCGCGGCCCACACACCGCCCAGGTAACCGGCCTGCATCAGGATGCCCGTGGCCGCCAGGTGCCCCCACTGCGCGCGCTGCTTTGGCCACGCGACCCGCGCGAGCGCGACCCACACGCCGAAGCAAGCCAGCGACAACGCATAGCGCACGGCCAGGAACTTGAGGGGTGGCGCATACGGCATGCCGTAGCGCGCGACGATGAAGCCCGTGCTCCAGATCAACACGAAGACCGCCGGCATTGCCCGCAGCCAGCCCGCGTTGCGGGCCGCGGCTGCCGCGGTCATTTGGTGCGGGCCCGGATTTCGGGAATGGCCTTCTGCAAGTAGTACACCATCGACCAGATCGTGAGCACGGCCGAGATCCAGATCAGCCACTGGCCCCAGACGCCGGTGTCGATCACCCGGAACAGGTGCCCGTCAAAAAGCAGGAACGGAATGGCGATCATCTGCACGGTCGTCTTGACCTTGCCGATCATGTGGACCGCCACGCTCTTGCTTGCGCCGATCTGCGCCATCCATTCGCGCAGCGCCGAGATGGCGATCTCGCGGCCGATGATGATCAGCGCCACGAACACGTCGGCCCGGTTCAGGTGCACCAGCACCAGCAGCGAGGCGCACACCAGGAACTTGTCGGCCACCGGATCGAGGAAGGCGCCGAAGGCCGAGGTCTGGTTGAGCCGGCGCGCCAGGAAGCCGTCGAGCCAGTCGGTGGCGGCGAAGACGATGAACATCACCGTGGCGATCAGGTTGCGCATCGGCTCGCTGATCGGAAGGTAGAACACGCCGACGATCAGGGGGATCGCGACGATGCGCGTCCAGGTCATGATGGTCGGCAGGGTCCAGAACATCGCTTGATTGTGTCATGGCGGCATTAACCCCCAACGGGGGTCGCGCCCTCAGTGCAGCGCCTTGTAGATTTCCTCCGCCAGGTCGGAGGCGATCCCCTCGACCGACGCGATGTCCTCCACGCTCGCCGCCGCCACACCCCGGATGCCGCCGAAGCGCTGCAGCAGCCGCGCGCGCCGCTTCGGTCCGATGCCCGGAATGTCCTCGAGCTGGCTGCCGCCGACCCGCACCTTGGCGCGCTTGGCCCGCATGCCGGTGATGGCGAAGCGATGCGCCTCGTCGCGGATCTGGGCCACCAGCATCAGCGCGGCCGAGTCCTTGCCCAGGTAGACCTTCTCGCGGCCGTCGGCGAACACGAGTTCCTCGAGCCCGACCTTGCGGCCCTCGCCCTTCTCGACCCCGACGATCAGCGACAGCGGCAGGCCCAGTTCGCTGAACACCTCGCGCGCCATCGACACCTGCCCCTTGCCGCCGTCGACCAGCACCAGGTCGGGCATGCGCGCGGCCTTGATCTTCACCGGCGCCTCGCTGCCGTCGCTCTCGGCATCGCCCGGAGGCAGGGCGTCGGTCTCGGCCGCCATCGCCTCGGCCAGCTTGCCATAGCGGCGGTGCAGCACCTGGCGCATGGCCGCGTAGTCGTCGCCGGGCGTGATGCCCTCGATGTTGTAGCGGCGGTACTCCTTGTTCTGCATGGCGTGGTGCTCGAACACCACGCATGAAGCCTGCGTCGCCTCACCCGCGGTGTGCGAGATGTCGAAGCATTCGACGCGGAAATTGTCGAGATCGTCCGATGCCAGCTCCAGCGCATCGGCCAGCGCGCGCGTACGCGCCTGCTGCGAGCCCTCCTCAGCGAGCAGCCGGGCCAGCTGCAGCTTGGCGTTGGTCTCGGCCATTTCGAGCCAGTGCCGGCGCTGCTCGCGCGGCTGGAACACCGCCGTCACGCGCGTGCCGGCCTGCAGCGAAATCGCCTCGATCAGCTCGCGGCCCACCTGCTCGCTCAGCACCAGCGTGGCCGGCACCGGCACGTCGATGTAGTGCTGGGCGATGAAGGCCTCGAGCACCTGCACCTCGATCGGGTCGGTCGCGGCGGGCGGACCACCCTCTTCTTCATCGTCGAGTTCACCGTGGTGGATCTGCGCCGCGTCTTCCACATGCACGGGAAAGTACGGCCGGTCGCCCAGGTGGCGGCCGCCGCGCACCATCGCCAGGTTCACGCAGGCCTTGCCGCCTTGCACCTTCACGGCCAGGATGTCCACGTCCTTGTCGGACGCGATCTCGATCGACTGCTGGTGCAGCACGCGCGAGATGGCGGACATCTGGTTGCGCAGCTCGGCCGCCTGCTCGAACTCGAGCTTCTCGGCGTGCGCAGTCATGCGCTGTTCGAGCTTGGAGAGCACGAGCTGCGTATCGCCCATCAGGAAGGCCTCGGCGCTGGCCACGTCCTGCGCATAGACATCGGGCGCGACGTAGCCGACGCACGGCCCGCTGCAGCGCTTGATCTGGTACAGCAGGCAAGGCCGCGTGCGGTTGGCGTACACCGTGTCTTCGCAGGTGCGCAGGCGGAACACCTTCTGCAGCAGCTGGATCGATTCCTTCACCGCCCAGGCGCTCGGGTACGGCCCGAAGTAGCGGTGCTTCTTGTCGACCGCACCGCGGTAGTACGCCAGCCGGGGGAACTGGTGCGACGCGATCTTGAGATAGGGGTAGCTCTTGTCGTCGCGAAACAGGATGTTGTAGCGCGGCTTGAGCGTCTTGATCAGGTTGTTCTCGAGCAGCAGCGCCTCGGCCTCGGAGCGCACCACCGTGGTCTCCATGCGCACGATCTTCGAGATCATGTGGCCGATGCGGGTGCCGCCGTGGTTCTTCTGGAAGTAGTTGGCGACCCGCTTCTTGAGGTTGCGCGCCTTGCCCACATAGAGCACGGCGCCGGCCGCGTCGAAGTAGCGGTAGACGCCCGGCAGCTGCGGCAGGGCCGCGACTTCGCTGAGCAATTGATCGGAATGCACGTCTGACATGGCGGCTATTGTGGCGCGCGGCACGCGGCCCGGCGCCCGCCTGCGCGCAAACCCCGACGCAGCTGGAATGAAACCTGCTGAAGATAGCCACGGGCGCGAGGAGCGCCCGGTTTTTTCAACATACCTATTCGGGAAATCTGCATGAACAAGAACAACAGGCGCGCCTGGTGGGTGCTCTCACCCATCGCGCTCTCGCTGAGCCTCGCGGGCTGCGGCGGCGCCTCCCGCAATGACGCGCAAGACACGACAACGATTCTTGCAACCATCGCCGCGATCAACGCGGCCAATCAACCGGCCCAGCAGCCTGCCCCGAGCGCACCCGACAACGGCTGCCTCACCTCGACCGGCAACTCCTCCGTGGTGGTCGGCTCGGGGGATGCCGGCGATCCGGCCGCGCCCGAGGCGGCCTCGGGCTACGCGCCGGGGCACAAGCTGGTCTACGCGAAGAATTACATGGTCGTCGCCAACCACCCGTTGGCCACGCGCGCCGGCTGCGACGTGCTGAAGGCCGGCGGCAGCGCAGTCGATGCGGCGGTGGCCGTGCAGGCCGTGCTGGGGCTGGTCGAGCCGCAATCGAGCGGTCTGGGCGGCGGCGCCTTCATGCTCTATTACGACGCCGCGACGAAGAAGGTGCAGGCCTACGACGGCCGTGAGACCGCGCCCGCCGCGGCCACCGAGAACTACCTGCGCTACGTGGACGACGCCACCGACACCAGCCTGCCCAAGCCCGGCGGCGCGCGCGCCAGCGGCCGCTCGATCGGCACGCCCGGCGCGGTGCGCATGCTCGACATCGCCTACCAGGACCACGGCAAGCTGCCCTGGAAAGACCTCTTCAGCTACGGCATCACGCTGGCCTCCGACGGCTTCCTGATCGGCGGGCGCATGACCGCCGCCATCTCGTCGTCGGCCGCCAGCCTCAAGCGCGACGCCGAGGCCACGGCCTACTTCTTCAACGCCGACGGCACGCCGAAGGCGCTGGGCACCCGCCTGCAGAACCCGGCCTACGCCAAGACGCTGACCACCATCGCGACGCAAGGCGCCAACGCCTTCTACACGGGCGACATCGCCCAGGGCATCGTCGACAAGATCGGCGTCACGGTCGCCGCGAACGACGGCTCGGCCATCACGCCCGGCAAGACCACGCTGGCCGACCTGGCCAACTACAAGGCCAAGCGGCGCGACCCGGTCTGCGGCACCTATCGCGACTACTACGTGTGCAGCATGTCGCCGCCGTCCTCGGGCGGCATCGCGGTGGTGGCGAGCCTGGGCATCCTCGAGACCTTCAACATGGGCCTGTACAAGCCGACCGCCATCGGCATCGAGGGAGGCAAGCCGACCGTGATGGGCGTGCACCTGGTGAGCGAGGCCGAGCGCCTGGCCTATGCAGACCGCGACAAGTACGTGGCCGACACCGACTTCGTTCCGCTGCCGGGCGGCTCGGTCGACACCATGATCAACAAGCCCTATCTGCAGAGCCGCGCCAGCCTCATCAGCCTGGCGAAGAGCATGGGCGTTGCCCAGGCCGGCAACCTGGGCGCGGTGCCGCTGGGCATCGACAAGACCGAGGAGCATGGCACCACGCACTTCACCATCGTCGACAAGCAGGGCAATGTGGTGGTGATGACCACCACGGTGGAAAGTACGCTCGGCTCGTTCCACATGACACAGGGCTTCATGCTGAACAACCAGCTGACCGACTTCTCGGCCAACCCGAACGACACGGTCGATCCGAGCATCAAGGTGGCCAACCGGGTCGCACCCGGCAAGCGCCCGCGCAGCACGATGGCGCCGACGCTGGTATTCAGGAAGCAGGCCGATGGCAGCATGGGCGAGTTCGTCATGGGCACCGGTTCGCCGGGCGGCGGCACCATCATCCAGTACGTCGTGAAGACGCTGGTCGGCGCGCTCGACTGGGGGCTCGACGCCCAGCAGGCCACGTCACTGGTCGACTTCGGTGCCTCCAACAGCGTGACCACCAATGTCGGCGGCGAGCATCCGAACATCGACGCGACGAACTCGGGCCTCAACGACCCGCTGGTCGCCGGGCTGATCGGACTGGGTCACAAGGTGTCGGTCTCGGCGCAGTCCAGCGGCGTGAGCACCATCATCCGCACCAGCGTCGGCGGCAAAACCGTGCTGACAGGCGGCGCTGACCCGCGGCGCGAAGGCATCGTGCTGGGCGATACCTTCACGCCCTGAGGGCGTTGGCCTGGACGAAGTGGTGCTCGCAGGCGCCGCTCATCGGCGCGCCTACTTCGCCAGCTCCGACACCAGCCGGTACAGGAACTCGCGGCCGTCATAAAGCCGCTGGATCTCGATGCGCTCGTCGAGCCCGTGCGCGCGCGCATCGGACGGCTCCAGGAAAATGCCGCTCACGCCGTACATCGGAATGCCCGCGTTGCGCATGAAGCGGCTGTCGGTGGCGCCTGTGCTCATCGCAGGCACCACGGGCACGCCGGGCCACATCTGCTGCGTGAGCGACTCCACGGTCTTCACAAGGTCGCCGTTCAGCGGCGACGCCGGGCTGCGCAGCGGCTTGCCCATGTTGCGCACCACGATCTTGTCGTTGCCGACCGCCTGGGTCAGCAGGCGCTCCACTTCCTCGGGATCGTCGTGCGGCAGGATGCGGCAGTTGACCGTGGCCTTGGCCGATTGCGGCAGCGCGTTCTCGGCATGGCCGGCCTGCACCATCGTCGCGACGCAGGTGGTGCGGAACTGCGCGCTGTAGGCCGGGTTGGCCGACATGCGCTCGATGACCGCTGCGTCGGGGTTGCCCGCGCCTACCGCGCGCATGTCGTCGGCCAGTTGGCCGGTGGCGAACGGTGCGCTGCGCGCGAAGTAAGTCTTCGTGACCTCCGCGAGCTTCACCGGAAAGCTGAAGTTGCCCAGCCGTTCCAGGCCGGCGGACAGCGCATAGATCGGGTTGGTCTTGGTCGGCACCGAGCTGTGGCCACCCACGTCGCGCGCCTCCAGCATGTAGGTGGTGTACATCTTCTCGGCCACCTGCATGCGGTGCAGGTTGGGCTTGCCGCCGCGCAGCTCGCCGCCGCCGCCTTCGTTGATGCCGAACTCCGCCTGCAGGAGTTCGGGCTTGTTGTTGATGAGCCAGAAGGCGCCGTTGCTGAGCGCATCGCCGCGCTCTTCGTCGGCCGTCAGCGCCAGGATGATGTCGCGCTTGGGCTTGAAGCCCTCCTGCTTCAGCTGCCCCATCACCGAGACCAGCGCCGAGGCCATCGCCTTGTCGTCGATGGCGCCGCGCGCGGTGAAGTAGCCGCCGGTTTCCTGCAGCTTGAAGGGGTCGGTCTTCCAGTCTTCGCGCCGGGCCTCGACCACGTCGATGTGGGCCAGCAGCAGCAGCGGCTTCTTGCTGCCGTCGCCCTTGAAGCGCAGCACCAGGTTACCCTTCTTCGGGAAGGGTTCGAAGATCTGGATGTCGCCGGGCGCGAAGCCCGATTCGATCAAGCGCTTTTCCATGGCGCGCGCGGCCACCGTGTTGTCGCCCACCGAATGGCTGGTGTTGATCTCGATCAACTCCTTGTAGATGTCGTGAAAGCGCTGCTGCTGCGGCGTGAGGGCCGGCGGGGTCTGCGTCTGCGCCATGGCCGCGGTCATGCCGCACAGGGCCAGCGAGGCGGCGAGCACGGTTCTCGCGGCACGGAAGGTCTTCATCCTCATGGGTTCTCTCTCCGGTGGTGGTTGTGCCGGACAGCATAGCAAGCACCGCCCGCGAACACGGGCACACTCGCGCCCATGCAATCGAGGCAATGGGACATCTTCTGCAAGGTCATCGACAATCACGGCGACCTCGGCGTCTGCTGGCGGCTGGCCCGCCAGCTGGCCGCGCTCGGCGAACGCGTGCGGCTGTGGATCGACGATGCGGCGGCGCTGCGCTGGATGGCGCCCGAGGCTCGCACTGGTCGCGACGGCGTGGAGGTGATCGACTGGCTCGACGCCGCTGCGCTTCGGGCTGCCGTAGCGGGGCCGGCGCCCGACGTATTGATAGAAGCCTTCGGCTGCGAGCCGGCGCCGGAATCGATCGCCCGTTTCGCCGAAGGGCCGGGCAGTGCGTGGATCAACCTCGAATACCTGTCGGCCGAACCGTACGTGGAGCGGCTGCATGGGCTGCCGTCGCCGGTGTTCAGGGGTCCCGGCGCCGGGTTGACCAAGCGCTTCTTCTATCCAGGCTTCACGCCAGCCACGGGCGGGCTGCTGCGCGAGCCCGACCTGATGGAGCGCCGGGCGCGCTTCGACCGGGTGCAGTGGCTGGCCGAACGGCAGATCCCGTGGCGAGCCGACGAACGCCTGCTCTCCCTCTTCTGCTACGAGCCGCCTGCACTGGCCGCCCTGCTCGCCCGGCTGGCGGAAGGCCCCGAACCCACGCGCCTGCTGGTGACGGCGGGCCGCGCCACCCAGGCAGTCCAGGCTTGTTTTGGGGGCGCCCCATCGACCCACGGGCGCGGTGCGCTATCAATTTCATACCTCCCCTATCTCACGCAGCCCGATTTCGATCACCTGCTCTGGGCCTGCGAATTGAATTTCGTGCGCGGCGAGGATTCGCTGGTGCGCGCCCTCTGGGCCGGCGCGCCGCTGGTCTGGCAGATCTACCCGCAGGACGACGATGCCCACCACGTCAAGCTGAACGCCTGGCTGGACTGGCTCGGCGCCCCGCCCTCGCTGCGGCTTTTCCACCACGCCTGGAACGGCTTCGTCGACGGTGCCCTGCCGCTGCCTGAAACACAGGGCCCGTGGCTCGAAACAACACTGGACGCCCGCACGCGGCTGCTCGCCCAGGACGATCTGGTCACGCAACTGCGGAAACTGATCGGCCAAAAAAGCTAAAATAGCAGGCTTTGCGGATTTCGGCCCGGATCTCAACGATTCGAGATGCTCTCCGCTAAACCTGCCGCGGGACCTGTACCGCGGGGCCAACAATGCCGGCAAGCGTCGCCGGCAGCCCCGTGCACCGAGCGGCCAACATCCAGAGACCCTGTTATGAAAATCGCTCAAGAAATCCGCGCCGGCAACGTCATCATGCACGGCAAGGACCCGATGGTCGTCCTCAAGACCGAATACAGCCGCGGCGGCCGCAACTCCGCCACCGTGCGCATGAAGATGAAAAGCCTGATCGCCAACTTCAACACCGAAGTGGTCTTCAAGGCCGACGACAAGATCGACCAGATCGTGCTCGAGAAGAAGGATTGCACCTACTCCTACTTCGCCGACCCGATGTACGTCTGCATGGACGCCGACTACAACCAGTACGAAGTCGAAGCCGAAAACATGGGCGACGCCCTGAACTACCTCGAAGACGGCATGGCCGTCGAAGTGGTGTTCTACGACGGCAAGGCCATCTCGGTCGAACTGCCGACCAGCGTCGAGCGCGAAATCACCTGGACCGAACCCGCCGTCAAGGGCGATACCTCGGGCAAGGTGCTCAAGCCCGCCAAGATCGCCACCGGCTTCGAAGTGCCCGTGCCCCTCTTCGTGTCGCAAGGCGACAAGATCGAAATCGACACGCGCACCGGCGAATACCGCAAGCGCGTCTGAGCCTCCTTCCCGGCTGACCGCCACCCTCGAAAAAAGCTCCGCAAGGAGCTTTTTTTGTTGATGGGCATGGCAGTTGCAACGCTGCACAATCTCCCAAGGTCCTTCCGTCTGGTTTCCTCATGAACAACACGCACAACATTCACGACAAACGCCTGGCCGATGCCTGGGCCACGCTCCAGTCCCATGCGGACAAGGGCCTGCCGCTCGACCCCGATCCCTCGCGCATCGCCTTCGCCGACCCCGAGTTCCTGCTGCGCCGCGAGACGCGCGGCATCCGCATGCAGCTCGAGCTGATGAAGCCCGATCTCGAACAGCGTGCCCATGGCATCGAGAACACGGTGGTGGTGTTCGGCAGCGCACGCTTTCGCAGCGAGGAAGACGCCTCCGCCATGATCGCGCAGGCCGACGCCGCTGGCGACGCCGCGGCATCCGAGCGCTGGCGCCGGCTGGCGCGCAATTCGCACTACTACGAGAAGGCGCGCGCCTTCGGCAAGATGGTCGCGCAGTACAGCAACGACAAGGAACCGCAGGACAAGCTCTTCGTCTGCACCGGCGGCGGCCCCGGCATCATGCAGGCGGCCAACCGCGGCGCGCACGAAGGCGGCGGCCTCTCGGTCGGCCTGGCCATCGCGCTGCCGATGGAAGAAGAGGCCAACCCCTACGTCACGCCGGCACTGAGCTTCAAGTTCCATTACTTCGCCATCCGCAAGATGCATTTCATGATGCGTGCGAAGGCGCTGGTGGCGTTTCCGGGCGGCTTCGGCACGCTCGACGAGCTGTTCGAGGTGATCACGCTGGTGCAGACGAAGAAGTCGAAGCCGGTGCCGATCGTGCTGTTCGGCTCGGACTACTGGAAGCGGCTGATCGATTTCGACTTTCTGGTCGACGAAGGCGTGATCTCGCCGGGCGACGTGAAGCTCTTCGAATACGTCGACGCGCCCGAAGACGCATGGAGCGCGATCAAGCGCTTCTACAAGCTCTAGACCTTGAGGCCCCAGGTGGCGCGCGCGCCGAGCGCCACCACGCCTCCCACTACCCAGAACACGCCGCCGATGCCGATCAGTGCACCGAGCGAGCCGAACAGCATTGGCATCGCCACGCTCGACGCGTTGATGGTCATGAGCCGCAGGCCCAGCGCCTCGCCGTGGCGGGTGTGCGGCGTGATCTGGTGGAGCATGCTCATCACCATCGGCTGCACCGCGCCCAGCGCGAAGCCGAGCACCACCGAGCACACTCCCATGCTCAGTGCCGAGTCCAGCAGCGGATAGACCGCGAACACCATCGCAGTGACCGCCGTGGAACTGAGGATCACGCTGCGCTCCGAAGCGCGCGAGGCGATCACCGGCAGCACCACGCGAACGACCGCCGCCGCGATCGCGAAGGCGCCGAGGATCGAGCCGATCACCGAGGCGCTGATGCCCCGGTCGTGCCCCAGCACCGGCAGCACGAAGGCGTGCACGTCCCAGCTCGACGACTGCAGCCAGTTCACGAACAGCAGGCGGCGGAACATCGGTTCGCGCAGCAGGTCCCAGGCGCGGGTCGGCGTGGCGCCCGGCACGGGCGCGGCGGGCGGTGGCTCGTGCGCGCGGCGCGCGAGCATCCAGCAGAGGATGGGCAGCGCCGCCATCACCGCGAAGCAGATGCGGAACGCAAGCATGTCCGCGGGCGAGCGGCCTGCATGGTCGATCAGCATGCCGGCCAGGAAGGGCCCGACGAAATTGGCCACGGCCGGCGCGATGGCGAGCCAGCTGAACACGCGCTTGAGCTGCGTCGCGTCAGTGGCCGAGCGGCCGACGTGCCGCTGCAGTGCGATGACCGTCGCGCCCGTGGCGCCGCCTGTCAGCAGGGCGGCAATGCACATCACCGGAAAGATCGGAAGGATCACCACGAGCCCCGCACCGACGACTGCCGCAATGACCGACAGCCACAGCGGCCGCTTGAAACCGTAGCGGTCGGCAAAGCGTCCGGCAGGCAATGCAAGGAAGACCTGCGTCAGCGCAAACAGCGAGATCAGCAGGCCGACCGCCGCGGCGCTGTAGCCCTGCTGCAGCGCCAGCAGCGGCGTGGCGAGCCGCATGCCGGCCATGGTCGCGTGCAGGCACACCTGGGCCCCGATCACGCGCAGCAGTTCGGAACCTTTCACGGGGTGTCTTCGGCGTCGCTGTCGGCGGTGGGCGGCAGAAGCGCCTGCGACTGCGCCTCGGGCAGCGCCTCCACCTTGCGCAGCGCCAGGCGCATCTGCTTGGCGCGCGTATCGGCCTTGTCGAGCGTGTCGGAAGCCTTGGCCACCTGCTCCTTGACGCGCGCAACCCATTCGCCGTAACGCTCGAACTCGGTCTTCACTGCGCCCAGCACCTTCCAGACTTCGGAGGCCTGCTGCTCCAGCGCCAGCGTGCGAAAGCCCATGTGCAGGCTGTTGAGCATCGCGAGCAAGGTGGTCGGGCCCGCCAGCGTCACGCGGTGCTGGCGCTGGATGGCATCCATCAGGCCCGGCCGGCGCAGCACCTCGGCATAGAGGCTCTCGACCGGGAGGAAGAGGATGGCGAAATCGGTGGTGTGCGGCGCGGCGAGGTAGTTGTCGGCGATCGACCTGGCCTCGGTGCGGATGCGCGCTTCGAGCGCCTTGGCCGCCAGGTCGGCACCCACGGCATCGGCGCGTTCGTGCGCGTCGATGAGCCGCTCGTAGTCGTCGCGCGGGAACTTGGCGTCGATGGGCAGCCACACCGGCGCACCGTCCTCGCCCCGCCCCGGAAAGCGGATCGCGAAATCGACACGCTGCCCGCTGCGCGGCTTGGTCTCGATCTGCTTGGCGTACTGGTCGGGCGTGAGCACCTGTTCGAGCAGCGCCTCGAGCTGCACTTCGCCGAACACGCCGCGTGTCTTCACGTTGGTCAGCACGCGCTGCAAGCTGCCCACGCCCACGGCCAGCGTCTGCATTTCGCCGAGTCCCTTGTGCACCTGTTCGAGCCGGTCGGCTACCTGCTTGAAGCTTTCGCCGAGGCGCGCCTCAAGCGTGCTCTGCAGCTTCTCGTCGACCGTCTTGCGCATCTCGTCGAGCTTGACGGCGTTGGTCTGCTGCAGCTGCGCGAGCTGCGTTTCCATGGTCGCGCGCACTTCGGACAGGCGGCGCGCATTCGATTCGCTCAAACCCTGCAGCTGCGTGCTGAGCGTGTCGGCCAACGTCTTCTGCAAGGACGCGAGCTGCAGGGAGAACGCGTCGAGCTGCGCATTCTGCGTGCGCGTGGCTTCGGCGCCCTGCTGCACCAGCGCCTGCTGGAAAGTGGCGAAGGCCTGCGCGGTTTCCTGCCGCACGCCGCGCGAGCTTTCGCCGATGTCGTGGCGCAGTTCGCGCTCGGTGCGTTCGTTGGCCGAGCCCAGGGCGGCCAGCACGCGCAGCACGTCGCCGTGGTCGGACGAGGGCTGCCGGCGGGCCAGCAGCCAGATCACCAGCACGAGCTGGACGACCGCGAGTACGGCCAGTCCGATGAGGATCAGCGAGGTGTCCAAGGGTGCGGTACTGCCTCTGCCTATTTGCTTGCCGAAGGAGCGGGCGTCACGGGCGTCAGCGGTCCCTTGCCGCCGAAGTACGCGATGAGGTTGTCCGCCGCAAGGTCGGCCATGGCGCGGCGCGTGGGTACGGTGGCGCTGGCGATGTGCGGCGTCAGCACCACATTGGGCACGGTCAGCAGGTCGGGGTGCACCTTGGGCTCGCCCTCGAACACGTCGAGGCCCGCGGCGGCGATGCGTTTCTCGCGCAAGGCCACGGCCAATGCCGCGTCGTCGACGATGCCGCCGCGCGCGATGTTGACGAGCGTGGCGGTCGGCTTCATCAGCGCGATCTCGGCCGCGCCGATCGTGTGGTGCGAGGCCGGCGAATAAGGCACCACAAGCACCACGTGGTCCGCCGTCCTGAGCAACTCCTCCTTGCTCAGGTAGCTGGCCTTGCATTCGGCCTCGAGCGCGGCGTCGAGCCTGGAGCGGTTGTGATAGACCACCTTCATGCCGAAGCCGTGCGCGCCGCGCTTCGCGATGCCCTGCCCGATGCGGCCCATGCCGATGATGCCGAGCGTGGAACCGTGGATGTCGGAGCCGGCGAACATGTCGTAGCTCCACTTCTGCCACTTGCCCGCGCGCAGAAAGTGTTCGCTCTCCGTGATGCGGCGCGCCGTGGCCATCAGCAGCGCAAAGCCGAAGTCGGCCGTGGTCTCGGTCAGCACGTCGGGCGCGTTGGTGCCGAGCACGCCGTGCGCGGCCATCGCGTCGACGTCGAAGTTGTTGTAGCCCACCGCCATGTTGGCGCAGATCTTCAGGCCGGGGCAGGCATCGAGCACCGCGGCGTCGATGCGCTCACTGCCGGTGGTGAAGGCGCCCTGCTTGCCCTGCAGCTTCGCAATCAGCTGTTCCTTGCTCCAGCTCTCGTCGGACTGGTTCGACTCGACCTCGAAGTGCTGCGAGAGGCGCTCGATGGTTTCGGGAAAGATCGCGCGCGCGACCAGTATCTTGGGCTTGCTCATGATGTTTGCACTCAGCGAAAGAAGATGAAGGTGGAAAGAACGAACAGCGGAACCAGGATGGCCACCGACCACGCCATGTAGCCGAAGAAGCTCGGCATGCGCACGCCGCGGCTCTCGGCGATGGCCTTGACCATGAGGTTGGGTGCGTTGCCGATGTAGGTGTTGGCGCCCATGAACACGGCACCAGCCGAGATGGCGGCCAGCGTGGTGGCGTAGGTGGTCATCAGCGCGGCCGGGTCGCCGCCCGCGGTGTTGAAGAACACGAGATAGGTGGGCGCGTTGTCGAGGAAGGAGCTCAGCATGCCGGTGGCCCAGAAATACATCGCCGGATCGGGCTGGCCGTCAGCGCGCGTCACGGCCGAGACGACGGCACCGAACGGGCCTTGCGTGCCGGCCTTGAGCATCGCGATCACCGGGATGATGGTCAGGAAGATGCCCGCGAACAGCTTGGCCACCTCGGCCATGGGGCCCCACTCGAACTGGTTGTCGGCATGCACCTTGGCCGGCGTGATCTTCAGCGAGAGCAGCGTGATGGCGACCAGGCCCGCGTCGCGCACCAGGCCCGGCAGGCCCACCCGGGTGCCGAAGACGTCGAAGCCGACGGGCGACTTCCAGAAGCCGCTGAGCAGCACGAAGGCGACCACCCCGCCCAGCAGCCAGAAGTTGACGGCGCCATCGAAGCCGATGCGCTTCGTGTCGGGCGTCGGGTCGACCGGCAGCACGCCCTCCTTGCGATAGTAGTGGCGGTCGATGGCGTAGAACAGCGCGAGCAGCACGGCCAGGAGGAAGAGCGTGTCGGGCAGGATGTTCTTCGCGGTCCAGAAGAAGTCGACGCCCTTCAGGAAGCCGAGGAACAGCGGCGGATCGCCCAGCGGCGTGAGCGAGCCACCCACGTTGGAAACGATGAAGATGAAGAACACGACCACGTGGACCCGGTGCCTGCGGTTGTCGTTGGCACGAATGAGCGGCCGGATCAGCAGCATCGACGCGCCGGTGGTTCCCATGAAGCTCGCGAGCACCGCGCCGATGGCGAGCAGCCCGGTGTTGAGGCCAGGCGCCCCATGCAGGTTGCCCCGGATGTGGATGCCGCCCGCCACGGTGAACAGCGCCGTGAGCAGGATGATGAAGGGGATGTACTCCTCCACCAGCGCATGCACGAGCTGGGCGCCGGCCAGCGAAACGCCGAAGGTGGCGGCAAGGGGCAGCAGGAAGGCCAGCGCCCAGGCCGCCGAGACCTTGCCGTAGTGGTGGTGCCAGAAGCCCGGCGCCAGCAGCGGGAACAGCGCGATCGACAACAGGATGCCGGCGAATGGCACGCCCCACAGCGGCGAGAGCGTGGCGCCGTCGAAGTCGGCAGCCATCGCCAGGGCGGGAAACGTCAGCGGCAGCACCGCGGCCGCCGCAAGGCGAAGGGGGTTTTTCATGGGGCCGTACCGTACCAGAGGGGTCAGTACAGCCTTCAAGCCGGGGGTTGTTCGATCTCGAAGACCTGGCGCAGGTAGGCCAGGTATTTTTCGTCCTCGCACATGTTCTTGGATGGCGTGTCCGACAGCTTGGCCACCGGCTGGTCGTTGCAGTGGATCATCTTGATGACGATCTGCAGCGGCTCGTAGCCCAGATCGTTGGTGAGGTTGGTGCCGATGCCGAAGGCCAGCTGGCAGCGGCCGCGGAACTGCTGGTAGAGCTCGATGGTGCGCGGCACCGTGAGGCCGTCGCTGAAGATCAGCGTCTTGGTGCGCGGATCGACCCGGTTGGCGACGTAGTGCGCCAGCATGCGCTCGCCCCACTGGAACGGGTCGCCGCTGTCGTGGCGGGCGCCGTCGAAGAGCTTGCAGAAATACATGTCGAAGTCGCGCAGGAACGCGTTCATGCCGTACACGTCGGACAGCGCGATGCCCAGGTCGCCGCGGTACTCGCGCGCCCAGCTCTCGAAGCCGAAGATCTGGCTGTCACGCAGCCGCGGGCCGAGCGCCTGGCAGGCCTGCAGGTATTCGTGGGCCATGGTGCCTAGCGGGATCAGGCCCAGCTTCATCGCGTACAGCACGTTGCTGGTGCCCGCGAGCTGCGGCAGCCGCGTGCCGGGCGGCGCCTGCACCGGCGGCGAGGTGACGGCGCCGAGTCGGGCGGTCAGCGTGCGCAGCACCTCTTCGTGCCAGTCCTTGGAGAAGCGGCGGCGCGTGCCGTAGTCGGCGATCTTCAGGTCGGCGAGGCCTGCGTCCTGCAGCTGGGTGATCTTGGTTTCGAGCCGGCGGCGGCCTTCCTCGAAGTCGGGCTTCTTCTGCGTATTGCGGAAGTACACCTCGTTGACGATGGCCAGCACCGGGATCTCGAACAGGATGGTGTGCAGCCATGGCCCCTTGATGCGGATCTCGAGCTCGCCCGAGGGCTGGGGAACGATGTTGATGTACTTCTCATTGAGCCGGAAGAGCCCGAGGAAGTCGACGAAGTCGCTCTTGATGAAACGCATCGAGCGCAGGTAGGCCAGCTCGGCGTCGCGGAACTGCAGCGAGCACAGGCTGCGCACCTCGTCCCGGATCTGTCCCGCGAACTGCGCCAGGTCGACGCCGGGGTTGCGGCACTTGAAGCGGTACTCGACCCGGGCCCCGGGGAAGTGATGCAGGACCACCTGCATCATCGTGAACTTGTAGAGGTCGGTGTCGAGCAGGCTGTGAATGATCATGGTGCTGTGCGCGGTGTCTCAAACTTTCGGCGTCCGTTCGATTATCACGGGGTGAGTCGGCCTCTGCCTACGGGGCCTGAACTGCACGTCCTACCGTGAGGGTGAATCCCCCCGATGACAGTGACTCCACGGCGAAGCACACGGCCCGCCGGATCAACCTGGCTCAAAGGAGGTTCGCATGAACAAGGACACCGTCAAAGGCAACTGGAAACAGCTCAAGGGCAAGGTCAAGGAGCAATGGGGGAAGCTGACCGACGACGACTTCGACGTCATCGCGGGCAAGCGCGACCAGCTGCTCGGCCGCATCCAGGAGCGCCACGGCATCAGCCGCGAAGAAGCCGAGAAGCAGGTCAAGGACTGGGAATCGCGCGACGGCCGCACGCCGGACGCGCTCTGGTTCGAACGCTATTGAGCAGCCCCCGAATTTCATCCACTCCCGAAGGAAAACATCCCATGAAAAAGCATCTCCTCATGCTGGCCCTCGCCTCCACCTGCTTCGTGGCCACGCAGGCCAGCGCCATGACCAAGGATGAATACAAGGTCGCCAAGGAAAAGATCGAGGCCGACTACAAGGTCGCGAAGGCCCAGTGCGACACGATGAAGGACAACGCCAAGGACGTCTGCCAGAAGGAAGCCAAGGGCAAGGAAAACGTCGCCAAGGCCGAGCTGGAGCAGCAGTACCAGCCGAGCGACAGCCACGCCCGCAACGTGGCTGAAGAGAAGGTGAAGGCCACCTACGAAGTCGCGAAGGAAAAGTGCGACGACCAGAAGGGCGATGCGAAGGCCGCCTGCGTGAAGCAGGCCAAGGCCGACGAAGCCCAGGGCAAGGCCGACATCAAGGCGATGAAGAAGACCGCTTCAGAACGGACCGCGCCGGTCAAGCCTTGAGCGAATCGACCACGCGTTGCAGCGCCTCGGGTAGCGGTACCGGGCGCTGCGTGACGCGGTCCACGTAGACGTGGATGAAGTGGCCCTGTGCTGCAGCGCTGTCCGCGCCCTCGGCGAACAGCGCGATTTCATACCGCACGCTCGACCGGCCCGCCTGTGCCACCCGGATGCCCGCCTCGACGGTTTGCGGGAACGCGATGGGCGCGAAATAGTTGCACTGCGTCTCCACCACGAAGCCGATCGTGGAGCCCTGGTGGATATCGAGCGCGCCGCGCTCGATCAGCAGTGCATTCACCGCGGTGTCGAACCAGCTGTAGTAGACGACGTTGTTGACGTGGCCGTACATGTCGTTGTCGGCCCAGCGCGTGGGAATGCTGCGGAAAGCGCGGTAGCTGCCGCGCGTCTGGGGGATTGGTTTGGTCGGGGCGCTCATCGCGCGGCATTTTGCCCGGGAAGCCGAATTTAGAAGATGGCTTCTAAATTGCTGCATGGCAGCAAAAACCCCTTGATCGCAAAACTCAGCTGCCTATACTTGAGGCCATGCTGCACCGCAACATAGACGGCGAGACAGCGCAACGTGAACCGACCACTCAATCATCCCCTTCTGGAGATTTCCCAAATGGCCCTGACCGCTGACCAAATCCTCGCCGCCCAAAAGGCAAACCTCGAAACCCTCTTCGGCCTGACCACCAAGGCTTTCGAAGGCGTCGAGAAGCTCGTCGAACTGAACGTGACCGCCTCGAAGGCTGCCCTGGTCGAAGCCCAGAGCACCGCCCAGGCCGCCCTGAGCGTCAAGGACGCCCAAGAGCTGCTGACGCTGCAAGCCAGCCTGTTCCAGCCCCTGGCTGAAAAGACCGCTGCCTACAGCCGTCACCTGTACGACATCGCCCAAGGCACCGGCGCCGAATTCGGCAAGGCCTTCGAAGCCAAGGCTGCCGAAGCCCAGCAAGCCTTCGTCGGCCTGGTCGACAGCGCTTCCAAGAACGCCCCCGCCGGTTCGGAAACCGCTGTTGCCGTGCTGAAGAGCGCCGTGGCCGCCGCCAACAACGCTTTCGAATCGGTCCAGAAGGCCGTCAAGCAAGCATCGGACGTCGCCGAAGCCAACTTCAATGCCGTGTCGACGCAAGCCGTTGCCGCCGCAAAGACCGCAACCGCTTCGCGCAAGCGCTAAGCTGGCGACCACCACCAGTTGTCTCCTTGGGTCCTCACGGATCCAATTCAGGGCCTCGTCTCACGACGAGGCCTTTTTTTTCGTCTGGCGGCCTCTTCGATAATGCGGGTCTCATTTCAGGAGACTCTCCATGCAGATCGACGGCAAGGTTTTTATCGTGACCGGTGGCGCTTCGGGCCTCGGCGAAGGCACGGCGCGCATGCTGGCGGCCAACGGCGCCAAGGTGGTGATCGCCGACATGCAGGCTGACAAGGGCGAAGCCGTTGCCAGGGAAATCGGCGGCGTGTTCGTCAAGTGCGACGTGAGCCAGGAAGCCGACGGCCAGGCCGCGGTGGCCGCCGCGCTCAAGCTCGGCAAGCTGGTCGGCCTCGTTAACTGCGCCGGCATCGCACCGGCCGAGAAGACGGTAGGCAAGAACGGCCCGCACGCGCTGGCCGTGTTCAGCAAGACCGTCACGGTCAACCTGATCGGCAGCTTCAACATGATCCGCCTGGCGGCCGACGCCATGGGCAGGAACGAGCCCGAAGCCACCGGCGAGCGCGGCGTGCTGATCTCGACCGCCTCGGTCGCGGCCTACGACGGCCAGATCGGCCAGGCCGCCTACAGCGCCTCGAAAGGCGGCGTGGTCGGCATGACGCTGCCCATTGCCCGCGACCTCGCGCGCAGCGGCATCCGCAACATGACCATCGCCCCCGGCATCTTCGGCACGCCCATGCTGTTCGGCATGCCGCAGGAAGTGCAGGATGCCCTGGCCGCCAGCGTGCCCTTCCCTTCCCGCCTGGGCACGCCCGAGGACTACGCCAAGCTGGCGAAGCACATCATCGAGAACGACATGCTCAACGGCGAGGTGATTCGTCTGGACGGAGCGATTCGATTGGCTCCCCGCTGAGAGCGGATTTGGGCGGCTTCGTGCTGCCGGTGCGGTCCAGGCGCTCGTAGTTCGCGATCACCTGGGCGCCCAGCAGCACCAGCGTGGCAGCGATCTCCAGGCTCAGCAGCACCACGATGGCCGTGGTGAGCGAGCCGTAGACCACATTCACCTGCGACAGCGTCGAGAAGTACCAGATCAGCACGCGCCGCGTGGCCTCCCACAGCAGCGCGGCCGTCACGCCGCCCAGCAGCGCATGGCGCAGCGACATGCGCCCGGCCGGCATCACGAGGTAGAGCGAAGTCAGCATGAAGATCTCGCCGCCCAGCCCCAGCAGGTACAGCAGCAGCCCCGAAACACCCGACAGCGACCAGCTGCGCCCCAGCAGGTCGACGCTTTCCTGCCCCACCAGCTGCAGCGCGCCCGACACCAGCGTGACGAGCAGCAACCCGACGCACAGGCACAGGATGTAGACATAGGGCATGGCCACCGATACCAGGAAATGGCGCTTGTGGTCCGCCTTGCGGTGGTGAAAGATCACCGCCATGGCACTTTCGAGCACGCTGAAGGCCAGGGAGCTGAAGAAGATCATCGTCACCAGCAACACCGGCCCCAGCACGTCGCGATGGTCCAGGAAGCTCGACAGCTCGGCCACGATGGCTTTCGACTGCCCCGGAAGCAGCCATTCGAGGTACCGCCCGATGGTGCGCAGCAGCTCGGCCTGCTCGATGACGTGCGACAGGGCGATCACGCTCACGATCAGCAGCGGCACGATGGACAGCAAGGCGTAGTACGCCACAGCCCCCGCGAGCAGCAGGCCCTGGTTGGCGCGAAATTCCTTGAGCGCGTCCCAGGCGAACCGCAGGGGGTGGCGCAGCAGCGGCGCGATGTGTTGCAGGGGTTTGGGCATCGTCATGCGTGATCCGGTCGCTTTCAGTATGCCGCCGGGGCGCGAGGCTTCGCCCGCTTGCGTATGATTTGCCGCTCTTCGCCTACATGACCATCCCCGCTTCATTCATCCAGGAACTCATCGCACGCGCCGATGTGGTCGAGATCGTTGGCCGCTATGTGCAGCTCAAGAAGGCCGGCGCCAATTTCATGGGCCTGTGCCCGTTCCACGGCGAGAAATCGCCCTCCTTCTCCGTCAGCCCGACCAAGCAGTTCTATCACTGCTTCGGCTGCGGGGTGCATGGCAACGCCATCGGCTTTCTGATGGAGCATGCCGGCATGGGCTTCGTCGAGGCGGTGCACGACCTGGCCGGCCAGTACGGCCTGCAGGTGCCGGAAGACGACGCCTCCCCGGCCGAGCGCGCCCGCGCCGCCAGCCAGCGCCAGAAGCAAGCCACGCTGAGCGACGTGCTCGAAAAGGCCGGCGACGCCTACCGCAAGCACCTGCGGCAGGCGCCCGGCGCCATCGAATACCTCAAGGGCCGGGGGGTGTCGGGCGAAGTGGCCAAGCAGTTCGGCATCGGCTATGCGCCGGCCGGCTGGCGCGCGCTCGCCAGCGTGTTTCCCGACTATGACGACCCCCTGCTCGCCGAGAGCGGGCTGGTGATCGTCAACAACGAGGAAGGCCAGCTCAGCGAGGCCGAGGCCAAGCGCTACGACCGCTTCCGCGACCGCGTGATGTTCCCGATCCGCAACGTGAAGGGCGAATGCATCGGCTTCGGCGGCCGGGTGCTGGGCGACGAGAAGCCCAAGTACCTGAACTCGCCCGAAACGCCCGTTTTCAGCAAGGGCCGCGAGCTCTACGGGCTCTACGAAGCCCGCGCCGCCTTCCGCGACCGCGGCTATGCGCTGGTCACCGAAGGCTACATGGACGTGGTGGCGCTGGCGCAGCTCGGTTTTCCGAACGCGGTGGCCACGCTCGGCACGGCCTGCACCACGGAGCACGTGCAGAAGCTCTTCCGCTTCACCGAATCGGTGGTGTTCAGCTTCGACGGCGACGCCGCGGGCCGGCGCGCTGCGCGCAAGGCGCTCGACGGCGCGCTGCCCTACGCCACCGATGTGCGCAGCATCAAGTTCCTGTTCCTGCCGGCCGAGCACGACCCCGACAGCTTCATCCGCGAGCACGGCGCCGAGGCTTTCGCCCGCTTCGTGAACGAGGCAACGCCGCTGTCGCGCTTCATGCTCGAAGCCGCCCGCGAAGGCTGCGACCTGACTTCCGCCGAGGGCCGCGCCCACATGACGAGCAACGTGCGCCCGCTTTGGAGCGCCATGCCCGACGGCGCACTCAAGCGCCAGTTGCTGAGCGAGATCGCAACGCTGGTGCAGCTCGATGCGGCGGCGCTGTCGGATCTCTGGGCCTCCACACCCGGCCCGCGCAAGGCCGGGGGCGCACCGGCGCCGCAGCGCCACAGCGAGCCCTCGGGCTTCAGCGGTGGCGGCGGTGATGACTACTACCCGGACATGCCCCCGCCCCAGGACTACGAACCGCCTCGCTATGAAAACGATAGCGAACCCAAGTTCCAGCAGCGCGGCAAGTTCACCAAGGGCAAGCGCTGGGGCGGCAAATTCGAGGAACCCATCGAGCCCCTGCGCGGACGCGGCGCCCCGCCCAGCCGCCCCGACGTGGCGGTGCGGCTGCTGCTGTCGAACATGGCGCAGTGGGAAGCCCTGTCACACGAGCTTCACCTGATGCTCTGCGAACTGCCCGGCCACCACGGCGCCCTCTTCACCTGGCTCGACAGCCAGCTGCACGAGCACGGTGTCCAGCCCTGGGCAGCACTGCGCGAAGGCCTGCGCGGACTCGGCTTCGAGCCGCTGGCCGAGCGGATGATGTCCGTCTCCGAAGCCGGGCCCATCCCCGAAGGCGAAGAAGCGCAGCACCTGGCCGACGCCGCCCGCGAACTCGCCAGCGTGCTCGATTTCATGCTCGACGACCGCCTCAAGGCCCAGCAGAGCGAAGCCATCGCGGCCGTCGGGAAAGACCCGAAAGCCCTGGAGCGCTACAAGGCGCTGGAGACCCGGCGGCTCGAATTGCGCGCCCGCCTGCGCGCCTCGGGTTCAGAAACTGCTTGAAATTTGCGCAACACGCTATAATGTAGGGCTTCGCAACTGGCGAAATTAGGCAAGAGCGACAGCAGCACCTCCGGGCCGACCCCTAGCGCAACGCACTCCAACGGTAAATTCCGGCGGAAAGGGTCAATAACCGCAAGGACTGCATACCAAATGTTCGCCCGACATCTTGCCTGCTGAGGAATTCATTCCTCTTTCCCAATTGTTTTTAGTCCGTGCCTGTGCACGGGCTGTGGTGGCGCTGTCCGTGTGACGGTGCGCCTGTGATTTCGCTTGTTCTTTCTTGCCGTAACGAGGTCGTATGCCCAGTTCAAAGAAGCCTGCTCCTTCACTTGCCAAAAGCGTCGCCACCAAGCCCGCAGCAGAGAAACCGTTGAAAGCCGGCGCGAAGCCGGCAACCAAGACGGCCGCCGCCGCATCCAGATCGGCAGCCGCAACGAAAGTGAAAACCGTGCCCACGAAATCGACCTCTCTCGACGATCCCAAAAAAGCAGCCGCCCCGGCAGCCAAGAAAGTCGGCCGCCCGCCCAAGGCCGCCGGTGCCGCCACGCCTGCCACCGGCGCCAAGCGCGGCCGCAAGCCCAAGGCTGACAAGGATGCGCCCGAGAACGACATCGACCTGTCGGACATCGAGGAAGATCTGGCCGGCGACGAGCCCGCGGCTGCCACGACCACCGAAGAAAAGGTCAAGCCGCTGCGCATGAAGATCAGCAAGGCGAAGGAACGCGCCTTGATGAAGGAGTTCGGCCTCGACGAGACCGTGCTCTCCGAAGAAGACCTGGCCAAGCGCCGTTCGCGTCTGAAGACCCTGATCACGCTGGGCAAGACGCGCGGCTACCTCACGCACGGCGAAATCTCCGACCACCTGCCCGACAAGCTGGTCGACGCCGAGACCATGGAAGTCGTGGTCACCATGCTCAACGACATGGGCGTGGCGGTGTACGAGCAGACGCCCGACGCCGAAACCCTGCTGCTGAACAACACCGCGCCCACCGCCACCACGGTGGAAGAAGCCGAGGAAGAAGCCGAAGCTGCCCTGTCCACGGTGGACAGCGAATTCGGCCGCACCACCGACCCGGTTCGCATGTACATGCGCGAAATGGGCACGGTCGAGCTGCTGACGCGCGAAGGCGAAATCGAAATCGCCAAGCGCATCGAAGGCGGCCTGATGGCCATGATGGAGGCCATCTCGGCCTCCCCCGCCACCATCGCCGAAATCCTGCGCCTGGCCGCCGAGATCCGCGAAGGCAAGGTCGTCATCTCGACCATCGTCGACGGCTTCTCGAATCCCAACGAGGCCGACGACTACGTGGCCGAAGAAGACTTCGACGAATTCGACGAGGAAGACGACGATGACGGCAAGGGCGGCTCCAAGGCCCTGACCAAGAAGCTCGAGGAACTCAAGCGCGAAGCGCTCGAGCGCTTCGACCGCATCGCCGGAATGTTCGAGAAGGTCCACAAGATCTACGACAAGGAAGGCTACGGCACCCCCGCGTACGTCAAGGCCCAGGAGGCCCTGTCCGCAGAGCTGATGACCATCCGCTTCACGGCCAAGACCATCGAGAAGCTGTGCGACCTGGTGCGCACGCAGGTCGACGACGTGCGCAAGAAGGAGCGCGAGCTTCGCCGCATCATCGTGGACAAGTGCGGCTTCCCGCAGGACGAGTTCATCCGCGACTTCAGCGGCTACGACAAGAACGGCAACCGCATCGCGTCGAACCTCCTGAACCTCAAGTGGGTCGAGAAGCAGGCCGCCGCCGGCAAGCCCTGGAGCGCCGTGCTCGCGCGCAACATTCCGCCGGTGCAGGAACTGCAGCAACGCCTGACCGACATCCAGTCGCGCGTGGTGGTGCCGCTGACCCAGCTCAAGGACATCAACAAGCGCATGAACGAAGGCGAATCGTCTTCGCGCGATGCCAAGAAGGAAATGATCGAGGCCAACCTGCGCCTCGTGATTTCCATCGCCAAGAAGTACACCAACCGCGGCCTGCAGTTCCTGGACCTGATCCAGGAAGGCAACATCGGCCTCATGAAGGCGGTCGACAAGTTCGAATACCGCCGCGGCTACAAGTTCTCGACCTATGCGACGTGGTGGATCCGCCAGGCCATCACGCGCTCGATCGCCGACCAGGCGCGCACCATCCGCATCCCGGTGCACATGATCGAGACGATCAACAAGATGAACCGCATCTCGCGCCAGCACTTGCAGGAGTTCGGCTTCGAGCCCGACGCCGGCATCCTGGCCGCGAAGATGGAGATCCCGGAAGACAAGATCCGCAAGATCATGAAGATCGCGAAGGAGCCGATCTCGATGGAAACCCCCATCGGCGACGACGACGATTCGCATCTGGGCGACTTCATCGAGGACAGCAGCAACACGGCGCCCATCGAGGCCGCCATGCAAGCCGGCCTGCGCGACGTGGTGAAGGACATCCTGGACTCGCTCACGCCGCGCGAAGCCAAGGTGCTGCGCATGCGCTTCGGCATCGAGATGAGCACGGACCACACGCTGGAAGAAGTCGGCAAGCAGTTCGACGTGACGCGTGAGCGCATCCGCCAGATCGAGGCCAAGGCGCTGCGCAAGCTGAAGCACCCGAGCCGCTCCGACAAGCTGCGCAGCTTCATCGATACTCTGTAATCCGGGTTCCCTGAAGCCACAAGCGCCCGCCTCGCCCCTCACCGGGCGGCGGGCGCTCTCTTTTGGGAGCCGCACACGACAAGAAGAATGGAGCAACTTCCATGAATCCCGATGCAGACAAACTCTGGCAGGCCCCGCGCTGGGCGCTTGCCGTGCTGCTCGCAGTGCTCGGCATGCTCGGGCCCTTCTCCATCGACACCTACATCCCGGCCTTCTCGGGCATTGCGCGCTCCATCGGTGCCACGCCGGCCGAGATGCAGCAGACGCTCTCGGCCTACCTGTTCGGCTTCGCGTTCATGAACCTGTTCCACGGTGCGCTGTCGGACAGCTTCGGCCGCCGGCCTGTGGTGCTGTGGGGACTGGCCGTGTTCACGCTCGCCTCGCTGGGCTGCGCGCTGTCGCAGAACATCACGCAGCTCGTGCTGTTCCGAGGGCTGCAGGGCCTCTCGACCGGAGCCGGCATCGTGGTCTCGCGCGCGGTGATCCGCGACATGTTCCCGCCGGCCGAGGCGCAGCGGGTGATGAGCCAGGTGACGATCTACTTCGGCGTGGCCCCGGCCATCGCACCGATCATCGGCGGCTTCCTGTTCGTGCACGCGGGCTGGCATGCGGTGTTCTGGTTCCTGGTGGCGGTGGGCGTGGTGCTGTTCGCCGCCAACTACAAGCTGCTGCCCGAGACGCTGCACAAGGACCACCGCCAGCCCTTCCAGGTGCGGCACCTGCTGCGCGGCTACTGGGACCTGTGCTCCGATCCGCGCTTCCTGCTGCTGGCCTTTGCCAGCGGCGTGCCCTTCAACGGCATGTTCCTCTACGTGCTGGCCGCGCCCGCGTTCCTGGGCGACCACCTCGCGCTGCAGCCGCAGCAGTTCTTCTGGTTCTTCCTGCTGACGATCGGCGGCATCATGCTCGGCGCGCGCGCCAGCGGCCGCATGGCCGGCAAGGTGGCGCCCAAGCGGCAGATCCGCGACGGCTTCGTCATCATGCTGGCGACCTCGGTGGTCAACGTGGTGGCCAACACCTTCTTCGAGGCGCACGTGGCCTGGGCGCTGTGGCCGCTCGCGGTGTTCGCCTTCGGCTGGGCGCTGATGGTGCCGGTGGTCACGTTGCTGGTGCTCGACCTGCACCCGGAGCGCCGCGGCATGGCCTCGTCGCTGCAGGCGGTGATCGGCTCCACCGCCAACGGCGTGGTGGCCGGCGCGGTGGCGCCGCTGGTGATGCACTCGACGCTCGCGCTGGCGCTGACCTCCATGGGCATGCTCGGCATCGGCCTGATCGCATGGGTGTGGCTGCATGGCCGCTGGCCCGAGATCGGGCGCCTGGTGGCTCACGAAGGCTGAGGACGGAGGCTGCGATGCGGTTCGAGGCACTCCTGAATCATGCGCGCGCCTGGCTGCCGGGCCGCACCACCGTCGATGCGCGCGAGCGGCTGCGCGCGATTGCGGGCGCCGGCCTCGGGCTGCTGGCCACGGCGCTGCTGTGCCGCTGGCTGGCCGGCCCGCTGGCCGCGACCGTCTGGCTGATCGCACCGCTGGGCGCCAGCGCCGTGCTGGTGTTCGCGGTGCCGGCGAGCCCGTTGGCGCAGCCGTGGTCGGTCATCGGCGGCAACACGCTGTCGGCGGTGGTCGGCATCGCGGCCGTCAACTGGATTCCCGACTCCGCGCTGGCCGCCGCCGTGGCCGTGGCGGGCGCCATCGGCCTGATGTTCAGCGCGCGCTGCCTGCATCCGCCCGGCGGCGCCGCGGCGCTGCTGGCGGTGCTGACGCACACCACGCATTTCTCGTCCGCCCTCTTCCCCTTCTTCACCAACTCGCTGCTGCTGGTGCTGGCCGGCGTGGCCTACAACACGCTCACCGGGCGGCGCTACCCGCACGTGCAGGTGGTGCGTCCGCCCGCGGCCGATGCGCGCTTCAGCCAGGCCGACATCGACGCGGTGCTGGCCCGCTACAACCAGGTGCTCGACATCAGCCGCGACGACCTCGAATCGCTGATCCGCGAAACCGAGCTCGAGTCGTACAAGCGGCGCCTCGGTACGCTGACCTGCGCCGACATCATGTCCAGCGTGCCCATCTCGGTGGAGTTCGGCACGCCGCTGCAGGAAGCCTGGGCGCTGATGCACGAACGACACATCAAGGCCCTGCCCGTCACCGACCGCACGCGCCGCGTGGTCGGCATCGTCACGCAGGCCGACTTCTTCCGCCAGCTCGACCTGCAGCACCATGACGGCATCGCCGGCAAGCTGCGCGACCTGATCCGCGCCACGCGCACGGTGATGTCGAACAAGCCCGAGGTGGTTGGCCAGATCATGACGCGCCAGGTGCGCGTGGCCAGCGCCGACCGGCCCGTGGTCGACCTGGTGCCGCTGTTCTCCGAGGGCGGGCATCACCATATCCCGATCATCGACGGCGAGAAGCGGTTGACGGGGATGATCACGCAGTCGGACTTCGTGCGGGCGTTGTACCGCGCCGTCGGGCCGGCTTGATTTTTCCTCCTCCCCTGCCGGGGGAGGGTCGGGGTTGGGGGCACGACGGCATCGACCACGACGCAGCGCCTCGTCGACGGCCGCCAGCCCCCATCCCAGCCTTCCCCGGAAGGGGAAGGAGCAAGGCCCTTACTCCAGCACCACGTTCGCTTTCTTCACCAGCGCCGCATAGCGCGCGGCCTCGCTGCGGAAGTAGCTCGCGGCCTGCTCGGGCGTCGTGGGCCTGACGACGTTGCCCTGCTTGTCCATCGCCTCGCGCACTTCGGGGCTCGCGAAAGCGGCGGCCACCGCATCGTGCACGCGCTGCACGTCGGCCGCCTGCATCTTCGGCGGGCCGATCACCGCGAACCAGCCTTCGACCACGTAGTTCGGCAGCCCCTGCTCCGCGATGGTCGGAATCTCCGGCGCTGCCGGCGAGCGCGTCGCGCCGCACAGGCCGATGGCGCGCAGCGCACCGCTCCGGATGTGCTGCTGCACGGCCGGCAGCGCGACCACGCCCATCTCGACCTGCCCGCCGATCATGTCGGTCACCATCGGCCCGGTGCCCTTGTAGGGGATGTGCCGCGCCTTCACGCCGGCCTCGTCCATGAACATCTCGCCGGCAAGATGGATGATGGTGCCGTTGCCCGACGAGGCGTAGTTGTAGCCCTCGGGTTTGGCGCGCAGCAGCGCCACCAGCTCCTTCACGTTCTTCGCGGGCACCTTCGGGTTCACCAGCAGCACCAGCGGCGTCGCGCCCACCACGCTGATCGGCGTGACGTCGTTGATCGCGTCGAAGGGCATCTTCTTGAACACCGCCGGATTGATGACGTGGTTGTTCGACACCATGCCCAGCGTGAGTCCGTCGGGCGCGGCCTTGACGATGGCCGCCGCGCCGGTGATGCCGCCCGCACCCGGCAGGTTCTCGATCACCACCGGCTGGCCGAAGGCCTTGCCGAGCGCGGGCGCCGCCGCGCGCACGATGGTGTCGACGCCCGAGCCGGCGCTGATCGGCAGGATGAAGCGGACGGGCTTGTCGGAGCCCTGCGCGAGCGCCGGGCGCGCACCCATCGCGGCCACCGCGGCGGCGCACGCGCCGAGGCCGAGCACCGCGCGGCGGTTCAGGCGATCCAGGTTCGTCGAGGGAAGTGTCTTCGTCATGGTCTTGTCTCTCTTTATGTCTTCGAAAAAGGATCGCAGGATCAGGCCACTGCCGAATCGGCGAGCAGGGCGTCCACCTGCTCGCTTGCATAGCCCAGTTCGGCCAGCAGTTCGCGCGTGTGCTCGCCGAGCGTGGGTGGATTCAGGCGCACGCCGAGGCGCTCGCCGCCGAGCGTGATCGGGAACAGTGTCGTCTGCGCCGTTTCGCCGGCACGCTCGCCGTCGGGCAGGCGGATGTCCACGAGCCCGCCGGTGGCCTTCAGGTGCGGGTCTTCGTACAGGTCTTCCGGCCGCGTGATCGGCGCGAACGGCAGGCCCCTGGCCTCGAAGATCGCCGACAGATCCGCTGCCGAACGATCAGCCAGGCGCTGGCGCAGATCGGCCAGCAGCGTGGGCCGCAAACGCACCCGGTCGTTGTTGGTGCGCAGGGCCGGGTCGGCCTTCAGGTCGTCGAAGCCGAGCGCGTCACAGAAGGTCTTCCACTGCGCGTCGCTCACCGCGGCCAGAAAGATCTGCTCGCCGTCCTTCACAGTGAACACGTCGTACAGCGCCCACGCCGAGATGCGCTCGGGCATCGGCGCGGCGGCCTGCCCGGTGATCGCGTACTGCAGCATGTGCTGGCCGACCAGGAACACGTTGTTCTCGAACAGCGCAGACTGCACCTCCTGCCCCTTGCCGGTCTCGGCGCGCTGCATCAGCGCGGCGATCGCGCCGATGGCGCCGAACATGCCGCCCATGATGTCGTTCACGCTCGTGCCCGCGCGCAGCGGGTCGCCGGGGCGGCCGGTCATGTAGGCGAGGCCGCCCATCATCTGCACCACCTCGTCGAGCGCAGTGCGGTGCTCGTACGGGCCGGGCAGGAAGCCGGTGTGGTTCACGTACACGAGGCGCGGGTTGAGCTTGCCGAGGGCGGCATAGCCCAGGCCGTACTTGTCCATGGTGCCTGGCTTGAAGTTCTGCGCCACCACGTCGGCCGTGGCGCACAGGCGCAGCGCGGCCTCGAGCCCCTCGGGCTTCTTGAGGTCGAGCGCAATGCTCTTCTTGTTGCGGTTGAACATGGGAAAGAAGCCAGCCCCCGCACCCAGCAGGTGCCGCGTGCGGTCGCCCTCGATCGGCTCGACCTTGATGACCTCGGCGCCCAGGTCCGCGAGCACCATTCCGCAGGTCGGCCCCATGACCATGTGCGTGAACTCGACCACGCGGATGCCAGCCAGCGGCAGGCGCTTTTCTTCGGTGCCTGCGGTGCTCATGCCGCGACCCCCGCCGTGGCCGCGAAGGTCTTTGGAAAGCCCGCGCGCCATACCGTGCCCTGCAGCGTTTCGCCTTCGAGCCAGCCCGCCACGCGCTTGCGCAGCTCGAGCAGCTTCGGCAGATCGACGCCCGTCGCGACGCCCATGCTCTCGAGCATGAAGACGAGGTCTTCGGTGTCGACGTTGCCGCTGGCCCCGGGCGCATGCGGGCAGCCGCCGATGCCGGCGAGGCAGGCGTCGAAGCGCGTCACGCCGACTTCCAGCGCCGCGTAGACATTGGCCAGCCCGAGGCCGCGCGTGTCATGGAAGTGGCCGCACCACAGCCGGTCGCCCGCAATGCGCAGCGCGCGCTCGAACAGGCTACGGACCATCGCCGGATCGGCATAGCCGACGGTGTCGGCAAGGCTCACGCGGTCGGCGCCCGCGTCGAGCAGCGCCTGCATCAGCCGCAGCACTTCGTCGGCGTCGACGTGGCCCTGGAGCGTGCAGCCGAAGGCCGTGCCCACGCCGCCGTCGATGAGCGTCTTCGAGCCCGCCGCATCGCGCGCGGCGCGGATGCGGCCCACCTCGGCCACCACCTCGTCGGGCGTCTTGCGCAGGTTGGCGAGGCTGTGTGCGTGGCTGGCCGAGAGCGGCACGATCATCAGGTCGGCCCCGCCCGCGATGGCGCGCTCCGCGCCCTTCAGGTTGGGCACCAGCACCGAGGCGAAGAGCCCGGGCAAGGTCTTCGCATAGGCCAGCAGCTCGGCCGTGTCCGCCAGCTGCGGCAGCAGGTGCGCCGGCACGAAGGAGCCGACTTCGATCTCGCGCTGGCCGGCCGCATGCGCGTCGCGGATCCATTCGAGCTTGCGTGCGGTGGGCAGCACACGGGCAATGCTCTGCAGGCCGTCGCGCAGGCCCACTTCGCGAACGACCGCGCATGGCGGCAGGAAGGGGTGAATCAAGACTTTGTCTCCGTCGTGAGGGTACGGCGTGAATATTAGAAGTTCCGATTCGACCCAGAAGGTATATTTTGGAAGCCATTTGCTTCCGAAGCGGAACACCATGAGAGACCTCGACCTCACCACCCTGCGCCTGTTCGTCGCCGTCTGCGAAACGCGCAGCATCGCGCGCGCCGGCGAGCAGGCCAGCATCGTCGGCTCGGCCATCAGCAAGCGGCTGGCCCAGCTCGAAGAAGCGGTGGGCACGCCGCTGCTGCTGCGCAAGCGCCGCGGCGTGGTGCCCACGCCGGCCGGCGAAACCCTGCTGGAGCACGCCCGCGCGATGCTCGGCAGCGTGAACCGCATCGAGCGCGACATGGCCGCCTATGCGGGCGGCGCTCGCGGGCACGTGCGCATCCTGGCCTCGGCCTCGGTCATGGCCGAGTCGCTGGCGGAAGACGTGGCGGGCTTTTTGAAGGATCCGGCCCACCGCAACATCCGCGTCGACATGGAAGAGCGCATAAGCCCCGAGATCGTGCGCGGCATCCGCGAGGGCAGCGCTTCCATCGGCCTGTGCTGGGATGCCGCCGACCTCGACGGCCTGGAACGGCGCAACTACCGCTCCGACCACCTCGCCATCGTCGCGCACCCGTCGCATCCCGTCGCAAGGCACGAGCACGTGCGCTTCGAGCAGGTGCTCGACCACGAGTTCGTCGGCATGCCGGCACTGAGCGCCGTGCAGTTGATGCTGGCGCGCGAGGCGGCGGTGGCGGGCAAGCCGCTGGTGTACCGCGTGCTGGTCTCCAACTTCGACGCGGCACTGCGGGTGGTGCGGGCCGGGCTGGCGATCAGCGTGGTGCCGGCGGAGGTGGCGCGACCCTTCACCGATGCCTTCGGCCTGCGGCTGATGCCGCTCACCGACGCGTGGGCGCGGCGGCGTTTCGCGATCTGCTTTCGCGGCGAGGCGGCGCTGTCGCCGTCGGCGCAACTGCTGGTCGCGCACCTCGAGAGATGCGCCACGGACTGACGACCCGGAAGCTCATTCGGCCGAAATCCGAAACTATTCGTTGTGAATCATCAGGTTTTTGTTTCGATTCGCGCAACCTAACATTCGGGGCATTCAGCGCTGTCACCTCTTCGCATCACACATTCAGAAAGATCGCCGCCATGTTCCGCAGAGCCCTCCTCTCCGCCGCTACCCTCGCCACCACGCTGAGCCTCGCCCCGCTTGCCGCGCAGGCGGCCCAGCCGCTCAAGCTCGACGTCTACAACCCCGGCACGAAATCGATGTTCCCGGTCTCTTCGGAAATCGTCACGGGCCAGACCGACGCCGTGCTGATCGACGCCCAGTTCCAGCGCAACGACGCCGAGGCGCTGGTGCAGAAGATCAAGGCCACGGGCAAGAAGCTCACCACGGTCTACATCAGCCACAGCGATCCCGACTACTACTTCGGCCTCGACGTGATCCAGGCCGCCTTCCCCGACGCAAAGATCGTCGCCACGCCGCAGACCGTGGCCGCGATCCAGGCCTCGAAGGACGGCAAGCTCGCGCACTGGGGCCCGATCCTCAAGGACAACGCGCCCAAGGCGCTGCTCGTGCCCGAGCCGCTGGCCGGTGACAGCCTCACGCTCGAAGGCCGCAAGATCCAGGTCGTCGGCCTCGACGGCCCCACGCCCGAACGCACCTTCGGCTGGATTCCTTCGCTGAAGGCCGTGGTCGGCGGCATCCCCGTCTCGGCCAACATCCACGTGTGGGTGGCCGACACGCAGACGCCCGAATCGCGCCAGGAATGGATCAAGACGCTCGGCCGCATCGAGGCACTGCACCCGAAGACCGTGGTGCCCGGCCACTACCTGCCGAATACCAACGGCTCGGCGCCGTACACGCTGGCCTCTGTGAAGTTCACGCGCGACTACCTGAAGGCCTTCGAAGTCGAAGCCGCCAAGGCCAAGGACTCGGTCGCGCTGATCGCCGCGATGAAGAAGCGCTACCCGAAGCTGGAAGGCACTTCGTCGCTGGAACTCGGCGCCAAGGTCATCAAGGGAGAAATGAAATGGCCGCAGTGAACGACACCATCACCCTGCACTACATCTTCGACCCGCTGTGCGGCTGGTGCTACGCCGCGGCGCCGCTGGTCGACGCGGCGCGCAACGTGCCGGGCCTGCAGGTCGCGTTCCATGGCGGCGGCATGATGACCGGCGCCAACCGCCGCGCAATCACGCCGCAGTGGCGCGAGTACGTGATACCGCACGACCGGCGCATCGCCGAGATGACGGGCCAGCCCTTCGGCGAAGGCTACTTCGAAGGACTGCTGCGCGACACCGGCGCGGTGATGGATTCCGAGCCGCCGATCACCGCCATCCTCGCGGCCGAATCGCTGCGCTCAGGCGGTGGGCTGGACATGGTGCATCGCCTGCAGCGTGCGCACTATGTCGAAGGCCGACGCATCGCCGACGCGCAAGTGCTGAAGGCGGTGGCCGCGGAACTCGGTTTCGATACCGAAGCCTTTGCTGCAGCCGTCGAGCGCCTGGCGGGAGAAGCGACCGCGCAGCACATCGCCGAAAGCCGCCAGCTGCTGCAACGTGCGGGCGGCCAGGGATTCCCGACCTTCGTGCTGACGCGGGCCGATGGCAGCGCCAGCCGCATCGAGATCGGCCCGTGGCTGGGCCGTACCGAAGACTGGAAGGCGCGCCTCGCGGAACTCGTCTAGCGCGCCACGCCCAGCAGCCGGTCCAGCACCTGCGGCTGGGTGCGCAGCGCCGCGGCGCTGTCCTTGTGCACGATGGTGCCGTGGTCCAACACCACTGCTTCGTCGGAGATCGCGAGGATCGCCTGCGGATGCTGCTCCACGATGATCGCGGCCAGCCCCTCGTCCTGCGTGATGCGGCGGATGGCGCGCAGCAGCTCTTCCACAATGATCGGCGCGAGCCCTTCGAGTGGCTCGTCGAGCAGCAGCAGCTTGGGGTTCAGCACCAGCGCGCGGCCCACGGCCAGCATCTGCTGCTCGCCGCCCGACAGCTGCGTGCCGAGGTTGGTCTTGCGCTCTGCGAGACGCGGGAACATCTCGTAGACCCGTTGCGGATTCCACTTGCCCGGCCGTTCCACGGCCGTGAGGTTCTCGTGCACGGTGAGCGACTTGAAGATGTTGCGCTCCTGCGGCACCCAGCCGATGCCGGCTGCCGCGCGCTGGTGCGGCGCCAGCTTGTGCAGCGCCTGTCCGCTCAGCGCGATGCTGCCGCCATGCTGGCGCGTGGCGCCCGCGAGCGTATTGATCAGCGTGGTCTTGCCCGTGCCATTGCGGCCCAGCAGCGCCAGCGTCTGGCCCTCGCCGAGCGCGAACGCCACGTCGTGCAGCACCACGGCCTCGCCGTAGCCGGCACTCAGGTTCTCGATGCGCAGCAGCTCAGACATGGGCGGTTTCTCCGTGGCCCAGATAGACCTCTTTCACCTTGGGATCGTTGGCGATGGTTTCAGGGTCGCCCTCGGTCAGCAGCGTGCCGTTGACCAGCACCGTCATGCGGTCGGCAAAGCTGAACACCAGGTCCATGTCGTGCTCGATGAGCAGCACCGACACGTCGGCCGGCAGCGCGGCCACGGTTTGCAGCAGCTCCTCGCGCTCGCCGGCGGGCACGCCCGCCACCGGCTCGTCGAGCAGCAGCACGCGCGGCTCGCAGGCCAGCGCGATGGCGATCTCCAGCAGGCGGCGCTTGCCATAAGCCAGGTGCTTCACCTGCTGTTGTGCCACGTCGCTCAGGTGGAATTGCTCGAGCAGTTGCGTCGCGCGCTCGGCGATCGCCTTGCTGGCGCCCAGCGGACGCCACCATTGCGCGCCGATGCCCTGGTGCTGCGACACCACGAGCGCCAGCGTTTCGAGCGGCGTCATCGAATCGAACAACTGGTTGATCTGGAACGTGCGCACCAACCCGCGCGCCACGCGCTTGTGCGGCGCGAGCGTCGTGATGTCTTCGCCCAGCAGCGTGATGCGGCCTTCGGTCGGCGTGAGCACGCCCGTGAGCTGGTTGATCAGCGTGGTCTTGCCCGCGCCGTTGGGGCCGATCAGCGCATGGCGCGCGCCGCGCTTGAGCTCCATCGACACGTTGTTGGTGGCCGTGATGCCGCCGAAGCGCATCACGAGGCCGTGGGTGGAAAGAACGGTGTCGCTCATGCCGCTCCCCCCTTCTTCTTGCCGGCGCCGAACCACGTCCAGGGCTTCAGCAGCCGGTCGCGCCCGACCAGCACCAGCAGCACCAGGATCAGGCCGATCCAGAACATCCAGTACTGCGGCGTCACGGCCGACAGCCAGGTCTGCAGCAGCTTGAACACGATGGCGCCCGCCACGCCGCCATAGAGCCAGCCCACGCCGCCGATGACGAGCATCAGCAGCACGTCGGCCGAGCGGTCGAAGGCCAGCACGTCGAGCGAGGCGAAGCCGGTGGTCTGCGCCAGCAGCGCGCCCGCGGCGCCGGCGATGCCGGCTGCCACGGTGTAGATGACCGCAAGGCGCGACACCACCGGGATGCCGATGGCCATGGCACGCAGCCGGTTGTCGCGGATGGCCTTGAGCGTCGCGCCGAACGGCGAATGCACCAGCCGGCGCATCAGCAGGAACAGCAGCAGCATCACGGCCAGCGAATACCAGGCGGCCGTGCGGCCGTACAGGTCGAAATCGAACAGGCCGAGCACCGGTCCCATCACCACGCCCTGCAGGCCGTCGGCACCGCCGGTCAGCCAGTCGAGCTTGTTGGCGAGTTCGAGCAGCAGCAGCGCGGTGCCGAGCGTGACCATCAGGCGCGTGAGGTCGCTGCCGCGCAAGATCGTCACGCTGGCGACGAGGCCCAGCAGCGCGGAGAGCACGGTGGCGACCACGAGCCCCACGGTCGGGTCGGGCATCGCGAGCTTGGCGAACAGCGCCGCCGCATACGCGCCGAAGCCGAAGAAGGCGGCATGGCCCAGCGACACGATGCCGGTGTAGCCGAGGATCAGGTCGAGCGACATCGCAAACAGCGCGACGATGGCGATCTCGTTGATCAGCAGCGAGTGCGAAGGCATCACGAGCGGCAGCGCGAAGGCCGCGGCCCAGACGACGAACTCGAGCGGGTGCCAGCGCGCCTTGCGCAGCAGGGCCGACTGGAAATCGGTCGCAGAAGAAGGCGTGCTCATTCAGCGCCCCCCTTTGCGGGTGAACAGGCCCTGGGGCCGCCACATCAATATGAGGATCATCAGCAGGTAGACGGTGAACGCACCCATCTTCGGAATGAAGTACTTGCCCGCCACGTCGGCAATGCCCAGCAGCAGCGCCGCCGCGAGCGGCCCGGTGATCGACGAGGTGCCGCCGACCGACACCACGATCAGGAAATAGATCATGTACTTGAGCGGGAAGGTCGGGTCGAGCCCGAGAATTTCCGCGCCCAGCGCACCGCCCAACCCCGCGAGCCCGGAGCCCACGGCGAAGGTCAGCAGGAACACGATGTTCACGTTGATGCCCAGCCCCGCCGCCACGCGCGGGTCGTCGACCGCCGCGCGCAGCCGGCTGCCGAAGCGCGTCTTCGACAGGATGAGCTGAAGCACCACCGTGAGCACGGCGCACACGCCGATGATGAAGAGCCGGTAGTGCCCCATGCCCAGCAGCAGCGCGCCGTCGCCGATTTCGGTACGGCCGCGCAGCCACTCGGGCAGCTGCACGTTCTGCTGCGACGATCCCACGAAGTAGTCGACGGCCGCCACGGCCATGAAGGCGAGGCCGATGGAAAAAAGCACCTGGTCGAGGTGCGGCTTGCCGTACATCGGCCGATAGAGCGTGCGTTCGAGCAACGCCCCGGCCAACGCGACGACGATGAACGCGAACGGCAGGCAGGCCAGGAATGGCAGGCCCAGCTTCTGCATCGCGAACACCGTGAGGTACCCGCCCGCCATGGCGAAGGCGCCGTGCGCGAGGTTGATGAAGTTCATCAGCCCGAGCGTCACGGCCAAGCCGACGGCGAGCACGAAGAGCAGCATGCCGTAGGCGATGCCGTCGAAAAGAATGGTCAACATATCAGCGATTCACCAGCTTGCCGCGCGCTGCGGTCTCTTCGGGAAACACCGAGGAACCGGCTTTGCCGGGCCTCTGGTGTTGCCCCCGGTAGGGGGAAGGCGAAGCGACACGAAGTGCGCGCAGCCTGGGGGCGAGCATTATTTAGCTTTACCCGGGTCCTTCACGCCCTTGATCACGTCGAACTCGACGTTGTAGAGCTGTCCGTCCTTCTTCTCGACCTTGCGCAGGTACACGTCCTGCACGATGTCGCGCGTCTGCGCATCGATCAGAACCGGGCCGCGCGGGCTCTCGAAGACCTGGCCCTTCATGGCCGCCAGCAGCGCTTCGCCGCCGCCCTGGCCCTTGGTGGTCTTGAGCGCTTCGTAGATCACGCGCATGCCGTCATAGCCGCCCACGGCCATGAAGTTGGGGCGCATCTTGGGGTTGGCCTTCTGGAAGGCCTCGACGAACTTCTTGTTCATCGCCGAGGGGTGCGCGGCCGAGTAGTGGTGCGAGGTGACCACGCCCAGCGCGCCGTCGCCCATGTCGTTGAGCTGGTCGTCGTCCGTCACGTCGCCGGTGGCGATCATCTTGATGCCGGCCTTGTCCATGCCGCGCTCGAGGAACTGCTTCATCACGGCCGCGCCCGCGCCCGAGGGCACGAAGACGAACAGCGCGTCAGGCTTGGCGTCGCGCACCTTCTGCAGGAACGGAGCGAAGTCGGGGTTGCGCAGCGGCACGCGCAGCTTCTCGAGCACCTTGCCGCCGTTGAGCTGGAAGCGCTCGCTGAAGAACTTCTCGGCGTCGTTGCCGGGACCGTAGTCCGCCACCAGCGTGACGACTGTCTTCACGCCGTTCTTCGGCGCCCAGTCGCCCATGGCCACCGACACCTGCGGCAGCGTGAAGCTCGAACGGATGACGTAGGGCGAGGCTTCGGTGATGCTCGACGTGGCAGCGGCCATCACCACTTCAGGCGTCTTCGACTGCGTGGCGATCGGCGCCACGGCCAGCGCCAGCGGCGTGAGGCCGAAGCCGGCCAGCACGTTGACCTTGTCGTTCACCAC
The DNA here is from genome assembly GCF_059491885.1 of Variovorax sp. Varisp46. Taxonomy (NCBI): domain Bacteria; kingdom Pseudomonadati; phylum Pseudomonadota; class Betaproteobacteria; order Burkholderiales; family Comamonadaceae; genus Variovorax; species Variovorax sp. Varisp46. The sequence continues at coordinate 3,106,156 of NZ_CP168515.1, forward strand.
CAGTTCCTGAGCCAGGCGCTTGGTGACGTCGGGCAGGCCGGTGTCGTCCTTGACGATCAGCTCGACCTTCTTGCCGGCCACGGTGTCGCCGTTCTGGGCCATGTAGAGGCGCGCGGCAGCTTCGATCTGGCGGCCGGTGGAGGCCGACTGGCCCGTCATCGGCAGGATCAGGCCGATCTTGAACTTGTTGTCCTGGGCGCTGGCCAGCGACATTGAAAGCGCTAGCGCCGACAGGGCGGCGGTCTGGATGAGATGGCGTCTTTGCATGGTTTTTCCTTTGAGGGGCGGAACGCGAACCCGGGCTATTTTCAACACTTTGCAACACCCGGCGGAGCTGGCAATCACCTAGCGGCCTCCGACGGGATTCTTTGTTGCGCGATAACCAGATGAACCGCGCGATCATCGCGCATGGCAGCTTCCGCCTGCGTGCGTGCCGGCTGTCGGCGCAGTAGGCGCAGCCGGGCCGGGTCGTTTGATCCAAGCCGCCGATGTTTCGAAGGCGATACGATGTTCCGCTCGTTCCCCCATCACGACGGAGTCATCCATGTCCCAGCACGCCGCCTTGCCCGCCCGCTACGACCACGTGGGCAGTTTCCTGCGCCCCAAGTACCTGCTCGAAGCGCGCGAGCAGAAGGCCAAGGGCGAGATCACGCCCGAGCAGCTTCGCCTGGTCGAAGACAAGGCCATCACCGAGATCGTCCGCTTCCAGGAAGACATCGGCCTGAAGAGCATCACCGACGGCGAGTTCCGCCGCACCTACTTCCACATCGATTTCCTCGACCAGCTCGGCGGCGTGAAGACCGACATTCCGGTCACCATCCGCAAGCCCGACGGCACCGAGGAACTGGCGCCGCCGGCGATGCGCGTGATCGACAAGGTGCGCCACGTGAAGGACATCCAGCTCGCCGACTTCCAGTACCTCAAGAGCCAGGTTACGGCGGGCCGCACGCCGAAGGTGACCATCCCCTCGCCGACCATGCTGCACTTCCGCGGCGGCCGCGCCGGCATCAGCAAGGAACACTATCCCGAGCTCGACCCGGTGTTCTACGACGACGTGGCCAAGGCCTATGGCGACGAGCTGCGCTCGCTGGCTGCAGCCGGCTGCACCTACGTGCAGATGGACGACACCAACCTGGCCTACCTGTGCGACGAGCACATGCGCGAAGCCGCCCGCAAGCGCGGCGACGACCCCAACGAGCTGCCGCACCGCTACGCCGCCTTCATCAACAAGGTGGTCGCGCAGAAGCCGCCGGGCATGCTGCTGGCCATGCACCTGTGCCGCGGCAACTTCAAGAGCACGCACGCAGCGGCCGGCAACTACGAACCGGTGGCCGAGGCGCTGCTGAAAGAGATGGATCTCGACGCCTACTTCATGGAATACGACGACGCCCGCTCGGGCGACTTCAAGCCGCTGCGCTACCTGCCCAAGGGCAAGACCGTGGTGCTCGGCCTCGTGACCACCAAGTTCGGCGAGATGGAGGACAAGGACGAACTCAAGCGTCGGATCGAAGATGCCACCAAGTACGCCCCGCTCGAACAGCTCGCGCTATCGCCGCAATGCGGCTTCTCCAGCACGGTGCACGGCAACAACATCGCCGTGGAAGCGCAGCGCGCCAAGCTGCGCCTCGTGGTCGAGACTGCACAGGAAGTCTGGGGCTCGACCTGAAGCGCCATTTCTGTTGAAGTCGGGGCCCATGACGATTCACATCTACTCCGGCCCCCTCAGCATGTTCGGCGCCAAGGTCGAGATCGCGGCGCGCGAAAAAGGCCTTGCCTTCGAACTGGTCATGGTGCCGTTCATCGAGGGCGACGCCTACGAGCCCAAGCACCCGGTGGTGCTGCGGGTCAACCCGGTCAAGCAGCAGGTGCCCGTGCTGACCGACGAGATCGACGGCGGGGTCGAGCTGTTCGACTCGACGCAGATCTTCGAATACCTCGAAGACCGCTACCCCGCCCCTGCGCTGTGGCCCGAGGGCATCGCCGAACGGGCCCGCGCACGGCAGCTGGAGCAGAAGTCCGACGAGGTCTTCTTTCCCAACGTCATCAAGCTCTTCGGCCTGCAGCACGACATGCACAGCGCCGCGGCGATCGCGGCCTGCGCCGGCTGCGCGCGCTTCTATGAAGAAATGGAAGGCCTGCTGGCCACGCGCGAGTACCTCGCCGGCCCCTACTCCTTCGCCGACATCGCCTTCTACATGGCCTGCGTGTTCGCCGACCGCAAGGGCGCCGGCATGACCGACACCACGCCGCGCCTGCTGGCCTGGCGCACACGCGTGGGCGACCGCCCCGCGGTGCGCGCGGTGGTCGACCCGATGATGCGGTTCCTGGCCTCGCAGGGGCGCGGCGTGCCGGCCTTCCTTCAACGCTGAAGGCCGGCGGCGCTGAGGCATCATCGCTCCATGCCGATCACAGGGTTCGACTGGCTGCCCTCCCCTTCGCAGCATTTCCTCGTCGTCACTTTCGCATTGCTGGTCTACGTCCTGACCACGCGCGCGCGCCGCGAGCAGCGCGCACCCACCACGGCCATCGCCTGGGTCATGGGGCTGGTGCTGATGCCCTATTTCATCCTGCCCATGTACCTGCTGTTCGGCCAGCGCAAGCTGCGCCCGGCGGGCTCGCCGCGGCCGCCGCGCTCGGTGCCGCCGGGCCACTGGGCGGCCGACCTGATCGAGAGCTTCGGCCTCGCTCCGCCGGGGCGCTGCGCGATCCGCATGCATGCCGACGGCGAGGCCGCGCGCGAGGCGCTGTGGCAGGTGATCGACGGCGCGCGCGAGCGCATCGACGTGTGCACCTTCATCATCGGCGACGACCCGCTCGGCCATGCGGTGATCGAGCGGCTCGCCAGGCGGGCGCGCGAGGGGCTCAAGGTGCGGGTGCTGCTCGACGGCTTCGGCGCGCTGTCGCTGCCGCGCCATCACTTCGACCGGCTGCGCGCGGCGGGCGGCGAGGTGGCGGTGTTCCGCCCCTTCTTCAGCCTGCGCCGCATCGGGCCGCGCAACCTGCGCAACCACCGCAAGTTCACCATTGCCGACGACAGCTGGCTCTGGTCGGGCGGGCGCAACCTCGCGGGCGAGTATTTCACCGGCAGCGACAAGCATCCCGAGGCCTGGTACGACCTGTCGTTCGATCTGCGCGGCAGCGTGGCCGCGGCGGCGGCGCGCCAGTTCGACCACGACTGGACCTCGGTGCGCACCCGCAAGGCCCGCGCCATCACGTGCGACGACGTTGCCGAGGGCCCGGGCACGGCCATGGCCCAGTTCCTGCCGAGCGGCCCCGACCAGACCGAGGACACGGCGCATGCCTTGCTGATCGACGCGTGCTTCCGCGCCGAGCACCGCATCCTCGCGATCACGCCCTACTTCGTGCCCGGCGACGGCCTGCGCGACGCACTGCGGCTGGCCGCGCGGCGCGGCGTGCAGGTGACCATCGCGATGCCGGCGAAGTCGAACCACCGCCTGGCCGACTTCGTGCGCGCACGCGCCATGCGCGACCTGGCACGCGCGGGCGTGAGCTTTCGCATGCTCCCGTTCATGGCGCACGCCAAGGCCGTGGTGGTGGACGACGAACTCGCCATCTGCGGCTCCATCAACCTCGACCTGCGCAGCCTGCTGCTGAACCACGAGGCCGCCGTGGTGTTCTACGGCCAGGACCACATTGACTGGCTGGCCGAGTGGATCGAGACCACCGCGTCGGCCGGCGAACCCTACCGCGCGCGGCGACCGGGGCTGCTGCGCGACGTGGCCGAGGGGCTGCTGCTTACCGTCGCTTTCCAGCTGTAGTCGGCTCGGCGGCCTTGGCGTCCTTTGCCACGGCGTCGAGCCCGGCGAGCACGTAGCGCATCAGGTCGTCCGCCAGCGCCTGCGTGTCTTTCAGGGCCGGCAGCACCTTGCTGCTCAGGTCCTTGGGTGCCACCGTCATCACCAGGCACGGCAGCACCGTGAGCAGCAGGCTGCGCTGCACCGAGGGATGGTCGCCGGGCAAGCCCATGATCTCGCCGATGATGCCGCGCAGCAGCTTGGCCTTGGGCAGCACCGCCCGCTGGATCATCGCCGGCATGGCCGGCGACGGCGACAGCGCCTCGCGCAGCACCACCCGGAAGCCCCACGGCGCCTTCGGCTGCGCGCTCATCTCGACCATGTGCGTGAGGAAGGCGCGCAGCTTGAGCCGCGCATCGGTGGACTCCATGGACAGCGCCATCAGCTCGTCGAGGCTCACCAGTTGCCGGTGCGCCTCGATCAGCACCGCCTCGTAGAGCCCGTCGCGGCCGCCGAAGTGGTAGTTGATCGCGGCCATGTTGGTGCCCGCGCGGGTGCAGATTTCCTTGCTGGTGCTCTGCGCGAAACCCTGCGCCGCGAACAGCCGCCCCGCGGTCTCGAGGATGTGCAGGCGCGTGGTGTTGCCGTCGGTGCGCGGAGTGCGGGTTGCCATGCCTCGAGGCTAACCCAAACGAAAAAATACTTCAAATTCAAATTTCAATTTGATAACATCACACAGGGCCGGGGACAGAAGCAGCCTCGTCAGGACACACACCATGAACAGGAAACCGCTTATCGCCATCGCCGCCGTGGCAGTCATCGCGGCAGCGGGCGGCTGGTGGTACGCGCACCGCTCGGCCGCGCCCTCCGACCAGCTCGTGCTGTACGGCAACGTCGACCTGCGCCAGGTCTCGCTGGCCTTCAACGCCAACGAGCGCGTGGCCGAGCTGACGGTGCGCGAAGGCGACCGCGTGCGCGCCGGGCAGGTACTGGGCCGGCTCGACACCCGCTCGCTGGTGCTGCGCGCGGCGCAGTCGCAGGCGCGCATCGGCGTGCAGGAGCAGGTCCTGCTGCGCCTGAAGACCGGCAGCCGCCCCGAGGAAGTGGCGCAGGCCGGCGCCCAGGTGGCCGCCGCGCAGGCCGATGCCGATCTGGCGCAGCAGCAGCTCGCGCGCCTGCAGGCCATCGGCGCCACCACGGCCGGCCGCGCGGTGAGCCAGCAGGATCTCGACAACGCGCAGGCCAGGCGCAAGGTGGCGCTGGCGCAGCTCGACAACGCGCACAAGGCGCAGCAGCTGGTTGTCACCGGGCCGCGCAAGGAAGACATCGGGCAGGCGCAGGCCCAGCTCGAATCGGCCCGCGCCGAACTCGCACTCATGAACCACCAGCTCGCGGAGGCCGAGCTCAAGGCGCCCATCGACGCCGTCGTGCGCGCCCGGCTGTTCGAACCGGGCGAGATGGCCTCGCCGCAGCGCCCGGCCTTCACGCTCGCCATCACCGATCCCAAGTGGGTGCGCGCCTACGTGGCCGAACCCGACCTCGGCCGCGTGCGCGCCGGGCAGGAGGCCCGCGTGAGCACCGACAGCCAACCCGGCGAGGCCATTGCGGGCAAGGTCGGCTACATCTCGTCGGTGGCCGAGTTCACGCCCAAGACGGTGCAGACGGAGGAGCTGCGCAGCAGCCTCGTCTACGAGATCCGCGTGATGGTCGACGACAAGGAGGACCGGCTGCGGCTCGGCATGCCGGCGACCGTGCGACTGCAGCTGGCTTCGACGGGCAGGCCCTGAATGACCGCCTCTCTTCATGCATGGCTCCCTCCCCTTTCGGGGGAGGACCGGGGTGAGGGCAGGCGGTGCGGCCATCGAGCGCTCTGCCTGCCCCCATCCCAGCCTTCCCCCAGCGGGGGAAGGAGCAAGACTTCCCACACGGAGGGCTGTTGAATGCAAGCCGTGGCCGGGCGCTCGCTGCACAAGCGCTTCGTGCCGAAGGCGCCGGCCGCGGCCGTGCACGCGCTCGACGACGTGTCGCTCGAAGTACCCGCCGGCACGCTCACCGCGCTGGTCGGTCCCGACGGCGCAGGCAAGACCACGCTGCTGCGCCTCATGGCCGGCCTGATGCGCGCCGACCAGGGCGAGCTTCGCGTGCTCGGCATCGACGTGTCGGCCGACCCGCAGGCGGTGCAGGACCGCATCAGCTACATGCCGCAGCGCTTCGGCCTCTACGACGACCTCAGCGTGCAGGAGAACCTCGACCTCTACGCCGACCTGCACGGCGTGCCGCGCACGCAGCGGCGCGAGCGCTACGCACGGCTGATGGAAATGACCGACCTCGGCCGCTTCACCACCCGCCCCGCCGGCAAGCTCTCGGGCGGCATGAAGCAGAAGCTCGGCCTGGCCTGCACGCTGGTGCGCTCGCCCGACCTGCTGCTGCTCGACGAGCCGACTGTGGGTGTGGACCCGCTCTCGCGCCGCGAGCTGTGGGGGATCGTGCAGCAACTGGTCGACGACGAAAAGCTCTCGGTCATCGTCAGCACCGCCTACCTCGACGAGGCCGAGCGCTGCAGCCATGTGTTCGTGCTGCGCGGCGGCAAGCTGCTGGCGCAGGGCGCGCCCGGCAAACTGCGCGACCGGGCGCGCGGCCTGTGCTTTGTCGCAACGCCGTCCGACAGCGAGCCGCCGCGATTGCTTCAGGCTCGCCTGCTCGATGCGCGGCAGGACATCGTCGATGCAGTGCCGCAGGGCGGCGAGGTGCGCTTCATCCGCCGCGAGGAAGCAGACGGCGCGCGGCTCGACGCGCTGCTCGACGGCGCGCACACCGAGCCCGTCGCACCGCGCCTCGAAGACAGCTTCATGATGCTGCTGCGAACGCAGCCATCGCCCGCCAGCGACACCATTCCGCCAGCCGCCATGGCGACGCCCGACGGCCAATCCGGCGAGGTGGTCATCGAGGTCAAGGACCTCGTGCGCCGCTTCGGTGATTTCGTCGCCGTGGCCAACACCAGCTTCTCGGTTCGCCGCGGCGAAATCTTCGGCCTGCTCGGCCCCAACGGCGCGGGCAAGACCACCACCTTCCGCATGCTCTGCGGCCTGCTGCCCGCCAGCGGCGGCCAGTTGCGCGTGGCCGGCGTCGACCTGCGGCATGCACGCGCACAGGCGCGCCAGCGCATCGGCTACGTCTCGCAGAAGTTCGCGCTCTACGGCAACCTCACGGTGCGCGAGAACCTCTCGTTCTTCGGGGGGGCCTACGGCCTGCGCGGCGCGAAGCTGCGCGAGCGGATGGACACGGTGCTGCACCAGTTCGACCTTGCCCAGGCACTCGACACGCCCAGCGGCCAACTGGCCGGCGGCTACAGGCAGCGCCTGGCGATGGCCACCGGCCTGCTGCACGAGCCCGAGATCCTGTTCCTCGACGAACCCACCAGCGGCGCCGACCCGCTCGCGCGCCGCGAGTTCTGGCGCCGCATCACGGCGCTGTCGGAAGGCGGCACCACAGTCGTCATCACCACGCACTTCATGGAAGAGGCGGAGTACTGCGACCGCATCGTGATCCAGGACGCAGGCAAGGTGCTGGCCATCGGCACGCCGCAGGAGGTGCGCGCGCAGGCGCTGGGCGAGGAAGACAACGGGAGACGCATCGACATGGAACAGGCCTTCATCGGCATCGTCGAGAAGGCGCGGCACAAGAGCACGGAAGAGGTGGCGGCATGAACGGCTTCCGGTCCCGCCTGGTCTCCCTCACGCGCAAGGAGTTCCGCCAGCTGCTGCGCGACCGCAGCAACCTCGCCATCGGCATCCTGCTGCCGATGGTGCTGATCCTGATCTTCGGCTACGGCATGTCGCTCGACGTGAAGAACGCGCCCGTGGCCGTGGTCATGGAAGACGCCTCGCCGACCGCGCACGAGGCCGTTGCCGGGCTGCAGCTCTCGCCCACCATTGCGCCGGTCCTGCTGGGCTCGATGCACGACGCCGAGGAACTGATGCGCGAGCGCAAGGTCGACGGCATCGTGCGCGTGCCGGCCGATTTCTCCCGCGCGCTCGCCGCCGGCAACGCACGCGTGCAGCTCATCGTGCACGGCTCGGACGCGGGGCGCGCGAGCATCATCAAGGCCTACGTGAGCGGCGCCCTCGCGCAAGCGGGCGTGCGGCAGGCGGACCGCAGCGGCGACGCTGCCGGCGCCGCGGCCGCAGGCAGCGTCGCCGTCGAGCAGCGCATGTGGTTCAACGCCGCGAACACCAGCACCTGGTATCTGGTGCCGGGCTTGATCGTGCTCATCATGACGCTGGTCGGCGCCTTCCTCACGGCGCTGGTGATGGCGCGCGAATGGGAGCGCGGCACGCTGGAGGCGCTGTTCGTCACACCGGTGCGGCCGGTCGAGATCCTGCTGGCCAAGATCATTCCGTACTTCGCGGTCGGCATGCTGGGCCTTACGCTGTGCCTGCTCTCCGCGCGCTACCTGTTCGCCGTGCCCATGTACGGCTCGCTGCTGGTGGTGGTGTTCAGCTCGATGCTGTACCTGATCGTGGCCGTGAGCCTGGGTCTCGTGATCTCGTCGGTCACGCGCAACCAGTTCCTCGCGAGCCAGGTGGCTCTGATCGCGACCTTCATGCCTTCGATGATGCTGTCGGGCTTCCTGTTCGATCTGCGCAACGTGCCCACTGCCGTTCGGGTGGTGGGGCACCTGCTGCCGGCCACCTATTTCATGGATCTGATCAAGACGCTGTTCCTCGCCGGTGACGTGTGGCCGCTGATCTGGCGCAACTGCGCGATCCTGCTGGCGTACGCGGTGGGCCTGCTGCTGGTGGCGCGCGCGGTAACTCGCAAGAGCCTCGACTGAGGACCGAAGCCATGATCGATTTCCTCATGCGCATCGCCAACCTCTGCCGCAAGGAGCTGCTGACGATCCTCAAGGACCCGGCCACGCGCGCCATCCTGGTCGCGCCGGCATTGCTGCAGAGCCTGGTCTTCGGCTACGGCGCGACCTACGATCTCACCAACGTGCCCTATGCGTTGCTCGACCAGAGCCGCAACGGCGCCTCGTCCGAACTCATCGCGCACCTGGACAGCACGGGCGTCTTCCACCGCGTGGCCACGCTGCGCTCGCAGGCCGACATCCGCGAGGTGGTCGACACCGAGCAGGCGCTGCTCGTCATCCAGATTCCCGCCAACTTCGAGCAGCAGCTCAGCGCGGGGCAGACCACGACGATCCAGCTGATCCTCGATGCGCGCAACTCCAACACCGCGGGCTCGGCGGCGGGCTACGTGAGCGCGGTGGTCGAACGCTACAACGCGGAACTGCGCGCGCGCGCGGGCGCCCCGCCCTCACCGCTGGTCATCGAATCGCGCGCATGGTTCAACCCGAATCTCGAGACGCGCTGGAACCTGCTGCCCGGCATGATCGCTGCGCTCAGCATGCTGCAGACGCTGCTGCTCACCGCGCTGTCGGTGGCGCGCGAGCGCGAGCAAGGCACCTTCGACCAGCTGCTGGTCACGCCGATGTCGCCGCTCGATATCATGATCGGCAAGGCACTGCCGCCGGTGCTGGTGGGGCTGGTGCAGTCGTCGCTGATCCTGCTTGTGGCGCTGTTCTGGTTCCGCATTCCGATGGCGGGCTCGCTCGTCACTCTGTACACGGGGCTGGTGTTCTTCACGGTCGCGAGCGTGGGCATCGGCCTGTCGATCTCGGCCGTGTCGGCCAACATGCAGCAGGCCATGCTCTACGCATTCGTGCTGCTCATGCCGCTGATGCTGCTGTCGGGCCTGACCACGCCGGTGCGCAACATGCCGCACGTGCTGCAGGTGGCCACGCTGGCCAACCCGCTGCGCTTTGCCATCGATCTCGTGCAGCGCGTGTACCTCGAAGGCGTGGGGCTGGGCACGGTCTGGCACAACCTGATTCCGCTCGCAGTCATCGCCGCCATCACGCTGCCGCTGGCGGCCTGGCTGTTCCGCAACCGTCTTGTCTGAAACCGGGAGCACGCCATGCCTCTTCTGTCCGCTCCTCGCGCCGCGACCGCGTTCGCCTTCTCCCTGTTGCTCTCCGGCTGCGCCGTAGGACCCGACCACAAGCCGGCCGAGGTGCGCACGCCCGCCGACTGGACTGCCTGGCACGGCGGCTCGCCCGCGCTGCTGGGCGCGGAACGGCAAGGCGCTTCCACCGGCGGCATCGCATCCGGCGACTGGAAGGCCTTCAACGATCCGGTGCTCGATCGCCTCGAAGCCATGGTGCTCGCAAGCAACCCCGACCTTCAGACTGCCGCCCTGCGCTTCGCACAAAGCCGCGTGCAGCGCACCACCACGGCGGCGCAGCAGGGGCCGCAGGTGAACGCGAGCGCCGGCGTCACCCGGCAGCGCCAGAGCGAAAGCGGTGCCGCCACGCGGATGATCGATGCGCTCGGCTCGTCGGTCTCCAACCGCGACCAGCTCATTCACACACTCAGCGAGCCCTACAACCTCTACCAGGCCGGCTTCGATGCCTCGTGGGAGATCGACCTGTGGGGCCGCGTGCGCCGGGCCATCGAGGCGGCCGATGCCGACGCGAGCGCCTCGTCCGCGCTGCTGCGGCAGGCCCGGCTCAGCGTGCAGGCCGAGCTGGCGCGCAACTACTTCGAGCTGCGCGGCACGCAACGCGAACTGCGCATCGCGCGCGCCGACATCGCTGCAGCCGCCGAGTCGCTCGAACTGGTGCAGGCGCGCGCCGACGGCGGCCTCGTCACCGACCTGGACCCGATGCGCCAGCGCTCGCTGGTCGCCGAACTGCGCGCGCGCATTCCCGCGCTGCTGCTGCAGGAGGCCGATGCGACGAACCGCATCACGCTGCTGGCCGGTGCCGCGCCCGGCGCGCTGAACACCGAGCTGGCCGACACCGCCACCGGCGACGCACTCGACACCCCGGCGCTCCCCGCCCTCGCGCTGGGCCAGCCCGCCGAACTCGCGCGCCGCCGCCCCGACATCGCGGCGGCCGAGGCGCAGCTGCATGCCGCCACGGCCCGCATCGGCGTGGCCGTGGCCGATCTCTATCCTCGCGTGACGCTGGGCGCCGGCTTCGGCTACGAATCGGTAGGCAGCGAGCGTTTCGGTGAATGGGGCAGCCGGCAATGGCACGTGGGCCCGTCGATCAGCCTGCCGATCTTCGACAACGGACGCCGCCGCGGCACCGTCGAACTGCGCGAGCTGCAGCAGCAGGAAGCGGCCGTGGCCTTTCAGCAGACCGTGCTCAAGGCCTGGCACGAGATCGACTCGGCGCTCACCGCCTACGCCGCCGAGCGGCAGCGGCAGACCGAACTGGCCGAGCGCGAGCGCCGCGGCCGCGACGCGCTGGTGCTGGCGGCTGCCCGCTACAAGGGCGGCCTCACCGACCTGAGCGTCGAGCTCGACGCGCGCCGCGCCCTGCTGCAGGCGCGGCGCGACCAGGCGCAGAGCGCCAGCCGGCTCGCGGTCGGGCTGGTGGCCGTCTACAAGGCACTGGGCGGCGAGGCCGTGGCGTCGGCCAGCATGCGCGTCGAAGGCCTGCGACCCGAAGACTGATTCAAGCCCTGTTGGTAAAGCTCGCGTTGCCCAGCCCCGTGCCGATGGTCAGCACGCCCCAGTGCCGCACGTCGCGCATGAAGGGCAGTTCGCTCAGGCCCTGCACCACTGCGTCGTTGTGCATCAGCACCAGCGTCGGGCCCGAGCCCAGCATCGGCATGCGCTGCCACAGCTGGCTCGGCAGGTGGAAGGCGTGGCTGTCCCAGTCGCCGGGCAGGTTCTGCGCGCCGCGCGCTATGAAACCGTCCGGCCGAATCAGGCCCGGGCAGCCAACGCCGACGAAGGGCGCGAGCCGGATCTTCCTGCGCTCGCTGTAGCGCACCATGTCTTCCAGCATGTCGGCGATGTGCTCGACCATGCCGCCGCGGTCGGGCGCATCGTCCGCATGGCGCCACTTCTCGCGGCGCACCACCTTGGCGAGCGAGAAGTCGCGCGCCTTGCGGTGGCGTGTTTTCACGATGCCGCAGCGCACGTTGGTGCCGCCGATGTCCACCGCGAGGATCGCGTCGTGCTTCTTCAGCATGGCGCGCGGCACAAGGTGCGCCCAGCCGATCAGTCCGCCGTCGTCCACGTCGTGCGAGAGGCGGCCGATCTGCACGTGCAGGCCCATCTCCTCGAGGATGGCCCCAGTCTGCAGGATGGCGCGCTCGCCCACGTCGCTCTCGGGAAAGCCGCCGCCGACCACGATGCGCTGCACCTTCCGCCACGAGGGCTGGCGCATGAAGCGCTGGATCACCAGGGCCAGCTCCTGCGCGAACTCCTCGATGGCGCCATGCATCACATCGGAGGCCTCGGACGCCTTTCCTCCCTGCAGCGCGCGGTCGAGTTCCCCCTTGCCGAGGTCGCGCGAATGCGAGCCGCCCAGCGGGTCCTTTCCCTTCCTGCGGCGGCGCTTGCGCCAGCGTTCGAGCAGTTCGCGAAAGGCCGTCTGGCTGGCCTGGTCGCCGACGAAACCGTCCTTGTCGCGCAGCTGCAGGCTGTAGCCGTCGACCTGCACGCCCGGCAGCTCCCGCAGGCCGTGGACGTCGGGGCCGGGGTGTTCGTTCTTCATGGAGCGGGTCTTCATGGCAACCGACTGTGGGCCCGATCAGCGGCCCGCCCCATCGGCACCGCGCACCACGGCGTGTAGGAGAGCGGCGGGTGCGCCAAACGGAACGATGTCTATACACTGGCCCGGATGCATCTGCCCCGCTGTTTCTGGCGCGCCGCCCTGCTGTACGCCCTCGCATGGCTTGCCGTCGCGCCCGCCCCCGCACGAGCCGCGGACGAGACGCTGCGCGTGGGCTCCAAGCGCTTCACCGAGTCGTACATCCTGGCCGAACTGCTGGCGCAGACGGCCGCACCGCACACCGTCTCGCCGCCCGTCGTGCGGCAAGGCCTGGGCAACACGGCCATCGTGTACGAGGCGCTGCGCTCGGGCGCCATCGACCTGTACGCCGAATACACCGGCACCATCGCGCTCGAAATCCTCAAGGGCTCGCCGGCGGACACGCGCGAGGCCATGAACGCGGCGCTCGCGCCGATGGGCCTGGGCGTGGCCATTCCGCTGGGCTTCAACGACGGCTATGCGCTCGCGGTGCGCGCCGCCGACGCCGAGCGGCTGGGCCTGCGCACGCTGAGCGACCTGGCGAAGCACCCCGAGCTGAAGTTCGGCCTGTCGAACGAATTCATCGGCCGCGCGGACGGCTGGAAGGGCCTGGCCGGGCGCTACGGCTTCACGCAGATGCCCACCGGGCTCGACCACGGGTTGGCCTACGACGCGGTGGCCGCGAAGCAGATCGACGTGATCGACATCTACACCACCGACGCCAAGATCGACCACCTCGGCCTGCGCGTGCTGGAAGACGACAGGAAATACTTTCCGCGCTACGACGCGGTGGTGCTCTACAAGCTCGACCTGCCCACGCGGCTGCCGCTGGCCTGGGCCGCGTTGAAGACGCTCGAAGGCCGCGTCGACGAGCGCGCGATGATCGCGATGAATGCGCGGGCCGAGCTGCAGAGCGTGCCCTTCGACACCATCGCGCGCGACTTCCTCGCGAGCACGGGCAAGGGCGCGAAGGCGCAGCCGCGGGAAGCGCGGCGCGGCTTCATGGCCAAGCTGTTCGGGCCGGACCTGTGGAAGCTCGCGCGGCAGCATCTTCTGTTGGTGGCGGTGTCGGTCGGCGTCGCGATTCTCATCGGCGTGCCGCTGGCGATCCTGGTGTTTGCGCATGTGCGGCTGCGCGCGGTGGTGCTGGGTTTCGCGAGCCTGCTGCAGACAGTGCCGTCGCTGGCGCTGCTGGCCGTGCTGATCTCGATGCTGGGCGCCATCGGCGCGCTGCCCGCGCTGATCGCGCTGACGCTCTATTCGCTGCTGCCGATCATGCGCAACACGGTGACGGGCCTGGCCGAGGTGCCCAACGGCCTGCGGATGGCCGGCACCGCACTCGGCATGACGCCGCCGCAGAGCCTTCGGCTGGTGCTGCTGCCGCTGGCACTGCCCACGCTGCTGGCGGGCGTGCGCACCGCGACCTCGATCGCCATCGGCACGGCGACCATCGCGGCCTTCATCGGTGCGGGCGGCTTCGGCGAGCGCATCGTGACGGGGCTGGCGCTCAACGACCGCGAACTGCTCGTTGCGGGTGCATTGCCGGCGGCTGCGCTGGCGTTGCTGAGCGAGGGCCTGTTCGAACTCGTGGAGTACTTGATGCGGCGGCGGCGTCGTGTGCCGCCGTCTTCGCCACCTTCCTGAATTCGGGGGGCTTTCTTTCGGGGTGTGTGCGAAGGGCACCGGGTGGCTCCCTCCGCGAATGTCCCCCGCCTTCGGCTCCTCCTTTATTTCGCTGCGGGAGCCACCCGGTGCCCTTCGCACAATGGACGCTGCCGTTGTGTTGGCTGATCAACCAGTGCTCTGATCGATCATGCTGGCGGGGTGCTCTGCGCAGCGAAATAAAGGAGGAGGCCAAAGGCCGGGGGACATTCGCGGAGCAGAGTACCCGTCGGCGCGAGCGCACCCCGAACACGACAGCGTGCCCAGAGCCACCCACGACCAAAGGATCAGGCCAGTGTGTAAGCCGTCTTCACAGTGGTGAAGAACTCCTGCGCATACTTGCCCTGCTCGCGCGGACCATAGCTCGAACCCTTGCGGCCGCCGAACGGCACGTGGTAGTCGACGCCAGCCGTCGGCAGGTTGACCATCACCATGCCCGCCTGGCTGTGGCGCTTGAAGTGCGTGGCGTACTTCAGGCTCGTGGTCGCAATGCCCGCCGAGAGGCCGAACTCTGTGTCGTTGGCCGTTGCCAGCGCCTCTTCGTAGTTCTTCACGCGGATCACGCTCGCGACCGGCCCGAAGATCTCTTCCTTGTTGATGCGCATGGCTGCGGCCGATTCGCTGAAGAGCGCGGGCGACATGTAGTAGCCGTCGGTCTCCAGCTTCAGCAGCTCGCCGCCGGCAGCCAGCGTGGCGCCCTCGCCCTTGCCGATGGCAACGTATTCCATGTCCTGGTCGAGCTGCGACTTGGACGAGACGGGGCCGATGTCGGTGCCCTGCGCGAGCGCATCGCCGACCTTGATCTTGGCCATGCGCGCCTTCATCGCCTCGATGAACTTGGGGTAGATGCCTTCGGTCACGATGAGGCGGCTCGACGCGGTGCAGCGCTGGCCGGTGGAATAGAACGCGCTTTGCACGCTGAGCTCCACGGCCTGCGCGAGATCGGCGTCGTCCAGGATCACCTGGGGGTTCTTGCCGCCCATTTCGAGCTGCACCTTCTTGTGGTTGGTGACGCACTGCACGGCGATGTTGCGGCCCACGCCGACCGAGCCCGTGAAGCTGATCGCATGGATGCCGGGGTGGTTGACCAGCGCGTTACCGATCACGCTGCCGCGGCCCATCACGAGGTTGAACACGCCGGCCGGGATGCCCGAGCGGCTGATGATCTCGGCCAGCGCCCAGGCGCAGCCGGGCACGAGGTCGGCAGGCTTCAGGACCACGCAGTTGCCGAAAGCGAGCGCAGGTGCGATCTTCCAGGCCGGGATGGCGATGGGGAAGTTCCACGGCGTGATGAGGCCGACCACGCCGACCGGCTCGCGCGTGATCTCCACGCCGATGTTGGGCCGCACCGAAGGCAGCACCTCGCCCGACAGGCGCAGGCATTCGCCGGCGAAGAACTTGAAGATCTGGCCCGCGCGGGTGGCCTCGCCGATGCCTTCGGCGCGGGTTTTGCCTTCTTCACGGGCCAGCAGCGTGCCGAGTTCTTCCTTGCGCGCGAGGATTTCGGTACCGATCTTGTCGAGCGCATCGGAGCGCGCCTGGATGCTGCCCGTGGCCCAGGCCGGGAAGGCGGCGGTGGCGGCAGCCACGGCCGCCTCGACGTGCGACGCGTCGCCCTGCGTGTACTGGCCGAGCACGTCGGACAGGTTGCTGGGGTTGAGGTTGGGGCTGTAGCTTGCGCCGGCACGCCATTCGCCGCCGATCAGGTTGTCGAAGTTTTGCATGAGGGGTTCCTTGCTGCTCGATGGAAAGAAAGAAGCCGGAGCACTGGGTGTCCGGCTGCGGAAATGGAAACGGGAGACTAAACCTTCAACGGACCATGCAAGGTTTTTTGTTGTCGAAAGTCCATCCCGGAATCAAGTATTGCATCGCCTGCGCGTCGTTGCGCGCGCCCAGGCCGTGCTTCAGGTAGAGCTGGTGCGCCTTCTCGACTTCATCCATGTCGAGTTCCACGCCCAAGCCGCCGCGCGTGGGCACCTTCACGAAGCCGCCTTCGATCTGCAGCGGCTCTTTCGTCAGGTGCTGGCCGTCCTGCCAGATCCAGTGCGTGTCGATCGCGGTGACCTTGCCCGGCGCCGCGGCCGCCACGTGCGTGAACATGGCGAGCGACACGTCGAAGTGGTTGTTCGAATGCGAGCCCCAGGTCAGGCCCCAGGCCTGGCACAGCTGCGCCACGCGCACCGAGCCCTGCATGGTCCAGAAGTGCGGATCGGCCAGCGGAATGTCGACCGACTGCAGCGACAGGCTGTGCACCATCTCGCGCCAGTCGGTGGCCACCATGTTGGTGGCGGTCGGCAGGCCGGTGGCGCGGCGGAACTCGGCCATCACCTCGCGGCCCGAGAACACGCCTTCGGCGCCGCACGGGTCTTCGGCATAGGCCATCACGCCGTGCAGGTCGCGGCACAGGCGAATCGCGTCGGCGAGCAGCCAGCCGCCGTTCGGGTCGAGCGTGACGCGCGCCTGCGGAAAGCGCTCGTGCAGCGCGCGGATGGCCTCGACTTCTTCCTCGCCGCGCAGCACGCCGCCCTTGAGCTTGAAATCGGTGAAACCATAGCGCGCATGCGTGGCCTCGGCGAGGCGCACGATGGCCTCGGGCGTCATGGCTTCTTCATGGCGCAGGCGGAACCAGTCGTTGTCGGCGCCGGGGTCGCTTTCGTACGGCAGGTCGGTCTTGTTGCGGTCGCCCACATAGAAGAGGTAGCCGAGCATCTGCACCGCGTCGCGCTGCTGGCCTTCGCCGAGCAGGGCCGCCACGGGCACTTCGAGATGCTGGCCGAGCAGGTCGAGCAACGCCGCTTCGACGGCCGTTACTGCATGGATGGTCACGCGCAGGTCGAAGGTCTGCAGGCCGCGGCCGCCGCTGTCGCGGTTGGCGAAGGCGCTGCGCATGCTGTTGAGCACGGCGTTGTGGCGGCCGATGGGCTGGCCGACGATGAGGCCGCGCGCGTCTTCGAGCGTCTGGCGGATCTTCTCGCCGCCCGGCACTTCGCCGACGCCGGTGTGGCCGGCGCTGTCGGTCAGGATCAGCAGGTTGCGCGTGAAGAACGGACCGTGCGCGCCGCTGAGGTTCATCAGCATGCTGTCGTGGCCCGCGACGGGAATCACGCGCATGCCGGTGACGACGGGGGCACCGGTGACGGGAGAAGTGGAATCTGAAGATGTCATTTTCGAATCAATCCAAAACCATGCCGACCCCTTCGGGAAACACCGCGGGACCGGCTCTGCCGGGGCCGCTGGTGTTGCTCCGGCAAGGGTGTGCGCGAAGCCTGGGGAGCATTAGATCCTCACGGCCTGGCGGGCGAGCAGCTTCCAGCTTCCGCCCTGCTTCTGCCAGATGCCGAGGATCTTCAGCGCCACCTTGCCTGGCTTGCCCGAATCGTTGGTGTCGGCCGCGAGCGTGTGGCGCACGATGGCAGTCTGGCCGTCGACCACCTTGATGGTCTGGTCGGTGATCGTGATGGCCACGAAGTCCGACTTGCCGTCCACCAGGTCGCCGATGAAGCTGGCCTTGGTGTCGACCTTGCCGCTCGAGTGGCCATAGCTCAGGTCGTCGGCCACCAGCGCGCCGAGCGCGGCGGCGGTCGGATCGATCATCGCAATGCGCAGGCGCTCGGCGGCGGCTGCCACTTCGGGCGAGGCCGATGCCGCATTGCCCGCCTGCATCATCGAGCACCCTGAGAACGCGGCCGCCGCGGCGGCAATCAGGAAGAGCTTCTTGAGGAACATTGCCTTGTCTCCGTGTTGTTGTTCGTGTTCGACGGCTTGCCGGCTTACTGCGGGCCGAGCGCGTCGATCAGCGCCTTGAGCTGTTCCATCTCGGCGGGCTTCAGGTCGGTGAGCGGCGCTCGCACGGGGCCCGCGTCGTGGCCGACGATCTTGGCGCCGGCCTTCACGATGCTCACGGCATAGCCCGGCGTGCGGTTGCGCAGTTCGAGGTACGGCATGAAGAAGTTCTTCAGCAGGCGGTGCTGCGTCGGCAGGTCGTCGGCGGCCACGGCCTTGTAGAAGTCCATGGCGGTCTTCGGAATGAAGTTGAAGACGGCCGACGAATACACCGGCGTGCCCATTGCCTTGTAGGCAGCGGCATAGACCTCGGCCGTAGGCAGGCCGCCCAGGTAGGCGAAGCGGTCGCCCATCTTCTGGTAGATGGCGACCATGGCCTCGATGTCGCCGATGCCGTCCTTGAAGCCGACGAGATTCGGGTTGCGCTCGGCCAGGCCGGCGAGCGTGTCGGGTTTCAGGCGGCTGGTGGCGCGGTTGTAGACGATCACGCCGAACTTCACGCTCTTGCACACGGCCTCGACGTGCGCGGCCAGGCCTTCCTGGCCGGCTTCGGTGAGGTAGTGCGGCAGCAGCAGGATGCCGTGCGCGCCAGCCTTCTCGGCGGCTTGCGCGCACTGGATGGCGAAGCGCGTGGGGCCGCCGGCGCCGGCAATGATCGGCACCACGCCGCGGCAGGTGTCGACAGCCGTCTGGATGATGCCGGGGTACTCGTCGCCAGTCAGCGAGAAGAACTCGCCCGTGCCGCCGGCCGCGAACAGAGCGCTCGCGCCGTAGGGAGCGAGCCATTCGAGACGCTCGACGTAGCCCTTCTTGTTGAAGTCGCCGTTGCTGTCGAAGTCGGTCAGCGGAAACGAGAGCAGGCCGGAGCCCATGATGGTCTTGAGTTCTTGCGGGTTCATCGGGAAGAGTCCAGTGAGGTTTTTGAAAAATGAAGAAGATTCAAAGGGCGGCGATGCGGCTGCCGCGAGGCCGCCCCAAGGCGGGCCGCGCCCCACCCTCGGGGGGTGGCGAATTACACGGAGCGAAGCGAGTGAAGAGCCGGGGGGCAGACATGACTAGTCGAGCCTGACGTTGGCCTCTTTGATGACTTGCGCCCAGCGCGCGCGCTCCTTGGCGAAGAACTGGTCCTGCTCGGGCGCGGTCATGGTCACGACCTCTGCGCCCTGCCCCGCGAGGCGCGCGCGGATGTCGGGCGTGCGGATGATGCGCACCAGTTCCTTGTTGAGCCGGGCGATCACCGCGTCGGGCACGCCGCGCGCCGCGACCACGCCCTGCCAGGTGCCCGACTCGTAGCCGGGGACGCCCTGCTCCGCGATGGTCGGCACGCTGCCGATCAGCGGCATGCGCGTGGCTTTCGACACGGCGATCAGCTTGAGCTTGCCGGACTGCACCTGTGGATAGGTGGCGAGCATGCCGTTCATCAGCACCTGCGTCTGGCCCGACACGGTGTCGAGCACCGCCTGCACGCCGCCCTTGTAGGGCACGTATTCCCACTTGGCGCCGACCTTGCGCTGCAGCTCGATGCCGGCCAGGTGCGCGGTGCTGCCGCTGGCGGTCACGGCGAAGTTGAGATCGCTTTTCTTCGAGAGTTCGACCAGTTCCTTCAGCGTGTTCGCCTGCACCGAGGGATGCACCACCAGCAGGTGCGGCGAGTAGGCCAGCATGGAAACGCTGCGCAGGTCCTTCGACGGATCGAAAGGCAGCTTGGGATACAGCGACGGGCTAATGGCCAGCGCGCCGAGGTCGCACAGCATCAGCGTGTAGCCGTCGGCCGGTGCCTTGGCCAGCAGGTCGGCGCCGAGGTTGCCGTTGGCGCCGGCCTTGTTGTCGATGATCACCGACTGGCCCAGCGCCTCCGACAGCGGCTGGCTGATGGACCGCGCAATGATGTCGGACGAGCCTCCCGGCGGGTACGGGACGATGATGCGGATCGGCTTCGAGGGCCAGTTGCCGCCCCCGCCCTGCTGCGCGCCCTGCGCGATGGCGCTCAGCGGCAGGCTGGCGGCCAGGGTGGTGGCGAGTGCGGCACCGAGTGCGCCGCGCCGGTTGATGGTCATGCTGCCTCCAGTTGTTCGATGGTTCGTCATGGCTTCGCCCGTGCCCGAGCAAGTTATCAGTCATCGTACAACTAGAAAAACAACTTGTCCAGCCTGGCCGGCAAGAAAAATTCAGCTGGAGGGAGTGTCGTCGGACGACGGCGCGGCCGTGCCTGCGGCCGCATCGGCCTTCGCCTTCTGCTGCGCGGCCTCCTGCGCCAGGCGCAGCCGCTCGCGGCTGTTGGTCAGGTGGATGCGCATGGCCGCGCGCGCCGACTCGGGATCGCGCCGCGCGATGGCCGCGTAGATCTCCTCGTGCTCGCGGTTGACCCGGTTCAGATAGGGCGCGCCACCCTCGTGCGTGCGGATGGCGCTGATGCGCGTGCGCGGAATGAGCGTGGTGCCCAGGTGCCGCATGATGTCCGCGAAATAGGGGTTGCCGGTCGACTCGGCGATCTGCAGGTGGAAGCGGAAGTCCGGCCCCACGGTGTCGCCCGCCACGACCACGTTGCGCTCGAAATCGTCGAGCGCCTGGCGCATGGCAACCAACTGCTCGTCGGTGCGGCGGCTCGCAGCAAGGCCGGCCGACTCGGTCTCCAGGCTGATGCGCAGCTCCAGCACGGCCAGCACGTCGACCGATGCGGCAATCTCCCCGGGATCGAGGCGAAACACCCCGCCCGCCCGCGGCTGCAGCACGAAGGTGCCCACGCCGTGCAGCGTCTCGACCAGCCCGCCGGCCTGCAGCTTCGACAGCGCCTCGCGCACCACGGTGCGGCTCACGCCATAGGCCTGCATGATGGCCGACTCGGTCGGCAGCTTGTCGCCCGGGCGCAGCGACTGGCTGCGGATTTTTTCGCCCAGGTCTTCCACCAGCCCATGCGCGAGGCCGCGTGCGCGCTGGCGCGGTCGCCCCACGAAAGCAGCTCCCGCAGCCGAAGCGGCAGACGCCGTTTCCACCGGCGCTTGTGATTCCAAGGGATTACCCGCAGTCGACTGAGCCATGGCCACGATGATAATCTCCAACTAGTTGTACGACAACAGATAACTCATCTCACATCTCCTGGCGCCGCCGGCCATTTCGCCTGCGGCTTTCGGCTTCCACGGCACCGACATGCAGCCCTTTGACTTTGCTCCGTCGGCATCGTACCGGCCGCTTTCAGAAAAGCACCGTGACGGCGGGCCCTCGGAAACCATGACTCCTGAATGTATGGACGCGCAACGATGACAGACAAGAAGATGAACCGCCTCCTACTGACCGGCGCGGCCGGCGGACTCGGCAAGGTGCTGCGCGAGCGGCTCAAGCCCTTTGCCGGCACGCTGCGCCTGTCGGACATCGCTTCGCTTTCGCCAGCCGTGGACGCGAGCGAGGAAGTCGTGCCCTGCGACCTCTCGGACAAGGCGGCAGTGCATGCGCTGGTCGAAGGCTGCGACGCCATCGTCCACCTGGGCGGCGTGTCGGTGGAGCGCCCGTTCGAGGAAATCCTCGAAGCCAACATCAAGGGCGTGTTCAATGTCTACGAAGCCGCGCGCCGCCACGGCGTGAAGCGCGTGGTGTTCGCGAGTTCGAACCACGTGATCGGCTTCTACAAGCAAAGCGAACACATCGACGCGCACGCCGTGCGCCGGCCCGACGGCTACTACGGCCTGTCGAAATCCTTCGGCGAGGACATGGCGCAGTTCTACTTCGACCGCTGGGGCATCGAGACCGTGAGCATCCGCATCGGCTCCTCGTTCCCGGAGCCCGCCAACCGCCGCATGATGAGCACCTGGCTCAGCTATCGCGACCTGACGACGCTGATCGAGAAGTCGCTGTTCACGCCGGACGTGAAGCACACGGTGGTCTACGGCATGTCGAACAACCGCGACGTGTGGTGGGACAACAGCGCGGCCGCGCACCTGGGCTTCGTGCCGCAAGACAGCTCGGAGGTGTTCCGCGACAAGGTCGAGGCACAACCACCTGTCGCCCCCACCGACCCGAACGCCATCTACCAGGGCGGCGCCTTCACCGCGCAAGGCCCCTTCGGCGATGCAAGCTGAACTGGTTCTCGACGCGCGCAACGGCACCGGCGAAAGCCCGGTGTGGCATGCCGGGCAGCAGGCGCTGTACTGGGTCGACATTCCGGCGCGCACACTGAACCGCTGGCACGCGAGCGAAGGCCACACGCAATGGACGGCGAACGAAATGATCGCCTGCATCGCGCCGCGCGCCGACGTTCCCGGCGAATGGATCGCCGGCATGGAAAGCGGCCTGTTCTCGCTGAAGCCGCAGGCCGATGGCACGTTGGCCGCCAGCCCGCTCGCCCCCGTCGCGCACGCGGCACCGGCCATGCGCTTCAACGACGGCCGCTGCGACCGACAGGGCCGCTTCTGGGCCGGCACGATGCTGCTCGACATGGCGGCCGGCGCGCGCATCGGCCGCCTCTACCGCTACGGCAAGGGCAGCGACAACGCCGCTGAGCGCCTCGGCGATCTCATCGTGCCCAACGGCCTGGCCTTCAGCCCGGACGGCCGCACGATGTACCTCTCGGACTCGCACCCCGGCGTACAAGCCGTCTGGGCCTTCGACTACGACACGGACACCGGCACGCCCACCAACCGCCGCCTGTTCATCGACATGAAGCCCCTGCCCGGCCGTCCCGACGGCGCCGCCATGGACACCGACGGCTGCTACTGGATCTGCGGCAACGACGCCGGCCTGGTGCACCGCTTCACGCCCGACGGCCGGCTCGACCGCTCGCTCGAAGTACCGGTGAAGAAGCCCGCCATGTGCGCCTTCGGCGGCCCGGACCTCGACACCCTCTTCGTCACCTCCATCCGTCCCGGCGGCACCGACCTTTCGGACCAGCCGCTGGCCGGCGGCGTGTTCGCGCTGCGGCCCGGTGCGAAGGGCCTCGCGGAGCCCGCTTTCGGCATCTGACCCTGTTGTTCATCCACTGCGTTTTCTTTTCATCCACCGAGGAGCTATCAAGAATGAAATCACTACAAATGAAGAAGCTGTCGGGCCTGATCGCGATCGGCCTGGTCACCCTCACGGTATCGAACGCCGCCATGGCACGAACCTTCCGCTCCGCCGAAGTGCACGCCAAGGACTTTCCCACCAACCAGGCGGTGAAGTTCATGGGCGATGAGCTGTCGAAGGCCACGGGCGGCAAGGACAACATCAAGATCTTCGCCGACAGTTCGCTGGGCTCGGAGAAGGACACGGTCGAGCAGGTGAAGATCGGCGCGCTGGACATGGTGCGCGTGAGCAGCGCCTCGTTCCACGGCATCGTGCCGGAGTCGGTGATTCCGTCGCTGCCCTTCCTGTTCCGCGACATCGAGCATTTCCGCAAGGCCATGTACGGACCGACCGGCGACAAGGTGCTGGCCGCGTTCGAGAAGGCCGGCTTCATCGGCCTGTGCATGTATGAAAGCGGCGCGCGCTCGGTCTACGCCAAGAAGCCGATCAAGACAGTGGCCGACATGAAGGGCCTGAAGATCCGCGTGCAGCCCTCCGACCTGATGGTGAGCCTGGTGAGCGCCACCGGCGCCTCGCCCACGCCGATGCCCATCGCCGAGGTCTACACCGGCCTGAAGACCGGCCTGGTGGACGCCGCCGAGAACAACTACCCCTCGTACGACGAAGCCAAGCACTTCGAGGCCGCGCCGGTCTACTCCGAGACCATGCACGTCATGACGCCCGAAGTGCTGGTGTTCTCCAAGAAGATCTGGGACACGCTGAGCAAGGAAGAACAGGCCGCGATCCGCAAGGCCGCGAAGGACTCGGTGCCCTACTACGTGAAGCTGTGGGAGCCGCGCGAGAAGGACGCCAAGGCGGCCGTCATCAAGGGCGGCGCGAAAGTCGTGGCCGCCGCCGATATCGACCGCAAGGGCTTCGTCGATGCCGAGAAGCCGGTGTGGGACAAGTTCGCCACCACGCCGGAGCTGAAGGCGCTGGTGCAGGAAATCGTCAACACGAAATGACGCCCACGGCTTCTCTCCCTCACCTTTCGGAGGGAGGGGGCAAGGCAGGACTTCCAAATGCATTTGCTGACCCATCTGAACGCACGGCTTTCGCGCTGGGCGATGTACATCGCCTGCGTGTGCCTTGTCGGCCTGCTCGCAGTCGTCGTCTACGGCGTGGTGCTGCGCTACGTCTTCAATGACGCCCCGCCGTACGTGGAGCAGGTCGCGCTGCTGCTGGTGATCTCGGTCGCCATGTTCGGCGCTTCCGCCGGCGTGCGCGACGCCGGCCACATCGGCCTCGATTCGCTGGTGAAGGTACTGCCGCCCAAAGCGCAGTTCTGGTGCAAGGCGCTTGTCTATGTGCTGACCATCGGCTTCGCCATCGCATTGATCGCGGGCGGTGCCGAGATGGCCGTGTCCACACGCGAGTCGACCATTCCCACGCTGGGCATGTCCGAGGCCGTGCGCTACGTGCCGATTCTCTTTGCGGGGGTGCTGATCACCCTCTTCTCCCTCGAGCACCTGGCGGCTCAGTTCACAGACCAGAAGGTCGTTCCATCATGGCATTGACAGTGCTGTCGCTGAGCTTCGTGCTCTTCCTGCTGCTCGGCATGCCGGTGGCCTTCGCCATCGGGCTGAGCTGCCTGGCCACCTTTGCCTACGAGGGCCTGCCGTTCGAGACCGCCATCCAGATGATGGTGTCGGGCATGAACGTGTTCTCGTTCCTGGCCATTCCTTTCTTCATCTTCTCGGGCGAGCTGATGCTGCACGGCGGCATCGCCGACAAGATCGTCGCCTTCGCGCGCAGCCTCGTCGGCCATTGGAAGGGCGGCCTGGGCCTGGCCAACGTGGTGGCATCGACGCTGTTCGGCGGCGTCTCCGGCTCCCCCGTGGCCGACACCTCGGCCATGGGCGGCGTGATGATCCCGATCATGAAGCGCGAGGGCTACAGCGCGGCGTATGCGGTGAACGTGACGACGCACGCCTCGCTCTCGGGTGCGCTGATGCCGACCTCGCACAACATGATCATCTACGCCTTCGCAGCGCAGGCCGCGGTGGGCACCATCGACGGGCACATCATCAAGGGCGTGTCCATCGGCGACCTGATGTTCGCGGGGCTCATCCCGGTGTTCTGGATCATGGTGTGCATGCTGGTGGCCGCCTACTGGCAGGCCGCCAAGCATGGCTACCCGAAGCGCACCGACGGCAGCACGATGGTCGAGCGCTTCCCCGGCTGGGGCATGGTGGCCAAGACCTTCCTGGCTGCGATTCCCGGCCTGATGGTGATCGTGATCATCCTGGTGTGCGTGATGAAGGGCGTGGCAACGGCCACCGAGGCGGCGGCCATCGCGGTGACGTATTCGCTGCTGCTCACGGTGGTGGCCTACCGCACGATGACGCGCGAGAAGCTCTTCAAGTCGCTGGCCAAGGCGTCGAAGACCACCGGCGTGATCCTGCTGCTGATCGGCGTGTCGAACATGCTGCGCTACCAGATGGCCTACCTGGAGATCCCGGACGCCATCGAGACCGTGCTGCTGGCCGCCACCTCCAGTCCCTGGCTGATGCTGCTGTACATCAACATCATCCAGATCTTCCTGGGCATCTTCCTGGACATGGCGGCGCACATCCTGATCACGACGCCGCTGTTCCTGCCGCTGGCCATCCAGATGGGCGTGGGCCCGGTGCAGTTCGGGATGATGCTGCTGCTGAACTGCGCGCTGGGCCTGGTGCACCCGCCGGTGGGCACGGTGCAGTTCATCGGCTGCGCGATCGGCAAGATATCCATCGGGGAGGCGACGAAAACCGCCTGGCCCTACTATCTGGCGATCTTCATCGCCATCACCCTGGTGACCTACGTGCCGGCCTTCTCCACCTGGCTGCCCACGATGCTGACCGGCCACAAGGTGCTGTAAGCAACAAAGGTCCTCACGATGAGCAATGCCGCCTCCGGAGCCTCGCCGCTCTACATCCGCATCCACGCCAACGACAACGTGGCCATCGTCGCGAACGACGGCGGCCTGAAGGCCGGCACCTCGTTCGCCGACGGCCTGGTGCTGGTGGACAACGTGCCCCAGGGTCACAAGGTGGCCCTGGCCGACCTGGCCGAGGGCGCGGCCATCGTCCGCTACAACGTGGTGATCGGCTATGCACAGAAAGCACTGCCGCGCGGCAGCTGGGTGCACGAGCGCGTAATGCGCATGCCGGTGGCGCCCGGCCTCGACGGCCTGCCCATCGCCACGGTCAAGCCCCCCGCCCTGCCCCCGCTGGAGGGCTACACCTTCGAGGGCTACCGCAACGCCGACGGCTCGGTGGGCACGCGCAACATCCTCGCGATCACGCAGACGGTGCAGTGCGTGGCCGGCGTGACCGACTTCGCGGTGCAGCGCATCAAGGCCGAGCTGCTGCCCAGGTACCCGAACGTCGACGACGTGGTGGCGCTGGAGCACAGCTACGGCTGCGGCGTGGCCATCGATGCGCCGGATGCCATCGTGCCGATCCGCACGCTGCGCAACATCAGCCTCAATCCGAACTTCGGCGGCGAGGTGATGGTGGTGAGCCTGGGCTGCGAGAAGCTGCAGCCCGAGCGGCTGCTGCCGCCGGGAAGCATTCCCATCATCGACAAGCGCGGCGATGCCGGCGGCGATGCGGCAGAGCTCGACGTGGTCTGCCTGCAGGACGACGAGCATGTCGGCTTCATGTCGATGATCGACTCGGTCATGCGCCAGGCCGACGAGCACCTCGCGCGGCTCAACAGGCGCAGGCGCGAAACCGTGCCCGCCAGCGAACTGGTGGTGGGCGTCCAGTGCGGCGGCAGCGACGCCTTCTCGGGCGTCACCGCCAACCCCGCCGTGGGCTTCTGCACCGACCTGCTGGTGCGCGCGGGCGCCACCGTGATGTTCTCGGAAACGACCGAGGTGCGCGACGGCATCGACCAGCTCACCTCGCGCGCGTCCACGCCCGAGGTGGCCGAGGCCATGATCCGCGAGATGGCCTGGTACGACGCCTACCTGCAGAAGGGCCGCGTCGACCGCAGCGCCAACACCACGCCGGGCAACAAGAAGGGCGGCCTGTCGAACATCGTCGAGAAGGCGATGGGCTCCATCGTCAAGTCGGGCTCGGCGCCCATCACCGGCGTGCTCGCGCCCGGCGAGAAGGCTGCGCAGAAGGGCCTGATCTACGCCGCCACGCCGGCCAGCGATTTCATCTGCGGCACGCTGCAGCTGGCGGCCGGCATCAACCTGCACGTGTTCACCACCGGCCGCGGCACGCCCTACGGGCTGGCCGAGGTACCGGTGATCAAGGTCGCCACGCGCAGCGACCTCGCGCGCCGCTGGCACGACCTGATGGACGTGAACGCAGGCCGCATCGCCGACGGCGAGGCCAGCATCGAGGACGTGGGCTGGGAGCTGTTCCGCCTGATGCTCGACGTGGCCAGCGGCCGCAAGAAAACATGGGCCGAGCACTGGAAGCTGCACAACGCGCTGGTGCTGTTCAACCCGGCACCCGTGACCTGATCCCTTCGCACGGAGCAAAGACATGGAAGACCTCAAGGACAAGACAGCGCTCGTCACCGGCGCCAGCACCGGCATCGGCGCCGCGGTGGCCGTCGCCTTTGCGGCGCGCGGCATGCGCGTGGCGGTGCACTACAACAGCTCGGCCGATGCGGCGAACGGGGTGGTCGACACCATCCGCGCGGCCGGCGGCACCGCCTTCGCGCTGAAGGCCGACGTGCGCGACACGGCCGCAATCCGCGAATGCGTGAAACAGGCCGCGGCGCAGCTGGGGCGCATCGACGTGCTCGTCAACAACGCCGGCAGCCTGGTCAAGCGCGTGCCGATCGCCGAGTTCGACGACGCGCTGTTCGACGAGGTGATGCACATCAACGCGCGCTCGGTGCTCGCCTACTGCCGCGAGGTGGTGCCGCTGATGCGCGCGCAGGGCAGCGGCAACATCATCAACGTGACCTCGGTCGCGGCACGCACCGGCGGCGGGCCAGCCGCCTATTTGTACGCGGGCTCGAAGGGCTTCGTGAGCACGGCGACGCACGGGCTCGCGAAGGAGCTGGTGGGCGACCGCATCCGCGTGAATGCCGTGGCGCCCGGCGTGATCCAGACGCCGTTCCAGGACCGCTTCTCGACACCCGCAATGCTGGAGAACTTCCGCGCCGGCATTCCGATGGGCCGCATCGGCGTGCCCGAGGAATGCGTCGGCGCCTTCCTGTACCTGGCGTCGGAGCAGCTCTCCGGCTACGTCACGGGGCAGGTGATCGAGGTGAACGGCGGCCAGTACATGCCCTGAGGCACGCACGAAGAACACGAGGAGGCCTTGCGCGAGGCCCCGGATCGGATCAACAACGGAGACGACGACATCATGAGAAGAATCCAGCTTGTTCGCGGCATCGCCGCCCTCTCGGCCACGGCAGCTCTTTCGCTCGGGCTGGCCACGCCGGCCGCGGCGCAGGCCGATTTTCCGAACCGTCCGATCGAGCTGCTGGTGCCCTACCAGCCCGGCGGCGGGACCGATGGCCTGGCACGCGCTTTTTCCGAGGCGAGCCGCAAGCACATCTCGCAGAGCATCGTGATCGTCAACCGCCCCGGCGCTGGCGGCGCCATCGGCTGGACGGAGGTGATCAACGCCAAGCCCGACGGCTACAAGCTCGCGGTGCTGACGGTCGAGCTGCTGACGCTGCCGCACCTGGGCCTTGCCAAGTTCAACTACGACGACTTCCAGCCGATCGCGCAGCTCAATGCCGATCCGGCGGCGATCACCGTGAAGGCCGACGCGCCGTGGAACACCATCGAGGAGTTCCTGGCGGCCGCGAAGAAGTCGCCCGAGGGCGTGCGCGTGGGCAACTCGGGCAACGGCTCGATCTGGCACCTTGCCGCCGCGGCGCTCGAAGACAAGACCGGCGCGAAGTTCGGCCACATCCCGTTCCAGGGCGCGGCGCCGGCGGTGCTGGCGCTGCTCGGCGGACACATCGAGGCCGTGGCGGTGAGCCCGGCCGAAGTCACCACGCATGTGCAGGGCGGCAAGCTCAAGGTGCTGATGGTGATGGCCGACAAGCGCGTGAAGGGCTTCGAGAAGGTGCCCACCGCCAAGGAACGCGGCATCGATCTGTCGATCGGCACCTGGCGCGGCCTCGGCGCGCCGAAGAACACACCGCCCGAAGTGATGGCGAAGCTGCGCGAGATGACGGCGAAGACCGCCGCCGAGCCGCTGATGCACGAGGTGATGGACAAGCAGAACCTGGGCTACGTCTACACCGACGGCGCCGTGTTCAAGGAGACGCTGGCCAAGGACAACGTCTACTTCAAGCAGCTCATCACCAAACTGAACATCAAACCCTGAACCGCGAACCATGAAAAGAAAAACCATCGCATCGCTGCTGTGGCTGGCCGCCATCGGCCCCGCCTCGGCCGCCACCTGGGTCTACGTGTCCAACGCGGACAGCCAGGAAATCTCCGTGCTCGAGCTCGACCGCGCCCAGGGTGCGCTCAAGCCGGTGCAGACGCTGAACGTCGGCGGCACGGTGATGCCGATGGTGGTGAGCCACGACAAGCGCGTGCTGTATGCCGCGCTGCGCTCGCAGCCGTTTCGCGTGGCCTCGCTGTCGATCGACGGTGCCACCGGCAAGCTGCAGAAGCTCGGCGAGGCGCCGCTGGCCGACAGCATGGCCAACATCGACCTGGACGCGAGCGGCAAGTGGCTCTTCGCGGCCTCCTACCAGGGCGGCAAGATCACGGTCAATTCCATCGGCAAGGACGGCGCCGCGGGCCCCGTCCATCAATTGATCCAGACCGGGCCCAACGCGCACGCGATCCACGCGGACGCCAGCAACCGCTTCGTGCTGGCCACCAGCCTGGGCGGCGACAACGTGTCGAGCTGGCGCTTCGACGCCGAGAAGGGCCTGCTGTCGCCCAACGATCCGCCGCTGACGACCACATCCACGAAATCGGGCCCGCGCCACTTCATCTGGGACAAGGCGCAGCGCCACGTCTATCTGCTGGACGAGCTCGACGCCGCCCTGCACGTGTTCGCATGGGACGCGGCGCGCGGCACGCTCAAGCTCGAACAGAGCACGACCACGCTGCCCGCCGGCTTCACCGGCAAGCCCTGGGCCGCCGACCTGCACCTGACGCCCGACGGGCGCTACCTGTACGCGTCGGAGCGCACCTCGAGCACGCTGTCGGCGTTCAAGGTCGATGCCGCCACGGGACAACTGCAGCCGCTGGGCCAGACCCCGACCGAGAAGGTGCCGCGCGGCTTCGCCATCGACTCCAGCGGGCGCTATCTCATCGCCGCGGGACAGGAATCGCACGGCATCTCGCTCTACGCCATCGACGCCGCCACCGGCGCGCTGGGCAGGCCCCAGCACCTGGACGTCGGCAAGAACCCGAACTGGATCGAGATCGTCGACATGCCCTGACGGCCCCGCACCACCCATCACAAGGAGACACCTGCATGCAACGCCGCACACTCATTCGCACCGCCCTCGCCTCTTCCCTCGCCGCCGGCCTTCCGGCCGCCTTCGCGCAGGGCGGCGGCAACTGGCCGACGGGCAAGGCCATCACCTACCTCGTGCCCTTTCCCGCCGGCGGCACCACCGACGTGCTGGCCCGCCTGATCGGGCAGAAGCTCGGCCCCGTGCTGGGCACGAGCGTGATCATCGACAACAAGGGCGGTGCCGGCGGCAGCGTGGGCTCGGAGGTCGGTTCGCGCGCCGCGCCCGACGGCTTCACGATGGTCGGCGGCACGATCAGCTCGCACGCGATCAACGTGAGCCTGTATCCCAAGCTGGGCTACGACCCGCAGAAGTCGTTCGCGCCGGTGACGCTGATCGGCACCAACCCGGTGGTGCTGGTGGTGAACCAGGCAAGCCCGTACAAGACACTGAAGGACGTGATCGCAGCCAGCAAGGCCAAGGCCGGCGGGCTCTCGTCGGCCTCGGCCGGCACGGGCACCTCGCAGCACCTCGCGCTGGAACTGATGGCCTTCAAGTCGGGCGTGAAGTTCACGCACATTCCGTACAAGGGCAGCGGCCCGGCAATCCAGGACGTGATCGGCGGGCAGGTCGACATGATGTTCGACACCACGGTGGTCGCCGGCCCTCACATCCAGAGCGGCAAGCTGCGCGCCATCGCGGTCACCTCGTCGAAGCGGCTGGCCTCGATGCCGGACGTGCCGACGGTGGCCGAGTCGGGCGTGCCCGGCCTGCAGGACTTTGAGGTCGTGTCATGGCAGGCGATCTTCGTGCCCGCGGGCACACCGGCACCGGTGGTCGACCGGCTGCACACCGAGATCCGCAAGATCCTCTCCGCGCCCGAGATGCAGGACAAGCTCAAGAGCTTCGGCATGGAGCCGGCCGACCTGAGCACCGCGCAGATCGCGGCGTTCCAGAAGGCCGAAGTGGAAAAGTGGGCGCAGGTGATCAAGGCCGCGGGGATCAAGGCCGACTGACGGCGGGACGCGAACCAAGGGAAGCTTCCTACGTTCCCGGGGAGAAGCGCTTTATAGAATGCCCTTCCGATTCCGCATTCCAGGCTTCTCCCACGTGTCCGACCGCTCCGCAGTACTGCCCCAATACCTGTTCCCCAAGCAGGCCCTGACCAATTTCGCCGGCTGGGTCGCGGGCAAGGAACGGGGCGCCGTCACGACGTGGATCATCCGGCGCTTCGTGGCCAAGTACGGCGTGGACATGGGCGAGGCGCTCGAGTCGGACATCCACCACTACAAGAGCTTCAACCAGTTCTTCACGCGCGCGCTCAAGCCCGGCGCGCGGCCGCTCGCACAGGCAGACCTGGTCTGCCCCGTGGACGGCGCGATCAGCCAGTTCGGCGCGATCCGCGGCGACCAGATCTTCCAGGCCAAGGGCCACGACTACACGACCACCGCGCTGGTCGGCGGCGACGCCGCGCTGGCCGCGAAGTTCGCGCACGGCAGCTTCGCGACGCTCTACCTGAGCCCGAAGGACTACCACCGCATCCACATGCCCTGCGACGGGCGGCTGGTGCGCATGATCCATGTGCCGGGCGACCTGTTCTCGGTGAACCCGACCACGGCGCGCGGCGTGCCCGGCCTGTTCGCACGCAACGAGCGCGTGGTATGCGTCTTCGAATCGGCGCACGGGCCCTTCGTGCTGGTGCTGGTGGGTGCCACCATCGTCGGCAGCATGGCCACCGTGTGGCACGGCGTGGTCAATCCGCCGCGCGTGGGCGAACTGCGCGAGTGGAACTACAACGACCGGCAGATCGACATCCGCAAGGGCGACGAGATGGGCCGTTTCTTGCTCGGCTCGACAGTGGTCATGCTCTTCCCGGCGCCTGCGCTGGCCTTCAACCCGGCGTGGTCGCCAGGCCGCGCGATCCGGCTGGGCGAAGCCATGGCCGACTACGCCAACTTGTGAGGCTTTGTCTCACAACCCGCATGCAGTATGCCCTGGCAGCTATAAAACTAGTAGCATCCTCATCATTTGCGCTATAGTCGCCGGCCAACGAAACGGTCCG
The DNA here is from genome assembly GCF_059491885.1 of Variovorax sp. Varisp46. Taxonomy (NCBI): domain Bacteria; kingdom Pseudomonadati; phylum Pseudomonadota; class Betaproteobacteria; order Burkholderiales; family Comamonadaceae; genus Variovorax; species Variovorax sp. Varisp46. The sequence goes on from NZ_CP168515.1 coordinate 3,138,452, forward strand.
TAACCCACCACAAGAACGCGAAGCATCGCCCTGCCCCAAGGTCGACGGCCCGCCCAGCTTCGAGGAGATGATGTCGATGAGTACCAAGGAAAACGCAGCCGTCAGCCAGCTGCTCGCCCTGCTCGAAGCCCGTTATGCACTGCGCGTGCTCTGGGCCCTGCGCGATGGCCATGCGCAGACCTTCCGGCTGCTGCAGGACAGCGTGGGCGGCATCACTCCCAACACGCTCAACACCCGCATCAAGGAACTGCGCGAGGCCGGCATCGTCGGCCACGGCAGCGACGGCTACAGCCTCACGCTGAGCGGGCAAGACCTGCTCAAGCGCCTGTCCGACCTGCAGGCCTTCGCAGGCAAGTGGCAACTGGGACAGCTCAAGAAGGCAGCAGCGCCGGCACCAGCCGCCGCAGTTTCGCCAGCGGCCGCACCCGCTCCCGCCCCTGTGGCAGCCCCTGCTCCCACACCCGCGCCGCCCTCCGACGACACCAGCCAGACCTGAAGGACGACAGGTCGCCCTGCCCGGCCTCGGTAAACTCCGCGCCTTCGATCCATTGATCTCACATCGACGCAAGGAGCGTTTCCCATGCCCACCACCCCCTCCGGCCTGCAATACGAAGACACCGAAGTCGGCACCGGCACCGAAGCCAAGGCCGGCCAGCACGTGCACGTGCACTACACCGGCTGGCTCTACAACGACGGCACGCAAGGCGCCAAGTTCGACTCCAGCCGCGACCGCAACGACCCCTTCGCGTTCTCGCTGGGCGCCGGCCAAGTCATCAAGGGCTGGGACGAAGGCGTCGCCGGCATGAAGATCGGCGGCAAGCGCACGCTGATCATTCCCGCATCGCTGGGCTACGGTGCCCGCGGCGCCGGCGGCGTGATCCCCCCGAACGCCACCCTGAAGTTCGACGTCGAGCTGCTCGACGCCCACTGATCAGGGCTCGCCCCCAGGCTGCGCGGCACTTCGTGTCCGCTGCGCCAACCCCCTACCGGGGGCGACACCTGAGGCCCGGCGAAGCCGGTTCCTCGGTGTCCCTCGCGAAAACCACTTCGCGACCCGTATTACGGCCCTTTCGGCCGCATTTTTACGCTTGAAAAGCTTTAGAGCAGCCCCATGTGGCTGGCTATCGTTTGTTTTCCGGCGCACGCCGGTTCTTTGAAAAATGTCTGACCCGCAACAATCCGCACAGAATTCCCAAATGCTGCAAGGCGAGCCAAGCCCCGAAGAACTGGAGGCAGCGCAAGCCGCCAATGAAGCCGAGGCGCTCGACGCCCTGGCCGTGGCACAAGGCGAGCTCGCTGCCCTGCAGACCAAGAATGCCGAACTGGCCGACCAGTACCTGCGCGCGCAGGCCGATGTGCAGAACGCCCGCCGCCGCGCCGACGACGAGATCACCAAGGCCCGCAAGTTCGCCGTCGAGGCCTTTGCCGAGAGCTTGCTGCCGGTGACCGACAGCCTCGAAGCCGGCCTGGCCATCAAGGACGCCACGCCCGAGCAGATCCGCGAAGGCGCTGAAGCCACGCTGCGCCAGCTCAAGAGCGCGCTCGAACGCAACAAGGTGATCGAAGTAGCCCCCGCGCCCGGCACCAAGTTCGATCCGCACCAGCACCAAGCCATCTCGGTGGTGCCCGCTCCCGAGCAGGAACCCAACACCGTGGTGAGCGTGCTGCAGAAGGGCTACACCATCAACGACCGGGTGCTGCGCCCGGCGCTGGTCACGGTCAGCGCGCCGAAGTAATCGGCGCGGCCCACAAGATTCCCACAGGAAATCCCCGCTCCATCCCTTGAATCGAGCTGGGTTATCCACAAGTTCATAACAACATATTTTTCAGGCTTTCAGGAGTAAGAACATGGCAAAGATCATCGGCATCGACCTCGGCACCACCAACTCGTGCGTGTCGATCATGGAAGGCAACACCACGCGTGTGATCGAGAACTCGGAAGGTGCACGCACCACGCCGTCGATCGTCGCTTATCAGGAAGACGGTGAAGTGCTGGTCGGTGCCTCGGCCAAGCGCCAGGCCGTCACCAACCCCAAGAACACGCTGTACGCGATCAAGCGCCTGATCGGCCGCAAGTTCGAGGAAAAGGAAGTCCAGAAGGACATCGACCTGATGCCCTACACCATCGCCAAGGCCGACAACGGCGACGCATGGGTGGAAGTGCGCGGCAAGAAGATCGCCCCGCAGCAAGTCAGCGCCGACATCCTGCGCAAGATGAAGAAGACGGCCGAAGACTACCTCGGCGAAACCGTGACCGAAGCCGTGATCACGGTGCCGGCCTACTTCAACGATGCCCAGCGCCAGGCCACGAAAGACGCCGGCCGCATCGCGGGCCTCGACGTGAAGCGCATCATCAACGAACCCACCGCTGCTGCCCTGGCCTTCGGCCTGGACAAGCAGGACAAGGCCGATCGCAAGATCGCCGTGTATGACCTGGGTGGCGGTACCTTCGACGTGTCGATCATCGAGATCGCCGACGTGGACGGCGAGAAGCAGTTCGAAGTGCTGTCGACCAACGGCGACACCTTCCTGGGCGGCGAAGACTTCGACCAGCGCATCATCGACTACATCATTGCCGAGTTCAAGAAAGAGCAAGGCGTCGACCTGAGCAAGGACGTGCTGGCCCTGCAGCGCCTGAAGGAAGCCGCCGAGAAGGCCAAGATCGAGCTGTCGAACAGCGCGCAGACCGACATCAACCTGCCCTACATCACGGCCGATGCCTCGGGTCCGAAGCACCTGAACATCAAGCTCACCCGCGCCAAGCTGGAAAGCCTGGTCGACGAGCTGGTCGAGCGCACCATCGCGCCCTGCCGCCTGGCCATCAAGGACGCCGGCATCAGCGTGAGCGACATCAACGACGTGATCCTGGTCGGCGGCATGACCCGCATGCCCAAGGTGCAGGAAAAGGTGAAGGCCTTCTTCGGCAAGGAACCGCGCAAGGACGTGAACCCCGACGAAGCCGTGGCTGTCGGCGCCGCCATCCAGGGCCAGGTGCTCTCGGGCGACCGCAAGGACGTGCTGCTGCTCGACGTGACCCCGCTGTCGCTGGGCATCGAGACCATGGGCGGCGTCATGACGAAGATGATCGCCAAGAACACCACGATCCCGACGAAGTTCGCGCAGACCTTCTCGACGGCGGAAGACAACCAGCCGGCCGTGACCATCAAGGTGTTCCAGGGCGAGCGCGACATCGCCTCGGGCAACAAGCTGCTCGGCGAGTTCAACCTCGAAGGCATTCCGCCGGCATCGCGCGGCACGCCGCAGATCGAGGTGAGCTTCGACATCGACGCCAACGGCATCCTGCACGTCGGCGCGAAGGACAAGGGCACCGGCAAGGAAAACAAGATCACCATCAAGGCGAACTCGGGCCTGTCCGAGGACGAGATCCAGAAGATGGTGAAGGACGCCGAACTGAACGCGGCCGACGACAAGAAGAAGCTGGAGATCGTGCAGGCACGCAACCAGGGCGAGGCCATGGTGCACAGCGTGAAGAAGTCGCTGGGCGAACATGGTGCGAGCCTCGAAGCCGCCGAGAAGGACGCGATCGAAGCCGCGATCAAGGACCTGGAAGAAGCCCTCAAGGGCGAAGACAAGTCCGCGATCGAGGAAAAGACCAACACGCTGATGACCGCGAGCCAGAAGCTCGGCGAGAAGATGTATGCCGAATCGCAGGCGGCCGCAGGCGCCTCGGGCGCATCGGGCCCGGCTGGCGCGGAAGCTGCTGCGCATGCGCAGGCCGACGACAACGTGGTCGACGCCGAAGTGAAGGAAGTCAAGAAGGGCTGATCTTCAGTCCATTGACCGAGGCTGGAACACCTGAAAGGGTGCTCCAGCCTTTCTCGCTTCAAGCTGCCCGAGTTCCCGCTGCTCCCCTGATCCGCTGATCGACCTGCCATGGCCACCAAACGCGACTACTACGAAACCCTCGGCGTCCCCAAGAACGCGAGCGAGGATGAAATCAAGAAGGCTTATCGCAAGCTTGCGATGAAGCACCACCCCGACCGCAACCACGGCGACACCTCGAAGGAGGCCGAGGCCAAGTTCAAGGAGGTGAAGGAAGCCTACGAAATGCTGTCCGACGGACAGAAGCGCGCGGCCTACGACCAGTACGGCCATGCCGGCGTCGACCCCAACATGCGCGGCGGACCGGGCGCAGAGGGCTTCGGCGGTTTCGCGGAAGCTTTCGGCGACATCTTCGGCGACGTGTTCGGTGGCGGCGGCCGCGGCCGCACCAGCAGCGGGCGCCAGGTGTTCCGCGGCAGCGACCTAAGCTATGCGATGGAGATCACGCTCGAGGAGGCCGCCGAAGGCAAGACCACCGAGATCCGCATCCCGACCTGGGACGAGTGCGACACCTGCCACGGCTCGGGCGCGAAGCCCGGCACCAAACCCATCACCTGCACCACCTGCCACGGCGCGGGCGCGGTGCAGATGCGCCAGGGCTTCTTCAGCGTGCAGCAGACCTGCCCCACCTGCCACGGCAGCGGCAAGATCATTCCCGAGCCCTGCACCGTGTGCCACGGCCAGGGCAAGATCAAGCGCAACAAGACGCTCGAAGTGAAGATCCGCGCAGGCATCGACGATGGCCAGCGCATGCGCGTGACCGGCAGCGGCGAGCCCGGTGTCAACGGCGGCCCGCCGGGCGACCTGTACATCGAGATCCGGCTCAAGAAGCACGAGATCTTCGAGCGCGACGGCGACAACCTCCATTGCGTCGTGCCTGTGAGCATGACCACGGCGGCGCTGGGCGGCGAGATCAACGTGCCCACGCTCAAGGGCGCGGCGGCCATCGACATTCCCGAAGGCACGCAAAGCGGCAAGCAGTTCCGCCTGCGCGGCAAGGGCATCAAGGGCGTGAACTCGAGCTACCCCGGCGACCTGTACTGCCATGTGCGCGTCGAGACGCCCGTGAAGCTCACCGAGCACCAACGCAAGGTGCTGAAAGAACTCGACGAGTCGCTCAGGAAGGGCGGCGACAAGCACAGCCCGACCGACAAGGGCTGGTTCGACAAGGCGAAGGAATTCTTCAGCTGAACCGGACCCGCTTCTTCCGTCCGACATGCGACCCCGGAGACTTCAGCTCCGGCGGATGCATCTGACTCCAACAAGGGCCGCTTAGCGGCCCTTTGCAATGTGGGGTCCGCAGCTGGTGCATCGACGCTGCGGCGACCCTTGGCAGGCACATCGACGGTGCACGTCCCGCCCCTTCGCGGGACATGCCGACCTGCACCCAAGCAACTTTCCCACGCCAACATGCGCAAGCCGCCCATCGAAAAGCGGCGCGGGGATTGCTTTTATATTTTTTTTCGATGTGCAATAAACCAAACGACAGATCGCGCGTTATTGCAGGAGACGTCTGTTTTTTTGAGCCCAAGGCTCAATAGACGGTGCTTTCCCGGAGAAAAGGCAAAAACGGACGATGGCCATCAGGCATAGGTGTTTTCACCCGGAGAGAATTAGGAACGCGAGCCTTTGAATTTAACTGAAATCCGAAAAGTAGTTCCTTGTTTTTTGTGGAACTTTACTTGCCGGTGTGGTTCTGAATTTAAGAATGATTTGCCAGGTTCAATCTTTGCTTTATGCTGATTGTTAGCAGATTGTAGTAAGGGAGTTTTCCGCGGCATGCAGCCATGGGCAGGCAACCTTTAAGTGTTGCGCAAGGCCTTTGCTGCAAGCCATCGGGCCAAAAGCCCACTGACTTGATGGAGGCGTGACCATGGATGTGATCAGCAACTTTGCCGCCCGCTACGAGCGCACCCGCGAGGAAGTCATCTCGCTGCAGGACTACCTGGACATCTGCAAGCGCGATCCCACGGCCTATGCCACCGCGTCGGAGCGCATGCTCAAGGCCATCGGCGATCCCGAGCTGGTTGACACGCGCAACGATCCTCGCCTCTCGCGCATCTTCGCGAACAAGGTCATCAAGATCTATCCGGCGTTCAAGGAGTTCTATGGCATGGAAGACGCCATAGAACAAGTGGTGTCCTATTTCCGCCACGCCGCCCAGGGGCTGGAAGAAAAGAAGCAAATCCTTTACCTGCTGGGTCCGGTCGGTGGCGGCAAGAGCTCGATCGCCGAGCGCCTGAAGCAGCTCATGGAGCACGTGCCCTTCTACGCGATTCAGGGCTCGCCGGTCAACGAATCCCCGCTCGGCCTCTTCGACTCGATCGAGGACGGCGAGATCCTTGAAAAGGAATACGGCATTCCCCGCCGTTACCTGAACCGAATTCTCTCGCCCTGGGCCGTCAAGCGGCTCGAGGAATACGGTGGCGACATCCGCCAGTTCAAGGTCGTCAAGCGCTTCCCGTCCGTGCTGCGGCAGATCGCCGTCGCCAAGACCGAGCCGGGCGACGAGAACAACCAGGACATCTCCTCGCTGGTCGGCAAGGTCGACATCCGCAAGCTCGAAACCTATGCCCAGGACGATCCGGACGCGTATGCCTACTCCGGCGGCTTGTGCCTCGCGAACCAGGGCCTGCTGGAGTTCGTGGAAATGTTCAAGGCGCCCATCAAGGTGCTCCACCCGCTGCTGACCGCTACACAGGAAAGCAACTTCAAGGGCACGGAGGGCTTCGGCGCCATCCCGTTCGACGGCATCGTGCTTGCGCACAGCAACGAGAGCGAGTGGAAGGCCTTCCGCAACAACAAGAACAACGAGGCTTTCCTCGATCGCATCTACATCGTCAAGGTGCCGTACTGCCTGCGCGCCTCGGAAGAAATCAAGATCTACGAGAAGCTGGTGCGCAACTCGTCGCTGGCCCAGGCGCCCTGCGCCCCTGGAACGCTGCGCATGATGGCCCAGCTCTCGGTGCTCACGCGCCTGAAGGAGCCCGAGAACTCCAGCACCTTCAGCAAGATGCAGGTATACGACGGCGAGAACCTCAAGGACACCGACCCCAAGGCCAAGTCGATCCAGGAGTACCGCGACTACGCGGGCGTCGACGAGGGCATGAGCGGCGTCTCCACGCGCTTCGCATTCAAGATCATCTCGAAGGTGTTCAACTTCGACAGTTCCGAAGTGGCCGCGAACCCGGTGCACCTGATGTACGTGCTCGAACAGCAGATCGAGCGCGAGCAGTTCGCGCCGGAGATCGAGCAGAAGTACATCAGCTACATCAAGGAGCTGCTGGCGCCGCGCTATGCCGAGTTCATCGGCAAGGAGATCCAGACTGCCTACCTCGAGAGCTACAGCGAGTATGGCCAGAACATCTTCGACCGCTACGTGACCTACGCCGACTACTGGATCCAGGACCAGGAGTTCCGCGACGTGGACACCGGCGAAGTTTTCGACCGCGCATCGCTCAATGCCGAACTCGAGAAGATCGAGCGGCCGGCAGGCATCGGCAACCCGAAGGACTTCCGCAACGAGATCGTCAACTTCGTACTTCGCGCGCGGGCTGGCAACGCAGGGCGCAACCCGGCGTGGACCAGCTACGAAAAACTGCGCTCGGTGATCGAGAAGAAGATGTTCTCCAACACCGAGGAGCTTCTGCCGGTGATCAGCTTCAACACCAAGAGCAGCGCCGACGAGCAGAAGAAGCACGAAGACTTCGTGACCCGCATGGTCGAAAAGGGCTATACGGCCAAGCAGGTCCGCCTGCTCTGCGAGTGGTACCTGCGGGTGCGCAAGAGTTCATAACGACGACCCTTCGTTCGTCCTCTTTTTGCAAGGAGCTCTGAAACCATCGTGGCCATCCTGCAGCAGATCATCGACCGCCGGCTATCGGGCAAGAACAAGTCCATTGGCAACCGCGAGCGCTTCCTCCGGCGCTACAAGGGGCAGATCCAGGAAGCGGTGAGGCGCGCCGTCAGCGGCCGCAACATCCGCGAACTGGAGCAAGGCGAAGATGTGACCCTGCCGCGCCACGACGTGTCCGAACCGGTGTTCGGGCATGCGCGCGGCGGCGACCGCGAATACGTGCATCCGGGCAACCAGGAGTACCTGAAGGGCGACCGCATCAAGCGCCCCGAAGGAGGAAGCAGCAGCGGCTCCGGCAGCGGCGAGGCCGGCGATAGCGGCGAAGGCGAGGACGACTTCGTCTTCCGCCTGACGCGCGAAGAGTTCATGCGCGTGTTCTTCGACGACCTCGCACTGCCGCACCTCATCCGCACGCAGATCGCCGACGTGCCCGAGTGGAAGAGCCACCGGGCCGGCTTCACGAGCGACGGCTCGCCCAACAACCTGCACGTGGTGCGCTCGATGCGCGGCGCGCTCGCCCGCCGCATCGCGCTGGGCGGCGAGCCTCGCAAGGAGCTCAAGCGCCTCGAAGCGCACCTCGAACACCTGAAGCAGCACCCGCAGGCCGACCAGGCGCTCATCCAGAAGGAAATACGTGAGACCGAAGAGCAGATTGCCGAACTGCGCCGCACCATGCGGCACGTGCCCTACATCGACCCCATCGACCTGCGCTACCGCAACCGCGTGAAGACGCCCGTGCCCAGCGCCAAGGCCGTGATGTTCTGCCTGATGGACGTGTCGGGCTCGATGGACGAGGCGCGCAAGGACATGGCCAAGCGCTTCTTCATGCTGCTCTACATGTTTCTCACGCGGCACTACGAGACCATCGACCTGGTGTTCCTGCGTCATCACACGCAGGCGCAAGAGGTGACGGAAGAAGAGTTCTTCCACGCCACGGAAACCGGCGGCACCGTGGTGTCGAGCGCACTGGTGCTGATGGACGAGATCATCAAGGCACGCTATCCGAGTGGCGAGTGGAACGTGTACGGCGCGCAGGCCAGCGACGGCGACAACTGGCACCAGGACAGCGGCCGCTGCCGCGAGCTGCTGGTCAACGACATCCTGCCCGTGGTGCGCTATTACGCCTACGTGCAGGTGGCCGAGACCGAGCAGAACCTGTGGCAGGAATACCAGCAGCTCGAGGGCGTCGAGCCCAACTTTGCGATGCGCAAGGTGTCGGACGCGCAAGACATCTACCCTGTGTTCCGCGATCTGTTCAAGAAGGAAGGGGTGGCATCATGATCACCGAACGAGCGCTCGACCGCCTGCCCAGCCCTTCCGACTGGACCTTCGAACTCATCGAGACCTACCACACCGAGATCGCCCTTACCGCCAAGGGCTACGGCCTCGACGTGTACCCGAACCAGCTCGAAGTCATCACCGCCGAGCAGATGATGGACGCCTACGCCAGCGTGGGCATGCCCATGATCTACCGCCACTGGTCGTACGGCAAACAGTTCATCTCGACCGAGAAGAACTACAAGCGCGGCCACATGGGGTTGGCCTACGAGATCGTCATCAACTCCGATCCGTGCATCGCCTACCTGATGGAAGAGAACACCATGGCCATGCAGGCCCTGGTGATCGCGCATGCGGCCTACGGCCACAACAGCTTCTTCAAGGGCAACTACCTGTTCCGGATGTGGACCGACGCCTCATCCATCATCGATTACCTGGTCTATGCGCGGCACTACATCGCCGAGTGCGAGGAGCGCCACGGCCTCGATGCGGTGGAAGAACTGCTCGACTCCTGCCATGCGCTGATGAACTACGGCGTCGACCGCTATCGCCGTCCGCAGAAGCGTTCGCTGGCGCAGGAAAGCATCCAGCGCGCCGACCGCGAACGCCACATGCAGCAGCAGGTGAACGACCTCTGGCGCACGCTGCCCCGGCGGGCCGAGCAAGCGGCCGAGTCCGATGCAGCGCGGCGCTTTCCGTCGGAGCCGCAGGAGAACCTGCTCTACTTCATCGAGAAGAACGCCGCGCTGCTCGAACCCTGGCAGCGCGAGGTGGTGCGCATCGTGCGCAAGATCGCACAGTACTTCTATCCGCAGCGCCAGACACAGGTCATGAACGAAGGCTGGGCCACTTTCTGGCACTACACGCTGCTCAACACCATGTACGACCGCGGCCAGCTGGCGGACGGCTTCATGATGGAGTGGCTCAGCTCGCACACGGGCGTGATCTTCCAGCCGCCGGTAGGCCATCGCGCCTACAGCGGCATCAACCCCTATGCCCTCGGCTTCGCCATGATGACCGACCTGCGCCGCGTGTGCGAGAAGCCGACCGAGGAAGACCGCCGCTGGTTCCCCGATTTCGCGGGCACCGACTGGGTCAAGACGCTCGACTACGCGATGCGCAACTTCAAGGACGAGAGCTTCATCGGCCAGTTCCTGAGCCCGAAGACGATGCGCGACTTCCGCCTGTTCTCGATCCGCGACTACCAGAGCGAGGCCGAGCTCGAGGTGTCCGCCATCCACGACGACAGCGGCTACCACGCATTGCGCGAATCGCTCTCACGCCAGTACGACATCAGCAGCCGCGAGCCCGACATCCAGGTGTGGAGCGTGGCCACACGCGGCGACCGCTCGCTGACGCTGCGCCACACGCAGCGCAACAACCTGCCTCTGCACGACGGGGCGGAAGAAGTGCTGAAGCACGTCGCCCGGCTCTGGGGTTTCGACGTGCACCTGGAAAGCATCGACAGCGCCGGGCGCATCAGCCGCAGCTGGAAGGCCGCGGCGCCCAAGCAGCAGTATTGAGCCCCCCTTGCAGGGGGCAGCACCAGCGGCCCGGCAAAGCCGGTTCCGCGGTGTTCCGCGAAAACTCCCTTCAGGGAACCAAGGCCGCGATGGCAAGCGTGTAGCCCTTCACGCCCAGCCCCACGATGATCCCGCGCGCCGCAGGCGAGATGTACGACTTGTGGCGGAACTCCTCGCGCGCATGCACGTTCGAGATGTGCAGTTCGATCAGCGGCACGCTCGCGCCTTTGATCGCATCGTGCAGCGCGATCGAGGTGTGGGTGTAGGCACCGGGGTTCATCACCACGCCGAGCATGTTGCCGGCAGCAACTTCACGGCCGGCCTCCTGGATCCAGTCGACCAGCACGCCTTCGTGGTTCGACTGGCGGCATTCGATCTCGACGCCGAGCTTCGCGCCCGTGTCCTTGCACAGGCGCTCGACATCGGCCAGCGTGTCGCGTCCGTACTGTTCGGGCTCGCGAGTGCCGAGCAGGTTGAGATTGGGGCCGTTGAGGACGAGTATTTTCTTCATGATGGATGAGGCGTCAGGCGACCTCCATTATGGTCTCGCTACCGCCCGGGGCGGCCTGGCCGCGGACGAGCCGACGTAGTAGTTGTACGAATCGATGTCGACCACGCAGCGCGCCATGAGATCGACGAACGCCCGCAGCTTCTGTCCCATGTAGCGCTGCCGCTGGAAGGCGCAGTAGATGCGCCGCGGCTCCGGCTGCCATTGCGGCAGCACCGGCACCAGCACGCCCTGCGCCACTTCGGGCCGGGCGAAAAAGGCTGGCAGCAACGCTATGCCGAAGCCGTCGATGCAGAAGGTCTTCATCACCCAGTGGTCGTTGGTCTCGAAAGCCGGCTCCGGGCGAAACGCATAGCTGTCCGACGCGCCAGACACCAGCAGCACCTGCGACGGCCCCGAGCCCTCCTTCATCACGATCGATCGATGACGCAGCAGCTCGTCGGGCGCCTGTGGCATGCCTTGGCGCTCAAGATACTGCGGGCTTGCATAGAGGCCGTAGTTCAGGCGCCCAAGCAGCTTGGCAACAAGGTTCGGCACATCAGGCGGCTCCGAGCAGACATAGCAGTCCACCTCGCCGATCTGCGGCGCGTTCAGGCGACTCGCCACGTCGAGATGGCAGCGTACGTTGGGGTGCGATTCGAGGAACAGCTTCACCACATGGCAGACGAAGGAGGTGCTGAACTGGGTATCGGACAGCAGCGACAGGCTGCCCGAGACGCCGGCCGTGATCTCCTGGATTTCGGTGCACGCCGTTTCCAGCCGGCCCGTCACCTCGTCGAGCAGGCCTTCGCAGCGCGCGAAGAACGCGCGCCCCGCCTCGGTCGGCGTGACGCTGCGCGAACTGCGCATCAGCAGTTGCGCACCCAGCAGTTCCTCCAGCCGCGTGAGCTGCCGGCTCAGCGTGGCCTTGGACACACCCGACAGGCTCTCGGCCTTCGTCAGGCTGCCGCTCTGCACGACGAGCACGAAGGCTTCGATCAGCGCGAGATCGATGCGGCTCATGCGGGCCAGCGTTTCAGGAATGAAAAGTAGCGTCTCGGCATTTGGCTTTCATCAAGGGAACAGAAACGGTAGGTTCGGTGCTTGCTGGCGGCACACCGAATGCTATGCCATCCCCACCGAGCCCCGAGCTCCCACGACCGGAGAAAACCCCATGCGCAGCTCTACCCGACGTACCCTGTTTTCAACCGGGGCAGCATGACGAATCCACACGCTTGCACCTGGCATCCAGTGGCGCCCTCCGCCGGCGTGCGCCCCGGCGCCAACATCGTCGCCGGCTTTGCGGAGGGCCAGGAACTCGCGCTCTGGCGCTCGGCCGACGGCGCCGCCCAGGCGTGGGAAAACCGGTGCCCGCACCGAAGCGTGCGCTTCACGCTCGGCCAGGTGATCGAAAACCGCCTCTCCTGCGCTTACCACGGCTGGCAGTACGCCGCGGGCAGCGGACAGTGCACCCACATTCCGGCCCACCCGACCATGCAGGCGCCGCGCAACGTCTGCGCCAAGGTGTTCGCCGCGGCGGATGCCGCGGGCATGCTGTGGGTCAACCTTGCGCAAGATATTTCCGCCGCACCGCCATCGCTGTCCGGCGCCGTACCGGCCGGCTGGCACTTCTGCCGTACGCTGACCGTCCGCGCCGGCGCGCAGGCCGCGCGCGAAGCCTTCGCACGGCAGGGCTTCGCAATCGACGCTGGGTCGGGTGCCTGGCAAGGCACGCTCAGCGAGGTGAAGACCGTCGCGCTGCTGCTCGAAGCGCAGCCCCGGCTCACCTTCGCCCACCTGTGGACGGAGGCTGCCCCCGGCTCCAGTGCGATGAAGACGCTGCACGCAGCCGCGCGGAACCTGCGCTCCGAGATCGAAGCACGACCACAAGGCTGAAGGAACCACCATGCCCTTCGTCACAGACGATTCCAACATGCTCGACGACTGGCTGGTCGTCGGGCCTGCCGCGCCCATGCCCCGGACGACCCGCCTGCTGGGCGAAACCGTGCAACTCCGCACTGATGCCGATGGCGCGCCTTACTGCTGCCTTGGCGACCGGCCGCTCGCCGTGCAGTCGCGCTACGGCTATCTCTGGGTCTGCCCGAGCGGCCGCCCCGCGCGTCCCCTCTTCGAGTTTCCGGAATACGCCGAGCCCGGCCGCCGCATCGTCGACTGCGGCGGCATCGGCGTGGCGGTGTCGGGCCTGCGCGTGATCGAGAACTTTCTCGACATGGCGCACTTTCCCTTCGTGCACGCCGACTACCTCGGCAAGGTGCCACACACCGAGGTGGCGCAATACGAGGTGCAGGTCGATCCCGGCAGCGGTGAGATCTGGGCCACCGACTGCCGCTTCTGGCAGCCGCGCGCCTCTGCCGCGCACGATTCGGGCAGCGAGGTGCTCTACAAGTACCGTGTGATGCAGCCCTTCTCGGCCATGCTCTACAAATCGAGCTTTCGCGCGGGCGAACTCGACGCCATCGGCCTCTTCCTGCAGCCCATCGACGACGAACACGTGATCGCCCACACCGTCCTCGCCTGCTACGACGAAGACTCCACCAATGCCGAGCTCATCGCCTTCCAGCACACCATCTTCGGCCAGGACAAGCCGATCCTCGAGAATCACGCCTTCAAGCGCATGCCGCTCGAAGGCCGCGCCGAGACACCGACGCGCGGCGACACCTCCTCCGTCACCTACCGGCGCTGGCTGCGCGAGCGCGGCATGCGCTTCGGCGTGAGGGCTGCGGCATGACGACAACGATCAAGCTCTACGACTACCCGCTGTCGGGCAACTGCTTCAAGGTGCGGCAGATGCTGGCTTGGCTGGGCATCGCGTACGACACGGTGCCAGTCGATTTCTTTCCGGGACGCGAGCACAAATCCGCCGCGTTCATTGCAAACGTCAACCCGCTCGGCCAGCTCCCGGTGCTCGATGACGACGGCTTCCTGCTGCGCGATGCGCAAGCCATCCTGGTGTACCTCGCAAGCTTCTACGACACGCAAGGCCGGTGGTATCCCGGCGACGCGAAGCTGCGCGGCCAGATCGCGATGTGGCTCGCCACCGCCGACGAGATCACGCGCACGGCATCGGCCGCGCGGCTGCACGATGCGCTCGGCTACCACAACCTCGACATCGAGGCCTGCCGCAGCGGCGCGCGCGCGGTGTTCCGCGTGCTCGACGACCATCTCGCCGAACAGGCGAGCGCCGGCCTGCACTGGCTGGCCTCGGCGCCCGGTCCGACCATTGCCGACCTTGCCTGCTTCCCGTATGTCGCGCTCGCTGGCGAGGGCGGCATTTCGCTCGACGAATTCCCCGCGCTGAGAGACTGGGTCTGGAATGTTCGCCACCTGCCCGGGTTTATCGGCATGTCGGGTATCTTCCCTGCCGGCCCTGCCTGAGTATCCTTAACGTTTTTTGCTTCTCCCCCGAAACCCGCCATGAAAACCAAAGCCGCCGTCGCCTGGAAATCCGCAGCCCCGCTCACCATCGAAACCGTGGACCTCGAGGGCCCGAAATTCGGCGAGGTGCTGGTCGAGATCAAGGCCACCGGCATCTGCCACACCGACTACTACACGCTCTCGGGCGCCGACCCCGAAGGCATCTTCCCGGCCATCCTCGGCCATGAAGGCGCGGGCATCGTGGTCGACGTGGGCCCCGGCGTCACCACACTCAAAAAGGGTGACCACGTCATTCCGCTCTACACGCCCGAGTGCCGGCAGTGCAAGTTCTGCCTGAGCCGCAAGACCAATCTGTGCCAGCTGATCCGCGGCACGCAGGGCAAGGGCCTGATGCCCGACGCCACCTCGCGCTTCAGCCTCGACGGCAAGCCCATCTTCCACTACATGGGCACCTCGACCTTCAGCAACTACACGGTCGCGCCCGAGATCTCGCTGGCCAAGATCCGCGAGGATGCACCCTTCGACAAGGTCTGCTACATCGGCTGCGGCGTCACCACCGGCATCGGCGCGGTGATCTTCACGGCCAAGGTGGAAGCCGGCGCGAACGTGGTGGTGTTCGGCCTCGGCGGCATCGGGCTGAACGTGATCCAGGGCGCGAAGATGGTGGGCGCCGACAAGATCATCGGCGTCGACCTGAACCCCGAGCGCGAGGCCATGGCGCGCAAGTTCGGCATGACGCACTTCATCAACCCGAAGGACACCGAGAACGTCGTCGACGCCATCGTGCAGCTGACCGACGGCGGCGCGGACTACAGCTTCGAATGCATCGGCAACACCAAGGTGATGCGCCAGGCGCTCGAGTGCACGCACAAGGGCTGGGGCCGCAGCATCATCATCGGCGTGGCCGAGGCGGGTGCGGAGATCAGCACGCGCCCGTTCCAGCTGGTCACCGGCCGCAAGTGGGAAGGCTCGGCCTTCGGCGGTGCACGCGGACGCACCGACGTGCCGAAGATCGTCGACTGGTACATGGAAGGCAAGATCGACATCGACAGCCTCATCACGCACACGATGCCGCTGGAAGACATCAACAAGGGCTTCGATCTGATGAAGCGCGGCGAGTCCATCCGCGGCGTCGTCCTTTACTAAGACCACTGCAGGCACCGGCCATGACCCGCATGGAGCCCCTGCACAAGATCGAGGCCGGTGTGCTCGAAGTTGCGTACTTCGAAGCCGGCCCCGCCGATGGCCCGCCAGTGCTGCTGATGCACGGCTTTCCGTACGACATCCACACGTATGCCGAAGTCGCGCCGATGCTGGCCGACCAGGGCTGCCGCGCGATCGTGCCGTACCTGCGCGGCTACGGCGCCACGCGCTTCCTGAGCGAGGCCACGCCGCGCTCGGGCGAGCAGGCCGCGCTGGGCGCCGACCTGCTCGCGCTGCTCGATGCGCTGAAGATCGAGCGCGCGGTGCTGGCTGGCTACGACTGGGGCGGCCGCGCCGCCTGCGTGGTCGCGGCGCTGTGGCCCGAACGCGTCGCGGGGCTGGTGTCTTTCAACAGCTACAACATCCAGGACATCGCCAAGGCGATGGAGCCGGACACGCCGGCCAACGAGCACAGCCTCTGGTACCAGTACTACTTCCACAGCGACCGCGGCTGCGCCGGCCTCGGGAAAGACCGCAAGGCGCTCACGAAGCTGCTGTGGAAGCTGTGGTCGCCCACGTGGAAATTCGACGACGCCACTTTCGAGCGCAGCGCCGCCGCCTTCGACCATCCCGACTTCGTGGACGTGGTGATCCAGTCGTACCGCCATCGCTTCGGCCTCGTGCCGGGCGACCCGGCCTATGCGTACATCGAACGCCGCCTGTCGGCCCAGCCCACGATCACAGTGCCCACCATCACCTTCGACGGCCTCGACGACGGCGTGCGCCCGCCCGCCGACGCATCGGCGCACGCGCACCGCTTCAGCGGGCCGCGTTCGCACCGCCTTGTGCCCGGCGTGGGCCACAACATGCCGCAGGAAGCGCCGCGCGTCTTTGCCGATGCCGTGCTCGAACTCGTACCCGCCCTGCGCAGCCAAAACCCGCAATGACCGACAACAGCCCCAAGACTCTTTCCGAACACCACGCCTTCGGCGGCGTGCAAAGCTTCCACGAGCACCGCTCGCATGAAATCGGCTTGCCGATGCGCTTCTCGGTGTACCTGCCGCCGCAGGTCGCGCACGAGCGCGTGCCCGCCCTGCTCTACCTCGCGGGCCTGACCTGCAACGAGGAAACCTTCGCGGTGAAGGCCGGCGCACAGCGCATGGCCGCGAGCCTGGGCATCGCGCTGATCGCGCCCGACACCAGCCCGCGCGGCCCCGCCGCCGAGTGCGTGCCTGGCGCGAAGGACGACTGGGACTTCGGCATCGGCGCCGGCTTCTACCTCGACGCCACGCGCGAGCCGTGGGCCACGCACTGGCGCATGGAAAGCTGGATCGTGCACGAGCTGCTGCCGCTTGTGGCCCGGCACTTCGCCATCGACGGCGAGCGCATCGGCATCTCCGGCCACTCGATGGGCGGCCACGGTGCGCTGACGCTGGCGCTGCGGCATCCGGGGCGCTTCAAATCGCTCTCGGCCTTTGCGCCGATCTGCGCACCCACGCAGTGCCCATGGGGCGAGAAGGCGTTCGGCGGCTACCTGGGCCATCCCGGCGCCGACCGCGCGCAGTGGCTGGCGCACGACGCGAGCGCGCTCATGAAATCGCAGGTCGCGGCGCCCTACCCGCAAGGCATCCTCGTCGACCAGGGCCTGGCCGACAAGTTCCTCGCCGAGCAGTTGCACCCCGAGGCGTTCGAGGCCGCCTGCTTCGCAGCCGGCCAGCCGCTCACGCTGCGCCGCCACGCGGGCTACGACCACGGCTACTACTTCATCCAGAGCTTCATGGCCGACCACATTGCGCACCACGCGCAAACGCTGCGCGCGTAAAGTCTCATCGACCGCGGCGGCCTCGCGCCGTATCATGAAACACATGTCCGCCGCCCAAATTCCCGCCTTCCATCTGCGGTCGCGCGAAGGCACTGCCGAAGAGAACATGGTGCTGGCCGGCATCTGGCGCCGCGCGTGGATCGCGGCCAACCGGGGCCTCCCCCATATCGAGCCGATCGCTCACTGGCTGCGCCGCGTGCAGACCGAATTCGGGGCGCCTGCCGACGTGGTGCTGGCGGAGCGCGACGGGCAGGTGCTGGCGTTCATGGTGCTGCTGGAGCGGCGCGAGTACGTGGCGCAACTCTTCGTCGAGCCCCACCTGCGCAACCAGGGCTTGGGCAAGGCCCTGCTCGACGAGGCCTGCGTGCGCCTTCCGACCGGCTGGTGGCTGCACGTGGCCGCCACCAACACGCCGGCGCAGCGCTTCTACGAGCGCTATGGCCTCCAGCGCGGTGCGGTCGACCGCCATCCGACGAGCGGCCGCGAACGCATCGCCTACCATTGGTCGCCCGCGCGCCCGCCATGGCGCATCGGCTGAACCCGTTCCAATTTTTCCCCGCTCCATGCGCATCGACCACATCGCACTCTGGACCACCGATCTCGAGCGCTGCAAGCGCTTCTATGTCGACTATTTCGGCGCCACCGCCGGCGCGGGCTACGTCAATCCGGCCAAGGGCTTTGCCTCGTGCTTCCTGAGCCTTGGCGACGGCGCACGCATCGAGGCCATGACGACGAGCACGCTCTCTCCCGTGACGGCGGAGGCCGGCGCACAGCGCATGGGCTGGACGCACCTCGCGATCAGCGTGGGCTCCGACGCAGCAGTCGACGAACTCACGCAACGCCTGAAGGCCGACGGCCATCCGCTGCTCGACGGCCCGCGCCGCACCGGCGACGGCTACTACGAAAGCGTGGTGCTGGACCCGGACGGCAACCGCATCGAGATCACGGCATGAGCGATTTCGTCGATAGCCTGCACGAAACCTTCGAGCGCCTGGGCCGCATCCGCACGCGCCGCATGTTCGGCGGCCATGGCGTGTGGCACGAGGACCGCATGATCGCCCTCGTGGCCAACGACACGCTCTACCTCAAGTCGGATGCCGAGAGCGCGCCGTACTTCGACGCGCTCGACCTGCCGCCGTTCACCTACGTGCGCCAGGGCCAGTCGATGCCGATGTCGTACCGGCAAGCCCCGGCGGACCTGTTCGAGGACCGGAACGAAGCCGCACTCTGGGGCCGCCGGGCCTACGAGGCGGCGCTGCGCTCGGGCCAGCCGCCGAAGCCGAAGAAAACACCCGCCAAGAAAGCCGCAGTGAAGAAAAAGACAAGCAAGGCAGCCTCCCGGTGAGCGCCCACAACCCGACGCTCCTGCCCCTTCCCGAACGCGAACAGATCGCGCTGCTCGAACCCTTCGAAGGCCTCGGTCCCAAGGACATCGTCGTCGTCACCACGCTGCAGGAGGCCGAGCGCGCGGCCGCCACGCTGCTGGCAGCCGGCATCGCCGGCTTCGACACCGAATCGAAGCCCACCTTCGCGAAGAACGAGGTGTCGGGCGGCCCGCACGTGGTGCAGTTCTCGACGCGCGACACGGCGTGGCTGTTCCAGCTGCACCGCACCGAGTGCAACCCGGTGGTGGCCGCGCTGATCGCCTCGGCCGAGCTGCGCAAGGTCGGCTTCGGGCTCTCGGGCGATCTCACGCTGATCCGCCTGCGGCTCGGCATCGAACCGAAGGCGGTGTTCGACATCGACACCGAATTCCGCCACCGCGGCTACCGCAAGTCGGTTGGCGTGAAGGCGGCCGTGGCACTGGTGTTCAACCGCCGCTTCATCAAGTCGCGCAAGGCGACCACGTCAAACTGGGCCAACCGGCAGCTTACCGAGGCGCAGATCCGCTACGCGGCCAATGACGCCTATGCATCCATCCGCGTGTACGACGCGCTCTTCGGCGGCAGCTGACCGGTCAGTCCCGCCCCGCCTCCAGGATCGCCTGCGCGAGCCGCCCGGGGTTCGAGAAGAACATCTCGTGGCTGCCGGGGCACTCCACCAGGCGGAACAGGCCCAGCCGCTCCGACAGGCGCGGATGCCACGGCATGCCGTGAGGCATCGCGGTGTCCTGCTGGCAGTTGACGTACGACTTGCCCAGCGCCAGCGCGGCCAGCGGCTGCCGCAGCCTGATCTTGTCGGTGAAGGTGCGATACGGATGCGGGTTGAGCTTTTCGTAGGCCGCCTGCGCGGTCGCCAGGTCGGCGTCGTTGATGAAGGCTTCGCGCCAGATCTCGAAAGGCAGGGTCACCGCGTTGGCGTTGGCCGCCGCCACGGCGTCGAACATCGCGACGTATGGCGGCGGCACCATGTCGTTGAGCGACTCGCCATCGAGCGGCACGAAGGCGTTGATGTACACCAGCCGCTTCAGGCGTGGCGCGATGCGGTCCGCCACGCCCGAGATCACCATGCCGCCGTAGCTGTGGCCCGCGAGGCGGACCTCGGTGAGATTCTTCTCCTCGATGTAGCGCACGGCCGAGGCGATCGCGTCCTCCAGCGTGGTGCTGGCGCGGTCGTCGCCGGGGTTGTTGCCGGCAAGCGTGGGGCAGTACGCGGTGTGGCCGGCTGCGCGCAGGCCGTCGGCCACGGCTTCGATCTCGGCGCCGGTATGCCACGCGCCGTGGACTAGAACGTAGGTGTCGGACATGGGGGCTTGTCTCCTTCGTTGTGAGGGGAATGACTGTAGGGGCAATGGTGTACTGCGGGTGGCCGTTGTGCGCCAGCGCGATGACCGGCCCGCGCCGGATCGACGCTGCTATGATTCAATAATTCAACGATATTTGAAATATGAAAGAAGATGACGTCGTCCACGCCCTGGCCGCACTGGCGCAGCCCGTTCGCCTGCGGGTGTTCCGTGCGCTGGTGGAGGCAGGCCCGGCCGGCCTCACGCCCGGCGCGCTGACCGAAGCGCTCGAGGTGCCGGCAACGGGGCTGTCGTTCCACCTCAAGGAACTCATGCATTCGGGGCTCGTCTCCCAGGAGCGGCAGGGCCGCAACCTCATCTACCGTGCGGCGTTCGACCGGATGAACGGCCTGCTTGCCTACCTCACGCAGAACTGCTGCCAGGGCGAACCCTGCACCACCGGGTGCCCGCCGGCATGCTGAGCGCCGTCGCAATCTTCATCTTCACGCTCGTGCTGGTGATCTGGCAGCCGCGCGGGCTGGGCATCGGCTGGAGCGCTTCGCTCGGGGCGGCGGTCGCGCTGTTGCTCGGCGTGGTCCAGCTGTCCGACATCCCCGTCGTCTGGGGCATCGTATGGAACGCGACCGGCACTTTCATTGCCGTGATCGTCATCAGCCTGCTGCTCGACGAAGCGGGCTTCTTCGAATGGGCCGCGCTGCACGTGGCGCGCTGGGGCGGCGGACGCGGGCGGCTGCTGTTCGCGTTCATCGTGCTGCTGGGCGCTGCCGTGTCCGCGCTGTTCGCCAACGACGGCGCGGCACTGATCCTCACGCCCATCGTGATGGCGATGCTCGTCGCGCTGGGTTTCTCGCCGGCGGCCACGCTCGCCTTCGTGATGGCGGCGGGCTTCATCGCCGATACGGCCAGCCTGCCGCTGATCGTGTCGAACCTGGTGAACATCGTCTCGGCGGACTTCTTCAAGATCGGCTTCGGCGAATACGCCTCGGTCATGATTCCCGTGAACATCGCGGCGGTGCTCGCGAGCCTGCTGGTGCTGCTGCTTCGCTTTGGACGCGGCGTCCCGACAAGCTACGACGTCGGCCAACTCAAGCCGCCGGCCGCTGCGATCCGCGACCCCGCGACCTTCCGCGCGGGCTGGGTCGTGCTGTTGCTGCTGCTCGTAGGCTTCTTCGGACTGGAGCCCCTGGGTGTGCCGGTCAGCGCGGTGGCGGCCTTTGGCGCGGTCGTGCTGCTGGCGGTCGCGGGACGCGGCCCGGTGATCAGCATCAGGAAGGTGCTGCATGGCGCGCCCTGGCAGATCGTGGTCTTCTCGCTGGGCATGTACCTCGTGGTCTACGGGCTGCGCAACGCGGGGCTGACGGGCCACATCGCCGCACTGCTGAATGTCTTTGCGCAAGGCGGCGTCTGGGGCGCGGCGATGGGCACGGGCTTTCTCGCGGCGGGACTCTCGTCGGTCATGAACAACATGCCGACGGTGCTGGTGGGCGCGCTGTCCATCGACGCATCGAACGCGAGCGGCGCGGTGAAGGAAGCGATGGTCTACGCCAACGTGATCGGCTGCGACCTCGGCCCCAAGATCACGCCCATCGGCAGCCTTGCCACCCTGCTCTGGCTGCACGTGCTCGCCAGGAAGGGCACGGCCATCGGCTGGGGGTATTACTTCAAGATCGGCATCGTGCTGACGCTGCCTGTGCTGTTCGTGACCCTTGCGGCATTGGCACTTCGATTGAGCATTCCACTTCCATGAACGACATCACGATCTATCACAACCCCGCCTGCGGCACGTCCCGCAACGTGCTCGCGCTGATCCGCAACACGGGCGACGAGCCCAGGGTCATCGAATACCTCCAGCACCCGCCCGACCGCGCCACGCTGAAGCAGCTCATCGCCGCGATGGGCATTCCGGTGCGCGAGGTGCTGCGCCGCAAGGGCACGCCGTACGACGAACTCGGCCTCGACGACCCGAAGTGGACCGACGAACAGCTGATCGACTTCATGCTGCAGCACCCCATCCTCATCAACCGGCCGATAGTGACGACGCCGCTCGGCACGCGGCTGTGCCGGCCTTCGGAAGCTGTGCTCGACATCCTGCCGCATCCGCAGCAAGGCGCTTTCCTGAAGGAAGACGGCGAGGTGGTCATCGACGCGAAGGGCCAGCGCGCCGCCAAGCCCTGAGCTGCCCAGGCTCGACGCGGGGCACTTCGCGGACCGCGCCCACACCCCAAGCCATGCCCGCTTGCCAAGCGGGAATAAAACGCGCCCATCTCTGTCCCAGGCCCGACACCGGCAAAATGTTCCGCGAATCAAACCGGTGCGCTGGCATTCCGGCGCACGCACATGAAAGAAGGGGCCATGAGCAACAAAAGCGATTTCGGATTGATCGGCCTGGCCGTGATGGGCCAGAACCTCGTGCTGAACGTGGAAAGCCGCGGCTTCCAGGTCAGCGTGTACAACCGCACCGAGGCGACCACCGAAGCCTTCATCGCGGCCAACCCCGGCAAGAAGCTGGTCGGCGCGAAGACGCTCGAGGAGTTCGTTCAGAGCCTGGCCAGGCCCCGCAAGATCCAGATCATGGTGAAGGCCGGCGCGCCGGTCGACCAGGTGATCGAACAGCTCATCCCGCTGCTCGACAAGGACGACATCGTCATCGACGGCGGCAACAGCCTCTACACCGACACCGAGCGCCGCGACGCCTACCTTGCAGCCAAGGGCCTGCGCTTCATCGGCGCGGGCGTGTCGGGCGGCGAGGAAGGCGCGCGCAAGGGCCCGTCGATCATGCCGGGCGGCCCGCTTTCCACCTGGGAGGTGATGAAGCCTATCTTCGAGAGCATCGCGGCCAAGGTGGACGGCGAGCCCTGCGTGATCCATATCGGCCCCGGCGGAGCCGGCCACTACGTGAAGATGGTGCACAACGGCATCGAGTACGGCGACATGCAGCTGATCTGCGAGGCCTACAGCCTGTTCAAGGCGGCCGGTTTCAGCACGGACGAGATGGCAGCGATCTTCAACGAATGGAACAACGGCGAGCTGCAGAGCTATCTGATCCAGATCACCGCCAAGGCGCTCGAACAGAAGGACCCGGAAACGGGCAAGCCCATCGTCGACCTCATCCTCGACAAGGCGGGCCAGAAAGGCACGGGCCAATGGACGCTGATCAACGCGGCCGAGAACGCGGTGGTCATCAGCACCATCAACGCCGCGGTCGAGGCGCGTGTGCTGTCGTCGCAGAAGAAGGCGCGCGTGGCGGCGAGCAAGGTGCTGCAGGGCCCGAAGATCGAACTCTCGCTCGAGAAGAAGGCGCTGGTGGCCAAGGTGCACGACGCGCTGTATGCCTCCAAGGTGATCAGCTACACACAGGGCTTCGACCTCATCAAGACGATGGGCGACAAGAAGCAATGGAGGCTCGACCTCGGCGGCATCGCCTCCATCTGGCGCGGCGGCTGCATCATCCGCGCGCGTTTCCTGAACCGCATCACCGACGCCTTCCGCACCGACCCGGCGCTGGGCAACCTGATGCTCGATCCGTTCTTCAAGGACCTGCTGAACCGCACGCAGCAGAACTGGCGCGAGGTGGTGGCGCTGGCGGTGAGCAACGGCATTCCGGTGCCGGCGTTCAGCGCCTCGCTGGCCTACTACGACAGCTACCGCACAGAGCGCCTGCCGGCGAACCTGCTGCAAGCGCAGCGCGACTTCTTCGGCGCGCACACGTATGAGCGCACCGACAAACCCGAAGGACAGTTCTTCCATACGGACTGGCCTGAAGTCATTGGGTGACTTGGCTCTCCCTCGAAGTGATCACCGCGCAGCCGTCGCCAATACGGTGGCGCGGCGGGACCGGACCTCCCTCAGAAGTTCCTTCATCCTTCCTTCAGCATGAAGTTCGCAGGCCCAGCCGGCGGCGGATGCCGTTGATGAGACCTGGCCCGAAGTCGCGTCGCACTGCCCCGTCGCTGCGCGGCGCGTGGGAGAGCACAGCCGGCCCCACGTGCAGTTCAAGCACACCGGCCGTTTGCAGCGAATGCAGGAATAAAACGCACTGGGAGAACGGAAGCTGGCTGATGTCGGCCAGTTCGCCCGCGTTCAATGCACGCCGTGCCAGCAGGCTCGCCATGCGGATGTTGTCGAGGTCGTTGCGCAACGGCAGGGCTGGCGGCCAGCGGCGGAGCATGAAGCGCACCGAATCGGAAACCTCGATTTCCATGGCGGCTGTGTCGTCCAGCATCGACCGCGCGGGCGTCGCCTCGCGCAGCGCGTGCTCGGTGGTCTTGAGCCATTGCTGCAGCCTGTCGGCACGTATCGGCCGCTCCAGCGTGTCCGGCTTTCCGCCCGAATGCATGCGCGTGAGCCTGAGCACGGCAGCGGCCATGCCGGCCACCTGCGGGCAGCCCTCTTCCACGGCGGCACCATCGACCAGCAGCGCGTCGTACGGCGGCGCATTGACCAGCTGCCACGGGAACGCGGCGTCGCTCGCATACAGCCGCACGATCGTCTGGATCACGACGACTTCGGCAAGCGGCAGCTTGTAGACGCCGAGCCTCAGCAATGGGCGTGTCCTGCTTGCGGCGCTCATGTCAGTTCACCGCCGGCACTTCGCGCCAATTCGATCAATTTGCATCCGCTATCTCCTTGCCAAATAAAGTTCGATCCATCTTGAAAACGATGAAAATGGATGAATTGGCCCGTACTGAAAGATGCGTTCAATTCGAAGCAGTCCGCAAGGACATTCCGCATGAAACGAATCAGCGCACGCGACAATTTTTTACTACTTTATGACTCGTTACTGGCGCCGCAAGTGGGGGGCAGCCACTCAGTTTTGAGGCAATGGGCATGACACATTGCATGTCATGCACCAAGAAAAATTTCAATTCCCCAGTATGGGTCGCGCCAATTGAGGCCACCCGCCCTCGTTCACACAGGCTCCGCGCTGGACAGCGGCATCCATTCCTGCAGGCAGAGTTTTTCCACCGCCATGTCGACGAATGCCGAAACCGCCAGGGGGCGCTGTTGGCGGCTGGGATACACCACGCTCATCCCGCGTCCCGCTCGCATGTACAGCGGCAGCACGGGCACCAGCTGGCCCGTGGCCACTTCCGATGCCGTCAGGACCGCCGGCAACGCGACGATGCCGAGCCCGGCGCAGGCGGCCCTGCGCAGCGCCACCTGCACGTTGCTGGTGAAGCGCCCTCTCACTCGCACTTCTTCCTCTGTGCCGTCAGGCCCCTGCAGGCGCCAGGTGGCGTGGCTGCCGGTTTCCGGTGGCTGCGTCAGGCATTCGTGCTCGCTCAGCTCTTGCAGCGTGGCGGGTACACCGTGCGCCGCCAGGTAGGCGGGGCTGGCCAGGAGGCCAGCGTGGCTCGCGAAAATCCTTCGGGAAACGTAGCTCGAATCGGCCAGCGGGCCGATGCGAAATGCCACGTCGATGCGATCGGCAATGAGATCCGCCGGGACATCGCTGAGAACGAAGTCGAGTTGGACCAACGGATGCGCATCGAGAAACGCCGTCACCCATTCCATCTCGAAGTATTCGAAGAAGCTGGCCGATGCAGCCACCCGTACCGGGCCGCACGGCTCCTGGCTGCCGGAGACGTGCGATTGCCCTGCTTCGATCAGCTCCTCGACCGCGGGGCCGCATCGTTCACGAAAGGTTTCTCCCGCGCTGGTCAGCGTCAGTTTGCGGGTCGAGCGCTGCATCAGCCGGGTGCCCAGGCGCGCCTCGAGCTGCTGGATGCGGCGGCTCACCGTTGCCGAGGGCATGCGCAGCTGCCGCGCCGCCTCGGCAAAACTGCCGAAGCGCGCGACTTGGACGAACATTGCGACTTCATTCAGGTCGAGCACGAGATTCTTTCTGTCAATAGGTGACTGCAATTTCGCTTGTGGCGCTTCGATTTATCAATTCTATTTTTGCTATCGATCAATCTCTGCTTTGCAATCGATTAAAGTCTATGAGGTGCGGATACAATTACAAGAAACTGAACGGCAACTGACCAATTATCGTCGACGGGTGCCTTCGCAAAATAAATTTCAAATAGGTCATCGCCGGAGGGCTATTTCGCGCGGCTGCCATTTATATGGAAATAGCAGATAGTTGATCTAATCCACTATCTCCGCCAAGACGTTTTTTCCGCAATTGGCCCTTTGCCGATTCATATATGAATCTTTGCTGCTTCCAGCCCGCACCACTAGAACAAGCTGCCCTGCCCCACGGCGCCCGGCGGCCGGAACGCGGTGATGTCCAGCGGAATGCGCTCGCGGTTGAAGCCGAGGCGGTTCGCAGCCTTCTCGAAACGCTGATGGATCAGGTCGGCCCACAGGCCTGAGCCTTTCATGCGCGTGGCGAAGTCGGCGTCGTAGTCCTTGCCGCCGCGCATCTCGTGGATGCGCGCCATGATGCGGTCGGCGCGCTGCGGATAGTGCAGCGCAAGCCATTCCTTGAAGAGCGGCGCGACCTCCCAAGGCAGCCGCACCACCGTGTAGAAGGCGCTGCGCGCACCGGCTTCCCACGCGGCCTCGAGCACCAGTTCCATGTCTTCGGTCACGAAGGGAATCTGCGGCGCTACGCTCACACCCACCGGCACGCCGGCCGCGGCCAGCGTGCGGATGGCTCGCAGCCGTCGATGCGGCGCTGCGGCGCGCGGCTCCAGCTTGCGGGCGAGTTCGCCGTCGAGCGTGGTCACGGTGACGTACACGGCCGCCAGGCGGTCGGCCGCCATGGGCGCGATCAGGTCGAGGTCACGCTCGATGGCGCTCGACTTGGTGACCAGCGCGAACGGATGCCTCGTTTCCTTCAGCAGTTCGATGATCGAGCGCGTGAGCCGCAATTCGCGCTCGATGGGCTGGTAGCAGTCCGTGGCGGTTCCGATGGCGATGTAGCTGGGCCGATAGCTCCTGCGCCCAAGTTCGGCGCGCAGCACCTCGACGATGTTGCGCTTGGCGATGAGCTTGGTCTCGAAGTCGAGGCCCGGAGAGAGATTCAGGTAGCTGTGCGTGGGCCGGGCAAAGCAATAAATGCAGCCATGCTCGCAGCCGCGGTACGGATTGATCGAACGGTCGAAGGGGACGTCGGGCGAGTCGTTCTCGTTGAGCACCGACTTCACGTCCTCGAAGCGGATCTCGGTGGCGATGGGCTGCAGCTCGTCGGCCTCGGCCACGCCTTCCTCGAGCGTGCCCCAGCCGTCGTCGAAGGCGCTGCGCTCGTCCTTCGAGAAACGGTGCGCGAGTTGCGTGGCCGCACCGCGGCCCTTGATGGCGTGAACGGGGATCCGTGCAGTTGGCATGGCAGCTCCTTGGGCTGAAATACTGTGTATTCATACAGTATTTCACCGATTCACATTCGTCGCCAATTTTTCTATTTCTCTGTTGACAGAAATTTCGTAAATCCTAAACTCGACGCCATGGAACTCACCGACATTCAACGCAAGTTCGTGCTGCACTGGGGTGAAATGGGCTCGATGTGGGGCGTCAACCGCACCGTCTCGCAGATCCACGCGCTGCTCTTCGCGCACGGCAAGCCGATGAACGCGGAGGAACTGAGCGAAACGCTCGGCGTGGCCCGCTCCAACATCAGCAACAGCCTCAAGGAACTGCAGGCCTGGAACCTCGTGCGCGTGACCCACACGCTGGGCGACCGCCGCGATTACTTCGAGACCAGCGTCGACGTGTGGGAGCTGTTCCGAACCGTCGTGCGCGAGCGCAAGGAACGCGAATTCGACCCGACCGTGCGCGTGCTGCGCGAGCTGGTTTCCAGCCCCGACTTCCAGAAGGAGCCCGCCGATGCGCAGGACCGCATCCGCTCCACCATGGAACTCATGGACAAGCTCGCCACCTGGGCCGACGAAATGCTGCGGCTGTCGCCCGGCACGCTCGACAAGGTGATGACGCTGGGCGCCAGCGTGCAGAAGTTCGTTCGCGGCGAATCGGCGTCGCCCGGCAAGGGCGATGACCCCGACGCGCACCACGCCAGCCTGCCGATGATCTGAGGTCTCTTTTTTTGCCCATTTATTTCTGTTTTGACAGAAATATCGATAACAAAGAACGCCATGAGCCGCCCCGCCCTTCCCGCCTACCCGCTCACGATCTACTTCGACGCCAGCTGCGCGATCTGCTCTGCCGAAATGGGCAGCCTCAAGGCGCGCGACGCGGAAGCCCGGCTGCAACTGGTCGACTGCTCGCCAGTGGCGTTCAGCAGCGGTCCGGCCCCGCGCAGCGCGCTGATGGCGGCCATCCACGTATCGGACGCCGAAGGCCGGGTCTTCGTCGGCGTGCCGGCGATCCGCATCTGCCGCACGGCGGTCGGCCTGTCCAGCGGCAGCTTCCTGCTCGACCTGCCTCTGGTCGCACCGCTGGCCGACCGCGCCTATGCGCTGCTGGCGCGCAACCGCTACCGCATTCCGCGCTGGCTGGCCGCAAGGCTGGCGGGGCGCGTCGCGCCCTCCTGCGACGACGGCAACTGCCGCCTCTGAGAACCAACGAACAACCATCTGAGGGAATCGCCATGTCCACTGTTTTCCGGCCCGACTTCCGCACGCCCCACGACACGCCCCTGCGTATCCCGGCGAGCCACGCAAGCGCGCCCATCACGGCCGAGGACACGCAGGACTACTTCACCGAAGTCGCAGTCGACTACAGCGCGTGGAGTCCCAGCTACAACATGCACTTCGGCTTCTGGCGCGCAGGCCTGAACCCACTGCGGCGCGAAGGCATGCTGATGGAAATGAATCGCGTGGTCGGCCGCGCGCTGCAGCTCGGCCAGGCACGGCCCGGCAGCGCGGCGCAACACCGCTGCGTGATCGACCTGGGCTGCGGCGCCGGCGCCACCGCGCGCACGCTGGTTGGCGACCACGAATCGCTCTACGCCATCACCGTGACCAACGTCGCCGTGCAAAACCGCATCGCCGCGAAGCTCGACGCCGCCGCGGGCGTGACCGACCGCATGGCGCACATCGAGGCCGACTACACCCGCACCGGCCTGCCCGCAGCACAGGCCGATGGCGCGTGGGCCGTGGAAAGCGCCTGCTATGCCGGCGGCACCAGCAAGGCCGACTTCATCCGCGAAGCCGCGCGGCTGCTGAGGCCAGGCGCGCGCCTCGCGGTGGTCGACGGTTTCCTGCTTCGCCGCAGCCCCGGTCGCCTCGCGGGCTGGCTGCACCGCCTGTGGGCCGACAGCTGGGCCGTGCCCACACTGGCCGTGCGCGAAGACTTCATCGCTGCACTGCATGAGCACGGCTTCGACGACGTGGAAGTGAAGTCGCTGCGCTGGCGCGTCGCGCCCAGCGCGCTGCACATCCCGGTACTGGCCACCCGCTTCACGCTGGCCGAACTCTGGAAGGCGCGCGGCAGGCTCAGCCCATGGCGGCGCAAGCACATCGTGGCCAGCTACTGCGCATTGGCGCTGGGCATGTTCTGGCGCGACTTCGACTACTGCATGGTCACCGCCAGGCGCCGCGCCGACTGAGCGCAATACGAATACAAACAGACAGAGGAGAAGAGGCTTTTCATGCAAAACGATCCCGAAGAAAGCAGGTTCGCCGGGCTGCCCCCCGTCGAGCCGCAGCCCGCGATGAGCGAAGAAGCACAGCCCAAGCCCGTTCGCGGCATGCCCTTCGGCTGGTTCTGGCCGATGGCCATCGGCGCCGCGGTCGCGCTCGTGCTGCGCCTCTTTTTCAGCAGCGCCCCCGGCAAGCCCTACTCGGCCATGCTGGCTTCCTTCGTCTACTTCGTGCCCGCGGTATGCGGCGCGGTCACGGTGTACATGGCCGAGCGCATCGAGCGCCGCAGCTGGGGGTACTACATCTGGGCGCCGTGGGTGGCGACCTCGCTCTTCGTCGGCGGAACGCTGCTGGTGTTCATCGAAGGCCTGATCTGCGCCATCGTCATCGTGCCGCTGTTCGCCACCATGGGCAGCGTGGGCGGGCTCGCGATGGGCATCGTGTGCCGCGTCACCAACTGGCCCAAGCAGGCCATCTACAGCTTCGCGATGCTGCCGCTGGTGCTCGGCGCCATCGAGCCCCAACTGTCCAACCCCGACCGCTTCTCCAACACCTCGCGCGCGCTCTTCATCGCAGCGCCGCCCGAGCGGGTGTGGCACGAGCTCAATGCCGCGAGCGACATCCGCCCCGCCGAGGTCGGCGACGCATGGGCCTACCGCATCGGCGTGCCGATGCCGGTGTCGGGCGTGACGGTCGACGCGACCGAGGGCCGCGTGCGCCAGGTGCAGTGGCAGAAGAACGTGCATTTCGAAGAGGTCATCACCGAGTGGGAGCCCAACCGCCTGCTGAAGTGGCGCTTCCGCTTCTCGCCCGATTCCTTCCCGGCCGGCGCGCTCGACGACCACGTGATGATCGGCGGCCAATACTTCGACCTGCGCGACGCCACCTACACGCTGACACCACGCGACGGCGGCACCGAGCTTCGCGTGGCGGTGTCGTGGCGGCTGAGCACCAGCTTCAACTGGTATGCCGACCGTGTCATGCATCTGCTGCTGGACGACGCCTCGGAGAACATCCTGCGCTTCTACAAGGCGCGCAGCGAAGCCACGGCAATGCCGCCCACCGCCGGATGACGACGGTGCAGCCCGTCTTCCAGCAAGCGCTGGGCCCCGCCTGGGACTGACATGGGCTATGTCTGGCGCATCGCGGGGTTGCGCATTCCGCTGCCGCTCTGCCTCTTTCTCGGCACCGCCTACGTCGAAGAACGGCCCGACCCGGCCGATGCCGACCGCTTCACGATCAAGATGCTGCTGCGCCACCGCTGGCTCGGCGACGTGTTCCGATACAGCGGGCGCTTTCACCTCGGCCCGCGAACGGGATCACAATGAGCGCACCATGCCGCGCCGCCCAGAGAACCTCTACGCCCAGTATCACGCCCACGTCTATTTCGGGCCCGACACGCTCGCGCAGGCCAAGGCCCTTTGCGAGCGCGCGGGCCGCGAGCTGATGGTGGTGGTCGGCCGCGTGCACGAGCGGCTGGTGGAGCCGCATCCGCACTGGAGCTGCCAGATCGCCTTCGACGCCGCCGAGTTCGACCAGGTCATCGGCTGGCTCGAAGCCAACCGCGACGGGCTCGACGTGTTCGTGCACGGCGTGACGGGCGACGACCTTGCCGACCACACGGCGCATGCCATGTGGCTCGGCGAAGAAAGCGCACTCGACCTGCGGATGTTCCGGCACTGACTAGGCCTTCTCTTCCGAGCCGGCACCGTGCACCTTGAAGAAGGTCGCGCCCTCGACCTTCTGGCCGATGGCCTGTTCGTAGGCTGCGCGCACGTCGTCGGGCTGGCCGGCCTGCCCGAAGAAGTCCTTCAGGTACGGGCCCAGCAGCGGATGCGCGGCCAGTTCGGCACGCGGCAGGCCGCTCAGCATCTCGTCGCGGCAGGCCGAGGGCAGGAACACATCGCGGTTCTTCTCCGCGTCGCGGATCAGCCCTTTGGGCTCGTGCGCCGGATCGGCCTGCATCGCCTCGATCTCCTCGAAGAAGCGGCGGCGCATCATCACGATGCCCTTGTCGCTCTGGCCCAGCTTCTCGCGCGTGCGGTCGGTGACGGTGCCCTGCCCCACCCACACCACGAAGTCCTGGTTGGCGACGTGGCTGGTGATCCAGCGGCCGGTGGCCGGGTCCTTGATGGGCCCGTACCACGAGGGGATGCGCTCCTGCACATAGGGCTCCTGCTCGGTCGGCACGCGGCTCAGCACCCACAGCACGCTGAGCGTATGGTGGTCGTCGATGGGCACACGCCATTCGAAGTGATGGCCCAGGAAGAAGCCGTTGGGCCACAGCGTGACGCGGCCGGTGGTCCACATCACGTTGTCTTCGCGCTCGCCGCCGCGCAGGCGCTTGTAGACGAAACCGTGCTCGAACTCCTCGAAGGCCAGCTTCAGATGCGTGGGCACGTACGGCCCTTCCTCGCCCTGCAGGCGCGTGGTCCAGTTGTTGTGGGTCCACTCGAAGTGCACGGGGTCGATGGAGTTTTCCTGGCACTGGAACCAGTTGCACGGAATCTCCGCGAACACCGCCTGCGCGAAGCCGTTCTTGTAGTTGAACAGCTCCCAGTCAGGCAGCAGCGGCGCGGGCAGCGGGCCCATGTAGGCCCAGAGCAGGCCGGCCTTCTCCTGCACCGGGTAGGCCTTGATCTTTGTGTTCCTGCGCATGCGCGCACCGGGGTCCAGCGTTTCCTCGAAGGGCTGGTGAATGCACTGGCCGCCCTGGTCGTATTGCCAGCCGTGGTAGCTGCAGCGCAGGCCGCATTTCTCGACGTAGCCGTAGGACATGTCGGCATTGCGGTGCGGGCAGCGGCGGTCGACCAGTCCGTAGTTGCCGCTCAGGTCCTTGTAGAGCACGAGGTCTTCGCCGAGGATGCGCAGCGGCTTCACGGCCTTGCCGTCGAACTCGCTGGCGCCGGCGATCGGGTGCCAGTAGCGGCGCAGGTAGTCGCCCATCGGCCTGCCGGGGCCCACTTCGGTCAGCAGGCGGTTTTTTTCTTCGCTCAACATGCTTGTCGTCTCCCCGTCCTTCAATCGGCGCGGATGCCGAACTCGCGCACCAGCTTTCCGAAGCGCTGGTCGTCATCCAGGATCTGGCGCGCCAGCACGGCGGGCGCGCCACCGACGGGCTCGATGCCGAGCGCGGCCATCTTGGCCTGCACGTCGGGCATCTTCAGGATTTCGTTGAAGTGCTGGTTGAGCGCCTGCACGACATCGGCGGGCATGGCCTTCGGGCCGAGCAGGCCCATCCATGCGCTCACGTCCACGTCCCGGTAGCCCAGTTCGATGAAGGTGGGCACGTTGGGCATCAGCTTCGTGCGCTGGCGCTCGGCGACCGCGAGCGGGATCAGCTTGCCGGCGGCGATGTGGCCCGACACGGCACCGGGCGTGATCCAGCCCACGCTGACGTGGCCGCCGAGCGTGTCGTTGACCACGGGGGCTACGCCGCGGTACGGCGCATGCGTCGCGGCAATGCCCGCGTCCTTGTTGAGCAGCTCGCCCGCGATGTGCATCGGCGAGCCCGCGCCCGGCGTGCCGTAGGTGAAGGCCTTGCCGGCCTTCGCGCCGGCCACGAGCTGCGCCACGCTCTGGATGCCGGTCGCAGGCGCGGTGACCAGCAGCAACGGGATGTTGCCGGTCTTCACGATGGGCGTGAAGTCCTTCACCACGTCATGCGCCACGCCGGGACCGGTCTTCAGCACATGCTGCGCGATCGGAAAGGTACTGGGCGTGAACAGCAGCGTGTAGCCGTCGGCCTGCGCCTTGGCGACCCACACGTTGCCGATCATGCCGCTCGCGCCGGGCCGGTTGTCGACAAGCACTGGCTGGCCGACGCGCTGCGACAGCTTCTCGGCATAGGTCCGCGCGATGGCGTCGGTGTCGCCGCCCGCCGGATAGGCCACGACGACGGTGATGGGCTTCGTGGGCCATGCCTGCGCCATGGCCGCGGTGGCGGCACATAGCGAAAGAACGGCTGCAGCAGCGGCGCGGGCCGCGTTTCGGTGGTGAAACAACATGCTCTTTTCCTTCTCGGTGGGACGACGTTGGGGTCGAACGCACTGTAGGAACGAGGCCGCGCGGCCAGAAGATATAGTTTCACTCAGTGAACCTTTTTCTGGAGGCCGGCATGTCCGACACCATGGGCACGCAGAGTGTGAAGTCGATCGACGCGCTGCGCCGCGGGCTCGACGTGATGCTGGCCATCCAGCGCTCCTCGGCCGTCACGCTGCAGGAGCTGCACCGGCAGACCGGCGTGTCGAAAGCCACGCTGCTGCGCATCCTCAAGACGCTGCAGCAGGCGGGCTGGGTCGAGCGCAGCGAGCACGACAAACGCTATGTGCCCGCGTCGGCGACCGGCCAGTCGGGGCCTGTGGCGGCATGGCGCACGCGGCTTTCGGCGCTTGCTGCGCCTGCACGCGCCACGCTGCAGCGGCTGGTGCCATGGCCCATCGACCTGGGCGTGCGCGACGGCACGGCCATGCTCATCCTCGACACCGACCGGCCGCGCAACGGCCTGGCGGTCAACTACCGCGCGCTGGGCTTCCGGCCGCCGATGCTGCTGTCGTCGCTGGGCCGCTGCTACCTGTCGTTCTGCCCCGAGGACGAGCGGCGCGAGATCCTCGCCGCGCTGGCGCGCTCGCCGAACGACTTCGACCGCGCCGCACGGCGCCCCGAGAACGTCCGCCGCATGGTGGCGCACGCGCGCGACCTGGGCTATGTGGCGCGCGACCCCACCTCGACCAGCCTGGATTCGCCCGACCGCTTCGGCGCGGTGTCGGTGCCGCTGCGCCACGAAGACAGGGTGGTTGGCTGTCTCAGCTGCGCGTGGCTGCCGGCGGTGAAAAGCGAGCGCGAGATCGTGTCCGCGCACCTCGCCGACATGCAGCAGGCCGCGCAGAACATCGAGCGCAAGCTGGCGCAGGGCGGCTTCGAGCCGCCGCCCGCCAATGAATGAAGTGCGAGGCAGGGCCGGAGTTCAGAACTCCGCATCCAGCTCGTCGATCTCGTCGGGCTCCTGCTTCGCCGCAGCCACCCATTCCTTCATGGCCGGCAGTTCCATCACCCGCTTGCAGTAGGCCGCGCACACGCTGTCCAGCGCCACGTCGTAGCTCAGGAAACGCGTGACCACCGGCGCATACATCGCGTCGGCCATGCCCGGCTGGCTGCCGAAGAGGAACGGGCCGCCGTAGGCCTTGAGGCACTCGCGCCAAATGGCAACGATGCGGTCAATGTCGGCCTGCGCGCGCGACCACACCTTGAAGTTCTTGAAATGGGCCTTGATGTTCATCGGCAGCGCGCCGCGCATCGAGGCGAAGCCCGAATGCATCTCGCCGCAGATGGCGCGGCAGTGGGCGCGGGCCGCCACGTCGGCGGGCAACAGGCCGGCCTTGGGCTTGATCTCGTTGAGGTACTCGCCGATGGCCAGCGTGTCCCACACCTTCACGCCGCCGTGCTGCAGCGAGGGGACCAGCATCGAGGACGACAGCAGCAGCATCTCGGCTTTCATGGCCGGGTCGTCGGGCGGGATGACCTTCTCGCTGAAATCCAGCCCGGCCAGCCTGCACATCAGCCAGCCGCGCAGCGCCCACGCACCGTAGTTCTTGCTGCTGATGGTGAGAACGGGTTTGGCCATCGTCTAGCTCCTTGGGCTTTGCGCAGTTGCGTGCAAGCGCCATGCCATCTGGCTGGCCCGCAACTTGCCTGCTCGAGACCCATGCTGTACCGGGCCTACCAGAACCAAGCCGACCTGCTCTCTCCGGCGCGGCTCGCGGCGCAATACCTGGGCCAAGCCCTTTGGAAGGAAGGCACCGAACGCACCATATTGCGGCGCATGGCGGCCCAATTCGAGGTGTTCTCGCGCATGCGGCTGACCCACACCCGGCCCGACTACGGCATCCACAGCGTGGTTTCCGACGGCGCCGAGGTGGCCGTGCACGAGGAGAAAACCCTCGTCTCGCCCTTCGGCACCCTGCTGCACTTCCGCAAGAACACCGATGCGGTGCATCCGCCGGTGCTGCTGGCCGCGCCACTGTCGGGCCATTTCGCCACGCTGCTGCGCGAAACGGTGCGCACCCTGCTGCGCGACCACGACGTGTACCTGACCGACTGGCACAACGCGCGCGACGTGCCGCTGTGGCATGGCGGCTTCGGGCTGGACGACTACACGCTGCAGCTCATCGGCTTCCTGGAGGCCGTGGGCCCGGGCGTGCACATGGTGGCGGTGTGCCAGCCCTGCGTGGCCGCACTGGCCGCGACCGCGCTGATGGCCGAGGACGACAACCCCGCCACGCCGCGCAGCCTGACGTTGATGGCCGGCCCGGTCGATTGCCGCATCAACCCCACGGCGGTGAACAAGCTCGCGACCGACCGGCCCATCGACTGGTTCAGGCGCAACCTCATCAGCCATGTGCCGTGGCCGCACGCCGGCATGATGCGGCGCGTGTACCCGGGCTTCCTGCAGCTCTCGGCCTTCATGAGCATGAACCCCGAGCGGCACAAGAAGCAGTTCCAGGACATGTACAGCCACCTTGTCGAAGGCAACGTCGAGAAGGCCCGCACCATCGGCGCCTTCTACGACGAATACCTGGCGGTGAACGACCTGCCCGCCGAGTTCTACCTGGAGACAGTGGAGCGCGTGTTCCAGACCTACGACCTGCCGCTGGGCAAGCTCACCGTCGGCGAGCGCACCGTGAACCCGGCCGCCATCCGCCGCACCGCGCTGCTCACGGTGGAAGGCGAGCGTGACGACATCTGCTCCGTGGGGCAGACGGTGGCGGCGCAAGACCTCTGCACGGGCATCCGGCCCTACCTCAAGGCACACCACCTGCAGGCCGGCGTCGGGCACTACGGCGTGTTCAGCGGCAGCAAGTGGAACGCGCAGATCTATCCGCGCGTGCGCGAGACGATCCACGCCGCGGCCGAGCTGGGCTGAATTGACTACGGTTGGCGCCGCGCCCGCGCGCCCTTGCCGCTCACGCGCCGCACCGTCGCCTCGCCGGCCTGCGGCAGGCGCTCGCGCAGGAAGGCAATGAGTTCCTGCGCCACCACGTTGCGCATCGGCCCCGGCAGGTAGGCCAGCACCACGCGGCGCTCGATGCGCGGCTTCAGCAGCGGCACCACGGCCAGTTCGGGGTCGCGCAGCGACGAGGTGTACAGACGCGGCATCAGCCCCAGCGCCTGTCCGCTGCGCACCAGCGCATAGAGCGTCTCGGAATAGCTCACCCGGTACGGCTGCGCACCCTGCGCGAACTGCGCGCGCGCCGGGTTGCCCAGCGCCGGCATGCTGCCGCTCTCGAACAGCACCAGCCGCTCGCTGCCGATGGCCTCCCAGTTCGCGCCGCCGGCCGCGGCCAGTGCGTGGTCGCGCCGCACCACCAGCACCAGCGGGTCACGGAAAAGGTCGATGCAGGTCAAGCCGCCCGGCGGCTCGGTGATCGCGGCCACCGCCATGTCGATCTGGCCGCTGCGCAGTTCGGCCAGCAGCGTGTTCGACGGCGCGTCGCGCCAGGCCAGTTCCACCTCGCGCTCGCCGCCAGTCTTGAGGAATTCGCTGGCCGCCGCCGCCACGCGCGCGCTGGCCGAGGGAATCACGCCGATGCGCACGAAGGCGCGGCCGCGCTGCACTGTGCTCTCGATGTCGCGCAGCGCCACCTCGAAGGTGTTGACGAGAAAGTCGGTGCGCGCCAGCACTTCGGCGCCCACGGGCGTGAGTTCGAGCCGGTGGGTGGAACGCGACAGCAGTTCGGCGCCGAGCAGCTTTTCCATCTGCTTGATGGCATTGCTCAAAGCCGGCTGCGTGATGGCCAGCCTGCGGGCCGCGCGGCCGAACTGGCCTTCTTCCACCAGCACCGAGAAGAACTGCAGCTGGCGCAGCGTGAGCGCACGCAGGGGCAAGGCGGCCATGGGCACTTCCGGTTATTGATTCAGCGAATCAAATTATAGAAATTCAAAATTTTCCTTATGAGGCCTCCATTACTAGACTGGCCCGCATGACCAGCCCCACCCCTGCCCTGCTCACGCTGGAATCGATGCTCCGCGCCATCCCCAAGGCCGAGCTGCATTGCCACCTGTTCGGCACGGTGCGCCACGAAACCTTCAAGCAGCTCAACCAGCGCGCGGGCTCGCCGCTGGCGGCCGACGAGATCGAGGGCTTCTACACGCGCGGCGAAAAACCGGTCGGCGTGCTGCGCGTGCTGCGCGCGCTCGACGCCCAGCTGGTGCGCAGCGCCGGCGACCTCTACCAACTCACGCTCGAATACCTGCAGGACGCGGCAGCCCACAACGTGCGCTACGCCGAGTTCTTCTGGAACCCGACCGGCACGGTGCACGGCTCGGGCATTGCCTATCCGCACGCACAAGGCGCCATCGTTCGCGCCATCCACGATGCGCAGCAGGAGTTCGGCATCGTCGGCCGCCTCATCGCAGCCATCGACCGCGAAGCCAGCCCCGAGGCCGCCGTGGAGATGGTCGAATGGGTCAAGGCGCACCGCTGCGAGGAGGTGATCGGCATCGGCATCGACTACCGCGAGGTCGACCGCCCGCCGGAGCTCTTCACGCAGGCCTATGCCAATGCGAAGAAGGCCGGCCTCAAGACCACCGCGCACGCGGGCGAGTTCGGCATGCCCTGGACCAACGTGCGCACCGCGCTCGACGTGCTGCAGGTCGACCGTATCGACCACGGCTACACGGTGGTCGACCAGCCCGATTTCGCGCGCCGGTGCGCCGAGCGCGGCGTGATCTTCACCGTGGTGCCCACCAACTCGTACTACCTGCGCACGCTGGCGCCCGAGCGCTGGGCGCTGGACCATCCGATCCGCCGCATGCCCGGCCTGGGCCTGCGCATCCACCCCAACACCGACGACCCGACGCTGCACAAGGTCACGCCCACGCAGGCCTGGCTGATGATGGTGCGCGACTTCGGCTTCGGCCTGGACGATCTGCGCTGCTTCATGCACAACGGCCTCGACGGCGCGTGGATCGACGGCACGCAGCGCCGCGCATGGCGCACGCAGTGGAGCGATGAATTCGATTCGCTGCGCGCCCGCCTCGACACAGAACCCACTCCCTCCTCCCACGGATGACCCACGCCATGAACACGCCCCGTCGCCTGCTACTCGCCGCCGCGCTCTGCGCCGCCCTGCCCACCGTGGCCCTCGCGCAGGCGTGGCCCTCGGCCAAGCCCATCACGCTGATCGTGCCCTTCACGGCCGGTGGCAGCGTGGACGTGAACGCGCGCCTCGTGGCCCAGCGCCTCGGCGAGCGGCTCAAGCAGTCGGTGGTGGTGGAGAACGTGGCCGGCGCGGGTGGCGCCATCGGCGTGGCCAAGGCCGTGAACGCGGCGCCCGACGGCTACACGCTGGTGGCAGGGCCCGACAGCGCCATCGCCATCGGCAAGCTGGTGAACCCCTCGGCCTTCCGCTTCGATCCGCTGAAAGACCTGGCGCCGGTGGGCCTGCTCAACACCGCGCCGATGGTGCTGGTGGCGCGGCCCGGCCTGGAGGCCCAGACTTTCTCCGACTTCGTGAAGCTCGCGAAGGCCAAGCCCGGCAAGTACAACTACGCGACCTCGGGCGTGGGCACGGTGCTGCAGCTCGCCATGGAGCTGCTGAAGGAACGCAGCGGCATCTTCGTCACGCACGTGCCCTACCGCGGCGGCGCACAGATCGCCACCGACGTGATCGGCGATCAGGTCGACCTGGCGATGCTGGTCAGCACCAGCGCCATCCCGCACGTGAACGGCAAGCGCCTGAAGGCGCTCGGCATCACCGGCAGCAAGCGGCTGGCCGCGCTGCCCAACGTGCCCACATTCGACGAGATGCCCGGCCTCAAGGGCTTCGACATGGTGAGCTGGACCGGCATCTTCGCGCCCGCGAAGACGCCGCCGGCGGTGGTCGCGCAGATCAACCGCGAGCTCAACGCGGTGCTGCAGGAAGAAGGCGTGCGCAGCAAGCTCTTGGAGCAAGGCGCGCTGCCGGGCAACAGCACGGCCGAGTCGTTCGGGAAGTTCGTGCAGGCCGAGTACGCCCGCAACCAGAAGATCGTGCAAACCGCCAACATCAAGGAGTGAGCGCACCATGAGCTCGCCGCTGCTGTCCCGCCGCGCGCTCCTCGGCGCGTCCGCCGCCGGCCTTGCCGGCATGGCCTTCGCGCAGAGCCCCGGCCCCGCCGAGCTGGCGCAGGCGCTGGCCGGCACGCCGCTTGCACAACTGCCGCCCTCGAGCGGCAAGCGCCAGGTCATCATCGACACCGACCCCGGCCAGGACGACGCCGTCGCGCTGCTGATGGCCATGGCCGCCACCGACCGGCTCGACATCAAGGCGCTGATGGTGAGCGTGGGCAACCTGCCGCTGGCCGTGACCGCGAAGAACGCGCGCATCGTGCGCGACTGGGCCGCCCGGCCCGACATCCCGGTCTATGCCGGCTATCCGCGCCCGCTGGTGCGCGAGCCCATCTTCGCCGACGACGTGCATGGCAAGACCGGCATGGAAGGCCCGACGCTGCACGAGCCGCACGGCCCGCTGATGCCCACCCACGCGGTGCAGTACATCGTCGAGACGCTGCGCGCCGCGCCGCCGAAGAGCATCACGCTCGTGGGCCTGGGGCCGCTCACCAACTTCGCGGCCGCGCTCAACTCGGCGCCCGACATCAAACCCGCCATTGCAGAGATCGTGGTGATGGACGGCTCCTGGGGCGTGGGCGGCAACATCACGCCCGCCGCCACCTTCAACGTGTATGCAGACCCGGAGGCGGCCTCGATCGTGTTCCGCAGCGGCGTGCCGGTGACTGCCATGTCGCACGACGCGGCCCGCCGTGTGCTGGTGACGCCCGAGCGTATCGCGCCCTTTCGCGCCATGGGCAACAACGCCGGCAAGGTGGTGGCGGACATCTTCGATTCGATGATGGCGTACGGCGTGCGCCGGCGCGGCGTGGCCGTGGGGCCGGTGTACGACCCCTGCGTGATCGCGTACCTGCTGCGGCCCGAGCTGTTCAAGGGCGCCAAGGTGAGCGTGGACGTGGAGACCAAGGGGGAGTTCACGACCGGCGCGACGGTGGTCGATTTTCGCGGCTACAACCGCCGCGCGCCCAATGCGCTGTGGATCGGCGAGGCCGATGCCGAAGGCTTCCACGCGCTGCTGCGCGCGGAGATCGCGCGGCTGCCCTGAACGGGGGACGCCGCGCGGGCCGGCCGGTCAGCCGGCCTTCTCGTCCTCCGCAGGCCAATCGCGGATGTAGGCCTTGAGCATCTTGTTCTCGAAGTTCTGGCTGTCCACCACGGCCTTGGCCACGTCGTAGAAGCTGATCACGCCCATCAGCATGCGCTTGTCCATCACGGGCATGTAGCGCGCGTGGCGCTCCAGCATGATGCGGCGGATTTCGTCGAGGTCGGTTTCCAGGGTGCAGGTGACCGGCGCGTCGTCCATGGCCTTGCGCACGAGCGTGGTGCCGATCTGGCCGCCGTTCTTGACGACGGCAACGATCACTTCGCGAAAGGTGAGCATGCCGACCAGGTCGCCATGCTCCATGACCACCAGCGAACCGATGTCCTTTTCCGCCATGGTGTTGGCGGCTTCTGCCAGCAGGTCGTCTGGCGTGATGGTGAAGAGCGTATTGCCCTTGACGCGAAGGATGTCGCTGACTTTCATCGTTTGCTCCTCTCGGACTTCTATCTCGGCGGCGTGCCGATTTGAATATAGCCCACAATCGACGCCGACCTGAGCGCCCATGTCGCGGACGCATGAATTGCAGACGTAACGGGGCATTGCCAGGAGACAACGCTCAGCCACAGAAAGGCCCTC
Source organism: Variovorax sp. Varisp46 (assembly GCF_059491885.1). NCBI lineage: Bacteria > Pseudomonadati > Pseudomonadota > Betaproteobacteria > Burkholderiales > Comamonadaceae > Variovorax > Variovorax sp. Varisp46. Next base: position 3,179,754 of record NZ_CP168515.1, read on the forward strand.
ATGCCCGGTTATTCCGACCCCGGTTTCGACACCCTCGCGCTGCACGCCGGCGCCGCGCCCGACCCCACGACCGGCGCGCGGGCGGTGCCGATCCACCTGACCACCTCCTTCGTCTTCGAGTCGAGCGACCACGCGGCCGCCCTGTTCAACCTGGAGCGCGCGGGCCACGTGTACTCGCGCATCAGCAACCCGACCAACGCGGTGCTCGAGCAGCGCGTGTCGGCGCTCGAGGGCGGCATCGGCGCCATCGCCACCGCCAGCGGGCAGGCGGCACTGCACCTGTCGGTGGCCACGCTGATGGGCGCCGGCTCGCACATCGTGGCCAGCACGGCCCTGTACGGCGGCTCGCAGAACCTGCTGCACTACACGATGCGCCGCTTCGGCATCGAGACCACCTTCGTGAAGCCCGGCGACCTCGACGGCTGGCGCGCCGCGGTGCGGCCCGAGACCAAGCTCTTCTTCGGCGAGACGGTGGGCAACCCCGGGCTGGACGTGCTCGACATCCCGGCCGTGGCCGACATCGCGCACGAGGCCGGCGTGCCGCTGCTGGTCGACTCCACGCTCACCTCGCCCTACCTCATCAAGCCCTTCGACTGGGGCGCCGACCTGGTCTACCACTCGGCCACCAAGTTCCTCTCGGGCCACGGCACCGTCATTGGCGGTGTGGTGGTCGACGGCGGCAGCTTCGACTGGGAAAAGTCCGGCAAATTCGCCGAGCTGACGCAGGCCTACGACGGCTTCCACAACATGGTGTTCAGCGAGGAAAGCACCGTCGGCGCCTTCCTGCTGCGCGCGCGCCGCGAGGGCCTGCGCGACTTCGGCGCCTCGATGAGCCCGCACACGGCCTGGCTGATCCTGCAGGGCATCGAGACGCTGCCCCTGCGCATGGAGCGGCACATCGACAACACGCAGAAGGTGGTCGAGTTCCTGTCCACGCACCCGTTCGTGTCGCGCGTGGGACATCCGCTGATCGAATCGCACCCGAGCCACGTGCTCGCGCAGAAGCTGCTTCGCCATGGCGCGCGCGGCGCGGGCGCGGTGTTCAGCTTCGACATCAAGGGCAGCCGCGCGCAGGGCAAGGCCTTCATCGAAGCGCTGAAGCTCTTCAGCCACCTGGCCAACGTGGGCGACTGCCGCAGCCTGGTGATCCACCCCGCGAGCACCACGCACTTCCGCATGACCGACGAGGCGCTGGCCGGTGCAGGCATCTCGCAGGGCACGATCCGCCTGTCGATCGGCCTGGAAGACCCCGCCGACCTGATCGACGACCTGAAGCGCGCCCTGAAGGCCGCGGAAAAGGCGGGTGCCTGACATGAACTACACCGTCAACGGCCACACCGCGTACTGCTACACCGGCGGCAAGCCCTTCGATGCGGCCAGGCCCACCGTCGTCTTCATCCACGGCGTGCTGAACGACCACAGCGTGTGGATCCTGCAGAGCCGCTGGTTCGCCAACCACGGCTGGAACGTGCTCGCGGTCGACCTGCCCGGCCACTGCAAGAGCGAAGGCCCGCCGCCGGCCAGCGTGGAAGAGGCGGCGCAGTTCGTGATCGCGCTGCTCGACGCGGCCGGCGTGCAGAAGGCCGCGCTCGTCGGCCACAGTTTCGGCTCGCTGATCGCGCTGGAGGCGGCCTCGCGCGCGCCGGAGCGCATCACGCAACTCGCGATGGTGGGCACGGCCTACCCGATGGTGGTGTCGCCCGCGCTGCTCGAAAGCTCGGTGAGCGACCCGCAGCGCGCCATCGCCATGGTCAACACCTTCTCGCACTCGCTGCTGGCGCCGCCGCCCTCCTCGCTCGGCCCGGGCACCTGGCTCTACGGCAGCTCGCGCGCGCTGATGCGCCGCGTGCTCGCGAGCAACCGCGAAGCCAACGTGTTCCACATCGGCTTCAAGGCCTGCAACGACTACGCGAACGGCGAGGCCGCCATCGAGAAAGTGCAGTGCCCGGTGCTGTTCCTGCTCGGGGACGCCGACCAGATGACGCCGCCGCGCGCCACCAAGGCGCTGGTGGGCAAGGCGCGCAACGCGAAGGTGGTGACGGTGCACGCGGGCCACTCGCTGATGAGCGAGGCGCCCGACGCGGTGCTGTTCGCGCTGCGCGACTTCCTGAGCGCCTGAGCGCCGGGCGCGCGAGCGCTTATTCCGCCGCGATGCCCGCCCGGTGGGCGAGCGCGCGGTAGCGCGAGATCTCGCCTTCCATCTGCGCGCGGAATGCGGCCGCGCCGATGGCCACTGGCTCCATGCCCTGCGCGCGCAGCTGCGCCTGCAGCGCCGGGTGGCCCATGGTCGCGACCACCGTGCGAGCGAGCTTGTCGATCACGGGCGCCGGCGTGCGCGCCGGGGCGGCAAAGCCGTACCAGGCGTCGAAGGTGGCTTCGGGCAGGCCCTGCTCGGCCAGCGTGCGCACCTCGGGCAGCATGCTGGAGCGCGTCGCGCCCACGATGCCCAGCGCACGCAGCTTGCCCGCGCGCACGTGCGGTGCCACGGCTGCGACGGTATCGATGGCGATCTCGACCTCGCCGCCGATCACCGCCAGCGAACTCTGGCTGCTGCCCTTGTACGGAATGTCCTGCAGCTGGATGCCCGCGGCCAGCGCGAACAGCTCGCCCGACAGGTGAGGCCCCGAGCCGGAGCCAAAGGTGGCGTAGCGGATGCTCTTCGGTTTGGCCTTGGCCGCCGCGATGAGTTCGGGCAGCGATTGCCAGGGCTGGCCCTTGCCCACCACCAGCACCAGCGGCGTGCGCGCCACGATGGCGATGGGCGCCAGGTCGCGCACCGTGTCATAGGGCAGCCTGGCGCGCAGGGCCGGGTTCACGCTGAAGCTGGTCGAGCCCGACAGCAGAAGCGTGTAGCCGTCGGGCGCAGCCTTGGCGACCGCGTCGGTGCCGATGATGGTGGAGGCGCCGGGCTTGTTGTCGATCACGACGGGCTGGCCGAGCTGCTCCGACAGCGTCTGCCCCATGGCGCGTGCGACCAGGTCGGTGCCGCCGCCCGGTGGAAAGGGCACCACCAGCCTGATGGGCCGTTCGGGCCAGGTGCCCTGCGCGAAGGCGGGCGTGTGGAGGCCCGCGACGGCGGAAGCGGAAAGCAGCAGGCCGAAGCGGCGACGGGAGATGGCGATGTCCATGGTGCGTGTCAGGAGAGAGTGGAAGCGGATTGCGAAAGCCGACCGGCAGCCCACGGCGCGAGGCCCGGCTCGCCCAGGTCCCAGTAGAGGCCGGCCATGATCTGCAGGCCCTCGCGCGCCAGCGGCGCGAGCAGGTGCTCGTTGGGCGCGTGCTGCGCGCAGGCCGGGTACGAGTGCGGCACCCACAGCGTGGGCAGCCCCAGCAGGTCGGCGAAGACGTCGTTGGGCAGCGAGCCGGCGAGGTTGGGCAGCAGGTCGAGCCGCCGGCCGCTGCTTTCCTCGATGGACTTGCGCGCCCAACCCACCCAGGGGTTCTCCACGTCGAGCCGCGTCGCCGCGCCGGTCAGCGTGACCTCCACCTCGACCTGGCCGAAGCCGTGCGCATCGAGGTGCGCGCGAACGATCTTCTGCAGGTCCTGCCACGGCGTGCCGACCACGAAGCGCAGCTGGCAGTGCGCCACGGCCTCGGAGGGAATCGCGTTGACGGGCCGCTGCGGCGAACCCGCGCCGAGCGCCAGCACCTCGATGGTGTTCCAGGCCACCAGCCGCTCCGCCGGGCTCAGGCCGGGTTCGCCCCAGCCCTCGTCGACCTCAGGATCGTCCGCGCCGCCGCCGATGGCGATGCTGGCCAGCGCGTCGCGCACCGCCTGCGTCACCGGCGGCGGACGCAGCGCCTCGACGAGGATGCGTCCGCGCGCATCCACCAGCGAGGCCACCGCATGGCTGATGACCGTGCCCGGATTGACCAGCACGCCGCCCCAGTTGCCCGAGTGGTAGCCGCGCGGCCGGGCGCGCAGCCGCAGGCTGAAGTTGACCGCGCCACGCGAGCCGAGGAAGAGCGTGGGCCGCTGCGCGCTCACGCGCGGGCCGTCGCTGGCGATGAACAGGTCGGCGCGCAGCTTGTCGCGCTGCTGCTCGCACACCGCATGCAGGCCGGGCGAAGCGGCCTCCTCGCCCATCTCGACCAGCCAGGTCACGTTGTAGCCCAGGCGGCCGCCGCGGGCCTCCAGCGCTGCAGCCAGGCCACCGAGGTTGATGCTGTGCTGGCCCTTGTTGTCGGCCGTGCCGCGCCCGTACCAGCGCTCGCCGCGCACCGTGAGCGCCCACGGCGCCAGGCCTTCTTCCCACTGCGCGTCCTGCCCGCTGACCACATCGCCGTGGCCGTAGGTCATCACCGTGGGCAGGGCCGGGTCCTCGATACGGCGCGCGATGAGGAAGGGCCCGCCGCCGGGCACCGGATTGGCGATCACCTCGCAGGCGAAGCCCAGCGCCGCAAGCGGCGACACCAGTTCCTCGCGCAGGTAGGCCTCCAGCGCGGGCGTGGCGGCGCCGGTGTCGCTTTCGGTGCGGAAGGCGACGCGGCGCTGGAGGTCGGCGAAGAAGCCGCCCGCGTCGAAGTAGGCGGCGGCAGCGGCCAGGCTGTCTGTGCGTTGCATGAAGGGGTTCCTTGTCTGTCCATCGGGTGCAGCAAGTACAAGGCCTGCGGGCCAATGCTTCCAGCATCGTTTTGGCAAGCTACCATTGCCTTGAAGGCAATACTCCATACGCCGCCATGACGCTCCCGCTTCTCAGCATCCCGATGCGCCACTTCCTCGAAGTGGCGCGCAGCGGCTCGGTCAATCAGGCCGCAACGCGGCTTTTCGTTGCATCGTCGGCGGTGAGCCGGCAGATCGCCAAGCTCGAAGACAGCCTGGGCACACCGCTGTTCGAGCGGCATGCGCGCGGCATGGCACTGACCGCCGCCGGCGAGCGCCTGGCGGCGCATCTGCGCAATGCGCAGCTCGACATCGAGCAGGTCGTCGAACAGGTACGCGACCTCGGCGGCCAGAGCGCGCGACGCATCCGCATGGCCTGCACCGAAGGCTTCGCGGGGCACTTCATGCCGCTGGTGATGCGCAGCTTCGAGTCGGCGCACCCGGGCTGCCAGCTCGAGCTGCACGTGGGCTCGCCCGACGGCGTGAGCGCGCTGCTGGCGCGCGGCGAGACCGACATCGCGCTCAAATACGTAGTCGCCCCGGAGCCGGGCCTGAAGATCGAGCACTCGGCCACCGCGCCCGTGTATGCCGTGCTGCGGCCCGACCATCCGCTCGCGCGGCAGCGCGTGGTGTCGGTGGCCGATGCGGTGCGCTACCCGCTGGCCGTGGGCGACAAGGGCGTGACCGCGCGCCAGCTGTTCGACCAGGCCTGCAGCCTGCAGGGGCTGCAGTACCACGCGATCTTCGTGAGCAATTTTTCCTCGGTGCTGCTGCCCCTGCTGCGCACGCCCGACGTGATGCTTTCGGGCCATCTCACGGTGATGCACCTGATCGACGCGGGCACCGTGGTAGCCCGGCCCTTCGCGGAAGCGCCGCTACAGCAGCGGCAATTGCAGGTGCTGGCGCTCGAAGGCCGCACGCTGCCGACGCTGGCGCAGGACTTCGTCGAGCACCTGGTAGGCGCGATCACCAGCGCGGGCCGGCGCAAGCTCGGCCGCGCGCGGGCCGCCGCCTGAAGAAGAAGCTCAACCGAGCGCGTTGATGTCCGCCGGGTCGAGCAGCACCTTCGGTGCGCCGTTGCGCGCCACGGCCAGCATCGCGCGGCCGACCTTCTCGGTGGTCGTCACCCGGTTCGGCCACAGGCGATAGGCCAGCCCGAGCACGGGCTTGAGCACGAAGATGGCGGCATCGTAGAGCGGCGTCTTGGAGCGCACGCCATGCATCGGCTGGATCATGCCGGGGCGGAACATGTAGGCCGCCTCGAACGGCAGGCACAGCAGCGCGTTCTCGGTCGCGCCCTTCACGCGCGCCCACATGCTGCTGCCGCGCTCGCTGCTGTCGGTGCCCGCGCCCGTCACGTAGGTGAAGGTCATGCCCGGGTTGAGCCGCGCGAGCACGGTGGCTGCCGCCAGCGTCAGGTCGTAGGTGATGCGCTTGTACTCGGGCTCCTTCATGCCCACCGACGACACGCCGAGGCAGAAGAAGCAGGCATCGAAGCCCTGCAGCTGCGGCTCGATGTCGCCGTAGTCGTACATGTCCTTGTGGACCAGGTCGCGCAGCTTCGGGTTCTGCTGCCCCGTGGGGTTGCGGCCGACCGCGACGACGCTTTCCACGTCCGCCGCGAGCAGGCACTCGCGCAGCACGCCCTGCCCCACCATGCCGGTGGCGCCGAAGATCAGGACTTTCATGGCAGGCTCCGGTCAGACCGAGAAGACGGCCGGCTTCTTGTTCAGCACGGCGAGCAGCAGGTCGACGTCGAGGCTCGAGGGCTTCGGCGGCTGCAGCGCGGAGAGCATGCGCGACAGCGTCTCGGCATGCGGCAGCAGCGGGCCGAGAAAGCGCGTGCCGTCGGCACCCGCGACCAGCAGGGTCGGGAAGGTCTCGACGTCGAAGGCATCGGCGATGTCGGCGTGATCCTCGATGTCGACCCACGCAAAGCGGAACTGCGGATGCGCGCGCGCCACCTGTTCGAGCAGCGGCCGATAGTCGCGGCAGGTGCCGCACCATTCGGCGCACAGGCACACGACCCACGGCGCATCGCTGGCCGGCTCGGCGGATTCGGGGTTGCTTGGAAGGGCGCTCAAGGCTGATGCGTCGGTGGTGTGATCGGAAGGCCGGGGTGGTACGGCCGGGAGGTCGTGGCTATTATGGACAAAGCCCTCGCCCACGGGACTCGCCGGGGTTCGGGGGCACAGGAGAGTCGCATGATGAACACCTCGGCTGCCACCGGATCTGCCGTCGATCCGCGCCAATTCAAGAGCTTTGCGGAGTTCTATCCCTTCTACCTGAGCGAGCACGCCAACCTCACCTGCCGGCGCCTGCATTTCGCGGGCTCGACCTTGTCGCTGCTTTGCCTTGTGGCGCTGGTGCTCACGCTCAACCCGCTGTGGCTGCTGGCCGGGCTCGTGGCGGGCTATGGCTTCGCCTGGGTCGGGCACTTCGGGTTCGAGAAGAACAAGCCGGCCTCGTTCAAGCGGCCGCTCTATTCGTTCATGGGCGACTGGGCCATGTACCGGGACATCTGGCTGGGGCGGGTAAAAATTATCTAACTCCCTTGTAGGGAGCAAAGCCGGTTCCACGGTGTTCCCGGATCAATCCGGAACGCCACTAGATCAACAGCACGTCCCCCAGCCTCAGGGAGCGCAGCGGACCTTTCTGCCAGAGGTCTTCGAGCGGCTCGGCCTGCGGCATCAGCAGTTCCTTCAGCAGCGGCTCGACCGGCGTCGAGGGGTCCGCGAGCAGCACGTAGCGCGGGTCTTCGTTGGCGGGCTCTTCGGCGAGCGGCGCGATCCAGTCGAGCGCCACCAGTGTTTCGAGCACCGGCGCCAGTTGCAGCGCATCGACGCGCATGCGCGTGACCAGTTCGCTCGCGCCCATGCCCTTGGCCGGCATGGCCTGCGCGCGGGCCAGGTGCTGCAGCGTTTCCATGGCCAGCTGCAGCGGCCAGCCCGCGGCGCCGCCGCGCCGCGCCACGCCGGTCAGCAGGCTCGGCAGGTAGGCCGCGATGACCGCCCCGAGCAGCACGATCACCCAGGCCACGTAGATCCACACGAGCAGGATCGGCACCGTGGCGAAGGCCCCGTACAGCACCGAATACGTGGGCACGAGGCTCAGGTAGTAGCCCAGCACGCGCTTGGCGATCTCGATGGCGGCCGCCACGAAGATGCCGCCGGCCCATGCATGCGACCAGCGCACGTTGGTGTTGGGCACGTAGTGGTACAGCGAGGCCATGCCGACCGCCAGCAGCATGAATTCGAAGGTGTCGAAGAACAGCTTGACCATGCCGCGTCCCACCACGCCGCTGGTGGCCGAGACCACGTACGAGGTGGTCGACAGGCTCACTGCGAGGATGATCGGCCCCAGCGTGATGGCCGCCCAGTAGATGAGCACCCGCTGCGCGAACGGCCGCGGCGAGCGCACGCGCCAGATGTTGTTGAGTGTCTTGTCGATCGTGAGGATCAGCGCGATGGCGGTGATCAGCAGCACGACCAGGCCCGCGATGCCCAGGCCGCCGGCCTTGCTCGAGAACTGGTTCAGGTAGCCCAGCACCTGCCGCGCGATGTTGTCGGGAATCAGGCTCTCGATGAGCCAGCGCTGCAGCCGGCCCTGCATCTTCGCGAACATCGGGAAGACGGTGAACAGCGCCAGCGCCACCGTGAAGAACGGCACCATCGCGATGGTGGTCGTGAAGGTCAGGCTGCTGGCCGTGAGGCCGAGCCGGTCTTCGCGAAAACGCTCGCCCAGCACCGCTGCGGTGTTGCCCCACGGAAAGCGCGAAAGATCCCTCCAGAGTTGCCTGCGATTCATGGCGGCTATCATAGGAGTTGAACTCTCCCCCAGTCTCCGCGCACTTCGTGTCGCTGCGCCAACCCCCTCACCGGGGGCGATACCAGCGGCCCGGCAAAGCCGGTTCCGCGGTATCCCGCTCATGAACGCCAAACCGCCGCCGCTCCCGCCCTCCTCCGTTCGCGCCACCCGCTGGGCCGCCGTGGGCAGCCTCGTCGGCCTCATCGTGCTGGGCCTCGCATGGGAGCTGTGGCTGGCGCCGCTGCGCCCAGGCGGCTCGCTGCTGGCACTGAAGGTGCTGCCGCTCGTCATTCCGCTCGCAGGCCTGTGGAAGAACCGCATGTACACCTACCGCTGGGTCAGCCTGATGGTCTGGCTCTATTTCACCGAGGGCGTGGTGCGCGCCTGGAGCGACATCAACGGCGTGGGGCAAGTGCTCGCGCTGGTCGAGGTGCTGCTGTGCCTCGTGCTCTTCGCGGCCTGCGCCTGGCATGTGCGGCTGCGCTTGCGCCACGCCAAAGCTGCTGCCCGTCCACTGGAGACCTCCGCCCAATGACCACTGCCACGCCCCTGATCGAGCAACTGCGCGCCATCGTCGGCGCACCCCACGTGCTGAACGAGGGCGACCTCACCGCCTACGAGCAGGACTGGCGCAAGCGCGCGCGCGGCAAGTCGCTGGCCGTGGTGCGGCCGGCCAATGCACAGCAGGTGGCCGACGTGGTGAAGGCCTGCGCCGCGGCCGGCACTGCGGTCATTCCACAGGGCGGCAACACCGGCCTCGCGGTCGGCTCCATTCCGGACGAGAGCGGCACGCAGGTGGTGCTGAGCCTGCAGCGGCTGAACACGATCCGCGCGATCGACGCGGCCAACCTTACGATGACCGTCGAAGCCGGCTGCATCCTGCAGACGCTGCAGGAAACCGCCGAAAAGCAGGGCTACCTGTTCCCGCTGAGCCTGGCGGCCGAAGGCAGCTGCACCATCGGCGGCAACCTCGCGACCAATGCAGGCGGCACGCAGGTGGTTCGCTACGGCAACACGCGCGAGCTGTGCCTGGGCCTCGAAGTGGTCACGCCGCAGGGCGAGATCTGGGAAGGCACCAGCGGCCTGCGCAAGGACAACACCGGCTACGACCTTCGCGACCTCTTCATCGGCAGCGAAGGCACGCTCGGCATCATCACCGCCGCGACCATGAAGCTCTACCCGCTGCCTGCCGCGCAGCTCACGGCCTGGGCCGCGGTGCCCTCGCTCGACCACGCGGTCACCTTGCTGGGCCTCGCGCACAAGCACCTGGGCCCGGGCCTCACGGGCTTCGAGGTGATGGGCAAGTTTGCGCTGAGCCTGGTCGACAAGCACATGCCGCAGCTGCGCGTGCCGTTCATCAAGGACGATGCCGTGCCGTACTGCGTGCTGCTGGAAAACTCCGACAGCGAATCCGAGGACCACGCACGCGCCCGCTTCGAAGCGCTGCTCGAAACCGCGTTCGAAGACGGCTGCGTGACCGACGCGGTAGTGGCCGAGAACCTCACGCAAGCGCACCAGCTCTGGCACATCCGCGAGAGCATTCCGCTCGCACAGGCCGAGGAAGGCCTGAACATCAAGCACGACATTTCCATTCCCGTGTCACGCATCCCCGCGTTCGTGGCAGAGACCGATGCGCTGCTGGCGCGCGAGATCGCCGGCGTGCGGCTGGTGAACTTCGGCCACCTGGGCGACGGCAACCTGCACTACAACGTGCAGGCGCCGGAGAACATCGACACCAAGGCCTTCCTGAAGAACGAGGAAGAGCGCATCAACACGCTGGTGTACGACGCGGTCGAGAAGTTCGGCGGCTCGTTCTCGGCCGAGCATGGCGTGGGCTCGCTCAAGGTCGACAAGCTGGAAAAGCACAAGTCGCCGGTGGCGCTGGAGATGATGCGGGCGATCAAGCGCGGGCTCGATCCCAAGAACATCCTGAACCCGGGGCGGGTGATCCGGGTCTAGTTCGCGAGGCCGGAGCCGGCAACTCGGTGATACACTCAATAAGAATAATTCTTATTAACTCCCTCCCCCGGGATCACCGAAGCGCAGCACCGGCATCGCCAGTTCGTCGTTCCTTGCAGGAGGCGGCGATCTTGCGGGCATGACCAGCGGCCGGTTCCGGGGCCATTGTCGATGCTTGCGAGAAGGCGGCCGGATGCGCGACCTCGTCCAGGAACTTGTAGCTCACTATGCGGACCTGCGCCGACAGCTCACTCGCGACCTGAGAGACCCTCACTACGCGGCCGACATCGCGCAGTCGAGTTTCGAGCGGGTGTACGCACAGGCCACGAAGTCGCGCGGAGTCGCCCGCATCGATGCGGCGCCGGACGACATCAAGGACAACGGTGGCATCGAATCGCCTCGCGCCCTGCTCTTTCGCGTGGCGCGCAACCTGTGCGTCGATGACGCGCGGCGTCGCAAGGTGGCGCAGGACTGGGCCGGTTCGCATGCAGACGCCGGCATGCACCGGACAGTGCAGTCCAGCGAATACGTCGTCGCCCAGCAACGGGTGCTGACGCGGGTGGTCGAAACCATGGAAAAGCTGCCGCCGCGCCGCCGCGAGGTGTTCCTGCTCTTTCGCGCCTACGGCCACACGCGCGCCGAGATCGCGCAGCGGCTCAACATCACCGAGATGGCCGTGGCCAAGCACCTGTTGCGCGCCACCATCGACTGCTCGCGCGTGTTCGCAGAACTGCGCTCCGAGCTGATCGAACCCCAGGTCTTGATGAACCGCCCCGGCTTCGACGCCGCATTGGCCGAAGACTTCTCGTGAACGGCATCGTTGCGGCGAGCGCTCCGCGCGAAAGGCTGATCGAGCGCGCGCTGGCGCTGATCGTGGAAGGCGAAATGGCGCCCGGCGAGGCCGCCGGCAGCGCCCGCCTGGCACTCCATCAATGGCGCGGCAAATCGGCGGAGCATGCCGCGGCCGTCCAGGAAGCGCGCCAGCGCTGGGACGCACTCGGCGGCATGGCGAACGGCCTGCGCGCGCATTTCGAAGAGCCCGGCGGCACGTTGATGGCCCATGCGGGAGCCGCGGCGAAGTCACCGCACCGCCAGCAACGCCGCAAGATGCTGCTCTCGGTGGCGGCCCTGCTGGGCACCGGCCTCGTCGCGGGGCGCGGCGTGCAGTGGTACTGGCAGCAGCCGGTGTCCCTCGCCACCTACCGGACAGCCACCGCGCAGATGCTGAAGGTGACGCTCGCGGACGGCATCCGCGGCGTGCCGGGCAGCCGGCTCGACCTCGCGCCGCAGAGCTCCGTCGAGGTCACCCTGTACCGCAACCGCCGCCTCGTCGACATGGCTCGCGGCGAGGTGCGCTTCGAGGTCGCGCCCGACAAGGACCGCCCACTGCACGTGCAAACGCGCGCCGCCGTCATCGAGGTGGTCGGCACCGCGTTCACCGTACGCGACCGCGGCGGGCCGATCACCATAGGCGTGGAGCACGGCCACGTGCGCGTAGGTGTCGCGCCGCACCCCGGGTTCGCCGGGACCGAAGGCGCGGCGATCGACCTGTATGCGGGCGACCGCGTCGAGATCGCCGACGGCCAGGCCGGCCGCGTGCAGCAGGCCGACACGGCCGCGCTGTCCGCGTGGCGCGATGGCTGGCTGGTGTTCGAGAACACGCCGCTTGGCGATGCCCTGGCCGCGGTCAACAGCTACCGCACGCGGCCCATCGTCAGCGACAGTCCGCGCATCGATGCGATGCGGCTGTCCGGCCGCTTCCACGTCAACGACTCCGAAGGGCTGATGGCCGCGCTGCCGACGATCCTGCCGCTCACGGTCGCGCCCCGCCCCGACGGGAGCGTGACCCTGCTGGCGCGCTGACGAAAAGCCAACGCCCACCGGCCCACGCCCCGGGCACCGCCGAGCGCTTTGCCCACGGGAGCTCATGCGGCAAGGCTCTCCAGGTGGACGCGAGGCCGGTCGTCCGCGATGCGGCCCGCGCGCATTGTGATCACGCGGTCGGCCAGGTGGAAGTAGCGATCGTCGTGCGAGATCACGACCAGCAGGTGCCCCTTGGCGCGCAGCTCGGGCAGCAGCTCGGTATAGAACAGGTGGCGGAAGGTCGGGTCCTGGTCGGCGGCCCATTCGTCGAACACCAGCACCGGCCGCCCTTCCAGGTAGGCGTGCACCAGCGCGAGCCGCTTGCGCTGGCCGGTCGACAGGTCGGTGGTAGTGAAGGCGCCGTCCTTCAGGCTCACCTTGTGGGCGATCTCCAGGCGCTCCAGGTAGGGCAACGCGCGCTGCGGCAGCACCTGCATGCTGGCTTCGCCGTGCGCCTCGCCCTCGCCGGCGGCCAGGTCCTCGAACAAGTAGAAGTCGGAGAACACGGTGGTGAAGAGCTGGCGGTAGTCGTCGCGGCGCTCGGCGTCCACCGCGGCACCGTCGATCGCCACGTGGCCCTCGTGCGGCGCGTACAGGCCCAGCAGCAGCTTGACGAGCGTGGTCTTGCCGGAGCCGTTGTCGCCCACCACGAACACCATCTCGCCGCGGCGAAGCCGCAGGTCGATCGGCCCCAGCGCGAAGACCTCGCCGCCCTCGGGCGCATCGAACGCGTAGCGCACGCCGCGCAGCGCGATCTCGTGTTCGAATTTCAGCTCGCTGCCGGTGCGGCCGACGTGCAGGTGCGGCTCCGGCGTGGCAAAGCGCGCCGACAGGTCGGCAATGCGCCGGAACGCGACCCGCGCGCGCCCCACGGCAGGCAGCGCGCCCGCGATCTGGTCCATCGGCCCCTTGAGGAACAGCAGCACCAGCACGAAGCCGCTGAGCACCGCGGGCTCGGTCGGCCGGAATGAGGCCCAGCCCAGAATCAGCGCAATCAGCAGGAAGAACAGGCCCGAGCCGAATGCGGTGGCCATGACGAAGGTGTTGATCGCGCGCCCGTTGACCGCGCGGATGTTGTCGACGATGCGCTCGATCTGCCCGCCGAACATGCGCTGGCGGCGCGCGCGGTGCATGCGCAGCTCCTTGGCGCCCTCGCTGATCGCGCGATAGGCCTTGTGCAGCTGGTCTTCATGCTCGCGCGCCTTCCAGAAGCCGTTCACGCCGCGGATCTGCGCCATGGCCTGCACCATCGCACCGATCGCCAGCGCCACCACCAGCACGCCGAACAGCGGCAGCGACAGGTAGGCCAGGTAGGCCAGGCAGCCAAGTGCCGTGACGCAGGCGATCAGCGTGGCGGCGAGCGCGAACGCCACGTCGCTGACCATGTCCACGTCCTGCGACAGCACCGGCATCAGCCGGTGGGTGCGGTAGCGCTCCAGGGCATCGATGGGCGCCGAGAGAATCTTCTGCGCCAGGCTCTTGCGGACCAGCGCGACCACCCGCTGGCCGACGAAGTTGGTCGAGACATCGGACACCATGCGCCCGAACAGCGCCGCCGCGCACAGCCCGATGAAGGTCAGCAGCAGGCCGCCAGAGAGGCCGCCCTGCCGGTTGAGCACCTGGTTGATGGTGCCCAGCAGCGCGACCGTGGCCGCGCCCGCGCCGATGCCGGTGACCGCCGACAGCAGCATCCACGGCAGGAACGGCTTGAGCAGGCGTGCGAACTCGCCGTCGGAACCAGGGGCTGTTGTCATGCAAGAACTCTTTCCGCCCTCGGGCGACTGGGGCCCGGCGGCGCGGACAAGCCTTGCCGCCGGACGCGAACGTAATGGCGGCCCGCCGCGCCGGCAGAGCTGCGGACGGCAGCGGACTGCCTGTACCCCACTTGACGGGCGGCCCGCGCAAATGTTCACGCAGCAGTTCGAACACGGTGCGCATGAACACCTGCGCCGCCCAACCGTCCTAGCTTCATGCGCCCTGCAAAACGCCGCACCGCCGGTGCCCCCTCCTGCCCGACGGCCCCATGATCGCCCTGCTGGAGCCCTTGTTCCAGGGCGACCTGGCGCCGCACGGCGAGGCATTGCAGTGCGCGCCGCAGCCGCCCGCGGGCGCGCTGCACGTCGTCGATCTGGTGCGCTCGCACGGGCTGCTGGGCCACGTGCTGCGCCTGCACGCATCGCACCTCGGGGTCGAAGGCGAAGACCTGCGCGCCGTGGCGTCGTCCTGGAGCATGGCCTATCTCGGCATGCTGCTGCCACCGGTCGCGGCTGCCGCCAGCGTGCTGCAGCATGGCTTTCCCGTGGCCGCGGAGCAGGTATGGGTGCGCCTCGGCCCGCACGCCCGGCCGCTGAGCTTCCACATCCGCGAACTGGGCCGGCCGCAGCGCGGCGCGACCACCGAGGAACGCTACTCGGCGCTGCTGTGGCGGCACCTGGAGCCGCTGTTCTCGGCGCTGTGCCACCTGACAGGCATTCCGTCCAAGATCCTGTGGGGCAACGCGGCACGCAACCTCGAGCCGGTGCTCGAGCAGGCGCTTGCGCTGACCGGCGGATCGCCGCCGATCGCCCGCGACAGGCAACGGCTGCTGCACGACGCCGCCTGGCCGGCATGGACCAATCCCCTGCCCGGCCCGCAGCGCGAAGTCCGCGTGCGCCTCGAAGGCCGCGACCGGACGGTGAAGCTGCACCGCCAGTGCTGCCTTTTTCACCTGCTGCCCCGCGAAGGCCATTGCGGCGCCTGCCCGCTGTCGCCTGCGCACCGCTGACATCCCGCCCCCACTTCTTCCACCCACTACCGAGCGCATCACCATGTCCAAGGCAAGACTCGTCTACATCATGTCCCTGAGGAATGCGGCAGCCGACCAGGCCGGCCAGTACATCGACTACAAGGGCGGGCAGCGCTACATGAAGTCGCCGCTGGAGTACCTGGCCGGGGCACTCGACCGCACACCGCTGGGCGATGCCTACTCGCTGGAGGCCGTGTTGTTCGACGACGACGAGGGCTCGCCGCGCGACCGCGAGGTGCTGCAGGCGTACGGCTTCGGCTTCGATCCCGCCCGCCGCTGGATCCACCCGGGCGAGCTGCAGGTGCAGGGCCGCCGCGTCAACGACATGTTCCACAACGTGCCCTCGACCTACCGGCGGCTGCCGCTGGACGCGGCCGCCGAACGCGCCGCCGGCAAGAAGGAGTTCGAGCAGCGCCTGCTCGAACGGCTGCACGCGCTGGAGGCCGACCTCGTGGTGCTCGACGGCCTGCTGGTGATCCTCGACCGGCTGGCCCGGCCGGAAAGCCCGTTCTTCCGCCGGATCGTGAACATCCACCCGGGCATCACGCGGCTGGAGTCGCCCTTCGAGCGCCGCGGCGCCTGGGCCACGCTGGACGCGCTGTATGGCGCCCGCGGCCAGCGGGTGGTCGACTGGCAAACGCGCGAGACGGTCGCGGTCGAGCCGGTGCGCAAGACCGGCGCCTCCTTCCATTACGTGGACACCGGCATCGACTCGGGCGAAGTCATCTTCGACGTGCTGGGCACCGACATCGACCCCGAGGACACCATCCTCGAGCTGCGCTGGAACAACTTCAACCACAGCCTCTTTCCCGCGCTCCACCAGGGCCTGGCCCTGATGGCCGAGACGGTGGACGCGTGAACATCGCGCGCCCGCCGAGCGTCCTGTCTTCTTTCACACCGCCCTCCACCACAGGAGTTGATTTCAATGCCACACGTCCATGATCTGGTCGGGATCGGGTTCGGCCCGTCCAACGTCGCCCTGGCCATCGCACTCGAGGAAAAGCGCCACGCCGGCCGGCCGTTCGACACGCTCTTCATCGAGAAGCAGCTGAGCTTCGCCTGGCATCCGCACATGCTGCTGGACCAGGCGCACATGCAGATCTCCTTCATGAAGGACCTGGCGACGCTGCGCAACCCGACCAGCCGCTTCACCTTCATCAACTACCTGCACGAGAAAGGCCGGCTGACCGACTTCGTCAACCTGAAGAGCTTCTTCCCCAGCCGGCACGAGTTCAACGACTACCTCTCGTGGGCCGCCGAACAGTTCGAGGACGCCTGCGCCTACGGCGAGGAAGTGTTCGAGGTGCTGCCCGAGGAAAGGGGCGGCGAGGTGGAGCTGCTGCGCGTGCGCTCGCGCAACCACGCGGGCAAGCTGGTCGAGCGGCTCGCGCGCAACCTCGTGGTCGGCATCGGCGGCGCGGCGAACATCCCCGACGGCTTCCGCGCGCTGCGCAGCGACCCGCGCGTCTTCCATTCGAGCAGCTACCTGCAGGACATCGCGCAGCTGCCGGATGCGCGCCGCATCGCCGTGGTAGGCGCGGGACAGAGCGCGGCCGAGATCTTCATGGACCTGCAGGGCCGCCCCGGCGCGCCGCAGGTCGACCTCATCACGCGTGCCCGCTCGATCCGCCCGGCGGACGACAGCCCCTTCGTGAACGAGATCTTCAACGCCGAGTTCACCGACTACACCTTCAGCCGCTCGGAGGAAGAGCGCGCCGCGCTGCTCGACGAGTTCTGGCACACCAACTACGCGGTGGCCGACCTGGAGTTGATCCAGCAGATCTACAAGGCCTTCTACCAGCAGCGAGTGACCGGTGGCAACCGCCTGCGCTTCCTGCGCCGGCACGACATCCGCAGCGCCACGGCCGACGGCCAGGGCGTGCACCTCGTGCTGTGGGACCAGAACGCCCAGCGCGAGCACACGGTGCGCTACGACGCCGTGGTGCTCGCCACCGGCTATGTGCGCGAGCACCACAAGGCGCTGCTCGCGCCGCTGGCGGGCTACCTCGGCGACTACACGGTCGACCGCCACTACCGCGTGCAGGCCGCGCCCGGCTTCCGTCCGGCCATCTACCTGCAGGGCGCCTGCGAGGACTCGCACGGCCTGAGCGATACCCTGCTGTCGGTCACCTCGGTGCGTACCGGTGAAATCGGCAGCGCCCTGCTGGCCGCGCCGGCCGGCACGCCGCTCCACCTGAGGCCGGAACCCGAGGCGGTCCAGACCTGAATCTCGGGGTCGCCGGACCGCGACGGCGAAAAAAGTCTTAGGACATGGTGTCTCTGTTTGATGAGTTCGAACGTCTTACTCATAGATGCGCCAGAGACCGGAAATCGGGCCGGCCCCCGCACCTGAATGTGAATGCGTCGTAATTCAAAAAACTGGAGTTGTTCTGCCATGCGTCCCCTGCCTCGCCAACATCTGCTGAACGCCGCGCTTGCCGCGGCGTTCGGTTCCGTTCTCACCGTCTGGGCCCCTGTAGCTTCAGCACAGGCTTCCGGCCAGGCCGCGGCACAGGTGTTCGAGGTGAAGGTGCCATCGCAGGCGCTCGGCGCGGCGCTCAACGAGTTCTCGCGCCAGACCGGCGTGCAGGTATTCGCCGCCGGCGAAGTGGTCGCAGGCACCAGCTCGCACGCCGTGGAAGGCAAGCTCACGGTCGACCAGGCCCTGCGCCAGATGCTCGCGGGCACTTCACTGGAAGCCACGCGCACCGCCAGCGGCGGCCTCGCCATCCGCCGCGCCGCCGACGCTCCCAACTCGCAGGGCACCCTGCCTGCGGTGCAGGTGGTGGCCAACGCCGAGGAATCGCCCACCGGCCCGGTTTCCGGCTATGCGGCCCGCCGCAGCAGCACGGCCACCAAGACCGACACGCCGCTCATCGAGGTGCCGCAGTCGATCTCCGTCATCGGCCGCGAGGAAATGGATGCGCGCGGCGTACAGGACGTCATGGAGGCCATCCGCTACACGCCGGGCGTCACGACGAACACCTACGGCCCCGACAACCGCGGCTGGGAATACATCCTGCTGCGGGGCTTCAGCACCTCTTCCAACGGTGTCTACAGGGACGGGCTCGCGCAGCCGGCGTTCGGCCCCACCTACTACCTGACCGAGCCCTACGCGCTGGAGCGCGTGGAGGTATTGCGCGGCCCTTCGTCGATGGTGTTCGGCCAGGGAGACGCCGGTGGCATCGTCAACCGCGTGAGCAAGCAGCCGACCGGCGAGCGGATCCGCGAGATCGAAGTGCAGTACGGCAGCTACCAGCGCAAGCAACTGGCATTCGACCTCGGCGACAGGATCGGCAACACCGACCTGAGCTATCGCGTGGTCGGGGTGGGCCTCGACAGCAACGACCAGGACAAGTATCCCGACGGCCGCAAGCTGAACCGCACACGCAGCTACATTGCGCCGTCGGTGCGCTGGCAACCCAATTCGACGACCTCGCTGACCGTCTTCGGGGAGTTTCTCAAGAACAACACGGCCGAAGACCCGTACTACCTCACCCAGGACTACGTTCTCTATCCGGTGAAGGTGGGCGACTACAGCTTCGGCCGGCTCAAGCAGTCGCAGAGCGCCATCGGCTACCGTTTCGAAACGGCCCTGAACGACACCTGGACGCTGCGCCAGAACTTCCGCTACAGCCAGATCGCCCTGGACAGGCGAGCAGTCTGGGCCGGCTCGCTCGGAAACGACAGACACACGCTCTCCCGCGTTGCCAGGACCTGGAACGACCCCGTGGACCTGGCCACGCTGGACACCAGCGTGCAGGGCAAGCTGCAGTACGGCTCCGTCCAGCACACGGTGCTGCTGGGCGTCGACTACAGCGACCAGAAAGGCAAGCAGCGGCGCTTCCGCGGCGCGGCGCCGACCCTGGACATCTGGGCGCCCGTCTACGGCCAGGCCGTGGCGATGCCCACCATCCCGATGACCGACCTGGCCCAATCGACGCGCCAGACCGGCTTCTACGCCCAGGACCAGATCAAGTTCGGCGACAACTGGATCGTCACGCTCGGGGGCCGCCACGACGAAGTGCGCCAGCTCACCGACAACTACCTGGCCAGGAGCCATACCCGGCGATCGGACAGTGCGTTCAGTGGCCGGGCAGGCATCAGCTACCTGTTCGGCAACGGCTGGGCTCCCTACATGAGCTACACCACGTCCTTCCTGCCCAACAGCGGCGTCGACGCGAACAACCAACCCTTCAAGCCCAGCAGCGGCAAGCAGGTCGAGGTCGGCGTCAAGTTCCAGCCCGCGGGCTCGCGCACCTCGTATACCGCGGCAGTCTTCGACCTGCGCAAGACCAACGTGGTCACCTACGACCCGACGACCTCCGAGGGGCGCCAGATCGGCAAGCAGCGCTCCCGCGGCCTCGAGCTGGAAGCCAAGGGCGAGCTCGCACCGGGCCTGAACATCTCCGCCGCCTACACCTGGCTGGACATGAAGGTGCTCTACAGCGCCGATGCGGACGAAATCGGCAAGATCCCGCCGCTCGTGCCCAAGCAGACCGCCTCGGTGTGGCTCGACTACACCATGGGCAACGGCCTGGGGTTCGGCGGTGGCGTGCGCTACATCGGCAAGCGCCAGAACGACGAGCACAACACCACGTACGAACGCGGCGTGACGCTCCTCGATGCGGCCGCGCACTACGAACGCGGCCCGTGGCGCTTCGCGCTCAACATCTCCAACCTGGCGAACAAGCAGTACAACTCGATCTGCTACCACGGACAGTGCTACCAGGGCACTCTCCGCACGGCGACCCTGACCGCCCGGTACAAGTTCTGATCCGATGCCTCTCCCCCGCGTGAAAGCGGGGGAGGCTTCGTCATCTTTCGCTCGCCATCATCGGCGCGCGTCTGCCGTCTCCCTGGCCCTGGCCCTCGCCTGCGCATCGCGCATGGCCGCATGCAGATGGCTCAGCAGCGCAGCGTTGCGCACGATGCCCTGATGGTCGGCATTCACCTCGAGCGAAACCTGCGCCTTGCCGCCGAACTGCGACAGGAGCGCGTTCTTCTGCGCAACCGCCCGTCCCTTCTTCCACCAAAAATGCGGCGCCACCTTCACGCGCGGGAATGCGGCGATCTTTTGCGTGATCGCGTTCATGCGCCGGGTGGCGACGATCCCCTGGAAGATGTCGCCCGGCTTCATGCCCATGCCAGCCGCCGCCACGATTTCCTCGACGGCGTCGCGCACGGTCTCGTCGGAGCCCGAGCGGATCGGCTCGAAGCTGTCGAGCATCGCGTTGACGGCCTCGTGGCCCATGCCGCCGCTCGCGGTGTCCAGGACGAAATCCCGGAAGTCCTGGTACCAGCCGTGCGGATCGAAGCTCTCGTCCAGCAGAAAGCTGTCGACCATGCCGAGGAAGGCGACGTCCACGCCCTGCTGTTCCAGCAGGCTGGCGACATGCACCGCGACAACTGCGCCCAATGACCAGCCGACGATGCCCACGGGCCC
Organism: Variovorax sp. Varisp46; assembly: GCF_059491885.1. NCBI lineage: Bacteria > Pseudomonadati > Pseudomonadota > Betaproteobacteria > Burkholderiales > Comamonadaceae > Variovorax > Variovorax sp. Varisp46. The sequence continues at coordinate 3,200,217 of NZ_CP168515.1, forward strand.
CTGCGGCTGCGTCCTGCGGATGACATCGGCGTAGTACCGGGCCATCTGCTCGATGGAATCCAGCCCGGCGACGTCATCCGCGTAGCTCAGGCCGTAGACGGCACGCGAGTCTTCCAGGTGGCGCGCCATCGGCCGGTAGTCGATCGGATGGCGCAGCGCGGGCGGCACGCAGAACAGCGGCATCGCATCCGCCGGCCCGGCATACGCGTTCAGCAACTGGACAGGCTGCGGCGGCGCGCCCATGTCCAGCTGCGCGACCAACCTGGCGATCGTCTGCTTCTCGAGCAGATCCTGCAGGGAGATCTGCACGCTCAGAACACGGGACTTGTTGATCCTGGCCAGCAGCCTGAGCGCGACGAGTGAATCGCCGCCGAGCTCGAAGAAGTTGTCGTTGCGCCCCGCGCGCGGGACACCCAGCACCTGAGCCCAGATCGCCGCCAGTGCCGCTTCGAGCACGCCCTGCGCGCCCTCCTGAGGCTGCTCGTCGCACGTCTGTACACGGCCGAACTCGGGCGCCGGCAGGGCCTTGCGGTCCACCTTGCCGTTCGTGTTCAGCGGCAGTGCGTCGAGCACCACCAGCGCGGCGGGCACCATGTAGTCGGGCAGCGCCTGGCCGAGCTTCTGCCGAAGCTGTGCCGTGTCGATGTCCTGCCCCGACACGTAACCCACGAGCCGCGTGCCCGTCGGGCCTTCGTTGGCGATGACCACCGCCTCTCGCACCTCCCGTTGTGCCAGCAACTGCGCCTCGATCTCCCCGAGCTCGATGCGGAAGCCCCGCACCTTCACCTGGTGGTCGATGCGACCCAGGTACTCCAATTGGCCTTCCGCGCTCCAACGCACGAGGTCGCCTGTGCGGTACAGGCGCTGTCCGCCTTCTGCCGCAATGAAGCGCTCGGCCGTCAGGCCTTCGCGGTTCAGGTAGCCGCGCGCCAGCCCGGCGCCCGAGACATACAGCTCGCCCGCCACGCCCACCGGCACCGGGTTGAGTTGCCCATCGAGTACGCGCATCCCCAGGTCGGGGATGGCGATGCCCACGGGACTGCGCTGCAGGCCCAGGTCCTTGGCGGTGATCCGCCGGTAGGTCACATGCACCGTGGTCTCGGTGATGCCGTACATGTTGATCAGTTGCGGACTGTCATCGCCATGGTGCTCGATCCACTGGCGCAGGCGCTGCGGGTCGAGCGCTTCGCCGCCGAAGATCACCACGCGCAGGGACAAATGCTCTTGGTAGGCCTGCGGCAGGCTGGTCAGCTGGCCGAAGGCCGAAGGCGTCTGGTTGAGTACCGTGATGCGCTCCCTGCTCAACAACTGCAGGAAGTCCTCGGGCGAGCGGCTGACCCAGAACGGCACGACCACCAGCTTGCCCCCGGTGCACAGGGCCCCGAAGATCTCCCACACGGAGAAGTCGAAGGCGTAGGAGTGGAACATCGTCCACACGTCCTCGGGGCCGAAGCCGAACCAGGCATCGGTGGCATCGAGCAGCCGTGTCACGTTGCGGTGGCACAGCTGTGCGCCCTTGGGACGGCCGGTGGAGCCGGAGGTGTAGATGACGTAGGCGAGGTTCTCGCCGTGCAGGTCGATATCGGGGTTGGTGTCGGGTTCCGCACTAACGTCGAGGGTGTCGAGCGCCAGCACCTGCAGCGCCTCGATGCCCGGCATCTGCAGGTGGCTCTGCGTGAGCAGCAGCGCGATGCCGCTGTCGCGGACCATGTACGTCAGCCGATCTGCGGGGTACTCCGGGTCCAGCGGAACATAGGCGCCGCCGGCCTTCAGGATCGCCAGGATGCCCACCACCATCTCGATGGAACGCTCCACCGCGATGCCCACCTTCGTCTCGGGCTTCACGCCCAGGGCGATCAGCCGGTGTGCAAGGCGGTTGGCCTGTGTGTTGAGTTCGCCGTAGCTCAGCGTTTGCTCGCCGAAGCACAGCGCGGATGCTTCGGGCCGTGCGCGCACTTGCCGTTCGATCAGCCGATGGATCGGCTCGCCCGCCTCGGCTGCCTGCCTGCAAGCACCCCAAGAGGCCAGTTGCGCACGCTCCGCATCGCTCGAAAGATCGATCTCCGAAAAGACCTGGTCCGGATCGACCGTCAACGTCTCGAGCAGGCGCACATACCAGCCCGCCAGCCGCGCCACGGTGGCCTCCCCAAAAAGATCGGTGTTGTATTCGATCTGCGCGTACGCACGCGTCGGTTCGATGAAGAAATCCAGCGACAGGTCGAACTTGGCGCTCGCGTTGCCGCCCCCGATCTGCTCCGCGCGCACGCCGCCGAACGCGAGGTCGGCAACGCTGTCGCTCATCTGCACGCCGAACATTGCCTGGAACAACGGGTTGCGCGACGCGTCGCGCTTTTCGTTCCGGCCGGCCAGCAGCGCATTGAGGGGAAGGTCCGCATGCTCCAGTGCGGACAGCGAATCGCGCCGCACCCGGCGGCAGATTTCGCGCAACGTCGCGCGCGGCTCGAGCCGCGCCCGGAACACCTGGGTCGTGACGAAGAACCCCACCAGATCGCGCACCTCGTCGCGATGGCGGCCGGCATTGGCCACGCCGACGGCAAAGTCGTTCTGGCCGCCGTACCGGCCCAGCAGCATCTGCCACGCCGCGAGCAGGACCACGAAGGGCGTGCATTTCTCCGTGCGGCAGAACTTCTGCAACGCCACCGCCAGCGCCGGCTCCAGCGCGAAGCGATGCACCGCACCGTCGAAGGTCTGCCGCGCAGGGCGCGCCGCGTCGAGCGGCAGCTCCAGCGGTGGCACATCGGCACCCAGGTGGGTGTTCCAGTAGTCCAGTTGCTTCGCCAGGCCCTCGCCCTGCAGGCGCTCGCGCTGCCACAGCGCGTAGTCGGCGTACTGGGCCGGCAAGGCCGGCAGCCGCACGGCCGCACCCGCAGCCAATGCCAGGCGGTAGGCCGAAGTGAGGTCCGCAGCGAGGATGGGGTTGGACCACGCATCCGACACGATGTGATGCAGGCAGACCGTCAGCACATGCTCCTGGCCCGACAGCCGGATCAGCCTGGCCACCAATGCAGGCGCGGCGTCCAGGTCGAACACATGCAGGGCCGTCTCGCCCGTCAGCGCATCGACACGCGCCTGCCGCGCGGCCCCGGACTCCAGGGACAGATCGAACCGCTCTAGCATGAACCTCACGTCCCGCACCATCTGCTGCATGGGAACGCCGTCTTTCTCGAAGAAGCGGGTGCGCAGGATGCCGTGGCGATCGATCACGGCCTGGAACGCGCGCTCGAGCGCATCCGCGTCCAGCGGGCCGTGCAGGCGGAACGTCCGCGGCAGGTTGTAGGCCGTCAGCCCCGGCTCCAGGCGCTGCAGGAACCACAGCTGCTCCTGCGCAGGGGACAACGGCACCTCGTCGCCGTCCGACACGCGGCGGAGGATTTCGTCGTCGTCGTCGTCATCCGCCCATCTGTCCTCCGCTGAAATCCGCCGCGCCGCATTGCTGCTGTTCATCACTGTTCCATCCTGTATGCCGAAACCGATCCTTCGTTCTCCATCGTGCGAAGCGCCGCTGCGAGCGTGGCGACGCTGGGATGGTCGAACACCAGCCCTGGCGCGATGTCGATCCGCAGCTGCTTGCGGATGCGCGCCACAAGCTTGATCACGAGCAGCGAGTGCCCTCCCAGCTCGAAGAAGTCGTCTTCCACGCCGATGGCGTCGCGCTGGAGCAGGCTTGCCATGCACTCGGCCAGCACCGATTCGAGCGCGTCGCGCGGTGCCGCCGCCACCGGCTTGCGGTTATCGCTGCGTGCCGCGGACAGCAGCGACTGCCGGTCGATCTTTCCGTTCGGCAGCCTCGCGAACTCCGCGACGAAGATACAGCGCGCAGGCACCATGTGCGCGGGCAGCAGCGTGCCCAGCCGCCCCGTCAGCGCCGAGCGGCCGGCCTCCGACGCGAGCGCCCCGTCACCCACGACGAAAGCCCGGAGTTCGGCGTCGCCTCCACCGCCCGGTACCGCCAGCACCACGGCCTGTCGCACGCCGGGCTGCGACAGCAACACCGCCTCCACCTCGGCCGGCTCGACGCGAAAGCCCCGGATCTTGATCTGGTCGTCCGCCCGCCCCGCCAGGCGGATGCCGCCTTCGGGCAGCACGCAGGCCAGGTCGCCCGTGCGGTAGAGCTCTTGCCCCGGCTCGAATGGATCGGCCACGAAAGCGCCTTCCACCTCCCGGTTCAGGTAGCCGCGGCACAGCTGCGCGCCGCCGACATACACCGCCCCCAGCGCGCCGCTCGGCACCATGCGCAAGGCTTCGTCCAGCACATGGACGCGGTTGTTCGCCAGCACGCGCGACAGCGGCAGCACCGGGGATGCGGCCTCGCCCGCCGATACGCGGTGCACCATCACGCCCACCGTCGTTTCCGTGGGGCCGTAGTGGTTGTAGATCGCGGTATCCGGTGCAAGCCTGACGATGCGCTCGATGAGCGAGCGCGGTGCAGCCTCGCCGCCCAGCACCAGCGTGCCGGGCAGCTTCGGCGCCTCGTCCTCGAGCAGGGCCTCCAGGTGGGAGGGCACCATCTTGAGCGCGTCGATCCGGCGTTCGCGCATGAAGCCGGCGAAGGCGCGCGCATCCTTCACGTCGCCCGCTCTCGCCACGACGAGGCAGGCACCGTTGTGGAACGCACCGAAGAGCGCGGTGTTGCCCAGGTCCGCGACGACGGAGCTTGTGAGCGCCCAGCGGCGGCAGCGAGCCAGGTCCATGGCCGATGACACCGCAGCCACGTAGTTGAGCAACTGCCCCTGCCCGATCACCACGCCCTTGGGCGTCCCCGTCGAACCCGAGGTGTAGAGCACATAAGCCAGATCCTGCATCGCGGGTTGGCATGCCGGTGCGCTGTCGGCAACACCGTCGAGGTTCATGTCGTCCAGCGATGCCTGCCGCCACGGCGCATCGCCAGCCGAAGGCACGCCTGCGGCATGGAGCACGAGCGACGGCACGGCGTCTTCCAGCACGGCCTGGCGGCGCGCGGCGGGCCACTCGGGGTCCAGCGGCAGGTAGCCCGCCCCGATGCGCCAGCTCGCCAGCATCGCCACCAGCAGATCGGCCGATCGCGGAAGGTTGAGCGCTACCAGCGTTCCAGCCGCGGCGCCCCGGGCCTGCAGCCAATGCGCCATCCGGTTGATTCGCGCATCGAATTCGCGATAGCTCAGCAGCACATCGCCAGCCTCCAGCGCGGGCGCGTCCGGCGTCATCCGCGCCCAGCGGGCGACCTGCCCGGCCAGCGTGAGGCTTCCGAAATCGGCCGCCGCACCGCGCGCTGCCAGCAGCAGCAATTGGCGCTCGCGCTCACAGACCAGCGCGAGGCTGCCGACCGGCGCGCGCGGCTGCGCCACGGCATCCTCGAGCAAAGTCTGGTACTGCCACAGCAGCCGCTCCACGGCCTGGGGCGAATAGCGCGACACATCCGCATGCACGGACAACGTGAAAGCCTGCCCGGCCCGGCCGACCTGCATGGCCAGTTCGAAACAAGGCAGCGGACCGGGCGCGGTGTCCACGCGCCAGGCCACGGCACCGTGCGAGCGCACCGGTATCTCGTCGAAGCCGAAGCCCACGCCGAGGTGCGCAGAGATCGGCGGCGCATCGATCGCCCAGTACTCCTGGGCCTCGGCGTGCGCCTCGAGCGTTTCGCCCAGGCGTGCGATCCAGTCGGAGAAGCGCTCGTCGGGCGCGATGTCCACGACCACGGGCAGGATCTTCTCGAAGACGCCCACCGCTCCCCGCATCACTTCGTAGTCGTGCCGGCAATCGTTCTGCCAGCCGGCGACGAAAGGCCTGTGGCCGGTCAGCCGGGCCACGAGCAGCCACCACACGGCCTGCAGGAACAGGTCGGTGCCGCACCCGAGCTGCCCGGCCGCTTCCTGCGTGCGGGCGGCAAGCGCCGCATCGAGAGGAAGAGAGAGGCTGGTGCGCGCCGGCGACGCGACCTCGCGTACCCCGTCCATCCGGGTGTTCAGGCGCGGTGCCTGCAGCACATCGGCGCGATCGATGCAAGCCTGCCAGTAGCCGCGCCCGTCGGCGGCCTCCTCGCCGCTGTCGAGGTCCTGGCGCCATTCGACGAACTGCGTGTACTGGAAAACCTCGTCCGCATCGAGGGCCTGCCCCGTGAGGTAAGCCGTTGCAATCTGATCCAGCAGGCCGTGCAGGCTGCCCTTGTCCGCGGCGAACACGCTGGCAACCAGCACGAGCTTGTGCCGTGTTTCGCCGAGCCGGGCAATGCCGACGCGCAGCGGCGCGCCGCTCGCGACATCCAGCGGCTCCTGCGTGCGCGCGGCGATCCAGTCGGCCAGCGCGGTCGCGATGTCGGCATTGCCGCGAAGGTCGATCCTTTGCCAGCGCAGCGCAGCCGCCGCATCCAGGGCCTGTTGCCTGAGACCCCGGAAGCCGGGAACCTGCAACACCGCCGAGCGCAAGGCCACATGGGCCTGCACGATCGAGCGGGCCGCGGCCTCGAGGCGCGTCGCGTCGAGCTCGCCGTCGAGGTCGGCCTGCAGCACGAGCTTGGGCTCGCCGGGAGCGGCCTGCTCCCCATGCTGCGCCCGGATGGCACGTTGCTCAGGACTGAGCGGCAGCGAGGAAGTCGTGGTTTCGAGAATGGCAGCCATGGCTTCAACCCTCGAACACGGCGGGTTGCCGAGCGGCCCCGGGAGCCTGCGCAAGCGCGGTGCGGTCGCACATCGCACCCATGGCGACCACGATCTTGCGCGGCCCCTCGTACGGGTCCCTCGCGTGTGCCGCGAGCATGTTGTCGAGCATCACCACGTCGCCCTGGCGCCAGTCGAAGCGCACGGCGCACGCTTCGTAGGCGCGGCCGACCACTGCCATGGTCTCGTCGTCGATCGGCGTGCCGTCGCCGTAGGTCACATGCCGCGGCAGGTACTCCAGGCCACCGGCCACGGCCAGCAGGTCTTCGCGCACGTCCGCCTCCAGGCAGCTCGCATGGTGCAGCTGGATCTGGTTGAAGAAGACGCGCTCGCCGGTGACGGGATGCGTGATCACCGCCGGGCAGCGGGTGCGGGTCTGCAGCGTGTCTTCGTCCAGCCAGCGCCAGGCGGTGCCGGCCAGCGCGAGGCGCGTCTCGACCTCGGCCTTGCTCTCGGTCTTGAAGAAGTCCTTCCAGCTCACGTCGAACCGGGGTACGAAGGTGCGCACGTACATCAGCTCCTTGCGCTCGAACTCGGCCACCATGCCGGCCGGCAGGAGGCGCAGCATCTCGCGGCAATCGACGATGGGCGTGGCGCCGCCCACGGGCGAAGGCAGCTCGCAGAAGAACCACTGCTTGCGCGGCCAGCGGTCGAGGTGCGAACTCTCGTTGTGATACAGGATCATCTGGCGCTCGGGGTACGGCGTCGAACGGTAGGTGTTGCGCCCACCCTCCTTCTTCGGAAGATCGCCGTAGCCGCCGTAGAGCTCGGGTTCGATCACTTCCGCGAAGGCCTCGAATTCCTGCGGCGTGCGCAGGCCGAAATTGCGCAGCAGGATGCCGCCGTGCTTGCCGAGGCTGGCCTCGATGTACGCGCCCTGCTCCCGGGCCCATGCCACCGCGTCGATGTCGCTGCCCGTGGCCTCGATGACCAGTGGGAAAGCCCGCTGGTCCGACAGGAAGGAGGTGCGCACGGGCGAGCGCGGTGCGACCTGGACGTTGCGATCCTTGGCGGTGAATTTCTTGAGCTTCTGCAGCTTGCCCGGCGCGGGCGAGGTAGACGGCATGGTGTTTCTTTCCGTGTTGGATGGAATGACGAAGCTCTCCAGCACGCCATTGGGTGCCGCGACGACCTGCCGCAGGAGATCGCGCCACGCCGTGGATGCGCGCTCGATGGTCTCGCGCAGGTACAGGCTGGAGGCGAAGGTCCACTCGGCCCGCAGGCCGCTTTCGTTCTCTCTCACGAACACCGCGAGATCGAACTTCGATGTCGTCCCGGGCCTCGGGATCGGCTCGATGACCACGCCGGGGATCTCGAAGCGTCCCTCGGGCATGTTCTGCATGACGAACAGCACCTGCACCAGCGGGCTGTGCTGGCGGCTGCGGGGCGCGCCGACCAGTTCGACGATCTGGTCGAAGGGCACGTCCTGGTGTTCGAAGGCCGACAGCGTGCTCTCCTTGACCCTCGAGAGCCACTGCACGAAAGGCAACGCGGGCGCGAGCCGGGAACGCAGCGGCACGACGCCGACGAAGAAGCCGATCAGCTCTTCGAGCGCCGGATGGTCGCGCCCTGCGACGTCGGTGCCGACCACCAGGTCGTCCGACGCGGCCTGCCGATGCAGCACGAGCAGGAAGGCCGACAGCAGCAGCACGTACAGCGAGGTCTTCTGCTCCCGCGCAAGGCCACGCAGCGCTTGCGCGAGCTCGTGCCCGATCTCGATGTCGACCGTGTCGCCCGCCGCTGACGCCACGGGAGGCCGGGCGTGATCGGGCCTGAGCGTGGACAGGGCGGGTGCGGCCTCGAGGTAGCTGCGCCAGAACGCGGCGTCCCGCGCAAGGTTCTGCGCGAGCTTGCGGTGATGCCAGTCGGCGTAGTCGGCGTACTGGATCGCGAGCGGCGCAAGGGGTGAGTCGCGCCCTTCCCGCAGCGCCGCGTATATGGCCATGAAGTCCTGGATGAAGACAGCTTCGGACCAGCCGTCGAACACGATGTGGTGCACGCACAGCATCAACACGTGTTCCTCGGGCTGCAGGCGCAGGACGGCTGCCGCGAAGGCCGGGCGGGTGGCCAGGTCGAACGCGGTGCCCGCGTGCGCGGCGAGCGCATCGCGCATCGCCCTCGCCTGCAATTCGGCCTGCAAGTGCGAAAGATCCGTCAGCGCAACGACGAGATCGCTTCCTGGCGCAATGCGCGCCACGGGATCGCCATCGTCGTTCTCGGGAAACCAGGTGCGCAGCACTTCGTGCCGTTGCACGACGGCGTCGAGCGTGGCGCGCACCAGGTCGACATCGAGCGCGCCCGACAAGCGCAGTGCCGCCGAAATGTTGTAGGCCGCGTGCTTGCCGTCCGATGCATCCGACAGCCGATTCACCAGCCACAGGCGCTGCTGCGCGGGCGAGAGCTTCATGTCGGCCACGCGCTCGACCGGTTGCAGCACCGGCGCGCGAGCGGACAAGGGGGCGTCGTGCCGCGTCTGCCGGGCGACATTCGCGAGGTCGCGAAGCACCGGGTGCTCGAATATCCTGCGCAGCGGCAGGTCGAATCCGCCGTCGACGCGCGCCCTCGACGCGAGTTGTGCCGCCAGCAGCGAATGCCCGCCGAGCTCGAAGAAACTGTCGTGCCGTCCCACGCGCGGCACGCCCAGCACCTCGGCCCAGATCGCGGCCAGCTTCTCTTCCACCGCGCCTTCGGGTGCCTCGTATGCCCGGTCGCTCGCGAACTCAACCTCCGGCAGCGCCTTGCGGTCGATCTTGCCGTTTCCGTTCAGGGGCAGGCGCTCGAGCACGACGATGGCGGCCGGCACCATGTAGTCGGGCAGTGCCGCGGCGAGGCGGTCGCGCAGCGTCGCCGCATCTGCCACCTGCCCTGCCTGCAGTGCGATGTAGGCGGCCAGCGATGCGCCGCCCGCGCTCTCGCGCGCCACCACCACGGCCTCGCGAACCTCGGGCTGCGCCAGCAACTGCGTCTCGATTTCGCCCAGTTCGATGCGGAAGCCCCGCACCTTCACCTGGTGGTCGATGCGGCCCAGGTACTCCAGCTGACCTTCGGGGTTCCACTTCACCAGGTCGCCCGTGCGGTACAGCCGCCGGCCGTCCTGCGCCGCGATGAAACGCTCGGACGTCAGGCCCGCGCGCCGGAAATAGCCGCGCGCCAGGCCGATGCCGCCCAGGAACAGCTCGCCCGGCACGCCCACGGGCGACGGGTTGAGGAAGCCGTCCAGCACGTGCAGTGTCGTGGCCGCGATCGGCCCGCCGATGCGGGGCCTGCCGCGAACCGCGGCCGCCGTCGACCAGATCGTGGTTTCGGTGGGGCCGTACATGTTCCAGAGCTCGACGCCGAGCGCCAGCAGGTCTTGCGCAAGGTCTTCCTGCAGCGCCTCGCCGCCGCACAGGCCCTTGAAGTTCGCGGCCTGGCCGCCGTTCCATCCGGCGGCCCGCAAGAGCCGCCAGCCCGCGGGCGTGGACTGGAGCACGGTGGCACCGCACTCGTCCATCAGTTCGCCGAGCGCACTTCCGTTTCGCACCACATCCCTCGGTGCCAGCACGAGGCGCGCGCCGCTGAGCAGCGGCAGGTACAGCTCCAGCGCGGCGATGTCGAACGACAGGGAGGTGACCGCGACCAGCACGTCGTCCTGCGTCATGCCCGGCGCCTCCTTCATGCTCAGCATGAAGTGGCTGAGCGACCTGTGCCGCACCATCACGCCCTTGGGCTTTCCCGTGGAGCCGGAGGTGTAGATGACGTAGGCCAGGTTCTCGCCTCCGAGCGCGACCTGCGGGGCGGCATCGGAGTGGCTGCCGGTGTCCAGCGTGTCCAGCGCCACCACCTGCAGCGCCTCGGCGCCCGGCACCAGGGCTCTCAGGTTGTCTTGCGTGAGCAGCAATCCGATGCCGCTGTCGGCCACCATGTAGGCGAGGCGGTCCACGGGATACTCCGGGTCGAGCGGCACGTACGCCCCGCCGGCCTTCAGGATCGCCAGGACCCCGACCACCATCTCGACGGAGCGCTCCACCGCGATGCCCACCTTCATCTCCGGCTTCACGCCAAGGGCAATCAGGCAATGCGCCAGGCGATTGGCCCGTGCCTCGAGCTCCGAATAGCTCAGCGCCTCGTCACCGAAGACCAGCGCTGTCGCGCCCGGCCTGAGCGCTGCCTGCCGCTCGATCAGCCGATGCACCGGCTCGTCCTGCGCATACCGCATGGGGTTTTCGCCCCATGCGGCAAGCTGGCGCCGTTCGTCGCCGGACATCACCTCGAGTTCGCAGGCCGGCCGCTCGGGCTGCGCCGACAGGCCCTGCACGACGGCCTCGACGGCCGCGGCCATCAGGCCGCACACGCGAGCGGCATCCACCGCCTCGTGAATCTGCGCGACCAGATGGAAGCCCTCGCCCAGGTCGTCCACCGACATCTCGATCGGGTAGTTGGTGCGCTCCCTGCTGCCCAGGACCTCCATGCCTTCCCACAGCGGGCCCTTCTCTTTCTCCTTGCCCTGCTGCGCGCCGTAGCGGTAGTTCAGCAGCGCCGTGAACAGCGGCATCCGCTGCGGCAGTGCGCTGCAGCGCTGCGCCAGCGACAGGCTGGCGTACTCGTGATGCATCAGTTCACTGAGCGCCGCGTGCGTCTGGCGCAGGCACGCCTGCACGCTTTGCGTTCCCAGCCGGATGCGCACGGGCAGCGTATTGATGAACATGCCCAGTGCCCGGTCGGCATTCGCACCGCCCTGCATGCGGCCGAACAGCACGGTGCCGAACACCACGTCGTCCCTGCCCGTGGTCTTGCCCAGCACCAGCGCCCAGGCCATGTGGAACAGCGCCGCGGCGCTCACGCCGCATCTCTGCGCCTGGCTCCTGACCTGCGATGCGAGCCGTGCATCCAGCGCGAGCGAGGCTTCCCGCACCCGGGTGCCGTCGCCTTGCACGTCGAGCAGGCCGAACGGTGCCGTCGGCTCCTCCACATCGGCGAGCATCTGGCTGAAGAAGGCCTCGTGCACGGCCTGGCCCAAGTCCAGCCTGGCCTGCCCGACAAAGTGGCGGAACGGTACGGGCGCGGGCAGCCCGGCGTTGCGCCCTTGCTGGATCAGCGCGATTTCCTCGACGATCAGCTCCAGCGTGGTGTGGTCCACCACCAGGTGATGGTTCGCCAGCTGAAGGAGCCAGCGGCCGTTGTCCACGTCATGGGCCGCAATGGCCCTCAGCATCGGTGCCTTGCGCACGTCGATGCGGTAGCGCGCCGGGTCGACGTGGGCATCGAGCCGCGCGGAAGCGCTCGCGCCGCCGGGCCCGGCATCGGCCAGCCACTGGAGTTCGAGCACGGCCTTGCGATGCACCACCTGCATCGGTTCGGGAAGGTCTTCCCACATCACGGCCGTTCGCAGGATGTCGTGGCGCGCGATCACTTCGTTGAAGCTGGCGACGAAATGCTCGAGCCTTCCGCGGCTTTCGAAACTCAGGCGGTTCAGCGTGATGTATGCGTCGCCCTCGGCCTGCAGTTGGTGGTGGAAGAGCATCCCCTCCTGCATCGGCACCAGCGGATAGATGTCCTGGATGTTGGCGGCCCCGCCCGGCACCGCCGCCTCGATGCGCGCGATCTGCCGTGCATCCAGGGTCGCCAGCGTCAGCATCTCCGGCTGGATCGCCCGGCAATCCGCCGGAATGCCGTTGGGAGGAACGGACAGCTCCTGCCGCGCAGGCTCCAGCACCAGCGCCTGCGCGAATGCGCCGAGCTGTGGCTGCTGGAACAGCGTGCGCACCTGCGTCGACCAGCCCTGGGCGCGCATGCGCTCCAGCAGCCTCAGCGCCAGCAGCGAATGGCCGCCGAGTTCGAAGAAGTTGTCGTTGCGGCCCACGCGCTGCACGCCCAACACATCGGCCCAGATGGCGGCCAGCTTTTCTTCCACCTCGCCCGCGGGCGCCTCGTAGGCGTGCTCGCTCGTGAACTCCGGCGCCGGCAGGGCCTTGCGGTCCACCTTGCCGTTGGCGTTCAGCGGCAGTGCGTCGAGCACCACCAGCGCGGCGGGCACCATGTAGTCGGGCAGCGCTTGGCCGAGCTTCTGCCGAAGCTGTGCCGTGTCGATGTCCTGCCCCGACACGTAACCCACGAGCCGCGTGCCCGTCGGGCCTTCGTTGGCGATGACCACCGCCTCTCGCACCTCTCGTTGTGCCAGCAACTGCGCCTCGATCTCCCCGAGCTCGATGCGGAAGCCCCGCACCTTCACCTGGTGGTCGATGCGGCCCAGGTACTCCAATTGGCCTTCGTTGTTCCACTTCACCAGGTCGCCGGTGCGATAAAGCCGCTCACCGCCGTCGCCTGCGATGAAGCGCTCAGCCGTCAGGCCTTCGCGGTTCAGGTAACCGCGCGCCAGCCCGGCCCCCGAGACATACAGCTCGCCGGCCACGCCCAGCGGCACCGGGTTGAGTTGCCCATCGAGCACGCGCAGTCCGAGGTCCGGGATGGCCACCCCGACCGGACTGCGCTGCCCCTCGAGGTCCGCCGCCGTGATCCGCCAGTAGGTCACATGCACCGTGGTCTCGGTGATGCCGTACATGTTGATCAGTTGCGGGCTGTCATCGCCATGGTGCTCGATCCACTGGCGCAGGCGCTGCGGGTCGAGCGCTTCGCCGCCGAAGATCACCACGCGCAGGGACAAATGCTCTTGGTAGGCCTGCGGCAGGCTGGTCAGCTGGCCAAAGGCCGAAGGCGTCTGGTTGAGCACGCTCACCTTCTGCACCTGCAGCAGCTGCAGGAAGTCCTCGGGCGAGCGGCTGACCCAGAACGGCACGACCACCAGCTTGCCCCCGGTGCACAGGGCCCCGAAGATCTCCCACACGGAGAAGTCGAAGGCGTAGGAGTGGAACATCGTCCACACGTCCTCGGGGCCGAAGCCGAACCAGGCATCGGTGGCATCGAGCAGCCGTGTCACGTTGCGGTGGCACAGCTGTGCGCCCTTGGGACGGCCGGTGGAGCCGGAGGTGTAGATGACGTAGGCGAGGTTCTCGCCGTGCAGGTCGAGCTGCGGATCGTGCGACGGTTCGCCGGACAGGTCGAGCGTGTCCAGGGCCAGCACCTGCAGCGCCTCGGTGCCCGGCATCTGCAGGTGGCTCTGCGTGAGCAGCAGCGCGATGCCGCTGTCGCGGACCATGTACGTCAGCCGATCTGCGGGGTACTCCGGGTCCAGCGGCACGTAGGCGCCGCCAGCCTTCAGGATCGCCAGGATGCCCACCACCATCTCGATGGAACGCTCCACCGCGATGCCCACCTTCGTCTCGGGCTTCACGCCCCGGGCGATCAGCCGGTGTGCAAGGCGGTTGGCCTGTGTGTTGAGTTCGCCGTAGCTCAGCGTTTGCTCGCCGAAGCACAGCGCGGGCGCTTCGGGGCGCGCACGCACTTGCCGTTCGATCAGCCGATGGATCGGCTCGCCCGCCTCGGCTGCCTGCCTGCACGCACCCCACGAGGCCAGTTGCGCACGCTCCGCCTCGCCCAGCAGCGCCACGTCGCCCACCGCCTGTCCGGGATGGTCCGCCAGGGCCTGCAGCACCGCCAGGTAGTGGCCCGCCATGCGCTCCATGGTCCGCGCCTCGAACAGCTCCGCCGCATAGCTGAACGTCGCATGCAGCCGACCGTCAGGGCTCTCGTCGGTGACCAGCATCAGATCGAACTGCGCGGCCTGCGCCCCCAGGCCATAGGGTTCCAGCGCAAGGCCCGGCAGCCCATCCAGTCCCGAGAAATCTCCGCGCTGATGATTGAACAACACCTGGAACAACGGCTGGATGCCCGGCACACGCTCCGGCTGCAGCGCCTCGACCAGTTGCTCGAACGGCAGGTCCTGATGCATCTGCGCACCCAGCGCCGCTTCGTGCGCCTGCGCCAGCACCTGCAGCAGGCTGGTGCGGCTGTCCACCAGCGCGCGCAGCACCTGCGTGTTGACGAAAAAGCCAACCACGCCTTCGGTCTCCATGCGATGGCGATTCGCGATCGGCACGCCCACGCGAATGTCTTCCTGGCCGCTGTAGCGGCCCAGCAGCACCTGGAAACCGGCCAGCAGCACCATGAACAGCGTGCCCTCCTGATGCCGGGCCCGCTTCTGCAGGCCCTGAACCAGCGACGCGGGCACTTCGAACCGGTGGGTGGCCGCACCGTACCGGCCATCGAGCCTGCGGGCGTAGTCGAGCGGCAGTTGCAGCACCGACTGCGTCCCGCCGAGCTGCGTCTTCCAGTAGGCGAGCTGGCGCTCCAGCTCGCCGGCCTCCAGCCAGTGCCGCTGCCACACTGCGTAGTCGGCATACTGGATCGGCATCGGCTGCAACACCACTGCTTCGTGCTGCACGCAAGCGCGGTACTGCGCCCCGAACTCGTCCACGATGATCTGCAGCGACCCGCCGTCCGAGACGATGTGGTGCATTACCAGCACCAGCACGTGCGTTTCGGGCGCCAGGCGGATCAGCGCCACCCTCATCAGCGGTCCCCGCGTCAGGTCGAAGGGCGTGTTGCCGATGCGCCGTGCCGCTTCGCGGGCCATGGCCTCGCGAGCGCCGGCGTCCGCCAGGCTCAGGTCCAGCAGCGAGAAGTCGAGTTGGCCGTCCTCGCGGATCACCTGCTCGGCGAGTCCGTCGGCATCGGCGCGAAACACCGTGCGCAACGATTCGTGGCGTGCCACCAATGCCTCGAAGCTGGTTCGCACCGCGTCCACGTCCAGCGCCCCCGTGAGCTTGAGCGCATCGCTCACGTGATAGGCCGTGCTCTGCGGATCGAGCTGCCACAGGAACCACTGGCGCAACTGCGCGTAGGAGACATGGCAGCGGTCCTGCGCGGCGTCTTCGCGCGGCAGGATGGGAAACTGATCGAGCGTCAGGCCCTTGGAACGGATGCCCTCGTACACCACGCGGCGCTGCTCGGCCGGCAACCGGGAGAAGCGCTCGGCGATGCGGCGGGCTGCGGTGGTTTCCATCAAACGGTCTCCATGCTGTCGATCAGCGAATCGATTTCTGAAAGGGCCTGGACCACGGGGCTGTCCCGGAGGGCCCCGGCGATCCGGGCAGCCATGGCAGCCAGGGTCGGGTACTGGAAGACGTCGCGGATGGTGAGTTCGCTGTGCATGGCGGCATGCAGGCGCGCCACGAGCCGCGCGGACAGCAGCGAATGGCCGCCGAGTTCGAAGAAGTTGTCGTTGCGGCCCACGCGCTGCACGCCCAACACATCGGCCCAGATGGCGGCCAGCTTTTCTTCCACCTCGCCCGCGGGCGCCTCGTAGGCGTGCTCGCTCGTGAACTCGGGTGCCGGCAGGGCCTTGCGGTCCACCTTGCCGTTCGTGTTCAGCGGCAGTGCGTCGAGCACCACCAGCGCGGCGGGCACCATGTAGTCGGGCAGCGCCTGGCCGAGCTTCTGCCGAAGCTGTGCCGTGTCGATGTCCTGCCCCGACACGTAACCCACGAGCCGCGTGCCCGTCGGGCCTTCGTTGGCGATGACCACCGCCTCTCGCACCTCCCGTTGTGCCAGCAACTGCGCCTCGATCTCCCCGAGCTCGATGCGGAAGCCCCGCACCTTCACCTGGTGGTCGATGCGACCCAGGTACTCCAATTGGCCTTCCGCGCTCCAACGCACGAGGTCGCCTGTGCGGTACAGGCGCTGTCCGCCTTCTGCCGCAATGAAGCGCTCGGCCGTCAGGCCTTCGCGGTTCAGGTAGCCGCGCGCCAGCCCGGCGCCCGAGACATACAGCTCGCCCGCCACGCCCACCGGCACCGGGTTGAGTTGCCCATCGAGTACGCGCATCCCCAGGTCGGGGATGGCGATGCCCACGGGACTGCGCTGCAGGCCCAGGTCCTTGGCGGTGATCCGCCGGTAGGTCACATGCACCGTGGTCTCGGTGATGCCGTACATGTTGATCAGTTGCGGACTGTCATCGCCATGGTGCTCGATCCACTGGCGCAGGCGCTGCGGGTCGAGCGCTTCGCCGCCGAAGATCACCACGCGCAGGGACAAATGCTCTTGGTAGGCCTGCGGCAGGCTGGTCAGCTGGCCGAAGGCCGAAGGCGTCTGGTTGAGTACCGTGATGCGCTCCCTGCTCAACAACTGCAGGAAGTCCTCGGGCGAGCGGCTGACCCAGAACGGCACGACCACCAGCTTGCCCCCGGTGCACAGGGCCCCGAAGATCTCCCACACGGAGAAGTCGAAGGCGTAGGAGTGGAACATCGTCCACACGTCCTCGGGGCCGAAGCCGAACCAGGCATCGGTGGCATCGAGCAGCCGTGTCACGTTGCGGTGGCACAGCTGTGCGCCCTTGGGACGGCCGGTGGAGCCGGAGGTGTAGATGACGTAGGCGAGGTTCTCGCCGTGCAGGTCGAGCTGCGGATCGTGCGACGGTTCGCCGGACAGGTCGAGCGTGTCCAGGGCCAGCACCTGCAGCGCCTCGGTGCCCGGCATCTGCAGGTGGCTCTGCGTGAGCAGCAGCGCGATGCCGCTGTCGCGGACCATGTACGTCAGCCGATCTGCGGGGTACTCCGGGTCCAGCGGCACGTAGGCGCCGCCAGCCTTCAGGATCGCCAGGATGCCCACCACCATCTCGATGGAGCGTTCCACCGCGATGCCCACCTTGGTCTCGGGCTTCACGCCCCGGGCGATCAGCCGGTGTGCAAGGCGGTTGGCCTGTGTGTTGAGTTCGCCGTAGCTCAGCGTTTGCTCGCCGAAGCACAGCGCGGGCGCTTCGGGGCGCGCACGCACTTGCCGTTCGATCAGCCGATGGATCGGCTCGCCCGCCTCGGCTGCCTGCCTGCACGCACCCCACGAGGCCAGTTGCGCACGCTCCGCCTCGCCCAGCAGCGCCACGTCGCCCACCGTCTGCTCGGGGTGGTCGGCAAAGGCGTTCAGCACGGCGAGGTAATGGTCCGCCATGCGCTCCATGCTCCGCGGCTCGAACAATTCCGCTGCATAGCGCAGGCTCGCCCGCACGCGGCCATCGGCGTCCTCTGTGGTTTCCAGCGTCAGTTCGAACTGCGCCGCCTGCACCCCCAGGTCGCACTCGGTCAACGTCAGGCCGGGCATGCCCTGCAGCGCAGCAGCGTCACCCCGCTGATGGTTGAACAGCACCTGGAACAGCGGGTTCGCGCCAGGAACTCGTTCCGGCTGCAGCGCTTCCACCAGTTGCTCGAAAGGCAAGTCCTGATGCGCCTGCGCGCCGAGGGCCGCGTCTTTCGCGCGGGCCAGCACCTGCGACAGGCTTTCGCGGCCGTCCAGCACGTTGCGCAGCACCTGCGTGTTGACGAAGAAGCCGATGACGTTCTCGGTCTCCGCCCGGTGCCGGTTGGCAATGGGCACGCCCACGCAAATGTCCGGCTCGCCGGTGTAGCGGTTCAGCAGTACCTGGAAGCCTGCAAGCAGGCCCATGAAAAGCGTCGCGCCCTGGGCCTGCAAGCGCTTGTGCAGCTTGCGAACCAGATCGTTCGGCAGTTCGAAGCCGTGCCGTACCGCGGTGTAGCGGCCATCCGCGTTGCGTGCGCGGTCGGTAGGCAGTTGCAGCACGGGCTGACCGGTGCCGAGGTGCTGCTTCCAGTACGCCAGCTGGCGATCCCGCTCGCCGGCCTCCAGCCAGTCGCGCTGCCATGCGGCGTAGTCGGCGTACTGGATCGGCAGTGGCGGCAGTGCTGCGGTCGCGCCTTGCATGTGCGCGCCGTACTGGGCGACGAACTCGTCGACCACGACCTGCATCGACCAGCCGTCGGACACGATGTGGTGCATCACCACGACGAGCATGTGTTCCTCGGGCGCCAGACGGATCAGGCCAACACGCAGCAGCGGGCCTTCAGCCAGGTCGAAGGGCGTGTGGCTCAGGCGCGAGGCTTCTTCGTTGCTGCGCGCTTCGCGCTCTTGCTCGTTGCACAGCGCCGAGAGATCGACCACAGCGATGTCGAGCGGAGCGGCTTCGCGGATCACCTGCTCGGCCAGGCCTTGCGCGTCGACGCGGAACACGGTGCGCAGCGACTCGTGGCGCTGCACCAGCGCGTCGAAGCTCGCGCGCACGGCGCTCACGTCAAGCGAGCCCGCCAGCTTCAGCGCGCCGCTGATGTGGTACGCCGTGCTCTGTGGGTCGAGCTGCCACAGGAACCATTGGCGCATCTGCGCATGGGACAGCGCCAGCACGCCGGCACGCTGCGCCGCCGTCAGCACGGGGATCGCTTGCGTTTCCGAAGGCTGGCCGCCCTGCACGGCGCGTGCGATGCGAGACAGGCTCTGGTGTTCGAACACCTGACGTGGGTTCAGCGGCACGCCGGCCCTGGCCGCGCGCGCGGTCACCTTGAGGCTCAGGATGGAATCGCCGCCGAGCTCGAAGAAGTTGTCATGGCGGCCGACCTTCTCGACCTGCAGGACTTCAGCCCAGATGGCTGCGAGGGCCTGTTCGACTTCGCCTTCGGGCGCTTCGTACGCCCTGTCGCTGCTGAACTCGGGCACAGGCAGCGCCTTGCGGTCCACCTTGCCGTTGGCGTTCAGCGGCAGTGCATCGAGCACCATCAGCACGCTGGGCACCATGTAGTCGGGCAACGCTTCACCCAGGCGCTCGCGCAGCGCCGCCGTGTCGATGCCTTGGCCCGATACGTAAGCGACCAGCCTGGCACCCGAGGGGCCTTCGTTCGCGACGATCACCGCCTCCCTCACCTCGGGCTGCGCCTGCAGCTGCGCCTCGATCTCCCCCAGCTCGATGCGGAAGCCCCGCACCTTCACCTGGTGGTCGATGCGCCCCAGGTACTCCAGCTGCCCTTCGTTGCTCCAGCGCACCAGGTCGCCGGTGCGGTACAGCCGGCTGCCGTTGTCGGTGGCAATGAAGCGCTCGGCCGTCAGGCCGGCTCGCCTCAGGTAACCCCGTGCAAGGTGGATGCCGCCCAGGTACAGCTCGCCGGCCACACCGGCCGGGACTTCGTTCAGGCTCGCATCCAGCACATGCGCCTGCGTGTCGCTGATCGGCCGTCCGATCGGCACCTGCGTGCTGCCATCGTCGCGGCACGTCCACTGGGTGACGTGGATGGTGGTCTCGGTCGGGCCGTACAGGTTCTGCAGCGTGGCGCCGCCCAGGCGCTGCAGCGCTTCCTTCTGCGTGGCCGCGGGCATCGCTTCGCCACCGCAGATGATGTGCTTCAACTTGGTCGTCGCCTCGATGCCCTCGTAGGCCAGGAAGGCCTGCAGCATCGAGGGCACGAAGTTCAGCGTCGTGATCTGGTGCTTCCGGACCAGTTCGACCAGGCGCACCGGGTCGCGGTGGTCGCCGGGGTTGGCGATGACCAGCCGGGCGCCCGCGGTCAGCGGCCAGAACATCTCCCAGACGGACACGTCGAAGCCGAACGGGGCCTTGTGCAGCACGGTGTCTGCACCTTCGAGCGTGTAGAACGCCTGCATCCAGGCCATGCAGCTGAAGAGCGCCGCGTGGCGGATGGCGGCGCCCTTGGGGCGGCCGGTGGAGCCGGAGGTGTAGATGACGTAGGCGAGGTGTTCGCCGTGAAGGGCGATCTGCGGATCGGCGTCGGACTCCGAAGAGGTATCGAGCGTGTCGAGTTCGAGCACCTGGAGGGCTTCGGTGCCAGGGATGAGGCTGCGCAGGTGGCGCTGGGTGAGCAGCAGCGAGAGGCCGCTGTCCCCGACCATGTAGGCCAGGCGCTCTGCGGGGTACTCAGGATCGAGTGGAACGTAGGCACCCCCCGCCTTCAGCACCGCGAGGATGCCCACCATCATCTCGGTGGAGCGCTCCGCGCACAGGCCCACCAACGTGTCCTGCCGTACACCCGAGGCGATCAGGCGATGGGCCAGCCGGTTCGCACGCGCATTGAGTTCCGAGTAACTCAGCGCCTCGTCGCCGAAGACCAGCGCGGGGGCCGAGGGCTTCAGCCTCGCATGCGCTTCGATCTGCCGATGCACGGGCCGTGCGCCTTCGTGGCGGTGCTTGTTCCCGCTCCACGCCGCCAGCTGTGCGCGCTCCGCCGCACCCACCAGCGGCACGTCGCCCACCGCCAGTTCGCGCCGCCAGGCCAGCGCATGCAGCACCGCCACATAGTGCCCAGCCATCCGCTCGACCGTCTCACGGTCGAACAACTGCGCCGCATAAAGGAAGCTCGCCTCGACCCGCCCGTCCTCGAACTCCAGCGTCTGCAGCGTCAGTTCGAACTGCGCGTCTTCTTCCTCGAAGTCCAGCCGCTCGACCGACACGCCCGGCCACTCGGCCAGCGAACGGTGGTCGCGCCGCACATGGTTGAACATCACCTGGAACAGCGGGTTCGCGCTCAGGCTGCGTTCGGGCCTCAGCGCACCGACCAGCTGTTCGAACGGCAGGTCCTGGTGGGTCTGCGCGCCGATGGCCGTGTCGCGCGTCTGCACCAGCAGCTGCGCCAGCGTCGTCCTCGCATCGATCTGCGAACGCAGCACCTGCGTGTTGACGAAGAAGCCCACCACGCCCGCCGTGTCCGCGCGGTTGCGGTTGGCAATGGGCACGCCCACGCGCGCATCGGTCTGCCCGGTGTGCCGGAACAGCAATGCGTTGAAGCCCGCGAGCAGGGCCATGAACAGCGTCGCGCCTTCGGACGCCGCGGATTGGCGCAGGCGGTCAAGCGTGTCGCCGGGCAAGGCGACGGTGACGCGCGCCGAGCCGTAGCGGCCGTCGGCGTTGCGCGGTCGATCGGTTTGCAGCGAGATCACCGGCTGCCCGGTGCCCAGCTGGTCGCGCCACCAGACGAGCTGCCGTTCGCCCTCGCCGCCGTCGAGCCACTGGTTCTGCCACACGGCGTAGTCGGCGTACTGGACGGGCAGCGCAGGCAGCACCGCGGCCTGGCCGTGCACGCGCGCGGCATACAGCGCGGCCAGTTCGTCGAGCGTGAGCTGCACCGACCACCCGTCCGACACGATGTGGTGCATCACCACCAGCAAGCGATGCGTTCGCGCATCCGTCTTCAGCAGCGCGGCGCGCATCAGCGGGCCGCGCGCGAGGTCGAAGGGCTCGGCGCGAATGCGGTGCTCCTCGCGCCGGATCGCGGCGTCGCGCGCGTCGGCGTCGAGCGTGCTCAGGTCGATGCAGGGCAACGCGACCTCCACCGCTTCCCGGATGACCTGCTCGGCCTCGCCATCGCCCGCCTCGCGGAACACGGTGCGCAGCGACTCGTGGCGGTCGACCAGCGCCTGCAAGCTCGCGCGCAGGGCGTCGGTGTCGAGCTGCCCGCAGAGCACGAGGCCGCCACTCAGGTGGTAGGCCGTGCGGGCCGGGTCCAGCTTCCACAGGAACCACTGCCTGCGCTGGGCGAAGGACAGCGGCGCGCGGCCGCGGTGCGGGCGCGGGGGGATGGCGCTCGTGCCGGTCTGCTGCAGCATGCCGGCGCTTGCGCCGCGCAATCGTTCCTTCAGCCTGGCGCGCTGTTCCGCGCTCAGGCTGGCGCGACGCTCGGAGATGTCGTGGAGTTCGGGCATGGCGGGTTCTTCAGGCGGTGGCGGGCAGGCGATCCGTGGCCGCGGCGACGGCATCGGCCAAGTCGGCGTTCTCGATCTCTTCGATCAGACGGGTTTCGACCAGCAGGGCCAGGTCGGCGATGGTGGGCGCCTTGAAGAAGGCGGCCGGATGCAGTTCGATGTCGTAGGCCTTGCGCACGCGCGCCAGGATCTGGATGGCCAGCAGCGAGTCGCCGCCCAGCTCGAACAGGTTGTCGTTCACGCCGACGGCGGTGATGCCCAGCATGTCCTGCCACACGGCGGCCAGGCCGGTTTCGAGATCGCCCCCGGGCGCGACATAGGGCGTGTCGAGCGCGGGGCGGGGGTGGTTGCGGCGCGTGGCGCGCGCAGCGTGAGCCAGGGGGCTGTTCTCGATCAGCGCCAGCATGCCGCTGTCGAGTTCGCCGAGCCGCTGCGCGAGGTCGGTCGTCGAGATCACGACCTGCGCATGCGCCGGGCCGTTGACGATGCGCTCCAGCGCCAGCGCGCCTTCGGGGCCGTCCATGCCCACGCCCTCCGGCAGCACCATGCCCGCGGCCATGCCCAGGTCGCGCCAGGCGTCCCAATTGACCGAGAAGACCGCGTGGCCGGCGCTGCGCCGCGCCTGTGCGGCCAGTGCGTCGAGGTAGGCGTTGGCGGCGGCGTAGTCGCTCATGCCCAGGCCGCCGGCCATGCTGGAGATCGATGAACAGAAGAGCACGAAGTCGAGCGGCTCGCCGCGCACGGCCTCCAGCAGGATTTGCGTGCCGCGCAGCTTGGGCGCGAACACGGCCTCGATCATGGCGCGCGTGCGCTGGCTGATCATGCCGCTGCTGGCATGGCCCGCCGCGTGGATCACGCCGTGGATGGCGCCGAAGCGCTGCCGGGCCTGCGCGGCCGCGGCCTGCATCTGCGCGGCATCGGCCACGTCCGCCGACAGCACGAGCACTTCGCCGCCCAGGGCTTCGAGTTCGAGCAGCTGCAGCAGCTTCTGGCGAAGGGCCGCTGGCTGCTCGGGCGAGGCCGCGAGCGACTTCCAGGCGGCGCGCTCGGGCAGCGGCGAGCGGCCGAGCAGCACCAGCCTGGCCTGCCACGACCTGGCGAGGTGCCGCGCCACCGACAGGCCCACGCCGCCCAAGCCACCGGTGATCAGGTAGACGCCGTGCGTGCGCAGGCGCTGTTGCGGCCCGGCCCCCTGCGCCGGCAGCGCCAGCGGCTCGTAGCCCTTGACCCAGCGGTGCGGCCCGCGATAGGCCACGAGCGGCTCGTCGCGCGCGGCAGGCGCGTCCGCCGCGAGCTGCGCCACCAGCCATGCCTCGGCCTGGCTGCCGGACACGGGCAGCACCACGTCGACGACGCGGCAGCCGATGTGCGGATACTCCTGCCCGATCACCTTGGCGAGGCTGAACAGCGTGGCCTTCTCGGGACACAGCGGCTCCAGGCCCGACACGTCTTCCATCCGGTTGGTGACGACCTGCAGCAACAGCTTGCGCTCGCGCCCGCCCGCCGTGCTGTCCAGCGCCTGCGCCAGGGCCAGCAGGCTGAAGAAGCCGCGCTCCAGCAACTCGCTCGACGAGGAAGGCGCAGCGAACTCGCCATCCACGCCCCACAGGTGATGGATGTTCGACACCGGGCCGATCCCGCCCTGCACCTTGCGCAGCAGCTGCTCGTGGTCGGCGCGCTCGCCAGGGCGCACGGCGTAGTGGCGCGGGCCGATCTCGACGAAGCCCGGGCCCTGCTCCACGCACACGACGGGATGCGCATCGGCGCTTTCGCGCAGATGGCGGACCAGCTGGCCGGCAAGGCCGCCCGCCTCGCCGAAGACCAGCGTGCAGGTGCCGGCCGGTGCGGGGCTGCGCACGGCGTGCAGCGGTTCGGTGCGCTTCCAGGTCGGCACGTGGAACGCGTCGGCCGCCGGATTCGAAAGCCTGGAGTTGGCGCTGCCCTCGAAGGTGCCTGCCTCCACCCAGTACGACTGGCGCTGGAACGGGTAGCTCGGCAGCGGCACCTGGCGGCGCGGCTGGCCCGCGCGGCAGGCGGCCCAGTCGATCTCGACGCCGGCGCACCAGAGCGCACCGGTCACGCTGGCCAGCTGCCGCTCGTTGCGGGCCTGTTGCTGCGGATGCGCCTGACTCGACCAGATGCCCACGGCCGAATCGGCTTGCGGATGCTGTCGCGCCAGGCCGGCCAGCGTTTCGCCAGGCCCCACCTCGAGCACGACGCGCCCCTTCACGCGCAGCAGTGCGGCCAGCCCGTGGGCGAAGCGCACCGTGCCGCGCAGATGGCGGCCCCAGTAGGCCGGGTCGGTGGCCTGCGCGGCGGTGATCGGTTCGCCCGTGACGTTGGAGATGAACGGAATGCGCGGCGCATGGCGCGGCACCGAGGCAATCACCTTCTGCAGCTCGGCCACGATCGACTCGGTCATGGCCGAATGCGACGCGATGGCGACATGCAGGCGGCGCGGCAGGAGGCCGCTTGCGAGCAGTTGCTTCTCGACCGCCTCGATGGCCTGCAGCGGCCCCGAAAGAACGCAGAGCTGCTCGCCGTTGACCGCGGCGATGTCGCAGCCGGCGCCGATGAACGGCTTCAGCCCGGCTTCGCTCAGCGCGATGGCCGTCATCGCCCCGGCGGGCATCGACTGCATGAGGCGACCGCGCGCGGCGACGATGCGCAGCGCGTCTTCGAGGCTGAACACGCCGGCCAGGCAGGCGGCTACGTACTCGCCGAGGCTGTGGCCCAGCATCACGGCGGGCCGCACGCCCCGCGCCATCCATGCGCGGGCCATCGCGTACTCGACGATGAACAGCGCCGGCTGCGTGTACTCGATGCACGAGAGCTTCTCGTCGGCCGCGGCCTCCGCACCGGCTGCGGGGTACAGCAGCTGGCGCAGGTCCACCCCCATGGCGTCGTTCAGCAAGGCGCAGCAGCGGTCGACCTCGCCACGGAACACCGGGTCGTCGCGGTACAGCGCGGCACCCATGTTCGCGTGCTGCGTGCCTCCGCCGGGGAACAGGAAGGCGAGCTCGGGCGCATTGGCCGGCGCGCGCATCACCTGCTCGAAACCGCCCTCGGGCGAGAGCAGCGCCTGCGCGCCCATCGCATGGCCGTTGGCGACGATGGCGGCGCGCAGCGGCATCGCGCGGCGGCCGCTTTGCAGCGTGTGCGCGATATCCGCGAGCGATTGATCGGCGGATGCCTCGAGATGAGCGCCCAGTCGCTGGCCGGCCTCCTGCAGCGCGGCGGCATTCTGCGCCGACAGCGGCAGCACCTGCCAGCCGGAAGAGCTTTCGGCAGGCTTCGCGGCCGGCGCCTCTTCGAGCACCACGTGCACGTTGGTGCCGCCGATGCCGAACGAGCTCACGCCGGCACGGCGTGGCGCAGGGCCGGGGGGCCAGGGCTTCGTCGCGGCGTTGACGTAGAACGGACTGGCCGCGAAATCGATCTGCGGATTCGGACGCTCGAAGTGCAGGCTGGCCGGCAGTGTGCGGTGCTTCAACGCCATCACCGCCTTGATGAGGCCGGTGACGCCGGCGGCCGCATCGAGGTGGCCGATGTTGGTTTTCACGGAGCCGACGGCGCAGTAGTTCGTGCGGCCGGAGGCGGCCTGGAAGGCCTGCGTCAGCGCGGCCATCTCGATCGGGTCGCCGAGCACCGTGCCCGTGCCATGCGCCTCGACATAGCCTACCGATGCGGCGCTCACACCCGCGATCAGCTGCGCCGCGCGGATGACCTCGGCCTGGCCGTTCACGCTGGGAGCGGTGAAGCCGACCTTGTCGGCGCCGTCGTTGTTGGCGGCGCTGCCCTTGATGACGGCGTGGATGGTGTCGCCGTCGCGCAGCGCGTCGTCCAGGCGCTTGAGCACCACGATGCCCGCGCCGCTGCCGATCACCGTGCCGGCGGCCTTCTCGTCGAAGGCGCGGCAGTGGCCGTCGGGCGAGAGGATGGCGCCCTCCTGGTAGAGGTAGCCGCCGTCCTGCAGCAGATTGAGCCACACGCCGCCGGCCAGCGCCACGTCGCAGTCATAGCCCAGCAGCGCCTGACAGGCGGTGTGCACCGCGACCAGCGATGTCGAGCACGCGGTCTGCACCGTCACGGCGGGGCCGTGCAGGTCGAGCTTGTAGGCCACGCGGGTGCACAGCGAGCCGCCGGAGTTGCCGCTCATGAGGCCCAGCAGGTCGGCGATGCCGCGGCCGTCGCCCAGGCCGAATGCGGGCAACAGGTGCCGCATCAGGTACAGGTTGGGGCCTTCGCCCGCATACACGCCGACCTTGCCCGGCCAGCGCTGCGCGTCGCAGCCTGCGTGCTCGAGCGCGGCCCATGCACATTCCAGGAAGATGCGCTGCTGCGGGTCGAGGTACTCGGCCTCGCGCGGCGAGCAGCCGAAGAAGCCTGCGTCGAACTGGTCGAAACCCTTGAACCGGGTGCCTGACTTCACATAGGCCGGGTCGTCGAGCAGTTCCTGCGGGACGCCTTGCGCGCGCAGCTGCTCGTCGGTGAAGCTGTCCACGGACTCCACGCCGTCGCGGATGTTGCGCCAGAGCGCATCGACATCGTCGGCACCGGGGAAGCGGCCCGCCATGCCGACGATGGCGATCTCGATGCCGGTCGCACCGGGTTGTTCGGGTTGGTCCGGCTGTTCGTCGAGGGTGTGCATCAGTTGACTCTTTCCGCGGATTGGCGGCGTTGAAGCAAGGCGGCGCGCTGGCGCAATGCGCGGTCGTCGCCGGCCCTGGGCGAGGACGCGGGTGCAGCAGCACCACGTGCCATCCACCGGGCCAGCGAATCGACCGTGGGGTACTTGAAAAGATGAACCAGCGGGACCGTGGTGCGCAGCCTGTCTTCGAGCAGGCGGTGCACACGGACCAGCAGCAGCGAGTGCCCGCCGAGGTCGAAAAAGTTATCGTGGATGCCGACCTTCTCGACCTGCAGGACTTCGGCCCAGATGGCTGCGAGGGCCTGTTCGACTTCGCCTTCGGGCGCTTCGTACGCCCTGTCGCTGGTGAACTCGGGCGCAGGCAGCGCCTTGCGGTCCACCTTGCCGTTGGCGTTCAGCGGCAGTGCATCGAGCACCATCAGCACGCTGGGCACCATGTAGTCGGGCAACGCTTCACCCAGGCGCTCGCGCAGCGCCGCCGTGTCGATGCCTTGGCCCGATACGTAAGCGACCAGCCTGGCACCCGAGGGGCCTTCGTTCGCGACGATCACCGCCTCCCTCACCTCGGGCTGCGCCTGCAGCTGCGCCTCGATCTCCCCCAGCTCGATGCGGAAGCCCCGCACCTTCACCTGGTGGTCGATGCGCCCCAGGTACTCCAGCTGCCCTTCGTTGCTCCAGCGCACCAGGTCGCCGGTGCGGTACAGCCGGCTGCCGTTGTCGGTGGCAATGAAGCGCTCGGCCGTCAGGCCGGCTCGCCTCAGGTAACCCCGTGCAAGGTGGATGCCGCCCAGGTACAGCTCGCCGGCCACACCGGCCGGGACTTCGTTCAGGCTCGCATCCAGCACATGCGCCTGCGTGTCGCTGATCGGCCGTCCGATCGGCACCTGCGTGCTGCCATCGTCGCGGCACGTCCACTGGGTGACGTGGATGGTGGTCTCGGTCGGGCCGTACAGGTTCTGCAGCGTGGCGCCGCCCAGGCGCTGCAGCGCTTCCTTCTGCGTGGCCGCGGGCATCGCTTCGCCACCGCAGATGATGTGCTTCAACTTGGTCGTCGCCTCGATGCCCTCGTAGGCCAGGAAGGCCTGCAGCATCGAGGGCACGAAGTTCAGCGTCGTGATCTGGTGCTTCCGGACCAGTTCGACCAGGCGCACCGGGTCGCGGTGGTCGCCGGGGTTGGCGATGACCAGCCGGGCGCCCGCGGTCAGCGGCCAGAACATCTCCCAGACGGACACGTCGAAGCCGAACGGGGCCTTGTGCAGCACGGTGTCTGCACCTTCGAGCGTGTAGAACGCCTGCATCCAGGCCATGCAGCTGAAGAGCGCCGCGTGGCGGATGGCGGCGCCCTTGGGGCGGCCGGTGGAGCCGGAGGTGTAGATGACGTAGGCGAGGTGTTCGCCGTGAAGGGCGATCTGCGGATCGGCGTCGGACTCCGAAGAGGTATCGAGCGTGTCGAGTTCGAGCACCTGGAGGGCTTCGGTGCCAGGGATGAGGCTGCGCAGGTGGCGCTGGGTGAGCAGCAGCGAGAGGCCGCTGTCCCCGACCATGTAGGCCAGGCGCTCTGCGGGGTACTCAGGATCGAGTGGAACGTAGGCACCCCCCGCCTTCAGCACCGCGAGGATGCCCACCATCATCTCGGTGGAGCGCTCCGCGCACAGGCCCACCAACGTGTCCTGCCGTACACCCGAGGCGATCAGGCGATGGGCCAGCCGGTTCGCACGCGCATTGAGTTCCGAGTAACTCAGCGCCTCGTCGCCGAAGACCAGCGCGGGGGCCGAGGGCTTCAGCCTCGCATGCGCTTCGATCTGCCGATGCACGGGCCGTGCGCCTTCGTGGCGGTGCTTGTTCCCGCTCCACGCCGCCAGCTGTGCGCGCTCCGCCGCACCCACCAGCGGCACGTCGCCCACCGCCAGTTCCCGCCGCCAGGCCAGCGCATGCAGCACCGCCACATAGTGCCCAGCCATCCGCTCGACCGTCTCACGGTCGAACAACTGCGCAGCGTAGACAAAGCCCAGCGTCAACTTGCCATCGGGCGTCTCGCGCGCTTCGAGCACCAGCTCGAATTGCGCCTCTCCATCGGGCAGTGCGTAGTGCGCCACTTCGAGCCCCGGCAATTGCGCCAGCGCCCGGTAGTCTTCGGCCAGGTGATTGAACATCACCTGGAACAGCGGGCTCTGGCCCAGGCTGCGCTGCGGCTGCAGCACCTCGACCAGTTGCTCGAAAGGCAGGTCCTGGTGCGTCTGCGCGCCCAGCACCGCCTCCCGGGCCTGCGCGACGACCTGCGACAGGCGCATGCGCGCGCCGATCTGGTTGCGCAGCACCAGCGTGTTGACGAAGAAGCCGATGACGCTTTCGGCCTCGACCCTGCTGCGGTTGGCCACCGGCGCGCCGACGCGGATGTCCTCGAGCCCGGTGTAGCGATGCAGCAGCGCCTGGAACCCGGCCAGCAGCACCATGAAGAGCGTCGCGCCTTCGGACGCCGCGGATTGGCGCAGGCCGGCCAGCAGCGCGGCGGGCACATCGACTCTGTGCCGCGCTGCGCTGTAGCCGACCTGCGCGGTGCGAGGACGGTCGGTCGGCAATGCCAGCACAGGGTGCTCGTCGCCGAGCTGCTCGCGCCACCAGGCCAACTGCCGTTCGGCTTCACCAGCGGCCAGCCAGCCGCGCTGCCACACGGCATGGTCCACGTACTGGACGCGCGCGCCGGCACGGCGCTGCGTATCGCCCTGCAGCCGCGCGGCGTAGCCGGCCGCGAGTTCGTCGAGCAGCACCTGCATCGACGCGCTGTCCGAAATGATGTGATGCATCACCACCACGAGCAGATGCGACGTGTCCGACAGGCGCACCAGCGCCACGCGCAGCAGCGGCCCCTGCGTCAGGTCGAAGGGCGTGGCGTGAAGGCGCCTCGCTTCCCCGGCGGCGCGCGCTTCGCGTTCGCCGGGCGAGAGGTGGCGCAGGTCGACAAGGCTCAACAACGGCTCCCACGACGGACTGATCAGCTGTTCGGCTGAGCCGTCCGCGCCGGCGAGGAACACCGTGCGCAGCGACTCATGGCGCGCAGCGATGTCTTCGAATGCAGCATGCATCGCGGCGGCGTCCAGCGCGCCCGACAGGCGAAGCGCACCGCTCATGTGGTACGCGGTGCTTTGCGGCGAGAGCCTCCACAGGAACCACTGGCGTTCCTGCGCATGCGACAGCGGCAATGGCTGAAGCCGGCGCTCGGCGGACAGCGGTTCGATGGCCGCGCCGGGCGCAGCAGAGACCGGGTTCGCATTGCGGCTGTGCACTGCATCCGCACAGGCGTTCAGCCGGGGCTGTTCGAACAGGTCACGGATGCCGAACTCGATGTTCCAGCGCCGCGCGATGCGCGCGGCCGCCTGCACCGCCGCGAGCGAATTGCCGCCCGAAGTGAAGAAGTGAGCGTCGTGCGCCAGCGTGCGCCCTTCGGGCCACCTGAGCACTTCGCGCCAGATGGCCGCCACCGCCTGCGCGACATCGTCGAGCACCGGTGCCTCGGCCGGCACCGGCGCACCGCTGCCGCCGAGCGTGAAGGCCCCATGCTCGTGGATCGCGTAGGCATCGAGGCTGCGCGCCGCGAGCCCCGCGCGGCACGCCTGGCGCTGGAGCTTGCCGCTGGAGGTCTTGGGCAGCGCGCCGGGGTTCAGCAGCACCACGGCGGCCGGCGCTTCGCCGAACACCTCGCTCACGGCGGCGCCAAGCGCCTCGACGAGCACATCTGGCGCCACCAGCTTCTGCATGCTGCGCGACACCTCGGCCGCCACGCCGATGCCCTCGCCTTGCGGCCCCGCGACCGCGAACGCGGCGACGCGGCCCTTGCGCACGGCCTCGACCTCGGCTTCGATGGTGCGCTCGATGTCCTGCGGGTAGATGTTGTGGCCGCGGACGATGATCAAGTCCTTGATGCGGCCCGTGACGTAGAGCTGCCCGTCGTGCTGGAAGCCGAGGTCGCCGGTGCGCAGCCAGCGCCGGCCTTCATGCTCGGCGAAGGTCTCGCCGGTTTCGGCGGGCTTGCCCCAGTAGCCGGCGCAGATGCTCGCTCCGCTGGCCCAGATCTCGCCGACGCGGCCCGTGCCGAGCGCGGCCAGCGAGGCGGTGTCGGTGATGCGCACCTGGTGGCCTTCAGGCGCGGCGCCGCAGCCGACCAGCAGGGTGCCTTCCGCGCTCTCGACGCCCTCGCCTCTTGCGAGCGCGCTGCTTGAGAAGCTGCGCGCGACCAATCCACCGCCGCGTTGTCCACCTGTGACGAACAGGGTCGCCTCGGCCAGGCCGTAGCAGGGGTACGCCGCGCGGGGGTTGAAGCCCACGGGCGCGAACCGCTCGATGAATTCGGCTTCGGTGTCGGCGCGCACGGGCTCGGCGCCGGTGTAGGCCACGCGCCAGCTCGACAGGTCGAGGCCCGCGAGCCGCGATCCCTTCACGCGGTCGAGGCACAGGCGGTAGGCGAAGTCGGGGCCGCCGCTCAGCGTGGCGCGGTGGCGCGAGATGAGTTCGAGCCAGCGCACCGGGCTTTCGAGGAAATAGCGCGGCGAGGTCAGCACGAGCGGAATGCCGCTGTAGAGCGGCTGCATGAGGCCGCCGATCAGGCCCATGTCGTGATACAGCGGCGCCCACGACACGAACTTGTCGTCCGGCCCGATGCCCATGCCCTCGCGGATGGCGCGCTCGTTGGCCATGAGGTTGCCGTGCGTCACGATCACGCCCTTGGGCGCGGAGGTCGAGCCCGAGGTGTATTGCAGGAATGCGGGGTCGTCCTGCGCCGGCGAGAACGGGGTCCATGCGTCGGCGAGATCGTTGTCCACCGCGTCCACGGCGATCATCGACGCCTGCGCGAACGACTCTGCGGCACGCCCCATTGCAGCCTGCATCGCCGACGAGGTGAGGATGCAGCGGGCCTGCGAATCGTCCGCAATGCCCGCGAGGCGCGCGAGATGCTGGGGCCGCATGGATTCAGGCGGAAACACGGGCACGGCGATCACACCGGCATAGAAGCACGCCAGCATGCTCACGGCGTAGTGGTCGTCGTTGTCCAGCATGACGAGGGCGCGGTCGCCCTTCGAAAACTGCTGTTGCAGGCGCGCCGCCAGCGCACGCACGCGCGTCTCGAAGACTGCGTAGCTGAAGGGCTTCTCGAAGCAGGCGCCGTTCGCTTCTCCGGCCACCGTGAGCCAGACGTCGTCGGGCCGCGCCCGCGCCAATGCCCGCAGGTGTTCCACGAAGTTCGCGGATTCGGGGTGCCCCTGGTTCGGTGCCACCGCGGTTGTCGTTGTGCGTGCCATCTCGCTCACTCCAGATAGTCGGAAAGGGCGCAGCCGGCGTCGGGCCGGCTGCGTTCGGGCAAGGCGTCATGCAACTGCATGGGGTGCATGCCGTCCTCCGGCCATGGCCTGGCCCACGCGCCGCGTCAATGCATCGAGGAAGGCGGCCTCGCGCTGGCGGATGAAGAAATGGCCGCCGTCGAACCAGTCGAGCGTGAACGCGTCGCCGGCATGCGCCGACCACGCCTCCATGCGCGGGGCGTCGATGTCGTCCCGGCGGCCCGCAAAGACATGCAGGGGCATCGGCAGCGGCGCATCCGCCGCGTACGCGAAGCTCCGGCAGACGCGGTAGTCCGCGCCCAGCGTGTCGAGGGTGATGCGCATCAGCTCGGCGCTGGCGAACACCTCTTCGGGAGTGCCGCCCTGCTTGCGCAGCTCGGCGGTCAGCGCGGCGTCGTCGTGCGCGCCGGGCAAGCGGCCGGGATCGCGCTGCGACGGCGCCGAACTGCCCGATGCGAGCAAGGCCCGCGGCAACGGCCGGCCCAGCGCGCGAAGCCGCTGCGCAACGCCGTAGGCCAGCAACGCACCCATGCTGTGGCCGAAGAGCATGAAGCTGCCCTGCATCGCATCGGCCCGTTCGGCGCAGATGCGCGCGACCTGGGCGTCGAAGCTTTCGACGAAGCACTCGCCCATGCGCATGCCTCGGCCCGGCAGCTCGACGGGCACGATCTCGATCCAGCGCGGCAGCAGGGGCCGCCAGCGCAGGTACATCATTGCGCTGGCGCCCGCGCACGGCAGGCACAGCAGCGACACCCTCGCCGGCACAGCCATCAGAGCGCGGAAGGCGCATCCTCTTGCGCCGCCATCCAGTCGCGCAGCGACTTCGGACGCATGTCGGTCCAGTTCTTCTCGACGTAGTCGAGCGCCGTCTTCTTGTCGCCCTTGACGCCGTCGACGGCCATCCAGCCGCTGGGCACGGCCTTCCAATGCGGCCAGATGGAGTATTGGTCTTCGTGGTTGACCAGGACGATGAAGGTTTCGTCTTCGCGGTCGAAGCAGCTGGTAGACATGGTGCGTCCTTGTGCGGTTATCGGGGAAGCGGCAGGAAAGCGGGCGGGCAACCCGACCGGCGGGCGGTCGATTGCTGCGCTTCTGATCAACATGACGGTTCGGGAGCGAATCTGTTCACTCCCCCGGGGTGTCGCACGCGTCAATCGTTGATCAGGTGGCGCATGGCGCCGACGGCTTCGTCGGCCTCGGCGATGAGCCGGTTCACGAGCCCGAGCGCGCAGCCCAGCTGCACCGCGATGCCGCGCTGCGTGAGGCCTTCGAGGCGGTAGAGCTGGAACGCCGCGCGCGTTCTCGCGGGAAGCCGCGACAGCGCCTGCTCGATCAGGCCGACGACCTGGCGGTCACGCATCAGGCAGTCCGGCGAAGACGGCCCGGGCACGTCCAATGTCTCGACATCGATGTCGAAGGTGCGGTAGGTGGCTTCGAGCGACTGGCGGCGGCAATGGTCGAGCGCCAGGTTGCGTACCACCTGGCAGCAGTAGCCCATGGGCTTGTCGATCTTGCGGCAGGCGCCGTCGGCGATGCGGAGGTAGGCATCCTGCACCACGTCGTCCGCGAGGTCGGTGGTGCGCACGATCCTGCGGGCAACGTGCCAGAGCTGGGCCCGGTTGGCGACGAAGACATCTCCCAACGATGACTCGGGCGAAGACATGGGCTGCATATTTAAATAAGAATCATTACTATTTATGGAAGGAGCGACACCCAAGATTTGCGATGTGCCCTCACTTCCATAGACGTTTGGGCGCACCAAACAGAGACATCTAAAATCCCGCCCCTTTGCTCGCTTTTCCCGCCGCGTCCCCCTGCCCATGAACATCGTCGTCAACGAAGACCTCAAAGCCTATATCGACCCCCTGACGCCGGAGGAACACGAAGCCCTCGAACGCAGCATCCTCGCCGAGGGCTGCCGCGACGCGCTGGTGCTGTGGGGCGATGTGCTGGTGGATGGCCACAACCGCTACGGCATCTGCCAGAAGCACGGGCTGCCCTTCCAGACGGTGCAGAACACGCGCTTCAAGAGCATCGACGACGTGCACCTCTGGATGATCGACCAGCACCTGGGCAGGCGCAGCATCTCCGACTTCCTGCGCGGCGTGCTCGCGCTGCGCAAGAAGGACATCGTCGATCAGCAGCGCACCCGCGCGGTGGCGCAGCCGGCTTCGCCGCCGGACGCCACGCACGATCCGTCCGACCCGCCGTTCGACGTCGATCCGTCCGCCGACGGCGCTCCCATGCCCCCACCCGCCCCGCTGAACAGCCGCGAAGCCATCGCCCGCGCCGCGCGGCTGAGCAGCAGCCAGGTGGGCATGATCGAGAAGATCCAGAAGCAGGCCGCGCCGGAACTGGTGGCGGCCGTGAAGTCGGGCGTGATCTCGATCAACACCGCGGCCGCGGTCGCCACGCTGCCGGCCGAGGAGCAGATCTCGGCCGCGAACGCCGGCAAGGACGAGCTCAAGCAGGCCGCCAAGCGCGTGCGCGAGTCGAAGAAGAAGCCGCGAGAAGAGTCCGCCGAAGCGGATACGCACGACGCGCCTGACACGGTACAGGCGCTGCAGCAGCGCGTGGCCGAACTCACGGCCGAGAACGAAACCCTGCGCCGGCAGGTGGCCGAACTGCGGGCGCAGCTCGGCCATTGAGCG
The DNA here is from genome assembly GCF_059491885.1 of Variovorax sp. Varisp46. Taxonomy (NCBI): domain Bacteria; kingdom Pseudomonadati; phylum Pseudomonadota; class Betaproteobacteria; order Burkholderiales; family Comamonadaceae; genus Variovorax; species Variovorax sp. Varisp46. Next base: position 3,234,931 of record NZ_CP168515.1, read on the forward strand.
CATCGGCCTGCAGAGGCCGGCCGACGCGTTTTCCTACAGCTGGATCTCGCTGATCTTCGCGCCCGACAGCGAGACGCCGGCTTCTAGACCGACGTTCGTCATCACGAAGCCCACCACGGGCTGGCGCAGCGTGTTCGTGTCGATGCTGCCGTTGGCCCCGATGGTCGCGAGCGCCACCGTAGCGTCGGCACCTGCCGTCCAGCCCTTGCTGCTGCGGAACTTGTCCAGCGCCGCCTGCGTGGTGAACACGTAGATCACCGCCTTCGACTGCGCACCTGCCTGGAAGCCCACCGATCCGGCGGTGGTGCTGTAGTAGGACTGCGTGCGACCGTTCACGCGCAACGCGCCTCGGCCATACTCGGCGCCCACGCCCATGCTGGCACCCACCACGGCGGGAAACACCAGCACCCCGCTCGACCTGGCGACCAGATCGCGCGAGCCCTTCACGGAGTCATACAGCTTGGACAGCGAGGCATCGACCTGGGCGTCGATGGAAGTGCGCGAAGACGCGCTGCTGGCCTGATCCTGCGGCCGCGTGGTGGTGCACCCGACAAAAGCCAGGCTGCACGCCGCCACGGCGGACGAAAGCGCCAGCGTGCGGAGATTCATGGTTTTCATGGCGGATTCCTTTGCAAAAAAACATGGATCGGCAAACAAAGCTCTGCCGTCGGCGGCAGACAAGTTCCATGCTAAATCCGCCAAAGAGGGGCAAATCCGGCTTGCGACATCGGCCTACGCGAAGTCACGGTGTCGGCGAACGGTGCCCCCCTTCTCGTCAGCGTCCGCTCAGGGCAGAACAGTGATGCGGCCGGTTGCCGGCGGCGCCAGCGGACTGTTCGCCTTGATGTAGGCCTCCAGGGCGTCCACGTCCTGGTCGCCGCCGAGCGCGTCGGTGCCCTGGTTGAAGACGGTGAAGTTGTCGCCGCCGGTGGCCAGGAAGCTGTTCATCGTCACGCGGTAGGTGGTGGCGTCGGCCATCGCGGTGCCGTTGAGCGCCATGTTGCCGATGCGCGAACCGGCAGGCGCCGAGAGGCTGTAGCTGTAGCTCAGGCTGGCCGACGGCAGCAGCACCTTGGGCGAGGCCACCGTGTTGGAACCGCTATTGAACTGCTGCTCCAGCACCGCCTTGATCTGCGCGCCGGTCATGGTCTTCACCACCAGGCTGTTGCCGAATGGCTGCACCGCGAAGATCTGGCCGTAGGTCACGCTGCCGTCGCCGGCTGGTGCGAGGTCGGCGCGCACGCCGCCCGGGTTCATGAAGGCGATCTGCGCGGCGCCCTTGCCGGCCGGGCTCGTGGCTGCGAGCTGCGCGTCGGCGATCAGGTTGCCCAGCACGCTTTCCCTCGACGCGGTCTGCGTGCGCGTGGCCGTCGCGGTGAGCGATCCCACCACGCGCTGCACCAGCGGCCCCGCGATGGCGAGGTACTGGCCGATGAGCGCGGCCACTTCCTGGTTCTTGCCGAAGGCGGGGTACTGGTCGGTCAGCGCGACGGTAGTGGCGCCGCTGGTGTAGGACTCGCCCTGCACGATCACGTTGTCAGCCGCCTTGGCCGTGACCTTGCGGGTGCGGGTGTCGATGGTGATGTTGATGTCCGTCAGCAGCGTGCCGTACTGGCCGGCGCTGGCCAGCAGGAAGGGCTTGGCCGGGTTGGTCTTGCCGTAGTCGCACACGTACGAGCGGTGCGTGTGGCCCGAGATCACGACGTCCACCGCGGTGTCGAGCTTGTTCAGGATCGGCAGGATGTCGCCGCTCAGGCCGGCGCAGCTCTTGTCGTTGTAGCCCACGGTGGTGGTGCCGCCCTCGTGGACCACGACGACGACGGCATCCGCGCCCTGCGCCTTCAGCTGCGGGATCAGCGCGTTGGCGGTGTCAGCCTCGTCCTTGAAGCTCAGGCCAGCGACGCCGGCGGGCGTGACGATGTTCGGCGTGCCCTTCAGCGTCATGCCGATGAATGCCACCTTCACCGTGGCACCGTCCTTCGTGAAGGTCTTCATGCCGGTGGCGGGGAACAACGTGTTGCCGTCGCCCTTCACGGTGTTGGCCGCGAGGAAGCCGAAGTTGGCGCCCGGGAAATTCTTGTTCACGCGGCAGGGTTCGAGCGCGGTGTTCTTCGCGCAGCCACCGTTCTTCATGCGCAGCAGTTCGGTCTGGCCCTTGTCGAACTCGTGGTTGCCGACCGCGTTGAAATCGATCTTCATCGCGTTCACGGCCTCGATGGTCGACTCGTCGAGGAACAGCGCCGACACCAGCGGCGAGGCGCCGATCATGTCGCCGGCCGACACCACCGCGTTGTTCGGATTCTTCTCCTTGAGCGAAGCGATGGCCGAGGCCAGGTAGGCCGCGCCGCCGGCCGGCACCGGCACCGTGCCGCCGCCCTTGGCGGGCGCGTTGATCGACAGCTTCGGCGGTTCGAGGTTGCCGTGCAGGTCGTTAAAGGCAATGAGCTTCACGTCCACGGTGCCGGGCACGGCAGGTGCGGGCGCCGGTGCCGGCGCAGGCGGATTGCTGGCCGCGGATGGCGGCACGAAAGGAACGAAATTGTTCGAACTGCCGCTGCCTCCGCAGGCGGCCAGGGTGGCGGCCACCACGCCCGCGACGGCAAGGTGCTTCAACGATGGATGCATGGACCTCTCCTCTGTTTTGGAATGCAGCCGATGCTGGAGACGGCACATGACGAGACCGTGAAGGCCCCTCGGCTGCGCAAGGGGATCGGCCGCTCAGGGCAACGGCACGAGGCGCACCGCGACCCCGGGGCCGAAGGCGGCCTGCAGCAGCGCCCTCGCCTGCACGCTGCGCTCGTCGGTCAGCGACTGCACCGCGAGCCAGCCTCCGGTCGGCCCGCGCTGCAGGTGCCAGCCCTCCTGCCCGAGGCTGATGAGCCGCGCGAGCGACGCTGCGTCGGCCACGGGCAGCGCCGTGGGCGTGATGTCGAGCCAGTCGGTCACCTGGTCGCTCTCGCCGCCCAGGCGCGCGGCCGCGCCCTCGGCAAGCGTTTGCTGCGTGGCGGCGTCCTGCACCGCGCCTTGCAGCACGATGCCGCCGCCATGCCAGCGGATTTCCAGCGACGGGGGAGCTGCACCAGCCATGCGGACCTGAGCGTTGCTGCCGGCAGTCGGGTGCCACGCGACGGCGGCCGCCAGGATCGCGAGACAGGCGATCGACGCCGCAAGAATTCTGCCGAGGGGATTCGTCATTTCGAGGCGCGAGCGTGCCACGCCACGCGTGACGCCGGTGTGACGGCCGCCCCGCCTACACGCATCGCGGCGCCGCGATGACCCCGAGCCGAGCCGGATCCGATACGCTCGAGGTCCGCCTCCCGCATTCCCCAAACATCCCGAGGAACGAACCCATGGCAGCGAACGCGAAAGTCACAGGAAATGTCGAATACCGGGCCGGCGACGGCCCCCTGATCCTCATTCCCCAAGGACCGATCGAGGTCGAGCTGGCACCCGACAGCGCGGTCATCAGTTGGGGCGATGCCGGCAACATTCAGACCACGGCCATTCCGCTTGCCGAATACCAGCGCTACCTGAGCGAGGGCGTGATCCAGACCGACTGAAGCGATGCGCATGCGCACCGCCAATGAAAAACGGCCCCGAGGGGCCGTTCTTCATTGTTCTGCATCCGCAGCGCGAGGCTGCGGTGCATCACAGCCGGTTCTTACTTCTTCTTCGCAGCGACGGCCTTCTTGGCGGGTGCGGCGGCCTTCTTCGCTGCGGGCTTCGCGGCCACGGCCTTGTCGGCCTTGCGCTTTGCAGCCTTCGGGTCCACGGCGGCCTTGAAGGCGGCGCCCGGCACGAACTTCGGCACCTTCTGTGCGGCGATCTTGATCTTGGTGCCGGCGCTGGGGTTGAAGCCCGAGCGTGCGGCGCGCGCCACTTGCTTGAAAGTGCCGAAGCCGACGATCTGGACGGGGTCACCCTTCTTCACTGCGGCGACGATCGAGCCCGTGACGGTCTCGAGGATGCGCGCGGCTTCTGCCTTGCTGACGTTGTGGGCGGTGACGATTTTTTCGACGAGTTCGATGCGGTTCAACTGAGTTTCCTGATAGGTTTGATTTCGCCATGTTGCCTATGGCGGCGCAGCACGAATACAAGCTGCAAGCGGGGCGGAGTTTATTCGACTGCGAGAGCCCGGATGTAACGCGGTCGCTTCAGGCCTTGGTGGATCAGCCTTCGATCAGGCCTTCGGCCAGTATCGCGGCGCGAACGGCGGGGCGTTTCGCGGTCGATTCCATGTAGCGGACGATTGCCGGCCAGGGGGAAAAGTCGAGGCCCGGGTGTCCGCTACCAGCACCGCACCGTCGTCGAGTTCGAGCGCGGGCACCTTGCCCATCGGATTGATCGGCAGATAGCTCTGGCCGGTGGTGGGAAGCGTTTTGGTCTCGAAGTCGACCATCTCCGCGCTCAGGCCGGCCTCGCGCAGCACGATGTGCGGGGCAAACCCGGGACATGGTTTGATGTCGTTCATTCCATTGCTGAAATGCGCATCAAGCACTCCCCGATGAGCGCATGCAATGCGCTGGCATTTCGGCTCCCAATCAACTGGTGCACTTTGGCTTGGGCCATGCTCCAGTGAGGCATGCCCTCGGCACACTTGTCGCGGCCCGCAGCGGTGATACGCACGCTCCGAGTGCGCCCGTCAGTACCCGGTCCAAGATCCACCCAACCTGTCGAGATGAGGGGCTTGAGAGTGCGTGTCAGCGTTGATGGAGAGAGCGACATCGTCTCGGCCAGATCGCAGGGGCGCACCGGCCCGTGTGCCAGGACTTCCGTCAACAGCCGGTACTGCGTGATTCTGAGACCGACCTTGCCGAGTTCCGCGTCATAGTGCTGCCTGATCAGGCGGGCGAGCTGATGCGCCTTGGTGTCGGTGCAGGCTGACCGCTGAAGGCCCGCGGCAGCCACCACGCTTACCTGCGGTGCAGAAAGCGTTTGCATCAGCGCAATTGCAGGAGTGGCGCGCCGAGACAACATCGGTGTCGGCTGTCAGGATGCTTTGGACGGCTTTGCGGGGATCTCGTCCAATGTGTGCGTCTGGTCAATGAAGCGGCGGCTGGAGGCCAGGATTTCCTTGCGGGTGCGCTCCGATTCGACCGCACGCGACAGCACCAGTGCGCCGACGCACTGGGCAATCAGCGCCCATGCCGCATCCGGGTCGCCGATGCGCGAGCTCCAACTCTTCTGCAGGCGCTTCAATCCGTCTTCGACCGCAGCACGCACCTCGGGCCCCGCCCTTGCGATCTCCGGCCCGAGGGCCGGCAGAACGCACCCGGTTTCAGGGTGCAGCGCGTGGTACGAACTCAGGTAGCTGCGCAACCGCTTGGCGACATGATCGGGTGGAGAGTCTCGGTCTCCGGCCAGCATGTCGGTGCTGTTGGAGATCTCGTGTTCGAGGAGCTCGGCGAACAGCGCCTCCTTGGACGGGAAATGCCCGTAGAAGGCACCGCCGGTCAGGCCGATGCTCGCCATCAATTCATCGACGCCAGTGGTTCCGAAGCCGCCCTTCTTCGCGATGGCGCGGGCATTCGCGAGCAGTTTCTTGCGGGTTTCCTCTTTGTGATTTGCCGGATAGCGCATGAATAGGCCTCTACAGATCGTGGAGCATCCATCATAGCATTTCGCCCGTTTGTTAAACGATCGTAATTTTACCAGTTCATCGACCTTCCGGGCGAGGGTTTCTCCCTGCTGCAAACCCACTCCAGCGTGTTGACGCTGCCCGTGCTGCAAATCTATAGTTCACCATCGTTTATCAAACGATCGTTATTTAAAGTCAAGCGGGTCATCCGATGACCCAACTGACCCAGTTGATGGTGCAAGGCAAACCGCAGGGTTGTGGCGAGCCGCTACGCCAACCTTTTTAACGCCCCCCTTGGAGTCTGAACCATGAGAGAAGCTGTCATCGTTTCTACCGCGCGCACGGGCATCGGCCGCGCGTTTCGCGGCGCGTTGAACAACATCAAGTCGCCCACGCTGATGGGCCATGCGATCCAGCACGCCGTGCAGCGGGCGGGCGTCAATCCCGGCGAGGTGGAGGATGTGGTCATCGGCAGCGCGATGGCCGCCGGCACCGCGGGCATGAATATCGGACGCCTTGCGGCGCTCGCGGCAGGACTGCCGCAGTCGGTGCCGGGCCAGACCATGGACCGGCAATGCGCCTCGGGCCTGATGGCCATCGCGACGGCGGCCAAGCAGATCATCGTCGACGGCATGGACGTGACCGTGGGCGGGGGGCAGGAAAACATCTCCGCCGTGCAGAACCCGTTCGTCAAGTGGGTGGGTGAAGAGGCCGACCCGCTGCTCATCGCGCGCGTGCAGCACGCCTACATCCCGATGCTGAACACGGCCGAGATCGTGGCGAAGAAGTACGGCATTTCACGGGAGGCGCAGGACGAATATTCCGCGGAAGCCCAACGCCGCACCGCGCTGGCCCAGGAGCGCCGCCTGTTCGACGACGAGATCGTGCCGATCACGGCCAGCATGGCGGTGGCCGACAGGCAGACAGGCGCGATCAGCTACCGCGACGTCACGCTGGATCGCGATGAAGGCAACCGCCCCGACACCACGCTAGAAGGCCTCTCCAAGCTCAAGCCGGTCATCGAAGGCGGTGTCATCACCGCGGGAAACTCGAGCCAGCTTTCGGATGGCGCATCGGCCTGCGTGCTGGTGGAGCGCGCGGTCGCCGAGCGCCGCGGGCTCAAGGCGCTGGGCACGTACCGCGGCATCGCGGTGGCCGGGCTCGCGCCGGAAGAAATGGGCATCGGCCCGGTCCTGGCCGTGCCCAAGCTGCTGAAGACCCACGGGCTCAAGGTGAGCGACATCGGCCTCTGGGAACTGAACGAGGCCTTTGCCTGCCAGGTGCTGTACTCGCGCGACCGCCTGGGCATCGATCCGGAAAAGCTGAACGTCAACGGCGGCGGCATCACGATCGGCCACCCCTACGGCATGACCGGCTCGCGGCTGGTGGGACATGCGCTGATCGAAGGCAAGCGGCGCGGCGCACGCTTCGTCGTCGTGACGATGTGCATCGGCGGCGGCATGGGCGCCGCGGGCCTGTTCGAAGTGGCTTGAGACAAGGAAGATCACGATGACTTATCAGGCTCCCATGCGGGACATTCAATTCGTGCTCCACGAGGTGCTCCAGGTGCCCGCCCTGCTGGAGGCCTGCGGCCAGCCGGAGTTCGACGCCGAAACCATCGACCAGGTGCTCGCCGCGGCCGGCCAGTTCGCATCCGAGGTGATCGCACCGCTCAACGGGCCCGGCGACGAGCACGGGTGCAGCATGCCCTCGCCCGGCGTGGTGCAGACCCCGCCCGGCTTCAAGAAAGCGTACGACGAGTTCACCAAGAACGGCTGGGCTGGCCTGGCGTGCAGCCCCGAGTTCGGCGGCCAGGGCTTTCCTTCGGTCGTGGCCAATGCGGTCTATGAAGTCTTCGGCGGCGCCAACATGGCGTGGTCGTCCTACCCTGGCATGTCGCACGCCACCTACGTGAACGTGGCGGCCAACGGCTCCGAGGAGCAGAAGGCGCTTTACCTGCCGAAGATCGCCTCGGGCGAGTGGGCCGGAACCATGTGCCTGACCGAGCCCAATGCGGGCACCGACCTGGGCCTGATGCGCACGCGCGCCGTGCCGCAGCCCGATGGCAGCTACAGCATCACCGGCAGCAAGATCTTCATCTCGGGCGGCGAGCAGGACCTGACCGAGAACATCATGCACCTGGTGCTCGCGCGCAAGCCGGACGCGCCGCCCGGCGTGAAGGGCATCTCTTTGTTCATCGTTCCCAAGTTCCTGCCCGATGCAAGCGGCACGGCCGGCGCGCGCAATGCGGTGGTCTGCGGCTCCATCGAGCACAAGCTGGGCATCCACGGCAACTCGACCTGCACCATCAACTTCGACGGTGCCACTGGCTGGCTGCTGGGTGCGCCCAACAAGGGGCTGGCGGGGATGTTCGTACAGATGAACCACATGCGCGTGCTGGTGGGCATGATCGCCATCGGCCTGATGGAAGCGGCCTACCAGAAGGCCCTGGCCTATGCGAAGGAGCGCCTGCAGGGCCGCGCCAGCGGGGCAAGGTCGTCCAGCGAAGTGGCCGACCCGATCATCGGGCATGCCGATGTGCGCCGCATGCTGCTCACGCAGAAGGCGAACATCGAGGGCGCGCGCGCTCTGGCGCTGTGGGCGGCGCAGCTCAGCGATCTGCAGCGCCTTCATCCCGATGCGGCCAAGCGCAGCGAGACCGCCGAACTGCTGGGCCTTTTGACCCCGCTCGTGAAGGCACTGTCGAGCGACCTCGCGGTGGAATGCACGCTGCTCGCGATGCAGGTGTTCGGCGGACACGGCTACATCCGCGAGAATGGTGTGGAGCAGCACCTGCGCGACGTGCGCATCGTGGGCCTCTACGAGGGCACGAACGGCGTGCAGGCCATGGACCTGCTCGGGCGCAAGGTGCTGGCCGACCAGGGCCGGCAGATGGGCGTCTTCCTGGACATGGCCGGCGCATTTGCCGAGGCGTGCAGCCCGCGCGAGGCGATGCGCGAGTTCGCGCAGCCGCTCGCCGGGCTGGTCGCCGACATCAGGCAGCTCACCCGCGAACTGGTGGACACTTCGGCGCAAGACCCGCACGCCGCAGGCGCGGCTGCTGCGCCCTATCTGCGCCTGGTTGGGCACCTGGCGCTTGCCTGGAGCTGGGCGCGCATGGCCGAGGTGGCGCTCAGGAACGCCGATTCCACCGACCCGATCTATGCGTCGAAGATTGCCACGGCCCGCTTCTACTTCCAGCGGCTGCTGCCGCAGACGGCAGCGCTGTGCGGCGAGATCCGGGCGGGCTCGTCCGCATTGATGGAACCGGCCGTCGATCTTTTCTGAACCCCGGGCATGTACCACCTGAGCCGCTTCGCGGCCGCCACGCCCGGCAAGCTGGCGGTGCACTTTCTCGAATCGGGCGAGGCATTCAGCTTCCAGCAACTGGAACGCGAGGCGAACCGGGCGGCCAACGCGTTGCTGTCGCTCGGCCTGAAACGCAACGACTGCATCGTGCTGTGCATCGAGAACGCGCCGGCGTTGCTCTTTCTTGCGCTCGGCGCGCAGCGCATCGGGCTGTACTACGTGCTCGCCTCGACGCGGCTGTCGGCCGCGGACTTCGAGTACATCGTGAAAGACTCAGGAGCATCGGTCGCCATCGTGTCCTTGGCCTGCATGAGCGCCGAAACGGCTTCGTCGCTGGACCTCGGCAGCGCACGGCGCGTCGGCATCGGCTTTGCGGATACGGCCATGGAACGCTGGGAGACGCACTTTCTCGCTGCGCCGGACGGCCTGCCGCCCACGCCCGCGCCAGGCCGCGAGATGCTGTATTCATCGGGCACGACCGGCCGGCCCAAGGGCGTGCGCAAGCCGCCCTTCGAAGGCGCCTTCGATGCGGTGGACAACCGCAACGCCGCGGTGGCGCGCTCGTTCGCGCTCGACGCCTCTTCGGTCTACCTGTCGACATCGCCGCTGTATCACAGCGCACCGAACCGGTTCCTGTCGGCGGCCATCCATGCAGGCGCCACCAGCATCGTGATGGCGAAGTTCGATGCCGAACGTTCACTCGCCGCCATCGCGCATTTCGGATGCACCCATTCGCTCTGGGTGCCGACCATGTTCCACCGCCTGCTGCGCCTGGAAGCGGAGGTACGCAGCCGCTACAGCACGGCCTCCATGGTCCACGCGGTCCACGGCGCGGCGCCCTGCCCGGTGCACGTCAAGCAGGCGATGATCGACTGGTGGGGCCCGGTCCTGCATGAGTACTACTCGGGCACCGAAGGCATCGGCGCCACCGCCATCAGCTCCCGCGAATGGCTCCGGCACAAGGGCTCGGTCGGGCGCGCGACCGACGGCATCCTGCACATCCTGGACGATGCCGGCCGTGAGCTGCCGCCGGGTGAGACCGGGCAGATCTACTTCGAAAGCAATGCCCAGTTCGAGTATTGGAACGACCCCGCCAAGACCCGCGCGGCGGCGAGCCCGCAGGGCTGGCGCTCCTTCGGCGACATCGGCCATCTCGATCGCGAAGGCTACCTCTACCTGACGGATCGCAAGGACTTCGTCATCATCTCCGGCGGCGTCAACATCTACCCGCAAGAGATCGAGGAGGTGCTGCTGCAGGATCCCCGTGTTGCCGATGCCGCGGTCTTCGGCGTGCCAAACGACGAGTACGGCGAAGAGATCAAGGCCGTCATCCAGCCGGCGCATCCGGATTTCACGGGCCCGGCCGTCGCCGAGGCGCTGAAGGCACGCTGCCGCGAGTTGCTCGGTCCGCTCAAGGTGCCGAGAAGCATCGATTTCGAGTCCGACTTTCCCCGGCACGCGACCGGCAAGCTTTACAAGAAGTTGCTGCGCGATCGCTACCTGGCCTAGAGGGTGCAAGTCGCCGGCCCGCTCCGCAGCGAGCCGGCGGATGCCCAAGGCTAGGCCAGCGCAGGCTCAAGGAACCCGGCGAGCCGCTGCACGATCAGCTGCTCGGCCTCTTCCATGATGCGATCGATCAGCTCCTGCACCGTCGGAATGTCGCGGATCAGGCCGACCACCATGCCACAGCTCCAGGCGCCGGCATCCATCTCGCCTTGCAACATCACGCGCGGATAGACCCCCGCGACTTGGTCGATGATGTCCTCGAACTTGAGGTCGGCGCCCTTTTCCTTCTCGATCCTGATCAGCTGCTCCACGGATGAATTGGTCAGCACGCGCTCGGTGTTGCGCAGGCCGCGCATCACGAGCCGCGTGTCCAGCTCGGTGGCCGCCACGATGGCGTCCTTCACGTTCTGGTGGATCGGCGCTTCCTGTGTGGCCACGAAGCGCGTGCCCATGTTCATGCCCTCCGCGCCCAGCGCCAGCGCCGCCACCAGGCTGCGCGCATCGGCCATGCCGCCGGAGGCCACGAACGGGATCTTCAGCTCCTCGGCCGCGCGCGGCAGCAGGATCATGTTCGGCAGGTCGTCCTCGCCCGGGTGGCCGCCGCACTCGAAACCGTCCACGCTCACGGCGTCGCAGCCGATGGCCTCGGCCTTCAGCGCATGCCGCACCGACGTGCACTTGTGGATCACCTTGATGCCGGCCTTCTTGATCGCGGGCATGTAGGCCTCGGGGCTGCGCCCTGCCGTCTCGACGATGCGCACGCCCCCCTCCGCAATGGCCGCGATGTATTCCGGGTACGGCGGCGAAGACAGGGTTGGCAGGAACGTGAGGTTCACGCCGAAGGGCTGGTCCGTCATGTCGCGGCAGCGGGCGATCTCCTTGGCCAAGAGCTCGGGTGTCCTTTGGGTCAGGCCCGTGATGAGCCCGAGCCCGCCGGCATTGGAGACCGCCGCGGCGAGTTCCGCGAAGCCGACGTAGTGCATCCCGCCCTGGATGATCGGGTGGCGGATGCCGAAGAGTTCAGTGATGCGTGTTTTCATGTGTCTTTCACCAGGTTTCCATGTAGGGGCGCAGGTCCATCTCGAAGGTCCAGGCGTCTCGAGGCTGGGTGTGCAGGTACCAGTAGTTCTCCGCGATGTGCTCGGGATTCAGGATGCCGTCCTGCTCCTTGAGCGCATAGCGTTCGGGGAAGTTGCTGCGGATGAACTCCGTGTCGATGGCGCCGTCGACCACGATGTGCGCCACGTGGATGCCGCGCGGGCCGAGCTCGCGCGCCATGCTCTGGGCCAGTGCGCGCAGGGAATGCTTGGCGCCTGCAAAGGCCGCGAAATTCGCTGCACCGCGAGTCCCCGCCGTCGCGCCGGTGAAGAGAATCGTGCCGCGTCCCCGCGCGACCATCCTGCGGGCGACCTCGCGTGCATTCAGGAATGCGCTGAAGGCGGCCATCTCCCAGATCTTCATGTACTTGCGCCCCGTCTCCTCCAGGATGCTGCTGGGCACGTTGGCGCCGATGTTGAACACCATCACCTCGATCGGGCCGTGCTCCTTCTCGATCTGGTCGACGAGGGCGACGACCTCTTCCTCCTTGCGCGCATCGCTGCCGTAGCCGAACGCCTGGCCGCCAGCGGCGCGGATGCGTTGGACGGCCGGCTCCAGCTTGTCCGCCGAGCGCCGAGTCAGGCACGCGACGTAGCCCTCTCGGGCGAAGCGCGCGCCGATCGCGCTGCCGGTGGCGTCGCCTGCGCCGACGACGAGGGCCACACCGCGTTGGTTGGCTGTTGGGTCCATGCGTTCTCCTTTAAAAAACGTTCGTTAAGTCATCGCACGTTAATCAATGAACGTTCGCTTGTCAATCAAGAAGGAAGTCCAGTGAAACCCCCGTTGACGTGAGCGCGGCAATCACATAGCTTCCGTTAAACAAACGTTCGTTAACTAAAAGGAGCCCGTGAATGCGCAAGTCAGTTGATTTCTTCTTCGATGTCGGCAGCCCCTCGTCCTATCTGGCATGGACGCAGTTGCCCCGCCTGTGCGCCAGCCATGGCGCCGACCTCGTCTACCGGCCAATGCTGCTGGGCGGCGTCTACCAGGCCACGGGCAACGCCTCGCCGGCCAACATTCCCGTCAAGGGGCGCTATACGCAGATGGACTACGAGCGCCATGCGCGCCGCTATGGCGTGCCGTTCCAGGGCAATCCGCACTTCCCGGTCATCACGCTGTTCCTCATGCGCGCGGTTACCGGCATCCAGTTGCGGCGTCCGGAGCAGCTGCAGCAACTGCTCGGCTGCGTGTTCAAGGCGCTCTGGATCGACGCGCTCAACTTGAACGATGCGCAGCTCACGGCCCGCATCCTGGCCGAGGGCGGGTTCGATCCCGCCGAGATCGAGCGCCTGACGCAGGACGCCGAGATCAAGGCCGCGCTGAAGGCCACGACGCAGGAAGCGGTCGGGCGCGGCGTGTTCGGTGCACCCACGCTCTTCGTCGGCGATCAGATGTTCTTCGGGCAGGACCGCATGGACTTCGTTCGCGAAGCCCTGTCCTGAGTCGCCGCCAACCGCATGAAGGAAAAACTCATGGAACACCGACCCTGGCATGCCTCCTACCCCGCAGGGCTTCCCCGCGAGATCGTCCTGGACGACAGTGAATCCCTCGTCACCTTGCTTGAACGTGCGTTCACGAAGCACAGTACCAGGACGGCCGTCACCTGCGCCGGAGAATCGCTGACCTTCGCGCAGGTCGAGCATGCGTCGGCGCTGCTCGCGCGGTCCCTGCAAGCAGCCGGGCTCAAGCGCGGTGACAGGGTCGCCCTTCTGCTGCACAACAACCTCATCTACCCCGTGGCTTTGGCCGCCGTCCTGCGCGCGGGCATGGTGGGGGTGACCATGAACCCGCTCTACACGGCACGCGAGCTGGCATACCAACTGGCCGATTCGGGGGCGTCCGCACTGGTGGCTGCCGAGCCGTTCATGGGCGTGGTCACCGAGGTCCTCGGCCAGACACAGCTTCGGTATGTCATGACCGTGCCGATGCAACAGGTGAAGCAGGCATTGTTCGCGACGGGCGGCGATGCAGGTGCGCCAGCTGCGAACGATGAACCTCGCGTCGTCGGTTTGCGCGAAGCGACCGCCGCGCTACCGGACGCCGATTTCGCCAGCGAGCACGTGCGCCCCTCCGACCTGGCTTTTCTGCAGTACACCGGCGGCACGACGGGTGTTTCCAAGGGCGCTTGCCTGACACACCGCAGCGTGCTTGCCAGTTCGCTGCAGATGCGGTCATGGCTGGGGTTGGCACTCGACATCGACAACTTCGAAATCGTAACGCCGTTGCCGCTGTATCACATCTTTCCACTCGGCATGGCTCTGACGGCCCTTGCCAGCGGCGCTCACAACCGCTTGGTCGTCAATCCGCGCGACGCCCAGGCGCTTTGCGCCGAACTCGAGCGCGCGCCCTTCGACATGCTGATCGGCGTCAATACGATGTTCAATGCCTTGGTGGCGTTGCCCGAGTTGCCCGGCATCGACTTCTCCCACTGCAATGTGGTCATCGGCGCCGGCGCCTCGATCCAGTCGGCCGTTGCAGCCAAGTGGGTTGCGGCCGGCGGCCCACCCATCACCGAGGCCTATGGGCTTACTGAAACGTCGCCCAGCGTTACCTTCAACGCGCCGGGGCGCAACGGCACCATCGGTGCGCCAGTGCCGTCAACCGACGTTCTCATCGTCGACGAGGCGGGCGAACCAGTGCCGCTCGGCACGCCCGGCGAGTTGCTGATCAAGGGCCCGCAGGTCTTCGCGGGCTACTGGAACCGCGAGGAGGAAACGCGCAGGTCTTTCACGCCGGATGGCTGGTTCAAGACCGGCGACATCGTCACCATGGATGCACAAGGTTTGATGTACATCGTCGACCGGAAGAAGGACATGATCCTGGTCTCTGGCTTCAATGTCTACCCGAACGAAATCGAAGGCGTGGTCGCCATGCACCCGGACGTGCTCGAATGCGCGTGCGTCGGGGTGCCTGACGAGCGCTCGGCGGAGGCCCCCCATCTCTTCGTCGTCCGCCGCGTACCTGGGCTGAGGGCGGAAGAGTTGGAAGCGCATTGCCGCAAGCTCCTTGCCGCATACAAGGTGCCTCGCCACATCACGTTCCTCGAGTCGCTGCCCAAATCAGCAGTGGGAAAAATTCTGCGCAAAGAACTGAGGCCAATTTCCAGCGGTGCCACGGACGCGGCACCCAAGGTTGAAGTCGCCGGATGAGTAGCTGAATCGACGTCGTCGGGGCGCGGCGTTCGAACGAACAACATCACGATTCGAAGATGAGGACCGGCCCATACCTTCATCGAATCCCCAGTACTTCGGCACGACCTCGCTAGAAAATTTTGTCTTTGCGTTGTTTGCCCACGCCGGAATGCTTTTCTTCAGAGTGTCCAAGTCGAGCTTTGTTCGACCAGATCGCGGACAAGTGGTCGATGATGATTCTGGCCGTGCTGGATGACGAGCCGCACCGGTTGACCCGCGAGGGCTTTGATCTTCTCGTGAGTGACTGACAGAGGCCAATGGTCCGGCTCTTGCCAAACTCATGCTGCTGAGGAGCCTCGCACGGCGACCGAAACCTGCCGGCCAAGATGCTTGTCGGTCGCCACGGCACCAGATGTTTGCGCCCGCCCGAACACCAACGTGCAACCCAGCTATTCGGCCCTGATGTCGGGCGACGCAATTGTGGGCACCCCCTGCAAGATGGCGGCACCGTTCTGGGTCACCATCGCGCGCCGGTAAGCAGGCCTCGCCTGCAGGCGTTCCCAGTAGGCGCGAACCGAAGGCGTGAACTGCTGGTCGAGGCCGAGATGCTCGGCCAGCAGCAGCGCGTAGCCGACCGAAACATCGGCGGCAGTGAAACGATGCGCACAGAGGAACTCCTGCTCCACTAAGAGGGGTTCCAGCGTCCGCAACCTCGCGAGGAACCACTTGCCGTAGTCATGGGCCACCTGGGGCTGACGCCGCTCGCCCGTTTCGAAGTGCAGATAGCGCAGCACCAGCGTCTGCGGGAACGTCAAGGTCGCTTCGCCGAAATGCAGGTAGTTCAGGTAAGCGCCAAAGGCCGGCTCATCGACGCCGACATCAAGCTTTCCTGGTGAGAAGCGCGCCGCCAGATACTGGCAGATTGCGGAAGACTCTGTCATGCGAACAGTCCCGTCGATCATGGCCGGTACCGTCCCCAGGGGGTTGATCTCCAGGTACGATCGGGCAAGCACGCGAGGCGGGAACGGCATCATCTTCAGGTCGTACGGAATCCCGAGTTCCTCCAGCATCCACAAGGGACGAAACGAACGTGCGCTCACGCAATGGTGCAGGGTGATCATGGCTTCAGTGCTCGGAAATGGCGGGTGTCGGTCCGCTTTTTACAGCGTTGGCAATGAGGTCACCCATGCGCGCCGCTCCAACCAGCCGGGTGCTGCTGCATTGGATGTCCGCGGTTCGGTAGCCTTGGCCGAACACCGAGCGTATCGCAGCCTCCGATGGCCGCGGAAAGGTCGGACCGGCGCGCGGAGTGGCGCAACAGAAGCCCAAAGGCGCGGATGCAGGCGATCGGATTCGCGATATCTTGCCCGGCGATGTCGAGCGCAGTTCCATGCCCTGCCTCGAACATGCCTTTGGCGCCTTTTCCCAGCATCGCCGATGCCGACAACCCGATCGATCCTGTCAGCGCCGACGCCGCGTCGCTCAGGAGATCGCCAAAGAGGTTGCCCGTCAGGATGACGTCGAAGGATTCCCCGTCCGGCGCGCTGCGCTGGCCGCGCGGCAGACTGGTGTAGACGTCTCCGTTCAGCTCGCGCACCACCAGCAGGTCGGTGCCCGCGACGCGTTCGGCACGCAACGGCGAGAGCCGCGCCAGATCCGGCGGAACGACGACCTCGCCTGGCAGCATCGCGATCCTGAATGCCGGCATGGCCTCAGTCCAGTGTGGCGCCGGACTGCTTCACCAGCTTCTGGTGCTTCGCCAACTCGGACTGGAAGAAGGCTGGCGCCAGGTCAGGCCCCGTGTTCAGGACCGTGAGCCCCTGGCCGGCGATGACGGTTCTTGCTTCCGGCGATACCAAGGCCTCTTGCACCGCCGCGGCATAGCCGTCGACCACGGGTTTGGGCAAACCGGCCGGACCGATCAAGGCAATCCAGGCGTCGAAGCTGTACCTGGGCACACCCGACTCCATCATCGTCGGCACGTCGGGCAAGGCCGCGGAGCGCGCCGGCGTCGACACCGCCAATGCGCGCAGTGCCCCGGCCTTGACCTGTGGGGCGACCTGCGAGATCGAAACGAACGCGAGTTGCACCTGCCCGCCGATCAGATCGGTGATGAGCGGTCCAGTGCCGCGATAGGGCACGTGCTTCATGTCGATGCCGGTCTCGCTCACCATCAGTTCCCCCGCCAGGTGGAGCACGCTCCCGTTGCCGGCGGACCCGTAGTTGAGCTTGCCGGGATTGGCCTTCGCATAGGCCAGCAGCTCCTTCACGCTCTTCACCGGAAGCGCGTTGTTCACCACCAGCACGACCGGCACCGTGGCCAGTACCGCGATGGGCGTGATGTCCTTCATGCTGTCGTAGGGAATCGTCTTGTAGATGCCTGGATTGATGACATGGTTGGACGACACCATGCCGAGCGTGAGCCCATCCCTGGGTGCCTTCACGATCTGTGCGGTGCCCGGAATTCCTCCAGCGCCGACGACGTTCTCCACCACGATCGGATGGCCGGTCGCGCGTCCGAAGGCCGGTGCGACTGCGCGGGCGACCGCATCGACCGTCGAACCTGCGGCCAGTGGAACGACGAGCCGTATCGGCCGGTCGGCATTCGAGGATTGCGCGGCGGCGAACAAGGACGTGGCAAGCAACGCTGCCGCTAAAGAAACGGAAATGGCTTTCCGGAGGAAATGTGCATGCATGGGTTTGTCTCTCTTGCTTTGTTGGAATTCATGGATGGCGCGCCTGGAGCTCGGCAAACGAAACGAGTTCGCCCGCAATCGCGCTGGCCGCCACCGTGGGCGGGCTGGCGAGCCAGACTTTTCCGGGGCCGCCCCGGCCGGGGAAGTTGCGGTTGATGGCGCTCACGGTGACCTGGTCGGCCCGCACCGAACCACCCGGCCCGCAGTTGCCGCAAGCGCCGCAGGAGGGCTGAAGAATGCGCGCGCCCACGCGTTCGAACGCATCCATGTACCCAGCTGCAATGCAATGGTCGCGTACCGCGGTGGTCCCGAACTGGAGATACAGGTCCACCCCGGGCGCGACCTTGAGTCCGCGGTCCGCCGCCCACCTGAGCACCGCGTGGTAATGGTCGAAGTCTTCGCGCTTGCCAGCCGTGCACGAGCCCCCGTAGGCGATGTCGATGCGCACCCGCTCGCCGACCGCCGCCAGCGGCAGGCCGTTGCCGGGATCGCCCGGTGCCGCGACCATGGGGGAAAGCTGCGTGCAGTCGACGTGGAGCGTCCTGGCGTAGACCGCGCCGTCGTCGCTGCGCATCCAGGGCTCGACTTCGAAACCGATGCCGCGGCGCTCGCGCAGGAAGCGCACGGTCTCGGCATCGGGAGCGACCAGGCCGGTGAAGCCACCGAGTTCCGCCGTCATGTTGGTGAGCGTGGCGCGCTCGTCGGTGGTCGCGCGCCGCACCACCTCGCCCGTGAACTCGAACACCTTGCCCACCCCGCCGCCGTCGCGCACGAAGGGCAGCGCGAGCAGATGCAGCACGACGTCCTTGGCGGTCACGCCAGGGGCAAGCGAGCCATCCAGCACGATCTTCACGGACTGCGGCACCGTCAGCCGCACCGCTCCCGTCACGAAGGCATTCGCCATGTCCGTGGTTCCCACGCCAAAGGCCACGCAACCAAGGGCACCGCTGTGCGGCGTGTGCGAATCCGTGCCCACCACCAGTTGGCCCGGCAGCGCATAGTGCTCCGCCACCATCGCGTGCGAGATGCCGGCCACGTTGGTGCCGTCGTCCTTCGCAGCCTGTTCCTCCGTCAGTGTGCGGTGCGAGCGCAAGCCGTAGGCAGCCGCGAATTCGCGCTGCGCCTCGACCATGCGATGCACATTCGGCACCAGGCCGCCGCGCACGTGCGCGGGGCTCTCCTCGACATAGGACGTGTGGTCTTCGAAGACGACGATGGAATCGGCGTCGTGCAGCACCAGCGGCCGGCCGAAGGTGGCGTGCAGCATGTGCGCGGCCATGCCTGTGTAGTACTCGTGGATGAAGCGAAGGTCGGCGCGCACGAAGGCACCGACGCCCGGCGCGGGATGCGCCTGCGTCAGTTCGGTGGCGAGCGCGTGGCGCGCCACGATCTTCTCGAACAGCGTGCGCGGACGCGCGCCCTGAGTCTTGGGCGGCACCGTGATGTCGCGCATGGATCGCTGGCCGAACCTCAGCAGCCCGCCGCTCTTCAGGATCGCGGCGGCCAACGCGTCGCGGCCGGCCACGAGGTCGTCGACCGGAATCGCCTCGCCCGCCTGGACGCGCGCGACCAGGCCGAAGTCGGTCGAGGTGAACAAGCCGATGTTGTCGGCGTTCTGCCGGTACAGGCGCTCGAAGCCTTCGGCGATGACCAGCCGCACGCCGGCCGCCTTCTCGGCGGTGGGGCTGTGCTCGCGCGAGGAGCCCTTGCCATAGCGCCTGCCCGCGACCACGACCTCGATGCCCGACGCTCGGATGGCATCGATGCCGATCGGGAATGCCTCGCCCGCCTTGAAGCCGGTGTAGGGGTAGCGCCCCAGCTTGTCGTCGTAGTGCGTGAGGATCGGAAGCGGCGTGATCTCGTCCGTCGAAACATCGTCACGCAATGGCGACGCGTCGGCGAGTTCGAGGCGCTCGCCCTTCAAGCTCAGCTCGACCATGCGTGCGGAACAGCTCAGGAAAAGGACGCGCGGGTCGAACCGGATGCATTCGGCGCTGGCGGCGGCTGGCGTGGAGGCTGTCATGCCCCCGATGTTCGCGGGCAGTGGCAGCGCCATAAAGCGCTCGCTCGGCACAGGGGATCTCGCCATCCGCGAGATCGGTGATTACCCTTGCAGACTCTCGATCAGGGCCGCAACTGCGCGAGGCTGCGGGGTCTTGCGCAGGGCGTAGATGTTCAGGACGCGGTCGGCCCATTCTTCCGCCAGCGGGCGCTTGGCAAAGCGGTCGGCCCCCGCATAAGCCGTCACGGCACTTCGAGGCACCACGGCGATGCCGAGGCCCGCCTCCACCATGCGGCAGACGGCATCGAAGCTGCTGACCGTCACCTTCGGATTGAAACGCCTGCCCAATGCTGCGGCGCGCTCGTTCAGGGACCGGTCCATCGCGCCGCCCTGGTGAATGCCCACCAAAGGAAATTCGAGCGCACGCGCAAACGTGACGATCTGCAGGGCCGCCAATTCATGCCCCGAGGGAAGCACCACGAGCAACGGGTCGGAGGCGAAGCGCCAGGCATCCATGCCCGCCGGCACCGCGACGTCGACACCCACACCGACATCGGCGCGATCATCCAGACAGGAGCGCAGCACGTCGCGCGTGTCTTCCTCGCGCAGGGCGACCTCCACGCCCGGATATGCCTCCATGAAGCGGTGCAGGCGCTCGGGCAGGAAACCGATGACGGAGGACATGTTGGCATGAAGGCGCACCCTGCCCCGCACTTCGCCGCCTTCGCTCTGCACTTCGCGCAACAAGGCTTGCAGTTCGTCGTCGAGGCGTTCGCCGCGCGCCAGCACCAGCCTGCCGGCATCGGTGAGTGCAATGCCACGTGGCGACCGCACGAGCAGCGGCGTCTCGAAGGCATGTTCCAGGTCCGCGATCCTCCGGCTCAAGGCCGAAGGTGCGATGTTCTCCACTGCAGCAGCACGGACGATGGAGCCGGCGCGGGCCGCCGCTACGAACAACCTGATGCTGTAGGAATCGATTCGACGGTTCACGGGCTTCATCGCTTGGTGGGCTGCCTAGTGTGGCACACGGATTTGCTGCGTCGCCTCCTACCCTGCAAGTGCGAAGCACCGTTCGCGAGGAAGACATGACGCGCGAGATCGTGATCGATGCGCTGCGAATGGCGTGGTTCAAGTGTCATCCGGGCAAGCAGGGGAAGATTGATCTTTCGAAGCAAAGCGACTCAGGCCGCCCAGTACGCCAGTCACGACTTCAGGGATGCACTCAAGGAGTACGGCATCGGCCAAGGACGAAACCGCCGCGCGGCTGACTCGACACGGGCCTATGTCGGTCCGATGCAGTTCGAGCAGGACTGGCTTACCAACTCGACGATGACATTGGTTCGCTCTTTTTCACCGAGCGAACCAGCATGCCCCCCGGTTCGCAACTCCGCTTCGGGACGCTGCACATTGCTGCGGTAGGTTGGGCTCAGTAGACATCCTCGGCAACCGATGGACATACCACGACGGCACTGGACGCCGCCGTGGAAACCGAAGGGCAAGGTCACATGCGAGCTCAAACCAACGATGAATCAAGCCAAGAAGTCGCCGCTGATCATGCAGCTCAACGAACTTTGCAGGCGGCTCATCTGCTTCAAGAAGCGCTTGGGCTTCTTCGCGCCGATCCAACGCTGCCGACGGCACACACGACGAGGCGCATGCCCGACAGGCTTCTGAGACTGCCTGAAGTCGATGCCGACGATGTGAACCCGATGCGCGGATGCCGCATTTCTACAACGGATCAGGATCGTCGGAAATCTAGGGCAACGTTAGGACACGAAGGCCTCAAATGACAAAAGGGTTAGCAGATACTTATCTGCTAACCCTTATGAATATTGGCGGAGTGGACGGGACTCGAACCCGCGACCCCCGGCGTGACAGGCCGGTATTCTAACCAACTGAACTACCACTCCTGGTAGACAACGTTCACTCCTTGCGGAGCCAAGTGCTGACGACTTGTGCCTGCTTCACTTGCGCGAAACTGGCGACCCTACGGGGATTCGAACCCCGGTAGCCACCGTGAAAGGGTGGTGTCCTAGGCCTCTAGACGATAGGGTCAAAACCTTGGACGTGCTGCGATCAGCATCTCTAACCTTCTCGACACTTTGATGGTGGAGGTAAACGGGATCGAACCGATGACCTCTTGCATGCCATGCAAGCGCTCTCCCAGCTGAGCTATACCCCCGTGTGGGTGTCGAGCCTCGAATTATAGCCCGATTTTTCAGGCCTTTTTCAATCGCTCGATAACTTTTTCGCGGGAAAAAATTTCGAGCACTGAATCGAGGGACGGTGTCTGCGATGTTCCCATCACAAGCACTCGTACTGGCATCGCCAACACCGGCATTTTCAATGCATGTGCGGCGAGAACTTCCTTGATGGTAACTGCGATTGAGGCCTTATCCCAGGTCACGCCCATCAATTTTTCAACGAGTGTTGCAATCGCGGGCTTCACTGCATCGGTGATGTGCTGCGCGCGATCGGCTTCGGTCACGTCGATGTCCGCATAGAACGCGGCAGCCCACCCCGCCAGCGCCACCGTGGTGTCGCAACGGTCCTTGAACAGCGCGCAGATCGCAGGCAAACGTTCATCGGCGACGATGCCGCGCTTTTGCAACTGTGCTGCAACAAGCGGGGAGAGCTCGTCGCCGCTCTTCGCCTTGATGTACTGCGCATTCACCCAGGCAAGCTTTGCCGCGTCCCACTGCGCGGGGCTCTTCGACAAGTGCGAGCCGTCGAACCAGCTCACCATCTGCTCGCGCGTGAAGAGTTCATCGTCGCCGTGGCTCCAGCCGAGGCGCGCGAGGTAGTTGAGCATGGCCTCGGGCAGGTAGCCGTTCTCTTCGTAGGCCGTGACGCTCACCGCGCCGCGGCGCTTCGAGAGCTTCTGTCCGTCGTCGCCCAGGATCACGGGCACATGGCCGAACTGGGGCAGCGGCGCACCAAGCGCGCGGAAGATGTTGATCTGCCACGGCGTGTTGTTGATGTGCTCGTCACCGCGGAACACGTGCGTGATGTTCATGTCCCAGTCGTCGACCACCACCGCGAAGTTGTAGGTGGGCACACCGTCGGGCCGCAGGATGATGAGGTCGTCGATCTCGCGGTTGTTGATCGTGATCTCGCCCTTCACGAGGTCGTTCCACGTGACGTCGCCTTCGGGCGGGTTGCAGAAGCGCACCACAGGCGGCACGCCTTCGGGCACGGGCGGCAGCACCTTGCCTGGCTCGGGGCGCCAGCGGCGGTCGTACAAGGTCTTCTCGCCGCGTGCACGTTGCGCCTCGCGCATCTCCTCGAGCTCCGCGGGCGTGCAATAGCAGTGGTAGGCGGTGCCGGCCGCGAGCATCTGCGCGACGACTTCGCGGTAGCGCTCGAGGCGCTGCATCTGGTAGATCGGGCCTTCGTCGTAGTCGAGGCCAAGCCAATGCATCGACGCGAGGATCTGGTCGGTCGAGTCCTGCGTGGAGCGGGCCACGTCGGTGTCCTCGATGCGCAGCACGAACTCGCCGCCATGGTGGCGCGCATAGGCCCACGAGTAGAGGGCCGTGCGTGCCGTGCCCAGATGAAGGAAACCCGTGGGGGATGGGGCGATGCGGGTGCGTACTTTGCCGGTCATTTCGTTATCGTGGATTCAGGGTGCTCAGGCCGCGCGCGATGTCGGCCTTGATGTCTTCGACATGTTCGAGGCCAACCGCGAGGCGAATCAGCCCCTGGCCGATGCCAGCCGCCTGGCGCTGCGCCTCGGTGAGGCGGCCATGCGAAGTGGTGCCGGGGTGCGTGATGATGGTCTTCACGTCGCCGAGGTTGGTGGCAAGGCTCACCACGCGCGTGCTGTTCATGACATGGAAGGCATTGGCGCGCGCCGTCTCGGGCGAGTCGCCGACCACGTCGAACGACACCACCGCGCCGCCCTGCCCCGACTGCTGCTGCATCGCCAGTTCGTGCTGCGCATGCGAGGCGAGCCCCGGATAGTAGACGCGTGCGATGCCCGGCTGCTTCTCGAGCCATTGAGCAATGTCCATCGCGTTCGCGCAATGCGCCTTCATGCGGATGCCGAGCGTCTCGATGCCCTTGAGCACGACCCACGCATTGAACGGTGCCAGCGCCATGCCGGCGGTGCGCACGATGGGCCCGAACACATCGACGATGAGCTTCGAGGGACCGCAGATCGCGCCCGCCATCACGCGGCCCTGGCCGTCGAGGTGCTTGGTGCCCGAGTGGATGACGAGGTCGGCGCCCAGCGCCGCCGGACGCTGCAGGATCGGCGTGCAGAAGCAGTTGTCGACCGCCAGCAGCGCGCCCGCCGCATGCGCCACATCGGCCAGCGCGCGGATGTCGCAGACCTCGGTCAGCGGGTTGGTCGGCGTCTCGGCAAACAGCAGCTTGGTATTGGGCTTGACCGCCGCGCGCCATTCGGCCACGTCGGTCTGCGACACGAAGGTGGTCTCGACGCCGAACTTGGCGAACTCCTTGCCGAACAGGTTCAGCGTGGAGCCGAACACCGAGCGCGAGCAGACCACATGGTCGCCTGCCTTCAGCAGGCCCATGCACATCATGAGAATCGCGCCCATGCCGGTCGAAGCGCCGATCGCCGCTTCCGTACCTTCGAGCGCCGCGATACGCTGCTCGAAACTGGTCACGGTCGGGTTCGAGGTGCGCGAGTAGGTGAAGCCCGGCTCGGTGCCAGCGAAACGGCGCATCGAGGTTTCCGCATCGGGCTGCACGAAGCCGCTGGTCAGGAAAAGCGCGTCGGAATGCTCGCCGTACTGGCTCGGCGCGAGCCCGGTGCGCAGCGCGAGCGTCTCCGGATGCAACCCGGGCGGCAGTGTTCGTTCTTCGTCGGTCACTTCGTCTGCTCTCACTCGCTGTGGTTGGGAAGCGCGAGGCGCGAAGAATCCTCTTCGGTCTCTTCGACGCGGGGACGGTTGCCGTTCATGCGCGAGATGGCCTCGGTATCGATGTCGCCGGTCACGTACACGCCGTCGAAGCACGAGGCGTCGAAGCCGTCGAGCTTGGGGTTGAGCGAGCCGATCGCGCGCTTCATGGCATCGACGTCCTGGTAGATCAGCGCGTCGCAGCCGATCAGTTCGCGGATCTGCTCGACCGTGCGGTCATGCGCCACCAGTTCGCCCTTGGTCGGCATGTCGATGCCGTAGACGTTGGGGTAGCGCACCGGCGGCGCGGCGCTGGCCAGGTAGACCTTGCGCGCGCCGGCGTCACGCGCCATCTGCACGATTTCCTGGCTGGTGGTGCCGCGCACGATCGAGTCGTCGACCAGCAGCACGTTGCGGCCCTTGAATTCGCTGGCGATCACGTTGAGCTTCTGGCGCACCGACTTCTTGCGCACGCCCTGCCCCGGCATGATGAAGGTACGGCCCACATAGCGGTTCTTCACGAAGCCTTCGCGGTACGGCACGCCCAGCAGGTGCGCGAGCTGCGTGGCGCTCGGACGGCTCGACTCGGGGATCGGGATGATCACGTCGATCTGGTTCGGCGGCACGGTCGAGACCACGCGCTTGGCCAGCGTTTCGCCGAGGTTCAGGCGCGCCTGGTAGACCGAGATCCCGTCGAGCACCGAGTCCGGGCGCGCAAGGTACACGAATTCGAAGATGCAGGGGTTCAGCGTAGGCGACTCGGCGCACTGCATCGAGTGCACCTTGCCTTCGAGGTCGATGAACACGGCTTCGCCCGGGGCGATGTCACGCTCGAACACATGGCCCGAGCCTTCGAGCGCGACCGATTCGCTGGCCACCATCACGGCGCCGTCGGCGCTGCGGCCCATGCACAGCGGGCGGATGCCGTAGGGATCACGGAAGGCGAGCAGGCCGTGGCCGGCAATGAGCGATACCACGGCGTACGAGCCGCGCAGGCGCTTGTGCATGTTCTTGACCGCGGCGAACACTTCGGCCGGGTGCAGCGGCACGCCGCGCGACGAGCGTTCGAGTTCGTGTGCCAGCACGTTGAGCAGCACCTCGGAATCGCTCTCGGTGTTGGTGTGGCGGTGATCGGTGGAAAACAGCTCCGCGCGCAGCGCATGCGCGTTGGTCAGGTTGCCGTTGTGCACCAGCACGATGCCGAAGGGCGCATTCACGTAGAAGGGCTGCGCCTCTTCCTCGCTGTAGGCATTGCCGGCGGTCGGGTAGCGCACCTGGCCCAGGCCCACGCTGCCCGGCAGCGCGCGCATGTTGCGCGTGCGGAACACGTCGCGGACCATGCCCTTGGCCTTGTGCATGAAGAACTTGCGTTCCAGCAAGGTCACGATGCCGGCCGCATCCTGGCCACGGTGCTGCAACAGCAGCATCGCGTCATAGAGCAGCTGGTTGACGGGTGCGTTGCTGACAACGCCGACGATTCCACACATGAACGATTCCTCTCAGGGCAGGTAGCTTGCCAACTTTTCAGGCAGCGCGGGTTTCAGGCCCTGCAATGCCGCATCGAGAACAATGGCGCTGCGCGATTCGTGCCACCAGGCACTGTCGCTCAACACCAGCAAATGAACAACGACGGCCAGCACGAGCAGGGCCACCGCGCCCCGCGCCGCACCGAACGCTGCTCCCAGAATCCGGTCCACCGGCCGCAGGCCCACGACCGTGATCAACTTGCGCGTGAGCGCCGCCACCAGGCCCACGCCGAACACCACCGCCACGAAGACGAGCACGAAGGCCAGCGGATAGCGCCAGGCCCCCTGCGGATCGCCGAACGGCAGCCATGCCGCCACGCCGGAAGCCAGCCACTGGGCGGCGATGAAAGCCGCCACCCAGCCGATCAGCGAAATCACTTCGAACACCAGCCCGCGCATCAGGCCGAACAGCATCGACACCCCGATGAGCGCGACGGCGATCCAGTCGAGCAAGGCCACGGCAACAGCAGGCGACGGCTCTTACAACGTGAGGATCGCAGCCGCCAAAGACAAGCCCTTGACCCTTTCCGCCGCGCGGTCGGCCTCGGCACGCGAACCGAAGGGGCCCACACGCACACGCGTGCGCTGCTCGCCGTCGGCTGTCTTGGCCACGTGCACGTAAGTCTTGAGGCCGGCCTTCTCGAGCTTCTGGCGCACTTCGCGCGCCTTGTCGGCGTCGGCGAAAGCGCCGACCTGCACCACGAAGCGGCCGCCTTCATCGGCGGCGGGCTTCGGCGCGGCAGCCGTCGCGACCGGCTTGCCTTCGAGCAGCGCGCGGGCACGGGCAGCATCGCCCGAGTCGGCCGGCTTGGGCTTCGCTTCTGGCTTGGGTTCGGGCTTCGGCTTGGGCTCGGGTTTGGGTTCCGGCTTGTGTTCGGGTTTGGCCTCCGGCTTGGGCTTGGGCTCCGGTTTGGGATCGGGCTTGGGCTCGGCGGCCGCGACGGGCGGCGTGCTGGGCACGGGCCTGCCGGATTCGATCACCGTGCCGTCGGCGGTCTCGGTGATCATGCCGCCGGACGATGCCGAGGCCACGCGCGAACTGCTGCCGCTGTCTGGCGCTGCCGGCGCGGTGCTCGTGGTGGCCGCAGGCGCGACGGGCACGGGCAGTGGCTTGACCTTGTTGCGGTCGGGAATCTCGATGGGAATGTCGACCGACACGGGGCGCGGCTGTGTATCGAACAGCAGCGGAAAGCCGATCACGCCGAGCAGCACCAGCACCGCTGCGCCGAGCAGCCGGTGGCGTGCACGCCGACGCATGGTTTCGACACTTTCCGCGGGGACGGCGGCAGGGGCGCTGCGTCCTTCGTTGCCTTGCGGGCCGCGCGTGCGGAACTTGAAAAACGCCATGAAGTTCGATCCCTGAAGGAGTGCAGCGAGGTGGTGCCAGATGGTGTGGACAGCCCGACGATCAGCCGCCTGGCAGCAGGTGTTTGGCTTGCAGCCGGGGGGTGCCGTTTTCGAGCACGCCACCCACGGTGAAGAACGATCCGAAGACCACGATTCTATCAGCGGGCCCCGCCTGCCCGATGGCTGCGCGCAACGCTTCCATCGGGGCCGCGTACACGCTGCCCGAGGCGTCGGTTCGCGTGTTCTGCGCCTGCCAGCTGGCCAGCAGGTCGGCCGCCTTGGCGGCGCGCGGCGTGGGCAGGTCGGTGAAGTACCAGCGGTCGATCAGCGGCCCGATACGCGCGAGGATCGGTGCAAGGTCCTTGTCGGCCATCACGCCGAACACGCCATGCGTTGTGGGGTAGAAGCCCATCGCATCGAGGTTCTCGGCCAGCGCGGCCACGGCATGGGCGTTGTGCGCCACGTCGAGCACCAGCGCCGGTTCGCCCGGCACGATCTGGAAACGGCCCGGCAACTCGACCATCGCGAGCCCGTTGCGCACGGCCTGCGCGGTGATCGGCAGTTGCGGGCGCAGCGCTTCGAGCGCCGCAAGCACGCCGGCCGCGTTGATGAGCTGGTTGGCCCCGCGCAGCGCCGGGTAGGCCAGCCCGCTGTAGCGCCGGCCACGGCCCGACCAGCCCCACTGCTGCTTGTCGCCCGACACGTTGAAGTCGGTCCCAAAGCGCCAGAGGTCGGCGCCGATCGCGTTCGCATGGTCGATCACGCTCTGCGGCGGCATCGGGTCGCTCACGATGGCGGGCTTGCCCGGCCGCATGATGCCGGCCTTCTCGAAGCCGATGCTTTCGCGGTCGGGCCCGAGGTATTCCATGTGGTCGAGGTCGATGCTGGTGATGACCGCGCAGTCGGCGTCGATGATGTTGACCGCGTCGAGCCGCCCACCCAAGCCGACTTCGAGGATCGCCACATCGGGCTTTTCCTCGGTCATGCAATGCAGGATGCCGAGCGTGGTGAACTCGAAGTAGGTCAGGGGCATGTCGCCCCGCGCCTTCTCCACCACTTCGAAGCTTGCTATAAGTTTGGAAGCATCGACGGCTTCGCCCTTGAGCCGCAGGCGCTCTTCGAAGCGCACGAGGTGCGGCGAGGTGAACACCGCCGTGCGATAGCCCGCGTGCGTGAGGATCGATTCGAGCATGGCGCAGGTCGAGCCCTTGCCGTTCGTGCCCGCCACCGTGATGACGGGGCAGTTGAAGCGCAGGCCGAGGCGCTGCGCCATTTCCTTGGCGCGCTCGAGCCCGAGTTCGATGTTCTTGGGATGGAGTTGCTCGGCGCGCGCGAGCCAGTCGTTAAGGGTTTCCATGGAGGCCGGCATTGTCGCCGACTGGCCGCCCGGGGCATCATCGCGGCCATGACAACCCTATACGGCATTCCGAACTGCGACACCGTCAAGCGCGCCCGCGCCTGGCTCGATGAACATGGCGTGGCCTACACCTTCCACGATTTCAAGAAACAGGGCGTGCCCGAGGCCGAGCTCGACCAGTGGCTGAAAAAGCCCGGATGGGAGGCCCTGGTCAACCGCAAGGGCACCACCTGGCGCAAGCTGGACGACGCCACCCGCGAGGGCGTGGTCGATGCCGGCTCGGCCCGCGCCGTGCTGCTGGCCAACCCCAGCCTGATCAAGCGGCCGGTGGTCAACTGGGGGGCGAAAAAACCCGTTACGACAGGGTTCGACGCCGACGCCTGGGCTGCCAACGCCGTGTAAACGCCGGAACCCGGCCTGCCTGCCCGGCCTCCAACCCCGATCTGCAGGAGAAACACACCATGAATACGCATGTTTTTCGCACCCTCGCCGGGATTTCCGCGGCCGCAGCGTTGGCCGCCGGCACCGGGCTCGTGCACGCCCAGCAGAACCAGGTGGTCCAGGCCCGCGTGATCTCCGCCACGCCGATCCGCGAAACGACCGGCAGCGACGTCAACTACAACGTCACCTATGAATACAACGGCCGCCAGTACACCACCCGCATGAACAGTCGGCCCGGCGCGACCATTTCGATCCAGGCCAACGCCTACGGCGTGACGACCTCACCGGTGGCGCCGCAGTCGCAGCTGCAGCCCTATCCGGTCGAAGCCGACAACGGCAACGGTTATCCGCAGTATGGCGGCTCGCCATGGGACAGCGTGGTGCCCGAGCCGGGCGTGGTGGTCTCCGACGCTCCCGCGCCGGTCTACCAGCCGGCGCCGGTGTATGCCGCTCCCGTCTACGTGCAGCCAGCCTACCCGTACCCCTATGCCTATCCCTACGTCTATCCGCCGGTCGGCATCTCGCTGAACCTCGGCTATTCGCGCGGCTGGGGCGGTGGCTACTACCGCGGCTGGGGTGGCGGATACCGCGGCTGGCACCGTTGAGCCGCTGACCGGCGGCCCAAGCCGCCCGAGCCCCTAAAATCGAGGACTTTTCCAACCCTTGACGGGTGCGCCGCTGGTGCGGTGCGTCCTCGATTTGCCGACCGCTCCCGCGCCGGCGCCATCCAATGACGACTACCGACACCCTCAACAGCGCCGCAGTGGCCACCAAGGCCAATGTGTATTTCGATGGCAAATGCGTGAGCCACAGCCTCACGCTGGCAGATGGCACGAAGAAATCGGTCGGCGTGATCCTGCCGTCCACCCTCACCTTCAACACCGGCGCGCCTGAAATCATGGAAGGCACCGGCGGCAGCTGCGAATACCAGCTCGCGGGCAGCGCCGAATGGATCGCCTCGGGTCCGGGCCAGAAATTCAACGTGCCGGGCAACTCGAGCTTCCAGATTCGCGTGGCCGGCGAGCCCTACAGCTACATCTGCCACTTCGGCTGAAACCGGACCTCCTGACATGTCGACCATCCTCCAAAACGTACCCGCCGGCCAGAAGGTCGGCATCGCCTTCTCGGGCGGCCTGGACACCAGCGCAGCGCTGCACTGGATGAAGCTGAAGGGCGCCGTCCCCTACGCCTACACCGCCAACCTCGGCCAGCCCGACGAGCCGGACTACGACGAGATCCCGCGCAAGGCGATGCTCTACGGCGCCGAGAACGCCCGCCTGATCGACTGCCGCGTGCAACTGGCCAACGAAGGCATCGCCGCGCTGCAGGCCGGCGCCTTCCACGTGACCACCGCCGGCGTCACCTACTTCAACACCACGCCGCTGGGCCGTGCCGTCACCGGCACGATGCTGGTGTCGGCCATGAAGGAAGACGACGTCCACATCTGGGGCGACGGCAGCACCTACAAGGGCAACGACATCGAGCGCTTCTACCGCTACGGCCTGCTCACCAACCCCAACCTGAAGATCTACAAGCCCTGGCTCGACCAGGCCTTCATCGACGAGCTGGGCGGCCGCGCCGAGATGTCGGCGTTCATGCAGAAGGCCGGCTTCGCCTACAAGATGTCGGCCGAGAAGGCCTACTCGACCGATTCGAACATGCTCGGCGCCACGCACGAGGCCAAAGACCTCGAGCACTTGAACAGCGGCATCCAGATCGTGCAGCCCATCATGGGCGTGGCCTTCTGGAAGGACGAAGTCGAAGTCAAGCGCGAGACCGTCTCGGTGCGCTTCGAGGAAGGCGTGCCCGTCGCGCTGAACGGCGTGCGCTACTCGAACCTGGTCGACCTGATCCTCGAAGCCAACCGCATCGGCGGCCGCCACGGCCTGGGCATGAGCGACCAGATCGAGAACCGCATCATCGAGGCCAAGAGCCGCGGCATCTACGAGGCTCCCGGCCTCGCGCTGCTGTTCATCGCCTACGAGCGCCTCGTCACCGGCATCCACAACGAAGACACCATCGAGCAGTACCGCGACAACGGACGCAAGCTCGGCCGCCTGCTCTACCAGGGCCGCTGGTTCGACCCGCAGGCCATCATGCTGCGCGAGACGGCGCAGCGCTGGGTGGCACGCGCCATCACCGGCGAAGTGACGGTCGAGCTGCGCCGCGGCAACGACTACTCGATCATGAACACCGAGTCGGCCAACCTCACGTACAAGCCCGAGCGCCTGAGCATGGAAAAGGTCGAGGGCGCATTCACGCCGCTGGACCGCATCGGCCAGCTCACGATGCGCAACCTCGACATCGTCGATACGCGCGAGAAGCTCGCGATCTACACGCAGGTCGGCCTGCTGTCGTCGAGCGAAGGTGCTTCGCTGCCGAAGCTGGCCAACGACGGCGACGCGAGCTGATCGCAGCGCCCTGTCTCCTCGGAGGCAGAAACGACGACGGGCCCCTCGGGGCCCGTTTTCCTGGCGCGCGGGTGTCAGTCCCCGCCGCCTCCTCCGCAGCCGCCGCCACACCCGCCCCCGCCGTCGGACGAGCCCCCGCCATCGCCGGAGCCGCCATCCCCGCCACTGCTGCTCGATTCGCTGCCGCCGAACCCGCCCGCATCGCCCGCACTACCGCCATCCGACGATGACGATTCGCCGAAGCTGGTACCGCACTGGGCATCGGAGCCGATATGCCGCTCGACCGCCCGGCAATCGGGCACGTAGTGGAAGCCGCCCGCAATGGCGAACTTGATGTCCAGCGCAAACAGCAGCGGCAGCCGCGCCGGCTTGCGCGGATCGATGCTCTCCTCCTTGCAGGCCCAGTACCAGGTGCGGCGCAGGCCGTCGTTGCGCCGCGCGTCCTTGCCCAGCACCTCGGCCGGACTGTGGTGCAGCATGGCGCCGAAGGCCGCCTTGCACCAGTTCTGGTAGCCCTGCGTGTGCAGGATGAACTCGTGCCACGCCGTGTCGACCACCTTCGAAGGCATGGCGACGAACTTGCGGTCGCTGCGCAGGTGCGACATGAAGAATTGGCGCAGGCCGCGCAGCACCAGCTCGGCGTCGCGCCGGCTCAGTTGCGGATGCGCCTCGCGCAGCTTGCCGATGAGAAACGACGGCAGCCGGGCCTCGCGGATGAACTGGCGGCGCAGGCTGGTTTCGAGGAACTTGAGCACCGCCGAGAACAGCAGCGCCACCACGATCACGGCCACCACCGAACCCCAGCGGCGCGAACCCAGGAACACGGCGGCCAGCGCGACGAGCGGCACCGCCCGCCGGGCCCACACGAGGGCACCGATGCGGCGGCGGAAGTTCAGGTGCAGGAAGTCGAGATCCATGCCGTCAGACCACCACCGGTTCCGGCTCCAGCCGGATGCCGAAGCGCTCGTACACGCTGGTCTGAATGGCCTTGGCCAGGGTCATCACCTCGCCGCCCGTCACCGGGTTCTCGCGACCGCCGCGGTTGACCAGCACCAGCGCCTGCCGCTCGTACACGCCGGCATTGCCCACCGACTTGCCTTTCCAGCCGCAGGCGTCGATGAGCCAGCCGGCCGCAAGCTTGATGCTGCCGTCGGCCATCGGGTAGTGCACGATCTTCGGGTCACGCGCAATGATGTCGGCGCACTGCTCGGGTGTGACCGTCGGGTTCTTGAAGAAGCTGCCGGCGTTGCCCAGCACGCGCCAGTCGGGCAGCTTGGCGCGGCGGATGGCGCAGATCCAGTCGAAGATGTCCTGGGCGTCCGGCGTGAAGTTGCCGGTTTCTTCCATCTTGCGCTCCAGGTCGAGGTAGCCGACCACGGCCTTCCACGGCTTGGGCAAACGGAATCGCACCCGGGTGATCACCGCCCGGCCCGCCAGCCCGAAGTCGTTCGGGCCGCTGCGCACGTGCTTGAACACCGAATCGCGGTAGCCGAAGGCGCACTGCGCGGCATCGAGCGTGAAGCTGCGGCCGGTTTCCAGGTCGTAGGCGTCGAGCGACTCGAAGCGGTCCTGCAGTTCGACACCGTAGGCGCCGATGTTCTGCACCGGCGAGCCGCCCACCGTGCCCGGAATCAGCGCCAGGTTTTCGAGCCCCGGGTAGCCGCTGCGCACCATCCATTCGACGGCGTCGTGCCAGTTCTCGCCGGCACCGGCCTCGACGATCCAGGCGCGCGGGGTTTCTTCCACCAGCCGCAGGCCCTTGATCTCGATCTTCAGCACCAGCGGCTTGACGTCGCCCGTGAGCACGATGTTGCTGCCGCCGCCCAGCACGAAACGGGGCGCATCGCGCCATGCCGCGTCGGCGTGCAGCGCGACCAGGTCGGCTTCGCTGGCGATGCGCACAAGATGCAGCGCACGCGCGACGATGCCGAAGCTGTTGTAGGGCTGCAGCGGGACGTTGGACTCCACGATCATGGGAGAATTGTCGCATCCAGCCCAAGTGAATTCAGGAGAGAGTCCATGCCGTCCTTCGATACCGTCTGCGAGCCCAACCTGCCCGAAGTGAAGAACGCGGTCGAGAACACCGCCAAGGAGATCGCAACGCGCTTCGATTTCAAGGGCACGGCCGCTGCCGTCGAGCTCAAGGACAAGGAAATCACCATGATCGGCGACGCCGAGTTCCAGCTCGTGCAGGTGGAAGACATCCTGCGCAGCAAGCTCACCAAGCGCAGCGTCGACGTGCGCTTCCTCGACAAGGGCGACGTCCAGAAGATGGGCGGCGACAAGGTCAAGCAGGTCATCAAGATCAAGAGCGGCATCGAGAGCGAGCAGGCCAAGAAGATCACCCGCATCGTCAAGGACAGCAAGCTCAAGGTGCAGGCCGCGATCCAGGGCGACGCGGTGCGCATCACCGGCGCCAAGCGCGACGATCTCCAGGCCGCCATGGCGCTCATCAAGAAGGACGTGCCGGACATGCCGCTCACGTTCAACAATTTCCGCGACTGAGCCCGGCCGCATGAAAGCGCTCGTCGTCGCAGCGCAGCTGCTGGCTGCCGCTGCCGTGGCGCACGCCGCCGGCTCGGTGACCCTGACCGGCAGCATCGGCAGCCGCGCCATCCTGATCGTGAACGGCAACCCGCCCAAGACCATCGCGGTTGGCGAGAGCTACCAGGGCGTGAAACTGGTGTCGCTGCAGGCCGAGCAGGCCGTGGTCGAACTCGATGGCAAGCGCGTCAACCTGCGCATGGACACGCCGGTCAGCATCGGTGGCGGGGGTGGAACGGGCGGTGGGGGCAGCCGCGTCGTGCTGTCGGCAGACAGCCGCGGGCATTTCATGACACAGGGCGCCATCAACGGCCGGCCCGTCACTTTCATGCTCGACACGGGCGCCACGTCGATCGCACTGTCGGCCGACGATGCCCTGCGCATCGGGCTCGACTACAGCAAGGGCCAGCGCGTCGTGATGAACACCGCCAACGGGCAGGCGCAAGGCTACCGGCTGCGCCTGCAATCGGTGCGCGTGGGCGACGTCGAGGTCTACGACATCGACGCCATCGTCTCACCGCAGGCCATGCCTTTCGTGCTGCTGGGCAACAGCTTCATCAACCGCTTCTCGATGCGGCGCGACGCGGACCAGATGGTCCTCGAAAAACGCTATTGAAGCCCAGGTGTCAGGCCTGCGCGGCCGTTACGACGATCTCGATCTTGTAGGCCGCATTGGCCATCTTGGCCTGCACGGTCGCGCGCGGCGGCGTATTGCCGGCCGGAATCCACGCGTCCCACACCTCGTTCATGGCGGTGATGTCGGTGATGTCCGCCAGGAAGATCTGCGTCATGAGGATGCGCGACTTGTCGCTGCCGGCCTCGGCCAGCAGGCGGTCGACCATGGCCAGCACCTGCGCGGTCTGGCCGCGGATGTCCTGCGTGGTGTCGTCGGGCACCTGGCCCGCGAGGTAGACGGTGCCGTTGTGCACGGCCGTCTCGGAAAGGCGGGGGCCGACGTGGAAGCGGGTGATGGAAGCCATGGTGTTTTCAAGCCTTTTTCTTCGAGCCGAGTTTCGACTCCGTGCCGGCCGCGAGCCGGCGGATGTTTTCGCGGTGCCGCCAGATCAGCAGCAAACTCATGACGATGATCGCGACCAGCACCGTGCGGTCGAGTGGCCACGCAATGCCGCCGCCAATCAGATAGTAAGCCGGCGCAAAGAAGGCGGCCGCCAGCGACGACAGCGACGAGTAACGAAAGAAGACCGCGACGATCAGCCATGTGGCGCCGGTCGCCAGCCCCAGCCAGGGCGCGATGCCCACCAGCACGCCCGCCGCGGTGGCCACGCCCTTGCCGCCCTGGAAGCCGAAGAACACCGGGTAAAGGTGGCCGAGGAACGCAGCCAGGCCGGCCAGGGCGGCGACATCCTCCCCCAACCCCCATTGCGCGCCGAACCGGTGGATGAAGAACACCGGCACCCAGCCCTTGAGCGCATCGAGCAGCAGAGTGGCCAACGCCGCGCCTTTGTTGCCCGAACGCAGCACGTTGGTGGCGCCGGGGTTCTTGCTGCCATAGCTGCGCGGATCGGCCATGCCGAGCGCCTTGCTCACGATGACCGCGAAGGACAGCGAGCCGATCAGGTACGACGCCACGATGGCGATGAGGGAAGGCAAGTTGAAACTCAAGGCGGCGCTCCGCGGAGATGGTTGTTGTTCTATCCGGCGACGACCGCCGCCGGCTATTCTGCCAGCGCACACTGCACGGGCTTCGCGCCCAGCAGCGCCACGCACACCTGCGGATCGATGCCGATCAGGTAGCCCCGGCGCCCGCCGTTGAGCACGATCTTCGGCAGTTCGAGAACAGTGGCCTCCACGTACACCGGCATCTCGCGCCGCGTGCCGAACGGCGACGTGCCGCCCACCATGTAGCCGCTGTGCCGCTGCGCCACCTCGGGCTTGCAGGGCTCGACCGACTTGGCGCCGATCTGCCGCGCGAGGTTTTTGGTCGACACCGTGCGGTTGCCGTGCATCAGCACGATCAGCGGCCGGGCGTCCTGGTCCTGCATCACCAGCGTCTTGATGACGGTGAACGGGTCGAGCCCGAGCATCTCGGCGCCGCGCTGCGCGCCGCCGTGCTCGACGTACTCGTAGGGATGCTCCGTGAACGCGACCTTGTGCGTCCGCAACAACTGCGTTGCGGGCGTTTCGGACACGTGGGTCTTCTTGCTCACGCCGCCGGGTCGCGGATTTCCCAGCGGATCTTGTCGATCTCCGCCAGGATCTCGGGCGACAGCGTGGTGCCGTACGCGTCCAGGTCTTCTTCCAGCTGCGCCAACGAGGTCACGCCAATGATCGTGCTCGCCACCTGCCACTTCGTGTAGCAGAAGGCCAGCGCCAGTCGGGTCGGCGTCAGGCCGTTGTCGCGTGCCAGCTGGTTGTAGCGCCTGGCCGCACGCAGCGAATCGGGACGGCCCCAGCGCTGCTTGCGCACCGATTCATAGCTCGAGATCCGCGCGCCCTTGGGCGCATCAGGCCCCTCGATGCCGCTCTGGTCGTACTTGCCCGTCAACAGGCCGAAGGCCAGCGGCGAATACGCCAGCAGCGACACGCCCAGCCGGTGCATCGTCTCGTCCAGCGCATTCTCGTGCCCTCGGCTGATGAGGCTGTACACGTTCTGCACCGTCGCCACGCGCGGCAGCCCGTGCTGCTCGGCCAGCCGCACGAACTCGTGCACGCCGTAGGGCGTTTCGTTCGACAGGCCGATGGCGCGCACCTTGCCCGCCTTCACCAGCCTGCCCATCGCTTCGAGCTGCTCCTGGATCGGAGTCTGCGATGTTTCCTTCACCGGGTCGTAGTAGATGTTGCCGAACATTGGCACGTGGCGTTCCGGCCAGTGGATCTGGTAAAGATCGATGACATCGGTCTTCAGCCGCTTCAGGCTGGCGTTGCACGAGGCCTCGATGTCGGCCGCCGTCATGCCATTGCCTTCGCGCACCCAGGGCATGCCGCGCGACGGGCCGGCCACCTTGGTCGCGACCACCAGCTTCTGGCGCGCGCCGGGGTTGGCGGCGAACCAGTTGCCGATGATGGTTTCGGTGACGCTGTAGGTTTCCTTGCGCGCGGGCACCGAGTACATCTCGGCGGTGTCGATGAAGTCGACGCCGCGCTCGAGCGAGCGACTCAGGATGGCGTGGGAGGTGGGCTCGTCGACCTGTTCGCCGAAGGTCATCGTGCCGAGGCAGATCGGGGTGACGTGCAGGTCGCTTTGACCAAGTTGGATCTTTTTCATGCGCGGGATGCTACCGCCCCGACCCGCAACCCGCTGGCCGCTGCACCAAAACCCGGGCATTCCGTGGCGGCCGGCTGTCGTGCGCCGGACTGCGTCAGCACAAAGGCCTCTTTATCATCGGCGCCCATGTACCAAGTCCTCCGCCCCTCCCGCAGCGAATTCGTGCCCGTGCGCAACCTCAGCTACCACGTGCGCCTCTGGGGCCAGCCCTCCGATGCGCGACCGCCGCTGGTGCTGGTGCACGGCTGGATGGACGTGGCGGCGTCGTGGCAGTTCGTGGTCGATGCAATGGAGCAGGAGCGCTTCATCATCGCTCCCGACTGGCGCGGCTTCGGCCTCACGGACGGTGGCGGCGTCGACAACTACTGGCTCGCCGACTACCTGGCCGACCTCGAATGGCTGCTCGACCACTACGCTGGCGAGGGCGACAACGCACGGCAAGTCGATCTCGTCGGCCACAGCATGGGCGGCAACGTCGCCATGCACTACGCCGGCGTGCGGCCCCAGCGCATCCGCCGCCTCGTCAACCTCGAAGGCTTCGGCATGCCCGCGCGCAAGCCCGAGGAAGCCCCCGCGCGCTACGGCCAGTGGATCGACGAACTCAAGCGCCTGCACCGCGGCGAGATGGCGCTGGCCGGCTACTCGGCCGTGGACGGCGTCGCGCGCCGCCTCATGAAGACCAACCCGCGCCTCACGCCCGACAAGGCCCAGTGGCTCGCCAGCCACTGGGCGGCCAACCACGCGCAAGCCGATGGCGGTGAGCGCTGGCAGATCCTCGGCGAGGCGGCGCACAAGATCGTCAACGCCCACATCTTCCGGGTCGACGAAACGCTTGCGCTGTATGCGCGCATCACCGCACCGCTGCTGATGGTCGAGGCCGCGGACGACAGCCTGCAGGGCTGGTGGAAGAACCGCTTCACGCTCGACGAATTCCATGAACGGCTGAAGTCGGTCGGCAACAGCCGCATCGAGCGCCTCGAAGACGCGGGTCACATGCTGCACCACGACCAGCCGCAGCGCGTGGCGCGGATGATCGAAGCGTTCCTGGCGGCCTGAGCCCGCCTCTTGTTCAACCGCGGCTCGGCTCGCTGTCGAGGCTGTCCATCTGCGCCGCGACAATCGACGTGATCGTTCAGAGCCATCGTTGATCGGCAAGCACCGGCAGCGTGCCCAGGTGCATAGGGCGTCGGGCGCTCCCCGCAGCGAAATAAAGAAAGGAAGCGGCGGAAGGCCGGGGGACATTCGCGGTGGGCAATACCCGGCGGCCTGTGCACGCGCCCCGAACAAGGGCGCACCATACCCGCGCCGCCGCCTCTACTCTTCGTCAGCGTCGTTGCCCGTCAGCGAGAGAACTTCTTCGACGAAAGCCTCGAAGAGCGGCAACGAAGCAGGCAAGGCGTCGAAAGACTCAACCTCGCCCGCATCGAAGAAGTGCGGCTTGCCGTCCGGCACCGACACCCATTCGCCGGCCTCGACAAGCAGCCCCAGGTAACCGTCGGCGGTCGGCACATAGAACAGCCCGGCGCTCTCCAGCACGCGCTGCCCCTTCTTCTTGCCACGCCCCCAACTCACGCCCTGCCCGGACAGGTGCTCGGTGATCCAGCCGTCGCACATATGCGTGTCGCGCCAGCTTCCTTGGGCATCGAATACGGCGAGCACTGGCATGGGGCGTCCTTTGTTGTCTGCGAAGTTACTGCAGGAAGCTGGGCTTGGCGTAGCCCTGGAACTTGCTGTCGACCACCGCCTTGAACTCCTTCGACCGGTAGGCCTCGGCGATGTCCTTGGCCCATTGCGTGTTCTTGTCGGCGGTCTTCACGGCCACCACATTCAGATAGTAGTCCGGCGTTTTCTCCAGCACCACGGCTTCGGTGAGCTTCAGGCCCGACGAGATCGCGAAATTGCCGTTGACGATGGCGTACTCAGTGTCGCCCAGCGAACGCGGCAGTTGCGCGGCTTCGAGCGGAATGAACTTCAGCTTCTTCGGGTTCTCGGCCACGTCCTTTTCCGTCGAGCGCAACACGTCGATGCCGGGCTTGAGCGTGATCAGCTTGTTCTGCTCCAGCAGCACCAGCGCTCGGGCCAGGTTGCTCGGGTCGTTCGGCAGCGTCACGCGGTCGCCTTCCTTCACGTCGGCCAGCGTCTTGCGCTTGGTCGAATACACGCCCATCGGGGCGATCGGACCCTGCACCAGTTCGGCCAGGTCGAGCTTCTGGTCGGCCGCGAACTTCTTCAGGTAGACCTGATGCTGGAAGAAATTGGCGTCGAGCGAGCCCTGGGCCAGTGCGAGGTTGGGCTGCACGTAGTCGTTGAACTCGACCAGCTTCACCTTGTAGCCCTTCTTCTCGAGGATGGGCACGATGCCGGCCTTGAGCTGGTCGGCGTTGGAGCCGGCGGTGCCGCCGATCACAAGGTTCTTCTTGGCGGGGTCTTGCGCGTGGGCCTGCAGCGAGAGGCCGCCGAGCGAGACGGCAGCCAGGGACAGGGCGAGAACGGAACGGCGCAGGAATGCGGTTTTCATGGGATAGGGAAAGCTGAGAAAAAAAGAATCAACGCTTGTCCAGCCTGCTCGCCGTGGTGTTGCCCACGAATTGCAGGATCTGTACGAGCACCACGAGCAGCGCCACGGTGAGCACCATCACGTCGGTCTGGAAACGGTAGTAGCCATAGCGGATGGCCAGGTCGCCGATGCCGCCACCGCCCACCACACCGGCCACCGCCGAGTACGAGAGGAAGCTCACGGCCAGCACCGTCAGCGCCAGCACCAGGCCCGAACGTGCCTCGACCAGCAGCACGCGCCATACGATCTGCAGCTCGGTCGCGCCCATGGCATGCGCCGCCTCGATCACGCCGCGCGGCACTTCGCGCAGGCACTGGTCGACCAGCCGCGCCAGGTACGGAATGGCCGCGAACGACAGCGGCACCGCAGCCGCAAACGGCCCGATCGACGTGCCCGCAATCACCCGCGTGAACGGCACCAAGGCCACCAGCAGGATGATGAAAGGGAACGAACGCACCGTGTTCACCAGCCAGTTGAGCACCAGGAACGCGGGCTTGTTCTCCAGCGACTGGCCGGGCCCCAGCAGGAACAGCAGGATGCCCAGCGGCCCGCCGATGAGCACCGCGGCCGAGAGGCCGATGGCCAGCATCATGAAAGTCTGGCCGGTGGCGACCCACAGCTCCGGGAGGATGGGGGCGATGTTCTCAAACATAGGCCGCCTCCAGCGCGTTGCGCTGCACCGAAGCCGGACGCGGCACGACCGGCAGGCGCGCCTCGCGTTCGCGGCGACGCACCAATTCGTCGATCTCGCGGCCCAGCGCGGTCTTGCGCTCCTCGCCCGGTGCATCGACCGCGAACTGCTCCACGAGCCGGCCCTTCTCGAGGATGGCCACGTTGCGGCACAGCACCTCGACCACCGACAGCTCGTGCGTGACGATCACGATGGTCACGCCGATCTTCTGGTTGATGCCGCGCAGCGTCTCCAGCAGCGAGCGCGTGGTTTCCGAGTCGAGCGCAGAGGTGGGCTCGTCGCACAGCAGCACCTGCGGGCGCGGCGCCAGCGCGCGGGCAATCGCCACGCGCTGCTTCTGCCCGCCCGAGAGCTGGGCCGGGTAGGTGTCGATCTTCTCGGCCAGGCCCACAAGCGCCAGGCACTCGCGCACACGGGCATCGATCTCGGCCTTCGAGTGGCGGCCGTGAATCTTCAGCGGGAAGGCCACGTTGTCGAACACCGTGGCGTTCTGCAGCAGGTTGAACTGCTGGAAGATCATGCCGATGTTCTGACGCGTGTCGCGCAGCTCGCGGCGCGAGAGCGTGGTGAGGTCGCGCCCGCCGACGAGCACCTTGCCCGCATCGGGCCGCTCCAGCAGGTTGATGAGACGCAGCAGTGTCGATTTTCCGGCACCGCTCTTGCCGATCAGGCCGAACACGTCGCCCTGGTGGATGTCGAGCGAGAGCGAGTGCACGGCGTCGAACACCTCGCCGTTGGGCAAGGCGAAGGACTTCTGCACCGATTGAAGACGGATGACTGGCGCCGCGTGAATGTCGCGGCCCGCGTCAGGCGTAGGTTGGGTCATGGAAAAAAGGCGCGGCCCGCGCGGCGCGCTGGTCGCGTAGGTTCGCGAAAAAGTGTCGAGTATGAAAAGAAAGGCAACGAAAGGGAACGAACAAATCGGCGCTTGCTTATGCCTTTGAACACATAAGGGCACAAAGGTGTGACCCGATAGGCGCCATATGGATATGCGCATTGGTTCGTTTCCAAACGGCGTCCGCAATGCCACATTCGCGCCTTCTTTTTTTTGATTTCGCACAACAACATGCACAGCACTTTTCGCCGCCGCACCCTCGTCCTGGCCACGCTTGCCGCCGCCCTCCTTGCCGGCAACACCGCCTTCGCGCAGGACAAGAACACGCTCAAGGTCGGCGTCTCCGTCGGCAACGGCGAGCAGATCTTCGAGGTGGTCAAGAAGGTTGCCGCCAAGGACGGCCTGAACATCCAGGTCGTGGTGTTCAACGACTACCAGCTGCCCAACGCGGCGCTGGCCTCGGGCGACCTCGACGCCAACGCCTTCCAGCACCAGCCCTTCCTGGACAACCAGAACAAGGCGCGCGGCTTCGACATCGTGCCCGTCGGCCTGACCATCACCGCGCCGCTGGGCTTCTACTCGCACAAGATCAAGGCCGTCGACCAGCTGCCCAACGGCGCAACAGTCGGCATCCAGAACGATCCGTCGAACGGCAATCGCGCGCTGTTGCTGTTGCAGCAGGCCGGCCTCATCACGCTGAAGCCCGAGGCCGTGAAGAACAACACCGCCACGCCGCTCGACGTGGTGACCAACCCGAAAAAGCTGAAGCTGGTGGCGCTCGACGCAGCCCAGCTGCCGCGCTCGCTCGACGACCTGACCATCGCCGCCATCAACAACGACTACGCCGAGAAGGCGGGTCTGTCGCTGAACAAGGACGCCGTCATCAAGGAAGCCGCCAAGAGCCCGTACGCCAACCTGATCGCGGTGCGCCGCGCCGACAAGGACAAGCCCTGGGCCAGGCGCCTCGTGGCGGCGTACCAGTCGCCGGAGGTGAAGAGCTTCATCGAGACGCAGTTCAAGGGTTCGCTGATCCCCGCGTTCTGATTTCGGGGTATTTCCCCCTCCCCCGCTGGGGGAGGGCTGGGGTGGGGGCACGGCGGCGCATCCATGGAGCGCCCTGCCCGCCCCCATCCCAGCCTTCCCCCAGAGAAGGAAGGAGCAATACAGGGCCTCGGCAGGGCGGGTTTTCGGAGCGTGAGAAAATGTCGGGTTCCCCCCGAACACCAACCCTCACAGTCAGGACACCCCATGGACGCAGAACAGATCAACCAAATCGGCGCAATGCTCGCGGACCTGAGCGTTCGTACGGTCGATTTACGGAGGTATCTTTGACTACGATGCCAAAGCTGAACGACTGAGGACAGTCAACGCATCGCTCGAAGACCCGAACGTCTGGAACGACCCGAAGAAGGCCCAGGAACTGGGCAAGGAAAAGAAGTCGCTCGACGACGTGGTCGTCACGCTCGACCGGCTCACCAACGGGCTCTCGGACAACACCGAGCTCTTCGAGATGTCGAAGGAAGACGGCGACATGGACGGCCTGCAGGCCATTGCCGATGACGCCGCCACGCTCGAAGCCGACATCAAGCAGCTCGAATTCCGCCGGATGTTCAACAACCCGGCCGATCCGCTCAATGCCTTCGTCGACATCCAGGCCGGCGCCGGCGGCACCGAGGCCTGCGACTGGGCCAGCATGCTGCTGCGCCAGTACCTGAAGTACGCCGAGCGCAAGGGCTTCAAGACGCAGATCGAAGACGAAACGCCCGGCGACACCGCCGGCATCAAGGGCGCGACCATCAAGGTCGAGGGCGACTACGCCTTCGGCCTGCTGCGCACCGAGACCGGCGTGCACCGCCTGGTGCGCAAGTCGCCGTTCGACTCGTCGGGCGGTCGCCACACCAGCTTCGCCAGCATCTTCGTGTACCCGGAGA
Organism: Variovorax sp. Varisp46; assembly: GCF_059491885.1. Taxonomy (NCBI): domain Bacteria; kingdom Pseudomonadati; phylum Pseudomonadota; class Betaproteobacteria; order Burkholderiales; family Comamonadaceae; genus Variovorax; species Variovorax sp. Varisp46. The sequence continues at coordinate 3,277,982 of NZ_CP168515.1, forward strand.
TCGACGATTCCATCGAGATCGAGATCAACCCCTCCGACGTGCGCACCGACACCTTCCGCGCCAGCGGCGCCGGCGGCCAGCACATCAACAAGACCGACTCGGCCGTGCGCCTGACGCACATCCCGACCGGCATCGTGGTGCAGTGCCAGGACGGCCGCAGCCAGCACAGCAACCGCGACGTGGCGTGGAAGCGCCTGCGCTCGCGCCTGTACGACCACGAGATGCGCAAGCGCCAGGAAGAGCAGCAGAAGCTCGAGGACAGCAAGACCGACGTGGGCTGGGGCCACCAGATCCGCAGCTACGTGCTGGACAACAGCCGCATCAAGGACCTGCGCACCAACGTCGAAGTCTCGGCCACGCAGAAGGTGCTGGACGGCGATCTCGACGTGTTCATCGAAGCCTCTCTGAAGCAAGGCGTCTGATGAAGGTCGAAGCGCTGATCTTCGACATGGATGGCACCATGATCGACTCCATGCCCTGGCATGCGCGCTCGTGGGTGGAGTTCGTGGCGCGCCACGGGCTGAAGCTCGACGTGAGCGACATCCTCGCGCGCACCACGGGCCGCACCGGCACCGAGTGCATGCGCGAGCTGTTCGAGCGTGACCTCTCCGACGCCGAGTGCCAGGTGCTGGTGCACGAGAAAGAAGAAATCTACCGCGCCATGTTCAGCGACAACTTCACCGAAGTGGCGGGCTTCTCCGCCTTTGCCAAGGCGGCTGTCGCGCGCGGGCTGAAGGTGGCGGTCGGCACGGCCGGCGACAGGCACAACATCGAGTTCGCCATGTCGCGCCTGAAGATGGACCCGCTGCCGCTGGCCATAGTGGGCGGCGATGAAGGCTTCAGCGGCAAGCCCACGCCCGCCATCTTTCTCGAAGCTGCACGCCGCATCGGCGTTGCGCCCGAACGCTGCATCGTTTTTGAAGACGCGCCCTTCGGCATCGAAGCCGCCCGCCGCGGCGGCATGCGTGCCGTGGCCGTATGCAGCACCCATACCGCCGCCGAGCTTGCCGGCCCCCATGTGATTGCCGCGGTTCGCGACTACGACGAACTCGCCCATTCGAATTTTCTGGAGACACTCGATGATGTTGCGTGACGCTCAAGGGCAACCGATTGCCATTCGCCGCGAAGACTATGCCGCTCCGGCCTACTGGATCGACACCGTCGACCTCACCTTCGACCTCGACCCCGCCAAGACCCGCGTGCTCAACCGCATGCAGATGCGCCGCAACCCCGAAGTGCCGCTGGAGCCGCTGCGCCTGCAAGGCGACGAACTGAACCTGGCGCGCGTGCTCGTCAACGGCCAGGGTGCGTCGTTCCGCATGGAAGGCGACCAGCTCGTCATCGACGGCCTGCCCGACGCGTTCGAGCTCGAAATCTTCACCACCTGCTGCCCCATCAAGAACACCAAGCTGATGGGCCTGTTCGTGAGCGAAGACACCTTCTTCACGCAGTGCGAGGCCGAGGGCTTCCGCCGCATCACCTACTTCCTCGACCGTCCGGACGTGATGGCGATGTACACCGTGACGCTGCGCGCCGCCAAGGCCGCCTACCCGGTGCTGCTGTCGAACGGCAACCTCGTAGAGCAGGGCGAACTGCCCGAAGGCCGCCATTTCGCGAAGTGGGTCGACCCCTTCAAGAAGCCCAGCTACCTGTTCGCCCTGGTGGCCGGCAAGCTGGTGGCACGCGAGCAGCGCATCACCGCGCGCAGCGGCAAGGAGCACCTGCTGCAGGTGTACGTGCGCGCCGGCGACCTCGACAAGACCGAGCACGCGATGAACTCGCTCATCAACTCGGTGCTGTGGGACGAAGCCCGCTTCGGCCTGCCGCTGGACCTCGACCGCTTCATGATCGTGGCCACCAGCGACTTCAACATGGGCGCCATGGAGAACAAGGGCCTGAACATCTTCAACACCAAGTACGTTCTGGCCAACCAGGCCACCGCCACCGATGCCGACTACAGCAACATCGAAAGCGTGGTCGGCCACGAGTACTTCCACAACTGGACCGGCGACCGCGTCACCTGCCGCGACTGGTTCCAGCTCTCGCTGAAAGAAGGCCTCACCGTCTTCCGCGACCAGGAATTCAGCCAGGACCTGTGCGCCGACGCCTCGGCCCGCGCCGTGAAGCGCATCGAAGACGTGCGCGTGCTGCGCACCGCCCAATTCCCCGAGGACGCGGGCCCCATGGCCCACCCGGTGCGGCCCGACAGCTACATCGAGATCAGCAACTTCTACACCGTCACCATCTACGAGAAGGGTGCCGAGGTGGTGCGCATGATGCAGACGCTGGTCGGCCGCAAGGGCTTCGAGCGCGGCATCACCCTCTACTTCGAGCGCCACGACGGCCAGGCAGTGACCTGCGACGACTTCGCGCAGGCCATTGCCGACGCCAACCCCGATTCGGAACTGGCACGCCTGCTGCCCCAGTTCAAACGCTGGTACAGCCAGGCCGGCACGCCGCGCCTCGCGGCCCACGGCGTGTACGACGCGCAGAGCCGCAGCTACACCCTGAGCGTGGTGCAGAGCTGCCCGCCCACGCCGGGCCAGCCGACCAAGGAGCCCTTCGTCATTCCGCTGAACGTCGGCCTCCTCGACGCCAGCAACGGCCGCGAACTGCCCCTGCAGCTCGAAGGCGAGAGCGAAGCCACGCACGGCACGCGCACCGTGGTGCTGTCGCGCGCCGGCGAGCAGATCACCTTCACCGGCCTGGACGCCGAGCCCGTGCCTTCCATCCTGCGCGGCTTCAGCGCGCCGGTGATCCTCGACTTCGAGTACACCGACGCCCAACTGCTCACCCTGCTGGCCAACGACCCCGACCCGTTCAACCGCTGGGAAGCCGGCCAGCGGCTGGGCCTGCGTGCCGCGCTGCAAGGCATTGCCGCACTGGCCACCGACACCACGCCGGTGCTGAACGACGCGTACATCGACGCCATGCGCAGCGTGCTGCGCAACCCGCAGCTCGACGCCGCCTTCAAGGAACTGGTGCTCACGCTGCCGTCGGAAACCTACATCGCCGAGCAACTCGACGTGGTCGATCCGCAGCGCGTGCACCTCGTGCGCGAAGCCATGCGCGCCCAGCTGGCCACCGCCCTCTTTGCCGACTGGCAGTGGGCCTATGAAGAGAACCACGACACCGGCGCCTACAGCCCCGACCCGACCTCGTCGGGCCGACGCGCGCTGGCCGGCATGGCGCTCAACTTTCTGTGCCTGGCGGCGCGCTCCTCGGGCGACGCCGTGTGGCCGGGCAAGACGCTGCAGCGCTTCAAGGACGCGGGCAACATGACCGACCGCTTCAACGCGCTCAACGCGCTGGTATCGTCGGGCCACACCCTGGCGGCGCAGGCGCTGGCGCGCTTCCACGCCATCTTCAAGGACGAGGCGCTGGTCATCGACAAGTGGTTCTCGCTGCAGGCCGGCGCCAGCGACCGCGGCGGCGACATCCTGCCGCTGGTGAAGCAGCTGATGAAGCACCCCGACTTCTCGCTGAAGAACCCGAACCGGGCGCGCAGCGTGATCTTCAGCTACTGCAGCGCCAACCCCGGCGCATTCCACCGCCCCGACGCGGCCGGCTACGTGTTCTGGAGCGAGCGCGTGATCGAGCTCGACGCCATCAACCCGCAAGTGGCTGCCCGCCTCGCCCGCGCACTCGACCGCTGGAGCAAGCTGGCCGAGCCGTACCGCAGCGCCGCGCGCGAAGCCATCGCCCGCGTGGCCGCCAAGCCCGACCTGAGCAAGGACACGCACGAAGTCGTGACCCGCGCCCTGGCGGGAAACTGAAGCAACCGAACCCCACAAGACACATGGCTCAACAAAAGATTTCCCTCACCCGCTACCTCGTCGAACAACAGCGTGCCGACGGCCTCATCCCCGGCCAGCTGCGCCTGCTGCTCGAAGTGGTCGCGCGCGCCTGCAAGAGCATCAGCCAGGCCGTCAACAAGGGCGCGCTGGGGGGCGTGCTCGGCACGGCCGAGAGCGAGAACGTGCAGGGCGAGATCCAGAAGAAGCTGGACATCATCGCCAACGAAGTGCTCATCGAGGCCAACGAATGGGGCGGCCACCTCGCGGCCATGGCCAGCGAGGAAATGGACAGCATCTACGTGGTGCCCAACCGCTACCCGCAGGGCGAATACCTGCTCATGTTCGACCCGCTCGACGGCAGCAGCAACATCGACGTGAACGTCAGCATCGGCACCATCTTCAGCGTGCTGAAGAAGCCCGACGACCACCCCGGCGTGCAGGAAAGCGACTTTCTGCAGGCCGGCACGCAGCAGGTGGCCGCCGGCTACTGCATCTACGGCCCGCAGACCACTCTGGTGCTCACCGTGGGCAACGGCGTGGCCATGTTCACCCTCGACCGCGAGCAGGGCAGCTTCGTGCTGACGCAGGAAGACATCCAGATTCCGGCCGACACCAAGGAATTCGCGATCAACATGAGCAACATGCGCCACTGGGACGAGCCCATGAAGCGCTACATCGACGAATGCCTGGCCGGCAAGGAAGGCCCGCGCGGCAAGGACTTCAACATGCGCTGGATCGCCAGCATGGTGGCCGACGTGCACCGCATCCTGATGCGCGGCGGCGTCTTCATGTACCCGTGGGACAAGCGCGAGCCCGAAAAGGCCGGCAAGCTGCGCCTGATGTACGAGGCCAACCCGATGAGCTGGCTGGTCGAACAGGCCGGCGGCGCGGCCACCAACGGCAAGCAGCGCATCCTGGACCTGCAGCCCACCAAACTGCACGAACGGGTGAGCGTGATGTTGGGTTCGCGAAACGAAGTTGAGCGCTTGACCCAGTACCACGCCGAGAAGGCCTGATTTCTTGGCTATAATCTGAGGCTTCGCCGGTGTAGCTCAGTCGGTAGAGCAGCTCATTCGTAATGAGAAGGTCGGGTGTTCGATTCATCTCTCCGGCACCAATACAGATAAGGCCCCGTAGCTATCAAATCGATAGCTACGGGGCCTTTTTCTTGCGCGATGTAACGGCCGATGTAAGAGGATTTAGAGGCATGACCATGTTGCTGTCGCTCTCCCCGCCGATTCCTTCTCGGAACGCGCTCGCGCACCTTCTCAAACTTCTAGCCCCTGCCCTCGTTGCCGCGGTCACGGGCTGGTGCGCCAGTACCTGCCCAAAGGTGCGGATCTATCGATCTACAGCCAAGTAGATTTGGACGCGATCTCCATGCGCTTGAACACCAGGCCTCGAAAGACACTGGACTACGGGACGCCTGCAAGTAGACTTCAGCGAGCCGTTGCAGCGACCGGTTGAATCCAAGGCAGCCTTTTTTAGGATGTCGCGCTCCTCGATCACACGCTTGAGCTCGGCCTTCAGCCGCCGCAGTTCGTCTGTCTGCGACACCCGCGCCTGCCGATCACCGGCCGGCATTCGCCGGGCCTTGATCCATTGATAAAGACTGTGCTGACTCACGCCCAGCCGGGTCGACACATCGGCCAACTTGTGGCCGTGCTCGGTGATCTGCTTGATCGCTTCGGCCTCGAATTCTTCGGGATATCTCTGCTTACTCATGGCACCTCCTATTGGGCCTCGGGTTTGAGGCTCAGAGGTGTCTAGAAAACTCGGGGCGATTCAATGCCCCGCCACAGCCAGTCTCGCGCCACCACTTTACCGGTGCTCCGAAAGAGAGTTGCAGCGCGAAGCTGTATTGACGCGGTTGAAGTGCGACCTCAATTCCGTTGATCTGCACACATTGTCTATCCCCGTAGAAATGGCAAGCCCCCCACACTGCAGCGTGATCGGGCACGGCAACGACGAATGAATCTTCCGCACGCTGGCCAAGCGCGCGAATCAGCCAATCCAATTCGTCATCGGTCACTCGAGAAACATCGACGCCGAACCTGCAGCCGGACTTCGGATCGCGCTATTACGCGAAACCTCAATGCGGTCGCGTCATGGATCGACTCCTGCTCTCCATTCGCCATTGCCCTCACATTCCGCCGCTTCCTGTGCAAACCTGTGTTGCGAACTGAGTCACGCCGCGCCATCGAGCTCAAAGCTGGCCAAACTTCGTCACCAAGTCACCTTCAATTCGGTCATACCGATCAGCGCGTCGTAGACCTCGGGTGCAACGTTGATGCAACCACCCGTGATGCCACGGCGCCCGGCGGCCGGGCCGCGTAGGCGTTCGAGCCGGTGCTGCGCCGGGTTGCCGAGCCAGACCCTGTGCACAGCGAAGACCTCGCGAGCCGTCTCCTTGAACTGCAGGACATCGCCGCCATAGCCCTCGGCCTGGACGATCCGCTGCGTGAGCGGGAAGGTGCCCACGGGCGTGTCCTTGCCGACCAGCGCCGGGTGACAGGCGCCCTGGAAGCAGATCATTGCGGCCGTGAGGCTGACGGTGGCGAGGGCCATGCTTACTCGCGGATCGGCTTGGCTTCGACCAGCTTGACGGTGGGCTCCGCCACGGCCATCAGGCAGTCACGGACGTAGAAGCGGCTGCTGATCTGCTGGAGCTGGCCGCTCTGCGCCGCGCCGCCTTGCGCGCCGTTGCCGCTGGAGCCGTAGCCGCCGAGCGAGAAGCTGCCCGACGAGGACGTGCCCAGGATCGCCGCGTACTGCGTCACCTGATGGCCGAAGAGCTTCCCGCCGATCTCGACGAACGGCTGGTCTGCTGGCTCAATGTCATCGTCTTCGCCTTGTTCCACGTCGCTCTGCCCGCCGAGCACACCGAAGCGCTTGCCCATGACCGGCCGCCGCACGACCCGGACGCGCGGGCCGCAGGCCATCGGGGTGACGATCATGTTCGCGGCGGCGAGCGGCGCGGCGGCCTGTCCGTGAATCACTGGCGCCCAAACCGTGGTGCGCTCCTGCACGTTCGTGTTCGACACTGAAAGGTTGCCGCCGCCTCCAGAGCCAGCCGCACCGGACGAACCGCCAGCATTGACTGTGACGTTCGCGACACCGCCGGTCCCGCCCGCGCCGCCCGCGACGGTGTTTGTGTTCGTGCTGTTGTTGGCCTGCTGCTGGCGTTGGTTGCCGCCCGCGGCGGTGCTGTTGCTCGTGCTGGTCGCCTGACTCGGGTTGCACGGATCGACCGACACGGAGACGGGCGAGTAGCTGGAAGTGTTCGCGTTCGCGGTCGGGTAGTTGTAGTTGTAGGAGTCCGAATACTGCGCGAGCGCAGGGAGGGCGAGTACCGCGAGAAGCGCGGCAGCGAGAAAACGAGAGAGTTTCATGATGGTGGTGGCCCTGTTCAATTTGGGTCAGTTGTTACCGCCGCTTTGATTGCCGCCGCCGTTGTTACCGCCGCCGCTGTTACCGCCGCCGCCGCTGGTCACCGGGTTAGGGCATGTGGTTTGCGCGACGGCAACCGACAATCCAAGCGTGAAGACGACAAGAACGGCGATGAGAGTCTTTTTCATAAGAGTGCAAGAAATCGATTAATGAAATTGCGAGGTGAGAGTTCGAAGAGTCAATGGAGCGCACTTCGCCACTGCTTGCGGTGGCGACCTGTTTCGGGATGAAGCCGGGTGTCCAGGCTTGCTCAGCCCACGAACGCAACCCGCATCCGTGTGCCAGAGGTCTTAAGCACGGGCCGTCCGTACCTACAGGCGCTCACGACAGGACAGGGCAGATTGTTGAAGACGGCAGGCATCCGTAGTGCGTGAACTAGTGCCCGCGTGAAGCTTTCACACATTTCGTGATGAAATCGAATACGCTTTGGCAATCAAAGTGTGAGCAACTTCATTTGCTTGGTCATCATCTTGCCGACCAAGTTGACAGCGAGTGCCATTTGACGTGTGATCTCGCGCATGCCTCCGCACTCCAGTCGACCGAAGAACCGCAGGACTCTGTCGATCGACCTGGAGCAGATTCGACGACAGCTTCGATGGCAGCCTTCGGTGGCGGGAAGCGAAGTACTGGGACCTCTGGAGGGGCTCTATCGGGCCGAAGATCATCGCTATCGTCGGGTCGATGACGGAACGCTGCTTCACGTCATGGACTACGAGACGCTGCTGCCCTACGAACTGAAGATCGAACGTGCGGACATGGTGTGCGTGCAGATCATGCTGGCGGGCACTTACATGCGACGGAGTGCCGTTCGATCACAAATCGTCGAGTCGTCCATGACTTCCATCTCCAACCTACCCGAATCTCTGTCGGTGACCAATGCAGGCCAGAAGCTGCAAGGGATCTGGATCGCCTGTGACAGGCGGCATTTCCTCTCACGCTACGGTCTGCAGCCTGACATGGTGCCTACCGACTATGTGCCTCTCTTTCAATCCGCGCGGGGGATGCCCGTCGCGATCGAGCTCGCAACTCAAGGACCGAACATCGTTGCTGCGCAGGAGATTCTTTCGTGCCGGATGAAGGAGCCCCTCAATAGTCTCTACGTGGCGGCCAAAGTAACGGAGATCCTCTGCAATGTCGTCGCTCAACTGCATTCGATGGCCGGCGCGAGAGGCCCCGGCCGCATCCACACGTGGGAAGCTACTCAACAGGCCATCGGGGCCGCAGCTGAAATTTATCGGCGCACGCTCAGCAGCCCCCCGACCGTCGACGAGCTGGCTCAGAAGGTCGGGCTCAATCGCAACATGCTCACAGCGGGCTTCAAGGCGCGCTTTGGGGCCACGCCTAATGCCTTTGCCCACGCGCTGAGAATGCGGGAAGCGAAGACACTGCTGGACGGCGGCCATCTTTCGATCAGCGACATTGCCAGGAGCGTGGGGTACAGCAGCTATGCCAGCTTTGCCCATGCGTTCCATGCCTACTACGGAGTGCCGCCAAAGAAACCGGCAGTCTGACATGACCACGGCAGCGGTGACGCGGCGGGTGCTGACGTTGAGCAGTTGGACCGCTTCGGCCCGGGAAACTTGAGGGGCTGCAAATTTGCAGAGAGCGCATGCTAGTTGCCGGAAGACAACCCCGCACCGATCTTCGCCAGCTTTGCCGCTACTGCCGCACCCTGCGACTCCGTCAGGTGCCGGCGATGCGGGTTGAGCGACACCACGAACCGATCGGAATGCAAATAGTCTTTACACAACCGTCAACAACTTCGATCAACTTTTTTTGAAGTCCCGTGGTGGCCACTCAGCCCATTCGACAAGCTCATCAATGCGGCCTCTATCGCGCGCTAGCCACGATCGCAATCCCCCGAATCTGCCCTGCCCCCGGCGCACGCTCCGGCTTCGCATAGTGCGCCGGCGCAAACCGGTGCAGCAGTTCCGCCTCCTGCACTTTCGCGGCTTCGAGGTTCGCGAGCTTGACGTGGCCGAAGCCGCGAATCGACAGCGGCAGTGCCGCGATGCGCGCGGCCGTTGCCTGGTTGCCGGCCGAGAGTTCGCCGGCCATCGCATGGAACAGCCCGTCGAAATGCGCGATCAGCTCGCGCTCCGTCCGCCGCTCGCCGGTGCGGCCGAAGGGATCGAACGCCGTGCCCCGCAACCGCTTGCCATGCGCAAGCCAGCGCATGGCGGGCAGCATCCAGCCACCGATGCGGATCTTGGCGGGCGCATGCCCGTTCGCGGCACGCGAGACCAGCGGGGGCGCCATGTGGAATTCGAGCTTCAGGTCGCCTTCGAACTGCTCCGACAGCTTCTTCACGAACTCTCCGTCGGTGTAGAGCCGCGCCACCTCGTACTCGTCCTTGTAGCTCATGAGCTTGAGCAGGCTGCGCGCCGCGTTGCGCGTGAAAGGCAGGCTCGCATCGCCCCCCGCCAGCGCGGCTTCGCGCGCACGCAGGCTGCGGATGCGCGCTTCGAAACGGTCTGCCCATGCGGCGTTCTGGTAGCCCGTCAGGTGGCGGCGTGCATCGGCGATCAGCACGTCGAGCGGGCGCTCGTCGGCCTGCGAAGCGTGTGCGTCCGTAGGCGCTGCGCGCAAGTGGTCGAGCGCCGCAGGGTCGCCCGCCGCAAGCCGCCCCAGCGAGAACGCCGACTGATTGGCCGCCACGGCCACGCCGTTCAGCTCGATCGCATGCATCAGCGCCTCCAGGCTCAGCGGCACCAGGCCGCGCTGCCATGCATAGCCCGCCGCCACGATGTTCGCCGCCAGCGTATCGCCGAGGAATTCTTCCGCGAGGCTTTGCGCGTCGAAGGTCTCGACCTGCTCCTCTCCGGCGACGAAGCGCATCTTCTCCAGCAGCAGGTCCACGTGCAGATCGGCATCGGGGTTGCGCAGCGACTCGGCCACCGGAATCTCGTGGATGTTCGCAAGCACGCGCGTGCGTCCGTGCCGCACGGTCTGCAGCGCATCGGCCGACGCACCCACCACCACGTCGCAGGCGAGGATCGCGTCGGCCTGCTGCGTGTCGATGCGCACCTGGTGCAGCCGCTCGCGCGAATCGGCCAGCCGCACGAAGCTCAGCACCGAGCCGCCCTTCTGCGCGAAGCCCATGAAGTCGAGCACGCTCGCGGCCTTGCCTTCGAGGTGCGCGGCCATCGCGATCACCGAGCCGACGGTCACCACGCCGGTGCCGCCCACGCCGGTCACGAGCAGGTCGTAGGGCGCGGTCCACACGTGCGCATCAGGGTGCGGCAGTGCGGCCACGCGATGCAGGAAGGCGTCGCGCCCGGCGGCCAGCGCGCCGCGCTTGCGGCGCAGCTTGCCGCCCGTCACGCCCACGAAGCTGGGGCAGAAGCCCTTGGCGCAGGAATAGTCCTTGTTGCAGCTGGTCTGGTCGATCTTGCGCTTGCGGCCCATCGGCGTTTCATGCGGCAGCACGGCCACGCAGTTGCTCTGCACGGCGCAATCGCCGCAGCCTTCGCACACGGCTTCGTTGATGAACAGGCGCTTGGGTGGATCGGCGAGCTCGCCCTTCTTGCGGCGGCGGCGCTTCTCGGCCGCGCAGGTCTGTTCGTAGATGAGCACGGTCACGCCGGCCATTTCGCGCAGCCGGCGCTGCACGTCGTCGAGCGCGGCACGGTCGTGGAACTCGGTGCCTTTCGGAAAGCGGTCCTTGATGTCGTCGTACTTGCCGATGGCGTCGCTGACAACGACGACCTTGCTCACGCCTTCGGATTCGACCTGCCGCGCAATGGCGTCCACGCTGATCGCGCCGTCGACAGGCTGGCCACCGGTCATCGCCACCGCGTCGTTGAACAGGATCTTGTAGGTGAGCGTCGCCTTGGCCGCCACGGCCTGCCGGATCGCGAGATAGCCCGAGTGGTAGTAAGTGCCGTCGCCCAGGTTCTGGAACACGTGAGGCGTCTTCGTGAACATCGCGTGCGAGATCCAGTCGACGCCCTCCCCGCCCATCTGGATCAGCCCCGCCGTACTGCGGTCCATCCAGTTGGCCATGAAGTGGCAGCCGATGCCGGCGCGCGCGGTCGAGCCTTCGGGCACCTTGGTGCTGGTGTTGTGCGGGCAGCCGGCGCAGAAGTACGGCACACGTTTGACGGCGTCGCTCGCATTGCCAAGCAGCTCGGGCGGCGTGAAGTCGCGCACATGCTGCAGGTGGTCGCCCAGGTCGTGGTTGTCGGGGAAGTGCACGGCCAGCCAGTGCGCGACCAGTTCGATGAGCCGCGAGGGGCGCAGCTCGCCGAGCGCCGACACCAGCGGCTGGCCCTCGCGGTCGTGCTTGCCCACGAGCACGGGCCGGGCATCTGCGGGCGCGTTGTAGAAGATGTCGCGCAGCTGCGTCTCGACGACCGCGCCCTTCTCCTCGACGATGAGGATTTCGTCGAGCCCTTGCGCAAAGGCCTTGATGCGCGTCTGCTCGACGGGAAAGCTCAGGCCGATCTTGTAGAGCCGCACGCCGGCGCGGGCCAGTTGCTCCGGCGAGAGTTCGAGCCGGCGCAGCACTTCCATCAGATCGTGGTGCGCCTTGCCGCATGTGACGATGCCCACCTTCGCGCGCTCGCTCACGATGACGTGGCGATCGATGCTGTTGCGCTTGGTGAATGCGGCCACGGCCGTGAGCTTGTCTTCGAGCCGCGACTCGATGCGCAGAGAAGGCAGGTCGGGCCAGCGGTAGTGCAGGCCGTCCGCCGGCGCGCGATGGCCGGTGGCGGCGCGCACGGTGTCGGCGTCTTCCCAGGCCTCGACGCGCGCGTTGACCACGTCCAGGTCCACGGTGCCCGCGCTTTCGACCACCTCCGACAGCGCCGCCATGCCGACCCAGGCGCCCGAGTAGCGCGACAGCTCGTAGCCGTACAGGCCGAACTCCAGGTACTCGGCGATGCACGAGGGCTGCATCACCGGCATGCGCCAGGCCATGAAGGCGTGGTCGCTCTGGTGCGGCATCGACGACGACACGCAGCCGTGGTCGTCGCCCGCCACCACGAGCACGCCGCCATGCGGCGACGAACCGTACGCGTTGCCGTGCTTGAGCGCATCGCCCGCGCGGTCGACGCCCGGGCCCTTGCCGTACCACATGGCGAACACGCCTTCGACGGTGCGCTCGGGGTCGGATTCGACGCGCTGCGCGCCCAGCACCTGCGTGGCCGCCAGCTCCTCATTGACGGCCGGCACGAAGCGGATGCCCGTTTCCTTGAACCGTTCGCCGGCCTTCCAGATCGCCAGGTCGACCATGCCCAGCGGCGAGCCGCGGTAGCCGCTGACGAAGCCCTGCGTGTGCAGGCCGCGCTGCGCATCGCGCCGGCCCTGCATCACCAGCACGCGGATCAGTGCCTGCGTGCCGGTGAGGAAGACCGAGCCCGAAGGGGCCCAGAGGTTGTCGGAAAGCTGGTAGCCGGGCCGCCTGAGTGCGGTCGCGTTGTGTGGGGCGTTCATGCCCGGAATTGTTCTGCGGCATCCCGCGGAAGTGCTTCTTCAATACACTGGCGCCAACCCTTGTTTGAAGAATAATCTTCTCGGAGTTCGCCATGAACGTCGATTCTCTTTCTCTTGACGAGCATTGCCTCAAGATTCTTTCTGCACTGCAGCATGACGGCCGTCAGACGGTGCAGCAGATTTCCGAGGCCGTGGGCCTGTCGCCCACGCCCTGCTGGAAGCGCATCAAGGACATGGAGGCGGCCGGCGTCATCCGCGGCTACACGGCGCTGGTCGATCCCGAACTGGTGGGCCTGCACGTGTCGGCCGTGGCCGAGGTGAACCTCGACCGCCACAGCGAGGCGATGGTGCAGCGCTTCGAAGAGGCGGTGGCCGCGAGCCCGCAGATCATCCGCTGCGTGTCGGCGACGGGGCCCGCGGACTACATCCTGAACGTGACCGTGCCGGACATGAAGCACTACGAGCGCTTCCTGCACGAGGTGCTGTTCAGCCTGCCCGGCGTGACGCACGTGCGCTCGAGCATCGTGCTGCGCGAGATCAAATCGGAGACGGCGCTGCCGCTCGACCACCTGCTGCCTGGCAAGGCACGCGCCGCTGGGTCGCGGCGAAGCTAGGACTGCATGAACGGCTTGACGCAGCCCGGCGGGGAAGGCTACGCCATCTTCCCCGCGTCATGAGCCTGGCAGTAGGCCTTCCAGTCGTTCTCGACTTGCGCTGCGCACTGGTGCGCAGCGTCCAGCAGGTCGCGGCGCCACGACCTGGCCGAGGTGCCGAAGTCGATCAGCTCGTCTGCGATGGCCGAGCCCTGGCGCCCCGAACTGCGCAGGTGCGCCCAGGCCATGAGTTGCCCCATCTCTTCGATCACGCCGCTGACCTGGCCCAGTCCGGTGCGGCGCACGTCGAGGCTCACCCGGTCCTCGCTGGGCTGCAGGTCGCGCAGCACGTAGGAAGACTTGCCATCGACGATCGGATGCAGGAAGGCCATCGACACAGCCTGCATGCGGCGTTGGATTGCCACCACGCGATGCGCCTGCGACGGCCATGCGGGCTGCCTGATCTTCAGGTGCGGCACGAGCGACGACGACGTTGCCTGCTTCAGGTCGAGCAGGTAGTTGCCGTCGGGCGAGCCCTTGCCTTCGACCAGGACGACGTAGCGCTCCATTCCCAGGCTGCCGGTGCCGGCGATGCGCCGCGCCACGTCGAGCACCCTGAAGAAGCCCGGGTTGTCCTGCGATGCCGCAAATGCGTCGATCAGCCTGGCCGCTCGCTCGCGCCCGGCCCTGTCGGCCCGCAGCGCGTGCTCGCCGTCGCGGCGAATGCGCCGGCCGCCGTTCTTGCGTTCGGTGCGCTTGTCGAGAAAGGCGGCGCGCGTGCGGGCCTTGAGCGTCGCGAGCAGTTCATGAACGAGGCCGCTGGCGGTGTCGCGCTCCACCCAGCGGGCTTTGCCGAGCGCCAATGCACCGGCGTAGCCTTCGAGAAACGCCTTGCACAGCGCGTTCGAATCGTCGGGCGTTGCGCGCAGGCTGCCGCCGGCCACCAGGATGCTCGACAGGAAGCGCACCAGCTCCCACGTCACAGGCGCCAAGGCGGCCTCGTCGAAGTCGTTGAGATCGAAATAGGCGAGCCGGTTGTCGCCCTTGTAGCTGCCGAAGTTCTCCAGATGGGCATCGCCGCACAGCCAGGCCGCCGGCGCCTTGGTGAACAGCGCACCGGCCGGCAGGCGGTCGTAGAAAAGGTGGCAGGTGCCGCGCAGGAAGACGAAGGGGTTGGCGCGCAGGTTGGCGTACTTCATCACCAGGCGCTCGGGATCGCGCCCGGCGTTGAAGCTGCGGATGGCCTTGGCGACGTTCAGCATGGCGTTGTTCGTTTCCCGCTTGAATGAGCGGCAGATTCTCGGCCAACGCGTGCCGATACCCGGCTTTGCTTGCCGGGCGCGCTTTTTTTCAGGGCATGTCGGGCCCGCCCATGCCGAGCGAGCGCAGCACGGCCGCCGTGCGCGTCTCGACGCCCAGCTTCACGTAGACGTGCTCCAGGTGCTTGTGCACGGTGCGCGGACTGATCGCGAGCAGGGCGGCGATCTCGGCGTCGGTCTTGCCGCGCGAGAGCCAGTGCATGACCTCGCCCTCGCGGGGCGTGAGGCCGGGGGGCGGTGCGTTCATGGCCGGCGCATCGGGCAACGGCGCCTCGGTGCGGCGGGCCAGCCGGTAAAGCAAGGCCACCGCCACCGCATGCTCCAGCCCCACGCGCCGGTAGTAGTCGGCCTGCAGTTCGGCTTGGCGAAATTCGCGCCGGCCCGGTGCCTTGGCGACGTGCAGGGTCGTGCGCAAGCCATTGCTGGCGGCCTCGCGATGCCGCACGGGCGAATGCCCGGACTCGAGCTGCTCCAGAAGGCGAAGTGCGCTTGCGCAATCGTTGCGCGTCAGGTGCGTCATGGCATGCCCCTTTCACGGCACATACGCATTGCTGCGTATGGCGCCTGCATGCATCGAGACGCAGGATGCTCGCAGGCCCTTGCCGCCGATTCAGTATAGGCAGGCAAGCGCCGCGTATGCCGCCGGCCGGCGAAGGGGATACACATGGCTATCGACGAAACACGGCTTAACGCGTTCATGGGTAACTTCGTCCATGGCATCGGTGCCGTGATGCACGCAGCCACCATCGTCGCAGGCGACCAGTTGGGCCTGTACAAGGCGCTGGCCGGGGCCTTTGCCTCGGTGCGCAGGCGGGCGAGCGAGACGCCCTTCAACCTGATTTTCGAAGCACGTCCGTGAGGACATTCCAGGAGCTGCCATGTCACGCCAATACATCGACTGCCGCGAGTATCCGAGCACGATGAACTGCAGTGTCGCGCTGTCCGCAGACAGCGAGAGCGAACTGCTCGATGCCGCCGTCCAACACGCCGTGGCCGTCCACGGCCACACCGACACACCCGAATTGCGCAAGCAACTGGCGAGCATGTTCAAGACCGGCACGCCGCCGGTGCAGGCGCCCGCACAGAAGGCTCCCGCCTGAGACGATCCTGCGCGGATCCGAGCGCCGTTTCGCACGGCGATGAATACCTTCGGGTGCTTGCAATGAGCACCCGTCGATGAAAACCGAGCAGCCCGCTTGAGTGCTGCGCTGCCCGCCGAGCGCGCTTTCCGAAGTCGCGCTATGGTTTGCTGCCACCACGGCGAACCAGACAAGAAGGCGGGTCCATGATCGATCTCAACATCAACGGCCAGTCCGTTGCCCTCAACGCTCCCGACGACATGCCGCTGCTCTGGGCACTGCGCGACGTCGTCGGCCTCACCGGCACCAAGTTCGGTTGCGGCATCGCGCAGTGCGGCGCCTGCACCGTGCAGCTCGACGGCCAGCCCGTGCGTTCATGCGTGCTGCCGATCGGCACCATCGGCAAGAAGGCCGTCACCACCATCGAAGCCGTTTCGCAGACACCGGCCGGCAAGAGCATCCAGAAGGCCTGGCTCGACGTCGACGTGGTGCAGTGCGGCTATTGCCAGTCGGGGCAGATCATGTCCGCGGCCGCGCTGCTGCAGCGCACACCCAACCCGAGCGACGCCGACATCGACATGGCCATGTCGGGCAACATCTGCCGATGCTGCACCTACTCGCGCATCCGCGCGGCCATCAAGCAGGCAGCCACCGGCAAGGCCGAGGTGCTGCAGTCGGTCGTCGCGATGCCTGTCAGGAGCGCATCGTGAAGCCGGCCGCCGTGGGTGCCGTGGGTATCAGCCGGCGCGGCGCACTGCAGGCCGGCGGCCTGGCGCTGGCCTTCACCTGGGTCGGCGGCAGCAAGGCCTTTGCCGCCATCAGCCCGCGGCAGCAGCCCGCCGACGCGGCCGCTGCGCTGGTGGATGGCAACCCCGCCTTCGCGCCGAACGCTTTCATTCGCATCGACGCCGATGGTGGCGTGCGCCTCGTGATGCCGATGGCCGAGATGGGCCAGGCCATCTACACCGGCTCGGCGATGCTGCTGGCCGAGGAACTCGGCGTCGAGCTCGACCAGGTGCGCGTGGAGCATTCGCCGCCGAACGAGGCGCTGTACGGCATGCCGCTGCTCGGCGGCCAGATCACCGGCGGCTCGACCAGCACGCGCGGCACCTACGGCGTGCTTCGCGAGGCCGGCGCGGTGGCGCGCACGCTGCTGGTGAGCGCTGCCGCCGCGCAGTGGAAGGTCGATGCTGCGAGCTGCACGGTCGCGCGCGGCGTGGTGAGCCACGCGCCGTCCAACCGGCAGCTCGGCTTCGGCGCGCTCGCCGGTGCGGCCGCCAAGCTGCCGATGCCTGCCAAGGTGGCGCTGAAGGAACCGAAGGATTTCAGGCTCATCGGCCAGCCGCTGCGGCGCGTCGATTCGGCCGGCAAGGTCGACGGCAGCACGCAGTTCGGCATCGACGTGCGCCTGCCGGGCATGAAGGTGGCGACGGTCAAGGCCTGCCCCACGCTCGGCGGCGTGCTGGCCTCGGTGGACGACAAGGCGGCGCGAGCGATTCCCGGCGTGATCGACGTGCTCCGCATCAAGGACGCGGTTGCGGTGGTGGGCGAGCATTTCTGGGCTGCGAAGCGGGGTCTCGATGCATTGAACGTGCAGTGGACGCCGGGGCAGAACGCCGCGCTCACCACGCAGCAGCTGCGCGCGGCACTGGCCGGTGCGCTGGCGAAGGACAAGGCGATCGTCGGCAAGGAAACCGGCAAGCGGCCCGAGGGCACACTGGTGCAGGCGACCTACGACCTGCCGATGCTGGCCCACGCGACGATGGAGCCGCTCAACACCACGGTGCACGTGCGGCCCGGCGAGTGCGAGATCTGGGTCGGCACGCAGGTGCCAACGCGCTGCGTGAGCGCCGCGGCCAAGGTCGCCGGCCTTGCGGAAGACAAGGTCGTTCTGCACAACCAGTACCTGGGCGGCGGCTTCGGCCGCCGGCTCGAGACCGATTCGGTCGAGCAGGCCGTGGCCTTCGCCAAGCAGGTGCCCTACCCGCTCAAGGTGGTGTGGACGCGCGAGGAAGACATCCGCCACGACATCGTGCGGCCGATGTACCACGACGACATCTCGGCCGTGGTCGACGGCGAGGGCCGGATCCTCTGGTTCGGCGACCGCATTGCGGGCGGCACGGTGCTGGGCCGGTGGGCTCCGGCCTTCATGGGCAAGGACGGCATGGACAGCGACCTGGTCGAATGCGTGGCCGAGCCCTGCTACGACCTGCCGAACCTCAAGGTCGAGTGGGTGCGGCACGACATGCCGCCCGGCTTGAACGTCGGCTGGTGGCGCGGCGTGGGGCCGACGCACAACCTCTTCGTGATGGAGAGCTTCATCGACGAGCTGGCGCAGCGCGCGAAGAAGGACCCGGTGGCCTACCGGCGCGCGATGCTGAAGAAGAACCCGCGCACACTGGCGGTGCTCGACCTGGCCGCCGACAAGATCGGCTGGGGCAAGGGCACGCTGCCGGCCCGCGTCGGGCGCGGCGTGGCCGTGGGCGATGCCTTCGGCAGCCGCGTGTGTGCCATCGTCGAGGTCGAGGTCACGCCGCAGGGCGAGGTGCGCATGCGGCGCGCGGTGGTCGGGCTCGACTGCGGCATTGCCGTGAACGCGAGCTCCATCGAGGCGCAGATCCAGGGCGGCCTGCTGTTCGGCCTGAGCGCCGCGCTCTTCAGCGAGATCACGCTGCGCGAAGGCACCATCGAGCAGAGCAACTTCCACGACTACCGGATGCTGCGCATCAACGAGGCGCCGCCGGTCGAGGTCCATACCGTCAAGAGCGGCGAGGCGCCCGGCGGGCTCGGCGAGGTCGGCACCGCCATTGCGGCGCCCGCACTCGCCAACGCGATCTTCGCGGCCACGGGCGTGCGGCTGCGCGCGCTGCCGGTGAACCGTGCACTGCTGGCGCAGGACAAGGAGGCGCTGAAGAAAAAGATCGCCGATGCCGGGCACGGCGCAAGGAGCGCAGCATGAAGCGGCTCCTCAAGGTGCTGGTGGTGCTGTTCGTCGTTGGCGCGGCGCTGTATTTCTTCCTGAACCGTACCGACGGCTCCGAGGGCGAGGCGCCGGTGCTGGCCGGTGCGCCGGCCGATGCGGCGCTGCTGGTGCGCGGCGAATACCTCACCAAGGCCGCCGACTGCATCGCCTGCCACACGGTGCCCGGCAAGGGGCAGCCCTTTGCGGGCGGCCTGCCCTTCGTGCTGCCCTTCGGCACGATCTACTCGTCGAACATCACCGCGGACCCGGCCACGGGCATCGGCAACTGGAGCGACGACCAATTCGTGCGCGCGCTGCACGACGGCGTGGGCGCGGACGGCAAGCGCCTGTACCCGGCGTTCCCGTACACCTCGTACACCGCGCTGAGCCGCAAGGACATCCTCGCGATCAAGGCGTACATCTTCAGCCTGCCCAAGGTGAACCAGCCGAACAGGGAGGCCGACCTGGGATTTCCGTTCAACCAGCGCTGGGCCATGGGCTTCTGGAATGCGGCCTTCTTCAAGAGCACCCGTTTCGAGGCCGATGCGTCCAAGCCGCCGGCGTGGAACCAGGGCAAGTACCTCGCGACAGCGCTCGGCCACTGCGCGGAATGCCATACGCCGCGCAACTTCGCCTTCGCGATGGAAAGGGGCAACGACCTCGCGGGCGAGTCGGTCCAGGGCTGGCGCGCCTACAACATCACGTCAGATGCGAAGAACGGCCTCGGCGCATGGAGCGATGCCGAGCTTGCCTCGTACCTCACGACCGGGCATGCCGAGGGCCGAGGCTCCGCTTCGGGGCCCATGGGCGAGGCGGTGGAACACAGCCTGCAATACCTGAAGCCGGAGGACGCCTCGGCGCTCGTGAGCTATCTGCGCACGGTACCGGCGAAGTCGGGCAAGGCGCCGATCGAGGTCGATGCGAAGGCACCGTGGGCCGTTGCTGCGAGCGCAGCGGCACCGGCAGCCAACACGGCCGAAGGCCACGAGCAAGGGCTCAGGCTCTTCGCTGCGGCATGCGCGAGCTGCCATCAGTGGAACGGGCAAGGCCAGCAGACGGCCAACGCATCGCTGCTGGGAACGCGCGGCGTGAACGACCCTGACGGCTCCAACGTCACGCAGATGATCCTGCAGGGCGTGAGGATGCGGGTGCTCGACAAGGAGGTCTACATGCCGGCCTTCGGCAAGGCCTACACGGACACCGAAGTCGCGGCGCTCGCCAACTACGTGATCGCGCAATTCGGCAACAAGCAGGGCACGGTGACGCCGGAGTTCGTCGCGAAGCAGCGCACGCAATGACGCCCCCTCCCCCGGGGGCAGCACCGGTGGGGCCGCACCTACACTGCGGCCATGAAAAAAAGAGTCAGGGAAGTTCAGTTCTGCCTGCAGCCTGTGGTGGAGCTTAGGCAAGAAGCCGCGTCTTACGCCTACACGGTTCGCGCGCCGCGTTCGAAAGGCGTGATACCGCCCAGCTCGTACCGTGACGGCGATTTCGCCACGCTCGCCGAGTGCCTGGGCGACGTGGCCCGGGCACTCGGTGGCGATTTCAAACGCATCTATGTGCGGCTCGAAGGCCGCTGCGTCGGGGAGCGCGATCTTGCGGAATTGCGCCAGGAGCCGGAGCAGGTCGCGGCCGAGTTGAAGGCAAGCTGCGATGCGGCGAGCGGCGCCGCGCAATTCGAGTCCACCCTGCCGGCGCCGGAAGCTCCGACAAGCACTCGCGATTGAGGACCGGATCGGCCGCAACGGCCGAGCAGTGCTGTATCCGGCTCGAAACACCGGTTACTTTTAGACACTTATCATGGGGAGTTCCGCGGCAGGCGGCGCTCCACCCTGACGCTTGCGGCCCTCGAGATCGGCCCCAAGAGGCCCGCGCCGCCGCGCCGCGAGCCATGCCGAGCGGTCACGGCACAGGCTGCACGCTCCCACGCACTCCTCATCGGCCTCCTCAGGGGTACCCGGTTCCGGGCATATCGCCGCCCCATACGCGTACTTACATTTTGTCTTGCAAACAAAAACAAGACATCTGCATGCGCAAGAGGAGAGTGCTCCGGCGCACGGGAGCCTGCCCGCCAGGTAACGAACGGACGATTGAAGCCATGAACAAGACTTTTCGAACCCTGTGGAATCCAACGCTCGGCACTTGGGTGGCCGCCCCCGAAACCTCGCGCGGCCACGCGCGGTCGGCGCGGCTGGGCGAACTGGGGGCCGTGGCCATGGCAGTGCTGCTTCTGGGCGCCGGGCCGGCGTTGGCGGCTGGCGGCGCCGGCGGCCAGCCCGTCGGCGACCCGACGCTGCACGCCGGCAGCGGCGGCAGCAACGGCAGCGGTGGCAGCGGCGGGCTCAACGACACCACGGTGGGCGCCAGCGGAGGAACTGGCGGGTCGTCGACCGATGCCGGCGTCACGGCGGGCTCCAACGCGAATATCGGCTCCTTCGGCGGCGCCACCGCCGGCACGGGTGGCGCGGCGGGCACTACCAGCAACGTCGTCAGCCCGGGCGTGATGCAGGGCGACAACGGCGGCGCGGGCCAGTCCCAGACCGGCGATTTCAGCAACGGCAACGGATACGGCGGCGGCGGCGGGGGTGGCTTCCAGGGCGCGTCGATCGGCAGCGGCGTCTCTTCCTCCTCGGACAGCTACACCGGCGGCACCGGGGGCGCGGGCGGCAACGGCTATTGGGCGGCCGGCGGCGGCGGCGCGGGAGGCTACGGGTCCATCCTCAACGGCCCGCTCGGCAACTACACGGCCTCCGGCAGTTCGACGGGCGGCGCGGGGGGCCAGGGCGGCGGCGCCTTCTCGCAAGGCGGTGGCGGCGGCAGCGGCGGCGGCGGATTCTTCCTGAACGCCACGGCACCGGGCCTCACGTTCACCAACAGCGGCACCATCGCGGGCGGAGCCGGCGGCGCAGGCGGGTCCGAACTGCTGCCGGCGCGCAGCAATGCCTCGGGCGGCGGCGGCGGCGCCGGCGGCAATGGCATCACATTGACCGGCAGCACCGTGACCGTGGTCAACACCGGCGCAGTCACGGCTGGCGCCGGAGGCGCTGGCGGAGCCGGCGGCGGCGGCGCGGGAGGCACCGGCGCGCCGGGCGCTGGCGGCGACGGCGGCATCGGCCTGGGAGTCACGGGCGCCGGGGCAACGATCACCAACAGCGGCTCCATCGCCGGCGGCGCCGGGGGCGTCGGCGGCGCCAACAGCAACGGGGGCGCGAGCGGCGCGAACGGTGCAGGCGGCGTGGGCGTGATGGGCGCCAACCTCGCCATCAGCAGCAGCGGCACCATCTCCGGCGGACTGGGCGGCGATGGCATCACCCGGGCCTCGGCCGTGCAGTTCACGGGCGGCAGCAACAGCCTCACCTTGAACACCGGCGCGGCGCTGTCGGGCGCCGTTGCCATCGACAGCGGTGCCACGGCCAGCATCATCGCCGGCGCGGGTGGCCTGAGCCTGGGCAATGCCCTGCTGCTGAGCGGCACGGGCACCTTCAACACCAACGGCCACGACATGGGCTGGACGGGCCCGATCTCGGGCGCCGGCAGCCTCGTGAAGGACGGTGCGGGCACGCTCACCCTGGGCGGCGCCAACATCTACACGGGCGCCACCAGCGTCGCCGCCGGCACCTTGCGCGCCGGCGCGGCCAACACCTTCAGCAGCACGAGCGCCTTCACGGTCGCCTCGGGCGCGACGCTGGACCTGGCCGGCCAGAGCCAGACCATCGCGTCCATGGCCAACGGCGGCACCGTCTCGCTGCTGGGCGGCGCGCCCGGCACCGTCCTCACGGTCACAGGCCCGTGGGTGGGCAACGGCGGCACGCTGCGCCTGGGCACGGCGCTGGGCGACAGCACCAGCGCGAGCGACCGGTTGGTCCTCAGCGGCAGCACCGCCATTGCCAGCGGCACGACCAACGTGCAGATCACCAACCTGGGAGGCCTGGGCGCGCTGACCGCCGGCAACGGCATCGAAGTCGTCAGCGCGCTGAACGGCGCCACGACCACCGCGCAGACCACAAGGAGCGCCTTCGTCCTGGCGGGCGGCCACGTCGATGCCGGCGCCTTCGAGTACCGGCTGTACGCCGCCGACGCGGCCGGCGCGGGCGAGAACTGGTACCTGCGCTCCAGCGCCGTCATCGTCCCGCCGTCCGGTGGCGGGAACGGCGGCGGTACTGGCACCGGCACCGGCACCGGCGGCGGTACTGGCGGTACTGGCGGTACTGGCGGTAATGGCGGTGGCGGCGGCGTGATCGTGCCAACTTACCGCGCCGAAGTGCCGCTGTACGCGGCGCTGCCCGAGCAGCTGCGCCAATCCAATCTGGCGATGCTGGGCAACATGCACCAGCGCGTGGGCGACGACGGCCCGGCCGGCGCCAGCACCGCTACACCGGACCAGGGCTACCGCCAGACCTGGGCCCGCCTCATCAGCACGAACCGCACCATCGACCAGAGCGGCACCGTCAGCCCCGCGAGCAAGGGGCGCCTCACGGGCTTCCAGGCCGGCACCGACCTGTGGGCTGACGCCAACTGGCGTGCCGGCATCTACATCGGCGAACTCGACGGCGACATGCGCGTGACCGGCTTCGCTCGCGGCCTTGCGAACTACGCGGCCGGCTCCAACGACCTGCAGAGCCAGTACCTGGGCGCTTACGCCACCTGGAAGAACGGCAGCGGCCTGTACGTGGACGGCGTGCTGCAGGCCGGCCGCCACCGCTACACGGCGGCACCCACGCTGGGCTTCGGCAGTTCCGGCAGCGGCAACAGCCTGCTGGCCTCCATCGAGGTGGGCCAGGCCTTCTCCATCGCGCCGAACTGGACCCTCGAGCCCCAGCTGCAGTTGGTGCACCAGCGCGTGAGCCTGCACGACACGGGCATCCCGGGCGCCCTGGTGCAGCAGGACAGCCACAGCGGCTGGCTGGCGCGCGCGGGCGTGCGGGTCAAGGGCGAGATCGCCACCTCCGCCGGCCTGCTGCAGCCCTACGTGCGGGTCAACGTCTACCGCAGCGGCGGCGGCACCGACGTCAGCCGCTTCATCGGCCCCGCGGCGTACACCGACATCGCCACGCGCACCGGCGGCACCAGCACCGAGCTGGCGGCAGGCGCCACGCTGCAGCTGACGCCGAGCATGAGCCTGTACGCGGAGCTGGGCAAGCTGTGGGCCTCGGGCGGAGCCACCCGCACGAAGAGCGGAATCGACGGCAGCGTGGGCGTGAAGGTCCGCTGGTAAGGCGCTGCCGCTGTTTCCGCCGCTGCGTCAGTGCGGCGCGGCGCCGAGATCCGCGCGAACCGCCGCGACGACGGACAGCACCGCGTCGATCACCGCATCCGGGTCGTCGAACTGGATGTCGTGACCGGCGTTCGGCAACAGCACCTGCCTGCCTCGCGAGGACCACGTCGCCTCGTCCTCGTGCAGCTGCTTCCAGATGGCCTGCACCTGCGTGCCCTGCCCGGGCGTGATCTTCATCCCCCGGAGTTCCGCCTCGGTGTACGGCGCCATCGCGGTGAGCACCACCAGCGGTCGATTGCCCAGGTCGCGGAAGGCGCCGGCCTCGGCGAGCGTGGCGTCGGTCGCATCGCTTTCCACCAACTGCGTGCTCAACGACTTCGGCGCAAAGGCGCGGATCGCCTGCGCATCGCGCGCCGTCTGGTTCCGCGCCTGGGGTAGCAGCGAGGGAGCCGCCGCGCGCAGCAGGCCGGACCACGCGAGCGACACGGCGATGCGCGAGCGCAACGACCGCGTCTCCGTCATGAAGTCCGCGACGCGCGCGACCTGGTCCGGATGCGAAGGGTCGACGAGAACCAGCCCCACCACCTCGGCGCCGAAGTGCCTCGTGAAACTCGTGGCGAAGAGCCCGCCCAGCGACTGGCCGACCAGCACGTAGGGGCCCCGCTCGCCTGCGCGGGCGAGTGCCGTGTGAAGATCGTGCGCCACCTGCCTGGCACTGGGAGGCGCATCCGAAGGATCGCTCCACATCAGCCCCGCGCGGCTGTACGAGCAGGCGCGCGTGCGCGCTGCGA
Organism: Variovorax sp. Varisp46; assembly: GCF_059491885.1. Lineage (NCBI taxonomy): Bacteria > Pseudomonadati > Pseudomonadota > Betaproteobacteria > Burkholderiales > Comamonadaceae > Variovorax > Variovorax sp. Varisp46. The sequence goes on from NZ_CP168515.1 coordinate 3,302,627, forward strand.
TCTTCGGCTGGACTGCCGACCAGCTCAACGAACCGCCGGCGCTCAGGCCCGCCTCGAACACGACGGTCGGCGAGCCGGAGCCCCGGCAATCCAGCTGGATTCTTCGCCCGCCGATGTCGACCATCTTCCCGGGCGCGGGGAAGTCGCGCGCCGCGCGGTAGCGGCCGGCCTGCTCGTACACGACGCCCATGAGGATGGCCAGGGCGACGATTGCAGCGCTCCAGAGGACGATACGCATCACCAGAAGTTTCGACGAGTGCTTCACTGATGCCGATGGTGCCACCAACGGCGCTGCTGTACCGCGTACTTTCCGCTTCAGCTTATCGACCGCATCCTTTGCGCAATCGATCTTTCGCTGTCGGCGCGCAGCCTTTCGGCTATCTTGAAAAAACCTGTGTGGAATGCGCTACTCCATGCACGCCGAAAGGGAATGAAATCTTCGCTGGCGCAGTGCGAGCCCCGGGGCAGATGTGATGGGAAACACAGTTGGGACGCGAAAGCGCTGTCAACGACCATTGCAATCCGTAGCATCCGGAAGGTGCATAAAACGAATTGTTCGAAGGAGGATCAGATGGTCGCCCTCTCACCACAGACTCCGTGGTCCGTCGCATGGACTCCACGCACAGCGGCGGGGAGCCGCGCGCATGGGGAACATGCCGAGCGAAACGCGCGGGCCGCGCCATTTGTTGCAACCGACGCCGCCCCCACCCTGCAAGCAGCGCCGCGCAGGCCTTGCGCCTATGTGTTCATCGCGAACCTGCCGCACCTCATCGAAGCCTATGGGCAGGATTTCGGAGCCGCCGCCAGCCTTGAAATACAGCGCCGCCTGTGCGCCCACTTCCTCACCTCGGCCGCCACCGACATGGCCCGGCTGCGCGACGACTGCTTCCTGCTGTGGGCCAACGACGCGTTCGTCTGCGGCGCGCGCGACATCCGTGAGCTGCCGCACGACGTACGCCACCGGAGCCGCCCCATCGAGACGCTGCTTGCCGTGCTTGGCGCCGAACCGGTGCGTGCGAAGGGCATCGCCGCGATGGTGCAGTTGCATGCCGACTGGATCGAGGTGCGGCCGCCCGAGCAGCTCGGCACGTCGGAGATCGAGTTCGCCCTGTGGACTGCGCAACCGTTTCCGGATTTGCGCGAGAACAGGGCCGACGAATGGTGCCAGCGCTACCGCTCCGACATGGACGTCGCCGTGCGCGTCAGCGAAGCGCTGCGCACCGAGGCGCTCTCCTTCGAATGGCAGCCGGTGGTGCACGCTGGCGGCAATGCCAGTACTTTCTACCTCGCAGGGCGCGTGCGTCTGCCGCCGAGCCGCAGCGAGCCGGCGCTTCTTGCGCAGGAGGTGTTCTTGCCGTGCCTGCAGCGGCTGGGGCTGGCTCGCGCGTTCGATCGCATCGCGGTGCGCCAGGCCTTGGCGGAACTGCGGTCGCAGACCTGCGCGCACATCGGCGTGGGCATCTGCGCGCAGAGCACCAAGCTCGACCACTGGTGGGCCTCGCTGTGCGCGGCACTCGACGAAGAGCCCGCGCTGGCCTCGCGCCTCGTGATCGAGATCGTGGGCAGCGCCACGCTGGCCGATCTCGAGGCCGCCCACGACTTCTGCGTGCAGATGCAATTGCGCGGTTGCCGCATCGCCGTGCGGGACATCGGCGGCGGCAACGACAACCTCGCCGCGCTGCAGTCCTGCGGGCCCGACATCGTGAAGCTCGATGCGTCGCTGCTGCGCCGCGCGCGCGACGACACCTTCGGCATCGAGTGCCTGCAGGGCATGATTTCCCTTTGCACGCACTTCGCGGCCCAGGTCGTGGTCGACGGCATCGAGCGCGAAGACGACATGCACATCGCTTCGCGCGTGGGCGCGCGGTGGCTGCAGGGCTACGGCGTGCGTGGCACCGAGCCGGCCGCCAAGCCTGCTGCTGTCGCTCCCGGGCATCCTTTCGGGTGACTCGAACCACGGCACGGATTTTCTTCGACCATGTACCTGAATCCTCTCTTCGCCAACGTGTCGCAGGCCGAACGCGTTGCGCTGGTCCAGAGCAGCCAGTTGCGCTCCTACCGGCGCAATGAAGTGGTGCTCGCGGCCGGCAGCTCGAGCGATTGCGTCTATTGCGTGGCCAGCGGACTGCTGCGCGTGGTGGAGCATGGCAAGGGCCGCGCCCACGCCACCAATGTCACGACCGACTTCATCCGCCAGAACGAATTCTTCATCGGTCCGTCTCTTTCCGAGGACACCTACCAGGCCAAGCACACGCTGGTTGCCGCGTTGCCCGCGGCAGTGCACCTCATCCCCGTCGTGGCGTTGCGCAAGATCTGCAGTTCGTACCCGGAGGTGGCCATCAGACTGCTGGAACTCGCGATCGAGCGCATGGCCGTCATGCGCAACCAGCTGCGGCGCATGTCCGCGCTGTCCACCGAAGACGTCGTCGGCCGCGTGCTGCACCAGCTGACCGTGCTGGCCCCCTCGAGCATGGGCGCGTTCGACAAGCGCATCTCCCAATCGGTGATCGCCTCCTACTCGGGTCTGTCGCGCGAAGTGGTCAACAAGACCATGCGCGACATGGAGCAACGCGGCCTCGTGCGGCGCGACGATCAAGGCGTGCACGTGCCCGCCAATTTCGCGTCCACCGACTTCGGCAACCTCTTGCCCGCCGAGGAAAACCTGGCGCGTGCCGAGCCGAGCCAGGTCGAACCGATCTTCTTCGAGAGCTTCCCGGCCCCGGCGAGCGACCCATCCGGGCGCAAACCCGAGGACGATTGATCGCGCTTGCGCTACTTGAAGGCATCGATGTCCAGAGAAAAGAGCAAGCGGATTGCCATGCGGCCCGAACAAGGCTCGAGGGAATCATCGTCCGTGCGCACGGCCGGGTCCAGCGGCGGCGAGCCGCGCGTGGAGGGGACCAGCGATGGAGTGCCGCGAATCGATTCGTCGACTTCCTCGACCGCCGCCGCCCTCCTGTTCGCCAAAGCGGCTCAGCAGGAACTCGTCCTTCTGATGCGCCTGATTGCCGAGGGCGATTCGGCCACGGCGATGCGGATCGCGTGGTGCATCGTGGAACGGGGGCGCGCGGTGCTGGGGCCTGAACTGCCGCCTTCGGCCTCATTGCCGGCACAAGCGAAGCTCTCTTTGCAAACAGAGGAAACGCGCCTCCCGCCATCGGCGAGTCCAGGCACTGGAGGCCGCGCGCTCTCGCGTCGCGAACTCGACGTGCTTCGGATGATTTCGCAAGGCCTGAGCAACCGCCAGATTGCCGAACTGAGCCATCGCTCGCTGCACACGGTGGATGCGCATGCGAAGAGCATCTATCGCAAGCTGGCCGTGAAGTCGCGTGCCCAGGCGGTGCGCGATGCCATGCAGAAGGGCCTGATCGATCTGGAGGCCTGTGAATAGAAATAGCTGCCGCGGCGCGATGGGATGCTGTAGTAAGGAATCCCTAATTCGGGTGATTGCGTTTCGACCTCCCGGCTTTCATCATCGCTGCGTGCACCTGCATCCATTGATTGCCCGCTTGCCGCTGGTGGAACGTTCGGCCATCGGGCAGCTTTGCGAGCTGCGTTCATACGCTCGCAACGAGACGATCCTTGCGTCGAACGAATGCACGCGTTCGTTCTACTGCGTGGAAAGCGGCCTGGTGCGCGTGGTTGCCCAAGGCCGCGACGGCGCGCAGGAAGATACGGAAGTGACCACGGATTTCATTCGCCGGCACGACTTCTATCTTGGTGGCTCCTTGAGCGAGCCGCAGTATCTGGCTGCCCACAGATTGATCGCGGTGCTTCCCAGCACGATATACCTCGTTCCCGTGCCGGTGATCAGGGCGCTTTGCGAGCGGCATCACGGCATCGCACTGGAATTGCTTGGTGCGGAGGCTGCCCGCATGAATGTCTTGCGCCGTCAGATCCGGCGCATCTCTTCGCTTTCTTCAGAAGAGATGGTCGGCCGTGTACTCCACAAGATGACCCAGATAGCTCCCGCTGGCCACGAGGCCTACGACAAGCGCGTCACGCAGGGCGTCATCGCCTCTTACGCCGGCGTTTCTCGCGAGGTCGTCAACAGGACGATGCGGGAGATGGAAAGGCGCGGCGTGTTGCTGCGCGATTCGCAGGGCGTGCATGTTCCCCAGGACTTCGCGGGAACAGATTTCGGCTTGCCGCCTTCCGCACCGTAGCCGGCCACAAGGGCGAAAAAATAGCTGGAACCGGTGAGTTGCATTCGCCAGGGTGAGGCGAAAGAATCGAACGACGATTTCCTCCCGTTGTTTCTACACAGACCTTCCATGTCCCACCTGTTCGTCGCTTGTACGTGCAACATCGCGCACCTTGGGCGCATTCATCGCAGTGGGTGGATGCGCCTGCTGCCCTGGCTGCGTCTTTATGAGTGTGCGAATTGTGGAAGACGCCAGCTTCGCTCCGAACGAGCGGTGGATGATGCGCGTGCGCGGGAGGCGAGCGCTGCGGGGTATACGGGACAGTGATGCGGGTCGGGTAGAACGCTTCCGTATCGCTCGTTGGCATCACCGGCGCCGTACAACCACGTCGCAGGTGGTATGCCCCTACGCCCACGGCCTCATCCCCGATGCTGGAACAATGCGTCCACCCATGGACGGCCTCGATCTCATCAAAACATTCCGCGAAGTCGCGTTCCGGCGCAGCTTCTCCCGCGCAGCGATCTCGCTGGGCATGTCCAAGGCCACGGTCAGCCGCTACGTGGCGGAGCTCGAAACGCGCAGCGGCGTGCGCCTGCTGAACCGCTCGACCCGCTCCCTGAGCCTGACCGACGCCGGCCAGGTGCTGCTCGACCGCAGCACCGAGCTGGTGACCATGGCCGAGAACACCCTGAACGACCTGCAGGCCCACGGGTCGCACCCGCGCGGGCGCCTACGCATGAGCGCGCCGCACGGGCTGATCGCCGGCTGGCTCTCGGACGTGATCGCCGAGTTCATCAAGCGCTACCCCGACGTCTACGTGAGCCTGGTGTTCACCAACGACGACCTCGACCTGATCGAGGAAGGCATCGACGTGCACCTGACCGGCGGACGCATCGACGACATGAACCTGATCGTGCGCCGGCTGGTGCAGTTCGACATGGTGGTCTGCGCCACGCCGGCCTACTGGGCGCAGCGCGGCATGCCGCAGACGCCCGAGGATCTGGGCCGGCACGAGGTGCTGAGTTACTCGGCGAAGCCGACCACCCACCTTCCCTTCGAGACCGACGGCAGGCAATACGACGTGCCCGTGCACAGCCGCTTGGAAGCCAACGACGCCGTCGCGCTGATCGAACTGGCGCTGCGCAGCGTGGGCGTGGCCTATGTGCCCGAGCCGCTGGCGCAGTCGCACCTGGAACGCGGAGCGCTGGTGCCGGTGCTGCGCGAGCACATGCCGCGCGACCATTGGCTGTACGCGGCCTACTCGCAGCGCCGCCACAACAGCGCCGCGATGCGCGCGATGCTCGACTTCCTGGAGCAATCGATGGGCGCCCTGACCGAGGGTCCGGCGCTGCCGCCCGCGCTACCGGTGGCGGTGATGCCGCCTGGATGCGCCCGTTCCAAGGCGCAGGAGCAGGTCGGCAGTAGCCAATAGCGCCGAGCTGACCGAAGGTTGGGAGCGGCACGCGTTGTGTTGCAATCGCATTTTTTCAGAATGCAGGCCACAGACGCGATGAGTACGCCCCTCCAGATCCGCCCTCCGGCGCCCGACGACTACGCGGCATGGAAGCCGCTATGGGACGGCTACAACGCCTTCTACGGACGCGAGGGTGCGACAGCCCTTGCCGACGAGATCACGCAGGCCACCTGGCAGCGCTTCTTCGATGTCTACGAACCGGTGCATGCGCTGGTCGCCGAGCGCGACGGGCAACTGGTCGGGCTCACCCACTACCTGTTCCACCGGAGCACCACGCGGCTTGAGCCGACCTGCTATCTGCAGGACCTGTTCACGCTGCCATCAGAACGCGGCCGTGGCGTGGGCCGCCAGCTGATCCAGGGCGTGTACGAGCGCGCGAAGCACGCGGGCGTACGCCGCGTGTACTGGCAGACCCATGCGACCAACACGGCCGGCCGCACGCTGTACGACAAGGTCGCGACGCACGACGGCTTCATCGTCTACGGCACGCTGGTCTGAGCCTGCGAAAAATAGGCGATTTATCTTTTTCCTGCAACGCCGTAGAGTCAACGCCTGGGCACCAGCGACAGGAGAAACACATGAACCGCGATGAAGTGATCAAGGCAGGCCAGCTCGAAATTCGCTATCTGGTCGATGGCTCCGCGACAGGGAGCATTGGGGTGTTCGAACTCACCCTGCCGCCGGGCGCCAACGTGCCGCCACCGCACAGCCATCGGGACAACGAGGAGTTCTTCTATGTCGTGGAAGGCGCGGTCACCTATTCGGTCGATGCCGAAACGCGCGAGCTGACACCCGGCGAATGGATGTCGACGCCGCGCGGCTCGGTGCACGGCTTTCGCAATGTCGGATCGCAGACGGCGCGCGCGATCGTCGTGCTCTCGCCGGACATCGGCGCGCAGTACTTTCGCGAGGTCGCGGCCGTGGTCAATGCGGGCGGACCGCCCGACAAGGCGAAGCTGGTCGCGGTGATGTCGCGCTACGGGCTGACGCCGGCCCTGCCCGCGCAGCCTGCTGCGTAGGTCCGACAAAACCCTCTGTCGCGCGCGCGGCCCTCCTGTCAGTACCTGAAGGTAATGCCGGCCTTCACGCCGTTGTTGGCCTTGCCGTCCGACTGAACACCGCCCGAGAGCGACAGATTGCCGCCGGTGCTCGCCCCCAGCGAGTAGGTGGGCCGTGGCGTGGAGGTGTCGGTGCCGATGTAGGTGCCGCTGCCGTCCGGCCGCAGCACGCCGAAGCTCGCCCCCTTGACGGTGGCCGAGGTTTCGGTCGGGTTCACGTTGGGGGCCACGTAGACGGTGCCCTTCTCGTCGCTGTCGACGGGCACCTTGACGGGCTCGGCCTGCACCGTTGCGGCGGCAGCGACCAGCACCAGGGTTGTCGCAAGAATCAATTGACGCATCGCCGACATGCTATGCAGGTGGCGGACGGCCCGCGTAGGACAAAAGGAGATTCAGGGTTCGGGCCCCGACATGAGAACTTGCGTACTCACAAGTTGAAGTGATGGCAAGCGCATGAATCCCGCTCTACGATGCAGTGTCCGAAACCAGACAGGAAATCGCCCATGCCCGCCAACGAAGTCGTCATGCCCGAGCAGCTCCTGAGCGCACTCGAAACCCAGAGCCGCACGCCGATCGCACGGATCGGCGAAGCGCTGATTTCGCTGGGCATGATCACCGACGATCAGCTTCGCTCGGGGCTGGCGCGGCAACAGCTCGATCCCACGGTGCCGCTGGGCGAGACGCTGGTGCGCATGGGCATCGTCAGCAAGGGCCAGCTCCAGACCGCGCTGGTGCGCAAGATGGGCTATCCCCTCGTCAACCTGCACCTGTTCCCCGCGGCGGCCGACGCACTGCGCAAGCTGCCGTATTCCGTGGCCCAGCGCCTGCAGGTCATGCCGCTGCGGCTGCACGAGGGGCGCCTCGTGGTTGCGATCGACGACCCGACCAGCCGGCATTCGGCCCTCGACGAGGTGGAGTTCATCGCGCAGATGAAGGTCACCCCGGTGGTCGGGCAATGCATCGACCTCGACAACGTGCTGCACGCAGCCTACGAAAAAATCGGCGAGTCGACGACCGCCGCCCCCGGTGTCTTTTCCTCGAACCTCGATCCCAGCCGGCCCCTCGAATTCGACATGGCCGGCACCAGCGAACTGCTGCAGACGCTCGAGAAGGAAGGCCCCGCCGCGCCCGCCCCCGAGGCTCCCATCGAGCAGTCGGACAACTCCCTGGTGCGGATGATCAACAGCATGATCCTGGAGGCGCACCGCGAGGGCGCTTCGGACATCCACATCGAAAGCTATCCCGGCCAGGAAAAGACCCGCATCCGCTTTCGCCGCGACGGCCTGCTCTACACCTACCTGGAGCTGCCGCCAAGCTACCGTAACGCCATCGTCGCTCGCGTGAAGATCATGTGCGACCTGGACATCAGCGAAAAGCGCAACCCGCAGGACGGCAAGATCAACTTCGCCAAGTACTCGCCGCAGCACCGCATCGAACTGCGCGTGGCGACCATCCCGACCAACAACGGCCTCGAAGACGTGGTGATGCGCATCCTGGCGTCGGCCAAGCCCATTCCCATGGACAAGCTGGGCCTCTCGCCGAACAACCTCGCGGAGTTGACCAGGGCCGTCGAGCGCCCCTACGGCATGGTGCTGTGCGTGGGCCCCACGGGCTCGGGCAAGACCACCACGCTGCACTCGGCGCTGATGCACATCAACACGCCGGAGCGAAAGATCTGGACCGCCGAAGACCCGATCGAAATCACGCAGACCGGACTGCGGCAGGTACAGATCAACCCGCGCATCGAGTGGACCTTTGCAAAGGCGCTGCGGGCGTTCGTGCGCGCCGATCCGGACGTGATCATGGTCGGCGAGATCCGCGACGAGGAAACAGCGAAGACCGCCATCGAGGCTTCGCTGACCGGCCACCTCGTGCTGTCGACGCTGCACACCAACAGCGCGCCCGAAACCGTGACTCGCCTGCTCGACATGGGCATGGACCCGTTCAACTTCGCGGACTCGCTGCTGGCCGTGCTGGCGCAGCGACTGGTGCGCCGCCTTTGCACCCGCTGCACCAGCAGCACGCCCGCAAGCCCGGAGACGGTCGACGAACTGCTGAACGACTACATGCACGCATTCGGCACGCAGCAAAACGACGCGGTCCAGCGCAAGGCGGTGCAGGACGACTGGATGCAGCGCTACGGCCGCGACGGGCACCTGCACAGCTACACCAGCACCGGGTGCAAGCATTGCGGCGACACCGGCTTCAAGGGACGCGTGGGCATCCATGAGCTGATGACAATGTCCAGAACGCTGCGCCGCCTGGTGCAGACCGGCGCACGTGCGGAAGAACTCCAGCAGACGGCGCTGCAGGAAGGCATGCGCACGCTGCGGCAGGACGGCATCGAGAAGGTGCTGGCCGGGCACACCACCATCGAGGAAGTGCGCGCGACCAGCAACGTGTGAGCGAGGCGCGGCGGCCCGGCGTCCCGAGCCTGCGAATGCCCACCCCATGACCACGCGCCCGGCCCCGAACCTCGACGCTTCCGCGCTGGCGCTGATCGATGCCTGCGCGCGGGCCTCGCTCGAACTGCTGGAAGGCAACCTCACGCCGCACGGCATCCTGGCCGCCAGCCGCACCGAGGCCGCCGTGGCGCGGCGCTACACGCGCATCTTCGGCCGCGACGCCGCCATCTGCGTCATGGCCATGTGCGGCAGCGGCGTGCCCGCGCTGGAGCAAGGCGCCGTGGCCAGCCTCGACGCACTCGCGTCGCAGCAGGCGGCCAACGGGCAGATTCCGAAGTACGTCGACCCCGAGGGGCAGGACGCCGACTTCTGGTATCTGGGCTGCATCGACGCCACCCTGTGGTGGCTCATCGCGGCGGACCATGTGCGCAGGCACGGCGATGTAGGCGCCACGCACTGGCGCGCCGAAGTCGAACGCGCGATCCAATGGCTGCTCGCGCAGGAGCACCAGCACTTTCGCCTGCTGCAGCAGAACGAGGCCAGCGACTGGGCCGACATCATGCCGCGCTCGGGCTACGTGCTGTACACCAACGCGCTGTGGTTCGACGTGAAGCGCCGCTTCGCACTCGAACACGCCGAGGAAACGCAGCACCACTTCAACCACCTGTTCAATCCGTTCCAGCGCGACCTGCCCGAGTACCACCGCGCAAGGCTGCTGCGGCACTATGCGCGGCGCGGCCGGCGCGACCCGGGGCTGTACCTGAGCTTCGTCAATTTCGCGGTGGTCGGCGACGAAGGCGATGTGTTCGGCAACGTGCTGGCGATACAGAGCGGGCTGGCCGATGCGGCGATGGCGCAGCGCATCGTGCGGACCATCGATGCGGCGCATGCATCGCAGCCCTACCCGTTGCGCGTGGTGCTGCATCCGCTGTCGCAGCAGCACGAGCTGTGGCGGGCCTACATGGGGCGGCATCGACAGAACATCGTGCACCAGTACCACAACGGGGGAATCTGGCCGTTCGTCGGCGGGTTCTGGGTGATGGCGCTGGCGCGGCAGGGGCTGCACGAGCAGGCGTGGGCCGAGCTTGCGCGGCTGGCACAAGCGAACGCGCAGGAAGACTGGCGGTTCACGGAGTGGTTCCATGGGCGCACGCTCGCGCCGATGGGAATGGCGGGGCAGAGCTGGAATGCGGCCGCGTTCCTGCTGGCGCAGCGGGCGTTGATGGGGGACGGGGTGGCCTGGTGAATGAGGGCGGCCGGCCCGTCAGGCCGCCCACACCCCCGGCGCGCAGGCGATGCTCACCGTGACGACGGGCGGATACAGATGCCCGGCCGCCGCGCCCGCCGCCATGCGTTCGCACGCGCCGAAGAAGCGGTACCACGCCGGCCCGCCGAAGATGATGCAGATGTGCAGCAGCGCGGCAATGGCGCTCGATGCGGCGCCGACGATCAGGGGAATGTTGTAGCTCACGAAGTCTCTCAAGGAAGATGCTTGCGGTCGCGCACGGTTTCGCGCGTCGGGCCGAAAGCGCCGAAGCGCACGGGCAAGCCGCTCGATGCCTCGGCGTACGCCACCCATGCATGCGGGCTTGCGACGGCGTGCGGCTCATAGATCGGCTCGGCGCCTTGCAGCAGTCGGGTCAATGCGTGCTGATGGCCGAGATCGCGCACGCCGCCGAGCGGTAGCGACGCGAAGCGGCCCGCCTCCGCCGTGCGGTAACCGGCGCACCAGCGCAGCCCCGCGCCGTCGACCGCATCGAGGTGGCTCACCACCAGCCCGTCGAGCGTGCCTGCCGCATCCAGCGCGTACCGCAGCAGCACCGCATCGGGGTGGCCCCTGCGGAACACGCCCTGCCAGCCTTCGTTCGCGTTGTGCGGCTCGCGCAACCGCGCATCGAGTGCCCGGTCGTGCGTGGGCAGCGGTCCCGGGCCATGGCGTGTGAGATAGCTGCGCAGAACACCCAGGTGCTGCACGGGCGCGTCGATGCCCACGTCGCGCAGCACGGCCTCGACCGCCGTCGTCGAGATGGTGCTCCACGTGGTGTGCGGATGGAACCCGCGCCACTCGTCCAGCAGCACGCCCTGCGCGCCCTCGAAGACCACGGCGCCGGGCCGCGCAAGGCGCTCGGCGATGCGGTCCGCCCCCGCAGGCGGCGACTGGGCCAGGCACGGCGCGGCGGCATCGAGCCATCGCCGTGCGAGCGAGTCGTCCTGGAGCACCGACAGTTCCCGCGCGCCATCGGCATGCAAGGGCGCCGCGTGCGCGAACTCGCGAAGCAGCGCAGCGCGGGAGGCTTCCAGTTTTTCCAAGGCAAGGGCCGGCTGCGACAGGTCGCCGTAGTGCAGCGCCTCGTCGGGTGCGGCGAGCGCATGCCGCACCGTTTCGCCGACACCCACGCCGCAGCTGCCGTGCGCCCCCTCCCCCCGCGCCCATTCGCGCAAACGGCCTGCCGCCTGATGAAAGGGCGTGGTCACGCGGCAGCGCGCATCGATCAGCAGGCGCGAGAACGCGTCCTCCACGCCCACCCGCCGCAATGCCGCTTCCTCGACGCGCAGCGCCGTCGGGTGCACCACCACCGGACTCGCAAGCACGGTGCCCACGCCCGCATGAAAACTGCCGGCGCCGAACTGCGAAAAGGTGTGATGCCGCCCATCCGCCAGCACCACGTTGTGCCCGGCCTGCGCGCCGCCGTTGAAGCGCACGACAGTGTGGGCCTGCAGCGCGCCGCACAGGTGGTCTGTGAAGAGCCCCTTGCCGCAGTCCCCGAAGCCGAGGCCGAGCAGTGAGATGTAGCGCGTGGCTGTCGCTGCGGTGCCGGAGCTCACTCGGTCATCAGCCGAAGAGCCGCTTCCACCACGAGGAGCGCGGGCCTGCCGCGCTCATGGCCACGGCCGGCGGCGCGCGGCGCGGCGCAGTCGGGTCGAGCAGCGCGGCATAGCCGTCGAGCGCGTGCAGCACCCCGCCGACGCGTTCCCGTGCCATGCCGGTGCCGCCCATCACGCCGGCCAGCGCCTCGAGGCTGGGCACGGCCTTCTCGGTGAGGGCGACGATGCCGGCGGCCACGGCACAGGCGTCGTCCGGCGAGTCCATGCAGATGACGTGATCGCCCAGCAGCTCGCGCCAGCGCGGCTCGCAGCGGCGGCGGCGCTGGGCGTCGGGAATCAGGAAGAACAGGTTCGTCGTTTCGGCCGCGGCGGCGATGACTTCCTCGATGGGAATGTCCTCGTCGAGCTTCTCGCCGATGAGGCCTTCGATCTGGTGGCGCGAGACGGCGGGGTACGGCAGTTCGTCGCCGGTGACGAACAGGTAGCCGCGCTTCTTGCGCTTGACCCAGCAGTCCATGTCGGTGTGCTGGGCCATGACGTAGAAGGCGAGCTCGTAGCTCTCTTCCCCCGAACCGCCGCCACCGCCTTCGAGATAGCTCCAGGTGAGCCACTGGTCCATCAGGTTGGCGGTCGATTCGAACTGGCCGACCTGCAGCGGTGCGTGGTCGGAGGTGGCGTCGCCGATGGCCATGAACATGAGCTGCGGGTCTGCCACGCCGCAGTCGGTCAGCAGCTTCATGAAGGTGGGCAGCTCCTTGCGCGCCAGCGTCTGCGGAATATCGCCCATGGAGCCCGTGACGTCGAGCGCGAAAACGATGCCCAGCGAGTTCGGATGGTCGGCGTTGTCGCGCGACTCGCGCACCTTCAGCCCTTGCGGGTTCATCAGCGGATGGGTGGAGCGCTGGGTGAAGACCTCGGCGCCCGGCTTGGCGGCGCGGTCGGCAATGAGCGCCGTGTGGGCGGCATGCGAGTAGTTTCCGTAGCCCATGAAGTGACTCCTAGCTTGGTGCGTATGTGCGGTTCAGGCGCCGGTACGGTGGGGAGGCGCGGGATCGAAATGAACGAACTGCGGCGCGCCGAAGGCTTCGCGCGACGCGGCGGAGAGCGCCTGCTCGATGCCCTGCGCGCCAAGGCGCTGGCAGGCGGCACTGTCTTCACTGCACTGGCGCAGCAAGGCCACGAGCGGTGCAGGTGTGTGAGCGCCGAAACCTGGCTCGCCGGCCGCACCGCCGTGCAACACGGCGCGCACGGTCCAGGCGGCTTGCATCAGGTCGCGTGCGGCGGCGGCGTTGTGGACCGTGCCGGTGGCATGTTGCGCGCGCGACCAGCCGATGACGAGCACGCCATGGTCGCGCGGATGCACGAGCGCATGCGCGGGCGACAGGTCGCGGTGCGTCCAGCCGGCACCGTGCACGAAGGCCAGCACTTCGAGCATGCGGCGCCAGATCCACACTGCGTGGCGCGGATCGATGCCTTGGGCGTTGGCCTGCTGCACGTCTTGCAGGCTGCCCCAGAAGCCTGCCGGGTGGCGCAGCACCAGCGCCTGGCGGGCGCCGTCGCCCAGGCCTTCGGCAATGCCCACGCCCAGCGGCTGCGGCAGGCGGCGGGTGAAATAGGCAGCACCCTGCACCGGCAGGTCTTGCAGCGACTGGAGCACCGCGCCTTCACGCACCAGCACGCTGTTGGCGGCGCTGTCTCGCGCGAGCTTGAGCGTGACGCGCTCGGGCAACGCACCGAGGCGTTCGGCGAACAGCACTTCGCTGTGCTCCCCGGTGGCCAGCGGTGCGAGCACGCGGTAGCGCGCGCCGCGCCATGTGAGGATGCGGCCGCCGGGCACGTCGGCATTGGCCCGGCGCAGCGCGGCGCGGAAGCTCTCGCGCTCGATGGTTTCAGTGCCTCGGGTGACGGTGGTGCCGCAGTAACTGCAGTTGACGGTACGCCAGCGGGCAGCGCGCGGCAACGGCGCGGAGCATTGGGGGCAGCTGAGAGCGAGCAGAGACAGCATGGCCCCCGCCTCAATCTTCCTTGGACGGCGCCGTCGGGTCGGGCGACGCCAGCACCCGGTCGATGCGGCGGCCTTCGAGCGCGACGATATCGAAGCACCAGCCGGCGCAGTCGATGCGCTCGCCCACCTCGGGCAGGTGGCCCGACACGGACATCAGCAAGCCGGCCACGGTGTTGTAGCGCCCGCGCTCTTCATCGGGCAATTCGCGGATGCCCAGGCGCGCGCGCAGCTCCGACACGGGCATGAGGCCGTCGAGCTCCCACACGCCGTCGGCCCGCTCGCGCGCCCAGGCGTCGGTCTGCATGCCGGGCTGCAGTTCGCCGGTGATAGCTTCGAGCAGGTCGCGCGGGGTCATGAGGCCCTGGACCACGCCGTACTCGTCGACCACGAACACGAGGCGGCCGGCGCGGGCGCGGAACTGCTCCAGCAGCTCCATGCCGGTGAGGGTCTCGGGCACGAACACGGCGGGCGTCGCCTCCTGGCCCAGCACGCCGCGATGCGCGGAGCCCAGGCGCAGCAGTTGCGCCACGCTGACGACGCCAACCACGTCGTCGAGCGAGTTGCGGCACACGGGGTACCAGGAATGCACGAGGTTGAGCTCGGCCGCGTCGGCGACCTGCTGCAGTGCCCGCTCCACGGTGAACGAAGCATCGAGCCATTCGATGTCGGCGCGCGGGATCATCAGCGACGACAGGCGCCTGTCGTCGAGGTGGAACACATTGCGCACCATCTGGTGCTCGTGCTGCTCGATGACGCCGGCGTCCACGCCTTCTTCGAGGCTGGCCGAGATTTCTTCCTCGGTGACAGAACGGGCCGCGTTGGCGTCGATGCGCAGCAGCTTCAGCATGGTGGCCGTGGCGCCCGCCAGCAGCCACACGAAAGGCTTGGCGCCCTTGGCCAGTCCGCGCATGGGGCGCGACACCCATCGCGCCACGGGCTCGGGATAGAGTTGGCCGATGCGCTTGGGCACCAGTTCGCCGAAGATGATGGTGAAGAAAGTGATGCAGGTGACGACCACCGCGGTGGACGCGACGCTGGCGGTGCCGCGCCCCATGCCGACGCCTTCCATCCAGACCGCGAGCGGCTCGGCAAAGGCGGCCTCGCCGACGATGCCGCTGAGCATGCCGATCGAGGTGATGCCGATCTGCACCGTCGAGAGGAATTGCGTGGGTGACTCCATCAGCTTCAGCGCGGCCACCGCGCCGGTGTCTCCCGTTTCGGCCAGTGCCGCGAGACGTGCGCGCCGGCTGGTGGAAAGGGCCATTTCGGACATTGCGAACAACGCGTTGAGCGTGGTCAACAAGGCCAGGAGGAAGACATCCATGAACTGAGGGAGAAAATGAGGGAATGTCACTTTACTTGATTGGCGACCTGCAAGGCTGCGACGCCCCCTTCGGTCGGCTGCTGCAGAAGATCGATTTCTCCCCCAGCCGCGACACCATCGTGCTGCTGGGCGACCTGGTCAACCGGGGCCCCGATTCGCTCGCGGTGCTGCGCCGCGTGCAGGGCTGCGGCGCCTCGGCGCTGAGCCTGCTCGGCAACCACGACCTGCACCTGCTGGGCGTGGCGCACGGCGCGCGCAAGGCCGGCCGCAAGGACACGCTGGCCGAAGTGCTGGCCGCGCCCGACAGCGAGGCGCTGCTCGAATGGGTGCGCCTGCAGCACATGGCGCTGCACATGCGCATTGGCGACGGCGACCTGCTGATGCTGCATGCGGGCGTCCTGCCGCAGTGGACGGTGGGCGACACGCTGGCGCTGGCGTCCGAGGTCGAGTCGGTGCTGCGCGGGCCGGCGCTGGGCGAGTTCCTGATGTCGATGTACGGCAACGAGCCGGCGCAATGGCACGACACGCTCACGGGCAGCGCGCGGCTGCGCGCCATCGTCAATGCGCTGACGCGGCTGCGCTTCTGCACACCTGAAGGCGTGATGGAGTTCGAGGCCAAAGACAGCGCGGCCACCCCGCCCGAAGGCTACATGCCGTGGTTCGACGTGCCCGGGCGCAAGACGGCCAGGGCCACGGTCGCCTGCGGCCACTGGTCGACGCTGGGCTGGCTGTCGCGGCCCGACCTGCTCTCGATCGACACCGGCTGCGTGTGGGGCGGCTGCCTGAGCGCGGTGCGCATCGGCGCGACGCTGGACGAGCGAGAGCTGATCCAGGTCGAGTGCGAGCAGTCGCAGAAGCCGGGCAAATAGATTCCGGCCCGGCGCGACTCACTCAGGAAGAAGGCAGCCGGAACTTGTCGAGCGACATGCGCTGCCGGCCCTGCGCGTCGAAGTTGCCGGGCGCCAGCCAGCGCTCGAACGCGGTGCGCACCGCGGGCCACTCGCCGTCGATGATCGAGAACCACGCGGTGTCGCGGCTGCGGCCCTTGTAGACCACGGCCTGGCGGAACAGGCCCTCGTACTTGAAGCCCAGCCGAAGCGCCGCGCGCTTCGATGGCTCGTTGAAGTTGTCGCATTTCCACTCGTAGCGGCGGTAGCCGAGTTCGTCGAAGGCGAGCTTCATCAGCAGGTACTGCGCTTCGGTGGACATCGGCGTGTTCTTCAGCAGCGGCGAAAAATTGACGGTCCCCACTTCGATGGCCCCGTTGGCCGGGTCGATGCGCATCAGCGCCAGCGAGCCCACGGCGCGGCCGCTTTGCCTGTCGATGACGGCGAAGTGCAGCGGGTCGGTGCTCTTCGCGATGCGCTCGATGTAGGCGCGGGTGCCTTCCGCTTCGGCGGGGCGCTCGACGCCGAGGTAGGTCCAGTCGCGCCCATCGGGGGCCTGCGCGTAGGCGGCGTGCAGATCGTCGGCGTGCTTCGAGGCATCGATCGGTTCGAGCCTGCAGAAACGGCCTTCGACCACACGGCGCGGCGGCTGGGCGCGCGGCGTCCATTCGGGAAGATCGGGACCGATGGACTGGCCGAACTTGTTTTGGCGGGCTGACATGAAAGGCTCTTTCGGAAAAAAGGAAAAACTGGGCGGGAGCACGTAAAGTACGCGCAACGTGGCTCCAGCGTAAGTGCCACGTTGGATTCATTTCATGGTGCCACGACCTACCCTCTCTCCCACTGCCCTGCTCGAGTCCTCCCTCTTAAGGGACCGCGGCGCAGGCTCGATGCAGCACCAGCTGCACGACCGGCTCAAGCGCGCCATCCTCGACGGCAGCCTGGTCGCCGGCAGCCGCCTGCCGGGCTCGCGCGCCCTGGCCGAGGCGCTGGCCGTATCCCGCAACACCGTCACCGCGACCTACGAGCATCTGGCGGCCGAGGGCTATGTGCAGCCCGACCGGCAGGGCACGCGCGTGACCGAACTCTCGTCCTCCGTCCTGCCGAAGCGCACGGGCAAGCCGACCGGCGCACCAGCCACCGCGCTGCGTCTCGCGAAGATCAAGCCAGGCACGTCGCGCGGCGAGATGGAGGCGGCGCTGCGCCCCGGTGTGCCCGCGTTGTCGCACTTTCCGTCGGCCCCATGGCGGCGCGCGCTCGACCGGGCGATCCGCGGCGCCGGATCGGCCGCGCTGGGCTACGGCGATCCGCTGGGCGAATCGCCGCTGCGCGCGGCCATCGCGCGGCATCTGTCGGTGGCGCGCGGCGTGCGCTGCGAGCCGCAACATGTCGTCATCGCCGAAGGCGCGCAGGAGGCCATCTCGCTGTGCGTGCGGCTGCTGGCCAACCCGGGCGAGACCGGCTGGGTCGAAGACCCGGGCTACCGCGGCGTGAAGGCCGCCATGCATGCGGGCGACATGCGCATCGTGCCGGTGCGGGTCGACGCCGAAGGCCTGTGCGTGACCGAACGCGACTGGCAAAAGCACCCGCCCCGGCTGATCTACACCACGCCCTCGCACCAGTACCCGGGCGGCTCGGTGCTGAGCATCGCGCGCCGGCTCGCGCTGATCGCGCAAGCCCGCCAGCACGGCGCGTGGATCATCGAGGACGACTACGACAGCGAGTTCCGCCACACGGGCGAGCCCATCGGTGCGATGCAGGGGCTGGTGGACGACGCGCCCGTGCTCTACGTCGGCACCTTCAGCAAGACGATGTTTCCGTCACTGCGGCTGGGCTTTCTCGTGCTGCCCGCGCAGCTGCTGCCAGTCGTGCAGGCACCGCTGGAAGAAATGCTGCGCGGCGGGCATCGCTACGAGCAGCTGGCCATGGCCGACTTCATCGAGAGCGGGCAGTTCAGCCGGCACCTGGGCCGCATGCGGCGGCTGTACCGCGACCGGCAGCAGGCGCTGCGGCTTGCGCTGCAGAAGTATTTCAAGGTGCCGCACGAGATCGACGGCGGCTACTGCGGGTTGCACCTGACGGTGCGGTTGCCCGCGCGCTTCGATGACCGCCGGATCGCGGCCGAGGCGCTGCGACATGGCATCGCGCCGTTTCCGCTGTCGGGATTTGCGATGCGGCCGACACCATCGGACAACGGGTTGGTACTGGGTTACGGGAACACGCCCATGGAACTGTTCGAGCCGCTGGTCAAACGCTTGTCACAGTTCGCGCGCGCAGCGGCATCGCAGGATTAGCCAGCATCACACGGCTCAAGAGTCCTTTCGTTCAAAACAAGAAGGGGCTTGGAGCCCATTGACTACATCCGTCGTAAGCAAGCGTGGATTTGGCATGTCAACTTGTTGGCATACCTGCAACAAGAATCCCTACGCCAAAAGGCAAGACCTGCGCGTTGCCGAACATTGGAATCACATAATTGCAATCGCTTGAAGCGTCCTGTCGCAGTGCACGATGACGCATCGAGAGCTGGCCATTCGCTCTCAAGGCAAGCAGCAATCAATAACGACAGCAGGGAGAGTGCGTGACTCACGCCATTGCGACAACATTCGTCGCGTCCCCGGTGATCTTGCCGATCCCGTGGAGACGCCATCCGTGAAGCGCCGCGTCACGATCCAGACGCCCTTGGGCGAGGCACTGCAATTCCATCGCCTCGTCGGTCGAGAGACGCTCAGCCAGGCTTACGTTTTTGAAATCGATCTGCTGGGCAGCAGCAACGCCATCGATCCCAAGACCCTGCTGGGCAAGGCCGCCACCGTCGCGATGGAAACCGAGAGCGGCGCCCTGCGCCACCTTGCCGGCATCGTCACGCGCTTCGGCCTTTCGCAGCAAGACGCGCGACAGTCCTTCTACAAGATGCGGCTGCGTCCCTGGCTCTGGCTCGCCACCCGCCGAAGCGACTTCCGCATCTTCCAGGACCAGACCGTTCCGGACATCCTTGCCGCGGTGCTCGGGCGCTACGGCCACCCGCTCGAGCAGAAGCTCAGCCGCAGCTACCGCACCTGGAACTACTGCGTTCAGTACCACGAGAGCGACTTCGATTTTGTCTCGCGCCTGTGCGAGCACGAAGGCATCTATTTCTTCTTCCGGCATGCAGCCGAGCAGCACGTGCTGGTCTTCGCCGACGACATCGCCAGCTCGCACGGCCCCCTGCCTGGCGGCGAGACCGTGCGCTACCACCCCCACGAACACTCGGGCATGACGGGAGGCCTGGAGCCCGGCGAGCGCATTCATGCATGGGAGCAGGCCGAAGAGATTCGCTCCGGCCACCACTACACCGACGACTACGACTTCGAAAAGCCGAGGGCCGACCTGGCGAGCCGCCAGCAAATGCCGCCCGGCCATGACCACGACAGCCATGAAGCCTACGAGTGGCCGGGTGGCTTCATCCAGCACGGCGACGGCGAGGACTACGCGCGCCTCCGCACGGAGGAGCAACTGAGCGAACGCCGCCGGGCCAGGGGCCGCTCCAACCTGCGCGAACTGGCGCCGGGCCACACCTTCCGCCTCGCCGGCCACCCGCGCGACGACCAGAACCGGCAGTACCTGCTGCTCGGTGTCGGCTATCACCTGCAAGAGACCATCCAGGCCAGTGAAGGACAGAACGGCGCCGAGGGCTCCGTGCAGCGCTTCACCTTCGATGCCCAGCCCACGAGCTTCGCCTGGCGCCCGCGGCGCACGACACCCAAGCCGTGGACCGAGGGACCGCAGACGGCGAAGGTGGTCGGCCCGGCCGGCGAAGAAATCTGGACCGACCGATACGGCCGCATCAAGGTCCAGTTCCACTGGGACCGCATCGGCGAGGACAACGAGCACGCCAGCTGCTGGGTACGCGTGTCGACGGCCTGGGCGGGTTCGACCTTCGGCATGGCCGCGCTGCCACGCATCGGGCAGGAGGTCATCGTCGACTTCCTCAATGGCGATCCGGACTGCCCCATCGTCACCGGGCGTGTGCACAACGCCGACGAGATGCCGGCCTGGCAGCTACCCGATCAGAAGCACCTTTCGGGCATCCGCAGCCGGGAACTGGGCGGCGGCCGCAGCAACCATCTCGCACTCGATGATTCGAGCGGCAAGGTCCAGGCCCAGCTCAAGAGCGACCATCAAAGCTCCAGCCTGAGCCTGGGGCACATCGCGCGCATCGAGGACGTGGCAGGCCGCAAGGACGACCGGGGCCAGGGCTTCGAACTGCGCACCGACGGGCACGGCGCGGTGCGCGCCGCGAACGGCCTGCTGCTGAGCACCGAGGCTCGCGCGAACGCCCAGGCCCACGTCGCGGACATGCGCGAGAACGCACAGCCTGGTCGGGCCTGCCAGCCTGCCGGTCAAGCCGCACAGCGAATCGGACTGCAAGCTCAGGGAAAACGGCGCGGCCAACGAAGGCGCGGGCTCATTGGCACGTTGACCCGATGGCGCTTCCCGACAACACACCTTCGGACCCACGCTGCGTTGCGCTGGTCCGGCAACTGCGATCGGCCTTCAACGCATCGGCTCGAGTGCTCGACGCTGCCGGAGGGCGCCCCTTGCGCGCCTATCTCGTGCTCGAGAACTGGCACGCCGGCGCATTGACCGGCGCCCTCGAAGAACACTACCCCGGCATGGCCGAGGAACGCGTGGCCGTGCCCGACCGCCACTTCAAGCACCGCGAAGAGGACGCGCCCTGCCTACTTCAGTTGCCGGAGCATTGGGCCGATTCGTCCCCGCAACCGGCGCTCGCACGCCTGGTCGCCAACGATCTGCCCGGATGGCTCGCGCAAGCCTGGGTGCAGGCCGAACAGCGCCAGATGCGGCAACCGCTGTGCGGCGTCCTCTTCAGCGAATTTATCGCCGTGGCCATTGCCGATCATTGGGCGGTGCTGGGCGATCAGCTGTCGCCTGCTGATGGCAGCGCGCGCCTCTTGCGCTATCAGGACCCGCGCGTGCTGCAGCGCGCATGGCCCGTGCTGTCCGACGCGCAGCGGCAACGGTGGCTCGGCCCCGTGCGGCGCTGGTGGACGCTGGAGCAGCCCTGGGGACCATGGTCCTTGGCCGACTTGGTGCAGCAGGACGTCCTGGCCACCTCTCGCGAGCCCGAGTGGTTCCAGGCATCCGCCAGGCCCGACGGCAACGCCGAAGTGCTGTCGTCGTCATCCGTCGGCCGCCTGGGTTTCGACCTGCCCCAATGGCAGGCTGCGCATTCCGCGCCGGCGGGCCATCGCGTTTGGGCGCGCCTTGCGGGCAATGGCGTGCCCGTCGACCGGCAACCCGGCGGCGCCGCAATGAGCCGCCTGCTGGCCCAAGGCCAGAGCCTCGGCCTGAGCGACGACAACCTGGAAGATTTCGTCGACCTCACCTGGCGAGCACATCCGACCCAAGGCGCGAACCGAGAGGCCTTCTGGCAGTCGCCAAGCGAAGCCGCCCTGCTCGCCCGGATCCTGGACGCGTTGCGCCGCCGGCCGGACCTGCGTTTTGGCACCGCATACGCCGATGCGGTTTCTGCGACATAAGAAAAGAAAGAAAGCCCCGATGCCCTGCGCCACACCTTGCAAGAACTGCGACCGCAAGGGCCTGCCCATTCTGTTTGTCCGCTATGCGGCGGCTTACAGCGCGCAGACCAAAGGCATGAATGCCCTCAAGCAACTGCAACCCATGGGCCAATTGCAGGCCCAACCCGGAGGCGTCGCCATGCAGGCCGCGCTGTACAACGTGCGCCTGCTGCGCGCAGGCTACTTGTATGTACGCATCGAGCGCAAAGGTCTCGCCCCCGAGTGGCAGGGCTACGTCGTGCACCCGCATGGCTACCTGGGTGAGTTTCCGGTGGCTCTGCCGCAGGCGGCAGAGTCTCACCCGGCATGCGAGATGGAGTTCCGTGGAGCCAACAGCTCGATGGTGTGGGTGAGCGATGCAAAGAACGTCACCAAGCTCGACTACATGTTCAATCCCGACCCGATCGACTACGAACACCTGAAGAAGGAGATCGAGCCGAACCTGGACAAGTACACACAAGGCTTCGACGTTGCGGGATGGGCAGGCGGTAACACGAGCCAAAAGGACACGCTGCAGCCCGGACAACTCAACGGGCAGGTGGTGGAGTTCAGCGCGCTGAGCACGCCATCCGTGCGCGACGCCATCGAGCCGCAGATGTATGGGCTGATGGGAAGCAATGCGCAGGAGCGTGGTTGGGGCGACTATGACGAACAGGTTGAGGTGCAAAGTCCAGGCTATGACGTGATGGGAAACGCTACCGGCGTCACGGAGATCAGCACCGACACGAGGAGGCGCATCGGTCCAAGCTATGACAAAGCCCATGGAGCTCGCCTGGAGCGTATGCGCACTTTCCTGTTGAAGAACAAGGGGGCGGTGGTGGCATGCGACGATGCCGTGGGCATTGCCCAGGAGCTTGGGCACTTGCAAACAGAAGCTCAAACGCCCTACAGCCATTGGCAGATCGAGCAAGCCGGCGGGTTTTCCAAGGGCGTGACCAAGGAATGGGTTCTTCAAACGGCAGTGAGCGCCAAGAGCCTGCGAGACCTCGTCAAGAAAGGCGCGTTTCAAACGATTGGCAGCGGCTACGAAGAATCCAAGAGCTTCCGTGCGCCGTTGCCCAACGATCCTCAGGCACGCGCCCTGGAGCTTGCTGCACGAAATGCCAGCAGAGAGCGAAACAGAGCGCAGCAGGAAACGACCGCCACTCAAAAAATAGACGCGCAATTCATGCGGCTGTTCGATGAATCGACGGCCAAAAGCTTTATCGATACCGTTCACAAGCCAGCGCATGACAAGGTCCAAGCCTCGCGCTCCAAGCTTGGAGAGGATCAGGGCCGCTGGCTGGGCAGCTCATCTCTCTTCAATGTGATGGGTCGCTACAGTGGCAAGGACGCTCGCGTAGATCGCCCCGGTGGTGGAGCAAACCTGAGTCTTCAACTGGCCCAATGCCTGGCAGGCACCGAAAGCAATGACTGGGGCCGCAAGTGGCTGGAGCAGTTGGATCTCTGGGGTGACAACGCCCTCTCTCGCACGCTGTGCTTCAACAACTTGGCGTACCTGGCGTCGCTCCGACCCGCGGTGGAAGAGGAAGGACAGGCCGGGCAAACGACGGCGTTGCCAGCGCCGGACCCCAGCGTTCGATTGCTGGAAAGCCTGGCAGTCAAGCTCAAACTGCTCGCTGGGCGCGTCGGCCTTGGCGACAAGGCCCTTGCATTCATGAGTGAGTTTCCCGCCCTCGGAGAAAGCGGCAGGTTGCGCAAACTGGCGTGGCCCGCGCATGTCATGACACTGATGAGTGTGAAGATGGTCGCGGGCCTTTCCGCATTGCCTGTGACCCGCAAGGAAGCGCAGTTGGTCCGCTATATGGCGTTGACCGGCATCACCACGCTAGGGCGAACGGTGGAGAATGAAGCCGAGCGTTTGCAGTTGCGCGCCAATGACGTAAGGCGCGCACAGATGCTGGGGCGTGCCGAGAAGTTGACCAAGCTTTCCACTGCTCAGAAGGGCAAGGCCGGCGAAGCGGCGATGGATCGAGCGAAAGGTGCAGCGCCTGGTTCACGCGCAGCGATGCTGGCCGGTGTCTTTGACTTCGGAACCAGCTTGTTGAAGGGTGGACAACTTATCGTCAACCCTGATGGGCGCACCGCGGTGGAAATGGCGGGCAACGTCTTGCAAAGTATCGGCTCGATTGCAGACTGGCGCGCCAAAGCGTACGAAGAGACGATCTTCAAGGGCATCAAAGGCGCCAACGTATACAAGGAGAAGGTCTTGGAGATCGGTTTGGACACGTTGAATGTCGCGCAGCTGAGGAATCTGCAAAAAATGGCATTCAAGTTCTTGCTGCCCGCGGCGATGGTTTCTGTTTGGTTTGATGGCGTCGATGCACGAATTTCTGACCGACGGGGACAGGGAGGGTTAAGAAATGCGCAGATTGCGAGCGTCTTGGGAACGGCATTCACTATTGCGAGCACCGCAGTGGTTGCCTTTGATATCTCGATCATGGGGCTGGCGGCGGCAAGTCTCGGAGCAGTGCTAGGTCTGATTGGTGCTGCGTTGGTTGTCGCTTCTGTCGTTGCAATTTCTCTTCTCAAGGAAGATGAATGGGTCAACTGGTTGACGGATTGCCCATTGAACAAGAAGAAAATCCCGATTCACACCAATCTACAAGAAACGCTACAGAAACTCTCCAACGTGCAAGCTGAATTGCAATCGGTCCACTAGGAATTCCAGGATGTTCCCAAATGAGCATGTCTATCAGCGTGCGCGCCAACGCTCAATCGATGAGGGCCGCAGGTGCGTGCAGGCCGACGGTAGCAAGAGACTGTTGAAGCCCGTTGAGCGTGTCGAACGCAGTGGTGCGCCCCTACCAGCAGGACGAAGCATCTATGCGCAGAACGAAACTTACCTAGAGTTGTGCAACTCAGGGTGGGAGCGGCAATGGAAAGCAGGCATCGGAACGGTATTTGTTCTGCTCCCGTGCCTGTTGATTTTCTGGGGGTTCTATGGCTTTTCCCTTCATCCTATCGCTTTTGATCATGTGCTGCTGTTTTGGGGTGCCAGCGAAAATACGGCCACTTCAGCCGATCTATGGTTCGGCTGGCTGCTGCTTTTCCCCTTGTCCCTCGGCTGCTGCATCCTGTTGTGGCTGTGGTTCGACGTCATGGGCGTGCGCACGTGCTTCTTCACCTATGCACGAGGCCGCATTCGCTTCAATCGGGTGACGCGCAAGGTCTATCTGCTGAGGCCACGAGGTTGTGGTGGCAACGCCGTGTTCGACTGGGACCGCCTGCGCGCCATCGTCGACATGGACGGCTATGACCTGCTGGCCAGAAAGAATGGTGCGCCCAGCAAGGCTGCTTACTACTCGCTCATCCTCTACCACCCACCGCTTGATGCAGCCGACCCGCTTGCCAAGGGCGAAGACGCCGTCTTCGTTGGCCCCACACTGCCCATGCAGCAGGAGGCGGCCCCCCTGTGGGAGTACATCCGCTGCTACATGGAATACGGTCCTGGCCAGGAAGGCATCCCCGAACGGATAGAGCAGCAACACACTACCTATTGCGGCAAACCCAGTTCCAGTCAGTACAAGCTGGAGCAACGCCCAGGGGTGATGGAAACCGCTTATCACATGCTCAGTCAAGTCACCTGCTCGTGGCCGGCATTTCCAAAGGAATGGCAAAGCGATTCGGGCATCGGCGAACCTGAAGACAAGCCGGTGCAAACGGGCGCCGTGATGACGGCGCTCGTTTATCGGGCCCAAGGCAAGCTGAGCAAGGCCGATGAGATCGAGTTCTTGCAGCGATGGGGAACGGCCGAAGCGGTACAGGAAGCAATGCCAAACAGGAAGTGAAGCAACTGCGAGCAGTTGCACATAGGCACGTCCTCGGTGCGAATCACCCTCGCTTGCTCACCACATGCTCCCGCCGAAAGTTGCGCGGCGTACTCCCCACCCACTGACGAAAGCGCCGGTTGAAATACGCCTCGTCGGTAAACCCGCACTGGTGCGCAATCTCCCGCACCAGCAGCGAGGTGGAGGACAGCAATTCTTTCGCCCGCTCGATGCGCCGCTCGGTAACCAGGTCGGTGAATGTGCGATCGGTTTCCTTGCGCAGCAGGTTGGCGAGGTAGTTGGGCGAGAGAAACGCAGCGGCCGCGGCATCGGTCAGCGACAGTGGCTTGTCGAGGTTGTCGCGCACGTAGCGCACCACGCGTTGCAACGCGTCCCGCTGCGAGGTTTTCCCGTTGTGCTGCAGCGAAAGGCGCATCAGCGCCTGCTCCTGCCGCATGCAGGCCAGGGCGATGATCTGCTGCACGATGCCACGCATCGCGATCTTGGCACCGAAGCTGCGGCCCGCGTTCAGCGCGTGCAGCTCGTCGAGCCAGCCGCGCACGCGGGCGAAGTCGGCCTCGTCGAAGGCGAAGTCGACGTACTCCTGGAACAGGAAGGGCGCGAGATCGGGGTAGCGCGCGAGCGACACGTCGTCGAGGTCGAGCGCGTCGACCTCGAGTTCGGGCCACAGGAAGCGCTGGTCGAAGTTGACGATGCAGTACAGCGCATCGGGCGGATGCGGAATCACGTGCACCCGGTACGGCAGCACGAAGCTCAGGTGGCGCGGGCCGAAGGGGCGCACCTCGCCGCCGATGGCCTGCTGCGAGCTGCCCTCGATGCCGATCTGGATCTGGAAGTACGCGTGCCGGTGCGGCAGCGTGAGCTCGTTGCGCGCACCCTGGAAGCGGATGTCGAAGTCGAGGTGGTCGGCACGCTCGTGCATGCCGTAGGTGCGGACGGACGTGGGGGGAGGAGAGGTGCGCATCGGAGAACGGGCGGGTCGGCAGGCGTCTGCCCGCGAGGGTACGCCAACTCGCGGCCCGGAAGGCCGGCCCGGCTCGATGCGCGGGCCGTCCTCAAGCTCAGACGACCGCGACTTCCAGCGCGCCCACGCCCGCCACCGTGCCGCGCATGCGGTCGCCCCGCTGCACGGCGGCGACGCCGGCCGGGGTGCCCGTGAAGATCAGGTCTCCGGGCTGCAGCGTGAACAGTGTCGACAGGTAGGCGATGGTGTCGGGCACGTTCCAGATCATGTCGGCAAGGTCGCCGACCTGGCGTTGCGTGCCGTTCACTTCGAGGCGGATCTCGCCCGTCGCGGGGTGACCGGCCTTGGCCACGGGCACGAGTTCGCCGCAGGGCGCGGAGCCGTCGAAGGCCTTGCCGGTGTCCCAGGGGCGGCCCATTTTCTTGGCCTCGCCCTGCAGGTCGCGGCGGGTCATGTCGAGGCCGACGGCGTAGCCATATACATGGCCGAGTGCGGCCGAGGCGGCGATGTTCGACCCGCCGGTCTTGAGCGCGACCACGAGTTCGATCTCGTGGTGCACGTCGTTGGACAGCGGCGGATAGGCGAACTCGCCGCCGTCGGCCACGATGGCGCTGGCCGGCTTCATGAAAAAGAACGGCGGTTCGCGGTCGGGGTTGTGGCCCATCTCGCGGGCGTGCTCGGAGTAGTTGCGGCCCACGCAGAAGATGCGGTTGACCGGGAAGCGCGCGCGTTCGCCCTGGATGGGCAGCGAATGAACGGGCGCGGGGGGAATGGCGTAAAGAGTGTCGGTAGTCATTCGACGACTCTAGCCATCACCGCCCTGCGCCTTGGGGACGTATCTATGCGAGTCTTGGACTCAGCTACGGTTTCATCTCGGTTTTTTCCGGGGTGCGTGCACAGGCCACCGGGTGCTCCCCGCAGCGAAATAAAGGAGGAGGCCGCAGGCCGGGGGACATTCGCGGAGCAAGGTACCCCGTCGGCGTGACCGCGCCCTGAACAGCTGCACGAATTGCTACCCAGCCGCACCGAACCCCGTATCGAAGGTACCCTTCACGTCGAGCGGCTGCTTGATAAGCCCGACCTGCCAGTAAAAGTCCGCCGTGCCCTGCTGGTCGGCGATGACCTGCGCGTCGATGGCCACCCACTTCTGCTGGCGGCGTTCGAACTGCAGCTTCGCCGCCTCGGGCGGAATGCCGATGATGCGCGCCAGCGCGGCCGAGTAGGCGTCGACGTTGCGGTACGACCAGAGCTGCGCCTTCACCACGCGCTGCAGAAAGTCCTGCAGCACGGGCCGCTTCGACGCGATGGCGCTGTCGGTGGCCGCGAGATAGCTGAGCCCCGGCAGCAGGCCGCGCCCGCTGACGAGCACGCGCGCATGATGGCTGACCTCGGCCAATGCGGTGTACGGCTCCCACGTGGCCCAGGCGTCGACCGAGCCCTGCGTCAGTGCGAGCTTGGCGTCGGCGGGCGCGAGGAACCGGATGTTCACGTCCTCGGGCTTGAGGCCGGCCGAGGTGATGGCCTTCAGCGTGACGTAGTGGCCGATGGAGCCGCGGTTCGTCGCGATGCTCTTGCCCTTGAGGTCGGCGGCGGTCTTCAGCGGTGAGTCGGGCCGCACCAGCACGGCCGTGCCGTAGGAGTCGGAGCGGTTCGCGCCTATGGCCTTGACGCGCGTGCCCGCCGCCAGCGCGAAGATCAGCGGCGCGTCGCCGATGGGGCCCGAATCGACCGCAGCGGCATTGAGTGCTTCGGCCAACGGCGCCGCGGCCGGGAACTCCGACCACTGGATGTCGTAACCGAGGCCTTCGAGCCCGCCCGCCGCTTCGAGCAGCGCGCGCAGGCCGCCCTTCTGGTCGCCGGCCTTGAGCACCGGACGACCCTGTGCGGCAACCGCTCCCGGCAGAGCGACAGCGGCGGCAATCGATGCCCCCTGGACGAGAAACCGGCGGCGGGAACCGCGGACAATGGATGTGCTGAAGTTCATGGCATTGCCCGTCGTCACAGCAGGAGTTCGGGCTCGGCTTCGAGCAGGCCTTCGTAAAGGCTGTCGAAGGAATGGATCGCACCGTCGGGTCCGCCGATCTGGCTGTGCGTGTGGCGCGCGGTTTCTTCGTCGATGGGCTGCGGCTTGCCGGCGGCTTCGGCGAGCAGTTGCGTGTGGCAGGCGTTGTCGAGCGCGATGTACCACCACGCAGCGGCTTCCACCGTAGGCCCGGCCGTCAGGATGCCGTGGTTCCTGAGGATGGCCCCCTTGCGGTCGCCCAGCGCCTGGGCGATGCGGTCGCCCTCGCTGGTGTCGACCACCATGCCGGTGAAATCGTCGAACAGCGCCACGTCATCGTGGAACACGCAGCTGTCCTGCGTGAGGGTGTCGAGCTTGCGGCCCAGCGTGGACCAGGCCTTGCCGTAGGTCGAATGCGTGTGGGCAGCCGCAACGATCTTCGGGTTGTGCTCGTGGATCGCGGCGTGGATGGCAAAGGCGGCCTTGTTGAGCGGCCTGTCGCCAATGACGGTCTCGCCCTTCGAATTGACGAGCAGCAGGTCGGACACCTTGATGCGCGAGAAATGAACGCCGAGCGGGTTGACCCAGAAGTGGTCGCTCAGCTCGGGGTCGCGCGCGGTGATGTGGCCGGCCAGGCCCTGCGCAAAGCCGAAGCGCGCGAACAGGCGGAAGGCGCCAGCCAGGCGCTCCTGCCGATGGCGGCGCTCGGCCTGGACGGTGGGGCGCGCAGGGATGGGGTCGAACCAGTATTTCTGCTGCGGGTTCGGGTTGAGCTTCAGCGACGCGTGGCGGTCGATGGAAAGAACGGCACTCATGGGGAGATTCCTTGGTATTCGGTTTTGCTCCCTCCCCCAGAGGGGGAGAGAGAAAGAAGGGTCAGGCGGCCTTGCGGGCGGAAGCCAAGCGCTGCGCCACCAACTCCCGCGTGCGCGGAATCAGCTCGCGCCCATAGTCCAGCGCGTCCTCCAGCGGATCGAAGCCGCGGATCAGGAAGGTCGTCACGCCCAGGTCGTAGTAGTCGAGCAGCGCATCAGCCACCTGCTCCGGCGTGCCGACCAGCGCGGTGCTGTTCGAGCGGCCGCCGATCTCCTGTGCCACTGCGGTCCATAGCCGCTTGTCGAGCCGCGAGCCTTTCTCGGCCGCGGCCAGCAGGCGCTTCGCGCCTTCGCTCTGCTGCGGACCGCCTCGGTTGTAGCCCTGCACCACGCGCAGGCGCTTGGTCTCCGCGAGGATGTTCTCCGCGCGCGCCCACGCGGCCTCTTCGGTCTGCGCCAGGATCGGACGGAACGACACCGAGAAGCGCACGCCGCGCCCATGCTTCGCCGCCTCGGCGCGCACGCGCGTGGTGAGCTCGCGCGCCTGGTCGAGCGACTCGCCCCACAGCGCGTACACGTCGGCGTACTTGCCCGCGACCGGAATCGCGGCCTCGGAAGCCCCGCCGAAATACACCGGCACATGCGGCTTGCCGCTGCGCGTCTGCACCGGCTTGACTTCGGAGAAGGCGTTCTGGAAGCGGTAGTGCGCGCCCTCGTGATCGAAGGGCTTGTCGGCCGTCCATACCTTGTGCAGCACCTCGAGGTATTCGTCGGTGCGGGCGTAGCGCTGGTCGTGATCGAGCCAGTCGCCGTCGCGGCGCTGTTCCTCGTCGGAGCCGCCCGAGATGTAGTGCACGCCAAGCCGGCCACCGCTGAACTGGTCGAGCGAGGCAAACTGCCGCGCGGCCAGCGTGGGCGCGACGAAGCCGGGGCGGTGCGCGAGCATGAAGTGGATGCGTTCGGTGACCGAGGCGGCGTAAGCCACCGTGAGCGTGGCGTCGGGGCTGGTCGAGTGGTGCGGCACGAGCACGCGGTCGAAGCCGGCCTTCTCGTGGGCCTGCGCGAAGGCGCGCACGTAGTCGCGGTCGAGCGACGGTCCCTTGGCGGCGTGGATCTCCGAGACCTTCTGGCCCTGGATCATGCCGATGAACTCGACGCCGTCCTGGTGTTGCTGGCTCATGGTTCTTGTCCTCGTGAATGGAAAGTGGATGTCAGGCGGCGGGCAGGCGCAGCACGCTCTCGAAGCTGCGGTCCCACAGCGGTTTGACGTCGGCCGGACCGTCGAGCACGCCGATCTTCAGGAAGGTGTCGGCCACGTCCTGGTGGCTGCGCACGACCGCATCGCTGACGGGGCCGAGGCTGTACTCACCGCTGCGGCGGTTGAAGAGCTCGACGATGTCGCCCACGGGCACGCGCGTTTCGGCCGACTGCGCGCGGGCGTAGGCCAGGAAGTTGCCGTTGATCCACGCGAACGAGCGTTGCAGTCGCTGCAGCAGGTCGCCCAGCGCGGCACGGTGCAATGCATCGTCGAGCGCGCGCGGATTGGCGTAGATGGGGAAGTTGCCCGAGAGATACCCCACGCCGGTCTTGATGACCCGCGCGCCGTACTGCGTGCGTGCCAACTGGCCGTTGTAGCCATAGATGGCCCAGGCATCGAGGTCACCGCGCGCGAAGGCCGAGAGGCCGTCCGACGGCGTGAGACTCACGGCCTGGATGTCGCTGAACGACAGGCCCGCTTCGGCCAGTTGCCTGGCGAGGTAGTAGTGCGAAGTGGTGGCGCGCACGTAGCCTACGCGCTTGCCCTTGAAGTCGGCGATGCTGCGGATGGGTGCATCCTTGCGCGCCAGCGTGGCCTGGTTGTTCAGGTCTTCGTGCGTCACGGCCACCAGCTTCACGCTGGACTTCTGCCGCGCCGCGAACACCGGCGGAATCTCGCTGCCCGAGCCCAGGTCGAGTGCATCGCCGTTGATGGCCTCGATGTGCAGCACGCCGTTGTTGAGCTCGCGCCAATCGATCTTGTAGGGCGTGTCGGCCTGGCCCGAAGCGGTGAGCAGCGGCCGCCAGAGGCCCTTGTAGGTGCCCACGCGCAGCGTGACGCCCGACAGGTCGCGCGACGGCGACGCAGCCTGGGCCAGGCCCGCTGCTCCGGCGGTTGCAGCCGTGCCCCACGCGGCGGCGGCTTGCAGCAGGCGGCGCCGGTCGAAAAGGAAGTCTGTTTTCATCCACCGAACCGTAACCAGGCGGGCAGCGGAAGCGAACGCAGAAAAACGAGTTTGCATATGCGGGATGCGTCGTTTCCCGGCGGCAGGCGGCCCGCTAACGTCTGGGCACCATGAGTGCACTCCCCTTGCGCCGCGCGCCGGCCACGCCTGAAGAACCATCGCCTCCCCCACCCGCCACCGTCGATGCCGCGGTCCTGGCGCGGCTGTCGGCGCAGTTCGCCGCCACCGCAGCCGACCATGATCGCAGTGGCGCCTTTCCACGCGAGAACTTCGCGGCGCTGCAGGCGCAAGGGCTCATCGGGCTCGTCGCCCCCGCCGAACACGGCGGCGGCGGCGCCACGCTGGCAACGGCACGGCGGGTGATCGCGGCCGTGGCGCGCGGCGAGCCAGCCACGGCGCTGATCCTCACGATGACCTATCTGCAGCACCACGCGCTGACGCGCACCGACAGCCGTTGGCCGCCGCAGCTGCGCGAACGCGTGGCGCGCGATGCGGTGGCGCACGGCGCGCTGATCAATGCGCTGCGGGTTGAGCCCGTACTGGGTTCGCCCGCCCGCGGCGGCTTGCCGGCCACGGTCGCGCGGCGCGAGGGCAGCGGCTGGAAAATCGATGGCCACAAGCTCTATACGACAGGCATCGAGGGCCTGAGCTGGCTCGCGGTGTGGGCCCGCACCGACGAGGCCACGCCGCGCACCGGCGTGTTCCTGGTGCCGCGCGAAGCACCCGGCGTGCGCGTGATTCCCAGCTGGGACCACCTGGGCCTGCGCGCCTCGGGCAGCCACGAGGTGGTGTTCGAGAACGTCGCCATCGGCCTCGACCATGCAGCAGACCTGCGCGCGCCGGCCGACTGGGCGCCTGACGCGGGCAGCCAGACCGACATCGACGCCCATGCCACGCAACAGGCATGGATGACGGTGCTGCTCGGCAGCCTCTACGACGCGGTAGCGACAGCCGCGCGCGACTGGCTGGTGGGCTTCCTGAACCAGCGCGCGCCCGGCAGCCTCGGCGCGCCGCTGGCGAGCCTGCCGCGCGTGCAGGAGCACGTGGGCGAAATCGAGGCGCTGCTGCGAACCAACCGCCTGCTGCTCGACGACGCGGCCGCCGCTGTCGATCATGGCCATCCACCGCCGGCCGCCGACAGCGGCCTGCTCAAGTACACGGTGACGGGCAACGCGGTCCGCGCGGTCGAACTGGCCCTGCAGCTCAGCGGCAACCACGGCCTCACGCGGCAGAACCCGCTGGAGCGGCACTACCGCGACGTGCTGTGCAGCCGCATCCACACGCCGCAGAACGACGCAATCCTGGTCGCGGCGGGCAAGCGTGCGCTGCTGTCGCCGGGAGTCGCCGCATGACGTCCCTGCCCTTCCCGAAAGCTTCGCGCCGCGATTGGTTCAAGCAAGGCGCCGCCCTCTCATTGGCTGCAGCCGGTTCGCTGCGCGCCCTCGCACAACCACAGACCACGCTGGTGCTCGGCGACCAGGCCGGCGGCCTGCGCTCGCTGTTCGAGGCCTCGCGCACGCTCGAAGGCGCACCCTTCGCCTACCGCTGGGCCAACTTCCAGGGCGCGGCGCCGCTGTTCGAGGCGCAGCGCAGCGCGGCGGTCGACACGGCCATGGCCGGCGACCTGCCCGTGCTGGCCGCGGCCGTCGGAAAGACGCCGCTGAAGATCGTCGCCACGCGCGTCGGCAAGGCCGACTCGCTGGGCATCGTGGTGCAGCCTGATTCGCCGCTGCGCAGCGTGGCCGACTTGCGCGGCAAGACGGTGATCGTCTCCTCGGCGCGCGGCAGCATCTCGCAGTACCAGCTGTACGGTGCGCTCGAAGAAGCCGGCGTGCCGCGCAGCGAGGTGACGGTGAAGTTCGTGCTGCCGACCGATGCGGCATCCGCCTTCGCGTCGAAGCAGATCGATGCGTGGGCCATCTTCGATCCGTACTACACGATCGCCTTGCAGCAGGGCGGGCGCATCCTGCGCGACGGGCGCGGCATCAATACCGCCCTGGGCTTCATCACCGCGAGCGAACATTCGCTGGCAGACCCCGCCCGGCGCGCGGCCATCGTGCAGTTTCTGGACCGGCTGGCCCGCGCGGGCGACTGGGCGCTGGCCAACCCCGAGGCCTACGCGCAGGCCTACAGCCAGCTCACGCGGCTTCCGATCGAGTCCGCTCGCATCATCACGGCGCGGGCGTCCGTGGCGGGCCGGCCGGTGAGCGAGGCGGACATCGTCGCGCTGCAGGCTGTGGCCGACCGCTCGGCGCGCGACGGCATCCTGCCGGTGCGCGTCGACGTTCGCGCGATCACGGACACCAGCGTCTGGAAGCGCACGGCGTGATCGCGCCGCTGCGCGAATTCGTCGGTGCCTTCGGCCGGCTGCTCGACAGCACGCCCGACGAGCCCCGCATTCTTTCGGAAGGCGGCGCGCTGCTGCGCACGCTGGTGGCGCGCGACGACTGGCTGCCCGAGGCCTTTGCACAACCTGACCCGCTGCGCTACCAGCAATTCCTGCTGCACGCGGACAGCACCGAGCGCTTCTCGGTCGTGAGTTTCGTGTGGGGACCAGGGCAGGCCACGCCGGTGCACGACCACACGGTGTGGGGACTGATCGGCATGCTGCGCGGCGCGGAGTACAGCCAGGGCCATGTGCTCGACGCGCAGGGCCGTGCGCAGCCGCAAGGCGAAGCGGTGCGGCTCGATGCCGGTGACGTGGAAGCCGTGTCGCCCACCGTCGGCGACCTGCACCGCGTTCACAACGCGCATGCGGACCGCGTATCGATCAGCATCCACGTCTACGGCGCGAACATCGGCGCCGTGCGGCGGCATACTTACCCGGCGCAGGGCGGCCGCAAGCCCTTCGTCTCCGGATACTCCAATGCGCTGCTGCCCAACCTGTGGGACCGCTGCGCCGAACTCGGATCTTCTTCGACAACCGCATGACGACTGCCTCCTTTCCCACCCTTCCCTTCGCCGCCGTGCGCGCGCGGCTCATCGCACGCGAAGAAACCGCCCTGCTCGACGTGCGCGAGGAAGATCCGTTCGCACAGGAACACCCGCTGTGGGCTGCGAACCTGCCGCTCTCGCGCGTCGAGATAGAGGCCTGGCGGCGCATTCCGCGGCTCGACACGCTGATCGTGCTGTACGGCGAGCACGGCGGCGCCGACCTTGCCCCGCCGGCCGCGAACACGCTGGCCGCGCTGGGCTACACGAACGTGCACCTGCTCGAAGGCGGCCTCGAAGGCTGGCGCAAGGCGGGCGGCGAGCTGTATCGCGACGTGAACGTGCCGAGCAAGTCATTCGGCGAGCTGGTCGAGCACGAGCGGCACACGCCCTCGCTCTCTGCGCCCGAGGTGAAAGCGCTGGTCGATGCGAAGGCCAACGTGGTGGTGCTCGACGCGCGCCGCTTCGACGAATACCGGACGATGAGCATTCCCTCGGCCACCAGCGTGCCGGGCGCGGAGCTGGTGCTGCGCGTGCGCGAGCTGGCACCCGATCCGGCCACGCAGGTGATCGTGAATTGCGCGGGGCGCACGCGCAGCATCATCGGCACGCAGTCGCTGGTGAATGCGGGCATTCCGAACCCGGTGGCGGCGCTTCGCAATGGCACGATCGGATGGAAGCTCGCGGGACAGGTGCTGGACCATGGCGCGAACCGGCAGGCGCCCGTTGCGGTGTCGCCGGCGCATCGCGCGCAGGCGCAGGCCGATGCAAGGCGCGTGGCCGATCTGGCCGGTGTGCGCCGCATTGCACTCGACGCCCTGCAAACGCTCGAAGCGCCCGGACGCACCGTGTACCGCTTCGACGTGCGCACGCCTGAGGAATATGCGGCGGGCCACCTGCCCGGCTTTGCCAGCGCACCCGGCGGACAACTGGTGCAGGAAACGGATCACCAGGTGCCAGTGCGCGGCGCGCGCATCGTGCTGGCGGACGACGATGGCGTGCGCGCTTCGATGAGCGCCTCATGGCTCGCGCAGATGGGGTGGGAGGCCTACGTGCTGGAAGTGGTGCCGACGGCTGCGGCGTTCACCGAAACAGCGGCACCGGCGAGCGCCTATCCAGCTGTCGCCGCTGCCGTGGGCGAGATCGCACCGAAGGAACTCGCGGTGTTGCTGCAGCAGCAAACCGGCACGGCGGTGATCGACGTGACCACCAGCGCGAACTACGTGAAGCGCCACATTCCGGGCGCCTGGTACGCGATCCGCGCACAACTCGCGCAGGCGCTCGACGCCGTCATTCCACCCGCCCAGCGCTACGTGCTGACCTGCGGCAGCAGCCTGCTCGCCCGCTATGCCGCAGCCGACCTGCGCGCCCTGCTCGACGCGCGCGGCGAGGGCGACGTCGAGGTGCGTGTGTTGGAGGGTGGCAACGCGGCCTGGTTCGCAGCAGGCCTCGAAGCGGAGACCGGCGAGACGCGCCTCGCGACCGCACGCACCGACCGCTATCGCCGCCCCTATGAGGGCACTGACGCCTCCGCCGAAGCGATGCAGGCCTACCTCGATTGGGAGTACGGCCTGGTCGCACAGCTGGGACGCGATGGCTCGCATCACTTCAACGTGATCTGACCCGCGAAAGAAAGCATTTTGAAAGGATTTCGACACGCCGGTGACACTGTGTCGCCAGGGTAAAGGCCGTCATCCGGCTAAGCGGCAAGGCGTTGGAGATTCATATCGACAACAACTCGTCCCAGGAGCTTTGCCATGAGATTTCCTGTTCTTGCCCTGTCCGCTGCCGCGCTGGCAGCCACCCTGACCGGCTGCGTGGTTGCGCCGGCTCAACCCGTCTATGCGGCGCCTCCGGGCGTGGCCTACGTCGCTCCGACGTACGTGTCGCCCGGCGTCGGGTTCACATGGGCCTACCACCCGCGCTACGGCTGGGGCTGGCGCCACCCGCAATACGGCTGGCACCGCGGATGGCGCTGAGCTGCGGCGGCTGACGCCGTTGCGCAGCCAGGCCAGCTAGCTCGGCTCGGCGCTCTTGAACAGCGCCGCGACCTTGCGCTTGGACTTGATGTTGCTGGAGATGCCGCGCGCGGGCGTGGCTGCCTTGGCGGCAGCTTCCCAGGCGGGCGTGGCGTCCGGCTCGCCGGGCTCGTAGGGCTTGTCGAAGAACGGATCGCGCGGCGCCGACGGCGCGCGGTGCGGGCGTCCACCGCCGCGGCGGGCTTCGGCTTCGCGGCGTTCGCGCGGCTGGTCGAGCACATCTCGTGCATCGCCGGCTTCGCCTTCTTCGCGCCAGTGGCGGCGTCCGTCGTTGATGCGGCCGCGCGGGCGGTCTTCCTCGAATTCGACCGGCTCGAGTTCGATCTTCTTCTTGATCAGTTTCTCGATGTCGGCCACCAGGCGCGCATCGTTGCCACCGCTGGCAAAGCTCACGGCGAGGCCCGAAGCGCCGGCGCGGCCGGTGCGGCCGATGCGGTGCACATAGTCTTCGGCGTTGAACGGCACATCGAAGTTGAAGACCGCCGGCACGTCCTTGATGTCGAGGCCGCGCGCCGCGACGTCGGTGCACACCAGCAGATCGACTTCGCCGGCCTTGAACGCGGCGAGGGCCTTCAGGCGTTCGTCCTGGCTCTTGTCGCCGTGCAGTGCGGTGGTGCGCAGGCCATCGCGCTCCAGCGAGCGTGCGAGGCGCGCGCAGCCGAGCTTGCTGTTGACGAACACGAAGGCCTGCGTGATGCCGCGCTGCTTCACGATCTGCTTGAGCGCACGGCGCTTGTCGTCGTCGCCCACGCTGTAGAAATGCTGCTCGACGGTGGAAGCCGTTTCGTTCGGCCGAGCCACTTCGATGGTGACGGGGTTCTGCAGGTAGCTGCTGGCGAGGCGCTTGATCTCAGGCGAGAACGTCGCCGAGAACAGCAGCGTGGTGCGCTGCTTGGGCAGGTAGCTCAGGATGCGCTGCAGGTCGGGCAGGAAGCCGATGTCGAGCATGCGGTCGGCTTCGTCGAGCACGACGTATTCGACCTGGTTGAGCACCGCGTTCTTGGCTTCGATGTGATCGAGCAGCCGGCCCGGCGTGGCCACCAGCACTTCGATGCCCTTCTTCAGTTCCAGCGTCTGCGGCTTCATGTCGATGCCGCCGAACACGACCGTGCTGCGCAGGTTGGTGTACTTGGCGTACAGCTTGACCTGTTGCGCGACCTGGTCCGCCAGTTCGCGCGTGGGCAGCAGCACGAGGGCCCGGACCGGGTGCCGCGCCGGAGAGGTCGAGGCATTTTCATGCTTGAGCATGCGCTGCAGCAGCGGGAGCGAAAACGCCGCCGTCTTGCCGGTGCCTGTCTGGGCGGCGCCCATCACATCCTGGCCCGAGAGCACGACCGGAATGGCCTGCTCCTGGATCGGTGTCATGGTCTCGTAGCCCATTTCGGCCACGGCGCGCGCCAGCGGTTCCGCCAGCATCAAATTGGAGAAGGAGCTTGTCATTGAGCCCGCTATTGTCGCATTGCCGCAAAAAACGGCAGTGACTTCGGCATGACAACGCCCGCGCCCATGGAGTTGCTATTTATTCAATAGCAATCCAGCCAGCATCGACGGGGTATTCGGGGACATGCAACTCAAAGGCTGCGTGCATTGAAAGTGTCGCAGGTCTTGATGTCGCCGCTTTGATAGCCCGAGCCGAACCACCGTTGGCGCTGCGCGCTCGATCCGTGGGTGAAGCTGTCGGGCACCACCGCACGGCCCGCGGAACGCTGCAAAGCGTCGTCGCCGATCTTCTGCGCAGCATTCATCGCGGCCTCGATGTCGCCCGGGTCGAGCCATTTCTTCGACTCCTGCGAATGGTGGGCCCACACGCCCGCGAAGCAGTCGGCCTGCAGCTCGACGCGCACGCTCATCGCGTTGTTCTGCGTCTGGCTGAGTCGGCCGCGCATGCCGTCGACCTTGGCGGTGATGCCGAGTTCGTCCTGCACGTGATGGCCGACCTCGTGCGCAATGACGTACGCCTGCGCGAACTCGCCCGGCGCGCCGAGCTGGTTCTTCAGCGTGTCGTAGAAGCCGAGGTCGATGTAGACCTTCTGGTCGCCCGGGCAGTAGAACGGCCCCATCGCCGACTGCCCCGTGCCGCAGGCCGTGGGCGTGGCATCGCGGAACAGCACGAGGCGCGGTGCGTGGTAGGTGCCGCCGTTCTGCCTGAATACGGCCGTCCACACGACCTCGGTGTTCTTGAGCACCGTCGAGACGAACGCCGCTTCGCGGTCGCCGGACGGCGGCTTGGGCGCGGGTCCCTGCTGTTGTTGCTGCACCTGGGCCGGACCGCCACCGCCGCTGAGCAGGCTCAGTACCGTGAGCGGGTTGATGCCGAAGACCCAGCCCGCGATCAGCGCGACCGCGATGGTCCCGATGCCGATGCTGCGCCCGCCGATGAAGCCGCCCCCACCGCCGCCACCTTCACCGCGGCGGTCTTCGACGTTGTCCGATTGTTCGTTGCCTTCCCATCTCATCGCAGTCTCCTTGCCGGCCATTGCAGGAGGATTTGCCGGCGTTCGCAGGATGGTACTTGTCCCGGCGCCCCCCAGGGTAACCGGCCGTCAGCGGCCGGCCGGCAATACGTCAGGTTTTTGGCAGAGTGACGCCGCGCTGGCCCTGGTACTTGCCGCCACGGTCCTTGTAGCTGGTCTCGCAGACCTCGTCGCTCTCGAAGAACAGCACCTGCGCGCAGCCCTCGCCCGCGTAGATCTTGGCGGGCAGCGGCGTGGTGTTGCTGAATTCGAGCGTCACGTAGCCTTCCCATTCGGGCTCGAACGGCGTGACGTTGACGATGATCCCGCAGCGCGCGTACGTGCTTTTGCCCAGGCAGATGGTCAGCACGTTGCGCGGGATGCGGAAGTACTCGACCGTGCGCGCCAGCGCGAAGCTGTTGGGCGGGATGATGCAGTAGTCGCCGTGCATGTCGACGAAGCTCTTCTCGTCGAAGTTCTTCGGGTCTACCACGGTGCTGTGGATGTTGGTGAAGACCTTGAATTCAGGCGCGCACCGGATGTCGTAGCCATAGCTCGAGGTGCCGTAGCTGATGATCTTGTGGCCTGCGGCCTCGCGCACCTGGCCGGGCTCGAAGGGCTCGATCATGCCGTTCTGCTCGGCCATGCGCCGGATCCATTTGTCGCTCTTAATAGACATTGAAAACACCCCAGTCTTCGCGCACTTCGTGTCGCTACGCCAACCCCTCAAGGGGCAACACCAGCGGCCCGGCAAAGCCGGTTCCGCGGTGTTCCTGGAAAAGGTTTCGCCGCGCTCGCTGGGTCGGCGATTGTGGCATGGGCGGGTTCGCCCTCTCAGGCCTCAGCCAGCCTGCGAAATCACCGTGCGCTCGACCAACCGGTCGTCGCCCAGCACGATCATCGCGAAGAGCATTTCTTCCAGCGTGTTCGCCAGCTTCGTCTTGCGCGCCAGCAGCGGCGTGGCCGCCGGATTGAGCACCAGGAAGTCGGCTTCGCAGCCCGGCTGCAGGTTGCCGACCACGCCGTCGAGTCCCAGCGCGCGCGCCGCGCCGCCGGTATGGCGCCACCAGAGTTCCGAGGGCGCGATGCTCAGGCCGGCCTTGGTCTGGCCTTCACGGCCGACGTAGTAGGCCGCCATCATGGTGTGGAAGGGGCTGAAGCTGGTGCCGCCGCCCACGTCGCTGGCCAGCCCGTACGGGTAGCCCACGCGGTCGGCCGCGCCGAAGTCGAAGAAGCCGCTGCCGAGGAACAGGTTGCTGGTCGGGCTCACGGCCGCGGCCGTCTTCGTCTCGCGCAGCAGCTCGCGGTCGGCCTCGTCGAGGTAGATGCAGTGCGCGTACACGGCGCGCTCGCGCATCAGGCCGAAGCCGGCGTACACGTCGAGGTAGGAACGCGCCTTCGGATACAGCTCGCGCACCCATTTCACTTCGTCGCGGTTCTCCGCCACGTGCGACTGAATCCAGGTGTCGGCGTACTTCGCGGCCAGTTCGCCCGCGCCGCGCAACTGGGCTTCGGTGCTCGCGGGCGCGAAGCGCGGCGTGATGGCATAGCCCAGGCGGTCGACGTTGTGCCACTTGCGGATCAGTGCCTCGGTATCGATCAGGCTCTGCTCCGTTTCGTCGCGCACGCCGTCGGGCGAGTTGCGGTCCTGCAGCACCTTGCCGGTGATCATGCGCAGGCCGCGGCGCTGGGCGCCTTCGAAGAAGGCGTCGACCGAGGCCACGTGCGAGGTCGCGAAGGTCAGCGAGGTGGTGACGCCGTTGCGCAGCAGTTCGTCGAAGAACACGTCGGCCACTTCGTTCGAATGCGCAGGGTCGGCGAATTTGCTTTCGGCCGGGAAGGTGTAGTTCTCGAGCCAGGGCAGCAACCCCGGCGAGGGCGAACCGATGATGTCGGTTTGCGGGAAGTGGATGTGCATGTCCACGAACCCCGGCGCGAGGATGCGCCCGGGCAGGTGGGTCGTGTGCGCATCGGGATGGCGCGGCGCGACGGCGGCATGGCTGCCGGCATCGAGCACGCGCTGGCGGCCGGTGCTGTCGGGGGCGACGACCAGCAGCCCGTCTTCATCGAAAACGGGCTGGCCGGCGGCATCGAATCGCAGGAGGGAGGCGCGGTAGGCTTTTTTCATCGTGGGTAGGGAGGGTAATCCAGCCCCGCCGGCCCACGATTTCCACGCGCGTATGAGTGCTATATGCGGAATGCACTCAGCGCGCTGGCAGTGCACGCGACTGGATGTCGAAGGGCACGCCGGTCGGCACAGGCCCATCGCCGTCCTTGCGCTTGGTCAGCAGCGAATACTTCGACTCGATGAAATAGACGCGGTTGCCCCACACCGCACCGGACGACGGGTCGTTGAGCCCCGCCACCACCGTCTGCAGGCCGAGCCTTGCACCGTCGACGCGCGCCACGGTGACCTGGCCGCCATAGGGACCCTCGCCGAAGGCATTGCTTTCGAACAGCACGAGCCGGCCCGGCTTCCAGGCGCGGATCGCGTCGACGTTCTTCAGCACGCGCGGAGCTTCGATGCGCGTGACCTCTCCCGCATTGCCGTCGGCGCCCAGGCCGATGCGCAGCACGTAGGACGCCGCGGCCACGAGACTCACGTAGACATCGCGCCCGCCGTCGATGGCGATGCCATTCAGCCCCTTGTAGGGCCCCGGACCGGCCAGCGCCGGGTCTTCCTTCCAGACCGCGAGCGCGGCGGCGCCCGGCGCGAGCTTCAGCACGCGCGGGTGAAAGGAGTCGGTCACGTAGAGGTTGCCGCGCGCGTCCTGGGCGAGGTCGTTGCAGTAGCCGTTGTCGGGCATCGCATAGCTGGCACGCGGTGCGCCGGTGGCCAGGTCGTAGCGCTTGAGCGCGCTCGGCGTCTGCGGCACGGTGGTGAAGCCACTGTTGCCCGAGCAGATCCACAGCGCCCGGTGCTTCGCATCGACCAGCACGCCCTGCCCGTTCGCAAGCCCGTTGGCGCCGGGCTTCACCAGCACTTCGGCCTTCGGGGCGACGCCCGGCTTCAGCCGCGCGACCGCGCCCTCGCGCCAGCTGCCGACGTAGAACGTACCGTCGGGGCCGATGGCGACGCTTTCCGGATACCAGTCGTCGGGCAGGGCCTGTACGGCGGGCGGGGCGGCCGAGGCCGTCGCCGCGACGTACGCGAGCAACGCCCCGAGCAGCAGTGCGCGCGCCCGCGTCATTGCCACACGCGATATACGCGTCCCGTCTGCGGCCCTTCGACACTGCGGATGTAGGCCTGCGCAGCCTTCGCCGCCGACACCGACTCGAAACCCGGAAAGAACGACCCGTACAGCGGCAGCGACTCGGCCAGCACCGTCGGGCTCACCACGTTGATGCGGATGCCGCGCGGCAGTTCGATGGCAGCGCCGCGCACGAAGCCTTCGACCGCCGAGTTGACCGCCGTGGCATTCGCGCCGTGGCGGATCGGCTCGTCCGCCACGATGCCCGTGGTCAGCGTGATCGAGCCGCCGTCGGTCAGCACATGCTGGCCCAGCAGCGCGAGCCGCACCTGGCCGAG
Source organism: Variovorax sp. Varisp46 (assembly GCF_059491885.1). Taxonomy (NCBI): domain Bacteria; kingdom Pseudomonadati; phylum Pseudomonadota; class Betaproteobacteria; order Burkholderiales; family Comamonadaceae; genus Variovorax; species Variovorax sp. Varisp46. The sequence continues at coordinate 3,345,076 of NZ_CP168515.1, forward strand.
CAGCTTGTCCTGCAGGCCGACGTTGAAGTCGGCCGGCCGCATCTCGTTCAGCGGCCCGAAGAACAGCCCGCCCGCCGCCGACACGATGGCATCGACCCGACCGACCGCCGCATACAGCGCCTCGACGCTCGCGTCGCTCGTGATGTCGACCTGGTGATCGCCCCGCGTGCGGCCTGCGCGAATCACCTCGTGGTGGCGCTCGGCCAATGCCTGCGCCACCGCACTGCCGATGGCGCCTGTCGCGCCCACAACCAGAACTCTCATGAAAACCTCGCCGGATTGAATGAACAGGCGGCCATTGTTTTGCGAACCATCAATTTGATAAATTGCCGTCCGGTTCGGTCATTCGAAACTTCAGGTTTTCAATATGGACAAGCTGCGCGCCATGGAAGTCTTCGTCGCCACGGTGGATGCGGGCAGCTTCGCTGCGGCCGCGGAGGCGCTCGACCTGTCGGCCGTGATGGTCGGCAAGCACATCCGCGCGCTCGAAGAAGAGCTCGGCGCGCGCCTGCTGGAGCGCACCACGCGCCGCCATTCGCTCACGGAAATCGGCGCCGCCTATCTCGAGCGCTGCCGCGACGTGCTCTCCAGCGTGCACATCGCCGACGGCGTGGCCGAGTCGCTGCGCGCCATGCCGCAGGGCGTGCTGCGCGTGACCGCGCCGGTGGCATATGGCGCGCACCGGCTCACGCCCGTGATCGGCGAGTACATCGCCGCCTATCCGCAGGTGAAGGTGGAGCTGAGCCTCAACGACCGCGTGGTGGATCTCGCGGAGGAAGGCTTCGACTGCGGCATCCGCTCGGGCGCCGCGGTCGACGAACGGCTCATTGCAAGGCCGCTGGCGCTGTCGCGCATGTACGCGGTGGCCAGCCCCGAATGGGTCGCACGCCACGGGCAACCCAAGCACCCATCCGACCTGGAGGCCTTCCCGCTGCTGGGCTTCGCGACCTGGGGACCGGACCATGCATGGCGCTTCACGCGCAAGGGCAAGACGGTGCATGTGCCCGTGCGCGGCCCGCTCACCACCAACAACGGCCAGGCCCTGCTGGCCGCAGCCATGGCCGGCGTAGGCGTGATCGTGCAGGCCGACGCGCTGCTCGGGCCCGCCATCGCCTCGGGCCAGGTGGTGCGGCTGTTGCCCGGATGGGAACTGCCCACGCGGCAGGTGCACATCATGCGGCTGCCGGAAGCGCGGCCGAGTGCCAAGCTGCGGACCTTCGTGGACTTTGTGGTCGAGCGGCTGGGCTGAAGATCCGCGTTCTACTGACAAATGACGTCAGCGGTGACACCTGCGCCGCTTCGCCAGCGCATCAAGACCCTGTTGCGCCGAAGCTCCATCGCCACGGGCAACGCCGTCGGCCCGCAAGCCCGTTAACGGGCCACCCGCCCCTGCACACCTTCGACCAGCCAGTTCATCTTCAGGATCTGCTCGTCATTGAGCTGCGCGCCCTTGGCGATCACGACGTGGCCCTCGTTGTCGCGCACGTCGGCGGGCACCGCACGAAACGGCTGCAGCTTGCCGGCCGCGATGTCCTTCTGCCGCGCCAGCACCTCGTCCTGCACGGCCTTGGGCACCTTGGTGCCGAAGTCGCCGACGCGGATCATTCCTTCCCTCACGCCGCCCCAGAGGTTGCCGCTCTTCCAACTGCCTTCGAGCACGGCCTTCGCGCGCTGCGTGTAGTAGCCGCCCCACTGGTGCGTGACCGCGACGATCTGCGCGTCGGGCGCGATCTTGCGCATGTCGGAGTGATAGGCAACGGCCATCCTGCCGCGCTCCTGCGCCGCGGCCATCACGGCGGTGGAGCCGGTGTGGAAGGCCACCACGTCGGCGTTCCGGTCGAACAGCGCCATCGCGGCGTCGCGCTCCTTCGGCGGATCGAACCACTCGTTGAGCCACACCACGTGGACCTTCGCAGCCGGATTCACCGAGCGCATGCCGAGCGCGAAGGCGTTGATGCCCTGCAACACCTCGGGAATCGGGAAACCCGCGACGTAGCCGGCGATGTTGGTCTTCGTCATGCGGCCGGCCGCGATGCCCGCGAGGTAGCGGCCCTCGTAGTAGCGCGCATTGGCGGTCGCGACGTTGGGCGCGGTCTTGTAGCCGGTGATCGATTCGAACTTCACCTCGGGGAAGTCCTTCGCCACCTTCAGCGTCGGCTCCATGTAGCCGAAGCTCGGCGTGAAGATGAGCGCGTTGCCCTGCTGCGCGAGGTCGCGGATCACGCGCTCGGCGTCGGCGCCTTCAGCCACGTTCTCGACGTAGGTGGTCTGGACCTTGCCGCCCAGCGCCGCATCGACGGCCTTGCGGCCTTCCTCGTGCTGGCGCACCCAGCCGGCATCGGTGACGGGCGTGACGTAGACGAAGCCGATCTTCAGCGGCGCTTTGGGCGACTGCGTCTGCGAAAAGGCGGGAGAAAAGAAAAAACAGGCGGCAGCGCACGCCAGAACGGCGCGGCCAACGAGGTTTTTGTACATGGTGTTCCTCTACATGGTCCCGGAAAAGCACAACCCGCAGCCGGCCGGGACGCCCGGCTGCGGGGTTCGGATTTTAGTGCGGCCTTCGCGCGGCCGTTTTTCTACTCGAGCTGCACATGCTGGCGCACAGCCTCCAGCAACAGCGTGGCCAGCCGGCTCGCCGGGGCCTCGGAGTGGGCCTGCGCACGATAGAGCACGAGCGATATCTGCGGCAGCGCCGGCAGGGACAGCGTCGCGCGATCGATGGCGCGTACGTGCGAGGGCAGCCCGAAAGGCGTGCGCACCGTAAGACCCAGTCCGGCCGATGCGGCGGCCCACAGCGCCGCGAGGCTGGCACTGCCGAAAGCCCGGCGCCACGGCACGCCGGCGCGGTCGAGCGCGGTGATCACGATCTCGCGCAACGGGCACGGGGCGTCGAGCATGATCAGCGGCAGCGGCTCCTTGCTCCTGGCCTGGCGCGTACCGGCGCCGCGGCTCTCGCGCTCCGTCCACCAGGGTGCTTCGACCCTATCGGGCGTCTTCGGGCCGATCCACAACAGCGGCAGGCGGGCGACGCGTTCGGCGTAGGGCGACAGGGGCTGGTCGCCCGCGTCCCACGCCAGTGCCAGGTCGAGCTGGCCGAGTTCGAGCCGCTCGCGCAGTTCGCCGCTGCGCGCCACGCAGGCCTCGATGCGCACCTTGGGATGTGCGCGCGCGAAGCGGCCAAGCACGGCGGGCAGCAGCGTCTCGCCGAAGTCTTCCTGCAGGCCCAGGCGCACCCAGCCCTGCAGGTCGGTGCCGCGCATGGCGGCGCCGGCTTCTTCATTCAGTTCGAGCATGCGGTGGGCATAGGTCAGCAGCGTCTCGCCTGCATCGGTGAGCTCCAACCCGCGGCCGGCCTTGCGGAACAGCACGGTGCCGGCCTGCGACTCCAGCTTCTTCAGCTGCGCGCTCACCGCCGAGGTCGAACGGCCCAGCCTGTCGGCCGCGCGCGCATAGCTGCCGAGCGCGATGCCGGTGGAGAAGGTGCGCAGCACGTCGAGATCGAACATCACCTGGCTCATGTCGGGTCCTTTTCTTATAGTCCTGATTTTTGGGACGATGGGCTCATTATTTTCTGATTTTCAAAACCTTTGCAGCGGCCGACACTGCCCTGCAACATGACCCCTTCACCCCACTCCTCTTCGTTTTCCCCACGCCACCGCTGGAAAGTGCTGGCTGCAGGCGTGGCCGCCAACGCGGCCTTTTCCGTGGCCTTCAGCGGCATTCCCATGACCGCCGTGCTGATGCGCACCGGCTACCAGCTCGACAACGCCACGCTCGGGCTGGTGCTGGGCCTCATGGGGCTGGGCATTGCCGTGAGCGAGCTGCCGTGGGGCCTGTTGACGGACCGCTGGGGCGACCGGCCCGTGCTGCTGACGGGCCTGGGCAGCACGGCCGTCGCGCTGGTGGCGATGGCGCTGTGGGCCGCGCCGGGCGCAGGGCACATTCCCGGCCTCGGCTGGCTCGGCGCCGGGCTGCTGCTGGTCGGCCTGCTGGGCGGCAGCGTCAACGGTGCCAGCGGCCGTGCGGTGATGACATGGTTCGACGCTGGCGAGCGCGGCCTCGCGATGAGCATCCGCCAGACGGCCGTGCCGATGGGCGGCGGCATCGGCGCGCTGGTGCTGCCCTTCGTCGCTCTGCACTTCGGCTTTGCCGCGCTCTACGGCCTGCTGGCCTTGCTGTGTGCGTTGAGCGCAGCCATGAGCTGGGCCTGGGTGCACGAGCCGCCTGTCGCGCCCCGTACCAAGGCCATGGCCGAAGCGCGTGCCGTGTCCAAGAGCGGCCCGCTGCGCGACGCTCGCGTGTGGCGCATCGTGCTGGGCATCGGCATTCTCTGCGCGCCGCAGTTCGCGGTGCTGTCCTTCGGCACTGTGTTCCTGCACGACTTCGGACATGCGGGCCTGGCGACGATCACCGCTACGATGGTCTTCACGCAGGTCGGTGCGATGGTGATGCGCGTGTGGAGCGGCCGCTGGACCGACCGCCGCCGCAACCGGCCGGCCTACCTGCGCGCCTGCGGCGCCCTCAGCGTGCTGCTGTTCGCTGCACTCGCGGTGCTGGTGATGGCCGCCGGTACACATGTCGCCGATTCATTGGCGCTGCGGATCGCGCTGGTCGTGCTGCTGGGTGTGAGCGGTGTCTGCGTGTCGGCATGGCACGGCGTGGCCTACACCGAGCTCGCCACGCTGGCCGGCGCATCCCGTGCCGGCACGGCGCTGGGCATGGCGAACACCAGCGTGTTCCTGGTGTGCTTCATCACGCCCTTCTCTATTCCCCACCTGCTGGCGCTGCAGGGCTGGCCGCTGGTGTGGCTCGCGGCCAGCGCCTGTGCGCTGGTGGCAATGCCACTGCTGGTGCCGCGGCCCGATACCGCAGCCACTGCCGATCAGAAGGTCGCGAAGACCGCGTTGAGCCGGTCGACGTAAGCGCGCTTTGCGGCCGCGTCGATGAAGCTCCCCTCGAAGCTGTTCGCCGCGAGTTGCCAGGCCTGCTGCGCGTTGAGCCCGGTGGCCGCGAAGGTCTGCGTGAAGTTCTGGTTCATGTAGCCGCCGAAGTAGGCTGGGTCGTCCGAGTTGACAGTGGCGACCAGGCCCGCATCGAGCAGCGCGCCCAGGTTGTGCTGCGACAGGTCGGGGAACACGCAGAGCTTGAGGTTCGACAGCGGGCACACGGTGAGCGGGATGCGGTCTTGTGCGAGCCGCTTCATCAGCGCCGGGTCTTTGGTGCTTTGCACGCCGTGGTCGACGCGCTCGACCTTGAGCACGTCGAGCGCACTCCACACGTACTCGGGCGGGCCTTCTTCGCCCGCGTGCGCGACGAGGTGAAAACCCAATTCGCGGCAGCGCGCGAACACGCGCGCGAACTTTTCCGGTGGGTGGCCGACTTCGCTCGAATCGAGCCCCACGCCGATGAACTTGTCCCGAAACGGCAGCGCCTGCTCCAGGGTCTCGAAAGCCTCTTCCTCGCTCAGGTGACGCAGGAAGCACAGGATGAGAGCCGCGCTCACGCCGAGCAACGGCTGCGCATCGACGCATGCGCGGTGCAGGCCGTTGACCACCGTTTCCATCGCCACGCCGCGCGCGGTGTGCGTCTGCGGGTCGAAGAACATCTCGGTGTGCACCACGTTGTCGGCCGCGGCGCGCTCCAGGTAGGCCCAGGCCATGTCGTAGAAATCTTGTTCCTTGAGCAGCACGCTGGCGCCGGCGTAGTAGATGTCCAGGAAGCTCTGCAGGTTGGTGAAGGCGTAGGCACGGCGCAGTTCCTCGACGCTGGCGTACGGAATGGACACGCCGTTGCGCTGCGCGAGCGCGAAGATGAGTTCGGGTTCGAGCGAGCCCTCGATGTGCATGTGCAGCTCGGCCTTGGGCATGGCGCGCAGCAGCGCAGGCAGGCGCTCGGCGGCGATGCGGTCGAAGCTCTTGTCGTAGGTGGGGCGGAAATCGGTCATGGTGGGTGCGAACTGCTGCTGCGTTGTGATCCCGCACAGCATAAGGGCAGCCACCTGCCGGCGCGATGTCTGAAACCGTATAGGTGTCAGTCGATGCTGCGCGCCGAGCTGGTGAGCGAGCGCGCGCACAGCAGCAGCGTGGGCGCCAGCTTGCGCACCGCCTCCTCCAGCGTCCAGCGGCTGGTGGGCGCGACGACGTGCACCGAGGCCACCGGCCTACCCTGCGCGCCCAGCACGGGCGCGGCGATGGTCATGTCGCCGAGAAAGAGCTCCTCGGCATTGGTGGCGAAGCCCTGCTGCCGCGTCTGGCGCAGCTCTTCCAGGATCTCGTCCACGCCGGTGCGGGTGTGCATGGTGTGGGCCACGCGGTCGGAGGCTTCGATGAGCGCGCGTGCCTCGTCCTCGGGCAGCGCGCTGAGGAAGGCGCGCCCCGAAGCCGTGCAGTACATCGGAATGCGGCTGCCGATGGGCATGTGCACCGGCACGAACTGCGCGCTGACGAAGCGCGCCACGTAGACCATGTCCAGCCCGTCGGGCTCGGTGAGGCAGGAGGTTTCGGTCGTCACCTTGGTGAGTTCCGACAGGAAGGGGTTGGCCACGTCGATCAGCGAGTGCGCCGCGAGGTAGTTGAAGCCGATCTCCATGACCCTGGGCGTGAGCTGGTAGCGCCGCGTCTTCGGGTGCTTGCGCACGTAGCCCAGCTTCTCGAGCGTGAAGACCATGCGCTGCGCCGAACTCTTGGTGATGTCGGTGGCCTCGGCCACGTCGGCCAGCGTCATGGTGCGGCGCCGGGCGCTGAAGGCGCGCAGCACGGCCAGGCCCTTCTCCAGCGACTGATTGAAAAGCAGGCTCTGGCCGTCTTCGGGGGCTGTGTCGGGTGTGGCGTCCATGGCGGTGGAGTATATCCACATTCCTTTGAAATATCGAATATCGATATCTTAAACTCGACTAGTGGTTTCTATTTATTGTTTATAGATTCAAAAGAATCGATTATTGGCACGCATGTTGCATCGCGCTGCCCAGCATCACCTTTCTTTCCCGCCTCTCTTCTTCTTTCTTCAACTTCCCTTGCTTCGAGGAGTGCTCCCATGAATCGCATCGTTCGCCGCCTTCATCGCCTGGCCCTGGGTCTTTGCATCGCCGGCGCCGCCTCGCTGGCGGCCGCGCAGGGCGCCGCGCCCACCTACAACGTGGGCGCCACGGCCACCGGCGTGCCCTTCACCTTCCTGGACGTGAAGACCAACAGCATCCAGGGAATGATGGTCGACACCGTCACCGCCGTGGGCAAGGCCGGCGGCTTCGGCGTCAACGTGCAGCAGACAGTGTTCTCGGCGTTGATCCCCTCGCTCACCGCACGCAAGATCGACATCGTCTCGGCCGCCATGCTGAAGACGCCGGCACGCCAGGAGGTGGTCGACTTCAGCGACCCGGTCTACTCGTACGGCGAAGGCCTGATCGTCAAGGCCGACGACGCCCGCGCATACGTCTCGCTCGACGAGCTCAAGGGCGAGGTGGTGGGCGCGCAGGTCGGCACGGTGTTCCTCGACATGCTGAACAAGAAGGGCATCTTCAAGGAAGTGCGCAGCTACGACTCGGTGGCCGACATGACGCGCGACCTCTCGCTCGGGCGCATCAAGGCGGGCCTCGGCGACCAGCCCATCATGGCCTACCAGATCCGCCAGAACACCTTCCCCGGCGTGAAGCTGGTCGACAGCTACAAGGCCGTGAACGTGGGCGATGTCTGCCTGGTCGTGCGCAAGGGCGACACCGAGACGCTGGCACGCATCAACAAGGCGATCGCCGCCATCAAGGCCGACGGCACCCTGGCGAAGATCGTCCAGAAGTGGGGGATCTGATGCACACCCCCAGGCTTCGCGCACTTCGTGTCGCTGCGCCAACCCCCTTGCAGGGGGCAACACCTGCGGCCCGGCAAAGCCGGTTCCGCGGTGTTCCCCGAATGGGCCTGACTACGTCGGCCGGTCGATTCGACGTGCCGCGCACCGCGCACCAGGACTGATGCAGATGGCTGCTCCCACCTTCCTCCAGCACGCGCAGGACTTTCTGCCGATCCTCCTGCAGGGTGCCGTGGTCACCGTGCAGGTGACGGTGCTCTCCTTCCTGCTGAGCAGCGTGCTCGGCCTCGGGCTCGCGCTGATGAAGCTCTCGCCGGTGCGCGCGCTCTCGTGGGCCGCCACGGTGATCGTCAACGTGATCCGCGGGCTGCCGATCATCGTGCAGCTCTTCTACATCTACTTCGTGCTGCCGGAGTTCGGTGTGCAGCTCACGGCCTTCCAGGCCGGCGTGATCGGGCTGGGCATCGCCTACTCGGCCTACCAGGCCGAGAACTTCCGCGCCGGCATCGAGGCGGTCGATCCGGGCCAGCGCGAGGCGGCGCAGGCCATGGGCATGCGCTCGGCGCTGATCATGCGGCGGGTGATATTGCCGCAGGCCTTCCGCATCGCGCTGCCGCCCTACGGCAACACGCTGGTGATGATGCTGAAGGACTCCTCGCTGGTCTCGACCATCACGGTGGCCGAGATGACGCGCGCGGGCCAGCTCATCGCCTCGTCGACCTTCCAGAACATGACGGTCTATACGCTGGTCGCCCTCCTCTACCTGCTGATGAGCCTGCCGCTGGTCTGGGGCCTGCGTCGGCTCGAGAAGCGCTTCGCCGCCGGGAGGAAGCAGCCATGATCCACGTCGAGGGACTCGAGAAGCGCTTCGGCGCGCACCGCGTGCTGCAGGGCGTGAGCCTGCACGTGGACAAGGGCGAAGTGGTGTGCCTGATCGGCCCGTCGGGCTCGGGCAAGTCGACCGTGCTTCGCTGCATCAATGCGCTGGAGTCGTACGAGGGCGGCGAGATCCGCGCCTTCGGCGAGCGCGTGGACCGCAACGCACCGGACATCCACCGGCTGCGCAGCCGCATGGGCATGGTGTTCCAGCGCTTCAACCTGTTTCCGCACCGCACCGTGCTGGAGAACGTGATGGAAGGCCCCGTCTACGTGCTGCGCCAGAACGCTGCGCGGGCGCGCGAGGAAGCGATGGCGCTGCTGGCCAAGGTCGGGCTGGCCGAGAAGGCGCAGGCCTGGCCGGCACAGCTCTCGGGCGGGCAGCAGCAGCGCGTGGCGATCGCCCGCGCGCTCGCGATGAAGCCCGAGGCCATGCTGTTCGACGAGCCTACGTCGGCGCTCGACCCCGAACTGGTCGGCGACGTGCTCGGCGTGATGCGTGCGCTGGCCGACGAGGGCATGACGATGATCGTGGTCACGCACGAGATGGGCTTCGCCCGCGAGGTGGCCGACCGCGTGTGCTTCCTGCACAGCGGCAGCATCGTCGAGGAAGGTCCGTCCGCGCAGGTGCTGGGCGCGCCGCGCCATGCGCGTACGCAGGACTTCCTGCGGCGCGTGCTGCATCCTTCCGGTGCGGCCGGCTCCGGGGAGGTGCGCGCATGAGCGCAGCCAGTGCCATGCCGCCATCGCTCTGGGCCGCCACCGCGCCGCCCGCCGCGCCGACGCCGCCGCTCGCCGAATCGCGCAAGGCCGACGTGCTGATCGTGGGCGGCGGCTTCACCGGCCTGTCTGCCGCGCTGCACCTGGCCGAGGCCGGCGTGCAGGTGTGCGTGCTCGAGGCACATGAGCCCGGCTGGGGTGCCTCGGGGCGCAACGGCGGGCAGGTGAACCCGACGCTCAAGCACGACCCCGACGAGCTCGTGCGGCTGTACGGCGCCGAGCGCGCCGAGCCGCTGATCGATGCGGTTTCGGGCTCGGCCGACCTGGTGTTCGACCTGATCGCGCGCCACGGCATCGACTGCCAGCCGGTGCGCAACGGCTGGCTGCAGGTTTCCTATTCGGAGAAGGACGTGGCCGGCCTGCATGCGCGCGCCGAACAATGGGCCAGGCGCGGCGTGAACACGCTGCCGCTCGACCGCGCGGCCGTCGCGGCGCGGCTGGGCACCGATACCTTCGCCGGCGGCTGGCTCGACGGCCGCGCCGGCGGCATCCAGCCGCTGGCCTACACGCGCGGGCTGGTGCGCGCCGCGCAGGGCCTGGGCGTTGCCGTGCACGGCGGCACCGAGGTCACGGCGCTGGAGCGGCGCGGCTCGCACTGGCATGCGAGCACGTCGACGGGCGCCAGCGTCACCGCGGAGCAAGTCGTCATAGCGACCAACGGCTACACGGGCGCGCTATGGCCCGGGCTGAAGCGCACGGTGCTGGCGGCCAACAGCTTCATCGTGGCCACCGAGCCGCTGAAGGGCGCGGCGGCCGACGCGATCCTGCCGCGCGGCGAAACCGCCTCGACCTCGCAGCGCCTGCTGCTCTACTTCCGCAAGGACGCGCAGGGCCGCCTGCTGATGGGCGGGCGCGGCCATTTCGCCGACCCGGGCGGTCCCGCCGATTTCGCGCACCTGGAGCGCTCGCTGGAGCTACTGTTCCCGCAGCTCGGGCCGCTGCGCTACGAGTACCGCTGGGCCGGCCGAATCGCCGTCACGCGCGACTTCATGCCGCACGTGCACACGCCGGCGCCGGGCATGACGATCGCGCTGGGCTACAACGGCCGGGGCATCGCGCTGGCCACGAGCATGGGCAAGCACTTGGCTGCGCGGCTCGTGGATGCGGGCGCGGATTTTCCGTACCCGGTGACGCCGATCCAGCCGATCCCGCTGCATGGCCTGCAGCGCTTCTACGTGGCCGGGGGCGTGGCCTGGTACAGCCTGCTCGACCGGCTGGCCTGACGAGTCGCCCAGGTGCCCGGGATGTCTTGCCATGTCGCACGCCTGTGCGTCAAATGCCGGGCATCCTACTCACCTCTTCAGGAGACACATGCCGATCGACACCCTCGCCACCTGGCACCGGCTCGTCAAGGAACGCGATGTGGCGGGGCTCGATGCCCTGCTCGACGACGAGGCCGTCTTCCATTCGCCGGTGGTGCACACGCCCCAGGTGGGCAAACGCATCACGCAGAAGTACCTGGCGGCGGCATTCCAGGTGTTCTTCAACGAGAGCTTCCGCTATGTGCGCGAGCTCAGGTCAGAGCACGATGCGGTGCTCGAATTCGCGCTCGAGCTGGACGGCATCCAGATCAATGGCGTCGACATGATGAAGTGGAACGACGCAGGCAGGATCACCGAGTTCAAGGTGATGCTGCGCCCGCTGAAGGCCGTGAACCTGATCCACCAGAAGATGGCGGCACAGCTCCAGCCCCCGCAATCCTGACAGCGCCAATGCGCCCGGCACGCCACGGCGTTCGAACCGGCGCGTCCCCTTCGCGAGACACCGCGGAACCGGCTCCGCCGGGCCGCAGGTGTCGCCCCCGGCGAGGGGGTTGGCGCAGCGACACGAAGTGCGCGTAGCCTGGGGGAGTATTTATTCAGCGACGACGTGCAGGCTGCCCTGCACGCTGTACGCCCGCACGCACATCCGGGTCAACTGCACGAGAAACCGAAACACGGCCGGCTCGCTCAGGCAATCCGGGGTGATCGCCATGATGTCCTTGCGGAACTCCATCAGCCCGTTGCCGGACATCGCCATCTCGGCGGAGGTGCCGTAGTAGTGCTTCCAGAAGTCCTGCAGCGGGCCGCGCTTCACCTCGTCGATCACCAGCGTATAGCCGCGCTCCCAGACCTCCTCGTCCATGGCCAGGCAATCGACGTTGGGGTCCTGCAGACGGGCGCCTGGGGGCACCAGGAACACGCGCCGCGTCGCTACCCGCTCAACGGCGGCTTGCTGTGGGCGCATTGCCTGACTCCGCAAGCTCGATTGAAGCGGCTGGCGAGGTGCAAGAATCGGTGAAGGTGTGTTCTGCAGCATGGCGTGTGCTTCTCATGATGGGTGTCCTCGAGGAAACCAGGAGGTGTGACAGCTGAAAATTCAAACCGCGAGCAGCCGCAGGCGGCTCGCGTTGGAATGGGCCAGGCTCTTTGGCGGGTCCCAGGTTCCATTGGCGTTCAATGTGGTGGTCAGCGCGTAGACGCCGGCCGGATACGGCAACTCGAGTGGGTTGTTGATCGCGCTGACGTCGATCACATCGCCTTCCTCGTAGTCGCCATAGGCGATGAAGTAGCGGGGGCGCGGCGAGAAGGCCAGGTTCTGGTTGGGGCGTGCCTGCGCCGCATACACCGTGCTGCCTCCCATGGTCACGCCCACGGCAGCCGCGGACCTGCCCGGGACGCTGGCCGACTCGGCGAGATAGAACCGCGACCGATCGGGTCCCGGGATCGGGTTCACGAACCGGTAGGCACGGTCGTAGTCGAGCGTGATCTTGTTGTTCAGGCCAGTCGCGTCGTAGGTTTCCGTGGCGGTGAACTGGGTGCCGGGCTGCAGTTCGCCAGTTTCAGCCCAGGAGAAGCCGGTGTCGACGCTCCACTGGAACTTGACGCGCGAACTCGGGCCCGGGTTCGAGAACTCGGCGAACCAGGCCAGCGACAGCGCATTCGGCGCCCATTGCGTCGGGTCGTTCTGGAACACCATGAAATAAGCCGAATGACTCGCATGGTTGTTGACCGTGACTGAATAGATCATCCCCATGGCAACTCTCTTCCGGAAGTGATGGATCAGGCGGTTGGTGCCGCAACGGCACCGAGCTGGACCTCACTCTAGGGATCGCGGGTGGAGAATGAAATTACAGGCGATTACACGCGCTGTGCGCCACCCTGGATCTCGAAGGGATAGTTGCCGAGGCGCACGTTCCCGCGCCGTCGCTCGACCAGCGGCGGCTCGGCCAGCCGGGGCGCCAATGCATTGAGGATCTGGTGCTTCGCCCTGAAGATCTGGATGTTCACGTACGAAGGCTCCACGCCCAGCATGCGCGAGAGTTCGTCCAGCCCGATCCAGCCCTGGCTCTGCGGCGCAACGCCTTTTTGCGCGTCCTGCTGCCGCACGCGGGCGAGCGTGACGAGGGTGTAGTGATGAATGCGTTCGCCGAGCGACACCGATTTGCCGTCCGCCACCAGGCTCAGGCTCGTGTGCTCCTCGTTCTGGCTGACATTGAAGTGCAGCGAAACCTCCGCCGAGGCCGGCGCCGAGGCTGCGATCGGGTTCTCGGAAGTGGACGCCAGGTCGTCGCCCAGCACGAACTCCCACGTGCTGCCCGAGGTGCGGACCACGGTGCCATCGCTGAGGTACTCGATGCCGCCGATGTGCTCGAGCATCCATTTGCCTTCGTGGAAATACACGTTCACTTCAGGCTGCTGCTCATCCGGCAGCAGGTTTTCGCGGAGGTTCAGCACCACGGCGGCGCCGCGCCCCTCGTTCGGAAAAAGGCAGGTGGCCGGCGGCGCGAGGTCGTCCGCGATCCAGACCGTTTCATCGCCCACGCCCATGCGGACTTCGGCGCCCGCGGGCAAGACGGTCCAGCGGCCGCCCGGCAGGCGCTCGCCGTTCAATGTGGTGCCGTTGCGGCTCTGGTCGACGATCTCCCATGCGCGGCTGTTCCATCGGACAAGCGCATGGACCTGTGACACGTCCGGCGCCTTCAGCACCGTCTGGCATGCCGAGGCGCGGCGGCCGAAGGCATGCACGGGCCGCAGCATGGTGGCGCGCCCGTCGAGCTTGTTCCTGAAAATAGCCATCGGTGCATTCTCTCTCGCGAGGTCAGACGTAGAGCGCCTGTGGATTGAGGTCGCCCTCGCTCATCGGAGTGTCGCGCCATCCCATGGCGACAGGCACCCTGTACAGGCGCGGGTTGCCCAGCTCCGGCCAGATGTGGCACAGGCCGGGCACGATCACCTTCACCGTGCACAGCGGGATGTCGGGGCGCGTGTGGTCGAGGACGATGGTCTCCAGGCCGAGGGCAGCGGCAATGCCGACGCAGCGCTTGATTTCTTCCGCGATATCCGTCTGCGCGGCCGGCGCCGGCACGGCGTCGCTCACCTTCGACGGCATGAGAAAGCCGGCGCGCTGCATTGCAAAGGTCTTGCCGGCCACGATCAGCTGGCTCATTTCCGTGAGCGCGCGTTCGCAGGCCAGCGCGCGGTCGGTGCTGCAGCCGAAGCCGATGGCCCACTCGCCCGTTTGCCCGTGCCGGCCGACGGCAACCGCCACCGGGATGCCGAAGTCATGGGTGATGTCGAGCACCCAGCGCTCCCACTCCGGGCCGCAGGTGCGCTCGATGCGCAGGCGGATTTCGGCGCACAGGCCACCGAGGTCGATGGCCGGCCTGCGGATTTCGCCGTACCACCAGATGGCTGCGGCATCGCGCTCCACCAGTTCGAGAAAGCCCTGCAGGATGGCTTCCTCGCGCGTGTTCCCGGCGGCGCATCCGTTCGATGTCCAGCTGACGTGGCACTGGCTTGGCACCGGCGCATTCGCGAAGCAGAAAGCCAGCGGGAGGTAGCAGCGGGCATCGGAAGTCAGCGACCAGGCGGGCGTCCACCATGCGGGCTGACCCAGAGCTGCGGACGAGTTCGCCACCGCGTGCGGTGGCTTCTCCGTGTCGAACCGCGCGCGTTGCCGATCGCTGAACAGCGCCAGCGCCTGCGGCTGGACGCAGCGCGCGTCGAGGTCGGCGGCGAGCGCAACGACCGAGGCCTCGTCGCCCTGGTAGAAGGCGGCGTGGCGTTCGACCGCCTCGCACAAAGCGCTGGCACGGGACTGCGCCATCGACATGCCTTTGCCGAGGCAGACCTGGGTCAGCGGGCCGGGCAGCGCGTCGCCGCCGGCCGGTGCAGTCCTGAAGATCTCGCTGCGATAGACCGTCAGCGCATCGTCGGATTCGGCGTTGAGCGGCCGCACCTGCGCGATCGCGCCGCACAGCGGACTGACGTGGCGCGCGAGCCGCTCCACCGTGGCCGAGGCAGGCACCGTGCGCCAGCCGCCATCGCGCCGGGCGATGGGCAGGCCAGGCGCCAGCGCGATGCGTTCGCGTTGCCGCTGCGCCATGAGACCCGGCGTTCCGCACTGCGGGCACTGGGGACGGCCGAAGACGAAATGCGGCTGCGGCGAATCCAGCGTGCGCACCTGCGCATCGGCGTGCGCAACGAGTTGCCTGGCGATGGGGAGCAGTCGATCGAGGCGGTCGCCGACAAGCCCGTCGCCGGCGCGCACGGGCGGGCCGATGACCATGCCGCCGTGGCGGTCGTGCCACCAGGCGCGCGCCGGCCGGTTCCCGAGCCACCGATGCGCGAAGCAATGCCAGCAGGGGCCGGCCGGCTTCCCGCGCGGGAAGCCGGCCGGCCATGGCCTGTTCGCCGGTCGGCTTGACCAGCAGCCATGGACGCCCCGAAGCGCGCTGCTGCGCATCGATCACGCCGAGCCGCGGGTCCAGGCAGTCGTCGCAGAACACGAGGGTGAGGCCAGCGCTGCCCGCCTCGGCGATCGCCAGCCCCCAGCGCCGTGCCGCGCCGTCGTTCACGGCCTGCGACAGCAGGACGAAATCGACGTGATCGGAGACGGCCGCACGCGCGGGTTCCACCGAGAAATCGGGCACGAGGTACGGCTCGCCGCCGTCCGTCGCGGCGGGTCGCACGAGCCCCTGGCGCGCCAATGCTTCGAGCGCATGCAGCATTTCCGCGAGCGGCGCGGCCGCGCCTTCGCTGCGGCAATAAGCCGCGAGGCTGACACGCTCGCGCAGCACGCGCTCGAGGGCCATGACGCCCGGCGAGCCGAGCACGAGCAGTTCGCTTTCGCTCAACAGCAGCAGGTTGTCCTTCAGCACGACCGGCGGCAGGTGCTTCTCGTGCCACCGGAAAACGTCGCCGAAGAAATCCGGTGCCGCGGCGCTACGCATCGTCTTGCGGGCCCAGCGCAAGGCGCACGACGGCATAGGGCCAGGCGCCTGTCGCGGCCTGGAACGCCGCTTCGAACAGCCGATGCTGTTCGGAGAATTGCGCATAGATGTGGTCTTCGGACAGCACCCGCATCGACGGATGCAGACGCGCGATCTGCACGGCGTCTTCGAAGCCCGACACCACCGGCAGCCGCATGCCGCCCACCGCCATGGGCTGGCGCGCGAGCACCGGGTGCACATGGTCGAGCACGACGGTGCACGGCGTCGCGCCGTGCTCGAAGCGCCCGGCCAAGCGGCACAGCAGGGCCTCCAGCGGCGCCTGCGGCAGGTAGGGGCAGACGCCCTCCAGCATCGCGAGCACGGGCCGCTCGCCGGGCAGGCTGGCGGCGTCGAGCCACGCGTCGTCGAGGATCGAGCAGGCGAGGTCGGTCTCGCCTTCGCCGCGCGCCATGTGCTGCGCCCGCAGGCCGATGGCGTCCGGCAGGTCGATGTTCAGCCAGCGGGAACCTGCCGCCACGGCCGCCCCGAGCCGGCTGCGCCGCGTGCAAAGCCCCGCGCCCAGCGTGATGCACAGGCCCCCCGGATGGATTGCGAGGAATTCGGCCGCGAAACGGTCGAACAGTGCGGCGCGCAGGACCACGCTCCTGACGAATGCCGCGTCCATCGCATAGGCCGAGAGGTCGAAGGGCAACGAGGCCGCGATGCGCTGCGCCTCGGGGTCGGAGAACGCCTGCGCATCGCCGCGCAGGCGGCTGGCCTCGGCGCGCGCGGCCAGTGTCAGCAGGAGCGTGGCCGTGGCGCCTTGCAGCGCGCCAGCGGCCAGCCCCCGATCGACCGCGGACTCAGCAGGTGAAGGGATAGGGGTCGCCCGTGTTGTTGTACGAGGTGAGCGCGATCGCCCGCATGCCCTCTTCCACCGGCGCGTTCGGGTAGTTGAGGAGGAGGCCGTTCTTGATCGGCGAGCCGTCGGCATTCTCCAGGTTCCATTCGCCGCGCGCCGTGTCCCACGTGAAGGCGGAATTGGTCGTGAACAGGATCTTGAAATTGAACGGATTGTTGTAGCCCAGCCATTGGCTCAGCACCGGCGCCTTGTCGGTGTCGGGGTCGCGCGTCAGGTCGAAAAGGAACTCCGGCGATTGCCATGCGAGCGCGATCGCGCGCAGCACCAGGCCACCGAACGCCAGCAGAGAACCTTCGCCGCCGCCGGGGATGCCAAGGCCCGTGGGCAGCGCGGCTTTCATCAGGCCGGCGGTGGACGCTTCGGGCGCCTCGAAGGCGACGGCGCCGCCCATGAAGTTCGGGAACACCTGGTAGTAGGCGGCCAGCGCCTCCGCGGCATGCGAGGAAGGCGCCTGCGGCAGCACGATGATGAAGGAATCGTCGGGGCCGACCCAGCCAGAAGTCAGCATCGGCTTCCATTCGGCGCGCATGTCCGGATCCGGATTCTGGAAGAGCCTGATGTCGACTTGCGGCCACATCGTCGGCAGGCCGAAGTCGCGGCGCAGCATGGGCTGAATGTCCTGCTGGTCGAGCAGTTCGCGGCGGTAGGCATCGTCCTGCCACGATCGGGCAACGCCTCGAAGATAGGCAAGGCGGAATTCGAGCAGCGGTTCGGCGCTTTGGCGTTGAGGGGTCATGGTCACTTCATCCTTGGTTCAAGAAACAAATGCATGCAGGGGCATGCGTGCAGACAACTCCGATCGCAGGCCGGCCAGCTCCTCCAGGCGTGCGGCCACGTCGCGGCCTTCAGGCGCCAGTGCCTGCAACGCCGCCAGGGCCTCGTACTCGGTCCTGTGCTTGGCCCCCTCGCGCGCCACTTCGGCGGCCTGCGCGAAGCAGGCGGCCACCGCCGCGCGCTCACCGCCGGCGGCCTGCAGGTAGCGGGCCTTCTGCAGATGGAGCTCGGACCTGTAGAGCCCTTCCTTGAGCTCGTCCGCCATGCGCAGGCACTCGTCGATGCGCTCGAGCGCTTCGCTCCAGCGCTGGTTGGCGGCCAGCGTGTCCGCGGCGAAGGCACGGTAGTAGGTCTGGCAATAGCGGCAGCCCATGCCCCACAGCGCCTGCACCCAGGCGTCGGCTTGCGCGATGCTGTCGACGTCGCCGGTGGCCCAGCAGCGGATGATTTCCGCATACCCCTGGAACGCCGGCAGGCCATAGCGCGCGGTGATGCCGAGCAGTTCGCCCGTGCTAACCAGCGCCCGCGCCTTGTCGTTGCGGGCCTGGTGGCCCAGGCTCTGGTACAGCAGGGCCATGCTCAGCGACGGAATGTGCGACATCTCCCGCGCCCACCGGACGGCATTCGCGGCGTCGGTGCGGGCGGCCGCGTCGTGGCCCGCGAACCAGCGCACCAGCGCGCGCCCCGTGGTGGCCCATACGCGGGTGTCGAAGCCGAAGTCGGCAGCATGGTGCGCGTGCGCTTCGGGGCTGTAGCGCTCGATGGCGTCGGTCAGCGACTGCTCGCCGAGTTCGAACTGGCCGTCGGAATAGTGCGCGAGCCCAAGATAAGTCTGTGCCGCCACGAACACGCCCTGGTCCTGCTGCTGCACGGCATGGTCGAGCAACCGCTGGCTCAGCCGCTGCACCTCGGCGCGGTTGCTCGCGACGTGGTGGAAGGTGATCAGCGTCCACAGGTGCTGCACCTGCTTCTCGCGGGGCACGCTGTCGTCGAGCAGTTCCTGCGACAGGGCGATGCGGTCCACCACCTGCGCATGCGCCCAGCCGTACTTGTTCATCATCGCCTGCGTGACGTAGCTGTTCACGTCGAGGCGCGCCTCGCGCTGCGCGGCGCCATCCAGGCGCGCCATCCAGCCGTCGATGTGCTGGGCGTAGGAAATGGTTTCGTCGTTCAGCGAGCGATGCTGGGTAATGCGCAGCTGCTGCACCGCCAGCGCCATGGCCTGCGCGTGCTCGCCGGCATCCGCCCAGTGCTGGGCCACGCTGCCCGGCTCGTCCGCCACGCGCTGCGGCTGGCTGTCCAGCAGCGTCTGCGCCACGTTGCGGTGCTGCTGCTGGCGCTGCGCGACGAGCATGCACTCGTAGGCGGTGTCGCGGATCAGCGCGTGGCGGAAGATAAAGGCGCCCGGCGGCCCGGCCGGCGCCACGAGCCCCGCGTCGAGCAGCACGGCCATGTCCTTGTCCATGGCTTCGGGGAGCTTGCCCGAACAGGCGCACAGCAGCTCGGCATCGAACTGGCGCCCGATGGTGGCGGCCAGCTGCAGCAGGCCCTTGACGGGGCCCAGCCGGTCGAAGCGACTGACCAGCGAGTCGCGCAGCGTGACCGGAATGGCCGCTGGCTGCGCGGTGTCCTTGAAGACCCAGACGCCGTCCTTCTCCACCAGGTAGGCGTCGAGCAGCATGCGCGCCATTTCCTGGATGAACAGCGGCACGCCGTCGGTGCGCGCGACCACGTTGTCGATCACCTGCGGCGCGGCGATTCTCGGCGCCAGCGCCTGCCGGGCCAGTTCGGCCGCCTGCGCGTCTTCCAGACGGCGCACCTCGATGCACGCCGCCTGCAGTTCCGGCGGCTTCTCCCATTCCGGCCGCGCGGTCAACACCAGCAGCACGCGCCGCTGCGGCAGCTGCGCGACCAGCTGCTCGAGAAACTCGATGCTCGTGGGGTCGGCCCAATGTACGTCCTCGAGCAGGAGCAGCAGCGGCGCCGCCTCGGCCATGTGCAACAGCCACTGCGCGATCGACTGCAGCAACAGCGCCTTCTGCATCGGGGGAGACATCTGGCTGGGCGCGCTGTCGCCCAGCGGCAGGGAAAGCCATGCGCAGAAGATCGGCAGCACCGCCTCGCCGTCGCAGCCGGCCGCATGCAGGGCCTCGCGCAACCGCTCCCGCCGGGCGTCCGGCGTGGCGGCGTCGGGCGCGGCGTCGAGCCGCTGGCGCAGCAGCGCCAGGAACGGCGTCAGCGCGTTGTTCTGGCTTTCGGGCTGGCACTGCGCACTGACGGTCTGCCACCCTTCCTGCGCCACCTGCTCGCGCAGCATGTCGGCGAGACACGACTTGCCGATGCCGGGCTCGCCGCGAATCCACACCGCGCCGCCTTGGCCTTGCCGGGCCTGGGCCCACGCCGCGCGCAGCTGTTGCAGTTCCGGCTCGCGGCCAATGCACGCCTCGTGCAGTGCCTGTTCCGCCGACTCGTGCAGCATGGACGCCTGCCGCTTGCTGCTGAGGCAATAGGTCTGGATGCCGCCGGACTGCCCCGGCAGGGCCACGCTGCCGGCCTTGTCGAAGCGCGCATGGCGCCCCAGCAGCCGGTAGCTGCTTTCGCTTGCCAGCAGCGTCCCGGTTTCGGCAACGCCCTCGAGCCGCACCGCGACATTGACGGCATGGCCCGACGGGATTTCTCCGGCGGCCACCACCGCCATGCCGGTGTGCATGCCCATGCGGATACCCAGATGAACGCCGTGCGCCTGCTCGATGGCGGCCGAGCGCTGGCGGCTCAACGCAATCAGCTCCAGCGCCGTCATGCCGGCCTGCCGCGCGTCGGTGTCGCTGGCATGCGGATAGCCGAACAGCACGATCATCCGGTCGCCCAGCGTGCCCGCCAGCAATCCGCCGCGCCGCGTGGCGGTCTCCGCGAACAGGGAGAGCTCGTTGCGCTGCAGCAGCTCCAGTTTTTCGATGTCCGAGGGCAAGGCATCGTCGGCGCCCTCGGCGTCGGCGTCCGGCCAGACCGAGACGCTGCAGCACAGCACCGTGAGCTGGCGCTTCTCGGAAAAGCCGCGCGTCGTCACCACGGTATGGGCCAGCGCCTCGTCCTGCGCCTGCTTGGCCGAGCGCAGCACGCCCACGAGGTCGTCCAGCCGCAGGCGCCCGAGTTCGGCCAGCAGCGTGGCCGCGGAATCGCAGCGGTCGGCGGCCTTCTTCCTCAATGCCTGCCGCAGCACGGACGCCACCGGATGGCTGGCGATTTCCGAGGGCAGCGGCACTTCCTGCGGGCTCAGTTGCTGATGAAGAATCTCCGCCGCCGATGCGCCGCGGATGGCGGGCACGCCGGTCAGGCATTCGATGAACATCAGGCCCCAGGCATACAGATCGGACTTGACGCCGGGTGGCTCGCCGCGCAGCTGCTCGGGTGCGCTGTAGGCCGGCGTGCCCAGGGACTCTTCCGTCATCGTGAGCGTCAGGAATTCGGCGCCCCTGTTCGTGGGTATGACGGTGCTGATGCCGAAGTCCAGCACCTTCGCATGCGGGACGGCGCCGGTGAACGTGACCATCACGTTGTCCGGCTTCAGGTCGCGATGCACGATGCCCGCGGCATGCGCGCAGTCCAGCGCATCCAGCACTTCCGCCATGAGGTGGGCGGTTTCGGGGGCCGTCAAAGCGCCCTTGCGCCGGATCAGGCTGGTGAGCGTTTCTCCCGGCACGTACTCGAAGACGCCATAGACGCAGGCGCCCTGCTCGCCCTTGTCGAGCAGCTGAACGATGTGCGGATGGTGCAGCGCGGCGCAGAGCTTGGTCTCGCGGTGGAAACGCGCAACGCGCTGGCTGCCGACCTGCAGCTTGACGACCTTGATGGCGACCACGGTGCCCGTGCGCTGCTGCAGCGCACGATAGACGGTGCCGTAGCCGCCTGCGCCCAGTTCCTCCAGCAGGTCGTAGCCCGGAATCTCCAGCGATTCCGGCAATTGCGGTTGCAACGCTGTGTACGTGGGGTTGGTGGCGGCATCCTGCATTTCAGCCTCGTCGTGATGGAACGTTGATGGTCCTCCGGGACTTGCCTCGGCCGCGTCCCGCGCTGCGACGGTACGCAATAGTGACACTAATTGTTACTGTAGCGGACACAAGGACTTTTCAGGTAGGCAACACTCCAAAAAAAGAAAACCCGCAACAAGTGCGGGTTGTTAGAACTTTTCGGTGTATATGCTGCCGCCCGGCGCAGCCCGGGCTCCTTCGCGAACACCGCGGAACCGGCTTTGCCGGGCCGCTGGTGTTGCCCCCGGTAGGGGGAAGGCGTAGCGACACGAAGTGCGCGCAGCCTGGGGGCGAGCTTATTTCTTCTCGCCGCCCGGCACCTTGCCTTCGACGCCCTTGACGTAGAAGTTCACGCCCGAGAGGAACTTGTCGTCGGCCACCGCGTCCTTGGCGACCAGTTCCTTGCCGTCCTGGCCGAGGATCGGGCCCTTCCAGATCACGAAGCTGCCGTCCTTCAGGCCCTTCTTCACTGCCTCGACCTTGGCCTTGGTTTCGGCCGGCACGTCATCGGCGATCGACACGAGGTCGATGGCACCTTCCTTCACGCCCCACCAGCTCTGGCCGGTGGTCCACTTGCCGTCCAGGGCTTCCTGGGTGGCCTTGATGTAGTACGGGGCCCAGTTGATGGTGGCCGAGGCCAGGTGGGCCTTGGGACCGTAGGCGGTCATGTCGGAGTCCCAGCCGAAGGCGCGCTTGCCTTTCTCTTGCGCGGTCTTGAGCACGGCCGGCGAGTCGGTGTTCTGGAACAGCACGTCGGCGCCGCCGTTGATGAGGGCGGTGGCGGCTTCGGTTTCCTTGGGCGGGCTGAACCACTCGTTGACCCACACGACCTTGGTCGTGATCTTCGGGTTGACCGACTGCGCGCCCAGCGTGAAGCTGTTGATGTTGCGCAGCACTTCGGGGATCGGCACCGAACCGACCACGCCCAGCGTGTTGCTCTTGGTCATGGCGCCGGCGATCACGCCGGCCATGTACGCGCCCTCGTACGTGCGGCTGTCGTAGGTGCGCATGTTGTCGGAGGTCTTGTAGCCGGTGGCGTGCTCGAACTTCACGTCCTTGCTGTCTGCCGCGACCTTGAGCATCGGCTCCATGTAGCCGAAGGTGGTGCCGAAGATCAGCTTGTTGCCCTGGCTCACCATGTCGCGGAACACGCGCTCGGCGTCGGCGCCCTCGGGCACGCTTTCGACGAAGGTGGTCTTGATCTTGTCGCCGAATTCCTTTTCGAGCGCCTTGCGCGCGTTGTCGTGCGCGAAGGTCCAGCCGCCGTCGCCCACGGGTCCGACATAGGCGAATGCGATGTTCAGCGGCGCTGCCGGAGCCGGTGCGGCAGCGGCGGGTGCCGGGGCCGGCGCGGGCGCTGGGGCCGGTGCTGCCGCTTCTTCTTTCTTGCCGCAGCCGATCAGGGCCGCCGAAGCGACCGCCGTGAGGGCGGCCAGCTTGAGCAGGGAGCGCTTGTTCAGATCATTCATTGTCGGAAATCCTCAAAAGGACAGGTTGGCGGAAAAACGAAACACGATTATGAGCCGGGGTAGAACGGTTTCCCGATGGAGGCCGGCATGTTGGCGCGGATGAATGCCGGGTTGCGCGAGATCAGCGCCAGCACCACGATGGGCGCGATGTACTGCAGCATGCTGAGGAACTGCGCCGGCACGTCGACGCCGCTGCTCTGCAGGTGAAAGCCCAGCATCGACACGCCGCCGAACAGGTAGGCGCCCAGCAGCACGCGCACCGGCCGCCAGGTGGCGAAGGTGGTGAGCGCCAGCGCGATCCAGCCGCGCCCTGCCACCATGCCCTCGACCCATAGCGGCGTGTACACGGTCGACAGATACGCGCCCGCCAGCCCGCACAACGCGCCGCCCGCGATCACCGCCATGAAGCGGATGCGCCGCACCGGGTAGCCCAGCGCATGCGCCGACTCGGGCGACTCGCCGACCGAGCGCAGCACCAGGCCGGCACGCGTGCGGTAGAGAAACCAGATCAGCGCGACGGTCAGCACCACCGCGAAGTACACCATCGGGTGGTGGCGGAACAGCGCCGGGCCGACGAGCGGGATGTCGCCCAGCACGGGGATGGCGTAGCTCACGCTCGCGGGCAGCTTGGCCTGCACGAAGTTGATGCCGGCAAAGGCCGAGAAGCCAACGCCGAACAGGCTGAGCGCGAGGCCGGTCGCGTACTGGTTGGTGTTGAGCCAGATCACCAGCACGCCGAAGAAGGCCGAGAGCAGCGCCCCGGCCGCCATGCCGGCGAGGAAGCCGAGCCAGGGGTTGTGCGTGGTGACCACCGTCGCGAAGCCCGCGATGGCGGCGCAGAGCATCAGGCCCTCGGCGCCGAGGTTGACGACGCCGGCCTTCTCGTTGATCAACAGGCCCAGCGCCGCGATGGCGAGGACCGTTCCGGCGCTCAGGGTGGAGCCCAGGAGGAGTGCGTAACTGTCCATTCAATTGCTCCGGCGCGGGTTGCTTGTGTTCGAGGGCTGATGTTCGGGGCGCTGTCGCTCAGGGCGCGTGCACAGGACACCGGGTACTCCCCTGCGCGAATGTCCCCCGCCGGCGTGAGCGCCCCACGACACACGCGGCACTCGAATCGAAGCGAAGGCCTTCATTCAAAGTGCTCCTTCGTTCGGTCGCGCGACAGGCGCAGTGAGCGGTGTGCTCGCCTGCAGCGAACTCGTCGTCAAGCCCGCAGCCTTGACAGCCGCCTTGCGGCGAATGCGATAGGCAATGAGCGTGTCGCAGGCCAGCAGCGTGAACAGCAGCAGGCCCTGGAACACACCGGTGAGCGACTTGGGCAAGCCGAGCCGCGACTGCGCCAGCTCGCCGCCGATGTAGAACATGCTCATGAGGAGGGCCGAGAAGATCATGCCCACCGGATGCAGCCGCCCGACGAAGGCCACGATGATCGCCGCGAAGCCATAGCCCGCCGGCACATAGGGCGTGAGCTGGCCGAGCGGCCCCGCCACTTCGAGCGCACCAGCGAGGCCAGCCGCGCCGCCCGAGGTCAGCAGCGCGATCCACACCGCGCGCCGCGCCGAGAAGCCCGCGTAGCGCGAGGCCGCCGGCGCCAGCCCGCCGACCTGCTGCGCAAAGCCCGCGCGCGTGCGGAACAGGAACACCCACAGCGCCCCCGCGCCCACCAGCGCGATGACCAGCCCGATGCTCACGCGCGAGCCCTTGAACAGGCGCGGGATCTGCGTGACCGCCTCGAAGGTCTTGGTCTGCGGGAAGTTGTAGCCGTTCGGATCTTTCCACGGCCCGTAGACCATGTAGCCCAGCAGCAGCGTCGCCACGTAGACCAGCATCAGGCTCACCAGGATCTCGTTGGCGTTGCACTTGTCGCGCAGGAACGCGACGATGCCCGCCCACACCATGCCGCCGAGGACGCCCGCGACCAGGATGGCGGCCACGATCCACTGCCCCGTGCTCTTGTCGGCCAGCAGCGCCACGCCACCGGCCGCAATGGCGCCGAACACGAACTGCCCTTCGGCGCCGATGTTCCACACGTTCGAGCGGAAGCACACGGCCAGCCCCAGCGCAATGATCAGCAGCGGCGTGGCCTTGACCATCAGCTCGCCGATGGCATAGCCGCTCTTGATGGGTTCGTAGAAGAACACCAGCAGGCCCTTGACCGGGTCCTTGCCGAGCGCCGCGAACAGCGCCACGCCGATCAGCACGGTGATCGCCAGCGCCAATATCGGCGAGGCATAGCTCCAGAAGCGCGAAAGCTCCGGACGGGGTTCGAGCTTAAACATGGGCCGCCTCCTTCTTCCACAGGCCGCTCATCCATTCGCCGATCTGCGGCAGCGTCGCGGCCGCGCGGTCGATGGAGGGCGACAGCCGGCCCTTGGCGATCACGTGCAGCCGGTCGCAGATGTTGAACAGCTCGTCGAGCTCCTCGCTGATCACCAGCACCGCACAGCCGGCATCGCGCAGCGCGAGGATCTCGGCATGGATCAGCGCGGCCGCGCCCACGTCCACGCCCCAGGTCGGCTGCGAGACGATGAAGAGCTTCGGGTTGGCGTCGATCTCGCGCCCGACGATGAATTTCTGCAGGTTGCCGCCCGACAGCGACCGCGCCGCCGCGCGAGGGCCTCCTGCCTTGACCTTGAAGCGCTCGATGATGGCTTTCGCCTGCCGCTCGAGCGCGCCGGTGCGGATCCATCCGCCCCGGCCCACCGCATCGCCGCGCGTGAGCAGCAGGTTGTGCGCGAGCCCCAGCGTGGGCACCGCCCCGCGGCCCAGCCGTTCCTCGGGCACGAAGTGCAGGCCGAGCGCGCGCCGCGCGCGCGGGCGCAGCCGGCCGGCGGGCTGGTCGAACACCCGGACCATCGGCGCCTCGGCGCGCACGTCCTCGCCCGACAGCGTGTAGAGCAGCTCCTTCTGGCCGTTGCCGGAGACACCGGCGATGCCGACCACTTCACCCGCGCGAACCTCGAACGAAATGCCCTCGAGGTCCATGCCGAACTGGTCTTCGCGCGCCAGCGTCAGCCCCTGCACGCGCAGCGCCACCGCGCCCGCATGCACCGGCCGGTGCTGCAGCGGCGGCGGCTCGCTGCCGATCATCAGCCGCGACAGCGACTGGGTGCTTTCGTTCTGCGGATTGCACACGCCCGTGACCTTGCCGCCGCGCAGCACGGTGCAGGCGCTGCACAGCTCCTGGATCTCGTGCAGCTTGTGGCTGATGTAGAGAATGCTGCAGCCCTCGGAGGCCAGCTTGTTCAGCACGTGGAAGAGCTTGACCACCGCCTGCGGCGTCAGCACCGAGGTCGGCTCGTCGAGGATCAGCAGCTTGGGGTTGGTGAGCAGCGCGCGGATGATTTCGACCCGCTGCATCTCGCCCACCGACAGCGTGTGCACCGGCCGCGCCGGGTCGATGTCGAGCCCGTATTCGCCCGCCTTGGCCGTGATGCTGCGCGCCACCTCGGCCAGTTGCAGCGACTTGTCGAGTCCCAGCCAGACGTTCTCGGCCACCGTGAGCGTATCGAACAGGCTGAAGTGCTGGAACACCATGCTGATGCCCAGCGCCCTCGCCTGTTGCGGGTTGCGCAGGTTCACGGCCTGGCCGTCGAACATGACGGTTCCTTCGTCGGGCTTGACCGAGCCGTAGATGATCTTCATCAGGGTCGATTTGCCGGCGCCGTTCTCGCCGAGCACGGCGTGGATCTCGCCGGGCTGCACGGCCAGGGAAATGTCGCTGTTGGCGACCACCGCGGGATATCGTTTGGTGATGTTCGCCAGTTGGAGTCTTGGGGTTGTCATGCCGGGTTTCGTGGATTTTTGTCTCGTCAACAGCAACAAAGCGGAAACAGCTATCAGTTTAATAACGTCCCCGCGACCATCGGCGCCCGACGGCGCTTTGCTCAGTTCAAGTCAGTGTCCGCCGATATAGGCGAACTTGAACAGGAACACGGCGGCGATGACCCAGACCATCGCATGCACTTCCCGTGCCCGGCCGGTGCAGAGCTTCAGCACGGCGTATGTGATGAAGCCGAAGGCCAGGCCGTTGGCGATGGAGTAGGTGAAGGGCATCGTGAGCGCGGTGACGGCGGCCGGGATCACCTCGGTCGTGTCTTCCCAGTCGAGCTCGACCAGGTCGCGCAGCATCAGGCAGCCCACGAAGAGCAGCGCCGGCGCGGTGGCGTAGGCCGGCACAGATCCCGCGAGCGGCGAGATCATCAGGCAGGCCAGGAACAGCAGCGCCACCACCACGGCCGTGAGGCCGGTGCGTCCGCCCGCCTGCACGCCGGCCGCGCTCTCCACATAGGCCGTGGTGCTCGAGGTGCCGAGCAGCGAGCCCGCGAAGATCGCACCGCTGTCGGCCAGCAGCGCCTTGTTCATGCGCTCCATCTTGCCCGGCACCAGCAGGCCGGCGCGCTTGGCCACGCCCATCAGCGTGCCGGTGGCGTCGAACATCTCGACCAGGAAGAACACCAGCACCACGTTCAGGATGCCGCCCTTGAGCGCACCCAGGATGTCCAGCTGCATGAAGGTGGGCGCAATGGACGGCGGCGCGTCGAACACGCCGTGGAACTTGTTGCCGCCGAAGAAGAACGAGAGCACCGTCACCGTGACGATCCCGATCAGGATCGCGCCGCGCACCTTGAGCTTGTCGAGCGCCACGATGATGAGGAAGCCCAGCGTGGCCAGGATCACCGGCGCCGAGTGCAGGTCGCCCAGCGTGACGAAGGTGGCCGGCGAAGCCGCGACGACGCCAGCGCTCTTCAATGCGATGAGCGCCAGGAACATGCCGATGCCCACCGTGATCGCCGTTCGCAGCGACTGCGGTATGCCCTGTATGAACAGCTCCCGCAACCCCGTGACCGTGACGATCAGGAACAGGCAGCCCGAGATGAACACCGCGCCCAGCGCAACCTGCCACGTGTAGCCCATGCCGAGCACCACCACGTAGGCGAAGTAGGCATTCAGCCCCATGCCCGGCGCCATGGCGATCGGGTAGTTGGCGTACAGGCCCATGATCAGCGTGCCCAGCGCCGCAATGAGGCAGGTGGCCACGAAGACCGAGCCCTTCGGCATGCCCGCGTCGCCCAGGATCGAGGGGTTCACGAAGATGATGTAGGCCATCGTCAGGAAGGTGGTGAGCCCCGCGATGACTTCGGTGCGCACCGTGGTGTTGTGCGCGCTGAGCTTGAACACGCGTTCAAGCAGGCCCGGGCCGCTTGCACCGCTCACGGCCGCACGCGCACGCGCGGACTCGACATGCCCCGGCGTGCGGGGATCGGCGCCCTGCGGCGCCTGTTCGAACGTACTCATTTCGCTTGTCTCCAGCTGTTGTAGTGGCGGTTGCTTCATCGTTGCCCCGCTCACGACGCCGGCGCGAACGGGGATCTCTCAGGGATCGAAGGTTTCGGGCGCGGCGGGCAGGCGCGTTGCGGCGCTGGATACACCGGACAGGGCGGAAACCGTTGGACGCAGCGACGCCGCCACGTCCTTGATGCATTCGCGCAGCCAGCGCGCCGAGCTCGACGAATGGGTGCGTTCGTGCCAGAGCTGGTAGTACATGAGGCGCGGCAGCGCCACGGGGCAATCGAGAATCTTCAGCGGCAGCCGCGACGCGAAGCGCTCGCAGTACTGGCGCCCGGTGGTCAACACCAGCAAGCTCGAGGCCACCATGTCCGGGATGAGGCTGAAGTGCGCGCAGCGCGCCGTGATGTTGCGCTGCCGCCCCAGCTCGTCGAGCATCTGGTCGATGATGCCGCGCCCGCCCGGATGCATGGGCGTGGGCGCGATGTGCTCGGCCGCGAGCCAGGTCTCCAGGTCCCAGCCGCGGCGCACCGCCGGATGGTCCTTGTTGACCAGGGACACCACCTCGTCGCCGAAGAGCCGCGCCATGTGCAGGTCTTCCGGCGGCTTGAGCCAGTTGCCGATGACGAGGTCGACCTGGCCGAGCGCGAGGTGGCCGTGGTAGTCCGAGTCGGGTGTGAGCGCGTGGATCTCGATCTGGCACAGCGGTGCCTCGCGCTTCACGTGCGCCACCAGCATCGGCAGGAACAGCGGGTCCATGTAGTCGCTGGCCGCGATGCGGAAAGTGGTGGCCGCCGACTGCGGCTCGAAGCCGCGCGCGTCGGAGAACAGCATCTCGGCCGCACGCAGGATGCTGGCGGCCGGCTCGATCATGCGCAGCCCCGCATCGGTCGGCACCATGCCCGAGCCCGAGCGCACCAGCAGCGGGTCGCCCGACAGCTCGCGCAGGCGCTTCAGCGCGGCCGACACGGCCGGCTGGTACATGCCCAGCCGGATGGCGGCGCGCGAGACGCTGCGGTCGGTCAGCACGGTGTGAAGCACCCGGATCAGATGGAGATCGATCTTGTCGAAAAGTGCCTGGTCACGCATGTGACGTCCCCCCAGTCTTCGCGCACTTCGTGTCGCTTCGCCAACCCCCTGCCGGGGGCAACACCAGCGGCCCGGCAAAGCCGGTTCCGCGGTGTTTCGCGAAGGGGATCAGGAGGTAGGGCATTGGGAGAACTTTGGACATGCGCCAAAGTCTACGAGTGACTATGCGGACTGGACAGCGGTAATGGCACGAAGGATCGACTCGCTCGTGGCCGGCGCCTTCAGCGGCGGATCGATGCGGTGGCCGCCCGCGGCAGACACCGCATCGCGGATCGCGAAGAACACCGAGAACGGCAGCAAGAGCGGCGGCTCGCCCACAGCCTTGCTGCGGTGGATCGAGTCCTCGAAGTTCTGGCCTTCGAACAGGCGCACGTTGAACACCGGCGGGCAGTCGTTGGCCGTCGGAATCTTGTAGGTGCTGGGCGCGTGCGTGGTGAGCATGCCGCTTTGCGGGTGCCACACCAGCTCCTCGGTGGTGAGCCAGCCCATGCCCTGGATGAAGGCGCCCTCGACCTGGCCGATGTCCACCGCCGGGTTCAGCGACTTGCCCGCGTCGTGCAGGATGTCGGCGCGCAATAACTTCCACTCGCCGGTGAGCGTGTCGACGATCACCTCGCTCACGGCGGCACCGTAGGCGTAGTAGTAGAACGGGCGGCCCTGCATCCTGTCCTTGTCCCAGCTCAGGCCGGGCGTGGCGTAGAAACCATCGGACCACAGCTGCTTGCGGTCGAGGTACGCCTCGCCCACCACGGTGCTGAAGGCCAGCGAGCGGCCATTGACCTCGACCTTGTCGTTCGCAAAGCGCACCTCGCCGGCCTTGCCGCCGTGGCGCTCGGCCGCGCATTCGGCAAGGCGCTCGCGGATCTGGCGCGCCGCGTCCTGCGCGGCCTTGCCGTTCAGGTCGGCGCCGGTCGATGCTGCCGTGGCCGAGGTGTTCGCCACCTTGGTGGTGTCGGTGGCGGTGACCCGCACGCGCTCGAAGCTCACGCCCAGCTCGTGCGCCACCACCTGCGCCACCTTGGTGTTCAGGCCCTGCCCCATCTCGGTGCCGCCGTGGTTCACGAGGATCGAGCCGTCGGTGTACACGTGCACCAGCGCGCCGGCCTGGTTGAAGTGCTTCACGTTGAACGAGATGCCGAACTTCAGCGGCGCCAGCGCGAGGCCGCGCTTGAGCACCACGCTCGCCTTGTTGAAGGCCGCGATGTCTTCGCGCCGCGCGCGGTAGCCGCTGCTGGCTTCCAGCTCGGCCACGAGTTCATGGACGATGTTGTCGGTCACGGTCTGGCGGTACGGCGTGACGTTGTTGTCGGTCTTGCCGTAGAAGTTGACGCGCCGCACGTCGAGCGGGTCGCGCTTCAGTTCGCGCGCCACCGAGTCCATGATGTTCTCGATGGCGATGGCGCCCTGCGGACCGCCGAAGCCGCGGAACGCCGTGTTGCTCTGCGTGTTGGTCTTGCCCGAGAAGCCGTGCATGGCCACGTTGGGCAGCCAATAGGCGTTGTCGAAGTGGCACAGCGCGCGCGTCATCACCGGACCCGACAGGTCGGCCGAGTGGCCGGCGCGCGAGACCATGGTGATCTCGGCGCCGAGGATGCGGCCCTCGTCGTCGTAGCCCACCTCGTACTCGTACCAGAAGCAGTGGCGCCGGCCGGTGATCATGAAGTCGTCGTCGCGATCGAGCCGCAGCTTGACCGGGCGCTGCAACTGGCGCGCCGCGATGGCCGCCACGCAAGCGAACAGCGCCGACTGAGACTCCTTGCCGCCGAAGCCGCCGCCCATGCGCCGGCATTCGACATGCACTTCGTTCGACTGCAGGTGCAGCGCATGCGCCACCAGGTGCTGCATTTCGCTCGGGTGCTGCGTCGAGCAGTGGATGTGCAGCGCGCCGCCTTCCTTCGGAATGGCGTAGCTGATCTGGCCTTCCAGGTAGAACTGCTCCTGCCCGCCCACGTCGAGCGTGGCTTTGTGGCGATGCGGCGCCTTGGCGATGGCGGCGCGCACTGCGGCTTCGTCGCCCTCGTTGGCGCTGCCTCCGCTGCGCACGATGTGCATCGGCGGCACCACGTACTGGCCGCGCGCATGGGCGTCCTGCGGTGTGATCACCGGCGGCTGCGCGTCGATGGTCAACGCGTCCTTGGCTTTCGCAGCGGCGCGGCGCGCTGCATCGCGCGTCTCGGCGATCACGGCGAATACGGGTTGTCCGAGGTAGCGGATCTCGCCGCCGTGGTTCACGGGCAGCAGGATCGGGTCGTCGTGAATGATCGAACCGCAGTCGTTGCTGCCGGGAATGTCGTCGGCCGTGAGCACCGCGACCACGCCGGGCATCGCACGGATCGCGTCGAGCGACAGCGCCGTGACGCGGCCGTTGGCGGCCGGCGACAGGCCCAGCGCGCAGTGCAGTGTGCCGGCGAGTTCGGGAATGTCGTCGATGTAGGTCGCTTCGCCGGCCACGTGCAGGTGGGCCGACTCGTGCGGCCGGCTGATGCCGACACGCGCGCCAAGATCGTGCGCGACCGCTTCGGCACCGACGTCGATGCGCGCGGCTGTGTTGGCCAGGTAATCGGCAAAGGCCTCGGCGGGCTGCAGCAGGCGGGCGTCGATGGGCTTGTTCATGGTCAGACTCCTTCGGCGGCGGCCTTGGTGGCATGGGGCATCACGCTCCATACGCTGGTTTCTTCCAGCGACAGGGCGTCTTCGGCGCGGGTCTCGAGCCAGAGCCGCTGGATCAGGTTCTGCGCCACCTGCAGCCGATAGTCGGCCGAAGCGCGCATATCCGACAGCGGCTTGAAGTCCTGTGCCAGCGCGAGCTTGGCGGTGGCAACGCTGGCCTGCGTCCATGGCTTGCCGACCAGCGCCGCCTCCGCGTTCGCGGCGCGCTTGACGATGGCGGCCATGCCGCCGAAGGCCAGGCGCGCGGCCTTGACCGTGTCGCTGCCGGCTTCGAGTTCGATGGCGAAGCCCGCGCACAGCGCCGAGATGTCGCAATCGAAGCGCTTGCTGATCTTGTAGGCGCGCACCTGGCGGCGCAGCGCAGCGTGCGGAACGGCCAGCCCCTGGACGAACTCGCCCGGCTGCAGCTGGTTCTTCATGTAGTCGAGATAGAACTCGGACAGCGGCATGCGGCGCACCGCATCGCCGCGGCGCAACTCGATCTGTGCATCAAGCGACATCAGCACCGGCGGCGAATCGCCGATGGGCGAGCCGTTGGCGACGTTGCCGCCCATGGTGCCGGCATGGCGGATCGGCGGCGAGGCGAAGCGCAGCCATACGTCGGAGAGGCTCGGCACGCGCTGGACCAGCGCGGCAAAGGCGGATTCGAGCGAGGCGCCGGCGCCGATGTAGAGCTCGTCCTTGCGGTCTTCGATGGTCTTCATTTCGGCCACGTCGCCCACGTAGATGATGTCGCCCAGGTCGCGGAACTGCTTGTTGACCCAGAGGCCGACGTCGGTCGAACCGGCCAGCAGTTGGGCGCGTGGCTTCTGCTCGCGCAGCGCGGCGAGCTGGGCCAGGGTCTTCGGCGCATGGAAGTGGTCGACGCGGGCGCCGAGCGGGGCGGCATAGTCAAGGCCGTCGTTCTGCAGCGCGGTGAGGGCCGCGACCACCGGTTTCGTGTCGAGCCGCACGGCCGGCAGGTCGAACATGCGCTGGCCGGCATCGAGGATCGGGCGGTAGCCGGTGCAGCGGCACAGGTTGCCCGAGAGTTCGTCGGCCAGCTGCTGGCGGGTGGGTTGCGTGCCTTCGGCCTGGTGGTGCTCGTAGGTGGACCACAGCGACATCACGAAGCCGGGCGTGCAGAAACCGCACTGGGAGCCGTGGCAGTCGACCAGCGCCTGCTGAACAGGGTGCAGCGTGTGCACGGCATGCTGCTTCTTTTCAGCGGCCTCCCGGGTCTTGCATTGGCTCTTCAGGTCCTCGACCGTGAACAGCGCCTTGCCATGCAGCGTGGGAAGAAACTGGATGCAGGCATTCACGGTCTGCAGGTTCAGCCCGTCGATGGTGCCTTCGGCATCGGGGTCGGTGGCGAGTTCGCCGATGACGACGGTGCAGGCGCCGCAATCGCCCTCGTTGCAACCTTCCTTGGTGCCGGTGCAGCGGGCGTCCTCGCGCAGCCAGTCGAGCACGGAGCGGGTCGGGTGGACGCCGGTGACGTCGACGATCCTTCCGCGATGGAAGAAGCGGATCGGTTGAATCTGGCTGCTGGTGCTGCTGTCGGTGCTCATGCTTTTGGGCTCGTGGGAGACCCGTCGTGGGTCAGTCATGGACGTTAGCGGCTTGTCCGGGGTCTTGCATACGGGGGCGCCCATAACGCGTATGTGGGGGTCGGTATGCCACGTACGGGGAAACCCTTGCGCGCATGCTGCAATTCCCGGGCCACGCGAAGGCCCCGTCGGCGGTCAGCTGTGCGCGATGGCCACCCACGCCGTGGCGACCAGCGTGCAACCCGCCGCCGCGAGCAGGCCGCCGACCAGCCATTTGAGCGTGCGCGGCTGCAGCCTGTTCGGCAGCCGGTGGTGCAGCCGCGTCGCGCCGTAGACGACCGGCATCGCGCAGCCGGCCAGCAGCGCCGCGCGCCACGAGAAATGCCCCGTCGGCACCACGATGACGAGCCGCACCAGCGAGTTGAACGCGAACATCAGCAGCAGCGCGCGGCGCACCAGCTCGCGGTCCAGCGGCTGGCGGTACATGTGGAAGACGATCGGCGGCCCCGAGCTCGAGAACAGCCCGCCCAGGACGCCCGACAACGCGCCGACGACGGCGAAGCTCGCGCGGCCCGACACCGCCGGCAGCGGTCTGGCCTGCAGCACCAGCAGCACCGCGCAGCCCAGGATCGACACGCCCAGCAGCCCGCGCAGCCAGTCGACCGCGTCGCCGCTGAGCCAGTTCAGCAGCACGAGCCCGACAATCACGCCGACCGTACTGCCATTGAGCGCCGGCTTCATGAGCTGCCAGGGCACCACGCCGGGCCGAGCGCGGAAGTACGTCCATGCGTTGATCAGGCTCAGCACCGTGGCGGCGTTGGCCGTGTCGCTCACGCTGGCGACGTGGAACACCGACACCAGCCCGAGCAGGATCAGGCTGAATGCGAAGCCCGTGAGGTTCTGCGCATAGGTGGCGAGCGCGACGCAGGCCATGAAGACCAGCACCGGGCCGGCCTCGGAAAGAATCGCTTGCACGGGTCCGGTCTCAGCGCACCATGTCCCAGCCCATCATCAGGGCCGCGAATCCCATCAGGGCGGTGCCGCCCCAGCCGAGCCACCGGGTCCGGCGCCCGGAGGTGAACACGCCCATCACCTTCTCCCGCGTCACGAGAACCATCATGGCCGCCATGATCGGAACCGCGACCACCCCGTTGATGACCGCGCTCCAATAAAGCGCCTTCATGGGGTCGATGGGCGTGAAGTCCAGCGCCGTGCCGACCAGCGTGGCCACGGCGATGATCCCGTAGAACTCCTTGGCCTCCCGCCAGTGCCGCTCCAGTCCTTCTTCCCAGCCGAAGGCCTCGGCCACCGCATAAGCCGCGGAAGACGCGAGCACGGGCACGGCCAGCAGGCCGGTGGCGATGATGCCGCCGGCAAACAGCCAGAAGGCGAAATCGCCGGCCAGCGGGCGCAGCGCCTCGGCCGCCTGCGCCGCGGAGGTCACGTCGTGCACCCCGGCCGTGTACAGCACCGATGCGCCCACCACCATCACGAAGAAAGCGATGAGGTTGGAGAAGGTCATGCCCACCCAGGTGTCCAGGCGCACGCGCCGCAGGTCGTGCTGCACCTGCTCGTCCGTCCCGCGCCGCCCGCCCTTGAGCCGGAGCTCCTCGACTTCCTGCGACGCCTGCCAGAAGAACAGGTAGGGCGAGATCGTGGTGCCCAGGAGCGCCACGATCATCATCCAGTAGTCGCCGCTCCATTGCAGCCTGGGCACCACGAGGTCGTGCAGCACTCGCCCCCATTCCACCTGCACCGCGAACACCGCAGCAACGTAGGCGAACAGCGTGAGCGTCAGCCACTTGAGGATATGGGCCAGCTTGCGGTAGGGCACGAATACCTGCAGCAGCACCGTCACCACGCCGAAGGCCAGCGCATGGAAATGCGCCCCGCCACCCACCACCAACTGCAGCGCCTCCCCCATCGCCGCAATGTCAGCCGCGATGTTGATGGTGTTCGCCACCACCAGCAGAAAAACCAGCGCGACCAGGAAGCTGCGCGGCATGTGTTCGCGCAGGTTGGCCGCCACACCCTTGCCGGTCACGCGCCCGATGCGCGCCGACACCAGCTGGATCGCCACCATGAACGGCAGCGACAGGAACACCGTCCACAGCAGCCCGGTGCCGAACTGCGCGCCGGCCTGGGTGTAGGTCGCGATGCCCGACGGATCGTCGTCGGCCGCGCCGGTGACGACGCCCGGGCCGACGTGGCGCAGGAAGGAGGGAATGCGTTTTTTCATGTTCGCCCGATGGTGGCATGCCGAGCCTGACCAGTACATGAACCGCGCGCAGGCCCATGGCTTCTCATGACGCCTTCTCCGAGAACAGCGCCGTAATGACCTGCCGCAGCCAGCGGTTGCCCGGGTCGGCCTCGAAGCGCTTGCTCCAGTGCAGCGACACCGTGAAGTCGCGCAGCGGAAACGGCGGCTCGACGATGGCATGGCCGCCCTCCCCGGCAAAGCCGCGCGCGATGTTGCGCGGCATCACCACCGCCAGGTCGGTCGCGCG
Organism: Variovorax sp. Varisp46; assembly: GCF_059491885.1. Lineage (NCBI taxonomy): Bacteria > Pseudomonadati > Pseudomonadota > Betaproteobacteria > Burkholderiales > Comamonadaceae > Variovorax > Variovorax sp. Varisp46. The sequence continues at coordinate 3,380,999 of NZ_CP168515.1, forward strand.
CACGATGGCCGGCAGCACCATGAAGTGCTCGGTCGTCAGCCGCACCCGGTCCTCGAGGTTCAGCAGTTGGAGGATGCGCAGGGTGTCGGCGTGTGTGCGCACGGCCACGTAGTCGAGCTCCTGCAGCGCATCGAGCAATGCCTGGCCGCTGCGCCGGCGCTTCAGGAAGGGATGGTCCTTGCGCAACAGCACGATGTAGCGGTCCTTCAGCAGCTGCGTGCGCTGCGTGTCCTTCACGCGGGGCAAAAAACCGAAGGCGAAGTCGACCTTGCCGCTGTCCAGCGCAGTGGTGATCTCGCCCGCCGCCAGCGGCATGGTCTCGACCCGCAGGCCCGGCGCCAGCTCGCGCAGCCGCGCCATCAGCGGCGGCAGGAAGCGCCCCTCGCCGATGTCGCTCATGTGAATTCGGAACAGCTTGCGCGAGGCCGCCGGGTCGAAGCGATCGGGCTCGCTCAGCGCCTGCTGCAGGGTGGCCAGCGCCGACTGCACCGACACCGCCAGCCGCTCGGCGCGCGGCGTCGGCGCCACGCCGCCGGGGGTGCGTGTGAAGAGTGCGTCGCCCAGCAGCAGGCGCAGCCGGGTCAGGCCGTGGCTGGCGGCCGGCTGCGTCAGGCCCAGGGCCTCGGCCGCGCGGCTCACGTTGCGGGTCCGGTAGACCGCATCGAAGAGCCGCAGCAGGTTGAGGTCCACCTCATCGATATGCACTGAATTCATATTTGATAGCTGGATTATTTTATTGAAGTATGGCGCCGCACCCACCACACTGCCGCGTTCCCCCTCAAGACCAGAACACGGCGAGACACGATGGAAGTTTCATTCAGCAAGGAAGTGGAAATGCTGCGCCTCGGCGCAGGCGACACCTTCCACGGCGAGGGCATCCTCGCGATCACCAAGGGCCTGCTGCAGTCGGGCGTGGCCTACGTCGGCGGCTACCAGGGGGCGCCGGTGTCGCACCTGCTCGACGTCATGGTCCAGGGCAAGGCCTACATGGACGAGCTCGGCGTGCACGTGGAGGCCTGTTCGAACGAGGCCTCGGCCGCCGCGATGCTCGGCGCGTCCATTCACTACCCGCTGCGCGGCGCGGTCACCTGGAAGTCGATAGTCGGCACCAACGTGGCGGCCGATGCGCTCTCCAACCTCTCTTCGCCGGGCGTCACGGGCGGCGTACTTGTCGTGGTGGGCGAGGACTACGGCGAAGGCGCCAGCGTGATCCAGGAGCGCACGCATGCCTATGCGCTCAAGTCGAGCATGTGCCTGCTCGACCCGCGGCCCGACCTCGGCGTGATGGTGCGCATGGTGGAAGAAGGCTTTCGCCTGTCCGAGAGCTCGAACATGCCCTGCCTGATGGAGCTGCGCATCCGCACCTGCCACGTGCGCGGCAGCTTCGAGTGCAAGGACAACATCGCGCCTGCCGTATCGACCCGCGCGCTGATGACCGAGCCCGCGGGCTTCGACTACATGCGGCTCGCGCACCCGCCCGTCACCTTCCGCCACGAGAAGCTCAAGGGCGACGAACGCATGCCGGCGGCGCGCCGCTACATCGTCGAGCACGGCCTCAACGAGCTGATGCCCGGCGGGCGCCACGCGGACCTCGGCATCGTGGTGCAGGGCGGCCTCTACAACGCGCTGATCCGCAGCCTGCAGCAGCAGGGACTGGCCGATGCCTTCGGCGAGACGGACATTCCGATCCTCGTGCTCAACGTGACCTATCCGCTGGTGCCGGAGCAGGTCGCCGACTTCTGCGTGGGCAAGCGCGCGGTGCTGGTGGTGGAGGAAGGCCAGCCCGAGTACATCGAGCAGGACATCGCCACGCTGCTGCGCCGGCGCGACATCCAGACGCCGCTGCACGGCAAGGACATGCTGCCGTCGGCGGGCGAGTACGGCGTCGAAGTGCTGTCGGGCGGCATCGGCGCCTTTGCCGCGAAGTACGTCGCGGCGAGCGAGGCCTTGTCTTCAGCGCAGGCCTGGCTGGCCGGCAATCGCGAACGCCGCGAAGCGGTGGCGCGGCAACTGGCCACACCGCTGCCCAACCGGCCGCCAAGCTTCTGCATCGGCTGCCCGGAGCGGCCCGTGTTCTCGGCCCTCAAGCTCGCGCAGCAGGAAACAGGGCCGGTGCACATCGCGGCCGACATCGGCTGCCATGCCTTCGGCACCTTCGAGCCCTTCTCGATGGGCCACTCGATCCTCGGCTACGGCATGAGCCTCGCGAGCCGTGCGGGCGTGGCGCCGATGATGAACCGCCGCACGCTCTCGATCATGGGCGACGGCGGCTTCTGGCACAACGGCCTGCTCACCGGCGTGCAGAGCGCGCTGTTCAACGGCGACGACGCGGTGCTGCTGATCTTCAAGAACGGCTACACCTCGGCCACCGGCACGCAGGACATCATCTCCACGCCCGACGACGAGACGAAAGAGCGCGCCGTCGACAAGCAGCAGAGCCTGGTCGACAAGAACCAGACCATCGAGGACACGCTCAAGGGCCTGGGCGTGAAATGGATGCGCACCGTCACCACCTACGACGTGGAGCGCATGCGCAAGACGCTCACCGAAGCGCTCACCAGCGACTTCAACGGCCTGAAGGTGGTGATCGCCGAGGGCGAATGCCAGCTCGAGCGCCAGCGCCGCATCAAGCCGTGGCTCGCCGGCCTGCTTCAGCGCGGCGAACGCGTGGTGCGCGTGAAGTACGGCGTCGACGAGGACGTGTGCAACGGCGACCACGCCTGCATCCGCCTGTCGGGCTGCCCGACGCTCACGCTCAAGGACAACCCCGATCCGCTCAAGGTCGACCCCGTGGCCACCGTGATCGACGGCTGCGTGGGCTGCGGGCTGTGCGGCGCGAATGCGCACGCGGCCACGCTGTGCCCGAGCTTCTACCGCGCCGAGGTGGTGCAGAACCCGAAGTGGCATGAACGCCTGCTGCACGGGTTGCGCGGCGCGGTCGTTCGCGCGCTTCAACCGGCATGAGGAGCGACGTCATGGAGAACAACCGCCTCATCACCCTGCTCGTCTGCGCCCTCGGCGGCGAAGGCGGCGGCGTGCTCACCGAATGGCTGGTCGACATCGCGCGCCACGCCGGCTACGCCGCGCAGAGCACGTCGATCCCCGGCGTGGCACAGCGCACCGGCGCCACCACCTACTACATCGAGGTGTTCCCCGTGCCGCTCGCGCAGCTCGGCGGCAGGCGCCCGGTGTTCAGCCTGAGCCCGGTGCCGGGCACGCTCGATGCGATCGTGTCGTCGGAGCTGCTCGAAACCGCGCGCCAGATCGGCAACGGCATGAGCGCGCCGCTGCGCACGCTGGTCATCAGTTCGTCGGCGCGCATCCTCACGACGGCCGAACGCATGGAGCCCGGCGACGGCCGCGCCGATGCGCAGCGCCTCGTCGACGTGGTAAAGGCCTTCAGCCGCGAGCACCATGTGTTCGACATGAATGCCATCGCGCGCGACAGTGGCACGGTGGTCAGCGCGGTGATGCTCGGCGCCATCGCGGGCAGCGGGTTGTTCCCGTTCCCACGTGAAGCCTATGAACACGTGGTGCGCGGCGGCGATACCAGCGCACCCGGCAAGCTCGGCAAGATGGCGGCCGCCAGCCTGCGCGGCTTTGCGGCGGCTTTCGACGCGGTGAGTGCGCCGCGCGTGCAGGCCGCGTTCGTCAGCAGCGTGCTCGCCGGCGACACCAACGACGCGCCACCGCCGGCCAGCGCCCTGCCCGCCGACCTCGCAGGGCGCTTCCCGCCCGCCGTGCACGACATGCTCGCGCTCGGCCATGCCCGCGTGCTCGACTACCAGGACGCCGCCTACGCCGCGCTCTACGCCGACCGGCTGGCCCGCGTGCTCGACGCCGAGCGCGCCGCCGACCCGGCCGGCACGCAGGGCTTCGCCATCACCCGGGAGATGGCGCGCTGGCTCGCGCTGTGGATGGCCTTCGACGACATCGTGCGCGTGGCCGCACTCAAGGGCCGCGCGAGCCGCGCACAGCGGGTGCGGCAAGAGGTGCGGGCCGGCGACGACGACATCGTGAAGGTCTACGACCACTTCAAGCCCGGCGCCGCCGAGTTCGCGGCGCTGCTGCCTCCTTCGCTGTCACGCCGCGTGACAACCTGGGACCGGGGCCGGCAGGCGCGCGGCCTCGCGCCGTGGGCGCTGCCGCTGAAAGTGGGCAGCCATTCGGTGTTCGGCATGGCCTCGCTGCGGCTGCTGGCTTCGCTGCGCTGGCTGCGCCGCCGCGGCAGCCGCTTTGCCGAGGAGCAGGCATTGATCGAACGCTGGCTCGCCGCCGTGGAGGCGGGCACGCGCGAAGCGTGGGCCCTGGGCCACGAGCTGGCGCTGTGCGGGCGGCTCATCAAGGGTTACGGCAGCACCAACGAACGCGGCAAGGAGAACCTGCTGCACATGACGGACCACCTCGCCGCACAGTCCGGCATTGCGCCGGCCGAGCGAACGCGGGCCGTCGCCGCCGCGCGCACGGCCGCACTGGCCGACGACGCAGGCAAGGCACTCGATGCGGCGCTGGTGGAACACGGCGCGCCCGCCCGCCCCGTCAAGGCGCAGCCCATCCGCTGGATGAAGCGCAAGCCCATCGGCGGCGCCTGAGACAGAAAGAAGAAGGCACCTGCGATGGCACTGCTGCTCAATGTCGAGGACTACCGGCGCCGTGCCCGGCGCGTTCTGCCGCGCCTGGTGTTCGACTATGTCGACGGCGGCGCGGAAGACGAACGCTGCCTCCGGCGCAACCGCGATGCGCTGGAGGCATTGCCGCTGATCCCGGAGTGTCTGCGCGACACGAGCATGCTGGACATCGGCATCGAACTCTTCGGCAGCCGCTGGCGCGCCCCCTTCGCGGTCGCACCCATCGGGCTGGCCGGCATCGTGCGCCCGCATGCCGATGCGTTGCTGGCCCGCGCTGCACAGGCCGCGCGCGTGCCCTTCATCCTCTCTACGGCATCGAACACCCGCATCGAGGACGTTCGCACCGCCGCCCCCAATGCCACGCTGTGGATGCAGCTCTACGTGATGGGCGAGCGGGCCATCGCCGAGCGCATCGTGCACCGTGCGCGCGCCGCCGGCTTCGAGGCATTGGTGCTCACGGTGGACGTGCCCGTCGGCGGCCTGCGCGAACGCGACCTGCGCCACGGCTTCCGCGTGCCGATGCGGCTCACGCCCGGCACGGTGCTCGACATGGCGAGGCGCCCCGCATGGCTGCTGCGGCTCGCGCGCAGTGGCATGCCGCGGTTCGCCAACCTGCTGCCCGACGATGACGGCGCCCCCATCTCCCCGCAAGCCCAGGCCGCGCTGCTCTCGCGCACCATGGACCGCACGCTGACCTGGGAAAGCCTGGCGTGGCTGCGCCGGCTCTGGGACGGCCCGCTGCTCGTCAAGGGCCTGCTGGGCACGGAAGACGCCCGGCGTGCCGTGCGGCACGGCGCGGACGGCATCGTGGTCTCGAACCACGGCGGACGCCAGCTCGACGCGGCACCGGCCAGCATCGCAGCGCTGCCCGCCATTGCCGATGCGGTCGGCGGCCGCATTCCCGTGCTCGTGGATGGCGGCATCCGGCGCGGCAGCGACGTCGCGAAGGCGCTCGCACTGGGCGCTTGCGCGGTCCTCCTTGGCCGTGCGCCGCTCTATGGACTGGCCTGCGACGGCGGGCAGGGCGCGCTGTCGGTGCTGCAGTTGCTGGCGCAGGAGACCGAACGCACGATGACGCTGCTCGGCGCGGCGCATCCGCGCGAACTCGGGCCGCGCCACGTCGACCAGCCCGCACCGCGTTCGCCCGACGCACAGAACGGCTTCGCGCAACAGCCTTCGGAAGGCACGCGCGGGAAACCCTCCATTTACCCCGCACGCGCGCCTGCCTAGGCTCGCCCCAGCTCGACGATTCACGCCATCCATAACGAAGGAGACCATGAAAGCCAATCGCCATCCCCGCCGCCGCGGCACGCGTCCGCAACGCATCGCCCGCATCCGCCCCCTCGCCCTGCTCGCAGCCTGCGCCGCGCTCGTCGCGGGCACGCCCGCCGTGCAGGCGCAAGACAAGCCGGTGCAGCTCAAGCTGTCGAGCTGGGTGCCCGCGCAACACCCGCTCAACCCCGCGCTGCAGGCCTGGGCCGACGACATCAAGAAGGAATCGGGCGGCACCATCACCGCGATCCTGTTTCCGTCGGAACAGCTCGGCAAGGCCTTCGACCACTACGACATGGCGCGCGACGGCATCGCGGACTTCTCGTACGTGAACCCCGGCTACCAGCCCGGCCGCTTCCCGGTGATGGCGGGTGCGTCGCTGCCCTTCCTTTTCGCCAACGGCAAGGAAGGCTCTGCCGCCATCGACGCCTGGTACCGCAACTACGCGGCCAAGGAGATGAAGGACGTCAAGTACTGCTTCGCGTTCGTGCACGACCCCGGCACCTTCCACTCTCGCAAGAAGATCACCGTGCCCACCGACATCAAGGGCATGAAGGTGCGCCCGGCCACCAGCACCGTGGGCCAGCTCATCACCTCGCTGGGCGGCACCAACGTACAGGCCTCCGCGCCCGAATCGCGCGACATGCTGGAGCGCGGCGTGGCCGACGCCATCACCTTTCCGTGGGGCTCCATCGGCCTGTTCGGGATCGACAAGGTGGTGAAGTACCACATGGACGTGCCGCTGTACGTCACGCCCTTCGTGTGGGTGATGAACAAGGGCAAGTACGACGCCATGTCCACCGCGCAGAAGAAGGTGATCGACGGCCATTGCACCAGCGAATGGGCACAGAAGGTGGCCGGTCCGTGGGCGGACTTCGAGTTCGCGGGGCACGCCAAGATGGCCGCGCTGCCGGGCCACGAGATCTACAAGCTCACGCCTGAGCAGCTCGATGCATGGCGCAAGGCGGCCGCGCCGTCGGAAGCGCAATGGGCCGAGAGCGTGAAGAAGGCGGGTGAAGACCCGAAGGCCATCATGGACGCACTGAAGGCCAGCCTCGTCAAGTACAAATCGGCGCTCTGAGCGATGGCTACACGGTCCGCCAGCTACATGGACCGCGCGATCAGCACGATTGAGTGGCTTGCCGCCATCTTCGTGGGGATCGTCGCGCTCAACATCTTCGTGGCCGTGGTGCTGCGCAAGTTCTTCGACACCTCGATTCCCGATGCGTACGACTTCGGCCGCATGCTGCTGGGCATCCTGATCTTCTGGGGCATCGCAGCCACCAGCTACCGGGGCGGCCACATCACCGTCGACCTGGTGTGGACGGCGGCGAGCCCGCGCATGAAGCGCGTGATCGACGTGTTCGCCACGCTGGTACTGCTGTTCGTGGTGGCGGTGCAGACCATCATGCTGTTCGACAAGGTGCGCGGCACCTACGTCGACAACGTGCAGACCTACGACCTCAACATCCCGACCTGGCCCTTCTACGCCGTGGCCTGGACGGGCGACGTGTGCGCGGTGCTGCTGATCGCCATCCGCACCTACCGCCTGATCTTCCATCCGGAGCAGCTCGAAGAACTCCACGCTGAACAGAAAGCCGACGAATGAGCCCCGATGCAGTTGCAGTCCTGGGCTTCGTCGCCCTCTTTGTCCTGATGCTGTTGCGCGTGCCGGTCGGCATGGCGATGGGGCTGGTGGGTGTGGTCGGCTACAGCTACCTCGTCGGCCCCGGCCCCGCGCTGAAACTGGTCGGCCAGACCTCCATGCGCACCGTGACCGACTACACCTTCGGCGTGATCCCGATGTTCATGCTGATGGGCGCGCTGGTGTCGGTGTCGGGCGTGAGCCGCGAGCTCTTCAAGGCCGCGAACTCGATGATCGGCCACCTGCGCGGCGGGCTCGGCGTCGCCACCGTGGTGGCGTGCGGCGGCTTCGCGGCGATCTGCGGATCGTCGGTGGCCACGGCCGCCACGTTCTCGGCGGTGGCGTACCCGGAGATGCGGCGCTTCAACTATCCGCAGTCGTTCTCCACCGGCGTGATCGCCGCGGGCGGCACGCTGGGCGCGATCCTGCCGCCATCGACGGTGCTCGCGGTGTACGCCATCCTCACGCAGCAGGACATCGGCAAGCTCTTCATGGCGGGCATCGTGCCCGGCGTTCTCGCGATGGCGATGTACGTGATGACCATTGCCATCATCGTCAAGCTGCGGCCCGACTGGCTGCCCGGCGGCGAGGTCAAGCCGTGGCCGGAGCGCTTCAAGGACCTGAAGAACGTGTGGGCGCCGCTGGTGCTGTTCGTGTTCGTCATCGGCGGCCTGTATGGCGGCTTCTTCACGCCGACCGAGGCGGGCGGCGTGGGCGCGAGCGGCGCGTTCATCCTCGGGCTGGTGCGGCGCAAGCTCGACGGCCCGAAGATCCGCGAGGCGCTGCTCTCGGCCACGCGCACGGCGGCGGCGGTGTTCACGGTGCTGATCGGCGCGCTGCTGTTCGGCTACTTCCTCACCATCACGCAGAGCCCGCAGAAGCTCACCGAATTCCTCACCGGCCTGGGCATCGGCCGCTACGGCGTGCTCGCGCTCATCATGCTGATGTACCTGGTGCTCGGCTGCCTGATGGACGCGATGGCCATGATCATCCTGACCGTGCCCATCATCTATCCGGTGATCGTGCACCTGGGCTTCGACCCGATCTGGTTCGGCGTGATCATCGTGATGACGGTGGAGCTGGGGCTGATCCATCCGCCGGTGGGCATGAACGTGTTCGTCATCAAGAGCGTGGTGAAGGACGTGAGCTTCACCACCATCTTCAAGGGCGTGCTGCCGTTCATCGTGACCGACATCGTGCGGCTGGTGATCCTGATCGCGTTCCCCATCATTGCCCTGTGGCTGCCGACGAGAATGGGCTGATGAGCAACAGCGACAAAGAAATCGTCTACACCGTGCGCATCGAATTCGGCGACTGCGACCCGGCCGGCATCGTCTGGTTTCCCAACTTCTTCCGCTGGATCGATGCGGCCTCGCGGCATTTCTTTGCCGAATGCGGCGTGCCGCGCTGGGAAGAAGCGACGGGCACGCTCGGCGTGATCGGCACGCCGCTGGTCGACACGCACACGCGCTTCGTGAAGGCGGCGACCTACGGCGACACGCTGCGCATCGCAGTGCGCATCACCGAGTGGCGCGAGAAGAGCTTCGTGCAGACGTACCGGGCGACGCGCGGGGACGACCTGATCCTCGAATGCGAAGAGGTGCGGATCTTCGCTGCGAAGCGTGAGGGCGGCGGCATTCGCGCGGTGCAGATTCCGCCATCGATTCGCGCGCTCTGCGAATAAGTCGCGTCGCGAGAAGACCTTGCACCGCATCGTGGAACGCCGTCCCAAGGGTTGACTCGCCGCATGCCGCAGTGCAACAATCCGGAATCTTCATTTCGGAGCCCCGTGCGTGGACAGTGCCAGTTGGATCAGTGACAAGACGCGTGCCTCGGCAGGCGTGACACACCCGGCTCTCTAGCGCAGGCTCCCCCGCGCTGCGTTGCCGGTGTGCACACAGCGTGACTCTCTTGCCTTGCGGCAAGCGGCTCCCTCCTCCCGATTCCCGTCGTTCTCGTTACTGACTTTTTCAGTCAGCTTGCGTGCGTCCGTGCGCGAGGCCCTTCAACGCGAAGGAGCCTTGTCATGCGTCACTTTCATCTTTGTCGTCAGCCGCACGAACAGCGCGTTCGCTCGTCGGCGCAGGAGCCTGCGCGCACCGTCGATGCTGCCGCAGCGCCGGCCGTCGATGCGGCGCTGGACCAGGCCGCCGCGTTGTGGACCACACGCCGCATCCGCAGCTTTCTCGTGCTCCAGCCGACCTGCACGCGCCGCCGCTGAGCCGCTCCACGCGCCCGTCCTTCCTCGACCTGCCAGCAATACAGGAGCACCCCATGGACCCAGCCTCTCGTTGGCGCCGTAGCGCGCCCCCTTCGCTTCGATCGATTGCAGCAATAACAACGCGGCCCGCCGCCGCGCTTCGCAAAGGGTTGCCGCTGGCTCGTTGAGGCCGGTGGTTCTCCCCGGGGCGGGCGGCGGCCGCCCCGAAGGAGAACCCCATGAAAAACGTCCTGAAGTCTTTCTTCGAAAGCTTCCTGCGCAGCCGCCACATGCTGCATCACTTCGAGCGCTGGCAGACGCTGCTGGGCTCGAAGCCCGTCGGCACCGGCTCCGCCAGCATGCCGCCCGACATCGCCAGGGCGCTGAGCGCCGCTTCGCGCGCCGATGCGGGCGACATGCTCGCCAGGCTCGACAGCTCGCCTCGCGGCCTCAGCGAAGGCCATGCGCAAGTGCTGCGCAAGCGCCTGGGCAGCAACGAGGTGCGCCACGAGCAGCCGCTGCCCTGGTGGCAGCACCTGTGGCAGTGCTATCGCAACCCGTTCAACCTTCTGCTGACGGTGCTGGCGCTGGTCTCATACGTCACCGAGGACATGAAGGCCACGCTCGTGATCGGCAGCATGGTCGTGCTGTCGACGGTGCTGCGCTTCCTGCAGGAGTCCCGCTCCAACAAGGCGGCCGACCGGCTCAAGGCGATGGTGAGCAACACCTCGACCGTGCTGCGACCCGCGCCGGGCTACAAGGCGGGCGTGGCTGGCATCGAGGGCTTCGACGCCACGCACGCCGGCACGGTGCGCGTCGAGGTGCCGATGCGCGACCTGGTGCCGGGCGAAGTCATCGCGCTGTCGGCCGGCGACATGATCCCGGCCGACTGCCGCCTGCTCACCGCCAAGGACCTGTTCATCAGCCAGTCCGCGCTGACGGGCGAGGCCATGCCGGTCGAGAAATTCGTGGTCGACCGCGGCGACCAATCAGCGGGCGTGCTAGAGCGCGAGAACCTGCTCTTCATGGGCACCAACGTGATCAGCGGCACGGCCACCGCGCTGATCGTGCACACCGGCGACCGCACCTTCTTCGGTGCCCTCGCCCAGCGCGTGACGGCCACCGACCGCGGCACCAGCGCCTTCCAGGCAGGCATCAACCGCGTGAGCTGGGTGCTGATCCGCTTCATGCTGGTGATGGCACCGCTGGTGCTGGTGATCAACGGCGTGGCCAAGGGCGACTGGTGGGAGGCGGCGCTGTTCGCGCTGTCGATCGCGGTCGGCCTCACGCCCGAGATGCTGCCGATGATCGTGACGGCCACGCTGGCCAAGGGCGCGGTCGTGATGTCGCGCCAGAAGGTGATCGTGAAGCGGCTCGAGGCGATCCACAACTTCGGCGCGATGGACGTGCTGTGCACCGACAAGACCGGCACGCTGACGCAGGACCGCATCGTGCTCGAGCGCCATACCAACGCCTGGGGCGAGGAGTCGGACCATGTGCTGCAGCTGGCCTACCTGAACAGCTTTCACCAGACGGGGCTGAAGAACCTGCTCGACAAGGCCGTGCTGAGCCACGCCGAGATGCAGCTCGAGACGCGCCTGCAGACGGCCTGGCGCAAGATCGACGAAGTGCCCTTCGATTTCTCGCGCCGCCGCATGTCGGTGGTGGTGGCCAACGGCGGCAGCGAGCACCTGCTGATCTGCAAGGGCGCGCTGGAGGAGATCCTGTCGGTGTGCACCTCGGTCGAGCGCGGCGCCGAGGTGCTGGCGCTCGATGCCGAGGTGTTGGCGCGCATCCATCGCGTGGCGTCGGGGCTCAATGCACAGGGCCTGCGCGTGGTGGCAGTGGCCAGCCGTTCGCTGAAGGCCGAGGCACAGAAGCCGGCCTATGGCGTGGCCGACGAATCGGGGCTCACGCTGCTCGGCTACGTGGCCTTTCTCGATCCGCCGAAGGAATCGACCGCGCCGGCGCTGCGCGCATTGGCCGAGCATGGCGTGTCGGTGAAGGTGCTGACCGGCGACAACGAGCTGGTCACGCGCAAGGTCTGCGCCGACGTGGGACTGGAGGTCGGCCGCATGGTGCTCGGCCGCGAGATCGAAGAGCTGGACGACGCCCACCTGCGCACGCTGGTGGAACAGCACCAGGTGTTCGCCAAGCTCACACCCGCGCACAAGGAGCGCATCGTGCACGCGCTGCATGCCAACGGGCACGTTGTCGGCTTCATGGGCGACGGCATCAACGACGCGCCCGCGCTGCGCGCCGCGGACATCGGCATCTCGGTGGACGGCGCGGTGGACGTGGCCAAGGAGTCGGCCGACATCATCCTGCTGGAGAAGAGCCTGATGGTGCTGGAGCAAGGCGTGGTGCAGGGGCGCCGCACTTTCGCGAACATGCTCAAGTACATCAAGCTCACGGCGAGCTCGAACTTCGGCAATGTGTTCTCGGTGCTGGTGGCGAGTGCGTTCCTTCCGTTCCTGCCGATGCTGCCGCTGCATCTGCTGGTGCAGAACCTGCTGTACGACGTGTCGCAGATCGCGATTCCGTTCGACAACGTGGACGATGAATTCCTGAAGGCACCGCAGCGCTGGAATCCGGCGGACCTGGGGCGCTTCATGGTGTTCTTCGGGCCGCTGAGCTCGGTGTTCGACATCCTCACGTTCACGGTGATGTGGTTCGTGTTCGCGGCCAACACGGTGGGCCACCAGACGCTCTTTCAGTCAGGCTGGTTCGTCGAAGGGCTGCTGTCGCAGACGCTGATCGTGCACCTGATCCGCACGCGCAAGATCCCGTTCCTGCAAAGCCGCGCGGCGTGGCCGCTGCTGATCATGGGCGCGGCGATCGCGGCCGTGGGCATCTGGCTGCCGATGGGGCCGCTGGCGCACTACTTCAAGCTGCAGGCGCTGCCGCTGATGTACTTCCCTTGGCTGGTCGCGATGCTGCTCGGGTATGCGCTGCTGACGCAGGGTGTGAAGGGGTGGTACGCGCGGCGGTATGGGTGGCAGTGATCTTTCCGCTGAGTGTTCGGGGCGTGAACACCCCCCGAACAGCAGCCTCCCGAACGCCCCGTGACATGCACATGACACCCGGCCCCCACAAACTGCACACCGAAATCACAACAAGAAAGGGATCCATCCAATGCAAGCCATCCAGAACATCAACTTGCACTCGCTGCTCGACACCTTCGTCAGCGTAGCGGCGGCCTTCATCCTCGGCTCGCTGATCGGCCTGGAGCGCCAGGTTCGGCAACGCACTGCAGGCTTGCGAACGAACACACTGGTGGCGGTAGGTGCTGCGGTATTCGTCGATCTGGCGAACCGGCTCGACGGCAGCGGCGGCGCAGTGCGCGTGGTGGCCTACGTGGTGTCGGGCATCGGCTTCCTGGGCGCGGGCGCGATCATGAAGGAAGGCGCCAACGTCACGGGGCTGAACACGGCGGCAACGCTGTGGGGGTCGGCCGCGGTGGGCGCCTGCGCGGGCGCGAACCTGCTCGGGGAAGCACTGATCGCGGCGCTGTTCGTGCTGGCGAGCAACACGCTGCTGCGGCCCGTGGTGAACCGCATCAACCGGCAGCCGATCAGCGAGGAAGCGAGCGAGGCAACGTACGTGGTGCGCGTGATCTGTTCACGCGCGGCACGGCCCGAGGTGATGGACCAGCTGCTGCTGTTGCTCGAAGCCGCGAACTATCCGGTGCGCGATGTCGACCAGCATCCGTTCGGGCCGGCCGACACCGAGATCGGTGCGACGCTCTATGCGACAGCGGTCGAGCCCGCGGAGCTCGACCGTGTCATTGAAGATCTCGAATCGCTCGACGGCGTGCAGCAAGCCTTCTGGAATGCCACCGCCGAGGAGTGAGCCGACTCAAACGCCGAGGATCGAAACAGCCTTGGTATTCAGATAAGCCTCGAGCGCTTCCGGGCCGCCTTCCGAACCGTAGCCCGAATCCTTCACGCCGCCGAACGGCATTTCCGGCGAAGGCGTGGCGGGCTGGTTGATCCACAGCATGCCGAGCTCGAGCTTCTGGCTCAGCAGGTGCGCGCTCTTGATCGACTTGGTGAAGGCATAGCCGGCCAGGCCGAACGGCAGGCGGTTGGCTTCGGCGATGGCCTCCTCGAGCGTGTCGAAGCCGCGGATGGCGGCAATGGGGCCGAAGGGCTCGTTGTTGAACACGTCGGCGTCCAGCGGCACGTCGGTCAGCACGGTGGGGGCGAAGAAGTTGCCCGTGTCGCCCACGCGTTCGCCGCCGGCCGCCACGGTGGCGCCCTTCTTGCGCGCGTCTTCCAGCACATGGGCCATTGCGGTGAGGCGACGCGCGTTGGCAAGCGGGCCGATGGTCGTGCCCTCGGCGAGGCCGTCGCCGAGCTTCAGGCCTTCGGTGTACTTGACCAGCGTGCGGGCGAATTCTTCGCGCAGGCTGTTGTGCACCAGGAAGCGGGTCGGCGAGATGCAGACCTGGCCCGCATTGCGGAACTTGGCGGCGCCCGCGGCCTTGACGGCCAGCGCAACGTCGGCATCTTCGGCCACGATCACCGGGGCGTGGCCGCCCAGTTCCATCGTGACGCGCTTCATGTGCGAACCGGCCAACGCGGCCAGTTGCTTGCCGACCGGGGTGGAGCCGGTGAACGTGACCTTGCGGATGATCGGGTGCGAGATCAGGTAGTTCGAGATCTCGGCGGGGTTGCCGAACACGAGGCCGACGGTGCCGGGCGGGATGCCGGCGTCGACAAAAGCCTGCAGCAGCGCGGCGGGCGATGCGGGGGTTTCTTCAGGCGCCTTCACCAGGAACGAGCAGCCGGTGGCCAGCGCGGCGCCGAGCTTGCGCACGATCTGGTTGATCGGGAAGTTCCACGGCGTGAATGCTGCGACGGGGCCGAGCGGCTCCTTCAGCACGAGCTGCTGCGCGGCCAGGTTGCGCGAGGGAACGATGCGGCCGTACACGCGGCGGCCTTCGTCGGCGAACCACTCGATGATGTCGGCGGCGGCCAGCGTCTCGCCCTTGGCTTCGGCCAGCGGCTTGCCCTGCTCTTGCGTCAGCAGCTTGGCGATGTCGCCGGCGCGTTCGCGGATCAGGCCCGCGGCGCGGCGCATCACGGCGGCCCGCTCGTTGGCGGGGGTGTTGCGCCACTTGTCGAAGCCGCGCTGGGCGGCGGCCAGGGCGCGGTCGAGGTCGGCGATGCTGGCGTGCGCCACCTTGCCGATGGCCTTGCCGGTGGCCGGATTCACGACGTCCAGCGTCCTGCCGCCGACGGCGTCGACCCATTCGTTGTCGATCAGCAGGCGGGTGTCGGTGTAGGTGGCGGTCATGGCGAACTTTTCCTTCGGGACTGGATGATGAAAGGAGGAATGGGAAATCTGGATGTGCGACGCGGCACCCGCAAGGGTGCGCCGGCGACAACGGCAGCCACAGGCCGCCGGGGGGCATAGATTAACCCGAGTTCGCAAACCCCGCCCACCACCGGTCACGGGCCGGGCATGGGGCAGTCATGCGCGCCGAACATAATCCCCGCCAAACCAACACACAGAGGACCGAGGGAAATCCATGCACGCAGCGCTCAGCAACAACCTGTTCTTCATCAAGGAACACGTCGGCATCTTCAAGGCCGCCAACAACTACGACATCTTCGATCCGCACTCGCAGCAGAAGATTCTGGAATGC
This sequence comes from Variovorax sp. Varisp46, assembly GCF_059491885.1. Lineage (NCBI taxonomy): Bacteria > Pseudomonadati > Pseudomonadota > Betaproteobacteria > Burkholderiales > Comamonadaceae > Variovorax > Variovorax sp. Varisp46. The sequence continues at coordinate 3,396,397 of NZ_CP168515.1, forward strand.
CGCGAGCCGAACCTCGGCTTTTTCAGCAAGCTGCTGCGCTTCACCGACTACAAGCGCTTCACGCCCTTCGACGTGGTCGTGTCCACGCCCGAGGGGCAGAAGGTGCTGTCGGTCAAGCGCGGCGTGTCCATCTTCCTGTCGAAGGTGCAGGTGCTCGACGGCAACGACCGGGTCGTCGGCTCGTTCAAGCAGAAGCTCTTCTCCATCGGCGGCAAGTTCGATGTGCTCGACGCACAGGAGCGGATCGCCTGCACGCTCAGGGGCAAGTGGACCAGCTGGGATTTCCGCTTCGTGCAGGACAGCACCGAGTTCGCTGCCGTGTCCAAGAAGTGGGCCGGGCTGGGCAAGGAACTGTTCACCACCGCCGACAACTACATGCTGTCGATCGATCCGGGCGTGCCGGCCAACGACGCCCGCCGCCTGCTGATCGTGGCGGCGGTGATGTGCATCGACATGGTCCTCAAGGAGTGAGGCGCTTCCTGCCTACAGCACCAGCAGGGCGCGGAAGTCGTTGACGTTGGTGTGCGTCGGGCCCGTCACGAACAGGTCGCCGATGGCGTCGAAGTAGCCGTACGCGTCGTTGCGGTCGAGGTGGTCCGACAGCTTCTTGCCAGCGGCCGTGGCGCGCGCCAGCGTGTCGGGCGTTACGAAGGCGCCGGCGTTGTCTTCCACGCCGTCGATGCCGTCGGTATCGGCGGCCAGCGCCCACACCTGCGCTTGGCCCATGAGCGCGCCAGCCAGGCCCATGCAGAACTCGCCGGCCCGGCCGCCGCGGCCCTTGGCCTGGCCGGGCTGGCGCGGGCGGATCGTGACTGTCGTCTCGCCGCCGGAAAGGATGACGCAGGGCCGCGCGAACGGCTCGCCGCGGTGTGCGACGGCGCGGGCCAGCGCGGCATGCACCTTGCCGACTTCGCGCGACTCGCCTTCCATTTCGTCGCTGAGGATGTGCGCCTCGATACCGGCCTCGCGCGCCGCCCTGGCCGCCGCTTCGAGCGACTGCTGCGGCGTTGCGATCATGTGGGTTGCGTGGCCCTGGAACACGGCATCGTCAGGCTTGGGCGTTTCGAGTTCGCCGCTTTCGAGCCGGGCGCGCACCGGCGCAGGCACCTCGATGCCGTAGCGGTCGAGGATCGCGAGCGCGTCGGCGCAGGTGCTCGCATCGGGCACGGTTGGGCCGCTCGCGATGACGGCCGCGTCATCGCCGGGCACGTCGCTGATCGTCAGTGTCACCACGCGGGCCGGCGCGCATGCGGCCGCCAGCCGGCCGCCCTTGATGCGCGACAGGTGCTTGCGCACGCAGTTCATCTCGCCGATGCCCGCGCCGCTTTCGAGCAGTTGCTTGTTGATGCGCTGCTTGTCGGCCAGCGTCAGGCCCTCGGCCGGCAGCACCAGCAGTGACGAGCCGCCGCCCGAGATCAGGCACAGCACGAGGTCGTCGGCCGTCAGGCCCTGCGTCAGCGCGAGGATGCGTTCGGCGGCCTGCTGGCCGGCCGCGTCGGGCACGGGGTGCGCGGCCTCGACGATCTCGATGCGCTGCGGCACGCCTTCGGGCCGCGGCGGAATGTGGTCGTAGCGCGTGACGACGAGCCCCGACAGCGGCGCATCGGCCGGCCACAGGGCTTCGAGCGCCTGCACCATCGAGCCGCCGGCCTTGCCGGCGCCCAGCACCAGCGTGCGGCCCTTGGGCGGGGGCGGCAGGTGGGCCCCCAAGGTGGAAAGCGGCAGTGCACGGTCCACCGCCACGCGGTAGATGTGTTCGAGGAAGGCGCGCGGGGCCTCGCGCGGATCGGGGGCGGGGCCGAAGGATGGATTCGATGCGGTCATGGCTTTGCTTGTCTCCAACCGGCGATTGTGCGGGGCACGGCGCCCCGCACTCTTGATCCCGGTCTAGTTTGTCTTGGCGCCAGCCTGGAACCAGCGGCTGACGAGGGCCCGCTCTTCGTCGGTGATGCCCGTGGCGTTGTTCATAGGCATGATCTTCGTGACCACCACCTGCTGGTAGATCGCCTGCGCATTCGCGGCCACCTGTTGGGGCGAATCGACGCGCACGTTCTTCATCTGCGTGGCCGCGCCGTGGCACATGTAGCAGCGCTGCTCGAGCACCTTCTGCACGTCCTTGAACGGCACCGCGGGCGCGGCGGCAGCCACGGCGGGCGCGGCCGCGGGTTCGGGCTTCATCCAGACGATGGTCAGGCCCAGCACCACGATGCCGATCAGCGCGTAGGGCAGCGGGTTGCCCGCGTTGCCCAGCTTGAAGCGGTGGCGCACCACGAAGAACTGCCGGATCGCCGCGCCGCCGAGCATGATCAGCAGCAGCACGATCCAGTTGTACTTGTGCGTGTAGGTGAAGCTGTAGTGGTTGCTCAGCATCGCGAACAGCACCGGCAGCGTGAAGTAGGTGTTGTGCACGCTGCGCTGCTTGCCGCGCTGGCCGTGCACCGGGTCAACCGGGCGGCCTTCGCGCAGGGCCTGCACGTTCTTGCGCTGGCCGGGGATGATCCAGAAGAACACGTTGCCGCTCATGGTCGTGGCCATCATGGCGCCCACCAGCAGGAAGGCCGCGCGGCCCGCGAACCACTGGCAGGCCAGCCAGGTCGCGAAGACGATGAAGAGCGCGATCAGCACGCCGACAATGGTGTCGCCGTTCTTGCGCCGGCCAAAGACTTGGCAGATGCCGTCGTAGACCATCCAGAACACGACGAAGAAGGCCAGCGCCACGCCGATGGCGGCGCCGGGCTGCCAGTCCATCTTCGATTTGTCGATCAGGTAGGTGCTCGCATTCCACAGGTACGACATGGTGAAGAGCGAGAAACCCGTGATCCAGGTCGAATAGCTCTCCCAGTACGACCAGTGCAGGTGGTCCGGCAGCTTCTTCGGCGCCAGCGCGTACTTCTGCATGTTATAGAAGCCGCCGCCGTGCACGGCCCATTGCTCGCCGCCCACGCCCTTGTCGAGCGATTCCTGGTCTTGCGGTTTCTCGAGGCTGTTGTCCAGCATCACGAAGTAGAAGGAGGCGCCGATCCAGGCGATGGCGGTGATGACGTGGACCCAGCGCAGCAGCAGGTTGGCCCAGTCGAGGTAGTAGCTTTCCATGTGCTCTCTCTCAGCCCTTTCGGCGCGTGGAGACGCCGCCAAAGGGTTTCAGCCTGCTCACCACCGCGGGCGCTGTAAGCAGAGAAAGTGCCGCGAACGCAGGCGCCATGAAATGGGCCTCGCTCCGCTGCGGCTTGTTGTGGACCGAAAGTGTATACAGTTTTGACACGAGGCGGGTTGGTTTTTTGAGCGTCGCCGCCGGGGAAAACCCCTGTTCAGCCCAGCGATTGCAACAACTGTGCCGCCACCGCGACGGCAATCACCTCGGGCTCCTTGCCGGTGATGCCGGGCACGCCGATGGGGCAGGTGACGCGCGCCAGTTCGTCGGCCGTGAAGCCACGCGCCTCGAGCCGGTGGCTGAAGGTGGCCCACTTGGTCTTGCTGCCGATCAGGCCGATATACGGCAGGTCGTTGCGTTCGCGCAGGCGCTTGAGGCAGGCGATGACGATGTCGAGGTCTTCGGCATGGCTGAAGCTCATGATCAGCACGCGGCTGCCCGGCGCGAGCGCGGCCACGGCGTCCTGCACGGGCTCGGAATGCTCGGTGTCGATCTGTGCCGGCAGCTCTTCGGGGAATACGCCGTCGCGGCTGTCGATCCAGCGCACCGCGAACGGCAGCGCGGCCAGCAGGCGCGCCAGCGCGGCGCCCACGTGACCGCCGCCGAACAGCGCCACGGGCTTGAGTTGCGCGACCAGTTCGCGCTGCAGCCTCGGCGCATCGGCCGCCGTGATGCGCTGGTACGACAGGAACATCACGCCACCGCAGCACTGCCCCAGGCTGGGCCCGAGCGGATAGCGCTGGATGCCGTCGAAGGGGGCGCGCATGCCGGCCAGCAGTTCGCGCGCTTCCTTCGTGGCCTGGAATTCGAGTTGCCCGCCGCCGATGGTGGCCGTGAGCGCATCGGCCCACACCGCCATCCAGGTGCCGGCCTCGCGCGGCGCCGAGCCCTGCGTCGACTCGACGCGCACCAGCACCGCGTCTTCGCGGGCAAGACGGGCCAGCAGCTGATCGACCATGCCGTTCATTTCCGACACCTTCGGTTGCGGGGTTGCACGAGACTCACGGTATAAACCTGCGATGAACCGTCAGCTTACGCCGCGCCACCTTGCCCTGGTGGCATCCGTCATTTCCGCACTCTGGCTCGCCGGCTGCGGGAGCCCCGGGACCGTTCCCGGCCAGTTGAGCGCCGCCAAGGTCGAACAGAGTGCGGCCGCCCCGGTGTCGCACGGATCGAATGCGGCCAATGCGCGCGACTACCGTCGCGACGCAGCGCGCCATATCTACGACGCCAACAAGTCGCGCATCTACAGTGGCCAGCTGCCGCCGATGCTCTATGCGGTCGGCACGCTGCAGGTCCACATCGATGCCGGCGGCAAGGTGCTGTCGATGCACTGGCTGCGCGCGCCCAAGCATGCACCCGAGGTCATCGCCGAGATCGAGCGCATGGTGCTGAAGGCCGCGCCCTTCCCTCCCGCCACCCGCCTCGGCGCGGTCACATGGACCGATACCTGGCTGTGGGACAAGAGCGGGCGCTTCCAGCTCGACACCCTGACTGAAGGCCAACAGCAAGGGGACTGAAGACACACCCGGAGGCATTTGCGCGGGGGCCGCCGCGCACGGCCGCCCGAAGCGGCCGGCCCGCCCCCGGTAGGGGGTTGGCGAAGCGACACGAAGTGCGCGAAGCCTGGGGGCGAGCATCAAGACCCGCGGTAGGTCGAGTAGCTCCACGGGCTCACCAGGAGCGGCACGTGGTAGTGCTGGTCGGTGTGCGCCACGCCGAAGTCCAGCGACACCTTGTTCAGGAAGTTCGGCTCGGGCAGCTTCACGCCGCGGGCCTTGAAGTAGCCCGCAACGTCGAACACCAGCCGGTAGGTGCCGGCCTTCAGCGAGTTGTTGTCGTACAGCGGCCCGTCGCTGCGGCCGTCCGAATTCAGCGTGAAGCGCTTCACCAGCGTGGCGGCGTCGCCGTCGGTGGTGTACAGCGCCACCTCCATGCCGGCCGCCGGGCCGCCGTGCATCGTGTCCAGTACGTGAGTGCTCAGGCCCATGGGGCGCTCCTTCGAATGTCGAATCGGGTGCGGGAAATTCCGGTGGACAAAAGTGTATACAGTTACCGGCTTTGGGTCTATCATGAAAAACATGGAGTCCTCCACCACCCGTTCGATCGTCGATGCCCTCACGAAGGCCATCGTCGAGCACCGGCTTCAGCCCGGCACCAAGCTGGCTGAGCAGAAGCTGGCCGATCATTTCGGCGTGTCGCGCACGCTGGTGCGCCAGGCGCTGTTCCAGCTGTCTCAGAACAAGCTCATCCGCCTCGAACCCGCGCGCGGCGCCTTCGTGGCCGCGCCCGCGGTCGACGAGGCCAGGCAAGTGTTCGCTGTGCGCCGCATGCTCGAGGCCGAGATGACGCGCGAGTTCGTGCGCACCGTCACGCCGGCCAAGATCAAGGCGCTGAAGGAACACGTCGCGCTCGAAAAGTCCGCCGTGTCGGGCGAGGACATCTCGGGCCGCACCGAGCTGCTCGGCGACTTCCACGTGCGCATGGCCGAGCTCATGGGCAACCAGGTGCTGGCGCAGATCCTCGGCGAACTCATCTCTCGCTGTGCCCTCATCACGCTGATGTACCAGAGCGCCAGCGCTGCCGAGCACTCCAACGACGAGCACGCCGACATCGTGAAGGCGCTGGCCGCGCGCGACGAGGAACGCGCCGTGCGCCTCATGACCGAACACCTGGAGCACGTCGAGGCCAACCTCACGTTCGACCGCAAGGTCCCCACCAACGACATCTCGCTCGCCTTGGCCTGAACATCCATGACCGTCTACGACACCACCCTGCCCTACCCGCGCGACCTCGTCGGCTACGGCCGCAACCCGCCGCACGCCCAGTGGCCGGGCGGCGCGCGCATCGCGGTGCAGTTCGTCCTCAACTACGAAGAGGGCGGCGAGAACGCCACGCTGCACGGCGACGCGGGCTCCGAGCAGTTCCTCTCCGAGATGTTCAACCCGGCGAGCTTTCCCGACCGCCACATCAGCATGGAAGGCATCTACGAATACGGCTCGCGCGCCGGCGTGTGGCGCATCCTGCGCGAGTTCGAGAAGCGCGGCCTGCCGCTGACCGTGTTCGGCGTGGGCATGGCGCTGGAGCGCTACCCCGAGCTCACGGCTGCGTTCAAGGAACTCGGCCACGAGATCGCCTGCCACGGCTGGCGCTGGATTCATTACCAGAACCTCGACGAAGCCACCGAGCGCGAGCACATGCGCCTGGGCATGGAAGCCATCGAGAAGCTCACCGGCGAGCGGGCGCTTGGCTGGTACACCGGCCGCGACAGCCCGCGCACGCGCCGCCTCGTGGCCGACTACGGCGGCTTCGAATACGACAGCGACTACTACGGCGACGATCTGCCCTTCTGGATGAAGGTGCAGAAGACCGACGGCAGCGTGGTGCCCCAGCTCATCGTGCCCTACACGCTCGACTGCAACGACATGCGCTTCGCGCTGCCGCAGGGCTACTCGCACGCCGATCCGTTCTTCCAGTACATGAAAGACAGCTTCGATGCGCTCTATGCCGAGGGCGACCCGAATGGCGACAACAGCCCGAAGATGATGAGCATCGGCATGCACTGCCGGCTGCTCGGGCGGCCCGGCCGCATCACGGCACTGCAGCGCTTTCTCGATCACATCGCCAAGCACGACAAGGTGTGGGTCTGCCGCCGCGTCGACATCGCGCGCCACTGGAAGCAGGCGCATCCTTTCGAAGCTGGAGCCGCATCATGAGCCTCACCATCGCCCAACTCAACGCCGCGGCGCCGGCCGAAGCCGTCGCACTGCTCGATGGCATCTACGAGCACTCGCCCTGGATCGCGCAGCGCGCGCTCGCCGCGCGCCCCTTCCGATCGCTCGCACACCTGAAGCATTCGATGGTGCAGGCGCTGGCCGCGTCGTCGGCCGACGAGCAGATCGGCCTGATCCGCGCCCACCCCGAGCTCGCTGGCAAGGCCATGGTCAGCAAGACGCTGACGGCCGAATCGACCAACGAGCAGAGCAAGGCCGGCCTGACCGGCTGCACGCCCGAGGAGTTCGCGAAGATCCAGCAGCTCAACGCCGACTACAACGCGAAGTTCGGCTTTCCGTTCATCCTCGCGGTGCGCGGCCCGCGCGGCACCGGGCTGGCCAAGCGCGAGATCATCGACACCTTCGAGCGCCGGCTGTACAACCACCCGGGGTTCGAACTCGGCGAGGCGCTGCGCAACATCCATCGCATCGCCGAGATCCGCCTGGACGACAAGTTCGCCGCCGACATCACGCTCGGCAACGACGTGTGGGACTGGCAGGAGCAGCTCTCGGTGCACACCGACCCGGGCTATGCCGAGAAGGGCCAGCTCACCGTCACCTACCTGACGGATGCGCACCGTGCCTGCGCCGCGCAGATCTCCACGTGGATGCGCGAGTGCGGCTTCGACTCGGTGGACATCGATGCGGTCGGCAACGTGGTGGGTCGCTATGAAGGCAGCACGCCCGACGCGAAGACGCTGCTCACCGGTTCGCACTACGACACCGTGCGCAACGGCGGCAAGTACGACGGCCGCCTCGGCATCTTCGTGCCCATGGCCTGCGTGCGCGAACTCAAGCGGCAAGGCAGGCGCCTGCCCTTCGCCTTCGAGGTGGTGGGCTTCGCGGAAGAAGAAGGCCAGCGCTACAAGGCGACCTTCCTGGGCTCGGGCGCGCTCATCGGCCATTTCGACCCGCGCTGGCTCGACCAGAAGGATGCCGACGGCATCACCATGCGCGAGGCCATGCAGCACGCGGGCCTGAAGCAGGAAGACATTCCGAAGATCCAGCGCGACCCGGCCCGCTACCTCGGCTTCGTCGAAGTGCACATCGAGCAGGGCCCGGTGCTGACCGAGCTCGACCTGCCGCTGGGCATCGTCACCTCCATCAACGGCAGCGTGCGCTACGTGGGCGAAGTGATCGGCATGGCCAGCCACGCCGGCACCACGCCGATGGACCGCCGCCGCGACGCAGCAGCGGCCGTGGCCGAGCTGATTCTCTACACCGAGCAGCGCGCCGCGAAGGATGGCGACTCGGTCGGCACCGTCGGCATGCTCGAAGTGCCCAGCGGCTCCATCAACGTGGTGCCGGGCCGCTGCAAGTTCAGCCTCGACCTGCGCGCGCCCAACAACGCGCAGCGCGACGCGCTGGCCAACGACGTGGTCAACGCACTGAAGGACATCTGCGAGCGCCGCGGCGTTCGCTACGAGCTCGAGGAGACGATGCGCGCCGCCGCCGCGCCCAGCGCACCGGCCTGGCAGCAGCGATGGGAAAAAGCGGTCGATGCCCTCGGCATTCCGCTCTTCCGCATGCCCAGCGGCGCCGGCCACGACGCGATGAAGTTGCACGAGGTGATGCCGCAGGCCATGCTCTTCGTGCGCGGCATCAACTCGGGCATCAGCCACAACCCGCTCGAGTCGAGCACCAACGACGATATTCAATTGGCGGTGCAAGCATTCCAGCTCCTGCTGGACAACCTCGCCACCGAGCAAGCCCACTGACCGACCACAGAAGAACAACCATGACCGACTACGCCAAACTCGACGCCTGGATCGACGCCCACTTCGACGAGGAAGTGCAGTTCCTGCAGCAACTGGTGCGCGTGCCCACCGACACGCCGCCCGGCAACAACGCGCCGCACGCCGAACGCACCGCCGAACTGCTGAAGGACTTCGGCCTCGACGCCGAGAAGCACGCCGTGCCCGCGCAGGATGTGAAGGAGTACGGCCTCGAATCGATCACCAACCTGATCGTGCGCCGCAAGTACGGCAGCGAAGGCCGTACCGTCGCGCTGAATGCCCACGGCGACGTGGTGCCGCCCGGCGAAGGCTGGACGCACGACCCGTACGGCGGCGAGATCGCCGACGGCAGCCTCTACGGCCGCGCCGCCGCGGTCAGCAAGAGCGACTTCGCGAGCTTCACCTTCGCGCTGCGCGCGCTCGAAGCGGTAGCAAAACCGGCCAAGGGCAGCGTCGAGCTGCACTTCACCTACGACGAAGAATTCGGCGGCATCCTCGGCCCGGGCTGGCTGCTCAAGAACGGCCTGACCAAGCCCGACCTGATGATCGCGGCCGGCTTCAGCTACGAAGTGGTCACCGCGCACAACGGCTGCCTGCAGATGGAAGTGACGGTGCACGGCAAGATGGCCCATGCCGCCATTCCGACCACCGGCGTCGATGCGCTGCAGGGCGCCACGAAGATCCTCAACGCGCTCTATGCGCAGAACATGCTCTACCAGCAGGTGACGTCGAAGGTCGAGGGCATCACGCACCCGTACCTCAACGTCGGCCGCATCGAGGGCGGCACCAACACCAACGTGGTTCCGGGCAAGGTGGTGTTCAAGCTCGACCGCCGCATGATCCCCGAGGAGAACCCGGTCGAGGTCGAAGCCACGATCCGCAAGGTGATCGCCGATGCCGCCGCCGAAAGCGCGGGCATCACGGTCGAGATCAAGCGCCTGCTGCTCGCCAACTCGATGCAGCCGCTGGCCGGCAACAAGCCGCTGGTCGATGCCATCCAGAAGCACGGCGGCGAGCTGTTCGGCGAGCCGATCAAGGCCATGGGCACGCCGCTGTACACCGACGTGCGCCTGTACGTCGAAGCCGGCATTCCTGGCGTGATCTACGGCGCCGGCCCGCGCACCGTGCTCGAGTCGCATGCCAAGCGCAGCGACGAGCGCGTGGTGCTCGAAGACCTGCGCCGCGCCACCAAGGTGATCGCGCGCACGCTCTGCGACCTGCTGGCCTGATCCGGCTCAGGCGCCCTTGGCGTGCGCCGGCAGCGCCCGCGAAGCCGCCCACGCCATCAGTTCGGACAGCGGCGCGGGCCGCGCCAGGTGGTAGCCCTGCACCAGCTTGCAGCCCAGCGCGCGCAGTGCCTCGAGCTCGTCCTGCGTTTCGACGCCTTCGGCCACGACCTGGATGTTCAGCGAACGGCCGAGCTGGACGATGGCATCCACCAGCACCACGTTGCCCGGTGAGGACGACAGGCCGAGCGTGAAGCTGCGGTCGATCTTCACCTGCCGCACGTGCTCGCTGCGCAGCGACGCCAGCGACGAATAGCCCACGCCGAAGTCGTCGACCACGATCGCCACGCCCGCGGCCGACAGCGTGCTCAACCGGCCGCGCGTGGCATGGGTGTCGAGCGCCACCTCTTCCGTTATCTCGATCTGCAGCCGGCGCGGCGCGATGCCGCGCTCCTTCAGCATGCCCAGCACGATGTCGTCGACCGCGAGCTGCGCCATCTCGCGTGGCGAGACGTTGATGGCGACCGGCGCTGCGGCCAGGCTGGAGCCCGCGGCCTCGAGCTGGCGCATGGCCAGGCAGGCCTCGTCGACCAGGTGCCGCAGCAGCGGCTCCGCCACGCCGGTGCTCGCGGCCGCGTAGATCACTTCCTCGGGAGCGATCTGGCCGTGGCGCGGGTGGTTCCAGCGCATCAGCGCCTCGAGGCTGTGGACCTCGCAGCCGTCGCTGTTCATGATCGGCTGGAACCACACGCCGATATCGCGCGCCTCGATGGCGCGCAGCAGGTCGCGCTCCACGTCCCGCCGCGTGGCCAGCCGCTGGTTGAGCGCCTTGTCGAAGAGCTGGCAGCGGTTGCGCCCGAGGCGCTTGGCCTCGTTGAGCGCCTCGTCGGCAAAGCTGATCATGTCGGCGATCTCGGCCTCGCCCGACACCGAGATGCCGATGCTCACGCCCAGGTGACCGCCGTAGTGCGCCGTGGCGAAAGAGACCGAACGGATCAGCCCCTGCGCGATGGCCGTGGGCGCCTGCCGCTCGTCCCACAGGCTGTAGAGCAGCGCGAATTCGTCGCCGCCCCAGCGCCCGAGGACCGCCTGCATGTCTGCGGTTTCCCGCTGCAGCCAGCGGGCCACGTCCTGCAGCACGCGGTCGCCGGCCTTGTGGCCGAAGGCGTCGTTCACCGCCTTGAAGCCGTCGAGGTCGAGCAGCAGCAGGCCGTGCTGGCGGCCATCGGTCGTGGCGATGCGCAGCGTCGCGGCCTCGGTGAAGCCCTCGCGGTTGAACAGGCCGGTAAGCGAATCGTGCGAGGCCCGGAAGGCCAGTTGCTGCGTTGCATCCAGCGAGAGCGCGTGCGCCAGCCGCAGCTGGGCGGCCATGGCGGTGGCTTCGTTGCGGATGCGGCTGCCTTCGCGGAAGGCCTTGTCGCTGTGCAGCGCGCCGCGCCCCAGCGCCCCGAGGTACAGCAGCACGAGCGCCGCCAGGCACAGGTTGTCGAAGCCGCCCGCATACGCCAGGCAGCCCGCCACCGACAGCAGCGCCGGCGTGATGAAGCCGATGGGCACGAGCGCATAGGCGATGCCATAGGTGACCGCCCCGGCGCAGATGCCGCACACCACCGTCAGGTAGAACACCGCCTGCGGCGAGGAGTAGCCGTCGCACAGCAGCGGAATAAGCGCCCACACACAGCCCGACACCGCGGCCAGGCCGGCTGTCAACCGCAGGTGCCATTCGACCGGGCGGGCGATCGGCGATGTGGCGACGCTGCTGTCGGGCGTGGTGCCCGGCGACGGTGCGAACGGCCAGCGGCAGATGTAGCGGCGCAGTCCGTTCACCATGAGGGACAGCAGCAGCCAGCACAGCCCTTCGAACGCCCGGCCGGCGTTGACGGCGATCAGCGCCGCCGCGCAGCTCAGCACCACGTTGATCGGAATGGCCCGCAGCACGCTGCGGCGTATCGCCACGAGCTGGTCGGTGCGCACCGTGCGGGACAGCACCAGGTCGTCGACGGAAGCAGTGAGCTCGGGAGAAGGCGCGCGGGGAATCATGAAAGGAGCACAGTTTAGGGCGCGGGCCACGCCGGCGCGCCGACTGGTGCGCGGTAACAACGAACTTTCGTTCGACTTTCACCCGGATGTCATGGCCCCATCCCAGACTCGCGGCTTTCGCAGAGACGCGCGCTTCCAGTCCGCGTCGCTTTTTTTAAGCCAGCCATGTCCATCTTCCCGACAGTGCGGCGCGCTGGCGAACACTCGTTTTGAAGGGTTCGAAGAATAGCCCATGCCGGCGCGCGCATCAGCCCCTTTCACGCCCAACAGGCCGATCTGCGGATCGTCGGCAGGCAGGTTGCCATTCCGGCACCCCGCTCCAGCCGACGGTGCCCACGCTGATGTACGACGTCATCGAAGACATCCTGATCACGCTGGGCAAGCAGTATCACAATCAATGCGGGCGGCGTGCCGCGTCGGCGGCATCGATCTCGCGCAGCGACTTGCCCTTGGTTTCCTTGGCGAAGCTGACGGCGACGATGGAGATCAGCGCCGCGCCAACCAAGTACAGGGCGATGGGCGTGGATGACTTGTAGTGCTTGAGCAGTGTGAGCGAAATCCACGGAGTCAGCGAGCCGGCCAGCAGCGGTGCGACCTGATAGCACAACGACAGCGCGGTGTAGCGGATCCGCGTGGGGAACAGCTCGGTCATCAGCGCCGAGTACGGCGAATAGGTCATCGACTCGATCGCCAGCCCCAACACGATCGCGGCCATGATGAGCCATTCGTTGCCGGTGTCCATCATCGGAAAGCCGACGAAGCCCCAGAACGCAGTGAGCACCGCACCAATCAAGTACACCGGCTTGCGGCCGATCACGTCGGAGAGATGGCCCATCACCGGAATCAGCAGGAAGTGGACGGTGTGCGCACCGAACATCAGCAGCAGGATGCGCGAGGTGTTCATGCCCACGATCATCTTCAGGTAGGTCAGAGAGAAGGTGACCACCATGTAGTACAGGATGTTCTCCGCGAAGCGGGCGCCGATGCCGATCAGCACTTCACGCCAGTGGTACTTGAGCACCTGCACAAGGCGCATCTCTTGCTGCTTGACCTGATGCTGGCGCGCCTGCGACTCCTTGAAGATCGGCGCGTCGTCCACCCGCTTGCGGATCCAGTAGCCGATCAGCACGACCACGGCCGAGAACCAGAAGGCCACGCGCCAGCCCCAGCCAAGGAAGTCCGATTCGCTCAGCGTCGAGGACAGCAGCAGCAGGACCACGGTGGCGATCAGGTTGCCCGCCGGCACGCCCGCCTGCGGCCAACTGGCCCAGAAACCGCGGCGGTCGTCAGGACTGTGCTCGCTCACGAGGATGACTGCGCCGCCCCACTCGCCGCCGAATGCGAAGCCCTGGATCAGCCGCAGGCTCACCAGCAGCACCGGTGCCCAGTAGCCGATCGCCTCGAAGGTCGGGAGGCAGCCCATCAGGAAGGTGGTGATACCGACGACGATCAGGCTGATCTGCAGCAGCGTCTTGCGGCCGATCTTGTCCCCGTAGTGGCCAAACACGATCCCGCCCAACGGCCGGGCGGCGAACCCCACCGCGTACAGCGCGAAGGCCGCGAGCACGCCATCGATCGGATTGCCGGTCTGCTTGAAGAAGTGCGTGCCGAACACCAGCGCAGAGGCCGTGCCGTAAAGGAAGAATTCGTACCACTCCGCGATGGACCCGATCATCGACGCGGCGACGACGCGCTTGAGATCGCCGGTGTCTTTCTTGGGAATGCTCGCTGGCATCGTCTCGATTGCTGCGGTGTTTGACATGGGAACGGATCCTCGAAAGGGAAGTGAGAAAAATGCGCGCAGAAGTCCCCGCCCACGAGACGGCGGTTGCCGACTCGCGCCGAGTCCGTGAGCAGGGATTCCTTCGCGCGGGAGGACCTCGCGGAACGAATCCCGCGAGGCGAACCTGAGGAACGCTCAGGTGACGATTGCTCGGCGCGCAACGCGCGCCAGGTAGTCCACGAGCAGATTCACGCCATCGAAAGCGGCCGCGGCTTCAGCACTGGCGATGGTGGTCACGGTGAACGGGGCCGCCGGCCTGAAGGATCAACCGACGACCGATTGGTACTGCGCAGGCCGCGTGGCGAGCGCCTTCTTGACGATGGCTTCGATGAATGCGCGCTCCTCGCCGATGAGCGGCAGGCGCGGACGGCGCATGTGCTCGCTGCCCACGCCCACCAGCACGTCGATGAGCTTGAGGTTCTGCACGAGCTTGGTCGACACGTCGAGGTGCAGCATCGGCGTCATCCACTGGTAGAGCTTGAGCGCCTCGGCGAACTTGCCGGCCTTCATCAGGTCGTACAGCGCGACGGTCTCGCGCGGGAACGCGCAACCCACGCCGGCCAGCAGGCCGTCGCAGCCCAGGGCCAGGCCTTCGTAGGCCAGGTCGTCCACGCCCAGGAACAGCTGATAGCGCTCGCCCACCGTGTTGCGCAGGTCGGTGATGCGGCGGATGTCGTCGGTGCTCTCCTTGATGGCGGCGATCCACTCGCAGTCGGCCAGCTCGACCATGTGCTCGGGCTTGAGGTCGACGCGGTAGGCCACCGGGTTGTTGTAGACCATGATGGGTTTCTGCGCGGCGTTGGCGATGGTGCGCACATTGAGCATCGCCTCGCGCGCGTCGGCCACGTAGATCACCGAGGGCATCACCATGAAGCCGGCCACCCCGAGCTTGTTGGCGCCGTCCACGTAGCGCAGCGCTTCGCGCGTGCTGGTTTCCGACACATTGGCCAGCACCGGGATGCGGCCGTCGGCGGCGTCCAGCGCGATCTTCGCGACCTGCAGCTTTTCTTCCAGCGTCAGCGTGCTGGCTTCGCCGAGCGAGCCGCAGGTGACGAGGCCGTGGATGCCGTTGCGGATCTGGAAGTCGATGTGCCGGGCCGTGCCCTCGGCATCGATGCTCTCGTCGGCGTGGAACTTGGTGGTGATGGCGGGGAAGATGCCTTGCCAGCGGGGATTGGTCACGGATGGTGCTCCTTGGATAACAGGGTGGGTTATTTCAAATATCTTATTAATATATTTAAAACATACGTACAAAATATTAGAGTTATTCGCTATTGACATCGCATCAGGGAATCTACGGATATATGATTCCCCGAATGGCCTTGATTGCGTGCAGTTTTTGTATACAAATAACGCATCCGAAAAACCGGCGCGAAATTTGCGTCAAAACCGGGTCCCGATCCACCCACCCGCACGAGGAAAGACCATGAGCACAGTCGTCAGCCAGGCCCCCGCGGGGGCAAGCGAAGCCGGCATTGCGCCGCACGCGGAATCGAACGCCGTCATCAAGCCGGGCTACCACCCGCGCCTGACCAACGAAGACCTCGCTCCGCTGAAGAAGCAGACCTGGGGCCAATACAACATCTTTGCCTTCTGGATGTCCGACGTGCACAGCGTGGGCGGCTACATCACGGCCGGCAGCCTGTTCGCGCTGGGCCTGTCGAGCTGGCAGGTGCTGGTGTCGCTGCTGGTCGGCATCGTGATCGTGCAGTTCTTCTGCAACCTCGTGGCCAAGCCCAGCCAAGTGACGGGCGTGCCCTACCCGGTGGTGTGCCGCGCGCCCTTCGGCGTGCTGGGCGCCAACATCCCGGCCATCATCCGCGGGCTGATCGCCGTGGCCTGGTACGGCGTGCAGACGTACCTCGCATCGGCCGCATTCATGGTGCTGGCGCTGCACATGGCGCCGGGCCTGGCGCCGTATGCCGATGTCGCGCAACACGGCTTCGTCGGCCTGTCGGCCCTCGGCTGGGTCGCGTTCATGGTCATGTGGGTGCTGCAGGCCTTCGTCTTCTGGCACGGCATGGACGCCATCCGCAAGTTCATCGACTGGGCCGGCCCGGCGGTGTACGTGGTCATGGCCGTGCTGTGCGGCTGGCTGGTGTGGAAGGCCGGCTGGAGCAAGATCGACCTGAACCTCGGCGGCATCAAGTTCCAGGGCTGGGACGCGCTGCCCGTGATGCTCTCGGCCATTGCTCTGGTGGTGAGCTACTTCAGCGGCCCGATGCTCAACTTCGGCGACTTCTCGCGCTACGGCAAGAGCTTCGACGCGGTGAAGAAGGGCAACTTCTGGGGCCTGCCGGTGAACTTCGTGTTCTTCTCGCTGCTGACCGTCATCACCACCGCCGCCACGCTGCCTGTCTTTGGGGAACTGATCACCGATCCGGTGCACACCGTGGGCAAGATCGACAGCACCACCGCCGTCGTGCTGGGCGCGCTGACCTTCATGATCGCGACCATCGGCATCAACATCGTGGCCAACTTCGTGTCGCCGGCCTTCGACTTCTCGAACGTGGCACCGCAGCACATCAGCTGGCGCACGGGCGGCATGATCGCCGCGGTGGGCTCGGTGTTTCTCACGCCATGGAACCTCTACAACAGCCCCGAGGTCATTCACTACACGCTCGACGTGCTGGGTTCGTTCATCGGCCCGCTGTTCGGCATCCTGATTGCCGACTACTACATCGTGCGCAAGCAGCGCATCGACGTGGACGCGCTCTACACGATGAGCCCCAAGGGCGAATACTGGTACAGCGGCGGCTACAACCCGAAGGCGATCCAGGCGCTGGTGCCGGCAGCCATCGTGCCGATCCTGTGCGTGATGGTGCCGGCGCTGCGCGGCGGCGCGAACTATGCGTGGTTCATCGGCATGGGCCTGGGCTTCGTGCTCTATGCCGTGCTGAACCGCAACAACAAGACTTGAACTGAAAGAGAAAGGGAGCGCCGTGCGCATCAAGATCATCAACCCCAACACCACCTGGAGCATGACCGAGAAGATCGGCGCCTGCGCCCGCGCGGTGGCGCATGCCGGCACCGAGATCGTGGCCGTGAGCCCGGCCATGGGGCCGGTCTCCATCGAAAGCCACTACGACGAGGCGCTGGCCGTGCCGGGCTTGCTGCAGGAGATCGCTTCGGGCGAGCGCGACGGGATCGACGGCTACGTGATCGCCTGCTTCGGCGACCCGGGCCTGAAGGCCGCGCGCGAGCTGGCACGCGGCCCCGTGGTGGGCATCGCCGAGGCGGCGATGCACCTGGCCAGCATGATCGGCAGCCGCTTCAGCGTGGTGACCACCCTGGGCCGCACCATGGGCCAGGCCTGGCACCTGGCCGAGATCTACGGCATGGAGCGCTTCTGCGCCAACGTGCGCGCCTGCGAGCTGCCGGTGCTTGAACTCGAGGAGCCCGGCTCGCGTGCGCGCGAACGCATCATCGACGAATGCCGGCGCGCGCTCGAGGAAGACGGCTCCGATTGCATCGTGCTGGGCTGCGCCGGCATGACCGACCTGTGCGTGCACATCGAGCAAGTGCTAGGCGTGCCCGTGATCGACGGCGTGGCCGCGGGCACCAAGCTCATCGAGTCGCTCGTCGCCCTGAAGCTGCGCACCAGCAAGCGCGGGGAGCTGGCGAAGCCCTTGCCCAAGCCCATCGTTGGCGCACTGGAAAGCTTTACGCTTTCGAGCTAGGCCACAATCCGCGCATGCCCCGCGCCAGTTCCAAATCTTTCGTACCCCCCGCCATCGCCGTTCCAGCCGAGAACGGCGCGGCCGCAGCAGACAAGAACAGCTCCATCGAAAGCATCGCCAACGACATCGCCACCGCGATCGTCGAGAAGCGCCTGCCGCCCGGCACCTGGCTGCGCGAAGAGGCGCTGGGCCGGGTCTATTCGGTCAGCCGAACCAAGGTGCGCGCCGCATTGCTGATGCTGTCGAAGGACAAGCTCATCGAGATGATTCCCGACAAGGGCGCGTTCGTCTGCCAGCCCTCGGTGGAAGAGGCCCGCGAGGTGTTCGCGGTGCGCCGCATTCTCGAAAGCGAGGTGGTGCGCCTGTTCGTCGCCGCCGCACGGCCGCGCGACTACCAGGTGCTGGAGCAGCACATCAAGTTCGAACGCACGGCGCTGCGCCAGACCACCACCACGGGCACCGTGCGCGAGAAGCTGCTGGGCGACTTCCATGTGGCGCTGGCCGAGGCCACGGGCAACCGCACGCTGGCCGAGCTGGTGCGCGAACTGGTGGCGCGCAGCTCGCTGATCGCCATGCTGTACCACTCGTCGAACGACCCGCACTGCTCGTCGGACGAGCACGCCGATTTCCTGCGCCTGTGCCGCAAGGGCGATGCCGAGGCCGCCGTGAAGAGCATGAATGACCACCTGGAGCGCATCGAGGCGAGCCTCGAACTGGGCACCGAGAAGCCTGACCGGCAGCTCGATCTGGTGAAGGCGCTGCTCGCCTAGGGAGGGTCTGCAGGACAGCCTGAAGGTGTCCTGGGCACCCGGGTGCGATTCAGCGCCGGGCTTTCTTCGCAGCGCGCTTCCTGGGCTCGCGCGAAGAGGAGTCGGCCGGTGCGACAGCTGCAGTTCCCAGGCATTCCGCACTTGCGATCAGTCCGCGCAGGAACACCATGATCAGCCGGCCCGAGGGATCCGGGCGCGTGCTCATCCGCTGCAGTGCCAGCCCATGCGAGAGTGCCATGAAGGCCGCGGCCAGTTCGTCCGGTGCGGCAGGGGGCGAGCGCCCGAGCTTGTCGAACAACAGGCCGATCACGCCGCCGATCTCGGACCGGTGTTTGTCCCACACCTTCCGGTACTCCGCAGCGAACGCCGGGCTGCGGTTGGCATGCAACTGCAGTTCGATGGAAAGCATGCACCAGTCGGCATCGTGATTGAGCGTGGAAGCCCAGGCTTCCAGTTCGGCCAGCATCTGTTCGGGCTGTTGCGCGTCGTTGCCCAAGACCGTGGAAAGCCGCGTCGCTTCCGCTTCCATGTGCCGTCGCAGCAACTCCAGCAGGACGTCTTCCTTGCTCGAGAAGTTCGAATAGAAAGCACCTTGGGAGTAGCCCGCCTTGTCCGCGATGTCGCGGATCGACGCGCCCCCATAGCCGTTCGACACGAACAGGTGCTGCGCGGTGTCGATCAGGCGCTCGCGAGTCTGCGCCCGGCTTTCCTCACGGGTCAGGCGCCTTCTTGCTGTCGTGGGGCTCATGCCTCAAAAGATATCACATGAACTTTGGATGTCGACCGGCGGGCGCGTGCTTCCGGAGGCAAGGCTGGGACACTTCTTCAGATATCACTTGATATTTCAAAATGCCGAAGGTACATTCAAAACTCATTTGATCTTTGACATTCAATCGATATGGAAAAATCCAAGAGCCCGAGGTCCGCATTTGTCACCGGCGCCACCGGCCTTCTCGGCAACAACCTTGTGCGCGAGCTGGTCGCGCGCGGCGTCTCCGTCAAGGCCCTCGCCCGCTCGAAGGCCAAAGGTCAGCAGCAGTTTGCGGGGATGAAAGGCGTCGAATTGGTGCTGGGCGACATGGCGGATGTACCCGCTTTCTCCAAGGCACTGCAAGGATGCGACGTGGTGTTCCACACCGCCGCCTTCTTCCGGGACAACTTCAAGGGCGGCAGCCACTGGGAAGAGCTCAAACGCATCAATGTGGACGGCACGCAGCAGCTCATCGAGCGGGCATACGACGCCGGCATTCGGCGCTTCGTTCAGACCTCGTCCATCGCGGTGCTGAATGGCGAGCCGGGCATGCCCATCGACGAGACCTGTCTGCGTGACCTGGCAGATGCCGACGACGACTACTACCGCAGCAAGATACTGGCCGATCAAGTCGTGTCGGCCTTTCTTGCAGCGCACCCGGACATGCACGCGAGCTTTGTCTTGCCAGGGTGGATGTGGGGGCCGGCCGATATTGGCCCCACCTCGTCAGGACAATTTGTCAACGATGTGGTGCTTGGAAAATTGCCTGGGTTGCTGCCTGGGAGCTTTTCCGTTGTCGATGCCCGCGATGTGGCGAGGGCGCAGATTTCGGCCGCGGAGCACGGGCAGCGCGGCGAACGCTATCTGGCTGCCGGCCGCCACATGACGATGCAGGAACTGGTGCCCTTGATGGGGAAGATCGCGGGCATCAAGACGCCGACACGCAACTTGCCCTTCCCGCTCCTGTATCTCCTGGCGGCGGCACAGGAGCTCTATGCGCGGATCAGCGGCAAACCCATCCTGCTCAGCCTGGCGACGGTGCGGCTGATGCGCAAGGAGGCGGGGCGCAGCCATTTCAATCACACGAAGAGCGAGCAGAAACTTCAACTGAAGTTTCGCCCGATCGAGCAAACCGTTGCCGATACGGTCGCCTGGTATCGCGGCAATGGCTGGCTGCCCAGTGCGTCGCCCCGATAGCGCCAAGCAAATCGCTTTTTCGCCCTTGCGACGGGCCCGAGCCGCCCAACCCAATAAAGGAAAGACCGTGACGAACAAATTGATCTTGAAACTCTTGACGGCCTTCGGAGCCGTCCTTCTTGTCGCGGCAGCGCCGCACGAATCCGCGGCACAGGGCATCCCCTCGGCCAGGGCGGCGGACAGCATGGCCGAGTTCTGCAGGAAAGGACAGGCGGAGTACCCGGGAGGCATCGCTCGCATGCATCCTTCGTTCAAATTCAACATCTGTTGGTGGCTCGAGGATGCCGGCATCGAAGCAAGCACGTTCGACGACGTCGTTGGAACGCCGCCGGAACATGCCGGGCCGTCGCAGGCGGCCTGGCAAGCGACTTTCAGCAAGCCCGCCCAGGTGCATCTGGAACGAGCCCGCGTGGCCGAAGAGCGGGGCGACAGCGCGGCCGCATCGGCCGAATACAAGAAGGCCGCTTTCTATCTGCGGATGAATCGGCTGCCCAAGCGTGTCCCCGCCGCGGATCTGCAGGCGACCGAACGAGCCTACGCGGTCCTGGGAAAGCCGCTCCAGCGGATCACATTCAAGACCGGAGAGAAAGAATTCATTGGCTACTTCCGAGCCCCGTCGGCACGACGCGGCAGCAACGAGAAGCTGCCGGTGCTGGTCATCCTCGGCGGCCTCGACAACCTGAAGACGGAGATGATCCGGCACAGCGACTACTTCATGGGCCGCGGGTTCGCAACCCTCATTGTGGAAAATCCGGACACTGGGGAGAACCAGTTGGGATTCCGTCCGGAGTCCTCCGCGATGCTTGACACGGTTGCGGACTACATCAAGACCCGCAGCGACCTGGACGCGAGCCGAGTGGCCGTGTACGGCTGGAGCATGGGAGGCTACTTGGGAACGCTTGGCGGGCTGAGGAACGACTTCTACAAGGCGATCGTCAACATAGGCGGCCCCAGCGATTCGAGCTTCGGACAAGCGCATTGCAAGACGGCGCCGGCATGGATCGTCGCGCCCTACACCGTGTTTGCCAACATGAATCCGCAGACGACACCCCGTCAGGCGATGTGCGAATACTACGAAGCATTCCAACTCTCACGTCAATTGAAGATGCCAACCGCGGTGCAGTTGCACAAACCCATTCTCATGGTGAACGGCGCCCGCGAAGATCTCGTCTCCAGAGATGAACCTGCGTCCCTTGCGGCTCTTGGCTTCAATGTGACGCAACTGGTATTTGGGGAGGATGGCCACACGGCGGAGTCGAACATGCGAGAGCACTTCGAGTTCACCGCGAACTGGCTCATGCGGCGGCTGAAATTGGAAAACTGATCGTCTTCGCCCAGGGCCCGCGATGCGGGTTTTCCTGCATCCGGATTGCCGCATAAATTGTATACAGTTTGGCGTACACACCAGGTGGACGCCACGGAACACCGCGCCGTTCACGCCTCTCTCCCCTTGCTGCGCCAGGAGATACACGATGACGGCCGAGACCTCTTCCACTGTTCCGACAGTCCATCCCGTGGACCAGCGCCTGCCTTCTGGCAAGCTCGCGGCCCTTGGCCTGCAGCACGTGCTGGTGATGTATGCGGGCGCGGTCGCGGTGCCGCTCATCGTCGGGCGCGCGCTCAAGCTCTCGCCCGACGAGGTCGCCCTGCTGATCTCGGCCGACCTGTTCTGCTGCGGCATCGCCACGCTGATCCAGGCGCTGGGTGCCACGCAGTTCTTCGGCATCAAGCTGCCCGTGATGATGGGCGTCACCTTCGCGTCGGTGGCGCCAATGGTCGCCATCGCCAACGCCAACCCGGGCCAGAACGGCGCGCAGCTGCTGTTCGGCGCCATCATCGGCGCGGGCATCGTATCGATACTGATCGCGCCGCTGGTGAGCCGCATGCTGCGCTTCTTTCCGCCGGTGGTCACGGGCACCATCATCGCGGTCATCGGCATCAGCCTGATGCGCGTGGGCATCAACTGGATCTTCGGCAACCCCGTGGGCCCGACCGCGCCCGCGCTGGTCGACCCGGTGTATGCGAAGTGGCTGGCCGAGGTCACCTCGCCCGGCAGTTCCATTCCCGCGGTGCCCAAGGGCTTCGCGATCATGCCCACGGTGCCCAACCCCAAGTACGCGGACCTCTCTGGCTTCGGCGTGGCGGCGCTGGTGCTGGTGTCGATCCTGCTGATCGTCAAGTACGCCAAGGGGTTCATCGCCAACATCTCGGTGCTGCTGGGCATCGTGATCGGTGCGGTGGTGGCCTCGGTCACCGGCCTCATGACCTACGAGAAGGTGGGCAAGGCCGCCTGGGTCGACATCGTGCTGCCCTTTCACTTCGGCATGCCGCAGTTCGACCCGATCCTGATCCTCACGATGACGCTGATCATGATCGTGGTGATGATCGAATCGACCGGCATGTTCCTCGCTCTCGGTGAAATGACCGACCGCAAGATCAGCCAGAAGGACCTGGCGCGCGGCCTGCGCACCGACGGCCTGGGCACGCTGATCGGCGGCATCTTCAACACCTTCCCGTACACCAGCTTCTCGCAGAACGTGGGCCTCGTGGCCGTCACGGGCATCAAGAGCCGCTACGTGTGCGTGGCCGGCGGCGCGATCCTGATCGTGCTGGGCCTGCTGCCGAAGATGGCCGCGCTGGTGGAATCGTTGCCCACCGTGGTGCTCGGCGGCGCGGGCCTCGTGATGTTCGGCATGGTGGCGGCCACGGGCATCCGCATTCTCTCGGGCGTGGATTTCAAGACCAACCGCCACAACGCGATGATCGTCGCGGTGTCCATCGGCATCGGCATGATTCCGCTGATCGCGCCCAACTTCAAGCAATGGATGCCGCACGCGATCCACTCGCTGATCGAGTCGGGCATTCTGCTGGCGTCGATCGCGGCCGTGCTTCTCAACCTGTTCCTCAACGGCGCGAAGCACGACGAGCAGGCTGTGATCGCCGCGGCCAAGCAGGCCGAGGCGCACTGATCCTTCTTTCTTCTTCTCAGATCATTGCCAGCGGCGTCTTGCGCCGCGGCGGTGGATGCAGACGGTCCAGCTCGGCCAGGGTGGCCGCATCGAGTTGCAGATCGGCGGCAGCCAGGTTCTCCTTCAGGTGCGCACTGCGCACCGCCTTCGGAATCGCGGCCACGCCGGGCCGTGCGACGACGGCGGCCAGTGCAAGCTGCGCAGCCGTCACGCCGAGCCGGCCGGCCAGTTCGCTCAGCCCATCGTCTTCGGCCAGCGCCCCCTGGTCGATCGGGCTGTAGGCCATCAGCGGCATGCCGCGTTCGCGCTGCCAGGGCAGCAGGCTGAACTCGGGACCGCGCTCGCCGAGCGACAGGTACACCTGGTTCGCCGCACAGCCCGGCCCGTCGCCCACGGCCTGCATCAGCTCTTCCATGTCGTCGGTGTCGAAGTTGCTCACGCCCCAGTGGCCGATGCGTCCGTCCGCCACCAGCGACTGCATCGCGGCGACGGTCTCGCGCAGCGGATGGTTGCCGCGCCAGTGCAGCAGGTAGAGGTCGATGGCGTCGAGGCCAAGCCGCTTCAGGCTGCGCTCGCAGGCGTCGCGCGTGCCGCGCCGGCTGGCGTTGTGCGGATAAACCTTGCTGACGACGAAGAGCTCTTCACGCCGTGCATCGCCCGCGCGCAAGGCCTCGGCAATGGCCTGGCCCACCACTGTTTCGGCCCCGCCTTCGCCGTACATCTCGGCCGTGTCGATGAGCCGGTAGCCGAGGGCGATGGCCTCGCGCACGGCTTTCACCTCCGCCGCACGATGACCCGCGTTTTCGCCCATGCGCCAGGTGCCCAGGCCGAGGACGGGCATCTCGCCGCCGGTGGGAAGTTGGAGTGTTCGCATCGGGCCATGGTACGAGGGACATAAGGTCGTGTCAGCCCTCCGGCGACGACTTTCCCGGTGCTCCGTGCAGCAGCACGGCGTTCGCCCGGGGCACCTCCAGCCTTCTAATTTTTCGAAATCGAAGTCGATTCCGTGACATTGAATTGACAAAGTCCTCTATGAAATCTCGCCGCTTCGCCTTCTGATTTTGTCAAGGCGGTTTGGGTGCCAACCCCCACCGCACCCCCACCCCTCGCTCCTAGAATTTTTCAACAGCCCAGCGTCGCAGGCGCCGGCCCCCGAACGCAACGAACTTGGAACAGGTTGAGTCAATGCAGAAGAAGCACAGGATTGCCGTCATTCCCGGAGACGGCATCGGCGTCGAGGTCATGCCCGAAGGGTTGCGCGTGCTCGACGCGGTGGGTCGCCGCTTCGGCATCGACTTCTCCTACGACCATTTCGACTGGGGTTCCGACCACTATGTGCGCACCGGCCTGATGATGCCGGCCGACTGGGCCGACAAGATCCAGGGCCACGACGCCATCTACTTCGGCGCGGTGGGCGCCCCCGACAAGGTGCCCGATCACATCGCCGTGTGGGGCCTGCTCATCAAGATCCGCCGCGACTTCGACCAGTACGTCAACCTGCGCCCCGTGCGCCTGATGCCCGGCGTGCCCGGTCCGCTGGCGCACCGCAAGCCCGGCGACATCGACTTCCTGGTGGTGCGCGAGAACACCGAAGGCGAATACACCTCCGTGGGCGGCCGCCTGTTCGAAGGCACGCCGCGCGAAATGGCGATCCAGGAAGCCGTGTTCACCCGCACCGGCGTGGACCGCATCATCGACTACGCGTTCAAGCTCGCCAGCCGCCGCAAGCGCAAGAGCCTGACGGCCGCCACCAAGTCGAACGGCATCTCGATCACCATGCCCTACTGGGACGAACGCCTGGCCGAAATCGCCACGCGCTACCCCGACGTGGCGACGAACAAGTTCCACATCGACATCCTCTGCGCGCACTTCGTGCAGCACCCCGACTGGTTCGACGTGGTCGTGGCCTCCAACCTCTTCGGCGACATCCTGTCCGACCTGGGCCCGGCCTGCACCGGCACCATCGGCATCGCGCCCTCGGCCAACCTGAATCCGGAGCGCAAGTTCCCGTCGCTGTTCGAGCCCGTGCATGGCTCGGCGCCCGACATCGCAGGCAAGGGCATCGCCAATCCCATCGGCCAGATCTGGTCGGCCGCGCTGATGCTGGACCACCTCGGCGGCGACGATCCCGTCTACGCGCAGGCTTCCGCCGCCGTGCTGTCGGCCATCGAGACTGTACTGAGCGAAGGTCCGCGCACCCGCGACATGGGCGGCACGGCCAACACCGTGGATGTGGGCCGCGCGATCGCCGAATGCATTTCTGCATGACGAATCTGGAAGCCAGGGGTCGGTACGGAGTGCGTCGTTCGGGGTGCGCTCACGCCGACGGGGTACCTTGCTCCGCGAATGTCCTCCGGCCTTCGGCCTCCCCCTTTATTTCGCTGCGCAAGGCACCCCGCCGGCGTGAGCGTTCAGCAGAGCGGTTGAACTGCCGGCACGAGCGCCGCGTCCATCGTGCACAGGGCATCGGGCGCTCCCCGCAGCGAAATAAAGGAGGAGGCCGCAGGCCGGGGGACATTCGCGCAGGGGAGTACCCGATGGTCTGTGCACGCACCCCGAACACACCGCAACACAACACCACGCAGCGGAGTCACTGACATGGGCCTCTTCCTGCTCA
Organism: Variovorax sp. Varisp46; assembly: GCF_059491885.1. Classification (NCBI taxonomy): domain Bacteria; kingdom Pseudomonadati; phylum Pseudomonadota; class Betaproteobacteria; order Burkholderiales; family Comamonadaceae; genus Variovorax; species Variovorax sp. Varisp46. Next base: position 3,422,090 of record NZ_CP168515.1, read on the forward strand.
AGCGCACGCTGACGCTGATCGGCACGCTGATCGGCGCGTCCATCATCGTGTTCCTCGTTCTGGAAATTCTTCCAGGCAACGCCGCGCAGATGCTCATGGGTCCCGACGCCTCGCCCGAAGCCGTCGCCGCCCTGGCCACCAAGCTCGGCCTCGACCAGCCCGCGTGGACGCGCTACTGGCACTGGATCGGCGGCTTGCTGACCGGCCACCTCGGCGACAGCTACGCCTACAGCTCGCCCGTGCTCGACCTGATCCTCGAACGCCTCGCGCTCACCGTGCCGCTGGCCATGATGGCGATGGCCCTGACCGTCGTCATCGCGCTGCTGGTGGGCGTGACGGCCGCCGCGCGCCACAACAAGCTCGGCGACGTCGGCCTCATGGGCATGGCTCAGGTCGGCATCGCGATTCCGAACTTCTGGTTCGCCATCCTGCTGATCCTCGTGTTCTCGGTGCAACTGCAGTGGTTCTCCGCCGGGGGCTTCGAGGGCTGGGGCGAAGGCATCTTCGCGGGCATCAAGTCGCTGCTGCTGCCTGCGCTGTCGCTGGCGGTGGTGCAGGCAGCGATCCTCGCGCGCATCACGCGTTCGGCGGTGCTGGAGGTGATGCGGGAAGACTTCGTTCGCACCGCGCGTGCCAAGGGTGTGTCGCAACGAGCCGTGCTGTGGACCCACGTGCTGCGCAACGCCATGATCCCGGTCATCACGGTCATGGGCATGCAGTTCTCCGAGCTGCTGGCCGGCACCATCGTGGTGGAGAACGTGTTCTATCTGCCGGGCCTGGGCCGCCTCATCTTCCAGGCCATCAGCAACCGCGACCTGATCGTGGTGCGCAACTGCGTGATGCTGCTGGCGGCCATGGTGGTGATCGTGAACTTCGTGGTCGACGTGCTGTATGCCGTGATCGATCCGCGCATCAAGGCCAGCGACATATGAGCTCCGTCATCGCCGCTCCGAGCGCTGTGGCGCTCGTCAAGCTCCCCGGCTTCTGGCAGCGCGCGCTGAAGCACCGCAGCTTCGTCATCGGCGGCGTGCTGGCCGCGCTGCTGCTCGTCGCCGCCCTGGTCTCCTTCGTGTGGACGCCGTGGTCGCCGTATGCGATGGACATGGCGAACAAGATGCAGGCGCCCTCCGCATCGCATTGGCTGGGAACCGACGCGTTCGGGCGCGACGTGGCTTCGCTGCTGCTGGTCGGTGCCCGCGCATCCATCCTCGTGGGTGTGATCGCAGTCGGCATCGGCCTCGTGGTTGGCACCGCCTTGGGCCTGCTGGCTGCCGCCAAGCGCGGCTGGGTCGAAGAAGCGGTGATGCGGCTGTCGGACTTCACGCTGGCCTTCCCCGCGATCCTCTCGGCCATCATGATGACCGCCGTGTTCGGCGCCGGCATCGTGAATGCCATCGTGGCCATCGGCATCTACAACATCCCGACCTTCGCGCGCATCACGCGCGCCTCGGCCAACGCCATCTGGTCGCGCGAGTACGTGGCCGCCGCGCGCGCCTGCGGCAAGGGCAGCTTCGCGATCACGATGCAGCACGTGCTGCCGAACATCTCGGCCGTGCTGATCGTGCAGATCACGATCCGATTCGCCATCGCCATACTGGCCGAGGCCGCCCTCTCCTACCTGGGCCTGGGCACGCAGCCGCCGCAACCCTCGTGGGGCCGCATGCTCAGCGAAGCACAGACCCTCATGTTCCAGCAGCCGCTGCTGGCCGTCTTCCCCGGCATGGCGATAGCCTTCGCTGTGCTCGGGCTGAACCTTCTTGGCGACGGGTTGCGCGACTTGCTCGACCCGCGCCTGGCCAGAGCCCGGTAAGCGCCATGCCCCTCCTCGAAGTCAACAACCTCCAGATCGGCCTGCAGACCCAGCGCGGGCCGGCGCAGGCCGTGCGCGGTATCTCGTTCTCGCTGGAACGTGGCGAAACGCTGGGCATCGTCGGCGAATCGGGCTGCGGCAAGTCGATCACGGTGATGTCGCTGATGGGCCTGCTGCCGTCGAGCGCCAAGGTCACGGGCAGCATCAAGCTCGACGGGCAGGAACTCGTCGGCCTGCCCGAGAAGCAGATGTGCCATATCCGCGGCAACCGCATCGGCATGATCTTCCAGGAGCCGATGACGGCGCTGAACCCGGTGCACACCATCGCGCGCCAGGTGGGCGAGCCTCTGCGGCTGCACCGCGGCCTGACCAAGGAACGGGCCCGCAAGGAGGCGTTGAGCCTGCTCGACCGCGTGGGCATCCCCGACGCGGCCTCGCGCCTCGATGCCTATCCGCACCAGTTCTCCGGCGGCCAGCGCCAGCGCATCGGCATCGCGATGGCGCTCGCCTGCGGGCCCGACTTGCTGATCGCCGACGAGCCCACCACTGCACTCGACGTGACGATCCAAAAGCAGGTGCTCGACCTGATCCAGGGCCTGGTCAAGGAAATGGGCATGGCGCTGATCCTGATCTCGCACGACCTCGGCGTGATTTCCAACAGCGTGAAGCGCATGCTCGTGATGTATGGCGGCAGCGCGGTCGAGAGCGGCCCGACGGACGTGGTCTTTGCCGGTCGCGCACATCCCTACACGCGCGGCCTGTTCGCGGCGCGCCCCGCCATCGGCGCGGTGCGCGCGGGCCGGCTGCCAACCATCCAGGGCAGTGTGCCTGAGCTGGTCGACATGCCCCGGGGCTGCGCCTTCTCGGGCCGCTGCGCCCACACCATCGACCTCTGCCAGAGCACGCGGCCCCGCGCCACGATGCTGCCGAACGACCATGCCGTGAGCTGCCTGCGGCTGGGCGAAATCGCCGCGTCGAACACCAGGGCGGCCACCGCATGAGCCAGCCACCCAGCACCGCCGCCGGCCAGCCCCTGCTGGCCGTGAACAACCTCTATCGCCACTACGCGCTGCCGCGCGAGAAGCTCTTCGGCCCGCCGCCGACCGTGAAGGCGCTCAATGGCGTGAGCTTCGAGGTGCGCGCCGGCAAGAGCGTCGGCATCGTCGGCGAATCGGGTTCGGGCAAGTCGACCATCGCGCGTCTCGTGATGGCGCTGGACACGCCGACTTCGGGCAGCGTGCGCCTCGAAGGCCGCGACCTGCACACGCTGTCGAAGGCCGAGCTGCGCACCGCGCGGCGCGATTTCCAGATGGTGTTCCAGGACCCCTACGGCTCGCTAGACCCACGCCAGACCGTCGCGCGCATCGTCGCCGAGCCCCTCGAGGCGCTGGCCGAAACGAGTCGCGCCGTGCAGCGCGAGCGTGCCGACGAGGCGCTCGCCGCAGTCGGCCTGCGCACCACCGACATGGACAAGTACCCGCACGAGTTCTCGGGCGGCCAGCGCCAGCGCATTGCGATTGCACGGGCGCTGATCACGCGCCCCAAGCTCATCGTGGCCGACGAGCCTGTCAGCGCGCTCGACGTGTCGGTGCAGGCCCAGGTGCTCAACCTCATGCAGGACCTGCAGCAGCAGTTCGGCATCAGCTACCTGCTCATCAGCCACGACCTCGCGGTGGTCAACCACCTGTGCGATGAAGTGTGCGTGGTCTTCAAGGGCCGCATCGTGGAGCGCGGCCGCCCGGCCGACCTGTTCCGGCACGCGCAGCACGAGTACACGCGCACCCTGCTTTCCGCCGTTCTGCACACGCCGTCCCGCTAGCCGGGCGGTCGTTCTTTCTTTCCATCACCCTCACCTCCAGGAACTACCGAATGTTGAAGCGACGCACACTCATGACTTCCGCCATGGCCGCGGCAATCCCGGGTGTCTTCCTGCCCCAGGCGCGTGCGCAGGCCGGCAAGAACACGCTGACGATCGGCATGCCGCTCGAACCGCCGGGCCTGGACCCGACGACCGGCGCCGCATCGGCCATCGCGGAGATCACGCAGTACAACATCTTCGAGACGCTCACCAAGGTGAACGCCGACGGCTCGGTCACGCCGATGCTGGCAGAGAGCTGGACCTCGTCACCCGACATGAAGACCTTCGTCTTCAAGCTGCGCAAGGGTGTGCGCTTCGAGAATGGTCAGCCCTTCAACGCATCGGTCGTGAAGTTCTCGTTCGACCGCGCGGGCGGCGCCAAGAGCACCAACAAGGACAAACGCTTCTTCAGCGAGATCGGCACCGTGGTGCTCGACGATTACATGGTCGGCGTGAACAGCACGCTGCCCAATCCCGACCTGCCCTTCATGCTCGGCCAGTCGACCGCCTGCATCGTGGAGCCCAAGAGCGCCGAGACCAACGCCACCGCGCCGGTGGGCACCGGCCCGTACAAGCTGAGCGCCTGGCAGCGCGGCGCCTCGTGCACACTGGTGAAGTCGCCAACGTACCGTGACCCTAACCTCGCGAAGACCGAGAAGTTCGTTTTCCGCTTCATGTCGGACACCGCCGCGCAGACCGCCGCGCTGATGGCCAACGACATCGACATCTTTCCGCGCGCGGGCACGCGCTCGGTGAGCCAGTTCAAGGGCAACCCGCGCTTCCAGGTGATCGAGGTCGGCACGCGCGGCAAGGTGATCCTCACCATCAACAACCGCAAGAAGCCGCTGGACGACGTGCGAGTGCGCCGCGCCATCCTGGCGGCCATCGACCGCAACGCGATCGTTCAGGGCGCGGCAGATGGCTTCGGCAAGCCCATCGGCAGCCACTACGCACTGGGCGCGCCGGGCTTCATCGACACCACCGCGTTGAACCCCTACGACGTAGAGAAGGCGAAGAAACTGCTGGCCGAGGCCGGCGTGAAGACACCGCTCGAACTGCGCCTGCAGCTGCCGCCGCCTTCGTATGCGCGGCAAGGCGGCGAGGTGATCGCGGCGCAGCTGGCGCAGATCGGCATCCACGTGAAGATCCAGAACGTCGAATGGGCTCAGTGGCTCAGCGGCACCTTCGGCGGCGCGCACGACTTCGACCTGACGATGGTCGCCCACGTGGAGCCCTTCGACCTCGTGAAGTACACCGAGCCCGACTACTACTGGGGCTACGACTCGAAGAAGTTCCGCGACCTGTTCGCCACCATCCAGAACGAAGAGAACAAGAAGCGCCGCGCCGAACTGCTGGCCGAGGCGCAGCGCGAGCTGGCCACGGACGCGGTCAATGGCTTCCTGTACCAGGCGGTGTTCCCGACCATCGCGCGCAAGGAAGTGAAGGGCCTGTGGCCGAGCATGCCGATCGTGGTGAACGACCTGGCCGCGATCTCGTGGGGCTGATGCGATGACGACCAAGCCCTTGTATTCCCTGAGCGTGCAGGAGCTGCACGCGGCTTACGCCGCCAAGGAACTCTCGCCGGTCGAAGTGGCACGCTCGGTCAACGCGCGCATCGCCGCGTACGAGCCCGAGCTGCATGCCACATGGCTGTTCCGCCCCGAACTGGCGCTCGAACAGGCGCGCGCCTCCGAAGCGCGCTGGCTGGCCGGCCAGCCGCGCGGCACGCTGGACGGCGTGCCCGTGACCATCAAGGACAACCTCGCGACCGCAGGCGACCCGATGCCGCTGGGCACCGCAGCCTACGACCTCGTGCCGATGCTGCAAGACTCGCCACCCGCCGCCCGCCTGAAGGAAGACGGCACGGTACTGGTCGCCAAGACCACCATGCCCGACCTGGGCATGCTGTCGTCGGGCCTGTCGAGCTTTCATGAACTCTCGCGCAACCCGTGGGACCTGTCGCGCACGCCCGGCGGTTCCAGCGCGGGTGCGGGCGCGGCGGCCGCTGCGGGTTACGGCCCGCTGCACGTGGGCACCGACATCGGCGGCTCGCTGCGCCTGCCTGCGAGCTGGTGCGGCATCTACACGCTCAAGCCCAGCTTCGGCCGCATTCCACTGAGCACGCCCTACATGGGCCGCTGCGCCGGGCCGATGACGCGCACGGTGGCCGACTCGGCGCTGATGATGGCGTCGATCGCGCAGCCCGACGATCGCGACTACTCGGAGCTGCCCGCGCCCGCGATCGACTGGGCGGCCTTCGAGGTCGACCCGTCGTTCCTCAAGGGCAAGCGCGTGGCGCTGCACATGGACGCGGGTTGCGGCCTGCCGCTCGATCCGCAGATTGCCGAGGCCGTGCGCCGCGCCGCGAAGCGCATCGAGGCGGCCGGCGCGCATGTGGAGGAAATCGGTGCCTTCATGACACCGAAGATGCTGCAGGGCATGGACCACTTCTGGCGCATGCGCTCGTGCATCGACATGCAGGCGATGACCGCGGAAAAGCGCGCGAAGATCCTGCCGTACATCCGCGAGTGGGCCGAGAGCGCGGCCGGCTTCTCGGGCGCGCACATCTTCGACGCCTACAGCCAGTTCGTCGCCACGCGCGCGGCCACCGTCGCCGCTACCAAGGCCTACGACTTCGTGATCTCGCCCGTGTCGCCCAACATGCCCGCGCCCGCGGAACACGCCTCGCCGACCAACGACCCGATGCTGCCGTTGGAGCACATCGGCTTCACGGTGCCCTACAACATGTCGGAGCAGCCCGCTGCCTCGATCAACTGCGGCTATTCGGGCGAGGGCCTGCAAGGCATGCCGATTGGCCTGCAGATCGCCGGGCGCCGCTTCGACGACCTGGGCGTGCTGCAATTCAGCCGCGCCTTCGAACAGATCCGCGAAGCCCAACACCCCTGGCCCGAACCGAAGTGATCGGCCGCAAGGAGACAACCTCATGAACGCCACCCACTACATCGACGGCCGCCACGTACCGTCCGAAGGCAACGCCACCATCGACGTGATCGACCCGAGCGACGGCCAGAAATTCGGCGAGATCGCACGCGGCACGGCTGCCGACGTCGACACCGCCGTGCGCGCCGCGCGCCGGGCCATGGGCGAGAACTTCGACGGCCCCTGGGGCGGCATGACCGCGCTGCAGCGCGGCCGCCTGCTCGCCAAGCTCGGTGCCGCCGTCTTGGAACACCACGAGGAGCTGGCCCAGTTGGAGGCGCGCGATACCGGCAAGGCGCTGCGCGTGGCGCGCAACGACGCGACCGCGCTGGCCCGCTACTTCGAGTACTACGCCGGCGCCTGCGACAAGCTGCATGGCGACACCCTGCCCTACGAGCGCGGCTACACCGTGCTGACCGTGCGCATCCCGCATGGCGTGACGGGGCACATCATTCCCTGGAACTACCCGATGCAGATCGCGGGCCGCAGCGTGGGCGCATCGCTCGCGGCCGGCAACGCCTGCGTGGTGAAGCCGGCAGAAGACGCGAGCCTGTCGCTGCTGCGCCTGGCCGAGATCGCGACCGAGGTGGACTTTCCGGCCGGGGCGCTCAACGTGGTGACGGGCTACGGCAAGGAAGCCGGCGCGGCGCTGTGCGCGCACCCGGGCATCGACCACATCTCGTTCACCGGCTCGACGATGACCGGCCGCAGCGTGGGCCTGGCCGCGGCCGAGCGCCATTGCCCGGTGACGCTGGAGCTGGGCGGCAAGTCGCCGCAGATCGTGTTCGCCGATGCCGACCTCGACGCGGCCGAACCGGTGCTGCTCAACGCCATCATCCAGAACGCCGGCCAGACCTGCTCGGCGGGCAGCCGCGTGCTGGTGGAGCAATCGGTGTACGAAGAGGTGGTGCAGCGCCTCGCGAAGCGTTTCACGGCCGTTCGCGCGGGAACGCCCGCGGAAGACCTGGACATGGGTCCACTCATCAACGAGAAACAGTTTCGCCAGGTGCGCGACATGGTCTCGACCGCCGAGGCCAGCGGCCTGAAGGTGGCGGCGCGCGGCACGGTGTCGCCCAACGCATCGGCCACGGGCTTCTACCAGGAGGCCGTGCTGTTCCGCGACGTGCCGCACGACAGCGACATCGCGCAGCGCGAGGTCTTCGGCCCGGTGCTGGCCGTGACACCCTTCGCCGACGAGGCCGAGGCGGTGCGCCTGGCCAACGGCACGGACTTCGGCCTGGTGGCCGGCGTGTGGACGCGCGACGGCGCGCGCCAGCTGCGCATGGCGCACAAGCTGCATTGCGGGCAGGTCTTCGTGAACAATTACGGTGCGGCGGGTGGTGTAGAACTGCCTTTCGGCGGCGTGAAATCCAGCGGCTTCGGCCGCGAGAAGGGCTTCGAGGCCCTGCTCGGATTCACGACCCTCAAGACCATCGCCATCAAGCACGGATGAACAATTCATGACCACCACTGAACAGCAAGCCCCACGCAAAGTCGGCCTCGTCGGCGTCGGCCTGATGGGCCACGGCATTGCGAGCAACATCGTCAAGCACGGCCACCAGTTGACGGTGCTGGAACACGCGGGCAACCAGCCGATCGACGGCCTGCTGAAGGCCGGCGCCACGTCGGTGAAGGACGTGGCCGCCCTGGCCGCGCAGGTCGACGTGCTGATCCTCTGCGTCACCGGCACGCCGCAGGTCGAGGCGGTGATGCTCGGCGACAAGGGTGCATTGACTGCCCTGCGCCCCGGCACGGTGGTGATCGACTGCTCGACGGCCGTGCCCGCCTCCACCGCCAAGGTGGCGGAAGCGGTGAGCGCCAAGGGCGGCAGGTTCATCGATGCGCCGATGACCCGCACCGCGAAGGAAGCCGCCGAGGGCCGGCTGAACCTGCTGGTGGGTGGCGACGCCGAGGTGCTGGCTTCGTGCCTGCCGCTGCTGCGCTGCTTTGCCGAGAACGTCACGCACGTGGGCGGCATCGGTGCCGGTCATGCGATGAAGCTGCTGCACAACTTCGTGTCGCTCGGCACGGTCGCGCTGCTGTGCGAAGCGGCTGCCTGTGCGCAGCGCGCGGGCGTGGCGCCGGATGTGTTCGTGGACGTGCTCGCAAAGGGCGGCGGCAACGGCGTGGCGCTGGAACGCGTCAAGCCCAAGCTGCTGACGGGCAGCACCGACTCGTTGAAGTTCTCGATGGCCAATGCCAAGAAGGACCTGGGGTACTACAACGACATGGCGGAGCAGTCGTCTTCCAGCCATGGCATTGCGCAGGCTGTCGATGCGTTGCTGACCCGGGGTGTCGAGAAGTTCGGGCCGGACCGGATGGTTCTCGATCTGGTCGAAGCGCTGCGCTGATTCTTTTTGCTCTTGCTCTTTGCGCCGCCGTTGTTCGGAGTGCGTGCACAGGCCACCGGGTACTCCCCTCCGCGAATATCCCCCGCCCTTCGGGCTCCTCCTTTATTTCGCTGCGGGGAGCACCCGGTGCCCTGCGCACGATGAGCGCGGCTGTGGCGTCGGCGGTTCGACCGCTGCGGCGGATTGCAGGTGGACATGCGCGGGCGCACCACTGAGCTTTCGCGAGAGACGGGCGCTGAACAAGCAGAACTCCGAAGGGCCGGCGTCGGCCGCGGTCGACATTGGCATGACTGCGTTCAATGCCCGCTTCAGATTGGTTGCCGGCGTTCGATGCGCTCTCGCGAATGGGTACTATCGGCCAGTACCGGCCGGCCGCCGACCCCGCTCAATTTGACTGTAAGCAGACATTCGCGACGCGTGCTTGCAACGGGTTGAGTGCGGGCCGCTCAAGCTTCGCTGGAAGCGCGCGCGGACCAAGAGCGGCCGGTCAGATGTGCGGGCCTATTTGGGAAGAAGGCCGGTCCACCATTGCTGTTCGCAAGGCACGCCATCATGGTTCCTATCCATTTGGGTGCCGGGGCAGTTCTTGAGGAAGAACTTTGCCTCAGTGCATGACGACGTCATCTGCGAGCATTACCTGCGTCCGTCGCACTAGAAGCTGCTAGACAGGGGCATCGAGGCCTGCCGCGTCTTGTGACGCCACCGCAGGACTTTGGCCGCGACCTTTGAGGCGTACCGGTCGTACTTCCCATTGCTGAATGCGCCCAATGCAAAACGAAGACTTTCAATCACCGTATGGTCAGGTCCAGACCCATCCAATTGCAAAACTCAAAGGTGAGGAAGAGCACGAGGAACGCAGAAGCGACGAATGCCGAGCCCACCTTGATGGATGTCAGGACCACTGCAGCTGTCTTTTGATTCTTGTCCCTCTGTCCCCGTTCGTAATGCCACTTGACGGCCAAATACATGCCCACGCTGAGCACGAGAACCTTGAAAATAACAAAAGAGATAGGGATTGAATTCATGATTGAAAAGACATCAGGGGACAGACCGAGAAGTGCCCGAGTGCGGCGAGTAGCTCAATAGACCGATGAAGAAACGGAAAGATTAATTAATTAGTTGATTAATCAATCCAACGAAACGGTAGCGGTCAGCTAAATGGGCGTCTGCAAGGCGCGTCGAAAGGCGGAGCAGTCCGCCTGCACACAGAAGCACTCTCATCGTGCTGTCGAGTGTTCATCTTCCAGGCTGATACGTACAGAACCAGATCAGCTGAAAATCTCCATATCAGATGCAAGGAGGCCGGTAGTCGCGTCGGGCAGGCCGACGTCTGATATGACAATCTCGGGAGCGGTCCAGAACGCCCGTATCAGAAAGAGATGCCCATGAACCGCTACGAGAAGCTTGCCGACAACATCGCTCAGCGTATTCGCGCGGGTAGCCTGAAGGCGAATGATCGCCTTCCCTCCGTGCGCGAACTGAAGTCGCAAATGGGCATCAGTGCGTCCACCGTGTTCTCTGCCTACTACCTGCTGGAGGCGCAAGGGCTTGTCGAAGCGCGGCAGCGGTCGGGATACTTCGTTCGAGCGGGGGCGGAAATGCCGACCAATGAACTCGCCGCCAGCGAGCCTGTCCTCCGGTCCATGCCGGTCGACGTCTCGTCGCTTGTCTTTCAGGTCCTTGCGCAGGCTCGCGAGCGCGATATGGTCCCGCTCGGCTCGGCCTTTCCGTCGCCAGAGCTGTTTCCCTTCGAACAACTTGCCGCCGGCCTGACGCGAGCGCTCAAGCGGATGGATCCTTGGCAGACCGTCGAAGATTTGTCGCCAGGAAACGCCCAACTACGCCATCAGATCTCCCTGCGTTACGGCAGCGTCGGAATGGATGTTCCTGCGTCTGAACTGGTCATCACCAGCGGGGCTATGGAAGCCCTCAATCTTGCACTCGAATCGGTGACGCAGCCGGGCGACGTCGTGGCGATCGAAACGCCAACCTTCTATGGTGCGTTGCAGGCACTGGAGCGGCGCGGTCTTCGCGCGGTCGAGGTCGAGACCCACCCGCGTACAGGCGTGGATCTCAGCTCTCTTGCTCGCGTGATCGACCAGCATCCGGTGAAGGCCTGCTGGTTCATGCCGACCTTCCAGAATCCAATGGGCTGCACCATGAGCGACGCAGCCAAAGAGCAACTGGTCGGCATGCTCGCCACCCGCGCCATACCGCTGATCGAAGACGACGTGTACGGCGAGCTCGCGCATGGGGCTCGGAGACCGCCACCAGCCAAGGCCTGGGACCGGGCTGGCTGGGTGCTGCACTGCAGTTCTTTCTCGAAATCCCTGGCACCCGGATATCGCATCGGTTGGGTAGCGGGCGGTCGCTTTGCAGCCACTTTGGGTCGGAACAAGTTGATGAGCTCGCTGGCGACGGCACTCCCCTCGCAACTGGCGTTGCAGGAGTACCTCCAACACAGGAGTTTTGATCGTCACCTGCGCGCCCTGCGGCATTCGCTCAGCCGCCAGCAGGCTGCATGCTTGCGACTTATCGATCGATACTTTCCGACTGGAACGCGGGTCACGCGCCCCGAGGGAGGCTATTTCCTGTGGCTCGCGCTGCCAGAAGGCGTCGACTCGCTCGCACTGCACCAGGACGCTCTTCAGCTCGGCATAGGCGTAGCGCCGGGCCATTTGTTTTCAGCCGACCGCCGATACACCCGGCACCTGCGCATCAACTACGGGCATCTCGGCGACCCGCGCTTGGAAGGGGCTATAAGAAATCTTGGAGAACTCGCCAACGCGCAGCTTAAATCTACAACCGGAAAATCGGGGCCGATCTTCGAGGAGCGTTCGTAGAGACCCTAGTTGGCGTCGATGCAGGTCGAGGTTCGCTGCCTTCGACTGACTCTCAACGTCACGCGCGCCGCTTCCATCCAGTCGTCGGTACTTCGCCGCAAGATTGACGGGCACCTCCAAGTCTTGGAAGGTGCCCGCCGATAGGGGTGCAGGGTCACGCTGCCCGACCGCCGGTCCGCCAGCGATCCGATCACGAAGCACCAGATCAAACCGACGACCGCGATCACTCGTAGGCCGATTTGCGACTCATGATAAAGGTCCACGTCACCGCTACGCGCGGCGTTTCCCCGTACGACATCGGGAAGCCGTCAAGACTCGCCAGCCACCCCTCGGGGATCTGGTGAAGGGTGAGGCGCCGCGCCGTCACCAGTGGCTTGCTCCACGCAAGCATGAGTTCGTTTTCGTTCGTATTCATCGTGGCGCCCCTCATTCATGTGGGAAAGACCGATGGAGCCTTAGAAAGGTTTGTTGGGCAGGAACTTCCCATCCAGTGTGATCACCGCTCGTGAGCCGCCTTCGGGATCCTCCACCTTGTTGAGGTCGAGCTTGAAGTTGATGGCGCTGATGATGCCGTCACCGAACTGCTCGTGAACGAGAGCCTTGAGCGTGGTGCCGTAGATCTGGACCATCTCGTAGAAGCGGTAGATGGTCGGGTCGGTCGGCACGCCGCCGGGGAGGCTGCCCCGCAGGGGAATCGCCTGCAGTTCTTTGGCATCGGCAGCGTCCAAGCCGAGTCGGCTGCAGACCAGCTCCGCGGCGTGTCGCGGCAGGGCATGCTGCCCCAGCAGTGCAGCCGTTACATAGGCCACCCGAAGTCCGGTGCCTTCTGCCAATTCACCGAAGCTGATGTCTTTGCTTGCCTTTGCGGCAAGCACGCGGGAGGTCAATTCAACGCGCGAAGTTTGGGTCACATTGGAGTGAAGCATTGCAGTTTTCCTTTCAGAGGGGAGGGGGAGTCAAGCAGCTTTCAGCTGCGGATGGGGCTCGGAAGCGACGGTGCCGGGATGCTTGGCGAGGCTGACAAAAATGCCGTGCTTGCCATCGAGGGCTTTGACCTCACCGGATTCAATGTCGTAGACCCAGCCATGCAGGCTGAGCCGGCCCTGTTCGAGCGCCAGCGCAACGGTCGGATGGGTCCGTATGTTGGCCAGTTGGGCAACGACGTTGGCGTACACCATGGAGCTGACCTTTGCTATCGGCGTGTCATGGGTATGCGCCTCGTTTACTACCTTGGCGGCGTCGGCATGGCGTAACCAGCCTGCTACCGCGGGAAGGTGATCCAGACAGGTGTGCTTGGCGATGGCCGTCATGGCGCCGCAGTCGCTATGGCCACAGATCACAATGTCGGTCACACCCAGCACACCGACCGCATACTCGACGCTGGCGGTGACGCCGCCAGGTTCTGAGCTGTAGGACGGGACAATGTTGCCGGCGTTACGGATCACAAAGACGTCGCCGGGCTGTTGCTGGGTCAGCAACTCCGGAATGACGCGGCTATCCGAACAGGTGATGAAGAGGGCACTGGGGTTCTGGCTTGTCGCCAGTGTCTTGAACAGGGTCGACATCTTGGGGAAGACATCGGCCTGAAACTTCATCGCGCCTTTGATGAACGGTTTCATATTAATCACCGTGTTGTTGCGAGGAGTTCATCTTCAATCGTTTCCTTCGGCCGGTCCAAGACCGGTTTCGGATGGAGCCGATAGGAACCACCAATAGCACTCTCACCACCGGAAAGGCATGGGCATGCAGCTTCGTCATATTCGCTACTTACTTGCCGTCGCCGAACACGGCAACTTCACGCGCGCCGCGGAGGCCCTTCATGTCTCGCAGCCAACCCTGTCGCAGCAGATCATTCAGCTGGAGGAGACGCTGGGTGTGCCGCTTCTGGACCGTAGCGGCAGGACCGTGAGGGTGACGGACGCGGGTAGCGTCTACATTGAACATGCGCGCCGAGCGCTTCGTGAATTGGCTGCTGCGCGACGGGCCATCCATGACGTGCAGGATCTCCAGCGCGGCGAACTGCGTCTGGCGACGACGCCGACCTTCACTGCCTACCTGGTGGGCCCCTTGGTGACGGCCTTTCATACCCAGTATCCCGAGATCGTTATTCGGCTAAAGGAGATGTCTCTCGACACCATTGCTGCAGCGGTTGCGGCCGACGAGGTGGACCTGGGCATCGCGTTCCATGTTTCGCCACCTGCGGACAACATTGAGTGCGAGACCGTTCTGGTGGAGCGACTAAGCGTCGTTGTTGGCCGCGGCCACCGCTTCGCCGCTCTGGGAGAGGCCGTCACGCCTCAGATGTTGTCGGTTGAACGGCTTGGAGTGCTGAGTCCTGATTTCGCAACTCGCGCCCACGTGGACGAGTATTTGAGGTCTCAGGCCATATCGCCATCCATCGCCATAGAGGCCAACACCATCAGCGCCCTGCTTGAGGTCGTCAGGCGTAGCCATGTGGTCACCATTCTTCCCGAAGCCATTGGCGAGCAGCACCCGGATCTTTGCAACATCGCGATCTCCCCGGCACCCAACCCGCGCACAGCCGCCCTGTTACGTCGAAGGGATGCGTACCAGTCTGCAGCCGCCTTGGCGTTTGCACAACTGTCCAGGATTGTTTGCAGGTGAGCAAGATTGATCTTGCTCCCATTCCTTGCGGGTCTTCTTGGGCAGCGGCTCAAGGCCAAGCGTGATCTGGTCATGCTCAGCATCGTCCTCTTCGCTTACGCCTCTCGCCGTCGCACTCAGGCTTTGTTGGTCACCCTGTCAGCAATGAATTGGAGCGCTCGCAGAGCGGGTGCCGGATCACCGCTGTACTGGGCCTGCACGATGGCGCCATCCACGGCGCTGGCCAGGGCCTCGGCCGTCCGCTTTCGCTGACCCGACTGCGGCAGCAGCGCTTCGATGACGTCGGTCATCTGCTGCTTGTGCTGGCGGGTGGCTTGGACGACAGCAGGCATCGTGGGTCCCATCTCGCTGACGCCATTGAGGAAGGCGCAGCCTCGGAAATCGCCGAGCGCCTTGCCACGGAACCATTCCTTCATCACTGGCGGGAGCGCCTGAGCGCCTTTTGACGCGCCGCCGTGGCGCTCCAATGCCTCAGTGAACCACTTCATCCACCGTTCGTGGCGAAGGTTCAGGTACGTCAGGATGAGGTCGTTCTTGCTCGGAAAGTGCCTGTAGAAGGTCACCTTGGTCACGCCCGCCTCGGCGATGACGCGGTCGATCCCGGTGGCTCGAAGGCCTTCGGCGTAGAAGAGGTCGTGCGCTTTGCGCAGGATGCGTTCTCTAGCCGGTAGGTCACTGTTGCTGATGCTGACAACTTTATTCATGGCTCGACTATAGACAGACTTGTCTACTTGCGCCAGAATGCGCCCATGTAGACAGAGTTGTCTACCTGCCGCAGGTCTGTGGCTCACGACAGACCCTTGATTGATAAAGGAATTGCCATGGAAACCCGTCCCCCCCTGCCCCCGTTCACCCTCGAAACTGCGATCCAGAAGGTTCGCCTAGCAGAAGACGGCTGGAACAGCCGTGATCCGGCCAAGATCGTGTTGGCCTACAGCCCTGACACCAACTGGCGCAACCGGGCCGAGTTCCCGCAGGGCCGTGCCGAGGCCAAGGCGCTGCTGGAGCGCAAGTGGGCACGAGAGCTTGACTACCGCCTGATCAAGGAGCTCTGGGCCTATACCGGCAACCGCATCGCGGTGCGCTTTGTTTATGAATGGCACGACGACGCCGGCAACTGGTTCCGCAGCCACGGCAACGAGAACTGGGAGTTCGACGAGAACGGCCTGATGACCGACCGCCATGCCAGCATCAACGACAAGCCCATCAAGGCCGAGGAACGCAAGTTCCACTGGCCGCTCGGCCGCCGTCCGGACGACCACCCGGGTCTGACCGAACTGGGTCTTTGACGGCGACGCACTGTGCCATCTTTTCGCGAGCTATGCGGAGCACACTTGCGAACGAGGTTGGCATTGGGGCCCATGGGCTAACGCCATCTGCGCGGCAGGCGCTGCACGTTGCGGGCATGTTGCCTGCACGTGCCGCTTTAGATCGGGCACGTGGCGCCGCCGGCTCACGCGCTTGAAGTGGGTCACCGCGTGCTTAGCTTCGTCATCGATGGCCTGACGTTCTACCACCGCGGGCAGCGGCAGCTCAAGACGAACGCTGCATCCAGCGTTGACCGCATTCGAGCGGGGCGCGATGACCACTAAGGAGCAGCCCGATGACCGCTTCGGAGCGAGCCCGATGACCGGTGGGGGCCCGTTGCCGACCTTCGCTTTGGTCCGAAGGAGACCTTGACCAAGGAGACCGTGCTCAGCAAGCGCGCTGCCAACGATCTCACTCAGCGCAGTTCAGCATCCACTGAACACCGAAACGATCGGTCAATTTGCCGTAGTAGTCGCCCCAGGGCTGGATGCCCAAGGGTGTTGTGATTGTCCCGTCAGCACCCAGGACCTGGAAGAGCTTGTTCGTGGAATCTCGGTCGTCCATTGCGAGCAAATGCGCGGAGCCCCGCATCGGCTCGGCGTCTTCGTTGTCTGAAGCATAGAAGAGCAAATCTGGCCCCTTGAATTTGGCGTGCATGACCTTGCCGCGCATGGCCTCGTTCTTCACGGGCATGCCATCGACTCCGTAGCGCAGCACCTCGACGACACGGCCAAGACCGCACTGCGTATAGAAAGCCAAAGCCTGATCACAGGTTGTGGTGAAGAACAGATAGTTCGAGAGTTGCATGACGGTGTACCTGGATGTGAGCGGGGCTACGACACGGTCCGCCCACCCGGGAGACCGCGTCGCTGCCCCCGGATGTGTCAGGCCGAAGCGGCCCCTTCGCCAAGCTGCGCATTGGTGAAAGCCATCCCAGCAATGCCCCAGGCCCCGTCCACCGCGTGCACTACGTTGACCCATATGCGCTCCTTCGGGTGGTGCGCGCCAGACAGCTCATGAATGATGCTGGTGGCCTCTTCGATGTAGCCGACTTGCACATCCCGACTGGCGAATGCGAAGGATGGGACCTTCCATTCCACGAAGGCCACGGAGGCCTCCTTTGCTCCGGAATACGTGTGCTCCTTAGGCAAGACGTGGATCGAGCCAACGATGTTGGGCGTCATCGCCTCGTTTCCTGCCAGGCCGTGCCACTTGAGCATGGCATCGGACAGGCGGCTGAAGGCGACTTTTTCCTGGCCTTTGGGGAGAACGCCCTCGGTGAGGGTGAGCGTAAGTGGCATGGGTACTCCAAGTAGAAAGAACGGCATCGACTCACACGCTGCGATCTGCAGGGCATTTCAAGTAACGACCGTTATTCGATAATACATAACGATCGTGTTTTGAACAACTACAATCGTCAGCTTCACATGTCAAAGGAGCCTCCCGTGTCAAGGTCCGAACAGAAGGTGCAGACGCGGCAACGCATCCTAGAGGGGGCAGGTCGCGGGTTTCGCAAGGCTGGATTCGGCGGGATCGGGGTGGACGGCCTGGCGAAGGAGGCAGGCCTGACATCGGGCGCCTTCTACGTTCATTTCGACTCAAAGGCTCACGCATTCCGGGAATCGGTCGCACAGGGTATGGCCGAATTGCGAGGTGGCGTGCTGTACTTCCAAGAAAAGCACGGACGCGCTTGGTGGCCGGAGTTTGTGCGCTTCTACCTCAGCGCCAAGCGCACGTGTGACTTGTCAGAGAGTTGCACGCTGCAGACGATGCCAGCGGAAGTGGCGCGGTCGGACGAAGTCTCCCGTACAACGTTTGAGAAGGCTTTGCGTGAGGTTGCGCAGGCGATTGTTGATGGTCCCGCCTCACCAAGTGCACCGCGGGACATTGGAGCCGCTTGCGCCGCCCTCTCTTCGCTGGCGGGCGCCGTTACGCTTGCACGTGCCGTTGGGAATGACGCCTTTGCGGACCAGATCGCTGCAGGGACGGAACACGCATTGCTCGGCGCGCCAGGCGGATAGAGTCGCTCAAAGCCACCTGAGTGTGACCCGTAAGGTCTGCTTTCCGGGCGAACTGGGCAGGGGCATCGAACGTCGCCTCATGGCCGATAGTACCTATTCGCGCGAGTCCGTCGAATGTCGGCAACCGCCGCGTAGCCGCCCTTCAGGTAGGCCCGCTCCAGGCCGGATGTAGCCGGTCGGACCTGTTACCGCAGTGTCCGCTGCTGCCGAGGCTAGCCATTCGCTGTTCCGTCAATAGCTGCTCCTTGGGGTGCGCCTGTCGGCATCGATGCCAAGCAGCCGCCTTCATCACGATTTCGCCTCCGACATCCAAACTCCCTGGTGGCCAGCCAGGTTGCGCTATGCCAAAACCCGTACGGTCGAATTTGGCGGCAGTGCGTGCCAATCGATCCAGTCGCCCGCCGCCAGTTGGTGTGTAGGTGTCGAGGCGCCTTCCATGTCGCCCCACTGCAGCGTGAACTCGCGCGCCCCGAGCCTTAGCGCGATCTCGAAGCCTGGCCAGTGCGCGGGCACATGCGGCGTCATCGACAGCTGTTTGCCCTTCACGTTCAGACCCAGCAAGGTCTCGACGGCCGCGCGGTGCAGCCACGCGGCCGAGCCGGTGTACCAGCTCCAGCCGCCCCGGCCCACATAGGGCGCGGCGCCGTAGACGTCGCCCGCCATCACGTAGGGCTCCAGCTCGTAGACCGGGCCGCGCTCGGGGTGCCGCGAACGGTGGGCCGGGCTCAGGCCCTCGAAGCTCTGCCAGGCCGCTTCATGGTCGCCCTGCAGCGCCTGCGCCATGAGCGCCCACACCGCGCCGTGCGAGTACTGGCCGCCGTTCTCGCGCACGCCGCGCGGGTAGGCCTGGATGTAGCCCGGGTTGTTGATCGACTGGGCAAACGGTGGCGCCAGCAGCTGCAGCAGGCCGGCTGGCTCGTCGTGCAACTGCGATTTGACGGCGGCCATGGCCGGGCCGGTGTAGGCCGCGCCCGAGGCGCCCGACAGCACCGACCAGGCCTGCGCGATCAGGTCGATGCGGCACTCGTCGTTGGTCGACGAGCCCAGCGGCGCGCCGTTGTCGAAAAAGGCGCGGCGGAACCAGGCGCCATCCCAGCCGGCGTCGTGCAGCGCGGCGATCCAGCCGGTGCGTGCTTCGGTCCAGCGCGCGGCGCGTTCGTGTTCGCCGCGTGCTGCGGCAAGCGGCGCAAAGCGCTCGACCACGCTGCACAGGAACCATGCGAGCCACACCGATTCGCCGCGTCCTTCGTGGCCGACGCGATTCATGCCGTCGTTCCAGTCGCCGGTGCCCATCAGCGGCAGGCCGTGCACGCCGATCTTCAGGCTGCGGTCGATGGCGCGCGCGCCGTGATCGAACACGGTGGCCATGCAGCCGCTGTGCTGCGGCGCGTAGTAGGCGTCTTCCGCGCCCTCGGGAATGCCAGGGCCTTCGATGAAGCCGACCATCTCGTCGAGCAGCGAGGCGTCGCCCGTCACCTCGACGTAGTGCGCCGACGCGTACGGCAGCCACAGCAGGTCGTCGGAGAAATGCGTGCGCACACCGGCTCCGCCGGGCATGTGCCACCAGTGCTGCACGTCGCCTTCGGGAAACTGGCGCGCCGCGTTCACGAGGATCTGCTCGCGCAGGCGCGGCGGGTCGGTGAGTGCAAAGGCCATTGCGTCCTGCAGCTGGTCGCGAAAGCCGAAGGCGCCGCCGGCCTGGTAAAAGCCGGCTTTCGACCAGAGCCGGCACGCCAGCGTCTGGTACACGAGCCAACGATTGACCAGCGCATCGAACAGCGGGTCGGGCGTGCGCACCTGCAGGCGGCCCAGCAGGTCATCCCAGAAGCCGCGCACCTGCGCCAATGCCTCGGGCACATCGCGCTGCCGCCAGCGGCGTGCAAGTTCGAGCGCGGCGTCTGCCGTGCCGGCGTGGCCGAGCACGAAAGTAAAGCTCGCGGTTTCGCCGGATGCAACGACGAATTCGCCGCCGGTGGCTGCGCAGGCATCGAGCCCGCTGCCGGCGCGGCGCGCCAGCGTGTCGGGCACTTCGACGATGCCGCGGCCGGCGAAGAATTCGCTGCGGTCGCAGGTCCATTGCGTGGCTCCGGTCGTCGTGCCTTGCAGGCCCGCGAACAGCAGGAAGGCCGTGCTGCCGCCGAAGCCCGTGCTCGATTCGCGCTGCTGGCCGAACACGGCCGGCTGGTCTTCGGGCTTCCAGCAGTGCACGGTGCGCCGTTCGCCGCGCGCGGCACCCAGCTGCCACTCGACCATTGCGAGCGCGCGCAGGCGGCGCTGGCCGGCGCCTTCGTTGCGCACGCGCACGTGCACCAGCTTGACGGCTTCGTCGCGGTCCGCGAAGAAAGTGGTTTCGAGCACGAGCTCGCCTTGGCGGTATTCGAAAACCGAGTAGCCCTGCCCGTGCCGTACGAGGTGGCGGTTGGCGCCGCCGCCGCCGGCGGGCGTGAGCGGCAGCATCTCTCGCGTCGCCACGTCCTGCAGCAGGTAATGCTCGAAAGCCGGGTCCTGCACCGGGTCGTTGGACCACGGCGTGACCTGGTGCATGCGGCTGTTGCCGGCCCAGGTGTAGCCGGTGCCCCATTCGGACACCTGGAAGCCGAAGGCGGCGTTAGCGATCACGTTGATCCATGGGCGCGGCGTGCGGCGATCGGGGCCGACCTCGAAGCGGAACTCACCGCTCTCGGCGTCGAAGTCGCCGGTGGGGGCTGTGTTGGTTGGCGAGGCGGCCTGTCGGTTGAACAGCGGCGTGCGGTGTTGCACCGGTGCGCTGCTGTCGTCCGCAATCGCCGGGCTGCGTGCCTCTTGCAGCGCCGCCACCTGCACTTCGAGCGCGCGGCCGTCGGCCGTGAACACCACGCGCGCCAGGCTGGAGAGCGCGGCCTTTTCCGACGGCACCACGTCCTGGTCGCGCAAGAGGTAGAAGCTGGCGGTGTCGTTGCGCGGAAAGCTGTGCTGCGTCTGCTGCGCGACGCGCGAGCGCAGCGTCTCGATCTCGCGCTGCAGCGGCATCAGGTACGAATTCGGCTCGCTGTTGAGCACCACGAGGTCGCAGGCCACGCCACCGAAACCCCACCACGGCTGCGCGCGCAGCAGCGTGTTGATGAGCCCCATGCCGTTCATCGAGTGGATGTACACCAGCACGATGGGCTTGTCGCCCGAAATGCCGAAGCGCCAGATCTGGCGCAGGTCGATCAGCCCGCGGTCGCTCATCACGCGCGGCGTGGTGTAGGTGAGGACGGTTGTCAGGTCCTGCAGCGCCAGGTTCTGTGCGGGCGCGATGCTCAGGTCGCGCAGCCGCACCTGCGCCAGCGTGGCCGCCATGCGGGTGGCGCGCTCCACGTGCATCGGTTGCAGGTAGCGGTCGATGCGGGGCATCAGCGCCTCGATGCTCTCGTCGGCAGCGGTGGCGAAGCTCAGGCGTGCGGTGGTGCCCGGGGCAATCGACAGGCGCACGCGCAGGCAGGCGATGGGGTCCAGGCCGTTCACCTGCTTGCCCTGGGCCGTGAGCGGTTGCCTGTCGAGCGCAGGGTCGGCCAGCGTGCGGTTGCGGCCGATGAAGACGCGCCGATCGGTCATGCTGTCGATCGACAGCACGTTGGCATCGACCGAAGCCACGAAGTGCACCGCGGCGACCACCGCATCGCCGTGCAGGCGCGGCCTGCGCGACAGCAGCAGCGCGCGCCACGCGGGCTCCCAGCGCGATTCGACGAACAGGTTGGCAAAGGCCGGATGCGCCTCGTCGGCCTTCGGGTTCGACAGCACCGGCTCGAAGTACGAGACGAGTTCGAGCGTGCGCGTTTCGTCACCGCTGTTGTGCAGCGTGATGTTGCGCAGCTCGGTGTCGTCCTCGGGGCTGATGAGCACCGTGGTGCGCACCTGCAGGCCGGGGCCGGTCGCATCGAACTGCACCTGGTCGGCCAGGAAGCGGGTGCGATAGTGCCAGTCGGCGCCGGGCGCAGGCAGGGCGGTGAGCGAGGTGAGCTCGCTTTGCCCTCCGTCTTTTTCGATATCGCGCACATAGAAGAAGGTGCCGTAGCTGTCGCGCAGCGGATCGTCGCGCCAGCGCGTCACGTTGAACGCGCGCCAGCGGCTCACGCCGGCGCCGTTGGCCCGCAGCGCCACCGTATAGCGGCCGTTCGACAACAGGTGCGTGGGCTGGAAGCCCGGCCCCGTCGGATCGACCACGCGCGGCTGGAACAACGGCGCCAGCTCGGCCCGGCTGGGCTCGGGCGGCGTGCGCGGGTCGGCGCTGCCGATGATCTGCCGCGGCGTGCGCTCATGCAGCAGCGACTCGTGCGCCTGCACCAGCGCGGCACTGCCGAACCAGCGGCGCGGCGCGTCGTCGCGCAGCACGTTGCACAGCGCCACCAGCGACATGCCCTGGTGGTGCGCCATGAAGTTGCGCACGACAGTGAAGTCCTGCCCCTCGGTCTGGCGCGAGGTGGTGAAGTCGATCGCGTCATGAAAACCGAACTCGCCGCGCGCGCCGAGCGATTCGAGCAGCTCGAGATTGATGACGGCCGCTTCGGGCGCGAAGGGCGCAGCCATCAGGCTGGCGTAGGGCGCCACCACGCGGTCGGTGGGTGGCGTGCGCCGCAGCGCCAGGCGCGGCACGCCGAAGGGCGAGTACTGGTACGCCAGCGAATGGTCTTGCGCGAAGTAGGCCGACTCGGACACGCCCCACGGCATGTTCTGCGCACGGCCGAAGGCCTGCTGCTCGGCGATGGCCGCGGCATTGGCCACCTGCAGCAGGCCGTCGGTGGGCTCGGTCATCACGAGCGCGGGCATCAGGTACTCGAACATCGAGCCCGACCACGACTTCAGGCTGGGCTTGAAGCCCACCAGCAGGAACGGCCGGCCCAGCGCCATCCAGTGGCGGCGCGGCACGTCGCCCTTCGCAATCGCAAGGAAGCTCAACAGGCGCGACTCGGAGGCCAGCAGGTCGTAGTAGCTGGCGTCGAGCACGTTCTCTTCGACGCGCAGGCCGATGTGGAACAGGTGGCGCTTGGCGTCGTAGAGGCCGCTGAAATCCATGCCGTCGTGCAGCGCGTCGCAGCGTCGAGCCAGTGCTTCCAGCGTGGGGGCTTCGCGGCGCTGGCAGCTTGCTTCCGCCGCGAAGGCGCGGCAGGCCTGCGCCACGGCCACGAGGTGGCCCGCGAAGTTGCCGCTGTCGACGCTGGACACATAGTCGGGCGGCAGCGGCTTGAGCGTCTGCGTGTCGTACCAGTTGAACAGGTGGCCGCCGTGCTTCTGCATGCGGTCGACGGTGTCGAGCGTGGCGGTGATGCGCGCCAGCAAAGAGCCGGTGTCGATCCAGCCGAACTCGCGCGCGCAGCAGGTGGCCAGCAGGTACAAGCCGATGTTGGTCGGCGAGGTGCGGTGCGCAATCGTCGGCTGCGGTTCGAGCTGCAGGTTGTCGGGCGGCAGGTGGTTGTCGTCCGGGCCCACCACGTGCTCGAAGAAGCGCCAGGTGTCGTGCGCCAGCTTCTCGAGGTAGCTGCGATCTTCGGGCTCGAGCGGGTCTTCGGCGTGCGCATCGACGCGGCTGCCCCACCAGGCCGCGAGGGGCGCCAGGGACCAGAGCACGAAGAGCAGGGGCCCGAGCACCGGGTGGGCGCTCCGGTTCGCGAGGATGGCGAGCGCCAGGGACATCGCGCTGCTGAGTGCCGCGCTGCGCACGAAAGGCTTCAGGCGCTGGCTCGATTGCGCCTGCGCCTGGTCGGCTGTCGTCCATTGCAGCAGGTGCCTGCGGCTCACGACCAGCCGCCAGGTGGCGAGGAAGGCCGCGTCGAGCAGCAGGCGCGTCTGCGCCGCCAGCTGCACAAACTGCCAGGCTGCGCCGGCCATGGCGCGCAACAACTCGACCGTGCCCACATCGAAGAAGTGGCGCAGCTCGATGGCGCGCCGTGTCGGCACCAGGCCGGCCAGCGCGCCCAGCAGCGGGCCCAGCGTGAGCGCCGCGCCGACGGCAGCCAGCGCCCAGCCGAGCGGCATGGCCTGCGTGAAGATCACCAGCACCAGCAGCGCGAAAGACGCTGGTGCGACCAGCGAGCGGCGCAGGTTGTCGCACATTTTCCAGAGGCCCAGCGCGTCGATGCCGAAGCGGCGCGCACGCCACATCAGTGGCAGCAGCTGCCAGTCGCCGCGCACCCAGCGGTGCACGCGCGAGGCGGCCACGCCGGCATGGTGCGGATGGTCTTCGACCAGCACCACGTCGCTGACCATCGCGCAGCGCGCGACGCTGCCTTCGAGCAGGTCATGGCTCAGCACGGCGCTGTCGGGCAGGCGGTCGTTCAGCGTGGCGTGCACGGCGCGCACGTTGAGCAAGCCCTTGCCGGTGAAGGAGCCGCTGCCGAACACGTCCTGGTAGATGTCGGAGGCGCCGCTGCCGTAGGGGTCGAGCCCGCACTGCCCGGCGAACACCCAGTGGAAGAAGGAGCGCTCGCTGCGCATCGGGAACGGCGTGACGATGCGCGGCTGAAGAATGCCGAAGCCCGCGACCACGCACCGGCTTGGCACGTCGATCTCGGGCGCGTTCAGCGGATGCGCGGCGATGGACACGAGGTCGCGCAGCGCGCCGGGCGGCAGGCCCGTGTCGCTGTCGAGCGTCAGCACATAGGGCGTGCGGCCGGGCGCGAGCTGCTGGCCCGGTGCGAGCGGGAGAAAGCCGCTGGCGTCGCCGCTGGCCAGCAGCCGCACGAGCATTTCGAGCTTGCCGCGCTTGCGCTCCCAGCCCATCCAGCGCTGTTCGGTCTCGCTCCAGTTTCGCGGACGGTGCAGCAGCAGGAAGCGTGGCGCGGCGCCTTCGGCCGGTGGGTACTTGGCGTTGAGCGCGGCGATGCGTTGCTGGGCATCATCGAGCAAGGGCACGTCGTCGGGCATCGAGGCTTGCGAAGCGTCGGCCCAGTCGGTCAACAGCGCGAACTGCGCGTGCGCCTCTCGGTTGGCGAGCCAGTGCAGTTCGAGCCGGTGCGCGAGCTTGGCGTTGTTCGCGGTCGACCCCAGCATCGTGGGCATGACGACGAGCGCGCGGTGCCGCTCGGGAATGCCGTTCGCGAAATCGAGGCGTGGCAAGGCCTGCACGCGCACCGACTCCGCCATGATGCGTTGCGCCAGCGCAATCAGCGCTTCGGACAGCGGCCATGCGAGCAGCAGCAACGCCGCGACGGTGGTCCAGTCGCCACGATGCGGCAGGCCGTGCACCACGGCCGCCAGCAGCAGCGCGGTGCCGAGGGCAACGGACCCCACGTAGACGGGCAGGCGCCAGCCGCGATGGCTGCGCGCGGGGCCTCGTGTGCTCGCGGCGCGTGCGGCATGGCCCGCCGGTGCATTCGCCTGCAGCGACGCGATCAGCGCAGGCCGGCCCTGGCCGAAGAGGTAATAGCCGGCGGTGCCGTCGGCGCGGTCGGTCTCGGCGCCGGCTTCCTCGGCCGGTGCACTGGACGCCAGCGTGACCACGGCCTGCGCCACTTCGCGCTCGGTCCGTTCGGCGCTGCGCGCCACCTGTTCCATCGCATGCGTGATCTGCTGGCGCATGAGTTCGCTCTCGTTCGCAAAGCTGGGAAGTTCGCGCAGCACGCGCAGCGAGCGGCTCACCGGCTCGATCAGATCGCTCCACTCGACCTGGCCGATCATGCGCAAGGTCGTGATGATGTTGCCGACCGTGAGATTGGCCGCGGCCTGCGCGTTCTGCGCGTCGCCGATCAGCGCCGGGCCGTTGGGACAGTGCTGTTCGGTCCAGCGCACCAGCGTGGGCATGTCGTCGCCTCGCTCGACGGGCAGTCGCTGCCACAGCTGCGTGAGGTAGCTGTCCTGCAGGCCGTGGCTCTGCAGCGCGCGGTACAGCACGTCGAGGTCTTGCACCGAGAGGTGCGGCGCCGCGTCCCACGCGGCATGCGCGATCTCGCGCGCGACCTTGTTCTCGGCAATGCGCTCGGCCACGCGGCGCAGGTTTTCGAGCAGCACCACGCGCAGGGTGGTGGGCAGCGCCCAAAGTTCGCCGAACATCAGCTCGTCGATGTCCTGGTAGGCGTTGAGGAAGGCAGTGAACAGCGTCTTGTTGAGCACGCTGTCGGTGTGCGCCACATAGGCCCACGCAATGCCGTACACGCGCGGCAGCCCCGCCAGCGGCGGCGTGACGAGCTTGGGCAGGCGCGCGTAGTAGCTGCGCGGCACGCCGTCATGGATCTGCTGGAGCTGCGCCTCGACGAGGTGGAAGTTGTCGAGCAGCCATTCAGCCGCCGGCGACACATAGCGTCCGCTCAGCGAGATCAGCGCGATGTAGTCGAAGGCGGCGCGCAGCGACTCGAGGTTCTCATCGACACGCGGGAAAAAAAGCGCGCCTTCGCGCGCGCGGTGGTGTTCGTCTTCCACCACCTGGGCACCGGCCAGGCTGTGGCCGTGCTGTTCGAAACGTTGGGCACCGAAGAGTTCGGCGCGAATCGGGAGGGCTACCGGGTCGTGCGGACCGAGCAGAAGAGTCCGGGCGTAGTGACTGAGCCCTTGGAGGCGGTCGACGACGGCAGCGGCGCTCAAGTGACCGCGAACATGCCGATGCCCAGGACCACGGCCACGCACGCCATCGTGACAATGCGGCCCGCAGCGAGCGCGCGCACACGTTGCATGTGGCTTCGCAGCGAGAACCATCGCCCGTGGGCACGTGCGCAGTGATGCATGTGCGAAGCTAGGGCTTCGAAATCGCTGCCGACGAAATCGATGTGCGAATGGGAAAGGGACTGCGGGACGGACATTGCAACGGGCTCCTATGAAACGACTTCGAGCTGCCGCGCGATTGCGAGAACTGTGAACGTGTTCCGACCGTACGCTTTTAATTGACCTTACGGGTGCCTGTTTTCACGATGCCCGACGTAGGAGGATGCTTACGCATTCGCGATTGAGGGCATGTCTGTCACAGCTGATTCTTTGGCGCAGCTACCCATGCCGCCTCTGAAGTACAAGCGAACCAGCCGGCGCACTCGTGCCAATCGGTCGCCCCAGGAGCTCGTCACCCCGCTGCCCCGAACAACGATCGGCGATAGATCGGCACTATGTTCGCTACCGCACAGACAAGGCTTTTCGCATGAATAACGATTGAGCAATGCGCCTCGGAAACACAGTCGACAGCGTTCATTGATGAATCAGGCGAAAGCCATCGAGGTCTGAGCATGCGTAACTTCTTGACCAACAACCGCGATGAACTGATCTCCCGGTGCAAGTCGAAAGTTGCGCGAAGGCCCAGACGCGCAGCAACTGAACAGCAGTTGGCCAACGGCATTCCGCTGTTCCTTGATCAATTGATCCAAACGTTTGCCGCGGAAGAAGATGACAAACCGGCGGACAGCATCAGAATTTCGGGACCTTCAGGCGGAGATTCGCAGACCTTGTCGGAGATGGGGGTAGCCGCCACGGCCCACGGCAAGGAGCTGCTCGAACTGGGGTACACGGTAGATCAAGTCGTCCACGACTATGGCGACCTTTGCCAAGCGATCACGGACATGGCCTTCGAGCGCGATGCTCCCTTTGCCGTCGGGGAGTTCCGCACATTGAATCGATGCTTGGACAACGCCATTGCCGATGCCGTCACGGAGTTCAGCTCCCAGCGCGATACGCAGATCGCCCGCCAGCAGAGCCTTGACTCAACCGAGCGTGTCGGTTTCCTCGCTCACGAGTTGCGCAACTGTCTGGGCACGGCGACTCTTGCCATCCATGCCCTCGAACTCGGCAGCATGACATTGGGAGGTGCCACGGGGAGCGTATTGAAGCGCAGCCTTTCGTCGATGGTCACCCTGATCGATCGGACGCTCGCCGAGGTGCGCGTCAACATGCCGGAACAGCGCCAGACGTTTTCCGTCGCCACGTTCATCAAGGATGCCGAAACCGCCGCGCAGCTCGTCGCCGGAGCCGCACGCTGCCCCTTCGAGGTGAGCTCTGTCGATCCTCTGCTGGCCATCCGTGGCAATCGCGAGCTGCTGCTTGCCGCCCTGGCGAATCTCTTGCAAAACGCGTTCAAGTTCACGCACCCGCACACCATCATTGCCTTAAGAGCTCATGCACTCGACGAGCATGTATCGATTGACGTCGAAGACCACTGCGGAGGACTTCCGCCCGGAAGCGCTTCCAGGATGTTTGAGCCCTTCAATCAACACAGTCACGACAAATCCGGCCTTGGCTTGGGCCTGTCCATCGCACGCCGAAGCGTTGAGGCTGACCTCGGCACCTTGACAGCTCGAGATGTGCCGGGAACCGGTTGCGTTTTCACCATTCGCTTGCCCCTGCACGTCCTCGAATGACAAGCATCTAGTTTCTCCCAATCCCAAGGACTCATCATGGACATCCAATTGCTGATGCGGATCGGCCGCATGGCACCACCTCGGTGGCTCACTTTGTCGGCGGATGTTTCAGCAGCGAAGCGGCTGGCTGCCGACGGCCTGATTGAGATGACTCTGGAGTTGCAGGGCAAAGCAAAGACATCTATACGCGAATCAGTGCATGTTCGCACGATCACACGAAATGGTGCCTTGGCTATCGCTGATGAAAAATCTCGCTCGCAGCGGAAATGAACGCATGATGATCGCATGACAGGCGATGTGATGCTCACCTTCAACCCCGGGTCTTCGTCGATCAAGCTCGGGCTGTTCGTGATCGATGCCGGCGCGACACGCGCCCTCGCCCGCCGCACGGTCGATGCAACACCCGATGCCTTGTCCAGCATGATCGCGAATGCCCTGGATTGGGTGAACGATGCGGCGCCGGGCGCACGACTCGTCGCGGCGGGTCACCGCGTCGTGCACGGCGGGGACGAGTTCAGCGGCCCGGTGGCGATTGCGGAGGACACGCTCGTCGCTATCGAGGCACTGGCGCCGCTCGCGCCGCTGCACCAGCTGCAAAGCCTGCGACTGATCCATGCGGTGCGGCACGCCGCACCGGCGCTGCCGCAGTCGGCCTCGTTCGACACGGCCTTCCACCGCAGCCAGAGCGCTGCATCGCGCCGCTACGCGCTCCCGCGCGCGCTGTTCGACCAAGGCATCAAGCGCTACGGCTTTCATGGCCTGTCGTACAAATTCATCGCGTCGCAACTGCGCCAGCAGCACCCCGGGATTGCCGCGGGCCGCGTGGTGGTCGCGCACCTGGGCAGTGGCGCCAGCCTGTGCGGCTTGCTGCATGGCACCAGCCGCGAGACCAGCATGGGCTTCTCCACGCTCGACGGCATCCCGATGGCTACCCGCAGCGGCGCGCTCGACCCCGGCGCGCTGCTTTATCTGCTCAAGCAACCGGGTCAGTCGATCGACACGGTCGAAGACATGCTTTATCACCGCTCGGGCTTACTAGGTCTCTCCGGCGTTTCGGGCGACGTGCGCAAACTGCTCACGAGCGACGCGCCCGAAGCTCGCGAAGCGCTGGCGTTGTATGCACTGCGGATCGCGCGCGAAGTGGCCGCCATCGCCACCACGCTCGGCGGGCTCGATGCGCTCGTTTTCACCGCCGGCATCGGAGAGAACCAGCCGGCTGTGCGCAACGCCGTGTGTCACCACCTCGCCTGGCTCGGCGTGGCGCCCGATCCCGCAGCCAGTCAGGTCGCCGTGTTCGTCATGCACACCGACGAAGAGCAGGTGATCGCCGACGAGGCCTGCCAAGTTCTGTCCCTTTATCAAACCACCGGAGCCGCCCCGTGACCCGCCCACTTGAACGCGCTCCGTGCACGCCAAGTTCTCGGCATCGGTTTCCGTGGGGTTCATGGCGCACTTTAGGTTGCTCTCCAAAGCGAAGTTATGGGACCCCGCCAGCCAGAAAGTGAGTCCCTGACTGTTCGCTGGCGCACCCGGCCCCGCCAAAAAATGTCTCGGCAGTTGATACGCCGGCGCACAGACGCCGGATTTCAGTCGCAGAATCATGAAGATTTGGAAGCAGACTTCCTCATGGCATTGCCTCCTCGTTCGTCTTCGTTGCACCGGGCCGCCGCACGCAACGAACTGCTGGATGCCATCCCTCTTGAAGTGATGGCCCGAATGGAGCCGTTCCTCGAGCCGGTGCCGCTGCGTCTTGGGGAGGTGCTCTACGAGTCGGGGGTAGTGCAGCGACACGTTTTCTTCCCCATCGATTGCATCGTCTCCCTGCTGTACGTGCTGGAGAACGGGCAGTCCGCTGAGATCGCGGTCGTCGGCTTCGAAGGCATGGTTGGCGTATCGCTCTTGATGGGCGGAGGTAGCACGCCCAATCGTGCCGTGGTGCAAAGTGCAGGCAACGCCTTCAGGCTAAGTGCCACCCACATTCAGGAGCTGACGGAAAAGGGGGGGCCGTTGCTTCACCTCTTGCTGCGCTACACCCAATCGCTCATCACCCAGATGTCGCAAACGGCGGTGTGCAATCGGCATCATTCGCTCGAGCAGCAGCTGTGCCGCTGGCTATTGTTGAGCCTGGACAGATTGCCGGGCAATGAACTGGTCATGACTCAGGAACTGATCGCCAACATGCTCGGCGTGAGACGCGAAGGCGTGACGGAGGCGGCGGGCAAATTGCAGCGTCTGAACCTGATCAAGTACGCGCGAGGTCACATTACGGTGCTCGACCGCCCGGGCCTGGAACAGCAGGTTTGTGAATGCTATGAGGTCGTGAAGCGCGAAACGGATCGGCTGCTTCCTCGCCAAGTGGCAAGCTGATTCGCCGCGGCGACGGTCAGGCTCGGTGCGCCGCCGCACAGACGTGAGCCATCGCATCGGCAACAATGCGGCAGGTCACGCATTTTCGCGCTGGCTCCTCTCAACAGGGGCTCTGTGACATCCCATCCGACCCGCCCCATTCACAACCGTCTGCTCGAAGTGCTTCCGCCGATGGTCAGGGCGTGTCTACTCGAAAAATGCGAGAACGTGGCATTGGCGGCGGCCCAGACGCTCTATGAGCCGGGCGATTCCATCCGCCACATCCACTTTCCCACGAGCGCCTTTGTTTCACTGGTTTCCACGGCAGACGGCCACGACGGCCTGCAAACAGGCTTGGTGGGCAACGAGGGCGCCTTGGGCTACGAACTGTCGTTGGGTGTTCGGAGCGCGCCGTTGCGAGCGTTCGTTCAGGGCGGCGGTCTGGCCTGGCGCCTGACAGCGCAGTCCTTTGCTCAGGAACTGGAGCACAACACGATGCTCAGGCGTGTTCTCAACCGCTACGTCTGTGTGCTGCTGATGGAACTGGGTCGCTCGGGCCTGTGCAACCGCTTCCATCTGATCGAGGAGCGCCTGGCGCGCTGGTTATTGACGACCCAGGATTGCGCGCACTCCACACACCTTGCACTGACTCATGAAGTGCTGGGCCGCATGCTGGGGGTGCGTCGGGTCGGCATCACCAATGCCGCGACCGCGCTGCACGAGCGTCGACTGATTGACTACCGACGTGGCGCCATCACGATCACGGATCGCCGGGGACTGGAAAGTGCGGCGTGCGATTGCTATCGGGCCAACCAGCGCAACTACGCGCGGTTGATCTCATGACAGGTCGCCTTCCTGCAATTCATAGGGCAGGAACATGAAGATCGTTCTCCCGCAGCATCACCGGCTCCATTGCCCCCTGTGAGAGACGACGCCGCACCGCAGCTTCGATCTCTTCGACATGGTGGCTGAACGTTTCAAGCGGGTCGGCGTTCTCGGTCGTGCGAAAGTGATAACGCAGTGCTTCCCTCCCGATGCTGGCACTCACGAACTGGGTGCCTTCCATGTCCACCCAGAAGCGGACGGAGCCTGAAGCATCATGAAAGTACGGAGCGTCAGACATTTCGAGATCTTTCTTTGAGGCGGCTGCGCACTATCGCAGGTCTGGCGTTTCGTGTCTGTGCGATATCGGGTGTTTGGTCGCCACACAGGTCTACGCGCTTGGCTCTTTGCCGCGAACTCCATCGAGGTGACGGCCCTCCTGCATCGAGGCTCCGCTCTTGATGGGCGGGTGCTTAAGCTTCCTCTACCAGCGCCGGATGGCCGTCAACCCGATCATGGTGTAGCCTTGGCCTTCGGTCTGTGCGCCAACGCACGGTGCGAAAACATCCTGAGCAACCTCGGCAAACGAACCGCGCTCTACAGTTCGTTTGACGCGCTTCAAGAACGGCGCGAATGCCGATGTCGGCGGTCTCGGTCGGTTCCATGCAGCCATTCCTGTCGGCCCAACCAACCCTGGCGACGGCAGCCAACGCGTTGGTGGTGCGCGGACCCGGTCGTTAGCACTCCAGGACAGACTGAAGAGGCATTGGGCGTTGATACCGCGTCCCAGCCAACTGTGTCGTCCGCCGCGGAAGAGACTATTTCGCAGGCGAGAAAGAGGTGGGCGCCAAGAACGAGTTGTCCATCTTCGCAACAATCGGTCCGGCTGCCTCGCTCGCCTTTCTGACCTCGACCCATTCGGGATCGACGACAAACTTGCCCCACTTGACCTCACGATCGGCCAGGCTCTCCCAGACAAGCATGTAGGTAAGCGCGTTGCTGTCAGGTCCGACTGCAGTCGTCCAATATCCGAGTTGACGAATTCCCAGCCGGTTCCAGATGCCCGCGGTGTGATCGCGAAATCTGGCAAGAACGTCGGGCAGCCGGCCAGGCATTGCGGTATAGACGCGTAGTTCGTAGATCATCGACATCAGTCCTGAAAAATGTTACAAGTTGACGAGGCGGCGGGCGTGACCGCCAAGCTCACATTGTGCTGCCAGAGGTCCATCCGCCGTCAAAGGAGATGATCTGCCGGGGTCTGCCCCAACCGCTGACCGCCAGTCTCAGGCATTCCGCGTCGCGCCTTCTCGCCAACAAATGCATTCGCGGAGCAAGGCACCCCGTCGGCGTGAGCGTCGCCCCGAACGAACCCGAGCACGAGCACGAGCCCTACGGCATCCCACGCGCCAGCAAGTGATCGACCAACCGGCGCTGCGGAAAGCTCAACGCCTCCTGCCGCGTGCACAGGTACATCCGTCGTGAAGCCCACGCATCGGTGAGATTGATGAAGCGCAGCTTCATCTCCTTGCGGTAGGTCACAGCGGCACCCTCGGGCAGGATGCCCACGCCCATGCCCGCTTCGATCATCCGGCACACGGCCTCGAAGCTCTTCACCCGCACGCGCAGGCGCAGCACCTTGCGCGCGCTCATGGCGGCGTCTTCCATCGTGCGGGAGATGGCGGAATCGTCTTCGAGACCCACGAAATCGAAATCGAGCAGTTCCTCGAACGACACCTCGCGCCCGCGCCACGGATGCTTCTGCCGCACGATGGCAACCAGCCGGTCGGTGCGGTAGGGAATGAAGTTGAGCGCCGGGTCGGCCGCCTCGCTGGTGATGACGCCCACGTCGGCCTGCCGGTCGCGGATGGCCTGCACGATGTACACGCTGCGGTGCTCCTCCACGCTCACGCGGATCTCCGGGTAGCGCTGGCGGAAACTCGCCACGTCGTCCGGCAGGAACTGGCCCATGGCCGAGGCATTGGCGTGCAACCGCACACGGCCGGTGGCGCCCTGCGCGTAATCTGACAGGTCGGCGCGCATGCGGTCGACGTCGCGCAGGATCTGGCGCGCATGCATGGCGAGCGACTCGCCGGCGCCGGTGGGCGTCACGCCTTTCGAGGTGCGGTTGAGCAGCGCGACGCCCAGGTGGCCTTCGAGAATGGACAGGCGGCGGCTCGCGGCCGACAGCACCATGTGGCTCTCGGCGGCGGCCTTCGACAGGCTGCCGTGCTCAATGGCACGCAGGAAAAGCGCCAGCGAATCGAGGTCGGGTCTCATGGGTTCGGGTCGATCTGGGAGGCTGGCATTGTCGCGCCCGCGAGGGCGGGCACAGGCGCAAGGATGAGGGCAAAATCCCCCGGCCGCGCCGATCGGCCCCATCCCCCGTGCCGTCCATGCCGCCCCCGCCGCCAATCACGCCCGAAACACCTCCGCCCTCCTCCCCGCCCGCGCCACCGCGCGCTGGCCGGCTGGATCGCCGCGGGCGTACTGGCACTGCTGCTGATCGGCATGGCGGGCCAGTGGGCCGCGAGGCGCGAGGCGAACTTCCAGGCCGACTCGATCCGCCGCGCCATGGAAGTCCATGTGCTGGGCCTGCGCGACGCCGCCGGCAAGTACAGCTACCTGCCATTCACCGCGAGCCTGCATCCGGACGTGCTGGCCGCGCTGGCCCATCCCCGGGACGCGGCCGTGAAGCAGCGCGCCAACCGCTATATCGAGGAGGTGAACCGGCAGGCGGGCTCCGACGCGCTCTACCTCATCGACCTGCAGGGCCTTACGCTGGCGGCCAGCAACTGGGCAACGCCGCAGAGCTTCGTCGGCGAGTCGTATGCCAACCGCCCCTACTTCCGCGACGCGCGCGCGGGGCGCAACGGCCTGTTCTACGGCGTGGGCCAGACCACCGGCGAGCCGGGGCTCTTCATCTCCGCGCCGGTGCGGCCCGACGGCGGCGCCGTGCTGGGCGTGGTGACGGTGAAGGTCAGCCTGCGCCAGCTGCAGGAAGCCTGGACCTTCTCGCGCGACCCGATCCTGCTGACCGACGCGCGCGGCATCGTGTTCCTGAGCTCGGTGCCGCCGTGGATGTACCAGGCCACGCGCGCGCTGGGCGCAGCGGAACTCGACGGCATGCAGCGCGACCAGCAGTACGGCGCGCGCACCAGCTTCGCGGCACTGCCGTGGAAGGTGGAGCGTGGCGAAGGCGAGCCCGGCTACCTCGTGCGCACCGACATCGACGGCCAGCCGCGCCGCTTCCTCGCAGTGGACGAGCCGCTGCCCGACCTGGGCTGGACGCTGACGGTGATGGCCGACCACGCCGAAGTCACCCGCGCACGCGAGCGCACCTGGATGCTGGGCCTGCTGTGTGCCGGCGTGCTGCTGCTGGGCGGCCTGTACTGGCAGCTGCGCGAACGCCGCTTCGCCGAGCAGCGCGATGCACGGCGCGACCTGGAGCTGCGCGTGCGCGAGCGCACCCACGAGCTCGACGAGGCCCACGCGTTCCGCAAGGCGATGGAAGACTCGCTGCTGGTGGGCATGCGCGCACGCGACCTGGAGGGCCGCATCATCTACGTCAACCCGGCCTTCTGCGAGATGACCGGCTACGACGCCGACGAACTGCTCGGCAAGCTGCCGCCCTACCCCTACTGGCACCCCGACGACGTGGCGCAGCACTGGCGCCAGTACGACGCCATGATGAGCGGCCAGCCCGCGCGCTCGGGCTTCGAGTCGCGCCTGCGGCACCGCGACGGGCACGACGTGATCACCATGGTCTACACCGCCGCGCTGATCGACGCCGATGGCCAGCACAGCGGCTGGATGAGCTCGGTGGTGGACATCACCGAGCAGAAGCGCGCCGAGCTGCGCCAGCGCCAGAACGACGAGCAGCTGCAGCACGCCCAACGCCTGGCCAGCCTCGGCGAGATGGCCTCCACGCTGGCCCACGAGCTGAACCAGCCGCTGATGGCGCTGAGCAATTTTGCGAGCGCGGCCAAGGCCTTCGCGGAACAGGGCAACCAGCAGCTGCTGGTCAGCAGCCTCGACGAGACCATGGCGCAGGCCCAGCGCAGCGCCGAGATCGTGCGGCGCATCCGCGGCTTCGTGCGCCAGCGCACCGTGGGCACCGAGGACTGCGCGGTGGCGGCGCTGGTGGCGAACGCGCTGGCGCTGCTGCAGGGCGAGATGCGGATGCGGCAGGCGCGTGCCGAAGTCCGCATACCGGCGGGGCTGCCCGAGGTGCGCGGCGACCGCGTGCTGCTCGAGCAGGTGTTGCTGAACCTGCTGTCCAACAGCTTGCAGGCGATGCAGGCCACGCCGCCGGAACAGCGGCTCGTGGAGGTCGAGGCCGAGGTGCTGGCAGGACGCATGCACATCCGCGTGGCCGACCGCGGGCCGGGCATCGATGCAGCGTTGGCCGAGCAGGTGTTCGCGCCCTTCTTCACCACCAAGACCGGCGGACTGGGGCTGGGCCTGAACATCTGCCGCACCATTGTCGAGGCCCATCGCGGCCGGCTGTCCTTTGCCAACCGGGACGGCGGTGGCACGGTTTTCACCCTCGAGCTGGAGATCTCACCCCCATGAACGCTCTTGCCAACAACCTGTGCGTGGTGGACGACGACGAGGCCGTGCGCCGCTCGCTGGGCCTCCTGCTGCTGTCGCGCGGCTACGCGGTGCAGACCTTTGCCTCGGGCGAGGCCTTCCTGGCCGGCGCCGACCTGCAGCGCGCAGGCTGCGTGATCCTCGACCTGCGCATGGAGGGCGTGAGCGGGCTGCAGGTGTTCGATGCATTGCGCGCGCAGGACAGCCCGCTGGTCGTGATCTTCCTGTCCGGCCACGGCGACATTCCGATGGCCGTCGAGGCGGTGCAGAACGGCGCCTTCGGCTGGCTCGAGAAGCCCTGCAACGACGAGCGCCTGCTCGACAGCATCGCCCGGGCCCTGCAGCGCGCCGGCGAGATCGCCGTGCGCCGGCAGGCCCGCCAGGCCGCGCAGGCGCTGTGGGACAAGCTCACGCCGCGCGAGATGCAGGTCGCCCGGCTGGTCGCCGAGGGCAAGCCCAACAAGCAGATCGCCCTGGAACTCGCGCCGCTGGAGCAGCGCACGGTGGAAACGCACCGCGCCCACGTGTTCGCCAAGCTGGGGCTCGCGAACAGCCACCAGCTCGACCGGTTCCTGCGGGAACACGGGCTGTAGTCCTTTCTAGGTATTTACCCTTGCGTACCGATACGTAGCCGCGCGGCGGGCGGCTACGGACGACAGCGCGCCGGCGGCCGGACAGACTTGCCGGTACGGTCTCGCGCGGCTTTGCGGCGGGCCGCAGCCAGAGACAAGGACACCTTTCCATGACCAACATCGCCAGTGCGAGCGTCGGCGCCTCCGGCCCGGACGCGACCGCCAACAACACGCCGTATACCTTCGAAGAAAAGCGCAAGCGCATCTTCGCCATCTTCGCCGCCTCGTCCGGCAACCTGGTGGAATGGTTCGACTTCTACGTCTACGCCTTCTGCGCCATCTACTTCGCGCCGGCCTTCTTCCCCAAGTCGGACCCGACCGTGCAGCTGCTGAACACCGCCGGCGTGTTCGCCGCCGGCTTCCTGATGCGCCCTATCGGCGGCTGGCTGTTCGGCCGCCTGGCCGACCGCAAGGGCCGCAAGACATCGATGGTCACTTCGGTCGTCATGATGTGCGTGGGCTCTCTGGTCATCGCCTGCCTGCCCACCTACGCGCAGATCGGCGCCGCCGCGCCCGCGCTGCTGCTGGCCGCGCGGCTGCTGCAGGGCCTGTCGGTCGGCGGCGAATACGGCACCACCGCCACCTACATGAGCGAAGTGGCCATGCGCGGCCAGCGCGGCTTCTTCTCGTCGTTCCAGTACGTCACGCTGATCGGCGGCCAGCTGCTGGCCGTGGTGGTGGTCGTGGTGCTGCAGCAGGTGCTCGACGAGGCCGAGCTCAAGAGCTGGGGCTGGCGCATTCCGTTCGTGCTCGGTGCCGTGGCTGCCGTGGTGGCCCTCATGCTGCGCCGCACGCTGACAGAGACCGCCAGCACCAAGACCCGCGCCGCCAAGGGCGCCGGCACCATGCGCGAGCTGTTCACGAACCACAAGCGCGCCTTCTTCGTGGTGCTGGGCTACACGGCCGGCGGCTCGCTGATCTTCTACACCTTCACCACCTACATGCAGAAGTACCTGGTGAACTCTGCCGGCATGTCGATCAAGACCGCCAGCAACGTGATGACGGCCTGCCTGTTCATCTACATGTGCATGCAGCCGGTGTTCGGCGCGCTGTCCGACCGCATCGGCCGGCGCAACAACATGCTGCTGTTCGGGGCGCTGGGTGCGCTGATGACGGTGCCGGTGCTGAGCAACCTGCAGAGCGTCGGCAGCCCGCTGGCGGCGGGCGTGCTCATCACGCTCGCGCTGGCGGTGGTGAGCTTCTACACCTCGATCAGCGGCATCGTGAAGGCCGAGATGTTCCCGCCCGAGATCCGCGCGCTGGGCGTGGGGCTGTCCTACGCGGTCGGCAATGCGATCTTCGGCGGCAGCGCGGAGTACGTGGCGCTGGGGCTGAAGTCGATCGGGCACGAGCCGTACTTCTACTGGTACGTGACGGCGATGATGGGCGTGGTGTTCCTGGTGAGCCTGCTGCTGCCGAAGCAGGCGACGTACCTGCACCACGACAAGTAGACAGTGCTTCAGCGGGCGGCACCCTGCGCGGCCAGCGCCAGGGTCCGCTTCGCGATGTTGACGAGGTGGATCTGGCTTGTTCCCTCGTAGAGGCGGAACAGACGAACATCGCGGTAGAAGCGCTCGGCCACGTTGCCGGCGATGAAGCCGCTGCCGCCGAAGACCTGCACGGCCCGGTCGGCGACGCGGCCGCACATCTCGGAGGCGAACAGCTTGCACATCGACGCTTCCATCGTCACGTCGATGCCCCCGTCCCTCTTGCGCGCCGTCTCCAGCACCAGCGCGCGCGCCGCATGCACCTCGGTGTTGCTCTCGGCAATCATCTGCTGCACCAGCTGGAAGTCGCCGATGGGCTGGCCGAACTGCCGGCGCGACTGCGCCTGCCGCGCCATTTCCTCCACCAGCCGGATCGCAGGGCCGATGCACAGCGCGGCGAGATTGATGCGCTGCTTGTTCAGCGTTTTCATCGCCGTGCGAAAGCCCTGCCCTTCGACGCCGCCGACGATGGCCGAGGCCGGCACGCGCACACCTTCCAGCCTGACCTCGCCCACCGGCGAGCCGTGCTGGCCCATCTTGCGGTAGGGCTGCGAGGTCGACAGGCCGGGCGCGCCGCGCTCGACCAGGAAGGCGCTGATGCCGGCCGCGCCCTTCGCGTTCGGGTCGGTCCGGGCGAACACGGTGAACAGGTTCGCAACCGGCGCGTTGGTGATGAAGCATTTCTGCCCGGTGATGACGAAGCTGTCGCCGTCGCGCACCGCCACCGTCTTCTGCGCCGTGGCGTCCGATCCGGCCTCGGGCTCGGTGAGCGCGAAGCAGCCGGTCAGCTCGCCGCTGGCCAGCCGCGGCAGGTAATGGCGCTGCTGCTCGGGCGTGCCGTCGACCACGAGCGACTCCGATGCGATGCCGGTGTTGCCTCCGAAGCGCGCACGGAATGCAGTCGCGACCTGCGACACCTCGAGGTTCACCAGCGTCAGTTCCTCGGTGGTCAGGCCGGCGCCGCCGAAAGCCTCGGGGATGCTGTGGCCGAACAGGCCGATCTCGCGCATGCGCTGGACGACCGGTTCGGGAATCAGGTCGTCACGGTCGACCTGCTCCTCCAGCGGCAGGCATTCGTCATGGGTGAACCGGCGCACCTCGGCGAGCATGGCCTGGAATTTCTCGCGGTCCCTGATCATGGTTTCGCCTCGTTGTCCGCCGCGCGCACATCCCGCAAGAGCGCATAAAGCATGTCGTTGGGCGCCGCGCAGCCGGCCGGCTGGCGCGCGCCGAACAGGACGGCGTCGCTGTGTGTGAGTTCGGGCCGTTCGCGCTCCTCGATCCAGTCGTACACCACCGTGCGCGCGGCGATGCGCCATTCGCCCTGGCGGCGCTCGAAGCGGTCGAGGTAGCGTCCGCACAGCAGGGTGCGCTTCGCGGGCGCATCGGCAGGGGCCTGCAGTGCGAAGAAGCCGCTCTCCACCGCAGCCACGTCGCCATGCAGCTCGATCGCGATGTTGTTCACCTGGTGCACGCGCCGCCCGCCCTGGCGCAAC
Source organism: Variovorax sp. Varisp46 (assembly GCF_059491885.1). NCBI lineage: Bacteria > Pseudomonadati > Pseudomonadota > Betaproteobacteria > Burkholderiales > Comamonadaceae > Variovorax > Variovorax sp. Varisp46. The sequence continues at coordinate 3,461,508 of NZ_CP168515.1, forward strand.
CGCTGCAGCGCCTGCGCGATGAAGCCGTCGGCGCTGCCGTTCCAGGCGCCATGGCAGTCGGTGGCGTCTTCCCAGTAGGCCGAGCGCAGGGCCTCTTCGTCGACGCGGTCGATGCCGCGGCAGTAGCGGTAGAGGCACTCGCGGATCGCCTCGCGATCGAGCAGCGCCTGCAGCGGTGCGCGCGGGTTCATGCCGCCGGGGCCACTGGCGCCGCGGCGCGTTTGAACAGCTGCATCACGTTGCCTTCCGGGTCGCGCAGCGACATCACCGCGCCGTGCGCGCCCATGTCGCGCGTGCCGATCACCTCGCCGCCTGCGCCGGTGATGCGCTCCTGCGCACCGGCGAAGTCGCTCACCTCGAACACCATCACCACGCCGGAGGTCGCCGGCGCGGCCTCTTCGGCACAGGCCAGCGCCACGCTGGTGTTGCCCACGCCGTACTGGAACCAGCGGTCCTTGTCGCGGAACTTGAGCTTCAGCCCCAGTGCCGATTCGTAGAAGGCATGCAGCTCGGCCGGGCGTTGCGCCACCACGTACACGTTCTGCAGGCGCTGGGGAGAAATGTCCTCGGCGCTCACAGCGAGGTCTCCGATGCGCCGCCGTCCAGTCGGATCACCTCCGCGTTGACGAAGCGCGAGCCGTCGCCGGCCAGGAAGCAGATGGCGTCCGCAATGTCTTCCACGGTGCCGAGCCGGCCCAGCGGCGTGCGCGCGATGCGCCTGGCGTCGAGCTCGGCGTTGCGGTGCTTGGCCGTGCCTTCGGTCGGCACCGCGCCGGGCGCCACGGCGTTCACGCGGATGCGGCGCGCGCCCAGGTCGGCCGCCGCGGCGCGGGTGATGCCGAGCACGCCGGCCTTCAGGCCGCTGTAGACCACCGATCGCGCGGGCGACTTGAAGCCGGCGATGGAGGCCACGTTGATGATGGCGCCGCCGCGTTCCGGGTCCATCGCCTCGGCCGCGGCCTGGATGCCCCAGATCACCGACTTGAAGCCGATGTCGACCATGCGGTCCATCACCTCGGGCGTGATTTCCATCAGCGGCTGGTAGCGCACCCAGGCCGCGTTGTTGACCATCACGTCGAGCCGGCCCGCCTCGCCGGCCAGGCGCTGCACCGCCAGGCGCATGCCTTCGCGGCTCGAGACGTCCTGCGGCACCGCCACGGCCTTGCCGCCGAGGCGGCGGATCTCCGCGACGGTGTCTTCCACGAACTCGGCCTTGAGGTCGTTCACGCCGACCGTCGCGCCCAGCCGGGCGAAGGCCAGCGCGGTGGCTCGGCCGATGCCGTGGCCCGCGCCGCTGATGAAGGCCACGCGGCCTTCGAGGGACTGTGATGCATTCATGGCTTGTCTTTCGTTTCCGGCACCAGCAGCGCATCGAGCGCGAAGGCACCGTGCCCGTGGTCGAGGACCACCAGCGGGTTGATGTCGATCTCGGCGACGCTGCGCGCATGCCGTGCGGCGAACCGCGACAGCGCCGCCACGGCGCGCGCCGCGGCTGCCACGTCGGCCTTCGGCCGGCCGCGTGCGCCATCGAACAGCGCAAAGGCCTTGAGGGAGCGAAGCATCTGCATGGCCTGTGCCTCGGTCACCGGCGCCACCTGCAGCGCCACGTCGCGCAGCACCTCGGCATAGATGCCGCCCAGGCCCACCATCACGACCGGGCCGAAGACCGGGTCCTTCATGGTGCCGAGGATCAGCTCGGTGCCGCCCTGTGCCATCTGTGCCACCAGCACGCCGGCGATGCGCGCCTGCGGCGCCTTCTGCGCGACGCGCGCCAGCAGGCTGTCGTATTCGTCGCGCAGCTGCGCCTCGGAGCGCACGTTGGTCACCACGCCGCCAACCTCGGTCTTGTGCGGGATGTCGGGCGAGACGATCTTCAGCACCACCGGAAAACCGATGTCGCGCGCCGCGGCCAGTGCCTCGTCCCGGCCGCCGGCCGTGACTTCCTTCAGCACCGGGATGCCGGCCTGCGCGAGCACGGCCTTGGCACTGGCCTCGTTGGCGAAGGCTTCGGCCGGAAGCGCTTCGGCCGACCGCGACGCGACCGCCACCTCGGCCTGTTCGCCACGTGTGCCGAGGCGCACCAGCGCCGCCAGCGTGGCACACGCCGCATCGATGGTCTCCACTGTCGGAAAGCCCATCTCGTTCAGCTGCGCCATGGTGTCGGGCGGCGCCTTGCAGCACAGCAGGACGAGCCGCGACGGATGCGCACGGCGCACCTGCTCCAGCGCCGCGAGGTAGACGTCGCGCAGCCGCGGCATCTGGAAGGCGTACGCCGACTGCAGGATCACCGCGTCGCAGCTCGCATCTTCCGCCACCGCCGACAGCACCTGCACCAGCAGCTCGGGCCGGCTCGACACCTGCGCCGTCATGTCGACGGGATTGCCCGGCGATGCGTAGGGCAGCGCGGCCACGATGCGTTCCTGCGTGGCCGCGGAGAGCTTCGGCAGTTCCAGCCCCTGTGCGCTGGCGGCGTCGGCCATCAGCACGCCGAAGCCGCCCGATGCCGTGACCAGCGCCACGCGCGGCCCCTTCGGCGCACGCGCCGTGCCGACCACCGACACAGCATGGCCCACTTCGAGCAGCTGCTCGATGCTGGGCACGCGAATGGCGCCGGCATTGCGCAGCACCACGTCGAACACCGCGTCCGAACCGGCGAGCGCACCGGTGTGCGAGGCCGCCGCTTCGCTGCCGGCCGACGACACGCCCACCTTCAGCACCACGACCGGCTTGCCTGCCTCGCGCGCCATGGCCAGTGCGCGCATCAACCCGGCCGCATTGCGGCAGGTTTCCATGCAGCACAGGATGACCGAGGTGGCCGGGTCGGTCGCCAGCGAGGCGATGCCGTCGGCAATATCGACGTCGCATTCGTTGCCCGTGGTCAGCAGGCGGCTGATGCCGATGCCGCGCTCGACGGCCAGGCGCATCGTGTAGCTGCCGAGGTTGCCGCTCTGCGACACGATGCCCACCGGGCCCGCCGTCGGGAACGACGACTCCAGCGCCACCGAAAAGGTGGCGATGCTCCTGTCCGCCACGCCGATGGAGCCCAGGCAGTTCGGCCCCACCACGCGCATGCCCGATGCCCTGGCGACTTCGCCGATGGCCGCCTGCAGGCGGCTGCCCTCTTCGCCCATCTCCGAGAAGCCCGAAGACAGGATGACGGCCGCGCGCACGCCGCGCGCGGCGCAGTCTTTCACCGCTTCGAGCACCGCATCGGGCGGCACCGCCATCACGGCCAGGTCGGGCACCGACGGCAGCTCGGCAACGTTCGCATAGGCGGGCAGCGACTGCACCGTGCCGCCTTTGCGGTTGACCGGATAGATCGCACCGCGGTAGCCGTACTTCTGCAGGAACTGCAGCGGCCGCCCGCCGATCTTGGTCACGTCGTCCGACGCTCCGAAGATCGCGATCGAGCGCGGCTTGAAGAGTGCCTCCAGCCCCTTGCCCACTTCGACTGTCGCCATCGCTCAGCGCCCCTTGAACACGGGCGGACGCTTTTCCAGGAAGGCCTGGCGCGCTTCCTTGGCATCCTCGGTGCGCGACAGCGCCATGGTGATGTTCTGCTCGAAGCGGTAGCCGTCGCGCTGCGGCATCACGTCCATCATGTTGGCGGCCTGCTTGGCATAGGCCAGTGCGATCGGGCTCTTGGAGGCCATCTCCTGCGCGAGGCGCATGGCGGCGGGCATGAGCTCTTCCGCCGGAACCACCTCGTCGAGCACGCCGCGGCGGTACAGCTCGGCGGCCGGCACGCGCATGCCGGTGAAGAACATGTGGCGCGTGAACGAGCGCCCGAACATGGTCCGCAGCATCGAGACTCCGCCGGCGAGGCCCACGTTGATCTCGGGCATCGCGAAGCTCGCATCGTCGGAGGCCAGGAAGATGTCGCACGCGGCCATCAGGCCGAAGCCCGCGCCCAGTGCCGGGCCGTTGACGGCCGCGATGACGGGCTTGGCGCATTCGCGAATGGCGTTGCCGGTCTCACGGGTCCAGCGGTTGTGGTCGAGGAAGTCGCCGGGCTTGTCGGCCGAGGGGCGGTCCTTCAGGTCGGCACCGGAGCAGAAGAACTTGCCGGTGCCGGTGAGGATGGCCACGCGGATGTCGTCGCGCTCGGAGATCTCGTCGAACACCTGGATCAGGCGGTGGCGAGTGTCGCGGCTCAGCGCATTGACGGGCGGCTTGTCCAGCCGCACGACGGCGACGAACTCGGAAACTTCAAGACTGACGCTCATGACGAACTCCTGGCAACGTGGGACATGCCGCAGGCCGCCGCATCGGCAACGGCGGCTTCGGTCGGGGAATACAGCAACCGCGACGCATGCGCCAAGCGGTCGCCGTAGCGGAACTCGGAGGCGAGCAGGCGCTGCGCCATGCGGGTGGCCAGCACCTCTTCGCTGACGCCCATGCCGCCATGCATCTGGATCGCGCCTTCGGCGCACAGCCGTGCCGTCTCGGCCAGCGCGACTTTCATCAGGCGCAGCGTGCGGCGCAGGTCGGCGGCGCCGCGCTCGTGTTCCTGGAAGGCGTGCATCAGCAGGCCCTTGGCGCAGAGATAGCGCACATACATGTCCGCCGTGCGGTGCCGCAGCACCTGGAACGACGCCAGCGCCACGCCGAACTGGCGACGCTCCTGCAGATGCTTGACGGTCTGCTCGATCAGCGTGGCGAGCGCGGCGACGGTATCCGCCGCGGTGAGCAGCAGCGCTGCGTTGTCGGCTTGCCCGATGGCCGAGTCCAGCGCGGCGCCGCGTGCGATGCACGCCACCGCCGGCACCGTCAGGCCGTCGAGCCTGAAGTCGGCGCTGCGCCGGCCTTCCATGGTGCGGTAGGTGGCGCTGGGCGCGGGCATGTGTTCGTGGTCGACCAGGAAGAGGGCCGTTTCGCCGCTGCCCTGCAGCAGCGCGGGCACCAGGTGGTGCGTGGCCGCCAGCGACACGTCCACGCCCTTCACCTCGCCGGTCAACGCGTAGCCGATGTCCAGCTGCTTCGCCGTCAGGGCGACCTCGTCGAGCGAGGCCGAAAGCGAGGTCAGCGGCGCGATCTTCGCGCTGCCTTCGCACACCGCTTCGAGCCAGCGCGCGGAGGTGTCTGCGTTGGCCGCTTGCAGCAGCAGCGGCGCGACCGCGCAGGTTTCGATCACGGGCAGGTGCACGCCGTGCGTGGCGAGCCCGACGACGATGGAGGCCAGGTCGGACAGCGTGCCGCCGACGCCGCCGGCTTCCTCCGGCACCAGCGTGCAGGTCCAGCCCATCTCGCGCACGGGGTCGGTGCCGGCGAAGTCCCTGGTGGTCTCGTTGTCCTGCGCGAAGCGCGCCGCGGCGTCCAGCAGCATGCCGGGGAACAAAGGGGTGAATGACATCGACACTTTTCAGGCTCCCAGCAATTCATTGGCAACGACGTTGCGCTGCACTTCCGAGGTACCGCCGGCAATCGTGCGGGCGCGGGTGAACAGGTAGTTCTGCACCCAGGCGGCACCGGGCTCGCCCTCGCCCTGCGCCACCAGGAAGCGGTGCGCGGCGTCGGGGCCGACCGCGTCGAGCGCGATCGTGGTCAGGCGCTGGGCCACGTCGGCGCAGGTCATCTTGATGGCCGAGGGCTGCACGCCCAGCGGGCGCTGGTGGATCAGGTCGTCGGTGGCCTGGGCCATCATCACGCGCGCGCCCTTCACGTCGGCCTCGGCCAGCAGCAGGCGGTAGCGCAGGCTGCCGAAATCGCGGCGTCCTGCCGCGGCCCTGGCGGCCTGTTCGACCAGCTGCGTGACCTGCCGGCGCACCAGCTCCAGCCGCGCCACGTTGGCCGGGGGCAGGCGCTCGCGCTCGAGCAGGAACTTGGCGCAGGTCCAGCCCTTGCCGGGTTCGCCGATCAGGTTGTCGGCGCGCACGCGCACGTCGTCGAAGAACACTTCGTTCAGGTGGTGCCAGCCGTCGATGGTGTGGATCGGCCGCACGGTGATGCCGGGCGTGTCCATGGGCACCAGGACCAGCGAGATGCCGTCCTGCTTCTTCGCCTCCTTCGAGGTGCGCACGAGCATGTAGATCATGCTGGCTTCGTGGGCGTGCGAGGTCCAGATCTTCTGGCCGTTGATGACGTACTCGTCGCCGTCCAGCCGCGCGCTGGTGCTGAGCGAGGCCAGGTCGGAGCCCGAGCCCGGCTCGGAGTAGCCCTGGCACCACCAGTCGCTGCCGTCGAGGATGCGCGGCAGGAAGCGCGCCTTCTGCTCGGGCGTGCCGAAGCGGATGATGACGGGGCCGATGTGGCCCAGGCCATGGTGGTACAGCGGCGGGCAGTCGGCCTCGGCCATCACCTCCTCGAAGATCAGCCGCTGCATGATGTCCCAGCCGGTGCCGCCGTGCTCGCGCGGCCAGCTGGGCGCGCCCCAGCCCCTGGCGGTGAGGATCTTCTGCCAGCCGAGGTATTCGCGCTTGGTGATCTTCTGGCCCGCGGCCACGACGGCGCGGATCTCCGGGGGGCACGCACTGCGCGCGAAGTCTTCGAGCTCGCGGCGGAAGTCCGCGTAGGCGTGCGCCTCGCCGCTGGCAGCGGTGGCGGCGGGGGTGTCGGTGTTCGACATGTGCGTTGTCTCCTGTCCTGTGGTCCATGCGCGGCGCTTTGCTGCGCCAATCGGTGCTAGGCGGTCGCGGGGGCGCCCTTGCGCAGCCTGGTGATCAGTTCGTCGAGCGCGGCCACGGCGCCGACGGCGTCGCGCCGGCGCAGGCACCGCGCCACTTCGCGCCGCAGCGGGAACAGGTCGGGCCGCGGCAGCACGGGAACGACATGCGTCATGCGTTCGCGCAGGATGGCGGTCATGGTCTGCGCCATCAGCATGAGCGCCTCGTTGTGCCCCGCGTCCGCGATGGCGCAGAAGAAGCGGCTGGCCGATTCGATGCGCTGCGCGAGCGTGTCGCAGGGCTGGTGGCGCTCGATGGCGTCGACGGCTTTCTCGACCGCGTCGAGTTCGGCTTCGCTGGCGCGTTCGCAGGCCAGGCGCAGCAGCGTGCCGTACAGCGTGCGGTAGGCCTCGTCGAGATCGGCCGAGCCCAGCCGCCCCTGGATCACCAGCGTGCGCAGCGACTCCGCCAGCATCATGTAGGCGCCCTTGTAGAACACCAGCGCGTGGTCGGCGCCGCCGCCGCCCATGTGCTTCACCTCGCCGATGAAGATGTGGTGGTCGCCCGCCTCGTGGCAGGCGTGCACGCTGCACTCGAAGCTGGCCAGGCAGTCGTCGATCACCGGCATGCCCAGCGGACCGGCGCGCCAGGCGACGCCTTCGAACTTGTCGGCGATCTTGCTGGAAGCGAAGCGGCCCGACAGCGCGTCCTGGCTCTGCGAGAGGATGTTGATGGCAAAGCCCTCGGCCTCGCTGAACGCGCCCACCAGGCTGCTGGCCTTGCGCAGGCTGAACAGCACCAGCGGCGGCTCCAGCGACACCGAACTGAACGAGTTGCAGGTCAGGCCGACCGGCCGCCCATTCGCGTCGCGCGTCGTGATGACGGCCACGCCGGTCGGGAAGCAGCCGAGCAGCTGGCGGAAGAGTATCGGCTCGATCGGCGCGGCCTGAGTCACGTCGGACACGGCATGGGTCATGGCTTTCCCCTCGGGTGAGTCGCTGGGCCCGCGCCGCCTCAGGCGGCTGCGAGTTCGGGCACGACCTGCGCGACGTGCGGCGGGTCGTTGGCAATCTCGCGCTGCACCGCGGGCATGATCACCTTGGCCCACAGCTCCAGCTGGCGCAGCATGGTCGGGTGGTCGAAGTCGCCCATCTGCGTCTGGAACGCGTAGTGGCAGGGCTTGAGCGTGCGGATCTCCTTCACCACGCGCTCGATCACCTGGTCCACCGAGCCCACCGGCAGGTTGGCGCGCATTTCCTCGAGCGTGGCCTCGCCTTCGACGATGCCTTCCTCGACCTGGTAGTCGTCGGCCACCTGGGCGGTGCGGCGCTTCAGGCTCACGGCAATGCGGCGCTGGAAGCGTGCGCAATCAAGGTAGCGCTCGACCTCCGCCTTGTTGTCGCTGGCATAGGCCGCGCGCAGCACGCCGACCTGCACCCGGGCCGGGTCCTTGCCTTCGGCGAGCGCGACCTTGTCGATCAGGTTGCGGGTCTGGCGCAGCTTCTCCACGCCGCCGTCGCCGCCCGAGACGAACACATGGTGACCGCCGCGCACTGCGCGTGTCACGAAGGTCGGGTCGACGCTGGTGATCCACATCGGCGGCATCGGCTGCTGCACCGCACGCTGGCTGATGGCGCTCATGGGCTGCTGGTAGAACTCGCCGTCATAGCTGAACTTGGGCTGCTTCAGGCCCAGCTCGAGCATGTCGAGCATCTCCAGCGTGCGCGCCTTGGCGGTGTCGAGCGAGACACCGAAGCGCTCGAATTCGAAATGCTGGTAGCCCGAACCGATGCCCAGGTTGAGACGGCCGTTGGACAGCTGGTCGACCATGGCCACGTCGGCGATCAGGCGCGCAGGCTGGTACAGCGGTGCGACGACAATGCCGGTTCCCAGCCGGATGTTGCGGGTCACCGCGGCGCAGTGCGCGATCATGGTCAGCGGCGACGAGCACAGGCCGTAGTTGCTGAAGTGATGCTCGGCATACCACGCGGCGCCGAAGCCCAACTCGTCGGCCAGTCGCGTCTGTTCCACCGCGTCGCGCAGGATCTGGTGCGACGTCTTGTGCTTGTTTCGCTGCTGCATCAATATGAAGATTCCGAAATCCATTGCTGGTCTCCTTGTGGGCTTGGTTACGTGCCTTGATCGTAGGAGTGGGGTCCCCGCCCGGCTCACCATGCTTCGCACAGCTTCTTTGCGCTTATTGAAATGAAGGCCCTCGATTCGCTGCGGATCTTCGTCATCGTCCAGAGGAAGGGCAGCCTCTCGGCGGCCGGCCGCAGCCTGAGCCTGTCGCCCGCCACCATCTCTCGGCGCATCAGCGCGCTGGAGGAAGAGCTGGGCGTGCAGCTGGTGGACCGCACCAGCCGCAACCTCAAGGTGACCGAGGCGGGCCAGGCTTTCCTGGAACATGCGGAGGTGGTACTGGAGGCCATGGCGCGGGCCGAGGAAGCAGCGCGCAATTCGAAGCTGCTGCCCGAGGGGCGCCTGCGCATCCACTCGCGCACGCAGATCGGCCTGCGCGTCATCGGGCCGCTGCTGCCGGGCTTCGCGCAGCGCCACCCCGACATCCAGCTCGAGCTGGAGCTGTCGGAGCACCCGGTGAACCTGGTGGAGCAGGACTTCGACATCGACATCCGCACCGGCGAGTCGAACGACTCCAACTTCGTCATCAAGCGGCTGCTCAGCAGCGACGAGGTGCTGGTGGCGAGCCCCGCCTTCATGAAGGTGCACAAGCGCATCCGCCACCCGAATGACCTGCTGCAGGTGCGCTGCCTCACCTACAAGCGCGAGCACGAGGCGGTCACCTGGAAGTACATCGACGAACAGGGCGTGCAACAGGAGCTGGCGATCCAGGGCGTGCTGAACTCGAACAACGGCGAGCTGCTGCGGCTGGCCGCCATGGGCGGCATGGGCATCGCGCTGCTGTCGGAGCCCACGGTGCGCGGCTGCATCCAGGACGGCACACTGGTGCGCCTGCTGCCCGAGTACCGCTTCGCGGTGCGCGCGTTCTCGAACGGCGTCTACGCGGTGTTCCGCCAGAGCCGCACGCTGCCGCTGAAGGTGCGCGCCTTCGTCGACTTCATGGCCGAGGCGCTGCGCGAGAACGACGGCGCCTGAAGGAGGCTTCAGCCGCCGAAGCGGTGCGGCGGCAGGCCGGGGGCGGGTAACCCGCTCACTTCGAACAGCGCCCCGTCCTGCGGGCGGTCGCCCGAGAGGTTGGTGCTCTTCGAGATCGAGGTGATGAAGGCCCTTTCGAACCCGGCCCCTCCGAAGCACAGGCTGGTCGGGTGCGTCGCAGGCAGTTCGACGACGCGCTCCACGCGGCCATCGGGCGCAAAGCGCGCCATCCTGCCGGCGCGTGGCAGCACGCTCCACACGAAGCCTTCGGCGTCCACGGTCGCGCCGTCGGGACCGGAGCCGAAGCTGTCGGTCTGCGCGAAGGCGCGCTTGTTGGCGAGCGGCCCGTGCGGTGAATAGTCGTAGGCCCAGATCGTGCGCAGCGGGCTGTCGGCCACGTAGAAGGTTCGGCCGTCCGGGCTGAAGCAGGGGCCATTGGTCAGCGCGAAGCCGTCCGCGAGCAACTCGACGTCGCCACCGGGCCGCAGCCGGTACAGTCCACCGCCGATGGGCTCGCCGGGCTGGCGATGCACGTGCAGCGTGCCCGCCACGAAGTTGCCCCACGGGTCGCACTTGCCGTCGTTGAGGCGCACGTCCGGGTGGTCGGTGCCGATCTGTGCGATGGTCTCCAGCGTGCGCGTGCTCAGGTCGTAGTGCGCAAAGCCGTGCTTCAGCGCCACGAGCACCGCGCCGCTTTCGCACAACGCAATCGAGCCGACGGGCGCGGGGAGGCTGTGCCGCTCCGATTTCCCGCTGCCGGGCCAGTGGCGGTGCAGCGTGCCCGCGAGCGAATCGATCCAGCAGACGGCGCCCGAGCGCGCATCCCAGCAGGGGCTTTCGCCCAGCAGGTCCCGGGTCGTGCCGAGTTCCCGAACAGTGCATGCATCCATGGGACCGCAGTGTGGCAATGCAGGGCGCAGGGCCGGCGGCGCATCGTGCAAAGCTGCTTTGCGCGCCATGCTCTCCCATGGCGCCCGCACGCTCCTAGAGTGCGGCCGATGAACGAACCCACCGCTCCACCGCCCCTGCAGGGCATTCGCGTCGTCGAGCTCGGCAACTACATCGCGGGCCCCGGCACGGCGATGTCGCTGGGCGACCTCGGCGCCGAGATGCTGAAGATCGAATCGATGGAAGGCGACATGGCGCGCCACACCGGGCACTTCGGCCACGCGATGCTGCGCGCCTACAACCGCAGCAAGAAGTCGATTGCGCTCGACCTGCGCCAGCCCCGCGGGCTGGAGGTGGCGCACCGCCTGATCGCCGGTGCCGACGTGGTGGTGCAGAACCTGCGCCCCGGAGCCGCCGACGCGCTGGGCCTGGGCGCCGAGGCACTGCGCGCGGCGCACCCGGGCCTTGTGCACGTCTCGATCAGCGGCTTCCCGGCCGATGCGCCTTCGCGCGACCGGCCGGGCTACGACATCGCGGCGCAGGCCGAAAGCGGCCTCATGTCCGTGACCGGCGAGCCGCAGGGCCTGCCGCAGAAGGTGGGCGCCACCATCATCGACACGGCCAGCGTGCAGGTGGCGACGCAGGCCATCCTGGCCGCGCTGTTCCGCCGCGAGCGCACCGGCCGCGGCGAGACCATCCGCGTGTCGCTGCTGGAGGTCGCGCTGAACCTGCAGCTGGCCAACTGGAGCGACTACATGGTGCGCGGCGTGGAGCCCATGCGCAGCGGCGACGGCCAGCCGCTGAGCGCGCCGGCGGCCGACATCTTCCGCACGCGCGACGGCATGGTGGTGATCTCGGCCTACGTGCAGGCGCACTGGGTGCGGCTGTGCGAGACCATCGGCTGCCCCGAGCTGGCGACGGAGGCGCGCTTTCTCACCAACGAGTTGCGCGTGGCCAACCGGCCAGCCATGAAGGCGGCCGTGAGCGAGCGGCTCGCGCACTACGGTACCGGCGAGTGCGTCGAACTGCTCACGCGCAACAACATCGTGGTGGGCGTGGTGCGCAGCTATGCCGATGCGCTCGCGGGAGCGGACTTCCGCGCCAGCCGCATGGTCATCGAGGCCGCGCCCAACGGCGGCGAGCCGGGCTACGCCAGCTTCGGCCTGCCCTACGAGCTGTGCGACACGCCGCGCCGCCAGACCCAGGCCGCGCCGGCACTCGGTGCGCACACCGAGGAACTGCTGCGCGAGGCGGGCTATGGCGCCGCCGAGATCGAGGCACTGCGCGAAGCCGGCGTCGTCAAGGGGGCGAACCCGCCCGTGCCGGTGCGCAACCTACAAAGCAGCTTTTCACACCCTGCAGCACCTTGACCCGGCCCCGTCGATAGACTGCCTCGACGGGACTGGCAGCAGCCACTTACCCCTTAAAAGAGATCGGAGACAACGTGATTCATCGAAAACTCATCGCCCCGCTGTTGCTCGGGCTGGCCGTGGTTTCAGGCGCGGCGCAGGCGCAGCAACCCATCCGCTTGGTCGTGCCCTTCGCGGCCGGCGGCGGCACCGACCAGTACGTGCGCCTGCTGGCTTCCGAGCTCACGAAGAAGGGCACGCAGGTCATCGTGGAGAACAAGCCCGGCGCCAGCGGCATCATCGCCGCCGACTACGTGGCCCGCTCGCGCCCCGACGGGCTCACGGTGCTGGTCTCGTCGCTCGGCACGCTGGCCAACAACACCGTGCTGTACGACAAGCTGCCCTACGACCCGAAGAAAGACTTCGCACCCGTCTCGCAGATCGGCTACCAGCCCGCGATCATCGTCGGCCGCATCGACCTGCCCTACAAGAACATCAAGGAGATGGTCGCCTACGCCAAGGCCCACCCCGGCAAGATCAACCGCGGCTCGCCGGGCGAGGCCATCCTGACCAACCTTGCGCCGCTGAGCTTCGAGCGCAACAACGGCTTCAGCACGACGCACGTGCCCTTCAACGGCGACGCACCGGCCGTGCAGGCGCTGCTGAGCAACACCATCGACATCCACGGCACCTCGCTCACCGGTTCGCTGTCGCTGATCCAGGCCGGCAAGCTGCGTGTGCTGGGCGTGATGGACAGCCAGCGCCTGCCGCAGGTGCCCGACGCCCAGACCTTCAAGGAGCAGGGCTACGACTTCGAGGCCGTGCTGTGGTATTCGCTCTCGGTGCCGTCCGGCACGCCGGGTGACTCGATCCGCCGCCTGAACAAGGCCGTGAACGAGGTGATCGCACAGCCCGACTTCGTCACCCGCGCGCGCGCCATGGGCATGGAGCCGCGCGGCGGCACGCCTGAAGAGCTGGCGAAGTTCGTGCAGACCGAGTTCGAGCGCTGGGTGCCGATGCTCAAGAGCCTGAACCTGCCGAAGCAGTCGCACTGAGCGGAGCGCGGCGCGCGCCGTGGGTCGTCAGGCAGACGGCCTGGCCAGCGTCGCCAACTTCTTTCTGGCCGCCTGCAAGAGGCCGCCTCGTTCGACGGGCAGCGCTGCCTTGGTGTCCCCCAGCGCGACGATCTCATGCACGGTGGCTGCCGAGATCCTGGAAGACAACGGATCGCGCGGTGACATGTCGTTGAACCTCCCGAGCGGGATGACGTGCACCTTGAGGTGCCGGCCCATTGTTTTCGACAGCTTCTGGCAAGCCGCTGCCATCGCGGCTTCGTCCGGGACCAGTTGGCCGTGCACGACGAGCAGTTCCACGGTGCCCTGTGCGTCTTCTCCCAGCACGAACGCGCGCACGACCGAGTCCTTGAACCTGGACCGCAGCATGGAGCGGATCGGCTCTGCCGCGGCGAACGATCTCAGCGCGATGCTCCGGAGTTCGTCGTGGAAGACGAAGGAGCGATCGACCTGGACCGTCTCGGCCTGGTCTGCCTTCGCCGCCTGCCGCTTCGCGATGCCGCTGCGAACGAGATGGTCCACGGTGAGGGCCGTTTCGGCCTCGGCCAGTTTCGAGCGACGTGCAAGCTCGCTCGTCGGGAACTGTTGATCGGGGGCCGCGTACAGCACCGTGAGGAGTTTCTGCACTTCGGGGGAGAAAAGGAAATCCGCGGCGCTCATCCTTGCCTTGCTGCTGATACGAAGGGCGCCATTATCCGGATGGGTCGGGGGCGCCGAGCGAGCCGTCAGTCAAGGCGCATGGCGGCGCCCGTGCACCGGCAGGCTCACTTCCATGCCTGTGCTTTCCTGCTGTTCATGCAGCCACTGCACGACGCGTTCGGCGCGCCTGACGCCGATGCCTCGCACCGGGTACCACCAGGTCATGCCCGCATCGTTGATGCGCCGCACGAGTTGCCTCAGCGTGCCGAAGCCCGCCTGTGAAAGTCTTTCGGACAGCAGCGGTTCGAACCAGGCTGCAACGCTGTCGTGGGCTTGCGGCGCATTTCGGCGCGCTTGCGGTGTGTCCATGGGGTCTTCTTCTTCCTGCGCAACGTGTACCGGCCCCCTGCGCGCATGCGGACCCGTGTGTCGCGGCGAGCGCACTGGCCGGGGTGGATCGGATGGGCTTCCGCTGTACTTTGCACGGGGCGTGCCAACTGCCAGGGCGTTGATCCGCAAGGGATTTCTGAATGGCCGGCTGGGTGATGCAAGTCATTCAGACAAATTGCGTGTCCATTTCCTGGACACGTGTCTGGTAGACGATCAGGGTTTACGGGCATGAGCCCGCTGCGGGGGAGCAGCAGGCCCGGCGCGCAGGCGTTCTACGAGTATTCCGGCAAAACCGAGCGGCGCGAGATGCGCGCCGGGCCGCCTCGGGGATCTTTCTCAGCGTCGCCCCAGGCCGGATGGGGCTCGCCCTCCCTCAACGATCGACCTCACGGAACCAGTAAGTTCTTTTTCTCGTGGCCTTGAGGGGAATGACCGGTTTTTGGGCGCCGAGACCCGATTTCCCATCCGCCCCGGAACCACCACCGCCGCCGATCAGGAAAGGCAACTGCCGATTCGTGCCGCCGACGTTGACCGTGACGATGCCGAACACCGGCGAAGGCGCCAGCCCGCCGCCGTCGAGCAGTCTGGCAGTCGTGCTGCCCGTCAGAAAATTGACACCGTAGCTGCGCGCAGAGCCCAGGTTGGCCTGGCAACTGGTGGTGCTCGGGACGATGGGCTGGTTGGTGCCGAAATAGACGGTGCCGCCAACGGTCGTCGGCGCATTCACGCCCTTCTCGCCCGCGCCGCTCAAGGTCACGTAGAACCCGCTCAACGTGCCGTCGTAAGGAGCGGAAGCGGTGGCGTGGAACAACGCAGTGGGCGCCGCGTCCGCTGTGCTGCTGGTGTCGTCGCGCACGGGCGTCCAGCTGGACGCATTTCCTCCCACGTTGGAGTCCTTGATCATGTAGAAGCGGTTCACGATGCTGGTGGCCTTCTGGGTCAGCAACGGGTGCTCCCGGTCGCCGGTGATGTCCAGCACCACGTCGTAGTTCTTCGTCAGCACCACGTCGGGCGGGAAGAAGAACTTCCGCTTGGTCGTACCGGTTCCACCGAGCGCGGCAAACTGCGTAGCCTGCCAGGTGCTCAGGTCGCCGCTGCCGGTCGGCTGGAGATCCACGCGCCAGATGTTGCCACCGGTGTCGGCGGCATAGAGCCGATCGATGTAGCCGTCGAAGTCGCGGTCCACCAGCGTGATGTCGGCCGGAATCGCGTAGGTCATGCCCGCCAGCTTGCAGGGATTGCCGGTGCAGGTCGTGCCGCTGCCGCCTGGCCCGGCCTGCCAGAGCAGGGTGCCGGTGACCGCGTCGACGATGAAGATCCCGCGGCCCATGGTGTCGGCCACGGGCGGTTCGGCGTCTTCATTCGGGTCGTAGCCAGCGCCGAAAATAAGCACCGGGTTCGTGCGGCCCTTGATCATCGCCACCTTCGGCTGCGACCAGGTCTGTCCGAGTTCTCCGAAGCCCGAGTCGGCGTTGGTGCGCTTCCACATGAACTTCGGGTTGGTCGGATCGCTCACGTCCAGCGCATAAAGCAGCCGCCCCCCACGGCGTGCCGACAGGAAGAGGTAGGCCTTGCCCGTGACGCTGTTCTGGTAGACGCCCGGCGCGCCATCGAAGAAATAGGTCTTCGGGGTGCCGGTGGAGGAGTTGCCCAGCTTCAGCGCCGGGCTGTTCTGGTAGAGCCGCTGGAGGCCGGAGTAGAACTCCGAGGGCACGAAACTCCACAGCTCACCCCCCGGGGGCACGCTCGCCGTGGCGCCGGTGGCGTCCTTCACGGTGATTGCGCACGTCGACGACACCGTGCAGCTGCCCTTGGGCTTGCTGGAGTCGGTGGGATTGTTCGGCTGGTTGCCATTGACGGCACGGAACAGGCCGTCGTTGGCGCCGTAGAACACCACCACGCCGGTCGTTCCACCGTAGTTGATCACTGCTGGCCGCGAGTGCAGCACGTCGCCATGAACCGAGCCACGGATCGTGATGCTGGCGTCCGGCGGGCTGCTGGCTTCCCGGCCTGCGACGGCGTCACCCGCCGCGTAGGTGTCGTCGCCACGTGCCCAGTTGATCAGGTTGACCGCCGTCACCGAACTGGAAGCCGGGATACCCAGCGCTGTAGACGTCAGATCCTGGTTGCTGGCCTTGAAGGGCATCGTGCTCAAAGCCGTATTGGTTGTACAGCCGGTGCCGACGCAGGTGTACACATTGCGTGCCGTCGTCGCGGTCGCGGTTGCGGCCGTGCTCGACGGATAGCTGTCCGTCAGGTACTTGAGCCGGATCTGCTGCCCGACCCCGCCCTTTTCGACGACCTGCCCGTCCCCCCAGTCGTAGCCGTCCTTGGCACCTTGCGCCTTGAAGGCGTTGAGCCAGAAGCCACCCTTGGAGTCGGGCAAGGAACCGATGTCCTTGGAGGTCCAGAAGCTGACCGCAGTTGGCGAGATGAACCCGGTGCCCGCCGCGCTCAGCGCCCGGTTGGCATTGGTCCCGGCGGAATAGGTGCCCCACGAAGCATCGGCGAGAAACAGCTGCGGCGCGGTCGGATCTGTGGTGTCCACGCCGAACTGGTACTGCTTGAGATTGCCCATCCAGCGAGGACTGTCGCTGCCGTCGGGGCGGAACATGCCCATGTAGATCTGGTTGACGTAGGTGCCCTGCGTGTTGGCGCTCACCGGCAGCACCGGCGCCGCGAACACGCTGTTGACGGCCTGCACTTCGGTGAAGACCTGCCCGATGGCGGCGGCCAGTGCTGCGACGTCGCCAAGTTTCACCACGAAATACTTGCCGCCACCCTGGTTGGCCATGCTGACCATGAGCTGCTCGTAGTCCGGGTTGGTGCCGTCGCTCAGGATGATGGTGTAGGTGGTGATGGCCGGATACGGCGTCGTCAGGTTGGGAGAAGTCCCCGTGTACATGAAATTCGCCCACTCGTCGGCGTAATCGCTCTGGTACTTGCCCGTGGCCGTGGCGTAGGGCGCGATCGGCGACTTCCAGTTCGGCAGCGCCGCCTGGGCGGGAAGCGCAGTCAGGGCTGCAGCCGTCTGCAAGGCCGATCCACCCACGGTGCCGCTGTCCTGCGGTTTCTGATTGTTGGTAGCGAGCGTGATGTAGAGAACGAAATTCGTGGCGCAAGCCTGGTTCGTCAGTCCTCGGTAGGCCGCGCCGGACAGGCCCTTCTTGCCCTGGTAGAAGGCCCAGGCTTCCTGCATGGTCTGGGCAATCTGGTTGTTGTTGCTCTTGTCGCTGTTGAGGCTCAGTGACTTGACCCGCGTGAGCATCTGGTCGACACCCTTGCCGTCGGTACCGTTGCCGTCCATCAACTTTAGCGAGCTCGGCGCCGGCGATGCCGCGGGCAGGACGAATGTGCCGCCATTGGTTCCGCCGGTAGGAAAGTACATCAGGCCCAGGCTGATGTTGCCGTTCAGGGCAGCGTCCGTGGCGACGGACTTGACGGCGCTGTACAGCCCGCACTGCTCGAACCCCAGGTTCTTCGCTGGATCGTTCACGGCCAACTCGGAACAGGTGAAGCTCGAACTCGCACTCGCCGCAGCCGAGTTGTCGAGGATGATCAGCATGTTGGGGGCAGCGCCGGTGGTCGTGCCCTGGTAGATGTCTATGTCGTCGGCCCGTGCTCCCGCGCTTGCCAGTGCAAGCAGCGCCAGGGCGCCCAGTTGCCAGAAATTCGAGGGCTTCTTCATGTCCGACTCCCGTTTGATCAGCATGCCGCACCCACGGTGACGCGCACCGCAATACCCTGGTGGGTCGGGGCGCTCGGCACGCCGCCGGCCCCCGGCGTGGCGGTCGCATTGACGTCCCAGTTCGAGTTCGAGCACAGCGAATTGCCGCCGCCGCTGCCGCCCGCAATGCCGGTGTTCTGCGAGGCACCGCTTACATAGCAGGGCTGGTCGCTGGCCTGGCTGGCATCCAGTTCGCTGAGCTTGATGGGCTTGATGCCGGTACAAACGGGCGCGGCCACGGCAACGGTGTAGGAGGAGCCGGTCTGGCCGCTTTTGTTGATGTCCACCGTGGTGGTGCTGGCCACCGGCATCGCGGTGAAGTCGGTGCTGATCGTTTTTTCAATCTCCTGCATCGCGGCCGCATTGGCCTCCTTCTCGGTCTGCATATTGCCGACCAGCTTCGTGTTGACGTTGGTGACCTTGACGGCCGAGACGACCATGAGCGTCAGCACCACCAGGAAGATCATGGAGACCAGCAAGGTTGCCCCCGATTGGCCCTGGCGAGGGCAGGCATTCTTCGAACGATTCATGGCACTTCTCTCTGGCCCGAGCTGTTGTAGAGGCGGGCAACCGTGCCGTACACGTGCCGCTTGATGTGGTCGTTGAACGGGCCAGCCGTCGGTGTCGCCAGGCCCATGTCGTAGGTTCTGGCGTCGGTCCAGCCGCCGCTGGCTTCGGTGTTGCGCGCCAGCACGTGAATGCGGATTGCCATCACGTTGGCCCAGTTCGCCGTGGCCGCGGTCCAGTCGTAGGCAGGCGTCGTTTGCGGGCATACGGCCACGGCGACTTCCGCTGCGGGGGGACTGTTCGGGTCGCTGATGTAGCAGTCGGGCGAACCATTGGCATCCATGTCGACGCCATAGTCGAACTGCAAGTTCTCGATGCCTTCCACCAGCGGTGTGATGGTCATCGCGCCGTTGAGGTATTCGGCCATCTTCAGCGTGGGCGTGGTATCGGTGCCGCACACGTTGCAGGTGCTCACGAAGTACACGTGCTGCACGATCTTGCGCAGCGGCGCGAGCTTGGTCGCAAGGCAGTCCTTGCCCATCAGCGTGAAGCTCGCCGCCGAAGAGCCGGCCGCTGCCACGAAGGGCAGCAAGTCGTTCGCGCAAGTGGAAATCTGCAGATAGCGCTCGCCGCTGGCCGCCGACGCTACGTTCACCGCGCTCGTACTGACGCGCGTGACGACCAGCATGGCGGTGCCGGACATGACGTGGTCCAGGCAACTCGGCACGCTGCCCGGCGCGTAGACCGGCAAGGGAACGCTCGAGGTACCCGGACTCGTCGTTGACGCATAGCCGAGATCGGCAATGCTCGCGGGGCAGGCCGCGGGCGTGGCGGTGGAGAAAGCCGTGCTCGAAGACGCACCGACAAAGCCGGCGAGTTGCAGGTCTTCAGTCAGTATCTGCAATGCATAGCGCCCGTTGTCGATCTGGCGCGACGACTTGTCGAGCTCGGAGCGCGAACTCACGGTGGACACCAGCAGGCTGCTGAGCCCAATCAGGAGGAACAGGCCGAGGGTGATGGCCACCATCAACTCGACCAGCGTGAAGCCGCGGCCGGTCTGCCGGCAACGGGACATGGTTCGCGTGCTCACGACAATGCTCCGATCCGGACCTTGGTAGTGACGACCCGGTGCAGTTTTTCGTCGCTGTAGGCGCCACTGCCGCAGGGAAATGCGGTAGTGCCATCTGCCAGAGTCGGTGCGGCCGTCTTGACGAGCCCTTGCCATGACACGGCGATCATGTAGATGTTGCTGGCAGGGTCGTCGAGGGTCACGCAGCCGATCGCACCGACCATCGCACCGAGCTTGGAGCCCGCCTGGATCTCGGACTGCCCCTTGAGCATGTTGTCCCAGGCGGTGAGATCGGCCCGAGCCCGCGCCTGCTGCTGCGCGTTGCCTGCGGCGCAGCTCGCGACCCCGGTGTTCCCGGTGCCGGTGCCCAGTTGCACGCCGGTCGCCCCATTCGAATAGCACGCCGCAACCTTCCGGTTCGCATTGAGGCGATCCGACATGTCCTGCACGAGCTGCAAGGCCTGGATCCGCTGGTAGGACTCCATTTCCGCCATGCTCGACCGACTGCTTACCCCCACCAGGCCGAGCAACCCGAACAACAGGATGACGAGCGAGACCAGCACTTCGATCAGCGCGATCCCTTGCTGGGGGGCGGCCACCTGAAGCAGGCGACAGGAAATGGTACGGTGGGTACGGTGCGACATCTAGCATGCTCCCGTGCTGCTGCTCGGCACACCGCTCAGGCCGATGGAGACACAGCGGGAACTCACGCCGTTCAACGCAGGCGACGGTGCGATGGTGAATTTCGTGCTCGTCGTCACGGTACGGCCATCCTTGCCGTAGGTGACGGCGCCCAGGCCCGCAGAATCGGTGATCGAGAGGTTCTTGTAGGCCTCCTGGTTGTGGAACGTCAGGGTGCCGTCACTTACCGTCCAGCCGCCGTCCCAGGCGGTCCCGATCTTCTGCAGGGACACGTTTGCATTGCGGGACACGGCCTGGCTCCGGGCGAGTGTGATGGCAGCCATCAGGTCGAAGGAGACGTTGCGTACGCGCTGGGTGGCAATGAATGCGCTGAAGGAAGGCAACGCAATGCCGGCCAGGATCGCCATGACCGTGATGGTGGTGACCAGTTCGATCAGCGTGAAACCCCGCGCGGGGAACTTTGGACGGCGGCCTACCAGCATCCCGCCACTCCGCCGGAGCCTGACGCGGTTTTCGTGCCCGCCTCGTCGATGGTCAGCGTCCCGCAGGCGGTGTCCCGCGCAAGCTGGCTGCCGATCGGCGTGGCCGTGATCGTGAAGCCCGGCAGCGTCGTTCCGGTCTTGAGGGGCGTCGTGACCGTGTAGTTGGACGACACGTGGGAGGGGACGCTCGAATTCAGCGTTGCGAGATTGGCGGCATAAGTCCGTGCGTCCAGCAGATAGCGCTGTTGCAGGCTGCTGAGTTCAAGCATGTAACCCTGGGCCGCCGACCGGTTGGAGCGGACGATGTAGTTGGTGTACGAGGGATAGGCGATGGCCGCAAGGATGGCAACGATCGCCACCGTGATCATCAGTTCGATCAACGTGAAGCCGCGCACCCTCGCCGCCCCGTACTGAGGCTCGGACACACTGGAACGCATCGATACCATCGTCGATTTTCTTAAAAACTGATACATAAGACTGCATTCATTCGCCAGCCGATCTCTAACTGGCTTTGGAATCAGGCTCGGGAGTCATTTGAATGTGACTATATGTGAATAGTGTGAAAAAGTCACATAAATTCACATTGGTTTCCGCAAGCGCGACGCCCCCAACTGCCCGTGGAACAAACCGGTCGACCCAAAGACATGCAAACCGTTGATCAGCCAAGCCTGCGGAAGCTGGCGTTGCGAGAGCCTCGGCGTCGAGACGAGTCGGACTCGCGGACTTCCAGGCACCGTGACTATTCGCATGTGGTCGCGACAAGCGAATCGATCAGCGCCCTCGATGCGGACGACAGCCGCCGATGCGGTGCATAGATTACCGAAAACGGCCGCGAGCGACCACGCGCCGGTGCCAGGACCTCGACGGCTCGTCCCTGCGCAATGAGATCCTGCGCGATGAAGTCATAGGTCTGGCATATGCCAAGGCCGCTTTGAGCGAGCGTGACCACGCCCAGCACATCGTCTGATACCTGCAAGCCGCCTTGCGGCACCCAATCGATGTCGCGTCCATCCGCCCGCAGGATCCACGGCGACACCCGCCCGGTGCTGGGCATCACGAAAGCCAGGCAGCTATGCCGCGCCAAGTCGCCGATGCCTGCCGGCGCCCCGGCGCGGGCGATATAGCTCGGTGCGGCGATCAGGCACATGGCTGCGTCCTCGAGCTTGCGCGCGACCAGTCCGCTGTCCGGCAGGCTGCCCATCCGGATGGCCAGGTCGTAGCCCTCTGCCACGAGGTCCACGTTGCGGTTGGTGATGTTCAACTCGATGCGCACCTGCGGATGCTGTGCCGAGAAGTGCTGCAGCAACGCAGGCAATCGATGATGGGCATAGGTGGTGGGGGCGCTCAACCGTACGCTGCCCTTCAACTCATCGCCCTGTCCCTGCACCGTGCGCTCGGCCTCGTCGATCAGCGCGAAGGCCGCGCGCGAGTGCTCCAGGTACAGCCGCCCCTGCTCGGTCAGGCTCAGGCGCCGGGTGGTTCGCCGCAGCAATTGCACGCCCAAGCGCGCCTCGAGGCGCGTGATCGCCCGGCTGAGCACTGATGGCGTCGTGGCCAGCGCAACCGCGGCCGTCGTCATCGATCCCTTCTCGACCACCGTGACGAAGGCCTCCACATCACCGAGGTGATCGAATCTGCGACTCATTTGGTCCTTTCAAGAATAAATATTTTCCTCGAAGGCCAGTTTATCCCCGCGAATGCAATCAATACATTCAAGTCATCGCTGCGACCGCGAGCTCGCCACGGGCCAGAACCCTGCCTCGGCGGTTGGCGTGGCCAACGAAATGCCCAAGCGCCTCAAGTAATAGCCAACAGGAACCCCACCATGGACATGCAACTCAAGGGCAAGACCGCCATCGTCACCGGCGCGACGGCCGGCATCGGACTGGCCATCGCCCGCTCCCTGGCGCGCGAAGGCGTGTCGGTCACGATCACCGGACGCAGCCGCGACAAGCTCGATGCGGCAGCCGCCGAAATCATTGGCGCCGCGCCAGGCAGCGAGGTGAAGACCGTCGTCGCCGACCAGAGCACCACCGAAGGGGTGGCAGCATTGATCGGCGCACAGCCGGACACGGACATCCTCGTGAACAACCTCGGCTACTACGAGGCCAAGCCCTTTGCCGATATCACCGACGAAGACTGGCTCCGGATGCTCGACGTCAACGTGATGTCGGGCGTGCGCCTGTCGCGCCACTATTTCCCGCGCATGCTCCAGAAGAACTGGGGCCGGGTGATCTTCATGTCGAGCGAGGTCGGCGCTTTCACGCCGCCGGACATGGTGCACTACGGCGTCAGCAAGTCGGCACAGCTCGCGGTGTCGCGCGGCATGGCCGAACTGACAAAGGGCACCGGCGTCACCGTCAACAGCGTGCTGCCTTCCGCCACCCGCTCGGAAGGCATCGTGGATTACCTGCGGCAGACGGCGCCGCGGGCCGGCATGACCGATACCGAGATCGAGGCCCACTTCTTCCAGACCTATCGGCCCAGTTCCCTGATCGCACGAATGATCGAAGCCGACGAGATCGCGGCCATGGTGACACTGCTTGCGAGCCCCTTGGGCGCGGCGTCGAACGGCGCCGCCGTGCGCGTCGAAGGCGGAACCTTCCGCTCGATCCTTTGAACAGGAAATCCAGCATGCCCAACGATCTCGTCATCGTCGCACTCGTTCAAGCCAAGCCAGGTCACGAAAGAGCGCTCGTCCAGGCCCAGGCGAAGTTGGTTCAGGTCGTACGCGAGCAGCCGGGCTGCATCAGCTACGAACTCCATGAGGCCATCGATCAACCTGGAAGGGTCGTGTTCTTCGAACGGTGGCTCGACCGGACATCCTGGGAGCGCCATATGCGCGGGGGCCACATGGACGCGTTTCGCGCCAATGCGGGTCCTTTGATCGGGGCCTTTGAACTTCTGCAGCTGCGCCAGGTGGCTTGACAGCGGCTTGCCCGGCCATTTCTTTTCACATCAGGTTTCATCATGCGCCATCATTCATTTCGATTCGCGGCCCTCGCGCTGGCCGCCCTACTCCATCACCAGCAAGCCGCCCACGCGGCGGACGGCCTTCCGCTCGAGCGCTGGCGCAGCTACGCCGGCGTGAGCTGGGAGCCCTCGAAGGATGGCAAGGACCCGGCCCCGTTCGCCACCTCGGTCAGCGCCCCCATCGCCGGCCTGCACTTCGATGCAAGAGGCACCGCCTACGTGAGCACGCCACGCCTCGTGTCGGCGTCTGCGCCTGCAACACTCAGCAGGCTCGACACCCGGGCGGAGACCGGTCCCGCACGGCTGACCGCATTTCCTTCGATTTCGGCCAATGCCGTGGCTGCTGCGCCGCAGGACAGCCTGCGCAACGTGCTCGGTTTCCATGTCGACCGCAGGAACGGCTGGCTGTGGGCGCTCGACATGGGTTTCGTCGCCGGTGAGGCCGAGGCTCCCGCAGGTGCCCAGAAAGTGCTGGTGCTTGACCTGAAGTCGGGGCGCACCGTGAAGCGCATCGCGCTGGACGGCGTGGCCGACCGCAAGGGCAGCTTCCTCAACGACATCGCCGTGGACGAGCGCCGCCGCATCGCCTACATCTCCGACAGCGGCATGCGCAGCGCACCCGCCAACATGGTGGGCCTGATCGTCGTGGACTTCGCCTCAGGCGAGGCCCGACGCGTGCTCGACAGGCACCCGAGCCTGCAGATCGAACCCGGCGTCAAGGTCGTCTCCCACGGCGCGGAAGTCTGGCCGGGCAACCCGCTGCTGCTCGGCATCAATGGCATCACGCTGTCGCCCGATGCGCGCACGCTGTACTGGACAGTGACGACGGGAACGCGCGCGCGCTCGGTCCCGACATCGGTCTTGCGCGATGCGGCGTCGAGCGATGAACAGATCGCCTCAGCCATCCGCGATCTCGGCGCAGTAGGCGGCAACACCGACGGGATCGTGACCGACACCAAGGGCAAGCTCTACATCACGGACGTCACCCGCAACGGCATCGTGAAGTACGACCCACGCAGCCGCACGATGTCGCTGATCGCATCCGACGACGGCGTTCAGTGGCCGGATACGCCCGCGATCCTTCCGGATGGAGACCTGGTCTTCACTTCGAGCGCACTGAACAATCACTTCGCCGGTTCGGTCAAGAGCGGCGAGGAGCGCTATGAGTTGTGGCGTCTGCCGCTCAACGGCCGGAAGACCAAGGCCAACTGAAAGTACGGCGGCTTGGAGGTGCCGGATGCGAGGCGCCTGCGTGAAGGCTGCCCATGAGGAACGAACCACTGGACCAGAAGACGCGTAAGTCGTTGATCACGCAGTGCTGCAAAGAGCAGGCAAAAAACAAGGTCGTGGACTTGCCCCTCCAGGTGTGGAGCGTCAAGTCCGTCAGCAGGCGCTTCACGGTGATGCCCAAGCGCGCGTAACAAGCCACCGCATTGCGCAGGAACAGAACCGCCTGCGCCTGTTTCTCGTCTCAGTGCGTGTGTCGATGATGGACATCGGGGTAGTGCGTATGAGCGTGCACCACCGGCTCATGCCGGTGCCAGTGCACGTGCTTCGCCGCAACCGGTGTGCCGTCGGCATGGGCGTGCTGGTGGTGCTCATCGTGCTCGTGCTCGTGAGAGTGCTCCAGTGGCTCATGCATGTGGAGGTGGCCATGGCTTTCGGTCAGATGCAGCCAGACACCGATTGCCATCAGTACGCCGGCCAGCGCGAGCTGAAGGGTGAACGGTTCGCCCAGCAGCCCGATCGCCACAACGGCGCCGAAGAAAGGTGCCACCGAGAAGTACGCGCCGGTCCGCGCGGTTCCAAGGTGTCGCAGTGCGATCACGAACAGGACCAGACTCGTGCCGTAGCTCAGCAGGCCCAGGACGCCGGCGCTTGCGAGAACAACTGCAGAGGGCCAACTGGCCCCGGTGGCCACTGCGAGCGCGAGGTTCGTAGCCCCCGCCACCAGTCCTTTGGTCATGGCGATGAACGAGGCGTCGGTCACCGACACCTTGCGCGTCAGGTTGTTGTCCAAGGCCCAGGCAAGGCAGGCGCCGAGCACCGCCAGCGATGGCCAGAGGGCGCCCGCACGGGCTTCGCTCGGCCAACTGAGGACCATGGCCCCAGCGACGATGGCGACCATGCCCCAGGCAATACGGCGATCGAAGTTCTCCTTGAAAGCAAACCAGGCGATCAGCGCGGTCAGCACCCCTTCGGCGTTGAGCAGCAGGGATGCATCGGCGGCCGCCATGCCTGCCAGGCCGGTCATGAGCAGCAGCGGCCCCAGCATGCCGCCTGCAATCATGGCGCCGGCAAGCCAGCCCGCTTCGGCACGCTGGAGCCGCACGGCCGGGGCACGCGACGCAAGCCGCCAGATCAATAGACCGATACCCGAGCCCAGATAGAGCACCCCGGCGAGCAGCCAAGGGCTGGCATGCGCTAGCAACAGCTTCGCGAAGGGTGTACCGGCGCCAAAGAGCGCTGCCGCGCCAAGGGCGGCACTGACGCCGCGGTGAAACAGGATGCTCATGCTGCGTTTGTAGCGGATTGAGGGGCCTCGTGGCCATCCAGAGATTGCTGTAGCCCAGCACGGTGCCAGACGGTGGCGCCCAAGGCGCAGATGCATCCCGGTCCACGACTTAAGTCCCCGTGGGCAGAAGGCTTGTGCCCGGGAATACCCTCTGTCCCCCCGAAGTCTTCTTGCCTACATTTCTTGTATGCAAGAAAAGGCATTGCTTGCATGCAAAACTTGACAAGACAGACAGGAGACTTCCATGCCCCGCTTCGCCAAATCGCTTTTCGGTCAGGTGGTCATCGCGCTGGTGCTCGGCGTGCTCGCGGGGCTCCTGGCGCCCGAGTACGCCGTCAAGCTCAAGCCGCTCGGTGACGGTTTCATCAAGCTGATCAAGATGATCATCCCGGTGCTGGTGTTCTGCGTGGTGGTGCATGGCATCGCCGGCGCGGGAGACCTCAAGCGCGTGGGCCGGGTGGGCGTGAAGTCGCTCATCTACTTCGAGGTGCTGACCACCATCGCGCTGGCGATGGGCCTGGTGCTGGCCTTCGTGTTCCAGCCCGGCGCGGGCATGAACGTCGATCCCTCCAAGCTCGATGCGACCGCGATGAGCGCCTATGCGTCGAACGCCGACAAGCTCACGAGCGGCGGCACGGTCGACTTCCTGATGAAGCTCATTCCGACCACGGTGGTCAATGCCTTCGCCACCGGCGACGTGCTGCAAGTGCTGCTGTTCGCGGTGCTGTTCGGCTGCGCGCTCACGCTGCTGGGCGATCGCGGCAAGCCGGTGGCGGTGGTGGTCGATGCGCTTTCACTGGTGCTGTTCAAGATCATGGGGATCATCATCAAGCTGGCGCCGCTGGGCGTGCTGGGCGCCATCGCGTTCACCGTGGGGCAGTACGGCATCGGCTCGCTCAAGCAACTGGGCATGCTGGTCGCGCTCTTCTACGGCGCGGTGCTGATCTTCGTGTTCGTGGTGCTCGGGCTCGTGATGCGCATGTCGGGCTTCAGCCTGATCAAGCTGCTGCGCTACCTGCGCGAGGAGCTCACCATCGTCTTCGCCACCACCTCGTCGGACAGCGTGCTGCCGCAGATCATGGCCAAGCTGCGCCGCATGGGCATCCGCGATTCGACCGTCGGCCTCGTGATCCCGACCGGCTACTCGTTCAACCTCGACGCTTTCTCGATCTACATCACGCTGGCGGCCGTGTTCATCGCGCAGGCCACCAACACGCCGATCTCGATGGCCGACCTGCTGACCATTTTGGCGATCGCGCTGGTCACCTCCAAGGGCGCGCACGGCGTGCCGGGTTCGGCCATCGTGGTGCTGGCGGCCACGCTGCACGCGATTCCTGCCATTCCCGCCATCGGTCTGGTGCTGGTGCTGTCGGTCGACTGGTTCATGGGCATCGCCCGCGCGCTGGGCAACCTGATCGGCAACTGCGTGGCGACCGTGGCCATCGCCGCCTGGGAAGGCGACATCGACCGCGAACGCGCCCATGCGGTGCTCAACGGCAGCTATTCGCCCGATGACGAGCCGCTGGCTGAAGCCGATGCCGCGCCCGTGGTAAACCCCAGCACCGCCTCTTCCGGCGCCCGCTGAAAAAGAAAGAACCCCGACAGACATGCCCGCCCCGGACGTCAGCCCCACCGTCATCGCCGAACGCGTCGTCGAGGCCATCCTCGCGCAGAAGCTCGCGCCGGGCGAACGGCTGGGCGAGCAGGCGCTGGCAGAGAACTTCTCGGTGAGCCGCACCATGGTGCGCGAGGCGCTGATGCAGCTGCAGGCTCGCGGTTTTGTCGAAGTGCAGTCGCGCCGCGGCTGGTACGTGGTGGAGCCTTCGGCCGAGGAAGCGCGCGACGCATTCTCGGCACGACGCATCGTCGAGGCCGGCATCCTTGAGGCCAGCGAGGGCCGGCCGCTCGCGAAGGTGATCCGCAAGCTGCGCGACCACATCGCCGACGAACAGCGCGCCATCGAGGGCGCCGACGCGGCCACCCGCGCCTTCCTGCTGGCCGATTTCCACGTCTGCCTCGCCGAGCAGATGGGGCACCAGCTGCTGGTCGACGTGCTGCGCGACCTTACGGCGCGCACCACCCTGGCGGCCACGCTCTACCAGTCGAAGCATGAGGCCGGGCAGTCCTGTGCGGAGCACGGGGCAATCGTCGCAGCGCTCGAGGCCGGGGATACGGCCGGGGCGCGGCGGCTGATGCTGGAGCACATCGGCAATGTCGAGCGGGCGCTCGAGGTGGATGCTGCGGCGGAGCCGGATGCGACCAGCAGGCTGAGGGTTACGCTGGCGCCGGTGGCGTTGCCGCGGGCGCGGCGGTGAGTCGCGGGGGTTTGCGCCCCGCAACGCTGGTACGGCCGTAAGCAACGCCAGTTAAATGGCTTTGCCTATTTCAGGCTATCGATCCATTCGCTCAAAGCGCCAGCCAACATCCTAGTGAAAACCGCCTTATCACCATCGACTGCACTCGATCAGGTTGCCGTTCATTCCACTTGTTGCGGCGGCTCGCCTAGTCTTCCAACCTCTCCAGGGTGCGGCGTTGCGGCCGGCAAGTCGTGCGGCCGGAAACTCGCCAAGACAAGAGAGGGGAAACGCTCAGCGTCGCTTTGGCAGTTCCGTGGGCTTCACGATACAAGTGGTTGGAGCCCTCTCAGACACACAAGAACCGCTGGCATATGTCGCGATCAAAGGCGGACGTCAATGCTGTGACGTCCATAAACTAGTTCCACGTCAGACCCAAATCCTCTTGACGACGGTGCATGCCCCGTCAGCTTTTCATAAAGCGAGTGCAAGTAGCCCGGCTTGTCTTCCACTTCGTCTAGCGGCACCTCATGAGGCACCACCGAGCGCCAGTACTTTTCGATATTGCCCGATGACAGGATGAACTCGATCGCATCCAGCACTCGTTGTTGGCTCTCCGGTCCGAAACGGTCGAAGTCAGCCTTCATCGCATCAAACAGCTTGGCGCGGCAGCCTCCATCGTTGATATAGAAATCATCCAGCTCGTCATCGCTCATGATGTGCAAGAAGTAATTCAACTTGGAAATGTAGTCAGGGAAAATTTGCATGTTTAAGGTGTTGGAAGTTGCGGAAATGCCGTTCGAATTTCTCCGTTCCTACCTCGATAGACGGTCGCTTGCGTAGTGGTCTCGGGACAACCGCCTCCTGCCCTGTATCCCTCACCTATCACACGTCCCATATCGACCGTCGCCTCGTTTTCTCCAGTTTGGTTCATTTTCTGAATCGCACGCTGAATGGCGTCGAGCTGATCAACGTGACTTAAAAAGCGAGTCGAGTCAACTGGGCGAGGTCGCCTCGGGCACGGGTTATCCGGGGGGATACCAGTCCTCGCCCGATGCTCCTGTTGCTGCATCGTGGTTTGGGCCCCATGCCGAGAGTTCGCATGCCCCCCTCCTCTAGCATCTATGCCCTGTAGGATTTTCTCTGCGCGCCGGTTAGCCCGGTTGCCGGCCAAGCCTAGTGGATCAATCCACTCAAGGGGATTCGATGCGTACTGATGGACGTTGATGCCACCTTCTAAGCCAATCGGATCCGTAGAGATGAATCGCCCGCTCGCCGGGTCGTAATACCGATACCGGTTGTAGTGCAACCCAGTCTCTTCATCCCAATACTGCCCCTGAAACCGAATCGGATTCCGAAACCCCGCTTTCCTCCCCGCCTCACTGATCGCCTGCCTAGCCTCTCCCCAAGCCCTGTAGCTCGCCGACCACGCCACACGCCCCTCATGATCCGTCAGCTCTTGCGGCGTGCCCAGATGGTCGCACTGGTAGAAGGCGATTTCTTCCTTGCCGAATGGCGCAGGCGTTCGACTTTGTTCGCCATTCCATAGCGGGTCCAGTTCGATGTCGTAGCGCCCGCCGTTGTCGGCCATCAGCGCCTTCACATCCGTCGTCTGGCTCAACACGACTGCCTGCGCCTGCCTGATCTGCAGCAGCGGCACGAACGAGCCGGGTTCATGGATGTAGTGAACGCTGTCACCATGCCACGCGTGCTCCCGCCAACCCTCTGTGCTTTGCGTGCTCTCGAAGGCCAGCGTGTCCCCGTCCCAGCCGAACAAGGTGCAGGCGTGCCTCGTGCGCTTGGCGATGCGCCGGCCAAGCGGGTCGTAGCTAAAGGTCGTGGTTTCGCCGAAGGTCTCGGCGCTGCGCATGCGGTTGTAGCCGTCCCAGGTGAACACCGTCTTTTCGCCGTTGCGGCTGCGCTCGATCAGGTTGCCGCGCTCATCCCACTTGTAGCGGGTGCCGGCGTAGTCCTTCAGCAGGTTGTCCATCAGCTTGCCTGCCATGCTGCGGCCGTCACTGCCCGGGCGAACGGCAACACGATTGGTGATGCGGCCCGCCGGTTGAGCGGCGCCTTCCGCGTCTGGAGAGGGGTTGCCGATGTTCCCCGCTGGATCGAACGCGAACGTCTCCCGTCCCAAGCGGCCGTTGGCTTCGAGCAGTCGCCCTACCGGGTCATAGCGGTAGCTGAGGTTGCCACGCCGGCTGTCGCCGATGGCGATCAACTGGCCAGCCTTGTCGTATTGGTAGCTGCGGCGAATGCCGGTGGCTCCGAGGGCGCCGCGCCCGGTCTGGGATATCTGCTGCTCCAGCAATCGGCCGGCCGGATCGTAGTGCTGCTCCTGTGTGAGTCCGTTGCCCTGCTCGCGCGCAATCTCGCGGTGCAGGTCGTCGCGCTTGAAGCCCAGGGTGTCTTGCCCGTCGACGAGCAATCCGTGCACGTGGCCAGAGCCATAGGTGAGCCATCGAGTGACGTGACCGTCTGGGCGGATGGTCGCGATGCGCTGATTGAGTTCGTCGTAGCCGTGCTGCCAGACCGCGGTGCGAGCGCCCTCCAGGTAGTGCTGATGCTCGCGCGTCAGGTTGCCCGCGGGGTCGTAGAACCATTGCAGCTTGGCGTCGCTGTTGCCGGCCTCGACCAATCGGCCGTTTCGATCGTAGGCAAAGCTCTCGGCAACGCCGCCGGCGCTGCGCTCGGTCAGGCGGCCGACAGGGTCGAATTGCAGCAGCGTGGTGTGTTCGCCCTCGACCACTTCCGACAGCACGCCCGTGGATTCGTCATAGCGGTACCGTGTGGTCTTGCGGTCGAAGCCGGTTTCTTCCAGCAACCGGCCCACGGGGTCGTAGCGGAAGTCGTAACTGCTGCCGTTCTCGTTATGCAGTTCGCTCAAGCATCCCAGCAGGTCCCAGCGGTATTTGAGCGTGTGCCCGGCCGCATCGGTGCGCCTGGACACGAGACCGGAGCGCGTGTAGTCATAGCTCGTCCTGCGCCCCAGCGCATCGGTGTGCGCAAGCAGGCGTCCCTCGGCGTCGTGCACGAAATGCTCGCTGCTGTTGTCTGGCAGGGTGATTTCCTCGAGTCGGCCCGGACGGTTGGCGTTCGCTGCGGCGGTGGCCTTCCCCGGTTCGTCCGCCGTCGTGTAGCGATACCGCGTGCGAGAGCCTGGCGATGGCCCCGTCGATGAAGGTCTCCAGCTCCCCGACGATGGACGCATTCAGGTGTCCCACGAGCGTGGTGACGATGGTCTCGCCAAGATTCCTGGCCCCATGCATGAGTTCCTGCTTCACCAGGTGCAGCGTGGGCCGCAGGCTCATGCGCGCTGCGGCCATGGTGGGCGGTGCAGGAATCAGGCCGATGAGATTGATGCCCAGGCTGGCCCAGTTCAGGAACCTGGTGACGGCATCGGTCGACTTCTTCTCGAGGATGGTGACGATGTCGAGAAACACATCCACCAGCGCCATGATGTTGCCCACGATGGGGATGCTGCCCAGCACCGTGGTCAGCCGATCGAGCGTGACGTAGCCGCCGGTGAAGGACCGCAGCCATTCGTCCACCACCTTGCTCGCGGCGGCGATATCTTCCTTGGCGATGGTGTTCAGCGGGGCGACGGCCGTCTGAGGCTCGCGCTCGGCAATCGATGTCGGTGCGGGCTGGCCTTGATGTGTGCCCGATGGTGGCCGCTGCGGCGTGCCTGGTCCCATTGTCCAGTCTCCCTGACTGCGTCTGTTGATGTCGTGAAAATCAATTGGGAAAGAAAAGAGGCTCGGCCGCGCCTGCGCGCGGAACCGTCTGTGCAATCGGGCTGCCGGCTTGCGGAGTTACGGCGCCTCTGCCGACGGGATCGGAGTCCGGACGTGCAGGACCATTGCCGAATCAATGCATGCAGACGCGACAAAGATCCAGGGGCAATTCGTTCTGCACGAATAGCAATTGCAAATTGAGCTCACGCTCACCTCCCTCTCTTATTTCTTGCAGACAATCCTAGAACTCAAGCCGACGCGAATGCGGCCATCTGAAATAAACGAGCGAGCTTTGGTGCGATTTATCTCGATATTCCCAACGCAAGAAAGCAGATCCTCGATGGATCGAGCGAGCCGCAGCTGGCGGACGGCTTCTGCCGCCGCTGCGCTCGGCTACAGTCCGAGACACCTATGAACTCACCCCAACTCCAGCGCGGCGTGTTCCTCGCCCTGCTCGCCGCCGTGACCGTCGCCTTCCTCTGGGTGCTGATGCCGTTCTTCGGCGCGGTGCTGTGGGGCGTGGCGCTGGCGATCCTGTTCACGCCGCTCTACAAATGGCTGCTGAAGAAGATGCGCGGCAAACCCAATTTCGCGGCGCTGTCGACGCTGGCCATCTGCCTGTTCATCGTGATCCTGCCGCTGGCCATGGTGGGCGTTTCGCTGGTGCAGGAGATCGCGCTGGTCACGCAAAGCATCCGTTCCGGGCAGCTCAACTTCGCGGCCTACTTCCAGCAGATCCTGGACGCCTCGCCGCAGTGGCTGCTGAACCTGGTCGAACGCTTCAACCTCGGCGACATGGCGGCCTGGCAGGCGCGCATCTCGGCCGCCGCCGGGCAGGCCAGCCAGGTCATCGCGAGCCAGGCGCTCGCCATCGGCCAGAACACCTTCGACTTCATCGTCAGCTTCTTCGTGATGCTGTACCTGCTGTACTTCCTGGTGCGCGACGGCACAACGCTGTCGAAGACGATGCGCGACGCGGTGCCGCTGGCCAAGCCGCACACGCACTACCTGCTCAACAAGTTCACCACCGTGATCCGCGCCACCGTGAAGGGCAACGTGGCGGTGGCCGTCGCGCAGGGCGCGCTCGGCGGGCTGGCGTTCTGGTTCCTCGGCGTGCAGGGTGCACTGCTGTGGGCGGTGCTGATGGCCTTCCTGTCGCTGCTGCCCGCCGTGGGCGCGGCGCTGATCTGGGGGCCGGTGGCCATCTACTTCCTGGCCACGGGCCATTTCTGGCAGGGCGGCGTGCTGATCTTCGTGGGCGTGTTCGTAATCGGCCTGGTCGACAACATCCTGCGCCCCGTGCTGGTGGGCAAGGACACGCAGATGCCCGACTACATCGTGCTGATGTCGACCATCGGCGGCATGGCGATCTTCGGCATCAACGGCTTCGTGATCGGGCCGGTGATCGCGGCGCTGTTCATGGCGGCGTGGAGCCTGTTCGCCGATTCGGGGCACGTGGGCAACGGCCACGAGGCGGCCGAAGGCGCGGAAGGCGCCGAAAACAGCGGCAAGAAGAAGGGCTGAGGCAGGCGCGGGCACCCGCCCGCTCCTCCGTTCGGCCCCGTTCCGCTCCCGTTTCATCCCCACCGCGCGCATTTCGCGCGCGCAATCCTGCGTTTCGTCACATGGCGCTGGGCACCGTGCCCGGCCTGCGAGATCGTCGGACCTCCAACTTCCAACGAGGCCCGCCATGCAACTTCCCGCATTCATGTCCCGCCCGGCCGTGCACTCCCTGTGCGCCGTCGCGATCCTCCTGCCCGCCGCCGCCTTCGCCGCCGACCTGAGCCTGAGCGTCGCCGACGGCCCCACTGCCAACGCCACGCTCTACGTCGCGCTGTACAGCGACGCCGCCAGCTACGCCGACAGCAAGGCCGTGGCCTCGCAGACCGCGCCGATGCAGGACGGCAAGGCCCGCCTCGTGTTCGCGGGGCTGGCGCCCGGACGCTACGCGCTGCGCGCATTCGCCGACGAGAACGGCAACGGCAAGCTCGACACCAACCTCATGGGCATGCCGATCGAGCGCTACGGCTTCTCGAACGACGCCAAGGGCAACCGCGCCGCGCCCGACTTCGAGGCCGCCGCGATCGCCGTCGACGCCGACCTGCAGACCGTCATCCACCTGCGCTGAGGAGCAGGACGCCATGGAACGACGCGAACTCCTGCGCCTGCTGGCTTCGGCCGGCGCCCTGCCCCTGCTGGCACCGCTGGCGCGCGCAGCCGGCACGGACGATTGGCAGACTCAGTTCGAAGCTGCCGGCGCCCCCTGGAAGACCGGCTTCGCCACGCCTGCCGACGACTTCCCGCTCACCCGCGCCACGGTGCGCGGACGCTTCCCCGATGCCGTGGCAGGCACGCTGTTCCGTATCGGCCCGGCCGGCCACGACCTGGGCGGCGAGCGCTACCACCACTGGTTCGACGGCGACGGCATGGTGCACCGCTTCGTGATCGAGGGTGCCGACGTGCGGCACCAGGGCCGCTATGTCGCCACGCCCAAGCGCGTGGCCGAAGTGAAGGCCGGCCGCCGCCTGTTCGAGGCCTTCGGCACCATGCCGCCGGGCGTGGAGCCGCCGACCTCTGCCGACAGCATCAACGTCGCCAACACCAGCGTGCTGCCGATGCGCGGCGAGGTGCTGGCGCTATGGGAAGGCGGTTCGGCCACGCGCATCGACGCGCTCACGCTCGACACGCTGGGCGTGAAGACCTGGCGCGCCGACCTCGCGGGCATGCCGTTCTCGGCCCACCCCAAGGTCGATCCGGACGGCACGGTGTGGAATTTCGGCGTGAGTTCGGGCCAGGGCCTGCTGGCGCTGTACGAGATTGCACCCGAAGGCGCGCTGCGGCGCGCGGCCGTGGTGCCGGTGGCCGACATGCCGATGGTCCACGACTTCGCCGTGACCGAGCGGCACCTGGTGTTCCTGCTGCCGCCGCTGGTCTACGACAGCAAGCGCAAGGCCGCCGGCGCGAGCTTTCTCGACGCCCACGTCTGGCGGCCGGAGCTCGGCATGCGCGCGCTGGTCATCGACAAGCGGAACTGGGAGCGCCGCCAGGTGCTCGCGCTGCCGGCCGGCTTCCTGTTCCACGTCGGCAACGCCTGGGAGGAAGACACGCCGCGCGGCACGCAGATCCACATCGACTACGTGCGCTCGGACAATGCCGACTCGGTGTTCGTCACCAGCCGCGAACTGATGCGCGCTCGCCGCGTGAAGACCACCGAGCCGCACCTGACCGTGGCCACGCTGAACCTGTCCACGGAGCGCGCCACGCAGGAGACGCTGGCGCAGGAAGCCGAGTTCCCGCGCATCGACCCGCGCCGCGTCGGCCTGCGCCATCGCCAGGTGGTGCACGCCACGCAGATCCGGCGCGACCTGCCCGGCTTCGGCTCGATCGCGCGCACCGACGTCGAGACCGGCCGCAGCCAGCGCTACAGCTACGGCGCGCAGGCCATGGTGGAAGAACACGTCTTCGTACCCGACGGCTCGAAGCCGGGTTGGGTGCTGGGCACGGTGCTCGACTTCGGCAGGCAGAAGACGGTGCTGTCGTGCTTCGCGGCCGACAACCTCGCGGCGGGACCGGTGGCGCAGGCCACACTGCCCTACGCCCTGCCGCTGGGCCTGCACGGTGCCTTCGTGGCGACGTGAAGCGTGCCGGTGGGCCTGGTGCTCAGGCCGC
Source organism: Variovorax sp. Varisp46 (assembly GCF_059491885.1). Taxonomy (NCBI): domain Bacteria; kingdom Pseudomonadati; phylum Pseudomonadota; class Betaproteobacteria; order Burkholderiales; family Comamonadaceae; genus Variovorax; species Variovorax sp. Varisp46. The sequence continues at coordinate 3,497,184 of NZ_CP168515.1, forward strand.
CGCCCACCAGCCTTCGTCGAAGCGCCCCTGCAGGAAGGCCACGAAGCCCGACACCTTGCCCGGCACCAGCTTGGGCGACGGGAAGACGGCGTGTATCTCCTGCTCGGGCAGCGCATGGTCGCCGAGCACCTCGCGCACCTTGCCGGCGGCCAGCGAGTCGCTGGCCACGTAGCGCGGCATCAGCGCGATGCCCAGGCCGTCGCGCGCCGCCGCCAGCACGGCCGAGAGGTTGTTCGAGCGGAAGCGGCCCGATACCGGCACCGTGACCGGCTCGCCCCTGGGCGTGTGCATGCGCCAGAACTCGTCGCCCACCACGCTGCTGTAGATGAGAGCCACGTGCGCGCTGAGGTCCTGCGCGCGCTTCGGCGTGCCGTGCTTCTTCAGGTAGGCGGGCGAGGCGACCATCACCCACGGATTGGCGCCCAGGTAGCGCGCGCCCAATGACGAGTCGGCCAGCTTGCCCATGCGGATGGCCACGTCGATGCCCTGCGCGATGAGGTCGACGTAGCGGTCCTCGAAGCTCAGGTCGAGCTGCACCTGCGGATGCCGGCGCATGTACTCGAGCGCCAGCGGCACCACCACGCGCCGCCCGAACGCCACCGAGGTGCCCACGCGCAGCAGCCCCTGCGCCTGGTTCTGCCGCAGCTGCACGATGCTGTCGGCCTCCTCGGCCTCGCGCACGATGGTCTTGCACTTCTCGTAGTAGAGCGCGCCCGGCTCGGTGAGGCTCACGCCGCGCGTGTTGCGGTTGAGCAGGCGCACCTTCAGCCGCTCCTCGGTGGCCGCGATCTGCTTGGTCACCGTGGGCTGCGTGGTGTTGAACTCGCGCGCGGCCTTCGAGAAGCTGCCCATCTCGACAACGCGCACGAACATTTCCATTGCAAGCAATCTGTCCATGGGCCGGATGGTAGTCACTTATTCCAGCCTGGAATAGGTTTTATGGTCCGCAGCCGTCTTCTTGGAATCCGCCCGGATTCCTACAGTGAGCCCATCCCAAAGGAGACTTCACAATGGCAAAGATGACAGCGGTCCAGGCCGCGGTTCTGGTGATGGAGAAGGAAGGCGTGACGCAGGCCTTCGGCGTGCCGGGCGCGGCGATCAACCCGATGTATTCGGCCCTGCGCCAGCGCGGCAGCATCGCGCACATCCTCGCGCGGCACGTGGAAGGCGCCTCGCACATGGCCGAGGGCTACACCCGCGCGGTGGCCGGCAACATCGGCGTGTGCATCGGCACCTCGGGCCCGGCGGGCACGGACATGATCACGGGCCTGTACTCGGCCTGGGCCGATTCGATTCCCATCCTCTGCATCACCGGCCAGGCGCCGCGCGCACGGCTCTACAAGGAAGACTTCCAGGCGGTCGACATCGAGTCGATCTCCAAGCCCGTCACCAAGTGGTCGGTCACGGTGCGCGAGCCCGGCCAGGTGCCGCAGGTGTTCCAGCAGGCCTTCCACCTGATGCGCTCGGGCCGCCCGGGCCCGGTGCTGATCGACCTGCCCTTCGACGTGCAGATGGCGCAGATCGAGTTCGATATCGACAGCTACGAACCGCTCAAGCCCTACAAGCCGGCCGCCACGCGTGCCCAGATCGAGAAGGCCATCGGCATGCTCAACGCGGCCGAGCGCCCGCTGATCGTGGCCGGCGGCGGCGTCATCAACGCCGATGCATCCGACCTGCTGGTGCGCTTTGCCGAAGCGACCGGCGTGCCGGTGATTCCCACGCTCATGGGCTGGGGCTCCATTCCGGACAACCACCCGCTCATGGCCGGCATGTGCGGCCTGCAGACCAGCCACCGCTACGGCAACGCCACGATGCTGGCCAGCGACTTCGTGCTGGGCATCGGCAACCGCTGGGCTAACCGCCACACGGGCTCGGTCGACGTCTACACCAAGGGCCGGACCTTCGTGCACGTGGACATCGAGCCCACGCAGATCGGCCGCGTGTTCACGCCCGATTTCGGCATCGTGTCCGACGCCAAGGCCGCGCTGGAGCTCTTCGTGGAGGTCGCCGAGGAAATGAAGGCCGCAGGCCGCCTGCCCGACCGCCGCGACTGGGCCAGGCAATGCATCGAGCGCAAGAAGACCATGCTGCGCAAGACCAACTTCGACGACGTGCCGATGAAGCCGCAACGCGTGTACCAGTGCATGAACAACAACTTCAGCAACGACACATGCTACGTGAGCACCATCGGGCTCTCGCAGATCGCGGCCGCGCAGTTCCTGCACGTGTACAACCCGCGCCACTGGATCAACTGCGGCCAGGCCGGCCCGCTGGGCTGGACCATTCCCGCCGCGCTGGGCGTACGCGCCGCCGACCCGGCGCGCAAGATCGTCGCGCTGTCGGGCGACTACGACTTCCAGTTCATGCTCGAGGAGCTGGCCGTGGGCGCGCAGTTCAAGCTGCCGTACATCCACATCGTGGTCAACAACTCCTACCTCGGCCTGATCCGCCAGGCGCAGCGCGGCTTCGAGATGGACTACTGCGTGCAGCTCGCGTTCGACAACATCAACGCCGGCCCTGACGCCGGCATCGAGAGCAGCTACGGCGTGGACCACCTCAAAGTGGTCGAAGGCCTGGGCTGCAAGGCGATCCGCGTGAACCGGCAGGAAGAGATCGCACCGGCCATCCGCCGCGCCGAAGCGCTGATGGCGGAGTTCAGCGTGCCGGTGGTGATCGAGGTGATGCTGGAGCGCGTGACCAACATCGCGATGGGCACCGAGATCGACAACATCACTGAGTTCGAGCCGCTGGCCGAGACGCTGGCCGATGCGCCGACCGCCGTCGCGGCCCTGCTCGACTGAAAAGAAGGAAGAGAAAAGACATGCCCAAGTTCGCAGCCAACCTCACGATGCTCTTCACCGAGCTGCCTTTCATGCAACGCTTCGAGGCCGCCGCCAAGGCGGGTTTCGAAGGCGTGGAGTACCTCTTCCCCTACCCCTTCGAGAAGAAGGAACTCGCTGCCGCCCTGCGCGACAACGGCCTGCAGCAGGTGCTGCACAACCTGCCGGCCGGCGACTGGGACAAGGGCGAGCGCGGCATCGCCTGCCACCCCGACCGCACCGGCGAGTTCGCCGAGGGCATCGCCATGGCGATCGACTACGCGACCGCGCTCGGCTGCCCGCAGGTCAACTGCCTCGTCGGCAAGGTGCCCGCGGGCGTGACCACCGAGGCCGCGCACAAGACGGTGGTCGCGAACCTGCGCCTCGCCGCACGCGAACTCGAAGCGGCCGGCCTGCGCCTGCTGATCGAGCCCATCAACACCTTCGACATACCGGGCTTCTTCCTCACGCGCACCGACCAGGCGCTGGCGCTGATCGACGAAGTCGGTTCGTCCAACCTGCGCGTGCAGTACGACATCTACCACGCGCAGCGCATGGAAGGCGAACTGGGCAACACGCTCACGAAGAATTTGCCGCGCATCGGCCATATCCAGCTGGCCGACAACCCGGGCCGCGGCGAGCCGGGCACGGGCGAGATCAACTACCCGTGGCTCTTCCGGCACATCGATTCGCTCGGCTACGACGGCTGGATCGGGTGCGAATACAAGCCCCGCGCCACCACAGTGGAAGGCCTCGGATGGCGCCAGGCACTCACCCAACAGCAATAAGCATCGGACAAGGAAACAGAGACATGACAACCCAGAAAAAAATCGGATTCATCGGCCTCGGCATCATGGGCGCGCCCATGGCGGGGCACCTGCTCGACGCGGGCCACCAGCTCTTCGTGAACACGCATGGCAACACGCCCGAGCCCTTCATCTCGAAGGCCACCATCTGCGCCTCGGCGGCCGAAGTGACGCGCCAGGCCGACGTGGTCTTCATCATGGTGCCGGACACGCCCGACGTGGAGAAGGTGCTGTTCGGCGCGCCCGGTACCGAAGGCGTGGCCGACGGCCTGAAGGGCTCCAGCGGCAAGATCGTGGTGGACTGCAGCTCCATCGACCCGATCGCCACCAAGGACTTCGCCAGGCGCATCGTCGCGCTCGGCGCCGGCTACATCGACGCGCCGGTCTCCGGCGGCGAGGTGGGCGCCAAGGCCGCCAGCCTCACGATCATGTGCGGCGGCGACGAAGGCACCTTCGGCCGCGTGAAGCCGCTGCTCGACAAGATGGGCAAGAACGTCACGCTCGTGGGCGGCGCCGGCGACGGCCAGGTCTGCAAGGTGGCCAACCAGATCATCGTGGCGCTGAACATCGCTGCCGTGGGCGAGGCGCTGGTGTTCGCCTCGAAGGCGGGCGCCGACCCGGCCAAGGTGCGCCAGGCGCTGATGGGCGGCTTCGCGAGCTCGCGCATCCTCGAAGTGCACGGCGAGCGGATGATCAAGCGCACCTTCGCGCCGGGCTTTCGCATCGCGCTGCACCAGAAGGACCTGAACCTCGCGATGCAGAGCGCGCGCTCGCTGGGCGTGGCGCTGCCGCAGACGGCCGGCGCGGCGCAGCTCATGAACGCCTGCGCTGCACTGGGCTACGGCCAGCTCGACCACTCGGCGCTGGTGCGCGCGCTGGAGGCGCTGGCGCAGCACACGGTGACCCCGGACTGACCAGGCTCTCCCCGAGGCTTCGCGCACTTCGTGTCGCTTCGCCAACCCCCTCGCCGGGGGCAACACCTGCGGCCCGGCAAAAGCCGGTTCCGCGGTGTTCCTGGAAAGAATCAGGTCTTTGCGGCTTCCAGCGACTCCTTCAGGTTGCGCCGGCGCCATGCCCAGGTCTTCACGGCCTGCGGCAGGATGCCGAGGCACGACGCGTAGTAGGTCACCTTGAAGCCCCAGAAGCGCGGCCCGATGGGCGTGTCTCGGAACAGGTCGCCGGCCAGGATGGACAGCATCGCCTCCTGCATGCGCCAGACGTTGCGCGGGTTCATGAACAGGCGGCGGATGGCCGGCGAGGTGATGCGGTAGATGAACCACGAGAACATCCTGGGTCCGCGCTTCATCACTTTCTCGTAGTGGCGGAAGGCCTTCTCGGCCTCCTTCGCCTCGCCCTTGAGCCAGTGGTCGGCCGCGGTGGCGGCCTCGAAGCCGCTGTTCATCGCCAGGTACACGCCTGAAGAGAACATCGGGTCGACGAAGGCGTAGGCGTCGCCCACCATCATGAAGCGGTCGCCGCGGCAGAACTTGGAGTCGTAGGCGTAGTTGCCGGTGGAGGTGGCGCCTTCCATCAGCGTGGCGTTCTTCAGGCGCGCGGCCAGCTTGGGCGCGAGCGCGATGGTTTCCATCAGGAACTCTTCGAGCGAGCCCTTGCGGCGCTTGAAGTAGGCCGGCGAAGCCACAGCGCCAACGCTCACGGTACCGTCCTTCAGCGGGATGTACCAGAACCAGCCGTGATCGAACCAGAACAGCGTGATGTTGCCCTCGAAGCGGCCCGGCCGGCGCTCGGCGTTGGCGAAGTGGCCGTACAGGGCCGCGCTGGCGTGCTTGCGGTTGCGCTGCTTCACATCGAACTGGTTCGACAGCAGGGTGTCGCGCCCGCTGGCGTCGATCACGAAACGCGGGCGCCAGGTGGTTTCGGTGCCGTCGTCGGCCTTGACCTTGACCAGCGGGCGCTTCTCGCCGCCGGTGTCGGCGTCCATGTCCACGCCGGTGACGCGCCGGCCCTCGAAGGTGCGTGCGCCGCGCGCGGCGGCATGGCGGAACAGCAGCTCGTCGAACTCCGAGCGGCGCACGTGCACCGCGTACGGAAAGCTCTTGTCCATCGCCTCGCCGAAGTTGAAGTGGCTGCTGTGGTCGTGCCAGGGCGAAACGAACTCGGCGCCGTGCTTGCGGATGCCGATGGCCTCGACCTCGGTGCGCACGCCCAGCCGGTCGAACAGTGGCATGTTCATCGGCAGCAGCGACTCGCCGATGTGAAAGCGCGGATGCTGCGCCTTCTCGATCAGCACCACGTCGTGGCCCTTGTCCGCGAGCAAGGCGGCCACCGTGGAGCCCGAAGGGCCCCCGCCAATGACCACGACATCGGGGTCGTTGCCGGTGAAAGGTCCTGATGTCATGCGTTGTTGCCCCTCGTTGTGGTTTTATCGCTGTTGGCGCTACCCCGGGCCAGCACCGGCCAATCGCAAGCCGTGAGCCCCCGCAGGTAACGATCGCGCAGTTTAGCCAACCGCCGGCCAACTCCATCACGCCGAAGATATGGATTCAGGCGTTTTCGGCATTCCCCCTGTACAAAGGGGCTGCGCTTTTGCGGTAGCCTCATTGCCCGTCAGAAACAAGGAGACTTTCATGGCTGCACCCCTTTCCCCCGCAGAAGAAGCACTTCGCGAGGCAGCGCGCGAATACCACCGCTCACCCGTCAAGGGCAAGATCTCGATCACCCCGACCAAGCCCCTGCTGAACCAGCGCGACCTGTCGCTGGCCTATTCGCCGGGCGTGGCCTATCCGTGTCTCGACATCGCCGCAGACCCCGCCACGGCCTCCGAATACACCGCGCGCGGCAACCTGGTGGGCGTGATCACCAACGGTACCGCGGTGCTCGGCCTGGGCGACATCGGCCCGCTGGCCGCCAAGCCGGTGATGGAAGGCAAGGGCTGCCTGTTCAAGAAATTCGCCGGCATCGACGTGTTCGACATCGAGCTGGCCGAGCGCGATCCCGACAAGCTGGTCGAGATCATCGCGGCGCTGGAGCCCACGCTGGGCGGCATCAACCTCGAGGACATCAAGGCGCCCGAGTGCTTCTACATCGAGAGGAAGCTGCGCGAGCGCATGAACATCCCGGTGTTCCACGACGACCAGCACGGCACGGCCATCATCTCGGCCGCAGCCCTCCTCAACGGGCTGGAGCTGGTCGGCAAGAAGATCGGGGACGTGAAGATCGCCGTCTCGGGCGCGGGCGCCGCAGCCATCGCCTGCCTCGACGTGATGGTCGGCCTGGGCGCCAAGCCGGCCAACATCCACGCCTGCGACTCCAAGGGCCTGATCTACATGGGCCGCGCGGGCGGTTTCGACGAATCCAAGGCACGCTACGCCCAGAAAGACACCGGCGCCCGCACCCTGGCCGACGTGGTCAGGGACGCCGATGTGTTCCTGGGCTGCTCGGCCCCGGGCGTCATGAGCGCCGAGATGGTCAAGACCATGGGCGCGCAGCCCATCATCCTGGCGCTGGCCAACCCTGAGCCCGAGATCCGCCCCGAGCTGGCCAAGGCCGTGCGGCCGGACTGCATCATCGCCACGGGCCGTTCGGACTACCCGAACCAGGTCAACAACGTGCTGTGCTTCCCGTATATCTTCCGCGGCGCGCTGGACTGCGGCGCCAGCAAGATCACGGAAGAGATGAAGCTGGCCTGCGTGCGCGAGATCGCCGAGCTGACCAAGGCCGACATCAGCGAAGAGGTGGCCACCGCCTACGCCGGCCAGGAGCTGGCCTTCGGCCCCGACTACATCATTCCGAAGCCATTCGACTCGCGCCTGATCCTGCGCATCGCGCCGGCCGTGGCCGAGGCCGCTGCCGCCTCGGGTGTCGCGACGCGTCCGATCGAGGACATGGACGCCTACCGCCAGCACCTGACGCGCTTCGTCTACCAGACCGGCATGTTCATGCGCCCCGTGTTCAGCGCCGCCAAGATCGCCACCGCCAAGCGCGTAGCCTATGCGGAAGGCGAAGACGAGCGCGTGCTGCGCGCCGCGCAGTGGGCGGTGGACGAAGGCGTGGCCAAGCCGATCCTGGTGGGCCGCCCCGCCGTGATCGAGGCGCGCATCAAGAAGGCCGGCCTGCACATCCGCGCGGGCACCGACTTCGAGATCGTCAACCCCGAGGACGATCCGCGCTTTCGCACCTACTGGGAGAGCTTCCACAAGATCATGGGCCGCCGCGGCGTGACGCCGGAGGCCGCCAAGACCATGGTGCGCCGCTCGAACACCACCATCGCCGCGCTGATGCTGCACCTGGGCGACGCCGACGCGATGATCTGCGGCCTGGTCGGCCGCTTCGACGTGCACCTGGAGCACATCCGCAACCTGATCGGCCTGAAGCGCGACGCGCCCGGCTTCGCCACGCTGAACGCGCTGACGCTCGACAAGGGCACGATCTTCATCACCGACACCAACGTGAACGAAGACCCGAGCGCCGAGATGCTGGCAAGCATCGCGGTGATGGCCGCCGAGGAAGTGCGCCGCTTCGGCCTGCCGCCGAAGGTGGCCTTCCTGTCGCACTCGAACTACGGCACCTCGAGCCGCGCCTCGGCCCGCAAGATGCGGCTGGCGCGCGACCTGTTCGCGCAGATGGCACCCGACATCGAATGCGACGGCGAGATGCACGGCGACGCGGCGCTGTCGGAAGATGTCCGCCGCACCGCCCTGCCCGAAACCACGCTGAGCGGCGAAGCCAACCTGCTGGTGTGCCCGAACCTCGATTCGGCGCACATCCTCTACAACGTGCTGAAGATGACCGGTGCCAACGGCATCACGGTCGGCCCGGTGCTGCTGGGCGCCGCGAGCTCGGCGCACGTGCTCACGCCGTCGTCGACGGTGCGCCGCATCATCAACATGACGGCGCTGGCGGTGGCGAAAGTGACCGTCGACAAGTAATCACCGGGCCATCCGGCGGGCGAACTGCCCGCCTTCGGTGCCAAAAACGCGGCAATGCCGCGTTTTTGCATTTGGGGGGTGCAGATGGCGCACCGTATCGACCCACCGGGAGGGTTCGCACCAATCGCGTGCGGGCACCGTTTTTGCTTGAATGCCGAAGCATTCACATCACGGATAACGCATGAACAAGCGCCAACTGCTCCAGTCCTTCCTCGCCGCCTCGGCCCTCTGCTTCGGCCTCTCACCGGCCCTTGCCCAGAGCCCGACGCCGATCAAGTTCCAGCTCGACTGGCGCTTCGAGGGACCGGCCGCGCTGTTCCTGCATCCCGCCGCCAAGGGCTACTTCAAGGCGGCCGGGCTCGACGTGAGCATCGACGCGGGCAACGGCTCGGGTGGCACCGTCACGCGCGTGGCCTCGGGCGCCTACGACATGGGCTTTGCCGACCTCGCGGCGCTGATGGAGTTCCACGCCAACAACCCCGACAGCCCGAACAAGCCGGTCGCGGTGATGATGGTCTACAACAACACGCCGGCCTCGGTCATGGCGCTCAAGAAGAGCGGCATCACCAAGCCCACCGACCTCGCCGGCAAGAAGCTCGGCGCGCCGGTGTTCGATGCCGGCCGGCGCGCCTTCCCGATCTTCGCGAAGGCCAACAACATCGGTCCCGTCAACTGGACCGCCATGGACCCGACGCTGCGCGAGACCATGCTGATGCGCGGCGACATCGACGCCATCACCGGCTTCACCTTCACCTCGCTGCTCAACCTCGAGGCGCGCGGCGCCAAGGCGGCCGACATCGTCGTGCTGCCCTACCCCGACTACGGCGTGAAGCTGTACGGCAACGTGATCATCGCCTCGCCCAAGCTCATCAAGGAGAACCCGGCGGCGGTGAAGAAATTCCTCTCGGCCTTTGCCAAGGGGGCGAAGGAAGTCATCGCCAACCCGGCAGTGGCCATCGAATCGGTGAAGGCGCGCGACGGCATCATCGACAGCAAGCTCGAAACGCGCCGCCTGCAGCTGGCCATCGATACCGTCATCAACAGCGCCGACGCGCGCGCCGAAGGCTTCGGCACGGTCAACGCAGGCCGCATGTCGCTGATGGCCTCGCAGGTGTCGGACGCGTTCGGCACCAAGACGCGCGTGAGCCCCGACGCGGTGTGGACCGCCTCGCTGCTGCCGCCGTCGGCCGAACTGAACATCCTGTCGAAGAAGTGATGGTGGACGCATCGCAAGCGGCCGCCCCCTTCGTCGACTTCCAGGACGTCTGGCTCGCCTACAACGAGGAGCTTCTTCGCGCCAACCACTTCGCGGTCGAGGCCATCGACCTGAAGGTCAGGCGCGGCGAATTCATCGCCATCGTCGGCCCCTCGGGTTGCGGCAAGTCGACCTTCATGAAGCTCACGACCGGGCTGAAGATGCCGTCGATGGGCAAGATCCGCATCGACGGGCAGAACGTGACCGGGCCGCTGAAGATCTCGGGCATGGCCTTCCAGGCGCCTTCGCTGCTGCCGTGGCGCACCACGGTCGACAACGTGCTGCTGCCGCTGGAGATCGTCGAGCCCTATCGCTCGAACTTCAAGGCCAAGCGCAAGGAGTACGTCGAGCGCGCACGCAAGCTGCTGCAGAAAGTGGGCCTCGCGGGCTATGAGGACAAGTTCCCATGGCAGCTCTCGGGCGGCATGCAGCAGCGCGCGAGCATTTGCCGTGCGCTCATCCACGAGCCCAAGATGCTGCTGCTCGACGAGCCCTTCGGCGCGCTCGACGCCTTCACGCGCGAAGAGCTGTGGTGCATCCTGCGCGACCTGTGGACCGAGCAGCAGTTCAACGTGATCCTGGTGACGCACGACCTGCGCGAATCGGTTTTCCTGGCCGACACGGTGTACGTGATGAGCAAGAGCCCGGGGCGCTTCGTGGTGAAGCGCGACATCGAGCTGCCGCGTCCGCGCGAGCTCGAACTCACCTACACCAAGGAGTTCACCGACATCGTGCTGGAGCTGCGCGGGCACATCGGCGCGATCCGCGGCAATGCCGCCGGCGCCACGGCGGCGGCGCACTGAGGAACGCGCCATGAAGAACACCAAGCAAATCGAACGCTGGTCGCCATGGCTGCTGCTCGTGGCGGTGATCCTGCTGTGGCAGGTGATCTGCGCGGGCTTCGAGGTTTCGGACTTCATCTTTCCGAGCCCGCTGCGCATCTGGAACCAGTTCTGGGAATTCAAGGAAATCATCGCGGGCCACGCCTGGCGCACCTTCTGGGTCACGATGGCGGGCTTCGGCCTGGCGATCGTGGTGGGCGTGCTGCTGGGCTTCGTGATCGGCAGCTCGCGCATTGCGTACGCGGCCATCTACCCGCTGATGACGGCGTTCAACGCGCTGCCCAAGGCAGCCTTCGTGCCCATCCTCGTGGTGTGGTTCGGCATCGGCGCGGGGCCGGCGATCCTCACGGCCTTTTTGATCAGCTTCTTCCCGATCATGGTGAACATCGCGACCGGCCTCGCCACGCTCGAACCCGAGCTGGAAGACGTGCTGCGCGTGCTCGGCGCCAGGCGCTGGGACGTGCTCATGAAGATCGGCCTGCCGCGTTCCATGCCGTACTTCTTCGGCTCTCTGAAGGTCGCCATCACGCTGGCCTTCGTCGGCACCACCGTCAGCGAGATGACGGCCGCCAACGAAGGCATCGGCTACCTGCTGATCTCCGCCGGCTCGGCCATGCAGATGGGGCTGGCCTTCGCGGGCCTGATGGTGGTTGGGGCGATGGCGATGCTGATGTATGAGCTGTTCAGCGTGATCGAGAAGCACACGACGGGCTGGGCGCATCGCGGATCGCAGAACCAGTAGGCCGCGCCTGATCAGGCGAGATGCCAGCGCCGGCTGTGCTGCCCCTGCTTCGCGAACACATGGGCAAGGTGCTTCTTGACTGTGTTGACGCTGATGCCGAGCCGCTCGGCGATCTGCTTGTTGGTCATGTCACGGTACATCAGCGACAGCACCTCGTTCTCTCGCGCGGTCAGTCTCATTGCAGGCGATATCGCACAGGACGCCGGCCGCCCGCCGGCTGCCTTCAATCGCAGCACAGACAGATAAAGCGCCTGCAACACCGGACCCGGGAAGCCCAAGGTGCCTGCCAGCACGGCATCCAGCGATTGCGCGAACTGCTCTGCGCTCGCGGCCCACTCGACGCAGCCGCGCGCCTGACTTCGGATCGCTGCATCCAGCCCGGGCATTGAGGGCGCCTCCCAGCCGAGGAGCCAGTCGGTGGCTGGAAAGCGGCGGCGCAGGTCGTCCAATTTGTTGACTCTTTCCGGCGCAATCAGCGCGATGTCCACCAGCAGCAGACGGGGTGCCTGCAGCAGGCAGCGCGCTTCCAGCTCGGAGATGCCGTTCATTTCCGCGTGCTCGATCCGGTACATCCGCTCGGCCGAGTGCCTCGAGGCCAACAGGCCCAGCCCGGACAACGTCGACGCGCGGCCCGGGCAGGTTGCGACGAGAACCGGCACACGGACTTCGACCGCAGGGCAAGGGGCTGGAGATGGAGATGGAATCTCCAGGCAAGCTGGCTGAAAGCAGCTCGATGTCCACAGCGCGGGTAGCGCAAACGGCGACAGCGGACGGAAGTCTTGCGTGAACGGCCGCGGATCTGCGTTCCACGCAGGCTCCCGCCCAGCAGGCGACATTGGGACTTCTTCCATGGCTTCCTCCGAGGCGCTTGTTTTGGAGGTATCCGGAAGGTAATGATAAAGACCACGTCATCGTGCAGATAGGTCCGCGGCCCTCGCAAGGTATCAAAAGGTTATGGGCATGAGGGCACACGCCCGGCACAGCGCGTCATCCCTTGGGTGACAACTTTTATCCTATGGACAGCGCGCCGCCTGGCGGTTCAGCATTCCTCCCTGCTGATACATGGACCTGACTGATTGCCAGCGAACGCGCGTCAATCGGGGCATCAATGCTGTCGGCATTTTTTTCCAAACCGAGGAGTGTTTATGCCTGCGTTAAATCTGACGGCCGGCTCGACCGTCACTCTGGACGAATCCGCCAATTTGCAGAACCTTGCCGCTACTCCCGCCATTGCCGGCGACAGTAACGACAATGACATCTCCGCAAGCTCGCTGCCGACGGCCTTCAGCAGCCGCTTGGCGGCCCAGAGTGTCGGCACCGCCATCAACGCCGCTTTGAGCGGCTATGACGGGACCAATGCCGGCACCAACGCATTCACGTTCAGCGTAACCGGCGCGGTCACCGATATCTCCTTCACGGACGCGAACGGCGCTCCGCTCAATGGCTTCGACAGCGGTCTCAACACCGCCGATGGCGAAGACATCTTCCTGTACACCGATCCGACCAACAACAACGTCGTCTACGGGAAGACGGCCCTCAATGTCGTCGTGTTCGCGGCCTACCTGGAGGAGACGGGAACCCCGGTGACCGGCGCCAAGATGTGGATGGTCCAGTATGAAGCGATAGCGAACCCCGATGCGACCAATCCAGACGATGCGGTCAACCTGCTGAACAAGGTCTTCGTCAGCGTCGGCCAGAGTGCGGACTTCAACCTCGCAGGCGCGCCATCCGGCCAGAACCTGTTCCTGATGTTTACGAAGGACAACCCGACGATCGTCAACGGCCGGATTTCCGACGTGTCGATCATCGCGACGGGAAAGGACCCGGCAAATCAATCCGGCGCAAACCCCAACAGCACCGCCGACGACATCAACATCACGACCGGCGACACGATCAACACCAGCCAGGCCGGCGGGCCGACCACGTTCGGCACCAACAGCCAGATGATCACCGAGCAGGAAGGCATCCGCTTCACGTTCGTGACCGGCGCCAGGGCGGACGTCACCATTCCGAACCTGGACCAGAACGAGGCCGATCTGGAGTCGAACATCGACTTCACCGGCATGTTCGGAGCCAGGACCGCCGATTTCGACGTGGTGCAGTTGCAAAGCGGAAAGAGTGCCCAGGTCAAGGTCACCGCATACAGCACGGCGGTCGAGTCCGGCAACAGCTTCATCGACGGCTATGCGGGCGACCAGGTGGTTTCGATCACGAGCGTGCGCGTGCTCGATTCCGTCACCGGGGCGCCTCTGGAAACCTTCTCGAACGGCGCCGAGGGCGCACTGAGTTCGGCCATCGTCATCAGCATCACCAACGGCGTTGCGACGATCACCGGCGTCAAGGCCGGCTACTCGATCGAATACACGACCTCGGCGGACCACAACCGCGTACTCATCGAAAACGGGGCCGCCCTCAATGCCTCGGGCAACACCCACGCCGACTTCGACATCGGGGGTTTCCGGCTGCTGCAGGTTTCCAGCGCAACGGCAGAGGTCGGCTCCATGATGAACTTCGAGGACGACGGCCCGTCCATCGTGCTGGCGACGCCCACCGACACCGCGCTGCTCAACACGCAGGACGCCGACACCATCGGCGCCGCCACCGACTCCGCCACCACGAACTTCGCGACTGCATTCGGAACGACTTCGAGCAGCTATGGCACCGATGGGGCGGGCTCCACCAACTCGGTCTTCGCGCTCGGCGTGAAAACGCAAGGTGGCGACTCAGGACTCAAGAGCGATGGCGCGACCATCTACCTGTACCTGGTGAGCGGCAAGGTCATCGGTTCGACATCCGCCACCGAGGCCGGCGTCGCAGCGGCCAATACCGTCTTCGACCTGGCCGTGAGCGCAACCGGTTCGGTCACGCTGCAGCAGTTCACCGAAATCGATCACGCGCTGCCGGGTGCTTCGTCGAACTACGCGGCCCAGCAGGCCACGCTGGCCGACGATCTGGTCACACTGACCGATTCCGTGACGCTCACCGATCGCGATGGCGACACCGCTACCGATTCCAAGGTGCTCAACATCGGCGCGAACATCAAGTTCGACGATGACGGCCCGACGATCGTGCTGGCAACGCCAACCGACACGGCGCTGCTCAATACCCAGGACGCCCAGACCATCGCAGCGGCCACCGACTCCGCCACCCAGGACTTCGCGAGTGCCTTCGGCGTGACGTCGAGCAGCTATGGCGCCGATGGGGCGGGCAGCACCACATCGACCTATGCGCTCGGCGTGGCAACGCAAGGGGGAGCTTCAGGACTCACGAGCGACGGCGCAAGCATCAAGCTGTACCTGGTTGGCACGACGGTCGTCGGATCGACCTCCGCCACCGCGGCCGGCATCACGGCGGCCAACACCATCTTCGACCTCACGGTGAGCGGGACCGGTTCGGTGACACTGCAGCAGTTCGCCGAAATCGACCACGCGCTGCCGGGTGCCTCGTCGAACTACGCGGCCCAGCAGGCCACGCTGGTCGACACGTTGATCACCCTGACCAATGCCGTGACGCTCACCGACGGGGATGGCGATACCGCGACCGATTCCAAGGTGCTCAATATCGGCGCCAACATCAAGTTCGACGACGACGGCCCGACGGTGACCTCCATCTCCGACCTCAACGGAACGAACGACGCCCAGCCCATTACGGGGACCTACAACATCTCCGTTGGCGCCGACGACGTGGACAACGCGTCGACCGACGGCATCGTGCTGAACAGCCTGACCGGAACGACCGGCGGCGGGCGGCCCATCACCGATGCAACCGTCTCGCACTTCGCCGAAGACGCCACGACGGTCACCTACAACTTCGGCTTCAACTACTACCCCGGGCCGACGTCGACGACGACGCAGGCGGCAACGGGCACGGTCGTCTTCAACAAGACGGACGGCACCTTCTCCTTCGACCTGGACCAGGTCTTCGGAGGACAAACGACGTTCTCCACGAGTGCGCCGCTGGCATCCTTCAATTACGACACGGAAGGCAACAACTCGCCGGAGATCGTGGTCCAGCAATACAGCAACGACTTCTTCGGCGTGCTTTCGGCCAGGGCGTCCACGCCTCCGAGCGACTCCGGTGACCTGCTGGCAGGCAACAACCACGCCTTTCTGGCGGGCGAAACCTTCACCAGCGAGAGCGCCGGTTTCGTCAACGTCGCAACCAACACCCTCGGCGTGAACTCCGATACCGTCCAATCGGGCGAGTTGCTGAATTTCGACTTCTACAGGTCGAATCCGGTGAGCAACCCCAATCTGACGAGTCCACCGCAGCGCCCAGGAGCGGCCATCGTCGGTACGGACACGGCCTACGCCGACGCGATCAACATCACGATCGACCAGATCACGGACGGCGAGGATGTGGCTGTTCTGCTGAAGTTGTTCAACGCGTCGACCAACACCTCCACGACCAGGCTTCTGATCGCCAACTCCGCGGCGGACTATCAATCGGCCGGAGGAGGTTTGAAGGTCGTCAGCATCGGCGAGGACGACTACGACAGCGCCAACTACCAGATCACGGGCGTGCAGGTCCTGAGCAGCACCGAAGAAATCACCGGCACGGGCATCAGCCTGAGTGGCCACAACACGGTGAATCTGACCGCGACCGGCTCGAACTATGCCGATACGGCAGACAACGATGTGTTCAAGATCATCAAGATCGATGTGATCACATCGACGACGATCAATTCGGACGTGGACCTGAACTTTGTGGGTCAGGTGATCGACGGCGATGCCGACTTCGCGGGCTTCAACTTCGACGTCCACCTGGAGATCGACGGCGTGGCCAACCTGATAGGCACGACCCAGCAAACGGAAGCGATCGCATAACGAATCCTGGCGCAAGGGGGCAGCAGAAACGCGGCCCCTTCTCACCCCGCCTGTGCTCGGGCGTACTGATGTCGAACCTGCGAGGTGGTATGAAGCCTCAGGAAAAGTCTGGCGAGTTGCGGCACGCGGTGACAACGCTCCGCGCCTACTTCGTGCGGGCGGCCTGGTTCAGTGTTTGCTCCGGCCTTTTGCTGCTGGCGCCGAGCGGGTACATGCTGGAGGTGTATGGGCGAGTGGTGAACAGCCGCAGCCCGCTCACGCTGGCCATGCTGACATTGCTGGTCCTGGCCGCTTACTGCCTGATGGAAATACTCGACTGGGCACGCGCGGAGGTGATGTACCGGGCCGGACAGAAACTGGATCGGAAGATGCGGGATCGCGTGTTCTGCGCCATCTTCGAAGCGGGTCTCAAGCGGCTGCCGGGCGGGACCGTGCAGCCTCTCAACGACCTTCGGACCTTGCGGGAGTTCCTGTATTCACCCCCGTTGCTGGCGTTGATGGAAGCGCCGGTCTCGCTGGTCTTCGTGGGGCTGATGTTCGCCATCAGCCCGGTGCTGGGCCTGTCGGCCGTCGTGGGCTCGCTGCTGCAGGTGTTCGTCGGGTGGATCAACGACCGGAGCACGCGGCCGCCACTGGTGTCGGCCAATCGCAGTGCGATCGAAGCGCAGCAGTATGCGGACGCCGCGTTGAGAAACTCGCAGGTCATCGAGTCGATGGGCATGCTGCCGGACGTCCATCGCCGCTGGATGGACAAGCGACGCGACTTCCTGCAGCGCGAGGCCATCGCTTCGGACCGTGCCGGGGCCTATCAGGCCGTCAGCAAGTTCCTGCAGGTCGCCATGGGTTCCCTGTTGCTCGGCCTGGGTGCCTGGCTGCTGCTGAAGAACCAGCTCAACGGCGGCGCCGGAATGATGGTCGTCGGCTCGATCCTGGGCGGCCGGGCCCTGGCGCCGCTGGTGCAGCTCGTGACGCAATGGCGCGCGGTGGTGAATGCCTGCGATGCATGGCAGCGTCTGGACAGCCTGTTGGGCGTCATTGCCCAAAGACCGGACACGATGTCCTTGCCGCCGCCCAAAGGCGCGCTTCAAGTCGAAAGCCTCGTTGCCGGCGCTCCGGGCAACGGTCCGGCCATTCTGAAGAACGTGGCCTTCGGCCTGGTGCCCGGCGAGGTGCTCGCCGTCGTGGGGCCTTCTGCCGCGGGGAAGACGACCCTGGCACGCCTGATCGTCGGCCTCTGGCCCGCGACGAGCGGCAAGGTGCGGCTGGACGGCGCGGACGTTTTCGCGTGGGACAAGAGCGAACTCGGCCCGCACATCGGCTATCTGCCCCAGGACGTGGAATTGCTCGAGGGCACGGTGGCCGAGAACATCGCGCGCTTCGGGGAGGTGCGGCCTGCGAAGGTCGAGGCGGCAGCTTTGGCCGTCGATCTGCACGCCTGCATCGCGGGCCTTCCGCTGGGCTACGACAGCCCGATCGGCCCCGAAGGGACCATGCTGTCGGGCGGGCAGCGGCAGCGGGTCGCATTGGCGCGCGCGATCTACGGCGAGCCCGCGCTGGTGGTGCTCGATGAACCGAATTCGAGCCTCGACGACGCTGGCGACGCCGCATTGGCGGCTGTCATTTCGAAGCTCAAGGCGCGCGGCACGACATTCGTCGTCATGACGCACCGCTCCAGCGTGCTGGCCGTGGCGGACAAGATGCTGGTGCTGTGCGACGGCGCGATGCAGGCATTCGGCGCACGCGACGAGGTCCTGGCTGCGCTGCGGCAAGCCGGTGAGCAGGCGGTGGACCGGATGCGCAAGGCGGCCAACAGTCCCGTACCGAAGCCGCGCGATGCCGCAACCGCTGCGAGCGCCGCGCTTCAGACGAATCCACTGCCATGAAGAAACCTCCGCTCTTCAACCGCAGCGAACTGGGGCGCGCCCTCTGGGGTTTCCGCAGGGAGTTCCTGCTGGTCGGAATGCTGAGCTTCCTGACCAATCTGCTCATGCTCGCGCCGACCATCTACATGCTGCAGCTGTTCGACCGCGTGCTGGCCAGTCAAAGCGAACTCACCCTGCTCGCGGTTTCCTTGATCACCATGTTCCTTTTCTGTGCGCTGGCCTTGTCGGAATGGCTGCGCTCGCGCCTGCTGGTGCGGGCCAGCCTGCGCTTCGACCGGCAACTGAGCACCCGGGTGTTCAACGGGAGCTTCCAGGCCTACCTCGGCCAGTCGACATCCACCGCGTCCAGACCGTTCGCAGACCTGAACCAGATCCGCCAGTTCCTGACCGGCCTGGGCATCTTTGCGCTCTTCGATGCACCTTGGACGCCGATCTACATCGCGGTGATCTTCTTTCTTCATCCCTGGCTCGGCGTCCTGGCGCTTTGTTTCGCCCTGGTCCAGGCCGCACTGGCCTGGTTCGGCCAGAGGAAGACCGTCGCGCCATCGGAAGCGGCCCTGAAAGCCGCGAGCGAGACGATGAGCGACCTGCAGAGCAAGCTTCGAAACATCGAGGTGCTCGAATCGATGGGCATGGTCGCCAACCTGCAAGAGCGTTGGAATCGCCAGCACGCGGCCTGCATGGAAAAGAGCGCTTCCGCGCACGGCTTTGTCAATCACGTCACCGGCTGGAGCAAATTCATACGCTACAGCCAACAGTCGCTCGCGCTGGGGGCGGGGGCGCTGCTGGTGATCGATGGACAGTTGTCGGCAGGCGCGATGATTGCGGCGAACGTGCTGATGGGCCGCGCCCTCGCGCCCATCGACCAGCTGCTCGGCGCGTGGCGTGGGTTTGTCTCCTGCCGTGCCGCACTCGAACGTCTTGAGAAACTGCTGGCCGACTTCCCCGAGCAGGCGCCTGTCCCTTCCCGAGCCGCGCCCACCGGCGAGATCAGCCTGCAAGGCGTCTTTGCGGAGGCCGCAGGGCGCACGGCCCCCATCCTGAAGAACATTTCGTTTGCGGTCCCCGCGGGAACCGTGGTCGCGGTGCTGGGACCTTCCGGCTCGGGCAAGTCCACGCTGGTGAAGGTGATGGTCGGAATCCGGACGGCATCCCGTGGCGCGGTGCTGCTCGACGGCGTGCCGGTCCGGGGCTGGAATCGTCTCGAACTGGGCCCGCATCTTGGCTATTTGCCGCAGGACGTCGAATTGTTCGGGGGCTCCATTGCCGAGAACATTGCGCGGCTCGGCGAGGTCGACTCGCGCAAGGTCATCGAGGCGGCATCCAGCGCCGGCCTGCACGAGACGATCCTGCGCTTTCCCAAGGGCTACGACACCCCCATCGGGGACGCAGGGCGCCTACTTTCCGGGGGACAGAGGCAGCGCATCGGGCTGGCCCGGGCGCTCTATGGCGACCCATCGCTCATCGTTCTGGACGAGCCGAATGCCAACCTGGACGATGCTGGGGAAGCAGCGCTGCTGCGAGCCATACGCGAGCTGAAGGCCAAGGGGACAACGGTGTTCCTGGTGACCCACCGCCAGGGCGCGGTGGCCGTGGCCGACCGTCTCCTGGTTCTGGGCGATGGCGAACTGACGGCAGACGGACCGCGCGATGCCGTGCTCGCGTCTTTTCGTCGCCCTCGGACCGACGTGCGGCCGGCGGCCTTGGTGCAGTCGGCCTGATCCGGCGCCGTCCTGTCCTCGATTCATCTCGCAGGGAGTCCCAAATGGCCAAACCGAACCTTCTCAGAGACGTGAGTTCCGTCCCCTCGCCGATCGAGGACGATCGATCGCAGGATGCCAATGGACTCGGAAACGAGTTTGGACGCGCAGGGCGAATCGGCGCATGGGCCTTGGTCGCAGGATTCGGCGGGTTTCTGCTGTGGGCCGCATTTGCTCCGCTGGACGAGGGCGTGCCGAGCCAGGGGCAGGTCGCCATCGACACGAAGCGCAAGGCGGTCCAGCACCAGGTCGGAGGCATCCTCAAGGAGGTGCGAGTCGGCGAAGGCGATCAAGTCCAGGAAGGACAGTTGCTGTTCAAGCTCGATGACGCCGCGGCCAGGGCGAGCTTCGAAACGGTGCGGCAGCGCTACCTGGGGTTTCGCGCCATACAAGGCCGCCTGCTGGCCGAGCAGGGGGGACAGGACGCCATCGAATTCCATCCGGACTTGCAGGCGGCTGCGGCGGACCCGCTGATCCGGCAACAGATGTTCAACCAGGAGCAACTGCTCAGGTCGCGCCGCGCCGCCTTGCGCGCCGACCTGCAATCGATCGAAGAGAACATCCAGGGCCAGCAAGCTTTGTCCCAAGCCTACGCAAGCATGTTGAGCAGCCGCCGAACCCAGCTTTCGCTTCTCGACGAGGAACTGACCCAGACACGCAAGATGGTTGCCGAAGGCTATGTCCCGCGCACTCGCCAGCTGGAGATGGAACGCCAGGCAGCGGAATCGAGCACCTTCATTGCCGAACTCATCGGCAACATGGGCCGGGCCCGGCGGTCGGTCGCGGAGCTTCGCCAGCGCGCCATTGCCAGGCAGCAGGAATATCACAAGGAAGTGGAGACGCAGCAGGCGGAAGTCAGCCGCGAGGTGCTTGGAGACTTCGAGAAGTTTCTTGCCTTGCGGGACGAACTGGGCCGCACCGAGATCCGTTCGCCCGCTTCGGGCCAGGTGGTGGCGCTGGTGGCACAGACCGTGGGTGGCGTGATCGCGCCGGGGCAAAAGCTGATGGATGTGGTGCCTGCCAACGAGCCCTTGCTGCTTGAAACGAGAGTGCCACCCCATCTGATCGACCGCGTCCACGCCGGCATACCGGTGGACGTGCGTTTCTCGACGTTTGCCCATTCTCCGCAGCTCGTGGTGCAGGGCAAGCTGGTTTCGGTGTCCGGCGATCTTTTGACGGACGCCCAGACCAACACGAGCTATTTCCTCGCGCGGGTGGCAGTGACGCAGGAGGGCCTGAGGAAGCTGGGCAAACGCTCGCTGCAGCCGGGCATGCCGGTCGAGGTGGTCTTCAAGACGGGGGAACGCTCGCTGCTCGTCTACCTCCTGCATCCGCTCACCAAGCGCATCGCAGCCTCCATGAAGGAAGAATGATCGGTAAAGAAAACACTGCTTCCAGGTCACCGCACGCGTGGCCCAGGACTACTATTCAATCGTTCACGTGCGGCTTGGCACGAGGCTGCCGCGAACCAGTTGCTCACTTCGTGCAAGGAGAGTAGCGATGGCAAGTCCAATGAATGTCAACAAGCTTCAGACGAAATCCCATGACGAACCGGACGAGGTTCGGGAGCCTGAAAAGACCCGGGTCGAAGTGGTCCGCCTCGAGGGGTACACGCTCGGACGCTTCAAGTTCGAGCCCGGGTGGCGCTGGTCGAAATGCATCAAGCCGGTCGTGGGCACGGACAGTTGCCAGGTGGCTCACGTCGGGTATGCGGTTTCCGGTCGAATCACCGTGCAAATGAATGACGGCTCGCAGGCCGTCATCAAGGAAGGCATGTCGTACACCATCCCGCCGGGTCACGACGCGTGGGTCGAAGGCAACGACTCGTTCGTCGGCCTCGAGGTGATGAGCGCAGAGGAATACGCAAAGCCCAAGAGCTGACCCAGGGCGGAGGCCTCAGGGGCAGAAATTTTCGGGATGATCGAACGGGGATGCGATCGCGAGCGCCCCTTGCCGCGGCCAGGGGCGCCATGTCCGAGCCTTCAACCGAGCATCAGCGAGGCCTCGTCGCGCCAGTAGGCCACGGCGGCAAGCCAGCCCTCCCACACACAGCCGTTGCAGCCGCGACCGCAGCAGGTGGTGGGCTCGGACGGCGGCGCACGCATCGCAAGCCCCGCAGCATCGAGCAATGCCTGCACGCGCGCGATGAGCGCTTGCGCGCCTGCGAGGTTCGTGGGTTCGGGCAGCCGGTCGATGGCGTTCACGGGCGGCAGATCTTCATGCGTCGGGGTTCGATTCGAGCCGAGGGGAAGGCCAATCCTTCACCGCCCTTGGCGTTCAGCAAAGGCCGCGAGAGGCCGGCCCTGGTGGCCCTACCAGAAGATCCAGAGCGCCAGGCCGCCGAAGATGGCCCACTTCACGAGGTAGTACGCCCGCTTGTCCCACGCCTTCAGGCGCTTGCCGATCACGCGGATCTGGTAGATGTACTTGAACGCGCGGTTGATGCCGCCGGTCTTGTCGCCCACGTCGTTGGGCGAACTCGCGGCGGCCAGCAGGTTCTTTGCGAACCAGCGGTTCACGGCGCTGGCCCAGCGGTACTTCAGCGGGCGCTCGATATCGCAGAACAGGATCACGCGGTCGTGGTCGGTGGTGTTCTCGGCGTAGTGGATGAAGGTCTCGTCGAACACCACGGCCTCGCCGTCGCGCCAGTGGTAGCGCTGGCCGTCCACGTCGATGTAGCAACCTTCCACGCCCGGCGTCCACAGGCCCAGGTGGTAGCGCAGCGAACCGGCGAAGGGATCGCGGTGGCGCACCAGGCGGCTGCCCGGGGGCAGTTCGGCGAACATGGCGGCCTTGATGGTGCCGATGCCCTTCAGCAGTTCGGTGGTGCGCGGGCACAGCACGGCGGCCGAGGGATGCGCCTCGTCGTACCACTTCAGGTAGAAGCGCTTCCAGCCGCTCTTGAAGAAGGAGTTGAAGCCCACGTCGTTGAACTGGCTCGATGCCTTGATGCTGCCGCCGTTGCGCATGGCCAGCGCTTCCTCGCGGATGACCTCCCAGTTCTCTTCGAGCACGCGCATCTCGGGGAACTGCGCGGGCGACAGGTACGGTGTACCCGGCACCTTCGAGAAAAGGTACATGAAGACGTTCAGCGGAGCGAGGAAGGTCGAGTGGTCGGAGAGCTGCCTGAAGAAGCGATGCCGCACCTGGCCGCGGAAATGAACGTAGAGCGCACTGAGCGCGAAGATGGCGAGAATGACCCACTTCATTGTTGAAAGTGTCCTGTAAACGGCACCGGCTAGTGTAAATCCTTGCCCCAAAACGGACCTGACCACGCCTTTTGGCCGTGCGGCACTTGGCGCTCAGTCCGCCCAGCCGGTCTCGATCTCGGTCTTCACCTCGGTCATGAGCTTGTGCACCGGGCACTTGCCCGCCACGCGCAGCAGTTCGTCGCGCTGCGCTTCGCTCAGGTCGCCGCTCAGGCGCAGGCCCGACTTGAGGCGGTAGACGCCCTTGCGCTCCTCGCTGGCGTCGCGGTCGACCACGACCTCGATGTCTTCCACCGGGATGCCCTTGCGGCGCGCGTAGATCAGCACCGTGAGCGCCTTGCATGCGGCGAGCGAAGCGTCGTACAGGTCATGCGGCTCGGGGCCCGCGTCGCTGCCGCCGCCCGCGGGCGAGGCGTCGACCGGAATCTCGTGGTTGCGGATCTTGAGGATGTGGCGCGTGCCGGTGGTGCCGTCGCGGCGAATCGAAATGGTCATGCCTGTCCTTGAATGAGGTGTGTGCTCAGCGGTCGACCGCCAGCATCAGCGTTTCCTTGATCTCTTCCATCACCACGTAGCTGTGCGACTCGGCCGCCACCGGCAGCTTCTTCAGGATGTCGCCCAGCAGGTGCCGGTACTCGCTCATGCCGCTCAGGCGCGCCTTCACGAGGTAGTCGAAGCTGCCCGACACCAGATGGCATTCGAGCACCTCGGGCATGTGCAGCAGCTCCTTGCGCACCTTGTCGAACACGTCGCCCGACTTGGCGGAGAGCTTGATCTCGACGAACACCAGCAGCGTCTTGCCCAGTGCCTCGGGCGACACGTGCGCGTGGTAGCCGGTGATGACGCCGTCGCGCTCCATGCGCTTCACGCGCTCGGCGCAGGGCGAGGCCGACAGGCCGATGTGCTCGGCCAACTCGGTCATGGAAACGCGGCCCTGGCGCTGCAAAAGGTCGAGGATGCGGCGGTCGATTCGGTCGAGTTCGGGCATTTCACTTCTGGCGCGGCGTTGGACGATGAGTCTCAGTGAATTTCACTGCCAATTCACTGAAAACGATGAAATCCACTGCATTGTGCACTTTAGATTCCACTCATTCCATCTGAATCGGCGAATACACCATGAAAGTCATCGTTCTCGGCGGCGGCGTGATCGGCACCACCACGGCCTACTACCTCGCGCGCTCGGGCGCCGAGGTCACCCTGCTCGACCGGCAGGCCGGCCCCGCCGAGGAAACCAGCTTCGGCAACGCCGGCCAGGTGTCGCCGGGCTACTCCACGCCGTGGGCCGCGCCGGGCATTCCGCTGAAGGCGATCAAGTGGATGTTCAAGAAGCACGCGCCGCTGTCGATCCGCCCCGACGGCACGCTGTTCCAGCTGCGCTGGATGGCCGCGATGCTGCGCAACTGCTCGCCCGAGGCCTATGCCGTGAACAAGGAACGCATGATGCGCGTGGCCGAATACAGCCGCGGCTGCCTGCAGCAATTGCGCGCCGACACCGGCCTGCAGTACGAGCAGCGCACCGGCGGCACGCTGCAGCTGTTCCGTACGCAGGCCCAGCTCGACGCGGTGCAGCGCGACATCGCGGTGCTCGAGGAATGCGGCGTGCCCTACGAACTGCTCGACCGCGATGCGCTTGCCCGCGTCGAGCCCGCATTGGCCGGCGCGCGCGACCGCCTCACGGGCGGCCTGCGCCTGCCCAACGACGAAACCGGCGACTGCCACCTGTTCACGCGCGGCCTCGCCGAGATCGCCCGCGGCCTGGGCGTCGACTTCCGCTTCGGCCAGACCATCGACGCGCTGGAAAGCGACGGCGGCCGCATCACCGGCGTGCGCACCACCGCCGGCAAGATCCTCACGGCCGACCGCTACGTGATGGCCTTCGGCAGCTACTCGCGCGCCGCCATCGCCTCGCTGGGCCTCGACATCCCGGTGTACCCGGTCAAGGGCTATTCGCTGACCGTGCCGCTGCTCGACGAATCGCTCGCGCCGCAATCGACGGTGCTCGACGAGACCTACAAGGTGGCCGTCACGCGTTTTGACAACCGCATCCGCGTGGGCGGCATGGCCGAGCTCGGCGGCTTCGACCTGCGCCTGAACCCCGCACGCCGCGCCACGCTCGAGAAGGTGGTGACCGACCTGTTCCCCGGCGGCGACGTGCCCCGCGCCAGCTTCTGGACCGGCCTGCGCCCGATGACGCCCGACAGCACGCCCATCGTCGGCGGCACGCGCTATGCCAACCTGTTCCTCAACACCGGCCACGGCACGCTGGGCTGGACCATGGCCTGCGGCTCGGGCAAGCTCATCTCCGACATGGTGATGGGCCAGCGCCCGGAGATCCGCACCGATGGCCTGGCGATGGACCGCTACGAACAGGGCTCGTCGCACGCAACGCGCCCGAACCCGGCGACTGCCCCGGCTTGATGCGGAGGCCGCTCAGGCGGCCTTTGCAATCGGAATCACGGCACTGCTCATGCCGCGATAAACCTCCGCCTCGCCATGCTTCGCCAGCAGCTGCATCAGGTGCTTGCGAATCAGCATGCCGGGCCGATCCGATTCCATCGAATACTCCACGCCGCGCCGCCGCGTATCGACCAGCGCATCGGGGTCGGTCGATTCGAGGATGTCCTTGTCCTCGCGCGTCACCGCGTCGTCGAAGTCGATCAGCATCTGCGCCGTGCAGTCAGCCTCCGTGTCGTTGCGGAACAGCCATTGGCACAGCTGCATGCGGCCGTCGTCAATGGGCGTGAAGCAGTTGATGATGATGTGGCGCACGCCGCTCGGGTACTCGATGTCGAGCCGGCGCGAGAACGGCAGGTAATACGCGTTGCGCATGTGGCGCGTGGTGATCGGATCGGTCACGCCACTGATCGCATGGAACTTCACCGGGTTGGCCGCATCGATGACCGTCTCCGCGTAGAAGCCCGACTCGTTCTCCACCAGTTCGTACTTGCTCGGCTTCGGGCTCGCGGCCACGCCGAAGGTGGCACGGTGCACGAAGCTGAAGTGCGAGTTGTCGAAGGAATTCTCCAGCGCGCGCATCGGGCTGGTCTGCCACTCTTCGTAGAACTGGAAGATCGTGCGGTAGCCCGGGTCGTCGAACTCCGCAATGGCCGGGATGTCGGCAATGGGCTCCTCGAGCGCCACCCACGCATAGCCATAGCGCGCCGTGCAGCGGTAGGCCGCGGTGCGGTACTCGGGCGAGATCTTGCGGTCGGGCTCGTACTGCGGAATGCGGATGACCTGGCCGCTGCGGTCGTAGGTCCAGCCGTGGTAGCCGCACTGGATAGCGCCGGTGCCGCAGGTCCGGCCTTCTCCGTCCACGCACCAGCCCTTCGAGAGCTTCGCGGTGCGGTGGCAGCAGCGGTCCCGCAGCGCGGCTGGCTGGCCGTCGGCGTCGATGAAGAGAACGATGTCTTCGCCCAGCAGCCTGAAAGGCTTCGGGCCGCCGGCCAGTTCGGCGAGCGGCATGACGGCATGCCAGAACTTGCGGAAGACGGGTTGTTGGGTGACGAGCATGCGCGGACTCCTTCGGTGGTCGTGTGGGGGACGAACTGAAAGAGCAATTTCCTGCCATCGACGGGAACCGTCGCGTGGCTGAACGCTTCTACTCTGCGCAACCTGCTTTGCAAATTGCGCGCCCGGATTGTGGCGCGGCTTCCTGGTCGGCGCACGTTTTCCCTTGCAATGCCCGAGCAAAATCCCTTGGCATGCGTCGTGCATGACCCACCGCAAGAGTAGAAGCGTTCAGCAGCGCACGCACCACGAACGTGCGCCCGCCCGGAAATTGCTCTTGAAACGCCCGCCGCATTTTTGCGGAGGGATTCAAGAACCGAAGCTTCCGAGGCCCCACATGCAACGTCGATCCTTCCTCGCGGCCAGCGCCGCCACCCTTGCCGCTCCCGCCGTCTTCGCGCAGGGCGGCGCCAGGCTCACCCCGCTCAAGTTCACGCTCGACTTCCGCATCAACGGCCAGACCGCGCCCTTCTTCCTCGCGCAGACCAAGGGCTACTACAGGGACGAGGGGCTCGACGTGAGCATCGACACCGGCGCCGGCTCGGTGGCCTCCATCACCCGCATCGCCAGCGGCGTCTACCAGCTCGGCCTGGGCGACATCAGTTCGCTGGTCGAGTTCAATGCGCAGAACCCCGGCACGCCGATGGTGCAGGCCGTGTACCAGTACTACAACCGCGCACCGTTCGCGATCATCGGCCGCAAGGACCGCGGCGTGACCGGCGATTTCAAGAGCCTCGCGGGCAAGAAGGTGGCGGCCGCCGCCGTCGAATCGACCCGCCGTGCATGGCCCCTGGTCGCGCGCAAGCAGGGCATGCGCGCCGACGCCTTCCAGTGGCAGACCACCGACTTCAGCGCGCGCGACAACGTGATGGTGCGCGGCGACGTCGATGCCGCCACCTACTTCCACGACTCGGCCGTGTCGCTGTTCGCGCGCATGAAGCCCGAGGAACTGTCGGTGCTCAAGTACGCCGACGCGGGCGTCAATCTGTACGGCAACGCGATCCTTGCGGGCAGCAATCTCATCGCGCAGAACCCGAAGGTGGTCGCGGCCTTCCTGCGCGCGAGCAACCGCGCCATCGTCGAGACTTTTTCCAATCCGGCGCCGAGCATCGCGGCCATGCGCCAGCGCGAGCCCATCCTCGATGAGAAAATCGAACTCGAGCGCTGGGGCATCACCGCGCAGTACGTGGGCGCGGCCGACACGCGCGATCATGGCCTCGGCGACATCCGGAAGCTCTTGCTCGAACAGCAGGTCGACGAAGTGGCCGATGTCTTCGGCCTCAAGATCAAGCCCGCGTCCGACGCCATCTTCAATACTTCGATGCTTCCATTGCGCATCGAACGCTCCCTTCCCAAAGCATGAATTTCCACAGCGACACCCACACCGTCAACTATCCCGCCGAAACAGCACTCGATGAACGCGACGGCCGCTATCTGCGCAAGGCCATCGTCTGGTCGCACGCGGCGCGCCGCCGGGGCAACCGCCCCTTCGGCTGTGTCATCGTCTCGGCCGCCGGCGAAGTGCTGGCCGAAGCCGGCAACAGCAATACCGAGACCGGCGACTGCACGGCGCATGCAGAAATCAATGCGCTGCGCGCGCTGGCCGAGCGCAAGCTCCCGCGCGAGGAACTCGCGGGCGCCACGCTCTATGCCTCGGGCGAACCCTGTGTGATGTGCGCCGGCGCGATCTTCTGGTCGAACATCGGCCGCGTGGTGTTCGGCATCGATGCCGAGCGCCTGCGCGTGTTCCGCGGCGAGCGGCAGGACCAGCGCGATGCCGAGCTGTCGTGCCGCGATGTGTTCCGCGCCTCGCCACACCCGATCGAATGCATCGGGCCGGCACTCATCGACGAAGCGAGTGCCGCGCACGACGGCGCCTGGAAGTAGGGCTCGCCCCCAGGCTTCGCGCACTTCGTGTCGCTTCGCCAACCCCCTACCGGGGGCAACACCGGCGGCCCGGCGAAGCCGGTTCCGCGGTGTTCCACGAAAACACCCCGACTAGACTCCGCGAATGCCCTGGCACGCCCGTCTCCATCTCTCCTACCAGCGGGAATCCGCCCGCACCGTCGCCCGCTTCCGCCATGACGGCCCGCTGCGCATCCTGCAGAGCCTGTACCCCGAGGGCGACGCCGTCTGCCACAACGTGCTCGTGCATCCGCCGGGCGGTCTGGTGGGTGGAGACACGCTCGACCTCGGCATCGAGGCCGCCGACGGCAGCCATGGCCTGATCACCACGCCCGGCGCCTCGCGCTTCTACCGCTCCGAAGGCGAGCTGGCGCTGCAGCGCACGCGCATCCGCCTCGCAGCCGGCGCGCGGCTCGAATGGCTGCCGCTCGAAGCCATCTGCTACAGCGGCTGCCAGGCAGAGAACCGGCTTTCCATCGAGATCGAGCCCGGCGCCGAGCTGATCGGCTGGGACATCACTGCGCTCGGCCTGCCGAATGCCAACCAGCCCTTCGAGCGCGGCAGCTACCTGCAGCACATCGAGGTGCCCGGCGTGTGGCTGGAGCGCGGACGCATCGACGCGGCCGACCACCGGCTGCTGCAAAGCCCCATTGGCCTCAACAGCCACCGCTGCCTGGCCTCGCTGTTCTTCGTGGCGGGCTCGCCGGTAGCGCGCGCCCGGCGCGAGGCCCTGCTGGCGCACGCACGCTCACTGCTCGAAGCGAGCCCGCTGTTCGGCAGCGCAGGTGCTACCAGCCCGCATGCCGAAGTGGTCGTGCTGCGCGTGCTCGCGCCCGTGGTCGAGCCCGCGATGCAGTTGCTGCGGCAAGTCTGGCAGGCATGGCGCGGCGAGCTGTGGCAGCTGCCTGCGGCCACGCCGCGCATCTGGGCGACCTGAGCCCGATCTTCGCCCCTGGGGCCAATCTGTAGGCGCCGTCTGACGGACAGTCGCTTTGCAAAGGCGCACGCTGCCTCTTTTGCCCAGCGGATGACGAGGATCGGCCATGTCTCCAGACAACGCCCCGAACGCCCACACCCACGCGGAAACGCAGCTTCATCGGCATCTGGCGCACTTCAACGCCGCACGGCTGAAGTTCGGCAGCCCGTCGCCCCACTGGCAGGAAGAGCTCGCCCGAGAGCATGAATGCCGCCTGATCGAAGGCAGGTACCTCGAAGCCCTGCGCACCACGGTGCAGGTGGCGGCATCGGCCTCGGCCGGCAATGCGGACCATTTCGCCAGCTGGTTCGAGTCGCTCGCGCGCACGGGCCCCGGCCAGCATCACCCGCTGTTCGACTGGCTGGCTCAGGAAGCCACGCTGCCGCAGATGCGCTGGTTCCTCACGCAGGAGGCCGCGGGCGAAGCGGGCTTCGAAGACCTGCTGGCCTGCGCCCAGGTCAAGCTGCCGCCGCAGCCCAAGCTCGAGTGCGCGCGCAACTTCTGGGACGAGATGGGCCATGGCAAGCGCAGCGCCATGCACGGCCAGATGCTGGAGCACATGGTGCGCGAACTCGACCTGCATCCGGCCATCGACACCACCGTATGGGAGTCGCTCGCGCTGGCCAACACCATGGTCGGGCTGGCGACCACGCGGCGCTACGCGTACCACGCCATCGGCGCGCTCGGCGTCATCGAGCTCACGGCCCCCGGGCGGGTGAAGCAGGTGGCGGCCGGCATGCGCCGCCTGGGCCTGAGCGGCCGTGCGCGCGCCTACTTCGACCTGCATGCGGCGCTCGACGTGTCGCACTCGCGCGCGTGGATACGCGAGGTGATCCGGCCGCTGGTCGAGGCCGATCCGTCCTGCGGGCAGTTCATCGCCGAGGGCGCGCTGATGCGGCTCGTTTGCGGAGAGCGCTGCTTCGCGCGCTACACCGCCGAACTGCAACAAACCGAGGAGGTCGCCGCATGATGAACGCAGCCGGCGTGCTGCGCCAGGTGGCGGCCACGGGCTATCGCTTCACGACCGTCACGCCCTTGACCCACCAGCGCGTGCTCGCGCGGCGCGGGCGCGAGCCGGGAGCGACGCTGCGCGATATCTTCGGCTGGAACCTGCCGTTCGAAGCGGGCACCGTGCCGCCGGAACTGCTGGCCGGCATGGAGCAGGCCGGCATCGTGCGCCGCACAGGGTCGCTGCTGCGCAGCACGGTGCGCATAGCCAGCCTCGGCGACGACCTGTTCTTTCACTCGGCCTACCCGACGGTCGAGGAGAACGCCGTGTTCTTCGGGCCCGACACGCATCGCTTCGGGCGTTTCATCCGCTATGCGCTGAACCCGCGCAAGACAAAGCAGCCGCTGCGCGTGCTCGACGTGGGCTGCGGCAGCGGCGCGGGCGGCATTGCGGTGGCGCGTGCGCTGGCGGCGATGGACACGCCCTGCACGATCGTGATGAACGACATCAATCCGCTGGCGCTGGAGTACACGGCCGTCAATGCGGAGGCCGCCGGCATCCCCGTGACGCTCGCGCAGGGCGATGCGCTGTCGGCGGTCGAAGGCGACTTCGACCTCATCGTGTCGAACCCGCCCTACCTCGACGATGCCGCGCAGCGCGCCTACCGCCACGGCGGCGCGCGGCTCGGGCGGGCGCTCGGCGTGCGCATCGCGGCCGAGTCGCTGAAGCGGCTGGCGCCGGGCGGGCAGCTGCTGCTCTACACCGGCGTGGCGATGGTCGATGGCGAAGACCCGTTCCTTGCCGAGATACGGCCGCTGCTCACCGCGCCGGGTTTCGAGTGGTCGTATGCCGAGATCGATCCCGACGTGTTCGGCGAGGAACTGGAACGCCCGGTGTATGCGCACATCGACCGCATCGCCGCCGTCGGGCTCGTTGCCACGCGCACAGCGGAGGCCGCGTGATGGCCGCCGGACTCGACCTCGGCGCCGACACCGCGCGGCTCGCCGTGGTGCGCGAATGCAGCGTGCTGGAGCGCATGCCCAAGTGGCTCATCTGCGTGCCGCTGGTGGTGCAGTGGCTGTGGCTGTCGCTGCGCTACGGCGGTGCCACCTTGCCGTCGGCGGCCAACCCGCATCTCACCTCGGGCGGACTGGTGGGCGAAGGCAAGCTCGAATACTTCCGCGGCATGGGGCCGCTGGCGCGCTCGCTCACGGCCGACTACTGCGCAGTGTTCAACGATGGCACGGCGAACGAAGACTCGTTGCGGCGAATCATGGCTGAGAACGGCCTCGCATTCCCCATCGTCGCCAAGCCCGACCTGGGCCTGTGCGGCTACGGCGTCCGCCTGCTGCCCGACATGGCTGCGCTGCGGGCGTACCTGGCCGCCTTTCCTTCCGGCGAAACGGTCGTGCTGCAACGCTACCTGCCGCAGGAAGGCGAGGCAGGCATCTTCTACGCACGCGATCCCGTCACCGGCGAGGGCCGCATCATCGGCCTCGCGCTGCGCTACTTCCCGCGCGTGACGGGCGACGGCCGCAGCACCGTGGCGCAGCTCGTGGCGGCCGACGTGCGCGCGCGCCGCATCGCGCGCTCGCCGCGCCACGAATGCAGCGTGCCATCCGAGAGCGTGCCGGCCGCCGGCCAGCAGGTTCGGCTGGCCACCATCGGCTCGACCCGCGTCGGCGGGCTGTACCGCGACGGCGCGGCGCTCATCACGCCCGAGCTGGTGCGTGCCATCGACGCCATCGCGCGCGACATGCCCGACTTCCATTTCGGGCGCTTCGACGTGCGCTGCGAGAACCTGCGCGAACTCGGCGCCGGGCGCGGCTTCACCATCATGGAGATCAACGGCGCGGGATCCGAAGCCATCGAGGCCTGGGACCCCGACATCGGCGTGCTGCAGGGCTTTCGCATGGTCTTCGCCAAGCAGCGGCTGCTGTTCGCCATCGGCGCAGCGCAGCGCAAGGCCGGCGTACGGCCCATCGGCCTGCTCGCCCTCGCACGGCTCAACCGGCGGCAGAACCGCCTGGTCGACCGCTATCCGCCATCCAACTGAATTGCCGCATGCACATGGACATCACCGCTTCGCACGCCCTGCCCCGCCGTTCGCTCGCGCCGCTCGCTGCCGCGGCGCCCCTGCTGGAAACCCGCTGGGCCGATTGCGAGGAAGACGTGCGCGACGCCCAGCGCCTGCGCTTTCGCGTGTTCGCGCAGGAAATGGGCGCCCGTCTCGCGCCACCCGAAGGCACACCGCCCGGACTCGATGCCGACCGCTTCGACCCCTTCTGCGACCACCTGCTGGTGCATGCGGTGGACCCCGTGCACGGCCGCGGCCCGCTCATCGGCACCTACCGCGTGCTGACTCCGGAAGCAGCGCGCCGCGCGGGCGGCTTCTACACCGACACCGAGTTCGACCTGGCGCCGCTCGCGCCGCTGCGTGCGCGGGCGCTGGAGCTGGGCCGCTCGTGCGTGGATGCGGATTGGCGCTCGGGCAGCGTGATCATGGCGCTGTGGGCCGCGCTGGGGCAGTACATGGTCGACCACGCACTCGACACCATGATCGGCTGCGCCAGCATCGGGCTCGACGACCAGGGCCTGGCTGCCGCGCGGCTGTGGCACCAGCTGTGCCGCACGCACCTGGTCGAGCAGCGCTGGCGCGTGGAGCCACGCATCGCATTGCCGCTGGACACCGATGCAGAAGCCGATGCGGACAGCGACACCGCGCCTCCCGCCGCGCCGCCGCTCATCAAGGGTTACCTGCGCTGCGGCGCGCGCCTGCTCGGCCCGCCCGCGCTCGATGTCGCGTTCAACACCGCCGACCTGCCGATGATGCTGCGCGTGGACGACGTGTCGCCGCGCTACCGCCAGCATTTCTTCGGCGTCGCCGCGTGACGTTTCGGGCGCGATCACGGCGCGCCCGGGCGCTTGGGATACAGTCCCGCACCTCACGCCCTCACGCCCCACCGCCAGAGTGAACTTCAGAAAATCCGCCAACAGCCTTGTTGTTCGCCTGCTCATGATGGGCCTTTTGATGGCGGTGGTGGGAACCGCCGGCAGCTACATCCAGCTCAGCCGCTTCCTGCGGGAGGAGCTGACCCGATCGGTGGCGGTGCAGCAAACGGCGCTGGCCGCCTACGTGGCGCGCAACGTCGACAACTACCTGGGCGAGCGGTTGTCGTTCCTCGAACGCCTGGCGGCCACCCTGCCGCCGGAACTCCTGACGCAGCCCGACCGGCTGCGGGGATGGCTGGCGGAGCGCAGCACGCTGAGCCCGGTCTTCCCGCTCGGCCTGATGGTCGCGGACGCCACCGGCAAGCGGCTCGACGGTACGGGGCAGCTCGCAACGGACGGTTCGGAATTCGCGTCCGCGCGCGCAGGGCAGTCCGCGCCGGGCCGTCCGCGGGCCACAGCCTCCCGGCACTCGGTCTTGCCCATGGCCGTGCCCGTGCGCGACGCCGCCGGGCAGGTGGCCGCCGTGTTGCTCGGCACGGCGGACCTCTCGGCCGACGGCCTGCTCGACCATTTGCAACAGGGGCGCGTGGGCGAAGCAGGCGGCATCCTGGTGGTGTCGCCGCGCGACCGCATCTTCGTGGCCTCGACGGACGTCTCGATGTCCCTCACACCCACCCCGCCCGACGGCGTGAACCCGCTGCACGACCGCGCCATGGCGGGCTATCGCGGCAGCGGGACGACGCGCAATGCCAAGGGCATCGACGAAATCTCCGCCATCGCCTCGGTGCCGAACAGCGGCTGGTTCGTGGTGGCCCGGCTGCCCGTTTCGGAAGCGCTGGCCCCGGTGGGGCGCATGCAGACCTTCATCCTGCAGCAACGCGCACCCGCCGTGGCAGCGGTACTCATCGTGATCGGGCTGATCATGGCGTGGCTGCTGCGGCCGCTGCTGCGCGCCGCCGACCAGGCCGACCGGATGACCCGCGGCGAACTCGCGCTGACGCCGCTGCGGGTGGTGCGCGACGACGAGATCGGGTACCTGACGCAGGCCTTCAACCGGCTGCTGGCCAAGCTGCTGGACAACCAGAAGGCCTTGGCGCGCCTGGCCCACCACGACAGCCTGACCGGCCTGCCCAACCGCAAGCTGCTCGACGAACGGCTCCAGCAGGCGCTGCTACGGGCCAAGCGGCATGCGCGCCAGATGGCCGTGCTCTACCTCGACCTCGACGGATTCAAGAAACTCAACGACACGCTCGGCCACGAGGCGGGCGACAAGGCGTTGCTGGAAATCGCGCAACGGCTGCAGGGCCTGGTGCGGCAGACCGACACGGTGGCGCGCATCGGGGGCGACGAATTCGTGCTGCTGGCCGCCGACTTCGAAGGCTCCGCGGAACAGGGCGCGACGACCCTGGCCCAGCGCTGCATCGACGCGATCGCCCGGCCGCTGCAACTGGAGACGGGGCATTGCGACACGGTCATCGGCGTATCGATCGGCATAGCCCTGGGCGACGGCAACGAAACGCCGCAAGACCTGCTCGCCACGGCCGACGCGGCCATGTACCGGGCCAAGCGGAGCGGACGCGGCAACTATGCAGTGACGCCGACGCCGCACTGAGCGCGGCATCATCCGCTGCCGCGGCCCCTACGCCGGCATGTCGGTGCGCGGCAGCCGAAGGTGCTTCTTCAGCGTCTCGAACACCTGCCGCGTGACCGGATTCACCACGTGGCTGCGCACGTAGAGGTAGTACGCCAGGTCGGGCAGCCGCGGCATGCCGTCGCCCGCGCCGAGCACGCGCAGGCCCGCGTCGAGCTGTTCCACGCCGCGGGCCGTCACGCCCAGCCCCGCACGCAGCGCAGCCTTGATGCCGATCAGGCTCGACGAGGTGTAGCGCGGCGTCCAGGCCACGCCCGCCGCGTCGAGCGCCTCGTGGCCGATGCGGCGGAAGATGCTGGGCCCGTCCGCCATGATGAGCGGCACCGGCTTGGCCGGGTCGTGCACGTAGCCCGCGGCGCACAGCCACACGGTGGGCGAGTTGCGCAGCACCACGCCGTCGAACTGCGCGTCGGCGCGGTTGGAGATGATCATGTCGACCTCGCCGCTCTTGAGCGAGGTCATCAGGTAGGGACTGCGGCCGATGTGGATGTCCAGCTGCAGCAGCGGCGAGGTGCGCGCCACCTCGGTCAGCAGCAGCGGCAGCATGGTCTCGGCCACGTCGTGCGGCGCGCCGATGCGCAGGTTGCCTTCGAGCTGCCCCTGCCGCAGGCTGCGCAGCGCTTCGTCGTTCACCGCGAGCATGTGGTGCGCGTAGGTGAGCAGCCTCTCGCCGTGCTGCGTGAGCCGCTTCTGCCGGCCCTGCTTGGCGAACAGCGGGTGGCCGATCTGCTCCTCCAGCCGCTGCATCTGCTGCGTGATGGCCGACTGCGTGCGCCCGAGGTGCACAGCGGCGGCGGCAAAGCTCTGGTGGCTGACGACGGCCGCGAAGGAACGCAGCAGTTCGAGATCGAGCGTGGGCATGTATTAATTTTATTGAAGTGTTTCCTGCGCCAGCTGGATTGTTGCGTCACGCCCCCGTCACTACAGTGGATGCACACCGAACAGGCAACCCCACTGGAGAAAACCGCATGAGCACCCCATCCGAGCAACGCAGCCGGGCCGTCGAGGCGTCCATCGCCGACATGAAGAAGGCCATAGGCGGCGCTGAAGTCACCCGGGAAAAGCTCGACGTGGTGCTCGATTCGCTTCAAGGCCTGGCCGCGCACACCGAATACTGGGGCGCCGCCGACTTCCCGCCGCCCGAGGCGGGCGAGCACCAGGCCCGCTACCTCATCGCCGAAGATCCCGACCAGAGCTACGCGCTGTACCTGAACGTGATGCGCCCGGGCAAGAAAATCGTGCCGCACAACCACACGACCTGGGCCTGCATCGCGGCCGTGGAAGGCACCGAGCACAACCGCGTGTACGAGCGCACCGACGACGGCAGCGTGCCGGGCGTGGGCAAGCTGAAGCAGACGGCTCTGGTCGTCGTCGCGCCGGGCAAGGGCATCGCGCTGATGCCCGAGGACATCCACTCGGTCGAGATCCAGGGCGAGCAGGTCATTCGCCATCTGCACATGTACGGCCGCGCGCTCGAAACGCTGAACCAGCGCACCGCCTACGACCTCGACGCGGGCACGTACCAGACCATGGGCATCGGCGTGCAGACGCGCCGCTAGCCGCATTTTTTTCCGCTTCGCTTTCATGCGGGCCGCGCAGCGTGGCCTCGCAGGATTTCATTCGTCCCGACGACCCGCCTCATGACTTCCTCCATCGACCCGAAGACCCTCAAATCCTGGCTGCACGACGGCGGCGAGATCGCGCTGCTCGACGTGCGCGAGCACGGCCAGTACGGCGAGGCCCATCTGTTCCATGGCATTCCCCTGCCCTTCAGCCGGCTGGAGATCGATGCGCCGCGCCTCGTGCCGCGCCGCAGCGTGCGCGTGGTGGTGTACGACGAGGGCGACGCCGACGTGGCCGAGCGCGCCGCCGCGCGCCTCGCCGTGCTGGGCTACGGCAGCGTGCATGTGCTGCAAGGCGGCACTCGTGCCTGGAAGGCCGCGGGCTACGTGCTCTTCGCGGGCGTCAACCTGCCCTCGAAGACCTTCGGCGAACTGGCCGAGGAGGTCTATCACACACCCCGCGTCAGCGCCGGCCAGCTCGCGGAGATGCTCGCTCGCAAAGACAAAGTGGTTGTGCTCGACGGCCGCCCCGCCAGCGAGTTCCACAAGATGAACATCCCGGGCGCCACCTGCTGCCCCAACGGCGAGCTGGCCTATCGCGTGCGCCGGCTGGTGCCCGACACCACCACGCCCATCGTCATCAACTGCGCGGGCCGCACACGCAGCATCATCGGCGCGCAGACGCTCATCAACCTGGGGCTGCCCAACCCCGTCTATGCGCTGGAGAACGGCACGCAGGGCTGGTACCTTGCCGATCACACGCTGGAGCACGGCGGCACGCGGCGCTACGCCGACGACAGCGGCAACACCGACCTGCGCTCCGCCGCCAGGGCGCTGGCCGCCCGCTTCGACGTGCCGATGGTGAACGCGCAGGCCGTGCGGCAGTGGGCCGACGACGCAGAGCGCACCCTGTTCCTGTGCGACGTGCGCACGCCGGAAGAATTCGCGGCCGGCAGCCTGCCCGGTGCGCAGCACACGCCGGGCGGACAGTTGATGCAGGCGGGTGACCAGTACTTCGGCGTGCGCGGCGCACGGCTTGTGCTGTTCGACAACGACGGCGTGCGTGCGCCGACCATCGCGAGCTGGCTGCGGCAGATGGGGCACGACGCGAGCGTGCTCGAAGGCGGGCTGGCGAGCAGGCTGTCGCTCGCGCCTGCCGCCGCGCCCCGCGCGCCCGCGCTGGCCACCATCGATGCGCAGGCGCTCGCCGCGCGCATCGAGCGCAACGAGGTGGCGGTAGTCGATCTGCGCGCCAGCATGCAGTTTCGCGCCGGCCACATCGCGCAGGCCCGCTGGTCGATCCGCCCCCGCCTCGCCCGCGACGTGGCGAACACCGAGACGCGCCAGCTCGTGCTGGTTGCCGACGACGCCCCGCTCGCGGCATGGGCCGCGGCCTCCGAGCTCGCGAGCTTGCCGAGCGCACCGCTGCTGCTGGCAGGCGGCATGGCCGCATGGCGCGCCGCCGGCCTGCCCGTCGAGGCCACGCCCGCGCTGCCCGCCGACGGCGACTGCATCGACTACCTGTTCTTCGTGCACGACCGGCACGACGGCAACAAGGAAGCCGCGCGCCGCTACCTCGCATGGGAGACAGGCCTCGTCGCGCAGCTCGACGCGCAGGAGCGCGCCGCCTTCCGCCTGCCCGCCGCCGCATCGCACGGCTGACATCCCCGGTTCCGCTTTCCGTTCGTCCTTGTCCGTTCCTATTCCAGGAGTTCCGCCATGCCGTTCGCCAGCCGCATCCCGCACATCGCCCGTTATGCCGTCGCCGCCGCATGGCTCGCGGCGCTCGCCCTGCAGCCAGCCGCCGCCGAACCGCTGGCGCCACGCAACGGCTTCCCCTCGCAGACGGTGAAGTTCATCTCGCCCTTTCCGCCCGGCGGCGGCAACGACGCGACGGCGCGCCTCGTCACCACACGCCTGCCGGAAATCATGGGGCAGGCGGCAGTGGTCGACAACCGCGGCGGCGCGGGCGGCAACATCGGCGCCAAGGCCGTGGCC
This sequence comes from Variovorax sp. Varisp46, assembly GCF_059491885.1. Taxonomy (NCBI): domain Bacteria; kingdom Pseudomonadati; phylum Pseudomonadota; class Betaproteobacteria; order Burkholderiales; family Comamonadaceae; genus Variovorax; species Variovorax sp. Varisp46. The sequence goes on from NZ_CP168515.1 coordinate 3,535,718, forward strand.
GACGCCAGGCCCGACGGCTACACCGTGCTCACCTCGCAGGTGTCGATCATGGCCGTGAACCCCACGCTGTACGCGGCGCCGGGCTTCGACCCGATCAAGAACTTCATTCCCATCACGCAGATCAACGCCGCACCGCTCGCGCTGGTGGTGGACGCCAGCTCGCCCCTCAAGAGCTTCGCCGACCTCGCGACGAAGGCCAAGGCCAGCCCCGGCAAGGTGACCTATGCGACGCCCGGCAACGGCACGCTGTCGCACCTCGTCGGCGTGGTGCTGGCCAAGGACAACGGCGTGGAGATGACGCACGTGCCCTACAAGGGCGCCGGGCCGGCACTGACCGACCTGCTCGGCGGACAGGTCGACGTGCTGGTCACGTCCACCGCTTCGGTCGCCGGCCTCGTGCAGAACGGCAAGCTGCGCGTGCTCGCCGTGACCAGCCCGCGCCGCATCGGCGTGTTCTCGAAGGTGCCGACACTGGAAGAGCTGGGCTATGCCGGTGCGCGCTTCGAAGACTGGTACGGCTTCTTCGCGCCCGCCGGCACGCCGCCGGAACGCGTGGCCTACCTGAACGAAGCCATCGTGCGCACGCTGCATCTGCCCGAGGTGAGCAAGCTCGTGACCGACGGCGGCAGCGAGGTGGTGGCCAATTCGCCGGACGCCTTCGCGGCGCAGCTGCGCCAGGACATCGACCGCTGGTCGCGCATCGTCAAGCTTTCGGGTGCACGCGCCGACTGATTGACGCAACATGGCGGCCCGACCTCCCTTCGCCCCTCCCCAACCATGCCCGATTCGCACTCCGTCCCCGCCGGCCTGACACTCAATACCCGGCTCACACGCACCGGCAAGACGCCGTCATACGCCGGCGGATCGCCCGTCAACACGCCCCTGGTGCGCGCGAGCACCGTGCTGTTCGACAGCGTGGGCGCGATGCGCGACGCGCGGGCTAGGCGCGACGAGGAGCGCATCTTCAGCTATGGCGCACGCGGCACGCCGACCACCTTCGCGCTCGAGGATGCGGTGAGCGAACTCGAAGGCGCCTATCGCACACGGCTCTTTCCGACCGGCCTTGCCGCCATCGGCATGGTGCTGCTGTCGTACCTGAAGCCGGGCGACCACGTGCTGATGTCGGACAGCGTGTACGAGCCCACGCGCAATCTCGTGCATTCCTTCCTCGAGCCGTACGGTATCCGCAGCTCGTTCTTTGCAGCGGATGGCAGCGGCATCGAGGAACTGTTCGAGCCGAACACGCGGCTCGTGTATGCGGAGTGCCCCGGCTCGCTGGTCTACGAGATGTGCGACCTGCCCAAGCTCGCGGCACTGGCGCATGCGCGCGGCGCGCTGCTCGCGGCGGACAACACCTGGGGATCGGGCGTCCAATACCGCCCGCTCGCGCTGGGTGCGGACATCTCGACGATGGCCGCGACCAAGTACCTCTCGGGCCACTCGGACGTGATGATGGGCACCGTCGCCACGACCGAAGCCGCATGGCGCCCGCTCAACGAACGCTGCGATGCGTTCGGCATGACCGTGAGCCCCGACGACGCGTGGCTGGTGCTGCGCGGCATGCGCACGCTGTCGGCGCGGCTGCAGATGCACGAGCGGCATGCGCTGGAGGTGGCGCACTGGCTGCAGGAGCGGCCCGAGGTGGCGACCGTGTTCTGCCCGGCACTGCCACAGCACCCGGGGCACGACCTCTGGAAACGCGATTGCAAGGGCACGAACGGGCTGCTGTCCATCGAGCTGCAGCCAGGCATCGAAAGCGCGGCGGTCGAGCGCTTCGTCGATGCACTCACGCTGTTCGGGCGTGGCTCGTCATGGGGCGGCTATGAAAGCCTGGTGGCATGGACCAACATGCGTGCGGCGCGCAGCGTGACGGATTGGAGCGGGCGCGGGGCGGTGGTGCGGTTGCACATCGGGTTGGAGGCGCCCTCGGATCTGATGGCCGATCTGGAGCGCGGGTTTGCTGCAATGCAAACCCGGCAGCAGCACGGCGCGGACGCTCAAGCCCGGTCCGGGCGCTTCGCGTAGGCCAGGGCCAGCGCGAGCCCCACCACCGCCGCGGCGCCCAGCAGCTTCACCGGACTGCTCGTCAGGCTGCGCACGGCTCGCCCGCACGCAGCGCCCCAGCCCTCGCGCGCGGGAAACAGCAAGGCGCGTTCATGCGGCGTGAGTGCGCGCAGGGCGCTGGGGTTCTCCTCGTCCTCGAGAACGGCCTGGGACACATCGAGTTGCGTGACGTCCTCGGGATGGCGTGGGAGAGTCGTCGGCTTGCGCATGGTCAAGATCCTCGTAGCGGAATGATCGAGCCCCGAGCTTGCGCTGCCCCGCGGCCTTCGCCCATGCGCGGGCGCAGACGCTGCGAGTAGGCCAACTTCCCGCCTGCAGCGGCGAAATCTTCGCGAGCCCGTCGATGCGGGGCGCATTCATTCATTCATTCATTCATTCATTCATTCATTCGCAGGCGCGCTTCCCCGCAGGCGAGGCGCGCAGCCGGTTCAGGAAGGTCAGCTGCACCTTCGCCGTCTCGCTGCCCTGCATTGCCGCGCGGCGCATCCACGCCCCGGCCTCGCAGCGGTCGGCCTTCACGGCCGTGCCGTACAGCGTCGGGCCGGTCAGCAGCACCATGCCGAGCATCTCCTGCGCCTCGGCATGGCCTTCGGTGGCGGCCTGCCGCAGCTGTACGAGCATCGCGCGGTAGTCGCGGTCGGCCTGTGCTTCGAGGGCCAGCTGGAAGCGCTGTTCCGCCTGCAGTTCGACGCCCGCATCCGAAGGACGCGCGGCGCTGAGCGCGGCCACCAGCAACAGCACACCCGACAGCAGCACGCGAAAGCGCAGCGACAGGCCGGTCATCAGGTTGAGTTCGGATGGCATCGATGTTCTCCACGAATAGTGTTGTCGTGCAGGCATCGTCGCGCGGCCGCGCCGAATGGAGAAGCCGGATTTCGCGCAGGCCGCCTCAGCCGGAGACTGAGCCCGCGCCCGTGCCCGTGCCCGTGCCTCAGAACTTCGCGGTCAGCATCACCTGCAATTCGCGCCCGGGCCCCGGCATGATCAGGTTGTCCACGCTGCCATGCCCCGACACGTAGTACTTGCGGTTCGTGATGTTCTTCAGGTTCGCCGAAATCTCGTAGCGCCCGGTCTTGTAGCTCGCGGCCAGGTCTGCCGTGACATAGGAAGGCAGCGTGACGAGGTTGCTCAGCGACGCATAGCGCGCGGCCACGTAGTTGACGCCGCCGCCCGCGCTCAGGCCGTTGCCCAGGTCCTTCATGAGCCACACGAAAGCCGAGTGCCGCGGTGTGAGGGGCGCGATCTTGCCCTGCACCGGCATCGCCGCTCCAACCGGCAACTGCAGCGAACTCACCGTGGCCAGCGACTTGGTCATGCGGCCGTCGAGGTACGCATAGCCCGCGCTGATGTCCCAGCGGCCCGGCAGCTTGCCGGCCAGCGCCAGCTCCATGCCGTTGGTGCGCTGCGTGCCCACGTTGATCTGCCGCGCGGGGTTGGTCGGGTCGGTGTTCTTGATGCCCGAGCGCTCCAGGTTGAACACCGCCGCAGTGAGGTTGAGCGCGCCATCCAGGAAGTCGAGCTTGGCGCCGATCTCCTTGTTCACCGTGATCTCGGGGTCGTTGGCGGTGTTGCTGGCCGACAGCGCGAAGGTCTCGGCCGAAGGCTGGAACGAGCGGCTGTACGACACGTAGTACGACTGCGTTTCGCTCGGCTGCCAGACCACGCCCGCGCGCGGGCTGAACTTGCGATCGGTGCGCGACAACGGCGCCAGCGTGCGTTCGAACGAGGTGTCCTGCCCGAAAACGTCGTAGCGCCCGCCGACCAGCGCCTTCCACTGCGGTGCCAGGGTGATCTGGTCCTGCGCGTAGAGCGCGGCGGTCTTGAAGCGCGTGTTGCTCGGGATCGCGCTGCTGGCCGTGTAGCTCGCGAGCGGAATCGGCGCGGGTGCGGCCACCGGGTTCAGGATGCTCACGCGTTCGAAGCCGGTGGCCGACGACACGGAGTACGCCCGCTTCTCCTGCTGGCCGAACTCCGCACCCAGCAGCCATTCCTGCCTGAAGCCGCCGAGCTCGTTGCGCCATGTCAGGTCGGTCTGGTTGAACCAGCCGCTCTCGTCGCGCAGGATGAAGCCGCGCGTGCGGCCCACGGTCAGGCGAACGGGGTCGGTGGTACCGCTGGGCAGCGTGTTGTAGCGGTCGAGTCCGTAGCTGGAATAGCGCGTGGTGTTGCGCAGGCTCAGCGTGTCGCTGAAGCGGTGGTTCAGCGTGGCGGTGAACGACTGCACCTTCGTCGTGGTGGTGTCGTCGCGCTTGCCGAAGGCCGAGCCGTAGTAGGTGCCGATGGGCACGTTCACCGGGCGGCCGTTGAGCGCCGGAATGCCGAAGTCGGTGAGCCGCTGGTCGTAGGCGTTGGTGTACTGCAGCAGCAGATCGGTCTGCGGACTGAACTTGATGGCCAGCGACGGCGCGACGTTGTAGCGGTCGATGAACTGCTGGTCGCGGTAGCTGCCCGACTTCTCGCGCGCGACGTTGAGGCGAAACGCCATGTTCTCGCCGATGGGCGTGTTGAGGTCGGTGGCGAGCCGCTTGAAGTCGTGCGTGCCGAGGCCGAGCGAGACTTCGCCGAAGGCGCGGTCGAAGACCGGCTTCTTGGTCACGCGGTTGATCAGGCCGCCCGAGGAGCCGCGGCCGTACAGCACTGCGGCCGGGCCCTTCAGCACCTCGATGCGTTCGGTGTCCGAGAGATCGCGGAAGTACAGCGCGTCGTCGCGCACGCCGTCGACGAACCAGTCGGCGATGGCGGTGAAGCCGCGGATCACCACCTGGTCGCGCTGGCCGTCGCCCGCGTTGAACGACACGCCGGGCGCGTTGCGCAGCGCGTCCTGCATCGAAGTCGCGCCCTGGTCGCGCAGCAGCTGCGCCGGCACCACGTTGACCGCCTGCGGAATGTCGCGCAGGGGCGCGGAGCCCTTGGTGGCAGTGCTGCCGATGGACGGCGCATAGCCGACGTCCTGCTCGGAGCTGACGGTCACTTCCTTGAGCGTCGCATCGGCGCTCTGGGCCTGTGCCGCGCAGTGCGCGGCGGCCAGGGCGGCAACGAACAGGGACGGATGGCGCAGGCGAAAACGCGGCGCGCGAGAACGAACGGACATGGCGAAATTCCCTCAGGGCGATTTGTTTTTGAAATCGCGAAGCGCCACACCGGCTCCCCATCGCTCGGATGGAGAAACCGTGTACGCCCTGCCTGGAGGAAATCTGGGTTGGGTGCCTTCGCCGGCCCGCACCGGCTCGATGGCCGGGGCTTTGGGCGAAGGGATCGCGTCGCGCGACCGCAGGATTCTAGATGCAGCGGCGCGTCAGCAGCAACGCCCCTTGCCTGCCCCGTAGCGCGCCTCCAGCCGTTCGCGGAAGAAGGCCTCGTAGCTCATCGGCGCGCGGTCCGGGTGGGTGGCCGCCATGTGCGTCAGGTAGGCGTCGTAGTCGGGCAGCCCGACCATGAGCCGCAGAGACTGCTTGAGCGAGCGCGCAAAGTAGCGCCCGGCTTCCGGCAATGCGAGGCCCATGGCGTCAGTGCGCGGCCGTGGCAGCGACAGCGCCCACTGGCTCGAACGGCGTTTCCTTGGTGGTCGGCCGGTTGGCCGCACGCGCTGCCAGGCAGGCCTTGATGCTGTAGACCAGCACGCTCAGCACCACGAAGATGAAGAGCGCGCACAGCGCCGCGTCGAGGCGGTCGTTGAACACGATGCGCGACATGGCCTCGGGCGTCTTGGCCGGCGCCACCAGCACGCCGCTGGCGATGCCGTCGGTGTACTTGGCCGCATGCGAGAGGAAGCCGATCTTCGGGTCGGCCGAGAAGATCTTCTGCCAGCCCGCGGTGAGCGTGCACGCCAGCAGCCACACGGCAGGCGCAATCGCCACCCACGCATAGCGCTCGCGCTTCATGCGGAACAGCACGACCACGCCCAGCATCAGCGCCACCGCGGCCAGCATCTGGTTGGAGATGCCGAACAGTGGCCACAGCGTGTTGATCCCGCCCAGCGGATCGACCACCCCCTGGTACAGGAAGTAGCCCCAGGCCGCGACGCACAGCGCCGTGGCGACGAGGTTGGCCGGCAGCGAATCGGTGCGCTTGAGCGCGGGCACGAAGCTGCCCAGCAGGTCCTGCAGCATGAAGCGGCCGGCGCGCGTGCCGGCATCCACAGCCGTGAGGATGAACAGCGCCTCGAACAGGATCGCGAAGTGGTACCAGAAGGCCATCATGGCCTGCCCGCCGATCACCTGATGAAGGATGTGGGCCATGCCCACGGCCAGCGTCGGCGCACCGCCTGCGCGGCCGAGGATCGTCGTCTCGCCCACGTCCTTGGCGGTCTGCAGCAGCATCTCGGGCGTGATCACGAAGCCCCAGCTCGACACCGTGGCCGCCACCTGCTGCGCGGTCGTGCCGACCAGCGCGCCGGGGCTGTTCATCGCGAAGTAGATGCCGGGCTCGATGCACGAGGCCGCGACCAGCGCCATCACCGCGACGAAGGATTCGGCCAGCATGCCGCCGTAGCCGATGAAGCGCGCATGGCGCTCGTTGTCGAGCATCTTGGGCGTGGTGCCCGAGGAGATCAGCGCATGAAAGCCCGAGACGGCGCCGCAGGCGATGGTGATGAACAGGAACGGGAACAGGCTGCCCGCCCACACGGGGCCGTTGCCCTGCGCGAACTGCGTGACGGACGGCATCTGCAGCGTAGGCATCACGAACACGATGCCGATGGCCAGCGCGATGATGGTGCCGATCTTCAGGAAGGTCGACAGGTAGTCGCGCGGCGCCAGCAGCAGCCACACCGGCAGGCTCGCGGCAATGAAGCCGTAGCCCACCAGCATCCACGTGAGCGCCTTGCCGTCGAAGGTGAAGAGCGGGGCCCACTCGGGGTTCTGGCTCACGGCCTGGCCGCCGAAGATGGCCAGCATCAGCAGCACGAAGCCGATCAGCGACACCTCGCCGATGCGCCCCGGGCGGATGTAGCGCAGGTACACGCCCATGAACAATGCCACCGGAATCGTCGCTGCCACCGTGAAGGTGCCCCACGGCGATTCAGCCAGCGCCTTCACCACGATCAGCGCCAGCACCGCGAGGATGATGATCATGATCATGAAGGTGCCGAACAGCGCGATCATGCCGGGCACCACGCCCATCTCCTGCTTGACGAGGTCGCCGAGCGAGCGGCCGTCGCGCCGCGTGGAGATGAACAGAATGATGAAGTCCTGCACCGCGCCGGCGAACACCACGCCCGCCAGGATCCACAGCAGCCCGGGCAGGTAGCCCATTTGCGCCGCCAGCACCGGACCCACCAGCGGGCCCGCACCGGCGATGGCCGCGAAGTGGTGGCCGAACAGCACGTTCTTGTCGGTCGGCACATAGTCCAGGCCGTCGTTGTGGCGGTGTGCCGGCGTCTTGCGGTTGCCGTCCAGGCCCAGCACCTTGTCGGCGATGAACAGGCTGTAGTAGCGGTAGGCGATCAGGTAGGTGCAGATCGCGGCGGCCACCACCCAGAGGGCGTTGACGCTTTCGCCTCGGGTCAGGGCCACGGTGCCGAGCGCGAATGCGCCGACCACGGCCACGACCAGCCACACCAGGTGGCGTCGGATGCTGTGCATGCGGATGTCTCCTCTATATTGAACCCGAGGAGTTTTGCCGGGCTGCGGCGCGGGCGCATCCGTCGGACTGCGCGGAGTGCATGCGTGGCTTTGCGTAATGGAAAACCCGGGTACGGCAGGCGCCGTCCCGCAGTGCAATGCCTGCGGGCCTACACGCAGGAACCGGACCAGGCGCGAACATGTGAGCCCTCATCAGGACGCGATCAGGGGGCGAAAGAATCGAAGCCATGGACACACAACCACGCTGCTGCATCGCAGGTGGCGGTCCTGCCGGCATGGTGCTGGGCCTTCTGCTGGCCCGGGCCGGCGTGCCCGTCGTCGTGCTGGAAAAGCATCTCGACTTCCTGCGCGACTTTCGCGGCGACACCGTGCACCCGTCGACGCTCGAGATCCTGCACGAGCTGGGCCTGCTCGACGCCTTCCTGCAGCGCCCGCACGACCGCATCGAGGAACTGCGCGTCACCTTCGAAGGCCGCAGCATCCCGGTGGCCGATTTCACGCACCTGCCCTCGCACAGCAAGTTCCTGGTGTTGATGCCGCAATGGGAGTTCCTCGATTTCATGTGCGACGAGGCCCGGCGCTATCCGGGCTTCGAGCTGTGGACCGATGCCGAGGTCATCGGCCTGCTGCAGGACAAGGGACGCGTCAACGGCGTGAAGGTGCGGCGCGGCGGCCGCGCGGGCCAGCCGCAGGATGTCGAACTGCATGCTTCGCTGGTGGTGGCGGCCGATGGCCGGCATTCCGCGCTGCGCGATGCCGCGGCGCTGCCGCACATCAGCTACGGCGCACCCATCGACGCGCTGTGGATGGCCATTCCCAAGCAGGCCGGCGACCCCTCCACCACCGGGGGCTACATCGCGCGCGGGCGCTTCCTGGCGATGCTGAACCGCGGCGATTACTGGCAATGCGCCTTCGTGATTCCCAAGGGCGGCCACGCTGCGCTGCAGGCCCGGGGCATCGAGGCGTTCCATGAAGAGATCGGAAAGGTCGCTCCCTTTCTCGCCGCCCGGCTGCCATCGGCCCTGCCCGGCTGGGACGCGGTGAAGCTGCTCGAGGTGACGGTCGACCGCCTCGAGGCCTGGTCGTGCCGCGGGCTGCTGTGCATCGGCGACGCGGCCCATGCGATGTCGCCGGTGGGCGGTGTCGGCATCAATCTCGCCGTACAGGACGCCGTGGCCGCCGCGAACCTGCTGGCCCAGGCCTTGGCCGGCGCCGCGAGCGAGAAGGAAATCGACGCCCTGCTGCCCCAGCTCCAGCGCCGCCGGGAATGGCCGGTGCGCGTGACGCAGGCGGCGCAGCGCCTGATACAGGACCGCGTGCTGGTGCCCGTGCTCGGCGGCGAGCTGGCGTCCGGCTCCGGGCACCTGCCCTGGCCGCTGCGGCTGCTGGCGCGCTGGCCGCTGCTGCGCAGGCTGCCGGCGCGGACCGTGGGCATGGGCGTGCGGCCCGAGCACGTGAAGTCGCCGCGGGCGTGATGGAACTGGCATTTCGTTACACAGCCGGGGCCTGGGGAGGCCGCCGGGCAGGCCTCTGCGAGAGGTCGCTGTTGTAGACTGCCAGGTTTTTCGATCAGGCGCGTTCAAGCGGTATGGGGCAAGTTTTCAGGCGCACAAGTTTCAACGGCTCGGCGCTCATTCGCTTGCTTTCCCGACTGGCTGACATCGATGCTCGCGAACCCGCACAACCCACCGCCGACCGACTGAGCCAGTGGTTCGGCTGGACCGATGCCATCTCGCTGTCCGCGGCGCTCGATGGCGCACCGGCAACGATGGCACAGCCCGGCACCCGCGCTCCCCGCAACACCGAAGAAGGCGAATGCCAACGCGTGCGAACCGCCCTGGCGAATGCCATCGCCGAAGACAGCACCTTCGGCACCGGCAAGGACGCGACGCCCGAGTTCACCCCGTACCGCCGGCGCTACCTTGCCCGGCAACAGGCGATGGAGGCCGGTGTCGGTTCGCTGCGCAGCCGGCTGCGCTCGGCGCTGGCAGCCAGATCGCCGGCCATGGCCCGGCTGGCATCGGTGGACGTGGTCATGGCGCAGGTGCTGGAGGCGCGCGAGCACAGCCTGCTGTCGGCCGTGCCCGGGATGCTCGAAAAGCACTTCGAGCGCTTGCGCAAGGCCGCCGGGACGCCTGACGAAGCAGAGACAGACAGCGGCACCCAGCCCCCCGATGCGTGGCTGGACGTGTTCCGCAAAGACGCCCAGGACGTGCTGCTCGCCGAACTGGACTTTCGATTTCAACCGGTCGAAGGGCTGCTCGAAGCACTTCGCACCCAGGCCACCAGGACCCCATGACCCGCTTCCTTCAATACGCCGTCTTTGTCGCAGGCCTGGCCGTCGTCGGCTGGGTGGGCGCCGGATACATCGGCACGAACCCGCTGGCGCTGGCCGTCACCGCGATCATTGGCGCGTCCTACCTCATGGGCGCGCTGGAACTTCATCGCTTCCAGCAGGCCACCTCCACATTGACGCAGGCCGTGGCGGACCTCTCCACCCCGCCAGAGAACCTCGGCGCATGGCTCGGCCGGCTGCATCCTTCGCTGCGCAACGCGGTGCGCCTGCGCATCGAGGGCGAACGCGTCGGCCTGCCCGGCCCGGCGATGACGCCGTACCTCGCCGGCTTTCTCGTGCTGCTGGGCATGCTCGGCACCTTCGTCGGCATGGTGGTCACGCTCAAGGGCACCGGCATCGCGCTGGAAAGCTCGACCGACCTGCAGACCATCCGCGACTCGCTGTCCGCTCCCGTGAAGGGCCTCGGACTGGCCTTCGGCACCTCCGTGGCAGGCGTGGCCGCGTCGGCGATGCTGGGCCTGGCCTCGGCGCTGAGCCGGCGCGAGCGGCTGCAGGCCGGGCAATTGCTCGACACCCAGATCGCGACCACCCTGCGCGTCTTCTCGCTCACGCATCAGCGCGAGGAATCGTTCAAGCTGCTGCAGCAGCAGGCTCACGCCATGCCCGAGCTGGTCGGCCAGCTGCAGGCCATGATGCTGGCGATGGAACGCCAGAGCCACGCGCTGAACGAACGCCTCGCCACCAGCCAGGACCTCTTCCACAGCAAGGCCGAGGCCGTGTACGGCAGCCTCGCCACTTCCGTCGACCAGTCGCTGAAGCAGAGCCTCACCGAGAGCGCACGCGTCGCCGGCGCGGCAATCCAGCCGGTCGTCGAAGCCACCATGGCCGGCATCGCGCGCGAAACGGCCACGCTGCACGACACCATCTCGCAGACCGTGCAGCAGCAGCTCGACGGCCTGTCGACCCGCTTCGAGGCCACCACCACCCGCGTGGCCGATACCTGGAAGACAGCGCTCGCTGAACACCAGCGCACGAGCGAAGCCTTGTCGAAGGACATGCGCGGCTCGCACGACCAATTCGCGCAGACCTTCGAGCAACGCTCGGCTGCGCTGGTCGACACCGTCTCCGCCCGCCTCGAGAGCGCCGTGGGCAACGTGTCGGACACCTGGGGCAGCGCGCTTGCGCAGCATCAGCGCGTGAGCGAAAAACTCTCGGGCGATGCGCGCCAGGCCCTGTCGTCGGCCGCCGCCGCCTTTGCACAGCACTCCGCGTCGCTGCTGGACACGGTCGATGGCGCACACGCGAGGCTGCAGACCGACATGGCATCGCGCGACGAGCAACGCCTCGCGGCCTGGACGCAATCGCTCACGGCCATGGCCGCCTCGCTGCAAAAGGAATGGCAGCAAGCCAGCGCACACAACGCGAGCCAGCAGCAACAACTTCTCGGAACCATGGCGCAGGCCGCGCGCGACATGTCGGCCCAGACCGAAGCGCACGCGAAGAGCACCGTCGCCGAGATCGCACAGTTGCTGCAGGCGGCTTCGGAAGCTCCACGGGCCGCGGCCGAGATCGTGTCCGAGATGGCATCGCGCGACGAACAGCGCCTCTTGGCGTGGACGCAATCGCTGGCCACCATGGCCGCATCGCTGCAGCAGGAATGGCAGCAGGCCGGCGCACACAACGCGAGCCAGCAGCAGCAACTGATCGACGCCATGGCGCAAACCGCGCGGGACATGTCGGCCCAGACCGAGGCGCATGCGAAGAACACCGTCGCCGAGATCGCGCAGCTGCTGCAAGCCGCAGCGGAAGCACCGCGCGCCGCAGCCGAGGTTGTCACCGAGCTGCACCAGAAACTCGCCGACAGCATGACCCGCGACAACGCGATGCTGGAAGAGCGCAGCCGCATCCTCGAAACGCTGGCCACCCTGCTCGATGCCGTGAACCATGCCTCCACCGAACAGCGCACGGCCATCGACACGCTGGTGTCCGCATCGGCCGACCTGCTGGAGCGCGTGGGCAGCCGCTTCAGCGAAAAGGCCGATGCGGAGTCCGAGAAGATGGCCGCCGTTGCCGCGCAGATCACCGGCAGTGCCGTCGAAGTTGCGAGCCTCGGTGAAGCCTTCGGCCTTGCCGTGCAGCTGTTCAGCCAGTCGAACGACAAGCTCGTGGGCCACCTGCAGCGCATCGAAGGCGCGCTGGGCAAGTCCATCACGCGCAGCGACGAGCAATTGGCCTACTACGTTGCGCAGGCGCGCGAAGTCATCGACCTGAGCATCATGTCGCAAAAGCAGATTGTCGAAGACATGCAGCAGATCGCCAGCCGGCAGCAACAGCAGGCACCGGTGGACAGCGAAGCATGATGCGCGAAGACCTCGATGCCGGCTTCGACGAACCGGGCGTGCCGGTGTGGGCGGTGTTCGGCGACCTGATGGCGGGCCTGCTCGGTGCCTTCGTGCTGATCCTGGTGTGCGCGATCGGCATGCAGCTGGAGCTCGCGTCCAGGCTGGAGACCGAGGTCAAGCAGCGGCAGGCCGAGGCCAAGCGCCGGCAAACGCTGGAGCAAGCTCTCGCGGGCCCGCTCGCAGCCGGCCGCGTGACGCTGAACAACGGCCGCATCGGCATCAGCGGCAGCGTGCTGTTTGCCTTCAACTCCGCGGAGCTTCAGCCCGAAGGCCGGCAACTGCTCAAGAGCCTGGCCGCGCCGCTGAGCGCGTACCTCAAGTCGCGCGACGAGATCCTGATGGTGAGCGGCTTCACCGACGACCGGCAGATGCGCGACAACGCGCGCCAATTTGCAGACAACTGGGAGCTCTCGGCGCAGCGTGCCTTGACGGTGACGCGGGCGCTGATCGAATCGGGCGTACCGTCGTCGTCGATCTTCGCGGCGGCGTTCGGATCCGAGCAGGCAGTGGCCTCGAATGCAGATGCCGATGGGCGCTCGAAGAACAGGCGCGTGGAAATGGCGCCCACGCCGAGGCCCTCCAACAATGCCGGCGCAAAGCCCCGTGACTGATCACGAGACGTGCCTCGACACCGCCGCGATGGTCGCCGCATCGATCAAGCGCGGCGATCATCGTTTCGATCCCGTGCGCTTTCGTGTCATCGAAGCGATGGCCAGGCGCGCGGCCGCGTACAGCGGCGAGGCCCGGCGCATCCTCGACGACAAGGTCGCCACGCTGCTTGCCGTGTACGGCGAGGATCTTGGAAAGGCACAGCCAGCGGATGTGGCGAAGCAGGAAGCCGCACCAGAGCGCGGGGCGCTCGCCGGCCTCGTCGATCACATTGCCCGGCATGCACCGGTGCCTGGCGACAGCTCGCCGCCCGCGGCGGGCAATGCGGCACGCGGCCTCCCTGCCTTTTCGCCTTCCACCGAACTGAAGTCGATCCGCTACTTCAAGAGCACATGGTCCAGGCTCAGCGCGGATCGGCGCTTGACGCAATCACTGGCGAAGGTGCCGGAGAACGCGGGCCCCCTCAACTCGCATCACCTCGTGCACCGTTCGCTCACGCTGATGCGCGACCTGTCGCCGGAATACCTCAACCGGTTCATGTCGTATGTCGATGCGTTGTCGTGGGTCGATCAGTTGAACGGCAGCAGCGCCGCGGCGGGCGCGGCGAGCCCGCGCACCGAAGGCCCTGCCAGGAAGAGCGGTCGCGGCAAGTCCGCCTGAACCCTCAGGGCCGCCGAGCCTGCGTCGGCTGGCGCGACCAATACACGCCGTCGAGCCTGTCGAGCCGCACCTCGCCGCCGGTCGACGGCGCATGCACGAAGCGGCCTCCGCCCACGTAGATGCCGGCATGCGTCGGTGCGAACGAGCCGAAGAGCACGAGGTCGCCGGTGCGAACGTCGGACATCGCCACCGGACTGCCGAAGGACGCCATCCGCGCCACCGTGCGCGGCGGCGACTGCCCCACGCTGTTGAGATAGACGTAGCCGATGAGGCCGCTGCAGTCGAAGCCGCCGTCCGGCGTGTTGCCCCCATAGCGGTACGGCGTGCCGACCAGTCCCAGTGCGTGGATCGCGATGCTGTTGGTTTGTTCGGCCGTCAGCGTGCTGGTGACGGCGGCTCCCGGCCGTGGCCCGGTGGGGCCTGCGCAGCCCAGAACCAGAAGACAGGCCCCTATCGGAAGGAGTCGAAGCAGCCACTGCGGCAGCGGCGGCAAGAGCGCGTGGGAACGTTGCGTTGGCACAGGTGCGTCGGGCATGTCTGATGGCTGAGCTTGTGAACGTGCACGGACTCTAGCGCGGAACGCGACGGCTACCTGAAGATGGCCCCTCCGCAGGCCGTGCGCTGCTGCGCCGGCGCCACGGAGGAAGGAAAGAAGCTCTTACTGGCCTGCGGCGGGCGCGTTGACCGCGTCCTTCAGCGCCTTGCCAGCGGTGAACTTGGGCGCTTTGCTGGCCTTGATGGTCATCGGCTCGCCGGTCGACGGATTGCGGCCCGTGCGCTCGGGGCGGCTCGCCACGGCGAAGGTGCCGAAGCCGATCAGTTGCACCGTGTCGCCGCCGGCCAGGGCGCGCGACAGGTTTTCGATGGTGGAGTCGAGCGCGCGGGCGGCATCGGCCTTGCTGAGGTTGGTGTCGGCGGCAATGGCCGTGATGAGGTCGGTCTTGTTCAAGATGAGGTTCTTTCTTCGATCGGACGGTTGAAGGGAAATGAGTGGCGCGGAGCGCACCGGGCTCGAACTTTAAACGCCCCGCCGAGGGAGCGGGACATGCGCGCGTTTCAAAAGTGAAACATCGTGATCGATGCACGCTGGCGCGGGAAGAATCTCCAGCGCAACGAACTGCACCCACGCATTCACCGGAAGCCGAAGACCAGCAGCAGGTTGTTCGCGGGCATCGCGTGCCGCTCGCGCAACACGAGGCCTGCTCGGTGCGCCTCTGCCGTCACGTCTTCCACGCGGCGAATGCCCCATGCGGAATTTCGGGCGCGCAGATCTTCGTCGAACGCGAGGTTGCCCGGCGCCGTTGGAACTTCATCTTCCAGATACGGCCCGTACGTGATCAACACGCCGCCAGGAAGCAGATGCCGCGCGGCCCCCTGCATCAAGGCAGCGCATGTGGTCCAGGGCGCGATGTGCAGCATGTTGGCGCAGTAGATCGCGTCGAACTTCTTTTCTTCTTCAGCGGGTGCGGAACCCTGCAATGGCCATCGAGGGGCCATCACGTCGAGCAGGAGCGGCGGGCAGAGATTCGGTCGCGCGGCTTCCGCGACTCGGCTTGCAATCGCGGGGAGCATGCGGGCATCTGCGTCGGTGGGTTGCCATACCCATTGAGTCATGGTTGCCGCGAACCAGGCGGCGTGCTGCCCCGTACCGGACGCAATCTCCAACACAGTGCCGCGCTCGCCGAGGATGCGGATCAGCGCGTCCAGAATGGGCTGCTTGTTGCGGTCGGCGGCGGGGCTATGGGGAAGGTCGGGCATTCGAGGGGATTTTGATGAGGTTGTTTGAAGGACATCGGGGCAAGGGTATTTCGATGTTGCCATGAAGGCCTGGCTACCGTGCATCGAGCGCCAACCCGCAAATGAAAAAGCCCCGCCGAGGCGGGGCCGTGCAACGGGCTCGATGCCGATTCAGTGGAACTCGTAGAGCGCCACTTTCTTGCTCATCTCCAATTGGCGGGACGTGCGTGCCCAGAGCTCGAAGTTGTTGACCGACGTGCCTGCAGCGTACTGCAGCCCGAGGCTGCTGTCGCAGTGCAGATCGTTCACGGTCTGCGTCGAGCAGCGCAGGACCACCGAGCGTGCCTGGCTCGCAACGCCCGTGCTGTCGTTGAAGCGGGCGCCCTGCTGGCCCGGGCCGGGGCTCGGTGCGCGCCCGTACGCCGTGAACGACGTGGGGGGAAGTGCGCCTTGCGGCACGGTCCACGCGTCCAGGTTGCCGTCTGCGCTGAAGTCGATGAGGTTCGGATCGTTCTGGCTTGGCGCGCCGAAGACGAGGTTGCCCGTGGCCGAGCTTGCCGAGATCAGCTGCGAGCGCATTGCCGCCGTCAGGCCGACGAAGGCGACCTGACGGATCTCCCCGATGCTCTGCGCCCGCGACAGCGTGCGGTAGGACTGCGTCACATTGCCGGGATTGCCGACAGCGCCGCCCACCGGCACGAACTCGAGCTTCCAGACGCTCTGGTCGTTCAGCGCGCTGATCTGCGCGTCGCTGTACTGCGGGTTCAGGAAGAACAGGCTGCTCTCCCTGTCGCTCGGGTTGCCCGCCGTCGCGGTGTTCTGGTACTCGCCGCGCAGGCGGAAGACGCTGCCGGATGTCGGCGTCACGCCATCGTCCTTCGCGGCGACGAGATAGGACAGCCCCGCGGTCGGCAGGTAGACCCGCGTCGAGCCGGTGGGGGTCGTCAGCACCACCTGGCTGAAGATCGAATTGCCGTTGCCGTCCGTCTTGTTGTCGATGTTGACGTTGTAGCCCGTCGTGTAGTAGCTGAAGTCCGGCGTGTTGATCAGCTCGCGATGTTCGGAATAAGGCCGCACGCGGGCGGCGTAGGTGTAGCCGTTGCCCGACAGCTTGAGCGTGCCATTCACGTTGCGCGCAACGATGGTGTCGTAGTCGACGTTGCCGGACACGTCCGTCGTGCGGTAGCTCAGGAGCAGGTCGCCGTTCGCGCGAACGTGCTCGAAGTTGCCGCGGTCCCACTTGAGTCCGGTGGTGCCGGGCCTGAACAGGCCCGCGAAGGCGCCGGCGTTGCTGCCGTCGCGCCCCACGTACGAGCCGTTCTGGTAGTAGGTGCCGGGGTCGTCGCCGACGAACATCGTGCGGCAGGCGGGCGCGATCACGTCGGTGGCGGTGCCCGTCACGGCCGACGTGTCGTTCGGCGCATTGACGCGCTGCGACAGCGGCAGTGCAAAGCATGCCGTGACCTTGTCGAACAGCGCCGCGACCGCCGCGGGCGACGGGACCTGCGCCAGATCGCCGGCCGCGATCGGAGGCAGCGTCGGCGTGGTGCTGTCGCTGGAACGGAAAGTGATCGAAACGGGCGCGCTGCCTTCGGTCGCGGGGACGGTCTTGACGGTGATCTCGATGTTGGCGGCGGTGCCGTCGGGGCGCACGCTCACCGAGATGGCGTCGAGCACCTTGTCCGGGCCGGTGCCGTCGGCCACGAAGACGCCGGAGACCGGATCGAGGGTCCCCTGGCCCAGCGTGCTCAGCAGCGGCTGGAGGGCGGCCACCAGGCTCGTCACCTGCTGCTGGATCGAGGCTTCGGTCAGGGCGCCGGGGTTCGCCTGGATGGCACCGGCCAGGCTGGCGGGGTTGCCGTCCGGCGACAGCCGGGAAACGATGATGGTGGTCAATGGCGAGACGTTGGCCGTGCCCCCCGTGGTGCTGGCGGTCGTGCTGTAGAGCGTCAGGTCGTCGCGCTGGGCCGTGATCACCAGCGGGGCCTTGGCGCTGGCGGGCAGAGGACAGGCGTAGGCCCCTGCGCTGTCGGTCTGCGTCGTGCACACGGTGGCGCCGGTCTGGTCGACGACGACGATGCTGGCGCCCGCGAAGGGCGCGCCGGTGGCGGCCACGCCGGACAGCTGCGATGAGGTCTGCGGCGGGTTCGAGGCTGGCGGCGCCGATGGCGGAGTCGACGGCGGGGCCGCTGGCGGCGACCCGGCAACGGGGAACAGGGCGGCGCCGCTGCCCCCGCCGCCGCCGCCACCACAGGCGGCCAACAACACCAGGCTGGTACTTGCCGCAGTCGCACACAGCGTTTTCTTGAAAGATGTCATGTCGGGAGGTCCTCGTAAAAAAACAGAGCCGGATGTCACAAAATGTGGAGCGCAGTGTGCGAAAGATGGCTGAAGGCCGCCTCCCCTGATCGCGGGATACGCGGCCTGTGCAAAGCAGGCAAAGCTCGCGCATCGGAAGCCCACGCGCGCCTGCGTGCGGGCCTGTCACTCACCGGTTCCCAGGAAAGAGACCTGAATGAAAACTGTGCTCGCGACACCCCCTGCGGCCGCGCTGTGCAATGACCGCCATTGACCGCGTCCGCGTCGCGCTGGTCGAGGACGAGGCCGGCACGCGCGCGCGCCTTTGCAGCGCGGTAGCCCAGAGCCCGGCGCTGGAACTGGTGTTCACGGCAGCCACGGCCGGCGAGATCCATGCCTGGCTGCGCGAGGGGCGGCCCGACGTGCTGCTGGTCGATCTCGGCCTGCCCGACGGCTCGGGCTTCGAGGTCATCGAGTGGTGCCGCCAGCTCGCGCCGAAGGCAGAGACGATGGTGATCACGATGTTCGGAGACGAGGCCAACATGATCCGGGCCTTCGAGGCCGGCGCGCGCGGCTACCTGCTCAAGGACGGCACCGAGGACGATCTGTCGCGCCACGTGCTGCAGCTGCACGCCGGCGGCTCGCCCATGTCGCCGATCATTGCGCGTCAGCTCCTGACTCGCATGGCGCCCGGCACGGCCGCGCCGATCGCTGCGGCCGTGCCCGCCGTCGCCTCGCTGTCGCCGCGCGAGACCGAAGTCCTCGCCCTGGTCTCCCGCGGCTATACCTACCCCGAACTGACGAGCCTGCTCGGCGTTTCGCTCAGTACCATCCAGACCCATGTCAAGAGCATCTACAGCAAACTTGCCGTGCATTCGAAAACCGAGGCGGTCTTCGAGGCCCGTCAACTGGGCTTGCTGGATCGCTAGCCTGGCGCTCGCGCTGCTGTTGGCCGCTCCGCGCGCCGAAGCGGGCAATGCCGGCGGTGAGGGCGGTGGGGCCGACGCGGGCTTCGTGCAGATCGACCGTGCGCTCGTCACGCTCTGGCCCGATGGAAGCCCGGCCGAGGCGCCCGTCGAGCGCGCCCTGCCACATCGGTGGGACATCGACCACCCGCACAGAGGCGGCAGGGCCCGCTATCAGCTCATGCTGCCGCCGGTCCGCGGTGCGGAGCCATACGCGCTTTTTTTTCCGCGCATCGGCAACCAGGTCGAGGTGCGCGTCGGCGGCCATCTGGTGACCAAGCTGGGCGAGCTGGGCGATGAATCGACGGACATGGCCAAGCTACCGGTCCTGATGACCGTGCCGGCCGCCCTGCTCTCGCATGACGCCCCCACCGAACTGCAGGTGGATGCGGCGGTGCAGCCCGGCCGCTGGGGCGGACTCAGCGCGGTCATCTTCGGCGTCCAGTCGGTGGTCGTTCCGATGTATCGCACCAATGAACTCTGGCGCCAGTCCGCTCCCACCGCAATCACCTGGGCACTCGTGTTCATGGGGCTGATTGCGGGCGGCCTGTGGTGGCAGCACCGGGAGGGCCTGTATGGCATCTTCGCGCTGATCTCGCTGTTCGGGGTGACGACCATCTCCGGCCGGCTGCTGATCACGCCGCCGCTGCCGTGGCCGGCCTGGGGCGCGGTCGGCGGCATCGCGCTATGCGTGCTCCTGCTGCTGATGGCGCGCTTCGTCATGGTGGCGATCGCCGAGCTGCGCCCCTGGATGCGGGTTGCCTTCTGGGTGTACCTGGGGCTGTGCGTAGGCGCCGTCACGGCCAGCTTTCTGTGGCACCAGCCGTTGATCTACACCTTGGTGCTCGGCAGCCTGCTACTGCCGGCGATGGTGATGATGTACAGCATCGTGCGAAAGATGTGGATGGCGCCCACGTGGGAGTCGACGCTGATGTGCCTGGCCGGCGTCACGGCGATCGTCGCCGGTGCGCGCGACTTCATGGTGGTCCGCATTCCCGAGTCGGGTTCGATGTCCTACGCCATGCTGCCACTGGCCGTGTTCTTCCTGGTGCTGGCGATGGGCGGGACGGTCGTGGGGCACTACGTTCGCCAAGTGGCCGCATACAGGGAGCTCAATGCCTCTCTGGCGCGGCGCATCGCCGAGCGGGAAGCCGAGCTCGGCGAGTCCCATCGGCTGCAGCAGCGTCAGAGCGAGGAGCAGGCCGCGCTGCAGGAGCGCCAACGCATCATGCGCGACATCCATGATGGCGTGGGCGCACATCTGGTGGGACTGCTCAGCATGATGAAGAAAGGCGGTGCCGCGGCCGAGGCGCTGCAGGAACAGGCTCACGCGGCGCTCGACGAACTGCGCATGGCGGTCGATTCGCTGCAGCCGGTGAACGGCGACCTCGCCACGGTCCTCGCCACGCTGCGCTATCGGTTGCAGCCGCGGCTGGAGGCCGCGGGGCTGCGGGTCGAATGGGAGGTGGCGGCGCTGCCCGAGATGCGCAGCCTGACGCCGACCACGGTGCTCAACGTCCAGCGCATCCTGCTCGAAGCCTTCACCAACGTGCTGAAGCACGCAGCGGCCACCACCGTGCGCGTGACGGCAAGGCGGGTCGAAGGCCCCGACCGGCTCGAGCTGCGCGTGCAGGACGACGGAGCCGGTATTTCCGCGGAGCAGGGCCGCGTGTCCGGCCACGGCCTGGGCAACATGCGGGCACGGGCGCAGTCCATCGGCGCGGCCCTTGTCATCCAGCATGCGCAGCCGCATGGCACCATCGTCGAGCTGAGTTTGCCCATGGCTTAAGCACTAAGCGCATAGGAAGAACGGGATTCTGGCAATGTGATTTTGGCAATGAGTCTGGATATCCGATGACCATCACCATCACCGCCTTTGAACGGTCGCCCGATGGCGGCAAGGACGAAGCCGTGCACAACTGATTCGTTTCGCCTCGGCCCCAACACTAAGATCCAAAATCGCACACCATCTTTGCCAAACCAGGAAAATCAAGGAGGCCTCCATGCAACGAACGATCGTTCTCGCTCGCCTGGCTTTGCTCTTGCCGCTCTTTTTTGCAGCGGCTTCGGCAAAAGCTCACCCGGAGCAATTCGTCTGTACCGGCACATTGAGCTCTGGCTCTGGCATGGCGGGTTCATCGCTGGAAAAGAGCGGTCGGGCGACCTGCTTCTTTGAGGCCGACACCTACGCCGAACAACGGGCGCAAAAGATCTGCAGGCAGAACCAGCCGTGCGAAGTCGTCGCCATGACCCGCATCGATGGAGACAAGCGCATCATCGAACAGGTGCTTTCCATCAATGGCGTCCGGCAACCCGCGGGTGCTCTCCATGCACAAAAGGATGATGCTGCTGTGAACGGGCAAGCACGTGCAGAGGCGCTGGATTGCCCCGGCAAAACCTTCGAAACCTTCGTGGAGAAATTCGCAAACAGCATCTCCCTCCAGGCGAAGTTCACCCGCTGGCCGCTGCAATCCACTGCCATCGATGCCAAGGCGGAGCCAGAACCGAAGCCCGTGACGAAACAACTCACGCAGCGGCAAGTGACTTATCCGCTGATGACGGCGCTAGATCGTGCCAAGCGCGAAGGCAAGATCATTCGGATCGCAAAGGACGAGGACTCGGGAGGTCAGATCGAAATTGCCGGATCGAACTCCGGAGAGAAGGTCCGCTATCTCTTCAAGCGATCGGGAATGTGCTGGAAGCTGACGGCTATCGACGATCAATCGATCTAGCACGACGTTAAATCTCTCTCGGGTATTGCACCTCTAACGCGAGGTCCGAAATGCGCATTCCTTCCTTCTGGCAGTTGGCGATCCTCAGTAAGCTGGATAGATGATCGTCCCCGTGCTACTCCTGCGACCATCGCGGGCTGGAAGGACGTCAATCAGATGGAAATTCGATATGAAACGACTCTTCCTGGTTTCGATGTTGATGTGGGGCCCAGTCTTGGCATACGCCCAGCAGCCACCTAACAGCGGATCACCCTGCCCGCCTGGAATGATCCCCGGTTACGGAAAATGCTATTCACCTAGCGATCCGGATCTATATGGTCCAAACGAACAACGGCAACGCAGCGCCAGGCCGAACGGCGCAGCCAACCATGGGGATGGCTGGCTTCGCTATGAAACTGGCAAATGGACGGAGAGCTTCGGAGCGTTGGCCGACGATGGGAGAGGCGTAAAGGGCTCTAGTGGCAGGTCGGAGGACAGCACAAGCGCCCAAGCTGCAAGAAAGGAAGCATTGCGCGATTGTGGCAAGCAGGATTGCCAGATCAGAATTGAGGTGCGCAATGGATGTTGGGCGGTGGCTTATGGAAAAAGCAGTACGTTCTATTTTGGTACGGAGATCGACATGGTTGGGGCCGACCCGAAAACGGCCGGCTTGAAGCTGGTTTCAAGCCAAGCAATGGCCATGTGCAAGCAAGCAGGCGATGTGAACTGCGAAGTCAGAAACACCTCTTGCAGTCTCCCGTCTCAGTGAGGGTTCGATGCTGCGCACCCTTCTAGCGCGAAGTCGCCGGCGTAGCATTTGCCATCCACCTCACATTGGTTCATCGATGAAGAAGTTGCTGCCGCTGGTCCTGTCCGCCCTGCTTGCCCTGTTCGCCTGTCAGGCCTACGCCGCACCACGCTTTCCGCATTCAGCAGACGAAGCGCGAGCGTTGCTCACGCATCTCGGCGCCCATGTGATGGTCCTCAATTCCGACATGACGCTGATCAAGCAGAAGCCGGCGAGCGAGTTCGACCTGTTGACCTACTACCCGCTGCCCAAGGCCAAGGTCGACGAGTACAAGCGGAACGGTCACATCGTCAACAAGAACGACGACATCGCCGAATTCGTCACCTACAGGGTCAAGGACTACGAACTAACCAACGAGAAGCACGAAAAGCTCCGGATCAAGGACGACATCAGGGCTGCGTCGCTTCAGGACTTTGCACTCTGGACCTACGACAACGTCCTGTGCAGTCAACGAGGCTTCCAGGTGAAGTTGGACAAGACCTTCGAACGCGTCAAAGGGCACGTCACGCTGATGTTCGAGATGCCCGGGAACATCACGCGCGAGATCCGGGTTCCGGTCGATCTCTCCATCGCAGACAAGGATCCGCGGCCCGCCATCTAAGGTTCGGACTGTTCGATAGGCATCCCCGACGCTCACCGCTAACCGACCGCCTCCAGCGCACCGACTTCTTGTAGGCGGCCATCCCACTTCCTACCAGAGGTGCGGAATGAGACGATGACGTACACGGCTTGCGTATTCGTTGTACCCGGGAAGATCGCGGCGCAAGATTTTTTCCTCATCAAGAAGCCGCCAGAAAAGCACCGGCAGGATGAACGGGACCAGACAGATCGTGAGCCACGAGCCAAGTGCAAGCGGCATGCCAATGAAAAGCCAGAGTGCGCCAGCGTACATGGGATGGCGCACATAAGCATAGGGGCCGCCGTCGATCACTTTTTGATCATCCGCGACACTGATGTTGGCTGCTGCATAACTATTGACCTTCAGCACCCAGAAAATAAAGAGGAACGACAAGACGATCACGATGTTCCCGACAAAGGACAGGTACGCGGGCACCGGCGAGACGCCAAATCGATAGTCGAGTGAAGGAAGGATGATAAAAATAAAAAACGCGAGGATGATGAGCGACACGATGATCTTCTGCGACCACTCTTTCTCATGCTGTGGTCCGGCATTCATACGGCGTTCGAGAAGCGGCCTGTCGTGAAGGGCGAGATAGACGGTGAAGCCGATGGTCGAGGCGGAAAAGACTGCGATAAAGAGCCAGCCTTGCCAGTATTTCCACGTGCCCGCGGGCAAGAAAATGAAGGCAACGAATACGGCCATCCCCGCAACCCCTTGCGCGATGGCTTTCTTGTAGAGCGGGTCCATAGACGAGTGAATGGTATATCCGACGCTCCGCAACAAGCGACCCAAGTGCGAAATTTCCGATGACCGCTCTGGAGGGCGAGAGCCTGCAGCTCAGAGGCCTTCGCGCCAACTTCTCCTGCGGCTACAGTCGGCCACACGCAGACGCTTGGGGAACACGATCAGTTCGCCCCGAAGCTGATTCAAATGGAATGCTCAGAGCCCATAACTGCCATCTTCACTTTAGAAGGCCTGTCTCGCGCAGAAAGAACTTCTGTTGAAGATTCCTCGATTCCTTGGCGCAATCGTCAATCGGCAGCGCCGGTACACAAAGCGCTGGCAGTCAACGAAGCAGGCAAGCGATTCAGGAGCCCTGCCCGAACTCCCGCGCATGCTCCACCGCGTACTTGATGAGCTCCGCCTGCCCCTCGATCCCCAGCCGCCGCTTGATGCTCTGCCGATGCGCCTCCACAGTGCGCACGCTCAGGCCCAGGTCACGCGCGATCTGCTTGCTCGACTCCCCTCGCCCCAGCGCAGAAAGAATCTCGCTCTCGCGCGGGGTGAGCAGCGGCCTCGGCTCCTGCGTGCGAAACAGCTTCTTCGACACGGCTGGGCTCAGGAAGGTACCGCCCGCCGACACAGCCTCGATGGCCGCGACGATCTCCGCCGCGGGCGCGTCTTTCAGCACGTAGCCGCGTGCGCCCGCCTGCAGAGCCTTCTGCACGTACTCGGGGTTGTCGTACATGCTGAGCATCACGATGTGCGGCGCGCCCTGGCGTTGCAGCAGCAGCGCCGCGAGCTCGATGCCGTTCATGTCCTTCATGCCGACGTCCATCAGCATGAGGTCGGGCCGCAGGCTCTCCACCAGCGCAAGCGCTTCGGCGGCGCTGCCGGCCTCGCCGACGATCTGCAGGTTGGGCATGGAGCCGAGCCGGGCGCGCAGGCCGTCGCGCACCAGCGGGTGATCGTCCACCAGGAACAGGCGCACGGCCGCAGTAGGCATGTCCTTGGCTTGTTGTGTCGTGGTCATGCGGCCTGTGCCTTCGCGCTGCGGGCCGGCACCTCGGCCTCGATGGAGGTGCGCCCCGCGTTGGAGTTCATGGTGAGCCGCCCGCCGATGGCCTCCATGCGCTCGCGCATGTTGCGCAGGCCGATGCCGCGCCGCGGGTCGAGCTGCACGGCCTGAATGTCGAAGCCGGTGCCATCGTCGCTCACTTCCAGACGCACGCCCTCTTCGTCGTCGAAGTTCAGCGCAATGTGCACGTGCTGTGCGTGCGCGTGCTTGCGCACGTTGGTCAATGCTTCCTGCGTCAGGCGGAAGAGCGCTGTCTTCACTTCGGGCTGCAGCTCGAAGGATTCGCCGCCCATCATCATCGACGCATCGACTCCGCCCTCCTCCCTGAACTCGTCGACCAGCCGCTCCAGCGCGGCGGGCAGGCCCAGTGTGTCGAGCAAGGCGGGGCGCAGGCGGTGCGAGATGCGGCGCACCTCGATCAGCGAATCGTTGAGCCGCTGCAGCGCCTTGGCCAGCGCGGGCGGCGTGGTGGTGTGCTGCTGGCGGTCGAGCGATTCCACGGCGGACTCGATCAGCAGCTTGGCCGACACCAGCGTCTGGCTGGTGCCGTCGTGCAGCTCGCGCGCGAGGTGGCCGCGCTCTTCTTCCTGCGACTGCACCACGCGCCGCGCGAGCAGGCGCAGCTTGGCCTCTGCCGTGCGGTGCTCGCTGAGGTTCAGCAGCAGGCCGGCGGCGCTGACCACGCCAAGGCACAGTGCGGCGATGCCGGCAATCCACAGCAGCGTGGCGGTGACGTTGGCGTTCATCTGCCGATCGAGGGTGTCCATGGTCGACTGGATGTCGTCGAGGTACAGGCCGGTGCCGACCATCCAGTTCCAGCGCGGCAGCGCCGTGACGTAGCCGAGCTTGGGCGCCATCTGCGCGCTCGACGGCTTGCGCCACTCGTATTCGATGTAGCCGCCGCCGTTTTCCTTCGCGCCCTTGATCAGTTCCTGGATGGTGTAGCGGCCGCGCGAATCGCGCAGCGCCCAGAGGTTCTTGCCGACCAGTTCGGGCTGGCGCGAGTGCATGAGCGAGTTGCCCTCGAGGTCGTAGACGAAGAAGTAGCCGTCGTCGCCGTAGTTGAGCGCGGCGAGGCGGCGCAGAGCCTCGTTGCGGGTGGCTTCGTCGTCCTGGCCGGATTCGTACAGCGGAAGCAGGTTGCTCACGGCCAGGTCCACGTAGCTGCGCAGTTCGCTGCGGCGCTGGTCCATGTAGCTGCGCTCGATGAGGGCGCGCTCGCGCTGGGCGAGGTCATGCTCCTGGTGGCGCACCGCGAGGGCCACAAGCACCAGTGCGATGAGCAAGGGTGCCACAGCGAGCGCAACGATCTTGGTGCGGAGGTTCATCGGGGGGCAAGGCTACCACCGCCGCCTGGCCGGCCCTTCAGAGCTCGGGGTTCGTCAGTGGCAGCAAAGCGCAGTCGTTCAGGGCGTCCAGCAGCGCATCTTGATCGGCGCCGCCTTCGAGCATCAGGTCCAGGTTCTTTCCCGTCTGCGGCCGAATGGCAAGAAAGCTGAACTCGTAGCCGAGGCCGCTTGCACGGCGGCGGCTGATACGGGCCTGCCGCAGGTCGGCTTGCCAGCTGCCGTCGGTGCTGCGCAACTGCACACCGTCGAGTTCGAAGGCGCGCACCCGCGAGGGCGCGAAAGTGCTGACCTGCGAGAAGGGAATGAACCACACGAACCATGCAGCCAGCGGCACGACCACGCACAGCCCCACCATGGTCTTCAGAAAGCCCACGTCGGAAGCATTGAGCAGCAGCGCAATGGCCACCGCACCCGCCAGAGCGTAGCCCGCCGCAATCCAGGCCTGGAAACAACGCCAGCAGAAAACCATGGCGCGGCTTTGCAGCACGCCTGTGGCCGTCGGCGTGGGGCAGGTTCGAAGCGAGAGGTAGTGGTTGAGGGCCGGCACCAGGTCATCGACGGGCACCGTCAGCATCAGCTTCTTGAAGGGCCGGGTATGAACGATCAGGTAGTTGTCGCTGTCGGGAATGCCCTCGAAGGTCAGCACGTCGATCCAGTCGACGTGGCCGAGCCCTTGCACCGAGAGGCCGCTTTCGTCGACGTCGACCTGCACGCTTTCGTTGAAGGGCTTGGGCCGGCGCTCGCCGGGTTTCAACCAGCGCGCCTCGAGCCAGAGCCACGCGCGCACGACGACCACCAAACCCACCAGCCACAGCGCGAAGAGGGCAAGCCAGGCCACCATGCCCAATGCGATGTACCAACCCGTCGCCTCCAGGTCGATGACCCATACACCTGCAACGCCCATCAACAATGTGTAGGCCGTACAGAGCAACAGGATGGGCCAGATCAGGGCGGCGTCGTGCTGGGTGACCTGGATGCGCCGCGAAAAAACCGGAGGGCTCATTGAATGCCGCGGCTACCGTCCAACGGCGATGCCCACGGCCCGCGGGCGGAACTCGGTCGCGTAGTACAGCAGCGCCAGCAGCACATACCCGCCGCCCAGCAGGCACAGCCCGCTCCATCCGTGGAAGGCATACACGGCCGCCGCAATGCCCGAGGCCACCGCCGCGCAGATGAAGATGAAGGTCATGAATAGCCCGTTGAGCCGGCCGCGCAGCTCCGGCGCCAGCATGAACAGGCTGCGGAAGTTGAGCACCTGGCACAGCTGCACAGCCCCGTCGAGCAGGATGCCCGCCGCGACCAGCCCGGCCACCGAGCGGTAGTGCATGGCGACCGCACCGAGCACGAAGGACAGCAGCGCGACGACGATGGCTGCGCCGGTCGCGGGCCGCGTCCACCCCCGGTCGGCCAGCCGGCCCGCCACCGGCGCGAGCAAGGCGCCAGCGGCGCCGGCCAGCGCGAACAGCGCAATGCCGCGCTGCCCCATGCCGAACTCGTGCACCAGTGCCAGCGGCACGGCAGTCCAGAAGGCCTGGAAGGCGGAGAACATCATCCCCTGGTAGAAGCCGCGCCGGCGCAGCAGCGGCGTGTTCAGCACGATGCCGGGCAGCGAGGCCATGGTGCGCGCATAGCCCACCGAGGCATGCGGCCGGCGCTGCGGCAGCACGCGCCACAGCACGGCAATGAGCGTGGCCATCAGCGCGGCCGAGAGCCAGAACACCGCGCGCCAGCCCAGCGCGGAAGCCACCACGCTGGCAAAGGGCCGCGCCAGCATGATCCCGCCCAGCAGGCCGGCCATGATGTTGCCGACCACCTTGCCGCGCGTGGCCTCGGGCGCGAGGTGCGAGGCGAAGGGCAGCAGCACCTGCGCCGCGACCGCGCATGCGCCCACCACGAACGAGGCCACGAGGAAGGTGATGGCGGAGTTCGAAAGCGCGATGCCCACCAGCCCGATCACCGCGCCGAACAGCGCGCCCACGATGAGCTTGCGGTTCTCGACCACGTCGGCCAGCGGCACCAGCAGCAGCAGGCCGGCGCCGTAGCCGAGTTGCGTCAACGTCATGATCAGGCCGGCCAGCCCGGCATGCAGTTGCAGCGTGTCGGAGATGGGGCCGATCAACGGCTGGGCGTAGTAGATGTTGGCCACGCACAGGCCGCAGGCGATGGCGAAGACCAGCGTGAGAGCGGGCGTAAGACCGGCCGGAGAAGCAGAAGCTCTGGAGGCGGAAGAAGACATGAGGAGTCCCGGTTCGAGAGGGCAACCTTAGGGGTTAACCCGAAGCCGGGGGACCATATCACGGGAGGCCGATTCCTGCTGCGCGCAGGCCTTGCGGTCAGTCCACGCTCGTGGGCCTGCCCGAGGCCACCCACGCATCGAGCCCGCCCGTCAGCGGCAGCGCCCGCCGCGCCCCGCGTGCCAGCAGCACGCGCGCGGCCTGCGCGGCCGACACCTCGTTGGGGCAATTGCAGTACAGCACCACGTCGCGCCCTGCCGCGTGCGACAGGTCGAGGCTGCGCTGCTGCAGCGCCTTGAGCGTGTACGACTGCGCTCCCGGAATGCGGCGCGGATCGACCTGCACGCCGGCCTGCCCGCGCACGTCGATCACCAGCGGTGGCTCCTCGCCGTTCAGCAGTTCGTGCAGCTCTTCCACCGAGATGCGCGGCATGCCCGTGAGCCGCATGAAAGCGCGCCGGCGCCAGTAGCGCACCGCGAGGATCACCACCAGCACAAGAGCCACTGCCGCGGTGGCGATGCCGCCGGCCTGCGCCAGCACGGCCAGCACCTCCTGGATCTGGTTGCGAAACACCCAGCCCAGCCCGAGGAACAGCCCCGTCCAGACCAGCGCCGCGCCCACGTCGAAGCCGATGAAGCGCCGCACCGACATGCCCAGCGCCCCGGCCATCGGCGGCGCCACCACCGACACGCCCGGCACGAACTTGGCAGCCACGAGCGAGAGGCCGCCCCAATCGGTGATGAGCGATTCGCCGCGCCGCACGCAGGTGTCGGGCGACAGCGAGATGCGGCACAGCATGCGCATGAAGCGGTAGCCGAAGCGCCGCCCGGCATAGAACCACGCACCGTCGCCCAGCAGGTTGGCGATGACGGCGGCCATCACCACGCCGGGCACCGAGACATCGCCGGCTGCCAGCAGCGCGCCTGTCAGCACGAGCACCGCGGCCGCCGGCACGGGCAGCCCAAGCCGCGCGGCGAAGCTGGCGGCAAACACCACCAGGATCGCGTTCTGCACGAGCAGGGACATCAGCTGCGCCATGGCTGCCTTTGTGGCCCGGATGCCGGTCGAAGTTGCGGGGATTGCGTGCGGTTCATGCCGGCAGCGATTCTCAGGCATGGCCCAAGAACGTACCGTGCGCGGGCCATTGCCGAATGGTTTTCGGTTTTGCTCCCTCCCCTCCTGGGGGAGGGTTGGGGTGGGGGCGCGACGGCGATGGAAAAAGCGGCGCCTGTGCGAAGGCCTGCCCCCATCCCAGCCTTCCTCCAGAGGGGGAAGGAGCAAGACGAACTCAGCGCGGGGCGTCGCCCTTGCGGTATTCGGCAGTCAGTTCGTCGAGCTTCTGCTTCAGCGCCGGATCAAGCTTGTATTCGGCGGCGGCCAGCGTCGCATCCAGCTGATCGGGCCGGCTCGCACCCAGCAGAGGCGCGGTGATCAGCGGATTCGCCATGACCCACGCCACCGCCAACGTGGCCAGCGGCACGCCGGCCTCGTCCGCCAGCCTGTGCAGCTGGGCCACGGTGTTGAAGCTGCGCTCGTTCCAGTAGCGGTCCTGGTACATGCCGCCGGCGGTGCCGAGCGTGAAGCGCGTGTTCTCCTCCGGCTTCGCTCCGGGCTTGTACTTGCCAGTCAGCAATCCGCCGGCCAGCGGGTTATAGGGAATCACGCCCAGGCCTTCCTCGCTGGCCAGCGGCAGCAGCTCGCGCTCAATCTCGCGGAACAGCAGGCTGTAGCGCGGCTGCACCGACACGTAGCGCGTGAGCTTGAGCAGCTCGGCCTTGCCCAGCGCGCGCGCCAGCCGGTAGGCCAGGAAGTTCGACACGCCGATGTAGCGCGCCCGCCCCGACTTCACGATCACGTCGAGCGCCTCCAGGCTCTCTTCGAGCGGCGTCTCGCGATCGTCGCTGTGCAGCTGGTACAGGTCGACGTGGTCGGTCTGCAGCCGCTTGAGCGAAGCATCGATGGCGTCCAGCAGGTGCTTGCGCGACGCGCCCTGGTCCCAGCTGTTCGGGCCGACCTTGCCGACCGCCTTGGTGGCGACGACGAAGCGGCGGCGGCCCGCGGGGCCCTGCTTTTGCAGCCAGCGGCCGATGATTTCCTCGGTGCGGCCGGTGGTCTCGACCGTGCCGCCGAGCGGGTACACGTCGGCAGTGTCGAGGAAGTTGATGCCGCCTTCGGCCGCCTTGTCGAGGATCTGGTGCGACACCGTCTCGTCGGTCTGCAGGCCGAAAGTCATGGTGCCGAGGGCGAGCCGCGACACGGTGAGGCCTGTGCGGCCAAGACGAATGGTGGGAATGCTCATGGGGTCTCGCTCCGAGGAAGAGAGGGATGAAGAATGGCGCGGCCATCATAGGCACGGCCGCTCGATCCTGCAGGCGGCGGAGATTCAGGTGGTTTCGAGATGCACGCCGGGCGCGCCCCGGGCCACCGAGAAGCGGGCCATGGGCGCCACGGCCGAATCGGCGTTCTTCTCGTCCTCCACCGCGCGGAACTCGACCTCGCAGCCGCGGGCATCGAGCGTCACGAGCGCGTAGCCGCGCTTGTCGCCGCGGCCGTAGCGCAGGTGCTCGTTCTTCGCGAGCATGTTCGCCACGTTGGCGGCACTCGGCCCTTCGGAGGTGATGGCGCCGCCGACGAATTCGGTCGCCACCGCCGGCCCTTGCGCCTCGCGCCGCAGGTCGGCGGCCCAGAAGGCGTGCACGTCGCCGCTCGCGACCAGCGCGTTGCCGCCGCGCGCCTTGTGTGCGGCCAGCCCGTCGAGCAGGCGCGTGCGGGCGGCGGCGTAGCCGTCCCATCCGTCCATCCAGTAGCCGTGCTCGGGGCCGCGCTTGCGGTCGGCCTCGGCGAGCAGCGTGGGCTGGGCGAGCACGGTCCACTGCGCGGGTGGCGCCGCGAGTTCGCGCGCGAGCCACGCCTCTTGCGCCGCGCCGAAGAAGCTGCGTTCGGGCGCGAGCCGGTCGGGGCAGTCGGCCAGCGGCGATGCGCTGCGGCCCGCGAGGCAGGCGTGGTGCGAGCGGTACTGGCGTCCGTCGGTCAGCAGCACGTCGAGCATGCGGCCGAAGCGATGGCGGCCGTAGATGGTGGCGTCGGGCCCGCGCGGGCGCATGCTGGCGGGCACCGGCATGTGCTCGTACCAGGCCTGGTAGGCGGCCGCGCGAATCGCGAGGAATTGCGCGGGGTCGACGGTGCGCGGCGATAAATCGTTCGCGTAGTCGTTGGCTACTTCGTGGTCGTCCCAGGTCACGAGCCAGGGAAAGGCAGCGTGCGCGGCCTGCAGGTGCGGGTCGGTCTTGTAGAGCGCGTAGCGGTTGCGGAACTCGGCCAGCTGCGTGGGAATGCCGCCCTCGTGGCGCCGCACGTGGCGCGAGCCCCAGGAGCTTTCGTAGATGTAGTCGCCGAGATGCACCACGAAGTCCAGCGGCTGCGCGGCCATGTCGCGGTAGGCGGCGTAGTAGCCCTGCTCGTACTGCTGGCAGGAGGCGAAGGCGAAGCGCAGCGGCTGCTGCGTCCCGTCGTCCTCGGCGGGCGTGGTGCGCGTGCGTCCAATCGGGCTGCGTGCGCCGCCGGCCGTGAAGCGATACCAGTAAGGGCGGCCCGGCGACAGCCCCTGCACTTCGACATGCACCGAGTGCGCAAGCTCGGCCGTAGCGATGGCCGAGCCCTTCGCCACGACGCGCCTGAAGCCCTCGTCGTCGGCGACTTCCCATCGCACTTCGACGGGCGCATCGCCCATGCCGCCGCCCTGCAGCGGCTCTGGCGCCAGGCGTGTCCAGAGCACGAAGCCGTCGGCGCGCGGCACGCCCGAGGCCACGCCCAGCGTGAACGGATCGCGCGACGCCGTGGCCGGCTGCGCATTCAGCCGCAGGAACGGATGGCCCAGCGAAGCGGCGGCCAGCCCGCCGCACAGCAGGCGTCGGCGCGAGAGTCTTTCTTCCTTCATCCGGGGCAATGTCCCCCGGTTCGCTCGCCCCTGTCAATCGGGCCGGAAGAAAGCCGACAGTCAGGACCCTGGCTGCGAGCCCACTACCGTGACCCGCGCCGTCATGTACGGATGCACCGAGCAGACATAGTCGTACACGCCCGGCTTGTCGAAGACGCGGGCGAAGGCCTTGCCGGGCAGCAGCAGGTCGATGCCCGTCGAGCCGTCCTTGAAGACCAGGCCGTGCGGCGCGCCGTCGTCGTTCTGCCAGCTCACGCGCTGGCCGGCCTTGACGGTGATCTGCGCGGGCTCGAAGGCGAAGTTGCGGATGGCCACGTGCGCCGAGCCGCCGGCGTGCGCGCCTTCGGAAGCTGCCGTGCGCTGCACCGCGATCTTGCGCGGCGCGTTGCCCACCGCCACCGTGTGCATGGGCCCGCCCGCAAGGTCGACCACGCTGACGTCGTTCGAGCCCTCGTTGCTCACCCACAGCTTCTTGCCGTCCGCCGACAGGTCGAGCCAGTGCGGCTGCTTGCCCACAGGGATGCTGCGCACCGCCGCGTGCGTGGCCGGATCGAACAACATGACCTCGCCTGGCCCCTGCACCACCACCACACCGCTCGCCATGCCCATGAAGTGCTGCGCGATGTGCGGCGACACGCCCGTGGGAACCGGCGGGCCCCACTGGTTGGTGGCGGGGTCGAGTACCTGCACGGCGGCCACGCCGGCCAGCGTGAGGTACAGCGCCTTGCCGTCATGGCTGAACTCGAGGTCGCGCGGCGGCTTGTCGAGCGGAATCTGCGTGACCACGGCGCGCGTCGCCATGTCGATGACCACCAGCGCGAAGTGCCCCGGCTCCTGCGAAGCGACGTAGGCCTGTCGCCCGTCGGGCCGGATGGCGATGGTGTGCGGCTTGGGCACGGGCACGGTGGCGCTCACGCCGTGGGCCGATGTGTCGACGAAGGCCACGCGGTCGTCGCCGTTGACCGCCACCAGCAGCCACTTGCCGTCGGTGGTCATGGCCAGGCCCTGCGGCCCCTTGCCCACGTCGATGCCGCGCGTGACGCGGTCGCTCGCGGCGTCGATCTCGCTCACGGCAGCGGCGCCCGAGCCGCTCACGAACACGCTGCGCCCGTTGGGCGCGACGATGATGCCGTCGGGCCCCGCCGCCACAGGCAGCGTGGCGACGACGCGCTCGGTGCCGGTGTCGATCACGCTGACGGTGCTGTCCTTGAAGTTGCCGACATAGGCTTTGGGGCCTGCTGCAAGCGCGGCGCCGGCCGAAGCCGCCAGGGCCGCAAAGATGACGAGGATGCGCGCGAAGCCGGGCATGGCGATCATGGTGAAGACCTCCTGGAAGAAGAAAGAAGAAGCAGAATCCGCAGAGGGCATGACGCATGGCATGCCCTGCTTATTCCAGCGGGGGCCGAAAAAAACTGGAATAAAAAACCGGGCTGCCACGTCATGCAGGAAGAAGGAGCCCTTGAGCCTGTCGACCGACCGCACACGCCAGTTCGAAGCCGCCGCGCTGCCGCATCTCGATGCGGCATGGAACCTTGCGCGCTGGCTGCTGCGCGACGACCAGCTGGCCGACGACGCGGTGCAGGAGGCTTATCTGCGCGCGTTCCGGTTCTTCGATGGGCTGCGCGGCGAGAGCGCCCGGCCGTGGCTGCTGGGCATCGTGCGCAACGCCTGCTACGACTGGATGCGGCAGAACCGGCAGCTCGCCGACCAGGTGGAGTTCGACGAGCTGCGCGACAGCGAGGCGGTTTCAGCACCCTCCTCGCCCGAAGCCGGCGATCCGGCGCGGCAGTGGGAGCAGCGCGTGCAGGGCGAGCGAATCAACGCCGCCATCGATGCGCTGCCGCCGGTGTACCGCGAGGTGATCGTGCTGCGCGAGCTGGAGGAGATGCGCTACGAGGACATCGCGCGCATCGCGGGCGTGCCGCTGGGCACCGTCATGTCGCGGCTGTCGCGCGCGCGGGCGATGCTGCGCGAGAGCCTGCGCGACGAACGTCCCGGCGACGCGGGAGGAAGGACACGCCATGTCAATGTCTGACGAGGAACTGGGCACGCTGATCCGACGCCATGCCGCGCGGCACATGCCGCCCGAGGGGCTGGCCGCGCGCATCGGGCAGGCGGTGCGTGCAGAGGAAGCTGTGGCCGCCTCGCCCACGCCTGCACCCGCGCCTGTGCGGCGAAACCGGGGCCTGTGGCAGGGGCTGGCATGGTTCGGCACCGGCGCGGCCACGGCCTGGGGCCTGGCGCTCGTGCTTCTGGCAACGCCGGTGCCGCCTTCGGACGCTCTCGCCGAGGGCGTCACCGCCAACCATGTGCGCTCGCTGATGGCATCGCACCTGGCCGACGTGGCCTCGTCCGACCATCACGCGGTCAAGCCGTGGTTCGCCGGCAGGCTCGACTTTTCACCGCCGGTGGTCGACCTTGCCGCGGAGGGCTTTCCGCTCGCTGGCGGGCGGCTCGACTACCTGGACGGGCGCACGGTGGCGGCGCTGGTCTACCGCTCGGGGCCGCACGTCATCAACCTGTTCGTGTGGCCGGCTGCGGATGCAAAGGCGCAGGCGCCGGTGCTCTCCGCGCGGCAGGGCTACCAGCTCGTGCACTGGGCCCAGGGCGGCATGCAGGCCTGGGCCGTGTCGGATCTCAATGCAGCCGAGCTGCAGAACTTCGCGGCGCTGCTGCGCGAGCGCACCGCGACGCCCGCTGCGAAGTAGCCGGCAGCCGGCTCAGAAGGCGACGGCGGCCGGCCGGCGTGCGGCGGCACGGGCGCTTGCGATCGCCCAGCCGAAGATGCCCAGGCCCGCCAGAGCGAGCAGTGCGCCGACCCAGCCGGTCGAAGTCCAGCCCAGCCCGGCGGAAATCGCCACGCCGCCAAGCCATGCGCCGAGCGCGTTGGCCATGTTGAAGGCCGAGTGGTTGAGCGCGGCGGCGAGCGTCTGCGCGTCGCCGGCCACGTCCATCAGGCGGATCTGCAGGGCCGGGCCGATGGCCACGGTCGAGCCGATGAGGAACACGGTGAATGCTGCAGCCACGACATGGTGCGCCGCGAAGGTGAACACCGCGAGCACCAGCGCCGCATAGGCCAGGACACCGCCGATGGTGCGCATCAGCGACTTGTCGGCCAGCCGCGAGCCCACGAGGTTGCCCACCACCATGCCGAGGCCGAAGAGCGCGAGCACGATGGGCACGCCGCCCACCGGCATACCGGCCACCTCGATCAGCGTGGGCTTGATGTAGCTGAACACCGAGAACATGCCGCCGAAGCCGATGGCGGCGATGCCCAGCGTGAACCACACCTGCTTGCGCCTGAGCGCGCCGAGTTCGCGCCAGGGGCTGGCGCCGGCGGCGGGCGCCATGTCGGGAATGTCGCGGCGAAGCAGCGCGATGGCCACCAGCGCGATGAGGCCCACGAACACGAAGGCCGCGCGCCAGCCGAAGAACTGGCCCAGCCATGCCGCGATGGGCACGCCCACAAGCGTGGCACCGGTGAGCCCCAGCATCACGAGCCCCACGGCCCGCGCGCGGCGCCCCGGCGGAGCGAGCGTGGCGGCCACCAGCGCGGCCACGCCGAAGTAGGTGCCGTGCGGCAGTCCGGCGGCGAAGCGCAGCAGGTTCAGCAGCAGGTAGTTGGGAGCCGCGGCGCTGGCGAAATTGCCGGCCGCGAACACGGCCATGAGCACGATCAGCAGCGCGCGGCGGCGCCAGCCGGCGGCCAGCACCGCGAGCACGGGCGCGCCGATGACCACGCCGAGCGCATAGGCGCTGATGACGTGGCCGGCCTGGGGAATGCTCACGCCGATGTCCTTCGCCACCTCGGGCAGCAGGCCCATGATGACGAACTCGCCTGTGCCGATGGCGAAGCCGCCGACGCCGAGCGCGAGCACCGCGCGCAGGAAGTTGGCGGGCTTGCCCGAAGGCAGGGAAAAGGAAGAAATGTCGGTGACCGCGCTGTCCGACGCGGGTGGGGAGGCGTTCAAGGCCAGGCTCCTGGGAGGGGTGCCCGGCGGCCGCGGGCAAGGCGCGATTTTAGGGTAAACCCTGAAATCGCGCCGATACGCAATTGCCGAAGACCTTGTACTGGCAGGGCCGCGAGGGCCTGGCCAGTGGGCTCAGATCGCCACCAGCTGCCGCACGCCCTGCGCTTCCATGTCCTTGCCGAGGCCTCGCGCGATGATCTCGCCGCGCTCCATCACGAGGTAGTCGTCGGCCAGCTCCTGCGCGAAGTCGTAGTACTGCTCGCACAGCACGATGGCCATGTCGCCCCGGTCGGCCAGCATGCGGATGACGCGGCCGATGTCCTTGATGATGCTGGGCTGGATGCCCTCGGTGGGTTCGTCGAGGATCAGCAGCCTGGGCTTGGGGGCCAGGGCGCGCGCGATGGCGAGCTGCTGCTGCTGGCCGCCGGAGAGGTCGCCGCCTCGTCTGTTGATCATCTGCTTGAGCACGGGGAACAGCTCGAACAGTTCCTGCGGGATGGGCGTGCTGCCGCTCTTGTAGGCGAGGCCCATGCGCAGGTTTTCTTCCACCGTGAGCCTGGCGAAGATTTCGCGGCCTTGAGGGACGAAGCCGATGCCGGCCCTGGCCCTGTCGTAGGGCGTGGCCTTTTGGATCGGCTTGCCTTCGAGTTCGATGCTGCCGCTCTTGACGGGGACGAGGCCCATCAGCGACTTGAGCAGCGTGGTCTTGCCTACGCCGTTGCGGCCGAGCAGCACGGTGACCTTGCCGAGCGTGGCCTCGAAGCTCACGTCGCGCAGGATGTGGGAGCCGCCGTAGTACTGGTGGATGTTCTTGACTGTGAGCATGGGTTCGGTTCCTCAGCGGCCGAGATAGACCTCGATCACGCGCTCGTCGGCCTGCACTTCGTCCAGCGTGCCCTGCGCAAGCACGGAGCCGTCGCACAGCACGGTGACGATTTCGGAGATGGTGCGGATGAAGCTCATGTCGTGCTCCACCACCATCAGCGAGTGCTTGCCCTTGAGCGTGAGGAACAGCTCCGCCGTGCGCGCCGTTTCCTCGTCGGTCATGCCGGCCACAGGCTCGTCGAGCAGCAGCAGCTTCGGGTCCTGCATCAGCAGCATGCCGATTTCGAGCCACTGCTTCTGGCCGTGACTCAGGTTGCCGGCCAGGCGCGACACGCTGTCGGCGAGGTGGATGGTCTGCAGCACTTCGGCCAGCCGGTCGCTCTGCGCCGAGTCGAGCCTGAACAGCATCGACGCGCGCACGCCCTTGTCGGTCTTCAGCGCGAGCTCGAGGTTCTCGAACACGGTCAGGTGCTCGAACACCGTCGGCTTCTGGAACTTGCGGCCGATGCCCAGCTGGGCGATGTCGGCTTCGCGGTGGCGCAGCAGGTCGATGGTGCTGCCGAAGAACACGGTGCCTTCGTCAGGCCGCGTCTTGCCGGTGATGATGTCCATCATCGTGGTCTTGCCCGCACCGTTGGGGCCGATGATGCAGCGCAGTTCGCCCGGCGCGATGTCGAGCGACAGCTTGTTGATGGCCTTGAAGCCGTCGAAGCTCACGCTCACGTCCTCGAGGTAGAGGATGCGGCCATGGGTGACGTCGACCTCGCCCGGCGTGACGTGACGGCCGAAGTCGGCGGCGCGGCCACCCGATTCGGTGCTGCCGCTGTCGTAGGGCATGCCGCGGGCGCGGGCGGCGCGCTCGGCGCCAGCTTCCATCAGGTCGGGGGTCATGCGCGTGCTCCCTTCGGTTCGGCGCCCAGCGGCGCGTGCAGCGATTCCGGCTCCATGCCCTGCGAGGCGGCGAGTGCGCGTTGCGCTTCTTCGCGGCCGTCGCTCACCGCCGCCGTGGCGCCGGCCGCCGGTGCCTTCTCCCTCGACAACCACTTGCGCACCAGCCCCACGATGCCGTTCGGCAGGAACAGCGTGACGGCAATGAACAGCGCGCCCAGAAAGTACAGCCAGTACTCGGGGTACGCCACCGTGAGCCAGCTCTTCGCGCCGTTGACGATGAAGGCGCCGATGATCGGCCCGATCAACGTCGCGCGCCCGCCTACCGCCGCCCAGATGGCGATCTCGATGGAGTTGGCCGCGCTCATCTCGCCCGGGTTGATGATGCCGACCTGCGGCACGTACAGCGCGCCGGCCACGCCGCACATGATCGCGGAAATGACCCAGATCGTGAGCTTGTACGGCAGCGGGTTGTAGCCCGAGAACATCACGCGGGTCTCGGCGTCGCGGATGGCCTGCAGCACGCGGCCGAACTTGCTGCCGATGAGCCACTTGGCAAACAGGAAGAAGCCCAGCAGCGTGAGGCCGGTGAGCGCGAACAGCGTCATGCGCATCTCCTGCGTGGCGATCGGGATGTTCAGGATGCGCTTGAAGTCGGTGAAGCCGTTGTTGCCGCCGAAGCCCGTCTCGTTGCGGAAAAACAGCAGCATGGCCGCGAAAGTCATGGCCTGCGTGATGATCGAGAAGTACACGCCCTTGATGCGCGAACGGAAGGCGAAGAAGCCGAACACGAAGGCGATCAGGCCCGGCACCGCGACGATCAATATCAGCGTGGCAACGAAGCTGTCGCTGAAGGTCCAGTGCCAGGGCAGCGTCTTCCAGTCGAGGAACACCATGAAGTCCGGCAGGTCGCTCTTGTAGTTGCCGTCGCGGCCGATCTGGCGCATGAGGTACATGCCCATCATGTAGCCGCCGAGCGCGAAGAACAGGCCGTGGCCCAGCGAGAGGATGCCGGTGTAGCCCCAGATCAGGTCCATGGCCAGCGCGCAGATCGCGTAGCACATGATCTTGCCGACCAGCGCCACCGCGTAGTCGCTCATGTGCAGCGGGCTACCGGCGGGCACCCACATGTTGAGCACCGGCGCCACGGCGCAGACCACGATCAGCGCGACGAAGAAGGCCGTCCAGCCCTTGCCGCTCAGGAGCGGACCTTTGGTTGGCAACACAACCTTGCTCATGCTTCTGCGCTCCGGCCCTTCATCGCGAAGATGCCCTGCGGCCGCTTCTGGATGAAGATGATGATGAAGACAAGCACCGCGATCTTCGCGAGCACCGCGCCCGCCCAGCCTTCGATGAACTTGTTGAGAATGCCCAGCCCCAGCGCCGCATACACGGTGCCCGCGAGCTGGCCGACACCGCCCATCACGACCACCATGAAGCTGTCGACGATGTAGCTCTGGCCGAGATCAGGGCCGACGTTGCCGATCTGGCTCAGCGCGCAGCCGGCAAGGCCCGCGATGCCGGAGCCGAGCGCGAAGGCGTAGGTGTCGATGCGCGCCGTGTTCACGCCCATGCACGAGGCGATCGGACGGTTCTGCGTGACGCCGCGCACGAACAGGCCCAGCCGCGTCTTGCCGATGAGCCATCCCATCGCGAGCAACACCAGCGCCGCAAAAATAATGATGCAGATGCGGTTCCACGGCAACGTGACGTTGCTCAGCATCGAGAAGCCGCCGCTCATCCAGCCGGGGTTTTCCACACCGACGTTCTGCGCGCCGAACAGCGTGCGCACGAGTTGCTGCAGCATCAGGCTGATGCCCCAGGTGGCGAGCAGCGTCTCGAGCGGGCGGCCGTAGAGGAAGCGGATCACGCCGCGTTCGAGCACCGCGCCGACCAGCGCCGATGCGAGGAACGACACCGGGATCGCAGCGACGAGGTACAGCCCGAACGTCGACTCGGGCAGGTACTTCTGGAAGATGCCCTGCATCACGTAGGTGGCGTAGGCGCCGATCATCATCAGCTCGCCATGCGCCATGTTGATGACGCCCATCAGCCCGTAGGTGATGGCGAGGCCCAGCGCGGCGAGCAGCAGCACCGAGCCCAGGCTGATGCCGCTGAACACGGCGTTGATGCGGTCGCCCCAGACCAGCGAACCGTCGATGCTGGCGATGGACGCGACGATGGCGGCCTTGACGTCCGCTTCGGTTTCGTCGGCCA
Source organism: Variovorax sp. Varisp46 (assembly GCF_059491885.1). Lineage (NCBI taxonomy): Bacteria > Pseudomonadati > Pseudomonadota > Betaproteobacteria > Burkholderiales > Comamonadaceae > Variovorax > Variovorax sp. Varisp46. Next base: position 3,575,691 of record NZ_CP168515.1, read on the forward strand.
GGCGCTGATTGAGCAGCAGCTTGGTGTCGGGGTTGCGGTTGTTGCCCAGTTCCTTCGCGGCCACGAGGCGCTTGGCCTTGTCGGCGCTGGTGAGCATGCTGGCGGCGCGCACCAGTTCGAGTTGCGCCTTGATCTTCGGGTTGGTCTCGGCGGCCAGCGCCTTCTCGACCATCGGGATGCGTGATTCGTCGGGCTCCTTGAACAGGGCCTGTGCGGCTTCGGCGCGCACCGCGTCGTCCTTGCTCGTGAGCTTGAGCGCGGCCTGCGCGGCATCGAGCGCGCCGCGCATGAGGTTGTTGTTGACGACGTCTTCGGCGGTGTCGGGCACTTTCAGCTCGGCGCCGGTGACGGGGTCGAAGCCTTTGTCGTCCTTCATCACGAAGACCTTGTCTTCGGAGTACTTGACTGCGTCGTCGGACATCGCCTGGATGAAGGCGGCAGTCTTCTCGTCGGCCGTGAGCACGGCCTTGTTGAGCGCGGCGATGCGGGCTTCGGATTCGCCGGAGGCGATGGCCCGGGCTTCGTCGGCGGTCAGCGCGTGGGCGGCCGATGCCATGAGGAGCATGGCGGCAAAGGCGCAGTGAAGGGTTCGTCGAAGCATCTTGAAAGTGGGATTGGGGTTGGCTCCCTCCCCTTCCGGGGGAGGGTTGGGGTGGGGGCACGCGGCACCTGCACAAGCGCAGCGCTCGAATCGACCGCCGCCAGCCCCCACCCCTGCCCTCCCCCAGCGGGGGAGGGAGAAAAGCACACTTACAGCGACTTGCCAGCCGGCTGGTCCGGCTTCTTGTCGTTGCCTTCGATGTACGGACTCCACGGCTTGGCCTTGACCGGGCCCGGCGTCTTCCACACCACGTTGAACTGGCCATCGGCCTTGATCTCGCCGATGAACACGCTCTTGTGCAGGTGGTGGTTCTTCTCGTCCATCTTCGACACGATGCCCGAGGGGGCCGTGAAGGTCTGGCCGGCCATGGCGGCGATCACCTTGTCGGTGTCGGTCGACTTGGCCTTCTCGACCGCCTGCTTCCACATGTGGATGCCGATCCAGGTGGCTTCCATCGGGTCGTTGGTGAGCGGCTTGTCCTTGTGGCCGGCGATGTTCTTGGCCTTGGCGTACTCGCTCCACTGCTTGATGAAAGCCGTGTTGGTCGGGTTCTTGATCGACATGAAGTAGTTCCATGCGGCAAGGTGGCCCACCAGCGGCTTGGTGTCCACGCCGCGCAGCTCTTCTTCACCCACCGAGAAGGCAACCACGGGCACGTCCTTGGCCTTCAGGCCGGCGTTGCCGAGTTCCTTGTAGAAGGGCACGTTGGAGTCGCCGTTGATGGTCGAGACCACCGCCGTCTTGCCGCCGGCCGAGAACTTCTTGATGTCGGCAACGATGGTCTGGTAGTCGCTGTGGCCGAACGGCGTGTACTTCTCGTCGATGTCGGTGTCCTTCACGCCCTTGCTCTTCAGGTAGGCGCGCAGGATCTTGTTGGTGGTGCGGGGGTACACGTAGTCGGTGCCCAGCAGCACCCAGCGCTTGGCGCCGCCGCCTTCCTTGCTCATCAGGTAGTCGACGGCCGGGATGGCTTGCTGGTTGGGCGCGGCGCCCGTGTAGAACACGTTCTTCGAGAGCTCTTCACCCTCGTACTGCACGGGGTAGAACAGCAGCCCGTTCATTTCCTCGACCACCGGCAGCACCGACTTGCGCGACACCGAGGTCCAGCAGCCGAAGATCACCGACACCTTGTCCTGGCCGAGCAGCTGCTTGGTCTTTTCGGCGAACAGGGGCCAGTTGGAGGCCGGGTCGACCACCACGGGTTCGAGCTGCTTGCCCAGCACGCCGCCCTTCTTGTTGATGTCGTCGATGGCCATCAGAACGGTGTCCTTCAACACGGTTTCCGAGATGGCCATCGTGCCCGACAGCGAGTGCAGCACGCCGACCTTGATGGTGTCGGCGGCAAATGCGGGCGCAGCAGAAATGCTGGCCAGCGCGACGGCGGCGGTGAGCGCCTTGAGTGTGAAACGACGTTGCATGTGGACTCCTGCTCCGGGGTTGGTTGACCTTGGCGCCAGCGCTGTGCTGGCGTGGGAGGGAGTTTGCGGAATGCACCAGGACGGGGAAATACGCCGGGTGGCGTACACGGAGGTACTCAGGCGGACGGCGGCGGTGCCGGGTACTTCCGGGCGTTGACCAGCATCTTGCTTCTTGCCGCTTCCACCAGGTCGATGCCGAGCTTGTCGGCAAGCTGGAGCAGGTAGAGGAAGACGTCGGCAATCTCCGTGCCGATCTCGGCGCGCTTGTCGGCCGGCAGCGAGCGGCTCTGCGCTTCGGTGAGCCACTGGAAATGTTCGAGCAGCTCGGCGGCTTCGACCGAGAGCGCCGACGCGAGGTTCTTGGGGGAGTGGAACTGCTCCCAGTTACGGGCCTGGGCGAAGTCGCGCAAGGCTTGGGTGATTGAGGTCAGATCGGATTCCATGGCACACCAGTCGTCGGGCGGCGAGTGTGGCACGGCTCCAGGGAAGAAGCCCATCCGGGCATGCACATACCCGGATTGGGCAGGCGTCACAACCGGGGCGGCGAGGGCCGGGTGCCTCGCCAGTGGAACATCGCGACGAGAAGAGCCGACACCATCAGGTACACCAGCGCCACCCCGAACGCGCCCGAATACGCAGCGGTGTCCGTCGCATTCTCCAGCCTCCCATAGAACAGGATCCCGATCAACGCCACCCCCAGCGCATTGCTCGCCTGCTGCACCATCGACAGCACGCCCGAGGCCACGCCCGCATGCTGCGGCGGCAGGCCGGCCAGCACGGTGGACACCAGCGGCGCCATCACCATGCCGAGGCCTGCGCCCTGCACCAGCAGCAGCGGGACCATCCAGGCGACCACATGCGAGTGGCCCGCCCATCCCGCCACGTTGACGAACTGCAGCGCATGCCCCGCCGCCAGCACGAGGGCGCCGAGCGCGATGGGCGGCTTGCCGCCGAAACGCCGTGCGAGGCGCGCACCGGCCATCGACGTCGCGAAGAAACCGACCGCCAGCGAAGTGAAGACCATGCCCGACGCCAACGGGCCCAGCGCCAGGCCCTGCTGCAGGTACAGCGCCAGCACGAAGTACAGCGAGGCGTTGCCCACGTAGAAGGCCAGCGTGGTGAGCAGGCCCGTGACAAAGCGGCCGTTGGCCAGCAGCGCCGCTGGTGGCGCCGGCGCTGCTGAAAAGCGAATGCGGCCAGCAAGGGCAGCGCGGCCGCAAGGCACAGCCAGCTCCACAGCGGCCAGCCTTGCTCGCGCCCTTCCACCAGCGGCAGCACCACGGCCACCGAGCCCGCGGCCGCCAGCAGCATGCCGGCGAGGTCGAGCCTGCTGTTGCCGTTGTTCGCCAGCGGCGGAATGACGCGCGGCGCGAGCACCAATGCCAGCAGCCCGATGGGCACGTTGATGAGGAAACAGCTGCGCCAGCCGAGCCCCGCCGGATCGGCGTGGATCAGCAGGCCGCCGACCAGTTGCCCGAGCGTGGCACCGAGCCCCAGCGTGAGCCCGTAGGCCGCGAAGGCGCGCGCCCGGCCTTCGCCGATGTAGGCCAGCCCGATCATCGCCAGCACCTGCGGCTGCAGCAGCGCCCCGGCCAGGCCCTGCAGCACGCGCGCGGCCACCAGCATCTCGGCATTCGGCGCGAAGCCGCAGGCCGCGGAGGCCAGCGTGAACAGCAGCAGGCCCAGCATGAACATGCGGCGCCTGCCGAACAGGTCGCCGAGCCGGCCGCCGGTGATCAGTCCCGCCGCGGTGGCCAGTCCGTAGCCCGCCACCACCAGCTGCAGGGTGCCGGCGCTCGCCAGCAGTTCGCGCTGCATCGACGGCAGCGCGACGTTGACGATGAAGAAATCCAGCACCACCAGGAAAGTGCCGCTGAGCATGACCCACAAGCCGAGCCGGCCGGGCCCGGTCGCGCCTGCGCTCTGCTGGCCGCCCGATGGAGAAAGCGATGCTGCCGAGGCAGCGATGTTCGACTGAGTCATGGTGGTAACCAGTGTTGGGAGAAAGGGGCGCGACGACAATGACCTGCGAGGTCATGGCCGATGCGCCGGCCGCTCAGACGGAAGGCGTCGGCAGGATGAATTGGTAATCGACGGCAATGCGGCCGTCCCCGGCCAGCACCAGGAACTGCAGCCCCAGCGCGGCCACCGGGCCGCCCGCGGCCGGAACCATGTGCCAATGGAACATCACCGCGTCGTGCAGGAACTGGGCATCGCCCGCGCAGACGAAGCGAAAGCCCGCATCGCGCACGTTCTTCTCGTGCGAGCCGGTGACGCGCCGATGCAGCGCCTCGTAGCCTTTGGCCTGCAGCGTGCGCACGTAGTGCTCGCCCTCGGGCACCCAGAGGCCGGCGATCGCAGTGCGGCGCGCGGTGGCATCGGGCTCGTTCCAGGCTGCGACGTAGCGCTCGGCGAGTTCGGCGGATTCATTGCGTTCATTCATGGTCTGCTCCGGTGTGCTGCAAGAGTGAAGCCGCAGTTTCGGCCTCGACTGCTGGACAGTGAATGCCCGAAAATCCACCCTTCTTGTCCATTCGTCCAACACCACAGGAGCCGCCCATGGACCCGCTCGACGATGTCTTTGCCGCGATGCGCGTGCGCAGCGCCTTGTATGCCCGCCTCGAGGCCGGCGCACCCTGGGGCCTGAGCCTGGCCGGCGGCGAGAGCGCGCGCTTCGGGCTCGTGGTGCGCGGCGGCTGCCTGCTCGAGGTCGAGGGCGTGGCGCAGCAGGTGGCGCTGGCGGCGGGCGACTGCTATGTGCTGGCGCACGGCACGCCCTACGTGCTGCGCGACCATCCGAACACGCCCACGGTGAGCTGCACCTCCGTCGTGCGCGACCGCATCGGCGGGCTGGTGGAACTGGGCGGCACGGGCACCGCGGCCTCGGTGATCTGCGGCTGGTTTCACTTCGACCAGCGCGCCGCGCAGCCGCTGCTGGCGCTGTTGCCAGTGCTGCTGCACGTGAAGATGGAGCAGGCACGCGCCCTGGCGCTGCAGGGCACGCTGCAGCTGCTGGCCATGGAAACCGGCGAACCGGGTCTCGGCTCCAGCCTGCTCGTGAGCCGGCTGGCCGACATCGTGTTCGTGCAGGCGGTGCGCGCGCACGTCGCGGCGAATGGCGAATCGCAGACCGGCTGGCTGGCCGCGCTGGCCGACGCGCGCATCGGCCCGGCCCTGCGCGCCATGCACAAGGACATCGCACACGGCTGGACGGTGGAGGCGCTGGCCGGTGCCGCGAGCCTGTCGCGCTCCGCCTTCGCGCAGCGCTTTCGCGAACGTGTGGGGCAGTCGCCGCTGGAGTACCTCACGCAATGGCGCATGTTCAAGGCCGGCAACATGCTCGGCCAGGGCGATGCCGCGGTGGGCGCGATCGCAAGCGCGGTGGGCTACGAATCGGAGGCCGCATTCAGCAAGGCCTTCAAGCGCGAGAAGGGCATTGCGCCCGGTGCGTGGCGGGCGGCCGCGCGCGAAGGCGCCACGGCATAGCCCCTTCTCTCTTCAGGCCTTCGCTACGGCACTGCGGCCTTGAACTGCGCCGCCGCGAACGCCCAGGCCATGCGCGTGGCATCGGGCCCCTCGGGGTCGCTGAACAGCAGCTTCGGCGCGCCGCCGCTCCACGAATGGCCCAGCCCCGCGATCTCGCACAGCGTGACGAGCGCGCGGCCCTTGCGCCTGAAGTCGGTCACGCGCATTGCGCGGCGCTTGCCGCGCTGCATGTCGCGCGGCCCGGACTGCCGCGCGCCCACGGCCGTGGCCCACACCGCGGCGCTGCTGACGGCATTGCTCGGCGCGACCACCGCGTCGGCATCGCCGTGCAACACCAGCATCGGCGGCAAGGTGGTGAAGACGGCCGCAGCGCCCATCGCCTTGCCGACCGCCGTGGCAGGCATCGGCGGCACATTCTGTCCGCGCATGGCGCCGAGGGCGGTGGCCGACGACTTCGCTGCGCCGGGCGCCACACCCGAGTGCATGACGACGGCGCGGAAGCGGTTCGGATAGCGCGTCGCAAGCAGGGCCGCCATGCTCGCGCCGGCCGAGAGACCGGCAAGCGCCACGCGGTCGCGGTCCACGGGATACAGCATGCAGGCCTGGTCGATGGCGGCCATCAGCGTCGCGGCTTCGGCGTCGGCCTTGCCGGAGCGGCGCTCGTACCAGTTCCAGCAGCCCTGCGGGTGGGCGATCCGGTCCTGCTCGGGATAGAGCACCAGGAAGCGCTGGCGCACGGCCAGCGCGTTCATGCGCGTGCTCGCGGCAAAGTCGCGCCCGGTCTGGCCGCAGCCGTGCAGCATGACCATGAGCGGCAGTTTCTCGCCGGGCTGCAGTTGCAGGTCGGCCGGACGGAACAGGTGATAGCCGCGCGCGCCGCCCGGCCCCATCGCCATGCCGCTGAGCCAGTCGCCACGGCCTGGCGGCGGCTTGAGCCGCTTGGCGGTGGCGCGCTGCACCTGCCCCGCCACGCGCTTGCTGTTGCTCAACGTGAGCTTGGTGAGTGCCTTGAGGTTGCGCTCGTAGGCGCGGGCGAAGACGGAAGCGGTGGAACGACGGGCCATGGCGCGCAGTGTGAAGGCAAAGCGCCGGGCGGCCAAACGGCGGCCCCCCCGCCATCCGGCGCCTCAGTAGATCTCCGGCACGATCATGTTGGCCGGCACGGGCTGGCGCAGGTAGTCCGCATGGCGTACGCGCTCCGGCAGCTCCACCGGCGGATGCGGCACCTCGTTGTAGGGCAGCTGGCCCAGCAGGTGGCTGATGCAGTTCAGCCGCGCCTTCTTCTTGTCGACCGCCTGCACCACCCACCACGGCGCCTCGGGGATGTGGGTGCGCTCCAGCATGATTTCCTTCGCCTTGGTGTATTCCTCCCAGCGGCGGCGGCTCTCGAGGTCCATCGGGCTCAGCTTCCATTGCTTGAGCGGATCGTGGATGCGGCCGAGAAAGCGCATGTGCTGCTCGTCGTCGGTGATGGAGAACCAGTACTTGATGAGCTTGATGCCCGAGCGCACCAGCATCTTCTCGAACTCGGGCACGGTGCGGAAGAACTCCTCGTACTCGTCGTCCGTGCAGAAGCCCATCACGCGCTCGACGCCGGCGCGGTTGTACCAACTGCGGTCGAACAGCACCATCTCGCCCGCGGCGGGCAGGTGCGCGGCGTAGCGCTGGAAGTACCACTGCGTGCGTTCGCGGTCGTTGGGCGCGGGCAATGCGGCGACACGGGCCACGCGCGGATTCAGGCGCTGCGTGATGCGCTTGATGACGCCGCCCTTGCCCGCCGCATCGCGGCCTTCGAACAGGATGACGACCTTCTGCTTGCTGTGCTGCACCCAGTCCTGCAGCTTGACCAGTTCGCCCTGCAGGCGGAACAGCTCCTTGAAGTAGGCCTGGCGGGCAGCCTTGTCGGCGGACACGGCGGCTGACGGATCGAGGCCGTCGATGTTGCGGTCCTCGATCTCCAGTTCGAGCTCTTCGTCGTAGCTGTCGATCAGGTCGCGGGCGATGCGTTGCATCAGGTCTTCGTGGTCGGGAAGTGCGCTCGTCAGCATGGTGGGCAAGAAGAAGGTGAAAGGGTCGGAAAAAGCATGCTGCTCGCCCCATATGACGGCTGCGTGACGGCCCGAAGCCGATTGACACGCCGTTGTCACACGGCGCGAACACCATCCGAAGCCACTCCAACACCCCAGAATCGCCCATGAACACGCTCGCAGCCCCGCATGCCGAGTTGCCGTCCGCGTCCTCGGCGCACCGGCCCAGGCTCGACGCCAAGCCCGGCCCGCTCACGCTCATCACCTTCGTGGGCCTGCTGGCCGCCGGCCTGCTCTTCACGGCCTGGAGCCTGGTCGGAGACGTCACGGCCTCGGGCGCGCCGGTCACCACCTGGGTGCCCTACATCCTGCTGGGCGTGGCCCTGCTGATTGCACTGGGCTTCGAGTTCGTCAACGGCTTCCACGACACGGCCAACGCGGTGGCCACGGTGATCTACACGCACTCGCTGCCGCCCAACTTCGCGGTGGTGTGGTCGGGCTTCTTCAACTTCCTGGGCGTGCTGGTGTCCAGCGGCGCGGTGGCCTTCGGCATCATCGCGCTGCTGCCGGTGGAACTGATCCTGCAGGTGGGCTCGGGCGCGGGCTTCGCGATGGTGTTCGCGCTGCTGATCGCCGCCATCATCTGGAACCTGGGCACATGGTGGCTCGGGCTGCCGGCTTCTTCCTCGCACACCCTGATCGGCTCGATCATCGGCGTGGGCGTGGCCAATGCGCTGATGCATGGCCGCGACGGCACCAGCGGTGTCGACTGGGCCCAGGCCACCAAGGTGGGCTATTCGCTGCTGCTGTCGCCGATGGTCGGCTTCGGCTGCGCCGCCCTTCTGCTGCTGGCGCTGCGCGCCTTCGTGAAGAACCGCGCACTGTATGAAGAGCCCAAGGGCAGCGAGCCGCCGCCGTGGTGGATCCGCGGCCTGCTGATCCTGACCTGCACGGGCGTGTCGTTCGCGCACGGCTCCAACGACGGCCAGAAGGGCATGGGACTGATCATGCTGATCCTCGTGGGCACGGTGCCGATGGCCTATGCGCTGAACCGCGCGATGCCCGCCAACGAGACCGTGAAGTTCGTGGCAGTGGCCGAGATGGCGCAGAACGCGCTGAACCGCAGCGTGCCCGGTTCGCTGCCCGCGCAGCAGGCGGCGCCGCAACCCGCCGCTGCGCGCGAGACGCTTTCCACTTACGTGCGCACGCGCGAGTTCGGCCCCGCGGTCGCGGCCAGCGCGGGCAGCATCGGCGAGCAGGTGCGCAGGCACGGTTCGCTCGCAGCGGTGCCGGCCGAGGCCGTCGCCAACGTGCGCAACGACATGTACCTGGCCTCCGAAGCCATCCGCCACCTCGACAAGAGCGGCGCCGCCAGGTTCGACGGCGAGACGAAGCTGCGCGTGGGCGCGTTCCGCCAGGAGCTGGACGATGCGACACGCTTCATCCCGCTGTGGGTCAAGGTTGCGGTCGCCATCGCATTGGGGCTGGGCACGATGATCGGCTGGAAGCGCATCGTGGTCACGGTGGGCGAGAAGATCGGCAAGACGCACCTGAGCTACGCGCAAGGCGCCTCGGCCGAAGTGGTGGCGATGATCACCATCGGTGCGGCCGACATGTACGGGCTGCCGGTGTCGACCACGCACGTGCTGTCCTCCGGCGTGGCCGGCACCATGACGGCCAGCGGCTCGGGCCTGCAGATGTCCACGCTGCGCAACCTCGCGCTGGCCTGGGTGCTGACGCTGCCGGTGGCGATGCTGCTGTCGGGGTCGCTCTACTGGCTGTTCACCCGCATCTTCTGACCACGCATCTTGTCGGCACTCCATGACCTCGCCGCCCAGTCCTATGGCGGCGACGAAGCCGGGCTGATCTCCGGTTACCTCTTCGACGCCTCGGCAGCCGAGCCCGCGCGGGCCATCGACTCGGCGCAAGCCGCCGCATGGCTGGCCGAAGAGCGCGACCGTGAATGCACCGAGGAAAACCCCGCGTACGTCTGGCTCCATTTCAACCTGAGCCACGCGCATGCGGAGCGCTGGCTGTTGCGGCACGCGAACCTCTCCGACACTTTCTACGAGACGCTGCACGAAGGCCTGCCCTCCACGCGCATCGAGCGCGACGACGATTCGCTGATCGCCGTCATCAACGACGTGCATTTCGAGTTCAGCTTCGAGCCCTCGGACATCTCCACGCTGTGGATCAGCGTGGGCCCGCGCCTCGTGGTCACGGCGCGCACCAAGCCGCTGCGCTCGGTCGACACGCTGCGCACGGCCGTGAAGGCGGGCGACGCGCCGCGCTCGAGCACCGAGCTGCTCGAGCACCTGCTGCGTGCGCAGGCCGATGTGCTGGTGAAGATCGTGCGCGGCGTCACCTCGCGCATCGACCGCATCGAGGACGAGTTGCTCGCCGGCCGCCTCGACCACAAGCGCGCGCGGCTCGGCGTGCTGCGCCGGCTGCTGGTGCGGCTGCAGCGGCTGCTGGCGCCGGAGCCGGCCGCGCTGTTCCGCCTGCTGCAGGGGCCTCCGGGCTGGATGTCCGAGCCCGACGCGCAGGCGCTGCGCGGCTCGACCGAGGAGTTCTCGGTGGTGCTGCGCGACATGCAGGCGCTGCAGGAGCGCATCAAGCTGCTGCAGGAAGAGATCGCCGCCAACGTCAACGAGGACAACAACCGCAGCCTGTTCGTGCTGACGGTGGTCACGGTGCTGGCGCTGCCGATCAACATACTGGCGGGCCTGTTCGGCATGAACGTGGGCGGCATTCCGCTGGCGGACCACAAGCACGGCTTCTGGATCGTGGTGGCGATCGTCGCGAGCTTCACCGCGGTGGCGGCCTGGGCGGCTTTCCGCAAGAAGCGCTGAGCCCCATGCCACGGCGCAGTAATGCTATTTATTTAGTAGCGTCTCGCGCAGCATCCATGCGCCCGCATCGATGTTCCAGACCCCCTAGAATGGCGGGGTGTCCTCCATCCTCAATGCCGATCTTCACTGCCACTCCGTGGTCTCCGACGGCACGCTGACGCCCGAAGAACTGGCCGCGCGCGCAGCCGCCAACGGGGTCGAACTCTGGGCCCTCACCGACCACGACGAGGTCGGCGGCCAGCATCGCGCCGCCGCCGCGGCCCGTGCCAACGGCATGCGCTACCTCACCGGCACCGAGATCTCCGTGACCTTCGCGGGCGAAACGGTGCACATCGTCGGCCTGGGCTTCGATGCCGACGACGCGGCCATGTCGCAAGGCCTCTACGACACGCGCGGGGGCCGCGGCAAGCGCGCACAGGAAATGTCCGAGGGGCTGGCCAAGGTCGGCATCCACGGCGCGTACGAAGGTGCGCTCAAGTTCGTCGGCAACCCCGAACTCATTTCGCGCACGCACTTCGCGCGCTTCCTCGTCGAGAAGGGCCACTGCCGCGACACGCCCGAGGTGTTCCGCAAGTTCCTCACCGAAGGCAAGCCCGGCTACGTGCCGCACCGCTGGGCCACGCTGAAGGACGCGGTGCAATGGATCACCGGCGCCAAGGGCATGGCCGTGATCGCGCACCCGGGCCGCTACAAGTTCACGGCCAACGAGGAGTACGCGCTGTTCCTCGAATTCAAGGCGCACGGTGGCAAGGCAATCGAGGTCGTCACCGGCAGCCACACGCCGGCCGAGTTCGTCGAGTACGCCGACAAGGCGCTCGAATTCGATTTCGCCGCCTCGCGCGGCAGCGATTTCCACAGCCCCGACGAGAGCCACTGCGACCTCGGCAAGCTGCCGCCGTTGCCCGGTGCGCTCACTCCTGTGTGGGAACTGCTCGGCGATCGCATCCAGCAGTGAGGCAGAGTTCCGGGCCCGGTATCGACAACGCAGCTACCGTTGCGCTGGCGAATGCACGCGCGGCGCAGCAGCGCAGCCGCAGCAAGGAATCGGAACGCATCCTCGCGGGCATCGGCATGGTGCTGGTCGCGAGCGCCTGCTTCGCCACGCTCGACACCGCCACCAAGTTCTCGACCATCGGCGTGCCCATCTTGATGGCCGTCTGGTTTCGCTATGCCTTCCAGGCCGTGGCAACCACGGCGGTGCTGCTCCCGCTGCACGGCACGGCGCTGCTGCGCACGCGGCACCCGCGCTACCAGTTGCTGCGCGGCGCATTGCTGCTGGTGTCGAGCACGCTGGCCTTCCTGAGCCTGCGCTACATGCCGCTGGCCGAGTTCACTTCGATCGTGCTGATCGCGCCGCTGGTGATCACGCTGTTGGCGGCCACCGTGCTCAAGGAGCAGGTCTCGCCGCTGCGCTGGATGCTGGTGGCGGGCGGCTTCATCGGCACGCTCGTCATCCTGCGCCCGGGCGGCGAGGCCTTTGGCTGGGCGGTCCTGCTGCCCATCGGGCTGGTGCTGACCAACGCGTGGTTCCAGGTGCTCACCAGCAAACTGGCGCAGACCGAGAACCCGCTCACCATGCACTTCTACACGGGCTGGGTCGGCACGCTGCTCGCGTCGTTCTCGCTGCCTTTCGTATGGGCCGCCCTGCCTTCCTGGCAATGGTGGGCGCTGCTGTGCCTGATGGGCTTCATGGGCACGGTGGGCCACTTCATCCTGATCCTGGCTTACCAGCGCGCGCCGGCGTCCACGCTCACGCCGTACCTCTATGCCCAGATCGCCTTTGCCATGCTGGGCGGCTGGCTCGTTTTTTCACAGATGCCCGACCGCTATTCGCTCATCGGCATGGCGCTGATCGCGGTCTGCGGCGCGGCCGGTGCGTGGCTCACGGTGCGCGAGCGCCGCGTGCCCATCGAACCCGCCGAATCCTGATCAGGAGATTGTTCTTTCATGGCCCAGTACTTCGAAGTCCACCCCGAGAACCCGCAGCAGCGGCTGCTGAAGCAGGCCGCCACGCTGCTGGCGCGCGGCGAGATCGTGGCCGTGCCCACCGACTCCAGCTACGCGCTGGCCTGCCACCTCGACGACAAGGACGCGGTCGACCAGCTGCGCCGCATCCGCCAGGTCGACGAGAAGCACCACCTCACGCTGCTGTGCCGCGACCTGAGCGAGCTGGCCAACTACGCACGCGTCGACAACAAGCAGTACCGCCTGCTGAAGGCGGCCACGCCCGGCCCCTACACCTTCCTGCTCGAAGCGACCAAGGAAGTGCCGCGCCGCGTGAGCCATCCGCAGCGCAAGACCATCGGCCTGCGCGTGCCCGACCACAAGGTGCTGCTGGAGCTGCTGTCGCTGCACGGCGCGCCGCTGCTGGCCACCACGCTGATCGCGCCCGGCGAGACCGATGCGCTGAACGACGCGCAGACCATCCGCGAGCGCTTCGAGAAGCAGATCGCCGCGGTCATCGATGCCGGCGCCTGCCCTTCGCAGCCGACCACCGTGGTCGACCTCACGCCCATGGGCACGGGCGACGACCCGGTCGTGGTGCGTCAGGGACGCGGTGCATTGGCCGTGCTCGGCCTCTGAAATCGGGCTGATAACCACTCCCATCTGACACAATCGCCCAGTGGATTCCAACCTGATACAGACCATCCTGATCTACGCGCTGCCGGTGATCTTCGCGATCACAGTGCACGAGGCGGCACACGGGTATGTGGCACGCCATTTCGGCGACAACACGGCCGAGGTCATGGGACGCGTCACCCTCAACCCGATGAAGCACATCGATCCCATCGGGACCATCCTGATGCCGTTGATGCTGTACTTCGCGACCTCGGGCGCCTTCCTGTTCGGCTATGCCAAGCCGGTGCCGGTCAACTTCGGGCGGCTGCACCATCCGAAGCGCGACATGATCTGGGTGGCGCTGGCCGGGCCGATGTCGAACTTCATTCAGGCCTTGCTTTGGACGCTGGTTTGGGCGTCGCTCAAGCTTCTCGATATCGATGAGGAATTCTTTCGCGAGATGGCGGAAGCCGGCATCCGGGTCAATCTCGTCATGTGCGCCTTGAACCTGTTCCCGCTACCGCCGCTCGATGGTGGGCGCGTGCTCGCCGGCTTGCTGCCAAATGGGCCCGCACAGAATTTCCTGGCCCGCATTGAACCTTTTGGCTTCTTTATTGTGATGGGATTGATCATTGCAAGAATCCTGGACACCTTCTGGATGCGGCCATTGATGACCCTTGGCTACGACTTCATCAATCTCCTTCTTTCTCCGCTGCGTTAAGTTCTTCGTCAAATGGCCTCGTCTTCCAAAGCTTCCTTGCGCGTCCTGACCGGCATCACGCCCTCGGGCACGCCGCACCTCGGCAACTACGTCGGCTCGATCCGCCACTCGGTGCGGCAAAGCGTCGCGCCCGGCGTGCAGAGCTTCTTCTTCCTGGCCGACTACCACGCGCTCATCAAGGTGCAGGAGCCGGCGCTGATCCAGCGCTCCACCCTCGAGATTGCCGCCAGCTGGCTGGCCTGCGGGCTCGACCCGGAACGCGTCACCTTCTACCGCCAGTCGGACATCGTCGAGATCCCCGAGCTGACCTGGTTCCTCACCTGCGTGACCGGCAAGGGCGTGCTCAACCGCGCGCATGCCTACAAGGCGCAGCTCGACAAGAACGTGGCCAAGGGCGAGGACCCCGACGCCGACGTGACGGCCGGCCTCTTCATGTACCCGGTGCTCATGGGCGCCGACATCCTGATGTTCAACGCCCACAAGGTGCCCGTGGGCCGCGACCAGGTGCAGCACATCGAGATGGCGCGCGACATGGCGCAGCGCTTCAACCACCAGTACGGCGAGCACTTCACGCTGCCCGAAGCCGAGATCGACGACGCGGTGGCCACCCTGCCCGGCCTCGACGGCCGCAAGATGAGCAAGAGCTACGGCAACACGATCCCGCTGTTCGCGCCGCGCGCGCAGCTGCAAAAGCAGATTGCCAGCATCGTGACCGACTCGCGCGCGCCCGGCGAGCCCAAGGACACCGAAGGCTCGGCACTGTTCCAGATCTACCAGGCCTTCGCCAGCGCCGAGGAAACCGAGACGCTGCGCAAGGCGTACGCCGACGGCATCGGCTGGGGCGACGCCAAGCAGTTGCTGTTCGAGCGCATCGACCAGGAAGTGGCGCCGCTGCGCGCACGCTACGACGCGCTCATGAACGACCCGGCCCAAATCGAGCGCATCCTGCTCTCCGGCGCCGCGAAGGCGCAGGCCCTGTCGAAGCCCTTCATGGCCAGCCTGCGCCATGCGGTCGGCCTGCGCAATCTCGCGGCCGGCAAGGACGCCGGGCAAGCCCGGGCGGCCAAGGTCGCGAAACCCAGTTTCAAGCAGTACCGCGAGAAGGCGGACGGGCTGTTCTATTTCAAGCTGTTGGATGCGCGCGGCGAAACCCTGCTGCAGAGCCGTGGATTCGCATCGCCGCAGGAAGCGGGCCGTACCATCGCGCTCTTGCAGACGCAGCGCGGCGAAGCGCTGGCCGCGCTGGCCGGCCAGCTGGACCCCATCGGAACAGAAGAAACACGCGCCGTCACCGAGGCGCTTGAGGCACTGGCGGAGGCAACACCCACGACCAGCGGGAGTTGATCCGGCAAACCCATCGGCTTACCTGCCGGTGAGCAGGACGAGAGAAGACGGTGCGATCACAAAGGAAGAAAACATGAGCATTTATGTCATCGACGACCACCCCCTGATGCGCGACGCGATCGTGATGGTCTTGCGGCGCTTGCGCCCGGCCGAGAACATCGTCGAGCTCGAGCGCCTCGACAAGCTCGCGGGCTCTGTGCAGCAGCGTGGCGCGCCGACCCTCTTCTGCCTGGACCTGAAGCTCCCGGACACCAATGGCGTGTCGGGCGTGATCGCGGTCAAGCAGGTCTATCCGAACGTGCCGATCGCCGTGTATTCGGCAGCGCCGTCCGCGGACATGGAGGACGCCTGCATCGAGGCCGGCGCCGACACCTACATCGAGAAGTCGGCCAGCTCCAACGAGCTGGCTGCGGCGTTGCGCGGCCTGCTGATGGCAGGCTCGGAAGACGAAGCCGACGAGATGCCGGCCGCCAACAGCGGCAAGCTCTCGAAGCGGCAGACGCAGCTGATCGCCATGCTCGACAAGGGCATGAGCAACCGCGACATCGCCACCGACCTGGAGATCAGCGAGCACACGGTGAAGGTGCACCTGTGGCGCCTGTTCCGCAGGCTGGGCGTGAAGAGCCGTACGCAGGCGCTGCACTACGCGCGCACGAACGGTTTGCTATCTGGTTAACCCCCTCGGGGTTTCTGGAAATGAAAAACCGCGCATCAGCGCGGTTTTTTTATGGGCGGCGCAAGAGCACATGAGGACGATTGCTCAACCACCCGACGCACTCACCCGCGCCTGCGCCACCGCCTCGTCGGCGTCGTGCAGCGCCACCCGGAACACGCTGCCGCGGCCCAGGCGCGAACGCACGCTGACAGGGTGGCCCAGCACGTGCGACAGCCGCGCAACGATGGCCAGCCCGAGGCCGAAGCCGTCGGAGGTGCCGGCATGGTCCGCCACCTTGTAGAACTCAAGGAACACGTCGCGCAGATGCTCGGGCGCGATGCCGATGCCGGTGTCCCACACCTCCACGCGCAGGCCGTCGCGCGTCTGCCGCGCGGCCAGCAGCACGCCGCCTTCCGTCGTGTACTTGATCGCGTTGGCCAGCAGGTTGCCGATCATGCGGCGCACGCGGATCGGGTCGGTCAGGAACGAGCCCTCGCACGCGTGCACGCGGAAGTCCAGTCCGCGGCTCTCGGCTACCGGGCGGTATTGCAGTTCGAGGTCGTGCAGCAGCTCGGACATGTCGACCCGCTCGACGTGCAGGCGCACCTGGCCCGAATCGATGCGCGCCAGGTCGAACATCGAGTCGAACAGTGCATTCACTGCGTGCGTGGCGCGCACGATCTTGGGCGCGAGCTCCAGCACCAGTTCAGGCTCGTTGCGCAGCCAATCTGCGTACAACGAAAGTGCCAGCACCGGCTGGCGCATGTCGTGCGCAGCGCTGGCCAGGAAGCGGTTCTTCATGGCCACGGCCGATACCGCCGCCTGCCGCTGCTGGGTCAGCGACTTGATCAGGATATGGTTATGGAACAGCAGCTCCAGGCTGTTGCGCGCCGTCTCGTGAATGTGCCGCCCCGCCCGCAGCAGCAGGAACCAGTGCAGCACCGGCAGCACCGGCATCAGGTAGCCGAACTGGAACTGCGGATGCTGCAGGGTGATCGAGGCCAGGCGCAGCAACACCGCACCCAGCATCGTGATGAACAGCGTGTTGACGTAGCGCTTGAGCAGCGGCGGATGCAGCGCCAGCCCGTTGAGCGGAAAGGTGCCCACGCCGGCCACGATGAGCCAGCTCATGAACTGGTTGACTTGCGGCGTGCGCTCGAAGAACAGCAGCACCGAGAGGCCCCACACCACCGCGCTGGTGCTCCAGACGAAGCCATAGCGTTCCGTGAACTGCTGCTGCGCCGCCGCACTGCGCCCGGCATAGCGCACCGCGTAGACCTGTGCGCCCCAGGCGCGGCAGGCGGTGGCGAGCAAGCCTGCCACCAGCCAGGTCAGCAGTTCCCAGCGGGGCACGTACGCCCAGCTCAGGCCGACCATTGCCGGCATCAGCGCACCCGAAACGAAATACGAGCCCTTCGCAGAGCGCATGAGGCTGCGAATGAGTTCGCCGCGCACCCATGATTCGGCTTCGTCGGCCGAAGCCGGGGCGGGGGTCATGCTGGCGATCGACGCATTGGCCATAAGACCGGGGATCTTAACGGGCCGCCCAACATCGTTTCACCAGGTAACCTTCGAAAACGGCGCCCGCCGATCCGGACCTTAAGCAGGAAGGATTCATGCCCTGCCGGCGGGCGGGGTGGGCACAGGCACCCCGGCTAACATGGCATCTGCTTGTGCAACCCGAACCCCATGCTGAACAACCTGACCCCCTTCCTCATCCACTGGGCCATCACCGCCCTCTCTCTGTGGGTGGCCAGCCACCTCTTTCGCGGGCTCAAGTTCGACAGCACCGGCGCGCTGGTGGTCTCGGCGCTGCTGCTGGGCCTGGCCAACGCGATCGTCAAGCCGCTGCTGATCGTGCTCACGCTGCCGCTGACGCTGGTGACCTTCGGGCTCTTCCTGCTGGTCATCAACGCGCTGATGATCCTGCTGGTAGCCGCGCTGGTGAAAGGCTTCCGGGTGTCGGGCTTCTGGACCGCGCTGTTCGCGAGCATCTTCATCTCGCTGCTGAGCATCTTCATCGGCTCGTTCGTCACGGGCAGCGACCCGGCCGAGAAGGTGCAGATGCCGCAGAGCGGCAACTGGCTCTGAGCGCCTTCGCGCTCAGGCGGAAGACATCGAGCGACGCGCCCTACTTGCCCCACACGGCCTTGTACTTGTCGCGATACCCGTTGTCCGGATCGAACACATTCTTCGGCCCGCCGTCCTTGCCCACGTTGCCCACGGTCACGAGGTGCACCCTGGGCACGTAGCCCGACCACTTCTCCTTGGCGAAGGCGCGGTTGAGTTCGTCGACGATCTGCCAGCCCTGCATGTTCAGCGGCTCGGGCACGGTGCCGGCCTGGAAGCGCTGCGTGCGGATGCGCTGGTACGCGGCCTCGGAGCCGTCGCCGGCCGACACCGCCTTCGGGTTGCCGTCGCCCTTCTTGCCGGCCGCCGTGAGCGACGGGCCCATGAAGTCGAAATACAGGTCGTTGATGGCCAGCGAGTGCGTCCACTTGTCGCCGAAGCGCTGCAGCAGCGAGGTGGTCAGCTGCGGCATGCGGGTGGAGCTTTCGGCGATCGGGCTGTCCTCGAAGCTCAGCACGGTGCAGCCGCCGCACTTCTTGATGACGGCCTCCATGGCGCGCGCCTTGTAGAGCGCAATCGCGTACTGCGAGTCGGTGAAGATCACCACGCCGGCCTTGCCGTTCGAATCGGCCACCACCCACGAGGCGGCGACGTCGGCCACGTCGTCGGTCACCGTGGTCACGTTGGCGAAGAGGCCCGCCTTCTCGTTGGGGCCAGGCTGCTCGCCCGAGTGCCAGCCGACCAGCGGAATGCCCGACTTGGCCGCGCCCGAGAACGCGGCCTTCTGCTCGGTGGTGTCGAAGCCGCCGACCACGATGCCGGCCGGCTTGACGGCCAACGCCTGGTTGAGCGCGGCGGTGCGGCCGCTCACAGTGCCCTGCCCGTCGATGACGCGCACCGTCCAGCCGATGGCGCGTGCCGCTTCTTCCACACCCTTGCTGACACCGACGATGCCGCCGTTCTTCATGTCGCCCGCGACGAAGACGATGGTCTTGCCGGCGGCGGCCTTCGGGCCGGCGGTGGGGCCGTCCCATTTCTCCTTGGTCATGGTCGCGACCTCGACCTTCTGTTTCGCCGCTGCGAGAAAGTCGTCGGCCATCGCTTTGTGCGCCAGCGTGGCGGCGCACAGGGCCAGCACGGCGGCGGCCGCGCGTGCGTGAACACTCTTCTTCATGCTTTGTCTCCGGTGGTTGTGATGGGAACGGACTGCGCGTGGTCGAGCTGGCGCTCGGCGATGCGCCGCTTGATCGAGCGGTTGCGCCGCTGCTGCGCCCAGCCCGCGATGCCGATGGACACCAGCAGCGTCAGGCCGTTGAACAGCGGCTCCACATAGAAGGCGCCGCCGAACTGCTGGATGCCCGAGATGCCGATGGCAAGAATGGCCACGCCGACCAGCGTGCCCCACACGTTCACGCGGCCGGGCCGGATGGTGGTGGAGCCGAGGAAGGCGCCGACCAGCGCCGGCAGCAGGAATTCGAGCCCCACGCTCGCCTGCCCGATCTGCAACCGCGATGCGAGCAGCACGCCCGCGAAGCCCGACAGCAGCCCCGACGCGACGAACGCGCCCATCACATGCCTGCGCACCGAAATGCCGTTGAGCTGCGCCGCCTTCGGGTTCGCGCCGATCACGTACAGCGCGCGGCCCAGCGGCGTGAATTCGGTGACCACCCACAGCGTGAGGCTCACCGCGAGCACGTAGAACGCGCCCACCGGCAGCCCCAGCAGGCTGCCACCCGCGATGCCGACGAAACCATCGGGCAGTTCGCCCACCACCTGCCGACCGCCGCTGTGCCACATGGCCACCGCGTAGATCACGGTGCCGGTGCCCAGCGTGGCGATGAACGAATCGATCTGCGCGAGCTCGACCAAGAGCCCGTTGAGCACGCCGAACAGCGCAGCGCACAGCAGCACGACGAGCACTGCCGCCGGCCACGGCAGGCCGAGCTGCGTCTGCAGGCTGATCGCGAGGATGTGCCACAGCACGATGCCGTAGCCCACCGTGAGATCGATCTTGCCGGTGATCATCGGGATGGTCGCGGCCAGCGCCAGCAGCGCGATCACCGACTTGTCGGCCAGGATCGCGCGCAGGTTGAACAGCGTCGGGAAGGTGTCGGGCAGCAGCAGCGAGAACAGCAGCGCCAGCGCCACCATCAGCACCACCAGCCCGTAGACCGGCATCGCGCGGCCGATGCCCTGCGCGAGGGAGATGGCCTCGCCGTCGAGGGACTTGTCGGGCTCCAGCGCCGTGGACTTGATCGAACTGCTCATGCTGATATTTCCTCGCGCGTTGCCGCGCCTGCTGCCAATGCCAGGAGTCTTTCAACCGTGATCGCCTCGCCCGTGAGTTCGGCGGCGATCAGGCCGTCGCGGAACACGAGCACGCGCGTGCACACGGTCGCGATTTCCTCGAAGTCGGTGGAGACGACGACCAGCGCCGTGCCGGCCTCGGCGCGCTCGCGCAGCACGCCGTAGATCTGCCGCTTGGCGCCGACGTCCACGCCGGCGGTGGGCTCCTCGAGCACCACCAGCGGCTTGTCGAGATGGAACCAGCGCGCCAGCACCACCTTCTGCTGGTTGCCGCCGGAGAGCTGCTGCACTTCGGCCGAAGGCGCGGGTGGGTTGATGTCGAAGCGCTGGATGAGCGAGAGCGCGTGGCCGTTCTCGCGGCGCGGGCGGTCGAAGGCCAGGCCGCGGTCGCCGTGCAGCGCCGCGTTGGGGAAGAGATTCTCGAGCACGGTCATCGAGCCGGCGAGGTTTTCCTCGAGGCGTTCACCCGCCACGTAGGCCACGCCCGCTCGAATGGCGTCGGCCGGGCAAGTGAAATCGCATGCATTGCCGAGCAGCTGCATGCGGCCGGCCGACAACGGCTCGCGGCCGAAGATCGCGCGGCTGATGGCCTCGTGGCCCGCACCGCGCAGGCCGACGAGGCCCAGCACCTCGCCGCGGTGCACCGCCAAGCTCAGCGGGCCGGCGTTGCCGCTGGCCGCACCGTCGAGCTGCAGCACGGGCTCGCGCCGCGCCGGGGCCTTCGCCTTCTGCACCGAAGCCGACAGCGCCTTGCCCACGATGAGCCCGACGAGCTCGCCTTCGTTCGTCTGCGTCGTGGTCTTCACGGCCACCAGCTTGCCGTCGCGCATCACGGCCGCGCGGTCTGAAATCGCCATCACCTCGTCGAGCCGGTGCGACACGTACAGCATCGCCATGCCCTGGCGGCGCAGTTCGCGCAGCACGCCGAACATGCGCTCCACGTCGCTCATCGGCAGGCTGGCCGAGGGCTCGTCGAGCACCAGCAGCCGCGCCTTTACTTCGAGCGCGCGGCCGATGGCGAGCAGCGATTTCTCGGCGCGCGTAAGAGAGAACACGCGGCGGCCGGGGTCGATGTCGCAGCCCACGCGCGCCATCACGCGGCGCGCCGTGTCGTTCGCGGCCTTCCAGTCGATGAGGCCGAAGCGGCGCGGGTAGCCGGTGCCCAGGCCCACGTTCTCGGCGACCGTCATCCATTCAATGAGGCCGAGGTCCTGGTGGATGAAAGCGACCGGCTGCTCGCGCCGGTCGCTGCGCCGCCAGTCGGCCTGCGGCTTGCCGTCGAAAAGAATCTCGCCCTGGTCGGCGGGATGGATGCCGGCGAGCAGCTTGATGAGCGTCGACTTGCCCGCGCCGTTCTCGCCGAGCAGCGCGAGGATTTCTCCGGCGCGCACGTCGAGCGTGACGCTGTCGACGGCCTGCGTGCCGCCGAAGCGCTTGCTGATCGACTGGAACTGCAGCAGTGGAGAAGCGGTGCTCATGCGCCGGCCGCCCCGCGGGTGTTCAGGCGGATGCGGTAGAGCGAGGTCGAGGCGCACACGTACAGCTCGTTGCCGTCGCTGCCGCCAAAGGTCAGGTTGCCCACCTTCTCCGGCACCGCGATGCGCGCCATGCGCGTGCCGTCGGGGTGGTAGACCTGCACGCTGTCGGCGCTGCTCGTGTAGACGAAGCCGTGCACGTCGACGCGAAAGCCGTCCGCGAGCCCCGGCTCCACGACCGCGAACACGCGCGGGTTGCCGAGGTCCTGCCCGCCGATCACGTCGAAGGCGACGATGTGGTGGTGCCCCGAACCGTCGGTGCGCAACGCGGCCGACGTGTCGCTCACGTAGAGCAGGCTTTCGTCGGGCGAGAAGGCCAGGCCGTTGGGCTCCTCGACGAAGTCGCTCACCGAGCGCAGCGCGCCGCTCGCGGGATCGAAGCGGAACACGTGGTTGCGGCCCAACTCGCTTTGTGCCTTGTGCCCTTCATGGTCGGACACGATGCCGTACGGCGGATCGGTGAACCAGATGCTGCCGTCGCGCTTCACGACGATGTCGTTGGGCGAGTTGAGGCGGCGGCCCTGGTAGCGGTCGACCACGACCTCGTCGTCCAGAGGCAGCAGCCCCGAGCCGAAGCGCGTGCGCACGATGGCACGCCGGCCGTGCGAGCAGTGCAGCAGGGAGCCATCGGCTTCGCGCGTGTGGCCGTTGGTGAACTCCACGCCCTCGCGCCACACGCTCATGCCGGCCTCGGCATGCCAGCGCAGCATGCGGTTGTTGGGGATGTCGCTCCACAGCACCGCGCCGTCTTCGCGCATCCACACCGGGCCTTCGCTCCAGGCAGCGCCGGTGCACAGGCATTCGAGCGGGCCGGCATCGCGGGCGACGGAGGCAAAACGGGAGTCGAAGACTTCGATGGTCATGGCCACAGCGCTGGTCCCTGAAGTTGGGGTTCGCAGTGTGCACTCGAAAAGATACCGGTAACCTAGGTCTTTCCCGTACGCCTATTTCGCCATCTTTCATTCTTATGAAACCGTAATTCGCTGTATTCTTTATGCATCAAACTCGGCGAATCAAAGGTTATCGGTATCAGATGCTGTGTCGCATATCCTCGAACCCGCATTTCCGAGAGAGAGAAAGAAGAAGCCCTTGCCCTCAAACAAAGCCACCACCGCCCCCCTCGCCCGTCCTGCGACGATGGCCGACGTGGCCGCGCGCGTCGGCGTATCGAAGATGACGGTGTCGCGCGCGCTCAACCGGGGCGCGAGCAGCGACCGCGTGACCTCCGAGGCGCTGCGCCAGCGCATCCTGCAGGCCTGCGAGGAAATGGGCTACGTCATCGACCAGACGGCGCGCACCTTCTCCAGCAAGCGCTCGGGCTTCATCGCGGTGCTGATCCCCTCGCTCAACAACTCCAACTTTTCGGAAACCGCGCAGGGCATCACCGCGGCCGTCGAAGCGCGCGGCCTCCAGGTGCTGCTGGGCTACACCGACTACCGCGTGGAAACCGAAGAGCGCCTGCTGCGCGCCATGCTCGCGCGCCGGCCAGAGGGCGTGATCCTCACGGGCGGCTCGCACACGCCCGCCGCACGCGCGATGCTGCAGGCCGCCGGTGTGCCAGTGGTCGAGACCTGGGACCTGCCCGCCACGCCCATCGAGCACACGGTCGGCTTCTCGAACGCAGAGGCCGCGGCCTCGATGGTGCGGCATCTGCACGGCAAAGGCTACCGGCGCATCGCCTTCATCGGCGGCACCTCGAACCGCGACACGCGCGGCGCCGACCGCCAGCGCGGCTATGCGCAGGCGATCCGCGAACTGGGTCTGCCCGACGGCCACGTCATCAGCTTCGGCCAGCCGCCCATTTCGATGGCGCAAGGCGGCGAGGCGGTGGCGCAGCTGATCCGGCAATGGCCCGACGTGGATGCGGTGATCTGCGTGTCCGACCTCTCGGCCTTCGGCGCGCTGATGGAATGCCAGCGCCGCGGCTGGGACGTGCCCGGCCGCATCGCGATCGCGGGCTTCGGCGACTTCGAGGTGGCACGCGCCTGCCACCCGCGCATCACCACCGTGGCAGTGGATTGCGTGGGCATCGGCAAGGCGGCCGGAGAGCTGCTGCTGCGCGTGATCGACGGCACGCGCGAAGGGCAGCGGCCGCCTGCGGAGACGGTGCTGATTCCGTTCCATATCGAGCAGCGGGAGAGCTCATAGGCTCCGCCCCATCAGGGGTGCCAGGTCGAAACGACAGCGGGCGTCTGTGCGGTGGGCCTGCCCGCAAGCGCATAGGAGAGCTCGTTGGCGGCCTTCATGATCGTCTTGGCATGCCCGATCAGCTTGGCCTTGGGCAGCCGGTCCGAGGGACCCGAGATGCACACCGACCCCAGCAGCGCCCAGCGCAGCCCGAACACAGGTGCCGACACCGTCGCCACGTTCTTCTCGCGCTCGCCAATGGAGTAGTGGTAGCCCTTCTTGCGGATGTCCTCGTAGAGCTTTCCGGGCTCGCCGGAGAACGCGAGGATCACGCGCCCCGGTGAGCCCAGGTCCAGCGGGAGCATCGCGCCCATGCGTGCGTGATGCCGGATGGGCTGCGGCCCTTCCACGCGCGCAAGGCAGGTCCTGGAATTTCCCTCGCGGACATAGAACGCGGCGCTCTCGCCCGTTGCCTGCGAAAGCGCGAGCAGCATCGGCTCCACGACGTTGTTGGCGTCGAAGCTCGCCTGGTAGCGAGCCCCGAGCCAGCCGGCCGCGGGCCCCAGCCTCCAGCCGCCGTCGTCGCGCTGCACCACGTAGCCCGCAAGCGCCAGCGTGCGCAGCAGGCGCAGCGCGGTCGTCTTGTGCATCTGGCTGCGCCGGGTGAGTTCGGCCAGCGAGAGGTGCTCGTCCTGCATGCCGAAGGCATCGAGCAACTGCAGCGCGCGGGTGACCGCGGTGACTCCGCCCGCGGCCTCGGCGTCTGCTTCGCGCGGCATCTCGATCACTTCCTTCCGCGTGGATCTGGCTCTTGGAGTTTGTTTCACACAGTGGTCCATGGTCCGTTCAGTGGACCACCATTGTATGGAATGGAACGCAAACCTAAAGTCGCTTCACGCCTCGCAGGACGGCCTGCCGGCGCCCAACGAACGATTCGGAGACAGATCAATGCGCACCTCGAGCCACGGCTCCATCCATCGCCGCGCGGCCCTCGGCCTCGCCCTTCTTCTCGCCTCGGGCATTGCGGCGGCGCAGGCCTATCCGGCGCGCCCGATCAAGCTCATCGTGCCGTTCCCGCCGGGCGGCGGCACGGACATCATCGCCCGCGAGGTGGCCAACAAGGTCGCGACCTCCGAAGGCTGGACCATCGTCATCGACAACAAGCCCGGCTCCGGCGGCAACATCGGCGTCGACGCGGCAGCCAAGGCCAGCCCCGACGGCTACACGCTGGTGCTGGGCCAGACCAGCAACCTCGCGATCAACCCGTCGCTCTACACCAAGCTGCCCTACGACCCGGTGAAGGATCTCGCGGCAGTGGGCCTGGTCGCATCGGCGCCGCTGGTGGTGGTCGTGTCTTCCGCCTCGCCCTACAAGAAGCTCGCCGACGTGGTCGCCGCCGCGAAGGCCAAGCCCACCGCGCTCAACTACGCGAGTTCGGGCAACGGCACCGTGGCCCACCTCGCGACCGAGCAGTTCCAGAAGGTCGCCGGCATCCAGCTCACGCACGTGCCCTACAAGGGCGCATCGCAGGGCATGACCGACCTGGTCGGCGGGCAGATACAGCTCTACGTGTCGTCGGTGCCGACGCTCATCGCGCAGATCAAGAGCGGACAGCTGCGCGCGCTGGCCGTGACCTCGCTGCAGCGCAACCGCGACCTGCCCGACGTGCCCACCATGGTCGAGGCGGGCTACAAGGACTTCGAGGCGGTCACCTGGTTCGGCGTGGCGGGCCCCGCGGCGATGCCGAAGGACGCGATCGCAAAACTCAACGCTGCCTTCAACAAGGCCCTCGCGACGCCCGACGTGCAGAAGAAGCTCGCGGCGCAGGGCGCAGAGGTGCTGTCCGGCCCGCCGGAGAAGTTCGCCTCGCTGATCCGCACCGACGGCGTGCGCTGGGGCGCAATCGTGAAGGCCTCGGGCGTCCGGCTGGACTGATTCCGATGTCCGGCTCCATCGTCGCGGGCACCGTTTCGCCCGCCATGCCCACCGCGCCCTTCTCTGCCGGGCACGGACGCACGCAGGTCGAGGTACCGCCGGGTGCCTGCGACTGCCACGTGCACCTGTACGACTCGCGCTATCCGCCGGCGCCGGGCGCGAAGCTGACGCCGCCGGACGCCACCGCGCATGACTACCGCCGACTGCAGCAGCGCACCGGCACCGAGCGCGTGGTGTTCGTGACGCCCTCCACCTACGGCACCGACAACCGCCCCCTGCGCGATGCGCTCGCCGCCTTCGGCGCGCAGGCGCGCGGCGTGGCGGTCATCGACGAGAACACCGGCGACGAGGAACTGCGCTCGCTGCACGACTGCGGCGTGCGCGGCATCCGGCTCAATCTCTCGCTCGGCGTCGTGAACACCGCCGCGCAGATCGCGCCGCTGGCGAGGCGCGTCGCGCCTCTGGGCTGGCACCTGCAGCTGCTCGCGCCGGCGGACGTGCTGGTGCAACTCGCGGGCGTGCTCGAAGACCTGCCCGTCCCCCTGGTGTTCGACCACTTCGCACGGCTCGCGCCGTCGACGGCCGGCAGGCATGCGGCACATGCGCTGATCCTGCGCCTGCTCGCATCGGGCCGTGCATGGGTCAAGCTCTCGGGCAGCTACATCGTGAGCGAGGAAGGCCCGCCGCACTTCGCGGACGTGGCACCGCTGGCAAGGAGCTTCCTGCAGGCCGCGCCGCAGCGCGTGCTGTGGGGCAGCGACTGGCCGCACGCCAGCGCCAGTGCCGGCCACCAGGCCATGCCCGACGACGCGCAGCAGATGACATTGCTCGCCGGCTGGACCGGGACGTCGGACGCCTTGCGCCGCGTGCTGGTCGACAACCCGGCCGCGCTCTACGGCTTCGACAGACAGAACAACGCTTCCACGGAGACAATATGACCCGCATGCACAGGCGCCGCTTCGGCGCATTGGGCCTGTCCGCGCTCGCCGCGGCGTCGCTGCCCGCACTCGCACAGGGCCAGTGGCCCACCGGCAGGCCCATCACCTGGGTCGTGCCCTACCCGCCGGGCGGCACCACCGACATCCTCGGCCGCGCCATCGCGCAGCGGCTGGGCGCATCGCTGGGCACGACGGTGATCGTCGACAACAAGGCCGGCGCCACCGGCACCATCGGCTCCGCCTTCGTCGCGCGGTCCACGCCCGACGGCTACACGCTGCTGGGCACCTCGATCGGCCCGCAGGCCATCGTGCCGAACCTGCTGCAGAAGATGCAGTACGACCCGGTTGCAGCCTTCGCCCCGGTGACCTTGATCGGGACCATTCCGCACGTGCTGGTCGTCGGTACTGCACAGCCGATGCGCACCGTGGCAGACCTCGTCGCGCAGGCGAAGGCGCGGCCCGAGGAGCTGTCGTTCGCGTCCGGCGGCAGCGGCACCATCCTGCAGATGCAGGGCGAGCTGCTGCGCCTGCAGACAGGCACGCGCATGACGCACGTGCCCTACAAGGGCGACACGCCGGCCATCCAGGACGTGCTGGCCGGCCACACCAGCTTCATGTTCGCGCCGGCGGCCGCGGCGCTGCCGCATATCCAGGGCGGCCAGCTGAGGGCGCTGGCCGTCACCTCGGCCGCGCGGCTGAAGGCGCTGCCGGATGTGCCCACGATGGGCCAGGCCGGCTTCAAGGATTTCGTGGTCGAGCAGTGGCAGGCGCTCTACGCGCCGGCGGGCACGCCCGCCGCCGTGGTCCAGAAGCTCAACGCCGAGGTGGTGCGCCAGCTGAAGGACCCGGAGATCGCCGCCATGGCCGACAAGCTCGGCGTCACCCTCGTGGGCAGCACGCCGCAGCAGCTCGCCGACACCCAGAAAGCGGACCTGGCCAAGTGGGCCAAGGTCGTCAAGGACGCGGGCATCAAGCCCGAATGAGCCTCGCCCTCTTCATTTCCTCCCATCCATCACCATCACTCCAAGAGGTTTCCCCATGTCATCTCCCCTCCCCGACGTCATTCGCGACTTCGAGCGCGTGCCCGCGAACATCGTGGCGCAGGCGGCCGAGTTCCAGCCCGCCATCCTGGCCGACGTGGCCGGCCGCCGCGGCGCACTGGACGGCCGCATCAAGGCCCTGCGCCCCCGCATGAAGCTCGCGGGCACCGCGATCACCGTGGAAGTGCGCCCCGGCGACAACCTGATGATCCACGCCGCCATCGCCATGGCCAAGCCCGGCGACGTGCTCGTCATCGACGGCAAGGGCGACCTCAGCTCCGCGCTCATGGGCACGATCATGATGACCGCCTGCCGCCAGCTCGGCATTGCCGGCGTGGTGATGGACGGCGCCTGCCGCGACAGCATCGAGATCGACGAGATGGACTTCCCGGTCTTCTGCACGGGCACCAATCCGAACGGGCCCACCAAGAGCATCGGCGGCCGCATCGGGCATCCGGTGTCGATCGGCGGCGTGACGGTGCGTCCGGGCGACTTCGTCATCGGCGACGCCGACGGCGTGGTGGTGGTGGAGCGCGAGAAGATCGAATCGCTGCTGCCGCTGGCCGCGAAGAAGGTGAAGGACGAGGCCGCGCGCATTGCCGCCATCAAGCAGGGCGACACCGCCGCCAAGTGGCTCGATTCCGCGCTGCGTGCGGCCGGCGTCCTGAAGGAAGGCGAGACGCTGTGACGGCCATCCTGGTGACGGGCGCCGACCTGGCGCCGCAGGCGGTGAAGCTGCTCGAAGGCCACGAGATCGTCTACGCGGGCAAGACGCCGACCGAAGACGACCTCGTTACGCTGTGCCGCACGCACGACCCGGTGGCCATCATCGTGCGCTACGGCAAGGTGGGCGCGGCCGTCATGGACGCGGCCCCTTCGCTGAAGGTGATCTCCAAGCACGGCAGCGGCACCGACACCATCGACAAGGCTGCGGCGCAGGCGCGCGGCATCGAGGTGGTCGCGGCCGTGGGCGCGAATGCGGCGGCGGTGGCCGAGCAGGCGCTCGCGCTGCTGCTGGCCTGCGCGAAGTCGGTGGTGGCGCTGGATGCGCGCATGCACGCGGGCCACTGGGACAAGGCGACGCACAAGAGCCTCGAACTCGGCGGCCGCACCATCGGCCTGATCGGGCTCGGCGCCATCGGGCTGCGCTTCGCGCGCATGGTCGATGCGCTGGGCATGCGCGTGCTCGGCTTCGACCCTTACGCGAAGAACCTGCCCGCCTACGTGCAGGCCGCGGACCTCGCGACCATCTGGGCCGAGTCGGACGTCATCTCGCTGCACTGCCCGCTGACCGACGAGAACCGGGGGTTGATCAACGCGGACACGCTGGCGCGCTGCAAGCGCGGCGTGATCGTGGTCAACACTGCGCGCGGCGGCCTGATCGACGAAGGGGCCCTGCTGGCGGCCGTGCGCTCGGGCCAGGTCTTCATGGCAGGGCTCGACAGCTTCGCGGTGGAGCCGATGACCGCGGGCCACCCCTTCCAGGGCGAGAAGAACATCGTGCTGAGCCCGCACATCGGCGGCGTGACCAGCGACGCCTACGTCAACATGGGCGTGGGCGCCGCGAAGAACCTGCTTCAGGTGCTGGAGCGACAGACGGCGGCGAGCAGCTGAAGGCATCGCCACCATCCCGACCAATAACAAGGAGACAAGAGAATGAAGAGCGGCAAGAAGGCCCGCTGGGCCGCGCTCGCGATCGGCCTGCCTGTTGCGCTGGCAGTTGCTCATGCGCAGGCACAGACGTGGCCAGCCAAGCCAGTGCGCGTGCTCGTCGGCTTTTCGGCGGGTGGCCCCACCGACGTGGTGGCGCGCGCCTTCGCAGACCACGCATCGCGCGCGCTGGGCCAGCCATTCATCGTGGACAACAAGCCCGGCGCCAACACGATCCTCGCAGCCGAAGCGGTCGCCGCGGCGCCGGCGGACGGCTACACGCTGCTGCTGGGCGCGACGAACCACACGATGATCCCGGCGCTCTACAGCCACCGCGTCAAATTCGACGCCGTGCGCTCCTTCGCGCCGGTGTGCTCGCTGGCCGTAAGCCCCACGGCGCTGGTGGTGGGGCCGTCGATGCCGGTGAAGTCGCTCGGCGCCTTCCTGCAGGCCGTGAAGGCCGAGCCGGGCAAGCGCACCTATGCCACGCCGGGCTCGGGCAGCTCGGGCCACTTCGCGAGCGCGCAGTTCACGCAGCTCACGGGCACCTCGATGAACCACATCCCCTACAAGGGCGCGGCGCAGGCCGTGACCGATCTCATCGGCGGACAGGTCGACAGCTCTTTCGCCACGCTGGGCTCGGTGCTCGCGCAGGTGCAAAGCGGCAAGCTGACCGCGCTGGCGGTGGCTGCGCCGAAGCGCTCGGCGCTGCTGCCCGGCGTGCCGACCTTCGAGGAGGCCGGCGTCAAGGGCTACACGGCCGACGCCTGGTACGGCCTGCTGGCACCAGCGAAGACACCGCCCGAGGTGCTGGCCACGCTTCGCCGCGTGGCGACGGAGTTCTCCCAGGCGCCGGCCACGCAGGAAAAGCTGCGCTCGCTGGGCATGGAGGCCCGCAACACCTGCGGCGACGCATTCGGTGCGCAGCTCGCGGGCGAGGTCAAGCTCTACGGCGATCTGGCCCGATCGCTCGACCTCAAGACCGAATGAACGCATACGAGAGGAACACACCATGAAAGCCATCCGACGCATGCTCGCCGCATGCACCCTCATCGCGGCCGCAGCAACTTCCGCACAGGCCGCCTATCCAGAGCGCCCCATCACGCTGGTCGTGCCCTATGCACCCGGCGGATCGGCGGATGCGCTCGCGCGCGTGCTGGCCGTGCGCGTGGGCATGAAGCTGGGCACCACCGTGATCGTCGACAACCGGCCCGGCGCAAGCGGCACCATCGGCGCGGGCTTCGCGGCCAAGGCCGCGCCCGACGGCTACACCGTGCTCTACGACGCCACGCCCTACTCGATCAACCCGCATCTCTTCGCGCGCATGCCCTATGCCGCCAATGCGCTGCAGCCGCTGGCGCTGGTCGCCCTGGCGCCCAACATCGTGATCGTGCGCGCCGAATCGCCCTTGAAGAACATCAAGGACCTCGCGAACAAGGCCAAGGCCGAGCCGGGAAAGATCAACTTCGCATCGGGCGGCAGCGGCACCGTGCAGCGGCTCGCGGCGGAGCTGCTGCGCCAGCGGCTCGGTCTCGACATGGTGCACGTGGGCTACAAGAGCGGCGGCCCCGCCATCACCGACGTGATGGGCGGGCAGGTCGACTTCATGTTCAGCACCATCGCCGCCTCGTATCCGCTCGTGTCCTCCGGCAAGCTGCGCGCGCTGGCGGTGTCTTCGCCGCAGCGTTCGCCACGCCTGCCAGAGGTGCCGACCATCGCCGAGACCGTGGTGCCCGGCTACGAGGCCTACGAATGGAACGGCGTCTTCCTGCCCACCGGCACGCCCGCACCCATCGCCGAGAAGCTGCACAAGGCGGTGGTCGAGGCGCTGAAGGAAGAGGAAGTGAAGAAGCGCTTCGTCGACGTCGGCGTGCAGCCGGTAGGCTCGACGCCCGCCGAGTTCGCCGACTTCCTGAAGAAGGAAGATGCGAAATGGGCGGACGTGATCCGCAAGGGCAACATCAAGCTCGACTGAAGACAACGCACGAATGAACGCCACCTCCATCGCGCAGCCGGTTCCCCACTCGGTCGGCCTGGATCGCCCCGCGCCCGCGCTGCCCGCAGGCGCATGCGACAGCCACATGCACATCTTCGACCCGCGCTTTGCCGCGTCGCCGCACTGGAAGCGCCAGCCGCCGCGCGCCGAGGTGGCGGCCTATCGGCTGCTGCAGCAGCGGCTGGGCACATCGCGCACGGTGGTCGTCAACCCTTCGACCTACGGCACCGACAACGCCTGCACCCTCGATGCGCTCGCGCAGCTGGGCGAACAGGCGCGCGGCGTGGCGGTCGTCGCCGAGGACGTGGCCGACGATGAACTCGACCGTCTCGCGGCGCAGCGCGTCTGCGGCTTGCGCGTGAACTTCGTGACGCCGCAGTCCTGGGGCGCCACCACGCCGCGGATGCTGACGACGCTGGCGCGCAAGGTGGCGCGGCTGGGCTGGCACATCCAGGTCTTCGTGCATCCGGAGCAGCTGGTGGAGCTCGAGCCGGTGCTGGCCGCCCTGCCGGTGCCGCTGGTCATCGACCACATGGCGCGCATCGACCCGGCCGAAGGTGCCGATGCAGCGGCATTCACCGTGGCGCGAAGGCTGCTCGACGGCGGCAACACGTGGATGAAGCTCTCGGGCGTCTACATGCGTTCGCGCGACGGCGCACCTGCTTACCGCGACGCCTTCACGCTGGGCAGGGCACTGGTCGAGGCCGCGCCCGAGCGGCTGGTGTGGGGCAGCGACTGGCCGCACACGACCGAGACGCCGGGAACGGTGGACGACACTGCGCTCGCCAACGTGCTCGCAGCCTGGTGCGGCGACGAGGCCGTGCGCAGGCGCATCCTCGTCGACAACCCGGCGAAACTCTATGGATTCGCGGCCGCCTGATCCGCGCCGACTAGGAGACCGACATGTACTTCCTGCAAGCGCCCCAGGTGCTGGAGCTCCAGACCTTCACCAGCATGCCCGAGCACTTCCGGCGCCGCGAGCCGAGCATCTGGGCCGACGCCAACCGCGGCGGCCAGCCGACCGACTCCTTCCTCGAAGGGCCGGTGTTCGACGACGCCGGCAACCTCTACGTCTCGGACATCCCCTTCGGCCGCATCTTCCGCATCGACGCCTCGGGCGAATGGACGCTGGTTGCCGAATACGACGGCGAGCCGAACGGCATGAAGTTCATCGATGCGAACACGCTGCTCGTCACCGACTACAAGAACGGCCTGATGCGCGTGGACGCGCGCACCGGCAGCGTCGCGCCGCACCTGCAGCGGCGCAACACCGAGAGCTTCAAGGGCGTGAACGACCTGGTGCTGGACGCGCGAGGCAACGTCTACTTCACCGACCAGGGCCAGAGCGGACTGCACGATCCTTCGGGGCGCCTGTATCGCCTGCGGCCCGACGGACAGCTCGACCTGCTGCTGTCCAACGTGCCCAGCCCCAACGGCGTGGCGCTCTCGCCCGACGGCAAGGTGCTCTACCTCGCAGTGACGCGCGGCAACTGCGTCTGGCGCGTGCCGCTGCTCGCGGACGGCAGCGTCGCCAAGGTCGGCCAGTTCTTCACCTCCTACGGCCCGAGCGGCCCCGACGGGCTCGCCGTCGACGCGCAGGGGCGGCTGCTGGTCGCCAACCCGGGGCTCGGCATCGTGTGGGTGCTCAATGCGCGCGCGGAGCCGGTGGTGGTGCTGCGCGGCCCGGTGGGAGCCTCGACGACGAACATCGCGTTCGGCGGGCCGGACAGGGCCACGCTGTTCGTCACCGATTCGACGCACGGCAACGTGTTGAAGGCCGAGCTCGACGCGCCAGGCACGCCGCTGCACCGGGGCTGAAGCCGATGCTCAGGCGGCAACGGCCTCCGCCTGCGCCGCATCTCCCGCGAAATCGATCAGCACCTTCATCGCCTTGCGCCGGTCGCTCGCCAGCTCGAAGGCCTGGCGCGCCTGCAGCATCGGGAAGGTGTGCGACACCACCGGCGACAGGTCGACGCGCCCTTCGTTGATGAGCCGCACCGCGAGCGCAAATTCCGCATGGAAGCGGAACGAGCCGCAGATGCTGAGTTCCTTGGCCACCACCATGTTCTGCGGAATGCTCACGTCGCCGCCCAGCCCCAGTTGCACGACCACGCCGCGCGGGCGCATCACCTCGAGCCCGTCGCGCAGCGCGCGCTCGTTGCCCGAGCATTCGAGCATCACGTCGAAGGTGCCCTTGTCGGCCGAATGGCGTGAGACCCAGGCCTTGTCCTGCGCGACGTTGATGACGTTGTCGGCGCCCATGGCGCGCGCGATGGCCAGCGGCTCGTCGACCACGTCGGTAGCGGTGATCTCGGCCGCCCCGTGCGCGCGCGCCGCCGCGATGGCCAGCACGCCGATGGGCCCGCAACCCGACACCAACACCCGCTTGCCCAGCAGCGGGCCGGCGCGCGACACGCCGTGCAGCCCCACCGAGAACGGCTCGGCCAGCGCGGCCAGGCGCAGCGGCACGTGCTCGGCCACCTTCACGCACTGCGTGGCCTCGCACAGCAGCATGTTGCGAAAGGCGCCCTGCACGTGCGGCGTGCGCATCGCGCTGCCATAGAAGCGCATGTCGAGGCACTGGTTGGGCAGGCCCTCGAGGCAGAACTTGCAGGCGCCGCACGGGCGGCTCGGGTTGACGGCCACCTTGTCGCCGATGCGCACGCTCTCCACGCCGGGCGCCACCGCCACCACGGTGCCGGCCACTTCATGGCCCAGCACCATCGGCTCCTTGATGCGCACGGTGCCAAAGCCGCCGTTGTGAAAGTAGTGCAGGTCGGAGCCGCAGATGCCGCCCATGCCGACCTTCACCAGCACCTGGCCCGGGCCGATCTCGCCGGCGTCCTGTTCGTCCAGGCGCAGATCGTCGGGGGCGTGGATCACGAGGCACATACAACGCAAACGCATGATGTTTCTTCCTTCAGGCAACGGGAGTGACCAGGGGCTGGCCCGCGAAGTGGGCCTCGAGGTTGCGGCGCACGAGTTCGCCCATGGCGCGGCGCGTCTCTTCGGTGCCGCTGCCATGGTGCGGGTGCAGCACCACGTTGTCGAGCGCGGCAAAGCGCGAATCGATGCGCGGTTCGTTGAGGAACACGTCGAGCGCGGCGCCGGCAATGGCGCGCGCCTCCAGCGCCTGCAGCAGCGCGCCTTCGTCGACGGTGGTGCCGCGCGACACGTTCACCAGCCAGCCCTTCGGGCCCAGCGCCTGCAGCACTTCGGCATTGACGATGCCGCGCGTTGCTTCGCCGCCGGGCAGGATGACGATGAGCACGTCGCACCAGTCGGCCATGGCGGACAAGCTTGCGAAGTGACGGTGCGGACTGTCTTGCTTCGGCGTGCGGCTGAAGTAGCCCAGCTCCACGTCGAAGCCCGAGAGCCGGCGCGCGATGGTGCTGCCGATGCGGCCGAAGCCCGCGATGCCGATGCGCTGGCCGAAGACGCGCGTGGTCAGCGGCATGCCGCCGTTGGCCCATGCGCCGCTGCGCACGAACCGGTCGCCCGCCGGAATGCGCCGCTGCAGCGCGAGCGTGAGCCCCACGGCGAGATCGGCCACGTCGCCGTTGAGCACGTCGGGCGTATTGGTCACGCGGATGCCGCGCGCACGGCAGGCGGCGAGGTCGATGCCGTCGGTGCCCACGCCGTAGCAGGCGATCAGTTCCAGCTTCGGCAGTGAGGCAATCAGCTCGGCATTCGCGCCCAGTTCGCCACGCGTGGCGACCGCGCGGATGTGCGGCGCGTGCTCCGCAATGAAGGCCTGCCGGTCGGGCGCTTCCCACAGGCGGTGCAGCGTGTAGGCGGCCTGCATCGGCGCCATGTCCCATTCCGGGTAGGCGCCGGGCATCAGCACGTGCGGGGATGTAGCGGTAGCGGTCAAGCGGGTCTCTCCTGCGGTTGTCGATTCAATAAGATACCGGTAACTTTAATCGCCAGCATGAAATAGCGCCAGCGCAGGTTTTACCCATTGACGACTGCAAAAGATACCGGTAACTTATCCAACTGTCATGGACCAGGAGCCTCCCTTGAAACTGTTCGACCTTTCCGGGCGCACCGCCCTCATCACCGGCTCCAGCAAGGGCATCGGCTTCGCGCTGGCCGCGGCGCTGGGCAATGCCGGAGCGCGCGTGGTGCTCAATGCACGCGACGCCGCGGCGCTCACCGCCGCCCGTGACGCCCTGCGCGCCAAGGGCATCGCGGCCGAGGCCATGGCCTTCGACGTGACCGACGCCGCCGCGGTGGAAGCGGGCGTGGCCGCCATCGAAGCCGACATCGGCGCCATCGACATCCTCGTCAACAACGCCGGCATGCAGCACCGCGGCGCGTTCGCCGAATTCCCGGTCGATGCCTGGCACAAGATAGTCACCACGAACATCGACAGCGTGTTCCTGGTCGGCCGCTTCGTGGCCCAGCGCATGATCGAGCGCAAGCGCGGCAAGATCATCAACGTGTGCTCGGTGCAGAGCGAGCTGGGCCGCCCCGGCATTGCGCCCTACGCCGCCACCAAGGGCGCGGTGAAGATGCTCACCAAGGGCATGGCGATCGACCTCGGCAAGCACGGCATCCAGGTCAACGGCCTCGGGCCGGGCTACTTCAAGACCGAACTCACGCAGGCGCTGGTGGCCGACGAGGCCTTCACGGCGTGGCTCTCGGGCCGCACACCCGCCGGCCGCTGGGGCGACGTAGAGGAGCTGGGCGGTGCGGCCATCTTCCTGGCTTCGGATGCGTCGAGCTTCGTCAACGGCCACATCCTGTATGTGGATGGCGGCATCACCGCGAGCCTGTAGCACCGTGCACTGCATGCTGAAAGCCCCCGCATGACGACCGCAACCGTCCCCAGCCAGCGCGTGGCCGTGATCGGCGTGGGCATCATGGGCACGGCCATCGCGCGCCGGCTGCTCGAATGCGGCCACCGGGTGAGCGTGTTCGATCCCGATACGGCCAAGGTCGCGGCGCTGCAGGCGCATGGCGCGCAGGCCGCCGTCACCGCGCAGGCGGCAGCGGCGGCCTGCGACTTCGTGATCACCAGCCTCAACTCGGCGGCGGTGGTGGAGCGCGCGATCTTCGGCGAGGCCGGCATCGCCGCCGCGTCGGCCGATGCAAAGCGGCTGCTGATCGACATGTCGTCCATCGACCCGCCGTCCACGCGCCGGCTCGCGCAGTCGCTGCGCGAGCGCACGGGCATGGGCTTCGTCGACGCACCGCTCTCCGGCGGCGCGCCCAAGGCGCTGCTCGGGCAGCTCACGGTGATGGCCGGCGGCAGCGCCGAAGACGTGCAGCGCGCACGCGCCGTGATGGACAGCCTGTGCGCCAACTACACCCGCATGGGCGACAGCGGCGCGGGCCAGACCACCAAGCTCGTCAACCAGCTGCTCTGCGCCATCGGCTTCCAGGCCGTGGCCGAGGCCGTGCGGCTGGCCGAGGCCGGCGGCGTCGATGCCTCGAAGCTGCCCGCCGCGCTGGCCGGCGGCCGCGCCGACAGCCAGATCCTGCGCGAGTTCGGCCCCAAGATGGCCGCGCGCGACTACACGCCCACGGGGCGCATCGACAACATGCTGAAGGACCTCGAGGCGGTGCAGGCCTTCTCGCAGGGCCAACGCCTGCCGATGCCGCTGGCGGGCGCCGTCTCGGAGCTGCACCGCAGCTTCGTCACGGCCGGGCTCGGCGCCGAAGACACGGCGGCCATGATGCGGCAGTTCGACGGCTACGCTCGCGGCTGAAGCGGCCGCACCCACGGATTTCAACCAGGAAAGAAGAACACCCATGTTCATCCGCTGCGCGTTTTTCAGGGGCCGGGTCAAGGCCGGCATGGAAGAAGCATTCGACCGCCACGTGCACGAAAAGCTCGTGCCGCTGTGGACCCGCTTCCCCGGTGCGCTTGAGGTGCGCGTGCTGCGCCAGCTCGAAAGCGACGTGAGCGATCCCGAACTGGCAATGGTGCTGTCGATCCGCTATGCGAGCCGCGAGGACATCGCCATCGCGCTCGATTCGCCCGTGCGCTACGAAAGCCGCGAGGTCTCGAAGAAGCTCTTCGAGATGTTCGACGGCACGGTCTTCCACACCGTGTTCAGCGCCGAGGAGTTCGCGCTCGCGGTCGCCTGAGCGGCGTCTTCTTCCTTGCCGTCTTGTTTGCCTTCTGCGGCTGCGCCTTGCCGTCGAGGTCCGCCAGCTCCCACACGCCGCCGGCCGCCGACACCAGCGCATGCGCGCTGTTGATCAGCCCGATGTGCGAGAACGCCTGCGGAAAATTTCCGAGCTGCCGCTGCGCCACCGGGTCGTACTCCTCGGCGAACAGGCCCAGGTCGTTGCCCAGTGCCAGCAGGCGCTTGAACAGCGCCCGCGCCTTGCGCATCCTGCCCATGGCCACGTACACGTTCGACAGCCAGAAGCTGCACGCGAGAAACGCGCCCTCCCCGCCTTCGAGGCCGTCCACGCCCTTCTCGGTGCGGTAGCGGTACACCAGGCCGTTGAAGATCAGTTCCTTCTCGATGCGCGCGATGGTGCCCTGCACGCGCGCGTCGTGAATGGGCAGGAAGCCGATCAGCGGCATCCACAGCAGCGCCGCGTCCACCGTGTCGGCGCCGTAGAACTGCACGAAGGAATTGCGCCCGGCATCGTAGCCGCGTGCGCAGACTTCGGCATGGATCTCGTCGCGCACCTCGCGCCAGCGCTCGACGGGGCCTTCGAGCCCGTACTCCGTCGCGCTCGCGATCATCCGGTCGAAGGCCAGCCAGCACATGATCTTGGAGTGCACGAAGTGGCGTGGCTCGCCGCGCACTTCCCAGAGGCTGCAGTCGGGCTCCTTCCAAAGCGCCGTCAGCTGCTTCGCGATGGCGCGCTCCAGCGGCCACACCTTGTCCATGTCCGCCAACCCGGCCTTGCGCGCCGCATGGAAGGCTGCGATGACCGAGCCGTACACATCGAGTTGCCGCTGCCCGTGCGCGCCGTTGCCGATGCGCACCGGCCGGCTGTTCTCGTAGCCCGGCAGCCAGCCGAGCTCGAGTTCGGTGAGCGAGCGTTCGCCGTGCAGGCCGTACATCACCTGCAGCTCCTCGGGCGAGCCGCCCACCGCGCGCATCAGCCACCAGCGCCAGGCGCTGGCCTCCTCCACATAGCCCGAGCCGATCAGCGCGTAGAGCGTGAGCGCCGCGTCGCGCAGCCAGCAGAAGCGGTAGTCCCAGTTGCGCTCGCCGCCGGGCCGCTCGGGCAGCGAAGTGCTCGGCGCGGCAACGATGCCGCCGGTGGGCTCGTAGGTGAGCGCCTTGAGCGTGAGCAGCGAGCGCATCACCGGCTCGTGGAACTCGCCGCCGTAGCCGCAGCGCCCGGTCCATGCGCTCCACTCGATCACGGTGCGCGCCAGCAGCGCGCTGGCGTCGCGCGTCACCGGCGGCTTCAGGTGCGACGGAAACCAGTCGAGGCTGAACGCGATCGACTGCCCCGCCGACACGGAGAAGTCGGCAAAGCTCGCGAAGTTCTCGTTGGTCAGCGGCACGCCGGAGCTGATGCGCACCGAGTCGGGCCCGGCCGTTGCGAACACCGCGCCGTCGCGCCGCTCCATCCACGGGCACCACTCGCCGTAGTTGAAGCGGATGCGGAACTCGGTGTGCATGGCGACGATGCCGCGCACGCCCCGCACGATGCGCACCACCTCGTGCGTGCCGTCGATGGCGGGGCGGGGCATGAAGTCGGTGACGATGGCCACGCCCTTGGCCGTGCGGATCGTGGTCTCGAGCACCACGGTGCCGGGCAGGTAGCGCCGGGTGATGCGCGCACTGCGGTCCTTGGCACGCATCGTCCAGTGCCCGTTGCGCTCGTCGCCGAGCAGGCTGGCGAACATGGCCGCGGAATCGAAGCGCGGCAGGCACAGCCACTCGATGTCGCCGCCGCGGTGCACCAGCGCCGCGCTGTGGGTCGAGCCGATGAGCGCGTAGTCGCCGATGGGGCGGTCGGCATGGAGCCGTCCGGAGGGGTGCTTGGGGTTCTTTGGCAAGAGCCCGAGTCTTTTCGCGCGCGCGGGCGAGGCACGCCAGCGGCGGGCGCGGATTGCTGACGGACAACGCCTTTTCGCGGGCGCGTCAGGCCTGAGGATCACGCCCCCCAGGCCGGGTCATCCATTCGTCCACGAAAAACCGCGCACGGAACCTGACCCGTTCGAGCGCGGCTTCGCGCGAAGGCTGCTGCGCCAGCACGAACACGCAGCGCTGCACGCGCCCCTGGCGGAGTTCGGCCTTGCCGGCGTAGGTGCCTTCCGGGGCCTTCTTAAGGTCCACTTGGCAAGTCCAGCCTTCGGGGAGATCGAAGTCGGAGAATTCGTGGGTCATGGCAGATCGAAGAATAGTTCTCCGGGAGCCGCGGCTCAATCTTCCAGCCAGCGGTGCCAAGGGCCTTTTCCTGAAAATGTGACGATCGCCGGCCTCGAGGAACCACCACCAATGGGCGGGTGCCTGAGCGACCTCTACCAACGCCAGCAGACCGTCGACACCAGTATGGGCGGGCCACCTTAAGCCCAGCTGAAGAACCCGCCGGACGAGTTGAAAAATCAAGCAAGAATTGCGAATGCAACTGCAGATCGACTCGCGCCAGGTCCACCTGTGGCACCTGTACGTTCCCGACCAGGACGCCCCCGCCCACGAAGAAGCCATGGCCCTGCTGACGCCCGAGGAGCGCGAAAAGCACGGGCGCTTCCACTTCGCCCGCGACAGGCGCCGGTACCTCATGACGCGGTGGCTGATCCGCTCGCTGCTCTCCCGCTACGCGCCCATCGCGCCGCGCGACTGGCGGTTCGAAACCAACGCCTATGGGCGCCCGCGGATCGCCAATGCGCTGCCGCAGGCGAAGCGTCTTCGCTTCAACATTTCGCACAGCGCCTCGCTCATCGTGGTGGCGCTGACGGTCGAGCGCGAGGTGGGCGTGGACGTCGAACACACGGCCAGGGCCGCCCCGCTGGAGATTGCGCAGCAGTTCTTTTCCGCCGACGAGGCGCAGGCGCTGCGGCAGCTTCCGGCCGAGCTTCAGCCCTCCCGGTTCTGGGATCTCTGGACGCTCAAGGAAAGCTACATCAAGGCGCGCGGCGTGGGGTTGTCGCTTCCGCTGGACCGGTTCTCCTTCAGTTTCGAAGGCGCGCATGAGGTGGCGGTCGGCTTCGAGGACGGCCTCGACGATTCAGCTGCGCGCTGGCGGTTCTGGCAGCTCCAGCCGGACAACGCGCATGCCGTGGCCCTCTGCCTGGAGTGCGTGCAACCGGAAGGCGTGCAACTCGTGTGCTGGAAGGCATCGCCGCTGCTTGCCTCGGTCGAAGAGTTCCACAGCGCGGTGACGCGCCGGTCACCGGGCGGTTGATTCCCCGGGGCGGAACGGCCTTCCAAATTTCGCGCGAGTCTGATCGCGGGCTTTGTCAAGCGGCATGCCCGCCATGGAACATCGTTTCCATAAATATCTCGCAAGTAAATCGATGCACTAAAAAGAGCTATCGATTGCTTTCCTCCTGTGAGAAACAGATGTTCATTACCACCAAAATCTACGATTGACAAAGGAACTTTCCATGGTAAGTATTAAATTCATTAGTAACTTGTTATTACTATTAATAAATAATCCGCGTTTGAAAATTTAAATCAATTCGACAAACTGCCTCCTAAAAGCGACAAGGCAGATTGCAATTACCCACCCCCCAATTAACATTTGTTTGCAACAACTAACAAATAGTGCGCAGGGACAAGGTCCTAGGACCGATCACTGATTTTTTAATTGGATGGATGGGGTCATGAATAAAACTTATCGCTCACTCTGGAATGAGTCCCTTGGCGCCTGGGTCGCCGCGTCGGAAAACACACGGGCCTGCGGCAAGCGCGGCGGCGGCCGCGTGGCATTGGCCGCTGTGGCCAGCGTGCTCGGATTGTTGTCGCTCTCGGCGCAGGCGCAGGTGAACTGCAGTGCGCCGCCATACAACTTCTACAGCGGCAGTGCGACGTGCGCGGGTTATCTGTCTCAAGCGACTCTCGGCGGCGCCACTGCCATAGGCTATAACGCCCAAAGCACGGGGCTGAATGCCGCGACGCTCGGCTACCAAGCCCTTGCCACAGCCACCAACGCCATTTACATCGGTGCGCGCACCGGTGGGACCGGAGCGTCCGGGCAGTCGTCGATTGCTATTGGTACGGATGTCAACTCCAGCGGCGACGCAGCTGTCGCTGTCGGCGCGCAGTCGAAAGCAACTGGACTCAGAGGCATTGCCTTGGGTGCGCAAGCCAATGCCGCTGTCGACTATGCGACAGCACTCGGTGGCGGTGGCGTCAGTCCAGCAACAGCCGTCCGGGCCACCGGCGTCGGTTCGACGGCTCTAGGTGGCAATGCCACCAGTGGCGCCCTTGCATCGGGCGCCGATGCCATCGCCATCGGCGGCCAATCCGTCTCGTCGACACAATATTCATTGGCCATCGGCTTGAATGCAGCAGCCTCAGGCGCGGGCGGTGCAATCGCGATAGGTGCCAGCGCGGTTTCGAACAATGTCAATACGGTCGCGCTGGGCGTCAACGCCAATGCCACCGGAGCTGGCGCCAGCGCATTGGGCACCGCTTCCACGGCCACGGGAGGGAACTCCACCGCAGTCGGTGTCAACTCTGTGGCGGGTGCAAACTTCGCGTTCGCCGGAGGCTATTTGTCCCAGGCAACCGGGTTGCGCACCGTCGCGGTAGGCAATCAGGCGGAAGCAACCAGCGACGCAGCCACCTCCGTCGGGAACACTGCTCGGGCGCTAGGGAACAGTTCGCTTGCACTCGGAGCGCAAGCACTCGCCATCGGGGACAGCACGGTTGCGGTCGGCCAGGGTGCCGGCGCGGGCTCGACGATCGCCAACACGGGTTCGGTCGCAGTGGGCATTGCCGCCGGCACGCTGGTCAGCGGCGCGCTGA
The DNA here is from genome assembly GCF_059491885.1 of Variovorax sp. Varisp46. Classification (NCBI taxonomy): domain Bacteria; kingdom Pseudomonadati; phylum Pseudomonadota; class Betaproteobacteria; order Burkholderiales; family Comamonadaceae; genus Variovorax; species Variovorax sp. Varisp46. The sequence goes on from NZ_CP168515.1 coordinate 3,617,853, forward strand.
ATACGGCTCTGGGCGGAGGCATTGCGAGCGTGATGCGGGGCGCCGGTTCGGGCGTCACGGGAGCGCGCAACGTCGCATTCGGCACGGGCGATGGCAAGGTCGCCTATGACGCCACGCTGGCCGCTTCGGCGGGCAGCCTGGTCAGCGGCAACGACAACGTCGCGATCGGCACCAACGCAGGCATCGGTGTCGCAGGCAATGCGACCACATCGATCGGCCTGAACGCGAATGCGAGCGCGAACAACGCGATCGCCCTCGGTTCGCAGGCAACGGCATCGGCAGCAAATACCCTCGCTCAAGGCACCGGCAGCAATGCAGGCAACCTGAACGCCATCGCGATCGGCTTCCAAGCGATCGCAACCAAGATCAACTCCATCAATCTTGGCGCGCGCACGGCTCCAGGAGCGGGCGCCCTGGGGGAAAGCGCCATCGCCATTGGCACGGACGTGACGGCCTCGCAAGATCGGGCGGTCGGGCTGGGAATCGGAAGCCGGGCAACCGGCCTGGATGCGCTGGCGGCCGGTACCCGCACCAATGCGGCTGCCGACTACGCCACGGCGCTCGGTTCGGGCGGGACCACGGCAGCGACGGCCGTGCGCGCCACCGGCGTCGGCGCGGTGGCGATGGGCGGCAACGCCACCGCGGGCGCCCTTGCATCGGGCGCCAATGCCATCGCGATTGGCGGTGAATCCGTCGCCGATGCCGCCGAGGCGGTTGCCATTGGCCGGGGCTCCAGGGCCACCGGCGGTCGCGCGGTTTCGATCGGCTCGGGCAACGTCGCCAACGGCAACGGCGCGGTCGCCATCGGCGACCCCAACACCGCCACCGGCAACGGCGCGATTGCCTCGGGCCTGGACAACACCGCCACCGGCGACGGTTCGGTGGCCATGGGCAATACCAACATGGTGGGCGGCGGCGGGCAGGCGGTCAGCACCCCCGGCACGGCGGCACAGGGCGCGGTCGGCATCGGCTACCGCAACACCGTGGTAGGCCAGGGCAGTGTCGCGATCGGCAGCACCAGCAGCGCGCTCGCCGCGGGCGCGGTGGCATTCGGCGACACGGCGGTGGCCAACAACGCGGACGACGTGGCGCTGGGCTCGGGCTCCACGACGAGCAAGGCCGTCGGCACGGCCAGCACCACCATCGGCGGCACGGTCTACAACTTCCAGGGCACCACGCCGACGAGCACGGTGAGCGTGGGCAGCGTGGGCAACGAACGCACCATCACCAACGTGGCCGCGGGCCGGATCTCCGCGACCTCGACCGACGCCATCAACGGCTCGCAGCTCTACGCCACCAACCAGGCGGTGCAGGCCATCGCGGCCAGCACGCCCACGCACTACTACAGCGTGAACGATGGCGGTGTGCAGCAGGCGAACTACACGAACAACGGCGCGACCGGCGCGAATTCGTTGGCGGCCGGCGTCGCCGCGTCGGCTACGGGCGATCAGTCCGTGGCGCAGGGCTTCCAGTCGAGCGCATCGGCCGGCGACGCCATTGCGATCGGCACCGGCACCAAGGCGTCGGCGGTCAGCAGCACCGCGATCGGCGTCAACGCCGTGGCATCGGGCGTCAGCGGCTCCACGGCGGTGGGTGCCTTCTCCAGCGCCAGTGCCACCAACAGCCTGGCGGTCGGCGAATTTGCCAGCGCATCCGACGTGGGCGCCTCGGCCGTCGGCCCCGGCGCGAACGCCGCGGCAGCACGTGCCACGGCGCTCGGCAATGCCTCTTCCGTCGCGGCTGCGGGCGGCGTCGCGGTGGGCGACACGGCCAGCGCCAAGGCGGCGGACAGCGTGGCGCTGGGCGCGAATTCGGTTGCCAACAACGCCGGTGACGTGGCGCTGGGTTCTGGCTCGACCACCGCCACGGCCGTCGGCACGGCCAGCGCCGTGATCAACGGCAAGACCTACAACTTCCAGGGCACCACGCCGGCTTCGACGGTGAGCGTGGGCGCGGTGGGCGCCGAGCGCACCATCACCAACGTCGCGGCCGGCCGGATCTCCGGTACCAGCACCGATGCGATCAACGGCAGCCAGCTGTTCGCCACCAACGCCGCGATCGACGACGTGGCAGCCACGACCAACAAGGGCTGGAACGTGACCACAGGCCAGACGGGCACCGGTACGGTCACAGGCACCAGCGTGCAGAACATCGCCCCGGGCGGCACCGCCACCTACACGGCGGGCAACAACATCGCCATCACGCAGAACGGTGCGGAGGTGCAGATCGCCACCAGCGCCACGCCCAGCTTCACCAGCGTGACCACCGGCGGCACCGTGCTGAACAACAACGGCCTCACGATCACGGGTGGCCCGAGCGTGACGAACACCGGCATCAACGCCGGCAACACGGTCATCACCAACGTGGCGCCCGGCGTGGCGCCCACCGATGCGGTGAACGTGACCCAGCTGAACACCACGGTGGCGGCCAACAAGACCAAGTACTACAGCGTGAACTCCACCGGCGGCGGCAACGAGGACAACCTCGGCGCCACGGGCACCGATGCCATTGCATCGGGCAAGAACGCGACGGCGGCGGGGAACTCGGCCGTGGCCATCGGCCTGGGCGCGACGGCTGCGAACGCCAACAGCGTGGCGCTGGGCTCCGGCTCCGCGACGGCCGCTGCGGTCGGCACGGCCAGCACCGTGATCAACGGCAAGACCTACAACTTCCAGGGCACCACGCCGGCTTCGACGGTGAGCGTGGGCGCGGTGGGCGCCGAGCGCACCGTCACCAACGTCGCAGCCGGCCGGATCTCCGGTACCAGCACCGATGCGATCAACGGCAGCCAGCTGTTCGCCACCAACGCCGCGATCGACGACGTGGCAGCCACGGCCAACAAGGGCTGGAACGTGACCACAGGCCAGACGGGCACCGGTACGGTCACAGGCACCAGCGTGCAGAACATCGCCCCGGGCGGCACCGCCACCTACACGGCGGGCAACAACATCGCCATCACGCAGAACGGTGCGGAGGTGCAGATCGCCACCAGCGCCACGCCCAGCTTCACCAGCGTGACCACCGGCGGCACCGTGCTGAACAACAACGGCCTCACGATCACGGGTGGCCCGAGCGTGACGAACACCGGCATCAACGCCGGCAACACGGTCATCACCAACGTGGCACCCGGCGTGGCGCCCACCGATGCGGTGAACGTGACCCAGCTGAACACCACGGTGGCGGCCAACAAGACCAAGTACTACAGCGTGAACGACAACGGGGTGGCGGGAGCCAACGTCAACAACGACGGCGCACAGGGCATCAACTCCATCGCCGCGGGCGTGGGTGCGAGCACCACCAAGGCGGCCACCGGCAGCGTGGCCATGGGCAACAACGCCGCGGCCAGCGTCGTCAACGGGCTGGCGCTGGGCTCCGGCGCGGCGGCGGGTACCAACGCGGGCGACGTGGCACTGGGCTCCGGCTCCGTCACGGCGGCCGTGGTCAACACCCCCGGCGTGACCATCAACGGCACGCCCCACACCTTCCAGGGCACCACTGCGACGAGCACCGTGAGCGTGGGCGCGGTGGGCGCCGAGCGCACGATCACCAACGTCGCAGCCGGCCGGATTTCCAACACCTCGACCGACGCGATCAACGGCTCGCAGCTGTTCGCCACCAATGCCGAGCTGGCCAACATCGGCTCCACGGCCAGCAAGGGCTGGAACATGACCACGGCCCGGACAGGCACGGGCACGGCGACGGGCACCAGCGTGCAGAACATCGCCCCGGGCGGCACCGCCACCTACACGGCGGGCGACAACATCGCCATCACGCAGAACGGTGCAGAGGTGCAGATCGCCACCAGCGCCACGCCCAACTTCACCAGCGTGACCACGGGCGGCACGACGCTGAACAACAACGGCCTCACGATCACGGGCGGACCGAGCGTGACGAACACCGGGATCAATGCCGGCAACACGGTCATCACCAACGTGGCGCCCGGCGTGGCGCCCACCGATGCGGTGAACGTGAGCCAGCTGACCACGCAGGTGAATGCGTCCAAGATCCACTACTACAGCGTGAACGACAACGGCACGCAGCAGGGGAACTATGCGAACGATGGGGCCACGGGCATCAATGCCCTGGCTGCCGGCGTGAACGCCCTGGCCGCGGGTGCAAGCGGCATTGCCATGGGCAACGGCGCGCGCGCCAGCGCCGCTGACACCATCGCCATCGGCAGCACTGCGACGGCCGATTCGGCGGAGGCGGTGGCCATCGGCAAGAACGCGAAGGCCACAGGCGGCAAGGCGATCTCGATCGGCTCGGGCAACACGGCCTACGGCGACGGGGCTGTTGCCATCGGCGATCCGAGCTATGTCAGCGGTACCGGTGCCTTTACCGGCGGTGCCAACAACATCGCCAACAGCGACGGCACGGCCTCGGCCACTGCGGCCAACCAGGCCAATGGTGCAGTCGCCATCGGCAATGGCAACAAGGCGATCGGCCAGGGCTCGGTGGCACTGGGCAACGGCTCCACGGCCGGTGCGGCCGGCAAGGCCGGCAGCGTGGCCATCGGCGATGCAGCGACGGCGACTGCCAATGCGGGCGATGTGGCGCTGGGCTCCGGCTCGATCACCACGGCGGCCGTCGGCACGGCCAGCGCGACCATCAACGGCAAGACCTACAACTTCCAGGGCACCACGCCGGCGAGCACGGTGAGCGTCGGCGCGCCGGGGGCGGAGCGCACGATCACCAACGTGGCCGCCGGCCGGATCTCCAACACCAGCACCGATGCGATCAACGGCTCGCAGCTGTTCGCCACCAACCAGTCGATCGAGGACCTCAGCACGACGGTCACGACCAACAAGACCAAGTACTACAGCGTCAACTCCACCGGCGGCACCAACGAAGACAACCTCGGCGCCACCGGCGCCAACGCCATCGCGTCGGGCAAGAACGCGGCGGCGGCCGGCGCTTCGGCGGTGGCCATCGGCCTGGGGGCCACGGCCGCGGACGCCAACAGCGTGGCGCTGGGCGCAGGTTCGGCCACGGCCGCTGCCGTGGGGACTGCGAGCACGACGATCAACGGCACGACCTACAACTTCCAGGGCACCACCCCGGTGGGCACGGTCAGCGTGGGCACGGTCGGAGCCGAACGCACCATCACCAACGTGGCCGCCGGCCGGATCTCCAACACCAGCACCGATGCGATCAACGGCTCGCAGCTGTTCGCCACCAACCAGTCGATCGAGAATCTCAGCACCACGGTCACGGCCAACAAGATCAGGTACTACAGCGTCAACTCCACCGGCGGCGGCAACGAAGACAACCTCGGTGCGACGGGTGCCGATGCCATCGCGTCGGGCAAGGATGCGAGCGCAACGGTTGCCGGTGCGGTGGCCATCGGATCGGGTGCCGTCTCCGACCGGGCGGTCGCGCCTTCCACCGGCAGCATTCCGGCCGGCAGTTCGCTGATCTCCTACAACACCACCGACCGCACCCTGCTGGGCGCACTGTCGGTCGGCAGTGCGACCACCTACCGCCAGATCACCAACGTGGCCGACGGCACACAAGCGCAGGACGCGGTCACGGTGCGGCAGCTGTCTGGCGCGTTGACGTCTTTCGCGGTGACGCCGACGCTGTACTTCCATGCCAACTCCGCCGCGGCGGACTCGCTGGCCATTGGCGCGGAGTCGGTGGCCGTGGGCCCGCAGACCGTGGTCAACGGCAACAACGGCGTGGGCATCGGCAACGGCGCGGTGGTGCAGCAAAGCGCGCCGGGCGGCATTGCGATCGGCCAGGGCGCGACCTCGCACATGGCCGACTCCATCGCGCTGGGCACGCAGTCGTCGGCCGCCGCCGTGCAAGGCGTGGCGCTGGGCGCGGGCACCAGCGTGACGCAGGCCGGCGGCGTGGCGCTGGGCGCGGGCTCGGTGGCCTCCACCGCCGCGGGCGTGGCCGGCTACATCCCGCCCACCGCCACTGCCGCGCAGCGCATTGCCATCGGCGCGACCACCAGCACGCTGGCGGCGGTATCGGTGGGCAATGCAGCCAGCGGCCAGTTCCGGCAGATCACCGGCGTGGCCGCGGGCACGGCCGACAGCGATGCGGTCAACGTTTCACAGCTGCGGGGTGTACAGGGCACGGTCGCTGCGATCGACCAGTCGGCGGTCAAGTACGACAGCAATGCGGACGGCACGATCAACCACAACAGCGTGACGATGGGCGGCAGCAACGCCACCGGCCCGGTCACGGTGCACAACGTGGCGCCGGGCGTGGCGGGCACCGACGCCGTCAACGTGAACCAGTTGAACGCGGTCAGCGGCGGCCTGAACAACCGCATCGATGCGACCAACAGCCGCATCGACAACGTCGAGAAGAACGCGTATGCCGGCGTTGCCGCGGCCATGGCCCTGCAGATGCCTGCGAGCTACGTTCCGGGCAAGACGGTCATGCGCATCGGCGCGGGCTCCTTCAAGGGCCAGGGCGCGGTGGGCATCAGTTTCCGGCGCACCTCCGAGAACAACGCCTGGAGCATCACCGGCGGCGTGGCCACCAGCCGTGCCGGGGTGGGCGCCACCGTTGGCGCGGAATGGGTCTTCAACTGATCGCCATACGGATGAACTGAACGAACTCCATCATGAACAAGCCTCTTCAAGCCAAGACTTTCTTCACAGTCCGTACCGCACCGCTCGCCGCGCTCTGCCTCGCGGCACTCGTGGCCGGCGGCTGCGCCAACCCGAGCTACACCATCACGCCGGAGATGCAGGCCAGGGCCGCTTCGGAGAACCCGGCACCGCCGAAGGACGAGGACTTCCCCGCGCTGGACTCGGCCAAATGGCAGCAAGGCGCCTTTCCGAGCCTCGAGGCCCTGCGCGCCATGCGTGCCGGCATGGGCAAGGACCAGGTGCGCGAGCTGCTGGGCTTTCCGCACTTTCGCGAAGGCCTGGGCGGCGTGCGCGAGTGGAACTACATCTTCCACTTTCGCACCAGCGCCGGTCCGGAATACGTCACCTGCCAGTACATGGTCCGCTTCAATGCAGACGTGCTGACCAACGGCATGTACTGGAAGGGACCGGGCTGCGCGGACCTGCTCAAGCCGATGGCCGCGACGAAGCCCGCCGCTACCGTCCAGCCGGTGGTTCTGCCTGCAAAGACGACGCTCGGCGCCGACGGCCTGTTCCGCTTCGACGGCCGCTCGCTGGCCGACCTGCTGCCCGAAGGCCGGCGCAAACTGGACGCACTGGCAAGCGACCTCGGGAGCAGCGCCAGACCGGTGGACTCGATCAGGGTGACCGGGCATACCGACCGGCTCGGCAGCAACAGCTACAACCAGGCGCTCTCGCTGGCGCGCGCCAGCACCGTGCGCGACTACCTGGTGCAGGCCGGCGTGCCGGCGCAGGCTGTGCAGGTGCAGGGCAAGGGCGAATCGGAGCCGAAGGTGCAGTGCGCACAGACGAGGCGCGCGGACCTGATCGACTGCCTCGCCCCGAACCGCCGCGTGGAGATCGAGGTGTCTGCGCAGCGGTGAACTCCGCGGCGGGCCATGCCGAACGCACGGTCCGCCGGCGGTTTCGACCGTAAGATGGCGCCGCGCCGCCGCAGAGCGGTGTCTGGAGACACGATGCCCCGTTTCACCCTCCGTGCCTTCGCTCGAGCCGCTCTCACCGTGGCCGGGCTCTCGCTGACGGCTTGCGGCACCGTGCCGCCGACCGCCGAGCAGCCAGCAACTTCCTGTGCGTCTCTGGCACGCCATGTCATCGAACCGGGAGCCATCGGCTTGCCCAGCGGAAGGGCCTCGGTCACCTCCGCCGTGCTGACGCCCGCCACGGCAGGAACGGTCAACGCCGGTGCATTTGTGCCGGCCCTTCCCCGGTTCTGCAAGGTCACGGGCACGATCGCATCGCGTGACCCTGCCGCGCAAGTCATCAACTTCCAGCTGAACCTTCCGACCGAATGGAACGGAAAGGCCCTGCAGTACGGTGGCGGCGGCTTCAACGGCGTGTTGATCACCGGCCTCGCGCCCTTGCGCGACGCCGCGCCGGGCGACCCGCTGCCCATCGCGCGGGGCTATGCGACCTTTGGCCAGGACTCGGGCCACCAGGCGAGCGCCTTCCCTCCCGGCGAGCCAGGCGCCTTCGCGCTGAACGACGAGATGCTCGAGAACTTCGCGTTCGCTTCGTACAAGAAGGTGAAGGACGCGGCCGTGGACCTCATGCGCGCCTACTACGCACGACCGCCGCAGCGCACGTACTACTTCGGCGGCTCGGAAGGCGGGCGCGAGGGAATGATGATGGCGCAGCGCTTCCCGGCCGACTACGACGGCATCGTCAGCGTGGTGCCCGTCATCAACTGGACCGGCCTGTTCCATGCATTCGTACGCAACCAGGTGCCACAGCACGACGACTGGCTCCAGGCCGGCAAGATCCCGCTGATCGCGAAAGCCACCTCCGATGCCTGCGACGCGCTCGACGGGCTGGCCGACGGCGTCGTCAACAACTACATGGCTTGCCAGGCCCGCGTCGACCTGCAGCCGCTGCGCTGCCCCGGTGGCGGCGATGCAGGCTTGCAATGCCTGTCGGACGCGCAGCTGCGACTGGTGCGCGGCATCCACTCGCCGTATGTTTTTCCCTTTCCCATCGCCAACGGGCTCACCACCTACCCGCAGTGGCTGTACGGCCATGAGGACAGCCTCGACGGTCCCTCCGCCCTGAACATGGTGCGCTGGGTCTCCGGCACGGCGGCGCCCGTTGCCCCTCCGGATGCGGCGCGCCATTCGACGCAGTGGATCTACGGCAGCAACTGGATCCGCTACGCCGTCGCCCGCGACAAGGACTACGACGTGCGCCGCTATCGTCCCCAGGAGTTCCGGGCGCAGGTCCAGAAGACCTCCGCGATGATCGACGCCACCGACCCGGACCTTTCGGCGTTCTTCGCTCGCGGCGGCAAGCTGATCGTGCGCGAGAACGCCGCCGACCGCGCACAGAGCCCCCTCATGGGAATCCAGTACCACGGCGCGCTTGTGGCGCGCATGGGAGCACCGGCCGTGGAAAGATCCGTGCGGCTGTATGTTTCACCGGGCTCGACACACAGTGGCAATTCCCGGGCGGTCGGAGGCGGCGCGCCGGTGCCGACGATGGTGGACCTCCTGGATCCGCTGGACCGATGGGTGAGCACGGGCGCTGCGCCCGCAGACGCGCTGGTGCAAACGGTCAACGCGCCGCTGCCGCCGTTTGTCGTCCAGGCGTCCCGACCGATGTGCCGCTACCCGGCATACCCGCACTACACAGGCGGCGACCGCATGCAGGCGTCCAGCTACCAGTGCCGCGCGGCGACACCTTGAGCAGGCTCCATCAAAGGAACCCGATGGAGAGCCACGGCACCGCGGCGACCAGGACGGTGCCGACCAGCAGCGCGAGCATGTAGCCGACGATGGGCCGGATGCCCTTGTCCGGGTGCACCCGCCCGATCGCGCATGCCGCGTAGTAGCCCACGCCCAGCGGCGGCGCGAACAGCCCCAGTCCCATCGACAGCACGACGACCATGGCGTAGTGCACCTCGTGGATGCCGAGCTGGCGGGCGATCGGGAACAGCAGCGGGCCGAACAGCACGATGGCCGGGATGCCCTCGAGCACCGAGCCGAGCACCACGAAGGTGACCAGCGAAACGGCCAGGAACATCGGCGCGCCGCCCGGCAGCCCGGTCATGGCCTGCGCCAGCGAACTGGAGAAGCCCGACTGCGTCAGCCCCCAGGCCATTCCCGTCGCGGTGCCGATGATCAGCAGGATCGCGCCCGACAGCGACGCCGTCGCCACCAGCATCGGTCCGACGCGCTTCCAGTCGAACTGGCGGTACACCAGCAGGCCCGACAGCACGGCATAGACGATGCCGATGGTCGAGACCTCGGTGGCCGTGGCCACGCCTTCGACGACAGCCGCGCGGATGATGAAAGGCAACGCCAGCGCCGGCACTGCAATCGCCGCCAGCTTGGCCACCTGCCGCCGCGAGGGGCGCTCGACATGGCTGAGATCCTCGCCCCGCGCCCGCAGCCAGACGACGACGCACAGCGTGAGACCCAGCACCACGGCCGGCAGGAGGCCGCCGGTGAACAGCGCCGCAATCGAGACGCCCGTGACCGATCCGATGGTGATCAGCACCAGGCTCGGCGGCACGGTCTCGGTCTGCGCGCCGGTGGCCGAGAGCAGCGCCACCAAGTCGCCCTCGCTGGCGCCGCGCTTCTTCATTTCCGGAAAGAGCGCGGGCGCCACCGCGGCCATGTCGGCGGCCTTCGACCCCGAGATGCCGGAGACGAGGTACATCGCCCCGACCAGCACGAACTGCAGGCCGCCGCGCACGTGGCCCAGCAGGCCCGCGAGGAAGGCGATCATGGCCTTGGCCATGCCGGTCATTTCGATGAGCAGCCCCAGGAACACGAACAGGGGCACGGCCAGCAGGATCAGGTGCGACATGCCCTCGTCCATGCGGCCGATGATCACCGGCAGCGCGGTGTCCGTTCCCAGCGCCAGGTAGCCGATGGTCCCCAGGCCGAACGCAAAGGCGATGGGAATGCCGCTGAACACGCTCGCCCCGACCACGCCTACGAAGAAGATCAGCAGGTTGTAGCGCCCCAGGTCTTCGAAGACGCCGCGGCCCAGCGCGAAGGCGCCGATCACGATGGCCACTGCGGCGAAGGCCTTGGTGCCCGTGCGCCAGTCGGCATCCTTGAACAGCCGCAGCACCGAGAACAGCATCATCAAGGCGATGCCGCAAGGCAGCGCCGCAGCGCGCCATGCGTTCGAGATCTCGAGGGCCGGCGTGGTGATGAAGCGCTCCTCCGAGGCGTATTCCCACGCTGGCCAGGCCGCCATCGCGAGGAAGGCCAGCGACGCGCACACGCTGATGGCCTCCAGCAACTGCTGGCGCGCGGGCGCCTGGCGCGAGACCAGCGCCGTCATGCGCATGTGCTCGCCGCGCCGCAGGGCGACCACGGCACCGAGCATCGCCAGCCAGATGAAGAGCATCGAGGCGAGTTCGTCGGACCAGACCAGCGGCCTATGGAACGCGAAGCGCGCCACGACGCCGGCCAGCAGCACGGCGATGTCCGCCAGCACGAGCGCACCAGCGGCCGCTTCGACGATGAACCCGAGAACGCGGTCGATGCGCGCCGCCCGCGAAGCGGGGCCCACCGCCGGAGACGCCTGCACGCTGTGGCCGGCGGGGCTCATCGCGCTCATGCCAGCTTGCCGACGGAGCGTTCCAGGAGGGCCCATGCCTCGTCGCCGTACTTGCTCTTCCATTCGCCATAGAAGCCGGCCTTGCGAAGCTGGTCGCGGAAGGCGGCGGCGTCCGGCTGGTTGAAGGCCAGGCCCTTGCCGGCCAGTTCCGTCTGCAGCCCGGCGTTGAGCTGCGCCACGTCGTCGCGCTCCTTCAGGCCGGCCGCGTCGATGTGCTTGGCAACGATGGCGCGCAGATCGGCCGGCAGCTTCTCCCAGGCGCGGCGGTTGGCCAGGAACCAGAAGCCGTCCCACATGTGGTTGGACAGCGAGCAGTACTTCTGCACCTCGAAGAGCTTGGCCGTCGAGATGATGGCCAGCGGGTTCTCCTGGCCGTCGACGATCTTCGTCTGCAGCGCGGAATAGACCTCGGCGAAGTTGATCGACGCCGGCGCGGCATCGAGGGCCTTGAACATCGAAGTCCACAGCGGCGACACCGGCACGCGGATCTTGAAGCCCTTCAGGTCGGCGGGCGTCGCGATGGGCCTGGACGATGAGGTGATCTGGCGAAAGCCGTTGTCCCAGATCTTTTCCATCGGCACGATGCCGGCCTTGGCGATCTGCGCGCGGATGTAGGCACCCAGTTCGCCATCCATCGCCTTCCACACGCTCGGGTAGTCCTTGAACGCAAAGCCGACGCCGCTGATCGATGCCGCCGGCACCAGCGTCGAGAGGATCAGGCCCGAGAGGGTGAAGAACTCGACGCCGCCCGAGCGCAGCTGGCTGAGCACATCCGTGTCGGAGCCGAGCTGGTTGTTCGGGAAGATCTGGATGAGGACGCGGCCGTTGGTCTCGGTGCGGATCGCATCGGCCATCTCCTTGGCGCGCAGGTTCATCGGATGCGTCACCGGCAGGTTGTTCGCGTACTTGTAGGTGAACTCGGCCTTGGTTTGCGCGAAGGCGCTGCCCGCGGGGGCGGCGACAACGGCGGCCGCGGCGGCGCTGCGAAGAATGGTGCGACGGGAAATGTTCATGGTTTGTCTCCTTGGTGGTTCGTCATTGTGATCGGTGGCTCAGCCGTGCATGGCCGGCTGCGATTCTCCACGCTCGACGAGGCGCGTTCGGATGTCGTTCTTGGTGAACCTGCCGTAACCCGGCTTCGGCAGCGAATCCCAGAAGAAGAAGCGGCGCAGCCAGCGGTACCTGGCGCAGCGCCTCGGCCGTAAGGCCCGGCCGGCTCGCGACGGCGATCTCGCCCCATCGAGCTTGCCGAAGCGCGTGTGGCCTCAGCCGATGTACGGCAGTTTCGTCATGCCTTGGCCCCTTGCAGTTCGGCCCCGGCTTCGGCCTTGCGGCGGCGAAGGGTCGGCAGGCCGACACCTGCCGCATCGAAGCCGCCGTCGACGGCCACGACCTGGCCGTTGATGAAGCTCGCTTCGGGGCTGCACAGGAAGCCGATGACATTCGCCATCTCCTCGGTGGTGCCGTAGCGATTCAGCGGAATCGCGTCGTAGTAGTCGGAGCGGATCGCCACGCTGTGCACGAGCTTGGCCATTTCGGTTTCTACCGGGCCGGGGGCAATGACGTTCACGCGCACGCCGGCATCGCCGAGCTCGACCGCATGCTGCTTCGTCATGTGGATGAGCGCGGCCTTGCTGGTGCCATAGGCCACGCGCAGCGTGCTGGCCCGCAGCCCGGAGATCGAGGCGACGTTGACGATGGCGCCGCCGCCGTTGCCGGCCATCACCGCGCCGAAGGCCTGCGTGCAGAGGAAGGCGCCATCGAGGTTGGTGGCCATCACCGTGCGCCATTCCTTGAAGGAGGTTTCCAGCACCGGCTTGAAGATGGCCACGCCGGCATTGTTGACCAGCGCGTCCACGCGGCCGAACTTTGCAACGACGGCCGCCACGGCGCGGTCGACCTGCGCCGGATCGGACACGTCGCAAGGGACGCCGAGCAGATCGCCGGGGCGCGCGATCTCCGATATCGTGCTGTCGAGCGTTGCGCTGTCGCAGTCGAGCAAGACGACCTTGCAGCCATGACCAAGAAACCATTCGCCGACGGCGCGGCCGATGCCGCGGGCGCCTCCGGTGACGACTGCGATGCGGGCTGGTGATGTGGTGCTCATGATGTGGTGCGTTGGGTTGAAGGGAAAAAGGAACTCGGGATCCGGAAGCCGGCGGCCATTCCTCGGGCGTGACAGGCAGGAGCCCAGGGCATTGGGGCCGCCGTCGATCAGCGTCATCGCATCGACGACGCGATCGAACATCGGTGTTGTGTCTCCTGCTGCCACTTGTGGGAGCGCCCCCCGTTCACGTGCTTAGCGCGCGGGATGCGATGCAGTCTAGGGATGCGCTTCGATCCAGAGAAATTTAAAATCTGGATCGGTCGATACAGAAGGCAAATCAATGGACATGCGCCACCTGCGCTGCTTCGTCGCTGTTTCCGAGGAGCTGCACTTCGGCCGCGCCGCCGAACGGCTGCACCTCACCCAGCCGCCCGTGAGCCTGGCGATCAAGGAGCTGGAAGAAGAACTGGGCGTCACCCTGCTCGAGCGAACCTCGCGCCGCATCGCGCTCACACGGGCCGGCGAGGACGCATTGCGCGACGCACGCGCCGTGCTGGCCGCGGCCGACACCCTGCGCAAGCGCACCCTGGAGGCCGCTCAGGGCTTGATGGGCTCGCTGTCGCTCGGCTTCATCAGCCTGCCGGCCTATTCATTCCTGCCGCCGATGCTGCGCGCCTTCACGGAGGACTACCAGCGCGTGAACGTGTCGCTGCTGGAAGGCACCACCGACCAGATCATTCACGACGTAGAGAGTGGCAGGCTCGATGTCGGCCTGGTGTTCCGGACGCCCGACCTGCCCGCGGCACTGAACTCGAGGCTGGTCCATACGGAACCGCTGCTCGTGGCGCTGCCCGCATCGCACCCCCTGGCCGGCGGCACGCGCATCGCGCTCGAAAAGTTGTCGAACGAACGCTTCCTCGGATTCGAGCGCCATCAGGGTCCGATGATGTTCGACGCCATCGTCGCCACCTGCATGCGGCATGGCTTCAGCCCCAAGCTGTTTCCGGCGCGGCAAATGCACACCATCGTGAGCCTCGTGTCCGGCGGCATCGGCGTGGCGCTGGTGCCCGGCAGCGTGCAGGCATTGCATCGCGAGGGGGTCGTCTATCGAAGCATGAAGGGCGAGAAGACCATCGTCGAGACCGTCGCCATCTGGCGCAAGTCCGACGATTCGCCGCAGGTGAAGGCGCTGCTGTCATGCTTGCCGAAGATCCGGCAGCGGGGCGGCTGAGTGAATGCCTCGATCTACGACGCATCGAAGATGGACCTTGCCGAAAGGCGTCAGCAGCAGGCCTCAAAATCGCATGCAGCGGCTTGCTCGTCCGCGAAGCCAGCCGCCCCCTCCTCTTTCAGCGATACATGTTCACTCTGACCCGCCTGACGATCCACCGCGCCAGGAAAGAACGCTTGCCCCAGGTCGCCGGAAGCCTGACATTCACGACCTTGCTGTCCATCGTGCCCTTGCTGGCGACGAGCTTCGCGCTGTTCACGCGATTCCCGATCTTCAAGCGATTCAAGGATGCGATTCATGAGTTCCTGCTGAGCAGGCTGCTGCCGCCAGACATCGCGCGCACGGTCCTCAAGTATCTGGACCAGTTCGCCGCGAATGCCAGCAGCCTGACCTGGGTCGGCTCGCTCTTCCTGCTGGGGACCGCAGTCGCGATGTTGCTGACCGTCGAGAACGCTTTGAACCAGATGTGGGAGGTGAGGAGGAATCGGCCTTTCTTCAGAAGAGTCGGCCTGTACTTGCTGATGTTGGCCGTGGGGCCACCCGTGATGGGTCTGAGTCTGTGGGCAACGTCGTACGTGCTGGGCGTTTCCCTGGGTCTGATCGGCGCCTTGCCACCATCGCTCGCCTTCGTGCTCGACCTCGGGCCGCTCGTGCTCGGCGTGACCGCGCTGACGAGCATGTTCTATTTCGTTCCGAACACGAAGGTGCGGCTACGCGACGCCGTCGCGGGCGCCCTGATCGCCAGCGTGGCCTTCGAGCTGGGCAAACGGGGCTTCGCCACCTATCTCGTCAAGGTGCCGACCTACAAGGCGCTGTACGGGGCGTTCGCGGCCTTTCCGATCTTCTTGCTGTGGGTGTACTTCTCGTGGCTGATCACGCTGGTCGCGGCCATGATCACGGCCAACCTGGCTCTTGCGCGACGGCGACAGCCGGGGAAGGCAGCTCGAGCCTGGCAGTTCGGCCGGGGCTGATGCAGGCGCCGCTCATTCGAAACCGGCCCTCCTTGCAGGCAGCGGCGAGAAGCCCACTCGCTTTTTGGCTCTTCCTGTGCCGCTCACATTGCGCGTCATGCCGAGTGGCTTGCACGACAAGCACCGCTATGGAGCCGCCGGCAAGAGCTCGCCAGCCGACAGTACACCATCGAGGTACTCGATGGTCTTGCGCAGGCCCTCCTCGAGCTGCATGCTCGGCTGCCATCCGAACAGCCGATTTGCGAGGCCCACATCGGGCCGGCGCTGCATCGGATCATCGGAAGGCAGCGGCGCGAACGTGAGCTTCGACGAAGATCCCGTGAGTTCGATGATCAGTTTCGCGAGATCGCGCACGGCAATTTCCGCCGGATTGCCGATATTCACTGGGCCCGGTCCGCCCGGACTGGCCTCCATGAATCTGTTGAGCCCTTCTATCAGGTCACCTACGAAGCAGAAGCTGCGCGTTTGCAGGCCCTCGCCGTAAACAGTGATCGGCTCGCCGCGCAGCGCCTGCACGATGAAGTTCGACACAACGCGCCCGTCCCTTGGATGCATGCGCGGACCGTAGGTATTGAAGATGCGCGCCACCCGAATGTCCACGCCGTGTTGACGGTGGTAGTCGAAAAACAGTGCCTCGGCGCAGCGTTTGCCCTCGTCGTAGCAGCTGCGCACGCCGATCGGATTGACATTGCCCCAGTAGCTCTCGGGCTGTGGATGCACATCGGGGTCGCCGTACACCTCGCTGGTCGATGCCTGCAGGATGCGCGCACGCACACGCTTCGCAAGGCCGAGCAGGTTGATCGCCCCGAGGACGTTGGTCTTGGTGGTCTGCACGGGGTCGCGCTGATAGTGCACTGGCGAGGCCGGGCATGCGAGGTTGTAGATCTGGTCGACCTCCACGTAGAGCGGGAATGTGACGTCGTGGCGCATCAGTTCGAAGTGCGGATTTCCGAGCAGATGCTCCACATTGCGCTGCGCGCCGGTGAAGAAGTTGTCCACGCACAGCACGTCGTGACCCTGGGCAAGGAGGCGCTCGCACAGATGGCTGCCCAGGAAGCCGGCGCCTCCGGTCACGAGAATTCGGCGCCGGGAGTTGTGGACACGCATGAGGGTTCCTCCGGTTTCTTCTTCAGCGGCCGATGGCCTGGTAGTCGAATCCCTGCGAGCGGATGTCAGGGTCATAGAGGTTGCGGCCGTCAAAAATCAGTGGCTGCCTGAGAACCGTCTTCAGTGCGCTGAAGTTCGGACTCTTGAACGCTTTCCAGTCAGTGAGGATCACGAGCGCATCAGCGTCTTCTGCGGCTTTCATCGCGTTGTCGACATAGCGCAGCCGGGCGAGCAGATCCTGCCTGCCGTCCAGGTCGCCCTCAAGCACCTTGCGGGCCTCGGCAATAGCCACCGGATCGTGCGCCACCACATCTGCCCCGCGCATCAGCAGCGCCTTGATGACAATGCGGCTCGGCGCTTCGCGCATGTCGTCGGTGCCAGGCTTGAAAGCCAAACCCCAGATGCTGAAGCGGCGCCCGCGCAGGTCTTCGCCGAAGCGCTGCACGATCTTCTCGACCAGTACCAGTTTCTGCGCATCGTTCACCGCACGCACGGCTTCCAGCACCTGCAGGCGCTGGCCGTGGCTGGCGGCCGTATGTACCAGCGCCTGTACGTCCTTCGGGAAGCAACTGCCGCCGTAGCCGAGACCTGCATAGAGAAAGCTGTAGCCTATGCGCGGATCCGAGCCCACGCCACGCCGTACCTGCTCGATGTCTACGCCCATCTTCTCCGCGAGGTTCGCCAGCTCATTCATGAAGCTGATGCGCGTGGCGAGCATCGCGTTGGCGGCATATTTGGTGAACTCGGCCGCCTCCACGTCCATGTGGATCATCCGGTCGCGCTGGCGGTTGAAGGGCGCGTACAGGCGGGTCATCATCTCGCGCGCCCGTTGTCCGGCTTCACCGGACTCGCTGCCGAGCACGATTCGGTCAGGCCGCATGAAGTCAGCGATGGCCGCGCCCTGTTTCAGGAACTCGGGGTTCGAGACAATCGCGACGGCAGCGCCCTGAAACCCGCTGTCGGGCGCATGACCTCCGCTCGCGCGCCGTTGCGCGAGCTCTTCTGCTATGACCGTGCGCAGCTTGCCGGCAGTGCCCACCGGCACGGTGGACTTCTCCACCACCACCTTGAAACCCTCCATGTGGCGCCCGACGCTGCGGCCCGCGGCAAGCACGTATTGGAGGTCTGCGCTGCCGTCCTCGCTGGGCGGCGTACCTGCCGCAATGAAGATCAGATCGCCATGGTGCACGGCGCGCGCGACGTCGGTCGTGAAGTCCAGCCGGCCGGTGAGAACATTGCGCTCGATCAGCTGCGGCAGCCCCTCTTCGTGGATCGGCACGCTGCCTGAGCGGAGCAGTTCTACCTTGCGTTCGTCGACGTCGACGCAAACGACTTCGTGGCCGATCTCGGCAAGGCAACTGCCTGTGACGAGGCCTACATAGCCGGTACCGAGGACGGAGACTTTCATGGGATAGGAGCGGCGAAGTGATCGAAGCTCTAGTCTTCGACGATGCCCTTCGAGGCAGAAGACTGGGTCGCTGCATTGGCGCCGACCGGATAACTGCAGACACGAAACCACAAGAGATACCAGAGCGCCTTGAGTCCGTCGCGCCAGTTGATCTTCTTCCCCTGTTCGGCAGTGCGGCCCCGATAGCTGATGGGAATTTCACGGATCTTCCATCGGCCGGACCGGACAATTTGCGCGCTTATTTGAATCTCACATCCAAAATCGGCACAGGTGATGTTCAGGGTGTCATTCACCTCTTTGGTGAACATCTTGTAGCAGACCTCGATGTCGGAGAACCTTTTCCAAAAGAGAGCGGCAAACAGCGTCGAGATCAACCAGTTTGCTGCGACTTGGGAAAAGGAAATGAACCTCGCGCGCCCCAGACGCCTGCCTTTGAAGCGCGACCCATAGACCACATGGGCGGTCTTTTGATTGACGATCAGGTCATACATGGGCGCCCAGTCTGCGGGGTCGTATTCGAGGTCCGCATCCTGGATGACGATGACATTTCCGGTCGCGGCAGCCAAGCCGGTTCTCAGGCCGGCGCCCTTGCCGAGGGTACGCTCGTGATAGAGCGCACGAACCGTGATCCGGGCAGTTGTCGGCTCGCCAGCTCCGAGGTGCGAGGCCGAACACTGCCCATCCGGAAAATTGGTCTTGATCCATTCCCGCGTTCCATCGACCGATCCGTCATCCACAAGAAGGATCTCCTTGTCCACCTCGGGAAGAGCCCTTGAGACGGCGATGAGAACACCAGGCAGCGTATGGACCTCGTTGAGGACGGGAATCACGATGGACAGCATGAGGGTTCGGTACCTGATTGATTTCTGATGGTTTGCGGGAGCCTGCCGATGCCGCTACCACGGGGGAACGGCAGCCAGCATCGCCAAGCCCAGGACCACATGGATGTTCCTGTAGACGGTCTGGAGCCGGCGGACGCCCGCGTAGGTGAGGCCGTCTCGCAGGGCCCGCCAGGACGCGTGCAGATGAATGGCGTACAGCACGATGGCCAGCGACAGTTCGCGAGGGACAAGCCCGAGCAGCGCGAGCACGGTCAGCAACATGTAGGCTGAGCTGAACAAGAACAGGCCGGCAAGAAATGTCCTCTTCTGGCCGAACGCGACGGCGTTCGTTCGGATGCCATTGCGCAGGTCGCCATCGTAGTCGCGCGTCTCGTGGGTCAGATGTCCGGCAGCGAACACGAGCCCGAAGTAGCAGCCGACGGCCACGCTGTGCGGCGAGATCGACGACAGGGCTGCATAACCGAGCAGAAAGTGGAGCGCACCGCCGAAAAAATGAAGCAGCGAGTTCAGCAACGGCACCCCTTTGCCGTGAATGCCCGGAAAGGAATAGATGGCGCTGAACGCCGCGATGATCAACGCAATGGCGAACGACACCCGACTGACCAAGCCAAAGACCAGCAGGCTGAGCGCCAGCAGGGTCAATGCCAGACCACCCATCCTGGCGGAGTTCTCGCCTTTGGCCAGGTAGGTCCTGGTGGCGCGGTGCGGATCCTCGAGGTCGCCATGCACACCTGACCAGTCGTTGAGCACGAAGACATGCGCGACAAGCAGAAGGTTACCGGCGACCAGGGCTGCAATCGTGAAGAAGGTGCTGGCACTGAAGTCGGCCATCGCGAAGCACGCACCAATCATCGGTGCCCCCTGCAGCACGCAGACCTCGTCGATGCGGATGCAGGACAGGAGGCGCCACAGCGATGCGGCGCGTGCTTGCGCGGGGACGGTCTTGGCCTCGGGCTGTGTCATTGGCCGGCGCCTTCCGGGGTACGGGCAGGTTCGGCCTGCAGTCCCATTCCCTTGGTTCCGTAGTAGAGCCTCAACCAAAGCGCGTAACCCACATCCGGCGACCAGTAGTAGCGCCGCACGGTGCCGCTCATGTCGTTGTGATAGAGCAGGGGCGGATTGCCGGCCAGTGCCGAGAAGCCATTGGAGGCGAGTTCCCGCAAGAGCCGGATGGCCTCGGCGTTCACCGCCGTACTTCGCGGTGCGCTCTCCAACTGCGCCAAAAGCGAGGCCGCCCGAGCCCACACCTCCTGGCTGGGAACAGCAGGCTGCAGGCGTGATGCCGGCAAGAGGAGCGGGCAGCCGGCGCGATGCAGATCCGCAAGCCTCAGGATCATCATCGGCGGCGCTCCTGCGTAGTAGACCCAGAGGCCACTGTCGGCCGAGCGTCGCATCAGCGCTTCGCACAGCGAGCGCGCTGCAGTTGGATCCTGCCTGGCGAGCAGCATGTAGATATGCATCTGGATGCCGATGTCCGCTGGATTCGGGTCCGCGCCTGGGTCCAGGCATTGGTAGTCGGCGCGTTGGGCGAGCCAGGTGCGATACAGCCCGTCGCCCGTTCGGAACTGCCGGATGGTTCGCAGCGCGATCGCCAGCTTCGCCTGGCTTTCGCCCGGCGCCACGCGCCACACCAGGGCCGTGTCATCCGAGTCAGGCGTGATGGCGCATCCAAGCACGCCGATGGTCGGTGCATCGGACCTTCCGTGATAACGCACGAGGCCATTGGGCTCGATCTGGCTGGCAAGGTAGCTGCGCGCCTTGGCGAGCATGTCCTGCATTTGCGCTGGGGCCGCGATCGGACCTGCGATGTCGAGCATGATCGCGTTGAGATAGGTATTGAGCTCGGGCTGCGGCTTCTCGAAGCGGGTATCGCTGGTGAACGACGTGAGCCAATAGCCTGGCGCCTGTTGCCCTTGGGCGATGCGCTCAACCGCAAGGCGGGATGCGTACTCGAGGAAACGGTCCACCGGATCGGCGGCGCTTTCTGCCGCCAGATCGAAGGAGCGTTCACGCAGGAGCCGCGCCTCGCCACCAGGATGCGCGCGAACGAGAACCGCCAGCACGTGCCTGCCGGGCCGCAACTGGCCGAGGGGTGCGCTCAGCCGCCATCCGGCAGGGTGCTTCTCGCCCAGCGTCCGGACCACATCGGGACGCTCGAAGAAGCGACTTGTTCCCGCCACCTCCCGTCCGTCGATCAGCACCGCAATGTCCTGGGGCGAATTCGAGTCCACGAGCGCCCATCCGGCGACGTCGAGTTGCCGTTCGATCCGATCGCCCATTGCAGCGTCGTGGACGACCACCTCGATCGTATCGATCAGATCTACGTTGCCGCGCAGATCCCTGAAGAGATCGGCGTGCGCGGGCGGGTGGTTCAACTCGGCGATGAACGCCGCGTTGCGGAAGTCCCACATGGGCCGCATCCTGTCTTCGGCCTTTGCCGTCAATACCGCCGTGTCGATGGCCCCGGTGTACCAGAAGGCGCCGACGGCCTGGATACCGATTGCCAAGACGCATGCTGCGCCGAACAGCACGCGGCCGCCCCGCGACAAGGCGGCCACGATGGGGGGGAGCATCCATACGAGCAGCGGCACCATGTCCGTAAGCCATCGTGGTCCCCACGCAATGCCCTGCCGCCAATCGACCATCGCATAGCCGCCGATTTGCACGACCATGGCTGCGCACAGCGCCAACGTGAGGCCGCGCGCGCTTCGCTCCCGAAGCGCGTAGAGGAGCAGGCACGGCACGAACAGCAGAAACGGCGAGAAGATGAACAACCCCCGCGTCGGGCTGACCAGCAGGCCGGCGACTCCCTCGGTGAAGCTGTCATTGAAATCGCTGGGATGAACACTCAGCGCATACGCGCCGGCCACATGGCCGACCAACTCCAGGTTGTAGACCAGCGTGAAGATGACCGGGACAGCGCCGGAAAGGACGAGCCAGGCCCACCGCTTCCCCGCCCACCAAAGTCCGTAAAGGCCAAGCGCCGCGGCGAGTATGGCGTCGGGTGGCCGGTTCGCGGCAATCAACGCACAGAGGAATCCGGCTACTGCCACACGAATCGGCGTACTCGGCCCTGTGATCAGCCACATCGTCGCGATGATGAGAAGCTGTGCGACGCCATGCATCCACAACGCTTGGCTGCTGATCACCCATGCGGTGGTGCCGAAGGCAAAAACGAGACTGAGAAGGATGGCGGTGCGGGGGCTGCTGCGCCTGCGCAGCAGCAGATAGAGCAAGGCCACCGATGTCGCCGCGATCAAGGAGGCACAGAGCTTTTCCATGATTCGGGCCATCTTTTCGAAAATGTGCGTATCCCAGGCGATGGAATCGAGATAGCGCACAGCCGGCAAGTAGAGCGGCGCGACGATCAGCGGGACCACGAGCGGATACTTGGAAACGAGGTGCTGGTCACGCCCCCTCATGATCCAAAACGCCGTGCCGTCCTCGCCCCCGGCTACCGGCGGGGTTCGCCCCAGCGCGACGGGGCTGACGATCGGATCCAGCAATACGCTGTGATTTCGCAGGATAGAGAACGGCAGATACCGCGCCGCATACGTGTCAGCGGCCGAAATCAGGCGACCGTTGGCATTGAAGACCACGAACGAGACGATCGCCAGCAGCAGCGCGATCACCCCGTCAGAAAGGGAAGACCTTGACCGCCGTGGTTGTGCTGCATCGCTCCCTGGCCATTTGGACGCGATTCCGCTCATCGATCTTCTTTCTTGCTGTAGCCTCGCGCCCGTATCGGCGACCTTGTAGCTTCTGTAAGAATTATGCCTGACAGTAAATTATGTAAAAATTTGCCGCTTGCGGCGCGGAGTCGTCATGCAGTCCCGCAATTCCGGCAACAGATATCCGTTGCCCACCACCGATCTTGCAATCTTCACGATCTGCGCAAGCAACTATCTCGCCCATGCTTGCGTACTCGGAGCCTCGGTGCGCCAACATCAGCCGGGGGCCACGCTCGTCGTTTTTCTGCTCGATGAGCCGCCTGCAGACATCGAGTTGCCCGAATGCGTAACCATTGTTCCGGCCGAAGCGGCCTTCCAGCGCAGGGAATGGAACCATCGCCGATGCCACTACAGCATCCTCGAGTTCGCAACGAGCGTGAAGCCGGCCTGCTTCCGCTACCTGTTCGACCAAGGGGCCGGGCGCGCCGTCTACCTCGATCCGGACATCCGGCTGTTTCAGAGAGTCGATCAGTTCTGGAACGCAGATGCGAACGATGCTGAACTCGTGCTCACGCCGCATATTCTGTCGCCGCTCCCGGACGACGGATGCATGCCGGACGATCTCGTCATTCTGCGTGCCGGCCTCTACAACCTCGGCTTTGCGGCATTGCGGGACACCGATCGCGCACGCTTCCTGCTGGAATGGTGGGACCACAAGCTGCGAACACTCTGCCTCGAGGACGTGCAGACTGGCGTCTTCACGGACCAGAAGTGGATGGACTACGCACCGCTGCTGGTGCCCGGCGCGACGGTGCTGCGGCACATGGGCTTCAATGCCGCCTATTGGAATCTTCATGAACGCACCCCTCGCCGCCTGGACGACCACTGGCGAGTGGAAGGCCGAGCGGGAGATGTCCATGACCTCATCTTCTTTCACTTCAGCGGCTTCAACCCCGACCTGAAGCAACTCTCACGCTACGAGAGCCGCTTCGGGTGGGATCTGCCCGGAGATGCGCGCAGCCTGTTCGGCGATTACGCCAAGGCCCTGATCGACGCCGGCATCTCAAGATTCAGGGCGCTGGGCATTCCGCAGGTCACCTTTGCCGACGGCACCGGCTGGGATCGGGCATGCCGCGCGCTGTACCGCCAGTCGCTCGCGGAAGGACTGGATCTGGGCGACCCGTTGGAGAATCCGGACTTCCTGGAATGGGCGGGATGCCAGGCGCCGGGCGATCACGTGACACGGTATCTCCGGGTCGTGCTGCGCATGCGCGGCGATCTGGTGAGCACCTTCGACGATGGCCATGACATTCGCGGCCTGATGGCCTGGATGCGGACCTCGGGCGTGCGCGAGGCCGGGTTCGACCGGAATCTGGTCGAACGCCTCGGCGCTCCCGGCAAGGCGCACCGCATGAGCGCGAACTATGTGGGCTATCTACGCTCGCATCTGGGCGTCGGGGAGGCCGCTCGCAACAGTGTTGCGGCGCTCGATGCGGCGGGCGTTGCGGTTCATTGCCACGACATCTCGACCGATGCGCCGGCGCCGACGGGCGACTACACACCCCCGGGCCAGCGTTGGTCGTCGGGCACGCCTGCAGCCACCATCCTGGGTTGCAATGCGGACATGCTGCCCGACGTGCTGTCGAAACTGCCGGAGCACCTCCTCACCACCTATCGCGTCGGTTGCTGGTATTGGGAAACGCCCGATTTCCCCGATGAATGGGCAGATCGGTTCGATCTGGTGGATGAGATCTGGGCCGGTACGCAATTCATAGCCGACGCGATCAAGCGGAAGGCGAAGATTCCCGTCGTCGTCATGCCGCCGATGGTCATGCCCCCGCCCGTTGCGAGGGACCGCGCATGGCTGGCAACCCTGCTGCCGGAGGCTTCGCGCGACGAGTTCATGTTCCTGTTCCAGTTCGACGTGGCCTCGATCCCGTTCCGCAAGAACCCGGAGGGTGTTGTTGCGGCCTTCGTCGAGGCATTCCGGCCAGCCGACCCGGTGCGATTGATCATCAAGGCGCTCAATGGCGAGGCGCATCCCGAACTGATGCTGTCGTTGCGCGCGGTGGCCAACGGACATCGGGTCTCGTTCCTGACCACGGCGCTCGAGAGCGTCGATCGCTTCCGGCTCCTGGCCTCGGCCGACAGTTTCGTCTC
This sequence comes from Variovorax sp. Varisp46, assembly GCF_059491885.1. NCBI lineage: Bacteria > Pseudomonadati > Pseudomonadota > Betaproteobacteria > Burkholderiales > Comamonadaceae > Variovorax > Variovorax sp. Varisp46. The sequence goes on from NZ_CP168515.1 coordinate 3,642,464, forward strand.
GCTTCATCGGGCCGAAGGCTTCGGCCTGTCGATTGCAGAAGCGATGGCGTACGGCCTGCCTGTGGTGGCCACCGGCTGGAGTGGCAACGTCGATTTCACGCATGCCAACAACGCCGCCCTGGTGCCCTTCGATCTCGTTCGCAGTGAAGTCTCGCACGGACCCTATGCGGCCGGCACACTCTGGGCAGAACCTCAGCTCGCCGCCGCCGCCCGCCTAATGCGGCGGGTGTGGCTGGACCCTGTGTGGCGCGCGCAGATCGCGCAGGCCGGCCAAGAGACCGTGGCCGCGAAATTTTCGGCCACGGCCGTGGGTCCTGCGATGCGTGGACGCCTCGATCAGATCGCAGGTCTGGCCAGGGGCCAAGCCAGCCCGCGCGAACAATCGGCGGCCGAACGCACGGATCGGGCATCCGCCTCGCGCGCCAGGCCGCTCTTCGTCAGAGTGATACATGATGTGCTGAGTTACCCTGGCTACTACCTGGTGCGGCTGCCGCGTGTACCCCGGATACTGTGGCGCTATGGCGTTTCCGGCACGTTGAAGAGGGCCGAGTTGGTCGCCGGTGCGGCTGTGGACGTCAAGGGCCAATACCTCGTCACCCAGGTCCTGACACGACTTCGCAGGCGGCTCCTGCGCTGGCGATACGACGGTTGGCGTCGGCGGTAGATGGCGCCTCGCGGGGCACACGCCTTCGCGCCTCTCGCATGCTCAGCCATCATGACATTCGCCGCGTGGTATATCCGACGGTCAGGGCCGTGGTACTGGCCGCCGGGATCCGCAAAGGGCAGTCGCGCCCAATCCATCGGCCGACCAAACGGCACGTCAACAACTCCGGTGTACCTCATGCGTCAGGCCGGCTTGCGCAGGAAGCCCTGCTGGGCACCGTTGCGATTGGGCGCGAAGCCATTGGCCTGCAGCGTCTCCTCGATGGTTTCGTAAAACACGCCGATCTTCATGATCTCGCGCGCCTGCTGCGCGGTCGCAATGGGGCGACCGAATTCAGTCGAGATGCGCACCAGTTGCCGGATCTGTTCGACCGAGCTCATCTTGCCGGTGCGGGTCTGGTTCCACAGCACGTCCTCAATGCCGCAGCGCACGTGCAGGCCTAGGGCGATGCCGATCATGTTCACGGGCAGCACGTTGAGCACCGAGCTTTCCACCGTGACCACCGAGCCATCGGGTGCGGCGCGCAGGAAGTTGGCCAGGTTGTAGATGTTCGCCTGGTCCATGCCGCCGCTGATGGCCACCCAGTTCATCACCAGCGGGCCCTTGTAGACGCCGCGGCGGATCATCCGCTCGATGGTCTCGAAGCTGTTGATGTTGTAGCACTGGAACTCGCTCTGGATGCCCGCGGACGTGAGGCGGCGGATGTGCTCCTCAACCCAGCTGGGGTTAGAGGGCACGATCATGTCCTTGTACGTCGAATAGAGCCTCGGGTCGCCGCGCGACAGGCCCCTGAAGTCGTCCAGGCCGGCGTGCTCGGTCACGTTCATCTGCGTGGTGTTGACGGTCACGGTCACCTGGTCGGGGCGGGGCGTGAGTTCGGCCAGCATGTGGCGCGTGTCGTCGCTCAGCCACTTGGCCGCGGCACCGTCGTCCTCAGGCGCGAAGCTGATCGAGCCGCCCACCTGGATGATCATTTCCGGCACGGCCTTGCGCACGCCGGCGATCAGTTCGTTGAACATCGACAGCCGCTTGCTGCCCCTGCCGTCGGCCTCGCGCACATGCAGGTGCAGCACGGTGGCGCCGGCTTCGTAGCAATCGACCGCCTTCTGGATCTGGTCTTCCATCGTGACCGGGATGTCTTCCGGAAAGTCGGCGGGAATCCACCCCGGCGCATAGGGCGCGGCCGTGATGATCAGGGGCTGCTGGTTCTCGGGATACAGGTGGCCGTCGAGGAAGTTCATGGGGTTTGTCTCCGGTGGGAAAGTTGCTCTGGCGCCAAAAGTGTCTGGCGCACCCCGGAAAACTTCTTGCTCATTCGGGACTGCGACTTGTCTTTGCGGGACATTGAAACGGTCCTTGCGAAGACCGGTTTCGCAGTCTCCATCTGCACCAGACACTGAACGCCATGGCCGATCACAATCGGGCCATCATCAAGACACAGCAATCCAGGATCAGCCCCCGGGCGGGCACGGGGCTCCTGAAGAATCCACCATGAAGCACCTCGGCCGACTGATGCGTAGCGCGAGCCTCAGCGGCTACGTGGACCTGGTGCGCTCGCTCGGCCGGGACCCGCATGCCTTCCTGCGCACCGTGGGGCTGAAGGCCCAGTTGCTCGAGCACCCCGAGATGCTGATTCCAGGTGACGCCGTGCGCGAGCTGCTCGAGATCACCGCGCGCGCCACGCGCACCGAAGATTTCGCGCTGCGGCTCGCGGCGCAGCGCAAACTCTCGGCGCTCGGGCCGATCAGCGTCGTGCTGAGGGAAGAGCCCACGCCCCGCGACGCGCTCGACACGCTGGGCCGCTACCTGAAGCTGGTGAACGCCTCATTGAGCTTTCGCCTGGAGGATACGGGCGACATGGTCATCCTGCGCGAAGACCTGCTGCCCAGCCCCGGGCTGCCGATGCGCCAGTCGATGGAACTGGCCGTGGGCATCATGTTCCGCGTGCTCACCGAGCTGATCGATCCGCAGTGGCGGCCGCAGCAGGTCTGCTTCACGCACCGCCCGCCGGCGGACGTGTCGGCGCACCGCGCCTTCTTCGGGCGCCACGTCAAGTTCAACCAGGATTTCAATGGGCTCGTGTGCCTGGCGGCCGATCTGCGCAAGCCGCGCGAATCAGGCGACCAGGGCGCGGCGCGTTTTGCGCGAGAGTACCTGGAGGCGGCCCTGAAAGACCGCGGCGAGAGCACGCGCGAAGCCTGCCGTGAACTCATCCTCGCGCTCATGCCCGGCGGCGGCTGCACGGCGCAGGAAGTGGCGCGGCACCTGCGCGTGGACCGCCGCACGCTGCACCGCCGGCTCGAGGCTGAAGGCTTCACCTTCAGCAGCCTGCTCGACCATGTGCGCTCCGACCTCGTCAAGCGCCACCTGCGCGACAGTGACCTGCCGCTGAGCGAAGTGGCCGAGCTGCTGGGCTTCTCGGGGCCAAGCAGCTTCAGCCACTGGTTCCGCCACCACTTCGGCTGCAGCGCCTCGCAGTGGAGCAAGCAGACGGCCAGCGCGGTGGCTCAGGGGACGGTGCGCGCGTTCTGAGCCAGGCCTTCAAAGCGGAGGGCATGCGAAAGGCCTTCGAGCAGGCGCCAAAAGGCGCGCGTGACAGACCTCGTCATCACCACGCTCACTCTCAAGCCGCCTTGCGCAGGAAGCCCTGATTGGCGCCATTGCGATTGGGTGCGAAGCCGTTGGCCGCCAGCGACTCTTCCGCTGTGTCGTAGAAAACGCCGATCTTCGAGATCTCGCGCGCCTGCTGCGCCGTGGCAATCGGACGGCCGAACTGGCGCGAGATTTCCACCAGCTGTTCGATCTGCGCCACCGTACCGATCTTGGCCGAGCGCGTCTGGTTCCACAGCACGTCTTCGGTGCCGCATCGCACGTGCAGGCCCATGGCGATACCTATCATGTTCACGGGCAGCACGTTGCGCACCGAGCTCTCCACGGTGAGCACCGCGCCATCGGGCACCGCACGCACGAAGTTGGCCAGGTTGTAGATGTTCGGCGCGTCCATGCCGCCGCTGATCGCCACCCAGTTCATCACCAGCGGACCTTTGTAGACACCGCGGCGCATCAAGCGTTCGACCGACTCGAAGCTGTTGATGTTGTAGCACTGGAAGGCGCTCTGGATGCCGGCCTTCGTGAGGCGACGGATGTGCTCCTCGACCCAGCCCGGCTGCGCCGGCACCGTCATCTCCTTGTAGGCTTCGTAGATGGCGGGGATCTCGCGCGAGGTGCCCTTGAAGTCCGCCAGCTCGGCGTGCTCCGTGACGTTCATCTGCGAGGTGTTGACGGTCACCGTCACCTGGTCCGGCGTGGGCTCCAGCTCGGCCAGCATGTGGCGCGTGTCGTCGCTCAGCCACTTGGCCGCGGCGCCTTCGCTCTCCGGCGCGAAGCTGATCGAGCCGCCCACCTGAATGATCATTTCCGGCACGGCCTTGCGCACGCCGGCGATCAGTTCGTTGAACTTCGACAGCCGCTTGCTGCCCTTGCCGTCCAGTTCGCGCACATGCAGGTGCAGCACCGTCGCGCCGGCGTTGTAGCAATCGACCGCCTTCTGGATCTGCTCTTCCATCGTGACCGGGATCTCGCCCGGGAAGTCGGAAGGAAGCCAGCCCGGTGCGTAGGGCGCGGCGGTGATGATCAGCGGCTGCTGGTTTTCGGGAAAGAGGTGGCCGTCGAGGAAGTTCATGGCGTGGTTTCTGTCGGGTTGCGATGTAGGAAACGGAATCGATGGACAACTCAGTACGGCACGTCGCCGACGATGCCGGCGCGTTCCATCTTGCGCGGCGCGGGCCAGTAGTCGTTCAGCGCGTAGTGCTGCGTGCTGCGGTTGTCCCAGACGACCACGTCGCCGGCCTGCCACGACCAGCGCACCTGGTACTCGGGAATGGTGGCGCGGCTGAGCAGGTAGTTCAGCAGCAGCGCCGCGCCGGGCGTCTTGTCGATGCCGTGCCGCACGTTCTCGGGGGTGCTGTAGTTCACGAAGTGCGTGGTGAAGCTGCCCACGTAGAGCACCTTCTCGCCGGTCTCGGGGTGCGTGCGCACCACGGGGTGCTCCACGGGCGGATGGTCCTGGCCCAGCTTGAGGCGGGCTTCCATCGGCATGACGGCACCGAACGAATGCTCGATAGCAGCCTTGGCGCGCAGCTTGCCGATCTTCTGCTTGATCTCTTCGGGCAGCTCGTCGTGCGCCTGCACCATGTTCACCCAGATGGTGTCGCCGCCGATCTCGGGACACTCGATGCAGCGCAGCACTGCCCCCATCGCCGGCGCTTGGCGCCACAGGCCGTCGCAGTGATAGGTGTTCTCGTAGCTGTGCTTGTTGTCGCTGCGGTAGATGCGCACGAGGCCCGGGTGCTCTGGGTCGCTGCCGACCACGGGGTGGTCTTCGAGCGCGCCGAAGCAGCGTGCAAAGGCCGCATGCTCGGCGCGCGTGATGTCCTGTCCGCGGAAGAACAGCACCTTGTGCTGGAGCAGTGCGGCGCGGATCGGCGCAAAGCGCCCGGGGTCGCGCGAGGCCTCGCCCAGGTGGACGTCCGAGATTTCCGCGCCGATGGAGGGCGTGATGGGTCTGATCTTCATGAAGGGTCTCCGATGAAATGGCGAGCGAAGCTCAGTTCGCCTGGATGCGGTACTTCCTGACGATGGCGGCGTTGCGCTCCGACAGCGCCTTCGTCTCGACGATGAGCGCGGGCGTGTCGACGCTGAGTTCGGGCTCCAGGCCCACGTCGAGCAGCTTCTGCTGCACGGCGGGCGACTGGCCGGCCTTGCCGATCACGGCGTGCAGCTTCGCCAGCACGTCGGCCGGCAGCTTGGCGGAGCCAATGAAGCCGACCCAGCCGCGGAACTGCAGGTCGGGATAGCCGAGCTCGGTGGTGGTGGGCAGGTCGGGCAGGAAGCGCGAGCGGGTCTTGCCGGTGAACGCGTAAGGGCGCAGCTTGCCGGCCTTGATGAGCGGCATCGAGGTGAGCATGCCGTCGAACATCAGGTCAACCTGGCCGCCCAGCAGGTCCTGCAGCGCGGGCGGCGAGCCGGGGTAGCCGATGTGCTGCAGGTCGAGCCCCGCGCGGTCGCTGAGGATCAGGCCCGCGTACTGCGACACGGTGCCGGGGCTGTAGCTGGCGAAGCTGGCCTTGCCCTTGCGCGTCTTCAGCTCGGCGACCAGGCCCTGGAAGTCCTTGGCCGGAAAGTTCGCGGCCGTGACGAGCACCACGCCCGAGCGCGCCACCGAGGCAATGGGCACCACGTCCTTCAGCGGATCGAAGGGCATCTTCACGACCTGCGGCGTTTCAGCCAACACGTTGCTCGCCGCCATCACGATCGTGTCGCCGTCGGCCGGCGCCTGCAGCATGGCCTGCAGGCCGATCGATCCGCCGGCACCGGGGCGGTTCTCGACGATCACGGGACGGCCGATGTCCAGCGCCATCTGCTGCCCGACGACGCGGGCGACGATGTCCATCGTGCCGCCCGGCGGCGCGGGGACGATGAGCTTGACGGGCTTGTCGCCCAGCGCCCAGGCCCCGAGGGCCATCGAGCATCCGACCAGCGCCACGGCGGCGCGTACAAAGTGCAGCAGTTTCATGGGTTGTCTCCGGTTTTTTCATGCGGGCCTCGGTGGGCCAACGCCGCCAGTATCCGGCGCACTCCGCTCGCAGTTCTTGCTTAATTGGGGCATCAATTTGCCGATTTGGGACATCGCCGAGACCACACTTCCCGACGTTGAAACGCGCCGCAAGAATCCGTTCCATCCCAGCCCCACACGCATCGCATCAGGAGACGCACCATGAACCAGGCCATCCGCTTCCACGAGACCGGCGGCGCCGACGTGCTCAAGCTCGAACACGTCGAGGTCGGCGAACCCGGCCCCGGTCAGGCGCGCGTGCGCCACAGCCTCATCGCCGTCAACTTCATCGACATCTATTTCCGCACGGGGCGCTATCCGCTCGCGCTGCCCAACGGCCTGGGCTCCGACGCCGTGGGCGTGGTCGAAGCCGTGGGGTCGGGCGTGACCGACATCCGCGTGGGTGATCGCGTGGGCTACCTCATCGGGCCGCAGGGGGCGTACTCGCAGGTGCGTGTGATGCCTGCCGATGTGCTCATTCCGCTGCCCAACGGCATCTCGGACAGCACCGCCGCCACGCTGATGATGAAGGGCATGACGGCGCAATACCTGTTCCGCCAGGTCTATCCATTGAAGGGCGGCGAGACCATCCTGTACCACGCAGCCGCGGGTGGCGTGGGCCTCATCGCCTGCCAGTGGGCCCGTGCCATGGGCGTGACGATGATCGGCACCGTGAGCACCGACGAGAAAGCCGCCGTCGCCAAGGCCAACGGCTGCACCCACACCATCGTGACCTCGCGCGAGAACATCGCCCAGCGTGTGCGCGAGATCACCGACGGCAAGGGTGTGCCCGTGGTGTACGACTCGGTGGGCAAGGACACACTGGAGGCTTCGCTCGATTGCCTGCAGCCGCGCGGCACGCTGGTAAGCAACGGCACCTCTTCTGGCGCCGTGGTCCTCGACACCAAGCTGCTGGCTGCGAAGGGCTCGATCTGGCTCACGCGGCCGGCGATGGTGCACTACATCCATCCGCGCCCGCACATGCTCAGCATGGCCGACGAACTGTTCGGCCACGTGCTGGCCGGCCGCATCGTGAGCGAGCCGCAGCAGAGCTTCGCACTGGCCGACGCGGCCGAAGCGCACCGCGCGCTCGAAGGCCGCAAGACCACCGGCGCCACCGTGCTCGTGCCCTGAGGTTTTCATGATCGCCTTTTCTGTCGCCGCATGGCCGGCGCGCGGCCGCCTGCTCTTTCCGGGCACGCTCGCCTGCGCGGTGGTCGCCGCCGCGTCCACCTTTTTGTCGCAGCACTACGGTGCGCCGGTGATGCTGTTCGCGCTCATCCTCGGCATGGCGATGAACTTTCTTTCGGCCGAGGGCCCGTGCAAGCCCGGCATCGAGTTCACCGCGCGCCACGTGCTGCGCTGGGGCGTGGCGCTGCTCGGGCTGCGCATCACGGCCGCGCAGGTGGTGGCGCTGGGCTGGCACCCGGTGCTGCTGGTGGCGGTGTCGCTGGTGCTGACCATCGGCGTGTCGATGGTCGTGGCGCGGCTGATGGGCTTCAACGTGCTGTTCGGCCTGCTCAGCGGCGGCGCCACCGCGATCTGCGGCGCTTCGGCCGCGCTGGCGCTGGCCGCGGCGCTGCCGCCGCATCCGCTGAAGGAACGCGCCACGCTGTTCACGGTGGTGGGCGTGTCGGCGCTGTCGACGCTCACGATGATCGCCTACCCCCTGATCGCACGCGCCCTGGGCATGGACACGCACACGGCCGGCGTGTTCCTGGGCGCCACCATCCACGACGTGGCGCAGGTGGTGGGCGCGGGCTACGGCATGTCGCAGGCCACGGGCGACACGGCCACGCTGGTCAAGCTGATGCGCGTGGCGGCGCTGCTGCCGGTCATCCTGTTCGCCGTGATGTTCACGCGTGCCACCGGCAAGGCCGTGGGCGGCCAGCGCCCGCCGCTGCTGCCGTGGTTCGCGGTGGCGTTCGCTGCGCTGGTGGCGCTCAACAGCACGGGCTGGCTGCCGTCGGCCCTCGCCACCGCGGGCAGCGACCTGTCGCGCTGGTTCCTGGTTGCGGCCATGGCCGGCATCGGCATGAAGACGCAGCTGCGCGAGCTGGTCGACGTGGGCCTCAAGCCGGTGGTTCTGATGGTCGGCGAGACCGTCTTCATCGCCGCGCTGGTGCTCGCGCTGCTGCGCTGGGCGCCCTGACGCACGACGACAGAGACGACAACACACACAACAACCAGGAGACAAGACCATGAAGAAGAAGAAGAAGACCCTCGTCGCCGCCGCAGCCGCGACCCTCGCTGCCGGCGCTTCCCTCGCCCAGTCCTCGCTCACGCTGTTCGGCGTGATGGACGCAGGCGTGAGCCACTACCGCACCACCAGCAGTTCGCACAACCCGCTGCGCTCGGCCGAGCTGCGCCAGAGCCAGACCGTGCTGTCGCCCTCGGGCAATGCGTCCAGCCGCATCGGCTTTCGCGGCACCGAAGACCTCGGCGGCGGACTGGCCGCGAGCTTCTGGCTCGAGGCGCCGCTGAACAACGATACAGGCGGCGGCATCACGAACTTCGGACGCCGCTCCACGCTCAGCCTCAGCGGCCCCTTCGGCGAACTGCGCCTGGGTCGCGACTACACGGCCTCGTTCTGGAATGACGCGGTGTTCGACCCCTTCAGCGTCAACGGCGTGGGCACCAACCTGATCGCCGTGGTCAACAGCAACATCGCGGCCTCGCGCGCGCTGGCCACGGGCAGCCTGCTGAACGGCGGCCTCTCCGCAGGCACCGACAGCTACCTGCGCACCAGCAACGCCGTCAGCTACTTCCTGCCACCAAACCTGGGCGGCTTCTACGGCCAGGTGCAGTACGCGCTGCACGAGAACACCAAGATCAGCAACACGCCCGACAGCCCCTCCAAACGCGGGCGCTACGCGGGCGGGCGCATCGGCTGGGCCAGTGGCCCCGCCGACGTGGCGCTAGGCTACGGCGAGAGTACGCTGGCCAGCACCACCGTACAGAGCGAGAAGATCAAGAGCCTGAACCTCGGTGCTTCGTACGACTTCGGCGTGGTGAAGGTGTTCGGCGAATGGTCGCGCGTGCGCGACGTGCGCAACAGTGCCGCCCCGTTCGCCAACGGTTCGTTGCGCCTGGCCGACCGCTACGACGGCCTCATGGCCGGCGTGAACGTGCCTCTGGGTGCGGGCATGCTGCGCGCCTCGTATGCACGCGTGCGCTTCGTCAACGGGCTGCATCTGCCAGACGGCAATTCGTCGGTGAACAAGCTCGCACTCGGCTACGTGCACAACCTCTCCAAGCGCACGGCGCTGTATGCCTCGGTGGCGCGCATCCACATCGCCAACGGCCGCAACAACCCGACCGTGATGGGCGTGACGCCGCTGGTGCTGAGCCTGCCGGCGATCTTCCCTCAGCCGGGCTACGCGACCACCAACGGCATGCAGCCGCACCGTGCGCTGGGCTACGACGTGGGCATTCGGATGGCGTTCTGAGCGCCTGAAAGCGACGGCGGCGCCCTCCGCATTCCTCCTAGCCATTGCCGCAGACGCTGGTAGGGCTGGTAGGGAGCAGGTCAATTCAGCACGTCGTCCTCCGATTTGGGATTCGTTCGGCACCAGTTGGGCCATTGCGAAAGTGCTCGGTGCAAGGAGTCGACTTGTTAATGCGGCTTCCTTTTAATTCTCAAGAGGAGAGGAAATGAGGTGGACTTCGGGCGCGCCGAGCCGCTCCAGCTCGGCATAGAAGTGGTCCACTCGCTCCTGCGCATGCTCGCGCAAGATTCGATCGCGCTGTGCGCAGCTGCCAGTCGTTTCCAGCGCGCCGGCTTCGCCCACCTTGCGCGAGGCCTCCTGCACAAAGCGGCACATCGGATGGCGCAGATTCCCAAAGCGCTCCAGCAGTGAATCGGTGTCCAAGCCTTGGTCAAGCAGCTTGCCGAGCACCACGGCATCCTGAACAGCCATCGTGCCGCCCTGGCCCATGAATGGGGTGGACGCATGTGCCGCGTCTCCGACGAGCAGTACTCGTCCGGCATGCCATGGCAGCGGCAGGGCCATCTCCTCCACAGCGGTATAGATCACCTCGGCCTGGGCGCCGAGCTGACGCAAGAACTGGCGAGCAGGGCCGCCAAATTCGGCAAAACGTTCGCGCATGAGATCCGGCCACTGGGAGCGCTCGTAGTGAGCCCCGGCGGGTTCGGCAACGGTCCCAAAAAGGTAGAGGCGGTCGTGGCTGATCGGCATGATGCCCAGGCGTTTGCCCACGCCCATCATCATGATCTTATCGGTGAGCCCGACGGGGCGCGCATGCACGCTACGCCAAACGCCCAGTCCGGTGTACCGCGGAGCAACCTCGCCAGCCACCCATTTGCGCATCTGTGAACGAATGCCGTCGGCACCGATCACTAGATCGAAGTGCTGCGTGCTGCCATCGGACAGCGCAGCCTGCACGCCGTTGGCCTGGGATTCAAGACTCAGCAGTTGCGTATCCAACTGCGCCTGTAAGCCGAGCCCTGAGAGCCGCGCGGCCAGTACGCGATGCATGTCTGCTCGCTTAACGCCCAGGATCGGAGGAACGCCTGCCGCGGGACTCGGGTAGTGCACATCGACAATGTGCTGGCCCTGATGGTCCATGTAGACGTTGCGACCGCCGGTAACGGAGAAGCCCGCATCAAGCACTTCATTCATCACCCCAAGCTCGCGAAAAGCCTGAAGCCCGTTGCCGTATACGAAGATGCCCGAACTCTGGAAACGCCAGACGCTTTGCTTTTCGATCAGTCGCACGCGCACTCCGCGGGACGCAAGCGCGATCGCGACGGCACAGCCGGCGATGCCGGCGCCAACGATGAGGACATCCCTTACGGCGTTTTCGATCTGTTTACTGGCGTGATGCTGCGGATGGGTCGTGGTCATGTGGGGAGATACCGTGGAGTGCCGACGGATTCTCGGCAGCGTCACCGCGCCCCACAACCTCCGGAACGCCGGGTTCAGGAACCGACAGTACGGCGCCGCACATACGCCGTGGGTGTCTCGCCGGCCCAGCGGTGAAATGCTCGGGCAAAGGACTTGTCGGAGTCGTAACCCACAAGGGCCGCGACCTGCGCAAGGCTCTGGCGGCTGTTGCACAGGCGCTCGGCGGCCAGCGCCATTCGCAGGGCGCTCAAATAGTCCATGGGCGTCACCAGAAGGCAGCGCCGGAACCGCTCGTTGAACACGGTTCGCGAGACCAGGCCGACCTTTGCCATCTGCTCCACGGTCCACTTCCGTGCGGGATCTGCGTGCAGCTGCTGAAGCACACGCGCGAGCGCGGGATCTTGTAGAGCCCGCAGCCAGCCCGATGGCGTTCCCTTCGCGTCGGTCAGGTGACGACGCAAGACGTGAACCAGCAGAAGATCTGCAATGCGCGCCGCAACGAGTTGCCATCCCGGCTGCTGCGCGAAAGTCTCGTCGATCAACGACTCGGCGGCCATCGTCAGTGCTGCCGTGCCTGCGGCATCCTCCTCCCGAATGATGATCAGGCCGGGAAGAGCCGCAATAAGTGCTGCTTCGCCCAAGACCGGCATCCACAGATGGAGTGACAGCAGTTCCGTGACCGGCCCCTCGCCGTCAAGGGTGAATGCAAGCGGGTGTTCGCCATGTCGCCCGATCAAATGGTGTGCGATCAACGGGGCGAAAGGTTGCGCAGCGACGTCGGGCGCCGACGAAACGGTATGGGCACCACCGTTTGGCAGCACCACAACATCTCGCGGGCCGACGCGTTCGGGCTCCGCCCCTTCCAATGCGATCCAGTAGGGGGCGCCACGCGCCAGGCGAATCAATAAACCTTCAACCCCGCGCGAACTCAGCGCCCAAGGTGCTGCCAGGGTGAAGCGGGCCGTCGCTGCCCGCTCTGACCTGCAGGTGGCGAGCACTTGGCTGAGAACATCAGGCACTTGTCCAGGCGATCCGGGATTGCGGTCAATCGATGTCCCGAACTTGGGGCTGGAAGCCATCGCATTCATCCAGTCACGCCTGCACGCCTTGCGTCCAAGGCCTCCACAAAGAAGCTATCGAAATCGCGATCATTTTTTCCTCGCTGTCCCAAGACGGTCAACGCGCCGACTGGGCATGTCGAGTGTCAGCTATGTGCTGCCATGTTCAACGTCGCCTTGTGGCCGGCTGCTACCGCTGCCGTTCGAGCCTCGTCGCAAGCTGGCTGATTCCGGCAGCCCATCGGTTTGATTTGCCTGCGGACCATAGTTGAGCGAGTTCGGAAGATCTGACGTCCGAAACCCGAGTGATGGCTTGTCGTGCACGGGGCGCCAATGCGCGCACCTCGGGTGAGCGCGCCTTTGCGAGACATGGCGCGGCGTCTGCGCTGGTCGTGGCAGGCCCCTTTCCGTCCGCACTGGCGATAACTTCGGCGGCGGCAACAGCAACAGAGCCCGCATCGGCCTCAAGATAGCCAGGACGCAATGCTGCATCGATCGCTGCGGCTATCGTGTCTGCCCCCGCAGACCTCGAGCATTCAATCAGCCAGTCTTGTGCATCGTCGTTATCAAAGGGGCCTTCACCCCATGCTCCTGCACTGACCGAGAAACTCATGACTAGCGCGAATGCCGCCACACCCACGTGCTTCAGGTTGTTCACTCGATTCCTCCGTGCGTTTCATTCGGCCGAGCAGCTCGTGTCCTGTGACTGCGCGCATCGGATTCTGACCTAAGCGCGAGTGATCAGTGTTGGCCGACTGTAGCCGGTCGCGGAGAGGCCGTCATGACGAAGGTCTGGTATTGCAGACGAGGCCAATCGCCAATTCTTGCGCCGTGACATCGGCGTTCTGCCGACGCCATGTCGAAGACTACGGTCGCCGGCGGCAGCCGCACGCCGAGCTACTTGGGTGCCATGGTGGTGAGCACGGCCACGCTCATGGCCTCCACACTCGTCTTGATCGATGGCTCGGGCACCGGCGCGAAGAAGGGCGAGTGATTGAAGGCCAAGGGCTTGCCGCCGGGCTTGAGCGACGCCATCACCTCTTCGGGAGAGAGCACGCCCACGAAGAACATCATCGATGGCACGCCCGCATTGCCGAACTCGGAAAAATCCTCGCTCGCGGTGATGGGCCGAACCTGCACCACCTTCGGGTCGCCGAACGCCGTCTTGAGTGCCGCCGCCGTCCGGTTGACCACCGCTTCGTCGTTGACCACCGCAGCCCCGCCGGGCACCAGCTCGACCGTCGGCTCGGGCGCACCGCCCATCATCGCGGCCGCGTTGGCCGTGCGGCGAACGCCGGCCAGCAGCTTCTCGCGCACCTCCGGCTGGTAGCTGCGGATGGTGCCGCGCAACACCGCCGTGTCGGGAATGATGTTCCCCACTGTGCCGGCTTGGACCGCACCGATGGTGACCACGCCGAACTCGGCCGGGTCCTTCTCACGGCTCACCACGGTCTGCACGTCAGTGATGAAACGGGCGGCAATCGCAATCGGGTCGATCGTCTTGTCCGGCGCCGATCCATGGCCGCCGCGGCCTTTGAAGGTGATCTCGAGCGAGTCAGAGTTAGAACTGATCGCACCGACCTTGTAACCGACGAAGCCATAGGGCGACGGCGAGGTGTGCAGAGCGAACGCGAAGTCGGGCTTGGGAAAGCGCTTGAACAGGCCGTCGGCAAGCATGGCCTTGGCACCTGACACGGTTTCCTCAGCGGGCTGCGCGACAAACATCAGCGTGCCCTTCCACTGATCTTTCATCGTGAGCAGCGTGCGCGCGGTGCCGACCCAGCTCGCCATGTGGATGTCGTGGCCGCAGCTGTGCGCCACGAAGGTCTCGCGGCCGTTCGATTGGGTCTTGGCCTTGCTCGCGTACGGCAAGCCGGTCTTCTCTTCCATGGGCAGCGCGTCGAGTTCGGTGCGCACGAGCACGGTCGGGCCTGCGCCGTTCTTGTAGATCGCGACGAGGCCCGTGCCGCCGACCTTCTCGGTGACATCGAAACCGAGCTTGCGCATTTCGCCGGCCAGCTTCGCAGCCGTTCGCACTTCCTGGAAGGCGATCTCCGGATTGGCGTGCAGGTCTTTGTAGAGCGTGTCGAGCGAGGGGTACATACCGTTGACGACAGGCCCGATCTGCTGATGCAGCGACGTCTGTGCGCTGGCGCCCAGCGCCAGGGTCAGCAAGGCAACGGCGGACAAGGTGCCATGACGAAATGAACGGGAAGACATGGAGGAAGAAGCCCTATATGGAAAGAAGATAGACACCAGCCATGCCAGTGTGGCCTTCTTCACGCAAGCTTCGAGCCCGGGATTGCCCTAGACATCAAAGCCGATCCGCAGTTCCCTTTTTTGCGACAGCAGGTCGCGTTCAAAAAATTCGCCACTCACACAGGACAGCAAGGCACTTCGCGTACGTGGCGTGCATGCAAGGCATGCCATCGCGCGCCTCCCCCCAAGCGCCAGCTTCCAGTCGACCTCAACAAGGCTGGATGTCAGCACGCCCTCCTTGGCGCCGTCCATATTTTTTTGCGTGCCTCGCCCCCCAAGGGCAGCCGACTCGCGGAAGCTGGCGATCGCCGCTGCACGATGGCCGTGGCGACGTCTGCCTGATCGACTGCACCAACGGAACGCTGGGACGTGGCCCTCGCCCATGGTCAGAGCAACGTAGCCGACAACATCTGCTTGGCGAGGGGAAAGCAGGGGACAAGACCTATCCTTGCGAAGGCCGAGGCAATGCACTTTGTACCCAAGTTCGACCGTCAATCGAATTGGTAGGAACAATGGTGTAAGAAATAAAAAAGCGCCCCGAAAGGCGCTTGTTTATTGACTTCTTGGAGGAGAGGGAGGGAGCAACATGTCCAGTCTTTGCAAGCATCCCCGAGCAATTTCTACATGGATGCCTACAAGGATGCCTACACATCGATTCGAATCCTTGTCTCACGGAAGCAACGCGGAACTTTCCCTCAGAAGACCGGCAAACCTCGACATAGCGCGAAAATACTATTGTGTTTCTGAATAATTCCCTCTCAAATCGCGCGCATGGATATTTATGTTTACGCCGGTCAGATCAACCTCGCTGGCTATCACGCAGTTTGCGAGCAGCTGAAAAAAAGACAATCGAACAATGCTCTTTTAGTCTTGGGAACACCGGGCGGGGATCCACACGCCGGCTTTCGAATCGCCCGTGCCTTTCAGCACGCCTACGGCGAGTTTTCCCTGCTGGTCCCCCGGTACTGCAAAAGCGCGGGAACACTTATTGCAATCGGGGCCAAGACCATCTACATGGCAGATATGAGCGAGCTCGGCCCCCTGGACGTTCAAGTCAAGAAGAACGACGAATTAAATGGTTTTAATTCGGGACTGGACATCATCCAAGCCGTCAACAATCTACAGCAGTCGGCGATGAATGCGTTCCGGTCTTACCTGAACGAACTTCACAGTCAGGCAAGAATCTCCACCAAGATAGCGGCTGACATCTCAACCAAATTGACTGCAGGCCTCTTCGAACCGATTTTTGCGCAGATAGACCCCATGCGTCTTGCCGAGACGCAGCGGGCGATGGAAATCGCTTTCGCCTACGGCACGCGGTTGAACGAGAAGAGCGGCAACCTTCGCGCCAACGGACTGGCAGACATCGTCACCAAGTATCCATCGCACGGTTTTGTAATCGACCGAAAAGAAGCCCGCAGCATCTTCCTCGACGTGCAGGAGCCGCCCGGTGTACTATCTCAAATCAGCGAAGCTCTCCATTCGCAGATGGATGCCGGTATCGATAGCGCTTCCCCTTCAGTCGCCTATATCCCCCCAGCAGCCTCACCAGGAGCAGACCATGACACCGCACAACAGCCAGACCACCCTGAAGGAAGCAATCCGCCAAGCGGGCATCCGATCAGCGGAGGTAGCGCGGCAGAGCATGAATCGCCCAACGTGCCTGCCGCCAACGATCCCGTCCCCGAGGTCCCTGCCGTTGCCGCCGCTGCCGGCGAAGGATCTGTCTGATGCCCTTCGACAACTAATGGCATCCTGACAAACAAGCCCGCATCGCGGGCTTGTTGCATTTCAGGGGGTGCACATTTCGATTCCTGTCGAAAGCACCAGCAAGCCCTTGATATTCAACAGCTTTCTATGCTCGGGACAAGCACTCAGCCGAATTTGGCAGTACCTCAGAACGGCAATTCCCCTTCGTCAGCGCTAGAAGGCGCCGCCTTTTCCTCTCGAAGTTCCTGCGCTGCTACAGGCCCCGCGTCGATCTGATCAACCGGGATCAGTTCCATCATCTCCCGTGCCTCCTCCGGTTCGCAGATCAGCCAACGGTCGAAGTCATGCTCCTCGATTGCCACCAAGGAGCGCTTGTCTTGCACTTCGAGCGGCTTTTTCGTCGTCTTGTCGATTTCGGGCTTGTGCATCCGGGACATGATCGGATGCAGGTTCGCGTTGATCGTGAGCATGGTGTAGCTCTCCCACACCTTCTCGGTCTCCAGATCCTTCCAGGTGCTCCACAGGCCGGCCAGGCCCCAGAGGCGACCGTCCGCGCGCCGGAAGCGCCACCATTGGTTCTTGCCCGCCTCCCAGTTCGGCTCGTCGAAGCTCCAGGCCGGGATGATGCAGCGTCGACTCAGCTTCCATGAGTCCTTGAAGGCCGGCTTCTTCTCGATGCCGGCGAAGCGGGCATTGTGCGTGGCCAGCTCCCTGCCCTTCGTCTCGCCCTTGCGCGGCGGTGCGGTTGGGACATGGCTGCTGGACCACGACGGAATCAGAGACCACTGCCCTACGGCGATCTCGCGCTCGTACTCCGTTTTGTCGACGGCACGACGCATGAACGGCCCGGTGTACATCGGCCGCATGCTGCGCAGCCAGCGCTCCGCCGAGCGGGCACCGATGTACCAGGCCGCCTCGATCTCGCGGTCTTCGGGGGAGATGTAACGGGTGCACATGGTGCCCAGATTCTGCGCTTGGGAACCTGTTGACGGCCGAATACCTGAGGCGGATACTGTATTTTCATACAGTTCTTTCGGAGACCATCATGGAAACCACCGCCCCCGAATTCTCCCCCGACTCCCCATCTCAAACCCCCGATCGTCAGCACAGGAAGGACTGGATCAACCGCTTTGCCGCTGAATGGCAGACCCTGGCAAACGGTCGCATTGACGTGGAGTACACGACCATGGACGCCATCACGCTGCAGCGCGTCGTCGGCCACCGGCTGCCTGAGGAGGTTGCCCGCCAGCACTTCAACTCCTGCACCGGCGCCGACTCCCCGCTCAAGCGCGCGGAGGAGAAGTTTCAGTCCCTGGCCGTCGAGGTCGGTCTTCTCGATGCTGGCCAGCCGCTTTCGAAGGAGGCGTTGGACTTCGCCTACGGCGTGGCGACGCTCTGCGCGGGGGCCGCGGATCGCTTCCGCGATGCTCGTGACGGCTGCGCCGGCGACCACATCCGGGCAATGTATGGACCGGTGCCGTTCTGAGGTCAGATGCTCGATGTTCAGCACCGTTTATCTCCTCCGCGAAGGGGGCAGCAAGCTTTCCACCGACGTGGTTCGTTCGCGCGGCGTGCCCGGCTGGCTTGAGGTCAAGAAGAACGGCGGCTGGCCGGAGTGGCACGCGAGGTTCTACCCCGAGCGACCGCTGGAGGGACAACACATCAACCCCCTCTTTGAGATCAGGAACATCCGACTCGTCCAGATTGAGGGAGGCATTCTGCTTTCTGGCTTCGAGCGGCCAGTAAATGACCCGCAGCGCCCTCAGTCTTGGTGGTGCGTCCCGTCCCCCAGGGAGCAGCCCGCGACAATCAGCCCATGAGCCAACCAGATTTCTTTCCCTCTCAGACCACCACCCTCTTCTCGCCGGCCTGGTACAGCGACCGCGTGCACGAAGAATGCGATCTGCCGCTGGCGCCGGGCGACTACAAGGTCACGCCAGGGCACGGCACCGAGCGCTGGACGGTCACGTCGCTGAAAGACGGCACCACGATCTACAACGGCATCGGACCTGTGGAAATTCGGCGCACTTCCCCCTGATACAATCGCGGCACGCTCAGACCTTCTGAGCAGTGCCTGGCCAGGCAGCTGAATCTCACACCAGCGCGTCGAAGTCACTACGACGAGAAAAACAATAATGACTTCATGCAAACGAATTTGCCGTAGCGTGGACCGCGTAAGAGTTCACGACCACATTCTCAAAGCCGCCCTCGAGGCGGCTTTTTCATGGGCGGCCCGCAGTTCACTCTTGTTGACTCTCGCCTGAGCAATTCTTCACGCGGACGGAGCGGGCCTCCGCGGGAGAATCGAGGCGCGACTGCCTCGGCGATCGCACCTCCCCGGGGCCGCCGAACATCGGCCCTCTTCACCCGCTTCGGCGGGTTTTCTTTTGCCCGCAGCGCTCGCCGCGACAATGCCAGGATGACCACCCTCTACCTGCAGATGACCGAGAAGCTCTCCGCGCACTGGAGAGCGAACAACAACGCATACCCGCAGAAGTTCGTGCTGTCGCCGGCGCTGCGCGACACCTACCTGGGCGACCTGCGCCTCCTGAACAACAACGTCGGCAAGACAGTCACGATGCCAGACAAGCACATGGGCGTGACCATCGAGGTCGACGAGGCTTCGCCGGGCGTGATGGTGGCGGCCGATGGCACCGAGGTCGCACTGCAGTAGTCCAAAACGACAAAATACCCCAGCTCGAAGGCTGGGGGTGATTCGTTTGCGGAATGGAACGGGTCTACGGAGGCGCCAGCAGCGCGCGATCGTTTCTCACGGTGCCGAGCAAAAGCTGCACTTCGTTGTCTCGCCCCTCAACAACGAGTCGACCTCGCTCAAGAAGCTCTCGACTTCTTGCAGCCATGGCTGCGAGGACTGCGGATCGATCCGCGACACGCTGGCAGGCAGCGGGGTCGCTACGGGCTTGGTCCCGATCACGGGCGGCGAAATCGATGTATTGCTTGCGCACCCGGTTGCGCTCAGCGTCAGCAGCGCGGCGATCGCGCTCCAAGATTGCCAGCTTCTTTTCGTAGGCATCAACGTTTCCCTGTTGAGTTTGAGCATGCGCAGCCACCAGGGCGACGGTGCGCTGCAGATCCCTTAGCGCGGCCAGCGCTCGAGCGGTGTTTTCCTTGGCGCGGTCAGCCTTCTCGGCGGCCAGGTCAGCACGTGCGCCGGCGACGCGTGTGCGTTCGATGCCGGCGGTGGCCAGCGCGGCCACGAGCGCAAGGCCAAGAGCCCAGAGCGCGCCGGTCTTGAGGTCGGGCAGGATCATGACCCCACCTCCGGCAGGTCCACGGTCTGGCCAGCGAGCGCATGCGTGCAGTCGGCGAGGAACTGAATGCGGCCATCGGTGACGAACGAATGGCACACCATGCATTGGAAGTGGCTCGGTCGATCCGGGTGTTTCGCGTTGTAGGTGCACCAGCAGCTGTCGCCGGGCTTGTGGCTGGCCGCGAAGTGGCCGCTGCGCACAAGTACAGAGGGTGTCAGCGTCGGCACATCATGCGAGCCATTCCAGCCCCAACGGCCTGGGCCGGTGCTCACCGCATGCTTCTCGTCGCAGCCGGGGCAATGAAACCACGCGTAGTGCGGGTCCGTTGTGGAGGGGTGGGCCAGCCTCATTTGCTCAGCACCTTGTAGGCGCGCGCGGTGGCCGCCTTGCGCTCGGCCAGCTTCAGCCGGGCCGCACCGTTGACGCGCCCGGTGATGTCGTAGACGTCGCCCCGCTCCGCAGCCGGCAGGCATCCCTTGTAGGCGGCGAAAAACCAGCACGCAGTCAGCGCCGCATGCTTCGGCTGCAGCACCAGCGACGGGTCGCCGACGTAGTCGAAGCCCAACGCATCGCTGGCGGCGCGGTAGGCGTCGAGCCAGGTGAGCTGGATCAGCCCGCGACCGTGATAGCCCTTGTAGCGCAACTGGCTCAGGCCACCCGGGTTGCGCACGTAGTCCTCGGCGCGATGTGTCCCCTTCACGAACAAGCTGGGGAAGACCGCGCGCAGCCGATCGGGCGTTGTGTAGTAGAGGTCTTCCTCGACCACCGCGAGCGGCCCGTCGCGGCCTTCGGACTCGATCGCCACCTGCCCGAGCAGGCATGCCGCGGCGCTCGCGGACGTGATGGCGAACCGGTCCATGCCGTCGCTCAGCGGCCAGGCGTAGCGCTCGGCATTGGCGCGCGTCGCGCCCGTGCAGTCGATGAGGGTGGAAACGTCGATCATGCTTTTCACTCCATTGCCGCGTGGCTGCAGCGTTGATTCATTCGTTGACGCCGGCGCAGCGCAGGTACAGCGCAACAAGGGCTTCGGTGTGTTGTCCGCGTTGAGCTGCGGACGGGTTCGCCGGAAGGGTCGGCAACGCGGGACAGTCCCGCGCCGGCGCCAGCGGCGATGAAGGCGTGGCGCAGCCCTGCAGGACCACGAGCAGCACCAGCGCGGCCGCCCGGTTCATGGCCGGCCTCCCTGCAGCTTTTCGTTCGCTCGCTTGATCGTGTTGTTCACGGCCGCCGCAGGCGCGGGTGCCGGTGGCGGCACGGCGCTTGCCTTCGCGGCTGCCTTGGCGGTGATGGCGGCGGTCGTTGCAGTCTTCGCCGCGGCGCCGACCTGGTCGGCCGCCTCGCCCACGGCCTCTGCGGCGCTCGAGGTCACCATGGCCGCGGTCGTTACGCTGTCCGCCGCCTTCTTGAGTCGCCCGCCATAGGCCTCCTGGAGGCGTGCAATTTCCGCGAGCGAGTCCTGCTTCTGCTGCTGCACGCCGAGGAAGTAGCCGATGCTCACGCCCCCACCGACGAGTCCGCCGATCACGACGCAGGCGTTGAAGACGTGCCGCATGGTGCGCGGCAGGCGCTTCACAGGTTCGAGGGGACCGAAGTCACTGTCAGCGCGGTGCATGGATTTGCTCCTGAAGGTTGCGGACCTGGTCGCGCAGGCCCTGCATTTCTTTGCTTTGGGTTTCCAGCTTCAGGTTCTGCGCCTCGAGCTGGCGGTTCATTTCGGCGAGCTGCCCCTCCATTCGGGCCAGCTGCTTGTAGGCTTCGTTCCTCTCCTCAGCGAACTTGTCCGCGCGGGCCGTCATCGCAACGAGCGCCGCGTCGGAACGCTCGGCGACATCCTTCCAATGCGCAATCGCAGAGACGTTCGCCTCCGTGTTCGCGCCGTCGAGCTGCCGCTGGCCGCGCTGGCTCCACAGGTAGAGCGCCACGGAGACGCCCACGGCCGCGGCGCCGCCCAGCACGCCCTTCAACTCGGTGAACAGTTGGATGAAGTCGCCCATGTCTTTCTTTCTAGATCTCGATGATTTCGACGGGCATCGCGGGCGCCTCGCCCTCGATCACGCCATCACGTACGAACACGGGCTCGCCTACGGCGCCGCCGCCGCGCGCGGTCAGCAGGCCGCCGCCGGGCAACTCGACGGTGGCCACCTCGCCGTCGAGCGCAGTGATGGTTCCGACCTGCAGCGGGCGCGCCGGCAGCAGGTCGAGGAAGACGCGGTAAATGTTTCGCATGGTCAGTCCACGTGGGTCTCGAGGCCGATGGTCTGGCGCAGAACGGGGCGGTCCCAGCTCACGGCGGTGCTGCGAACGAGTCCGAGGCGGGTGGTGGGTCCGTCGACGTAGCGCACGAGCGCGCCCGGCTGGATGATTCCGGTCTCGGCCAGCACCGGCATGCGCAGCGTCACGAGCGCCTGGCGGCCGGTGTTGGAAAGTTCCGCGAGGCCGCGCTGGCGAATGGGAATCGCGTTGGTGAACAGCGGATGCGTGACCATCGGCGCCACCGCGCCACCGGCGGTGCCGGCGCGAGTGACCTGGCCGAGCACGCCCGCGGCGGTGGTGCCGCCGACGAAGATCCGGTCGTAGGCCGGGAGGCTCCGCCATTCGATTCCCTCGACGGTAGTGACAGCGCTCGGCACTTCGAAATCCGGCGTAAGCGTGTCCCACGTCCAGGGTGTTGCCGGGTACCGCGGGAGCACGCGCAACGTCGCGTCAGTCCGGTGCGGCTGCACATAGCCGCCGGCCGCACGCACAATGTCCTGCACCGCAGCGATGTAGCTGCCCTGGAAGTTCCAGGTGCCGCCCGGCACGTTCCAGTCCTCGAGGCCCCAGGCCACGGCCCAGCCGATGCTCACGCCGTTGACGGTCAGCGCCAGCGCCGCAAGCTGCTGGGCAGTCAGCGGGGAGGCGCTGAAGTGATTGAGCGTCGGCGCGTAGGGCGCATCCAGGATGGCGGCGCGCCCCCTGCCCTGCACCCGGATCCGGGCCTTGCCGAAACTGCGCTCGCGGCTGTAGCTCTCGGCGCACAGGCGGAACGCCACTCCGTTGATCGTGGTTTGGATGTCCACCGGATCGCCGCTCGAGTCGGGTTCGATGAGCGCGAGCGCGGAGGCCGGAATCGACGCGCTCCACGACCAGGTCCACGAGTCCGCATCAAGGCTCATGGAGAAGGCGTCGGCCTCGATGGCCACGCCACTGTCGACGCGTTGCAGCGTGATGTGGTTTTCCACTACGTAGACCCTCCTGACCGGCACAACAACCGTTTCCCCAGGCCCCGGCCCGTCATGCCGCTCGCAAACAAAAACCAGATTCGCATCCGCGCTCCACGGTGCCTCGAACAGCAGATCGGTGTCGGGCACATAGCACGGGTCTTCCGGCTGCGGCGGCGTGCTGCTGGACACGCCAGGGGGCGGCTTGATGGCGTTCTGGTAGCGCGTGGTGCGCCCGACGGCGACAGGCTTGCCGTTGCCCTCGAAGGCCGTGAGGCCGACGAAGAACGGCCGCGCGTCCTGGAACCGCGCAACTGCTGCGCGGCGCACGCGCATGCCGTCTTGGAAGCGGATGCCCGACACCGCGCCGGCGCGCAACGCGTCCTGGAACCGCACCTTGCTACCGACGCGCTGGCGAGCGGCGTCCTGAAAGCGAATGCCCGACACCGCGCCGGCGCGCTCGCCATCCTGGAACCGCACACCGATGCCGCGCCGCGCGCGCTGGCCGTCCTGGAACCGCACGGCGGTGCCCACGGGCAGCGGCACGGCGTCCGCGTAGCGCACTGCGGCGGCTGACGTGAGTGGTCGGGCGTCCTGCTGCCGGATGCTCGTGCCGGCCTCGATGGGCGCGGCTTCCTGAAAGCGCACGCCGAGCCGCGACACGAGGGGCCGCTGCGTGTCGGTGAAGTAGCGCACTTCGCCGAGCACGTCGGGCATGCCGGCATCGATCGCACCGCCGACGCTGAAGCCGAGCGCCGCGCGGCCGACGACATCGGGCATGCCGGCGTCGATCTGGCCGGAGACGATGGCATCGGTCGCGGGGCTGCTGCCGTCGTCGCCGAAGACCAGGTTGCCGGTGGTGAGCGGTGCCGCGGCGAAGAGAAGATCGACAGATGCCACATCACACCACCTTCAGTTCGGCGAGGATGGCCCGGGCGCCGGCATACAGCAGCGTGCCCGTGGTGCCGCTGATCTTGAGCGCGCCGGCGCCGGCTGCGTCGGACACGTCGCCGGAGCCCAGCAGCGTGCCGGCCCCGTTGTGGAGATCGAACGTCGCGGCGTAGCCTTGGGTCAGGATCATGTCGCCCGCACCGTTGCCTTGCGCGAACACGAGCGCGTGGTCGATGAAGGACACGGCGGGCGCAGCGAAGACCATCGTCACGAGCGCGATGCCCGAGCCGTCGAACAGGTTCGCGTAGGCAGGGTTAACCGGGTCAGCATCGATCAGCGCCGAGATTCCGCCCACGAGTCGGGCGTCCTTGAAGGCCTGCGTGGGGGTGAAGCTCATGGCATCAACTCCACGCCGCCGTTGGCAAGATTGAGGTTGTCGGCGACCACGGCGCGGAAGTTCAGGTCGTGGTCGAAACTGATGACGTAGTAGGTGTCCAGTTCGTCGATGTAGTCGAACGAATAAGCGCCCGTGCTGGCTGTGCTGAAAACCTCGCGCACCAACCAGCCGTCTTTCTGCCGATAGAGCCGCACGCGTTCAGACACAGGGGTGTTCGGCGTGCCCTTGTCTTTCGTGGTGCCCTTCAGGCGGCCAATGCCTTGCCCGAGCATTGTCCAATTCATGTCCCGCCGCGTTTTCGGTGGCGCGATGCCAACGCAGTGGTACGCGCTCACGCCCGCCGCCGTCACAACCATGGCGGGGCTGACGGCGCTCACCTTGCCATACAGGTCGGTCTTGATGTTCTGCCGGGTGTCCCACGCGGTCGCACCTGCAATGGGGTACGTGAACCCGCTGGTGCGCAACGTCATAGACAGCCCGACACTGCCGCCCAGGCCTGCGGCCGGGCATACCGCCTTACCGGCGAGGGCCGCGGCGATGCTCCCTTGACTCACCCCATTCTTATAGAACGTAACCGTGCCCGCGGTGAAGTCGCAGACGACGCCGATCACGTCGCCGGCCGTGTACGCCGCCCCGTAGCTCGTGATGGCGCCTGTGAGTGCCTTTTGGCCGTCGTTTCGATACGCCGCAGAGTATCCAGTCCCCGACGACCCCATGACAAGGCTCAGGTCCACGGCATTGGTCGCGACCCCTACACCAAGCGTCGCCCCCGAAAAAGGACCCGCCCCTTGGAACTCAAGCTGGTACACCCCGCTGGACCGGTACATCACGCCCCGCGCCGACCCAGATATGGCCCCCCCATACGAGATCGTCTGCTTGTCCGTCGACAGCCGCGTGTTGGGCGAGATGTCGTAGGGCGTGAAGGCCAGCCTGTCACTACCTGTTTTGGTTCGCAGGCCCGGGTATGTAATCGAGAAAACCTGAAGTTCCTCGGCCCAAGTGGTCGCATCGTCCGAACTCTGCAGCCGCATCGAATACAGCATCGTTGCCGAGCTGTCGGCCGCTCCTACGCGAATGTCGCCCACGTCTTGAGGACTGCCACCGAAGTCCCAACTCAGCACAAGGCTGCGCAAGACGCTCGCCGACCACGCTGCTGCGGTCGCAGTGTTGTCGTCCTTCAAGTTCGCCAACGCGCCTGTCGACGGTGCCACGCTGCTCGTGAGCGTGGCCGATCCGTCGACGCGCGTGCCGGATACGTCGAGCAATTGGAACTCACTGATCTCCAGCCCCCCAGTCCCGCGCGCTTCGGGGTTGATTACGCGCCAGTAGCGATGTGCTGCCATGTCTGCTTAGCGCCACGGGCCGGTTTTGTCGAAGAAGCTGGCACCCATATTCCCACTTGAGGGAGTCGTGTTGAACGTCGTCGTTGTGTTCGTCAACGCCAACATGCTCCTGCCGGCGAGGGACCCTACAGCCGGCGTCGCGTCAAACGTCTTGAAGGTATCGAACACGCCGCTGTGCGGCGCGTGGTAGAGGCCGGGGAACTCGGCACGCGGCCCGACCGCCGAGGCGCTGAGTCGAAGTTCGACTTTCATGAGGCGCAAGTTGCCATCTACCTGTGCAGACGGGAATGCACCCATGGTCGTGTCGAGGCCAGTCGCCGTTGTGGTGGCGCTCCCCTGGATCGCCTTCACATACAGCGTCGCGCTGCCCAAACCGGTGTGATTCCGCGGCGTGGCGAGTTGTGGCACGCCACCGTTCGCGTCGAGTGCGCCATCGAACTGACTTGCGACACTGGCGTTGATCGAATAGGAGAGCGTGCAGCAATATGCATCGCCCGAAGGCTTGAACGGTATCGGGTCGCCAAAGCAGCGCGTCACACCCGCATACTGCGTGTTGGAGTTTGCGTAGTACGGTGCGTTGAAAAAGTAAAAAATCTTCCCATCGCCAAACAGAACCCATTGCGTTGCAGCGGCCGAAGCAACACCACTTTTTGCCCAGTAGCCACCGCCTGAAACTTGCAGGTCTGTCGGAAACGGTTCGGTGCCGGTGTCCACGTCCGACATCGTCACGTACCCGCGCACGCGCGCCGAGGTCGTGCCCGTATCGTCCACGCGCAGCAGACACTTCGTGCTCGTCGGATCGCTCGATTGGTAGACGGCTTTGTTGGTCCCCGAGAACGGCTTGAGCCAACCCAGCGGCGCCATCTTCATAGTGATGGTGCCGGTGTAGGTGCCATCGGGCAACGCCGTGGCCCAAGTTGCCGTCGTCGCGAGAGGGCGCGCTGTCACCTTTTGCTCGCCGTTCGCGCCCGCGAAACCGGTCGGCCCGCCGGTCACGCCGGTGATCAGCACCACGCTGTCGACGAGCGAGGAATGCGCGCCGGGAAAAGTGGCTGTCATCACGCCGCCCGCCGCGACGAGCGATGTCAACGTCTTCGTGTCGAAACCATCCTTGAGGCACGCGTCGAGCAGCGCGATCAAGGCTCCGGCCGTGCCGCTAAGCACGGGCGCGCCCGACATGGCGCTGCTGAAATACTTGACGGAGGTGTCCACCGGTGAAGTCATGGTGTTGAGGCCTTAGAGAGGGTTGTCGATGTCGCCACGGGCGAGCAGTTCGAAGGAGTAGTCGAGGCCAGCCGCCGGGCCTTGCTTGACGGTGCGGGCGATCCAGACGGTCGGCAGCGCGCCCACGGTAGGCACGAAGACGACGTTGCCGATGCCCCAGCCGCTGCCCCATCCTTCGATCGGCACGCTGAAATACGGCGTGTTGGTGTAGGGGTTGATCGGCGCGATGACGGTGTTGATGCTGTAGGTGCCCAGGTTGCCCACGTGCTCGCCGATCACATCGACGGTCTGCGTGGTCTTGAACACCAACGCGAAGCGCTCGGTGCGCGCGCCGCGGTTGGTCACCGTGATCGGAAACCCCGTGTCGTTGTAAGTGGCCGGAGCCGCGTTGCCCACGGGCGTGTCGGACCATGTGATGCCATCCCATGTGGCTTGGTCGAAGACCGGCTTCACGCGCGCGCGCAGATCGCCGACCATCAGCGCGCTGGAGATGTACGAGCCGACCGGGAAGTCGTGCGACAGCGCCTTGAGGCCGGTGATGTCGCCGTTGATCTGCGCATCGCGGATCTGCGACATGTCCTCGATGTAGTGCGCCACGCGCACCGGCTGCGAGTAGCCCGTCACGTCCACCCAGGTGACGATGCCGGCCTCGCGGTCGACGGTGTAGCCGGTATGGATGGTGGCGCCGTCGTTGCCGATCACGCGCACGCGCGAGATGCGGGTGCGGCCGACGTTCACCGTGCCGCCGTTGACGGCCGTGGCCGGCGCCGTGGTGGCCTTGTGGCTGAGAACGTAGAAGCCGGCCGGGCGGAAGATGGGCACGCGGCCGTCGGAGGGCAGGCGCACGGGGTCGATGCCGAGCAGCGCGGCGTCGAGCGGCAAGTAGGTGAAGGCCACCGCGTTGAGGCGCACCGTCTCCTGCCGGATCAGGTCGATGTAGGCCGTGGTCAGGCCGGGGATGCCGAGGAACGACACGTCGACGGCCGACTGCCCTGCCGGCGCCGAGGGCGTCACGCCCACCAGCATGACCACGCCGGTGGTGTAGTTCACGCGACCCTTGATGCGGGTCGTGTTGATGATGCCGTCGCCGTCGGCGGTGACGTTGAAGGTGGTGCCGTCCTGCATGGTGCCGAGCACGGACAGGCTGCCGGTGCGCAGCGGCGCCGTCGGCACGCGGAAGGTGATGGCGTAGGTGGCGAACGGGGTGTCGCTGCCGTTGATGGGCGCAGCGGCCAGGGCGCGCCAGTTGGTGACGGCGGGCGAGCCGCCAGCCGCCCAGGCGTCGAGCAGTACTTCGCCCTGCCCCAGCGACATGGTGCCAACGGTGGTGCCGTTGCCGGTGACAGGCGAGATGTCCTGCTGCACTTCGCCCGATGCCTTGACCACGTAGTCCTTGCCGCCGCGGCTGAAGCGTGCGCCCGAGATCGAAAACGCGTTGGCGACATTGGTCTTCAGATGCAGGTGGTCCATCGTGCCGCCGAGGGTGTCGACGGCGGGCGTGGTGTTGGTGAACTGCGCGGCGGCCGAGGTGACGCCGCTCAGGTTCAGCGAGAGGATGGTGCTGGCTGCCACCTGCACGAAGGGCACGCGCTTGAAGGAAGAGCCGCCGGTGTTGAGATAGATATCGCTCATGGGGACTCCGGTCAGGCTTGGGCGACCAGCGTGTACCAGGGGCCGTTCGACGAATCGGCGAGGTAGACGTTGTCGAACGCAGTCAGGGCCACGGCCACCGGCAGCGGGAGGATGGTGTTGGCGTTGAGCACGAAGGTGCCCGCCGCATAGTTGACGGTGCCCACGGCAACGAGCGCGTCGCCCAGGTGCGCCACCAGCGTGCCGGCGCCGTCGTCGCTGATGAGGTAGCTCGAAGCCGCGCCCCAGTTGACGATCGGGTTGTCGAGGTACTGCGCGCGCAGCTGGCCCGTGAGCGTGAAGCTGACCGAGCCCGGCGTGATGCCGGTCATGCCGAAGCTGCCCGAACCGCCGGCGACCGTGAGCGTGGCCGAGGTCTTGGCGGCGCTGTTGATGTTGACGTTGACCGCCGTGCCGGGTGCGGGCAGCGTGGTGGGCGAGAGGCGGATCACGCCGCCCGCATAGTTGACCGGGCCGGTGCCGTAGCCGGTGAGGCCGCCGGCGCCGTTGTCGGTCACGGTGCGCGTGACACCGCCGTCGAGCCAGGTGATGGTGAGCGCGCCGGGCTGGATGACCTTGGCGCCGGCCGTCACCGACGATTCGCCCGAGGTGTTGAAGGGCCAGTAGAACTTGCCGTTGTTGTCGAGCGTGAGCACGTCGCTGTCGCGCGCCGCGGCGGGTTCGACCCACTGCACGATGATGTAGCTGCCCACGTCGGGCAGCGCACCGAGCGTGACCGACCAGGTGCCGCTCGTGAAGTTCAGGTTGCCCGAACCATAGCCGCTGTCGGCGCCGCGGATCGCGCCGTCGCCCTGCTCACGCAGCACATACCAGCGACCCTGACTCATGTAGCTGATGGAGAGCGTGCCGCGCACGGGCGCCGGCTCGATGGTGCGCACGTAGCTCAGCGAGCGGGTTTCCTGCTTGACTTCGAAACCCATCGACTGGTTGACCGACTGCGGCGCCGCGGCGGGCGCGTAGGTCACGGTGTAGACCAGGGCGCCGGTGCCGAAGATGTTGGTGGTCAGCGCGAGCACGCCGTTCTCGTAGTCGACGGTACCGACCTGTGCGCCGCCGCTCAGAAGCCGGCCGCCGCTGTCGGTGACCGTGATGCTGCCGTTGACCACCGAGAGCGAGCCCGGGGCGATGGCGCCGCCGATGAACAGATTCTGCGTGGTGGTGAAGGTGGCGTTGATCGTCTGGACGATGGCGCTGCCGGTGGACACCGCACCGGCGGTCAGTTGGTTGGTGCGGGCGTCGGCGATGGGCGTTTCGATCTGCGCGCTGGGCACCAGTTGCGTGAAGATGGATTCGCCCTTGATGACGAAGTCGCCCATGGAGGCGGCCTCGGTCAGCTTGGTGACGCCGTAGTAGCGCGCGGCATTGGCAACCACGGTGTCGCTCAGCTTGGTGAGCAGCGCGATCTGCGCCTTGGTGTACTCGTAGCGCGACATGTCGAAGCCGGGGAAGTCGGCCGTCAGCGTGTTCGCCAGGCGCAGGGTCAACACGTAGCGGGTGTAGGTGCCCTTGTCGTCTTCGAAGCTGCGCAGTTCAGCCGCGGCTTCGGTGATGCGCACGTATTGCTGGAACTGGTCGGGATAGCTCTCGCGCTTGGTCAGCACCAGCGTGGAGCCGATGGGCGGCAAGTCGTCGGTCTTCTGGTACACGAGCAGCGTGTCCTGCCCGCTGACGTGGTTGCCGTAGAGGTAGCCGGCGTACTGCGGGCCGATGGACAGGTAGGCCTCCATGCGCGACACGGCCGAGGTGCGCCGGTCGAAGGTCTCGCCGGTGCTGAAGAGCGTGGCCGACACGTTCGGGTCATCGGGCGGCATCGCGACGACGATGTTGGCGTCCAGGAAGTCGTCGACGGTAGTGGTGTCCACGTGCAGGCCGAGCTTGCGCAGGCTGACGCGGCCACCGGCGCGGGCCACTTCGGAGATGTCGGGGAAGATGGCGTTGCTGGCGCCGTCGACCACGACCTCACCCGTCGGCGCGCCGCCGCCTTCGGGCACGTCTTGCATGACCTGGGTCTTCAAAAATTTGATGTCGCCTTCTTGAATTGGCATGGGTCAGACCTCGATCAGCCGCACGGTGGCGATGTAGGGGAAGGTGTCGGGGGGAAGCTCGGGGCGAGCGATGGGGTCCGCCTGTATAGGCAGATCCACTGGCGCAAACTGCACAGTGAACGTGCGGCCGTCAGCCAACGTCAGCAGGTGTTCGCCCACAGGATCTGCCGCAGCAAGGGCGCGCAAATCCTCCACGACGCTGCGACGGATCCAACCAGCATTTGCCTCGCCGCTCAGCGTGATGGGCCGGCCGGCCTGCTTGACCGCTGCGTCGATGACCAATGCCCCTGTGACGGCGTACTCGGCCGACTTCTGGACCGCGCTCCAGGCGAACTCGTCGCTCCAGACCATGCCGCGCGGTAGCTGCAGGTCGCCCAAGGTGTGGAAGGTGGTGGTTGCCATGGTCAGGGCGCGGAGGTGCTGCGGGCCTGGCCGAGCCGCTGCAGCAAGTCTTGCAGCATGTCGGCGCCCGCGTTGTCGGTGTTGAGCGAACCAAAGTTCTGGCCGTTGACGTTCAGGTCCACCCGGACGGTGCGCGTGGATTCCGGCCTGGGGATCGTCGATGGCTGCTGCGCCTTGCTGTTGGCGGTGCCGAACGTGTATTGCTCGGCCGCCTTGAGCAGGGCCATGCTCAGCGTGCCGCCATCGCCGCCGTATTTCTTCTGGCCCGGGTTGTCGAAGAACGGGATGTCGCCCTTGGAGTCCGCGAACTCACCGGCAATCTTGCGCGCGATGGCATCGTCGTCCACGCCAGCGGACTTGAGGAAAGCTGCGATGCCGGTGCGTGTGCCCAGATCGGTCCCCGCTGACCGCATCTCACCGCTCACCTGCGTGGGCTTCACCACCTGGTTGGGACCGATGATGCCGAGTTGGTCTTCAGGCCGGAGATAGGTGCCGTCCGGCAGGCGCCCGCCGCGGGTGACGCCCGGCGCGCCCGGAACGCCGCCGGCCGAGCCGCCCGGGCTGGCACCGCCTGGCGCGCGCACGCCGCCCACCACCTTGCCGTAGTTCTGAGCCGCCCTGGCCGCGTTGTCGAACCCGCCCGCTAGGCCCTTCAACGCAGCGGACGTCTGAACAAGCTGGAGCGTGGCTCGCCCTGCGTCGTCCACCTGCACTTCGTAGCCCTTGGCGGCGGCCTGCGCAGACACCCAAATGGGAACCACCCCGTCGTTGGCGGCAATGGCTGCTTCCGCGGCCTTTGCCCAAGCCGCCGCGATGGCATCGGCGCTGGCCTGCCCGCTGTCGCGGATGAGTTCGAAGTCCTGACGCGCAGTTTCGGCTGCGATGCGCAGCGATTCCTTGGTCTGCAGGCCCATGCGCGCAAAAGCTGCCTCGATGGCCTTCGCTTGCTGCTCCTGCTTTTTCGTGTTGTTCTCGGCTGCAGCGGCCGCGGCATCCGTCGCAGCCTTGAGCTTGACCATGACCTCGGCTGCGCGTTGCACGTTGCCGGTGGCGATGGCCTGCGCGTACTCCGCGCGCAGCGCTTCCTGAGCCGCCCTTGCCTCCTGCGCCTTCCTGGCCTGTTCTTCGTGGGCGAGCGCCGTGGCGCGCGATTTCTCTGCCGCCGCAGCATTGGCCTGGGCCGTGGCCTGGAGCGTCGTGGCCATGGCCGTGTATGCCTTTTCGGCCCCTGCGGCGGCAACCGCGGACGCATCAGCGTCTGTCGTGAGAGCCTTCCAGCCAACACGCGCCGATTCCGCTCCTACGGCGGCCCGGTCGAATGCTGCACTGGCTTGCTGCGCATACGCCTCGGTGACGCCCGCCATGCCCTGCGCGGAGTCGCGGATCTCGTCAGCGGCCTGCTTGAATGCAGCCGAGACGTTGCCGATGGTGATCTTCGAGAGGCCCTCGATGATGAGCGAGACGCCGCTGAGGATGTTCGAGGTCACGCCCGCGAACGATTCGGCGATCTTGAAGATGCTCCCGATGAGCACGTTGGCACCGCCGGACATCACGCCCCAAGCGGTTTGCACCACGTCGCTGGTGGTCTTTGCTCTGCGACTCAGATCGTCCAGCGTTGCACCGACGCGCTCCGCGAAGGCCAACGCGCTCGATGTGGCAGCGCCGAAATCAAAGCTCGCCGCGAAGTCACGCACCCACTTGATGGCCGCCTGGAACGCCGTGGCGATGGCAGCGCCGAACTTCGCGACCGTTCCATCGTTGACGGCGGCACGCAGCGAGCCTGCAAGCTGCTCTGCCGCTTTCGTGAGCACGGGCAACACGGGCGTGCCCAGCGTGTTGGTCACGTATTCCCAGGCGCGCCCGAGGCCGCTCAACGCGCCATTCAGGTTCTCCTGCATGACCTTCGCGGTCGCTGCGGCGCTTCCCTCCGAGTCCTTGAGTGCGCGCGTGAGGTCGTCGAGCTTGCCAACCCCTTGGTTCAGCAGAGCGCGCAACGCGGGCCCGGCTTCCGTGCCCACTGCATTGATGGCTCGGCTCGCACCTGGACCACCTTTGGCAAGCTCGTGTAGCGCCTGGTTGAAGTCCACCGTCGTAATGCCAGCCGCTGCCAGCTCCGTGCGGAACTTGCTGGCAGGGTCGGCGAACTGCGCCATGATGCTGTTGAGCGCGGTACCGGCGCGGCTCGCATCGATGCCTGCGTCGGCGAACTTGCCGATGATGGCTACGGTTTGCTCGAGGCTCAGTCCGAGCGTATTGGCGAGCGGCGCAGCATAGCTGAGCGCCTGCGCAAGACCGGACACGCTGGTGTTCGTCGCGTTGGCGCCCTTGGCGAGCACATCGGCAACGCGCGCCGCATCGGTAAAGGAAAGCCCAAGCCCGGTGACCGCCTTGGTGATGTACTCGGCCGAGGTCGCGAGCTCGATATCCCCTGCGGCGGCCAAGTTCAGGACCGCAGGAAGCGTGCCGATCGCATCCTTGGCGCTCAAACCGGCCTTGGCGAGAGTCTCGAGTGCGCCAGCTGCCTCTACAGCACTGTATTTCCCGCTTGCCCCGGCGTCCTCTGCTGTCTTGCGCAGCAGCTTCATTTCGTCGGCGCTTGCGCCCGTCGCGGCTTGGACCCGACTCAGTGCCGACTCAAGATCGGCCGCCCCCTTGATGACACCGACGAATGCCTTGACGCCGAAGTAGCCGAGGATGGCCGCGCCCACAGCTGCAATCTTGGATTGCAGCTTGTCGAACACCGCGGACGCTTCGTCCTTGGCATTGATCAGGATTTGGATCGGCTTGATGGCCACGGGTTCACTCGTTCAAAGGGACGGGTGCCGTTGGCACCGACGATGGCGGCGCATGAGGCCTCGCGGGAAGCGCCATGCGTTGCCACCGCCCGCCTACCGCGAAGGCGGCGGGCAGGCGCATGGACTTAGGCAGCGACTGGGCGGCCGTCTGCGTAGATCGCCTCCGCGTTGGCGGACTTGAGCACCTCGAGGCCGAACTGCATCTGCACGAATTCGGTGCCCTCGGCGATGATGGGCAGGTCGCCCGTCGGGGTCAGCGTGACCTTGGGCATGAAGAAATCGCGGTTGGCGCCGGAGGCGTTGTCCGCCACGATGCGCAGCGCGCCCTGCGTCTCGGCGGTAGCGCCCGAGCGCACCGTCTCGTAGCTGCCCGCCACCGGCGTGTAGCCGAACTGGACGTTGCCGGCGACGATCGCACCGCCCACGACGATCTGCACGCGGCCGGTGTCGAGGTCGACGTTGTAGTCGTCGCCCACGTCATAGTTGGTCGTGCCGTCCGAGCTTTTCACCGTCACGGCCGTCACCTTGCGGACACCCAGCGGGTTGCCGGCTGTGGCGCCCAGTTGGTAGAAACGGCCAGGCGTCACCGCGCGAACTTCGGCCGTCACGGGCGTGGCGGCTTGATTCACCGTGGTTCGTGTACCCGAAAGCCACAGCGCGAAGTTCGCCGCGCTGAAGTTGTCGCAGTTGAGCGAGCCGGTGCGGTTGACCTCGACGATGAGCGATTCGTCCTTCTCGCGCAGGCCCTTTTCCGAACTGAAGTGTTCGGCCTTGGTGGTCTCGATGGACAGGTTCACGCCCGGGCAGTTGCCCATGGCGATCTCGCCCGTGAGGCTGCCGTTGGCGTCGAAGGGATCGAAGAACACGCGACCGCGCGGGATTGCGTATTCGTTCTTTGCGTAGATCAGGGCCATGTTGAAGCTCCAGAAAAATCGGGGTTCACTCGTGCCCGTCGTAACGGGCCTGAGTCGTGAAAGTGAGGTCGATGCCGATAAGGCCGTCTTCGGGGTACTGCGGCGGCGTCACCTGCAGCAGGCGCAGCCGTTCCCAACGCCGCCCGCCGACTTCCCCGGCCGGTGTCCAGTTGTGCAGCGAAGCCATGGAGGCCGTGAAAGCGGCGTCCACCAGCGCCACGGCCTGCTCGCCGCGCTTGGCGATCAGCGTCACGCGCCAGGCGGACTGGACTGCGGCGGCGCCCGCCTTGCTGTCCGCCACGTTGCCGTCGACGAAAGAGACCGAGGCCAGCGGCCATGCGTCACGGCGCCCGGCATCGCTCGCGAAGCCCATGACCTTCCAGCCGCCGGCCAGGCCGCTGCGCAGCTGCTCGACGAGGACGGGTTCCATAGCCAACATGTCAGACGGTCCCGAGCACAAGACGAACCAAGCCCGACCCGTTGGGCTCAGCAGAGATCACCTCGTAGGCGACACCGTCGATGCTCAACTGGCCGCCGCGCTCCAGCGCGCCGAGGGCGTCCACTGGTCCCAAGCATTCGGGCGCCGAGGCATCCACCTGGCCGCCGAACGGTGCCGCGTAGGGCCGCTGAAAGAGCACCGGCACCTCCACCCCGCCGACCACCGCCACTGCGTCGGGGAGGCGAGTGAGCACCGCGCGGTTGAGGCGCTGCTCGAGGTTGGCGAAGGGGGCGATGCTCACGGCGCGCGAGATCAGGTGGTCAAAGTACCGGGCGCACCGGTGAACTTCACCAGCAGGCTTGTCACGCCGTTGCCGGCCGCCTCCCATGCATGGGCAGCAGCACCAGAGATATCTCCGGCTCCGGGCGTCGCTGCGCTGTCGTCGAACGCGCCCGCACTGGCATCCCAGACGAGCGACTCGCCTTGGGTGATGACAGCGCCGCTGACCTTGGGCACAAGGAACACGCCTTCGAGCCGAACGGGCCCGGTGGCGCCGTTGGCGATGGCGGCGATCGCCACGCCCAGCACATTGCCGATCTTCACGACGGCGCCGTTGGCAATGTTGCCGGTGGCGGTGTACTGGATGACAGCGCCTTCCTGCTTGAAGTTGTTGCTCATGGATTTGGCTCCGATGATGTGAACGGGGCGCCGGCTTACTGGCCGGCGTTGGTGACTGCGCCGCGGAAGTCCACCGCGCCAATGCCGTAGTCCAGGCGGACCTTGTAGCGAGCGCCGTCAACGTCGAAGCCGTCTTGCACTTCGAGGTGCGGCTCTTGCGCGCCGTCGAGGAAAGCCACCTCGATGACCGGCGCTTCCGACGCATCGGCGAACAGGTAGCGGCGCGTGCCCGAAAGGCGCGGCGTGTCCACGATGTCGCGGAACAGGCCGTTCACGATGTTGGGCTTTTGCAGCTTGTTGGCTGTGTCGGGGTCGTACTGCGCTTCGTTGATCGAACGTGCGGTGCCGCCCATGCCAATGGGCACCAGCAGCACAGCCGGACGCAGGTCGAGGAAGTCGTTGCCCGACACGTCCTTCTGCGAGGCCATGGCCACGCGGTCTGCATCGAGCGCGGCCATCGCGATGGCCGCGGCGGTCGTGATGTTGCCGTGGTCGGCGTGGAACAGCGTCTTGCCGTCCGCCATGGCCGGTCCAAGGCCGGCATTCAAAGCCAGCAGCGCATAGACATCGACCTCGACCGTGCGCGCAGCGGCGCGGCCCAGCATGGACGAAAGGCCCACGAAGGCGCCCAGGTCATCGTTGATGATGGCCTGGCGGCTGAGGTTGATGATGTTGCCCTTGGTGCCGGCGGTGATGCTGGCCTTCTCGCCATCGGGGATGGACTTGTTGGTGAACTCGCCCAGTTCGTTGACGGCGTCCAGCGAGCCAAAGGAGCCGGTGCGATAGCGGTTGTGAGCACGGAAGTCGCTGACGGTGCCCGTGGCGCAGAAGCGCGTCCAGGTGAGCGCGGCCAGCGCATAGGACGCCAGCAGCGCCTTGTGCATGGTGTTTTCCAGCAGGATCGGGAAATCGCTGGTGCCCTGCGTGAACGCAGCGGCCACGACATCCATCTTGTCCATGCCGTCGGTCTTGACGCCAGCGCGGGCAAGCGACGCACGCGCCAGGTCGAGCAGCGTGGCGCCGCGGTAGGGGTTGGTCGACATGGATGCGCGAACCTTCGCGTCCTTCTCGACGCCCGATCGCACGAGCAGCGACTGCACGGCGGCATCGCGCTTTTTGTCGACTTCATCGGCCACGGTGTCCACGCGGGGATGCGCACCCTGCGGATTTGCAGGCTCGGTGCCCTTGCCCATCTCGGTCAGCAGTCGCGCCTGAATGGCCTCGATGGTGAGGCTCGGATCGGCAAGCACTTCGGTCTGCAGCGCGGCCACGGCCGGGCGCTCCATGAAGGGCTTGAACATCGCCATCACCTGGGTGTTGTCGTCTTTGGTGCGAGCGAAAGGTGCAGCGGGTTGAGCCGCCGGCTTCTTTTCTTCGGGCATCGAATGCTCCTGTGATTTGCCAGCGGTCACCGGCGGTTTAGAAACGTGTGCGTTGTTGGGGGTGGAGGCGTCGCGCTTGAAGCGGGACAAGTCGAAGCTGTTGACCAGCGAGGCAGCGACCGCTACCTCTTCGCCCACTTCGTCCGCAAAGCCTTCGGTGACAGCCTCTTCGGCAAGAAACCAGTGGTCCTTGCCGTCGGTGAGGATCGCCAGGGCTTCGTCGTAGGTCTTGCCCGACTTGTCGGAATAGGCGCTCGCCATGGCCTTGCTGTAACGGTCGAGCACGTCGGCCTGCTCGCGCAGCTGGGGTGCGTTGCCGTAGGCGAACGACCACGGCGCGTGGATCATCATCTGGGCGTTCTTCGCCATGGTGATGGTGTCGCCGGCCATGGCGATGTAGCTGGCGCAGCTGATCGCCACGCCGTCCACGAACACGGCCACGGTCGCGGCGTGACGACGCAAGGCGTTGTAGATGGCGAGGCCATCCGGTACGCTGCCGCCGTAGCTGTTGATGCGAAGGTTGATAGTCGCGACGTCGAGCGCGGCGATGTCGCGCACCAGCTCACTGGCAATCACGCCATCTTCGTTCCAGCGGTCGCCGATGTTGCCGTAGATGTAGATCTCGGCCACGGACGCGGCAGCGTCTTCGGCCTTGGCTTTGGCCTTGATCTCATACCACTTGGCGATGCTGTTGGTGCTGCTCATGCGTGTTCCTTGCTGGATACGAATGTGCCGATGCGCGTGTGCAAAATCTCAAAATTCCTGCACAACTTGCACTCACTGCTCATCGGGCGAAGCTGGCTCGACGGGCGGCGCGGGCTGAGTACTGCCCGCATTGACCGGCACACCTTCGGCGGCCTTCTCGCGCAGCCAGCGCCCCTGCTGCTCGAGCACGTCCATGGGATTGCCACCGCGCTTGCGGATAATCTCGGGGCCCGAGACATAGGCACGGTCCTCCAACATGCCCCAGGCTTCCGCTTCCTTCTTCGGGTCGATCCATGGCATGGAGGGCGGCATGTACGTCGCGTCAGCCAGCGTGCCTGGCTTGATCCCGGGCGGCACTTTGAGTGCGCCGCTGGCGACAGCCGTCGCGATGAATCGTTCGTACACAGGGCGCGAGACGCGGCTGATGAACTCGGCGGACAGAACTGCATACGCCGCGTAGCCCTCGACCAGCTCTTGGCGCTGCGCGCTGTAGGTCCCGTCGTAGGTGCGCGCGATGCTGCTGTACGTTGGACCGGCGCCAGCAGCAATGGCTTTGAGCTGCCCGCTCCGGTAGGTCTCCAGATTCGGGTTCGGCCGGTTCGTATCGATCATCCCGATTTCCTCGCCGGGGCGAAGGTCGTCAAAGACCATGCCTGGCTGGAATTTCATACGTCGCGGCTCTGCGACGTTCTCCGGGTTGTAGTCGGTAGCTGCGCCCTTTTTGATGAAGGCCGCCATGCTGGCGGCGATCTTGGCTGCGATGCGCTCGCTTTCTTCGTAGTCCTTCAGGTCATCGAAGCGGGTGAGCACCGAGGCGAAGACGGAGACGCCGCGCACCTGGCGGATGCGATGCGCGGTCTTCAGGTGAAGTACGCGGTCGGCGCCAAGGCGTTTGGTCTGCGCGCCCACGAGGGAACCGCCTTCCAACGGATCTGATTTGTAGATGTGATAGCCAGTCGGCGCGCCCCAGGCGTTGAGCTCAACCCCCTGCACGATTCGTGCTGGCGCCGTGGTGTTGAGGTTCATCGGCAAGAAGTCGGCCTCGAACATCTCCAGGCTGAACGGCACACGAGTGCCGTGATCGAGCGTCGGCAGCAAGCCAGCGATCATCTGCGCGAGCACCTCACCGTCACGAAACCATGAACGAGCCAGGAGCCGCTCCGCGCTGGCCCAGTCATGTTGGGCGGTTACTTCGGGGCGCTTTTTCCAATCCTTGTGCAGTTCCATGATTTCGCGTGCCAGCGCGTCATCAATGGACCCATCGGCCTTCCGGGGCTGAGGCTCGATGCCGATGCCGTAGGCGCCCACGGTGTTCGCGACGAGCGTGTTGAGCACGCCCAAAGCGAGGTCATAGTTCTGCTCGAGATGCCGCGCGATCTGTCGAAGCGACGAGCCAGCGCGGAGGACTTCGTCATTGCTGCTTCCTGTGGCGCGACGGCCCTTGCGCAGTCTGTCGGGCTTCGCCGCTTCGTAGTAGGCCAGCACTGTGCGGGCGTGGGCTCGCCTGACGGCAGCCACCGGCGAAACCCATGACACGAAACGGTCGACGAGAGTTGATTTTGGTTGAGCCATCGCGCGTGTCAGTCGGAAAAGTCGGCGACTTGGTAGCGCGGATACATGCGCTGCGCAGAGCCACTGGCGTCAGCGATGCCCTTCGTGATGACTTCGCGAGCCTGCAGTAGCTCGGCCACGCTACGCATGGTGACCAAGCGCCCATCTGCGGCGCGGATGGTGAGCTCGCCGCTACCGATGGCAGCGTCGATGGCGGCGAGATTTTGTGCGGTGAATGCCATCGGGCAAGCGTGCCCGGGGCCTTGTGCAAAATCTCAAAAATCCTGCACTATTCGACGACCGGCCGACGCCGCCGCGCGAGGATTGAATACAGGAGCCGTCGGGAAATGCCGAACTGGTGTCTCACGTCTTCGAAGTTCCTGCCCGTGAATGCCGCCCACACCGCGGCGTCGCGGGCGGCACGCTCGTCGCGCTTTGGCACGTAGCGCCCACCGATGCGCGGCCCCAGGCGTCGGGCCACGGCTTCAGCAAGCGCGTCAATGGCTTCACGTGGAACGTCATCGCGGAAGACCGCGAGCCCTCTGTCTCGGTGGCACTCCACCAAGATGCACAGCACATCGTGGCGCAGCGTCGCGCCCTCATCACGGGGGTCAATCACGGCGTTCAAAGCTCCATTCGGATGAGTCGGTGCGCGACGCGCGCGGTGTTGTCGGGCGGTTTTGGCCAGGCGAGGCCGGAGGTGCTGGCTGCGCCGACTGGTCGGCGGTACCGGCACGCTCGTGCAGACGATCTGCCGCTCTTTGCCAGTCCACGCCGGTCCAACGGTGAAGGCGCAGTTCCTGGTGGTGTGCCGCCGCGAAGGCATAGCCCCATGTGTCCAGCGGTTCGTTGCGGGCGCCACGCCGTTTGACGAAAGCGTTCTTGCGCGGGTCGTAGGTCTCGCTCACGAGACCAGCGAAATACATCGGCTCCAGTTCATCGCTGAAATGGGTGAGGCGCTGCTCGGTCGTTCGATCAGCGTCGGTGGAGAGGCGACCGAAAAGCCAGTGCTTGATCGCCACTGTGCCCACCTGGTAGGTCATGACGCCGCGCTTGTCGCTGCGCCCGCGCCAGTCGACATCGGAGAGCTTGCCCTTGCCGATGGTGGGCGCGTTGTTGTGCTTCGCGCCGTAGATCGCCATGGGCCTGCGCGTGAGCCGACGACGTGCATAGTCCTTCACCGCCTCTGTGCGGTGGCCCATCATGTCGATGGCAACGGCCTCGACACGCAGCGTGGCGCCGCAATCGTGTGCGATGGGTTTGTTGAGCAACTCGGTGAGGCTGACCCACACGGCATCGTCTGCGGGGTCGCCCATCAGTTCGATGTAGTCGATCACCCAGAACGCCATGCCGCGCCCCCAGCCGACGAGCTGCACGGCGAGGCGGTTGTCCTGCGTGTCGACGCCCGCGGTGACAACCAGCACGCCAGCAGGCGCGTGACGCAAGCGATA
Organism: Variovorax sp. Varisp46; assembly: GCF_059491885.1. Taxonomy (NCBI): domain Bacteria; kingdom Pseudomonadati; phylum Pseudomonadota; class Betaproteobacteria; order Burkholderiales; family Comamonadaceae; genus Variovorax; species Variovorax sp. Varisp46. Next base: position 3,682,976 of record NZ_CP168515.1, read on the forward strand.
CGGCTCGGCGCGCTCGGCGATCGCGTTCTGCTTGACCGCGCGCATGGCGGGGTCTTCCCAGGCTTCGGCACGTCGATCGTTGACGAAGGTCTTGATCGCGGCGATGTCGCCCTGCGCGTCGACCCACACCTGGGCCATCTCGGCCCAGCGGGGGCCCAGGGCAAAACGGTAGTACAGGAAATTGGCCCGATACCCCCGGATGCTGCGCTCAGGGTAGCGCGCGACCCACTCGCCACGGTCCACCATCCGGTCCTTGTGGTGTTCCTCGATGTCGGCGCCGCACTCGGGGCAGGTGCACCAGGCGCGCGTCACGCGGCCATCCGGGCCCACCGACCAATGGAATGCCTCCCAGGTCAGCGGGTGCATGTGCTCGCAGTGCGGGCACGGCACGTGATACAGGCGCTGGTCGGACTTTTCGTACTTCGCTTCGAGCCGGGAAAGCCCCTTGAATTCGGGCGTGCCGACCGATGCCCGTTTCGAGTTCGCGGGGAACGCGCTGTTGCGCCCATCGAGCAGCGCGTCGGGGTCGTCGCCGGTCGGCAGGCTCGACGCGACGCTGTCGTACTCATCGACCAACACCAGCCGCGCGCTTGTCGACTTGAGCCGCTTCGCATTGCCGGTGTGCTCCATGTAGAGCTGCCCGCCGGCGAAGTCCTTGAAGCCGCGCGTGTTGCTCGAGTTGCGCGATGCGGTCGACGTCAGCGCTTCCGTGCACGCGGGTGTCTCATCCAGCAGCGGGTTGAGCTTCTGGTTGATGAACTTGTTCATCGAGACCTCACCTGGCAGCACGACCATGATCGGGCCCGGGTCCTCGCACATCGTGTAGCCGATGATGTTGGTCTCGATCTCGCTCTTGCCGAACTGGATCGGTAGCACGGCCACCATCTCGCGCACCGGGCTGCTGGCGCTCATGCAGTCCATTGGCTCGCGCAGCATCGGGCTGCGTGCCGTCACCCACGGGCCGGGCAGCGAGCTCGCCTTGCTGCTGAGGATGCGATGCTCGTCCGCCCACTGCGAGACGGTCTTCGGCCGCCGCGGCTGGATCGCGCGTGCGGCGGTTTGGTAGAGGCTCTGTGCTTCCACCTGCCTAGCGCCCCAGCTTCGAGAGACCGCTGGACGCCGTCTCCAGCGCGTGTCGGATCTCGGCACTGAGCGTCGAGCGCACGACGGCCTCGTCCACTTCCGCCGCCAGCGCGGGCGCCACACGGTGCGCGATTCCCTCGATGGAGGTGCGCAGCACGGTCATGACTTCGTTGATCACGGCGCGCACCTCACTCGCCTCGAGCAGCTCTTTCACCCGCGCGCGGTAGGAGGCCTCCGCCTCGAGCGCCGCGAAGTGCTCCCGCTTCGCCTTGGACTCCTGGAAGTCGAAGCCAGGGGGCACCGGCTCTTTCCCGCCCGGTGCCGCGGGCTCGGCGTCGTCGTCGAGCGGCGGCACTGGCGCTGGCGATACCGGCTGCACCGGCGCGGGCGCCGCGCGCTCGCGTCGTGCCTGTGCGTGGCGGTCCGCCACCCCCTGCTTGCTCGGGTCTTCGGTGGCGCGCACGCGCACGATGCTTTCGGCGACCAGCACGCGCTTGCCGTCTTCGGCCATCACGAGGCGGCCGTCCTTCTGCAGCTGGTAGCCGTAGGTGCGCCCGAAGCCGAGGTGGACCGAGAACTCGGGGATGGTCATGACGTTGGAATCGGCCATGGTCATTCCCCTGCCGCCTGGCGGATGCGGAAACGCAAGCGGCGCGGCAGGTAAGCCTCCAGCCCTGCCCTGTCCGCCACGGCCTGCATGCTGAGACGCGAGCGGTACGAGGCAGCGCGCACGAACATCAGCACGGGGCGCAGGTCGGTGCCGTGCGTGCCGCTGGCCGCCCAGATCCCGGGCGCCAGGTGGGCGGTGGCGCCGCTGCGCAGTCGGCCATAGGCCACGAAGTAGCGGCGGCCAGCCTGACGGGCGGTGCCGCGGTGCACGTTGGCGCGACGCCGCGCGGTCATGTTGGCCCGGTAGCCCTGCTCGCCGAACGTCTGGAAGTAGCTGAGCAGCTGCACGATGAACGAGCCGCGCAGGTTGCCGCGGCCGTCGTCGCTGCCCGGGTAGGGGATGCGCGGAATCGCGGTCTGGAAGCCCGAGGGCAGGATGCCGGCGCGGCGCAGCGCCACCTCGCTGCGCTTGTCGCGCCGGGTGCCGCCGAACTCCTGCGCCTGCAGGATCTGCTGCGGGTCGATGCCCTTGCCCCCGTAGTAGGTCGGCTCGATCGCGACGCTCATCCGCTCGGCCGTAGCCTTGCGCACGTAGACGCTGTTCGCGACGTAGGGCGTGGGCCGGTCGAACACGCTGCGGATCTCGTTGCGCATGACGCGCCGAACCTGGAACCCCGCATCGTTGAGCGCGGCCGCGTAGGCGGTGCGCGCCTGCTTTCCGCTCAGCTTGCCCAGCGATTCGCGCACGGAGTCCAGGCCATCGAGCTTGAGGTCAAGCCGCATACGAGCCTCCCGCCGCCACGGCGCCGTTTTCGGGCCTGACCGCGGCCAACCCCTGGGCGACCCATTGCGGCGTTCCGGTGAGCGTCACCTGCAGCCCGCGCAGGCCCGGGAACAGGTCGTCAGCGCGCAGGCTGCGCACCAACGCCTTCAGCTCCGGCCAGCCATTGACCAGGGCGGCGAACTCCGCCGCATTCGCTTCCGTGCAGCGGATCACCTTCGAAATCACTTCTCCGTCCATCTCATCCTTTTTTGTGAGGCGTGTGAGGAGTGGTGTGGGGCATGGGTGCGCACGTAAGTGCCTGTCGGCATTGGCGTGTGGGGTATGTGAGGTATGTGAGGCATGCAGGCGGGTGCACCTGCATGCGGGTGTGCGCACGCACCCATGCATGCGCACACATGGGCGGGTAAGGCCCGGATGCCTCACATACCTCACAGGCATTGATTTCATTGGGTTTTCTTGCCTCACACCATGGCTCACAGATGGCTCACATGCCTCACCGAATTGGACGAACGACCCTTGCGACATCAATGCCCCCCTTCGCGGAATGCCTTGAGCGAATCCTTGAAGGCGCGCGCCCTGTCGCCTATCCACGTCGGCTCGTGCTCGCCGACCGGGCACTCGGCACCACCGGGCAGGAAGGTGACCCCGGACGGTCCCTTCACGCCCACGCCGAGGTCGTAGCGCTTTGACAGGGTCTTGGCGCCGTGCTTGCGCATCAGCTCACTCGCGAACCGCGGTTGATGCAGGGCCTTGAGGCCCACGCGATGGCACCAGGCTCCGTACAGGGCATAAAGGTCCAGGGGCAGCATCGGGCTCAGCAGCTTCGGCGCGTTCCTGGCCGGGAAGCCGTCGATCTCGCCCGACTCGAAAGCCTTGAAGAAGCGGCTCGGGCTGTCCATGCTGAGGTCGATCAGCTCGCGCTTGGCCTCGGTCATCGGTGGCAGCGTGCCTTCGGTGAAGTCGCCCAGGTCGACGTGCAGCAGGTAGTCGTGCAGCGCCGCGGCGCCGCCGTTCTCCAGCTCCACGAGCAGGTCGCGGTAGAACTCGCGGCTCAGTTTCTCGGGCGTCCAGATGACAGCGTGCCGCCGGTCGTCCTGCTCGAGCACCACCGGCATCGTCTCGTTGCTCAGGAACACCAGGTTGACGTGGTTGCGTTCGTCGTAGGCCGAGAAATTCTTCGGGTTGATGCGGATCCAGTCCCCGGTGATGAAGGCCTTGAGCTTGTTCTTCACGTGGTAGAGGTCCGACCGCGCCACCACTTCGTCGGCGATGAGGAACAGCTTGCGACTGGCCCAGTCGTTGAACTTGTCTTCGATCGCACTCTGATCGATGACGCGCCCGTAGCGCCCGTAGATCGCCATCAGCGCTTCGAAGAACATGTTCTTGCCGGTACCCTGCGGCCCGTGCAGCACGAGCGTCGTTTTCATCTTCGCGCCCGGGTGCTGGATCGGGTAGGCGATCCAGCGCAGCACCCACTCGTACAGCGCATCCGGGCGGCTGTCGCCGGCGCACATGTGGCGCAGCAGGTCCAGCAGGTACTCGCACTTCCCCGCCTTCGCTTCCGTGGGCCAGCCCGCCCAGAGGTTGCAGTGGATGCTGGTGTCGGTGCAGGCGGGATCGAAGCCGACCTCGGTGACGCGCACGATCTGCTTCTCGGGATGCTCGGCCCACGCGCGATGCGTCTCCCGACTCAGGCACGCGTCGCGCATGTCGCTGAGCGCCACGAGCATGTGCTCCTGGTGGTCGAAGGTGACGCCGCCCTGGCCATAGACCAGCGCGAAGCGCTCGAGCAACTCGTCGAGCGAATCGATGGGGCGCAGCGGCGCGGCCGCAGGCTTGCCGTCAGCCCCGCTCCCCTTGGCGTGTGGGGCACGCGCCGCGCCCTGCGCGCGCCAGCCCAATCCCGAGATGCGGGACTCCACCTGCGCACGCACGGCGTGCAGGCCCTCGGCCAGGTGCAGGTCGTTGAAGTCGTTGAGCTTCTCGCCCTTCTCCAGCCAGTCGGTGCGGCGTGTTTCAGGGTCGGCCCAGCCTGGCACCATCCACCCACCGCCGACGGCCATGGCGGTAAGGCTGGCCGCGGACACGCCGGCGTTCGTCGCCTTGTGCGGCTGGCCGCAGTGCGGGCAGATCGGGCCGTCGGCAACCCACACGCGCCGCTTGCACTCGGGCTGCTGGCACTTCTGCGTGTTGTCGTCGTCGGCGCAGATGAGCAGCTTCGCCAGCTTGTAGCGCTTGCGCAGTTCGGCCGCGACTGGCTGCAGGTTGCCGGCATCGAAGGCGACAGCGACCGGCAGGCCCGTGGCTTCGTGCAGGCTGGCGGCCGTCGCGTAGCCCTCCGCCACGAGCATGATCGGCCCGCCCATGCCCAGCAGGTGGAAGTGCCCCTTCTTCACGAGGCCCGCGGGCCAGAATTCCTTCTCGAGGCGCACGCCCTGCTGCTTGCGGTCCCGAATGATCTGCAGACCGTGCACACGGCCGGCCGTGTCCAGCATCGGCACGACCATGGCGCCCTGCGGACTGAAGCGCACGCCATGTGCCCCCACCCCCTTGCGCTGGAGGTAGCCGCTGTCGCCTTGCTCGGAGCACTTGCGCCAGGCGGAGGTGGCTCGGGCCGCCGCGCGATCGGCATCGGCCTGGCGCGCCTGCTCGGCGCGGCGCTTGTCGTCGGCGAGCCGCTTGCGCAAGCTGTCGCGCTGCTCGGCGCTCAGTTCGGTCTTGCGCAGCTCCACCTTTGTCGCGTTGTTGTCCGCGCCGCGCCACACGCCGTAGCTCCCGACGATGAGGTCCTCGCCGTTGTCCATGCGGATCTCGTGCAGCAGGTACCAGCCGCGGCGCTCGCGGTCATCGACCACGCGGCAGCGGCGCAGCCGACCGATGTCCAGGCTGTCCACGATCAGGCCCGCGGCCTGCAGCTGGCCCAGCACGTCGTCGTAATTCGAGGCCATCAGTAAGTTCGCACCCCGCTGACTACACACCGCAAGGGGTTCGAATTACCCTCATCGCATGAGGCCAGGGAGGACCCACGATTCGGTTGAGGCAATGCACCAAGCAGGTGCAGCGTCGTTACTGACAGCACGCGCCGAAAAGCGCGCGCCATCTGCTCGCTCGGGGGGGTGGGGCTGCTCACCTGCCCGCTCCCGTGTCACGCATGCGTGCGCGCAGCATGGCGAGCGTGTGACCAGTGAGGGCGAGCAGTTCCTGCCCCATGTGGTCGGCCCTGCGCATCTGATTGCGAGACACCTCGCCGTCGCCGAGTAGCAGCGCATCAGCCACCGAGCGGCAGAAGTCGGCATGCGCCACCTGCAGGCGCGTGAAGGTATCGACCGGATCGCCGCCCGCCTGGTCAGGCGTGGCGCGCGAGCATGTGTGGCCCAGCGCCTCGGCCATCGCGTGCAGCACCGAGTAGTTGCCGCTGAACACCTGGATGTCAATCAGCTCGCGGGGGTTGGGCTGATGCGTGTTGGTGTTCGGGTTGGCTTTGTGGGTGAGCGTGTTCGGGCTCATGCCCATGCGCGCAGCCAAGGCGGTCACGCCACCGGGGTAGCCGTGCACCGTGTTGTAGACGGCATCGAGGATGTCCTGCCCGACCACGGTGGAGGGGAAGGGCTCATCAGCGCCGTGGGCAAGGTGCGGAGGAACTGAGACAGTTGCTTTCATGCAAACCTCAAGAGAAAGAAAGGGCCCGCCGCATGGACGCAACGCAACCCACCACGCACGAACGAATCGATGCGATCGAACAATTCCTGCAGCAGCTCGTGTTGCTGCTCGAAGTGGAGCCCGAGCTGTCGCGCGACAGCATTGGTGCGTGGTTCGCTGTGTGCCAGGCCAGCTCGCGGGCCAGTGGGATCGGGTCTCCACGCAGCGAGCGGGCGCTGGCGCAGTTGTGCGGGCGGGTGCTGGAGTCGCCAGTCGACGTGCTGCGGCCATCGGGGACATGGCCATCGTGAAAGGCAGGAACGCGAACCGGCTTTCACGCGGGCGCACCCTCCCCTTGGGCGCGGACGGCCGGGAGTTCCACGTCGCCATAGACGTGGTCGTATGTGATGGTCAGGCCTCGACGCAACGCAACGGCGATGATCTTCGCCGCCATCTCAGGCGGGACCGTCTGCCCACGCTCGTAGTTGGCGATGTTGCCCTGCGTGCAGCCCACATCAGCCGCAAGCTCCTGTTGCGTGATCCCGAGGCGGCCGCGAATGGCCTTGAGGTTGTTCATCCCGCCAAGTATCAGCGGCGCTGATTCTTATGTCAACAGCGGAACTGATTATTCTTGCAGGCGGCGCGGGGCATCATTCGCCCGCTATGAAATCCGCAGCACCTCGCAAGGCCAACGTCACCGATGAGCACCGCGCTGAAGCTCGGCGCTTGAAAGCCATCTGGGATCGCACCCAACATCCCAGCCAGGCTGCGTTTGGCGAGTTGCACGACATCGGCAGCCAGAGTGCCGTCGGCAATTTCTTGAATGGGCTGTCTGCGCTCAGCCTCAAGGCGGCGACGGGGTTTGCCAAAGGGCTCGGCTGCGATCTGTCCGACTTCAGCCCACGGCTCGCGAAGATGGCTGCAGAGATCTCGTCAATGGTGCCCGGCGACGAAGACGATTTTGTGTACGTGGCGCGCGTCGGCGTCACGTTCTCAAATGGGCGGGGCAGCCTCGTGTTCGATGAGCACGGGAAAGCCAGGCTCGCGTTCCGCGCCGACTATTTGCGCAAGCTGGGCGTCAGCACGAAGAACGCTGTGATCGTTGACTCAGAAGGCCGAAGCAACGACCCCGACATCAAGGACGGCGCGGTGCTCTTGGTAAATCGTGCAGCCACTCAGGTCCTGCCGGGAAAGTTTTACGCCTTCCGCCTCGATGGCGAACTCATCGTCAAGCCGCTGTTCCCCCAAAAGGACGGCACCATCAAGGCGACACCGGCCAACCAAGACCGCGACCTCTACCCCGAGTTCGTGATCGGCCCCGACTCCCAGGACTTCGAGATGATCGGTCGCGTGCTTTGGGCCGCAGGAGAACTGTAGACGTCAGCGGCACTCACGCATGCGCTGCACGATTGCCATTTTTTCTTTGCGCTGGGCTTCGTTGAGCGCGATGCTGTTCGCCGACACCTCGGCATTCCGAATGTCATGCGCACCTGGACACGACCGCGCACTCTCGATGACCTGCGGCCGGATCGCCTCGGTGAATTGGCTTGACCGGACGATGCCGTTCTCGGTGTACACGTAGAAGGTGCCGCTCGCGCGCTCGTAAATTCGCTGCTCCTGAAAGCCCGAAGAGTAGTCGCTCGCGTTCACACGGGAGGGGCTGCCCAAGGCGGACTGCAGTTGGCTCGCATTCATTCCGCGCACCGGATAGCTGCCCACGATTCCGGCGTTGATCGCGGCTTGGAGCGCAGCCGGCACCTCGGCTGAATCCGGCCGAGCTGGCCGAGCGGCTTCACGCATCTGCGTCTGCGCGGCATCGCTCGCACACGGTCGCTCCTGATACTCAGTTTTGCCGCCCACGACGCATTTAAACAGCGCCCATGATGGTGTCGCAGCCGCAATAGCCGCACCCACCACCGCCGCCTTGATGAAGAGCTTCGCTCGCATCGCCTGCCTCCTTATCGGCGCATGGTATCTGCAACGGTCTGAAACACGCAGCGAGTATGAGCGGCGCTGTTACAAAAAATAGTTTGACTGATATCAGTTCCGCTGTTGACTTAATAATCAGCGGCACTGATACTGCGTCCACCTCAACACGGAGATGGACATGGCAAAAGCTCCCACCGCCCAACGCAGCTACCGCTGCTTCTTCACCCCCAAGGACGGCCTCGGCCACTTGGCGCCCTCCGACACTGGCGCCCAGCCCTTCGTGCAGCTGAAGGCGCCCAACGCCGAAGCCGCCTTCGTGAGCGCGCACCACGTCACCGGCTGCCCGGTCTCCGACGTCGAGCGCATCGAACACGCCGCCTGAGGCCGAGCCATGAAGGCCCCGAGCAAGAAGGCGCGCAGCGTGGTGCTGGCGCCCATGTCGGCCACAGCGGCCGAACTGCTGCACCGCCTGCAGCAGGAAGCCGCCGACGCCGTCACACCGGCGCCGGGCACAGTGATGCTGCCGCCCCAGGGCGTTCTCAAGCCGTCGAGTGCGTGTGACGGGACCTACTTCTCTGCCTATGGCGCGGGGCACTACAACTCGATCACGCTGCTCCAGAACCACGCCCGCGAGAGCCAAGTCAAGTGGAACGGCACCGAGGCGCGCTACGACACAGACGGCCGGCGCTGGGAGCGCAGCATCCGCGCCGTCGTCGACGACTTCGGTGCGCTTGTCGAGGTGTCGCGATGAACGCCCTCCTTCTGCTCGACACCGAGCTCTTCCTGGAAGCGTGCGCCGTCAAGGTGTTCGAAGACGAAGAGCAGGCGCAGGAAGCCGTGGCCGATTTCCTCGCTGGTGACGACCTGGTGCTGGAGCAAGCAACGTGAGCGCCGCACAGCAGACGCCGATTCACGGATCCTCACTGCTGGCCGCGCAGCCAGGCTTGTTCGATCCGGTGAACATGGCGGCAACGGTTGTGATCCCGACCGCGCCCGAGCTGGAACTGCACGCATGGCCCTACCCAGGCTTGACGCCCGAAAACAGCGCACGGGCAGCCTGGGGCATCAGCACCGAATACGCCGACATGCTGGCGGCCCTTGTGAAGTCGCAGGCCGGCGCGGAGCTGACAACGGGCCAGGTCCTGGCCCTGATTCCCGCCGAATGGCGCGCGCTGCTCGGCGAGTGGGTGCATGCGAGTTTGTGCCCCCGCCAAGGCGAGGCGCGCGGCATTGAAGTCCGCTACGTGCACCACGACGGCGGGGGCTACCACTTCACCTATCAAGCAGCCGCGAAGCACCACGCGATCGCCACCGGGAGCGCCGTATGAGAACGTCACCCGTTCAGGCCGCACCGGGCCTGCTCAAGACCGCTGCAATGCTCGCGGTTCCGATCGTGCTGCCCGCAGTCTTCGCGGTATTGCTCGTTTACGGGTGGTGCACACCATGATCGTCATCGTGCAGCCCACGCGCCCACGGCGCCCGCGCACCGCCGTGCCCACCGGCCCGGTCGGCGGTCTCGACGACCCACGCTTCAAGTACTCCGAGAGCGTGGCTACCGACATTCGCAAGACTTTCCGCCGCGTGCGGCGCGAACTGAAGGCGGGAGCACGGCTGTGAGGTCCAACGGCGTGTTCTTCCTGCGAGGACGGCCCACGATCGCGCGCCAGTCGCCTGCGGCTGACGCGGCCGCCTCGTGGATCTTCTCGCTCGGCGAGCGCACCAGCGCGCGCGGCGTGAACCTGTTCTACGCAATCTGGCGCGGGCCCGACGCCGACCGCTTCATGGCCGCCAACCCGAACCTGCGCGCCGGCGACTGCCTGCGCCTGGAGCTGGACCGCCTGCACGCCACCAACAACGAGCTGCGCGGCTACGTCACGCGCTGCGAACTCGCGCCGCCCCGCTGGCCCGAGCCACCCCACACCGAAGGTGCCGACGGCACTGCCGGCGCTCCTGCCGCGCGCACTCGTTCCACGAGCGCAGCCGGCCATTTCCACTGAACCACCTGGAGAACAACACCAGTGAAAGCGTTTTCCCATTTCATGGTCGAGCTCAACGACGGCAGCACGCACGCCGCGCTGAGCGCCGACCTCGCTGAACTGCTACGCACCGTGCAGAACACGGGCCGCGCCGGCTCGCTCACGCTGAAGGTGAAGGTGGCGCCCGCCACCCGCACCAACAGCGGCTCGGTCGACAAAGTGACCATCACCGCCGACCGAAAGCTCGAGCTGCCCAAGCCTGAGCAGGCGAGCGACTTCTTCTGGCTCACCGAAGACGGTGAGACCTCCCGCAATCACCCGCGCCAGCAAGACCTGCCGCTGCGCGACGTGTCCACCACCCCGCAATCTTTCAAGGAAGCCTGATCCATGGACGCCATCAATGCGCCTACCGCACAGCTCGTGCGCGACCTCACCGCCAGCGGCGACGTCATCAAAGAAGCCGGAGACACCACGCACCTGGTTGTTCCTTCGAACTACCAGACGATCGACATTACCAAGGCCATCGAAGCCGCGCAGGACGCGCCGAATCGGAAGCGCGGCACAGTGACTCTGGGCGACCTGCCGAGCCTGCTCGCCTACATGAAAGACCAGGGCTGCCAGCCGTGCGGCTACGTGTACGCCGACCCCGACGCGCGCACCATCACCGCCGTCTTCAACGACGCGAAGGACGGCCCGGGCTGGCGCGATCATCGCGCAGTGTTCACCGCCCTGCTCACACCCGAGGCCAAGCGCTGGATCGAGAAGAACGGGCAGGTGTTCGGCCAGACCGAGTTCGCGGAGTTCATCGAGGACAACATGGCGGACCTGCAGGGCGAGGACGCGCAGAAGCTGCTCACGGTGGCCACCACCATCGCCGCATCGACGGGCATCAACTTCTCCAGCGCCAAGCGGTTGCAGGACGGCCAGACCCAGCTGACCTACAACGAGTCGATCAACGCGACCGCGGGCGTCGACGGCGCGCTGGCGATCCCGAAGACCTTCACGCTGGGCCTGCGCCTGTTCAAGAACGGCGCCGGCTACAAGCTGGTCGCCCGCCTGAAATACCGGCTGCACAGCGGCTCCGTGAAGTTCCACTACGAACTGGAGCGCCACGAGAACGCCATCGACGACGCCTTCAGCGACTACATCAAGCAGGTGCGCGAGGCCAAGGTGGGCGACGCCGCCGACGGCGAGCTGCTGGGTTACACGGTCCTCATCGGCAAGGCCTGAAGCGATGCAGCACATCCTCGGCCTCACCGGCTTCGCAGGCGCCGGCAAAGACACGGTCGCAGACCTGCTGGTAGCGCACGCGCGCTTTCGCAAGCTGGCATTCGCCGACGCGCTGCGCGCCGAGGTGGCCGAGGGCTTCGGCGTGCTGGTCAGCGACTTGGCTGACCCCGCAGCCAAGCACAGGCCCACGACGGCGCTGTGCATGCGCCGCGCGCCGCGCGACTTTCTCGCCGCCGTGGTGCTGTCGCTCAGCGTTGCGGCGCCTGACCACCGCACGCCGCTCAGCAATGAGTGGCTGGACGAACCGCGCAGCCCGCGGCAAATCCTGCAATGGTGGGGCACGGAGTACCGCCGCTCCCAGCACGACCGATACTGGACGCGCGCCATGCTCGCGCGCCTGGTCGGCTACCAGCGCGACGGCGAAAGCCGCTTCGTCATCACCGACGTGCGCTTCGACAACGAGGCCGACACAGTACGCACCGCCGGCGGCGCGATCTGGCAGGTGACGCGGCCGGGCTGCGACGGTCGCGCCGAGGGCGCGCACGTCAGCGCGACGGACGGCAGCCGATTCAAGCCGGACGCCGTCATCTCCAACCTGCACGACGTGCGCCATCTTCAAGGCCTGGTGCTGACCGAATTCGTCGCGCGCGAATGCGGGCTGGACCCGGCGCGCGTCTCCCTGACTGTGAGCGCCTGACCATGATGCCGTCCGCTCTCACCGATGAACTGGCCGCCGTGCTGCGCACGGTTGCGCTGGCCGACTTCTGCGAGCCCTCGACCATCGCCAAGGCGATCGGGTATGCGGTCGCTGAGCAGCTCGAGCAGCTGCGCGCCGCCGGCCTGGTGATGCGCAACGCGGCACGCCGTGCCGATCGCAGCCACACCACTCTCTACACCATCACCGCAATCGGGCGCGACCAGCTGCGCGTGTACGAAATCAACTCGGTGCCTCGCCTGCGTGTCCCGACTGGCCTGCCAACCGTAGCAGGACCTCGCACCGCACAGCTGACCACCCGAGGTCTCTACGTCGGCGCCGAACTGCGCCCCTACGAAGGGCGGCCGGGCGCCATGGACGCCTTCGCGCTCCCGAGCCGCATGGGCAGCCGCCTCTTCTATCGCTCGGGCGAGGTCGCTCTGGCGCACGCTGCCAGCGACGAGGAAACCGCAGCATGAAGCATCGCAGCGCAAATCCCACCAGTTGGGCCGAGACCATCGCAGCGCGCCAGCCCATGGCGCACAGCGTGGCCGACGACGTCATGGCGAAGCTCTACAGCGCCTTCGGCGACCTGAAGGCCGGCAGCACCGACGACGACCTGTTCGACCGCCTGGCCGCCGCAGTCAACGTGGGCATCGTCCGTGCCGAGCAGATCGACCCAGCATGCGTCGCGCCCATGCTGGCCGCACGCGACGCGCTCATCCGATGCGATGACATTCGCGGCCGCCATGGTCGCTATGGCTTTGACGGCCAGGGCTTGCTGGCGATGGCCGCAGGCCTTGAGGTCTACGAGGAAATGGTGCGCAACAGCACCCCACAGCAGATGCGCGAGGCCATGACGGCATCGATCACGCGAATGCGCCGCCAAGTCGCGCACCCCACCAGTCAGTGATTTCAACCAGGAGCCACCGTGCAACTTCACATTTCCAATTCCACCATCCATCTGTCGCTGCCGCACTCGGCCGCCATCGAAGGCACCGCGCTACGCTCGCTCGAGCCGCTGACAACTGCCACCTACATCGGCGACACGCCGAAGCCGGGCGACTACTGGGCCGGCCAGGGCGGCCGATTCATCTGCACGCTGCCGGCGCTGCAAGGGCTGCCCGCTCGGCATCTCATCGTCGGTGACGGCGAAGCCGAGGGCCTGCCGTTCGGGCCCAGCGTCGAAGTCTCCGGTGCGGGCAGTCATGCCGACGGCGCGGCCAACTCTGCCGCACTGCTGGCGCACTCCAGCACTCACCCTGCAGCCAAGTGGGCAGCGGAGTACTCGGCCGACGGGCACACCGATTTTCACCTGCCCAGTCGCCTCGATCTGCTGCTGGCATACATCAACGCGCCGCAGCTGTTCAAGAAGTCGGGCTGGTACTGGTCGAGCACGCAGTACTCGCGCGACAACGCCTTCGTCCAGGCCTTCGAGGACGGCTACAGCGACTGGGACGGCGAGGTCAACGAGCACCGAGTTCGGGCCGTCCGCTGGATTCGACTTGACGCCTTGAACGCTTAACCCCTTCACCGGCGCGCCGCGCCGGTTCACGCGATTTTTCCACCACCGAAAGCATGACATGAATGCAAGCTCCCTCTCCCTCCCGGCGTTCGGCGCCGAAATCCAAGGTCAAGGCGGCCTGTTCGCGGCCATCGTGCGCGCACCGCGCATCGATGGCGTCGAGCAGCCACCATTCGCCCTGATCGTTTCCAGCGCTGCCAGCGGCGAGTTGCGCAGCGTGTGGGGCGAATACGGCAATGAAGTGCCGGGCACCTCCAGCCGGACCGACGGCAAGGCCAACACCGATGCAATGGCCGCTGCAGGCTGCCCGGCCGCGCTCCGCGTGCGTGATCTCAGCATTGAAGGGCATTCCGACTGGTATCTGCCCAGCCTTGGCGAACTCAACGCGGCGGCGGCCAACGTGCCGGAGCTGTTCAACACGGACGGCTGGTATTGGACCAGTACGCAGTACTCGCGCAACTACGCCTTCGTCCAGGTCTTCGAGGACGGCCTCAGCGGCTGGTACTACAAGGACAGCGAGCACCGAGTTCGGGCCGTCCGCCGGATTCAGCTTGAACTCTTGACCGCTTAACCCCTTCACCGGCGCGCAGCGCCGGTTCGCCGAATTTTTCCTAGACCCATGGCCCTCTACAGCGACCTTCCCATCTACAAGCACGGCTGCGACCTCCTGTCGTTGGCCGTCGACGTGCAGACCCAAATGCCCCGCGCGTTCAAGCGCAGCCTGGGCGAGAAGATCCACGGCCTGTGCGTGGAGATGTTGGAGGCCATGGCCACGGCAAACGCCTGCCGCGGCGAAGAGCGCCTGCGGCAGCTTGAAAACCTGCTGCGGCACCTGCGCGCCGCCACGGCCATGCTGCGGGTCAGCCACGACAAGCGGCTGATCTCGCCGAAGCTGTGGGCCCAGTCGGTCGAGTTGCTCGACGCCGTGGGCTCGCAAGCCGGCGGCTGGCGGAAGCAGACCGCCGCAACCCTTTCCGCAGCGCCTGCTGCATGACGGTCAAGGCCCTCATGCCCGTGCGTTTTATGAATCCGGTCGAGCCGCTGGGCCACAAGCCCACCGCCATGCGCACCACGGATACCGGCGGGCAGCAGCTCGCGCTTTGGTCCGGCGCAGTTTCCGAGTCGATCGGCGAAAGCCTTCGGCCCGGCGACGTAGATAGCACGACATCACGCAGAACTCGCGCAACAACGCCTTCGTCCAGGACTTCGAGAACGGCAACAGCGACTGGAACGACAAGGACAACGAGCACCGAGTTCGGGCCGTCCGCGGATTCATCCGCCTCCCTCGTGGAGGCCCCTTTTTCAATGGCCGAGCTGGTGCAAGCCTGGCTCGACTGCCGACGCAGCAAGAGGCATAGCGCCAGTGCGCAGGCCTTCGAGGCCGAAGCAGAGCGCAACCTGTGCCAGCTGCGCGCCGAGCTGCTGTCAGGCGCGTACCGCCCCGGCCGCAGCATCTGTTTCGTGGTCACACGCCCGAAGCCGCGCGAAGTGTGGGCCGCCGACTTTCGCGACCGCATCGTGCACCACCTGCTTTACAACCGCGTCGCGCCGAGGTTCCATGCCGGCTTCGACGCCGGCAGCAGCGCGTGCATTCCCGGCCGCGGCACGCTCTACGCCGCGAACCGGCTCGAGCACAACGTTCGCTCAATCACCCAGAACTGGACTCGGCCCGCCTGGTATCTGAAGTGCGACCTAGCGAACTTCTTCGTTGCGATCGACAAGCATGTGCTGTTCGCGCGCATCCTGCGGCGCGTTGTCGAGCCGTGGTGGCAGGAGCTGACTCGGCTGGTGCTGTTTCACGACCCGCGCGCCGACGTCGATCTGCGCAGTTCGCGCAGCCTGCTCGCGCGGGTCGCTCCGCACAAGAGCTTGTTCAACGCGCCAACGGACGTCGGCCTACCCATCGGGAATCTCAGCAGCCAGTTCTTTGCGAACGTGCTGCTGGACGGACTGGACCAGTTCGCAAGGCACCAGCTGCGCGCGCGCCGGTATGTGCGCTACGTCGATGACTTCTTGCTGCTGCACGAGTCAGCGCAGTGGCTCAACGACGCGCTGACCAAGATCGACGCCTTCCTGCCCAATGAACTGCAGGTCCGGCTGAACCCGCGCAAGACCATCCTGCAGCCGATCGCGCGTGGGATTGACTTCGTCGGCCACGTCATCAAGCCCTGGTGCCACACCACGCGGCCGCGCACGCTGCGCGCCGCACTGCGCCGCATCGAAACCTTGCCAGCGAACGAGCTCCACGCCGCGGGCAACAGCTACCTCGGCCTCGTGCGCCAGGTGCCTCAGAGCCACACCGAACAAGTCGCGATCGCGCGCGCCCTACTGAAGCGCGGGCATGCGGTCGACGGCGGTCTCACGAAGATTTTCAGAAGGAAAGACGCATGATCACCATCACGCTGCGCCAAGCAGAAGAGCTCGTTGCTTTTTTCGGTGGACACGATGCCGAGGTAACCATCGCGCGGGAGTCGCCCGGGCTGCCCGCCGGACTGTACGCATGGCTCACTGACGACCCGGGCGAAGGCTCCGCATTCCTCGGCGCGACGGAGGTTGACGACGACCTCGCGGACAACGGACGGCCGGGCCCGGTCGCTCAGCTCGACGCGGTGATGAAGCTGGCCGACCACTACGCGTACCGCTATGCCTTCGTGGGCGACGACTCCATGCTGCGGGCACGGGAAGCGCTGCAAACCGCGCTGCTCGCCTTCCTGCCTGCGGGAGTGGCCGAGTTGCATGCCGAGCTCGCGCGGCTTCACGCCGTGGTCAACGAGCCGCACACCGACGACTTTCTCCAGGCCACGAGCATCGAGAAGGAACACCAGCGCCAGCGTTGGGGTGACGCACACGACCGCAGCAAGAGCGCGGAGCACTGGTTTTGGCTGGTGGGCTACTTGGCCGGCAAAGCCCTGCGCGCAGCCGTCACCGGCGACCGCGCAAAGGCGCTGCATCACACCATCAGCAGCGCCGCGGCGCTGGCCAACTGGCACGACGCCATTGCCGCCGATGCGAGCGGAGCATGCATCGGGCAGGACGCGGACCTCAAGAAGCATGCCGAGGTGACAACGTGATGGACACCGAACGCCGTCCTGGCATTGCAGGCGTGATTGCCGATGTACGCCGGCGCAAGCCGCACCTGAGCGCCCAGGCGGCATCCGCCGAAGCAAAGGCCATCTACTGCAGCGCCTTCATCGCGAAGCACACGGCGAGCGGGCTGACCATCGTAGAGAACCCGCTATACCGCGGCGGCACGGGCACGGAGGCAAGCAATGGCAGCTGACAGCAAGATCGAATGGTGCGACCACACCTTCAACCCGTGGATTGGCTGTACCAAGGTCTCCATCGAGGCCACCGGCGGCGGTGGCTGCGACCACTGCTACGCCGAGGTGAGCACGCCGGTGCGCGTGCTGCGCAGCAAGGGCGATGAGACCTGGGGCGCCCGCGCGCCGCGAGTTCGCACCAGCGCCGCAAACTGGGCGCTGCCGAAGCGCTGGAACGCGCAGGCCGAATCCTTCCGTGCTCAGCACGGCCGCCGCCAGCGTGTGTTCTGCGCGAGCCTGGCCGACTGGCTCGACAACGCCGTCGACATCGAATGGTTGATCGAACTGCTCGCATTGGTGCGGCTCACACCCGACATCGATTGGCTCATGCTCTCGAAGCGCATCGGCAACTGGCGCAGCCGACTGGAGCAAGCGGCGACGGCCCTGCGTGACCGGATCGAGCGCGCGTCAGAGGCGACCGTCGCGCTGCTGCGCTGGATTGAGCGCTGGCTCGCAGGGAACGCGCCAGCCAATGTTCGGGTCGGTGCGACTGTCGTGAACCAGGCCGAGGCCGAGCGCGACATTCCGAAGCTGCTGGCGATTGGCTGCCCGAACTTCCTGAGCCTTGAGCCGCTTCTCAGCGCCCTCTGGCTCAGCAAATGGCTGCACCCTACCTGCACGCTGCACGGCAAGCTCGAAGACGACGGGATTTGCGATGTGTGCCACGCCCGCGGCATGTGGGACGATTACCCGCCGCGCGAAGGCGGCCCGGCACCAACGCTGCGCGCGATCGACTGGGTAATCGTCGGCGGCGAGAGCGGCCCCAAGGCCCGCCCCATGCACCCGGACTGGGCCGCCAGCCTACGCAACCAGTGCGAGGCGGCCGGCGTGCCTTTCATGTTCAAGCAATGGGGTGAGTGGCTGCCGACGCAGCAGGCCGATCAGGCACAACGCGATGCCTCGCGCGACGAGGTGTTCGTGCGCCTAGTCGACGGCCGCACGCACACCTATGCCGACGACACGCCCTACGAGGCCAGCGATGCGCAGGTCCTGCTCGTGGGAAAGAAGGCCACTGGCCGCGTGCTGGACGGCCGCGAATGGAACGAGGTGCCAGCATGACGCCGTTGACGGAAAGCAAGCCTTCGATGCTCGAGCGCGGCAAGGCTCTGATGGTGCGCTTCTGCGCCCTGAACGACCTACCCGTGCCGGCCGTCGAGATGGCCGATCCGAAGCGCTGGCCGTTCGGGGTCTGCGCCTACTACCGCGACCATGTCACAACGATCGCCGTCGACAAGTGTGCAGCGATCGGGACCGCGGGCATGCAATGGTCATTCCCGGGCCACTCGGTGGACCGAACGCCCTATGGGGTCCTGCAGCATGAGCTTGGGCACCACGCTGACTGGCTCCGCAGCACGCGGCGCGGCCGCTACTTCGGTGACTTCAGCGTCGCGATGCGCGTGCGCGCCGCTGAGGCCCCGCTCACCTCGTACTGCCCGAACGACGCCGAATGGTTCGCCGAGATGTTCCGCCTGTTCGTGACGAACCCGGATCTGCTGGCGAAGCTGCGCCCTCGCACACACGCCGAGCTGCTCACGCGGTTCAAGCCAGCATTCGAAGATTCGTGGCGCGACCGCCTGGCCGGCGCGCCCGACCGGACCATCCTGTCGATCGAGCGAAAGCTCAGCCGCACATCCACCACCGAACTCCCGCTGACCGCAGGCCAAGTCGCCTGCATGGACAGCACCATGCAATCACTCACAGGAGAGCAGCCTTGATGCCGCCATCGATCATCAATTCCGAGCCGTGCCCAGTGCACACCGTTGAAACGCCCGACACCAACAGCAAGCCGGACCGGGTCATCTACCGCAGCGAGTTGTGCCAGATGACAGGGGTGGGGTCCGAGGCAGTGCGCCGGTGGATCAAGGCGAAGAAGATTCCACCGCCCGACGTCGCGATCAGCCAGAAGACGATGGGCTGGCGCCTCTCAACCCTCCGCGCTGCTGGCATCGGGCTTGTCTAACCAGTCGGCCCACGCTTGCATCATGGGCCGGCGCTCCTTCATGTACTCCGCGCGGTTGTATGCCGCCCGCACCTTGTCTTCGGGCGAGTGCGCGAGCTGCCTCTCGATCGCATCCGGCGGGTAGCCTTCCTCATTGGCCCAGGTTGACGCGATCGACCTCCAACCGTGGCCAGTCATCTCTCCCTTGTAGCCCATGCGCGCGATCAGCGCCAACACAGTGTTCTCGCTGATCGGCCTGTCGATTCGATGATCCGACGGGAACACGTAGTCGCAGCCCTCGCGCCGCCGCTCGCGCATCACCCCGATGATCTCCAGCGCCTGGCGCGAAAGCGGCACCAGGTGGTCCTTGTCGCGCTTCATGCGCTCGCCACCGATTAGCCACACGTCGCCTTCGATTTCATCGAAGCGCATCATCCGCATCTCGTTCGTGCGCACCCATGTGTAGGCGATCAGCCGGCAGGCCAGCACCGAGTTGAGATCCTTCTCGAAGCTCAGCCGCCGCACGAACTCGTGCACCTCGCTGAGCTTCAGAGAAGCGTGGTTCTTCACCTTGCGCCGGCCGAACGCCTTCTTCGGGTTGATCAGCTCGGCGGGATTGATGGTGGCCAGTTCCTGCTCGATCGCCCAGTCAAAGACCTGCGATGCCCACATGCGGACCTTGCGCACGTAGACGAAGCGGCCGTTGGCATCCATGCGGTTGAGCTCGGCGAGCAGCATGCCGCGGTCAATGTCTCCGGTGGCCAGGTCACCGAGCGCGGGCCTGAGATGCAGCTCCAGCCCGCGCAGCGCGTTGGCCCGATAGTCGGGCGAAACGTCCTGCCGCCCAGTCCAAAACGTCTCGCAGTCCTGCCAGAACGTCGATGGCGCGCGCTTTTTCTTGGTGGTCGGTGCTACCCCAGCCTGAAGCCCTTTGCGAAGCTCTGCGCACTTCGCTCGCGCTTCGGCGAGGCTCAGCAGCGGGTAGTCGCCCAGCGATTTCGTCTTTGGCTTGCCGTCGACGCGGTAGGCCATGCGCCAGACCTTTGCGCCCTTGGCGCTGACGAACAGGTAGAGGCCGTGGCCATCGAACATCTTGCGGTCCTTCTCGGACGGCTTGGCGCTCTTGCAGAGGTGGTCGGTGAGAGTGTTTGTAGGCATCGTGGTTCGGATGCCGCTCGATGCCTACTCGGATGCCTACCGACTGTCGGTGTGGGACAGCTTTTATCGGTGGGGAACGGATCGAAACGCAGGGGCACAGAAGCAGCTAAGGCCTTGATTCTGCGGCGTTTTCGGTGGGGAATGGGCAAAAAAATAGCCCCTTGCGGGGCCATTCTTGGAGGAGAGGGAGGGATTCGAACCCTCGGTACTATCGCTAGTACGCCTGATTTCGAGTCAGGTACATTCGACCACTCTGCCACCTCTCCGGTGCTGTCGAGCCTTCGATTATAGCAGAGGAAATTGTACTTTTTGAAGCCCTGGGCTCAGCCGCGCAAAACTTCGAGCCCACCGAGGTACGGACGCAACGCCGCGGGCACGTTGATGGAGCCGTCTTCGTTCTGGTGGTTTTCCAGCACGGCCACCAGCGCGCGGCCCACCGCCAGGCCGGAACCATTGAGGGTGTGCACGAGTTCGTTCTTGCCCTGCGCGTTCTTGAAACGGGCCTGCAAACGACGCGCCTGGAAGGCTTCGCAGTTCGAGACCGAGCTGATCTCGCGGTAGGTGTCCTGCGCCGGCAGCCACACCTCGAGGTCGTAGGTCTTGGCGGCGCCGAAGCCCATGTCGCCGGTGCACAGCAGCACGACGCGGTATGGCAGCTCCAGCGCCTGCAGCACGGCTTCGGCATGGCCGGTCATCTGTTCGAGCGCGTCGTAGCTCTTCTCGGGGTGCACGATCTGCACCATCTCGACCTTGTCGAACTGGTGCTGGCGGATCATGCCGCGCGTGTCGCGGCCCGCGCTGCCGGCCTCGGAGCGGAAGCACGGCGTATGGGCCGTGAGCTTGATCGGCAGTTGCGACTCGGCCACCACCTCGTCGCGCACGAAGTTGGTCAGCGGCACTTCGCTGGTGGGAATGAGGTACAGCGCCGAATGGTCGGGCGCGGGTTCGCCGTCCTGGCCGCCCTTCTTCGCGGCGAACAGGTCGCCTTCGAACTTGGGCAGCTGGCCGGTGCCGCTGAGCGTGGCGGCGTTGACCACGTAGGGCACGTAGCACTCGGTGTAGCCGTGCTGTTCAGTCTGCAGGTCGACCATGAACTGCGCGAGCGCGCGATGCAGACGGGCGATCGGGCCCTTCATGACGGAGAAGCGCGAGCCCGAGAGCTTGGCGCCCATCTCGAAGTCCAGGCCCAGCGGCGCACCGAGGTCGACGTGGTCCTTGGGTGCGAAGGCCAGCGGCGTGGCATTTGCGCCGGCGCCGCCCTTCGGGGCCCAGCGGCGCATCTCGACGTTGCCGGCCTCGTCTTCGCCCAGCGGCACGCTGGCGTGCGGCAGGTTGGGCACGGCGAGCAGCAGCGCGTGCAGTGCGGGCTGGATCTCTTCGAGGCGCCTGGATTGCGATTCCTGCTCGGCCTTGAGCGCGTTGACCTCGGCCATGAGCGCGTCGACCGATTCGCCCTTGGCCTTGAGCGGGCCGATCTGCTTGTTCAGCGTGTTGCGGCGCGCCTGGATTTCCTCGGTGCGGGTTTGCAGCGTCTTGCGCTCGGCCTCGAGCGCGGTGAACGCCGACACGTCGAGGTACGGCTGGTTCTTCTTGCGTTTTTCGAGGCCGGCCACGGCGGAGGCCAGGTCTTTGCGGAGCAGGGTGATGTCAAGCATGGGGGGATTTTAGGTGGGCGTAGCATCGCGATCCCACTCACCCACCTCGAAGGGAAAAACGATGGAAGCCTATCTGACATTCAACGGCAATGCCGCCGAAGCGCTCGCCTTCTATGCCAAGGCGCTGGACGGCAAGGTCGCCTTCAGCATGACCTTCGGCGAGAGCCCGATGGGCGCCCAGACGCCGGCCAGCCACAAGGACAAGATCATGCACGCCACGCTCGAGGCCCGCGGCCACAAGCTGATGGCCTCGGACGCCCCGCCGGAGTGGCCCTTCGAGGGCTACAAGGGCTTCTCGCTCTCGGTGCAGGCGAACAGCGTGGACGAAGGCAAGAAGCTGTTCGACGCGCTGGCCGAAGGCGGCAAGGTGACGATGCCCTACGGCCCGCAGTTCTGGGCCAAGGGCTTCGGCATGCTCACCGACAAGTTCGGCGTGCCGTGGATGGTGAACTGCGAGAAGTGAAGGCCCCCCGGCTTTTCACTGCGCTTCGCTCCGTGTAATTTGCCCCCCCGAGGGGGAGGCGCGGCTCGCCTTGGGGCGGCCCGGCGGCGGCCGCCTTCGACTCTCAGGCGACCGTCGCGGGGTCGACGTTCGCCCCGCAGACGATCAGGCAGACCTTCTCGCCCGCGCGCGGCGCGTAAGCGCCGGTCTGCAGCGCGGCCAGCGGCAGCGCGGCGGCCGGTTCCACTGCCAGCTTCAGCTCTTTCCACAGCCACTGCTGGGCGGCGCGGATGGATTCATCGGACAGCAGCAGGGCGTGCCGCACCTGCCGCTGCGTGATTTCCCACGAAATGGCGCCGATGCGGCGCGCCCCGAGCGAATCGGCCGCGATGCCGCCCACCTCCACGTCGATCGGCTCTCCGGCCTCGCGAGCGCGAAACAGCGTGGGCGCCTTTTCGGGTTCGAGTGCCACCACACGGGCGCGCTGCTCGAACCAGCCAGCGAGGCCGCCGATCAGCCCACCCCCGCCGACGCTCACGAGCACCGCATCGGGAAGACCGCCCTGCTCTTCGATCTCGCGGCCGAGCGTGCCCGCGCCGGCCACCACTTCGGGCTGGTCGTAGGCGTGGGTGAGCAAGGCGCCGGATTCCTTCTGGCGCGTCAGGCAGGCGGCCAGCGCATCGGGGTACAGCTCGCCGACGACGACCACTTCCGCGCCCAGCGCACGCAGCCGCGCGCGCTTGGCCTCAGGCGACACGCCCGGCAGGAACACCTGGCAAGGCACGCCCAGAGCGCGCGCCGCGGCCGCCGTGGCGATGCCCGCATTGCCGCCCGAGGCCACGACCACGCCGCTGTCGGGAATGTCGTTGGCCAGCAGCCGGTTCATCATGCCGCGCGCCTTGAAGCTGCCGCTGACCTGCATGTGCTCGAGCTTCAGCCAGATCTCGGCGCCCGGCGCCGCGACGCCGAAGGCGGCCGCCGGCAGCTTCCATAGCGGGGTTTCGCGCAGAAAGTGGCCGGCACGCTCGCTCAGCCTGCGGGAAGCGCTATCTATTTCAGAGCGCCAGTCGAAGGTTTTCTTGTCGTTCAAGAGATATGTCCTGGAGGGGGAATGTCGTCGAGCTTGAGCCCCTTGGGCAGCGGAAACTTGATGGTTTCCTCGATGCCGTCCATCTTGCGGACCGACACCGCGCCGAACGCGCGCACGCGCTCGATCACCTCGCGCACCAGCACCTCGGGGGCCGAGGCGCCGGCGGTGAGGCCGATGCGCGTCTTGCCCTCGAACCACTCGGGCTTGAGCTCTTCGGCCGAATCGACCATGTAGCTCTCGGTGCCCAGCCGCTGCGCCAGTTCGCGCAGCCGGTTGCTGTTGGAACTGGTGGGGCTGCCGACCACGATCACGAGGTCGACCTGCGGGCTCATGATCTTCACCGCGTCCTGGCGGTTCTGGGTGGCATAGCAGATGTCCTGCTGCTTGGGTTCGCGCACGGCCGGAAAGCGCGTGCGCACGGCGGCGGCGATCTCGGCCGCGTCGTCCACGCTCAGCGTGGTCTGGGTGACCACCGCGAGCTTCTCGGTCTGCGAGGGCGAGACCTTCGCCACGTCGGCCACGTCCTCGACGAGGTGAATGCCGCTGCTGAGCTGGCCCATCGTGCCCTCGACCTCGGGATGCCCCTTGTGGCCGATCATGATGAACTCGAAGCCCTCCTTCGCGAGCTTGGCGACCTCGACGTGCACCTTGGTCACCAGCGGGCAGGTGGCATCGAAGATCTCGAAGCCGCGGTCGCGCGCCTCCTGCTCCACCGCCTTGCTCACGCCGTGTGCGCTGAACACCAGCGTGGCGCCGGGCGGCACGTCGGACAGTTCCTCGATGAAGATCGCGCCCTTGGCCTTGAGCTCGTTCACCACGTAGGTGTTGTGCACGATCTCGTGGCGCACGTAGATCGGTGCGCCGAACTTGGCAATGGCGCGCTCGACGATCTCGATGGCGCGATCGACACCCGCGCAGAAACCGCGCGGTTCGGCAAGGATGACTTCCGAGATGTCGGGGTTCATAGCACGCCGATCAGCTTCACTTCGAAGGTGACGGGCTGGCCGGCCAGCGGATGGTTGAAGTCGAAGCGCACCGCCGTGTCATTCGATTCGATCACCGCTCCCGCGTAGCTGCCCGTGCCGTCGGGCGTGGGGAACTGCACGACGTCGCCCGTGGCGTATTGCTCGTCGGGGTCGCCCATCTGAGCGAGCAGCTTCCTGGCCACCCACTGCTGCATGTCGGGGTTGCGCTCGCCGAAGGCCTCGCCGGCGGGCAGCTCGAAGGTGGCATGCGCGCCTTCTTCCAGGCCCATCAGGCGCTGCTCCATGGCCGGAGAAAGCTCGCCGGTGCCGAGCGACAGGGTCGCGGGCTTGTCGGCGAAAGTGTTGATGATGTCGCCCGCCGGGCCGGCCAGCCGGTAGTGCAGGGTCAGGAAGGAGCCGGAAGTCACGAGTTGGGACATGGGGGCAGCGGAGGTGGGCAAAGACAAGGTGGGTGTCCCGATAAACTGGACCTCATTTTAAGGACCGGGACTTCACCCGGCTCCGCCAAGGTTTCACCCCAGGGTTTCATGGCATTCAAGGATCTCCCTCTCGACGCCCGTCCCCGCGAAAAACTCATCTCGCGAGGGGCATCCGCGCTGGCCGACGCCGAGCTGCTGGCCCTGCTGCTGCGCACCGGCGTGGCGGGCATGAACGTGCTGCAGCTGGCGCAGCAGCTGCTCGAGCGCTTCGGCGGCCTCTCGGGCCTGCTGCACACCGGCGCCGAGGAGCTCAAGACCATCAAGGGCATGGGCGGCAGCGCCAAGCGCTCCGAACTGATCGCGGTGCTCGAACTGGCGCGCCGCGCCATGGGCGAAAGGCTCAGGGAGCGCACGGTGTTCGACTCGCCCGACGCGGTCAAGCAGTACCTGCAGCTGCACATCGGCTCGCGCCCCTACGAAGTGTTCGCGGTGGTGTTCCTCGACGTGCAGCACCGCATGATCGCGCTGGAGGAAATGTTCCGCGGCACGCTCACGCAGACCAGCGTCTATCCGCGCGAGGTCGTCACGCGCGCCATCCACCACCAGGCTGCGGCGGTGGTGCTGGCGCACAACCACCCCAGCGGCAACATCGAGCCCTCGCGCGCCGACGAGTCGCTCACGCAGACGCTGCGCGCCGCGCTGGCGCTGGTGGACGTGCGGGTGCTCGACCACATCATCGTGAGCCCCGGACAGAGCTTCTCGATGGCCGAGAAGGGCGTGCTCTGATGGCCGCACGCGCCCCGTCTCTCAAGAACCTCGCCGACCTCAAGCAGGTGCAGCGCACGCTCGCCGAAACCCGTGAGCGCGAAGCCGCCGAGGCGGTCGCAAAGGCCGCGGCCGAACGCAAGCTCGCCGCCGAGAAAGACCTCTTTGCACGCGCCATCGGCGCCACCGAGCCGCTGCGCCGCAAGGCCGCAGTGCCGCTTGCGCCGCTGCCGCCGGCACCGATCCCGGTGCAGCACCAGCTCGACGAGCAGCGCGTGCTGCGCGAGTCGCTCTCCGACGAGTTCGACGTGACCACGCTGCTCGACGTGGACGACGCCATGAGCTTTCGCCGGCCCGGCATCGGCACCGACGTGACGGCGCGGCTGCGCAAGGGCGAATGGGCGATCCAGGGGCAGGTCGACCTGCACGGGCTGCGCAGCGACGAGGCGCGCGAGGCGCTCGGCGGCTTCATCCGCAACGCCAGCAAGCAGGGGCTGCGCTGCGTGCGCGTGGTGCACGGCAAGGGGCTGGGTTCGCCAGGCAGGCAGCCGGTGCTGAAGACCAAGGCGCAGCGCTGGCTGATCCAGAAGAACGAGGTGATCGCGTTCGTGCAGGCCAAGCCCGCGGAAGGCGGCGCCGGCGCCCTCGTCGTGCTGCTGGCGCCCGCGCGGCGCTGACGCTTTCTGCCTTGCTCCTTCCCCTTTCGGGGGAAGGCTGGGATGGGGGCTCGCGGCCTTTGCACGGGCCCTCCCCTCATCCGTCGCGGTCGTGCCCCCGCCCCTACCCTCCCCGGCGGGGAGGGAGCAGGAAACGCAGCCGGCTTACGCCAAGTGATTCTTCAGCGGAACCGATGCATCCGCCACCGCCGCAGCATCAGGGCTACGCCCCCCTTCAAGCAGCTTGCGGCTCATCATGTGGTCGACCGGCGCGTTCACCGACTCCACGCACACGAGCTGCCCATCGACGTAGTGGAACAGCGAGAACGCATCGGGCTTCGGCCCCGCGCGGCGAACGCTGACGAGGCCCGGCGTGCCTTCGGCCGGCATCAGGCCCACCATCTGCAGGCGCATGCCGCCCTGGTCGGACCAGAACCACGCGACCGCGTCGTGCGCACGCGCCGCGCCGGTCAGCGTGGCCACCGCGGTGCGCGCCTGGTCGTTGGCGTTCTGCACCGACTCGAGCCGCAGCGCGCGGCCCGCGCGGCGGTCGGGGAAGCGCGTGCAGTCGCCCACCGCGAGCACACCGGCCGCGCTGGTCTGCATGTGGCCGTCGACCACGATGCCGTCGGCGCATTCGATGCCGGCCGCCTGTGCGAGCGCCGTCTCGGGCACGGCGCCGATGCCGAGCAGCAGCAGGTCGACCGGCTGCTTCACGCCGTTGACCTGGATCGACACCAGCCGGTCGCCTTCCACTTCGAAGGCACCGGTCTGCGCACCGAGCACGATGTCGATGCCGGCCGCACGGTGCGTGGCGAGCACATGCGCCGACAGCTCGGGCGAGACGGCCCGGCCCAGCAGGCGCGGCGCGCTTTCGATCACCTGCACCGATTTGCCGAGCGCCTTGGCGGTGGCCGCCACCTCGAGCCCGATGAAGCCGCCGCCGAGCACGGTCACCTTCTCGGCCGATGCAAGCCGCTCGCGCAGGCGGTGCGCTTCTTCGGCGGCACGCAGGCTCGCGACGTTTTCGAGGCCCGGCTTCAGGTCGGGCATCTGGCGTGCGCGCGTGCCGGTGGCCAGCACCAAGCGCTCCCACGGCAGCACCGCGCCCGAACGCAGCGTGACGGTGCGCGCCTCGCGGTCGATCGCCACGGCCGCGTCGCCCAGGTGCAGCGCGATGCCCGCTTCGCGGTACCAGTCGGCGGCCTTGTGCGGCTGCGTGGTTTCCTCCGCGCTCTTCAGGAAGGCCTTGGACAGGGGCGGGCGGTGGTACGGCTCGCACGCCTCTTCGCACACGAGGTGCACGCGCGCGCCCTGCCCCGCTTCGGCAAGCCCGGCGCAGAGCTGGGCCGCGGCGTGGCCGCCGCCGATGATGACGATGGAATTCATGATGAGAGAAACGTCTTTCGGAATCGTTGTGGGGTCGGTCACTCGCCGCGGTTGCGCATCCAGTCGGCGGTTTTGAAAAAGGAGTCGCGCAGCCTTGCGCGCAAGTCCTCGGGCACACCCGTCTCGCCCATCGCCTGGTCCATGCAGGCCAGCCATTGGTCGCGTTCCTTGATGCCGATGGTGTGGCCGCCGATGCTCTGCGGCAGGTGGCGCGCGCGCAGCATCGGATGGCCGAAGCGGTCGGTGTAGTGCTGCGGCCCGCCGAGCCAGCCGCAGAGGAACCAGAACAGGCGCTGGCGCGCGTTGTCGAGGCTGGTGCCGTGCACGGCGCGCAATTGCGCATACGCGGGCTCGAGGTCCATCAGGTCGTAGAAGCGCTCGACCAGCGCCTCCACCTTCGGTTCGCCGCCGATCCAGTCGAAGGGCGTGCCGGCGGGCGGCTTTTCTTGTATCTGCATGGGCGGGAGTATCCCTTGAGGGGCCTGCTAGAGCTGCACGATGCCCGGAATGCCCACATCGGGGTTCACGTCGGCCTCGTAGTCCACGCCCTCCACGGCGAAGCCGAAGAGCCGCAGGAACTCGGTCTTGTAGCCCGCGAAGTCGGTGAGCTCGTACAGATTTTCCTTGGTCACCTGCGGCCACAGTTCGAGCACGCGGGACTGCACCTGCGGCGCCAGCTCCTTGTAGTCGGCGCGCAGGCGGCCTTCGGCATCGATGTGCGGGGCGCTGCCGTAGAGGCTCTCGGCGTAGAGGCCGTGCACCTGCTCGATGCAGCCCTCGTGCACGCCCTGCTCCTTCATCACCTTGAAGAGCAGCGACAGGTACAGCGGCATCATCGGAATGGCCGAGCTGGCCTGCGTGACCACCGCCTTGAGCACCGACACGCGCGCGTCGCCACCCTTGGCAGCCAGTCGTGCGCGAATGCCCAGCACCTTCTGGTCGAGGTCCTTCTTGGCCGCGCCGATGGAGCCGTTCCAGTAGATGTCGTGCGTGATCTGCTCGCCCAGGTAGGTGAAGGCCGTGGTCTTCGCGCCGTCGGCCAGCACGCCGGCCTGCTGCAGCGCGTCGATCCACATCTGCCAGTCTTCACCGCCCATCACGGCCACGGTGTTGTCGATTTCTTCCTGCGTCGCGGCTTCGAGCACCGTTTCCTTCACGGCCCCGCTGTCGGTGTCGAGGCCGCGCAGGTTCACGGCCTTGCCCACGGGCTTGAGCACCGAGTTGAAGACCTGGCCGGTCTTCGGGTGCGTGCGGCGCGGCGCGGCCAGGCTGTAGACGACGAGGTCGACCTGCCCCAGGTCGGCGCGGATGGTGTCGATGACCTGCTGCTTCACCGCGTCGGAAAAGCCGTCGCCGTTGATGCTCTTCGCATAGCGGCCTTCGGCGTGCGCCGCGCGCTCGAAGGCGGCGGTGTTGTACCAGCCGGGCGAGCCGGGCTTGGCCTCGCTGCCGGGGCGCTCGAAGAAGACGCCCAGCGTGTCGGCGCCGCAGCCGAAGGCGGCGGTGATGCGCGCCGCGAGGCCGTAGCCGGTCGATGCGCCGATCACCAGCACCTTCTTCGGGCCGCCCTCGATGGCGGGCCTGGCCTTGACGTACTCGATCTGCTGGCGGACGTTGGCTTCGCAGCCGGCGGGATGGGTGGTGACGCAGATGAAGCCGCGCACGCGGGGTTTGATGATCATGAGGATCTCGCTCGAAGAGATGCTGGAGGGAAGCGGGAGGGGCCGGAAGGAAGGCGCCGGAAGCGTGTTTTCGCGCCGCGAATTTAACCCAGCCCGCCAGGACGGCCTTCCGCTTGACCATATGCATATGTCGATTGACGATTTAATAATCAGCGGTTTTATTGATATGGTCCCGCCCCTCTGCTTTCCACCAAGGAGAAGAACATGCGCTTGAACCTGATCGCCGCCGCGGCCCTCGCGGCTTCCACTTTCCTGCTCGGCACCCTCGCCCACGCCGACCAGCTGGCCGACATCAAGAAAAAGGGCGAGCTGGTCGTCGGCGTGCTCGGCACCGACGAGCCCGCGACCTTCGTCGACCCCAAGACGCGCCAGATCGTCGGCTACGAAGTCGACCTGGCGAACGCCATTGCAAAGAAGATCGGCGTGAAGCCGGTGCTCAAGCAGATCGCCGTGGCCGCGCGCATTCCCGAACTGCAGCAGGGCCACGTCGACCTTGTCGCCGCCGGCCTCACGCACAACAAGGAGCGCGAGGCGCAGATCGACTTCTCGCTCACCACCTTCGTCACCGGCCAGAAGGCCATCGTGAAGAAGGACAGCGGCATCACCGAGGTGCCGCAGCTCGCCGGCAAGAAGGTGCTGACCATCCGCGGCGGCACGCAGGAACCCAACATCCGCAAGGCCGTGCCCAACGTCGAGGTCGTGACCTTCGACACCAGCCAGCAGGCCTTCCAGGCGCTGCAGCAGGGCAAGGGCGTGGGCTATGTGGACGACGAGGCCGCGCTGCTGCGCAGCTACGCCAAGCTCGGCCCGCAGAAGGCGCAGTACGTGGTGCTCAAGCAGAACCTGAGCACCGAGGCGCTGGCCATCGGTATCAAGAAGGGCGAGAGCGGCCTGAAGGCCGTGGTGGACGACACGCTGCGTGAGCTCGAGAAGTCGGGCGAGGCGCAGAAGATCTTCATCAAGTGGTACGGCCCGGACACGGCCTCGGGCTTCCAGTCGCGCGACTTCAAGCTCGAGACCGACAAGATCGACTGAGTTCGGTGTTTCTCCTTCCCCCGCTGGGGGAAGGTAGGGATGGGGGCATGCGGCCTCCGCATGAGTGCCGCGTCTTTCCAGGCGCCGCCGTGCCCCCACCCCAACCCTCCCCCAGCGGGGGAGGGAGCCAAGACCCCCTGCGGCAGTGATACTGTCGCCCCCCATGCCCCTGTTCGACTATTCCTTGCTGCTCACCGGCAAGTACCACGACATGCTGGTCGCGGGCCTGCTGCTGTCGCTGCAGCTGCTCGCGGCCGCGCTGGTGCTGGCGCTGCCCCTCGCGCTGGTGGTCGCGCTGCTGCGCCTTTCGCCCTTCGCACCGCTGCGCTGGCTCGGCTTCGCGTACGTCGAGTCGATCCGCAACATCCCGCTGCTCGCGCACATGCTGTTCTGGTACTTCGGCGCGCCCGAGCTGCTGCCCGAAGGCATCAAGCAATGGCTCTACGCGGGGCACATCGAGGCCTACAGCGCGGTGATCGCGCTGTCGCTGTACACGGCGGCCTTCATGGCCGAGGACATCCGCAGCGGCATCCGCGCGATCCCCACGGTGCAGTTCGAGGCCGGCCGCGCGATGGGCTTCAGCTACCTCGCCACCATGCGCGGCGTGGTGCTGCCGCAGGCGCTGCGCGTGACTGTCCCGCCGCTGATCTCGCAGACGCTGAGCCTCTGGAAGAACACCTCCATCGCCACCGTGATCGGCGTGGCCGAGCTGATGTACCAGGCCGGCCAGGTCGAGAGCGCGACCTTCCGCAGCTTCGAGTCCTTCGCGTTCGCGAGCGCGGCGTACCTGACGGTGTCGCTGGCGATCACGGGGCTGGCGACCTGGTATCACCACCGGTATCCGGTGCGCACGATCTGAGGACGCCGGGCGATGCTGCAGATCATCAACGACTATTGGGTCTACTTCCTCATCGGGCAGTACCCGAATGGCCCGCTCGGCGGACTGGTGCTCACGCTGCTGCTGGCCTCCTGCGGGCTCGTACTCGCCTTGCCATTGGGCATAGTGCTCGGCCTCGCGCGCGTCAGCCCGTGGCGCTGGCTGCGCTGGCCGGTCACGGGCTTCGTGTTCGTGGTGCGCGGCCTGCCGCTGCTGATGGTGATCTTCTGGGCCTACTTCTTCCTGCCGAGCGTCACGGGCGTGAAGACCGACCAGTTCACCACCATGCTGATCGCGCTGGTGATATTCGACGCCGCCTACCTCGCGGAGATCGTGCGCGCCGGCATCCAGGGCCTGCCCCGCGGGCAGATGGAAACCGCCCGCGCGCTGGGCCTGGGCTACGGCCGCGCGATGCGCCTCGTGGTGCTGCCGCAGGCGCTGCGCAGCATGCTGCCCTCGCTGGTGAACCAGTTCGTCTCGACCATCAAGGAAACCTCGCTGGGCTACATCATCGGGCTGGCCGAGGTGTCGTTCATCGCGACGCAGATCAACACGCAGGTGTTCACCAAGCCCGCGCAGATCTACCTGATCCTGGGCGGCACGTATTTCATTCTCTGCTTCGGCCTGTCGCGCTTCGCCTACTGGCTGGAACGCCGGCTTGCGCGCCGCGGCATGTCCACCGTTGCACCCAAGGTGTCCGCATGATCGAACTCGAAAAAGTCAACAAGTGGTACGGCAGCTACCACGCGCTGGTCGACATCACTGAGACCATCCACAAGGGCGAAGTCGTCGTGGTGTGCGGGCCCTCGGGCTCGGGCAAGTCGACGCTGATCCGCACCTTCAACCGGCTGGAGCCGATCCAGTCGGGCCGCATCGCCGTGGACGGCCAGGACATCCATGCGCCCGGCCTCGACGTGAACGCCTTCCGCTCGCGCATCGGCTTCGTGTTCCAGCAGTTCAACCTCTTTCCGCACCTCACGGTGCTGCAGAACTGCACCATGGCGCCGATGCAGCTGCGCGGCCTCACGCGCAAGGAGGCCGAGGAGCGCGCGATGGCACTGCTGCAGCGCGTGGGCCTGTCGAACAAGGCGAATGCGTGGCCCAGCGAACTGTCGGGCGGCCAGCAGCAGCGCGTGGCGATTGCGCGCGCGCTGGCCATGCAGCCGCCGCTGATGCTGTTCGACGAACCCACGAGTGCGCTCGACCCCGAGATGGTCGGTGAAGTGCTCCTGGTGATGCGCGACCTCACGCGCGACGGCATGACGATGGTCTGCGTGACGCACGAGATGGGCTTCGCGCGCGAGGTGGCCGACCGCGTTCTGTTCATGGACGAGGGCAAGGTGCTGGAACGCGCCACGCCCGACGATTTCTTCAACCGTCCGCAGCATCCGCGCGCGCAGCAGTTCCTGGCCGACATCCGGTCGCCCTTTGCGAGAGACGCATGACCGACACCGCCCTCCCCCTCATCGACGTCGCGCCCCTCGTGGCGGGCACAGCCGGGCGCGACGCAGTCGCCGCGCAGATCGGCGCGGCCTGCCGCGCGCACGGCTTCTTCTACGCGACGGGCCACGGCGTCGACGCGGCGCTCGTGAAGCGGCTCGAAGACCTGAGCCACCGCTTCTTCGACCTGCCCGAGGAAACCAAGATGCGGTGGCGCATGGCCTTGGGCGGGCGCGCGTGGCGCGGCTACTTTCCGCTCGGCGGCGAGCTGACCTCCGGCCGGCCCGACTGGAAGGAAGGGCTCTACCTCGGCACCGAGCTGCCCGCCACGCATCCGCTGGTGCAGGCGAAGACGCCGGTGCACGGGCCCAATCTGTTTCCCGATGTGCCGGGCTTGCGCGAGACCATCCTCGACTACATGGCCGCCGTCACGCAACTCGGCCACCGGCTGATGGAAGGCATCGCGCTGAGCCTGGGCCTGCCCGGGAGCTACTTCGCCGAACGCTACACGGCCGACCCGCTGATCCTGTTCCGCCTCTTCAACTACCCCTCGCAGCCAGTGCCCGAAGGCCTCGACGTGCAATGGGGCGTGGGCGAGCACACCGACTACGGGCTGCTCACCATCCTGCACCAGGACACCGTGGGCGGCCTCACCGTGCACACGCCGGACGGATGGATCGACGCGCCGCCGATTCCCGGCTCGTTCGTCTGCAACATCGGCGACATGCTCGACCGCATGACCGGCGGGCTCTACAAGTCGACGCCGCACCGCGTGAAGCGCAACACCTCGGGCCGCGACCGGCTGTCGTTCCCGCTGTTCTTCGATCCGAATTTCGAGGCCCGCGTGCAGCGCATCGAAGGGCTCGCCGGCGCCGAGGCACGCGACGACAGCGCCGAGCGCTGGGACCGCGCCAACGTGCACGCCTTCAACGGCCGCTACGGCGACTACCTGCTCGCAAAAGTGTCGAAGGTGTTCCCGCAGCTGCGCGACGAAGTGCTCTGAACAGACCCGGTCACGCGGGCAGCTGCTTTTCCGCCGGCGAAGGAAACCAGCGCGGCAGATGTGCCAACGCGTCGTGCAGCGAGCCGAGTACGTGGAATGCCCGCTCGACGATGGATTCGGGCGGCTGCTTGAGATCGGGCACCACCACCACGCGCATGCCCGCGGCCAGCGCCGCCTTGGCGCCGTTCTCGCTGTCCTCGAAGGCGATGCAGTCCACGGGGTCCACGCCCAGCCGCCCGGCTGCGAGCAGGTAGAGCGCCGGATCGGGCTTGGCGCGCGCCACCTCGTCGCCGCCCGCGAAAGCCTCAAAGTGATGAAGCACGCCGAGACTGCCGAGGCAGGCCTGGATCTGCCCGCTGGTCGACGACGAGGCCACGGCGCAGCGCGTGCCGCGTTCGCGCAGCGCCGCCAGGAATTCGCCCGCACCGGGCTTGATGGGAAACAGCGGCGTGCCGTCGGAGCGCGCCAGCTGCAGCCGCTGGCGCACGTGGCCGATGGCATGGCGGTAGGCGTCCGCGCCGCCGAGCAGCGATGCGAGGATGAGTTCGGACTCGGAGGTGGCCAGCCCCACGACCTGCAGGTACTCGCTATGCGAAAGCTCGATGCCGAGCGTGCGGGCAGCCTCGATCCAGGCGGCCATGATGGGGCGCTCCGAATCGATCAGCAGCCCATCCATGTCGAAAATTGCGGCAGCGAACATCGGGGCATCCTAATGAAAAAGGGGCCAAAACGGCCCCTTGCGGAAGAAATGGCTGCGCAGCCGGTCAGTCGCGCGCCAGCGCCCGGTTCAGCCCCAGCGCGGCCAGCGTGGCGACCGCGCCCGACAGCAGGTAGACGCTGACGTACGCCAGGCCGAAGTGGGCCGACAGGCCCAGCGCGACCAGCGGCGCGAACGCCGCGCCGATCAGCCAGGCCAGGTCGGCCGTCAGGGCCGCGCCGACGTAGCGGTACTTGGGCGCGAAGTTCGAGGTCACGGCGCCGGCCGCCTGGCCGTACGACAGGCCCAGGATCACGAAGCCCACCAGGATGAAGATGTCCTGGCCGAGACGGCCGCCGTCGAGCAGCGTGGGGGCGAAGCCACTGAACGCGGCAATCACGGCGGCCAGGCCGCCCAGAGTGAAGCGGCGGCCGATGCGGTCGGCCAGCAGGCCCGAGGCCACGATGCCGGCTGCGGCCAGCACCGCGCCGATCATCTGCACGACCAGGAATTCGCTGACCGACTGGTCGGAGTACAGCGTGATCCACGACAGCGGGAACACGGTGATCAGGTGGAACAGCGCATAGCTGGCCAGCGCGGCGAAAGCGCCGATCAGCAGGTTGGCGCCCTGCGAGCGGACCAGCTCGGTCACGCTGGTGGGCTCCAGTTCGCGTTCCTCGAGCAGGCGCGAGTATTCGTCGGTGGCCACCAGGCGCAGGCGCGCGAACAGCGCCACCACGTTGATCGCGAAGGCCACGTAGAAGGAATAGCGCCAGCCCCAGTCGAGGAAGTCCTCGGACGGCAGGCTCGAATACAGGTAGGCGAACAGCGCGCTGGCAATGAAGAAGCCGATGGGCGCACCCAGCTGGCCCAGCATCGCGTACCAGCCGCGGCGGTTGGCGGGCGCATTCAGCGCCAGCAGCGAAGGCAGGCCGTCCCACGAGCCGCCCAGCGCCAGGCCCTGGCCGAAGCGGAACACCGACAGCAGCACGATGGCCGTGAAGCCGAGGCTCGCGTAGCCCGGAAGGAAGGCGATGCCGGCGGTGGAGGTGCCCAGCACGAAAAGCGCCAGCGTGAGCTTGGCCTCGCGCCCGAAACGTCGCTGGATCATCATCGAGATGACAGTTCCGAACGGACGCGCGATGAAGGCGAAGGAGAAGATCAGGAACGAGTACAGAACACCTTCGAGGTGTTGCTCGAAGGGGAAGAAGACCGCCGGGAACACCAGCACCGAGGCGATGCCGTAGACGAAGAAGTCGAAATATTCGGAGGCGCGGCCGATGATCACGCCGACCGCGATCTCGCCGGGGGCGATGTGCGAGTGGTCGTCGCCCTGCCGGGCGCCGCCGTGCTCGGGCGAGTTCGGCAGCGGCTGTGCGCCTTGCGGACTGATGCTGGACGTCGTCATTGCTTGCTGTAATTCAGGTGTCACGCCTGGACGCGACACAAAAGACCATGGAGAACCTAGAGCGTCGCACCGAAACACATTTACCGCCATAGGACAAAACGTCCAATAGGCGAAACCCGTCTTCGAGCGTAGATTGTGGGGTCTTTTTGCGTCGCCCCTGCACCTCTTTTCCCCCGGCATGCACATCCTCAAGAACCTTCGCCGATCACTCCTGCTGCTTTCCGCCATGCTCCTGGCGGGCTGCAACACGGTGTTGATGAACCCCTCCGGCGACATCGCCAATCAGCAGGGACGCCTCATCGTCGTCTCCACCGTGCTGATGCTGATCATCATCATCCCGGTGATCGCCCTGACCGTCTTCTTTGCCTGGCGCTACCGCCAGTCGAACAAGGAGGCCACCTACAGCCCCGACTGGGACCACTCGACCCAGCTCGAACTGGCGATCTGGGCGGCGC
This sequence comes from Variovorax sp. Varisp46, assembly GCF_059491885.1. NCBI lineage: Bacteria > Pseudomonadati > Pseudomonadota > Betaproteobacteria > Burkholderiales > Comamonadaceae > Variovorax > Variovorax sp. Varisp46. The sequence continues at coordinate 3,718,861 of NZ_CP168515.1, forward strand.
CGCTGCTCATCATCATCGCGCTGGGCGCCATCACCTGGATCAGCACCCACACGCTCGACCCCTACCAGCCGCTGCGCCGCCTCGACGCGCAACGCGCAATCCCGGCCGAAGCCAAGCCGCTGGTGGTCGAAGTGGTGGCCCTCGACTGGAAGTGGCTCTTCATCTACCCCGAGCAGGGCATCGCCACGGTGAACGAGCTGGCCGCCCCGGTGGACCGCCCGATCAGCTTCAAGATCACGGCCTCCTCGGTCATGAACTCGTTCTTCATCCCCGCGCTGGCCGGCCAGATCTACGCCATGCCGGGCATGGAGACCAAGCTGCACGCGGTGATCAACAAGCCGGGCGAGTTCGAAGGCTTCTCCGCCAACTACAGCGGCGCCGGCTTCTCGGGCATGCGCTTCAAGTTCCACGGCCTGAGCAACGGCGACTTCGACCAGTGGGTGCAGAAGGTCAAGGCCGGCAAGGACGGCGAACTCACGCGCGAGCTCTACCAGAAGAAGCTCGAAGTGCCGAGCGAACGCGAGCCCGTGCGCCACTACGCGTCGGTGGACCCCGCGCTGTACGACGCCATCCTCAACCTGTGCGTCGACCGCAGCAAGATGTGCATGAAGGAAATGATGGCCATCGACGCCGACGGCGGCCTGGGCAAGCCCGGCGCCTTCAACGTCGCCACCAAGCAGGCCTGGCAGGCCGACTCCCTCGATTCGCCCAAGCGCAAGTACGTCACCGCGATGTGCACCACCGAAGAATAAGATGTTGCAGAACCTAGACCTGACGAAGCTCGTCTTCGGCCGCCTCTCCTGGGAGGCGATTCCCTTCCACGAACCCATCCTGCTCGCGACCTTCGCGGGCGTGGTGCTGGGCGGCATCGCCGTGCTGGGCGCGCTGACCTACTTCAAGCTGTGGGGCATGCTGTGGCGCGACTGGATCACCAGCATCGACCACAAGAAGATCGGCATCATGTACATCATCCTGGGCCTGGTGATGCTGCTTCGCGGCTTCGCCGACGCCCTGATGATGCGGGCCCAGCAGGCGATGGCCTTCGGCGACAACGCCGGCTTCCTGCCACCGCACCACTACGACCAGGTCTTCACCGCCCACGGCGTGATCATGATCTTTTTCGTGGCGATGCCGCTGGTCACGGGCCTCATGAACTTCGTGGTGCCGCTGCAGATCGGCGCGCGCGACGTGGCCTTCCCGTTCCTGAACAACTTCAGCTTCTGGATGACCACCTTCGGCGCCGGCCTCGTGATGGCGTCGCTGTTCGTCGGCGAGTTCGCCAAGACCGGCTGGCTGGCCTATCCGCCGCTGTCTGGCATTCTGTTCAGTCCCGACGTGGGGGTCGACTACTACATCTGGTCGTTGCAGATAGCGGGGGTGGGCACATTGCTTTCCGGCGTGAACCTGCTGGCGACCATCGTGAAGATGCGCGCGCCCGGCATGACGATGATGAAGATGCCCGTGTTCACCTGGACCGCGCTGTGCACCAACGTTCTGATCGTTGCAGCCTTCCCGGTGCTGACCGCCGTGCTGGCCCTGCTGTCGCTCGACCGCTACGTCGGCACCAACTTCTTCACGAACGACCTCGGCGGCAACGCCATGATGTACGTGAACCTGATCTGGATCTGGGGCCACCCCGAGGTGTACATCCTGATCCTGCCGGCCTTCGGCATCTTCTCGGAAGTGGTCTCCACCTTCTCGGGCAAGCGCCTGTTCGGCTACGCCTCGATGGTGTACGCGACGGTCGTGATCACGATCCTGTCGTACCTCGTGTGGCTGCACCACTTCTTCACCATGGGCTCCGGCGCCAGCGTGAACTCGTTCTTCGGCATCACGACGATGATCATCTCGATCCCGACGGGCGCGAAGATCTTCAACTGGCTCTTCACCATGTACCGCGGCCGCATCCGCTTCGAGCTGCCCATGATGTGGACCATCGGCTTCATGATCACCTTCGTGATCGGCGGCATGACCGGCGTGCTGCTGGCCGTTCCCCCGGCCGACTTCGTGCTGCACAACAGCCTGTTCCTGATCGCCCATTTCCACAACGTGATCATCGGCGGCGTGCTGTTCGGCATGCTGGCCGGCATCACCTACTGGTTCCCGAAGGCCTTCGGCTACAAGCTCGATCCGTTCTGGGGCAAGTGCTCGTTCTGGTTCTGGATCGTCGGCTTCTGGTTCGCCTTCATGCCGCTGTACATCCTGGGCCTGATGGGCGTCACGCGCCGCATGAACCACTTCCAGGACATGTCGCTGCAGATCTGGTTCCAGGTTGCTGCCTTCGGCGCCGTGCTGATCGCGCTGGGCATCGGCTCGTTCATCATCCAGCTGGTGGTGAGCTACATCCGCCGCGAGTCGCTGCGCGACACCACAGGCGACCCGTGGAACGGCCGCACGCTGGAGTGGTCGACCTCGTCGCCGCCGCCGGCCTACAACTTCGCCTTCACGCCGCGCATCCATGACAACGACGCCTGGTCCGACATGAAGGCCCGCGGCTACGAGCGTCCGGTGGAAGGCTTCAGCCCGATCCACATGCCCAAGAACACGGCCGCCGGCTTCATCATCGCCGCGCTGGCCGCGCTGTGCGGCTTCGCTCTGATCTGGCAGATGTGGCTCGTGGCCGGCATCGGCTTCTTCTCCATGCTCGCCGCCGTGATCATCCATACCTTCAACTACAAGCGCGACTACCACATCCCCGCGGATGAAGTCGTTCGCACCGAAGACGCGCGCACGCGCCTGCTGGCCGCCCATGTCTAACAGTACCGCCCTCCCCTCCAGCCACGCGAACACCGTGGGCAACGCCTCGAGCGTGCCCACCTTCGAGGTGTTCAACGTCCGCAACGAAGACCACCACCCCGAGAACGGCACGCTGCTCGGGTTCTGGCTCTACCTGATGAGCGACTGCCTGGTCTTCGCCTGCCTGTTCGCGGTGTATGGCGTGCTGGGCCGCAGCTACGCGGCCGGCCCCTCGGGCGCCGACCTGTTCGACCTGCCGCTGGTGGCGATCAACACCTCGCTGCTGCTGTTCTCGTCCATCACCTACGGCTTTGCCGTGCTCCAGATGCAGCAGCGCCGCATGGGCGGCGTGCTGGTCTGGCTGGCCATCACCGGCCTGCTGGGCGCGGGCTTCATCGGCCTGGAGCTGTACGAGTTCGCGCACCTGATCCACGAAGGCGCCGGCCCGCAGCGCAGCGCCTTCCTGTCGTCGTTCTTCGCGCTGGTGGGCACCCACGGGCTGCACGTGACCTTCGGCATCGTCTGGCTCATCGTGCTGATGATCCAGCTGCCCAAGCACGGCTTCACCGCCGCCAACCGCCGACGCCTGATGTGCCTGTCGATGTTCTGGCACTTCCTGGACGTGGTCTGGATCGGCGTCTTCACCTTCGTGTACCTGATGGGATCGCTGCAATGAGCGCGCATATCGAAACCGCCGGCCATGGCGCCCATGGCCATGACGACCACGGCCACGACGACGGCCCGGTGAGCCACAGCACCTTCAAGGGCTACATGACCGGCTTCGTGCTGGCCGTGATCCTCACCGCCATTCCGTTCTGGATCGTGATGGGCAAGGTCTTCGACAAGCCAGGCACCACCGCGCTGGTCATCCTGGCTTTTGCCGTGGTGCAGATCGTGGTGCACATGGTGTACTTCCTGCACATGGACGCCAAGTCCGAAGGCGGCTGGAACATGCTGGCACTGATCTTCACGCTGGTGCTCGTGGTCATCACGCTGGCCGGTTCGCTGTGGGTCATGTACCACATGAACACCAACATGATGCCGCACTCGATGCACGACATGAAGAACATGCCCTGATGGCGCAGCAGGCCGCGCGCCAGCGTTCCGATACCTCGCGGGTGGCGCGGGTAGCGCTGGCGGTCTGCGCCGCTCTCGCCTTTGCCGGCTTCATCGCGCTCGGCACCTGGCAGGTCGAGCGCAGGGCCTGGAAGCTCGATCTCATCGCCCGCGTCGACCAGCGCGTGCATGCCCCGGCCGCCACGGCCCCCGGGCGAACCGAATGGCCCACCGTCAACGCGGCCAACGACGAATACCGGCATGTCCGCCTCGCCGGCATCTTCCTCCATGACAAGGAAACGCTGGTGCAGGCCAGCACGAAGCTCGGCCCGGGCTTCTGGGTGCTGACCCCGCTGCGCACGACCGAAGGCACCGTGGTGCTGGTCAATCGCGGCTTCGTGCCGCCCGAGGCGCGCGAACGCCAGGCCCGCACCGCGCCCGAGCCGCAGGGCGAAACCACCGTCGCCGGCCTGTTGCGCCTGACCGAACCCAAGGGCGGCTTCCTGCGCAAGAACGATCCGGCCGGCGAGCGCTGGTTCTCGCGCGACGTGCAGGCCATTGCCGCGGCGCGCGGCCTGAACAACGTCGCGCCCTACTTCGTCGATGCCGAGGCGCCCCCCGCGCAGGCCATGGCCGACGCCGACACCCCCGCGTGGCCCGCCGCCGGCCTCACGGTCATCGCCTTCCCCAACAGCCATCTCGTCTACGCCCTGACCTGGTATGGCCTGGCGCTGATGGTGCTGATCGCCGCCTGGTTCGTGCGGCGCAGCGAAAATGCGGCCCATGCCGACACCCGCCCTGCCGAAGATGCCCACCGCGATTGAGGCGATCGCGGGGGAGCTGCACGCCCCCCGCGCCGGTGTCGCGAGCCTCGACAACGCCACCGGCCACCAGAACATGCAGCAGCTGATCCAGCTGCGCTGGTTCGCCGTGGTCGGGCAAGTGGTCACCATCCTGGTGGTGCACTACGGCTTCGCGATCCGCCTGCCACTGGACCACATGCTGCAGGTGCTGGCCTGCCTGGCGCTCTTCAACATGGTCAGCCTGCTGCGCTCGCGCAACCACCGGCGCGTGACGAACGGCGAACTGTTCCTCGCGCTGCTGGTCGACGTGGCCACGCTCACCGCGCAGCTCTACCTGAGCGGCGGCGCCACCAACCCCTTCGTGTTCCTGTTCCTGCTGCAGGTGACGCTGGGGGCGGTGCTGCTGAAGCCCTGGTCGACCTGGACCATCGTGGTCATCACCAGCATCTGCTTCGCCGGGCTGGCGCTGTTCTCGCGTCCGCTCGCGCTGCCGCTGGACCACGACCGCGGCCTGTGGAGCCCCTACATCCAGGGCATGCTGGTGTGCTTCGCGTTGAACGCGGCGCTGCTCGTGATCTTCATCACCCGCATCAGCCGCAACCTGCGCGCGCGCGACGCGCGGCTGGCCGACCTGCGCCAGCGCGCCTCGGAAGAAGAGCACATCGTGCGCATGGGCCTGCTGGCTTCGGGTGCGGCGCACGAGCTGGGCACGCCGCTGGCCACGCTGGCGGTGATCCTGGGCGACTGGCGCCGGCTGCCGCACTTCAGCTCCGACCCCGAGCTGCTGACCGAGGTGGCCGAGATGGAGCTGCAGATCCAGCGCTGCAAGAGCATCGTGAGCGGCATCCTGCTGTCGGCCGGCGAGGCGCGCGGCGAATCGTCGGAAGAAACCACGGTCAGCACCTTCCTCGACGACCTGATCGAAGAGTGGCGCACCACCCGCCCGGTGGAAGATTTCGAATACGACAATCGCTTCGGCCGCGACCTGCCCATGGTCTCGGACTCGGCGCTGAAGCAGATGATCTGCAACGTGCTCGACAATGCGCTGGAGGCGTCGCCGCACTGGCTGCGCCTCGAGGCGGCGCACGACGCCGACGCGCTGACGATCACGGTCACCGACGCGGGCCCCGGCTTCCTGCCGGCCATCCTGAAGGAGTTCGGCAAGCCCTACCAGTCGAGCAAGGGGCGACCCGGCGGCGGGCTGGGGCTGTTCCTGGTCGTCAACGTGGCGCGCACCGTGGGTGGCCGCGTCGCGGCGGCCAACCGGCCCGAGGGCGGCGCGATCGTGACGATCACGCTGCCGCTCGCGGCCATCGTGCTGGAAGAAGCAGCAGGGGACGAAGAGGTCCTCGACGGCGAGACCATCGAAACGGAAGGCCATGACCGAAACCGGAGCTGAGCGCCAGTTGCTGATCGTCGAGGACGACGACGCCTTCGCGCGCACACTCGGCCGCTCCTTCGAGCGGCGCGGCTATGCCGTGGCGCTCGCCAATAACCTCGGAGACGTCGAGGCGCTGCTCGCCACCTCGTCGCCGGGCTACGCGGTGGTCGACCTCAAGCTCAACGGCGAGGCCTCGGGCCTGGCCTGCGTGCAGATGCTGCACCGGCACAACGCCGAGATGCTGATCGTGGTGCTGACGGGCTTCGCCAGCATCGCCACCGCCGTCGAGGCCATCAAGCTCGGCGCCTGCCACTACCTGGCCAAGCCGTCGAACACCGACGACATCGAGGCCGCCTTCGGCCGCGCCGCCGGCACCACAGAGGTCGAGCTGACCAACCGCTCGACCTCGATCAAGACGCTCGAATGGGAGCGCATCCACGAGACGCTGGCCGAAACCGGCTTCAACATCTCGGAGACCGCGCGCAGGCTCGGCATGCACCGGCGCACGCTGGCGCGCAAGCTGGGCAAGCAGCAGGTCAAGTAGGCAACCACTGCATCCCTCCATCTGCATGAGGTTCCGATGACGACAGCTCCCTCCCAGACGCAACCCTCGCAGCGCACCTCCGTGCTGGCAGCCCGCGACCAGACGGCGATGGAAGAACTCTTCAATGCCCTGAGCCACGGCCTGGGCCTGGCGCTGGCCATCGCCGCGCTGCCCATCCTGGTCTACAACGCGGCGCAGAAGGGGCAGGCCGCGGGCGTGGTCGGCGCCTGTCTTTTTGCGGGCACGGCCATCGTGCTGTACCTGATCTCCACGCTGTACCACGCACTGCCCATGGGCCGGGCCAAGGCCTGGTTCAACCGGCTGGACCACGCGGCCATCTACCTGTTCATCGCGGGCAGCTACATGCCCTTCGTGTTCGGCGTGCTGCGCGGTCCGCTGGGGTGGACGCTGTTCGGCGCCATCTGCGCGGCGGCCGTGCTGGGCGTGAGCGCCAAGCTGTTCAACCGGCTGCAGCATCCGCTGTGGTCGACCGGGCTCTATGTGGCAATGGGGTGGATGGCGCTGATGGCTGCGGTGCCGCTGTACGAGCGCATGTCACCGGCGGGGCTGGGTTGGCTGGTGGCCGGTGGGCTCTTCTATACGGCGGGCGCCGTGGTCTTCCTGTTCGACAACAAGGTGCGCTTCGCGCATTCGGTGTGGCACCTGTTCGTGCTGGCGGGCAGCACCTGCCATTTCTTCGCCGTGCTCTGGCACTCGCACGGCTGATCTTCCTGACTCAGTAATGCGGCGGTAGCTCGTCGCGCGGGTTGCGCGCGGCGCCGTCCTGACCCGCGCTTTGCGCTTGTTCCTTGAGTTGCGTGACCTGGAGGATCAGCCGGTCGATCTGCTGCTGCTGGCGGTAGATCGTCATGTTCAGCTGGTCGAGCAGGTCTTCGGCGTAGCTCGACTTGATCTCGAGCTCGGTCACGCGTTCCGCGAGGTCGTGGGGTGGGTTTTCCATGCCGCTATTGGACAGGAAGATCGAACCACCTTTTATGACGCCTCCCTTAACTTCCTCTTAGCTTCTTGGCCTCTTGGCGCCGTACCTTCGCTTCGAGCAGATCGCCCATGCCGATGCGCTTCGCGAACTCGATGCGCACACGCTCCGACACCTCGAACACCTCCGTAGCACCGTCGCCCACGAAGTCGATCAACGAGCGCATCGGCCGCGTGCCGGCGGGCAGGCCCACGATGCGCACGATTTCGTCGGCCACGGCCTGCGGGTCGGCGTTGTCGGGCGTCAGCGCCGAGAGGCGTTCGCCGATCTGGTCCATCACGCCGTCGTAGCGGCTGTAGGCGGCGGCGGTCGCGGCATCGGCCGGCTTGCCCGCGCTCGGGAAGTGGTCGGTGCCCCTGGTGAAGGCGCCCGGCACGACGATGGAAGTCTCGATGCCGAAGCGCGCGATCTCGTAGGCCAGCGTGACGGCCAGCGAATCCATCGCCGCCTTGGCCGCGCCATAAGGGCCCATGAACGGCGGAAAGCCGCCCTTGGTGGTGGTGCTGCTGATCCACAGCATCAGCCCCGATTCCTGCCTGCGCAGGTACGGCAGCACCGCGCGGTTCACGCGCTGCGCGCCGAGCACGTTGATGTCGAACACCTTCATGATCTCTTCGGGCGTGAAGGCCTCGGTCGGACCGACCACGAGGTGGCCGGCGTTCTGCATCACCACGTCGAGGTGGCCCTGCTCGCGCACGATGGTCGCGGCGGCGGCATCGGCCGAGTCCTGCGAGAGCACGTCGAGTTCGAGTGGGTGGAGCTGAATGCTCTTCGCCGCGGCGAGCGAGCGCAGTTCGGCGGCGCGGCCGGCATTGCGGCCCGCGATGTCGCGCATCGACGCGTAGACGACGTGGCCGGCTTCGGCCAGCGATTGCGCGCCGAGCTTGCCGATGCCGGTGCCGGCACCGGTGACCAGGATGATCTGCTTTTGCATGAGGTTTCTCCGTATGGGTTGGGTTGATCCGAGAAAGCGAATGGCTCAGGCCACGCCGCCGTTGGCGCGCAGGACCTGCCCGTTGACCCAGCCCGCGTCCGGGCCGGCGAGGAAGGCCACCACCGAGGCGATGTCCTCGGGCTGGCCGAGGCGCTGCAGCGGCGGCATCCTGGCGAAGGCCTGGATCTGTTCGTCGGTCTTGCCGTCGAGGAACAGCGAGGTGGCGATCGGGCCCGGCGCCACGGCATTCACCGTGATGTTTCGGCCGCGCAGCTCCTTGGCGAAGACGTGCGTGAAGGCCTCGACCGCCGCCTTGGTGGCGTTGTAGATCGCATAGCCGGGCATGTTCAGCGCGAGCGTGGTGCTCGAGAAGTTGACGACGCGCCCGCCCTCGTTGAGGCGCGTGGCGGCTTCGCGCAGCGTGTTGAAGGTGCCGCGCACGTTGATGTCGAAGGTCTGGTCGTAGAGCGCGTCCGTGTGCTCGGCCAGCGGCACGGTCTTGAGCACGCCGGCGTTGTTGACCAGCACGTCGACCTTGCCGAGCTGCGCCTCGACGGCGTCGAACATGGCGCGCACTTCGCTGGCGCTGGCCACGTCGGCCTTGACCGCGAGAGCCTTGCCGCCGGCGGCCTGCAGTTCGGCGACGAGGGCGTCGGCCTGCGCCGGGCTCGACGCGTAGTTGACGGCGACCGCGAAGCCGTCCCTGGCAAGACGCCACGCAATGGCGGCGCCGATGCCGCGCGATGCGCCGGTGACGAGGGCGACTTTGGAATTGGAGGGCTTGTTCATGGCTGTTTCCTTTGCAGTGGTTGGTTGGTGAGACGAATGATCGATCGTTCCAATCTAAAGATAATTAGCCTTGAATCGCCATTACCATTCCATTTACTTCAACAATAGATTCGGAGCCCGGCCATGGACCGCTTCCAGGAAATGCTGGCCTTCGTGCGCATCGCCGAGCGCCAGAGCTTCACGCAGGCGTCCGAAGACCTGCAGATTCCGCGCGCCACCGTCACCAACCTGATCAAGCGCGTGGAGCAGCGCCTGGGAACCCGGCTGCTGGAGCGCACCACCCGCACCGTGCGCCTCACGCAGGACGGCGAGGCCTACTACCGCCGCTGCGTTCGGCTGCTGGCCGACGTCGAAGAGGCCGAAGGCCTGTTCCGCGACGAGGCGCCCAAGGGGCTGCTGCGCGTGAACCTGCAGGGCACGCTGGCGCGGCATTTCGTGGTGCCCGCGCTGCCGGCGTTCCTGGCGCGATATCCCGACCTGGAACTGCACATCGGCGAAGACGACCGGCTGGTCGACCTGGTGCGCGAAGGCGTCGACTGCGTCCTGCGCGCGGGCACGCTGCAAGATTCATCGATGGTCGGGCGGCGCGTGGCGCTGCTGCCGCAGGTCACGGTCGCGAGCCCGGCCTACCTGGCGCAGCACGGCGAGCCCGAGAGCGTGGAAGCGCTGTCGGCGCACCGCGCCATCCACTACATCTCCAGCGCCACGGGCAAGGCGGTGCCGCTCGAATTCACGGTCGACGGGCGGGTGACGAGCGTGCAGCTCGGCGGCATCGTCTCGGTGACGGGCGCCGACCTGTACACCGGCTCGGCCGTCGCGGGCCTGGGGCTGGTGCAGGTGCCGCGCTACCGTGTGGCCAGCGAACTTGCAGACGGGCGACTGAAGGTGCTGCTGCCCGGCTTCGCGCCACCGCCGATGCCGGTCTCGGTGCTGTACGCGCAGAACCGGCAGCTGTCGTCGCGGGTGCGAGTGTTCACGCAGTGGCTGCGCGACATCTTCGAGGCGGCCGCGCAAGCCTGAGCAGGTCTCAACAGGCCGTCGACTCCAGCGCCACGGCGCCAGCCTCGGCGGGAGTCTCGCCACGCAGGAACGCGAACACCACCAGCGCCGTCACCACCGTCACGCCTGCCAGCACGCAAAGCAGCGTGCCGAATGCGGCGCCGTAGGCATGCAGCAGCGCCGCGCGGTCCATGCCGGACAGCAGGGCCAGCGCCTGCGACATGTTCCCGGTGGTCATCCGCTGCGCCGCCTGGGATGCGGCGGCGGTATGGCCCAGCTGCAGCGTCACCAGCGCCGTCAGTCCGGCCCCGACCAGCGCCAGCGCAATCCCCTCCCCCGCCACTCGCACGGTGTTGAAGATGCCCGATGCCATGCCCGCACGCTCGCGCGGCACCACGCTCACGGCCAGCCCGTCCATCAAGCCCCACGGCAGGCCGATGCCGGCGCCGATCAACAACAGCGGCCACACGATGTCGTGCAGCGGCGTGCCCGGCGCGCAGCGGCTGAGCCAGAACAGCCCCGCCGCGCACACCAGCAGCCCCACGGCCGAGATCACGCCCGCCGAGAACCGGTGCGCAAGCGATGCCGCCAGCGTCGGCACGACGAGGATCGGCCCCGAGAGAGCGAACATGAAAGTCCCCGCCTCGATCGCGCTGCGCCCTTCCAGCCCGATGAAGCGGATCGGCAGCAGCACCAGCAGTACGACGAAGCCATAGGCCGGCGCGGCAGCCAGCAGTTGCACGCCCACGAAGCGCGGAAAACGGAACAGCGACAGATCGAGCATCGGATGCGCCACGCGCCGCTCGATGGCGATGAAGGCCGCGCCCATCAGCGCCGCGCCCGCCAGCGCGCAAAGCACCCACGGGCTGCCCCAGCCGCTGTCGGGCGCCTGCAGCACGCCGAGCGTCAGCAGGCTCAGCGCGGCGGTGAAAGTCGCTGTGCCTGGCATGTCGAGCCCCATGGCATCCGGATTGCGCGACTCGCGCATGCTCGGCGCGGCGATGCACAGCGCCACGAGGCTGACCGCGCCGGGGCTCAGCATCACCGCCTGCCAGCCGAAGCTCTCGGCGAGCCAGCCCGAGAGGATGGAGCCGCACGACAGCCCCACGCCGAACGAAGTGCCGATCAGGCTGAAGGCCCGCGTGCGCGCCGCGCCGTCGAACACCTGCGCCAGCGCGGCCGTGCCCGCCGCGAAGGCCGCGGCCGAGCCCAGCCCCTGCAGGGCCCGCGCCAGATCGAAGGCGACGATGCCCGGGGCCAGCGTCAGTAGCGAGCTGCTCAGTGCCACCACCGCGAGCCCCAGCAGGAACACGCGCTTGCGCCCATAGGCATCGGCCAGCGCCCCGGCCGCCATCAGCGTGGCGCCGAAGCTCAGCATGAAGGCGTTGGTCACCCAGTTGAGCTGCACCGGGCTGCCGCCCAGTGCATCGCGGACCGCGGGCACCACCACCGCCGGGCCGGTGAAGCTCAGCGGCATGCCCAGCGCCGCCAGGCAGACGGCGGCCAGCAGCCAGTTCTTGTTGGGGGAAGACGTGGACATCGAAGGCTTTCACGCAGGAGAAAGGAAGCCACAGAAGATAGAAAGGAATCAATGGAATGAAAATGGCGCCATTGATCCTCACACTCCCAACCCAGGGTTGCTAATCCATGGACAGCTTCAGCGGACTCGAATCCTTCGTGCGTGCGGCCGACCAGCTGAGCTTTGCCAAGGCCGGCCGGCAGCTGGGCATCTCGGCTTCGGCTGTGGGCAAGAACGTCGCACGGCTCGAACAGCAGCTCGGCGTGCGCCTTTTCAACCGCACCACGCGCCACACGCGGCTGACGCAGGAAGGCGCGCTCTTCCACGAGCGCTGCCGCCGCATCCTCGACGAGCTGGACGATGCGCGCGCCATGATGCAAGACGCCGTCGCCGCCCCGCGCGGCCGGCTGCGCGTGAGCCTGCCGACCATCGGCTACCGCTTCCTGCTGCCGATCCTGCCGGACTTCAAGGCGCGCTACCCCGAGATCGAGCTCGACCTCGACTTCAACGACCGGCTGGTCGACGTGATCGCCGAGGGCGTCGACGTGGCAATTCGCAGCGGCGATCTGGTCGATTCGCAACTGGTGGCGCGGCGGCTCGGCCCGTTCCAGTTCGTGCTGGTGGCCTCACCGGCTTATCTCGAACGCCACGGCGTGCCGCAGGTGCCGGCCGACCTGATACAGCACGCCTGCCTGCGCTACAAGTTCGTGACCGGCGGCAAGGTCGAGGAATGGGACCTGCCCGGGCTGCCCGCGCAACTGCCGCCCGGCCTGCTGTGCAACAACATGGAAGCCATGCTGGGCGCGGCCGTGGCCGGACTCGGCGTGGCCTACATGCCCGACTTCCTGGCGCGCGATTCGCTGTACCGCGGCGAGCTTCAGCGCGTGCTGGCCACGCACCTCGTGCGGCAGGGGCAGTTCTCGGCGCTGTGGCCGTCGAGCCGGCAGTTGTCGCCGAAGGTGCGGGCGTTTGTGGACTTTGCGGGGGAGCGGATGTTCAAGGAGGGCGACGAAGTCCCGCCCACCCCGGTCACGAGGCAGGCCGCGCGCGGATGATCAGCCCGGTTCCACCTGCTCGGCGACCGCCTCGGCAGGCGCGGCCACGGCGGCAGGCATCACCTCCACGGGCTTGGCCGCCCTGACAGGCTTCACACCCTCTGCAGTCACCGTTCTTGCAGCCGCCGGCTTCGTCGGCTCCGCCTTCACAGCCACGGCCTTCGCGGCCTCCACCTCCACCGGCTCGCTCCCAAGCCGGCTCAGTGCCAGTGCAGCCTTCAGCGGGAACAGCGTGCGCTCGTCGCCCTCCGCGGCATTGCTCACGGTGGTGCCGCTGGTCTCGCCGAGGCTGGCCGTGCGCACCGAGTCGAGCCGATGCGCAGGCACCATGAACGGCGAGTGCGTGGTGTAGATGATCTGGTTGCCGAAGTCTTTCTCGAAGTGCGCCAGCAGGTCGGCCTGCGAGTGCGGGTGCAGGTGCAGCCCGGGTTCGTCCAGCAGCAGCACCGCGTCTTCCGCACGCCCGCCCTTCGTGTCAGCAAAGAACGCGATGTAGAACGAGAAGAACCACTGGAAGCCGCGGCTGCGCTCGTCGAGGTTCACTTCGACCTCGTAGGCGCCGTTCGGGTCGGACACCAGCGTGTCGAGGTACTGCCCGTCGAGGTTGAAACGCACCTTCAGCGCACGGTCCTTCCACAGGCGGCGGACCTCGGCCGTCACCACCGAGCCCGCGCGATTGGCGAGCTGGTTGCGCGTGGCCTGGTCGTTCTTTTCCAGCAGGTCCTGCAGCTGCTGCGGATCGAGCCCCGCGACCTTGCACAGCTTGCCGAAGCTCTGCTGCGCGGGCGTGAGCTGCCCCCAGCCCTGGCGCCCAAGGTACTCGGCGATGTTCTGGCGGCCGGGCAGCGCCGGGTATTCGTCGACGTAGATGAAGCGCGGCAGCTTTTCGATCACCCAGGCCTGCGCGCGGGCGAGCGCGGGCGCGTCATTGGCGATGGACAGGGCCATGTCTTCCAGCTCGGCCAGCATCTGCTCCTGCTTGTCGCTGAGTTCGGCGCCCGCCGCGGCCAGCGCCTTGCGCAGGGCCTGCGCCGCCTTGACCGCGCCGGCCGACCACTTGATGTAGTCGGGGCTCATGATCATCGCGGCATCGAAGGTGTCGGCCTCCTGCTCGAGCGTCGCCTTCGCTTCCTCAGCGACCTTTTCGGCGGCGGCCTTCACGGCCGGCACGATCCTGCGGACCTTGCCCTTGATGTCGCTCACGTCGAGCGACAGCGCATTGAGCCCTTCGAGCCCGGCCCGGCGCGCGGTGGCATAGCCACGGGCCGCCGTGACGTGGCGCACGCCCGCCGCGCGCGGCAGGATCCCGGCCAGCTCGGCCTGCTCGCTTTCGTCGAGGCTCCAGCGCGTGAAGACGACCGGCGTTTCGCCAGTGCACTCCTCGAGCCGCCGGTGGCGCGGGAAGTCCTTGATGGGGCTGAGTTCGGCCAGGCCCTCTGCCGGGTTCAGGCTGTGGAGTGCGCGCAGCAGGTTCGATTTACCGCTGTCATTCCGTCCGAGGACCGCCGTGATCTGCTGTGTGGAATCGATGAGACCGCTGTCGTTGATCGAGCGAAAGTTGGTGATCTGGAATGACGCCAAGCGCATGTAGAAAGCTTCTTCTGAATTGAATACGGGGCCGGGGAATGTATTGCATTCCCCGGCCCCGTCCGGCCCGAATCCGAAGAAAAAGTTTGCTACTCGGCAGCGCGGCGCAGCGTGTCGACCACCGGGCGGCGCAGCACGTCGCGCAGGCCCCACCATCCGGCTCCCAGCGCGAGCACCGCGCCAGCCAGCGCACCGGCCACCGGCACGATGGGCGAGGCCCTCCACGTGAACTCGAACACATAGCGCGCCAGCGCCCAGCCGATCGCCGAGGCCACGATGCTCGCGAGAAAACCCGCAAGCAGGCCGACACCCGCCAGCTCGGCGCGCTGCACCTGCCGCAGCAGGCTGGCACGCGCGCCCACCGCGCGCATCACCGCGAACTCGCGCGCGCGCTCCTCGCGCGTGGCCGTGACAGCCGCGAACAGCACCACCAGCCCGGCCGCGAGCGTGAAGCCGAACAGGAATTCGACCGCGCGGATCACCTGGTCGAGCACACGCTGCACCTGGTTGATGGTGGCGCTCATGTCCACGTTGGTGACGTTCGGATAGCTGCGCACCAGCGCGTTGTCGAAGCCCCGCGTCTCGGGCGCGCGGAAGGCTCCCATGTAGGTGGTGGGCACGTCGGCCAGCGAAGCCACCGTGTACATGACGAAGAAGTTGGCATGCATCGAGCCCCAGTCGACCTTGCGCAGCGAGGTGATGCGCGCCTCGCTCTGCGTGCCGCCGATGTCGAAGCGCAGCGAGTCGCCGAGCTTGAGGCCGAGTGTCTCGGCCAGACCCTCTTCCACGCTCACTTCGCCGGCTGCATCCGGCGTCCACTTGCCGGCCGTGATGCTGTTGTGCGCAGGTGCAGCCACGCTGTTGCTGAGGTTGAACTCGCGGTCCACCAGCCGCTTGGCGCGGTCCTCGGCGTAGTCGTCGGGCGACACCGGCTTGTCGTTGATGGCCACGAGGCGGCCGCGGATCATGGGATACCAGTCGAACTTGCGCACGCCCGCATCACGCAGCGACTTCTGGAAGGCGTCGCTCTGGTCGGGCATGACGTTGATGACGAAGCGGTTCGGCGCGTCGGGCGGCGTGGCCTGGCGCCAGCTCGCGACGAGGTCGGTGCGCAGCAGCACCAGCAGCACCAGCGCCAGCAGCCCCACCGACAGCGCACTGACCTGCACCACCGCATACGCCGGCCGCGCCGAGATCTGCCGCGTGGCCAGCACCAGCCAGCGCGGCGCGGTGGTTTCGTTGACGCTGCGGCGCAGCACCTTCACAGCGAGCCAGCTCAGCAGCGCGAACACGGCCACCGCACCCGCGAAGCCGCCGACGGCAATGAGGCCCAGCTTGATGTCGCTGCTGGCCGCCATCAGCAGCGCCGCGAAGCCCGCGACGCCGACACCCAGCACCGCGAGCGAAGCGGGCTTGAGGCCGCCGACATCGCGCCGGATCACGCGCAGCGGCGGCACGCGGGCCAGTTGCAGCACCGGCGGCAGGCCGAAGGCGAACAACAGCGTGAGCCCCATGCCCAGTCCGAAGGCCACCGGCCACAGCGTGGCTGCGGGCAGCGCGGTTTCGACCAGCCCGGCCAGCAGCAGCACGAACACGTAGTGCACCGCGAAGCCAATCGCCACGCCGAGCGCGCTGGCCACGATGCCGATCACCGTGAACTCGAAGGCATAGGCGACGGCGATGGTGCGCTGGCTCTGGCCCAGCACGCGCAGCATCGCGCAGTCGTCGAGGTGGCTGGCCGCGCGCGGCTTCGCGGCCAGCGCCACCGCCACGGCCGACAGCAGAGCGGCGAGCAGCGCGACCAGGCTCAGGAATTTCTCGGCGCGGTCCAGCGTCTGGCGCATCTCGGGCCGGCCGCCCTCGAAGGAATCGAGCCGCACGCCGCGCAGCTCGCCCTTCTTGATGGTGGCGTCGGCCCAGTCGGAAAAACGCTTCACCGCCGCGTCGCTGCCCGCCACCGCATAGCGGTAGCCGACACGGCTGGCCGGCTGCACGAGCGCGGTGCGCGCGACGTCGGCCTGGTTGATCATCACGCGCGGCGAGAAGCTCATGAAGCCGGCGCCGCGGTCGGGCTCCAGCGTGATGACGCGGCCGACGCGCAGGCCGGCATCGCCAAGCAGCAGCGTGTCGCCGACCTTGAGCGCGAGCGAGTCGAGCAGCGAGGCATCGACCCACACCTCGCCCGGCGGTGGGATGTCTCGCGTCGCCTTGCCGGGGCCTTCGAGGGTGGCCGAGGTCAAAAGGCTGCCGCGCAGCGGATAGCCCGCGGCCACGGCCTTGAGCGCCACCAGCTTGCTGGCGCCGCCCTGCGCATCTTCGGCCCGGGCCATGGTCGGGAAGCCGTAGGTGCCGGAACCTTCCAGGCCGAGCGCCCTGGCCTGCGCCACGAAGGCAGCGGGGGTCGGGTTGTCGCTGACGATCACCGCATCGCCGCCCAGCAACTGGCGCGCATCGCGCTTCAGCCCACCCTGCAGCCGGTCGGCGAAGAAGCCGACGGCCGTGAGCGCAGCCACGGCCAGCAGCACGGCGACGATCAACAGGCGCAACTCGCCGGCGCGCAGGTCGCGCCAGAGCGTGCGCCAACCCAGGCGGAGGGAGGCATTCATGGCGCGAACGATAGCCGACAGTCGGGGGCACGGCCGGCTCCAAGGGTTATTGCGCCCTTGCGCCCCTTGATCCCGGCAGGATGCTGCCGCATGATGCGACAAACACACCCCGTTCTGTCGCAAACCGGGCCTTCGGCGAGCGAAGGACGAGGCAAGAAAAACAGCCAGTTTGTTTGTCGGACCATCCTTCCTCAAGGAGTGTCTATGCCACGATGCCAGCGCTTGCAGATCGTCGGCCTGTGCCTGGTTGCAGGTGTGCTGGCCAGTGCCTGCGATCCCAAACCCCCCGCACCGAAGGTGACCGGCGCGAGCCCGGCGGGCGTCAGGCCCGCCGACTCCGGTGTCGGCGGCATGAGCGGCCCGAATGGCGGCAGTTCCTCCGGCGGCGCGGCACCCGCGCCGAGCAGCGGCGACGCTGCGGCGCCCAAGTAGCACCGGCCGCCAGATCCAGCTATCGAGCGCCGCTTGCCCCCACCCCTCCCTCCCCCGGAAGGGGAGGGAGAAATGCCCGGGGGCTACGAAATCACGCGCAACGAGGGTTCACCAGCCTCCACACGGCCTATGACCGCCGCTCGCGCAAAGCCTTCGTCGCGGAAGATCTTCAGCACCGCATCGACCGCTTCGGGCGCACAGCTCACGAGCAGGCCGCCCGATGTCTGCGGATCGCTCAGCAAGTTCTGCGCGGTGGCCGGCAGGCCGGCTGCGAGTTCGATCTCTGCGCCATAACCCGCCCAGTTGCGCCCCGAGGCGCCAGTCACGAATCCCGCGCCAGCCATCGCCACCACGTTGTCGAGCAACGGCACCTTCGACCACTCGACCACCGCCCTCAGCTTTGCGCCGCGCGCCAGTTCGAGCGTATGGCCCGCCAGCCCGAAGCCCGTGACGTCGGTCAGTGCGTGCACGCCGTCGAGCGCCGACAGCGCGATGCCCGGCGTGTTGAGCTTCGTCGTGTTCTCGATCAGCTGGCGGTAGCCCGTCTCGGACAGTTGCTCCTTCTTGAGCGCGGCCGACAGCACGCCCACGCCCAGCGGCTTGCCCAGCACCAGGACGTCGCCCGCCTTCGCATCGGCATTGCGCCGCACGCGGTCCGGGTGCACCAGACCCATCGCGACGAGGCCGTAGATCGGTTCGACCGAATCGATGGTGTGGCCGCCGGCGATCGGGATGCCAGCTGAGCGGCACACGTCCTGCCCGCCGCGCACGATCTCTGCGATGACTTCCACCGGCAGCTGGTTGATCGGCATGGCCACCAGGGCCAGCGCCATGATCGGCCGGCCGCCCATCGCGTACACGTCGCTGATCGCGTTGGTCGCGGCGATGCGGCCGAACTCGTAGGGATCGTCCACGATGGGCATGAAGAAGTCGGTGGTCGCGATCAGTGCCTGCTGGTCGTTGAGCCTGTACACAGCCGCGTCGTCGGCGGTCTCGATGCCCACCATGAGTTCGGGCGGAATCATGCCGCCGGCGTGGTTCTTCAGGATCTGCGACAGCACGCCGGGCGCGATCTTGCAGCCACAGCCACCGCCGTGCGAAAAACTCGTGAGGCGCAAGGGCGCGAGCGGGTTCATGAGCGTTGGGTTCATGGGCCGATTATCGAAGCGGCCCCGCTTTCTACAATCCCGTCCTTACCTTTCCCGCACCCGCTGCACGTTTTCGAGGCACATCCATGAAGAAGACAACTCTCACCCAGCTGGCGCTCGCGCTCGCCGTTTCCGTCGCCAGCTTCGGCGCCCTCGCCCAGGGCCTGCTGCGCGTCTCGGCCATTCCCGACGAGGCGCCCACCGAGCTGCAGCGCAAGTTCACCCCGCTGGGCGACTACCTCAAGAAGGAGACCGGCATGGACGTGCAGTTCACGCCCGTGACCGACTATGCAGCAGTGGTCGAGGGCCTGGCCACCAACAAGATCGACCTGGCCTGGCTCGGCGGCTTCACCTTCGTGCAGGCGCGCATTCGCACCAACGGCGGCGCGGTGCCGATCGTGCAGCGCGCGGAAGACGAGGTGTTCACCAGCAAGTTCATCGTGCCGGTGGACAGCACCGCGAAGACCCTGGCAGACCTGAAGGGCAAGACCTTCGCCTTCGGCGCGCCCTCGTCGACCTCGGGCAGCCTGATGCCGCGCTACTTCCTGCTGCAGGCCGGCATCAACCCCGAGAAGGACTTCAAGACGGTCGCGTTCTCGGGCGCGCACGACGCCACCGTGGCCTTCGTGGCCGCGTCGCGCGCCGAAGCGGGGGTGCTCAACGCGTCGGTGTGGGACAAGCTGGTCGAATCGAAGAACCCCAATGCCGCCAAGGTGCGCGTGCTGGCGACCACGCCGACCTACTACGACTACAACTGGACGGTGCGCCCGGGCATGGACGCCACGCTGCAGAAGAAGCTGACCGACGCGTTCCTGAAGCTCGATCCGGCGAACCCGGCGCACAAGGAAATCATGGCGCTGCAACGTGCGAGCAAGTTCATCCCGACCAAGTCGTCGAACTACGACGGGATCGAGACGGCGGGGAAGTCGGCGGGTTTGATCAAGTGATTTTCTGGAAGGCGGGGGCACCCTCATCCCACACGGGGTCCGGCCGTTGGTTTTGGCTCCCTCTCCCTCTCCCGCTCGCGGGAGAGGGTTGGGGTGAGGGAACGCCCCCCGAAAGCCCCGCAGCGTGAGCTTCTCCCTCGATGCCATCGGCGTGGTCCACGCCAACGGCCAGCGCGCGCTGGCCGGAGTGACCCTCGCCGCGCAGGACGGCGAATGCATCGCCGTCATCGGCCCTTCGGGCGCCGGCAAGACCACGCTGCTGCGCGTACTCGGTGCGGCGCTGCGGCCCACGGAGGGCGCAGTGCTGGCATTGGGCGCACAGCCCTGGCAGTTGCCGGCCGCAGCGTTGAAGAAGCTGCGCGCCCGCATCGGCACCGTGCACCAGGCGCCACCGATCGCGCCACGCCTGCGCGTAGTCACCGCCGTGCTCACGGGCCGGCTCGGCGAATGGTCCACGCTGCGCGCGCTGGGCTCGCTGTTCTATCCCTCGGACATTGCCGGCGCGCACGAAGCGCTGTCGCGGCTGGCCATGGAAGACCGTCTGTTCGACCGCTGCGACCGCCTCTCGGGCGGGCAGCTGCAGCGCGTCGGCATCGCGCGCGCCCTGTACCAGCGCCCCGCCCTGCTGCTGGCCGATGAACCCGTGTCCGCGCTCGACCCCACGCTGGCCGACGCCGCCGTCGGCCAGCTCGTTGCGCAAAGCGAATCGACAGGGGCCACGCTGGTGGCCTCGCTGCATGCGGTGGACCTGGCGCTGCGCTGGTTCCCGCGCATCGTCGGCATGCGCAACGGGCAGGTGATGTTCGACCTGCCTGCCGCGCAAGTCACGGCCGCGATGCTCGACACGCTGTATGCGAGCGAAGGCGGCATCGCCATGCAGCGGCCGCTGCCGGCGGGCGCTGCGATGGAGGCGGCCTTCCACCGGCCGGACTGCCCTTGAGCTCGAACGCCATCGCGCAGCGCGACCCGCATGCGGCACGCCGGCTGGCCGGGTGGATCGCCGCGCTCGTCATCGCGTGGCCGATGCTGGCGCTGTCGGAGTTCAAGCCGTGGGCGCTGTTCGGCAGCGGCAACCTCGCCGTCATCGGCGGATTCCTGGCGGGCTTCTTTCCGCCCGAAGGCTCGCCCGCATTCCTCGCGATGCTCTTCAAGGCCACGCTCGAAACGCTGGCGATGGCCACGGCCGGCACCGCACTGGCGCTGCTGATCGGTGCGCCGCTCGGTTTCGTCACGACGCGTGCGCTGTCCATCTCGCGCATCGGCCCCGGGCCCGGCCGCGTGCAGGCGGGCATCGTTCGGCAGGCCGCGCGCTGGCTGCTGATGGTGCTGCGCGCCATTCCGGAAATCGTCTGGGCGCTGCTGTTCGTGCGCGCGCTCGGGCTCGGCCCCGCCTCGGGCGTGCTGGCGCTGGCCATCACCTACGGCGGCATGCTGGGCAAGGTCTACGCGGAGATCCTCGAATCGACCGACACGCGCCCCGCGCGCGCCCTGCTCGAAAGCGGCAGCGGCCGGGTCGCGGCGCTGTGCTACGGCCTGCTGCCGAACACGGCGCAGGAGCTGGCTTCGTACACCGTCTACCGCTGGGAATGCGCGGTGCGCGCCTCGGTGGTGATGGGCTTCGTCGGCGCTGGCGGGCTGGGGCAGCTGATGGACCAGTCGATGAAGATGCTCAACGGCGGCGAGGCCAGCAGCATCCTGCTGGTGTTCCTCGCGCTGGTGCTGCTGGCCGACCTGCTGAGCAATGCACTGCGGAGGCTGCTGGCATGACGACGCCGCTGCCCCCGCGCCCGCCACCGTGCTGGCGCTGCCGCATCGCGCTGCTGCTGATCGGCGCGGCGGTGGCCGCGAGCTTTGTCTACCTGGGCATCGACTACCGCGCGCTCGGCTCGTCGGAGTCGCTTCGGCTCATGGGCAGGTTCATCGCCGAGTTCTTCCCGCCCGACCTCTCGCCGGACTTCCTCGCCAAGGTGGGCAACGGTGCCTTGCAGACGCTGGCGGTGTCGGCCCTCGGTACGGTGCTGGCGGCCATTGCGGGTGCGGTGCTTGCGCTGCCTGCATCGGGCCGCACCGGCTGGCTGCCACGCCACGTGGCGCGATTCGTCCTCAACTTCCTGCGCAGCGTGCCCGAACTCGTGTGGGCCGCGCTGATGGTGCTGACCGCGGGCATCGGCCCATTCGCCGGCGCGCTGGCCCTGTCGCTGCACACCACGGGCGTGCTGGGCCGCCTCTTCGCCGAAGCATTGGAAAACGCCCCGCGCGAACCCGAGCACGCGCTCACGCTCTCGGGCGCCAACGCGGTCACCGCCTTCAGCTACGCGAGCCTGCCCATCGTGCTGCCGCAATGGGTGGCCTACACGCTCTACCGATGGGAGATGAACATCCGCATGGCGGCCGTGCTGGGCTTCGTGGGCGGCGGCGGGCTGGGGCAGCTGCTGTACTTCCACCTGTCGATCTTCCAGCAGCAGCAGGCGATGACGGTGCTGATCGCGATGTTCGTGCTGGTCACCTTTGTCGACCTTGCCAGCGCTCGGTTGCGCAAGGGGCTGGGGCCTGCTTACGCTTGATGCGCTCCCGGTCAGGGGTGCGATCACGCCGACGGGGGACATTCGCGCAGGGGAGCACCCGGGGCCCTGTGCACGCACCCCGAACAGCAAGACCGACAATCGAGCCCATGAGGTTCCAGCCATGAGTCACCGCCAGCCCGTACGAGTCGCCGACCGCCACGCCTTCGACACGCTGATCGACGCCCGCTCGCCGGCCGAGTTCGCGCTCGACCACATTCCCGGCGCCATCAACTGCCCCGTGCTCGACGACGAGGAGCGGCACATCGTCGGCACCGTCTATGTGCAGACCGGCGCCTTCGAGGCCCGGCGCATCGGCGGCGCGATGGTCGCGGCCAACATCGCCAGGCACCTGCGCGAGACGCTGGCCGACCGGCCCGAGAACTGGAAGCCGCTGGTCTACTGCTGGCGCGGCGGCATGCGCAGCGGCTCGATGGTCACCTGGCTTCGTCTCGTCGGCTGGGATGCGCAGCAACTCGCGGGCGGCTACAAGAGCTTTCGCCGGCATGTGATCTCGCAAATCGACGCGCTGACGCCCAAGCTCGACCTGCGCGTAGTCTGCGGCGCCACCGGCAGTGCCAAGACCCGCGTGCTGCATGCGCTGGCCGCGCGCGGTGCGCAGGTGCTCGACCTCGAAGATTTCGCCAGCCACAAGGGCTCGCTGCTGGGTTCGCTGCCGGGCGTGCCGCAGCCGTCGCAAAAGCATTTCGAGACGCGCATCGCGGCCGTGCTCGAAACCATCGACCTGTCGCGCCCGCTGTACGTCGAGGGCGAGAGCATTCGCATCGGGCGGCTGTCGCTGCCACTGTCGCTGGTGGCGCAGATGCGCGCGGCGCCGTGCATCGAGGTGTCCGCCACGCCCGAGGCGCGACTGGCCTACCTGCTGCGCGACTACGCCTACCTGGGCGACGACCGCAACGCGCTGGCCGACAAGCTCGGCGTGCTGAAGGAACTGCAGGGCAAGGAGACGGTGGCGCGCTGGCAGCAGTGGGCACACGAGGCCGACCTGCCGCACCTGTTCGCGGAACTGATGGCGCTGCACTACGATCCGCACTACCAGAAATCGCAGGAGCTGCACTTCCGCGCCTGGGCGCAGCGCCAGCGCGTGGCGGCGCCCGACCTGTCGGATCAGGGCATCGAGGCGGTGGCCGATGCAGTGCTGGCGCTCGGCGAACCCGCGAGCCCGTCAGCATAGAGCACGCCGCGCGGTGCGCGGCACAGGCCCCAGAAACGCAGGCCGCTGAGCTCGGCCATGCGCACGCCCATCGAAGTCGGCGCGGAGATGGTCGCCATCGCCGCAATGCCCAGGCGCGCGCACTTGCGCACCAGTTCGTGGCTGCCGCGGCTGGACATCAGCACGAAGCCCGGCTCCTCGAGGCGGCCCGCCAGCGCGAGCTTGCCGAGCAGTTTGTCGAGCGCGTTGTGGCGGCCGACGTCTTCCATCAGGTCGGTGAGCTCGCCATCGATCGTGGCCCATGCGGCGGCGTGGATCGCGCCGGCTTCGGCGTTGAGGATCTGGCGCGGCGGCATGGCGGCGAAGGCGCGCAGCACGGTGGCCAGATCGATGCGCTCGATCCAGTCGCGCGGCGGCACGCGCTGCGGCGTGAGGTCCAGCCCCGCGAAACTCTCGACACCGCACACGCCGCACCCGGTACGGCCCGCGAGGCTGCGGCGGCGGTCTTTCAGGCGCTCGAAGCTGCGCGTGGAAATCTCGAGCTGCACCTCGATGCCGGGCATGCCTTCGGGCAGGCCCGCGTCGGTGGCATCGACCGTGCGCGCCTCGACGCCGCGGCAGTCGGCCGCGGTGTCGAGGATGCCTTCGCTCAGTGCGAAGCCGAGCGCGAAGGCTTCGAGGTCTTGCGGCGTGGCCATCATCACCGCATGCGAGACGCCGTTGAACACCAGCGCCACCGGCACTTCGGCCGCCAGCGTGTCGTCGCGCACCACGCCTTCGGGCGCAACGCCGCGCTCGCCGAAGACATGCACGGCGTGCCGCAAGAGCGGCGGCAGGGCGTCTTCGGGATCGGCGAGATTGGCGAGGTCTGGCTTCGACATGGTGGCTCCGGGTGGGCCTGCCATTGTCTGCTCAGTCGCGGTTCTCGTCCGCAAGGGGCGGCAGCGTTTGCACCTGGGCCCGTCCGGGCGCCTGGAGGTGTGCCACCCAGCGGTCGTCGTACTGCACCACCCGCACCCAGCCGGGGCCGCGCACGCCGCCGATGGCCGCATCGCCCATCAGCGTGAGCCGGCGCATCAGCACGCTGGCGCCCTGCCCTAGCCGCTTGCCCAGGCGCGGCAGCGAGACGCCGGTGCCGTCGGGCTCCTGCGCGAGCATGCGCAGGATGGCCACCGACAGGCTGTCCTGCAGCAGGGCACTCATGCCGCCACCATGCCGTCGGCTTCGTCCTCCGCCAGTTTCTGGATCGGCAGCTCGTGCGGCACCAGCACCACGGGAATGGACTTGGAAGTCGGCGTGCCCGCGTTCTCGGCCACCGACGACAGCGGCACCAGTGGGTTCGTTTCGGGGTAGTAGGCCGCGAGGTTGCCGCGCGGGATGTCGTACGCCACCAGCCTGAAGCGGTCGGCGCGGCGCTCCTGGCCGTCGTTCCACACCGTCTGCAGATCGACCCAGTCGCCGTCCTTCATGCCCAGCGCCCGGATGTCCTCGGCGTTGATGAAGACCACGCGACGCTGGCCGAACACGCCGCGGTAGCGGTCGTCCATGCCGTAGATGGTGGTGTTGTACTGGTCGTGCGAACGCGTGGTCAGCAGCGTGAAGACGATGGTGTCGCCCTTCTTCGCAAAGCGCGCGCGGGCGCGGTGCGAATGGGTGTCCAGCGGCACGGCGTGCGTGAAGAACACGGCCTTCTTTGACGCGGTGTTCCACACCCGCTCGCTCGCGGTGTTGCGCAGGCGGAAGCCGCCGGGGTGCGCGACACGCGCATTGAAATCCTTGAAGTCGTCGAACACGGCTTCGATCTTGTCGCGGATGCGGGCGTAGTCTTCGATCAGCGACAGCCACGGCGTCTTGCTGCGCGCGCCGAGGGTGGCCGCGGCGAGCCGCGCCACGATGGCCGGCTCGGACAGCAGGTGTTCCGACGCGGGCGGGTTGATGCCCATCGAGATGTGCACCATGCTCATCGAGTCTTCCACCGTCACGCCCTGGGGGCCGCCGGCCTGCATGTCGATCTCGGTGCGCCCCAGGCACGGCAGAATGATCGCCTCGCGCCCGTGGATCACGTGGCTGCGGTTGAGCTTGGTGGTCACGTGCACCGTGAGGTCGCACTTCTGCAGGCCCTTCCAGGTCTGGTAGGTGTCGGGTGTGGCCGCCGCGAAGTTGCCGCCGAGCGCGAAGAACACCTTGCCCTTGCCCTCGAGCATGAGTTGTATGGCCTCGACCGTGTCGACGCCATTGCGGCGCGGCGGCTCGAAACCGAACACCTGCTGCAGCCGATCGAGCAGCGCGGCAGGCGGCTTTTCCCAGATACCCATGGTGCGGTCGCCCTGCACGTTGCTGTGGCCGCGGACCGGGCAGGCGCCCGCGCCTTCGCGCCCCATGTGGCCGCACAGCATGAGCCAGTTGCCGATCATCTGGATGGTGGCCACCGAATGCTGGTGCTGCGTGATGCCCATGCCCCAGCAGGCGATGACCCTCTTCGCACCCAGGTACACGTCGGCCGCGGCGCGGATCTGCGCTTCGCTCAGCCCCGACTCCTGCACCAGGATGTCCCACGACTCGGCACGCAGGTCGGCCGCCAGAGCCTCGAAGCCGGTGGTGTGCGTGGCGATGAATTCATGGTCGAGCACCGAAGGCTCGCCGCGCGCCGCGACTTCGTCCTCGCGCTCGATGACGTGCTTCATCATCCCCTTGACGGCGGCGAAGTCGCCGCCCACGCGCAGCTGGAAGTAGTGCGTGCTGATGGGCGTGGAGCCCATGGTGGCCATCTCGAGCTTGTCCTGCGGATCGGCGAAGCGCTCCAGCCCGCGCTCGCGCAGCGGGTTGAAGCTCACGACGCGCGCGCCGCGCTTCGAGGCCGCGCGCAATTCGCCCAGCATGCGCGGATGGTTGGTGCCGGGGTTCTGGCCGAAGATGAAGATCGCGTCGGCCTTCTCGAAGTCATCGAGCGTGACCGTGCCCTTGCCCACGCCGAACTGCGGGCGCATGCCGCTGCCGCTGGGCTCGTGGCACATGTTCGAGCAGTCGGGAAAATTGTTGGTGCCGTACTCGCGCACGAACAGCTGGTAGAGGAAGGCGGCCTCGTTGCTCGCGCGGCCCGAGGTATAGAAGATGGCCTGGTCCGGATCAGGCAGCGCGTTCAGGTGCTTCGCGATGCGCGCGAAGGCGTCGTCCCATTCGATCGGCACGTACTTGTCGCTGGCCGCGTCGTAGGCCATGGGGTGCGTGAGGCGGCCCTGGTCTTCGAGCCAGAAATCGCTCTGCTCGGCCAGTTGCGCCACGGTGTGCTTTGCAAAGAGTTCCGGGCCGGCACGCCGCGCAGTGGCTTCGGCCGCCACGGCCTTGACGCCGTTCTCGCAGAACTCGAACGTGGAGGCATGGTTGCGGTCGGGCCAGGCGCAGCCCGGGCAGTCGAAACCGTCGGGCTGGTTGGCCGAGAGCAGCGTCTTCGCGCCCTTGATGGGAATGTCCTGCCGCAGCAGCGCGTTGGTCACGCTGCGCAATGCGCCCCAACCGCCCGCGGGGCCCTTGTAAAACTCGATCTTCTGCTCACTGCTCATGCCGGCGAGTGTTCGCCGTGGGCCTGCGGAGCGTCAAATTGAATCGGGACATGCGGCGATTCAAAAAGGAAATGAAGCGAGGTCTCAGGCGCCTCGCGTGTCTTGCATCAGCAGCCCGCGCAACTTGCTGCGCAGCGGCGTCTCTTCCACAGCCTGCACGCCGGCGATCTCGCGCAACGCGAAGTCGCGGCTTTCAGCCGTGCGCAGGTCGATCTCGCGCACCACCTGCCCGTCCTTGTAGACAAAGGCCACGTCAGCCAGCGCGAGCACGTCCTCGATGTCGTGCGTGATCATCAGCACGGGAATGCCCCATTGCCTGCGCACTTGCGCGAGTTCGTTGCGCAACTCCGCGCGCAGCATGGGGTTGAGCGCGGCGAAGGGTTCGTCGAGCAGCAGCACCTGCGGCTCGCAGGCCAGCGCGCGCGCGAGCGCCACGCGCTGCTGCTGGCCGCCCGAGAGGTTCTGCGGCCGGCTGTCGGCCAGCGCCCCGAGGCCGAAGCTTTCGAGCAGGGCCTGTACGCGCTCGGCGTCTTTGGCGGCCGGCTTGCGACGGTGCCATGCGGTCAAGCCGAAGCCCACGTTCTCGCGCACGCTCAGGTGCGGGAACAGTGCGTAGTGCTGGAACAGGTAGCCGATGCGCCGCGCCGGTGCGGGCACGTCGATGCCCTGGGCCGCGTCGTACAGCGTGCGACCGTCGAGCCGCACGTGGCCGGCGCTGGGATGCAGCAGGCCGGCAATGGCCTGCAGGGTCAGCGACTTGCCTGCACCCGAAGGGCCGTAGAGCGCGGCGAAGGGCACGTCCGTGGCGAAACGCACGGCCAGATCGAAACGCCGGCGGCCGTCGGCTACCGTGAGCTTCAGGTCGACATCGATCATCCTTGCTGCTCCGGCGTTCTGGGGCGTGATACGCGTTTCGTTCCGGGGTGCGTGCGCAGGCCACCGGGTACTCCCCTCCGCGAATGTCCCCCGCTTCGCTCCTCCTTTATTTCGCTGCGGGGAGCACCCGGTGCCCTGCGCACAGGGCACGCTGCTGGTGTACCGCCGATCAACGACTGCTCTGTCCAACGCTCACGCCGATGGGGTGCCTTGCGCAGCGAAATAAAGGAGGAGGCCGCAGGCCGGGGGACATTCGCGGAGCAAGGTACCCCGTCGGCGTGAGCGCACCCCGAAGCACCCACAACGCGACGCATGAAACAACAGGATCTCATCTCGGGAGTCATGGCTTCCCGAACCCGTAACGCGTAAGCACTTCCTGCGCGGCGGGCGTCGAAAGAAAGGCGATGAAGTCACCGGCCAGCGCCTTCTGCCTGCTCTCGGCCACCACGGCGATGGGGTATGTCACTGGCGTGTGGCCGGTAGGCGTAAAGGCGATCTTCACCTTGTCGCCGGCCACGGCCGCATCGGTGCGGTAGACGAAACCGGCCTCGACCTCGCCGCGGCTCACGTAGTCGAGCACCTGGCGCACGCTGTCGGCCTGCACGAACTTCGGTTCGAGCGCAGTCCAGAGGTTGGCGTTGTCCAGCACCTGCCTGGTGTAGCGGCCGACCGGGACGGTGGCGACCTTGCCGATGGCGATCTTCTTCACGTTCGCGCCGCCCAGGTCCTGCAGCGTCTTGACGCCCACGCTCTCCTTGGCGGGTTCGATGAGCACCAGGCTGTTGGTGACGAAGTCCTTGCGCGTGGCGGCGTCGACGGCCTTCTGCTCGACACCGCGGTTCATCGTTTCCTGGTCGGCGCTGGCGAACACGTCCACCGGCGCGCCCTGGCCGATCTGCTGCAGCAGCACGCCCGAGGCGGCGAAGTTGAAGCGCACCGTGGCGCCGGCCTTGGCAGCCTCGAACCTGGGGCCGATTTCCTTGAACGCGTCGGTCAGGCTCGCGGCGGCGGACACGGTGATCTGCTGCGCGGCAGCAGCCAGCGGCAGGGCGAGTGCGAGAACCAACGACAGAAGGCGGAACGGGCGCATGGACAACTCCGGAATGATGAAGACGAAATCAGCGAAGCGAGAAGAAGCGGCTCGACAGCACCAGCACGGTGATCGACAGCAGCGAGGTCACGACGACCAGCAGCAGCGCGAGGTCGTCGTGACCGGCCTGCACAGCGTCGTAGATGGCCATCGACAGCGTCTGGGTCTGCTTGGGAATGGAGCCGGCCACCATCAGCGACGCGCCGAACTCACCCATCGCGCGTGCGAACGCGAGCAGTGTGCCGGCCAGGATGCCGGGCCACGCCAGCGGCAGCGTGACGCGCAGGAAAACCGACAGCGGCGACTGCCGCAGCGTGCTGGCTGCGGCTTCGAGCGATCGGTCCACACCCGAGAATGCCGCGCTGGCCGACTTGAGCACCAGCGGCAGCGCCACCACGGCCGAGGCCACCACGGCGCCGTGCCAGCTGAAGATGATGGTGTAGTCGAGGTGCTCGCGCAGCCACGCGCCGAGCGGGCTGCGGCGGCCGGCCGCCACGAGAATCGCATAGCCGATCACAGTGGGAGGCAGCACCAGAGGCAGCATGAACACGGCTTCGAGCACGCTGGCGCCGAAGAACTTCTTGCGTGCGAACACCCAGCCCAGCGCCACGCCCGCAATCAGCGCCAGCACGGTCGCGACCGCGGCGACCTTGAGCGACAGTGCCAGGGGTGACCAGTCGGTCGAGGCGATGAGGGCATTCGTCGTATTCATTGGGATACGACGGGATTGTTGCATGACGGACGCTGCCTCACCGCGAAGATGCACGGCGTGAGCTGCCCCATATACCGATCGATATAGCGTTACGGTGCCAGCAGCCGCGTCAGCGCACGGATGTCCGCAGCCGTGGCCAGCTTCGCCGCGTTTTCGATGGCACGGTAGTGCCTGACGACTTCCTCGCCCACCGGCGTGAGCGCGGTGCCGCCGCCGCGCGAGCCGCCGGCCGCAGTGTTCACGGCCGGCGAGACCAGTGCCTGGTTCATCTCGTCGATCAGCATCCACGCCCTGCGGTACGACATGCCCAGCAGGCGGGCCGCCGCCGAGATCGAACCGGTCTCGGCCACCGCTTCGAGCACGGCGATCTTGCCGGGGCCGATGGCGATGGCGTCGTCCCGGTATACGCGCAGACGGAACTGGACTTTGGATTTCATTTGGCGCGAAGGGTAAACCATGCCGCAAGGCTCGGTTCCCTTCGCGAAGCCCCGGGAAAGCGTTCCTAGTGGAAGAACTTCGCCGCGCTCACCAGCGTCTTGTAGACGCCCCAGGCCAACGGAATACCCACTGCCACCCATGCCAGCGCCACGACCGCAGGGCTCACCGTGTCGGCGCGGCCAGAGCCGCTGCCTACTTCGGCCGCAGAGGCCTTTTCGTGCGCCAGCTTCTTCTCGACCGCCAGTTCGGCATCGGTCATGAAGTGCTTGTCGGCCACCGGGCGCACCAGCAAGTTGGCGATGAAGCCGATCACCAGCATGCCCACGAGGATGTACATGGTCTGGTTGTAGACCTGCTCGCGCGGCAGGCCCAGGCCCAGTTGGTACTCGCGCATGTAGTTCACCACCACAGGGCCGAGGATGCCGGCCGTGGCCCACGCGGTGAGCAGGCGGCCATGGATGGCGCCCACGAACTGCGTGCCGAAAAGGTCGGCGAGGTACGCCGGCACCGTGGCGAAGCCGCCGCCGTACATCGACACGATCACGCAGCAGGCGCCCACGAACAGCAGCTTGCTGCCCGCGCCGGCCGACGAGGGAATGCTCGCGTACAGGATGCCGCCGAGCACGAAGAACACCGTGTAGGTGAGCTTGCGGCCCAGCTTGTCCGACAGGCTGGCCCACACGAAGCGCCCGCCGATGTTGAACAGCGACAGCAGCGCCGTGAAGCCGCCCGCCACCACCGCGATGGCCGCGAGTTGCGTCTTGTCGAGCTGTCCGTACTTGGCCGGCAGGTCGATGAGCGCGCCGCCGAACACTTCCTGCAGCATCGGCGAGGCCATGCCGATCACGCCGATGCCGGCGCTCACGTTCATGCACAGCACCAGCCACACGAGCCAGAACTGCGGAATGCCCCAGACCTTCTTCACGTGCACGTGGCGCTGCGTGATCATGGTGTTGCTGGTCTGCGCCGGGGGCGGCGTCCAGCCTTCGGGCTTCCAGCCCGAGGGCGGCACGCGGTAGCCGAGCGCACCAGCCATCATGAACACGAAGTAGCCGAGCGCCATGACCACGAAGGTCTGCATCACACCCACGTCGGTGGCCGTGCTGAAGCGCTTCATCAGGTCGACCGCCAGCGGCGAGCCGATCATCGCGCCGCCGCCAAAGCCCATGATGGCCATGCCGGTCGCCATGCCGCGTCGGTCGGGGAACCACTTGATCAGCGTGCTCACCGGCGAGATGTAGCCGAGCCCGAGGCCGATGCCGCCGATCACGCCCGAGCCGAGGATCATCAGCCAGAACTGGTGCAGGTGGATGCCCACCGCCGACAACAGCATGCCGCCGCACCAGCACAGCGCCGACACCACGCCGGCCTTGCGCGGGCCCGCACGTTCGAGCCAGCCGCCCCACAGGGCCGCCGAGCAGCCGAGGAAGACGAAGAACAGCGTGTACATCCAGCCCAGCGTGGCCACGCGCCAGTCGCAGTTCGTGGCGAACAGCTCGGCGAAGAAGCTCATGTCCTTGGCGCAGGCCTGGGCGCCGGTGCCGGCCGTGCCGAGCGCTTTCGACAGCGGCAGCCAGAACACCGAGAAGCCATACGCCATGCCGATGCACAGGTGAATAGCCAGCGCGGCGGGCGGCACCAGCCAGCGGTTGAAGCCAGGGCCCGCGATGATGCGTTCCTTTTCCAGGAAGCCAGGTTGCGGTTGCGCCCCTCCTCCGACGATGCGATCTCCATCGAGAACGCCTGCAGTTGAGCCTGCCATATTTCTCCTTGTTGGCCGGATTTGTAACTCTTGTGTTTGAATCCGGGCCGCGGAGTGTGTCAGAACGTTTCTCGCTCCGTCAAATTCGTTCGGCGCATCGGCCGATTCAATAACTAAATGCCCGGCCGGTGCTCAGTCGCCGAGCGCCCCGCTGTGGATACGCACCTGCTCACGCCACTCGGGGGTTTGCAGGAGGGCCAGCGCGGCTTCGAGCGCGCGCGAGGAGCGCACGCCGTCCTGCGTCATGAAGCCTATCGGCGTGAGCACTTCGGGCGCCACCAGCGGCAGCGCCTCCAGCTCGCGATGGCTGCGCACGGCCGCGACCATGGCGCCCGGAAGCACGCTGCTGACCGTGCCCGCGCTGACCGCGAGCGCGAGCGCGAGCACGGAGTTGGTCTCGATGGCGGGCGCCACCGGAACGCCGGCTTCGCGCAGCGCCTGGTCCAGGATGGCGCGGTTGTGCATGTCGGTCGTGAGCAGGCACAGCGGCAGCTTGCCGGCCTCGGCCCAGGTGATGGGTTGGCCGATGCGCAGTTCGTCCACAGAGGGCGTTTCGGCGCGCCGCAGGAGGAAGTAGTGCTCGACGCTCTGCGGCCAGGCCGTGAGCTTGATGCCCGGCAGGTGCATGCGCTCCGTGTAGCCGAGCGCAAGGTCGATCGAAAGGCTTTCGAGCCCCGTCTCCAGTTCCTGCGAGCTCATCGACAGCACGACCGGCAGGATGCCCGGATGCCGCTGGTTCAGCATGGCGGCGAAGCGCGAGAGCATCGGAATGGCGGTAGGCACCGCGGCCATGCGCAGGCGACCGTGCGGATTGTCCACATCGCTGCGCAACTCCTGCAGCAGCACTTCGTTGTCGCGCAGCATGCGCTGCGCCGTGGCCAGCACGCGCTCGCCTTCGTGTGTGAGGCCGACATAGACGCGTGCACGCTTGACGATGACCACGCCGAACTCGGTTTCGAGCGCGCGCAGCGCGTTCGACAGCGCCGGCTGCGTGATGTGGCAGGCCTGCGCGGCGCGGCCGAAGTGCTTGTGCTCGTTGAGCGCCACCAGGTAGCGCATCGAGGCGAGCAGGTTCATGCCTGTGGCTCCGGCGCGTGTCGTGTCGCGGGGTGCTTGTGTTCGGGGTGCATGCCAAGGGCACCGGGTGGCTCCCGCAGCGAAATAAAGGAGGAGGCCGCAGGCCGGGGGACATTCGCGGAGCAAGGCACCCCGTCGGCGTGATCGCGCCCCGAACAACGACGCACATCACGCACAACGCACCCAATCGGAAAGCAGGGCTTCATCCCTCAGGTGTTCTTGCTGATCGAGATCGTCGGAAACTTGGAGGAAAAATCCTTCGCCTTCTCGGCGATGCCCACGGCCACGCGGCGTGCAACGGCCTTGTAGATGCCGGCCACGTCGCCGTCCGGATCGGACACCACGGTGGGCGCGCCGCTGTCGGCCTGCAGGCGGATCTTGATGTCCAACGGCAATGCGCCCAGGTATTCCATCTGGTATTCGGCCGCCATCTTCCTGCCGCCGTCCGCGCCGAAGATGTGCTCCGCATGGCCGCAGTTCGAGCAGATGTGCACCGCCATGTTCTCGACGATGCCGAGGATCGGCACGCCGACCTTCTCGAACATCTTGATGCCCTTCTTCGCGTCGAGCAGCGCGATGTCCTGCGGCGTGGTGACGATCACCGCGCCCGTCATCGGCACGCGCTGGCTGAGCGTGAGCTGGATGTCGCCGGTGCCCGGGGGCATGTCGACGATGAGGTAGTCGAGGTCTTTCCAGTTGGTCTGGCGCAGCAGCTGCTCCAGCGCCTGCGTGGCCATGGGGCCGCGCCAGACCATGGCCTGGTCGGGGTCGACCAGGAAGCCGATGGACATCACCTGCACGCCGTGGCGCTCCATGGGCTCCATGGTCTTGCCGTCGGCGCTTTCGGGGCGGCCCTCGATGCCCATCATCATGGGCTGGCTCGGGCCGTAGATGTCGGCGTCGAGCAGGCCGACCGTGGCTCCCTCGGACGCCAGCGCCAGCGCCAGGTTGGCCGCCGTGGTGCTTTTGCCCACGCCCCCCTTGCCCGAGGCCACCGCGACGATGTTCTTGACGTTGGGCATCAACTGCACGCCGCGCTGCACCGCATGGCTGATGACCTTGGTGACGACGTTGACCGACACGTTCTCCACGCCCGGTACCGTCTTGGCGGCCGCCACCAGCGCCTTTCGGATGGCCGCGTGCTGGCTCTTCGCCGGATAACCGAGTTCGAGGTCGAACGAGACGTCGCCCTCCGCTATCTGCAGGTTCTTGAGCGACCGGCTCGCCGCGAATTCCTTGCCGGTGTTAGGGTCCGCGACGGCCTTGAGCGCGTCCATGAGCCCTTCTGGGGTGAGTGCCATTGATCAAACTCCTGAATGGCCGGTAGTCTAGTGGCTCGCCCCCAGGCTTCGCGCACTTCGTGTCGCTTCTCCCGCCCCCTACCGGGGGCAACACCAGCGGCCCGGCAAAGCCGGTTCCGCGGTGTTCCGCAAGAAAACGGGGAATCCAGGTCTGCTTTCAATGGCTCATGGCAACGACAAAATGACAGAGACCAGTCCCGCCACCGGCCTCCTGCTCACCGGGGGCGGCGCCCGGGCCGCCTACCAGGTCGGCGTGCTCGAAGCCATTGCCGACATCCGCCGCGCGGCCGGACCGGCGGCCACCGGCACCGGCAATCCCTTCGACGTCATCACCGGCACCTCCGCCGGCGCCATCAACGCGGCCGCGCTGGCCTGCGGCGCCGACGACTTCGACCAGGTGGTGGCGAACATCGCCGAGGTCTGGAGCCGGTTCCGCGCCGAGCAGGTGTACCGCGCCGATTCGCTCTCGGTGATCGGCAGCGGCACGCGCTGGCGCATGCTGCTCGGGTTCGGGCGCTTCGCGGCCAACTGGATGCGCATCAAGCCGAAGTCGCTGCTCGACAACGCGCCGCTTGCCGAGCTTCTGCAGCGCATGGTGCCGCTCGAGCGGCTGCCGCAGCTCATGAAGGACGGCCACCTGCAGGCGCTGGCCGTGACCGCGTCGAGCTACAGCTCGGGCGAGCACGTCACCTTCTTCGAGGCTGCCGTGCCGATGGAGCCGTGGGTGCGGTCGCAGCGCCTGTCGGTGCGCGACCGCATCACGCATGCGCACCTGCTGGCATCGTCGGCCATTCCCTTCGTGTTTCCGGCCACGGCCCTGCCGATGCAAGGCCACATCGAGTACTTCGGCGACGGTTCGATGCGCCAGTCGGCGCCCATCGCGGCAGCGATCCACCTCGGCGCGCAGCGCATCGTGGTGATCGGCGCGGGCCGCATGCACGAGCCGCGCGACACCACGGCGCCCAACACCCACAGCGGCTATCCAACGATGGCGCAGATCGCGGGCCATGCGCTGTCGAGCATCTTTCTCGATGCGCTGGCAGTCGACATCGAGCGGCTGCGCCGCATCAACCACACGCTGGGGCTGGTTCCCGAAGAGGCGCGCGCGGCGAGCACGCTGCGCCCGCTCGACCTGCTGGTGATCTCGCCGTCGGAACGGCTCGACGTGATCGCGGCACGCCATGTCGATGCCCTGCCGGGCGCGGTGCGGCACCTGTTGGGCGGCTCGAAGGTGGCGGCCGACGTGAAGGGCGGCGCTCTGGCGAGCTACCTGCTGTTCGACTCGGCGTACACGCGCGACCTGATGGCGCTCGGACGCGCAGATGCGATGCGGCAGCGCGACGAAGTGCTCCGGTTCTTCGGGTGGGAGACGCTCGCCGCGACGTGAGCCCCGCTTCCCGGCCGTCGGGCGGGCGCGCTCAGCCCCCTTCGGAAATGCCCAGTTCGGAACACACCCGCCCCAGCAGCGCCCTCAGCGATGCCACCTCGGCTTCGAGCCGCGCCACATTGGCCTTCAGCGCCGCGACCTCGCCGAGCGACACATCGTGACCGACGTGCGATGCCTCGGACGCCGGCCCCGCCACCTCTTCCGCCGGCGCACCGCTCAGCAGATGCGCCCAGCGGCTTTCTCGCGCGCCGGGCAGCCGTGCCAGCTTCACCACCAGCGCACCGGCCGGACGCTGCGCCAGTTCGTCGAGGAAGCCTTCGACCGACGAGATGTCGGCGAAGTTGTGCATGCGGTCGCAGGCGATGCGCAGTTCGCCCGCCGTCTGCGGCCCGCGCAGCATCAGCACGGTGAGCAGGATGACCGACTGCGACGGAATGCGCAGCACGCGGTCGACGTTGTGCTCGTAGCGGAAGGCACGCCCGCCGCTGGTTTCGGCGACGAGGCTGTAGCCCTTCAGGCTGTCGATGGCGGCCTGCACCTGCGACTCGGTGAGTTCGAGCACCGGGTTGCGGCTGGTCTTCTGGTTGCAGCCCGACACCAGCGAATTGAGCGTGAGCGGGTAGCTGTCGGGCACGGTGCGCTGCTTTTCGGCGAGCACGCCGAGCACGCGGGTTTCGAGGAGGGACAGGACGGGCAGCGATGGGGTGGACATGGCTCGGGCAAGGATCGATGGTGAAAACGCGAAGGGCGGCAACCGCACTCAAGGCGACGCGATGCCGAGCATAGGCCCCAGCTCCCGCACGAAGTCGCTTCGGTGCAGCGCAGCCGAATGCAGGGCCGAGACCGTGCCGTCGAGGTACAGCGCATCGCGGCAGTGGAGCACGTCGCGAAAGTACAGCGCGAACTCGTGGAAATTCACCGGCTTTTCGCTGATGACGAAGATGGCCGTGTGGCCGATCACGCCGACGCCGTTGCGGATCTTGCGCGAATCGGAATGGGGAATGAAGGCGGGATGCACGACCCCATGGCGCAGCAGCAGCGGACCCGACTGCGTCGCGAGGCGCACGCCCTTGGCCAGCGCCGGATATTCCGACGACTCGACCACCCGCGGCCCCGCGTCCGAGACGAGAAACACACCGTTGGGCTTGAGGAAGAAGTTGCCCACGCCATCCGCCAGGTTGAGCGGTGCTTCTTCGCGGCCGTCACGTACAAGCAGGCCGACCGGGGAAAAGTCCTCGTGGTACATGCCGGCGTTCACCGCGAAGTCCAGTTGCCGGTGGCGCTCCTTCAGCCAGGCATCGAGCCGGTCGAAGCGCTTGAACGGCACGCCTGCGTCGTCGCGCAGGAACAGCTCGAGCCGCTCGGTGCGCAGGTCGACCTTCACCACGGTGAAGCGCGGGTCGGCCGCCGCGAGGCCTGCGAACAGCAGGGCCGCCAGGAGCAGCAGAAGCTTTCTCATGCAGCCCTGCGAGCCCTGCCTGCGCCGCTCAACCGCCGTTGATGCGGCTGACCAGCGCCTTGGTGAACGCCGCCGTGCCCGCCGTACCGCCCAGGTCGCCCGTGCGCACCTTGTCGATGTTCAGCGTCTCGTCGATGGCCTTGCGCAGGCGCGTGGCCAGCTCGGGCAGCTTCACGTGGTCGAGCATCAGCGCGGCGGCCAGCAGCAGCGCGGTCGGGTTGGCGATGCCCTTGCCGGCGATGTCGGGCGCGGAGCCGTGCACCGCCTCGAAGATCGCGGCGTCGGTGCCGATGTTGGCGCCGGGCGCCATGCCCAGGCCGCCGACCAGGCCCGCCACGAGGTCGGACAGGATGTCGCCGAACAGGTTGGTGGTGACCAGCATGTCGAACTGCCAGGGGTTGAGCACCAGCTTCATCGCGCAGGCGTCGATGATGACCGTGTCGAGCTCGAACCTGCCCTTGTATTTCTTCTCGTAGAGGTCGAGGCCGGTCTCCAGGAAGATACCGGTAAGCGCCTTCATGATGTTGGCCTTGTGCACGATCGTGACCTTCTTGCGGCCCGTTGCCACGGCGGTGTCGAAGGCGTACTCCAGCAGGCGGCGGCTGCCCTGGCGAGTGTTGATGCCGGTGGCCATGGCCACGGCGTGCGGGTCGCCGTCGATGGGCACGTAGTGCTCGTGGCCGATGTAGAGGCCTTCGAGGTTCTCGCGCACAACCACCAGGTCGATCTTGTCGAAGCGGCCGCCGGGAATGATGGTGCGCGCCGGGCGCAGGTTGGCATACAGCTGGAACTCTTCGCGCAGCCGCACGTTCGACGAGCGGTAGCCGCCGCCCGACGGCGTCTCCAGCGGGCCCTTCAGGGCGAGGCGGGTGCGGCGGATGCTGTCGAGCGTGGCTTGCGGCAGCGGATCGCCCGAGGCCTTGACGCCGCCCAGGCCGGCGATCTGGGTGTCCCAGGCGAAGGGGGCCTTCAGCGCGTCGAGCGCGGCCAACGTGGCGTCGACAATTTCGGGGCCGATGCCATCACCGGGGATGAGGGTTGCGGGAATGGGGGTGGTCATGGGAAGCGCCCTTGTGAGGTCAGGTGAGTGAGGAGTCGCGGCCAATGCGGCGCGAAGGCGGAAGAATAACGCCGGCCCCTTGCGCCGGCGAGGCGCCAGAATCGGCCGAAAGGGTCATTCGCGGGCCAGCCACGCAAGCGCCTCGTCACGCGAGGTGAAGAACCGGCAGAAGTGCCCGCGCCGGGCTTCCCGCAGGTATTCCTCGAAGCGTGCGCCGTGATCGGCGAGCGGCGACATCACCACCGCGGTTCGCAGCCGGTAGGTCTGCAGCTTCTGGAGGAACTCGCCCGCGAAACGCGTCCGAAGCTCGAAGAATGCGGGCGGGAGCGCGCCCACATCGAGCAGCAGGCGGTCGGTGTCGTGCGACATGCAGGCGCCCACCAGGTCCGTGGCCTCGCCCACGTTCTGCAGCGGCGACGTCCATTCGAGGACGACGAAGGGACCGATCTGGTGGCGGATGGCATTCAAGGGCATCAGGGGCCTCAGGGATTTCAGTGGCTTGGGGGCCATGGGGTGGACGGCCGGATTCTCGCGGGCGCCCAGTTCTGATCGATTTCCCTGGCGTCGCGGTGGTTGCAGGCGAATGGGGCGATGCTGCCACCAAACACCCGGCCGGACGCGGGGCGCACGCGCCCACCTAAAATGCCCGGTTCCCCGTCCGCCTCACCTCCGAGTCACTCCCGAAAGCGCCCTCCCCGATGTCCGCCCCGCGCAAGCTCTTCGTCACCACCGCCCTGCCGTATGCCAACGGCAAGTTCCACATCGGCCACATGATGGAGTACATCCAGGCCGACATCTGGGTGCGGAACCAGCGGATGAACGGCGCCGAGGTCAACTTCGTCTGTGCCGACGACGCCCACGGCGCGGCCATCACCATCGCGGCCGACAAGGCCGGCGTGACGCCGCAGGCCTTCGTGGCCGAGATCGCCGCGGGCCGCAAGCCCTACCTCGACGGCTACTTCATCTCGTTCGACAACTGGCACTCGACCGACGCGCCCGAGAACCACCAGCTCGCGCAGGACATCTACCGCGACCTGCGCGCCAACGGCCTCATCGAGACCAAGAGCGTGGAGCAGTTCTACGACCCCGAAAAGGGCATGTTCCTGGCCGACCGCTTCATCAAGGGCGAGTGCCCCAACTGCCATTCGAAGGACCAGTACGGCGACAACTGCGAGGTGTGCGGCGCCGTGTACGCGCCCACCGAGCTGATCAACCCCTACTCGGCACTGTCGGGCGCCAAGCCCGAGCTGCGCAGCTCCGATCACTTCTTCTTCAAGCTGTCGGACCCGCGCTGCGAGGCCTACCTGAAGGAATGGACTGCCGCTGCCGGCCACGTTCAGAGCGAGGTGCAGAACAAGATCCGCGAGTGGCTCTACAAGGACAACGAAGGCAAGGGCGGCCTCGGCGACTGGGACATCAGCCGCGACGCGCCCTACTTCGGCATCGAAATCCCCGATGCGCCGGGCAAGTACTTCTACGTATGGTTGGACGCGCCCGTGGGCTACCTGGCGTCGCTGAAGAACCTGCTCGACAAGCGCTGCATCGAGCTCGGCGGCGACGGCATCTCGTACACCGAGTACATGGCCGACCCAGAGCTCGAGCAGGTGCA
The DNA here is from genome assembly GCF_059491885.1 of Variovorax sp. Varisp46. Lineage (NCBI taxonomy): Bacteria > Pseudomonadati > Pseudomonadota > Betaproteobacteria > Burkholderiales > Comamonadaceae > Variovorax > Variovorax sp. Varisp46. Next base: position 3,758,460 of record NZ_CP168515.1, read on the forward strand.
CTTCATCGGCAAGGACATCATTACCTTCCACACGCTGTTCTGGCCCGCGATGCTGCACTTCAGCGGCCGCAAGGCGCCCGATGCCGTGTACGTGCACGGCCACCTGACGGTGAGCGGCGAGAAGATGAGCAAGAGCCGCGGCACGGGCATCGACCCGCTGAAGTACCTGTCGATCGGGCTCGACCCCGAATGGCTGCGCTACTACATCGCGGCCAAGCTCAACGGCCGCAACGAGGACATCGACTTCAACCCCGAGGATTTCGTCGCGCGCGTCAACAGCGACCTCGTGGGCAAGTACATCAACATCGCGAGCCGCGCGGCCGGCTTCATCGGCAAGCGCTTCGGCGGCCAGCTGGGCGAGGTGTCGGCCGACGGCGACGCGCTGCTGTTCGCGCTGCGCGATGCGGCGCCGCAGCTGCATTCGCTGTACGACGGCCGCGACTACGCCCGCGCGCTGCGCGAGGTGATGGCGCTGGCCGACAAGGTGAACGAGTACGTCGACCAGAACAAGCCCTGGGAGCTGGCCAAGAAGGAAGGCGCCGAGGCACGGCTGCACGACGTGTGCACGGTCTGCATCGAAGCCTTCCGCCTGCTCACGCTGTACCTGAAGCCGGTGCTGCCGGCGCTGGCCGTGAACGTCGAAGCCTTCCTGAAGATCTCGCCGCTGGCCTGGGCGGATGCCGCGCAGTCGCTGGCGGCGGGCCACGCCATCGGCGAGTACAAGCACCTGATGCAGCGTGCCGACGCCAAGGTGGTCGACAAGCTGTTCGACGCGCCCGAACCCGCACCGGCCGCCGCCTCCTCGGAAGGCGCACTGCCGGGCGGTGAAGCCATCGCGCCCACCATCACCATCGACGACTTCGCCAAGATCGACCTGCGCATCGCGAAGATCGTCGCCTGCGAGAAGGTCGAGGGCTCGACCAAGCTGCTGCGCCTGACGCTCGACGCGGGCGAGGGAAAGACGCGCAACGTGTTCAGCGGCATTGCTTCCGCCTATCAGCCCGAGCAGCTCGTGGGCAAGCTCACCGTGCTGGTCGCCAACCTGGCACCGCGCAAGATGAAGTTCGGCATCAGCGAAGGCATGGTGCTGGCCGCCAGCCACGGCGACGAGAAGGCCCATCCGGGCATCCATGTGCTGGAACCGTGGCCGGGCGCAACGCCGGGCATGCGGGTTCGCTGATCGCAAGGGACATCGCCATGGCCACGCTGCTGCATCGCGCCCTTCTGCTGCTCTCGCTTTCCGCCCTGTTGAGCGGCTGCGCCGTGGTGTCGGTGGCGAGCACCGCAGTGAGCGTGGGCGCCGACGCGGTGGGCCGCGCCGCCGACGCGGCCATCGGCACCGCGCGCATCACCGGCAAGGCCGTGGGCGCGGCGGCCGATGCGGTGATTCCCGACAGCGAGTAGGCGGCAACTCAGTCAGTCCGCCAGGCCCAGCCGGGCCAGGTGGGGCGGCGTGCGCGGCGCCTTTTCCTTGCGCACGAAGGCTGACCTCAGCCCCGCATGCGGCTCGCGGGCATCGAAGAAATTGCGGCGCATGTGCGTCAGCTCTTCGTCGCGGTACTTCTGCAGCGGCTTCACCGACTCGTCCTGCGCGCGAACCGCCTTCTTCTGCGCGATGCGCTCGGCCAGAACCGGCGAGGCGGCCAGCTGCGCCGCCATGCGGACCACCTCGTCGCCCAGCTCCTCCGGCGCGGCCTGCAGCACGCGCTGCGCCATGCCGAGCTCGACCGCGCGCTTCGCGCTCACCGGCAGCGCCGACTGCGTGAGCCGCTGCGCCTCGCTCTCGCCCACGCGGCGCGGCAGGATGTAGGTCCAGTATTCGGAGCCATGGAGGCCCATCAGCTTGTAGTGCGGATTGAGCACGGCGCCATCGCGGCACCACACCTCGTCGGCCGCCAGCGCGAACATCACGCCACCGGCCGCCGCATTGCCGCCTAGCGCGGACACGGTGAGCCTGTCGGTGGTGGTCAGCACCGCTTCGACCAAATCGTTCATCGCGTGGATGTTGGCCCACGACTCTTCGGCAGGATCGTCGGCCGCCTCGATCACGTTGAGATGGATGCCGTTGGAGAAGAAGTCGCGCAGCCCGCCCAGCACCAGCACCGAGGTCGGCCGGGTCAGCGCGAAGCGGTAGGCCTCCAACAGCCGCCGGCAATGCACGGTGCTCATCGCGCCACCGGCAAACGAGAAATTCAGCATACCGACCGTACCGTGCTCGCTGTAGCGGATGTCGGACCAGGTGCGGCGCGCGGCCGGCAACTGCAGCGGCGCCGGCACCTCGGGCACTTCCGCAGGCAGCAGGTCTCCGAGCGCCTGCACGGCCGGCAGCTTGAAGCTGGGCAGCCGCGAGCCCGGCTCGCGCCAGGGCCGCAGTTGCGCGATCCACACAGCGCCGTCGACGGTGGCGCGGCAGATGGCCCCGGCGCGGGTGGCGATCAGCTCGCCGGGCCTGCCGCGCAGCTCGCCCTCGGGATGGCCGCCGTGCAGATACCACTGCACGCCCAGCAGTTCGTCGAGCACGCCGGGCTGCGAATCGGCCGCGCGCAGCTGGCGCAGCACCACTTCGGTCGGATCGGCCGCCCAGTCGATGCGGCGCTGCGCCTGCTTCATGAAGGGCCGCCAACCGGCGGACAGGGCGGCGGCCTTCTGCTTCCGGGGCTTGTACTTGCCGGAGGCAAAGCGCTCCACCGCGAGCAACACCGCGTCGAGCGCGGCATCGGCGACCTCGCCACGGTAGAAGTCGCTCTTGCCGGCCAGCGGCGGCACCTTGAGCGGCGACCAGGCCCAGACATCGCCCGCGTCCATCTCGGCCACGGCTTCGAGCACGGTGACACCCCAGCTTTGCGCGCCGTCCTGCAGCGTCCAGTCGAGCGACGAGGGGCCCCGGTCGCCCGGCGGCCCGGGATGCACGATCAGGCAGGTGTGGCCGGTCCAGACATCCTCGGGGATCGCGGTGGTCAGCATCGGCGCCACGATGAGCTGCGGCGAATGATCCCGCACGGCTTCGCGCAAGGCATCGTCATTGCCGAGGGCCAGCGCCACTCCCACGGTATGGCCACGATCCTGGAGTTCGGCAAGAACCCGTTGCGTCAGGCTGTTGAACGCGCTTGCGACAAGCAGAATGTGCATCGAGGGCCTCGGTAATGTCGGCGACGAAATGTCAATGAATGTCAAAAATGTATCTGCATCTTTCTCATTGGATAAGTTGATCGAAAGTTCGCATGGGGCCAGCAGTCCACAATGGGCATCCCATGCAATCCCCGCTGAACCTCACCCGTTTCCGCCCCCGCCTGATGGACTCGCTCGCGGGGTACAACCGCGAGCGCTTCTTCAAGGACCTGGGCGCGGGCGCCACGGTCGGCATCGTGGCGCTGCCGCTGGCCATGGCCTTCGCCATCGCCTCGGGGCTGAAGCCCGAAGCCGGCATCTGGACGGCGATCATCGCGGGCTTCCTGATCTCGCTGCTGGGCGGCTCGGCGGTGCAGATCGGCGGGCCGGCGGGGGCGTTCATCGTGATCGTCTACGGCATCGTCGAGCGCTACGGCGTGGCGAACCTGCTGATCTCGACCGCCTGCGCAGGCGTGCTGTTGTTCATGGCGGGGCTGTTCGGGCTCGGGCGGCTGGTGCGCTTCGTGCCGCTGTCGATCGTGGTGGGCTTCACCAACGGCATCGCGGTGCTGATCCTGCTGTCGCAGCTGAAGGACCTGCTCGGGCTGACAGTGGCGAAGATGCCGGCCGACGTGTTCTCCCAGCTGCACGCGATGGCGCTGCAGATCGGCACCTTCAATCCCTATGCCTTCGCGCTCGGCATCGCCTGCGTGGCCGGGCTGGCGCTGTGGCCGCTGCTGCTGAGCGGCGACTCGAAGGTGGGTACCGCGGTACTGCGCGTCGCGGGCCGGGTGGCGCGCACGCGCGCCGTGCAGGTGGGTGCACGCATGCCAGGGCCCATCGTGGCGCTGGTCACGCTGACGCTGGTGTCATGGGGCTTCGCGCTGCCGGTGGAAACCATCGGCACGCGCTTCGGCGGCATTCCCGAAGGCGTGCCGGGCTTCGCATTGCCCAACTTCTCGTGGGAAACGGTGAAGCAGCTCGTGACGCCCACGCTCACCATCGCGCTGCTCGGCGCCATCGAGTCGCTGCTGTGCGCACGCGTGTCGGACCAGCTCAGCGGCCAGCCGCGCCACGACCCCAACCAGGAGCTGATGGCGCAGGGCATTGCGAACGTCGTCACGCCCTTCTTCGGCGGCATGCCGGCCACCGGCACCATCGCGCGCACCGTGACGAACATCCGCTCGGGCGGCACCTCGCCGATCGCGGGCATCGTGCATGCGATCACGCTGCTCGTCGTGGTGCTGCTGGCCGCGCCGCTGGCGCGCCACGTGCCGCTCGCGGTGCTGGCAGGCATCCTGGTGTTCGTGGGACTGAACATGGGCGAATGGCGTGAGTTCACGCCCACCCAGCTGCGGCATTTCAGCCGGCACTACCGGCTGCTGATGCTCGGCACCTTCTTTCTCACCGTGGTGTTCGACCTGACGGTGGCGGTGCAGGCAGGCATCGTGCTGGCCTGCGCGCTCTTCATCCGGCGCATGAGCGGGCTGTTCGGCGTCGAGCTGGTGACGCTGCAGCCGCCGGTGATCACCTACCGCCTCTACGGCGCGATGTTCTTCGGTGCAGCCGCGAAGCTCGACGAGGCGGTGAACGCCGCCGAGCGCGCGCCGCGTGGCATGACGCTGGTGCTGGACGCCACGCACCTGATCTACATCGATGCCACGGGCGTCGATGCGCTGCGGCAGCTGCACCGTGCGGTGCTGGCGCGCGACGGACAGTTGCGCATCGAGTCGCTGCAGCCGCAGCCGCTCGAGGTGCTGGAGCGCTCGGGTTTCGCCGAGGAACTGACGACCAGCCGGCCCGGCGCGGGCCACGGCGCCTGAACGCTACGGCGCCTCGGTGCCGCGGTCGGGCGAGGAGCCGCTGCGCACCACGCGCTGGTCGTCGTTCAGCGTGGCAGTGAAGACCATGGCCGAGTTCGGCGGCTGCACCCAGCGCCATTCCCATTCGGTCTCGCGCTTGAGCGCATAGGGCGTGACCTTGGCGGGCTTGCCGAGCAGCTTGCGCAGGTCTTCCATCATCATCCCGGGCTGCACCTTGGCGAAGTTCTGTGGCGTGAGCACCTGGCGCAGCGCACTCATCTTGCCGTCGGCGCCGATGGTGATCATGTAGTTCTTCTGGCCCTGCGGCTGGCGGTTGTATTCGAGGACGCGGCCGTTCGGCGCGTCCCAGATGTTCTCGGGCTCGCCGAACCGGGCCCGCACGTCGGCCTCGGTGGAGACGCCCTCTTCGAGCTCGCTGATGTTCTTCGGGTCGCATGCCGCGAGCCCGATGACCGCCGCCAGAAACCCTGTTGCCATGCCGATCCGCCACCCTTGCCGTTGCTTCATGCCGTCCCCGGTAAAATTCGCGCCATAAAGGTCCAGTCTATGTCCATCTTCCGCCGCCCCCACTACACCTCCGAGATCACGAACTTCATCGAGGAGATGAAGGAAAAGAAGCCGACGCTGGAGGCCGAACAGCGCGCCGGCCGCGCCCTTCTCTGGGACAAGCACCTCGACCGCGGCCTGCTCGAGGAGTACAGCGAAGCCCGCGTGCCGATGCAGCCCTACGTCTACCAGACGCAATCCAAGTAATCTTCTTGATGCCGAATTGGCAGCAAATGCCCGTCCGCATTGCGTCGGTCGCTATTAAAACAATAGTGACCAGCCGATGAGCGAAGACGAGGACAACGGCACGCTGGTGGTCGCCATGCCCGACGTGGTCGACCAGGTCGCGCTCGCGAGGCTCTATGGCGAGCCGCTGTTCGCGATGCCGAAGGACCTGTACATCCCGCCCGAGGCGTTGCAGGTGTTCCTGGAGGCCTTCGAAGGCCCGCTGGACTTGCTGCTCTACCTGATCCGCAAGCAGAACTTCAACATCCTCGACATCCCGATGGCGGGGCTCACGCGCCAGTACCTGAGCTACGTCGACGAGATCCGCCAGACGAACCTCGAACTCGCGGCCGAGTATCTGCTGATGGCCGCGATGCTGATCGAGATCAAGTCGCGCATGCTGCTGCCGCCCAAGAAGGTGGCCGACGGCGAGGAGGCCGAAGACCCGCGCGCCGAACTCGTGCGCCGCCTGCTCGAGTACGAACAGACCAAGCTGCAGGCCGCCGCCATCAGCGCCATGCCGACCTACGGCCGCGACTTCTGGAAGGCACAGGTCTACATCGAACAATCGCTGAAGCCGCGCTTCCCCGACGTGGACGTGGTCGAGCTGCGCGACGCCTGGGCCGACATCATGAAGCGCGCCAAGCTCGTGCAGCACCACAAGATCTCGCGCGAAGAGCTCAACGTGCGCGAGCACATGAGCATCGTGCTGCGCCACCTGCAGGGGCAGCGCTTCGTGGAGTTCGAGAAGCTGTTCGACGTGTCGCGCGGCACGCCGGTGCTGATCGTCACCTTCATCGCGATGCTCGAGCTCGCGAAGGAGACGCTGATCGACATCACGCAGGCGGAAGCCTTCGCCCCCATCTACGTCAGATTGGCCTATTCGCCAGCCTGACCCAACCGGTCCCTATACCCAGTGACCCCAGTGACTTCCGCCGTGCGCGATTTCGACGTCCTCATCGTCGGCAGCGGCCTTGCCGGCCTCTCGGCCGCGCTGCACCTGGCCCCCACGCATCGCGTGGCCGTGCTGACCAAGCGCGCGCTGAACGACGGCTCCAGCGCCTGGGCGCAGGGCGGCATCGCGGCCGTGCTGGCGGCCAGCGACACCTTCGACGCGCACATCGAAGACACGCTGGTGGCCGGCGCCGGCCTGTGCGATCCCGGGGCTACGCGCTTCGTGGTCGAGCATGCGCCCGAGGCCATCGGCTGGCTGCGCGAACTCGGCGTGCCGTTCTCGGAAGAAGGCGGCGACCTGCACCTGACGCGCGAAGGCGGCCACAGCCAGCGCCGCATCGTGCACGTGACCGACGCCACCGGCGCGGCCGTGCAGCAGGTGCTGATCGAGCGCGTGCGCCGCACGCCCAACATCACGCTGTTCGAGCACCACACGCTGGTCGACCTCGTCACCGGCACCAAGCTCGGCCTGGACGATCCGTCGTGCCAGGGGCTGTACGCGCTGGACGACGAAGCCGACGAGGTGCTGGCCTTCCGCGCGCCGCACACCATCCTGGCCACGGGCGGCGCGGGCAAGGTGTACCTGTACACCACCAACCCCGACACCGCCACCGGCGACGGCATTGCCGCCGCGTGGCGCGCGGGCTGCCGGGTGTCGAACATGGAGTTCATCCAGTTCCACCCGACCTGCCTGTACCACCCGCACGCCAAATCCTTCCTGATAAGCGAGGCGGTGCGCGGCGAAGGCGGGCTGCTCAAGCTGCCCGATGGCACGCGCTTCATGCCGAAGCACGATGAGCGCGCCGAACTCGCGCCGCGCGACGTGGTGGCCCGCGCCATCGACTTCGAGATGAAGAAGCACGGCCTGGACTGCGTTTACCTCGACATCTCGCACCAGCCAGCCGCCTTCCTCAAGGAACACTTCCCCAACATCCTGGCGCGCTGCCTGGAGCTGGGCATCGACATCACGCGCGAGCCCATACCCGTAGTGCCGGCTGCGCACTACACCTGCGGCGGCGTGCTCAGCGACCTGAGCGGGCGCACCGACGTCCCGGGTCTCTACGCCATCGGCGAGACCGCCTGCACCGGCCTGCACGGCGCCAACCGCCTCGCGAGCAACTCGCTGGTCGAGTGCATGGTGTTCGCGCGCGCGCCGCGCGAACGAGCCGAGCTGCCCGCCTGGGACGAGAGCCGCGTCACCGATGCCGACGAAGCCGTGGTCATCTCGCACAACTGGGACGAGCTGCGCCGCTTCATGTGGGACTACGTCGGCATCGTGCGCACCAACAAGCGCCTGGAGCGCGCGAGCCACCGCATCGCGCTGCTGCAGGCCGAGATCCAGGAGTTCTACGCGAACTTCCACGTCACGCGCGACCTGCTCGAACTGCGCAACCTGGTGCAGGTGGCCGAGCTGATCGTGCGCTCCGCGCAGGCCCGCCACGAGAGCCGGGGCCTGCATTTCAGCCGCGACTACCCCTCGCTCGCCGAGCCCACCGCGCCCACGGTGCTGGTGCCGCCGGCCGACTGACCGACCCACCGCTTCGTTGTCTTCTTCACTCAAGGATGCCCGGCCACCGACGCCCGCAGGGAGAAACCCAACCATGTCGAACACCACACCCCCCGCACCCGAGACACCACCGTCCTCGCCCTACGGCACGCTGCCACCAGCCTCCCCGCTCGCCTCGCGCAAGCCCGTGAGCCTGCCGCGCCTGGCCGACATGCATGCGCGCGGCGAGAAGATCGCGATGCTCACTGCCTATGACGCCACCTTCGCAGCGATGGCCGACGCCGCGGGCATCGACTGCCTGCTGGTCGGCGATTCGCTCGGCATGGTCTGCCAGGGCCTGAGCAGCACGGTGGGCGTGAGCCTGGACACCATGCGCTATCACACCGACAGCGTCTCGCGCGGCCTGCGCCGCGTGCAGGGCACGGCCTGGCTGATTGCCGACCTGCCCTTCGGCAGCTACCAGGAGTCGCGCGAACAGGCGCTGCGCAGCGCCACGGTGCTGATGCAGGCCGGCGCGCACATGGTCAAGCTGGAAGGCGGCGGCTGGACGACCGAGACTGTGCGCTTCCTGGTCGAGCGCGGCATCCCGGTGTGCGCGCACCTCGGCCTGACGCCGCAGACGGTGCATGCGCTGGGTGGCTACCGCGTGCAGGGCAAGGGCGACGCCGCCGGCGCACTGCTGAAGCAGCAGGCCCATGCGCTGCAGGACGCGGGCGCCGCGATGCTGGTGCTGGAGATGGTGCCGGCCGCGCTGGCCGCCGAACTCACGGCCGGGCTGCAGCACTGCGCCACCATCGGCATCGGCGCCGGCAAGGCCACCGCCGGCCAGGTGCTGGTGTTGCACGACATGCTGGGCATCAACCTCGGCAAGATGCCGAAGTTCGTGCGCAACTTCATGGCCGATGCGCCAGGCGTGCTGCCCGCGCTCAAGGCCTACGTGCAGGCCGTCAAGGACGGCAGCTTCCCCGACGACCGACTCCACGCCTGGTAAGGAACCGCTCATGTACATCGCACACACCATCGCCGAACTGCGCGACCACCTCGCCGCCTTCAAGCGCCCCGCCTTCGTTCCCACCATGGGCAACCTGCACGACGGCCACCTGGCCCTGGTGAAGCAGGCGAAACCGCTGGGCGACGTGACGGTGGCGAGCATCTTCGTGAACCGCCTGCAGTTCCTGCCGCACGAAGACTTCGACACCTACCCGCGCACCTGGGACAGCGACTGCGAGAAGCTGCGCGCCGCCGGCTGCGACGTGCTGTTCGCGCCCGACGAAAAGGCGCTCTACCCCGAACCGCAGACCTGCAAGGTGCACCCCGACCCTGCCCTGGCCGACATCCTCGAAGGGCACTTTCGCCCCGGCTTCTTCATCGGCGTGTGCACGGTGGTGATGAAGCTCTTTCAGTGCGTGCAGCCGCGCGTGGCGGTGTTCGGCAAGAAGGACTACCAGCAGCTGATGATGATCCGCCACATGGTGCGGCAGTTCGCGCTGCCCATCGAGATCGTGGGCGGCGAGACATTCCGCGCAGATGACGGGCTCGCACTGTCGTCGCGCAACGGCTACCTGAGCATGGACGAGCGCGCGGAAGCGGTTCAGCTGTCGAAGGCGCTGAAGGCCATGGCCGAGGCGGTGCGATCAGGCGAACGCGACCTTGCCGCGATCGAAGCGCGGGCCATGCAAACGCTCACGCAGCGCGGCTGGCAGCCGGACTACCTGGTGCTGCGGCGCCGCGCCGACCTGCAAGCACCTGCCGTCGGCGAACCGCTCGTGGCGCTGGCCGCCGCGCGCCTGGGCACCACGCGGCTGATCGACAACCTGGAGATCGAAGCTCCCTCCGCCTTATGACTTACAGCGTCAAGGAAATCTTCTACACCCTGCAAGGCGAAGGCGGCCAGGCCGGCATGCCGGCCGTGTTCTGCCGCTTTGCGGGCTGCAATCTCTGGACCGGCCGCGAGGAAGATCGAGCCTCGGCCATCTGCCGTTTCTGCGACACCGACTTCGTTGGCACCGACGGCACGCTGGGCGGCAAGTTCAAGAATGCCGGGCAGCTCGCTGACACCATCGCCGCGCAATGGCCGGCAAACGACGCCGAGCATCGCCTCGTGGTGCTGACCGGCGGCGAGCCGCTGCTGCAGGTCGATACGGCGCTGGTCGACGCGCTGCACGCGCGGCGCTTCCGCATCGCAGTCGAGAGCAACGGCACGGTCGAGGCGCCCGAGGGCATCGACTGGCTGTGCATCAGCCCCAAGGCCGGCGCGCCGTGGGTGCAGCAGCGCGGCCAGGAGCTGAAGCTGGTATGGCCGCAGACCGACTTCGACCTAGACACGATGGCGCGCACGGGCGAGTTCACGCACCGTTTCCTGCAGCCGATGGACGGGCCCGACCGGATCGCGAACACCGAGCTTTGCATTGCCGAATGCATGAAGCAGCCCGTGTGGCGGCTCAGCGTTCAGACGCACAAGATCACTGGCATCCGCTGAGACGGCGGCACTTTTTCCCTTTCAGAGTTTCTTTTTTCTTGACGATGCGCTTCACCATCAGCCAACGCTTTTTCTTCGACGCCGCCCACACGCTGAAGCGCGAGATCGAAATCGAAGGCAGCCGCCGTATCCACGGCCACACGTACCACGCGGAGGTCTGGCTCGCGGGCGAACGCGATCCGGTGACGGGGATGGTGATCGACCTGGGGTTGCTGCGCCGGCGGCTGGAAGAGGTGCGCGAGCTGCTGGACCATCACCTGCTGGACGACGTGCCGGGGCTGCATCCGCCGACGCTGGAGAACCTGTGCGTGTTCATCGCGGATGCGCTGCCGGACTTGCGGCCGTCGATGGCGCGGGTGAAGGTGTGGCGGGAGGCGATGGGCGATTCCTGCACCGTGGATTTCTAGGTTTTTCTCCCTCCCCCGCTGGGGGAGGGCGGGGGTGGGGGCAAGCGGCATACCCAGGAAGCGCTCTGCTGCCCCCATCCCACCTTCCCCCAGAGGGGGAAGGTGCAAGACGGGATCAGGCAGCGCCGATGCCGGCAACCAAGCTGCCCGGCGCCTGCCCGTTCTTCAGCCCGGCCGTAAACGCCAGCATGCGGTCGATCGGCACACGCGCCCGCAGCCCCAATGCCGGATCGACGTGGATCTCGCCCGCACCCGTCTCCAGCGCATTCGCCAGCTCCATCAACCCATTCATCGCCATCCACGGGCAATGCGCGCAACTCTTGCAGGTGCCGCCGTTGCCGGCGGTTGGCGCCTCGATGAAGGTCTTGCCGGGGTTCAGCGTGCGCAGTTTGTGCAGCATGCCGGTGTCCGTGGCGACGATGAATTCGCTGGCGTCCATGCGCTGCGCGGCATTCAGGATGGCCGAGGTGGAACCCACCGCATCCGCCAGCGCGATCACGTCCGACGGCGATTCCGGGTGCACCAGCACCTTCGCCTTCGGGTGCTCTTTCATGAGCAGTTCGAGCTCCAGCGCCTTGAATTCGTCATGCACGATGCAGGCGCCGTTCCAGCTGACCATGTCCGCACCGGTCTGGCGCTGGATGTAGTCGCCCAGGTGGCGGTCGGGGCCCCAGAGAATCTTCTGGCCCGCCGCGTGCAGGGCACCCACCACGTCGAGCGCGCAGCTCGACGTGACGAGCCAGTCGGCGCGCGCCTTCACGGCGGCGCTGGTGTTGGCGTAGACGACCACGGTGCGGTCGGGGTGCTGGTCGCAGAAGGCACTGAATTCGTCGACCGGGCAGCCCAGGTCGAGCGAGCAGTTCGCGTCGAGGTCGGGCATCAGCACGCGCTTTTCGGGCGACAGGATCTTCGAAGTCTCGCCCATGAAGCGCACGCCCGACACCACCAGCGTCTGCGCGGCATGGTCGCGGCCGAAGCGCGCCATCTCGAGCGAATCGCTCACGATGCCGCCGGTTTCCTCGGCCAGGTCCTGCAGGTCGGGGTGCACATAGAAGTGCGACACCATCACGGCATTGCGCTCACGCAGCAGGCGGCGGATGCGCTCCTTCAGCGCGGTGCGTTCATCGGGCGAAGGCTCGGGGGGCACGCGGGCCCAGGCGTGGCGCGTGTCGCAGGCTGAACCTTTCAGCGCGGGCTGTTCGTAGTCGATGTCGATGACCGGAGACGACATGGGCGGATCAGCCTTCCTGGAAACGCATCGAATAGTCGATGGCTTTGACATCCTTGGTCAACGCGCCCACCGAGATCCGGTCGACACCGGTTTCGGCCAGGGCGCGCAGGCCGTCCAGCGTGACGCCGCCGGATATTTCCAGCACGGCCTTGCGGCTTTCGCCGGCTTCGTCATTGATGCGCACGGCCTCGCGCAGCGTGGGCAAATCCATGTTGTCGAGCAGCACCATGCGCGCGCCGGCGTCCAGCGCCTCGCGCAGCTGGGCCAGCGTTTCGACCTCGACTTCGACGAAGGCGGCCCGCGCAGCCACCGGCGCCACGGCACGCAGGGCGGCCGCCACGCCGCCGGCCGCGGCGATGTGGTTTTCCTTGATGAGTACCGCGTCGTACAGGCCAATGCGGTGATTCAGGCCACCACCGGTGCGAACAGCGTATTTCTGAGCGAGGCGCAGGCCCGGAATCGTCTTGCGGGTGTCGACGATGCGGGCACGCGTGCCTCGCACGGCGTCGGCATACAGGGCGGTCTTGGTGGCGACCGCGCTCAGCAATTGCAGGAAGTTGAGCGCGGTGCGCTCGGCCGTCAGCAGTGCACGCGCAGAGCCTTCGATCTCGACCACGGTCTGGCCGGCCGCGCAACGCTCGCCTTCGGCGCAGAGCCAGTGGATGCGCACTTGCGGGTCGAGCTGCCGCAGGGCCGCCTCGACCCAGGGCGCGCCGCACACCACGGCAGCTTCGCGCGCCAGCACACGGGCGCGCACGGTACGGACGGGATCGACCAGCGACGCGGTGAGGTCGCCGTCGGCAACGTCTTCCTGCAATGCGCGGATGGCATCGGACAGGGCCAGCGCGGCCACGGCCGACGCTGAAAAATCGAAGCGAAGGCTCATGGCTCTTTGTCTCTGCGTTTTTTCTTCAGGAGGATTGACGAGGGGAAGCCGCGGCGCCCGGCTGGACCGATTCCGGCACCGGGTCGCGGCCCGTCAGGGCGGCCACGGCGTCCTGCGGGCTCACGCGGCCGTCGAGCAGGGCGACCACGCCCTCGGCGATCGGCATCTCGACACCAAGGCCGCGCGCGCGCTGCACCACGGTGCGGGCGCAATACACGCCTTCGGCGACGTGGCCGAGCGAATCGACGGCCTGCGCCAGCGTTCGGCCCTGGGCCAGCAGCAGGCCGACCTTGCGGTTGCGCGACAGGTCGCCGGTGGAGGTCAGCACGAGGTCTCCCAGGCCCGAAAGGCCCATGAAAGTCTCGGCGCGGGCGCCCAGCGCGAGGCCGAAGCGGGTCATTTCGGCGAGGCCGCGGGTGATGAGTGCCGCCCGGGCGTTGAGCCCCAGCGCAAGGCCGTCGCACAGCCCGGTGGCGATGGCGAGCACGTTCTTGACCGCGCCGCCCACTTCCACGCCCACGATGTCTTCGTTGGCGTACACGCGCAGCGCGGGTCCGTGGAAGGCATCGACCAGCGTGTCGCGAACCGCGGCATGCGGGCTGGCGGCCACCAGCGCGGTCGGCCGCCCTTCGGCGACCTCCTGCGCAAAGCTGGGGCCGCTGAGCACGCCCGCTCTCAAATCAGGAGCAACCTGCGCCCATATTTCGTGGGCCAGCAGGCCAAAGGATTCGGGAGAACTGTCGAGTGCGGGCTCGACGCCCTTGCACAGCCACGCCACCGCCGCGGTGGTGCCGCGCAGTGCGACGAGCTGCTCGCGCAGGGCGGCCATGGGCGTGGCCACGATGACGAGGTCGGCGCCGGCCTGCGCCTGGGCGATGTCGCCGGCGCGCACGGCGAGCGAGGCCGGCAAAGCCAGCCCGGGCAGGTAACGGGTGTTTTCGCGCGCGGCCGACATGGCGTCGGCCTGAGCGGCATCGCGCGCCCAGAGCGTGACCTCGTGGCGAACCGCCGCGTTGACGGCGACTGCCGTGCCCCAGGCACCGGCGCCATGAACGCAGATCTTCATCGGCGTTGGCGGCGTCTGTGCCGGTTTACTGCGCGAGGGTCGGCGCGGCTTGGCCGGCGGCCTGCGCCTGCTGCTGTTCGTACATCGCCTGGAAGTTGATCTCGGCGAGGTGCACTGGCGGGAAGCCGCCGCGCTGGATCACGTCGGCGACGTTGCCGCGCAGGTACGGGTAGACGATCTGCGGGCATGCGATGCCCAGGATCGCGCCCATCTGGTCTTCCGGCAGGTTGCGGATCTCGAAGATGCCGGCCTGCTTGGCCTCGACCAGGAACACGGTCTTGTCGCCGATCTTGGTCTGCACGGTGGCCGAAACGGTGATCTCGAAGATGCCGTCGGTCACCGGCTGGGCGTCCACGCCGAGCTGGATGTCGACCGTGGGCTGTTCCTGTTCCAGCAGGATCGCGGGCGAATTGGGTTGCTCGAGCGACAGGTCCTTGAGGTAGACGCGCTGGATCTGGAACACGGGATCTTGGGCTTGCTGGTCGGCCATGGCTGAACTTTCGAGGATCAAAACAATGCCCGCCGGGGAAAGGTTCCCGCAGCGGGCTGCAGATGAATGGACTCAAGATTATCGCCCCACGACGAGGCTCATCCGTGAAACACCGCGGAACCGGCTTTGCCGGGCCGCTGGTGTTGCCCCCCGGTAGGGGGTTGGAGAAGCGACACGAAGTGCGCGAAGCCTGGGGGAGAGCCTATTTACGCACCCTGCAGCAGGGGCACGAGGCCGCCGCGGCCGTCGAGGGCCATCAGGTCGTCGCAGCCGCCCACGTGCGTCTCGCCGATGAAGATCTGCGGCACCGTGCGGCGCTGGGTGATCTCCATCATGGTGTTGCGGGCCTGCGGGTCGGTGTCGATGCGGATCTCCTCGATCTGCTCGACCCCCTTGGACTTCAGGATCTGCTTCGCACGAATGCAGTAAGGGCAGACGGCGGTGGTGTACATCTTGACGGCTTGCATGCTCTCTACCTTGGGAAGACTCAGGCTTTTTCAACCGGCAGGTTAGCGTCTTTCCAGGCTTTGAGTCCGCCGGCCACGGCTTGGGCCTGCTCGTAGCCCAGCTTCCTGGCCATGGCCACGGCACGCTGGGCGCGGGTGCCGGTGGCGCATACCAGCAGCAGCGGCACGGTCTTGTTCTTGACCGCGCCCGTCAGCTTTTCCTCGAGCTGGTTCAGGGGCACGTTCTTGGCGCCGATCATGTGGCCGGTGGCGAATTCTTCCGGCTCGCGCACGTCGACCAGCACCGCGCGCTCGCGGTTGATGAGCTGCACGGCGCCCTGGGCCGTGAGCGTTCCGCCGCCCGCACCCCGTACCAGCGGCCAGGCCAGCATGGCGCCGGAGCTGAGCGCGATCAGGATCAGCATCCAGTTCGCGGTGACGAATTCGATCAATTTCACGGGGGTTCCTTGAATGGCAAACCGAGGATTTTAGAATGCGAGGTTTCGCAAGCGCAGCCAAAGGCCTCCCACATGCACAAACTGGTATTGATCCGTCACGGCGAATCGACCTGGAATCTCGAAAACCGCTTCACCGGATGGACCGACGTCGACCTCACGGAAACCGGCGTCGAGCAGGCCAAGCAGGCCGGCCGGCTGCTCAAGGCAGAAGGTTACGACTTCGACGTCGCCTACACCAGCGTCCTGAAGCGCGCCACCCGCACCCTGTGGCACACGCTCGACGAGCTCGACCGCACATGGCTGCCGGTGGTCCATTCCTGGCGCCTGAACGAGCGCCACTATGGCGGCCTGCAGGGCCTGAACAAGGCCGAAACCGCCAAGAAGTACGGCGACGAGCAGGTGCTGGTCTGGCGCCGCAGCTACAACACCCCGCCCCCGCCGCTGGAAGCCGACGATCCGCGCAGCGAGCGCAGCGACGTGCGCTATGCCAAGCTGTCGCCCGAGCAGATCCCGCTGACCGAGTGCCTGAAGGACACGGTGGCGCGCGTGCTGCCGTTCTGGAACGAATCGATGGCGCCAGCCATCCGCACGGGGCGCCGCCTGGTCGTCGCGGCCCACGGCAACTCGATCCGGGCGCTGGTGAAATACCTCGACGGCATCTCCGACGACGCCATCGTCGGCCTGAACATCCCGAACGGCATCCCGCTGGTCTACGAGCTCGACGACGACCTCAAGCCCATGCGCCACTACTACCTGGGCGATGCCGCGGCCGCCGAAAAGGCCGCCGCCGCGGTGGCCTCGCAAGGTAAAGGCTGAAGAAACCCTTTTCTGCCGGGCCCTACGTGGAACCCCGGCAGGCAATTTGCTTCCAAGCTGTGTATATTGGTTTGACAGCCGCCGACAAGGACAACCACTCATGATGGGCCAGAAACTGAAGATCACCGGCTGGGTCGCCGCCGGCGCCGTTGCCGGCGTCCTGACCACCGTCTCGTTGCAGACCGTCGCACGCGGATCGCTTGCGCCGCTACCGCTCGAGGAATTGCAGCAGCTCGCTGCCGTCTTCGGCATGGTCAAGAGCGACTACGTCGAGCCGGTCGACGAGAAAAAGCTCATCTCCGACGCCATTTCGGGCATGGTCGCGGGCCTCGACCCGCATTCCCAGTACTTCGACAAGAAGTCCTTCAAGGAATTCCGCGAGGGCACCACCGGCCGCTTCGTCGGCGTGGGCATCGAGATTTCGCAGGAAGACGGCCTGATCAAGGTCGTCTCGCCCATCGAAGGCTCCCCGGCCTTCCGCGCCGGACTGAAGCCCAACGACCTGATCACCAAGATCGACGACACCGCCGTGCGCGGCCTGTCGCTGAACGAGGCGGTCAAGCGCATGCGCGGCGAAGCCAACACCAAGGTGCTGCTGACCATCTTCCGCAAGGACGAAAGCCGCACCTTCCCGGTCACGATCACGCGCGAGGAAATCCGCACGCAATCGGTCCGCGGCAAGATCATGGAGCCCGGCTACGGCTGGATCCGCCTGTCGCAGTTCCAGGAACGCACCGTCGACGACTTCGTGAAGAAGATCGACGAGATGTACAAGGAAGATCCGAACCTCAAGGGCCTGGTGCTCGACCTGCGCAACGACCCGGGCGGCTTGCTCGACGCGGCGGTGGCGGTGTCGTCCGCCTTCCTGCCCGAGAACGTCACGGTGGTCACCACCGACGGCCAGCTGGCCGAAAGCAAGTCCGTCTACAAGGCGGCGCCGGAGTTCTACCAGCGCCGTTCCGGAAGCGACCCGCTGCGCAGCCTGCCGGCCGCGCTGAAGAACGTGCCGCTGGTGGTACTGGTGAACGAAGGCTCGGCCTCGGCCAGCGAAATCGTGGCCGGCGCGCTGCAGGACCACAAGCGCGCAACCGTCATGGGCAGCCAGACCTTCGGCAAGGGCTCGGTTCAGACGGTGCGCCCGCTCGGCCCCGATACCGGCCTGAAGATCACCACGGCGCGCTACTACACGCCCAGCGGCACCTCGATCCAGGCCAAGGGCATCGTGCCCAACGTGCTGATCGACGAAAGCGCCGAAGGCAGCCCGTTTGCCGCCCTGCGCATGCGCGAAGCCGACCTCGAGAAGCACCTGGCCAGCGGCCAGGGCCCCGAAGTCAAGGACCCGGAACGCGAAAAGGCCCGCGACGAAGCCCGCAAGCGCCTCGAGGAAGAAGCCAAGAAGCCGCCGCAGGATCGCAAGGTGCCCGAATTCGGCACCGACAAGGACTTCCCGCTGGTGCAGGCGCTCAACCGCCTGAAGGGCCAGCCGGTGCTCGTGAGCAAGACGCAGGTCATCATCGACAACAAGGAAGAAAAGAAAGAAAACTGAGCCGGGCGGCGCATGGAAGATAGCGATCTGCTGCGCTACTCGCGCCACATCCTTCTGGAGGAGTTCGGCATCGACGGGCAAACGCGCGTCAGTGCCGGGCAAGTTCTTGTCATAGGTGCCGGCGGGCTGGGCTCGCCGGTTGCCCTGTACCTTGCGGCAGCAGGCGTCGGCCACATCGCGCTGGTCGACGACGACGAAGTCGATCTCACCAATCTCCAGCGCCAGATTGCCCACACCCACGCGCGGGTGGGCCTCGCCAAGGTCGAATCGGCCGCGCGGGCCATGCGCGACATCAACCCCGACATCACCATCGAAACCCACGCCCTGCGCGCCGACGAGGCACTGCTGTCGCGCCTGGTGGCCGAGGCTGACGTGGTCGTGGACTGCTGCGACAACTTTGCCACGCGGCATGCCGTCAACCGCGCCTGCGTGGTCCATGGCAGGCCGCTGGTGGCCGGTGCGGCGATCCGCTTCGACGGGCAGTTGAGCGTCTACGACACCCGTGACGCCGCCTCGCCCTGCTACGCCTGCCTGTTCCCGCCCGATGCGGCCTTCGAGGAAACGCGCTGCGCCGTCCTGGGTGTGTTCGGTCCCGTGGTTGGGACCATCGGCACGCTGCAGGCCAGCGAAGCGCTAAAGCTGCTGGCCGGCATCGGGCCGTCGCTGGCGGGCAGGCTGCTGATGTTCGACGGACGCAGCACATCTTTCGACACGCTGCGCGTGGCGCGCGACCCGCACTGCAGCGTCTGCGCGCAGCGCCCCGCCCTGCCCGTCCACGGCGTCGTTTAAGGCTGCTTTGCGCCCTTCGCGCGGGCTGCCCCCTTGGCGGGCGCCCCAGCCGCGGGGGTGTTTGCCTGAGCCAGCACACTCTTGCAATCGGAATCCGCACCCGGCCCGGTTTCGACGGTCGCGGCCAGTGCCAGCAGCGGATTGACGGCGCCCAGCGCCAGCGCGGCCAGGCCGCGTCCCGCCAGCGGCCCCGCCTGCAGGCCGCCCTTCGGCGCTCCGAAGGTGCCATTCAATACCAGCGGCGTGCGGATCGACAGGATGTTCTTGCTCTTGGGCTCCGGGTGGATCACGAAGTCGAGCCCCTCGGTTGCCAGGTTGGCCTGGCCGGTGGCGATGAACACGGCGTTGGTCGTATCCACCATCATCGTGCGCCCCGTCATCAGCCCCTTGTTTACGTCGAAGGCCAACGCCGCGCAGCGCAGCTCGACGTTGCGGTCGCCGCGCAGCACGAACTTGATGATGTCGCCGCCCACCAGCGTCGCGAACACCGGCAGCAGGTTGCCGAACTGGCCACGCCCCGACATGACCGCCACGTCGCCCGACACGCCCCCGAGCCAGTTGGCCACGGTAGTGCCGGAGCCCGACAGGTTGATGCGCCCGTCCAGCCGCCCCACGCTGTTGCCCGTCGTTTCGAGCTTGGGAAAGAGGCGGGCCAGCTGCATCGCCCGTACGTCGAGCGAGGCGCGGATATCCGCCGGGTTCTTCGAGGCATCGATGCGGATCGCGCCGGCGAACCTGCCGCCAGCCATGCCGAGGTCGAGCGGATCTAGCGTGAGCACGCCGTTGGCCAGCTTGACCTGAACGCTGCCGCGCTCGAGTGGAATGTCGCGCACGTTGCGGATGCGGTCGGCCGTGTACTTCACGTCGGCGTTCATTGCGCGCACGCGCTCGAAGTCAAGCGGGGTCGCGGGGAGCACCTTGCCGCCCGGGCGCCTGACCTGCGTGATGGTCGGGGGCGGGGCTACGCCTTCCACGGCGTTGGCAGTGCGCGCCGTGGGCTGCAGGCCGATCAACGGGCCGAGGTCGTCCATGTCCATCACGCGCGAACGCAGGTCGCCCGCCAGGTACGGCAACTGGCCGGCCTGGTCGAAGCGCATGTCGCCGGCGATGTCGGACAGTCCCAGCCTGCCGTTGAGGCCGGTGGCCTGCCACAGCTTGCCGCGCTTGCCCAGCTTGCCGCTCAGGACATAGGGCGAAGTCTGTGGCAGCGCGATGCCGAGCAGCGGGTATAGCGCGCCCAGCGTCTGGCCCTTGATCTCGAATTTGGCATCGATGCCGTCGAGCCCCGACAGCTCGGCCACGGTGCCGGCGGCCTTCAGCTGGGTCTGGCCGGCAGCCGCATTGATTTCCATCGGGAACGGCGGCGCACCCGCGGCATTGATCTGCAGCACGTTGCCGGTGCGGCCACTGGCGGTCAGCGGTTGGCCCTTGTAGCGGCCCTTGATTCGGTAGTTGAGCGGCATTTCACCGCGGCTGCTGTCGTAGCTCAGGTCGGCTTGCAGGTCGACGCCGAGGTGCTTGGCAAGGAAGTCGACCACGCCGGTATCGACCTGGATGAGGCCGATGTCGGGCACCGTGCCGGGGTCGGAGGTGTCCTTGCCGAGCGCCCAGGTTCGGCGCCCGTCGGCCTCCATCTGCAACCCGAGCGTCGGCGAGAAAAGCAACAACCGGGGAATGACGACCTTGCTCGTGATCAGCGGCCAGACGCGGATGTCGAACTCGGCGCGGTCCGCCTTGACCAAGTACGGGTCGCGCGCCCAAGAGGGATTGGCAAACTCGATGCCGTCCAGCTTGACCGTTGCCTGCCCCCAGCCAAGGCCCACGTCGAGCCGCCGCGTGATCTCGAACTTGCGCCCCGTTTGCTCGCTGACATAGCGGTTGACCGGTCCGCGCAGCGTGTCCCAGGGGAAGAAGGCGAGCACGATGACCAGCGCCGCGAACAGCAGCACGACGAATGCGAGCAGCTTCTGCCAGAGGGGCCGGTTGCGAAGGATCATCGTTG
Source organism: Variovorax sp. Varisp46 (assembly GCF_059491885.1). Taxonomy (NCBI): domain Bacteria; kingdom Pseudomonadati; phylum Pseudomonadota; class Betaproteobacteria; order Burkholderiales; family Comamonadaceae; genus Variovorax; species Variovorax sp. Varisp46. The sequence continues at coordinate 3,779,239 of NZ_CP168515.1, forward strand.
CCATGGGTCATTGTCACTACGGGCCTCGCGTCGTCCAGGTCGGCGGCGGGCCGCAAAAACCGTGAGGCGTCGCCTACGAAGGTGCGTTGCAGACTTGGGCGGGTATACGCGTCGGAACCCGCCTACAACAGCCGCACGTTGAAGCTTGCATGATGGGGTGACAGAAGCGTCTCACACTCGATATGCAGGCGGTCATGGAGCTAGGCGCCGCGAATGCGCCTGCCAACCTCAGAGGAAGCGCGGTTCGGCATGGATTCCAGATTGCAGACCTACGTCGTCGAAGACAACCTCACGATCCGTGAAAACCTCATTGGTACGCTGGAAGAACTTACCTGCACCACGGTGGTTGGCTTCGCCGAAACCGAGAGCGGCGCGCGCGCGTGGCTGCTCGGCCACGATGGCGAGTGGGACCTCGTCATCGTCGATCTCTTTCTCAAGCAAGGCAGCGGCCTGGGGGTGCTCCAGGCCTGCCAGTCGCGCAAGCCCGTGCAGAAGGTGGTGGTTCTCAGCAACTATGCGACGCCCGATATCAGGCGGCGTTGCGCCGAGTTCGGGGTCGATGCGGTGTTCGACAAGTCGAACGAAATCGACGCGCTGGTCGACTTCTGCATCGGGCAGGCCAAGGCGCTGCATTCCTCGTCCGGAACAGGTTGAAGAAGGAGCCGCTGCATGGGGCCCCTTCCCGCTCGCTGGCCGATCTCAATCGATCAGCTTGTTCTTCAGTGCGTAGTACGTGAGGTCGCTGTTGGAGGAGAGGTTCATCTTCTCCATCAGGCGCGTGCGGTAGGTGCTCACGGTCTTCACCGACAGCGACAGCGTCTTGGCGATGTCGCCTGCGGTCTCGCCCTTGGCGAGCTTCAGGAACACCTGGAACTCGCGCTCCGAGAGTTGCTCGTGCGGCGCGGCGTCGTCCTTGCGGTCGAGCTGGCGGGCCAGCAGTTCGGCCACGGCGGGCGTGATGTAGCGCCGGCCCAGCGAAATGGTGCGGATGGCGTTGACGATCTCGATGGGATCGCATTCCTTGTTCAGGTAACCGCTCGCGCCCTGCCGGATCAGGTTCATCGCGTAGTGCTCTTCAGGGTAGCCGCTGAGGATCAGGATGCCCACGTCCGGCGCCTTGGCGCGGATCATGGCGAGCGCGTCGATGCCGCTTTGGCCCGGCATCGAAAGGTCCATGACCAGCACGTCGAGTTCCGTGGTGCGCACCAGTTCGATGGCCTCGCGCCCGCTTGCTGCCTCACCCGCCACGCGCAGGTCCACGTGCTCGGAGAAGAACTGCCGGAGGCCCGATCGCACGATGGCGTGGTCGTCCACAATTCCGATTTTGATCATCTGTTACTTTCGTCGTTGTGTTGCGGGCATGCGGGTCGCAACATACCGGTCCCTGATTGTTATCAATTATTCACGAACTTGCGCGTCAAGCGACCTTGAAAGTTTCATGCACTGGTTAGCCCCTCCACGAATGGCCGTGAGCCTGCTGCTCGCGGCGCTGGCTGCACTGGCCCTCGTCGGCATCAACGAGGCCGGCTACCGGCAGTCGAGCCGCGCCCTGGCCGACATCGACGAGGCGCAGCAGGTGCGCGGCACGCTCAACCAGATCCTGCAGAACATGCTGGATGCCGAAACCGGCCAGCGAGGGTACCTGCTGACCGGAGAGGCGAGCTACCGAAAGCCCTACGACGACGCGGTCAAACAGGTCGACGGCCATCTCGCCACGCTGCGCCGGCTGTACGCCGCCAGGCCGGCCGAACTCACCCAGCTGGCCGAACTGTCGAAGCACGTGCTGCGCAAGGTGGCCGAGATGGACATGAGCGTGCGGCTGCGCCAGGACGGCAAGGACGACGCCTGGAAGTTCGTCATCACGACCGATGTCGGCCGCGAGGAGATGGAGGCCATCCGCACGACAGCGAGCGAACTGGTGAAGACCAGCAACAACACCCTGCAGCGAAGCCAGCAGCAGGTGCTGCGCTCGCTGCAGCTGGCGCGCGTCGGCACCGCCATCGTGGCGCTGGCGGCGCTGATCGCCTTTTTCCTGTACCTGCGCCAGACGCATGCGCTGCGCTCCATCGGCGAGCGCCAGCAGGAGGCCCTGCAGCGCGAGCGCAATGCGCTGGAGGACGAAGTGCTCGAACGCACTGCCTCGCTGGCCGAACTGGCAACCCATCTGCAGGATGTGCGCGAAACCGAGCGCGGCTACCTCGCGCGCGAGCTGCACGACGAACTGGGCTCGCTGCTCACCGCCGCCAAGCTGGACGTGGCGCGGCTGAAGTCGCGGCTGACGGACGCACCCGACGCCACCCAGCGGCTGCAGCATCTGACCGAGCTGCTCAACAGCGGCATCGCGCTCAAGCGCCGCATCATCGAAGACCTGCGGCCGTCGTCGCTCTCAAACCTGGGGCTGGTCGCATCGCTGGAGATCCTGGGGCGCGAGTTCGGGGAGCGCTCGGGCCTGCAGATCGAGATGGCGCTGGAGCCGGTGACCATGGATGAATCGCGCCAGCTCACCATCTACCGCATGGTGCAGGAGAGCCTCACCAACATCGGCAAGTACGCCGAGGCCAGCGAAGCCACCATCGTGCTGAAGAACTATGAAAACCACGTGATCGTGGAAGTGGCGGACAACGGCAAGGGCTTCGACACGCAGCGCATGCGGCCATCGACACACGGCCTCGCGGGCATGCGGCATCGGGTGGAGGCGGCGCGCGGCAAGCTCACGGTGTCGTCGACGCCGGGCAGAGGCACGCGCCTGAGCGCCATGCTGCCCATCGTCAAACCCGTTTGAGACGCCGGACAGCGCTACTCCTTCACATATCGGCGCAGGGCGACTCGGCCATCTCCTACGCACCCCGCCCCCGGCCGCTGACAGGTCTGCGGCAGTGCCCCACTTAAGGTTGCACCTGTGCCATCCGGTACTTCCCCTGCGGGAGTCCGGCATGCGCCGCTTACAACACAACGAGGGCAGCCTCGAAGGAGTTCCGCATGTTGCATTACGCCGTGGTGTTTCTGGTCATCGCGTTGATCGCGGCCCTGTTCGGGTTCGGTGGCATCGCCGCCAGCGCGGTCGGCATTGCCAAGATCCTTTTCGTGATCTTCGCGATCCTCGCGATTGCGAGCTTCCTTGCCGGCTTGCTACGACGCAAGTAGCGTCGTTACGATCAACAGGCTTGCGCATTTCATTTTTCCGGAAAGGACTTTCACATGAACACGACGACCAAGACTCCCTCGCAACTCGCCGACGACGCCCGCCAGACCGCGCGCGAAGCGGTCGAAACGACCCGCGCCTATGCACAGAACGCGGTGAATGCGGCGGGCGAAAAGGTCCGCGACCTGCAACGCGATGCCGAACCCGCTGTCGAGCAGCTGGCTGCCCGCGTGCAGCAGGCCGTTCAGCGCGGGCTGGACGCCGCGTCCACCACCAGCGCACGTGCGCAGCGCCGACTCGAACAGGCTGCCGACGTCACGGGCCGCTACATCTCCGACCAGCCGGTGCGCTCGGTGCTTCTGGCCGCGGCCGCCGGCGCTGCCATCACGGCGCTCATCGTGCTGGCCAGCCGCCGCAGCCGGGACGACTACTGATCCGCCGACCTTTTTCGCTCCACCCATCCCGGCACCATGCTTCATCCGATTTTCTCCACGGTGCTCGGGCATCCGGAACTGGTCGCTGAACACCTTGCCAACTACGCCGCCCTCGTGCGCCAGGAATCAGCGCAGGCGGGACGCGGGCTTGTCGCCCGCATCGTCGCAGGCGTGCTGGCTGCGGCCTGCGCCGCACTGGCCCTTGGACTGACGGGGGTCGCAGTGCTGCTGGGCGTGATGCACGGCAGCTTTCACTGGGTGCTCGTGGCCGTGCCGGGCGTGGCGCTGGTGATAGCGGCCATCTGTACGTGGTACGCGACGAAGTCCGTTCCGAGCTACGGTTTCGACGATCTGCGCTCGCAGCTGGGCGCCGACCTGCAGGCCTTGCGCGACGCCGGAGCTGCCCATGAACAGCGATGAACGCTCCTCCCTCACCCCGCAGCAGCGCCTGGCCCTCTCGCGCCGCGCGCTGGTGCGGCAGCTGAACGGCGATGCGGACGCCGCGAACGACGACCCACAACCCCGGGCGGAACGCGACCGCGAGCCCGAGGACGAACTGGAATACGCGTTCGACGACCCATCGGCCGCCGCGCCGCGCCGCAAGCGGCACCCGCAAAACCCGCGGCGGGGACGAAACAACGTGTGGCTCTCGATGGGCCGCGGCGTGGTGGAACGCTGGTGGCGCCGGCATCCGGCACACGCGGTCGGCCAACTGGCCCGTCCGCTGCTCGAGCACTATGCGCGCAAGGAGCCGGCCAAGCTGATGGCCGCGGCCGCGGCCACAGGCGCGGTGCTGGTGCTCGTGAAGCCGTGGCGCCTGCTGTCGGCCACGGCCGTGCTTGCAGCGGTACTGAAGACATCCGACGTGGCCGACCTCGTCAACACCTTGATGCGCAAGACCACAAGCCTCCCACGAAAGGACCCTCCATGAAAGTCGATGTTTCCTCATCCTCCAAGGCGGCTCAGCACAAGCACCTGGTGCTGGACCAGGGCGGCCTGGACGCCGCGCGCAACAGCCTCGACGAAGGCGCCGTCACGCCCAGCTATGGCCCCTGGCGCGACGACGTCGTCAAGCTCCTGAACGACGCACTCGCCACCGAACTGGTCTGCGTGCTGCGCTACAAACGCCATTACTTCACCGCCAACGGCGTGGACTCGCCCGCCATTGCCGACGAGTTCCTCGTGCATGCCAACGCCGAGTCGGCACACGCCGACCGCATCGCCGAGCGCATCGTGCAGTTGGGCGGCGAGCCCGACTTCGCACCCAGCCACCTGCTGGACCGTAGCCATGCAGCCTACGACGAGTCGACCGACCTGCAATCGATGGTGCGCGCCAACCTCGTCGCCGAACGCATTGCGGTGGAGGCGTATCGCCAGATGATCACCCTGATCGGCGACAAGGACCCGACCACGCGCCGCATGCTCGAGGACATCCTCTCGGAGGAAGAAGAGCATGCCGACGAACTGAAGGACTGGCTCGGCCATTGACCATCGAGCCGAGGGCCCGGAGAGCTCTCGCCAAAAAAAAGCCCGGCAGAGACCGGGCTTCTTCATTTTTTGCGCCTGGCGCAGGGTGGCGATCAGCCCTTCACTTCGAGCTGGTTGTTCACCGATGTCACGCCCTGCACGCCCTTGGCGATCTCCTCGGCGCGCGCCTTGGCGGCGGCGGTGGGCGCGGGTCCCTTCAGGCTCACGGCGCCGCCCTTCGTGTCGACGTCGATCTTGATCGCGCTGAGGTCCGGGTCCTTGGCGAGGCCTGCGGATACGGAGGCCGTGATGGCGGCATCGTCCATCGTCGCGCTCATCGCGGCGCCGGCGTCCTTGGCAGCTTCCTTGGCACGGGCCATGCCTTCCTTCACCTCGGCCGTGGTGCTGGACGACTCAACCTTGGCCTTGGCATCCCTGACGGCCTCGCCGGTCTTGGCCGCCGCGGTATCGGCCGCTTTCTCGGTCTTGGCTACCGCACTGTCGAGCTTCTCGCCCGCCGTGCGGTTGTCGGACTTGTCGCAGCCGGCCAGCGTCAGCGCAACGCCGGCCACGAGCACGGCGAGCCACGCGCGCGAGTGCGGCATGGTGATGGGGGTAATGTGTTCGTTCATCTGGAAATCCTCCTGTCCGTCGCTCGATTGCGCACGGGAAATGGGCGTCACAGCTTGTTGGCGCCCGACTTGATAGCGTCCTTGGCCCGCTCCTTGACGTCGCCGTAGGTCTTCTGAACCTTGCCGGCGGCCTGTTCGGCAATGCCCTTGCCTTCGAGCTTTTCGCTGCCGACGGCCTTGCCGGCCACTTCCTTCAGCTTGCCCTTGGCTTCTTCCATGCGGCCTGCCAATTGGTCCTTGTTCATGTCGTTGTCCTTCCTGATCGGGTGATGAAATGCGCGGTCCGCAACGGCCCGCCGATTTCAATCTAGGCTTTCGCCGACGGCCGCGGACGCCGACGGAAGCCCGAAGCGGTGTAGGACAACGAGGCTCAGGCGGTGACGATCCATCCTTCAAGCGGATCGAAATTTCGCGGCAGGCCATGGCCGGGCCCGGGGCTTTGCGCGCGCTGCAGTGCCCAGGCCGCCTGCACGAGGCACAGCACCGCGTCGATGTCGTCGCCGCGGGCATCGGCCAGCAGTTCGGCGCGCTGCGGCGCGGTGACGCCAAGCCGCAGGCCGAGGCGCGTGGTGCCCGCTTCGAGCGCGACGAGCAGGTCGGTGCGTGCGGCGAGCCGTTCGGGCGTCTGCTTCGGCAGCTCGTCGCTCTTGTAGCTGCGGCGCCCGATCAACTCCCGCGCCAGCAGGCCGGGATAGGCCTCCAGCGCAATGCGGTCCGCGCCAGGGCCGGCGTGCAGGCCGGGAATGCGTGCACCGGCGGCCAGCAGGCGCGGCACACCTGCGTGGAGCATGTAGGCCACCGGCGGATTGACCCACTTCATCGACGGGCTGGAACCTGCGGGTCCATCGGTCGCACGGTGCGCGAACTTGCCGCCGAGGGGTCGCACCGCACAGAATGCGGCGAAGGTCTCGCGGATTTCGGCGCGGCTCAGGCTGGCGTAATGGGCCATCAACGGCGCCCATTGCACCGGCCATCCCAGATGCTCGACGAGTTCGCGCGGCAGGCTGAATGGAAAATCGAAACCGCCGGTCCAGGCGGGCGTGGCGCACAGCCATTCGCCCCATGCTTCGAGCGTCGAGAAGCGCTGCAGGCCGGTCAGCACGACGCGATTGCCATCGGCGAGTTCACCGGCAGCCACCACGATCGGCTTGCGTGCCGTCGGCGCGCTGGAAAAATCGCAGCCGAACAGCACCATGGCCTCAGCCCATCGCGAGCGCGACGACGCCGGCGGCGATGAACAACGCGCCCAGCAGCCGCAAGAGCCGGTCGCCTTCGCGCAGCAGGTGGCCGCCGACCAGCGCGGCGAACAGCATCGACACCTCGCGCGCCGGCGCGACGTGCGAGATCGGCGCCTGCTGCACCGCGTAGAGCACGAGCACATACGACACGGGGCTGATTGCCGCCACCAGCAGCGCGTACTTCCATTGCGCGCGCCACATGCGCGCTGTGGTCGCGCGGTCCTGCAGTGCGGCGGGCAGCAGCAGCACGAGCCGCACGAAGTTGCTCATGTAGTCGAGCAGGATCGGCGACATCGCCAGGAACTTGACCGCATAGCTGTCGGCCACCGTGTAGGCCGCGATGAAGGCGCCGGTCAGCACGCCGTAGCGGATGCCTTTGTGCACACGCTCGCGCTGCGCCGGGTCATGCTTGCCGTGCCACAGGCGCGGGCCACCCGCCACGAGGAACACGCCCAGCGCCACGCCGAAGATGCCGGCCACGCCGACAAGGCTGATCGTCTCGCCGAGGAACAGGATCGCGACCAGCGACGACAGCAGCGGGCCCGAACCGCGCGCCAGCGGATAGACCACCGTAAGGTCGGACTTGCGGTAGCCCCGCAGCAGGATCACATAGTAGAAGACGTGCAGCACGCCGCTCAACGCGACGAAGCCCCATTCGCGCAAGCCCCAGGCCGGCACCACGCGCCAGCCGAGCGCGATGCCCACCGGCGCCCACACGACGGCCATGAATACGCCGCTCTGGAAGGCGAAACGCGCATCGCCGTTCGCCTTCTTGGCGGCGATGTTCCAGCTGGCATGAATGACCCCGGCGAGCAGGATCAGGGCGAATGCGGAGAGCGGCACCTCGATCTATGCGAGGCAGAGCGCGGGGGCCACGTTCTAGTGTCGGCCGACGATGGCCGCGGTGGCCATCAGTTCCTCGAGCAGCGCCAGCGAAACCTTGCCCGAGACCGCATACGGGTTGAGCTCGGGTTTCTCGGAATACTTCAGCAGCGTCGAGGCATTGAGCTTCGACAGGTTGACCTGCCCCATCGTCCAGCCGCCGAAGCGGCGTTCGGAAATCTCCTCGTAGTGCAGCAGCACCACGTCCTTGTGGCGCCCGTCCCGCTGGATGTGGCCGTACAGCTCGCTGATGGCCATGCGGCCACCTTCGATGGCCTGCAGGAAGGTGCCCGCGCCATAGCAGAGGATGCCGGTGATGCCGCAGGTCGTGTTGTGCGAGCGCGATTGCGCAAGGATCGCCTCGATGGCCTCGGGGCTGGTGTCGACGGCGCGGCTGGCGTAGAGAAGTCGGACCAGCATGGCTCAGCCCTTTCGGGGAAGGAGGGAAAGGAATTCGCGGCGCAGGCTCGGATCTTTCAGGAACACGCCGCGCATCACGGAGTTGATCATCTTGCTGTCCATTTCCTTCACGCCGCGCCAGGCCATGCAGAAATGCTCGGCCTCCATGACGAGGGCAAGGCCGTCGGGCTGCGTCTTTTCCTGGATCAGGTCGGCCAGCTGCACCACGGCTTCTTCCTGGATCTGCGGACGGCCCATGACCCACTCGGCCAGGCGCGCGTACTTCGACAGGCCGATCACGTTGGTGTGCTCGTTGGGCATCACGCCGATCCACAGCTTGCCGATGATCGGGCAGAAGTGGTGCGAGCAGGCGCTGCGCACGGTGATCGGGCCGACGATCATCAGCTCGTTCAGGTGCTCGGCGTTGGGAAACTCGGTGAGCGAGGGCGGCGCCACGTAGCGGCCCTTGAACACCTCATTGAGGTACATCTTGGCGACGCGGCGCGCGGTGTTGTCGGTGTTGTGGTCGTTCTCGACGTCGATGACCAGGCTTTCGAGCACGCCCTTCATCTTGACCTCGACCTCGTCGAGCAAGGTCTCCAGCTCGCCGGGCTCGATGAACTCGGCGATGTTGTCGTTGGCGTTGAAGCGCTTGCGCGCTGCGGTGATGCGCTCGCGGATCTTCACGGAGACGGGCGTGCCCTCGTCATCGTCGTTTCGATCGGGGCGCGGGTCGACGTCGGTTTTCCTCAGCATGGCGGGGATCGTACCAGTGAATGGCTCCAGACATTCGGGCCCGCAACGCCCGTCCCTTCTTGGAGCAATGCTATCAATTGAGGAGCGTGAAATCAGCCACCAGCGGCAGGTGGTCGGACATGCGGGCCCAGATCGGCCCGCGCGGCACCGTGCAGGCCTGCGGCTCCAGCCTGCGCCCGTAGACGAAGTCGAGTTGCGCCACCGGCAGGCGCGAGGGGTAAGTGAGCGTGCGCGCACCACGCAGGTCGCTGGTGTCGCGCAGTCCCATGGCGTTCATGGCGTAGCGCATGCGGGCACCCCAATCGTTGAAGTCTCCCGCGACCACCACGGCCTCGTCGGGCGGCACTTCGCGGTCGATGAACTCGCGCAGGCGTGCGACCTGCCGCACCCGGCTGCCCCTGATGAGCCCCAGGTGCACCACGATGGCGTGCACCCTGCGGCCCTCGACGTCGATCACCACGTGCAACAGCCCGCGTTGCTCGAATCGGTGGTCGGAGATGTCCTGGTGGCTGGTGCGCAGCACCGGCCAGCGCGTGAGCAGCGCATTGCCGTGCTCGCCGTGGCGCGTAACGGCATTGGTCTCATAGACCGCGGTGTAGCCCTCGGGCGCGAGGAAGTCGGCCTGCGGCAGTTCGGGCCAGTGCGCGAAGCGTGTGGCGGCCTGCCGATTCATCTTGCGCACCTCCTGCAGGCAGACGATGTCGGCGTCGAGCTGCTCGATCGCGTGGCCCAGGTTGTGGATCTCGAGCCGCCGCGCGGGCCCGATGCCCTGCACACCCTTGTGGATGTTGTAGGTCGCGACCCGGAGGTTCTGCGCTGCTGTTGCTGCCGGCTGGTTCATCGCGCAAATTCTGGCAGCAACAGGATGGCTTCGGCGTTCGACGGGGAAAAGCACGCGTCCGCCGCTTCGCGGTACGGCAGCCACTTCCAGTCGGTGTGTTCGCGCGGATCGAGCGTGGGCGTCAGGCGATCGGGTACGCAGAGGCCGAACAGGTGCTCGGTGTTGTGCGTCACGCCGGGCGCATAGCGGGCGCGCCACCGTGGATAAATTTCGTAGACATTGCGCAGCTGCCAGTCGGCCAGCCGCGGGGCGAGCGCGGTGCCCTCGCCGCACCGGATGCCGGTTTCCTCGGCCACCTCTCGCGCCGCGGTGAGCGCGAGGGGCTCGTCGGCGGCGTCCTTGCTGCCGGTGACCGACTGCCAGAAGTCGGTCTCGGCATCCGCACGCCGGATCAGCAGCACATCGAGCGCCGGCGTGTGGATCACGACCAGCACCGACTCCGGGATCTTCCAGGGTCGGGGGCTGGTCGTCATGGCCGTATCAGGCTGCCTGGGGCGTGTTGCGCAGCTTGATGTGCAGCTCGCGCAACTGCTTCTCGTCGACCGGGCTCGGCGCCTGCGTCAGCAGGTCTTGCGCGCGCTGGGTCTTGGGGAAGGCGATCACGTCGCGGATCGACTCGGCGCCGGTCATGAGCATGACGAGGCGGTCCAGGCCGATGGCGATGCCACCGTGCGGCGGCGCGCCATACTGCAGCGCGTCGAGCAGGAAGCCGAACTTGAGCTGCGCGTCGTCGGCGCTGATCTTCAACGCGCGGAACACCTTGCTCTGCACTTCCTCGCGATGGATACGCACCGAGCCGCCACCCATCTCGATGCCGTTGAGCACCATGTCGTAGGCCTTGGCGATGCACTTCTCGGGTGCGGTGTCCATGAGGTCTTCATGGCCGTCCTTCGGCGCGGTGAACGGATGGTGCACGGCGCTCCAGCGCTGGCCTTCCTCGTCGAACTCGAACATCGGGAAGTCGACCACCCACAGCGGCGCCCAGCGGTCGTCGAAGAGGCCCGCCTTCTTGCCGAAGGCGCTGTGGCCGATCTTCACGCGCAGCGCGCCGATGGCGTCGTTGACGACCTTTTCCTTGTCGGCACCGAAGAACAGGATGTCGCCGTTGCGCGCGCCCGTGCGGGCGATGATCTCAGCCAGCGAGGCGTCGTCGAGGTTCTTGACGATCGGGCTCTGCAGGCCTTCGCGGCCAGCAGCCGCGTCGTTGACCTTGATGTAGGCCAGGCCCTTGGCACCGTAGATCTTGACGAACTCCTGGTACGCATCGATTTCCCCGCGCGACAGGCCGCCTTCGGCACCGCCGCCAGGCACGCGCAGCGCGACCACACGGCCGCCCTTCATGGTGGCGGCATTCGAGAACACCTTGAATTCCACGCGCTTCATCAGTTCGGTGAGCTCGGTGAACTCGAGCTTCACGCGCAGGTCGGGCTTGTCCGAACCGTACTTGAGCATCGCGTCGCCGTACGTCATGGTCGGAAATACCGGCAGGTCGATGCCCGCGGCATTGCGGAACACGTTGCGGATCATGCCTTCGAACATCTCGCGGATTTCTTCTTCGGCGAGGAACGAGGTCTCGATGTCGATCTGCGTGAATTCGGGCTGGCGGTCGGCGCGCAGGTCTTCGTCGCGGAAGCACTTCACGATCTGGTAGTAGCGGTCATAGCCGGCCACCATCAAGAGCTGCTTGAACAGCTGGGGCGACTGCGGCAACGCGAAGAAGCTGCCGTCGTGCACGCGGCTGGGCACGAGGTAGTCGCGCGCGCCTTCGGGCGTGGACTTGCCCAGCATCGGCGTCTCGATGTCGATGAAGCCGTTGGCATCGAGGAACTTGCGCGTTTCCATCGTCACCTTGTAGCGCAGCATCATGTTGCGCTGCATGGCCGGACGGCGCAGGTCGAGCACGCGGTGCGTGAGGCGGGTGGTTTCCGACAGGTTGTCGTCGTCCAGCAGGAACGGGGGCGTGACCGAGGGGTTCAGCACCTTGAGCTCATGGCACAGCACTTCGATCTTGCCGCTCTTGAGCTGGTCGTTGGTCGTGCCTTCGGGGCGTGCGCGCACGAGGCCGGTGATCTGCACGCAGAACTCGTTGCGCAGGTTCTCGGCGACGGCGAAGGTCGAGGCGCGGTCGGGGTCGCACACCACCTGCACATAGCCTTCGCGGTCGCGCACGTCGATGAAGATCACGCCGCCGTGGTCGCGGCGGCGGTTGACCCAGCCGCACAGGGTGACGGTCTGGCCCAGCAGGGCTTCGGTCACGAGACCGCAATAGTGAGTACGCATGGCCATAGGAATCCATTCCGGCGCCTTGTGGGCGCGTTCGTTTTTATGAGTTGGAAGACTTCACCGCCACCGTGGCGGGGCCGCCTGGAACGACCACCCCCATCGAGACGATGTACTTGAGCGCTTCGTCCACGCTCATCTTCAGTTCGATGCAGTCGCTGCGCTTGAGCATCACGAAGTAGCCGCCCGTCGGGTTGGGCGTGGTCGGCACGTAGACGCTGAGGAATTCCCCCTCGCCGAGGTGCTCGGCGACTTCGTTGCCGGGCGCGCCGGTCACGAAGGCGATGGTCCACACGCCCTCGCGCGGCCACTGCACCAGCACCGCCGTGCGGAAGGCATTGCCGTTCTCGGAAAACAGCGTATCCGACACCTGCTTGACGCTGGAGTAGATCGAGCGCACCACCGGAATGCGGCGCACCACGGCGTCGCCCCACCCGAGCAGGCGCTTGCCGACGAAGTTGCTGGCCGTGGCGCCCACCACCAGCAGGATGGCCAGCGTGAGCAGCACGCCCAGGCCGCGCACCTTGTGGTCGCTGAGCCAGGTCTGCCACTGCGCGGGCAGCAGCCACAGCGTCTGGTCGAGCGTGCCGATGATCCAGTTCAGCACGCCGAGCGTGATGACCAGCGGCACGATGACCAGCAGGCCGGACAGCAACCATTTGCGCAGGGCGAGCATGGCGGTCGGGATCGATCAGTCGCCGCTGGCCGCGGCCGGCGCGGGGGCCGGTGCAGCGGGCGCCGGAGCAGGGCTCGGCGCGGCGACGGTTGTGGAAGAGGAAGACTCGGCGGACTTGCCGCCGTCGCTGGACGCGGGCGCCGTGGACGGTTCGGACTTCTTGCCGCCGCCCTCACGGAAATCGGTCACGTACCAGCCCGAGCCCTTGAGCTGGAAGCCGGCGGCCGTGACCTGTTTTTCGAACGCACTCGCGCCGCACGCCGGACACACCGTGAGGGGCGCGTCGGACATCTTCTGCAAAGCGTCTTTGGCAAAGCCGCAGGCACTGCACTTGTAGGCGTAGATGGGCATGGGAAATGAGGTCAAAAAAGCGGCGCAGCTGCCGCTCGCAAAGCCCTCGATTATAGGGCTGCCCCCTGCTTCAGGCCGGTTCCGTCGTCAAAGGCCGGTGCGGCGTGTGAGTGTTCGCCAACCATTGCGGCAGCAGCGATCCGGCCACCATGCCCGCGAACGAGCACAGCACGCCTGCCAGCTGGGCCGGAAACGCACTGCCCCAGGGCATCCACAGGAACAGCAGCCATATGCCGATGCCCAGGACGATCGAGGCGATGGCGCCCTGGGTGGTGGCGCGGCGCCAGTACAGGCCGCACACCAGTGGCACGAAGGCGCCGACCAGCGGCACCTGGTAGGCGCCCGACACCAGTTCGTAGATTGGCGTGCCCTGCATGCGGATGGCGTAGGCAAGCACCGCGGCGCTGAACAGCAAGACCGTGATGCGCATCGTCATGAGGTTCTGGCGGTCGGTGCCGGCGGGGCGGAACTGGCGCCAGATGTTCTCGGTGAAGGTGACGCTGGGCGCCAGCAGCGTGGCCGAGGCGGTCGACTTGATGGCCGACAGCAGCGCACCGAAGAACAGCACCTGCATCACGAACGGCATCTTCTGCAGCACCAACGTGGGCAGCACCTTCTGCGGATCTTCCTTCAGCAGGGTGGCGGTCTGCTCCGGCATGATCAGCAGCGCGCTGGCCACCAGGAACATCGGCACGAAGGCGAACAGGATGTACGCCAGGCCGCCGATCACCGGCCCGCGCTGCGCCGCCTTGGCACTGTTGGCGGACATCACGCGCTGGAAAACGTCCTGCTGCGGGATGGAGCCCAGCATCATGGTGATGGCGGCCGCGAGGAAGAAGACCATGTCGTGCCAGTTGGGTTCGGGCCAGAACTTGAAGAGGTCCTTGCTGACCGCGAAGGCCACCACCTTGTCGGCGCCGCCGGCCATGTTGCCCGCGAACATCGCGATCACGGCAAGGCCGGCCACCAGGATGATCATCTGGATGAAGTCGGTGACGGCCACCGACCACATGCCGCCGAACAGCGTGTACGCCAGGATCGAGACCACGCCGATCACCATGCCCACGGGAATGCTGATGACGCCACCCGACAGCAGGTTGAACACCAGCCCCAGCGCCGTGACCTGCGCCGACACCCAGCCCAGGTAGCTCAGCATGATGATGAGCGAGCAGGCCACCTCGACGCCGCGGCCGTAGCGCTCGCGGTAGTAATCGCTGATGGTCAACAGCGTCATGCGGTAGAGCTTGCCCGCGAAGAACAGGCCCACCAGGATCAGGCAGGTGCCCGCGCCGAACGGGTCCTCGATCACGCCGTTGAGCCCGCCCTCGATGAACTTGGCCGGAATGCCGAGCACCGTTTCGGAGCCGAACCAGGTCGCGAAGGTGGTCGTGACGATCATGTAGAGCGGCAGGTGCCGCCCGGCGATGGCGAAGTCGGTGGTGTTCTTCACCCGCTTGGCGGCATAAAGACCGATCGCGATGGTGACCAGCAGATAGACGATGACCAGCGTCAGCAACACGGCAGAAACTCCTCTAGAACAGACGCACGCGCACCAGCAATTGCATGGCGAGCAACCCCAATACAAAACCTATGCCACCGTAGACGATCGTCTGCAGCAAACGGTTGGTGCGTTTCTGCTCGGCCAGCAGTTCGAGCAGCTCGCGGCGGTTGTCGACCGGCCGATTTTCGAGGAAATCGTGCAGCAGGCGCGGCAATTGGGGCAGCAGCTTGGCGTACCGCGGCGCCTCGGCCTTGAGCTGCTGGAACAGCTTTTTGGGGCCGATCTGGTCGACCATCCATTTCTCGAGAAAGGGCTTGGCCGTGGCCCAGAGGTCGAGCTCGGGATCGATGTTGCGGCCCAGGCCCTCGATGTTGAGCAGCGTCTTCTGCAGCAGCACCAGCTGCGGCTGGATCTCGACGTGGAAGCGGCGCGAGGTCTGGAACAGGCGCATCAGCACCATGCCCAGCGAGATTTCCTTCAGCGGCCGGTCGAAGTACGGCTCGCAGACGGTGCGGATGGCTGCCTCCAGCTCGTCGATGCGGGTGCCCACCGGCACCCAGCCGCTCTCGAGGTGCAGCTCGGCCACGCGCTTGTAGTCGCGCCGGAAGAAGGCCACGAAGTTCTGCGCCAGGTATTCCTTGTCCGACTCGGTCAGCGTGCCGATGATCCCGAAGTCCAGCGAGATGTAGCGCCCGAAGGTCTCGGGCGCCAGGCTCACCTGGATGTTGCCGGGATGCATGTCGGCATGGAAGAAGCCGTCGCGGAACACCTGCGTGAAGAAGATGGTGACGCCGTCGCGCGCCAGCTTGGGAATGTCGACGCCGGCCGCGCGCAGGCGGTCCATCTGCGCAATGGGCACGCCCTTCATGCGCTCCATCACGATGACTTCCGGATGGCAGAAGTCCCAGAACATCTCGGGAATCAGCACCAGGTCGAGTTCGGCCATGTTGCGGCGCAGCTGGGCGGCGTTGGCCGCCTCGCGCACCAGGTCGAGCTCGTCGTGCAGGTACTTGTCGAACTCGCCGACCACCTCGCGCGGCTTCAGGCGCTTGCCGTCGGCCGAGAGGTTCTCGATCCAGCCGGCCATCATGGCCATCAGCGCCAGGTCTTTCTCGATCACGCCGCGCATATTGGGACGCAGCACCTTCACCGCCACTTCACGCAACTCGCCCTGGTTGGTGCGGATGGTCGCGAAGTGCACCTGCGCGATCGAAGCGCTGGCAATGGGTGTTTCGTCGAACTGCACGAACACGTCGCCCACCGGACGGCGGAACGCACGCTCGATGGTCGCGATGGCCACCGCCGACGGGAACGGCGGCACGCGGTCCTGCAGGAAGGCCAGTTCGTCGGCGATGTCGGGCGGCAGCAGGTCGCGCCGGGTCGACAGCACCTGGCCGAACTTCACGAAGATGGGGCCGAGCCGCTCGAGCGCCTCGCGCAGGCGCTGGCCGCGCGGCGCATCGAGGTTGCGCCCGAACGAGACGACGCGCGCCACCACGCGCAGCCAGGGCTTCTGGAAGCTCGTGAGCACGAGCTCGTCGAGGCCGTAGCGCAGTGCGACCCAGACGATGAACAGGCCGCGGTAGAAGCGCCTCATTCGGCCGCGCTCGCCGAGCCGCCAGCCTTGGCCGAGCGATCGCCGACGAACTGGCGCAGCGCGCCCACGACGCGACGCACGCCGTTGCCGAGCGTGTGAGCGGGCACGTCGCCGATCAGGCGGGCCAGGTCGTCCTCGACGTCCCAGCGCACGTGGTCGACCAGCCAGTTGACCTCGGCCGCCAGCTGCACGTCGCCGATGATCTGCACGGCCGGCTTGTCGCCCCGCAGCGTGGCGCGGGCGATGTCGAAGGGGGATTCGTCGATGACGGTGAGCGTCAGTTCAGGCACCGAGCCCTCAGGTGCCAGGTCGAGCAGGCCGGCCGGCGTGGCCACCAGCTCCATCGTCACGAAGCGCCACTGGAAACGCACCACCCGCCCCTGCTGGCGCAGCAGCCGCTGCTGGGCCTCGGGCTCCTGCTGCAGCACGTGGTTGAGGAACAGGACCGCGCGATGCTGGATCTCGTGGACCGCCCAGTCCGGGGGCTGCAGACGCTCGCCGATGCGATTGAAAAGGTCGCCGAGAAAAGAAAATGGGGACGATGGTGTGGCCATGTCCCCATTATCCCGTCACTGTAGCGCCCCGCGACCCATGGACCACATGCCCTTTTCCAGAAACACCGCGGAACCGGCTTTGCCGGGCTGCTGGTGTTGCCCCCGGCAGGGGGCAGGAGAAGCGACACGAAGTGCGCGAAGCCTTGGGGGGCGAGCCTTTATTTACTGCAGTGCCTGCACCCCAGCCACGAGCCAGCCGCTGTTGCCGCTGGTCGGCTTCGTCATGTTCCACACTTCGCGGAACGGGCCCGGGCCGGCCGAGGCGTCTTCGCGGATCATGCCGGAGAACTCCACGCTGGCCATGTAGGCATCGGGCAGCTCCTCGATGCCGAGCAGCTTGGCATCGAGCATCACGACTTCGGTCTTGTTCGAGGCGCCGCCCGTGTGGCTGGCGCGGTCGGCCAGCTGGGTACGGATCTCGTCGACCATGCCGTCGGTCATCATCGAACGCAGCATCGAGACGTCGGCGCGGTCCCAGGCATCCTGCAGTGTCACGAAGTTGCGCTTCGCGGCGCCGAGGAAGCCGTCGACGTCGAAGCCCGCGGGGATGCCCCAGGACTGCGAACCGCCGAGCGCCGAGCCGATCATGCTGCCACCGGCCGCGGCACCCGCTGCCGAGAGACTGCTGCCGTGCGGCGCGTCGTTCGACGGTGTGGCATCGAAGGCGGCGGCATTGCGCTCCCATGGACGTGCCGATGCGTCGTTGCCCACGTTGGCCGGGCTGTATTGCGCCGGCGCGCTGGCATTGCTCGGGCTGGCGCCCGCGCCCTGGAAGGCGAAGCCGCCCTGGCCGTTGCCGGCAGGCTGCGAGCGCGACTTGATCATGCGCCACACCACCACCGCGGCAAGCACGAGCAGGCCGATCAGCAGGATGTTGCCGAAGCCGGCGCCGAGGCCGAGCGAATGCGCGAGCCATGCGAGGCCCAGGCCGGCGGCCAGGCCGCCGAGCATGGCGCCCCACGGACGCTTCGGCGCGGCCGCCGCGGGTGCGGGCGTTGCGGGCTTCGCCGCTGCAGCGTTGGTCGCGCTCTGCGCGGGGGCGCCAGGCGCTGCCGACGGGACAGCCTCACGCTGCGTCACGTTGGACGACTGGCGTCCGAACGACTTGCCGCCGCCCATGCGCGCAGCCTCGGCCTGGACACTGACCAGCACCAATGCAGCTGCCAAAAACAAAGAACCCAAACTCTTCATGTCGTCTCCTCTGAGCGAAAGATTCGCGTCATCAACACTTGATTCCAACATGGAGGGCGGCGATTCCCCCAGTCATGTTGTGATAGTCCACATGTCCGAAACCGCCCTCTTTCATGAGGGTCTTGAGCTCCTCTTGCGAGGGATGCATCCGGATCGATTCGGCGAGGTAGCGATAGCTTGCGTCGTCGCCGGCCACCAGCTTGCCCAGGCGTGGCAGCACGTTGAAGGAGTACCAGTCGTAGGCCTTGGCGAGCGGCTTCGCGACCTTCGAGAACTCGAGCACGAGCAGCTTGCCGCGAGGCTTGAGCACGCGGTTCATTTCCTTGAGCGCGATGTCCTTGTGCGTCATGTTGCGCAGGCCGAAGGCCACCGTCACCACGTCGAAGTGGTCGTCGGGAAAGGGCAGCTTCTCGGCGTCGCAGACCATGGTGGGCAGCGACACGCCGGCGTCGAGCAGACGGTCGCGGCCGGTGCGCAGCATGGCTTCGTTGATGTCGGTGTGGACCACCTGGCCGGTGGCGCCGACCTTCTTCGCGAAGGCGAGCGCGAGGTCGCCGGTGCCGCCCGCGATGTCGAGCACGCGCGAGCCCTCGCCCACGTTCGCGACCATGACGGTGTACGCCTTCCAGGCGCGGTGCAGGCCGGCCGACATCAGGTCGTTCATGACGTCGTAGCGCGAGGCGACCGAATCGAAAACGCCGCGCACGCGGCGTGCCTTCTCGCTTTCGTCGACCGTTTCGAAGCCGAAGTGTGTGGTACTCATGCAACCGATGTTAGGCCGGAAGCCCTCACATCAAGCCGACGACCCCGCGCGTACGGCGGACATTTGTTGCTTTTTCCGCCCGTCCTTCCTGGACGCAGGGCTATCTTTTCGAGAGCACCGCGCAGATTCGCGGCTCAGTGGCTGCCGCAGGCGTGGCCGCCCTTGTCGAGCATCGGCGTGTCGCGCTCGACGCCCGCTTCGGCCAGCCGGCGCTCGTAGGCAGCCCACAGCTCGGCCTGCTTCGCGCCCAGTTCGTAGAGCAGGTCCCACGAGTAGATGCCGGTGCTGTGGCCGTCGCTGAAGGTCGGCTGCACGGCGTAGTTGCCGACCGCTTGGAGGTCGACGAGTTCGACGTCGCGCTTGCCCGTCTGCAGGATTTCCTGGCCCGGGCCGTGGCCCTGCACTTCGGCCGACGGCGAGTAGATGCGCATCAGCTCGAAGGGAATGCGGAAGGTCGAGCCATCCGAGAAGCCCACTTCGAGCACGCGCGACTGGCCATGCACGGTGATCGACTGCGGCGTCGGTGCGCCCTGTTTCAAGCCTGCCATCAGAAGCTCCTTGTACCCAGGCGTTCGATCATCGCAGCCTCGACGGCCGGCAGGCGCGCGGCGACATGCGCCTCGTGCGCGGTATTCCGTGCGCGCTGCACGGGTGCCCATACCGAGCCCGGGAAATGGCTGTCGTCGGCGAAACGCGCAATCACGTGCCAATGCAGGTGCGGCACCATGTTGCCGAGCGCGGCGATGTTCACCTTGGCGGGATGCAGGTGCTCGCGCAGGCACTGCTCCACCGCCACCACCGCGTCCATGCACAGCGCGCGGCCGGTGGCATCGAGATCCGAGAACTCCGGCGCATGCGCGCGCCAGACCACGCGATAGAAGGCCGGGAAACCTGCCTCTTCCGCGTGGACGACGCGCAGCTTCGCACCCTCGAACACGACGCGTCCGCCAGGGCCTTCGCAGAGCGGGCAGCCTTGCGCCGTCATACCAGCACCCGCTCGATCCCGCCCTGGTTGGCCGCGGCCACGTATTCGGGCATCCAGTCCTTGCCGAGGAGCTTGTTGGCCATCTCGACCACGATGTAGTCGGCCTCGAGCAGTCCGTTGTTCAGGTCGTTGCCGTAGCGCGAGAGGCCTTGCAGGCAGCTCGGACAGCTGGTGAGGATCTTCACGTTGTCCTTCGCGCCGACCTTGCCGCTGTCGCGCAGCGCGGCCTCGCCCTTTTTCAGCTCTTCTTCCTTGCGGAAGCGGATCTGCGTCGAGATGTCGGGCCGCGACACGCCCAGCGTGCCCGACTCGCCGCAGCAGCGGTCGTTCTTGAGCACGTTGTCGCCGACCAGCGCCTTCACGGTCTTCATCGGGTCCTGCTGCTTCATCGGCGAATGGCACGGGTCGTGATAAAGATAGCCGCCACCGCCGGCATCGGCCAGCGTGATGCCCTTCTCCAGCAGGTACTCGTGGATGTCGATGATGCGGCAGCCCGGGAAGATCTTGTCGAACTGGTAGCCCTGCAGCTGGTCGTAGCAGGTGCCGCAACTCACCACCACCGTCTTGATGTCGAGGTAGTTGAGCGTGTTGGCCACGCGGTGGAAGAGCACGCGGTTGTCCGTGATCATCTTCTCCGCCTTGTCGTACTGGCCGCTGCCGCGCTGCGGATAGCCGCAGCACAGGTAGCCCGGCGGCAGCACCGTCTGCACGCCCGCGTGCCACAGCATCGCCTGCGTGGCAAGGCCGACCTGCGAGAACAGGCGCTCCGACCCGCACCCCGGAAAGTAGAAAACCGCCTCGGTTTCCGACGTGGTCGCCTTCGGGTTGCGGATGATCGGCACGTAGTCCGCATCCTCGATGTCGAGCAGCGCGCGCGCCGTCTTCTTCGGCAGGTTGCCCGGCATCTTCTTGTTGATGAAGTGGATCACCTGCTCCTTGACCGGTGCCGGGCCGAGCGTGGCCGGCGGCGCCGAGGTCTGCTTCTTCGCGAGGCCGCGCAGCAGGTCGTTGGCCAGGCGCTGCGCCTTGAAGCCCACGCCCACCATGCCCGCGCGCACCGCCTTGATGGTCTGCGGATTGGTCGCGTTGAGGAAGAACATCGCGGCCGCGTTGCCTGGGCGGAAGCTCTTCTGCCCCATCTTGCGCAGCAGGTTGCGCATGTTCATCGACACGTCGCCGAAATCGATCTTCACCGGGCATGGCGTGAGGCACTTGTGGCACACGGTGCAGTGGTCGGCCACGTCCTCGAACTCCTCCCAGTGCTTGATGCTGATGCCGCGCCGGGTCTGCTCTTCGTAGAGGAAGGCCTCCACCAGCAGCGAGGTCGCGAGGATCTTGTTGCGCGGGCTGTAGAGCAGGTTGGCGCGCGGCACGTGCGTGGCGCACACCGGCTTGCACTTGCCGCAGCGCAGGCAGTCCTTCACGCTGTCGGCAATGGCGCCGATGTCGCTCTGCTGCATGATCAACGACTCGTGCCCCATGAGGCCGAAGCTCGGCGTGTAGGCGTTGGTCAGGTCGGCGTGCAGCGTCTGAGCCTGGCCTGCCGGCGCACGCAGCAGCTTGCCCTTGTTGAAGCGGCCTTCGGGGTCGACTTTGGCCTTGTACTCGGTAAACGGACGCAGCTCCTCGTCGCTCAGGAATTCGAGCTTGGTGATGCCGATGCCGTGCTCGCCCGAGATCACGCCGTCGAGGCTGCGTGCCAGAGCCATGATGCGCACCACCGCGGCATGCGCGGTCTGCAGCATGTCGTAGTTGTCGCTGTTGACGGGGATGTTGGTGTGCACGTTGCCGTCGCCCGCGTGCATGTGCAGCGCGACCCACACGCGGCCTTTGAGCACCTGCTTGTGGATGGCCGCGCATTCGGCAACGATGGGGGCGAACTCCACGCCGCTGAAGATTTCCTGCAGCGGCTGGCGCAGCTGGGTCTTCCAGCTGGCGCGCAGGGTGTGGTCCTGCAGCTGCGGGAACAGCGTGTCGACGTCGCGCAGCCATTCGGCCCAGAGCGCGCGCACGCCCTGCACCAGCGCGACGGCCTGCGCCACGCGGTCTTCGAGCAGCTCGGCCGCCGGGATTTCATGCGCGTCGTCGGTCTTGCCCAGCGGCAGGTTGCCGCGCAGCAGGAAGGCTTCGAGCGCGTCGGTGAGCGCGAGCTTGTTCTGCAGCGACAGCTCGATGTTGATGCGCTCGATGCCGTCGCTGTACTCGGCCATGCGCGGCAGCGGGATCACCACGTCCTCGTTGATCTTGAAGGCGTTGGTGTGCTTGCTGATGGCGGCCGTGCGCTTGCGGTCGAGCCAGAACTTCTTGCGCGCCTCGGGGCTGATGGCGATGAAGCCTTCGCCGCTGCGCGAGTTGGCGATGCGCACCACTTCGGAGGTGACGCGCGCCACCGCATCGGCGTCGTCGCCGGCGATGTCGCCGAACAGCACCATCTTCGGCAGGCCGCCGTGCTTCTTCGACTTGGTGGCGTAGCCCACGGCCTTCAGGTAGCGGTCGTCCAGGTGTTCGAGGCCGGCCAGCAGCACGCCCGAGCGCTTCTGCTCGGCGAACATGAAGTCCTTGATCTCGACGATGCTGGGCACGGCGTCCTTGGCGTTGCCGAAGAATTCGAGGCACACGGTGCGCGTGTGCGCGGGCATCTTGTGCACCACCCAGCGGCAGCTGGTGATGAGGCCGTCGCAGCCCTCCTTCTGGATGCCCGGCAGGCCCGAGAGGAACTTGTCGGTCACGTCCTTGCCGAGGCCTTCCTTGCGGAAGGTGCGCCCCGGAATGTCGAGGCGCTCGGTGCGCAGCTTCGTCTTGCCGTCGGCCGCGTAGTACTGCAGCTCGAACACGGCGCTCTCGGCGTCATGGATCTTGCCGAGGTTGTGGCCGATGCGAGTGACTTCGAGCCATTCGGCCTGCGGCGTCACCATGCGCCACGAGGCGAGGTTGTCGAGCGCGGTGCCCCAGAGCACGGCCTTCTTGCCGCCGGCGTTCATGGCGACGTTGCCACCGACGCACGAGGCCTCGGCCGAGGTCGGATCGACGGCGAACACGAAGCCCGCGCGCTCGGCCGCATCGGCCACCCGCTGGGTGACCACACCGGCTTCGGTCCAGATGGTGGGCACCTGGGCTTCGAGGCCGGGCAGCGAGACGTGTTCGACCTCGGTCATCGCCTCGAGCTTCTCGGTGTTGATGACCACGCTCTTCCATGTCAGCGGGATGGCGCCGCCGGTGTAGCCGGTGCCGCCTCCGCGCGGGATGATGGTCAGGCCCAGCTCGATGCAGCCCTTCACCAGCAGCGCCATCTCAGCCTCGGTGTCGGGGCACAGCACCACGAACGGGTACTCCACGCGCCAGTCGGTGGCGTCGGTCACGTGCGAGACGCGCGACAGGCCGTCGAACTTGATGTTGTCCTTGGCCGTGAGCCTGCGCAGCGCGCGCGTGGCCTTGCGGCGCAGGGCGGCGACCTCGCGGAACTTGGTGTCGAACGCGGCCACCGCCTCGCCCACGAGGCCGGTGAGTTCGCCCACGAGCTGGTCGCGCGGCAGGTCGCTGTCGGGGGTGCGGCGCTTCTGCACCTCGGCCAGGCGGTGCCGCAGGGCATCGACCAGCTGGCCGCGGCGGCGCGGGTTGTCGAGCAGGTCGTCGACGAGGTAAGGGTTGCGCTGGACGACCCAGATGTCGCCGAGCACTTCGTAGAGCATGCGCGCCGATCGGCCGGTGCGGCGCTCGGCGCGCAGGGTCTGGAGCAGTTCCCAGCCGCGCTCGCCCAGCAGGCGAATCACGATCTCTCGGTCGGAGAAGCTGGTGTAGTTGTACGGGATCTCGCGCAGTCGTACGGGCTCTGCGGCCTGTGACAACAGCGTATTCAACGCAGTCGGAGCATTCATCGGGTGGGGCCCTTGGCCAGGCGCTGCGCGCCCATGTAGCCGGGGGAATGATTTTAGGGCAGGGCTTGGGGTCTTGCCTTGGGGTCCTGGCGTTGTCCTTGTGCCAGGGACGTCGCGCGGGCTGGGCCGTACCGCATACCGGACGCCTGTCGTGGCTTTGATGCCGCTGCCCTCACCCCAACCCTCCCCTGGAGGGAGAGGGAGCAAAACCGGGAGCGGGCTCCAAGGAAAGGGGCACAGCACCCAGCGCCGTACCCGGGGAAACCCAAATCAGAACAGCACGCGGCTGCGGATCGTCCCGCTCACCTTCGCCAGCTTCTCCAGCGCCAGGTCGGAAGAAGCCGCGTCGATGTCCATCACCACGTAGCCGATCTTCTCGTTCGTCTGCAGGAACTGCGAGGAGATGTTGATGTTGTTGTCCGAGAAGATCTTGTTGATCTCGGACAGCACGCCCGGCACGTTGCGGTGGACGTGCAGCAGGCGGTGCTTGCCCGGGTGCGCCGGCAGCGCCACCTCCGGAAAGTTGACCGAAGAAGTCGAGGTGCCGTTGTCGCTGTACTTGACCAGCTTCTCGGCCACTTCCAGCCCGATGTTGGCCTGGGCCTCCATCGTCGATCCGCCGATGTGCGGCGTCAGGATCACGTTGTCCAGGCCCCGCAGCGGCGACAGGAACTCGTCCTTGTTGGTGCGCGGCTCCACCGGAAACACGTCGATGGCGGCGCCCAGCAGTTTCTTGCTCTTCAGGGCCTCGGCCAGCGGCTCGATCTCGACCACCGTGCCGCGCGAGGCGTTCAGCAGGATGGCGCCCGGCTTCATCGCGGCGATCTCGGCCGCGCCGATCATCCACTGCGTGGCCTGGGTCTCGGGCACGTGCAGCGTCACGATGTCGCTCTGCGCCAGCAGCTGGTGCAGCTCGCGCACCTGGCGCGCATTGCCCAGCGGCAGCTTGGTGACCACGTCGAAGAAGGCCACATGCATGCCCAGCGCCTCGGCCAGCACCGACAGCTGCGCGCCGATCGAGCCGTAGCCCACGATGCCCAGCGTCTTGCCGCGGATCTCGAACGCGTTGTCGGCCGACTTGAGCCAGCCGCCGCGGTGCGCCACCGCGCTCTTTTCGGGCACTCCGCGCAGCAGCAGGATGGCTTCGGCCAGCACCAGCTCGGCCACCGAGCGGGTATTGGAGTAAGGGGCATTGAAAACGGCCACGCCGTGCTCGCGCGCCGCCTCGAGGTCGACCTGGTTGGTGCCGATGCAGAAGCACCCGGCGGCCACCAGCTTGTGGGCGGCTGCGAACACCTCGGCCGTCAGCTGGGTGCGCGAACGGATGCCCAGGAAGTGGACATCGGCGATCTTGGCCTTGAGTTCGGCGTCGGGCAGTGCGCCCGGCAGCGACTCGATGTTGGTGTAGCCGGCGGCGCGCAACACCTCCACGGCCGAGGGGTGGATGCCTTCGAGCAAGAGGAACTTGATCCTGCTTTTGTCGAGGGAGGTTTTGCTGCTCATGGCGGTCTCGCGGAAGCCCCGGCCATGGCGACAAGCTAGGCCAGAAAAAGGGAGGGCGATGCTAGCATGGTGCAGCGCAGCATGCAGGGTTGTCGCCCGCGCCGGGCATGAGGCCAAAGGGGTTTCCCTGATTGGAAGAAAGCGGCGCTCCGTGCGCCAATGTGACGCGGCTGTGTCATGCACATGCCCTAGCATCCGCGCTTTCCATTTCCCCCTTCAGGAGTCTTCATGCGATTCAAGACGCTCGCGCTGGCATCGGCGTTGGCCGCCACCACGCTATTCAACGTGGCGCAGGCCCAGACCGAGATCCAATGGTGGC
Source organism: Variovorax sp. Varisp46 (assembly GCF_059491885.1). NCBI lineage: Bacteria > Pseudomonadati > Pseudomonadota > Betaproteobacteria > Burkholderiales > Comamonadaceae > Variovorax > Variovorax sp. Varisp46. Next base: position 3,804,625 of record NZ_CP168515.1, read on the forward strand.
ACTCGATGACCGCCGTCAACAACGAATGGGTCAACGACCTGGCCAAGCAGTTCAACGAGAGCCAGAAGGAATACAAGGTCGTGCCGACCTTCAAGGGCACGTACGACGAATCGATGACGGCGTCCATCGCGGCCTTCCGCGCCGGCAACGCACCGCACATCCTGCAGGTTTTCGAAGTGGGCACCGCCACCATGATGGCCAGCAAGGGCGCGATCGTGCCGGTCGGCCAGGTCATGAAGGACGCGGGCGAGAAGTTCGACCCGGCCGCCTACATCCCCGCCGTGGCCGGCTACTACACCGCCCCCAATGGCCAGATGCTGAGCTTCCCCTTCAACAGCTCGACCACCATCTTCTATTTCAACAAGGACGCCTTCAAGGCCGCCGGCCTGCCCACCGACAAGGCGCCGTCGACCTGGCCCGAAGTGGTCGCCGCCGCCGCCAAGCTCAAGGCCAGCGGCCACAAGTGCCCGTTTACCACGGCCTGGCAGAACTGGACGCAGGTCGAGAGCTTCTCGGCCTGGCACAACGTGGAGTTCGCGAGCAAGTCCAACGGCCTGCAGGGCCTGGACGCGCGCCTGAAGGTGAACTCGCCGCTGCACCAGCGCCACATCGAGAACCTGGCCAGCATGGCCAAGCAGGGCCTGTTCATCTACAAGGGCCGCGGCAACGTGCCTGAAGCCTCGTTCGTCTCGGGCGAGTGCGCCATGATCAACACGTCCTCGGGCTTCTATGGCAACGTGGCGAAGAACGCCAAGTTCGCCTACGGCCTGGCGCCCCTGCCCTACTACCCGGACGTGCCGGGCGCACCGCAGAACACCGTGATCGGCGGCGCCAGCCTGTGGGTCATGTCGGGCAAGAAACCGGCCGAGTACAAGGGCGTGGCCAAGTTCTTCAGCTTCATCTCGACGCCTGAAGTGCAGTCCGCCAGCCACAAGCGCACGGGCTACCTGCCCGTGACCATGGCCTCGTACAAGCTCACCGAGGACTCGGGCTTCTACAAGCAGAACCCCGGCACCGACGTGGCCGTGACACAGATGATCCGCAAGGTCACCGACAAGAGCCGCGGCATCCGCCTGGGCAACTACGTGCAGATCCGCGCCATCGAGGACGAAGAGCTCGAACAGGTCTGGAACGGCAAGAAAACCGCCAAGGAAGCCCTCGACGCCATCGTGACCCGCGGCAACGAGCAGCTGGAACGCTTCCAGAAGGCCAACAAGAGCTGACGATCGACGACCGGACCCCTCGCGTGTCCGGCTAACATCGCCCGCCCCCGTCCGCTCTTGCGCAAGAGCGGGCCGGGCGGGATTTTTTATGTAGAGGGTTCATGGAAAAACGCGTTTTCTTTCGCTCGGGCTGGTTGCCCTGGCTGCTGCTGGCACCGCAGATGGCGGTGATCCTCGTGTTTTTCTTCTGGCCGGCGGCACAAGCCATCCTGCAATCGATGCAGCAGCAGGACGCATTCGGCACATCCGTCGACTTCGTCGGGCTGCAGAACTTCAAGGACCTGTTCCACGACCCGGCCTATGGCGAGTCGTTCAAGACCACCGCCGTCTTCTCGGTGCTGGTGGCCACCATCGGCCTGAGCCTGTCGCTGACGCTGGCCGTCTTTGCCGATCGCATCGTGAGCGGGGGCATGTTCTACAAGACCATGCTGATCCTGCCCTACGCCGTGGCGCCCGCCGTGGCAGCCGTGCTCTGGGTCTTCATGTTCTCCCCTTCGCTGGGCGTGGTCGCCTATGCGCTCGGCAAGATCGGCATCGACTGGAACCACCTGCTCAATTCAAAGCACGCGATGACGCTGATCGTGATGGCCGCGGTGTGGAAGCAGATCTCGTACAACTTCCTGTTCTTCCTGGCTGGCCTGCAGTCCATTCCCAAGTCGCTGATCGAGGCGGCGGCCATCGACGGCGCGCGCCCATGGCGCCGCTTCTGGACGGTGCAGTTCCCGCTGCTGTCTCCCACCACCTTCTTCCTGCTGGTGATGAACGTGGTCTACGCGTTCTTCGACACCTTCGCCATCGTTCACGCGGCCACCGAAGGCGGTCCGGGCAAGGACACGGAAATCCTCGTCTACAAGGTCTATCACGACGGCTTCAAGGCGCTGGACCTGGGTGGCTCGGCCGCGCAGTCGGTCGTGCTGATGGTGATCGTGATCGCGCTCACCATCGTGCAATTCCGCTACGTCGAGAAAAAGGTGCAGTACTGACATGGTTGAAAGAAGAAGCACTCAGGGCGTCCTGGCCCACGTGGTGATGATCCTCGGCGTCCTGATCGTCGCCTTCCCCATCTACCTCGCCTTCGTGGCGTCCACCCACACCGCACAGGAAATCGTGCAGCGGCCGATGCCGCTGCTGCCGGGCTCGAACATGCTCGACAGCTACAAGGGCGCGCTCTTCGGCCGCGCGAGCAGCGCAGGCTCCAACGCCCCGGTGGCCCACATGATGTGGGTCAGCCTGGTGACGGCACTGGTCATCGCCATCGGCAAGATCGCCATCTCGCTGCTGTCGGCCTTCGCCATCGTCTACTTCCGCTTCCCCTTCAAGAAGATCTGCTTCTGGGCGATCTTCGTGACACTGATGCTGCCGGTGGAAGTGCGCATCCTGCCCACCTACAAGGTGCTGTCTGACCTGAGCATGCTGAACAGCTACGCAGGCCTCACGGTGCCGCTGATCGCGTCGGCCACGGCCACCTTCCTGTTCCGCCAGTTCTTCCTGACCGTGCCCGAGGAACTCACCGAGGCATCGCGAATGGATGGCGCGAGCCCGATGCGCTTCTTCTTCGACGTGCTGCTGCCGCTGTCGAAGACCAGCATTGCCGCGCTCTTCGTGATCCAGTTCATCTACGGCTGGAACCAGTACCTGTGGCCGCTGCTGGCGGTCACCAACGAGGACATGTACCCGATCGTGGTCGGTATCAAGCGGCTCATCGCCGGCGGTGACGGCCAGAACGAATGGAACGTCGTGATGGCCACCGCCATCCTCGCCATGCTGCCGCCCGCGCTGGTGGTTGTGCTGATGCAAAAGTGGTTCGTCAAGGGCCTTGTTGATACAGAGAAATAGGCTCGCCCCCAGGCTTCGCGCACTTCGTGTCGCTACGCCTTCCCCCTACCGGGGGCAACACCAGCGGCCCGGCAAAGCCGGTTCCGCGGTGTTCCTGAAAAATATCGGAGAACTCGAATAAACATGGCTGCACTTTCCCTACGCAACGTCATCAAGCGCTACGGCCACGGGCCGAAAGCCAACCAGGTCATCCACGGCGTGAGCGCCGAGATCGCCAACCATGAATTCATCGTGATCGTCGGCCCCTCGGGCTGCGGCAAGTCCACGCTGCTGCGCATGGTGGCCGGCCTGGAGGAAGTCTCGGCCGGCGAGATCGCCATCGGCGGCAAGGTGGTGAACCAGCTCGAACCCTCCGAGCGCGACATCGCCATGGTGTTCCAGAACTACGCGCTGTACCCGCACATGAGCGTGTTCGCGAACATGGCCTACGGCCTGAAGATCGCCAAGGTACCGGTCGATGAGATCAAGGTGCGCGTCGACAAGGCCGCGAAGATCCTCGAACTCGGCCACCTGCTGGAGCGCAAGCCGCGCGAACTCTCCGGCGGCCAGCGCCAGCGCGTGGCCATGGGCCGCGCCATCGTGCGCCAGCCGCAGGTTTTCCTGTTCGACGAACCGCTGTCGAACCTCGACGCCAAGCTGCGCGCGCAGACGCGCCTCGAAATCCAGAAGCTGCACCGCGAACTCGGCATCACCTCGCTGTTCGTCACGCACGACCAGGTCGAGGCGATGACGCTGGCGCAGCGCATCATCGTGATGAACGGCGGCGTGATGGACCAGTTCGCGACGCCCGAAGAGGTGTACTCGCGTCCGGCGACCACCTTCGTGGCGAGCTTCATCGGCTCGCCGCCGATGAACCTGCTCAAGCATGCGCCGGGCGTGCGGCCCGGCCAGATCCTGGGCATCCGCCCCGAACACCTGAAGCTCGACGAGAGCGGCTGGACGGTGCAGGTCGAGCAGGTCGAGCTGCTGGGCGCCGAGCGCCTGGTGTACGGCCGCATCGGCGATGAGCAGATCATCATGCGCACTGACGAAGGCGACCATCCGCCGGTGGCAGGCGACACGGTGAAGATCGCCGCACGCGAAGACAAGCTGCACTGGTTCGACGCCGGCTCCGGCAAGCGCGCGGACTAATGCTCGCCCCCAGGCTTCGCGCACTTCGTGTCGCTTCTCCTACCCCCTACCGGGGACGACACCAGCGGCCCGGCAAAGCCGGTTCCGCGGTGTCCCACGAAGAAGCCGAAAGCCAACTCAGGAAATGATCATGAATTCCTGGCCCTACCCCCGCTGGGTCGCTCACCGCGGCGCCGGCAAGCTGGCTCCCGAGAACACTCTTGCCGCGTTCCGGCTCGGCGCGGCATACGGCTACCGCATGTTCGAGTGCGACGCCAAGCTCAGCGCCGACGGCGTGCCCTTCCTGATGCACGACGCCACACTGGACCGCACCACCAGCGGCCACGGCACCGGTGGCGCCCAGCCCTGGAGCGCGCTGGCGCAGCTCGATGCGGGCAGCTGGCACTCACGCGCCCATGCGGGCGAACCGCTGCCCACGCTGGAGAACCTCGCGCGCTACTGCCTGGCGAACGGCCACCTGCTGAACATCGAGATCAAGCCGACGCCGGGCGTCGAGCGCGAAACCGGCGAGGTGGTGGCGCGTGAGGCTGCGCGCCTGTGGCAAGGCGCGGCCGTACCGCCGCTGCTCACGTCCTTCCAGGTCGAATCGCTGAAAGGCGCGCAAGCGGTGCAGCCAGAGCTGCCGCGCGGTCTGCTGCTCGACACGCTGTGGAACGGCTGGCTCGAAGCCGCGCAACAGTTGGGTTGCGTGGCCATCGTCTGCAATCACGCGCTGTGGGACGCCGCAGTAGTCGCGCAGGTGCACGGCGCCGGCATGCGCGCGCTGAGCTACACGGTGAACGACGAATGGGCGGCGCAGCGGCTGATCGGCCTGGGTACCGACGGCATCATCACCGACCGGGTCGACCTGTTCAGCCCGGCCGGCTGAGGCGCACGTTTCTTACAGGCTCTTACCTCATGGCCGCTTCTATGATGCGGCCATGAATCGGACCTCTCGCCTGGCGGGCTTCGGCCTCGCCATCCTGCTGGCCCTGTCGGTGTGCGGCGCGTTCGCGCAGCCCGATGCCAGCATGAACGCCGGCACCGGCAATCCCAACAACAGCGCCAACACCGCCGCCGCGGCAGCCCCCGCGCCCACCGTGGCCGAACTGCGGGCGCAATTCAACAAGCTCACCGCCGACCCGGGCAAGGGCGGCGACGCCGAGGACGACCCGCGCAAGCAGATCGGGCAGATCAACGACATCGGCGCGCAGGCGGACAAATTCGTCGCCGCGCGCACCGGCGACCTCGCAGACCTCAACGCACGCCTGGGCGAGCTCGGCAACCCGCCCGCTGCCGGCAGCACCGAAGACCCCGGCATCACGCGCCAGCGCGCGCAGCTGACGAAGGAGCGCAACGCGCTCGACGCCGACATCCGGCTTGCGAAGCTTCTGTCCATCGACGTGCGCCAGCGCGGCGCCGACCTGGTCACGCAGCGCCGCGCACTGTTCGAGGCCCAGCTCACCGAGCGCGCGGCCTCGCCGCTCACCGAGGCCTTCTGGAACGACCTGCAGGAGGCCTGGCCCGACGACCTGGCGCGGCTGCAGGCCATGGGCACGGCCCTCGGCGACGGCATCGAACAGGCGCTGGCACCCGCATCGCGCACGGCGGTGATCGCCGCGCTGATAGGCGCGCTGCTGTTGGCCTTCCTGGGCGTCTGGGGTGCCGAGCACCTGCTGGCGCGGCTCTCCATGCGGGTGCTGCCGGCCGGCAGGCTGCGCCGCTCGTTGCTGGTGATCGCCATCGTCGCGAGCCACGTGCTGCTGGTGGCGGTAGCCGCGCACGGCTTCGTGGAAGTGCTCAAGACCTACGCCACCTGGGACCCGCAGGCGCGCAAGGCGCTGCAATCGGCGGCGCAGGCGCTGACCTTCATGGCCTTCGTCATCGGCCTGGGCCGCGCGCTGCTGGCCACTTCGCGCCCCTCATGGCGGCTGCCGCCGATCCCCGACGCCACGGCCAGCCGGCTTGCCGCGCTGCCCTGGCTGGTGGCGCTGGTGGCGGCACTGGCCTGGACGCCGGCCGAGATCAATGCGCTGATCGACGCCAGCTTCGCCGCCGTGGTGACCACGCATGTGCTGACGGCGCTGGTGCTGACGGCCCTGGTGGGCACGGTGATCTACCGGCTCAAGGCGCTGCGCGCCGATGCGCCCGAGGCCGGCCTGCCCGAGCGGCCGATGTGGGTCGGCCTGCTGGTGGCGCTGATCGGCATGCTGATGATCGCCATCTGGGTGCTGGTGGCGCTGGGCTACGTGGCGCTGGGCAGCTTCCTGGCCTCGCAGCTGACCTGGAGCGGCATCGTGGCCGCTGCCTTCTACGTGCTGTTCAAGTTCGCCGACGACGTGTTCATGGCCAGCGTAGCCTCGCGCAGCACCTTCGGCCAGAAGCTGCAGAAGAGTTTCAGCCTCGCACCGCAGACGCTGGACCAGGCGGCCACGGTGCTGTCGGGCATCAGCCGCGTGGCGCTGTTCGTCTACATGCTGATCGCGCTGGCCGCGCCGCTGGGCACATCTCCGAGCGAAGTGTTCCAGCGCAGCGGCAAGCTCGGCACCGGCGTGAAGGTGGGCGAATTCCAACTGGTGCCGGGCGCGATCCTGAGCGCGGTGGCGGTGGCGGTGTTGGGCTTCATCGTCCTGCGCATCTTCAAGCGCTGGCTCACGCGCAGCTACCTGCCGAACACGCAGTTCGAGCCGGGCATGCAGAACTCGATCACCACGCTGCTGGGCTACGTGGGCGGCATCATGGTGATTGCGTTCTCCCTGTCGGCGCTGGGCATCGGCATCGAGCGCATCGCGTGGGTGGCGAGCGCGCTGTCGGTGGGCATCGGCTTCGGGCTGCAGGCGATCGTGCAGAACTTCATCTCCGGGCTGATCCTGCTGGCGGAGCAGCCGGTGAAGGTGGGCGACTGGGTGGTGCTGGGCACGGCCGAGGGCGACGTGCGGCGCATCAACGTGCGCGCCACCGAGATCCAGCTTGGCGACCGTTCGACACTCATCGTGCCGAACTCGGAGTTCATCACCAAGACGGTTCGCAACATGACGCTGGCCAATGCCGAGGGCCGCGTGCTGATCCGCCTGCCGATGCCGCTGACCACCGACGCGCAGCGCGTGCGCGATCTGATCCTCGCGGCCTGCAGGGGGCACGAAGGCGTGCTGGAAACGCCGGCGCCGTCGCTCACGCTCGAGGGTATCGAGAACGGGCTGCTGATCTTCCAGGCGATCGCCTATGTGGCGAGCCCCCGGCTCGCGGGCGGCGTGCGCAGCGACCTGCTGTTCGTGATCCTCGACGAGCTCAGGAAAGCCGCGTTGCCGATGGCGACGCCGACCACCTTCATGATGGCGCCCTCCGAGCCGGCCGCGGCGGCGCCGGCACCCGCGACGTCCAACTCGCCGATCCCCGGCATGCCGACCTGAGCCTCGCTGCGGCGGCAGCGCCGCGGTGCACGCCGCCGCAGCCCGGAGTCGATCGGCCCTATCGGCGCCAGCCGCGCATCGCCAGCCACTGGACGGTGCCGCAGGCCACCACAAGCGCAGCGTAGGTCGCCATCATCCCGTCGCGCCCGAACACCACGAGGCCGATCACCGACACGCCGACACCCACGGCAAAGGTCAGCGCCCACTGCACCCACCAGCGCGGGACGCCGGCGCGCCCGCCGCCCAGGAACCGGCCGGCAAGAGCCAGCACCAGGGCCAGGAAGGCCGCCGGAGCGACGAAATTGAACAGGTGATCGAGGAGGGCCAGCAGGTCCATCGGAGGGAATTGCGCGTGCGCCGGGACATGCGGCGAAGGATATGGCTGTCATAGGGAAAGCCATTTGTCCCTCCGCAAGGCTCATGCGGCTGCTGATTTTATAATCACGGCCATGTCAGTCTGGGCTCTCGGCTTGAACCACACGACCGCGCCGCTCGACCTGCGCGGTCGTTTCGCGTTCGCGCTCGACCAAATCGCCCCCACGCTGCAGAGCCTGCGCAGTTCCTTTGCCTCCGGCCGCCACCCCCAGGTCGAGGCCGCGATCATCTCCACCTGCAATCGCACCGAGATCTATTGCGCCTCGGAACAGGCCGCACTCGACCACACCTTCGGCTGGCTGGCGCAAAGCGGCGGCGTGGCCCCGGCCCTGCTGCGATCGCACGCCTACACGCTTCAGGACGACGAGGCCGCCCGCCATGCCTTCCGCGTGGCCAGCGGGCTCGACTCGATGGTGCTCGGCGAAGCTCAGATCCTCGGCCAGATGAAAGATGCCGTGCGCGCGGCCGAAACCGCCGGCGCGCTCGGCAGCACGCTGAACCAGCTGTTCCAGCGCTCTTTCGCGGTGGCGAAGGAAGTCCGCACCGCCACCGAGATCGGCGCGCACTCCATCAGCATGGCCGCCGCGGCGGTCCGGCTCGCTGGCCAGCTCTTCGAAGACCTTCATCAAACGCGCGTGCTGTTCGTCGGCGCAGGCGAGATGATCGACCTCGCGGCCACGCACTTCGCAGCCAAGGAACCCAGGTCGATCGCCATTGCCAACCGCACGCTCGAGCGCGGCGAAAAACTGGCGTCGCGCTTCGGCGCCGAAGCGATGCGCCTGGCCGACCTGCCGGCGCGACTCGCCGAGTTCGACATCATCGTGAGCTGCACGGCGAGCACGCTGCCGATCATCGGCCTGGGCGCCGTGGAGCGCGCGCTCAAGGCACGCAAGCACCGCCCGATGTTCATGGTCGACCTGGCCGTGCCGCGCGACATCGAGCCCGAAGTGAAGGCGCTCGAGGACATCTACCTCTACACCGTCGACGACCTCGCACAGGTCGTGCAACAGGGCCAGGCCAACCGCCAGGCGGCTGTCGCGCAGGCCGAAGTCATCATCGACGCCGGCGTGCAGAGCTTCATGCACTGGCTGGGCCAGCGCGGCACCGTGCCGCTGATCCAGCAGCTCAATGCGCAGGCCGACGAATGGCGTGCCGCCGAGATGGCGCGCGCACGCAAGCTGCTGGCGAGGGGCGAATCGGTCGATGCCGTGCTCGAGGCCATGTCGCGCGGGCTCACGCAGAAGATGATGCACGGCGCCATGGCCGAACTGCACGCGGGCGATGCTGCCTCGCGCGAGCAGACGGCGCAGGCCATCTCGCGCCTGTTCCTGCGCAAAGAGCGTTAGCGACGCTCGTCGTCGCCAGGCCCGATCGGCCGCGGTCTTCATGCGCGCTGCCCTTTTGCGGCAGCACCTCCATATTTTTCGAGTCCCGTTCCTCCGTGAAATCCTTTCTGCGCCACCAACTCGAACGCTACGCCCAACGCCTCGGCGAGCTCGACTTCCTGCTCTCGCGCGAAGACATCATGAGCGACATGGCGCAGTACCGCACCATCTCGCGCGAGCATGCCGAAGTCACGCAGATCGCCGGCCGCTACGAGCGCTACAGGCAGCGCGAGGCCGACATCGCCGGTGCCAGGGAGATGCTCGACGACCCCGACATGGCCGAGATGGCAAAGGAAGAAATCGCGGGCGCCGAAGCCGAGCTGGTGCAGCTCGAAGAAGAACTGCAGCGCCTGCTGCTGCCGAAGGACCCCGACGACGCGCGCAACGCCTTCCTCGAAATCCGCGCCGGTACCGGCGGCGACGAATCGGCCCTGTTCGCGGGCGACCTGCTGCGCATGTACACGCGCTACTGCGAGCGCGCCGGCTGGCGCTGCGAGGTGGTGAGCGAGAGCGAAAGCGAGCTCGGCGGCTACAAGGAAGTGGTGATCCGCATCGTCGGCGACGAGGTGTTCGGCCACCTGCGCTTCGAGTCGGGCGGCCACCGCGTTCAGCGCGTGCCGGCGACCGAAACACAAGGCCGCATCCACACCAGCGCCTGCACGGTCGCCGTGCTGGCCGAGCCCGACGAGACCGTGGCCGTGCAGATCAACCCGGCCGACCTGCGCATCGACACCTACCGCGCAAGCGGCGCGGGCGGACAGCACATCAACAAGACCGACTCGGCCGTGCGCATCACGCACATCCCCACCGGCATCGTGGCCGAGTGCCAGGACGACCGCAGCCAGCACCGCAACAAGGCCAAGGCGCTGCAGGTGCTGTCGGCGCGCATTCAGGAGAAGGACCGCAGCGAGCGAGCGGCCAAGGACGCGGCCATGCGCAAGGGCCTGATCGGCAGCGGCGACCGCTCGGACCGCATCCGCACCTACAACTTTCCGCAGGGCCGGCTCACCGACCACCGCATCAACCTCACGCTCTACAAGCTGCTCGCGATCATGGAAGGCGACCTTGGCGACGTGCTCGACGCGCTGCGCGCCGCGCGTGAGGCCGAACAGCTGGCCGAGCTGGAATCGAGCCTGCCAGCGTGATGACCGCCGACGACCCGAAGCCGTCCACCGTGGCGCAGGCACTGGCCGCGGCCGTCGCGCTGGGCGTGGAGCGGCTCGACGCGCAGTTGCTGCTGCTGCACGCGCTGGGCCGGGCGCCGCATGACCGCGCCTGGCTGCTGGCGCACGACACCGATGCGATGCCCGACGCGGCGTGGGCCGCGCTCTGCGCGCAGTTGTCGCGCCGCCTCGCAGGCGAGCCGGTCGCGTATCTGCTCGGCGAGAAGGAGTTCCACGGCCTCGCCCTGCACGTCGACCCACGCGTGCTGGTGCCGCGGCCCGACACCGAGGCGCTGGTCGAATGGGCGCTGCAGTGCCTCGAGGGCCATGTCGCCCCGCGCGTGCTCGATCTCGGCACGGGCAGCGGTGCGATCGCACTGGCCCTGCAACATGCCCGCCGCGATGCGCAAGTCGACGCGGTCGACGCCAGCGCCGACGCATTGGCGGTCGCCCAGGCCAACGCGCAGCGCCTCGGCCTGCCGGTGCGCTTCACCGAAGCGAGCTGGCTCGACGGCGCCGGCAGCGGCTACACGGTCATCGCGAGCAACCCACCGTACATCGCCGCCGGCGACCCGCACCTGCCCGCCCTGCGCCATGAACCCGTTTCCGCATTGGTCGCGGGCGCCGACGGCCTCGACGACATCCGCCAGATCGTGCAGAACGCTCCCGGCCACCTCGCCGAAGGCGGCTGGCTGCTGCTCGAACACGGCCACGACCAGGCCGCGGCCGTGCGTCAATTGCTCGCCGCGCGCGGTTTCGCCGAAGTGCAAAGCCGCGACGACCTCGCCGGCATCCAGCGCTGCTCCGGCGGAATCTGGCGCACGGTGAAATAATCCCCCCAGCCCACTTTTCAGGAGTCCCCATGTCCGACGCCCAGCAACGCATCGACGACCTCGTCAAGACCAACGACCTCGTGCTCTTCATGAAGGGCAACGCAAGCTTTCCGATGTGCGGCTTCTCTGGCCGCGCGATACAGATCCTGAAGGCGGTCGGCGTCGACACCAAGACGCTCAAGACCGTCAACGTGCTCGAAGACGACGGCATCCGCCAGGGCATCAAGGAATACAGCAACTGGCCCACGATTCCGCAGCTCTACGTGAAGGGCGAGTTCGTCGGCGGCTCGGACATCATGATGGAGATGTACGAATCAGGCGAACTGCAGCAGGTCATCGGCGGCGGCGCAGCCTGATTCCACGGGACCCGCAATGAGCCACGATCACGCGGATCACGGCCATTCGCATGAAGAAGGCGAGTCGGCCTGGAAGCACGATGGCGTGCGCGTGATCGCGGCCAACCAGCTCGACGCCAACACCGCCCAGACGCCCGGCATGAACCGGGCAGCGGCCATCAACTTCGCCCGCGTGGGTGCGCAGAAGCTCTGGGCCGGCACCGTGACCATCCACGCCGACGCCAAGACCGGCGCCCATCACCACGGGCATCTCGAATCGGTGATCTACGTCGTGCGCGGCCGGGCCCGCATGCGCTGGGGCGAAAAGCTTGAGTTCACGGCCGAGGCCGGACCGGGCGACTTCATCTACGTGCCGCCCTACGTGCCGCACCAGGAGATCAACGCCAGCGCGACCGAGACGCTCGAATGCGTGCTGTGCCGCAGCGATGGCGAAGCGGTGGCGGTCAACCTCGACATCGAACCCGTCGAAAAGCCCGAATCGGTACTCTGGGTCGACCCCACGCATCCGCAGGGCGGGGTCTGAGCACTTTTCGGGTGCCGAGTCATGGCACCATGGTGGCCGTCTTCGACGTGCCACCATGACCCTGACCCAAAGCCTGCTCATCATCGCCATGCTGATCGCGATGAGCGCGTTCTTCTCCCTTGCCGAAATCACCCTGGCCGCCTCGCGCCGCCTGCGCCTGCGCCAGATGGCCGACGAGGGCGACCCCCGGGCCGAGAAGGTGCTGCGCGTGCAGGAGCAACCCGGCCACTACTTCACCGTGGTGCAGATCGGCCTGAACGCGGTGGCGATCCTCGGCGGCGTGGTCGGCGAGGGCTCGCTCAGCCCCTACTTCGCGGTGTTCTTCGAGAAATGGCTGAGCGTCGAGGCCTCCGCCAACGCGGCCTTCCTGTGCTCGTTCGTCATCATCATCGCGGTGTTCCTGGTGTTCGCCGACCTGTTCCCCAAGCGGCTGGGCATGAGCAACCCCGAGCAGTTGGCGGTGCGCATGGTCGGGCCGATGCAGGTGCTGATCACCACCTTCAAGCCTCTGGTGTGGTTCTTCACGCGTTGTACCGACCTGCTTTTCAAAGTGCTCGGCATGCCGATGGCGCGCGACGACAAGATCACCTCGGCCGACATCCTCGCGATGACCGAGGCCGGCGCACGGGCCGGCGTGCTCGCGGTGCGCGAGCAGCAGGTGATCGCCAACGTGTTCGAGCTGGAGACGCGCCTGGTCAGCAGCGTGATGACGGCGCGCGACAGCATCGCCTGGTTCCTGCACGACGACCCCGAGACGGTGCTGCGTGCGCGCATCGTGGCCGAGCCCTACTCGGCGTATCCGGTGTGCGACGGCGACATCGACCACGTACTCGGCTACGTCGATGCCAAGGACATGTTCCAGCGTGTGCTGAGCGGCCAGCCGCTGGCCTTCGACCAGGGCCTGCCGCTGCACAAGGCGCTGGTGATTCCCGATCGCCTGTCGCTTACCGAGGTGCTCGAACAGTTCCAGCAGGCGCACGAGGACTTCGCGATCATCGTCAACGAATACAGCCTCGTGGTGGGCGTGATCACGCTCAACGACGTGATGAGCACGGTGATGGGCGACCTCGTCTCCATGCCCGACGAGGAGCAGATCGTGCAGCGCGACGAGAACTCGTGGCTGATCGACGGCGTCACGCCCATCCAGGACGTGCAGCGCGCACTGCACATCGACGAACTGCCTCACTCGGAGGAGTACGAGACGCTGGCCGGCTTCCTGATGGTGATGCTGCGCCGCGTACCCAAGCGCACCGACAACGTGACCTGGGGCGGCTACACCTTCGAGGTGATGGACGTGGACAGCTACCGCATCGACCAAGTGATGGTCACGAAGGGCTCGGCCACCGCCAAGGCGCCGGCCGGCTGACGGAGGCTCAGCCTGCGGAGGCGGGGTCCTTCTCGCGCTCGCGCTCCCTGTCGTTGAACACCCAGAGCCGCTGGTTCGCGAACACCGCGTTCGGGTACGGCGACTTGCCGCGGCTGCCGTTGTAGCGGCCCAGCGTCATGTACAGGTCGCCGTTCTCGCGGTCGAGGTAGTGGCGAAGAATGACGCAGCCGAAGCGCAGGTTGGTCTGCATGTGAAACAACTTGGCCGGGTCGGCGTCGCCGATCACGCGCGTCCAGAACGGCATGACCTGCATGTAGCCACGCGCACCGGCGCTCGACACGGCGAACTTGCGGAAATTGCTCTCGACCTGGACGAGCCCGAGCACCAGGCTCACGTCGAGCCCCGAGCGCTTGGCTTCGTACCAGGCGGTCTGCAGGAATTCGATGCGCGATGGCGCATCGGCAACCTTCTTGCGCAGCCGCTCACTCATCTCGCCCAACCAGCGCAGGTAGGCAAGCCGGGCCTCGGTGTTCGCGAACTGGGGCACCGGCGGTGCCTTGTTGTGGATGGCCGAGCTGAGCGCAGTGCGCACCGAGTCGATCAGCGGCTCCTCGATCTGCGCACCGGCCAGGGCGGTCTGTGGCAGCGACAGCATGGCGAGGGCGCTTGCCGTCACGGCGCCGCCCAGGCACTGGCGTCGCGAGAGGCCGCCCTCCACGCTCATTTCGCGAGCTTGCCGGTGATGAACTCCGCAATGCCGGCCGCAGGCACCTTGGTGGCCGCCGTGTCACGGCGGTGCTGGTATTCGAGCTGGCCTTCCTTCAGACCGCGGTCCGAGATCACTACGCGGTGCGGCACGCCGATGAGCTCCCAGTCGGCGAACATCGCGCCGGGGCGCTCGCCGCGGTCGTCGAGCAGCACGTCGACGCCGGCAGCGAGCAGTTGCTCATGCAGCGCTTCGGCGGCCACCTTGACCTCGGGGCTGCGGTCCATGCCGATCGGGCAGACCACCACCGTGAACGGGGCCAGCGCGTCGGGCCAGATGATGCCGCGCTCGTCGTGATTCTGTTCGATGGCCGCCGCCGGCAGGCGCGTGATGCCGATGCCGTAGCAGCCCATCTCGAGGAACTGCGGCTTGCCACCTTCGTCGAGGTAGGTGGCGTTCATGTCCTTGCTGTACTTGGTGCCGAGCACGAACACGTGGCCGACCTCGATGCCGCGCTCGATGGCCAGCACGCCCTTGCCGTCGGGCGAGGCGTCGCCGGCGACCACGTTGCGCAGGTCGGCGACCAGGTCGGGCTCGGACAGGTCGCGGCCCCAGTTGACGCCGGTCATGTGGAAGTCGATCTCGTTGGCGCCCGTGATCCAGTCGGCCATCACGGCCACCTCGCGGTCGGCCACCATCCTGACGGGCTTCCTGAGGTTCAGCGGGCCAAGGTAGCCCGGCTTGCAGCCGAAGTGCTCGTCGATCTCGGCCAGGGTCGCGAAGCGAAAGCCCTTGTCCAGGCCCGGCAGCTTGCCGACCTTGATCTCGTTCATCTCGTGGTCGCCGCGCAGCAGCAGCAGCCAGACCTGCGAGCCCTTGGGGTTGCCTGCGTCGTCGACAATGTCGGTGGCCAGCACGAGCGACTTGACCGTGGTCGACAGCGGCACGCCGAGCAGCACTGCAACGTCTTCGCAGGTGGCCTTGCCCGGAGTGGGCGTCTTCTCGAGCGCCTTGGCGGCGGCAGGGCGCGGGCCGGCCGGGGCCAGGGCCTCGGCCTTTTCCATGTTGGCGGCGTAATTGCTGTCGGGGCAGTAGACGATGGCGTCCTCGCCCGTGGCGGCGATCACCTGGAACTCTTCGCTCAGGTCCCCGCCGATGGCGCCGCTGTCGGCCGCCACGGCGCGATAGCGCAAGCCGAAGCGGTCGAAGATGTTGCGGTAGGCCTGCGCCATGACCTGGTAGCTGGCCTTGGCCGCGTCGAGGTCGCGGTCGAAGCTGTAGGCGTCCTTCATGATGAATTCGCGCCCGCGCATCAGTCCGAAGCGCGGGCGGCGCTCGTCGCGGAACTTGGTCTGGATCTGGTAGAAATTCTTCGGCAGCTGCTTGTAGCTGCGGATTTCCTGGCGCGCGATGTCCGTCACCACCTCTTCGCTGGTCGGCTGGATCACGAAGTCGCGGTCGTGCCGGTCCTTGATGCGCAGCAGCTCGGGGCCCATCTTCTCGAAGCGGCCGGTCTCCTGCCAGAACTCGGCAGGCTGCACCACGGGCATCGTCATCTCGACGGCGCCGGCGCGGTTCATCTCCTCGCGCACGATGGCTTCGACCTTGCGGATCACGCGCAGTCCCATGGGCATGTAGGTGTAGATGCCCGTGCCGAGCTTCTTGATCATGCCGGCGCGCATCATGAGCCGGTGGCTCGCGACCTCGGCGTCAGCGGGCGCTTCCTTGAGGGTGGAGACAAAAAATCGGGAAGCTTTCATCGGGATTGCGGTGATGGATTCGCTGGATTCGAAGTTTGGAAGTGGGGGACTGCTCCCCCGGAGAGACCCTGAGAGCCTGGCATCGGCAGCTTGCCGACGGCAACCCGGCATGCATAATCGACTCAGTTCAAAAATTGGGGTTTGATTATGCTCGACCGGGACGGCTTCAGGCCCAACGTCGGCATCATCCTGCTCAACCAGAGAAACCAGGTTTTCTGGGGCAAGCGCATACGCACGCATTCCTGGCAGTTTCCGCAAGGCGGCATCGACCGCGGCGAAAGTCCCGAGCAAGCCATGTTCCGGGAACTGCACGAGGAAGTCGGGCTCCATCCGGAGCATGTGCGCATCGTGGCCCGTACCCGCGACTGGTTGCGCTACGAGGTGCCGGATCGGTTCATCCGCCGTGACGCACGGGGCCACTACAAGGGCCAGAAACAAATCTGGTATTTGCTGCAACTCACCGGCCACGACTGGGATCTCAACCTGCGTGCCACCGACCATCCCGAATTCGACGCCTGGCGCTGGCATGACTACTGGGTGCCGCTCGACGTGGTCGTCGAGTTCAAGCGCGGCGTCTATGAGATGGCGCTGACCGAGCTTGCTCGCTACCTGCCACGGCAGGATTTCCGCAACCGCTTCCTGCGCAGCAACGTGCGCGCCCGAGAATTCGAGCGCCATTCGCTGGACGCCGGGGCGCCTCCCGGACTGGACCTGCCGCCCGGCGGCAGTTTCGATCCGCATCCCGACATTCCTTCTGCGAGCGATGAACCTCCTGTCCACGACAACAAAGCGCCGTTCCTTCCGACGCAACGCTGAACGCGCCCTTCTTCTGGCCTGCTTCGGCATCCTTGCGGGATGCGCCTCGGGGCCGCACGACACGGACAATCCCGACTGGGCCCAGGGGGGCATGCCGCTGCCGCCCAAGCGCTACGAGACGGACAAGGAGTGGGAGGAAACCGCAACGCCCCCACCGCCGGCCTTCAGCGAAAGCCGCCTGCTGCCGATCGAAATGCCGCCGTACATGAGCTTGAAGTTCGGCATCGACCCGAACACGATCGCGATCACGGGCGACGGCATCGTGCGCTACGTGGTGGTGGCGCACAACCGCAATGGCGGCGCCGTCAATGCCTTCTATGAAGGCGTGCGCTGCTCGACCGCGGAAATGAAGAGCTATGCGCGCTACAACAACGGCGCCTGGCAAGACGTCGCCAAGCCCGAGTGGAAGCGCCTGAACGACCTGAATTCGAGCTACACCCGGGCGCTGTCGCGCCAGGCCCTGTGCCGCGGCAATGCGCCCCGCGCCTCGATCGGGGAAATGGTCCAGAACATACGCAACCCGATACGGGAAGTGCAGTAGTCAATCCATCAACGGGGCTTTGCGCCCCGTTGTTGTTTTCATCAGTTGGGCATCAGCACCATGTTGTCGCGATGGACCATCTCCGGCTCCGCGACATAGCCCAGCAGGCGCTCGAATTCGCTCGAGGGCTTGCGGCACAGCAGGCGCGCTTCCACGCTCGAATAGTTGGCCAGGCCCCGGGCCAGTTCGACGCCATCGACGTCGCGCACCGCAATCACGTCGCCGCGCGAGAACTCGCCCGAGACGCTGGTCATGCCGATCGGCAGCAGGCTCTTGCCTTCGGTCCGCACCTTGGCGGCAGCGCCCGCGTCGACAACGACGGCGCCGCGCAGTTGCAGGTGATCGGCCATCCAGCGCTTGCGGGCCTGGTGCTTGGCTGTCTGCGCCACCAGCAGCGTACCGATGGACTCGCCTCGTGCCAGGCGCAGCAGGGCATCGGACTCGCGCCCCCAGGCGATGACGGTGGAGGCGCCCGAGCCGGCCGCGCGCTTGGCCGCAAGAATCTTGGTGATCATTCCGCCGCGGCCGATGCTGGAGCCGGCGCCGCCCGCCATGGCCTCGAGCGCCGGGTCGCCGGCGGCGGCTTCGTGCACGAACTTCGCGTCGGCGTCCTTGCGCGGGTCGGCCGTGTACAGGCCCTTCTGGTCCGTGAGGATGACCAGTGCGTCGGCCTCGACGAGGTTCGCCACGAGCGCGCCGAGCGTGTCGTTGTCGCCGAACTTGATCTCGTCGTTGACGACGGTGTCGTTCTCGTTGATGACCGGCACCACGCCCAGCTTGAGCAGCGTGACCAGCGTCGAACGGGCATTGAGGTAGCGCTCGCGATCGGCCAGGTCGGCATGGGTCAGCAGCACCTGCGCACTGCCTATCTCGTTTTCGCGCAGCTTGGTTTCGTACATCTGGGCCAGGCCCATCTGCCCCACAGCCGCGGCGGCCTGCAGTTCATGGACCTCGTGCGGCCGGGTTCGCCAGCCGAGACGCTTCATGCCTTCGGCGATCGCTCCGCTCGACACCATGACGACCTCGCGGCCCTCGCGCACCAGCGCGGCCAGTTGCCGGCACCATTCGCCGATGGCTGCCTCGTCGAGGCCGCGCCCCTCGTTGGTCACGAGGCTGGAGCCCACCTTGACGACGATACGGCGGGCATCCCGCAAGGCTGTGGATCCGGAGTTCGAGGTCATTTTGCGGTGAATGCTGCGAGGTTGCTTTTGTCTGTCTATCTGTCCGTTGGCAGCATCACGGGCAATGCTGCGGTGCCGCTAAGCGCCCTCGGGAGGCAGCGGCGTGAAGCGCGGGTCGACGACCACCGGCGCATGCTCGGCCACCTGCTGCGCCTTGACCTGCTGATAGATGGCCTGCACCAGATGTTCGCAGCCTTCGCGCGTGAGCGCCGAGATTTCGAACACCGGCCCCTTGAAGCGCAGGCGCTTCACGAAGTCCTTGACGCGCGCTGCGCGTTCGTCGGCCGGCACCATGTCGAGCTTGTTGAGCACGAGCCAGCGCGGCTTTTCGTAGAGTGCGGCGTCGTACTTCTTGAGCTCGCCGACGATGGCCTTGGCCTGTGCGACCGGGTCGACGTTGTCGTCGAACGGCGCCATGTCGATCACATGCAGCAGCAGGCGCGTGCGCTGCAGGTGCCGCAGGAAGAGATGGCCCAGGCCTGCGCCTTCGGAAGCGCCTTCGATCAGGCCGGGAAGGTCTGCCACCACGAAGCTCTGTTCCGGGCCCACGCGCACGACGCCCAGGTTCGGGTGCAGCGTGGTGAAGGGATAGTCCGCGATGCGCGGGCGGGCGTTCGAAATCGCGCTGATCAGCGTCGACTTGCCTGCGTTCGGCATGCCGAGCAGGCCGACATCGGCCAGCACCTTGAGTTCGAGCTTGAGGCTGCGCTTCTCGCCGGGCCAGCCCGGGGTCTTCTGGCGCGGCGCGCGGTTGATGGCGCTCTTGAAGCGCATGTTTCCGAAGCCGCCGTCGCCGCCCTTGGCGATGGTGATGACCTCGCCCTCCTTCAACAGCTCGAACAGCACTTCGCCCGTTTCGGCGTCGGAGATGATCGTGCCAACCGGCATCTTGAGCGTGATGTCGTCGCCAGCGGCACCGAACATGTCGGAGCCCATGCCGTGCTCGCCGCGCTTGGCTTCGTGCCGGCGCGAGTAGCGAAAGTCGACCAGGGTGTTGAGGTTCGAGTCGGCCACCGCGAACACGTGGCCGCCACGGCCGCCGTCGCCGCCGTTGGGGCCGCCGAATTCCTTGTACTTCTCATGACGGAACGACACGCAGCCGTTGCCGCCATCGCCCGCGGCGATGTCGATGAAGGCTTCGTCGACGAACTTCATGGGATGTCCAGTTTACAAATGAAGAAGCCCCGGCAATGCGGGGCCTCGGGCAGTTCGAAGTGACTCGAGGCTTACGCCGCGGGGGTCACGTTGACCGTGTGCTTGTTGAGTGCACCCTTGTGACCGAACGACACGTGGCCGTCGACCAGGGCAAACAGCGTGTGGTCCTTGCCCACGCCGACGTTCACGCCGGGATGGAACTGGGTGCCGCGCTGGCGCACGATGATCGAGCCTGCGCTGATCAGTTCGCCGCCGAAAGCCTTCACGCCGAGCATCTTGGGCTTGGAATCGCGCCCGTTTCGCGTTGAGCCGCCGCCTTTTTTCTGTGCCATGGAATGTGCTCCTTAGCCGGCGATCGCGCCGATTTGCAGTTCGGTGAACTGCTGGCGATGGCCTTGACGTTTCTGATAGTGCTTGCGACGGCGCATCTTGAAGATGTGCACCTTGTCGTGCTTGCCGTGCGACAGTACCGTGACTGTCACCGTTGCGCCGGACACCAGGGGCGTGCCAACCTTGATTTCAGCGCCGTTTCCGACGGCCAGAACCTGGTCGATCACGATTTCCTGGCCTACGTCCGCAGCAATCTGTTCTACTTTAATTTTTTCGCCGGAAGCAACGCGATACTGCTTGCCGCCGGTTTTTATGACCGCGTACATGTAAACCTCTTAGAAATGAGTCTCCGCAGCGAATTCCGCAGAGCCCAAGATTATAGCGCGGTTTGTGCTTGCTAACCACTTCCAGCCCAACGCGCTCCCGGCAAACCTTGGCGGCTCCCTATAATTTGCGCCTTCCGCCCCTTCCCCAGCCTGGGTCGCCCTCATCCTCCGCAGCGCTCCGCGCCTCCGCTTTGCCAGTTCCCGCCGCCGACACCTCCCCCACCGCCACCGTGCTGGACCTGATTGCCGGCGACATGGTCGAAGTCGACCGTGTGATCGCCCGCCGCCTCGACACGGGCGTGCCGCTGGTCAGCCAAGTTTCAAGATACATCATCTCGGCTGGCGGCAAGCGCCTGCGGCCGGCGCTCCTGCTGCTGATGTCGGGCGCCTTGGGCTATACGGGCGAGCAGCGCTTCAATCTGGCGGCCGTCGTGGAGTTCATCCACACAGCCACCCTGCTGCACGACGACGTGGTCGATGAATCGACCCTTCGGCGCGGCCGGGCGACTGCCAACGAATCGTTCGGCAACCCGGCCAGCGTGCTGGTCGGCGACTTTCTCTATTCGCGCGCGTTCCAGATGATGTTGGATGCCAACAACATGCGCATCATGCAGATCCTGGCTGAAGCAACCAACGTGATCGCCGAGGGCGAGGTGCTCCAGCTGATGAACATGCACGACGCATCGCTGGATGAGGCCGCCTATCTGCGCGTGATCCGCTCCAAGACCGCGAAGCTGTTTGAAGCCAGCACCCGCCTGGCGGCCGTGCTGGCGGGCGCCACCGCCGAAGTGGAGGAAGCCTGCGCCACTTACGGACAGGCGCTCGGCACCGCCTTCCAGGTGATCGACGACGTACTGGACTACGCGGGCGATGCCAACGAGACAGGAAAGAACGTCGGCGACGACCTGCGCGAAGGCAAGACCACGCTGCCGCTCATCTTCGCGATGCAGCACGGAACCCCGGCGCAGAGCGAACTGGTGCGCGCCGCCATCGAAGCGGGCGACACCGCCCAGCTGGGCAAGGTCGTCGAGATCGTGCGCGAAACCGGCGCCCTTGCTGCCTCGCGCGCCGCCGCCGCCGCCGAGGCACAGCGAGCAATTCATGCATTGAAGGGCCTCCCGTCCAATTTGCATGCTTCAGGTTTGCTACAATTGGCGGCTCAGTTGCTTGAGCGACGTGCCTGAACACCTCACCTGAGTTGGCATCTAGGACGATTTCTCTTTTTTCTTGCAACCATCGGGGTGTAGCTTAGCCTGGTAGAGCGCTACGTTCGGGACGTAGAGGCCGGAGGTTCGAATCCTCTCACCCCGACCAGCCATTGGCTGGCATAAATAAATGGCCATGCCTGTTGCTGTGTAGCGATTTACAGCAAAGGACTGTTCAGCGATGATCGTGAAGCATTTTTTCACATCTTTTTCATCCGTTGAATGGCCGCAGCCGAACTTCCAGTTAAAGAAACCTCGCAGATTGCCCTCCCAGGGCTTGCACGCGCCCTGGTGTCGGCAGGCAAGCTTCCTGCCAGGGTGGCCGAGGACATCTACCAGAAGTCCCTGAGCGGCCGCACCAGCTTCATCGCGGAGCTGACCGGCTCTGGCGCCGTCTCGGCCGCCGATCTCGCCCACACCCTTTCCACCGCCTTCGGCGCCCCGCTGCTCGACCTCGACGCAATCGATCCCCAGCGCCTGCCCAAGGACCTGCTCGACCCGAAGCTGTGCCATGCGTACCGCATCGTCGTCCTCAGCAAGCGCAACAACCGTCTGATTGTTGCAACAGCCGACCCCTCGGACCAACAGGCGGCAGAGAAGATCAAGTTCGCTTCCCAGATGGGCGTCGACTGGGTCATCGCGGAATACGACAAGCTGTCGCGAATGATCGAAGCCGCCGCCGTCAGTGCAGCGGAAACGATCAACAACATCGTCGGCAGCGAGTTCGAGTTCGACGACGTCACGGCCGACACCTCGGGTGACAGCAACGAGCAGGCGGTCGCCGAAGTCGAAGACGCGCCGGTCGTGCGCTTTCTCCACAAGATGCTGCTCGACGCGATCGGCATGCGCGCATCGGACATCCATTTCGAGCCCTACGAGCACCAGTACCGCGTACGGTTCCGGATCGACGGCGAGCTGCGCGAAATCGCCAGCCCGCCCACCGTCATCAAGGACAAGCTGGCGTCGCGCATCAAGGTCATCTCGCGGCTCGACATCTCGGAGAAGCGCGTGCCGCAGGACGGCCGCATGAAGCTCAAGATCGGGCCCGATCGCGTCATCGACTTCCGCGTGAGCACTTTGCCCACGCTGTTCGGCGAGAAGATCGTCATTCGTGTCCTTGACCCCAGCAGCGCGCGCCTGGGCATCGACGCTCTGGGCTACGACGCAGACGAAAAGGAACGGCTCCTTCACGCCATCGGCCGGCCCTACGGCATGGTCCTGGTGACCGGTCCCACGGGCTCCGGCAAGACGGTGTCGCTCTACACCTGCCTGAACCTGCTGAACCAGCCGGGCGTCAACATCGCGACGGCGGAAGATCCGTCGGAAATCAACCTGCCCGGCGTCAACCAGGTCAACGTCAACGAACGGGCGGGACTGACCTTCGCGGCCGCGCTGCGCGCCTTCCTGCGGCAGGATCCGGACATCATCATGGTCGGCGAAATCCGCGACCTCGAAACCGCCGACATCTCGATCAAGGCCGCGCAAACGGGCCACCTGGTGCTCTCCACGCTGCACACCAACGACGCGCCGACGACGCTCACGCGGATGCGCAACATGGGTATCGCGCCGTTCAACATCGCATCGAGCGTGATCCTGATTACCGCGCAGCGCCTGACCCGCCGGCTGTGCACCCTCTGCCGCATGCCGGCCGACGTTCCGCGCGAAACGCTGCTCGACGCAGGGTTCAGGGAAGAAGATCTGGACGGCACCTGGAAGCCCTACCGCCCCGTCGGCTGCTCCGCCTGCAACGGCGGCTACAAGGGCCGCGTGGGCATCTACCAGGTGATGCCGATCTCGGAAGCCATCCAGGAAATCATCCTGCGCGACGGCAGCGCGCTCGACATCGCTCAGCAGTCCGAAAAAGAAGGCGTGCGTTCGCTGCGCCAGTCGGGTCTGCGAAAAGTCATGCAAGGTCTCACTTCGCTGGAAGAAGTGGTGGCCTGCACCAACGAATAACGAACACACACTGAGAACCGGAGATCGAATGGCAACAGTGGCATCCACCCGCTCCCAGCCCACGCACAAGGAATTTGTCTTCGAATGGGAAGGCAAGGACCGCAACGGCAAGGCGGTGCGCGGCGAACTTCGGGCCGCCGGCGAAAACCAGGTACAGGCTGCACTGCGCCGCCAGGGCGTGCTCGCCTCCAAGATCAAGAAGCGCCGCATGCGCTCCGGCAAGGCGATCAAGCCCAAGGACATCGCCATCTTCACGCGCCAGCTGGCGACCATGATGAAGGCCGGCGTGCCCTTGATGCAGTCCTTCGACATCGTCGGGCGCGGCAATGCGAACGCGAGCGTGGCCAAGCTGCTCAACGACATCCGCAGCGACGTGGAAACCGGCACCTCGCTGTCGGCCGCCTTCCGCAAGTTCCCGAAGTATTTCGACAACCTCTACTGCAACCTGGTGGAGGCCGGCGAAGCGGCCGGTATTCTGGAAGACCTGCTGGACCGCCTTGCCACGTACATGGAGAAGACCGAGGCGATCAAATCCAAGATCAAGTCGGCGTTGATGTACCCGACCTCGGTGGTGGTCGTGGCCTTTGTGGTAGTCGCGATCATCATGATCTTCGTGATTCCCGCGTTCAAGCAGGTGTTCACCTCGTTCGGGGCCGACCTTCCCGCACCAACGCTGTTCGTGATGGCCATGAGCGAATTCTTCGTCTCGTACTGGTGGCTGATCTTCGGCGGCATCGGCGGCGGCCTCTACTTCTTCATGCAGGCGTGGAAGCGCAACGAGCGCGTGCAGAAGGTCATGGACCGCCTGCTGCTTCGCATTCCGATCTTCGGCACCTTGATCGAGAAATCCTGCGTTGCACGCTGGACACGAACGCTTGCGACGATGTTCGCGGCGGGCGTCCCCCTCGTCGAAGCCCTCGACTCGGTGGGCGGCGCCTCGGGCAACAGTGTCTATGGCGACGCCACGGCGAAGATCCAGCAGGAGGTTTCCACGGGCACCAGCCTGACCTCGGCCATGACCAACGCCAACCTGTTCCCGTCGATGGTGATCCAGATGACCGCGATTGGCGAGGAATCGGGCTCCATCGACCACATGCTGGGCAAGGCCGCCGACTTCTACGAATCGGAAGTGGACGACATGGTCGCGGGCCTCTCGAGCCTGATGGAACCCATCATCATCGTGTTCCTCGGCACCATCATCGGCGGCATCGTGGTGTCGATGTACCTGCCCATCTTCAAGCTCGGCCAGGTCGTCTGATGCTCGTTTCGAGGGAGTTCGACACCGCGTTCGCCGGTGTGCTGGGGCTATTGATCGGCAGTTTCATGAACGTCGTCATCTACCGCACACCGGTGATGATGTATCGCGACTGGCTCGCCGATGCCGTTGCCAACCTCATGCCGTCGAAGGATGCGCCCTCGCTGTGGTCGCTGGCCTTCGGTCCAAAGGTGTCGCCTCCCGCGGGGCTGGAAGCGGCTGCCGACAAGGCCGCCGCAGTCCTCGAAGCGCAGCCCCCTTTCGACCTGACCCGCCCCGCATCGCGCTGCGGAAACTGCGGGCACAAGATCCGCTGGTACGAGAACATCCCCGTGCTGAGCTATCTCGTGCTGCGCGGGCGCTGCGCGTCTTGCAAGACTTCGATCAGTCCTCGCTACCCGCTGGTCGAACTGGTCACGGGCGCGCTGTTCGCGCTCTGCGCCTGGCGTTTCGGCATCACACCGGCCGGGGTGCTCTGGGCCGCATTCGGCGCCCTGCTGATCTGCCAGTTCCTGATCGATTTCGACACCCAGTTCCTGCCCGACTCGCTCAACTACCCCCTGCTCTGGCTCGGCCTGGTGGGTGCGGCCATGGGCTGGACCGGCGTGCCGCTGAGCTCTGCCGTCTGGGGTGCCGTGTTCGGCTACCTGAGCCTCTGGCTTGTGTACCATGGCTTTCGCCTGGTTACGGGCAAGGAAGGCATGGGCTATGGAGACTTCAAACTGCTCGCCGCGCTGGGCGCCTGGCTCGGCGCCGACTACCTCATCGCGATCATCCTCGTCTCTTCTCTGGTGGGCGCGGTGATCGGTGTGACGCTGCGCGTCGCCGGCAAACTGGCGCACAAGGACATTCCCATCGCCTTCGGCCCCTTCCTGGCCGGCGCGGGCCTCGTCTGCCTCGTGGCGGGCCCCGAAATCGTGAGGCAATGGATTCCGTTCGCCTTTCCCCTCGGCGCACTGATCCATTGACACACCGCATGGTGCGGCGCATCGGCCTGACGGGCGGTATCGGAAGCGGCAAGAGTACCGTCGCGGGGCTGTTGGTCGCCCAGGGGGCGGTGCTGGTGGACACCGACGCCATCGCGCGAGCCATCGCGCTCCCGGGCGGCATTGCCATGCCGGCCCTCGAAGCCGCTTTCGGCGCCGAAATCATTGCCCCCGACGGTGGCCTGGACAGGGCCGCCATGCGGCAGATCGTGTTCGCGGATGCAGGCGCCAAGGCCCGCCTCGAATCCATCCTCCACCCCTTGATCGGCGCCGAAACGCAGCGCCTGGCCGCGGCCGCCGGCGAGGACGCGGTCGTCGTGTTCGATGTTCCCCTGCTCGTTGAATCCGGCCGCTGGCGCGCCCTCGTCGACCGGGTGCTGGTGGTCGACGCCACCGAGGAAACGCAGCTGAAACGCGTCGTCGCACGCTCGGGTTGGGCACCCGAAGCGGTCAAGGCGGTGATTGCCCAGCAGGCCACGCGCCCGGCACGCCGGGCCGCCGCCGATGCGGTCATTTTCAACGAGTCCCTGACGCTGGAGGAACTCGGCCAGCAGGTTCAGGGTCTCTGGGAACGGTGGATTCGGGCAGGCACGCGATAATTTGGCGTTGACGCCGCGACGGCTACACGACGACCACGTCAAACGGCGCACGCCTCAGCGCCCCTCACGATGCTTTTCAATTCGTATTCCTTCATCTTCGTTTTCTTCCCGCTGGTCCTGATCGGCTTCTTCCTGATCGGTACGCGCAGCCCCCGGTCGGCGGCGGGTTTCCTGGCACTGGCATCACTGTTCTTCTACGGGTGGTGGAGCGTCAAGGCACTGCCCCTCCTGCTGGGGTCGATCTGCATCAACTACTGGTTCGGGCTGCGGCTGACGCCTTCTCCGGGCCGCGAGGACAAGCATCGCAAGGCCTTGCTGATCATCGCGCTGGTGCTCAACCTCGGGGTGCTGGCCGTCTTCAAGTACGCCAACTTCTTCCTGGAAAACGTCGATGCCGGCTTGGCGGCTGCGGGCTTCTCGCAGATCGATCTGGTGCACATCGTGCTGCCGATCGGCATCTCGTTCTACACGTTCACGCAGATCGCCTTTCTGGTCGACTGCTGGCAGGGCAAGGTGCACGAGCGCAGCTTTGTCCACTACGCGCTGTTCGTGACCTATTTCCCGCACCTGATCGCGGGCCCGGTGCTGCATCACGCGCAGATGATGCCGCAGTTCAACAATCCGGCCACCTACCGGTTCAACGCGAACAACGTGGCGCTCGGACTGGGCATCTTCGTCTTCGGCCTGGCCAAGAAGATGCTGATCGCCGACCCGCTGGGGCAGTACGCCGACATGATGTTCAAGGGCGTGCACGAAGGCGTGATGCCCTCGCTGTACACGGCCTGGTTCGGTGTGCTGGCCTACACGCTGCAGATCTATTTCGACTTCTCGGGCTACTCCGACATGGCGGTGGGCCTGTCGCTGTGCGTGGGCGTGCAGCTGCCGCTCAACTTCAGGTCGCCCTACAAGTCGACCAACATGATCGAGTTCTGGCGGCGCTGGCACATCTCGCTGTCGACTTTCCTGCGCGACTATCTCTACGTGCCGCTCGGCGGCAACCGCAAGGGCCCGGCGCGGCGCTACATCAATCTCTTTCTCACGATGCTGCTGGGCGGCCTGTGGCACGGCGCGGCCTGGACCTTCGTCATCTGGGGCGCGCTGCATGGCGCGTACCTGATGGTCAACCACTTCTGGAACGCGAAGGTCCGGCGCGGCAAGACCGGAAGCACGGTGCTCGGCCGCGTGGCCGGCTGGTTCATCACCTTCCTGTGCGTCATGATCGCCTGGGTGGTGTTCCGGGCCGACAGCATGACGGCCGCCGTCGAGATCTACAAGGGCATGCTGGGCCTGCACGGCGCGCCCGTGTCGGCCTTCAGCGAATTCCGCGTACCGTTCCGCAAGCCCGAGTTCTTCCAGACCGTCTTCGCCGGCCTGGTGATCTGCCTGGCGCTGCCGCCCACCATCACGCTCGACCGCTGGATTCCCAACGTCGCGGGCCTGGCCGGACGCCCCCGCCTCCAGCGCCTGGCCACCTGGGTCACGGGCCTGGGCTGCGTCTATCTTTTTGGCCTGTGCGTGTCGAAGTTCGGCAGCTACAGCCCGTTCCTCTATTTCCAGTTCTGAAATGAATCTCCCCCAGGCTTCGCGCACTTCGTGTCGCTTCTCCTACCCCCTCGCCGGGGGCGACGCCGGTGGCCCGGCAAAGCCGGTTCCACGGCGTCCCGCGAATGGAGCATGCCCGGTTCATGCGCTGGAGACCATTCGGAGTGCAGTGGAGAGCTGAGATGGAAGACACGAAATCGGCGAGGACCTGGCTTCGCATCTTCGCCGCGGGCTACCTGGTGTGCTGTGCGCTGCTGGTCGCCAGCCTCTTCACCCCCGTTCCCTACGGCGACCTGACCCGCATCGGCCGCATCTCGGAGCGCGAATTCGGCTGGCAAGTGCCACCGCCGCCGATTCCCGACGCCGACGTCAAGACCTGGCCAATCAACGAATCCGACATCCTGGTGATCGGCGACAGCTTCTCCGTGCGCTACGCCTGGCAGGCGTCCCTCGTGGGCGCAGGCTACAAGATGACGACCACCCACTGGGACAATCTCGGCGGCACGCTGTGCGACGACTTCCCGGGCTGGCTCGAGAAGTCGGGCTTCAAGGGCAAGGTCGTGATCGTCGAGAGCATCGAGCGCCTGCTGCAGGACCGCATCGAGAAGTCCGAGAGCTGCAAGGCGATGAAGCACGCCTTCAAGCCGACGCCGCCGCCGTTCGAGAACCCGGCCAGGCCCGCGCCCGGCTTCCAGCTCAACTGGGACGCCCAGCTGCTCAGCGGCTGGTTCACGTACCACAACACCAAGGCCATCCTGGCCTCCGACAGCTGGACCAACACGCCCGAGCGCTGGGGCCCGCTGATCGACGCGCGCGTGGTGCCCGATGGCTGCAAGCAGTTCAGCCACCGCGCCTGCGACAAACTGCTGATGACCGCCGAAGACCGCGTCAACGCGGCGCTGACAGCCGAGTCCGCGCAGTTCATGAAGCGCTTCGAGCGCACGGCCGCCCCCTACAAGGTGATGTGGATGGTCGTGCCCAACAAGACCACCGTGTATTTGCAACAAAACCATGCCGATGCATTCCGCGCCGCATTCAACCCGCAAAATATCGGGCCGGACCTGTTTGCGCTGGCCGAGCAGAACCGATTCAAGGTGAAGGATCTTTTCCCCGCCAACGAGACCCACGTTTCGACCCGGGGTTACATTCTTTTTGGGCAGCGTATGCTGGAGGCTGTGCGCGAGGTGTTCCCGCCACCGGTCGCCAAATCGCAATGAGCTCGAACCCGACGTGAAAAACCGATACGCGTGATCCTCTACGAGTACCCCTTCAACGAGCGCATCCGCACGTACCTGCGGCTCGAGCACCTGTTTCGCCGCCTCGGCGAGCTGGTGCCCGCTGAATCGCCGCTGTCCCATCACTACGCCCTGGTCACGATCTTCGAGATCATGGACGTCGCCGCGCGCGCCGACCTCAAGGCCGACGTGTTGCGCGACCTCGACAAGCACAAGAACGTCTTCAACAGCTACCGGGGTAATCCGGCCATCGCCGAGGCCGTGCTCGACCAGGTCGTCGGCCAGCTCGAAGGCAACTTCACCGCCCTCAACAGCGTGGCCGGCAAAGCCGGCCAGGCGCTGACCGAGAACGAGTGGCTCATGAGCATTCGCAGCCGCGCCGGCATTCCGGGCGGCACCTGCGAGTTCGACCTGCCCGCCTACTACGCCTGGCAGCACCGCCCCGCCGCCAGCCGCCGCGCCGATCTCGAACGCTGGTCGAACACCCTCTCACCGCTGGCCTCGTCGATCTACCTGCTGCTCAAGCTGCTGCGCGACGCCGACGTGCCCTACAAGGTGATCGCCAGCAACGGCCAGTTCCAGCAGAACCTGCCGCAGGGCCGCAGCTTCCAGCTGCTGCGCCTGCGCATCGACCCCAAGCTCGGCCTGATCCCTGAAATCAGCGGCAACCGCCTCATGGTCTCGGTGCGCCTGATGCACCACGACGCGGACGACCGCCTTCATCAAAGCTCGGACGACGCGCCTTTCGAGCTGACCCTCTGCGCATGACAACGCGGTTGAACAGCAAGGGCGAGCGGATCGTCCGCTGCCCCACATGCGGCGGCGACAGCATCTACGCGCCGAGCAACGCCTACAGGCCCTTCTGCAGCGCGCGCTGCAAGGGCGTCGACCTGGGCGCCTGGGCCAGCGAAGAATTCCGCATGCCGGCCGAAGCGCCACCGGACGACGAGCCTTTCGGCGACCCGAAGATCCAGTAGGCGGCCGCAGGACTACTTGCCGCCGGCGTCCTCGTCGAGCAATGCAGGGTCGACGTACGTCGCAAAGCTGCGTGCGTACCTGGGCCGAAGGTGGCCGATGTCCTTGTAGGCCGGCGAACCGTCGTCGGGCATGCTGCGAATGCACTGGCCGTCGGCGCACAGGCTCGCAAAAGGCTCGATGACCCGTGCGCCGTTGGCCTCGGCCACCTGCTTCAGCCGCGCGTTGAGCACGGCCTGGTCTTGCGGCATCGGGGCCTTGAGCTGTCCGCCGGCGGCCGTCATGCCCCCGAGCCGGCTGCCCTGGATCTGCTTGAGCGGATCGAAATCCATCCCGACCGGATTGCCGAGCACGAGGTAGACCGTCTTGTGCGCCGACAGGCGCTTCAGTACCTCGCCCAGCGACTTCAGCGACAGCTCGATGCCGTCCCCGTTGAGGAACGGGTGCACGGCCTTCCTGTCGTCCAGGAAGTAGTTCACCGTGGGCCCGGCGCCGGTGAAATAGCAGCTCCAGCAGCCCCCGATCACCACCGAATCGATGTCCGGCTTGAGCGCCAGGTCGAGCACGGCCTGGCGCCGCTCCTCGCATCCCGTGTCGGCGCTGCTGAACAGGCCGGGCACGGGCGGGCACGAGCCCTTGGTCGCAAAGTACACCGTGCGGGCCTTGCCGGGCTGCGTGCGCACCAGCTCGAGCGCGCGCGGTGCGTATTGCTCGACGTGGCTGTCGCCGATCAGCAGCACGTTGTGCCTGCCGCTGCCGGTGCGGTAGACGAACTGCCCGCCCAACGCGGTCTCCTCGAAGCCGCCGTAGTAGTTGTCTTCGCGCGTCGCGTCGGCCACCGCCTGCAGGGCCTGGCTGTCGTTGCGCGGAGGAGGCATGCCCAGGAAGACCAGCGCGCCGGCCAGCGCCAGCGCCGCGCCGCCGCCCGCCAGTCCGCGCAGCATGCCTTGCGAAAGATGAAGCTTGACGAAGCGCTCCAGGAAACGATAAGTGGCCCAGGCCAGCACCACCGCCGCCACCACCAGCACGACGCGCACCTGCAGCGGCGGCTCCCCGCCCGCCACGATGCGCGCATACGAAAGCAGCGGCCAGTGCCAGAGGTACAGCGGATAGCTGATCAGCCCGATCCACACCATGACGCGGTTCGACAGCAGATACCGGTTGAGCACGCCGTTGGGACCGGCGGCGATGCAGCTCACCGCGCCCAGCACCGGCAGCAGCGCCCACCAGCCCGGAAACGCCTTGGTGCTGCGCGTCATGAAGAGGCCGAGCACGATCAGGCCCATGCCGACGACGGACTGCACATGCTTCGTCCACGGACGCGGCTGCGCCGAACCATTGTTGGCGGCCTGCAGCCGCATCGCCGCCAGCAGGCCGCCGGCCATCAGCTCCCACGCGCGCGACAGCGGCGAATAGAACGCCGCCGCGCGGTGCGGCTGCACGGTCAGCACGTTGACCAGGAACGAGATCACCGCCACCGCCAGCGTCACGCGCAGCATCGGCCAGCGCCTGCGCCAGGCCAGCCCCAGCAGCAGAGGCCAGAAGATGTAGAACTGCTCCTCGATGCCCAGCGACCACAGATGCAACAGCGGCTTGGTCTCGGCCGTCGCATCGAAGTAGCCCGCCTCACCCAGGAAGACGAGGTTGGCAAAGAAGGCGGCCCCGCCGGTGGTCTGCTTGCCGAGCTGCGAGAACTCGCCCGGCAGCAGCACGTACCAGCCGAAAGTCAGCGTCGCGAGCAGCACCAGCACCAGCGCCGGAAAGATGCGCCGGATGCGCCGTGCATAGAAATCGCGGTAGCTGAAATCGCCCGCCGCCAGGCTCTGCAGAAGAATGGTCGTGATCAGGAAGCCCGAGATCACGAAGAAGATGTCGACCCCGATGAAGCCGCCCGGCAGCAGGCTCGGAAAGGCGTGGTACGCCAGCACCGAGCCCACCGCGATGGCACGCAGGCCGTCGATGTCGGGGCGGTACTTGGGATGCATGGTTGGCGAAGGCCCGCTCAGCGCGACGGCTGCTGCGCGGCAGGCGCGGTGCGCACCGTGCGGTCGAAGTAGCTCGCCTCTTCCCGGGTGTAGCGCGGACGCAGGTGGTCGGCGTCCTTGTAGGCGGGCGAACCGTCGGGCATCGTGCGCAGGCACTGGTCGGCCTTGCACAGCACCGCCATCGCGTCGATGGCTTCGGCCCCGCTCGCGGCTGCGATCGCGCGCAGCCGGTCATTGAGCTGCTTCTGGTCGGCCGGCAGCGGCGCCGTCGGTGTCGAGGTCATGACCTCCATGTGCGTCAGGCGGCTGCCCTCGATCAGGCGCTTCGGCGAAAACTCCGTGCCGGCGGGGTTGTCGAGCAGCAGGTAGACCTTCTTGCGGCGCGCCAGCTCGCGCAGCGTGAACTCCATCGAAGCCAGCGAACGCTCGATGCCGTCGCCGTTCTGGAACGGGTGGATCTTGTTGCTGCTGTCGCGGAAGTAGTAGTCGGTGGCGCCCTGGCCGACGAAGTAGCAGTTCCAGCAACCGCCGATCACCACCGAGTCGACCTCGGGGCCCAGCGCATAGGCCAGCATCGCGTCGCGCCGTTCGGCGCAGCCGATGTTCTTGTCCGCATACACGCCGGGCACCGCGGGGCAGGCGCCCTGGGTCGCGAACCAGGCCGACTTGCCTTCCATCGCCAGCGTGCGTGCGAGTTCCATCACGCGCGGCGCGTACTGCTGCACGTGGCTGTCGCCCAGGAACAGCACCCGCCTGGGCCCGCCACCGACCTTGTAGATCAGTTGCTCGCCGATCTGGTCGAGCTTGAAGCCCCCGTAGTAATCGGCGTCCAGCGTGGCGTTGGCCACGGTCTGCAGCTTGGGGCTGCTGTTGCGCGGCTCGGGCACGCCCAGGAAGATGGCGGCGCCCGCCACGGCCACCAGCACCATGCCGGCGCCCAGCGCCTTCAACGTGCCTGCACCCGGGCGATTCCTCGCGAAGCGCTCCACGAAGCGGTACGTCGCCCAGGCCAGCAGCACGCTCGCCACCAACGCGGCGGCGCGGTAGGCCGGCACCGGATGCAGCGGATCGGCTTCCACGATGCGCACGAACGCCAGCAGCGGCCAGTGCCACAGGTACAGCGGATAGCTGATGAGGCCGACCCACACCATCACGCGGTTCGACAGCAGGTATCTGTTCAGCACGCCGGCCGGCCCCGCGGCGATGCAGCTCACCGCGCCCAGCGTGGGCAGCAGCGCCCACCAGCCCGGGAACGCCTTGTTGCTGCGGATCATCACCAGCCCGAGCACGATCAGCCCGACGCCCAGCACCGATTGCACATGGCTGCGCCATGCACTCGGCGCTGGCGGCTTCAGCCGCATGCAGGCCAGGATGCCGCCGACCATCAGCTCCCAGAAGCGGGAGGCCGGCGAGTAGAACGACGCCGCCGGCAGCGGGTGCACCGTCGCCACGTTCACCACGAACGAGACCGCCGCCACCGCCAGCACCACGCGCACGATCGGCCAGCGCTTGCGCCATGCGAGCCCAAGCAGCAGTGGCCAGAAGATGTAGAACTGTTCCTCGATGCCCAGCGACCACAGGTGCAGCAGCGGCTTGGTTTCGGCGGCCGTGTCGAAGTAGCCCGATTCCCCCCAGAACACCAGGTTGGCGACGAACGCCGTGCCGCCCACGGTCTGCCTGCCCAGCTCGCCGAACTCGTCGGACAGCAGCAGGTACCAGCCGGCAAGCAGCGTTGCCAGCAACACCACGATCAGTGCCGGAAAGATCCGCCGGATGCGCCGCTCGTAGAAGTCGCGGTAGGTGAAGTCGCCCGCCGCGAGGCTTTGGAGAATG
Organism: Variovorax sp. Varisp46; assembly: GCF_059491885.1. Lineage (NCBI taxonomy): Bacteria > Pseudomonadati > Pseudomonadota > Betaproteobacteria > Burkholderiales > Comamonadaceae > Variovorax > Variovorax sp. Varisp46. Next base: position 3,838,552 of record NZ_CP168515.1, read on the forward strand.
ATGGTCGTGATCAGGAAACCCGAGATCACGAAGAAGATGTCGACCCCGACGAAACCGCCCATCAGCGTCTTCGGGAAGGCGTGATAGACCAGCACGGAGCCCACCGCGATGGCGCGCAGCCCGTCGATGTCCGGACGGTACTTGGGGTGCATCAATCAGGAAGCCGGCGCGACAACCGGCGGCGCCACGAACGGCAGGCCACGCTCTTCGCACAGCCACTGCAGCACCGGGAAGGCACCCGGCAGCACCGGCGCCACCTCCAGCGGCAGCTGTTGCCAGGCCATCTGCTGGCCCTCGCGCATCTCGAACTCGCCGCTCCAGGCCGTGACCTTGCACCAGTGCAGGCGCACCAGCGCATGCGGGTAGTCGTGCTCCGTGACCTTCCAGACTTCGGCGCCGTCGATGGTGATGCCGAGCTCTTCATGCAGCTCGCGCCGCAATGCCTCTTCGACCGTCTCGCCCGCCTCGATCTTGCCGCCGGGAAACTCCCAGTAGCCCGCATAGGCCTTGCCTTCGGGCCGGGTCGAGAGCAGCAGTGCGTCGTCGGACAGGCGGATCAGCACGCCAACCGCGACCTCGGTGTGCTTGCGCGCTTCGGTCACGCGTTGCTCCGGCCCGCGTAGTCGCGCGCGAACTGGTAGGCCACGCGGCCGCTGCGCGAGCCGCGCTCCAGCGCCCAGACCAGCGCCTCGGGCCGCGCGGCCTCGATGGCAGCCTTGTCCACGCCGAACGACGAGAGCCACTGCGCGACGATCGCCAGGTACTCGTTCTGGCTGAAGGGATAGAAACTCACCCAGAGGCCGAAGCGCTCCGACAGGGAGATCTTTTCCTCGATCACTTCGCCCGGATGCACCTCGCCATCCTCGGTGTGGGTGTACGAGAGGTTGTCCTTCATGTACTCGGGCAGCAGGTGGCGCCGGTTGCTGGTCGCGTAGATCAGCACGTTGGGCGTCGAGGCCGCGATCGAGCCGTCGAGGATCGACTTGAGCGCCTTGTAGCCCGGCTCGCCCTCGTCGAAGCTCAGGTCGTCGCTGAACACGATGAACTTCTCGGGCCGCTGCGAGACCACCTCGACGATGTCGGGCAGGTCGGTCAGTTCGGCCTTGTCGACCTCGATCAGGCGCAGGCCCTGCGGCGCGTAGGCCTGCAGGCAGGCGCGGATCAGCGACGACTTGCCCGTGCCCCGCGCGCCCGTCAGCAGCACGTTGTTGGCCGGCTTGCCTTCGACGAACTGGCGGGTGTTGCGCTCGATCTTTTCCTTCTGGACGTCGATTTCCTTCAGGCTGTCGAGTGCCATCGCGGCCACGTGCTTCACGGGCTCGAGCACGCCGTGGCCCGAGCTGCGGCGGCGGTAGCGCCAGGCGATCGACGCGTTCCAGTCGGCGGGCGCGGCCAGGGGCTGCGGCAGGATCGACTCGATGCGGCCGATCAGCTGTTCGGCGCGCTCGAGCAGCTTCTGGAACTGCTCGTTCATCTGCGCCCGCCCGGCCGTCCGAAGGGCGTAGAGCGCCCCCTCGGGGGGCAGCGACGACACGAAGTGCGGAGCGTGGGGGTCATCAGGATCTGTAGTCGGCGTTGATCGTCACGTATTCGTGGCTGAAGTCGCAGGTCCACACGGTCTCGCTGGCATTGCCGCGGCCCAGGCCGATGCGCACAGTGATCTCGCTCTGCTTCATCACGCGCTGGCCGTCTTCCTCGCGGTACGACGGGTTGCGCCCGCCCTTGACCGCCACGTGCACATCGTCGAGGAACAGGTCGATGCCGGTCTGGTCGAGGTCGGCAATGCCCGCGTAGCCCACAGCCGCGAGGATGCGGCCCAGGTTCGGGTCGCTGGCATAGAAGGCCGTCTTGACCAGCGGCGAATGCGCCACCGCGTACGCCACCTGCCTGCACTCGGCAGCGTCCTTGCCGCCGTCGACCTGGATGGTGATGAACTTGGTCGCGCCTTCGCCGTCGCGCACGATGGCCTGCGCCAGCTGGCGCGCCACATTCTGCATCGCGGCCACCAGCGCTTGGCCATCGGCCGAGTCGAGCGAGGTGATGGGGGCGTGCGCCGCCTTCTGCGTGGCGATGACCACGAACGAGTCGTTGGTCGAGGTGTCGCCGTCGATGGTCACGCGGTTGAACGAAGCGTCGGCCAACAGCTTGGCCAGCGGCTGGATCAGCGAGGGATCGATCTTCGCGTCGGTCGCCATGAAGCCCAGCATGGTCGCCATGTTCGGGCGGATCATGCCGGCACCCTTGCTGATGCCGGTGATGGTGACCGTGGCACCGCCGATCTGCACCTGCTGGCTGAAGGCCTTGGGGATCGTGTCGGTGGTCATGATGCCCTCGGCCGCGCGCGCCCAGTGGTTCGCATCGGCATCGGCCAGTGCGGCCGGCAGGCCCGCCTCGATGCGGTCGACGGGCAGCGGCTCCATGATCACGCCGGTGGAAAACGGCAGGATCTGCTCGGGCGCGATCTCCAGCTTGCGCGCGAGCGCAATGCAGGTGGAGCGCGTGCGCATCAGGCCGTCTTCGCCCGTGCCGGCGTTCGCATTGCCGGTGTTGATCACCATCGCACGGATGCCGTAGTTCGCGGCCAGGTGGTCGCGGCAGACCTGCACCGGCGCGGCGCAGAAACGGTTCTGGGTGAACACCCCGCCGACCGCCGAGCCTTCGTCGATCAGCACGACCGTCAGGTCCTTGCGGTTGGCCTTTCGTACGCCTGCTTCGGCCACGCCGATGCGGACGCCGGGCACCGCGAACAAGGCGGCAGGATCGGGAGCGGACAGGTTCACTGGCATGGCGATTTCTCTAACGAATGGGTTGCGGGGTCAGCTGAGCTTGCCGTGGCACTGCTTGTACTTCTTGCCACTGCCGCAGGGGCACGGATCGTTGCGGCCGACGCGCGCGAAAGCCGCGGCCTCCGCGCTGAGCGCGCCCAGGCCGGCAGCCGCGATGCGGCGCTGGTTTTCCTCGTCGACGCGGATCTCGACCTCGCCCGTCTCGGTCGGTGCCGAGTAGGTGATGTTCGAGACGTTCTCGCCACGGTTTTCCATCGCTTCCGCGGCTTCCTCGAGTTGCTCGCCCGACTGCACGCGCACTGTCATCAGCTGGCGCGTGACTTCGTTCTTCACCGAGTCGAGCAGCTGGCCGAAGAGCTCGAAGGCTTCGCGCTTGTATTCCTGCTTGGGCTGCTTCTGCGCATAGCCGCGCAGGTGGATGCCCTGGCGCAGGTAGTCGAGCGAGGCCAGGTGTTCGCGCCAGTGGGTGTCGATGCTCTGCAGCAGCACCATGCGCTCGAACTGGGTGAAGTTCTCCTGGCCGATCAATGCGACCTTGGCGTCGAAGGTTTCGTTGGCGTTCTTGAGCACCTTCTCGACGATGTCATCGTCGGCGATGGCGTCCGAGGCTTCGACTTCCTTCTTGAGCGGCATGTCGATGCCCCACTCGTTGAACAGGCTCTTCTCGAGCCCGTCCAGGTCCCACTGCTCTTCGACCGATTCGCTGGGCACGTACTGGCGCACGAGGTCGGTGAAGCAGCCTTCGCGCAGCGCCGCGATCTGCGCCGTGAGGTCGCCCGCATCGAGGATGTCGTTGCGCTGCTGGTAGATCACCTTGCGCTGGTCGTTCGACACGTCGTCGTATTCGAGCAGCTGCTTGCGGATGTCGAAGTTGCGCGCCTCGACCTTGCGCTGCGCGCTCTCGATGCTGCGCGTGACGATGCCGGCCTCGATGGCTTCGCCGTCGGGCATCTTCAGGCGGTCCATGATCGCCTTCACGCGGTCGCCCGCGAAGATGCGCATCAGCGGATCGTCCAGGCTCAGGTAGAAGCGCGAGGAGCCCGGGTCGCCCTGGCGGCCCGAACGGCCGCGCAGCTGGTTGTCGATGCGGCGCGATTCATGGCGTTCGGTCGCGATGATGCGCAGGCCGCCGAGCGACTTGACGAACTCGTGGTCCTTGGTCCACTCGGCACGCACGTGCTCGATGTCGGCCTGCTTGGTGGCTTCATCGCGGCCTTCGTCGTTCTCGATCGCCTCGATCATCTTCTCGATGTTGCCGCCCAGCACGATGTCGGTGCCGCGGCCGGCCATGTTGGTCGCGATGGTGATCATCTTCGTGCGGCCGGCCTGCGCCACGATGTCGGCTTCGCGCGCATGCTGCTTGGCATTCAGCACCTGGTGCGGCAGGCCCACCTGCGTGAGCAGGCCGTCGATGATTTCCGAGTTTTCGATGGACGAGGTGCCCACCAGCACCGGCTGGCCGCGCTCGTAGCACTCGCGGATGTCCTGGATGGCCGCCTCGTACTTCTCGCGCGTCGTCTTGTAGACGCGGTCGAGCTGGTCTTCGCGCTTGCTGACGCGGTTGGGCGGGATGATGACGGTCTCGAGGCCGTAGATCTCCTGGAACTCGTAGGCTTCGGTGTCGGCCGTGCCGGTCATGCCGGCCAGCTTGCCGTACAGGCGGAAGTAGTTCTGGAAGGTAATGGAAGCCAGCGTCTGGTTCTCGGCCTGGATCTCCACGCCTTCCTTGGCTTCCACGGCCTGGTGCAGGCCGTCGCTCCAGCGGCGGCCCGTCATCAGGCGGCCGGTGAATTCGTCGACGATGACCACCTCGCCCTGCTGCACCACGTAGTGCTGGTCGCGGTGGTACAGGTGGCGTGCACGCAGCGCCGCATTCAGGTGATGCATCAGCGTGATGTTGGCCGGGTCGTAGAGCGACGCGCCCTCGGGAATCAGCTTCAGCTCGCCCAGGATGCGCTCGGCATTCTCGTGGCCGTCTTCGGTCAGGAACACCTGGTGTGTCTTCTCGTCGACCGTGAAGTCGCCGGGCACCGTGACGCCCTCGCCCGTGCGCGGATCGGCTTCGCCTTCCTGCTTGGTGAGCAGCGGCACCACCTTGTTGATGGCAAGGTAAAGGTCGGTGTGGTCTTCGGCCTGGCCGCTGATGATCAGCGGCGTGCGGGCCTCGTCGATCAGGATCGAGTCCACTTCGTCGACGATCGCATAGTTCAGCCCGCGCTGGACCCGGTCGCCGGGCTCGTAGACCATGTTGTCGCGCAGGTAGTCGAAGCCGTATTCGTTGTTCGTGCCGTACGTGATGTCGCTGCGGTAGGCCTCCTGCTTTTCCTCGCGCGGCATCTGCGGCAGGTTGATGCCCACCGAGAGGCCGAGGAAGTTGTAGAGGCGGCCCATCCAGGTCGCGTCGCGGTTGGCCAGGTAGTCGTTCACCGTGACCACGTGCACGCCCTGGCCCGACAGCGCATTCAGGTACACCGGCAGCGTGGCGGTCAGCGTCTTGCCTTCGCCGGTACGCATTTCGGAGATCTTGCCGTTGTGCAGCGCCATGCCGCCGAGCAGCTGGACGTCGAAATGGCGCATCTTCATGACGCGCTTGGAGCCTTCGCGCACGGTGGCGAAGGCTTCCGGCAGCAGGTCGTCGAGCGTTTCGCCCTTGGCGATGCGGTCCTTGAACTCCTGTGTCTTGGCGCGCAGCGCATCGTCGCTGAGCTTCTCGAACTCGGGTTCGAGCGCATTGATGCGTTCCACCGTCTTGCGATACTGCTTGAGGAGCCGGTCGTTGCGACTGCCGAAGATCTGGGTCAGGAAGTTGGTTGCCATTGGGTGGAGATGGGCGGGCGCCTGATACGGCAGGCACTGCGACCGGATTCCCTAAGATATGGTGAAAGCAGTTGGGCGCGCCCGCTTCAAAATCAAGCTTGAAAGCAAGCGGCCTTTTTCCGGCGCGAACGCCGGCAAACCGGGCATTTTAGCTGTCTTGTTTCTAACCCCTGGATTACCCATGTATCGCCGCACGCCCCCTCCCATCTCGCTGCAGGACGCAGCGGAAGGCTCGCCCACCCTGGGCAGCCTGATGGCGCGCGCACGCGACGCTGCGGAGCGGCTCAAGGCCGTCGAGGGATTGATCCCGCCGGCCATGCGCAGCGCCATCCAGGCCGGACCGGCAGAGGGCGACGTCTGGTGCCTGCTGGTCAAGGGCAGCGCCGCGGCCGCCAAGCTGCGCCAGCTGTCGCCGATGCTGGTGACGCGGCTCAAGAACCGGGGATGGGACGTGGCGACCATCCGGATCAAGGTTCACACCGGACGCTGACAGCCCGCCAATGCCCGGAGTTTTATGTTTTGTCTGGAAGTAGATAATATTTCCAAATGACATCCGCAATCGCGCCTTCCAATGCCCAGCTCCTGCTGCTCGACAAGCACCAGGTCGACACCCTCCTCTCCCCCGACGACGTGCTGCAGGCCGTGCGCGAGGCCTTCGTGCTGCACAGCGAACGCGAGGGCCGCGTCTTTCCGGTCGTGCGCGAGCCGCTGCGCACGGGTGGGGTATTCGGCATCAAGTCCGGCGACGTGCAGGCCCAGGACCTGCTCGGCTTCAAGGCCGCCGGCTTCTGGCCGGACAACCGGCAGCGCGGCGGCGAGCCGCACCAGGCGACGATCCTGCTGATCGACCCCGCGACAGGCCGGCCGCTATGCGTCATCGACGGCAACACGGTGACGACCGTGCGCACCGGTGCGGCAGGCGGGCTCGGCCTGCAGCAGCTCGCACGTGCCGACAGCACGCGGCTGTGCCTCTTCGGTACCGGCGTACAGGCGCGCATCCAGCTCGACTTCGCGCTGCGGCTGATGCCCTCGCTGCGCGAGGTTCTTTATGTGAGCGCAAACGGCCAGCGCAATGCGGCGTTCGAGGCGCATTTCGCCGGCCGCTGCAACATCGCGCCGGCCACCGACCGCAACGCTGCAGTGGCCCGGAGCGACATCGTGATCACCGCCACCCCGGGCGGCGGCGGCGCGCTCTTCGATCTCGAAGCCGTTCGGCCCGGCACGCACCTGAACTGCGTCGGCGCGGACACCCGGGGCAAGCGCGAACTTCCCGACGGCCTGCTGCCGCGCGTGCGGCTGTTCGTCGACGACCGGACGCAGGCGCAGCAAATCGGCGAAACCCAATGGGCGCCCGACACGGCATGCATCGAACTGGGCGACCTGCTGAGCGGCAAGACGCCCTTCGAGCGAGCCGTCGCCGACATCACCGTCTTCGACATGACCGGCCTCGCGCTGCAGGACCTGACCGTCGCTCGCCTGCTGCATGCGCGCGCCGACGAAACGGGAACGGGCACACGCATCGCGTGGCCCTGGTAGTGCTGGCTACACGGCGACGGCGGCGCCGAACAGCTCGGTCATGAACTGCGTCGATTTCAGGCCAGTGCCGGTCAGCAACGCGACCGTCGTCTCGCTGGCCTTGATGTCGCCGCGCTGCGCCAGCACCTCGATGGCCGCCGCTGCCGAGGCGGACGTCGGCTCCGCGTAGAGCCCGCTCGCTGCCAGCCGGCGCACCGCCGCCGCGATCTGCTCCTCGGTCAGCGCCACCGTCTTGCCATCCGTCTCGCGCAGCGCCTGCAGGATTTCCTGCAGGCGCACGGGCCGCCTGATCGCCGTGCCTTCGGCAATCGTCGGCCGCACGATGCGCTCCACCAGCGTCTCGGCGCCCGCCATGAAGCTCGCATCGATCGGCGAGCAGTTCAGCGGCTGCGCCACGAAGATGCGGGGCAGCTTCGCGATCTGCCCCGCCGCCAGCAGTTCCTTGAAGCCGATCCAGCAGCCGAGCACATTGCTGCCCGCGCCGGTCGGAATCACGACGTTGTCGGGCGCGGTGAAGCCCAGGTCTTCCCACAGCTCGTAGGCCAGCGTCTTCGTACCCTGCAGGAAGAACGGATGCCAGTTGTGGCTCGCGTAGAAGATCGATTCCGACTGGCGCACCGCCTCATATTCGGACTCTTCGCGCGGCCCCGGCACCAGCTGTACCTCCGCGCCGAAGGCCCGGATCTGCGCCACCTTCGGCGCGGGCGTGTAGCTCGGCGCGAGCACCTTCACGCGCATGCCCGCCGCCGCGCCGGCCGCCGCAATCGCCGCGCCGCCATTGCCGGAGCTGTCTTCCAGCACCGCATCGACGCCGATCTGCCGCAGGAAAGACATCATCACCGCCGCGCCTCGGTCCTTGAAGCTGCAGGTCGGATTGAACCACTCGAGCTTGAAGTAGGGCTCGAAGCCGCCCCACCGCTTCTGCACCAGCGGCGTGCAGCCTTCGCCCATGCTCGCGGGCTGCTCGATCGCCACGGGCAGCGCCGCGCGGTAGCGCCACAGCGAGCGGACGCGCGAATCGATGTCGTCGCGCCCGATGCCGGGCAGCGGCGTGACCATCATCGGGTGGCCGTCGTCGGAGCGCCATCGGCGTTCGGACAGGTCGTAGTGCCTGCCGGTGCGGGGATCGACATAGCGTGCGCGTTCTCTCGCGGTCATTCGCGGGCTCCAGTACAAAATTAGATAATACATCCAACACTGTACTTTTTGTATGAATTGGATTGTCCGTCCAGAGCTGGATACATTCCACGGCATGAAGAAGAAGCCGAACAAGCAGCTCCTGGACATGCTGCGCAACATGGCCGAAGGCCTGGGCCAGACCTTTGCGCCCTTCTGCGAAGTGGTGGTGCACGACCTGAGCAACCCGAAGAACGCGATCTACGCCATCGAGAACAGCCTGAGCGGCCGCGAGGTCGGCCAGCCGGTCACCGAGCTGGGCCTCGCTCGCATCCGCGACCCGGAGTTTCCGGCGGTGATCGCGAACTACGCCAACACCTTTCCCGACGGGCGCAAGGTCAAGAGCACGTCCATCGGCATCAAGGACGACAGCGGCGAATACGTGGCCGCGCTGTGCCTCAACGTCGACCTCACGCTGTTCCAGAGCTTCCAGGGCGCGATCTCGCAGTTCACGAAGATCGACGACAAGGATGTGCACGAGCACCTCGAGAGCGGCGGCAACCACTCGGACCGCATCCACGCGCGCATCGACGAGTTCGCGGCGTCGCGCGCGACCACGTCGCGCTCGCTGAAGCCCGCCGACCGCAAGCAGCTGGTGCAGGAACTGAAGAAGGCCGGCATGCTGGAGGTCCGCCGGGGCGCCGAGATTGCCGCGGCGCACATGGGCGTGTCGCGCGCCACGGTCTACAGCGACGCGAAGTAAGGGGCTCGCCTTCTACTGCGGCTGCAGGCCGAAGGCTAGACAGGACGGTCGGGCCAGCTCGGATCGCCGGCCGCGCTGGCGGTCAGCATCAGCACCACATGCGCGTCGGCCGCGACGGCGTTGCTCTCGCGCAGCTGCCGCAGGGCGGCCAGGCCGCCGGCCGCGCACAGCTCGGCGCTGATGCCGGACGCCGAGAGCAGCCGGCGCGCGGCGCGCGCTTCGTTGTCGCCCACGACCACCGCGCCGCCGCCCGTCGCGGCGGCGGCCTGCCATTGCAGGTAGGTGACGGTGGCTCCGGCGGTGGAGAACTGCGCGGTGTGGCCCGGGTAGCTGTCGTTGAGGGGGCCGCCCGCGAGCACGCGCGCCAGGCGCGGGAACGGCTCCACGAGCCAGAGCTTCGGCAGGCGTGCGATGCGCCCCGCGGCCAGCAGGTCGCGAAAGCCCGCGTAGATGCCCCAGGCCAGGTCGCCGCGCGCGGTGGGAATCACGATGTGGTCCGGCAACCCGCCATCGGCCACGCATTCGAGCGCGATCGGCTTGTAGCCTTCGATTGCCAGCGGCGCGCTGCCCAGCGCGGGCAGGCGGTAGTTGGTCAGCGCAAAGTAGCCGGGGTGCTGCGCACGCTCGCGCACGAAGGCCCAGCGGCCCGCGTTGTCGGCGAACACATAGCGCCGCGCGCCGAGTGCATCGAGCTGCCGCGCATAGGTGGCCGGCATGCCTTCGTAGGTGGCCACTTCGCAGCCCAGGCCCGCGGCCCATGCATAGTGCGCCGCCGACACGGCCGCGTTGCCCGACGAGGCCAGCACCAGCGTGTGGGCGTCGAAATCGAGCGCCTGCGCCACGCCCACCGCGGTCATGCGGTCCTTGTGCGAGCCGGTGGGATTGCAAGACTCGTCCTTGATGGCCAGCCGACCCACGTCGAACTGCCGCGCCAGCTCGGGCACGTCCTGCAGCGGCGTCTGCCCTTCGCCCAGCGCGAAGCCGGAGGTGTAGGGCATGGGCATCGCTTCGGCACTGCCGGACAGGTAGCTGGCGCGCAGCGCGACGTGAAGGCCTCCGCGCCTGCACGCGGGACATCCGTCGTGCGCCAGCGCGAGGGGGAAGAGCGCATCGCACCGCAGGCACTGCAGGCCGCGCAGGTTCGGGTTGCGCACGGGCCTGGGTGTCCGATTGCGTGCCGCCATGCCCAAGGGGTTGCCCGAAGGATGAGCCGCGGAATCGAGGGGAGGAGCAGCGAACTTGAAGTCCAGCACGGGCGATGTCGTCACGGGATCAGGCATGGGAGGTCGTCACCAAATCTTTTGCAGTCGGAATCAAAAATTGCGCAGGGCCGGATACTCGATCGACAACCAGGCCCATCGATGGGATTCGCGGAAATCGGATACAGCGCCTCCTGCGGCAGGCTCACTTCCAGGTGAATTCGTGGTTCAGCCCGATCGCGAAGCCGCGCACGCCCTGCGGCCCGGTGCGCGACGCGCTCACGTCCACGTTGATCAGCGGCGTGAGGCTGAAACGCCCGCCGATGCGCGAAGTCCAGACGCCCGCCGCACGGTTGCGTTCTGCGATGAGCGACACGGTGTCGTTCAGCGCCCATTCGACGCCCACGCCGCCGCGCGGCGTGCGAAGGCCGGTGCCCAGCGCCCAGTCGGCACCGAAGTTGACATGCACCTGCAGGCTGCTGGCCGGGCGCCACGTCATCGGCACGACGAACTGCCCACCCATGCGGCCGCCGCGCCGCAGGTCCGAGACGATGCCGGCCGACACGGCGGCGCTGAACGGCGCATCCGCCGCCTGCCCGTAGAAGTTCCATTTGACCTGCGGCCCGCCGGTGACCGAGTGCACGCCCTGCATCGAGGTGCGGTCGAAGTTCAGGCCCAGCTCGATGGGACCCACCCGGCAGGCGGGCCCGAGGTGGAACCCCGTGACCGGCTCCGTGCCCGTGCGGCTCCACCAGGTCTCGTACTGGCATTGGCCCGGGTCGAGCGTGCTGGCGTCGTCCACGTCGAAATGGCCGGCGGCCCGTGCGCCAGGACTCGCGCCCAGGCTCACGAACAGGCAGGAAGCAGCAAGCATCCAGCCGCGGCATGTCGGTCGGGTTGTTGTCCTGTTGTGCCTGTTGTTCTTCATCGCGCGCGTCCGGTGGACCTTGAACCATTCTAGGGACGCTGCAAGCAGGCGCCATGACACGGCGCGGGGAACCGGCGGCCATCGAACCTCAGATCTCGAACTGCGGCTGCAGCTCGCGGATGCGCTTGATGGCCACGCCGGCCGCGGCTGTGCGCGTCTCCACGCCGAGCTTCACGTACACCCGCTCGAGGTGCTTCTTGGCGGTGGCCGGGCTGCTGCCGAGGATCTCGCCGATGTCCTTGTTGGTCTTGCCCTTGACCACCCAGTACAGCACCTCGGCCTCGCGCGCCGTGAGCTTCAGGCTCAGGCTCATGGCCTCGATCACGCCGGTGTCGGACACCTCGCGCATGACGATCATCCACTCGTCGCCGTCGTCGTCGCTGCTGGTCTGCTGGTGCAGGCGCAGCGTGAGGCTGCTGGCGCCCTGCACGATGGACAGCGCCGGCGGCTCGATGCCGCGCTGGCGCGCGTCGGGCGTGTGGCTGCGCAGCCATTCGAGCACCGCGGGCGGTGTCTCGGGCGCGCGCGTGTCGCAGTAGCGCTGCAGCAGGTCGCGCGCGAGGGCCGTCTGCCAGATCAGCCGGCCTTCGGGCAGGCGCACGGTGATGCTCGCGTAGCCGAAGGCATCGAGCGCGTTGCGCGCCTGCCCGGCCTGCCGCGCGTCCTGCCGCGCGCGGCGCGCGCCCTGCAGGTGCACGTTCATGCGCGCGAGCACTTCCTTCGGCTTGATGGGCTTGGTGACGTAGTCGACGCCCCCGGCTTCCAGCGCGGCCACGAGGTGCTCGGTCTCGGTGAGCCCGGTCATGAACACGATGGGAATGTGCGACGTGGCCGCATCGGCCTTGAGCCGGCGCGCCACCTCGAAGCCGTCGATGCCCGGCATCATCGCGTCGAGCAGCACGATGTCGGGCCGCGCCTGGGCGGCGCGTTGCAGCGCCTGTTCGCCGTTGGTGGCGATGAGCACGGTATAGCCCGATTCGTCGAGCGCGTCGTGCAGCACGGCGAGGTTGTCGGGCACGTCGTCGACGATCAGCACGAGATCGCTGTTGGCGCCTTGCTGCTCGCGCAGCGTCCTGGCGAGCGGCGATGTTTCCGCGGCGGGAGGTGGCGTCTGTGTCATGCGGCGCTTTCGACGGCGTCGGCGAGCGCACGGCTCATGGCTTCGAACTGGAACTGGCGCGCCAGCGTGCGCTGGGCCTCAGTCCATGCACTGCATTCGGGCTGCGCCGCGTCGATGGCGTCGAGCTGGTTCATGATGCCGCGGAAGTAGCCCAGCCCCACTGCCTCCTCGAGCACGCGCAGGCGCTCCAGCGAAGGTGGCAGCAGCGGGCGCGCAACTGCAACCGGCGCAGGCCCGGCGGCGGTGTCGGTCCATTGCAGCCCGAGCCGGCGTTCGAGCCAGTCGAGCAGCTCCGAGTGGCGCACGGGCTTCACGAAGAAGTCTTCGGGCGCAATGCCCACGTCGTTGTCGAGCCCCTTGTCGAAGGCGTTGGCCGAGACGATGGCCACCGAGGCCTCGGTCAGCCCCAGCTTGCGCGCGCGGCGAATCGTCTCCCAGCCGTCGATGCCAGGCATCGCGAGGTCGACGAACATCGCGTCGGGCCGGTAGCCGGCGGCGATGAGGTCCAGCGCATCGTGCCCGCTGGCCGCGCTGCGCAGTTCGAAGCCCAGCGGCGCGAGCACATGCCCCAGAAGGTCGCGGTCGGCCTCCTCGTTGTCGACCACCAGCAGGCGGCGGCGCGGGCCTTCGTAGCCGCGCCGCCCGCGCTGCACCGGCAGCGGCCGGCCGGTGCCGGCCATGGCGTCGTGCACGCGCGGCAGGAACAGGCGCACGCAGAACAGCGAGCCCACGCCCGGCGTGCTCTGCACCTTCATCTCGCCGCCCATCAGGTCGGTCAGCATCTTGGCGATGGTGAGCCCCAGGCCCGCGCCCGGCGCGGCCGATGCGCCCGCTGCATTCCCGCGCGCAAACGGCTCGAAGATCCGCTCGATGTCCCCGGCCGGCATGCCCGGTCCGGTGTCCTCGATCTCCACCGACGCGAACTCGCGCGCATAGGCCAGCCGCAGCGTGACCTGTCCGGCCGCCGTGAACTTGATCGCGTTGCCCAGCAGGTTGATGAGGATCTGGCACACGCGCTTTTCATCCGCGCGCACCACCTCGGGCAACGCGCCTGCAGCATCGAAGTGGAACTGCAACCCCTTCTCCGCCGCCTGCAGCTCGAACATGTCGGCCAGTTCGCGCATCGTGTCGGCGAAGCGCATCGGCCGCGCATGCAGCGTGAGCTTGCCGGCCTCGATGTGCGCGATGGCGAGCGTGCCCTCGATGAGCGACAGCAGGTGCTCGCCGCCGCGCTTGATGACCGCTACCGCCTGCTGGCGGTGCGGCGGCACCGAATGGTCTTCGCCCATCAGCTGCGCATAGCCGAGGATGCTGTTGAGGGGCGTGCGCAGTTCGTGGCTGATGGCGCTGATGTAGCGGCTCTTGGCCTGGTTGGCCTGGTCGGCGGCCTGCTTGGCCTGCTCGGCCACGGCCCTCGCCTCTTCGGCGATCTGTTTTGCGGCCTGCAACGCGCGATCGGTCTCGCGGTGCAGTTCAATCTCGCGCACCAGCAGGTGGGTCTGCCGGTTCGATTCTTCCTGCGCCACCTTGCGGCTCTGGTGCGCCAGCACCAGCCACCACGCAACGATGCCCGCGATGACCAGCAGCGCCATGTACGCCTTGAGGAAGCCCGAGCGCAGCGACAGCTTCTGCACGCCTGCCAGCGCCGCAGCCACGTCGGCCTCGGAGGCCAGCTCCAGCGCGCCTTCGCCGAACGCGCGCAGCTCCTGCTGGTAGAGCACGCCGAACACCACGGCCAGCAGCGGCACGATGACCAGCATCAGCAGCAGGAAGTGGCCGAGCCCCGTGTCGAGATAGCGCCAGCTGCGCCGCGGCAGCAGCCAGCGCAGCACGCCGGACCACTGCGACGAGAGGCTCGCATGCGGCTTGCACAGGTCGCCGCAGCGCGCATCGAGCGTGCAGCACAGCGAGCAGATCGCGCCCTGGTAGGCGGGGCAATGCGCCATGTCCGGCCCCTCGTACTCGCGCTCGCAGATCACGCAGTGCTGCACCTTCAGGCGTTGGTAGCTGCCGGTCTCGACCTTGGCCCAGCGCACCGTGCGCGAACCTCCGGCGGGCGCGAAAGCCACCGCACCGTGGTGTTCATCGGAGCCGCGCGCCAGGTAGTACTTGCCCCCCGTCGCCCAGGCCAGCAGCGGCGATGCCACCAGCGCCGTGCCGAGCGCGATCAGCGCCGAGAAGGCCTGCGCCAGCGGACCGAACATGCCCAGGTGCGCGGTGATCGACAGCACCGAGGCCAGCGCCATCGCGCCCACGCCCACCGGGTTGATGTCCCACAGGTGCGCGCGCTTGAACTCGATGCCCGGCGGTGACAGCCCCAGCGGCTTGTTGATGACGAGGTCGGCCACCACGGCCATCATCCAGGCGATGGCGATGTTGGCGAACAGACCGAGCACGTCGCCCAGCGCCTCGAACACGTTCATCTCCATCAGCATGAAGGCGATCAGCGCGTTGAACACCACCCACACCACGCGCCCCGGGTGGCTGTGCGCCACGCGCGAGAAAAAATTGCTCCAGGCCAGCGAACCGGCATAGGCGTTGGTGACGTTGATCTTGAGCTGCGAGATCACCACGAACAGCGCCGTGGCCGCCACCGCCCAGCCGTAGTGCGGAAACACGTACTCGTAGGCCGCGAGGTACATCTGGTTCGGATCGACCGCACGGTCGGCCGGCACCATGTGCGTGAGCGCCAGGTAGGCCAGCAGCGCCCCGCCCAGCATCTTGAGCACGCCCAGCACCACCCAGCCCGGCCCTCCGGCCAGCACCGCGCCCCACCAGCGGCGCGCCGTGGCCGCGGTGCGGGCGGGCATGAAGCGCAGGTAGTCGGCCTGCTCGCCCATCTGCGTGATCAGCGCGATGCCGACCGTGAGCGCAGCGCCAAACAGGTGCAGATTGAAGCCACTCGTGCCCGAGCGAACCCCGTTGTAGTGCACGATGCCCGCAAATGCACCAGGATCGCGCACCAGCACGTAGGCAAAAGGCACCACCAGCATCAGCAGCCACAGCGGCTGCGTCCACAGCTGCAGCCGGCTGATGGCCGACACGCCGTGCGTGACCAGCGGGATCACCACCAGCGCGCACACCAGGTAGCCCCACACAGGCGGGATGCCCAGTGCCAGTTCCAGCGCATAGGCCATCACCGCCGCCTCGAGCGCAAAGAAGATGAAAGTGAAGCTCGCGTAGATCAGCGAGGTGAGCGTGGAGCCGATGTAGCCGAAACCCGCGCCGCGCGTGAGCAAATCCATGTCGACGCCGTAGCGCGCCGCATACACGCTGATCGGCACGCCTGCCAGGAAGATGATGAGCCCGGTCGCCAGGATCGCCCAGAAGGCGTTGGCGAAGCCGTACTGCACCAGCAGCGTGGCGCCGACCGCCTCCAGGATCAGGAACGACGCCGCCCCGAAGGCCGTGTTCGCCACCCGCCATTCGGACCACTTGCGAAAGCGCTGCGGCGTGTAGCGCAGCGCGTAGTCCTCCAGCGTCTCGCTGGCCACCCAGCTGTTGTAGTCGCGCCGCACCTTGACGATGCGCTGGGGGGCGTCGTCTGGGGTGATCGGTGTGTCAGTGGGGTTCACACCGTTTCGGTGCATCTTTCGTGCCTGCACTGTTGATCGCCCCCAGGCTGCGCGCACTTCGTGTCGTTTCGCCCCCCCACCGCGGGCGGGCCGGCCGCTTCGGGCGGCCGTGCGCGGCGGCCCCGGCTGCCGCGCGGCACGACTGTTGCAAAGAAGCCGGCTTGCCCATAATGGCCGCCACTCTCTGCCACCCGATGCCGATCCCATGGAACTGACTCCGCGCGAAAAAGACAAGCTGCTGATCTTCACCGCGGCGCTGCTCGCCGAACGCCGCAAGGCCCGCGGCCTGAAGCTCAACTACCCCGAAGCCATCGCCCTGATTTCGGCCGCCGTGATGGAAGGCGCCCGCGACGGCAAGAGCGTCGCCGAGCTCATGAGCGACGGGCGCGGCG
This sequence comes from Variovorax sp. Varisp46, assembly GCF_059491885.1. NCBI lineage: Bacteria > Pseudomonadati > Pseudomonadota > Betaproteobacteria > Burkholderiales > Comamonadaceae > Variovorax > Variovorax sp. Varisp46. The sequence goes on from NZ_CP168515.1 coordinate 3,854,784, forward strand.
TGCTGACCCGCGCCGACGTGATGGACGGCATCGCCGAGATGATCCCGGACATCCAGGTCGAAGCCACCTTCCCGGACGGCACCAAGCTGGTGACCGTCCACCAGCCGATCGTCTGACACACCCAGAACAAGAAGGATTCTTTCCATGCGCAAGACCACTGCTTCCAGAAGCCTCGCACTGTGCGCCGCCCTCGTGCTGCCCCTCGCGGCCAGCGCCCACACCGGCGTCGACGGCGGCCTGCACCACGGCCTCACCACGGGCTTCCTGCATCCGCTGACCGGCGCCGACCACCTCGCCGCCATGGTCGCGGTCGGCCTCTGGAGCGCGCTGGCCGCGCGCCGCGCCTGGCCCGACCTGCTCTGGGCGCCGCTGGCCTTCGCCGGCATGCTGCTGGTGGGCGCGCTGATGGGCCTGGCCGGCGTGCAGCTGCCGGCGGTCGAGCCGATGATCGCGGCCTCGCTGCTGGTGCTCGGCCTGCTGGTGGCCACGCGCGTTCACCTGCCGGCCGTGGTCGCCATGGCGGTCGTCGGCGTGTTCGCCCTTTTCCATGGCGTGTCCCACGGCCACGAACTGGCGAGCGAAGAAGGCGCGGCCCTCACGCTGGCCGGCATGGTCGGCGCGACCGTGCTGCTGCACCTCGCGGGCATCGCGGTGGGCTGGGCGCTGCGCCATGCCAACGCGTGGCTGCCGCGCGTGACCGGTGCCGCGGTGGTGGTGCTCGGTGCGTCGCTGCTGGCACAGGCCGTCTGAACATGATCCCCGGCGAACTCCTCACCGGCGACGGCGAGCACACGCTCAACCCCGGCCGCCGCACCCTCACGCTGGTGGTGCGCAACACCGCCGACCGGCCGATCCAGGTCGGCTCGCACTACCACTTCGCCGAGACCAACGGCGCGCTCGGCTTCGACCGCGAGGCCGCGCGCGGCATGCGGCTGAACATCGCATCGGGCGCCGCGGTGCGCTTCGAACCTGGCCAGCAGCGCACGGTCGAACTGGTCGATTTTTCGGGCGATCGCATCGTCTACGGCTTTCGCGGCCTGGTTCAAGGGAAGCTTTAAACATGGCCACCATCGGGCGACGTGCCTACGCAGAAATCTTCGGCCCCACCGTGGGCGACCGGGTCCGTCTTGCTGACACCGACCTGCTGATCGAAGTCGAGGCCGACTACACCTTGCGCGCCGGCGGCTACGGCGAAGAGGTGAAGTTCGGCGGCGGCAAGACCATTCGCGACGGCATGGCGCAATCGCAGCGCACGCGTTTGCAGGGTGCTGTCGACACGGTACTGACCAACGCGCTCATCCTCGACCACTGGGGCATCGTCAAGGCCGACATCGGCCTGAAGGACGGCCGCATCGCCGCCATCGGCAAGGCCGGCAACCCCGACGTGCAGCCGGGCGTGGACATCGTCATCGGCCCGGGCACCGAGATCATCAGCTGCGAGGGCAACATCGTCACCGCCGGCGGCATCGACAGCCACATCCACTTCATCTGCCCGCAGCAGATCGAGGAGGCGCTGACCTCCGGCGTGACCACCATGCTCGGCGGCGGCACCGGCCCCGCCACCGGCACCTTCGCGACCACCGCCACGCCCGGCCCCTGGCACATCGAGCGCATGCTGCAGGCGGCCGATGCGTTCCCGATGAACCTGGGCTTCCTCGGCAAGGGCAATGCGAGCCTGCCGCACGCGCTGCACGAGCAGATCGAAGCCGGCGTCATCGGCCTGAAGCTGCATGAAGACTGGGGCACCACGCCCGCGGCCATCAGCAACTGCCTCGACGTGGCCGACGCCACCGACACGCAGGTGGCCATCCACAGCGACACGCTCAACGAATCGGGCTTTGTCGAGAACACTATCGCGGCCGTTGGCGGGCGCGCCATCTGCGCCTTCCACACCGAAGGCGCGGGCGGCGGCCATGCGCCCGACATCCTGCGCGTGGTGGGCGAGGCCAACTTCCTGCCCTCGTCCACCAACCCCACGATGCCCTACACCGTGAACACACTCGACGAGCACGTCGACATGCTCATGGTGTGCCACCACCTCGACGCCGGCATCGCCGAAGACCTGGCCTTTGCCGAATCGCGCATCCGCAAGGAAACGATTGCCGCCGAAGACGTGCTGCACGACCTCGGCGCGATCAGCATGTTCAGCTCCGACAGCCAGGCCATGGGGCGTGTGGGCGAAGTCATCATCCGCACCTGGCAGACCGCGCACAAGATGAAGCTGCAGCGCGGCACGCTGCCGGAGGACAACGAGCGCAACGACAACTTCCGCGCCAGGCGCTACGTCGCCAAGTACACGATCAACCCGGCCATTGCGCACGGCATCGCGCACGAGGTCGGCTCGCTCGAAGTCGGCAAGTGGGCCGACATCGTGATCTGGAAGCCGGCCTTCTTCGGCGTGAAGCCCTTCACCATCCTGAAGGGCGGCACCATCGCGATGGCTGCGATGGGCGACCCGAACGCGTCGATACCCACGCCACAGCCGGTGCACTATCGGCCGATGTTCGGCGCGTACGGCGGTTCCCTCGCGAAAAGCTCGCTGACCTTCGTCTCGCAGGCCGGTCTGGCCTCGGGCATCAAGGAACGCTACGGCCTGAGCAAGAACCTCAGCGCGGTGAAGAACATCCGCAACGTGCGCAAGAAGGATCTGATCCACAACGGCTACACGCCGAGGATGGAGATCGATGCGCAGACCTACGCGGTGCGCGCCGACGGGCACCTGCTGACCTGCGAGCCGGCGAAGCTGCTGCCGATGGCGCAGCGGTATTTCCTGTTTTGAATGTCAGGGGCTGCGCGGTGCGAGGTGCTCGCGAATCCATTGGGCAAAGGAGGCTTCGTCGATCTCCCCCGCCGCGAGGCCGAGCGTCTTCAGTACGCAGTCCTCGTCGGACGCGAGGAGCTCGAATCCGTTGAGATCGAGGAAAGTTTCCATCGCAACGAATGCGGTTCTCTTGTTGCCGTCCACGAACGGGTGGTTGCGGGCGATGCCGAATGCGTAGCTCGCGGCCAGCGTGGCCGCATCGGGAGATTCGTACATCGCGCGGTTCTGCGGTCGGCCCATGGCGGATGCAAGCATTCCCTCGTCACGCACACCGGCGGGACCACCATGCTCGGCGAGCTGTTCTTCATGGACCAACTGGATCACACTCAGGTTCAGCCAGACCCAGTGTTGGTTGGCGGCGCTCACTTGGCAAGCTCGCGCAGAACATTGCGCCGCTTCTTCATGACGCGGCGCGCCGCCTCCATCTGCCGCTCGAACTCGTCGTCGTACGGCGTGATCGTGACCCCGCCGTTGGCGGCCTGCGTGAGGTAGACGGTGTCGCCCTTGCCCACGTTCATGCTCGCCAGCACTTCCTTGGGCAGGATGATGCCGACAGAGTTACCGATCTGAGTCAGTTTGAGGGCGGACATTGAACGCTCCGTTGAACAGAAGTTATAACGAACGTTATATTAGCCCGCCTCATTTGGAGCCGCAAGCCACCATGCTCACCGCCAACAAACTCATGCCCCAGGGCCGCGGCCTTGCGCCCGTTCTGCTCAAGCGCGCCGCCACCATCGAGCTCGACTGGGACATTCGCCAGAAAAGCCGCTTCGACGCCACCGACTCGCAGGGCCGCCAGATCGGCGTGTTCCTGCCGCGCGGCACCGCCGTGCGGGGCGGCGATGTGCTGGTGGCCGAAGACGGCTCGCTGGTCCGCGTCATCGCCGCGCCGCAGCCCGTGCTGCGCATCACGCATTGCACGGCCCACGGCACGCCTTTCGACCTGACGCGCGCGGCCTATCACCTGGGCAACCGGCATGTGCCGATCGAGCTCAGGCCCGACCATCTCAAGATCGAGCCCGACCATGTGCTGGCCGACATGCTGCGTTCGATGCACCTGATCGTCGTGGCGGTGGAAGAAGCCTTCGAACCCGAGAACGGCGCCTATGGTTCGCATGAGCATTCGCACAGCGGGGGTCACAGCCACGGCCATGGGCACTCGCATGGCGGCAGCAAAGGCCCGAAGCCGCTCGTGCTCGCGCCGGAACTGCTCGACGAGCATGGCCATGCGTGATCCGGGGCGCGCTCACGCCGACGGGGGACATTCGCGGAGGGGAGTGCCCGGTGGCCTGTGCACGCGCCCCGAACAAAGTCGCGCAGTGAAAAACTGACATGCCCAACCCAGTCAGCGCCAACAGCTTGCTGCAGCTCATCTGGCTCGCCTCGCCGGCCTTGCCCGTGGGCGGCTTCTCGTATTCCGAAGGCATCGAGGCGGCAGTGGAATGGGCCGGCGTCGACTCGGAGGCCAAGGCCGCCGAATGGCTCGCCGACCAATTGCACCTGAGCTTCGCGCGCGGCGATCTCGCGGCCTTCGCGCAGGCCATCGCGGCCTGGCGCGCCAACGACATGCCGCGCATCCGCGAACTCAATCAGTGGGTGATGAGCACCCGCGAATCGGCCGAATTTTTCCTGCAGACCGAACAGATGGGCCGCTCCTTCGTCGAGTGGCTCAAGCTGCACCACGCCGACACGGCCGAAGTATTCACCGACCTGCCCGCGAGCTACCCCATCGCCTTCGCCTTCGCGGTCGGCCGCACCGGCGCCACGGTGCACGACGGCTGCCTGGCCTTCGCCTTCGGCTGGGCCGAGAACATGGTCGCCGCCGCCGTCAAGGCCGTGCCGCTCGGCCAGAGCGCGGGCCAGCGCATCCTGGGGCGGCTGGCGCAGGAAATCCCGGATGCCGTGGCCCGCGCCATGGCCCTCGGCGACGACCAGCGCCAGGCCTTCGCGCCCCTGCTGGCGGTGTTGTCGGCCCGTCATGAAACACAATATTCCCGCCTCTTCCGAAGCTGAACCGGACACCCCCTCCATGACCTCCGCCCTGCACCACATCCCCCATCGCACCAAGAGACTGCCCCCGCTGCGCGTAGGCATCGGCGGCCCGGTCGGCTCGGGCAAGACCACGCTGCTCGAGATGCTCTGCAAGGCGATGCGCGACAAGTACGACCTGATCGCCATCACCAACGACATCTATACCAAGGAAGACCAGCGTCTGCTGACGGTGTCTGGCGCGCTGCCGGCTGAACGCATCATGGGCGTCGAGACGGGCGGTTGCCCGCACACCGCCATCCGCGAGGACGCGTCGATCAACCTCGAAGCCATCGACCGCATGCTCGAGGATTTTCCGGACGCCGACATCGTGTTCGTCGAATCCGGCGGCGACAACCTCGCGGCCACCTTCAGCCCCGAGCTGTCGGACCTCACGATCTACGTGATCGACGTGGCGGCCGGCGAAAAGATTCCGCGCAAGGGCGGCCCCGGCATCACCAAGAGCGACCTGTTCGTCATCAACAAGACCGACCTCGCCCCCTACGTGGGCGCGAACCTCGACGTGATGGAGCAGGACACGCAGCGCATGCGCCGCCAGCGGCCCTACGTGATGACGAACCTCAAGACGCTCACCGGCGTGGCCGAGGTGGTCGCGTTCATCGAGGAACGGGGCATGCTGGCCGCAGCCTGAAGCAGCTCGGCTGCAGCCGCTTCAGGGTAGCCCGAGGTAGACGCGCAGATCGTCCCTGCGCGTGCCGGCAGACGCCACGGCCGTGCGCAGGCGAGCCTCGGTCACGCCGAACCATTTTGTCCAGTAGTCGACCTCTTTCAGGTCGGTGACATCAATCTGCTCATCGTCCTGCGGAATGCGGACCTCGCTGGCCTCGGGCATCGTCGTCTCCATGAAGAATTTGGAGACGGCAGTCTCTCCGCCTGCCGGGCGCCGCCGGCCGGACGGATTCGAATCGGCTTGCAGGACAACTTCCCATGGCGCGGCGGCGCTCAGAGTTCGCTGCCGTCGCGCAGCTGCCGCGCCTTGTAGACCAGCCGCACGCTCGCGCGGCGCGGATCGCCGGCCTGCTGCTGCACGTAGACGTCGGTGTCGTTGCTCACCCATGCGGCGTACGCGCTGCCCGGGTCGTGCGATGCGAGTTCATTGCCGAACGCCCCTCGGCCCCATCGCACGAGCGCCGCGAAGGCCGCCGCGCCGTTGTCGGGCGTGGCCTGCGCCGTCGCCACGTATTCGACGCGGCGCAGCTCCGAGGCGGCGAAGAAGAAGGTCGGCTCGAACAGCAGCCCCGCCATCTCGACCGGGGCCGCGCGCCAGCTGCCGGCCAGTCCGCCGCTCAGCCGCTGCGGGCGCTGCACACGCTCGGCCGCGGGCAGCACGGCCCGCAGTTCCTCGGCCGACATGCCAAGGTGCACGCCCGCCGGCAAGGCCTGCGCATGCAGTGCACCGGCAGCGAGAAGGGCCGCGCTCGCGGCGAGCGCACGGAGAAAAGAGGTCGGAGAAGCAATGGATCGCACGTTCGGCATCGGGAAAGAAAGGCGGCGGCACCGTGGGACCGCGAGTATGGCGCGGAGTTCCAGGAGGCCCGTTCCGGCCGGCGTCGATCAGTCAGCCGGTCAATCCCTGAACGCGCTCGCCGGCCAGCAGCGGCAGGCGCAGCGTCAGCCCCAGCACGCCTCCTGCATGCGGCGCCGAGTAGATGCGTCCGCCATGGTGGCTGGCGATGCGCTCGCAGGTCCGGGCGCTGGCACCGACTGCCGCCGTGTGGGCGTTGTCGAAGAACCTCGCCAGCGGCGGCCGCACGTCGACGGCATCGAGGTCGCGCCAGTGGATCACCGCCTGCCCGCCCTCCGCCTGGGCGCAAACCTGCAGCGTCGCGCCCGCGCGCATCACGCTGGCCGCATATGCCGCGACCTTGGCGAGCAGATCGCGCAGCTCGTTCTCTATCGCCAGCACGGGAACGGCCTCTGGCGGCAATTGGATGTCGAGGCGGATGCCCCGGCAGGCCGGGGCGGCATCGAGCAGCGGCCGCAGGTCCTGTACGCGGCTCGCGCCCAGCCTTTGCTGCGCCTCGTCGCGGGCCTGCGCCGCGAGCTCGCGCGCCCTCGCGCCCTGCCGCAGGTTGGTGATGAACAGCGAAAACATCATGCAGGTCACGCCGGCCATGCCGAGGAGGATCACGCCGGCGATGACCGTGCCGAGGTTGCCGGAGTGCAATTGCGCCCCGGTCATCAACGGGCTCCTGGAGCCTGGGCGTCGGGTTGGCCCGGCATGCCGCGCATGCAGCCGTCCCGCGCGCCGTCGCAGGCTTCCCAGCCGAGCGGCGGCGGCCTGCGCGCGCCGTGGTTCATCGGCGGCCCTTCGCCGCGAAAGCCCGGCGCGGGACCATGGAGCATGGGTGGAGGGGGCGGAGGCAGCATGATGCAGCCGGCCAGGCCGCCGGCCATCAGCACGCTCGCAAAGAGTCGGATTCGGTCCATTGGAAAACTCACTGCTGGCTGGACAAACAAAAGCCGTGCGGGAGAAAGGAGCACGCGCCCTTTTGTCCCGCGCGGCGTGCGCCCTGCATCAGAACGCGTGGCGGATACCGAAGTCGTAGCCGGTGGAAGAGCGCGGCAGGCCCGTGTAGCTCACGCCCGCGCTGCCGTAGCCCGTGGTGCTGGCCGACACCAGGCTGCCCGTGTAGTTCGCGTCGTTGCGGTTGTTCACGCGCGCCACCGTCGCATACAGCGCCGTGCGCTTGGACAGGTTGTGCACGTAGCCGATCGCGAACTTGCGTGCCAGCGGGTCCTCGCCCGTGGTGCCGGCCGCGCCTTCGTTGTAGCGCACCTGCGAGTACGCCACGCGGATCAGCCCCGCGCCCACCGGCACCGTCGCGCCCACCAGGTAGCCGTTGTAGCTGTCGTGCGTGCTCGTGAGCGCCGTGTCGAACTTGTTCTTCACGTTCGACAGCTCACCGAACAGCTTCACCGGACCGAAGTCGTACGAAGCGCCCAGGTTGATGGTCTGCACCTTGCGCTCCAGCGCGGTGGTGTCCACCGCCGTGCTCCGGCCCACGCCCAGCGCCACGTCCAGGGGACCGTTGGCGTAGCCGAAGCGCCCACCGACGTAGCGCCCGGCGGTGCTGCTGGAAGCAGCCGTGGTGCTGGTCGCATCGGTGCTGGCGTTCTCGTGCAGGCTGTACTGCACCTGGCCGTAGAAGCCGCCCAGGTTCGGCGGCAGGAAGTAGCCGATCGAGTTGCTCGCGCGCACGTAGTTGGCGTTGTTGATGGTGGTGTTGCCGCTGACGGTGCTGATGACGTTGGTGCCCGAGCCGTTGGTGCCGAACGGGTCGAACACGGTGTCGTTCCAGAAGGTGGGCGTGTAGTCGCGGCCCAGGCGCAGCTCGCCGAAGCCACCCGACAGGCTCACGGTGGAGCGGCGCGCGAAGGTGGAGATGCCGGTGGCGCCGTCGTCGTTGGTGATGGGCGCTTCGAGCCAGAAGCTCGCAGCCAGGCCGCCGCCGAGGTCTTCGGTGCCCCGAAAGCCGATGCGGCTGGAGTTGTAGCCGGAGTTGGCCAGGCTGGTCTTGCTGGACTTCACCGATGCGCCGGTGGCCGCGTCGCGCGCGGTCGCCGACTGGTAGGTCAGGCCCGCGTCGACGACGCCGAACAACGTGACGGACGATTGGGCAGAGGCCAGCCCGCAGACGGCCAGGGCAGCGTATGCCGTGAGGGTTTTCTTCATTCAGAGTTCTCCAGTTTCAGCGGCTCTTCATCGAGCAGCCGGCACGCATCGTCTCGCTCAAATTCGGAGGAATTTGGTGGACGCCTCCTGCTTTGCACGGACTGTTGTTTGCCTGCACACCACCGCAGGAAACACCTCGCACAAGAAGTCTCCCCAAAGCCGCGCGATGCTCGGTGGCCGAAGGAGTCCTCCATGGCCATTGCCTTGCAAAGCACCATCGCCACCTCGCTGGGCGTGCAGCAACTCGCCAGCGCATTCAGCCCCGCCTTTTCCTACCTGCGCGTTCCTCGCAACCTCATCATCCCGATGCCCGAAGGGCACGCGGCTGCAGGAGCGCGCGCGAGGTGAAAGATCCCGCATGGCGCGAAAAAATCTGCCAGGCCGCCGGCACCGAAACCGTGCCGGCGTGGACGGCCACAAACGCCATGGGGTTGCAGTAAGGTAAAGACCCCGAGCACCCCGGGGCAGCCGGAGAAAAGTCCCAAATTTCTCCGACATTGGCAAGGACCATGCGGCGATGCACTTACCGAAGTCCCTCGCAGCGGCATCCGCGCTGCTCGCCTCGCTCGCAGCCTCTCCCGCCTGGGCCGTCGAACCGTTCACCGTCAAGGACATCCGCCTCGAAGGCCTGCAGCGCGTCGAACCCGGCACCGTCTTCGCCACCATGGGCCTGCGCACCGGCGACACCTACAGCGACGAACGCGGCAGCGCCGCCATCCGCGAGCTTTTCAAGCTCGGCCTCTTCAAGGACGTGCGCATCGACGTCAACGGCAGCGTGCTGGTGGTGATCGTGGAAGAACGCCCCTCGATCGCCGACGTCGACTTCGTGGGCGCCAAGGAGTTCGACAAGGCCGCGCTGCAGAAGGCGCTGCGCGAGGTGGGCCTCGCCGAAGGCCAGGCCTACGACAAGGCACTGGCCGACCGCGCCGAGCAGGAGCTCAAGCGGCAGTACATCAGCCGCAGCCTCTACAACGCGCAGGTCGTCACCACCGTCACGCCGCTGGAGAACAATCGCGTGAACCTGACCTTCACGGTGACCGAAGGCGATTCCGCACGCATCAAGGAAGTGCACGTGGTCGGCAACAAGGCCTTCAGCGAAAGTACGCTGCTCGACCTGTTCGACCAGGACAGCGGCGGCTGGCTCGCCTGGTACACCAAGTCGAACCAGTACTCACGCACCAAGTTCAACGGCGACCTCGAGACGCTGCGCTCGTACTACATCACGCGCGGCTACCTGGAGTTCCGCATCGAGTCGACGCAGGTCGCCATCTCGCCCGACCGCCAGGCGCTCACCCTCACGATCAACATCACCGAAGGCGAGAAGTTCGTGGTGGCCGGCGTGAAGCTCTCGGGCGACTACATGGGCCACGAGGACGAGTTCAAGACGCTGGTGACGATCCGTCCCGGCACACCCTACAACGGGGAGGACGTGGCCGCCACCACCAAGGCCTTCACCGACTACTTCGGCACCTTCGGCTACGCCTTCGCGCGCGTGAGGGCCGAGCCCGAGATCGACCGTACGAACAATCGCGTCACGCTGGTGCTGAAGGCCGAGGCCTCGCGGCGCGCGTACGTGCGCCGCATCAACATCGGCGGCAACGCCCGCACGCGCGACGAGGTGATCCGCCGCGAGTTCCGCCAGTACGAAGGCGCCTGGTACGACGGCAACAAGATCCGCGCCTCGCGCGACCGCATCGACCGCCTGGGCTTCTTCACCGAGGTGAACGTCGACACCATCGACGTACCCGGCTCGCCCGATCAGGTCGACCTGGCAGTGAACGTGACCGAGAAGCCGACCGGCTCGCTGCAGCTGGGCGCGGGCTACTCGTCCACCGACAAGGTCTCGCTGAGCTTCGGGATCACGCAGGAGAACGTGTTCGGCAGCGGCAACTACCTGGGGTTGAACGTGAACACGAGCTCGTACAACCGCACCGTCTCGCTGACGGCGACGGACCCGTACTTCACCAAGGACGGCATCTCGCGCACGATCAACGTGTTCCACACCACCACGCGGCCCTACTACGAGGCCGACGGCAACTACAAGCTCGCGAGCGACGGCGGCTCCGTGCGCTTCGGCTTCCCGGTGGGCGAGCAGGACACGGTGTACCTCGGCATCGGCGTGGAGCGCTATTCGTTCACGCCCGGCACCAACGGCACCTACACGCTGGTCAATGGCTCGTACGTGTACACCGCCACGCCGCAGGCCTACCTCGACTATTTCAAGTGCACGGGCACCGTGCCGAGCGTGACCTGCGCCAATTCGAGCGTGCTGGGCATCCCGGCCACGCTGGGCTGGTCGCGCGACGACCGCGACAGCGCGCTGGTGCCCACGCGCGGCAAGCTGCAGAGCGCCAACCTCGAAATGGGCGTGGGCAGCGAGCTGCGCTACCTGAAGACCAACTACCAGTACCAGCAGTACTTCCCGCTTTCGAAGCAGTACACGCTGGCCATCAACGGCCAGCTAGGCTATGCGCGCGCGCTGGGAAGCAGCACCTACCCCATCTTCAAGAACTTCTATGCCGGCGGGCTCGGCTCGATCCGCGGCTTCGAACAGAACTCGCTCGGCCCGACCGACGCGGTCACGGGCGGTTCGCTCGGCGGCACGCGCAAGGCGATCTTCAACATGGAGTTCAGTACACCGTTCCCCGGCGCGGGCAACGACCGCACGCTGCGGCTCTACACCTTCCTCGACGCGGGCAACGTGTTCGCCGATCGCACGGCCAGCATGACGGACGCGCAGTGGAAGGCGCAGAACCGCATCCGCGCATCGACCGGCATCGGCATCAGCTGGATCTCGCCGCTGGGCCCGCTGCGGCTGGCCTATGCGGTGCCGCTGCTCTACCAGAAGGCCGACACCGCCAACGGCATCGCGGCCGACCGCACGCAGCGCTTCCAGTTCCAGATCGGAACCTCCTTCTGAGCGCCAGGGTCCAGAGCATGAGCCGCATCCTGCTGGTGGAAGACGGGCGCGACAGCGCGCCGCTGCTGCTGGGCCACCAGCAGCGCGCGGGCCATGAGGTCGAGCAGATCGAAGACGGCGCAGCGGCGCTGGAGCGCATCCTGAGCGCGCGGTCGACGGGCACATCAAGAACCTGCGCAGGAAGCTCGCGGAAGCCGTGCCGTCGCACGACTGGATCCGCTCGGTCTATGGCGTGGGCTTCTGCTTCGCGGAGCGGCCGGCCTGAGGCGGCGCGCCGTCGCGACTCCGCGTGCGCATGTGGCTGGCGAGGCTCAGCCTATGGCGTGCGGCGGCACCATCGCGCGGATGCGCTCGGAGCCTTCCAGAGCGCGGGCGCGACGGGTGCTGAGGGCCGCGTGGCGCCTTCTTCCGCCCAGAACACGAGCAGCGTCCATGCGAGGGCTCATGGGCCGCATCGTGCAGCTCGATCCGGGAGAAATGTGGGAGAACATCTCTCCCAATTTCCTCCACATTCGGCCCCGAGGATCAACCGCTTGCCCATGAAGCCCTCCAACGCCTGCCCGCAGTGCATGCCGCAGAATGCGGCCATGCCTTCCCCGAGCCCATGCCTCACCTGACCCTTTCCAGAAAGATCTTCCTGGCGCTGGCCGCCTTGTTGATCGTGCTGCTGATCAGCTTCGCGGGCCTGTCGATCATTGCGCTGCAGCGCGGCCTGGGCTCCTACGTGGCCGAAATCGAGATCCGGCGCATGGACTGGCTCTCGCAGCTGCTGCTGAAGCACTACGTCGCCAATGGCGACTGGAAGAGCCTGCACGACAACGACGACGCCTGGCGCCGCCTGCAGATGGGCCGGCTGGCCGCCGTGCTCGACGGCGCCGCGGGCAACGGCAACGCAGACGAGCGGCGGTTGCCCCCCTGGTACGAACACCGCGCCATGCGCGGCGATGCCCCGCCCGACAACGGCGCCGACGGCAGCCCGCCGCCCCTGCCGCCCCCGCAGCAACTCGACCTGTTGCCGCGCCGGGGGCCGGCCATGCCGCCACCATGGCCCTTCCCAGATCTGCGCGAGATGCCGGACTCCATCTTCCAGCGGCTGGCCGTGCTCGACGCGCACGGCGCGCGCGTGGTAGGCGCCAACGTCGATCTGGAAAACGCCGCGCGCACGCCGATCCGGCGCGACCGGACAGTCATCGGCTACCTCGCGCTCACGCCGATGCGGGGCCTCGAAAGCGAAGCCGACCGCGCCTTCGTCGCGCGGCAGTCGGGCGTGATCGTGCTCACCGGCCTGTGCGGCCTCGGCTTCGCGCTGATGCTGTCGTGGTTGCTGGCGCGCCGCTGGTTCAGGCCCATCGACGAGCTCACGCTGGCCGCGCAGGACCTGGCGCGCGGGCGGCTGTCCACCCGCGTCGCGGTGCACGGTTCGGACGAGCTGGCGCTGCTCGGGCGGACTTTCAACGATATGGCGCAGCGCCTCGACACGGTGGAAGCCTCGCGCCGCGCCTGGCTGGCCGACGCGGCGCACGAACTGCGCACGCCGCTGGCGGCCATGCGTGCTGAGATCGAGGCGCTACAGGACGGCGTGCGCACCTTCGACGAACGCACCGCGCTGCGGCTGCACCGGCAGGTGATCCGCCTCGGCCAGCTGGTCGACGACCTGCGCAGCAGCATGCGTGAACCGCAGAGCGACCTGCTCACCACCACGGTGTTTCCGCTGTCGCTGCTGAAGGAGGCGCTCGACCACACGCGCGACCGCTTCGCCAGGCGCGCCATCGCGGTGGACCGGCGCGCCATCGACCTCATCGGCGCCTCCGCGCAGCCGACCATCGACGGCGACGCGCACCGGCTGCACCAGGTCTTCATGAACCTGCTGGAGAACACGCTGGCCTACACCAACGACGGCGGCACGCTGCGCATCGGCGTCACGGTCGAAGGCGCATGGACCGGCAACTGCCTCACCCTGCTGTTCGACGACAGCGCGCCCGGCGTGCCCGAGGCCGAGCTGCCGCGCCTGTTCGACCGCCTGTTCCGCGGCGAGAGCTCACGCAGCCGCGAACACGGCGGCTCGGGACTCGGCCTCTCGATCTGCCGCGCGACCATCGAGGCGCACGGCGGCACCATCGACGCATCGGCCTCGCCGCTCGGCGGGCTGCGCGTGACCATCACACTTCCATTGGCGGCATCGTCATGACACGCATCGTCATCGTCGAAGACGAAATCGACATCGCCTCGGTGGTGCAGGACTACCTGCGCCACGCGGGCTACGAAACCGAACACTTCACCGACGGGCACAGCGCGTTGGAAAGCATCGTCGCAGCGCCGCCCGACCTCACGCTGCTCGACATCATGCTGCCGCGGCTCGACGGCATCGAGGTGCTGCGCCGTGCGCGCGAGCACACGGCGCACCCGATCATCATGCTGACCGCGCGCATCGAGGAGGTCGACCGACTGCTGGGCCTGGAGCTGGGCGCCGACGACTACGTGTGCAAGCCTTTCTCGCCGCGCGAACTGGTGGCGCGCGTGCGCGCCGTGCTGCGGCGCACCGCACCGGGCCTGCAGGGCCCGGCGTCGCAGAGCGAGGCACCGGGGCTGGTGCTCGACGACGTGCACTGGCGCGCGTCGCTCGAAGGCACGCCGCTGAATCTCACACGGCGCGAATTCGGGCTGCTGCAGGTGCTGTCACGGCATCCGGGGCGCATCTTCTCGCGCGCCCGCCTGCTGGAGCTGGCCTACGACGACACGGTGGACGTGACGGAACGCGCCATCGACAGCCACGTGAAGAACCTGCGCCGCAAGCTCGGCGCAGTAACGCCCGAATACGACTGGATACGGTCGGTGTACGGCGTCGGCTTCGCGTGGGAAATACCGGGCTAGCCGGTGGCTATCGGCTGGCGAGAAGAGTCTTGAGCTCGCCGCTGTCGATGAGCTTCTGCAGATCCGTGGCGCCGCCGACCAGCATGCCCTTGACGAACACCATCGGAAAGGTCGGCCACCCGGTCCACATCTTGAGCGCGTTGCGGTCGCGCCATTGGCGGGCCCGGGGCGGCGCTTCCTGATAGCGCAGGGCAGGTGATCGTGTGGACGGGGAAATGACGCTCTAAAGACTCGAGCCAGGCCCCGAGGCTCGGATCTGCATCGCAGTCTTCGCCCAGGTCTTCTCCAGCATCCGCGACAGGTACGAGCCCGACTCCCACCCCACCTGCAGGGCAATGGACAACACCGACTCCCGCGTGTGCGCCAGCAGGTAGGCCGCGCGCTCCAGGCGCCGGCGCTGCAGGTAGGCCAGCGGCGACACGCCGTACTTCGCGCGGAAGATGCGCTCCACCTGGCGGCGCGAGAGACGGTGCTGCTGCGCAAAGGCTTCCAGCGCCAACGGCTCTGCCAGGTCGCTTTCGATGGCTTCGGCCAGCAGTTCGGCCACCAGCAGGGCCGACGACGGATCGCCACCAGACAGCGGGTTGCCGCTGAGCCGCGCCGCCTCCATGACGAGCGCGCCGCACAGCGCGTAGTTTTCGCCGGTGCCGGTCTTCGCGGATTCGAACATCCGCTGCGACAGCGCGCGCAGCGCGGTGCTGCCCGCGCGCATGCCCTGCGGCGGCCCCGAGACACCCTGCGCCTGCAAGGCGGTGGCCCACAGCGCCGGATCGACATAGACCGCGATGTGCGTCTGCCCTGCGGTGAGCGTGGTCGTCGAGTGCGCGCTCCCCGCTGCAAACCACACGAAGTGTCCGGGACCGAGGCGCTGCGCCTCGCCCTGCGCATCGCCGACGCTGAAGCGTCCCGCGAGGGGCACGAACAGCATGTCGCAATCGTGCACGTGGGTGTCGGTGGCATAGCGGTCGCGGGTGTTCGCGACCATGGTGGCGTGGTGCGACAGCCGCTCGACGAACAGCGACTGGCGGGGCGTCGAGGGCGCGTTGTTCGGCTGCATGGCCACTCCTTGTCGCATTTGGATTCGTGCATGTCGCAATCGGTCGCGCACATTTGCGCACGCTCAACAGAATCGGGAAACACCACTCCCGCAAGCAAGAAGCATGACCCCAAAACCTCTGCGCCGCGCGCTCCTCGGTCTGGCAGCCGCCGGGCTTCTGTACGGCCCTGCAGCCTCCTGGGCGGCCCCGGACTATCCGGGCAAGCCGGTCACGATCATCGTACCCTTCCCCGCCGGCGGCGGCACGGACGTGATCTTCCGCTCGGTGCAGCAGCGGCTGCAGGCCGCGCTCGGCGTGCCGGTGATCATCGACAACCGCTCCGGTGCGGGCGGCACCGTGGGCACGGGCTTCGGCGCGAAGGCGAATCCCGACGGCTACACGCTGGTGGCCGCCACCACGTCGACCATCGCATCGGCCGACGCGGTGTACCCCAAGCTGCCCTACGACCCGATCAAGGACCTGGTGCCGGTCGGCACCATCGGCACCACGCCCTTCGTGCTGGTGGTGACGCCTTCGCTGGCGGCGCGCGATCTGAAGGGCTTCATCGACTACGCCAAGGCGCATCCACAGGCGCTCAACTACGGCAGCATCGGCAACGGCAGCCTGAGCCATCTGACAGGTGAACTTTTCAAGCAGCGCACCGGCATCGAGATGACGCACGTGCCCTATCGCGGCGCAGCGCCCGCGCAGGCCGACCTGATGGCGGGGCAGATCCAGGCGCTGTTCGACAACCCGCCCGCGCTGCTGGCGCAGGTGCGCGGCGGCCGCATGCGGGCGCTGGCGATCAGCGAGCCCTCGGCCGGCTTCGACGGCGTGCCCACTTTCGAGCAGGCCGGCATCAAGGACTTCAAGCCGCAGCTCTGGTACGGCCTGATGGCCCCGGCAGCCACGCCGCAGCCGGTGATGCAGCGCCTGCGCGCCGCGCTCGACACTGCCTTGAACGACCCGGCCCTGCGCGCCGACATGCTCGCCAAGGGCGTGACGCCATGGAACGTGCAGCCCGACGCGTTCCAGGCGCAGATCCGCGGCGACATCAAGCTCTGGGACGGCATCGCGCGCTCGGTGAACGCGAGGGCCGATTGACGATGGCCAGTGTTCACAACATCCGCGTCTTCGTGGGGCCCGACCCGAAGGTCGGCGGCAACCCCGCGCCGGTCTGGCTCGATGCCGACGACCTCTCCAGCGCGCAGATGCAGGAATACACGTGGCGCAGCGGGCATGAATCCGTCTTCGTGCTGAAGCCCGCGATGCCCGCTCATGCCCTGCGCATGCGCTACTTCGTACCGAACCACGAAATGGAAATGTGCGGCCACGCCACGGTCGGCGCGCTGTGGCTGTTGCACCAGCGCGATGAATGGAACGGCGCACCGGTCGCCATCGAGACGCTGAGCGGCACCGTGACGGGACGGCGTGTCGATGGCACGGTGCAGATCAGCCAGCCGCGCGCGGTGGTGCAGGAAGTGACGCAGCAAGCGCTGGTCGAAGAGATCGCGCAATGCCTGGGCATCGACGCATCGCAGATCGCGGGGCCGGTGCTCAATGCCGCCACCAGCCGCGTGAAGACACTGGTGCGGCTGGCGGACACGGCGCAGCTGCATGGCTTGCGCGTGGATTTCTCGCGCGTCGAATCGCTGTGCGAGCGACTCGGGTCCACCGGGCTGTATCCCTACGCGATGTCACAGGACGCAGCCGACACAGTCAGCGCGCGGCAGTTTCCGAAGTCTTCGGGCTATCCGGAAGACGCTGCCACGGGCATCGCCGCGGCCGCGCTCGCGTGGGGGCTGCGCCATCTGGGCCTGGTCGGCCGCGGCGCGCTGTCGGTGACGGTGCGCCAGGGCGAGGCCATGGGGTCGCCCTCCGCCATCCACGTGGGACTGCCCCCGGAAGCGATGGTGCAAGAAGGCTGCTGGGTGGGCGGCGACGCTGCGGCAGAAGATCTCCGCTGAAGCAGCGTAGCCGACGCGCGGCTGGCCAGTCCCGCCTTACTGGTACGCCGCCAGCTCCTGCTTGGCAATCGCGTTGCGGTGCACCTCGTCGGGACCGTCGGCCACGCGCAGGTGGCGCTCGTAGGCGTAGAAATGTGTGAGCAGCGTGTCCTGGCTCAGGCCCATGGCGCCGAAGGCCTGCATCGCCCAGTCGATCACCTTCGCGCAGTTGTTGGGCGTGAGCACCTTGATCATCGCGATCTCCTTGGCGGCGACCTTGTTGCCCACGGTGTCCATGCGGTAGGCCGCATTGAGCACCATCCAGCGCGACTGCTCGATGAGCATTCGCGATTCGGCAATGCGCTCGCGCCACACGCCCTGTTCCGACAGCGGCTTGTGGAAGGCGGTGCGCGACACCAGGCGCCGGCACATCATCTCGAGCGCGGATTCGGCCATGCCGATGGCGCGCATGCAATGGTGGATGCGCCCGGGGCCGAGGCGGCCCTGCGCGATCTCGAAGCCGCGGCCTTCGCCGAGCAGGATGTTCTCGACCGGCACGCGCACGTTCTCGAACACGATCTCGGGGTGGCCGAACGGCGGGTCGTACATGCCGAGCAGCTGCATGTCGCGCACGATGGTGATGCCCGGCGTGTTCTTCGGCACGAGGATCATCGACTGCTGCCTGTGGCGGTCGGCGTTGTCGGGGTCGGTCTTGCCCATCAGAATGAAGATCTCGCAGCGCTCGTTCATCGCGCCGGTGATGTACCACTTGCGTCCGTTGATGACGTACTCGTTGCCTTCGCGCCGGATGCTGCAGCGGATGTTGGTGGCGTCGCTCGATGCGACTTCAGGCTCGGTCATCGCGAACGACGAGCGGATCTCGCCCGCGAGCAGCGGCGTGAGCCAGCGCTCCTGCTGCGCCTTGGTGCCATAGCGGGCCAGCACTTCCATGTTGCCGGTGTCGGGCGCGGAACAGTTGAAGATTTCCGCGCACCAGTAGCGCCGCCCCATGATCTCGCACAGCGGGGCGTACTCGACGTTGGTGAGGCCGGGGCCGTGCTCGGCCTCGGGAAGGAACAGGTTCCACAGCCCGCGCTCGCGCGCCTTGGCCTTGAGGCCGGCCATCATCGGCAGCTCGGCGTATGCCCGCCCGGCGCGGGCGTTGGCGGCCAGCTCTTCCTCGCGGCGTTTCTCGTTCGGGTAGACGAACTCGTCCATGAACTTGAGCAGCTCGTCGCGCAGCGCGATCGCCCGGGGGGTGAATTCGAAATGCATGGTGCGTCCTTCAACAGTCGATGTGCATTGAAGGTACGCGGCGCATGGTGTTTCGCACGGTCGTTCATGCGACAGCCAAGGGCCTGTGCTGTCGCCTTCGCAGCAGCCGCCGGCGCGACAATGTGCGCATGACCACCAGCACCTCCGACGCCACGCCACGCCCCGCTTCGCCGCGCCCCGTGCGCACGGCCGCCACCCTCATCGTCCTGCGCGACGGCAGCCACGGGCTCGAGGTGCTGATGCTGCGGCGGGCCGAGAAGGCCGACGACCAGAACAGCGGTGCCAGCGTGTTTCCGGGCGGCGTGATCGACGCGCACGACCGCAGCCTGCACGGGCACTGCGGCGGCCTGGACGACAGCGCCGCGAGCGAACGCCTCGCGGTGCCGCAGGGCGGCCTCGACTACTACGCGGCCGCGATCCGCGAATGCTTCGAGGAAGCCGGCGTGCTGTTCGCGGCCGACGGCACGGGCCGGCTGGTGGCGCTCGACAAGCTGCCGCCCGCGCAACTCGCGGCCATGCGCGACGAAGCGGAGCAAGGCACCGACGCGCTGATTTCGCTGTGCGACCGGCACGGCTGGCAGCTCGCGGCCGACCGGCTCGCCTACTTCACCCACTGGCTCACGCCGCCGGGCATGCCGCGCCGCTTCGACACCCGCTTCTTTCTCGCGCCAATGCCCGAGGCGCAGAGCGTGCGGCCCGACGGGCGCGAGACGGTCGAGCACATGTGGCTGCGGCCGGCCGAGGCCGTGGCGCCCGCGCGCGGGCTCAAGCTGATGAACGTGACGCGCCGCATCCTCGAACAGCTCGCGCATTTCGCAAGCACGGCCGAACTCATGGCCCATGCGCGCGGCCTGACGCACATCCCGCGCATCATGCCGCGGCTGGCGGACGGTCCCGCGGGCCGGCGGCCGGTGAACATGGAAGAGCCGGCGTACGAGGAAGTCGGGCACGTCGATCCGGACGGCAAGGGCGGCGGCCGCTATGCGCACGAGGCCGGACTGGTGATGCGGCTGTCGGCGCGGGTCTTGCGGGTCACGGGCGAGGCCGATGCATCGGGCGCGCTGGCGCACAGCTATTTCGTGGGCGTCGCGGGCGGCGATTGCGCACTGGTCGACGCGCTGCCCGCGAGCCCCGGGCATCTCG
Source organism: Variovorax sp. Varisp46 (assembly GCF_059491885.1). Classification (NCBI taxonomy): domain Bacteria; kingdom Pseudomonadati; phylum Pseudomonadota; class Betaproteobacteria; order Burkholderiales; family Comamonadaceae; genus Variovorax; species Variovorax sp. Varisp46. The sequence continues at coordinate 3,874,522 of NZ_CP168515.1, forward strand.
CGGCCCTCGTCGCGGCGGCACCTGGCCGGGTGAGATGGCTCCTGTCGACGCAGGCAACGACCGAAGAAGAGAAGAAGCACGCCTTGCACGAGGCCTGGCCCAATGCATCTATCGCATCGCCCGCACCGGGCGAGCAGATCGATCTCGGCGATGCCACGTTGCGCGTGCTGCCCGGCACCGGCGGCGCGCCGACCTGCCAGTTCCTGCAGGTCGAAGACCGGATGCTGCTCGCGGGCCTCGACGCCGGCCCCGCAGCCGACGACGGCCAGGCCAGGTGGATCGCTCTGCGCCACGGCTTCCTGCGCAGCCGGCCCACCCCCTAGCGGCGGAGTGCCACATGGCGGTGGCATGCATCGTGCAAGATCGACCCCATGCTTCCCCTGTCTCCCGACGCGCTGCGCCAGCGGCTGCGGTCCTTCGCTTCCCGCGCGCAGCCCGTGCGCATTCTTCTCACCCTCGGCAGCCTCATGGCGGGCTGCGCCTGGACCGGCCATCCCGATGCGGTGATCCCGCTGTTCCTCGGCGCCATCGCCAGCGCGCTTGCCGAGACCGATGACAGCTGGCGCGGCCGGCTGCGCGCGCAGGTGGTCACGCTGGGCTGCTTCGCCGCCATCGCGTTCGCGGTCGAGGCGGCGTTCGGCCTGCCGCTGCTGTTCATCGCCGGGCTGGCGCTCGCGGCCTTCTGCCTCACGATGCTCGGTGCGGTGGGAGCGCGCTACAAGGCGATCGCGTACGCGACGCTGATCCTCGCGATGTACGCCACGCTCGGCATCGAGAACCTGGGCGCGCACGGCGTGGTGCAGCGCGGGCGCGAGCCTTTGCTGCTGCTGGCCGGCGCGGCCTGGTACGGCGTGTTCTCGGTGCTGTGGTGCGCGGCCTTTCCGGCGCAGCCGGTGCAGGCGCGGCTGGTGACGCTGTTCACGGTGCTGGGCAGCTTCGTGCGCTTCAAGGCCTCGCTGTTCGAGCCGCTGCGCGGCATCGACATCGAGCGCAAGCGGCTCGCGCTCGCGCAGCTCAATGCCGAGGTGGTGGCGGAGCTCAACGCCGCGAAGGAAAGCATCTTCCTGCGCATCGGCGCGCGCGCGCCGACCGGCCGGCTCTCGCGCTACCGCGGGCTCTACCTGATCGCGCAGGACGTGCACGAGCGCGCCAGCTCCTCGCACGACGACTACAACGCGCTGGCCGATGCCTTCTTCCACAGCGACCTGCTCTACCGCTGCCAGCGCGTGCTGGGCCTGCAGGGGCTGGCCTGCCAGCGGCTGGCCGATTCGATCGCGCGGCGCGAACCCTTCGAGGTCGCTCCGGAGACCGTGCAGGCGCTGGCCGACCTGCGCAGCGCCATCGAGCACGAGCGTGCGCGGGCCGACACGCCCGCGAGGCTGGCGTTGCTGGCATCGGTCGAGGCGCTGGCGCGCAACCTCGCGCTGCTCGACGGCCAGCTCACGGGTGCCAGCCAGCCGTCGGCGCGCGCGGGCCGCACCGAGATGGGCCTGTTCGACCGCTCGCCGCGCTCGTGGCGCGATGCGGTCGAGCGCGTGCGGCGGCAGCTCACCACGCGCTCTCCGCTCTTTCGCCACGCGCTGCGGCTGTCGATCGCGCTGGTTGCGGGCTACGGGGTGATGCGCGCCATCCACCCGGCGCAGGGCTACTGGATCCTGCTGACCACGCTGTTCGTCTGCCAGCAGACCTACGGCGACACCATTTCGCGCATGGGGCAGCGCATCGCCGGCACCGCGCTCGGCGTGGTGGCCGGATGGGCGCTGCTGCAGCTGTTTCCGCAGCCGCTGGTGCAGTCGGTGATCGCGGTGGCTGCCGGCGTGCTGTTCTTCGCGACCCGCGCCACGCGCTATCTGCTGGCCACAGCATCGATGACGCTGCTGGTGCTGATGTGCTTCAACCAGGTCGGCGACAGCGGCGTGCTGCTGGTGCCGCGGCTGGTCGACACCGCCATCGGCAGCGCGATCGCCGGGCTGGCCGTGCTGCTGGTGCTGCCGCACTGGCAGGCGCGGCGCATCAATGAACTGGCCGCAGCCGCGATGCGCGGCCATGCCGGCTACCTGCGGCAGATCGTCGGCCAGTACCGCTCCGGCGCGCGCGACCACCTCGACTACCGGCTGGCGCGGCGCAACGACCACAACGCGGACGCGGCGCTGTCCACGGCGGTGTCGGACATGTTCCGCGAGCCGGGCTATGTGCGGCCGCGCGCGGGGGTGGCGCTGCGCTTCCTGATCCGCTCGCACACGCTGCTGAGCTACCTCTCGGCCCTGGGCGCCCACCGCGCGGCGCTGCCCGACTCGGCGCAGATGGCACTGCTGCAAACGGCGGCGGAAGGAGCGATCGCGGCGCTCGAAGGGCTGGCGGCCGGGCTGGAAAAGGGCCTGATCGAGGCGCCGGGCGATGCCGCCGCGGAGCCTGCCGCGCGGGCCGCACTGGCGCAGGCCGTCGCCACCAGCAACGACCCGCAGGCGCGAACCCTTCACACCGAACTCGGCCTGATCTGGCTGCAGATCGACGCCCTGCGCACCCACGCACGTGAATGGCTGCAGTCCGAAGGCAGCGAAACCACGGCCGCGCCGGCCTGACGAACATCCATGCGATCCGGTCGGTTGAAACCCCCGTGGCGAGCGCCGCAAACCGCGGCAGGTAAAATTGCCCCTACATGTCCCGCTGGTTTGCCGCTGCTGTCCTCTCCATCATGTTGTCCTGTTACGGCTTTGCCGTGCTTGCGCACAGCATGATCGGTGCCGGCCATTCGCACGGCGAGCCGCAGGCCGCCACGCTGGTCGTGGCGCTCTCCGACGCTCCGGCAGGGGCTGCCGATGAGGCCTCGGACGATGCCCTTTCCCTCGACGAAGCCGGTTCCGAACACGCCGAACTGGTCAACGCGCGCAACGACGCTCCCGCGCTGCTGCGCTTCACGGAACAGCCGCCGAAGCTCGGCCTGACCACCACCGTCTCGCCGTTCCTCGCGCGACCCAAGCGGCCACCCCGGGCCGCTGCCTTCGTCGCCTAGGCCCCCAAAGCCTGCGCGACCGGGAGCCGCCATGGCTCCCGCCCTTGCGATCCGGGCCCGCCCCATGCGGTACCCGCATCGCGGCAACGACACCTCTCATTTTCAGGCCCTGCGCCGCCACTGCACGCGCCATTGCGCGCAGCCGGCACAGGTCCGGCTTCAAGGAATCCACACAATGAACAACAGCCCTATCGCCCATCACGACAGCATCGATCTGCCCCTCGCATCGCCGCAGGAGCGCAACCGCGTCCTGCGCAACGCCTACTGGCTGCTCGCGCTGTCGATGGTGCCCACCGTGCTCGGCGCCTGGATCGGCGTTGCCACCGGCTTGTCGCGCGCCATGTCGCCGGGCATCGGCCTGATGGTGTTCCTCGGCGGCGCCTTCGGCTTCATGTACGCCATCGAGAAGACCAAGGAATCGGCCGCCGGCGTGCCGGTGCTGCTGGCCTTCACATTCTTCATGGGACTGATGCTGTCGCGCCTCGTCGGCTCGGTGCTCGGCCTGGCCAACGGCGCGAGCCTGGTGATGACGGCGTTCGCCGGCACCGGCGCGATCTTCTTCGGCATGGCCACGCTGTCGTCGGTCATCAAGCGCGACCTGTCTTCCATGGGCAAGTGGCTCTTCATCGGCGCGATCGGGCTGCTGGTGGCGGGCATCGCCAACTTCTTCATCCAGTCGAGCGCGCTGATGATGACGCTGTCGGTCCTGGCCATCGGCATCTTCTCGGCTTTCATCCTGCACGACCTCAAGCGCGTGAAGGACGGCCTGGAAACCAACTACATCTCCGCCACGCTGGGTGTGTATCTCAGCATCTACAACGTCTTCCAGTCGCTGCTGGCCCTGCTGGGCATCGCCGGCGGCCGCGACGAGTAATCCCCCGAAAAGGAGAACTGACATGCGCCTCACCACCAAGGGCCGCTTCGCGGTCACCGCGATGATCGACATCGCTCTGCACGGCCGTTCGGGCCCCGTCACGCTGGCCTCGATCAGCCTGCGCCAGCGCGTGTCGCTGTCCTACCTGGAGCTGCTGTTCGGCAAGCTGCGCCGCGCCGGCCTCGTCGAATCGACCCGCGGCCCGGGCGGCGGGTACTCTCTGAGCCGCAAGGCGGCGGAGATTTCCGTGGCCGACATCGTCCTCTCGATCGAGGAACACGATGCGGAATCCTCCCGCCGGCGCAATGCCGACGCGCCGGGCGAGGCCGGCCGCTGCGAAATCGACGAGCTCTGGGCCACCGTGAACCTGCGGGCGGTCGAGTTCCTCAGGTCGATCTCGCTGCAAAGCCTGGTCGACGAACAGAAGGCCAAGGGCGTGCAGGCCGCGGCACGCAGCGACAGCCGGCGCACGCCGTCCGGCCAGCCGTCCACGCGCAAGCCTTTTGTCGTCGACGCGCCGAACTCGGTGTTCGCACTGGGACGGCGCCAGCAAGGCGCCAGCTGACGGCGTCGCGGCGGCTTCCCGGTTCAGCGCTCTTCGGCAGCTGGCAAGCGCCGCGGCAGGCCCGGCAGGGTCCATCCGAAGGTCATGCCAGCCGCCGCGATCAAAATGGCCGCCGCGCCCACCAGCTGCAGCGCGCCCAGCCGCTGGCCGAAGGCGACGTAGTCGACGCCAATGGCCACCAGCGGATAGATGAACGACAGCGCGCCCGCGACCGGCGTCGAGAGCTTCTGCAGCGCGCCGTACAGCAGCACGAACACCAGCCCCGTGTAGACCACGCCCATCGTCAGGTGCACGCCCCAGGTGGCGGCGTCGGCGGGCAGCGTCTTCAGGTGCGCGAAGGGCGCGAGCAGCACGATGCCCACGCAGACCTGGATCAGTGCGATGAGGTGCGGCGCGATGCCGTCGAGCTTCTTCGCGACGATGGCGGCCACCGCGTAGCAGAAGGCCGCGCCCAGCGCCATGAGCACGCCGATCAAGTAAGAGGAACCGTCGGCACCACCGCCGGACTTGGCCTGCGCCACCAGCACCACGCCGGCGAACGCGATGCACAGCCAGATGGCCTTCATCGCGGTCAGCCGCTCCGACAGCAGCAGCGCGCCGAGCGCGACCAGCATGAAGGGCTGCGTGTTGTAGACCGCCGTGGCGATCGAGATCGACGCATGCGAGAAGGCCGCGAAGATCAGCACCCAGTTGACGACCAGCGCCACGCCGCCGAGTGCGGCCAGAGCAAAGCTGCGCAGCGTCAGGCCGCGCCGCAGCAGGCCCAGCGCGAGGCACACGACCAGCAGCGTCGCCGCGCCGAACACGCAGCGCCAGAACAGCAGGTCGGGCAATGGCTGGCCCGAGCGCACGACGAACCATCCGATGGTTCCGGAAATCACCATGGCCACGCTCATCTCCAGCGCGCCGCGCAACTGCGTCTGCATGTCTCGGTTCCGAACGATAGAAAGAAGGAGCAAGCGTGCCACGTCCCGCGCGGATTGGATATGCTTTTAATAAGGAAACAGTTGCCAGCTGCCTTTGAAAAAAAGCCGCCAAGGCCCATTCGTCACCGGAGATCGGAAATGCTCGACGCAACAGACGGGCACGGCACCCGCATTCCATAAAACCAAGGAGACGCTCATGATCACTTCCCGTCGCGGCCTGCTGGCCGGTTCCGCTGCCATGGCCACGGGCGCCATCGCCGGTTGCGCGCTGCCCGCCGGGGCCGGCCGCGCGGCGGCAACGCCGTTCGACATCGCCGCATCGACCATCCCGATCGTCGGCAGCGAGCAGGTCTTTCCGGTGCGCCGCATCTACTGCATCGGCCGCAACTACGAGGCACATGCGCGCGAGATGGGTTCGGACCCGAGCCGCGAGCCACCCTTCTTCTTCCAGAAACCGGCCGACGCGATCCAGGTCGTGACGCCGGGCGTGGTGGCCGACCACCCCTACCCCACGCTCACGAAGAACTACCACTACGAAGTGGAGCTGGTGGTGGCGCTGGGCAAGGGCGGGCGCAACATCCCGGCGAGCTCGGCGCTGGACCACGTGTACGGCTATTCGCTCGGCCTCGACATGACGCGCCGCGACCTGCAGCGCGAGATGGGCGACCAGAAGAAACCCTGGGAAATCGGCAAGAGCTTCGACCACTCGGCGCCCGTCGGCCCGATCCACCCGGTGGCGAAGGTCGGGCACTTCACCGATGGCGCGATCTGGCTCAAGGTGAACGGGCAGACGAAGCAGAACGCCACGCTCAGGCACATGATCTGGTCTGTGGCCGAGCAGATCAGCCGGCTGTCGCAAGCCTTCGAGCTGAAGCCGGGCGACATCATCTACTCGGGCACGCCGGAGAACGTCGGGCCGGTGGTGCGCGGCGACCTGATCGAGATCCACATCGACCGGCTGCCGGAGCTGTCGGTGCGGATCGTCTGAGGGCTGCGGGAGAGGTGCCGGCGCGGGAGCCGCGGGACCATTTTTCCTGCCAGATCGATGCGGATCATCGGGGCTCCCGCATCTCCCGAGCCGCCATGTCCCAGCCTCCGCAAGCCACCTGAGCGGCGACTGGCCGCATGGACCGCGCCGCGCGGCTCCCTGAAGCACGCGGCCGCCATCGAGCGGCGCCGTCCAATTTTTCTCCTGTTTTGAAGCTCACGATACCGGCCATGAACAGTCCCCGGCATCGCAGCTCGAACGACGCATCGCACGCGCTGCGCTTCAGCAGCCTGCCGGCGTGGGCGCATGCAAATGGCCATCCCCCGGAGCTCGAGATGCAATCACGATGGAGAAAGACGCGACCCGCCTTCGGCGCCATGCCGCAGCTCGGCAGAGCCTTCCGGACATCGTGTCTCGTGGGCCTGGTGGCCTTCGGCGCGCTGGCGCTCGGCATCTTCGTGGCCGCCGGTGAGACGTGCGCCGCGCACGAAGCCGGCACCCCGGGCAACTACGGCCGATCGACCCTCGCGCCGATCATGGCCACCGGCAACGAGGCGCCGCGCATTCCTTGATGCCGCCTCGCGAGTGCTCCAGCAGCACGCGCTGCCCTTGCATCTATCGACCGCTCACCGCGCCGCGTTCCCAAGCATGATGCAGCCAGTCAAGCTGCAAGCCATCAGCACGCTCGCAAAGAGTCGGATTCGGTCCATTGGAAAACTCACTGCTGGCTGGACAAACAAAAGCCGTGCGGGAGAAAGGAGCACGCGCCCTTTTGTCCCGCGCGGCGTGCGCCCTGCATCAGAACGCGTGGCGGATACCGAAGTCGTAGCCGGTGGAAGAGCGCGGCAGGCCCGTGTAGCTCACGCCCGCGCTGCCGTAGCCCGTGGTGCTGGCCGACACCAGGCTGCCCGTGTAGTTCGCGTCGTTGCGGTTGTTCACGCGCGCCACCGTCGCATACAGCGCCGTGCGCTTGGACAGGTTGTGCACGTAGCCGATCGCGAACTTGCGTGCCAGCGGGTCCTCGCCCGTGGTGCCGGCCGCGCCTTCGTTGTAGCGCACCTGCGAGTACGCCACGCGGATCAGCCCCGCGCCCACCGGCACCGTCGCGCCCACCAGGTAGCCGTTGTAGCTGTCGTGCGTGCTCGTGAGCGCCGTGTCGAACTTGTTCTTCACGTTCGACAGCTCACCGAACAGCTTCACCGGACCGAAGTCGTACGAAGCGCCCAGGTTGATGGTCTGCACCTTGCGCTCCAGCGCGGTGGTGTCCACCGCCGTGCTCCGGCCCACGCCCAGCGCCACGTCCAGGGGACCGTTGGCGTAGCCGAAGCGCCCACCGACGTAGCGCCCGGCGGTGCTGCTGGAAGCAGCCGTGGTGCTGGTCGCATCGGTGCTGGCGTTCTCGTGCAGGCTGTACTGCACCTGGCCGTAGAAGCCGCCCAGGTTCGGCGGCAGGAAGTAGCCGATCGAGTTGCTCGCGCGCACGTAGTTGGCGTTGTTGATGGTGGTGTTGCCGCTGACGGTGCTGATGACGTTGGTGCCCGAGCCGTTGGTGCCGAACGGGTCGAACACGGTGTCGTTCCAGAAGGTGGGCGTGTAGTCGCGGCCCAGGCGCAGCTCGCCGAAGCCACCCGACAGGCTCACGGTGGAGCGGCGCGCGAAGGTGGAGATGCCGGTGGCGCCGTCGTCGTTGGTGATGGGCGCTTCGAGCCAGAAGCTCGCAGCCAGGCCGCCGCCGAGGTCTTCGGTGCCCCGAAAGCCGATGCGGCTGGAGTTGTAGCCGGAGTTGGCCAGGCTGGTCTTGCTGGACTTCACCGATGCGCCGGTGGCCGCGTCGCGCGCGGTCGCCGACTGGTAGGTCAGGCCCGCGTCGACGACGCCGAACAACGTGACGGACGATTGGGCAGAGGCCAGCCCGCAGACGGCCAGGGCAGCGTATGCCGTGAGGGTTTTCTTCATTCAGGGTTCTCCAGTTTCAGGTCTGATGCGGCCGCTCGGTATCGACCGGCTGTACGCATGGTTTCGTCCAAATCGGGAGGAATTTGGTGGATCGGTTCTCTGCCGCATCGAGTGTTGTGCGCGCACATCACACCGTGTGCGCGTCGCGCGGCAGGCCGATCCGGAGGCCCTTCAAATTTCTCCCAATTCGCCTGAAAAGATCCACGCATGACGAAGCTGGAGACTCACAGGTGAAGCGCCTACGAACCCTGATGGCTGCGACATGCGCTGCATTGGCTATCGCATGCGCCAGCACGAGCATTGCGATGGTTCATTCCACCTCTGTGCTCGCTGCGGGCATGTTCGTCGACCACAAGGCGCGTGCGCAAACACAAACGCAGGCGAGCGCGCAGCCTTGGTGGGCCGGCTTCGAGGACACCGCAATGAACCGGCTGATGGCCGCATCGCAGAGCGCCACCGAATCCGGCGCGGCCGCAGCCGACATCGCGCTCAAGGTGAAGACGCTCGAGTTGCTCTATCTGGAGAACACACACGCTTACGCGCACGCGGTCGTGCAGGCACGCGAGCAGGTCGCCGGAGCGCCGCACCGCCTGCAGATGCAGAGCGACATCGCGAACACCGCGTACGCGCGCGTCATGAACGCAAGGGCCGGCTTCGAGGCGTCGAAGCGGCATCGCGACCGCGGAGACATCTCCGAAGTGCAGCTGATGGCGGACTTGCAGGGCATGTTGCTCGACCTGCACGTGCTGGCTGCGGCCAACGGCGAACTGGCGCTCGCTTGGGTCGTCCTCATGGGAAGCATCGGAAACGGCGCATCGATCGATGCGGTTGCGGGCGCGCGATCGGCGCAAGCCGTGCAATTGCCGCTTCTGCACAAAGTCTCCCGAAAGTTGCGCAATCCTTGAAGTTCGAAGGAGCCTTACATGACCACTGCCTTGTATAAAGTCCCCGCCCGCCCCGTGCTCACGCTGGCCGGCCACGGACACCCGAAGCCGGACGCTTCCGCGCTTGCGCGGCGCGCGTGCGCTCCGGACGGCGAGCAGGCGAGCAGCACGGCAACCACGCTGGGCATCCAGCAGCTCACCAGCGCATTCCAGCCCGCGTTCGGGCGGCTGCACGTGCTGCGAGACCTCGTCATCCCCATGTACGAAGGCAGCGCCGTGCCCACGGCCCGCTTCGACGTGGCGCTGGTGTGCGAGGCCGGGGTCTACCTGTTCGAGGTAAAGGGCTGGCGCAACGCGGTGGTGTACCGCAAGACCTCGGCCCAGGCGCTGCCGCGCTGGTTCCTGCGCCAGCATGGGCATTCGATGGCGCGCGAAGTGAAAGACCCGGCCTGGCAGTGCGGCCGCAAGACCACGCACCTGCGCAGCCTGATGCCGCCCGACCTGCGTGTGCAGTACTTCGTGCTGCTGCCGTTCGAGGGCGTCGAACTCGAAGGCGTGATGCCGTCCGTCGTCATCACGCCGCAGGACCTGCCCTACATCGCGCGCGTGGCGCGCAACAACGGGCGCACCGAGCAGGGCTACCCGCTGCTCGACGACGCGGCCATCGGCCGCACGCTGCGGCTGCTGACCGACCTGCAGGGCGACCTGACGGTCGACGACCACATGAAGAACTGCCGCAACAGGAGCACGCAGGCCCCGGTCAGGGCAGCGCATCCGGGCGTCCTGAAACTTCAGTGACGCGATGAGCCGCATCCTGCTGGTGGAGGAAAGGCGCGAGGCCGCGTCGGTGCTGCTGGACGAGCTGCATCGCGCCGGGCACGAGGTCGACCACATCGACGACGGCGCGGTCGCGCTGCATCGCGTCCTGACCTCGCCGCCGGCACTCACCCTGCTCGACGTCGAACTACCGCACGTCAGCGGCCTGCAGATCCTGGAGAAGGTCCGCGCGCGCAGCGACCACCCGATCATCATGCTGACGGCGCGCAGCGACGAAGCCGACCGGCTGCGCGGCTTCGAGCTGGGTGCGGACGACTACGTGTGCAAGCCCTTTTCCCCAAAGGAAGTCGTGGTGCGCGTCCACGTGGTGCTGCGGCGCTATGCGCAGCGCCGCAGCGTCGTGCGCCCTTCGGTGCCGATCACCTTCGGGGCGGTGCGCGGCTGCGCGATTCTCGACGGGCACTACCTGCCGCTGACGCGCCGCGAGTCGCTGCTGCTGCGCGCGCTTTCGCAGGAGCCCGGGCGGGTGCTGACGCGGTCGAAGCTGCTGGAAGCCGCATTCCCGGAGGCGCTCGACGTCAACGAACGCGTGGTCGACACCCACATCAAGAACCTCAGGAAGAAGCTGGCCACCGTCTCCACCGCGCACGACTGGATCCGCTCGGTCTATGGCGTCGGCTTTGCATGGGAATCGCAGGCCAGGCATGACGCCTGACCCGGCGCCGGCTTCCAAGAAATCTTCTCTCATGAAACTACGCTGGCGCGGAGTTCCGCTGCCGCCGACGGTGTTGCTGTCGCTGCAGAACATACAGGACTACCAGCCGCTGAATCCGCAGACGCAGCAACCCAGCCGTTTCACAAACTACGACTGAGTGCTCTTGTGCTCCTGTTCAGGACGCGTGCACAGGCCACCGGGTACTCCCCTCCGCGAATGTCCCCATCGGCGTGAGCGCTCCCTGAACCCTCACAGCTTAGATCAAGGCAGCAGTTCGAATTTCAGGTCAGCCAGCGGCGTGACCTTCTCTTCGCGCACCATCTTGTATTCGGTGTTCGGACCCAGCCACTTGGCCCAGATGCGATCGAGCTCGCCCGACTTCTCCAGCGCATAGAGGGCGCCGTTGACCTTGGCCAGCAGCGCGGGCTCGTCCTTCTTCATGCCGATGCCGATGGGCTGCAGCACCATCGGGTCCTTGATCATCTTCAGCGCCACGCCTTCGGTCTTCGACTGGTTGACCAGCTTGGTGATGGTCATGGTGTTGGCGACCATGCCGACCGACTTGTTCTGCTGTACCGCCATGAAGGCCGAGCCCGTGTCCTGGAACGTGACGGGCTCCGAGCCGTTCATCTTGATCGACAGCTCGGAGGTGGAGCCCTTGGTCGAGCTCAGGCGCTTGCCCTTGAAGTCGGCCTTGGTGGTGCCGGAGTCGGAGGCCTTCACGGCCAGCATTTCCTTGGCCACGTAGTACGGGTCGCTGAACTGGATCTGCTCGCCGCGGCTCTTGGTATAGGCCAGGTTGGCGATGGTCACGTCGACGCGGCCGAGCTTCACCTCGGGCACGCGCGCTTCCACCGACAGCGGCGTGACCTTGGCGGTGAGGCCGAGCTCCTTGGCCACGGCATGGCACAGGTCGACGTCGTGGCCCACCATCTCGCGCGTCTTCGGGTCGGGTGCGGCGAACGGGGGAACGTCGGCGAAAGTGCCGCACTTGAGTTCCTTGCGCTGGGCAATGTCGCTCCACTGGTCGGCATGCGCCAGCAGGGACGACGCAGCAAGGCAGGCGCCGATGGCGGCGAGGCGGAAGACGGTCTTGTTCGACATGGTGGACTCCTGGGAGATTGCGAAGGGAAACGCGGGTGGGGGCTCAGTGCGCGCGCAGGTCCGACAGGAAGCGCTGCGCGCGCGGATGCTGCGGACTGCCGAAGAAAGTGGCGGGGTCGGCCTTCTCGAGGATGCGCCCCGCGTCCATGAACCAGACGCGGTCGGCCACCTCGCGGGCGAAGTTCATTTCGTGCGTGACGCACATCATCGTCATGCCGTCGTGCGCCAGCCCGCGCATCACCGACAGCACCTCGCCGACCATCTCGGGGTCGAGCGCGCTGGTGGGCTCGTCGAACAGCATGGCGGGCGGCTCCATCGCCAGCGCGCGGGCAATCGCCACGCGCTGCTGCTGGCCCCCCGACAGCTGCGCCGGGTACGCGCCCGCCTTGTTCGACAGGCCGACGCGTTCGAGCAGCTGCCCGGCCTTGGCCTTCGCGTCGGCGCGCTTCACGCCGAGCACGCGCATCGGCGAGAGCATGATGTTCTCCAGCACCGACAGGTGCGGGAACAGGTTGAAGCTCTGGAACACGAAGCCGATGCGGCTGCGCAGCTTGTTCAGGGCCTTGCTGCTCATGGGCGCATGGATGTCGTGGCCGTCGAACAGCAGCTTCCCCGACTTCACTTCCTCCAGCCGGTTCACGGTGCGGATCAGCGTGGACTTGCCGGAGCCCGAGGGTCCGCAGACCACCACGACCTCGCCCTTCTTCACCTCGGCGTTGATGTCGGCCAGCGCCTGGTAGTCGCCGTACCACTTGTTGATGTCTGAGAACAGGATCATGGTGTCGTCCTTGGCGGGCGCTGGTTGCCCTGCGGGGTGTGGAACGGGCGTCATGGCTGCGTCACCACCGGGGTCGGGAGCGGTGCGCCGTCTTCGGTGGACTTCACCGCCACGGCGCCGAGCCGCTTGTGCGCAATGCGCCGCTCCAGCCATTGCGCAAGCTGCGTGAGGCTGAAGCACACGACGTAGTAGGTCATCGCCAGGATGAAGAACACCTGGAACGGCTTGGTCAGCAGCTGGTTGTTGATCTGGTTGGCCGCGAAGGTGAGCTCCTGCACGTTGATCACGTAGCCCAGCGTGGTCTCCTTGATGGTGGAGATGAACTGGCTCAGCATGCTCGGCAGCATGTTGTAGAGCGCCTGCGGCAGGATCACGTACCACATGGTGCCCAGGTGGCTGTGGCCCAGTGCGCGCGCCGCCTCGCCCTGGCCCTTGGGCAGCGACTGGATGCCGGCGCGCACCACCTCCGAGAGGTAGGCGCCTTCGTAGATCACCAGCGTGCACAGCATGGTGGTGAAGCCCGACACGTCCCGCCCGATAAGGATCGGCACGAGAAAGTAGACCCACAGGATCACCATCAGCAGCGGCACGCCGCGCACGACGTACACCAGCACCGCAGCGGGCCAGTTCAGCAACCGCCAGGGCGACAGCCGCGCCAGCGCGAGCAGCACCGACAGCGGAAAGGCCAGCACGATGCCGAGCACCGACAGGATCAGCGTGGCGACGATGCCGCCGAGCGGGCCGGTTGGGTACTGCCCGACCAGCAACAGCAGCCAGTTGTCGCGAAGAATTTCGTAGACGCTGTACATCGGGGTCCTCGCTTACCTTGCGCCGGCGATGCGGTAGCGCCGAGCCAGCCATCCGCCCACGGCCATGATGATCAGCGAGCACAGCAGGTACAGCACCGTCGCGACGCTGTAGGCCTCGAAGGTGCGAAAGCTCTGGCTCTCGATCTCCTTCACCGCATGCGTCAGCTCGGCCACGCCGATGGCCATGGCCAGGCTGCTGTTCTTGAAGAGCGACACGCTGTGGTTGACCAGCGCCGGCACCGCGTTGCGGATGGCCTGCGGCAGCATCACGTGGCGCATCGAGCCGATGTAGCCATGGCCCAGCGCACGCGCCGCCTCGGCCTGCCCGGCGGGAATGGCGCGCAGGCCGGAGCGCATGTCTTCGCTGAAATACGCGGCCTGGCACAGCCCGAGCGCGACGATCGACAGCAGCCGCTCGGCGTTGTGCACCGACAGCCAGCCCTGCAGCGCATCGGGCAGCAGGCTGAAGATGCCGAAGTACCAGAACATGAGCTGCACCAGCGTGGGCACGTTGCGGTGGTAGGAGACGTAGCCGGCCACCACGCGCTCCGCGATGCGGTTCGGCGTGAGCCGCACCACCAGCAGCACGATGGCCATGGTCATGGCGAGCAGCCACGAGCCCGCGGCGATCTTCAGCGTCTCCTGCAGGCCGTGCAGCAGCATGGCGCCGAACTCCGGTTTCAGCAGGATCGCCAGCAGGTCGAAGTCCTTCATGGGCTGTTCCTTTGCGTGGCTGCCGGGGCTGCTGCCGCTCAGGCCTGCGGCGCTTCCGGCCGGGTGGTCGACAGGCCGCCGGGTACCTGCAGCGTGGGCGTGATTTCCATGTGGCCCACGTTCACCGCGATGGGCGCCGCAATGGCGAAGGCGATGGCGTTGGCGATGTCCTCGGCCTGCGGCAGCTCGAAGCCCTCGACGAAGCGCTTGTAGGTGTCCTCGGAGTCGCCGTGCACGTGCGCGAAGATGTCGGTGGCCACGCGCCCCGGGCAGATCTCGGTGACGCGCACGCGCTTGCCGAAGCAGTCGATGCGCAGCTGGCGCGACAGCATGCTCACCGCCGCCTTGGTCGCGTGGTAGGTGCTGTTGCCGCCGAAGTTGTAGGCCGCGGCAATCGAGCTGATATTGACCACGTGCCCGCGGTCGCGCGCCGCCATGCCGGGCACCACGAGACGGCACAGGTGCAGCACGGCCCGCAGGTTCACGTCCACCAGCAGGTCTATGCCTTCGGCGTCGGCCTTGAGGATGGAGCCGGGGCGGTCCACGCCGGCGTTGTTGACCAGCACGTCGAACTCGATCTCCTGCGCGAGACGCGTGACGCCCGCGAGATCGCTCACATCGATGGCGTGCGGCACGCAGCCGGTGCGCGCGGCCAGGTCGGCCAGCTTGTCGGCGCTGCGCGCGAGTGCATGCACCTGCAGGCCTTCCTTGCTGAGGCGCTCGACCACGGCGGCGCCGATGCCCGACGAGGCTCCCGTCACCAGCGCGGTCTTGTAGTCGGAAAACGGCATGTTGTGTTCTTTCATCGAGACGGCAGACGTCTGCCTGGAATTCACTGTAGCCAGCGCCCGTGCGCGGCGCCAAGACGGAATGGCTGTGGAGAGATAAGCCGCCCTTATGTCGCCCGGCATCCGTGCATATGACTAAGGGTAAGCACCATGTTCGTGCCCTTGCGCCTCGTCAGATCGATTGCCTGGAGATCGGCACCACGCGCCCCGCCTGCTCGACCACGCCGCGCACGGCGCGCGCCAGCTCCACCGCGCCGGGGGTATCGCCGTGCAGCAGGATCGAATGCACGCGCATCGGGATCTTCTTGCCGGTGACGCTGGTGACGATGCCTTCTTCGAGCAGCTGGCGCACGCGCGCCAGCACCGCGTCGCGGTCGTGGATCACGGCGCCGGGCAGCTTGCGCGGCACCAGCAGGCCGTCGTCGCCACAGGCGCGGTCGGCCAGGAAGGTGGTGCGCACGCGCAGGCCGCAGCGTTCGGCGGCCCCTTCGATGGCACGGCTGGCCGAGGTGCTGACGGTGAGCGTGGGGTCGAAGTCGGCCACGGCGCGCACCAGCGGATCGGCCAGCGCGGCGTCGGCGGCGGCCATGTTGCCGAGCGCGCCGTGGAAGCTCATGTGCGTCATGCGGTGGCCGGCGGTGCGCGCCATGCCATCGAGTGCGCTGAGCTGGTAGAGCACGCAGGCCACCAGTTCCTTCGTCTCGATCTGCATCTGCCGGCGGCCGAAACCCATCAGGTCGGGAAAGCCCACGTGCGCGCCCACATCGACGCCACGCTGGAGCGCCATGCGAACGGTGCGGTCCATGATGACCGGGTCGCCCGCGTGGAAGCCGCAGGCCACGTTGGCGGAGGAGACGATGTCCAGCAGGGCTTCGTCCTCGCCCATGCGCCAGGGGCCGAAGCCTTCGCCAAGGTCGGCGTTCAGGTCGATGTCCATGGGAGTGTCCTTCACGTCTTTTCAGAGGGGGTGCAGGTCGACCAGCGGCGTGCCGTAGCCGACCGTGGCGCCATCGTCCACAGGGATGTTTTCGACGATGCCGGGCTGCGGTGCGGTCACGGAGAGCAGCAATGGGCCGATCTTCAGCAGGCCGAGGGTTTGGCCGACCTCCACGCGCTGGCCGATGCGCACCAGCGGTGCGGCGGCCAGCGGGTGGCTGTGCAGGAACACGCCGAGCGAGGGGGCATGGATCGGCAGGAGTTCCGGCTCCTCTGCTTCTTCCACCGGCAGTTCAACGATGCTGTCGCCCAGCCGGCCGAGGCGCAGCGTGCCCTCGGGCGTACGCAGTTCGAGCAGGCCGATGTCGGTGCCGGACAGCCAAGCGGCCAGTTGCGGGATGCGGAGTGCGGTGTCCTGCATGTCAGTTCCTTCGGGGGTGCGTGGACAGGCCACCGGGCACTCCCCTCCGCGAATGTCCCCCGCCTTCGGCTCCTCCTTTATTTCGCTGCGGGGAGCACCCGGTGCCCTGTGCACGATGGGCGCTCTGCTTGTGCTGGCCGTTCAACCGCTCTGCCGAACGCTCACGCCGGCGGGGTGCCTTGCGCAGCGAAATAAAGGAGGAGCCCGAAGGGCGGGGGACATTCGCGGAGCAAGGTACCCCGTCGGCGTGAGCGCGCCCCGAACAAGCAGCACGACGAACAGAAAGACAGCTTTTCATCGAGGCGCCCCCCGATGCAGTTCCACCACGCGCGCCACCTTGTCGAGCCACGCGCGCACTTCGTCGAGCGCGTCCAGCGCCTCGTCCCACGTGGTTTCGATGAAGCGCATGCGGCTGCCGATGGGCGCCTGGCCGAGGCGCCACATGTCGGCCTCGATCACGGTGCCGAACTTGGGGTAGCCGCCTGACGGTTGGGCGTCGCGCATCTGGATGATCGGCTGGCCGCTGTGAGGCACCTGGATGACGCCGGGGACGATGCCGTGCGAGCGCAGTTCCATCGGCGCGATGGGACGCAGCGGCTCGCCTTCGAGGCGGTAGCCGTAGCGGTCGCTCTGCGGGGTGATTTTCCATTCGCCGGCCCAGAAGGCCTCGCGCGAGGCCGGCTCGAAAGCCATGTACTCGGCGGCGGGCAGCACGCGCACGGCCGCGACGCCGTCGCGCTCCAGCGGCAGCGCGATCGCAGGCGGCACCAGGCCGAAGCCGATACGGAAAGTGCTGCCCGTGGCCGCTGCGCGAAGCACATCGCCTCGGCGCAGCGCGCGTCCCTCGTGCCCGCCGAAGGCACCGCGCAGTTGCGTGCTGCGCGAGCCCAGTACCTCGGGCACGTCGATGCCTCCAGCCACGCACAGCACGGCGCGGCTGCCGCGCTGCGCGCCGCCTTGCGGCAGGCCCAGCGTGAGCACCTGGCCGGCGCGCGCCTGGTGCACCCACCAGGGCAGCAGCGGTTGGTCGTCGAGGCGGGCGGCGCAGTCAGCGCCCGTGAGTGCGAACGCGCAATCCTCGGCGAAACGGACCTTGAACGGGAACACCGGCACCTCGATCGCGGCGGCACCCAGTTCGTTGCCCAGCAGCAGGTTGCCCGCGGCCAGCGCGAGGTTGTCCATGGCGCCGGAGGTGCCGACGCCCCAGCGCAGGCTGCCGGTGCGCCCCAGGTCCTGCACGGTGGCGAGCGCGGCCGAGGAAAGGATTTCGATCATCGGACGATGCCCTCCACGCGGAAGCGGATCATGTCGCCCGGCTGCAGCATGGCGGGCGGGTCCTGCGCCGGATCGAAGAACACCATCGAGGTGCTGCCGATGGTGTTCCAGCCGCTGGGGCCGGCCGAGGCCGACACGCCGGTCTGCGCGCCGCCGATCGACACCGCACCGCCCGGGATGCTCAGCACGGGCACCTTGCGCCGCGGCGTCGCGATGCGCGGGTCCATGCCGCCCAGGTAGCAGTAGCCGGGATGGCTGCCGAGCGCATACACCGGGTAGAGCGGCGCGCTGTGCAGCTCGACGACGGCATCGATGCCCAGGCCCGTGTGCGCCATCACGTCGGCCATGTGCGGGCCGCCTTCGCCGCCGTAGACCACCGGGAGCTCGACCACGCGGCCTTCGCGCGGCAAGGCAGTAGCGGAGTCCCAGGCGTCGCACAAACGCGTGCGCAGCGCATCGAGGTGGCGCGGCGCACGCGTGAAGGTGAGCATCAGGTTGTTCATGCCCGGCACGGCCTCCCGCACTTCGGGCCAGGTCTCGGCCTCGCGGGCCAGCGCCCAGATGCGCTGTTGCGAAGGCAGGCTCATGTCGCCGGGCGCTTCGAACAGCAGCGCGGTGGTGCCCAGCAGGCTGGTGGACGGCGAGGTCGAAGATGTCTGTGCGCTCACGCCGCGCTCCTTTGCTGCAGCCAGCGTTCGAGGTGGTGGATGTCGACGCCGCCCGCGGCAAAGCCCTCGTCGCGCAGCAGCGCGCGGTGCAGCGGCACGTTGGTGGCAATGCCTTCGATGCGCGTCTCGGCCAGCGCAAGGCGCATGCGGTCGAGCGCATCGGCGCGGGTGTCGCCGTGCACGATGAGCTTGGCGATCATCGAGTCGTAGTACGGCGGCACGCGGTAGCCGGCGCCCGCGTGCGAATCGACGCGCACGCCGAAGCCACCGGGCACCTGCCAGCCGGTGATGCGGCCGGGCGCGGGCGCGAAGGTGTCGGGGTTCTCGGCATTGATGCGGCACTCGATGGCGTGGCCCTGGCAGCGCACGTCGGCCTGCGCGAGCAAGAGGCGCTCGCCGCGCGCCATGCGCAGCTGCTGCTGCACGATGTCGATGCCGGTGGTCATCTCGGTCACCGGATGCTCGACCTGCAGGCGGGTATTCATCTCGATGAAATAGAAGGCGCCCTTCTCGTAGAGAAACTCGAAGGTGCCCACGCCGCAGTAGCCGATCTGGCGGCACGCGGCCGCGCAGCGCTCGCCCACTTCGGCCATCAGCGCGTCGTCGATGCCGGGCGCGGGCGCCTCTTCGATCACCTTCTGGTGGCGGCGCTGCAGCGAGCAGTCCCGGCTGCCCAACCAAACGGCGTTGCCATGGCTGTCGGCCAGCACCTGGATCTCGACGTGGCGCGGGTGCAGCAAAAACTTCTCGATGTAGACCTCGGGGTTGCCGAAGGCCTGGCGCGCTTCCTCGCGCGTAAGGGCCATGGCGTCGAGCAGCGCGGCCTCCTCGTGCACCACGCGCATGCCGCGCCCGCCGCCGCCGCCCGCGGCCTTCACGATCACCGGGTAGCCAATGCCGCGCGCCAGGGCGAGCACGGCGGCCGGGTCCTCGGGCAGCCCTTCGTCGGGACCGGGCACGCAGGGCACGCCGGCCTTGCGCATCGCACGCTTGGCCGAGACCTTGTCGCCCATCGTGCGGATGCAGGCGGCACTGGGCCCGACGAACACGAGGCCCGCTTCCTCGACGCGTGCGGCGAAGCCCGCGTTCTCCGAAAGAAAGCCGTAGCCGGGATGGATCGCCTGCGCGCCGCTCAACTCGGCGGCGAACAGGATGGCAGACTGGTTCAGATAGCTCAGGCCCGGCGCTGCCGGCCCGATGCACAGCGCCTGGTCGGCCTGCGCGACGTACATCGCGTCGCGGTCGGCCTCGGAGTGCACGGCCACGGTGCGCAGGCCGAGCCCGCGGCAGGCGCGCTGGATGCGCAGGGCGATCTCGCCGCGGTTGGCAATGAGCACGGTATCGAACATCGCGCGTGCCTCCTCATGCGAAGCGGAACAGGGGCTGCCCCGCTTCCACTTCCTGGCCCGATTGCACGAGCACCTCGCGCACGGTGCCCTCGCGCTCGGCGCGGACCTCGTTGAACATCTTCATCGCCTCGATCACGCACAGCAGCTGGCCGGCTTCCACGGCCTGCCCAGGCTGCAGGAAAGGCGGCTCGCCGGGCGCGGGCTGCAGGTGCACCACGCCGTGCAATGGGGCGAGGCATTCGGCAGCGTCGAGCGGCACTGCTTCTTCGGGGGAGTGCCTTGGCGCCCTGCGCGCGGCAGGCTGCCTCGGCGCAGCGGACGCGCCCGCCAGAGCCGACAGCTTCACCAGCCGCAGCGTGCTGCCGTTCTCGCTGAACTCCAGTTCCGCCAGGTCCGATGCGGCCAAAGCGTCGATGAGCGTCTTGATCTGTTCCTGCTTCATGCCGGGGCTGTGGTGGCCGACGCGTTCCGCGAACGCGTGACGGCATGCATGAAAGGTAACGGGCCATGGACACAAAGCCCAAGACGGAATGGCTGTGCCGGGATAAGGCCGGCTTATGACAGCGCGGCAAGCTCGGGTTCGGGCGTCGACGCAACCTTGCCGGCCAGGTCGACCACGAGTTCGAGCAGGATGTCCTTCACGGCCTGCGCGGGTTCGGACAGCGGCAGGTGGTCGGACTGGCACAGCGCCAGCGGCGCCTCGATGACCGGGTCGACGATGGGGAATTGCCAGGCTCCGCAGCTCGCGACCACCTCGCGCGCCATCGACGCGGGCAGGATGGTGGCGCCCAGCCCGTCGGCAATGGCGGCCGTGAGCGTGAAGGCCGATTCGATCTCCGCCACCACGCGCGGCACCATGCCGGCGCGCACGAAGGCCGCGTCGACCAGCTTGCGCACCACGTTGTACGGGCGCGGCAGAAAGAGCTCGATGTCGCGCAGGTCGGCCAGCTTCACCGGCTGCGCGGGCACCGGCATCGCGGCCGGCCCGACCAGGAACAGCGGCTCCTTGAGCAGCGGCACGAAGGTGAGGCCATGGATGGCCTTGTCGCCATAGAGCACGGCCAGGTCCATGCGGCCGTTCATGATGAGTTCGCTCAGCGTGGTGCCGTAGTTCTCGTTCAGGTACAGCAGGATGCCGGGGTGGCGCGCGCGCACGGTGCGCAGCAGCGGCAGCGACAGCGCCGATGCGGCTGTGCCGGGCGCCAGGCCCACCGACACCTGGCCCGAGAGCCCCTCGCCGGCCGCCTCCATGTCGACGCGGGCCTGCTCGCACTGGCGCAGGATGATCTGCGCATGGCGGTACAGCACCTTGCCGGCCTCGGTAGGCGTCACGCCGCGCTTGGTGCGCACCAGCAGTTGCTGGCGCACCTCGCCTTCGAGCGTGGCCAGCTGCTGGCTCAGCGCGGGCTGGGCAATGAAAAGGACTTCGGCGGCCTGCGTGAGGCTGCCGATGTCCACGATCTTCACGAAATATTTGAGGCGTCGCAGGTTCACGCCTTGTCCCCAAGCAAAAGCCAAGCCTAGCACCGCCCCTGCGCGGCCGGTAGGGGGACTCACCATAAGCTGCGCCTATACGACCAGTGAAAAGTCGTCTTGGCCTCGCCCGATCGATGTGCGTACCGTTCAGTCCATGCAAGCCACCACCTCCCACGTTGCCTCCCGCATTGCCGCCCGCGTGCGGCGCATCAAGCCCTCGCCCAGCACCTCGGCCGCCGACCGCGCCAACGAACTGCGCAGGCAGGGCAAGTCGATCGTGAACCTCGTGGTGGGCGAGCCCGACTTCGACACGCCACCCCACATCCGCCAGGCCGCGGCCGCCGCCATCGAGCGCGGCGCCACGCGCTACACGCTGATGGCGGGCACGGTGGAGCTGCGCGAAGCCATCGCCGCCAAGCTCGAGCGCGAGAACGGCCTGCGCTACGCGATGAACGAGATCATCGCGACCAGCGGTGCGAAGAGCGCGATCTACAACGCCTTCGCCATCACGCTGGAGCCGGGCGACGAGGTGATCATTCCCGCGCCCTACTGGGTGTCGTACCCCGACATGGTGCTGGCCTGCGAGGGCACGCCCGTCACCGCGGCCTGCCCCGAGGCGAACGGCTTCAAGCTGACGCCCGCGCAGCTGGAGGCGGCCATCACGCCGCGCACGCGCTGGCTGCTGATCAACTCGCCGAGCAACCCGACCGGCGCCAGCTACACGGCGGCCGAATACGGCGCACTGGCCGAGGTGCTGCAACGCCATCCACACGTGATGGTGATGACCGACGAGATCTACGAGCACATCCGCTTCGACGGCGAGACGACGCCCCACATCCTCGTGGAGGCGCCCGCGCTGCGCGACCGCACGCTGATCGTGAACGGCGTCTCCAAGACATACGCGATGACGGGCTGGCGCATCGGCTATGCGGCCGGGCCGGTGGACCTGATCAAGGCGCTGGACACGCTGCTGTCGCAATCCACCGGCAACTGCTGCTCGGTGAGCCAGGCAGCCGCCGCGGCCGCGCTGAACGGCGACCAGAGCTTCGTGGCCGAGAGCGTGGCCGTGTACAGGCAGCGGCGCGACCGCACGCTGGCGCTCATCAACGCCATTCCCGGCCTGTGCTGCGCCACGCCGCCCGGCGCCTTCTACCTCTACATCAACTGCGGCGGCCTGATCGGCAAGACCACGCCCGAGGGCAAGCGCCTGGTAGAAGACGGCGACGTGGTGATGTACCTGCTCGAAAGCGAGGGCGTGGCCCTGGTCGCGGGCACCGCATACGGCCTGTCGCCGTACTTCCGCCTGTCCATCGCCACGTCGATCGAGACGCTCGAAGAAGGCTGCAAGCGCATCGCGCGCGCCGTGGCTGCACTGCACTGAATTCACAAGGACGAACCCATGCCCTACAAAGCCATCCGCAAGAACCCGTCGGCCCCGCAGGCTGCGCCGCACATCATCGCCGCGCTGCACGACATCCCGGTGGCTGCGCTCAGCGACAACATGCACCGCAACATCGGCAGCGTGGGCCTGCAGCCGTACCACCGCCCCGGGCACAAGACCATGGCGGGCACGGCCGTGACCGTGAAGACGCGCGGCGGCGACAACCTCACGCCGATGCGCGCCTTCGAGTTCTGCCGGCCCGGCGACGTGCTGGTGATCGACGCGGGCGGCGATGTCACGAACGCGGTCATCGGCGGCATCCTGTCGTTCTATGCCGCGACCATCGGCACCGTGGGCCTGGTGCTCGACGGCGCCGTGCGCGACGTGGCCGAGATCCGCGAGCGCGACTACCCGGTGTACGCGCGCGGCGTGAACCACCGCGGCCCGTACAAGGACGGCCCCGGCGAGATCAACGTGCCGGTGTCGGTGGGCGGCATGATCGTGAACCCGGGCGACATCGTGGTGGGCGACCAGGACGGCCTGATGGCCTTCTCGCCCGACGAGGCCGAGCTGCTGATCGAGAAGGCCCGTGCGCACCTGGAGACGGAAGCGCGCACGATCCTAGCGATGAAGGAGGGCCGCTGGGACCGCTCGTTCCTCGACGTGCTGGAAGCGCGCTGCGCGAACTAGACCTCCCCCAGGCTTTGCGCACTTCGTGTCGCTGCGCCACCCCCCTCACCGGGGGCGACACCGGTGGCCCGGCAAAGCCGGATCCACGGTGTCCCCCGAACAAGCCATGCCAGTCTCAAGCGTTGCTGGCAGCAGCGGCTCAGGTAGCTGAGGCACCCTCGCTGACCAGCTTCCACAGCGCCTCGGCCACCGGCGCCATCTGCGCCTGCTGGCGGTACAGGCGGATGTCCACCGGCACGCGCCAGCCGCCCGCACCGGCATCGGCCAGCGCGCCGCTGCGCAGGTCTTCCGCCACCAGGCTCATCGGCAGCCAAGCGAGGCCGCGGCCCTCGAGTGCCATGGTGCGCAGCAGCGCGGCATGGTGGGCCGTGAAGACCACCGACAGCGACGCGGCGAAGTCCTTGCCGAACTCGCTGTCCTGGATCGCCCGCATGATCCGCCCCAGGCCCGAGGCCTCGCTGTAGGCCAGTACGGAGGGCGACCGGCCCGTGCCGAGCACGTGCAGCGGCGCGCCCTTCGCGTCCGCCGCGGACACCGGCACCAGCACGTCTTCGCTCAACCGCTGCACCGGGTACTGCGCCTCGTCGAGCCGCCCCGGCGCGCCCGCATGGCCGTGGCACAGCACGAACTGCACGCGGCGCTGCAGCATCAGGTCTTCGCAGGCGTACGAACTGTCGGAGACGGTCTGGATCGGGCCCGTGTGCAGGCGCGATTCGACAGTGCCGAGCCAGCGCGGGAAGAAGGTCAGCGACAGCACGTGCGTGGCTGCGAAGCTCAGGCTGGCTGCGTCGAGGTCGTGCGCGGCGCGGGCCTTGATGCGCGCGGCCTGCAGGCCGGCCAGCACTTCCTGCAGCAGGGGCTGGAAGCGCTTGCCCGCCGCCGTGAGCGCCGTCGGGTGTGCGCTGCGGTCGAACAGATCGACGCCAACCCACTCCTCCAGCGAACGGATGTGCCGGCTGAACGCGGGCTGCGCGATGGAGCGCGCCTGTGCCGCACGCGAGAAATTGCCGGACTCGGCCAGGGCCAGGAAATCTTCCAGCCATTCCAGGTCGAGCGGTCGGTTGCCAGGGCCCATGCGCAGCGCGGTCGGTTGAATAGTTGTATGCGATTCGAGTATTGGACGGCCCATGCCCCGCCGGCAAAAGATGCACCCCATTCCTGCACCTTGAACCACCACGGAGACACAGCATGCCTTCCATCGCGAATTATCGCGGGATCATTCCCGCCATTTCCTGCCCCTTCACGGCCGACCACCGCATCGACGAACCCGCGCTGCGCAAGCTGGCCTCGTGGCTCGCGGGGCACGACGGCGTGGTGGCAATCATGACCAACGGCCACACCGGCGAAGTGTTCTCGCTGACGCCTTCCGAACGCGCCGAGGTGACGCGCATCGTGGCCGACGAGCTGCGCGGCCGCATGCCGGTGATCTCGTCCATCGTGTGCGAAGGCCTGGCCGAGGCCGCCGAGCATGCCCGCGCCGCCCAGGCCGCAGGCGCGGTGGCGCTCGACGTGATGCCGCCGCACCACTGGCTGCGCTTCGGCTTCACGCCCGGCCATGCGCTGCAGTACTTCGAGGCCATCCACCGCGCCGCGCCGGAGCTGGACCTGGTCTGCCACGTGTATCCGGCCTGGACGCGCGCCTCGTACTCGTCGCAGCTGCTGGCGGAGCTGGCTCGCCTGCCCTACCTGCAGGCCTTCAAGGTGGGCCAGCGCGACATGAACAAGTACGCCCGCGACATCCAGGCGATCCGCGAAGCCGATGCGTCCAAGGCCATCCTGACCTGCCACGACGAATACCTGCTGGCCTCGATGGTGCAAGGCGTGGACGGCGCGCTGGTCGGCTTCGCGACCTTCATACCGCAACTCATCATCGACCTGTGGAGCGCCGTGAAGGCCGGCGACCTGAAGAAGGCGATGGCGGTGCAGGCACTCATCACGCCGCTGAAGGACGCGGTGTACGGCGGCGGCGAGCCGACCGGCGAGGCGCATGCGCGCATGAAGGGCGGCATGTTCCTGGCCGGCGTGCTCGACAACGCCACCGTGCGCCCGCCCACCGAGGCGCCGAATGCACGCGAGATGGATGCGCTGCGCGCCGCCGTCGAGCAGGCAGGCCTCTCGAAGCGCTGAGCCCACGGGGCCGCGGTGCCCCGATGAAAAACACAAGGAGACAAGAGACATGCAACGCAATCATTTCCTGCGCACCGCGCTGGCCGCCCTCGCGCTGGCCGCCGCGTCCACCACCGGCTTCGCGCAGACCTGGCCCAGCCGCCCGGTACGCATGGTGATCCCGTTTCCGCCGGGCGGCACGCTCGACACCATCGGCCGCCTGCTGGCGCAGAAGCTCGGCGAGCAGACGGGCCAGAGCTTCATCGTGGAGAACCGCGCCGGGGGCAACGGCATCATCGGTGCCGACGTGGTGTCGAAGGCGCCGGCCGATGGGTACACGCTGCTGTTCAACGCCTCGACCTTCACCACCGCGCCGATGACCATGAAGTCCGTGCCCTACGACGTGGTGAAGGACTTCACGCCGGTGGCGCTGGTGGCGAAGGCGCCGCTGTCGGTGGCCGTGAACAAGAACCTGCCGGTGAGCGACGTGAAGTCGCTCATCGCGTATGCCAAGGCGCACCCCGGCAAGATGACCTTCGCGGTGGGTTCGATCGGATCGGCGGGCCATCTGTCGACCGAGCTGCTCAAGCGCGCGGGCGGCGGGCTCGACTACCTGATCGTGCCGTACAAGGGCACCGCGCCCGCGTTCCAGGACCTGATCGGCGGGCAGATCGACGGCTTCATCGACCCTATCCTCGGTTCGCTGCAGTACCACAAGAGCGGCATGCTGAAGGTGATCGCCGTCACCTCGGCCGCGCGCGCCGCGAGCCTGCCGAACGTGCCCACGGTGGGCGAGAGCATCCCGGGCTACGAGTTCTACAGCTGGTACGGCCTGTGGGGTCCGGCGAAGCTGCCGGCCGCCGTCACGCAGCGGCTGAACACCGAGGTCAACAAGGCGCTGGGCACCGACATGCGCGAGACGCTGAATGCGCAGGGCCTGCTGCTGACGCCGGGCAGCGTCGAAGACTTCGTGAAGTTCCAGGCCGACGACATGGCGCGCTCGAAGAAGATCATCGTGGAGGGCAACATCCATGTCGAATGAAGCTGCCCCGCACGCAGTGGTAACGGGCAGCAGCGGCGGCATCGGCCGCGCCATTGCGTCCCACCTGCTGGAGGCGGGTTGGCACGTGAGCGGACTCGACCTCGCCGCGCCGACGCTGTCTCACGAGCGCTTCGTGCATGTAGCCGTCGACCTGTGCGATGCCGACGCCATCGCGCGCACGGCCGCCGCGCTCCAGGACGCGGATGCGCTGGTGCATGCAGCGGGCGTGCTGCGCGTCGGCCCGCTGGGCGCGCTCGACCACGCAGGCGGCGAGCTGATGTGGCGCCTGCATGTCGACGCGGCCACGCGGCTGGCCGACGCGCTCGTGCCCGCGATGGCCGCGCGCGGCCGCGGCCGCGTCGTGTTCGTCGGCAGCCGCGTCGCGCAGGGCCTGCCCGGCCGCGGCCAGTACGCAGCCACCAAGGCAGCACTGATCGCGCTCGCGCGCAGCTGGGCCGCGGAGGTCGCGGCGCAGGGCGTGACCGTCAACGTGGTGTCGCCCGGCGCCACGCAGACCTCGATGCTGCAGGACCCGGCCCGCGCAGGCAGCGCACCGCGCATGCCGCCCATCGGCCGGCTGATCCAGCCCGAGGAAATCGCCGCGCTCGCGGGCTTCCTGCTGTCGCCGAACGCGGCGGCCATCACGGGGCAGGACATCGCCATCTGCGGCGGATCGTCGCTGCACCGCTGAACTTTCCTCCTTCTTTTCTCCAGAACCACCGACCATGAAAATCGTCAACATCCTCGAGTCCACCCGTCCCATCAAGTCGGACATCCGCAACGCCTACATCGACTTCTCGAAGATGACCTTGAGCCTCGTGGCCGTGGTCACCGACGTGATCCGCGACGGCAAGCCCGTCGTCGGCTACGGCTTCAACTCCAACGGCCGCTACGGCCAGGGCGGGCTGATCCGCGAGCGCTTCCTGCCGCGCCTGCTGGAGGCCGAGCCGGCATCGCTGCTCGACGAGACCGGCGACAACCTCGATCCGCACAGGATCTGGGCCCGCATGATGATCAACGAGAAGCCCGGCGGCCACGGCGAGCGCTCGGTGGCCGTGGGCACCATCGACATGGCCGTGTGGGACGCCACCGCCAAGATAGCCGGCAAACCGCTGTACCAATTGCTCGCGGAGCGCTACGGCACCGGCACGCCGGACCCGCGCGTGTTCGTGTACGCGGCCGGCGGCTACTACTACCCCGGCAAGGGCCTGGAAGGCCTGCAGCGCGAGATGACCAGCTACCTGGAGCGCGGCTACTCGGTGGTGAAGATGAAGATCGGCGGCGCCACGCTGGCCGAAGATTGCGAGCGCATCGAGTCGGTGCTGAAGATCCTCGGCCCCGGCCAGCAGCTCGCGGTGGACGCCAACGGCCGCTTCGATTTGCAGACGGCCGTCGACTACGGCCGCGCGCTGTCGCAGTACCCGCTGTTCTGGTACGAGGAGGCCGGCGACCCGCTCGACTACGAACTGCAGGCCAAGCTCGGCGAGGTGTACGCCGGCCCCATGGCCACGGGCGAGAACCTGTTCTCCATGCAGGACGCGCGCAACCTCATCCGCCACGGCGGCATGCGGCCCGACCGCGACTGGCTGCAGTTCGACTGCGCGCTGAGCTACGGGCTGGTGGAGTACCTGCGCACGCTCGAGATGCTGAAGGCACACGGCTGGTCGCCCTCGCGCTGCATTCCGCACGGCGGCCACCAGATGTCGCTGGCCATCGCGGCCGGCCTCGGGCTCGGCGGCAACGAGAGCTACCCCGACCTGTTCCAGCCCTACGGCGGATTCCCCGACGGCGTGAAGGTACAGAACGGCTACGTCACGCTGCCGCCGCTGCCGGGCATCGGCTTCGAGGGCAAGGCCGACCTGATCACCGAGATGCGCGCACTAGCAGCCTGAAAGCAAGCACGGCCGGTCTGTTCGTGGGGCACCGCGGAACCGGCTTTGCCGGGCCGCAGGTGTCGCCCCCGGCGAGGAGGTAGGCGAAGCGACACGAAGTGCGCGAAGCCTGGGGGAGTATCAAGGATGAAAGCCGGAGCGGCGCACGACCGGCTCCCATTGCTGGCGATAGTTCTTGAGCATCTGCGCGGTCTCGGCCGCGTTGCTGACCACGGACGTGATGTAGAGCGCGTCGGCCGCCTTCTGCAGTCCCGGGTCTTTCATGACGTCGCGAATCGCGTTGGACAGCACTTGCACCTTGGCGGGCGCCATCGTGCTGGGCGCGAAGAAGGTGTTCCAGCCGTCGGCATCGATCTTCATGCCGGCTTCGCGGAAGGTGGGGACGTTGGGCGCGAAGCTCGCGCGCTTCTTGCCTGACGTGGCCAGGATGCGGATCTTGCCGGCCACGTGCTGCGGATAGAGCGAGTCGAGCGTGTCGATCGCGATCGGCAGGCTGCCGCCGCTCAGGTCGGCCGACAGCGGCGCCGAGCCGCCATAGCCCTTGATCTCCGGCTGCACGCTCAGCGCATCGCCCACCATCAGGCCGAAGAAGTGGGGCAGGCTGCCCGTGGCCGGCACGCCGAAGACCGCCTCTTCAGGGTGCGCCCAGAGCCGGCCCACGAGGAACATCGCGCGGTCGAGCTGGAGCTTGTTGCCGACCGCCAGCGCAAAGTCGTAGCTGCTGACTTGCGAGACGGGCACGAAGTCCTTGTCGGGGTCGTAGCCCGCGTCCTTGAACACCAGCGGCGCGACCACCATCACGGCGGGGTTGCCGAGCATCAGCACGTTCTGCCCCGCGGGGGCGCGCTTCACTTCCCTGGCCGCGAGCCGGCCGCCCTCGCCCGGACGGTTTTCCACGCTCACCTGGATGCCGAGCTTCGGCGTCAGCCGCTCGGCGATCAGTCGCGCGATGCGGTCGGTGCTGCCGCCCGCGGCGTAGCCGACCACGAGCGTGAGCGGTCCGCCCTCCAGCGCGGCGGGCGCCTGGGCATGGACCAAGGGGGCGCAAGCGGCCAGGGCGACGCCCCACGCCATGAGCTTGCGCCTGGAAAGAAATACGGGCATCGGTTCTCCTGCGGACAGTTGTCGTGAACGGGGGCGCGCACGGCTTTCACGGCGAAAATCGCGCGCCCGGACTGTTTCCATTCGTTCAAATTTGTTACCGGTTTATACGCATACACAAACAGTTGATCTAATTCACTATCCGTTCGCCGAGGCGGGCGAACCACATTTCCTGCCCCTTCTCCTTCCGTCATTCCTATGCAACAAGCTTTTCCCGATGCAGCAGCGTTGCGCTCGCCCCGCTCCCTGGACGATCTGCTGCTGTACCGGCTGTCGCGTGCCGTGCGCGCAGGCAGCGGCATGGCGACCCGCCTGGTCGAGGGGGGCTTCGGCATCACGCGCCGCGAGTGGGGCATGGTCGCCACGCTCGCGCAGGAGGGCGAGATGACCTCGTCGACGCTCGCCACGCATCTGTACCTGGACCGGGTGCGCACCTCGCGCGGACTGCGCAGCCTGGTCGAGAAGAAGCTGGTGGAGCGGCGGCAGGACTCGCAGGACCGGCGCGAGGTGCATGTGCAGCTGAGCGCTTCGGGCCGGCAACTGTTCGGCCGGCTGTTTCCGCGGATCGCAGAGCTGAACACGGAACTGCTGGAAGGCATCGAGCCTGCGCACCTCGACATCTTCCTGCAGTGCCTGCGGCATCTGGAACAGCGTGGAGTGCAGTTGCTTGCACAGGGGGTGGTCGCGGAGAAGGCGGACCGCCGCTCGGGGGGAACGCGGCATCGGTGGCCGGAGCGCGGGGGCTGACGGTGCCCTTGCATGGCCGCAATCGCGAACTAGACTGAAGCATGAGGGCACCCGCGGTGCCGGGGGCCAAGGAGCGTGCCATGTACAAGCGTGTTCTTGTCCCGACCGACGGCTCTGCGCTGTCGGAGCAAGCAGTCAATACCGCCATCGAGCTGGCCTTGTTGACCAATGCGGAACTGGTGGGCGTCACCGTCGCGCACATCGAGCCCGTCGGCTACTTCGAAGGCTCGATGATGCTGAGCCAGCGGGACATCCAGGCCTCTCAGGCGCAGACGGACCAGGCCGCGCAGCACCTGGTCGACAGGGTCGCAGCCCTCGCGCTCGGCAAGGGGGTTCGCAACGCGCAGGCCATCGTCATGAAGTCGAACCAGGTCGCCGAGGCCATCATCGCGACCGCGAAGAACCAGCAGTGCGACCTGATCGTGATGGCCTCGCACGGGCGGCGCAGCCTGGCGCGCCTGCTGATGGGCAGCGAGACGCTGCATGTGCTGACGCACTCGCACGTTCCGGTGCTGGTGCTGCGATAGGCAGCTCGCCGCTGGCGCCCGTTCAGGCCAGGCTCGGTTCGCCGTCTGCCTGGGGCTCCTGAGCCTCCTGATCCAGCCATTGCAATTCACTCAGGAGGTACGGCCTGGAAAGAGTCATTCCGTCCAGCCGGACGCGCACAGCCAGGCCATACACCTTGGTGATCGTTCCCGGCTTTCCCTGAAATTCCACCCGCGCCCCTCTTCGGACGGGGACCCTGAACTGGGCGTAGATTTCCTCGATATTCATCGCAAGGGTTCCTGTGAGCATTTGGCCGGAGAACCGCGGTGATGGTTGTGTGGTCTGGTCATTTCGTAGGGGGCAAGCAGCCGGAGGCTGCATCGCGGATGCGTCATCCCGGATTCGGTTCCGCAGACGATGGGTCGCGGGGAGGACGCGAGCATGAATACGTTTGAGGCTGAGCCACCGGCTCCTCATGCTCGGCAGCGCATTCCGCGTGTCCGACCGCGCATTCACGCTCGCCATCGGCCATGACCGCGCTCGGCGCCATGCCGAAACGAGCTCGAAAACGCCGTGAGAAATGCGCAGCCGATACAAAGCCGCAGCGGGCGCAGATCTCGCCGATCGTGGCGCTGCCGCGCCGGGCTCCTCGCAACAGGCCATGGGCCCGCTCCAGCCTGTGCGCCATCAGCTCGGCGCCGAAAGTCATTCCGTCCTGGGCCATCCGCGCATGCAGGCTGCGCACCGAGATGCCCAGCTTCTCGGCGACGACCTGGGGATTCAGGGCGGGATCGGCATACATCTGTTCGACGACCTGCCGCACCTTGCGCCTGAAGAAGCTGCGCTCCCTGCGAACCGTCGTCAGCTCCCCTTCCCTTGCGCCAAGAAGAACGGCATGCACGGCTCCAACGAGCAGATCGGACAGCCTCTCGGATTCGGCCTTTTCGAACGCATGCGGCCACGCGCTGAGCATGCGCATCTGGCCGGCCAGAAGGTGGAGTGCGGCGTTTTGTGGCTGGGGGCGCGCAATCAGGCTTTCAACGGCACTCGCGTGAGGACCCAGCGCCGCAAAGGGTATGGCCAATGCGAGCATGCTGACCGACTGCCGATGGTCGAGCCGGTATTCACGCCTGCCGTCGATCAGGAACGGCTGCCCCGGCGCCGCCTGCATGCCTCGTTCGAGTTGCAGGACGTCGCATTTCCCCGAGGTATAGAGATCGATGAAGAGAAACGGCCGTTCGAGGCGTGCCAGGTCCGAGGCCGTGCACTCGACGTCATGCGGCGAGCAGACCTGCACATGGTTGAGCGCCAGCTCCTCGAAGCCGCGCGTCGTGAGCGTGGCTTCGAAATCGTCGGGCCACGGCACGTTCGGGGTCACCGGCGTCTTCGCCTTCTGGCCCGCCTCGCGCCAGAATTCCGCTCGGCGCTTCGGCTCGATGTGCAGCGTCGACCATCGGTTGAAAATCATCGCGCAGCAGGGCGATCGGGGTCCGCGATCTGTTTTCGATCCGGCACCGGAATCACAGCCATTGCAGGGTGTGCCCGATATTTCCTCTTTCGCCCCGCCCTCCCTTCACTCGGTTTTCGGGCGAGAGAATAATCACAAAATCGATTTTTCCGCGATGGACTTGTCTATAAGCGCAGGAAAAATTGACTCCTGGCGCAGTTCGCCCTCCAGCCCGGCTCGCCCATCGCGTAGCCAGCAGCGTCTCGATGTCGTGTACGCGGCGCCCTGTGGCGCAGGGTCGGCCTGCTTCACGATGCGCTCGGGCGATGTGCCAGTGACCACGTGGAACCGGACCGGAATGCCATGGCGGAAAAAGGTCTCGGGATTACCGATGTCGCCCGGCGGCCGCGAAAAGCGCGTGTCGAGCATCAGCACGCCGAGGAAGGCGCCGGCATTGCGGGTCATGTCCGTGGGGCTGGCCATTCACTCCACCGTGCTGCGGCGGTCGATCTTGCGGCTCAGCACGATGGAGGTGTGCGTCTGGTTGATGCCGTCGATCTGCCCCATCTGGTCGAGGAGCTTGTCGAGCTGTTCAGGAGTGCCGCAGCGCAGCAGGACCATGTAGTCGAACTGGCCGCTCACGGCCCATACCTCCTCCACCTCGGGCAACCGCTCGAGCGCCTTGATGGTCGCGGGGGCGCCCTTCGCATTGACGCTGAGGCCGCAGAAGGCTCGCACCGCGGCCTGTTCGAGCCGCTGGCCAAGGCGCACGCCATACCCCGAGACGATACCCTCGCGCTCCAGCCGGGCAATGCGTGCGACCACGGTGGTCCGTGCGATCTTGAGCTTGCGCGCGAGGTTGGCGGCAGGCTCGCGGGCGTTGGCTTGGAGCAGCGTCAACAGATGGCGGTCCAGGTCGTCGAGTCGTAGGTCCATGGCGGCCCCTGCAGCGGAAATGAGTGGATTGTGACCCGCGCGAAGCGAATGCCCGGGCGCCGGTGTCCGGAGCATCACCATCGTCAACGCAGCGGTCGATGGACAGCGAGAAGCCGGAACAATTTCATGTCAAACTGGAATCAACACGGGCCGTCATCTGCCACGCTTTATTAAAGAATGACGCCAGCGATCTTACGTTTTAGTCATCATGTTCAGACGCGAATTTCTTCCCCCCATGGGCCAGCTGCTGGCCTTCGAAAGCGCGGCGCGCCACGCCAGCATCTCGCGAGCCGCGCAGGAACTCCACCTGACGCAGAGTGCCATTTCGCGGCAGATCAAGCTGCTGGAAGAGCAACTGGGCACGGCGCTTTTTCATCGCGTACGGCAGCGCGTGGTGCTCACCGAAGCCGGCCGCGTGTATGCGGCCGAGCTTCGCGGCGGCCTGGACAGCGTGTCCAACGCCACCCAGCGCGTGGTGACCATGGGCGGGATGGGAGAGGTGCTCAACCTCGCGGTGCTCCCGACATTCGCAACGCGATGGCTGATCCCGCGCATGAAGCGTTTTGCCGCGCTGCATCCGGGCGTGACGGTCAACTTCGCAGCGCGGACCGAGCCCTTCGATTTCGCGCGCGAGCCCTTCGACGCGGCGATTCACTTCGGCGCCGATTTCTGGCCGGGCGCTTCTTGCGACTATCTGCTCGGGGAAAGCGTGGTCCCGGTGTGCAGCCCCGAGTTCAAGCGCCGCAGTGGCATCCACACGCGCGAGGACCTTGCGGGCCAGTGCCTTCTTCATCAGTCGTCGCGCCCCATGCAGTGGTCGGAGTGGTTCGAGCAGGTCAAGGTGAGCGCCGCGCATGCGATGCGCGGCCCGCGCTTCGAGCACTTCGCCATGCTCGCGCAAGCGGCGGCGAATGGCCTCGGCGTTGCGCTGGTGCCGAAGTTCCTCATCGAAGAAGAGCTGGCCTCCGACCGGCTGGTGGTGCTGTTCCGCGAGGCGCTGCTGACGCAGCGGGCCTACTACGTGGTGGTGCCGGAAGTTGCCGCCGAAAATCGCCTGGTGCTGGCGTTTCGCGATTGGCTGGTGGCCGAGGCGGCCGCGTCGCGGCCGTCGGGTGCCTCGTCGAAATCGACTCCGCCTGCGGCCGCCGGACGTTGAATCGCCTCGAGCAGCGGCTGGGCAAGCAGGATCACAAGGAGCACTCATTCGAGATCGAGATTGGAAGCGCCCAACCTGACGAACCGCGTCGTCGAAACGACGAAGCGTTCAGCCCTTTCGCCGATCTGCTCTCTACCATCCGTCAAGACTCGCTTCTACAGTTCTTTTCACAGGGCAACGGTGCCCCGCAGGAGAAATGAAATGACGAAAGTGAAGATCGAAAATGTGCTGGTCCTGGGCGCCGGCAAGGTCGGCAGCACCGTGGCCGACATGATCGCGGAGTACCACCGCCTGCCCGTGACGCTGGCCGACGTGAGACCGGGCCGCAATGATGAAAACGACCCGCTGGTGCGGCGCATTGCGCTCGACGTCGAAAACAACGAAGACCTGCGCACCGCGCTGCGCGCGCACTCGGTGGTGATCAACTGCCTGCCGTTCTTCCTCGCGCAGCGCGTGGCCACCGAAGCGGCGGCATGCGGCGTCCACTACTTCGACCTCACCGAGGACGTGGCGGCAACGAAAGCCATCCGCGACATATCGAAGACGGCCACCTCGGTCCTCATGCCCCAGAGCGGCCTGGCGCCCGGCGTGATCGGCATGCTCGGCGGCTATCTTGCCAGCCGCTTCGACGAACTCTACGACCTGCGCCTGCGCGTGGGCGCCCTCACGCGCAATGCCACCAACAGCCTGCGCTACAACTTCACCTGGAGCATCGACGGCGTCATCAACGAGTACTGCAACCCGTGCGACGCCATCGTGAACGGCCAGCTGGTGTCGGTGCAGCCGATGGAAGGGCACGAGACCTTCACGCTCGACGCCGAGGCCTTCGAAGCCTTCAACACCTCCGGCGGCCTGGGCACGCTGTGCGAGACGCTCGCGGGCAAGGTGCGCAACCTCGACTACAAGACGATCCGCTATCCCGGCCATTGCGACGCGATGAATTTCCTGCTGCACGACCTGCGCCTGATCGAGCGCCGCGACCTGCTGCGCCAGGTGCTGGAGCATGCCGTTCCGCACAGCCGCGAAGACGTGGTGATCCTGTTCGCCTCGGCCTCGGGCCGTCGCGACGGCCGCTTCGAGCAGGAGACGCGCGTCGCGCGGGTGTTCGGAGCGCCGCTGCGCGGCAAGGACCGCACCGCCATCGAGCTGACCACCGCCGCCGGCGTCGTCGGCGTGTTCGAGCTGCTGCGGCAAGGCAAGCTTCCCGCGCTCGGCTTCGTCGGCCAGGAGCAGGTGCCGCTCGGGCAGTTCCTCGCCACCAAGGTCGGCCACTATTACCAGGGGCTCGGCGTGGCGTCTTCCGCACCTGCGCCCAGGCCCAAGGGCGAGCCCGCGCACGCCTGACCGCCTCTCTGGCCAACCGCGTGCTGCCGGTGTATTCCTGGCTCGCCAGCAAGGAGCTCGATCCGCTGGCGCCGAGGCCCGGACACGTCGCGTACCTGGCTTGGGGGTTGTCGCTTCGTACCGTTACTCGAACCGTATCTCGGCCACCGTAGGCGCATTCGGTTCCCTGGTGTTGGCGTTCGCGAGGGCGCCGTCCTTTTCGATCCTGAACCAGTAGCGGCACCCGGTTCGCGAAATCATCGTCACGCACATCGCACCATCGGGGTTGAGAAACCATTTGCCCGACGCTCGGCCGGGGCCGCTCCGGTTGGCGAAGTCCACGCGGCCGTCGGCGTAGAACTGCCAGCTCGAGACCATGCCGGTCGCGAGATTGTTTGAAACGATGGGTTTGCCGATCAAGGTGCTCTCGATCTCGGTCTTGCTCAGAAACACGCGATCATGAGTGGGCGCCGACTCATCGGAGATGGCGGGGACGGCAGCAATGCAAAGCAGCGTGCGGATGGCGTAACGTGTGAACATGACATGCCCTTCTGACGTCGCCGAAAACGTCATTCGGAGGGGGCAAGCTCGGCCAGAATGTTGGCCCGTCGCGCTGAGGTGCGCGCGGTGGCGAAGTTGTGCTTCGACAAGTCTGCTCAGTTGAATCATTTCCTCTAGTAGTGGTCGGCTGTCATCCAGCCAGGTTCGCTTGAACGCATGCGTGAATGCATCCATGTACGGTTGCATGCGGGAGCCGGCGCCCCTCGGTGCGTGCACCGCTTGATCAATGAACGTTCTCGTTTTGCCGCCAGCATTCCAGGAAGCCGGCACGCATCGCGATGCGAGCCATCGACTTCAATGGCGTTACAGGGCATTAACCAAAAAGTACCCTTGTCCGGTGCATTGGGTAAGACCCATGCGCAGGAATATGGCTTGCTTTTTTCTGCTTTCCACGGCCTCTCGGGGCGGTTGTTGCCAGAAAGCGGATCGACAAAGGCGGTGTTCGATTTCAGCAATGACACAACGGTGCTCCGATTGCCCTTCGGTGAGTGACCGAAGAGCGGTCTGAGATGGCGGTCGGAGGCGACTTCGCAAGACGCCGGAGATCGCGGGAATGCACTGTGAAGGCAACTTCGATCCTGCTTGTATTTCGTTGTGTCGCATGTACTGCGCTTGTAGCACTCATGATCTGGCTGCCCTGGTCGGTGTCGAATATCTCAGCGACCTCCCGAGGCCGTGCAACGCAGCCGCCTGACGCTTTTCGCCAATCGCCGGGAGCAGTGCTGCCATTGCCGCGAGGCACCCGTGGTGTGCCAAGATCGAGGCGCTGGGCCTGCAGGTGGCCGGCGGCAAGCCCGAAGCGTTCCAGAAGGTGGTACGGGCGGACGCCGCCATCTACGCGAAGATCATCAAGGACGCGAACATCCGCCTGGCGCCCTGAAGCTGCGCCACCGCTGCGCGCCAGTGCCGCGCACATGGCGCAGGGGCCTGGATCGACGGATTCCCGAAGGGCCTGGGGATGGGCCGCGCGTCGGCGCGCATCCTTGTCGCTGGAGCGTACTCGCTGGGTAGTCTGCCTTCGTGCAGAACCGCTTTCGGCAAGGCCGTTCAGCTCCTGCACGCGCGGTACCGGGCACTCGCCGCAGGCGGCCGGAGGTCGGCTTCCGCAGCAAAGCCGACCTCCGCTTCCCACACAAGCTGAGGATCAGTTCTGCGCTGGCGTCGCAGCGGAAACGGCTGCGCGCAACCCCAACTCATAACTGTCTACGCCGAAACCGCAGATCTGCCCCCGCACGATCTCTGCGAAGACCGAGTGGTGGCGGAACTTCTCCCGCGCATGGATGTTCGACATGTGCACCTCCACCACGGGCACCGTCAGAATGGCCAGCGCATCGCGGATTCCGTAGCTGTAGTGCGTCCATGCACCGGCATTGATGAGCACTGCGTCCACGCCCTCCGAGAAGGCGCGATGGATGCGCTCGCACATCTCGCCCTCGCTGTTGGTCTGAAAGCTCTCGATCCCGGCACCCAGCTCCTTGCCCAGAGCTTGCAGCCGCTGGTCGATTTCCTCGAGGGTTGTCGTGCCGTACTGCTTCGGATCGCGCTTGCCGAACATGTTGTGGTTGATGCCGTGAAGCATGAGGATCTTCATGATGCGTCTCCGAAATGAGCTGTCAGACCAAGGGAATGGTCATGCGGTCGATCACGGCGCGGGTGTCGGGGCGCACGCCGCGCCACCATGCGAAGGCTTCCGCGGCTTGCTCGACCAGCATGCCGACACCATCGGCCAGCCTTGGCACGCCGGCGTTTTGCGCCAAACGCAGGAAGGGAGTGAGCCCTTTGCCGTAGGCCAGTTCATACGCCAGGCGCGCGCCCTGCAGGGCCTCGACCGGCAAGGGCGGCAACTCGCCCCTGAGACTGGCTGAGGTGCCGTTGATGACGATGTCGAATTTTTCGCCCGAAAGATCACCGTAGGCGCATCCCTCGACCTTGCCGTGAGCCGCGAACTGCCTTGCAAGATCGTCCGCCTTGCCCTGCGTACGGTTCGCGAGCACCAGCACCGCTGGTTGCTGTTCGAGAAACGGAAGCAGTGCGCCACGGACCGCACCACCGGCGCCGAGCACCAACATGCGCGCCCCCTTGAGTGCGAAGCCAAGGTTGCGTTGGATGTCATTGGTGAGCCCCAGGCCATCGAAGTTGTCGGCCACGATGCGGTCACCCTCGAACTTGAGTGCATTGGTCGCGCCTGCAAGTTGCGCGCGTTCAAGCCTTTCCGTGGCCAAGGCAAAGGCCTGAAGCTTGAACGGCGCCGTCACGTTCATGCCGCGTCCGCCAGCGCTGCGAAATGCATGCAGATCGTCGGCGAAGTGATCGAGAGATCCTTCGATCGCGCTGTAGTCGATGTCCTGTCCGGTCGAGGCTGCAAAACTGCCGTGGATGTAGGGCGACTTCGTGTGCCCGATGGGGTTGCCGATGACGGCGTACTTGTCGGTCATCTCGAGAAGCTCCTTATGCGCTGTAAAGCACGCCGTCGGCCTGCATGTCTGCGATCTGTGCGGCGTCGAAACCCAGGCTGGCTGCGATTTCCGCGTTGTGCTCGCCCAACTCGGGCGCGACCTGCGTGATCGAGGTATCGCCGCCCGACATGCGGAAAGGCAGGTTCGGCAGGCGGATCTTTCCGAGCACCGGGTGGTCCTGCTCGACCACCATTCCGCGCGCCTGGATCTGTGGGTCGGCCAGCACTTCGTCGATGCGCTGGACCTTCGCGGCCGGCACGTCGATGCCGTCCAGCATCTTCAGAAGTGCCGCCACCGGTCTTGCCGATACCCAGGGCTTCACCACTTCGAGGATGCCGGTGCGCTGTGCGTTGCGACCCGCCGAGGTATGCAACATCGTGTCGGTGCCGAAGCCTGCCGGGCCACCTGTCTGTTCCACCAACGCAGCGAACCTCTTCCAGGCGTCGTCGACTTGCGCCGCGATGACGACGTCGCCGTCCTGCGCGCGGAACACGCCGTAGAGCGTCGAGTTGGGCATGTCGTGCCCTGTCTGCACCGGTACTTCCTTGCCTCCCGACAGCGTGTAGCACTGCACCGCGTATTCGTGCATCGACACCAACGTGTCGTACAGCGCCATGTCGATGTGCTGCCCGCGCCCGGACTTCACCCGACCGAGGAGGGCCGCATTGATGGCCGCCACCGCATGGATGCCGGTGTACATGTCGCCTAGCGAGATCCGCAGCAGAG
Organism: Variovorax sp. Varisp46; assembly: GCF_059491885.1. Taxonomy (NCBI): domain Bacteria; kingdom Pseudomonadati; phylum Pseudomonadota; class Betaproteobacteria; order Burkholderiales; family Comamonadaceae; genus Variovorax; species Variovorax sp. Varisp46. The sequence goes on from NZ_CP168515.1 coordinate 3,913,588, forward strand.
GCGGCGCTTCACCGGGATTGCCGACCATCTGCATGATCCCGCTCTTGGCTTCGGCGATGAGGCCGAAACCGGCGCGGTGCGAGTCGGGGCCGGTATGTCCGTAGGCCGAAATCGAGCAGTAGACGAGGCCGGGGTTGGTCTCGGCCAGTTCGGCATACCCCAGGCCGAGCTTGTCGAGTGCACCGGGCCGGTAGTTCTCGACGAACACGTCGGCACTGTCGACGAGCTTCTTCATCAGTGCGCGGCCGCGGGGATCCTTGGTGTTGACGCTCAACCCCTTCTTGCCCATGTTCTGCTGCAGGAAGTAGCCGCTGTGGTCACCGACGAACCAGGCATGCTGGCGGCCTGCGTCGCCCGACCCCGGGCGCTCGACCTTGATGACTTCCGCACCCAGTGCAGCGAGGCAGCGCCCCACATACGGACCGGCCAGGAAGTGGCTGTAGTCGATGACGCGCATGCCAGCCAGCGGCAGCGCTTGTTGCGACGACGCGCTCATGCCGGCCTCCTTGGCACCATCACGCGGTGCTCGCCCTTCTGCACGACCTCATCGCGCTGGTTGATCAGTTCGGACGGCAGCACGAGGATGCCCCAGCCCGGCTTGCTCTTCGATTCGCGCTTGGTGCCCACGTGGAACCTCACTCGCACCGTGTCGCCCAGCTTGATCGGGCCAACGAAGCTCCATTCCCAGCCCAGCGACATGCCGGGCATGAAGCGCAAGTCGCTCCTGGTCTTCAACCCGTCGGCGATCGACAGGCCGAACAGGCCGTGTGCCACGCGAGTGCCAAACGGCGTCATGCGGGCATAAGCCTCGTCTGTGTGCACGGGGGTGTGGTCGCCGCTGAGGTCGGCGTAAGCCATCACGCGCGCCTCCGTCACTTCGTAGGGCGGGCTGACGCAGGTGGCGCCGACGACGGCGTCGTCCCAATACTTGTCTTCGATGGTCAGTGATGTCATGGGTGTCTCTCCTGGATTGAAAGGTTCAGGCGCGTGGATCGATGGCAAGCGCGCGGGCCACGGTGCCTGCGCTGGCCTGGATGAATTCGACGGCCAGGCCATCCGGCAGGCGCAGCCAGTTGCGGCCTTGCGGCATCTCGGTGACGCCGAAGGCTTGTGCAGCGGCGAGTGCGGCCTCGAGGTCTTCGCACATCACGCCGATGTGGCCGAGGCGGCCCTCGGGTCCGGCGTAGTCAGGCTTGGCCATGAACTGCATGCCGCCGAGCGTCCAGTATTGGATGGGCTCCTCGACGGTGCCTTGCACCTCGCGCATCGTCATGCCGCAGACATCATGAAAGAACCGGATGTGCCAATGGATGTCTGCCACCCAGATGGCGACATGTTCGACGTAAGCGCGCGGACGGGTCATTTCGCCTCCATACGGCGTTCGATGCCCTTGATGGCAGCGACCAGCGTCTGATTCACCGGGGTCGGCACGCCGTGTTTCAGGCCCGCGCGCACAACGGCACCGTTGATGAAGTCGATCTCGGTGATGGAACCCTTCTCCAGGCTTTGCAGCATCGAGGTCTTGAACTCGTAAGGAAGCCCTTCGGCGGCCATCATCCAGGCGTCGCGCGGCGAACCGATGGACAATTTCACGCCACCCGCTTCGGCAACAGCCATTGCTTCGCCCACTGCTGCAAGGGCCGCTGCCTCGATCTCCGGCACTGCGTAGAGGCTGCCGTACACCTGCCCCGTGATCGCACTCAATGCACCCGTGGAGACGTTGATGAGGAGCTTGTCCCAGATCACGCCCATGATGTTGTCGCTGACCTCGCACGGCAGCGCAGCGCGTTCGAATTCGGCGGCAATGGCCGCAGCCCGTGCACTGATGCGGCCACCGAGTTCGCCGATCACCGTGCGCTTGTTGCGTGTGCCCGCGATGATGTGGCCCGGCCCGAGGAACACGCCGCCGACATAGGTCTTGCCGGCTAGCACATGCTCCGCGCCGGCGACCTCCGCCAGGATGTCTTCATGCCCCATTCCGTTCTGCAACGACATCACGGCGGTGTCCGGACCGACGACGGACAACGCGCCCTCGATGGCTGCACGCGTATGGAAGGACTTGACCAGCACGATCACCAGATCGGCCGGAGGCAAACCTTCGACGCTGGTGACGGCACGCACCTTCACCATGCGCTCGTTGTCGCCGTCCTTCATGCGCAGGCCATCGCGTCGGATGGCGTCGACGTGGGCCTGGAACGGATCGATGAGCGTCACATCGGAGCCACCCGCCGCGAGGGTGCCCCCGATGGCGCATCCGAGGGCGCCTGCGCCCAGAAAGTAGATCTTCATGCGTGTCTCCTGATGGAATGACACAACGATAGTTTTTTCAGGCCATGTCGCCAATGACATGGATGAAATGATCTACATTCCGTTTTGAAATGGAAGCGGACGACTATCCGACGGATACGGGGACCGGCATGGTCAGCGTCAAGCTGCTGTGCCTGTTCGACCTCGTCTACAGCACACGCAGCGTGACGCGCGCGGGTGAGCAGATGGGGCAGAGCCAGCCGACCGTGAGCAATTGGCTCGGCCGCTTGAGAAAGCAACTCGGGGACGAACTCTTCGTGCGCACGGTCGACGGCATGCAGCCAACGCCGCGCGCGACGGAACTCATCGTTCCTGTACGCGAAGCCTTGGCGGCATTGCGTCGTGTCGCTGCGCCCGAGCCGGCCTTCGAGCCGGCCAGCGCCACGCGGCGCTTCCGCATCTGCATGACCGATGCGAGCCACATCACATTGCTGCCGCAACTGCTGGCGCACGTGCGCGCGGCTGCGCCGGGCATCGTCCTGGAGGCCGCACGCATCGACGAGCAGACCGGGCCGGCGTTGCAATCGGGCCAAGCCGACCTGGCCATCGGCCTTGTGCCTTGGCTCGAGTCAGGTTTCTTCCAACAGGTGCTCTATCCGCAGGACTGGGTGTGCCTGGTCAACGCCAAGCATCCGCGTGTGAACGGCAAGCGCATGGGCTTGCGCGAATACCGGGCCGAAGCGCACGTCGGCATCTCCGGTGGAACTGGCGTTCAGTTGCTGGAAGCCGCGCTGCAGCGTCACCGCGTGGTGCGACGCATCCTGCTGGAACTCCCGGGATTTCTCGGTCTGGCCGCGATCGTGTCGACCACCGACTTGATCGCCACGGTGCCGCGGCAGATCGGCGAGACGCTGGCACGGACAACCGGCCTTTCGGTGTTCGATTGCCCCGTGCCCGTGCCGCCTTTCACAGTCAAGCAGCACTGGCACGCCCGATACAACCAGGATCCGGCGAATCGTTGGCTGCGAGGCCTGTGCGAGCACCTGTTCGCGCGAAATTTGCGAAAGGCTCAGTGAAGGCCGTGCGCGCCTGGTGGCAACGAGTACCCGCTTACTTTGCAAACGACTGGCCTGCGCGAATGCTCCGATTGAAATTTAGTGTTGACGAAGCCGGCCCAGATACAGAGGCATACGCAAACCGGGCTCCAGACGCTCCGCGCGCCGAACAATCTTCCCATCAGTCCGGAAGCGCATGCGGATCCGGCTGACCACCATTCCGGTGCTCATCAATCACTTCGGATTCAAGGAAATTTCAAATGACCGATTCCTCTCAGTTGCCCCGTCGCTCTTTCCTGGCCAAGGCGGCGCTCGGCGTGGCTGCCGTCCAACTGACTTCGATCGTGCCCGCCTTCGCCCAATCTGCCGGCACAGGCGCCGTCAGACGCCTCGAGCCGCTCAAGAGCATCGACGCCGGCAGCCTCAGCATCGGATATTTCGAAGCAGGGCCGGCCAACGGCGCGCCTGTGATTCTTCTGCACGGCTGGCCCTACGACATCCACATGTTCGTCGACGTCGCACCACAGCTGGCCGCCGCGGGCTTCCGCGTGATCGTGCCGTACCTGCGCGGCTATGGCACCACCCGCTTCCTGTCGGCCGACACCCCGCGCAACGGCCAGCAGTCGGTCGTCGCCGTCGACATCATCGCGCTGATGGACGCGCTGAAAATTCAGTCAGCCGCCGTTGCCGGCTGCGACTGGGGCGCGCGCACGGCGTGCATCATGGCCGCGCTGTGGCCGGAGCGCGTGAAGGCGCTGGTGTCGGTCAGCGGCTACCTGATCGGCAGCCAGGAGGCCGGCAAGATCCCGCTGCCGCCGCAGGCCGAGTTGCAGTGGTGGTACCAGTACTACTTCGCGACCGAGCGCGGCCGCGCGGGCTACGAGAAGAACCGCCACGACTTCGCCAAACTCATCTGGCAGATCGCATCGCCCAAGTGGAACTTCGATGCGGCCACCTTCGATCGCAGCGCCGTCGCGTTCGAGAACCCCGATCACGTGGCCATCACCGTGCACAACTACCGCTGGCGCCTGGGCCTGGCCGACGGCGAGGCGAAGTACCAGGCACTGGAAGACCGGCTCGCCAAGGCGCCCGTGATCGGCGTGCCGACCATCACGCTGGAGGGCGACGCCAACGGCGCGCCGCACCCCGAGCCCAGCGCCTATGCGAAGAAGTTCTCGGGGCGCTACGAGCATCGGCTGGTGAGCGGCGGCATCGGCCATAACCTGCCGCAGGAAGCACCCGAGGCCTTCGCAAAGGCCGTGATCGACGTCGCGCGCGGGTGAGTCGCGTCCGCCGTCGTCGAGCAATCACCCCCAAGGCACAGGAATACAAGCCATGTGGAACATCCATCAGGCATACATCGATGGGACCTTCGTGCCCGTACAGGGCAGCGAGCGGCTGGAGATCGTCAACCCCGCAACCGAGCAGGTCATCGGCACAGTGACCTTGGCGAACCGCGACGATGCGAAGCGAGCGATCGATGCGGCCAATCGGGCACAGCCGGGGCTGGCCGGCAGCACCAAGGCACAGCGCATCGAGATGCTCAAGCGCCTCGAGGCGGCCGTGCTGGCGCGCACCGACCAGATCTGCGAGGCCACGATCGAGGAGTACGGCGGCCCTTTGGCCCGCTCGCAATGGGTCAGCAACTACGCCTCGCAATGCTTCGCGAGCACGGCACGGATGCTACAAGACTACGTCTTCGAACGCCGCTTGGGCGACGCCACCGTGGTGATGGAGCCCGTCGGCGTCGCCGGCCTCATCGCCCCCTGGAACAGCACGGCCGGAAGCATTTGCAGCAAGTTGGCATCGGCCATCGCCGCGGGCTGTGCCTCGGTCGTCAAGCCCAGCGAGTTGGGCCCGCTGCAGGCGCAGGTCGTGACCGAGGCATTGCATGACGCGGGCCTGCCGGCCGGCGTCATCAATGTACTGCTCGGGCGCGGCGGCGATGTCGGCGACGAGATCTCCACCAACCCGGGAATCGCAAAGATCTCATTCACCGGTTCCACGCAGACCGGCAAGCTCATTGCGCGCGCGGGCCTGGATACCATGAAGCGCGTGAGCCTGGCGCTTTCGGGCAAGTCGGCCACCGTGATACTGGACGACGCCGACCTGGTCGCCGTGTTGCCCATGGCGCTGAACGCGGCCTTCATGAACAACGGCCAGGCCTGCGTGGCCGGCACGCGACTGCTGATCCCGAACGTGCACATGACGCAGGCGATCGAACGCCTGCAGGCCACGGTGGCCGCCATGCGCGTGGGCGATCCGCGCGACGCCGCCACCGCCGTCGGGCCGCTCGCGAGCAAGGCGCAGTTCGAGCGCGTGCAGCATTTCATCCGCCGCGGTCTGGCGCAGGGCGCGACGCTCGTGGCCGGCGGCGAAGGCCGCCCGGACGGTCTCGACAAGGGCTGGTTCGTGCGGCCCACCGTATTCGCCGGCGTGCGCAACGACATGGACATCGCACGCGAGGAAATCTTCGGGCCGGTGCTCTCGGTGATCGGCTATGACGACGAGGATGAAGCCGTTGCCATCGCGAACGACTCCGTGTACGGCTTGCAGGCCTACGTCTTCTCGTCGCAGCCGATGCGCGCGCTCGGTGTGGCCTCGCGGCTGCGCGCCGGCACGGTGCTGGTCAATCGCATCACGCCCGAATTGATCGCGCCATTCGGCGGCGTCAAGCAGTCGGGCATCGGCAGAGAATTTGGCATCTTCGGCATGGAAGCGTTCCTGGAGCCCAAGACCATTGCCATTCCGAACGGCCCTGTGCTGCCCCGTCAGCCAGCTTGAGCACGATCGCTCGCCGGTTGGGTTCACGGCCCCGCGCGCCGGGGGCACGCTCTACGCCGCCGAGTCTCCCAGCAACCGTTGGGCTGCTTGCAGATCTGCAGTCTCGAAGCCTTCGGTGTAGCGAGCGAGGACGCCCGCGAGCCCAGACCGTACGTTTATCTCAGGTCCAGACTCGCGATAGCTAGAGCCACCCGAACACCCGGCATGAAGAGCCGTGCGATCGCGGCGACGTTGATTCCGACAACGAGCATCCAGAGGTAGTGGCGCATACTTCTCCACGTGCATATTGGTGGGCCGCCGTCTTCATTGAGCCCAGACTGCCTGGATCACCGAAGACATCGCCACGATCAGCGGATCGCTCGCACGCTCAGCCGAAGTGACAAAGAACAACTGCGCGTCGATCCTGGCCGCGCTCCAGACCATCCAGTCTTCCCGCTCGGCACCCAGCACGGCAACCTCCTCCCGCAAGAGCGCGCAGCCGCTGCCTGAGCGAACAAAATCATCCAGTCCGCTGGTGTCCTCGCTTCGCAGGACCACATTGGGATCGAGCCCCTGCTGCTCGAACAAGGAGCGCAGCATCTGATGGACATGTGATTCGATCGCGCCGTCGATCCATGGAAGGCTCGCCAGAAAGCGCCAGCCCCAGCTGTGCATCTCGGGCTTCAGCCGATTGGGAATCGCCACGCGATAGCTGAGCGATCGCAGAGGATGCCACTGCACGTCGCGTGGCGGATTCGGTGCCACGATGAGTGCGCAGGACAATCCACCGCCCCGCACCTGATCCAGAAGGTGCAGCAAAGGCAGGCTGCGCGTACGAAGCTCTACCAGAGGCAGCCCCTGCTGCATGCCTCCCAGCAACGCGCCGAGCCGAAGAAACTCGGGCGTCTCGCCCGGCACCCCCAACTCGATGCTCCCTGAGAGTTCACCCTTCAGGCGCTGCGCCGTTGCTTGCATCTCGGCCGAGGACTGCAGCAGGGCCTCCGCACAGGGAAGCAGGCGCTCCCCCGCCCGGGTCAGGCTCAGCCGGCCGCCGGCGCGAACGAACAGGGCGATGCCGAGGTCCTGTTCCAGCCCTTTGATCTGCGCCGTCACGGCCGGCTGGGTGACGTGGAGTGCATCAGCCGCCTTGGTCACGTTGCCCAGCCGGGCCACAGAGACGAATGCACGGATCTGGTAGAGCTCCATGGTTCACGAACAAGCGCGTCAGGCTGCGAAAAGACGCACTTGGGAGGGCTCCAACCCGAGACTCACCGCGCATCCGGCGGGGAACTTGGAAAGACCCGCGTAGTGCGGTTGATCCACTTCGACGGCCTGGTTTCCGACCCGCACGCGATAGCGGGAAAACTCCCCGAGGAACTCGCTCGCTTCCACCGTTCCCGGCATCCATACGAAGCGCGCATCGCGCGCCGCGTCGACGACATCCACTCGCAGCGAATGCGGCCTGAACGTTGCCAGTACGCGGTCAGAGGCCGGAGCGTCCGACGGGAGCTGGAACGGCAGCCCTCCCACGCCGTCGATGTCGAGCGTCACGGTGTTGCCCTGGCGACTGCTGACGCGGCCGGCGAGGCAGTTCATCGTCCCCACGAAATTCGCCACGAACGGGTTGACGGGATAGTCGTAGAGCATCGCGGGACTGCCTACTTGCTGCAGCACGCCGCGATCCAGGATTGCCATGCGGTCTGCCGTCGTCATGGCCTCTTCCTGGTCATGGGTGACGAAAATGGTGGTAATGCCGAGCCGCCTCTGCAACGCCAGGAGCTCCTGGCGCATCTGTACGCGCAGCGACTTGTCCAGATTGGAGAGCGGCTCGTCCAGCAAGAGCACCTGTGGCTCGATGACGATGGTGCGCGCCAGCGCAACACGCTGCTGCTGGCCGCCGGAGAGCTGGCTCGGCTTGCGCTTGGCATAGCGCAGCAGGTCCACGGTCTCGAGCGCGGCCGCCACCTTGCGCTTGATTTCCGACCGTCCGACCCGGCGTTCCACCAGTCCGAATGCAACGTTGTCCCACACGTTCAGATGGGGCCACAGCGCATAGCTCTGGAACACCATGCCGATGTTGCGTTTCCATGGGGGCATGCCGCTGACGTCCTTGCCATCCACGAGAAGCTCGCCGTGCTGATGCTGGTTGAAGCCGGCGATGAGCCGCAGCAAAGTGGATTTTCCGGACCCCGAAGGTCCCAACAGCGCAAAGAACTCGCCAGGCTCGATGAGCAGGTTGACGTCCCGCAGGACTTCCGTCGCTCCGTACGCGAGCCGGAGATTGCGGCACTCGACACTTACTTTTTTCATGATGTCTCCTCAGATCTTCGCGGGAACCGCCCCGAACGGCAGCGGTGCTTCCTCTTCCACAGGTCTCGCGACGAACCGGCTGCTGGTTCGCTCGACGACAACGTGCGATATGTAGGTACCCAGCGCGACAACGACGATGGCCAGCACGCCCAGAGCCGCCCCGGGGCCGCGGCCCGCGACACTCTGCATGTACAGGTAGATGCCATAGCTCATCGGTGCCTGCGACTGGCTGGTGGTCAGCATGATGGTGGCAGACAGCTCGACGGCAGCCGTGATGAAACTGGTGACGAAGCCCGCCAGAATCCCTCCCGCCATCAACGGCACCACGACGCGCCGGATGGTTCGTGCCTTGGTCGCCCCCACGCTTTCGGCAGCCTCCTCGAGCGAGACGTGAATCTGCTGCAATGCCGCCACGCACGACCGCAGCGCATACGGCAGGCGTCGCACGGCGTAAGCCAGCATGATCATGACCCAGGTGCTGGTGAGAAGCACCTCCGTACCAGGGACCAACACACCCTTGAAAAAGCGCAGATAGCCGATGGCAAGGACCAGGCCGGGGACAGCCAGCGACGCCGTTGCTATCACGTCCAGCCAATGGCGTACCGGCAGCCGCGTGCGCAGCAGCAGGTAGGCGATGGTCGTGCCGAGCACCACGTCGAGGCCGGCGGCGAGCCCGCAGTACAGCATCGTGTTGCCAATCATGCTGCCGGCATCCTGGAATACCGTCGCATAGTGCGCGAGGGTGTAGGCGTCCGGCAAGGGAGAGAAGCTCCACACGTTCCCGAACGATAGCAGCAGCACGCCGATGTGGGGCGACAGAACCAGCAGCATGACCAGTCCGATCCACCCATAGGCCAGAAGCGATCCGGCGGGCGACAGCACGCGCCGCTGAATGGCCCCGCCACCCTTCTGGATCGTCGAGAAGTCCTTGCCCTTGAGCATCCGTGCAGACAGCGACATGGCGGCGATGGAAAACGCGATCATGATCACGCTGGTCACGTAGCCTAGCGGATCTTCCAGCCCCACCTGGGTGATGCGCAGGTAGGCCTGCGGGGCGAGCATGTTGGTCGTGCCCAGCACCAACGGTGTGCCCAGGTCGTCGAAGACCTTGACGAACACCAGCGACGCCCCCGCCACGAACCCCGGCAGCGCCAGCGGGAAAATAACGCGCCAGAAGAGACGCCAGCCGCGGCAGCCGAGGTTCATTGCAGCCTCCTCCATCGCCCCGTCTATGTTGCGCAGCGCGAGCGTGAGGTTCATCAGCACGAAGGGAAAGTAGTGGATGGACTCGACGAAGATCACGCCGCTCAGCCCATCCATCAGAGGAATCGAGAATCCGAGGTACTCGTTGAGCAGCAGGTTGATGCTGCCCGAGCGCCCGAAGATCAGTTGCAGCGCCACCGCACCGACAAAGGGCGGCATGATCAGCGGGAGGACGCCGAGCGTCTGGATCAGGGCGGCGCCGCGGAACTGGAAGCGAACCGTGAAATAGGCCAGCGGCACCGCGATCAGCGAAGCGAACACGGTCGACATCACCGCCACATAGAGGCTGTTGAAGAACGCCTCCTGCATCAGCGGCTGGGAAAAGAATGCGACGAAGTGCCCGATCGTCGGACTCCCGTCTGCATTCACGAACGCGGTGTAGAACACCCATGCCACGGGCATGACGAGGAACAGCAACAGGAAGACGGCAACCAGACCTGCGGCGCACCACGCGCCTGACCGCACATCCGATGGGAAAAGACCGAGCATGAAGATCTCCATGGCAGCCCGGCATTGCCGCGCTGCACGACATTGTGGTTACTTGAGGAGGGCCTCGGCCTGCTCGGCCAGGCTCCGCGCCTGGTTGTAGTTTTCCAGCGCCTTGCCGCTCCAGTCGCCCTCGAGGCCGGTGATCCGCTTGTTCGCCTCGGCATCCTTCTTGTTGGCCGCAAACATCGTCAAGAAGGCCTTGTCGGCAACCATCGACGCACTCACCAACGGCGTGAACGCGAGGCTGCGAGCCCTCTTGATCAGCGCGGCCGCCTCCGCATGAGGTTTGCGGGCCAGCGCCGCCTCGGCCCCATGAATGGCCTTGGTCGCGGCCTTCAGCTCCTTGTGCCGAAAGGTGATGGTCTGGTCGAAGAGAGACGAGACGACGTTGTAGCGCGTGGCGGAGAGATCCGCGTCGAATTTGACCTTGGTGCGCCTGGCAACCTCATAGGCGTTCGGAAAGCCGGCTGGCATTTTCAGTTGCTCGGGTGGCAACACCGGAAGACGGGAGATCTGCGGAGCAACGAGCAGTTGTTGCCCTTCCTTCGACAGCGAGAACGCAATGAACTTCCTGGCTTCCTCGGCGTTTTTGGCACCGGCGATCAATGCAATGTTGGCTGGCACCATGGCCGTGACGCTCGGGTAGGCGAACTCCACCGGAAAGCCCGAGTACTTGCCTGCGAGGCCGAAGAAATCGATCACCATGCCGATGCCGAACTGCCCGTTGTTGACACCGTCGGGAACGCCGAAACTGCGCTCCGTGATGGCCGCGCTGTTGCCCGTGATCTGAAGCAGTTCCGACCATCCCTTGTCCCACCCCTCTCCCTGAAGAATTGTCTCCACGGTCAGGTGAGTCGTGCCGGAACGCGAGGGCGAGCTCAGCGCCACGTGGCTGAAATAGATTGGTTTGGTGAGGTCGCTCCATTCCGCGGGCGCAGGAAGCTTGTTGGCCGACAGGTACCGCGTGTTCCACATCAGTCCGTACCCGCCGAGCGCCTGGCCGAGGTACATCCCCGAGGCCTCGTTGAGGGGGTAGCTGCCCACGGTCTTGGGGACGGACGGATTCGCCAGCGCCGCAATGGGCTCCAGCAGTTTCCCGTTGACCAGGACCTCGAAGGCATCGGGTGCCGAAGCCCAGAAGACGTCGGGGCGCTGTCCTGCCGGCATTTCGCGGACATAGGCGACGCCTGCGGTGGTGCTCTTGTTCAGGATTTCAAGCTTGATCGAGGGGTTGGCTTTCTCGAACGCCGTCTTGTACGCTTGTGTCAGCTCCTTGGGAAACGATGTCACGACCGACACGGTGCCGGCGTGCAGCGCTGCGCAACCAGCGAGGGCGGCCAGCGTCAGCAAGGGCCGAAAGTCAATGCGCATGGAAGTCTCCGTTGTCTTGGTGATAGTGGGCCCGAGCTTATGGCCGAGGCGGAACGCATTCCAATCACAGTTTTTGATTCGAGGCATTGCCGGGAGCCTCACTCGGGTTTGCCCGTGCAAGTGGCTGCGACAGGTCGCCACCATCTGGCCCCTTGCCGTCATTGCCTTGCATACTCCCCTCTTTCCCGCTTCACCATCGGCCCTCGAAACCGCACCGCCCTTCACTCGCCGTCGGACCACTCTTTCATGCCAAATGACATCTTCATGAAGAAGGTACGCGTGGAATGTCGTCACATTCACTTCTCTCACGGCCCGGCAAAGGCATTGAACGACGTCAGCCTCGACATCGCACCGGGTGAATTCTTTGCCTTGCTGGGGCCGTCGGGCTCGGGAAAATCGACGTTGATGCGGGTCATCGCCGGGCTCGAGGCGCCTGACCTGGGCCGCGTGCTTCTGGACGGCCGCGACGTGTCCGAGGAGCCCGCCTGGGCCCGGCAGGTCGCCATGGTGTTCCAGAATCACGCCCTCTGGCCTCATATGTCCGTGGCAGAGAACATCGCCTTCGGCCTGATTGAACGCCGGGTCGAACCGCCCATCGTTCGCATCGCGGTCTCCCGGTGGCTGAGTGCCATCGGCCTGCAAGGCCAAGGAGATCGTGAACCGAACCAGCTTTCGGGGGGGCAGCAGCAACGTGTCGCATGGGCACGGGCCCTTGCCGCCGAGCCCCGACTGCTGTTGTTGGACGAACCGTTCTCCAACGTGGACAAGACGCTGAGACTGGGACTGCGGCAACAGCTGCGCACTTTGCAGCAACACCTTGGCATCACGACCGTGCTCGTCACGCACGATCAGGAAGAGGCACTCGGCTCGGCAGATCGAATTGCCGTGCTGGACAACGGCGCCGTCCAGCAGGTCGGCAGCCCCACCAGCCTGTACGACTACCCGGCCAACACGACCGTTGCCCGTGCCGTTGGTCAATGGAACCTGTTCATCGGCTCGGTGCGCTCGCGGCAAGGTGGCGTGCTGCTGCTCGACGTTGAAGGTGTCGGCGAACTGCGCGTGCCGCTGCGATCGGACACACCCGCCACCTCGCGGCTCTCCATCGGCTTCCGCCCGCATGCCGTGAAAGTCGGCCATCAGGACGACGTGCACGACGCCCGCTACACATGGCTCGCAGGCACGGTGGAGAACGTCGAATTCCTGGGCAGGGCCATCCGCTACCGGGTGCGAATAGGCGATCACGCCGTGCTGGTGGACGAGCCGCATCATCGCGGCGCATCGCGCCAGGCTGTCGGTACCGACATCACGCTCGGAATCGAATTGGCTCGGTGCCGGCAATTCGCGGCCTAGCTTTTCGTCTCGGATTCGCGCCCCCAATGCGTCTTTGATCTCGACCCGAGCGCACCGAGCGCGATGGCCTTATGGCCGTCATCAGAAGACGTGATTGGAAGGATGCCACCTGCTCTGCTATTTTTGCGTCGCCTGCCGCCCCAACCACGGTTGACGAGGGCTATCACACCGGGCGCGCACCGTGAACCCGATCGTCCTGCCCATGCCGGACGCCCGATCCGCGGTCGCTCCGCACAACGAACGGAGATACTCAATGCGCATCATCACCCGCAAGCTTTGCTGGCTATCCCTTGTCGCCTTCTTGTTCACCGGCTGCACGACGCAAGTGCCGCCGCCGGCCGGCGTGCCGCGGGTCTACGAGAAGACCGTCGCCTCGCCGGTCAAGGACGAAACCTACCTCGATCCAGCGCAGATAGACACCACGCGCTTCCTGGCACCACCTCCCGATGAAACGTTCACTCGACGCGAAATTGAGCAGATGCTCGTGCTGCAGCAGCTGCGCACGCCGGCGCAGGCGGAACGATCCATCGCCGACCTAGAACAAAGTATTTTTCGGTTTTCCGATGTGATGGGCGAGCGGTTCAGGAAGGAAGACCTGCCGCGGACCGCCCAGCTGTTCGAGACCCTGTACAGAACCGAAAGCAGTCTCAACAAGCAGGGAAAGGAAAAATGGCAGCGCACGCGGCCTCCGCTGTTCGATCAGCGCATTCAACCGGTGGCACGGTATTCTTCCAGCGGCTCCTACCCGAGTGGTCACTCGACCTTTGCCTACCTCGCCGGGATTGTGCTGGCCGACATGGTTCCGGAAAAGCGTACGCGAATCTTTGAGCGTGCCAGCGAGTTCGGCGAAAACCGCGTCCTCGGTGGCGTTCACTACCCTAGCGATACCGAAGCGGGTCGTCGCCTGGCGACGATGATCGCCGTCCTGATTCAGCAGAATCCCGCGTATCAACGCGATTTCGCCGCCGCCCGAAAGGAACTGCGCGCGTTGCTCGACCTGGAGAGATGATCGTTGAGCGCGGCCAGGCAGGCTCCGGGGTCGACGCGTCATCTATCGCCATCCGGCAGGAACTTGAAGTACTCGCGCATCGGCCTTCGCTCTGGCAAAACGTAAATCACACCATGCGCATTGCCAAACAGCGGCTTCACATGCGTGTCGTAGAAAAGCGCTGGAACATTGATGCATCCATAGGAGATACGGTGATCTTCTGCGTTCGTCGATGCAAGTCGCTCCAATCGCCGCTCGGCCTTGTTGCTTGTCCGCACTCGATGCATGGACACTGCTGCGTCGTAGTCGACCCAAACGACGTCTTCGCCCTGCAAGTTGACCCCGGGTTCCGAGACGAAACGCCCGGCCGGTGTGGTGCGCTCTTCAGGCCGTATTTCAGACATCTTTCGCTCCCCGATCCCCGGCACCGATTCATCGCCATGCGCGAGTCCCAGCAACACCGGCGAAGCGCCTCGCAGACCTCCCTCAACGCCATAGATGAAAACGCGTGCTCTCTTCTTATCAACAATCGCAAAAGGAAGACCCTGGCTATCGCGTGCATCGATTGCCGCTCGAGCCAGCCGCCGAACCTCGACCGGCACCGCAACGCCTCCAGCGGGCTCCCCAGCATCGGCTATTTGAGCGAAGCTCGCAGCACAAGCCAGGACGAAGGACAGGAGCAGCGAATTTTTCATAGGCAGCCGGAACCGTCTGGCGAGAACGCTAGGTCGACTGGATGAGTCAGCAACGAAAAGAGAAAAATGCGCAGCCGCCTATGCGGACGTGGCGACCGCGTTTGAGGACTGCAGGTGATCAGCCTCGATCGGCGCGAGCGCGGCGTACACGCGGTGCGGGTGCGGGCTCAGGGGCCGGCGCTGCCGTCACGACACGAGCCGGTGCGGCTGCCGGGGCAACCGCGCGAACAGGTGGTTGCGCGCGTGCGGCAGGTGTTCCGGATTGCAGCGTCGTACCGGTTTCGCCCATGGGACCGCCAGTCTGATTTTGTTGTCCAGCTGGCAACTGTACGTTGCCAGAAATAGGAGGCATATCTGTCTTTGCCGCTGGTGCCACCCCTTGCGCCATCGTAGGAGCAATTGCGAAGGCCATGGCGGTGGCAACCAGGATGCGATACATAGCGTGTCGAGTCTTCATTGTTAGATCTCCTTGGGTTTCATTTCGACAGGCAATCCTCGCGGGACAATTCCCAACGAGAGCGCAGTCTGAGATCAAGAACGCCAAGGACTGTGCGGGGACATACAGAACGCAGTTGGCGACTCAGGTGGATCGTGAGATTTGACACGCTTCGTGCCGCAAAGTACCAGGACCCATTCGCCTCGCTCGCTCCGAGCATGCTGCGCCTGTTCCAGAACCTGCAGGCGCACCGCGACTTGGCTTGCCTCTTCATCAGCATGACCTCGCGGCCGTCGAGCAGATCGGCGGCCGCGTGATCGTGATGGAGCACGGCCGCATCGTGGAGCAAAGCGCGCGCGACGCGGTGTTCGATGCACGCTCATGCCAGTTTCTCTGCAAGGGATCACTTCGACGGTATCTGTATACCCAGTCGCACTCACTGTTTTGCTCCTATCTTTAAAGATAGGCGATAGACCGTGTCTTGTCATTCATGGGGCTAGCTCATGTACACAATCAGCGTATTGATGCAGCGCGATTCCTTACTGCGCACAGATTCACGATCAAGGCGTTCTGCAAATCATCGGCAGCTTGAGCCCCTGCTTCTTCGCGGTGGCGACCGCGATGTCGTAGCCCGCGTCGGCGTGGCGCATCACGCCGGTGGCCGGGTCGTTGAACAGCACGCGCTCGATGCGCTTGGCGGCCGCGTCGGAGCCGTCGCACACAATCACCACGCCCGAGTGCTGCGAGTAGCCCATGCCCACGCCGCCGCCATGAAGCTCGACCGCCGTACGGCTATGGAGCCTCAGCAGCGCCCGAGGCGAGTTCTTGCTGGCAGCTACCGCGCAGAAGGCGAAAGCCCCGGTGCGCTTGTGGAAAATGACGTCGTCTCGGAAACAGGTCTCTGCCCATGACGTCCCCATCCTTGCTCCCGGCCACCCGACGGCAGCGTCGCCTCCTGGCGGACGCAGCCAGCCATGCGCCGATATCGGTGCTCGCGATGCTGACCCTGCCGACCCTGCTGTGGTGGCTGCATAGGCATTACAGCGGCGCGCCGCTCATGGATGCGTGGGTTCCCCTGATGTGGTTGCTGGCGGGCGCGATGCTGCTCGTGCTGCACCACCTGCGCGTCGATCCGCCCAGCACCGACAAGGCCGATCGGCGTTGGCGCGCCGGGCTGATGCTGCTGGCCGTGCTGGTTGGACTGGGCTGGGCGGCACCGGTGCCCATCACGTTGCACGAGCGCCTACCGCTGTTCCATCTGGTGCTGTACGCGTCGCTGTGCGCGGTCACCTCTTCGGGCGCGATGTACCTGAGCTTGCTGCCCGCCATGTTTCTGTGCTTTTCCGGCAGCGTGATGGCCGTGGCCCTGGCCGGTGCCTATTGGATCTTTCCGCAAGACTGGCCGTTTATGGTCGCCGCGCTCCTGCTGTTCTTGGGCGTCACCGTGCGACATGCGCGGCAGAATCGACGTTTCATCGAGCGGCAGCTCGCGCTGGAAGAGGGCTACCGGGAGATGAGCGAAAGGGCCGCTCAGGCCTTGCTGGAAAAGAACCACTTCCTCAATGCCGCCAGCCACGACCTCCGCCAGCCGGTCCACGCGATGCGCATGGCCGTGGAAGCCGGCCTGCAGCTACACGGACAGGACGCTCATCTGATCCCTCTGCTCGAACACCTGGAGCAATGCGGACAGAGCATCCATTTCATGCTCGAGTCGCTGCTCGATCTGGCCCGCGCGGAATCCGGCCACCACACGGCGCAGCCACAGACACTGTCCGTCGACGCGCTGATGGCCGATGTCCCGGTGCTGTTCTCGGCACCGGCTCGCGCGAACGGGCTCGCTCTGCGCCTGCGCGCGCCGCGCCGTGAAACGCTCCATGTGCGCACCGATCCGGCGCTGCTGCGCCAGGCATTCTTCAACCTGGTGCAGAACGCCATCCGATACACGCCCCGGGGCGGTGTACTGGTCGCCGCGCGCAGAAGAGGGACGGCGCTGCAACTGCAGGTGTGGGACACGGGCGTCGGCATCGCCGCCCCGGAGCAGGCCAGCCTCTTTGCGCCGTTCGAACGCGGGCCCGCCACCGCAGCGCCCGGCCAGGGCGCTGCCCACGGGCTGGGGCTGGCCGTGGTGGCGCGCAGCGCCATGCTGATGGGGGCCATGTATGGCGTGCGCTCGAGGCCCGGCCGCGGCTCATGCTTCTGGCTGCAGCTACCGTTGGCGGAGGCGCCTGCCGCGCCGGCACGACCACCTCAGCGTGCCCCGGCCGAAGCGCGCCACCTGCCCGGGCATTGCCTGGTCGTCGAAGACGAACCCCACGTCGTGCGCGCCTGGCGCATGCTGTTCGAGGCATGGGGAACGACCGCGCGGTTCGCCGACGGCGTCGACATGGCGCACCGCCACCTGGACGAGGGCTTCAGGCCGCAGGCACTGGTCTGCGACCTGCGTCTGCGCGGCGGCGACAACGGCTGGCAACTGCTGCAGTCTCTCGCAGCCCGTTGCCCCGACGCGGGTTGCCTGCTCATCAGTGCCGATCTGTCGGCGCCGGAGATCGGCGAGGCCGACGACTTCGGCTGCCTCGTGCTGCACAAGCCGGTGGAGCCCGACGCGTTGCACCGCGCGTTGCGGGCGTGGATGCACGCCTAGGGCACGGCCACATTCATTTCGCCGCAACCTCACCCCGCTGTGCGTGCAATATGCCGCACCGCTTCGTCTCCAACTTCGAGCGCATGTACTTTGGTACATGGTGCGATCCACTGCCATTGGCTAACTTGCAGATCCGTTCGCCGGACGCCTGCCGTCCGGACAACACACCGATCCCGGACAGCATTGAAGTGGAGGAACCATGTCCCAGCCCCAACGATACAAGCACCTTGTCACTCTCCTGGCCACTGCGGCGCTCGCGGCCTGCGGCGGTGGGGGCGGGGGTGGGGGTGGCGGCATGCCCCTGATTGGCGGCCTGCCGACACCTGCACCGTCGCCCGCGGCCCCACCCGATCCTTCACCCTCGCCGAGCCCGGCGCCAGCGCCTTCGCCGGCACCAACACCCACGCCTGCTGCATCTGGCTACGCGGCATGCGTCAACGAGGCCGACTGGCATGAAGGCACCACGCTGTCGCAGCAGATTCGCGTCACCCTGGCCTCCGGCCAGACCACGACCTCCGAGACCACCGTGCGCACGACCGGCGCACGTCAATCCTTCGCCGGTACCAACCCCGTCCCCTGGATTACCCCGCTGCCGAACGGCGACGTGTCCACGACGTACACCGATCTTGCGGGTGGCAACGTCATCCAATATGGCTTCGAGGCCAAGACGGCCACGCAAACCAACACCGGCGTCTACGATCCGCCACCGGCCTGGCCGATGGACATGCCCCAGGGCCAGGCGATGGTCCGCACCTGGGACACGAAGATGACGATCACGGGTTCGAGCGGCACATCGGTGGTCGACCAGGGCACCATGAAGGACGAGGTCACCTACCTGGGCCAGGAGAGCGTACAGACCGCGCTCGGCACCTTTGTCGCCTGCAAGGTGAGCGCCCATATGTACTTGACAAGCGGCGGAACCACGACCGATCAAGGCACCGCGATCAGTTGGATGGCGGCCGAAGGTCCCTATCGCGGCCAAGTCCTCAAGGGCGAGACGCGTGACAGCAAGGGAGCGCTGCTGGCGACCAACGAATCCGTGAACATGACATACACGCCCAAATAAAAAAACGCGCAGCCCGGGCCGCGCCCGTCCTTTCAAAGGTGCCTCGGTCCGGCTCCCTTCGCGCGGTTCTTTCCGTCGAACGGAGCCGGCCTTTTGCTTCACCCGGCCAGCCATCCCACCTCGCGCGCCACACGCAATAGCTCGACGCGGTTGGCCGCGCCACTGAGCTGCAGCATGTTGGTCATGTGCATCTTGATGGCCCGCTCGGTCAGCCCGATCGTGGCGGCGATGGCCTTGTTGCTCATGCCTTCGCTCAGGTGCTGCAACACCTGGGCCTGGCGTGGCGTGAGGCGCACCGACCGCGCCACCTGCGCCTGCACCGACACCTCCGGCGCCGGCCAGCGGGCCTGGCCATCGAGCGCCGCGTCGATGGCCGTCCACATCGACCGGGCATCCTCGCTCTTGCGCAGGAAGCCGTGGGCGCCGTGCTGGCGGCAGGTCTGCGGCAGATGCGGCCGCGTATCGCCCGTGATGACGATGCGCGCGACGCGAGGGTGACGACCGGCAAAGGCGTCCAATGCGGCCAGACCTCCAGCCTGCGGGTCACCGAGATGCATGTCGATCAGCACGCCCTGCACCTGCTGCGCGTCGGCGAGTGCCAAGGCCTCGTCCAGGGTGCCGGCGCACAGAACCCGAACCTCGGGTCGCAGCGCGCGCAAGCCGAAAGCGAAACCGGTCCGGTATAGAGGGTGGTCGTCCAGCAACAGCAGGGTGACGGCGGTAGACGTTGCGTCGAGCATGGGCATGGAAGTCCAAAGAAATGCTGATCAATAGATCGCGGCGGGCACGGCCCGTGCATGTGCATGTGCATGTGCATGTGCATGTGCGAAGGTACCGCAAATCACAGCACCATCGAGATGAACCAACGCAGCTTTGCCCCGCCGAGCAAGCGATGAAGAAGAAGCGCACACGACGCGAGAAATTTCTGACCGACACGGAACGCGTTGTACCGTGACTTCGCTTAGGGCCCATTAAGGAACGTCGATCAAGTCGTAAATTGATTTGATGACAAGCCTGGGTGTTGTGCAGCTGCGCTCGCAGGCCCGTTGCACTGGCATTCGATGTGTTTGAGGGCTCCTGTAGCGCCCCTCAGGCCGCGTGCGGACGCACCCGGCCCTCTGGCATCTTCGCCATGTCACCGGGCCGGCCCGCAATGTGCCACTGCACATCGCGCGTCACCCGCGCCTGCGCGCCCCGATAGCCCAAGTCGGCCCACACCTGCTCTTCCTTGCCGTGCAGCAAGTCAGTCACCTGTTCCACGTCCGCTTCGTTGGCGGCCGTCGCCGTCACGGTATGCACCAGTCCCGACTCGGCATCCACCGCGATATGCGCCTTCATGCCGAAGTGCCATTGGTTGCCCTTCTTCGTCTGGTGCATCTCGGGGTCTCGCTCGCCCGTGCTGTTCTTGGTGGAACTGGGCGCGGCGATGATGGTTGCGTCCACGATGGAGCCGCGCTTCAGCAGCAGCCCCTTCCTGGTCAGGTGGGCGTTGACCTGCTTGAAGATGTCCTCGGCCGGATCGTTGGCCTCCAGCAGGTGGCGGAAGTTCAGGATGGTCGTCTCGTCGGGCATCGTCTCCAGACCGAGTCCGGCGAACGTGCGCAGCGAGGCGATCTCATACAGGGCTTCTTCCATCGCCGGGTCGCTCAGGGCGAACCAGTTCTGCATCAGGTGCACGCGCAGCATGGCTTGCAGCGGGTAGGGCCGACGGCCTCGGCCTGCCACTGGATAGTGGGGCTCGATGACCTTGAGCAGCGCCTTCCACGGCACCACCAGCTCCATCTCGGCAAGGAAGACTTCGCGCCTCGTCTTCTTCCTCTTGCCCGCTTGCTCCGTATCCGCAAAACTGATCTGGCTCACCGCTCGTGCTCCTGTGCAGGGTTCAGGCCTTCATGCAAGAAACGTGCTCTTGATCAGACCTTCCTCAACAGTGAGGGTCATGGTATCGGCTAGAAAATACCATGATTGATGCCATGTTTGGCGCTTGGCTAGTGGCAGTCTGCGACAGCTCCCGCTAGACCAAAACGGATGCATCTCCCAATGAAAAAGTCCCGTCACATGAACTGCGCGGGACTTTTTGAAAGTTGCTCAGATTGATTCTGGCGGAGAGTGTGGCCCCGCATTCTAACTGCAGGGCTGTGCAAGGGCAACCAACAGGGTACAAAAACTGTTTAAAAACAGCCACTTAGCCGATAGCCATCGTGCAGCAAAATGCAGCAAAAACCAGGGCAGCGCAGTATAAAAAGGGGGTAATATTGGGGGTACAGCCAGTTCGGATGCGGATTCTGGCTATACCACTTTTGTATGCGCCACAACCTGTTGACCGATGCCGCCGTAAAAAGCAAAAACAAGCCGCCGGGCTACTATCTCGATGGCCGTGGCCTGTACCTTCAGATAGCGCCCAAGGGCGGCCGGTCATGGTTGCTGCGGTACAGCCTAAACGGCAAATCGCGGGAGATGGGACTTGGCTCCGTGTATGACGTGGGATTGGCCCGTGCTCGCGAACTGGCGCAGCAGCAACGTGAGCTAATAAACCAGGGCATCGACCCCATTAACCATCGCTCAGCCGTCCTCGGGCAGCGACAGGCCGCGGAGGTTAAAGCGGCACAAACCAGCGTGACCTTCGAGGCATGTGCTCGCGAGTACCACAAGGCCCACGCAGACAACTGGAAGAATGCCAAGCACGGCGACCAGTGGATCAACACCCTAACAACATACGTTTTTCCGGTGTGCGGCAATCTTCCGGTTGGCGCAGTGGGAAAAGCCGAGATTCAGAAGGCGCTGTTGCCCATCTGGAAGAAGAAGGCAGAAACAGCGAGCCGCGTATTTCAGCGGATTCGCACTGTCCTCAACTACGGCGCTGCCAAGGACTACTGCACTGGCCTCGATCAAGAATTCTGGGAGCAGTTGAAGCTGGCACTCGGTGCAAATGATCGCGCGCGGAAGGTCGAGCACCACGCCTCATGTCCACATGCTGATGTTGCAGCTCTGTTGTCCAAGATCAAAACCGGCACCGCCACACCGACGGTCAAGCTAGCATTCGAGTTCATCGTGCTCACAGGGGCCCGCAGCGGGGAAGCTCGTGGTGCTCGGTGGTCCGAATTCGACGCAAATCTCTCAACCTGGACGGTGCCCGGCGAGCGAATGAAAGCCGGTCGCGAACACCGGGTACCGTTGTCACCGCGCGCTCGCGAAGTTCTACTCGAGACGCGCAAGCTGCAGGGCATCGAAGATCACCAGGCATCAAATGGTTTGGTGTTTCTCAACCCCAAGGGCAAACCCTACAGCGACATGGTGTTCACCCAGCTCATGCGCCGCATGGGTCTGGAGTACACGATGCATGGATTCCGCGCCACCTTCCGCACCTGGGGTATGGAGGCGACTCAGTACCCGGACGAGATGTTGGAGTTTGCGCTGGCACACGTCGTCGGAGACCAAACCGTACGTGCGTATGCCCGCAGCGACATGGTGGAAAAGCGCAAGCGGCTAATGGAGGACTGGGCTATCTACCTGCAAGGGAAGTGAAGTCAGACCTGAGGTCGAAAGCTCCTGCCTCCCGAACTTCGGGTTCAGACTGGTTGCAGTCCGTCGGCGCGGCCCGCTGAATTGCTGTCTAGACCCAGGTTAAAGAGAGCGAGCTCGCGCACTCGGCCCTCCAGTTGACACCCGCAGCGCCCAAATGTCTTTGAGCTTGAAAGGCGCCTTCTGCGCCGACGATCTTGCCCTTGTTCCAGGGCACTCGGTAGGTTGCAGAGTTTTCGGCTGCCATGACGGTCTCACATCGAGTTGAGGGAGCCTCAGCATGCCCGGTCCGGACTGGAGCTGTCCTGAATGCAGCGTCCAAGCAGCGCCTGCTGTCACTGGATTAGGCATCAGCTTTCGCGACTACGTTTGACTTAAGGCGAGGGGCGCAATCGGCCACGAGTTGCCGCTCGTGTTGCCACGGGCAATGCCCGGTTCGGTCGCGAAAGCAGTCGCTCGAGCACATACCCGATGTTAGTGCCGCTTGGTGTTTGGCAAGTCTCCGCCATGGGTAGCTTGTTCTTTGATCAAGCCGCAGACAGTTCTGGAGTTCTTCTGAGTACCTAAGACGACTGGCCTTCCCGCGGTATTCCCGTGACGGTGACTGGCGAAGGTGCACGTGTGGCTCGCTTGAAAATCGAGGGTGAAATCCCGGTGTGCTCCTTGAAGAAGCGCGAGAAATTGCCGGGGGCTGAAAACCCCAGATCGAGTGCCACGTCTGTGAGTTCGCCACCTTCACTGACGCGCCGCATCGCCTCCTCGACTCTCACCCCACTCCAGAACACCTGCGGCGTCGTGTGCAGCTGGTCACGGAACAGCGCGAAGAAATGGGCGCGCGACAGCCCAACCTTGGCGGCAATTTCATCGATGGTCGTTTTTTCAGACACATGCGCACGCATATGGGCAATAGCTGCGCGAAGGCGATGGTCCAGGGTAACGCCAATGCCGCCACCCACAGCGGGGGCATCGACGCCGATCGTAGAGGCCGCAATGGCCGCCTCCAGCAAGCGCTCTACTTCCTTGTCGATCTGCTTGCGTCCGCTGCCAGCGGAGATCATCAGGTCCAGTACGCGCCAACACGAACGGCGCAACGCGTCCCCGATGGGAACGCGCGGTGACGGAAACCGGAAGCTGCGGTCCTTCGCCTGACCAAGCTCATCGAGCCAGTCTTTCTTGATCATGAAGACAATGAACAGGCTCGAACCGGTGTCGTCCAGGCGCACCATGTCGTGCGCCTCAAACGCGTTGACGCCTAGCGCCACGCTTTCGCTGTAGTGCACGATTTCCATACCGACGTGCGCGCAGGCACGCGCGCCGCCCAGCCAAAGGGCGAGCTGCGTTTCCGAATGTGCATGCGACACCAGATTGGCGCTCGCCTCCAGGACGATTGCCGTGCCGAACGCGCCTTCGTGGAGTGCATAGGCTTCCTGCATCTGCATGCTTCATCGAGGTGGGTTGATGCGATTGTTCCTCCCCGCACCCCTGACCGGCATAGCGCCTCGGGTAAGTCCTTAGGACCACACCAGACGATTTGATACGCCGCCGGATCGCTCGATAAGCGCGCTCGGCTCGCAATTTCTAAAGTTGGCGCATCGCTAATACACAGGAGCAAACCTTCATGCGAATCGCGACCTTTACAAGCGAGGGCCACCGAAAGGTCGGCCTCGTTTCCGCAGATGGGAAGACCGTTACCCCACTGCAGCTCACCCAGGCCCAAGCCGATCGTGGCGTGCTGACGCTGATCGAATCCCTGGCCGAGGGCGGCTCGCTCCCGGAGGCGTCCGGTCCTCCGGTCAATCTGGCCGACGTGGTGCTGGATGCGCCGCTGCCCAAACCGCGCCGCAATCTCTGGTGTGTGGGCCGAAACTACCACGCGCACGCCAAGGAGCTGTCTGCCTCGGTGTTCAAGGACAACGCAGCCAAGACCGACGAGTGGCCCATTGTCTTCACCAAGGTACCCGAGTGCGTCGTGGGCCCGCATGACGACGTGCTCGTGCCTTCCAAGGTGTCCGTGCAGATCGACTACGAAGCCGAACTGGCCGTCGTGATCGGAAAGGGAGGCAAGAACATCACGCGCGCCGCTGCGATGTCGCATGTGTTTGGCTATACGGTCGTCAACGACGTGACCGCCCGCGATGTGCAGATGCGCCATGGGCAATGGGACATGGGCAAGTCTTTCGACACCTTTTGCCCCATGGGACCGTGGATCGTCACCGCGGACGAGTTCGACGGTACCAAGACGCGCGTACGTTGCTGGGTCAACGGCGAGATGCGCCAGGACGGTCCGACCGAAAACATGATCTTCGACATCCCCACGTTGATCGAGACCATCTCGCGCGGCATCACGCTCTACCCCGGAGACGTCATCGCCACTGGCACGCCTGCCGGCGTAGGCATGGGCATGAGCCCACCGCGCTACCTGCGCGCGGGCGACGTGGTGCGCGTGGAAATCGACCGGCTCGGCGCCATCGAGAACAAGTTCGTCTGAAGGGGTGTGCATGACGACTCAAGTTCTGAATGGTCTGACTGTCGAGATCGATGGTGAAGGCGCGGCGCTGCTGTGCATCCACGGGCTGGGTGGTTCGTCGAACAACTGGACGCCCATACTGCCGGCGCTCGGTAGCTTTCGCCGCATCAGGCCCGATCTGCCGGGCAGCGCGAGGTCGCCGCTGCCTGCTGACGGTCAGACGCTGTCGATCAAGCACTACGTGGAGACGATGATGCGGCTTCTCTCGAAGCTCGACATAGGGTCGGTGCACGTGATGGCGCACTCGATGGGCACGATCGTCGCCCAGCACCTGGCACTGCGCAGGCCTGGCACGGTGAAATCGCTGGCGCTCTTCGGCCCGCTGGCTGCGCCTCCCGAGGCAGCTCGCCCCAGCATCGCGGCCCGTGCCAACGCGGCGCGCGGCGGTGTGGCGGCCCTGCAGGAGATTGCCGATGCCATCGTGAAAGGCGCGACGAGCACACAGACAAAGGAGCAGCAGCCGGCAGTGCTCGCGCTGGTGCGCGAGAGCGTGATGCGCCAGTCGCCCGAAGGCTATGCGCAAACCTGTGCGGCGCTTGCCGAAGCGCAGTCGGCTGTGCTCGAACGCATCGATGTGCCAACGCTCCTGGTCACCGGCGACCAGGATGGCGTAGCCCCCGTGGTCAATGTCCGCACCATGCAGGAACGCATCGTGGGCAGCCGCCTCGTCGTGCTCGAAGGATGCGGGCATTGGACGACTTTCGAGCAACCGCAGCGCTGCGCACAAGAGCTTGAAGCCTTCTACGCGGCACTGCCCTGAGCAAGCGCCGGATTCCATTTCGACAACCCATTGCCGGCACAACAAGCCGGAGGAGACAACGATGACCCGTATTGCATTCACCAATGTCCGTATCTTCGACGGCTCGGGCGAGGATCCGTATACCGGCGACCTTCTCGTCGAAGGAAGGCGCATCGTAGAAGTCGCTCGCTTTCCAAAGCGCGTGAGCATCGACGATGCGCGCGTGATCGACGGCAAGGGCCGCTTTCTCATGCCGGGGATGACCGAAGCCCACACGCACTTCTCGTGGAACGACCAGCCTTCGCTCGCGGCCATTCAGTTCATGCCGCCTGAGGAGCACATGCTCTGGTGCGTGCGCGTCGCCAAGCGCTACCTCGACATGGGGTGGACCTCCGCGATTGGCGCCGCAGCGGCCAAGCCGCGGCTGGACGTGGTCTTGCGCAACGCCATCGACGCAGGCGAATTTCCAGGCCCACGCTACCTGGCCGGCAGCCAGGAGATCACCACCATCGGCGCGCTGGGCGACAACACACTGCCACACATGAAGTTTGAGGAGCTCAGTTTCGGCAGCGTGTGCAGCGGCCCCGAAGAGATCCGCAAGTCGGCCCGCACCTTTATCAAGTACGGCGTCGATCACCTGAAGATCAATCTGTCCGGCGAGTACATCGCTGGCCTGCCGGCCGAGATGTCGCCGTTTGCGGACGACGAAGTAGCCATGCTGGCGCAGGAAGCCAAGCGTTACGGCAAACGCATGGCCGCGCATGCGCGCTCCAGCGAATCGGTCAAGCAGTGTGTGCGCCACGGCATCGAAATGGTTTACCACGCTAGCTTTGCCGATTCGGAAGCATTGGACATGCTGGAGGCGGCCAAGGACCAGCACTTCGTAGCGCCTGGCATCGGCTGGCTCATTCGTACGACCTACAACGCGGCCGAGTACGGCATCACCGAAGCTGTCGCCACTCAAATGGGCTACAAGCGCGAACTGGAGATCGCATCCGCCTCGTTGCGCGAGATGCACAAGCGCGGCATTCGCATCCTCCCGGGCGGTGACTACGGCTTTGCGTGGATGCCGCATGGCACCAATGCCAACGATCTTCAGTACTTTGTCGACTACATCGGCATGACCGCGAAGGAAGCGCTGACGGCTGCGACCCGACTGGGTGGCCAGATCATGCAGCGGCCCGATGAGCTCGGACAGTTGAAGGCGGGATTTCTTGCAGACATCGTTCTCATCGACGGCGACCCGCTGGAGGATCTGTCGCTATTGACGGATCCGGCCAAGGTTCAGTTAGTGATGAAGGATGGCGTGATCCATAAGGACTGCGCTACGCCTGTTCCACCGCACGCGGCGCTGCATCTGGAAGGTGCCGACACACCGCTGCAGGAACAAGGCGTGAAGGAAGCCTTGGCGGAGATGCACTGACCGCGGCGGGTCCAGCTGCTCGCTTATGGGTCACGGCGAGCAGCCGATTTTCAACACAAGCGGTCGATCAGTGGACCCTTCTGAAATTCGGCATTGGGCCCGAAGCCGACTTTCCCCTTGCTCCGAAACGGCCAGTCGAACACGCGCATGCAACCGCCTTGGCTGAGGACTGTCAGCGAGCACTGCAAGTACTGCGACCTAGGGTCCACTCCAACAGTAACGCTGCCTGCGCTGCAGGTCGTTGCGGTCCTTGCGTCAGATTTCACCGAGGAACAAAAACTTGAAGTCGTGAATCCGAGCGGCCCGTGCCCAATTAGAACGCTTGTTTGGGAGAACGCTACCGTGGATTAATGCTTCGGGAGCCAGCGGCAGTAATCACATAGCTCAGAAGCGCCGTTCTTCGCCTTTCACGGCACAGCCGCAAATTTGCAGTGTTTCAACGCAGCGAGAACGTCTGCTGGCGGGGTTCGCAACCTGCCGCTGGAGCACTTCGAGACGACCAGGCTCATATATGGCGTACTCAAACTTGAGAACAAGATTCTCAGACCCCATGAACAAGTGCGCTGAAGACGCTACAGAAGCCAGTTCTAGCGCGTCGGCAAATTCGCCTCTAATGATTGCGCCGCGATGTACGGCCACCTTTCCGCCATCAACTGCGCCATCCCAGGCCCGGATATGCGTCAGCCGCCCGCCGAGAGAATTGGACCGTATCGCGCACGCAGAGCGCCCCTTTGTCACCACGTACCAAGCTTCTCCGAAATCGAATGGCGCTCCATTGACAGTGAGCTCGCCGCCCTCACCAACCCACCATCCATCAATAGCTGGTGATGCACAGGCCGCTCCAGATAAAAGGGTCACCGCGATGGAGGCAACAAACGAGATGAAAGAGACTCTACTCTGCTTTGCTGTCATGTCTGCTCTCGTGCAGCTTGGACCCAGACGGACGGTCCAAAGCTTTTGATGGTTCGGTCACTGGAAGATTAAGCTCGTCGCGTGCTCCCTGCATGAAGCCTCTGTGAAGTTCGCCCGCTCATCAGTACAAAATTCCAAAGGCACCATTGGCCTTGGAAGGCCTAGTTTTGGCCGCAAGACGCCCGTCATCCCACTTGCAGGATCGGCCAAGACGCTGGCCGACCGCCGCTACGAATGGCTTCAGATGCCTGCATTGATAAGCGACCGAATTGCGGTCGCCTCGCTCACCTTGCGCGCCTCAAACCTGCCATATACGGAGAAGTGAAGATGGCTATAGACGGTCTTCATTTGCTGTCGATGCAGGATGCCGAGCGGTCCAAGCTGCCCCAACGGCTTCTTTGCCAGCCACGGGAAGCGACCTGTGGCCTGCATGAGGAGGGCCACCGCTCGTGGCACAAAAATGTGCTGTGCGGCACCAGCTAGGACAAGTTCACTGAGCCTGGACAGGTGGTCATTGCTTAAGTCTGCTGGCACAAGGCTACTTCGCCCGACCGTAGGAAGGTGTAGCAGCTCGATGAATGCGACTTGACTCGCCTGCTCTGGCGTAAAGCCGATACGGGCGAAGCTGCGGTGATAGAAGCGGCCATCCCCTGCGTATTGAGGTAGCAGAAACGGGTGATGCACTTGGTGCCTTCGCCAGAAGGCGACTCCGTCTTCGTGATACTCCCGCAGCTTTTCGAAGATTGGACTGACCCCTATCTCTGCAGCGTAGTTCGCATCAAGGCCAATGAACAGGAACTTTGCTTCTGCGGGATTTGCGCCTTGATACGGCTTGCTGCGGAATAGCGAGTTCAGGACTCGGCTCGGATGCTCGATGAACATACGACGCTTCAAACGGTCAGCTTAAGGGACGTCCCGCTCGGGGGACTCAGAGGGGCGACAGCCTGAGCATCTGGGTAGCCGACCTTCGTCCCGCTGATGACCACAAAGCCACCGACCTCAAGGCTTTTGATAATGTCCCCTGTCACGCCTTCTGCCAAGCCACCAGGAAACATCCCTTCGATGGTTGACTCCAGAGTCTTCAGAGTTGCCGGCCGGCCACCTGGTCTTTCGGCCAAAGACGCTGTCACGAAGGCAACCTTCGACTGCAGCGTCTTGGAGTTGGCCGCTTTCACGTGCGGAATGTCGGCAATGGACTTGTACTTGCGGGCAAACACCTTTCGGTCTTTGAGGTGCTGAATCAGTGGGTCGTACCCACCATCTACGGCGATGACATGGAACACAGCCGTCGGGTCCTTGGCGAGCAGCTCGCCCAAGTAGAAGGCAATGTGAAAATCGAGCGCGTTGCGGCCAGAGCCTGAAATTCGCAAGTACTCAGCGCGCGTGCCCAGCCGTTGCAACCGAGAAGCGAAGTCGATGGGCACCTTGGTCTGCGTGGCACCGATGAAGACCATGACACGGAAGTGCTCGAGGTCAATGGCTGCAAGGAGCTCAGGCTGCAGGTTCTCGAAATCAATCAGGACGTAGTTTGTTCGCATCGCGCGACGTTTTCATTCGTGAAATGTTGAGCCTAGTTTGAGGCGCTCGTAGGAAGCCTTCCATGGGTCACTGCCGAAGAATGGGATGGTCCAAACGGAACGGGTCGCGCTCATAAAGGCGAAGGGCCCCAGCCGCCTCGCTCAGGAGTTTTGCCTCTACGAGCGCGTCGACCGCTTCCATGACACGGCGCTCAGCGTCTGCAGGCGTACGGGCCATGCCTATCAGGCGGCACACCGCCCTCGCGGTATCGGACCGAGAAGGCCACCCCGCTTCCCGAACAACATGCAGTGCCAGCGCTGCTACCTCCTCGATGCAGACTTCGGCAACGTGCCGTTTGGACCCGTCGCTCGTGTCGGCGATGCGGAACCCGTTCCAAGTCTTCGGCTCGGCGTTGGGCGGCCAGTAGAAGGTCTCATGGTCCTCTACCGTCCGCGGCAGATTGACTGGGGTGAGCGACCTGAGCCGCTCGACAATCTTGGCGCCTGTGCGTTCCAGACCCCACGCTCTCGCCACCCGCTTGAGCAGGGTCGACTCGGGAATCGGGCCTTCGGCTTCCACAACGAGCTGAAGCTGGTCCGCAAGTCGGCGGTTCGAGTGCGGCTCATAAAACGCAAACGGGTTGCCGGGTGCGACGGTCGCCGGCGCGTAGACGGGGAAGCCGCTCCCTTGAGGAGTATCGGCGGCCGACTGAGTTGCCACCAGAGTCGCCTCTGGCGTCCCTGCTCCGCTTCCAACAGCAAGCTTGGCATCGTGGACGTCCGTATCGAGCGACTCTTCCGACTCTGGCGAGTACTCGTCCGGCGCGCCTCCTGCGTCATCGTCTTCGGCTTCTTCTTCCACCAGCGACTGAAGCAATGCCGACATCTTCTGAACCTCGCCCTCGGGATTCACCCACCAGTCCGTGGACCAGATGCGGTGAATTCTCCAGCCGAGGCCCTCAAGGACCAGTTGGCGCAGGCGGTCGCGGTCACGCGCCGTGGCTCCAGAGTGGTATGCGCGGCCGTCGCACTCGATTCCGACCAGGTAGCGACCCGGGGCACGAGGGTCCACAACGGCGAGGTCGATGCGGTAGCCCGAACAGCCCACCTGAGGATGCACGGTCCACCCTAGGTCGCGCAGAACCTTGATGACCGCAAGTTCGAATGGACTCTCGGGCTCCAAGCCGGTAGGAGAGCTCTGCTCGACCAGGGCCCGCGCGCCGCGGATAGCGAACTCGAGATAGTGCTTCAGGTCACGCACACCGGCGGCGCGCACCCTCGCAAGGTCAATCTGCTCTGGCATGAGCGTGCTGTAGATGACGACCGCTTCGCGCGCCCGCGAGATGGCGACATTCAGCCGACGATGCCCCCCTTCGCCATTCAGCGGGCCGAAGTTCATGGTGGTCTTACCCGCGGCGTCGGGGCCATAGGTAATCGAGAAGAAGATGACGTCGCGCTCGTCACCCTGAACGTTCTCGAGGTTCTTGACGAACAGCTTCTCGCGCGTCTGCGCCGCGATGGCGCGGTCGAGGTCTGAATGTGCCCGGCGCCGCGCGTCCAGCAAGGTGTCGATGAGCGACTGCTGCGTCTGATTGAACGTGACAACGCCCAGCGTCAGGTTTCGCTTCTTGGGATTCAGGAAGTGCTCTTCGATGCCCGCCACGATGGCTTCCGCCTCTGCGCGGTTCGTCCGACTTCCCCCGCGGTCGTAGACACCTGCCACGCGCTGGAACTTGACGGCCAGGTCGTCGGTCACTGGCGACGGGAAGGTCACCAGCGAATCGTCGTAGTAGCGATGGTTGCTGAACGTGATGAG
Organism: Variovorax sp. Varisp46; assembly: GCF_059491885.1. Classification (NCBI taxonomy): domain Bacteria; kingdom Pseudomonadati; phylum Pseudomonadota; class Betaproteobacteria; order Burkholderiales; family Comamonadaceae; genus Variovorax; species Variovorax sp. Varisp46. Next base: position 3,944,718 of record NZ_CP168515.1, read on the forward strand.
GCTTTCGTGGCGGCTGCGGTAGTGCCATTTGAGGCTGAGCTTGTTCATGCCGGCGCCAAGGCACTCGTCCAAGATGCTCTCGAGGTCCTCGACCCGTTCGTCGTCACCAAATCCGCCCTCTTCGCTGTCGGAGGACTTGTTGAAGAAGTTGGTCGGGGGCAATTGCTTGGGGTCACCAACAACCACCACCTGCTTGCCGCGTGCAATCACTCCCACCGCGTCCCAAACCGGAATCTGAGATGCTTCGTCGAAGATGACCAGGTCGAACTGCGAGAAGCCGGCGTCGAGATACTGCGACACCGAAAGCGGCGACATCAGAAGGCACGGCTTGAGCCTGGGGAGGAGCGTTGGCATGGCTTGGACGAGTTGGCGCACGGGCATGTGAGCGCGCTGCTTCTGGCGCTCGCGCAGGAGACGTCCCATTTCCGGATTCGCCTTCGCTGCGGCGCCCGCAGCGGAAGGGATTCTGCCCGCCAGGGTCGCGGCAAGGTAGCGCTCCGTCAGCTTCTGGAAGCTCGCATCGGCGGCCCGAAACTCGCGAATCTTGCGTTCGTGCTCGGCGCTTGCGAAGTTGCGCAGGATGGGGTCCACATCGATGGCCTTCTTCGCCCACCAGTTGCGGTAGCTGAACTCGAAGTGTTCATCGATCTCACTCAGGCCGATAGCGCCATGCTCAAGGTCCGACACAAGGCCTTGGAGCCCTTGCGCGACGGCGTGGTCGCGCACCTTCCGCCACAGGCACCATGCTTGCAAACGCTGCTTGGACGACTGCCATCCAGCGATGACACCTTGGACGCGCTCCAACGCCCCGTCTGCGTTACCGGGGCCCGCAATCGGCGCGACCGGCTTCGCGGCGTCGTTCAGCGCGTCGAGTTTCTGGCGCATGTCGCGCAGAGCGCCGCGGTACTCGAGGAGCGCCTGTCCAACCCTTCCGTTGGCCTCGAGCGCGACGCGGTTCTCTGCAACCAGCGGCTGCAAAGCACTTCGCAGAGCCTGCGAGCGTCCGTCATCGCCCGCGGCGACTCGTGCCACCGCCTGTGTGAACCGCTTCGCCCAGTCATCATGAGCCGCCACCGCGCTCCAATCGGTTTTCAAGCCGTCATAGGCGTCATCAAGCAAGGTCTGTGCATCGGCGTGCATTGACCGCAGCACCTGGTCTTCCTCGTTGAGCTCCATCAGGGGATGGAGCATCGCGTCGACCTGCGCCGCGGTGGGACGCTTCGTTCCTTCGCGAAAGGCGGCCAGCTTCGCCGTGATGGCGCGCCGGCCCAATATGGCCTTCAGCCACCAGGACGCGTTCGCTTGGGACCAGCTCGATAGGAGCTCGGCGCCATTGAGCTTCGCCAACTGCGGCGTCCATCCGGCCCCGATGCTTTCCCAGTGCCCAGCCCGCGCGGTCCCGTGCTTCACGAGCGCCTGGAGGCGTGCACGCGTCGCGGGTTCGTGGGCCTGCCGCGCGACTGCAATGGGCACCTTGGGCGCCGCGAGCAGGATGTCGGCGAGCGTGTCCATGTTCCCAAGGGTGTCCGTGCTCGACCCCGCCAGGCTCAGCCCAAGGAGTGCCTCGAGTGTTTGTGCCTTGGCATGGAGTACCGTGGTCACGCGGGCCAGGTCCTGGCAAACGACAAGAAGGTTGTCCCCCCAGGTGTTACTCCATTGCGTCATGCCGATGAGGGCGAGCGGGTGACCATTCACCCCGCCGATGGAGCCCGCTAGGGTGGCCATGCTGCGCGAGGTTTCCCTGAGCTTGTCGAGCTCGTCGCGCGTGTGCGTCATGGCATCAGCCCACGGCATCGAGGACGGCTCTTTCCCGCTCTTGCCGATGCAGGTGCCGATGGCATCGAACACCGTGAGACCGTTGGGGTAGGCCTGATGCAACGAACCGACGAGCCCGTTCAGCTCCTGGCGCAGCTGCGCGAGGCGCTCTGCCTCCCGAGACCAGTCATCGGTGGTGCGTTGGCCGGCCATGTCCAGCGCGCTGCCCAACTGCTGCAGTACCTCCGATTTCTTCGACTTCGAGGAATGAAGCTCCAGGCAGAATGGCCCCAGCCCGATGGCTTCGAGCCGCCGATGCACGACCGAGAGCGCCGCCATCTTCTCGGACACGAAAAGAACAGTTTTTCCGCGCCCAAGCATGTGGGCAATGATGTTGGTGATGGTTTGGCTCTTGCCGGTACCCGGCGGACCCTCGAGCACCAGGTCGCGGCCGGTGTCGACGGAGCAGATGGCTTTCAGTTGCGACGAGTCGGACAGAAGCGGCGCGAGGATGTCCTGAGGCTTGTGGGTCTGGTCCAGTTGCTCGAATTCGCCGACATCGCCGTCCCTTTCGAACGGCTGGCCTGGGTTGTCGATGAGGTGCTTCACCACGCGGTTGGCTTTGAGCTGCTCGGTGCGGTCCTGCAGGTCCTTCCACATCAGGTACTTGGTGAAGGAGAAAAGTCCGAGATGCGCCTCCTCTCGCACTTCCCAGTGCTTGATTTCAGCGACGGCCAGCCGAAAGGCCTGCAGCACGCGGCCCACGTCGATGCCCTTCTCGTCATTGGGCACGACCTCCAGCCCGGGAACACGAAGTTCGAAGTTCGCCTTGAGGAACTGCAGGAGCGTGGGGTTGACGATGGCCTCGTCGTCGTGCCTTGCCAGCCTGAAACCTGAACGCACCGACTGGCGTTGGAGCGTGACAGGGACCAGAAGAATCGGAGCGAGGTTCCTGCGCTCCGACTTCTCATCCTCCGCCCACCGCAACAGGCCGATGGCCAGGTACAGCGTGTTGGCGCCGCCTTCTTCCAGGCCCGTGCGCGCGGCGGTATGGATGCCCAGCAGGCGTCCATCCAGTTCGTCCGCTTTCACTTCGGCAAGCAAATCCCTGTTCGACAGCGCCTCTAGTGCCATGTCATCCAGCGGGGAGTTGCCACTGCGGCCGGCGTGAACCTGGGCCATGCGCGGGTCGGCTCCCTCCATGATGCCGGGCAGCGGCCGGACCTTGAAGTCTTTGCCATCAGACAGCACGTCTTCAAGGCGCGCCAGGTCTGGGGCAATGAGCTTCAGCGTCGTCTTCGTGGCCTTGAAGTTCAGGAGCTTGTTGCGCAGCGTCAAGTCCAGGAGACGGGATTTCCACTTCGACAGGCGGCCTTCCGGTGTGTCGTCAAAGGGAAGGTCCAGCGGGGTGAGTGCGGCCACGTCCAGGTCGGGGAGCTGCGGAGTCGGCTCGATGGCAACCGGCGGCTCCCCCTCGTCGGTTTCTGCCCGCCGGACCTGCACCGCCTTGGAAGGCAGGGGTTTGATTTGGACTTCGCGCGCACGGTGAATGTCCACCGCGTACCGGAAGGACTCCTCGTCAAGCAGGTGCCCGCTGCCCTGCTCCATTGCAATTCGCAAGGTGGGACGATGGCTGTGGTGCAGTGCAATGCCCGTGGTCTCGAAGACCAGGAGTTCCCCGCTGTCGACGCGCTTGCGCACGGCCTGCACGTCATCGGTCAGGGGGTCCGGAAAGCTCGCCGGGTGGAGCCACACGCCCACCCAAGCATGGCCCTCCTTGACCAGGACCACGGGTCGCAGGCCGGCTTGCTCGAAGCAGGACGCGAACAGCATCGCCAGGTCGAGACAGGTGGCGACCCCGGCGTCAAGGATGCGGTCCGGCGTGCGAATCTTCTGGCCGTCGGTTCCGAACGATGCAGGCGGCTCCGAGTAGTGCAACCCGGCGGCCGCGATGGTGCTGTAAACGGCGGATATCTGCTTCCAGACGACGTCCCGATTCTTGGACTGGTAGCCGTTCATCGACAGCTCGTTGTGAGCAGACCTCAGGAGGCCAGATGCCTTGTGAATCAGCACATCGATAGCCGGATTGTTCGGCATGCAGAAGGCTGCGAGCAGTTCCGGCAGCGCCCGGGTGCCGGCCCACTGGTCGTAGGCGAGAACCTCGACCGCCTGTGTCTTGCGTGCCAGTTCCGTATTGCCCGCCGTGACCACCACCGTAATCGTTGCCCGGGCGGCCTCCTGAAGGTCGGCCAGGAAGGTGTGGTCCGGGCGCAGGTCGATGGGCGAGATTCGGCGTGACTCGCTGGGTGCCAGGCGGTCGAACCGCAACCTGGCCCCTTCGGCGAACCTCGGATTGCAGCTCACCAGTACCTCGAGGCCTTCGAGGGCCTCGGTCCCGTTATTCGTCAGTCGCAAGGACCGGATGACCGGCACGGCGTTCTGAATCGAGGCATACCCCAGCGTCCCATCCGCTTCGACGTCAATGAGGACCACTTCAAGTGGAGCGCTTGGCTCTGTGCTCTCTTTGGAACCAATCGGCAAGGCTTCATCGTTTTTTTGGACGTCCAACTTTCACTCCTCCAGAGGAAAAGCCATTTTGCGCCGGTGCAACGAGTCTTGGCGCACACGTCCGGGTTACCGCCTACTTTTCCCAAGAAGATCTATTGCGCACCTAGTCGACTGCGCGTCGATCGAGCGAGATCGGTAGCGCCCGGCCCTAAGCTCGCCATCCGGCGAGCCAATAGGGAAAGTGAGTCGCACGCAGTTTGCGTACGCCACCATCTCCACTTCGCGGTCAACTCACGATAAGTGGGCGTTTACGAGGATGAGTCGCCGCGAGCATCCCGCCCGGTGGAAAGGCGGGTGGGAACCTTCAGGGCTCGCAGTACTAAAGCCCGAGTCCGATCAGGCTATTGAGTCCAGGTAACTATCAGCATCATCGATACCAAGTTCAATCCACATGGGCAGATGGTCGCTCATGCGGTAGGTGCGCCAGTCTTTGAAACTGCGACCAGGTCGCTGCGCACGCTCTTGGGCGTAGTCGCCTTCATCTGCGAGCCGATACACATGCTCATAGAAATCGAAAACACCCGCGTTGCCGGTCGGCTCAAGTCGCGCTAGCTTTTTATAGTACGCGATCTGGTCGTAGTGCTTATTCTTGTCGACATTTGAGCCCGGCACTTCCTGCAAGTCCCCAGGAACAACGAAGCCGGCCTTAGTAATGCCTTGCATCGTCACGTCCTTGCGATTGAAGATGTTGAAATCGCCCAGCATGATGAGATTGTCGGGCGCGGGCGGTATTCCGGGCTCGTATTGAGGTGCACCGGAGAGCTTCCCGGCGTGCTTGGCGATCGTCTTGGCGAAGGCCGTGATCTCTGCGAGACGTCGTGGATCCACTGCTACTCCCTTACCGTAGTAGATGTGAACGGTGGCCAGGGTAAGGTACGCCCAGCCCGCCCGGAAACCAGCAATGTAGGGTGACCGCGCCATCTGCACAGGTTCTTCCTTGACGCCCTTTTCCTTGGGCAGCACCAATTCCGCAGCCAGTCCCGTGAAACTGACCTTCCGACGATCGAACAGGTAGGCCATGCGCTCCGAGTTACCGGAAGTGCCAAGAGTCACGTCGGTGACGAGAAAGTCCCAGTCACTGCCGAGGAGGCGCACCAGCGTCTGCAGAGGGTACACGCCGTTGCGCACCTCTTGAATCGCGATGAGATCGAAACGGCTCAATATCTCCGCAATGTAGTAGTACGGCTCCTCGGGTCTGTAGCCATACTTTCCGGAATCGAACTCCCGGATGTTCCACGTGGCCAGCAGGAGCGTATCAGTCGCAGTGCGTGCGGGAATAGCAGTCGCAAGTGATGAGCGCAGCCGCTTAAGACCATCGATGATGCGACGGCGCGCCTTGGTATCTTTGATCCTCTTTAGGCCAGCATAGTACGGCATTCGTTTCTCCTAGGAGACGATGGTGCGGTCAACTCCACTAGCTCCTGGTAGGGCCGCGGCGGAAAATCCACAGCCGCACATTCTCTCTTCCCCGGAATGCGATGGCACCTACGGACGCCTCCCATATTTAGGGGAGGCCAGCTATTTGCAGCAGCCACTGCTTTGACCTCACAGCATGACCTCTGATGCTGGCTCCAGATAAACGGGGGTTTACGACGCCGACGATAAGGTGCGGCGCAGCGGGCGGGACCACTGCCGCTGCCGCAGGGTGGCGTTTACTTGACGAGCAGATCGTCGGCGGACTTGCCGGTCTCGAGCGCGGCTTTGAACCATGCGGGGCGTGGACCACGGCCACTCCACACGTTGCCCTGGTCGTCTTGGAACTTTGGCGCTGCTGTTGCTGCAGGCGTTGCGGCGGCCTTCTTGTCCTTCCGGGTCTTCTTGGCGACGGAACCGGTCTTGCCAGCAGGACGGCCGACAGCCTTGCCAAAGCCAAGCTCGGCCGCCGTGAAGCCATACACCGCGATTGCCTCCTTGATGCGGCTGAGAACGCCGTCGGCCTCCTTCTTGCGCAATTTCTCAGCTTCGCGCTGAAGTTCTTCGATCTGCTTCTGAACTTGGAGGAATGTCTTTGCCATGTGTAGTACGCCTTGAATTAGGAAGACCACGAGCTTATACGCGATTGACATTGAGTTAATGTCAGAGCATATCGATAATCCAATGCTTTGAAGAGTGCACGCGTGTCGTTCATTAACAGGCAATGCGACCCCGCGACACCATCAAAAGCCTCATCTCTTTACTCATAGTCACGAATGGCCTTGCTCATCGACACCCCTAGATACAAGCTCCTTTACAACAGTCCCAATTTTCAAACGCGAGACGAGTTGCTGGCGAGCGAGACCGGGCGCGAGTGGCTTTACGTGCCTCACGACCACGATGCTCTCGAAGAGATTGCGGGGCGCCTTGGGTGGGCTGCTCGCAAGAACGCGACATGGACGTATGGTGCAATCGTCAAGGAGGTTGTCTTCAACATTCCCTCGATCAATGACGGCAAACCCTATCGCCCCAATTTGGACGTCGGCAGTGACACCGTGGTACGCCGTGAGGATCTGAAACTGGTGGACGAGTTCCTGACTTACTTGAGCCTGCACTCCTACAAGGAGGCGGACATCATCGCCTCCGCACTCGTCACCGGACCGGCCACAGGAAAACCCAATGCAGAGTTTCTTCGACTGGCGCAGAAACTTCGTCGCGTGACGCCTAGATTCACACCCGATACCGAGTTGTGGGCCAGGGAGCTGCGGCTCAACTACAACTACTTTGCCAGTCTCAAGTAGCTGTAATTGAGCCTTCCTTTGGATTCGCATGACGCTGTCGCAAAAGGCATCAGTCTGGACTCCGCCTTCAGCTCAAAGGGCTGCCCGCCCCCAGATTGACTCGAGCCGGCGCTCCGTCGCCATGCAAGAGATGCATGGTCTACGGATTCTTGAACGCCTTCTTCGGGAAGATCCCCGCCCCTTTCAAGGCTTTGATGCCACGCCCCCAAAGGTCGTCCGGCTCCCACCAGGTGGGCGTGGTGTCCACGAGCGCCTGGATCACCTTTCGCACCTTCTTGTCGCTACAGTCCTTGTAGACGGCGGTGGCGCGCATGAGGCCAACCTCCCGGACCAGCGCCATGAAGTTGGCTTTGATGAAAGGGGAAAGATCGTCAATGGCCGACAGATCCGCAAGCACAAACCGGTGGAAGCGCTTCGCATCTCGCTCCTTGAGTTGGTGCAGGCGCACGCCGCCCAGCTTGATGCCTCGCACCTCCAGCCGCACGATTGGTGGCCCGCCTCTGGCATCCCTGACCTGGCGGACAAGGTTGTCTTCCAGGTCCTCGTTGTCGCCAGTTTTCTTGAGCTTCTGCACCAACTCGTGGGTGATTTGAATTCCCTTGTCATAGACGGCCTCGCGATACGGGCTGGTGACGCTGCCGAAGTTGAAGGTCTCAGCTTGGCCGCGCACGAAGCGTTTACCGAAAACGGTCAGTTCGTGAACACCCTTGTAGCCCACGAGAAGGCTGTCTAGCCGGGCGTTGACCACGTCGACCGCGACGTCGAGCCGATTGACGGTAGCTTTGGCCAGAAGCTCCTTGTAGTCTTCAACGTCGAGAATCTGCTTGATCACCAGGTGCAGTTGCTCGATGGCGTCCTCGCTCATCTTGCTGGGGGTAATGTCGACCCGCAGCCCACCCTTCTGCGTCGCTTGAGTGGCGCCAAAGCTCAAGAGCGCGCGAGCGCCATCAGGCAACGTGGGGCAAACGTTCGTGCGATACCGATTGCCCTTGCCACGCGCGTACGACGCCCGGCCCTCTGTCACCTCGTCCTTGATGCGTTCCACCACATCCTCAGGGATGGAGGCGGCGATTCCGGGCGTCACATTCCAGGGCAGGACGAACACGAGGCGGTCAATAACTGGCGCTTTTACCCTCACCTCCGACTTGGAGGTTTTTTGCTTGGTGCTTTTGATGGTTTCTTTCGATTTAGGCATGAATATCCTCTTGATAGTTATAGCCACAGACAAGCAGCGGCTACCCGACGAGGCATAGGCCTCGTCAGCATTTACATTCCAGATCTAGTAGAGCTACCCCGAGACAGTTACGGGGCCGAAATGAGGCTCAGCGAGGAGGCATATAGACAGGCCGAGGGACCGAGAGGGAACCGGCCGATCTACCTAAAGGGGGTTGGGAATACATACTGTGTTACCCCCTTATTAGTACCTGGCCTATGCTCAGGAAGAGGTCAAAAACAGAAGAGTTTTTGACCCATTTCCATCACTCAAAAGCTGTATATCTCAACGTTCCGACGGCCTTCTTGAAGACACACCGGGCAACAGCCCGAGTGCCAACTGCGACACAACTCAGCTTCCTGTTTCGACGTAACGACGTAACAGCAGTTCGACCGCTAGCCGTCGAAACAGATGCGCTCCCGGATGGCATAGAAGCGCTTCGACTGTCTCTCGTTCGGCAAACGAACAGAGAGCATCCGCTCACCCTTGTTGTGTTTCAGGTAATCCGCTCCGACAAGCGCATCCAGAATCTCGCGATCGGTGTGACTGCTTGCCAATTTGCTCAAGGAGGAACCGAACACCAGATAGAGAGTCTCGTCGTTGATCTTGTGGATGTAACCCCACGCTCCGCCCTTCGTTTGGCCGCGCTCGTCCAACGCAGTGAAGCGCCCAGGGTTTTCATCGATCGCCGCTCGGACAGCGCCGATGACCGCATGGTCGATTGGCGTGAGGCCTGACGCGTACCGCTTGCTATGCGCTTTCAAAACGGTATAGAACGCGTCTCGAATCTGCCCTTTCTCGACGGAGAAGACTCCGTACTTTGCAGCCATGATCAGCGCGAAGAACCATCCCGCGTATCCGTTGAGCATGCGGTTAAACACGGGGTCATTGACCTCCACCTGTTCCAGCAGCTTTTCGCGAATGCGAGGTATCAGCGTTTCCGCCTTCTCGCGAATTTCTGCGCAGTTCTCAACCACTACCTTTACCCACCTGTCCCACACCGCCCCGTATGCGTTCTGGCTAGCCTCCGTCAGGTGTTGCGCAAAGTCGGCCGCGGTCATGCCGCTGGGCAGCTTTTCGAACGCGCCATGTGCCCCGTCGGTCACCAGTTCGAACAGACGCGCGTCGACGCCGGCATCGAGTACCACGGACTTGCGACGCACCAATTCCGCGAGCGTTTGCTCGTTGGAGGCAATCAACACGCAGCGTAGGGCCTGACCTTCCACTCCGCGCTGAGCGGCGTTGCCGATGGTGCGGGCACCTCCGTTACCGTGGTCAAAGATCAAATTGATGAGTTCAGCTGAATTGGTGACCTGCCGCGTCTCCTGGAGAAAAACCGGCTGATCGGACTGATGCGACATCCATTGGTGAAGGCCGAGCACCGTCCCGGAGGCGGACTTCACCGCACCAGGTCGAATGATCGACTGGATGGCTTGCTGAATCGAAGTCTTCCCGCTCGAACTCGGTCCGACCAGCATGAGCATCAGTGGCTGAATTCTTACCGGCCCCACGAGGAGTGCCGACAGCGCCGCACCGAGGGCAACCAGCATGGTCGGGTTTTCGAGCATGTGCGCCCCCAATGTCCGGTGCCATGTCTTCCGACTGCCTTTGGCCGGAGGAAGATCAACCCGCACCGACGAATCCACAACCACGGGAACTGCGGGCTTATCCCCGATCCAGTGCGCATCTCCGCGCCAGACCACCACCTCATGGCGAGTCCCGCCCAACTCGAAGGCTTGATAGCCTGCACTCGGCAAGAGGATCGCCCTTTCGGTTGCAGCCTTGGCGATCTGATGACCGAGCAACGCGAGCTCTTTTTTCGTCATGTCGATGGACAGATTGCTCGCTTGCGCGATGTTGAACAGGCCCTCAACTTTCTCCTTCAGAACTTCGAGGGCGTTCAGCATGTGCCACACGTCACCGATTTTGAGGGCATACATGTTCGGCTGCCCGGGAACCATGCTCTTGGCGGAGTAGATGGCTGCGATCGCTTGTCGCAATGCACCGTCACCTGGGAGCAGTTGGCCCTTCTTCTTTGATTCGGCCTTCATGTTGCTCACAGTGCTGCTCCCTTTTGGCCACCGCAATTCTTCTGCTTGACCAGGAAGCTCTCGATCTCGGCGTCGCTGATGCGCACACAACGTGTGCCTACGTGAACAGCAGTCAGATGCCCGTCCTCAACAAGCTTCCGGGCTGTGCCGAGGGAAATATTAAGGCGACTGGCAAGCTGCCGGTAGGACGACATAGTCGTCAGTGGTTTCGAACTCATAAGTGATCTCCGATGGGTTTAAACAGATCTCAGCCGGGGCTGAGGTGTGTGTTGCGCAACGGGATCAATGGTCGAAGGAAAGGTCGCTTGCAGTTTGCAACCTGCAGGTGTGGGTGGCAGCCTGCAAGAGTAGAACTTGCAGGCTGCAGGGCGTTAGTTTCTCAGCCTATTTGAAGGCGCGCCTATTAACGAGGATGCTCCCCGCCCTACGGGGCCAACAAGGCCCAGAGGAGTTAGCCTTCCTCAGCTTCGCTACTCGGCTTCGATTTGGGATACGCAATGGCGTAGCCACGTAGCGCATCTCGAAGGTAGCTCCGAACATTGCTGTCACTCATACCGGCGAGGTCGTGAGCTGTAGCTTTCTCTTCGGCGACGACGGCTTTGACTTCCTCTACGAGCGTGGTGAAGTTGAACGCACCCTCGCGTAGATAGCGCGGGCGCACCATCGTCTTCTCAGCGCGATGCAGAAGGACGAGAACCGCGCCGAGCATTTGAATAGCGCGTTCTTCCTTGCGGCTCGGTTTCTCATTCGCGTGCGGCTCTTGATTCACCGGGAAGGCGAAAGAGCCTGTCGCTGTGCTTAACGGCAGCGGCCGAACACCGACTATTGGCTCTATCGGTGATGTATCCATTTCTCGGCGGACGTCGGCGATGCCGTCCATCGGCTCAAGATGTCGTGCTCGCATCAACGCGTTCTTGGCATTCTTCGCAAGTGCCCATCTGGACTCCGATGCGAACTCGAGCGCGTTGCGCACGGTTACTCGACGCGGCAGGGTGTTTGCGCGTGGAATCCATTTGCTGATCCCGTATGCGGCCTCGAGCTCCTTCTCGCGCTTGCGGAACTCGATCTTCTTTCGCTCCTTGTTTTTCAGTAGCGCAATGACGCCCTTCTCGGGAGCCAGACCCATGGTTAGCAGCGCCGCCTGCTGTAGCGAAACGCTCGGCCGTCCGAGCCAATAAACCCAACGGGGGGCCTTTAGCCGTTGCGGCGGGAGCTTTCCGGATCTCTTGACGGTAGTCAGCTTCTTCTTCGCTTTGGGTGTACGTTGCACTGCGAATGTGCTTTTCTTGCCAGTTGCCATGCGGCGGATTCTATTCAGGTCGGCAACTTCGCCCTCATGCAAGCGCGGCCAGCAATCACGCTACGGTGTTGTAGAAGGCCCAACCCACGATAACCATAGGCACGTAAACGCCTGGTTATCGGCGGTTGGGGCTTTTCTTTTGGGGGGCTTGGACCCGCCCCTACTTCTCGCCAGCTCAACATTGCCCTGGCGCGCACCACAACACACGCATCAGGTAGGCCAAAAAAACGGTCGTCGTCTCAGCCAAGCGCATGCAGCGGCAGGGGGGCCGTGGCTCAGCGCCGTGTCGCTTCTTGATCCGCAAAGTCGAGCGCCTCACGGGCCTGCATAGGCCAGCCATCTGCGGCCAGATGCGCCGCGGGGTCTTTCCCCTCGAGCCAAGTAGCGCCGGTCAACGCACAGCGCGGGGCTCAAGAGCTCCGCAAAATCTTAAGTCCGCCTCGCATGGACGGGCCCGTGGCTTGATTCGCAGATCCGGAACGGAGCACTTGCAAGTCCAAGAGCTTGAGGGGCCACGTCGGCAAACCTGTACGCAGCGACCACTGCGGCGGCCCATCAGGAGAACTCCCTTAAGGGTGTGCCAGTATGAATACTTGTCTTGGCGACCGTTGTCACCGGCGCCACAAGCGATGGCTTCAGTTGGTATCTTTCTCGCTTTCCCGATAGTCCCCGAACTTTCCGTCTCGAATGGAGAGCGCGTGACGCACGCCCTTGGCGAACTCCTCCCGGTAGGCGATGCTGGAGGGCGTGAAGAAGGCCAGCGCCTGCATTTCGGTCCCCGCACGAATGGCAGCACGCACGCCCATGATCTCCATGGCCCTGTGGGTCGCTCGCTTGTTGAATTGCTGGACGTCCGAGGGTACCTTTGCGACTCGCTCTGCCATCTCGAGCACGCGCTCCTCGAGCTCTTCCGCTGGAAAGGCCCTATTCGCGAATCCTTTTTTGACAGCTTCCGCTCCGCTGATCGAATCTCCCGTGAGCATCATTTCCATTGCATTCCGTAAACCCATGAGCCAAGGGTGAAACTGCATGTCGGGTGGGCTCATGCTGCGTACAGGCGGATAGCCGATCTGCGCGTCGTCTGCAACATAGACCAAGTCGCAGGCCGTCGCGAGCTCGCTGCCACCAGCAAGGCAGTAGCCATGAACCTGAGCAACCACCGGCTTCGCGAGATCCCAGATCCGGAAGGATCCCTCGACCACGTGCCGGGGCCATTGGCCGATGCCGTCCGACGTGTAGTACGGTTGGCCCTCTTCGTTTCCACCGCCCAATTGATAGCCTGAGGAGAAGCACTTTCCCGCGCCGCGGATGATGCTCACGCGCACCGACTCGTCCCTATCGGCAGCCTCGAGTCCTGAGAACAGCTCGGTGCGAAGGGCATTGGAAAGCGCATTGCGCTTTTCGGGCCGGTTGAGGGTGAACCTTCGGACCTGGGGACGTGGGTTATCGACTAGAAGAAGAGGTTCGGACATACGGGTTAGGAAGGAGTCGGGAGTTCGGAACCATTTACGTCCATCTCAGCCTTCGAGCTTGACGCCACTGCGCCTCACGACTTCGCCCCATTTGGCGTACTCCGCGCGCATGTAACTTTCCGCGGCATCGGGATTGGCGCTGTATCGTGGCAGGCAGTTCAATGTGGCCAATTTCTGCTCCACGCTCGATGTTCGCAAAGATGTCCGCATCGCTTCGAAGGTGCCGTGGGCGAGGTCCTTCCGCACGCCTCGCGGATATAGGACCATCAGCCAAGTGGCGGCATCGAAATCACCCAGGCCCTGTTCCTGCATCGTGGGAACGTTCGGCATCCCATCGAGGCGCTGGTTTGTCCCGACAGCCAGTGGTCTCAACTTGCCACTCTGAATGAGCGGGGCCACGCCGGCAGCCGTCTCGAGCGCAATAGACACGTTGCCAGCCGCTACGTCCGTCAGTCCGGGCACGCTACCCTTGTAGGGCACATGAACGATCGAGATTCCGGCTCGACGCTTGAATTCCTCCATCGCCAGATGCGATACGGTTCCGTTCCCGGAGGAGGCATTGGACAATTTTTCGGGATTCGCCTTTGCGTAAGCGATCAGATCCTGAACGTTTTTGATCGATAGGGCCGCGTGGCAAACCAGCACGAAGGGAAGGTCGCCCACCAGGCCGACCGGTTCGAAGTCCTTCAGGGAATCGTAGCTGACACGCTTGTAGAGGTGCGGATTGGTGCAAACCGCCGACATATGGGCCAGCATCATGACGCTGCCGTCCGCCGGTGCACGCGCCAACTCCGACAAGGCGATGCTGCCGCCCTGCCCCGGCCGGTTCTCCACGATGTAGCTTTGGGCGGTCGTGCCTCGGAGACTCTCCGCCATCAGCCGGGCGACAGCATCCGTCGCCTGTCCCGCCGGGAATCCAACCAGGATCTTGACCGTCTTCGCGGTGGCTTGGCCCAGCGCCCACGGACTTGCCGTGACGGCCGCACCTGCCAACAGGAACTGGCGGCGTCGGATTTGCGTACGGGCCATGTTTTGTCTCCTCCTCGCCGTACGCTCAGTGCGCCTTTTTCATCGCTGCCGAGGTGTTCACCATCGAGTGCAGTGCACGTGCGTAGTCGATCGCCGCTTGTTCATCCATGCGCGGGGCGACTCGCAGGTACTCCTTGAGTCCCAGGATCGCGGGGCGCGGGCGGGAAAGGAGAACGTCCAAGAAGCCGGCGGCGGTCGCGTCGAGCTTGTCTTGTACCACCACCTGGCTCACGATTCCCCAGTCTTTGGCCTGCTTCGCGTCGATGAAGTCAGCCGAATACGCCATCCACAGAATGGCATTGCGATTCACGCGGTCATACAGCGCCGACATCACCATGGTCGGCATCACGTTGTGAGTGATCTCGGGGATGTTGAAAGTCGCAGTGTCGGCGGCGAAGCTGACATCGCAGAGGGCCGCGAGCGCAGTGCCGTAGCCCATTACACGGCCCCGCAGAATCCCGACCACGGGCACCTGGGCAGAGCGCACCGACTTGTAGCTATTGAAGATGGCGTCGTACTCCGGTCGGCGGGCGTAGGCCTCCGCTGGGGGCGGCCCGCCCGCATCGCGGATGCGGCCGGTACAGAAGTCGGGGCCAACGCTGCTCACCACCACCACGTCCGAAGTCTCGTGGGCCGTGGCCAGCGCGGCAGACAACGCGGCGGCCATGCTGTCCGACACGCCGTTGTCCTCGGGCCGGTTAAAGGTGACGCGCAGCACGCGGCCGTCTTGTTCGATGCGGATCTGTTCGCTCATGACTATCTCCGGAAAAGAAGGCAGTTTGTCTCCGGGCGTGGCCGAGCGGCAAACGAGGATTTCTCACGAAGCGCGAGCCTGGCTCACGGGTCGATCAATCACGTGCTGCATCAGCTTTGCATGACGGAACTTCCGAGTGCTTCGCCTCAGCAGACTCCCTCGGACTCGAGCCTTGCGATCTCCATGTCGCTGAGCCCGAGGTCGGAAAGAATGGCCCGCGTGTGCTCACCCGGCGCAGCGATGCGTCCGGCCCGTCCGGGTGTCATGCTCATCCTCGGCGCCGGGGCCGGTTGCGTGACACCGTCGATCTCCACGAAGGTGCCGCGTGCCACGTTGTGCGCGAACGCCGGTGCCTCGTGCATGTCCAGCACCGGTGCCACGCAGGTATCGACGCCAACCAGCAGTTCGCACCAATCGTCCCGCGCCCGCGTGCGAAAGGTTTCTTCGAACAGCCGCCGGGTCTGCGGCCAGCTCGGTTCATCCCATTGGCTGTCGAGCAGAGCTTCGGGCAGGCCGCAGCGACGCAACAGCTCGCCATAGAAGTTCGCCTCGACCGCTCCGACCGCCAGCCACTTGCCGTCGGCGCACTGATAGCAGCGATAGAACGGCGAGCTGCCGTCGAGGAAGTTCGCACCGCGCTGCGCTTTCCAGCGCCCCATGGCCAGGTATCCGTACAGCATGCTCATGAGCAGTGCCGACCCGTCGCTCATTGCTGCATCAACCACCTGGCCGCGGCCGCTGCGCTGAGCTTCGATAAGCGCGCACGCCATGCCGAAGGCGAGAAGCATGCCGCCGCCGCCAAAGTCTCCGACCAGGTTTAACGGTGGCATCGGCGGTCGGTCCGGATCACCCATGCCATGCAACGCACCGGAGATAGCCATGAAGTCGATGTCGTGACCGGCGCGTTGGGCCAACGGCCCTTGCTGGCCCCAGCCCGTCACTCTTCCATAGACGAGCCCAGGATTTCGAGACAGGCAGGTGTCCGGCCCCAAGCCAAGGCGCTCCATCACGCCGGGCCGGAAGCCCTCGATCAACATGTGGGACTGCTCAACAAGTTTGAGAACCACCGAGGCGGCGCCCGGCTGCTTCAGATCGAGCGCGATCGACCGGCGACCTCGCTGCAGGACATCCGCCGTTCCAGACCCCGCACGCGGTCGCTCGCCCTTTCGCTCGATGCGGATCACGTCCGCGCCCATGTCGGCCAGCAGCATCGCGCAGAAGGGCGCCGGCCCGATGGCGGCGATTTCGACAACCCGAGTGCCTTTGAGCGGACCTTGCATGGCTATTCAGGAAGGATGCCGGCTCGGCGAATCACCGACGTCCATTTCTTCGTTTCGGCGGCCTGGAACGCCGGCAGCTCCGCCGGCGTGGTCAAGGCCACTTCGGCGCCCTGCGACGCCAAACGTGCTTTCAGCTCGGGCTGATTCAGCACCTTTGATGTCTCGGCATGCAGCTTCTGCACAATGTCGGCCGGTGTCCCAGCAGGTGCATACAGCGCGAACCAGGTATATGCGTCGAAGCCTTTGACACCGCTCTCGTTCAATGTCGGCACTTCAGGCATGGCCTCGGTTCGTGCCGCGGTACTCGCCGCCAGCACCTTCAAACGTCCCGCCTTGACATGCGGAATCACGACCGGACCGAGCTCGATCATCATCTGCACCTGGCCGCCGAGGAGATCCGATACTGCCGGACCGCTGCCACGATAAGTGATCGGCACGACAAAGAGGTTTGCCATGTTTTTCAGCAGCTCCATGTTGGTGTGCTGCGAGAACCCGTTTCCCGTCGACGCGTACGAGAACTTGCCAGGATCGGCCCGAACCTTGGCGAGGAAATCCTTCACGTTGTCGACGCCCAGGCTGGGGTGAACGACGAGATAGCCGGGCATCTTCACGAGCCTGGCCACGGGAGCGAAGTCCTTCTCCGGGTCGTAGCGCAGTTTTCGGAACATGCCCGGAGCTACCGACATCGGCCCGGTGGAGCCCACCACCAGCGTATAGCCGTCGGGCGCGGACTTCGCCGCTGCATCCACGCCGATGGTGCCGCCCGCACCGGCGCGGTTCTCCACCACGAACGGCTGGCCCAGCGACCGCTGCAAGCCATCTGCCAGCGCCCGCGCAATATAGTCATAGGGGCCACCCGGCGGAGCGGGCGCGATGATCTTCACAGGGCGGCTTGGCCACGTATCCGCGTTGGCGGCAACAGAAACCGCCATTGCCGCGACTGCGGCAAGTATTCGAAAGGCTTTCATCCGATGTCTCCTTCAGTAGCTTTTCATTTGAAGTGGCCAGCCAATCTCAGCGCAGAAGTACCCCGCCCAAGACGACAGCCGTGACAGCGGCTGCGGCGTACACCCACACGGGGACAAAGCTGCTTCGCTTTGCGCTCGCAGGAGTTGCCGTGTCAGCCTCGGCAGTGATCGGAGGGCTCGGCGTGGGCACCACCAGCTTGCGGAACGCCTCGAAGAAATCGTCCGACATCTTCCGCGCGACACTGTCGATCAGCCGCGAACCGATTTGCGCGAGCTTGCCGCCGACCTGTGCCTGCGCCGAATAGCGCAGCTCGGTCGCGCTGCCGACGTCGAGCAGTTCGACGGTGGCTTGTCCCTTGCCGAACCCCACGGCACCGCCCTGCCCTTCGAACACCATCACGCATGACTCCGGCGGCTGTGCCTGAGTCAGGCGCAAGTCGCCGTTGAATTTGGCCCGCAACGGACCAATGGCCGACACGACGACCACGCGGAAGAGCTCAGGCGAGACACGCTCAACCGACTCACAGCCGGGCAGGCAGCCCTTGAGGATCACTGGATCGTTTAGAGCCGCCCAGACCTGATGGCGTGGCGCGGCGATGGATTGGCTTCCGGTGATTTGCATGGCAGTCCTTAAGCGATCAGAGAGTGCAGCCGGCGCGCCACGACGTCGTTGAACGCAGTAGGCTGGTCGACATTTGGAAGATGTCCGGCGCCTTCGATCACGTCGAGGGCCGAGCTGGGAACGAGTGATTGCAGGTGCCGCATAGCGTCCGGCAGTACACCGTCGTTGGCACCGACTATCCATTGCGTGGGCACCGCAATGCTCCCGACGCGACCCAGGTAGTCCAGCCCTTGCAAGGCTCGCGCGCAGGCGGCGAAACCACCGACGGAAGTGCCGGCGATCATCTCTTTCACCTCTCGTGCGACCTCTGGCCGGCGTTCGAGGAAGCCGGAACCGAGCCAGCGTTCAGCAGTCGAGTCCGCGAGTGCAGCGGTGCCATGCTCTTGGGCCATCGCAATCCGCTCGTCCCAGGGAGCTGCAAATGCAGGTGGCGCATCCGCACGGGCGTCGCAGACGATCAAGCTGGCGACGCGATTCGGGTGAAGAATGCCGAGACCGAGCGCCACCATCCCGCCCAGCGATACGCCGATGAAGTGCGCCCGTGCAATGCCCAACTCGTCGAGCACGCGAATGTTGTCGGCAACCAGGTCGTCCAGATTGCATTCCGGAGGCGGCTCGTCTGAGGCTCCGTGGCCTCGGGTATCGATGCTCACGACGCGCAGTCCCAGCTCAAGCAGCATTTCGACTTGGCCGCGCCACATTTTTGTTGAAGCCAGGATCGAGTGTCCCAGCACGGCCGCCGGAGCGCCGACAGGGCCGGCGGTGTGTACCGCCAGTTTCCCGTGAAAGCCCTCTGCGGGAATGAGTGTGGATTCAAGTTGCATGGTTATCTCCGGCTTTTCCACCGTTGCGCTGCTCGATGACGGTCCAGATGGCTTGCGGCGTCATCGGCAGTGCGTCGATGGATGCGCCCATCGGTTCGAGCGCATCGTTGACGGCCGCCGAGATCGCCGCGGCGCTGCCCAGGTAGCCGGCCTCGCCGGAACCTTTCTGGCCGAACTCCGTCAGCGGCGAAGGTGTGCAGTGATCGACGATGGTCACGTTCGGCACCTCTTCCGCACTGGGCAGCAAGTAGTCCATGAACGTGCCCGACAGCAGTTGCCCATCGTCGGAATAGGTGAACTTCTCCATCAGTGCGGCGCCAAGGCCGTGCGCGACACCTCCGTAGGTCATGCCGTGCACGACGTCCGGGCTGATCATCACGCCGCAGTCGTGGCCCACCGAATAGCGATGCAGCTTCACCTTGCCAGTCTGGGGATCGACGCTTGCGAGGACCACATGGCTCTCGAACGAATGACAGGGATACATCTGCACCCGGCCATCCTCGGTGGGCATCTTGCCTCCGGTGGGAACTTGCCAGACGAACTTTTCCTGCAACCCAGGTTCCATGCCGGGCGGCAGTTGGTGGTACTTGCGGTGAGCGATCTCAACCAGTTGCTCCCAACCCAGACGCCGCTGCGGTTCCTCCGCCACGAACACGGCACCGTCGTCATAGACCACCGACGAGAGCGGGACGCCCAGATTGTGAGCAGCGATGGCAAGCACCTTCGCCTTGAGAATCTTCGCTGCGCCAGCAGCAGCCCCGCCGAGCATGATGGCCATGCGGCTTCCCACCGGGCTGTTGGATGGCAGCGCGCTCAGCGAGTCCGCGTGCAGCACTCGGATGCTGTCGGGCTGAATCTGCAGGACTTCGCCCACCACCGTCGAGACAAGTGTTTCATGCGCCTGCCCCGAGGTGGAGGTCGCCATCAGCGCCGTCACGGTGCCTGACAGATCGATGCGCACCAGGCAGGAGTCCATCCACGTCGTGGTCTCGTTCTTCGGATTGAACAACGGCTCGAAGGAAGAGTTGCCCCCCGATGGCTCGAGGCAAGTGGACACGCCGATTCCCGCCAGCAGCCCCTGGCTGCGCAGCGCGTCGCGCTCTCGCTCCAGCTGGGCCATCGGGACGACGCCCAGGGCCTTGTCCAGCACGGTGGCGTAGTCGCCGGAGTCGTAAGTTGTTCCGCTCGGGATGAGGTAAGGGAACTCGTCCTTGGCGATCAGGTTACGACGCCGCAGTTCCACGCGGTCCAAACCGAGGAAGCGGGCGACCTTTTCCATTCCCGTCTCGATGGCATAGTTGGTGGGCGCCTGACCGAAACCGCGGACTGCCTCCTGCGGCGTCTTGTTGGTGAGCACCGAGATCGCTTCGTACTCGACGCTCGCCATGCGGTAAGGACCGACAATGGCGCCCACCGGCTTGCCCAACTGCAGCGGCGCACGACCGGAGTAGGCGCCGATGTCGTCGATGGCCCGCATCTTCATCGAATGGATCACACCTTGCTCATCGAACGCCATCGTGACGTCGAAGGCACGATCAGGGCCCTGCATGTCGCCACCGCGCATGTTCTCCAGGCGATCCTCGATGAGCCGTACGGGTCGCCCGAGCTTGCGCGCCAGATAGCCGACGAGGACGGCATGCTTGATGCCGCGCTTGACGCCGTAGCTTCCGCCCACATCAACGTCGAAGTGCACCCGCACGGCATTGCCAGGCAGCTTGAGCGCCTTCGCCAGCTGGTCGGGGAACTTGGGCATCTGGATCGAAGCCCATACGTCGAGGATCTGCTGCGACTCGTTCCACTCGCAGGTGACACCGAAGGTCTCGATCGGTACGGTCGCGCTGCGCGCCCAGCGCACGCGGTAGCTGAGCGTGTGGCGAGCCCGAGCGAAGTGGTCGTCCACCGCTCCCCAAGTGAACTTGCGGCGGAAGATCGTGTTTGAGCCGAACTTCGGATGCACGATGGGGGAGTCGGGTTCGATCGCACTTTCCATGTCTACGACCGCCTGCAGGGGGTCGTAGTCGATGTGCACCAGCTCCGCAGCGTCCTCGGCAAGCGCACGCGTTTCCGCGACGACGGCAACCACCCACTCGCCGGCGTAGCGTGCAACGCCAGCGGCAAGCGGAAATCGTTCGACTTGAGGCGCATCGACACCCACCAGCAGCGGCAGCGTCGCAGCGCAAAGCTCCTCGCCCGTGAGCACGGCGTGCACTCCGGGGACGGCGAGCGCCGCACTCGACTCGATCCTTGTGATGCGTGCGCTCGCATAGGGACTGGCGATGATTGCCACGTGAAGTGTGTCGTGACGCCTCACATCCGCTGCGAAATGCCCCTGGCCCAGCACGAAGCGCCGGTGCTCCACCGCGCGGCGGTGCTTGCCGATGTACCGGAATTGCGCTTCAGCCATGAGCTGCATCCTGGGCCGTCGCATGAAGGACGGCGTCGATGATCTGCTTGTAGCCCGTGCAGCGGCACAGGTTGCCGCTGATTGCCTCGCGCACTTGCGCTTCCGTGGGGTGCGGAATCCTGTCGATCAGCGACTGGCAGGCGACCAGCATGCCAGGCGTACAGTAGCCGCATTGCAGCGCATGCTTCTCACAGAAGGCGTCCTGCAGCGGAGATAGCTTTCCCCGCTCCGGTGCCAGTCCTTCTACCGTAGTCACGGACGAACCGTCGGCCTGCACGGCGAACATGCAGCAGGAACGCACGGGCTCGCCATCGAACACCACGGTGCATGCACCGCAGACTCCGTGCTCGCAACCGACGTGCGTACCGGTCAGGCCAAGTTCGTCGCGAAGAAAATCGACGAGCGTCATGCGTGGCTCGACAGCCCGCTGGTGCTCACGGCCGTTCACCGCAATGCGGATGTTTACAAGTCTGTTCAGATCGTTCATGGTCAGTGGCTCGCATTGCGAGCGTTTTCGGCGGCCTTCAGCAGAACCCGCTCGCCCAGCACCGCCGCCAAGTGGCGACGGAATGAAGCAGTGGCATGGATGTCGTCACCTGGCTCGCAGCGCGACGAAGCCGAGTGGGCGATCTCGCGCGCGGCCTGCGCGGTGATGCGGTGGCCGACGAGCTGCGAGGCGAGCTCGGGAAATACCATCGGCGTGCCGTCCACGCCGCCGAAGCCGATGGCGACCCGCTGGCAGACACCGGCGTCATCGAGCTGCAGCTGGCAGGCGGCCGATGCCATCGCGAAATCACCGTGCCTGATACTGGTCTCGTCGAAAGCGCTGCCTGTGCGTGCGCTCTTCCAGACCGGCCAGTCGATGGCGACCAGGCATTCGGTCTCGGCCGTGGCGGTAAACATCGGGCCCTGGAAAAACTCCGCAGCATCCACGATGCGCACGCCGTTCTGGCTGCGAAGATGCATCCGGGCTGCCAGTACGCTGGCCGCCAGCGGTAACTCGGCGGAAGGATCGGCGTGAACGAGGCTGCCGCCCACGGTGCCGCGATTGCGTGTCTGAATGTGGCCGACCCAGGCCAATGCTTGCGCGACCAGCGGCAGTCGCGACCGGAGACCTTGATCGTGCTCGACATCGCGCTGGCGAGTGCAGGCACCCATGCGGATGGCATCGGCGGTGTTCTCCACGCCTTTCAGCGCGGCCAACCGATTGATGTCTACAAGCACCGAAGGGCGGGCCAGGCGCATGGCCATCATCGGAACCAGGCTCTGGCCGCCTGCCACGAGCTTGGCGTCGGCGCCATGCTGTTGCAGGACCTCCAGCGCGTGAGCTTCGCTCTCGGCGCGGATGTAGTCGAACGGGGCTGCTTTCATGGTTGCCGATCATCGGCACGCAACGCGATCGCGGCAAAGGACGATTCTTCACGTGGCGTGAGCTATAGTCACTCGACTGCCGGAACGCCTTTCCCCAGAATGAACGGGCCATGATCAGAAAACTCCCGCCATTGAATGCGGTACGAGCATTTGAAGCTGCGGCGAGACACGTCAGCTTTACCAAAGCTGCCGAAGAGCTCAGCGTCACGCACGGCGCGATCAGCCGGCAGGTGGCATTGCTGGAGGATTGGTTCGGCCGGCCACTGTTCCGACGTTCGTCGTCGCAACTGACACTCACCGACGCCGGTCGTACCTATTTGCCCGAAGTCAGCGCCGCATTGGACCGACTGGCCTTGGCCTCGATGTACATGCTTCAGCAGCAGTCACCGACCAGCCTGCGCGTGAGCGCTCCGCCGACCTTCACCATGCGTTGGCTCATCCCCCGCATGTCGGCATTCCAGCGCCGACGTCCGGACGTCGAGATCCGGCTCTCGACGTCGATGGAACGACCGAACTTCCAGGCCAACCTGTACGACGTAGCCATCCGGGGTGCCCATGAAGCCCCTTTGGACTGTGGCGCAGTGCGGTTCATGTCGGAACACATCCTTCCTGTCTGCCACGTGGACGCGCTGAACGGAGGGGCTCTGCTTGAGCCGAAGGACATCACCCGCTTCACGGCTATCAGCTATGCGACCGAACCCTACCCCTGGCAGGAGTGGCTGCAATCGGCTGGCGTTGCGGATCTGCGTCCCACAAATACACTGAAGTTCGAACAGATGTACTTCGCATTGCAGGCAGCCTGCGAGGGACTTGGTATCGTGCTCGTACCGCTGTTTCTGGTCCTCGACGACATCATCGCCGGCAAGTTGTGTGCACCCTTCGGCCCCCTGGGAATCAAGCGCCGCGACTATTACGCCAGCTTCCCCTCTGAATCGGACGCCTATCCGCTCATCGCCAAGTTTGCTGAGTGGCTCCGCCAGGAAGGGCGCGACACAGAGAGCTCCATCGAGGAATGGGCCCGATCGCAGGGCTGGGACCTGTAGGCACCGTGCAACTATGACTTGGCCGGCACCTGCTGGCGGTATTGCGTCGGGCTGAGACCTGTCCACCTCCGGAAGGCCTTGCGAAAGTTGGCGGCATCGGAAAAGCCTATGCGCCCGGCAATCTCGTCGGTCGACAAGGGAGAGTTTCTCAGCAAGCTCGCAGCGATGGCTTGTCGAACCTCGTCGGCGATGGCCTGGAAACCAAGCCCATCCTCGGCCAGTCGCCGATACATCGTCCGTACCGACAGGCCGAGTGATCGAGCTACCGCATCGGCATTCAGCATCCTGCCCTGGTTGCTGAGACAGGCGGCGCGGATCTGGCCCGCGAGTCCTCCGCTCTCGGGCTGGCTTCTCATGATCTGGTCGCAAAAGCTCGCGCACAGTTTGGCCGTTACCGGATTCGCGCCGGGACACGCCATGCGCAACACGGCGGCGTCGAATTCCCATTCGATACGTGGAGCGCCGAAGTGCACCGGGCATCGGAACATGCGCTCATAGGCAGCGGCGTGCACCGGACGCGGATAGGGAAGGCGCAGGCACTGCGAAGGAAACGGTGCCGCGAGGATGTTGGTCGCGAGTTGGAGCATCGAGGCGAGCCAGAACTCGGTGGCCAACGGCAGCACCGGACCCAGCGAGAGAACGTCGGCTCCTTCGAGCAGGGCCTTGTCGCCCAGCAGGCGAAAGCGCTTGTGGACCACCGGCCCCGCCAGCTTCAGGTACTTCATGCCAAGCATCACTGCGTCGCCGAAGGCTGCGCTGCTGGTCAGCGCGTATCCGTACACACCGAAGTCGCTCAGGCGCTGCCGCGCGCCGGCACGCAGACCGACGTCGGGCAGCTTGGCCATTCGCTGTGCGTTGCGGAAGATGGTGATCTTCTGTCGATGTGACATGCGCACTTCGGGGTCCACTAACTGCCCCGCTTCCAGCCCCGACCCGCCGAGCACCACCTCGGCGCTCACACCCTGGCCAGCCATTTCGGCCAGGAGCGCGCCCAGGCCCAGCACCGAGTGCACAGGCGCCTCCAACTCCATTCCATAGCTACCTACCAGTTCGAAGCCGGCGGACTGCATCTGACACCGTTGCATTGAGCTTGGCAATTTATGACCCCTGTTGGCAGTATGAGACCTCGTTGAAGCCCTGCGTCATCCGTAGATTTCGTTCGCCCACAAGCCATCCCTGTCCCCACGACCCTGCGGCATGTGCGAGCGCCCATCCAACCGACGAATGACCGGAGACACTTCCATGGAAACCGAGCTGCGCTTGCGCGGGCTTTTCGATCGCCAGAGGGCAGCTTTTGCCGCCCAACCCTTTCCGAGCGACACACAGCGAAAGACGCATCTCCGAACACTGAAGAGCCAGTTGCTGCGCTATCAGGACAAATTGGTGGCCGCCATCAGCCGCGACTTTGGATTCCGGGCACCCGCCGAAACCCAGATGATGGATGTGCTGGGCTCGGTGCTGGAGATCAACCACGCTCTTTCGCATGTGGGCCGCTGGATGCGTTCGCGCCGGCGATCGACCGAACTGCTGTTCATGAGCAACAGCCTGCGCGTGCACTATCAGCCCAAAGGCGTGGTGGGCGTGATCGCGCCCTGGAACTTTCCGGTCTACTTGGCGCTGGGGCCGCTCGCGGCCGCTCTCGCAGCCGGCAATCGCGTGCTCCTCAAGCTCTCGGAAGCCACGCCTGCCACCAATGAGGTGCTGGCAACCCTGCTGGCGGAAGCGTTTTCCGAGGAATGGGTTGCGGTAGTGGGTGCGGAATTGGAGAACCCGAACTTCTTCACCGCCCTGCCCTTCGATCACATCGTCTTCACGGGATCGCCTGCGGTCGGACGCGCTGTGATGTGCACAGCGGCCCAGAACCTGACGCCCGTCACGCTCGAGCTGGGCGGCAAGTCCCCTGCATTGCTGCTGCCGGGATGCGATCCGCGCGATGCCGCGAGCCGGATCGCACATGGAAAGGCTATCAACGCCGGGCAGATCTGCATCGCGCCCGACTACGCACTCGTGCCGCTGGCGCAGGTGGAAGCCTTCGTCGAGGGCGTGAAGGATGCGTTTGCGCGGCTCTACGGCTCGAGCGTCTGTGATCACCCGGACTACACCACCATCGTGAACGAACGCCACGGCCAGCGCATCTGGGACTTGCTGGATGACGCGCGAAGCAAGGGTGCCAATGTGATTGCCTGTGCCGAGCCGGGGGCCGGCCGGCGCGTTCCCTTGCATATCGTCACAGGTGTGCGCAAGGACATGCGGATCGCTCAGGAAGAAATATTCGGCCCTATCCTGCCGGTGTTGGGCTATGACAGCCTCGACGACGCGCTCGGCATCATCAATGCCGGCCCGCGCCCGCTGGCCCTGTACTGCTTCGGCCATGACGCGCGCGCGCGGCGTCGCGTGCTGGAGCATACGCACTCGGGCGGCGTGACGATCAACGACTGGGGCTGGCACGTGCTGAACCATGACGCGCCCTTCGGCGGCATAGGCAACTCGGGCATGGGCAGCTATCACGGCGAGGAGGGCTTCCGCGAGCTGTCGCATGCACGAACGGTCTTCAAGCGCCACCGCTGGTTCCCCGTGGGCCTCTTTTATCCACCGTACGGCAGCTTCCTGCAGCGGTTGATCCTGCGCCTCTGGCTGGGCCGCGGCGATCCGTCGCTGTCGCCGTCCCCGGCGCGGCCATCCCGGGCCTTGGGGAGTTCCGCCCGATGAGCCAGCAGACCTTCGACTACGTCGTGGTCGGTGCGGGGGCAGCCGGATGCGTGATTGCCTCCCGCCTGAGCGAGGATGCCAAGACCAGCGTGTGCCTGCTCGAGGCCGGTCCGCCTGATCAGAGTGTCCTGATCCGCGCGCCTGCCGGTGTCGTCGCCATGGTGCCGACCCGATTGAACAACTATGCCTACGAGACGGTGCCGCAGCTTGGTCTGGGCGGGCGGCGCGGCTATCAGCCCCGTGGCAAGGTACTGGGTGGCTCCAGTTCCATCAACGCCATGCTGTACGTGCGCGGCCATCGCTGGGACTATGACCATTGGGCCGAGCTCGGCAATCCCGGCTGGTCGTACGACGAAGTGTTGCCCTACTTCCGACGCTCGGAGAACAATGAGCGGTTCGGACCGGACGACTTCCATGGCCGAGGCGGGCCGCTCAGCGTGGCGGACTTGCGCAGTCCGAGTCCCATCAACCAGGCCTTCCTCCAGGCAGCGACAAATCAGGGCGTCTCTCGCAACGAGGACTACAACGGCGCCGAGCAATTCGGTAGCTTCCACTACCAGGTGACGCAGAAGAACGGCGAGCGCTGCAGCGCCGCCAGCGCCTACCTGACCCCACATCGCAGCCGGCCCAACCTGCATGTCAAAACCAGCACGGTGGCCTCCCGCATCTGCTTCGACGAGGGTCGGGCCGTGGGCGTCGAGTTCCTGAAAGGCGGTCAGCTGCACACGGTCCTCGCGCGCCGGGAGGTGATTGTCTGCTGCGGCACCTTCGGCTCCCCGCAGCTGCTGATGCTTTCGGGCATCGGTCCCGCTCACGCACTGCAGCGCGTTGGCATTCCAGTGTTGCATGACTTGCCCGGCGTCGGCCAGAATTTGCAGGACCACATCGACTACGTGCAGGCCTGTCTCGCCCGTAGCGACACGCCAACCTTCGGGGTCTCCCTGCGCGGTATCGGGCGAATCGCCAAAGCGATCTTCGAGTGGCGACGCCATCGCACCGGGCTCATCACCAGCCCCTTTGCCGAGTCCGGCGCCTTCGCGCGCTCCCGCGCCGACGTGGCTGTGCCCGACCTGCAGCTGATCTTCGCGGTGGCCATCGTGGACGACCACGCGCGCAAGATGCACCTGGGTCATGGCTTCAGCTGCCACGTGTCGGTCTTGCGTCCCAAGAGTCGCGGCAGCGTCACCCTGGCCTCCCGCGATCCGCGTGCAGCTCCAGTGATCGACCCCGCGTTCTTCAGCCATCCAGACGACATGGCACTGATGCTCAAGGGCGCGCACCTGATGCAGTCCATCCTCGGCGACCCCGCGCTGGCGCCCTACCGCGGCCGGCGCATGTTGTACCCGGTGCGTCCGGGCGACGAGGCTCATCTCGAAGCCGACATCCGACAGCGCTCCGACTCGCAGTACCACCCGGTGGGAACCTGCAAGATGGGCCCGGCCCACGATACCGGCGCCGTTGTCGACGCCGAGTTGCGGGTTCATGGCGTGAGCGGCTTGCGCGTGGTGGATGCGTCGATCATGCCGACTCTGGTGGGGGGCAACACCAGCGCGCCCGCGATCATGATCGGCGAAAAGGCGGCTGCCATGATCCGCACCGATGGAGCATGAGAGTCAGGCCCGGCGGCGCATCAGCCGGGCCAAGCCTCCCGGCAACAGGTAGACGAAAACGATGAGTACCACGCCATAGACTGCCCACGGCGCTGCCTTCGACACCTTCTCGGCCAAATCGGGTACGAACATGATGAACACGGCCCCGTACAGCGCCCCCCATAGCGTGCCAACGCCGCCAACGACGATGCCTACGAGCAGCGAGATGGACAGAAACATGGCGAAGGTGTCGGGCGACACGAACTGGACCGCGACAGCGAACAGGGATCCCGCCACGCCCGTAAACCCGGCCGAGATGCCGAAGGTCACCGACTTGCAGTGGCTGCCCGGCACGCCGATGGCCTCGGCCGCGAGGGGATGGTCCCTCATCGCCCTCATGGCTCGCCCGCTGGCGCCACTGACGAGATTGCGGGCGACCAAGAGCATTAGCAAGCCCACCACGAGAGAGAACACGTAGAACCATTGGTCTGCATCAAGGGGAAGGCCAAACGGCGCCTCGGGCTTGTTCAGCACGATGCCGCTGGACCCTCCCGTCCACGGCTCGAAATGCCTGGACTTCAGCAGCTGCGGAGCGGCGATCCCCAGCGCGAACGTGGCGAGCGCCAGATACAGTCCCTCCAGCCGGAGGGCGGGAAGTCCGAACAGGTAGCCCACCACCAGCGCGACGGCCCCGGAGATCGGTACGCACACCCAATACGGCACACCATACCTGTCCATCAGGATGGCCGTGACATAGGCACCGACCGCGTAGAACGCACCATGCCCAAGCGAAATCTGGCCGTTGTAGCCGGTCAGCAAATTCAGGCCAAGCAAAGCGATCGCGTAGCTCACGATCATGGTGGCCTGGAACAGCTGGTAGCCCTTGGCGAAGAAGGTCACAGACACGGCCAGAACCACCATTGCAATGAACAGCCGCGGGATCGAGCGCACTACATCAACCTGCGCGGGCTGTGCGGTTGGCAGCGCCTTCAGGGCGGGAGGAATGGCATTCATGGTCGATCTTCCTTCAGACACGCTTCACCACCACGCGGCCCAGCAACCCCGCAGGTCGAAAAACCAGCACGGTCACAATCAGCACCAGAGCCAGCGGCAGTTTCAGCTCCGTGCCGATGACATAGGTTCCGAGCAGGTTCTCTGCCACCCCCACCACGAGGCCGCCGACAACGGCGCCCACCGGGTTGTTGATGCCTCCGACGAGCGCGCCGGCAAATGCGTAGAGCAGCACCCCGCTCATCATGTGCGGGTCGAGGAACAAGGTGGGTGCGACCATCATGCCGGCCACCGCGCCGATCGCTCCGGCCAAGCCCCACCCAACCATCAGCATGCGGCTTACGGGCACCCCGAGCAGCCGCGCCGAATCGGCGTTCTCGGCAGCCGCGCGCATGGCCAAACCCAACGGCGTCAGCCGCAGGAATGCGAACAGCATCGCGACCAATGCCAGCGTGACGGCCATGGCGCCCAGTTGATGCACGCTGAGTAGCGCCGAGCCGAACCAGGCGTCTGCGGGGAACGGGCTCGGAAAGCGCTTCACGTCAAAGCCGAAAAGCCAGCCCGCCATGCTGTGAAAGACCACCAGCAATCCGATAAAGACAACCACGACACTCAGCTCGGGCGCCTTCTCCAAGGGCCTGACGATGAAAAACTGGACCGCCGCACCCATGGCGAACGACACCAGTACCGTGGCCACGAAAGCCAGCCAATACGGCACCCCCGCCTGCAGCAAGGCCCAGGCAATGAAGGCCGAGAAGGTGGCCATCTCCCCTTGGGCGAAGTTGATGTGGTGGGTGGCCTGGTAGATCATTACCAGGGCGAGCGCCATGCTCGCATACACCCCGCCGGCCGCAAGGCCGGCGGCAAGTTGATGCAGGAACGCTTCCATCTCAATCTCCGAGGTAGGCCCGGCGCACGGCATCGTCTTGCCGCATCTGCTCGCTGGGACCATGCGCGACGACTCGGCCGCCTTCCAGCAGATAGGCGCGCTGCGCAAGTTCCAATGCCAGGCGCGCGTTCTGCTCCACAAGCAGGATGCTCACGCTCTCTTCACGATTGATCTTCGCGAGGATGCCGAAGATCTCGCGCACGATCAGGGGGGCCAAGCCGAACGAAGGCTCATCGAGCAGCAGCAAGCGCGGCCTCGCCATCAACGCCCGCGAAATAGCGAGCATCTGCTGTTCGCCGCCCGAGAGCGTCCCTGCCTGCTGTCGCCGCCGCTCCTTCAGCCGCGGGAAGTAGCCGTACATGCGCTCCAGGTCACCGGCACAACCGGCCCGGTCCGTCCGCGAGTAGCAACCCAGCCGTAAGTTTTCCTCCACGGTCAGGCCAAGGAAGGTGCCACGGCCGTCAGGCACATGACCGACCCCGAGCCGGGCGACCTGCTCGGTCGTCTTGCGCTCGATGGCCTCTCCCGCGAGGCTCAAGGTTCCCTCGGTCCGCACCTTGGTACGGCACAGCGCCCGCAGCGTGGTCGTCTTGCCCGCGCCGTTGGCGCCCAGAAGTGCACACACTTCGCCTCGCTCCACGTCGAGATCGATCCCGTGCAGCACGGCGACAGGGCCATAGAAGGCCCGCAGGCCCTTCGCTTCAAGCAGCTTGTCCATCGTTCGCTCCATGAACCTGCTCGCCCAGGTAGGCAGTGATCACGT
This sequence comes from Variovorax sp. Varisp46, assembly GCF_059491885.1. NCBI lineage: Bacteria > Pseudomonadati > Pseudomonadota > Betaproteobacteria > Burkholderiales > Comamonadaceae > Variovorax > Variovorax sp. Varisp46. The sequence goes on from NZ_CP168515.1 coordinate 3,975,047, forward strand.
CCGGGTGCCTGCGCACCTGATCCGGCGTGCCTTCGGCGATGCGGCGACCGAAGTTCAGGGCGACCACCTTGTCGGAAACCCCCATGACGAGCCCCATGTGATGCTCGACCAGCAGCACGGCGAGGGACAACTTGTCCCGCAGGGACACGATCAACTCACCGAGGCTCTCGAGCTCCTCGTGGTTCAGGCCGCAGGCAGGTTCGTCCAGCAGAAGCAAGGACGGCTCGCAGGCCAGCGCCCGCGCCATCTCCACCCGCTTCTGCGTTCCAAAAGGCAGCGCAGCGACGCACCGGTCCGCCACGGCCTGGAGCGACAGCAACTCGATGGCAGCATCGGCCCGCTCGGCCGCGTCCCTCTCCACCTTTCGTGTGCGCTTGCCACCGATCGCATCCAGCAGAAAGCCGGCGTGGTGGTGTGCGTAGGTGCCGACAAGCACGTTTTCACGCACACTCATCGAGTCGAACAGCGCAAGGTTCTGGAAGGTGCGGCCGAGCCCGAGCACCGCACGACGGTGGCTAGACATGCGCGCAAGCGAGTGGCCATTGAATTCGATCGCACCGGCCTGCCACGGGTAAAGGCCCGAAAGGCAGTTGAACAAGGTGCTCTTCCCAGCACCGTTGGGGCCGATCAATCCGCAGACCCGTCCGCGCTCGACGTTGAACGAGACGCCATCGAGTGCGACGATCCCGCCGAAGCGAACCGTCACGCTGTCAATGCGCAGCAAAGGCTCACGAGGCGCCGTGCGGTCCATTGCGGTGCTGCTCAGATTGGGTCCCAGCGAAAAACATCGACAGTGCGGTCCAAGCTGTGGTACTGCGCTCGCAGCGCAGGCAGTGCATGTTCAGCCACGCTACGAGGAGTCCAGCCGTCGCCGCGATGAACCGAGCGCACGGGCCGCGGCTGGCTCATCAAGAAGATCTCGTTGTTGCGCACTGCAAAGATCTGTCCGGTCGTGTCTTCCGCAAGATCGCTCGCCAAACACACTGCTAATGGAGCGATCTTTGCGGGCGTCATTTCCTTCAGACGATTCACTCGTGCCTGTTGTTCCGGCGTATCCGTGGGCATGGAGGCAATCATCCGGCTGAAGGCGAATGGCGCGATGCAATTGGATCGCACATTGAACTTGGACATGTCCAGGGCAATCGACTTGGACAGCGCGGCAATTCCCATCTTGGCAGCCGCGTAGTTCGCCTGCCCTATCTCGCCGATCAGCCCCGAAGTTGACGTCATGTGCACGAAGCATCCGCCCCCCTGCTCCTTGAAATGATTGGCGGCCGCGCGGCTCACGTAATAGCTGCCATACAGGTGCACCTTGATGACGGCATCCCATTGGTCGTCGCCCATCTTGTGGAAGAAGCCATCGCGCAGGATCCCGGCGTTGTTGACGACGATGTCCAGGCGACCGAAAGCATCCAGTGCGCACTCCACCATCCGCCGGCCGGCGACCGGATCGGCCACGCTGTCGGTGTTCGCGGCGGCCTGGCCGCCCAGCGCCTTGATCTCGTCCGCCACAGCCTGGGCCGGCCCCGCGTCCCGGCCCTCGCCATTGAGAGCGGCGCCGATGTCGTTCACAACCACCCGAGCGCCTTCGCGCGCCATGGCCAGGGCGATGTCGCGGCCAATGCCGCCGCCCGCGCCCGTGACCACAGCCACCTTGCCTTGCAGAATGCCCTCGGCGCCTGTCAGCGCTGATTTTGTGTTGTCCATGTGATTGCTCCTGTTGGTGGGCCCTGCCGCCGTCATGTGCCGGCGGGCCAGTTGTAAGGGGGGGCCTGCTTTTCCAGCAGGCGATTGACGGCCAAGCGGTGGCCCGGGGTACTCATGGCCATCGCCTGCGCCTGGGCCTCGGCATCCAGCAAGGCAGCCAGTTCACCGCCTTGCGGCGCCAGGTTGCGCTTGATCATGCTCACGGCGGCAGGCGATGCTTGGACGAAGCTGCGGGCGATGGCACGTGCCCGGGCGAGCAGCGCATCGGCAGCGGCGATCTCTGTGACGATGCCCAGTCGCTGCGCCTCGTCGGCGCCGAATTCGCGGGCCGACAGCATCAGTTCCTTGGCTCGCTGCACACCGACCGCTCTAGGCAGCGTGTAGAGGCAGCCGCAGTCGGGCACGAGACCCACGCGCAGAAACGACGCGCTGAACCGCGCACGCGGCGTGGCGAGCACGAAGTCCGCCGTGAGGGCGAGGCTCAGACCGGCCCCTGTCGCCATGCCATCCACGGCCGCGACCACCGGCCGGTCGAGCGAGATCAGGTCGCGCACCCAGTCGTTCATGTCCTGGAAGCGCTGAAGCCAGCCTTCGTTGTCCAGGCCCGCGCCGGCGAGCGCCCGGAGATCGCCACCGGCACAGAAATGCCCTTGCGAGCCGGTCAGGATCACGACGCGCACGTTGCGGTCGCGTCGAACGGCACAGATCGCGTCCGCCAATTGCGCCCGCATGACGGGATCGAGCGCATTGCGGCGCTCCGGCTGGTTGAGCGTCAGTTCCGCAACACCATCGTTGATGTCGAGCAATACGCTTCGGGGTTCGCTCATGGTGCCTCCTGCGGTAGCAAAATCAGGGCCTCTCCTTCGAGCTTGATCTCGCCCTGCTCATTGGTGCAAGTGAGCGCCACACGGGCCAGTCGCTCCGGCGCCTGTTCGACAAGCTCGGTGACACGCCCGCCACAACGGATGCGTTCGCCAACTCGCGTGATCGCCGCAAAGCGCACGTCCATGCTGCGGATCGCATGCTGAGGCACCCAGCACGTGAGCACGTGGCCCAGCCAGGCCATGGAGAGCATGCCGTGCGCGAAGACGTCCTGCGCGCCGGAGGCGCGGGCATAGTCGATGTCGACATGAATCGGGTTGTGATCCCCTGACGCGCCGCAATAGAGCGCAAGCACAAGTCGCGAAACAGGCTCCGGTTCGAAGACCGGTAGATCTGCCCCCGCCTGCAAGGATTCGAAGGCCTTCATGCGCTTGCTCCAGTCGGGTGGCGCACAACTGTCACGAATCGCAGGTCCGCAACGTGTATGCCCACCTGGTTGCTGACGCGCGTGTCACGCGCGACGAATTCGAGCGCCCCCCCCTTCTTGTCCCAGATGTTCTCGATGCGCGGCGCGAAGGTGAGCACGTCACCTGCGTAGGCCATCGCGTGATACCGGAAGCCCTGCTCGCCATGCAGCAGGAAGCGGTAGTCGAGGCCCAGAAGCTCCCGCACGGCAGCCGGATTGGGTCCGTCCATCTCCAGGCAAAACAGGAAGGTTGGCGGCACGGGCAATCCGCGATACCCCGCGGCGTGTGCGGCCGCCTCGTCCGTGTACACCGGGTCTGGCTGGCTCGTCGCCTTGGCAAAGAACCTCAGCCGGCCGGGTTCCACTGCAATCGAGAACGGCTCTAAGGCACACCCGATAAAACGCTTGTCGATCACGTCGTCCCTTCAAGCGCGCTGGTAAAGCGTGACGACGCAAGCGCCGCCAAGCCCCAGGTTGTGCTGCAACGCCACGCGCGCGCCTTCAACCTGGCGCTGTTCAGCCTGTCCCCGCAGTTGCCACACCAGTTCCGCGCATTGCGCGAGGCCGGTGGCACCGAGCGGATGGCCCTTGGACAGCAGCCCGCCCGAGGGATTGACGACATAGCGGCCGCCATAGGTGTTGTCGCCATCGAGCACGAATTTCTCCGCCGTTCCAGGCGCGGTCAGGCCAAGCGCTTCGTACGAAATAAGTTCGTTGGCCGTAAAACAATCGTGCAATTCAACGACGTCCACGTCTTCGGGGCCGATGGCGGCCCGCTCGTAGACCCACTTCACGGCGTCCACCGTCATGTCGTAGCCCACAAGCTTGCGCATGTCGTTGCTTTCGAAACTGGCGGGCGTATCGGTGGTCATGGCTTGGGCTGCGATCACCACGCTCATGTCGAGCCCGTGCTTGCGCGCGAATTCGGCCGAGCACACGATGGCCGCCGCCGCTCCGCAGGTGGGCGGGCAGCACTGGTAGCGCGTGAGTGGATCGAACACCTTGGGCGATGCCATCACTTCTTCGAGCGAGAGTTCCTGCCGGAACACGGCCAGTGGATTGCGCGCTGCATGCTGGCGCGCCTTGACGGAGATGCGACCAAAGGTCTCGGGCTTGGTCCCGTATTGCGCCATGTAGTCGCGCCCCGCGCCGCCGAAAAATTGGGCGGCCCGCGGAGTTTGCGGCTCGTAGCCCTGGTGCGCGGCCATCGTTTCGGCAAAGCGCTGCATTGGCGAAGGGCGATCCTCGAAGGCGCCCTTCAGTGCGCCCGGAACCATCTGATCCATCCCCAAGGCCAATGCGCACTCCACAGCCCCGCTCTCCACGGCCTGGCGCGCCAGGAACAGCGCACTAGAGCCTGTGGCGCAATTGTTGTTGACGTTGAAGACGGGAATGCCGCTCAGTCCGACTTGGTACATGGCCGCTTGGCCGGCGGTGGAATCACCATAGACGTAGCCAACGTAGGCCTGGTCCACGAGGTCGTAATCCAACCGGGCGTCTTCAAGAGCGAGCTTCACAGCCCGCGCGCCCATGATGTTGTAGGGCTCGCTGGTGCCGGGCTTGGTGAACTGGATCATGCCGACGCCCACGACATGGACGGGACGGTGCTTGTGGGTCATCGATCTTCCTCGGAGGAAATTAAGAAAAGTGGGCTGTCACACGGTTGCACGGGACAGGTATTCGTCGCGCAGTCGGGTCTTCAGAATCTTGCCGGCGGCCGACAGCGGCAAGCTGTCGGCGAAGTCGAAGCTCTTGGGGCACTTGTAGCCCGCGAGACGTGTGCGGCAGTGCTCCCGCAGGGACTCGCCATCGGCAGTTGCGCCTGGCCGCAGAACGATGACGGCATGCACGGCTTCGCCCCACAGGATGCTGGGTATGCCAATCACGGCGCACGACGAGACGGCCGGGTGCGCCATCAGCGCCGCCTCAACCTCCGCGGAGTAGACGTTCTCGCCGCCAGTGATCACCATGTCCTTGAGCCGGTCGACCACGTAGATGTGGCCAGCGGCGTCGCTCCAGCCGGCGTCGCCCGTGTGCAGCCACCCCTCGCGCAGTACGGCCGCGGTTTCGGCAGGCTTGTTCCAATAGCCTCGCATTACCGCCACCCCGCGCAGCACGATTTCGCCGACGGCGCCCGGCGGGAGGTCACGGTCATCGGGGTCGACGATGCGAAGTTCGGCGCCCAGACCGACACGCCCCACGGAACGCGTCACCTCGCCCATTCCCTTGCGGTCTGCCTCGGTGAACGGGCCCAGCACACTCACGACGCCCGAAGTCTCAGTCATGCCATATGAGCTGCAAAAACCCACGTGAGGCAGGGCGCGCATGGCCCGATCGAGCAGCGCGGGTGGCATCGGAGACGCACCGTACGAGAGTCGCTGCAGGTTGCGCAGTCGCACGGCATCGAACGCCGGATCGTCCAGCAGCATCTGCAGCATGCTGGGGACAACGACGATGTCGGTCACACCGTGACGCTCGATCGCCTCGACCACGGCTTCGGGGCGAAACTGCGGCTCGATGACATTGCTGGCGCCGAGCACCAGTTGCATGACAAACCGGAAGAGACCCGAGACATGGAAGAAGGGCGTCACCAGCAAGGCCACACCGTCACGGGGACTAAACATTTCCGCCAGGCGCGTCACTGCACCGCCCCAGAGATTGGCGTGGGAAAGCATCACGCCCTTCGGGAAGCCGGTGGTGCCGCCCGTGTACAGGATGGCCGCCAGTTCTTCGCCGCCGCGCCGCACATCGGCGACTGGCTCGCAAGACTGCACCAGAGCCTCGTAGGAATGAACCCCTTCGGCACGTGGTGCCACGCCGACGTGCACAACTCGGCGCACCACAGCTGCGGCAGTCCGAATCGCATCGACGAGCGGCAGGAAGGTGTCGTCCACCACCAGGACGACAGCCCCGCAGTCCGAGAGCGAGTACGCGATCTCAGTCACGCTCCAACGCGTGTTCACGGGCGTCGCGACCGCCCCAGCCCACCATACGCCCAACAGCAACTCGACATAGCGGTCCGAGTTGTGCGCCAGGATTGCGACGCGGTCACCTGGGCGCACGTCAAGTCCCTGCAGCAGGGACGCCGCGCGGCTCGCGCGTTCAGCCAGTTCGCGAAACGAACTCGTTCTTCCAGCACACACCGTTGCGGGCTTCTCCGGAACCTGCTGCACAGCGCGGTGCAAACCTTGGGTGAGATACATTGCCGTCATTCCAGCGTGATGCCCAATTCCTGCATGAGGACCTTCTCCCGGGCGAATTCGCGCGCCGCGGATTGCGCATAGGCTTCGCTGCCCAGGTACTCGGGTATCTGGTCGTTCTGATCCATCGCACGAACGTAGGCTGGATCGCTCATCGCCTTGTGCAGGGCATCGTGTAGGCGCGCCACGACTGCGGGGTCCATGCCGCGCGGGCCAATCAAGCCGATAGGCGAAGTCACGACGATGTCGTAGCCCAGCTCCTTCAGCGTGGGGACCTGCGGCCAGCGCTTCGGCCGGTTCTCGCCCATGGTGGCCAGGACGCGCACCCTGCCCGACTCGAGCACCCCTCCCCAGCCGGCGTCCGAATACACGCCGATATGCCCACCCAGCAGGTCGTTGGTCACCTCGGCCGTCCCCTTGTAGGGCACGAAGTTCAGGCGCACACCGGCCGCCCGGGCAAGACGTTCCATGGCGACATGGCCGCTGCTGCCACGACCCGTGGCGCCGTAGGCGATGGCGCCGGGCCTGGCACGTGCGTCGTCGAGCATGCCCTTCAGCGTCTTCCAGGGAGCATCGTCGCGCACGACGATCCCGAACGAGAACCCGCTCAGACCGATGATGTAGGTGAAGTCGTGCAGCGGATCGTAGTTCACCTTGCTGAGGTGAGGCAGGCGCAACAAGGTGCGCACTGCCAGCGCGATCGTGTAGCCATCGGGAGGAGCGCTGCGGGCCATCGCGGCCGGCGCGAGCGTACCCCCATTGCCCGGCCTGTTCACAATGATGATGGGCTGGCCCAGGTCCTTCGAGGCCGCGGCGGCGAGCGCACGCAGCTGTCCATCGGAAACGCCGCCAGCTGGGAACGGCAGGATCAACGTGATCGGGCGCACCGGGAAGGCATCGGCCGCACTTGCCGGCGCGGCAACCATCAGCGTGCAAGCCGATGCGAGGGCAAGAAGCAGTCTGCGGCCAAGCAGTGCCGGGGAGGCGTAAGGCGTCGTGTTGCAATGCTTGGGCATGGTCAGTCCTGTGTACCGTCTTGGGAGCGCGCGGAGAAAGCGCCGCTGCAATGTAGGCGCGGGTTCGTGATTACGCGAGGCAAAAACGCTCAAGCTGCATGAGAATTCCTGACGTGTCATCACCGCACTTCCGCCCGATACAGCGTGACGACACAGGTCCCGGTCTCGTGATCGATGGCATGCTGCAAGGCCGAGCGGGCGCCCTCCACCTGCCGGCGGCGAGCGGCGCCGCGAAGCTGCCACACCAGCTCAGCGCACTGCGCAGGCGCATTGGCTGCACCTGCGTTGCCGAGACCGAGCAATCCCCCCGAAGGGTTGATCACCACGAGTCCGCCGTAGGTGTTCTCGCCTTCGAGAACGAATCGTTCTGCACCGCCTTTCGGCACAAGGTGCAACGACTCATAAGCAAGCAGTTCGCTCGCAATGCAGTCGTCATGCAGTTCAACGAGGTCTAGATGCTCCGGGCCGGTGCCGGCTTCTGCGTACGCCTTGCGCGCGGCAATCTCGCTGGCGCGCGGTACATCGAGGGAACCAGCCGTTCGTTCGACGACTTGCGCATCAACCAGAACCCGCTTGTCGAGCCGATGACGACGCGCGAAATCCGTGCTGCACAGGATCACGGCCGCCGCACCTGCACGAGGTGCGCTGAATTGCAAGCCCCTCGGCGAATCTGAGAGCGCATCCGAATCCAGGATCTCCGACAGCCCCAATGCACGTCGGTCGGTCGCAAGCGGATTGTGCGCAGCATGCTGCCAGGCTTTCACCGCGATTCGTGCGAATGTCTCCCTTCGCGTCCCGCACAGGCTCATGCAGGTGCGTGCGACACGACATCGGGCCTCGTCGTGCGCCTCGCCATTCTTCGAGCAGGCGGCACCCGCATGGACCCCCACGATGAGCGCGCACTCCACCGAAAAGTTCGCCACTGCCTCGCGGGCCCGGTGCAGCGCGTGGGCACCGCCGAGATCGTCCGTACTCACCCGGAATGCCGGGATGCCGGCCATTTCCGCGGCACAGACCGCGCTGGAAGCCCAGTTCAGATCCTGGATGGCCGAAGCCACGAATGCGCGCTGCACCTGATCGCCGTCGAGTGCAGCATCGGCGAGCGCCGCACGTGCCGCCTGTGCACCCAGCACGGCCGCATTGATATCTGGTTGCGGAGCGGTGAAGGGCCTCCGACCCACACCGACTACATGCACGCTGCGGTTCATGGCCATCACAGTTCGGTCAGCGCCCGTAGACCTTCCCGAACAGCTCCCAGTAGGTGCCATTGAATCGCATCATCTTCATGCGCTCCAACGGAAAGTAGTCATCGGCACTTGTTGTCACGCTGATGCCGGGCAGCAGCATGGGCAACGTGACATCGAGGCTGGCGGCTTGCTTCATGATGTTCTCGTGTGTCAGGTTGTCACCCGCCTGGCGGATCACCTGCACCGTGGCCTGCGCAACCGTGTAGCCCCAGACCACCAGCCAATCCTTCAGATCGGCGTTGGGGTTGTACTTACGCGCCCAGGCCACGAACTCTTCGTATTCTTTTCCCTTCTGCCACTGCGGGTCGGAAGCATCCCGGAAGAAGTTCGCGCTGATGAGGCCGACAGCGCTGTCCACGCCAGCAGGCTGCAAGACGCCGCCAATCGAACTCGACGCATTGATCAGGTAATGGGTCGGTTTCCATCCCAGCTCCGCCGTCTTGCGGATGGCCTGCGAGGCGAACTTGCCAAAAGAGACGTTCAGCAACGTGTCCGCTCCAGAGGCCTTCAGGGCGATGATCTGGCTGTCGATGGTTGGGTCGGTAAATTCGTAGCTGGCGCGGCCTACGATCATGGACTTGGCTTTGGCACCGAGTCCCTCCTCCAGACCTGCGAGGAACTCCTTTCCCACGTCGTCGTTCTGGTGGAAAACTGCGATTTTTGCCGCCGGTTTGGTCTCGAGAAGGTACTGCGCAAAGATGCGAGCCTCGCTGTAATAGTCAGGCGTGAAGCCCATCGAATACGGGAAGGCTTTCGGATCGCCCCACTTGCGCGTGCCTGACGCGACGAACAGCTGCGGCACCTTTTTTGCGTTCATGTACTTCTGCACCGCCGCGCTGGTCGGGCTGCCGATCGACGCGACGATCATCAGTGCCTGCTCCTGCTCCACCAGTTTGCGGGTTTGCTCCACCGTCTTGGGCGGGTTGTAGCCATCGTCCAGCGAGACGAAAACGATCTTTCGTCCATTGATGCCGCCTTCATCATTGACCTTGTCGAAATACGCTTTCATCGCCTTCGGACCGGAACTGGCACTTGAGAGCGCTCCGGAATAAGGGGCGGTGTTGCCGATCTTGATCTCCGTGTCCGAGGCACCCGGGTCGTACTTTTTCTGGGCAAAAGCTGTCGTATGGGCGGCCACAGCCATGACCGCGGCCCAGGCCGCGAATCGGGTAATAGTCATCTTGTCTCCTCGGTGGATTGGATTAAGGTCGCGGTTCGACTAGGCATCCACGTCCGTGGAGAACGCGATCGCCTGCTGCGCCTCTAGCGCCGCGAGGCGTGCCGTCAGCGTCGAATGCAGGGCTTCGTAGGCATCGCTGCCCAGGGCCAGACGACGCGGGGCCTGCGGCTCGTCTGCGCAGGCGATCATGGCCCTCGCAATCTTTTGCGGATCGCCACGGAAGGCCCCTAGACCGGCGGCCGCCATGCGGCGCCGCATCGCGCCGACGGTCGACTCTTCGTAGGCTGATAGCGGTTGTGCGCGCTCAGCGCTCGATCCTGCCCAATCCGTACGCGCGCCCCCTGGCTCCACCAACGTGGCTTGGATGCCAAAGGGCGCGACCTCTGGAATGAGCGCTTCAATGAAGCCTTCGATGCCCCACTTGCTGGCGTGGTACACCCCGAGGGTGGGATACGCGACCTGTCCGCCCACGCTGGATACCTGCAGAATACGCCCGCCGCCGTGTCCACGCAGGTGCGGCAAGGCCGCCCGCACGAGCCGCATCGAGCCCAGAAGGTTCACGTCGAGTTGGCGTACCAGTTGCTCATCGCTGACTTCCTCGGCCGCGCCGAAGAGGCCGTAGCCGGCATTGCTCACAACCACATCGATGCGGCCAAGATCCGCAACAGCCTTTTGGACGACGCGCACGATGTCGGCGTTGTCTGTGATGTCAAGCTCGCTGCGCCAGAGACGTTCGCCGAAGCGAGTTGCAAGGTCATCGAGCGAGGTCAGGCTGCGCGTGGTGGCAGCCACGCGGTCACCGCGGACCAGGAGCTGCTCTGCCATCGCGCGCCCGAAGCCACCGCTGGTTCCAGTGATCAGCCAGGTCTTGGTCATTTGCGTGTTCATTCGGGTTTCAGGGATTGCCGTGCATGAAGGGGCAACGCGCTCCATTTGCCGCCGTCGCCGGTTTTTGTTCCGCCTGCATCGGCAGGCGTTGGACTTCCGCCATCAGTTGGCGGGCATGGGCCATCGCGAACTCACGGCTGGCGGGATTCGTCGCGATGATCATGTGCCCGGCAGCGAGGCCATCGAACGCCTTTGCAGCGACGTCCGCGGAGTCCTGCGCATAGGGCTCTATGCGCGCCGCGGCCTCGGCTGAGGCGCCAATCAAGGCTGTGACGCGCTCGGTTCGCACCCATCCGGGAGTCAGAAGCGACACCTTGATGCCGAGCGGAGCAAGATCCCTTGCCGCTGTTTCCGTCAGGCCCAGCGCTGCGAACTTGCTGGCCGTGTAAATGCTCATCGGCCCGACGTGCGGCGGCACGCCCAACGAATGTTCAGACCCGGTATTCAAGATGAAAGCGGGCCGACCGACCGCCGCAGCCGCCTGCAGATGCGGCGTGAATGCATGGATGCCATGGAACAGGCCGAGCACATTGAGATCCAGCACCTGGCGAGCCAGAGAAGGGTCAGTCGAATGCAGCGGCCCCGGCACGCCTCGGCCGGCGTTGTTGCACAGCACGTTGATACCGCCGAATCGCTCGACGGCGTGCGCCGCCAGGGCAGCGACGTCCGAGTACTGCGTCATGTCGCAAGGGCGCCATTCGGCTCGACCGCCAGCAGCGGAAATCGCATCCACCGTGGATTGGGCGTCCTGCACGTCGCCGATGATCACTGCCGCCCCCCGGCCCGCCGCTTCGATCGCAAGCGCGCGACCGATCCCGGCTGCTCCACCGGTGACGACGACGACGGTGTTGTCCAGCGTCTTCATGGCTCAGGCGACTGCCAGCGGCAGCGACAGCAACTGATTGATCATCGTGTTGCGGCCACGCTTGGGCTCGCCGTTGGGCCGCAGGCGAATGCCGCGCCGGTGCATCTCCTCGAACAGGATGCGCAGTTCCAGCTTCGCGAGGGGCGCGCCCAGACAGGCATGGCAACCGCCGCCAAAGGCCATGTGGTTGTTCTTCGGACGCGCCGGGTTGAAACGGTGCGGCTCCTCGAAGATCTCGGAGTCGCGGTTCGCCGAGACAAAGTACAGCTGCATCACATCGCCTTCGCGGATCTTCGTGCCGGCGAACTCCAGGTCCCGCGTGGCAACCCGCACCATGTTCATGGCCGGCGTGATGTAGCGCAGGAACTCATCGATCAGCGCATCGGTCGTGCCGGCCGCCACCGCTTCATCGGCCATTCGCGCAATCGTCTCGTCTTCCGCGATCATCCGCATCGCCTGGGCCATCACGGTGTGCGTGGTTTCAAAACCGGCCAACAACAGCACGCTCGTGAACGAGCGGTACTCGCCCTCGCTCAACTCGCCGCGTTCGTGTGCCTGCGCGAGCGCCGTGGCCATGTCATCCGCCGGTTCGCGCAGCTTGGCAGCGCGCAATTCCCACATGTAGTCACGGATCGGGTTGTTGACCGTCCAGAATGTCTTGCCGCCATCGGGCACCTGCATTGCGGCAAAGATGTCGAACGTCCACTTAACCACGCGCAGCTCCTCATTGCGAGGGACGCCGATCACCCGAGCCATGACGCGCGAGGGAATCATCGCAGCCACTTCGGGTACAAAGTCGCCACCGCCCTTGGCCGTATAGGCATCCAGCGCCTCGACCACGATCGGCCGAACCCAACCGTCGAAGTTCGCGACCACGCGCGGCCCAAAAGTCTTCGCCACACCGCGGCGCAGCTCACCATGCTTGGGCGGGTCATTCCACAGGATGTTCTCGGGATTCTTTCCAGGCAGGGGAAAGTAGGGGCCGTGGTTGGACGTGAAGGTCGCCGGATCGCTCTCGATCGCGGCGATGTCCTTGGCCCTTGTGACGGCCCAGAACCCGCCGCTGAGCGTACCGCGATCGGCCGGCTGCCAATAGAGGCCGGGCATGGCCCGGAGGGCGTCGAAAGCTTCGTGCGGCACGCGGTCCACGAAGGTATCCTGGCTGGCCAGGTTGGGGATCTGTGTTGCGGCTACTGCGCTCATGCTCGTCTCCTTTTTTGCGATGGAAGGCGCCCTAGCGGCGGCCGAAAGTCTGCCGATTGCCCAGGTCGATCCAGATCGACTTGGTCTCTGTGTACTCGTCGAGGGCATGGGAGCCCAGTTCACGTCCCAGCCCGCTTTGCTTGAAGCCGCCGAACGGCATCGTGTGGTGGACCATGCGGTAGGTGTTGACCCACACCGTTCCAGCGCGCAGACGGCGCGCCATCCTTTGGGCGCGGACGGAATCGCGTGTCCAGACCGCAGCCGCAAGCCCGAAGTCCACATCGTTGGCAAGGGCGAGCGCTTCCTCCTCGCCCTTGAAGCGGATCACCGCCACGACGGGACCGAACACCTCTTCCTGTGCGAGGCGGGAGCTGTTGGCGACGTCGGCAAACACCGTGGGCCGAACGAAGAATCCGCGCCGAGTGGCTGGCGCTTCGTCACGTACGCCGCCAGCCATCAACCGCGCCCCTTCGGATTTCCCGATCTCGATGTACTCCAGCACCTTGCGCAGTTGCGCATCACAGGCCAAGGGACCAACCTCGGTCGCCGGGTCGAGCGGGTCGCCGAGCCGCAGGGACTCGGCAGCGACGGCGAGACGCTGGGTGAACTCGTCGTAGATGCTGTCCTCCACCAGCAGCCGCGAGCCGCCCATGCAGGTCTGCCCAGTAGCCGCGAAAATACCCGCCATCGCACCATGCACGGCGTTGTCCAGGTCGGCATCGGCGAAGACGATGTTGGGCGACTTCCCACCAAGCTCGAGCGTTACCCGTCCGATGCGCTCCGCAGCGGCCTTCAGCATCGCGCGGCCGCCCTGCGTAGAACCTGTGAAGGCAATCTTGTCTACCCCGGGATGGGCCACGAGCGCAGCGCCGGCCGTTTGCCCATAGCCGGTGACCACGTTCACCACACCCGCCGGAAAACCGGCCTGAACACAGAGCTCCGCCAAGCGTAGGGTAGAGGTAGGCGTCACCTCCGATGGCTTGATTACCAGCGTGCAACCGGCGCCCAGTGCCGGGAACAGTTTCCAAGCAAGCAGACCCAGCGGCGTGTTCCACGGGGTGACTGCAGCGACGACACCCAGCGGCTCCCGCACGGTGCTTGTGCTCATGTTGGGAAAACCGGTGTCGACAGTCTCGCCATGCAAGTTTTCCACCAGCCCGGCAACATAGCGGGCATGGGCTCCCAGCACGAAGGTGCCGCGGCTCATCTCTCCAAGCAGCTTGCCGTTCTCCTGGATCTGAATCCTCGCGAGCTCGTCGGCGTTCTGTTCGATGAGGTCTCCCAGCCGACGCAGCAACGCGGCCCGTTGCCCTGGTGGCGTCTGCGGCCAGCCGCCTGTATCGAACGCCCGGCGGGCAGCGCACACGGCGCGGTCCACATCTCCCGCTTGTGCCGAGGGGACGCGGCCCCATTCGCGGTCTTCGTAAGGATCGACACAGCGGAAGGTCTCACCGCTTTGCGCAGCGACCCACTCGCCGTCGATCAGCATCCGGTAGTCGCGATCCGTACTGGGGTCGAATCGCGTGGGGGATTGGGAGGGTTCGCTCATACGGATGCCTGAATGGAGTTGGAATTGGATGGAACTTGCGGCGCCGCACAGGTAGCGCCGGTCGCCAGATGGTTCAGTGGCAGGGAGGTGTCGGCCAGCTTCTTCGCAGTGACACTCACGCCACCGCCGACGAGCCTGCGCGCGGCAGCAAAGTCCCGCGGGCTCGACACGACGTCAGCAGCAATCAGGGCGCCCGCCCTGAGGTACCACACACTGAAGCTGCTGTCTGTCTGTGGGTCGCCGCGCACCACACGTTCGCAATCCGGCGTGTAGAGGCCCACACTCTGCAGCCGCGCATCGAACTGGTTCGACCAGAACCACGGCGCCGCCCGAACAGGTAGCGGCTTTCCGGTGAGCGCGGCTGCGGCGATACGCGCCTGCTGCAAGGCGTTGTCTACCGACTCGATTCGGCGCAGCGTCCGGTCCGCGCCACATGGCTGCCGTGCGCAGTCCCCGATGGCCAGGATGCGGTGATCGCTGGAGCGGCATGCCGCGTCCACGAGGACACCCTCTGTCACGGCGAGTCCAGCCTTCTCGGCCAGCTCCGTCCGCGGCTGCTGGCCGATTCCCACCAGAAGGACGTCGCACGCGACGCGCTCTCCGTCCGCAAGCGTGACGGCTGTCACGTGCCCGCCTGCTCCGAACTCGAACGAGGCAATCTGGGACGCCAGTCGGATGTCGACGCCACGCGATTCATGCAGACGCCGGTAGAAGTCCGATACCGGCTCGGAGGTCACGCGGGCCAGCAAGCGTGACTGCGCTTCGAGCACAGTGACCTGCAGTCCGAGCTGGCGCGCTGCCGCGGCGGCCTCCAGGCCGATGTAGCCACCGCCCACGATCACCAGCTTGGAGCTGGTCCGCAGGTTTTTCTTGAGCGCAGTGGCGTCCGGCAGTGTCTTGAGGTAGTGGACGTTCGGTGCACGCTCGATGTCGCAGCCGGCAAGACGCTGTGGCCGCCCACCGGTTGCGAGGACCACTGCGTCGTAAGAGAGCTCGCACCCGTCATGCAGGCGGACTCTCCTGTTGGCGCGGTCAATGGAGTCAACCGTGCCTGACAGGATTTCGATGCGCTGCTCGTCATACACGCTAGCCGGCCGGATTGCCAGGTCGGCTTCGGTCGCTGCGCCGAGAAGGTAGGCCTTCGAGAGTGGGGGCCGTGCATAGGGCACGCCCTCCTCTTCATGAACAAGCGTGAGCGTGCCGGTGTAGCCGCAGGCGCGCAGTTCCGTGGCCACCTCGGAGCCGGCCTGGCCGGCTCCGACGATCACGACGGCGCCGTACTCGGGGACTTCCGTGGCACTCATTTCTGCGAGCGAGGCACGTGAACAACAAGGCCCTCGAGGGCCGGCGTCAGACGCACCTGGCATGCGAGGCGGCTGCACGGCGTGGGCATCTCCGCCGTGCACTCAAGCATCTCTTCTTCGTCGGAGGAGCGAGCGGGCATTGTCGCGAGCCATTGCTCGTCCACCATGACATGGCAGGTGGCGCACGAGAGTTCACCACCGCAGTCTGCGACGATCCCGGGCAAGCCATGGCGGCGTGCCACCTGCATCACCGATTCACCTTCGAGGCCTTGCACAGTCCTGCGCTCGCCCGAGGCCTGCACGAAGGTCACCGCGGGCATACGGACCGTCCTGCGCATTTGACGGGTTGCTGGAAGTTCATGGATATGTCTCCTGCCGATTCACACATTGAATAGCGGGGATGCTGACGCCCTCGGCCGATAGCGTCCAATAGAAAGATGCGAGGTCTCGGATACGTGTTCGGTATAGCCCGTACGCAGGCTCAGCGCGCAGCAAATTCCGGCAACCAGGGCAGCCGGTCCATCGCTGTGTAGACCTGCCCATCCGCGATCCGGCGGGCCGTTCGCACGAACGCCGCACGGCGCACCAAGGGATCGGCTCCCGTCTGGTTTTCGATCGCGGCGGCAACGTCGAGCACTCCGCAGGGATGCCCAACCCGAATCGTGCCACTCGCGTGCGCGTCCGCGCTGACAAGCTCATGAGCCACGCTTCCCTCCAGCATGGAAGCAACGCCCAGGCAGGCGCTTCCCGTCCCAGGATAGGCCTTGTGCACATTGCCGCCCCTCGCGTAGAGACGCGCGGCGATGTCGCACTCATGCGCCTCATGCTGTTCGCTTGTTGCATGATCGCGCCAAGGACGCGGGGCGCTGACGAGCGCCAGCCAGGGCGTCGAAGGTGGCTGTCGGATGGCCGAGTCCATGTCCTTCGCGACGCCGGCGAGCAGCGCGGCTTCCAGCCGCACCCGCTCGCACAGTTGCATCAGTTCGCGGTTTGCCTGCATTGCGAGTGGGTCTTCAGTCCCCGCTAAGCCCAGGTCCTCGGCGCGTACATAGCAGACCAGATTCGCGAGGTCGACGATGGAGACTTCGATCTCTTTGCCATCGACGACCAGTCGATCTCGGACACGCCCCGTCGGAAGCAGCCGCCCTGTCGCGCCTCCCACCAGCTCCCTGAAATCCAGCCGCACGGGCGCACCGGTGCCGGGCACGCCATCGATGCGTTGCGAGCCCAGCACGCGAGCCTTCCCGTCCTCGCCAACCTCCACATCGGCGTGGATGATCTGGCCCATGTTGGTGGCGTGGATGCGCACCGAGGTGATGGGTGCGCGGGATACCACAAGGCCTTCGTCAATGGCGAACGGACCGATGGCCGCGGAGATGTTGCCGCAGTTGATGTCCTGCGTGACGGTTGCCCGCTCGGGGACGACTTGCAGGAAGGTGTAGTCAACGTCCGCGTCGGGACGTGTGGGGGGACCCACGATCGCGAACTTGCTCGTCAGCGGGTCGGCGCCCCCGAGACCGTCGATCTGACGGCGATCTGGAGACCCCATCACTGCGAGCACCCAAGCGTCCAAGTCCGAATCGCTTCGCATCGGCGGCAAGTCGGAGCGCTTCACGATGGCGGCTTTGCTGGTGCCGCCCCTGTAGTAGGCATATGCGGTTGCGAACTGTTCCATCATGCCCTCCTCACTCCATGCGCAGCTTGTTCTTGGCAATCAGCCCCTGCCAGCGGCGCCCCTCGCGGGCGAGCCGTTCGGCATAGTCCTGCGGTGTGTGCTGCGACGCGACTTCCACACCGGCAGCTGCCATGCGCGTGCGCAAGGCTTCATCCGACCACACTTTGGCGAGGGCAGCGTGGAGTTTCTGGACGACGTCCGGCGTTACGCCGCTGGGCACGGCCAGTCCGACGTGCATCTCTGCGTCAAAGGCAGGAAACCCTGCTTCAGCAAACGTGGGCACGTCGGGCAACGCCGCAATGCGCTTCTCGTTGGCAACCGCTAATACTCGCAGGTCACCGGAGCGGATGTGCGGCAGGTAGGTATTGAGCGCGGCAAACGCCACATCCGTGTCGCGCCGCACGAGCGACGTTGCCATCGGCGATCCACCGGGATAGGGCACGTGCACCATCTGCACATCGTTCTGGGCCATAAACATCTCGGCAGCCAGGTGATAGGCGGTGCCCGCGCCAGCAGACGCGTAGTTCACTGCGCCGGGGCGAGCCTTCAAATAAACCACGAGCTCGCGCACGGTGCGCACCGGCAATTTGGCATTCACGATCAGGCCGAGCGGAAACCGGGCGAGTACGCCAACGGGTGCGAGATCCTTGCGTGGGTCGTAGCTGAGGTCTTTGCGCAACAAGGCTGCCGTAGCCATGTTGAACTCGGTGCTCATGAGCACCGTGTATCCATCGGGCGGTGAGTGCGCAACCAGATTGGCGGCGAGCGTCGAGGCTCCTCCCGGGCGGTTCTCGAGCACCAGGGGCTGGCCAAGGCTTCGCGCCATGATCTCGCCGGCGCTGCGACCGATGAAATCCGCGATGCCGCCCGCGGAAGTGGGCACCACCAGCTTGATCGGGCGGATGGGGTAGGACTGTGCCCGCGCGACATGCGCGAGCACGGAAGCCCCCAGCGCAACGAGAGTTCTGCGTCGATTCATCATGATCTTTGTCTCCATTTCAAATATTCAACGTTATTGGGGAGCACCGCCAGTTGGCAGGCTCTCCCCGGGTACTCTGCTGCTTAGAATCGAATGACGATCGCGACGGATTTCGCGACGAGGAGACCCGAGGTGGACATCAAGCAGCTGCGCGCATTCCTGGCCATTGCCGACACGGGAAGCATCACACGGGCCTCCGAAACATTGCATCTGGTTCAGCCAGCGCTGTCGCGCCAGCTGCGCATGCTTGAGGACGAACTGGGCACCACGCTGTTCGAGCGCACGCCACGTGGCATGGACCTCACGGATGCTGGCGCGCGCCTGATTGACCGGGCGCGGCGCGCGCTGCGGGAGATCGATGGCGCACGCACGGAAATCCTGGCGGCCAGTCCGGGTGCGGTGCGCGGCACAGTGGAACTGGGACTCCTGACGAGCCACAGCGAGATGATCGCCGCCCCGCTGGTGGCCGCGCTGCGGGCCAGCCATCCGGACCTGCTGCTGCGGATATTCACGAGCTATTCGGACCGGCTGCGCGAGTGGCTGGAATCGGGTGACGTCGGCCTCGCCATGTTGACCGACTACAAGCAGTCGAGCCAGTTGGACATGCAGCCGCTCTTTGCGGAACAGCTGTGCCTGGTTGGCGGCCCGGCATTGGAAGACCATGGGCGCGAGCCCATTGGGCTCCAGCGCCTGGTGAGCCTGCCCTTGATCCTGCCAACCTTCTACCGGGGGCTGCGCCTGATTCTCGACCACGCGAGCGAGGCGCAGGGCGTCAAGCTCAACGTCGTCGCCGAAACGAACGACACGCGAGTGCAGAAGGAGATGTTGCAACTGAACCTCGGCTACGCAGTGCTGCCCATAAACATCGTCGCCGCGGAGGCGGCCAGCGGGCAACTGAAGTTCACGCCGCTGGCCAGCGAAGAGCTGCAGCGCCGCACCGGAATTGCCGTGTCGATGATGCGTCGCAACTCCCTGGCGGTTCGCGCCGTTGCCAATGAACTGAACGCGCTCACCCGCACCTTGATCCAAGAAGGCCGCTGGGTCGGTGCCACCTGGATCGGCGAAGACTGACGCGAACGGAATCAGGTGTCCGCGCATTCGATCACGCCGTCCTTGCGCAAGGCCGCGATCTCCTGCGACGTGTAGCCGCCGAGATCCTGCAAGACCTGCGCGGTGTCCTGCCCGATCGAGGGTGCGGGCCGCGTCAATTGCATCGGCTCATCCTCGAACTGAAACGGGAAGCCCTTGGCGAGAGAGCCATCAGGCAGGGTCCCGACGGCTTCCCACCAGGAGGTACCCCGCCCCTGGGCGGCTGCGCGCCCGTCCCGCACGGGCGCAGTGGCAATGCCCAGCGCGGCCAGTGCTTCGACAGCCTCTTCGGCTGTGCGAGTGGCTATCCACCGCACCAAGCGCTCCTGGACCCGTCCGACAGTCGAATCGGCCACCAGTCCGACCAACGACGGAAGCTGCCGCTGCTCCACGCTAACGGCAATCCACACCTTGTCTTGAGACGCATAGCAATTCTGGAGCGCGTAGAGCGGATCTGCATTGCCCCGAGGCTGACCCGAAGCGCCCAGCACGAAGCGCTCGCCAAGCAGGAAGCTCGTCAGCTCGCGCTGGGACAGGTCCAGGTGCACTCCCTGGCCACCCTGGGCTGCGTGCCAGGCTGTGACCACCATGCCCGCCGCGAAGATCGCAACGACCTGGTCGGGATAGTTCAGCTCGCGGCCGCTCACCGTCGGCGTTCCGCCCGCGTACCCTGTTTCCGCCGCAAGACCCGACATCGCTTCGAGCGTCGTGCCGAACGATACGCGGTCGGCGTCGGGACCGAACTCGCCATGGCTGGACAGCGAGGCCAGGATGATAGAAGGCCGCACCGCGCGCAGCTGCGGGTAGTCGATGCCAAGCTTGGCCAGCACGCCACGTCGGAAGTTCTCCACCACCACGTCGGAACGGGCAACCAGACGCATGAACACCGCCCTGCCCTCAGGCCGCTTGATGTCGATGCCGACTCCCTGCTTGTTGCGGTTGGTGAACCGGAAGAATGGCGAATCGTCGGCGCCGCCCGGCCCGCTCCAGCGACGGAACGGATCGTGGTAGCCCGGTGATTCCACCTTGATCACATCGGCACCGAGGTCCGCAAGCATGGCCGAGGTCGCCGCGCCGGCGGTGATGATGCCCAGGTCCAGGACCCTGCATCCTGCGAGAGGACCGGTCATGCCGCAGTCTCCTCTTCCTGCACGCTGCGCGCCGGAATTCGCCCCGGCGCAAACAGCTCACCGCTCCAGAAAACTGGAAGGCGCGGCAGGGACACGCTGCCTGCATCCGACGCGACGGAGCGCACGAACCCGCGCGCGCGATAGTGCGGATCGTCCGCCAGCTCACCGGCGCTTTGCACGACGCCCAGGGGCAACCGGTGTCGCGCGGCGAGCTCGTTCACCTCGTCCCGTGTCAATCTGGTCAGCGAACCTTCGAACAGCGCAGCGAGTTCGGACGCGTGCGAAGCACGGCCCGCAGGGGTACCGAACCGGGGATCTCGCAGACGCGGATCACCCAGCGTGTCACGCAACGTCTCCCACTCGTGGGGTTGGTAGACCACCGCCACCCAGCCGTCCGCACACCGCACCACCGGCCAGCTCATCGCCTGGCCGGAACGCGTGGCAGGCGTCTCGCCAATAGAAACCGTTGCCAAGTTCTTCCAGTTCAGCCACAGGGCTGTTTCCAGCAGGCTCACACGCACGACTGGCGGCCGCAGCCCGCGGCGACAGAACGCCGCCACCATACCGGTGTACGCCGCCAGACCGGCGGAATAAGCGACCTGATGGCCGGCAAGGCGCACGGGCTCGCGCCATGCATCGCCGACCAGATCCAGCAAGCCGCTCTCGGCTTCGACGGTGAACTCGCTGGCCGGCGGTTCGCATGCATGCTGGCAGGGCAGCGTGTCCACTTGCACGATAGCGCGCGGGGCACCGGCAGCCAGCTTCTGGCCGAGGGCGTCGGTCGCGGCATTGCGCAGCCAAACATCCCCGAGCAGGGCATTCGCGCCGCCCGCGATTTCACGCGCCAATGTCGAGGCCGCGTCGCCCGCGACGCCCTTCATCACGTTCTTGCCTGCGCAGAGAAACGAATGGAGCGCTGACGCCTCTTCGATCGCAGCACTCGTGTCCGGCAGCGCGGCCTCGCCAGCGGGTTGCAGGCAGATGACCTGCGCGCCGAGGTCGGCAGCAATTCGACCCGCGAAAGCAGCAGCGAGTCGCACCCCCCAACTGCTGCGTGGCGAAACGGCCTCAAGCACAACACGGCCTTGGAGAGGCTTCGTCATGCTTTGTCCTTGAACGCTGCGATGCCTTCGGCCTGAACCGTCGTGCGCGCCCGAATACCGACGTTGAGAGCCATCGCGTAGTCGAAACCCGGTTCCAGTTCGGTGATTCGCTTCGGGATCATCTCGAGCGCACGCTTGCTCTCGGAAAGCGCAATGGCGTCATGCCGGGCGATCCGTTTCGCCAGTGCGTCCGCGGCGCCCTCCAGGTCAGCCAACGGTACGCTCTCGTTCACAAGTCCCCACTGAGCGGCGGTACGGCCGTCGATGCGATCAGCCGTGAGCACCATCCAGGCCGCGCGCTTCGGCGGCAGCATCATCTGCGTGGACGGCCCTGCCATCGCGGGATACATGCCAAAGCCGAGCTCAGGCATGCCGATCGGCGCTTCGTCCGCAGCGATCGCTAGGTCGCACACGTTGATCAACGACACCCCACCGCCCAGCGCATAACCCCCGACGGCCGCGATGAAGACGGCAGGGTGACGGCGGATCGCCAGCAACACCTCCACCCATTCGCGCGGAGCTAACTCCCGTTCACGCTGAGTGGCGGACGCGACTTCCTTCAGGTCCACGCCGCTGCAAAAGCTGCCGTCCTGCCCCGTGATGACCAGGACCTTGTACGTGCCGCGGGCCCGTTCGAGGCATTGGAGCAGCCCTTTGCGGGCCGCGCCGTTCATGGCATTGCGCTGGGCCGGGCGGTTCAGCCGGATCAGTCCGTAGTCGCCACGGTCTTCCAGAAGAACAGGTTCTTGCGGTGTGCTCATCGAGCGTCCTCCCGCACCGGCTCGAACACCGGGATTGAAACTTGCTCGTTGGCGTCGCGGAACGTCACGCAAACACGTTGGCCGATGCGGATGTCATCGTTCGCAATGCCGACCAGATTGGTGAAGATGAACGGGCCTTCGTCCAGTTGGACCATTGCCACGTTGTACGGCAGCTCGTCGGCGAAGCCAGCGTAGTATTTTTGATGGAAGACGACCCACGAGATGACGGTGCCCAAGCCGGAGAGCTCCGCCCATTCCCATTCCCTGGAGAGCGTACGCGGTACCACGGGCGAAGGCGGAAACCAGAACTCGCCGGTCGCCTTGTCGCGCTGCATGAGCAGGCGATGCTCGCGGCAGGCGTTCCAGAAGGGCCTGCTCCAGACGTCGATGACGGGGAGCGGCTTGCGGTAGGGAGTCGATGTTTCGCTCATGGACTCAGTTCCTGAAAATGATTGAAGTGGCGCAGTTGGTTGCGCAGATGTACTGCAGGGCCTTGCAGTCCGGGATCTGCCGTTCGCCCGCGCTGCCACGCAGCTGGCGCACGGCCTCAGCAATCAGTGCCCAGCCCTGCATGTACGACTCCGACAGATGGCCGCCACTGGTGTTGGTGGGCCAGCGGCCGCGCCCTAGTTCAAGCATGCCGTCGCGCACGAATGCGCCGCCCTCGCCGCGCTCGCAAAAGCCCATGCCCTCCAGCGCGAACAGCACGGTAGGCGTGAAGTTGTCGTAGATCATCAGGCCGCTCAGGTCTGCGCGCGAGATCCCCGAGCGCGCGTGCACCTCGCGGGAAACCTCTTGCAACGCCGGATGCCACAGATCCGGATGGAACGTGGAACTGTTGTCGTAGGTGTCGCGGCGGGCATAGCCGCTCACGTACACCGGCTTGCCCCGCAGATCTCGCGCTCGCTCGGGCGTGGTCATGATCCAGGCCACTCCGCCGTCATTAATCAGACAGTAGTCATTCAGCCGCAGCGGGTCCGCAATGAAGCGCCCTGCCTGATGCTGCTCCACGGTCAGCGGCTCCCGCATCACGGCATCCGGGTTCAGCATGGCGTGCTTACGGAACGCCACCGCGATGTGGGCCAGGTCCTCGGAGCACGACCCGTACTGGTTCATGTGATGGCGCCACATCATCGCGTGCAGCGCGCCCGGCGAGGTCATGCCCCAGGGCGACCAGGTGGCGTCGCCGCCGCCATAGTTCATCCGCTGCGAGCGACCGTTGTTGCCATACACAAGGGCTACATAGTTGGCCTCGCCGCAGGCAAGCGCGTTGGCCGCCAACTCGAGAGAGATCGAGGCGAAGCGGCCATGCACGGGCGTCTGCATGGTGAAGCGCGGGTTGAGCCCTGCGACTTCGGCGAAGCGCTCGAACGATGGGATGCGGCTGACGATCAGCCCGTCGATTTGTTCCGGCTTCAGGCCGGCGTCTTCGACGGCACGCTGGAGCGCGTCCGCGCCCAGCCCATAGGCATCCGATTCGGGGAAGGATCCATAGGCCGTCGTTCCGACACCGACGACACAGGCCCTGTCGCGAAGCGACCAGTCTGACATTTGATTCCTCTCAGGTTGAACGCCGGATGGCGTATCGGGGAATCGTGGCTCAGGGCTCTTTCACAGTCCAATAGAAAGGCTTGAGGAGCCGCATAACCGAACGGAATAGGGCCGTCGGAGATCGATTCGCAAGAACCAGGAAACGACGATCTCGCTGAGTGCAGGGACTGCTTGGAAAATAAATAGCGCCCGCAGCCCGTGCGCGGGGGTGACTCCAGTTGCTCCTCGGATGCGCCACTGCGTGGCCGCGCGATGCAGCCGCAGAAGTCACTCCGACGGCCTCGAATTGGCACCAACGGATCCCCGCATTGGCCAATATCGACGTTATGCCGCAAGTGCGATCAGCTTGCCCGCATCAAAGCTGGAAAGAATGGCCCGTACGCTCGGGCCTCAAGCGATGCCGCCGAAGCAGATGTACTTCGTCTCGATGTACTCTTCAATCCCGTATTTCGAGCCTTCGCGCCCGATGCCGGACTCCTTCACGCCTCCGAATGGAGCGAGTTCGGTGGATATGCCGCCTTCGTTCACGCCCACCATGCCGACCTCCAGCGCCTCGGCAACCCGCCATGCGCGACCAACGTCCCTGCTGTAGAAGTAGCCCGCCAAGCCGTAAGGTGTGTCATTGGCAGTGGCGACAACGTCCGCTTCATGCTCGAACCGCTGCAGAGCTGCCACGGGCCCAAAGATCTCTTCGTGGCACATGCGCATATCACCCGTGACGCCGGAGAGCACCGTCGGGCGAAAGAAGAGCCCGCCGAGTTGATGCACGGTGCCGCCAGTTTCCACCTTGGCACCGCGAGCCAAGGCATCGCCCACCAGCGTTTGCACCTTTTCCAGGGCGGCATGATTGATCAGCGGACCTTGCTGGATGCCGGGCGCAAGCGGATCACCGACCTTCATGCCAGCTACAGCCTCGCTCAACATGTTGCAGAAACGATCGAAGATGCCGGCCTGCACGAAGATGCGGTTGGCGCTAACGCATGTCTGCCCCGTGTTGCGAAACTTTACCGCCAGCAGACCTGCCAACGCGGCGTCCAGATCCGCATCGTCGAACACGATGAAAGCAGCGTTGCCGCCCAGTTCTAGCGACACCTTCTTGACTGTTCCTGCACACTGCGACATGAGCAGCTTTCCCACACGCGTGGAGCCGGTGAAGGACAATTTTCGGACCGCCGGGTGCGTAGTGAAGACCTCCCCTACCGGTGCCGGCTTTGCCGTAGTTACGATGTTGAAAACGCCCGCCGGTACGCCCGCGCGCAGCGCCAGCTCACCCAATGCCAGCGCAGACAACGGCGTGTCCTCCGCAGGCTTGAGCACCACCGTACATCCAGCCGCCAGGGCAGGCGCTGCCTTGCGGGTGATCATGGCGCTGGGGAAGTTCCAGGGTGTGACCATCGCCGCGACACCGACGGCCTGCTTCACGACGACGAGGCGGCGGTCGCGCACGTGCGGCGGAATGACATCGCCGTAAACACGCTTGGCCTCTTCCGCAAACCACTCAACGAAGCCAGCGCCGTAGACCACCTCACCAATGGACTCGGCCAAAGGCTTACCCTGCTCGCTGGCGAGGATGAGCCCGAGATCTTCTCGGTGTGCAAGGATCAACTCGTACCAACGACGCAGGACAGCCGCACGCTCCTTCGCAGTGAGGCTGGACCATGCTGGCAGGGCGCGGTGCGCCGCTTCTACGGCCGCGGCGGCATCTTGCGCGTCCGAGGCAGGCACGTGCGCCAATCGGGCGTCATTTGCAGGATTGACGACCAGATGCACCTCGCCGGAGGCGGCGCTGCGCCATTCGCCGTCGATCAGATTGAGCTGCCTGAGCAGCGTCTTGTCGGCGAGACGATCTGCAAGTGTTTGGGATTGGGATGTTTTGAGCGTCATGGCTCGAAGCATTTTCCGCAGAGTACGCAAGCGCACAATCGACGAATACTCACGTCGCACCAGACAATCTCACGTTTGAGTCGCCTTTATCACACGCTGGTGCACTGGCAATCGCACCGTGAACAGCCAAGCAAACGATGCAATTGCCGCAAGGCGATCCCGGCCTCGTCCCTGGTCAGGAAACGATGCGCCGACATGTGCTCGGACAGTCTATGAGCTGATCTCCGAACATGGCACTCGACGGCATCAGCATGAGGGCAGGCCGGGGAAGTGGCCCCCTCCATGGATACGGTCAACTACCACTTCGACAACAACAAGGACCTGCCTGCTCAATAGCCGCCATCGTCGAACCGACACGTCGGTCGCCCATGGCCGCCTATCCGTCACGCAAGGTCGCGGCCGTCTCTTCCGGGCAGTGAAAGTACTCCTCATCTTGAGCAGCAATCCGGCTCCCAGCTTCTCCGCGCGGCGCTCAATGCAAGGCGCCAGCGATGTGTGTTCGCTGGCACCAAGCTGCGCTCTGGTAGGCAGGAGCATGAGATTAACTCACGCCGCTCAAGCTTTCATCGCTTGCCGCACGAAGAGGCGTTCCGGACAATCTGACAATTCGGGCGCAGTGCGCTGGCATAGTCAAGCGAATCCTTTGGAACCCTGGTGGAAATGCAGCTTTACACAGTGTTCGACGACACCGACATCGACGCTGCAGTTGCCGGAATGATGGTGGCTAAATTGCGAAGTACGGGAGACACCTGCTTTAGCGCCAGCAGGAGCGTGGTCAATTTTAATTTTCCATCCGAACAATCGCTTTATTAACAATTGTTATCATTCATGTTGATCTGGAAAAAACCGGTTTCGGTCGCTTCTCTTACCCGGCGCGCGGCTAATACCGCAATAACCCATCTCGGAATAGAGTTTATGGAGGTGGGGGAAGATTTCCTCACTGCGCGGCTCCCGGTGACTAGGCAAACATGCCAGCCGATGGGCCTGCTGCACGGAGGCGTGTCGGTCGTGCTAGCCGAAACGCTGGGATCGATCGGCGCGGCCCATTGTTGTTCCGAGGGAAGCAGCGTGGTTGGTCTGGATATAAACGCCAACCATCTACGCGCCGTACGTGAGGGCTGGGTTACGGGGCGCGCCATGCCGATCCACATCGGGCGGACCACACAGGTGTGGAAGATTGATATTTCCGATCAGGCGGGCAAGCTTACTTGCGTGTCTCGCCTAACTATGGCGGTTATCCCAGCCGTAGCTGAGATTTAGATCCACGGAAATTTAGCAGTGGATTGCCTCATCTGGCCTGCTATGAAATAAGAATAGCCATGGCACATACGTGACAATTTACCGGATAAAACATGAAAGAATACAAGTCGCCTTGGTTGACCCCGGAATTGGAAATGCTGCAGGAAGCGAGCCGCCGATTCTTCGAGGAACAATTCGTGCCTCGAGAGGAGGAATGGGCGCACAACATGTTGATGGACCGGAGTGCTTGGAACGAAGCAGGCGCCATGGGTTTGCTTTGTGCGAGCATTCCTGAGGAATACGGTGGAGGCGGAGGAAGCCTAGCGCATGACATTGTTATTTTTAGCGAACAGTCGCGAGCACTGATAGGAAGCTTCAGCAACACGGTACACAGCGGTATCGTTGCCCACTACTTGCTGCACTACGGAACAGAGGAGCAGAAGCGCCGTTGGCTGCCTGGTATGGCCTCGGGGGAGTTGGTTGGTGCAATCGCTATGTCCGAGCCGGATGCGGGCTCCGATCTTCAAGCGATTAAGACACGGGCACGGCGCCAAGACGAACACTATGTAGTCAACGGTTCCAAGACGTTTATCACGAATGGTTATCACGCAGACTTGGTATTCGTGGTCGCGCGTACCGATCCCGAAGCAAAGGGCGCGCGTGGATTGTCCATAATAGTTTTAGAAACTAACAACCTAGAGGGCTATCGCAAAGGCCGCGTATTGGAGAAATTAGGAAATAAAGGCTCTGATACTGCAGAACTTTTCTTCGATGACGTAAAGGTGCCGTTGAAAAATCTTCTTGGCACCGAGGAGAACAAGGGCTTTTCGCAGTTGATGGCGCAATTGCCAGCGGAGCGGCTGTACATAGCCATGAATGCCGTGGCGCAAATGGAACGAGCTGTGGCGATGACCATCGACTACGTCAAGAGTCGAAAGGTCTTCGGACAATCCCTGTCGCAGCTCCAAAACACGCGATTCAAGCTCGCCGAATGTGCAACTCAGGCCAAGGTTGCACGGGTGTTTTTGGACAATTGCTTAGTCAGGTGCCTAGATGGTGATCTTGACGCTTCTGAGGCGGCAATGGCGAAATGGTGGAGCACGCAGCGATGCAATGAGATAGTCAACGAATGCCTCCAACTGCATGGAGGAAACGGCTATATCATGGATTATCCGATCGCAAGAATGTATGCAAACGTACGCGTTGGGCCGATTTACGGGGGCTCAAACGAGATCATGAAAGAAATTATCGCGCGGAGTATTCTTTAATTTTCGCTTAGTGGCACTTGGCAAGTGGCGCATTGCTGGGGCCTATAACATCGTCAAATCGGGTGATTGCTTTTGCTCCACGGCATGCCTAACGATGTGTTCGTGCAGCTTGCGAAGGTGCGTGTGCATTTCTTGAGCTGCCTGATCCCCATTCCGAGCCTGAAGCGCTTCAAGGAACCGCCTTCTTGACAACGCCAGATCTTGCGTCGGATATATTTCGATGCGCTGCAAGATAACTCTTATCACGTCTGTTAGGGATCGGACGACAACCGTCATAACCTTGTTTTTTGTGGCTGACGCCAGCAGTTCATAGAAGTCGGTGGCATGCTGCAACCGAATTTCCCGACTTCCGGATTTAAGCGCCACCTCGTTAAGTCTTACGTTCTCTTCGATTTGCTCTAGGTCTTGGGTTGTGGCTCGTTCACATGCCAAGCGTGCAACCGAAGCGAGTATGAATATACGTGCTTCAGTCAGCTCGCTTAGCGTGATCGTTCCCAGATTGAGCATGTCCTGCATCAGCTCCGTCATCTTGCGATCGGAACTGGCCTGAATAAACGCGCCGCCTTTTGGCCCCCTCTGCAAGGCTATGAGGCCAGCGTTCTCAAGGCTTCTGAAGGCTTCGCGTATTGCAAGACGGCTGACGCCAAGCTGAACCGCCAACTCACGCTCAGGAGGCAGCTTGTCCCCTTTCTTTAATCTGCCGCTCGCGACAAGCTCGCGAATCCGTTCGCAGACAACTTCAAACGCCCGCTGCGCCGGTATGGGTTGAAACATTGCGGGTACTTTGGCGGCTGTTTGATCCATTGCGCATGCCTTAGTCGAGATCCCACACACTCCGCGCTCTCTCGAGGCGATCTTGTACAAGATTGTTGGCCTGACAGTAAATCATCGTACCGATAGCGCGGGGCGGCTGAATTGCGCCGCCGAGGCGATACGAAAACTCACGCGCCCCTGGAAATAATCATGCTGCAGGGGCTTGAGCCTCAGGGGAGAGGCCTTCTATCATAGCAATATGCAATGGTCATACCAACGTGTCGCAAACCCGGGCGGGGTGCGACAGCGGCCGTTGTACCCACGAGCAGGGTCCGCCTCGCAGGTGATCCGTAGGACGCATCATTCGAAATGCCGCTCAAACGGCTGAGCCGGACCCTGCCCGCGGTGACTTTGTTGTTGTACTTCTTTCGAAGAATTTCTGGGAACCCATGATCATGCAACTCACCGAAACCCAAAAAAGAGAACTTGAGACCATCGATGCCGCCATCCAGGCGCAGGCCTACAACCAACAGAGTGCCTATAGCCATTGGGGCTTCCGTGCGATTCATACCGAGTTGCAGCGCGCGCCTGTCACGGTCACGGGCACCCTCCCGCCGGATCTTGAGGGCGTATATATCCGCAACGGAACGAATCCTCAGTTTGATCCAATGGCGATCCGGTATCAGATGTTCGATGGGCCAGGCATGCTTCACCAGGTCCACATCAAGAATGGTCAGGCCACCTATACCAATTCTTATGTCCGTTCGAAGCGCTTCCAAGTTGAAAGGGCGCTTGGCCGAGACGTCTACATCAGCATGGGTGAACTGCTGACCGGGGGCAAGGCGACTTTAGCCAAAATGGAATGGCTGCAAAAGCAATACAAGGAAGGTGCGTTGCCGGAACTCAAGTTCAGCGGCACGGGCAACGGCACGGCCATCCAGTTCCACCAAGGCCAGCTCTACACGTTTAACGAGGCCGGCTATCCGTTTCTTTTGTATGTCCGAAAGGAAAACGGGGAACTGGTCATCGATGGTACTGGCGAGCCCACCACTTGGGGAGGAAAGCTGACCGGACCGTTCTCCGCCCATCCCGCGATCGATCCTGACACCGGCGACATGTACAGCGTGGCGACCAACCGCTATGACGGAAGTATCACCATTGTGCAGGTGTCGAACAACGAAGTGGTTCGGTCACTTACTTATCAGCAGCCGCCGAAGCATATGGCGTGGATCCATGAGTGCTGCATCACCGAGAACTACATCATCTTCCCGGACATCTCCATGCGGGTCGATAGAAATGGGCTGCAGCAAGAAAACGGGAGCATGTACTACTGGGACACCGGATACAACATGCGCTTCGGCGTACTGCCGCGCAAGTTCGATAGCGACACGCCAATTCGCTGGATCTCGACGAGCAGGCCAGGTGCAATTTGGCATTTGCTCAATGCGTGGGAAGAAGAAAGGCCCGACGGGGGCACGAACATCGTGATGTACGGTCCGCGATTCCACGAATACCCTACTACGGTCCCCATTCACACCCCGGAAGAGTCGCATGCTCAGCTTTCGCGATGGGTGATTGATCCGGAAGCTCACGAGGTGCTGGAAGACCGAGTGCTCGTCGAGTGGGGCTACGAACGTTGCTCTTTCCACGTCGGATACCGCGGGAAGAAGATGCGCTACTGCTACCTCCTTGATGAGCAGAAGGAGGGCTACATGGGCAAGGGCACCCTCAAGTACGACATCCTGAACGAGCGCGAAATCAAGTATGTGGACTACGGAAACCAATACGGCGGAGAACCGCTGTTCGTTCCTAAGAAGGGCGCGGTCGATGAGGATGACGGCTACATCCTGGACCTGATGATGGAGAAGGACAGGGCCGAGGTTCTCGTGCTGGATGCCAAGACCATGGACGAAGTCTGTCGCCTGCACCTTCCGCAACGCGTTCCGTTCGGCGTGCACGCCGTCTGGCTCGACCAGGAGAAAGTTCAGCAACTCTAAGAATCAGCCCCCATCCAAACGGAGACTTGAAATGCGATTCCTGTCATTGGCCAAGCTGTGCCTCTCTCTCGGCCTCGCTACGATGGCCGCCACTTCCTTGGCTCAAGGCAGCGCTGCAACTTTCCCTGCTAAACCCATCACGCTGGTTGTTCCTTATCCCGCCGGCGGCGTGGCCGACCAAACGGCGCGCGTCGTCGGGCAGAAGCTCCAAGATTCATTGCGCCAGCCCGTGATCATCGAGAATCGGACCGGCGCCGGCGGCATGGTGGGAGCTCGTGCCGTGGCGCGCGCGCCGGCCGACGGATATACGATTCTGTTGGGAGTATCAGGGCTGGTACTTCAGCCCCTACTGGTACGAAGTGCCACCGTGGATCCCTTCAAGGAACTGGCTCCTATCACCCTTATCGCTCGCCTACCCTTGTTGCTCGCCGTGCCGAAAAGCGGACCAACTTCACTTGAAGAGTTCGTTCGCCAGGCGAAGGCCAATCCCAGTCAATTCAGTATTGGCAACTATGGCGTGGGTACACCCTCGCAGTTGCTGAGCATCATGCTCAATCAACAAGCGGGATTGGATCTGCCCTTGGTCGCTTTTCAAGGAAGTGCGCCCCTGGCAACCAATTTGATAGGCCAACAGGTGAGCGCAGGTTTCCTGGACAGCGTCACCGCACGTCAATTCACAGAAAAGTTCCGCTTCTTGGCAGTGACGGGCACGCGACGGCTTCCGGGACTGCCTGAACTTAGAAACTTCCGTGAACTGGGTTATCGCTCGTTCGAACAGGATGGTTGGTTGGGCATTCTCGCGCCAGCAGGCACTCCCACGCCGATCATCACAAAACTTTCAAACGAGATGGCTCGCATCATCGCAACGCCGGAGGTCTCCGCGAAGATCGAACGCATGGGGATCAGTCCAGTGGGGAGTACTCCGGAAGAACTCTTGTCCGTGATGCGCAGCGATACCGAGGTATATGGGAAAGTCATTCGGAGCGCAAACATCCAGTTAAATTAAATGGCAAGTCGGCTGTGGGGCGTCTTCCCCTTCATCCGAGCTCGTTTCGCTACTCCAGCCCTCCGGCATGCCGTTCAAATGTCGCTGCGCGATTCTGCGAGCCCCTAAATTCAAGGTGACGAATGATGACTTCTATTGCTGTGAAGACATACCCGTTGACGGGTGTGCGGGTACTTGATTTGGGAACCATGCTCGCTGGTCCCGTGGCTGCAACACTTTTGGGCGATTTCGGCGCCGATGTCATCAAGATCGAACAGCCTGGAGGAGGCGACACGATCCGCAAGTTAGGACCGTTTGCAGATGGCGAGAGCCTCAGCTGGCACGTGGAAGGAAGAAATAAAAAGTCCGTAACAATCGACCTACGTGTACCGGCAGGGCAGAAGTTGCTCCTTGATTTGGCTTCTAAGGCGGACGTCGTAGTTGAGAATTTCCGTCCGGGGACGATGGAGAAATGGGGGATTGGGTATGACACGCTCAGCAAGGTTAATCCCGATCTAATTTTGCTCAGCATTTCTGGCTACGGTCAAACCGGCCCCTACGCTTCCCGAGCAGCCTACGACCGGATCGCATTGGCCTTCGCGGGCGTCTTAAACATCACGGGATTTCCAGACCGCCCGCCTGTCAGACCAGGGGTTGCAATGGCAGACTATCAAGCCGCACTGTTTGGTGCATTCGGTACCATGCTTGCACTCTACGGGCGAGATGCCGCTGGGGGCACCGGGCAACATATTGATCTGGCGCTCTACGAAGCGGTCTTCCGTTTTACCGATGTCATGGTGACCGCCTATGAAAAATCCAATACCAAACGGGAGCGCACGGGGAACAAGCACTTCGCTGCTGCTCCCGGCGATCATTTTCCTACTTCCGATGGACGATACATTGCGCTGACGGTGTCTGCGGACACAGTTTTCAAGCGGCTTTGTGAGCTCATGGAGATGCCGTCTTTGATCACGGATGAAAGATTCACCAGTCATGCCCGCCGTGTCCAAAATTTGGACGCCATCAATGCGATAGTTGCAGATTGGATTTATAAGCAACCCGTCGAGGTAGTCATGGCGTCGCTCGAGAAGGCAGGCCTTGCATTTTCCCCGATCCTGTCCGTGCAAGAAATCACGGAGGATGAACACTATAAAGCGCGCGGCAATATTGCGACAATGGAACACCCACGCCTAGGCCCGTTGAAGGTCCCAGCGGTCGTTCCAAGAATGTCGAATACGCCGACTCGCGAGTTTGAGCCGGCACCGGAGTTGGGCGAGCATACGGCTGAAATCCTTGCTGACTGGTTGGGAATGGATGCGCTTGCTATCGAAGCGTTGGCATCCGATGGAGTAATTACAACTCCGAAAGCTTTAACGGCCTGAACTCGGGCGTCGGGACGTTTAGGCTGCTGCTGCGCCTCGTTGCGGAACAGCACCATAGCGCCACTGCCGTTGCGCGCGCAGGCCTCCTTGATCTTGTTGACCAGTCGCATGCGTGATCGGTCCTGATCCTGGGCTGCATCTGCGAGCCCCTTTATCGTCGCGCTGGAATGCGGCGTGCGGCACGCTCATCGGCTCATGGATGCAACCGGGCTCCACCTTCACCATCCTGCAGCCGCAACGCCGATCAGCGCCGGCTGCATGGAATGGCGAACGCGAGGACTGCGCCCAGAGAGGACCTTCCCTGCCATCGACGAGAACTTCAATGTCAACGAGAACGTGCGTCAGTCGCACCCTATGCCAACACGTCCCAGATATAGCCGAAAGCGACGCGCGGCGTAAGCGCGCGGTGATCCCGTCTTGACGACGGTCCTTCGATCAGTGCACGGCGGTTGGCTGCCAGCGATGCGGCAGCAAATCTCCGACGCGACTGGCCGGCTGCGTGGGCAGCCGCTCGAGGACGTCGCTGAGGTACGCGTGCGGCTCATGTCCATTGAGCTTCGCTGACTGGATCAAGCTCATGATGGCCGCCGCGCGCTGGCCTGCCCGTAGCGATCCCGCGAACAGCCAATTCGATCGTCCGATGGCGATCGGGCGGATCTGGTTCTCCACCCAGTTGTTGTCCGCCGGCAGATCGCTGTCGTTGATGTAGCGCGTGAGCGCCTGCCAGCGCTTGAGGCTGTAGTCGATTGCCCTGGCCGTGGCCGAACCATCCGGCACCCTCTGCCGTTGCCCGGCGAGCCATTGCTGCAGGGCATCGGCCACCTTGTGCGACTTCTCTTGTCGTATTCGCCTTCGCTCCTCAGGCATCAATTCGGCGACCTCGCGTTCGACGGCGTAGAGCTCACCGAAGAACTTCAGCGCCTGCTCGCCGACCGGGCTGCCGTGATTGGCCCAGAGTTCGTGGAACTTGCGCCTGGCGTGCGCCAAGCAGCCCGCCTCGGTAACGCCGAGCTCGAAGCACGCCTTGTAGCCGCTGAAGTCATCGCACACAAGCGTGCCGCGCCAGCCATGCTCGCCCGGCAGCCCGAGGAAGGCGCGTGCATGCTGGCCACCACGGCTGTCGGCGAAGTCGAACACCACCGCGCGCAGCGCGCTGTAGCTCGTCGTGCAGTAGCTCCAGAGGTACGCCCGGTGTGTCTTGCCGTTGCCGGGTTTGAGCATCGCCACCGGCGTCTCGTCGGCATGCAGCACGCGGTCTTCGAGCATCTCGCGCTTGAGCGCGTCGACCAGAGGCTGCAACTGCACGCCGCACTGCCCGACCCAGCTGGCCAGCGTCGAGCGCGGGATGGCGACACCCGCGCGACCGAAGATGGCTTCCTGCCTGTACAGCGGCAGGTGATCCAAGTACTTGCCTACCAGCACCTGTGAGAGCAACCGAGCCGTCGGGATGCCCTTGTCGATGATGTGCGGGGCGACGGGCGCCTGCACCAGCGTCTCGCACTTCGTGCAGACCCATTTGCCGCGAACGTGGCGCTCCACCGTGAAGACGCCAGGCTGATAGTCGAGCTTCTCGGCCACATCCTCACCGATGCGCTGGAGGGTGCAGCCGCAGGCACAGGTGGTGCTCTCGGGCTCGTGGCGGATCTCCCGGCGCGGCAAGTGCGCGGGCAGTGGCTGGCGCTTGGGCTGCTGCTTCTCACGCTGCGCAGACGGCGCGGCCGCGAGTTCCTCCAGCTCACGCTCCATCGCCGCCAAGTCGGCGTCGATGGTCTCTTCCAGCAGGCTTTTCTGCTCGGCGTTGAAGGCTTCAGACTTGGCGGCGAACTTCAGCCGCTTGAGCACGGCCATCTCGTGCGTGAGCTTGTCGATTGCCGTCTGCTTGAACGCGATCTCGTGGTCTCGGCGCTCGATCTCGAGCTTGTCGGCTGCGGCTCCTCTTCTGAGCGAGAGGACCATCTCGCGCAGTTGCTGCGCGTCCAGTTGGTCAAGGTCGGCCGTGTCGATCACGGACGGTGATGGTGCCCCATCGTGCCCACCCACGCATCAGCACATTCGGCAATTGCACTACAGCACGCAGATCACCCCAGCTTCGCCGATACGCTGCCACGGCAGACCGAGCACCAGTGCATCGAACTGGGGAGGGGGCAGGCTGAGGGTGCTGCCGCTGTCCTTGGGCCAGACGAACTTGCCCTGGTGCAGGCGTCGTGCCGACAGCCAGATACCGATGCCGTCGTGCACCAGGACCTTCATGCGATTGGCGCGGCGGTTGGCAAACAGGTAGGCGTGGTGCGGGCGCGCGGAGCCGAAGACCCGCACCACGCGCGCCAGCGCCGCTTCAGTGCCCGCACGCATGTCCAACGGCTCAATGGCCAGCCACAGCGCGTCGACGCGAATCACCTGAGGATCTCGCGCAGCCAGGCGGCGCATTGGCTTGACGCGCTCAGCGGCCAGGTCACGTTCACCGCGATCGCGCCTCGGCGAAGCTCAAGGTGAATGTCATTTGCGACGGTGGGATCTGGCGCCAGCGTGAGCGAGACGAACTCGGCGTGCGGGTCACCGGCCTTGGAGGCGATACCTCCAGCGTCGACCATGCGGCGCCACTTGTGAACGAGGTTGGCGTTGAGGCCATGAGCCAGCGCCACTTGAGCCACAGACGCCCCGGGCTCTGCGCACGCCGCCAACACTTGCCGCTTCAGATCGGCCGCGTGGCGCCGTCGGCTCACGCGCTTGGAGTCTTCCATAGGTGTCCACCTAAATCCTTGGTGGACACCATCGTCATAGACACTAGGGCCAAGCTCAAGACGGGATCACCGCGCGCTTACCGCGCGGCGCGCCCAGAGCCGCTTGCACGTAGGCAACGCAACTGAGAAGCCCGACTGGATTGTTCCGAAATCTTCTCTTGCTCTGGCAAGTGCCTGGAGATTGGATGCCGCACACGCTCGTGCCACTGGCCTCAGGTCAGGTCCGCAAGCGCTTCCCTGACACCCTGCTCCCGCAACGGGGCGTCCGCGCCGTTTCGATGAAGCGCCGCATCCA
Source organism: Variovorax sp. Varisp46 (assembly GCF_059491885.1). Taxonomy (NCBI): domain Bacteria; kingdom Pseudomonadati; phylum Pseudomonadota; class Betaproteobacteria; order Burkholderiales; family Comamonadaceae; genus Variovorax; species Variovorax sp. Varisp46. The sequence continues at coordinate 4,011,326 of NZ_CP168515.1, forward strand.
TAGGCACCGGCGTTACGCAGTCTTTGTGGATGACCCCATCCTTCATCACGAGCTGAATCTTCACCGGGTCCGTCAGCAGCCCGAGATTCGTCAAGGGATTGCCGTCGACCAGGACGATGTCTGCCAGGAAGCCCTCCTTCAGCTGGCCGAGTTCATCTGACCGCTGCATGATCTGGCCGCCGAGCCGGGTCGCCGCAAGCAAGGCCTCCTTCGGCGTCATGCCAATGTAGTCGACAAAATACTGAAGGTCGTTGGCATTGGTGCCGTGCGGCATCCATGCAAAGCCATAGTCACCGCCCGGAAGGATGCGGATTCCCCGCTTGTGCATTTCGCGCAGCGAGGCCGATGCAATTTCCAGCTCGCGCTTGTAGCCCATCTGCGTGGCCACGGCCTCGGTGATTCCGTATTCGGCGGCGTTGTAGGTGGTGCGGATCAACCAGCCAATACCCGGTGCGACAAAGTGCTTGTCCTTTGCAGCTTCGAGCATGTCCAGGGCTTCGGCATCGGCGAAACTGGCGTGATAGACCATTTCGATGCCGTGGCGCACGCACTGCTTGACCGATTCGCTGGACCGGGCGTGCGCAGCCATGCGCTTGCCATAGCGCTTGGCCTCCTGCGCCAGCATCGCCACCTCGTCCTCAGCAAACGGGGACATCTCCGCCGGCAGGCCCGCGATGTACTCGCCGGAAAGGTTGATCTTCAAATGGTCGACGCCATACTTGATAAAGGTGCGGGCCGATTTGCGGATTTCTTCGGGTCCGCTGCAGACGCTGCCGAAGCTCAATTCCTCAAATTTCATGTGCGGCAGCGTGTTGTCCCCGAGCGCGCCGATCGTCGTGATTTCCTGGCTGCCTGCGAGATAGCGTGGGCCGGGAAACTCCCCAGCGTCGATGGCATTGCGCAGCACCACGTCGAGCCGCGGCTTGGCCGCCGCTGCGCCAATGGCGGAAGTCCAGCCCATATCTAGATAGCGCTTGGCCACCCGTACGCACCAGAGCATGTGCTCCTCGGGTGGCATGAACTGGATTGCGGCGAGCGAAGGCTGGTCATTCCATGAAAAATGCGTGTGCGCCTCGGTCATGCCGGGCATGAGGAAGCGGCCCCTGCCCTCGATCACGCAGGCGTCGTCGGTGCTGACTTTCTGCGGTGCGCGCGCAACTTCGAGGATGCGCTTTCCTCCGACAAGAACGTCGCCCACATAGGGGTCTTCGCCGGTGCCGTCAAAGATGCGGACATTGGTGAATGCAGTGCGGGTCATGACATGTCTCCTCCGGTCGTGAATGCCGGAAATGGTGGATGAAACCTAATAATCTGGAAAAGAATCAGCGCAGCGATGCATGGAACCGCTCGAGTTCCTGCATGCAGCGTCGCGGCTTCTCGAAGGTGGTCCAGTGGCCGCAGCCGTCGAAGACCACCTGTCGCGATCCGGCAATGCGTGAGCTCATCACAGCGACATTGGCTGGCGGCGCGACGCCGTCCTGGTCGCCGGTCACGAGCAAGGTCGGTATGCCGATCCGCTCGATCCGGGCCGACTGCGCCGCAGCCAGCGCCTCGCAGCTTTGCGCATAGCCCTCGGGAGACTGGCGCATCACGCTTTCACGCACCAGCGCGAGCACCGCAGGCTGCTCGACCTTCGTCTCCCGGCTTGTGGCTGCCTTGACGATGGCATCGGCAATCTCCTGCATCGCCACCGCCCCACCACGCGCGATCGCCGCGCGCGCCAGGATGTTCGGCCTGGCCGCGTCAGGCGGCGCAACTAGCGGGCCGAAGAGCGCCAGTGACTTGACCTTGGAGGGATTGCGAACCGCGAGGTGCTGCGCAACGATGGTTCCAAGAGAGTGCGCGACAACATGCACCGTCTCGATGCCAAGCGCCGAGAGCAAGGCTTCGAGCTTCAACGCATAGCCTTCGATCGAGAGCGGCTCCTGCAACAGCGATGAGCGCGCACTGCCAGGCAGGTCCGGCCGAATCACTCTGAAATCTGACAACGCGGCAAGAAGCGGCGTCCAGGTGTTCGACGAGCCGCCGAGCCCATGGATGCACAGCAGTGCATCGCCGTCGCCATCGATCTCGACGGCTAGACCGTGGATGAGTTGTGTCGCCATGGTGCGGCTCAGACGAACTTGTTCTCGATGGCACCCAAGCCGTCGATCTCGACGCGCACCACATCACCGGACTTCAAGTACCGCGGCGGTGTCATTCCCATGCCGACCCCTGCCGGTGTACCGGTGGCGATCACGTCGCCCGGATACAGCGTGATGCCGCGCGAAATGGTTTCGATCAACATCGGAATGTCGAAGATCATGTTCTCCGTGGGGCCGTCCTGGCGCAGCTCGCCGTTGACCCAGCAGCGCACGCGCGCCCTGGTGCCATCGAACTCTTCCGCCGTCACGACCCACGGCCCCATCGGGCAGAAGGTGTCGAAGGACTTGCCGAGGTCCCATTGCCCGTGTCGGATCTGCACATCCCGCGCCGTCACGTCATTGACCACCGTGTAGCCAAAGATATGGTCCATCGCCGCAGCGCGCGTGATGTTCTTGCCGCCCTTGCCGATGATGACGGCGAGCTCGGCCTCGTAGTCGATCTGGGTCGAGACGCCGGCGGGAACCAGCACGTCGTCATGCGGACCGACCACGCACTCCGGTACTTTGGTGAAAACGATCGGCCACTCGTCAGTCTCAGCGCTGTTGTCCTTGAAGACCGAGGCCGAGAGTTCCTTGGCGTGTGCGTGATAGTTGCGCCCAACACACCAGAGATTGCGGCGCGGTTTGGGCAGTGGCGCATCGAGCGCTACGTCGCCCATCTTGATTTTGGGGGCGATCGATAAAGGCAGCGCGCCGCCGCCGGCCATTATTTCGATGATGCTCAAGATGCCCGCATCCGCCTGCGCGGACGACAGGTCGAGCGGCTGGATAGACAGTCCGTCGCCGGAAACCACGCCCACTTTGCGGGTGCCGTCGATGATGAAGGTTGCGATGCGCATTTCGGTTTGCTCCTGGGATTTGCCTTGCTGGCCGCGGCGCCAATGGAGGTGCCGCAGGGACGGATCAACTGTAGAAAAACGAGCCTTCGAGGGCTTATCGATGCATCCGGCGACGTATCGAAGAGTCGGGTGAAGTGCTAGGGAGTTACCCGGGGAGGGCTCCCTGCTAGACCAGTGCGGACGAACAATTGAGCCGTTGACCCATGATTCAAGGACCCGAAAGATGTCGGAGGCATACGCACTGCACGAAGGGGCGTTCGGTACGGCGATCGTTCTGGAATCACGTGCGAACCTAGTCGCGCACGCGCATTCGGAATCGCAGCTTGCGCTGTGGCTCGGCGGCACGCGCGCCGTCGCCCACGTGGGCAGCGAAGTCGTGCCCTATGGCGAGGACGTCGCGCTCGGCGTCAACGCCTTCGAGGCCCACGACATGGTCATGGAGAGCAGCGGCGGTTCCTGCCTCTTTCTGGTCTTCATGATCTCGCGGCAATGGCTGGACGACCTTGGAGATACAACAGGCCGCAGCTTTCGGTTTCCGTCGCCTCGCGTGCCCATCAATGCCGCGCTTCGCCGGTCGTGCTGGCGCGTGCTCGACCTGTTTATCTCCGCCCAAGACGCCCGTTCGTCTATCGACGGCGAGGTCGAACGCCTGCTGGAAGCGGCCATCGCGACTTCGACCACTGGCGCCGAGACTCCTGCGGTTCACAGGATGCTCGACCAACGGCTCCGCGGCGCAATTTCATATATGCGTGAGCATGTCTCCGAGATCACGACCATTGATGAAATCGCCGCCAAGGTAGGGCTGTCGCGCGGTCACTTCTTCGCCCTTTTCCGAGACCAGCTCAACACAACGCCACAAGTCTTCTGGAGCGGCGTGCGCGTCGAGGAAGCCATGCGGCGCGTAGCGGAAGGCAGCGCACTGACTCAGGTCGCCCTGGACCTCGGCTTCTCTGCGCCTGGAAACTTTTCTCGCTTCTTCAAGGAGCACACCGGAGTTTCACCGTCGATCTTCAAGCGGGCAGCGCGAGACCCTATGCCGGTGACCGTGACTGGAATTCCGCGAGAGCCACAAATCTAGCTGCATGTTTGCGCGACATGTTGGGGCAGGTTGCCCTCGCCGCTCCGGCCAAGACATCATCCTTCCCCAAGTCTTGCTCTTCAGTCTTCGTTCTCAAGCCCCAAGCCCGCCCAACTCCAGGCGCATGCTCGCCCCTCCAAGGTCGGATGACCCGACTTCGAGCCGCCCTTGATGAATGCTGGCCACTTCGGAAACGAGGTGCAAACCGAGGCCGGCTCCGCCCCCGCGGGCGCGAAGTCGGTAGAAAGGCTCGACGATCCGCCCGCGTTGATCCTCCGGAATGCCGGGCCCGGAATCGGACACCTCGATTGTCGCGGGTGGATAGACGCTGACACGAATCTCGCATCCTTCGCCACCATGTTCAATGGCATTCTGAATCAGGTTCGCCACCGCGCGCTCAATCGAAGTCACGTCGGCGCGGACGCGTATAGCATCGAGAGCATCGACCGCAATCGAACAGCCATTCATGACTACCAGAGGGGCCAGATCGCCGACCACCCGCTCGCAGAGCAGCCGAAGGTCGACGGAATCGATGGATGCTGGTTCGCGTGTAAGCCTTTGAAGATCAAGCAGTTGCTCAGCCAGTGTGGCCAATCGCGTTGTAGCCCGAAGCAGCCGCGGCTTGTCCCTGGTGTTTTGAGGCAAGGACTCGATCTGTATGCGCAGCGTTGCAATGGGAGTTCGTAGCTCATGCGCCGCGTCCGCCAGAAATCTTTCGTGACGCTTGTAGCCCTCGTCGAGACGATCGAAGGCTCTGTTGACAGCCGCCACGAGCGGCTGGATCTCGGCAGCCACTTGGGTCATTGGCAAGCGCGTTTCAAGGCGGTCGATGTCGATATGTTCCGCCTTGGCCGCAGTAGCTACCGTTCCTGCCAATCCGCGCCGGATGACAAATGGCGTAGCCACAAGCACCACCAGTGCTGTCACAAGCATGGTGGGAGCCACCAATACGAGGTAGGCCGTCGCTATCCATTTGAACTTGTCTACCAAGGACAGTGGCGCCCCAGCCTGCACCATGACGTTGACAGTTCCTCCATCTGTATCGATCCGCTCGAACCGAGCTGCAGGCCGACCGACGGATTCGGCGAGATCCAAAGCCGACCGCTCCTTGCCATCCAGGACCCGAAGCAACGCGACATAGCGTGAAGGGACATCGCCATGCCGCAACTCGTATCCCTGCGAGTTGCGCACTACAAACCAGAGGTTGGGTGCAGCGCCCAACAGCCGCTGCACTTCCGAGGTCGCTCCCAGCACAAGCTTTCCGTCGGCAGTGTGCTCGATCGACCTGCCGATGATCTGCACCGTACGTTCCCCACCTTCGTCCACGAATCTTCCTACCGCGCCGAAGATCGCAATCACGCCGAGAAGCGCCAGCAAGCTGGCGACAACCTGCAGGAGGACGAGATTTCCGACCAGTCGCCAGCGCAGGGATCTTGGTTTCATGCGGACGTTTTCAGCAGATAGCCGACCCCACGAATGGCGTGTATTTCCACGCCTGCGCCCGATTGCTCCAGCTTGGATCGAACTCTGGATACGTGGGCGTCCAAGGAGTTCGAGCGTATGTCATCCGCATCTCCATAAATGCGCTCCAGCAGCCGCTGCCGAAATACCGTACGGCCTGTCGACAGGAGAAGGGTTTCGAGCACCAGAAGCTCGCGTCGCGTCAAGGCAAGCGGTTCGTTCCCGACTTGGAACTGGCGTGATTCGTGGTCAAAATGCAGCCGTCCGGCGACACTAATCTGCTGCGCACGCACAACGGGGCGGCGCGCGAGAGCCCGAATCCGGGCCATGAGTTCGTCGATGGAGAACGGCTTGGCTAAGTAATCATCCGCGCCACGATCCAGGCTGCGAACCCGTTCCGTTACCTCGCCCATCGCGGTCAAGACCAGCGCTGGCGTTGACCGGCCGGAACCTCGAAGAAATTCAATGAGGGCAAGGCCGTCGCCATCGGGGAGGCCTCTGTCCACGATGAAGATATCGTGGTCAGCATCGATTGCGAGATGCATGGCTTCACGCAATGACGAGGCGATGTCCACCACCATCGAATTGTCATGCAGGGCGGACGCCAGCGCCTGCGCGAAATCGGAATCGTCTTCAACTACAAGGATTTTCAAGGGCGAACCATACTTTGGGTCAAACGAGGCTGGCTATCGAGCCCCATCCAGGCAAATCGGAGGCAGTTTGCCCGATCGAAGGTCAGTCCGCGAGTCGCCGGCCATCCAGCTGCTCCGCCAAACGCCTGGAGCGAGCCAGCCTTCCGGGACGTTGCCACATCGCGCGCCCCCACGGGCTCCACGCCGCGCGCCGCGCCAGGCAGGCCACGAGTATGCCCCCGGCCACGTCGACGAAGACGTGCTGACGGGTCGCAAGCGTCGAGTAGATGATGGCGAGACACCAGAACCAGTTGAGAGCTCGGACCCAATGCGGCGAGCGAATGCTCTTCAGCTGGCTCGAAATGATGTACCCGCTGTACACAGCGAACGCCACGTGCAGCGAGGGGAATGCGTTTCCGCTGGCGTCGGACTCTTTCAGAAGGCGGAGCATTGGAACTTGGGACCACTCAACGCCGAACGGCGGTGTAACGGTGGGAAAGAGCCAGAATGATGTGATGCCCAAGAGAGCAATGGCCAAGGCTCCCGCGGCGCAGGCGCGCAGCGCGCCTGCGTTCAACGCGAAGGCAGGGGCGAGTGATATGTAAAGCCAAAGCGACACGTAAGGTACAAACGCAAATTCGTTGACGCCAATCCATTGATCGATCCACGTCATTGGCATCGTGATCGCCCGGCCCGCCGTTTGTTCCATGGTCCAGAAGTACACAGCAAAGAATGCGGAGATTCCCGTGACCGTACCGATCATTTTCAGAAACCAGAGTGTCCGGATACGAAACCAGAGGGCTCTGGTCCAGGAAAAGGGCACGTGCGCAGGTTGGATGTATTTCATCTGAGATCCACAGGGGTCGGAGGGCCATCCTATGGACCGAGATTGCGCAAACATTACGCAGATCGGCGGGCAGAAACATTCGGCGGCGTCCCCGGGTGCGCAGCCGCTGTGTGGATCCCGGCCACAACCGCCAAAAGCCCGATTCCGTAGTGATCGGAACCTCGGTCCGTCACTGGCCCCTTTTGCGCAGCGCAGCCCTACCCGCCTGTCTAGAACGCGTGCCTCATGCCGAAGTCGTAGCCCGTCGCCGCGCGAGGCGCATAGCCCGAGGTGCCGGCACCGGTGGAAAGATAGCCTCCAGTACCGCCGGGGACCACTCCCATGATGGCCGGGCTGTTCTGCCCGTTCTTGATCCGGATCCGTGCCACTGTGGCATATAGCGCCGTGCGCTTCGAAAGGTTGTACTCATAGCCGATGGCAAGCTTGCGCACCGATGCATCGCGATCGGGTGCGAAGGGCGTGGCGGCGGCACCTAGGTCATTGTTGAACTTCACCCATGAGAAGGCCCCCTTGATCAAGCCAGCGCCAACCGGCACCGTGACGCCGAGCAGTCCGCCCTTGTACTTGTCGACCTCGCGCGTGGTGAGCAAACCGAGTACGGAGACAGGCGCGGTCGACACGGAAACATCACACACCTGCGACAACTCTCCGAAGAGCTTTAAGGTCCCGAAATCGTAAGAGGCGCCGAGGTTGAGTGTCTTGATCTTCTCGCGCAACCGGGTCCCGGTGGGCAGCCCTGCTGCGTTCAGCGTCGTCGCATCGGCAGCGGTGCTTTCGCCATAGGCCAGCGCCACATCCAGAGCTTGTGAGAGATATCCGAACCGCCCGCCGACGAAGCGGCCCTTCGCGCTCGGTGTGCCTGGCGCATTGCTCTGGCTTGTGTTCTCGTGCAGCGCATACTGGACCTGCCCATAGAAGTTGCCCAGCCCCCGCGGCAGGAAGTAGCCGATGCTGTTGCTGGTGCGCATGTAGTTGTCCGTCGCAGAGACAGCAGAGCCTGGCCCTTTCGCGACCTGCAGATTACTCCCCACGCTCGACACGACGTTGCTGCCGACTCCCAGCGTGCTGAACGGACTGAAGACAGCATCGTTCCAGTAGGTAGGCGTGTAGTCCCGGCCAAGACGGACTTCGCCGAAGGGCCCTGAGAGACTCAGAGTAGACCGACGGTTAAAGGCAATGACCCCGCCCGTACCGGCTCCAGTACCGGAGTCGTTGGCCAGCCCGGCTTCCATCCAGAAGGTCGCCGCCATGCCACCACCCAGATCCTCCGTGCCACGAAAACCCAGCCGGCTGGGTGTTGTGCCACTGTTGGAGAGCACGGTCTGGCTGCGTTTGATTTCCGCTGCGGGCAAGAGCAAACGGGTGGTGTTGCTATAGAAAGAACTGGTCGTGCTGTAGTAGCTGGCGCCGGCATCCACCGCACCAAACAATGTGACGGACGATTGCGCGATGGCTACACCTGCACAGGACAGCATAGTGACTGCCGCGATGGTTTTTTTCATGAAGTCTCCTCGATGGGTTTTGGGTGGGAAAGCGGTGGTGACAAGGTCAGGCCGGCCCATGGATTGGCCGCCCTCCTCGCCCCCTAGTTCACCATTAGTGAATTGTGAAATGAAAGTTCCTGCATGTCAGCCATACTTGCCTACGCATTAACCCTAGCAACTCACCCGCGGTGAGCGCATTGAAGAATTGCCCATGAAGACAGCGAGCACAGCAGAAGCCAAGACGCGCGACGCGGACCGTTCACGCAAAGCCATCCTCGAGGCCGCGAGAAAAGAGTTCTCGGTTCACGGCCTGGGCGGCGCGCGGCTGGAGCGGATCGCGGCGGAGGCCGGCGTGCACAAGCGGCTGGCGTACTACTACTTCCAGGACAAGGACGGCCTGTTCTCGGCCGTGCTCGAGAGCGTCTACGAGGAGATCCGGGATGCCCAGTTGTATCTGGACCTCAAGGGCATGGCACCCTTGGCCGCGCTGCGGCGGCTGGTCGAATTCACTTGGGACTACTACATTGCCCACCCCGAATTCATCATCTTCCTGAACAGCGAAAACCTGCACAAGGCAAGGCATCTGGCGGCCTCACCGCGCATCCGCGCGCTGAATTCCCCGCTGCTGCAAACCCTGTCGGATATCGTCGAGCGCGGGCAGAAGGAAGGCGTGTTCCGCGCCGGCATCGACCCCATGCAGCTCTACATCACGATCGCAGGCTGCGCTTACTTCTACCTGTCCAACATCCACACGCTCTCTGTCGGCTTCAGCTGCGAGCTTGGCAGCCAGAAGATGCTCACCCAGCGCATGCTGCACATCATCGACGTCGTCACCGCTTACGCGCTTCGCTAGCAGCAACGACGCGCGGGGACCTTGTCGGTCCCAATTTTTCGCCCCATAATTCACCAATAGTGAATTGAGGCAAGCATCCTGCATTCCGCCGACGGTGGCCCGGCTCCTGCGCCGCCCTTCAGAAATCTCCTCTTATGAGCACCCAACGTCTAGGAATCATCATGCACGGCGTCACCGGCCGCATGGGCATGAACCAGCACCTGATCCGCTCGATCTGCGCCATTCGCGCGCAAGGCGGCGTCACGCTGTCGAACGGCGACAGGGTCATGCCCGACCCGATCCTCATCGGCCGCAACGCCGAGAAGATGGAAGCGCTTGCCAAGGCCCACGACATCGCACGCTGGGGCACCGATCTCGACAAGGCGCTCGAGAACAAGGACGACTCCCTCTTCTTCGATGCCGGCACCACGCAGATGCGCCCCATGCTGCTGGCCAAGGCCATCCGCGCCGGGAAGCACGTGTACTGCGAGAAGCCGATCGCCACCAACCTGAACGAGGCCGTCGAGATCGCGCGCCTGGCCGAAGGATCCGGCTTGAAGCATGGCGCCGTGCAGGACAAGCTCTTCCTCCCCGGCCTGCGCAAGCTCGACATGCTGCGCCGCGCCGGCTTCTTCGGCCGCATGCTCAGCGTGCGCCTGGAGTTCGGCTACTGGGTGTTCGAGGGCGACCTGCAGCCCATCCAGCGCCCGAGCTGGAACTACCGCAAGGAAGACGGCGGCGGGATGATCCTGGACATGATGTGCCACTGGCGCTACGTGCTGGACAACCTGTTCGGCGAAGTGAAGTCGGTGAGCTGCCTGGGTACCACTCACATCCCGAAGCGCTGGGACGAAGCCGGCAAACCCTACGAAGCCACCGCCGACGATGCCGCTTATGCCACCTGCGAACTCAAGGGCCACAACGGCGAGCCGGTGATCGCGCAGATCAACATGAGCTGGGCGACGCGCGTGCGCCGCGACGACCTCGTGACCTTCCATGTGGACGGCACCGATGGCTCCGCCGTCGCGGGCTTGTCGAGCTGCCGCGCGCAGAGCCGCGTCGCCACGCCGCGCCCGGTGTGGAACCCCGACGAGAAGCAGACCATGAACTTCTTCGACCAGTGGCAGGAGATTCCGGATTCGCAGGTCTACGACAACGGCTTCAAGATCCAGTGGGAGCACTTCATTCGCCACGTGGTCGAGAACGAGCCCTACAAATGGACGCTGCCCGAAGGCGCCAAGGGCGTGCAGCTGGTCGAGGCCGCACTCGAGTCGTGGAAGGACCGCCGCTGGGTCGACGTGCCCGCGCTGAAAGTCTGAGGCAGGCATGGCGCTTTCGCTCACCCTCCCCACCGCCGGCGGCACGCTCGCACCCTACGCGCTGCGCGGCATCGCTCCGATCAAGTCCGATGCGGGCGTCAAGTTCAACCGCATCGCCTACTCGGCCGCGCACGTCGTAGCCGACCCGCTCGCGGCCATCGACCCATGGCTGCAGTGCGCGGTCGACTGGGACACCACCATCGCCTACCGCCGCCACCTGTTCTCGCTGGGCCTGGGCGTGGCCGAGGCCATGGACACCGCGCAGCGCGGCATGGGGCTCGACTGGCCGACCTCGCTGGAGCTGATCCGACGCTCGCTCGATGCCGCGAAGGACGTGCCGGGCGCGCTGGTCGCTTCGGGTTGCGGCACCGACCACCTCAACATCGACGACGTGAAGAGCGCCGACGACGTGATCCGCGGCTACGAAGAGCAGATGGCCGCCATCGAGGCGCTCGGCGGCAAGCTCATCGTGATGGCCAGCCGAGCGCTGGCCCGCGTGGCCAAGAGCCCGGCCGACTACGAGCGCGTGTACGACCACATCCTGCGCCAGGCGAAGCAGCCGGTGGTGCTGCACTGGCTCGGCGACATGTTCGACCCGGCGCTGGCCGGCTATTGGGGCACGAAGGATGTCGATGCAGCGATGGACACCGCCGTGGGCATCATCGCGGCGCATCCAGGCAAGGTCGACGGCATCAAGATCTCGCTGCTCGACAAGGACAAGGAAATCGCGATGCGCCGGCGGCTGCCCCAGGGCGTTCGCATGTACACGGGCGACGATTTCAACTACGCCGAGCTGATTGCGGGCGACGGGTTCGGAAATGAGCCGACGCACGGCCAGAGCGACGCACTGCTTGGCATCTTCGACGCCATCGCTCCCGCCGCGAGCGCCGCGCTGGGCGCACTGGCCCAGGGCCGCACCGAGAAGTTCCACGCGATCCTCGGCCCCACGGTGCCGCTGTCCCGCCACATCTTCGCGGCGCCCACGCGCTTCTACAAGACCGGCGTGGTATTCATGGCCTGGCTCAACGGCCACCAGAAGCACTTCACGATGGTGGGCGGCCAGCAGAGCACGCGTTCGCTGCAGCACTTCGCCGAGTTGTTCCGGCTGGCCGATGCGGCCCATCTGCTGGAGCAGCCGGAACTGGCGGTCCGGCGTATGAAGAACCTGATGTCGACCTACGGCATCGAATGACGAAAAGCAAGAATGCGAAAAATCGACAGCTACGCACACATCCTGCCGAAGGCTTACTTTGACAAGATGGCGGAAATCGCAAAGGACAAGGGAGCCATCAAACGGTGGCTCACCATCCCGGTCCTCTATGACCTAGACGCACGCTTGAAGATGATGGAGGACTTTCCTGGGTATCAGCAAATCCTCACGCTTTCGAACCCTCCCATCGAACTCATCGCCGGGCCCGAGATCTCGCCCGAAATGGCGCGCCTGGCCAACGACGAGATGGCAAAGATTCGCGATGCTCATCCGGACAAGTTTCCGGCGTTCGTCGCATCCTTGCCGATGAACAATGTACCGGCAGCGCTTGAGGAGATGGAGCGCGCGATCACGGTGCTCGGCGCACGTGGAATCCAGGTCTTCACCAACGTCAATGGGCGCCCTCTGGACGATCCGGATTTCTGGCCCATCTTCGAAACGGCAAGCAAGAAGTACGACGTGCCGGTGTGGATGCATCCGGCCCGTGGCGCTGGCATGACGGACTACGCGAGCGAGGAGAAGTCGAAATACGAGATCTGGTGGACCTTCGGCTGGCCTTACGAAACCAGCGCGGCAATGTCTCGCATGGTCTTCTCCGGCTTCTTCGAACGACTCCCCGAACTCAAAGTAATCACGCACCACATGGGCGCAATGATCCCGTACTTCGACGGACGCGTCGGCCCCGGTCTCGACCAGTTCGGCTCCCGGACATCGGGCGAAGACTACGAAGGGCTGCTCAAGCGCATGAAGAAGCGCCCCATCGATTTTTTCAAGATGTTCTACGTCGACACGGCATTGGCGGGCGGCAAGTCGGGGATTCGTTGCGGATTGGACTTCTTCGATCCGAAGCAGGTGGTCTTCGCAACTGATTGCCCCTTCGATCCGGAAGGGGGACCGATGTTTCTGAGAACCATTCCCCAGGCGATCGACGAACTGAATCTTCCACAGGACGTACAGGACGGCATCTATTTCGGCAACGCCCTTCGCTTGCTGAAGATGAATTGCTGCTGAGACGGCGCCAAAAAGACCGAGCTTCAAATCATCCGGAGACAAACAATGAACAAGAGAATCTTCCTGCAAGCGATCGCAACCGCTGCGCTATGTGCTGGAAGCATCCCGGCCATCGCGGACAATTATCCCTCGCGGCCCGTGAAAATCATCGTGCCGTACGTGGCGGGCGGCACCGTGGATCTGGTGGCCCGGGTGTTGGCACAGAAGCTGGGGGAGCAGATGGGCCAGCCGTTCATCGTGGACAATCGCCCTGGTGCCAGCGGATCCATCGGAAGCGACATGGCCTCCAAGGCATCGCCCGACGGCTACACACTCCTGCTTCAATCACCGACGCTTGTCGCGAGCCCTTTTCTCATGAAGAAGACGCCATACAACGTGAAGACCGACTTCACGGCGATTTCTCTGCTGGGGTCGGTGCCGATGGTGGCCGTGGCAAACCCGGCTGTGCCGGGCAAGAATCTGCAAGAGTTCCTCGCGGCGGCCCGCCGCGAGCCGTCAAAGTACGCGTTCGGAACTTCAGCCATCGGATCTCCGATGCACCTGGCGCAGGAGGCAATCAAGCGAGACGGCAAGCTCGACGTGCCCATCGTCATCTACAAGGGCACGGGCAGCGCACTCAACGATGTATTGGGAGGGCAGATCAGCATGATCATCGACGCGATCCCGTCTTCTGCTCCCAACATCGCGGCCGGCAAGCTCAAGCCCCTCGCCGTCACCACGCGCGAACGCCTGCCCTCCATGCCCAATGTGCCGACGGTCGCGGAATCCGGCTTTGCCGGCTTCGAAATGGTCAGCTGGTACGGGCTGTGGGCGCCGCCCAGACTACCTGCAGCGATCCTTGAGCGGCTTTCGGCGGAGGTTGCCAAGGCCATGCGCTCTCCGTTCGTAGCCGAGCGCCTCGAGCCGCAGGGCTTTGTGTCCTCCCCGAGCACTCCGGCCGAATTTTCCACTTACATCGACAAGGAAGCAGCCACTTACGAGCGCATCGTGAAGGACGCCAAGATTCAGATCGACTGATCGTCACACATCAGAATGGAAGGCAGATGATCTCGTGCGACGTCAATGCCACCTGACGTAATGAGCGCTGACCCGCGGGGCAACACCTTTGCAATGTTCGCGTAACCCTTATCGGTAGTCTTCTCGTCAATCTCCAACCGATTCGCAGATCGCGGGCCGTGCGGCGATCTTATAAGGAGCTGAAAGATGAGGTTGAATGGCAATCTTCTAGTGCTTGCAGTTGCAGCGGCGTTGACGCTCACGCTGACAGGCTGTGCAGTGGATCGACATGAACGACGCGCTGCAATCAAAGGAGCTCTGATTGGCGCAGCTGGAGGCGCTGCGATCAGTGCAATGACTGGCGGAGACGTGGCTGCAGGAGCTGCGATCGGAGCGGCTGGTGGTGCCGCTGTAGGTGTCATAACTCATGAGGGGCGCGAACGCCGCGTCTACAACGACGGAGGTCGCCGCTATTGGCAGGACGACTACGGCCAGCGGCGCTATTTTCCAGACGGCTATCGTTGACCGAACTGGGCTGGCCTGAGTTGAACAGCCAGCGCAGTTCGATGACGCACGGACTTGGCGCCGTCAAGCGAGCCTGCCGCTCCCCCGGAGCGGCTCTCAATCCGTGACTGGCAGCATAAATCGACCCGTCGGTCGTCCTAGGGTCTCCGTATAGAGCCGAGGCTGCTTGCCGTCCAGGTCCTTGATGCCATACGCCATACCCAACTCAGCCGAGATCAGCGTCTCTCCCGACCTATCAAGCTTCGACGGATCACGCCACAGCCGTTCGATGACCGACCCCGTGAACTCAGGCATTTCGAAGTTGGACAGATCAGCCGCAACTTGGGGAGGGAGGTGTTCGCGCGGGATGGACTTCAGCACGTCGGTGAGGATCAGCCCGGGCCAGATGGATACCGCAGTCACGTTGTACGGACGAAGATCCACCGCCATGTCGAACGTCATCTTGTCGGTACCGGCCTTTGCAGCCCCATACGCTGGCCCGCAATGGTAAGACACGGCACCATAAAAGGAGATGTTGGCGATCAGGCTGCCACCAGTCGCGACCATCAGCGGCACCGCGTGGTAGGCGGCCACGTAATTTGAGCGAAGCCCAATATCAATCATGTCAGCGAGAGCGAGCGGCTTCTCCCAGAAGGGCCCCGGCTTGGCGAGCGACCGAGCATCGACCGCGGCGGCATTGTTGACGAGGATGTCCAGGCACCCTGCCTCCATCTTGATGCGCTCGAAGAGCATCTTCACTTGCGCGTCGTCGGCGTGATCGCACATCACGGGTATGCCTTCACCACCGACGGAATTCACCTCCTCAGCGGCATCTTCGAGTGGCTCAAGTGAGCGCCCAGTAATGTAGACCTTGAAGCCTCGGCCGCCAAGCGCCCGCGCAATGCCTCGACCGAGCCCACGACTCGCACCCGTAACGACCGCAATATTGGTTTTCATCTTTGGGGTGACCCTCACCGCAGTGCGCGGATCCGCTATTCAACATGCTCGAGAGGTTACCTGGGATTGCGAGCGGCGCCTACGGCACACCTTTATGCCCGTCAATCTTGCGAGCAGGGCCTGACAAATTGCCGCGGACATCCAACGGCCACCCGGGGGCCGAAGGAGCTTCAGGATCATTTCGAGCAGTGCCGCCGGCCATATGATCACAAGCAGAAAAATACCCCAGCCGCCACCCAATGCCACTGCGAACGGCGTGTATGTTCCCGCGATCAACAGATAAATCGCACAGTGATCGAGGATCCGAAGCGTAGCCTTGCGAGCCTCGCTCGTACTGCAGTGATAGGCCACCGAAGCCGCATACGTCACCAACACCGTGCCGATGAACGCGATCACAGAAAGCGTCGGGGCAGCAGAGTCAAGAGCGCTACTCCGGACAATGAGCCAACACCCGAGCACGAGGAAGATTGCGAGACCAGCTGCATGTGTCGTCACGTTCATGCGTTCGCCTGGCGGTATCGCGCTGACCCAGCGCGACAGCCACATCGGCCGACGATCTACACCAGGGCTGCTCCGGTTCGCATCGGATCGCGCGCAGACCTCTTCAGATTGGCCAGCATGCGCCGCACGGGCAGTCTCGGTCGGGGGGGGTAAGTGCATCATTTCCATCTATTCAAGAAAAGCGACAGCGGCGCAGCGTCTTGGGCTCGGAAGCCGCACGCTAACGCGTGCGCTGAGCACAATGACAAGGATGGTGGAATGAGTCGCTCGCACTTGCGGAACTCAGTATCAATCCATCGCCGGCCGGCAGCGTTCGATCAAGCAGCGCTAACCCGCAACTACCGGTATGCACGGCTTCCCGGGGCTTGAAGCAGGTTCGGCACGCAGTTGGGGAGGAAGCGCTTCTGAACAGCCGCCTCGCTGATGGACGCAGCCAGCTCGGCTACATCTTCGATCAGCAGGATTTTCATGAAAGACGTCTCGCTCAACAATGGACGAGCATTACATCTACCGAACATTGCGGCAACGTAGCGCGTCAGCGAATCGATCGCGACAGGCGCCCAATCGAGAAAAGTGAGGATTGAAAAACCGATTGCGAAAATCGCCAATAGAACAGCGCCGTTGCACATGTGGCAATGGAGAAGCTCAGATTGGGAATTGCAACGCCGCAAATAGCGGACCAATCTTTGTCCGCGACCTGCTAAACGGACACGTGCCCCGATCCAAGCTGAAGCACGGCTGAAACCGCGGCGTCGCTAATTTTCGCTATCGAGGTGAATGCGTCTCGCTTTTCGACCGGCAAGCTTCACGACAAGGCGAGAACGTGCCTCGCTGCCGCTCGGCATCTCAACGAAGAGATCTCACGCGTTGCGAGGCAACAGCACGATCTTTCCGAGCGTGTCTCCGCTGTCGAGCAACTCGTGCACGCGGCGCGCGTCCGCGAGCGCAAAGAGCGCCGCCTTCGGCGCACGCACGCGGCCCGCGGCCATGAGGGCAATGGCCGACTCCATCAGCCCGCGCCGTTGAGCGGCATCGGCATCGATGGCGTGGATCGAAAAAGTGCGTACCGCCAGGCTCTTGCCCAGCAACTTGCGAAGCTCCTCGAACACATCACCCGCCGGCGGGCCGGTGACGATGTTGTAGGAAACCGCCATTCCGAACGGCGCCAGGGCGCGCAGGCAGGCGATGAAGTGCGCGCCTCCGAGATGGTCGAAGGCCAGATCGACGCCGCGCCCGCCGGTAAGCTGCATGACCTTCTCGGTCAGTCCCTGAGGATCGCTCTCGACGACTTCGTGCGCGCCATTGGCCAGTGCGAAGTCTTTCTTTTCCGGCGTCGAGGCCGTCCCGATCACATGCAGGCCGCGATCGCGCGCCACCTGCACCAGTGCCGTGGCCACGCCACCCGCCGCGCCGGGAATCAGGATGGAGGTCGCAGGCGAGTTGCCATTGCTCGACAGCATGGCCAGTGCGAGCTGGAAGTTTCCAAGACTGACGGCATCCTCGAAGCGGATCGCATCGGGGAGAACGAATGGCGCGGCCTCGGGCACGCAGATGGCTTCGGCGTAGCAGCCGCCGCGCTGCTTCAGTTCCCGCGCGCTCACGAACACGCGCTGGCCGACCCGTAGGGCCGTGACGCCGGATCCGACCGCATCGACCACGCCGGCCATCTCGTTGCCGGGAATCGCCGGCATGGGCGGCATCCACTTGTAGGTGCCGTTGCGGATCAGCACGTCGGGGCCGCCGGCGCCGATCGCCATCGCCTTGACGCGCACTTCGCCCGCCTGCGGCTGCGGCAGAGGAAGCTCCACCAGTTGCAGAACCTCCGGGCCGCCGGGGGCCTCGAGCTGGATCGCCTTCATGGTGTGCATCACCGCTGCCCGTCGTGCACGGCCACCTGCTCCTTGGTGAGCCCGCCCAGGCGTGCATGCACCCGCCCTCCCGTGCCCATCACCAGCGCGAACAGGATCTCGTTCGGGCGCGGCGCGTCCTGGATGCCCACCTCCATCGAGTTGTAGTGGCTGCGCACGTACGCGGCATGGATGTAGTGCAGCGGCACCATGAGCCGGTAGCCGGTGGCGGCCACCGCCTTGGCCGAGGGGACGATCGCCTTCGGCTCGCCCAGGATGCTGCGCATGGCCCATCCCCCGGCCTCGTGCCAGACCGCGCCGTGCTCCAGCTCTCCGTTCACGCCGACGATCGCGGCCTTGCTGTAGACCTCGATCTTGTCCTGCCCGAGCACCTCGACCAACTCAGTGGCAAGCAACGTGCCGAGCGAGCGCAGCTCGGCCATGAAGGGCATCAGGTCCGGCTCGTACCGTCCCGCGTAGGGGTTGTGGATGACCGCGCAGGCAGCCGCCAGCCTGAGCGGCGTCGCGGCCGGCGGACCGCCCTCGTGGTAGATCGTTTCGATGGAAAGACTGCGCTTGCGGATCTCGATCAGTGACATGGAATTGACCTCATTGCTTGGGAATGTGTGCGTCGTTCACGACGGCGGCCCACCGCTTCAGCTCGGCGGCCACCATCGTGGTCATTTCTTCCGGTGTGCTGCCGCGCGCTTCGCCGCCCATCTCTTCCAGCCGCGCACGCACGCCCGGCGCCTGCAGGGCCTTGAGCGTCTCGGCCTGCAGGCGATCGACGATCGGGCGCGGCGTGCCGGCTGGCGCCATGAAGCCGGCCCAGGAGCGCACGTCGTAGCCGGGCACGCCTTGCTCGGCCACGGTCGGCAGCTCCGGCATCTGGCTCCATCGTTGCGCACCGGTGGTGGCCAGCGCCCGCAGCTTCCCTGCCTTGATGTTGGCCATGACGGCCGTGGGCGGCGCGATGATCATCGGCACCTCGCCGCCGAGCAGCGCCGTGACCGCGGCCGCATCTCCGCGATAGGGGATGTGCAGCATCTCGGCCTTGGCGGTCTTTACCAGCAGCTCGCCGGCAAGGTGGTGCGTGGAGCCGATGCCCGCCGATCCGTACGACACGCTGCGCGCGTCGGCACGTGCCGCGGCCAGCACTTCGGCAAGCCCGCGGTACGGCGAATCGGCCCGCACCACCAGCAGGAACGGAAAGTAGGTGATCGTCGAGACCATCTGGAAGTCCGACACCGTCTGGTAGCCGAGCTTGTTGTAGAGGGCGCCGGCCACGGCATGGCCGCCCGTGGCCAGCAGCAGCGTGTACCCGTCGGGCTTGGCACGCGCCACCGTTGCCGCGGCGATGGTGCCCCCTGCCCCGGCCTGCGCCTCGACCACGAAGGGCTGCGCCAGCCCCTTGGTCATCTCCGCGCCGACCACGCGCGCGATGGTGTCGGCGTTGCCGCCGGCCGCAAAGCCCTGGTAGACCTTGATCGGCTTGTCCGGATAGCCCTGGGCCATGCCGTCAAGGGGTGCCGCGCAGGCCATGGCAAGGCCTGCGGCGACGAGCAATCGTCTGCGCCGCATGAATTTGTCTCCGATGGTTCTTGTAGGAAGGCTGCGGCTTATCGTGCCGAGGCCCGGGCGAAGGGCTTCAGTCCTGCTGCACGATCGGGTTGCGCAGCACGCCGATGCCTTCGATCTCGACCTCGCACACGTCGCCCGGCTTCATGAAGCGCGGCGGCTTCTTGCTCCAGCCCACGCCTGCGGGCGTGCCGGTGGCGATCACGTCGCCGGGTGTGAGCGTGAAGATCGTCGAGGCATAGCTGATGAGCTTCGGAATGCTGAAGATCATGTGGCCCGTGTGGCTGCTCTGCACGACTTCGCCGTTGAGCCGGGTCTCGAGCTTGAGCTCGCGGCCGGGCGCGATCTCGTCGGCCGTCACCATCCAGGGACCGAAGCCGCCGGTCGACTCGAAGTTCTTGCCCGAGGCGATCTGCTTGGCGTGGAACTGCCACTCGCGAATGCTGCCGTCGTTGTAGCAAGAGTAGCCCGCCACATGGGCGAAGGCGTCGGCCTCCGCAATGTTGCGCCCGCCCTTGCCGATGATGACGGCGAGCTCGCCTTCCCAGTCCAGCGATTCCGACACGTGCGGCCGCACGATCGGCTGGTTGTGCGCGCACTGCGAACGCCACACGCGCAGGAAGATCGGCGGCTGCTCCGACAGTTCGCGATGCATGCCGGCGGCCAGCACCTCCTGGTGATGGTCCATGTAGTTGCGCACGGCGCACACGATCTTCTCGGAGCGCGGGATCACCGGCAGGAAGGTGATGTCGGCCAGCTTCGCCGCCACCGGCAGGCCTTCGACGTGCTGCGCCGCCTGCAGGTACTCGTCGGAGGCGATGTAGTCGACCAGGCCTGCATGCTGGGGCCGCGCCTTTCCGAGGTCGACGACGCCGTCACCGACGACGGCGCCCCAGGTTTCGCGGCCTTGATAGACAAATGACAAAAGCTTCATGGGAACTCCGGTTGAAAAGGGTGTGCGGAAAAGACGGAATGCGTCAGGCGGCAGGCGCAGCGGGCGAACGCGACTCGAACTGCGCCTGCCATTGCGCAAGCGGCATGAAGGTGGGGTCCTTGCGGCACGCCTCCTCGGTCTCGCGCATGAGCGTCTCGTCGTCCTTCGAAAGATCGAGCGGATCGCCGTGCGGCTGCGCCACGTAGAACGGCGTGTCGACGTAGATCTCCACCGTGTTGCCCTCCGGGTCGAGCATGTAGACCGAGAGCGCATTGCCGTGATTGAGGCCACGGATGCTGGTGGCGCCCCGGGCCTCGGCGCGCGCGGAAATATCGCGCAGGTACTGGATGCTCGGCACCACGAAGGAGATCTGCATCACGGTGCTGAACTTCGCCTCGGCCGGCCGGCCCGAGGCCAGCACCAGCTGGTGATGCTGATCGGGGCTGGCGCTGGTGAACACCAGCTGGTTCTTGAAGGTGCGGCCTTCGCCGCGATCGGTGATCGTGAGGTCGAAGGTCTCGGTGTAGAAGGCCACCATCCGGTCCAGGTCCGTGACGAAGATTCCGAAATGCGAAGGCGTGGGTCGGGCGACCTTGAGCATGCTGTCTCCTGTGAAGGGGCCGGTGGCCCTACGATTGCGCGGCCTGGGCGGCCTTGAGTGCGGCCAGCACGTTGCGTTGCGTGCTCAGGATGTGCTCTTCGAGCAGGACGCAGGCCGTATCGGCGTCGCGGCGCAAGGTGGCGTCCATGATCTTCTTGTGCTCGTTCGACTTGCGGCGCGCGGTCTTCCTGTGACGAGCGGAAAAGCGCCGGTACCGCTCGGCCTGGTCGAACAGGCTCGCGCCCCATACGCGCTGACGCAAGGAAGGGCATGCAGCCACCAGCGCGAGGTGAAAGGCACGGTGCAGCTGCGACCAGTCGTTGTCGAGAATGACAGGTCCGTCGCCCAGGCGGGACTCGACCTTCTCCAGGCGGTGGTACGCAGCAAGGATGTCCGCCTCCCAGGCATCATCGCCATGGGCAATGGCTTCCCGCAGCGCAGGCACGTCGAGCATGACGCGCATGCGCGTGATGTCGGCCAGGTCGTCTTCGGAGATCGGCGCCACGCGGAAGCCGCGGCGCTCGTCGGCGCGAATCAGCCCTTCCTGCGCCAGCCGGCTGAGCGCCTCGCGCAGCGGGCTGCTCGAATAGCCGTAGGCGGACTGGAGTTCGTCGAGCTTGAGCTTGGCGCCGGCTTCGAACGTGCCGGCTAGAACATCTTGCCGCAAGCGGGTGAAGGCCTGTTCGACCAGCGGCGGCTCGTAGGCGGGGGAGATTTCTTTTTTGTGCATGGAAATCATTTTATGCATAAACTCCAGATTTTTTTGATCAAGAACATCACCATGGCACACGACATCCCGACGACCGGCATCCGCCTGCTCGGCATCTCCGGAAGCATCCGGCGCGACTCCCACTGCACCGCGGTGCTTCGCAGCCTGCAGCCGCTGCTGCCGGCGTCGGCAACCATCGAGCTCTTCGCGCTCGACGACGTTCCGCTCTACAACGCCGACCTGGACGGCGATGCGCCGCCCGCGGCCGTCGTCCGGCTGAAGAGCGCCATTGCGCAGGCCGATGGCCTGGTCCTGTGCTCGCCGGAATACAACTACGGGATGCCCGGCGTGCTGAAGAACGCGATCGACTGGGCGTCGCGGCCCGGATTCGCCTCGCCGCTCAAGGGCAAGCCCGCGCTCATCATCACGGCCTCGCCCGGCAGTGCGGGCGGTGTGCGGGCACAGGCGCAGATCCGCGATGCCCTGGCCGCCACGCTGGCGCGGCCCGTGGTCCGGCAGCATGTCGCGATCGCGAACGTCAACGCACGGCTTCGCGATGGCCGGCTCGCGGACGAAGCCACGCTCGACTTCGTGCACGCAGCGCTCGCCGACCTCCTCGAGGACATCGCGTTGCTGGGCAAGGCCGCGTTCGGGCCGGCAGGCCGGAGCTGACGAAGGCATCTGCGACATGGGTTCAGGCCCGGCTCAGCCCTGGCGCCTGGTGCCCACGAGCACGAACAGCATGGTCGCGGGCTTGTCGCCGAGGTTGCGCCATGCATGCCGGTTGCCGTGCTGCACGGCCACCTCGTGCTGGCGCAGCAGCACCTGTGCGCCGTCGTCCAGTTCGAGCGTGATCTCGCCTTCGAGCACGATGTCGTAGTCGATGCTGTCGGTGGTGTGCATGCCGGGGTGGTCGGGCTCGAAGGTCTCGGCCAGTCCGGGAACCAGGCGGCCGAACTCGGCGCCGAAGGCGGCCGCATCGAAGTCGGCGCGCATCATCACCGCATCGGGCGGGAACGTGACCATCATGAGCCGGGTTCCGCCAGCGGCAGGCACGAAACCCGCCTCGCCCGTGCGGTCGCCCACGGAGCCGGTGCCCACGCTGTCGGACGCATCGGTGGCCCAGAGCAGCACCGCGGCAAAGCCGGGCACGGTCGTGAATTCGACGCTGCGCGGCGCCGGCCCATCCGAGATGAATTTCGCCTTGCCGCCGGCACCCGTGCCGGCCACTACCCGTCTGATCTTCATGGCGCGCTTTCAGGGATTGATGACGAAGTTGCTGAAGCCACCGTTGCGGCTCGCGATGCCCGAGATTGCTTCGTTGATGCGGTCCAACGGATAGCACACGTGCTCGAAGACCGAGAGGTCCAGCGTGCCGGCCTCGGCCATGTCGGCCATGTCTTGCCCCTCGCCAGCCGTGAACCAGGCCGAGCCCTCGATGCTCTGCTGCTCGTCCATCATGGTGTGCAGGTCCATGCCCACCATGCCGGCGATGGCGCCAATGTTGTAGGCGCGGCCGCCGCGCTTCAGTGCGCGCACACCCTGCTGGAAAGTCTCGTGCGGCGCGCCGGGGCCCAGCGCGTCGATGAAGGTGTCCACGCCCAGCCCGTCGGTGCGTGCCTTGGCCCACGCGTCGATGGCCTCGCCGTCCGCGCTGGAGAAGACCTCGATGCGATCGGGGGCCAGCGCCTTCACGCGCTCGAGCAACTCGCGGTTGCGTCCGGTGCCCAGGATGCGCGTGGCGCCCATGGCCAGGCCGAAGAGCGCGCCGCCGATGCCGAGCGTGCCGCTGATGCCGTTGATCAGCACGCTCCTGCCGGGGCCGACCTGCGCCTTGCGCATCGCGGAGTACATGGTGCCGAGGTAGCCGAAGCGTGCCGCCTGGTTGAAGCTCACGTTGTCCGGCAGCTTCACCAGCGCGTACTGCGGGGCGATCATGTATTCGCACAGGCCGCCGAACGGATAGTTCTTGTAGAGCTTGAGCGAGTTCTGCGAAAAGCCGAAGTAGCCGCTGAACGCGTAGTGCGTGCAGTTGATCAGGTCGCCGTTGCGGCAGGCGCGACAGCCGCCGCAGTAGAGGCTCGGGTTCACGTAGACGCGATCGCCCGGCTTCCACGTGTGCACGTGGGAGCCGACCGCCGTTACCTCGCCGGCTGGGTCGAGCCCGAAGACCGCGGGCAGCGGCGGCAGCGGCAGCTCCGGAAACCAGGTCGTCCAGTTGGCCAGGATGTTGCCGAGGTTGGGCACGATGCCGCATGCACGCACCCGCACCTGCACATCGTTGGCGGCGGGCTGGGGAATCGGAAGTTGCTCGACCTCCATCGGGGCGCCGACCTGGTGCAGTCGGGCAGCTTTCATCGTCGTCATGGTGTCTCCTGGCTGATTGATGTCTAGATGCACAAATCGTGTTTTGTGCATTCTTTTCGACCACGCGGCATAGCGTCATCAGTAATAACCCTTTGTGCGTGAAATCATGTTTTATGCACAATATCTGATTCATGCATTCAAACAAAGCCATGCTCCACCAGAATCCGGAACCCGTCGACGTGGCGATCATCGGCTTCGGCCCCGTCGGCGCAACGCTCGCCGCGCTGCTCGGCCAACGCGGCTTGCGCGTCGCGGTCTTCGACAAGTCGCAGCAGATCTACCCGCTGCCGCGCGCCTTCGCGCTCGACCACGAAGCACTGCGCGTGTTTCAGGAGATCGGCATCGCCGGCACGCTGGCGCCGCACATGACGCCCTACCGCCCGACGGTCTACCAGGGCAGCGACGGCGAACCCATCCAGCACTTCGACATGGGGCCGTCGCCCTACCCGCTCGCGTGGGCGCCGTCGTACACCTTCAACCAGCCGGCGCTGGAAGCCTCGCTGCGCCAGGCGGTCGGCAAGCTCCCCGGCGTGTCGATCCATCTCGGGCACGAGGTGCTGCAGCTGAGCCAGTCGCAAACCCACGCGCAGCTCGGCGTTCGCAGGTCCGACGGCACGCAGGCGCAACTGAGCGCGCGCTATGTCGTCGGCTGCGACGGCGGCACCAGCCCCACGCGCAAGCAGATGGGCCTGACGCTCAAGAGCCTCGACTTCGACGAGCCCTGGATCGTGGTCGACATGCATGTCGACGAAGACAAGCTCGACCGGCTGCCCGCCACCAACGTCCAGTACTGCCACCCGTCACGGCCTTGCACCTACGTCGTGGGTCCGGGCACCCACCGGCGCTGGGAGTTCCTGCTGCTTGCCGACGAGGCCGAGCAGCGCGAGATGCCGCACGAGGCCATCTGGCAGCTGCTCGCCCCCTGGCTCACGCCCGCTGACGCACGCATCTGGCGCGCGGCGGCCTACCGCTTTCATGCGGTGGTGCTCGAGCGATGGCGCAACGGCCGTGTGCTGCTGGCGGGCGACAGCGCGCACCAGATGCCCCCCTTCCTCGCCCAGGGCATGTGCCAGGGCTTGCGCGATGCCGTCAACCTCGCCTGGAAGCTTCAATGGGTGCTCGAGGAACGCGCCCCCGAGAGCCTGCTGGACAGCTACGGCGACGAGCGCGGACCGCAGGTGGAAGACGTGACGGCAACCGTCAAGCGGCTGGGCCAGATCATCTGCGAGCGCGACCCGGTGCGCGCCGCCGAGCGCGACCTTCGCCTGCGCGAGCAGCAAGGCGGGCAGGTGCGGATGCAACTGCGCCAGAGCCTGTTGCCCGGCGTGCGTCACGGGTTGATCGAACGCGACGAGTTGCCCGCGGGCACGCCCTTCCCCCAGGCGATGGGATGCATCGAACCCGGCGTTGCGCCGCAGATGATGGACGACCTGTTGCCGCCCGGCTTCCTGCTGGTGTTGCGCCATGCGCCCGATCCGGCGGCGCTCCGGACCTTGGAAACATCGGTGGCGAACCTCGGCGCGCAGCTGCTGTGCCTCGATGCCGCGACGACGGCGCCCGGCGTGGTGAAGCTGGCCGAAGCCGACGGTATTCTGGCGGCCTGGTTCGAACGCCATGGATGCGAGGCCGCGCTCGTGCGGCCGGATCATCTGGTCTACGGCGTGGCACGCACCTGCGGCGATATTGGCGAACTGGTGCGACGCGCCTGCACAAGGCTTGGCGTGGCACTCAACCTTCCTCCCCCCGCTCGCCGGGAAACGGTATGACCGATGCTTCTACCCCCACCCGAGCTTTTGGGCACCGGGGCGCTTCTGTTCGATCTCGAGACACAGCGATACGATGCCACGAAGCGCCCCGACTTCGCGCGCCTGCGAGCTCCTTAACTGCCCACTTACGCTTGAGCGATCCAGGGCGCGTCTCAACGCAGACTACTTTGTTGGTTGACGCGTGTGTATAGACCGCGCTGAGTCGGAGCACGCACAATAGTGGCGAATCCTTAAGCGGCTTACCAATCGTCCTCGGGTTGCGGATTTTCGATCTGAAGCGATAGGTAGTCAAAGGCCTGAGCCTGCGCCCGCCATCAGTTCCGCGCGTCGCCGGCAAGGGCCCGCGTAGGCGCCACACTCGGCAATGATGTGAACCTGCTTGGCAACGATCACGCCGTCGCGGTTCATGCCCATCTTGAGGGTGATGTGCTCAGGCACGCTCGCGCAGCAGGCTTGGAAGTCCTCAAACCGATTGTTCACCAGCCGCACGGGGCTACCGGTGCGCAATGCCAACAGGCCCGCCACCAGTTGGTTATCGTCTTCAACGATCTTGCCGCCGAAAGCGCCACCCGTGGTGGCCTGCACCACCCGCACTCGCGAAACCGACAGACCCAGCGTCGCCGCCACCTGCTCGCGCACCAGGTTGACGGCTTGCGTGGAAGTCCACAGCACGAGCCGTCCGTCCGGATCGAACGCGGCCACGGTTGCCATCGGTTCCATGTAACCGGGGTACTGTAAATGGGTGGTGTAGGTCGACTCGTGAACGAGATGTGCCGCAGCGAAACCTGCGTCCACATCGCCGCGGTCAAAGCGTATCTCGCGCGCAATGTTGTCGTGCCCCGGATGCACGCCGGGGGCATCCTCGTCCATCGCCTCGCTGGTGGTGAGGATGTCCGAACGCGTGAACAGCGCGCACCTTACGTGCTGGAGCGTCACACACCCGACAGGTCATCATCGGCAGTCGTCCCTTTCATCAGTGAAGGGTACCGGTTCCGAAGCAAAGTTCCCAGGGTCAAATTCCCAAACAGGTCACTCATGGAATCGCCACGCGATTCCATTGAATCGTTGGCGCATGAGTCCGAGCGCTCGATGTCGACTGCGGCCTGAGACTCAGAGCGAAGGCTGAAATGAGGCTCTTCATCATTTCTGGAAAGGTCGGTTCTCACGCCGGGAACTTTATCGACCTGCCCGACCTGCCCGACCTGCCCGACCTGCCCGACCTGCCCGACCTGCCCGACCTGCCCGACCTGCCCGACCTCCAAAGGTCGCGCTTGCAGCACCTCTGCGCGCCGTAATTCTGCAGGTCGTAGATCGTGGTGATCGACTGTTTGCGAGCTACACACGGAAGCGCCTTCCGGTTCTGCTCTCAACGAGTTCGAGAAGTGCGGACCAACGAACGGCCATGCTTTTCGAGGCACTCCCTCTACAGGTGCACGCTCGAACCAGGGATGCAAGGCACCCTGGCCCGGCACGACCGCAGATTCGAGTTCCTCGGCTGCGGCGACCACTGCGCGCAGATCCGGTCCTGGCAATCTCATGGTGTAGATCGTCTTTGCGCCCGGCGCCCGACAGCTGATCACCTTGAGATCGCGTTCAGCACGTCTCAAGGTCTCGAGGTTGTGCCCCGCCTTTTCTGCCTCCAATCGCACGTCTTTGCTCAGTTTCGGCCCATTTTCAAGTGCTGCACGCAACCACAAGCGAGCCTGTTCACGCTTGCTCTGCACAGATGCTCCGCTGTAGCTGTCCCCTCCGATAAGCCACTCCAGCGGCTCAAGTCCGCTTTGCGAATCTTCGAATTCTGCAACGAACTCCTCTATCAGCACACCATTAGAGGCCGTCGCGGTACGCAGAATGTCGAAGCCAAACGCCTTGATGTCGTCGTCACCCAAGTTCTTCGTTCGCACCACTACGTGGGTCGTACGCGGCGACGGCGCGTCCACGCGTGCGACGGCCAGATTGGTTGCAGACCACTCACTGAAGGGAGAGCGGTTAGCGCGCTGGGCAATGTCCTTGAGGCCCTTGCCGCTGGGTAAGTCGGCGACTACGACGATTGCACACTGCCAACGACGCGCCAAATCGCCCAGAGCCTCTCCGATCTGCTCCACCTTATGGCGCCCGCCGAGCTTCTGGGGCGAAGGCAGTGAATCGATGACCAGCAAACCGGGTGCCTGGTTGAAAGTTCGCATCTGGCTCTCGAGTGAAGCGATATCGTTTCGCAGATCGAACGGCTTGCAGTTCTTCGGGCTCCACAGCATGCAGATATCCGGGTCGGCTTTTGCCACGCGCAACTTATCAGCAAACGCGTTGATGCCCACTCGACGGTGGTCGCAAGCTATGGAGCGGAACATCGCGCAATCGCCGCCATCCGGCCATTGAGCGCGCTCGCGCTCTTTACTTGTGACCAGAGAAACAATTTTCGCCAGCAAGGTAGATTTGCCGCATCCTGGCTCTCCAAGCAGCAGAGTTACCTGCTCGCGTTGGATCATGCCCGGCCAAAGATACAAGGGAGTCCAGCGAGGCACGGCCTTCAAGGACTGCAGGGGGCCTTGGTCAAAAATCACTTTGATGTTCCTATGAGAAGTCGTCAACGGGAAGGCCCGCTATCGGCGGGTCTGGCTTCCCCTTCAAACCATGGAACGAATTAAAGGACCAAGTCGAGGGCCTTTTGGTCCTCGTCGAGCGTCTGCATGATCTGGCTGAAGCGAAAGGCAATCGCTTTGCGCCCGCCCGTTTCGCGACAATCGCGGCAAATGTGCGTGGTCTCGAGCACGACTTGCTCGTCAAAGTCGTCGAATCCGTTCCAGCACAGGATGGCGATGTCGTAGGTTGTCCAGTTGCACCCGGACCCGATTTGCGAGTTCTTGCAGCAACCACATTTGCAGAATGCCTCGTAGCTCCCGGCAACGTAGGTGCTGATTCCGCGTTCTTCCAGATAGGCTTTGGCTGCCTCGATCCCGCAACCCGTGCAGTAGACTCCAAGCACCGTCTTGCAGGCGCCATAGCTGTGGACAAGGCCAACAATGGTCTCACCGTGCGGGTGCCCACAGTTCATGCAGCGTCCGGACCAGTTGCGCACATCGCTCAAGTAGCTCACTTCCATCTCCGATTTCCAAACGGCTCCTTTCGGAGCGGTTTGCGGGCACCTGAGGCGCGCGCAAATCACGTTGGGCTGTATGGTCGTTGATGGAGGAAGGCTTGGCAGTGACGGTCAGCGTTCTGAACTTGCCCGTACTGCGAACCCTAAACAGCGGTCGTCTCCGCTGCATGCGCACCAAAAGCCCATCAGCCATTCTGGTCTCTCAGCTCTGTGCCGAGAAACCAGCCAATGACGACGAATCCTTATTGGTGCACCCCTGCCGTTGCGGCAAGGCGCTGCGCGTGAAGCGCTTATATATCGGAGCTGATTGCTCAGGCTTCCAACGGGAACGATCATAGCCGATCCGCGAACCTTGTCTATCCGAAGTCCGATTTGGGTGTCAAAGGGACAGTGGATCTCACCACACTGTACTGGACGGTAGGCTCGTCACGCAGGAACGACTTCCGTTTGGTCTCAGGGTGTCGAAGGCGCCCGCGTGGCGGGCAAGCGCTCTCGTAGAACATCAAGGGTTTGTCAGTAAAAATTTACTGCGTCAACCCATCATCTGCCAGGCGCTGGGAAGCAGCCTGACATCCGGCATAAAAAGTGCGGGAGCCAATGCCCCTTTATGTTGTTAATTATTAGGGAGTCCGAAGGACTCCCTCTGACTAAAGAGAAGAGAGGTGCCTTCACACCTCTCTTCTCTCCTCTCCCCCTAGCTCTAGCAAGGCTGAAAGCCTTGCTCTGACTTCAGCTCTCAGAGAGGTTCACCTCTCTGCTGATCATGAAGAAAAACGACCTAAGAAGAACGAGAAAGACCGAAAGTCTTTCTCGTGCATATTCTCTTTGAGGGAGGGACTACTTGCGGTGACGTGCGAAGGAAAAGCAGCATGCGAGCTCCTGCCAACTACATCGGTGGATTACAAACCTGTCTCCACCGAGGGGGGTCCGTTCGGCCGTACGCCGGTCATGATGTGCTGGATTTCTCCAAGCTCATTACAGTGCGAAGGTAGTTCCTCAACATCTCGCACTTCGTGCGCCGCGCCATCTCGGAAAACATGGCAGGAAAAACATCTCGAACCCAAAGCGTCACAGGGGATATCTGCGTTCGTTCCAGCTTGATCGGAACGTCGGCAAACTCTGGCCTGCCCAGTTCCTTTGCCCGCTCTTCCAATTTGAGAGCGAGGTTGGTCTCAGCTAGCCACACGGCCTCGGCTTCCATACTTACTTCGTCTAAGGGCGCCAAATCAGTTGGGTAGCCTGTAGTGTCGCGCTCAAAACTCCACCAATGCAGATTTTCTTGCGGACGCTGCGAAAGAGTGTTCACCTCAGCAGCCCAAGTTCTCTGCGACGTCTTCCACACGGCGATGACCACGAAGGTCTCACCGAAAACGGCTGGAGAAGGCCCCGTTACACGGAACATAGCCGGAGATTTCATGCTCATGCTCTGATTTCTTTGTTGGACTTGAGAAGTCTATGCGACTTCATCGAGAACCTTATTGAAAACATCGCCATCGACCTCTGGCTTCCTCCTAAGCCCAGTCACAACCTATGGTGCTCTTAGCTTCCTCAATTGCAAACGCGCTGGCATCGATCTACTGTACCCAGACTTTTGTGAGGCCCCATAGCGGAGTCCGCCGCACTCCCCGCCGTCAGTACGCATGGCTCAGTCGAGCGTTGGACATGCAGCCCTGAACTCTAAGGTGCTGGCTCTTCGTAGCTGGGCAATTCTTACTGAAACCCGCCATTCCATGAGCACGAACCTTGCGTCCTTGCTCGACGTCGCATAGACAAGACCCGACTACTTGGTTCCCGGAGGAACAGCTCTTCCGCGGTTCTCGGATCGTTCGGATCAACTCAGCAGGCGGAAACCTTGAGCCCGTGATCGCCGCAGCCGAACGCTTCCGGCGCGAGGCGGTCATCCTGCAGCGTGACATCCAGGCGCGTCGACCTTTGCATGTCGAGCTGAGCCCGGGTCAGGATGTCACCGAGGTTTACCGGATCCCGGTCAACCATGACACCGCAGATTTCGACCACTACAACCTGCGGGAATCGGAGTTCGCCGACCGTTATCTGCATAGATGCGTCGTCGAGGTTGCCGGGTACAAAGTTGCGGGCCTCGGCAGAATCTTCCGCAGCACGATCTGGAACCCGCGGCAGCCCATCGAGAACGCCGCTTTCCAGTCGAGCGATGCCATGCGTCGAACCATGAAAAAGAAGGGCGACCGGCCGCAGCACTGACAACGACCATTGGTCTTTCACGTAATGGCCTCAGCCAACGGGCCCTTCTGCGCCGGTCGGATCTCAGAACCTCAACTCCAGGAAAACAACATGTCCCGCTATTGGAATAAAGTCCCTTCGAAACATTGCTCGAACTGCGGAGCGCTCGTCGGTCATATTCACGTGAACTTGCACCGCAATGAAGAACGCTTTCAAAAACCTGGCCCGCCAAGCACCTTGGAGGTGAGAAACGCCCGCGTGCTGAAGTCGTACTGCATGAAGTGCGGAGTCAACGCTGCCCGTAAGGATCTGGAGAAGCATGGTTTCGCCTGCCATGACATAGAGGACTACGAGGGCGTTCGTCTATGCACAAGCTGCGGACAGACTCACCTCAAAAGGAACAATTGGCAACCCGTGTACCTGATCGCTGTCAACCTGTTTGATGACGAGGACCTCGACACCGTGGAGGAAACGGCGGTGGTAATTGCCTGCGCGGAGTGCGAGGCTGCACATGGAGGATTGCAGCCTGTGCCTCTCGCTATAAGCAAGCCGCGACTGGTGCGTCGATTCATTGACGCTTTTTGACCCGCGGATATACGACCTTGAGGACCTGGCGCAACGCCGCCGCAAGGATCCTGCGGATACCGGGTTCGTGCCTGCTCACCTCGCCGTGCGATTCGCGTAGAACTCCCGCACCTTCTTCCACCGCGGTCACGCACGGGGCCCAACTAGGGCGCCGACGCGTGCGATCACCCTATACCGCTTTCTCATGAAGCCAACTATTTCACCAACAGCTCTTCGGCCGACTTGCCCGCCTCGAGTGCTGCTTTGAACCAAGCAGGGCGTGGGCCACGGCCGCTCCAGACATTGCCCTGATCGTCCTTGAATTTCGGCGCACCATTGGCCGCAGCCAACTTCTTGGTCTTGCGCCCCTTCTTCGCGGTGGCTTCTTTCACCACGGCAACTCTTCCAATTGACCTGCCAAAACCAAGATCAGCAGCGGTGAAACCGTATACCGCGATAGCTTCTTTGATGCGACTGAGAACGCCGCTGGCTTCCTTATTGCGCAATTGCTCAGCCTCCTTCTGCAATTGTTCAATCTGCTTCTGAACCTGAAGATAAGTCTTTGTCATAGGAACTTTCAAACTGGAAAAGGCGCAAGCATACGCTGGGCAGAGGGACGGCCGTTGTCAGCGTTCTTCCTTATTTTTTCAACAACCCATACTGCTGCTGAACGACTGGTGGCAAGTGTCACACACACTGGCGCCCTATCTCATCACCAATCCTCGATGCTCAAGCTTCTTGCATCCATGCAATCAAAAAAATGAAACCTGCAACGGAGTCCTCCGAGGCTCGCCGAGAAGGCGAAACCAAGGAGGACTTTTCAGGCGTCTCAATGCTTGTTCAGCGTTGATTTGGTTCGAATATCCGTCAAGGTCGTATCGCGCATCAGACTCTACCGAGATCACCGCGGTGCTTCGCGTTGGACTCATGTTGAGCAGTAAGATTGGCAATCCGCGTCTCCTCCGCTGCAGCGCGATGGACCTGTTCCAATTGATACGGATCACATTGCTTGCGGGCCAGCATGACACGGTCCACGAGAAGAAGGAATTCTTCGTCAAGCGCTGGTGCACCTTCCTGTCCCGCCGCTTCGCTGACGGCATGGGTCGCCTTCATTGGACCTGCCGCCCGAAGAAGATCGCCTGGACGTGCCTTGCGCCGCTCCCGTGCGCCGGGAATCCCATGATGGCGATCCGATCGCGTTGCTGGCAAATGCCGCAGTTCAGGCAATCGCTGCTGCCGAGGCTGGCGGGGCACACGACGACGTGACGACCTGCAGGCGTCCGAACAGCCTTGGTAATTCCGGCAGGCAGAAGGACCACGACGGGCGCAACTCCGAGCGCGGCATAAGCATCGGCCTGGGCAAGCGTCTCCGCGCTCAGGTTGACAGTGAAGCCGATTTGGTTGGCCCTCTGGATAGCAACGCGGTTCGCCGGCGTGGGCAGGTAGTGGGTGTAGGTAAACCCGCGCCGCCCCATGTTCGCCAGCGCCAACTGGATGAGCAGCTTCTCGTCGATCACGCCTGGCGAGGACGGCGTCAGATCCCCTGCCTGGTTGTGCCGCCACAGCGCATGTCGACGCAGCGTGGAGATCTCCTGCAGCAACTCGTCGAAGCTGCTGCCGCGCCCTCCTTCCGAGACAGCTCTCCAGTGAAGCGCCAGAGGCCCGCTCTCGGCATAGCAGCCGTTGTGCTTGAGGCTGCAGCCGGGTGGACAGGAGTTCGCACTCGTCGTGGTGACCGGCATCGGGCCGGTCTTGGCGTTGCGGCTGATGCGCGTGAAGTGATATGTGAAAGTCGACGGTGATGCGACCGATGCGACGAATCGCTTCGATCGACCACGCGAATGCATGGTGACCAAGATCTGCTCCTCGGGGTGGGCCGCGGATTGCGGCAAGGCAGCGCATGCCCTCCCCTCCCTCGCTCCGCCTGGAAGGCTCAGAAGGATTCAGGACATGCGCGGGGGTAAAACGGACTCGCAGGTCCAAGAAAGGCGGGGACGGCCAGGTGCGAGCGCCATGGCGGCACTCGGGTCGAGCGACTGGATCACAAGCGCTCAGCTGTCGGAATCGCCTGAGGATTCCGTGGCGTTGGCCGCGGCATGGCACGCGCCCGGAGGCTCGGACATTTCCTCGCCCAGCCATTGCGCCAACTTCCTCCCCACCTCGACGGCGCAGCCATGCCAGGCATGGCCACTCACGAGACCGGTGTCCAACTGCTCTGGCGTGACCGCCGCAACCCGTCTCGCGTACTGCTCGAGCGCTTGGATCACGAAGGCTTGAATGAGCGCACCGTGTGCGCTGTACTCCATCAAATCGACGACGAACTCGACGTTGGACTGACGGTGGTTCATGGCGCCTCCTTGGATGACAGCAGCGCAATCTCCGCACCGAACGCCAAGGCGGCGTTGTCCGGTGTGGGCGGGCCGTTCTGGCGGATCCACCAGTTGGGCGGAGTGCACGGAACGGACATCACGCCCAGGTAGCCGCCGTAGGTGGCATAGCCCACCACCTTGGCCCGGCCGATGCCGTTGAGGCGAATCAGAATGTCGGCTCCGATCGCTGGCACCTCGAATTCGGCCGACCACTTGATCTGGTCCTTGGAGGTGAGGTTCCGTGTGTAGGCAGGCACCGTCTCGTGCCGCTCGAAGTCGATGTTCATGCGGGGGACTCCAGAGGTGAAAGCAGCGTGGCGCTGCCGAGTTGGCGGGATTTCATGCGGAAGGCTTGGCCGTCGCTCTCGCGCGCGACGTCCCACCCTCGGCGGCCAAGGCAACGCTGCAGCACATAGATCTGAGCGTCGTACGAGATGCGCACACCTGGCCGGATCGCTGCACGCCTTGCGGATCGGCTCGCATGGAACGCGCGCACCTTCTCACGCCAAGGCCCCGCATAGGGCCCTGCAGGCGCATCGGCCTGTGCGAGGAACGACAGCGGGCAGTCGTAGTGGCAAGGCCCGCAGGTCTCGTCCATGCTCTTGACTGCCACCTCCCCCTTGCGGGATTCGACGAGCGTCAGCCCGATCCATTTGCACCCGGTGCGCTCACCGGCACGGTGTTGGGCAAGGAACCACAGGCGGTTGCCGATCACGCGGTGTGCCAGCACCGTGGCGTAGGCGCCGACACTGGCCAGTTCATCGTGGATGGCCTGATCCTTGGTAGCGCGATAGACGATGCTTCCCATGTCAGGCCTGCGCAATGAACGAACGAATGGATGAAACCTTCGCGCGAAACCCGAGAGAAGACAGGTTCGCGGCGAGGATGAAGGGAATATTTTTCCGAGGAGAGTGGTTTTTGTTGCGCATAGAACGGGCGTAAAAAAACCCGCACGAGGCGGGTTGGTTCTGGGTTCAAGGGCTGTTGACTTCGCATGGACGACTTCGATTCAGGGCCATGCAAAGACCATGAAGTCCAAGACGCTTGGCAACGCCGGGTTGTCGGCGGCCAGTTCCAGAGCCTCGCATTGGTAGGTCTGCGCGAGCCGGAGCAATCGACGCAGTTCGTGCCATCCCAGCGCTTGGGCTGCTGCGATGTTGTCGGCGGTGACGTCGACGCGCCAGCTGAAGTCGTCCAGCTCGAGGACCCGTAAGCCAGCGAGATTGGACTGCGAGGTGTTGTCGCCTTCTTCAGCCTGATGTTCGGCGTGAATCTGCCGCGCGACCTCCCAGGGCAGATGGCATGCGCTGACTCGCAGCGTTCGGGCGATGTAGCGATGAAGGCCTGCCGGCGGAAATGCAGAAGGCTCGTGAGCCACCGGACTGCGAAGTGTTGGATCGATGTTCATGGGACTGCTTGGGAAAAGAAGAAGGGAAAAGGGAGAGGAAAAACGCTTCGTGCGCGCGGCGCTGGGACACTCGTCAAGACATGCCGCCTCAGGCGGCACAATCTCTGCATGACGACGATGCAAGAGCTGCCTGATGAGGTGCTGAGTGCGATGGCAGTGGAGTGGCGCAGGAAGGCCCTGGAGGGAGACCTTCATGCACGCGGCACTGCCCACGAACTTGAGACGGAATTGCGCCGACGTGCCGGCGCACCGTTCACGAGCTACGACACCCTGGACATGCGCCCACTCGAGAAGAGAACGGCGCGGCGCCCGTGGTGGAAGCTCTGGCGCGCACACTGAAAAGAACGAGCAAGTGCCGCTGAGCCAAGCGCGGTTCTCACCTTGACGTCGGTGCGTCATGGCATCTGTGCGTCGTTGTCCTGCGCAGACGGGGCCTTGTCGAGCTCGACACATCGCCAGAACGCTTGCTCCTGCCGGATAAGTCGCGCAATCTCGGCTTCGCAGCGTTCGATCCGGTAGACCTGCAGGTGCTGGCCGCCCAGCAGCACGATCACGTCAGCGGCGTTCGCGCCTGTGACCGCGAGCTGGTGCAACACCCGCAGCCTGATGTGCTCGGGGACACCTTGAGCCCAGAGGTCGGCGAGGTTCATGCCAACGGAGAAGCACTCGAGGAGCTGGACCTCGGATGACGCCACGACTTCGCGCGTGACCATGGCGCGCATCCACGCGTGCCGCGGGTGCCGCAGCGTGGTGTTGACGCGCCGGACCTTGCGCCCCGTCCTGAGCGTGTAGTGCGCCGCCACGATCGGTTCGAGCAGCCGACTCCAGTACGCGAGGCTGTCGTCCTGGAGCTGCGTCGGATACAACAGGTCCTGTCGACCGGTCTTCTCCATCCAGAGACGGACCTGGGACTTGAAGGGATCCCGGTCGAGGGCAGCGGCCGCATCGAGGTCTCCGATTCCGGGCTCGCGCATGTCGGGCCATCGGTCGCAGCGCGGGTGTTGGGGCTGAGGCGGCTGGACCAGTTGGAGTTGCGGCCGCCCTGCGGGGTACGTCGCTCGCAGACGCTCCGCGCGTGTATTCACCATGCTTTTCTCCTTGAGAAGTTCTGATGTCCATCCGGCAAAAAGCCCCTCTCCTTTGAAGGAGAGGGGCCTCTTTTTGGGGGGACGGGGGGGTAAAAAGCCCCTGTTAGAGGGCTTCAGGACGTGAGCTGAATTGCGCGGTCAAGGGCGCGTTGCTTGATCGCCGCGCCTTGGCCGAACCAGGCGCTGTCGAGCCGGTATTCGCGGCTGCGAGCCCGACGCTCATGGTCGACGAACTCGGTCACCGCGTTGAGCAAGCCCCAGGCCGTGCCCTTGGCGGCTGCGAGCTCTGCGCCTCGTCCCCTGCCCTCGTAGAGGGCTTGCACTGTCTTCAGGGCACGGTCATGCGGCAGGCCCGGCTGTCCGATGTCGCCCTGCTTGCGGATGGCCTCATGGGCGTTCGGTCCGCACAGCACGTGCAGGAAGTAGTCCAGCGATTCCTTCTCTTTGACCTTACGTTCGGACAGCTGCTTCATGCGGTGCATGAAGTGATCCCACTGCGAGACGGCAATCCCCAGCTTCTGCTTGATGGCGTCGGCATCGAAGCGGGTGTTATGGGGCACCCGAATCGCATTGCTCGTGCCGTCCAGCGCGATGGACAGGGTGTTGTTGCAAACCACCCGAACGGTGGTTGGGGTGACGGTAGTGGCGAGGGTGCCGTCGCAGGAGGTGGCGAGCAGCAGGTAGCCGTCGACGATGTCCGAGCCCTTGAGGACGGCCTGCTTGCCGGTGCGCGCCAGTGCCCAGAACTTGCGTCCGGCCTTGAGCACGCCAGCGGTTTCCATCTCGTAGCCCCCGATCTCGGTGAGGTCGCGGTAGAACTCGAGCACGGCCCGGGGCTGCACGACCTGGTAGCGGCTGCTCACGACGGACAGGGGAGCTTGGGTGTCGCTGCGGTAGAGCACCTTGTGGTCCTGGAAGGACTCCAGGGTCTGGAGCAACGGGTCTGTCCCCGGACCTTCGGTCATGTAGCGCACGGGGGTTTCTCGGATGGTCCAGTCCATGCCGGCACTGCGGGCCCAGACCTCGATCGGTTGCTTGGGCGGGAGACGGTGACCCAGGCGATGCCAAGGGGTTTCACCTGCAAAGGCCATTTGTTCGATGAGATGTGCCATAGGGAATGGGGAAGAGAATGAGAAAGGAAATGGGGAAGAAAAGAAGAACCGGGACCGCGAGTGCTGCGTCAGTCCAGGTCCGGGTCTTCGGGGTCGTCGTAAAACGGGCTCTCGGCGGGGGACGGCCCCGCTGGCCGGAACGATGACGACGCCGGCGCTGGGTCCGGGGACGACCACGGTCCGTCGGACGCGCCCCGTCGGCCACTGAAGGTGTGGCCGCAGTTGGTGCACCTGCAGTTATTCAGGACGCGGTCATCGACAACGCGCCCGAAGATGGCGCCGACCTCGGTGCCCAGGGCGCCGCCGCCCAGGCCACCGAGCACCACGCCGATGACAGTGCCGATCGTTCCGCCAGCCGGACCGGCGGCCATACCGACGGCGAAGCCGACGCGCGCGCCGCGAAGCGCACCGGCAACGCCGCCGGCGGCACCTGCCAGGCCGCCGAGCGTGCCGCCGGTTCGCTGGGCGATGTCGCGGGTTTCGATGCGGTCGCAGCCGCAGTTGGGACATTGAAGGGAAGACAAGGTGAAAGTGCTCCTTTGAAGCAGGTGGAAGAAAGAAGAGAAGCGCTGGAAAGGCCGGACCCAGGCGGCAAAAAGCCCGGTCGACGGCGAGGCCGGACCGGGCTTTTCTGGGGCTCTTGTTGAATTCGGGAGCGAAGGAGGAACAGGCGTCAGTCGACGATGCGCCCAGCAAGCCGTGCCAGACGCGCGTATTCGCTCAAGGGCTTGTTCGCCTTCCAATACAGGTCACGCTCGATGCCAAGGGCACCGCCCATCAGTCGGATCGACATCAGCTCTTGCACGGACACATGGCCCGTCTCAGGCATGCCCATGCCGAGGTCGCCCAGGCCGTAGGCCAGGTCTTCGTCATCGGGGTCCAGTTCGGTGATGAGCCAGGTAGCGGCCCCGCAGGGGTTGAACCACTTGACCACGGGAGGTGGATCGAAGCGAGGGTTATCGCGCGAGGCTTCGCCGTTGGCGAGCAGCAGCTGGCGCAACTCGGGGGTAATGAGTTCCATGGGGTCTCCAAGTCTTGGCCCGATGGGGTCGGGCAATTGGGTGTCTGGGAAGGGTTCGGGCCGCGCTGCGTCAATGAGCAGACGGCATAGCGCCCGGCTACCACGACCGAGCAGGGCCGGGCACGGCCGGGCGAGACGGCATGCAGAAACGAAAAAGCCGCCCGAAGGCGGCTTGAGAAGGATTGGAAGATCGAGACAGAGGCATCAGCCTGGGCGTTTGCCGCTGCGGCACTCGGCCTCCCATTTACCGAGCTGATCGGCGGTGATCAACTCGTCCTCACCATGCTGGACGCGGAAGGCGACGATCTGCGTATCCACGCAGCCCTGCACATTGGAGGCAGTGCCCGGTGGCACCACCGTCACTGCCGACTTCGCTGTCGGTGCCAACGGCACTTCCACGCCGTTGTCGTATCTGGCCACGACCTGGAGCTCGTCCGTTGGGTTCCTGTCGCTGT
Source organism: Variovorax sp. Varisp46 (assembly GCF_059491885.1). Classification (NCBI taxonomy): domain Bacteria; kingdom Pseudomonadati; phylum Pseudomonadota; class Betaproteobacteria; order Burkholderiales; family Comamonadaceae; genus Variovorax; species Variovorax sp. Varisp46. Next base: position 4,050,256 of record NZ_CP168515.1, read on the forward strand.
CCAGCGTGGCGACCACGACGTCACCATGGGGCTTGCCCATCTTCCATCCGCTGCGATCCCTGAGCTTGCCGGAGAAAACGTCGTAGTTTTCTTCGATGCCGTCCTTGACCCCATCGACCATCCTGACGCGGTACACCAGCCGGTCGGTGCCGCGTGAATAGCGTACGAGCTCGCCGTCGACCAGGCCCTTGGAGTACGTGGCGCGAAAGACCAGCTTGCCGGTCTCGTCGTCGACGATTTCCTGTTTGCCGTGCACCTTGCCCTGCTTGAAGCTCACCTGCAGGATCTTGCGCCCCGACTCGGGCCCGTACATCGCCATGTCGCCATCCAGGACGCCGTTGTCGAACTGCGCTTCTGCTGCGAGCTTGCCACCGTTGCGAGGAAAGTAGGTCTTGATGCGTCCATCCAGCGCCCCCTTGTCGAAACTCATCTCGTCCGACAGCAGTTGGTCCGCAGTGGCGCGGCAGACTGCCTTGCCATCCAGAACACCTTGATCGACATCGACGTCGCAGACAGCGACAGCGGTGTAGATGTCCGCCTGGATGCCCAGCGACGTGTAGACGTTGGAAAGGGTCTGGTGGTAAGCCCCATAGTCCCTGCGGCCCATGATGGCTATACGTGCGGGAATGTTGGTAAGGTGCCCTGAGTACGGCTTGTCGGCACCAGCCCGGAAGATCTTGCCGTTGACGACCTCCGCGTTGCGGAAGTCCAGGGTCGAGGGGCCGCAGCCGGTCAGCAGGAATGCGGCGACCACGGACATGCACGGCGCGAGATGCGCCTTGATGATGGTTTTCATGGTGTGTGGAGAGGAAGGAAGTGGTTGACCGCTCGGCTCATCTACGGATCGACAAGCCGATGGCGCCGCCGATGAGCAGCATGCCGGCGAAGCCTTGGAAGGCCTCGTCATCGCCCGCCAGGGCGATCAGCAGTACCGCCGTGATCACCGTCATGATGATCTTGGCGCTCCTTGGGAGGGTCTTGATGGTGGTGCCGACCAGGTAGTAGATCTCTCCGCTCCAGGCAATGACCACCGCGGCCGGCGGGAACACCAGGAACATGCAGACGAGTGCCCAGCGCTGGCGGAACCAGGGGATCGAGCCATAGGGACTCGGGCTTCCGGAAAGCGGTGTCTGCGCTGTGGCAGGTCCCTGCCCTGCGGGGGCCTGGGGGGCACCGCATTTGGGGCACGTAGGGGCGGTTTCGTGGATCTGGTGGCCGCAGCCGCGGCAATGGACGAAGTTGGTCATGTGATTTCTCTCAGGTTTTTCGATGGGAATGTCCTTTAGCTGGGCGAAGTCGAGGCTCGGACGCACGCAATCCGCTCTGTCGCGCACAGCAGGTACGCGCCTCCTCTAAAGCTCAAGGAAGTCATATGTGGTTGAAGATTTCTTGAATCGCCGCTCAGCCGACCCTAGAAGGATCTTCATTTGTAGATTTTTGAATCTATATTGGGCGTAGTTTGCCAGATATAGATCCATAGTCTATGGATTTTTGGGTCTAGCGTTTTCAGACTTCGGGAGATGCCGAAGTCGACCTCTAAACTAGCCAGCAAGGAGGACGTTCAGTGGCAGTTCGGCGTTACTGTGCGGAGACTTAGAGACGCACGCGAACTGACGCAAGAGCAACTCGCCGATTTCAGCGATATGCACGTGACATATATCAGCCAAATTGAACGTGGTCTGAAGAATGTCTCCCTTTTCAACATTCATCGCCTCGCGCACGCCTTGAGTGTTGCACCAAGCGAGTTGTTGAGCGCTTCGCACCTGCAGGGTCAAGGTGCGCGACACGAGTAACGTTTCTGCCAATCATGGCGACCAGCAGCTGCTCGGTTGAAATTCCCGAGCAGGTCGCCCCTTCGCGAAACAGAAAATCTCGTCTCTAGGGACGATCAGGATCGGGAACTCTGTGCTCCTCTCTCATTCGCCCAGAAGTTCGAGTAACTCGAAGTCAAGGCGCATGGATCGTGTCTATCACGTGCGAGTCTTTGGCCGCGTAGCTGCATAGCTGTTGCGGTCCGCAGATCCATTTCCGAACTAACTTGCGTACGTTGACGGGAAAAAGCCATCAGCACATAGACGGGGCAGGTCGTCTCGCCAGCTCCTGTCTGCCGGGCTGGCTGTGGTGCCAGTCGCGACTGCGCGGGCACACGGATTGCTCATGCCTCTGAAGCTTTTCATGGCGCAGGTGAGCGCATATGCACTGCATGACCGCATGTCCCACAGATGCATGCATTTCGTGATGTTCTATCATTCGCTCGTTTCCGACTGGAACCATGGCAGCGCGCACTTTCTGCGGCGTGTGCAGCGACCTGCTCGTGCGCGGGCATGCGGTGGCCGTGTACGAGTCGCGGCAGGGCTGGAGCCGCGCCAACCTGAAGGCCGCGCACGGGCGCGCGCCGTTCACCGCGTTCGCGCGCTTCTATCCGGACCTCGCGAGCACGACCTGCGACTGCCACACTTCGACCTGGACGTCGTGCTCGACGGCTCTGACGTAGTGCTTGTCCACGAATGGACGGATCCCTCGGTGTTCCGGCGCATCGGGCAGCATCGCCGCGACGCCGGCCGCTACGAGGCCGAGGCACTCTCACCCACCGATCAGACGCCGCAGGCCGAGGTCGACGAAGAGGAGTCGACGCCGGTCGCTGGGCATCAGCGCAAGAAGCGTGGACGCAAGCCGCTGGACCCTGCGCTGCAGCGCGAGATCGTGCGCCACGAGCTGCCCGAGGCCGAGCGTGTGTGCGCGCATGACGGGCACCAGCTGGTGGAGATCGGAGCCGAGGTCAGCGAGCAGCTGGACGTCATCCCCGAGCAGGTGCGTGTACTGCAGCACCACCGCATCAAGTACGCCTGTCCCTGCTGCGACCAGAGCCTATGGGTCCCACCAGCGCAAGCGCGCATCATCCCGCGCGGGCTGCTCACCGAGCAGCAACAGGCCTGGGTTATCACCGGCAAATACTAGTCCGGCATGCTCGCGTGAGCATGCGCGCCGGGATGGTGTGCGTCAAGCCGATCATGCACATCATGTCCGTAGAGATGAAGTCCCTTAGGCAAACCGCGGCATACAGCGATGCCTCCAAACGCGAACTGGTCGAGCGCAGCCTCCCGCCGGGGGCCTCTGTGGCGGCGCTGGCGTAAAAGTCAGATGCGCTCATGGGTTCTGAAAAATCGGTGGTCGAAGGTGCACCATGCTCTCGGCCTCAAGGCATTCTTCATCGGCTCAGCCAATCAATCGGCGGTGTGCAGCTCAGATCTCGAAGCTTCCAATCACCGAAAATGGCGCCTCCGTATGAGTACGGATGCCAACATAGTCAGCATCCCCTGAATGGGGGATACATCAGCGCAATGAGAATATGCAGACTTGCCGATTCAGCACTTGTTGAGAGCTTGATCAGACATCAGAGCGTCTTTTACTGTTTAAGCTCTCGGCGAGATACCGTCGCTGATAATGAGCCAATCCGTTGTGCATAGCAACGATTAAGGCCAGTGAGGGAACAAGAGATGCAGTGGATCGACGAAAAGGGCCTTGCGATATGGGCGGAGCGAGCTGACGCCCGAGCGCTGCTGGCCGACATGGTTGCGGACCTCATTCGAGCAACCATATCAGATGCAAGTCGATTCAGATTTCCTGGCGGAGACGCCGGCCAGCTTCGAGGCTGGGATGGAGACCTCGAAACAGCCGAAGCGGTAGGTCTAGTACCGGCCGGTAAGTCCAAATGGGAGTTTGGTGCCGGCGCAGGCGCGGCCAAGGCATCAGCGGACTACAAAAAGCGCACGGACTCCACCACGGATGCGGTCATGGCGGAAAACGCCTTGATTCTGGTGAATCTTGAGTCGTGGGACACGCCTCGTTCTAAGTTGACCGAGTGGGAAGACGAGCGGAAGGCCGAGAAGAAATGGCGCGACGTGAAATACGTGGATGCCGTCAGCCTCGTTCATTGGCTTGATCAAAACCCAGCAGTCGCTGCGCGGTATGCCAGAGACGTATTGCGCTCGGCGCCACAAGAGGGCGCCCTGAGTACAGACGAGTTCTGGGACGAATTCAGCCTTCAGTTCAGGCCAAGACTTACGGAAAAGCTGGTCATCGGTGATCGCCAAGAGTTCGCTAAAGAGCTACTGGAGATGCTCAAGGGGCCGGCGCAATCGATCTTGATTGGCGCAGAAACATCGGACGAAGTGATTGCCTTCGCCGTTGCTGCAATACGCGATTCCGAGCCCCAAGAACGCCGCTCGCTTGAGTCCAAAACGCTGATTGTGCGGACGGAGGCTGCTGCGCGCTTCTTGAGTTCGCGCTCTGGCTTGATCTTTCTGGCAACAAAGGGCGCCGAACCACTTGCCGGTGTACTCGGCGGTATAGGGGCAACGCTGTCGGCGGCGACAGGAGGCCAGGCAAGGAAGCACAAACTTCTCCAGCGTCCAAGCGCTACAGGCATGGCTGAAGGTTTCATCTCGATGGGGCTCGAGCGCGATGCCGGCTACGAGCTGGCGCAACGTTGCGGTCGCAGCCTGACAATCCTGAGACGGCTCATTCCGAATGGACCGGTCCCTCAACCTGAGTGGGTTCAGCACGCGCCAGCGTTGAAGCCGGCCTTTTTGGCTGGCGGCTGGTCATCCAACGCACAATTGGACCGCGAAATCTTGAAAATGCTAGGGGGAGTTCAAGACTACGCAGATCTAGAAAGTATGTTGATGCCCACGATCGCCATGTCCGATCGCCCCATTGATAGAGTGGCGGACGTTTGGCAAGTGCGAGCGCCTGTGGATGCCTTCCATTTTTACGGACCACAGGTCGCAGACGTAGATTTGCAGCGCCTTCGCACCGCTGTCCTGAGGGTATTCAGCCATGCTACGGCTCCACCCTCACGGGATCAAAAATTCAGCCTCGACTATGTGCCTCCCGCGGATTACAGCAAATGGCTGCGCGACGGGCTTGCACTGACATTGGTCATCATTGCAGCAATGCATGGTGTTGCAGACCTGCACATCAACGGCCAGACTGCACAACAGTACGTCGACGACATCGTCACGACGCTGCCAGAATGGGGCAGAAGTCATCAATCATTGATCCAACTGGGAGATCAGACGGCGCTGTTTTCCGAGGCCGCACCCAACCCTTTTTTGACGGCCCTCGAGTCTATGCTCGAGGGCGCCCCTGGTGAGCTCAAAGCGATCTTTGCAAGGGAAGAAAACCGTCTCTTCAGACACTCAAGTCCTCATGTCGAACTACTTTGGGCTCTCGAGATATTGGCATGGGATCCTAGGTACCTGAATCGAACTGCGGTCGTGCTTGCCAAACTCGCCGAGCTTGATCCCGATCCAGAGTCGAACTTCATGAATCGTCCAATCAACAGTTTGCGTTCGATCCTGTTGAGCTGGTCGCCGAACACCTACGCTCCGCTTACGCAGCGGATTGCTTGCTTGGACTTGGTCCTCGCGGCGGGTCAGGCTATCGGATGGCAATTGTTGATGAAGCTGCTTCCGAAGAATCACGATTCCACCTCTCCCACTCAGCGGCCAAAGCTAAGAGACGTTGAACCCAAGAACCCTGAAACATTGACCTTTGGATTGGTCTGGGATTTTCAAGCAGCCGTTGTAAGCCGCGCTGTGACGATGGCCGCAGAGGACGAAGACCGCATCATCGCTCTCATCAAGGCCTTCTCTGCGTTCCAACCCGCAAGCCGTGCAGCTGTTCTTGCGCATGTCGACAACTATTTGGCTGCCAATCAGACGACTGAAGGAAGCAGGGTTTGGCATGAACTGAGGCAGGAAACTGCGCGGCACGAGTTCTTCTCGGAGTCCGAGTGGGCAATGACGCAGGAAGAGCGCACCACCATTGCCGAAGTCGTTGACCGTTATCGACCCGAAGATCCGATGATCGAGGACCGTCAAGCGTTTGATGACTGGCTGCCCCATATTGGCAAATATGCCCCAGGCTCCGGCATCTCCGACGATCTTGACGAGTTGCGCTCGAATGTTTTGCAACGTGTTCTAGACCGAGATGGGGTGGCGGGAATTCTGCGACTGGCCAGGATGGTCAAGCTTCCGCACCTGATCGGGCCAGCGCTTCGCCACACATCGATCACAATAGACCAGTTGTTCGAACTCCTTGCGGGGGCTTTGGATCCAGCGGAACCACGAGAACTGGCCTTCTTTGCCTCGGCTGTCGGTGCAGAGAAATTCGGTGAGCAGTGGAGATCTGGCTTCAAAATCCGCGCCCTCCAATTGGTTTCGGATGACACCATTAAAGCCCATCTTCTACTTGGTTGGCCTCTGGACGAGATAACATGGTCCTTCGTCCGCAGCTTGGGCGAGCAAGTGTGGAAGGAGTACTGGCGACAGATGCGCGCTCTCCCCACCCGGGGCACTCTGGAGCAGTTGCTCTTCGCTGTCGGTGAACTGCGAAGCCAAGGCCGTGATCTTGAAGTTCTCGGCCTTGTACACCTTAGATTGAAAGACCTGCCAACAAATCTGATCCAAGGCCTTCTGACGAGCGGAGCTCGACAGGTATCCTCTGCCATCGACAATATGGGAAACATGCTTTCCTATCACGTTTCCGGCGCACTTGCCGAGTTACGAAATCGAGAGGATGTGGATGAGCTCTCTATCGCCAGACTTGAATATGCATACCTTCCTGTCTTGCATTCCAAAACTGAATCCTTGACCATTGTCGGATTGATGGCGAAGGATCCAGCACTTTTCGTTGATGCTCTCTCGCATGTATTCAGAGGGAAGAATACGCCTCCCAAAAACGAAATTGCAGATGAAGATAGAGCGCGTGCCCATACCTCCTACGACCTGCTGTCTAGTTTCAAGACTGTGCCAGGTCTAGCTGATGGGAAGATCGATAGAGCGGTACTGGCCGGTTGGGTTGCCCAGGCGCGCGAGTTAGCAAAGGCAAAGGACCTGGAGGAAATTTCTGATCAGTACATCGGACGCGTGCTCGCACACGCGCCGAAGGATCTCGATGAATTGTTCTGGCCGCCTTCTCCTGTTTGCTCAGTCCTCGAAGAGCTTGCTTCTGACAACATTGAGCGGGGCTTCAGTCTCGAGTGCTTTAACAAGCGCGGCGTTTATAGCAAAGCCATCAATGAAGGCGGCGGCCAAGAGCGCAAGCTTGCAGAGCAGTATGAAACATGGGCCGACCATGCTCATCAATTTCCCCGGGCGTCGGCTATGTTGACCGCCATTGCAGACATGTGGCGAAGCCAGGCTGACAGCGAAGATACGCGTGCGGAAAAGAACAAGTTGAAGGAGTAGTGGCTGCCGCGCCTGAGATGTGGGAAGTACGACCGGCTAGCCCCTCTTCTTACTGACTGGTCGATTGCCATTCCCATGAGAGTCCGTCTTGACGGGTGTAACTGGATCGCGGGGCACCAACGGCAGCAGCCAGAAATCGCGCCACAACACGTCCACGCATCGAACGGACTGGAGTAGCGAGCATTGATGTTGATCACGAAGCATCTACACAGTGAGCGTCTGGCCGTCCCACCTTGACGGCAAACAGCGTTCAGGCCTGCGCGGATGTCCAACGATGTGGCAGCAGCTCGGCGAGTCGGGAGTTGGGCAGTGCCGGCAGCCGCTGCAGCACATCACGCAGGTAGGCCCAGGGATCGTGCCCGTTCAGCCACATCGCGTCGATGCGGATCATCGCAGCAGCTCGCGCATCCAGGCTGCGCACTCGGCTGCAGCACCTGCAGGCCAAGTCACCGTGACCGTCGTTGGCCGGCGCCGCAGTTCGACGCGGATGTCCGGTGGCTGGGCCAGTGGCGTAGGCGCCGGCAAGCTGACAGGAACGAAGACGGTCTTGGACTCTTGCGTCTTGGCTGCGTCGCCGGCGTCGGCCCCCACGACGTCACGGCTCGGCTGCATCTCTGCTTCGTGCACCCAGCGCAGAAGCAGGTTGGCGCTGATGCCATGGGCCATCGCAACTGCGGCCATCGACATGCCCGGCTGCGCGCAGGCCGCTACCGCATTGGCTTTGAACTCATCGCTGTGCAGGCGACGCCGACGACGCGGGCCGGCTTGTTGATCGGAGATAGTGTTCACGAGTCCACCAAGAATTGCGGTGGACACGAGACTCCTATGCCCGGGCAGGCTTTCAAGATGGGCGGACTGGACGCTAACAGTGCGGTGGTGGAAACCCGAGCCGATGTGGCGGCAGGGCTGTGATGCGCTACTGGCGCTAGGTTTGTTCCCGATCGAGGCGTTTGACGATGACGAGCTACTGGTGCCGCCGGCACCGGCAAAAGCGAAGAAGCGTCGATAGCGCGCTGCTGCTGTTGCCGCGCGATCCCGAGAGAAAGCCGAGCATCGGCTCCGGTCAGCTCAGGTGACGCCTCTGGAAGTCCTCGAGAATTTTTGCGCGTTTCAGTTGCTCGCGTTCTTCGTTCTTGCGGTTGCGCCGAAGCACGCGCACCGCAAGGCACGTGTAGTCGTGAAGGACAAACATGAACGTGTTGTTCTTGGTGTAGATGATGCAATCGCCGTCTGACAGCACTTCCGAGAACGCGTTCTGTTCGAGATCGCGAAATGGATTGCTTTCATGTCGCGCCTCATAGCTGTACTCGATCGATTGCATCACCTGCTTGTTGAAGAAGTCGAAAAGCATGACGTTCGCAGTTTGCTGATAGACGATGCCGAACTTCTTGAAGTACTGCCCTTTGCCTAGGAACGTCATGTACTCCAGAAGTTCGATGCCGGAGAGTGGCATCGTGCATTGAACATCTCCACCATCAACGTGCTCGGCCGAGCTAAGCATCTCAATGAATCGGCCTGTTCGCTTGTCGTCTGCGGTCACCACATCGATCAAGGCTTGCGCCGCAAACTCGGGATCTCTCGACTGGCTTCTGGCAATGATTGCCAGCACGTGGTCCATGTGGCTCTTTCGACCGTTGCAACGCCTGCACGCGTAGAAATCCCCTTCGCCGTTGTTGCGTCGCTTCCGCAATACCGTATTCGGTATGAGATGCTCAACTGATCGACCTTGAGGAAGATTCTCGCCTTTGATCATCAGCACCCCGCAGTAAGGGCAAAGGGGATTGAAGATCATCAGACGAATACGAAGAGGGTTTCAAAGATCGAGGGGGTGATTACTACGCCCCCTCGTTGAGCGAGCAACGTTGGCAAGGGGTTAGCTCTCCATGCTGCGTATTTTTTCGTTCCATGCTTCAAGTAGAAAAAGCGTGGCTGCATGGGATGAGTGGACTGCGAAACGAGCATAGTAGGCTGGTAGCTCGAACGACTCGGGACCTTGCCCATGTGCACTTGACGCGTGGGTCCGTAGCGAGCCAACACCCGAAATCACATTTCCCAGTCCGCTTGAGATTGTTCGAATGTCCTCGGCAACTAGCGCATTCGGGTCAAGACCCAGGTGCTTTCGTACCACTTTGAACAGGGATTGAACATCTTGCATCGAAGGGAAGTTCAATCCGTTCTCGGAAATGTAGTATTTACAAACCACTTCCAAGATGTTCGATGCAGCAGAGACTGCTTCCCTTGCATTGATGTCGACGTTTCGCAATGCGCGATCGAACTCAAGATCGAGTGCGCGCATGTTGCGAGTCTTGACGAAGCTGGCAAGTGCTTCACTTGCGGGAACGACGTTAGGCCCCACGATGACGCCGCCGAGACGGTACTCCATCTTGTGTTGCTCAAGAAGCGCATGGAAGTCACAACCGAACTGCGCAATCGCCATTCCTTCGGCCGCTCGAAGAAAGCCGCCTGCGGTTGCCCCTGGTCGTAGATCAGGGGTGTCGAGATAGACCGCAACAACTTTTCCTAGAACGTTGAGCGGACTGGGATGAGACTCGTTGATTCGTCGGAGCCACTCTTCAGTGCGCTTGGATACAGAACCATTCGGCGGCGCTGGCGGCGCTCCAGCACGTTCGAATATGACATCCAGATCGTGCGAGTTGCGGATCACAGCGGAAAGCAACTGGCTAACCAAGCTGATGATCGGAGGAGGAATGCTTGCGGTCATATTCCGAGATATTGCCTCAAGTCTTCGAGTACCCGGACACCCTAGTCCGGAGGTGCTCGGCGTCAGGCGCGCGCTGATCCTGCAGGCCTGTTCTATGCTCCGCTGGGCTGGGGCTCTGCATCGAATCGGCCTGGCTATGAAGAATGGACGCTCAATGCCGGCACATGGCCGAAGGGCGCCAAGCGGCCGACCGCGCACTACCGCGTACGCATCAACTCGTCCGGCTGGACCAACTCGCAGCGCGCGACGTTGCACCACGAACTGTAAGCCGTCAATTAACCACGCCCTTGTTCAGGGAGCGATGAGCTGTGAGGCTACGTGCCCATGTATAGCAACATGGACACGTAGACATGACAGAGCAGTACGCAGAGTTGAGAGGCCGGTTGGTTGTGGGGCGCAAGAGTGACGGTCGCGGCGTCTACGACGAAGCCGCCAAGAGGGAGTTGATCGTTGCGTGCCTCAAGCAAGGAGTGTCGGTGGCACGCATGGCGATGGAGCACGGTGTCAACACGAACCTGCTGAGGACATGGATCGCGGCTTACCAGCGGCGAAGCGCCCAGGTGCCAGCGGGCGACATCGCGCGAATGCAAGATGCGGCATTCGTTGCCGTGCGCGTAGAGGGTGAACAAGATCAGCCTCAGCGAGTGCCTCAGCGCGAGTGTGCGGTGGCGGCGCCCGCGATGGCCCACGCACCCGCTACGGCAGTGGCGGTGATCCCGAATGAGAACTCCTTGACGGCACCGACCCCGATGGTCGGGTTGCAGGTGCGCCTGCCCAACGGCGTGCAGCTCGATCTCGGCGAGACGAGCTTGCGGCAATTGCCGACGCTGGTGCAGATGTTGAGCCGACTTCCATGTTCCGCTTCGACGAAGGGCTGAAGGTCTACCTGCACCGCGAGCCGGTGGACTTCCGGTTGAACATCAACGGCCTGGCCGTGCTGGTGGAGCAGGCGCTGGGCCTGGACCCGTTCGCCTCGTGCGCGTACGTGTTCAGCAACCGCCGGCGCGACCGGGTGAAGATCCTGGGTTGGGAGCGCAACGGCTTCTGGCTGTTGCTCAAGCGCCTGGAGAAGGACAGGTTCATCTGGCCCTCGGCCGATGCGGTTCCCACGCTGACGGCCGAACAGCTGCACTGGTTGCTGGAGGGCATCGACATCGCGGTGGTGCAACGCCACTCGCGCCTGCGCTATTCCAGCGTGGCCTGAAGGAACAATGATGGCGCATGCCGATCCAAGCGGGCGTGTCGACGCCTGCCACCATCACCGCTGAAGAACTCGCTGGTCTCATCGCCGAGCGCGATGCGCTGGCCGGCGCGCTTCGAGTCGCGACCACCGAGCGGGACCTCGCACTGGAGCGGCTGAAGGCGCTGCAGCGCCAGCTGTTTGCGGCCAAGAGCGAAGCCCGCGGCACCGATCAGAAGGACCTGTTCCTCAACGAGGCCGAAGCACTCGCGCCCACCGATCAGACGCCGCAGGCCGAGGTCGAAGACATCGACGAAGAGGAATCGACGCCGGTCGCCGGGCACCAACGCAAGAAACGCGGACGCAAGCCGCTGGACCCCGCACTGCCGCGCGAGATCGTGCGCCACGAACTGCCCGAGGCCGAGCGTGTGTGCGCGCATGACGGGCACGCGCTGGTGGAGATCGGCGCCGAGGTCAGCGAGCAGATGGATGTCATCCCCGAACAGGTGCGCGTGCTGCAGCACCACCGCATCAAGTACGCCTGTCCCTGCTGCGATCAGAGCCTGAAGGTTGCACCGACGCCGGCGCGCATCATCCCGCGCGGGCTGCTCACCGAGCAGGCCCAGGCCTGGGTCATCACCGGCAAGTATCAGTTCGGCATGCCGCTGTACCGAACGGCCGTATTGCTGCGCCGCTTCGGTGGCGACATCGCGAGCAATACGCTGGCTTCCGGCATCGTGCGCATCGGCCAGGCTGTACAGCCGGTCATCAACCTGCTGCGCGACCACTTGCTGGACTCGGACCTGATCTACGGCGACGAGACCACGGTCCAGGTGCTCAAGGAGCCTGGGCGCAAGGCACAGACGAAGAGCTTCATGTGGGCGCAGATGAATGGCACTGGTCCACCGGTACGGCTGTTCGCCTATGCACCGGGGCGCGGCGCCGTGCACGCCGAAAAGCTGTATGCTGGCATCCGTCCCGGCACGACGCTCATCACCGACGGCTACGAGGTCTACAACGGCATCGCGAAGGCCGGCGGTCTCACGCACCTTGGATGCTGGGTGCACGCGCGCAGGCCATTCATCAAGGCTGACGAGTCCATCCCGAAGGCAGCCCGCTCGTCCGATCAGATCGCGGCCCGGTTCGTACGGCTGATTGGCAAGCTGTACCGTGCGGAGTCCTTGGCCAGGCACTGGACGCCCGCGCGCCGCCTGCGACTGCGTTCGCGCTACAGCGCCGCCGTCGTGCGCGAGATCGAGCGGCTGCTGCTGACGCACCTGCACGTCGTTGCACCGTCGAGCCTGCTGGGTGAAGCGCTGCACTACCTGCACGGTCAGTGGCCCAAGCTCGTGCGGTTCCTGGACAACGGCTCCTGGCCGTTGGACTCCAACCCGGTGGAGAACGCGATCCGGCCCTTCGTCGTTGGGAGACGCAGCTGGTTGTTTGCCGACACCGTGGGCGGTGCCAACGCGAGCGCCAATCTCTACTCGCTGATCGAGACCGCCAAGGCCAACAACATCGAGCCCTATCGGTATCTCGTCGCGCTGTTCAAGAAGCTGCCGCTGGCACAGACGGTCGACGACTACGAGGCGCTGCTGCCCTGGAACCTTGAACTCGGCGGCGCGTAGGCCGTCCTGCGCGCATCGGCTCTGACACCACGCGCAAGGGCGTGGTTTATTGACTGCTTACCACGAACTGGCGCGAGCGCGCAAAGAGATCGTGGGCAAGAAAGACATACGTGAGAAGGCGTGGCTGTTCGTCGCGCTGGATATTCCGCGCGTTCCAGAGCCTCTGCGGTCCCGTCATGCTGCCTGCGGGCGCACCTGTCCCATCATCGCAATCAGCTTCCTTCTGACCATCCACAGGTTCGACAACGCAAACAGCGTGATCACATGCGCGGTGTTCTTTGTCAGCCCCTTGAACCTCACCTTCGCCAGGCCGAACTGCCGCTTGATCACCCGGAACGGGTGCTCCACCTTCGCGCGGATGCTGGCCTTCCGGTATTCCTGCTTGCGCGCCCTGGCCTTGGCGCGGCCCTCTGGCATCTTCGCCATATCGCTGGGCCGGCCGGCAATGTGCCATTGCACGCTGCGCTTCACTCGGCCCTGTGCTCCGCGATAGCCTGAGTCTGCCCACACCTCGTCCTCTTTGCCGTGCAGCAGGTCATTCACCTGTTCCACGTCCGCCTCGTTGGCTGCGGTAGTCGTCACCGTGTGCACCAGCCCCGAGTCTGCGTCCACGCCGATGTGCGCCTTCATCCCGAAGTGCCACTGGTTGCCCTTCTTCGTCTGGTGCATCTCCGGATCTCGCTCGCCACTTTCGTTCTTGGTCGAACTGGGTGCCGCAATGATGGTTGCATCCACGATGGAGCCGCGCTTCAGCAGCAGCCCCTTCTTGGCGAGGTGGGCGTTGACCTGCTTGAAGATGTCCTCGGCCAAGTCGCTGGCCTCAAGCAGGTGGCGGAAGTTCAGGATGGTTGTCTCGTCGGGGATCGCCTCCAGACCGAGTCCGGCGAAAGTGCGCAGCGAGGCGATCTCATACAAAGCCTCCTCCATCGCTGGTCGCTCAGTGCGAATCAGTTCTGCATCAGATGCACGCGCAGCATGGCTTGCAACGTGTAGGGCCGACGGCCTCGGCCTGCCACTGGGTAGTGGGGTTCGATGAACTTGAGCAGCGCCTTCCACGGCACAACCAGCTCCATCTCACCAAGGAAGACTTCGCGCCTCGTCTTCTTCCTCTTGCCCGCTTGCTCCGCATCCGAAAAACTGATCTGGCTCATCGCTCGTGCTCCTTTGCAGGGTCAAGCCTTCATGCAAGAAACGTGCTCTTGATCAGACCTTCCCTAGATGACGAGTGGAGCGCTTGCACTCGATGCAGTAGACCGAAACGATCTTGCCCTTTGTTTCGTTCTCGGTACTCTTGTTTTCAATCATCACAAGTCCCCGTTTCCATTTCAAGCAGAGCTACGGATGCAAGCACACAGACGGCAGTGAATCGTCTTGTGGTTCATTCCTTGCTCTTGAGGGCGAGATAGCTGGTGAATGCCACACCTAGTGCCATTGCGCCGAAGCCAAGGACTTGAAGGAAGACAGTGTTGCTGTCGTCCTTGTGGAGATTTATCTTTTCTGTGTGGCGCGCTTGAGCTTCTCTAGCTTCTCGACGGATAGTGGCACGCTCCTCCGGCGTATCTGCCTTCTTGGACTGCTCGAGCAGAATTTTCATGAAGCCATCAGTCGATGTGGCCTCAGAATCGATAGCGCTGCGGTGCGTCTCTTGGGTGGATCTGCCGCTATCACTGACGGCCTTCACGGCATCCACTTTGTCTTTCATCGAGGCTGCAGCCTGCGCAGTCACTGGGGACGTCTTCTTCTCCATCGCCATGAAATCTATTTCCTCCGGCGGCGTTGTTTGTGCCTTGGCTCGAAATGATACAGCCGGGGCGTGGAGGGGCCCAAAGCGAAGCTATGAGGATATGCGAGTTCTCGGCGCTGGCCGTCGCAAAGCAGATGGGTGCCACGCTGTCCTGCTGAGCCGTTCAGCGGCACTCGACCGGCATTTGACTCCGATACCATCTCAAGAAATTCAATAAGCGAGCAAGGGAAGAAAGACATGGACAGTGCGCGCTGCAAGTCAACGGGCGATATCGTCGATGCTGAATCGCTCTGGGACACACACCCTGTCGACAAGGACGACTACGAGTGTCATGGCTGCGCCGTTAAGGCATGGCCGGCGTCCTATCAGCGGGGAGTCAATCTCAAGCGACCGTATTTCAAGCTCTCGCCCAATGCGGACCATGATCCTTCCTGCGGTGTAGACGGGGCGAAGAAGTACATCGAGAGCGCGAAGAGTGTGCGCATTGGCACAGCGGCGAGCGGCTTTCCTCTTCCCTATCCGAGCAAGCTGGTACTCGCAGATGAGCGGCCGGTTGTTGACGCAGCCGGACTCGGACATGGTTCAAGTGTCGTCTTAGGAGGCAAGAGCAACGGCAGCAATCCGAATGGCGGCGGAGGTCGCCATGGCCACACCGTCAAGACCTTGCGCCCGATTTGCCGCGCGTACATCAACTATCCCCATGATCGGCCGTTCTTGCCATTGATGGTCCCCCAGTGCATCGGCGAGACATTCGATCAAGTTTTCCGCCGACTCTCCGGCAGCCAGATCACGGTGCACCACGAGCCGACGCGCCTTTACTACGCTGCGCTGCACTGGAAGGCTCCGACGGTTAATGCAGCCGGTGCGGAATGGGTGTTGGACGCAGGGGAGTGGGATGCAGAACACAAGCGACGTGGCCTTCCCTATCGTGTTCGCGTTGAGTGGTCCACTTGGACACCGCGGCAGCGCGAAACGCTGCGCCACGAGGTCGAGATCGCACGCGAGGAAGCCAAGCAGCAGAAGGGGAAAGGAGCCAAGGCATGGATGTTCTTCGAGGGCACGCAAGACACCTTCGATCCCGCGTTGTTAGTAGTAGATCGATTCCAGTTGATCTGCTGTTTGATGGCACAGATGATCTATCCGCCGCGAACTTGATCGCCAGCCGCAACTGCACAACTGTGCACGGTCGCCGCGATAGCATCTCGAATGTCGCTCACTTGCCCGGTGAGCGAGTCGAGTACAAAGGAAACAGCAGGTCGACCCACTCCAAGATTGAAATCGGCGGTGTCTGTTGCTGAATGCCGGCCCGAGCGCTCGAAGCGCGTACGCGGATGATCTTGCGATCTATGGATTGGCTACTCTGCGTCCCCTCCTGCTTGCGGAGGGTTCCGCAGGTTGCTCGATCACCGCCAGCATCGCTTGACGGCCGCCGCGACGATTCGCGGCCAGCAGTTCTCCCATCATTCGAGCTGCTTGCCGACCTGCGCCAATCCATCCCGATCTGGCCAGCTGAATGAATTCGGTATTGGTCAAATATCGCGGACAGTTCTGATACCCAACGTACCTCCCGCCACGATCTCCTCGTTGCTTGTCAAGCGCCAGGAATTCCAATAAATGTTCCGCAGGCATGGTGATCCCGCGGATCAAGCTCGCGTCGTTCGCCGTTGGGCGTTGTTCTTCACAGAACTTGAAAAAGAAGGGCTCTTGATTCAGGCGGTAGCTCCATAGAGTCGGAGCGAGCGAGTTTTCTTCCTGAGCAGCGGCGCGCTTGAACCTGCCTATTTGGTGGAGTTGCTCATGCAGATTCGCGGTGGGTGGAATCGCATATGCCCACGAGTCGGCTGTTCGACTCATGCGCTTGTACTGGAGCAGCAAGAAGCTTTCGTATCGTTGCTGGTAGATGACAAGGTCGATTCCGAGAACGCTCTCAAGGTCATCACGATCAGTCACGGTTACTCGTACCGAATTTCCGCTTCCGTCGTCAAAAGCCGCTGAGCGCGCGGGCTGCGACCCGATCAACATCTCGAAGATTCGTCGGTCGTGTTCGAGCAAGCTACGCTCTTGGGTCCTTATTCCGTCCAGCAGGTCCAACACCGAAAGGGCGTTGCCTGCCGCATCGGCGTTCATTGTCTTGAAAATTCCTGCGCGATCCAGATTTCCGATATCAAGCGCGACGCCCAGTCCATCGCGTTGCTCGTTCAGTCGAAGTTCGCGCTGCCCAGTCTCCAGCAACCGCCTTTGCTGCGTCCGTTTGGCAATGGTTTCCTCGATCTGATCGGCGTGTGCGGGACGGAGGGCAAGCACAGCAGACACAAGGCGATTCCATTCATGACTCGGCACACGCTTCAGGCGCTCTGATGTGCTGACCAGCAATGAAAGGTCTATCGACGCTTCATCGCCGGAGATCGGCTCTTCAAAGACCACCAGCGGCTTGGTCATGCGCATTTTTGCCTTGCCGACACCTCCACTTCCATGCATCCGTTCCATGAGGGCAAAGCCATGAATCCGGAATGGCTCATGGCTCAGGATCAGGAACACCAGTTCGCGAGGCTCAAATTCCCAATCGAGTGCCGAGAATGACTCAGACAGCTTTGCTTCGGGATAGATGCGTTCCCGAAGCCATTGCGTCCGCTCTGGCTCGAAGGTGAGCACGAACCCACCGTAATCGGCGGATGTAGATTCTTTTCTTCTTGCCATGGTGGATGATTTTGGGCAGATGGTTCTTTCTATAGTGATCGAGGGCGCACTAGCGGAGAAGGTTGAATGCTAGGAGGCTCAAACAAGCGCCTCCAAGAGTCCCGCCGCATCGCTGAAGAACGGATACTTCCGCCATTCGTCACGATTTCCCACCACGTAGAGCCTTCGCTTCGCGCGGCTCGCGGCGACATTCAAAAGATTCGGGCGCTGAGATGCCCATTGCTTGGCACCTGGCTTGCTGGGATTTCCACCCAAGACCAAGATCACCACATCGGATTCTTTGCCTTGTGCGGTATGAATTGTTCCGACTTGAATGCCATGGGCTTGTTGTGCGATTTGCCGCAGTCGACGAACGACAGCACGGAATGGAGAGATCAAAAAAATTTCACGCGAAGGGACGCCGGAGCCCAAGAGCTGCCTAATCAGTTCTTCTGCCGTGCGCCCCTCGTGCTCGATCCAGTGACCATCGCTGTCACCGCCTTCAACGTGCATCCACTGGCTTTCAGGCAGATCAATGACCGAACGCCGTGGAGTTCCGAACACCATCAAGCCGTCATATGCAATGGCGTTCGAGATGGCGAACATGGGTTGGTCGCAGCGGCGGTGGACGCGCAGCGGCGCCCCAACCCACAGCGGTTCATCGCCGGCCGTCAATGTTGTGCCAAGGCGGCTGATCCGATCTGCAAGCTGCTGCACAGACGTACGACCCGGCAGCCAAGTCTCGGCGACCTTGAAATGCCGCCGCAGCGCTTGCTGCGCAGTGAATGGAATTGTCACCACGGGTTCAAGCTGAAGGGGATCGCCAACAACAACAGATCGCCTCGCGCGCCAGATCGCGCCCGCTGCCAGTTGCGGTGCTGCTTGTCCGGCTTCGTCGATCAGCAGCCAGCCCAGTGATTCTCGGCCTAGATGAGAGAAAAGGCGGTCGAACGATGCGAATGTGGTGGACACCACCGGCACGAGAAAGAAGAGGGTTGTCCACGCCGCTCGCACGGCCTCTGGCGCGGCGTCGCTTGGCACGCCTCCCGACAAGATGTCCATTGAGCCCTGAAGACTCTTGCGCATGGCCGAAGGGTTGGCGAGCACAAATGCTTTGTGAAGCTTCAGCGCCGCCAGAAAGACCTTGGCCCGCGCTTCGTTCCATGCGGCGTCCGCCCAAGGCGAGGACAGTTCCCGGTCACTTTCCATTTCCTGCCATTGGGCAATCATCGGAAATGCGACACCGAGTTGCTCTTTCATCGATCGGAGGTGTTCGTTCGCCGTCATGCGCTCCTTGCGTAGTCTCTCACCAGTAGCATGCAGCCTCTGCCCTTCGCGCTTGATGCTGTCGATCTTGGCCGAGTGTTGGGCCAGTGCCTGAGTGTTTTCCTCGACAGCTTTCCTCGCATCGTCGATTGCGGTCTCCATGACTTTGTCCTTGGAGCGCCACTCTTTGAACGCGCGTCCCAGAGTCATGACGATTTCCACTATTCCAGGACGAAAATTGCGATGCTTCTGGCGAGCGGATTGAGCGTCTTCGATCTTCCGCGCAGCTCGGTCGCGCCCCGCGTCTAATAGTGGCGTTCGATCGGTTGCGATCCGCAATTCCATCGCGTTCGCATCGCACGCCCGGTCTGTCTCTGGGATTTCATGATGCAAGGCGGCCAGACGCGCATAAGCCTCGTGAGTTTGTATCCGGGCTTGGCGAAGCGCCTGTTCTTCGACTACAACAGCCTTGAAGTCGGCGGTGGCTTTGCGCCAGTCGAACGGTGTGTCTTCAACGCTCTTGAGCCAGTTCAGAAGCCCTGCGATAGAAGGGTCGGTTGCATGTAGCGCGCGAGCCTCCTTGCTACCGTACCAAAGGCGATTTGTGAATTCGTTGCGGTTGGTCTTGTTGCCAAGCCGTGCCGCGACCATGGCCCACGCCGGCGCGTCCAGCAACCTGGTTCCGAACTCGGAAAAGTAATCGACACCGGCAAGCCATGAAGGGTCAACGGCATCAACACCTGGAATCTCTCGCGTGACGTTCTCGACAGCACCGTTGTTGGCCGAAGCGATCACGATCTCGAAACCTTGGAACTGCTCTTTCCAGATCGAGACAACACGGTTGTACTTGTCCGACTTCCAGCGACCTTCGCCCTTGAACGCATCTTCTGGTCTCGATAGCTCCGCCAAGAGCATGGCACGCTCTACAACGACAGATGCGATCAGGTCGCGCAAGAGCGTCGTCTTGCCGGTTCCCGGTGGACCGTTGACCGCGAAAACACCAGCGCCACTGCGATCGGATGCGCCAAGCTCCTGGCTCATAGTGTTGATCGCAAGCTGCTGGCTGAAGACCAGAGGATGGTGTCCCTTGCTCGGCCAGCGACCGCGCGGGAACAGCGTCGGAGACAGCTGCTTGAACAGCGCATTCAAGGATTGGCGCACGTCGATGCGTTCTGCCAGTCTGGGCTCATGGATCAACAAGTCTTTCAAGCCCTTGCCGACGTTCCCGGAACGGGCAGCGGTGGCCACCCGGGCCAAATCCTTGAGATAGAAGCTGTTCAGGAAATCGCTGTCCTCCGCGGAATACTGCTTCGACGATGCCACCAGTCCGCAACGTATGCGAATGCCACGATCCGGTAACAGGTCAAGCAGGCCTAGTTGCTCGGTGACGCGTTCGGTGATGGCCAGCAGGTCCACGTAGTTCAGTGCCCGTCCGATCCGAAACCCCATGCCAAGCAGTCTCTGAGCCTCAGCATCATCGTCGGCTGCTGCGTAAGCATGCTCGAAATCATCGATGATCTCTTTTGCCTTCTCGTCGAAGCCATCGAGCCATCTACTGTTCGATGGAGTGGGGTCAAGTGTGCGAGCAGTGCCCCATGCGCAGCTGGAGAGAACCGGCGTGTGGAACAGCGGTCGACCGGCGTCCGTCACCGAAAATGCAAATAAGCAGGTTTCGCCGTCGCTACGCTCGTCGAACGACTCGTCATCTTTGCCAAGTTTTTCTTCAAGGACCGTGCGAACGGTGGAAGTGGCGAGCACGCCGCAATAGACGGTGAAGCGTCTGGACGTGTTCTTTGGTGGCCAACGATGCAGTAGCGCATGCGCCGGCTCCCATGGTAACGGGTTCAAAGCACTGGCGGCAAAAACCGGCTCGCTTTGCTCATTCGGCGCGACGCTCGGAATGTTTTGCGGTGAGAACAGCTCGATGGCACGCCAATATTCCAATATTGCGGCGGTGTCGTGCGGGCTATGCATACGTTTTCCTCTCCCTCTAGGATGACCGATTCTGCATGTGAATTGATCGCGTCAGTCCGGCTGCGGGAGTTCTTGATAAAGGCGTAAGACAGCATTTCGAGAATCTTGTCGCGGACTACGCTTTCAGGTATTCGTAAACACTGGCCCGCGAGATGCCAAGAGCAGTTGCGATATCGATCTTGGCCATCCCGCTCGCCGCCATCTCTTTGAGCGTCACGATCGCCGCCGCATCGAGCGATGGCTTGCGCCCCTTGTAGACGTCCTTGGCTTTGGCGATTGCAATGCCCTCGCGTTGGCGCTCTTTGATCAGCGCGCGCTCGAACTGGCCGACTGCGCCGAGAAGCTGCAGCATCAGCATCGAGTACATGGCTTCGTGGGACTTGTCGCCGGAGCCGGGCTTTTGGAACGTCAAGTTTTCCTTCACCAACGTGACGCTCACTCCCTTGGCCGTCAGTGACTCGACCACCTGCTGCAAGTCCGCGGGACTGCGCGAGAGCCGATCCATGCTGTGCACGTACAAATGGTCGCCGTCGCGCATGTGACCGAGCATGGTTTGCAACTGGGGCCGGTTCGTATCTTTGCCACTCGCCTTGTCTGAGAAGATTTTTTCCAGTTCCAGGCCTTCGAGCTGGCGCGCGTCATTCTGGTCGGCACTGGAGACGCGGACGTAGCCGACCCTTTGGCCGGTGGTAGGTTTTTTCGGCGGTGTCATGGGCTGGTGATTCCAAGAGTCAATGTCTGAATTGACTCCAAAAGGTAATTTGGAATTTGTCGATAAATTCCTAGACCAACCCTATTCAGACACAAAACGGTGCTAGTCGAAGTGTCTGGCTAGCGTGTACTTCAGATAGACGTACAAGCCACACCCCCTGCCAGTAGCGGCAAAAAATCGGCCGCTACTGTGAGCCGGCCAGCAAAGACTGTCGCCAAGCTGCCAAATTTGGCAGCAGAGCCGTCTTTTGCGTTCGCCAATACGGTAGTGGCGTCACCGTCGCGACGCACGAGCATGGCCAGGTATTTGCTGCCATCGGCGGCCGTGGCGACGCACGCGTGCGGCGGCAGCTCACCGACCGTGATGTCACCGCCGTCCTCGATCAGGGCCTCGATGTAGTTCGTCCGAGCCATTGCCGCTCAGACCTTGACCTCGGCGAGCCGGTCGTTGATCTCGATGGTGTCGAAGGCCAAGGGGTCCCATGTATCGGTGCCGATCCATTCGACCAGGTTGTCGTGCTCGGGGTCATCAGGGTTCGCCATGGCCCGCACGAACTGCGCATAACCCGGCGCGCCTCCGCAATCCTCCGGCGGCGTCGCACAGGCACCACCGGTACAGAACGGGCGCACGAACTCCGGAATTGGTGCGAGCTTCTTCTCGACCTTGATGCGGTGGTCCCAGTAGTCCCCGAAGTCGTAAACGTAGCTCAGCGTCGACCGGTTCAGGGCCGTGGTCAGTCGCGTGCTCTCGCTGGTAATCGAGCCAGGCTCGTCGTACATCGGATCGGGCGTGCCATAGCGCTCGCCGTCGCCAGCGACGAACTCGTGCAGATGAGAGTGGCCCCAGCCGAAGGCAGCCTGGATGACACGGTGCAGCCTGGCCAGGGTGATCGTCTCCGGCACAAGGACGCGGCGCCAGACCTTGGGCCTGGTGCCGCGCAATTCGATGTGCAGTTGCAGGATCGCCGCTGGTGCCTTGATCCGTTGTTCCTTGCTCGCCACGCCTACACCACTTCAATATGCCAGCCCTTGCTCAAGAGCGCCGTTCGCAATACTGGCGGAACTCGCTCTTCGTTTGCCGCCAGGCATAGCAACGTCGCTGGGCGGGACATCGCAACATAGAGATTCCGCATTTGGGCCTGCTGTGTCTTTGGGAGCTTGTCGAGCTTCTTCGAGGCAATCCCGGCGATGTATTCAAGCCCCAGCGCAACGTCAAACTTCCTGCTGGTGCCACCGTAGGATTCCAGGACCAGGGATGCGGAGTGCGTCTCGCCCTTCATCCCGGCCGTCGTGCCTAGTCCAAACTCAAGACTCCGTCCCAGGTGGGAGACTTGACACCTCGTCGAGGCAGTCGAACTCGTCGCCCCTTGCGGCGCTGGCTCATCAAATACGCTCATCGCTGAGAACGCATCAAACTCGAGTTCATCCGGGAGATACGGCTTGAGTCCTGAATATACAAGCTGGATGGCCGCATCGCGCTGGCCCACAGCACAGAGCTGCTCGCCAGAAATCGCCAGGTGGCGAGTGAGACCTTCAATAGGCCCTGATGCCCCGGACTCTCTTGCAGCCCGAGGCAATGCACGCGCATCTCGAACGCTGTCCACCAGAGGCGCCCCTGCCGCGCGGAGCACCAGCAGCAGTGCCCTCCGGACGTCGGAAACACGCGAGTTGAGCGATGCCTCCAGCAAGGTTTTCTTTGCATCCCCGACGAGCCCCCAGAAGCGCTCAGAACGCATGCTGGCGATTTGCTGACCTTCACCATAAGTCGGCCAATAATCTACGAGGTGGCGCCCAGCCGCAACTTTCCCTTCTCCCGACTTCCGAGTGCACATCGCCTTCACCTCGCGGGCCGCGGCTTCTTCCTCGGTCAGGCGGTCAATGACTAGGCGGCCATAGTGCGGCACCACATTGGCTACGTCTGCCGTGGAGTACAAGAGTAGGATCGGCGCTTGGGTGCCAGTTCCCTCTCCAACAACCGCATTGCCACTCAGACGCACGCTACCCACCGCACTTGCGATGGCAGGACCAAACCGCTTACTGGTGCTAATGCAGCCGTAACCGCCCCTCGGGAACGTGAGAAGGTCAGCGCTCTCCTCGTCCGAGAGAATCTTCTGGTCTACGTCCCCGAATCTTTGCATCGCCGACTTTCCATCGAAGATGCGATTCAGGAAGGACTCCTGGTCCCAGGACGTGTCCTGCATTTCGTCGATGAACACCATCGGGAACCGCCGATGAACGACGTCCACAAGGTGGGGGCAGGTCTTGAGCGC
This sequence comes from Variovorax sp. Varisp46, assembly GCF_059491885.1. NCBI lineage: Bacteria > Pseudomonadati > Pseudomonadota > Betaproteobacteria > Burkholderiales > Comamonadaceae > Variovorax > Variovorax sp. Varisp46. The sequence goes on from NZ_CP168515.1 coordinate 4,073,680, forward strand.
GAGGGCGGCATACGCGAACATGTCTCGATGCCGAAAGATGCCGTCCTTGGTTAGCATCTTCTTGAGTGTCATCAGCGACTTGTATGACGCCGTGTGCGTGCCGGGCAGTGTTCCGCTCTCGACTTGCACCTGCAGGTCCGCCGTCCGATAGAACAAGGAGGTGGCGATACCATCGCCATTGTTCTGGTTCTCCAGATACACGCGCAGGCCCAAAAACATACTCAGTTGAAGAAGCGACTTGGCCTTATCGGCGAAGACGACGTCGTCGATGACATCGACCTTTTGGCCCAAGCTTCGCAGCATCGGCATTGCGAAGAACTGGTTGATGAAGGCATGAATGGTGCCAACAAAATGGGGATAGCTCAGTAGCTGCGCGCCCTCAGCACTCCCCGCTAAGCGCTGTGCAATCTCGTCCCGCGCCACGTTGGTGTGGCTGAGAACACAGATTCCGCGCCGCGCATGAGGCCACTTTTTGGCCAGCAAGAGCAGCTTGGCCGCGAGCAATGAAGTCTTCCCGCTACCCGGAACCGCATTGAAGTCACGCGAACCGTTCTCCAGCAGCGCGCTCCGACGTTCCACATCATCGAACTTCAGGTCCTTGGCTAGGGTCGTGAGGTCGGCCAAGTCCGCCGGCCCGAGGCTGACCGCGCTCACGCTCCATTTCCCTGCGTAACACCCGGCGACGCACTTGGCAGAACGACTGGGGCCGCCGGCGCTCCTCCAGCCTGACCATGTGTCTGAGCACTGGCGACGACGGTGTCTTGCGGGGCGGCCACGGTCGGGATGGCCGACGGAACTGACGGGAACGCCGCAGGCACCGGAGGCAGCGTGGAGCTTGGGACTGACGCGGCAGCTCCAGGCACGGTGAGCGCGGTTAGCACTGCCGCTCCCGCGCCGGCCGTCGCTGCCGGCTTCGCGGCCGGAGCGATAGTCAAGTGGGAGAGTGCTGCCTGCAGGTAAGGCGGCAAAGCCTTGAACAGGTCTTCGCCCGTTCCATACTTCCCCGTGCAGACTAGGTGAGCCGCGTACTGGGCCGCGATGGCCTTCGACGCGTCCTTCTCTTGGAGCGGCTTGTAAATGATGGCCGCCAGCTCCTCCTTGGTGTGCCCGGCACCTTCCAACGAGGTCCAGCTCAACTCAGCTTCAGCCAACGTCGCTGTCTCATCGGCTTCTTCAAGACGTTCATCGCGAGACTTTGCCTTGGCCGCCAGAGAAATCGCCAGGTGCATCAGCTTCGCGCAGCCATGTAGCGCCAGGTCGAACTCAAGCGTCCAGCGATCAGAAACACACACGATGGTCTTGCCGCCTTCAGCTCGCTCCTTCTTCCTCTGCACCGCTTCAGCCATCTCAAGTGGGGAGTAATCAGAATCGAAGCGCTTCCCCTTGGCGGGCTTGGCGACGTAAGGCTTTGCGACGTTGGGCACAATGTCCCGATCAGTCAGGCAGACCACCGGGATCGGAATCTCCGGGCCGGCTCCCTCGCGCTGAAGGATGCGAGCGTAGTGATACAGGCCAGTGTGTCCCACGTTGACCATCGACACGCCATGCTTTGAGAACGACCGACCGCACATCTCAGCGATAGCGGGAATCAAGATGGCTTCGGCAGGTCCCTCCACCATCATGACGCCGCGGGCAAAGAACAAGTTCGCCTTGGTTGCATCAATGAAGCGGCGCAGGAACGAGTAGTCGGTACGCTTGAGCTTGGTCTTTCCCGCGGCCAAGGGGAAGGTCTGAGCCTTGCGCACCAGCGTCATATCTTCGATGCGCGCGGTCGACACCAGCGAAGGGCTATGGGTCGTCATGATGACCTGCACGCGCTTCTCCGCCTGCTCCTCGTTAGAGTGTTCTTTCAGCAGGTCCATCACGCGCTCTTGCAGCTGCGGATGGAGGTGAGCCTCAGGCTCTTCGACGAGCAGCAGAGCGAGCTCCTCGCCGTCCCGAAGCAGGACCAACTCGGTGGCCATGAACAGCGCGTTGTTGTAGCCAAGGCCCCGCGCACAGCGCTCATCCGGATGAATATGCGCGCCGGGCAGCAAAGACAGCTCGAACTTCTCAAGGATCGGCGTCAGCGAAAGGTCGGGGGCGATACGGATGCGCGATTGCAGCTCCTCGCCAGAGAACGCGAACTGACCGAGGTAGTTATCGTTGATGTCTTTCTCTACGCCCTTGACGACCTCATGCTCACCCAGGTGGTGCTGCGCGAAAGCCATCAAGCCGACCAAGCGCTCAGGAACATCTTTGGGCGAGGCCTTGTCGAAGTCGTTCACCTCCTGGCCTGCGATGTCGTTGTGGGCGCCAAGAATCTGCGAAAGACGCGATTGGCGGCCTGGTCGCAACTCCGCTTCGGCGTCACGCAGTGGCTTCAGGTAGGTCGCGCGCACAAGCTCTCTGACCGCGTAGCCGACCTCCGGTCCGGTGCCAGCAGCGCCGGTTCGAACGACTGTGTCGACGCGCGCTCGCTTTGTCGCTTGCGGCGGGTGGTAGCGCGCCTCGAGATGGAGGATGAGCGAGCAGGTTCCGTCCGCGCCGAGTGTGAGCCATTCGAGAACCGATGCCTCCTGGTCTGGGCTCAATCCACACAGCGTGGCTTCGATGCTGAGTGTTTGGGCGCGGCTTTTGCCTTCAATGTGGAAGTCCTGCTCGAAGAGCCTGACAGGCTCATAGCTTGTCGTCAGCAGTACCTGCCGGATAGCGTCAATGATGCCGGTCTTGCCCGCATCGTTCTCACCAACAAGGATGTTGAGCCCGGGATTGAGCTCCCAGTTCAGTTCAGGCGCAGTCGTGCCGTCCCCGAACGCGCGATAGTTGCGCGCCCGGATGTGCTTCAGATACATGCTCTCCCCCCACTTGTTCAACGGCATCACCTGCGAAAGTTTGCAGGCTCCCTCCGACTTCAGTGCTCGCTTGCCGCTTAAGTCATTCACGCCTTAGCGATGTCGTCTTCTCACGGAACTGGGCTCCGTGCAGGACAGGCCCCTCAGTTGAGGTGATTGACGCGTTCGCCAGACGTCTTGGCGCTACCGCAACACTATCACCTCTTCGCGCCCATTCGGGGATATCGAAGGTTCGCATCGAAAACCCGCTTGTGCTCGTCGCGGCCATTTGAGTCGCTGGTCGCTGACCAGCGACAATTATCTTGAGCGGCCCCTCGGGTCTTCAGGTCGTTGAACACCTTCATCCAGAACTTGGCGCCCTCGGTGCCCTCAATCCACAGTCCCAGGATGTCGCGCGTGCCGCCGGGCAGCACGCCCAGGGCCAGGTAGATGTCCGTTCTTCGTCAAGCAGCGGTCGTTCACCGAGGAATGTGTGATCGGCAGCTCTCAGTCTGAAAGACGTGTACGGCGTCGATGGCCCGCCGCTTAGTGGCAGCAAAGCATAGACAAGACCAACCCCTGCGGGGGTTGGCGGCGATACATCTATGCTCAAACCAACCGTAAGTCGAATTGGTAGGAACGATGGTGTAAGAAATAAAAAAGCGCCCCGTAAGGCGCTATTTTCCTTATCTTCTGGCGGAGAGTGTGAGATTCGAACTCACGGACGATTTCTCGTCGGCAGTTTTCAAGACTGCTGGTTTAAACCACTCACCCAACTCTCCGGAACCGTCGATTTTATGCCGACGGCGTTGCCCTACGCTTCATCGGGCAGGAACATCGCCTGCAGATCGCTTAGAAAATCCAGCCCGCGCTCGGTCGGCCACACGCGGAACAGGTCGCGTGCCACGAGCCCCTTGCGCTCGGCTTCTTCCAATCCACGCTGGATCGACGTCATTGCCAGCCCCGTGCGTTCGCTGAACTGCGGCAGCGTGAAGCCCTGCTTCAGCCGCAGCGCATTGAGCATGAATTCGAACGGCAGATCGGCCAGCGCCACCTCGTCGCTCTGCGACACGGCGGCGCCCGCGCGTGCGTTCTCCATGTACAGGCGCGGCTCACGAAAGCGCACCTGGCGCACGATGCGGTGCGCAAAGCTCAGCTTGCTGTGCGCGCCGGCGCCAATGCCAAGGTAGTCGCCGAATTGCCAGTAGTTGAGGTTGTGCGCGCACTGGTGCCCTTCGCGCGCATAGGCCGACACCTCGTAGCGCGACATGCCGGCCGCAGTGGTGCGCTCGGTGATGCGGTCGAGCATGGCGTAGGCGATGTCGTCCTCGGGCAGGGTCGGCGGGAACTTGGCGAACCAGGTGTTGGGTTCGATGGTCAGGTGGTACACCGACAGGTGCGGCGGCGCGAGCGCCAGCGCCTGCGACAGATCAGCTTCCAGGCCCTCGAGCGTCTGGCCCGGCAGCGCGTACATCAGGTCGAGGTTGAAGGTGTCGAAGGTGCTCGCAGCCTCTTCGAGCGCGGCAATGGCCTGGGCGCGATCGTGCACACGGCCCAGCGCCTTCAGGTGCTCGTCGTTGAAGCTCTGCACGCCCACCGACAGGCGCGTGACGCCGGCCGCGCGGTAGGCCCGAAAGCGATTGCGCTCGAAGGTGCCGGGGTTGGCTTCGAGCGTGATCTCGCAATCGGGCGTGAGCTTCAGGCGCGCACGCACATCGCCGAGCAGGCGGTCGATGGCTTGCGGCGAAAACAGGCTCGGCGTGCCGCCGCCGATGAAGATGGTGTGGACGGTGCGGCCCCAGATGAGCGGCAGTGCGGCATCCAGGTCGGCCACCAACGAATCGATGTACGCCTGCTCGGGAATGCCGTCGATCTCCGCTTCGCTCGCGGCGCGCCATTCGTGCGAGTTGAAGTCGCAGTACGGGCACTTGCGCAGGCACCACGGCAGGTGGATGTAGAGCGACAGCGGCGGCAGCGCGCTGAGCTGCAACGGACCGGGCCGCATCCAGTGCAGCACGTCGTTGGCCTGCGGCGCTCCCGTGGACTGCGCCGGCTGGATCGGGAAGATGGTGGCCATTACAGCCAGCGCTCGCGCATCAGCGCCAACATGGCCTGCGCCGCGCGGCCGCGGTGGCTGTTGGCGTTCTTGACCTCGGGCGGCAGTTGGGCAAAGGTCTTGCCGAAGGCTGGCAGGTACATGACGGGGTCGAAACCGAAGCCGTTGTCGCCAACGGGCGCGGGCGCGATCTCGCCGACGACGCGGCCGATGGCGATGAGCGGCTCGGGGTCGTCGTGGCTGCGCAACGCGACCAGCGTGCTCACGAGCGCGGCGCGGCGGTTGGCCACGCCGTCGAGTTGCTCGAGCAGCGCCTTCACATTGTTGGCGTCGCCCTTGGGGTAGCCGAATTGCGTGGCGTAGTAGGCGGTGTCGACGCCCGGCAGGCCGCCGAAGGCATCGACGCAAAGGCCCGCGTCGTCGGCGATGGCGGGCAGGCCAGTGGCGGCGCTGGCGTGGCGGGCCTTGGCCAGCGCGTTCTCCACGAAGGTGCGGAAAGGTTCTTCAGCCTCACCCACGCCCAGCGCCGACTGCGGCACCAGGGTAACGGCCAGCCCTGCAAACAGTTGCTGGAGTTCGGCGAGCTTGCCTGCGTTGTTGGAAGCCAGAACCAGTTTCATGAGTCAGTTCGAGAGCAGTGCCTGCTTCTGCAAGGTCACGAGTTCGCCGATGCCCTTCTCGGCAAGGCCGAGCAGGATGTTCATTTCTTCGCGAGTGAAGGCCACGCCTTCGGCCGTGCCCTGCACTTCGACGAAGTGGCCGGCGCCGGTCATGACGACGTTCATGTCGGTGTCGCAGGCCGAGTCTTCGGTGTATTCGAGGTCGAGCAACGGCGTGCCGCCGACGATGCCCACCGAGATGGCGGCCACGTGCCCCTTGATGGGCGATGCCTCGATGGCGCCGCTGGCCACCAGCTTGCTGACCGCGTCCTGCGCCGCCACGAAGGCGCCGGTGATGGCGGCGGTGCGGGTGCCGCCGTCGGCCTGCAGCACGTCGCAGTCGAGGTGGATGGTGCGCTCGCCGAGCACGGCAAGGTCGAACACGGCGCGCATCGAGCGGCCGATGAGGCGCTGGATTTCCTGCGTGCGGCCGGTCTGCTTGCCCTTGGCCGCCTCGCGGCTGCTGCGGGTGTGCGTGGCGCGCGGCAGCATGCCGTATTCGGCGGTGACCCAGCCTTCGCCGCTGCCCTTCTTGTGCGGCGGCACCTTCTCTTCGACGGAGGCCGTGCACAGCACGCGGGTCTGGCCGAACTCGATCAGCACCGAGCCTTCGGCATGGATGGTGAAGCCACGGGTGATGCGCACCGGTCGCAATTGATCGGCGGCGCGGCCGCCGCTTCGCGTGAAAGCAGTCATTTGTTCGGGAATTGGAAAGAAAAAAGAAAAGCCGCGCGCGCTCAGGTCTTGCGTGCGGCGGAACGGCGAATGGCCTCGTTGATCTCAGCGATGGAGCGCTCGATGGCGTCTTCGTCGAGGTCGTCGATCTCGTTGTCCGACGCCGGCATGCCGGCCTGGATGGTCGAGGCGAACACGCCGTCTTCGATGGTCTCGGTGGATACGCCGCTGCGGTCGTCCGCGCTGTCGGGCATTTCCCATTCGAGCGCGATGAGCGTGACGTTGTCGCTGTGGGCACCGCCCTTGCGCAGGGCCATCTCGGCGAGGTCGGGAGCCGCATCGGACACGGGCTTGCCCGAGGAGAGCGTGTGCACGATCAATTCGTCGTCGAGCACGCCCCAGACACCGTCGGAGCACAGCATGATGCGGTCGCCGCGCTGCAGCTGCAGCGGCGCCGCAATGTCGAACAGCGGCGTGGTCGGCGAGCCGAGGCATGTCAGCAGCAGGTTGCGGTTGACGGGCATGTCCGAGCCGTGCGGCTTGGGGCGTTCGGCGTGCGAGTGGTCGCGCGTGCGCACCAGCAGGCGGCCGTCGCGCACGACGTACAGGCGCGAATCGCCGCAGTGCATCCATGTCGCGGTGGTGCCCTGGAGCACGGCCGCGACAACGGTGGTGCGCGGCGTGTCGAGCATGGCCTTGTGGCTCGCGTAGCGCATGATCTGCTGGTGCGCGGCCATGGCCGATTCGGCCAGGAAGGCCTTCACGTCCTTCACGGTCGGGCGGGCCTCGCGCTGGTAGAGCGCAGCGATGGTCTGCAGCGCCAGCTGCGCCGCGACCTCGCCTTCCGGATGGCCGCCCATGCCGTCGGCCAGCACGAACAGCCCCGATTCCCGCGTGTAGCAATAGCCCATGCGGTCTTCGTTCTTGAGACGCCCGCCCTTGCGGCTGACCTGGAAGACGGAGAATTTCATGATGTCATGCGGGGCGCGTGGTGGGCGCAGCAGCCTTGGGCAGGCTCTTCTTGTCGAAAGAGCGGATGTTGTCGATCGACAGGCGCACTTTCTCGCCCACCGTGAGCTTGGTGTAGCGGCGCTCGCCTTCGCGGCTCAATTCCTTCTGCAGCGCGAAGACCGATTGCGGGCGCGACAGCGGGTCGAGCGACATGCACCACTCGACCACCTCGATCAGGTTGTCGGAGTACACGCCGCGCAGGCGCGACAGCGACAGGCTGAGCCGATCTTTCTCGATTCGCCGCGGCGCGTCGTTGGGCGGATAGCCCTGCATGCAGGCGTAGATGCAGGCGCCGATGGCGTAGATGTCGGTCCAGGGGCCCATCGACGAGTCGCGCCGGTACATCTCGGGGGCCGCGAAGCCGGGGGTGTACATGGGGCGGATGAAGATGCCTTCCTTGCTGAGCACTTCGCGCGCGGCGCCGAAATCGATCAGCACGGCGCGGTCGTCGTCGGTGACGAAGATGTTGGCCGGCTTGATGTCCAGGTGCAGCATCTTGTACTGGTGGACGATGCGCAGGCCGCGCAGGATCTCGTCGAACAGCGAGCGGATGGTCGACTCGCGGAACACCTTCTGCTTTTTCAGGTCTCGCGCGGTGACCACGAAATCCTGCAGGGTCGCGCCCTCCAGGTAGTTCATGACCATGTAGACGGTCTCGTTCTCGCGGAAGAAGTTGAGCACGCTGACCACCGAGGCGTGCGAGATCTGCGCGAGCGAGCGGCCCTCCTCGAAGAAGCTCTTGAGCCCCAGCCGGTAGAGCGACAATTTCTCGGGCGGCACTTGCGGCGCGAGCTCACCGGGGCCTCGGGTGGCGAGCGACGACGGCAGGTATTCCTTGATGGCCACCTGCTGTCCGCTGGGGTCGATGGCGAGATAGACGACACCGAAACCACCTGCGGAAAGCCGGCGTACAACGCGGTAACCACCAATGACCGTATCGGGCAACAGGGGCGTAGGCTTGACCTTTGACATAATCCGGGAGTTTCGCCCGAAGGCGATGGTGCGGCAAGCGAACGCCGTGCCGACGCCTCGGTGCATGCAAGCAAAACCACAGTGAGGCGCAATGCCAGTTTACAGCATGACCGGCTACGCCAGCGGCCAGAACGGGTCCGCAGGCAGCCACTCCGAAGCCGATGCACGGCCTTCCGCCGGGGGTCGGCTCGGGGTCGAAATCCGCTCGGTCAACAGCCGCTTCCTCGATCTCACCTTCAAGTTGCCCGAGGAGCTGCGCCAGCATGAGACCGCGCTGCGCGAGCTGCTCACGGGCAAGCTCAAGCGCGGCAAGGTCGAGGTGCGCGCCGCCATCGAAAACACGGCCCAGGCCGGCGTGGTCGAGCCCTCCGTCAAGCTGCTCCAGCGGCTCAACGGGGTGCAGGACAGCATCAAGGCCTGGCTGCCCGCCGCGCGCGACCTGAGCGTGGCCGACGTGCTGCGCCTGGCCGGCGGCGACAGCGCCGCCCGCGGCGACTGGGGGCCCGACCTGATCGATGTCACAGGCAAGGCCCTCGAGGGCCTGATGTCGGCCCGCCAGCGCGAAGGCGCCCGGCTGGCGAAGATGCTCGAAGCCCACCTGGCCCAACTGCGCACCCTGGTGCAGCAGGCCGGCCCGCTGGTGCCGCAGCTGGTCGAACAGCAGCGCACCCGCTTCCTGGAACGCTGGCAGGAGGCCATGGGCCTGACCGCCGGCACGGGCGGCACGCTGCCCGAGGCCGCCCAGGACCGCGCGCTGACCGAGGCCACCGCCTTCGCGATCCGCATCGACGTGGCCGAGGAGCTCACGCGGCTGAATTCGCACCTCGACGAGATCGAGCGGCTGCTCAAGAAGGGCGGCGAGATCGGCAAGCGCCTCGACTTCCTGATCCAGGAGCTGCACCGCGAGGCCAATACCCTGGGCTCGAAGTCGGCGGCGCTGGAACTCACGCGCATCGGCGTGGACATGAAGGTACTGATCGAGCAGATGCGCGAGCAGGTGCAGAACATCGAATGACGACGAGCGACAGAATGGACTACCCCGGCAACATCTTCGTGGTGGCGGCGCCCAGCGGCGCCGGCAAATCGAGCCTGGTCAAGGCGCTCATGGAACTCGACTCGGCCGTGCAGCCTTCGGTGTCGCACACGACCCGGTCGCCGCGCGGACAGGAAAAGCATGGCCGCGAGTACTTTTTTGCGTCGCCGACGGAGTTCGACGCGATGATCGCGGCCGACGGCTTCGTGGAGTGGGCACATGTGCACGGCCACCGCTATGGCACCTCCAAGAAGGCCATTGAGGAGCGGATCGCCCAGGGCGCGGACGTCATCCTCGAAATCGACTTCCAGGGCGCCCTGCAGATCCGCAAGACCTTTGCCAACGCGGTGATGATCTTCATCCTGCCCCCCAGCTGGGAAGAGCTGCGCTCGCGGCTCGAGCGGCGCGGCGAAGACAGCGCCTCGGTCATCGAATTGCGGCTTAAAAACGCCGCCGAAGAGATGGCCCGGGCGGGGGAATTCGACTTCGTTATAATCAACGAGTTATTTGAGCGCGCACTTTTCGATCTCAAGGCGATCGTCCACGCTCAGCGGCTCCGGTATTCCGCACAGCGCCGTGCCCGTGCCGACACATTCGCCGCACTGAACATCCCCTGATATCCGAGTTCACCGCTCCCAGACCGAAAGATTCTCATCATGGCCCGCATCACCGTCGAAGATTGCCTCGTCAATATTCCGAACCGTTTCCAGCTCGTCCTGGCCGCCACCTACCGTGCGCGCATGCTGAGCCAGGGCCATGCCCCCAAGATCGAGAGCAAGAACAAGCCCGCCGTGACCGCCCTGCGCGAAATCGCCGAAGGCAAGATCGGCCTCGAAATGCTCAAGAAGGTGCCGGGCTGATCTGACGCAGCCCTGCAACGAAAAGGCACCGCGAAGCGGTGCTTTTTTTATGTCCGGACGCGTCCACAGAGCGGTCACGCTAAAGTGGTAGCCATGAGCGCGGTAGCCAAACATCAGTCCCATGCCCCCAAAGGCACGCCGAAGCCGAGCCCGGCGGCGCTGAACGCGGCCGCCGCGAGCTTCGCGGCATTGACCGCGCGCCTCGACTACCTGAGCCCCGAAGACACCGAACTGGTCCGGCGCGCCTACCGCTTCGCCGACGAAGCCCACCTGGGCCAGCTGCGCAACAGCGGCGAGCCCTACATTACGCACCCGATCGCCGTGGCGGCGCAATGCGCCGAGTGGAAGCTCGATGCGCAGGCGCTGATGGCCGCCCTCCTCCACGACGCCATCGAAGACTGCGGCGTCACCAAGCCCGAACTCATCGAGCGCTTCGGCGCCCCGGTTGCCGAACTGGTCGACGGACTGACCAAGCTCGACAAGCTGCAGTTCAACACCCGCGAGGAAAACCAGGCCGAGTCGTTCCGCAAGATGCTGCTGGCGATGGCGCGCGACGTGCGCGTCATCCTCGTCAAGCTGGCAGACCGTACGCACAACATGCGCACACTGGCCGATGCGCCGCGTGAAAAATGGGGCCGCATCTCGCGCGAGACGCTCGAGATCTACGCGCCCATCGCGCACCGGCTCGGGCTGAACCAGACCTACCGCGAGCTGCAGGAGCTGTCGTTCCGGCATTTGAAACCGTGGCGTTACGCCACGCTGTCGAAGGCCGTCGCCAAGGCGCGCGGCCGTCGGCGCGACCTGATCCAAAAGGTGCAAAAAGAGGTCGAGGCCGCGTTCTCGGCCGCCGGCATGACACTGCGGATCGCAGGACGCGAGAAAACGCTCTATTCGATCTACCGCAAGATGGAAGAAAAACACCTGAGCTTCGCCCAGGTGACCGACATCTACGGCTTCCGCCTGATCGTGCCGAACGTGATCGCCTGCTATACCGGCCTGGGCATCCTGCACCAGATGTACAAGCCGCTGCCGGGCAAGTTCAAAGACCACATTGCGATCGCCAAGCTCAACGGCTACCAGTCGCTGCACACCACACTGGTAGGCCCGGCCGGCGTCAGCGTGGAATTCCAGCTGCGCACCGAGGCGATGCACGTGGTGGCCGAATCGGGCGTGGCCGCGCACTGGCTGTACAAGGCCGCCGAGCCGAACGCGGCCAGCAATGACCGGCTGGGCACCAAGTGGCTGCAGTCGCTGCTCGACATCCAGGACGAGACGCGCGATGCGGCCGAGTTCTGGGATCACGTCAAGGTCGACCTGTTCCCCGACGCGGTGTACGTGTTCACGCCGAAGAGCCAGATCATGGCGCTGCCCCGCGGCGCCACGGTGGTCGACTTCGCCTATGCCATCCACAGCAACATCGGCGATCACACCTCGGCCGCGCGCATCAACGGCGACCAGGTGCCGCTGCGCACCGAGCTGAAGAACGGCGACGTGGTCGAGGTGATCACGGCGCCCGTGTCGACGCCCAATCCGGCCTGGCTCGGGTTCGTGCGGACCGGCCGGGCGCGCTCCAAGATCCGCCACTACCTGAAGACGCTGGCGCACGCCGAGTCCGAAGGCCTGGGCGAAAAGCTGCTCGCGCAGGCCTTGCGCGCCGAAGGCCTGAGCAAGCTGCCCGAGGAAGACGAAGAGCATCAGGCGCTGTGGGAAAAGCTGCTGCGCTTCACCGGCAACCGCACCCGCTCCGAGCTGCTGACCGACATCGGCCTGGGCAAGCGCATCGCCAGCATCGTCGCCAAGCGGCTGGTGGCGATGCTTTCCGAACTAGGCGAACGGCCCGATGCGCTGCTGTTGAGCCGCGAGCGCTTCATCTCGCACGAAACCGTGTCGCAGGGTGCGGTCACGCTGGATGGCAGCGAGAACTCGTCGGTGCGGTTTGCGCTGTGCTGCCGGCCCATTCCTGGCGACCAGATCGTCGGCTATCTCGGCCATGGAGAAGGGCTGGTGGTGCACACGGAAGACTGCGGCGTCGGCCAGCGGCTGCGCCACAAGGACAGCGAACGCTTCTTCGCAGTCGAGTGGGCGGACGAACCCACGCGCGCCTTCGAGACCGGGGTGGTCATCACCGTGCGCAACGACAAGGGCGTGCTGGCGCGCGTCGCCGCCACGCTGGCCGATGCGGAAGCCGACATCACGCACGTGGAAATGGCCGACGAAACCCCGCAGGACTCGACCGACCTGCGCTTCGTGATCGCCGTGCGCGACCGCACGCACCTGGATGCGGTGCTGCGCGCGGCCCGGCGTACCGCGTCGGTGCTGACCGCCTCCAGGACGGTTCCGGCCTCCTGAGGACGGCTACGCCGCTGCTGGGCGCGGCGCCGGATAGCTCACCGACAGAATCTCGACTTCGTGCGCCCCGCCGGGCGTCACGAGCTTCACCACGTCGCCCTCGCGCGACTTGAGCAGTGCCCGCGCAATCGGCGAGATCCAGCTGACCTGCGATTTCGCGCTTTCCGCTTCGTCGATGCCGAGAATGGTGACGCTGCGCTCGTCACCCGTCTCGTCGACATAGCGAACTGTCGCGCCGAAGAAAACCTGGTCGCGGCCGTGGTGCACCGAGGGATCGGTGACCTCCGCGATTTCGAGGCGCTTGGTGAGAAAGCGGATGCGGCGATCGATTTCGCGCAGGCGCTTCTTGCCGTAGAGGTAGTCGCCGTTCTCGGAGCGATCACCGTTCTTGGCCGCCCAATGCACGGTTTCGACGATCTTGGGCCGCTCCTCGTCCATCAGCTGCAGCAGTTCGTCGCGCAGGCGCGCATAGCCTTCGGGCGTGATGTAGTTCTTGCTGCCTGCAGGCAGCGGAGGTGACGCACCATCGGCACTGTCGTCATCTCCGTCGGAGTCGGTTTCCTTGGTGAATGCCTTGCTCATCGCAAAATCCTCCAAATGAAAAAAGCCCGCAACTTTCGTTGCGGGCTTTCCTTGTAGTGGTGCGGCTGGCAGGAATTGAACCCACGACCCCTTGGTTCGTAGCCAAGTACTCTATCCAACTGAGCTACAGCCGCACAGCTTGCAATTATAGCCCGCTTTTATCGACCTTTCGGGCTTCACCGGTCGATCCATCGCGAAGGCACAAAAGAAAAATGCCCGGAAGAAGAATCTTCCGGGCATTTTCAGTGATGGTGCGGCTGGCAGGAATTGAACCCACGACCCCTTGGTTCGTAGCCAAGTACTCTATCCAACTGAGCTACAGCCGCTAAGCCCTCCATTATAGCGTCTTTCAAGGCATTTCTCGAAACAGGCGCGAACAGGTGGCAGCGGGCCCTGAGGGGCTCGAGGCAGTCGCTCCGTGGATCGTGCGCCGGAGCCTCCTTGAGCCCGTAGTTCAGCACCGCCCTTCTGAACGCAGGAAAGCCTGTAACGAGCCGTTCCAGGCGCGACCTATTTCACGATTGCCAAACCTGGTCTGGGCCAACAGTCAAAGAAGCGGTTCCGCCTGTCGGCCTTTGTCTCCGTGCGCGAGTTGTCTTCTCCAGATCGCGCTTGCGCTTGGCAAAGCATCAGCCAAGGCAGTCGATTCAACGGAAACAACTGAAAGGGACCATTATGAAACTCGGGCTGATCTCACTCGCACTCGCAGCTGGACTCGCCGCAGGCTGTGCAACCGAACAAGGGACTCACACGGCCGTCGGCACCGGTACAGGCGCCGTCCTCGGCGCCGGTGTCGGCAATCTCATCGGGCACGACAAGAAGAGCACGGCGATCGGTGCAGCGGTTGGCGCGGCGGTCGGCGCCGGCGTGGGCTACAACTGGACCAACATCCGCAACAAGCTCAGTGGCCAGACGGCCGGCACCGGCACGCAGATCACCGATCAGCCGGACGGCTCGCTGATGGTCAACATTCCCAGCAATGTCACGTTCGACACCGACAGCGCGACCATCAAGCCTTCGTTCCGAAGCGTGCTCGACGGTGTGGCCCAGACCATTTCGCAGGAGCCCAGGATCAACGCGCGCGTGGTCGGCCATACCGACAGCACCGGCAATCCGGACCACAACATGGCTCTGTCGCAGCGCCGCGCGCAAAGCGTGGCGACCTACCTGGCCGATCGCGGTGTGGCGAACACCCGCCTGACCGCCGAAGGACGAGGCCAGACACAGCCGGTGGCAAGCAATGCCTCCGAAGAAGGCCGCACGCAGAATCGCCGTGTCGAAATCTATTTGAAGCCTGCTGCGCAGTAGGCGATGCAAGGGCGCGCGGGACGGCAGCTCTACTGCTTGATCCATCCCGAGGCGGAGGATCGGCGCCCGGAGCTCCGTCTGCGCCGCCATGCGCTGCGTGAGTTCGGCCGGCGTCGAGGCCTTGGGATCGAAGACCAGGCCGGCCATGCGCGCGAACCTTTGCCGCAGCCAGTGCCTTGTTCGATGACGGGTTGAGCCGGTCGACCGCAGGCTTCTGCGTTCCGGCCGGTGCGAACACGCGTGAGCGGAACTAGCGGCCCGCCCCCAGTTTTTCAAAAGCCGAATCGAGCCGTCCCAATGCGATCGAGACATCCGCCCTGCGCGCGTTGATCCAAGCCTCCTGCTCGGCAACGCGCTTCGTCGACTCCCTCAACATCCGGTCCATCTCTTTCAGCTGCGGACCTCCAGCGGTCTGGCGGTTCTTGACGATAGCGGCAGGGTCGAGCGACGATCGAAACTCCGCCTCGGACATCGGCAGCGCAGTTGCAAACTCGCCTTTCACCGTTTCGGCATAGATGCGTTGTGCTTCCACATAGGGGAAGTCGAGTGGCTTGATGTTCTTGGCTTTGGCGTACTCCACCACTTCTGAAGCGAAGTGGTGCCCGACACGGAAAGGCAGTTTGTACCTGCGCATCAGAACGTCGGCGAGTTCCTGGGAGGCGGTCCAATCGCTGTTGAGCTCCTCCAGTGCACGCTCCGGATCGACAACCAGCGCCCCGAGGATCTTGTCCCAGTTGCCAAGCACGCCGATGGCGCTGCGGATCATCGCGCTGGTAGGCCTGGCGTCCTTCGCATCGCTCATGCCTGTCGGAATATTGTGTGCCAGAAGCGCTGCCCCGATGCCAAGCGTCAAGGTAGTCGATGCGTCGCGGCGAGTGCTGTTGAGCAGGCCCGGATTGCGCTTTTGTGGCATGGCGCTGGACACATAGGTGTTTTCGCCTCCCTCGCGCAGCAAGATCCAGGGACGAGCCTGGGAATATTGCGCCATGACGTCCTCGACAAACATGCCGGCATGCAGGGCGATGGCGCTGACGATGGCACCTGCTTCGACGGGCTCGTCTACGGATGAGACCTGAGATGCGTCATAGGCGTTGTCGACCGTGGCTGCAAAGCCCAGGTAATCCGCCATGCGTTTGCGGTTCAGCGGCCAACTGGTGCCGTTGAGCACCGTGGTGCCCATGGACGAGCGGTCGATCCGAACATAGGCCTCGCGGATCCGTTGTGCGTCGCGGTCCAGGCCGGCCGCAATTCCCAATAGATAGTGGCCATAGCTATTGGGCTGAGCGGCCACGCCATTGGTGTAGTTGGGAACGATGGTGTCCTTGTGTTTGTCCGCCAACTTCACCAGGGTGCCGGTCGTCTTGTTCAGCTGCTCGGCCAAAGCCAGCATGTCGTCGCGCAAGATGGCCGAGCGCAGCGTCGCCAGCATGTCCTGGCTCGAGCGGCCGGCATGCAGCAGAGTGATCTGAGGGCCTACGGCGTCAATCAGCAATGGCTCGAAAGTGATGACGTTCGTTGGGCGCTTGCCCCCCGGCTTGCCCCCATCGACCAACACCTTGGTGATGCCGGAGTAGACCAGCGGCCCCATGGACCGATCCAGCAAACCTTCGTCGATGTTGATGACTGCGGAGGCTTTGTTGATCTCCCCGAGCCAGAAGAACTCGTCACGCGCTGGCTTGGTCTGAGCATGAACTTGCAGTGCGGTGAAAGAAAGCGCCAGGGCTGCCGCGAGGGTACAGATCGAGAATTTCAAGCTTGTCTCCGGTAGTTGAGGTTGTCGCGACGGTATACGTGAAAACACGCGCGCGCCCACCGGACTGGTCGGGCTCTGCATACGCAATCATCGGCATCCATGTGTGCGCGCACGGTAGGCCAGTTGGGGACGTGTGACACCCAGCACGCGCGCCGCCGCGGAGAGGTTTCCTCCGCAGTGTTCCAGCGCACGGCGTATCAGCGTCTCCTCCACTTGTCCCAATGAGCCGGAGCCGACGCGGTCCGCCATGGCTTGGCCTGTGGGCACGGACTGCGGCAATAGGACGCCGTCTCCGCCCGCCAAGTGCCCATCCGGCCGTACCGACAGCACGTTCTTGTCCAGCGTCTCGCCGCTCGTGAAGAGGTGGTGAACATCGAGCAGGGCGCCCTCGGGAGCGACCAGACGGCGTGGTGGACTGGGGACTGAGCTCCGTGGTGGAACATCTGCGCGAGGCCGAATGCGCTCTGGCGGTGGACGGTTGGGCCCCGCTGACCCAGGTAGTGGAGCGGATGAGGACGCTGCATCCCGAATACACGCTGGAGCGCTACAAGCGCGTCAGCTGGCGTCAGGTCCTGTATGACTGCGGCCGCTTCGAGCAGCGATGCTTGAAAGGTGCTGGCTCGAAGGACAATCGGACGTGGCTTCGCAGCAGGTCCCACTGAGGCTCCTGGCTGCCCCTGGCTCCAATCGCACACGGGGCAGGCGTTGAGTGAATGGATTCAGCTGACGATGCGACCCGCAACTTGTGCCAAACGCAGGTACGCGCTCAAAGGCTTTTCGGCGCGCCAGTGCAAGTCACGCTCGATGCCAAGCGCGCCGCCCATCAGCCGGATGGCACTCAACTCCCGCACGGACACATGACCCGTCTCGGGGCTGCCCATCCAAGGTCCATGAGGCCATATGCAAGATCTTCGTCATCGGGGTCAAGCTCGGTGATCAGCCAAGTGGCGGCACCGCATGGGTTGAACCATTTGGCCACAGGCCAAGGATCGAAGCGTGGGTTGTCGCGCGCGATCTGGCCGTTGGCCAGCAGCCGTACGCGCAATTCGGGGGTGATTAGGTCCACGAGGACTCCTGAATGAGAGGGATTGGAATACAGAAGCTGACGCGAGGAGAACGCGAAAGAAATCAGCGGCGCGAGACGGAAGGTGTGACCGCAGCCGAGGCAGCGGCGGTTGCGCAGGAATGCGTCGTCGACAGCCTCGCCGAGTGCCGCGCCAACAACACAGCCAGCGACGCCGCCACTCAATCCGCCAAGGACGGCGCCGGCCACCATGCCCAACGGTGTTGCTGCGGCCAAGCCGAACTCGGCACCTGTGATCGCGCCGGACAACGCGCCCGAAATGCCGCCGGCTACGCCGGCCACAGTGCCGATGATGGCGCCGGCTTTCTTAGCGGTTTCGCGCCGAACAACGTGCCGTGATTGACAGACAGGACAGGTGGAGCTCGATGTGGGTGCAAACGTCTCTTGCGGCTGATACGGTTCATCGTCAAAGGTAGATGGGGTGAAGTCGATTTCCATGAGCGAGGTGAACGCACAGGAGCGTTCCTGGTTGAAAGGGAGGAAGGCACATCCGGTGAAACCAGACGGCAAAAAGCCCAGCGCGGCCGATGGGCCGGTCTGGGCTTTGGTGGACTGGGTTGACGGATTTCTACCGTCTGTCCAATGCAGTCATATGTGGCTGAGAATTTCTGGGATCATCGCGACTATCGGCCCCCACTCGCAATGCAGGAAGAGTCTCGACGAGGGTGAAGCGGCTAATGCTCTACTTCGGCCGGCGCAGGGACCAAGCTGAGATCTGTTGCTTCATGCTTTGATCATCACTCAGCCGGGATGGTGGTGGAACTTTTCAGGTTACTCCTAGGCCTCGAACTAGTAGTGCCGTTTTCAAACGCCGCACCTCGTACTGCAGGTCAATGATGAGCGCGGCCGCATCCAGGTTGGTCCCGAAGTCGCGTTCAAGCCGTGCCGCCACGAGCGCACGCTGCAGATCGGCACCGTGGAAGCGCCACTGCGTGGGTACCCGCGACGGCACCTTCGATTCGATGATGCCGATGTCGACCAGTTCGACGACCCAATCAACGCGAACGCCGCAAGCGTGAGCGAGTTCGTCGGCTGTGAGCGGGTGCAATGCATCCACTGGCGTACCCTGAATGGAAGAGGAAGTCATAGTGCTCATACTCCCAAATGGCGACGTGGGTTGAACGGCGCAGCCAAAGCCAGTTGCTCGTAAGCCTTGCGTGCCGCTTCGGTGTTGGCCGGTGGCAGCGCAATCTCGATCAGCAAATAGAGATTGCCGGGTGGCTTGCCCGGAAATCCGCGTTCTTTGAGGCGCAACTTGAGCCCGTTACGCGCATTGGCAGGAATGGTGACTTCGACAACGCCGCCACCAGGGGTGGGCACCTGGACCTTCGCTCCCAGTGCCCCCTCCGACGGGGTGACGGGTAAAGTCATGTATAGATCACAGCCATCAATACGGTAGAGCGCATTCGGTGCGATACGGACTTCAAGATACAGATCGCCCGACTCTTCACCACCGTGACCTGGCATACCCCGGCCCGCCAACCGTATGAGCTGACCAGGGTGGACGCCCGCGGGAATCTTGACGCTGAAGGTTCGCGTCTTCCATTCAGGCCTACCCTGCGCATCGATCTCCTGCCCACGCAGGGTGATCTCGCGTTCGACGCCCTTTAGCGCATCTTCCAGCGAGATTTCAATCGCTGCATGATGATCCTCGCCGCGTGCCCGGAAATTCTTGCGGTAGGCATCACGTCGCTCAGCCGCACCAAACATCGAAGAAAAGAACTCGCTGAACTCGGCCTGGTCGGCCGGCCCTTGCCTTGGGCCTCGATGGAACTCGAACCCTTCGTCCCAGTTCGGCGGCGGATGGAATTGGCCGTCAGGACTGCCGCCACGCGCAACATGATCGACGAGTTGGTCATATGCAGCGCGCTTTTCCTTGTCGCGCAGCACATCGTTGGCCTCGTTGATCTCGCGCATCCGCTTGTCCGCGTCTGCCTCCTTGCTGACATCGGGGTGATACTTGCGGGCGAGCTTGCGATAGGCCTTGCGCACCTCATCCTGCGTTGCCCCACGCTCGACGCCGAGAGTCTTGTAGTAATCCTTGAAGTCCATGATCGATGTCCGCGGACGTGCTCTGGCCTCAGGCGGCGCTGCTTGCCGGCAGGCTCTTGGCTCTGGCCTTGGCCTTCGCCTTGGAAAAAATGAACTTGCCCGGCGACCGGATCGGATCGGTCGTGACCTCGATCGTGTCCTTCGGCCCGAAGCTGCCGTCCAGCAGCAGCTTCGACAGCGGGTTCTCGATGCGCTGCTGGATCGCGCGCTTCAGGGGCCGCGCACCGAACACCGGGTCGAAGCCGACCTTGGCGATCTCCGCCAGCGCCGCTGGCGACACTTCCAGCCCCAGGTCCATCTTCGCGAGCCGCGCCTGCAACACCTTGAGCTGGATCGCTGCGATCGATTCGATGTTCTTCGCGTCGAGCGCATGGAACACCACGGTCTCGTCGATGCGGTTCAGGAACTCGGGGCGGAAGTAGTTCTTCAGCTCGTCCCACACCGCTTCCTTGATCTCTTCGGAGGGCTTGCCCACCATGGCCTGGATGATGGGCGAGCCGATGTTGCTCGTCATCACGATCACCGTGTTCTTGAAGTCCACGGTACGGCCCTGGCCGTCGGTCAGGCGCCCATCGTCGAGCACCTGCAGCAGCACGTTGAACACGTCGGGGTGGGCCTTCTCGACTTCGTCGAGCAGCACCACGCTGTAGGGCTTGCGGCGCACGGCTTCCGTGAGGTAGCCGCCCTCCTCGTAGCCCACGTAGCCCGGCGGCGCGCCGATCAGGCGGGCGACCGAGTGCTTCTCCATGAACTCGCTCATGTCGATGCGGATCAGGTGGTCCTCGCTGTCGAACAGGAAGCCCGCCAGCGCCTTGCACAGCTCGGTCTTGCCCACGCCCGTGGGGCCGAGGAACAGGAACGAACCCGTGGGACGGTTCGGGTCCGACAGGCCCGAGCGCGAGCGGCGGATCGCGTTGGCGACCGCGCCGATGGCTTCGTCCTGGCCGACCACGCGCTCGTGCAGCTTGTCTTCCATCACGAGCAGCTTGTCGCGCTCGCCCTGCATCAGCTTGGCGACCGGAATGCCGGTGGCGCGTGCCACGACCTCGGCGATTTCTTCGGAGCCGACCTGGGTGCGCAGCAGCGTGGGCGCGCTCGACTTGCCTTTGGTGGCCTCATTGGCTTCGGCTTCCTTCAGGCGCTTTTCGAGCGCGGGCAGCTGGCCGTATTGCAACTCGGCGACCTTGTTGAAGTCGCCCTTGCGCTTCCATTCCTCGATCTGGAACTTGATCTTGTCCACGTCCTCGCGCACCTGCGCGCTGCCTTGGGCCTGGGCCTTCTCGGCCTGCCAGATCTCGTCGTAGTCGGCGATTTCCTTCTGCAGCTTCTCGATCTCGCCCTCGATCAGGCCGAGGCGCTTCTGCGAGGCCTCGTCCTTCTCGCGACGCACGGCTTCGCGCTCGATCTGCAGCTGGATCAGCCGGCGGTCGAGGCGGTCCATGACCTCGGGCTTGGAGTCCATCTCGATCTTGATCTTGGCCGCAGCCTCGTCGATCAGGTCGATGGCCTTGTCGGGCAGGAAGCGGTCGGTGATGTAGCGGTCGGACAGCTCGGCCGCGGCCACGATGGCCGGGTCGGTGATCTGCACGCCGTGGTGCACTTCGTACTTCTCCTGCAGGCCGCGCAGGATGGCGATGGTGGCTTCCACGCTGGGCTCGCCCACGATGATCTTCTGGAAGCGGCGCTCCAGCGCGGCGTCCTTCTCGATGTACTTGCGGTATTCGTCGAGCGTGGTGGCACCCACGCAGTGCAGCTCGCCGCGCGCGAGCGCGGGCTTGAGCATGTTGCCTGCGTCCATGGCACCTTCGGCCTTGCCGGCGCCGACCATGGTGTGCAACTCGTCGATGAAGACGATGGTCTGGCCTTCGTCCTTCGCGAGTTCGTTGAGCACGGTCTTCAGGCGTTCCTCGAACTCGCCGCGGAACTTGGCGCCCGCCAGCAGCGCGGCCATGTCGAGCGACAGCACGCGCTTGCCCTTGAGCGACTCGGGCACTTCGCCCGCGACGATGCGCTGCGCGAGGCCTTCGACGATGGCGGTCTTGCCCACGCCGGGTTCGCCGATGAGCACGGGGTTGTTCTTGGTGCGGCGCTGCAGCACCTGGATGGCGCGGCGGATTTCCTCGTCGCGGCCGATGACCGGATCGAGCTTGCCCAGGCGGGCGCGCTCGGTGAGGTCGAGGCAGTATTTCTTGAGGGCTTCGCGCTGGCCTTCGGCATCGGCGCTGTTCACGCCCTGCCCGCCGCGCACGGCGTCGATGGCCGATTCGAGCGACTTGCGGCTCAGGCCGTTCTCCTTGGCGATCTTGCCGATGTCGGCCTTGCTGTCGGCCACGGCGAGCAGAAAGAGTTCGCCCGCGATGAACTGGTCATTGCGCTTGATGGCTTCCTTCTCGGTGGCCTGCAGCAGCTTGCCGAGCTCGGGGCCGACCTGCACGATGTCGTGGCCCTGCACCTGCGGCAGCTTCTTGATGGCGGCCTCGGCCGCCTGCGTCAGGCCCGGTACGTTGACGCCGGCACGCTCCAGCAGAGCGCGTGGGCCGTCGTCCTGGCGCAGCATCGCCAGCAGCAGGTGGGCCGGTTCGATGTAGGCGTTGTCGTTGCCCAGCGCGAGCGACTGTGCGTCGCCCAGCGCTTCCTGAAATTTGGTGGTGAGTTTGTCTTGTCGCATGGATTGAGTTCGTTGTGACTGCCAGCAGGATCTGCATCAGGCGGCAGGGCAGCGGCAGGATCGGCCGACCGACTCCGCCGGGAGGGCATCGCGGGCGGTCGGATCGGGTCCGGAGCGAAACGGGTCTCGCTGCCCGGCATGACGTTCTGCCTACCCGTCTGCCAGGAAATCAGCCCTTCTTCACTTCCTTGACTTCGGCGTCGACGACGTTGTCGTCTGCCGGTGCACTTGCAGCTTCCGGACTACCTGCTGCAGCCTGCGATTCGGCATACATCTTCTCGCCCAGCTTCTGGCTTGCGGTCATCAGCGTGTTGGTCTTTTCCTCGATCGCGGACTTGTCTTCGCCCTTGAGCGCTTCCTCGACGTCCTTGATCACGGCTTCGATCTTTTCCTTCTCGCTGGCGTCCAGGCTTGCACCATGTTCGTCCAGTGACTTCTTCACGCTGTGCACCATGGCCTCGCCCTGGTTGCGGGCCTGGGCCAGTTCAACCTTCTTCTTGTCTTCGGCCGCGTTCAGTTCGGCGTCCTTCACCATCTTCTGGATCTCGTCCTCGGACAGGCCCGAGTTCGCCTTGATGGTGATCTTGTTTTCCTTGCCGGTGCCCTTGTCCTTCGCGCCGACGTGCAGGATGCCGTTGGCGTCGATGTCGAAGCTCACCTCGATCTGCGGCGTGCCGCGTGCCGCCGGCGGAATGCCTTCGAGATTGAATTCGCCGAGCAGCTTGTTGCCCGAGGCGATGTCGCGCTCGCCCTGGAACACCTTGATGGTCACGGCCGGCTGGTTGTCCTCGGCGGTTGAGAAGCTCTGTGCGAACTTCGTCGGGATCGTGGTGTTCTTGGCGATCATCTTCGTCATGACGCCGCCCATGGTCTCGATGCCCAGCGACAGCGGGGTCACGTCGAGCAGCAGCACGTCCTTGCGGTCGCCCGAGAGCACCTGGCCCTGGATGGCGGCGCCGACGGCCACGGCTTCGTCGGGGTTCACGTCCTTGCGCGGTTCCTTGCCGAAGAAGGCCTTCACCTTTTCCTGCACCTTGGGCATGCGGGTCATGCCGCCGACCAGAATCACGTCGCTGATGTCGGACATGCCGACACCCGCATCCTTGATGGCCAGACGGCACGGGGCGATGGTGCGCTCGACCAGCTCGTCAACCAGGCTTTCGAGCTTGGCGCGGGTGAGCTTGATGTTCAGGTGCTTCGGACCCGAGGCATCGGCCGTGATGTAGGGCAGGTTGATGTCGGTCTGCGCGCTGTTCGACAGCTCGATCTTGGCCTTTTCTGCAGCGTCTTTCAGGCGCTGCAGAGCCAGCACGTCTTTGCTCAAGTCGACGCCCTGGTCCTTTTTGAACTCGGCAATGATGTAGTCGATGATGCGCTGGTCGAAGTCTTCGCCGCCCAGGAAGGTGTCGCCGTTGGTCGACAGCACTTCGAACTGCTTTTCGCCTTCAACGACCCCGATTTCGATGATCGAGATATCGAAGGTGCCGCCGCCGAGGTCATACACGGCGATCTTGCGATCGGCCTTGTCCTGCTTGTCGAGGCCGAAGGCCAGGGCTGCAGCGGTCGGTTCGTTGATGATGCGCTTCACGTCGAGGCCCGCGATACGGCCGGCGTCTTTCGTGGCCTGGCGCTGGGCATCGTTGAAGTAGGCCGGCACCGTGATCACGGCTTCGGTCACGGTTTCGCCGAGGTAGTCTTCGGCCGTCTTCTTCATCTTGCGCAGGATTTCGGCGCTGATCTGCTGCGGCGCGAGCTTCTTGCCACGCACCTCGACCCATGCGTCACCGTTGTCGGCCTTGACGATGGCATACGGCATCAGCCCGATGTCCTTCTGCACTTCTTTTTCCTCGAACTTGCGGCCGATCAGGCGCTTGACCGCATAGATCGTGTTCTTGGGGTTGGTCACCGACTGACGCTTGGCCGATGCACCGACCAAGATTTCACCATCTTCCTGGTATGCGACGATGGAGGGCGTCGTGCGGCCGCCTTCCGAGTTCTCGATCACACGCGTGGTGTTGCCTTCCATGATCGACACGCACGAGTTGGTGGTGCCGAGGTCGATGCCGATGATTTTGGCCATGTTGCTACTCCTGATGACTGTACAAACGTCGATGTGAATTCCGCACGACTGAGGTGCTTGTTCGCTCTGTGATCCGTATCAATGGGACGCTGCCACCATCACCAGCGCTGGCCGAAGCACCCGACCGTTGATGGTGTAGCCCTTCTGCAGCACGCTCACCACAGTATTCGGCTCCTGGTCGGCGGGTACCACCGAGATGGCCTGGTGCTGGTGCGGATCGAACTTGGTGCCGGGCGCGGGGGCTACTTCGATCACCTTGTTGCGTTCGAGCGCGCTCTTGAGCTGGCGCAGCGTGGCTTCGGCGCCTTCGCGGATCTGCTCGGACGTGGCGTCCTTGATGGCCAGGCCGGCTTCGAGGCTGTCGGTCACCGGCAGCAGGCTCTCGGCAAAGGCCTCGACGGCGAACTTGCGGGCCTTGGCGATCTCGCCGTCGGCGCGGCGGCGGGCGTTCTGCATGTCGGCCTGGGCGCGGAGGTAAAGTTCCTCCAGTTCCGTGTTCCTGGCCTGCAGCGCAACGGTTTCGGCTTCCGCTCCGGTCAGGGCATGCGGCAATCCGGAGGGCTTAGAAGCTTCTTTTGCAGGCTGCCTGGCGGCGGGACCATCAGGACTCTGCCCGGCCTGACGTCGACCGGAATCGGTGGAGGTTGTATCTGGCGGCATGTTGTGAATCCGTGAAGGACTAGGAATGACCGTGCGCGATGCCCTGAGGTCATCGGCAATCAGATGGCAGCCTCTGCTGCGCGTGTCACCCGGACAGGCACGGACTTGTACGACGGCGTGCCGCTTTCCTTATCGATGTAGTCGAGTGGAACAAGAACGTTTGCTTCCGGATAGTACGCACCGACCGACCCCCGGGCGATCTCATACGCGATCGCAGTGATCTTTTCGAGGCGGAGCTTTCTGTCGCCGATTGCTGTCTCGATATCGACGACGTCGCCGTGCTCAATTCCTTGCTCGGCCATATCGGACTCGTTCATGAACAGCACGTCGCGCCGACCAAACACGCCGCGATACCGATCGTCGAGCGCGTAGATCGTTGTGTTGTACTGGTCGTGGCTGCGCAGCGTCACGAGACGCAGCACGTCTGCTCCGGCGTAAGCCGCGTCTTCGTTCACGCCTTCGTACACCGCGAACATCGCCTTGCCAGTCGGCGTGTCCCAGCGACGCTCAGTCGCCGGCAGCGGCATGCGAAAGCCGCCCGGTTTGCGTATACGCTCGTTATAGTCCTCGAAGCCCGGGAGTGTGCGCTCGATCAAGACACGGATCTTGTCGTAGTCGGTGATCAACTCGAGCCAGTTCACCTTGCTGTTGGGCAATGTCGCGCTCGCGATGCCGGCAACGATCGCCGGCTCGGAACGGCAGAACAGGGATGCCGGCGTCAGCTTGCCGCCCGAGGCGTGGACCATCGACATCGAATCCTCGACCGTGATCGATTGCGGTCCGGTTGCTTGCACGTCGAGTTCGGTCCGGCCAATGACCGGAAAGAGATAGGTCTCTTTGGCTGTCAGCAAGTGCGAACGGTTCAGCTTGGTACCGAAATGCACGCTCAGGTCAAGTTGCCTCATTGCCGGAAAACACGCCTTGGAATCTGGCAGCGCGACTGCGAAATTGCCGCCAAGGCACAGCAGCGCCTTGGACTTGCCCGCGACCATCGCCTGCATTGCGGCTACCGCGTCATGACCGTGGTGCTGGGGCGGCGTGAAGCCAAAGACCTCCTCGATCTTTTTCAGGAAATCGGCGCTCGGTTTCTCGGTGATGCCGACCGTGCGGTTGCCCTGCACATTCGAATGGCCGCGCAGCGGACACACACCGGCGCCGGGCTTGCCGATATTGCCGCGCATCAACAGCAGGTCGACGATCAAGCGCACGTTGGCAGTGCCCTTGTTGTGCTGGGTGACGCCCATGCCATACGTGACGATCGTCTTCTTCGATTTCGCGTAGGCGGCCGCGGCCTGCTCCAGTTCAGGGCGCGTGAGCCCGCTCACGCGTTCGATATCCGGCCACGTCGTCGCTTCGAGGTCAGCGGAAAAGGCCTCGTAGCCTTGGGTATGCGCTGCAATGAAATCGTGATCGATCACGTTGCCTTGCGCCGCATCCATCTCCAGCAGCGCCTTCATGATGCCTTTGAGCGCAGCCGCGTCGCCGCCGGCCTTGACCTGGAAGTAGGTCGACGCGATCCGGGTCGAGCGAAATGTCGCCATTTCAAGCGCGGCCTGTGGATCCTGGAAGCGTTCGAGCGCTCGCTCGCGCAGTGGATTGAGCACGATGATCGGGACGCCGCGGCGAGATGCTTCCCACAGCGTACCCATCATCCGCGGGTGATTGGTGCCCGGATTGTGGCCGATCGAGATGATCAACTCACATTCTTCAAAGTCATCCAGCGAAACCGTGCCCTTGCCCTGCCCTATCGCCTGTGGCAGGCCAACGCTGGTAGGCTCGTGACACATGTTCGAGCAGTCTGGGAAGTTGTTCGTGCCGAGTTCGCGTGCAAACAGTTGGAACAAGTACGCAGCTTCATTCGACGCGCGGCCGGACGTATAGAACTCGACCTGCTCGGGCGTCAGTCCGCGAAGGATCTCTCCGATGCGTGCGTATGCGGCTTCCCATTCCACCGAACGAAATGTGTCAGTATCCTGGTCGTAGACCATCGGATGCGTCAACCGGCCCATGTTCTCGAGCTCGTAATCGCTCATGCCAAGGAGCGATTCGACCGTGTTCTGGGCAAAGAAGTCAGGAGTGACTCGCTTCGTCGTTGCCTCCCAAGTGACCGCTTTCGCGCCATTTTCGCAAAACTGGAATGTGGACTTGTGCTCCTTGTCGGGCCATGCGCAGCCCGGGCAATCGAATCCGTCGGGCTGGTTGGTCCGCATCAGCGTGATCGGTGCCCGGACCGTTTCCATCTGAGCCCAGATGGCTTGCGAGGTCGCCTTGAGCGCACCCCAGCCTCCGGCCGGGGCGTTGTATTTCCTGATACCGGGTACTTCGCGTCGAGTGGTCATCGTGAACTCCATGAATCGCCCGAGAAATCCCGCGGGCCTGTTTTCTTGCGTTGCGCCGCCACGGCGGACTGGGTATCGATTTCCGCGCCTCTCGAATACTTGACTCGCTTCTTCATGGTGGGTGGACTTGTCGCTCCAAAAGAAGAACTTTTTGGTTCGATGTGGATGTCTCCGCGTGACGCGGAAGGTGCGGGAAAAATATCCGATCGATAGCGATCTGCCAAGACACAGTTCGAGAGAATGGTCCTTGCAAACTGCACTCTGGCTCCATGCGTACCCTGCTGCGAATCACGAGAGCACAGATCGATCGGCCACGAGAGCCAGGCTGCTTTTTCGAATACAGATCGCCGATTCGCTTTCCTTTGCTGGCGCCGTTCTTGGGCGGCAAGAAAACTATGCATCTCGGGAAGCTTCGCAAGCGTACTTCTCGTGGTGCGTGGGATGCCTTGCGAATTGCTGCGAGCGCTTTCTAGAATGCATCCGCACACACCCGTCACATCCCAATAGACAACAAGGACGATCCAATCGATGGAATTCTCTCGTCGTCAGCTCATGAGAGTGACGGACCCCGTCTTGATCGGGTCAGGCTTGGCGCTGCTGGGCTTGTCATCAGCCGCCGCAAGTCAAAGAAGGACGCGCGATATCGCCGCGGCTCCGTCTGCCTCCGGCAGCAGTGAGGGGCAGCGATGAATCATCTGACCGATGCCGTCAGCGGCATGCTGGACCCTCGGTCGCTCGTTGGGGCGGCGCTCATTGGGGCGATTGTTCTCGGGCTCGCATCCGTCGTGGTCGTGCTGCTCCGAAGAAGCGTGCGTCGCATCGAGCTGCACCTTTCCGACGTCACCGCCCTGCGATTCGTCAGTGCTTTCGCTCAGGTCCTGGTCTACCTGATCGGATTCGTTCTCTACGCTCATCTGGTCCCCGAATTGCGCGCTCTGGGCACGGCGCTGCTGACGGGAGCCAGCGTCGTCTCGGTTGTTGTGGGGCTCGCCGCCAAGGACACCCTCGGCAATCTCGCGGCCGGTTTCTCGTTGGTGCTCTACAGGCAGGTTCGAGTTGGCGACACGATTCGCATCGCCTCTCCACTGGGAGTGATCTCCGCCAATGTTCAGGTCATTTCATTGGGATTCACAGTGCTCGTCGACGAGGAGAAGCACGACGTCGTTGTTCCAAACAGCACCATGATGAGCAACACGATCATTCGCGTCGGCCGGGCGTTCGATCAAATGAGGATGCACGGTTTTTGACGGCTAGGAATCCTCGGTCGACACGTTGGCGAGAAAGGTTTCGGACGGCACGAAGAAGAGCGTGCCCGTTACCGCCTTGCTGAAGTCGAGCAGGCGGTCGTAGTTGCCCGGTGGCTGTCCGACGAACATGTTCGAGAGCATTCGTTCGATCCGCACGGGTGATCGCGCGTAGCCGATGAAGTACGTCCCGAACTCACCCTTGCCCACTTCGCCGAACGGCATGTTGTCGCGCACGATTTGCAGTTGCGTGCCGTCTTCTTCAATGCTGGTCAGGACGTTGTGCGCGTACGGCGCCTTGATGGCGTCATCCAATTCAATGTCCGAGAGCTTCTTGCGTCCGATGATCGTTTCCTGTCGTTCGACGGCAACCTCGTTCCAGGCTTTCAGGTCATGAAGATACTTTTGGACGATGACGTAGCTGCCGCCGGTGAAGCCGGGGTCCTCATCGCCGACAAGCGACGCATCCAGGGCATCCTGATCCACCGGGTTCTCCGTGCCATCCACGAAGCCCAGGAGATCGCGCTCGTCGAAATACTTGAATCCGTGCGTTTCATCCACCACCGTCGCGACGTTTCCGATGCGAGTCATGATCTGCGCGGCCAGTTCGAAGCACAGGTCCATGGCTGTCGCCCGGATATGGAACAGCAGGTCGCCCGGCGTCGAGACCGCGTGGTGCACGCCGTTGATTTCACGAAACGGATGCAAACCGGCAGGTCTCGGACTGCCAAACAGACGATCCCAGGCCTCGGAGCCAAACCCCATGACGCAAGACAAGCGCCGGTCAGGGTGGCGAAACCCTATGCCACGCAGCAGAGACGCCATGTCGGCGCAGAGCGCTCGCACCGCCAGATCGCATCGAGGTCCTGGCTCCAGCGTCACCACAAGAAAAATGGCTGCATGAGTCAGCTTGGCAGTGACTGGCTGCGGAACAATGGAAGGCATGATCTGCTCCTGGTGATTGTTGTTCGACGCATGGCTTCGTCGCTCCGATGATGTTGGGCTGCCCGCTGCGCTGCCAGTGTCGCAGCACTTTCTTTCATGCAAGGGTCTCACGAGTCGGCCAACCAGCCAAGTTCCGCTCGGCGATATCGCGCAATGCAGTGATCCAGCTCGGGTTGTCGTTGAGCGCCGGGATGTAGTGGAACTCTTTGCCGCCGCCATCGAGGAAGGCGGCGCGGCCTTCCATGGCGACGGCCTCCAGCGTCTCGACGCAGTCGGCAGGAAAGCCGGGGCACAGCACATCCACCCGGCCCACGCCTTTTCGGCCCATGTCCGCCAGCACGGCATTCGTGTCGGGCCGTAGCGACTTCGCGCGTCTGAAGTGCGGCTGGAAGGTGGTCTCCCATGCATCCTCTCGCCATTGCAGGCGGTCGATCAGCCGCATGGCGGTGTGCCTGCACTGTGTCTCGTAAGGATCGCCGCGTTGAATGTTGCGTTCTGGGATGCCGTGGAAGCTGAACACCAGTCGGTCGGGCCGGCCATGGTCCTGCCAGTAAGCTTGAACGCTTCCGGCCAGCGCATCGATGTAGCCGGTTTGGTCGTGATAGCCATTGACGAAGCGGATTTCCAGCATCCGGCGCGCGCTTGTGCTCCATGCGTTGGCGGCATCGATCATGCTGGCTGTAGTTGCGGCCGAGTACTGTGGACAGGCCGGCAGCACCAGCACGCGATCGATGCCACCAGCCTTGAGGGCCTCCAGCTGTGATGCGATCGAGGGTTGCCCGTAGCGCATGCCCGGCAGGGCAACGATCTTGTGGCCGCGCTCGTTCAGACAGCTCTGCAGCAGGGCCGCCTGCTTGTGCGTCCACACCCGACAGAGGCGCGCCCTCGCTGGTCCATATGCGAGCGTACTTCGCAGCCAGGGCCGCAGGCTGCGAGCGAAGGATGATGCCGTGCAGAAACGGCTGCCAGAGCATGCCGGGCATCTCCACGACCCGTGGATCGCTCAGGGATTGCGCCAGATAGGGCCGTATTGCGGCGGCGGTAGCAGCCTCGGGCGAGCCGAGATTGCACCAGAGGACCGCGGTGCGTGAGGCGGCCACCGGCGGACTCTGGATTGCGAGGGGTTCTTGGCGAAAGCGAGGCATGTAGTATTTTTGCGCCGTGGTCTTAGCTGGTGCCGAAAAACTGCAACGACTTCCAGTTGATGAAGCTCGCTCCCAGGGATTCAAAAGAACGCTCACGTCAGCCGGTACAGGTCCACCGGCGCCAACTCTTCCGGAATCTCCAGGCCGCACATCTCGAGTATCGAACGTTCGATCGTGCGCGTCATTGCATCGAGCGCCAGCGCGTTTGGCGCAAGGCCGAACGGCTCGGCGACTTCATTCGCTATCGCCTCCAGTGCGATGAGCGTGTACGAAATGACCACGCAGATCATTGGGGTGAAAGAGACCGTCGAATCCACGAGGCCGAACGGAAGCAGGATGCAATAGGCGTACACCGTCCGGTGAAGCAGGACGCTGTAGGCGAAGGGGATCGGCGTCGATGCGATCCGCTCGCACCCGCCCACGGTCTTTTCCATGTCGTTGATCTGTGCGTCGAACATCCACGATGCGGTGTCCGGCGGTCTGCAGCCATGAATGGCAGCAAGAGCGCCGCGGATGTCGTTGAGGATGGCGACCGGCTTGTAGAACTTCCCGCGCAGCGCATCGGCACGCTCATCACCGAGCAGGCGACGCAGATCGGGCATCGGATCGGTACGGCGCAGCTGGTGCTTCAACGCGTAGACGAGCGCGATCAGCGCGTAGGCAAGGCGCACCCGTTCCGCCTCATCGATGTTCTCGTGCAAATAGCAGCGAACCTGCGAGGTCAGCGTGCGCGTGGAGATCAGGAGGTTGCCCCAGAGAAGCCGTCCCTCGATAAAGCGGGCGTAGCTTGCGCTGTTCCGAAATCCGAGAAAGAGCGCCAGCGCCACACCGAACAACGTGAACGGCGCCGGATTCAGCGGAATTTTCTCGCCGAAGATGCGTCCGTGCGTGAACACGGCCAGGCTGCTCAGTGCCCCCATGAAAAGCAGTTGCGGAATGATCGTCTGCAAGACAGAACCATTCCACACGAACAGCATGCGGAACCAGTTTTGTGTCGGCCGGATGATCATGATCTACAAGTTGAACTGACATCCATGTCGCCTGGCGTTCCCGTCCGGCCATGAACCGTCATCAGTGATAGCCGGCGTCGCCCTCGCGCACCTTGCCGCGAAAGACGCGGTATTGCATCGCGTTGTAGACAAGGATGATCGGCAGGACGACGATGGTTCCCACGAGTGCGAACAGTTGGCTCGTATGGCTCGACGATGCATCCCAGATCGTCAGCGAGGGCGGCACGATGTTCGGCCAGATGCTGATGATCAGTCCGCTATAGCCGAGAAAGCAGAGTGCGAGAGTCAAAAGAAACGGCGAAGACTCATGCTCGAGCCGGACTGTCCGAAAGACCCCCCAGACGCATGCGAGCACAAGGACCGGCACTGGAAGGAACCAGAGAAGATTGCCACTGCCGAACCAGCGTTGGGCGACGGCGGGCAGGCCGATGACGGTCCAGAGACTGACGATGCCCATCGCGCCCAGCAATACGCCGACGAGCGGTTTCATCAACAACCGCATCTTGCGCTGCAACTCGCCATCCGTCTTCAGGATGAGCCAGCCGCAGCCGAGCGCCGCATAGGTCACAAGCACGCCGAATCCGCAGAACAGGCTGAAAGGCGACAGCCAATCGAATGCGCCGCCGACGAATTTCCCGTCTTCGATCCTGATGCCTTGCAGCAGGGAGCCGAGCACGATCCCCTGGCATAGCGCGGCGAGCGCCGACCCGCCGATAAAGGCGAGATCCCACAGGTTGCGAGTACGTCGGGCCTTCGCGCGCAACTCGAACGCCGCACCGCGAAAGATCAACCCCACCACCATCAGGATCAGCGGCAGATAGTTGGCGGGCAGCAGCGTCGAATAGACGATTGGGAACGCGCAGTACAGGCCCGCGCCGCCAAGCACGAGAAATGTCTCGTTGCCGTCCCAGACCGGTGCGATGGTATTGAGCATGACCTGGCGTTCGCTCTTGCTCTCGAAAAATGGAAACAGCAAGCCGATGCCGAGATCGAACCCATCCAGCATCACGTAGACGAACACGCCGAAGCCGATGATTGCGGCCCACACCACGGGAAGATCGATTTGCATGGCGTTACTGCCCTTCCAGCGCGTCCAGCGCGCGATTGCTCAATCCCGGGTACTCGCGCTGCCCGGAAGCATCGGCGCGCGGCGTCGGCCCGCGCTTCATCAACTTGAGCATGTAGTAGACGCCCATGCCGAACACCATGAAGTACACGATGACAAAGATCAGCAGCGAAACACCGGCTTGCTGCGAGGCGATCGGCGACACGGAGTACTCGGTTCGAAGTACCCCATAGACCGTCCATGGCTGGCGGCCGACCTCGGTCGTGATCCAGCCGGCCAACAGCGCAATGAGCCCGGACGGCCCCATGGCCAACACAAGGCGCTGGAACCATCGCGTCTCGTACAGACGTCCGCGCTTTCTCAGCAACAGGCCCAGCGCCGCGGTCAGAAGCATCAGCATGCCGAGCCCGACCATGACCCGGAATGTCCAGAACACGATCGGCGAGTAGGGGCGATCCGCGGCCGCGAACTCCTTCATGCCACGGATCTCTCCGTCCCAACTGTGCGTGAGGATGAGGCTGCCCAGATGCGGCACCCGGACGGCATAGCGTGTTTCCTCCGCTTTCATGTCGGGCAGCCCGAACAGGGTGAGGGCCGTCCCCCCCTTCTCCGTCTCCCACAGGCCTTCGATCGCCGCGATCTTGGCCGGTTGGTGTTCACGCGTGTTCAGGCCATGCGCATCGCCGACCAGGATCTGGACCGGCGTCATGACGA
The DNA here is from genome assembly GCF_059491885.1 of Variovorax sp. Varisp46. Classification (NCBI taxonomy): domain Bacteria; kingdom Pseudomonadati; phylum Pseudomonadota; class Betaproteobacteria; order Burkholderiales; family Comamonadaceae; genus Variovorax; species Variovorax sp. Varisp46. The sequence goes on from NZ_CP168515.1 coordinate 4,106,758, forward strand.
GCAGGAGCCAGAGCGCCATCGAGAAACTGCGCTTTACCGGCTCATCGCGCCGGCCATTGAGCAAATGCCACGCGCCGAACGCGGCAACGATGAAGCCCGCCACGATGAAAGCTGCGACCGTCATGTGCGCGATGCGATACGGAAACGACGGATTGAAGATGATCTTCAGCCAATCCACCGGGATGATGCGGCCGTTCTCGATGGCGAACCCCTGCGGGGTATGCATGAAGCTGTTCGATGCAATGATCCAGAACGTCGAGATCAACGTGCCGATCGCAACCATCAATGTTGCAAAGAAATGCGCCCGCGGGCTGACACGGTTCCAGCCAAACAACATGACCCCCAGGAACCCGGCTTCGAGGAAGAACGCGGTCAGAACTTCATAGTGGAGCAGCGGCCCGGTGATGTTTCCGGCGATCCGCGAAAACTCGCTCCAGTTCGTGCCGAACTCGTAGGCCATCACCACCCCGGAGATGACGCCCATTCCGAAAGAGACCGCGAAGATCTTCGACCAGAACTGAAACATGTCCTTGTAGGCCACGTCATCCGTCTTCAGCCAGCGCCACTCGAGCACCGTGAGGAAGCTGGCCATCCCGATGCTGATTGCAGGGAAGACGATATGAAACGAGACGGTGAACGCGAACTGCAATCGCGCGAGATGGAGAGCGTCGAAGATTTCCATGGCTTTGGCTGGCGCTCGGGGAGTGAAGTTGAAGGCGCGTGGCTGACGGTGCGCGACGATATCGCGATTCAAATATCGTTCGCAATCATTCGTTGCCGAGCATGAACTGTGCTCGCCGCACGCGTGGCGATGTGTGCCTGCAAAGCGAGTCCAAGCCCTGCTGCCGGGCCGAACTGTTCTCCATTTCTCCTTTCAGCTCTGACGCCGAACTGTGCTTGCGCAATCGCGATGCAACTGTGTATCGAATTCCGCAGGCATGCGCACTATCCTGATCGAAGGCCTTTTGATGCAGCGTCCCATGTCTATCGTCGACCAACTTGACCGCCCGCTACGCGATCTGCGTCTGTCCGTGATCGACCAGTGCAACTTTCGCTGCACCTACTGCATGCCTCGGGAGATCTTCGGCGCGGACTACCCGTTCATGCCGTCCTCCGACCGCCTTTCCTTCGCCCATTTGACTCGGATCGCAAGCGCATTCGCGTCGCTTGGCGTCGAAAAGATACGCCTCACCGGTGGCGAGCCCCTCTTGCGGCGCGGGCTCGAAACGCTGATCGAACAACTGGCCGCGCTCACGACCATCAGCGGCAATCCGATGGAGATCGCGCTCACGACGAACGGATCGCTACTCGCCGCGAAGGCGCGTTCGCTGCGCAACGCTGGCCTGGGCCGCGTCACGGTGAGCCTCGATGCCGTGGACGACGCGGTGTTCCGGCGCATGAGCGACGTCGATGTTCCCGTCTCGCGCATCCTGGAAGGCATCGAAGCCGCATGCGCGGCGGGTCTTGCACCGGTCAAGGTCAATGCCGTGATCGAGCGCGGCGCGAACGACAGTCAGATCCTGCCGCTCGTGCGCCGGTTCAGACACACCGGCGCCACTGTGCGATTCATCGAATACATGGACGTCGGAGGCGCGATCGATTGGTCGAGCGAGAAGGTGCTCTCGGCGCAGCAGACGCGAGAAATCATCGAATCGGAATTTCCGCTCGTCCCCACCGCCGATCCGCGGCAGGTGGGGACGGCGGTCAACTACCGGCATGCGGACGGCGCCGGCGAGATCGGGTTCATCGCGAGCGTCTCGCTCCCGTTTTGCGGCTCGTGCTCGCGTGCTCGCGTATCGGCCGACGGCAAGCTGTACACCTGCCTTTTCTCTACACATGGCACCGACCTTCGACCGTGGCTTGACGATGCCGCTCCAGTCGAGCAGCTGGCCGACATGGTGCGCAGCCGGTGGGTGTCGCGCAACGACCGCTACTCGGAGTTGCGCCAGGCCCGCCGCGAGCGCGGATCGGCAAGGGCCTATCCCACGGTGCTCATGTCGCTGGTCGGCGGATGAAGCAGCTCAGTGCAGTGCGGCACGAACAACAGCAGGAGAACAACCATGACGTCACCCCCCGCTCGATCCGGCGCTCCGCTCAGTCAGCCTGGGTGGACCGGATCCGATCCGCCGGGCCGCGTTGACGATCATGCCGGCGCCCCCATGCATCTTCAGCCCGCAATTGCGGCGGGCTTCGAGGTGCGGGTCCAGTACGAGCCCATCGACATCGATGCGGAGATCGCGCCGATCGCGCGCAACCCGCGCATCGGCGCGGTCGTGAACTTCCTCGGTGTCGTGCGCCAGTCCGGCGACATCGACGATGTCGTGGCGCTCGAAATCGAACACTATCCCGGGATGACCGAGCAATCGCTCTGGAGCACCGTGGAGGAAGCAGCCGCCCGATGGCGCGTCGAGGCGGTGAAGATCGTGCACCGCGTCGGTCATGTCGCGCTGGGCCAATCGGTCGTCCTCGTCGTGGTTGCGGCTCGGCATCGCGGCACGGCATTCGACGCCTGCGAATTCCTGATGGATATCCTCAAGACGCACGCACCCTTCTGGAAAAAGGAGATCCGCAGCGACGGCAGCTGCGAATGGGTCGAAGCAAAGGCGCGAGACGACCAGGCCATGGAGCGATGGGGCTGACTTATGAAACTCAGGATCAAATACTTTGCAAGCGTTCGCGAGCGGTTCGGCATCGAACAGGAAATCGTCGACATCGACGCGCCCGAATTAACCGTCGACGCCCTGCGCGCTCATATCGCATCAAGGGACGAGCGCGCCGCCAAAGCCCTGCACACAGACGTTCTGATACGCGCCGCCGTCAATCAGGAAATGGTTGACGGCGGATTTGTCGTGCGCGGAGACAGCGAGATCGCCTTCTTTCCCCCGGTGACGGGTGGTTGATTCGGCGCACGCGGGCGGCAGGGCTTCGCGCGGGGGCGCGGCCCCGGCGAATCGTCGGACGCCGTCAACGCGCACAGCCCGAAGCAAGCTTGCCCACCGAGATCACCGCCTGCTCGATCCGGGCGGTCCATGGGCTGCTGTAGTTGAGCCGGATGAAGTTCCGATAGGTGTCGGAGATCGAGAACATATAGCCTGGGCCGATCGTGATCTCCTGTTCGAGTGCGAGTTGGTAGAGCAGCATCGCGTCGACCTTGGGCGGCAGTTCGACCCACAGCACGTACCCGCCGGCCGGGCTCGACATGCGCGTTCCCTCCGGAAAGAACCGCAAGACGATCGCGCGCATCAGGTTGGCCTGCTGCGCATAGGCCTTCCGAATCCGCCTCAGATGATGCTCATAGCCTTCGCGCTCGAGAAATTCGGCGATCGCGAGTTGCGGAATCACCGGCGTTGCCAGTGTGTTCAGGAACTTGAGTTTCTCGACTTTGTCGCGATAGCGTCCCGGCAGCGCCCAGCCGATCCGGTACGCGGCCGTGAGGCTCTTCGAGAACGACGAGCAGTGAAGAACCAGCCCCTTTTTGTCGTAAGACTTCAGCGTGCTCGGGTGCGAATCGCCGAAATACAGTTCGTTGTACACGCCGTTCTCGATGATCGGCATGTCGACCTGCGTCGCGAATTCAACGAGTTCGCGCTTGCGCTCGTCGGACATCTGGAAACCGAGCGGATTCTGGAAGTTCGGCATCACCATGCATGCAGTGACCGGCTGCGATTTCACGATCGCCGCAAGCGCTGCGATGTCGATGCCGTACTCCGGATGCGTCGACACCTCAATCGCCTTCATGCCCATTCTCTCGATCGCATGGAGCATCGCGTAGAACGTCGGCGACTCAACCGCAATCACGTCGCCGGGCTTCGCAACCGCCTGCAGACACAGATTGATCGCTTCCGTCGCACCGATGGTGACGATGATCTCGTTGGGATCGACCGACATTCCGTTCTCGAGATAGCGACGCGCAATCTGCCGCACGAGTCGCGGGTCACCGGGCGGAAGTGCATTCGTCAGACCCCACTGCGACTTGTCGCGGCCCGCCGTGTACGCGTAGCGGTTCAGCTTTTCGAATGAGAACAGGCTGGGATCCGGATAAGGCGACCCGAGCGGCACGGCATTGTCAGTCCCGATGGAGCGCAGCGTCGAAAGCACCAGCCGGCTGACGTCGACCGAGGACGACATGGCGATCGGCCTCGACGGCTGGAGGTCGCGCCGCCCGGCTTCATCCTTGTGCCCGAGGCTCACGAAATAGCCCGACTGTGGCCGGCTTTCGAGCAGACCGCGGCTTTCGAGCAGCAAGTAGGCGTGGAGCACCGTGGTGATGCTGAGCCGGTGGTGCTGGCTCGCCTGCCGCACCGATGGAATCCGGTCGCCGGGGCGGTAGACACCCTGCCGAATCAAGCGCTGGATGTCGTCGGCAAACTTCTCATAGAGCTTCATCCGGGGGCCCTTTCCACGGAACGAGCCAGGCGGCGATTGACTGTGATCGCGCCTGTAGCCGGCAGGCGATCCATCTCGATGGCTGTCATCTGTTGTCCTTTTCCACGATTTTTCGAACGAGGTGGAAAGGTTAAAAGAAGGGCACAGATCGATGAATGTACAGATCAATCCATAAGAAAAGAGTACAGATTGCGCCGAAATGCAGATTCTGGAGCGCCTGTGCCTCGATTGCAGAGGCTTGGCCTGCTCCACGACTCGCAGACGGGAGCCGGGGGTTCAGCAATGCGGGGACCTGTGTGAGCAGCATCGACGCGACGCGCTCCATGAGGAATCGGGGCTGCGCGGTCGCGGCCGCCCGGAGAAGTCTTCGTGTGCGATGTCAACGAAGCCGACTCTGGCAGCTTCCCGGACTACATGACCATGGGAGGCGGCTCCGTCAGGCAACCCGGGGCTACGTCTATGTGCGAATCGAGCATGGGAACCGCACATGCGCCGAAACTTCCTGTCGTGTCCGGATCGCCGCGGCGCGTTCGAACTGAACGGTCGGATTGCTGAGGCAATCACGTGCCACCGCGAGTCGCAGAACCGACTCGCATGAGACGATGCCACCAAGGCGTGCGCCTCCTTCGAACGCCGGCATCATGGGGCCGCTTCCGGCCGATAGTTAGACCCGGCCTGCGTATCGAGCTATGTTCCCAGCTCCTGGAAGGCATGACCGTTGGCCCGCAGTCCTTTCAAGACCGCGGGCGGCAACTCGTTCTCCCAGACATGGCCCTCAAGCTGCCACTGTCCCGCTTCCGCGAGGTCAGGAAGTCCCGAGCCCTTGGGTACATAGAGCCCGAGGGTTGGCTTATGGGGATTGATGTAGAAGTCGAATTCCTGCATATGCGAAATCTCCATACGTGAGCCTGGGGGTGGTCTGACCTGTCCCCCTTTAGACGTGCCAATGTCGAGTTAGCGAGTCCAAGGTTGTGGAGACTACTTGATCTTCGGTGATTGCCTTGCATCGCCAGCGCGCTGGCGATGCAAGGCGGCGAACTTGGCTGGCGAGATGCGGCCCAGCGAACGGTGAGGCCGCACCTCGTTGTAGTCGCGTCGCCAACGGGCGATCTCCCCTGTGGCTTGCGCAAGCGACTCGAACCACTGCTCATTCAGGCACTCGTCGCGGAACTCGCGGTTGAAGCTCTCGATATAGGCGTTCTGAGTCGGACAGCCCACGTCGTTGAGCAGGTGCCGAACGCCGCGTGCAGCAGCCCAAGCCATGAAGGCCCGGCTGGTGAACTCCGGGCCCTGGTCGGTGCGGATCGCCAACGGATAGCCGCCGAACTGCACTGCCTGGTCCAGCAAGCGCACGACGTACTCGCCACCCATGCCGTGGTCCACTGCAATTTCCACGCACTCGCGGCTGAAGTCGTCCACCACCGTCAGGCACTTGATGCGTCGGCCGTTGGCCAGTGCGTCCATCACGAAGTCTGTGCTCCAGGTTTCATTGATGAGTCGGCTGGCTGCCAGCGGCTGGCGCTCGCCGGTGATCCGCTTGACCTTGCGGCGCTTGCGTACCGACAGGTTTATCGCGCAAATGATCCCGACGCGGAGGATAGCCTGCTGCCTCAGCACAAATTCGTCAACGACACGCGCCGCAAAGGCATCATGCTTCAGCGGCACCGCGCATCGATCTGACGAATGAAGTCTGACCACACCGCGTGCGCTAGCCACTGCGGCTAGCAGCACGCCGGCTCGGCAAGCCTTCCATCGAGCCGTTGATCGAGTTAGGAATAGTCTCGATATCCAGCCTTGATAGACGGTGGGCGACATGCGCGAGGCCGTGCCGGGGCATCAGGCGCGGAGCTTACTTCGGCTGCAACAGCTTCTGCAGGTTGGCCATGTTTTCGTTCAGGCGGTCCTGCACCACCTTCCAGCTGTTGTTGCGCGCCTGCGCTTCCAGCTGCGCCAGTTCGCGGAAGTTGTCGAGGGCCTGCTGCACGCCGCGCTGCGCGGCCTCGGTTTGCCTGGAGGTCGCGTCCTTGCCGGTAGCGTCCTTCAGCGCGTCCTGCCACTGGGCCAGCGTCTCGCGCAGGATCTCGCCACGCCGTTGGGCGAGCGACTGGATGCCTTCATAGGCCTGCCGGTTGGCCTCGGCCAGCGCCTCCATGTCCTTGCGCTGCCACTCCACGAGCGCGCTGACGTCCACACCGGGGAGCTTGAGCTGTTCGATCAGCTTGCCGAAATCTTCCATCGACGGCAGTGCGGCGGGAAAGAGCGGGTTGGCGTTGGCTGCGTTCTTGCTGGTTGCCATGAATTGAATCTCCTTGGATGAATGAAAGGACGGGGAAACAGGGAACTCAGGCCGGTGCGAACTGCGTGCGCGTGGCGGCGGCGGGCCGCATCACGCGCAGCAGGACCACGCCGGACAACAGCCATAGCCCGATCGCCAGGAACATGCTGTTGTCCGAGCTGCCGGTGGCGGTCGTGATCCACGCGGTGACCACCGGCATCACGGCGGGCCCCAGGTTGCCCAGGCTGCTGATGAGCGCGATGCCGCCGGCCGCCGACTTGCGCGGCAGGTACTCGCTGATGGCCGCGAAGAAGATCGGCGTGTTGGCCGACTGGCCGATGCTCATGACCGCAAGCCCTGCCAGCGCCAGCACCAAGTTGCCGCCGCTGAAGACCGCCACCAGCAGGCCCGCCGATGCCAGCGCCACGCAGAAGAAGAAGTGCTTGCGCCGCTCCAGGTGCCTGTCGGAGCTGCGCCCGACGAACACCATGCCGATGGCGCCGAAGATCCCCGGTATCGCCGACAGCAGGCCGACCATGAACACGTCGCCCACGCCCCAGTTCTTGATGAGCGTCGGCACCAGGAACACCAGCGTGTAGTTGGCGCCCAGGAACAGGAAGTACACAAAGGCCATCGTGAAGACCTTGGGGTCGCGCAGCAGCGCCCAGAACGAGCCGTGCGATGCGGTCTCCACGGCATGCGGTTCGTTGTCCAGGTGGTGGCGCAACGCGACCTTCTCGGACGGCGTGAGCCAGCCGGCCTGCTCGGGCTTGTCCTTCAGGTAGAAGAACGCGACGATGCCCAGCACCGAGGCCGGCAGGCCCTGCACCACAAACAGCCACTGCCATCCATGGTGACCACCCAGGCCGTTCATGTACTTCATGATCCAGCCCGAGAGCGGGCCGGCCAGCAGGTAGCCGATGGCCGTGGCCGTCATGAAGATCGAGATGACCTTGCAGCGCCGCGCCGAGGGGTACCAGTAGGTGAGGTACAGGATGATTCCGGGGAAGAAGCCTGCCTCGAACGCGCCGAGCAGGAAGCGCAGCACGTAGAACTGCGTGGTCGTCTCCACGAACATCATGGCCGAGGCCACGATCCCCCAGCAGAACATGATGCGCAGCAGCGTCTTGCGCGCGCCGATCTTCTCGAGCACCAGGTTGCTCGGCACCTCGAAGAGAAAGTAGCCGATGAAGAAGATGCCCGCGCCCAGCGCGTAGGCCTCGTTGCTGAAGGCCAGCGTCTGCTTCATCTGCAGCTGCGCGAAGCCGATGTTGATGCGATCGATGAACGCGACGATGTAGCAGAGGATCAACAGCGGCAGCAGGTGCCAGCTGACTTTCGAAAACAAAGCCTCGTCCGCCGCGTTGTACGGCGCGCGGGCGGGAGCCTGCGCAGGGGTGGGGGTCATGGTCTCGCTTCCTTTCAGGGGCCGATCGGTGACCGGTGCGCCGGCCGGCTAGTCCGCGGAGGCCGCCGCGGCCGCGGCGCCACGCTTGCCCTTGGCAACCGCCGCCGGCTTGCGCGGTGCGCGCGGCTTCTTGCCGGCTGGCGCGGAAGCAGCTGTGGCAGTGGCACCACGGGCTTTGGAAGCGGCCGGCGCCTTCGCGCGGCGCGGGGCCGCGGCCGCCTTGGCAGGGACGGGCCGGGCCTCGGCCTCGGTTTCTTTCGTGACCGCCGGCCTGGCAGCGCCTTCCACGCTCGGCAGTCGCTCGATCTGCCGTAGCGCCGCGCGCAGGTGACCGATCAGCTCGTACGACTCTTCTTGCGACAGGATGCGGCGGCACGCCGTGATCCCGAAGTCGAGCGAGCCCGCGTAGCTCTGGACGGTGATGTTCAGCGCGTTGCCGTGGTACGGAATGGAGACTGGGTAGAAGTGCTCCATGCGCGCACCGGCCACGTAGAGCGTGGCGCCGGGACCCGGCACGTTCGAGATCAGCACGTTCGCCGTGGGCGGCAGCCTGCGCGCCAGGTTGGAGCGGCCGAACAGCGAGGCCAGGCTGGTCATGAGCCAGGGCGAACCGGTGATCGGCATGTCCACGCCGAGCACCGGCTTGAGTTCGCGCACCACGGCCTTGGCGGCCTCCGACGACGCATGGATCGCCTTGAAGCGTTCGGCCGGATCGGCGATGTCGGTGGCCAGGTCGACGCGCACCATCGACACCTGGTTGTTCATCGAATCGTCGCCCTCCGCACGCAGGCTCACGGGCACGCCGGCGATCAGCGCGTCCCTCGGCAGCAGGTTGCGCTCCTTCAGGAAGCGGGCCAGCGCCTCGCTGCACATCGCCATTACGATGGTGTTGACGGTGCCGCCCACGCGCTTGCCCAAGGCTTTCAGCTCGTCGAAGGGCAGCGAGAGCGTGCTGTACGAGCGCTGGTTGGTGATGGCGTCGTTGAACATGCTCTTGGGCGCCATGCCCAGGCTCAGGCGGCGCTGGCCTTTGCCGGTCTGCTGGCTCGCGAGCACGCTGCCGGCCGCGGTGAGCGCGCGCGCGGCGGCCGGCAGCAGCTCGGCGAGCTTGCGGTACTGGCGCGCCGAGTTGGACACCGCCGCCTGCAGCAATTCGGCCACGCCGAGCTGGTAGTGGCTGCCGTTGCCGCGCTTGCGGCGCGCGGGCGGCACCTCACGCATCTGCGCCGTGGTGTCGTAGAGCACCTTCGCCAGCTCGGTGCCGGCCTTGCCGTCGACGCCGCTGTGGTGGGCCTTGGTGTAGAAGGCCACCTGGCCGTTCTCTAGGCCTTCGATGACGTACATCTCCCACAGCGGACGGCTGCGGTCGAGCAGGCTCGAATGCAGCCGCGCCACAAGGTGGTGCAGCTGTTCCATGGTGCCGGGCCGGCGCAGCGTGAGGCTGCGCACGTGATAGTCGAGGTCGATGTCGTCGTCGTCGATCCACACCGGCTCGGCCAGCTCGAAGGGCATCTGCGCGAGCTTGCGTGTCAGCACCGACGCCAGGTGCAATCGCTTGCCTAGCATGCCCTTCACGTCTTCGTAGTAGTCGCCCCGGTAGCCCTCGGGCAGGTCCAGGAGCATGAGGCTGCCGACGTGCATCGGCGTCTCGGGAGTTTCAAGGTGCAGGAACGACGCGTCCATGCTGCTCAGGTGGTCCATGGCGTGACCTCTTTCGTCGGTGGATCGGTTGGGAATCGGGGGCGGTTGCGTTCAGGCCGTGGCTGCGGCCACCGCCTGGTTGCGCAGCTCTTCGTCGATGAGGTCTTTCTTGGAGAGCTTGCCCACCGCCGTCTTGGGCAGCGCGGCGCGGATCTCCAGGGCCTGCACCATCTCGTGCTTGCCCACGCGCTCTTTGAGGAAGGCCTGCAGCTGCGCCAGCGTGAAGGGCTCGGCGCCGGCCTTGAGCATCACGAAGGCCTTGGGCGACTGGCCGCGGTATTCGTCGGCCACGCCGATCACTGCCACCTCGTTGACCGAGGGGTGCTGGTAGATGGCTTCCTCGAGCACGCGCGGATAGACGTTGTAGCCGCTGCACAGCAGCATGTCCTTGCAGCGGTCAACGATGAAGACGAAGCCGTCCTTGTCCATGTAGCCCACGTCGCCGGTGCGAAAGAAGCCGTCGAAAGTGGTGCTTTCGGCCGTGGCCTCGGGCTTGTTCCAGTAGCCCTTCATCACGTTGGGGCCCTGGATGCACATCTCGCCCTTCTCGCCCGGCGGCACGTAGCGCGTGGGGTCCTCGAGGTCGAGCATCTTGATGACCACGCCCGGATGCGGAATGCCGCACGAGCCGGCCTTGCGCTGCCCGTGCGCGGGCGAGAAGGTGCCGGTGGGCGATGTCTCGGTCATGCCCCAGCCTTCGGCCAGCCAGGTGCCGGTGATGGCGCGGAAACGCTCGCCGACCTCCATCGGCAGCGGTGCACCGCCCGAGTTACACAGCTTCAGCGAGCGCAGGTCGTACTGCGGCGCGTCGGGGTCGCCGATGACCGCGGTGAACATGGTGGGCACGCCGCAGAAGGTCGTGAGCTTCTTTTCGGCGATGTCGCGCAGCGCGGCCTTGGGGTCGAAGCGCAGGTGCTGCACGATCTCGGCGGCCAGACGCACGCCCAGCAGCAGGTTGACCGTGAGCGCGTAGATGTGGAACGGCGGCAGCACCGCGAGGAGCCGCTCGGTGCCTATCTGCAGCACCGGCGGCGTGCCCGACTGCGTGATCACCACCTGTTCGCAGGCCGACGAGAGGTTCGCGTGCGTGAGCATCGCGCCCTTGGGCAGGCCGGTGGTGCCGCCCGTGTACTGCAGGATGGCGAGCGTCTCGCGTGGATCGCCGATTGGGCGCAGCGTGTAGCGGCCGTCGTTGTCGAGCAGCTCGGAAAAGCGCAGGTGGTGCTCGTCGCCGGAGATCTCGACCGTCTCGTTCTTCGCCTTCATTTGCGCGGCCACCTGCTCGGGCGCGCCTGTCATCTCGGCCAGGTTGCCGACAATGAGCTTCTTCAGCCGCGTCTTGCCGAGCATCGCGGCCATCTGTGGGTACAGCGCCGCCAGGTCAAGCGTGATGAGGAAGTCGGTCTGGCTGTCCTCGATCTTGTGCTCGAGCACCTTCGCCGCATCGAGCGGCGAGTAGTTGACCACCGTGCCACCGGCCTGCAGCACGCCGAACAGCGCCACGAGGTAGTGGGGCGTGTTGGGCAGGAACAGACCCACGTGCACGCCGGGGCCCACGCCCAGGGCCTGCAGTCCCTTGGCGGCGCGGTCGACCAGCGCGCCCAGCTCGCGGTAGTTCAGGCGCTTGCCCATGAAGTCGATGGCCGGGCGATCGGGATAGCCGGCCACCGCATCGGTCAGGATCTGCTGGACTGGCTTGGGCGTGATGGTCTCGTCCCACTTCACGCCTTCGGGGTAGGAGGCCAGCCAGGGCTTGTCGTTGCTGCGGTTCATGTGTTGTCTCCGGATGAGGGTGATGCGATGGATCAGGCGGCCTGGCGCACATCGCGGTGCGGGTCGAGGTAGAGCAGGCGGCGCAGGCCTTCGCGGCGGAACGGCTTCCACTCGCCTTCGGGCTGCGCCAGCCGGTCGGCAATCGCGTAGAGCACCACGGGGTTGTGGCCGAGCCCGCAGTGGCTGCCCTCGACCTCGATGTTTTCCGAGGTCGCGGTCTCGCGTTCGCGGCAGCCCTGCCAGGCGACGATGCCGTCGGTGCGGCTGTAGATGGCGCTGGCCGGCACGGGCGGCGGCGTGCGCATGCGTTCGCGCTCGGGCCAGTCCTCGACCTTGCGCTCGCTCACCATCTCGTACAGCCGCCACGCGTTGCTCGCGCGCGGCTCGCCCGCGAAGGGACTGCCCAGCGTGATGACGCTGCGCACCTGCGACGGCGCGCGGCGTGCGAGCTCGCGTGCGAACACGCCGCCCAGGCTCCAGCCGACGATGCTTACCTTGCGGCCATAGCGCGCGTGCAATTCGGCCAGCCGCTCCTGCATTTGGTCTTCCACGCCAGGCCGCGGTCCGAAGTTGGGCCCGAGCTTCCATCCGTGCGCGCGGTAGCCGCGGTCGCGCAGGAAGGCGCGCAACGGCTGCGTCGATGCATCGCTGGCCGACAGGCCGGGCAGCACGAGCACCGGGTGCCCGTCGCCCGATGGGGCCATCCGCAGCATCGGCGCCATGGTGAAGAAGGCCGACAGTTCGGCGACAGCGCGCCACTCGAGCATGAGCAGGCGACGGGACGGTGGGGCGGCGGCGGAGGTTGCGGTCATGGTTTTTTCTCGGTGGGGGGAAGGGTCGAAAAGGCCCACGCGGGCGGTGCGGGCACGGCATGCCCGTCGCCGAACGCGATGGCACGCGCGGCGAGTTCGCAGGCGATGCGAGAATCAGGAAAGGAAGCGCCGTTCCTGCCGTGATGGCGGTCCGGGGCTGTAGCGGCCACATGCGTGCATGGTGTGAACCCGCCGCGTGCTGCCGATCGGTGCCGGATGGTCCGGCACCCGCGAGATGCATCCATGTTGTCTCCTGTCGGCCTCGTCCGTGCCATCGCTGGGCTCGGATCGGGCGTCATGTCTTGTTTGATCTGAGCGCGATCTTTCCGCGAGGCCTGCGGCAAGGAAAGGTGCATTCAGACCAGTTCGCGGTGATTTCGGGACGCGATCCGCGGGGCCCTTTGCGCGGTCCGATGCCGCTCGCGCACACGTGCACGCGGCCCTCGCGAAGTGAAGGATGCAGGGGGTGCGCGATGCCGGGTTCGGCATCGCGCATGGCGCTCAGCGGCTCAGGATTTCAGGGCCTTGGCGCGCGGTAGTCCTGCGGGCTTCGCCCGGTCCAGCGAAAGAAGGCATGGCGGAAGTTCGAGGCATCGCTGTAGCCCAGCCGCTCGGCAATTTCCTCGGTGGTCATGCGCGTGGTGCGCAGGTATTCGATGGCGAGCACGCGGCGCACGTCCGCAAGAATGCCGCGGTAGTTGGTGCCTTCGGCCTCCAGCCGCCGGCGCAGCGTGCGCGGATGGATCGACAGCTCGGCCGCCATCGGTTCGATGGTGGGAAAGCGCCACGGCATGTGGTCGATGAGCGTGCGGCGTACCACCGATGAAACGCCGCCGGAGCGCGGCAGGTCGGCCAGCACCTGCTGGCACATCTCGCTCACCATCGCATGCGTGACCGAATCCGGCAGGCGCGAGGGATGGTCGATCCACGGCGCGCCGATGCACAGCTCGTCGCGGTCCTGCCCGAACGTGGCCGGGCAACGGAACAGCGTGCGGTACGCACTGAGATCCTCGGGCTCGCGAAAGCGCACCTGCAGGGACGAGAAGCCGAACGACGGGCCGTACAGGTCGCGTCCCAGCCGCAGGTGCGCCGCCATCGCGAACTCGAGCGCGAAGCGATAGAGCGCATCGTCCGGGTCGGCTGACAGCAGCACTTCATAAGGCAGGACGCCGACCGCGCCTTCTCGCAGGTAGGCCACCGGTCCGGCCACGGGGCCCATGACGCGGTTGTACTTGATGACGAAGTCCATCAGGTCCGCATGCGTCGGACTGCTCAGCAGGCCGTAGCCATACATGCCATAGGCCGTGAGGTGCATGCGGATACCCGCGCGGAACGCGACCGTGGGACCGGGCGCCAGGCGCACGGCGTTGCGGAACACGGCGGCGGCCTGTCCGTAGGAGATCCGCATCGACGGCTGTCGCAGGTCTTCCTCGCCGATGCCGCTTCCCGTGAGGGCTTGTCCCGGCGCAATGCCTTCCTCGACGAGGGTGGCGACGATGGCTGCGACACGTTGCGGTCCGTAGACGCGTGACTCGAAGTCGGGTGGCGAACGGTACGGCAAATCAATCCCTTCAGAACACTTCTCTCTTCGATCGCGAAGGCCGCGAGGGGCCCGCGTTTTCGAAGGTGGCCGCGAGGATATCGAAGCGACAAGGGGCGCCAGATGCGGAATTTCCCGATAGCGCGAAATTGTCCTGAAGTCACTCCCGGGAGGTCTGAACGAACCTTTCTGGCTGCCGGTATCTGGGGTGACCCCGCAGGCCAGGCGCGAGGCCGCTGCCAGGATGGTTCAGGAACTGTCCATCAGCGAGCGCCGCGCCTGTCGCTATGCGGGGTTGTCCAGAACCAGCTACCGGGAGCCGCCCAGCATGAACGAGTCCACGGCCAGCCTGAGCACGCGCATCGTCGAGTTGGCGCACGAGCGCCGGCGCTTTGGCTACCGGCGCATCCACGACCTGTTGAGTCTTGAAGGCCACCAGGTGAACCACAAACGTGTGTGGCGCCTGTACAAGCTGGCCAACCTGTCGGTGCGCAAGCGCCGCAAGGTCAAACACCCCACTGGCGAGCGCCAGCCCCTGGCAGCCAGCCAGCACGTCAATGACACCTGGAGCGCAGACTTCGTGATGGACGCGCTGGCAGTCCATGCCGGCCTTCCGCGCCCAGACTTCGATGGGCTGCTTGGGAGGCAGTTGGTTGCCCAGCTCGTGCCGCGGGGTTTGGCCGACGTAGGCCATTTTTTCGATGAGATGTGCCATGGGGGAAGGTGTCCTTGCTGACGGGTGAAGAAGAAAGAAAAGCCCGCACGAGGCGGGCTTCGCAGGAGGAATGCCGCGGTGCGGCGGTTGAGGAGTCAACTGACGATGCGGCCAGCGGCCCGGGCCAGACGCGCGTAGGCACTGAGAGGTTTGTCGGCACGCCAGTGCAGATCACGCTCGATGTCCAGGGTACCGCCCATCAGCCGGATGGAGGCCAGTGCCCGAACGGAGAGGTGGCCGATTTCGGGACTGCCCAGGCCCAGGTCGGCCAGGCCGTAGGCGATGTCCTCATCGTCGGGGTCCAGCTCGGTAATCAGCCAGGTCGCAGCACCACACGGGTTGAACCACTTGAGCACGGGCCAGGGGTCGAAGTGCGGGTTGTCGCGCGCGGTATTGCCGTTGGCCAGCAGCAGGATGCGCAATTCGGGCGTGATGGGGTCCAAGGGAAGTCCAGAATGAAAGGGGTGGGGAAGAAGAGACGGCGCAAGGGCTATCAGCGGCGAGCAACTGAGAAGGTGTGGCCGCAGCCCAGGCAGCGACGGTTGCGCAGGATCGCGTCGTCGACGGCTTCACCGAGTGCCGCGCCGACAGCGCAGCCGGCGATGCCGCCACTCAGGCCTCCGAGGATGGCGCCGGCAACGACACCGAATGGCATCGTCGCTGTAGCTGCAGCGACGACCATGGCCATGCCGATCTCGGCGCCCGTGATGGCGCCGGACAGCGCACCAGAAATACCGCCAGCCGCGCCGGCGACGGTGCCGATCGCGGCGCCAGTCTTCTTGCCGGTGTCGCGCGGAATGGTCCGCGGTGAATGGCAGGCCGGGCAGGCAAGGTTCGGTGATGTCGCGAATGTCTGGTGCTGAGGGAAAGGTTCATCGTCGAAAGTGGTGGATGTGAAATCGTGGTCCATGAGATACGGGGCGATCAAGAACGAGGAGCCCCTTGGAGAAGAGAGAGGACACGCCCGGGCGAAGCCAGACGGCACAAAGCCCAGCGCGGCGGTGAGGCCGGGCTGGGCTTTGGTGGAAAGGGATGGACGTTCTACCGTCTATCCAATGCCGTCATATGGGGCTGAAAATTTTTGGAGTCGTCGCGATGGCTAGCTCTTGCGATCCAGACCTCAGAGCAAGCCCACCGATAGCTAACCTAAAAGGCACTGCGGTACGAGCCTATGGGCATGTAGGTCAAGAAAGGAAACCTGCAGGCCATGAACGGCAAACCTGCTCAGGCGTTGACAACGAAGCCGTTCGCTATCAACGGCTGCTCCATACGTGACCAAACTTCTGACTCAAGGTATATCGTCTCAACTGTGCCGTCGGCCAAGGTGAGCCGATAAGCCCTCTTCCCGTAGAGCAACGCAGCGCTGAGCGTGCGTTGATTCTCAAACTCGGTGACCGCGATGAATCGTTCGCTCTGTGGCGTGACTCTCTTGAAGAACACATCTACCCCCTGAATGAAATTGAGCCTGTCGAATTGTCAAGGCACTGCCGCGAGAAATCGTCGACCGTACACCTTCGGCAGATGGATCTGCGCGCCATCAGAACTCTTGAAGATATCGATCACGTAGTTCTGCCCATTCTCTACTGTAGAGGCAGTGCAATATCGTGACTACTCACGGTGACGCCGAATCTTGAGCGTTTGTGCAGCAAGAAGAAAGAGCGTGCAGAAATGAATGAAGTTCGGTTCGCCAAGCAACGCAAAAGTCAGTCCTTGAGGGTGCGACGACAAATGCGAGAAGGCGATGCGTATGCACAAGGCTAGAAGGGTGCAACCGATCACCGGCCCCCAGCTGAACAGGTCGTTATCTGCCAGTCGCGAATTCAGCGTGAGGACGAGGTACATCCAACCCCAAACGAAAACATAAGCGCTAAACACAAGAATCGGCAAGAGCAACAGATCCCAAGAAATAGTCGGCGTTCGAAGCGCATCATTGGAAAACCAGGTGGTCATCGACAGCGCACAGAACGTGATCAGCAACGGGCGCGTACTGACGTTGTTGAGGACTTCGAGAAATTCTTTCAGTGGCATGTAGCGTTCGGTCAATATCGTCGTTCTGTCACCTGGGCTTCCGGGTCCGCGGCTTTTTCGCGCGCTGTGACTCGGCCCTCATTTTCAGGTGCTTCTCGCGGGCCGCGACTGCCAGGGCTTTCGCCTGCTCATCGCCGTGGACCTTGATCGAAAACGATTCGCTCACCCTCTTGTCACCGACATGGGTCGCAGCCGTCCACCGTGCGGGTCGCCCCTTTGCATCCTTGGTCAAGACAACGCCAACGACGCCCGATGGATTCGGAGTTCGCACGATTTCTGCGAGATCGATCCGTCTCGGCAGCGGAACCGGCTCGCGTGGTGGTGCGATTCTGACTGTGACCTCCGATGGGTGAACACGTTGCAGGCCCGTCATTTGCCGCAACTGCTTCTGTCGCTCGGCGATGGCGAGGCGCTTGGCTTCGGCCGCACCATAGCGACTCACGCTGAATTGCTTGGCGACTTTCTGTCCGGGGAACAACTGTGTCATGGCTCGCCAGGCTATCGGTTCACCTCTTGCGTCGAGTCGACACAGCACACCGGGAATACCCGTTTTACTGTCGGAGCGCAGCTTTTCGGCAAGTTTGCGGCGTGACGCAGGGGGGTACTTCTTGACCACCTCATCTCGCCACGCCTGCGCAAGCAGGAGTGCAGCCTCCTCTCCGCCGTGAATGCCGAAGGAGAACGCCTTGGAATAGACGACGCGCCCGCGCTTCAGGATCACCGCCCAATTCTTATCCTTGGCCGAACGATGGATGCCGTACATGGCCGCTGCATGAAATGTCCATTGCGCGGTCGGCACCTCGTGCTTTGGCGCTGAATCAACGTTCGCATGCGCGGAGGCATTACGGATCTTGGGCTTGATCTTTGCCATTTCGCTTCAAAAGCTCGCGTTTAGGTTGAAGCCCAGCGTCACCTTGGCGGTGCGATAGCCCTCGGGCTTGCTGATGGGCGTGCCGATGAAGAAGTCGTAGCTCAGCTTGGTCCACTGGCCTCGGACACCGATGACGGCGCCTGCCAGGCTGCGGCCAAGAAGGCCGGCGGTCGAGCGGCCGCCCACGTGCCCGTAGTCCATGCCTGCATAGAGCTCCGCCCCGCTCTGGCCCATGGCCCAACCGATGTCGTTGCGGACCAGCACTCCGCGGTCTCCCAGCAGACTGGTCTCGCCGTCAAAGCCGCGGACCGTGTAGCGGCCACCAATGGCGAACCGGTCCTGCGGCGTCAGCGGCGTGCGGTTCCATTGCGCACGGATCAGCCCGGCGTAGCGCAGCTTCTGTTCGCCGAGCTTGAACGGGGCATTGAGGCTGATGTCGGCGGTGTACAGCTTCAGGCGCGAGGTGCCCTCGAGCGGCTCGCTGGGATTGTTGCGGTAGGCAATCTCCTCCGATGCGGCCCTGGCACCAAAGCCACCCGTGCCGCGCTTGTAGGCGAGCGTACCTTCGAGCGTCGCATCGCCGATGAACTCCTTGTGGTTCAGGCTGAATTCCCAGCCGCCGACCACGGAGTGTTGCACCGGCAATTCCGTATCTTCGATGAAGTTGCGCGACTCACGACGCCAACCTTTGACGGCCACCATCGTCTTGCGGTGCTGATCGCGATAGATCAGGCGAGAGAGCTTGACCTCGGCGTTGTTGGTCTTGCCGGCATAGACGATGTTTCCATTCAGGCCGGCCGCGCTTTGATGGTGCTGGCCGTTGGAGGCCGTGAAGCCCAGCAGCCAGTAGCCGTACGGCAGCGAGTAATGGGCCGTCTGACCCTCGGTGCCATAGCTCGGCTCCGAAAGGAAGTGGCTGTTGATGCTGTGGTTGGCGCTGACGTAGAACAGGTCGTTCAGGCCGAAGGGGTTGTCCAGGGACAGGGTTGCACCGGCCTGGTAGCGGCCCGTAGCTTTGGTGCCGCTGTCGTCCAGGCTGAGGGTGACGCGCCATTTCTTGGACTGGACGTACTTGACGATCAGGTCGCTGTCACCGGGACGCGCATTCGGCGCGGTCGAGGGCTCGATCTGGATGTCGGCTTCGGCCGTGGGTGCGCGCTTGAGGTTCTCCAGGCCCTGCTCGATGTCGCGCAGGTTCAGGAGGTCGCCAGGACGCGCGGGAACGGCCGTGGCCAGCAAGGCAGAACTGCCGAGCAACGTCGACGAAGAATCCGGCGTCGTGCGAATGGCGGCGATGCGGCCGGGGACGAGCGACAGGGTCAAGGTGCCGCTAGAGAGATCCTGCGGTGCGGCGAGGACTCGGGTGGTGACAAAGCCGCGTGCGATGACGGCCTGCTGGGCGCGCGCCAGGACCACGTTGACGCCGGCCGTGCCCAGGCAGCGGCCAACCGGTGAGTCGTTGCCCTCAGGACCGGACAGATCGGCCACGGCCCACTGGAAGGATTCGGACTGCTCACCGACCAGCAGCACCCTGTCGATGCGGAAGCACGGCGACTCGGAGTCGGGGATGCGCTGAACCGGAGCCGGAGGAGCGGCCTGAGGGCGCTGGTCGACAGTGCGTTCGTTCTGCTCGCGCAGGGCACGCTCGCGCTCCTGTTGGCGTTGCTGCTCGACGAAGGGCTGCGGCGTGGTAGGAGACTGTTGGGCCAAGGCTAACAGTGGACCGGCCGCAATGACAGCAGCCAACGTGTTGCGCTTCAAATCAAACTCCCTCTCTACTTGACCAAGTTGATGGCCAAGACTCACATAGTCAACGGACGGTGACCGC
The DNA here is from genome assembly GCF_059491885.1 of Variovorax sp. Varisp46. Classification (NCBI taxonomy): domain Bacteria; kingdom Pseudomonadati; phylum Pseudomonadota; class Betaproteobacteria; order Burkholderiales; family Comamonadaceae; genus Variovorax; species Variovorax sp. Varisp46. The sequence goes on from NZ_CP168515.1 coordinate 4,126,095, forward strand.
GGTCTTGGGCACCGGCGTAGTTTTTTCTCTAATGTTTGCAGCGATCTTTGCTGCCAAAGCATCGACCGCGACGTCGTAGCTCTGCGCAACCTGTTGCGGACGGTCATACAGTTCGTTGAAACTCGACCAGTGATGACGAGGGTCTGCCGGAATGCTGCCCGACGTGCTTCCATCTGCGTCAGCGCCATAGCGAATGTCCTCGCCATAAATCTCATCCCCGCTCGATGGGTGCAAGAGGAAAGCGCTCAGGTTGACTCGCGGGACGTAGTCCAGCGAGAAACGAGCGGAATACATGCCGACCTCGTTGAGATAGATGTGCAAGACGGGATCGTTCGTCGGCAAGCGCGAATAGTCGATGCTGTCCGGCGAGTCCGCAGGTCTCACAACCCCTTCGAGCGCCTGCACGTCATAACCCTGAGCGGTCAGTTCACGCACCAGCGCAGCCGTCAGCTTGGGCCCCATGTCTTTACGCACTGCTTCCATGCGCTTGTCGAAGTCCGAGCTCTTGATGCGGTCGGCCAGTGACTGCCATAAGACGCCAAGCGGAATACCCTTGTTCTCGGTGTACATCTTGGCAATAGGGGCCACGGGAATCACCTTAATACGGGTCACCGGTATTTGCGGTGCAGGCGTGACGGGTGATCGAGCGCAGCTGACCAATGCGCCGAGCACTAAAAGAGAAGAGAAGAAGCTGATTCGCATAAAAATTATTATTGAGGCTCAGTATGCCCTGGCAAACTACACCCAATAAGGGAATGCGAGCATACCGCCCTTGAGGCGGCATCAAGAGATGATCGCGAAAAGGCTCTATTCAACCCGGCAATGCGATGAAATTCCGCTCGCATCAATTGACCGCATCGATTTTGCCTCAATATATTTCAAAATTACTTCTCTGTTTTGCGTCGACACGAAAGCTCAATCACAATGCCGGGGGAAATAGCAGGCCTCCCCGCCTCCCTTCGGACAACAGTTGTGAAAATCATTTTCTCCGGGAATCCGAGGTTGGCGATATAGGCCTTAAGCAGCAAAACCTCGCTTGAAGCTTTTGAAAAATCGGCGTCGTCTCCTGGTTCCACATCCGTAACCACAGCGATATCACTGGCGCCAGGATTTTCAGCGCACTGCCGATTAAATTTTTCAAATATATCTGCAGCCGCCTTGCGGGCACTATCATTGAAGCTACCGCTATCAGGGACAGGTTTTCGATTCACTTGAACTTGTGCCTGATATGGAAATGGAGCATCCGCCATCGTCATGCCGGAGGAGAAAAAAATCCCGAGAAGAATGACAATCGAGCGCATCAAAAAAGACCTCCGAAATTGGCAATGAATTTATCGGAAAACCGATATCTAAACGCATCCTGGATTTTATTTGCCTCAACCTCCCACGGCTGGGTTGCGTAATTGTTCCAAAGTGGTGAGTTGGATGGAGGAATGGCGGCCTTGCCTCCTTGAATTGTATGAGTGTATTCGTGAACCAGAATTCCAATCTGAGTGATGCTGGTTTGCTCAAAAAAGGATTGGTACACTATCACGGCACCGGTGTTTGGATCAAATACCGCAAGCGCAGGGCTTCCATCAGATGCTTTTCCTGCAAACTCGCTGGATATGGAGACATTCATGTTTTTAAATCCTGCCGCCGAACATTGTTGGCAAATGTCTTGGAATGAATCCATGAAATCTGCGGCCGAATTAAACAGCTTATCTATTCTTTTCTTTTGATCTTCAAGTGTTCTCGGCGCGTAACGCCGACCAAGCTGATTGTTTTCGACTGCATTTGCTCCAGCCAGTCCTGCGATATCGGCACTGGCTTGATCGCCGCCAATCAAGGCCCCTGCAATCCCCGCCATCATTTGCCCGAAAAGTATGGTCTCTGTCGCAAGCGCGGGATCATTCGATGGGTTGTAGAAGTTGCCTGCCAGGTGTCCGACAACGGCCCCTAGGGCGCCCGCAGAGCATCCTGATCCGCTGGAAATACCATAGCCACCAGCTCCGGCGCGACCGCTGCCAACCAAGCAGCCCGCAATCGCGTGAGCAATCTCTGCGGTGAAAGCGTTGAGATTGCCGTCCCCGGTCGGGCCGTTGTTGCCGATCCAGGCTGCACTTTGAGACGCCGCTGTATTCAAGAGGCCGTTAGTTAGCGCAACGGTGAGCCTGTCCTCTAGGCTCCCGCCATAAATCGCGGTGTTAACTAGGGCCGCCGTAGCACCATTGAGTAGATTTCGACCTAGAACTTGCGGCCAGCTTGCTCCTGCAGCTGTCGTCCAACCCTGTATTCCCAGACCAATATTCAATCCCTGCACGGCACCGGCCGTAGCCATAGCCGCCAGGATGTCCTTGACGGTTCGACTCGAGCCCAACTCGCGCAGCGTCGCGGCGATGTCACCGTTGTTATTGATCAGGCTCACTGCCGTGTGGCTGGCCAGCGCTGACAAGCCAGCGTTGGCCGCCGCGCCGGTAGCAGTATTGCCCGCTGCGCCTATGAGGTCTGCGCCATAGCCCCAAGACAGCACCGAGGCAACAATCGTCACAACCGCGGCACCTGTCTGCGTCAAGCTGCCCTGATGTTCAGCCCACTGCCGCTGCTCTACTGGCACGCCTTCCCAATTGATCTTGCCGTCCAGCGAGTGGTCATTGCTCAACTGCTTGACCCACTCGGTCCCTGGCTGACCACTTGCAATCACTTGTTGAAGGGCTTGCTGCAGGCTCTGCTGCGGCAGATACATCGACGTTTGACCATTCGGGCCCGATACGGGGGTCGCGTTCTGACCGACCTGCACATTGATCTGTTTGGCGTCGACGCTCAGATTCGGACTGTTGATCTGGGTGTAGTTGGCCGCTTCGACATGTGCACCGGTATCAGCCGTTCGCTGGTACGCCAAGCTGCGTTGCCCCCGGGACTGGCTGACCTCGGTGGTCGTGTTGACTACGCCGAAGTTGAGATTGCCCTCCGGGGCACTCAACGTCACACCTTGCCCTGCGTTGATCGTCGGAGCAATGAGGTTCAGGTCGCCCGTATTGGCCGTGATGTTGACGTTGCGCCCCTCCAAAGTGGCGGAAGCCAGACTGGTTTGGTCTACACGGTTCGTGACATTGCTGCGGGTGTTCAATCCGCTCGCAAGCGAGTGCGGCATTTGATTGGGCGCTATCGACTGGGTTCGCGTCTGTGAGCCCGTACCGGCGCTGGTCTGATTCAGGCCACTCATCACGGTCACGCTGCCACCATTCACGTTCAGATCGCCGGCAGCACTCAGGTTGCTCGCGTAGACGTTGACCTGTTCCTTGCCCGTGACGTTAACGTTGCCGCCCGTGCTCTTAATGTTGCTGGCTCGTTCTGTGCTCGTATAGAGGCTGGCTTGATTGGCTCCGGAAGTGGAGAGATTTCCCTTGCCGTCCACGCCCGGCATGGAGGCTCCCGAGAAGGCCGTCGCCACGCCAAGGTTGACCACGGCGCCCAGGCCGCTCATCTTCTTCTCGCGGGTTTGCTCGACGTCGGCCTGTCGGGTATCCACGGAGGAAACGATGTTGACGTTGCGCCCGGCCTTCACGGTAATGTCGCCAGGAGCAGTGATGTCGCTACCGACGATGTTCACGTCGCGCCCACCATCCAGCTTGACGGTGTTTCCGCTGAAGGTGCTGGCCACGGTCGTATCCGTCTGCAGGAGGCCATTCGTGGTGGTGCGTGTGGAGCTCAACCCCGAGCGCCGATTCGAGATTGCCGTGAAGGCAAGAGCCGATGTCTTGCGCCCAGATTCGATCAGGATGTCGTTGCCGGCGTGCACATTCAGTTCGCCGCCCGCGCTGACTGTTGCCGCGCGGGCTGTCACGTCGTGCCGCGCGTCGAGCGACACATCGCCTGCGCCGCTCAGACGAGTGCCAACTTCCGCAGTATTGACCGCAATGCCAGAGACATTCTTGCCGATGGCTGTCACGGTCGTTGCGGTCGTGACCGTGCCCAGATTGATGTCGTTGCCGGCGGTGAACGAGGTCTTGCCGGTACCCGCGTTGGAAATGATGGCTCCAACCAGATTGATATCGTTGCCCGCGCTGGCCGTCAGGACTCCGCGAGGGTTGGTCACGTAAAGGCCGGCCACGCGGTCGATGATCTGATTGCCCGGAGTCCCGGCGGACGTCGTGGTCCGAACGTTGATGTCGCGTGCCGCTTCGAGTGTCAGCCGGTCGCGGGCATCAATCGTTCCACCGATGTTGTTGATGTCCCCGTCCGCGGTGATCGCGACGGTGCCCCCGCTGATTCGGCCACCCAGGTTGTTGACGGTGTTGGCATCGATGGTCACCGACTTGCGGCCTGCGATGGTGCCGGTGTTCAAGAGATCGTTGCCTTTGCCGGTGATGTTCACGGCGTTGGCAGAGAGCAGCGCCCCCGAGCCGTCGATGTCTCCCGGCAGCACCCGCACGTACACCTGCGGCACGAGCACCTGCTGTGTCGTTCCGTCGGGCAAAGTGACGGTCTGCTCGACCAGCCAGACGATATCGCTGGTGAGTTGTGCCATCTGCGCGGCAGTCAGTGCAACTCCTGGACGAAGTCCGTACTCCTTCGCAAAGGTCACGCCCGCATTCATCAGGGCGGTGTACTGATCTTCGTCGTTGTTGAACCCGTCCAGATACCGGTAGCCCGTCAGTTGGGCGACTTGCTCGCGGATGAGTTTCTGTTCATAGAAGCCGTCGCCCAGGCGCTTGAGGGTGCTGTTCGGATCGAGCCCGAAGCTGTTGAGCAGATAGTCGCTGCTGAGCCAGTTCCGATAGTTCGCAAACCGTGGGTCGGTCTCGATCAGGTAGTTGCCGCCGGCCCGCGTCCGGAACAGGCTCGCCTGCGGCACGTTCAGGTTCGGCGTGCTGGTGCGCACCACCGTCGGGACGGTCCGGGTACTTCCGGCACTGGTGCCGCCAGATGCACCAGCCCCGGAGCCGCCCGTGCCGATGACCGTGCCCACGTTGGCCGCAACCTCCACGATGGTTCCCGAGCCTGAACCGCCGCTTGCACCACTGGCCCCGCCACCGGTCGCATTGCCGGACCCTTTGGTCGCGGTGCCGGCGTTGTAGCCCGTGGTCGCATTGAGGTTCGGCTGGTACTTGTAGGCGCCCAGTGCGATGCTCTGTGGAGGGACCACCAGAGGAACGTTGACGGCCTGCACCTGGCCCTGGTTGTTCACCACGCTCGCCAGGCCCGACACAGTGACCGAGCCGGTGAGCTGGCTGGACTGGTAGTCGTTGGCGGTGATCGTTCCTCCCGCGAGCACCTGGCTGTCCTGGTTGTACAGCCGGCCGTTGACCGTCATGTTTCCGCCCGCGATCAGATGCGCCGGATCGGCATTGATCGCAGTGTCCGTGACCGTGGTGATGTTGTTGGTCCAGACGCCGTAGCCGCCGATGCCTACGAGTTCGCCAGTGTCCTTGCGGTAGACGAAACCGTTGACCGGATCGAGGTTGACTTCGTCGAGGGTGTACTGCGTAGTCCGGCCAATGCCGCTACCGACGGGCGTGACCGGTGCCACCCCGACCATGACGCTCGAGACCGAAGTGGGCGTGCCCAACTGGATATGCACGTCGCGGTTGTTGACCTGCGCCATCGCGATGGACATGTTGCCCAGCGACTGGATGTCCGCGCTCAGGTTGTCCAGCGTGCCACCCTGGCCTGTGGCCTTGCGGTTCGCGTCGAGCGCGCCACCGATGGCCATGTTGCCGCTGCTGAAGATCAACGCATGCTCGCGGTTCGTGAGGTTGCCAGCACCGATGTCCAGGTCACCACGCGAAGCGATGGTCGCGGCGGTGGTCGTGCCACCGACGGTCTCCGTGTCGTTGACGAGGTTGCCGGCGCTGATCGAGACGGCATTGCCATAGACTCGGCCCGTACCGATGTTGTTCAGCGTGCCCGTATTGACCTGCGTGTTGCCCTGGCTGTCGATCAGACCGCGGTTGTTCAGCGTGCCCGCGTTGACGATGGTGTTCGTGCCCGACATCTCGCCCGTGGCGGTGTTGTCGACCACATTGCCGTTGACCGTCAGGGTATCGCCTGCGAGCAGCTTGGCGTTGTTGGTCAGATGGCCGGTAGTGCCATAGGTGAGATTGCCGCCCACACTGACATCGCGGTTGTTGACGATGTCCTGCGTCAGCGCGATGGCCATGTCGCGGCCGGAGGTGAAACTGCCGTCGTTGCTGAATTTCGCAGCGTCGATCTGGAGACTGTTGCTGGCTGTGAGCGCACCCCCGGTGTTCACGACGTTGAGCGTCTTGGCGCTCGGATTGGCGGCGTTCGGGTCGACCAGCTTGAGGGTATCGCCGGCCGAGAGCAGACCGCCTGCGGAATTGTCGATAGTCCCCCCACCGGTCACCGTGAGGTTCTGCGCGGCGCGCACGGCGCCCGTCTGATTCCCGAGGTTGGTGGCGTTGATCGCGACGTTCGTGCCTTCGATGCCCTGATCCGTACCGCTGGTGTTGGCGTTGTTGACAGTGGCGGCGTTCAGCGTTGCGGTGTCGCTGGAGCGCAGCAGACCGCCTACGTTCTGGATATTGCCGGCATTGACCGTCAGGGCTCCGACAGATTGCATCTGGCCGCCACTGTTGTCGTAGGTGGCGCCATTCGTGTTGATCGTGACTGCGGCCTGTCCGATGACCTTTCCGCCAGTAGTGTTCGAGAAGCCCTGTGTGTTGGCCGTGAAGGCCCCCTTGGCGCCGATGAAGCCCGCGCTGCTGTTCACAGCGCCGGCGTTGAGCGTCAAGGTGTCGGCGCTCGTGATGCCGCCCTGGCCGTTGGTATAGCCGGCCGCGTTGGTGTTCGTGAGGGCCTGGCCGTTCGTGTCGATGGTCATGACGCCACCGCTTTGCACGAGGCCGGTGTCGTTGTTTAGTGCACCGGACTTCACGTCGACGGTGGTGGTCGCGGCTATCGTTCCCTTGGCGCTGTTGTCCAGGGCATTGCCGTGCGTGTCGATGCTCAAGCTGTTGCCGAAGATCTTGCCGCCGGCACTGCTCAAGCCACCATTGCTCAGCGTGGTCGTGCCACCGGCTTGCAGGATGCCGCCAGTGGTGGTGGTGGTGCCCGTGGTCGTGACGGCCAGATTGCCGTTGACGGCGGCTGTCGTTCCCGCGCTGTTGTCCAGGCTGGCGGCCGTGACCGTGGTGTTACCGTTGGCGGCCAGCGTACCGCCTACGTTCGCGGCCGCACCCGAGACGGTTGCATTGAGGTTGCCGACGGCCGTCAGGTTTCCAGCGTCGTTCTTGAGACTGCCTGCCTGAACGGTGGCATTGCCACCTGCAAGGAGTTGGCCGCCTGCAGAGTTGTCGAGCTGGTTGGCAACCGTGAGGTTCAGGTCGGACGTGCCCGCCGCTTGCAGCTTGCCGCCCTGGTTGGCCATGGAGCCCGCGTTGGCAGTGATGGCACCGTTGCTGGCGATGGTGCCCTGGTTGTTCACCAAGGCCCCGCTGACGTTGAGGGTCGTGGTGCCTGTGCCGGCCTGCACGATGCTGCCACTGTTCTGGTTGCTCAGAGAGCCGGCCGACAGGTTGATCTGTTGGGCGTAAGTCGTACCGCCGTCCTGGTTGAACGCGCCCGTGAGATTGACGGCCAATGCACCGTTGCCGGTGATCTTGCCGTTCGCGCCGTTGAAGCTGCCGCCCGCAATAGTCAACGTGCCGACGCCGGCGTGATCGATCTTGCCGCTGTTGTTCGTGATGGACGCGGCCTGGAGTGTCAGGTCCTGGCCGTTCGTGGCAATGTGGCTGTTCGAGTTGTCGATGCTGCCGTTGACGGCGAGGACGGTCGCACCGGTGCCGGTCTGGATGATCTCGCCGCCGTTGATGTTGGCGATATTCGACGTGTTGATCTGCAACTGAGCGGCGTTGAGCTGGCCGGCGCTGTTGACCAGAGTCTGGCCGGGCTGCACGTTGGCCGTGATGGCGAGCGTGCCGGGCGTTGCGACAGTGGCGCCACTGGTGGTCACGTTGCCCTGGGTGGCCGTGATCGTGATGTTGGACGCGCCGGTCTGGCTGCCAGTGAGGTCGACAGAAGCGCCCTTGAACGTGGCGTTGCCACCTGCGATGTTGGTGCCCATGGAAGTCAGCGACTGACTGGCAGCAACGGTCATGTCGCCCGTGCTCTGCAGATCGCCACCGCTGCCATCGAGGCTGCCAGTCTGGACCGAGAGATTCGCACCGCTGGCAATGCGCCCCGCGGTGTTCAGGAGTTGCTGGCCAATGGTGAGCTGAACATTGCGGCCTGCCGATGAGATGTTGCCCTGGCTGTTGTTCAGGGACTGGGCAGCGACATTGAGATTCTGGTTCGAGGCCAGCGTGCCAGAGGTGTTCTGAACTGCGCCGGCAAAGTTCGCAGTCAGCGCACCGGTAGCCGAGATGGTGCCGCGCGTGTTGTCGCCATTGCCACCCACCGTCAGATTGACATCAGAAGCGCTCGTGAGCGTGCCGTCGACGTTGAGCAGATCACCGGTAGTCGTAATGCTCAGACTGCCTGCATTGAGCTTGCCTCCCGTGTTGTCGAAGGACCCGACTTTCGCACCGAAGCTCTGGCTGACATTAAGCGTGCCGCCCGCATTGCTGAAACTCGGGCCTGCAACGGACATCGTCGCGACATTGAGCGAACCGCCCGCGTTGTTGATCTGGGGCGTGTTGAACGTGATGGGACCGCCCGCGTAGATCTTGCCGCCATCGTTGGAGATGGTCCCGCCAGCGGTGATGGCGCCCGGTGCGGGCGGGGTGTAGGTGGTTGGCGTGGATGTACCGCTCGAACCCGTGTCGCTGCCAGCCGTGGTCGATGGCGTAGTCGTGCCGCCGCTGGTGGTGGGACTCGTAGTTCCACTACCACCGCTACTCGTTCCGCCGCTGCTTACACCAGCGCTCACGGGCTCGGCACCAATCACGCCGCCATTCGTATTGCTCAAGACCGACGAAGCAATGGTCAGGCCTGCCGAACTGGCCTGGCGGATCGTGCCGCCACGGTTGGAGATATCACCGGGCGTGGTCAGTTCGACGCGTTGACCTTCCAACGTGCCGGTGTTCTCGAGGCGGCCCGCCGCCGTGACGACAAGACCGCCGGCACCGGCGCCGATGCTGCCCGCGTTGCGCACGCCCAGACCGGCTTCGCTTCCGATCAAGACAATCTTGTTTGCGTACATGCCGCCGAGCGCGGCCACGTCCAGGGCAAAGGTGGGCGCAGAGCCTGTGCCTGCCGTCGGCGTGATTTGCGAATGGTCGGCGCTGATCTGATTTGCACCGGTCACCACCTTGAGCTCGCTCGCCCAGATGCTCGCGTTGGCTTGCACGGCCCGCGCGAGGATCGCAGCGTAGTCAGTCTTGCTGGCATCGAGGCCCGCGCCGTCAATGGTGACGGTGCCGCCACGAACAAGGAAGCTGTCGAGGCCGCCGATGGCATTGAATTGCGGTGTGCCAGTGGTGAGGGTGGCGCGCGAGGCATTGATGAAGCCACCCCCGTCCACGCTGATCCCGGCTGGGTTGGCGATCACCACTTCGGCACGCTGACCGCCCACTTCGATGTAGCCGCGGAGCTGGCTGGGCGTTCCGCCGTTGACTTCGTTGAGGATGATACGTGCCGGGCCCGTAGCCAGGTTGGGATTGCCCTGCACGAAGCCGCCGAGTTGCGTCTGCACAGCAGTTCTGCTGTTGTTCAGGATCGCACCGTTGGCCCCGACGTTGAAGGCGTTGTAGACATTGCGCGAGACGCCCGCCGCGCTCGGAGTTTGCACATTGATGAGCGGGACGCCGTTGGGTGCGACCAGCACCGTCGGTCGCAGGTTGCCTGGGACATTGGGCGCGCCAACGATCTGGGCATGCGCGGATGTCGTTGCCAGCATGCCGCTCGCCAGCGCTGCAGCAATCAACACAGGGGCGAGGGCGGCGGCACTTGCCGCCAGTGCGCTACCCGCTCCCGTCGTGGCCCTGTTCGACGCTTTGCCTGAGCTCCTGGCAGTTTCGTGAACCACCATCCGCATGCCTCTGGCTGCATTGAAGACGACACGGTGAAGCTGGCGATTCATGCCCTGGACTCCCTGAGAATTTTTGAGTGCTTATGGCGCTTTTGTATCAAAAAGCGTCAATTTCAATTATCAGGGGGGTGAAAGGCCTAAACGAAAGGCCGTCCCATGTCAGCGTGCGCATAAGTTCACGAATGGAACTTCGGCAAATCTCAAGAATTCTTTTAATTAATTCTTAGGTGTTCATTTTTCTTGGCCAAGTCCCGCAGGGCGCCGATCAATAAGCCGACCGCACAAAGTAGTCAGGGGGCGTGATTCGCGGCCTGTCGGACAGCTATTGGACGGCTGCCCGCTTACCTTGGCTCCGCCGGTTGGGCGCATAGCTTGCGTCACATGCCATTCGGACAAGAACAGGACAAAGCGCCCATGGACAGGAGCTGCTTTAACGGGGAAGCTCGCCTTGAAGCGGTGCATTCCTCACTGTGCGCCCTATTCAACAATGGAAGGAGCCGATAGTCACCATGCACGATCTCCGAGACCGACTGATTGCCGTGGCTCTGGAATGGGAGCGCGCATTTGGGAACGCTCCTGCGATTACCTCAACGCTCTCGGAGTTTGACGCCGCAATTCTGCTTGGCCTCACCCCTGAGGAGTATGAGGAATGCATGCACGGCGCAACGGCGGTTCAGAAGGGCTACGACTTCAAGTACCAGGGCAAGCGGTACCAGGTCAAAGGAAACCGTCCCAGCGGCAAGCCTGGGAGCTTGGTGACGTGGGTGCCGAAAGCCATGAACTACGACTGGGACTGCCTAGTGTGGATTCTCTATGACTCGAAGTACAAGATCGAGGAGGCGTGGCTTTGGGACGTTGCTGACTATCGGAATGAGTTTGACATCATCAAGCGCCTTTCGCCCACTCACTATCGGAAAGGACTGCAGCTTCGATGACTGGCGCGCCCAACACATCGAGCTCCTGACCTGCTCGGTTTAGTCGAGACAGTTTTTCCTAGAAGACGGCGGGTTGCAGTTCTAGGCGGAGTTCCTGTTTGAACTCTGCCGGGGTCAAGTATTGCAGGCTGCTGTGGGGACGTACCTCGTTGTAGTGATTGCGCCAGGCTTCGATCAGGACAGCGGCTTCGCGGCGCGAACGGAACCACTCGATGGACAGACACTCGTCGCGGAACTTGCCGTTGAAGCTCTCGTCGGTGCCGTTCTGCCAAGGCTTGCCGGGATCGTTGAGCACGGTGGCAATGCCCGAGCCTGAGATCCACTCCAGGATGGCTTGGCTGACGAACTCCGGCCCGTTGTCCGAACGCATGAACAGCGGCGCACCATGCAAGCTCACCAAGCGCGAGAGCACCTCGATCACCCGCTTGGAGCGGATGGCCCCGGCCACATCGATGGCCAGGCACTCGCGGGTGTATTCGTCCACGACAGTCAGGCACTTGATCTGCTGGCCGCTGGCCGTGGTGTCGAAGACGAAGTCGTAGGCCCAGACCATGTTGGCCTTGAACGGCGTGTGAACGCGCGGGCGCACCGAGGCGATGCGCTTGCGCGGCCGTTTTCGGGGCACCAGCAGGCCCGCCTGGCGCCACAGCCTGTGCGTGCGAGACCAACTCAGCTCGAAGCCCTTGCGGCGCAGAAACACGCGGATGCGGCGATAGCCGTAGCGCGGATACTGAGCCGAGAGTTCCTTCATCGCCGCAAGCACCGGCGCATCCTTGGCGGGCAAGCGCAGCTCATAGCTGGGCGTGGCGCGTGACATGCCGATGAGCCCGCAGGCGCGGCGCAGACTCAAGCCACGTGCGCGCACGAAGGCCAGTTGCTCGCGCCGAGCGAACGGGCTCACCATTTTTTTGCGTTGATCTCCTTGAGGATCTCGAGGTCCAGATCTCGCTCGGCAAGGAGCTTCTTCAGCCGGCTGTTCTCAAGCTCCAGGGCCTTCAGACGCTTGACGTCGGCCGCCTCCATCTGGCCGAAGTGTTTGCGCCAGGCATAGATGGTGGCGTCGCTGACCTTGTGCTTCTTGGCGGCCTCGGCCACCGTCGTACGATCTGCTTCGCGCAGGATCGTGACCATTTGCTCTTCTGAAAATCGACTCTTCTTCATGGGCTCCTCTTCGGGCGGGAGCCATCTTCCTAGAAATCAATGTCTCGGAGAAACCGGGCAGGTCACTCCCACGTCAATCGAACGTTGGTTCCGCAGCTGATTAGCGTTCATGACCATCGGTCAAGAGGGGACCGGACGCATACTGAATAACGGAGGGCGACAGTCCCAAAGCTGCTACCTAAAAGGCGATGACGATGAAGTCAATAGCAATCCTCGCACTGACGTTGGCTGGACTGCCGGTCGGTGTCTACGCAGGCATGTTTGGTCCGGAGAACTTTGCAGAATGTACTTTGTCGCGAATGCCAAGCGCGGCCAATGACACAATCGCCCTTGAAATTTCGCGGCAGTGTTCGAGAGAATTTCCTGTGAATGCCCCAGTCGAAAAGAAAAATGGATTCCTGGTCGCGTTTCGCTCGGGTAGCGAGTGCACCCTAAAGAAGGCCAAAGACACGCCTAGCGCGCTTGCTTCGAGAGTCATTCAAATTCAGTGCTACCGGCTATATGAACCCGCCGTTGACCCGAATGACGTGATCGTTCTCGATCCACAACCGACGCCGCAGGGTAGTTCAGGTGCATTCCCACCGCGACGCCCGTAGCCGGGAGGGCGTCTCCGGGGCCCACACCCCCTAAGAGGAAGATGATCGAGCCCGCGAACTGAGTGCTCGGTCGACATTGGGCATCCAAACACCTGCTGAGACGTTCCGCCAATCTGGTTGCGTCGACTGGTTGGACCCGCAACCGGAAGGTAAGCGTCCCGTGAACCCATCTTGAATCGGCGTTAGGAGCAAAGGATGCTCGTGTCCACTAATACTTGGTGGACACGTGAACACTATCTTTCCTCAACACACAGGCGATCGGCGGCGGCGCCGCCTGCACAGCGACGAGTTCAAGGCCAACGCCGTTGCCTTGGCTGCGCAGCCCGGCATGTCGATGGCGGCTGTGACGATGTCTCTCTGTATCAATGCGAACCTGTTGCGCCACTGGGTGCGTGACGCGGAGATCCAGCCGCGTAGGCCCGAGCCAATCGATGTACCGAAGGCACTGCCTGGTGCCGCCCCAAGCCCGGCAGTCAGCGGATTCGTGCCTGTGCAGTTGCCCGCGCCGGCCGAGGCGCCTGCGCCTTCCAGCGACATCCGCATGGAGGTGCGCCGCGGCGCCATGCACGTCGTGGTGACCTGGCCAGCCGCGCTGGCCAGCGAGTGCGGTGGCTGGCTGCGAGATCTGCTGCGGTGATCAAGGTCGAGGCCCTCTGGTTGGCCGTCGAACCGCTGGACATGCGATCGGGCACCGAAGCTGCGCTGGCGCGGGTCGTGCACGTCTTCGGCGCCGCCAGACCCCACCACGCCTATTTGTTCGCCAACCGCCGCGCCAACCGGATGAAGGTGCTGGTGCACGACGGCATCGGGATCTGGCTGGCAGCCAGACGGCTGCACCAGGGTAAATTCCTCTGGCCCCATGACGCCGCTCCCACGCTCAGTCTGAGTCGTTCCCAGTTCGACGCCCTGGTGCTGGGCCTGCCGTGGCAACGTGTCGGCGAGGCCGGCGTGATCAACGTGATCTAGCGCAATTGCCGAAGTTGCTGATGCTCACCCGGGTGTCCTGGGGCATCATCACCTTCCGTGAGCGACACGGCCACCAACCTCGACCACCTGGACGCGCAGCAACTGCGTGAGATGGTGCAGTCGCTCATGGGCCGCGTGGAGGCCGGTGAACTGGAGATCGATCGGCGCGACCGCGAGATCGCGTTCAAGCAGGCCACCATCGACAAGCTCACGCACGAGATGGCCGTGCTCAAGCGGCTGAAGTTCGCCTCGAAGTCGGAAGCCTTCACCACTGAGCAGAGGAATCTGCTGGAGGACACCCTCGACGCAGACCTGGTGGCGATGGAGTTGGAGTTGGAAAGCGTGGATGGGGGCCACGCACTTCCTGACGAAGACCTTGCCGAACGTGAAAACCGAGATGAATCTGCAGGTTCTGACCTACAACCTCAAGCGAGCAATCAAGGTCCTCGGCGCAAGCACCCTGATTGCAGAGATGAAGTCGTAGGAGCCGACTCGCGTCTTGTAGAGACGGCCGAGAATTCCGGTAGGAACTGAGTCCGCCGGCCCAACGGATCTTGCGCGCCCCTTCAATGCAGCTGTTTGCACACAGTCTCAGTCTCAAGCCGACTGTGGAACTACATCTGATAGGTAGAAGGAAATACCTGACGGGCAGCCAATATGTTGGGGTCAAAAACGATCAGGCTTCCGAGTGAGCCGACGGCTCAAGGATCACTTGATGGCTCTGGGTAAACGGTTGCGTGAGTAATTGTTTGGCACGCTGCAGTAACTTTCACAAGCCTCTTGGCCGGGAGGCGCGGTTACTGACGCTGTTACTGCACAATGCCTCGGAAGCACCCGGATAGATGCGGAAGCAAGCGCAATGAAAAAGCCCTAAGTAGTTGATTTACTTAGGGCTTTGGGACTTACGCGGACAACCGCGAAAGTAATGTTGGTGGCTGGGGCGGAATCGAACCGCCGACACACGGATTTTCAATTGGCGTTCCTACGACGCCCGCTGGCATCGCCGACTTCGGACGCAACCGTTGCTGCGCTGCTCAGCTCTCGCAATCCCCTTACATCCGCCATTACATCGCAAGAAAAAAGACACGGAACAAAAAGAATCCGCTACCAATTACATAGCAGACTCTTTAATAAATACGTTGTGAATTTGGTGGTAGGCCGTGATGGGCTTGAACCATCGACCAACGGATTATGAGTCCGCTGCTCTAACCAACTGAGCTAACGGCCCACTGGCCACGATTCTATTCGCCGCAGCGTCCTACTTGCGGTGGCTCAGCGCATTGCCGACCAGCCGCGACGTGATATCGACGATCTGGATCATGCGTTCGTAGGGCATGCGCGTCGGTCCGATCACACCCAGCGTGCCCACGACCTGCCCATCGACCTCGTAGTTGGCACTGACGATGGAAAGCTCCTCGAACGGCACGACCTGGCTTTCGCCGCCGATGAAGATGCGCACGCCTTCGGCCTTGCTCGACACATCGAGCAGACGCATCAGCTGGGCCTTTTGCTCGAAGAGTTCGAAGGCGCGGCGCAGTTGCCCCATGTCGCTGGAGAAATCGCTCACCGACAGCAGGTTGCGCTCGCCGGAGATCACGACTTCGTCTTCCTGCGCCTCGGTCAGCACCTCGGAGCTGACCTGCACCGCAGCCTGCATCAGGGCGGCGATCTCGCCGCGCAGCTTCTCGATCTCGGACTGGAGACGATCGCGCACCTGCTCGATGGTCAGGCCCGCATAGTGGGCATTGATGTAGTTCGAGGCCTCGACCAGTTGTGACTGCGAATAGTCGGCCTCCGGGAAGATCACCCTGTTCTGCACGTCGCCATCGGGCGAGACGATGATGACCAGCAGGCGCCGCTCGGAGAGCCGCAGGAACTCGATCTGCTTGAACACCGAAGCACGCCGCGGCGCCATCACCACACCGACGAACTGCGACAGGTTCGACAGCAGGTTCGCCGCATTGGCGATCACCTTCTGCGGCTGGTCGGGCGCCAGGCTCGGCGTGCTCATCTGTTCGCGCTCGGCGGTCAGCATGGTGTCGACGAAGAGGCGGTAGCCGCGGTGCGTGGGGATGCGGCCGGCCGAGGTGTGCGGGCTGGCAATCAGCCCCAGCGCCTCGAGGTCGGACATGACGTTGCGGATGGTCGCGGGCGACAGGTCGAGCCCCGGCGAACGCGAGAGCGTTCGCGAGCCGACGGGTTGCCCGTCGGCGATATAGCGCTCGACGAGCGTCTTGAGCAGCAACTTGGCACGGTCGTCCAGCATTGCAAGATTTTAGTGTTGTAATTTGTGAGATATGACCTCTCGCTTTCGTCACGTCGCCCTGATCGGCAAATACCAGGCTTCCGGCGCCCGAGCGCAGGCGGATGCGCGCGACGGCGTCATGGAAGGCATCGGCACCTTCCTCGAATCGCAAGGCTGCACGGTGTTCGTCGAGCGCTCGACTTGCGAAGACGACGATGACGGCGCCCCCGCCCATCCGCGCTACGAAGCCCTGAGCGTCGAGGAAATCGGCCAGCGCTGCGACCTCGGCCTGGTGGTCGGCGGCGACGGCACCATGCTCGGCATCGGCCGGCAGCTCGCCAGCTACGGCATTCCGCTGATCGGCATCAACCGCGGCCGGCTCGGCTTCATCACCGACATCCCGCTCGACAACTACCAGGCCACGCTGATTCCGATGCTGGCCGGCGAGTACGAGGAGGACCACCGCAGCCTGATGCATGCACAGGTCGTGCGCGACGGCGCCTCGGTGTTCGACGCGCTCGCGATGAACGACGTGGTCGTGAACCGCGGCGCCACCTCCGGCATGGTCGAGCTGCGCGTGTCGGTGGGCCGCCATTTCGTGGCCAACCAGCGCGCCGACGGCCTGATCATCGCTACGCCCACGGGCTCGACCGCCTATGCGCTGTCGGCAGGCGGGCCGCTGCTGCATCCAGCGGTGCCGGGCTGGGTGCTGGTGCCGATCGCGCCGCACACCCTATCGAACCGCCCCGTGCTGCTGCCTGATGCCGACGAGATCGTGATCGAGCTGGTGGGCGGGCGCGACGCCAGCGCCAATTTCGACATGCAGTCGCTGGCCTCGCTCGCGATCGGCGACCGCGTGGTGGTGCGCCGCTCCGACTTCCGCGTGCGCTTTTTGCACCCGCGCGGCTGGAGCTATTTCGACACGCTGCGCAAGAAACTTCATTGGAACGAAGGGGGCTCCTGAAATGGCGCTGCGACGCATCGCACTGCGCGACTTCGTGATCGTGCGATCACTCGAACTCGACCTGTCCGGCGGCTTCACGGTATTGACCGGTGAGACCGGCGCGGGCAAATCCATCCTGATCGACGCACTGCAGCTGGCCCTGGGCAACCGCGCCGACGCGGGCGCCGTGCGCGAAGGCGCCGAGCGGCTCGACGTGAGCGCCGAATTCGACGCCGACCCGGCCCTGGACACGTGGCTCGACGAGGGCGGCTTCGAGGCCGGCGACGCGCTGCTGCTGCGCCGCACCGTCGACCTGCAGGGCCGCAGCCGCGGCTGGATCAACGGTAGCCCGGCCACGGCCACGCAATTGCGCGAACTCGGCGACCGTCTGCTCGACATCCACGGCCAGCACGCCTGGCAGAGCCTGACGCGGCCCGAAGCCGTGCGCGGCCTGCTCGACGCCTACGCGGGCGTGCGCACCGACGCGCTCGACGCCGCATGGCAGGGCTGGCGGCAGGCGCTTTCGGCGCTCGAACATGCGCGCTCGGCGCAAGACTCGCTGCAGCGCGAACGCGAACGGCTGCAGTGGCAGATCTCCGAAGTCGCCAAGCTCGCGCCGGGTGCCGACGAATGGGAAGAGCTGTCGACCAACCACTCGCGCATCTCCAACGCGCAAGCGCTGATCGACGCAGCCCAGGGCGCCAGCCAGGCGCTGGAAGACGACGACGGCGGCGCCCTCTCCGCGCTCTCGCGGGCGGCCACGCTGCTGCAGAACTGCGAGCACATCGAGCCCGAGTTCCGCGCGCTGGGCGAGGTGCTCGCCTCCTGCGTGGCGCAGGCTTCCGACGCGGCCCACACGCTGCACGGCTACCTGCGCAACGCCGACACCGATCCGCAGAGCCTGGCCGAGCTGGATGAACGCATGGGCCTGTGGATGTCGCTTGCGCGCCGCTACAAGCGCACACCCGCCGAGCTGCCGGCGCTGCTGGCCGGCTGGCAGGCCGAACTGCAGGCGCTCGATGCGCAAAGCGATCTCGAAGGCCTGGAGCGTGCCGAGCAAAGCGCTCAACAGGCCTACATGAAAGAAGCCAAGGCGCTGGGCAAGGCCCGCAAGCAGGCCGCCCCCCGCCTCGCCCAGGCCGTCACCGACGCCATGCAGGGCCTCGGCATGCAGGGCGGACGCTTCGACGTCGAACTGCAGCCGCTGGCACAGCCCAGCCGCGCCGGCCTCGAAGACGTGGCCTTCCTCGTTGCCGGCCACACCGGCAGCACGCCCCGGGCCATCGGCAAGGTGGCCTCGGGCGGCGAACTGTCGCGCATTGCGCTGGCCATCGCCGTCACGACCAGCCAGCTCGGCGCCGCGCAGACGCTGATCTTCGACGAGGTCGATGCCGGCGTCGGCGGGGCCGTGGCCGAGACGGTCGGGCGGCTCATGAAGCAGCTCGGCCGCGACCGCCAGGTGCTCGCCGTGACCCACCTGCCCCAGGTGGCCGCCTGCGCCGACCATCACCTCGTGGTGGCCAAGCGCCAGACGGCGGCGGCGGGCAAGGACGGCCCGCGCACCGAAAGCGGCGTGTCGCGCCTCGACGACGACAACCGCGCCAGGGAAATCGCCCGCATGCTGGGCGGCGAGAAGGTCTCGCAGACCTCGCTCGCGCATGCACGCGAGCTGCTCGGCCACAAGACTCCGGCGACCGCGCCATGAGCCTCGACCTCGTGCTCATCACGGGCATGTCGGGCTCCGGCAAGTCGGTGGCCCTGCACGCGCTGGAAGACGCTGGCTACTACTGCGTCGACAACCTGCCGCCCGAGCTGCTGACCCCGTTCGTCGCGCTGCAGCATGAGCAGCAGGCCACGCGGGTGGCCATCGCCATGGACGTGCGCAGCGGCGTCTCGCTGCCGATCGTTCCGCATCAGCTCGACGCGCTGCAGCGCGACGGCGAGATCTCGCTGCGTTCGCTGTTCCTCGACGCAACCACCGACGCCCTCCTGCGCCGCTATTCGGAAACCCGCCGCCGCCACCCGCTCTCGCGCCAGGAGGGTCGCACAGACGTGCCCGAGCAGCATCGCGTGCTGATGCAGGCGATCGAGCTCGAACGCGAGCTGCTGGCCGACCTGCGCGACGGCGCCGACGTGATCGACACCAGCCTGATCCGGCCTGCGCAGCTGCAGAGCTACATCAAGTCGTTGATCTCCGCGCCCCAGAGCGCGCTGACGCTGGTGTTCGAGTCATTCGCCTTCAAGCGCGGCGTACCGCTCGACGCCGATTACGTGTTCGACGTGCGCATGCTGCCCAATCCGCACTACGTGCCCGCGCTGCGCCCGCTCACGGGCCGCGACGAGCCGGTGATCGAATGGCTGCGCGAGCACGACGACGTGGCACGCATGTACGACGACATCGAGCAGTTCCTTGCGCACTGGCTCGATGCGCTGGCGCGCGACCATCGCAGCTACGTGACTGTGGCCATCGGCTGCACGGGCGGGCAGCATCGTTCGGTGTTCCTGGTCGAGCAGCTGGCGCGCTCGTTCGGTGCGCGCTGGGGTGCGCTCAAGCGGCACCGCGAGCTCGACGCGGTCTGACTGCCTAAGCCTCGCTGCCCTCGAGCAGCTTGCGCATCGGCGCCGGCAGGCCCAGCCGGCCCCACTCGTCCGCATCGACCCAGCGCGCGCCATCGCCTTGCGGCTGGCCGCCCTGAAGCTTCAACGGGTGCAGGTGAAGGTCCTTGTGGGTCAGCACATGCACGAAGGCCGGCAGATCCTGCAGGCCGCGCTGCGCAGTCGTCGGCAGCACGGCCAGAAGGTCTTCGCGGCTGTCGAACACGGGCAGGCAATAAAGCCCCGCCCAGATGCCCTTCGACGGCCGCTTCTCCAGCCACACGCGGCCGTGCGCATCGCGCGCCAGCAGCACCCAGAGCGACTGGGCGCTGCGCTTGAGCTTGCGCGTCTTGACGGGATATCGCTCTGGCGCGCCTTCCCGCAGGGCCGCGCAGGTCTTGTTGACCGGGCAGATCATGCAGCTCGGCTTGCGCGGCAGGCAGACCGTGGCACCCAGGTCCATCACGCCCTGGGTGTAGTGCGCGATGGCTTCTTTCTGGCCGGCCGGAGGAAGCAATTGCGTCGCGAGGTCCCATAGCGCGCGCTCCTGCGCCGCCGAAGACATGTCGCCCGCAAAGCCGAGCACGCGCGTCAGCACGCGCTTGACGTTGCCGTCGAGGATCGCCACGCGCTCGCCGAAGCAGAACGCCGCAATGGCCGCGGAGGTCGAGCGGCCGATGCCGGGCAAGGTGACGAGCTCGGCGGCGGTGCGCGGAAACTCGCCGCCGAAGCGCGCGACAACATCCTGCGCACAACGGTGCATGTTGCGCGCCCGGCTGTAGTAGCCCAGCCCGCTCCAGAGCCCGAACACCTCGTCCTCGGTGCCGGCGGCCAGCGCCTTCACGTCGGGAAACCGCTCGAGGAAGCGCGCGAAGTAGCCGAGCACCGTCGACACCTGCGTCTGCTGGAGCATCACCTCCGACAGCCAGACGCGGTACGGGTCGCGGGTGTTCTGCCAGGGCAGCTGGCTGCGCCCGTGGCTGCGCTGCCAGCTCACGATCTGCGAGGCGAAATCGGGGGGCAATGGCAGGGTTGCAGCCGCCGTGGAGACGGAAACTTCAGGCCGCACGCAGCTCGCCGACAGTGGCCGCGGCCTGCGGCCTTCCGTGCTGCGCGATCATCGATGTGAACTCGCGCAGCTGCACATGAAGCTCGGTGAGGTTGCTCTCCTGAGAGGCAAGCTCGACCAGCCGCTCGTCGAGGTTGCCCGCCGCGCTCTGGATGCGCTCGATCGCCTCGATGCGCTTGCTGAAATTGCGGCGGCGCTCCTTGAGCTGCGCGTCGATCTGCGCGCTCGCACCCTTGCTCCAGCGCTCGACCTCGGTCATGGCCGCTTCGTTGACGAGCCGCAGCCGGCTGGCCAGCGCACGCACCAGCTTGTCGCAGAAGTCGGCCTGCGCGAGCTTCAGAAGGTTGCCCACGCCCAGGTAGTGGATGTGGCTGCGCTCGATCTGGCCCAGCTCCTGTTCGAAGCCCGTCAGGTCGGGCTCGGCCGGCGCCTGCAGGGTGAAGCCCTGCTCGGCATTGAGCTGGCGGAAGGTGGCGTGCAGCATCGACTGGATCTCCGCCGTGGTCGCCTGCACTTCGCGCAGGTTGTTGCGCAGCGAGTCGAAGGTCTCGGCGTACACCTTGCGCACGTTGAACTTGACACCGGGGCGCTTGAGCGCGGCCGACAGCCGCACCATGTCGGCCTTCAGCGCGGTACGGCCGAGCACGGCATATACCTCGCGCAGCAGCTTGCCTTGCACCGATCGCAGCGCCAGGATGCGCGTGTTGCTTCCTTCAAACTCGGTGTGCTCCTGGTCGATGCGCGCGCGCATGTGGCGGATCACCGAGACGTTCTTGCCGCGCAGCCCCTGCAGCTCGAGCGCCTGCTCGGACAGGTCGCGCTGGCGCACCTTCAGGATGCGCTCGGCCTCGGCGCGCAGCGCGGTCATGCCCGCGTCGACCGCCAGCCGCAGCATGGTTTCGCGCTTGCCGAGCACGCCTTCGGCGAGCAACGATTCGAGCGCCGGCAGGCGACTGGCCTCCAGCAGCTGGCCATCGTGCTGGATCTTGGCCTGCAGGCCCTTCTGCGCGGACACCGGCAGCACCTGCGCAAGCGGCACTTCGAGCAATCGGGCCGCGCCTTCGCGTTGGCGCTCGATCTGCTGCTCGATGTGGGCGGGCTGGCTCAGCGTGTCCCACATCGTGTCGATCTTGTTGAGCACCACGAAGCGCGTGTCGTTGCCTTCGTCCTCGGTGATCAGGTGTTCGCGCCAGATCGAGAGATCGGAGCGCGTCACGCCGGTTTCAGCACCCAGGATGAAGACCACCGCATGGGCCTGCGGAATCAGGCTCACCGTGAGTTCTGGTTCGGCGCCGATCGCATTCAGGCCCGGGGTGTCGAGAATCACCAGCCCTTGCTCCAGCAGCGGATGCGGCATGTTCAGCACCGCATGGCGCCAGCGCGGGATCTCGACGCGGCCCTGCGCGTCCTGCGCCGGGTTGTCGTCGGGGGTATCGTCGTCCCAGAAACCCAGCGTGCGCGCTTCGTCCTTGGTGACCCAGCGCACCTCGGCCACCTTGCTCATGGCCTGCGCCAGCTGCTCGGCGTCGCCGACGTCGATGGAGATCTCGGTCCACCGCGTGGGTTTCTCGCGCCAGTGGGCCAACGAATGCGGCTCCAGGCGGGTTTCGATGGGCAGCAGGCGCAGCTTGGGCGCAAGCGCGGCGTCGTAGCCCAGCTCGGTCGGGCACATCGTGGTGCGGCCCGCGCTGGCCGGCATGATGCGCCGCCCGTAGCCGGCGAAGAAGATGGCGTTGATCAGCTCCGACTTGCCGCGCGAGAACTCGGCGACGAAGGCGACCATGACCTTGCTGGTGCGGATCTGCGTCTCGAGGCCTCGCAGGCGCTCCGCCACCGCCTGGTCGAGCAGCTCGTTCTCGGTCAGCCAGCGGGACAGCCACTGCAGCCGGTGGGCGAAATTGCTTCGCCAAGCGCCGTGCTGATCGAGTTGTTGGTTGAAAGAGCGGCTCAAGGGAAATATGTAAGAAACAACTTACAAATATAGCATCGGGAGGTGGCAACAACCGTTTCTAGATTGTTTCTCTCGTCGGATTGTGACGCTTACTTCTGGCACTTGGGGCAGTAATAGGTGGAGCGCTGTCCCTGACGCAGCAGGCGGATCGGCGTTGCGCAAACCCGACAGGGTTCGCCCGCGCGGCCATAGACGGTCGCTTCGAGCTGGAAATAGCCATTCTGGCCGTCCACATTGGAGAAATCGCGCAGCGTGCTGCCGCCCTTCTCCACCGCCCGGGCCAGGATCTCACGCACCGCCGCATGGAGCCGGGCCGCCCGCGGGCGGCTGATGCGCGCGGCCGACAGCGTCGGCCGGATGCCCGCCTGGAACAGCGCCTCCGACGCGTAGATGTTGCCCACGCCTACCACCACGTCGCCCGCCAGCAGCACCTGCTTGACGGCGCTCCTGCGCTTCTTGAGGCCGGCATGGAAGGCATCGAGGTCGAAGGCGTCGCCCAGCGGCTCCATGCCCAGCCCGCCGAGGAGCTTGATGGCCCACGGGGCGGCCTCGTCGTCCACGTAGACCACCGCGCCGAAGCGGCGCGGATCGTTGAGCCGCAGCGTGCCCCGGTCGGTGACCAGGTCGAAATGGTCGTGCGGCCCGGGCAGCGGCAGCGCCGCATCGAAACGCAGGCTGCCAGACATGCCCAGGTGCAGCAGCAGGATGCCGCGGTCGAGGTCGATCAGCAGGTATTTGCCGCGCCGCCGCACCTCGCGCACCTGCCGCCCGACCAGCGCCTCGGGCAGCACCATCAGCGCCCAGCGCAGGGGCTTGCCGATGCGCACCGCGTCGATGCGCGCGCCCGCGATGCGGTCGGCAAAGCCGCGGCGGGTGACTTCGACTTCGGGCAGTTCAGGCATGAAAGTAAATCTCCGGCAAACGCCAGCGGTAACGAGGCCCCAGGGGGCGCTCATTCGGGAGCCTCGATTATTATGGTCGGATGAATCTTTCGCCCCGCCGACACCGCCTTGCGGCGGCCGCGTCCCTCGCCTTGCTGGCCTGTGCGGTTCACGCACAATCCTCCGCCCCTGCAGCTCCTGGCAGCCCCGTGCTGACCATCGAACACTCGGCTCAGCCGAAGCCCGCAGTCAAGCCCAAGGGCACTGCGGCCAAGGCGGCCAGCGAACCCGCACCGCAGCCGTCTGCGCTGACGGCCGACCTGTTCTATGAAATCCTGATGGGCGAGATGACCGCCCGCTCCGGCGACCCCGGCTCCGGCTACGCGCTGGTGCTCGATGCCGCTCGCCGGCTGCGCGACGGCAAGCTGTTCCAGCGTGCGGTCGAGATCGCCCTGCAATCGCGCTCGGGCGATGCGGCGCTCGCCGCGGCGCGGGCCTGGCAGGAAGCCCTGCCGACCTCGCGCGACGCGCGCCGCATCGAGCTTCAGATCCTGATCGCGCTGAACCGCATCGGCGAAACCGTCGAGCCGCTGCGCGCCGAAGTGGCTGCAACCTCGCAAGTCGAACGCCCGCTGCTCATGGCCGTGATCGCACGCAACTACGCGCGCGCCTCGGACAAGAAGCTGGCCGCCTCGGTGGTCGAGCAGGCCCTCGTCGACGAACTGAAGAGCCCGACCAGCGGCGGACTGGCCTGGGCTACCGTCGGCCGTCTGCGCCTCAATGCAGGCGATGCCTCCGGCGCCCTGGAAGCCGCGCGCAAGGGCCAGGAGATCGACCCGGCCTCCGATGCGCCTGCGGCGCTGGCGCTCGAGATGATCGACCCCGGCCAGCCGCTCGCCGAGCCGATCGTCACGCGCTACCTGAGCAGCAACCCGAAGGCCGCGCCCGACCTGCGCATCGCCTATGCGCGCGTGCTGGTCGAGAACCGGCGCTTCAACGACTCCGCCGCGCAGCTCCAGGTGCTGACCACGTCGCGACCGGAACTTGCGGAGCCATGGCTGCTGCTCGGCAGCCTCCAGATGCAGGCCAGGCAGGATGCCGCGGCCGAGACCTCGATCAAGCGCTTCATCGAACTGTCGGCCAACCGCGGCGGCAACAAGGACGCCGACGACGCTGCCGACCGCAAGCGAGGGGTGTCGCAGGCGTACTTTGCGCTGTCGCAACTGGCGGAGCGGCGCAAGGACTTCACAGCGGCCGAGCGCTGGCTCGCGCGCGTCGATGGGGCCGACGAGCTGGTGGCCGCGCAGACCCGCCGCGCGGCCCTGCTGGCGCGCCAGGGCAAGCTGCCCCAGGCGCGCGAAATCATCCGTGGCCTGCCCGAGCGCACGCCCGAGGACAAGAAGCAGAAATTCCTTGCCGAAGTGCAGCTGCTGCGCGACGCGAAGCAGTACCAGGCGGCCTACGACATGCTCGCCCAGGCCTCGGCGAAATCGCCGGACGACGGCGACCTCGTCTATGACCAGGCCATGGTCGCCGAGAAGCTCAATCGCCTCGACGACATGGAACGCCTGCTGCGCCGGCTCATCGAGCTCAAGCCCGAGAGCCAGAACGCATACAACGCGCTGGGCTACTCGTTCGCCGATCGCAAGATCCGGCTCGACGAGGCGCGCACGCTGATCCAGAAGGCGGTGCAACTGGCGCCCGAAGATCCGTTCATTGCCGACAGCCTGGGCTGGGTCGAGTTCCGGCTCGGCAACACGACCGAGGCGATCCGCATCCTCGAGGCGGCCTACAAGACGCGGCCCGATCCCGAAATCGGTGCTCATTTCGGCGAAGTCCTGTGGAGCACCGGCCAGAAGGACCGCGCGGTCACGGTCTGGAAGGAAGCCCTGCTGAGCGATGCCGAGAACGAGACGCTGCAGGAAACGCTCAAGCGCCTGCGCGTGAAGCCGTAGATGATGCTCGCCCCCAGGCAGGTCGACAGTGGCCGGCGCGTCCTTCTGGCAATGGGGGGCGTGGCCCTGCTTGCGGTGGCGGGCTGCGCCCAGCTTTCGGGCGGCCCTTCAACCCGCCCACCCTCGGAAAGCTGGAGCGGCCGCATGTCGCTGCGCATCGACAGCGAGCCGGTGCAGACCTTCGCTGCGCTGTTCGAGCTGCGCGGCTCCGCCGAGACCGGCGACCTGACACTCACGACACCCATCGGCAGCACACTGGCGCAACTGCATTGGGCGCCCGGCGAGGCCCTGCTGAAAGACGGCAGCAAGACGCGGCGCTTCGACTCCGTCGATGCATTGATCGAGGCCGCCACCGGCGCCGCCATCCCGGTCGGCGCGCTGTTCGGCTGGCTCGCGGGCCGCAACGATCCCGTTCCCGGCTGGAAGCCCGATCTTGCGCAACTCGGCAACGGGCGGCTGCAGGCCGTGCGCGAATCGCCGAGCCCGAGGGCCGACCTGCGCATCGTGTTCGAGCGGTCATGAAGGCGATCCACGACCTTCCCGCGCCGGCCAAGCTCAACCTCTTCCTCCACATCACCGGCCAGCGCGACGACGGCTACCACCTGCTGCAATCGGTCTTCATGCTGATCGACTGGTGCGACATCCTCCACGTCGAACTGCGGCGCGATGGCCAGCTGAGCCGCGAGGACCTGACGACCGAGCTGCCCGCCGACGACTTGATCCTGCGCGCGGCCCGCGCTCTGCAGGCATTTGCCGCGCCCGGCCAGGGTGCGCACATCGGCGTGGCCAAGCACGTGCCGGCGCAGGCCGGCATGGGCGGCGGGTCTTCGGATGCGGCCACCTGCCTGCTCGCGCTGAACCGCCTGTGGGGCCTGAACCTGCCCCTGTCGCGGCTGGCCCGCATCGGCCTGAAGCTGGGCGCAGACGTGCCCTTCTTCCTTGGCGGGCACAACGCATGGGTCGAGGGCATCGGCGAGCAGATCCGACCGGTTACACTACCGTCGGCGCGTTTCGCGGTGGTCAAGCCACCCGAGGGACTCGATACCCGATTAATTTTTTCGGCTTCCGATCTTCAACGCGCCACACCTGTTGCTATAATCTCGGGCTTTGCTGCAGATAGCGAATTGTCTGAAGCGACAAACCTGGAAAGCTCGGTTCTGAGCTCTTCGGTTTTCGACTTCGGCCACAACGACCTGCAGCCGGTTGCCCAGCGACTTTGCCCCGCGGTCACCGACGCCATCGAATGGCTCGGCGCCCAGGGGTTGAAGGCCCGGATGACCGGCTCCGGAAGTTCGGTATTCGCGAAGATGCCGCAAGCGCCGCAGGAAGCGGAACTGCTCGAAGCCCCCGAAGGCTGGCAGGTTCGTCAATGCAGCAACCTGGAAGTTCATCCGCTGTGCGGGTGGGCAACCTGAAGATGATCGGACCGTTCATTCGGTTCGATGCGACATATATCGGTTGATGGTGAAAACCATCGACCCGTGTAGGGGAGTCGCCAAGCTGGTTAAGGCACTGGATTTTGATTCCAGCATGCAAAGGTTCGAATCCTTTCTCCCCTGCCAAATCTTCAACGACTGCGGCCCAACGGCCGCAGTCTTCTTTTGCAGCCCACCCGCTGCAATAATCGGCGGCTCACCGGCCGCCATGCATCACAAACCTTTTGGCGGCTTCCTAAGCCAATTCGCACTGCCGGGACGCGCTCATGCAGGCTAATCACCCTGATTTCATGGTTTTCACCGGCAACGCCAATCCGGGCCTTGCTGCAGAAATCGCGCACAACCTCGGCACCTCGCTGGGCGCCGCACGCGTCGGTCGCTTCTCCGATGGGGAAGTCACTGTCGAGATCAACCAGAACGTTCGTGCGCGCGACGTATTCGTGGTGCAGTCGACCTGCGCACCGACCAACGAAAACCTGATGGAACTGCTGATCATGGTCGACGCGCTCAAGCGCGCTTCGGCCGAACGCATCAGCGCCGTGATCCCCTACTTCGGCTATGCCCGCCAGGACCGCCGCCCGCGCTCGAGCCGCGTGCCGATCTCGGCCAAGGTGGTGGCCAACCTGCTGGAAACCGTCGGCGTCGAGCGCGTGCTCACGATGGACCTGCACGCCGACCAGATCCAGGGCTTCTTCGATATCCCGGTCGACAACATCTACGCCTCGCCCGTGCTGCTCGGCGACCTGCGCGCGAAGAACTACGAAGACCTGATCGTGGTCTCGCCCGACGTCGGCGGCGTGGTTCGCGCCCGTGCGCTGGCCAAGCAGCTGAACTGCGACCTCGCCATCATCGACAAGCGCCGCCCGAAGGCCAACGTCAGCGAAGTCATGAACGTGATCGGCGAGATCGACGGCCGCAACTGCGTGATCATGGACGACATGATCGACACGGCCGGCACGCTGGTCAAAGCCGCCGAGGTGCTGAAGGAGCGCGGCGCCAAGAGCGTCTACGCCTATTGCACGCACCCGATCTTCTCGGGCCCGGCCATCGAGCGCATCACGCAGGGCTCTGCCCTCGACGAAGTGGTCGTGACCAACACCATTCCCCTTTCCGACGCGGCCATGGCCTGCGGAAAGATCCGCCAGCTCTCCGTGGCACCGCTGATCGCCGAAACGATCCAGCGCATTGCCAAGGGCGAGTCGGTGATGAGTTTGTTCTCGGATCAGGACAACCTGTTCTGACCGAGGCATGAAGCGGGCCTCCTTTGCGGGAGGCCTTTTTGAACCGGAGTCGCACTGGTCGCGGTGGACTCTCACAGGAGCTAGTTATGAAATTCGTCGCTTTTGAGCGCGCAAAGCAGGGCACGGGTGCGAGCCGCCGTCTCCGCATCTCGGGCAAGACCCCCGGCATCGTCTACGGTGGCGACACCCAGCCGCAGCTGATCGAGATCGATCACAACGCGCTGTGGCACGCCCTGAAGAAGGAAGCCTTCCATGCGAGCGTGCTCGAAATGGAAATCGGCGGCGCCGTCAGCAAGGTTCTGCTGCGCGACGTGCAATACCACCCGTTCCGCCAGCTGGTGCAACACATCGACTTCCAACGCGTCGATGCCAAGACCCGCATGACCATGAAGGTGCCGGTGCACTTCAAGGGCGAGGAAGAATCCGAAGCCGTCAAGATCGACCTGAACCTGGTCAACCACGTGACGACCGAACTCGAACTGAACTGCCTGCCGAGCGATCTGCCCGAGTTCATCGAAGTCGACCTGTCGGGCCTGAAGAAGAACGGCACGGTCACGCTGAAGGACATCAAGCTGCCCAAGGGCGTGAAGTGGGTCAGCCACGGCAAGGTCAACCCGGTGCTGGCTTCGGCCGTGTCGCCGGCTGCTGAAGAAGCCGACGTTCCCGCCGAAGGCGCAGTCGCTGCCGACGCAGCTGCCGCACCGGCAGGCAAGGGTGGCAAGGCCGCTCCCGCCGCCAAGACCCCGGCTGCCAAGACCGCCAAGAAGTAATCCACTTCTCGCGTCTGTCTTTGCGAAGGCCCGCTCCGTGCGGGCCTTTTGCTTTTGGCGGATCGGATAATCCACGACCATGATCAAGCTGTTTGTCGGCCTCGGCAACCCGGGCCCAGAGTACGAAGCCACGCGGCACAACGCCGGCTTCTGGTGGATCGACGCCGTCGCGCGCGAATGGAAACTCAACCTCGTGCCCGAGCGCAGCTACCACGGCCTTGCCGCACGCGCCAACATCGGCGGCCAGAGCATCTGGCTGCTGGAGCCGCAGACCTTCATGAACCTGTCGGGCAAGTCGGTGGCGGCCCTCGCCCGCTTCTTCAAGATCGCGCCCGAGGAAATCCTCGTGGCGCACGACGAGCTCGACGTGGTGCCGGGCCAGGTCAAGCTCAAGTTCGGCGGCAGCCATGCCGGCCACAACGGACTGCGCGACATTCACGCGCAACTGGGCACCGGCGACTACTGGCGGCTGCGGCTGGGCATCGGACACCCTGGCGTGAAGTCGGAGGTCGTCAACTGGGTGCTCAAGAAGCCGCTCAAGGAACAACGTGAAGCGATAGAAGACGCCATCGTCCGCACCCTGCACGCGCTGCCTGCGCTGGTGGCAGGCGAGATGGAAAAGGCGACCCTCGTCATTCACACGAGCAAACCACCCCGGCCCAAACCGCCGCGGCGGGAGCCCGGCGACGGAGGCACGCCTGCCGCCACCTAGCCGGCCATCGGAGTGCAGGAGGGAGAGAAATAAAAAATGAGCCAGAAGAAGAAAAGAAAAAGAACGACAGCCGGTAGCCTCGGGGTTGCTATATTTTCAATAGCAACATGCGCTTTCTCCATGAGCGCGTCCGCCCAAAACGCCGCAAAAACCTGGCGATGCGGCAACACCTATTCCGACCAGCCTTGTGAAGGCGGCACGACGGTGAAGGTGAACGACCACCGCAGCGACCAGGACCGCCAGGCCGCCGACGCCGGCACGCGCAGCGCCCAGACCTACGCCGACCACCTGGAACGCACCCGGCTGTCCCAGGAAAAGGCGGCCAACGACCGCGATCAGCGAGCCGCGCGGGAAGCCAGAAGCGCCGCGCTGGCGGAAAGACGGCTTGCCCTGTCCGAGCAGAGGGAGAGGGATCGCGCACGCAAGGCAGCCAACGATCCGCGCAGGCCCAGCCTGAATTTCAGCGGCGGCCAGAGTTCAAGGGCGGCCGGCGACGCCTCGGAGCGCAAGAAAAAGAAACGGAAACCAGCCGCCTAAGCGCTGCTCGACACAGACGTCACCTTGATTGCCGTGAGACGCTCGTATTTCTGCATCAGCGTCTCGCGGCTTTCCACGTGCTCGGGATTCACGGGAATGCAAGCCACCGGGCAGATCTGCACGCACTGCGGCTCGTCGAAGTGGCCGACGCACTCGGTGCACTTGTGCGGATCGATCTCGTAGAACTCCGCGCCCATGTAGATCGCGTCGTTCGGGCACTCGGGCTCGCAGACATCGCAGTTGATGCATTCGTCGGTGATCATGAGGGCCATCCCCCGATTATCGCGGGGCCGGGCGGACAGGCTGCCGATGAATGACAAAGGCCACATCCGCGGCACACTTGTTGCACGAGTCAGTTATGCTGCGCCCCGCCCCATGAGTCTGTTTCTATTCAAGCGCCTCGCCACGCTGATCGGCACGCTGATCGGCGCGTCCATCATCGTGTTCCTCGTTCTGGAAATTCTCCCAGGCAACGCCGCGCAGATGCTCATGGGTCCCGACGCCTCGCCCGAAGCCGTCGCCGCCCTGGCCACCAAGCTCGGCCTCGACCAGCCCGCGTGGACGCGCTACTGGCACTGGATCGGCGGCTTGCTGACCGGCCACCTCGGCGACAGCTACGCCTACAGCTCGCCCGTGCTCGACCTGATCCTCGAACGCCTCGCGCTCACCGTGCCGCTGGCCATGATGGCGATGGCCCTGACCGTCGTGATCGCGCTGCTGGTGGGCGTGACGGCCGCCGCGCGCCACAACAAGCTCGGCGACGTCGGCCTCATGGGCATGGCTCAGGTCGGCATCGCGATTCCGAACTTCTGGTTCGCCATCCTGCTGATCCTCGTGTTCTCGGTGCAACTGCAGTGGTTCTCCGCCGGGGGCTTCGAGGGCTGGGGCGAAGGCATCTTCGCGGGCATCAAGTCGCTGCTGCTGCCTGCGCTGTCGCTGGCGGTGGTGCAGGCCGCGATCCTGGCGCGCATCACGCGTTCGGCGGTGCTGGAGGTGATGCGGGAAGACTTCGTTCGCACCGCGCGTGCCAAGGGTGTGTCGCAACGAGCCGTGCTGTGGACCCACGTGCTGCGCAACGCCATGATCCCGGTCATCACGGTCATGGGCATGCAGTTCTCCGAGCTGCTGGCCGGCACCATCGTGGTGGAGAACGTGTTCTATCTGCCGGGCCTGGGCCGCCTCATCTTCCAGGCCATCAGCAACCGCGACCTGATCGTGGTGCGCAACTGCGTGATGCTGCTGGCGGCCATGGTGGTGATCGTGAACTTCGTGGTCGACGTGCTGTATGCCGTGATCGATCCGCGCATCAAGGCCAGCGACATATGAGCTCCGTCATCACCGCTCCGAGCGCTGCGGCGCTCAAGGTGCCGGGCTTCTGGCGCCGCGCATTGCACCACCGCAGCTTCGTGCTGGGCGGCGCGCTGACGCTGCTCCTGCTGCTCGCCGCCGGCATCTCGCTGGTCTGGACACCGTGGTCGCCCTACGACATGGACATGGCCAACAAGCTGAAGCCGCCGACGGGCGCGCACTGGCTGGGCACCGACACCTACGGCCGCGACGTAGCCTCGCTGCTGCTGGTCGGTGCGCGTGCATCGATCCTTGTCGGCGTGATCGCGGTCGGCATCGGCCTCGTGGTCGGTACGGCGCTGGGCCTGCTGGCTGCCGCCAAGCGCGGCTGGGTCGAGGAAGCCATCATGCGGCTCACCGACTTCTCGCTGGCCTTCCCCGCAATCCTCTCGGCCATCATGATGACGGCGGTGTTCGGCGCCGGCATCGTCAACGCGATCATTGCCATCGGCATCTACAACATCCCGACCTTCGCGCGCATCACGCGCGCCTCGGCCAACGCCATCTGGTCGCGCGAGTACGTGGCCGCCGCGCGCGCCTGCGGCAAGGGCAGCTTCGCGATCACGATGCAGCACGTGCTGCCGAACATATCGGCCGTGCTGATCGTGCAGATCACGATCCGATTCGCCATCGCCATCCTGGCCGAGGCCGCCCTCTCCTACCTGGGCCTGGGCACGCAGCCGCCGCAACCTTCGTGGGGCCGCATGCTCAGCGAGGCGCAGACGATGATGTTCCAGTCGCCCCTGCTCGCGGTGTTCCCCGGCATGGCCATCGCGCTCGCGGTGCTCGGCCTGAATCTGCTGGGCGACGGATTGCGCGATTTGCTCGATCCGCGCCTCGCACGCGCAAGATAAGAAGTGCCATGCCCTTGCTCGAAGTCGAAGACCTCCACATCGAACTGCAGACGCAGCGCGGTCCCGCCGAGGCCGTGCGCGGCATCGACTTCACGCTGGAACGTGGCGAGACGCTGGGCATCGTCGGAGAATCGGGCTGCGGCAAGTCGATCACGGTGATGTCGCTGATGGGCCTGCTGCCCTCGACCGCGAAGGTCACCGGCAGCATACGTTTCGACGGAACCGAGCTCGTCGGCCGAGACGAAAGGGCCATGTGCCGGATCCGCGGCAACCGCATCGGCATGATCTTCCAGGAGCCGATGACGGCGCTGAACCCGGTGCACACGATTGCGCGCCAGGTCGGCGAACCGCTGCGGCTGCATCGCGGGCTCTCGCAAGCCGACGCACGCAAGGAAGTGCTCGCGCTGCTCGACCGCGTGGGCATTCCCGACGCGGCTTCGCGCCTCGACGCCTACCCGCACCAGTTCTCCGGCGGCCAGCGCCAGCGCATCGGCATCGCGATGGCGCTCGCCTGCGGGCCCGACCTGTTGATTGCCGACGAGCCCACCACTGCACTCGACGTCACCATCCAGAAGCAGATCCTCGAACTCATCCAGGGCCTCGTGGCCGAGCGCGGCATGGCGCTGATCCTGATCTCGCACGACCTCGGCGTGATCGCGCAGACGGTCTCGAAGATGCTCGTGATGTACGGCGGCAGCGTGGTCGAGAGCGGCCCGACCGAGGCCGTGTTCGCGCGCCGTGGGCATCCCTACACACAAGGCCTGTTCGCCGCGCGGCCCGCCATCGGCGCGCCGCGTGGCCTGCGTCTGGCCACCATCAGGGGCAGCGTGCCCGAGCTGGTCGACCTGCCGCCGGGCTGCCCCTTCGCGGGCCGCTGCAGCTACACCGTCGACGCCTGCAAGACCACGCGGCCGCCGGCCACGATGCTGCCGCCAGATCACGCGGTGCGCTGCATCCGGCTCGAGGAAATCGCCGCGCAAGGGGCCATCGCACCATGAGTGGGACCACCGCTTCACCGCTGCTACAGGTCACCGACCTCGTGCGCCACTACGCGCTGCCGCGCGAGAAGCTCTTCGGCCCGCCGCCGACCGTGAAGGCGCTCAATGGCGTGAGCTTCGAGGTGCGCGCCGGCAAGAGCGTCGGCATCGTCGGCGAATCGGGTTCGGGCAAGTCGACCATCGCGCGTCTCGTGATGGCGCTGGACACGCCGACTTCGGGCAGCGTGCGCCTCGAAGGCCGCGACCTGCACACGCTGTCGAAGGCCGAGCTGCGCACCGCGCGGCGCGACTTCCAGATGGTGTTCCAGGACCCCTACGGCTCGCTAGACCCACGCCAGACCGTCGCGCGCATCGTCGCCGAGCCCCTCGAGGCGCTGGCCGAAACGAGCCGCGCCGTGCAGCGCGAGCGTGCCAACGAGGCGCTCGCCGCAGTCGGCCTGCGCACCACCGACATGGACAAGTACCCGCACGAGTTCTCGGGCGGCCAGCGCCAGCGCATTGCGATCGCACGAGCGCTGATCACGCGCCCCAAGCTCATCGTGGCCGACGAGCCGGTGAGCGCGCTCGACGTGTCGGTGCAGGCCCAGGTGCTCAACCTCATGCAGGACCTGCAGCAGCAGTTCGGCATCAGCTACCTGCTCATCAGCCACGACCTCGCGGTGGTCAACCACCTGTGCGATGAAGTGTGCGTGGTGTGGAAGGGCAAGATCGTCGAGCAGGGTCCGCCCGCCGAACTCTTCCATCACGCGCAGCATCCCTACACGCGCACGCTGCTCGACGCGGTGCCGCGCACGCCCGCGGGCGGCACGCTGCTGGCCGCCTGACACCGAAGCGTCGTCCGCCGCCTCTAGGATGAGTGGGTCATAAGCATCTGGTTGCGCGGACGCACCGGTCTCGCGGATGATGCCTGCCCCCTGTTCCGAGGACACCGCTTCATGCTCAAACGACGCACCCTGCTCGCCACCGGCGCCGCAGCCCTGGCCCCGCTCGCAGTGCCGATCGACGCCTTCGCGCAAAAGAAGAAGGACGCGCTGGTGCTTGGTCTCACGCTGGAGCCCACGGGACTCGACCCCACGGCCAAGGCCGGCGCCGAGATCGCCGAGGTGGTGCTCTACACCGTCTTCGAAACGCTCACCAAGATCAACTGCGACGGCAGCGTCACCCCGCTGCTGGCCGAAAGCTGGGACATTTCGCCTGACCTGAAGACCTACACCTTCAGGCTCAGGCGCGGCGTGAAGTTCCAGAACGGCGAGCCGTTCGACGCGCAGACCGTCAAGTTCTCGTTCGACCGCGCGGCCGCCGCCAACAGCACCAACAAGGACAAGCGCACCTTCGCCAACATCGCGACGCAGGTAGTCGACGAACACACCGTGGTGCTGATCACGAAGGAGGTCGAGCCCGACCTGCTGTTCCTGCTCGGGCAGGCCTCTGCGATCCAGGTCGAGCCGAAAACGATCGAGACCAACGCCACCAAGCCTGTCGGCACCGGCCCCTACAAGCTCGACAGCTGGGCCAAGGGATCGGGCATCGTGCTCGCCAGGTGGGACGGCTGGCGCAATGCCGACACGGTGCAGATCCGCAAGGCCAGCTTCCGCTTCATCTCCGAGCCGGCTGCGCAGACCGCCGCGCTGCTCTCGGGCGACGTCGACCTGTTTCCGCACGCCTCGGTGTCGCGCAGCCTGCCGCAGTTCCAGAACGACAAGCGCTTCCAGGTGGTCTTCAACGCCTCGCGCGGCAAGACCATCCTGGCCATCAACAACAAGCGCAAGCCGCTGGACGACGTGCGCGTGCGCCGCGCGATTTCCGCAGCCATCGATCGCAAGGCCGTGATCGAAGCCGCCGTCGACGGCCGGGGCGTGCCCATCGGCAGCCACTACGTGCCGGGCGCGCCGGGATACATCGACACCACCGGCATCAACCCCTACAACGTCGAGAAGGCCAAGCAGCTGCTGGCCGAGGCCGGCGTGAAGACGCCGCTCGAACTCGAGCTCGTGCTGCCGCCCCCGCCCTATGCGCGCCAAGGCGGCGAGCTGATCGCCGCGCAGCTGGCCAAGGTGGGCATCGTCGCGAAGATCCAGAACGTCGAATGGGCGCAATGGATCAGCGGCACCTACGGCAACAAGAACTACGACCTCTCGCTGATCCTGCACGTCGAGCCCTTCGACCTGGTGAACTACACCAAGCCCGAGTACTACTGGGGCTACCAGTCGGCGAAGTTCAACGAGATCTTCGACAAGGCGCGCAACGCGGCGCGCCCCGCCGACCGCGTGCGCTACCTCGGCGATGCGCAGCGGCTGCTGGCGGAAGATGCGGCCAATGTCTTCCTGTACCAGCCGCAGTTCATCACCGTCGCCGCGCGCAACCTGCGCGGGCTTTGGAAAGACACGCCGATCTTCGTGAACGACATCGCGGCGCTGTCCTGGGCTTGATCCGGACGGCCTCGCCTACGGGAACGTCCGGAGGAAAAACCGCCTCGCGGACCGCGCGGCGGCGCACCCGCTGCGAGAGAATGACCGGCTGCGCACGTGGCATCTTTCGTGCTGCGTGTCGTGTCTTTCGCGGCGTCGCGCCTCCCTTCGGGGCATGGCACACGCCGGAGCAGTCGTCATTCGAACCTGGCTTGTCTATCCGGAGATCACACGTATGTTGAACCGCCGCACCCTTCTCACCACCGCTGGCGCCACCGTTGCGCTGGCCACCCCGCTCGCCGGCATGGCGCAGGGCCGGAAGGACGCCATCGTGATCGGCATGGCGCTCGAGCCGCCGGGGCTCGACCCGACCACCGGCGCGGCCGCCGCCATCGCCGAGGTCGTGCACTACAACATCCTCGAGACGCTCACCAAGATCAACGCCGACGGCAGCGTCACGCCGCTGCTGGCCGAGAGCTGGGAGGTCTCGCCCGACCTGAAGACCTACACCTTCAAGCTGCGGCGCGGCGTGAAGTACCAGAACGGCGAGCCCTTCAACGCCGCCGCCGTCAAGTTCTCCTTCGACCGCGCCGGCGGCGAGAAGAGCACCAACAAGGACAAGCGCACCTTCGCCAACCTCGCGACGCAGGTGGTGGACGACTACACCGTCGTCGTCATCAACAAGGAGATCGACCCCGACCTGCCCTTCGTGCTGGGCCAGGCCACGGCCGTGATCGTCGAACCCAAGAGCGCCGAGACCAACGCCAGCAAACCGGTCGGCACCGGCCCCTACAAGCTGGACAACTGGGCCAAGGGCTCGTCGCTCACGCTGAGCAAGTGGGAGGGCTTCCGCAGCCCCGCCACCGCGAAGATCAACAAGGTGACGTTCCGCTTCATCTCCGACACGGCCGCGCAGGCCGCCGCCATGCTGTCGGGCGACGTCGACGTGTTCGCGCGCATCGGCACGCGCGTGGTGCCGCAGTTCAAGGCGAACCCGCAGTTCCAGGTCATCCTGGCGGGTTCGCGCGCCAAGACCATCCTGTCGATCAACAACAGGAAGAAGCCGCTCGACGACGTGCGCGTGCGCCGCGCCATCCTTGCGGCCATCGACCGCAAGGCCGTGATCGAAGGCGCGGCCGACGGCTTCGGCGTGCCCATCGGCAGCCACTACGTGCCGGGCGCGGCGGGCTATGTCGACACCACGGGCATCAACCCCTTCGACGTCGAGAAGGCCAAGAAGCTGCTGGCCGAGGCCGGCGTGAAGACGCCGCTCGAACTGACGATGACGCTGCCGCCGCCACCCTATGCGCGCCAGGGCGGCGAGGTGATCGTGGCCCAGCTCGCCAAGATCGGCATCGTGGTGAAGATTCAGAACGTCGAATGGGCGCAGTGGCTCAGCGGCACCTACGGCAACAAGGACTACGACCTGTCGATCATTTCGCACGTCGAGCCCTTCGACCTCGGCAACTATGCCAAGCCGGACTACTACTGGGGCTACCAGTCGAAGGCCTTCAACGCGCTGTTCGACAAGATCAAGTCCACCGGCAATGCGGCCGAGCGCAACAAGCTGCTTGGCGACGCACAGAAGATGCTTGCCACCGACGCGGCCAACGGCTTCCTGTACCAGCCGCAGTTCCCCACTGTCGCGAAGAAGAACGTCAAGGGCATCTGGAAAGAGAACCCGATCTTCGTGAACGACCT
Source organism: Variovorax sp. Varisp46 (assembly GCF_059491885.1). Classification (NCBI taxonomy): domain Bacteria; kingdom Pseudomonadati; phylum Pseudomonadota; class Betaproteobacteria; order Burkholderiales; family Comamonadaceae; genus Variovorax; species Variovorax sp. Varisp46. The sequence goes on from NZ_CP168515.1 coordinate 4,163,369, forward strand.
GTCGGCACTGTCGTGGGGCTGAGCGACCTGTCCGTCCAGGAGCTTGCCGCTGCCTACCGCAGCCGCGAACTCTCGCCGGTGGAAGTCACGCAGGCCGTGATCGCGCAAGTGGAACGCTGGGAGCCGCACTTGCAGGCCACCTGGCTGTTCCGGCCCGAGGCCGCGCTCGAACAGGCGCGCGCCTCGGAAGCGCGCTGGCAGCGCGGCGATGCGCTCGGCCCGCTCGATGGCGTGCCCGCGACCATCAAGGAAAACATCGCCACGCGCGGCGACCCGATGCCAGCCGGCACCGCCGCGGTCGACCCGAAGCCCGCTGCGGCCGACGCGCCGCCAGCCGCGCGCCTCAAGGAAGCCGGTGCGGTGATCGTGAGCAAGACCACCATGCCGGACTACGGCATGCTGTCCTCGGGGCTGTCGAGCTTTCACACACTGGCGCGCAACCCGTGGGACTTGCGCCTGACGCCGGGCGGCTCCAGCGCAGGAGCTGGCGCCGCGGCGGCTGCCGGCTACGGCCCGCTGCACCTGGGCACGGACATCGGCGGGTCGCTGCGCCTGCCCGCGAGCTGGTGCGGCATCTTCACGCTGAAACCGAGCCTGGGGCGCATTCCGATCGACCCGCCCTACATGGGCCGCGCCGCTGGGCCGATGACCCGCACGGTGGGCGACGCGGCGCTGATGATGCAGGCGCTGTCCCGGCCCGACGCGCGCGACAGCATGAGCCTGCCGCCGCAGGACATCGCCTGGGCAGGCTTCGACGTGGCACCGGACCATCTGCGCGGCCTGCGCATCGGGCTGCTGCTCGACGCGGGCTGCGGACTGGCGGTCGAGCCCGAGATCCAGGCAGCGGTGGAAAACGCCGCGCGGCTGCTCGAGAAGGCCGGCGCGGTGATCGAGCCGATGCAGCCATTCATGTCGCAGGCCATGCTCGACGGCATGGACCACTTCTGGCGCATGCGCTCGCTGGTGGACATGAAGGGCCTGCGCGCCGACCAGCGCGCGAAGGTGCTGCCGTACATCCGCGAATGGGCGGAGAGTGCGGCCGAGTTCAGCGGCGAGCATGTGTTCCGCGGCTTCAGCCAGTTCCACGCCACGCGCGTCGCCGCCGTGGCTGCATGCGCGCGCTTCGACTACGTGATTTCGCCCGTGTCGCCGAACATGCCCGCGGCAGCCGAAGCGCCCTCACCCACGAACGATCCCCTGCGTCCGCTGGAGCACATCGGGTTCACGGTGCCGTTCAACATGTCGGAGCAGCCGGCGGCTTCGGTGAACTGCGGGTACTCGGCGAGTGGATTGCCGATCGGGCTGCAGATTGCCGGCCAGCGCTTCGACGACCTCGGGGTGCTGCGCGTGTCGCGCGCCTTCGAGCAGATCCGCGAACCGCAGCGGCCCTGGCCGTTGCCGCCCGGCCGCTGACGGGAAGCGTCAGGTCGCCGCATACCGCCCCGGCTTGTGGTTGATCCAGAGAAAAAGCCCCATCACCACGGCAGCCAGCACCGACCACCCGACCCGCTGCGGCGGAATCACGAACAGGGCGAGCAGCACCACCGTGCAGTCGATGCCGATCTGCACTTTGCCCGCGGGCCAGCCACGCTTTTCCTGCAGGTACAGCGTGAGCACCGTCGCGCCGCCCAGACTGGCGCGGTGGCGGGCGAGGAACAGGCAGCCGGTGCCCAGCAGCAGGCCGCCGAGCACGGCCGCGAAGGCCGGGTGCAGGGAGTCGATGGACAGGTAGCGCGGCGCCAGGTCGGTCATCACCGAGAGCAATGCGATGGCCGAGAAGGTCTTGACCGTGAACGCGCGGCCCATGTGGCGCCAGGCGAACCAGTAGAACGGCAGGTTGACCAGGAAGAACAGCTTTCCGAAGCTCAGGCCGGTGGCGTAGTGCAGGAGAAACGCGACGCCGGCCGTGCCGCCTGTAAGCAGCCCCGCCTGGCCGAACAGCATCATCGCGATGGCGACGAACAGCGTGCCCGAGAAAATGGCCTGTGCGTCGTCGAAGCGGGTGTGGCGCAGCAGATTCGGCGCAGTTGTGGGAGGTGGCGCATCCATGACAGGGGCTGACGCAAATCCCGCGCCACCCCTGGAGAGATTTTTCACATCAGGTGGGTTGCCAGCATCTCCCTCGCCCGGGTCACGAATGCGGTTTCGCCCTTGCGCCCCGACAGGAGCTGGAAAGCGACACGCGGCAGGGCCGGCAGACCGTGCGGTGCCGCCAGCCGCGTCACGCCGTCGCTGATCGAGGACTCGTTGAGGCAGGCAACGCCCAGCCCCGCGGCCAGCGCGGACTGCAGGCCCGCGACACCCGACGCGACGTGCGCGAGCGCATAGGGCACGCGCCGGCGCCGCAGCAGCGCCACGGTGAACTGATGCAGCGAGCAGGTGTCGGGCAAGGCCAGCAGCCGCACCGGCTCCCCGCGCGCGAGCCGCATGCCCTCCGCGCCGAGCCACACCAGCGATTCGCGCCGCAGCACCGCGCCCCGGGCCTGCGGCGTGGAAGCCCCCGCGATGTTCATCGCAAGGCCCACGTCGAAATCGCCGTGCGCATAGGCCGCCCGCAACGCATCGCTCTTCAGGATGCTGACGTGCAGCCGCACCTGCGGATAGCTCTCGCCGAGCCGCCCCAGCAGCCGCGTCAGGTCGCCGGGGCGGAAGTAGTCGGTGACCGCGAGGCGCAGCTCGCCATGCAGCGTCTCGCCATGCAGGTCGCGAAATGCTTCGTCGCTCAGCGCGAGGATGCGCCGCGCATAGCCCAACAGCCGCACACCCGCCTCGGTGGGGGCCACGCCTGCCTTGCTGCGCGTGAGCAGCGACTGCCCTGCCCGCTCTTCCAACTTGCGGATCTGCTCGCTCACTGACGACTGCGAGAGGAAGACGCGCGGCGCGGCCGCCGTGAGGCTGCCAGCGTCGACGACGGCGGCCAGCGTGCGCAGTTGCTCCAGGTCGAATCCCTGCATGGTCAATCCATCCGTTTATCCGATGTAATTCATCATATCTTCCCGCTTTTCCGATGACCCAGAAGGCTCCCACAATCACCCCATCGACAACCCATCCATCCAAGGAGCCAGCCATGCCCCACATCGTCGTCCACCTCTCCGGCCAACCCGACGCCGACCTCACCCGCAAGACCGTCGACGCCGTCGCCGAGCTCACCCAGAGCGTGCTGGGCAAGCAATTGCCTGTGATCGCCATCACCGTGCAGTACATCGCCGCCGACGCCTGGTTCATCGGGGGCCAGTCTTTGGCCTCGCTCGGCAAGTCTGCGTTCCACCTCGACATCAGCGTCACCGACGAGACCAACACCAAGGCCGAGAAGGCGCGCTACCTGCGCGAGGTGCATGCGGCCATGGCGAAGATCCGGCCGGACCTGCACGAGGTGTCGTACATCCACGTGATCGATGCACGCGGCGCGGCCTACGGCTACGGCGGCAAGACGCAGGAGTACCGCCACCAGCAGGCCGGCGTCTGACGACGGATCGTTGAAGCATCGCCGGGGGCATGGCACGATGCCGCCATGCCCCCCGGAAAAACGCTCGCCGACAGCCTCGGCAACACCCTCACCCTCGGCGACCCCGCCAGCCTGCCGCTGGTCGACGATTTCGTCATGGGCTTCATCTCGACCGAGGCGCGTGCAGTCAACCTGCTCGCCGTGGCCGAAGCCGATGCGAGCCCGATCGTGCAGGCCTATTGCGCCACGCTGCACCTGTTCGCCGAGTCGCGGGAGGCCGTCGCCAATGCCCGCCCGTTCCTTGCGAAGGCCCGTGCCGGCGCCGCGCGGGCCACCCCGCGCGAGCAGCGATACATCGCGTCCGTCGAAGCCTGGGCCGACGGTGACATCGCCCGCGCCATCGCGCTGCACGCCGAGCAGGCCCGCGAGCATCCGCGCGACCTGGTGTCGGTCAAGCTCGGCCAGTACCACTGCTTCAACACCGGCGACTGCCCCGGCATGCTTAAGCTCGCGCTGGCGGTGCTGCCGCATGCGGCCGACGTGCCCTACGTGCACGGCATGGCGGCCTTCGGCTACGAGCAGTGCCACCTGCTGCGCGAGGCCGAGGCCAGCGCCCGCCATGCCATCGCCATGTGCCGCAAGGAGCCGTGGGCGCACCATGCGCTGGCGCACGTGATGCTCACCGAAGGCCGGCTCACTGAAGGGCTGGCGTTCATGCAGGGCGTGAGCGACACGTGGAGCGGGCTCAACTCCTTCATGTTCACGCACAACTGGTGGCATGTGGCGCTGTTCCTGATTGACCTGGGCCGCGATGCCGAGGCGCTCGCGGTGTACGACGAGCACGCCTGGGGCGTGGTCAAGGACTACTCGCAGGACCAGATCGGCGCCGTCTCGCTGCTCGCGCGGCTCGAGCTCGCGGGCATCGACGTGGGCGCGCGCTGGAACGACGTGGCGGGCTACCTGCGGCAGCGCCAGGCCGACCACGTGCTGCCCTTCCTCGACCTGCAATACCTCTACGGCCTCGCGCGCGCCGGCAGGCCCGAGGCCGATGTACTGCTGCGCAACATCGAGGCCTTCGCCCCGGCAGCGCCGGTGTCGACGCGCGCCGCCTGGCAGCGCGTGTGCGTACCGGCCGCGCACGCGCTGGTGGCGCATGCGCGCGGCGATCTCGCGGCAGCCATCGAAGGGCTGGGCACTGCCCTGCCGCGCATGATCGAGATCGGCGGCAGCCACGCGCAGCGCGACCTGTTCGAGCAGGTGTATCTCGATGCGCTGGTGCGCAGCGGCACGGAGGCTTCGCTGTCCGCTGCCCAGGGCATCCTGCAGCAGCAGCTCAATGGCCAGCCCGAGTCGCTGCGACTGCGCCGGCAGACGGCGGCGGTGTACGAGCGCCTCGGCCTCGGGCAGCTTGCGACGCACGCCTGAGCGCATCTGCGAGCACTGCCCGGCAGCCCATGCCTTCAGGTCATGGGGCATGGTGCAAAAGGAATTGGCGATGGCCCGGAGGCGGCTCCTAAACTGGCCGCTCCCTATCGACAAGAAGCCTTCAAGGCACCATCGCCCATGCGCAAGTCTCTCGTCACGCTGGCCGCGCTCTCAGCCCTCGCACCCTTCGCACCCACCCTGCATGCCGCCGACGGAACGCCCGTCGCGCTGGACCTGCTGCTGCGCGGCGGCACCGTCTACACGGGCGACTCCGACACGCCGGTGGTGGGCGATGTCGGCATCGCGGGCGATCGCATCGTGTTCGCGGGCAAGGCGGCGCCGGCGCAGTTCACGGCCAGGCGCGTCATCGATGCCACGGGCATGGTGGTGGCGCCGGGCTTCATCGACGCCCACACGCATGCGGATGCCGACCTGCACTCGAACGATCCGAAGAAGCGGCTGAACATCCCGTTCATCACGCAGGGCGTGACCACCGCGGTGATCGGCAACGACGGCTTCGGCGGCTTCGACATCGCGGCGCAGGCGCAGAAGCTGCGTGCCACGCCGGTAGGCACCAACGTGGCCATGTACGTGGGCTTCGGCCCGGTGCGCATGAGCGAGTTGGGCGAGGCCAACCGGGCACCGACGCCCGAGCAGCTCGAGGCGATGAAGAAGCGTGTGAGCCAGGGCATGTGCGAAGGCGCCCTTGGCCTTTCGACCGGGCTCTTCTACACGCCGCAGAACTTCTCGAAGACCGAGGAGGTCATCGAGCTCGCGAAGGTGGCGGCGCGGCACGGCGGCCTGTACGACAGCCACATCCGCGACGAGTCCATGTACAACATCGGCCTGAAAGGCTCCATCGACGAGGCGATCCGCATCGGCCACGAGGCGAAGCTGCCGGTGCATGTGGCGCACATCAAGGCGCTGGGCGTCGACGTGCAGGGCCAGAGCGGCGACATCATCAAGCGCATCGAGAAGGAACGCGCGGGCGGGCTGGACATCACGGCCGACCACTATCCGTGGACCGCGTCGAGCACGCGCTTCTCGGCCGCGCTGCTGCCGCCCTGGGCCAACGAGGGCGGCCGTGCGGCGACGCTGCAGCGCTTCGACGACGCCTCGCAGCAGGAGCGCCTGCGCAAGGACGTGCGCGAGAACCTGCGGCTGCGCGGTGGCCCCGAGGCCATCCTGTTCTCGGCCGGCAGCACGAAGTACGTGGGCAAGACGCTGGCCGACGTGGCCAAGGCATCGAACGCCGATCCAGTGGAAGCCGCCATCGCGGTGCTGCGCGACGGCGACCTGATGATCGCCTCGTTCAACCAGAGCGACGACGACGTACGCGCCTTCATGAAGCGGCCCTGGGTCATGACCTCGTCCGACTCGTCGCTGGGCCATCCGCGCGCCTACGGCACCTTCGCGCGCAAGTACGAGCAGTACGTGGTGAAGGAGCGCACGATCTCGCTGGCGCAGTTCATCCGCAGCAGCTCGTCGCTCACGGCCGACACGCTGGGGCTGAAGCAGCGCGGGCACCTGCGCCCTGGCTACTACGCGGACGTGGTGGTGTTCGACCCGGCGCGCTATGCGGCGAAAGCCACCTACACGCAGCCTGCGCTGCTGTCGGAGGGCGTCAGCACGGTGCTGGTGAACGGCCAGCTCGCCGTCGATGACGGCAAGCCCACGGGCGTGGGCGCTGGCCAGCCGCTGCTGCGCATGCCGAAGGCCGGCAGCTGTAGCTGAGGGCTCTCCTCAGTCCTTGTCCTTCAGGTGCCGCGTCTGGTCGTAGGTCGGCTGCGGCGGCAGGTCGGCCAGGTGCCGCGTGTCGGCCCATTCCACGATCTCGATCGCCTCGGGCTCGGCCGGATCGGCGATGCGGATGCGGTTGAAGCCCGCGTTGGGAATGTCGCTGCGGCGCGGGCCGCTCAGGCTCAGGCCCCTGGCGGTGCGCCACACCATGTCAAGCACGCCGCCATGGGTGACGACGATCAGGTGCTGGCCCCGATGTTCCGAGGCGATGCCGCCCAGCGCCGCGATGATGCGCGCGTGGAACTCGCGCGCCGTCTCGCCCTCGGGCATGGCGTGGTCCTCGCGGAACTCCAGCCATTCTTCCCAGGCGCGCGGATGCAGGTTCTGGATTTCGTCGGAGCGCATGCCTTCGACCACGCCGAAGAACTGCTCGCGCAGCGCCGCCGAGGTCACCACCGGCAGCGACAGCTGCGACGCGGCGGGCGCGGCAGTCTGCTGCGCACGCATCAGGTCGCTGCTGATGATGTGCTGCACCGCGCTCTCGCCGGCCAGGCGCAGGCCGATGCGGCGCGCCTGTTCATGGCCAATGTCGTTGAGCGGGACGTCCGCGTGCCCCTGGAAGCGCAGTTCGCGATTCCAGGCGGTTTCGCCATGGCGGATGAGGATCAGGTCGGTGGTGGTGTCGGGCTTGGGCGTTGGCATCGGCGTCCATTTTCCACCGCATTCGCGCAGAATCTCACTCCATGCCCAATCTCATCCTGCTGCCCGGTCTCGCCTGCGACGAGCGCATCTGGGAAGCCCAGTTGCTCGCACTTCCCCCCTCCTTCGGCGCTCGCGTGAGCGACGCCCAGCGGCACCACGACACCATCGAGGGCATGGCCGCCGCCGTGCTGCGCGACAACGACGGACCGCTGGTGCTGTGCGGCGCCTCGATGGGCGGCATGGTCGCCATGGAAGCGGCCCGCCAGGCGCCCGGGCGCATCGCGGGGCTCGCGCTGCTCGGCACCAGCGCGCGGCCCGAGACGCCCGACATGTCCAGGCTGCGCGCAGGCGCCATCGAATACTTCGAGCGCGGCGAGGTGCGCGACGTGATCGAGCCGAACGTCTACTTCGCCTTCCACCCCGCGCAGGCGGCCGATCAGGTGCTGGTGCAGCGCTATCTCGACATCGTGCTCGGCGCGGGCGCGCAGCAGCTCATCAGCCAGAACCGCGCGGTGATGCGCCGGCCCGATGCGCGGCTGCATCTTGCGTCTGTGCGCGTGCCGGTGCTGCTGGTGTGCGGCGACGATGACCGGCTCGCACCGCCCGAGTGCACGCGCGAGATGGCGGCGCTGCTGCCGCAGGCACAAGTCGCGTGGGTGCCTGACTGCGGCCACATGCTGACGATGGAAAAGCCCAAGTTCGTCAACGCCGCGCTCAACGGCTGGTTGGCGAAGCACTTCCCGGGCACCTGAGCCGCCTCGGCGGTTCAGTGCAACTGGCCGCCGGTTTCGGCGATGTCGCGCTTCACCGCGAGCGCGGTGCTCACGGCGATGCGCAGGGCCGCGATCATCGTTTCCAGCGACATGCTCGGCGCCCCCGGAAAGCGCGCCGCCTGCTCGGGCAGGTACGGAATGTGGATGAAGCCGCCGCGCAGCCCCGGCATCGGGTGCATTGCGATGCGGTGCATCAGGCCGTAGAAGATGTGGTTGCAGACGAAGGTGCCGGCGCTGTTCGACACCGAGGCCGGTACGCCGGCCGCGCGCAGTTCGCGCACCATGGCCTTGATCGGCAGCGTCGAGAAGTATGCCGCGGGCGCCCCAGGCACCACGGGCGAGTCGACGGGTTCGCGGCCCTTGTTGTCGGCCACGCGGGCATCGTCGATGTTGATGGCGATGCGCTCCGGCGTCACCTCTGCGCGCCCGCCGGCCTGGCCGACGCACAGCACCAGCTGCGGCTGGAGTTCGTCCATCGCGCTGGCGAGTGCGTCGATGGCCTCGCCGAACACGCAGGGCATCTGGCGCGCATGCACCGTCGCGCGGCCGACCTTCCAGCCGTCGAGCACGCGCACGGCTTCCCACGAGGGGTTGATGGCTTCCCGCTCGAACGGATCGAAACCGGTCAGCAGGACATCGATGGGCTTCGCTGCCACGGCCTGGCGCTCGCGTCCGCGGCCGTCAGGCCAGCGCCCGGACGGCAATGCCTTCCTGCTTCAGCCGTTCGCGGATACGGCTCGCGAAGGCCAGCGCGTGGGCGCCGTCGCCATGCAGGCAGACGGTCTGCGCATTGACGGGCACGATGCTGCCGTCGATGGCGGTCACCCGGCGGTCGCGCACCAGCGAGAGCGTCTGCGCGATCGACTGCTCCTCGCTCTCGATCAGCGCGCCGGGCTGGCTGCGCGGCACGAGGCTGCCGTCGGGCATGTAGCCACGGTCGGCGAACACTTCCTCCACGGGCACGAGACCGGCGCGGCGGGCCGCGTCGATCATGTTGCTGCCCGCGAGGCCGAAGAACCTGAGCGATGGATCGAAGCGGCGCACGGCCTCGCACAGCGCCTCGGCGAGCTCGGGCTCCTTCACGGCCTGGTTGTAGAGCTGGCCGTGGGCCTTCACATGCGAGAGCCTGCCGCCCTCGGCCTTCACGATGGCCGCCAGCGCGCCCACCTGGTAGAGCACGTTGGCCACGATCTCGTCGGGCGGCAGGTGCATGGTGCTGCGGCCGAAGTTCTCGCGGTCGGGAAAACTGGGGTGGGCGCCGATGGCCACGCCGTTGCGCATCGCCCAGCGCACGCACTGCTGCATGGTCTTCGCGTCGCCTGCGTGCCAGCCGCAGGCGATGTTGGCGGAACTCACGAGCGCGAGCAGTGCTTCGTCGTTGCCGGCGCCTTCGCCGAGGTCGGCATTGAGGTCGATTTGCATGGTGGGCTTCCTCTTTTCGCGATTTCCCGCGAAGTCTATGTCGCGCTCGGCCAGCCTGCAGCGGCCAGACCCTGTGCCACCTGCGACAGGTAGCGCTGCTGCGCGGCCCATGCAGCCAGCGCCCTCGGCTGGTCGACCTGCACGAGGCGCAGTTGGCCGTTGAGCGGCGCCTGCGCGAGCTTCCAGAGGTCGGCGCGGATAACCACGCCGATGCGCGGATAGCCGCCTGTGGTCTGCGCATCGCCCATCAGGATGATCGGCTGGCCCGAGGGCGGCACCTGGATCGTGCCGGGAATCACGCCCGACGAGAGCATGTCGCCGCTGTGTTTGCGCTTGAGTTCGGCACCCGCGAGCCGACTGCCCATGCGGTTGCTCTGCGGCGTGATGCGCCAGCGCTCGCCCCACAGCAGCTCGCGCGAGGCCGGCGTGAACAGCTCGAACTCGGGACCGGGCAGCACGCGCAGGACGATGGCACCGTCGTCTTCGTCGGGGCCCCAGTCGGGACCGCGCAGGCCGAAGGCACGGCGTTCGCGTTGTGCCGCATCGAGAGAGGAGGCACCCGTCGGGAGCCGGTCGCCCTTGCGCAGCGCACGGCCTTCGAGGCCGCCGAAGCCGGCCTTGAGGTCGGTGCTGCGCGAGCCGAGGACCGGGGGCACGTCGATGCCGCCCGCCACCGCGAGCCAGCTGCGCAGGCCGGTCTTCTTGACGCCGGGCGCGTTGGCACCGGCGAGCCTGAGTGTCTGGCCGGCCGCGACCGGCACGCTCCAGCAGGGCCACAGCGGCACGCCGTCGAGGCTGGCGCCGAAGCCGTCACCGGTGAGGGCGATGCGCGTGGCGGCTTCGAACTGCAGCTCGCAGCCGCCCATCGTGAGTTCGAGGCCCGCCGCGCCGTCGGCATTGCCGACGAGCCGGTTGGCCAGCGTGAGCGACAGCATGTCGAGCGCGCCGCCCGGGCAGATGCCCAGCTGGCGATGGCCGTGCCGGCCCAGGTCCTGCACCGAGGCAAGTACGCCGGGCTTGCGTACGGCGATCATGCCTGCACGCTTTCTGCAACGAAGCGCACGCGGTCGCCAGGGCGCAGCAAGGTGGGCGGTTCGGCCGCCGGATCGAACAGCTCCAGCGGGGTGCGGCCGATCAGCTGCCAGCCGCCCGGCGACACCAGCGGATAGATGCCGGTCTGCTCGCCGCCGATGCCGACCGAGCGCGCGGGCACGGCGGTGCGCGGCTCGGCCCGGCGCGGCGTGGCCAGTTCGGGCGGCAACCCACCCATGAAGGCAAAGCCCGGCAGGAAGCCCAGCAGGTAGACGACGTACTCGGCGCCGCTGTGCCGCCGCACCACCTCGGCCGGCGTGAGGCCGGTGTGAGCCGCGACGTCGGCAAGGTCCGGCCCGTGCTCGCCGCCGTAAGCCACCGGGATCTCGACCAGCCGGCCTTCGACGGCACGGCTCGGCAGCCTGGGCCAGGCTTCGAGGACCTGCGCGGTGAGCGTGTCGAGATCCATCACCGTCGGGTCGAATGTGAGCGTGAGGTTGTTCATGCCCGGCAGCGTTTCGCCGACGCCCGGCCATTGCTGCGCCTGCCGGGCCAGCGCCCAGATGCGCTGCTGCTGCACCAGCGTGGCCGGCGCGGGCAGTTCGCACAGCAGCGCTGCATCGCCCAGCAGATGCAGGCGGGGCAAGGGGATGTCGCTCACCTCACGCCGGCCCGCAGTTCAGGCTGGACTTTTCGCGGAACACCGTGGAACCGGCTTTGCCGGGCCACCGGTGTTGCCTCCGGCGAGGGGGTTGGCGATGCGACACGAAGTGCACGCAGCCTGGGGGAGAGCCTATTCACGGCCGAGGCTGCGGACCTTGGCCGCCAGTTGCTGCCCCACATTGGGAGAGACGAACTTGTGGACTTCACCGCCGAGCATGGCGATTTCGCGCACGAAGGTGCTGGAGATGAACTGGTACTTGTCGCTGGGCGTCAGGAACACGGTCTCGACGTCGGGCATCAGCGAGCGGTTCATGCCGGCGAGCTGGAACTCGTAGTCGAAGTCGGTCACGGCACGCAGGCCGCGCACCATGGCCTTGCCGCCGCGCGCGACGACGAAGTCGCGCAGCAGGCCCGAGAAGCTCTCGACGGTGACCTGGTCGCTGTAGGGCTTCACGGCATCGCGGGCCATGTCCATGCGTTCGGAGAGCGTGAACAGCGCCTTCTTGTGGTGGCCCGCGGCGACCGCGACGATCACCTTGGAGAAGAGCTGGGTTGCGCGCCGCACCACGTCCTCGTGACCGAGGGTGATGGGATCGAAAGTGCCGGGGTAAACCGCGATCACGTTGCTGGCCATGGTTGCTTCTTCCTCATGCTGCCGGTGCGGCTTGTCCGGCGGATTATGCAGTCCTATCCGCCGCGCGCCGCAGCAGATGGGCATGAACGGCGCCGGCCTTGAGGTAACGAAAACCGACAAGGCCGAAGGCGGCAAGTTCTTCGTCGCTCCAGCGGCGCGGCGCTTCGAGGTACACCGAGCCGCCGTCACGCAGCGAGCGCGCGGCGGCGCGCAGCGCCGGCTCGTAGAGCGCCGTGCTGTCGAATGGCGGATCGAGGAACACGGCATCGAGGCTGCCGGCCGGCACCCGTTCGAGCGCGGTCACCCCGTTGCCGCGCTCGATGCGCACGGACTCGGCGGCCAGCTTGGTCTTCGTGGCCTGCAACTGGGCGGCCAGTGCGGCGTCCTGCTCGCACAGCAGCACGTTCGCGGCGCCGCGCGAGGCGGCCTCGAAGCCGAGCGCCCCGGTGCCCGCGAAGGCGTCGACGCACTGCCAGCCGGGCAGTTCGCCGCCACCGGCGCCGGCCAGGCTTGCGAGCCAGTTGAACAGCGTTTCGCGCACGCGGTCGGGCGTGGGGCGCAGGCCGGGCTTGTCGGCCACGGCGAGGCGGGTGCGCTTCCATTCGCCGCCGATGATGCGCACTTCGCTGGGCCGCGGCGGACGCTTGGGTGTAGCAGGTGCGGAAGGACGTTTGGCGGGGGCGGCTTTCTGGGGCATGCGGCGAGCTTAACGCCGCCGTCCGGGCACCTTCTCAGATGCCAGCCAGTGCGCGCCGCGCCAGCATGGCCGCCAGCACGAGCATGGTTCCGCCCACGAGTGCGTCGAACATCCGCCAGGCGCGCGGACGTGCGAACACCGGCGCGAGAAGCCTTGCGCCGAAGCCCAGCGAGGTGAACCACAATGCACTTGCCGTGGCCGCACCCGCCACGAACCACAGCTTGAGCAGCCCCGCGTACTGCGCCCCCGCGCTGCCCACGAGCAGCACCGTGTCGAGATAGACATGCGGGTTCAACAGCGTGAAGCCGGCCGCCTGCGCCACCACGGCCGCGCGCGACAGCGAAACGCCCCCCGCCGTGGCCCGCAGCGCGGCGGACCGGCGCGAACGCCAGAGTGCCTTCAGTCCGTAGCCGCAAAGAAACGCCGCGCCGAGCCCCGCGAGCACCGTGGCCAGCATCGGCCGCCCTTGCAGTGCCTGCGCCATGCCGGCCACCCCCGCGCCGATCAGCAGCGCGTCGCTGGCCGCGCAGAACAGCACCACCGCGCCCACGTGCTCGCGGCGCAAGCCCTGGCGCAGCACATAGGCGTTCTGCGCGCCGATGGCGACGATGAGGACCAGGCTCATGAAGAGCCCATTGGCGAAGGCGGTGGTGGCGTGTACGGCTTGCATGCTTCGAGCTTGCCGCTGGATGCAAGTTAACTCAAACTAAACTTTCTAACGCAAGTTCAGTTTCTCTTCATCACTATGCTCGACTACGCCGCCCTGAACGCCCTTGCCGCCGTCGTGCGCGAAGGCAGCTTCGAACGCGCCGCCCGCGCCCTGAACGTCACGCCCTCGGCGGTGTCGCAGCGCATCAAACAGCTGGAGGAACGCACCGGCGGCGCGCTGCTTGTGCGCGGCCAGCCCTGCGTCGCAACGCAGGCCGGGCTGCAGCTGTGCCGGCATGTCGAACGCGTGGGCATGCTGGAGCACGAGCTGCGCGATGCCCTGCCTGCCCTCGGCATGGCCGGCGACAAGGCGGGCGGCGAGCGCGTCACGGTGCGGGTGGCCGTCAACGCCGACAGCCTTGCGACCTGGTTCATGGTGGCTGCCGCGGCCTTCGCCGCGCAGGAGCCGGCCGCGCTGCTCGACCTCATGGTGGACGACCAGGACCACACGGCCGAACGGCTGCGCAGCGGCGCGGTGCTCGCGGCCGTCACCGCGCTGGCCCAGCCGGTGGCGGGCTGCAACAGCGAAGCGCTCGGCACGATGCACTACGTGGCGGCGGCCAGCCCCGCGTTCGTGCGCGAGTATTTCGCCAAGGGCGTGGGCGCCCGCACGCTGGCGAGCGCGCCGAGCCTGGTGTTCGACCGCAAGGACAGGCTGCAGGCACGCTGGGTGCGCCGCATCTGCCACCGCAACGTGGAGACGCCGCGCCACTGGATTCCCTCGCCCAATGCCTTCGTCGAGGCGGCGTGCGCGGGCATGGGCTGGGGCATGCATCCGGCCAGCATGGTGGCCGATGCCATTCGCGAGGGAAAACTGGTGGAGCTGGTGCCCGGCTCGACGCTGCCGGTGCCGCTCTACTGGCAGCAGGCGCGCGCAGTGCCGCGGCTGCTCGAAAGGCTGGGAGCGGCGGTGCGCGCAGCCGCCCGCCGTGGCCCGCACGCCCTGGCGTGACCGGCTACGGCTGCGCCTTGGCGGTCTTGGCGTCCTTGCCGCCCACCACCACCGTCACCATGCGCTCGGGCTGCAGCTTGCGCTGGAAGGCCGCCTTGACGTCGGCCGCCGTGACCGCGTTCATGCGCGCGGTCCAGGTGTCGAGATAATCAAGCGGGAGGTCGTGCCAGGCGATGTTGGCGACGTTGCCGATGAGCTTGCGGTTGCTGTCCAGCAGCAGCGGAAAACCGCCGATCAGGTTGTCCTTCGCGGCCTTGAGTTCGCTGGCGGTCGGGCCCTCGGCCACGAACCTGGCGACCACTTCGCGCGACATCTTCACCGCCTCCTCGGCCTGGTCGGGCCGGGTCTGGAAGCCGACGCGGAAGGCGCCCGCATCGAGCCCCGGCGCGAAGCCGCTGTAGATGCTGTAGGTCAGGCCGCGCTTCTCGCGCACCTCGTTCATCAGGCGCGAGACAAAACCGCCGCCGCCGAGCACGTAGTTGCCCAGCGTGAGGGCGAAGTGGTCCGGGTCCTTGCGCGGATAGCCGGGCTGGCCGACGAAGACGTGGGCCTGGGCCGAGTCGAAGGGAATGCGCTCGTCCTTCGGCGCTGCCAGCGCGGCCACCGGCGCGATGGCCGGCAGCGGTGTGCAGGACTCTGACGCCGGGAGCCGCGACAGCAGCGTGGTCGCCAGCGTCTCGGCTTCGACGCGCGTGACGGCACCCACGATGCTGAGCTTGGCGCGGCACGGCACGATGAGCTGCTGGTAGCGCTGGCGCATGGCGGCGATGTCGATGCGCGCCAGTGTCTCTTCCGTCACTTCCTGCCCGTAGGGATGCACGCCGTACACCGCGTGCGCGAAGGCGCGGCCCGCAATGGTCGCGGGCTTGGTGTTGGCTTCCTTGATGGCCGCGTTGATGCGTTCGCGTTCGCGCTGCCAAACGTCGTCCGGAAAGGCAGGTTCGCCGATCTCGCGCGACGCCAGCGCGACCGCCTTGTTCAGTAGCGCGGGATCGGACAGCGTGCGCAGCGAGTAGCTGGTGCGGTCGGTGCCCGCGCTCACGTCGAAGCTGGCGCCCAGATCGGCCCAGGCTTCGCCCAGCGCGTTCTGGTCGAGCGCCGGTTCGCCGCCCTTGCCGGCGCGCACGCCCTTCTCCACCATGGTCGCGGTGGCGCTGGCCAGGCCGGCCTGCGCCGCGGGGTCGCGGCGGCTGCCGGCGTCGAAATCGACCTGCATGTCGACGATCGGCAGCGCGTTGGTCGACACGAGGTAGATCTTCGCGCCGTTGGCCAGCGTCCATTGCTGGATGGGCAGCGCGGCCTGCGCGCTGGTGATGCCCATGAGGGCCGCGCCTGCGAACAGGGCGCATTGCGCGATCTTCTTGAGAGTTTTCATGGAATCGGGACCTGTCTTTCAGCGCATTTCGCCTGCGGGCGCCGCGAAGCCGCGGCCGCGTGGCTTGGCTTCGGGCGGCAGGGGGCGCAGCGTGGCGACCGTGAGCTGGTCGTCGCCGAAATACTTGGCGGCCACCGCCTGCACCTGGGCAGCCGTGACGGATTGCAGCCGGGCGACGATGCGCTCGCTCGCGTCGAGCGGCAGGCCCTGGATCCAGTTGCTGCCGAGTTCGCGCGCCTGGGCCATCACCGAGTCGCGCTTGTAGGTCTCGCTCGCCACCCACTGGGTCTTGACGCGGGCCAGCTCGGCTTCGCCCACGCCGTCCCTGGCGACGCGCGCGACCTGCGCGCGCAGTGCGGCCTCGACCGTCTCGGCGCTCTTGCCGGCGGCCGGCACGCCGTCGAGCATGAAGAGCTGCGGGCCGCGGCCGATGAATCCCGAATAGGCACCCGCCGAATCGGCGACACGGTCGGGGCCTTGGGTCAGGGCGCGGTCGAGCCGGGCGCCGGCGTAGCCGTCGAGCACGGCCGACAGCACCACCAGCGCCCAGGCATCGCTGTTCGCGTCGTCGATGTTGGCGAGCTGCGGTATGCGAAAGGCCAGCGACACATACGCCTGCTCGGCTGGTGCCTTCAGTTCGATGCGGCGGATGCCGCGCTGCGCCGGCTCGGTGCGCGGCTTGCGCGCTGGCACGGCGCGAGAGGGAATGCGGCCGTAGTACTTCTCGGCCATGGCGCGCACCTGGGCCACGTCGACATCGCCGGCCACCACGAGCACGGCGTTGGCGGGCACGTACCAGCGCTTGAGGAAGGCGCGTGCGTCCTCGGGCGTCATGGCGTCGAGGTCGCTCATCCAGCCGACCACGGGGCGGTGGTAAGGCGAGGCGGTGAAGACGGCGGCGTTCTGCTGCTCGCCGAGCAGCGCGCGCGGCTGGTCTTCGGTGCGCAGGCGGCGCTCTTCCTTGACGACCTCGATCTCGCGCTTGAACTCGTCGTCGGGCCACTGGTTGTTGGCGAAGCGGTCCGATTCGAGCTTCATCACCTGCTCGAGGCTGCCGACCGGAATCTGTTGGTAGTAGCCGGTGTAGTCGCGGGTGGTGAAGGCGTTTTCCTGGCCACCGAGGGCCGCCACGCGGCGCGAGAACTCGCCGGGCTTGATGTCCTTGGTGCCCTTGAACATCATGTGTTCGAGCGCATGCGCCACGCCCGAGGTGCCGTCGACCTCGTCCATCGAGCCCACGCGGACCCATACCATCTGCACCGCCGTGGGCGAGCGCCGGTCGGGCTGGACGATCAGCGTCATGCCGTTGGCAAGCGTGAATTGCCGGGGGCCGGGCGCGGCTGCTGCGGCGGCGGGAGTCGAATCAGTCTGGGCCTGCGCAGGCATGGCCCATGGCGCCAGAAGCGCCATCGCCAGCACCGCACCAGACGCAGCACGGCGTGGCGGGAGGTGTTTCATAGAATGGGTCGGATTGTAAAAAGCTCCCGATGTTCAGTTTCTTCAAGAAAAAACCGCCTGCCGAGACCCCCGGTACGCCGGCTGCCAACCCGCCGGCCGCGCCGGCGCCCGCCCCGGAGCCCGCACCGGCACGCTCCGTGTTCTCGCCTTCGAGCTGGTTTGGTTCGAAGCCGGCGGCTGAAGAAACGCCTCCTGCGCCCCCGCCTGCAACGCCACCCGTGCCGTCCCCGGCGCCTGCGCCCATTGCCGCGCCGCCGGTCGTGGCGGCGCCCATACCGGTCCCCGCACCCGCACCGACTCCTGCGCCAGCGCCAGCGATCGAAGCCGCCGTCGCCACCGAACGCAAGGGCTGGTTCGACAAGCTCAAGACCGGCCTGCGCAAGACCGGCACCGGCATCCAGGCCGTGTTCGTCAACGCGCAGATCGACGACGCGCTGTACGAAGAGCTCGAATCCGCCCTGCTGATGGCCGACACCGGCGTGAAGGCGACCGAGTACCTGCTCGACGACCTGCGCGGCCGCGTCAAGCGCCAGATGGCCACCGACGCGGCGCAGGTCAAGGTGCTGCTGGCCGAGGCCATCGCCGACCTGCTCCGTCCGCTCGAGAAACCACTGGTCATCGGCCGGTTCACGCCCACCGTCATCATGGTGGCCGGCGTCAACGGCGCGGGCAAGACCACCTCCATCGGCAAGCTCACCAAGCACTTGGCCGACGAAGGCGCCTCGGTGCTGCTGGCCGCGGCCGACACGTTCAGGGCGGCGGCGCGCGAGCAGCTGCTGGTCTGGGCCGACCGCAACACGGTCGAGATCGTCAGCAACGAGGGCGGCGACCCGTCGGCCGTGAGCTTCGATGCGGTGAACGCCGGCAAGGCGCGCGGCAAGGACGTGGTGCTCGTCGACACGGCCGGCCGGCTGCCGACGCAGCTGCACCTGATGGACGAGCTCAAGAAGATCAAGCGCGTCGTCACCAAGGCCGACGCCACGGCGCCGCACGAGGTGCTGCTCGTGATCGACGGCAACACCGGGCAGAACGCGCTCGCACAGGTCAAGGCCTTCGACGAGACACTGGGCCTGACTGGCCTCGTCGTGACCAAGCTCGACGGCACTGCGAAGGGCGGCGTGCTGTGCGCCATTGCGCGCGAACGGCCGATTCCGGTTTATTTCATCGGCGTGGGCGAGAAGCTCGAAGACCTCGAGACCTTCAACGCCCGCGAATTCGCGCAGGCGCTTCTCGGATAGGAAGGAAAAAGCGGCCCCTGCTTGCGCCGGGGCCGCTTTCGCTTTCTATTTTTTCTCTCCCTTGCTCCCTGACCGGCTGCTGGAGGTTCAGAGGCCGAACAGCGACACCGGAACGCACAGCGAGCCGGTTGCGCAGTTGAGCGGCTTGAAATAGAGCGTCTTGATCGCGCCGCTGGGCAGCCCGATGCCGCCGACCAGCCCACCGCCCTTGGCGCCTTCGGTGTTGGCCTGCTGAATGAAGGCCGTGCTGCCGGGCTGGGGTTCCAGCGTGTAGAAGCTGAAGGTGGCCGACTGCGACAAGTCCTTCGCGTAGATCACGCCCCCGCCGTCGCCGAACAGGTACTCGGTGCGAGAGCGGAAGCCGCGCCCACCGCGCTCGTTGAGCTGGGCCAGGTAGGCGGTGTCGTTGCCGGCGATGTCGCCGATCTCGTAGGCATAGGTGGCGCCGGCGGCCGCATTCCTCTCGTAGATCGACACGGCACTGGGATCGCCCACGAGGAACGCGGGCGCCACGTTGTAGAAGCCCTCCGCGCCCTGCCCGTTGGCCTGGGCCAGGAACCCCGCCTTGTTCGCGGACAGCGGTTCGATCCGGTAGCTGAAGACGCCCGGCGCGCCGTTGTTCTTCCGATAGGTGTAGAACTGGTCGCCGTTGATGATGTACGAACCCACCCACTGAAAACCGCGCGCGCCGACTTCATTGGCCTGGGTCAGGAAGGCGGCGTTGTTCGCTGTGATCGGATGGAGCTCGTAGCTGTAGGTGGTGTCGGCGTCGCGCACGTAGCCCTCGACCTGTTCGGCGGTGGTTGGGCTGGTCGTGAAGGCGAAGCCGCTCAGGAAGCGGAAACCGCGTGCGCCCTGCGCATTGAGGTTGGCGGCGAATGCCCCGCGGTCGCCTGCCAGCGGCAGTGCCTCATACATGAAGGTGCGCGTGGCCGGCACGGGAGCCGGCGCTGGCGGCGCGGGAGGCGGTGGTGCCGCAGGCGCAGGCGCAGGTGGTGGCGGGGGTGGCGTGCCGCCGTCACCGGGCAGCAGCGGAAATCCGCCGCCACCGCCTGCGCCTCCACCACCACCGCATGCGACCAGGGCAAGTGTGCCCGCCACTGCAAGCGCGGCCGCCGCTCGTTTGAATTTCATTGAAGAACCTCCGCTGTCGATTGTTCGAATTGCACCGCTGCGGCCGGGACTGGCATGCCGCAGGGGGACTCCATCGAAGGTAGGGCGAGAGGTTGACTCTCGCCAGTGCCGAAAGTCATTGCATTCGCGGGTCGGGTGCGCGAAGCGGCCTCAGTGCATGGCGATGGATTCAGGCGGCAGGGCGCAGCGGCTGCTTCGCCGTGACGAGCTCCGCCATGGCCTGGAGCAGCGATGCTGCGACCACCGGCTTGAACAGGACCGGCACCCTCGATTCGCGCACGCGCTGCAGCCGATCGGGCGAGGTTTCTCCGGTGATCAGCAGCAGCGGCACTCCGGCGCTGCCGCCCTGCCCCTGGCTCAATCGCAGGCCCGCGTCGAGCCCATCGGCACCGTCGGCCAGGCGGTAATCGCACAGCAGGAGATCGAAGGGACGGCCCTCGCCGATCGCCTGCCGCAGGGCGGCGGCAGCGCCAGCCTCGTCCGCTACGGCATGGGCGTCGATGGCATGGGAACGCAGCAGGCCGGTCATGGCTTCGCGGATTTCGAGTTCGTCGTCCAGCAGCAGCACGCGGCTGGGCAGGACCGGCGCGGGGCTGCTGCGCTTCTCGGTGGTCGCTCCGGTCATGGCGGCCGGTGCCGGCACCCCTGCCACCGCGCGCTCCGCCGCACTCACGGCCGGCACCACCACGCGAAAGTGCGTGCCCCGCCCCAGCCGCGAACGCATCTGCACCGGATGCCGGAGCAGCAGCGACAGCCGCTGCACGATCGACAGCCCAATGCCGAGCCCCCGCGAGCGGTCGCGGCCCGGATTGTTGATCTGGTAGAACTCCTCGAAGATCCGGCCGGACTGCTCGGGCGCGATGCCGATGCCGCTGTCGCGCACCTCGATCCACACCGCTTCGCCGCGCTCGCGGGCCGTGACGGTCACGCCGCCCCGTGCGGTGTACTTGAGCGCGTTGTCCATCAGGTTCGACAGCATGCGATGCAGCAGCTGCGGGTCGCTGTGCACCCACAGGCCGCTGGCGCGCACGCGCAGCTGCAGCTGCTTCTGTTCGGCCCGTGCCGCAAAGGTGTGATTGAGCGGCAGGAACAGCGAGTCGAGCTGCACCGGCTGCGGCACGGGCGTGATCACACCGGCGTCGAGGCGCGAGACGTCGAGCATGGTGTCGAGCGAAGCGCCCAGCGCGTTCACCGCGCGCATCAGGCGCTCGGCGTTGCGGCTTTCGGGGCGGCCGCGCAATTCGTTCTCGAGTGCGGCGCCGAACAGCGCGATGGCGTGCAGCGGCTGGCGCAGGTCATGGCTGGCGGCGCCGAGAAAGCGCGTTTTTTCTTCGCTCGCGCGCTCGGTCGCGGCGATCTGCTCGCCGAGCCGCGCGGCCAGCGCCTCGTTCTCGAAGCGCAGCATGAGCGATTCGGTCAGGAGCTTGTGCTGGCCGATGCCCGCGCGCAGCGTCAGCAGCAGGTAGGCCGCGCCGGCCGCAGCCAGGAAAAGATGCAGGCCGTCGCCCTGCCACGCCAGCGCCGTGAGCAGGCCCAGCGACATGGGCAGCGTGTAGCCGAACAGCGCGGCCTTCAGCGGCCACAGCGACTGTGCGGCGCGAGAGCAACTGCCCACGACGACGGCCATCAGCAGCGAGGTCATCGGCAGGTTGTCGTACGGGACGATGAGCCAGGGCACCACCGCCGTGACCATGCTGACGAGTGTGACCATGCGCGAAATCTTGCGGGCCCAGTACGCGCTTTCGCGCGCTGGGCGCGAGGGGTTCCATCGCGGCGTGAAGAAGACGTAGACATCGACCATCAGCAGACCGGCCAGCCAGAACAGCAGGTTCGGGTTCTTCAGCTGCGAATAGATGATGGCGCCGAACACCACCACGAAGGCCATGTGGGTCAACGTCGAAGTGCGGTAGGTGTCGTAGACCGAGGCGACGTGCTCGCGCAGCACGCGCTGGGCGAGAGCGTGGTCGGCTGGCGGGTCGTTCGGCGCGACGGACTGCACGCTCAATGCAGGGTGCTGATCAACTGGGCGCGGGAACGCATGCCGAACAGCAGCAGGATGGTCGAGACATGGTTCTTCACCGTGCCCTCGCTCAGGTTTGCGAGCTGTGCGATTTCCTTGTTGGCCTTGCCTTCGAGCACCCATTGCAGCACCTGCATCTGCCGCGGCGTGAGCTCCCGCCAGGCGCTGGCGTGCGCGAACTCCGCATAGCCGGCGAGCGATTTGGGCATTGGCGGGGGCGGCAGTTCCGCCGCGTCGGGCGAAGCTGGATCGAGCAGGCCACAGGCGCGGATGAAGCTCACCACCTCCTTCAGGTCGGCCGACTTCGGCAGGAAGGCGGCAGCGCCCAGCGCGAGCACGCCCTGCGCCAGCGTGCTGCTGCCGGTGCCCGAGAGCACCACGATGCGCGCGGCCGGAAAGCGCCGGCGGAACTCCGCCAGCCCGCTCAGGCCGTGCGTGTCGGGCAACGCGAGATCGAGCAGCACCAGGCCGATGGAGGCCTGGTGGGTTTCGTACAGCGCGATCGCATCGGCGGCGTTGGCAGCCTCGAAGACTTCGATGCTCACGCCGGACGAGGCAGCCTGCGCCTGCACCAGCGCGCAGACGCCCAGACGCAGCAGGTCGTGGTCGTCCACGACAAGGATCGCCCCGGGTGCACGGGTGGAGGCGCCGGCCTCCGCGGCCGGTGACAGAGATGCGGATGGAGAGTCGAAGGACGGCACGTGCTGATCTTAGCGACGGGGCCTTTTGGCGACAGTGCACAAAGTCACGGCGTGCACGGCAGCCGTGGTTCCTGATGCTACATTTTTTATAGCAATTTCATGACGGGCGCGCTTGCCATCGGGCTTTGCCATGGGCACCATCGAATATCTCGCCGCATCCCACGGCGTCCCGGAGACCCGCCATGACGCACACCGCCGCCGCCGCCCTTGGATCGAGCGACCGCAAGGTCGACCGGCTGCTCGCCCATTACGAGGAGAGCCACCGCCATCCGACCAACGAACTGATCCATTTCGTGGCCATCCCGGCCATCATGCTGAGCATCGTCGGCTTGCTGTTCGCGCTCCATCCCTGGGTGGCCTACGGTTTCGTGGCCGCCAGCCTCGTCTACTACGCCTTGCTGCGCTCGCCGGCCTTCCTGCTGGCCATGCTCGCCCTGACCGCACTGGCCTTGGCGCTGGTGCATGCGATGGGCGGACTTGCATTGCCGATTTCAGCCGCTATCTTTGTGGTGGCCTGGATCTTCCAGTTCGTGGGCCACAAGATCGAGGGCAAGAAACCTTCGTTCTTCGAAGACCTCCAATATCTCTGGGTCGGACCGTTGTTCGTGCTGTCCAAGCTTTTCCTAAAGCTGGGGGTACGCTGGTAGCCCTGCTCTATCACGGCGATAGAAATTCAAGGGAACCCTTGGTTTAGCACTCCCTCTAATCGAGTGCTAATATGGCCCACACAAAGGAGTTTCCCTGATGACAACGCTGTCTGGAGTCTCTGCCAACCAGCTGGCCGTCGCCAACCCATGGTCGATGGTTCCCCCGCTGGGCAACCTGGACGCCTACATTTCGGCCGCCAACCGCCTGCCGCTGCTCACGCTTGAAGAAGAGCAGGGCTTCGCACGCAAGCTGCGCGACCACAACGACCTCGAATCCGCCGGCGCGCTGGTGCTGTCGCACCTGCGCCTCGTGGTGTCCATTTCCCGCCAATACCTGGGCTACGGGCTGCCGCACGGCGACCTGATCCAGGAAGGCAACGTCGGCCTCATGAAGGCCGTGAAGCGCTTCGACCCCGACCAGGGCGTCCGGCTCGTGAGCTACGCCATGCACTGGATCAAGGCCGAGATCCACGAGTACATCCTGAAGAACTGGCGCATGGTCAAGGTCGCGACGACCAAGGCGCAGCGCAAGCTGTTCTTCAACCTGCGCTCGATGAAGCAAGGCTTCAAGGCCGACTCGGCCGCGGCCGACAACGGCACGCACCGCGAGACGCTGAGCCCCGACGAGGTGTCGCAGATGGCGACCCGGCTGAACGTCAAGCCCGAGGAAGTGCTCGAGATGGAAACCCGCCTGTCGGGCGGCGACGTCATGCTCGATCCGGGCCCCTCCGACGACGGCGACGAAGCCTTCGGCCCGATCGCCTATTTGGCCGACGCCACGCAGGAACCGACCGCCCTGCTCGAATCGCAGCAGCGCGACCGCCTGTCGAGCGACGGCATCGCCACCGCACTCGAAGCGCTGGACGACCGCAGCCGCCGCATCGTGGAAGAGCGCTGGCTCAAGGTCAACGACGACGGCTCGGGTGGCATGACGCTGCACGACCTGGCCGCGGTGTACGGCGTGAGTGCCGAGCGCATCCGCCAGATCGAGGTCGCGGCCATGAAGAAGATGAAGAAGGCGCTCGCGGACTACGCGTAAGCCTTGTCCCTCCAGAAGAAAGCCCGGCACTCCCGGGCTTTCTTCATTTGGAGAGCGTTCGCAGCGCCCGCTTCGCGATGTAGCGGGTTTCGGCCGTGTCCGACTCTGCCACCCACCGCGCGCAGAGCTTGTCGACCCACTCGCCCTGGCTCTTGCTTGCGTCGTTGAGCCAGTTGGCGACCGAGTTCTGCACGTAGCGGCTGGGGTCGGCGCGCAGCGGCTCGATCAGCGGCAACGCCCGCCACGGCTCGGTCTTGAGCGCATCGATCTGCGCGCACCACACGCCGCGCGGCCGCGTGAGTTCGCTCGCAAAGCGGCGGATGTTGGGGTCGGCATCGGAGACCCACGGCTGCAGCAGCGCAAGCGCTTCGTCGAGCGACGCGATGACCTCGTCGCGCACCGCCATCCAGGCGATCTCGCGCACGCCGAAATGCGGATCGGCGGCGAAGCGGCGCACCGCCTCCAGCTGCGCCGCCAGCGGCAGGCCCGACAACGCGACCCATTGCGCGGCCCAGCAGCGGGCCACGTCGCTCGCGTGCGTGGCCAGCCGGTGCGCGACAGCGTCACGCTCGCCGTGCAGTGCCGCCATGTCGTAGAGCGCACGCGCGATGTGCCCGTGCCGCTGCATGGGCTTGAAAGCGCTCAGCATCGCGAGTGTGTCGACCAGCCGCTCGCCCTGCGCGTCGAGCCCGATGTGCCCCGCCACGCTGCGCGCCAGCCGGGGCAGCTCCAGCGCCATGAATTCGTTGAGGTTGACGGTTTCGAGCAGCCCGTCGTTGAGTGCGCTGAGCACCTCGGGCGGGATCAGCGCGATGCGGAAGGCGCCCTTGCGCCCTTTCAGGTGCTCGACCGAGTCCACGGCGGCCAACAAGCGGTCTTCCTCAGGAAGCCAGCAGCGTCTTCAGGTCCGACACCATCGACGGCACGCCCGCGCCATAACGCGCATAGAGCCGCAGCCGCCCCTGCGTGTCGTAGACATAGCTGGCGGCCGAGTGGTCCATCGAATAGCTGGTGGGCGTCTTGCCGTCGACCTTCTTGTAGTAGACCTTGTAGTCCTTCGCGACAGCGGCCAGCTCGTCGGGCGTGGGGATCAGCGCGACGAAGCTCGGGTCGAACGCGCCCATGTAGGCCTTGAGCACCTCTGCCGTGTCGCGCGCCGGATCGACCGTGACGAACAGCACCTGCAGCCTGTCGCCGTCCTTGCCGAGCTGCTGCTTGACCTGCGCCATCTCGGTCATGGTGGTCGGGCAGACGTCGGGGCATTGCGCATAGCCGAAGAACAGCACGACCACCTTGCCCTTGAAGTCGGCCATGGTGCGGACCTTGCCGTCGGCGTCCTTCAGCGAGAAGTCCTTGGCGTAGTCCGCGCCTGTGATGTCGACGGCGTTGAAGTTCTGCCGGGCCTCGCCGCAGCCCGCAAGGCCCAGGCCCAGGGCAGCGGCCACGCCCACCCAGCCGGCGCCCGTGGCCATCAGTCGAAGAGCGTTGCGCTTGTTCATGAAGACTTGGTCAGTGAAGGTAGTGATCGACGAGCAGCGCCAGGAACAGCACGCTCAGGTGGATCAGCGAGAAGCGGAAGGTCTTGCGCGCCAGCGCGTCGGAATAGTTGCGCCACAACGCGAACGCATAACCGGTGAAGCCGGCACTCACCGCGACGGCCACCGCCAGGTAGAGCCAGCCGCTCATGCCGTAGATGAAGGGCATCATGCAGGCCGCGAACAGAATGAAGGTGTACAACAGCACCTGCAGCCGCGTGAACTCGTTGCCATGCGTGACCGGCAGCATCGGCAGGCCGGCCTTGCGGTAGTCCTCCACGCGGTAGAGCGCCAGCGCCCAGAAGTGTGGCGGCGTCCACAGGAAGATGATGAGGAAAAGAATCCAGGCCCCGGGGTCGAGGGATCCCGTCATCGCGGCCCAGCCCAGCACCGGCGGCATGGCGCCCGACGCGCCGCCGATCACGATGTTCTGTGGCGTCAGCGGCTTGAGGATCACGGTGTAGATCACCGCGTAGCCGACGAAGGTGGCGAAGGTGAGCCACATGGTGAGCGGATTGACCGTGAACCACAGCAGCGCCGAACCCGCCGCGCACAGCAGCGCCGAGAAAACCAGCGCCTGCCTGTCGCTGAGTTCGCCGCGCGCCGTGGGACGCCACGCGGTGCGCTTCATCTTGGCGTCGATGCCCTTCTCGACGAGGCAATTGAACGCGGCAGCGGCACCGGCCACCAGCCAGATGCCAATGCAGGCCAGCACCGCGCGCTGTACGTCGGCCCACGAAGGCAGACCGGGGACGGCCAGCACCATGCCGATCAGCGCGCAGAACACGATCAGCTGCACCACGCGCGGCTTGGTCAGCGCGTAGAACTGGCGCAGCACGTTCGCGGTGCTGGTTTGCTGAACGGGGATCGGGGTGCTCACGCGGCGGCCTTCCTCTGGCTATTGTTGTTGGCGGACGCATTGTCACCGGCACGCACGATCAGCGCCGCGGGATCGCGCCGGCTCTCGCACAGCGCCCAGGTAAGCACCACGGCGAGCGCAGCGGCGCCGCCGGTGTGCAGCACCGCCGCGGCCAGCGGCCAGCCCAGCAGCACGTTGCCAAGACCCGTGGCGAGCTGAAGCAGCGCCAGCCCCGCGAGCCAGCGCGCCTGTGGACGCAACGCCGCGATGCGGCGCAGGTGCCATGCGAGCACGCCGAGCGCGACGAACACCGCATAGGCCATCAACCGATGCGCATAGTGGATGGCGGTGAGCGCGGAAAAATCGAGCGGTTGGCCCTCGCCGGTCACACCGAGGTGGCGCCAGATCTCGAAGCCTTGCGCGAAGTTCATGGCCGGCCACCAGCTGTCCTGGCAGATGGGGAACTGCGTGCAGGCCAGCACCGCATAGTTGGTGCTGACCCAGCCGCCGAGCGCGATCTGAAGCCCCAGCAGCACGGTGGTCGCAATGAGCCCGTTGCGCAGTGCAGGCGCTACGGCGGTGGGCAGCCGCTGCGCAGCCGTCTGCCGGTAGTGCACGGCCTGGATGCAGAGCAGCGCCAGCAACACCACGGCACCGAGCAGATGCAGCGTGACGATGGCGGGGAAGAGCTTCCAAGTCACCGTGAGTGCACCGAAGGCGCCCTGCAGGCAGACCCAGACCAGGGTAAATGCCGGCCACCACGCGCTGAGCGTGGCGTGGTGCTCGCCGTCTTTCGACGGCGGCGGCGCGCGGCGCTGGCGACGGCGCGCGATCCAGGTGGCACCC
Organism: Variovorax sp. Varisp46; assembly: GCF_059491885.1. Classification (NCBI taxonomy): domain Bacteria; kingdom Pseudomonadati; phylum Pseudomonadota; class Betaproteobacteria; order Burkholderiales; family Comamonadaceae; genus Variovorax; species Variovorax sp. Varisp46. Next base: position 4,190,414 of record NZ_CP168515.1, read on the forward strand.
GCGAGCGTGAGGATCAGCACGCCGACACCCGTTGCCAGATAGCGGTGGACCATCTCCACCCATGCCTTGCTGTGCGTGACGGGGCCGGTCGGCTGCGCGGCCTGCGCCATCGCGATCTCATGGCGCGCGCCGGCCGGGCTGGCGTTGCCGTAGCAGCCGGGCCAATCGGGGCAGCCCAGGCCGGAGTCGGTGAGCCGCGTGAAGGCGCCGAACAGCGTGAGATCGAAGGTGAGGAACAGCGTGAGCACGGTCAGCGCATGCAGCCGCCGCGCCGGGCCTGCACCCGCGTTGCGCCGCCAGACCCACACCAGCGGGCCAAGCGCGATCAGGACGCCCGCGGCCATGAGCCAGGCGATGGGCGTCAGATCGTAGAGCGAGGTGGTCGTGTCCATGGGCAAGTCGGAGGCGGTCAGCGGCCCGGTTCGTCCCACGACGCCGAGGCGCGCAGCAGGCGGTCGAGGTCGCGCTTGGCGCGGCTGGCACCGGCCGCGTCCATGCGGGCGGGGAAACGCATCATCCAGTTGCCCATCGGATCGACCACGTAGAGGTGTTCGGCCAGCGAGTGGCCCGGCATGGGAGCAAGCCACTTGGCCAGCTGGTCGGCCGGCACGCGCAGCACCGTCGCGCCATGCAGGCCGTTGTTCAGGCGCTCGGGCACGGGCGCGGCGTCGCTCACGAGCCAGACACGGTCCATGCGGTCTTTCTCGCGGCCCAGGCTCTCGCGCAGCTGGCGCTGCAGGTAGAGCTGCTGCTCGCAAAGCGCGTCGCAGGCTGCATCGGCCACGGCCACCAGCAGCCACTGACCCTTGAGCGTGGCGATGTCCACCGGCGCACCATTGCGGTCGGTGGCCGTCAGCTTCGGCAGCTCGCGCTGCGGCTCGACCAGTTCGCCGTAGACGCTGCGGCCTTCGGGCCGGATCACGTAGTAGGTGAAGTACGAGGCAATGACGGGCGCCGCGCACATCAGCATCACGGCGATCATCTTCCAGCGCCCCATGACCGTGCGCCGGCCTTCCGCGCCGTCGAGCGCCTGGTTGGGCGACGGCATCGAATGCACCGTCAGGCCCAGCGGCTCGTCAGAAGCGGCCATCGCGCGCGCGGCGCCTCGAGCGGCGGAGGGGTGTGATGAATTGGAACCAGACATAGAGGATGACGACGAGGGCCGACAGGCCGAACCACTGGAATGCGTAACCGTAGTGCCTCTCCAGGCCCAGCGCCGGGGCCGGCCAGTCGCGCTGCAGGCCCTCGGAAGCCGGTCCGCTCTGCTGCAGCGACACGTCGGTGCGCAGCGGCAGCTTGGTTTCGGCGCGGAAGGCTTCCAGGTCGAGATTTTGCCGGATGGGCGAATACCCCTCGGCGGCCGATGCCGGAGCGGCCGGTGCGGAGGCCGCCGGGGCAGGCGCCGAAGCAGCCGCGGCCGGTGCGGAGGCGGGGGTGCCCAATTCCAGCAGATGGCTCGGCGGCGGCTCGACCAGGCCCGTGACCTCGACGATGCCGGCGGGCGTCTCGACCGCGCCCAGCCGCGTGCGGTCGACGAAATTTCGCTGGATCCAGCCGCGTTGCACCATCACCGTCTGTTCGGTGCCTTCCAGGGCGAAGGGCGTCAGCACGTAGAAGCCTGGCGTGCCGTGCATCTGGCGGTTGTCGAGAAATACGGTCTGCGGCGTCAGCCACAGGCCGCGCAGGCGCACCGGGCGATGCATCGCGTCGGAGGGCTTCTCCATCGCCAGGAACTCGGCCTGAGTCAGCGCCGGCTTCAGCTTCTGGGCCTCGATGTCGGCCTGCAGCGCTTCTTTCTGCGCGGCGCGCGACAACTGCCAGCGGCCCAGTGAAACGGTGGCTGCCACCGTCAGCACGGCAGCGATGGTGATGAGCCAGAAACGGCCCGGCCGGCGCCGGTCTTCGGAATACAGGGGTTCTGGAGTCACTGGAGGGAACGGGGCGTGCGGCCGATAATGTGGGTCATGAAATATTTCGTCGCCCTGGTGTTCCTGGGCATCTTCGCGAGCCTCGCGTTTGCCCTGTTCTTCATGCTGAAGGACGGGCGCAATGGGCGCGCCAAGAGCGGCGGCATGGCGCGCGCGCTCACCGTTCGGATCGGCCTCTCGGTGTTTTTGTTCCTCTGCCTGCTGCTGGCCTGGAAACTCGGCTACATCCAGCCCACCGGGCTCCCAGTCGGCAAGTAGATGGTGCTCGTTCCACGAGAACCATGAAAAAGGCGCCTTGCGGCGCCTTTTTTCTGGAATGCCGGGACGAGGTTCTTCGCTCAAAGCCAATAGACCAGCATGTAGAGGCCGAGCCAGACCACGTCCACGAAGTGCCAGTACCAGGCCGCGCCCTCGAAGCCGAAGTGACGTTCCGGCGTGAAGTGGCCCTTGCGCAGGCGCAGCGTGATGAACAGCAGCATCAGCATGCCGATGAACACGTGCAGGCCGTGGAAGCCGGTCAGCATGAAGAAGGTCGAACCGTAGGTGCCCGAGCTGAGCTTGAGGTTCAGCTCGGTGTACAGGTGGTGGTACTCGTAGCCCTGCACACTCAGGAAGATCAGGCCGAGCAGCACGGTCAGCCACATGAAGCGGATCGTCTGTGCGCGGTGGCCGGCACGCAATGCGTGGTGGGCAATGGTGAGCGTCACGCCCGAACTCAGCAGCAGCGCGGTGTTGATCGTCGGCAGCCAGAACGGGCCAACGGTCTGGAAGGGCTCGACGATGCCGGCCGGCGAGCCGGTGGCGCCGGCGGCGGCACTGGGCCACACGGCCTTGAAGTCGGGCCAGAGGATCGCGTTGTCCAGGCCGCCGAGCGACGGCAGCGCGTGGGTGCGGGCCCACCAAAGCGCCGTGAAGAACGCGCCGAAGAACATCACTTCCGAGAAGATGAACCAGCTCATGCTCCAGCGGAACGAGAGGTCGACCTTGTGGCCGTACTGGCCGCTCTCGCTTTCGCCGATGGCGGCGCGGAACCACACGAACAGCGTGCCGAGCCAGACCACCATGCCGGCCAGCAGGGACCATGCGCCCCACTCGTGGCCGTTGATCCATTGCGCGGCGCCCAGGATCACGAAGAACAGGCCGATCGCGGCCGAAACCGGATACGCCGATGGTCCGGGCACGAAGTAGTAGGGCGTGGTGCCGTGGGTGGTTGAACTCATATCAGCTCCTGGCTTTCTTTCTTCTCTCGATTCAATGGATTCTGCTTGTCGCGGGTTTCACCGTCAGGCTGCTGCGACCACGTGGCGCACCAGCAGCACCAGCCCGACCACGAAGACGATCACGGCAACGAACGCCACCGCGATGATGTGCAGCGGATTCAGCTTGCCCAGGTCTTCCTGGTAGGCGCTGTTCTTGCGAACGCCGAAGAACGACCAGCCCACCGCCTTCACCGTGTCCCACAGCGAAGCCTTCGGCCGGTTTGACGAGGGATCGGTCACGAGCGCGGCTCATCGGAAGTCCTGGAAACGGCGGCCACCGGTGCCGCAGGCGTCTTGCCGCCCACCTCGAAGAAGGTATACGACAGCGTGATGGTCTTCACGTCCTTGGAAATCTTGGGATCGATCACGAACGCGACCGGCCACTGCTTCTTCTCGCCCGGATCGAGCGTGTACTGGTTGAAGCAGAAGCACTCGAGCTTGTTGAAATAGGGTGCAGCCTGCTGCGGCGCGTAGCTCGGGATGGCCTGTGCGGCCATGCGGCGGTTCTGCACGTTCTGGAATTCGTACATCACCGTGTTGAGCTGGCCGGGGTGCACCTGGATAGTCCGCTCCGCGGGCTTGAAGTCCCAGAGGCCGCCGCGCACGTTGGAGTCGAACTCGACCGTGATGGTGCGGGTCATGTCGACCTGCGTGTTGTCGGGCACGCGCACGTTCTTGCCGCCGCTGGCACCGCCCGGCACCTCGAGCTCGGAGAGCGCGAGGATGTTGATGCCGGTCATTTCGCAGATCGCGCGGTACATCGGCACCAGCGCATAGCCGAAGGCGAACATGCCGCAAGCCACGACGGCCAGCTTGCCGACCATGCGCACGTTGGCGCGGCGAATGCGTTGGCCGAGGCTCATGGTGCGTGCTGCTCCCGTTCGGTTGGCGGTCAGCGGCCGCTGAAGAAGACCATGCGGACGATGAAGCCGATGAAGAAGATCACCGCGATGGAGGCCAGCGTGAGCCCCATGCGTCGGTTGTTCTTTCTTTGTTCAGGCGTCGTCATCGTCGTGCGGCCTGTCAGCCGATCACCTTGGTGGCGGTCGCGTCGAGCTTGGGCGGGGTCTCGAAGGTGTGGAACGGCGCCGGCGACGGCACTTCCCACTCGAGGCCTTCAGCGGCTTCCCATGGCTTCTGCGAAGCCTTCTCACCCTTGCCGCGCATGGTGGGCAGCACGATGAAAAGGAAGAAATACAGCTGAGCGAAACCGAAGAAGAAGGCACCGACCGACGCCAGGGCGTTGAAGTCTGCGAACTGCATCGGGTAGTCGGCGTAGCGTCGCGGCATGCCGGCAAGGCCCAGGAAGTGCATCGGGAAGAAGGTCACATTGAACGAGATCAGCGACCACCAGAAGTGCACCTTGCCGCGCGTTTCGTTGTACATCACGCCGGTCCACTTGGGCACCCAGTAGTAGAAGCCCGAGAACATGGCGAACAGCGAGCCGGCCACCAGCACGTAGTGGAAGTGGGCCACCACGTAGTAGGTGTCCTGCAGCTGCGTGTCGATCGGTGCGACCGCGAGGATCAGGCCGGTGAAGCCACCCATCGTGAACACGAAGATGAAGCCGACGGCGAACAGCATGGGCGTCTCGAAGGTCATCGAGCCCTGCCACATCGTCGCGATCCAGTTGAAGATCTTCACCGCCGTGGGCACCGCGATGAGCATGGTCGCGTACATGAAGAACAGCTGGCCGGTGAGCGGCATGCCGGTCGTGAACATGTGGTGCGCCCACACGATGAACGACAGGATGGCGATCGACGAGGTGGCGTACACCATCGAGGCGTAGCCGAACAGGCGCTTGCGGGCGAAGGCCGGCACCACCTGGCTGATGATGCCGAAGGCCGGCAAGATCATGATGTAGACCTCGGGGTGGCCGAAGAACCAGAAGATGTGCTGGTACATCACCGGGTCGCCGCCGCCGGCGGGGTTGAAGAAGCTGGTGCCGAAGTGGCGGTCGGTCAGCGTCATCGTGATGGCGCCTGCGAGCACGGGCATCACCGCGATCAGCAGGTAGGCGGTGATGAGCCAGGTCCAGCAGAACATCGGCATCTTCATCAGCGTCATGCCGGGGGCGCGCATGTTGAGGATGGTCACGATGATGTTGATCGAGCCCATGATCGACGAGGCACCCATGATGTGCATCGCGAAGATGCCGGCGTCCATCGAGGGGCCCATCTGCAGCGTGAGCGGCGCGTAGAGCGTCCAGCCGGCAGCGGGTGCGCCGCCGGGCATGAAGAACGAACCGACCAGCATCAGCGCCGCGGGAATCAGCAGCCAGAAGCTGAAGTTGTTCATGCGCGCGAACGCCATGTCGGAGGCGCCCACCTGCAGCGGGATCATCCAGTTCGCGAAGCCCACGAAGGCCGGCATGATGGCGCCGAACACCATGATCAGGCCGTGCATGGTGGTGAACTGGTTGAACAGCTCGGGGTTCACCAATTGCAGGCCGGGCTGGAACAGCTCGGCGCGGATCAGCAGCGCGAGCACGCCCCCCACCATCAGCATGGTGAAGCTGAACAGCAGGTAGAGCGTGCCGATGTCCTTGTGGTTGGTCGCGAAGACCCAGCGGCGCCAGCCGGTGGGCGCGTGGTGATCGTGATGCTCGTCGTGTGCGTGGTCGCCGTGGGCGGCGTGACCGTGGGGGTCGAGGACTGCACTCATTTCGTTGTTCCTTGCAATTTCTTCGTCGCGGGACGCTGTCGCATCACTTGCCGCGCAGGGCCAGCACTTCGGCCGGCTGCACCAGCTGGCCGGTCTTGTTCGACCAGCTGTTCTTGGTGTACGTGGCCACGGCCGCGAGGTCGGTATCGCTCAGCTGCTTCCAGGACGGCATCGCGCCGTTGTTCTGGCCGTTGAGCAGCACATGCAGTTGCACCGAGTGGTCGGCATCGAGCACCTTCGGGTCGCCGTCGAGCGCCTTGATCGGGCCCGCGCCCTTGCCGTTAGCCTGGTGGCAGGCGGCGCAGTTGGCGGCATAGACCTTCTCGCCACGAACGAGCATGTCGGGCAGCGTCCAGACCTTGGTCGGGTCGTCGAGCTTGGCGGCGGCTTCCTTGCGCTTGGCGGCCACCCAGGTCGTGTAGTCGGCCGACGAGACCACCTTCACGTGGATCGGCATGTAGGCGTGTTCCTTGCCGCACAGTTCCTGGCATTGGCCGTAGTAGTCGCCCACGGTCTCGGCACGGAACCAGGTGTCGCGCACGAAGCCGGGAATCGCGTCCTGCTTCAAGCCCAGCTGCGGCACGGCGAAGGCGTGGATCACGTCGTTCGCGGTGGTGATGATGCGGACCTTCTTGTTGACCGGCACCACCAGCGGGTTGTCGACCTTCAGCAGGTAGTCGTCGGGCATCGCGCCCTTGGCGCCGGCGTCGGACATCGCGCGCTGCGAGCTGTCGAGCGTGGAGATGAAGGCCAGGCCCTCGCCTTCGCCGTTCAGGTAGTCGTAGCCCCACTTCCATTGATAGCCGGTGGTCTTGATCGTGAGGTCGGCGTTGGTGGTGTCCTTCTGGGCCACCAGCACCTTGGTGGCGGGCAGCGCCATGACGATCACGATGAGGAAGGGCACGATGGTCCAGATGACCTCGACCACCACCGATTCATGGAAGTTGGCCGCCTTGTGGCCGACCGACTTGCGGTGCTTCCAGATCGAATAGAACATGACCGCGAACACGGCGACGAAGATGACCGTGCACAGGATCATCATGATCGTGTGGAGCAGATGCTGCTCCTGCGCGATCTTGGTCACGCCGACCGGAAGATTCAACTGGCGAACCGAAGGGCCGCCGGGCAGATCGTTGACTGCGTGCGCCGCGCTGCTGAAAGCCGCGCCGGCCGCCAGCAACAGATTCGCCGGCCTGTACTTATTGCGCCAAATGCTCTTCATCGTGTTCACGTTTCTTCAATTTATCGACAACCCAACCGTGCAGCACTGCGCGAGCCCCCTCAGGCGCCACGCAACGCCATGCGAATCTCGCGGGCCAAAGCCGCACGCAACTCCGGGCGTACATAGCGCCCCACCCTGACCGATCGACCCTGCCCCGAGACCTCGATCAGCGAGCGATCGCCGGTCTGCGGTTCGATCCGCACCTGATGCGGAAGAAATTCCGTGCGTTCGTAGTGCCCGCCGTTCTCGAGCTCCACGACGAGCCGCCCCTCCTGCAGCGCGATCTTCTCGCCGTCGGTCGCATGCCGTGCGTAGACCATGAACGCAAACCCGACAGCGGCCAGCTCGAGCCAGGCAAAAGGCAGAACCAGCGGCGCACCGTGCAGCCAGAACAGGGTGCCGGTGCCGAGCGATACCACGCACAGCGAGGCGTAGAGCCAGCCCAGCTGGCTCGGCGTCACCGAGCAGTTCCGCCTCAGGAACCAGTGGATGCTCTGGCCTGAAACGGTGGCAAATCGAAACACGGAATTCGACACGGGCGAGTTCAGCAAATCGGTGCGTCGATGGTCGCCCAATCCCTCGTACACCTTCGTACAAACAGGATCCGACACCCGTCGATCGCGGGACAATACCCGCGGGTTCCACGCAACGGCGGATTGTAGCGGGTAGATATCTGCGCCCGCGTTGCGTAGAGGACGCCTACGGGTCACTACTAACTAGGCAAAAAGGCCCGCATCAGGCACCCGGGCGGCCGCGCTGGAGCATCGAGCGCATCTCGCGCAGCGACACCGCGCTTTCGGCCGACAGCGACACGCGCGGCACCGGCTTGAACGCGTGGCCGTAGATGACCTCGAAGGTCAGCGCGATGCGCCCGCCGCCCTCTTCGGCCGGGGCGAGTTCGGGCAACGCCTTCTTCAGCGACCGGTGCCAGGCCTTGCCGCGCAGCGCCGGGAAGCGCGCCGGGTGCAGGTTGCGGCCCAGCGTGCGCAGTTCGGCCAGCGCCGCCTCGGGCGTGGCCCAGGTCAGCACGATGCGCTCCATGTCCATCACCGGTTCGGCGAAGCCGGCGTGCACCAGCATGTCGCCCCAGTCGTGCATGTCGGTGAACTCGTGGCCCGCGGCCGGCCAGCCGAGCCGGGCATGCAGCGCGCGCAGCTCGCGCACGGTGTCGGGCCCGAGGCAAGAGAACATCAGGAAGCCGTCGGTCGCCACCAGCTTGTGCCAGTGCGCAATCAGCGCTTCCGGGTCGGCCGCCATGTGCAGCGACATGTTGGCCCATAGCAGGTCGACGCCGTCTTCGGGCGGCGCGTCGAAGCGCGCCTTGCCGGCCTGCCAGCGGCGCGCGCTCCACCATGGGGCGGCCAGCGCCTGGCCGGTGGCGGCCGCGAGCGCGGGCTCCGGCTCGATCACGAAGGAAGCCGCGTCCTTGTAGCGGCGGGCGACGAGTTCATGCGCCTCGAGGCCGCTGCGCAACGGTGCCCAGTCGGCCCATGTGCGGGGCTGGGCCTTGATCCATTGCAGCCGGTCTTCCATCCGGCGGCCGATTTCCTCATGCAGCCAGGGGGAGCCGTCGGCAGGCGCGAGTTGGCGCCAGCGGGCGGCCGCCGTGGCATCGATGGTCGGCGGTCGTCGTGAGGGGTCGGTGGCCATGGGGCCGTGAGTATATTGAGGCCATGTCCAGCCATCGGGCCTTGTGGCCTTTCATGCCTTTCACCTCGCTGCTCGCACGGCTGCCCAGCCAGTGCGCGGTCTGCCGCGCCTGGCCGTCTCGCCCGGTGTGCGATGCCTGCGTGGCCCGCTTCGCACCGCCGACGGCGCGCTGCTGCAGTTGCGCCCTGCCCGTGCCCGAAGGCGTGAGCCGCTGCGGCGCCTGCGTGACGCACCCGCCGCCGCTGGACGCCTGCCTCGCGGCCTGCACCTACGCATGGCCGTGGCCGGACGCCATTACGGCATTCAAGTTCCGGGGCGAGGCCGGCTGGGCCGGCCCGTTCGCCACGCTGCTTCGCAGCACGCCCTGGGTGGAGCCGGCGCTGGAGGCTTGCGACAGCGTGCTGCCGATGCCGCTGGCGCCGGGCCGGTTGCGCGAACGCGGCTTCAATCAGGCGCACGAGTTGGCGCGGCGGCTGTCGCCCGCCAAGACCGACGCCACCCTGCTTCTGCGCACCCGCGAGACGCCCGCACAGAGCGGCCTTTCGCGCGCCGACCGGCTGCACAACCTGCGCGGCGCCTTCGCCGTGGAACCGCTGCGCGCCGAGAAGCTGCGCGGCCAGCGCCTCGTGCTGGTGGACGACGTGATGACCAGCGGCGCCTCGCTGTTCGCGGCCGCCGAAGTGCTGCGGCTGGCGGGCGCGGCCCATATTACGGCCGTCGTGCTGGCCCGGACCGATCCGCCGCGCTGAATCTCCAAGGCGGCCCGCCGACAATCGGCGCATGTTCCATATCGTCCTGGTCCACCCCGAAATCCCGCCGAACACCGGCAACGTGATCCGGCTCGCCGCCAACACCGGCTGCACGCTGCACCTGGTCGAGCCGCTCGGCTTTTCGATGGACGACCGCCTGCTGCGCCGCGCAGGGCTCGACTACCACGAGTACGCCGAAGTGAAGCGCCACGCCGACTGGCAGGCGCTGCTCGCCACGGAGCAACCGGCCGCCGACCGCATGTTCGCCCTCACCACGCGCGGCACGCGGCCCGTGCACGACGTGCGCTTCCAGCCCGGGGACTGGCTGGTGTTCGGCTCGGAGACCAGCGGCCTGCCGCCCGTCGTGCGCGACGGCTTCGCCGAGCCGCAGCGCCTGCGGCTGCCGATGCGCGAGGGCCAGCGCAGCCTGAATCTCTCGAATGCAGTGGCGGTGACGGTGTTCGAGGCCTGGCGGCAGAACGGCTTCGGCTGAAACGAAAAAAGCCCGACGCCTCAGCGGTAGCGGCGCACCACCGACTCGGCCACGCACGCCGGCTTGGCGGCGCCTTCGAGCTCGATGGTGACTTCCCAGGTCATCTGGAAGCCGTCGTCGGCGATCGGCTCCGAACTCAGCAGCTTCATGCGGGCGCGCAGCCTCTTGCCCACCGGCACCGGCGACATGAAGCGAACCCGGTTCATGCCGTAGTTCACGCCCATGCGCGACTCGACCACGTCGATCGCCGTCTCGAAAAAGCGCGGCAGCAGCGACAGCGTGAGGAAACCATGGGCGATCGGTCCGCCGAAAGGGCCGGCCTTGGCCCGCTCGACATCGATATGGATCCACTGGTGGTCGCCCGTCGCCTCGGCGAACTGGTTGACCTGCTCCTGCGTGATGGTGATCCAGTCGCTCACGGCGACCTCCTGGCCAACGCAGGCGGCGAGATCCTGAAGGGTCTGGAATGTCTTTTTGGTCATGCGGGCATTCTGGCGTGCGGGGTGTACGCCCGGCTGTCGGGCTCGCGACAACCGGGCTCAGGGAAAACCGGGAGCCTGGACTAGGTGTCGAGCCATTCGCGGATCGGCTGCCACTGCTCCAGGTCGCGCTGCACGCGGCCGGGCGCGATGTCGAACAGCGTGAGTCCGCGCGCCGCGAGCTGCACGTAGTTCTGCGTGTCGCGCAGTTCGCCGATCACCGGCACGCCGAGCCCGGCGATGAACTCGTGGAGCCGGTCGGCCGCCAGCGTGCGGGCGTTCACGCGCATGCCGACGAGGCCGATCTTCGTCTTTTCGGCGCGGCGGTCTTCCAGCAGCCGGTCGAGGAAGTCGCGCGTCGCGTAGATGTCGAAGATGCTCGGCTGCAGCGGCACGATCACCCGGTCGGCCAGCGCCAGCACTTCCTTGAAGCGCCAGCCGTGCAGGCCGGCCGGCGTGTCGAGCACCGCGTGCGTGGCGCCGCGCGGCGGCCGCACCACCGTGCTGTCGCCGATGGCCTCCCAGGTGGCGATGGGCCGGGCCATCGGCGGACGCAGGCCCAGCCAGAGCCGCGAGGATTGCTGGCGATCCACGTCGCCCAGCATCACGGCATGGCCGTGGCTTGCGAAGTAGCCCGCGACGTTGGTCGCGATCGTCGACTTGCCTACGCCACCCTTGGGATTGGCGACCAGAACCACCGGCATAGAAGCTCTCCTCCGGAACAGGGACAGCGGGAATGGTAGCCGCCGGCGCCCTTTCGCCCGGCGAACCGGCCTTGACTGCGCTATGTTCGCGGGATGACGACAACAACATCCACGGGAAATTCCGGCGGCATCTACGTGCTCGCGGCCCACCCGCACTGGCGCGACTCGCGCGTCAACCGCCGTATGCTCGCCGCCGCGCGGGCCGTGCCGGGCATCGACGTCAACGACCTCTACGGCAGCTACCCCGACTTCGCCATCGACGTCGAAGCCGAGCAGGCCCGGCTCGCCAAGGCCGACCTGGTGGTGCTGGTGCACCCGATCCAGTGGTACTCGATGCCAGCGCTGCAAAAACTCTGGGTCGACGACGTGCTCGGCTACGGCTGGGCCTACGGCCCCGGCGGCACGGCGCTGCAGGGCAAAGACCTCTGGCTGGTCGCCACCACCGGCAGCCCCGAAGCCGCGTACCACCCTCAGAACTACCACCGCTATTTCTTCGACGCCTTCCTGCCGCCCTACGAGCAGACCGCCGCGCTGTGCGGCATGCGCTTCCTGCCGCCGCTGGTCTTCTACGGCGCGCGCAGCGCCAGCGAGGCGGACGTGGCGTCGCACGTCGCAACCTTTGCCCAGCGCCTCGGCAGCTACCCCGACTGGCCCGAGATCGAGGAGATCGACGCCTGCGTGGCCTGCCCCGTGCCCGAGAGCGACCGGCCAGCCGACACCGACGACATCGGCCAGGTGGTCTCCAGCGCCCTCCAGGCTGCCATGGCCCACGGCCTCGCGGCCACGGCCGCAGACAACGGCAAGGCGGCCTGAATGGAACACGCACCCGCCTGGCTGACCAGCAGCCTGATCTACCTGGGCGCCGCCGTGCTCGTGGTGCCGCTGTCGAAGGCCCTGGGCCTCGGCTCGATCATCGGCTACCTCGTGGCCGGCATCGCCATCGGCCCCTGGGGACTGGGCCTCGTGTCCAGCGTCGAGGACGTGCTGCACTTCGCCGAGTTCGGCGTGGTGCTGATGCTGTTCCTCGTGGGCCTCGAACTCGAACCCAGGCGCCTGTGGAACCTGCGCCGCCCCATCTTCGGCTGGGGCACCGCGCAGGTGCTGAGCTGCGCCACGGTGCTGTTCGCCGCGGGCTGGGCCGTGGGCGCCGAATGGCGCGTGGCGCTGGTGGCAGCGCTGGGCCTCGCCTTGTCGTCCACCGCCATTGCGCTGCAGGTGTTCGGCGAGCGCAACCTGCTGAGGACGCCCAGCGGCCAGGCCGGCTTCTCGATCCTGCTGTTCCAGGACGTGGCCGCGATTCCGATCCTCGCGCTGCTGCCGCTGCTCGCGGGCGCCACCGCGGCCGAGCAGTCCATCACTGGCCTCGAACGCGCGCTGGAGGCCGCGAAGATCATCGGCGTGATCGGCGGCATCATCCTTGGCGGCCGGCTGCTGCTGCGTCCCATCCTGCGCTGGATCGCGCGCAGCGACACGCCCGAGATCTTCACCGCCGCCGCGCTGCTGCTGGTGGTGGCCATCGCCGCGCTGATGCAGGCGGTCGGCCTGTCGATGGCGCTCGGCGCGTTCCTCGCCGGCGTGCTGCTGGCCGAGAGCGAATACCGGCGCGAGCTCGAGACCGACATCGAGCCCTTCAAGGGCCTGCTGCTGGGCCTGTTCTTCATCGCCGTGGGCATGTCGATCAACTTCGGCGTGCTGATCGCGAGCCCCTGGGTCATGGCGATGCTGGTGGTCGGTTTCATGGCCGTCAAGCTGGTGGTGATCTACGCGCTCGCCAAGGCCATGGGCATTGCCTACCAGGAGCGCCCGGTGTTCACGCTGCTGCTGGCGCAGGGCGGCGAGTTCGCGTTCGTGGTGTTCCAGGCCGCGGGGCCCGACGTGCTGCCGCCCGAGATCACCTCGCTGCTGATCGGCGCGGTCGCGCTGTCGATGCTGCTGTCGCCGCTGCTGCTGGTGCTGCTCGACAAATTCGTGCTGCCGCGCTACAGCCGCAACGGCGGCACCCAGCTGGAAGAGATTTCGGAGCAGCAGGACGCCAAGGTGCTGATCTGCGGCTTCGGCCGATACGGCCAGATCGTCGGCCGCATGCTGATGTCGCAAGGCCTGCGCGTGACCGTACTCGACCACGACGCCGACACCGTCGAAGGCTTGCGCCAGTTCGGCTTTCGCGTGTTCTACGGCGATGCCACGCGGCTCGACCTGCTGCGCACCGCAGGCGCGGGCACGGCCAAGGCCATCGTGGTGGCGGTGGACGACATCGAGCAGTCGCTCGAAATCGTCGATCTCGTGCGGGAGAACTTCCCGCAGGCGCGCATCATCGCGCGGGCCCGCAACGTGACGCACCTGTTCCAGCTGCGCGACCGTGGCGTGATGGACGTGGAGCGCGAGGTGTTCGAGTCATCGCTGCGCAGCGCCCGCACCACGCTCGAAGCACTGGGCTGGCCGGCGCATGAAGCGCGCGAGTCGGCCATGCGCTTTCGCCGCCGGAATATCAAGCTCAGCGACGAGATCTATCCGCACTACAAGGACCGCGCCAAGCTGATCGCGGCCAACAAGGCGGGCCGCCAGCAGTTCGAGGAACAGATGGCGCGCGAGCGCGAGGAGCGACAGCGGCGCTCGGGGCGCGACTGGGATCGGATCGACGAAAACGAGGCAACGAAGGAAGAGGCGGACGCGTAGCGCCCTTCCGCTCGCGCCTCCAGGGGCCCCGACATCACGTCGGGCGTGGACCTGCCGCCCCAGCCAAGAAGAGCGGGACCCCATATCGATTTCCATCAGGGTTTCCCCTCAGCAAGCCCCGATCCTTCATTCAGTACACTGATTGTCATATTCAGTGTGCTGAATGTCATATCGCACTCAAAAAGACTTCGTGCGACCGCGCTTGTATTTCCCTTCAGGAGACAACGATGAAACACGCCTTGCGCCGTGACCTGGACGAAGGTCCCATGAGCAGATTCCAATGGAGCGCGATCGCCATCTGCGTCACGCTCATCATGCTCGACGGCTTCGACGTGCTGGTGATGGCATTCACCGCCGCCAGCGTCTCGGCCGAATGGAAGCTCAGCGGCGCCCAGCTCGGCGTGCTGTTCAGTGCCGGTCTGTTTGGCATGGCCGCCGGTTCGCTGTTTCTCGCGCCCCTTGCCGACCGATTCGGGCGCCAGGCCATCATCCTCCTGTGCCTCGTCGTGATCGCGCTCGGCATGGGGCTTTCGGCGCTGGCGCAGAGCAGCACCCAACTGGCGGCCCTGCGCGCACTCACGGGGCTCGGCATCGGCGGAATGCTGGCCAGCGTCGGCGTCATCACTGCTGAATTCGCCTCGAACAAGTGGCGCAGCACGGCTGTCGCCTTGCAGGCGACGGGCTATCCCATCGGCGCGACGATCGGTGGCAGCATCGCCGCGGTGCTGCTCGAGGCCTACGGGTGGCGCTCGGTCTTCGTCTTCGGCGGCCTCGCCACGGTCGCCATGATTCCGCTGGTGCTCTGGCGGCTGCCGGAATCCGTCGACTTCCTCACTTCGAGGCGCCCGGCTGGCGCGCTGCAAAAGCTCAACGCCCTGCTGCGAAAAATGCAGCGCACCGAACTGGCCGAACTCCCGCCGCTCCCGGCCGTTGGCGAACGCCCTTCCAACACGATCCCGGGCCTGTTCAACGGCGGACTGGCCCGCTCGACGCTGCTGCTCTGGGCCGCATTCTTCCTGCTCATGTTCAGCTTCTACTTCGCGCTCAGCTGGACGCCGAAGCTGCTGGTTTCAGCAGGGCTCTCGGCCCGCCAGGGGATCACGGGCGGCGTGCTGCTGAACATCGGGGGCATCGTTGGCGGCAGCCTGTTCGGGCTGCTGGCCGCCCGGCTGGACCTCGGCCGGCTGACGGCTGCCAGCCTGACGATGACAGCCGTCGCCATGGCTGCCTTCGGCGCCTCGACCGGTCACCTCGGTGCGTCGTTCGCGATTGCCTTCCTGATCGGCGCATTCATCTTCGGCTCGATGGCCGGCCTTTATGCGTTCGCGCCGGTCATCTATCCGGCGGCGGTGCGCACGACCGGCATGGGCTGGGCCATCGGCATCGGCCGCATCGGTGCCATCCTCGCTCCGCTGATTGCCGGCATGCTGCTCGACGGCGGCTGGCAGGCACCGAAGCTGTACTACGCCTATGCGCTGCCGCTGATCGCGGCGATGGCGGCAGTGCTGGCGCTGCGCCAAAGCGCCGCGCGGCAATCCACAGGCGCCGTGATCAGTGCGCACTGAGCCGGTTTCTTTTTCTTTCCCGGAAATCTCAAGGAGACACACATGTTCCCGAAAAATGCCTGGTACGTGGCCTGCACCGCCAACGAAATCGACGACAAGCCGCTGGGCCGGATGATCTGCGGCGAGAAGCTCGTGCTGTACCGTGCGGCTGAGGGCAAGGCTGCGGCGCTGGAGGATTTCTGCCCGCATCGGGGTGCACCGCTCTCGCTCGGCTCGGTCGTCGAAGGCAAGCTCGTGTGCGGCTATCACGGCCTGGAGATGGGCTGCGACGGCAAGACGGTCGCCATGCCCGGCCAGCGCGTGCGTGGATTCCCCGCGATCCGGTCCTTCCCGGTGATCGAGCGCTATGGTTTTGTCTGGGTGTGGCCCGGCGACCCGGCCCTGGCCGACCCGGCCAAGCTGCATCACCTCGAGTGGGCCGAAAGCCCGGATTGGGCCTACGGCGGCGGCCTCTTCCACATCCAGTGCGACTACCGGCTCATGATCGACAACCTGATGGACCTGACGCACGAGACCTACGTGCACGCGACCAGTATCGGCCAGAAGGAAATCGACGAGACGCCGACCAAGACCGTCACCGAAGGCGACACCGTCACCACCGCCCGCCACATGGAAAACATCATGGCGCCCCCTTTCTGGCGCATGGCGCTGCGCGGCAACCACCTGGCCGACGACGTCCCGGTCGACCGCTGGCAAATCTGCCGTTTCACGCCGCCGAGCCACGTGCTGATCGAAGTCGGTGTCGCGCACGCCGGCAAGGGCGGCTATCACGCCGACCCGGCGCACAAGGTCTCGAGCATCGTGGTCGACTTCATCACCCCCGAAACGGAAACCTCGATCTGGTACTTCTGGGGCATGGCACGCAATTTTCAGCCGCACGACAAGGCGCTCACCGCATCGATCCGCGAAGGCCAGGGCAAGATCTTCAGCGAAGACCTCGAGATGCTCGAATCGCAGCAGCGCAACCTGCTCGCGCACCCGCAACGGCAGTTGCTCAAGCTCAACATCGATTCCGGCGGCGTGCAGTCGCGCCGTGTCATCGAACGCCTGATCGCACAGGAAGACGAAGCTTCCAGCAAGCAGGGGGTCGCAGAATGAACGCCTCCGAACTCAACGTGCGCGTTGCACGCAAGCACGTCGAAGCGCTGGACATCTGCACATTCGAACTGGTGCGGGAAGGTGGAGGCGCCCTGCCGGCGTTCTCGGCCGGTTCGCACATCGACGTGCACATGCCGAACGGTGTCACGCGCCAGTACTCGCTGTGCAATGACCCGAGCGAGAGCCATCGTTATCTGATCGGCGTGCTGCGCGACCCGAACTCCCGCGGCGGATCGCAAACGATGCACGACCTCGTCAAGGAGGGCGACGCGCTTCGCATCAGCGCACCGAAGAACCACTTCCCGCTGGCGCACGGCGCCGCACACAGCGTGCTGGTTGCCGGCGGAATCGGTGTGACGCCCATTCTGTGCATGGCGGAGCGGCTGGCGGTCGCCAACGCGGCCTTTGAAATGCACTACTGCACGCGTTCGCAGGAACGCACCGCGTTTGTCGAGCGCATCGCGCGAGCGCCATTCGCTTCCCGGGTGCAATTTCACTTCGATGACGGGGATGAAACGCAGAAGTTGTCGCTTCCGGCCGTTGTCCAGGCTCCGAGGACGGGCGTTCATCTGTACGTGTGCGGGCCCAAGGGCTTCATGGACTGGGTGCTCGACGCTGCACGCGCCGCCGGCTGGCCGGTCGACCAGCTCCACTACGAATTCTTCTCGGCCGAGGTGGTCAAGTCGGACGCCGACGCAGCCTTCGAGGTCAAGCTCGCGAGCTCCGGCCGCATTGTTGCGGTGCCCAAGGACAAGACGGTGGTGCAGGCCCTTGCGGCGGCGGGTATCGAGGTCGCCACTTCGTGCGAGCAGGGCGTGTGCGGCACGTGCCTCACGCGCGTGCTCGAAGGCGAACCCGACCACAAGGACATGTATCTGACGCCCGAGGAACAGGCAGCCAACGATCAGTTCACGCCCTGCTGTTCGCGATCGCGTTCGCCGATCCTCGTGCTCGACCTGTAGGGCGCTTGGAGCGGGAGGGGCTCGGTAAGATCGCGGGCTTCTGCGCCGCCGAAGCCGATCTGTTTCTCCATCATGTCCCTCAGCAAGTCCAATACCGCCGCGATCGACATCAACGACCAGCCGGGTCACCTCATCCGGCGCGCCCATCAGATCGCAGTGTCGGTATTCCACGAGACGCTGGGGCGCGACGTCACGCCGGTGCAATATGCCGCGATGCGCGTCTTGCAGGACAAGCCGGGCATCGACCAGATCACTCTGGCCCAGCAGGTGGCCCTCGATACCTCCAGCGCTGCCGACATCGCCGCGCGCCTGGAAACGAAGGGATTGATAACCCGCAAGATGCTGGCGCGCGGACAGCGCGAGTTGCGCCTCACGACCGCCGGCGAGGATTTGCTTGCAGAGATGGTGCCCGCGATGGCGCAGATGCAAGACACTCTCCTGGGTTCGCTGAGCGAGAAGGAGCGCGCGGATTTCATGGCGTTGCTCAGGAAATTCGTCACCGTCAACAACGAAAAGAGCCGCGCGCCGATGCGCGCTTAATGCGGGCGACGGGTCCCTCTTCGGGATGGCGGGGTTGTCCACGAGCGCCGCGGCGGCTTCGCAAGCCGACTGTTGTAATCGGACATGGAACGCCGTGCGAACGCGTCGCCTCGGCACAATCACCCCATGCCCAGCGTCCAACCCATCAAGAAAAAGACAGCCCCTGCGGTCGCAGCCACCCCGGCGCCCATGACCGGGTCCGTGGACACCGCCTTCCTTCGCACGCTGGTGGGCTACAACGCGCGCCGCGCCTCGCTGGCCGTGATCGAGGTGTTCATGGAGCGCATGGCGGTGTATGGCCTGAAGGTGGTGGATTTCTCGGTGCTGTCGCTGATGGCGCACAACCCCGGCATCACCTCGCGCCAGCTGTGCGCCACGCTCGATGTGCTGCCGCCCAACCTGGTGGGACTGATCGCCGCGCTGGAGCGGCGTGGGTTGATCGAACGCCGCCCGCACCCGAGCGACGGCCGCGCCCTCGGCCTGCACCTCACGCCGGCAGGGATGGATCTGACCGCGCAGGCCGAGCAGACCGCCGCCGACCTGGAGGTGGACGCCACCGGGCGCCTGACGGCCGCCGAGCGCAAGACGCTGATCCGGCTGCTGCAGAAGGTGTACTCGCGGGGGGAATGAAGTTCCCTGTGGTTCTGCGTCCGCGCGCAGGGCCGAAGACGATGCGGGCGCTATCGGAGGTACTTCACTCGACGCGCGACCTTTCGGCCATGGCCTTGGCCAGGCCACCCCACTGGGCGCGGAACAGCCCTGGGTCCATGGTCTTCACGTCGCGCATCAGGGGCCTGAACCCCATGTGCGCCAGCACGTCGCGCTCCAGGTCGATGCCCGGCGCGATCTCGATCAGTTCCAGCCCTTCGGTGGTCAGGTGGAACACCGCGCGTTCGGTGACGAACAGCACGTTCTGCTGGCGCCGCGCGGCATCCAGCCCATTGAAGGTGATCTGCTCCACCTTCTCGATGAACTTGCGGGACTTGCCTTCCTTGACGATGGTGAGCTGCCCGTCGACCACCTTCACCTGCAGGCCCCCGGCGGTGAAGGTGCCGCAGAACACCAGATTCTTCGTGGAGCACGTGATGTTCACGAAGCCGCCGCAGCCCACGGGGCGGCCGTTGAATTTGCTCACGTTCACGTTGCCGTGGTTGTCCACCTGGGCCAGGCCCAGGAAGCTGGCGTCCAGGCCGCCGCCGTCGTAGAAGTCGAACTGCAGCGACTGCTCGATGATGGCGTCGGCGTTGTAGGCCACACCGAAGTCGCCGCCCTGCGCGGGAATGCCGCCGGTGATGCCGCTCTCGACACTCAGGGTCAGCTGGTCGGCCACGCCCTCCTCCGCTGCCACCGAGGGCACGCCGGCCGGGATGCCGATGCCCAGGTTGGTGATCGCGCCGGGCGCAAGCTCCAGCGCCGAGCGGCGGGCAATCACCTTGCGCTCGTCCAGCGGCATGGGCTCCAGCGAGTTCACGGGCACGCGCACGTCACCGCACAGCGCGGGGCTGAACTGCGTGGTGATGGTCTGCATGTGGTTCTCGGGCTGGCTGACCACCACGTAGTCCACCGACACGCCAGGCACCTTCACCGACTTGGGGTGCAGGCTGCCGGCCTGGACGATGCGCTCCACCTGCGCGATGACGATGCCGCCGCAGGCCTTGGCCGCATGGGCAATGTTGATCTGCTCCAGCAGCATGCCTTCCTTGTCCAGCGTGATATTGCCGTTCTCGTCGGCCAGGGTGCCGCGGATGATGGCCACGTCGATCTTGGGCGAGGGGTAGAACAACCATTCCTCGCCGTTGAATTCGACCAGCCTGACCAGGTCTTCGGTGGACTTGCCGTTGAGCTTGCCGCCCTCGATGCGCGGATCGACGAACGTGCCCAGGCCCACCTTGGTCAGCAGGCCCGGGCTGCGGCTGGCGATGTGCCGTGTGAGGTGCGACAGGCTGCCCTGCGGGAAGTTGTAGGCCTCGACCTCGCCTTCGAACACCATCTTCATCATCTCGGCGCCGGTCTGGCCGAAGTGGCCGGCCACGGTGCGCTTGATCATGCCGGGGTGGGCGAAGTGCACCATGCCCGCGTCCTTGCTGTTGCCGATGGCGCCGCAGGCCCAGGTGGTCACGTTGCGCGGGTGGCCAGTGTCCAGAAAGGTTTGCTCCACGCCCTTGAGCACTTCCTCGGGCAGGCTGGTGACGGCCAGGCCGCCCAGGAAGATGGTGGCGTCGTCGGGGATGAGGGCCCCGGCTTGGGCGGCGGTGATGATTTTCATGGTGTGTGGTTTTGTGTCGGGAACGGGTTCGGTCGTTCTGGCGTCTTGAGGCCGGCAGCTCTCAGGCTTCGGGGTTTTCGATAAGCAACGCCATGCCCTGCCCGCCGCCCACGCAGGCGCTGGAAATGCCGTAGCGCAGGCCGCGGCGGCGCAGTTCGCGCGCCAGCGTCACCGTGAGGCGCACGCCGGTGGCGGCAAGCGGGTGGCCCAGCGCGATGGCGCCGCCGTTCACGTTGAGCTTGTCGCGGTCGAGGCCCAGTTCGCGCTCCACCGCGATGGTCTGCGCGCCCTGGGCCTCGTTGATTTCGAACAGGCCGATGTCGTCCAGCGCGAGCCCGGTGCGCGCCAGCAGCGCGCGGATGGCGGGGGCCGGGCCGATGCCCATGTACTCGGGCGCCACGCCCACTGCTGCCGCACCGCGCAGGCGCGCCAGGGGCTTGAGGCCGCGCTGCTGCACATACGCATCGCCGGCCACCACCGCGCCCACGGCGCCATCGACCAGGGCCGAGCTGTTGCCGGCTGTCTGCACGCCACCGGGATAGACGGTGCGCAAGCCCGCCAGGGCCTCGATGGGCGAGGGGCGCGGGTGGGTGTCGCGGTCGAGCTGCGCCACCTTGCGCGGCAGCGTGATGCCCCGCGTGGCATAGCCTTCGAGCGCGAATTTTTCGCTCGTCACCGGCACGATCTCGCCGGCCAGGAAGCCATCGGCCTGGGCCTTGAGCGCTCGCTCGAACGAGCGGGCGGCGTAGGCGTCCACGTCTTCGCGGGTGATGCCGTATTTCTTCGCCAGGTTCTCGGCGGTCTCGATCATCGTGACCGGGCCCGCGGTGTCGATCAGCGCTTCCATCAGGAAGTCCTTGAACTCCACCGGCGCGCCCAGCTTGAAGCCCGTGCGGTGCGTGTAGGCGGCAATCGGGTTGCGCGTCATGGACTCGGTGCCCACCACCAGCGCCACGTCGGCATAGCCCAGCGCGATCTGGTCGGCCGCCTGGCGCAGCAGCTCAAAGCCCGTGCCGCAGATGCGCTGCACCAGGATGGCCGGCACACTCTGCGGCACGCCCGCGTACAGGCCGATGTGGCGCGGCAGCACGAAGGCGTCGAAGTCGGCCTGCGCCATCGATCCGGTGATGACCGAGTTCACGTCGGCGGCGGACACGCCGCTGCGCTCCAGCACCGCACGGGCGACCTTGATGCCCATGTCGGTGGGCGACACATGGCCCAGGGGACCGCAGTAGTCGACCATCGGCGTGCGCACGCCGTCGATCAGCCAGGCGTTCAGGGGAGCGGAAAAGGAATGTTCAGTGGTCATGGATCAAGCTTTCTGGGTTCTGCTGTCGGTCACGCGCAGCACGGTGGCATAGCCGCTGTCGCCTGCGGCGCAGCCGGTGAAGAGGCCCACGCCGCCACCGCGCAGCACCAGCTCTTCGATGAGTTCGATGATGGCGCGCAGTCCCGTGGGCGCCTGCGGGTGGCCCCAGATGATGGAGCTGCCGTAGTTGTTCATGCGCTCCCACGCGAAGCCGGTGTCGCGCGCCAGGGCGATGTCGTTCACGGCGAACGGGTTGTGGGTCTTGACGGCGTCCACGTCCTTCATGGCGAGGCCCGCGTGCTTCAGCGCATTGAAGGTGGCGGGCACCGGCGCCATGGGCATGTAGCCCGCCTCCACGCGCGCCATGCCGAAGCCCAGGATCTCGATCTCGATGCCGGGATCGATGGACGCAGCGCGCGCCCGGTCGCGCGTGGTGACGATGGCGCCCGCGTTGCCGTCGGCCGGATGGGTCTGCCCGCCGAAGGTGACGGTGCCGCCCTCCTTCACGGGCTTGAGCCTGGCCAGGCCTTCGGCCGTGGTCGGGAAGATGCCTTCGTCGGTGCCGAGCGTGCCGGTCTGCTTGCGGAATTTCGAGTCGGAGAGCGGTACGTCGGCCATGTAGCGCTTCTGGAACGCGCGGTCATCGGCCAGCGCCTGCTGGTACTGGGTGTAGCGGTGCAGCTTCAGCGCGTGCTGTTCCTCGGTGCTGATGCCATAGCGCGCGGCCACGTTCTCGCCTGTCTGCAGCATCGCGTTCTTGGCGTAGGGGTCGTGCGCCATGTTGTCGGGCACCCAGTGCTCGGTGATGCCATAGCCGCCGGTGCCACTCGAATCCGGGTAGTACACGACCGGCCCGTTGGACTGACGGTCGGCCATCACCAGCAGCGCGCTACCGGCCGTGCCGCAGGCCACTTCCTGCGCGGCCATCTGCAGTGCGCGCACGCTGGTGGCGCAGGCCTGCTGCACGGTGGGGCCGGCCACGCGATCGATGCCCATGAGCCCCGTGACCCACGGCAGTCCGTAGAAGCTGCCCTTCTGCGGATTGGTGATGCCCAGGATGGCCAGGTCCACCGCCGCGAGGTCGTAGCCGCGCGCCGCCAGCGCCTGCCGGCCCACCTTGGCCGCCAGCGGCAGTGCATTGAGGTTGGCCAGCGAGCCCTGCCACTTGGCAAAGGGAGACGACCAGTAGATACCGTAGGGGATGAAGGCGTTCACGGCGGGCTCCTTGTTCCTGAGGTCTGCATTTAGTTATTTATCATAACCATATGATCCACTGGAAAAGCTAGGGAAAGCACCTAGAAAAGAGCCCGGCTTCGACCTTGTTTTAGTTATCTTCAATAACCATAATTCCGCCAACTCACCCACATCACCATGACCCAGTCCACCGACATCTCCCTGGAAATTCGCGGCGAACGCGAGGAAATCGCGGTCATCCGCCTGACCCGCCCCGCCAAGCGCAACGCCTTGAACGACGGCCTGATCCTCGCGCTGCGCGAGTTGATGGAAAGCCTGCCCGCCACTGTGGCCGCCGCGGTGATCGACGGCCAGGGCGAGCACTTCTGCTCGGGGCTGGACCTCAGCGAACTCAAGGAGCGCGATGCCGGCCAGGGCCTGCACCACTCGCGCATGTGGCATGCAGCGCTCGATCGCGTCCAGTTCGGCCCCGTGCCCGTGGTGGCCGCGCTGCACGGTGCCGTGGTGGGCGGCGGACTGGAGCTGGCCAGCGCGTGCCACATCCGCGTGGCCGACGAATCGACCTTCTACGCGCTGCCCGAAGGCTCGCGCGGCATCTTCGTGGGCGGTGGCGGCGCGGTGCGCATCCCGCGCCTGATCGGCACGGCCCGCATGACCGACATGATGATGACCGGCCGCGTCTACAACGCCGTGGACGGCGAGAAGGTCGGCTTTGCGCAGTACCTCGTGCCCGCTGGCACCGCGTTCGACAAGGCCTTCGAGCTGGCCCAGCGCATCGCCCAGAACGCGCCGCTGACCAACTACGCGCTGATGCACGCGCTGCCCCGCATTGCCGAGCAGCCGTCCGACCAGGGCCTGATGACCGAAGCCATGATGGCCGCCATCGCACAGAGCGCACCCGAGGCCAAGGCCCGCGTGCGCGCCTTTCTCGACGGCAAGGCGGCCAAGGTCAAGAAGGACTGATGCACATCGCGCGCACCGAAAGCCCCTGATGACTGCAAACCCCTCCCCCCGCTACCGCCCCCTGCGTTTCGGTGTCACCGAAGTGCGCACCCGCGCAGCGGACAACGGCGTGGTCTATGTCGAAGCCGCGCAGGCCCTGCAGCCGCACCCCGTGCGCCTCACCGAGCGGCTGGCGCACTGGGCGCAGGTGGCGCCCGAGCGCACGTGGATGGCCCAGCGCGTGAAGAACGCCGATGGCAGCCTGGGCGAATGGCGCCACATCAGCTACAGCCAGGCGTGGGCCGCGGCCCGCAGCATTGCGCAGGCGCTGCTGGGCATGAACCTGGGCACCGAGCGGCCCGTGGCCATCCTGAGCGAGAACGACCTGGACCATGCGCTGCTGTCGCTGGGCTGCCTGGTGGCCGGCGTGCCGCAGTGCACGGTGTCCACCGCGTATTCCACGATCAGCCAGGACTACGACAAGCTGCGCCACGTGCTGGACACGCTGACGCCGGGCCTGGTGTTCGCAAGCGACGCCAAACGCTTTGCCCGCGCCATCGGCGCCACGGTGGCCTCCGATGTGCATGTGGTGCTGGGCAGTGGCAGCATCGAAGGGCGTCGCACCACGCCGTTCAGCGAGCTGCTGGCCACCCCCGCCACGCCCGCCGTGGATGCGGCGCACAGCGCGATCACCGCGGACAGCATCGCCAAGTTCATGTTCACCTCGGGCTCCACCAAGCTGCCCAAGGCCGTGATCGTCACGCATGGCATGTGGGCCGCCAACCTGCAGCAGATGAACCAGTCCATGCCCGTGCTGGCCGAAGAGCCGCTGGTGCTGGTGGACTGGCTGCCGTGGAACCACACGTTCGGCGGCAACCACAATTTCGGCATCGTCATCTACAACGGCGGCACGCTGTACCTGGACGAGGGCAAGCCCACGCCCACGGGCATGGCCGAGACCATCCGCAACCTGCGCGAGATCGCGCCCACGGTGTACTTCAACGTGCCCACGGGCTTCGAGGTGATCGCCCAGGCGATGAAGACCGATGACCAGCTGCGCAAGAACCTGCTCAGCCGCGTGAAGATGTTCTTCTTCGCCGCGGCCGCACTGTCGCAGCCCATCTGGGACGCGCTGTTTGAAAGCGCCGAGCGCGAGGTGGGCGAGCGCATCGTCATGAACACGGGCCTGGGCATGACCGAGGGCTGCCCCTTCTGCTTGGCCGTGAACAGCCCCGACGTGCAGGCCGGCGACATCGGCGTGCCCACGCCGGGGCTGCAGCTCAAGCTGGTGCCCGTGGACGGAAAAATCGAGGTGCGCTACCGCGGCCCCAACATCACGCCCGGCTATTGGCGCAACCCCGATGCCACGCGCGAGGCTTTCGACGAAGAGGGCTTCTACTGCTCGGGCGACGCGGTGAAGTGGATCGACGAGAACGACCTCAACAAGGGCCTGAAGTTCGACGGCCGCATCGCCGAGGACTTCAAGCTCAGCACCGGCACCTTCGTGAGCGTGGGCCCCATGCGCGCCAAGATCATCGCGGCCTGCGCGCCCTACGTGCAGGACGCCGTGCTCACCGGCATCAACCTCAAGGAAGTCGGTGCGCTTCTGCTGCCCACGGCCGCCTGCCGCACCCTGAGCGGCCTGCCCGCCACCGCCAGCCTGCAGGAAGTGGTGCAGAGCGCGCCCATCCAGCAGCATTTCCAGAAGGTGCTGAACCAGCTTGCGGCGCAGGCCACCGGCAGCGCCACGCGCGTGGCACGGGCCCACCTGATGGCCGAGCCACCGTCGCTCGACAAGGGCGAGATCACCGACAAGGGCTCCATCAACCAGCGCGCCGTGCTCCAGCACCGTGCGCATCTGGTGAACGCGCTGCACGACGGCAGCCTGCCTTTCACCATCGTTCCCCAACACTGAATTTCACCGGAAGGAATCCACCATGCACATCCAAGGACAAGCCGCCATCGTGACCGGCGGCGCATCGGGCCTGGGCGAAGCCACCGCACGCGAACTGGCGCGCCTGGGCGCGAAGGTGGCCGTGCTCGACCGCAATGCCGAACAAGCCGAGAAGATCGCCGCCGAGATCGGCGGCGTGGCGTGCGCCTGCGACATCACCGACGCCGCCAGCGTGACCGCCGCACTGGACAAGGCCGCCGCCGCCCATGGCCCCGCACGCATCCTCATGAACGTGGCCGGCATCGGCAGCGCCAAGCGCATCGTGCAGCGCGACGGCAGTGCCGCGCCGCTGGAAGACTTCACGCGCGTGGTCACCATCAACCTGATCGGCAGCTACAACGTGAGCCGCCTGTTCGCAGCCGCCTGCGCCAAGCTGCCCGCGCTGGACAACGGCGAACGCGGCGTGATGATGTTCACCGCCTCGGCCGCCGCGTTCGACGGCCAGGTGGGCCAGCAGGCCTACAGCGCCTCCAAGGGCGGGCTCGTGGGCATGACGCTGCCCATGGCGCGCGACCTGGCCCAGCACGGCATCCGCGTGTGCACCGTCGCGCCCGGCCTGTTCGCCACGCCGCTCATGAAGGAGCTGCCCGAAGCCGTGCAGCAGTCGCTGGCCGCATCGATCCCGTTCCCGCCACGCCTTGGAAAGCCCTCGGAGTTTGCCGAGCTGGCCTGCCACATCGTCACCAACGGCCATCTCAACGGCGAAGTGATCCGCCTCGACGGTGCACTGCGCATGGCGCCGCGCTGACTCTTCAAACCCGCTTCCATCCCGCTTCCTTCAGGAGACATCGATGACATTCAAGAAAAAGACCACCCTCGCCGCCGTGCTGGCGCTCATGGCCATGGGCATGGCCCATGCCGACATCACCATCGGCGTGGTGCAGCCCCTCACCGGCCCGGCCTCCGGCCTCGGCATTCCGGTGAAGAACGGCATCATGATCTGGCCCAAGACGATCGCGGGCGAGACGCTCAAGGTGGTGGTGCTCGACGACGCCACCGACCCGACCACCGGCGTGAAGGACACGCAGCGCCTGGTGACGGAAGACAAGGCCGACGTGATCATCGGCTCCAGCGCCACGCCGGTCGCCATTCCGATGGCCGACGTGACCGCCGAAGCCGGCACGCCGCAGATCGCGACCTCGCCCGCCAGCCTGCCGCCGGGCAAGGACAAGTGGTTCTTCCGCATGCCGCAGTCGAACGACGTGATGGCCTACGCAGTGGTCGCGCACATGAAGAAGCAGAACGTGAAGACGGTCGGCTTCCTCGGCTACACCGACGCGTACGGCGAGCTGTGGCTCAAGGCGCTGACCGCCGAGGCCGCCAAGAACGGCATCAAGATCGTCGCGACCGAGCGCTTCGCGCGCTCCGACACCAGCGTGACCGGCCAGGTGCTGAAACTCACGTCGGCCAACCCCGACGCGATCCTGATCGTGGCCTCGGGCAGCGGCGCAGGCATGCCGCAGAAGGCGGTGATGGAGCGCGGCTACAAGGGCAAGGTCTACCAGACGCACGCCGCCGCCACGCAGGACCTGATGCGCACCGCCGGCAAGGATGCCGAAGGCACCTTCGTGGTGTCAGGCCCCGCCACCGTGGCCGAGCAGTTGCCCGACAGCCATCCGTCGAAGGCCGCCGCAGTGGCCTTCGTGCAGGGCTACGAGAAGGTCTACGGCCCCGGCTCGCGCAACCAGTTCGCCGGCCACTCGGCCGACGCGCTCACGGTGCTCGAGAAGGCCGTGCCGGTTGCACTCAAGAAGGCCAAGCCCGGCACGCCGGAGTTCCGTGCCGCGCTGCGCGATGCGCTCGAAGGCATGGGCCGCACGGTGCTCGCGCACGGCGTGCTCAACTGGACGGCACAGGACCACTGGGGCTACACGACCGAGACCGGCGTGATGCTCAAGGTGGTGAACGGCGCGTTCAAGGTCGAGCAGTAACCTTCTTCAATCGCAGCCTCACGCCATGGACTTATCAATCGCCAGCATCCTGACGCTGGACGGCCTCACCAATGGCGCGATCTATGCCCTGCTGGGCATGGGCATCGTGCTCGTCTTCACGGTGACCCGCGTCATCTTCATCCCGCAGGGCGAATTCGTGGCGTACGGCGCGCTGACGCTGGCGATCTTCCAGACCGGCAAAACGCCGGGCACGGTGTGGCTGCTGCTCATACTGGCCGGTGTTGCCGCGCTGATGGATCTGGTCACGACCTGGCGCCACAGCGGCAGCGCGGCGGGCGGGCTGAAGGCGGCAGCGCGCACCTTCGTCCTGCCGGCCATCATCTGCGCGGTGTCGGCGTGGGCCGGCCCGCGCAACCTGCCGATCGGCGTGCAGGCTCTTCTCACGGTGTTCATCGTGACGGCCTTCGGGCCGCTGGTGTACCGCGTGGCGTACCAGTCGCTGGCCGGCGCGAGTTCGCTGGTGCTGCTGATCGTCTCGGTCGGCGTGCACTTCGCGATGACGGGACTGGGCCTGCTGTTCTTCGGCGCTGAAGGTTTTCGCAACCCGCCGTTCTGGGACGAGCGCATGGCGCTGGGCCCGCTGAACGTGAGCGGGCAGGCGCTGATCATCTTTGCCATGTCGGCCGCGCTGATCGTGCTGCTGTACCTGATGTTCGAGCGCAGCCTGTATGGCAAGGCGCTGCGGGCAACGGCCGTGAACCGGCTGGGTGCGCGGCTCATGGGCATTTCCACCCAGGCGGCGGGGCAGCTCACTTTCGCGATGACGGCACTCATCGGTGCGCTCTCGGGGCTGCTGATCGGGCCGACCACGACCGTGTTCTACGACTCGGGATTTCTCATCGGCCTGAAAGGCTTCGTAGCTGCCGTGGTTGGCGGGCTTGCAAGCTACCCGGGTGCACTGCTCGGTGCGCTGGCAGTGGGCGTGATCGAGTCCTTCGGTTCTTTCTGGGCGAGCTCGTTCAAGGAAGTGATCGTGTTCACCATCATCCTGCCGGTGCTGCTGTGGCGCTCGTTGCGCAGCGGGCATTCGGATGAGGAGCATTGATGAGCACACGTTCTTCTTGCCGCTCCAGGGGTCGTTCGGGGTGCGCTCACGCCGACGGGGTACCTTGCTCCGCGAATGTCCCCCGCCCTTCGGGCTCCTCCTTTATTTCGCTGCGCAAGGCACCCCGCCGGCGTGAGCGTTCGGCAGAGCGGTTGAACGGCCAGCACAAGCAGAGCGCCCATCGTGCACAGGGCACCGGGTGCTCCCCGCAGCGAAATAAAGGAGGAGCCGAAGGCGGGGGACATTCGCGGAGGGGAGTACCCGGTGGCCTGTGTACGCGCCCCGAACAAGCGCACCTGAAACAAAACAAACAACCCGCGATGGATCACTGAGATGGAAGCGCTTCTGACCCCTTCTTCGACCCCTGCGCCGGACAAGAGCCTGCTGCGCACCTGGGGCCCGCTCGCACTGATCCTGGTGCTCGTCGCGCTGCCATTCCTGCCGCTGCCCGACTTCTGGATCATCCAGCTCAACTACATCGGCATCTACACCCTGCCCGTGCTCGGCCTCGTGCTGCTCACCGGCGTCGGCGGCCTCACCTCCTTCGGGCAAGCGGCCTTCGTGGGCATCGGCGCGTACACCACCGCCTACCTCACGGTGAACACCGGCCTGTCGCCGTGGGTCACGCTGTTCATCGGCCTGGGGCTCACCGGCCTCAGCGCCGCGTTCATCGGCGCGATCACGCTGCGCATGTCGGGCCACTACCTGCCGCTGGCGACCATCGCGTGGGCGCTGTCGCTCTACTACCTCATGGGCAACCTCGATGCGCTCGGCAAGTACGACGGCATCCTGGGCGTGAAGGGGCTGTCGCTGTTCGGTTTCGAGTTCGGCCAGCAGCGGCTGTTCTACGGCGTGGTCTGGGCTTTCGCGATCCTCGCTGCGTTCGCGGTGATCCGCCTGCTCGATTCGCGCAGCGGCCGCGCCATCCGTTCGCTGGCCGGCGGCTCGCAGATGGCCGAGGCCATGGGTGTGAACACGCTGCGCTTCAAGATCGGCATCTTCGTGCTGGCGGCCATGCTCGCATCGATCTCGGGCTGGCTGTTCGCGCACTTCCAGCGCACGGTGAACCCGTCGCCCTTCGGCCTGAAGATGGGCATCGAATACCTGTTCATGGCGGTGCTCGGCGGCGCGGCGCACGTGTGGGGTGCCATTGCCGGTGCCGGCGTGGTCAAGCTGCTGGAAGACCAATTGCAGGTGCTGCTGCCCAAGCTGATCGGCACGGCCGGCAGCTACGAGCTGATCGTGTTCGGCATCATGATCGTGCTGGTGCTCAAGTACCTGCCCAGCGGGCTGTGGGCCTTCGTCGACCGGCGCCTGCCGCGTCCGCGCCGCAGCGTCGACTGGCAGAACGCCAAGGACCTGCCCGCACGCGCCAAGCCGGCCGCCGGCGAGGTGGTGCTCGACGTGCAGGCCATCCGCAAGACCTTCGGCGGGCTGGTGGCGGTGAACGACATCAGCTTCCAGACACGCGCCGGCCAGATCGTCGGCCTCATCGGGCCGAACGGCGCGGGCAAGTCGACCACCTTCAATCTCGTGACCGGCGTGCTCGGGCTTTCGGGCGGCGCGGTGCGCTTCCGTGGCGAGGCCATCGGCGGGCTGGGCGCGCGGCAGATCGCGCAGCGCGGCGTGTCGCGCACCTTCCAGCACGTGAAGATGGTGGCCGACATGACGGTGCTCGAGAACGTGGCGCTGGGCGCCCATCTGCGCGGCCACAAGGGCGCCATCGCCGCCATGCTGCGCATCGACCGCACGGAAGAGCGCGCACTGTTCCGCGAGGCCGAGCGCCAGCTGCAGCGCGTGGGCATGGGCGACTACCTGCACGAGATCGCGGGCAACCTCGCCATGGGCCAGCAGCGCCTGCTGGAGATTGCGCGCGCACTGTGCGCCGACCCAGCCCTGCTGCTGCTCGACGAGCCCGCGGCCGGCCTGCGCCACAAGGAAAAGGAAGCGCTGGGCAAGGTGCTGCGGCAGCTGCGCAGCGAAGGCATGAGCATCCTGCTGGTGGAGCACGACATGGGGCTGGTGATGGACATCTGCGACCACATCGTGGTGATGGAATTCGGTACGCACCTGATGGAGGGCACGCCTGCCGAGGTGCAGAACAGCGACAAGGTGCGCGCGGCTTACCTCGGAACGGAGCATTGAGATGACCACACCCCCCCTGCTCCACATCCGCGACCTGCACGCCGGCTACGGCCGTGCCGAAGTGCTGCACGGCATCGACCTGAAGGCCGGCCAGGGCAGCGTCGTCACCGTGATCGGCCCGAACGGAGCCGGCAAATCCACGCTGCTCAATGCGCTGATGGGCGTGCTGCCTTCGAAGGGCGTCATCGAGTTCAAGGGCCAGCCCATCTCCACGATGACGCTCGAAGAGCGCGTGATGCTCGGCATCGCGCTCGTGCCCGAGAAGCGCGAGCTGTTCGGCACCATGCCGGTGGAAGACAACCTCGTGCTCGGCGGTTTTCGCCAGGTGCGGCTGCGCAACAAGCAGTGGCGCGACCGCATCGACGAGGTCTACACGCTGTTCCCGCGCCTGAAGGAGCGCCGCACGCAACTGGCCGGCACGCTGTCGGGCGGCGAGCGGCAGATGCTGGCGGTGGGCCGCGCGCTGATGTCGCGCCCCACGCTGCTGATGCTCGACGAACCCAGCCTGGGCCTTGCGCCGCTGGTGGTGCAGGAAATCTTCCGCACGGTCGATGCGCTGCGCGCCACGGGCGTCACCATCCTGCTGGTCGAGCAGAACGCACGCGCCGCGCTCGAAGTGGCCGACCACGGCTATGTGCTCGAGATGGGCAGCGTGAGCCTCGAAGGCGAAGCGAAGAAGCTGGCAGTCGATTCGCGCGTGATCGACACCTACCTGGGCGCGGCAAGAAAAGCCGCCTGAAGAAAGTGCCGCGGCCTGCGCGGCAAGGAGACAACATGAACCGACAGCAGCGCCCCCTTTCCCTCGGCCTGTGCGCGACCGCGATCGGCGTTGCCGCCTTGCTTGTGGCCTGTGCGGGGCGTCCACCCGCAGCGCACGCACCGCTGGCCGCCGCGCGTCCCGGCACGCTGCAGGCCTGCACCGACCTCGCCGCGCGTGCCGCGCTGCCGGGCACGGCCTACACCTCGGCCACCGAGGTGCCTGCGGGCGCCGTCACGGTCGGCGGCGTCGCGATGAGCGCTCCCGCGCACTGCCTCGTGCAGGGCCGCATGAACGAACGCACGAGCCCGGTCGACAACCAGCGCTACGCCGTCGGCTTCGAGATGCGGCTGCCCGTGGCATGGAACGGCCGCTTCTTCTACCAGGCCAATGGCGGGCTCGACGGCGTGGTGGTGCCCGCGATCGGCGGCATCGGTGGTGGCGGCCCGCGCAGCAGCGCGCTGCAGATGGGCTTTGCCGTCATCAGTTCCGACGCCGGCCACGCGGGATCGATGGGGCCGCGCTTCGGGCTCGACCCGCAGGCACGGCTCGACTACGGCTACAACGCCGTCGCGCAGCTCACGCCGATGGCGAAGAACCTGATCGCCAAGGCCTACGGGCGCGGACCCGACCGCTCGTACTTCGGCGGCTGCTCCAACGGCGGCCGGCATGCGATGGTGGCCGCGGTGCGTTCGGCGCAGCAGTACGACGGCATCCTCGCGGGCGACCCCGGCTTCAACCTGCCGAAGGCGGCGGTGGCACAGCTCTACGGCGCGCAGCAATACGCGGCCGTGGCCAGCGCGAAGACACCGGCCGGCCAGCCCGATCTGCAGAGCGCCTTCACCCCGGCCGAGATGAAGCTCGTGGCCGACAAGGTGCTGCAGCGCTGCGATGCACTCGATGGATTGGCCGACGGCATCGTGTCGAACGTGCAGGCCTGCCAGGCACGCTTCGACATCCAGGCGGACGTGCCCACCTGCGCCGCCGGCACGCGCGATGGCATGTGCCTGAGCGCGCCGCAGAAGAACGCACTCGCCAACGTGTTCGTCAAGGGTGCGCGCAACAGCGCAGGCCAGCCGCTCTACAGCAGCTTCCCGTTCGACGCGGGCGTGAGCGGCAGCAACTGGCGCGAGTGGAAGTTCGCAAGTCCGCCGACGCGCGACGCGGGTGCCGTGGGCTTCATCTTCACCACGCCACCGCTGGCCGAGCGGCCGCAGGGCCTGCCCTTCGCGCTGGGCTTCGACATGGACCGCGACGCACCGCGCATCGCGGCCACCGACGGTGTGTTCCACGAGTCGGCGCTATCGTTCATGACGCCGCCGGACGCGGCCAACCTGGGCGCGCTGCGCGACAGGGGCGGCCGCATGATCGTCTACCACGGCACCAGCGACCCGGTGTTCTCGTCCGACGATACCGCCGCCTGGTACGAGCGCGTGCAGGCCGCGAACGGCGGCGATGCCTCTTCGTTCGCGCGCTACTTCCCGGTGCCCGGCATGAACCACTGCGCAGGCGGCCCGGCCACCGACCAGTTCGACATGCTGAGCGCGCTGGTCGACTGGGTCGAGCAGGGCAAGGCGCCCGCATCGGTCACGGCCGCCGCGCGCGGTGCAGGCACACCGGTGCCCAACGCCGAAGTGCCCGCCAACTGGTCGGCGCAGCGCACGCGGCCGCTGTGCCCTTACCCACAGGTCGCCACCTACACCGGCGGCGACACGGAGCGCGCGAGCAGCTTCGCCTGCAAGCCCCCTGCCCCTTAGATTTCCGCTCCCCGATGGACTATCAACCCCGCCCCGAAGACGTTCGTTTTCTGCTCAATGCCGTGCTCGATGCGCCCGCGCGCCTGGCCGCGCTCGCGCCCTTTGCAGAAGTCGACGAGGCGCTGCAGTCGCAGGTGCTCGAAGAAGCGGGCCGCTTCGTCGGCGAAGTGGTGGCCCCTATCAACCGTGGCGGCGACGAAATCGGATGCCGCTTTGCCGACGGCGAGGTCGTTTCGCCTCCAGGCTTTCGCGAGGCGTACCAGGCCTTCGTCGATGGCGGCTGGCCTGCGTTGTCGGCCGCGCCAGAAGACGGCGGCCAGGGCCTGCCCGCGATGCTCGAAGCCGTGCTCTACGAATGGCTGGCCGCCGCCAACCACGGCCTGACGATGGCGCCCGGCCTGTTGCACGGCGCGTATGCCTGCCTCAAGCACCATGGCAGCGACGAACTGAAGCAACGCTACCTGCCGAAGATCGCCACCGGCGAATGGCTCGCCACGATGTGCCTCACCGAGGCGCATGCGGGCAGCGACCTGGGCCAGGTGCGCACGCGCGCCGTGCCGCAGGCCGATGGCAGCCTGCGGGTGAACGGCGGCAAGATCTTCATTTCCGGCGGCGAACACGACCTGACGCCGAACATCGTGCACCTCGTGCTGTGCCGCGTGCCCGATGCGCCTGCCGGCCCCAAGGGACTGTCGCTGGTGCTCGTGCCCAAGCTGCTGCCAGACGGCTCCCGCAATGCGGTGCACTGCGAGCGCATCGAGGAAAAGATGGGCCTGCACGGCAGCCCCACCTGCACGATGCGCTTCGACGATGCCGTCGGCTGGCTGGTCGGCGAGCCCGGCCGCGGTTTGGCCGCGATGTTCGTGATGATGAATTCCGCGCGCCTGCACGTGGCGCTGCAGGGCATCGGCCTGCTCGACGCCGCATGGCAGAAGGCCGACACCTACGCCGCCGAACGCCGCCAGATGCGTGCGCCCGGCCCCGTGCCTGCCAGCCGCGGCGGCGAGCCGGCCGACCTGATCGCCGAGCACCCCGCGGTGCGCCGCATCCTCGACACGCAGCGCGCCTGGATCGACGGCGCGCGCACCCTCGCCTACCGCAGCGCGCTGATGCTCGACGTGGCCACGCACGACGCCGATCCCAAGGCCCGCGAACAAGCGCAGCGCTGGTGCGCGTTCGTCACGCCGGTGCTCAAGGCCGCATGCACCCAGCAAGCCTTCCACGGCGCGAGCGAATGCCTGCAGGTGTTCGGCGGCCACGGCTACGTTCGCGAATCGGGCATCGAGCAGATCGTGCGCGATGCGCGCGTGACCATGATCTACGAGGGCACCAACGAGATCCAGGCCATCGATCTGTTGGTGCGCAAGGTGCTGCCCGACGGCGCCGCCGCCATGTCGGCCGTGCTGCTCGAGCTGCGTGACATGCTCGATGCCTCGCGTGAAGCCGATGCCGACGCGCAGCGCCGGCTGGCGCAGCTGCGCTACCTGGGCACCACGGTGGCGATTGCGGCGCAAGCCGACACCGTGCTGCCGTACGAAATAGCCGACGACTACTTGCGCGTGACGATGCTCGCGATGATGGCGTGGGCCTGGGCCCGCATCGAGGCCGCCGCCCCGCAAGACGCCGCACGGGCGCGCACGGCCGGCGCCTTCCGCCGCTGGGTGCTGCCCGAGTTCGAGATGCGGCTGGGCATCGTCAAGCGGGCCTGCGAGGCCGTGGCGCACACCCAAGCGGCGTAAACGCAAGGTGTCGCACGGTAGGCACCCCGTACGCACGCAGGCGGTTACGCTCTAGTCCCATGGCTTCCTCCTCGAAATCCGTCTCCGCGAAAGGCGAGCAGGCCGCGGCGCCGCAGGGCAGGCCTGAGCGGCTCGATGCCCGCATGCTCGAAACGCTGGTCGGCTACAACGCCCGCCGGGCATGGCTGATCGTCAGCGCCTTCTTCGCGGAGCGCATGGCGCCCTACGGCCTCAAGCAGATCGATTTCTCGGTGCTCTCGCTGCTGGCGCACAACCCGGGCGCCACGTCGCGGCAGCTGTGCAACACGCTGGACATCCTGCCGCCGAACCTCGTGAGCCTGGTGGCCACGCTGGACAGCCGGGGCCTCATCGAACGCCGCCCCCACCCGCACGACGGCCGCGCCGTCGGCCTGCACCTCACGGCCGCCGGCGAAACGCTGATCCGCGAGGCCGAACAGACCGTGGTGCAACTGGAAGCCGACGCCAGCGCCAGGCTCACCTCCCGCGAGCGCGAGACGCTGATCAGGCTGCTGCAGAAGATCTATCTCTAGGCTTCCAAGGCCTCCGAGGCTTCAGAGACCTCGCCCGACCATATCGATCACTTGCTGTCCGAGCGCATAGGCCGCCTCGGCATCCATGCCGCGCAGCGGCCCGTCGATGATGAGCAGCGCCAGCCCATGCACCGCGCTCCATGCGAGGTATTCGGCATTCGGGCGCCGCGCCGGGTCGAGCACGCCCGCGTCCGCCAGCCGGTCGATGGCCTTGCCCAGCAGCTGGAACGGGTCCAGCCCGCTCGCGCCGGCTTTCCCGGCACCGAGTTCACCGCTGCCTTCATCGGAAAACACGAATGCCGTGCGGAACAAACCGGGCTCGGCCTGCGCGAAGCGCAGATAGGCCGTGCCGATGGCGCGCAGCTGTGCGCGCGCGAAATCGGCCGGAGGCTGGTCGCAAGGCAGCACTGCCAGTTCTTTCTCCATCGCGATCGCAGCCGCGGCCAGCGCGGCCGCGCGCACCGCCAGCAAAAGCTCCTGCCGGCTGCCGAAGTGCCGGTACGCCGCGTTCGGCACGACCCCCGCACGCCGCGTGGCTTCGCGCAGCACCACCGCACCCGGGCCGCCGTCGCGCGCCAGTTCGATGCCTGCGTCGAGCAGCGCCCGCCGCAGGTCGCCGTGCCGGTAGGTGCTGCGGGCGGGAGGCAGGCTCTCGGGGACGTTGTTGAGCTTCATTTCATTTCCATGTGGACACTGTCCATTATCCCTGCTATTCTTTGTGGACGGTGTACACAAAGTAATCCGATTGTTTGCGGCCCATGACACCGGGGGCTTTCCGAATCACCTCTCCAGTTCAAAGGAACCGCCATGAAAGTCCAGTCTTACCTCTCGTTCGAAGGCCGATGCGACGAAGCGCTCGGCTTCTACAAGAAGGCGCTCGGCGCCGAGGTCGTACAGCTCATGCGCTACAGCGAAGCGCCTGCCGGAGCCCCTTCGGGCAATGCGGACGCCAGTTGCGGCGGCGCGATGCCCGACGCCAGCAAGGTGATGCACGCGGTGTTCCGCATCGGCGACACCGAGCTGATGGCCTCGGACGGCCGCTGCTCCGGCCAGGCGAAGTTCGAGGGCATCATGCTCGCGCTCACCGCCAAGACCGACGCCGAAGCCGTCAAGTGGTTCAACGCGCTGTCCGAGGGCGGGCAGGTCACGCAGCCGCTGATCCCGACCTTCTTCACCTCGAACTTCGGCATGCTGACCGACCGCTTCGGCGTGGGCTGGCTGCTGGTCGTCGCGCACCCTGCCTGATCGCACTCGCTCGCACAGCCAATCTCCCGAAAGCCCCGCCATGCTAAAGAAAATCGCCCTCGTCGTCGTGCTCGCGATCGCCGCGCTGCTGATCTTCGCGGCCACCCGGCCCGACACCTTCCGCGTCGAGCGCACCGCGCGCATCGAGGCGCCGGCCGAGAAGATCTTTCCGCTGATCGACGACTTCCACCGCTGGAACGCATGGTCGCCCTACGAGAAGCTCGACCCCGCCATGAAGCGCAGCTTCGGCGGCAGCGCGAACGGCAAGGGCGCGACCTATGCCTGGGAAGGCAACGACAAGGCCGGCGCGGGCCGCATGGAGATCGTGGAGTCGGCGCCTTCGTCGAAGGTCGCGATCAAGCTCGACTTCATCAAGCCCTTCGAGGGCCACAACACCGCTGAATTCACGCTGCAGCCCCAGGGCAATGCAACGCAGGTCGCCTGGGCCATGTACGGTCCGAGCCCCTATGTCGCCAAGCTCATGGGCATCTTCTTCAACATGGACCAGATGATCGGCAAGGACTTCGAGACGGGCCTCGCCAACCTGAAGGCCGCCACCGAAAAGTAATTCCCGAAAGGAAAAATCATGCCCCACATCCACGCCTACCTCACCTTCGACGGCAACGCGGCCGAGGCCATGCGCTTCTACGAGAAGACGCTGGGCGGCACCATGCAGATGATGATGACCGTCGGCGAAGCGCCCGACACGGAGCAGTTCCCGCCCGAGGCGAAGAAGCGCATCATGCATGCCTCGCTCGCCTACGGCCAGGGCATCCTCATGGCCTCCGACTCCATGCCCGGCCAGCCGTACGAAGGCATGAAGGGCTTCGGCGTCGCGCTGACCATCGAGACCGTGGCCGAGGCCCGCCGCGTGTTCGACGCCTTCGCCGAAGGCGGCCACGTCGGAATGCCCTTCGAGAAGACCTTCTGGGTCGAAGGCTTCGGCATGGTGACCGACCGCTTCGGCACTCCGTGGCTCATCAACGGCGGCAAGCCGCTGGTCTGAGCCGTCCCCTTCCTGCTTCAAGAAACCCGCTTCCCATGACCAACCAACTCGACAGCCGCAAGCGCTGGCTCGCATTGATGGTGCTGTGCCTCGGCGTCCTGATGATCGTGCTCGACACCACCATCGTGAACGTGGCGCTGCCCTCGATCCGTACCGACCTTGGCTTCACCGAGACCTCGCTGGTCTGGGTGGTGAACGCCTACATGCTGACTTTCGGCGGCTTCCTGCTGCTCGGAGGCCGGCTCGGCGACCTGTACGGCCACCGCCGTGTGTTCCTCGCGGGCCTGGTGCTGTTCACGCTGGCATCGCTGGCCTGCGGGGTCTCGACCTCGCAGGGCCTGCTGGTGGCGGCGCGCGCGGTGCAGGGCCTGGGCGGCGCGGTGGTCTCGGCGGTGTCGCTCTCGCTGATCATGAATCTCTTCACCGAGCCCGCCGACCGCGCCAAGGCAATGGGCGTGTACGGCTTCGTCTGCGCGGGCGGCGGCAGCATCGGTGTGCTGCTGGGCGGGCTGCTCACGAGCACGCTGAGCTGGCACTGGATCTTCCTCGTCAACCTGCCGATCGGCGTGGCCGTGTACGCGTTGTGCGTGGCGCTGCTGCCGGGCGCGCGCGGCCATGCGCATGGCGAGAAGCTCGACGTGGCCGGCGCCGTCACCGTCACCCTGTCGCTGATGCTCGCGGTGTACGGCGTGGTCAACGGCAACGAGGCGGGCTGGGGCTCTACGCAAACGGTTGGCCTGCTCGGCGCGGCCGTGGTGCTGCTGGCGATCTTCATCGCCATCGAGGCGCGCGTGCGGCATCCGCTGATGCCGCTGGGCCTGTTCAGGCTGCGCAGCGTGTCGGTGGCCAACGTGGTGGGCGTGTTGTGGGCCGCGGCCATGTTCGCGTGGTTCTTCATCTCGGCGCTCTACATGCAGCTGGTGCTGAACTACACGCCGATGCAGATCGGCCTGGCCTTCCTGCCGGCCAACGTGATCATGGCGGTGTTCTCGCTCGGCCTCTCCGCGAAGATCGTGATGCGCTTCGGCATCCGCAAGCCGCTGGCGGCCGGGCTCTGGCTCGCGGCCATCGGGCTGGCGCTGTTCGCGCGCGCGCCGGTCAACGGCAGCTTCGTGGTCGACGTGCTGCCCGGCATGATGCTGCTGGGCCTCGGCGCGGGCATGGCCTTCAACCCGGTGCTGCTGGCGGCCATGAGCGAGGTGAGTCCAGCCGATTCGGGCCTGGCCTCGGGCGTGGTCAACACCTCGTTCATGATGGGCGGCGCGCTGGGCCTGGCCGTGCTGGCCAGCGCCGCGGCCGCGCGCTCCGCATCGATGGAAGCCGCCGGTGCGCAGATGCCGCTGGCACTCACCGGGGGCTACAACCTTGCGTTTCTCGTCGGTGCCGTGTTCGCGGCGGCGGCGGGTTTGATCGGGGCCCTGCTGCTTCGCACCGCCATGCCGGGGCAGGCGCAGAACAACGAAGAAGCAGCACCCCGCGGGACGGCGGGCGGCACGGCGTCGTGAACATCCGCACGCCATGCCGCAACCGCCGGTTTTCTTTCTCCAACGCTTCCACTCTTTGTTCAGGAGAACACTCATGGCTCGTTATGTAGACGGCTTCATCGTCGCCGTTCCCACCGCGAACGTAGAGGCCTACCGCAAGCTCGCGCGCAAGGCCGGCAAGGTCTGGATGGAATACGGCGCGCTCGAATACGTGGAATGCATCGCCGACGACGTGAAGCCCGGCAAGCTGACCTCGTTTCCGCAGAGCGTGAAACAGAAGCCCGATGAGACGGTGGCCTTCTCGTGGATCACCTACAAATCGCGCAATCACCGCGACGCGGTGAACGCGAAGGTGATGGCCGACCCGCGCATCACTGCGATGGACCCGAAGACGATGCCCTTCGACGCGAAGCGGATGATCTTCGGCGGCTTCAAGTCCATAGTCGAGTTTTGACCCCTTTCGGGAACACCGCGGAACCGGCTTTGCCGGGCCGCAGGTGTTGCCCCCTGCAAGGGGGGTGGCGCAGCGACACGAAGTGCGCGAAGCCTGGGGGTTAGCCAATGAACCCGTCATAGACGAGCTTCAGGCCCGTCAGCAGCATCCCCAGGTACACGAAGCGATAGAACCACGTCGCATCGATGCGCCGCGCAATGCGGATGCCGACCCACACGCCCAAGGGAGCGATCGGCATCAGCACCAGCGACGTGGCCAGCGTGCGGAAGTCGAGCAGGCCGAGCCACGCATAGGGAATCCACTTGCTGAGATTCACCACGAAGAAGAAATAGGCCATGGTGGCCGTGAAGATCACCGGAGAGAGCCGCAGCGGGATGACGTAAGCGTTGATAGGCGGCCCGCCCGCATGCGCGATGAAGCTGGTGAAGCCCGACACCGTGGTCAGCACCGCACCCACGCCGCGCGAAGGCAGCGGGTCGTCGGGCTTCGGCGGAAACAGCAGCCGCTGCGCCAGGAACAGCAGCGTGAACACGCCCACGATGCCCGCCACCGTGTGCGCCGGCAGTGCGCGAAACAACAGCGTGCCGATCACCGTGCCCAGCAGCCCGAACGGAATCAGGAACTTGAGCAGCGAGCGGTCGAAGTCGCGCCTGAATGCGGCAATGCCCAGCACGTCCATCAGCAGCAACAGCGGCATCAGGATGGCCGCCGCCTGCGGCACCGTGACGGCCAGCGCCATCATCGGCACCGCGAGCGAGCCGAAGCCCGCGCCGAAGCCGCTCTTGCTGATGCCGAGCAGCAGCACGGCGGGAATGGCGACCGCGTAGAAATGCGGGTCGGTGATCAGGGGAAAGGCCATGGGAAGGGAAAGCGCAGAAAAAAGCCTGCCGGGTGGCAGGCTTCGCGAGCGTAGCAGGACAGGGCGCAGCCTGGTCAGGCGGGCTGCTTCAACGGGTTGAGAACGAAATCGAAATCGAGCCGCCAGCGGCCGTTGG
The DNA here is from genome assembly GCF_059491885.1 of Variovorax sp. Varisp46. Lineage (NCBI taxonomy): Bacteria > Pseudomonadati > Pseudomonadota > Betaproteobacteria > Burkholderiales > Comamonadaceae > Variovorax > Variovorax sp. Varisp46. Next base: position 4,231,198 of record NZ_CP168515.1, read on the forward strand.
CCTGCTTCGTCCATGGCGCCACCAGCGACTGGCGCACCGCGAACACCGCGTCGGAGTCGAGCCACTCATCGCCGTCGCGGAACACATGGGTGATGAGCCGCTCGTAGCCCGGTGCCTCGATCTTGAAATGCAGGTGCGCGGGCCGCCACGGGTGGCGCCTGGTGGCACGCAGCAGGTCGCCCACGGGGCCGTCGACCGGGATCGGATACGCCACCGCCACCACGCTGCGGAAATGCAGCGAGCCATCGGGCCCGGTGCGCAGCGTGCCGCGGTTCTCGGCGTGGTCGAGTCCGGGGTGCTGCACGTCGTAGTGGCCGCCCGCGTCGGCCTGCCACACGTCGACCACGGCGTTGGGCACCGGCTCGCCATCGAGGCCGCGCACCGTGGCGAACACATCGCAGGGTTCGCCCTCGGCGCCGTTGGCCACGTCGTCGCCGTGCTCGTACTCTGGCGCGCCGTCGAAGTAGAAGGGGCCGAACACGGTGGCCTCGGTGCAGCCCGCCGGCTTGTCGTTGTTCATCGCGATGGTGAGCATCGACAGGCCCAGCACATCCGACAGCAGGATGAACTCCTGCCGCTTGTCGTCGCACTTCTGGCCGGTGGCGGTGAGGTACTGGATGCCCTGGAACCATTCTTCCTCGGTGAGCTTCACCTCGCGCGCGAAGGCGTGCAGGTGCTGCACAAGGCTGGTCATGATCTCGTGCAGGCGCGGGTCGGGCGTGTCGGCGAAGCGCGCGAGCACGGCCTGGGTGATGTTGTCCTGGTCGAGGTTGCGCATCGTGGTTGTCTCCATGGGGTCTGGTCGTCGGATACGACGCACTGTAGGCCGCGCACCGCTGCGCTGAAAGCATCTGGGCGCAAATGATTTTTCCGGCCAGCGGAACGGTCGCGCCCGCCCTGCGCCAAAATCGCCCGGCCCGACCAAAGACAAGCCCCGGAAACAACGCCCATGGACCGCTGGACCGAAATCGCCCTGCTCGTGCAGATCGCCGATGCCGGCAGCCTGAGCCGCGCGGCCGAGGCGCTGGGCCTGTCGAACGCCGCCGCGAGCCGCCACCTGGGCGCGCTCGAAGCCCGGCTCGGCGCGCGGCTGGTCGAGCGCAATACCCGCCGCCTGTACCTGACCGACACCGGCCGCGAGTTCTGCGCCCGCGCCCGCACCATCCTGGCCGACCTGTCGGATGCCGAATCGACGGTGAACGCCACCGCGCTCAACCCGACGGGCACGCTGCGCGTCACGGCCTCGCTCTCGTTCTCGGTCCACCACATCGCGCCGCTGCTGCGCGAGTACACCCAGCGCTACCCCGGCGTGAGGGTGCACGTGGAAGCCGCCAACCGCTACTTCGACCTGATCGACAACAACATCGACGTGGCGATCCGCACGCGCGAGTACGAACCCGACTCCAACGTGACGATTCGCCGGCTCGGCGAGACGCGGCGCATCCTCGCGGCCTCGCCGCGCTACTTCGCGCAGCATGGCTTTCCGAAGACGCTGGACGAGCTGAAGCAGCACAAGCTGCTGATCTACACCCACGCCAACAACCCGAACGAGCTGCGCTTCAGCCGGGACGGGGAAACGCACACGGTGCCGGTCACGGGGCTGCTCGAATCGAACGACGGCCAGGTGCTGCGCGCCGCCGCGCTCGACGGCATGGGCATCCTCGTGCAGCCGACCTACATCGTGTACGAAGACATCGTGGCCGGCCGGCTGGTACCTACGCTGGAAGACTGGGACCTGCCGCACCTGACGATCAACCTCGCGTATCCCAGCCGCAAGCACCTGTCGGCGAAGGTGCGCAGCTTCATCGACTTCATGGCCGCGCACTTCGCAAAGATGGAGTACGAGCGGAAATGGACCGGGCACTTCGGCATGCGCTGACGGGCCTTTCCGCCAAAACATGTGCGTAAACGCACATCCGGGTTTTCGGCAGCTCCGCACACTGGAACCGCAACCGTCGCATTCCGCGGCGGTCCTCCATTTCCAAGGACCAGCCATGAACACCCAGGCCGCCAACACAGCGCATGCGCCGATCGCATCGCCGCTGTCTGCTCTCTCTCCCTCCACGCTGGACGATTCCGGCAAGCTGCTGATCCGCGTGACGGTCGGCTTCCTGGTGCTGCTGCACGGCATCTTCAAGCTGTCGGCCGGCGTGGGCTTCATCGGCGGCATGCTGGCCAAGGCCGGCCTACCGGGCGGGCTGGCCTACCTCGTGTACGTGGGCGAGATCGCCGCGCCGCTGCTGATGATTGCCGGCGTCTTCACTCGCGCTGCGGCCGCCGTGGTGGTCATCAACATGCTGGTGGCCTTCGGCCTCGTGCACATGGCCGACCTGTTCGCAATGACCAAGCAGGGCGGCTGGGCACTGGAACTGCAGGGCCTGTACCTGTTCGGCGCGCTGACGGTGGTGCTGCTGGGCGCCGGCCGCTTCTCCGTCGGCGGACGCAACGGCCGCTGGAACTGAGCAAACCCGCGAATCATTCGTGGAATACCGCGGAACCGGCTTTGCCGGGCCGCCGGTATTGCCCCCGGAAGGGGGTTGGCGCTGCGGCACAAAGTGCGCGAAGCCCTGGGGGAGAGCACTAATCGCCCCTGACCTGCGAGACCATGGCTTCGAGGCGGGCCACGTCGACCACCAGCAGCGCCTTGTCGTCCTTGCGCAGCACGCCGCTGCGCACCAGCACATTGAGCTCGCGCGTCACCTGCTCGCGGTTGGTACTGATCTGGCTGGCCAGCGCCGCATGCCTGGGCGCCGGTTCGAGCCGAGCCTGGTTGTCCTCGACACCGGCTGCGCGGGCCAGGCGCAGCAGTTCGGCATGCAGCCGGTTCTGCACGCCGAGGGTGCTCAGGTCGATGACGCGCTCCGACAGCTGGCGCACCAATGACGCCAGCCTCAGCATCACCCGCTCGGCCACCAGCGGTTCATCGCGCAGCAGGGCCATGAAGGCGGCGCGGTCGAGGCTGGCGACCACGCTGGGCTCCAGCGTGACCACGTCGGCGGAGCGCGGGCCGCCGTCGATGGCGGCGATATCGCCGAAGTGCTCGCCGGCTTCGGAATCGCGGAAGGTGACCTGCCGGCCGTTGGCCGAATAGGTCGTCACCCGCACCCGGCCCGACACCAGCAGGAACACCTCGCCCTGCTGCTCGGCGCGCAGCAACAAGGGCTTGCCGGCCTCCACGCTGTGCCACAGGCATTGCTGGGCCAGCAGGTCCAGGCGCCGATCGGAAAGGCCTCCGAGCAGTGCGATCTGGCGCAGTGCAAGGCTGGAGCGGGGAGAGGAAGGTTCAGGTTTGGCCATGCCGGGGGTCGGTGGGGGCGCGCGCATTATGCTCGGGTGCCGCTTCGAACCCGTTCATGGACAGACGTTCCCTCCGCACCCCTTCGGGCCCCATTTTTCCGCTGAGACCGCCGACACGGCGCAATCTCCGCTGGGCGAGCGGGCTGGTGCTGATGGCCTACGTCACGGCTCACCTGCTGAACCATTCGCTGGGCATCTATTCCTTTGCCGCGGCCGAGACCGTGCTGCGCGGCGTGCAGAAGTTCTGGCACAGCCTGCCGGGCACGGTACTGCTGTATGGCGCGGCCGCCGTGCACCTGGCGCTGGCCGTGGTCGCCCTGTGGGAGCGCCGCACGCTGCGCATGCCGCCGCTCGAAGGCCTGCGCGTGCTGCTCGGCTTCGCACTGCCGCTGCTGCTGGCCACGCACCTCACGGCCATGCGCGGCGCCTACCTGGCCTATGGCATCGAGGGTTCGTACGTGCGTGTGGTCTGGGGGTTGTGGGACTGGCAAGGCGCGGCCGCACAGCTCGTGATGATGCTCGCGGCCTGGGTCCACGGCTGCCTGGGCCTGCACTTCGCGCTGCGGGTGAAACCGGCCTGGCGGCGCTTCTCTCATCTGCTGCTGGCCGTTGCGGTGGCGCTGCCGCTGACGGCGGCGATGGGCTTCGTGTCGATGGGGCGCGAGTTCCAGTGGACCGGCGTGCCGCCGGTCACGCTGCCGACGCCCGCGCAGGGCAGGGCGCTCAATGCGGCCGAAGGCGGCATCAAGTGGTTCTACGGCCTGGCGTTGGTCGCGCTGCTCGCGGCGCGCTGGGGACGCAACGGCTTGGCACGCTGGCCGCGGCAGCCCTCCGTGGCGCTGCGCTATCCCGGTCGCACGGTGCAGGTGCCGCGCGGCTGGAGCGTGCTGGAGGCAAGCCGCTCACACGGCATCGCACACGTCTCGATCTGCGGCGGACGTGCGCGCTGCTCGACCTGCCGCGTGCGCGTGGCCGGCCAGGCCGAGCACATCGGCGAGCCCGGCCGCGACGAGCAGCGCACGCTCGAACGCGTGCGCGCACCGGCCGACGTGCGCCTGGCCTGCCAGCTGCGCCCACGCGGCGACATCGAGGTCACGCCGCTGTTCGCGCCGCTGCCCAATGAAGGCCGGCCCGCGCCGGTCGGCAGCTTCGGGCGCGAGCGCGACGTGGCGATCCTGTTCGTCGACCTGCGGCGCTGGTCGGGCCTGTCGGAGCGGCAGTGGCCCTTCGACCTGGCCTACGTGCTCGACCGCTACTTCGCCACCGTGGGTGCAGCCGTGCGCGAGAGCGGCGGCGTGCCCAACCAGTTCATCGGCGACAGCGTGATGGCGATCTTCGGGCTCGAGTGCGACCTTCCCACCGCCTGCAGGCAGGCGCTGCGCGCCACCGAACTGATCAGCCAGCGCATGGACGCATGGAGCGAAGGCTTCGAGGCGCAATTCGGCCAACGGCTGGAGTTCGGCATGGGGCTGCATGCAGGCCGGGCCGCGGTGGGTGAAGTGGGCTACCTGGAGACCACGACCTTCACCGCCATCGGCGAAGTGGTCAATACCGCGAGCCGGCTGCAGGACCACTCGAAGACCGCGGCATCGCGCCTCGTGGTGTCGCTGTTCGCGGCCGAGCAAGCCGGCGCAGCGGATGCGATGGGCGCAGTCGAAACGCTCACCGTGCGCGGCCGCTCCGAACCGCTCGAAGTGCTCCGCGCACCTGCTTGATCGCCGAAAGCGGTGCGCAAACGCACAGCGTGAACCACGATGCGGTTTCACACTGCATCTCGTGGCAACGACGAATGTCCGCCGCCCACACAGACATCCAAAGGGACTCTCATGAACACCAGGCAATTCATCGCCGCTTCCGCCGCCGCTCTCGCCCTGCTGGGCGCCGCCGGCGCACATGCCGAAAGCTACGAAGGCGTGCAGGCCATCATCCCGTTCGCCAGCCGTGCCGACGTGAAGGCCGAAGCCATTGCCGCCGCGCGCGAGGGCAACCGCTACTCGGACAGCGCCGCCGAAGGCACCGTGGCCGTCAACTCCACGCTCGACCGCAGCGCCGTGCGCGACCAGGCCGTGGCCGCCGCGCACAACCCGCTGCAAAGCCTCGATCGCCGCGCCTTCTACCGCGACGAAGTGCCCTCGGCCTACAAGAAGCCGACGGTTTCGTTCACGCGCCAGGCCGGCCTGTAAACAGCAGCGCGGCCCTGCTCCGCCGGCTCAGGGCCGCGCACCTTCCCAGGCGTCCTGCAGCAAGGAGCGGATCGCAGCGCGCTCCAGCGGGCGCGGATTGGGATATTGGTTCTTGAGCGCGTGCTCGCAGGCCAGGTCGAGGTCCGATTCCTTCATGCCGATGTCGCGCAGCGCGACCGGCGCGCCGTTGTCGCGCGCGAGGTCGTACACGGCCTGCGCGGCGCTGCTCCCCCCCAGTGCCTTCGCGATGCGCGCCATGGCCTGCGGCGCCGCCTCGGCGTTGTAGGCAAGTGCGTGCGGCAGCACGATGGTGTGGGTCTCGGCGTGCGGCAGGTTGAAGCTGCCGCCCAGCGTGTGGCACAGCTTGTGGTGCAGCGCCATGCCGACGTTGCCGAGCACCGTGCCGCAGAGCCATGCGCCGTAAAGCGCATCGCTGCGGGCGCCCGGATCGTGCGGCGTGGCGCGGATGGCGGGCAACGCGCGGCCCAGTGCGGCAATGCCTTCCTGCGCCATCAGGTCCATGATCGGATTCGAATCGACCGCGTAGAGCCCTTCGGCCGCATGCGCGATGGCGTTGATGCCGCTGGTCACGCTGATGCCCACGGGCAGGCTCGAAGACAGCTCGGGGTCGTAGATCACCGTGCGCGGCAGCACCCTGAAGTCCTTGCCCGTCTTCTTCATGCCGGCTTCCGTGATGCCGTAGATCGGCGTCATCTCGGAGCCCGCGTAGGTGGTCGGGATGGCGAGGATCGGCAGGCCCGAATCGAGCGCAATGGCCTTGCCCAGCCCGGTGGTCGAACCACCGCCGATGGCCACGGCGCAATCCGCGCCCAGCCGGGCCGCCACCTCGCGCGCCTCGCGCGCGGTCTCGATGGGCACGTGCATCACGGCGCGATCGAACACACCGGCCGCATGGCTGCCGAGCATGTCGGCCACGCGCTCGGCCTGCGGGCGCTGCTCGGGCGTGGACAGCACGAGCGCCCGGCGCGCACCGAGCGCATCGATCTCGCGCGCCAGGTGCTGCAGCGAACCGGCGCCGAACACCACGCGCTGCGGCACGCTGTTGTAGACGAACGAGGGGATGGTCATGGCTTTGCTGTCTCTCGAATGTTCATGAGGCAACCGGTGCCGGCGGCCCATCGCGCGAGTATCCCGCCGGGCCGCTCCCCATTCAACAACAGGAGTGGAAAGGACTTTTCCGCTTACCCGATCGAGAAGCTCCTCCTCAGGCCGGCGAGACCCGCACCGTGCAGATCTGGCGGCTTTCGACGATCGCGAAGCGCACCGGCAGGAAGCGCTCGATCACCGCGCAGTTGGTGCGCGTGTGCTCCGTCACCTCGCTGCAGGTGAAGGCGCAGGCCTTCTTGCCCTGCCAGGCGGCGAGCGCCATCAGCAGCGCCAGCTGATCCGCGAGATGCGGGCCGACCGCGGCCTCGCTCTTCTGGAATTCGCGCAGTTCCTTCACCAAGCCATGCGCCACCTGCTCGGCGCTCAGCGACTTCTCGCCGAAGGCCGTGAACACCTCGGTGACGTGCTCGTACGCCAGCGTCGCCAGCAACGCGTTGCCGGGGCCTTCGTTCTGGCGCGCAGTGCCGAAACGCAGCTGCTCGCCGGACCAGCCCATCGCGCCGCCCAGCGTGTCGAGCTCGCGCGTCGGCACATGGCGCGGCAGCCCGGGCGCCAGGCATTCGGCATGGCTCGACCGATGTTCGCCGCGCGCCATCAGGTCGAAGGGCTGCAGCGCGCCGGCCGCAGGAACGATCGTCGCCTCTGCCTCGCCACCACCGGCCGGATAGAAGCCGCAGCGGCGCAGCGTCAGCTGCAGGTCGGCGCCCAGCCGGCGCACCAATGGCGCGAAGGCACGCTCCAGGAAATGGAACGGCGGTGCCATCGGGTTGTGCGTGCCACCGCTCAGGTGCACGCGGCTGGCCGCACCGGCAAGCAGCAGCGGCGGCAGCACGGTCTGCAGCACCAGCATGCAGCTGCCCGCGCTGGCGATCGAAAAGCGGTACTCGCCCGCGCGCACCGGGCCGGGCGCGAAGCGCAGCGACTGCGAGCCGAGCTCCGCGCCCTCCACCTTCGCGCCGCTGATTTCAGCGGCCGCGTTCACGCACGCGAGGTGCTGGCGCATCAGGCCCGGCTTGGCGCGGCCGGCACGGATCTTCTCGATGGACAGCGGCTGGCCCGTGGCCGCCGACAGCGCGAGGCTGGTGCGCAGGATCTGGCCGCCGCCCTCGCCCAGCGAGCCGTCGAGGTCAACCATGCGCAGCCTCCTGTTCTTGTTTGTCGAAGCGCAGCACCGTCTCGTGCAGGAACGCGTCGAGGCCGGCCTCTTCGGCCTGCGGCAGCGGCGTGACCGGCTCGGCCGCGTTGGCCGCCAGCTCCGACTCGATGAACGCATGGATGCCGGGCCAGCGCGGGCTGGTCGCGGCCTCTGCGGCGCGCATCTTCACCTCGAGCAGCGCGTTGATCTCGTCGATCAGCGTGGCGTCGCGTGCCGCATCGAGCGTGCGCTGCGCCAGGTCGGCGAAGCGCATCGGCGGCACGCCGGGCTGCGAGCGGATCCAGCGCGCGGCCAGCAGCGGGCGCAGCACGTAGAGATACTTCTTGTAGCGCACCTCGCCGGCCTGCAGATGCTCGCGGAAATTCTTCTTCGCCATCGAGCTGTAGTGGTGCCAGCCGCGCGCGTTGGAGAACACCGCCTCCGACAGCGCGCGGAAACGCGGCATCGCCACCATGTCGTCGCGGTACACGATGGGCGAACGCAGCCACTCGAGCAGCGTCGGGTTCGACTCGCGCATGAGGCCCAGCGCCTTGCGCAGATCCCAGCCATTGATGTCGAGGTCGCCGCTGATCGGCACCTCGATCACGTCGCGGCGCGGCTGCACCGTGAGGTACCACGGCAGCCGGTTGACGTAGATGAAGCGCACGTCGTAGTCGCTGTCGGGCGAGGCGAAGCCCCAGCCGCGGCTGCCGGATTCGCAGGCGAACAGCACGCTCACGTCGTTCTTCGCTTCGATGTCGCGCAGGGCGTCCATGATCTGCGCGCGCATGGCGGGCTCGATGGGGTGGGCGGAGCGCAGGAATTCCTTTTCAGTGTTCATGACTTTCTTCTTTTCTTCTTCTCTCATCAGGCTCGGGTGACGGCCACGTTGCCGGCACTGTCGAGTTCGTAAACGTCCAGGTCGTTGGCCAGGAACGCATGCCCGCGGTAATGCACCTGCGTCTCCGCCATCAGCGCCGCCATGCCCTCTTCGTTCTGGTGGCGTGCGCTGAAATGCGTGAGGACCAGGTTCGGCACCTCCACGGCTTGCGCGAACTCGGCCAGCATGCGCGCGGAACTGTGCATCGGCCCGGGGCCGACCTTGTCGAGCGCGTCCTGCGTGAAGGTGGCCTCGTGGACCAGCAGCTGAGCACCCTGGCAGGCATCGCGCAGCAGCGCGGGCTCTGCGTTGTCGCCGCCCAGCACGGCGACGGCCGTGTCGACCTGCGTTTCCGTGTAGTCGGCACTGCGCAGCACATCGCCGTTGAAGGGTACGTCCTCGCCGGTCTGCAGCGCGCGCCATGCGGGGCCGGGCGGAAGGCCGGCGGCCCGCAGCGCATCGGCCTTCAGCCGCACGCGCCGCGTCTCGACCTGCACGCGATAGGCGTGGCTCGGTACGCGATGCCGCAACAGGTGGCGCTCGATGCGCACGCCGGGCGCTTCGTACACCAGCGCCTGGTTCTCCAGATCGACGTGCTCCACCTCGTAGGGCAGGTGCAGGTCGGTCAGTTGGCGCGTGGCTTCGAACCACTCCCACACCGGCAGCGGCGCGATCAGCTTCAGCGGCTTCGTGCGCTTGTTCATGCCCGCACTCGCGAGCAACCCCGGCAGGCCATAGCAGTGGTCGCCGTGCACATGCGTGATGCAGACGGCGGCCAGGTCGTTCAGCGACAGCGGCGTTTGCAGCACGCGATGCTGCGTGCCCTCGCCGCAGTCGACCAGGAACCAGTCGGCGCCGAGCACCGTCTGCACCGCGAGGCCCGAGACGTTGCGGTGGCGCGTGGGGGTGCCGGAGGAGGTCCCAAGGAAAGTCAGTTTCATCATCACGCCTTGTCCTCCGCATGGCGAGCCAATGCCTTCGCCGCAGCGTCTGCCGCTTCACGCTCCCACCATCGGTGGTTGCTTCCGCCGGGGCGGGCAGCCACGAAGGCTTGGAGCCGCGCGATCTGTTCGGGCCCGCCCCAACGCCCCATGACCTCGATGGCGACCACGCGCAGGCTTCGCCACTTGCTCTGCAAGGCGGCATCCACTTCGGCGAGTGCGGCGGCGTCCGGCTGCGTCGCGGCGAGGGCGCGCAGCCGCGTCACCTCTTCGCGCAGCAGGTTGGCACCGGGGCGCTTCGAAGCTGCCTCGCGCAGCACGCTCCGAGCCTCGCGGCATGCATGGCACCGGACCGCCTGGCTGTGGACCGAGCCTTGGGCGACCTCGTACCACCACTTCTGCTGCTTGGCCGTCCATACCTCCTCGGCGCCGCAATCGCGGCAGGTGAAGGCGCGATCGAGATAGAAATCGAGCACCTCTCCATACATGACGTTGTAGCGCGCGAACTTCGACTTATCGGCCAGTTCCAGGCCCGGCACGGGCCCGCCGATCGTCAGCTTCCGCGCATCGTGCGCGCGCAGCCTGGCCTCCAGCGCCGCGGCGCGTTCGACGCGGCGTGCCTTGATCTCGGCGCGTCGCTGTTTGTTGCTTTTCATGGTCACAGTCTCGCCATTCTTCTTTCAGATCACGCGATAGGTACGCAAGTGATATTCGACCGCATCCGGAAAACCGCGCGGCAGGAGTCCCGGCGGGCGCTCTTGCGGAAGCAACTGGGCTCTCCGGCTCCATAGCCGGGTCAGCGCCGCTGCCTGTTTCGCTTGCGGTTGCACATAGGCGTTGTCCATCGCCTTGCCCCATGCATCGAGTTCGATAGTGACGGAACCGCACAGGCTGGCCGAAAGCCCCCCGCCCTCCAGCAGGCGCAGGACGAAAAGCAGGCGGTCCCACGGCGAGCCGCAGCCAAGCATCGCCATGACATCGCCTGCGACCTCGGGCCGCTCCAGCCCCATGCGCATCAGTACTTCAGGACTCGGCAAGGACGCACCGCGACGGACATGTTCCACCGCGACCCGGCGCACCTTCGGCGAACTGTCGGCGAGAAGGGCCGTCAGCTGCGCTTGCTGTTCTCCCTCGGCCGTGGCGGAGAGAACCAGCGAGGACGCCAGTCGTCGCAACGCCACCACCGGTGACCTCGCCAGCGATCGCGCGAGGACGGCCGTCTGCGGGTCCCTCAGCAGATGCAGCACGTGGAGCGCCGCAACGGCCGGATGGGCTTCGCCCGCGGGCCGCGCCAGGATGCTTTTCGCGCGCTCGGCGATGTCCTCCTTCCCGGCGGCCAGGGTGCCGACCGCCAGGGAACGAACGCCGGCGCTGCGGTCGAAACACATCGTGCGCACGAAAGCCTGGGCATCGGACTGCTGCAGCGCCAGCAGTTCGCGCATTCCCGTCATTCGCACGCGCGGCAATCTGGAGCGGCACGCGGCCTCGAACACCTTGCGGCGATCCGCCGGATCGGCGAACCGATCGACGGCTCCCAGGCAGAGCCGGGACATCGACAAGTCGTTCGAGTGCACGTTCCGGCACAGCAGCGCCAGAAGCGCCGACGCGTCGTCCGTTCGCCGCAGCCGCAAGGTGAAGATCCAACGCCGCGCCGAATCGTCCAGCGCAGGAGCATTTTTCTCGAGCGCATCGATGTTTCGGGCCAGGAATTCCTCGATGCTTCCTGTCAGTTCGCTCAGATCGGTTCGGCGCACGCGGTAGGTAAAAGCCAGCGCCGGCAGCGCACGCGCCCAGTGCGCAGCGAGATCGTCGCGCATGAAGGCGGCAAGGCCCTGCCTCGCGGCGTGGCGCACTTCGAAGACCCAGTCGCCGGCGCACACGAGCAGCACCGCGATGGCTTGCGGATCCACGCGACGCACCAGTTCGACGACAGCCGCTTCGCGCTGATAGCCGTCGGTCGAACGGGCAAGCGCCAGCAGCGCATTCGTATCCAGTGCCGACGCCTCGAGGCCCTGCACCGCTTCGGTCCTGGTTTTCCACCATTTCATCGCTCTGTCCTTTTCCCGGCGCCCCTCGGTGGCACCTCCTCCAGTTGCCGGGGCGACGATCGCACTTGGTTCTTTATCCCTTCACGCAAACAACCTGCTTGAGCGTGTAGACCACCTCCACCAGGTCCTTCTGCGCCTCCATCACCGCGTCGATGTCCTTGTAGGCCATCGGGATCTCGTCGATCACGTCGGCGTCCTTTCGGCATTCCACGCCTTCGGTCGCGGCGATCTGGTCGGCGATGGTGAAGAGCTTCTTCGCTTTGGTACGGCTCATCTTCCGACCGGCGCCGTGGCTGCAGCTCATGAAGCTCTCGGGGTTGCCCTTTCCGCGCACGATGAAGCTCTTCGCGCCCATGCTGCCGGGGATGATCCCCAGCTCGCCGGCTTTCGCGCTCACCGCGCCCTTGCGGGTCACGAGCACGTCTTCGCCGAAGTGCGTCTCGCGGCTCACGTAGTTGTGGTGGCAGTTCACCGCTTCCACGTGTGCCTCGAAGGGCTTGGTGATGACCCTGCGCACGGCCGCGACCACGCGCTGCATCATCACTTCGCGGTTCGCTCGCGCGAACTTCTGGGCCCAGCCCACCGCACGCACGTAGTCGCCGAAGTACCTGGCGCCTTCCTCGAAGTACGCCAGATCCTGGTCGGGCAGGTTGCGCTGGTGCAGCTCGGCATCCTTCTTCGCGAGTTCGATGAAGTGCGTGCCGATGGCATTGCCCACGCCGCGCGAACCCGAGTGCAGCATGAACCACACGGACCCAGCCTCGTCCAGGCATACCTCGATGAAGTGGTTGCCCGTACCCAGCGTTCCCAGGTGCTTGTGGTTGTTGGTGTTCTTCAGGCGCGGGTAGTCCTCGCAGATCGCGTCGAACTCGTCCACCAGCCCGGCCCAGGCCGCGTCGGTTTCGTTGGGAGGCGTCTCCCACGAGCCCTTGTCGCGGCCCATGCGCTTGGGGTTCGAGCCGTGCGGCACGGCCTTCTCGATCGCCGAACGCAGCGGGCCCAGGTTATCGGGCAGGTCGTTGGCGTGCAGCGTGGTCTTGCACGCCATCATTCCGCAGCCGATGTCCACGCCCACCGCGGCCGGGATGATGGCCTTGAAGGTCGGGATCACCGAGCCCACGGTCGCGCCGATGCCGTAGTGCACGTCGGGCATGGCCGCGATGTGCTTGAACACGATGGGCAGGCGGGCCGCGTTCTCGAGCTGCTTGCGCGCCTCGTCTTCCACGGGCACGCCGCGGGTCCACATCTTCACGGGCACGCCATTCTCGACTTCGTGCAGGTTGTAGTTCTTTTCCATTTCCATCTCTCTTTCTCTCTCTGTACTTTCTCACCAATGGTGGACACGGCGGGATTCGAACCCGCATCAATACGGCGACCGTGGTGTTTGAATCCAGCGGCCCAGTCGACGATTGGAAACGCGCGCCAGTGACAGACCCGTCATCGGAGCCAGCACCTGCATCCTCAACCTTGCTCGTCGACCGACTTTCCCGCCGCATCCGGTGCTACCCGGACTGCCGGCAATATCAACATTTTTGGCAGTGGCGCTCCCTTCTGTGCCTGCGTGCCCATATCCCTTTCCTTCAGAACTCAAGAACCGTTCGGCCGAAGCGTCACCAGTCCGTTGAGCACCTGGTCCAGACCGCCGACCACCGAGATCTTGTCGATCCGCTCGGCCACGCGTTCCAGCGTTTCGAGTTCCTTCATCCGCAAGGCGACGGGGTTGCCCTCCATCACCTTGGCGGTGTTCAACAGCGAGCGCGTGGCCGCGGTTTCCTCGCGGCGGCGGATCACGTTGGCCTGGGCCGATTTCTCGGCTTCCACCACCTGGGCGAGGATGGTCTTCATCTCGCCCGGCAGGATGATGTCCTTCACGCCCACGCTCTCCAGCGCAATGCCCGACCCCTCCAGCCGCTCGCGCACCTGCGCCAGCACCGTCTGGTCGATGGCTGCCTTGTTCTCCAGCAGCGCGTCGAGCGTTTGCTCGCCGACCGCGGCGCGCAGGCCGAACTGCAGCTCGCGGTACACGTGCTCGGCCGGCTTCGGCATCTGCGCCATGGCTCGCCGCACATCGGTGAAGCGCCACACCGCCGACAGGTTCAGCCGCAGCCCCACCTTGTCGCGGGTCAGGATTTCCTGGCCGCTCACTTCGGCGACCTGCGAACGCAGGTCCACGCAGGTCACCGACACCTGACGGTTGAAGCGCCAGAAGCCGTGGTTCCCCGGCGGCAGCAGCGCCCGCATCTGCCCTTCGAGCATCAGCACGCCGGCATGGAACTCGGGCACCTGCACCAGCAGCACGCCGTCGAGCCCCTGCACCGCACGCGGACGCAGGGCCACGCTCTGCAGCTTCGCCAGCAGGTCGGCCGGCAGGCGCGCATCGGCGGACACATCGATCACGTCGATGCGCTGCTCGCGCAGCCCGCGCCAGTACAGCTTGCGGGTCGAAGGCGGCAGGATCTGCACCAGCACGCCATCTTCATGACGCAGGCCGACTTGGGTTTCGCCCAGCGACACGTGCACGAACTCACGCTCGATCAGCTCAGGCTCACGTGCCAGGAAGTAGTCGGCCAGCTCGTGCTCGAACACCGGCTCGGCGAGCGAGAAGCGTTGCAGCTGGATGGTGTCGAAGCCCGCGAACACGCGGTGCTTTCCCGGGCCGAGCAGTTGCTCGAAATCGCCGTTGCGCAGCAGCAGCGCGCGTTCGTTCTTCTTGATGGTGTATTGGTTGAAGCCCAGCATTCTTTTTCTCCTTGTTGTCCGGTTCGGCTATTCGTTTCGTTCGTTCAGACGGTCATTCGATCCAGGCCCTCGAAAGGGCAGGCGGCGGACACTGCGGCGGCCAAGGCCTGTCGTGCAGCGGTCGCGCGGTCCGGCGGGTGCCTCCCTCGTTGCACTTGCAACGCCCTCACCTTTCCGGCCGTCGATGGCTGCACGCAATTCCTTGCCACGCACGCGGTGCGCAAGCCGCCTGCGCTTGGCACTGTGTCGCGCGCCGCAAGGTTTCAGGGCCTTGCGCCATCGCTCCGGTGTGCCGGGGCGGGGGGCTTTCGCCCCATCAGATGGCGATGCAAGCACCGCCAGGGTTTTTCGCGGGAATCGAACCCACAACGCCGTGTGGTCAGCACGGTGCTCAACCATGAGCAGAACTGAAACAAGTTCAGTTGCCAGCCAGTTCAACAGCGGCATACCGCGAGCCCAAGACAGGATCTGGCCTGCGGCACCGGACCGCATTCACGCGGCACCTGCGAGCGGATGAACTGCATCCGACGGGTTGTCTATTGCAGGCGCTATGCCAGGCCGCGCAAGACGAAGAAGAAACACGCGGTGGTAGCTCGCAAGTTGTTGATATGACTAGCGAAATTCTTTTTTCGACCTGCAGGTGCATGCCGTTCTCGACCTGCTAGCATTCATTTTTTTTATAAACTTAGCTAGCCTTTTATCCATGAAGCCAATAGTTGTCATCGGCTTCCTAGGCACCCAGCTCGACGCCGGCCAGGGGGCGGGCCGCTGGAACAAGTGGCGCCCCACGGTCTCGCTTGCGCAGCACGAGGACATGGTCGTCTCGCGCCTGGAGTTGCTCTACACGCTGCGGCACAAGGCGCTGGCCGAGGTGGTGAAGGCCGACATCGCCGCCGTGTCGCCCGAGACCACCGTCAACCTCGTGCCAATCGATCTCGCGGACCCGTGGGATTTCGGCGAGGTCTACACGCGCCTGTACGACTGGGCGCGCGGCTATCCCTTCGACACCGAGCGCGAGCAGTACTGGACGCACATCACCACCGGCACGCACGTGGCGCAGATCTGCATGTTCCTGCTGTCCGAATCGCGCGTGGTGCCCGGCGTGCTGGCGCAGACCTCGCCGCCCAAAAGGCAGCGCGAAGGCGAGGCCGGCAAGTGCACGCTGATCGACCTCGACCTGTCGCGCTACGACGTGATCGCGCGGCGCTTCGATGCGGAGCAGCGCGATGCGGTTGCGTTCCTGAAGAGCGGGATCGCCACGCGCAATGCGCGCTTCAATGCGCTGATCGACGAGATCGAGCGCGTGGCCGTGCGCTCGCGCGCGCCGATCCTGCTGGTGGGGCCCACCGGTGCGGGCAAGTCGTTCCTGGCGCGGCGCATGTTCGAACTGAAGCAGGCGCGGCACCAGATGACGGGGCCGTTCGTGGAGGTGAACTGCGCGACGCTGCGCGGCGACGGTGCGGCCTCGACACTGTTCGGCCACAGGAAGGGCTCATTCACCGGCGCCGCGGCCGACCGAGCGGGCCTGCTGCGCACTGCGCACCAGGGCGCCCTCTTCCTCGACGAGATCGGCGAGCTCGGACCTGATGAGCAGGCAATGCTGCTGAAGGCGATCGAGGAGAAGCGCTTCTTCCCAGTGGGCGCGGACAAGGAAGTGGAGAGCGATTTCCAGCTCATCGCCGGCACCAACCGCGACCTGCGCAGCGACGTGGCCGAGGGGCGCTTCCGCGAAGACCTGTTCGCGCGCATCAACCTCTGGACCTATGACCTGCCGGGCCTCGCGCAGCGGCCCGAGGACATCGAGCCCAACGTCGACCACCTGCTGGCGATTCACGCGGCGGAGAACCATCGCGTGGTCCGCTTCAACGCCGAGGCGCGCGCGGCCTACCTGCGCTTTGCGCAGAGCGGCGAGGCGATCTGGAGCGGCAATTTCCGCGATCTCTCCGCGAGCGTGACGCGGCTGGCGACGCTGGCCGATGGCGGACGCATTCCGGTGGCGCTGGTCGAGGCGGAGATTGCTCGGCTGCGGTGGCTGTGGAAGCATGCCGGTGCCGCTGCACCGGCCGAGGGCAACGACGTCGACCTGGATGTGCTGCTCGGCGAGGAACGCGCGGGGGCGCTCGACCTGTTCGATCGGTTGCAGCTCGAAGCGGTGGTGCGCGTGTGCCGGCAGTCGCGCAGCCTGTCGGATGCGGGCCGCCAGCTGTTCCAGGCCTCACGCGCGCAGCGCAGCGTGGTGAACGACGCAGACAGGCTGCGCAAGTACCTCGCCAAGCATGGGCTCGAGTGGGGCCGGATTGCCGACGCCTGAGCTATCCTCCGCCGCGATGGCCATCTCTGCATTCGCCGTGAAAGTCCCCGCCGCCGAGCCTCTCGTCGGGGACCTGCGCCGCCGCTACGACGCGACCGTCGCACTGGACGTACCGGCGCACGTCACGGTGCTCGTTCCTTTCATGGACCCTGCGCTGATCACACCCGAAGTGCTGGAGCACGCGCGGCAGGCTCTGAATCGGACGCCTTCGTTTGCCTTCTCCCTGGGCAAGGTCGGGCGCTTTCCCGAAACCGCGTACCTCGCACCGGAACCGGCTGCGCCCTTCATCGAGATGACACTGGCGCTCGCGGATGCATTTCCCGATTTCCCGCCGTATGGCGGCGAGCACGAAGGTGTCATTCCGCATCTGTCGGTGGCGCACGGCAACGCGCTCGATGCGGACGCGGCGGCTGCCGAATTGGAGGCACGCCTTCTCGCATCGGGCGCCGTGCATGCGAACTGCACCGAAGTCACGCTGATCGAAAACTCGTCGGGACGCTGGCAGGACATGCACGTCTTTCGACTGCCAAAAGAACCGGCCCCCATGCGCAACGTCCTCTTCATCTGCAGCCGCAACCAGTGGCGCAGCCCCACCGCAGAACGCATCTGGCGCAAGCACCCGCTGATCTCCGCGCGCTCCGCCGGCACCAGTCCGAATGCGCGGCATACAGTTTCCGTCGACGACATCGAATGGGCCGACGTCATCCTCGTGATGGAAGAAAAACACAAGTCGCGGCTGGTGGCCGAGTTCACGCGGATGCTCGAAGGCAAGCCGATCCACGTGCTCGACATTCCCGACGACTACAAGTACATGGACCCGGAGCTGGTCGAGGAGCTCGAACGCTCGGTAGGGTCCATCCTTGAAATCGACTAGCACCCCATGTCGGAAATCTACATAAGCACGGACGTCGAATCCGACGGCCCCATTCCCGGGCCGAACTCGATGCTCAGCTTCGGCTCGGCCGCCTACACGGCCGGCAAGCAGCTCATTTCCACCTTCAGCGCCAACTTGCACACCCTGCCGGGCGCCGAGGCCGATCCGAAGACTGCCGCATGGTGGAAGACCCAGCCCGAGGCCTGGGCTGCCTGCCGCACCGACCTGCAGGACCCGGCCCACGCCATGAAGAACTACGTGAGCTGGCTCAAGGGCCTGCCGGCGCGGCCGGTGTTCGTCGCCTACCCGGCAGGCTTCGACTTCCTGTTCATCTACTGGTACCTGATGCGCTTCGCCGGCGAGAGCCCGTTCAGCCACTCGGCGCTCGACGTCAAGTCGTTCGCGATGGCGATGCTCGGGCTCGACTACCGCGAAAGCACCAAGCGCGCGATGCCACGCCGCTGGTTCGACAAGCTGCCGCACACACACGTCGCGCTCGACGACGCCATCGAGCAGGGCGCCCTCTTCTGCAACATGCTCGCGGAAAATCGCGCGGCCGCCTCGGGCAAACAGCCATGACGAACCGCTCAGTCCGCCGATGGTGCAAAAGGCTGGCGCTGTGTGCGCTGCCGCTCATGCTGGCGGGCTGCGTCCAGTCGCTGTTCTATTACCCCGACAGCGTGCGCTACGAAACACCCGACGTGCTGGGCCTGCGCTACGAGAGCGTGCAGTTCGCCAGTGCCGACGGCACGCGCCTGAGCGGCTGGTTCCTGCCCGCGGAGAACCGCCAGAACCCGAAGGAAGCCAAGGGCACGGTGGTGCACTTCCATGGCAACGCGCAGAACATGAGCACGCACTGGCGCTTCGTGGCCTGGCTGCCGAAGCAGGACTACAACGTGTTCGTGTTCGACTACCGCGGCTACGGCCAGTCCGAAGGCAAGCCGGAGCCCAGGGGTGTGTTCGAGGACTCCCATGCCGCGCTGAACTATGTGCGCTCACGCGGCGACATCGACCCCGAGCGGCTGTTTCTCTTCGGGCAGAGCCTGGGCGGCACCAACGCGATCGCGGTGATGGGCTCGGGCAACAGGGCGGGCGTGAAAGCGGTGGCCGTCGAATCGACCTTCTATTCCTATTCGTCGATTGCCAACGAAAAGCTGTGGGGCGCGGGCATGCTGGTGAGCGACGAGTACGCGGCGTCGAAGTACGTGGCGGCCATTTCGCCCGTTCCGCTGTTGCTGATCCATGGCACGGCCGACCAGGTGATTCCGCTCGCGCATTCGAGGCGCCTGCTGGCCGATGCGCGCGAGCCCCGCCGGCTGATCGAAGTACCGGGCGCGGGCCACCTCGAACCGATGACAGCCCTGCGCTACGGCGGCGCCTACCGGAAGGCGCTGACCGCATTCTTCGAGGCCGCACAACATCCGCTGCAGCAATGACAACCGCCATGAAACACTTCGACGAGGCCGCCACCCGCGCTCCCCTGAGCTTCGAGCGGCTGGTGCCCGCACTGCACGCGGCCTTCGTTGCCGGAGCGCAGGTGCCGCCGCGCCATGTGCATGGCATCGAGACCGCCTCGGGCGGCGGGAACAGGGGCACGGTGCTCATCATGCCGGCATGGAGCGATGCGGGCTTCCTGGGCATCAAGACCATCAACATCTTTCCGGGCAACAGCGCGCGCGGCCTGCCCGGGCTGCATGCGACCTATGTGCTGTACGACGCGCACACCGGCGTGCCGCTGGCGATGATGGACGGCAACGAGATCACTGCGCGCCGCACTGCGGCGGCCTCGGCGCTGGGCGCGTCGTTCCTGGCGCGCGAGGACGCACGCCGGTTGCTGGTGCTGGGCACCGGCCGCATCGCGCGCATGCTTCCCGCCGCGCATGCGAGCGTGCGGCCCATCGACGAATTGTGGGTGTGGAACCACCGGGCCGAAGGCGCCGAGACGCTGGCCGCACAGTGGCGCGCCGAGGGCTGGAACGCGCGAGCCGTCACCGACCTGGAAGCGGCCGTGCGCCAAGCCGACATTGTGAGTTGCGCCACGCTGGCCACCTCGCCATTGGTGCGCGGCGAATGGCTGGCACCGGGCTCGCACCTGGACTTGATCGGCAGTTTCACTCCGGCCATGCGCGAGGCCGATGCGCAGTGCTTTGCGGGTGCCCGCACCTTCGTCGACACCGACGAGGCGCTGCAGAAATCCGGCGACCTGCTCGATGCGATCGCCGCCGGCACGCTGCGGGCGGAAGACGTCGGCGGCACCCTCGCCGCCCTTTGCCGCGCAGAGCGCCCGGGCCGCTCCGGCGCCGAGGAGCGCACCGTGTTCAAGGCCGTCGGAAGCGCGCTCGAAGACCTGGCCGCCGCCACCCTGGTGTGGCAATCGAGAGACATGGCCTAATCCTTATGGCTTAGTCTTTGGCGAAAAAACCCCTGTCAGGACGGATTTTTCCAACATCCGGATACGCCTTGTAGCCAATAGTAAATATTGTGCATTGCGGCTATCGTGCTCCTGAACTACCGACGGGGGCCACATGCTCAGCACCCAACACAAAGCCAACATCCTCCGCAAGGCCGGATACACCGTGCCGGCCGAACCGGGGAGTGCCGACTGCATCCACCAGACGGCCCAATGCTGGGAGAAGGCGATCGACACGCTCTACGTGTCGTACTCTGCCAGGCGCGCCGCCAAGAGCCTGCGGGACGCGGAGGAGGCGCGGATGCTGGCCTTGCTGCAATTGCGCTCGGCCAAGGCCTGCGCCTGACGGCCCGGCCAGGCACCCGCTCAGCTTCAGGGCTTTTTCTGCTTTTCCGGCGCGTCGTTGCTGCCGCCGCGCGAGAGCTGACCCGCCTTCATCGCTTCGCGGTTCGCCGCGCGACGCTTGGCCGCCGCGGCCCGGCGCTCTTCCCTCGACATCTTCGGCGCGGTCGTCGGGCGGACCTCGCCTTCCTGCATCTGCGGTCCGCGTGCGGCAGCGGCGCCGTCCGCGCGGCGTTCCTTGCGGGCCTCGGCGCGTTCCGCCTTGGTGGTGGGCGCAGTGGGCCGCGCCTTGCCCTGCGCCGGGTCGACTTCGCCGGAAGACTGGGCGGACGCCACCTGCACGACCATCATCTGAGCCAGGGCCAGGCAAACCGGCACGAGCATATTTTTCATCGCGATGACCTTTCAGCACCCGCGAAGGCGCGGGGTCGGGGCATTGTGGTCAGGGTCCGAGGCTGTGTCCACACCGGCAACCCGCATGCCGATGGAGCCTCGGCCCGCACGCTGGCGATCGCTCAGGTAGGCGAGAACCAGCCTGACGAGCTCGGTCTTCATCACGGGGGTCTCCAGGTCACCACGCCGTGCTGCCGCATGAACCGCGCCTTCGACCGCGGACGAGAGCATGCGGGCCGCGACCTCGGTATCGGCGCTTTCTCCCGGTCCCCGGCTTTCGGCGACAAGGGCCCGGTAGCGCCGCTGGTATTGCGCCTCGAACTCGGGGTAGCTCGAACGCGCGGCGAGCGGCACCTCGCCCATCAACACGCGGTGCAGCGCCTGATCGACCGAGTGGGCGGCGATGACGCCGTCGACGAAGCGCTCCACCCGACGCGGCAGCATGGCCACCGCATCGCCCTCTTGCTCGACTTCATCGTCGGTGCCGGACAGCGCCACGAGCACTTCGTCGAGGTGGCGCTGCCGGATCGCCTCGGCGATGGCCAGCTTGTCCGGGAAGTACTGATAGAGCGAGCCGACGCTGACACCGGCCACCGCCGCGATCTCGTTGGTGGTGAACCGCGCCCATCCGCGGTGCGCCAGAACGCGAGTTGCGGCCTCGATGATCGCGTCCACCGTGACGCGCGAACGCTGCTGCCGGGGCGCTTTGCGCATGGTCCTGCGCTGTGGGGGAATGCGAGTACCCAAGTTCGAGGCTCCACTCAAGAATAGGACCGCACGCAACGCGTGCATTCAACCGTTCAAGGGGAGATTGTGATGAGTACGCAGACGCTTCTGGCTTCGCTGTTCCGGTACAAGGCCTGGGCCGACGAAGGGCTCCTGGCAGGTCTCGCAGGCCTGGCCGCGAAGGGCCCGGCCGACGAGTACCGCTGCGCAATGCGCGTGTTCAACCACGCCTGCATCGTCGACCGCATCTTCGTTGCGAATCTCCAGCGCAAGGCGCACGCATACACGGCGACGGGCTCGCGCGAGCCGCCAGGCCTGGAAGCGCTGGCCGAATCGGTCAGGGAAACGGACCGCTGGTACGTCGACTACGTCGCGCGCCTGAGTCCGGAGGAGCTTGCGGAAAGCATCGAGTTCACGTTCACCGACGGCAGCCCGGGCCGCATGTCACGCGAGGAGATGCTGGGCCACGTGGTGGCCCATGGCGGCTATCACCGGGGCGAGGCCGGCCAGATCATGACCCGGCTCACGGGGTCGTCGCCACCCGACACATTCACCGGCTATCTGCACCAGGCCGAGCCCGCGCGCCGCGAGCGGAATGCGTAGCGGCGCGGGATCGGGGCATCGCGTCCGCGGTGGGGTTGCCGGTCAGACGCGTTCGAGAATCACCGCAATGCCCTGCCCCACGCCGATGCACATCGTGCACAGCGCATAGCGGCCACCGCCCTTGTGCAGCTGGTTGACTGCGGTGGTGGCCAGGCGCGCACCGCTGGCACCCAGCGGATGGCCCAGCGCGATGGCACCGCCGTTGATGTTGACGCGCGCGTCGTCGTCCTTCAGGCCCAGCAGGCGCAGCACGGCAAGGCCTTGTGCGGCGAAGGCTTCGTTGAGTTCGATGACGTCGATCTGGTCGATGGTGAGGCCGGTCAGCGCCAGCACCTTCTGCGTGGCGGGCGCGGGGCCGATGCCCATCACGCGCGGCGCAACGCCGGCGGTGGCCATGCCGACCACGCGGGCGCGCGGCGTCAGGCCGTGCTTGGCGGCACTGGCTTCGTCGGCCAGCAGCAGCGCGCAGGCGCCGTCGTTCACGCCGCTGGCGTTGCCGGCGGTGACGGTGCCGTCGGGGCGCACCACGCCCTTGAGCTTGGCGAGCGATTCGAGGCTGGTCTCGCGTGGATGCTCGTCCTTGTTGACGATGATCGCGTCGCCCTTCTTCTGCGGCACCGTCACGGGCACGATCTCGGCGTCGAAGAAGCCGGACTTCTGCGAGGCCACGGCGCGCAGCTGCGAGTTCAGCGCCATCAGGTCCTGCGCCTCGCGCTCGATCTTGTAGTCGGTGGCCACGTTCTCGGCCGTCTCGGGCATGGAGTCGACGCCGTACTGCGCCTTCATGAGCTTGTTGACGAAGCGCCAGCCGATGGTGGTGTCGTACACCGCGTTGTTGCGGCTGAAGGCGCTCTCGGCCTTGGGCATGACGAAAGGCGCGCGGCTCATGCTTTCCACACCGCCGGCGATCATCAGGCCGGCTTCACCGGCGCGGATGGCGCGGGCCGCGGTGCCCACGGCGTCGAGGCCCGAGCCGCACAGGCGGTTGATGGTGCCGCCGCCGATTTCGAGCGGCAGGCCCGCGAGCAGCGCCGACATGCGCGCCACGTTGCGGTTGTCTTCGCCGGCCTGGTTGGCGCAGCCGTAGAGCACGTCGCTCACGGCTTGCCAGTCGACGTTCTTGTTGCGTTCCATCAGCGCGCGCAGGGGCACGGCGCCGAGGTCGTCGGCACGCACGCTGCTGAGCGAGCCGCCGTAGCGGCCGAAGGGGGTGCGGACTGCGTCGCAGATGAAGGCGTGGTTGGTCATGGTCTGTCTCTTTTGGAAGGATGTTGATTCGGGTACCGGAAATCCGCCTCAGGCGGCGATCGGCAAGCCCACGAGCTTCTCGAGTTCCTCGCGGCTCAGGCCATCGACCAGGTCGACGAGCTTCAGGCCTTCGGGTGTGCATTCCAGCGTGGCCAGGTCGGAGTACACGCGCTTGACGCAGCCGATGCCGGTCAGCGGATAGGTGCACTCCTTCACCAGCTTGCTCGCGCCCTGCTTCGTGAGCAGGTCCATCATGACCCAAGTCTGCTTGGCGCCGATAGCCAAGTCCATCGCACCGCCCACCGCGGGAATGGCGTCTTTCTCGCCGGTGTGCCAGTTGGCGAGGTCGCCGGTGGCCGACACCTGGAACGCGCCGAGCACGCAGATGTCGAGATGGCCGCCGCGCATCATCGCAAAGCTGTCGGAGTGGTGGAAGAACGAGCCGCCCGGCAGCAGCGTGACGGGCTGCTTGCCGGCGTTGATGAGGTCGTAGTCTTCCTCGCCGGCCTCGGGCGCAGGACCCATGCCGAGGATGCCGTTCTCGCTCTGCAGGATGACCTCGCGGCCCTGGGGCAGGTGGTTGGCCACCAGCGTGGGCTGGCCGATCCCGAGGTTGACGACGGCGCCGTCGAAGATGTCTTGTGCCACTCGCGCTGCGAGCTGGTCCTTGGTGCGACGTGTGTAGCTCATGGTCATGCTGCCTTCTTGAAGCCGCCGGCCTGCGTGGCCACGCGTTCGATGCGCACCACCTGGTGCACGAAGATGCCCGGGGTCACGATGGTCTCCGGGTCGAGGGTGCCGAGTTCGGCGATGTCGTGCACGGTGGCGATGGTCTTCTTCGAGGCCATGGCCATCACCGGGCCGAAGTTGCGCGCGGCCTTGCGGTAGACCAGGTTGCCCCAGCGATCGCCGCGCTCGGCCTTGATGAGCGCCACGTCGCCGCGGATGGGGTACTCGAGCACGTACTGCACGCCGTCGATCTCGCGGGTTTCGCGGTTGCCGGCGAGTTGCGTGCCGTAGCCGGTGGGGCAGAAGAAGGCGCCGACGCCGGCGCCCGCGGCGCGGATGCGCTCGGCCAGGTTGCCCTGGGGCACCAGTTCGAGCTCGATCTTGCCGCTGCGGTAGAGGCCGTCGAACACCTGGCTGTCGGCCTGGCGCGGGAAGCTGCAGATGATCTTGCGCACGCGCCCTGCCTTGAGCAGCGCCGCAAGGCCGGTCTCGCCGTTGCCGGCGTTGTTGTTGACGACGGTGAGGTCCTTGGCGCCCTGTTCGACGAGGCCCTCGATGAGTTCGTTGGGAATGCCGGCGGTGCCGAAACCGCCGATGAGAACCGTGGCGCCGTCTTGGATGCCTGCCAGGGCATCGGCGACCGAGCGCGCGATCTTGTTGATCATGAAGCCTGTCTCCGGGAGTGAGGAAAAGAAACCGAACCACCTGAACACGCCGATCGATTCTGCGAACCGCCGATTTGTTCGTCTAAAGAACATTTGTTCGTATAATGAATTCTAAAGAGGATCGACCACCATGGCAACCCACCCCGCACAAACCGACACACCCGCGCCCGGCGACAGCTACGTCCAGTCTTTTGCGCGGGGGCTGCAGGTGATTCGCTCTTTCAGCGCGAATGCGCCGCACCAGACGCTCAGCGAGGTGGCGGCCGGCAGCGGGCTCACGCGTGCGGGGGCGCGGCGCATCCTGCTCACGCTGCAGACGCTGGGCTACGTGGTGACGGACGGCAAGCTCTTCACGCTCACGCCGCGCATCCTCGACCTCGGCTTCGCGTACCTGTCGTCGATGCCGATCTGGAACCGCGCCGAGCCGGTGATGGAGGCGCTGGTGCAGCAGGTGCAGGAGTCGTGCTCGGCCGCCGTGCTCGATGCAACGGACATCGTCTACGTGCTGCGCGTGCCCACGCAGAAGATCATGCGCATCAGCCTGGGCGTGGGCTCCCGCCTGCCGGCCTACTGCACGTCGCTGGGCCGGCTGCTGCTGGCCGACCTGGAAGACGACGAGGTGCGCGCACGGCTCGAAGCCTCCGACATCCAGGCGCTGACCAAGCACACGGTGACCGACATCGAGGTGCTCATGGCCAAGGTGGCGCAAGCGCGCAGGCAGCAGTGGTGCCTGGTGAACCAGGAACTGGAAGAAGGCCTGATCTCGGTGGCCGCCCCCATCGTCGACCGGCACGGCCGCATGGTGGCCGCACTCAACATCAGCGGGCAGGCGAACCGCACCAGCGCGAAGGTGATGCAGGAGACGATGCTGCCGGCCCTGGTCGATGCCGCGAAGAAAGTCTCGCAGCTTCTTTAGGCAACCGCACGCAGCCGTTGGCCCTTTCCAGGAACACCGCGGAACCGGCTTCGCCGGGCCGCTGGTGTTGCCCCCGGTAGGGGTAGGAGAAGCGACACGAAGTGCGCGAAGCCTGGGGGCGAGCTCAGCCCTCGGAGTGAATGCCCTTCATGAGGATCACCCCGCCCAGGCGCGTGGTGTCGGCGCGCATGCGCTTGGCCAGCGTGTCGGGCGAGCCGGGCTGCGCCTGCCAGCCGGTCTTGAGCAGGGCCTGGCTCACGTCGGTCGAGCTGATCACCTCGACCAGCGCCGCGTTGAGCTTGGTGACGGCCGCGGGCTTCATGCCCGCGGGCGCGGCCAGCGCGGTCCAGATCTCGAGGTCGGCGCCGCGCACGTCGGCGTCGCGGATGCTGGGCAGTTCACCGGCCAGCGGACTGCGCTCGGGCGAGGTCACGCCGATGGCCTTCACCTTGCCCGACTTGATGTGCGGCAAGGCCAGGCCGGGCGGCAGCAGCGCCAGCTGGATCTCGTTGGCCAGCAGGCCCGCAATGACCTGCGGGTTGCCGGTGTAGGGCTTGTGCTGCGCGGTGATGGCGGCGCGGCTCTTCAGCAGCTCCATGCCCAGGTGGCCCACCGTGCCCACGCCCGGCGTGCCGTACCTGGCGCCGGTGCCGAGGTTGCGCACCCACAGCAGTTGTTCGGCCGCGGTCTTGCCGGAGGCGCTGCCCGACACCACGAGCACCAGCGGTGCGGTGCCGATGAGGCCGATCGGCGCGAAGTCTTTCTCGGGGTCGAAAGGCAGCGACGGATTGAGCAGCTTCGCGATGGTGAGGTTGCCGTTGATCAGCGCGCCGACGGTGTGGTCGTCGGTGGCCTTGGCCACCAGGTCGGCCACGGTGTTGCCGCTGGCGCCGGGCTTGTTTTCGACCACCACCGGCTGGCGCAGGATTTTCGACAGGGGTTCGGCGATGGCGCGGGCCGCGAGGTCGGGCGACGCGCCGGCGGGAAATCCCACGAGGATGTGCACAGGCTTGGTCGGCCAGGCGGCTTCGCCGGCGGGAGCGGTGCGTTGGGCCCACGAAGCTTTCGCGAAGAACGAGGCGGCAACGGCTGCCGCGCCGCCTTCGAGGAGGCGGCGTTTGGTGATTGTCAAGGTGACTCCAGAGAGAGTGAAAACCAGGAAATGCGGAACGCTGTCTGAACGCCAGCTGACCATCGCATTTACAACACGTTACAGGACCGGGCTGCGTTGCGCAAGTCCCAACGGACACGACGCTGGGGTTTTCACATCGGATGGCGTCTATCGCGCGGGCTTGCCGGGCGCGTGCAGCAGCTTGCGCTGCGTGGGAAACAGCGACCAGCCCCAGCGGTGCTGCGCGTAGCCCCAGAGTCCCTGCTTGAAGAACAGGGTCACGAGAATGGCCATCAGGCCGAGTCCGAGCAGATACCACGTGCCGTAGTCGCTCAGGAACTTGTTGAGCGCCCAGAAGATGAGCGCTCCCACCAGCGGCCCTTCGATGCGGCCAATGCCGCCGATCACCACCATGAAGATGGCGAAGGCGGTCCAGTTGACGCTGAAGGCAGCATCGGGGCTGATGCGCAGGTTGCCCACGAAGTACAGCGCCCCCGCGAGGCCCGCGCCGAAGGCCGCGACCACGTACACCGCGAGCTTCATGCGCGCGACCGGAATGCCCTGCGACTCGGCCGCCACTTCGTTGTCGCGAATCGCCAGCAGCGCCAGCCCGCGCTTGCTGCGCAGGAACAGATACACCAGCGCGACCGCCGCAACCACGCAGGCCAGCGCCATCCAGTAGGTGGTGCTTTCGCGTGTCGCCTTGTCGATGCCGCGCAGCGCGGTGAGCGTGGTGCCCGAGCCGCCGCCCACCGCCGACACGTTGGCGAAGCTCAACCGAAACACCTCCGCGATGACCCAGGTGCCGATGGCGAAGTAACCGCCCGAAAGCCGGAACGCGACGAAGGACACCGGTATCGCCACAAGCCCTGCCGCCAGCGCCCCCAGCGGTATCGCCACGAAAGGATTGACGCCCGCGAAGTTGCCGAGCATCAGCATCACGTAGCCGCCGAAACCGAAGAAGGCCTGCTGCCCGATGCTCACCATGCCGCCGTAGCCCGCGAGCAGGTTCCACATCATCGCGAAGATGAAGTAGCAGGCGATCTCGACGAACTCGCGCATCCAGCTCGACTCGCCCCACCACGGCAGGCTGGCGGCGACGAGCACGAGGGCGATGCCGGCGAAGAGTGCAGCGCGGCTCGCAGCGGTGGCGCGCTCGACGGCAATGAGGGGTGGGGGCATGTTCGTCATCCGCTTCATCCACGTGTCTTGGGGAAAAGGCCTTGCGGCCGCAGCACCAGCACCACCAGGAAAACGATGTGCCCGAACCAGATGCCCCAGCCCGGGTCCAGCCTGAAGCCGATCTGCTGCGTGATGCCGAGGATCATCGCGCCCGCCAGCGTGCCCCAGAAGGAGCCCATGCCGCCGATGATCACGGCCTCGAATGCGAAGAGCAGCAGCAGCGGGCCGTCCGAAGGAGAAACCGTGGTGCGCATGCCCTGCAGCGCACCTGCGATGGCGATGAGCACGAAGGCAATCGCCGTTGCCAGCGCATAGACCTTCTTCGCATTGAGCCCCATGAGCTCCGCGATCTCGCGGTCGTCGGACACGGCGCGGAACGAACGCCCCAGCGCCGTGCGCGCGAACAGCCACTGCAGCGCCCCCGTCGCACCGACCGCGATGGCCAGCACGATCAGCGGCAGCACGCCCAGCGACATTGCATCGCCCAGCGCAATGCCCTGCGTATTGAGCCCGCCGGTCTCTATGGCGCGCGGATCGGCCGAGAACAGTTCGAGCAACAGGTTCTGGATCACGATCGACAAACCGAAGGTGACGACCAGCGAAGGCAGCGGGTCCTTCCCCAGCGTGCCGTTGAGCACGTAGCGCTGCAGCGCGTAGCCGAAGCCGAAGGCCACCGGCAGCACCGCGAGCGCGACCAGCCACGGCGCCGCATCTCCCGTCAGCGACACGCCCGCGATGACCGCGAACGCGCCGAGGATGATGAAGTCGCCCTGCGCCGTGTTGGTGAGCCGCATCACGCCGAACATCAGCGACTGGCCCAGCGCGAACAGCGTGTAGAGGCCGCCGAGCAGCACGCCCTGAACGAGGGTCTCAAGCATGGGCAGCCTCCATGCCGAAGTAGGCCTGCGATATCTGCTCGCGCGTGAGGTCGGCGGAGTTGCCTTCGAGCGACACGCGGCCTTCCTGGAAGCAGTAGATGCGCCGCGAGACCTGCCGCGCCATGGTCACGTCCTGCTCGACGATCACGACGGTCATGCCTTCCGCGGTGATGGCCGGCATCGCCGCGTAGATCTCGCGGATGACGATGGGCGCGAGGCCGAGCGACAGCTCGTCGCACAGCAGCACCTCGGGGTTGCTCATGAGCGCGCGGCCGAGCGCGACCATCTGCTGCTGGCCACCCGACAGCGAGGTGCCCGGCTGGTGGCGCTTTTCGGCGAGGATGGGGAACAGGGCGTAGAGGCGCGGCAGGTTCCACGGCCCCTTGCGCGCGGCGGTGGCGCCCATGAGCAGGTTCTCCTCGACGCTGAGGCTCGGAAACAGCCTGCGGCCCTCGGGGACCATGGCAAGGCCGCGGCGCACGATATCGCCGGGAGGGAGCCCGCCGATGGGCTCGCCCTTGAAGCGGATCGCCTCACCGGGCGCACGCACCAGGCCCGTCAGGCTCTTGAGGAAGGTCGACTTGCCGGCGCCGTTGGCGCCGATGATGGCGACGAGCTCGCCCTGGGTCAGCGAGAAGTCGATGCCGAACAAGGCCTGGGCGTCGCCGTAGAAGGCCTTGAGTACGTGGGTGTCGAGCAGCGCGCTCATGGTCTTTGCTCCCTCCCCCTCTGGGGGAGGGTTGGGGTGGGGGCAAGCTGCGATGAAATGGTGGCGCCGTCATGCCCCCATCCCGGCCTTCCCCCAGAGGGGGAAGGAGCAATACAAAGTCGACGCGCACTCATGCTTCCATCCCCATGTACACCCGCCGCACCTCCGGGTCGTTCATCACCGCCCGCGGCGCGCCCTCGGCCAGCTTCTGCCCGAAGTTGATGACGAACAACCGGTCCGCCAGCGACAGCAGCGCATGCACCACATGCTCGATCCAGATCATCGTCACGCCGCGCGCCTTGATGCGCTGGAGCTCGCCGACCAGCACCGCGGCCTCGGGCTCCGTCAACCCGCCCGCGATCTCGTCGAGCAGCAGCAGCTGCGGCCGCGTCGCCAGCGCGCGCGCCAGTTCCAGCCGCTTGCGGTCGAGCAGGGTCAGCCCGCCCGCCGGCTTGTTCGCATGCGCCATCAGGCCCGTCTGCTCCAGCACCTCGTGCGCCGTGTGCCAGGCCTCGCGCTCCGTCTGCTGTCCGCCGAAGCAGGCAGCGGTCACCAGGTTCTCGAACACGCTCATGTTGCCGAAGGGCTGCGGCACCTGGTAGCTGCGGCCGATGCCCGCATGGCAGCGCTGGTGCGGCTTCAGCCGCGTCACGTCGCGGCCCGCGTACTCCACGCGCCCCGCGTCGACACGTACGTCGCCCGAGATCAGGTTGAACAGCGTGGTCTTGCCCGCGCCGTTGGGCCCGAGAATGCCCAGCGTCTCGCCCTCGGTCACTGACAGCGTGATGTCGTCGGTGACCTTGAGCGCGCCGTAGGACTTGCTCACGGCATGCAGTGCCAGCAGCGTCATTGCGTTCGCTCTTCAGAGCAGCCGCAGCTTGCCGCCGGTGGGAATGTTCGTCGCCGCCTCGTTGTTCACGATGGTCAGTTCCACCTTGTACTTGCTGCCCTTGCCCCACTGGCCGAGCACCAGCGGCGTCTTGCTGACATTCTTGAACGGCCCCTGCCCGCCCCACTTCACCGGCCCGACCACCGAGTTGATCGACGTCGACGCAACCGCGTCGCGCACGTCGGCAGCCTTCAGCGACTTTGCCCGCCCGAGCGCATTCGCCGCCACCTCGAACAGCGCATGCGCGAAGCCGATCGGCTGCGTCCACTGCTTCTTCGTGCCGGCCTCGTACGCGTCGGCCAGCGCCTTCGCGCTCTGCTGCGTGAGGCTCGAAGTGAAGGGATGCGAAGGGCTCCACCACACCTCGGTCGAGAGGCCGTCGCCCAGGTCGCCCAGCGCCTCGATCGCGCCCGGGAACAGCAGCGCCTTGCCCAGCGTGATGACCTTCGGCCTGAAGCCCTGTTGCCGCGCCTGCGTGAGGAAAGTCTTGGCGTCGGGCGGAATCACCACGCCGGTGACGATCTCGACACCCTCCTTCTTGAAAGCCGCGATCTGCGCGCTGAAGTCCTGCGTGCCGTTCTGGAAGCGGCCCGGGTCGGTGAGCGTAAAGCCCATTGCCGCGAGCGGCTTCGGAAAGCCCAGCTCCTTGTCGCCCCATGCATTGCCGTCGCCATCGTTGGGGAACAGGCCGCCGACCTTCTTGTTGGTGGCCACGGTCTTCCAGCCGTTGGTGAAGTTGGCGATGACGTCCTCCAGCCCCCAGAACATGTGGTACGTCCAGTTGAAGCCCTTCGCCGGATCGCCCTTGCGGCCGAAGAACCAGGGCTGCCACGGCACCACGCTGGAGATGCATGGCACCTCGTTGAGCTCGCAGGCATCGCTCACCGGGTTGGCGGTCTCGGGCGTTCCGGCGGTGAGCACCAGCGCCACCTTGTCCTTCAGGATCAGGTCGTTCGCCACCTCGCCCGCGCGGTTGGGGTTCGACTGGCTGTCCTTCAGCACGATCTGCACGGCGTACTTCTTTCCACCGAGGCTGATGCCGTCCTTGAAGGCGGTCTTCATCTGCTCGATCACCCATTTGTCGGCCTCGCCGAAGGGTGCGAGCGGGCCGGTCTGCGGCGAGACATAGCCGATCTTGAGCGTGTCGGCCGCGAACACCAACGGGCTTGCGCCCGAGGCGACCAGCGCGGCCGTGGCCTGCGTGAACTGTCTGCGATTGAATGCCATGGTTGTCTCCGTCTCTTGTGTTTGTATTGCCGCAACGACCGGGATCAGCGCACGAAATGCGGCGGTATCTGCGCGTCGACATTCACCCACACGCTCTTGACCTGCGTGTATTCGCGCATCGCGTCGAAGCCCATCTCGCGGCCGTAGCCGCTCTGACCCACGCCGCCGAAGGGCGAGCCGGGATTCACGCGCTTGTAGCTGTTGATCCAGACCATGCCGGCGTGCAGGTCGCGCGCCACCTTGTGGGCGCGCTGCAGGTCGTTGGTCCACAGGCCGCTGCCGAGGCCGTAGTCGGTGCCGTTGGCGATCTGCATCGCCTCCTCGTCGTTCTTGAAGGTGAGCACGGTGACGAAAGGGCCGAAGACTTCTTCCTGCGCGACGCGGTCCCTGTAGGACTTCGCACGCATCACGGTCGGCTCGACGTAGCAGCCCTTCGCGAGATCGCCGCCAGGCGATTTGCCGCCAGCGAGCAGTTCACCGCCCTCGCCTTGCGCCACATCGACATAGCTCAGCACGCGCTCACGATGCTGTGCGCTGGTGAGCGGCCCCATCTCCGTCGCGTCGTCCAGCGGGTTGCCGAGGCGGATGGACCTGGCGAGCGGAATGAACTGCTCAAGGAAGGCATCGGCGATCTTCTCGTGCAGCATCAGCCGCGAGCCCGCGATGCAGGCCTGCCCCTGGTTGTGGAAGATGGCCCATGCACTGCCATTGACGGCCGCCTGCAGGTTCGCGTCCTCGAACACGATGTTGGGCCCCTTGCCGCCGAGTTCGAGCTGCACCTTCTTCAGGTTGCCCGCGCTGGCCTGCACGATGCGCCGCCCGGTGGCGGTGCTGCCGGTGAAGGCGATCTTCGCGATCTCCGGATGTTCGGCGATGTACTGGCCCGCCACGCTGCCCAGGCCCGGCAGCATGTTGACCACGCCGGGCGGCAGGCCCGCCTCGGCCATCAACTCGGCGATGCGCAGCGAACTCAGCGGCGTGATCTCGGCCGGCTTCATCACGATGCAGTTGCCGGCCGCGAGCGCGGGCGCCATCTTCCAGCTCGTGAACATCAGCGGGAAATTCCACGGCACCACCTGGCCGACGATGCCGACCGGCTCGCGCAGCGTGTAGTTGAGGAAGCCTTCTTCGACCGGAATGGTTTCGCCCTGGAACTTATCGGCCATGCCGCCGAAGTAGCGGAAGCACGCGGCGGTGCGCGGCACGTCGAGCCGGCGCGAATCGCGGATCGGGTGGCCGGTGTCGAGCGATTCGAGGCGCGCGAGTTCTTCGCCGTTGGCCTCGATGAGGTCGGCGAGTTTCAGCAGGATGCGGCCGCGGTCTGCGGCGGCCATGCGGCTCCATTTGGGGAAGGCGCGCTTCGCAGCCGCAACCGCTTTGTCGACGTCGGCCTTGCCGGCGAGCGCGACGTTGGCGATGGGCGTGTTGTCGTGCGGGTTCAGCGTGGCGAGGGTTTCGCCGGACTCGGCGTCGACGAAGCGGCCGTCGATGAAGAGCTGGTGGCGGATGGTAGAGGCAGGCATGGATTTCCTCTCCCTCCCCCGCTGGGGAAGGGTTGGGGTGGGGGCTTCTTCAAAGAGGGCGCGGGCTCGCAGAGCCCCCACCCCTGTCCTCCCCCGGAGGGGGAGGGAGCAAGACAGTTCAGAACTGCACAGGGATCTCGGGCGACTCGCCCTTCTGGATCTCGAAGACCAGGCTCGGCGACCCGTTCTCCCACACCAGCAGCATCGACCGCTTGGGGCTGAAGCCCTGGTGGCGGCAGTACGCTGGCATGGCCGCCATGTCGCCCGCCTTCATGATCACGCGGGCCATGGGCTTGCCGGTGTTCTTGTCGCCGCAGTCCCAGTGGATCTCGTCGGTCATCTGGAAGAACCACTCGACGCGGTCGTTGCCATGGATGATCGGCAGGATGTGCTCCTCGGTCGTCGGGCACATGTAGCTGTGCTTCACCACCGAGGTGAAGCTCGGGTTCCACGTGACCTGCGAACGGCTCAGGAAGCCGAAGAGATTGAAGGCATGCACCTCGTTCTCGAAGCCGGGCTCGGGGTGCAGCTCGGGCTGGCCCTGCGGCACGTCGGCAAAGGCGCGGTTGACCGGTGCGCCGCGTTCGTCGCTGCGCAGGTCGAGGTCGCCCTTCAGGCCCACGCAGCGTTTGGCCAGTTCGCGCGCCCTCGTGATCTTGGCGGTGTTGTTGCCCTTCTTGCGGCCGTAGGGCGAGCCGGTTTCCTGCGGCGCTGCGAACGGGTCGAAAGCCTCGTTGGTCCAGTCGTCGAGCATGGCCTCGAAGGTGGCGCGGATCTGCGCCGTGGGGAAGTTCTCGAGCAGGTCGATGCCCGCATCCTTCATGGTGCCGTTGAAGCTGCCGGCGTACAGGTCGACCGACTCGTAGTGGTTGACGGTGCCGAACACGTCGTCGAAGTTGACCCAGCCGTAGAAGAAGCCCCAGGCCACGTCGCGCATCAGCGCACGCAGGTAGCTGCCGGCGTCCATGGTGTGGCTCATCGGGCGGCCGTCGCGGGTCTTCCAGCCGATGTGCACGAAGTATTCGTCGCGGTGGAAGCTGAAGCTGCCGAGCGAAAAGTCCTTGTAGCCGAGTGTGGCGTCGGGCTGCGACGCGATCACCTTGGCGAGTTCTGCGGGTGCGTTCATGGTGTGGCTCCTGTTCAATGGGTTTGGCAGATGTCAGCCCACTTTTCCACGGAGAGATCGCCCTTGCAGCTCTGCAGCACGATCACGCCCGGCTCGCCGGCACTGCGGAACTGGTAGGCGGTGTTCTTCGGCAGCAGGCCCTGGTGGCCGCGCGAGAGCTTCATCCAGCCCATCTTCCTGCCCTGCGGTTCGCCCTTGACCAGCACTGCGCCGTTCTTGTCCTTGTCAGCCACCGCCTGCGCGGCGTCGAGCTGCACCAGGTGCACTTCGACATCGCCGTCCATCACGAGCGCGAACTCGTCGTGTGCGCAGGTGTACCAGGGCGAGGTGCCTTCGGCGCGCAGCGTCTCCAGCACGTAGATCTGGTTCTGGCCGAACACGACCTTCTCGTAGGGCTGGCTGATGCTCGCGATCTCGAAGCAGTTGGAAAACGCGTAGTGGCGCACGTCGTCGTCGATCGGTTCGACGTGGCCCTTCTCGAAGTGCTTGAGCGACCCGAAGCGGGTTTGGTAGGCGGTTGCGGTCATGGCGGGGTGTCTCCTGTGATGAGCGAACTCTAGGAGTCAACCGACGCCGCCGGTAGGGATCAGTTTGGAAGAGGATTATTCGGCGCTTCCGAATAATCGCTGGGGTTTACCCCCTAACCGCTGGCCCGGCTGAACTCGATGAGTTCCGCCGGGATGAGCCCGCGCTCGATCAGCGCCGCGTCCCACGGCGGCACGCGCGTGAAGCGGGTGGCGATGTGCTCGATGAACAGGCGCAGTTTCAGCGCATTGCGCGAGGTGCCCGCATACACCGCGCTGAGCGAAAAGGACGACAGCTGGTGCTCGGCCAGCACCACGCACAGCTCGCCGCGCGCAATGGCATCGCCCGCCACCAGCGTCGGCAGGCAGACGATGCCCGCATGCTCCAGTGCGTATTCGCGCAGCAGATGCACGCTGTTGGTCAGCAGCGCGGCGGACAGGTAGATGGTGGTCTGCTCGCCCTGGTGGTGAAAAGTCCAGCGGTCGCGCGTGGGGTAGCCCGAATACAGGCCCAGCTTGTGGCGATGCAGTTCGCGCGGCGTGGCGGGCATGCCGTGCGCCTCGAGGTACGCCGGCGTGGCGCAAAGCACCCGCCGCACCGGAAACAGCGGCCGCGACACCAGCTCCTGCGAGGCGGCGGGAAAAATCTGCAGGGCGCAGTCGACGCCGGCTTTCACCGGGTCGGCCACCGCATCGCTCACGATCAGTTCGAGGTGGATGTCGGGATAGGTCGTCTGGAACTCGCGCAGCAGCGAGGCAAAGCGGCCCAGCACCATGCCCGTCAGCGCATGCACGCGCAGCGTGCCCGAGGGCGTGCCGCGCGCTTCGCGCATCTGGTCGACGATGCTCTCGGCACGCACGACCAGCTCCGTGCAGTCGCGCAGAAAGGCCTGGCCCATGTCGCTGAGCCGCACCACGCGCGTACTGCGGTGGAACAGCGGCGCACCCAGGAACTCTTCCAGCTGCTTGACCCGCGTGGTGACGACCGAGTTGGCCACGCGCAGTTGCCGAGCGGCTTCCGCGAAGCTCTGGGTCTGCGCGACGCGAACGAAGGTTTCAATGCTTTGGAGACGGTCCACGGCCGCACTGTACTGCGCGAGCCCGGTGTTGCGGCCAGGTCGAAAGACCGTCATCACTGTGTCTGAAGGTTAACCACCCACTTACAATGCCTGCCGCATCCCCCACCCCTACGAGGTCTTGTCCGCAATGCCCAAGAGCCCCCGGCCACGCGCCCGTTTCAGCTTCTCTCCCGCCGTTCGCGCCCTGTTCCTGGCTGCGGCAACCTGCGGCGCCGTGCTGCCGGCACTGGCCGCCCCCGAGCACGAGGAAGTCGACAAGCTCATGCAGGCCGGCAAGCTCGACGAGGCCATGACAAAGGCCGACGCCTTCCTCAAGGACAAGCCGCGCGACCCGCAGATGCGCTTCCTCAAGGGCGTGATCCAGCTCGACACCGGCAAGCGCGCAGAAGCCATCGCCGCCTTCACGCAGCTCACGCAAGATGCGCCCGAACTGCCCGAGCCGTACAACAACCTCGCGGTAATCTACGCGAGCCAGAACCAGTTCGACAAGGCACGCGGCGCGCTCGAAAGCGCGATCCGCACCAATCCCAGCTACGCCACCGCCCAGGAAAACCTCGGCGACGTGTATGCGCGGCTGGCCAGCCAGGCCTACAGCAAGGCGCTGCAGCTCGACCAGAACAACACCGCCGTGCAGCCCAAGCTGGCGGTGATCCGCACGCTCTTCACGCCGACGCCGGTGGGTGGCAAGCCTACGGCCGTAGTCGCTTCGGCGGCGCCAGCACCGGCACCCGTGGCCAAGGCACCTGCTCCCGCGCCAGCCCCTGCTGCCCCGCCGCCGGCCAAGGTCGCGGCCGCTCCTGCACCGGTAGCCGCCGCGCCCAAGGCGCCCGAGGCAACGCCGGCGCCAGCGCCCGCACCGGCGCCTGCGGCCAGCACCGCGTCCAATGCCGAAGTCGAGTCGGCCGTGCGTGCCTGGGCTTCGGCCTGGGCCAGCCAGGACATGGAGCGCTACCTCGCGGCCTACGGCCCCGACTTCGCGCCTGCGGGCGGCCAGAGCCGCAAGAGCTGGGAAGAAGACCGCCGCGCCCGCATCGTCGGCAAGACGAGCATCAGCGTGAACATCGAGAACCTCGCGATCAAGGTCGACGGACAGACCGCGACCGCCAAGTTCCGCCAGATCTATCGCGCGGACAACCTCAACGTCTCGAGCCGCAAGACGCTGGACATGCAGCGCTCCGGCAATCATTGGCACATTCGCAAGGAAAGCGTCGGCGGCTAGTGGCAGACATCGTCCGGCACGGCCGGCTTCAGAATCCCCCGTTCCGTCTGCGCAGCGGACAGCTGCTCGCAGCCCTGATGACCGCTTCCGCGCTGATGCTTGCAGCGCCCGGTGCGGCACTGGCGTCGAACAACACCAAGACAGGCAGCAGTGCCAAGGCCAAGGCCACGGCAGGCAGCCATGCAGGCAACCGCTCCGCCGGCCGGTCTTCGGCCAAGGCACAGCCCAAAAGCAGGAAGGGCGCGGTTGCAGCAGAGGCCCGAACGGCTGGTGCCACGGCAAGGCCCGCACGAAAGCCCGCCTCCAACGCGGCCCCCATCCAGGAAGCCGGCAACGCAGAGGCACGCCTGATCGCGGTCTACGAAATGTTCGGCCGCGGCCAGGCCCGCCCCGCGCTGGCCAAGGCCCGCGACCTGGTGCGCGACTATCCGAACTTCCAGCTCGCGCAGCTCGTCTACGGCGACCTGCTCGCGGCGCAGGTGCCCCCGTCGAACGCGCTGCCCGACACCGCCAGCATCGCGAAGATGCGCGGCAGCCCGGCCATGGCCGAGCTGCACGAGGAATCGAAGCGCCGCCTGCAGGCCCTGCGCGAGCGGCCGCCGGCCAACACCGTGCCGTCGCAGTTCCTGGCGCTCTCCACCCGCAGCCGCTATGCCATTGCCGTCGACGCCTCGCGCTCGCGGCTGTACCTGTTCGAGAACTCCGACAAGGGCCTGAAGCTCACGGCCGACTACTACATCTCGGTCGGCAAGTCAGGCACCGACAAGGCCACCGAAGGCGATGCGCGCACTCCGCTGGGCGTGTACTACATCACCAGCAGCCTCGACCCGAAGTCGCTGAAGGACTTCTACGGCGCGGGCGCCCTGCCCATCAACTACCCCAACCCATACGACCTGCGGCGCGGCAAGACTGGCGGCGGCATCTGGCTGCACGGCACCCCACCCCAGCAGTTCGCGCGGGCGCCGCTGGCGAGCGACGGCTGCGTGGTCATGGCCAATCCCGACCTGAAACAGCTTTTGCGGAAAGTGCAGATCGGCGCCACCCCGGTGGTGACCGCGCGCAGCCTGCAATGGATAACGCAGCCTCAGGCGGAAAAAGAGTCGCAATCGATTACCGGCGCAATCAATGGCTGGAAAGATGCGCGGGCCAATGGAAATGAAGCGCAATTGAAGAAATTCTATTTGCCCGATTTCCAGCGCAGCAGCAAGAAATCCACCGAAGGAATTTCGGCTGTCGACGACGAAGTGAAATACGCGCAGGGCAAGCGCGTACAGCTCAAGGACATGTCTTACCTCCACTGGCGGGACGGTGACGACACCATGATTGTTACCTTCGGCGAGGTGTTCGAAGGCGAAAAGAGTGGACGCTCCCGGCGCCAGTACTGGTTACGCCAGGGTACCGACTGGAAGCTATTTCACGAAGAAATCCTGGGCTGAGGCCCGGTTGAAGCCCTCCCGGCGGCGAGGCCACCCCGCGATCTCGTGACTTTTTGCTCACGAGATTGTCCTTTTTTCAATGTTACATCTGACCCGCCGAGGGCCTGCGCTACGTAACACGTAACGCATTTGTTCCCGTAACGTTTCCCATTCGCGCGTTCCCGGCGACGTAACGACACATCCCATCTTTATGGGAGGTGACATGTGTCGTACAGAGGGAAATATTCGTTTCCAAACTGTCAATCGGTTGGGCAGGCCGTTTCTGATTCCGGGCGGCAGAAGGCTGGCCGCCATCCTGCTTTATCTCTTTCGCTCAGTACCCGTTAGACAAAAGTACTAGTCACTTCCTTGTTGATACACAGAGTTACGCTGTATAACATTGACCTGCAAGTCTTTGTTAACACTCCTGGAAAGGGAAATCATGCTTGGATCTATTGCTCGTTTTCTGCGCGATGAAGAAGGTGCTACCGCAATTGAATATGGAATTATTGCGGGGTTGATGGCAATTATCTTGATCGGCATCTTTTCCGAGACAACTGGCATCGGCAAGGCACTGATCGACATGTTCAATTACATCGGCGGCAAGTTGCCCAAGGCGACTACCTGAGGTCTTCGGTTTGCGTTTGGAATCCCTCCTGCTCTTCTGGCTGGCCTTGATTGCCGTCCATGACTTCCGCAGGCGCACCGTCTCCAACTGGCTGGTCTTGTCGGGCGCCGCCACCGCGCTCGTACAACTCGCCCTCGGGTTTCAACCCGTGGGAATCGGCTGGTCGGAAGCGTTGCTTGGCTTTGCCGCCGGATTCGGCGCACTCCTGCTTTTCTATGCCACAGGCGTCATGGGAGCGGGCGACGTGAAGTTCGCTGGCGCTCTCGGTCTATGGGTTGGCCCCATGGCACTCCTCCCCATCTGGATCGGCGGCAGTCTGCTCGCCGCCCTCCACGGCATTCTTTGGCTGGCGCTGCTGCGCTGGCCCGTGCTTCCCCGGCTCGCGTTGATGCTTGCGCACCAACGCTCTGCTGCCGACGGCATGGCGCCGTCCGGACGCCGGCCTCGTGTTGTTCCCTATGCAGCCTATCTGGCACTGGCCACCGCGGTATGGCTGATCTGGGGGCGACAGAGTTGATCGCACACATGGCGGCGAAGCCGCCAGTCGTCGATTTTCCGGTTGCGCACATTCCTTCTTCTAAATGCCGCCCATGATCCATCTCACCAAGATAGTCGCCGCCATTCTCGTGCTGCTTGCCATTGCGCTCGGTGGCTATGCATGGATGCTCAGCAGGCAGGCTCCCCCTGCAAAAGCAGCCACCGCTCCGATAGCCGCGCCAGCAAAGGCGCCGGTGGTGATGACGTATGCGGTGGTGGTCGCATCGAAGCCCTTGCCGGCAGGACAAGCCATTTCCGCCGACGCGATTCGCGTCGAGCGCCTGCCCATCAACCCCGCGGGCGCGTTCCAGGAAACGGCGGATGCCATCGGACGTGTGCCGGTGATGGACCTCGGCGAAGGCACTCCGCTGCTTCAAGGCCAGCTCGTCTCAGGACTCGCATTGCGCGTGGCGGAGGGCGAACGTGCGGTGGCGGTCAAGGCCGACGAGCTCATGGGCGTCGGAAACAAGGTCCAGCCAGGCGACTTCGTCGATGTCTTCGTGATGTTCAAGTCGGACAACAAGGACGTCGACCGGAGCCAGGCGCGGCTGCTGCTCGCACGCAAGCGCGTGCTGGCATTCGGCAGTGCCTCCGTCGACGGTTTGCCACCCAAGGGGGCGGACGGCAAGGCCGGAACGGCACAGCCGCAGGCCCAACGCGCGGAAGCGGCGAGAACCGCTGTTCTGGCGGTCGCGGTCGACGAAATCAATCGCCTGACGGTGGGCGAATCCAGTGGGCGGCTGTTGCTGGCGCTGCGCAATCCGACTGACTCGGCCGAGCCCGATCCCAAGCTCTTCGCAGAACTTCCGACCGCATTGCAACCCGCGCCGGCCAAGCCCGGCGCGCCGCGTCGAGCCCCGCTCGAAGGGCTGGACAAGGCTCAAGCAGGCTTGACCGCGGTGGATTTCGTTTCTGGCGGCACGACCGACAACACCCGCCGCGCGAACGCAGTGGCACGCAATGCGCCGGCTGGAAACGCAATCTCCCGCAGCGGCCCACCGACCGCGCGGGGAGGCAACGAAGTTGAAGTGATCCGCGGCGAGCGAAGCGAAACCATGCGCTATTGATCGGCCAAGCCAATGACCGTCCAAGTTCAAGAAAGAAGACACATGCCGCATTTGCCCTGCCAGTTCACAAGGAATCGGCGGCCTCCATTTCGCCTTGCGCTCGTCGCGCTGTGCCTGGTCTCGCTCGGTATCGTGCCGCCCGCTTCGCAGGCAGCTGGCCCGGAGACAAAGACACCTCCCGCGCGGCAGCCCATTGCGCTCGTGATGCAGGCGGGAACCCAGCAGGAACTGCTGGTCGACAAGGGCATCGATCGCATGGCCATCGCCGACGAGGCCGTGGTCGGCGTCACGCTGACCCGCAAGGCCGCGGGATCGCCCGGTGCGCGCCTCATCATGACGGGTAAGGCGGCAGGACGCACGACCTTGATGGTTTGGGAAAAGGGCAGCCCCGCAGCCACCACGTATGCCGTGGAAGTCCGTCGCCGCGCGGCGGTGCTGACCGGCTCCACCGACAGTCTCCCCGCGCATCAGCAGGCCACGGATATCGCCCTTTCAAGCGCCG
This sequence comes from Variovorax sp. Varisp46, assembly GCF_059491885.1. NCBI lineage: Bacteria > Pseudomonadati > Pseudomonadota > Betaproteobacteria > Burkholderiales > Comamonadaceae > Variovorax > Variovorax sp. Varisp46. The sequence continues at coordinate 4,272,382 of NZ_CP168515.1, forward strand.
ATGAAAAGACTGCGCTGCAGGACCGGTCGGTCGTGAACGTCCGAAGCCACACCGTCCAGGTCGAAGTCAAGGTCGTCGAGTTCAGCCGGAGCGTGTTGAAGGAAGCGGGATTCAACCTTTCCTCCTATGGCCCCAACAGCCATGGCTTCAGCTTCAGCAACACCACGCCGGGCGGCGTTCTGGCGGATGCATTCGGTCTTGCCTTGGGCTTTGGCAATGCCAACAAGGGCCGCGGCATGAAGCTGACGCTGAACCTGCTCGAAGGCAACGGCCTCGCGCGAGTACTTGCAGAGCCGACGCTGGTGGCCATGTCGGGCCAGAGCGCTAGCTTCCTTGCTGGTGGGGAGTTGCCGATTCCAGTACCGCAAAGCCTTGGGGCAACAACCATCGAGTACAAGCCTTTCGGCATCGGCCTGTCGGTGACCCCTACGGTCCTGTCGAACGACCGCATCGTCCTGAAGGTCGCTCCGGAGGCGAGCGACCTCGACTACACCAACGCCCTGAGCATCGACGGCGTCGCGGTTCCCGCGATCACGACGCGCCGCGCGGACACGACCGTCGAACTCGGCGATGGCGAGAGCTTCGTCATCGGCGGTCTGGTGAGCCGCACCACGTCGTCCAACGTCGACAAGGTGCCGCTGCTCGGCGACATCCCCGTTCTCGGCTCCTTCTTCAGGCAGAACAAGTACCAGATGAGCGAGAAGGAGCTGGTGATCATGGTGACGCCGCATCTGGTCAAGCCGATCGCACGCAACACCGATCTCGCCCCGTTCCTGCCGGGCACCGCCGAACAACGCGACGGCGCGGTGTGGCGCTCGATCTTCCTGGGCGGCGCAGCCAACACCGCGCTTCCCGGCTTCTCGCGTTGAAGAAACAGCAGTGTGAACGCCAGAAAAATGCTGACCTCATGAACGCACCACGCGACGGCATTCCCGAAACAGGCGCGGAAACCTACCTGTTCGCATCGAGCAACGGCAGCCACATCACGTGGTTGACCGATGCGCTCGGGCGGGTGGGCTCCGTAGTCGTGCTTGCTCCGGACGCGAAGTCAATCGACGAGCGCATCGCCCTGCTCGGCCCGGCCGCGATATTCATCGACTTCTCATCCGACCAGGTGACTGGTGCGAGCCAGCTTCACCAGCGCTTGAAGAGAGATTGGCCCGCCTTGCCAGTGCTTGCCATGGGAACGTCCGCGGAGCCCGCCGCGATGCTTGCGGCACTGCGCGCAGGTGTCGACGATTTCGTCGACGTCGCGGCGGCGCCGACCGAGGCAGTGACCACATTGAAAACACTGCTCGAGCGCCGCAGCAGCCTGCAAGGCGGTACCCGCGGCAGCACCCTTGCGCTGCTTGGCGCGCGTGCCGGGTTGGGAGTGACCACACTTGCGACCAGCCTGGCCCTGATGCTGCACACCCAGTTGTCCAACGCGCCCGCGAGACCGCAATCGCGCGCAACGCGACACGGCGTGGCCTTGCTCGATCTCGGTCTTCCTGCGCGCGACGGACTGCTTTACCTGGACACCCAGAGCGGCTTCAGCTTCGTCGACGGCGTACGCAACCTGCGACGCCTGGACCAGACGCTGCTGCACACGGCTCTTGCACACCACACCAGCGGCGTCGCCGTGCTGCCGCTGCCCGCGAGCCTGTCGCAGGTGCGCGAGATCTCGCACGCCGATTCCGTAGCGCTGATCAGGAGACTCTCCGACTTCTTCGACTTTCAGATCGCAGACCTCGGCGGCTTCTCGACCATCGACTTCATCGCTCAAACCCTGCACGAAGCACAGCAGACCTGGGTCGTGTGCGACCAGAGCATCGGCGCCATCGTCTCCACTGCCAACCTGCTGAAAGAGCTCCGCGCGCGAGGCATCGAGACCGAGCATCTTTCCCTGGTCGTGAACAAGTTCGACAGTCATGTCGGCCTGTCGGCGAAGGACATTGCCGAACGTCTCGAATTGCCGCTGCTGCACGTGCTGCCTGCGCGCAGCGCTGCGCTGCTGGCCGCGGCAAGCCGCGGGGAAATGCTGGTACGCACCGCGCGCAGCGATCCCTATTCGCAAGCTGTCACAGGCCTCGCTCGAAGCCTCCATCAGCAGTACATGTCCGTGTCGGGCCGACCGCCGGCCAAAGATCAGCGCTGGGTTGCACTGATGTCGCAAATCACCGGGCTCTGGAAGAGTTCAAACGAAAGTTGAGCCAATGTCCACCGAAATCGAATTTGCCGACGACGATCAGGCATTCATCAATTCGCAGCAGTTCCAGGACATCAAGAGCTGGACGCACGACCATCTGCTCAGCCGCATCGAGGAGCTCGGCGCGGAATTCGGCCGCTGGTCGCGCGCATCGATCCAGCAGTTCGTCGAGCTGGAAGTCGACAGCTTCGTACGGCTGCGGCGGGTGCCGATCAACGACCGCGAGATGCAGCTCATCTCCGATGCGCTCACCAAGGAACTGGCGGGATTCGGGCCGCTGGAAGACCTGCTCAACGATCCCGCGGTGGAAGACATCCTCATCAACGGGCACACGAACGTTTACGTATCGCGCAATGGCGTGCTCGAACGCGAGACGCTGCGCTTCGCCGACACCGAGCATGTGATGCGCATCGTGCGCCGCATCCTCGCACCGCTGGGCCGTCGGCTTGACGAAGCCAACCCGATGGTCGATGCGCGGCTGCCCGACGGGGGACGCATCAACGTCATCATCGAACCGCTGGCCATCGACGGGCTTTCTGTATCGATCCGGAAATTCCGCAAGGAGCCGCTCACACCGGCAGACCTGGTCAAGCTCGGTACCTTCGACGCAGGCATGGCCCAGTTGCTCGAGATCGCCGTGCGCGCGCGCTGCAACATTCTCGTCAGCGGCGGCACGAGCTCCGGCAAGACCTCGCTGCTCAACGCCCTCGCGAGCTTCATTCCGCCCGCCGAACGGGTGATCACGATCGAAGACACGGCGGAACTCTCGCTCGGCCACACTCATGTGGTGCGCCTCGAAAGCCGCCCCGGCGGCTTCGACGGCACAGGCGTGGTTTCGATCCGCGACCTGCTGCGCAACAGCCTGCGCATGCGGCCGGATCGCATCATCGTCGGCGAAGTCCGGGGCGCCGAGGTGATCGAGATGCTGCAGGCAATGAACACCGGCCACGAAGGCTCGATGGGCACCATCCACGCCAGTTCCCCGCGCGAATGCCTCTACCGTCTCGAGATGCTCGCGGGCTTTGCGGGCTACCAGGGCAGCGAAGTGAGCTTGCGCCGCCAGATTGCCAATGCCATCGATTTCATCGTGCAGATCGGGCGCATGTCGGGCGGCCAGCGGCGCATCGTCTCGCTGAGCGAGATCACAGGCGTCAACGACAACGTCGTGGCGATGCAGGAGCTTTACCGCTACGACCCGATCGTGTCGCCCGACGGCGAAGAACGCGACCGATGGATATCCCTCGGCATCGCGCCTCACTCGCCCAAGATCACCCGCTTCCGTCAGATGATGACGCGTGCGCAAGGGGACCGCCGTGGATGAGATCCTGCTGGGCATGGCGTGTCTTGCGCTGCTGCTCGCGGCGGCAGGCATCCTGCTTTGGCAATGGGCGCGCGGGCGCCAGGAGCGGCGAGCCGCCTACCGCCACCTGGCACAGCAACTCGAGGCCAAGGCCGTGGCTGTCGCCGTGGAAGCTTCGCTATCAGCTTCGCCGCGCACCTCGTTCATCGACACGCCTGGCAGCGGCATCGCGGCAGACCCGTGGATGAATGCTGGCGGCGAGCCGCCACCGGAGCCGACGCACAAGGCACGCCTGCAGGCGCTGTTGCCCTCCTGGCTGGAAGGCGCCGTTTCGGTACAGGCGATCGCGCTGTGCGCTTTCGCGATCGTGGCACTTAGCGCGGTGGCCGGCCTGTTCGCCGGCTGGATCAGCGCCGCTGGGACGTTCGTCGTGCTACTGGCCCTGTCTCTGTTCGGGCTGTGGCTGCGCCTTCAGAAGTTTCGCCGCCAACTGGTCGGGCAGCTTCCCGCATTCATCGATTCGATGGTGCGCCTCATAACCATCGGCAACTCCACGCAGGCCGCGTTTCAACTGGCGATTTCATCCACGCAGGCGCCGCTGCAAAACTATCTCGAGCGCGCGGCCAACCTGGTGCGCGCCGGTGTGGACCTCGACCGTGCGCTGCACCAGACGGCAGCCAGCGTGCGCGTCGAGGAGATGTATCTCCTGGCATCCATCCTCGGGCTGGGCGTGCGCTACGGAGGGCGCGCGGACCTGCTGCTGGAGCGCGTTGCGAACTTCATGCGCGACCGGGAGCAGGCCCAACACGAACTCGTCGCAATGTCGGCCGAAACACGGCTGTCGGCGTGGATCCTCGGTCTCCTGCCATTGGGCGTGGGCGGCTTCATCATCATTTCCAACCCGGGCTACTTCCTGCGGATGTGGCACGACTCCACCGGCCAGATGATGATTTTCGGCGCGGTGGGCCTGCAGCTGCTTGGCACCGTTTTGCTCTATCGCCTGGCGAGGTTGACATGACGTTCACTCCCACGCAGCTCGCCGCATGGAGCCTCGCGCTGCTGGCGCTCGGTCTTTGCACCGCGGCGGCGGGCCTGATGGTCAACGAAGCGCGGCGCGCGCGGCGCGGCAAGGCCATCGGCCGCGCACTCCATCGCGACGATGCGGTCGTCTCGCCGGTCGTCGATGGCCTGTCGGAAGTCGAGGCCGCAAGGCGCGCCGGTGCCGACCTCCCGCTGCATTGGCTCAACACCCGGATCGGCAAGGCCCTGGTGGCCGACGAAGACCGGCGGCTGATCGACCAGTGCGGATTTTCCTCGGCGCGGGCGCAGCTCGTCTTTCTGGTCACACGGCTCGCGCTGGCCATTCTGTTGCCCACGCTGGCGCTGCTGTTCTGGCCCGGAGCGGTCTCGACGAGAAAGCTCACCATCATCGCGGCGTCGGCCATCGGCATCGGCTTCATGGTTCCGAAGTGGCTGCTCGGCCGACTGGCCGCCAAACGGCGCGAACGCGTGGCGCATGAGCTGCCGCTCTTCATCGATCTCCTGCGGCTTCTTCAGGGTGTGGGCTTGAGCCTCGACCAGAGCCTGCAGATCATGGCCAACGACTTCTCGCACGTCATGCCGGTGCTGGGTTACGAGCTGAATCTCGCCAACAGCCAATACAGCCGCGGCCGCACACGCGAGCATTCGCTGGCACGCCTGGGCACATTGCATGCGAACGACAACCTCGCGGGCATGGTTTCCCTGCTCGTGCAGGTCGATCGCCACGGCGGCGCCGTCCAGGAACCCCTGCGCATATTCAGCGACCGGTTGCGCGAACACCGCAAGTCGGAGATGAAAGCGCGCATCGGCAAGATCACCGTGAAGATGACCGGTGTGATGGTCAGCACGCTCCTGCCGGCGCTCGTGATCGTGACCGCCGGCCCAGGCTTCATCGCCATCATCCGTTCACTGGGAGCCATGTCCAAATGAACATCGCCTTGCATGACTCGAAGTGCGCCTGCGCGCTGCTTGCGTCCCTGATGATGCTGGCCGGCTGCGGCGGGCCCAAGGGCCTGTATCCGGCTGCGGCCGATGCGCAACAGCGGATGGCCGCAGAGGCTGCCGCGACGCAAAAGAACGCGGCGAACATCGACACCGCCGCAACGTACATGAAGCTCGTCGAGCAGATGCAGACGGACGGCCTGTGGTTCGCTTCGCTTGCACACATCGATGCGCTCGAACAGCGCTGGGGTGCCTCTCCTGATTCGAGCCGCATGCGCGCCGACGCGCTGCGCCAGACGGGCGAGACTGCAGGGAGCGAGGCAGCTTACAAGCGCCTGATCGGCACGCCGCTGGAGGGCGCCGGCTACCACGGCCTCGGACTGCTGGCGGGCGGGCGCAGCGACTATCCCACAGCCGTTGCGCTGCTGAAGGAAGCGCAACGGCGCAATCCGACCGATGCGGTGCTCCTGAGCGACCTGGGTTACGCCAGCCTCCGCGCAGGGCTCATCTCGCAGGCGCGCCTGCCGCTGATGCAGGCACTGCAACTGCGCTCCGACAACCCCCAGGCACAAGCCAACCTTGCGCTGTACCTCGAAGTCACGCAGCAAAGAGCGCAAGCCGACGCGTTGATGGAAGCCCACCGCATGTCGCCCGCGACGCGCGAAGCGATTCGCGAGAGTGCACGGCAACTGGGCGGTGCGCCGCTCTCTGCCGTGCAGCCGCTCCCCCGAGCGGCGACCATGGGGACATCGATCTACGACGACAGCACGGCGCCGCTCAAGCTCAAGGCGGCGCGCTGGCCCGGCATGGGCGGCCAGCAGGCCAATGCAGGCGCAATGACTTCCCGCAGTTCGATCTCACGAGGCACAGAATGAAGAACCCTTTTTCCCGCCTAAGGGCCGCCGGGCCGATGGTCGGCCTTTCTCTCTCACTGGCCGCCGCCATCGCCTCTGCACAGAACGCGCCCGCACAAGACGACACGGCCAAAGCCGCACCGCAGGAAGAGGCCGAGTACGACGAAGCACCGCCCCTGCAAGTTGGCGATGCCGCGACGAGCCTGCTCGCAAGGCAGCGAGACGGCAGCTTCGCATCGCCCACGGCGCGCCCCATTGCGGGTGATGTCGCACGCCGAAGCTATGAACGCTATCTGAAGAGCTTCGAGTATCCGATTCCCGAGCGCCTGAACTCGACAGTCAAGACCGGCAGCAGCGCAGGCGGCGGCAGGTAGCCGCCGGGCTTCGCTTTTCGAACGACGGCACACCATGAAGCTCTCGCGCTCCAGGACGAATCCGCGTACCCAACGTGGCGTCTATGCGCTCGAGTTCGCCATCGCGTTCCTGCTCTTCTTCACCCTGCTCTACGCCATCATCTGCTACGGCGTTCTCTTCGCCATCCGCTTCGGATTGCAGAATGCCGCCGAGGATGGTGCACGGGCAGCGCTTCGGTATCCGGTCGGCGCGACCACCAGGGCTGCCAAAGCGCACGACGTCGCGCGCGACCAGGCCAGCGGCCTGCTGCCTGTCGCGCCCACCGTGGATGCGAAGATCTGCCAAGTGGCCAGCAACGATTGCTCGGCCACCCGCGTGTGCAGCATCCTGTGGGAACAGCGGTGCCAGATCGTGGTCACGATCACCGCATCGGGCCTCAAGGACATGCTGCCGCCGCTGCCCGCTTTTGCCGTGCCCGACACCCTGGTTGCCAAGGCGAGCATGCTGCTCGACGGGAGAACACCATGACGAAGCGCATCGCAACGGCGCGGGAACGGCTCCGGTCCGCTGCCGGCCACCGATGCCGCCAGCGTGGCATTGCAGCGATCGAGTTCGCATTCGTCTTCACATTCCTGTTCCTTGCCATCTACGGCATCGCTACGTTCGGGGCGGTCCTGTACGTCCAGCAGACCGTGTCGCGAGCCGCCGAAGACGGCGCACGCGCGCTATCGCAGCCTTCCATGATGGGTCTTTCGGATGACGCCCTGCGCAGGCAGAGGGTCCAGGACGCCATCCACGAATCCCTGGCGGGTTCGCTGGTCGTGCCGGAAGCCAGCAGTGCAGACATGGCGAGCCGCCTAGGCTGGATCAAGAGCCACGTGAACGTGAATGTGGTGTTGACGGGTGCAGGCGGCTCCGCGCCAGCCACGGGAGCGGTCGTGACCGTGGCCTATCCCTACAGCGCCAACCGCCTGCTGCCTACGCTGCCTCTTCTGGACACCAGCCGCTGGATGCCGGACACGCTGACGGGCCGGACAACCGCCGTGCTTCCGTCGTGAAAGGCACACCATGAGACACGCATCGAAATCATCCCGCCAACGGTATCGCGGATCGATCATGGTCAACACGGCCATCGCGATGAGCCTGATACTGATCGTTCTGATCGGCACGGAACTCGGCTACCTGTTCTTCATGAAGAGGGAGCTTCAGAAGACGGTCGACCTAGCCGCACTGGCAGGCGCCCAGGCACTCAAGCCGTCCGCATGCGGCGTTGCTCAGCAGGCTGCAAAGGACAACGCCGCAAAGAACTTTCCGGTCGGCATCGACCCGCTGACGGATGCCGAGGTGGTATGCGGCAACTGGGACCCGGTGTTTCGCGCCCCTCCGCTTTACTTCGGCGCGCCGAATGCCGGGGAGAAGTTGAATGCAGTGCGCGTTTCCATCACGCGGAGCCCTTCGATGCTGCCGCTCTCGTTCACCGGAAACGCCCAGCATTCGATCGTCGTTTCCGCCATCGCGTACCAGTCGATACCGCAGGCGGTGCTCAGCATCCGGAGCACGCTGCTTTCCGTCGACTCGACCCAGTCCGCGCTGCTGGACACGGTCTTCGGAAAGCTCCTGGGTGGCAATGTGGCCCTCACAGCAGTCGGCTGGCAAGGTCTCGTGACCACGCAGATCAACCTGCTGTCATTCCTGGATGCCATCGCGCTTCAGGTCGGCTTGCAGGCCGGTCAGTACGAGCAGGTGCTCAACTCGAACATCACCGCGGGAAAGATGTTGAAGGCGCTGGCCACGGTTCTCGAGAAAAATGGCGCGCTGACGGGGATAGCGCTCAACGGCTTCAACGACATGACCGGGCTGACGACACAGGTTTCCAATGTCCAGCTCAGCGTTGCCGAGATTCTCGGGGTTGCCACGGGTACGCCCAGCAGCGCACTGGACCTCAATCTGCAGGCCTTCCAGCTGACGCAGGCCTTCGTTCAGCTGGCCAATAGCCAGAGTGCAGTGTCCCTCAGTGCCCCGTCAAACCTGCTTGGCCTTGCCAACGTGGTCACCACCGTCAAAGTCATCGAACCGCCGCAAACCTCGGCCATCGGAAACCCCGAGTTGGCCATGCTGGACCCCTTGGGGGCAAACGGCATTCGCGTTCGGACGGCGCAGGTGCGTGCGTTGATATCGGTGGACTTCACGACCGCACTTACCGGCGTCATCAACCTGCCCAATGAGGTCTTCAAACTGACGCAGCCGGTAACCGACCTGCTCAATAACCTTCTTCACTTGAACCTGTTCGGCGTCGTCGAAAACTTGATCTGCATCGGATGTGAGTCACAGGTGACAGACCTGCGCCTAGTGCCATCCCCATTTCGCATTGATATCAACCTCGAGGTAGCAGCAGGCAAGGCTCACGTCGACAAATACAGCTGCCCTGCAGACGGCAGCAAGACGCTGTCTGTGATTGCGGACACCTCGGCCGCCACCCTAAGCGTGGGAAAGATCGGCAACAGTGCCGCGGAGGCCGCCACGCAAGCCTTCGCCAGCAAAGATCCCCCGAAAGTAGAGCCCATTCCTCTGGTTGATATCGGTTCGATGACCGCCAAAAAGACTTGTCTTTTGGGTTGCGTCTACACCTGGAAAAAGGGAAACACGTGGGTCAGCGATGACAAGAGAAGTACGGCCGATCGGCAGGCCTTTACCGGCGGTGGCATCGGCTTGGCGATCGACAAAGCGCCCGTAGCAGGCTCAAGCGACACCCTCGAATTCGTAGCGCCCGCAAACAGCAACCTGCCAGACATCTCTGCCAGTCAGATTCCTACGCCGTATCAACCCGTCGCTGCGAGCAATTTCGTGGGTAGCCTACGCCAGACGCTGGCACAGCTCGACATCCACATGTACAAGCCATCGGTCGACAGCCCCCTGGGCGACCTCCTGGCGGGCGTGGGAAACACCATCGACGTGGTCGCCGGTTTGCTTCGGCAGGCGATCTCCGCGGTTCTCTCGCCTCTCATCGACCCCTTGGTGAACACCCTGCTTACTGCGCTCGGCATCGATCTCGCAAAGACCGAAGTTGGAGCACGGCTGTCGTGTCAGGGCGGCGCACAACTGGTTTATTGAATCGATTCTCATGAGTGCCCCCAACTTCGACGAACTCGACCTCTTTGTCTGGGAAGGCAAAGCCGACATCCTCGACCGCATCGCGCGGTGCATGGCGAGCTTCGACGTGGAGGTGATCCGGGCCGACGGCATGCCGCCTCCGCCGCAGGACCGCGGCACGGCGCTGCGACCGTCGGTGGCGATCATCAGCGTCACCGTCATCGACAGCGGCGGGCTGGCGCATGCGACCGAGCTGCTGCAGGGCATGCCGGTGATCTGGGTCGCGGCGGGGTCGCGCGAGCGCGACTCGCGCACCTATCCGCCCGAGTACCTGCACGTGCTGCCTTACGACTTCACCTGCGCCGAGCTGCGCACGATGGTCGCGAAGCTGGTGCGGCAGCTGCGCGCGCGCGAAGTGGCGCCGCAGGCGCCCGACGTTCTTGTTGCGCACTCGGAGGCAATGAAGGCGCTGCTGGCCGAAGTGGGCGCCTTTGCCGACTGCAACCACAGCGTGCTGGTGCGCGGCGAGACGGGCGTGGGCAAGGAGCGCATCGCGCAGCAGCTGCACCTCGGGCACCAGCACTACAGCAAGGGCGCGTTCGTGGCGGTGAACTGCGGCGCGATTCCCGACGGGCTTTTCGAGTCGCTGTTCTTCGGCCACACCAAGGGCTCGTTCACGGGCGCGGTGCACGCGCACCGCGGCTACTTCGAGCAGGCCACGGGCGGCACGCTGTTTCTCGACGAGATCGGCGACCTGCCGCGCTACCAGCAGGTGAAGCTGCTGCGCGTGCTGGAAGACAGCGCGGTCACGCGCCTGGGCGCGACGGCGCCGGTGCGGGTCGACTTCCGGCTGGTGGCGGCCACCAACCGCAACCTGCGCGAGATGGTGGCGAGCGGCGAGTTTCGCGCCGACCTGTTCTACCGGCTCGCGGTGATCGAGCTGCACGTGCCCAGCCTCGAGGAGCGCGGCGAGGTCGACAAGATCGCGATCTTCAAGGCGCTGCTGGGCAACGTGCTCGGCGACGAGCTCGAAGCGCTCGGCGAAACGCCGCACTGGCTCAGCGATGCGGTGGCCGAGACCTACTTTCCAGGCAACGTGCGGCAGCTGCGCAACCTCGCGGAGCGCGTGGGCGTGATCGCGCGGCAGCTGCACGGCTGGGACCAGAACCTGATCCAGCGCGCGATTGCGCTCACGCGCGGCACGCCGGCACCGGCGACCCCGAGCGAGCGCAACGGCATGGGCAACGGCAACGGCTCGCTCGATGGCAGCGGCGACCGCAAGGGCTGGAACAGCAGCGAGCGCAACCGCATCATCGCGGCGCTGGAGATCAACGACTGGAAACGCCAGGACACCGCGCAGCATCTGGGCATCAGCCGCAAGGTGCTGTGGGAGAAGATGCGCAAGTACCAAATTCTCGACGGCGAGCCAGGCATCCCCGAGGACGCCTGATCTCTCAGCGCGTCGACAGGCGCGAGGCCTTGCGCAGCGGCGGGTTCGCTCCTGCCGCGCCCACGGTGCGTTCGGCAACGGGCTCGCTCGCACACGCCGTGTTGCTCGAGATGCACAGCGCACCCAGCAGCCCGTCTTCCGTCAGCACCTGCCGCCTCGGCGCGCCAAAGAGGCGGTCGATCCAGCCGTTGGGGCCGGCCGGGTCGATGCGCAGTTCGCCGGTGGTGCGTGCCAGGCGCAGCTCGGAGATGCGCAGGTCGAACACGCCATCGATGTAGTCGAACAGCAGGGTGTAGTAGTCGAGCTGCGCGTCGAGCACCTTGGGCAGGGTCTCGCGGCCGAACTCCATGAGGCGGCGGCGGCCGCGGAAGGCCTGGCCGGCCGTGCTCACGGCTTCCATCAGCTGGCGCTCGCGCTCGCGGCCCGACACGGTGCGCGCCCACGATGCCGATGTGAGCTCGAACAGGTTGAGCTTCACGCTTTCGAGCTTGGCTTCCTGGTTGGCGACTTCGGCCAGCGCCGACTTCAGGCGCAGCTGCCGGTCGAAGCCGTTGCCGAAGTTCCAGCTGAGTTCGAAGGCGGCGCGCGTCGGGTCCTGCGGCGACACGCCGCGCGGGTCCTTGCTTTTCACGAGCACGGCGTCGAGCGAGGGGTAGAGGCTCGCGTCCTGCTGGTCGGCCAGCGCCTTGGCGCGGTCGATGCGGCCCTGCGCCTCGGCGATCTCGGTGCTGCGCGACTCGGCGCGGCGCAGCGCCTCTTCCTGCGAGGAGATGCGCCACTGCGCCGGCGCCGCGAGCACGGGCAGCGACTCGGCATTGGGCGAGAACTTGAAGTAGTTGCGGAACTTGGCAAGGGCCTCGTCGCGCTGCGCCTCGAAGTCGGACTCGCGCGCGGCCACCAGCGCGCGCCGCGAGGCCGCCATGTTGAGGTCGTTGTCGCCACTCACGCCCAATGCCACGCGGCGGGCTTCGGCCTTGGAGATTTCGGCCACCACCTCGGTGGCCTTGTGCGCGATCTGCTTCTTCAGGTCGAAGCGCTGCACCTGCAGGTAGGCGGTGAGCGCATCCAGCACCACCTTCTGCGAGGTGGTGACGACGGCCTCGTCGTCTGCCTGGTTGGCCGCTTCGGCGGCGCGCTGCGCCGCGCTCATGGCGCCGCCGTCGAGGAGGCTCACGCGCGCCTCGGCGGTGAGCACGGTGTAGCTCTGCGTCTTGGCATTGGCCGCGCCGCTGTTGTAGTTGCCGGACGAGGTGCCGAACTTGAAGCGCGGGTAGCGCGCCTGCCTGGCCGCGTCCACGCCGTAGCTGCTGGTGTTGGCCGCGGCCTGCGCGGTCTGCACTTCGGGGTAGTCCTGCGACAGCGCGACCAGGGCCTGCTTCACCTGCTGGGTGTAGCTCGCGGCGCCGAGCGAGGGTGGAGACAGCCGGCGCGCGAGCAACAGCCGGGTACCCGCCTCCTGCTGCTCCTGCGCGAAGGCGACGGGCGGCAGGACGAAGCTCGCGCACAGCGCTGCACAGACAACGCCGGCGCCCATGCGGCGTCGGTCGGCCGGTTGGCGGTACTTCATGGTTCGCGGAAGGCTTCGCGCCGCAGCTTGAGCACAGGTCGCAGGATGTACCAGATGAACGGATCGGTGCCCACACGCAAGTCCACTTCGGACTCCATGCCGGGCGTGATGCGGTTCTCGTCGCGGCCCACATGGGACTGCGACATGCTGATGAGCAGCCGGTAGTACGGCGCGCCGCTGGCGATGGCGGGGTCGCGGTCGGCGTCGGCCGCCACCAGCTTGACCTTGCCGTCGACGGCACCGTAGCGCAGGTAGTCATAGGCGGTGATCTTCACTCGCGCCGGCTGGCCCACTTCGATGAAGCCGCGGTCGTTGGGGTTGAGCCGCGCCTCGACCATGATCTCGTCCTCGTCGGGCACCACCTCGAGGATGGATTCGCCGGGCTTCACGACCCAGCCGGGGCTGGAGTTGCGCAGGCCCTTGACGATGCCGTCCGACGGCGCCTTCACCACGGTGCGCGAGCGCTGGGTGCGCGCGCGCGCCAGGTCTTCGCTCAGGCTCGCGAACTGTCGCTCCACCGTGGCCAGTTCGTCCGACGCGCGCCGGCGAAAGCGCCCTTCGGCCTCGGCCATCTTGGCCTGCGCCTCGGTGATGGACGCGTTGGCGGAGATCACGCCCTGGCGCGCCACGGCGAGTTCGCTGCGCACGCCTTCGGCCTGCCGGCGCTTCTCGAGCACCTCGACCTGGCCGACCAGTTTCTCGCTGAACAGCTGCTCGGAGATTTCGAGCTCCTTCTGCATCAGCGCCAGCCGGTCGCTCAGGCCCTTGACCTTGGCCTGCTGCTCCAGCTGCTTGCTGCGCGCCTGCTCCAGGCCCGACACGGCGCCGGCCATGACACCGCGCTGTTCGAGCGCGCGCGCCTGGTAGGCGCCGGTCTCGCCTTCGAACACGCTTTCGTCGATGTCGGCGGCGAAGGATTCACGCTTGAGCGGCTGGCCGCGGCTCTCGGCCATGAGCCGCACGCGCGTGGCCTGCGTGGCCGCGTAGCGGGCCGAGAGCTCCTCGAAGTTGAGGCCGCTGCCGCCAAGATCGATCTCGACCAGCGACTGGCCCTGCTTGACCTTCTCGCCTTCCTTCACCAGCACGTTGCTGACGATGCCGCCTTCCAGATGCTGGATCGACTTGACGCGGTCCGAGGGGATCACGCGACCGGGTGCGACAACCACGGTTTCCATCGGAAAACCGAGGCCGACCAGCGCCAGCACGCCGATTGCGCCGCCGATGATCCATTGCCGCCGCCGCCCCTGCGGCGAGGCCTGGGCCGCGCGCCTGTCGTTCTCGTCCTGAAGAATCTGCGGCAAATCTGATTTCAAGTCGCGTCCCCGATCACTCGTCATTCGCTCTTCGTTCGTTCTTCGTCACGCCATCGAACGGGAGGCAGCGGCGCCCGCGCCGTCTTCCGCATCGCCCAGCGCCACCAGCGGCTTCTTCACGCCGAACAGCTTCGGCACCATCACCGCCGCCGCGCCCTGCTCCACGTTGCCCTGCCCCGTTACGTGATAGACCACGTTGGCGGCGGAAACGATGCGCAGCGAATGCGTGACCACCACCACGGTGCGCACCTTGGCCACCGCGAGCAGCGTGGCGAGCAGGTTTCGCTCGCTCTGAAAGTCGAGGTCGTTGCTGGGCTCGTCGAGCACCAGCACCGAAGGTTTGCGCAGGAAGCTCATGGCCAGCGCGAGCTTGCGCCGCTCGCCCACCGACACGCCGGTGCCGCCTTCGCCGATCATGGTGCGGTAGCCGTCAGGCAGCCGCGAGATGAAGTCGTGCGCGCCCGAGAGCTTGCAGGCCGCGACGATCTGCTCGTCGCTCTGGCCGGGCGCCGTGCGGCGCATCACGTCGATCAGCGAGCCGCCGAACCAGTAGACCTCCTGCGAGAGGTAGCTGATCCAGCGCGACAGCTCTTCACGGCCGAACTGCGAGAGGTCGTACTCGCCGATGCTGACGATGCCGCGCGTGGGCGTGTACAGGCCCGACAGCAGCTTCACCATGGTCGACTTGCCCGCGCCGTTGCGCCCGACGATCACGTGCAGCCCGCCCGGGCCGATGTCGAGGTCGACGTTTTCCAGCACCGGCTGCGCGGTGTCGGTGAAGCTGAAGCTCACGTCCTTCAGGGTGATGCGGCCGAGCGGCTGCGGCAGGGTCATGCCCGTGGGCGGTTTCTCGACCGGTTCGCACAGCACGCTCTCGAGCCGCTTGGCGGCTTCCTTGGCGGTGGCCAGCGAACGCCAGTTCGACACCAGCCCGGCCACCGGCTGCAGCGCCTTGAGCGCCAGCATGTTCGAGGCGACGAGGCCGCCCACCGTCATCCACTGCTCCATCACCGAGACGGCGCCCACGGTCACCACGATGACCGAGAACACCGTGAGCAGCACGGTGGTGCCGTCGCGTGCGGTCTCGATCTGGCCGTTCTTGCTGAAGCTCTCGGTGAGCCAGGCGTTGTAGGTCTGGCGCCACATGTCGCTGATGGGGCCGTCGTTGGCCTGCGTCTTCAGCGTTTCGCGCGCATGGCAGATCTCGGCGGTCATGCGGTCGAGGCCGCGGCCGCGCTGCACTTCTTCCACGCGGCCGGCGCGGACCTCGTCGGCCCACCACCAGGCCAGGAACGACATGATGGCGAGAAACGCCGCCACCACGGGCAGCACCGGCAAGGCGACGATGCCGATCACGGCGAGCGCGAAGATCGCCATCGGCAGGTCGAAGATCGATTGCGCGAGGCCGCCGGTGACGGTGCCGCGCACCGAGCCCACGTCGCGAAAGTATTGCTGCCACACCGAGGCGGGACGTGCCTCGAGCGCGCGCAGCGGCCGGGCCAGCATCGATTGCAGCAGGGCACCGGAAACGCCGTGGTCGATGATGGCGCCCGCGTTGCGCAACAGGCGCGAACGGCGTGTGCGCAGCCAGAACTCGATGCACAGGAAAAACAGGATGCCGCTCACCAGCGCAGCGAGCGTCGAGAAGCCGCTGCGCGACAGCACGCGGTCATACACCTGCAGCAGGAAGATGGAGGGCAGCAGCCCGAACAGGCTGATGGGAAGCGAACGCCATGCCGCGCTCTTCACGAGCGGGTAGGCCGCGCGGAACGCGGCGTTCAGTGCCCCGGCATAAGGACTGGCACCCGGCTCGTCCGGCGTTTCGGCAACCAGCTGGCTGGGCAAGAGAAACTTGATCATGGGAAAAAGCCGATCCGTCGTGCAATGACGCCTGAGCCATTATCAACTGTTACCTCACTGTTACAAGGCAATAATTCACGCTCCGGCCAGCACCAGTGCGATGTTGGCGCACAGCAGCATGCAGAGCACCCAGGCGCATAGCAGCTGCGCCCAGCCCAGCCACCAGCGGCGCATCCGCGGCCGCCGCCGCGGCGGCGCCTCATGGTCGAAGGGCGATTGCGGAAGTACATCCCATCTCGTGCTCATGGCAGTGCTTTCAAAACCCGGGCCAACCGGGACAGGCCTACGCCTGCGGAACTCTTCGCCAACACCCAGTCGCCGGGCTGCAGCAGCCCGCCGAGCGCGGTCGACAGGTCGGACACATCGACGAACCAGTGCGAGCGAACCTTTGTACGAATGCGCGCGTGCAGTGCCCGCATCAGCGGGCCGCACAGCAGCACGCGGTCGGGCTGCGAGGCCAGCAGCTCGGCCTCGAGGTCGAGGTGGTGGCGTTGCGCGGCGGGGCCGAGCTCCTGCATGTCGCCGAGGATCGCCACGCGCCGTGCCGGCTCGCAGGGGGCCTGCGACAGCATCTCGAGCGCCGCGCGCATGGAGCTCGGGTTGGCGTCGTAGGTCTCGTCGATCAGCTTGAAGCTGCCGCCGCCGATGTGAATGGTGTGCAGCGCACCGCGGCCGCCCGGCGGCTCGAAATGCGCGAAGGGCTCGACCGCCGCGGCCAGCGGCAGGCGCATGGCCTGCAGGGCCGCAAGCGCGGCGATGGCGCTTGCGCCCATGTGGCGCCCCGGTGCATTGAGCCGCAGCTGGAAGGGCTCGCCCGCCACCAGCGCCTGCACCTCGCCGTGGTCGAAGGCGAGCAGGCGCACGTCGGCATCCTCGTGCTCGCCGCAGGTGACGATCTGCAGCTGCCGCGCCGTTGCCGCTTCGGCGAAGGTCGCGAACTCGGGCATGTCGCGGTTGAGCACCACGCTGCCGCCCGGCGCCATGGCCTGCAGGATCCGGCTGTCGAGCCGCGCGGCGGCTTCGGTCGGGCCGCGGTGCTTCTGCGACGCAGCCGAGAGCCCCGTCACGACCAGCAGCGAAGGCCGCACCAGCTGCGCCGAGGCCGGCATGTGCGAGGTGCCCATCTCCAGCACCCAGTAGGCGGCGTGCCGTGGCATGCAGGTCATGTTCCAGGCGATGCCCGATGGCAGGCTGACGTTGCCCTCGGGTTGGCCGACCTCGCCCCACACGGTGAGCGCGCCGGCCAGCATGGCGGCCACGGTGCCACTGGCGACGCCGTTCGCCGCGCCGCTGCCGAGCACGCCGCACACGCGGCCGGTGAACTCGGCGCGCGCATGATCGCCCAGCTCCAGCACGGCCTGCAGCACGTTCGGCACCTTGAGCACGGGCACGCGCTTGTCGAGGTGCGGCTTGGGGTCGGTGCACAGCACGGCGGCGGCCGGCTGCAGCACGCCCTTGAGCGTGACGGCGGCCAGCGGCGTCTTCGACGGCCGCGCCTGGTGGTCGAACACCACGCGGCCCTTGCGCATGAACGAGCGCTGCGCCACGCCGGTGGCGCGCCAGCCGTCCTCGGGCTTGACGACCCATTCGCCGTCGGTGACGTGCGCCATCTCGCTCGCGGTCCAGGCGGCGCCGTCGTCGCGCACGCCGCCCACGCCGGCACTCCCGCCGCCGCCCGCACCGGGCAAGGTGCGCCGCTCCACCAGGTAGCGGTGGTAGGCGGCGAAGCCCGAAAGGTAGTGCTCCACGTCGTCGATGCGCACGCGAAACGAGTGATGGCGGATGAAGAACGAGCCGACGATGCTCGACGGCCGGCGAAAGTACATCGCCATCTCGGGCCAGAAGAAGCCGTTGAGCAGGTAGTGCGCGCGGTAGTCGAGCGCGCGATAGAACTTCTCGGTGTCGAGCTCGTCGAGCAGGTGCCGCATCGCGGGCATGCCTTCGAGCCGCTGGAGCATCTGCTGCGCGGCCAGCATGAGCTCGAGCAGCGTCGGGAAGGTGGTCTTCCGGTCGAGCACGAAGTCGAGATACCCCGCCACGTTCTGCAGGCCGAAGCGGAAGTACTTCTCCTGCGGGCTCCAGTGCGTGAGTTCGTGGACGCAGCGGCTGAGCCAGTGGTCATGCACCTGCCAATGCTGGCTGGCGATGAAATGGTCGAAGGCCTTCTCGACCGCGGCCAGCCATTGCGGCTCGCGTGTGAGGCCGTACAGGCGCATGAGGCCGTAGGCCGCCTCGCCGTCGTAGCAGACGATGCGCGAGGCCTGCTTGAGCGTGAGGTCGGCCGCGTGCAGCACGTGGTTGAAGCGGCCGGTGGACGCATCTTGCAGCGACACGATGCCGAGCGCGAGCTTTTCCAGCAGCGGCAGCCAGTGGCGCGTGTCCATCAGCTCGCTGTACTTCACCAGCGCGAGCACGCAGGCCGCATTGCCGCCGAGCTTGATCTCGCCGCCGGTGTCGACCAGGAACGCCACCGCGCGCCCATCCGCCAGCGTGTAGTCGCGGATCAGCGAGGCCGTGAGATGGTCGAGCGAGCGGTCGATGGCCGCGCGCAGCGTTTCGTCGCGCGTGAGCTCCCACGCCTCGAGCATGGCGTGGAGCGCGCTCGCATGGCGCGCCGCGTCGTAGGTCGGGATGCGGCGATCGAAGCACGGGAAATAGCCGTACACGAAGAGGCCGTCGCTCTGCACCTGGCGCGCGAGATACGAAGAGCCGCTGCGCACGAGGTCGAGCACCGACTGCGGGTTCAGCGCCGGCAGCTGCCGGCGGCCCGCATCGAGCCCCGTACCCACGAGCTTGTGCACCACGCCGTCGGGCTGGCAGAACACGCCCACCGTCGCCAGCAGGTAGACCGGCTGCTCCGAGGGCATGCTGTCCAGCGGCGGCGAACACTGGAAGCGCTCCTGGCCGTAGACCTCGAAGTTGCGCGGGTTCACCACCGAATGCGCAATGGTCGAGTCGCCGCACAGCATGGCGTTGGCATTGAGCTCCTGCTCGGTGAAGGCGAGCGCGAAGTCCTGGTCGAAGGCCAGGCCGAGGCGGAAGTAGTTGCGCTTGACGGCGGTGAGCTGCGTCTTGAACTGCACCCACTCCATCGGGCTCGCGCCCTCGACCCAGTCGATGCGCAGCCACGGCGACACGACGCCGCGCTCGCGCACCCAGCGCTCGACGCGCCCGGCGCCTTCGCGCCAGGCGGTTTCGAATTCGGCGGCCCGCGCGTGCACGACGTGTGCGCGCTGCGCGCCATCGCTCACGGAGAAGAACAGCGTGAACGCCGGATAGGGGGGCGGCAGCGCCGCGCACAGCGAAGCCAGGCGTTCGTGGCAGGCGTGGAGCTGGTCTGTGAAGGACATCATTCGGCCCCGATCCAATGCGGGAGACCGGCCGCGCCCGTCATCTGCTCTCGCTTCGATGGCGTGTGCGCAGACCGGGAACTGCCGTCGAAGTCATCGCGGTGATCCGGCTTCAGCGGTAGCTGAATTCGGCTCGGCGATTGAGCTGATAGCCCTCCTCGGTGGTTTCGGTGGACGCGGGTTTCTCCACGCCCCAGCTGATGGCCTCGATGCGCTCGGCGGGCACGCCCAGTTGCGTGAGCGTGCGCTGCACGGAGTCGGCGCGGCGCTGTCCGAGCGCGAGGTTGTATTCGCGCCCGCCGCGCTGGTCGGTGTGGCCTTCGATCACGATCCGGCTCGCCGGCCGGTTGCGCATGAAGCCCGCGTGTGCCTCGACGACGTTGCGGTCGCCGGGCCGGATGTTGTACCTGTCGAAGTCGAAATAGACGATCTTCGCCACGCCGGCCGGTCCGTTCTGCACCGGCGGCGGAGGGGGCGGCTCCACCTTCGCCACCGGGGCGGCCGCGCCCTTGTTCGAGTAGTAGTAGGTTGCGTCGTCGCGGCCCGTCTTCGGGGCCGCGCAGCCCACGAGGACTGCGCCGAGGGCGACGATGGCCAGTGTCTGGAAATTCTTCTTCATATCGATCCTTTCGGGGGACAGGCCGGTGGCGGCCTGTCCCTGGTGCTGCGCTCCCCCACTGCTCCTTCTGCGTTCTTGTTGCCGTTCAGCCCAGCAGGCCGTGCAGCACGTTCGTCACGGGCGACAGGGCGGTGCCGGTCGGGCTGTGATCGACCAGGCTGGTGATCGGGGTCACGACGTCGGTCACCAGCGGAGTGACCGCGTGCGTGACGCTGCCCACCAGGTCGCCGGCCGGGGAAGCGGCCCCCGAACCGGCCAGGATGTCGGTCACCGGGGCGAGCAGGTCGGAAACCGCGCTCGTCGGGTTCGATGCCACCGGAGCAGCATCGGTCACGCCGCTCACCACGCTGGTGACGGGCTCCAGGATGTTTGCCACCGGGCTGCTGCCACCCGACAAGCCGCCGAGCAGGCTGCCCACCAGGCCGTCCTGGCCCAGGAGGCTGCCGACGAGGCCGTCGTTGCCGACCACACCATCGAGCAGGCCGCCGGTGCCGCCACCGGTCGCGCCGCCGAGGACACCGCCCAGAAGGCCGTCGCTGCCGAGCACGCCGTCGAGCAGGCCGCCCGTGCCGCCATCGGTCACGCCGCCAAGGACGCCGCCCAGAAGGCCGTCGCTGCCGAGCACGCCGTCGAGCAGGCCGCCCGTGCCGCCATCGGTCACGCCGCCAAGGACGCCGCCCAGAAGGCCGTCGCTGCCGAGCACGCCGTCGAGCAGGCCGCCTGTGCCGCCATCGGTCACGCCGCCGAGAACGCCGCCCAGAAGACCGTCGCTGCCGAGCACGCCGTCGAGCAGGCCGCCCGTGCCGCCATCGGTCACGCCGCCAAGGACGCCGCCCAGAAGGCCATCGCTGCCGAGCACGCCGTCGAGCAGGCCGCCTGTGCCGCCATCGGTCACGCCGCCGAGAACGCCGCCCAGAAGACCGTCGCTGCCGAGCACGCCGTCGAGCAGGCCGCCCGTGCCGCCATCGGTCACGCCGCCAAGGACGCCGCCCAGAAGGCCATCGCTGCCGAGCACGCCATCGAGCAGGCCGCCCGTGCCGCCATCGGTCACGCCGCCGAGCAGGCCGTCGCCGGACACGAGGTGGGCCACGCCGTCGGTCAGGTAGTCGACCTGCGCCGTGACACCGTTCAGCAGTGCTGTCGTCGTGCCCTCACCGAGCAGTTGATCGGTCAGCGGGCTCAGCAGGCCACCGGCGCCGGCCGCCACTTCGCCCACGACGCCATCGACCGGGTCGAGCACGTTGGGGTTGTTCTCCGAGAAGCTGCTGCCGAGCACCGGAGCCAGCAGGCCGCCGGCGGCGTCGGTCAGACCGTCCGCGAGGCCGACCACCGATCCGAGCGTGTTCGCGAGACCAAGCTCGCCCACCAGGCCGGTATTCAGGCCATCGACCAGGTTGCCGGCCATGCCGTCGGCCGGGTCGAACAGGCCAGCGCCCGTGCCCGGGGTGCCGCCGTCGCCGAGCACACCGCCGAGCAGGCCACCTTCGCCGCCGAGAACGCCGCCCAACGGGCCTTCTTCGCCGAGCACGCCGCCCAGCACGCCGTTTTCGCCGAGCAAGCTGCCGAGCAGGCCGGTGGTACCGAGCAGGCCGCCCGCGAGGCCGTCTTCGCCCAGCACGTCGGAGAGCGTGCCGTTCGTGCCGAGCAGCGAGCCAACTGCGCCGTCCGGACCCAGCAAGCCACCCAGGGGCGTGCCTTCGCCGAGCAGGCTTCCGACCAGGCCGTCCTCACCCAGAACGCCGCCGAGCAAGCCACCGGAAAGACCGTCGTTGCCGAGCACGCCATCCAGGGCTCCGCCGTCGCCGACCACTCCGCCAAGCAGGCCGTCGAGGGCGCTGCCCTGGCCGATCAGGTCGCCGACGAGGCTGCCTTCACCGAGCAGGCCTCCAACCAGGCCATCGTCTGCCAGCAGGTTGCCGACCAACCCGTTGTCGCCGAGCAGGCCGTCGAGCGTGTTGCCGACCACACCGCCGTCAGCCAGCAGGCTGTCGAGGCCCAGGCTGGAGGTCAGGCCACCGAGCGGGCCTTCATTGGAAAGGAGGTTGTTCAGGCCGTCGGTCAGGTAGTCCACCTGGCCGTTCAGATGACCGATCAGCGCATCGGTCACGCCCTCGCCGAGCAGGGTGTCCACGATGGGACTCAGGCTGTTGCCGAGCGGGTCGGTGATGTTGCCGACGACCTCGTCGACCGGGTCCAGCGCGTTGGGATCATCGCGGGTGAACTCGGAGCCGAGCAGCGGTGCCAGCACGCTGTCGACCACGTCGGTCACGCCGTCGACCACCGGGGCCACGGGAGCGAGCGCGCCGCCCAGGCCAGCGGTGCTATCGACCGCGCCGACCGCGCCACCGACGAGGCCGTCGCCCGGATCGAGCAGGTGATCGCCGTCTGCATCTGCATCTGCATCGGCATCGGCATCTGCATCTGCGTCGGCATCTGCATCTGCGTCGGCATCGGCATCGGCGTCTGCGTCTGCGTCTGCGTCGGCATCGGCGTCGGCATCGGCATCTGCGTCTGCGTCTGCATCGGCATCTGCATCTGCATCTGCATCTGCATCTGCATCTGCATCTGCATCGGCGTCAGCATCCGCATCCGCATCGGCGTCGGCGTCGGCGTCGGCGTCGGCGTCGGCGTCGGCATCACCGTCCGCATCCGCATCAGCGTCCGCATCGGCGTCGGCATCCGCATCGGAGTCGCCCACGCCCGAAAGGAGCAGCGGGACCGCGCTGTCGCTGCCGCCGCCACCGCCGCCGAGCGCGGCGCCGAGTGCGGCGGCGCCCAGGGCACCGAGTGCGAATTCACCCAGCCCGATGCCGCTGCCGGCTGCGAGCTTCTTGGTCACGGCCAGGGCAGCGGCATCCGCATCGCTGTCCGGCGGGGTCACTTGCAGGTCGCCCGAAGCGACGTCCACATTCACTTGTTCGAGGCCGCCCGGCAGCTTGGTCGAGCCGATGGTGGCATCGGTGCCGCCGGTGAACACGCCGGCCAGCGGAGCCTTGTTGGTCGCCGAGCCGGGAAAGAGAACGTTGGCGTGGCCGTCCTGCGGAACGATCACGCGGTCGCCGGCCACCAGTGTCTGATTGCCATCGACCGGAATGCGGACACCGTCGCGCATCACGGCGACACCCGGCGTGGCATTCGATAATGTGCCGATGCTGGACGGGCCAGCTGCAGCGGGCGCCGCCGAACTCGCCATGGCAGGAGCGCCTAGCGGAGTAACGGTGGCCTGGGCAATGACCACGGGAGCACCGCCTGCGGCGGCAAGTCCTTCGGTCGAATTCGTCGATGCTTGTTGAGCGGTCATGGCAGCCTCTGTGACAAAAGATGCCTACTCAGGGGCAACTAGCGTGCCGCTTTTTGCTCGCCCCTTGCCAAACCGCCTTCAGGCACCGCAACTTGTTGATTCGTATGGAAATTTTTCTTTGAACCGGCCTGCCGATGGAGTTCGGAATCAGCCCGCAGGAAGGTCATTCAGCGATTCGTTACGTAACGACGTAACCCCCTGTACCCGGAACGTCCGGCACATCCGAGGTCTTGCTCCGGGCTTGCGTACCGGCTCTTGCGCGGGACCCACTTCCTTCTATTTCTTTCTTCCTCTTCTATAGATATGTTCAATCCCTCCCAGGAAGACGTGCGCCGCTTCTTCTGCGACGTGTACGCCAAGCACCGGCAGGGCTTGCCGATGGAAGCGCTCGAGACCATCGCCGCCGGCTGGATCGACGAGCATCCCGAGTACCACGAGGATCTCGCCGATGCCGACGCGGCGGTGGCACGGGTCTACGACGGATCGAACGGGCGCGAAAACCCGTTCCTTCATCTGTCGATGCATTTGTCGATCAGCGAGCAGTGCTCCATCGACCAGCCGCGCGGCATCCGCCAGGCCGTCGAGCTGCTGGCTGCGCGCCGCGGCTCGCTGCTGCATGCGCATCACGAGGCAATGGACTGCCTGGGCCAGATGATGTGGGAGAGCCAGCGGGCGGGCAGGCCGCCGGACGGCGAGGGCTACGTCGCCTGCGTGCAGCGGCGAGCGACCAAGGACTAACCCCCAGGCTTCGCGCACTTCGTGTCGCTTCGCCCCCCTTGCAGGGGGCAACACCTGCGGCCCGGCAAAGCCGGTTCCGCGGCGTTCCTGGTGAAAGCCGGCTAACCGCCGCGCCTGCGCCGGGCCGCTGGGGGGACCGCCCCCTGCTCCTTGGCTGCCTCGCGCAACAGCGCGGCCATGGCGCCGCGCAGGGCCGAAGGCTCGGCATCGCTGCGCTGCAGCAGCCCGACCGGCTCCTCGGTGCCGGCGGTCTCGATGCGCAGCCGCACGAGGCGCCCGTCCGCCAGCTCGCCGCGCGCGGCACCCAGCGGCGTGATCCACACCGCATCGGACACCGCCACCAGCGCGCGCGCCACCGCCACGTCGAGCGTCTGCAATGCATTGGACGGCAGCACGAGGCCGCGCGCCGACAGAAAGCTCTCGGTGTTGTGGCGCGGGATCGTGCCCTCGCCGTACACCACCAGCGGATAGGCCAGCACCGCCTGCACCGACACCGCCTTCGATGCGAGCGGATGGCCGGCGCGCACGGCGAACACCAGCGGCTCGGTGTGCAGCAACTCGAAGCTCAGGCCGCCCATCAGGCGCGGATCGCTCATGCGGCCGACCACCAGGTCGAGCTCGCCGGCGCGCAGTTCGTCGAGCAGCACGGCGTTGGCGGCGCTCTTCACCACGATCTGCACCGATGGCCGGCTGTCGCGCAGCCGCGCCAGCGCGACTGGCAGCAGCGCCGGCGCCACGCTCGGCAGCGCGCCGATGCGCAGCCGCTCGATGCGCCCGCCCGACGCCGGCGCCACCGCCTGCGCGCTGGCGTCGAGCGCCTCCAGCACACGCAGGGCATGCGCCAGCAGTTGCTCGCCGGCCGCCGTGAGCCCCTGCACGCCGCGCCGGCCGGCCTTGCTGCGCTCGACCAGCCGCGTGCCGACGATCGCCTCCAGCTCCGACAGCGTCTTGGACACCGCCGGCTGGCTCAGCGCCAACCGCTCGGCCGCACGCGCGAGATGGCGCTCCTGCGCCACGGCCACGAGGCAGCGCAGGTGCCGCAGCTGCACGCTGCGCACGAAATCCTGTCGAAGATCGGCGGAGTCTTTCAATTCCTGTTGGTTATTGAGAACGGAGAATTCTTCAATTTACATCATCGGATGGCGCTTCTAAAGTGGCGGCTTCCCGATTCGTCCCACGACAGCAGGAGACAACGCACATGTCGACCAAGACCCAAGGGCCTCAGCCCACCCTCACCCCGCGCGACTGGAAAGCCCATCCCAGCTACGTCTATCCGGGCTACAAGTCCACCGTGAAGCGCGGCCCCCAGAAGCCGTTGATCCCGCTCAAGGCCTCGCTCGGCGAGCTGCAGCAGCCGGTGTACGGCCACGACAGCATCGGCGAGTTCGACCACGACCTCACGCGCAACGCGCGCCGCAACGGCGAGCCGCTGGGCGAACGCATGATCCTCACCGGCCAGGTGCTCGACGAGCGACGCCGCCCGGTGGCCAACACGCTGGTCGAGCTGTGGCAGGCCAACGCCGCCGGCCGCTACGTGCACAAGGTCGACCAGCACGACGCGCCGCTGGACCCCAACTTCCTCGGCGCGGGCCGCTGCCTGACCGACAGCGAAGGCCGCTATCGCTTCCTCACCATCAAGCCCGGCGCCTATCCCTGGGGCAACCACCCGAACGCCTGGCGTCCGCAGCACATCCACATGTCGCTGTTCGGCCAGAGCTTTGCGAGCCGCCTGGTCACGCAGATGTACTTCCCCGGCGACCCGCTGCTGCAGTACGACCCGATGATCACCGGCACGCCCGAGCGCTACCGCAACCGCCTCATTGCCGACTTCAGCCTCGACATCACCGAGGAAGGCTACGCACTGGGCTACCAGTTCGACATCGTGCTGCGCGGCGCCGACGAGACGCCCTTCGAGAACCGCTGAGCCAGGAGACACACACCATGCTGATGACCGCACAGGAAGCCGACTACGGCCAGACCCCCTCGCAAACCGTGGGCCCCTACTTCGCCTACGGCCTCACCGCCACGCAGTACGGCTACGACTTCGACCAGCCCTTTGACGCCGTGCTGGCGCTCGACGCCGCCGCCGGCCAGCGCATTCGCCTCGAGGGCCGCGTGATCGACGGCGACGGCAACCCGATCAACGACGCGCTGGTCGAGATCAGCCAGCCCGACGGCGAAGGCCGCTATCCGCAGACGCCCGAAGAAGCGCGCGCCATGGGCTTTCGCGCTTTCGGCCGTGTCGGCACCGGCACCGCCGAGGGCAACCGCTTCGTGTTCCACACCGTGAAGCCCGGCGCGCAGGCGCCCGGCGAAGCGCCGCACATCAACGTGATCGTGCTGATGCGCGGGCTGCTGCTGCACGCGTTCACGCGCGTGTACTTCAGCGACGAGGCCGAGGCCAACGCGAAGGACGCGGTGCTGCAGAGCGTGCCCGCCGAGCGCCGCCACACGCTGATCGCCGAGCGCGTGGAGCAAGGCGGCGCGGTGACGTACCGCTTCGACATCCGCATGCAGGGCACGGACGAGACGGCGTTCTTCGACGTCTGATCTCAGGGAAATCCCGAACACAAAAAAACCCGCTCGCAGCGGGTTTTTTTATTGCCGGCTTCGAAGCGCTTATTCGGCGCCGTGGTGAATGCGCGACTCGGGCACCGTCTTCAGTTCGCCGGGCAGCGAGCTGATGTAGCTGGCCAGCGTCTTGAGTTCGGCGTTGGTGAACTTCTTGGGTTCGACCTGCTGGCCCATCACTGCGTTGGAGCGGCCGAGGTGCGGGTTGTTCTTCACGCGGTAGGACTTGAGCGCGACGAACAGGTAGTCGGCATGCTGGCCGGCCAGCTTGGGCACGGTACCGTCGTTCGGCGTGTTGAAGTTGGCGCCGTGGCACTTGGTGCAGTTGTTGTCCTTGTCGCGAGAGATCAGCGCCTGGATGTTCTCGGGCGTGGCCTTGGCGAGCGTGGCCGGTGGTGCATCGTCCTGCTTCACGCCCAGCTGGCTGTAGTAGGCGGCGACGTCGGCGATGTCCTGCTCGGTGAGCGTGTCGGCGATGGCGCGCATGGTGGGATGCTTGCGGTCGCCGCCCTTGTACGCGGTGAGCGCTGCCGTGATGTACGTGGCGCTCTGGCCGGCGATCATTGGCACCTTGTGGATTTCAGGGAAGCTGGCCTGGTAGCCGATGATGCCGTGGCAGCCCACGCACATCGCAACCTTCTTTGCGCCGTCCTGGGCCTTGCCAGTGACTTGCTGGGCCTGTGCCGAGAGCGTCACGCAAGCGACAGCAAGGGCAAACATCGTGGTCAACAACTTGTTCATTTTGCGCGCACAATCTCGTGGAGAGTACAGTTTTTCGAATCAACATTCGATTATATGCAGGGGTCCCCCGGAACCCTGTGCAGGCCAACCCTGAGGCTGCACAACGCGTGTCGAGTGTGTTCTTTTCTCCACCCCAGCCTCCGCCTCACTCATCTCACTCATGAAATTCCAGGGCTCAGACAACTACGTCGCCACGCAAGACCTGATGCTCGCGGTCAACGCGGCCATCACCCTGAAGCGTCCGCTGCTCGTCAAGGGCGAGCCCGGCACCGGCAAGACCATGCTGGCCGAGGAAGTGGCCCAGTCGCTCGGCCTGCCGCTGCTGCAATGGCACATCAAGTCGACCACCAAGGCGCAGCAGGGCCTGTATGAATACGACGCCGTGAGCCGCCTGCGCGACTCGCAGCTCAAGGACCTCGACGGCGGCGAGCGCGTGAGCGACATCAACAACTACATCGTCAAGGGCGTGCTCTGGCAGGCCTTCACGGCCGACCAGCCGGTGGCATTGCTGATCGACGAGATCGACAAGGCCGACATCGAATTCCCGAACGACCTGCTGCGCGAAATCGACCGCATGGAGTTCTACTGCTACGAGACGCGCGAACTCATCCGCGCCAAGCACCGGCCGGTGGTGTTCATCACCTCGAACAACGAGAAGGAACTGCCCGACGCCTTCCTGCGCCGCTGCTTCTTCCACTACATCAAGTTCCCCGATGCCGAGACGATGAAACACATCGTCGCCGTGCACTTCCCCGGCCTCAAGCAGGAGCTGCTCACGTCCGCGATGAAGACCTTCTACGACGTGCGCAACCTGCCCGGCCTGAAGAAGAAGCCCTCGACCTCCGAGCTGCTCGACTGGCTCAAGCTGCTGGTGGCCGAGGACATTCCACTCGAAGCGCTGCAGAGCAAGGACGACAAGGTCGCCGTGCCGCCGCTGGTGGGCGCACTGCTCAAGAACGAGCAGGACGTGACGCTTTTCGAGAAGCTCGTCTTCATGCAGCGCAACAACAGATAACTGCACAGGCTTCGCCATGGCGTTCATCGAACCTGCCACGCTGAAGGCCCGCGGCATCGCGCTGGTGCCGTTGTCGCTGGCCCACGAAGAAGGCCTGCGCGCCGCAGCCGCGGACGGCGAGCTGTGGAAGCTGCGCGTCACCTCCGTGCCCGAGCCGCAGGACACGCGCGCCTACATCGAGACCGCGCTCAAGACCGCCGACCGCTTCGCCTTCGCCGTGACCGACGAGGCCACCGGCACCGTGCTCGGCACCACCAGCTTCCATGACATCCTGCCGGGCGTGAAGCGCGTGGAGATCGGCTACACGTGGTACGCCGCGCGCTGCCAACGCACGCACGTCAACACCACCTGCAAGCTGCTGATGCTCACGCATGCCTTCGACGCACTCGGCTGCAACGTGGTGGGCTGGCGCACCGACAATTTCAACTTCGCCTCGCAGCGCGCCATCGAGCGGCTCGGCGCGAAAAAAGACGGCGTGATCCGCGGCCATGCGATGCGCCGCGACGGCACCATCCGCGACACCGTCATGTACAGCCTGCGCGCGGGCGAATGGCCCGAGGTGAAGGCCCAGCTGCTGTACCTGCTCGACAAGCCACGCGGCTGACACACAAGGAGCGCCCCATGCTCATCGACTTCTTCTACACGCTGCGCTCAGCCAAGCTGCCAGTGTCGGTCAAGGAATACCTCACGCTGCTCGAAGCCCTGCAGGCCGACGTGGTGGGGCCCAACTCCGACGGCGCCTACGGCATCGACGACTTCTACTACCTCTCGCGCACCGCGCTCGTGAAGGACGAGAAGCACTACGACAAGTTCGACCGCGCCTTCGCCGCCTATTTCAAGGGCGTGGAGATGCTCACCGACTTCACCAAGGAAGTGCCGCTCGACTGGCTCAAGAAAACGCTCGAGCGCGAATTCACCGCCGAAGAAAAAGCCAAGATCGAGAAGATGGGCTGGGACGAGCTCATGGAAACGCTCAAGAAGCGCTTCGAGGAGCAGAAGGAACGCCACGAGGGCGGCAGCAAGTGGATCGGCACCGGTGGCACCTCGCCCTTCGGCCACGGCGGCTACAACCCGCAGGGCATCCGCATCGGCGGCGCGGGCAAGAACAAGAGCGCCGTGAAGGTGTGGGACCAGCGCGCCTACAAGGACTACGACGACACGCAGGAACTCGGCACGCGCAACATCAAGGTCGCGCTGCGGCGGCTGCGCAAGTTCGCGCGCGAGGGCCACGACGAAGAACTGGACCTCGACGACACCATCCACTCCACCGCGGCCAATGCGGGCTTCCTCGACATCAAGATGCGGCCGGAGCGCCACAACAACGTCAAGGTGCTGCTGCTGATGGACGTGGGCGGCACGATGGACGAGCACATCCAGCGCGTGGAAGAGCTGTTCTCGGCCGTGAAGACCGAGTTCAAGCACCTGGAGTTCTTCTACTTCCACAACTGCGTGTACGACTTCATGTGGAAGAACAACAAGCGCCGCTTCTCCGAGAAGTTCGCCACCTGGGACATCCTGCGCAAGTACAACAAGGACTACAAGCTCATCTTCGTCGGCGACGCGACCATGAGCCCCTACGAGATCCTGCAGCCCGGCGGCAGCGTCGAATACAACAACGAGGAGGCCGGCGCCGAGTGGATCCAGCGCCTCACGCACACCTTCCCGAAGTTCGCGTGGATCAACCCCGAGCCGCAGGGCGTGTGGCAGTACCGCCAGAGCATCGCGGTGATGCAGCAGCTGATGTCCAACCGCATGTACCCCCTGACCCTGCGCGGCCTTGAAGAGGCCATGCGCATGCTCTCGAAGTAGGACGAAACCGCCTGTCGCCGGGGCCCTCGGGAACCGGCAGAGCTTGCTGTCAGAATCCGCCCATGGTCAGGGTGGTTCCAGCTTCCTCGCCGGCGTGGTGGCCGGCTTTGCTTTTTTCCGGCGTCCTGCTTCTGCAAGGCTGCAGCCTGCTGCCGAAAAAGGAAAGCACCGAAAGCAAGCCTGCGGCCGGCCTCGTGCGCAGCGGCAGCGCCACTACACAAGAGGACAAGGAAAAAGACGACAAGGCCAAGGCCGACAAGCGCGACGCCTTCACCGTCGACGTGCGCGGTCCCGAGGCCGTGCGCGACTACCTCAGGCTCCACCTCGAGATCCAGCGCTACCGCGAGCTCGACGACCTCGGCGCGACCGAGATCTCGCGCCTCATGGTGGCCGCCGAGGCCAACGCCCGCGAACTGCTCGGCACCCTCGGCTACTTCACGCCCACGCTGACGCTCGAACTCAACGAGACGCCCGAGAGCACCAAGGCCCCGCGCGAGATCGTCATCACCGTGTCGCCGGGCGAGCCCACCAAGGTGAGCAACGTGCAGATCAGCTACGGCGGCCCGATCGCCGACGACGCGGCCGCCGAGCCGCAGCGCGACTCGATCCGCACCAACTGGGGTCTGCGCGCCGGCCAGCCCTTCACGCAGCAAGCCTGGGACAGCGCCAAGACCACCGCGCTGCGCAGCCTCACGGCCAGCCGCTTTCCCACCGGCAGCATCGAGATCAGCCGTGCCGAAGTGGACGCCGACCGCAGCGAGGCCCGCCTGAGCGTCACTTACCAGTCGGGTCCGGCCTACAAGTTCGGCCCGCTGGTGCTGAACGGCATCCAGCGCTACGACCCCGACGGCGCGCGCCGCATCGCGCGCCTGCCCAGCGGCACCGACTACGACCAGCAGAAGCTGCTCGATGCCCAGCAGCGCCTGGCCAGCAGCGGCTATTACGACTCGGTGTTCCTCACGCTCGACACCGAGAGCGGCAACCCGCTGGCCGCGCCCGTCATCGCGCAACTGCGCGAAGCGCCGCTGCAGAAGGTGGTACTCGGCGTGGGCTTCACCACCGACAACGGCCCGCGCCTGTCGATCGACCACATCCACAACCAGATCCCGCTGCTGGGCTGGCGCGCCGTCTCGCGGCTGTCGGTCGACCGCGACATCAAGTCGCTGGGCACCGAATGGAAGGCGATTCCCGACGACCGCGGCTGGCGCTGGTTCTCGGGCGCCGAGCTCAAGAGCGAGCAGTCGGGCAGCTACGTGGTCGACAGCGGCCGGCTGCGCGGCGGTCGCAGCAAGTCGGGCGACCACATCGACCGCAGCTACTTCCTGCAGTACGACTACGCGCAGAACCGCGGCACCAACGCACCGCCCTCGGCCTCGGCCGTGACGGCCAACTGGGGCTGGACGGGGCGCTACTTCGATGACAACGCAGCGCCTTCGCGCGGCTTCGGCCTCGCGCTCGAAGTGGCCGCGGGCTACACGCTCACCGGCGAGCAGATGCCCTTCACGCGCACCTACGCACGCTGGCTCGGCGTGCTGCCGCTGGGCGCGGCCGAGGACAAGGAAACGCGCGCGCGCCGCAGCCGGCTGCAGCTGCGCGTCGAGGCCGGCGCGGTGTCAGCCAAGGAGAACGCACAGATCCCGTCGACGCTGATGTTCCTGACCGGTGGCGACACCACCGTGCGCGGCTACAGCTACAAGCAGATCGGCACCGTGCGCGCCGACGGCCAGACCGTTGCGGGCCGCTACCTCGGCGTGGCCAGCGTGGAGTGGCAGCGTCCCTTCGTCTACAACGACAAGCTCACCGACTGGGAGAGCG
Source organism: Variovorax sp. Varisp46 (assembly GCF_059491885.1). Lineage (NCBI taxonomy): Bacteria > Pseudomonadati > Pseudomonadota > Betaproteobacteria > Burkholderiales > Comamonadaceae > Variovorax > Variovorax sp. Varisp46. Next base: position 4,304,300 of record NZ_CP168515.1, read on the forward strand.
TGGTGTTCGTCGATGCGGGCGCCGTGGCCGACAAGCCCGGCGAGCTCAAGCCCAAGGTGGGCGTGGGCGTGGGTGCGCGCTGGCGCAGCCCGGTCGGGCCGGTGCAGGCCGACCTGGCCTACGGCGTGGACTCGAAGAAGTTCCGCCTGCACTTTCGCCTCGGCTTCACCTTCTGATGCTTCCGATGCAGACCAACACCGAACCTACGCCGACGCCCATGCCTCCCGCCGTGCGGCGCGTGCCCTGGCCTGGACCGTGGCCGGCCTGGTGATGGTCGTGATGCTGCTTGCTGCCGGCACCTGGTGGTACATCGGCTCCGACAAGTCGCTCGCCTTCGCGCTCGCGCAGGCCGCGCAGCGGCTGCCGGCCGGACAGACCCTGGAGAGCCGCGACGTCACCGGTTCGCTGCGCACCGGCGGCCACATCGGCTGGCTCAAGTACCAGAGCGAGAGCATCGCCGTCGAGGTGAATGACGCCACCATCGGCTGGACACTGGCCCCGCTGTTCCAGCGCAAGGTGCACCTCGGCGAGGTGCACGCGAAGCGGGTGCTGATCGAAAAGCGCGGCCCGCCGAGCGAGGAGCCCACCAAGCCGCTCGAGCAGCTCGTGCTGCCGGTCGAGGTCGAACTGCCCTTTCGCATCGACGAAGTGCGCTGGGCCGGCCCACCCGTGCTGCGGGCGCTCAACCTGTCGGGCAGCTACAGCTACAACAAGGCCGCCGAGCACGCGCTGGAGATCAAGGGCGTGGACGTTGCCGACGGCCACTACGGCGCCCGCGTGAAACTGCAGGGCCCCGCGCCCATGGCCATCGACGCGGCGCTCGATGGCCGCGTGAAGGCGCCGCTGGCCGAAGACCGCGGCATCGACGTGCTGGCTGCCGCCACGGTGAAAGGCACGCTCGCCGGCACGGCCGCGCGGCTGCAGGTGGCTGCCGAACTGAAGCCCGCCGAAGAGAACGCCGATGCGCCGATGGAAGCCAAACTGCAGGCACAGATCGCGCCCTGGCTGCCCCAGCCGGTGATCGACGCGAAGGCCGACCTGCGCAACGTCGACACATCGAGCCTGTGGCCCGGTGCGCCCGAGACGCGGCTCACCGGCATGGTCGAACTGCAGCCCGACGCCGACACCGGCCCCGCCGCGTGGAAGGCCTCGGCCGACATCCGCAACGCCGTGCCCGGCCCGTGGGACAAAAAAAAGCTGCCGCTCGAACAGGTGCAGGCGCGCGTCGGCTTCGACGGCAACAACTGGTCCCTGCCCGAAGCCACCGTGCGCGCGGGCGGCGGCCGCATCGACGCGGCCGGCAAATGGAGCCCCGCTCCCTCGCCCTGGCAGGCCCAGGCCACCGTACGCGGCGTGCGGCCGGGCGCGCTGTACAGCGAGCTCTCGGGTGCGCCCGTGAGCGGCACGCTCAAGGCCGAGCAGAAGGAAAGCACCATCACCTTCGACGCAGCCCTGCGCGCCGAAGGCGGCGCGGGCAGCAAGGCCCTGCCCGGCTTCGCGCTCGACCGCGCGCTGGCCCAGGGCCAGTGGAAAGACCAGGTGCTCGACCTGCGCACGCTGCGCATCGAGGCCCAGCGTGCCAGCGTCAATGGCCGCTTGCAGGTGCGCGTGGCCGAGCAGGCCGCGAGCGGCAAGCTGGCCCTCGCGCTGCCCGGCGGCAGCGCGCAGGTCGAAGGCCGCATTGCGCCCGATTCGGGGGGCGGCGAGATCAGGGCCGCCATCGACGACGCCGACGCCGTGCAGCGCTGGGTGCAGAGCCTGCCGGGGCTCTCAGGCGTGTTCGCGAATGCGGGCGCCAAGGGCTCCGCGAAGCTCGATGCGAGCTGGCAGGGCGGCTGGCGAACGTTCCAGCGCCGGCTGCAGAGCCCCAACGCGCCTGCGCCGCGCGGCAGCATCGAACCCAGCATCAAGGCCGTGCTCGGCGTGCCGCGGCTCGACCTGAGCCTGCCCTCCGAGCAACCCGGCGGCGCCACCACCACCGTGCAGCTGCGCGACCTGCACGCCGACCTCGCCGGCAGCCTCGCGCAGGCCACGCTCACGCTGAAGGGCGAAGCCGCCACCGGCACGCAGAAGTTCGCCATCGACACCCGCGCCAGCGGCGGCATCGCAGGCGCCGGCCAATGGCGCGCGGCACTCGCCAGCCTGAAGCTGCAGGCGCAGGACAGCGCCCGCCCCGGTGCCCCCTGGGTGCTGGAACTGAGCCGCGAAGTGACCGCGACCATCCGCAGCAGCACCGGCAATGCATCACCCCGCCTCGACGTCGAAGCCTCCGCCGCCGCGGCCACGCTGCGCGGCCCCGTGCCCGGCACCGTGCGCATCGACTGGCAGCCGCTGCGCTTCAGCCAGAGCGGCGCCGCGCCCAACCGCGTGTTCCGCGTGCAGTCGAAGGGCCAGCTGCAGGGCCTGCCGATGGCCTGGGCCGGCGCGTTCGGCGCGAACGCCACGCTGGGCGAATACGGCATCAGCGGCGACCTGTTGTTCAACGGCGACTGGGACATCGACGCCGGCGACACGCTGCGCGCCAAGGCCCGCCTCGCGCGCCAGAGCGGCGACATCCGCGTGCAGGCCGGCGAGGCTGCGCTCGTCACGCGCATCACCAGCACCGGCACGGGCACCGCAAGCGAGCGCACGATGAACGCGGCTTCCGCGAGCGGCGACGCGCCCAGCACGCCGGCTGGCCTGCGCCAGGCCGAGCTGCGGCTCGATGCCGAAGGCGACGCCGTGCGCGCCGTCCTCGCTTGGGACAGCGAACGCGCCGGCAAGATCGACGCCGCCATCGACACCCGCGTGCAGCAGCGCGCCGGCGGCTGGCAGTGGGCCCCCGACGCACCGCTGGGCGGCACCATCAAGGCCGCGCTGCCCAACCTCGGCGTGTGGTCGATGCTCGCGCCGCCGGGCTGGCGCATCGCGGGCACGCTCGACGCCAGCGCCACGCTGTCGGGCAACCGCGCCGTGCCGCGCTGGAACGGCACGCTGGGCGCCGACAAGCTTGCGCTGCGCGCGCCGGTCGAAGGACTGGACCTGCACGACGGCCGCCTGCGCGCCACGCTCTCGGGCGAGCGCGTCGACATCACCGAATTCACGCTCAAGGGCGGCGCCGGCAGCTCCGTGCGCATCGGCGGCCAGAGCGGCAACCGCAGCACCGCCGCCAGCGAGGCCCGCACCGACGGCGGCACCCTCTCGGCCAGCGGCAACCTCGGCTGGGGCCCGGCGAGCGGCTCGGCCTCGGGCATCCGCATGGCCCTGCAGGGCCAGCTGCGCGCGCTGCGCGTGCTGGTGCGCACCGACCGGCAGGTCACGCTCTCGGGCAACCTGCAGGCGCAGCTCGACAACGGCCAGTTCAGCGTGCGCGGCAAGCTCAAGACCGACCGCGCCGTCATCATCCTGCCCGACGAGACCGCGCCCAGCCTGGGCAGCGACGTCGTCGTACGCTCCGCCGCCAAGGACCGCGAGGCCGCCGAGGCGGCGCAGCGCGAATCCGCCAGCGCCAACGCACAGGCTGCCAAGCCGCAGACCGCCAAGCCGCCGGACATCGCCGTCGACTTCGACCTGGGCGATGACTTCGCCGTGCAGGGCCGCGGCATCACCACGCGGCTCGAAGGCAACCTGGAGATCCGCAGCACCAGGCTCAATGCGCCGCCGCGCATCACGGGCGAGGTCAAGACGGTGAAGGGCCAATACCGCGCCTACGGCCAGCAGCTCGACGTGGAGACCGGCCTCGCGCGCTTCAATGGACCTTTCGACAATCCGGCGCTGGACATCCTGGCGATCCGCCCGAACCTGTCGCAGCGCGCGGGCGTGCAAATCACCGGCACCGCGCAATCGCCGCGCGTGAAGCTCTATTCGGAGCCCGCGCTGTCCGACGCCGAGACGCTGTCGTGGGTGATCCTGGGCCGGGCCTCGGCCACCAGCGGCGGCGAATCGGCGCTGCTGCAGCAGGCCGCGCTTTCGCTCATCGGCAAGATCGGCAGCAGCAGCAGCGGCGGCAGCCTGGCCAGCCGCTTCGGGCTGGACGAGCTCGGCTTCAAGGGACCGGGCAGCGGGGGCGACCTGCGCGAGTCGGCCGTGACGCTGGGCAAGCGGCTGTCGAAGGATTTCTACCTCACCTACGAACGCAGCATCGGCGGGACCTTCGGCACGCTCTTCATCTTCTACGACCTGACGACCCGGCTCACGCTGCGGGGCCAGGCGGGACAGACGAGCGGGCTGGACCTGATCTACACGGTGAAGTACGACTGAGGGCCGAGCCTGCCGCGAGCGGCCGGGCAAGGGACTTCGATCTTGACCCGGCCCCAACCGCGATCAAGAATCGCCGACGCCTTCACCGAGGAGCGACGATGAACAACGATGGAGACAAGGGCGACCACAGCCCGGCAGCGGACCGTCAGACATCCAGCCCGCCGGCGTCTGCGAGGATCACGCTCGTGCGCAGCGCGATGCATGCGGTGATCGCAGCCGTCGCCCTCGCGGCACTGGCCGCGTCGATCCCTCATTGGGGCGGCAACGAGTTCCCCGTGATGAGCCTGGTGATCTACGTCGCGGGCATGGTGTTCGTCGCCATGCCGCTGTGCCTGTGCTACGAGGCGCTGCTCAAGTCGCAGGCAGAACGCGAGGCCGGCCGCAGCTGGGGCGTCTAGGCCTCGCGCTCAACCCGCATCGCCGCCGCCCTGCGGAAACTGCTCCCTCGCCTCGCCGGCCTCTCGCGCCCCACCGGGCAGCAGATTCGCGCGGTGGCTGCGAACCGCGGACGCAACGATCGGCAGCAGTCCCGTGGCGGCGCCCGCTTCGAGCGCGCGGATCAGCTGCACGCGCATGCTCGGCGCCCAGAACGATTTCAGGTGCGCGGCGATCGCGTTCGTGGCCATGGTGGCGTCGCTCGGCGATTGCGCCTGGAAGAAGGTGCCGATCTGGTTGGCCATCTTGACCAGTTGCGCCGTCGGATCGTGATCGTGCATGCACTGCCTTTGATGAAATGAATGGGTGACTGCTTCAGTGCGCGCCGTACCCGGCCGCTGCCAGGCGCCCCGGGTGGCTGTAGACCGCCAGGTCGTCCTTGCGCGCGAAACCGACCAGCGTGAGCCGCGCGCGCTCGGCCGTGGCCACCGCGAACGAAGTCGGCGCGGACACCGCGGCCAGCAGCGGCACGCCTGCCATCGCCGTCTTCTGCACCATCTCGAAGCTGGCGCGGCTGGTCACGGCGATGAAGCCGCCGGATGCGTCGACATCGTTGTTCGCGAGCGCGCCGATCAGCTTGTCGAGTGCGTTGTGGCGGCCCACGTCCTCGCGCAGCCACTGCACCTCGCCATCGGCCGAGCACCAGGCCGCGGCGTGCACCGCTCCGGTGGCCTGCTGCAGCGTCTGCAGCGACTGGACCTGCAGCATCGCGCGCGCGATGGCCTGCCGTTCGAGCGGCCCTGCCGGATCGGCGAGCACCGGCAGCTCTCGCGAGACGTGCGCCAGGCTCTCGGTGCCGCACAGGCCGCAGCCGGTGCGGCCCGCGATCGTGCGGCGCCTCTGCTTCAGGCGCGCGAAGGCGACGCTCGCCACCTGCAGGCGCACCGTGATGCCGAGCTCCGATTCGCCCGTCTCCACCGCATAGAGTTCGTGCGCGTGGTCGAGGATGCCCTCGCTGAGCGAGAAGCCGAGCGCGAAGTCCTCGAGGTCCAGCGGCGTCGCGAGCATCACCGCATGCGAGATGCCGTTGAACTCCAGCGCCACCGGCACTTCCTCGGCCACCCAGTCCTGCACCGCATAGGCCTCGCCGCCGCGCACGCCGTGCACGGGCAGCAGGCGCGCGCCCTCGCAGAAGGTGTCGGCACCGTCCGCGGCCGGCAAGGTGGCGATGTCCATGGCCATTGCGCTACTTGGCGGGGATCGTCTCGTTGCGCGGAGCCTGCGCCGAACCGGCCGTCGCAAGGTCCAGCTGGACCTTGTTGAAGCGGCTGTACTCCTGCTGCCAGGCGGAGGGCTGCATCACCGGCGCCACCTGCACGGCCGTCACCTTGTACTCCGGGCAGTTGGTGGCCCAGTCGGAGTTGTCGGTGGTGATGACGTTGGCGCCCGATTCGGGGAAGTGGAAGGTGGTGTAGACCACGCCGGGCTGCATCCGCCCGGACACCGTGGCGCGCAGCACCGTCTCGCCTGCGCGGCTCTGGATGCCGACCCAGTCGCCGTCCTTCACGCCGCGCTCCTCGGCATCGTGCGGATGGATCTCCAGCCGGTCCTCGCTGTGCCACTGGTTGTTCTCGGTGCGCCGGGTCTGCGCGCCCACGTTGTACTGCGAGAGGATGCGCCCCGTGGTCAGCAGCAGCGGGAACTTGCGCGTGACCTTCTCGTCGGTCGCCACGTACTGCGTGACGATGAACTTGCCCTTGCCGCGCACGAAGCGGTCGATGTGCATGGTGGGCGTGCCCTCGGGCGCGGCGTCGTTGCAGGGCCACTGGATGCTGCCGAGCTCGTCGAGGCGCTGGTAGCTCACGCCGTGGAATGTCGGCGTCAGCGCGGCGATCTCGTCCATGATCTCTTCGGGGCTGCTGTAGTCCATCGGATAGCCGAGGGCCTGCGCAAGCTTCACGGTCACTTCCCAGTCGGCATAGCCGGCCTTCGGCGGCATCACCTTGCGCACGCGCGAGATGCGGCGCTCGGCATTGGTGAAGGTGCCGTCCTTCTCCAGGAACGAGGAGCCCGGCAGGAACACGTGTGCGTACTTGGCGGTTTCGTTGAGGAACATGTCCTGCACCACCACGCACTCCATGCCCATCATCGCGGCCGCCACGTGCTGCGTATTCGGGTCGGACTGAACGATGTCCTCGCCCTCGCAGTAAAGGCCCTTGAAGCTGCCGCCGATCGCGGCCTCGAACATGTTGGGAATGCGCAGGCCCGGCTCGGGGTCGATCTGCACGCCCCAGGCGGCCTCGAACGAGGCGCGCGTGGTGCTGTCGGACACATGCCGATAGCCCGGCAGCTCGTGCGGGAACGAGCCCATGTCGCAGGCGCCCTGCACGTTGTTCTGGCCGCGCAGCGGGTTCACGCCCACGCCTTCGCGGCCGACGTTGCCGGTGACCATCGCGAGGTTGGCGATGCCCATCACGGTGGTCGAACCCTGGCTGTGCTCGGTCACGCCCAGGCCGTAGTAGATGGCGCCGTTACCGGCCGTGGCGAACAGGCGCGCGGCGGCGCGCAGCTCGGCCGCGGGCACGCCCGTGGCCTGTTCGGTGGCTTCGGGCGATTGCTCCGGGCGCTCGACGTACGACTTCCACTCCTTGAACGAGGCCGTGTCGCAGCGCTCGGCCACGAAGTCGTCGGCCATCAGGCCTTCGGTGACGATGACGTGCGCCAGCGCCGTGACCACCGCCACGTTGGTGCCGGGCCGCAGCTGCAGGTGGTGCGCGGCCTTGACGTGCGGCGACTTCACGATGTCGATGCGGCGCGGATCGACCACGATCAGCTTCGCGCCCTGGCGCAGCCGCTTCTTCATGCGCGAGGCGAACACCGGGTGCCCGTCGGTCGGGTTCGCGCCGATCACCATGATGACGTCGGCCTTGTCGACCGAGGCGAAGGTCTGCGTGCCGGCCGATTCGCCCAGCGTCTGCTTCAGGCCGTAGCCCGTGGGCGAATGGCACACGCGCGCGCAGGTGTCGACGTTGTTGTTGCCGAAGGCGGCGCGCACCAGCTTCTGCACGAGGTAAGTCTCTTCGTTGGTGCAGCGCGAGGAGGTGATGCCGCCGATCGAGTCCTTGCCGTACTTGGCCTGCAGGCGCTTGAACTCGCCCGCGGCGTAGTTCAGCGCGGTGTCCCAGCTCACCTCCTGCCATGGGTCGCTGATGTTCTTGCGGATCATCGGCTTGAGCATGCGGTCCTGGTGCGTCGCATAGCCCCAGGCGAAGCGGCCCTTGACGCAGGAGTGGCCTTCGTTGGCCTTGCCGTCCTTCCAGGGCACCATGCGCACGACCTCGTTGCCCTTCATCTCGGCCTTGAAGGCGCAGCCCACGCCGCAGTAGGCGCAGGTGGTGATCACGCTGTGCTCGGGCTGGCCGAGCCAGATCACCGATTTTTCCTGCAGCGTGGCTGTGGGGCAGGCTTCGACGCAGGCGCCGCAGCTCACGCATTCCGAATCCATGAAGGCCTCGTCCTGGCCCGGCGACACGCGCGACTCGAAGCCGCGGCCGCTGATGGTCAGCGCGAAGGTGCCCTGCGTTTCCTCGCAGGCGCGCACGCAGCGGTTGCACACGATGCACTTCGAGGGGTCGTAGCTGAAGTACGGGTTGGACTCGTCCTTCTGGTCCTTCAGGTGGTTGGCGCCATCGAAGCCGTAGCGCACGTTGCGCAGGCCGGTGACGCCCGCCATGTCCTGCAGTTCGCAGTTGCCATTGGCCGAGCAGGTGAGGCAATCGAGCGGATGGTCGGAGATGTAGAGCTCCATCACGCCCTTGCGCAGATCCTGCAGCTTCGGCGTCTGGGTGCGCACCTTCATGCCGGCCTCGGCGGGCGTGGTGCACGAGGCCGGAAAACCCTTGCGGCCCTCGATCTCGACGAGGCACAGGCGGCATGAGCCGAAGGGCTCGAGGCTGTCGGTGGCGCAGAGCTTGGGCACGTTGATGCCGGCATCCACCGCGGCGCGCATCAGCGAGGTGCCGGCGGGCACGGTGACTTCGGTACCGTCGATTTCCAGCGTGACCTCGCGCGTGGATTCGCGCTTGGGGGTGCCGTAGTCGGTTTCTTTCAGATGGTCCAACATGTCTTTTGCTTTCTCTCTGTGCCTCGGTGGGCTTTTATTCAGTGGGCTGGCGTTCGGAGCATTTGCGTTCGGCGCGCGTGCACAGGCCACCGGGTACTCCCCTCCGCGAATGTCCCCCGCCTTCGGCTCCTCCTTTATTTCGCTGCGGGGAGCACCCGGCGCCGTGTGCACGATGAGCGCGGCGCTTGTGCTGGCTGATCAACAAGTGCTCTGATCGATCACGCTGGCGGGGTGCCTTGCGCAGCGAAATAAAGGAGGAGGCCGCAGGCCGGGGGACATTCGCGGAGCAAGGCACCCCGTCGGCGTGAGCGCGCCCCGAATAACCTTCACCGTGAAGAATCAGAAAGCAAGGCGTCATCTCAAGCAGCCTTGCGATCGGGGACCGCAAGACCGAAGTCCTGCGGAAAGTGGTCGAGCGCGGAAAGCACCGGGAACGGCGTCATGCCGCCCATGGCGCACAGCGATCCGTGGACCATGGTGTCGCACAGGTCGCGCAGCAGGATCACCTGCTGTGCGCGGTTCTGGTTCGCGCGGATCTTGTCGATCACCTCGACACCGCGCGTCGATCCGATGCGGCACGGCGTGCACTTGCCGCAGGATTCGAGCGCGCAGAACTCCATGGCATAACGCGCGAGCTTCGACAGGTCGGCCGTGTCGTCGTGCACCACGATGCCGCCGTGGCCCACCGTGCCGCCGACGGCCGCATAGGCCTCGTAGTCGAGCGGCAGGTCCCATTGCGACTCGGGCAGGTAGGCGCCCAGCGGCCCGCCCACCTGCACCGCCTTGATCGGCCGTCCCGACGCCGAGCCGCCACCGTAGTCGTACAGCAACTCGCGCAGCGTGACGCCGAAGGCCTTCTCGACCAGGCCGCCGTACTTGATGTTGCCGGCCAGCTGCATCGGCAGCGTGCCGCGCGAACGGCCCACGCCGTAGTCGCGGTAGAAAGCTGCGCCGCGCGCCAGGATCAGCGGCACGCTGGCCAGCGTGATCACGTTGTTGATCAGCGTGGGCTGGCCGAACAGCCCCTCGATGGCCGGCAGCGGTGGCTTGGCGCGCACGATGCCGCGCTTGCCTTCGAGGCTTTCGAGCAGCGCCGTTTCCTCGCCGCACACATACGAGCCCGCGCCCTTGCGCACCGCGAGCGAGAAGCGCTTGCCCGAACGCAGGATGTTGTCACCGAGGAAGCCCGCCGCCTCGGCGACGCGGATGGCCTCGTTCATGGCCGCGATCGCGTGCGGGTACTCGGAGCGCACGTAGATGTAGCCCTGCGTCGCGCCCGTGGCAAGGCCCGCGATGGTCATGCCCTCGATCAGCATGAAGGGGTCGCCCTCCATCGTCATGCGGTCGGAGTACGTGCCCGAGTCGCCTTCGTCCGCATTGCAGACGATGTACTTCTGCGCGGCGGCCGTGCCCAGCACCGTCTTCCACTTGATGCCGGCCGGAAAGGCTGCACCGCCGCGCCCGCGCAGGCCCGAGTCGAGCACCTGCTGCACGATCTCCTCGGGCGCGAGCGCCAGCGCACGGCGCAGGCCGGCGAAGCCTTCGTAGGCCTGGTAGTCGGTCAGCGACACCGGGTCGGTGATGCCCATGCGCGCGAAGGTCAGGCGCTCCTGCTTCTTGAGATAGGGAATGTCTTCGGTCGGGCCGAGCGCGAGCGGGTGCTTGCCGCCCGTGAGAAAGCCGGCGTCGAACAGGCCGGCCACGTCGTCGTGCGTCACGGGCCCATAGGCGATGCGGCCGGTCGGTGTGTTCACCTCGACCAGCGGTTCGAGCCAGAACATGCCGCGCGAACCGTTGCGCACGAGCTCGAGCATGATGCCGCGCGCCGTGGCTTCCTTCGCGATGCGCTGGGCCACGCGGTCGGCGCCGGCTGCGAGCGCAGCCGAGTCGCGCGGGACGTAGACGGTGATGGTGCTCATGGGTTGTTGTCCTGCGCGATCAGCGCGTCGAATGCCCTGGGTGTCATGCGTGCATGCGGCTGGTCGTCGAACGTCATCGCGGGCGACGAGGCGCACAGGCCGAGGCAGAACGCGGGCTCCAGCGTGAACGCGCCGTCCTTCGAGGTGCCGTGCGCGCTGCATCCGAGACGCAACTCCGCGTGGGCGAGCAGCGCATCGGCACCCATCGACTGGCAGGCCTCGGCGCGGCAGATCTGGATCACGTGGCGGCCAGCGGGCTCGGCACGGAAGTGGTGGTAGTAGGTGACGACGCCATGGACCTCCGCACGCGAGAGGTTCAGTGCGTCGGCAATCGCCGGCACGGTGTGCGCGGGGATGTAGCCCAGCGCGTCCTGCACGTCGTGCAGGATCGGCAGCAGCGCGCCGGGTTCGTCCGCATGCTGCAGCAGGCTGCGCTGCACGGCGGCGAGTTCCTTGTCCTTGTCGATGGGAGCTGAGGCCGGATGCGGTACCTCGTGTCCCTGCTGCACCTGTTGTAGTTTCATGATCCCGTCCGGTCTGGTCCGTTGCCGCCTGCGCCGCCGTTGTCTTGCTGCCGGCGGAGCTGTTTTCATCGTGGTTTCGTCACGGGCCGCCGTCATGAAATCCGACGTGAATCCCGCGCTCATCCGCTTGAGTATCAATGTCGATGAATCGAGCGACAGGGGCCTTGACGCAAGTCAATTTCCGCGGAAACAAGCGCGGTGCCAATGCGCACAAACCCTGCGGCCCCATCGGCAAAAAGCCCTGCCATCTTCATGGCAGGGCCGCGTGTATCGGAAGAGCCGACGGCTTACTCGATGGTGGTGGTGGCGCGGCTCGCCTCGATGTGCCTGCGGCGCATCGGCCGCAACACGAACCACGCCATCAGCGCCGCCAGCGCATTGACCACGCTGGCGGCGATGAAGACGGCCTGCCAGCTGCCGGTGGCGGCGGCGAGCACGCTCGACAGCGGCACCAGCAGCGAGGCGGTGCCCTTCGCGGTGTAGAGCATGCCGGCGTTCGATGCCGCATACCTCGAGCCGAAGGTATCGGCGCAGGTCGAGGGGAACAGGCTGTAGATCTCGCCCCAGGCGAAGAACACGATGCCGGTCAGGACGACGAAGAGGATCGGGTTCTGGCCGTAGTGGTAGAGCAGCAGGATGCCGACCGACTCCATCGCGAAGGCGATGAACATCGTCTGCTCGCGGCCGATCTTGTCGGACACCCAGCCGAAGAAGGGCCGCGTGAGGCCGTTGAGCACGCGATCGATGGCGAGCGCGAAGGTCAGCGCGGGCAGCACCAGGCCCATGATGTTGACCGGCACGTCGATGATCTTGAAGTCCTTGGCGATCGGCGCGAGCTGCGCCGTGGCCATCAGGCCGCCGGCGGCCACCATCACGAACATCGCGTACATCACCCAGAACACGGGCGAGCGCAGCACCTCGGCAGGTGCGTAGTCGCGGCCTGCCTGCTGCACGTTGCGGCTGTTCGACGCCTTGGCATGGTGGGGCGCACGGGTCAGCATCCATGCGAGCAGGAACACGATGAGTCCCTGCCCGATCCCAAAATACAGGAAGGCCGCTTCGTAGCCGCTCGACTTGATCATCGCGGAGATCGGGATGATCGTGAGCGCCGAGCCCGCGCCGAAGCCCGCGGCGGTCATGCCCGCGGCAAGCCCCCGGCGATCAGGGAACCACTTGAGCGCATTGCCCACACAGGTGCCGTAGACCGCGCCCGCGCCGATGCCGCCAACGGCCGCCGCGATGTAGAGCAACGTGAGCGAATCGGCCTCCGAGTTGAGCACCCAGCCGAGGCCGCACAGCAAGCCGCCCACCAGCACCACGGGACGCGGTCCGAAGCGGTCGACGAGGTAGCCTTCGATCGGCACTAGCCATGTCTCGGTGAGCACGAAGATGGTGAACGCTACCTGGATCGCGGCGCGGCTCCAGCCGTGCTTCTCGGCGATCGGATTGACGAAGAGCGTCCAGCCGTATTGCAGGTTGGCGATCATCGCCATGCAGACGATGCCGATCAGCAGCTGGCCCCATCGGTATGCCTCGGATCGGCTCGCGGTGGCGCCATGGGTTTCGGATGGAGGGAACATCGCGGGGGTGGAACCTGCGATCGTTGAGGTGGGCCGATTCATGGTGTTGTCCTTGGTTTTTCGGTGAGGTCCGACAGACTTCGAATGCAGATAAATCAATCGAGCGATCGGTGCAAACAGCGGAAATAAAACGGGGTGCTGCGCCATGCGCCACACACGCCACGCGATCGGTACGCATCGACAGGCAACGAGGCTTCCTTGACATCGATACACCGCATGAAGATCACCTGGTTTTGCGCGTGAATGACTGTCGGTCGGAGCGACTCAAAAACTCTTGACCTCAGTCAAGTTCACACGAATCGCGGACTCGCAAGACCCCCGTGATATCCCTAGCAGGAGGCCTCTTCGCACGCGCGCATTGCGCTGCATCCGACATGCATCTCGCGATGCCGCGGCATGGTGTGAATGGAAGAAAAATTGCCCAGCTGGATCGCAAAGGTCTTCGCGGAACTTCGACGGTTCGTGCAATGACTTTCGCGATGCGCGTTGCGCTGATGCAGGCCCGTTTTGCGAAGCGCTCGTATGGCCACGCTGCACGCTTGTGCAAGAACCCGCCTGTCGTCGAAAAAATTGACCCAGGTCAAGAAACGCGAAAATGGCGTTTGCTCTCGTCTAGGGTAAACCCTAAAATTCAGGGTAATCCCTTCGGTCTTTCAGTTTCAATCCTTTGGAGCCCTCAATGAGCCACACCACCCTGAATTCCAGCGCCCTGCGCACTCCCGCCTCTTCGTCCACCGCCAACGATGCGCTGCGCGACCTGATCGCCGCCATGCCCATCGTGATCTTCTACAAGGCCGCGCGTGCCGCGCTGATGCAGCGTTCGCCGGCTGCACGGCGTTGAGCTTCCACACCGAACCGATCCTCCCCGAAGAGCGCGCGCGAGTTACTCGCCGCGCTCTTTGCCTTTGGGGCTTTCGAATGGAACGATCTGCGCGATCAGCGACGGTCCGTCACTCAGCAGGAAGTCCTTGAAGGCCTGCGCCACCGGCGGCAGGCGCTTGCTGCGACGGTGCACCACGTACCAGTTGAGCATCAGCGGAAAGCCCTCGACATCGAGCACGCAAAGGCTGCCGGCGCGCAGCTCCTGGCTCACCGTGTGCGCCGACACGAAGCTCACGCCCATGCCTGCGATCACGGCCTGCTTGATGGTCTCGGTGCTGCGGATTTCCATCGCGATGTTGATGCCGCTGAGATCGCCGCCGAAGCCGTCTTCCATCGAATGCCAGGTGTCGGAGGCTTTCTCGCGCACCACGAAGGGCTCGCGCATCAGCCGCTGGAGCGGGATCTTCTTCACGCCCACCAGCGGATGGCCCGGCGCCGCGACGATCACGTAGGGGTGCGGAGCGAACGGCTGGTTGACGGTGTCGAGATCGGTCGGCGGACGCACCATGATCGCAAGGTCGGTGAGGTTCTCGGCGATGTGCGTCAGCAGCTGCGCGCGGTTGTGGACCGTGAAGTTCAGCGTCACGCCCTGGTGCCGGCTCGCGAACTCGACCAGCAGGCGCGGAAAGAAGTAGTCGCCCGCGCTGATCACGCCCACGTTGAGCTTGCCGCCGGAGACGCCCTTGAACTGCATCATCGCGTTCTCGGCCGCCTCGAACTGCTGGATGATGGCGCGGCTGATCTGCAGCAGCTCGGTGCCGGCGGGCGTGAGGTAGATCTTCTTGCCGAACTGCTCGAACAGCACGTTGCCGGCGTGTTCCTCGAGCTTGCGCACCTGCGTGGAGACGGCGGGCTGCGTGAGGTGGAGCTCCTCGGCCGCCCGCGAAAAACTCAGCAGCCGCGCCACGGCTTCGAAGACCTTCAACTGGCGCAGGGTCGCATGCTTCATCGGGTGAGAACAGGTGGCTGCGGTCGAGCGGCATCGTACAGCGCGCCTGCGCCGATGGCGCGCGCTCAGCCGGGTATCCGCGCGACGTGCAGCAGGTTCGTCGTGCCCGATTGACCGAAGGGCAGGCCCGCCACCACCACCACGTCGTCGCCCGCCTTCGCAAAACCCTCGGCGCGCGCCGTGCGGCAGGCGCACTCGATCATCTCGGCCACATCGTGCACGTCCTCGACGAGCACCGCATGCACGCCCCAGACCATCGCCATGCGGCGTGCTGCGGCGGTGTCGGGCGTGAGGCTCAGGATGGGCACCGCCGGACGCTCGCGCGCAGCGCGCAGGCTTGTGAAGCCCGAGGAGGTATACGTCACGGTGGCGGCCGGCGCGAGCAGCGCGGCCACCTGGCGCAGCGAGGCGCAGACCGCGTCGGCCGTGGTCGACAGCGCCGCGTCATGCGTGGCGTCGATGCCCGCACGGTACGAGGGATCGGCCTCGACGCGCGCGATGATGCGGTCCATCATCGCGACCGCTTCGAGCGGGTACCTGCCCGAGGCCGATTCGGCCGAGAGCATCACCGCATCGACGCCGTCGTAGATGGCCGTCGCGACGTCGGACACCTCGGCGCGCGTGGGCACCGGCGAGGCGATCATCGATTCGAGCATCTGCGTCGCCACCACCACCGGCTTGCCGCCCTTGCGGCAGGCGCGCACGATCAGGCGCTGCAGCTCGGGCACCTGCTCGGGCGGCAGCTCCACGCCGAGATCGCCGCGCGCCACCATGATGCCGTCGCACAGCGCGACGATGGCGTCGAGATGCTCGATGGCCGCGGGCTTCTCGAGCTTGGCCATGATCCAGGCGCGCGTGCCAATGATGGCGCGCGCCTCCTCGATGTCCTCGGGCCGCTGCACGAACGAGAGCGCAACCCAGTCGACACCGATCGACAGGCCGAAGGCCAGGTCGTCGCGGTCCTTCGGCGTCAGCGGCGAGATCGGCAGCAGCACGCTGGGCACGTTGACGCCCTTGCGGTCCGAGATCGGCCCGCCGACCAGCACCGTGGTCTCGGCAAAGTCGGCGCCGCGACTGTCCACGCGCAGCCGCAGCTTGCCGTCGTCGAGCAGCAGCTCGGTGCCTTCCTGCAGCGCGGCGAAGATTTCCGGATGCGGCAGCGGCGCGCGGCGTGCGCTGCCGCTGGTCTTGCTGTCCATGTCGAGCCGGAAGCGCGCGCCCGCCTCGAGCTGCGCGCGGCCGCCTTCGAAGGTGCCCAGCCGCAGCTTCGGCCCCTGCAGGTCCAGCAGGATGCCGATGGGCCGGCCGAATTCCTTCTCGAGGCGGCGAATGGTTTCGAGCCGCCGCGCATGGTCGTGCTGCGTGCCGTGGCTGAAGTTGAGCCGGAACACGTCCACGCCACGCTCGAACAGCGCACGGATGGCCGGCTCGCCGGTGGTGGCCGGGCCGAGCGTGGCGACGATCTTTGCGCTGCGTGTGCGTCTCATGCTGTCGTCATTTCATGGAGCTTGACGCGGCCGCGCTGGTCTTCCATGGTCCGCGCGAGCAGCTTGACCAGGCTGTAGACCGTGTCGATGTGCGGCGTCGGGGTCTCGGTGAGCCGGGCCAGCTCGACCACGGCACCCACCAGCGCGTCGATCTCCGGCGCGCGCCCGGCTTCCACGTCCTGCAGCATCGAGGTCTTGTGCTTGCCGACCTTCTCTGCGCCCGCGATGCGCTTTTCGAGCGTCACGCGAAACTCGATGCCGAGCTTGTGCGCGACGGCCTGCGCCTCACGCATCATCGCAGCGGCGAGATCGCGCGAGGGCGGGTACTGGCAGATGTCGACCAGCGTCGAGTGCGAGAGGCTGCTGATCGGGTTGAAGGTCAGGTTGCCCCAGAGCTTGAGCCAGATCTCGGCGCGGATGTTGTCGAGCACGGGCGCCTTGAAGCCGGCGCCGGTGAAGCAGGCGGCAACGCGGTTCACGCGTTCGCTCGCCGAGCCGTCGAGCTCGCCGACCGGGAAGCGGTCGCCTTCGATGTGCTTGACCACGCCGGGCGCGATCAGCTCCGAGGCCGGGTAGACCACGCAGCCGATCACGCGCTGCGCGGGGATCTTCGTGGCGACGAGCCCCGAGGGATCGACGCTGCGCACCGGCGTGCCTGCGAGCGCGCCGCCGTGCTGGTGGAAGTACCAATACGGGATGCCGTTCTGCATCGTCACGACCACCGTGTCGGGCCCGAACAGCTTGGGCACGTCGTTCGCCACCGCCTCGACCTGGTGGGCCTTCATGGCGAGCACGACGATGTCCTGCGGACCCGCCTCGTCGTAGCGGTCGGTGGCCTTGACGTTGCGCGCCACCTGTTCTTCGCCCTCGGCCGAGACCAGCTTGATGCCGTTCCTGCCGATGGCTTCGAGGTTGGCGCCGCGCACGATGAACGTCACGTCCTCGCCGGCCAGCGCGAGCTTCGCGCCGACCAGTCCGCCGATGGCGCCCGCGCCGATGATTGCAATCTTCATGTCGATCCCCAAGAGTTGATTTCCTTGCGCGGCCGCTTCGGCATGCGCGTTGTCAGCCGAAGCGGTTGCTGAGTTTTCCGATGCCGCCGATCTCGATCTCGACGAGGCTGCCAGGCTTCATCGAGCCGACGCCGACCGATGTGCCACAGAGGATCACGTCGCCGCGGTGCAGCGTCATGTCCTGCGAGATCAGGCTCACGAGTTGCTGCACCGAGAAGCGCATGTCGCTGATCGGATAGTTCTGGCGCACCTCGCCGTTGAGCAGCGTGGTCACGGTGAGCGTTGCGGCATCGAGGCCGGTGGCCACAACCGGGCCCATCGGGCAGAAGGTGTCGAAGCCCTTGGCGCGCACCCACTGCGCGAACGAGGCGTCGCGGTTCAGGATGTCGGCCACGGTCACGTCGTTGGCGCAGGTGTAGCCGAACACATGGTCGAGCGCATCGGCTTCGGAGACGGCGGCGGCGGTCTTGCCGATCACGATGCCGAGCTCGCCCTCGAACACCACCTTGCCGTCGCACAGCGGCTTGCGGATCGGTGCGCCGGGCGCGAGGTAGGAGTTGGGCGTCTTCAGCAGGTACAGCGGCTCCGCCGGCACCGGCAGGCCCAGCTTGGCGCCGAGCGCATGGAAGTTGTTCCACAGCGCGATCACCTTGGTCGGCTCGGTGGGCGTGAGCAGCTGGAGCCCCGCCAGCGCAAACACGCGGCCCGTGGGCTCGGAACTGCCGAACATGTCGCCCCGGCGCTCGTGCACCGCATCGCCTTCGAGCGTGCCGAAGCCGATGCCGCCGGCGTGTTCGAAGCGGGCCCATTTCGTCTGTTCTTGCTGCATGTTGTCGTCTGCTTTCTGGATGGAGGATTCGGGTCGGCCGTCAGTCAGTCAGTCGAACGGCAGGTAGTCGGGGATCACGAGCGAGGCGAGCAGCTTTCCCATCTCCGCCGGATTGCGCGTGACGTGGATGCCGCATTCCTTCATCACCGCGAGCTTTTCCTCGGCGGTGCCGCGGCCGCCGGAAACGATGGCGCCCGCATGGCCCATGCGCTTGCCGGGCGGCGCACTGGCGCCCGCGATGAAGCCGACGACGGGCTTGCGCATGTGGTCGCGGATCCAGTACGCGCATTGCTCCTCGGCATCGCCGCCGATTTCGCCGACCATGATCACGGCGTCGGTGCGCGGGTCGTCGTTGAACATCCGCAGCACGTCGATGTGCCGCAGCCCGCCGACCGGATCGCCGCCGATACCGACCACGGTCGACTGCCCGATGCCGAAGCTCGCGAGCTGGCTCGCGGCCTCGTAGGTGAGCGTGCCCGAGCGCGAGACCACGCCGATGCGGCCGCGCTGGTGAATGTGGCCCGGCATGATGCCGATCTTGATTTCGCCCGGCGTGATGAGGCCGGGACAGTTAGGGCCGAGCAGCAGCGTCTTGCGGCCCTGCATGCGATGGCGCGTGCGGATCATGTCGCGCACCGGAATGCCTTCGGTGATGCAGATGACGAGGTCGAGCTCGGCATCGACCGCTTCGTCGATGGCCGCTGCGGCGAAAGGTGGTGGCACGTAGATCACGGAGACGGTGGCGCCGGTGCAGGCCTTGGCCTCTTTCACGGTGCCGAAGATCGGAATGCCGGCCAGCGCATCGCCTGCCTTCAGCGGGTTCACGCCCGCGACGAAGCAGTGCCGGCCGTTGCCGTATTCGAGGCACTGGGCCGTGTGGAAGCTGCCGGTCTTGCCGGTGATGCCCTGCGTGATCACGCGGGTGTGCTTGTTGATCAGGATGGACATTTCAGGGGTTCCATCGTGCGTTTGCCTGCGTTCCTGTTTCGGGGTGCGTGCGCAGGCCATCGGGTAACTCCCTCCGCGAATGTCCCCCGGCCTGCGGCCTCCTCCTTTATTTCGCTGCGTGAGTCACCCGACGCCCTGCGCACGAGGACATGCTGCCGGTGCTCGCCGATCAACGACTGCCCTGAACAACGATCACGTCGATGGGGTGCCTTGCGCAGCGAAATAAAGGAGGAGCCCGAAGGGCGGGGGACATTCGCGGAGCAAGGCACCCCGTCGGCGTGATCGCACCCCGAAATGCATCGCATCAAGAGACAGGAGCTCATTTCCTAGCGCTCCCAGTTCCGAGCAGCCCCGATGGCCCGCTGCGCCGCCTCGGCCATGTCGTCGGTGTTGATGATCGACAGGCCCGATTGCGCGAGGATGGTCCGGCCCAGGTCCTCGTTGGTGCCCTTCATGCGCACGATCAGCGGCACGGTGAGCCCGGTTTCGCGCGCTGCGGCAACCACGCCGTGCGCAATGACATCGCATTTCATGATGCCGCCGAAGATGTTGACCAGCACGGCCTTGAGCTTCGGGTTGCGCAACATCAGCTTGAAGGCTTCGGTCACCTTTTCGGCTGTCGCACCACCGCCCACGTCGAGAAAATTGGCGGGCATTCCGCCGTAGAGCTTGATCGCGTCCATCGTCGCCATCGCAAGGCCGGCGCCATTGACGAGGCAGCCGATGTCGCCGTCGAGCGCGATGTACGAGAGGTCGAACTTCGAGGCTTCGACCTCCACCGGGTCTTCCTCGTCGAAGTCGCGCATCGCGGCGATCCCGGGCTGGCGGAACAGGGCGTTGGCGTCGAAGTCGAACTTCGCGTCGAGCGCCATCACGCGGCCGTCGCGGGTCAGCACCAGCGGGTTGATCTCGGCCAGCGACGCGTCGCTGGCATCGAAGGCCTGGTAGAGGTTCTGCATGAACACGCGCGCCTGCACCACCGAACGCTCGTCGATGCCGATGCGGCGCGCGATGCCGTCGGCCTCGGCAATGCGCAGGCCGGCGTCCGGATCTATGAAGAGCTTGTGGATCTTCCCGGGCGTGCGCGCGGCCACCTCCTCGATGTCCATGCCGCCTTCGCTCGAGGCCATCAATGCCACGCGCTGCGAATTGCGGTCGACCACGAAGCCGAGGTACAGCTCCTTGTCGATCTCGACGCTCTCCTCGACCAGCAGCTGCTTCACCACGCGGCCTTCGGGCCCGGTCTGGTGGGTCTTCAGCGTCATGCCGAGCATCTGGTCCGCATGCCGCCGCACTTCGGCGACGGACCATGCGGGCTTCACGCCGCCGCCCTTGCCCCGGCCGCCCGCATGAATCTGCGCCTTGACCACCCAGGCCCGGCCACCGAGCCGGGTAGCCGCATCCGCCGCCTCGTCGGGCGAGCGGCAGACGAATCCGCGGGGCGTTGCCACGCCGTAGTGGCGCAGGACGTCTTTACCCTGGTATTCGTGGATGTTCATGGCCGGGATCGACTGCTGGATTGAATTGATTTATTTCAGGCACCAAGCTCGACGCCGTGGCTTTCAGCCCAATTGAAATAACTCGACGAAGCCATTTCCCGCTTTCTGTGGATTTCCTTCTTCTGCTCGATGGCCACCGCCAAGAATTCGGCGTCGTACGCCCTCAGGAGGTGCGGCTGATGGGTCTTCAGGTAATGGCCGATCCGCTCGCTGGCGTTCTGGCTCAGGTCCATCAGGCGGCCGTAGGTTTCGCCGTCCCAATGCCAGCGCAGTCCCAATTCGAAAAATGCTGCGTTATAGGCATTGCGCTCGATTTCGTCGCGCCAGTCTTGAACGGGCAAATGCTTTTCCATGACCTTCTCCTTGAATTGATGCCGGACTCGGCGGATTCAAATTTAGGACCGGTGATGAATAAATAAAAATTAAACTAATTTATAGAAATCATTCATCAAGAGTTATAGATTGAGGCCAGGAATACACGCGCCCACGGGCCTTCCGCGCCCCCGCAGGCGGCGCTCTCGCAAATCAGGTTGGCGGGCCTGCGCCGCGCCTCAGATCACGCGTTCGGCCCGCAGGGTCGCCAGGTCGTCCGCGCCGTAGCCGAGCTGCCGCAGCACTTCTTCGGTGTGTTCGCCGAGCAGCGGCGAGCGCGTCACCACCGTCGGGCTGTCGGACATCTTGATGGGGTTGCCCACCGTCAGGTACTTGCCGCGCACCGGGTGGTCGACCTCGACGATGGTGCCGGTCTCGCGCAGGGACTCGTCCTCGGCGATTTCCTTCATCGAGAGGATCGGCCCGCAGGGAATGTCGTACTCGTTGAGGATCTCCATGGCCTCGAACTTGTCCTTGGTCATGGTCCACTTCTCGATGCGCGCGAAGATCGGCTTCAGGTGCAGCAGGCGCGCGGCCGGCGTGGCGTAGGCCTCGTCGGTGATCCAGCCCTCCTCGCCGATCACCTTGCACACCGCAGGCCACACGGCCGCCTGCGTGATGAAGTAGATGTATGCGTTGGGGTCGGTCTCCCAGCCCTTGCACTTGAGGATCGAGCCCGGCTGGCCGCCGCCCGAGGCATTGCCCGCGCGCGGCACGGCGTCGCCGAACTTGCCGTCGGGGTACTGCGGATATTCGTGCATGGTGCCGGTGCGCTCCAGCCGCTGCTGGTCGCGCATCTTCACGCGGCACAGGTTGAGCACGGCGTCCTGCATCGGTGCGAGCACCTGCTGGCCGCGGCCGGAAGAGTTGCGCTGGAACAGTGCGGCAAGGATGCCGAGCGCGAGGTGCAGGCCGGTGCCGCTGTCGCCGATCTGCGCGCCGGTCACCAGCGGCGGGCCGTCTTCGAAGCCGGTGGTCGAGGCTGCGCCGCCGGCGCACTGGGCCACGTTCTCATAGACCTTGCAGTGCTCGTACTTGCCGGGCCCGAAGCCCTTGACCGAAGCGACGATCATGCGCGGGTTGATCTTCTGGATGTGGGCCCAGGTGATGCCCATGCGGTCGAGCGCGCCGGGCGCGAAGTTCTCGACCAGCACGTCGCAGGTCTTGATCAGGCTGTCGAGAACCTCCTTGCCCTTGGGGTTCTTGGTGTCCAGCGTGATCGAGCGCTTGTTGTGGTTCAGCATCGTGAAGTACAAGCTGTCCGCGCCGGGAATGTCGCGCAGCTGGCCGCGCGTGGCATCGCCTTCGCCTGCCCGCTCGACCTTGATCACGTCGGCGCCGAACCACGCCAGCAGCTGGGTGCAGGTGGGGCCCGACTGCACGTGGGTGAAGTCGAGGATCCGAACGCCTTCGAGTGCCTTGCTCATTGACTGTCTCCTTCTTTGACCATCGCGGCTTCGACTTCTACCAGACGGGCGCGCAATTTGCGCTCCTCCGCAAAGCGGACGGATTCATCCCGCACGATGGCGACGATCCCCGTGACCTCGTGATCGGCGGAGAACAGCATCGACACCGTGAAGGCGATCGACAGCGTGTGCCCGTCCTTGTGCAGCGCCGGCACGCGCAGCAGGTCGGCACCGTACTTGGTGATGCCGGTGTCCATCGTCTTGTGGTAGCCGTCCCAGTGCCGCTGGCGCTGCCGCTGGGGAATGATCAGGTCGAGCGACTGGCCGAGCGCCTCGGCCTCGGTGAACCCGAAGATGCGCTCGGCAGCACGGTTCCACAGCGTGATCGCGCCCTGTGCGTCGCACACCATGATGGCATCGCCAGCGCCTTCGACGAGCTGCTTGAAATCGATGTTCGCTTGCATGTTTACCCCTGGCGCTTCATTTCGATCAGACCCCAGACCTCTGCGATGCCGCCTCCCTTCCAGAGACACCGCGGAACCGGCTCCGCCGGGCCGCAGGTGTCGCCCCCTCGAAGGGGGTGGGCGCTGCCACACGAAGTGGGCAAGCCTGGGGGTGAGCCAACTACACGGCTTTTGATTCCTTCAGGTTGTCGATCTGCTGCTGGGTGTAGCCCAGCTCCGCCAGCACCTGGTCGGTGTGCTCGCCCAGCAAGGGCGAGGCGGTGACTTCGGGCTTGAGGTCCGAGAACTTGATCGGGCTGCCGATGGTCCAGTAGCTGCCGCGCTCCTTGTGCGGAACTTCGACGATCGAGCCGCTCTTGCGCAGCGATTCGTCATGCAGCAGTTCCTTCATCGACAGCACCGGGGCGCAGGGAATGTCGTACTTGCGGAAGATGTCCACGGCCTCGAACTTGGTCTTGTCCTTGATGAAGTCCTCGATGGTGGCGAAGATCTGCTCGATGTGCGGCTGGCGGGCCTTGGCCGTCATGTAGTCGGGGTCGGTCTTCCATTCGGGCTTGCCCAGCGCCTCGCAGATCGGCTCCCAGGCGTGGCCCTGCACCGTGAAGTAGATGTAGGCGTTGGGGTCGGTCTGCCAGCCCTTGCACTTCAGGATCCAGCCGGGCTGGCCGCCGCCGCCGGCATTGCCGCCGCGCGGCACGACCTTGTCGGCGAATGCGCCCATCTCGTGCGGGTACTGCGGGTATTCCTCGAGGTAGCCCACGCTGTCCAGGCGCTGCTGGTCGCGCATCTTCACGCGGCACAGGTTGAGCACGGCATCCTGCATCGAGCAGGCCACCTTCTGGCCCTTGCCGGTCTGCTGGCGGCCGATGATGGCGGTCAGGATGCCGATGGCCAGGTGCATGCCGGTGTTGGAGTCGCCCAGAGCGGCCGCCGAGATCGTCGGCACCGAGTTCTCGCCCTTCCACCAGCCGGTGGTGGAGGCGGAGCCGCCGGCGCACTGCGCCACGTTCTCGTACACCTTCAGGTCCTCGTAGTGGTGGCCTTCGCTGAAGCCCTTGACCGAGGCGACGATCATCTTCGGGTTCAGCTCCTGGAGGCGTTCCCAGGTGAAGCCCATGCGGTCCAGCGCCCCGGGACCGAAGTTTTCCACCAGCACGTCGGATTCGCGGATCAGCTTTTCCAGCACGATCTTGCCCTCGGGCTTCTTCGTGTCCAGCGTGATCGAGCGCTTGTTGCTGTTGAGCATGGTGAAGTACAGCGCGTCGACGTTCGGAATGTCGCGCAGCTGGCTGCGGGTGACGTCGCCGGCGCCCGGGCGCTCGACCTTGATCACGTCGGCGCCGAACCAGGCCAGCATCTGCGTGCAGGCAGGACCGGCCTGCACGTGCGTGAAGTCGATGATCTTGATGCCGTTGAGGGGTTTGATGCTGCTCATTTGGGGTATCTCCTTGGATGGAATTGAGTTACTTCTTCTTCGCCGTGCTGGGGTTCAGGCTCGTGATGCGCCCGCTTTCCGTGCCCGCGGTTTCGTCGATGACGGCGTTGATCAGGGTCGGCCGGCCGGAGGCGACGGCCTCGGCCAGGGCCTTCTGCAGCTCGTCGGCGGTGGTGGCGTGCACGCCCACGCCGCCAAAGGCTTCCATCAGCTTGTCGTAGCGCGCGTTCTTCACGAACACGGTGGGCGCCACGTCGGGCGTGCCGCTGGGGTTCACGTCGGTGCCGCGGTAGACGCCGTTGTTGTTGAAGACGACGACGCACACCGGCAGGTTGTAGCGGCAGATGGTTTCCACCTCCATGCCGCTGAAGCCGAAGGCGCTGTCGCCCTCGATGGCGATCACCGGCTTGCCGGTGACCACCGCCGCGGCCACGGAGAAGCCCATGCCGATGCCCATGATCCCCCAGGTGCCCACGTCGAGGCGCTTGCGCGGCTCGTACATGTCGACGATGCTGCGCGCGAAGTCCAGCGTGTTGGCGCCCTCGTTGACGACGATGGCATCGGGCCGCGCCTTCACCTGGTCGCGGATCACGCTGAGCGCGCTCTGGAAGTTCATCGGCGAGGGCCGCGCAGCCAGCGTCGCGGCCATCTTCGAGAGGTTCTTGTCCTTGCGCTCGGCGATGGCGCCGGTCCACTCGACCGGGGGCTTGGCCCACTTGGCATCGATGCCGGCCAGCAGCGCGGCCACGCAGGAGCCGATGTCGCCGATCACCGGCGCCTCGATGGCGACGTTGCTGTCGATCTCGGTCGGCGCGATGTCGATCTGGATGAACTTCTTGGCGCCCTTGTCCTGCGCCCAGGTCTTGCCCTTGCCGTGCGAGAGCAGCCAGTTGAGGCGCGCGCCGACCAGCAGCACCACGTCGGCTTCCTGCAGCACGTAGGAGCGCGCTGCCGCGGCCGACTGCACGTGGGTGTCGGGCAGCAGGCCCTTGGCCATCGACATCGGCAGATAGGGAATACCCGTCTTCTCGACCAGCGCACGGATGTCGGCATCGGCCTGCGCGTAGGCGGCGCCCTTACCGAGCAGGATCAGCGGCCGCTTGGCGCCCTTGAGCAGGTCGAGCGCGCGCTTCACGGCGTCGGGCGCGGGGATCTGGCGCGGTGCGGGGTCGACCACCTTGATCAGCGACTTCTTGCCGGCTGCGGCGTCCATCGTCTGCGCGAACAGCTTGGCCGGCAGGTCGAGGTACACGCCGCCAGGGCGGCCCGACAGCGCCGCGCGGATGGCGCGCGCAATGCCCACGCCGATGTCCTCGGCATGCAGCACGCGGAAGGCCGCCTTGCACAGCGGCTTGGCGATGGCCAGCTGGTCCATCTCCTCGTAGTCGCCCTGCTGCAGGTCGACGATCTCGCGCTCGCTGGAGCCGCTGATGAGGATCATCGGGAAGCAGTTGGTGGTGGCGTTGGCCAGCGCGGTCAGGCCGTTGAGGAAGCCGGGGGCCGACACGGTCAGGCAGATGCCGGGCTTCTGCGTGAGGAAGCCGGCGGCGGCGGCGGCATTGCCGGCGTGCTGCTCGTGGCGGAAGGAGATGACGCGCAGGCCTTCGGCCTGTGCCATGCGCGTGAGGTCCGTGATCGGGATGCCGGGCAGGCCGAAGATGGTGTCGATGTCGTTGAGCTTGAGCGCATCGATGACCAGGTGAAAGCCGTCGATGGTCTCGGCCGCCGGCGCGCTGTCTTCGGTCGCGCCACCCTTGAAGGCGCGGACCACCGCTTCGCCGTCAGCATCGCGGCTTTTCGTGGGCTTGAGGGCATCTTCCAGCGTGGTGGCTGCCTCTTTCTCTGTTCTGACTGAAGACATGTCTCTCCTTCTGCATGGGTGAATGGCCAAGGCCCGAGCCGCGACTATGATTCGGGCCCAAGCTTTCGGCCGTTGACCTCGGTCAACTTTCCCGAAAACGGCGACGGCCCCGATGACCGGCGCCGGCAGCGAAATCGAGCAAGACGGTGACCATGACGTTGTTGGAAAACCATCCGGAGAAGAACATCATTCGCGCCCAGCTCCGGCAGAACATCCTGCTCAAGGACCTGAGCGAAGCCGACCGCGCCGAACTGGAAGCCCACCTGGTCATCGTGGACGGCAACAAGGGCGAGTTCCTGCTGCACCAGGGGGTGCGCGAGATGGAGCAGTACTTCATCCTCGACGGCATCCTCAAGCGGGTGGTGAGCAACCCGGAGGGCAAGGAAATGATCCTGCGCTTCGCCGACGAGAACGACATGGAGACGAGCTACGCCGCGCTGCGGCTGGGCACGCCCACGCCCTACGGCATCGTGTGCGTGACGAAGGCGCGGGTCGCGAGCCTGCCGCTGAAGGAATGGATCGCGTTCCTGAACCGGCATGCGGAAACGAAGGAACTGTTCGAGTTCCTCGTGATGCGCGGCATGAGCGAGATCATGGCGCACACGATCACGCTGCATCTTCTGGACGCCGCCGGGCGTGTGCACCGGTTCATGCGCAAGCACCCTGAACTGGAAGACCGGATTCCGAGCAAGGAGCTGGCTTCTTATCTGAATCTCTCGGCGGAAACCCTTAGTCGGCTTCGCAAGCGCGGGAAGATTTAGCTCTCTTGGTTGTCCGGGTGTGTGCGAATGACACCGGGCACTCCCCTGCGCGAATGTCCCCCGGCCTGCGGCCTCCTCCTTTATTTCGCTGCGCAAGGTACCCCATCGGTGTGAGCGCGCCCCGAACAACCCGGGTCAGCGCGATCACAGGCAAGTTGCTGGTCAGTCCACCGGCCGCTCGACCGCAAACTCGTCGGGCTTCTTCGGCTTCCTGATCACGGCCAGCGCCTTCGAGATCAGCGGCCAGAACAGCAGCACCAGCGCCAGCGTCGTGATGCCGCCGACCAGCGGGTTCGAGAACATCACCATCACGTCGCCCTGCGAGACCAGCATGGCCTGGCGGAACGAGTCCTCGGCCTTGTCGCCGAGCACCAGTGCAAGCACCAGCGGCGCCAGCGGAAAGTCGAGCTTCTTGAAGAGGTAGCCCACCACGCCGAAGCCGAGCATGAACCAGATGTCGAGCATCGCGTTGTGCACGGTGTAGGCGCCGATGGCGCAGATCACGATGATCACCGGCGCGATGATCGAGAACGGAATGCGCAGGATCGACGCGAACAGCGGCACGGTGCTCAGCACCACGATCAGGCCGACGATGTTGCCGAGGTACATGCTGGCGATCAGGCCCCAGACGAAGTCCTTCTGCTCCACGAACAGCAGCGGCCCCGGCTGCAGGCCCCAGATCAGCAGGCCGCCCAGCAGCACCGCTGCGGTCGGCGAACCGGGAATGCCGAGTGCCAGCATCGGCAGCAGCGCGCTGGTGCCGGCCGCGTGTGCAGCGGTCTCGGGCGCGACCACGCCTTCCATCTCGCCGGTGCCGAACCTGGCGCCCTTCTTCGACATCTTCTTCGCGAGGCCGTAGCTCATGAACGAGGCCGGCGTCGCGCCGCCAGGCGTGATGCCCATCCAGATGCCGATGAGCGAGCTGCGGATGGAGGTCACCCAGTATTTGGGCAACTGCTTCCACGTCTGCCACACGACCTTCGGATCGATCTTGGCGCTCTTGCCCGAGAACTTCAGGCCCTCTTCCATCGACAGCAGGATCTCGCCGATGCCGAACAGGCCGATCACCGCGATCAAAAAGTCGAAGCCGCGCATCAGCTCGGGCTGGCCGAAGGTCAGGCGCAGCTGGCCGGTGACGGTGTCCATGCCCACGCTGGCGAGCGCGAAGCCCAGCGCCATCGACGCGAGGATCTTGAAGGGCGAGCCCTTGCCCATGCCGACGAAGCTGCAGAAGGTCAGCAGGTACACCGCGAAGAACTCCGGCGAGCCGAACTTGAGCGCGAACTTCGCGACCAGCGGCGCGAGGAAGGTGATCATCACCACCGCGAGAAAGGCGCCCACGAACGACGAGGTGAAGGCCGTCGTCAGCGCGGCGCCGGCCTGCCCGCTCCGCGCCATCGGATAGCCGTCGAAGGTGGTGGCCACCGACCACGGCTCGCCCGGTATGTTGAACAGGATCGAGGTGATGGCACCGCCGAACAGCGCACCCCAGTAGATGCACGACAGCATGATGATCGCCGAGGTCGGCGACATCGTGAAGGTGAGCGGCAGCAGGATCGCCACGCCGTTGGCGCCGCCGAGCCCGGGCAGCACGCCGATCAACACGCCGAGGATGATGCCGACGAACATCAGGCCGATGTTCATCGGCGTGAGGATCACCGAGAAGCCCTGCATCAGGGCGCCGATTTCTTCCATTTCGCTTGTGCTCCTTGAACGGGTTCAGTAGCCGAGGAACCGAAGCGGATCGAGCGCACCCTTGAAGAGCGGCACCTTGAACCAGACCTCGAACATGCAGAAGAACAGCGTGTTGACGGCCAGCGCGGCAAGCACGCTCTTGGTCCATGCGTACTTGCCGAGCACCACCATGAACAGCGCGATATACATCGCCGACGCCACGTAGATGCCGAGAACGGAGATCGCCAGCACGTAGACCGTGGCCGGCACCAGCACCGACAGCACGCGCTTGAGCTGCACCGGGTCGACGAAGACCACGGTGCTGCGGTTCCTGCCGAGCAGCGACTGGTAGAGGATGCCGGCGCCGGAGATCGTGATGATCACGCCGATGAAGAACGGAAAGTAGCCCGCGCCGGGACCGTCGCTGGTCCAGCCCGCGCCGAGCTTGCGCGCCTCGAAGACCACCACCAGGCCGATCGCCAGCAGCAGCAATGCGACCGCCGCTTCGACCAGGTGCGTGGAGATGCCCGGACGCGCCGCGCCCTCGGATGTTTCGTCGTGCTCCATGGAGCCCCCATCGTGATTGTGTGAGAGAAGAAAGCGACGGATGCGGCACGCCCGCGGTCCGCCGGTCAGCCGGCCTCGGTCGGCAGCGCTCGCAGCCGGTGCGGCCTACTTGGCGCTCGCGAGGAAGCCCGCCTCGGACATCAGCGTGCGGTGCGTGGCCTCGGCCTCGGTGAGCCACTTCGCGAAGGCGTCGCCGGTCATGAAGGTCGGGTTGAAGGCGCCCTTCTCCATGTACTCCTTCCAGTCGGGCGTGGCGGCCACCTTGGTCAGCAGGTCCTTGTAGAAGGCGAGCTGGTCGGGCGTGACGCCGGGCGGCATGAAGATGCCGCGCAGCATCGTGTACCTGGTGGGCACGCCCGCCTCCTTGCAGGTGGGGATGTCGTTCCACGACTGCGTGTCGGTGACCTTGGCCTTGAAGGGCATGCGCTCGTCGTCGAACACGCACAGCGCGCGCAGCTTGCCCGCGCGCCATTGCGCCACCGCCTCGATCGGGTTGTTCACCGTCGAGTTCACATGGCCGCCCACCAGCTGCACCGCCACCTCGCCGCCGCCCTTGAACGGCACGTAGATGAACTTGGTGCCGGTGGCCTTCTCGAGAGCGACCGTGATGATCTGGTCTTCCTGCTTCGAGCCGGTACCGGCCATCTTGAACTTGCTCGGCCCCGCGGCCTTCACCGCCGTGACGTACTCGCCGGCGTTCTTGTAGGGCTCGGCCGCGTTGGTCCAGAGCACGAACTGGTCGAGCGCCAGCATCGCGACCGGCGTCATGTCCTTCCAGTTGAAGGGCACGCCGGTGGCCATCGGCGTGGTGAACAGGTTCGACAGCGAGATGACGATCTTGTGCGGATCGCCCTTGGCTTCCTTCACCGCCAGGAAGCCCTCGGCGCCCGCGCCGCCCGACTTGTTGACGACGATCAGCGGCTCCTTCATCAGCTTGTACTTGATGACGATGCCCTGCAGCAGCCGCCCCATCTGATCGGCGCCGCCGCCGGTGCCGGCGGGAATCACGAACTCCACCGGCTTGGTGGGTTCCCATGCGAGGGCAGGCGCGGCGGTTGCCAGCGCCAGGACCGCCGCGGCAGCGGCTGTCGTGCGACCCAGAACGTGCGAAGCGAACTTCTTCATCAGGCTGTCTCCTGTGTAGTGTTTCGCTCTTTTTTGTTCTTGGATCTGAGCAGAGATGCAACGGGCACGATGGTGCGCGCCACCGATTCACGCCGGCTTGATCGCGGTCAACTTTTCTGAGATTTCGTATCGGGGTAAGCCCGCGCTGGCAGGGCCAGCGCATCCCGTCATCGGGAACCCTATAAAATCGCGGCGCGCAGCGGGCTTCCAGCTTCCTGCGCCTCCATCCGTCTTCGTAGTTCAATGGATAGAACGGGGTCCTCCTAAGACTCAGATACAGGTTCGATTCCTGTCGAAGGCACCAGCAAGCCGTTGATTTTCAACGGCTTTTTTGTTTGATGGGACAGACGTGGGACAAACAGCCACTCCGTTGCCTCCAACTGCCTTTTCGAAGGCCCCCCGTTCCCACGCTTCAGCAGTACGTGCCCGCCTTCGGATGCCGCGTCGCGTAACACCATGCTATGGCGATCTTGCATTCCATTCCTCTATGAAGCGAGAGGCACGCGACTTCATGCATTCGAGCGCGGCTTCACGGGTCGGCTGCTGGGTAACCAACAGCACGCAGCACCGCGTGATTTCGTGCCGCAGTTCGGCCCGCGCGGTGTAGGCGCCATCAAGAGAAATCTCGAGCTCTACCGAGCAGCTCCAGCCTTCAGGCAGATCGGAATCCATCAAGACAGCGGGCATGGTCTCTGAAGCATGAGTGGATCGAAGCGTTGCAGTCCGTGAGCGCAAGCAAGACGGCTTTACGCCCAGCTGCTGAGCCGCACAGCCAATAGCAGCAGCAAATAGATAAACACCAAGAGCGCGCCAGCGATGGCGAACTCCGTTGACGATATGCCTGCCTCTTCACACAGCAGGTTCATGAAGAAAGCTCCTGGTGGCAGACTTTGCGATTTCATGCGCTTCTCCAGTGTGTCGACGAACCGGCACCGCTTTCTACCGTCTGAGCACAGAGCGTTTGGCCGTCAAGTCACTGTAGAAGTTGCACCGCATGCGCACATGAGCGGTTCGCCCCTTCTCCACCAAGACAAACGCCCCGCCGCTCCTGCGACCGCTCATGACAAAGCGCCTGCCGCCGGGCATCGTAGGAAAGTCCCTATCAGCCGGAGTCGCTTTTTGAGGATACCGGTCGCCTCGCCAAATGCCATGTTCGGCTCAATCGGCAGCGTGCCGGTCACACCCGGCACATGACCCGCGTGGGCCACATTTCTGCTGCAATCGAGACATGAACAATGACCTCCCAACAGGCGCCGTGGCACTCGTGGCGAAGCCGTTGACTTCCCAAGCCTTCACGCCGTATGGCATCGTGATCGAGGCGCCCGCCGTCGAAGGCCGGCCCATCAACGGCGGCAATGCGCGGCGCTTCGACCTGCTCGACGACCTGCGGCTCGACGCCGAAGGCGGCCGGCCGATGCTGGCGCTGTTCCGCGCGCAGGCGCGGCGCTTTCCGCACGAGGTATCGGAGATGGAGCGCCATGCGCTCGGCAGCCAGACCTTCGTGCCGCTGGGCGACAGGCGCTTCGTGATCGTGGTCGCCCGCGCGGGCGAGGCGCCCACGTCAGCGAAGCAACTCGCGGCCTTCGTCACCGACGGGCGCCAGGGCGTGGTGCTTGCGCCCGGCACCTGGCATCACGCGCTGCTGGCGGTGGATGCGGGCGACTTCGTGGTGATCGAACGCGCGGGGGGCGGCGTCGATTGCGACATCTGCCTTCTTCGGCAGAGCGGCAGCGTGCGGCTCTGAAGCCCCGGCTTCAGCCCACGATGCGCTGTGCCAGCGCAACCAGCGACCGGTCCGACCCGGCCGGCCCGAGCAGCGAAATGCCCAGCGGCGCACCCTCGCGCGTGGCCAGCGGAATCGACAGCTGCGGAAAGCCCGCCAGGCCCGCAATGCACAGCATGCGGATCGCGCGGTTGCGGTAGTCCTCCATCGAAGCCTCGCTGTCGCTGCGCAGCGGCGCGATGTCTGGCATGGTCGGCAGGAGCAGCACGCCGTCGGTGCCGAGCAGGTGGGTCAGGCGCGCGCGAAAGGCCGTGCGGAAAATGCGCGCGGTCGTCACCTGCGCGTCGGTCACTTCGCGCGACCACGCAAAGCGCTCGGCCACGCCCGGGCCGAGCGGCGGCGCGTAGCGCTCGATCAACGGTCCGTCGGTGAGCCAGGCCTCGCGCGACTGCAGGTAGCGAAAGTGCCAGTACATCGCGTCGAAGGATTCCAGCGCCACCGTGGTGCCTTGCGCGGGGCCGAGCAGATCCTGCACGCGGCCGGCCGCGCCCTGGAGCGCATCGGCCGCGGCGGGCACGGCCAGCGCCCAGACGTCATCGGGCCGCAGCAGCCGCACGCGCTCGGGCAAGGTGGCCGCGTCGGCACCCAGCAGCACATCGGCCACGCGCGCAAATGTGCCGACGTCGCGCGCAAACCAGCCACAGGTGTCGAAGCTCGGCGCCAGGTCGAGCGCCCCTTCGAGGCTCACGCGGCCGTGCGTCGGACGCAGGCCGTACAGGCCGCAGTGGTTGGCCGGCGCACGCACCGAGCCGCCGGTGTCGGTACCGAGCGCGAAGTCGCACAGATTCGACGACACCGCCGAGGCCGAGCCCGACGACGAGCCGCCCGTGATGCGCAGCGGCGCGCCGCCATTGACCGGTGCGCCGAAGTGCGCGTTGTTGCCGTTCATCGAGAACGCGAGTTCGTCGGTCACTGTCTTGCCGGCGAAGCGTGCGCCGGCATCGAGCAGTTTCTGCACCGTGGGCGCGGTGCGGGTCTTGATGCCCGACATCGCCAGCACGATGGGGTTGCCGCCGCCCGTGGGGTAGCCGGCCACATCGAACAGGTCTTTTGCTGCAAAGCTCAGGTCGACGAGTGGACCGGTCGCAGCGCGCGGCACTGGCGCATCGGGGTACGGAACGAAGGCGTGGGCGGGGTCGTGCAGGGGCATGGCGATGGATGGGGCGTGTGGGGGTGGTCAGTCAGGCGACGAGCACCGGCGCGATGGCCACCGCCGCATCGGTATGAATGCAGCGCACGCGATGACTGGGTGCAAGCTCGAGCACCGACGGCTGCGCCGCGCGGCAGGCATCGCTCGCGAGCGCGCAGCGTTCGGCAAAGGCGCAGCCGGGCGGCAACGCGGACAGGTCGGGCGGCGCGCCGCCGATGGTTTCCAGCCGCGTGCCGCGTGCCAGCGCACCATGCGCGCGGCTCTTGAGCAGTGCAATCGTGTACGGATGGCGCGGCGAGCGGATCAGCTCGCGCGCAGTGCCTTCCTCGACGATGCGGCCCGCATACATCACGGCGATGCGATCGGCCACCTCGACGGCGGCACCGATGTCGTGCGTGACGAAGATCACCGACAGCCCCAGGTCGCGTTGCAGCTCGCGCAGCAGCAGCAGGATCTGGATCTGCACCGTGGCGTCGAGCGCGGTGGTGGGCTCGTCGGCCAGCAGCAGCTGGGGCTTGCAGGCGAGTGCCAGCGCGATCATGGCGCGCTGGCGCATGCCGCCCGACATCTCGTGCGGATAGGCCTGCAGGCGCCGTTCGGGGCTCGGAATGCGCACACGCTCGAACAGCGCCAGCGCGCGTTGTTGCGCCTCGGCCTGCGTGACCGATTCGTGCCGTCGGATCGACTCGACGATCTGTGCGCCCACCGAATACACCGGATCGAGCGCCAGCAGCGGCTCCTGGAAAATCATCGATGCGACCTTGCCGCGGAAGTCGGCCAGCTCGCGCTGCGACATCGCGAGCACGTCGCGCCCGGCCACCTGCACCGTGCCGCCCATGCGGGTGCGGCGCTCGGGGTGCAGTCGCAGCAGGGTGCGCATGGTCACGCTCTTGCCTGAGCCGGATTCACCGATCAGCGCGACGACCTCGCCGCGCTGCACTTCAAGGCTCACGCCGCTGACGGCGTGCACCGGCTTGCGACCGCCACTGAAGGTGACGCTGAGGTCGCGCAGGCGGACCATCGGTTTATCGTTGTCGCTCATGCTGCTTTCCTCGGGGTTTCGATGGCCATCGGATGCCCGCTGCCCGCCTCGTGGATCAGGCAGCTCACCGCGTGCTGCGAACTGGTGACGATGCGCTCGGGAACGACCTTGGCGCACACCGGCGCGGCCAGCGCACAGCGCGGATGAAAGCGGCAGCCCGAGGGCGGGTTGATGGGGTTCGGCGGATCGCCCGCGAGCGCTGCTTCTTCGGTGCGGTGGTCCGGGTCCATCGACGGCATGGACGAAAGCAGCGCACGCGTGTAGGGGTGAGCGGGTGCGTCGTACAGCGCATCGGCCGGGCCGATCTCGGCCACCTGGCCGAGGTACATCACCATCACGCGGTCGCTCACGTAGCGCACCACGTTGAGGTCGTGGCTGATGAACACGTAGGTCAGCCCGAACTCGGCCTTCAGGTCGAGCAGCAGGTTGATGACCTGCGCCTCCACCGATTTGTCGAGCGCGGAGACGGCCTCGTCGAGAATCACCATGCGCGGCTGCAATGCGAGGGCCCGCGCGATATTCACGCGCTGCCGCTGGCCACCCGAGAGTTCATGCGGGTAGCGCTCGGCAAAGCGTTGCGGCGACAGGCCCACGCGGGCGAGCAGGTCGCGCGCACGTCCAACCGATTCGCGCCGCGACACTCCGTGCACCTGCGGCCCGAAGGCGATCGAATCTTCGATGGTGAGGCGCGGGTTGAGGGAGGCGTAGCTGTCCTGAAACACCATCTGCACCTGGCGGCGGAATTCTTTCAGCGGCAGGTCCCGGCTGCCGACTTCGCGGCCGTCGAACACGACTTCGCCGCGCGTCGGCTCGATCAGCTGCATCAGCAGTCGGGCGGTGGTCGACTTGCCGCAGCCCGACTCGCCGACCACGCCGAGCGTTTCGCCCTTGAGCACCTCGAAGTCCACGCCGTCGACCGCCCGCACGACGCCACCGCCGCGGCCGAGCGGGTCTTTCTTGAGCGGGAAGTGCTTGACCAGGCCCTTGATGGTGAGGAGCGGTTGGGCGGGGCCGCCGATATCCTTCAGTGCGTCCATGGCTTCACCCCTTGTTGTCCATCGCCGAGCGAAGTCCGTCGGACAGGATGTTGAAAGAGATCGAAGTGATGAAGATCATCGCGCCCGGCAACGCAGCGACCCATGGCTGCACGTAGATCGCAGTGCGCAGCGTGTTGAGCATCAGGCCCCATTCGGGTTCCGGCGGTTTCACGCCCAAACCCAGGAACGACAGGCCCGAGGCCAGGATCATCGACACCGCGATCAGGCTGGTGGCGTAGACGAAGATCGGCCCGAGCACATTGCCCAGCACATGCACCCGCACGATGATGAAGGGGCTGGCGCCCGAAGCGCGCGCCGCTTCCACGTAGTCGCGAGTGCGCACCTGCGTGGTGACGCTCTCGGCCACGCGCGCGATCTGCGGAATGAACACGATGGTCAGCGAGATCAACGAATTGACCACCCCCGCACCCAGCGTGCCCGACAGAGCGATGGCCAGCAGCACCGAGGGAAAGGCGTAGAACACGTCGATGGTGCGCATGATCAGCGTGTTGGTCAGCCCGCCCGCATAACCGGCGACGATGCCGATGATCGTGCCCAGCACGAAGGCGCACAGCACCGGCGTGATGCCGATGAACAGCGACAGCCGCGCGCCGACGATAAGGCGCGAGAGCATGTCGCGGCCCAGCTCGTCGCTGCCCAGCGGAAGGCCCTCGGTGCCTATGGGCTTGAGGCGCTTGAGCATCGACGACTGGTACGGGTCGGCCGGCGCGAACCATGGGCCGAAGACAGCGAGCGCGATCAGCAGCAACACGACGATGGCCGCGCCGACGGCGACCGGGTCACGCCGCAGACGCAGCCACACCGAAACCCAGTAGCCGCGAGAGCGCTGGGCCGGCAAGGGTTCGACGGCAACGGCGGAAGAGATAGGAAGCACGGTGGACATTGCTTGGCGGCTTTCTTCTTCAGGCACGCGCGATGCGCGGATCGAGCAAGGTTTGCAGCACGTCGACCAGCAGGTTCAGCAGCACGAAGAACAGCGCCAGCACGAGGATCGTTCCCTGCAGCAGCGGGAGGTCGCGCTGGAAGATGGCCGAGTTGAGCAGGAAGCCGGTGCCCGGCCACGAGAACACGGTCTCGATGAGGATCGAGCCGCCGAGCAGATAGCCCAGCTGCAGGCCCATCACGGCCAGCGCCGTGGGCGCCGCGTTCTTCACCATGTGGCGGAACACGCCGAGGTGAGTGAGCCCCTTGGCGCGCAGGCCCACGATGAACTCCTGGTCGAGGATGTCGGCCACCAGCGCGCGCACCGTGCGCGCGATGATGCCCATGGGAATCACCGACATCGTGAGCGCCGGCAGCAGCAGGAACTGCAGGTGCGCCCAGTCCCACGCCCAGTCGTCCGAGCCGCTGGGGCCCGCGCCGGTGGCCGGCAGCCACATGAGCTGCGACGAGAACACGATCACCATCACCATGCCCAGCCAGTAGTGCGGCACGCTCACGCCCAATACCGAGAACACCGAGGCCAGCCGGTCGACCCACGAGCCGCGAAAGTAGCCCGCCACGAAGCCGAAGAGGCAACCCAGCACGAACCCGATGAAGGTGGCCACCACCGCCAGCCGCAGCGTGTTGCCCACGGCGGTGAACACCTCGCCGGCCACCGCGCGATTGCTCGCGATGGACACGCCCAGGTCGCCGTGCACCGCGCGCCACAGCCACATCGCGAACTGCTCGGGCAGCGAACGGTTGAAGCCGTACAGCTCGCGCAGTTGCGCCTGCAGTTCGGCGGACGCATCGGGCGGCAGGATCGACACCAGCGGATCGCCGGGCGCGATGTGCACGAGCAGGAAGCACACGAGGGCCACGCCGATCATGATCGGCACGGCGTAGATCACGCGGCGCAGGAGGTAGGCGAACATGGCTCGTGGCTGGCTGCGGGAGGGGTCAGTCCATCATCATGGTGGCGATGTCGATGAACCAGCTTTTCGGTTGCACCACGTTCTTGATCTTGGACGAGAGTGCGCGCGGCCCCACGTCGTGGGCGATCCACACGAACGGCGCGTCGTCCACGATGTGTGTGTGCAGCTTTGCGAGCGCGGCGTCGCGCACCTTGTCGTCGAAGCTGGTGCGCGCGTCGGCCACCAGCTTGTCGACCTCGGGGCTGCCGTAGTAGCCCCAGTTGTTCGACACCGGTGGGAAGGCCTTGGTGCTCACGAAGCGCACCATCGCGAAGAACGGGTCCATCGCTGCGAAGCTGATGTTGACCGCATTGGCGCCATTGGCCGAGGGGTCCTTCGCGCCCTTGCGCCAGTTGGTGAAGAGCGTGTTCCATTCGATCACGTCGAACTGCACGTCGAAGTAGCACTGCTTGAGCGACTGCTGCGCGAACTCGTTCATCGGCAGCGGCTGCATCTGGCCCGAGCCCGAGGCCGATATCTGCACCTTCACCTTGATCGGTTTGGCCGCGGAGTAGCCGGCCTGCGTCATGAGGGCCTGCGCGGCCTTCACGTCGTAGCGGATGTCGAAGCTGGGCTTGCCGAACCACGGGTGGCCCGGCGGCACCGTGCCTTTGGGCTCGGCCATCATGCCGCCCAGCAGCTGCTTCATGCCGCCGCGGTCGATGCACAGGTTGGCCGCCTGGCGCACGCGCTTGTCAAGCCAGGGCGAGCCTTCGGCGAACGAGAGTTGCCATGGCCATACGTGCGGCTGCGCGTTCGAATAGATCTTGAAGCCGCGTTGCGTGATCTGCGCCATGGCGTCGGGCGCGGGCGCCTCGATCCAGTCGACCTGACCGCCCAGCAGCGCGGCGGTGCGCGCATTGGCTTCGGGCATCGGCAGCATCACGACCTTGTCGATCTTCGGCACGCGCCTGGCGTCCCAGTAGCCCTTGTTGGCGGCCAGCTCCAGCCGCTCGCGCGCCACGAAGCGCGTGACCTTGAACGGACCCGAGCCGGCGGGGTCGGCGGCGAAGGCGGTCCAGGCGGCCTTGGCCTTGTCTGCAGGCGTGGAACCTGCGGCGGCATCGAACTTCTTCTGCCATTGCGCGGGCGAGGCCATGAACAGGTTCGTGAGGTTGATCGGCAGGAAGGCGTCGGGCTCGCTGGTGGTGAGCTCGACCGTCGTGTCGTCGATCTTGCGCGCCGACTTGAGCGTGGGCATGCGCGAAGCCGTCACGCCGACCTGGCTGGGGTCGAACTGCGGGGCGTCCTTGTCGAGAACCTTCTGCACGTTCCACACCACGGCGTCGGCGGTGAAGGCCGAACCGTCATGGAACTTGACGCCGGGGCGCAGCTTGAAGACCCACTTGGTCTTGTCCTTGGCGTCCACTGCCCACGAGGTGGCGAGGCCGGGAACCAGCACGCTCGGTGCGTCGGCCTTCGACAGATCCCACTGCGTGAGCGAATCGTAGATCGGAATGCCGGTGAAGCGGTTGCCCTCGAAGCCCTGGTCGGGCTGGCCCAGCGTGCGCGGAATGTCGGCTGCCGTCATGGCGATGCGCAGCGTCTTTTCCTGTGCCATCGCATGGGAGGCGGCCAGGGCCAGGGTCGCAATTGCCGCGCAGGCGGCCAGGGGCTTCAGGAACAGGGCGGGGGCAGCACGCTTCACATGGAACTCCGTTGGGTGGAATGGCGAAAAGGACGAAAGGAA
Organism: Variovorax sp. Varisp46; assembly: GCF_059491885.1. NCBI lineage: Bacteria > Pseudomonadati > Pseudomonadota > Betaproteobacteria > Burkholderiales > Comamonadaceae > Variovorax > Variovorax sp. Varisp46. Next base: position 4,342,950 of record NZ_CP168515.1, read on the forward strand.
ACGCTCAAGCACGACATGTGCCAACAAGCGATCAGTCCCTGGATCCATGTCCACGACCAGCGCAGGCGCGCGAGGTGCCAGGTCAGGCCGGTGGTGAGTGCGCCGCGCTGCACGATCTAGTCGAATGCCGGCGCGCCGATGTCATGTCATGCACCGGCCACGGCGCGATCCACACGCTCGGCTCTCTCCCCCTCAAGCCATGACCCACACCTTGCGCACCGTTTCGATGGTGCGCCAGGTGCCGACGTAGCCAGGCTTCATGATGAAGCAGTCGCCGGCTCCGTAAGTCACCGGGCTCTGACCTGCCTCGGTGATCTCGACCAGGCCGGACAGGATCAGGCAGAACTCCCAGGTCTCACCCTTGATGGAATGGTTCACACCGGGTGTCGACTCCCACACGCCAGCGCGCACCTTGCCGTCCTTGGCGCTGTCGACGTCCCAGTTGCGGCACACGATGTCGCCTTCGATGACACGTTCGGCCGGCGGCCGGTATTCGCGCGGTTCGCCGAGCTGGTCGAGGTTGAAGTTGACGAGCAGATTGTTTGACATGAAAGGTCTGGTGAAGTTGAACACGGGATCTTTCATGCTAGGGTCGTGCGCTTCCGCGTGGGTGCCGAAGTCGATGCCGGAATCGGTGGCAAATGCGCGATTGGCGGCCCGCCGCAGCGCGATCTGCCTGCACGCAGCGGCTACGGGCTGACGGCCGCCGCATCGATCGCGACCGGGCTCGTCACATCTGGGAACGTTCTTCACAGCAGCGAAGTGCGCGGTTGCGGGGGCCGGCGCGTTGGACACCCATGAGGGCTTATTTTTTCCGCCCTCCAGGAGTCCCCAATGACTTTTCGCAGAACTGTTCTCAAGCTCGCCGCTGTCGGCGTCGTCGCCGCAGGCACCTTGGGCATGGCCGCATCGGCCAATGCAGAAACGAGCTGGTCCATCGGCATCGGCGTGCCGGGCGTGGTCGTCAGCGAGCCGCCGCCGGTCTACTACGAGCCGGCGCCCGTCTATACGCCGCCGCCCACCTACTACCAGCCCCCTCCGCCGGTGCGCTACCAGCAGCCCGCGTACTCGGTTCCGCCTCCGGCCTACTACGAGCCCGACTCGCGCTGGGAAGAACGCCGCGCCGAGCGCCGTGAATGGCGTCGCCGGCAATGGGAGCGCGAACAGCACCGCCGCTATTACGAGGAACGCTACTGATCCGACCGGGTTGCTCCTCGTGTAGGCACCCGCCCACGCGCATGGTTTGCTTTCTCCCGCACCGGTGAGGCTGCGCCGCGGCCAATCTGCAGGCCTGCCTGTTTCAAGGAGATCGTGAAAAGCATCATCCTCTGGCTGTGCGGCGTACCCCTGATCGTGATCATCGGCCTGAAGATCTTCGGGATTCTTTGACGAAACAAGAAGAAAAGCGAAGTCGAAGAAGAAACGGATCGATTCCTCCTCACGGCGCATCCGTGCGCCGTTAAGCGCCTCCCTTGCGGGGCGCTTTTTTTGTCTCTCTCGTCAGTGCGTCTCGCGGCGCAGCTGCTGCACGTCTTCATGCAGCGACTGGGCCCAGGCACGGCGCTCGCGGCCGTGCGGATGCTGCGGTTCGCCGAAGCGCACGATGGCCAGCAGCGGCGGCGCACGCAGCGTGTTCCACAGCGACGCGGCGAGGCTGTCGTCGTCGATGTAGCGCGGGGCCTGGCTGGTTTCGCCGGTGGCGGCATCGGCAAAACGCAGCGCGGCGGGCAGCACGGGTGCGCCCGAGGAAATGGCCGCCTGCAGCAGGTTGGCATGGAACGGCAGCAGGCCGCGGCCGTCGCTGGTCGTGCCTTCGGGGAACACGCCGATCAGGTCGCCGTTGCACAGCGCCTCGGTCATGTGGTGCACCACGCGCAGCGCGTCGCGGCGGCGTTCGCGCTCGATGTAGAGCGTGCCGGAGCCATTCGACAGCGTGCCGATCAGCGGCCAGTTCTTGACGTCCGACTTCGACACGAAGCGCACATGGCGTGCCGCGTGGATGCAGGTGATGTCGAGCCAGGAGAGGTGGTTGCAGATCAGCAGGACCGGACCTTCGGGCGGCGGCGTGCCCTGCACCTTGAGCGTGATGCCCATGATCTCGAGCATGCGCTTCGACCATGCCTGCACGCGTGCATTGCGCTCGGGCTGCGAGAGGCCGGGGAAGGTGAAACGGATCGTCCACCAGCCGGCCAGCGCATGCGCAATCGCATGCAGGAGGCGCCAGCAGGCTTTCAGCGAATGAAACATCAGACGTGCGCCCTCTCAGCTACTTGCTTCAATGCCAATGCATGGTCGCGGAACACCGCGGAACCGGCTCTGCCGGGCCGCTGGTGTTGCCCCCTGCAAGGGGGTTGGCGTAGCGACACGAAGTGCGCGAAGACTGGGGGCGAGCTTCATTTCTAGCCGTGGACGACGCGGCCTGCCACCAGTGTGTGGCGCACGCGGCCCTGCATGGGGTAGCTGGCGAACGGCGTGTGCTTGCCCTGGCTCTTGAGCGCATCGGGCTGCACCTGCCATTCGAGCGCCGGGTCGAACACGCACAGGTCGGCCACGCCGCCTTCGACGAGGCGGCCGATGCCGGTGCCCGCGTCGGCGGACGCCAGCAGGTGCGCCGGCGCCGAGGTGATGACCTCGATGGCGCGCGCCATGCCTGCGCCGCTGCGCTCGCCCCACTGCAGCGCGAGCGGCAGCAGCAGTTCGAGGCCCGTCGCGCCCGGTTCGCTCTCGGCGAAGGGCAGCGTCTTGGCGTCGGCCTCGACTGGCGTGTGGTCGGACACCAGCGCGTCGATGGTGCCGTCGGCCAGCGCGGCCGAGAGCGCGTCGCGGTCGCCCTGCTGGCGCAGCGGCGGGTTCAGGCGGGCGCGGCTGTCGAAGTAGCCGATGTCGGTGTCGGCCAGGTGCAGCGAGTTGATGCTGACGTCGCAGGTCAGCGGCAGGCCCTGCGCCTTGGCCTCGCGCACCAGTGCCACGCCGCGCGCGCTGGAGATGCGGCACAGGTGCACGCGCGCGCCGGTGGCCTTCATGAGCTCGACGATGGTGAAGATGGCGATCGTCTCGGCCGACACGGGCACGCCCGCGAGGCCGAGCCGCGTGGCGAGCGGGCCGCTGGCCGCGACGCCCTTGCCGAGATCGCGGTCCTGCGGACGCAGCCACACGGTGTAGCCGAAGGTGCTGGCGTAAGACAGCGCGCGCTGCAGCACCTGCGTGTCGGCCAGCGGCACGTCGGCCTGGCTGAAGCCGATGCAGCCGGCTTCGGTGAGTTCGGCCATCTCGGTCAGCACGCCGCCGGCCAGGCCGCGCGTGAGCGCACCGAGCGGGAACAGGCGTGCGCGCTGCAGCTTCTCGGCGCGGAACTTGAGCATCTCGACAAGGCCGGGCTCGTCGAGCACCGGGTCGGTGTCGGGCGGACACACGAGGCTGGTGACGCCGCCGGCGATGGCCGCGGCCATTTCGCTTTCGAGCATGCCTTCGTGTTCGTAGCCGGGCTCGCGCAGGCGCGCGGCGAGATCGACGAGGCCGGGGGCGACGATGCAGCCCGTGGCATCGAGGGTGCGCTCGGCCTTGAAGCCCGCGGGGATGTTGCCGATGCCGGCAATGCGGCCATCACTGATGACGACGTCGGCCTTCTTGTCGACGCCGGAGGCGGGATCGATCACGCGCCCGTTGGAAATAAGAATGTTCATGCGTCTGTTCTTCCGGTGGCAGTCGGGGCCTTTTCGGGAAACACCGTGGAACCGGCTCCGCCGGGCCACCGGTGTTGCCCCCGGCAGGGGGTTGGCGAAGCGACACGAAGTGCGCGAAGACGGGGGGCGAGCAACATCTTTATGCTTCGTTGCCTGCGACGATGCTCATGACGGCCATCCGGACGGCAATGCCGAAGGTGACCTGCGGCAGGATCACGCTTTGCTTGCCGTCGACCACGGCGGAGTCGATTTCCACGCCGCGGTTGATGGGGCCGGGGTGCATCACGATGGCGTCGGGCTTGGCCAGCTGCAGCTTCTCGGGCGTGAGGCCGAAGGTCTTGAAGAACTCCTGCGACGACGGCAGCAGCGCGCCGCTCATGCGCTCGTTCTGCAGGCGCAGCATGATGACCACGTCGCAGTCCTTGATGCCTTCCTCGAGCGTGTGGCACACGCGCACGCCCATGCCGGCCATGTCGCTCGGCACCAGCGTCTTGGGGCCGACCACGCGCACTTCGGCGCAGCCGAGCGTGGTGAGCGCGTGGATGTCGGAGCGCGCCACGCGCGAGTGCAGCACGTCGCCGACGATCGCGACCGTGAGGTTCGCAAAGTCCTTCTTGTAGTGGCGGATCGTGTACATGTCGAGCAGCCCTTGCGTCGGGTGCGCATGGCGGCCGTCGCCGGCATTCACCACGTGTACGTGCGGCGCGACGTGCTGAGCGATCAGGTACGGCGCACCCGATTCGCTGTGGCGCACCACGAACAGGTCGGCGGCCATGGCGCTGAGGTTGGCGATCGTGTCGAGCAGCGACTCGCCCTTGGTGGCCGAAGAGCGCGCGATGTCGAGGTTGATGACGTCCGCGGAGAGGCGCTTGGCCGCGATCTCGAAGGTGGTGCGGGTGCGGGTGCTGTTCTCGAAGAAGAGGTTGAACACGCTCTTGCCGCGCAGCAGCGGCACCTTCTTCACCTCGCGGTCGCTCACGCTGGTGAAGTTGGCGGCCGTGTCGAGGATGTGCGTGACGATGTCCTTGGGCAGGCCCTCGATCGACAGCAGGTGGATCAGCTCGCCGTTCTTGTTGAGCTGGGGGTTTCGCTTGTAGAGCATCAGCGGTTTTCCTCCACCTTGAGGCTGAAGGCGCCATCTTCGGCGCGGGCGAGGGCAAGCAGTTGCGTGTTCGGCAAGGTGAGCGTGGTGGCGGCGAAGTCGGCAGCCACCGGCAGCTCGCGCCCGCCGCGGTCGACCAGTACGGCGAGCCGCACGCTGGCTGGACGGCCGAAGTCGAACAGCTCGTTGAGCACGGCGCGGATGGTGCGGCCGGTGTAGAGCACGTCGTCGAGCAGCAGCACGTCGGCGCCATTCGCGTCGAAGGGCAGCGAGGTCTGCGCGCTGGCCGAGAGCCCGCGGCGCGCGAAGTCGTCGCGGTGCATGGCCGACGAGATGATGCCGGGCGCGCCGCTCAGGCCCAGGTCCTTCTGCAGCCGCTCGACCAGCCAGGCGCCGCCGGAAGTGACGCCCACCAGCTTCGTTTCGGGGCGCATCAGCGGCTTCACGCCGGCGAGCAGCTTCGTGTAGAGCGCTTCGGCGTCGGGGATTGAACTCACGGGAGACTCCTCAAGAATTGCTCCAGGATGATGCAGGCGGAAGCCGCATCGGCATCGCGTGCGCCCGAGGCCAGCGCCTCGGTGGTGCTGTAACGCTCGTCGACCTCGAACACCTGCAGATTGAAACGCCCGCGCAGCTGGCGCGCGAACTTCTGCGCGCGGCGGGTGTTCTCGTGCGGGGCGCCATCGGGGTGGTAGGGCACGCCGACCACCAGCGCGTCGGGCTGCCATTCCTTGATGCGCGCCTCGACCTGCGCGAAGCGGGCATCGGCACCCTCGGCCTTGATGGTGGCCTGCGGGCTGGCGGTGCGCAGCAGCCGGTTGCCGCTGGCCACGCCGGTGCGCTTGGCGCCGAAGTCGAACCCCAGGAAGCTCTGGAAATTGGCGGGGACAACGGCAGGTGCTGGGGGCCGAGCGCTGTCAGACATCGCCGGTCCGCTCACAGGGGGCCGCCGCGCACGGCCGCCCGAAGCGGCCGGCCCGCCCCCGGTAGGGGGTTGGCGAAGCGACACGAAGTGCGCGCAGCCTGGGGGCGAGCCAGGTTCATCATGCGTGACCCGCGTCCGGGGAAAGCTTCCAGGCCTCCAGACCGAGCAGCAGCAAGGCCTTGTCGTAGCGCTGCTCCACGGGCGTGTCGAAGATCACGGCCGGGTCGGCGCCCACGGTGAGCCAGCTGTTTTCGGCCAGTTCCGACTCCAGCTGGCCCTCGCCCCAGGCCGAATAGCCCAGCGAGACCAGCACCTTGCGCGGGCCGGCGCCGGTGGCCAGGGCCTCCAGCACATCCTTGGAGGTGGTCATCTCGAGCCCGCCGGGAATGGTCATGGTCGAGGCGTAGACCGATTCCTCGGGCTTCTCGGCCTGCGTGAAGACCGGCTCGTGCAGCACGAAGCCGCGCTCGGTCTGCACCGGGCCGCCCTGGAAGACGGGGGCCTCGCCCAGTTCGGGGCGGGCCAGGTGGAGCTCGATTTTCTCGAACAGCACCTTGAGGTTGATGTCGCTGGGTTTGTTGATCACGAGGCCGAGCGCTCCGCGCTCGCTGTGTTCGCAGAGGTACACGACGCTGCGGTTGAAAGTTTTGTCTTCCATCCCGGGCATCGCTATCAGAAAGTGATGCGTGAGGTTCATCGGGGCAGAATCGGCGGCCATATGCCCCCGATTTTACTGGCCGTCGACAAGACCTATCCCAAAGGGCTCATGTGGTTCCGCCGGGACCTCCGGGTGGACGACAACGCGGCCCTGTATCGCGCGCTGCGGGCCTGCCGCCAGGTGGTCTGCGCCTTCGTGTTCGACAAGGCCATCCTCGACGCCCTGCCCTCGGTCGACCGCCGGGTGGAATTCATCCGCGAATCGCTGGTGGAGCTCGAAGCCGAGCTGCGCGCACTGGGCGGCGGGCTGGTCGTGCGGCATGCCGCGGCGGTGCAGGAGATTCCGGCGCTGGCGCGCGAGCTCGGCGTGCAGGCGGTGTTCGCCAACCGCGACGACGAGCCCGACGCGCTGGAGCGCGACGCCCGGGTGTTCGGGGCGCTGGCCAACGCGGGCGTGGCCTTCCACACCTACAAGGACTCGACCGTCTTCGACCGCGACGAGATCCTGACCCAGACCGGCCAGCCCTACACCGTGTTCACGCCCTACAAGCGGGCCTGGCTGGCGAAGGTCGATTCGTTCTTCCTGAAGCCGTACCCGGTGCGCAGCCACGCCGACGCGCTGGCGCCCTCGCCCCAGGCCTACGGAGAGCCGGTGCCCGCGCTGCGGGAGATCGGCTTCGAGAAAAGCAACCTCTCGGCGCTGGAGATTCCCACCGGCACGCGCGGCGCGGGCCTGCTGCTCGAGGACTTCTTCGAGCGCATCGACCGCTACGCCGAGGCGCGCGACTTCCCGGCGGTGCGCGGGCCCAGTTACATGGGCGTGCACCTGCGCTTCGGCACGGTGTCGATCCGGCAGCTGGCGAGCCTGGCGCACCAGCTCTCGCTGCAGGGCAATGCCGGGGCGGCGGTCTGGCTGAGCGAGCTGATCTGGCGCGAGTTCTACTTCCAGATCCTGGCGCACTTTCCGCACGTGCACGCGGGCGGCGAGTCGAAGAGCTTCCGGCCCGAGTACGACCGGATCCAGTGGCACCACGGCAAGCACGCCGACCAGCTGTTCGACGCCTGGTGCGAAGGCCGCACCGGCTATCCGCTGGTGGACGCCGCCATGCTGCAGATCAACCAGAGCGGCTACATGCACAACCGCCTGCGCATGGTGGTGGCCAGCTTCCTGTGCAAGGACCTGGGGCTGGACTGGCGGCGCGGCGAGGCCTACTTCGCGCTGCACCTGAACGACTTCGAGCTGGCCTCGAACAACGGCGGCTGGCAGTGGGCCAGCTCCAGCGGCTGCGACGCGCAGCCCTACTTCCGCATCTTCAACCCGGTGACGCAAAGCGAGCGCTTCGACCCCGAGGGCAAGTTCATCCGCCGCTACCTGCCGCAGCTCGCGGGGCTGTCGAACGCGGCGATCCATGCGCCGTGGCTGGCCTCGCCGGTGGAGCTGGAGGCAGCGGGCATCACGCTCGGCGAGACGTACCCGAAGCCGGTGGTGGACCACGCCGAGGCGCGCGAGAAGACGCTGCAGCGCTACGCGGCGGCGCGCGGCACGGACCAGCCGCCGCTCAGCGGCGCGTCAGCACGATCTCCACGCCGGCGTCGGAATGGCCCTTGAGTGTTCCCGCATCGACGCGCTGGAAGGTGATGAGGTTGTCGCGGCACCCGGTGAGCGCCTTGCTGCCCTGGAAGTGCAACTCGTAGGCACCGCTGTCCAGGCGCTGCCATTGCACCGGCGTCGGAATGCCGATGCAGGGGTCGCCAGGGTTCTGCAACTGCACCCGCCAGGTCCCGCCGGCGGCTTGAAGTTGCAGTTGCCCGTCGAACTGGCGGCCGCTCTTGACCGTGAGGCGCGCCTTCCATTCGCCCTCCAGGCCTTCGCCCGCCAGCGCGGCGGAAGGTCCGGTCGCCATTGCGGTCGCCAGCGCGCCGGCGCAGGCTGCGGCACGCCACAAGCTGCGCGTCATGCAGCGCTCCCGATGCCCAGCTGGGACTTCATCGCCTCCCACGCCACGCCATTGAGGCGGCGGGCGGTGTTGACGTTGTATGGGGCGTCGGACTTGGTTCCGCGCACCACGTAGACCGCGCCGCCGTACTCGCCGAAGGTGCGCAGCGAGCCCACGGCGGTCGGCGGACGGCCGCCGTTGAAGACCAGCACGCGCACACCGCCCTCGGTGCGGACCTCCACCGTGCCGGTCTCGGTGGCCGCGCAGGTGTCGTAGGTGCTGGTGGCGGAATAGAAGTTGCAGGCGTAGTACTGCACCGCGCCGGCTCCGGTGAACGCCACGCGCAGGATGCGCGTCTGCTGTTCGTCCAGCACCCCCATGCTGGCGGTGCCCGTGCCGGCGGGCAGGCTGACGCCGGCGGCCGGGAAGGCCGCCATCAACGCCTCCAGCGTGGTGAAACTGGACTTCTCGTTGGGGTTGGCGAGATTGATCGAAAGGGGTTGCGTCAGGTCCACCCCGCGGCGGTGGCGCAGCTGCGACCCGGCCGGGAAGGTGGCGTCAGGGTTGGCGAAAGCCATCGACGGAACAACGCCGAAGATGCTGTTGCCGTCGGCCGCCTGCATCTCGGCCACCACCTCGGCCATCTTGCGGCCGGAGATGTCGGTGACTGCGGTGTGGCCGAAGGTGCGCGTTGTGCCCGCGCAATAGTCGCTGCGGCCCGGCGTGCCGAGGGTGGTAGTGAACACCGCGCTCTCGTCGCAGCGCACCCAGCCGTTGGCGCCCAGCTGCATGAGGCCGTAGAGCGTGTCGTGGGTGGTCGGCGCGCCGTTGGTCAAACCTTCGCGCCGGTCGGTGAGCTTCACTTTGCCGGTGGCCGGATCAGGTACCCCGTCGGTCGGATAGGTCCGCGCGATGTAGTGGTCGGCGCGCGCGAAATCCAGCCGCGCCAGTTGGTCCGAGGCCACCGGCGTGGCGGTGGCCGGATCGACCACGCGCAATGCCACGCCGCTGTGCAGCGCATCGGTCGTGATCAGCGCGGCGGTGAAGGCGTTGTCTTCGAAGCGGGCCGGATCGGTCACGGCCACGCCCCGGTAGTCGTAGAGCTGGGCGGCTTCCGGCAGCCCCAGCTGCTGCAGCACCAGCGCCTCGGCTCGCTCGAGCGGCAGGCCCGCCGCCACGCCGGCCTGCAGCAGCGAGGTCAGCGGATTGACCTGCGCGCGGTGTCCGGCGGGCGCGCTCATGGTGAAGGCCTTGGAGAAGGCCGGCAGCGAGGGATTGCTGCCGTCCACCTGCGCCAGCAACGGCGCGGCGGCGAGCTCGGCCGCCTCGGCTTCGTCGGCCGGCGTGTAGCCGATGCTGTAGGCGCCGTCGTCGCCGGTCCTGGCCGCGGCAGGCTCGCCGTCGTCGCATGCTCCGCTGCGGTTGCGGTCCACGCAGACCAGCGCCCCGCTGACCGGGCCTTGCACCATCACCTTGCCTGACACGGTGACCGGCGACGGCGGATTGGCACCGGGTGCGGCGCCGCCTAGGCCGAACGGCGGCAGACCGCCACCCCCTCCTCCGCCGCCGCCACCGCCACCGCCGCAGGCGGACAGCGCCAACAGAAAACCCGCACAGGCCGACGGGACGGCCGCTCTGGTCCAACGAATATTCATGGCTTTTTCCTCCAGGTTGTGTCGAGTGCCAAGGTCCGGCCGAAAAGCGAACCTTTGTTCTCTGCAGTGTGGGAGGACGTTCTGCACGCCGCATCGTGCAAATGCGCGATGCGCGGCGACCTGCGAAGCCGTAGCAGGTACCCCTTGCGCGTTGACACCCTACGGCGGGGGCGCGCATCATGCAAACAAAAGATAACGCTCGTTTCCGCCAGGGGGAATCGCATGAATCGGAATCTCGCGCTGCAGCGCACGCTCGATGCGATCGCGCATCTGAGTGACCGGGAGCCACCGTGGACCGCGCTGTGCGTCGGGCCACCAGTGCGCTGCGGCAGGGGATCGCACAACGCGATGCGATGGCACGCCAGTGGTTCGACACCGCTGAATCGGCGTTCGACGGTTTCTGTGAAGCCATCTGCCTGGCCACGCCGCTGGGCACCGTGCTGCGCGCTTCGGGCCGAGCCCTGGAGCTCTTCGGCCGGGGGCACTCGCTGCGCCTGCGCGCTGGCCGGCTCTGGCATCCGCGCGTCGAGATACAGCGCGCCTTGCGCTCGGCGCTCGCGCAAGCACCACAGGCCCGTCAGCCGCCTTTCCATCCCCGATGACAAGGGCGGTCTTTGTCGCCTGGAACTCGTGCCCGCCGTGCGCCAGATCAGCCTGGGCAAGGAGTCGCTGGTCTTCATCCGCATGCACCACGACGGCATGCACTTGCTGCCAGCCGTCGACCACCTCTGCAGCGCCTTCGGCATCACGCTCGCCGAGGCACGCGTGCTGAAAGCGCTCATGGCGGGGCAATCGCCCAAGCAGCATGCCGGCGCGCAGGGCGTTTCGGTGCACACGGTGCGCAGCCAGGTCGCGTCGCTGATGGCCAAGATGGAGTGCACACGGCAGGTAGATCTCGTGCGCAAGGGCCTGTTCGCGCAATCGCCGCCGCTGGATACCGGGAGGACCCAGTGAGCCAGGACGTCGCGCTGCGCCGCGCGCTCGATGCGATCGCGCACCTGGACGATCCTCATCCGCCATGGACCGATCTGCTGCAAAGCGTGCAGCAGGTGGTTGGCGGCGACAGCGCCACCTTCATCCTGTTGGAGAACGGCAACGAACTGCTGAGCTTTCAGCAGGTCAACGTCTCGGCCGCCGCCCAGCGCGAATATGCGCAGCATTTCTGCGCACACGACATCCTGATTCCTCCGACCCTCGGCGCACCGCCGGGAAGCTGGTTCGACACGCACGATCTGTTCTCGTCGGCTTTTCTCTCGCGCAATGCCTACTACGCCGACTTCATGTGCCGCCACGACGCGCGCCAGATGCTGGCCTGCATCGTCGACCAGGGTCCCCAGCGCCGCGGCGGCCTGACGGTGCAACGCAACACGGCCGCCTCCGCGCGCCAACTACTGGACAGCACGCGGATCCGACGCGTCACCCACGCGCTGTGGCAAGGATTGGTGCGGCGCGACGCGCGGGCCCGGCAGTGGCTCGGCGACGCTGAATCCGCATTCGCTGCCTTCGGCGAAGCGATCTTTCTTGCGACACCCACGGGCACGGTGCTGCGCGCTTCGGCCGGCGTGCAAGAGGTCTTCGGCACGAACCGCTCACTGCGTCTGCGCGGCCAGCGGCTTTGGCATCCGTCGGCGCAGGCACAGCAGACGCTGGCAACCGGCCTTGCACAGGCCGCGCAATCGCATCAGCTGATCTGCCTTTCCATTCCCGGTGGACCGGCCGGCCGTGAACACCTGGAGTTGGCACGCGCCGCGCCGCAGCTGAGCCTGGGCGAAGAGGTACTGGTGCTGGCACGCATCCGCTCCGGCCGTTCGCAGGAAGCATCCTCGATGAACAGCCTCTGCAGCACCTTTGGCATCACGCCCGCCGAGGCACGCGTACTGGCTGCACTCGTGGCGGGCCAATCACCCAAGCAGCATGCCGGCGCACAGGGCGTGTCGGTGCACACGGTGCGCAGCCAGGTCACCTCGCTGATGGCGAAGATGGAATGCACGCGGCAGGTCGACCTGGTGCGCAAGGCGCTGCTTGCGCCCTAGGCTTCGGAAGACCAGCCGCGGCCGATGCCGGACTCAGGCCGCTGCCAATGCGGCGGGCTCGCTCGTGTACGCACGCACCAGGCGCAGCAGTTCCTCTTCCGAGTACGGCTTGCCGAGGTAGTGGTTCACGCCCAGCGTGCGCGCGTATTCGCGGTGCTTCTCGGCGATGCGCGAAGTGATCATGATGATCGGCAGGCCGGCCATCGAATCGTCGGCGCGGATGTTGCGGGCCAGGTCGAAGCCGTCCATGCGCGGCATCTCGATGTCCGACAGCACCACCGCCGGGCGCTCCTGCTGCAGCCGTTCGAGCGCCTGCAGGCCATCGGCCGCAAGCGACACGCGATAGCCTTCGCGCTGCAGCAGGCGCTGCGTGACGCGGCGCACGGTGATGGAGTCGTCCACCACCAGCACCAGCGGGACCTGTGGTGCCACCGGGGCCAGCGTCGGCAGCGGCTGCTGCGGCGCGCCGTGTTCGTCCGCGGCGCCATGCGCCGGCGCCGCCAGCGCGGCGGCCTGGCGCTCGCGCGCCTGTTCGCCATGCACCGAGGCCAGCGCCACCGGGTTGTAGATCAGCGCCACCGCCCCCGACGCCAGCACCGAGATGCCGGCCAGACCGGGCAGCCGCGCGAGCTGCGGGCCGAGGTTCTTGACCACGACTTCCTGGTTGCCCAGCACTTCGTCCACGTGCAGGGCCACGCGCTGTGCCGCGCTTCGCACGACCACGATCGTGTTGTTCCTGGCCACCGCGTGTTCGCTGCGGGTCGAGGCCTGCAGCAGCGCACCGGCCCAGTAGAACGGCACCTGCTCGCTGCCGAACGGATGGCTGTTGTGCAGGTAGGCCGCCTCGAGGTCGGTGCCGCCCACGCGCTGCACCAGCTCCACCAGGTTCGACGGCACGCCGATCGACACTTCGCCTGCGCGCAGCATCACCACGTGCGTCACGGCGGTGGTCAGCGGCAGCACCAGCTTGAAGGTGGTGCCCTGGCCGGGGTTGCTGTGCGTTTCGATGCGGCCGCCGAGCGCCGCGATCTGCGCGCGCACCACGTCCATGCCGATGCCGCGGCCGGCCAGTTCGGAGACCTGCCCCGCCGTCGAGAAGCCAGGCTTGAAGATCAGCTCGGTGGCTTCCTCGGCCGACAGCTCCTTGTCGTGTTCGAGCAGGCCGAGGGCGCGGGCGCGCTCTGCGATGCGCTTGTTGTCGAGACCGGCGCCGTCGTCGCGGAAGCTCACCGAGACGTCGTTGCCTTCGTGGTGCAGGTCGATGACGATCAGGCCGCTGGCGTCCTTGCCGGCCTTCTCGCGCACCGCCGCACTCTCGATGCCGTGCGCCACGCAGTTGCGCAGCAGGTGCTCGAAGGCGGGCGTCATGCGGTCAAGCACGCCGCGGTCCATTTCGATGGAGCCGCCGACGATGTCCAGGCGCACCTGCTTGCCGGTGTCCTTCGAGGCCTGGCGCACCACGCGGTAGAGGCGGTCGGAGATGCCCTCGAACTCCACCATTCGCGTGCGCAGCAGGCCGCGCTGCAGTTCGCGCGTCTGGCGCGCCTGCACGCTGAGATCGTCTTCCGTGGCCTGCACCGTCTTCTGCAGCGTGCGCTGCACGGTGGCCACGTCGTTCACCGACTCGGCCATCATGCGCGTGAGTTCCTGCACGCGGGTGAAGCGGTCGAACTCGAGCGGGTCGAAGCTCTGCTGCGAGTCCTTGGCCTGCGCCAGTCGGGACTGCATCTGGCTTTCGGCCTGCACCTCGATGTCGCGCAGTTGCTGGCGCAGTCGGTCCAGGTTGCCCGTCAGGTCGGACAGCGAGCCGCGCAGCTGGCCCAGCTCGGCCTCCAGGCGCGAACGCGTGATGATGACCTCGCCGGTCTGCGCGACCAGGCGGTCGAGCAGCTGGGTGCGGATGCGTACGGCCTGGCCCGTTGCGGCGCGCAGCGGCGTGAGCAGCGCGGGCGCGGGGCGCGGCTGCAGCGTCGCGGGGACGCCAGGCTGGTCTTCGAGGCTCGCCACGGGAGCGGCGATTTCGTCGTTCGCGGGCACGCCGGCTTCGGCCGCAACCTGCGGCGGCGGGGCGGCAGGCGCGGTCGCAGTGGCCGCGGCCACGATCTGGGCTAGCTCGACCTGCGTGGCGTCGTCGGCCGCGCGCAATGCGTCGAAGGTGGCCTGCAGGGTGTCGAGGCGCGCCAACAGTTTTTCGATGTCGGCGCGTGCCGCTCCCTGGGAGCCCAGGATTTCGATCTCGGACTCCATGCGGTGCGCGCGCTCGCCCAGGCGCATGGCGCCGGCCAGCCGTGCGCTGCCCTTGAGCGTGTGCAGCGTGCGCAGCACCGAGGCGCGCGGGGCACCATCGTCTGGGTGATGCGCCCACTGGCGCAGCGCCTCGCCGAGCTGCGGCAGCAGTTCGGCCGCCTCTTCCTCGAAGATCGGGAACAGGTCGACGTCGACCGCGTCGGCCAGGTCGATGGCGTCTTCGGAATCGTCCAGCGCCACGTCGGCGACGGATTCGGCAACCACCACCTGATGCAGCGGCCGGGCCTCGGCACGCATGGCGAGTTCGGTCGGCATCGGCGAATTGGCGATGTCGCGCAGCGCCTGCAGCGTGCCTTCGGCCGGGTCGCGCAGGAAGCCGACGGCGAACTGGTGCAGCAGGCGGCGCAGCTCGTCGGCCGCGGCCACCAGCACCATGCCCTGCTCCCGCGTGCCGCTGCCCAGCATCTGCAGGTGCTGCAGCGCGGCTTCGAGCAGGCGGGCCATGCCCGACAGGCTGTGGAAGCCGACCGTGGCCGAGCTGCCGGCCAGCGAGTGGGCCAGCGCAACGGTCGAGTCGGGCAGGCGTTCGTGCGATTCGAGCGCCCATTCGCCGACGTCGGTGGCGAGCTGGCGCGACCATTCATCGGCCTCGTTGAGGTAGACGTTGTAGAGCTGGATGCCGATGCGCAGCGGGCCGATGACCTTGACCTGGTCTTCGGCGCTCGCAGCCGCGGCTGCGATGTCTTCCGCGGCTTCTTCCTGCGGTTCGGCGGACACGACAGGCGTGGCTGCCGCGGCAACGGGCTCGGGCGCTTCGTCGGCGACCAGGATCTGGGCTTCGGCAGGCGCCACCGGCGCCTCGAAGATGGGCGCGATCACCTCGGCAACCGCCGGGGCGGGCAGTTCGGGTTCAGGTTCCGGTTCGGCGACCGATTGCAGCTCGGGCTCGGCGACCGGTTCTTCCTCATGCGGCGGCAGCGCCGCGGCTTCGATGACTTCCGGCTCGGCGGCAGCCCGCACGGGCAGCGGCGCGGGTTCCCAATCGAGATCGGGCAGGCCGGCGGTGGTCGGCACGGTGGCTTCGACCGCTTCGACGACTTCGATCACGGGCTCGGCTTCCGCCAGCTTCGGCTCGGTGGCCACGGGCGTCTTCGCGGGCGAGAGGAAATCGAACTCCTCGCCGCTCGGCAGGGCTGTCAGCGCCGCGGGCTCGGTGGTCTGCTTCGACTCGAAGTCGATGAAATCGGTCGACGCGAAATCGTCGTCGGTCTCGGGCGCGGCGGGCGCGGCGGGCGCAGTGGGCTCCTGCCACGCCACGGTTTCGAGCGGCGCTTCGGGCGCCGCAGCGGGTGCGGGCGCAGGTACTTCCGGGGCCAGCGACAGATCGGGCAGATCCGGCAGCTGCAGCGGCGGCAGTTCCGCCGCCACCGGCGCCGGAACCTCGAGAAGGGGGCGGGCGCGGCCACAGGCTCTTCGGCTGCGATGTGGCGCGCGGCGACCGCCAGGGCCTCGGCGTCGGCCATGCGCACCGGCGGGGGCACGGGCTCGCCAGCCAGCAGCGCGTTGGCCACGCGGCTGAACTGCGTGGACTGCCAGCCGTGCGCGGAACCCGAAGCGATGGCTTCGACCCATTGGCCGAATTCCTTCAGCGTGCGCTCGGTGCCCGACAGCAGTTCCGGCGTGGCGGGGCGCTGGTCGGCCAGCCAGGTGTTGAGCACCTGTTCGAGCGACCAGGCGGCATCGCCGAAGTCGGTGAGGCCGACCATGCGCGAGCTGCCCTTGAGCGTGTGGAAGGCGCGCCGCAGGATCGTGAGTTCTTCGGTGTCGTCCGGGTAGCCGGCGAGTTCTGCGATGGCGGCCAGGCCGTTCTCCACCACTTCGCGGGCTTCGTCGAGGAAGATGTTCTGCAGGTCGTCTTCTTCGAGCTCGGTGACTTCGGTGTCGGGCAGCGCGCTCGGGCCGGTGATCTTGGTCGTCCAGCTGTCGGCCTTGTTGCTGAATTCCTCGATCGGCGAGACCTTGGCCTTGCGGTTGGGCGTGGCCAGTGCGGCGAGCTTCGAGGCGATCTGGGCGTCGACTTCCTCGATGCTGAGCACGGCTACGGCGGCCGGAGCCTGGCTCGGGGCGGCGGCGTCGGCCGTGCTGTCGGTGGCCTGGCGGCCCATCAGCGGCTTGAGTTCGCCGGCATCGGCGTCGAACACGAACAGGCGCTTGGCCAGCGCGGGCTGGTAGCCCAGCATGTCGATCAGGAAGCCGAGCGCGCCGAGGTTGTTGCCCAGCGCGTCGAAGCCGGCCATTTCCTCGGCCGGCGAGGTGCTGACGAGCATCGCCTCGACGTCGTCGCGCATGCGCTGCACGGTGAGCGCGGCCTGGTCGAGGCCGAGCACGGAGAACACGCCGCGCATCTGCAGGAGCTGCGTCGGGACGGTGCGCAGCAGGCCTTTTTCGGCCGGGCGGCGGAAATACTGGTCGAGCGATTTCTCGAGCTCGCTCAGGTGGCTGCGCAGCTCGTCGACCACGGTGCCCATGGTCTGGCGGTCGCTCACACGGCGGTAGAGGTCTTCCATCCACGGCTCGAGCGGCTCGGAATGGCCGCCCGCGCGCACGCGTTCGATGCGCCCCGCCAGCTGCAGCGTGCGGGCCGTGAGCTGCGGATCGCTCGGGTCGAGGTCTTCGAGCGCGGCTTCCAGGTACAGCACCGAGGTGGCGACTTCCATCGCGAGTTCGGTACCGGGCGCCTGGCCTGTGCGCACGGAGGCTTCGACCGCGTGGGTCAGGGCCAGCACCATCGGCAGGCTCGGCGGATGCAGCTTCTGCAGCGATTCGCCGAGCTGCGCGAAGGTGTCGGCCACCTGGCGCGTGCGGGTGATGTCGCCGCCCGAGAGGCCCGACCACATTTCCTTGGCGGTCTCGATGCGCTTGCGGGCTTGTTGCAGCACCAGCGGATCGAAGCGGCCGAACTGCTCGACGGTGTAGTCGACGCGCGGCTCGCTGGCGATGCCCCAGGCGTTGCGCACGGTGCGCAGCGTGGCGGCGTCGTCGCTGCCGGTGGGCACGGCCTGAGCGCAGAAGAACAGCAGGTCCTGGCCGAGGCGATCGGACACGAGGCTGTCGCCGCGCGCGAGGGTGGCGTATTGCAGCAGCACGCGCGAGGCGGCGCGCTTGACGTAGGCGTCGGGCGCGATCAGGCCGGTGGCAAGGGCTTCGAAGAAGCCGGCGGCCAGGGTCCAGAAGCTGGCGACGCGGGGCAGCAGCGCGCCGCGTCCGAGCCCCAGGCACAGCGCATGCAGCCGGCGCGCGGCGTGCACGTCGCCGGTCTTGACCAGCTGCAGCACTTCGCGGTCGAGCCGCGAGCGCACGGCCGGGTCGTAAGCCACGGCGGCCTGCGTGAGGGCAGGCTTGATCTCGACCCAGCGCCACGCGGTGCTCCACAGGTCGGCGGGGTGCACGCGCTCGTTGCCGACCAGTTCCAGCACGTCGCGGTACTGGGGAAACAGCGCCACCGACGACACGGGCTTGCCAGCCAGCAAGGCGTTCAGGAAGTCGACGACGGCGAAGCCGGCACGCTCGATCTTGAGCACTGCGGCGTCGGTGCAGCGCTGCGGTTCGGCAATGAAGCCCTGTACCGCGAACTCGATGGCGCCAAGCACCAGAGCGGGCGAGGAATGCCCCACCATCTGAAGGGCGCCAACGGCCTGGTGCAGTTGCTGGCGGGCCATCTGCAGCGGGCCGCTCTCGGGCTCGGCCGCAGCAGCGTCCACGTCGCGCACGAAGCGCCGCAGCGACTTGCCTACACCGTCAAGGGATTTCTGGATTTCTCCCAGCACCCAGGCCAGCGGCCCGAGGTCTTCGGTGGCCGGCATGTTGCCGGCGGGGGGGGCCGTGGCAGGGGTTTGAATCGACACGTTGGGTGCTCGCCGTTCTTATCTATCGGGGTCAGGCAATCTTGAAACGGGCCACCGAACGGCGCAGTTCTTCGGCCATCTGCGACAGCTCGCGCACCTGCTGGGCGGTGGTGCGCGTGCCTTCGCCGGTCTGTTCCGTCACGGCAAAAATGTGCTGGATGTTCGCGGCCACCACGTTGGCCGAATCGGCTTCGCGGGAGGCGGATTGCGAAATCTGCTCAATGAGGTCGGCAAGACGGCGCGACACGCGGTCGATCTCGGACAGCGCGGTACCCGCGTTGTCGGACAGCTTGGCCCCTTCGACCACACCCTGCGTGGAACGCTCCATGGCGCCCACCGCATCCTGCGTGTCGGTCTGAATCGCCTTCACCAGCGCCGAGATCTGGCGCGTGGCGTCTGCGGAGCGTTCGGCCAGTCGCTGAACTTCTTCCGCCACCACCGAGAAGCCTCGGCCGGCTTCACCGGCGGATGCGGCCTGGATGGCAGCGTTCAGCGCCAGCACGTTCGTCTGTTCGGTAATGTCCGAGATCAGCTCGGTGATTTCGCCAATCTCCTGCGACGACTCGCCCAGGCGTTTGATCCGCTTGGAGGTTTCCTGGATCTGGTCGCGGATGGAATTCATACCGCCGATGGCGTTCTGCACGGCCTGCAGGCCCGAGGATGCGGCTTGCAGCGACTGGCGCGCCACCGTGGCGGACTCTTGCGCCTGCGTGGACACGCCGTTGATTCGCTCGGCCATGGTCAGCACCGACTGGCCGGTTTCGCGAATTTCGCGCAGCTGTTCGGTCGAGGCGGCCAGCAGTTCGGTCGAGGTGCTTTCCACCTGCGACGTCGTCTGCGCCACGCGGGTCGCCGTGTTCTGCACGTTGCCCACCAGCAAGCGCAGTTCTTCCACCGTGTAGTTCACCGAGTCGGCGATGGCGCCGGTGATGTCCTCGGTCACGGTCGCTTCCTGCGTCAGGTCGCCTTCGGCCACTGTCTGCAGTTCGTTCATCAGGCGAAGAATGGCGGCCTGGTTGGCGTTGTTGATGCGGCCCACCTCTTCGGAGGACTGCTCGGCGGCCAGGCGTTCGCGCTCGGCGTTGGCGGCGCGTTCGCGGCCTTCGCGCACCTGCACGAAACCGATGGCACCGGCGAGGGCCAGGGCGGCCAGCGACAGCACGAACAGCAGCACGATCGTTCCGGCGCCGAGGCCGGTGCGTGCGGAGAGCTTGTCCTGCAGGTCGCCGAGCGACTTACGCAGCGGCTCGCTGTCGGTCAGGATCGAAGCCTGCGCTTCGCGTGCCGCCACCAGGCCCTGCAGGTTGCCCAGAATCGCGGAAGCCTGCGTGCGCATCTGCTCGTAGGTCTTCAGGATGGCTTCGAGCTGCTGGCGCGTCTGCGGGTCTTTCGAGCCGGGGAAGCGCTGCTGTGCATTGCCGTCGAGCAGGCCGCGGGTGGTTTCCTGGAAGGTGTTCAGGTCCTTGCCGAGCAGGAACACGGCGTCGGGGTTCACACCCTCGACCGTGAAGAACTCGTTGGTCGACTTGCCGATGCGCTGCGTCAGCATCACCAGCTGGCCGGCGGCCGAGATCTCGGGCAGCGTGGCGTTCTGCTGCATCTTCAGCGACGCGACGGTTTCCGTCATTTCGAGCAGCGTGGACGACTGCTGGTTGATGTCGCGCAAGGCGGCTCCCACCTGCGTCAGGATCTGGCGCTGGGCCAGCACGGCCTTGGCGCTGGCATCGGCACGGGTGACGAGGGGATTGATCTTGTTCATCTCCTCGTCGTACTGGTTGCCCACTCGCTCCAGGTGCAACGAGTCGTCGCCGTTGGTCAGACCCGCGACGCGGCGCGAGAGGTCGTCGGCGCTGTCCTTCACTTCGACGAACGCCGAGGCGCTGCCGACGAGGGCCTGCGAGATCGACTTGGCAAGGCGCTGCGACTGCATCAGCGACTGGCCGGTGGCAGCCACCTGCTGCGCCAGGCGGTCCGCGCGAAGAATGGCGGAGCCGGCCACCAGCAACAGCAACAGCACCGCGACCGCCAGCATGATGGCCAGGATACGCTGCTGCCGCGCCGGATTGGAGCCCGCGCGGCCGCCGGTGGTGTCGGGCACCGCTTCGGCAACCGCAGCGCCCGGCTCGTGGGCGGCGTCGCCGCCGCCGCCCGGCAGGTCGAGGTCGCTGAAGCCGGTGTCCGCGGGCGCGGCCCCCTTCTTGGCGATACGCACGGTTTTCTCGTCCGGGACCTGGACGGTGTCTACGTCGTCGATAGACAACGTGGAACCGGAGCCATCGACGCGGGCCTTGTCGTTCCCGTTGGTCACGGGCAGTAATTTCTTGAACTTGTCGGCGATCGAGCTCACGGTCGGTCCTTCAGATAGTTTCCGGTACGGCGTGCGGGGGCACTACGCACCAATGCTCAAAAACTGGGGTTGCTGGGAAAGCGCCTGCAGGTTGACTTCCTGCCAGCGCTCTCCCGCCGCGTCGGTAAACAGATGCCCATGCCAGGCAGGTGCTTCTGCGCCAGGAGGCTCGGAGGCCGTGAAGGCCTCCGCACCTCGCAACCCCGCCAGTCGATCGACCAGCAAAGCGCAGTTGACTTCGAGCAGCTCGTTGAAAGCAACGAGCCGCGACTGGATGCGGGCCGCCTCGGTGGCGGCCAGCGCGCCCGGAACGCCGGTGGCGAATGCCGACAGCTGAACGACGCCATAGAGGCCGCCGCGCAGGTTGGCAACGCCGAGGAACCACGCCTGCGTGTAGGGCACGGGCTGTGGTGGCGTCCAGGGAAAGATTTCGCCGGCGTGTCCCAGCGGGAAGAGGTATTTGCCCTCGCCCGCCTCGACCGCCAGCCAGGTGGCGGCCACGCCCGTCGTGCGAGCCGCCTGCAGGCGGCTCGCCAGCCGGGACTGGAAGGCTCTCAGAGCGTCGCGATTCGCCATGGGCTCAGCAGACTTCCGCTCAGGCCAGCGCGCTGATCTTGGACATCAGGTCGGTCGCGTTGACCGGCTTCACGATGTAGTCGCGTGCGCCCTGGCGCATGCCCCAGACGCGATCGGTTTCCTGGTTCTTGCTGGTGCACAGGATGATCGGGATGGCTGCGTACTTCGGGTCGCGGGCGATGGCGCGCGTGAGCTGGAAGCCGTTCTGGCCGGGCATCACGACGTCCATGAGGATCAGGTCGGGCTGCTCTTCCTCCAGGCGGCGCATCGCGTCGTCGGCGTTTTCGGCCGTCTTGACGGCAAAGCCGTTCTTCTGGAGGAGGTCGGTCAGGAACATCAGTTCCGTCTTGGAGTCGTCGACGACGAGGATTTTTCGAATGGGCATTACTGCGCTTCCTGTTGAACGATGCCAAACTGCTGCACGGCCTGCAGCAGCTGGTCTTTGGTGAAAGGCTTGGTCAGGTAGTCTTGCGAACCGACCATGCGGCCGCGGGCCTTGTCGAATACACCGTCTTTCGAGGACAGCATGACGACCGGAACGTTGGAGAAATTGGCGTTGCGCTTGATGATGGCGCAGGTCTGGTAGCCGTCGAGCCGCGGCATCAGGATGTCGCAGAAAATCAGATGCGGCTTGTGGTCATTGACCTTCGAGAGCGCGTCGAAGCCGTCCTCCGCGAGAAGAACCTCATGCCCACCCTGCTTCAAAAAAATCTCGGCACTGCGCCGGATGGTGTTGCTGTCGTCGATGACAAGCACCTTGTAACCTGATCCATTCGGGCCCATTGCAAATGCTCCTGCTCATGAGACTTGGAAGCCCGCCGCGCCGAACACCGACGCAGACCGCGTAGCTCTATCTATGCCATGCTTTCAGATTTCAACCATTTCGAAGTCTTCCTTGCGCGCACCGCACTCAGGACAGGTCCAGTTCATCGGCACATCGGCCCAGGCCGTGCCTGCCGCGATGCCGTCTTCCGGTACACCCACTGCTTCGTCATAGATCCACCCACAAATCAGGCACATCCAAGTTTTCGTATTCATCGGAGCTTAAAGTCCTTGTTCATTAAATGCAACGAGTGTATCTATGCGTATCTCACTGACGGACGGTAAACGTCGCGCCTATGCCACCATCCAGGGGATTCCGCCCGGCTTATGACCATCTACTTACATTCCGCAGACAACACCCGCAAACCGGGCGATCTTAACGACCCCTCGCAGGACGACGAATCGGTCGCCGAACACGACCTGAATCCCCCCTGCGTGCTGGTGTTCAATGCCAGCGATCCCAGCGGGGCGGGCGGACTGGGCGCCGACGCCCTCGCCATGGCGTCGGTGGGCGCACACATCCTGCCCGTTGTCACAGGGGCCTACGCCAGGGACACGGCCGAGATTTTCGATCACTTTCCCTTCGATGAAGAGGCCATCGCCGAGCAGGCGCGCGCCATCCTGGAGGACGTGGAAGTCCAGCTGATCAAGGTGGGCTTTGCCGGCACCACCGAGGCCCTGAGCACCATCGCCGAGACCGCCGCCGACTATCCCGAGGTGCCCGTGGTGGCCTACATGCCCAACCTTTCGTGGTGGGACGAGAACCTGATCGAGCCCTATCTGGACGCTTTTCGGGAACTTGTTTTGCCGCAAACCACAGTGTTGGTAGGAAACCACAGTACGCTGTGGCGCTGGCTGCTTCCGGACTGGAACGGGGAGCGTCCGCCCACTGCGCGCGACATTGCCAAGGCCGCCGGCGAGTTCGGCGTGCCCTATACGCTCGTGACCGGCCTGATGCTGCCCGAGCAGTTCATCGACAACGTGCTGGCCTCCCCGCAGTCGGTGCTCGCCAGCGAAAAATACGAGCGGCTCGAGGCCGTCTTCGCCGGCGCCGGCGACACCCTGTCGGCCGCGCTGGCCGCCCTGCTCGCCAGCGGCACCGACCTCGTGGCCGCGACCAGCGAAGCGCTGGCCTACATGGACCGATGCCTCGACGCGGGCTTCCGCCCCGGCATGGGCCATGTGCTGCCCGACCGCCTGTTCTGGGCCGAGCCCGAGGACGACGATGACGATGAAGACCCCGGCGCCGAACCGGACTTCGCCCTCCCACCCCACGACACCCGGCACTGACATGTTGCTCGCCCCCAGGCTGCCCGCACTTCGTGTCGGTTCGCCTACCCCCTACCGGGGCGTGCCGGCCGCTTCGGGCGGCCGTGCGCGGCGGCCCTCCACTGAATAACCACCCATTTGCCTCCGATGCCCAACACTGACCGCAACGACACCCTCTTCGAGCGCGCCCGCGCCGTGATCCCCGGAGGCGTGAACTCGCCCGTGCGCGCCTTCAAGGCCGTGGGCGGCACGCCCCGCTTCATCCAGCGCGCGCATGGCGCCTATTTCTGGGACGCCAACGACAAGCGCTACATCGACTACATCGGCTCCTGGGGTCCGATGATCCTGGGCCACGGCCACCCCGCCGTGGTCGAGGCGGTGCAGAAGGCCGTGCTCGAAGGCTTCTCGTACGGCGCGCCGACCGAGCGCGAGATCGAGCTGGCCGAAGCCATCCTCGCGCTGGTGCCGTCGATGGAAATGGTGCGGCTCGTGAGCTCGGGCACCGAGGCCGCCATGAGCGCGCTGCGCCTCGCGCGCGGCGCCACCGGCCGCAAGAGCATCGTCAAGTTCGAAGGCTGCTACCACGGCCATGCCGATGCACTGCTGGTGAAGGCCGGCTCCGGCCTCGCCACCTTCGGCAACCCGACCTCCGCCGGCGTGCCACCCGAGGTGGTGCAGCACACCATCGTGCTCGAGTACAACAACCTGCAGCAGCTGGAAGAAGCCTTCGCGCTGCACGGCAAGGACATCGCCTGCCTGATGATCGAGGCCATCGCAGGCAACATGAACTTCGTGCGCGCCACGCCCGAGTTCGCTCGGCGCTGCCGTGAGCTTTGCACGCAGCACGGGGCGCTGCTGATATTCGATGAAGTGATGACCGGCTTTCGCGTGGGCCTGCACGGCGCACAGGGCGTGCTCGGCATCAAGCCCGACCTCACGGTGCTCGGCAAGGTCATCGGCGGCGGCATGCCGCTCGCGGCCTTCGGCGGTCCGCGCGCGATCATGGAGCAGCTCGCGCCGCTGGGCCCGGTCTACCAGGCAGGCACGCTGTCGGGCAATCCGGTGGCCACGGCCTGCGGCCTTGCAACGCTGAAGGAGATCGCCAGGCCCGGCTTCTATGAAGCGCTCGGCAAGAAGACACGCTCGCTGGTCGACGGCCTGAAGGCCGCAGCCGCGGCCGAAGGCCAGCCCTTCAATGCCGACAGCGAAGGCGGCATGTTCGGCTTCTTCCTCATGAAAGACCTGCCGCAAAACTATGCCACCGTGATGACCACCGACAACGCCAAATTCAATGCGCTGTTCCACGGCCTGCTCGACCGCGGCGTGTACATCGCGCCGGCACTCTACGAAGCGGGCTTCGTGAGCGCGGCCCACACCGACGACGACATCGCCGCCACCGTCGAGGCCGCGCAGGACATCTTCAGGAAGCGCTGAGGCCGCGCGAATCGCGGCGCGGTGTCACGAATTTCGTGATTGCGCCGGGTATATTGCGCCGGCACTTGGCGAAGGCGGCTTCACGGGTTGCGGCACCAGGGATTCCAAGAAAAGTGCGCCTGCCATCGAAGCGGCCCTGCACGTACAGACACCGAAGACGTTCCGGCCCATGATCCCCTTGCGCACGCTGCCGATGCTGGCGGCCCTTCTTCTTCCGGCGCTCGCGTGCGCACAGGACGCCTTCGAGCCGAAGAACATCTGGGTCAACCCCGGCTTCTACTCGGCACACTTCGACCGCAACAAGGGGCTGGAGAACGTCAACCAGGGCCTCGGCGTCGAGTACCCGCTGAACGACACGTACCGCATCACGGCGGGCACCTTCCACAACAGCGACCGCAGGCAATCGAACTACCTCGGACTGTACGTGCTGCCCTTCGAGTTCTACGGCGTGAAGGTCGGCGCCGTGGTCGGCGGCTTCGACGGCTACCCCAACTACCGCAACAGCAACTGGTTCCCGGCCATCCTTCCGGTGGCCGCCATCGAAGGCAGGCACTGGGGCTTGAACATCGCCTACGTGCCGACGATCAAGAACCGGCTGTACGGCGCGCTCACCTTGCAGCTGAAATACCGGTTCGGGGAATGAGCTCGCCCCCAGGCTGCGCGCACTTCGTGCCGCTTCGCCAACCCCCTACCGGGGGCAACACCAGCGGCCCGGCAAAGCCGGTTCCGCGGTAGCCCTTGGCTCGCCCCCAGGCTGCGCGCACTTCGTGTCGCTTCGCCAACCCCCTACCGGGGGCAACACCAGCGGCCCGGCAAAGCCGGTTCCGCGGTAGCCCTTGGCTCGCCCCCAGGCTGCGCGCACTTCGTGTCGCTTCGCCAACCCCCTACCGGGGGCAACACCAGCGGCCCGGCAAAGCCGGTTCCGCGGTGTTCTGGAAGGGAGCGTCGTCAGTGGCGGAAATGCCGTACGCCCGACAGCACCATCACCACGCCGCGCTCGTCGGCAGCGTCGATCACTTCCTGGTCGCGCATCGAGCCGCCCGGCTGGATGACGCAGCTCGCGCCCGCATCGACCACCACGTCGAGGCCGTCGCGGAACGGAAAGAAGGCGTCGCTCGCCACGGCCGTGTCCTTCAGCGACAGGCCGGCGTGCTCGGCCTTGATGCTTGCGATGCGCGCCGAATCGAGGCGACTCATCTGGCCCGCGCCCACGCCCATGGTCATGCCGTTGGCGCAGAACACGATCGCGTTGCTCTTGACGTACTTCGCGACCTTCCAGGCGAACAGCAGGTCCTGCAGCTGCTGCGGCGTGGGCTGCTTCTTGCTGACCACCTTGAGGTCGCTGGCGGCCAGCTCGTGGTTGTCGGCGGTCTGGATCAGCAGGCCCGAGCCGACGCGCTTCACGTCCATGGCGTTGCGGCCGTTGTCCCAGTCGGTGGCGCCGCCACGGGAGCCAGGCGACCCTGCGGTCGCGGGCAGCGCGATTTCGAGCACGCGCACGTTGAGCTTGGCCTTGGTGGCCTGGAACACTTCGAGCGCCTCGGGCGTGTAGCCCGGCGCCATCAGCACTTCGACGAACTGCTTGGCGATTTCCTGCGCGGTCGCGCCGTCCACTGGGCGGTTGAAGGCGATGATGCCGCCAAAGGCCGAGGTCGGGTCGGTCTTGAAAGCCTTGCCGTAAGCCTCGGCCGCATCCTTGCCGATGGCCACGCCGCACGGGTTGGCGTGCTTCACGATCACGCAGGCGGGCACGTCGAAGCTCTTCACGCATTCCCATGCGGCATCGGCGTCGGCGATGTTGTTGTAGCTGAGCTCCTTGCCCTGCAGCTGCTTGGCCGACACGAGCGAACCGGGCGCCGGGTACAGGTCGCGGTAGAACGCAGCCTGCTGGTGCGGGTTCTCGCCGTAGCGCAGGTCCTGCACCTTCACGAAACGGCCGTTGCTCTGCGCGGGGAACAGCGAGCGCTTGGGCGCGGGCTGGCCGATGCTGGCGTCGAAGTCGATGGCCGAGAGGTAGTCGCTGATGGCACCGTCGTAGTCGGCGATGCGGTTGAACGCGGCGACCGAGAACGCGAACTTGGTCTTGTCGCTGAGCTTGCCGCCGGCCTTCAGTTCGACCAGCGCCACGGCGTACTGCGATGCGTCGGTCAGCACGCCCACGTCCTTCCAGTTCTTGGCCGCGCTGCGCACCATGGCCGGGCCGCCGATGTCGATGTTCTCGATCGCGTCTTCGAGCGTGCAGCCGGGCTTGGCCACCGTGGCTTCGAACGGGTACAGGTTGACCACCAGCAGGTCGATGGTGTCGATGCCATGTTCCTTGATGGCCGCCACGTGCGCGGGCAGGTCGCGGCGCGCGAGCAGGCCGCCGTGGATCTTCGGGTGCAGCGTCTTCACGCGGCCGTCGAGCATTTCGGGGAAGCCGGTGTGGTCGGCGACTTCGGTGACGGGCAGGCCGGCATCGGCCAGCAGCTTGGCGGTGCCGCCGGTGGACAGCAGCCTGATGCCCAGCGCATGCAGCGCCTGGGCGAATTCGAGGATGCCGGTTTTGTCGGAAACGGAGATGAGTGCGGTCTGGGCCATGGGATATGCCGTGGAGTTATTTCAAAAGTTTGTGTTCGACCAGCTTCTTGCGAAGCGTGTTGCGATTCAGGCCCAGCCATTGCGCGGCTTTGGATTGGTTGCCTTCCGCGCGCGTCATGACGACGTCGAGCAGGGGTTTCTCGACCACGCGCACGAGCATTTCGTACATGCCGTCGGGTTCGGTGCCGCGCAGGTCGCGAAAGTAGCTGTCCAGACTGGTGCGTACGCAGTCCTCGATATGTTTCTTGCTCATTGCTTCTTCTCTTTTTCTCAATCGACGGCGCAAGCCGCCTCCTCTTCACCCGACGACGCCTCTTCGTCCGCCAGGTGCTGCACGGGCATGCGGTCCATGCGGTCCGCCAGCCCGTCGAAATAGCCGCCGACCGCGCGCAGCTGCTCGGCACAGTCCTCGATGGTGTTCATGCGTGCGCGGAACGCTTCGCCGTCGGGCAGCGTGCGCACATACCAGCCGATGTGCTTTCGCGCCGTGCGCACACCGCTGTAGTCGCCGTACAGCGCATAGTGCTCCACCAGGTGGTCGAGCAGCAAGCGGCGCACTTCGGCCACCAGCGGCGGCGCGCGGTGCGTACCGGTCTCCAGGAAATGCGCGATCTCGCGGAAGATCCACGGCCGGCCCTGCGCGGCGCGGCCGATCATCACCGCGTCGGCGCCGGTGGCCGCAAGCACGTCGCGCGCCTTCTCCGGCGAACGAATGTCGCCGTTGGCCACCACCGGCACGCGCACCGCGGCCTTTACCGCCGCGATGGTGTCGTACTCGGCAAAGCCCTTGTAGCCCTGCTCGCGCGTGCGGCCGTGCACCGTGAGCATCTGCACGCCGACCGATTCGAAATCGCGCGCGAGCTTCACCGCGTTGCGGTGCTCTTCGCTCCAACCGGTGCGCATCTTGAGCGTGACCGGCACGTTGAAAGGCTGCGCGGCATCGACCACGGCCTGCACGATTTCAAGCGCCAGCGGTTCGTCGCGCATCAGCGCCGACCCGGCCCACTTGTTGCAGACCTTCTTGGCCGGGCAGCCCATGTTGATGTCGATGATCTGCGCGCCGCGCTCGATGTTGTAGACCGTGGCCTCGGCCATCATGGCCGCGTCGGTGCCGGCGATCTGCACCGCGATGGGGCCCGGTTCGCCGTCGTGGTTCGCACGGCGCGATGTCTTGAGCGTGCCCCAGAGTTCCTTGCGCGACGTGACCATCTCGCTGACCGCGTAGCCGGCGCCGAGTTGGCGGCACAGCATGCGGAAGGGCCGGTCCGTCACGCCGGCCATGGGCGCGACGAACAGGCGGTTTTCCAGCGTGTGGGTGCCGATCTGCAAGGTCATTTGGAAGGGGAGCGGTGCGCGTTCGGCTGCTGAAAAATGAGGCACGATTGTAGCCACGCCGCATTTCAGCGACTGAAACGATTTGCGGTCCGGGTACCCGTGTAAACACCGGTGCGATCCGGGGCTTTCTCCCACGGAATTGCGAGGTGAGCACTGCCTATACTTCGCCCACCTTATGCAAGCGTGGCTCGACTCCCTCATGGCGCTGCTGGCGCTGCCGCAATACGGCCTGTCGACCCTGTTCGTCGCGGCCTTCGTCTCGGCCACGCTGCTGCCGGTGGGCTCCGAGCCCTTTCTCTTCGGGCTGCTCAAGCTCAACCCCGACATGTTCTGGCCGGCCATCGCGGTGGCCACCATCGGCAACACGCTGGGGGGCGCGGTCGACTGGTGGATGGGCTACGGCGCGCACAAGGTGGCCGACAAATACTCGCACTCGAAACACCATGTGCGGGTTCTGGGCTGGCTGGAGCGGCTCGGCCCGAAGGCCTGCCTGCTCAGCTGGCTGCCGCTGGTGGGAGATCCGCTGTGCGCGGTGGCGGGCTGGCTCAAGCTGCCGTTCTGGCCTTGCGTGGCCTACATGGCGATCGGGAAATTCCTGCGCTACATCACCATGACGGTGGCGCTGCTGCAGGTCTTCTGATCAGTTCAACAAAGCGTAGGGGCCGCCGCGCTCGAGTGCGCGCTTGTACGCGGGACGCGCGTGGATGCGCTCCAGGTACGACATCAGCTTCGGCCGCTTCGCATCGAGCCCGCCGCGCGCCTGCGAAGCTTCGACCACGAAGCTCATCTGGATGTCGGCGCCTGTGAAGGCATCGCCCGCGAACCACTCGCTCTTGCCGAGTTCGGCCTCCATGTAGTTCAGGTGATTCGCGATGTTCGGGTTGATGAACGCCGACTTCGCCTTTGCGGCGATGGCCTTGGCGATGGGCTTCGCGAAGAAGGGCATCTTGCTCGTCTCGATGCGGTCGAACACCAGCTTCAGCAGCAGCGGCGACATCGCCGTGCCTTCGGCGAAATGCAGCCAGTAGCGATAACGCAGCGCCTCGGGCGAACCCGCCGCGGGCGCGAGGCGGCCGTTGCCATGGCGCTCGATGAGCGTCTCGATGATCGCGCCCGACTCCGCGAGCGTGAGCCCGTCCTGCGTCGTGACGACCGGGGACTTGCCCAGCGGATGGACAGCCCGCAGCGAAGCGGGCGCCAGACTGGTTTGCGGATCGCGCTGGTAGTGGACGATCTCGTAGGGCAGCTCGAGTTCTTCGAGCAGCCAGAGCACGCGCTGCGAGCGGGAGTTGTTGAGGTGGTGGACGGTGAGCATGGAGGCGGGCCTTGTCAGGAGGAATCGAGCGATTCGGGCGCGCGGAGTCTACCCAACAACATGCGAAAACCCACGAGCCGCGTTTTCGCGAGACACCGAGGAACCGGCTCCGCCGGGCCTCAGGTGTCGCCCCCGGTAGGGGGAAGGCGAAGCGACACGAAGTGCGCGCAGCCTGGGGGCGAGCCCTGTTACGAACTGAACAGGAAGTTCATCACGTCGCCATCCTTCACGACGTATTCCTTGCCTTCAGAACGCATCTTCCCCGCGTCCTTCGCGCCCTGCTCGCCCTTGAAGGCGATGTAGTCCTCGAACGCGATGGTCTGGGCGCGGATGTAGCCCTTCTCGAAGTCGCCGTGGATCACGCCGGCCGCCTGCGGGCCGGTGTCGCCGATGTGGATGGTCCAGGCGCGCACTTCCTTCACGCCGGCGGTGAAGTAGGTCTGCAGGCCCAGCAGCTTGAAGGCGGCGCGAATCAGGCGGTTCAGGCCGGGTTCTTCCTGCCCGATCTCGGCGAGAAACATCTTCTTGTCTTCGTCATCCATCTCGGCCAGGTCGGCTTCGATCTTGGCGCAGATGGCGACCACGGGCGCTCCTTGCTTGGCGGCGTACTCGCGCAGGCGATCGAGGTAGGGGTTGTTCTCGAAGCCGTCTTCCGCCACGTTGCCGACGAACATCGCGGGCTTGGCGGTGATCAGCGTGAAGCTCTTCACCAGCGGCTGCTCTTCCTTCGTGAACTCGAGCGCGCGCACCGGCGTGTTCTCGTTCAGCGCGGCCTGGCAGCGCTCGAGCAGGCCGACGAGCTTCTGCGCGTCCTTGTCGCCCGAACGGGCCACCTTGGTGTGGCGGTGCAGCGCCTTCTCGACCGTGGCGAGGTCGGCCAGGCAGAGTTCGGTCTGGATCACTTCGATGTCGGAGATCGGGTCGACCTTGCCGGCCACGTGGATCACGTTCTCGTCGTCGAAGCAGCGCACCACGTTGACGGTGGCGTCGGTCTCGCGGATGTGCGCCAGGAACTTGTTGCCCAGGCCTTCGCCCGTGCTGGCACCGGCCACCAGGCCAGCGATGTCGACGAACTCGACGATGGCGGGCACGATGCGCTCGGGCTTGACGATCTCGCTCAGTTGCGCAAGCCGCGGATCGGGCACTTCCACCACGCCCACGTTGGGCTCGATGGTGCAGAACGGATAGTTCTCGGCCGCGATGCCGGCCTTGGTCAGCGCATTGAAAAGGGTGGATTTACCGACGTTGGGCAGGCCGACGATGCCGCATTGCAAACTCATGGGGGGTCCTCTTGGGTAACCGCCAATTTTAGGCGAGCGGGATTGCAGGCCGGTCCGGGCAGGGCTTCACCCCCTCCTACCCTACCCAAAAACATCAGGGTTAGCCCCGATTAGCAAACGTTTGCGCAAACGTTTCCCTCGGCTAACATCGGAGCCCCCGGCAAAGACCGGCGTACCGCTCTGATCAACCATCCCAGGAGACATTCCCATGAAGTTCACCCGCCGTACCCTGCAAAGCGCTGCCGCCCTCATGCTGCTGGGCGCCATTGCCGGAACCCCCGCCTTCGCACAGGACAAGCCCAAGGTCGCGCTGGTCATGAAGTCGCTGGCCAACGAGTTCTTCCGCACCATGGAAGACGGCGCCAAGGCGCACCAGAAGGCCCATGCCTCCGAATACACGCTGGTGGCCAACGGCATCAAGGACGAGACCGACACCGCCGCCCAGATCAAGATGGTCGAGCAGATGGTGGCGCAGAAGATCAACGCGCTGGTGATCGCCCCGGCCGATTCGAAGGCGCTGGTACCGGTGATCAAGGCCGCCATCGACAAGGGCATCCTGGTGGTCAACATCGATAACCAGCTCGACGCGGCCGCGCTCAAGGAAAAGGGCATCCAGGTGCCGTTCGTCGGCCCCGACAACCGCGCCGGCGCCAAGCTGGTGGGCGATGCGCTCGCCAAGGAGCTGAAGGCCGGCGACAAGGTCGGCATCATCGAAGGCGTGTCGACCACCTTCAATGCACAGCAGCGCACGCTGGGCTATCAAGATGCCATGAAGGCTGCCGGCGCAACGGTGGTGGGCGTGCAGTCGGGCCAGTGGGAAATCGACAAGGGCAACACGGTGGCCGCCGGCATGATGCGCGAGCACCCCGACCTGAAGGCCCTGCTCGCCGGCAACGACAGCATGGCGCTGGGTGCCGTGGCTGCGGTCAAGGCCGCGGGCAAGACCGGCAAGGTGCTGGTGGTGGGCTACGACAACATCGGCGCCATCAAGCCGATGCTCAAGGACGGCCGCGTGCTCGCCACCGCCGACCAGTTCGCCGCCAAGCAGGCCGTGTTCGGCATCGAGACCGCGCTGAAGGCCATCGCCGACAAGAAGAAGCAGTCGGAGATGCCCGCCGAAGTGAAGACCGACGTGGTGCTGGTCACGAAGTAATGCTCGCCCCCAGGCTTCGCGCACTTCGTGTCGCTTCGCCTTCCCCCTACCGGGGGCAACACCTGCGGCCCGGCGGAGCCGGTTCCGCGGTGTTTCTGGAATAAGGTTGCCAATCGATGGCTGATAACAATCGCAGCGCACCCGTGCTCTCGCTGAGCGCCATGGGCAAGGACTATGCGGCGCCGGTGCTGGACGACGTCTCGCTCGTGCTCAATGCCGGCGAAGTGCTGGCCCTCACGGGCGAGAACGGCGCCGGCAAGAGCACCCTGTCGAAGATCGTCTGCGGCCTGGTGCAGCCCACGCGCGGCCAGATGCTGCTCGACGGCAAGCCCTTTGCGCCCACCTCGCGCCGCGACGCCGAGCGGCTGGGCGTGCGCATGGTCATGCAGGAGCTCGGGCTCGTCACCACGCTGTCGGTGGCCGAGAACCTGCTGCTCGACCGCCTGCCCAACAAGACCGGCTGGATCCGCCGCGGCAAGCTGCACGAGCTGGCCGCGCGCCAGCTCGCCAAGATCGGCATGCAGAACATCGACCCGGCCACGCCCGTGGCGCGCCTGGGCATCGGCCAGCAGCAGATGGTGGAGATCGCGCGCAACCTGCAGGACGACACGCGCGTGCTGGTGCTCGACGAGCCCACCGCCATGCTCACGCCGCGCGAAACCGCGCACCTGTTCGAGCAGATCGACCTGCTGAAGGCGCGCGGCGTGGCCATCGTCTACGTGTCGCACCGCCTTGAAGAATTGCAGCGCATCGCCGACCGCGTGGCGGTGCTGCGCGACGGCCGGCTGGTCGACGTGCGCGCCATGGCCGGCGTGCGCGAATCCGAACTGGTGCAGCGCATGGTGGGCCGCGCGGTGCACGAGCATGAAGGCCGCGATCGCCGCGTGGCAGGTCCGGTGCTGCTGAGCGCGCGCGGCATCGGCCGGGCGCAGGCCGTGCGCGACGTCGACATCGACCTGCGCGCGGGCGAAGTCATGGGTCTGGCCGGCCTGGTCGGCTCGGGCCGGACCGAACTGGTGCGCCTGCTGTTCGGCGCCGACCGCGCGGACCGCGGCGAGATCTCCCTCTATGAAAACGGCCAGCCCACGCAGCACGCGCGCAAGGGCTGGCGCTCGCCGATGCAGGCCATCCGCGCCGGCATCGGGCTGGTCACCGAAGACCGCAAGTCGCAAGGATTGCTGCTGCCGCAGTCGATCCGCGTCAATGCCACGCTGAGCGACCTCGGCGCCATCTCCCATGCCGGCTGGCTGCAGCGCGCCAAGGAGCGCGGCATTGCGCAGCGGCTGGTGGAGCTGCTGCGCGTCCGCTCGCGCAGCATCGAACAACCGGTCGCCACGCTCAGCGGCGGTAACCAGCAGAAGGTGGTGTTCGCGCGCTGGCTGCACCGCGAATGCAAGGTGCTGCTGCTCGACGAACCCACGCGCGGCGTGGACGTGGGCGCGCGCGCCGACCTGTACGCCGAACTCGACCGCATGACCGGCGCCGGCAAGGCGCTGCTGATGGTGTCGAGCGACCTGCGCGAACTGATGGCCATGTGCGACCGCATCGGCGTGATGAGCGCCGGCCGGCTGGTCGCGGTGTTCGAGCGCGGCGCGTGGACCGAACAATCGCTGCTGGCCGCAGCATTCAGCGACGCGACAGGACGCGCCGCCAGCCCGCCGACGGTATCTCCCGTTTCCGATTCGACCCCGGTCACCGCCGACACACCATGAACGCCGAAGCCTCCACCAAACAAAACCCGCCGGCCTCGCCCTCCGCACTCAAAGGCCAGCTCGGCACCTACCTCGGCCTGACGGTCGTGCTCGTGGGCATGATCGCGCTGTTCGGAACGCTCAGCGAATACTTCCTGACGCGCGAGACCTTCGTCTCCATCGCGAATGAAATCCCCGCGCTGGCCGTGATGGCCGTCGGCATGACCTTCGTGCTGATCATCGCGGGCATCGACCTGTCCGTCGGCTCCGTGCTGGCGCTGAGCGCCGCGGTCACGGCGGCCGCCATCCTCGAATGGAAGCTCTCGGTGCCGCTGGCCGCCGTGCTCGGCCTCGCGACAGGGCTCGTCTGCGGCACGGTCACCGGCGCGGTGTCGGTCGCCTGGCGGCTGCCGAGCTTCATCGTCTCGCTGGGCATGCTCGAAGCGGTGCGCGGCGGCGCCTACCTCGTGACCGATTCGCGCACGCAGTACGTGGGCGACGCCATCTCGGGCCTGGCCGCGCCGTGGATCGGCGGCATCTCGGCCGCCTTCGTGCTCGCAGTGGTGCTGGTGGTCATCGCGCAGATGGTGCTCACGCGCACGGTGTTCGGACGCCACGTGGTGGGCATCGGCACCAACGAAGAAGCAATGCGCCTGGCGGGCGTGGACCCACGCCCCATCCGCATCATCGTGTTCGCCGCCACCGGCCTGCTGGCCGGGCTCGCGGGCCTGATGCAGTCGGCCCGGCTCGAAGCGGCCGACCCCAACGCCGGCGTCGGCATCGAGCTGCAGGTGATTGCGGCCGTGGTCATCGGCGGCACCAGCCTCATGGGCGGGCGCGGCTCGGTGATCAACACCTTCTTCGGCGTGCTGATCATCGCGGTGCTCGAAGCCGGCTTGGCGCAGGTGGGCGCCAGCGAGCCGAGCAAACGCATCATCACCGGCGCGGTGATCGTGGTGGCCGTCATCATCGACACGCTGCGCCAGCGCCGCGCGGATCGCCGCCTGGCCTGACGGCATCCCGCCCCACGAGGAACACAAAAAGCCATGGCCACCATCAAGGACGTCGCACTGAAGGCGGACGTTTCCGTCACCACCGTGTCGCACGTGGTCAACGACACGCGCCACGTGAGCGCCAAGGTGCGCGAGCGCGTGGAGCTCGCCATCCGCGAACTGGGCTACGTGCCCAACGCGATGGCGCGAAGCCTGAAGAGCAACACCACCTCGACGCTGGGCATGCTGATTCCCAACAGCTCGAATCCCTACTTCGCCGAGATCGTGCGCATCGTGGAAGACCGCTGCTTCGGCGCCGGCTACACGCTGGTGCTGTGCAACACCGATGACGAACCGCACCGCCAGAGCGTCTACCTGAAGGTGCTGGCCGAGCGCCGCATCGACGGGCTGATCGTGGTGTCGACCGGCGCGGGCACCGCCGACGACGATTCGCTGGCGAAGCAGCTGCACGGCCTGCGCGTGCCGACCGTGCTGGTCGACCGCGAGATCGACGACCCGGCCTGCGACCTGGTGGAAACCGCCCACATGCAGGGCGGCCTGCTCGCGGTGCGGCACCTGCTGTCGCTGGGCCACAAGCGCATCGCCTGCATCGGCGGGCCCGCGGGCGTGATGCCGAGCGAGCAGCGCATCGAAGGCTGGCGCATGGCGTTGGCCGAGACCGGCGCGACGCCCGACATCGCGAACGCCAGCGCACTGCTGTGGCGCGGCGGCTTCACCAGCCAGGGCGGCTACGAGGCCATGCACGCCATCCTGCGCACCGAGCGCAAGCCCTCGGCCGTGTTCGTCTGCAACGACCTGATGGCCATCGGCGCACTGCGCGCGGCGCATGAAAGCGGCGTGCGCGTACCCGACGAACTCTCGATCGTCGGCTTCGACGACATCGAACTCTCCGCCTACACCAGCCCCCCGCTCACCACCGTGGCGCAGCCCAAGGAGCGCATCGGCGCGCTGGCGGTCGACATGCTGCTCGAACGCGTAGGCGGCAAGCGGCGCGACGCACGCAAGGTGGTGCTGCAGCCCGAGCTGCGCGTGCGCGCCTCGACCGCGCGGCATGCGAGCTTCCGCGAGCCCGCCGCGCCCCTTGCGACCGAAACGCCTGCAACGCAAACCCGAAAGTCCCGCACCCCGTGAGCCCGAAGCCTTCTTCCAGCAGCCCCTCCCGGGCGCCGCGCATCGTGGTGCTCGGCAGCCTCAACATGGACCTGGTGCTGCGCGTACCGCATGCGCCGGCCGCGGGAGAAACCCTGCTCGGCCATTCGATCGCCACCATTCCCGGCGGCAAGGGCGCCAACCAGGCGGTGAGCTGTGCGCGCGAAGGCGGACAAGTGCAGATGATCGGCTGCGTCGGCGGCGACGCGCATGGCACGGCTCTGCGCAACGCGCTGCAGAACGACGGCATCGACACCGCCGCGTTGCGCACCGTGGCCGACGAGCCCACCGGCACGGCGCTGATCCTCGTGGAAGACAGCGGGCAGAACCGCATCGTGATGATTCCCGGCGCCAACGCCCGGGTAGAGGTGGACGAAGCCGCGCTGAAGCAGCAGGTGCAGGGCGCGGCCTTCCTCGTCACGCAATTCGAGACCCCCATGGACCAGGTCGCGCGCGCCATCGCGGTAGCGCACGGCACGGGCTGCAAGGTGCTGCTCAACCCGTCGCCGGTGCAGGCGATCGCCGAGCCGCTGTGGCCGCTGATCGACACGCTGGTGGTCAACGAGATCGAGGCGCAGACGCTGTGCGGCCAGTCCGCCGACAGCCCGCAGGAAGCCGCGCAGGCTGGCCAGGCGCTGCGCGCCAAGGGCATCGCGCGCGTGGTGGTCACGCTGGGTTCGCGCGGCGCCGTGGCCGTCGATGCCGACGGCGCGCGCCATCATCCCGCGCCTAAGGTGCAGGCGGTCGACACCACGGCCGCCGGCGACACCTTCCTGGGTGCGCTCGCGGTCGCGCTGGGCGAAGGCCAGTCCTTCGACGAGGCCGTGCGCCTGGGCATTCGCGCCGCGGCGCTGTGCATCCAGCAGCCCGGCGCCCAACCTTCCATCCCGCAGCGCGACGCCGTGCTGCGCAGTCCCTTGCCTCCCGACTGGATCACGCTGTGAAACGCACCGCCCTGCTGCACGCCGAACTCTCCCATGTGATCGCCTCGCTGGGCCACGGCGACATGCTCGTGCTCGGCGACGCCGGCCTGCCGATTCCGGATGGCCCGCGCCGCATCGACCTCGCGGTGGCGCGCGGCGTGCCGCAACTCGACGACGTGCTGCAGGCGGTGCTGTCGGAGATGCAGGTGGAAGGCATCGTGATCGCCGACGAGGCGCTCGACGGCGATGGCGACACGAAGAAATTGCCGGGCTGGTATCCGCAGTCGCTGGGCATCGAGCCCCAGACCGTGTCGCACGAGGAATTCAAGCGCCGCACCGCCAAGGCCCGCGCCATGGTGCGCACGGGCGAATGCACGCCCTACGCGAACATCATCCTGATCGCCGGAGTGAAGTTCTGAGGCGCCGCTCGAGCGCCTTCGCTCATTCGAACTTGTAGTTCGCGCCCACGGACTGGCCGACCTTGAGCATGTGCTCCACACCCTGGATCACGATGCAGTTCATGCCGAAGGTGATGCCGCCATCCACGCGCGCGTCGGCGCGATAGGTGCGCAGCGTGTCGCCGACCTCGGGGCTGCTGAGGGCGGTGGCCGGGTCGATGTCCGGGATCGGGCAGCGCGTGCAGGGCTTGACGGGGCGCAGTTCGGCCTCGCCTTCACCGGTCGTGATGTGCAGCGCGTCGATGCGGTCCTCGTCGTGCGACTCGATGCCCGCGAGCACGATGTTGGGGCGGAAGCGCTCGATGCCCACGGCCCCGTGGCCCTGTGCCGCAAGGCGTTCGTTGAGCTCGGCCAGCGAGCCCTCGCTCGCCACCAGCAGCGCGTAGCCGTCGGCGAACTGGGTCTGCGCCTCGACGCCGGCGGTCCACTTCATACTCGACAGGCGCTTGTGCTCGGGGTCGAAGCGCACGAGGCGCAGGGTCTGCGGCCTGCCGGGCTCCGAGAGGAAATCGCTGAACCACTGGGCGGCGATGTCGCCCATGTCGTAGGCGGGCACCTCGTCTTTCCATACGCGCACCCGCACCGGCTTCTCGACCCGGTCGAAGGCCAGGTGCAGCGCCAGCATGCCAGGGGCGCGCAGCACCACTTCCATCTGCTTCATCTGCGGCTTGATCAGCGCCATGCGCGGCAGCTGCCGCTGGGTGACGAACTCGCCCTGCGCGTCGACCACCATCCAGGCCCGGTCGAACTCCAGCCCGGTCTCGGTCAGCAGCATTTCGGGAAGCTCGACCCCGGCGCAGGACTTGACCGGGTAGATGAACAGGCGCGCGATGGTGGCTTCGAGGTCGAAAGCAGGCTGGGACACGGTGGGGGTTCCTTGGAATTCGGCGGCAATTGTCCGGCATCGAGGCGCCCCGAAAACTCCCCGCCGCAGGAAAAGGCCCACGCCCCGCCCTGGACGGGCAACTCCTACAATCGTTCGATGGCTCTCCCCCCAGAAGTTTGCATTCGTGGCGCCGGCATCGTCGGCCGCACGCTGGCCCTGCTGCTCGCGCGCGAACGTGTGCGCGTCGCGCTGGTGGTGCCGCCGGCCACGCAGGGCAAGGAAGACATCCGCGCGTATGCGCTCAACACTGCCTCGCGCGCGCTGCTCGAATCGCTGCGCGCCTGGCCCGACGCCGTCCACGCCACCGCTGTGCGCGAAATGCTGGTGCACGGCGACGAAGGCGGACGGGTGCAGTTCAGCGCCGCACGCCAGAAAGTCGATGCGCTGGCCTGGATCGTCGACGTGCCCGCGCTCGAGCAGCAGCTGGCCGATGCGGTGCGCTTCCAGCCCCAGATCGAGGTCGTGGCCGAGCCCGTCGTCGCCCCGCTCACCGTGGTGTGCGAAGGCAAGGCCAGTACCACGCGCGAAGCGCTTGGCGTGAGCTACGAGGTCACGCGCTATCCGCAGCACGCGATCGCGGCGCGCATGGAGGCCGAGCAGTCGCACGACGGCATCGCGCGCCAATGGTTCAACGACAGGGGCGAAGTGCTCGCGCTGCTGCCGCTCGGCGGCACGCACGGCAAGACGGTCGCACTGGTGTGGTCGGTCGACCAGCTGCGCGCGCCCGACCTGCTCGCACAGGGCAACGACGAATTCAACGCCGCCGTCACCGAGGCCAGCCACAACGCGCTCGGCGCGCTCAAGCTCACGAGCGAGCGCGGCGCATGGCCGCTGGCGCGCGCCATCGCCGACCGCTGGACCGGCGCCATGCCCGGCCAGCCGACCCGCTCCTGGGCCCTGGCTGGCGACGCCGCCCACACGGTGCACCCGCTGGCCGGCCAGGGCCTGAACCTGGGCCTGGCCGATGCGGCCGAGCTGGCCGAGGTGATCAGGAACCGCGATTACTGGCGCAGCGTGGGCGATGCCCGCCTGCTGCGCCGTTACGAGCGCGCCCGCCGTGCCGACGTGCTGCAGATGAGCCTCGCAACCGATGGACTGCAGCAGCTTTTCTCGCACAACCTCGGCCCGCTTCCTGCATTGCGCAACTGGGGCATGCGCGGTTTCGACCGCACGCGCCTCGTCAAGCACTGGATCACGGCGCAAGCCATGGGCCTGAAGGCCTGACGCGCCCACTTATTCTCGAATCGAACCAACGGATCTCCCGATGACACTCGTACGCAACCTCCTATTCGCCGCCTGCACGCTGGGCGCGGTCGTGGCCGCCACCGCCGGCGAAGCCGAGATCCGCAAGAACCTGCCGGCGCGCATTCCGCAGTTCCCGGCGATCGACGAAGTCTCGAAGTCGCCGATCCCGGGCGTCTACGAAGTGCGCGTGAACGGCGCGCAGATCTTCTACACCGACGAGCAGGGCAACTACCTGATCCAGGGCAACCTGATCGACGTGAAATCGCGCAAGAACCTGACCGAAGAGCGCGTGGAAAAGCTCAGCGCCGTCGCCTTCGACCAGCTGCCGCTGAAGGACTCGATCAAGATCGTGCGCGGCAACGGCAAGCGCAAGCTCGCGGTGTTCGAAGACCCGAACTGCGGCTACTGCAAGCGCTTCGAGAAGGACATGAAGACGGTCGACAACGTCACCGTGTACCTGTTCCTGTACCCGGTGCTGGGCCCCGACTCGAACGTCAAGTCGCGCGACATCTGGTGCAGCAAGGACAAGGGCAAGGCCTGGGGCGACTGGATGGAAGCCAGCACCAAACCCGCCACCGCGGCCAGCAGCTGCGACGTGACCGCGCTGCAGCGCAACGTCGAGTTCGGCCGCAAGTACAACATCACCGGCACGCCCACGCTGATCTTCAGCGACGGCACCCGCACGCCCGGCGCCATTCCCGCAGAGCAGGTCGAGAAGCAGCTCGCCGCTTCGTCCAGCTGATGGCGGCGAAGGCTCTCGCGCAGCGCGCCGCAGGCGTGCGCTATCGCGTCGAATGTGCGGATCTTCACGCACACCTCTTCGACATCACGCTCACCATCGACGCGCCCACGGCGCAGCAGCGCGTGTCGCTGCCGGTGTGGATTCCGGGCAGCTACCTGGTGCGCGAGTTCGCCAAGAACCTGCAGGGCCTGCGCGCCACGCAGGGCCGACGCAAGCCGGCGCTCACGCAGCTCGACAAATGCAGCTGGCTCGTCGAGTGCACGCCCGGGCAGCCGCTGGTACTGCACTACCGGGTCTGCGCCTACGACAACTCGGTGCGCACCGCCTGGCTCGATGCCGAGCGCGGCTTCTTCAACGGCACCAGCGTGTGCCTGCGCGTCGAAGGCCAGACCGAGGCGCCGCATGCGCTGGAGATCGTCGCGCCCGTGTTGGCCGATGACGCTGCGCGCTGGTCGTGCGCCACTGCCTTGGTGCCGCTGAAGGCCGACAAGCACGGCTTCGGCAGCTACCAGGCCTCGGGCTACGATGAATTGGCCGACAGCCCCGTCGAGCTGGGCGCCTTCTGGAGCGCCGAGTTCGAAGCCTGCGGCGTACCGCACCGCTTCGTGATCGCGGGTGCCGCGGCCTCGTTCGATGGCGACAAGCTGATCGCCGACACCAAGGCCATCTGCGAAGCAGAGATGCGCTTCTGGCACGGCGAAAAGGTCGGCAAGCGCGGCGGGCCGAAGCCGCCGATCGACCGCTACGTGTTCATGCTCAACGCGGTCGACGACGGCTACGGCGGGCTCGAACACCGCCATTCGACCGCGCTGATCTGCAACCGCCGCGACCTGCCGCAGCGCGGCGAGAAGAAGAAGCAGCCCGACGGCTACACCACGCTGATGGGACTCATCAGCCACGAGTACTTCCACACCTGGAACGTCAAGCGCATGCGGCCGGCAGAGTTCGCGCGCTACGACTACAGCCAGGAAAACTACACGCAGCTGCTGTGGTTCTTCGAAGGCTTCACCAGCTACTACGACGACCTGCTGCTGCGCCGCGCCGGGCGCATCGACGATGCGGCCTACCTGCGCCTGCTCAACAAGACCATCAACCAGGTCATGCAGACGCCGGGCCGGCTGGTGCAGCCGGTGGCCGACGCGAGCTTCGACGCCTGGGTCAAGTACTACCGCCAGGACGAGCAGACGCCCAACAGCACGGTGAGCTACTACACCAAGGGCGCGCTGGTGGCGCTGTGCTTCGACCTCACCTTGCGCCATGAAGGCAAGGGCACGCTCGACGACGTGATGCGCCACCTGTGGACGCACAGCGGCGGCGGCCCGATCAGCGAGGCCGACATTGCTGCCGCGCTCGAGGCCGTGAGCGGCCGCTCGTATGCGGCGGAGCTCGCGCGCTGGGTGCATTCGACCGAGGAGCTCCCGCTCGCGCAGTTGCTGCGCGCGCACGGCGTGGCCACGCTCGAAGACCCCTCGCAGCAGGCGCAGGCGCTGGGCCTGCGCGTGGCCGAGGCCAATGGCGGCGTGCAGGTGAAGGTGGTGTTGCGTGGTGGCGCGGCCGAGAAGGCCGGTTTTTCCGCGCACGACGAGTGGATCGGCATCGAGCTGCCCGCTGTCGGCAGGAAGGGCCAGCAGCGGCCGGCGCAGGCCTGGCGCATCGCCAAGCTCGACGACCTCGCGCTGTACCTGGGTGATGCGGCGAAGTGCACGGCCATCGTGGCGCGCGACCGCAAACTGGTCAGGCTGCCGCTGGTGCTGCCCGTCGGGGCGACCACCTGGCGCCTGTTCTCGCACGACGCCGCCAAGGTGGCGAACTGGCTGGGCAGTTAACTCGCCTCTTTGTCCTCCCCCCGCGATGGGTCGGCGTTCTCGCATCGGGAACTCCGGGCCATGCTGGGTATAGTGAAGCGCGTTTTTTCCCTTCCCCCGGAGACACCATGAGCTACGAAAACATCGAAGTGCGGACCGAAGCTGGCAAGGTCGGCATCATCACCCTCAACCGCCCGAAGGCCCTGAATGCGCTGAACGACGCGCTCATGACCGAACTGGGCCAGGCGCTCAAGGCCTTCGATGCGGACGACGCCATCGGCTGCATCATCCTCACGGGCAGCGAGCGCGCCTTCGCCGCCGGCGCCGACATCGCGGCGATGGCCAAGTACAGCTTCATCGACACCTACAAAGGCGACTACATCACGCGCAACTGGGAAACCATCCGCTCGATCCGCAAGCCGGTGATCGGCGCGGTGGCCGGCTTTGCCCTGGGTGGCGGCTGCGAGCTGGCGATGATGTGCGACTTCATCATCGCGGCCGACAACGCCAAGTTCGGCCAGCCCGAGATCAAGATCGGCGTGATCCCCGGCGCCGGGGGCACGCAGCGCCTGCCGCGCGCGGTGGGCAAGAGCAAGGCCATGGACATGGTGCTCACCGCCCGCATGATGGACGCCGCGGAAGCCGAGCGCGCCGGTCTCGTAAGCCGCGTGGTGCCGTTCGAGAAGCTCGCCGACGAGGCGCTGGGCGCGGCGCTGATCATCTGCGGCTTCTCGCAGGTCTCGGTGATGGCGGCCAAGGAATCGGTCAACCGCGCCTTCGAGAGCGGCCTGAGCGACGGCGTGATGTTCGAGCGGCGCCTGTTCCACGCGCTGTTCGCCACGGCCGACCAGAAGGAAGGCATGGACGCCTTCCTGAACAAGCGCGCACCGGACTTCAAGAACGCCTGATCGCCCGATCGGGCCTCCGGTTCAACGCGCCAGCAGCGCGCGCAGCGCATCGAGCGCCTGCGCCGGCGGCGTGCCGACCAGCGCGGTGCCGCCGGGGTGCGGCGTCCAGCGCACCTGGTCGCCCGCAATCTCGAGCACGGCGATGAGCGTGTCGCCGCGATAGAGCGACAGTCGCGCCTCCACCGGGGCACCGAAGGGCGCATCGGGTGTGGTGGCCGAGCGCGCCACCGTGCCCACCAGGGCAGGCAAGCCTTCGACGTCGCCCCGCGCGCGCCGCGCGCCGGCGTCCGAACTGAACGATGTCCAGCGCTCCAGCGCGGAGAAGGACGGCGGCCCGTCGGCTCGAGACGCCGCTGCCTTCGCCGCGTGCGGCGAAGCGTCCTGCAACGCACCGGAGGCTTGCCCGCTGGCACCGCTCTGGCTGGCAAGCGCCGAGGCGTCCTGCGACTGGCGGGAGAGCGGGGCGGCGGCCGGCGGCGATGCAACGGATGGAGCGGGCGCGGCCGGTGCGGGGGCGTAGGCGCGCCGGCGTTCGCTTTCCATGCGCTCTTCGCGACGCTCGTCCTGCGCGGGGGCTTG
The DNA here is from genome assembly GCF_059491885.1 of Variovorax sp. Varisp46. Taxonomy (NCBI): domain Bacteria; kingdom Pseudomonadati; phylum Pseudomonadota; class Betaproteobacteria; order Burkholderiales; family Comamonadaceae; genus Variovorax; species Variovorax sp. Varisp46. The sequence goes on from NZ_CP168515.1 coordinate 4,386,604, forward strand.
GGCGGCCTGCTCGGCGACGATGGCGGGAGGCGCCGGCGCCACGGGCGTGGGCGCGGGCACCGCCTCCCTGCGCGATGGCTGGGCGCGTGCCGCTTCCTTGATAGGCGCCGTGTCGCGCGGCACCTTGGCGCGCTGTTCGGCAGCAGGCGCGGCCGGTGTCGGCGGGGCTTGCTTCGCCGCGGCCGGCGGCGCCGTCGCGGGTTCAGGGACGGCAGCCGTCGCGGGTGCAGGCGCTGCAGGAGCCGCGGGGGCTTCGGCCGCGGGCGCGGCGGCGCCGCCGACACGCGCCTCCCCGTCAAGCCGCGCATCGGGCACCGGTTCGCTGCGCCACAGCACGGTAATGAACGCGGCCACCAGTACCGTTGCGAAGGCCGCATTCCACGGCATGCGCGGATGCGGCTCTGCGCCACCGCCGAACAGGCGGCGCCACCACGGCCGAGCACTCGCGCTGTTGGCGGCCGTGCCCGCAGTCGACGCCGGCGCCGCAGCCAGGTTGTGCGCCATCTTCAGGATCGCGTCGCGCGTGCGCGGATCGGGCGTGGCCTCGCCGTCGGGCGCGTGGTCCAGCGCACGGCGCAGCGCCGGGTCGCGCAGGTCGTCGTCGCGGCCGTCTTCGAAACCGGTGGTGTTGCCGCTCATGCCCGTTGCTCCAGCACCGACAGGTAGCGCTCCATGCAGGCGCGCAGCTTCTGCAGGCCGTAGCGCAGGCGGCTGCGCACGGTCTCGAATCCGATCTCCAGGCTCGCGGCCAGCGCTTCAACGGTCAGGCCGTCTTCATGGTGCAGCAGGAACGCGGCGCGCTGCTCGGGCGGCAGTTCGTCGAGGCAGGCCAGCAGGCGGCGGCCCGCGGCGCGCCAGAACGCGAGCTCTTCGGCCGACGGATGCGCGGCCGCATCGACAGCGCCGCGCACACCGCGGTCGAGCGTGGGGACGGGATCGCTGTCGTCGTCCGCATGCGCATCGAGCGCCACTTCGCGCCCGCTCACGCGCAGCCGGTCCATCGCGAGGTTGTGCGCGATGGTGAAGGCCCAGGTGCGCCAGGTCGCGCCCTGCGGCGAGAAGCTCTCGCGCGCCGAGATGATCCGCACCCAGGTGTCCTGGAAAACCTCGTCGGCCTGCGCCGCCAGCCGCGCGCCCAGCAGCCGCTTGACGAAGCGGAACAGCCCGCCTTCGTGGCGCGCGTAGAGCACGTCGAACGCGGCGGCGTCGCCCTGCGCATAGGCCAGCATCAACTGGTCGTCGGGCATGGCCTGGCGCTCGGGGGCGTTCTTGGCGGAAGGGGCGCGGGGAAGCGCGGACATCGGCGGATTTTCACCCGAGCTTGTACGGGCGGCGGAAGGCATCGGGGTTCAGGGCGGCAAAAAAAGCGGCGGGGCTCAACCCCGTTGGCGGCGGCCCGCCGTATCAGCCTGCACCCAACCACCCGGAGTCCCTCCATGATCCACGCCTTCGCTCCCCGCTTCCGCCGGCCGCTCGTCGTGCTGCTGTGCGCCCAACTGCTCCTGACGGCCTGCGGCGCCACCAAGCCCTCGGCCACGGCCGACGGCCCTGTCAGATGGCCGACGCCCGCGCCCGACAGCCGCACGCAGGCAACGCTTGCCGTGCCGAATTTCGAGGCGCCATCGGCCACCGGCTGCGCCCGGCCGATCCAGACGCACGAGACGCCGGGCCTGCAGCGCAACGCCCAGTTCGAAGGGCACGCCCTGCGGGAAAGACGCGCGCTCGCCGACGCGGCCACGCCGCCGGATGCGCTGCGCAAGCCGTCGCACGCAGAAGCCGCGGGCGCATTGGCCGCCTCTCCCGCGCCGATCGCCGAGGCCCCGCCCGCGGCGATGGCGATGCCCTCTCCCGCCGCATCCGCCGCTCCCCGCATCGCCGTCCAGCCGCCGGCGCAAGCACCACGCCCGGCCAGCGAGCCCGTCACCGCCGGCATGGTCGACGACAACGCCGACTTCGGCGAATACCTCGCCTTCCGCGGCCGCACCCAGGTCGCCCACCGTGAACGCGACATCAGCGCGCGCTACCTGCTCCAGGTGCGCGATGCGCGCGGCGCCGTCGTGCCCGATGCCGAAGTGGCCGTGCAGGCCGCGAACGGCGCCGCCATGTGGGCGCGCACCGACGCGGGCGGGCGCGCGTGGCTGCACCCGAACGCCTTCGACAAGGCCCGCAGCGAGTTGTACGAAGTGACCGTGCGCAAGAACGGCCGCCAGAGCACCGCCTTCTTGCAGCGCGGCCAGAAGAATGCCGTCGACGTCGTGCTCCCAGGCAAGCCGGGCGCCGCACCCGCGCGCGCCCGGCTCGACCTGGTCTTCCTGATCGACGCCACTGGTTCGATGGACGACGAGATCGCCAAGCTGAAGACCACCCTGCGCACCATCGCCGACCAGGTGGCCAGGCTGCCGAGCCGCCCCGACACCTGCTTCGGCCTGGTGGCGTACCGCGACCGCACCGACGACTTCCTGGTGCGCCGCCATGACTTCACCAATGACCTGAACGCCTTCCAGGGCGTGCTCGACGCCCTGCGCGCCGCGGGCGGCGGCGATTACCCCGAGGCGATGAACGAGGCCCTGAACGAAACGGTCCACAAGCTGAGTTGGCGCGGCAACGGCACCACCCGCCTCGTGGTGCTGCTGGCCGATGCGCCGCCGCACCTCGACTACGGCGGCCCTCAGTACGACGACGACATGGTCGCCGCGCTGGGCAAGGGCATCAAGGTGTTCAGCGTGGGCGCCTCGGGGCTCGACCAGCAGGGCGAATACATCCAGCGCCAGATCGCGCAGTACACCGGCGGGCGCTTCGTGTTCCTCACCTACAAGGAGGCGGCGGACCCGGCCAGCGGCCCCGGAACGCAGACCGTGCACGACGTCGGCAACTACTCGGTGCAGACGCTGGACAAGCTGATCGTGAGGCTCGTTTCCGAAGAATTGGGCAAGTTGCCCGCGGGTGGTTGAACTGGGCCCTCAGCCTGGGCTATAATTTTGGGCTCGGTGCAAAACTGCACTGACGGCTCTTTAGCTCAGTCGGTTAGAGCGATGGAATCATAATCCACAGGTCCGCGGTTCGAGTCCGTGAAGAGCCACCAACAAAACGAAAAGCCTTGCAAGTCAACGACTTGCAAGGCTTTTTTCCTTGTGGGGCACGCCTGATTCTCCAGCCCGGCAGCGCCGGCGCGGGCCCTCCCCGGGTACGCCCGCCATCTGGCCAACGGGCATACCCAGTTTCGGTGATGGCGCCCGCCCGGGCGGTCCACAAGAATCGCCGGAAAGAATAAATATTCACAATCACACCCTTCTCGGCCACCTCCCTTCCGGAGGGGGTGGTGTGTTCGGGGGCGCCTGAGTTGTCCAGGAATCAGGGGAAGTTCTTGCGGTCCCTGTTCGGCTGGGCGGCATGACGCGGCATCGATAGCAGAGGGGACGTAGACAGGGGGTCTTCGGTGCCACTCAGTTACCTTCTCCAGCTGGAGCATGCTCGCCTGCCGATGCATGTGACCGACGCGCAGGACGTGCGACGCGTTTCCGTCCTGAAAGCGACCGGCCTCATCGAGGCCTCCATCGACCCGGCTTTCGACACCGGGGGCAGCTACAGGCTGGCGCAGGCGGCGCTGGTGGTCTGCATCACCGACGAGGGGCATGCCGAGATCGGCAACCTGCGCGGCCGCGGCAGGGTCGGGGCCGCACCGAAGTCCGCAAGAACAGGCCCGGAGCCCCTGGACTACCTGCGCACGATCGAACGATCGACATTCCCGCTTCGCGTGCAGGACCCGCAGGAGATCAACTGCATCGAGGCCCTGAAGCAGGCCGGGTTCGTCGATGCGGCGATCAGCCCCGCGCTGGCGTGGAAGAGCAGCAGCGAGCCGCAGGAGCTGGCGGTGATCCGGCGCATCACGCCGTTCGGGCGGGCGCAGCTTGCGCGGGGCACCAAGTAATTTCGCGGCATCGGGAATACGCAGGGCCGCATCAGCCTTCGATGCCGGCGCGCAGCATCCCAAGCGAAGCGCTCAGGAGCCGCCGAAGCGATGTCCGGTGAGTGGCATCCGCTGTCAATCGAAGGCGGTGGCGCGAGCCCTCCTCGTCGAATCAGTACGAAATGCCTAACGCCGCGCGCATCGCCCCTCGCATGCCCGTCTCTCTTTGCATACATCCACGCCCTTTCCCCTTCCCCGCCAGCGCGATGCCTATTCAACAGGCAACGTGATGGGAACCCACGCCAGCTCTCGCTTCGCCTCTTCGCCTCCACCCACAACTCACAGAGTTGTCCACAGAAAACCCGAACAAGTCATCGAACTGTCAAAGAGATGCCGTCGCGACGTAGCCCTTGAATTGTTCGCGCAGCCTGGTCTTCAGCAGCTTGCCGGTGGCTGTATGCGGCAGGCTGTCGACGAAAGCCACGTCATCCGGTAGCCACCACTTCACGACGCGCTCCGCGAGGAAAGTAAGCAGTTCCTCGCGAGTGACTTCGACACCCGCGCGCCTGACCACGATGAGCAGCGGTCGCTCCTGCCACTTCGGGTGCGCGATGCCGATCACCGCCGCCTCGGCCACGGCCGGGTGTGTGCTCGCGGCGTTCTCGAGCTCGATGGAAGAGATCCATTCGCCGCCCGACTTGATGACGTCCTTCGCGCGATCGACCAGCTGCACGTAGCCGTCCTCGTCGATGTTGGCGACGTCGCCGGTCGGGAAGAAACCTTCGGCATCGAGCACCGGGCCGCCCTCGCCCTTGAAGTAACCGCTCGCGATCCACGGGCCGCGCACGTGCAGGTGGCCGAAGGCCTTGCCGTCGTACGGCAGACGCTGGCCGTCCTCGCCGACGATCTTCAGCTCCACGCCCCACACGCCTCGGCCCTGGCGCATTTTCACGCGCGTCTGCTCTTCCTTCGGCATCGACAGGTGCTTGGGCAGCAGGTTGCCGATCACGCCGATGGGGCTGGTCTCGGTCATGCCCCAGCCCTGCACGAAGTCGGCGCCGAAGTCGCGCTCGAAGCGCTCGATCATGCTGCGCGGCGTGGCCGCGCCACCCACGCCGATGCGCTTCAGGCCGATGGCGCGGGTGTCGATTTCAGGGTGGGCGTCGAAGTACTGGAACAGCATGAGCCAGATGGTGGGCACGGCCTGCGAGAAGCCGACCTTCTCGTCGCGCATCAGTTCGTAGAGGCTCTGGCCGTCCATGTGCGGGCCGGGCATGACCAGCTTCATGCCGGTCATCGCCGCCGCATACGGCATGCCCCATGCGTTGGCATGGAACATCGGCACCGCGAGCAGCAGCGTCATCTGCGAGTTGACGCCGAAGGTGTCGGGGCCGCACTCCATCAGCGAGTGCAGCACGGTGGAGCGATGCGAATACAGCACGCCCTTCGGATTGCCCGTGGTGCCCGAGGTGTAGCAGAGCGACGAGGCGGTGCGCTCGTCGAATTCGGGCCACTCGTACTGCTCGCTCTGCGAGCCCACGAGCTCGTCGTAGCACAGCAGGTTGGGTACGTCGATGGCGGGCATGTGCGCGCGGTCGGTCATCGCGATGAAGGCGCGCACCGACTTCAGCGCCGGCGCGAGCTTTTCGACCAGCGGCGCGAAGGTGGTGTCGAAGAACAGCACCTTGTCTTCGGCATGGTTGACGATGTAGTCGACCTGCTCCGGAAAGAGCCGCGGGTTCACGGTGTGCAGCACCGCGCCCGTGCCCGACACACCGAAATACAGCGCGAGGTGGCGCCATGTGTTCCACGCGAGCGTGCCGACGCGGTTGCCCGGTTCGATGCCCAGCACCTTCATCGCATTGGCCACCTGCTTGGCACGGCGCTGTATCTCCGCGTAGTTGGTGCGGTGCACCGGCCCCTCCACGGTGCGGCCGACGACTTCGGCTTTTGGATGAAAGGTGGCTGCGTAGTCGATGAGCGACGAGATCAGCAGCGGGCGGTCTTGCATCAATCCGAACATGGGTCTTGTCTCCTGTACGCTGGGACGATGCTAGGCAGGCGCCATGCCGCGACGCATCGTCGAAACGGACGATTGAGGACCCGCGAAGGTTGCCCCTAGCATCTCCCTCAAGAGGACCATTGCATGAACGTTCAGGACGCTATCGCCACCCGCCGCTCGGTGCGCGATTTTCTCGACACGCCGGTGCCCGGCGACGTCATCCGCCGCGTTGTCGAGCAGGCGCTGCGCGCGCCCTCGGGCGGCAACCTGCAACCCTGGCACCTGCACGTGGTGGGCGGCGAGAGGCTTGCCGAACTCAAGGCGATCATGCGCACGCGCGTGCAGGAGGCACCTGCCGGCGAAGGCAGCGAGTACGACATCTACCCGCGCGAACTCGTCGCGCCCTACCGCGACCGCCGCTTCGCCGTGGGCGAGGCGATGTATGCGCGCCTGGGCATTCCGCGCGAGGACAAGGCCGCGCGCCGCGAATGGTTTGCGCGCAACTACCAGTTGTTCGGCGCGCCGCTCGCGCTGTTCTGCAGCGTCGACCGCCGCATGGGCCCGCCGCAGTGGTCGGACCTGGGAATGATGCTGCAGAACGTGATGCTGCTGCTGCGCGGCGAAGGGCTCGACAGCTGCCCGCAGGAATGCTGGGCGATCTACCCGCAGACCGTGGGCCGCTTCATCGCGCTGCCGCCTGAACGCATGCTGTTCACGGGCATGGCCATCGGCTACGCGGACCGCAGCCGGCCGCTCGATGCGCTGGTGACCGAACGCGCGCCGCTGGCCGACGTGGCGGAGTTCGTCGGTATCTGAATCCGCGGGGGGAGCGGATCGTGCTTGATGATGTGGCATCCGCAAGCAAGGCGCCGCATGCTCATCGCACAGATCTCCGACCCCCACGTCCGCCCCGCCGGCCAGCTCTACCAGGGCGTGGCCGATTCGAACCGCATGTTCGAGGAAGCCATCGACCACCTGCACGCGCTCGATCGCCGGCCCGACCTGATGCTGCTGACAGGCGATCTCGTCGACGAAGGCCGGCCCGAGGAATACGCGCAGGTGCGGCGCCTGCTCGCGAAGCTGTCGATTCCGTATCTCGTGATCCCCGGCAACCACGACCACCACGAGAACTTTCGTGCAGCCTTCGCGGACCATGCCTACCTGCCGGCCGAAGGCGCGCTGCACTACTGCATTGACGACTATCTCGTGCGCATCGTGGCGCTGGATTCATGCATTCCCGGGCTTCACCATGGCAATGTCGATGCGCAGGGCCTGGCGTGGCTGCGCCGCACGCTCGAAGCCGACCGCATCAAGCCGACGCTGCTGATGCTCCATCACCCGCCTTTCGTGAGCGGCATTCCCTACATGGACGCATACCGCTGCATGGACACGGCGCCGCTCGAAGCCATCGTGCGCAGCGTCGACAACATCGAGCTGGTGCTGTGCGGCCACGTGCACCGCACCATGCTGCGGCGCTGGGCGGGTACGGTCGTGTGTTCGTGCCCGAGCAGCACGACGGAGATCGCGCTGCAGCTGGACGCCAGCGCGGCGCCTGCCTCGTACATGGGCCGACCGGGCTGCATGCTGCATCTGTGGAGTGAAGCGCACGGCATGGTGAGCCATGTGAGCCACATCGGGACGATGGACGGACCGTTTCCGTTTGCGTGATGGCTCGGCGCGCAAAATCCCGCCATGCCCCAGGAACGCACCCTTCTTTACACCGGACACGAATTCACGGTCGAGCACGTGCGTTCCCATGCGCAGCAGGGACCTGACTGGAGCGCGCTCTACACCCTGGAATCGCGACGCATCATTTTCCCGGCAGGCCGCACCGTGCTCGACGTACGCTCGGGCGACGGCACATGGCTGGCCGACGGACTCACCGCCATGCACTTCGACGACGCGATGGTCTATCAGCTGCGGCTCGCGGCACGCGCGGCCAGGCACAGCATGGTGGTCAGCCAGCACCGCTTGCCTCGCGCGGATGCAGCGCCGGCGTTCTTCCTGTTGTCACCTCGGTCGCTGTACCGCGTTCATTCGGCGCAGCGGCAGCTTCGCGCGGGCGACGCGGCTGCAGATGCCATCTTTTCGCTGGTCGATGAACTCGGCATGTCACGCCGGCAGGCGCCGTTGACGGGTGCGGTCGCACGCGTCAAGCGGCTGCTCGCGGAAACCGCCGACTGCGAGGCGAAGCTTTCGATGCGCGACGTGGCCGATGCGGTCTCGCGCTCGCCGTTTCACCTGGCGCGCAGCTTCCGGCAGCAGACTGGCTTGAGCCTTCATCAGTACCGGCAACATCTGCGCCTCGCTGCCGCCATGGAGCGGCTGGCCGATGGCGACCGCGACCTCGCGGGCATCGCGCACGACCTCGGCTATTGCAGCCAGAGCCACCTGGGCGCGGTGTTCCGGCGCGATGTGGGCGTCACGATGGGCGAAGCCCGCCGCATGCTGGCCAGCGCACGAATTTGATAGCCGCCGCGCGGCGCGGTCGCGAGACTCGCCACGATGGATCGCAATCTTTTCGCCGGCCTGCTCGCCGCGCTGGCCGCAGCCGTCATCGGCAGCGCCTGGCAACTCGTCTCGCGCCACGGCGTGACCACCACGCTCGGGCCGATGGAGCTGGCGCTGATGCGCTATGGCATTCCTGCCCTGCTGCTGGCGCCGCTGTGGTTCGGCAAGAAGAGACGCATAGCACCGAAGGCCTCGCGCGTTGCGCTCGTGCTGCTCGTCGCCGGCGGCGGCCTGCCCTTCGGGCTGCTGGTGCTGGCCGGTGCCCAATGGGCCCCCGCGAGCCACATGGGCATCTTCATGGCGGGCAGCCTGCCGCTTTTCACCGCCATCGGCGCGTGGCTGCACAAGGGGCAGAAGGTCGAAGGCATCAGGCTTGCCGGGCTGGCGTGCATTGCCATCGGCATGGCGCTGTTTGCTGCGGGGAGTTTTCGCGGCGGCTCGCTCGACTGGCGCGGTGACCTGCTCTTTCTGACCGCGGCCATGCTGTGGGCGGTGCACTCGCTCGCGTTCGCGCACTGCGGGCTCACGCCGTGGCAGGGCGCGGCGTTCGTGAACGGATGGTCGGCGCTGCTGCTGTTGCCTGTGCTGTCGACCGTCGGCGCGCCGCGGCTGCTCAGTGCGCCATGGCCCGATGTCGCGCTGCAAGCCGCGACGCAAGGCGTGGTCGCGGGACTGCTCGGGCTGGTTGTCTACATGGCGGCCGTCGTGCGGCTGGGTGCACCACGCGCCTCGCTATCGGCGGCGCTGGTGCCGGTGCTGACCACACTGGGCGCGGCGGCCTGCATGAACGAGCCGGTCACCGGTGCGGTGCTGCTGGCTTTGGCGTTGGTGGTGCCGGGGATCGTGCTGGCGAGCGGTGTGGCTCGATGGGGCGCGAAGGAGGCGGCGCGGCCATCGGCATAGAGGCTTCAGGCGGCACGGGCAGAATGCGGCGAAACACCAGGGACGTGCACGCCAATGAAAAAGCTCATTCTCCTTGCCGCCTCGCTCGCCTTCGCCGCGGCATCCTGCTGGGCACAGGAGCGCAGCACCGTTCGCGTGCCCACGCCCTTCATTGAAGGCGGTGCGCCCGTCACGCTGGAGATGGTGATCTACAAGCCCGAAGGCGCAGGGCCCTTTCCTACGGTGGTGTTCAACCACGGCTCCACGGGCATGGGCAACAAGCCGGCGCTGTTCAAGGACACCTGGGCGCCCGAGCGCCTCGCCAAGTGGTTCACGCAGCGAGGCTGGCTTGTGGCGTTTCCACAGCGGCGCGGACGTGGCCAGTCGGACGGGCTGTATGACGAAGGCTTCACCCCCAAGCGCGAGCACTACAGTTGCGACCCGGCCCTGTCGCTGGCCGGCTTCGACCACGCGCTTGCCGATGTCGACGCCGCCGTCTCATCGCTGCAGAAGAACCCCGACGTGGACACGAAGCGCATGGAGATCGCCGGCCACTCGCGCGGCGGCATCCTCGCGATCGCCTATGCCGGCACCCGACCCGGCGTGTTCCAGGGCGCCATCAATTTCGTCGGCGGCTGGATGAGCGACCAGTGCCCCGATGGCACCGCGGATGTGATCAACCCCGTGAGCTTCACGCGCGGCGCCGCCTTTCCCCGTCCCACGCTCTGGCTGTACGGCGAGAAAGACAGCTTCTATGCGATGGCGCACAGCCGGAAGAATTTCGAAGCCTTCACGGCAGCTGGCGGCAAGGGCACCTTCGAGACCTATGCGCTGGAGCCCGGCACGAACGGGCACATGCTGATCGTGCAGCAAGGGCTGTGGGGTCCGGCGGTCGAGGCGTATCTTGCGAAGTGATCGCAGCACCCGGATCACCGCGGAACCCGGTCATGACGATCGGGTGCTGGCCAAAGCTGTCAATGCCATCTAATCAGAGCCGCATGCGGCATGCGAACGGAACCGCGAATGAATTCCATCACTTCGACAACACTCGAAGGCCGGCTGCAGCCCCTAATGGAAACCGCAGGCATCCCGGGCGTGTCGATGGCCGTGCTGCGCCACGGAAAAGTAGACGCGCTGGCCGCCCTCGGGGTCAGGAACACGCTCGACAACGCACCCGTCAACATTCAGACCGTGTTCCAGGCCGCGCCGCTCACCAAGCCGATCGTGGCCTACGCCGCACTGCAGCTGGTGGACGCCGGCGAACTGACGCTAGACGGATCGCTGGCGCACTTCGTTCCGACGGTGCTGCCTGGCGATGCTGCATTCGCGGCCATTACCGCGCGTCATCTGCTTACGCACACCTGCGGCCTGCCCAACCTGAGAGCGAAGAACCAGCCACTGCAAGTCCACTTCCGGCCCGGCGAGTGGTTCAGCTATTCCAGCGTCGGCTTCAACTACCTTCAATCCGTCATGACGGCGATCACTGGTGAGCCGCTCGAGGCAACGATGCGGCAACTGGTGTTCGATCCGCTGGGCATGCAGTCGTCGAGCCTCGAACAGTCGGCCAGCTTCCAGGACAACCTCGCCGCCCCGCACGAAGGCGAAGCACCCGTGGACGTGCCGCGCTACCCGGCCAGCGCCTCTTTTTCGCTGCATACGACGGCGGCAGACTACGGCGCCTTTCTCGGCGCAGTGCTGCGCGGCGAACGGCTGAAGGAAGCCACCCACCGCGCATGGCTGACCTGCCATGCGCATGTACCCAAGGAGAGCGCGGAGCGCCTGCGCGGCCAGCCCACGGAAACCGAACTGGATCCCGAGGTAGGCTGGGGCCTCGGCTGGGGGCTGGAGCCGAACTACGGCACCTTCTTCCAATGGGGGAAGATGGATGGCACCCGTGCGTTCGCCATGGGCAGCATGGCAGAGCAGTCGGCCGTCGTACTGCTCGCCAACAGCAACAAGGGGCTGCGGTTGATGCGCGAGGCCGCGGCGTGCGCCCTGCCCGGCGCGCATCCCGCCATTCGATGGCTCGACGCATGCGTGTCCGAATGAATGGCTGCAGGGCGATGCGCTCGCCCCAGGTTCACAACCGCTCGACGATGGTCACATTGGCCATCCCCCCGCCTTCGCACATGGTCTGCAAGCCATAGCGCTTGCCGCGCTGGCCCAGCGCATGGACCAGCGTGGTCATCAGCTTGGTGCCCGACGCGCCGAGCGGATGGCCCAGCGCGATCGCGCCGCCGTTCACGTTCAGCCGGGCCGGGTCGGCGTCCAGCACCTGCAGCCAGGCCAGCGGTACCGGCGCGAAGGCCTCGTTCACCTCGTAGAGATCGATGTCGTCGATCTTCATGCCCGCCTTCTTCAGCGCGCGCTGCGTGGCGGGCAGCGGCGCCTCCAGCATGATGACCGGGTCGTGGCCCATCACGCTCATGTGGTGCACGCGCGCCAGCGGCTCCACGCCCAGCGTCTTCAGGCCGCGCTCGTTCACCACCATCAGGCCGCTCGCACCATCGCAGATCTGGCTGGCGGTGGCCGCCGTGCAGCGCCCGCCTTCGGCGATGAGCTTGACGGCCGCGATGCTCTCCAGCGTTGCGTCGTAGCGGATGCCTTCGTCGGTGGTGTGCTGCTCGCCGTTTTCGGAACCGTCGGCCATGCGCACCGCCACGGGCACGATCTCGCGCTCGAAGTGGCCGGCCCGGGTGGCGGCGATGGCGCGCCGGTGGCTTTCAAGAGCATAGCGGTCGAGCTCGTCTTTCTCGATGCCGTAGTTCCTGGCGATCATCTCGGCGCCGGTGAACTGGCTGAACTGGACGTCGGGGTAGCGCTTCTGCATCGAAGGGCTCACGTAGAAGCCCAGGCCGTTCTTCAGCGGCAGCGTGGTGGGCAGGCCCATCGGCACGCGCGTCATGCTTTCCACGCCGGCGGCGATGACGATGTCCATGCTGCCCGACATCACGGCCTGCGCCGCGAAATGCAGCGCCTGCTGCGACGAGCCGCACTGCCGGTCGACCGAGGTGGCCGGCACCGACTCGGGCAGGCGCGAGGCCAGCACCGCGTTGCGCGCGACGTTCGATGCCTGCTCGCCGGCCTGGCCGACGCAGCCCATGATGACGTCCTCGACCAGCGCGGGGTCGGCACCGGTGCGCGCCACCAGGGCGTCGAGCACCTGCGCGGCGAGGTCGGCCGGGTGCCAGCCGGCAAGGCGGCCGTTGCGCCGGCCTCCGGCGGTGCGCGCGGCGGCGACGATGAATGCTTCGGGCATGGGGTTCTCCTGTGTTCGCAAGGTGGTTCGGTTCAGCGCGGCGCCATGCGAATGGCCCCATCGAGCCGCACGCTCTCGCCGTTGAAATAGCCGTTGGTGATCATCAGCTCCGCCAGCGTGGCGTACTCCGCCGGCTTGCCCAGCCGCTGGGGGAACGGCACCGATGCCGCCAGCGCGGCCTTCACGTTGTCGGGTGCGCCCTGCAGCAGCGGCGTGTCGAAGATGCCCGGCAGGATGGTGTTCACGCGGATGCCCTCGCCCATCAAGTCGCGCGCGATGGGCAGCGTCATGCCGACGATGCCGGCCTTCGATGCGGTGTAGGCGGCCTGTCCCATCTGCCCGTCCTGCGCAGCCACCGAGGCGGTGTTGACGATGGCACCGCGCTCGCCGTCTTCCAGCATGCCGAGCGTGAGCATGCCGGCCGCCGACTTGGCGATGCAGCGAAAGGTGCCGACGAGGTTGATCTGGATGATGCGGTCGAAGTTCGCGAGCGGAAAGTGCTTGATCTCGCCCGTCGTCTTGTCGCGGCTCGCGGTCTTCACCGCATTGCCGGTGCCGGCGCAGTTGACGAGCACGCGCTCCTGGCCGTGCGCCGCGCGCGCCCTGGCGAACGCCGCATCGACCTGCTCTTCGGAGGTGACGTCGACCTTGCAGAACACGCCGCCCAGTTCCTTCGCCAGGGCCTCGCCCTGTTCGGCGTTGAGGTCGAACAACGCGACCTTCACGCCATGGCCGGCAAGGCGGCGCGCGGTGGCGGCGCCGAGGCCCGATGCACCGCCGGTGACAACGGCGCCAATGCTGGAATCGAGTTGCATCTCTGGGTGTCCTTGAGGTGTCTTTGCGGGTTTGTCCCCCGCCAGTTTAGGAAGCAGAATCGACCGCACACATCGTCGGAAACGACGGGATTTCGCCTCCGCATGCAGTCCCCCACACCCCGGATTCTCGAAACCAAGCTCAACCCACCGGCCTTCGTCGCCACGCAGGTGCCGCGCACGGCCATCGGCGAGGAGATCGCCGCGGCGGCCGTGAAGCTGGTGCTCGTGCGGGCGCCGGCCGGCTTCGGCAAGACGACGGCCATGGCGCAGATCCGCGAGCGCAGGGAGGCGCAGGGCGTGGCCACGGCATGGCTCACGCTGGACCGCGCCGACAACGACGTCTCGCGCTTTCTCCACTGCCTGGCCGAAGCCGTGCAGCGCATGGGCGTGGAAGAGCCGCGCGCCAACGCGCCCTTCGATGCGGTGGCCGCACTGGCCGCGCACGACTCGCCTTTCACGCTGTTCCTCGACGACTTCGAAAGGGTGCAGGAGCCGGCGGTGCTGGGCGTGGTGCGCGAGATCGTCGAGCACCTGCCGCGCGGCGGGCAGATCGTGATCGGCTCGCGCAGCCTGCCCGACCTGGGCCTGGGGCGGCTGCGCGCGCGCGGCCAGCTGATGGAGATCGACACCGACCGCCTGCGCTTCAGCCTCGAGGAGACCAGCGCCTTCTTCGGGCTGCGCCAGTTGCATGCGGCCCAGGTGCTGCCGGCCGAGATGCTGTCGCAGCTGCACCGCAAGACCGAAGGCTGGGTGGCCGCGATCTGGCTCGCGTCGATGGCGCTGCAGCGGCATGGCACCGGGACCGGTTTTGTCGAACGCTTCTCGGGCTCGGACCGCGCCGTGGCCGACTACCTGGCCGAAGACGTGCTCGCGCACCAGCCGAAGGACATCCGCGACTTCTTGCTGCGCACCAGCATCCTGCGGCAGCTCGATGCATCGGTGTGCCAGGCGCTGTGCCCGCGCGTGGACTGCGCGGCCATCCTCGAACGGCTGGCCGCGTCGAACCTGTTCCTCACGCCCGTGAGCGGCGACGGCGGTGCATGGCGCTATCACAGCCTGTTTGCCGACTTCCTGCGCGCGCAGCTGGCGCGCGAACTGCCCGGCGAGCTGGAGCGCCTGCACCTCGCGGCTTCGGGCTGGTACGAGTCGCACGACCGCCCCGTGCCCGCCATCGACCACGCGATCGAAGGCGGTGACCATCCGTATGCGCTGACCCTGCTCGACAGCTACGCGACGCAGTTCCTGGAGCAGGGCCGCATGCGCATGCTGGCACGCTGGTTCTCTGCCATTCCCGAACACCAGCTGCGCGAGCATCCGTTCCTGCAGCCCATCTCGCTGTGGGCCACCTGCTTCACGCACGGCCCGTGGGACGCGATGCGCCAGCTCGAAAAGTCAGGCTGCCTCGACAGCCCCATCGCCGAGGTGCGTGCAAGCGCCCACACGCTGGTGCCCTTGCTGCTGGCGATGCAGGACCGCCACGACGAGGCCTACGAGGCCGGCCGCCAGAGCCTGGCGCGCCTGCCCACCGGCCTGGCCTTCGCCGACAGCGTGCTGCTCAACGCCATGGCCCACATCCTGGCCGTGCGCGGCGACCCGCACGAGGCGCGGCGCCTGCTCGACGCGGCGCGGCGCGAGCAGGGCAACAGCACCTTCAACCGCATGTACACCGAGTCGCTTGCCGGGCTGTTCGACCTGCAGGAAGGCCGCTTGCGGCAGGCCACCGCGCGGCTGCGCATGGCGGTCGATTCGACGCATGCGGTGTCGTACAACCACAGCCACGGCAATGCGTGGGCGGGCGTGCTCTACGCGGGCGCCGTGTACGAGACCAACCAGCTGGTGCAGGCCGAGCATTTGCTGAACGTGTACCTGCCGCTGGCGCGCGACGTGGGCCTGCCGGACCACATGATCCTGAGCCACGTGATGCGCTCGCGGCTCGCGTTCCATGCGGGCGACATCGACGCCGCGTTCCAGGCGCTGACCGAGCTCGAATACCTGGGCCACCACCGGCAGCTGCCGCGCGTGGTGGCGGGCGCGAAGCTGGAGCGATCGCGCATGCTGCTTCTGCAGGGCAACGGTCCCGCATCACGCGACGAACTGCTGCGCGCCGACGACCCCGCGCTGTGGGACAGCGAGCGGCGGCAGCGCCTGCCTGCGCACGACCTCGACTACCTCGCGCTGGCAAAGGCCCGCTGGGAAATCGCCTTCGGCGATGCGCGCGCGGCACTGGGCGCGCTCGACGCCGAGCTGCATGCGGCGCTGGCCTCGGCCCGCAACCGGCGCGCGCTGAAGCTCAGGGTGCTGCGCGCGCTGGCGCTGCAACGCATCGGCGACGCGGCCGCCGCGATCGAGCAGATCGGCGAGGTGCTGCAGGCGGCGAGCCAGGAAGGATTCATGCGGCTGATCCTCGATGAAGGCCCGGTGGTGGGCACGCTGTTGCACCGTTATGCGGCGGCCATGCAGGAGGGCACGCGCGGCAGCAGCGATCCGATACTCGCCGATCACCTGCAGCGGCTGCTGCAAGCGGCCGGGCCGGCCGGCAGTGGCGAGGTGGAAACACCCGCGGCCGATGCGATGAAGGAGCCGCTGACCCGCAAGGAGATCCGCGTGCTGCAGTTGCTGGCCGAGGGGTACTCGAACAACGCGATGGCGGAAAAGCTGTTCGTGTCGGACAGCACGGTGCGCACGCACCTGCGCAACATCAACATGAAGCTGGATGCGAAGAGCCGAACGCAGGCGGTGGCGATTGCGCGCAAGCTCGGGGTGATCCGCTAGGCGGACTCTGCCCGTGCGTCGCGGCCGTTTTGCAGGGCCGGCAACCTTGTCCAGGATGACTCACTCCGGCGCCCCTCGATTACTACTGATTCCGGTGATTCCCCGGCCATTGGCCAATCCCTAGGATTCCTCCAGAGGTCAGAGTCTTCCAACTGCCGCGACAGCAGGCAACAGATAGCGAGTAAGGGAGCGGCGAAAGCCGGAGCCACCATGCCCAAAGGAACCCCGAATCCTGCCGCCATGTACGGCATCTATCGCCGTGCCTGGGGCTTCGAGGTGTCGATCGTGCGCAACGGCACGCGCTACTTCAAGCAGTTCGGCCGCGCCAGCTACGGCAGCGAGGAGCAGGCGCTGCTGCAGGCGCAGGACTGGCGCGACGGCATCGTGCGCAGCGTGCCGCCGGTGCCGCGGCGCACCCGGGCCGAGAAGCTGCGGATCAACAACAACACCGGCGTGTCCGGCGTCTTCTGCCAGATCGCCCCGGACGGCAGGGTGCGGGCCTGGGTCGCCAAGACCTACATCGGGCACGACGAGATCCTGCGCACCGACTTTCCGGTGAACGCGGTGGGTGAGGCCGCGCAGGAGTTGGCCGTCGAGGAGCGGACACGGCAGCTGGAACGCATGGCCGGGCTGGCCAGGCTGCATCCGGCCGAGGAAACGATCCGCAAGAGCCCGCCGGCCTTTCCCGCCGGGCTGCTGTCGCCCAAGCGCTCGAAGTCCGAGATCAAGCGCAGCACCAATTCCAGCGGCGTGAGCGGCGTGCACTTCAAGGCGCCCAACCCCGGCCACCCGGGCTACTGGCTCGCCATCACCTACACCATGGGCAAGGGCAGCGTGAGCAAGGCTTTCTCCATCAAGGAGCACGGCCCCGAGAAGGCCAAGCTGCTGGCCATCGAGGAGCGCGAGCGCCAACTCGAGCAGAAGCTGATGCCTGACACCGGCACGCTCGCCCCTTCCTTTCGGCGGGGGGCCAGCCGGCACGGCCAGGCCGCCGTCGAGGCGAGGCCGCAGCAGTGAGGCCCTTTTTCTGCATTTTCCGGTGCATGACTGCCTCCGCGGAGTTGTCATTGCGCTTCGGCCAAAATAGCTGCGAAATGCGTGCGCCAACGAGCGGCAGGCAACTCGGGGAGTCCATCGGAATCAGCACCGCTGAGAGCAGCATCACGTCGAGAATGCCCAAAGGAATCCCCAATCCGGCAGCCATGTATGGCATTTACTCCAGGCCCTGGGGTTTCGAAGTTTCCATCGTACGCAACGGTGTTCGCCACCACCGCCTGTTCGGCAAGGCCAGCTATGGCGGCGCGGAGCAGGCGCTGCTCCATGCGCAGGATTGGCGCGACTTCATCGTGCGCAACGTGCCGCCACAGGCGCGCCGCGTGCGGGCCGAGAAGCGCCGCGCCAACAACAGCACCGGCGTGCCAGGCGTGTTCCACCACCTGGCACCGGGCGGCCGGGTGCGGGCGTGGATGGCCAAGACCTACATCGCACCGGACGAAATCCTTCGCACCGACTTCCCCGTCGCGGAGTTGGGCGACGCCGCGCAGGCGCTGGCGGTCCAGGAGCGCGCGCAGCAGCTCAAGCGCATGACGGGGCTGGCGCGCATACACCCGGCCGAGGAGGCGATCCGCATGGGGCTGTCGGCCCATGCGCCCGGGCCGCGCACGGCCAAGCGCTCGAAGTCGGAGATCACCCGGCGCAACAACACCAGCGGCGTGAGCGGTGTCCACTTCAAGACGCCCAAGCCGAACCATCCCGGCTACTGGCTGGCCATCACCTACACCACGGGCAAGGGCAGCGTGAGCAAGGCGTTCTCGGTGAAGGTGCACGGCACCGACGTGGCCAAGAGCCTGGCCATCGCCGAGCGGGAGCGCCAGCTCGCCGACAAGCAGCGCACCGAGGAAGCCGCGGCGACTGCGGCCTCGCAGCGCACGGCCTCCGGCGCGAAACGGGCCGGCGGATGAGAGTGCTGCAAGAAAACGGCTTCGCGGAAGCGGCGAAAACCAGTGGCAGCCGCATGCACGGAGCGGCCCGCCCATGAAATACAAGCAGCTTCACCGCTTGCTGCGCGTGGCCTCGCACCTGCTGGACCAGGCCGCGGCGGATGTGCGGGCGACCGATCTCGGTCCCGTGGACGAGAACATCCAGCGCATCGGCCGCGCGCTGATCGAGGTGATCGAGGTACAGCGGAAGATCTACACCGCGCAGCCCGAGCTGCAGCCCGGGTCGCTGGCCGCTTCGCCGCGCGAGAACGATGCCAACCGGCTCTTCACCCAGTTCACGCTGGAAGCGCTGGAGCTGGAAGACGCGGGCCATCCCGATGCGGCGCGCGAGAAGTACACGCAGTTCATCGGCCTCTCGCCGTCGTACCACCACCGCGAAATTGCGCGGGCGGAGATCCGACGGCTCTCCTGAACGCGCTGCTCACAACGCCCTCGAAATCACCTCCTTCATGATCTCGTTGGTGCCGCCGTAGATGCGCTGCACCCGCGCGTCGGCGTACATGCGCGCCACCATGTACTCGTTCATGAAGCCGTAGCCGCCGAACAGCTGCAGGCACTCGTCTATCACGCGGCCTTGCGCCTCCGAGCCCCAGAGCTTGGCCATCGAGGCGGTGGCGGTGTCGAGCCTGCCGGCCACGAGGTCTTCCACGCAGCGATCGATGAAGGCGCGGCCCACCTTGATCTGCGTGGCGATCTCGGCCAGCTTGAACCGGGTGTTCTGGAATTCGGCGATCGGCTTGCCGAAGGCCTTGCGATCGCGCACGTAGTCCAGCGTGGCCTGGTAGGCGCCTTCCATGGCGGCCAGCGCGCTCAGGCCGATGATGGTGCGCTCATAGGGCAGGTCGCTCATGAGCTGGAAGAAGCCCTGGCCCTCGACGCCGCCGAGCAGCGCGTCGGCGCCCACGCGCACGTCGTCGAAGAAGAGCTCGGAGGTGTCCTGCGCCTTCATGCCGATCTTGTCGAGCACGCGGCCCACGCGGAAGCCCTTGCAACCCTCGGTCTCGACGATGAGGATCGAGGTGCCCTTGGCGCCCTGCGTCGGGTCGGTCTTGCACACCACCAGCACCACGCCGGCCAGGAAGCCGTTGGTGATGAAGGTCTTGGAGCCGTTGACGACATAGCCACCGTCCTTCTTCTCGGCGCGGGTGCGCACGCCCTGCAGGTCGGAGCCTGCGCCGGGTTCGGTCATGGCGATGGCGCCGACCAGCTCGCCGCGCGCCATGCGCGGCAGGTAGCTGCGCTTCTGCGCCTCGGTGCCGTGGTTGAGGAAGTAGTGCGCCACGATGCTGTGCACCGAGCTGGCCATGCCGGTGAGCGCGCGGCGCGACATCTCCTCGTAGAACACGGCTTCATGGCGAAAGTCGCCACCGGCGCCGCCGTATTGCTCGGGAATGTCCGCGCACAGCAGGCCGAGCGCGCCGGCCTTGCGCCAGACCTCGTGGCCCACGTGGCCGCGCCTGCGGGCTTCCTCGTCGTGCGGGAGCACTTCGGTTTCGATGAAGCGCACCACGTTGTCGCGGTACAGCTCCAGGTCTTCATCGCTCCAGGAGCGGCGGAAATCGATGGCCATGTCGCCTTTCTTCGTTTGTCGTCGGCTTGCTTCGTCAGGAAGCGCACAGCGGTGCGATGGCGTGGGCCGCCACGCCCCAGCGGCGCAGCACGGTCTCGCCGTCGTCGCGCGCGGCGGCCGGAGGCACGACCGGCGCGGTGCGGCTGAAACGCGGCGCGGGCGCGGGCTGCACCACGCCGCCCACGTTGGCGAAGGTGCCGCGCGCCACGTTGTGCGGATGTTCTGGGGCCTCGTCCCAATCGAGCACGGGCGCGAAGCAGGCGTCGCTGCCCTCGAGCAGCACGCACCACTCGTCGCGCGTGCGGGTGCGGAACAGGTCGGCCATGCGCAGCTTGAGCAGCGGCCAGCGGTCGGCGTCCATCTGCGCGTCGAAGGAGGGGTCGTCGGCGATGCCGCAGCGCTCGCGCAGGAGCGCGTAGAACTGCGGCTCGATGGCGCCCACGGCCACGTACCTGCCGTCGGCGCAGGCGTAGGTGTCGTAGAAATGCGCGCCGCCGTCGAGCATGTTCTCGCCGCGCTGGTTGCTCCACCGGCCGGCCGACTTGAGGCCGTACATCATGGCCGACAGCAGCGCCGTGCCATCGGCCATGGCGGCATCGACCACCTGCCCTTGCCCCGACTGCTTCGCCTCGTGCAGCGCGGCGAGGATGCCGAAGGCCAGCAGCATCGCGCCGCCGCCGAAGTCGCCCACGTAGTTGAGCGGCGGCACGGGCGGCTCGCCCGCGCGGCCGATGGCATGCAGTGCGCCGCTGATGGCGATGTAGTTGATGTCGTGCCCCGCGGCATGCGCCAGCGGGCCGTGCTGGCCCCAACCGGTCATGCGGCCGTAGACCAGGCGCGGATTGCGCGCATGGCAGGGCGCGGGGCCGAGGCCCAGCCGCTCCATGACGCCGGGGCGGAAGCCTTCGATGAGCACGTCGGCCTTCTCGACGGCATCGAGCACGGATTGCGCCGCGCCTTCCGCGCGCAGGTCGGTCTGCAGCGTGCTGCGGCCGCGCGCGAGGATGTCATGCGCATCGGGCTGCGTGCCCGGGCGGGCGATGCGGATCACCTCCGCGCCCATGTCGGCGAACAGCATCGCGCAGAACGGGCCGGGGCCGATGCCCGCCATCTCGATGACCCGCAACCCCTGCAGTGGACCCGCCATGCCTCGTCTCCTTCGGCTCCGCGCGGAACGCCTGCCGTGTGGCGCCATCTTGGCGCCCAGGCGCCCCGCAAGCATCGTCGGAAGCGACGAATGCGCACGCGATGAGCCGCGCTTCGCGCCAATCACTAGCGCAGACTTTTGTTTTCATTTACTCGGGATAGTCCGATATCCCGCCGCGCCGGCAGATGTTTCAATTCGTACGGGAGTCGTTCCGGGCGTCACAGAAAAAGTGCGCCACCTTCGAAGGAAGCAACCTTGAGCTCTGTCATTCCCGGCTTCTCGCACGCCAGCGTCGAACGGCTGTGCGACTACGAACTGCCCGAACCACCGGCCCCTGCGCTGCGGGAAGCAGCGGAACCTCCTGGGCCCGAGAACCTCGCCCTGGCCTGGTGGCTGTGGATGGACGAACTGGGCAAGAGCATGTTCAGGCACTACGACACCTGGCGCGACCAGCTCGGCCATACGGCGGACGGCCCGGCCCGCAAGGGCTGAGCGCGTCGTTCAGGTCGCGACGGGTTCGCGCTGCGGCACGGCTTTCGCCGGCACGGGCATGTGCTTTGCCCAGTCGATGATTTCCAGCGTGCCGTCGGCATGCTCGGCCAGCGCGGTCAGGCTCTCGACCCAGTCGCCATCGTTGCAGTAGAGGATGCCGTCGATGTCGCGCATCTCGGCGTGGTGGATGTGACCGCAGACCACGCCCTGCGCGCCGCGCTTGCGGGCTTCGCGGGCCACGGCCATTTCGAAGTCGCCCACGTAGCTCACCGCGCGCTTGACCTTGCCCTTGAGGTACTTCGAAAGCGACCAGTACGGCAGCCCCATGCGTGCGCGCAGCGAGTTGAGGTGGCGGTTGAGCTTGAGCGTGAATTCGTAGAGCGAATCGCCCACGTAGGCGAGCCACTTGGCGCACTGGATCACGCCGTCGAACAGGTCGCCGTGGATGATCCACAGCTTGCGGCCGTCGGCGGTTTCATGAATCCATTCATCGGCCACGTCGATGCCGCCGAAGTTGTGGTGCAGGTACTTGCGCGCGAACTCGTCGTGGTTGCCCGGAATGAAGATCACGCGTGTGCCCTTGCGCGCCTTGCGCAGCAGCTTCTGGATCACGTCGTTGTGCGCCTGCGGCCAGTACCAGTGCCGCTTGAGCTGCCAGCCGTCGATGATGTCGCCGACCAGGAACAGGGTTTCGCACTCGGTGTGCTTCAGGAAGTCGAGCAGCGCACGCGCCTGGCAGCCGGGCGTGCCCAGGTGCAGGTCGGAGATCCACAGGGTACGGAATTGCAGGGGTGGACGAGCGCGATCGTCGTCCTCCGGGTCGAGGGCCCGGGTCGCGGTGTCGCGCCATGCGCGAAGGAAAGCGTCGTCGCGTTGCATGGACGGGTAGGCTCCCACCGCGGCGTGACCGCATGATGGCGCTGCCGTGACACTCCGGTGACGCGTGACTGGCCCTTGGCTTCGCATTTCTCCCTCCCCCGGAACGGGAAGGAGCAAGACCCACTCAATCCACGCAGCGCTGGATTTCGACCGTCGAGTGGCGGATTTCCTCGTGCATCGAGAAGCAGGCGCGCACCTCGTCGGCCGTCAGCGTGGGCGAATGCGTCACCACCGTCAGCGCGCAGGCATACGCGTCGCGCCCCACGCGCCACACATGCAGGTCGGCCACGCGCGTCTTCGAACCGGCCAGCATCGTCTCGACGCCTTCGCGGATTTCTCCGGTAACGGGGTGGTCCATCTCGCGGTCGAGAAGCACCTTGCCGGTTTGCTTCAGCAGCCCCTTGGCCCAGACCGCCACCAGCACCGCGCCGACGATGCCCATCGCCGAGTCGAGCCAGGCCCAGCCGTAGAACCAGCCACCGAGCAGCGCCGCGATGGCCAGCACCGAGGTGGCGGCGTCGGCGACGACGTGCAGGTAGGCAGAGCGCAGGTTCAGATCGTGGCCGTGATCGCCGTGTGCATGGTCGTGGTCGTGGTCGTGCCCATGTCCGTGGTCGTGCCCGTGATGATGGTGGTGATGCGCCCCGCCCAGCAGCCGCGCGCAGACCAGGTTGACCACCAGCCCCAGCACTGCCACCGAAATGGCTTCGGGGTAGAGGATCGCCGAAGGCGACCACAGCCGCTCCAGCGAGCCGGCCACCATCAGCACCGCGATGCCCAGCAGCACCAGCGCGCTCGCGAAGCCGCCGAGCACCTCGATCTTCCAGGTGCCGAAGGCGAAACGCGGGTCGCGCGCATAACGGCGTGCTGCCGCATACGCGAACGCGCTCAGCCCGATGGCCAGCGCATGCGAACTCATGTGCCAGCCGTCGGCCAGCAGCGCCATCGAATTGAACCACCAGCCGGCGCCGATCTCGACCATCATCATTGCGGCGGTGATCCACATCACGAGGCGCGTGCTGCGCTCGGCCGAAGAGGTGTCGGCGCCGAAATGATGATCGTGCTGCCAGGCGCTCAGGTCATGGGTGTGCATAAGGTTCAAGCTCCGAAAAGATCGGGCCCCTCGGCGCGGCCCGAAGGCGGCGCCACGCCCAGGTGCCGGTACGCCGCCAGCGTGGCGATGCGCCCGCGCGGCGTGCGCTGCAGGTAGCCCTGCTGGATGAGGTAGGGCTCGATCACGTCCTCGATGGTGTCGCGCTCCTCGCCGATGCTGGCCGCGACGTTGTCGAGCCCCACCGGGCCGCCGTCGAAGCGATGGATCACTGCTTCGAGCAGCTTGCGGTCCATCAGGTCGAAGCCCTGCGGGTCGACGTCGAGCATGGCGAGCGCCCTGTGCGCGATGTCTTCGGTGATGCGGCCATTGCCCTTCACGTCGGCGTAGTCGCGCACGCGGCGCAGCAGGCGGTTGGCGATGCGGGGCGTGCCGCGCGAGCGGCGGGCGATCTCGAAGCCGCCGGCCGTGTCGGTCTCGACCTTGAGCAGGCCCGCGCTGCGATGCACGATCAGCGCCAGCTCTTCGGGCGTGTAGAACTCCAGCCGCGCGACGATACCGAAGCGGTCGCGCAGCGGGTTGGTCAGCATGCCGGCGCGGGTGGTGGCGCCCACCAGGGTGAAGGGCTGCAGGTCGAGCTTGATGCTGCGCGCGGCCGGGCCCTCGCCGATCATGATGTCGATCTGGTAGTCCTCCAGCGCGGGGTACAGGATTTCCTCGACGACCGGGCTCAGCCGGTGGATTTCGTCGATGAAGAGCACGTCGTTCGGCTCAAGGTTGGTCAGTAGCGCGGCCAGGTCCTTGGGCTTCTCGAGCACGGGGCCGGAGGTCTGGCGCAGGTTCACGCCGAGCTCGGCCGCGATGATGTGCGACAGCGTGGTCTTGCCCAGGCCCGGCGGGCCGAACAGCAGCACGTGGTCGAGGGCTTCCTGCCGCTTGCGCGCGGCGCCGATGAAGATCTCGAGCTGCTCGCGCACCTTGGCCTGGCCGACGTACTCGTCGAGCAGCTTCGGTCGAAGGGCCCGTTCGATCGCCTCTTCGTTGGGCGAAGCGGGGGCAGCGGACACCACGCGTTGGGGGGCGGGCGCGAAGTCGTCGGTCTGGATGGTCATTGCGAGGGGGTTCTTCGACGGCGAGTTTAGTGCCTGCCACACTGGCAGAATGCTCCGGCCGTGTATCCGGCCATATAACAAGCGAGGAGAAGCCAGCACGTGTCGATCTACGAACTGAAGCCGCGTTTCCAGGCCCTGTTGCGGCCGCTGGTGGTCCGCCTGCATGCGATGGGCGTCACCGCCAACCAGGTCACGCTGGCGGCATGCGTGGTGTCGGTCGCGCTCGGGCTCTGGCTCTTCTTCGCGGCGCCTTCTCTGCGTGCCTTCGCGCTCATTCCGCTGTGGATGTTCCTGCGCATGGCCTTCAACGCCATCGACGGCATGCTGGCGCGCGAGCACAACCAGCAGAGCAGGCTGGGCGCCTTTCTCAATGAACTGACCGACGTGGTCTCCGACGCAGCGCTCTACCTGCCCTTTGCGCTGGTGGCGCCGTTCAGCCCGTTCTGGGTCGGCGCGGTGATCGTGCTGGCCGGGCTGAGCGAATTCGCCGGTGCGCTGGGCCCCACGGTGGGCGCCTCGCGCCGCTACGACGGCCCGCTGGGCAAGAGCGACCGGGCCTTCGTGTTCGGCGCGCTCGGCCTCTACGTGGCGCTGGGCTGGCCGCTGCCGGGCTGGACGGCCTGGCTGATGCCGCTGCTGGCCGCGCTGGTGGCCTGGACCACCGTCAACCGCATCCGCCGCGCGCTGGCCGAAGCCGACGCGGCCGGCCGCCACTGAACAAGACAAGATCCAAGGATCACAGGGATTCAATGAACGACACCACTCCACGCCTTGCCGCCGAGCATCACTTCCAGACGCACGACGGCGAATCGCTCTTCTACCGCCACTGGCCGGCCACCGGCGCCACGCGGCGCGGCGCCATCGCGCTGTTCCACCGGGGCCATGAGCACGGTGCACGCATGGCGCATCTGGTCGACGAGCTGGACCTGCCCGACTTCGACTTCTTCGCCTGGGACGCGCGCGGCCACGGCCGCTCGCCCGGGCAGCGCGGCTACAGCCCCAGCTTCGGCACCTCGGTGCGCGACGTGCAGACCTTCGTGCAGCACATCGGCAGCGCGCACGGCGTGCCCGAGCAGGACATCCACGTCGTCGCGCAGAGCGTGGGCGCGGTGCTGATCGCCACCTGGGCGCACGACTACGCACCCAAGGTGCGCGGTCTCACGCTCGCCTCGCCGGCCTTCAAGGTGAAGCTGTATGTGCCGTTCGCGCGCGCCGGGCTCGGGCTGATGCACAAGCTGCGCGGCCTGTTCTTCGTCAACAGCTACGTGAAGGCGAAGTTCCTCACGCACGACCCCGAACGCATCGCAAGCTACGAGAGCGACCCGCTGATCTCCCGCCCCATCGCGGTCAACATCCTGCTGGGCCTGTACGAGGCGGCCGACCGCGTGGTGACCGACGCCAATGCGATCACGCTGCCGGTGCAGCTGCTGATCTCGGGCGCCGACTGGGTGGTGCACCACAAGCCGCAGCACCAGTTCTTCGAGCGCCTGGGCAGCGCGGTGAAAACCAAGACCGAGCTGCCGGGCTTCTTCCACGACACGCTGGGTGAGAAAGACCGGGCGCCGGCGGTGGCCTCGATCCGCGAATTCATCCTGCAGCGCTTCGACGAGCCGGCCGTGCCGGTCGACCGCCGCGAGGCGCACCTGAGCGGCGACACGGCCGACGAGTCGCGCGCGCTGTCCGAGCCGCTGTCGCCCCTGTCGCCGCGCGGCGCCTACTGGGCGATGACCCGCGCCGGGCTGAAACTGGGCGGCACGATGTCCGAAGGCATCAAGCTGGGCCACGCCACCGGCTTCGACTCCGGCAGCACGCTCGACTACGTGTACCGCAACCACCCGCAGGGCAGCTCGGCCATCGGCCGCTCCATCGACAACACCTACCTGAACTCCATCGGCTGGCGCGGCATCCGCCAGCGCAAGATCCACGTCGAGGAGCTGATCCGCGTCGCCATGGAGCGCCTGGCCGAAATGCACCGCGAGGTGCGCGTGATGGACATCGCCGCAGGCCATGGCCGCTACGTGCTCGATGCGGTGCTCGCAAGCCCCGTGAAGGCCAGCTCGATCCTGCTGCGCGACTACAGCGACATCAACGTGCGCGACGGCCGCGCACTCATCGCCGAGAAGGGCCTGGAAGACGTCGCGCAGTTCGTGCAGGCCGACGCCTTCGACCGCATGAGCCTCGCCACCGTGGCGCCGCGCCCCACGCTGGCCGTGGTGTCGGGCTTGTACGAGCTGTTCCCCGACAACGAGATGGTGCGCCGCTCGCTCGCGGGCGTGGGTGATGCGGTGGAAGACCGCGGCTATCTCGTCTACACCGGTCAGCCCTGGCACCCGCAGCTCGAGATGATCGCGCGCGCCCTCACCAGCCACCGCCAGGGCGAAGCCTGGGTGATGCGCCGCCGCACGCAGCACGAGATGGACCAGCTGGTGGAGGAAGCGGGCTTCCGCAAGATCGACCAGCGGGTCGACGAGTGGGGCATCTTCACCGTGTCGCTGGCGGTGCGCGTCGCGCAATGACCGCCTCTGCGGCACGACGGCCCTGGAAGCGCGCGGCCGCATGGCTGGTGTTCTTGGGGCCGCTGTTCTATGCGACCTACGGCCTCGCCAACTGGTGGGCCACCACGCGCGCCAACGTTCCGTCGATGGCTTTCGAGTGGGAGCGGCAGTTGCCTTTCTGGCCGTGGACGATCTTCCCGTACTGGACGATCAACGTCTTCTACGCGCTGTCGCTGTTCCTCGCGCGCAGCCGGCACACGCTGGACCGGCATGCGCTGCGGTTGGTGACGGCCACGCTCATCGCCTGCAGCTGCTTCATCGTCTGGCCGCTGCACTTCAGCTTCGGGCAGCCGCCGGTCGAGGGGGCACCAGCCTTCCTGTTCAATGCGCTGCGCGGCTTCGACCAGCCGTTCAATCAGGCGCCCTCGCTGCACATCGCGCTGGCGGTCATCCTGTGGGACTGGTACCGCCAGTTCATTCGGCCCCTGTGGGCGCGGCTGGTGCTGCACCTGTGGGCCTTCGCCATCTGCGCCTCGGTGCTCACGACGTGGCAGCACCACTTCATCGACATTCCGACCGGCGCGCTGCTCGGCCTGTTCTGCGTGTGGCTGTGGCCGCTGGAGCGCGTGGTGTCGATGCCGCGCGCATGGTGCTGCACGCGGGACGCCCAGCGCTGGAAGCTGGCGGGGTTCTATGCGGCCGGCGCGGCGCTGTTCCTGGCTGCCGCGCTGCGTGGCGGCGGCGTCGCGCTGTGGCTCGCATGGCCGGCCGCATCGCTCGCGCTGGTGGCGCTGAACTACGCCGGCTTCGGCGCCCGCGGCTTTCAAATGGACGGCCATGGCCGCATGGCCTGGGCGGCGCGCTGGATGCTGGCGCCCTACCGGCTCGGCGCTGCCGTCAACGCCTGGCTCTGGACGCGCAGGCTGCCGGCCTCGGTCGAGGTGGTGCCCGGCCTGCGGCTCGGCCGCCGCCCGACGCACGCCGAATGGCTGGCCGCCGGGCAGCCCCGGCTGGTGAGCCTGTGCGCCGAGCTGCAGATGCCGGCCGTCGTGCCGCATGCGCGCTGCGTGCCGCTGCTCGACCTCACGGTGCCGCCCACCGTGCGCCTGCAGCGCGCGGCGGCCGTCATCGAAGGCCAGCGGCGCAGCGCGGATGGTGCGACAGTGTGGGTCTGCTGCGCGCTCGGCTTCTCGCGCAGCGCGGCCGCGGCGATCGCCTGGCTGGGCCGCTACGGCGCGGCCGGCGGTGTCGCCCAGGCCGAGGACGCGGTGCGCCGCGCACGGCCGCAGATCGTGCTGCGAGGTGCGTGGCGCCTGTCGCTGGAGCCCTTCAAGCCTTTGCCGGAGGTGCCGCCCCATGACCGATGACAACGAACGAACCACCTGCGCCGCGCTGGCGGGCCTGCTGCGCGCCATCGCGCTGCTGGCCCTCTGGGGCTTCGCGCTCACCTGCATCTCGGCGCTGGTGCTCGCGCTGACGCTGCGCTCGCTCTCGACCACAGCCACCATGGGCTTCGGCGCGGTCGTGATCCTCGGCGCGCTGGAGCGCTACTTCGCGTTCCGGTTGCGCTTCGACGAGGCCCTGTTCGACGGCCTCGCGCGCGGCACCGTCGCCTCGCTCGATGCGCTCGATCGCGCGCTCTCGGCCCTCGGGCTGCGCGAGCCGCCGCCGTCGCAGCACGCCCCCCGCCCGCTCGACGACCGCGTGCAGGGCACCCGCCAGCTCATGCAGCGCCACGCCATCGTGGTGGCCTGCCAGAGCGCGCTGTTCCTACTTGCCTTGATGACACAGGACTTGTCATGACTCTCCCCCAGGCTTGCCCACTGCGTGTGGCCTCCTCCCCCCTCGCCGGGGGCCGCGCCGGCGGCCCGGCGAAGCCGGTTCCGCGGTGCGCACCGAACCAAGCGCGCACACCGGAGGCAGCACTTTGAGCGACAGGACAGAAAAGCCCGACAGCACGGTGCTGCGGCGCGGCCTCGCCGTCGTGGCCGGCAAGCTCATCATCGGCGCCGCCGGGCTGCTGACCGGGGTGCGCGCCATCTGGTCGGGCACCACGCCGAAGGCCGAGCAGACGCTGTACTTCGCCAACCACACGAGCCACGGCGACTTCGTGCTGCTGTGGGCCACGCTGCCGCCCGACCTGCGCGGACTCACGCGGCCGGTGGCGGGGCAGGATTATTGGGAAGCCTCGAAGCTGCGCAACTTCATCGGCAAGGACGTGTTCAACGCGCTGATGATCCGGCGCGACGGCTCGGGCCAGGGCGGCAACCCGGTCGACCAGATGAAGGACGCGCTGGAGGGCGGCGACTCGCTCATCATGTTCCCCGAGGGCACTCGCAACACGGGCGAAGACATCCTGCTACCGCTGAAAAGCGGGCTGTTCCACCTGGCGCGCGCCTGCCCCCACGTGCGGCTGGTGCCGGTGTGGATCGAGAACCTGAAGCGCGTGCTGCCCAAGGGCGTGCTGGTGCCGATTCCGCTGGCCTGCACGGTGCGCTTCGGCACGCCGATCACGCTGGCGGAAGGGGAAGAGAAGGTGTCGTTCCTGGCCCGCGCGCGCGCGGCAATGCTCGACCTGCGCCCCGAATACGACCGCCTCGAACCCAACAGCAGGCAGGACGGAGGGACGGCCGCATGATCGAGCTCTCTCCTTTCGCGTGGACCACGCTCAGGCTCTTCGGTGGCGTCTTCGGCGTTCTGGTGCTGGCCTCGTCCATCGGCGCGCTGCTCAAGTGGCGGGTGGCGAGCGGCCAGCCGCATTCGGTGATCGACAACCTCAACTCGCGCGTCAATGCGTGGTGGGTGATGGTGGCGGTGATCGGCATTGCCTTCGCCTTCGGCAAGGGCGGCGTGATCGTATTGTTCTACCTGATCTCGTTCTATGCGCTGCGCGAATTCATCAGCCTGGCCTACACGCGGCGCGGCGACCACGCGGCGATCGCGCTGGCCTTCTTCGTCGCGCTGCCGGGGCAGTACTTCCTGATCTGGATCGACTGGTACGGGCTGTATTCGATCTACATCCCGGTCTATGCCTTCCTGCTGCTGCCCATCCTGGCGGCGATGGGCGGCGACACGCAGCGCTTCCTGGAGCGCACCTCCAAGATCCAGTGGGGGCTGATGGTGTGCGTGTTCTGCATCAGCCACGTGCCCGCGCTGCTCACGCTGCAGATTCCGGGCTTCGAGGGCCGCAACCTGCTGCTGATCGCGTTCCTCGTGATCGTGGTGCAGGGCAGCGACGTGCTGCAGTACGTGTGGGGCAAGCTCTTCGGCAGGCGCAAGGTGGCGCCCGAGCTGTCGCCTTCCAAGACCTGGGAAGGCCTGGTCGGCGGCGTGGCAAGCGCCACCGCGCTGGGCGCGGCGCTCTACTGGGCCACGCCGTTCAACCCGTGGCAGGCGGCGCTGATGGCGCTCACCATCTGTTTGATGGGCTTCTTCGGCGGCCTCGTCATGTCGGCCATCAAGCGCGACCGCGGCGTGAAGGACTGGGGTTCGATGATCGAGGGCCACGGCGGCATGCTCGACCGGCTCGACTCGGTGATCTTCGCGGCGCCGATCTACTTCCACGCGCTGCGCTATTGGTGGGTGCCGTGAGCACGGAACGCGTTCCGCACGACACGCCGATCGAGTGCAGCAGCGCTGCGTCGTGGGCGCGCTGGCTCAAGCGCCACCACGCCAGCGCCGCCGGCGTGTGGCTGCGCATCGCCAAGAAGGACAGCGGCATCGCCTCCATCGACTATCCCGCCGCGCTGGAAGAAGCGCTGTGCTGGGGCTGGATCGACGGCCAGCGCAAGAGCGAGGATGCGCAGTACTTCCTGCAGCGCTTCACGCCGCGCACCAGGCGCAGTATCTGGTCGCGGATCAACCGCGCCAAGGTGCTGAAGCTCATCGACGAAGGCCGCATGCAACCGGCCGGCCATGCCGAGATCGAGCGCGCGAAGGCCGACGGCCGCTGGGACGCGGCCTATGAGGGCGTCAGCGCGGCGACGGTGCCGCCCGACCTGCAGGCTGCGCTCGATGCGAACAAGAAGGCCGCGAAGTTCTTCGCCACGCTCGATTCGCGCAACCGCTTCGCGGTGCTGTTCCGTACCCAGGGCGCGAAGAAGCCCGAGACGCGGGCGCGGCGCATTGCGCAGTTCGTGGAGATGCTGGCCAAGGGCGAGAAGATCCATCCCTGAGTGCCCCTTCTGGGGCGCGTGCGAAGGCCACCGGGTGCTCTCCTCCGCGAATGTCCCCCGTTGGCGTGAGCGCGCCCTGAATCACGCTCACTTCGCCAGCGACTTCAACGCCAGCTTGATCCCCTCGCTCACGGTCGCATCCTTCGGCAGCGCCTTGAGCGCGAGCGCAGCTTCCTTATCGCTATAGCCGAGCGCGACCAGCGCCTGGAGGATGTCGGCCTGCGCGTCCGACGCCGCGTGCGCAGGCAGGCCGATGTCGGCACCGAGCTTGCCCTTGAGTTCCAGCAGAAGCCGCTCGGCGGTCTTCTTGCCGATGCCCGGGATCTTCACGAGCCGGCCCAGTTCCTGCGTCGTGATCGCCTGCGACAGTTCGCCCACGCTCATGCCCGAAAGCAGGCCCAGGGCCGTGCGCGGCCCCACGCCGGTGATCTTGATGAGCTGGCGAAAAGCCGCCCGCTCCTCGGCCGTGCCGAAGCCATAGAGAATCTGCGCGTCCTCGCGCACGACGAAGTGCGTGAGCAGCGACACGCGCTCGCCGGTACCGGGGAGGTTGTAGAACGTGCTCATCGGCACATCGACCTCGTAGCCGACGCCGTTGCAGTCCACCACCACCTGCGGCGGATTGCGCTCAGCGAGCGTGCCGGTCAGTTTGCCTATCATGGGTGCCCTTTTTCCTTGAAATGTCCGGCGTGATTCTGCGACACACCTTTACCCCACTGAACAACTCGCGCCTCGGCCACCTGTGCGGACCTCTGGACGCGCACCTGCGCCGCATCGAGGAAGCGCTGGGCGTGAAGATCGCGCACCGCCACGAACAGTTCAAGGTCGACGGCCCCAAGGCCTCCGCGCAGCGCGCAATGGACGTGCTGCAGGCGCTGTACGAAATCGCCCAGCGCGTCATCGATCCGGCCGTGGTGCAGCTCACGCTGGCCGGCGACGGCTCGATGCTCGACGGCGACGACGACCTCGCGATGCTCGTCACCCGCCGCACCGACCTGCGCGCGCGCACCCCCACGCAGGCGATCTACCTCGAGAACATCGCCAGGCACGACATCACCTTCGGCATCGGCCCTGCGGGCACGGGCAAAACGTATCTCGCGGTGGCCTGCGCGGTCGATGCGCTCGAGCGCGCCGCCGTGCAGCGCATCGTGCTGACGCGGCCCGCGGTGGAAGCGGGCGAGCGGCTCGGCTTCCTGCCGGGCGACCTGACGCAGAAGGTCGATCCGTACCTGCGCCCGCTGTACGACGCGCTCTACGACCTGATGGGCTACGAGAAGGTGCAGAAGGCATTCGAGCGCAACGCGCTGGAAATCGCGCCGCTGGCCTTCATGCGGGGGCGCACGCTGAACAACGCCTTCGTGATCCTCGACGAGGCGCAGAACACCACCGTCGAGCAGATGAAGATGTTCCTCACGCGCATCGGCTTCGGTGCCAAGGCGGTGGTGACGGGCGACGTGAGCCAGATCGATCTGCCCAAGCAGCAGCTGAGCGGCCTGATCGATGCGGAGCGCGTGCTCAAGCGGGTGAACGGCATCGCGATCACGCACTTCACGAGTGCGGACGTGGTGCGGCATCCGCTGGTGGCGAAGATCGTCGATGCCTACGACGGCCAGCGCAAGCGCGCGGGAGGCCACTGAGATGGCCGCCTCCAGGCTCCCCGCACTTTCGCTCTCGCTGCAGTTCGGGCGCTTCAAGGGCGTGGAACGCCACCGCGCCGCGCTGCCGCGCCACAGCGTGACGCGCTGGATCCGCCATGCGCTCGACATCGACGGCGAGATCACCGTGCGCATCGTCGATGCCGACGAGGGCCAGCGCCTGAACCGCGAGTTCCGCGGCAAGGACTACGCGACCAACGTGCTGACCTTCGACTACGCGCAAAGCCCGCTGGTGATGGCCGACCTCGTGCTGTGCGCGCCGGTGGTGGCGCGCGAGGCGAAGGAAAACCGCAAGACGCTCGCCGACCACTACGCGCACCTGCTGGTGCACGGCACGCTGCATGCGCAGGGCTGGGACCACGAGACCAGCGAGGCCGACGCCGACGAGATGGAAGCCTACGAGATCGAGATCCTCGCGGGGCTGGGCATCCGCAGCCCGTACGGCAAGTAGATGGCGTCCGCTACGCCGCCATCTGCAGCGGAATGGTGACGGGCCCGTCGTTCAGCAGGTGCACCTGCATGTCGGCGCCGAACTCGCCGGTGGCCACCACCGGGTGCGCGGCGCGTGCCCGCGCCACGAAGTACTCGTAGAGCCGGCGCCCCTCATCGGGCGGCGCGGCCTGGGTGAAGCTGGGGCGGTTACCGGCGCTGGAATCGGCCGCCAGCGTGAACTGGCTCACCACCAGCAGGCCGCCGCCGATGTCCTGCACGCTGAGGTTCATCTTGCCGGCGTCGTCCGAAAAGATGCGCAGCTTGAGGATCTTGGCGAGCATGCGGTCGGCCAGCGCATCGGTGTCGCCGCGCTCGGCGCACAGCAGCACGAGCACGCCCGAATCGATGGCACCGACGGTGCGGCCCGCAATATCGACGCGCGCATTCGCCACGCGTTGAAGAACAGCCTTCATAGGGGGTGATGTTCGCCGGCCTGG
Source organism: Variovorax sp. Varisp46 (assembly GCF_059491885.1). NCBI lineage: Bacteria > Pseudomonadati > Pseudomonadota > Betaproteobacteria > Burkholderiales > Comamonadaceae > Variovorax > Variovorax sp. Varisp46. The sequence continues at coordinate 4,420,257 of NZ_CP168515.1, forward strand.
GTGGCGCGGGCTTCCATGGTCAGGGGCAGGAGCTGGATCGTGACGCGCAGGCCGGGCACCGCGTCCATCAGGGCCTGCTCCAGTTCGTCGCGCATGCTGGCGGCGTGCTGCAGGGTCCAGTGGCCGGGCACGTGCATGTGCAGGTCGGCGAAGCGGCGCTGGCCGGCGCTGCGCGTCACCATGTCATCGAAGCGCAGCCGCGTGCCTTCGGGCATGCGGGCGGCAAACGCGTCGAGCGTGGCGCGCACGGTGGCAAGGGTCTCGGCGTCGAGCGCTTCGTCCATCAGGCCCTGCGACGAGCGCCACACCAGCTTGACGCCCTCGCGCACGATGTTGAGCGCCACGCCGATGGCCAGCACCGGGTCGAGCCAGAGCCACCCGCTGAATTGCACGCAGACGATGCCGACGACCACCGCGGCGGAAGTCCACACGTCGGTCATCAGGTGGCGGCCGTCGGCCTCCAGCGCGATCGAGCGATGCGTGCGGGCCGCGCGGAACAGCAGGAAGGCCAGGCCGGCATTGAAGCCCGAACTGACCACCGACAGCGCCAGGCCCCAGCCCAGTTGCTCGAGTGGCTGTGGCGTCAGCAGGCGTTGCACCGAGACCCAGAGGATCGCGATGGCCGCGCCCACGATCAGGATGCCCTCGAAGCCCGAGGAGAAGTACTCGGCCTTGTGATGGCCGTAGGGATGGTCGTCGTCCGCTGGCCGCTCGGCGATGGTCACCATGGCGAGCGCGAACATGGCGCTCGCCAGGTTCACGAAGGACTCCATCGCGTCGGAGATCAGGCCCATCGAGTTGGTCACGTAGCCTGCCAGGCCCTTGAGCACGATCGTGATCAAGGCCACGGCGACGGAAACGCGCAGCAGCGTCTTAGGGGTAAACGTCATGTAAAAATCATCGGAAATTGGGCAATAGGCCACACGAAAAGCGGTAAAAGGCCGCAAGAACCGCCTGAATTATCGGCCCCGTGTCTTCATGTAACGCCTTCGCATTAGTATTTGCGACCATTGCGGAACACCGTTTCGCAGAGAGCCCCCTGATGATGAAAAAACTCGTGACCGCCTTGAGCGGCCTGGCCATTGTGGGCTCGGCCGCGCTGGCACAGGCCCAGACTCCTTCGACCGCCCCGGTGGCGGTTCCCGCTGCCTCGCCCGCACCCGCACCCGCACCCGCACCCGCACCCGCGCTTGCGCCTGCGGCCCCGGCCAAGGCCGATCCCCAGGCGGGCTTCGTGAAATCCGTGCGCGGCAACGTGCAACTGCTCAACGGCACCGGTGCCACGCGCCCCGCCAGCCCGGGCGATGCACTGGGCACCGTGGACCGCATCGTGACCGGCCCCGATTCGTCTGCCTCCGTGGTGCTGCGCGACGACACGACGCTGGTGGTCGGTCCCTCGTCGCGGCTCGACCTGAAGGAATTCCACTTCGACGGCACGACGTACGAGGGCGGCATGCTGGTCTCGCTGCTGCGCGGCTCCATGCGCATGATCACGGGCCTGATCGGCAAGACCAACCCCGACGCGGTCCGGGTCGAAACGCAGACGGCCACCATCGGCATCCGCGGCACTGACTTCATCGTGCAAGCCGACGGCAAGCCATGATGATGATCTCCTCCAGGCCCCGCCCCGCATCGCTCTTCATCGCCACGCTGGCAGCCGCGCTTCTTGCCGCCTGTTCGACGCCGGGCACGCGGGTGGTGCTGCTGCCGCAGGCCGACGGCAAGCCATCGGCGGTGGTGGTGCGCGCCAAGGATGGCGAGGAAGTGCTCTCCAAGCCCTACCAGCGCGCCACGGCCGCAGTGGGCGCAAGTGGCGCCCCGGCGGTCGACCAGGTCGATCCGGCCAAGGTACAGGCTGAAAACAAGCCGCTTTTCGACATGCGCCCGCCCCCGCCGCAGCGCTACACGGTGTATTTCGATATCGGTGGCACAACGCTGACTCCGGCATCGCAGCAGATCATGACCGAGGCATTGGCCGCTGCCCTGGCGCGCAGCGGCGGCGACATCGTGGTCACGGGCCACACCGACACCAAGGGCAGCGGCGAGCAGAACGACCAGTTGTCGCGCCGCCGCGCGCAGGAAGTGGTCCAGCTCTTCGTGGAGCGCCAGTTCCCGGCCAACCGCATCGAGGCCGTAGGCCGAGGCGAGCGCGACCTGGCCATTCCCACCGCCGACGAGGTGGACGAGCCGCGCAACCGGCGCGTCACCATCGAGGTGCGCTGAGCGGGCGCTCAGCTCAAGGTCACGCGGGCGAACTTGCGCTTGCCGACCTGAACCACGTAGCTGCCCGCAGGCAGCTTCAGGGCCTTGTCGCTGACCACGGCGGAATCGATGCGCACGCCGCCGCCGTCGATCAGGCGGTTGCCTTCCGACGCCGAAGAAGCGAGGTTTGCCTGCTTGAGGAGCTGGGCAATGCCCAGCGGCGCGCCCGGCAGCGACACCTCGGGAATCTCGTCCGGCACGCCGCCCTTGCTGCGGTTGATGAAATCCTGCTCGGCCGTATCTGCCGCCGCCGCGCTGTGGAAGCGCGCGGTGATTTCCTTCGCCAGCGCGACCTTGGCGTCCTTCGGATTGCGGCCGCCCTCGATCTCGGCCTTCAGCGCCGCGATCTGCTCCAGCGACTGGAAGCTCAGCAGCGTGTACCAGCGCCACATCAGGTCGTCGGAGATCGACAGCACCTTGGCGAACATGGTGTTGGCGTCCTCGCTGATGCCGATGTAGTTGTTCTTGCTCTTGGACATCTTTTCGACGCCATCGAGCCCTTCCAGCAGCGGCATAGTGAGTATGCACTGCGGCTCTTGCCCGTATTCCTGCTGGAGATGCCGGCCGACGAGCAGGTTGAACTTCTGGTCGGTGCCGCCCAGCTCGAGGTCGCTCTTCAAGGCGACCGAGTCGTAGCCCTGCATCAGCGGGTAGAGGAATTCGTGCACCGAGATCGACTGGCCGCCCTTGAAGCGCTTGTTGAAGTCGTCGCGCTCCATCATCCGGGCGACCGTGTACTTGGCGGCGAGCTGGATCATGCCGCGCGCGCCCAGGGGGTCGCTCCACTCGGAGTTGTAGCGGACTTCGGCGATATCGACGTTCAGCACCAGGCGCAGCTGGTCGAAGTAGGTCGCCGCATTGGCCTCGATCTGCTCGCGGGTCAGCGGCGGCCGGGTGCTGTTGCGCCCGGACGGGTCGCCGATGGTGGTGGTGAAGTCGCCGATCAGCGGGATCACCGTGTGGCCCAGGTCTTGCAACTGGCGCATCTTGTTGAAAACCACCGTGTGACCCAGATGAATATCCGGTGCCGTCGGGTCCAGACCGAATTTGATGCGCAGGGGGGTCCCGGTGGCTTCGGAGCGCTGGAGCTTGCGCACCCACTCGTCCTGCGGCAGCAGCTCGTCAGCGCCGCGGAGGGATATTTCTAGCGCGCGTCCTACACTATTTGAGAGGCTCATGGATGTAACAGATTCGGCCTTTACGGGCCTTTTTAGCTGACTTTGGGGGTGCCGAAGCTATACTCAGCCCGACTTGTCAAGCGCCGAATTCTAAGCGGCGCTTTTTTCCGCACCGTCTGCTGCCGCCCTGAACGTACTGGGCCTTGCAGGGCGGATTTGCAGAACCTGAGCTGGAATTCACAGTTTGATCAACGGCATTCTTGCCGCCGAGGAGCTACTTGCTTCTCGCGTGGCCTATACATTCCGGACGTATCCCAAGCAGATCACCGCGCTCATCGCGGCGGCGCTGCTGAGCGCCGGCACCCTTGCGGTGGCATCGCTGGGCCCTGACGCCTCCGACCTCCCGGTCCACCAGATCCTCGAAGCGACGGCGCCGGTGTCGTTCGCTGACCAGGGTGAATCGCTCGAGAACTTCAGCTTCACCCTGTTCCGCACCGACGTTACCCGTTCGAGCGACACGGCCGAAGCCCTGATGAAGCGCCTCGGCATCTCCGACCCGGCCGCCACCGCCTTCGTGCGCGGCAGCGTCGAAGCCCGCAACGCGCTGTTCTCGCGCGCCGGCCGCACCGTGACGGCCGAGGCGACGCAGGAAAACCAGCTCAAGAAACTCAGCGCCCGCTGGATTCCCGACGGCGACGGCGGCTTCAAGCGCTTCGTCATCGAGCGCACGCCCACCGGCTTCGCCGGCGTGACCGAGCGCGACACGCTCACGCCGGGTACGCGCCTGGCGAGCGGCACCATCCGCACCTCGCTGTTCGCCGCCACCGACGATTCGCGCATTCCCGATGCAGTGGCGAGCCAGCTGGCCGACATCTTCGCGGGCGACGTCGACGTTCGCGCCCTGCGCAAGGGCGACCGCTTCGCCGTGGTGTACGAAACCTTCGAGGCCGACGGGCAGGCGCTGCGCAGCGGCCGCGTGCTGTCGGCCGAATTCGAGAACAACGGCAAGATCCACCAGGCCGTCTGGTTCCAGCCTCCGGGCGCGGGCCAGAAGGGCAGCTACTATCGCCCGAACGGCGACAGCCTGCGCAAGGCCTACCTGGCAACGCCGGTCGAGTTTTCGCGCGTGTCCAGCGGCTTCGCGATGCGCATGCACCCGATCCTGAACAGCTGGCGCCAGCACAACGGCGTCGACTACGCGGCGCCCACGGGCACCTCGGTGCGCTCGGTCGGCGACGGCACGGTCGATTTCGCCGGCACGCAGAACGGCTACGGCAACATCGTCATCATCAATCACCGCAACAACCAGCAGACGGCCTATGCGCACCTGAGCCGCATCGACGTCAAGGCAGGCCAAGCGGTGAGCCAGGGCCAGACGGTCGGCGCGGTGGGTTCCACCGGCTGGGCCACCGGCCCGCACCTGCACTTTGAATTCCGCGTGGGCGGCGTCTATCAAGACCCGGCATCCATCGCCCAGGAAGGCGGCGCGCCGATCACCGCGGCACTGCGGCCGGCCTTCGAACGCATCGCCGTGGGCGCGCGCACCGAGCTGGCAGCCGCCTTCTCGGTCATCCAGGCCAGCGCCGACTGATTCCGCCGCGCGGCAGGCGACCTCTCTCGAGACCCGATCCAGAGATGGCCGCCAAACTCTTCATCGGCCTGATGTCGGGCACCTCGCTCGACGGCGTCGACGGCGTGCTGGCCGACTTTTCCGGCGGCCGCATCGCGGTGCGGGCTTATGCCACGGCGCAATTTCCCGTGGCCCTGCGCGCCGAACTGCTGGCGCTGAACACGCCCGGCGACAACGAACTGCACCGTGCGGCACTGGCGGGCAACGGACTGGCCCGGGCGTACGCCGGCGTCGTCGCCCAGTTGCTGGCGGACAGCGGCATCGACGCCAGCGCCGTCGCCGCCATCGGCGCGCACGGCCAGACGGTGCGCCACCAGCCGCTCGAGTTCGACGAGGTCGGCTACACCCTCCAGGTCAACAATCCCTCGCTGCTGGCCGAACTGGCCGGCATCGACGTGGTCGGCGATTTCCGCAGCCGCGACCTCGCGGCCGGCGGCCAGGGCGCGCCGCTGGTGCCGGCCTTCCACCAGGCGCTGTTCGCACGGGCCGACGAGACGGTCGCGGTGCTGAACGTCGGCGGCATCTCCAACCTGAGCCTGCTGCCGGCCACCAATGCGGCCAGCGGCATCAGCGTGCTCGGCTTCGACTGCGGTCCGGGCAATGCGCTGATGGACCACTGGTGCCAGACCCACCAGGGCCAGCCCTTCGACCGTGGCGGCCAATGGGCCGCCAGCGGACAGGTGCTGCCCGATCTGTTGGCGCAAATGCTGGCGGACCCGTACTTCGCCAAGGCACCCCCGAAAAGTACCGGGCGCGATCTGTTCAATCCGACCTGGCTGGCCGCGCAGCTGGGCACGGTGGCGATGGCGCCCGCCGATGTGCAGTCGACATTGGCCGAACTGACCGCTCGTGCCTGCGCAGCAGATGTAAGTAGCTATGGAAAAGATAGCAAGCTGCTGATCGTGTGCGGAGGCGGCGCCCTCAACGACCACCTGCTGGACCGCCTGCGCGCGCTGCTGCCCGGCGTCGACGTGGCGGCCTCGACCGAACACGGCCTGCCGCCCCAGCAGGTCGAGGCGGCGGCATTTGCATGGCTGGCCCGCGCCACCATCCGGCGCGAGGCGGGCAACCTGGCCAGCGTAACCGGCGCCCGCGGGCCGCGGGTGCTCGGCGCGATCTACCCTGCCTGAAACGGATCAGCCCTGGCCGGAAACCTCCGGCTGCGCAGGGCGTGTCGCGCGCACTTCTGAGGGCAGATGCCAAAAGATCAGCGCAGAAGCCACCGTGATCAGCCCCATGCTTGCGAAAGTGGCCTGGAAAGCATCCAGCGTGTGCGCCGGCGTCTCGGTGCCGAAAATGCCGTTGTAGCCCGTCAGCACGGCGCCCGCGGCGGCAACGCCCAGGCTCATTGCGAGCATCTGCACCATCGACAGCAGGCTGTTGCCGCTGCTGGCCATGCTGCCATCCAGATCCTTCAGCGTGATCGTGTTCATCGCGGTGAACTGCAGCGAATTGACCGCGCCGAAAGCCAGCAGCTGCAGCACATGCAGCGCCATCGGCTGGCCCGGCGCCGTCAGGCCGAAGCTGGCCATCGTGCAGCCCACGAGGATGGTGTTGGTCACCAGCACCTTGCGGTAGCCGTGGCGCGTGATCAACGGCGTGGCGAAGCGCTTCATGGCCATGCCCGCCAGGGCGATCGGCAGCATCATCAGACCGGCGCGCACCGGCGAATAGCCCATCGACACCTGCAGCAGCAGCGGCACCAGGAAGGGCATGCAACTGCTGCCCAGCCGCGAGAACAGGTTGCCGATCAGGCCGATGCTGAGGGTGGGCACATGGAAGAGCGAGGGCGCGAACAGCGGCTCGGGCGTGCGCGCGGCGCGCAGCCAGTAGCCGGCGATGCTGGCGAAACCGAAGATCAGCACGACCATCACGCCGCCCTGGTGCAGGCCCGCGCCGTCGAGCGAAAGCGAAATCGCCACCATGCCGAAGGCCAGCATCGCGTAGCCAACGCTGTCGAAGCGCTTCTGCACGGCACCACGCAGGTCGGGCATGTACTTGAGCGTGGCAATGCAGCCCAGCAGCCCCACGGGCACGTTGATCAGGAAGATCCAGTGCCACGAGGCGTACTGCACGAGCCATCCGCCCAGCGTGGGGCCCAGCAGGGGCCCTATGAGCCCCGGGATGGCGACGAAGCTCATCGCCTGCAGGAACCCTCCGCGCGGCACGGTGCGCAGCAGCGCCAGGCGCCCCACGGGCAGCAGCAGCGCGCCGCCCAGGCCCTGCACCACCCGCGCAGCCACCAACTGGCCCAGCCCGTGCGAGAGCGCGCACAGTACCGATCCGGCGGCGAACAGCACGATGGCCGAGAAAAAGACACGCCGGGTGCCGAAGCGGTCGGCGATCCAGCCCGAGGCGGGAATCAGCATCGCCATGGTGAGCGCATAGGCCACCACCACCGACTGCATGCGCAGCGGGCTTTCGCCGAGGCTCGCGGCCATCGCCGGCAGCGCCGTGTTGATGATGGTGGCGTCCAGCGTCTGCATGAAGAAGCCGACCGCGACGAGCCACAGCAGGCTCTTTTGAACGGGATCGGCGGCGGCATCGGCCTTGAAGGTCATGGGCAAGGGAATGAAGCAGGAACTAAAAAGCCGCCCGGAGGCGGCTTTGGGGGGGAAGCTGGGTCAGCAGCATCCAGGCATCAGGCCGAGAAGCTCGATCCGCAGCCGCAAGTGCTGGTGGCGTTCGGGTTCTTGATCACGAACTGGGCACCCTGCAGGTCTTCCTTGTAGTCGATCTCGGCGCCGACCAGGTACTGGTAGCTCATGGCGTCGATCAGCAGCGAGACGCCGTTCTTGGTCATGGTGGTGTCGTCTTCGTTGGTGATTTCATCGAAGGTGAAACCGTACTGGAAGCCGGAGCAGCCGCCACCCTGCACGAACACGCGCAGCTTCAGGTCGGGATTGCCCTCTTCGGCGATCAGGTCGGCGACCTTGGCGGCCGCGCTGTCGGTGAAGACGATCGGCTCGGGCATCTGGGTCTGGATGTTTTCGGCAACGGCGCTCATGGGGTGATAACTCCTAGGGGGCCGGACATGCGGCCAATGAAACGAATGCTACTGCAATGCCGCATTCCCGGCAGGCCGGGTGTGGCGTGCACCCCAATGCAAGTGGGGTCGGACGCCCCCCCGCACCAAGGGGCAGCTCCAGCGAAAAGGCACCCGAAGGCGGCCCCGGTAACGAAAAAGCCGCCCGAAGGCGGCTTTGCGTTCGCAGTGAACAGATCAGCGCTTGCTGAACTGCTTGCGACGACGGGCGGAGTGCAGACCGACCTTCTTACGCTCGACTTCACGCGCGTCGCGCGTCACGAAGCCGGCTTGGCTCAGCACGGGCTTGAGCGTCGCGTCGTAGTCGATCAGCGCACGGGTGATGCCGTGGCGCGTGGCGCCGGCTTGACCCGATTCGCCGCCACCGTTCACGTTGACCATCACGTCGAAAGCTTCGAGGTTGTTGGTCAGCGCCAGGGGCTGCTTGGCGATCATGATCGAGGTTTCGCGGCCGAAGAACTCTTGGATGTCCTTGCCGTTGACCGTGATCTTGCCGGTGCCTTTTTTCAGAAACACGCGGGCGACGCTGGATTTGCGACGGCCGGTGCCATTGTTCCATTCACCAATCATTCTCAAGGCTCCTTACAGTTCCAGCACTTTGGGCTGTTGGGCGGTATGCGGGTGCTCAGCGCCACCGTACACCTTGAGTTTCTTGATCATCGCGTAACCGAGCGGGCCCTTGGGCAGCATGCCCTTGACAGCCTTTTCCAGGGCGCGGCCCGGGTGCTTGTTCTGCATGTCGCGGAAGTTCGTCGCCGTGATACCGCCCGGGTAGCCCGAGTGACGGTAGTACACCTTGTCGATCGACTTGGCGCCGGTGACGCGCAGTTGCGCGGCGTTGATGATGACGATGAAGTCACCGGTATCGACGTGAGGCGTGTAAATGGCCTTGTGTTTGCCGCGCAAACGGAGAGCAACTTCGCTGGCTACTCGTCCGAGGACCTTGTCGGTCGCGTCAATCACAAACCACTCGTGCGTCACGTCAGCGGGCTTGGCGCTGAACGTTTTGGTCATGAGTTTTTCTCTTGAAAAGAGGGTTTGGCGGGCCCTTTTCCACGGTCGGCGTTCCTCTGATGGGAATCTCTTAGGTGGGTTTAAAGTCCTCGCCGCGGGGCCACAAAAACGCTGCGAAGCCCGCGATTATATAAAGAATGGCCCTGTGCTGGCAAATTTGCATATGCAGGGCCCAACACCGTTACCATCCTCCCCCTATGTTCAGTTACCGCCACGCCTTCCATGCCGGCAACCACGCCGACGTGCTCAAGCACACGGTGCTGATTGCCACGCTCGACCATCTGCTTGAAAAAGAGGCGGCCCTGACGGTCGTCGACACTCACGCCGGCGCCGGCCTGTACCGGCTCGACGGCGACTACGCCGGCACCAGCGGTGAAGCGGCCGACGGCATCCTGCGGCTTCTTTCGGGCAAGAAAATACCCGATGCGCCAGCCCCCGCCGCGAAGTCCGCTACCAAAAAAGTAGCACCTGAAGCCGAAATTCCAGTCGCCGACGCCATTGCGCGCTACCTGGAAGTGATTCACGACTTCAACCCCAACGGCGGCGCCCGCGTCTATCCCGGCTCGCCATTCATCGTGCAGCACCTGCTGCGCGACCACGACAGGCTCAAGCTGTTCGAGCTGCACCCGACCGACGGCCGCGCGCTGAGCGCCAACATCGCCCAGCTCGAGGCCGGCCGCCAGATCGCCGTGTTGAACGAAGACGGCTTCGGCAGCGCCACCAAGTTCCTGCCGCCGCCCTCGCGCCGCGCGCTGGTGCTGATGGACCCGAGCTACGAGATGAAGACCGACTACGGCCGCGTGCTCGACTTCGCGGCCGAGGCGCTCAAGCGTTTCGCCACCGGCACCTACGCGGTCTGGTATCCGATCATTCCGCGCCCCGAGGCGCACGACCTGCCGCGCCGGCTCAAGACCATGGCGACGAAAGCCGGCAAGTCGTGGCTGCACGCCACGCTGACGGTCAAGTCCAGCAAGATCACGACGGACGCATCGGGCGAAACGCACCGGCCGGGGCTGCCGGCCAGCGGCATGTTCCTGATCAACCCGCCGTACACGCTGAAGCCGCTGCTGGCGGCCGCCCTGCCGCAGTTGGCGGAGCGCCTGGCGCAAGACCGGCACGCTGCCTTCTCGCTCGATTCGGGCGGCTGAGCCTTCCGGCCCCCTATCTCTGGCGGCGGGGCGGCACGACCGCCTTGCGGCGTGCGGGCGCCGGCGACCTCGCCCGTTGCGGCGCAGCCGGTACTGTTGCGGACGCCAGCACGTCGCCCGCCTCCACCGGCAATCCGCCGCAACGCATCCCCTCGCGATCGACGACCGTCAACGCCACCTGCTTGATGCCCATGCTCGTCAGGCCGATGCGGTCGGCCGCCGCGCGGCTCAGGTCGATCACGCGACCTGCCGCGTACGGCCCGCGGTCGTTGATGCGCACCAGCACCTCGCTGCCGTTGACGAGGCTGCGCACGCACACGCGCGTGTTGAAGGGCAGGGTCTTGTGGGCCGCCGTCATGGCTGCCATGTCGAAGCGCTCGCCGCTGGCGGTCTTGCGCTGATGGAATTGAATGCCGTACCAGGAGGCACCGCCGCGCTCGAAGATTTCCCGCGTGCCCTCATCGCCGGGCACGCCGTCGTCCGGCGGCAGTTCGCCCGTGCCGGACACCGCAAGGTCATAGCGCACCGACGGCACGCTCGAACGCGCCGCCGCGCCCGGAGGCACCGCGATGGCGCGAGGCAAGGGCGTCAGCTTCGCTGTCGCCCCGCCTTCGGCGTCGGTCGCAGGTGGCATGGCGCAACCCGCGAGAACGCAGGTCGCAGCGACGAGCGCTGCACGAAGCCCCGCGCCCCCACTCAATCGAGGCGCTCCAGCACAGCCAGCGTGGCCGCCGACTGGTTCATCGTGTAGAAGTGCAGCGCCGGCGCGCCGCCTTCCTGCAGACGCGCGCACAGGTCGGTGACCACGTCGAGACCGAAGGCCTTGATCGACGCCGTGTCGTCGCCGAAGCCCTGCAGCCGCAAACGGACCCAGCGCGGAATCTCGGCGCCGCAGGCGTCGGAAAAACGCATGAGCTGCGTCGAGCTCGTGATCGGCATGATGCCCGGCACGATCGGCGTGTCGAGCCCCAGCTTGCGCACGTCGTCGACGAAGCGGAAGTAGGCCTCGGGGCTGAAGAAGTACTGCGTGATCGCAGAGTCGGCGCCCGCCTTCACCTTCGTGGCAAAGGCCTGCAGGTCGGCTTCGGGCGAGCGTGCCTGCGGATGGACCTCGGGGTAGCAAGCCACCTCGATGTGGAAGTCGCGGCCGGTCTCTTCGCGGATGAAGGCAACGAGGTCGCTCGCGTACAGGAACTCGCCGCCCATGCCATAGCCGCTCGGCAGGTCACCGCGCAGGGCCACGAGGCGCTTGACGCCCATGGCCTTGAGTTCGGCGAGTTGCTCGCGCACCGTGGCGCGGGTGGCGCCGATGCACGAGAAGTGGCTCGCAGCGTCCACGCCTTCGGACAGGATCTCCTGCACCGCACCGAAAGTGCCCTGGTGCGTGGAACCGCCCGCGCCGTACGTGACCGAGCAGAACTGCGGCTTGCGCACATACAGCTGCTGGCGCGCGGCGCGCAGCTTGACCGCGCCCTCGGGCGTCTTGGTCGGGAAGAATTCGAAACTCAACGGAAGGCGCACCTGCGTCTCCTTAGGAACCGTCGTTCGCGCCGTGAACAGCGCGAACGGCGTGAATGAAAAACTCGCGATTGCCGTCGCCCCCGGCGATCGGGCTGTCGAACCATTGCAGCACCCGCAGGCCCAGCGCCTTGCAGGCATCGTGCAAGCGCTTCTCGACCACCGCGTACATCGACTCGTCGCGCACGATGCCGCCCTTGCCGACCTGGCCGGGCTGCAGCTCGAACTGCGGTTTCACCAACATCAGCAGGTGGCCGTCGCCGGCCAGGAACTCGACGACCGCCGGCAGCACCAGCGTGAGCGAGATGAACGACAGGTCGCCGACGATCAGGTCGAAGCGTGGATCGAATGGTTCCCCGCCCTCTTCCTGCAAGTCGTCAGCCGAGAGCGCGCGCGCATTGACGCCTTCGAGGGGGACCACGCGTTCGTCCTCGCGCAGCTTCGCATGTAGCTGCCCGTGGCCGACATCCACGCCGACCACTTTGGCGGCGCCGCGCTGCAGCAGGCAGTCGGTGAAACCGCCGGTCGACTGGCCCACGTCGAGACACACTTTGCCGGAGGGATCGACACCGCTCACGGCGAGCGCGCCTTCGAGCTTGAGCCCGCCGCGCGACACATACCGGGCCTCGGACGCATCGACCAGCTCGAGCTCGGCCGTTTCGGGCACGTCGTCCTTGTTCTTGGCGACGGAGCGCCACGCGTCGCTGGTGCCCGCGTCGCGCCAGCGCAAGCCGCCGGCGATGAGCCGCACAGCCTGCGAACGCGACGCGGCCAGGCCGCGCTCTACCAACAGTTGATCGGCGCGCATGCGCTGTCGATCAGTAGCGGTACGTGTCCGGCTTGTACGGACCGTTCTTGCTCACGCCGATGTAGGCGGCCTGCGCGTCCGTCAGCTCGGTGAGCATGGCACCGACCTTCTTCAGGTGCAGGCGCGCGACCTTCTCGTCGAGGTGCTTCGGCAGCACGTAGACCTTGCCGGCCTGGTAGGCGTCGGGCTTGGTGAACAGCTCGATCTGGGCGATGGTCTGGTTCGCGAACGACGACGACATCACGAAGCTCGGGTGGCCCGTGCCGCAGCCCAGGTTCACGAGGCGGCCCTTGGCCAGCAGGATGATCTTCTTGCCGTCCGGGAAGGTGATGTGGTCGACCTGCGGCTTGATCTCTTCCCATTCGTACTTCTCGATCGACGCGACGTCGATCTCGTTGTCGAAGTGGCCGATGTTGCAGACGATGGCCTGGTCCTTCATCTTGACCATCGTGTCATGCGTGATGACGTCCTTGTTGCCGGTGGTGGTCACGAAGATGTCGGCCTTGTCGGCGGCGTATTCCATCGTCACGACCTTGTAGCCTTCCATCGCGGCCTGCAGCGCGTTGATCGGGTCGATCTCGGTCACCCACACCTGCGCGCTCAATGCACGCAGTGCCTGGGCCGAGCCCTTGCCCACGTCGCCGTAGCCGGCCACGCAGGCCACCTTGCCGGCGATCATCACATCGGTCGCGCGCTTGATGCCGTCGACCAGCGATTCGCGGCAACCGTACAGGTTGTCGAACTTGCTCTTGGTGACCGAGTCGTTCACGTTGATGGCGCGGAACAGCAGCGTGCCCTTGGCGCTCATCTCGTTCAGGCGGTGCACGCCGGTGGTCGTCTCTTCGGTCACGCCGATGATCTCGGCCGACTTGCGGGTGTACCAGGTGTTGTCCGCGGCCAGCTTGGCCTTGATGGCGGCGAACAGGATGCGTTCTTCCTCGCTGGTCGGGTTGGCGAGCACGCCCAGGTCCTTCTCGGCGCGCTGGCCCAGGTGCATCAGCAGCGTGGCGTCGCCGCCGTCGTCCAGGATCATGTTCGGACCTTCGCCCTTCGAGCCCTTGGGGCCGAAGTCGAAGATGGCGTGGGTGTAGTCCCAGTAGTCCTTCAGCGACTCGCCCTTGATGGCGAACACCGGCGTGCCTGCGGCGGCGATGGCCGCGGCGGCGTGGTCCTGCGTCGAGAAGATGTTGCACGAGGCCCAGCGAACGGTCGCGCCCAGGGCTTGCAGCGTCTCGATCAGCACGGCCGTCTGGATGGTCATGTGCAGCGAGCCCGTGATGCGTGCGCCCTTGAGCGGCTGTGCCTTCGAGAACTCCTCGCGGATGGCCATCAGGCCGGGCATCTCGGTTTCCGCGATCTTGATTTCCTTGCGGCCCCAGGCAGCGAGGGACAGGTCGGCAATCGCCTGGTCGGCGGTCGAAACGGGGGTGGGCTTGAGAACGGCGCTCATGGGAACTCCAACAAAACTGGTTTGAAAGATGCCACTGCCTACGGGGAAAGACTCACCGCGAGAACAGCGGGTGAGCGTGGTTGCGATGTGGTCCGAGCCTCACGCCTGACGGCGCTGCAACGCTCCTCGGAACGGCGGATTGTAGACGGGGCGGCCGGTCCTGCAAGGCGATAGAGGTTTGTCGGGATTTTCACAATCGCGCAGTAAAGACACTCTGTTACGATAAATCGAGGATTGCAAGCGGAGGGCTTGCATAGAACAAACACCAACAAGGGAGTCGCCATGAGGTCTCGGACACAAGTCCTGGTTGCATGTCTGGCCGGCCTGCTGGCAGCCTGCGGCGGAGGTTCCGGCGGATCAGCCTCAGGCGGCCTCGGCGGCGCCGGGCTGTCGTCCGGTTCTTTGAAGACCGATACCGCATTGCAGGCGGTGAGTTCCGCGGAGGCCGCGCCTTCGCTGATCGCAGAAGGTGTCGACCCCAACACACCGAAGCAGGCGCGCCTCGACCTCTCCGGGCGAGCACCGGGCGATGCGCGCAACGGCGTCTACCGCATTTACGCCGCCAACGGCTCACAGCAGATGCTGTCGATCAATTTCGACACCATGAGCTACACAGTGACCGACGGCACAGGCGATGCGACCTCGGGCAGTTTCATCAACGACGTCGCCGAGACCGGCACCTACGTTTTTCTGAACAGCCGAGTGGCCGGCAGCGTGAACAATGCGCGCTTTCGGATTGCGCAGGACGTGGTGGTCGGTGGCTTCCCGTTCGCTGCGCCTTACTCCAATCCGGCGACCTACGCCGTTCAACCGTTCCTCGCAGTCCGTTCCTTGGTGACCGATGCGGCGCAACTCGATGGCACGTACAACCGCTTCGGCATCAGCCGCAGCAGCCTCGGCGTTGCGGACTCCCAGATCCTGCAATTAAAGATCTCGCAGAGTGGCCGTCTGCTCGAGATGTGCTTCGACAACGCCATCAACCGGATCGAGAACTGCCCCCAGTCTTCGAAACGGTCGTACACCATCACGGCGGATGCTTCCGGTCTCTGGCGTGGCACGAACCCGGCCGACACCACCGACCAGCAGACCTTTCGCATGGCGCGTATCGGTGACCAGAACGTCTATCTCACGGCCGGGACGTCGTTCAGCCCGTCCAACCAACAGGCGCTGCGCATCGGCCTTCAGGATTCGACGGCATGGCCCGCCAGCCGGGCAATCGGCCTGTCGACGGAAAAAACCTGGGGCGTAAACAATCTGAGCAGCGCGCTGTCGACGCGCCGGAGCATCACGCCGGACGGCGTTTTCGGCACCCTCGAACTGCCCATCACCACAATGGGAGGAGGACCTGACGGTATCCGCGGACTCAACCTGTCCGGCGACCATAAATACTACGTCATGCAGAACGGCCTGCTCTCCGTGATCGTCGGAACACGCAACGCCAACACCCAGGGCTACATCCAGATCAATCTGCTCGACACCGGTGCCGAACAGGATGCGCGAAACGGTCGCTACAAGGTGTTCGCAACCAACGGAACTCGGCAATGGCTCGCGCTCAACATGGACACAGGGCGCTACGAGATGACGGACAGCGCCGGCGCGGTCAGCGCGGGCACCTTTGCCAGCGACCCATCGGAAAGCGGCACGTATGTCTTCACCAGCGACCGGATCACGAGCGCGGCGAACACCGCGCGCTTCCGCCTGGCCACAGACACGGTCGTCGGAGCCTTCCCATTCGCCGTCACTCAGGCGGCAACGACGAGCTATGCGGTGCAACCCTTCGTCGCCTCGCGCGCCCTCGAAACAGACGCGGCCGCGCTGGACGGGGTCTACAACCGCTTCGGTATCGATGTCGCGTCGGCATCCGCCAGCTCTACGATCTCGCAGTTCCAGATATCGAGCACCGGCTCGACGCTGATTCGATGCACCAACAACACGATCTACAAGATCAGCAATTGCCCGAGTGAATCGTTGCAGACCTGGACCATCTCGGCCGGAAGCACCGCAAACACCTGGACGATGACCGAAGTCACTAACCCCACCAACTATTCGATCTTCTCGGTGGCGCGACTCGGCAATCAGAAGATCTTCCTGATTGCCGGCAAGTTGGCCACAGACCCACTGGCCTCAGTGTTTCGGATCGGCGTGAGCGACAGCAGCGCCTGGCCGACCGGCACCGGCGCCGGCGCTAGCACCCAGGGCTCGTGGGGCGCCGTGAACGTGCAGGCCACGCAATCAACTCGAAGCGCCATTGCCACGGACGGCACGACATCGGCGGCCCTGAACGTCTTCGGGGCACTCGACCCCGACGGCATGCGAGTGATCACGAATGGCGGCGCGGGCCTGACTTACTTCGCGATGCAAGGCGCAAAGATCTTCGCGATCGTCGGTGCTAACAGTCCATCGACTGCCGGCTATCTCCAGATCAATTTGATGGATTGATTCAGACGAATCGTGCGGCGGGCGCAGGCGACGCGATCGCGCTGCCCGCCGACACAGAGGAACGCGGAGTGCCGTACAGTGCTCCAGTCGCCGTACGACAGCACCTCTCGGTCTGCGCGGCGGCCCACGAGGCCTTCATGCACACCCTTTCCCGAATTTTCTCCGCCGTTCTGGCGGCCCTCACTCTTTCGGGCGCGCTCGCCTCCCCCACGATCGCCGCTGCACAGCCCGTAGCCACGGCCGCACCGGCGCAGCCGCCGGTGCGCATCCGCGGCACTGTCGTCTATGCCGACGCGAAGCAACTCATCGTCAAGGACCGTGGCGGCGAAGTCATCAGCCTCGTGCGGCCGGCCGACATGCAGCTGTCGGAGGTCTACCGCATCAAGCTGTCCGACATTAAGCGTGGCAGCTTCATCGGCACCGCCGCCATGCCGCAGGCCGACGGCACACAGAAGGCGCTCGAAGTGGTGGTGTTCCCCGAGGCCGCGCGCGGCACCGGCGAAGGCCATCGCCCATGGGACTTGCTGCCGCAAAGCACCATGACCAACGCCACGGTCGCCGACCTGGCCGCGGCGCCCAAATCCGTGCACGGCGGCCAGCAATTGCGCCTGACCTACAAGGGCGGGGAGAAGACCGTCATCGTGCCTCCCGACGTGCCCGTGGTCACCTTGCGCCCCGGCACCGACGCACTGCTGGCACCCGGCGCCTACGTGCTGGTCAATGCGCAGGAGAAGAACGGCACGCCCACCGCCTTGCGCGTGACCGCCGGACGCAACGGCTTCGCGCCACCGATGTAAATCGATAGCCGGAAAGCCCGGCACCCAAGGGAAATCCCGCAGGCATTTTTGTCGCTGCGGCGACCTCTGGCGCACCGGTGCGGCGTATCGTGGCGAGGGACTTTTGCCGTCCGGCCGGTCCTTGCAATCCACCCGCTCACCGTCACAGGAGATTCCGCACCATGGCCACTGCCAAGAAAGCCGCCGCCAAAAAGACCACGACCAGCAGCACCGCCAGCGAGAAGAAGGCGGCACCGACCGCCGCGGACATGCTCAATCCGCTGAAGGGCATGGCCGACCGGCTGCAGGACCTCAATCTGACCGGCGGCGCCGGCAAGCTGCTGGAGAGCGGCCGCAAGGATCTGGCGGCGCTGATGCAGGCCAACGAGAAGTCCTACCAGGGCCTGCAGACCGTCGTGCAGCGGCAGACCGAGATGATCAAGAGCGCCATCGCCGAATGGCAGACCGCCGCCAAGGAAATGCCGGGCAAGGATCCGAAGGCCAATCTCGCCAAGCTCGACGAGCTCGGCCGCCAGTCGTTCCAGCGCGCCATTGACGACATCAAGGAGCTGGCGAACCTTGCGGCCAAGTCGCAGGCCGATGCCTTCGACGTGGTACGCCAGCGCATCCAGGCCAACGTGGACGAGGTCACGAAGATGCTGCAGCGCAAGCAGTAGGCAGGGCCGCGCATCGCGGCTATCGACGCTCCCCGAGGGAGCGACCGGCATGACGAACAAGTTCTCCCCGCTCGACCCGATGGCCATGTGACGCGTACTCACGGCGCGGGTCGAGGCGCAGATGCAGACGTACGGGGATGGCCCAGGCGGTTCTAGGAAGGAAGCCGCACGCCAGACACCTTCTTTGGCAACGACTGCTCATATTCTTGTTATAAAAAGTCTCCAAAATCATCAATCGTAGATACGATTCGGAGAAGCTCCTGGAGGGGGTGCACGGCCGATGCAGCCGCATCAAAGATGCCGATTCGAGGACACACTGCAATGAAGAGAACACTCGCCGCGCTCGGAGGGGCGGCCGTGCCTTGCCTGGGCCCGGCTTCATGCGGGAGGCCACGATTCCACGGCAGCCGCCGACGCCGCCCGACTTCGCCTGAAAGCTAGACGCTGTCGCGGCCCCGCGCCGGCGAAGCGCATCGCCGCATAGGCCTCCAATGGGGCGTGACAACGAATACCCCCGGTTCGCGCGTACGGCGGCAGCCCGGGAGCGATGCCTCTGCCGCCAGTTGGTCTAAAACCAGATACGTCGGTGCATCAAACGACGGCAGTTGGGGAGCTAATGTCTTCGGCAACTGGAACTCGATACGCACAGCGGTCACGCCAGAGGGAGCCGTCGGCGAACTCAGCCTCTCGCTAGCGTGGATCGGAAAATCACAAGGCGTCCGGCTCTTGAACTCCGCAGGTACCAAGAGGTACTACGCGATATATAACGACGCCCTTTCGGTCGTCGTTGGACTACCCTTCGAGAGTGCCCGCGACTATGTGGAAGTCAGCCTTTTCAAGGATAGCTGGGATGCCCGAAACGGGCACTACACAGTGTTCACGACCAACGGCACGGAGCAGATGCTGGACATCGACTTCGACAAGAAGCTCTACGCGATGACGGCGCCTGGCGGCGATGCAACTGCAGGCACCTTTAGCGAGGATCCGAACGCCCCCGGGACCTACATCTTCGCGAACGAGCGCATCACAGCGACATACAACACCGCGCGCTTCAGGACTGCGAGCGGCGCCATCGTCGGAGGATTTCCAAGGCTTCAGAAAACTATTCACCGTACGTCGCTCCTGGTTCCCCACTTTTCCCTATCCGATCTGGATATTCATGACAGGCCTTCAGCGGCAGACGGGTGTAACAATCCCCGTGTACTGGCCTGCGATGCGCATGCATATCGCTTCGACGGGGGGCTCCTTCGGAACCGCATTCGTCGACTCGACCGGCTACACGACCAGCTATTCACGGCCAGACGGTACTTCCGGCTCGCTGGCCCTCGACATGCTGAGCGCGTCCGGCAACTTCCAGGTGCGAGAAGGCACCGGCAGCACCGGAAACAGGTACCTGCTGGCACAGAACGGCGTCATCGCGCTCATGCGGGCCGACCCGCCCTTCGACAACCTGCACATAGGTCTGGCCGAGTGACCCGTTCGGCTCCTTCTGGCCAGTCTGCGAAAATCGCGGGTTCTTGGAGCTCCCCGTGTCATCACCTTTCGTAGCCGAAACCCGCCGCCGCCGCACCTTCGCGATCATTTCCCACCCTGACGCCGGCAAGACCACGCTGACCGAAAAGCTGCTGCTTTTCTCCGGCGCGATCCAGATCGCCGGCTCGGTGAAGGCGCGCAAGGCCTCGCGCCATGCGACCTCCGACTGGATGGAAATCGAAAAGCAGCGTGGCATCTCGGTGGCCTCGTCGGTCATGCAGATGCTGTATCGCGACCATGTGATCAACCTGCTCGACACGCCCGGCCACAAGGACTTCTCCGAAGACACCTACCGCGTGCTGACGGCCGTCGACTCGGCCCTGATGGTGATCGACGCCGCCAACGGCGTGGAAGCGCAGACGCGCCGGCTGATCGAGGTCTGCCGCCAGCGCGACACGCCCATCATCACCTTCGTCAACAAGATGGACCGCGAAGTGCGCGAGCCGCTCGACATCCTCGACGAAGTGGAGCGCGAGCTCGGCATGCCCTGCGTGCCGATGACCTGGCCAGTCGGCCAGGGCAAGTCTTTCCGCGGGATCATGAACCTCCGCACGCAGGCGATGACGGTGTTCGAGTCGGGCAGCGAGCGGCTGCCGCAGGACTTCGAGACCATTCCGCTGAGCGAGCGCGACACGCTGGTCAAGCGCTTCGGCGCCGACTTCGAGCACGCCATGGAAAGCATGGAGCTGGCCACCGGCGCCTCGCCGACCTGGGACCGCGAAGCCTTCCTGGCCGGCAAGCAGACGCCGGTGTTCTTCGGCTCCGGCGTGAACAACTTCGGCGTGATGGAAGTGCTCGACGCGCTGGTCGACCTCGCGCCCTCGCCGCAGTCACGCACCAGCACCACGATGGTCAACCGCCAGCCGGTGGTGAAGGAGATCCAGCCCGAGGACAAGGATTTCGCGGGCGTGGTCTTCAAGGTGCAGGCCAACATGGACGCCAACCACCGTGACCGCATCGCCTTCGTGCGCATGGCCTCGGGCAAGTACACGCCGGGCATGAAGCTCAAGGTGCAGCGCACGGCCAAGGAACTGCGCCCGACCAGCGTCGTGACCTTCATGAGCCAGCGCCGCGAGGCGGTCGAAGAGGCCTACGCGGGCGACATCGTGGGCTTCACCACCCACGGCGGCGTGCAGTTGGGCGACACCATCACCGACGGCGCGAGCCTGCAGTTCACCGGGCTGCCCTTCTTCGCGCCCGAGCTGTTCATGACCGTGATCCTCAAGAACCCGCTGCGCACCAAGCAGCTACAGCAGGGCCTGGCCCAACTCGGCGAGGAAGGTGCGATCCAGGTGTTCCGCCCCGAGGTCGGCGGGCCGATGCTGCTGGGTGCCGTGGGGCAGCTGCAGTTCGAAGTGGTGCAGCACCGCCTGAAGGCCGAGTACGACGCCGACGTGCGGCTCGAAGGCTGCCAGTACACGGGCGCGCGCTGGATCACGGCCGACACGCTGGCCGAGTTGCGCGAGTTCGTCAACGCCTATCCGGTGCGCATGGCCAAGGATGCGGCGGACACGCTGGCCTTCCTGTGCACCTCGCCTTACGACGTGCGGCTGGCGCAGGAGCGCTTTCCGAAGATCCACTTCCATCCGCTGCGCGAGCACGCGGGTTTGGCGCTGCAGAAGGCGGGCTGAACCGGCGAGCTAGCTGCCGGTCGAGGCGTAGTGGCGCAGCCCGATGCGCCATGCGCCGAATGCCGCCGCCAGGAACACGAAACCGGCGAGCGGCGACGCCATGCCCACCCAGGCCGGCGCGCCCAGCGGATCGGGCTTACCGAGGATTGCGAGCGCCGGGTAGTACGCCACGCAGGCCAGCGGCACGATGAAGGTCAGCACGCGGCGGAACCACTGCGCATAGAGCGCCAGCGGGTATTGCGCCGCCTGCACGCCGCCGTAGGTCAGCACATTGGCGATCTCCAGGCTCTCCACGGTCCAGAACGACAGCGTGCCCTGCAGCACCAGGATGCCGAGGAACAGCGCCACGCCGCCGGCCAGCGCGAACAATGCGATGCCCACTGCGGCCGGCGTCCAGCCGATGTCCGCCTGCACCGTCGCGAACGCCAGCACGAGGCCGCCCTGCAACAGCCGGCCCGCGCGGCTGATGCGGAAGTCGTGCCCCATCAGTTGCAACGCGACCGGGCGCGGGCGCAGCAGCAGCCGGTCGAAGGCGCCGGTGCGAAGGAACTCGGTGCCCAGCGTGTCGAAGCCGCGGCCCAGCGCGTCGGCCACCGCGAACATGCAGTTCACGAGCCCGTAGAACAGCGCCACTTCCCCGAGGCGCCAGCCCTGCACTTCGCCGAAGCGGTGGAACAGCGCCCACACCGCGATGACCTCGATGCCGGTGCCGAGGAACTGCCCCAGCGTCAGCATCAGCGCCGAGGCCGGGTAGCGCGCCTGGCCGCCGAGCGAAGCCTTCACAAGGCGAGCAAGAAGCGCGATGGACCCCATGTCAGCCGCCCTGCACTTCCAGCCTGCGCATCGTGCGGTCCATGGCGGCATGGCCCAGCGCGACCAGCACCACGATCCAGAAGCACTGCAGTCCGAGCCCGGCCAGCGCATGCGGTCCGCTCATCAGCCCGAAGTAGAGCCGCGCGGGAATGTCGACCACGCCGGCCAAGGGTTGCATCAGCAGCGCTGCCTGCCAGGCGTCAGGCAGCAGCACCAGCGGCAGCAGGTTGCCCGAGAACACGATGACGACCGGGCCCGCCAGTGCGTTGATGCCGCGCTCGTTGAGCGCCGCGACCGTCGCGATGTTGAGCAGCATCACCATCGCGGTCGACAGCAACAGCGCGAGGACGGCCGATGCGAGGAACGCGACCGCGGCGGCAAGGCTCGCCGGTGGCTGCCAGGCCCAATCGCCCAATCCGGCCAGCGGCAGCGCGACGGCCGCGAAGACGGCCATCAGCGCCACGCGCGGCAGCGCGCGGGCCGCAATCCAACCCGCGCTGCGCACGAACCACAGCGCATAGGCATCCACCGGCCGCAGCCGGTCGTAAGCCACGGCGCCGGTGCGCACGGCCTGCGCCACCTCCGGGTCGCCGAGCCACGGCACCAGCACGAGCAAGCCCTGCGAGAGCCAGCTGTAGGTGATCGCCTGCGCGAGCGACATCGGCGTGCCGGCCATCGACGCGCCGCCGTAGAAGGCCGCCAGCACCATCACCTTGATGCCGCCCCACCAGCACTGCGTGCCGAAGCCCGCGAGCGCCGCCGTGCGGTACTGCAGCATCTGCAGGAAGCGAGACGCGAAGGCCGCGACGTAGGGGCGCACCAGTTCGCGCACGGGCATCGGCGTCATCACGCCTCGGCCGCCCCATGCATCGCATAAAAGCGTGCGATGACGGCCTCGATCGCCAGGCCTTCGAGGCGGATATCCTCCACCGCATGCGCGGCCGCGATGCGCGCGATCAGCGCGGGCGCCGTGGTCACGGCCGGATCGAAGTCCAGCACCAGTGTCTGCCCGTCGCGCGAATGCATCCTCGCGCCGGCCACCCGTTCGGGCAGTTCGGCGTCCTGCGCGAAGTCGACCACGAGGCGCCGCTCGGCCATCACCTGCGCGCGCAGCGCTTCAACCGGGCTGTCGGCCAGCACGCGGCCGTGGCCGATGATGATCACGCGCCGGGCCAGCGCCTCGATGTCGTGCATGTCGTGCGTGGTCAGCAGCACGGTGGTGCCGCGCTCGCGGTTGGCGCGGCGCACGAAGTCGCGCACCGCCAGCTTCGACGGTGCATCGAGCCCGATGGTCGGCTCGTCGAGGAACAGGATGTCGGGCTCGTGCAGCAGCGCCGCAGCGATCTCCGCGCGCATGCGCTGGCCCAGCGAGAGCTGCCGCACCGGCTGATCGAGCACGCGCTCCAGGTGCAGCAGCGCGACCAGCTCGTCGCGCGTGCGGCGGTAGCGCTGCGGATCGACGCGGTAGATGTCGCGCAGCAGGTCGAAGCCGTCGCCCACGGGCAGGTCCCACCACAGCTGAGTGCGCTGACCGAAGACCACGCCGATACGCGCCACGTGGCGCTCGCGGTCGGCGAAGGGATCGCGGCCATCGATCTCCACGCGCCCGCCGTCGGGCCGCAGGATGCCCGCGAGGATCTTGATGGTGGTCGACTTGCCCGCGCCGTTCGGCCCGATGAAGCCCAGCAGCTCGCCCCTCTCCAGCGCGAACGACACGCCCGACAGCGCCTCCACCGTGCGGTGCCGGCGCTGCACGAGCCCGCGCAGTGCGCCCATCACGCCGGGATCGCGCTCGGAGATTCGATAGGTCTTGCGGAGGTGGTCGACGAGGATGTGAGGCATGGAAGGCGCCGCTCCGGCCTCGATGGCGCGGCAGGGGGCGGGATGCTACACGAAAGCGCCGGTACGATCACCGACTCCCCAAAAGATGCACGCCATGCCTTCGCAGTCGCCTCCCTTGCCCTCCCCGCCCCATCATCTGCAGCCGCTGGCCCAGTGGCCGGCGGCCGCGCGCAGCGCACTCGTGGGCGTCTTCACCGACATCGACGACACACTGACCCACGAAGGCGCGATCACGCCCGATGCGCTGCAGGCGCTGGGCGACCTCAAGGCCGCGGGCCTTTGCGTCGTGGCGATCACCGGCCGGCCGGTGGGCTGGAGCCTGCCCTTCGTCAACACCTGGCCCATCGACGCCATCGTGGCGGAGAACGGCGCAGTGGCGCTGCTGCCCACCGCCGACGGCCGCGTCGAGAAGCGCTACCAGCAGGACGCCGCCACGCGCGCCGCCAACTTCGCGCGCATGCAGGCCGTGCTGGCGCGCATCGAACGCGAGATCCCGGGCGTTGGGCGCGCCACCGACTCGCCGGGGCGCGAGACCGACATCGCCATCGACCACAGCGAGTTCGTTCAGCTGAGCGACGCGACGATCGCTCAGGTGGTGGCGTTGATGCGCGGCGAGGGCATGCACGCCACCGTGAGCAGCATCCACATCAACGGCTGGTATGGCGACAACGACAAGCTCGAAGGCGCGCGCTGGATCACGCGTGAGCTGTGGGGCCGCGCCCTCGACGACGAGATGGACCGCTGGGCCTACGTGGGCGACTCCACCAACGACCAGTTGATGTTCCGCACCTTCGCGCACAGCATCGGCGTGGCGAACGTGGCGCGCTTCGTGCCGCAGCTGGAACACCTGCCGCGCTATGTGACGCAGGGCGAGCGCGGTGCGGGGTTTGCCGAAGCAGCGCGCGCGATCATCTTGGCGCGCCCGGGCCTCGACACTGGCTGACCCGGCCGACGGGCAATCTGGATGAAAGCCGCAGGCTTACTTCTCCTTGGCCAACCCCAGCTTCTCGATCACCACCTTCTCCCGCACCACCGTGTCCTGCGCAAACTTGGTGTACTGCGCCGAACTCATGTAGTTAGGCAGCATGTCGTAGCGCCCCAGCGCCGCTACGTAGCTCGGCTCTTCCATCGCCTGCTTGAACGCGTCGTGCAGCTTCTTCACCACTTCGGGTGGCGTGCCCTTGGGGGCGCCGATGCCGAAGGGCGAGTTCTGCACCACGTCGTAGCCAAGTTCCTTCAGCGTCGGCGCGTCGGGGAACTTCGCGAGGCGCTTCTCGCCCCAGGTGTTCAGCACGCGCAGCTTGCCGGCCTCCACCTGCGGCGCGAAGCCGGTGCTGTCGGCGGCAGCCATGAGCTGACCACTGACCACCGCGAGCATCAGGTCGGCGCTGCCTTTGTAGGGCACGTGCTGCAGCTCGATGCCGGCCTTCTGCGCGACGATCTCGGTGGTCAGGTGCGGGCTGGTGAGGTTGCCGGTGGAGCCGTACGTCAGCTTGCCGGGGTTGGCCTTGGCGTAGGCGACAAAGTCGGCCCAGGTCTTGAAGGGGCTGTTGGCAGGCACGACGATGCCGAAGGCATAGCCCGTGACGTTGATGACGTACGTGATGTCCTTGAGCGGATCCCAGTTGATCTTGGTGGTGTAGCCCATGCGGAACACGCCCAGCGGGATCTGCGCGACGGTGTAGCCGTCGGGCTGCGAGGTCTGCAGCGCCTGCGCGGGCAGCGTGCCGGCGGCGCCGGGCTTGTTGTCGACGATCACCGGCTGGCCGAGGATCTTGCTCGCGTTGTCGGCGAGCTGGCGCATGGTGATGTCGGTCGGGCCGCCGGCCGGAAACGCGACGATCAGCTTGATGGGCTTGGTGGGAAAGCCCTGCGCGAAGGCCGCCATCGGAAAGGCGAGGCTGCAGGCAGCGAGCGTGGCGGCGGTACGGAGGAAGGCGGAGCGGCGGAGCATGGCTGACGGGGGTCCTGACTTTGAAACCGCCAATTGGGCCTTGCCCCGTTGGCGAAGGCAATCGGGGCTCCCCTGATTTCCACGGGGAAACCCGGGCCATCGTCACATCCGAGACGCCCGCGCGTCAGCTACGCCTGCTCGAAGCCTTCGAGCACGTTGACGGCGTTGATGCCCACCTCGGCCACCGCATAGCCGCCCTCGAAGACGAACACCGTGGGCAGGCCCGCGCGCGCGAGGTCTTCGCCCATGCGCAGGTAGTCGTCGCTCCCGAGCCTGAAGCCCGCGACCGGGTCGCCCTCGAAGGTGTCGACGCCGAGCGAGAGCACGAGCGCGCCGGCCTTCACCGCCGCGATGCGCTCGAGCGCGGTCTTCAGCGCCGCGCGCCACGCCGAGAAGTCCGTGCCGCGCGGCAGCGGCAGGTTGTGGTTGAAGCCCTCGCCCCGCCCCGCGCCGCGCTCGTCGGCATGGCCCAGGTAGTACGGATAGTCCGTCAGCGGATCTCCGTGCAGGCTGGCGAAATGCACGTCGCTGCGCTCGTAGAAGATGGCCTGGGTTCCGTTGCCGTGGTGGTAGTCCACGTCGAGCACGGCCACGCGCTCGACGCCCGCATCGCGCAGCGCCTGCGCCGCGACCGCGGCGTTGTTGAGAAAGCAGTAGCCGCCGAAGAAATCGGCGCCCGCATGGTGGCCCGGCGGCCGCGTGAGCGCGAAGGCGGCGCGCGCGCCGCCAACGACGCGCTGCGCCGCGGTCCACGCGCAGGCCGCGCCATGGCGCGCCGCGGCCCAGCTGCCCGCCATCAGCGGCGTGCCGGCATCGAACGAGAACAGCCCCATGCGCGCCTGAAAGCTCTTCGGCAGCACATCGGTGCGCATGCCGCGCGTGGGCCAGTACGAGGGCAGCGCATCGCGCGACACGTTGGACGGGTCGAGCGCCACCCACTCATCCCACGCATGCGCGATGAAGTCCAGGTAACGCGGCGCATGCACCTTGGCCAGCAGCGCCTCGTCGAAGGCATCGGGCGCCTGGAGCGCGCCGAGGCGGCGGCGCTCCAGTTCGTGTTTCACATGGTCGACGCGGGCCGGAACCTCGAAGCACGGCACGAGTTCGCCGCGGAACATTTCGACTCTGCCCTGGTGAAGAACGTGCTGGTCGTTGTAGATCGTGAGCATGCCGCCATCATGCCGCACGCCGCAGCACCGCCCGGCGCCGGCCCGAGGCCGTGAGGCCGAACAGGTCCTTCGGGTCGTCGAGCTCGGGCACCAGCGCGATCTGCTGGCCGATGCCGCGCTCGGTGGCGAGGCGCTGTATGTAGCGAAGCGCCGTGTAGTCTTCCAGCGCGAAGCCGACCGAGTCGAACAGCGTGACCTGTGTGGGAGTTTCGCGGCCGGGCACTTCGCCGAGCAGCACGCGCCACAGCTCGTGCACCGGAAAGTCGGCCCCCACCTGCTGGATCTCGCCCTCCACGCGGGTCTGCGGCTCGTACTCGACGAACACGCGCGCCTTGTGCAGCACGTCGGGGTGCAGCTCGGTCTTGCCGGGCGAGTCGCCGCCCACCGCATTGATGTGCATGCCCGGCTCGATCATGTCGGGCGTGAGCACGGTCGCGCGCCCCTGGCAGGCGGTGACGGTGGTGACGATGTCGGCGCCGCGCACGGCATCCGCCACGGAGCCCGCGCGCACGATGTCCAGCGGCGTGCACGCCGACAGGTGCCGCACCAGCTTGTCGGTGGCGTGCGGATCGGTGTCGTACACGCGCACTTGCTCGATGCCCAGCAGCGCATGGAAGGCCAGCGCCTGGAACTCGCTCTGCGAGCCGTTGCCGATCAGCGCGAGGCTGCGCGAACCGGGCCGCGCCAATGCCTGGGCGGCCATGGCCGAGGTGGCGGCCGTGCGCAATGCGGTGGTGAGCGTGAGTTCGGAAAGCAGCACCGGGTAGCCCGTGTCGACTTCCGCCAGCACGCCGAAGGCCATGACGGTCGGCAGCCCGAGCTGGGTATTGTTCGGATGCCCATTGACGTACTTGAAGGCATAGGCGCCGTCGTCGGCCACCGGCATGAGCTCGATCACGCCGAGGTGCGAATGGCTGGCCACGCGGGCCTTCTTGTCGAACTCGCGCCACCGCAGGAAATCGTCGCGCAACGCGTCGGCCAGGGCCGTGAGGAACTGCGGAACGCCGGTCTCGTCCACCAGGCGGACCAGGCTGTGAACATCGATGAAGCGGGTCATGGCATGGCTCCTTGCGTAGCCCTGCCGCGGCGCTTCATCCCCTCACATGTTTACTCCACCATGGCTGGTTCAGGATGCGCCTGCGCCAAGGGTTGAAGCCATTGTGCGCCTGCTTGCGCGGCATTGCGAGCGACGTCAGTCGTACCTGCGCTGTTCTTCGATGCTGCGCTCCAGGAAGCGCCAGAGCCGCTCGTCCTCGCTGAAGGCCACGTTGAAGCGCAGCCAGCCGGTGGGATGCGGATTGACCAGGAACAGCTGGCCCGGGCCGAGCATGATTCCCTCGGCCGCAGCGCGCCGCGAGAGCTCGGAGCTGTCGGCGATGTCGGGGTGCCGGGCCCACAGGTACATGCCGGCCGCGGCCTCATGGAACAGCTCGAAGCCCAGCGCGTCCAGCCGCCTCGCGACGCTGCCCTGCGCCTGCGCGAGGCGGTCGCGCAGCGCCTTGAGATGCTTGCGCCAGCGGCCGTCGGTCACGGTGCCGAAGGCCAGGCGCTCGGTGATGTCGGAGGAGGTGAGGCCCGAGACCATCTTGAGCTGCGCCAGCTCATCGAGCAGCTCCGGCTGCGCGACCACGTAGCCGACGCGGATGTTCGGCGAGATGGTCTTCGAATAGCTGCCCACGTAGACCACGCGGCGCAGCTGACCCAGGCTGGCGAGCGAGGGGCGCATCGACGCGTCCATCTCGGCGTAGATGTCGTTCTCGACCAGCGTGAAGTCGTGCGCCTGGGCCAGCTGCAGCAATTGCACCAGCTGCGGCAGCGAAGCCATCGAGCAGGTCGGGCTCTGCAGCCGGGGCTGGGTGAAGAAGGCCTTGGGCCGGTGCTGAGCGAGCAGCGCCTCGAGCGCGGGCATGTCATAGCCCGAAGGGATGCGCGGCACGCCGATGATCTCCACGCCCAGGAAGCGCAGCATGAACATCAGGTTCGGATAGCCGGGGTCGTCCACCAGCACCGCATCGCCCGGCTTGAGCAGCCGGCGCGCGACCAGGTCCAGGGCCTGGCTGGAGCCCTGGGTCAGCAGGACCTGTGCGGCATCGACCACGATCTGCTGCTCCGACAGCGCCTCGGCCGTCGCCATGCGCAGCGCCATGTGGCCGAAGGGCAGGCCGTAGCCGCCGATGTCGGTGCCTTCGGAGGCGAGGTGGCGCAGGCTGCGGCGCATGCCGTCCTCGAACAGCCAGTCGTGCGGCAGCCAGCCGCAGCCGGGCTTGAGCGGCAGGTTGCGGTTTTCGAAGATCTGCTGAAGGTACCAGCGGGCGTCGAAGCGGGGGTCCGGGCGGGGCGTGCTGGCCGCGCCGGCGGCGCTCTCGTCGCTGCGCCGCTTGACGAAGAAACCCGCGTTGGCGCGAGAGACCAGCAGGCCCTGGGCCACCAGCCGGTCATAGGCCTCGACCACCGTGAAAACACTGACGCCGTGCGCCGCGGCAAAGGCGCGGATCGACGGCAGCTTGCTGTCGGCCTTGAGCTTCTGGGAGCCGATCAGTCCGCGCAGCCCTTCCACGATCTGGCTTACCAGCGGCGTCGGCTGTTCGGGGCGAAGAATGAGCATCGGGGGGCGTCTCCGGCAGTCCGGGCTGCACCATATTGAGGAAAGTATGTACAGGATACAAGACCAGTACAGTCTTCCGGGCGATCACTTCCGGTGTACATGGCTGGATCGATTCGCGCGACCTAGAGTGCCGGCATTCCTCCTTCAAAGCACAGGTCGTACCATGCAACGCGAACCCCATCTCAGCAATGCCGCCCTCATGGCCCGCCGCAGCGCGGCCGTCGCCCGCGGTGTGGGCCAGGCCCATGAAATCTTCGTCGCCCGCGCCGCCAACGCTGAACTGTGGGACGTCGAGGGCCGCCGCTACATCGACTTCGCCGGCGGCATCGCGGTGCTCAACACCGGCCACTGCCACCCGGAGATCAGTGCCGCAGTGAAGGCGCAGGTCGATCTCTATTCGCACACCTGCTTCCAGGTGGTGGCCTACGAGCCCTATGTGGAGCTGGCCGAGCGCCTGAACGCACTGGCGCCGGGCGCGTTCGCGAAGAAGTCGATCTTCCTGAGCACCGGTGCCGAGGCGGTGGAGAACGCGGTCAAGATCGCCCGCGCCCACACCCGGCGCCCCGGCGTCATCGCATTCACGGGCGGCTACCACGGCCGCACGATGATGACGCTCGGCCTGACCGGCAAGGTCGCCCCCTACAAGATCGGCTTCGGCCCCTTCCCGGGCGAGGTGTTCCATGCGCTGTACCCGAACGCGCTGCACGGCGTGAGCGTGGACGACGCCCTGCACTCGGTCGAGCTGCTGTTCAAGAACGACATCGAGCCCGAGCGCGTGGCGGCCTTCATCCTGGAGCCGGTGCAGGGCGAAGGCGGCTTCTACGTGGCGCCCAACGATTTCGTCGAAGGCCTGCGCGCGCTGGCGGACCGCCACGGCATCCTCATCATTGCCGACGAGGTGCAGACCGGCGCGGGCCGCACCGGCACCTGGTTCGCCAGCGAGCAGTGGCCCGTGGCGCCCGACCTGATCACCACCGCCAAGTCGATGGCGGGCGGCTTCCCGATCTCCGGCGTGGTGGGCCGCGCCGAGGTGATGGACGCTCCCGCGCCCGGCGGCCTGGGCGGCACCTATGCCGGCAGCCCCATCGGCTGTGCCGCGGCACTCGCGGTGCTCAAGGTGTTCGACGACGAGCAACTGCTCGCGCGCAGCCGGGCGCTGGGCGAACGGCTCACGGCCGGCCTGCGCCGCATCGCGGCCGGCGAGCCGGCCATTGGTGACGTGCGCGGGCTCGGCGCCATGGTGGCCATCGAGCTGTTCGAGCAGGGCGACACCGCGCGGCCCGATGCCGCACTGACCCGCCAGGTGGTCGCGGAGGCGGCGCGGCGCGGGTTAATCCTGCTGTCATGCGGCACCTACGGCAATGTAATTCGTGTACTGGTGCCGCTCACGGCATCCGACTTGCTTGTGGACGAAGGCCTGGCGCTTCTCGCGGACAGCTTCGCCGCGCTGCGCTGATCGACCGATCCTTTCCCGGAATCCTCCATGACAGCAGAACCCTTGGTGCGCTTCCAGCGCGTCCAGAAGACCTACGACGGCGAACACCTGGTGGTGCGCCAGCTCGATCTGGACATCCACCGCGGCGAGTTCCTGAGCCTGCTCGGGCCTTCGGGGTCGGGCAAGACCACCACGCTGATGATGCTGGCGGGCTTCGAGTCGCCGACCTCGGGCGAGATCCTGCTCGACGGCAAGCCGATCACCCGCACGCCGCCACACAAGCGCAACTTCGGCATGGTCTTCCAGAACTACGCGCTGTTTCCGCACCTGAGCGTGGGCCAGAACGTGGCCTACCCGCTCACCGTGCGCAAGGTTTCGAAAGACGAGCAGCAGCGCCGCGTGCAGCGCGCGCTCGACATGGTGCAGCTGCGCGGCATGACCGACCGCCTGCCCGGCCAGCTCTCGGGCGGCCAGCAGCAGCGCGTGGCGCTGGCGCGCGCGCTGGTGTTCGAGCCGCAGCTGGTGCTGATGGACGAGCCGCTCGGCGCGCTCGACAAGCAGCTGCGCGAGCACATGCAGCTCGAGCTCAAGGACCTGCACCGCCAGCTCGGCGTGACCTTCGTCTACGTGACGCACGACCAGGGCGAAGCGCTCACCATGAGCGACCGCGTGGCGGTGTTCAACGAAGGCGTGATCCAGCAGCTGGACACGGTCGACCGGCTCTACGAGACGCCATCCAACCGCTTCGTGGCCGGCTTCGTCGGCGACAGCACCGTGCTCAAGGGCCAGCTGGACCGCGGCGGCGAGCACGCCGAGATGAAGCTGCCCGACGGCCGCGTGCTGCGCGGGCTCAACGTCGGCGGCGCGGCCGCGGGTGCGGCCGTGGAGGCCTGCATCCGCCCCGAACGCGTGGTGCTGCACCGCCGGCCGGAGACGCAGGGCACCAACATGCTCGCCGCCGAGGTGGCGCGCGTCATCTACTACGGCGACCACCTGCGGCTCTTGTGCAGCGTCGGCGGCGGCCAGACCGAAGCCACCGTGAAGCTGCCGCTGGACGGCCTCGACGGCGCCGCTGCGCCGCGGGCCGGCGAAGCGGTGGTGCTCGAATTCCCCACCGCGCACGCGCGCATCTATGCCCCCTGATCCCGGTCCGTTGTTGTTCCCTCGTTTCCTTTCATCACCCAGGAAGATTTCCATCATGAAAAAGACATTCCTCGCCTGCATCGTCGCCGCCAGCTTCGCGCTGCCGGCCCTGGCCCAGCAGCAGCTCACCGTGGTCAACTTCGGCGGCGCCAACGCCAATGCCCAGAAGAAGGCCTATTACGAGCCCTACGAGAAGACCGGCACCAAGATCATCCCGGTCGAATACAACGGCGAACAGGCCAAGATCAAGGCCATGGTCGAAACGAAGAAGGTCACCTGGGACGTGGTCGAAGTCGAATCGCCCGACGCGGTGCGCGGCTGCGACGAGGGCCTGTTCGAGAAGCTCGACTATTCGAAGATCGGCAGCAAGGCCGACTTCCTGCCGGCCGCGGTCACCGACTGCGGCGTGGGCCTGTTCGTGTGGTCGACCGTGATGGCCTACAACGGCGAGAAGCTCAAGACCGCGCCCACCAGCTGGGCCGACTTCTGGGACGTGAAGAAGATCCCCGGCAAGCGCGGCATGCGCAAGGGCGCGCGCTACAACCTCGAGTTCGCGCTCATGGCCGACGGCGTGAAGCCGGCCGACGTGTACAAGGTGCTCGCCACCAAGGAAGGCGCCGACCGCGCGTTCAAGAAGCTCACCGAGCTGAAGCCCAACATCCAGTGGTGGGAAGCCGGTGCGCAGCCGCCACAGTTCCTGGTGGCCGGTGACGTGGTGCTGACCACGGTGTACAACGGCCGCATCGACGCGGCCAACCGCGAAGGCCGCGACCTCAAGATCTACTGGCCGGGCGGCATCTACGACCTCGACTACCTGGTGATCCCGAAGGGCGCCCCGAACAAGGAAGCCTCGCTGAAGTACATCCAGTTCACGATGCAGCCGGCCAACCAGGCGGTCTATGCACAGAGCATCGCCTACGGCCCCACCAACACCAAGGCGCTGGCCTCGCTCAGCCCCAAGGTGCTCGCCGACCTGCCGACCTCGGCGGCCAACGCCAAGGATGCGCTGCAGTTCAGCGTCGGCTTCTGGGCCGACCAGGGCGAGGCGCTCGAGAAGCGCTTCGCGTCCTGGGCCACGCAGTAAACGAGCGGCGCGAAGAAGGCCATGCACGCGGCAACGTCTGTCCCCCAGGTTTCGATGCAGGCTCCGCCCGGCGAGCTTCGGCGTGCGCTGGGGCGCGCCGAAGCCCGCCGCAAATGGCGCGCCTTTGCGCTCACGGTGCCGCTGCTGGTGTTCCTGCTGCTGACCTTGCTGGTGCCCATCGTGGCGCTGCTGCAGCGCGCGGTCGAGAACCCCGAGGTGGCCAACGCACTGCCGCGCACCGTGCGTGCGCTCGACGGCTGGAACCGCAAGGAGGCGCCCGCGCCAGCGGCCTTTGCGGCCATAGCAGCCGATCTCGCCCAGCTGCCCGACAGCTCCGACGCGGGCGCCCTGGCGCGCCGCCTCAACACCGAGATCGCGGGCGCCCGCTCGCTGGTGATGGGCACCTTCCGGGCGCTGCCGATCGCCGGCACGCCGGAAGAAGTCAAGGCGCGCATGCTGGAGCTCGACCCGCGCTGGGGCGAGGCGCCGTACTGGCAGGCGATCGCCAAGAACGGCTCGCGCTGGACGCCCGACTACCTGCTCGCCTCGGTCGACCTGCGGCGCGACGTGGCCGGCGAGATCGAGCGCATGCCCGCCGACCAGCGCGCCTTTGCCGGCATCCTGCTGCGCACCTTCCAGATCAGCGCCGTCGTCACCTTCTTCTGCCTGCTGCTGGCCTATCCGCTGGCGTGGTGGCTGTCGACGCTGCCGGCGCGCAAGGCCAACGTGCTGATGATCCTGGTGCTGGTGCCGTTCTGGACTTCCATCCTGGTGCGCGTGGCTGCCTGGATCGTGCTGCTGCAGTCCGAGGGGCTGGTCAACCGGGGCCTCATGGGCATCGGCCTGACCGACCATCCGCTGGCGCTGCTGTTCAACCGCACCGGCGTGATCATCGCGATGGTGCACATCCTGCTGCCCTTCATGATCCTGCCGCTCTACAGCGTCATGAAGAGCGTGCCGCCCACCTACCTTCGCGCAGCCGTCTCGCTGGGCAGCTCGCCGCTGGCGGCCTTCTTCCGCGTGTACGTGCCGCAGACCTATCCGGGCATCGGCGCCGGCGCGCTGCTGGTCTTCATCCTGGCGATCGGCTACTACGTGACGCCGGCGCTGCTCGGCGGCGCGGACGACCAGATGCTGAGCTACTACATCGCGCGCTACACCAACGTGGAGATCAACTGGGGCATGGCCTGCGCGCTGGGCGCCGTGCTGCTGGTCGCCACGCTCCTGCTGTATGCCGTCTACCGCCGCATCGGCAAGGCCGAGCTGAGCCTCGGCTGAGCGGCACGAAGGACCGACAAGCATGTTCAAGCTTCCCCAATTCCCGGCCTACGCCACCTTCGCCGACAAGCTCGGCTGGTGGCTGGTGCGCGCCGGCTGCGTCGCGGTGCTGGCCTTCCTGCTGGCGCCGATCCTGGTGGTGATTCCGCTGTCGTTCTCCGACAGTTCGTTCCTGGCCTACCCGATTCCCGGCTGGTCGCTGCGGTGGTATCGCAACCTCTTCGAATCGCCCGAGTGGGCGCGTGCGGCGCGCAACAGCTTCATCGTCGCGCCGGCCGCCACGGTGCTGGCCACCGTGCTGGGCACGCTGGCGGCGGTGGGGTTGTCGCGCACGAGCTTCGCCTTCAAGGGCCTGCTCATGAGCGTGCTGATCTCGCCGATGGTGGTGCCGATCGTGGTGGTGGGCGTCGCCACGTACCTCTACTTCGCACCGCTCGGGCTGGCCGACACTTACTTCGGGCTGATCGTGGTGCACGCGGCGCTGGGTGCACCTTTCGTGCTGACCACGGTGCTCGCCACGCTGGCCGGCTTCAACCAGAACCTGGTGCGCGCATCGCTGAGCCTGGGCGAGACACCGTTCAGGACTTTCATGCGCGTCACGCTGCCGGTGATTGCGCCAGGCGTGATCTCGGGCGCGTTGTTCGCCTTCGCCACCTCGTTCGACGAAGTGGTGGTCACGCTGTTCCTCGCGGGGCCCGACCAGGTCACGCTGCCGCGCCAGATGTTCACCGGCATCCGCGAGAACATCTCGCCCACCATCGCCGCCGTGGCGACGCTGCTGATCATCTTCACCACCACGCTGCTGCTCGCGCTCGAATGGCTGCGCGGCCGGCGGCGCTGAACCCGCTCCACACGATGCCGATCACCACGACACCGAACCAGCCGCTCGGCGGCAACACCATGCCGCGCTTCGCCGGCCCCGGCACGATGATGCGGCTGCCGGCCGCAACTTCGCCGGAGGGGCTGGACGCGGCGTTCATCGGCGTGCCGCTGGACATCGGCACTTCCAACCGTCCGGGTGCACGCTTCGGGCCGCGCCAGATCCGCGCCGAATCGGCGCTGCTGCGCCCCTACAACATGGCCACCGGCGCGGCGCCTTTCGACCGGCTGAACGTGGCCGACCTGGGCGACGTGCCGATCAACACCTATTCGCTCGAAAAGTCGATCGACATCGTTTCGACCTTCTACGACTCGGTGCTGGCCGCCGGCTGCGCGCCGCTGACGCTGGGCGGCGACCACACCATCGCGCTGCCGATCCTGCGCGCGGTGGCGCGCAAGCACGGCCCGGTCGCGCTGGTGCACGTCGATGCGCATGCGGACGTGAACGACGACATGTTCGGCGAGCGCATCGCGCACGGCACGCCGTTCCGCCGCGCCGTCGAGGAAGGCCTCCTGGCCTGCGACAAGGTCTGGCAGATCGGCCTGCGCGGCACCGGCTATGCGGCGGACGATTTCGACTGGCCGCGCGAGCAAGGCTTCACGGTGGTGCAGGCGCACGAGGTCTGGTACCAGTCGCTCGCGCCGCTGATGGCGCAGGTGCGCGAGCGCATCGGGCCGACTCAGCCGGTCTATATCAGCTTCGACATCGACGGCATCGATCCTTCGTTTGCTGGCGGCACTGGCACCCCGGAGATCGGCGGGCTCACCGTGCCGCAAGCATTGGAGATCGTGCGCGGCTGCCGCGGGTTGAACGTGGTGGGCGCCGATCTGGTGGAGGTCAGTCCGCCCTACGACACGAGTGGAAACACTGCGCTGCTCGGGGCCAACCTGCTTTACGAAATGCTCTGCGTACTCCCCGGTGTACCTTTCCGCTGACACCGGCTACTCATTTCTCCCAGGACAACACGACACCATGGATACGAAGACTTCCCCTCTCTCGCTGCTGAACGACCCGACCCTGCTCAAGACCGATGCGCTGATCGCCGGCGAATGGACAAAGGGCGCCAGCCGCTTCGACGTGAACGACCCGGCCACCGGCCTGAAGCTGGTCGACGTGGCCAACCTCACGCGCGCGGACGCCGAGCTCGCCATTGCCGCTGCCGACAAGGCGCTCGCCGCCTGGCGCGGCAAGACCGGCAAGGAGCGCAGCATCGTGCTGCGCAAATGGTTCGACCTGCTGACCGCCAACACCGAAGACCTCGGCCGCCTCATGACCGCCGAGCAGGGCAAGCCCTTCGCCGAGGCCAAGGGCGAGGTCGCCTATGCCGCCAGCTTCGTCGAGTGGTTCGCCGAAGAGGCCAAGCGCGTGAACGGCGAGGTGCTGCCGCAGTTCGACAACAACCGCCGCCTGCTGGTGATGAAGCAGGCCATCGGCGTGTGCGCGGCCATCACGCCGTGGAATTTTCCGCTGGCCATGATCACCCGCAAGGTGGCGCCGGCACTGGCCGCTGGCTGCACGGTGGTCATCAAGCCGGCCGAACTCACGCCGCTGACTGCGCTGGCCGCAGCGGAGCTGGCCGTGCGGGCCGGCATTCCGGCGGGCGTGCTCAACGTGCTCACGGCCGACAGCGCGAACAGCATCGCGATCGGCAAGGCGCTGTGCGAGAGCGACGTCGTGCGCCACCTGAGCTTCACGGGCTCCACCGAAGTGGGCCGCATCCTGATGAGCCAGTGCGCGCCGACGGTCAAGAAGCTGTCGCTCGAACTCGGCGGCAACGCGCCCTTCCTGGTGTTCGACGATGCGGACGTGGACTCGGCGGTCGAGGGCGCGATGGCCAGCAAGTACCGCAATGCCGGCCAGACCTGCGTTTGCGCGAACCGGCTGTATGTGCAGGACGGCATCTACGACGCCTTCGTCGAGAAGTTCGCGGCCAAGGTCAAGGCGCTCAAGGTCGGCAACGGCTTCGAGGATGGCGTGGTGCAGGGTCCGCTGATCGAGGATGCGGCTCTCGACAAGGTGCAGCGCCACGTCGACGACGCCGTCGCCAAGGGCGGCAAGGTGCTCGCGGGCGGCCACCGGATGCAGGGCCAGTTCTTCGAGCCGACCGTGGTTGCCGAAGCCACCTCCGACATGCTGTGCGCGCGCGAAGAAACCTTCGGTCCCTTCGCACCCGTGTTCCGATTCAAGACCGAGCAGGACGGCATCGATGCGGCGAACAACACAGAGTTCGGCCTCGCGAGCTACTTCTACACCCGCGACGTGGGCCGGATCTTCCGCGTGGCGGAAGCGCTGGAATACGGCATGGTCGGCATCAACGCCGGCGTGATCGCCACCGAGCATGTGCCGTTCGGCGGCGTGAAGCAGTCGGGCCTGGGGCGCGAGGGCTCGCACCACGGCATGGACGACTACGTGGAGATCAAGTACCTCTGCCTGGGCGATATCCAGAAGTAGGAAGAAAAGAAGGGCGGGGGCGAGCCCGCCCTGCCCTATCGCGCCAGCACCGGCGCCAAGGCCACGCCGGTGTGCGTGCCCAGCCGCACCACCTCTTCGGGCGGCGCCGCCGCGACGATGCGCCCGCCGGCGTTGCCGCCTTCGGGCCCGAGGTCGAGGATCCAGTCGGCCTCGGCGATCAGGTCGAGGTCGTGCTCGATCACCACCACGCTGTGGCCGCCATTCACCAGCCGGTGCAGCACGTGGATCAGCTTCTCGACGTCGGCCATGTGCAGGCCCACGGTCGGCTCGTCGAGCACGTACAGCGTGTGCGGCGCCTTCTGGCCGCGGCGGGTGACGTCGTCGCGCACCTTGCTGAGCTCGGTCACCAGCTTGATGCGCTGCGCCTCGCCGCCCGAGAGCGTGGGCGAAGGCTGCCCCAGCGTGAGGTAGCCGAGCCCCACGTCCTTCAGAAGCTGCAGCGGGTGGCTGATGTTGGGCATGGCCGCGAAGAACTCGACCGCCTCGTCCACCTCCATCTGCAGCACCTCGCCGATGCTCTTGCCGCGCCAGCTCACGGCCAGTGTCTCGGGATTGAAGCGCGCGCCGTGGCACACCTCGCAGGGCACCTTCACGTCGGGCAGGAAGCTCATCTCGATGGTGCGCACGCCCGCGCCCTCGCAGCCGGGGCAGCGGCCTTCGCCGGTGTTGAAGCTGAAGCGTGCCGGGCCGTAGCCGCGCGCCTTGGCTTCGAGCGTGTCGGCGAACAGCTTGCGGATGGTGTCCCAGAAGCCGATGTAGGTGGCCGGGCAGCTGCGCGGCGTCTTGCCGATGGGGGTCTGGTCGACCTCGAGCACGCGGTCGATGGACTCGTAGCCCTCGACGCGGTCGCAGCCGGACCAGGCCGGGCGCTTGCCCGCGGCATCAGCGTCGCGGCCGGCCTTGGTCATGCGCTGGACCACGATGGCATGCACGCTGGCCAGCAGCACGTCGCGCGCCAGCGTCGACTTGCCCGAGCCGCTCACGCCGGTGACCACCACGAGGCGGTGCAGTGGCAGCGTGGCCGTCACGTCCTGCAGGTTGTGCAGGTCGGCGCCGTGCACGGTGAGCCATTGGCCGCTCTCTTCGGCCTTCGGGTCGGGCAATGGAACCAGGCGCCGCGCATGCAGTGGATGCCGGATCGCATCACGCAGGTAGCGTCCGGTCTGCGAATCGCTCGCCTGCTGGATGTCGGCCACCGAGCCCTCGGCCACGAGCCGGCCGCCGCGCTTGCCCGCGCTCGGGCCGATGTCGATGATGTGGTCGGCGCGGCGGATGGTGTCTTCGTCGTGCTCCACCACCACCAGCGTGTTGCCCTTGTCGCCGAGTTTGTGCAGCGCGTCGAGCAGGATCTGGTTGTCGCGCGCGTGCAGGCCGATGGTCGGCTCGTCGAGCACGTAGCACACGCCCTGCAGGTTGCTGCCCAGCTGCGCCGCCAGGCGGATGCGCTGCGCCTCGCCGCCCGAGAGCGTGGGCGCGCCGCGGTCGAGCGTGAGATAGCCCAGGCCCACCTCTTCCAGAAACTCCAGACGGCTCCTGATCTCGGGCACCAGGTCGCGCGCGATCTCGGCTTCACGGCCCGCGAGCGCCAGCCCTTCGAACCACTGCCGCACCTCGGTCACGCTCATGCGCGCGAGTTCGGTGATGCCGATGCCGCTAAGGCCATCCGCCGGCGAGGCGCCGAAGCTCACGGCGCGCGCCGTGGCGTTCAGGCGCGTGCCCTCACATGTCGGACAGGCGGTGTCGGCCAGGTCTTCCACCTCGGGCTCGGCGAAGGTCTGCTCGCGGCCCTTGTTGTCGTCATCGCGGATGGAATCGTCGAAGACCTTGCGCTGGTCCTTGCTGAGCTTCACGCCCGTGCCCACGCAGTCGGGGCACCAGCCATGCTTGCTGTTGTAGCTGAACAGGCGCGGGTCGAGCTCGGCGTAGCTGGTGCTGCACACGGGGCAGGCGCGCAGCGTGGAGAACACGTTCACACGGCCGATGCCCGAGGCCGACACGCCGGCCATCATCGCGGCCTTGAGCCCGTCGAGCTCGCTCAGCACATGCACCACGCCCTTGCCGTGTTCGAGCGCCTTGGCAAGCGCCTCGCGCAGCTCGGTTTCCTTCGCGGGCAGCACGTCGAGGCTGGCCACCGGCAGCTCGATGCTGTGCTCCTTGAAGCGGTCGATGCGCGGGAAGCCGGTGGTCGGCAGGAAGTCGCCGTCCACGCGCAGGTGCGTGAAGCCGCGCGGGCGCGCCCAGTCGGCCAGCTCGGTGTACACGCCCTTGCGGTTGCTCACCAGCGGCGCGAGCAGGCCGATGTGCTGGCCCTTGAAATTGCGCATCAGCTGCGCGGCGATGCTGTCGGGCGTCTGTGGCTGCACGGCGGCGCCGTCGT
The DNA here is from genome assembly GCF_059491885.1 of Variovorax sp. Varisp46. Classification (NCBI taxonomy): domain Bacteria; kingdom Pseudomonadati; phylum Pseudomonadota; class Betaproteobacteria; order Burkholderiales; family Comamonadaceae; genus Variovorax; species Variovorax sp. Varisp46. The sequence continues at coordinate 4,460,359 of NZ_CP168515.1, forward strand.
GGATGCAGTGCTGGATGCCCAGCTTCACGTACAGCAGGCGCAGGAAGTGCCAGACCTCGGTGGTGGTGCCCACCGTGCTCTTGCGGCCGCCGCGCGACAGGCGCTGCTCGATGGCCACGGTCGGCGGAATGCCGTACACCGCGTCCACCTCGGGCCGGCCGGCCGGCTGCACGATGCTGCGCGCATAGGCGTTGAGTGATTCGAGATACCGTCGCTGCCCTTCGTTGAACAGGATGTCGAAGGCGAGCGTCGACTTGCCCGAGCCGCTCACGCCCGTCACCACGCTGAACTTGCCGCGCGGAATGTTCACGCTGAGGTTCTTGAGGTTGTGCTCGCGCGCATTGACGATCTCGATCGCATGGCCGCCGGGCGCCGTCTTCGCATTGGCGATGTAGCGCCGCGCGGCGCGCTCGGCCACCTTGTAGGCCTCGGGGCCGATCGCCAGGTCGTAGTCGGCCAGCGCCGCGCCGGTGAGCGAGGCGCGGTTCTCGCGCAACTGCTCGGGCGTGCCCTCGGCCACCACCATGCCGCCGCCCTCGCCGCCTTCGGGGCCGAGGTCGATGCACCAGTCGCTGGCGCGGATCACGTCGAGGTTGTGCTCGATCACGATCAGCGAATGGCCGGCGTCGAGCAGCTTGCGCAGCGCGCGCATCAGCCGCGCGATGTCGTCGAAGTGCAGGCCGGTGGTCGGCTCGTCGAACAGGAACAGCGTGCCCCGGCGCGCCACCGACTGCTTGCTCGCGGTCGCGCTCTTCGCCGCTTCGGCGAGAAAGCCCGCGAGCTTCAGGCGCTGAGCCTCGCCGCCGGAGAGCGTCGGCACGGGCTGGCCGAGCTTGACGTAGTCGAGCCCCACGTCGGAGATCGGCTGCAGCACGCGCAGCACGTCGCGGTCGGCCTCGAACACGGTGGCCGCTTCGGCCACGGTGAGGTCGAGCACGTCGGCCACGTTGTAGCTCCTGCCCTTGCGCTCCACGCGCACTTCGAGGATCTCGGGGCGGTAGCGCTTGCCGTCGCAGTCGGGGCAGCGCAGGTACACGTCGGACAGGAACTGCATCTCGACGTGCTCGAAGCCCGAACCGCCGCAGGTCGGGCAGCGCCCGTCGCCCGAGTTGAAGCTGAACTTGCTCGCCGTATAGCCGCGCTGGCGCGACAGCGTGGCCGTCGCGAAGATCTCGCGGATCGCGTCCCAGGCGCCTACGTAGCTCGCGGGGTTGGAGCGCGCGGTCTTGCCGATCGGCGACTGGTCGACGAAGACCACGTCGCCGAGGTGATCGGCGCCGAGCATGCGGTCGTGCGCGCCGGGCGTTTCCGTGGCCTTGCCGAAGTGGCGCATGAGCGCGGGCGCCAGCACGTCCTGGATCAGCGTCGACTTGCCCGAGCCGCTGACGCCGGTGACGCACACCAGCCGCGCGAGCGGGAACTCGACCGTGACGTTCTTCAGGTTGTGCTCGCGCACGCCTTCGAGGATGAGCCGGTGCGTGTTCTCGCTCACGAGCCGCTTGAAGCCCATGCCGATCTTCTTGCGCCCGCCCAGGTACTGGCCGGTGAGCGTGTCGGCGTCGCGCAGCTGGTCGGTGGTGCCATCGAACACGATCTGCCCGCCGCGCGCGCCGGGGCCTGGGCCCATGTCGATCACGCGGTCGGCCGCGAGCATCACGGCCGGGTCGTGCTCGACCACGACCAGCGTGTTGCCCGCATCGCGCAGGCGCAGCATGGCCTCGGTGATGCGGTTCATGTCGCGCGGGTGCAGGCCGATGCTGGGCTCGTCGAGCACGAACAGCGTGTTGACCAGCGAGGTGCCGAGCGCGGTCGTGAGGTTGATGCGCTGCACCTCGCCGCCGCTCAGCGTGCGGCTCTGGCGGTCGAGCGTGAGGTAGCCGATGCCGACGTCGTGCAGGTAGCGCAGGCGGGTGGTGATTTCTTCGAACAGCAGCTTCAGGGCCTGTGCTTCCCCGGTCTTGGCTCCTTCCCCCGCTGGGGGAAGACTGGGATGGGGGCTCGCGGCCTCATTCGAGGCAGCAGGGCTTGCAGGCGCTGCCGGCCCCCACCCCTGCCCTCCCCCGGCGGGGGAGGGAGAAACACCCATGCGGTCGAAGAATTTACGCAGCCGCTCGATCGGCAGCAGCATCAGGTCATGCAGGCACAACCCCGGCAGTGCCTCCAGCTGAGCCCGCGTCCACTTCGCCCCCGTCGGCATGAATCGCTTCCCGGGTGGCAACACCGCGTCTGCATCTTCCTTGCTGCCGATGCGCCAGATCAGGCTGTCGAGCTTCAGGCGCGCGCCGCTGCAGGTCGGGCATTGCGTATAGCTGCGGTACTTCGACAAGAGCACGCGGATGTGCATCTTGTAGGCCTTGCTCTCCAGGTAGCCGAAGAAGCGCCGCACGCCATACCACTGCTTGTTCCAGTTGCCTTCCTTGTAGTTGGGCGTGCCCTCGATCACCCAGTGCTTCTGCTCCTCGGTGAGCTTGTTCCAGGGCGTGTCGCGCGGGATGCCGGCGGCCTCGGCGTGGCGCATGAGGTCGTCCTGCGCTTCTTTCCACGCGGGCGTCTGGATGGTCTTGATGGCGCCGGCGCGCAGCGTGAGCTTGTCGTTCGGAATCACGAGGCCCAGGTCGACACCGATCACGCGGCCGAAACCGCGGCAGGTGTCGCAGGCGCCCACGGCCGAATTGAACGAGAACATCGACGGGATCGGGTCGGCGTAGCGGATGTCGCTCTCGGGGCAGTGCAGGCCGGTGGAGAACTTCCACACGTCCGTCGGCGCGTTTTCCTCGGCGCCGGTCGCATGCACGGTGACGCGCCCGCTGCCGCGCTTGAGCGCCACCTCGATCGCCTCGACCACGCGCGCCCGCTCGGCGCCCGATGCACGGAAGCGGTCGGCCACCACGTCGAGCACCTTGCGCGGACCGGTGGGCGTGGCCACCTCGCGCTCGGCCTGCACGCGCGTGAAGCCGCTGGCCGACAGCCACTGCGTCACTTCCTCGGCCGTGGTGCTCGCTGGCAGCTCGACCGGAAAGGTGACCACGAGGCGCGGATCGCCCGCAGCCGTCGCGCGCTCGACGATCTGCGCGTAGATGCTGTCGGGCGAGTCGTGGCGCACCGGCAGCGCGGTCTCGCGGTCGAACAGGTCGGCCGCGCGCGCGAACAGCAGCTTCAGGTGGTCGTTCAGCTCGGTCATGGTGCCGACCGTGGAGCGCGAGGAGCGCACCGGGTTGGTCTGGTCGATGGCGATGGCGGGCGGCACGCCCTCCACCTTGTCGACGGCCGGCTTGTCCATGCGGTCCAGGAACTGGCGCGCGTAGGCGGAGAAGGTCTCCACGTAGCGCCGCTGGCCTTCGGCATAGAGGGTGTCGAAAACGAGGCTCGACTTGCCCGAGCCGCTGGGCCCGGTGACCACGGTCATCTCGCCTGTGCGGATGTCGAGGTCGAGGTTCTGGAGGTTGTGCTGGCGCGCGCCGCGAATCCGGATGGAGCCCTGTGTCATGAGTGCCTTGGGGGGTGGGGCAAACATTCTAGGGAGTGGCCCATGACGGGTTCGTGCAGTACTTCACAAGGTCGGTGGCTTCGCAGGGGTTTGTCCGGATGGAGTTGAAGACACTTTTAGAAACAAATAGCACATTTGTTTTCGATTGCTTCCGAGCTTGTCGAGAGGAGAAATTTCCATGAAGAAGATGACGCGCACGCTGTGTGCCGCCGCGCTGCTGGCACTGTCGGCGGCCGGCGCTCCGGCGCAGATCCTGATCGGACAGACCGCCGGCATGACCGGCTCGGTGGCCGCGGGCGTGAACGAGACCATCGGCGGCGCCCAGCTGGTGATCGATGCGGCCAATGCCCAGGGTGGCATCCACGGCGAGAAGATCGAGATGATCCGCATGGACGACGCTTTCGACGTCAAGCGCGCCAGCGAGAACGCCCGCGTGCTGATCGAGGACAAGAAGGTGCTGGCGCTCTTCATGAGCCGCGGCACGCCGCACTCGCAGGCCATCATCCCGTGGCTCGACAAGTACGACGTGGCGCTCATCGGCCCCTCGACGGGCGCGATGGTGCTGCACAAGCCGCTGCAGAAGCACGTGTTCAACGTGCGCGCCACCTACCAGCGCGAGGCCGAGAAGGCGGTGCAGCACCTGCTGACCATCGGCCTCACGCGCATTGCGGTGGTGCATGTGACCGACTCGTTCGGCGCGGACGCGCTCGAGGGTGCGATGACCGGCTTCACCAAGGGCAAGGCCAAGCCGGTCGTGACCATTCCGGCCGACCGCGAGAAGCCCGACTACAAGACCATCGTGCCGGCCATCAAGGATGCCGATGCACAGGCCGTGGTGTGGATCGGCTCGGGCGTCGCCGTGGTGGACGGCATCAAGGCGCTGCGCGCCGCGGGCTCCGCGGCGCAGGTGGTCACGCTGTCGAACAACGCTTCGTCGGGCTTCATCAAGCAGCTGGGCGACGCGAGCCGCGGCGTGATCGTGACGCAGGTGTTCCCGAACGAGCGCTCGCTCGGCCAGCCGATGGTGAAGGAAGCCCTGGCCCTCGCGCAGGCCAAGGGCCAGGCCGAACTGTCGCCGGCCACGCTCGAAGGCTTCGCCTCGGCCAAGGTGCTGGTGGAGGCGCTGCGCCGCGCGGGCCCCAAGCCCACACGCGCAAAGATCGTGGCGGCGCTCGACAGCCTGCGGGGCTACGACCTGGGCGGCGGGCTCGAGGTGAGCTACTCGCCGCAGGATCACAGCGGCATCGATTTCGCGGACCTGTCGATCATCAGCGACGGCAAGTTCAAGCGCTGACCGCTGCGCGGCGCCTTCCTACTTCGGCGCGGCGGCGGGCGCCGTTTCGTGCGCTGCGTCGGCGCCATGCTTCTCGCCCGACATGTCGACCTTGTCGCCGGCCTTGGAAATCACGAACAGAGCGATGGCGGCAAAGACGATGAAGCCGACGGCGAGTTTCCACATGGGTGCTGTCTCCTGACGAGGTTGATTCAAAGGGCTCAAGAAAAAGGCTTCATGCGGTTGGCATGAAGCCTCTTTGTTGAACGGAGGGCGGATGGCGCCCTCCTTTGCGCGAGCAGCGATCAGTCGTTGGCGTAGATGTCCACGTTCTTCGTTTCGCGGATGAAGAGCGTGCCCACCACCAGCGTGACACCGGCGATGATGATCGGATACCAGAGGCCGTTGTACATGTTGCCGGTGGAGGCCACGATGGCGAAGGCGGTGGTCGGCAGCAGGCCGCCGAACCAGCCGTTGCCGATGTGGTACGGCAGGCTCATCGAGGTGTAGCGGATGCGCGTGGGGAAGAGTTCCACCAGCATCGCGGCGATCGGGCCGTAGACCATGGTCACCAGCAGCACCAGCCAGAACAGCAGCAGCACCGTCAGCACCTTGTTCATCTTCGCGGGGTCGGCCTTGGCCGGGTAGCCCGCGACCTTCAGGTCTTCGGCCACGCTCTTCTTGAAGGCGGCGATTTCCTTGGCGGAGCCCTCGTCGAACTTGGAGTTCACGACGTTGCCGACGGGCGCCTCGACCGACTTGTCGCCGATCTTCACGACGGCCTTCGAGCCCGGCGCGCCGGCCACGTTTTCATAGCTCACCGAGTTCTGCACCAGGTAGCGCTTGGCGATGTCGCACGAGCTCCTGAAGTCGATCTCGCGGGCCACCGGGTTGCCCTGGAACGAGCAGGTCGACGGGTCGGCCGTCACCGTGACGCCGGCCGTGGCCTGTGCACGGGCCAGGTCGGGGTTGGCGGCTTCGGTCAGCATCTTGAAGACCGGGAAGTAGGTGACCACGGCCAGCAGGCAGCCGGCCATGATGATCGGCTTGCGGCCGATCTTGTCGGACAGCGTTCCGAAGACCACGAAGAACGGCGTGCCGATCAGCAGCGCGGCGGCGATCATCAGGTTGGCCGTGGTCGCATCCACCTTGAGCTGTGCCGTCAGGAAGAACAGCGCATAGAACTGGCCCGAATACCAGACCACGGCCTGGCCTGCCGTCAGGCCGACCAGCGCCAGGATCACGATCTTGAGGTTCTTCCACTGGCCGAAGGATTCGGACAGCGGCGCCTTCGAGGTCTTGCCCTCGGCCTTCATCTTCTGGAAGGCCGGCGACTCGGACAGCGAGAGCCGGATCCACACCGACACGCCGAGCAGCAGGATCGACACCAGGAACGGAATGCGCCAGCCCCAGTCGTTGAACACCGCTTCGCCCATGCCTTCGCGAACGCCCAGGATCACCAGCAGGCTCAGGAACAGGCCGAGCGTGGCGGTGGTCTGGATCCACGAGGTGTAGGCGCCGCGCTTGCCGTGCGGCGAGTGCTCGGCCACGTAGGTGGCGGCGCCGCCGTACTCGCCGCCGAGCGCGAGGCCCTGCAGCATGCGCAGCGCGATCAGGATCACCGGCGCAGCGACGCCGATGGTCGCGTAGCTTGGCAGCAGGCCGACGATGAAGGTCGACAGGCCCATGATCAGGATCGTCACCAGGAAGGTGTACTTGCGCCCGATCATGTCACCCAGGCGGCCGAACACGATGGCACCGAACGGACGCACCAGGAAGCCCGCGGCGAACGCCAGCAGCGCGAAGATGAAGGCGGCGCCCGCATCGAGGCCGCTGAAGAACTGCTTCGCGATGATCGCGGCGAGCGAACCGTAGAGATAGAAGTCGTACCACTCGAACACGGTGCCGAGCGAGGAGGCGAAGATGACCTTCTTCTCCTCCGAGGACATGGGCCGGGGGGCCGGATGCGGCACTCCCCGTGAATCTAGTGTGGCTGCCATTGCGTCGTCTCCTGTGTGTGTGCGTTCATGCGGCGCCCGACTGTTTCGGGACCGTGAGGCATTCTTGGAGGCGCGACTGACCCGAGCCTTGCGCGAAACTGAACCGGTGCTTACGGTTTAAGGTGAAACCCGCGGGGCGCGTTTCAGGTTGTAAGAAATCCGGGGGTCACTCAGTTTTTGCTGCTGCGCAGCAGGGACGGGCGCTGGTCCGCCGAGGTCCATTGCGGGCCGTCGAACCACGCGTCGCCCGACAGGTAGGCGCGCAGCATCTGCAGGCCGTCGAAGCCCCAGAACAGGCGGCCGTCGACCACATAGGCGGGCGTGCCGAACACGCCGAGCTGCAGGGCCTCGTCGGTGTTGCGCTTGAGGAGGGCCTTACTCTCCTCGCTGTTCGCGTCGCGCTTCGGCGCCAGCTGCGCGGTGAGCGCGGCGAGGCGCGCGGCGTCGCCCGCGTCTTCGCCGCCGCGCCACACATGGCGGAAGATGGTCTCGGCCACGAAGCGGCTGATGCTGCCGTCGTCGCTCGTCGACACTGCCAGCCGCAGGTGAGGCAGCGGGTTGTAAGGGTGCGAGGCGGGCATTTCGATCCGGATGCCGTTCGTGTGGCCCAGCCAGAGCACGTGGCGGTAGGTCCAGCTGCGCTTCGACGGAATCTCCGCCGGCCCGAGCTGGCCGTGCTGCTTGAGCAGCGCCCCCAGCAGCACGGGCTTGTAGGCCACGCTGCAGCTCAGGCCTTCGAGCGCCTCCGGCAGGTGCTCGAACGCGAGGTGCGCGTAGGGCGAGATGAAGTCGAGATAGAAGTCGATGTGCTTCATGCGGCGTTGTCTCCTGAAGCGCGCCAGATGCCGGCCCGCGCCCGCAACTCTATCGCGCGCCACACGTGGCGCCGCGTTTCGTCCTCCATCCGGCTCCAGCCAGCGATCTCCGGGATGGTGCGCAAACACCCTTCGCAGAAGCCGCTCAGGCGGTCCATGCGGCACACGGAAGAGCACGGCGAGGGCACGTCGTCGGCCATGGCCTGCACGGCCACGGCGCGCTCGGCCAAGGTCTCGGCCTCGTCGAAGTTCACACCACGTCCGCCACCGGCGCGCCGGTGAGCTTCTCGAGGTCGTGCGGGCGCAGCTGGAACACCGCATGCGGATGGCCCGCAGCCGCCCAGATCTCCTCGAAGCGGAACAGCTCGCGGTCGATCAGCACCACGGGCTTGGTCACGTGCCCGACCGGCGACACGCCCCCGATGGTGAAGCCGGTGCGCGCCTTCACGAAGTCGGCGTCGGCGCGGCCGGTCTTGCCGACCAGCGCATCGACCTTCTTCTCGTCGACGCGCCTGTCGCCCGAGGTAATGACCAGCACCGCCGCCTCATCGCTCTTGCGGCGGAAGATGATGCTCTTGGCGATCTGGCCGACCGAGATGCCGAGCGCGTCGGCCGCCTGCTGCGCGGTGCGGCAGGCGTCGTCGAGCATGCGCGGGGCATGCGGATGGCCGGCGTCCTGGAGCACGCGCGAGACGCGCTGGACACCGTCGGGAAGGGAATGGAGTTCGGAGCCGCACATGGCAGGTTCAGCAGGTTCTGGGTTCATCGAGGCCCCAGAGCATACGGAAAAGCCTGCGCCGCCGCCCGGGGTGCACCAATGCGAAGAGCGTCGCGGCGCCACGGCGCACGACGCCCGTGCGTCCGGTGCCGGGCCCGGGGCGGTTTCGGTGCGCAACCGGCCGGTCAGGGCGGCCGCGGCACCCGCACGATTGGGCATGGATATTGCTTATCCCTCGGTTCACAGTGCCTCCGCTAACGACGGCGGGGTTCAAGCGAGCCGGCGGCCGACAAGCCGCGAGCTCGTCTGCTCCAACCCAATTTCGCATCCGTTCCGTCGCGGGGCTCTGCTGCCGCTGTCTGCCACGACAGCGCGGCGCTGCACCTCCAAGGGCCGGCTGCGTGCAGGACCCCCAATGAAGATCGCAGTCATCGGCCACGGCATGGTCGGCCACAAGTTCCTCGAGCAACTCCACGAGCTCGGCGTCGCGAACGCGCAAGTCACCGTGCTGTGCGAGGAGCCCCGCCCGGCGTACGACCGGGTTCACCTGTCCGAGTTCTTCGCCGGCAAGACGGCGGAAGACCTGTCGCTCGTCGAGCCGGGCTTCTTCGAACGCAGCGGCTTCACGCTGCGCCTGGCCGCGCGGGCGGTAGCCATCGAGCGGCGCAACAACACCGTCACTACGGCCGACGGCGAAGTGGTGCACTACGACAAGCTGGTGCTTGCGACGGGCTCCTTCCCCTTCGTGCCCGCCGTGCCCGGCCGCGACCGCCCGAACTGCTTCGTCTACCGCACCATCGAGGACCTCGAGGCCATGAAGGCCTGCGGCGCCCGCTCGAAGAGCGGCGTGGTCGTCGGCGGCGGCCTGCTGGGCCTGGAATGCGCCAAGGCGCTGCGCGACATGGGCCTCGAAACCCACGTCGTGGAGTTCGCACCGCGCCTGATGGCCGTGCAGGTCGACGAAGGCGGCGGCCGCGCCCTGCGCAACAGCATCGAGGCAATGGGCCTGCACGTGCACACCGGCCGCAACACGGTGGAGATCACCGACGGCGCGACCGCCCGCCACCGCATGGTGTTCGCCGACGGCACGCACCTGGAAACCGACATGATCGTGTTCTCCGCCGGCATCCGTCCGCGCGACGAACTGGCGCGCCAGAGCGTGCTGGCCGTCGGCCCGCGCGGCGGCGTGGCGGTCGACAGCCACTGCCGCACCAGCGACCGCAACATCTACGCGATCGGCGAATGCGCGTCGTGGAACGAGCAGACCTTCGGCCTCGTCGCACCGGGCTACGACATGGCCCGCGTAGCCGCCAGGCACATCGCCGGCCAGGACGACGCCGCCTTCACCGGTGCCGACATGAGCACCAAGCTCAAGCTGATGGGCGTGGACGTTGCAAGCATCGGCGACGCGCACGGCAAGACGCCGAAGTCGCGCGCCTACCAGTACGTCGACGAGCGCAAGCAGATCTACAAGAAGATCGTCGTCAGCGAGGACGGCAAGCAGCTGCTGGGCGCGGTGCTGGTCGGCGATGCCGCCGAGTACGGCACGCTGCTGCAGATGGCGCTCAACGGCATCGCGCTGCCCGCCGACCCTGAATTCCTGATCCTGCCGTCGAGCGACGGCAAGGCCAAGCCAGGCCTGGGCGTCGATGCGCTGCCCGACACCGCGCAGATCTGCTCGTGCAACAGCGTCACCAAGGGCCGGATCTGCGAGGCCGTGGGCGAGGGCGCGTGCACCGTCGCCGAGCTGAAGGCCTGCACCAAGGCCGGCGCCACCTGCGGCGGCTGCGTGCCGCTGGTCACGCAGGTGATGAAGATGGAGATGTCCAAGCGCGGCATGGCGGTCAACAACCACCTGTGCGAGCACTTCCCCTACTCGCGCCAGGAGCTGTACCACCTGATCCGCGTGGGCGAGATCCGCAGCTTCGCCGACCTGCTGGCAAAGCACGGCAAGGGCCTGGGCTGCGACATCTGCAAGCCGACGGCCGCGAGCATCTTCGCTTCGTGCTGGAACGAGTTCGTGCTGAAGAAGGACCTGGCCAGCCTGCAGGACAGCAACGACTACTTCCTCGGCAACATCCAGAAGGATGGCACCTACTCGGTGGTGCCGCGCATGCCGGGCGGCGAGGTCACGCCCGACGGGCTGATCGCGGTGGGCCAGGTGGCGAAGAAGTACGGCCTGTACACCAAGATCACAGGCGGTGCGCGCGTGGACATGTTCGGTGCGCGCGTCGAGCAGCTGCCCGCCATCTGGGAAGAATTGATCGCGGCCGGCTTCGAATCGGGCCATGCCTACGGCAAGTCGCTGCGCACGGTGAAGAGCTGCGTCGGCTCCACCTGGTGCCGCTACGGCGTAGACGACAGCGTCGGCCTGGCCGTGGAACTGGAGAACCGCTACAAGGGCCTGCGCGCGCCGCACAAGATCAAGTTCGGCGTGTCGGGCTGCACCCGCGAATGCGCGGAAGCGCAGGGCAAGGACGTCGGCATCATCGCGACCGACAAGGGCTGGAACCTCTACGTGTGCGGCAACGGCGGCATGAAGCCGCGCCATGCCGAACTGCTCGCGAGCGACCTCACCAAGGCCGAGCTGATCCGGCTGATCGACCGCTTCCTGATGTTCTACGTGCGCACGGCCGACCGCCTGCAGCGCACCAGCACGTGGCGCGAGAATCTCGAGGGCGGCCTCGACTACCTCAAGGATGTGCTGCTGCAGGACACGCTGGGCCTCGGCGACGAGCTGGAAACACAGATGCAGCGCGTGGTCGACACCTACCAGTGCGAATGGAAGACCGCGGTGAACGACCCGGTCACGCGCCAGCGCTTCCGCTCCTTCGTCAACAGCGAGAAGCCGGACGAGCACATCGTTTTCGTGCAGGAGCGCGGCCAGATCCGCCCCGCCCGCGTGGAAGAGCGCGGCGAAGCCGCCTCCGACGTCTCGATGGCCTGAAGAACACCCAAGGAAATCCCATGACCCAAGACAAGCTCCAGTGGACCCCGGTGTGCGCGGCCACCGACATCCTGCCCGACACCGGCGTGTGCGCGCTGGTCGACGGCGTGCATGTCGCGATCTTCAGCGTCGGCCATGAGCAGGCGCTGTTCGCCATCGACAACATCGACCCGAAGGCGGGGGCCAGCGTGCTGTCGCGCGGGCTGGTCGGCAGCCTGGGCGAGCGCATCGTCGTGGCTTCGCCGCTCTACAAGAACCACTTCGACCTGCGCAGCGGCGAATGCCTGGAAGCGCCCGAGCACTCGGTGCGCGCGCATGCCGTGCGCGTGCAGGAAGGCCGCGTGCTCGTCGCGCTGGCTTGAGGCCTCAGTCTCCCTTTTCAGTTTCGTCTTTATCGCTTCCAAGGAACCAGAATGGCCTATCTAGCCCCCGCCGAATTCGTCACCAAGATGGTGGACGCCGGTGAATCCAAGCTGCTGATGTCCACGCGCGACACGCTCATCCGCTCGTACATGGCGGGCGCGATCCTCGCGCTGGCGGCGGCCTTTGCCGTGAGCATCACCGTGAACACCGGCAATGCGCTCGTTGGCGCGATGCTGTTCCCGGTGGGCTTCATCATGCTGTACCTGCTGGGCTTCGACCTGCTGACCGGCGTGTTCACGCTGGCACCGCTGGCCGTGCTCGACAAGCGCCCCGGCGCCACCTGGGGCGGCGTCATGCGCAACTGGGGACTGGTGTTCACCGGCAACTTCGCGGGCGCGCTGACGGTCGCGGTGTTCATGGCCGTCATCTTCACCTTCGGCTTCAGCGAGGCGCCCAACGCCATCGGCGAGAAGCTCGGCCACATCGGCGAAGGCCGCACCATCGGCTACTCCGCGCATGGCGCCGCCGGCATGCTCACGTTGTTCATCCGCGCCGTGATGTGCAACTGGATGGTGTCGACGGGCGTGGTGGCGGCCATGATGTCGACCACCGTGTCGGGCAAGGCGATCGGCATGTGGATGCCGGTCATGGTCTTCTTCTACATGGGCTTCGAACACTCGATCGTCAACATGTTCCTGTTCCCCACCGGCCTGATGCTGGGCGGCAAGTTCACGATCATGGACTACCTGATCTGGAACGAACTGCCCACGGTGCTGGGCAACCTCGTCGGCGGCCTGACCTTCGTCGGGCTGACGCTCTACTCCACGCACTACAAGACGGCGCCCAAGCGCGCCGCCAGCTGAGCCGGCCTGGATGCCGCGCAAGGCATTGCGCGTGACGCTCGGCCAGCATTCGCTGGCAGGGCGCAAATCGCCGGTCAACCAGGACTTCCACGGCGCCATGCTGCCCGAGGGGGCGCTGCGCGCCTCCAAGGGCATCGCGGTGGCGCTCGCCGACGGCATCGGCTCCAGCCGCGTGAGCCAGGTGGCGAGCGCGGCGGCCGTGCGGGGCTTTCTCGACGACTACTACGCAACCTCCGACGCGTGGTCGGTGCGCCGCTCCGCGCAGCGGGTGCTGGACGCCACCAACTCGTGGCTGCATGCGCAGACGATGCGCAGCGACGCGCGCTTCGACAAGGACAGCGGCTACGTCTGCACCTTCAGCGCGCTGATCCTCAAGGGCCGCGACGCGCACCTGCTGCACGTCGGCGATGCGCGCATCTACCGGCTGCATGCCGGCGCGCTGGAACAGCTCACCGAAGACCATCGCGTCAACGTGTCGTCGGCCGAGTCGTACCTCGGGCGCGCTCTGGGCGCGGGCGCCAATGTGGAGATCGACTACCGCTGCTGGCAGGCTGAGGCGGGCGAGGTCTACCTGCTGGCCACCGATGGCGCGTACGCGCATCTCGACAGCGGCACGGTGAACGAGGTGCTCGGCCGCTGCGGGGACGATTTCGACGCGGCCGCCCGCCTGCTGGCAGAAACCGCGCAGGCCAAGGGCAGCGACGACGACAGCACGGTCCAGCTGCTGCGCATCGACGAGCTTCCCGAAGCCGACGCGCCTCATGCGCAGCTGCAGCGCGAAGGCCTGGCGCTGCCGCCGGCCCTCGCGCCGAGGGACCGCTTCGAGGGCTTCACGCTCGTGCGCGAGATCCACATGAGCGCGCGCAGCCACGTGTACCTGGCCACCGACGAGGCCACGGGCCAGCCGGTGGTGCTGAAGCTCCCGTCGATCGACCTGCGCGGCGACCCCGACTACCTCGACCGCTTCGTGCTCGAGGAATGGGTGGCGCGGCGCATCGACAGCCCGCACGTGCTCAAGGCCAGCACCGTCGAACGCACGCGCAGCCACCTGTACGTGGCCATGGAGTACGTGGACGGCCAGACGCTGGCGCAGTGGATGGTCGACCACCCCCGGCCCGCGCTGGACAGCGTGCGCGGCATCGTCGAGCAGCTGGCGCGGGGCCTGCAGGCGCTGCACAGCAAGGAAATGCTGCACCAGGACATGCGCCCCGAGAACGTGATGATCGACCGCACGGGCACCGTGAAGATCATCGACCTCGCCGCCACCCACGTCGCGGGCCTGTCCGACGGCAGCGGCGAGCGCCGGGCGCTCGCCATCGAAGGCACGCTGCAGTACACCGCGCCGGAATACTTCACCGGCCATGGCGGCACGGCCCGATCCGACCTGTTCTCGCTGGCGGTGATCGCCTACCAGATGCTCGCCGGCCAGCTGCCTTACGGGCTGCAGGCGTCGCGCATCCGCTCACCCGCCGATGTCGGCCGGCTGCGCTATGTGCCGGTGCGGCATTTCCGTCCCGACCTGCCTGCGTGGGTCGATGCCGTGCTGCAGAGGGCGCTGCAGCCGCAGGCGGCGAAGCGGCAGGAGGCGGTGTCCGAATTCGCGCACGACCTCAGGGCGCCGGGGCCGGAGTTTCTTCGCCCGCGGTCACCCGCGCTGATCGAGCGCCGGCCGGTGCTGTTCTGGCAATGCACGACGGTCCTGCTGGCCGCGGCGGTGATCGTGCTGCTCGGGCTGCGCGCCTTCGGGCGCTGAAGAAGACGAAGCCGCTCAGCCGGCGCGCTTGGTGCGGATCGCCTTCGACGCGCGCGAGTTCGGTTCGCGGCCCAGCGCCTCGCTGATGTAGACGCCCGCGTCGATCAGCTTGTCGAGATCGACGCCGGTCTCGATGCCCATGCCGTGCAGCATGTAGACCACGTCTTCGGTCGCCACGTTGCCCGTCGCGCCCTTCGCGTAGGGGCAGCCGCCGAGGCCGGCCGAGGACGACTGGAAATTCCACACGCCCAGTTCGAGCGCCGCCAGCGTGTTGACCAGCGCCTGCCCGTAGGTGTCGTGAAAATGGCCGGAAACGGCATCGACATCGAAGTGCGCCAGCGTGGCCTCCATCGCCCCTTGCACCTTGCGCGGCGTGCCCACGCCGATGGTGTCGGCCACGTCCACGCGCTGCACGCCAATGCCCTTCATCAGCTGCGCGAGGTAGCCGACCTTGGCCGGCGCGATCTCGCCTTCATACGGACAGCCCACGGTGCACGACATCGCGCCGCGCACGTGGATGCCCTTCTCGCGCGCCGCGGCCACCACGGGCGCGAAGCGTTCGATGCTCTCGGCAATCGAGCAGTTGATGTTCTTCTGGCTGAAGGCCTCGCTCGCGGCGCCGAACACCACGATCTCGTCGGGCCATTCCTCGCGCGGCGCGGCGATGGCGGCCTCGAAGCCCTTCATGTTGGGCGTGAGCACCGAGTAGCGCACGCCGGGCTTGCGCACGATGCCATGCATCACCTCGGCGTTGTCGGCCATCTGCGGCACCCACTTGGGCGAGACGAAGCTGGTGACCTCGATCTCCTTCAGGCCCGCGTCCTGCAGGCGGTGCACGAGGCCGATCTTGACTTCGGCCGAGACGGGCTGCTTTTCGTTCTGCAGGCCGTCGCGCGGGCCGACGTCGACGAGCTTGACGCGGGTGGGGAGTTTCATGGGATGTCTCTTGTGTCGCGGGAGGATGAAAGACCGTCGGCCATTGTCCGACACATGGAAATGCCCTGCCAGGCACACAGGCCGCGGAAGGTAGCAATGCGCGCCTGCGGGGTTGCAAATGGTGCCAACCGCACGGCACCCGGGCTCGGACGCAGACCGAAGCGGGCGCTAGACGGTTCCCCGCTGCTCGAAGCCGCCGGGCATGCCGCCCGCGGCGACAGCGTCGAGGCGCTCGTCCACGTCGACCGCATCCACGCGCGCACCGTCCGGCCCCTGCTGCGCCCAACGGACCAGCGCTTCGACCGCGCCAGCCTCGCCGATCGCCAGCGCTTCCACGCTGCCGTCGCGCCGGTTGCGCACCCAACCCTGCACGCCGAGCCGCTGCGCGGCCTGCGCCATCGACCAGCGATAGCCCACGCCCTGCACGACGCCGCGGATGACGAGGTGGCGAGCGACGGTGATGGCGTTGTTCATGGCATTGCGATCAGTACGACTTGGGCAGCCCCAGTGCCTTCTCCGCGATGAAGTTCAGGATCATCTGCGGGCTCACCGGCGCGATGCGCGGGATGTAGCTCTCGCGCAGCAGGCGCTCCACATGGTATTCCTTCGCATAGCCCATGCCGCCCAGCGTGAGGATCGCGTTCTGGCAGGCATCGTGCGCCGCCTCGGCCGCGAGGTACTTGGCGGCATTGGCCTCGATGCCGCAGGGCTCGCCCGCGTCGTACAGCGTGGCGGCCTTGAACACCATCAGGTCGGCGGCCTCGAGGTTGGCCCAGGCCCGTGCGAGCGGATGCGCCACGCCCTGGTTCTGCCCGATGGGCCGGCCGAACACGATGCGCTCCTGCGCGTACTGCGAGGCGATGCGCAGCGCCGCGCGGCCGATGCCGATGGCTTCCGCAGCGATCAATATGCGCTCGGGGTTCAGGCCGTGCAGGATGTACTCGAAGCCGCGCCCTTCCTCGCCGATGCGATCCTCCTGCGGCACTTCGAGCCCGTCGATGAAGAGCATGTTCGAATCCACCGCCGCGCGGCCGAGCTTGTGGATCTCGCGCACCTCGACCTTGCTGCGGTCCAACGCCGTGTAGAACAGCGTGAGGCCTTGCGTGGGCTTCTTCACCTGGTCGATCGGCGTGGTGCGCGTGAGGATGAGCATGCGGTCGGCGACCTGCGCGGTCGAGATCCATATCTTGCGGCCGTGCAGCAGGTAGCTGCCGCCGGGCTGGCGCACCGCCTGCGTCTTGAGGCTGGTGGTGTCGAGCCCCGCGTCGGGCTCGGTCACGGCGAAGCAGGCTTTCTCGGTGCCCGCGATCAGCGGCGGCAGGAAGCGCTGGCGCTGGGCCTCGCTGCCGAACACCACCACCGGGTTGAGCCCGAAGATGTTCATGTGCACCGACGATGCGCCCGACATGCCCGCGCCCGACGCGCTGATGGCACGCATCATCAGCGCCGCCTCGGTGATGCCGAGCCCCGCGCCGCCCTGCGCCTCGGGCATCGCGATGCCGAGCCAGCCGCTCGCTGCAACGGCGCGGTGGAATTCATGCGGGAACACGGCGCGATCGTCGTGGTCGCGCCAGTAGTCGGCGGGGAAGTCCTCGCAGAGGCGTTCGATGGCCGCGACCAGCGAGCGCTGGTCTTCGTTCAGGGAGAAGTTCATTCTTTGCTGTCCTTCGGTGGGTCGGGTTGCAGCGTGACGCCGCGTTCGAGCATGCGGGCAATGGCCTCGTCGCCATATCCCGCTTCGCGCAGCAACTCCACGCTCTGCTCGCCGATGCGCGGCGCGGGCCGGCGGATGGCGGTGGGCGTGGCGCCGTAGCGGCCGACCGGCGCGAGGGTGCGGATGCGGCCCTCGGTCGGGTGGTCGAGCTCGGGGTAGAAATCGACGGCGCGCAGGTGCGGATCGTCGAGCAGGCTCTCGGTGCTGTGAAGGCGCGCGACGGGGATATCGGCAGCATCGAGCGCGGCGAACCATTCGTCGCTGGTGCGCGTGGCCATCGCTTCGGCGACGAAGGCGTACACCGCGCCGATGTTCGCGGCGCGCGCGGTGTGCGTGCCGAACATCGGCGAATCGCGCAGCCCGGGGCGGCCGATCAGGTCGAAGAAGGCCTGCCAGTGCTTGTCGTTGTAGATCAGCACGCTGAGGTAGCCGTCGGCCGTGGCGTAGGGCTTGCGGTGCGGCGCGAGCAAGCGCGCATAGCCGGTGGGGCCGAGCGGCGGCTCGAAACTGTGGCCGCCGAGGTGGTCGCCCATGACGAACTGCGAGAGCGCTTCGAACATCGGCACCTCGACCGCCTGGCCCTTGCCGGTGCGTTGCGCGTGCAGCACGGCGGCGAGCAGCGCGATGGCGGCCTGCAGTCCGACGGCGCGGTCGGCGAGCGTGACGGGTGCATAGCGCGGTTCGCCGCCGCTTTGCTGCGCGAACAGCGAGGCCACGCCTGCCGCGCCCTGGATCAGGTCGTCGTACGCGGGCCTGCCGGCGTAGGGCCCCTGCTCGCCATAGCCGAAGGCGCCGAGGTAGACGATCTTCGGATTGGCCCCGGCCACCGCGTCGTAGTCAAGCCCGAGCCGCGCCATCGCCTGCGGCCGCGTGTTGTAGATCAATGCATCGCAACTTGCCGCGAGCTTCAGGCAGGCCTCGCGCCCTTCGGGCTGCTTGAGGTCGAGCACGATCGAACGCTTGTTGCGGTTGAGGTGCAGCGCCATCGCGCCCATGCCGGGGTGGCGCATGGGGCCGACAGCGCGCAGGTTGTCGCCGCCGGGCGGCTCGACCTTGATGACGTCGGCGCCGAGGTCGCCGAGCGTCTGCGTGGCGTAAGGCCCCATCACCACGGCCGTGAGGTCGAGGATGCGGATGCCTTGGAGAGGTCCGGAGGTGTTCATGTCTTCGCTCCTTCCCCCGCTGGGGGAAGGTCGGGATGGAGGCAGGCAGGGCGCCAAGCAGGGACGCCGCTTGCCCCCACCCCTGCCCTCCTCCAGCGGGGGGAGGGATAAAGTCGGATCACTCATTCGGGTTGAATCCCCGCAGCCTGGATCAGCTTCTTCCATTTCGCCAGTTCCGACACCGTGAACGCCCCCAGCTCCTCGGGCGTACTGCCGAAGGCATCGAAGCCCAGCTTGCTCACGCGCTCGCGGAAGGCCGCGCCGTTCGCCATCTCCGACAGCGCCTTGTTGAGCTTCAGCACGATGTCGCGCGGCGTGCCGGCCGGCGCGAACACGCCGTTCCACGAGGTGATGTCGAAGCCTTTCAGCTCGGGCGTGTCGGCCAGCGGCGGCAGCTCGGGGAAGAGCTTGGTGCGCTCCTGCGTCGTGACCGCAATCGCGCGCATCTTGCCGGCCTTCACCGTCGCAAGGCCCGCGGCGAGGTCGACCACCATCATCGACACCTGCCCGCCGATCAGGTCGGCAATGGCCGGCGGCGTGCTCTTGTACGGCACGTGCAGCATCGGCACGCCGCTCATGCGCGACAGCGTGGCGCCGCTCACGATGCCGGTGCTGTTGCCGCTCGCATAGGTCAGCTTGCCGGGATGCGCGCGTCCCCAGGCCAGCAGCTCGGCCACGCTCTTCACGGGCAGGTCGTTGTTCACCACGAGCATGAACGGCAGGTTGCCCATGCGGCTCACGGGCGCGAAGTCTTTCACCGGGTCGTAGGGCAGCGACTTCATCAGGCTCGGGTTGGCCGAGTGCGTGGTGTTGGTGGTCATGAACAGCGTGTAGCCGTCGGGCGGCGCCTTGGCCACGGCTTCGGCGCCGATCACGCCGTTGGCACCGGCCTTGTTGTCGACGATGACCGAGCCCTTGAGCGCCTCGCCCAGCATCTGCGCGGTGATGCGTGCCACAGCGTCGGTGCCGCTGCCGGCCGCGAAGGGCACGACGATGCGTATCGGCTGCTTCGGGTAGCCGTCCTGCGCAAAGGCCCAGGGCACTGCGCTGGCGAGGCCCGTGGCGGCACCGATGGAAATGAAACGGCGGCGGTTCGCCACCGCGACCGATGGCTCGGTCGCGTTCTTCGTTGTCTGCATTTGCTTGTCTCCGGGTGGTTGTCGTTCAGGGCCGGATCACGCGCTCCGGCAATTCCTCGTACGGCGGGCTGTAGATCACCAGCACGCGCACCGGCTCGTCGCTCACCACCGTGAAGGTGTGCATCGCGTCGGCCGGAAAAAAGCAGCTGTCGCCAGGGTGCAGCTCCTGCCGCTGGCCACCCACCTCGGCGACTGCACGGCCTTCGAGCATGTAGCAGACCTGCTCGATGCCCGGGTGCGCGTGCGGCAGCGCGCCCTTGCCCTTCTGGATGTGGCCGACCAGCACTTCGAGCTGCTTCGCGCCCACGGTCTCGGGGCCGATCAGGCGCTTGTTGAGCGTGCCGGTATGGTTGGCCGGGTGGTAGCCGGCGATCTCGTCCTCGCGGACGAAGTAGCGGGGGGTGCTTGCAGTCATCGGGGACTTTCGGTCTTGGGTTCGATGGCGAGGCAGGCCGAGCGCAGCATCGCCGCGATCTCCTCGATGCGCGCCTCCATGCGGTAGCGCGGACCGGCGACCGAGATGGCATAGGCCTGGCCGCCGATGCGCAGCGGCCAGGCCAGGCCGATCAGGTCGGGAATGCTTTCGCCGAGGTTGCCGTACCAGCCGCGCGCGGCAGAGCGCTGCAACTCGGCTTCGATGGCATCGGCGGTGGTGAGCGTGGCGTCGGTCAGCGGCGCGAGCGTCATGCCGTCGAGCAGCTTGCGGCGCGCTTCGGGCGTGAGCGTGGAGAGCAATGCACGCCCCAGCGAGTTGGCGTAAGCCGGGCGCGTCTCGCCCGACTCGGCCGTGTAACGAATGCTCTGCGGCGCGCTCAGCACTTCCAGGTACACCACCAGGCCCGCATCGCGGAACTTGGCGAACACCACGGTTTCGCGCGCAGCATCGCGCAACTCCTCGAGCGTGGCCTTCACCCGGTCGAGCACCGGGTCGTGGGCGGCGATGACCTGCGCCATCGCGAGCAGCCGGCCCGTCGGGTAGTAGCCCTGGCGGCGGCCGGTTTCGTACATGTAGCCCTGCTCTTCGAGCGTGCGGATCAGGCCCAGGCAGCTCGACACCGGCATGTCGAGCAGGCGCGCCATCTCGGACAGCGCCAGCGGCTGCTTCTCGCGAGCGAAGAGCTCGACGATCTCGATCACGCGGAATGCAGTTTTCACAGTCATGAAAATATTTTCATGTTTATGAAAAATCGGCGCTTCGGGGTTTCCCCTGCCCGCCTTGCGCCGCGGCGGGCTCGCAAAAGGTGACGCCGCCGTCAGTACCCGCGCGCCGGATCGACCACGCCGGCGATCGGCAGGCCCTGCTCCATCGCCCGGATCTTCCCGGCGATCTGCGCAATGGACTCCTCGCGCAGCGTGCGCGCCGAGCCGTGCGGCGTCACGGTGATCTTGGGATGCCGCCAGAAGGCGTGGTCGGCCGGCAGCGGCTCGACCTGGAACACGTCGAGCGTCGCGCCCGCGAGCTGGCCGGCGTCGAGCATCGGGATCAGGTCGTCTTCCACGAGGTGCGCGCCGCGCGCGATGCTGATCAGGTAGCCCTCGGGCTTCAGCTTGCCCAGCGTGTCGCGGTTGAGGATGCCGCGCGTCGCCTCCGTCAGCGGCAGCAGGTTCACGAGCACGCGCGTGGACGACAGGAACTCGTCGAACTGCGCCTCGCCGCTGAACACGCGCACGCCGTCGATCTCCTTCGGCGAACGGCTCCAGCCCAGCACCGGAAACTCGAACTGCGCGACCGCCTTGGCCACGCGCTCGCCGAGCACGCCCAGACCCATGATCCCGACCGGGAAGTCGCGCCGCAGCTTCGGCTTGCGGTAGCTCCACTTGCCCTGCTTCGCGTCGGCCTCGTAGGCGTCGAACTCGCGGAAGTGGCGAATGAGCGTGTGGCAGACGTACTCCGCCATCTGCACCGACATGCCCGCGTCGTCGAGCCGCACGATGCGCGTGTGCGCCGGCACCTTCAGCTTGAGCAGCGCATCGACGCCCGCGCCGATGTTGAAGATGCCGCGCAGCTTCGGCTGCTCGTCGAGAAACTCCTGCGGCGGCGCCCACACCACGGCATGGTCGGCCTGCGGCGCGCCGGGCCTCCAGGCCTCGATGACGGCATCGGGTAATTCGGCCTTGAGGCCCTCGATCCAGGGGTCCGGGCGGTTGTCGGTGAGGTAGACGGTGATTCGCATGGGGACGAATCTTAGTGAAGGCGCTGGCGCGGCGTTCGGGCCGCACGCGAAGGAGATCAGGGACGGCGTCAGCGACGGGGCGGTGGGCTGACCCCGGGGGTCAGGGGGTCAACCCCGCCTTGATGCGGCGACGGCGCCACAGCACCCGCACCAGCCATCCCATCGGCAGTACCGCCAGCAGCAGCCAGGGCAACACCGCCGCGACGAAGGTGATCAGCGAGCCGACGCTCTCCGCCAGCACCACGCCCGCGTTGCGCAGCGCCCTCCCCATCGGGCTGTAGCCGTCGCCGCCGCTCACCAGTGCGCGCCTGGGCGTGAACTGGATCTGGATGTGCTGCTTGCTGGTCTGCTGCGCCAGCACCTTGCGCTGCGTGGCGATGGCGTCGAGCTCGGCCTGCGTGTCCGACAGCGTGCGCTGGATCGCCAGCAGGTCGGCCATGGTGCGCTTGGTGACGGTGTCGCGCAGCATGACGCGCAGGCTGTCGCGGAACTCGGTGCGGTTCCTGATGCGGGCTTCGACATCGATCACCTCGGCGGTCTTGTCCTCGCTCGTGGTGGTGTGCGAGACCACGTTCGCCACGCCGGCCAGGCCGCCGAGCAGCTTGTCGACGTCGGCGGGCTCCACGCGCATCTCGAGCATGGCGTTGCCGGGCTGCTGCGGCGTCTCGCGCAGCAGGGAGGACGACAGCAGCTCGCACTTCAGCGAGCCGCAGAGGTCGCGCACCTTGCCCCAGGCATCGGCCAGCTGCTCGGACGGCACCTCGACGTTCAGGTCTTGCCGCACGGCCAGGAAGCGCTGCAGCGGGGTGTCCTGCCCGCCCTGGGCCTGATCGGCGGAAGCCGTTTCGGCCGACCGCATGCGCTGCTCCTTCCTGGCCATGCCGCTGGCATAGCTGGCCGCGGCCTGCATCGGCGCGGGCGGCGGAGCCGGCTCGGCGAGCGTGGCGGCCTCGTCGTGGGTGCGGTTGCAGCCGGCGAGCGACAAGGCGGCCGCCAAGGCCAGCAGGACGATGCCCGCGCGGTGGCGGCCAGACAGGAAACGCGGCGCGCCGGACAGCGTGCGATAGGTCATGGGATATCCCTTGAGTGATGACTACCGCAGCTGATACGGACAGGCGCCCGCAACGGGGTTAACTATTTTTCAGGCTGCGGCGGCACTCATTCGCAACAATTCCTCGCCTTCGGCCACCTGCTCGCCCGGCGCGAACATCAGCTCGTCCACCGTGCCGTCGGCCGGTGCCGCGATGGTGTGCTCCATCTTCATGGCCTCCATCACCGCGAGCGGCTGGCCGCGGCTGACCTTGTCGCCGGCCTTGACGGCAAAGGACACGACCTTGCCGGGCATCGGTGCCGTGAGCCGGCCGCCTTCGGCGTGGGTGTCGCCCGCATGGGCGAGGCGGTCGATGGCGGTGATCTTCGTCGCGCCTTTCGAGGCGAAGACGTGGGCCGTGGCGCCGTCGACGTGCACGTCGAGCGTCTGGCGCGTGCCGGCGAATTCGACCTCGAATTCACCGCTCGGGAACTGGCCGATGACCAGCGGGCCTTCGGCACCGCCGGCTTCGAGCCACAGGCCGCCGTCGCGCTTGTAGGTCAGCAGGGCGGTCTGCTCGGCACCGCGGAACTCGAAGTCGAAGTGGCGCCGGTACTCGCCCAGCGAGCGCCAGCCGTCGCGCCACGCAAAGGGATCGGGCATCTTCGCGGGCCACTCGGTGATCAGCGTACGCGTGATCGCGGCGGCCGCGGCCAGCGGCAGTCCCAGCGGCTCGCGGTCGAACAGCACGGCGCGCTCGCGCTCGATCAGCGCGGTGTCGAGGTTCGCCTTCGAGAACGACTCGGTCGCCAGGATGCCGCGCAGGAACTGCACGTTGGTCGACACGCCCACGATCTGCACTTGCGCGAGCGCCGCATCGAGCCGGGCCAGCGCCTCGGCGCGCGTGCTGCCGTGCACGATCAGCTTGGCGATCATCGAGTCGTAGAAGGGCGAGATCTCGCCGCCCTCGCGCACGCCGTCGTCGATGCGCACGCGGCTGCGCTGGAAGGCGGTCGCCTGCGGCTTGCGGTACACGCGCAGCGTGCCGGTGGCGGGCAGGAAGTTGTTGTCGGGGTTCTCGGCGCAGATGCGCGCCTCGATGGCGTGGCCGTGGATCTGCAGCTCCGCCTGCTTCGCGGGCAGCGTCTCGCCCGAGGCCACGCGCAGCTGCCATTCGACGAGGTCCTGGCCGGTGATCGCTTCAGTGACGGGATGCTCGACTTGCAGCCGCGTGTTCATCTCCATGAAGAAGAAGTTCATCTCGACGGAATCGGCCCCCACGCTCGGCACTGATGTGTCCTCGCTGCCCCCCGAGGGGGCGCTCGCTTGCTTGGGGCGGCCCGGCGCTGCGCGAGTTTCGCGCTGCTCGACGATGAACTCCACCGTGCCAGCACCGACGTAATTCACGGCGCGCGCCGCAGCGACGGCGGCCTCGCCCATCTGCTTGCGCATCGCCTCGGTCATGCCCGGCGCGGGCGCTTCTTCGAGCACCTTCTGGTGGCGGCGCTGCACCGAGCAGTCGCGCTCGAACAGGTACACGTAGTTGCCGTGCGTGTCGCCGAAGACCTGGATCTCGATGTGGCGCGGGCGCTGCACGTACTTCTCGATCAGCACCGCGTCGTCGCCGAAGCTGTTGATGGCCTCGCGCTGGCAGGAGGCGAGCGCGGCGGCGAAGTCTTCCGCCTTGTCGACTGCGCGCATGCCCTTGCCTCCGCCACCCGCACTGGCCTTGATGAGCACCGGGTAGCCGATGCGGTCGGCCTCGCGCTGCAGCAGCTGCGGGTTCTGGTCGTGGCCGTGGTAGCCGGGCACCAGCGGCACGCCGGCCTTTTCCATCAGCTGCTTCGACTCGGCCTTCAGGCCCATCGCCTTGATGGCCGAGGGCGGCGGGCCGATGAAGACCAGGCCGGCGTCGGCGCAGGCCTGCGCGAATTCTTCGTTCTCGCTCAGGAAGCCGTAGCCCGGATGCACCGCCTCGGCGCCCGTGGCCTTGGCCGCTTCGAGGATCTTTTCCCAGCGCAGGTAGCTGTCCTTCGGGGCACTGCCGCCGAGGTGCACCGACTCGTCGCAGGCGCGCACATGGTTGGCATGCGCGTCGGCATCGGAGTACACGGCGACCGTGCGAATGGCCATGCGGCGGGCCGTTGCAGCGACCCGGCAGGCGATCTCGCCACGGTTGGCAATCAGGATCTTCTTAAACATTCGGAGTGTCTCCCGGAGGATTCTTTTTCAGTTGAAACGCGGGCACGACGCCCGGATCGGGTCGGCCGCTGAAGATGCGGGCCACGCGGCTGAACAGCGCCTTGAGGAAACGCCAGCTCTTGCGGATCAGCCACACGCTGAGCACCAGCACGAAGACGAACAGCACCAGAAAGACCAGCGGATGCGCCACCGCGAGCCACAGCCCCGCCGGCACCATCGTGTCTTCGACCAGCGAAGCACCCACGTTCGAGAACGGCTCGGGCGAGGTGTTGATGGCCGCGCGCGTCGTCGCCTTGGCCGCGTGCGCGGTGGCAGCGAAGCTGCCGCCCAGCAGCGCGGCGACGATGGCCATCACGCCATGGTCGGCGCCGAACACGCTGGCTGCGAGCGCGGCACCGGCCGGGATGCGGATGGCGGTGTGCACCACGTCCCACAGCGAATCGAGGCCGGGGATCTTGTCGGCGAAGAATTCGACGAACACCATGAAGCCACTGGCTGCGATGACCACCGGATGCGCCAGCAATTGCAGCCCGCTCGGCAACGGCACCCAGCCGAAGTAGCCGACAAGTCCGGTCAGCAGCACGACGAGGTAGAGCCGCACGCCGCTGGCCCAGCCGATGGCGGCGGCCAGTGCGAGCAGCTGGGGCATGTCGAGTGCGTTCATCGCGTGTACTCAGCGGCCCAGCCAGGACGGCTTGCGCTTCTGCAGGAAGGCCTGCACGCCTTCACGGCCTTCCTCGCTCGCGCGGATGTCGGCGATGCCTTCGACGGTTTTCGCGATCAGCGCGTCGTCGATCTCGCGGCCGGCCACGTCGGCGATCAGTTGCTTGCAGGCGCGCACCGCGGCCGGACTTGCACCGGTCAACGCCTTCACGAGTTCGTCGACCTTGGCATCGAGCGCATCGGCAGCAACCACTTCATGCACGAAGCCGATGCGAAGCGCTTCGGACGCAGTGAAGCGCTCGGCCGTGAGGAAGTAGCGCTGCGACGCGCGCGTGCCCATGGCGCGCAGCACGTACGGGCTGATGGTCGCGGGCACGAGGCCGATCTTCACTTCGCTCAGGCAGTACCAGGCCGTGTCCACGCTCACGGCCATGTCGCAGGCCGCGACCAGCCCCATGCCGCCCGCATACACGTCACCCTGCACGCGCGCGATGGTGGGCTTGGGGCACTCGGCGATGGTGCGCAGCATGGCGGCCAGCTTGCCCGCATCGGCGATGTTCTCGTCGCGCGTGTAGTCTGCCATGCGGCGCATCCAGTTGAGGTTGGCGCCCGCACAGAAGGCCGGGCCGTTCGCGCCGAGCACGATGGCTTTCACCTGCGGCGCGGCGCCGGCTTCGGTGAAGGCCTGCGTGAGCTCGGCGATGACCACGTCGTCGAAGGCATTGCGCGCGTCGGGCTGGTCGAGCCAGATGCGTGCGATGGTGCCTTCGCTGGTTTCGAGTTTCAGTTTGGTGAAGTTGCTCATGCCGCGTCCCTCGTCACATGCGGAAGATGCCGAACTTCGGCTCTGGAATGGGCGCGTTGCGTGCAGCGGCAAGACCGAGCGCCAGCACCCGCCGCGTGTCCGCCGGATCGATGATCCCGTCATCCCACAGCCGCGCCGTCGCGTAGTACGGGTGGCCCTGGTCTTCGTACTGCTGGCGGATCGGCGCCTTGAAGGCCTCTTCCTCTTCCTTGCTCCAGCTGCCGCCCTTCAATTCGATGCCGTCGCGCTTCACCGTGGCCAGCACGCTCGCGGCCTGCTCGCCGCCCATCACGCTGATGCGTGCGTTGGGCCACATCCAGAGGAAGCGCGGGCTGTAGGCGCGGCCGCACATGCCGTAGTTGCCGGCGCCGAAGCTGCCGCCGATGATGATCGTGAACTTGGGCACGTTGGCGGTGGCCACGGCCGTCACCATCTTGGCGCCGTGGCGCGCAATGCCTTCGTTCTCGTACTTGCGGCCCACCATGAAGCCGGTGATGTTCTGCAGGAACACCAGCGGGATCTTGCGCTGGCAGCACAGTTCGATGAAGTGCGCGCCCTTCTGCGCCGATTCGCTGAACAGGATGCCGTTGTTGGCAACGATGCCCACGGGCATGCCCTCGATCTCGGCGAAGCCGCAGACCAGGGTGGCGCCGAAGCGCGCCTTGAACTCGTGGAACTCGCTGCCGTCGACGATGCGCGCAATGATCTCGCGCACGTCGAAGGGCTTGCGCGTGTCGGTGGGGATCACGCCATAGAGTTCTTCGCGCGGGAATGCAGGTGCGCGCACCGGGGTGTTCGCCGGCGTTGCCGCCGCGGCCTTCGCATTGAGGTTGGCCACCGCCGAGCGCGCGAGCGCCAGTGCATGCAGGTCGTTCTGTGCGAGGTGGTCGACCACGCCCGACAGCCGCGTGTGCACGTCGCCGCCGCCCAGGTCTTCGGCCGTCACGACCTCGCCGGTGGCAGCCTTCACGAGCGGCGGGCCGCCCAGGAAGATGGTGCCCTGGTTCTTCACGATGATCGATTCGTCGCTCATCGCCGGCACGTAGGCGCCGCCGGCCGTGCACGAGCCCATGACCACCGCGATCTGCGGAATGCCCTGGGCGCTCATGTTGGCCTGGTTGAAGAAGATGCGGCCGAAATGGTCGCGGTCCGGGAACACCTCGTCCTGGTTCGGCAGGTTGGCGCCGCCCGAGTCGACGAGGTAGATGCACGGCAGGCGGTTCTGCTCGGCGATCTCCTGTGCGCGCAGGTGCTTCTTGACGGTCATGGGGTAGTAGGTGCCGCCTTTCACCGTCGCGTCGTTGCACACGATCATGCAGTCGACCCCGTTCACGCGGCCGATGCCCGCGATGAGGCCGGCGCCCGGCGCCGATTCGGCGCCCTTGGCGTCAAGGTACATCGCATGCGCGGCCAGCGGCGCGATCTCGAGGAAGGGCGTGCCCGGGTCGAGCAGCTCGGCGACGCGGTCGCGCGGCAGCAGCTTGCCGCGCGACGTGTGCTTGGCGCGCGCTGCCTCGCCGCCGCCTTGCTCCACTTTGGCGAACTGCTGGCGCAGGTCGTCGACCAGCGCGCGCATCGCTGCGGCATTGGCCTGGAAGTCGGCCGAACGGGCATTCAGTTTGGTTTCGAGTTGGCTCATGCTGTCTTTTCTTGGCTGAGGCCGAGTTGCTCGGTCATGGCATCGCGGATCTTGAATTTCTGGATCTTGCCGGTCACCGTCATCGGGAACTCGGTGACGAACTGGATGTACTTCGGCACCTTGTAGTGCGCGATCTGGCCCTTGCAGAAATCGCGGATCTCGGTGTCGGTTGCGGTCTGGCCGGGCTTGACGATGATCCAGGCGCAGAGTTCTTCGCCGTACTTTTTATCGGGCAGGCCGACCACCTGCACGTCCTGCACCTTGGGGTGGCGGTACAAGAATTCCTCGATCTCGCGCGGGTAGATGTTCTCGCCGCCGCGGATCACGAGGTCCTTGATGCGGCCGACGATGTTGACGTAGCCCTCGGCGTCCATGGTGGCCAGGTCGCCGGTGTGCATCCAGTGCTCGGCATCGATCGCCTCGCGGGTCTTCGGCTCGTCTTCCCAGTAGCCGTGCATCACCGAGTAGCCGCGCGTGCAGAGCTCGCCCGATTTTCCGACCGGCATGATTTCGCCGGTCTCGGCGTCGACGATCTTCACTTCGAGGTGCGGCTGCACGGTGCCCACGGTCGACACGCGGCGGTCCAGCGGCGTGTCGGTGCTGCTCTGGCAGCTCACGGGGCTGGTCTCGGTCATGCCGTAGGCGATGGTGATTTCGCTCAGGTGCATCTCGCTGACCACGCGCTTCATCACCTCGATCGGGCACGGCGAGCCGGCCATGATGCCGGTGCGCAGCGTGGACAGGTCGAACTCCTTGAAGCGCGGATGGTCGAGCTCGGCGATGAACATCGTGGGCACGCCGTGCAGGCCGGTGCACTTCTCGGCCTGCACCGTCTCGAGCACGGTGAGCGGGTCGAAGCCGTCGTTCGGGTACACGATGGCCGAGCCGTGCGTGAGGCAGGCGAGGTTGCCCAGCACCATGCCGAAGCAGTGATAGAGCGGCACCGGAATGCACAGCCTGTCGACGGGCGACAGCTTCATGCACTCGCCGATGAAGAAGCCGTTGTTCAGGATGTTGCGATGCGTGAGCGTCGCGCCCTTTGGAAAGCCCGTGGTGCCGCTGGTGAACTGGATGTTGATCGGATCGGTGGCTTTGAGCGTCTTCTGCACCTGTCCCACGCGCGGATCGGCGGCATCGCCGCTCGCGAGCAGCTGCGAGAAGCGCTGCATGCCGGGCTGCTCGTCACCCTGGCCGGGCTTGTCGATCCAGAAGGTGTGCAGCAATTGCGGCAGGCGCTGGGGGCCGAGTTCGCGCAGCATGCCGAGGTAGTCGCTGGTCTTGAACTGCGCCATCGTCACCAGCGCCTTGCAGCCGACCTTGTTGAGCGCGTATTCGAGCTCGGAGGTCCGGTAGGCGGGGTTGATGTTGACGAGGATCAGGCCGACCTTGGCGGTGGCGATCTGCATCAGCACCCACGCGACGTTGTTGTGCGACCAGATGCCGACACGGTCGCCGGGGGCGAGGCCGAGGTTCAGCAAGGCGCCGGCGAGGCGGTTCGATTCGGTCTGCAGCTCGCGGTAGGTGAAGCGCTGGCCTTCATGGCGGCTGACGAGCGCCTCGCGGTCGGGCTGCTTCGCAACCATGTCGTCGAAGAAGTCGCCGATGGGTTGTTCGATGAGGGGGACGTCGGCGGCGCCCTTGCCGTAGCTCTCGGTCAGTGCTGCAGTCATGTTCATTTCCTTGTCTCCGTTTGTCTTGCTCCTTCCCCCTCTGGGGGAAGGCTGGGATGGGGGCTCGCGGCGCCTGTTCGGTGCAGTGCCTCATCGAACGCCGCTTGCCCCCACCCCCGCCCTCCCCCAGAGGGGGAAGGAGAAAAACATCCTAGGCCGTTTCCGAAAACAGCTCGCGCCCGATCAGCATGCGTCGGATCTCGCTGGTGCCGGCCCCGATCTCGTACAGCTTGGCATCGCGCCACAGCCGTTCCACCGGAAACTCCTTCGTGTATCCCACGCCGCCCAGCGCCTGGATCGCCTCGCCGGCCATCCACGTGGCCTTCTCGGCCGAGTACAGGATGGCGCCGGCCGCGTCCTTGCGGAAGGTGCGCGCATGGTCGTTGCGGTCGCAGGCCTTGCCCACGGCATACACGTAGGCGCGCGTGGCCTGCCACGTCGAATACATGTCCGCCAGCTTGCCCTGCATGAGCTGGAACTCGCCGATGCTCTGGCCGAACTGCTTGCGCTCGTGGATGAAGGGCAGCACCGCGTCCATGCACGCGGCCATGATGCCGAGCGGGCCGCCCGAGAGCACTGCGCGTTCGTAGTCGAGGCCGCTCATCAGCACCTTCGCGCCCATGCCTTCGCCGCCGAGCACGTTCTCTTCGGGCACTTCGCAGTTGTCGAAGAACAGCGGGAAGGTGTTGGAGCCGCGCATGCCGAGCTTGTCGAGCTTGGTGCCGGCCGAAAAACCTTTGAAGTTCTTTTCGACGATGAAGGCCGTCATGCCGCGCGCGCCCATCTCGGGTTCGGTCTTGGCGTAGATGACCAGCGTGTCGGCGTCGCCGCCGTTGGTGATCCACATCTTGCCGCCGTTGAGCACGTAGTAGCCGTTTTTCTTCTCGGCCTTGAGCTTCATGCTCACCACGTCGGAGCCGGCGTTGGGCTCGCTCATGGCCAGCGCGCCGACGTGCTCGCCGCTCACCAGCCTGGGCAGGTACTTTTTCTTCTGCGCCTCGCTGCCGTTGCGGTGGATCTGGTTCACGCACAGGTTGGAGTGCGCGCCGTACGACAGGCCCACCGAGGCCGAGGCGCGCGAGACCTCTTCCATCGCCACGATGTGCGCCAGGTAGCCCAGCTCGGTGCCACCGTACTCTTCCTTCACCGTCATGCCGTGCAGGCCGAGCTCGCCGAGCTTCTGCCAGAGGTCGTGCGGGAACAGGTTGTCGCGGTCGATGGCGGCGGCGCGGGGTGCGATCTCGTGGGCGGCGAAGTCCTGGATCGCGCTGCGCAGCGAGTCGATGTCCTCGCCCAGGTCGAAGTTCAGGCCGGGATCGTGCATGTGTCTTGTCTCCTCTGAAGGGTCTGCGCAGTGCTACCCGCGCTGGATGGCGCTTGCGAAAGATCGCAGCTTACGCCTCGCTGTTTCGCAATTGGCGCCACAATGGTTGCAAATTGCGCCACGCCCGATCCGCATATCCATGTCGTCCCCGTCCTTCCTGAGACCTGCCCGCGCCGTCACGCCGATGGCCTTCGTGCGAGCCATCGTGCAGGGCTACGAGCGCTACGGCAAGGACCCGGCCGAGGCCCTGAAAGCGGCACAGATCACGCCGCGCGATCTGGCCCGCCCGGGCGCGCGGGTCACGGCCGCGCAGTTCGAGGCGCTGTCGGGCCATGCCATGCAGGAGCTCGACGACGAGGCGCTGGGCTGGTTCTCGCGGCGCCTGCCCTGGGGCAGCTACGGCATGCTGTGCCGTGCCTCGCTGACCTCGCCCGACCTGGGCGTGGCCATCAAGCGCTGGTGCCGCCACCACCGGCTGCTGACCGAGGACATCGGCCTGGCGCTCGAGGTGGCGGGCGGCGTGGCCACCTTGCGCATCACCGAGAACCGCCCGCTCGACGATGCCTTCCGCGAGTTCTGCCTCGTGACCAGCCTGCGCTTCATGCACGGCTACATGTGCTGGGCCATCGACTCGCGCATCTCGCTGCGCAGCGCGACCTTTCCATTTGCCGCGCCGCCGCACCGCGACGCCTACGCGCCGATGTTCACGCCCGAGGTTCGCTTCGACGCGCCCAAGGCCGGCATCAGCTTCGACGAACGCTACCTCGCCCTGCCGCTGCAGCGCGACGAACGCGCGCTGCGCACCATGCTCAAGCGGGCGCTGCCACTGACCATCCTGCAGTACCGGCGCGACCGCCTGCTGGGCCAGCGCGTGCGCGAGCTGCTGCGTTCGCGTGCGAGCGAGGCCACCACGGCCGAGGCGCTGGCTGCGCTGCTCAACGTGTCGAGCCGCACGCTGCACCGGCAGCTGCACGAGGAAGGCACGTCGCTGCAGGTGCTCAAGAACGAGGTGCGCCACGAGGTCGCCGTGGAACAGTTGCGGCGCACGACGCGCCCCATCAAGCAGGTGGCGCTGGCGGTGGGGTTTCGCAACGAGAAGAGTTTTTCGCGCGCATTCCTGCAATGGACAGGGCACGCGCCGCGCGACTTCCGGCAGCAGGGGCTGTAGGCGGCCCCTGCCGTGCTCAGGCGGCTGGGGCGTCGATCAGCGCGAGTGCGTCGGCAATCGACTGGCTGTCTTCCGGACGCACCAGCTTCGCGACTTCCTTGCCGTCACGCATGAACACCAGCGTGGGCCAGAGCCGCACGTTGAACGAGCGGCCCAGCGGGCGGCCGCTTCCGTCTTCCACCTTGATGCGGCGCACGCCCGGGTACTTGGCAAAGGCCTCGGCGATGTTCGGCTGCGCGGCCTTGCAGATGCCGCACCAGTTGGTGCCGAACTCGACCACGGCGGGGCCGCTGAGTGCATCGATTTCGCTGCGATCGGGCTGCTCGGTCTTGTATTCGGAATTCATGCCCTTCATTCCACCAGAAACTCAGGCCGCCTGCAGGCCATAGCCCGAAAGCAGCGCCGGCAGTTCGGCCATGTCGCTGAACACCTTGACCGCGCCCACGCTCAGCAACGGGCCGGGGCCGCTGTGGCCCGATTCGCCCGTGCTGTAGCCGAACACCGTGGCACCGGCGGCCACGCCCGCCATCGCACCGGTGACGGTGTCTTCGACGATGGCGCAGCGCTTCGGATCGACCCCGAGGGCTTCAGCGGCGGCGAGGTAGACATCGGGATGCGGCTTGGAGCGCGGCATCTCGTGGCCGCTGAAGATGCGGCCCTCGAAACAGTCGAGCAGGCCGACCTTGGCCAGCTGCAGCTCGACCTTGTGGCGGTCGGCACCCGAGGCACAGGCAATGCGGCCCTTGAGCCTCGCATGGATGTCCCGGATGGCCGCAGGGGCGTTGGGTATCGCCGTGAGAGTGCGTTCGAGGGCTTCGTTGCGACGCGCCCGGAACGCCTTCAGCCACTCGGCGGTGATGGCGAAGCCCGTCTTCGATTCGATGAGGGCGGCTTCGTCCTTCACGGCCTTGCCGGTGAAGGTGTTCATCGACTCTTCGGTGGTGATGTGCCAACCGAGCTCGCCGAGCATTTCTGCGAGCACGCGGTTGGTGATGGGTTCGGAATCGACGAGAACGCCGTCGCAGTCGAAGAGAACTGCGGAGAAGGGGAAGGGGGTCATTGCGCTGCAGGGTTCGGGGGAGTTCCCCATGGTAGCAACGACCCCGGGCGCGCTCAGGCCGCCGGCTTGATCGGGATGTAGATTTCGCCCCCGCCCGCCATGAATTCCCTGGACTTCTGCTCCATCCCGTCGGCCAGGGCCTCGGCCTCGGCCACGCCCTTCTTCGCGGCGTACTCTCGGACCTCCTGCGTGATCTTCATCGAGCAGAACTTCGGGCCGCACATCGAGCAGAAGTGAGCGACCTTGCTGGAGTCCTTCGGCAGCGTCTCGTCATGGAATTCGCGCGCCGTGTCCGGATCGAGGCCCAGGTTGAACTGGTCCTGCCAGCGGAACTCGAAGCGCGCCTTGCTCAGCGCGTCGTCGCGCGAGCGTGCGCCCGGATGGCCCTTTGCCACGTCGGCCGCATGCGCGGCGATCTTGTACGCAATGATCCCCTGCTTCACGTCGTCGCGGTCGGGCAGCCCCAGGTGTTCCTTGGGCGTCACGTAGCAAAGCATCGCGGTGCCGGCCCAGCCGATCATCGCGGCGCCGATGGCGCTCGAGATGTGGTCGTAGCCCGGCGCGATGTCGATGGTCAGCGGGCCGAGCGTATAGAACGGCGCCTCGTGGCAGTGCTTGATCTGCTCGTCCATGTTGGCCTGGATCATGTGCATCGGCACGTGGCCCGGGCCTTCGATCATGGTCTGCACGTCGTGCTTCCATGCGACCTGCGTGAGCTCGCCCAGCGTACGCAGCTCGGCGAACTGCGCTTCGTCGTTGGCATCGGCGCCCGAGCCCGGCCGCAGTCCGTCGCCCAGCGAGAAGCTCACGTCGTACGCCTTCATGATGTCGCAGATGTCCTCGAAGCGCTCGTACAGGAAGCTCTCCTTGTGGTGCGCGATGCACCACTTGGCCATGATCGAACCGCCGCGCGAGACGATGCCGGTCATGCGGTCGGCCGTCAGGTGGATGAACGGCAGCCGCACGCCCGCGTGGATGGTGAAGTAGTCGATGCCCTGCTCCGCCTGCTCGATCAGCGTGTCGCGGAAGATCTCCCAGGTCAGGTCCTCGGCCACGCCGCCCACCTTCTCGAGCGCCTGGTAGATCGGCACGGTGCCGATGGGCACCGGCGAGTTGCGCACGATCCAGTCGCGCGTGGTGTGGATGTTCTTGCCGGTCGAAAGATCCATCACGTTGTCGGCGCCCCAGCGGATCGCCCACACGAGCTTCTCGACCTCTTCCTCGATGCTCGACGTGACGGCGGAGTTGCCGATGTTGGCGTTGATCTTGACCTTGAAGTTGCGGCCGATGGCCATCGGCTCGACTTCGGGGTGGTTGATGTTGGCCGGAATGATGGCGCGGCCGCGCGCCACCTCGTCGCGCACGAACTCGGGCGTGATGATGCGCGGAATCTGCGCGCCCATCGGGTTGCCGGCGACGCGCTTCGCGCGCGCCTCGTTGGCGAGGTACTCGGCCATCCACTCGCGCTTGCCGTTCTCGCGCAATGCCACGTATTCCATCTCGGGCGTGACGATGCCGCGGCGCGCGTAGTGCATCTGCGTGACATTGGCACCCGACTTGGCGCGGCGCGGCGTGCGCTGCAATGCGGAAGCTCCAGCGCGCAGTTCGGCCAGGCGCTGGGCGTCGTGGTCATGCGCATGCTTCAGGCCTTCGTCGAGCGCCTGGTGCGAACGGCCTTCGTAGATCTCGGTGTCGTTGCGCTCGGCGATCCATGCATCGCGCACGCCAGGCAGGCCGCGGCGCACGTCGATCTCGACCTTGGCATCGGTGTACGGGCCGGAGGTGTCGTAGAGCGACACGGTCTCGCCGTTGGTCAGCAGCACGTCTCGCACGGGCACGTTCAGGTCGGGCCGGCTGCCCGGGATCAGGCACTTGTGCGACGCGGGAAAGGGCTCGCGCGTGAGCGAAAGCAGCGAGGTGAACTTGTCGGGGGCATTCATGGCAGGCACTCCTTGTTGAGGAAAGGGTGCTCCGCAATCGCTCGGTGGGCTTTGGAGAAACCCGTCACGGAAGGGGGAGTGACGGACCGAAGCCAGGGAGTGCAGCTCTTCTTACGCCGGTATGACCCGGATCAAGTTCGCGGGTCGGCTGCTTTGCCATCTCAGCACGCCACATGCGTACACCCCGGAGCGGGGCCGATTGTGCGGGCCTGCGCCCGGCGCGTCAACCCAGGGGCTGCTGCAGGTCGCCGTCCAGGTAGTACCAGCGCCCGTCCTCGCGCACGAAGCGGCTGCGCTCGTGCAGGCGCGTGGCGGCGCCCGTGGCCGCGCTGCGCTGGCGCGCGACGAATTCGATCTCGGCATGGTCCGCGTCGAGCACCGAGCGCGAGCGGATGTCCAGCCCCAGCCATTTGACGCCCGGCTCGAACTCGATCGAGGCCGGCCGCTTCGACGCATGCCAGGTGGCGAGCAGGTAGTCGCCGCGCTCCAGCACGAAGGCCGAATAGCGCGAGCGCATCAGCGATTCGGCGTCGGGCGCGGGCGTATTCTGGAAATCGTCGAGGTAGCGGCCGCAGCACAGGGCGTAGCCGATGGGCTTGTCGCGGCGGTCGGTGCGGCCGCAGGGGCAAGGTCCGGTGGTGGGATCGATGGCGCTCATGGAGACCGCTATTGGAACACCTCGCGGCCCGGGTGCCGACAGGGCAAGCCCCGAAACGGGTCGATCGGGCGCGTTTGCTCTGCCGCGCGGGGTTCCTGCGGGCATTCACCCTTGGCGCGGCGCTTGCTGGACGCTAGGGTCTGTCATCAATCAAACGCCCTCGCGGGGTTCCCTCCGGGCTGGCCCCGCCATACGGCGTCTGCTTTATCGGCCGGCTTGCCCATGGGTGGCCATGGGCCGCGCCGCCCTCCGCACATCCACCGCATGGCGGGGCCAGCGCGAGGGCGTTTGATTGATGACAGACCCTAGCGTTGCAACGACCCCATCGAGAAAACCGGCGATGTACCTCACAGGCACTGAACAGCACGCCCTGCGCGGCGTTTTCGCGCTGCTGGCGGAAGACGACCACGGCGAGCGGGAGATTCGCGAGCATCTGGGCCGGGCCCTGCTCAACCTGCTGCACGCGGACCAGTTCGCCTCCTTCGTGTGGGATGCCGGGAGCGGCAGCTTCGGCGCGCGCGTGGCGCTGCACATGGACCCTGCCAACCTCGACCGCTACGCGCAATGGCATCAGCACCACGACCCGATCACCTTCGTGCTGCAGTCGCGCCGCCGCGCCACGCGCGTGACGGAGGTGATGCCGCAGCGCGAACTGATGCGCACCCCCTTCTTCAACGACTTTCTCGCGCGCGACGGGCTGCACTGGGGCATGAACCTGCACGCCTTCGAGGGCGGGCGCGCACTGGGCGACCTGCGCATCTGGCGCCGCAAGGGCCGCGGCGATTTCGGCGATCACGAGAAGGCGCTGCTGGACCTGATCGAGCCGGCGTTCGCGGGCGCCCTGCAACGGGCGCAGCGCGCGGCGGCTTCGGCCGCGGCAGTGCCCGCGCCCGCCGCATGGACTTTGCTCAGCGCACGCGAGCAGGAAGTGGCCCGCTGCGTGCGCGAAGGGCTCACCGACAAGGAGATCGCGCGTCGCCTCGCAGTGGGCGTGCCGACCGTGCGGACCTACCTGCGGCGCATCTTCGACAAGCTGGGCATCGAGCGCCGCTCGGCGCTGGCAGGCTGGGTGGCGCCGCCCGCGCGCTGACCCGGCGCGCTTACTTCGGCGCCGGCAGGCGGCCCAGTACTTTTTCCACCGCGAGGCCCACGGCCAGCAGCCTGCGGTCGCTGCCGGCCGGCCCGTCCAGCTCCAGGCCCACGGGCAGGCCGCTGGTGGCGCCAAGGCCGGAGGGCAGCTGCACGCCCGGAATGCCGGCGTTGCTGCCGGGGTCGGTGTTTCGGATCAGCGCGCCGAAGTTCTCGGGGCTGCTGGCTTCGGGCGCCGCGGCCAGCGCCACGCCGGGCACCGTCGGGAACACCAGCGCATCGAGCCTGTGCTTCGCGAAGGTGTCGCGGTAGAGCTTGCGCAGCGCGGGGCGAGCGACGTGCATCGCGTGCTCGTAGGCCGGCCTGGCGTCGACCACGCCGCTGGCGGCGGGCAGCTTGCGCGGGACAACGAAGGCCTCGAAGGTGCCCTTGACGTCGGGGCTCGCAATGCCGGCCGTGAGCTGCGCGATGTCGATGCCCGTGCGGTACTTCGCGAGGTAGGCCGCCATGTCGTCGTACGCCTCGTAGAGCGCGAGCGGGAAGCCGACCGCGCCGTTGAGCTCCATCAGCCCCGGCATGTCCACGTCCACCAGCGTGGCGCCGGCCGCGCGCAGTTTCGCGAAAGCGGCGTCGGTGGCGGCGCGCGTGTCGGTGTCGAGGCCGGCCTGGAAGGCGGGCACCACGCCGAGCCGCACCCGCTTCAGATCGGCCGGCTTCAGCGGAGCGCCGCCGGCAATGATGCTGTCGAGCAGCGCCACGTCGGCCATCGATTGCGCCATCGGCCCTGCGGTGTCGCGCGTGTGCGAGATCGGCGCAATGCCTTGCTGCGGATAGCGCCCCACCGTGGGGCGCAGCGACGCGCAGCCGTTGAACGCACACGGAATGCGCACCGACCCGCCCGTGTCGGTGCCCAGCGCGGCCGGCGCCATGCGCGCGCCCAGCGCGGCGCCATTGCCCGACGACGAGCCGCCCGCGATGCGGCTCGGGTCGTAGGCATTGCGCACGCCCACCTCGGGGCCGGTCTGGAACGCGGGGTTGTAGCCGGTGACGCCGAAGGCCAGCTCGTGCATGTTCGTCTTGCCGAGCACGACGGCGCCGGCCGCGCGCAGCCTGGCGACCACCGGCGCGTCGGCGGTCGGCACGAAACCCTTGAGTGCGGGCGTGCCGGCTGTCGCGGGCAGGCCCCGCACCTGGATGTTGTCTTTGATGGCCACCGGCAGCCCGGCCAGCGGCGTGCACGCGCCGCCGCGCTTGCGCAGTGCATCGGCGGCGCGCGCGGCTGCCAGGGCGCCGGCTTCGTCGAGCGTGACGAAGGCGTTGAGGTTCGCCTTGGCCTTGGCCTGCGCGAGGTAGGCCGACACCAATTGCTCGCTGGTGACGGCGCCGGCGCACAACTGCCGCACGGCTTCGGTCGCGGTCAGCGTGGCGATATCGGGGACGGCAGGCTGGGCATTGGCGCAGGGGCCGAGCGCAGCGGCGAGCGGCAATGCCGCAAGCCATGCGGCGCGGGAGACGGGGGTGGCAGAAGTCATGGCAAGGCACTCCGTGAAAGAGGCAGCCATGGTGCGCTGGCGCGGGGCGCCTGTCTGTCATCCAAACCGATGACAGACAGGCGGCGTCGCTCACGCGAGTGCGCGTTGGATCAACAGCTTCTGGATGTCCGACGTACCTTCGTAGATCTGGCACACGCGCACGTCGCGGTAGATGCGCTCCAGCGGAAAGTCGTTCACGTAGCCGTAGCCGCCCAGCGTCTGGATGGCGGCGCTGCATACACGCTCGGCCATCTCGCTCGCGAACAGCTTGGCCATGGCGGCTTCCTTCAGGCACGGGCGCCCGGCGTCGCGCAGGCTGGCGGCATGCCAGATCAGCTGGCGCGCGGCTTCGAGCTGCGTGGCGCATTCGGCCAGGCGAAAGCCCACGGCCTGCTGGTCGAAGATCGAGCCGCCGAAGGCCTGGCGCTCCTTGGCATAGGCCAGCGCCACGTCGAAGGCGCTGCGCGCCATGCCCACGCTCTGCGCGGCAATGCCGATGCGCCCGCCCTCCAGCGCGCCGAGCGCGATCTTGTAGCCCTCGCCTTCGGCGCCGATCAGGTTCTCGGCCGGAATGCGGCAGCCGTCGAAGTTGATCTGCGCGGTGTCGCTGCTGTGCTGGCCCAGCTTGTCTTCGAGCCGCGTGGCAGCGTAGCCGGGGGTGTCGGTCGGCACGATGAAAGCGCTCATGCCGCGCTTGCCCGCGCCCTTGTCGGTCACGGCGATGACGATCGCCACCTGGCCGTTCTTGCCGCTGGTGATGAACTGCTTCACGCCGTCGATCACGTAGGCATCGCCTTCCTTGCGCGCCGTGGTGCGCAGGCTCGATGCATCGCTGCCGGCCTGCGGCTCGGTGAGGCAGAAGGCGCCGAGCATCTGCCCTTGCGCCAGCGGTTCGAGCCATTTTTTCTTCTGCTGCGCGTTGCCGTAGCGCATGAGGATGGCGTTGACGGGGCAGTTGGTCACGCTGATGGCGGTGCTGGTGCCGCCGTCGCCGGCCGCGATCTCTTCGAGCACCAGCGCGAGCGTGAGGTAGTCGAGGCCGGCGCCGCCATTCTCCTCAGGTACGCAGATGCCGTAGGCGCCCAGCGCGGCGAGGCCCTGGTGCGCCTCCTTCGGAAAGCTGTGCTCGCGGTCCCACTTGGGCGCGTTGGG
Source organism: Variovorax sp. Varisp46 (assembly GCF_059491885.1). Taxonomy (NCBI): domain Bacteria; kingdom Pseudomonadati; phylum Pseudomonadota; class Betaproteobacteria; order Burkholderiales; family Comamonadaceae; genus Variovorax; species Variovorax sp. Varisp46. The sequence goes on from NZ_CP168515.1 coordinate 4,499,636, forward strand.
CCAGAGTTCGGCTTGCGAGAAGTCGCGCACCGCGTCGCGGATGGCTTCCTGGTCGGGGCTGAGCAGCATGGCGTTGTCTCCTGTCTGTCTTTTTTCGAGTCGTGCTTACTTGCCGGCGCCCAGGTCCATGATCAGGCGCGCCGCCATGTACAGGCGGCGCGGAATGGCACTGATGTCCACGTACTCGGCCTTGTCGCTGTGGTAGCCGAAGCCCGGCAGGCCCAGGCTCTCGATCACCGGCTTGCCCGACAGCGCCGCATAGGCCGCGTCCGTGCCGCCGCCGGTGCGCTCTTCCACGCCGAGGTTGCCGCCGGCCTCCTTGTAGAAGCCCACAGCCTTGTCGACCAGTTTCTTGCCGCCTTCGCCCGCGTTGAAGGCCGGACGGCCGCGCGTGACGACCACCTTGACGTCGGCCTCGGGCAGCTTCTTCTGCTGCGCGCGCTCTTCCAGCGTCTTCATGGCGGCGTCGAAGTCTTCGTTGCGCGCATAGCGCACGTCGGCGTTCAGCGTGGCGCTGGCCGGGATGATGTTCGACACGTTGCCGGCCTTGGCGATGGTCCAGTTGAAGCGCAGGTTCTTCGCCTTGTCGTCGATGTTCATGGTGCGCAGCACGAGGTCGGAGGCCTCGACCAGCGCGTTCACGCCCATCTCGGGCGCGCCTCCCGCATGCGAGGCCTTGCCGGTGATGTTGACCTGCACGTAGGCGATGCCCGAGGTGCCCAGCGAGAGTTTCTCGTCGCCGGCACTGGCGGGCTCGAAGGACAGCACGTAGTCGGCCAGCTTGGCTTCTTCCTGGATCAGGTCGCGCGAGCCGAAGGAGCCCTTTTCCTCGTCGGTGTTGAACAGCACGGTGATGGTGCCGTAATCGCGCACGCCGTAGTCCTTCAGCAGCTTGAGCGTGTGCAGGATGACGGCGTTGCCGCCCTTGTCGTCGGCGATGCCGGGGCCGTAGGCCTTGTCGCCTTCGATCTTGAACGGCGCCTTCGCGAGCGTGCCCTTCAGGTACACGGTGTCCATGTGCGACATCAGCAGCAGGTTCTTGCCGCCGCGGCCCTTGATCTTGCCGACGATGTTGTCGCCCACCACGAGGCCGGCCGACTTGCTGCGCGTGACCGTGAAGCCCAGATTCTTGAGTTCGCCCTCGAGGTAGTTGCCGGCGGCGGCGATGCCTTCGGCGTCACCGGTGCCGGTCTCGATGTTGACGAGCTTTTCCAGCGTCTTGATCACCGCAGGCTGCTCGTCGGTGGCGGCCTGGAACAGCACGTTGTCGCGCTTCTGCGCCCAGGCGGCGCTCGCCACGAAAGCGGTGGCCAGCACGGCGGCAATGGCGGTACGGTGGATGGATGGGCGCATGAAATCTCCTGCTCTACGCATTGTTTGAAGTATCCGAACGAAAAAGCCGGCAAGCGCCCGTCCCCCGGGCGCTTGCCGGCCGTTGCTCTTATAGCAATTCGAGTGCCACGGCGGTGCCTTCACCGCCGCCGATGCACAGCGTGGCCACGCCGCGCTTCTTGCCGCGCGCCTTCAGCGCATGGATCAGCGTGACCATGATGCGCGCGCCGCTGGCGCCGATCGGGTGGCCCAGCGCGCAGGCGCCGCCGTTCACGTTGACGATCTCGTGCGACACGTCGAGTTCGTGCATCAGCGCCATCGGCACCACGGCGAAGGCTTCGTTCACCTCCCACAGGTCGACGTCCTTCACGGTCCAGCCGGTCTTCTTGAACAGCTTGGCGACGGCGCCCACGGGCGCGGTGGAGAACCATTCGGGCTGCTGGGCGTGCGTGGCATGGCCGACGAGGCGGGCGATGGGCTTGGCGCCGATCTTCTTCGCATGCGACTCGGTCATCATCACCAGCGCGGCCGCGCCGTCGTTGATCGACGAGCTCGACGCGGCAGTGATGGTGCCGTTCTCCTTCTTGAACGCGGGCTTGAGGGTGGGGATCTTGTCGAGCTTGACCTTGCCGGGGCCTTCGTCGATCGAAACGACGGTGTCGCCGCCGCGGCCCTTGACCGTGACGGGCACGATCTCGTCCTTGAAGAGACCGGTGTCGGTGGCCTTCTTGGCGCGCTCGACGCTTGCGATGGCAAACGCATCCTGCTGCTCGCGCGTGAACTTGTACTTGGCGGCGCAGTCTTCGCCGAAGGTGCCCATCGAGCGGCCCGGCTGGTAGGCGTCTTCGAGGCCGTCGAGCATCATGTGGTCGAAGATGCGGTCGTGGCCCATGCGGTAGCCGCCGCGGCCCTTGAGCATGAGGTAGGGCGCGTTGGTCATGCTTTCCATGCCGCCCGCCACCATCACATCGTGCGTGCCCGCCAGCAGCAGGTCGTGCGCGAGCATCGCGGCCTTCATGGCCGAGCCGCACATCTTGCTGAGCGTGACGGCGCCCGCGCTGTCGGGCAGGCCGCCCTTGTAGGCTGCCTGGCGCGCCGGCGCCTGGCCTTGGCCGGCCATCAGGCAGTTGCCGAACAGCACTTCGCCCACGCTGTCGGGCGCGATGCCGGCGCGCTCGACGGCGGCCTTGATGGCCACGCCGCCGAGGTCGTGCGCGGAGAGGGACGAGAAGTCGCCCTGGAAGCTCCCCATGGGAGTGCGGGCGGCGCCGACGATGACGATGGATTCGGACATGGAGGTCTCCTTCAGGGATGTGAAAGCGGAATCAAAAACGATCGGTCAAAAATGCGTCGCGTGCCCCTCGTGCTGGAAGCGTTGCGACTCTTCGTACGGAAACACGTCGAGCATCTGCCCGGCCTGGATGCGTTCCTTGTGGTGCTGCCAGAAGGCGGCGTCGAGCAGGTCGGCGTGGTGCGCCATGAAGGCGGCGCGCACGTCGTCGTTGCCGAGCAGGAAGGGCTCGAAGGTTTCGGGGAACACGTCCTTCGGACCCACGGAGTACCAGACCTCGCCGCTCATCTCGTCCTCCTCGTTGCGCGGTGTGGGCACCTTGCGGAACTTGCAGTCGGTGACGTATTCGATCTCGTCGTAGTCGTAGAACACGACCTTGCCGCCGCGCGTGACGCCGAAGTTCTTCCACAGCATGTCGCCCGGAAAGATGTTGGCGGCGACCATGTCCTTGATGGCGTTGCCGTACTCGACCACCGCGCGCTCGAGCTGGTCCTTCGCGCGCTTGGCATGTGCCGGGCTCTCGGGGCTGGCCAGCGTGTCGAAGGCTTCCTGCAGGTAGATATTCAGCGGGATCATGCGCCGCTCGATGTAGACGTGCTTGAGCACGACCTCCATTTCCCCGTTGCTGTCGCGGTCGCCGAGCTCGAGCTGGCTGGGCGCGAACTTCCTGATCTCCTCGATCAGCTCGGGCTCGAAGCGGTCGAGCGGGAAACCCACGTCGCTGTACTCCAGCGTGTCGGCCATGCGGCCCACGCGGTCGTGCTGCTTCACGAGCAGGTACTTGCCCTTGATCTGCTCGCGCGTGGTGTCCTTCTGCGGCGGATAGAAGTCCTTGATGACCTTGAACACGAACGGGAACGACGGCAGGTCGAACACCAGCATGACCATGCCCTTGATGCCGGGCGCAATGCGGAAGCGGTCGCTCGAATAGTTCAGGTGCGAGAGGAAGTCGCGGTAGAACAGCGTCTTGCCCTGCTTGGCGAGGCCGAGCGCGTTGTAGATTTCGGCGCGCGGCTTGCGCGGCATGAGCGAGCGCAAAAACTGCACCCAGGCCGAGGGCACTTCCATGTCGACCATGAAATAGGCGCGTGCAAAGCTGAACAGCATCTGCATGTCGTCCTCGCCGAACAGCGCCGCGTCGATGTAGAACTTGCCGTGGCTGTCGTGCAGGATCGGCAGCGAGAACGCAATCTCGGTGAAGCCGTTCATGATCTTTCCGACCACGTACGCGCCCTTGTTGCGAAAGAACAGGCCCGACAGCACCTGCAGCTGGAAGTTGGCGCGCAGCTTGACCTGGTGGAAGCGGTTGAGGATGACGTGCGCCACGCGCTGCGCATCGCGCCGCTTGTTGGCATAGCTGCCGAGCAGCGCGAAGTCGTCGAGCATCTGCTCGATGGTGTCGGCCAGCGTGTCGGGCTTGGGGTAGTACGGGCGGTAGGTGGGCGCACCGCGCGGCTCGATGTACTCGGTGCTGATGGCCGGGCGCACGAAGATGAAGTCGTTCTGGAAGTACGCGCGGTGCAGGATCTTCGTGGTCACCGAGTTGAAGAAGGTCTCGGCCAGCTCGGGCTGGTGATGGTCCACCAGCAGGCCGATGTAGTGCAGCTTGACCTGGTGCCATACGTCCATCGGCTGTTCGCCGGCCTTGAACTCCTTTTCGAGCCGGGCCACGGCCTCGCTCACGCGCAGGTCGTAGAACTCGATGCGTTCGCGCTGTGCGCGCTGCTGGCCGTGCCAGTCGGCGGTTTCGAAACGGTGCTTGGCGCGTGCCGATTCGGCGCGGAACAACCGGTAGTGCCGGTTGAAGCCGTCCATCATCGCCTTCGCGATGTCATAGGCCAGCGGCGAGTCGAGGCGCTGCGGAAACATGGCGACGCGAGCCGATGGAGGACGGCCGCTCAGGCCGCGGCGGGGTCGGCCGTGCCGTTGGCCTCGGGCTGCGGCGTCATGGCCTGCGCCTCCTGCACCGCCTGGTTCACCTGCGTGCCTTGCAGCGTCAGCGACTGGATCACTTCGCCGGGCTTGCTCCACTTGTAGCGGATGCGCTGCACCGCGGCCTTGTAGACCGCATCGAGCGGCTTGGCGCCGTCGACGCTCAGGCCGAGGTCCTGCAGCAGGCCATCGTGCACGCCGAAGGTCCAGCCGTGGATGCGGACCTTCTGGCCGCGCGCCCAGGCGTCGACCATGACGGTGCTGACGGCCACGTTGACCACCTGCTCGGCGACGTTGAGTTCGCACAGCGCGTCGACGCGCGCATCTTCGGGCAGGCTCTCGAGCATCACGGCGTGGCGGTCGCGCACGTCCTGGATGTGGCGGATCCAGTTGTCGGCCAGGCCGATGCGCGCACCGCTGAGTGCGGCCTTCACGCCGGCGCAGCCGTAGTGGCCCACGACCATGATGTGCTCGACCTTCAGGTGCTCGACCGCGAACTGGATCGCCGAGAGCGCGTTGAGGTCGGAGTGCACCACGATGTTGGCCACGTTGCGGTGCACGAACACTTCGCCCGGCTCCAGGCCGGTGATCTGGTTGGCTGGCACGCGGCTGTCGGAGCAGCCGATCCACATGTAGCGCGGCGTCTGCTGCTTGACCAGGCTGGTGAAGAAACCGGGCCGGTCGCGCTCCATCTGCGCGGACCAGGCACGGTTGTGGGCAAAGAGGTCGTCGAGGTTATCGGTGTTGTCGGGCATAGTCGGCTATTGTCGATGAGTCGTGTTTCAGGCCTTGGCTTCCGCGGACTTGGCTGCCTTGTTCGCCTTTTGTGCCTTGGCCAGGGTGGCCCGTCCCTTTTTCTCGTGCTCCCGCACCTCCGCGAGGTTGGCCTGCAATTCGGTCAGCTGCGCTTCGAGCTGGGCCCGGTGGGTGCCCAGCACGCCAAGGAATCTTTCCAGCTGCGGCACGGTGTCTCGCGGGCTGTCGTACATGTCGAGGATTTCCTTCGCCTCCGTCAGGCTCAGGCCGAGGCGCTTGGCGCGCAGCGTGAGCGTGAGCCGCGCGCGGTCGCGCGCGCTGTACACGCGCTGCAGGCCGGCGCGCTCGGGCGTGAGCAGGCCCATGTCCTCGTAGAAGCGGATGGCCCGCGTCGTGAGGTCGAACTCCTTCGCGAGCTGGCTGATGGTGAAAGTTTGCGCAGGCATGGCGGCGGTGGTGGCGAAAGGGCGTTACGGGGGCGACAGCAGGTTTGCGCGGCGATCCCTACAATGGTGCCATCAACCCATGACGTTTACGTAAACGTCAATCTTACATGAACCTCCTCGAACGTGAACTCCACTACCCCCTCGGCGACACGCTCCCCGAGCCCGGCGAAGCCCTGGAAGTGGCGCCCGGCGTGCGCTGGATCCGCATGCGGCTGCCCTTTGCGCTCGACCACATCAACCTCTGGCTGCTGCGCGACAGCCTCGACGGCGTCGAGGGCTGGACAGTGGTCGACTGCTGCATCGCGCACGACGAAGCGCGCGCGCAGTGGGAGCAGATTTTCGAAACGCAGCTGCAGGGCATGCCGATCCTGCGCGTCATCGTCACCCACATGCACCCCGACCACATCGGCCTGGCCGAGTGGCTCTGCTCGCGCTGGAACGCGCCTCTATGGATCAGTTCCACCGACTACCACGTGGCCCGCGTGCTCAGCACCAATGGCGACACCCTGGCGGGCGGCGATGCGGCCGCGGCCTTCTTCGGCTCGCACGGCCTGACCGACGCCGAGTCGCTCGCCAAGATCCGCGCGCGCACCAACTACTACGCGAACATGGTGCCCTCGGTGCCCGACCGCTTCGTTCGCATGCTCGACGGCGACGACGTCGTGATCGGCGGTCACGCCTGGCGCTGCATCAGCGGCTACGGACATGCGCCCGAGCACATCGCGCTGTACTGCGACGAACTCAAGCTTCTGCTGGGCGGCGACATGATGCTGCCGCGCATTTCCACCAACGTGAGCGTGCACGCGGGCGAGCCCGAGGCGAACTCGCTGCGCCTGTTTCTCGACAGCATCGACAAGTTCAAGGCACTGCCGGCCGACACGCTGGGCCTGCCCTCGCACGGCAAGCCGTTCCGCGGCATCCACCGCCGCGTCGACCAGCTGCAGGAGCACCACCGCGACCGGCTGGCCGAATTGCTCGAAGCCTGCACGGCGCGTGCCCTGACCGCCGCCGAAGGCCTGCCGATCCTGTTCAAGCGCGAACTCGACCTGCACCAGATGACCTTCGCCATGGGCGAAACGGTGGCCCACCTGCACCTGCTGTGGTTCGCCGGCCAGGTGAAGCGCGAACTCGGCAAAGACGGCATCTATCGCTTCGGACCCAAGGCCGCGACGGCTTAGACTCGCCGGATGGACACGCTGGCTCAGCTGCGCGCGGGCCGGCTGGCAGGCGCAAGAAGAATCGATCTCTCGAGCGGACTCACCGAGTTCCCGCGAGAGGTCTTCGCACTCGCCGATTCGCTCGAGGTGCTGAACCTGTCGGGCAATGCGCTCGACACGCTGCCCGACGACCTCCATCGCCTTCACAAGCTGCGCGTGCTGTTCTGTTCGGACAACCGGTTCACCACGCTGCCTGAAGCCATCGGCCAGTGCCATGGCCTCGACATCGTCGGCTTCAAGGCCAACCGGATCCGCACCGTGCCGTCGGCCTCGCTGCCGTCCTCGCTGCGGTGGCTGATCCTCACGGACAACCAGATCGAAGAACTGCCCGGCTCGCTCGGCAATTGCACGCGGATGCAGAAGCTGATGCTCGCGGGCAACCGCCTGCGCGCGCTGCCGCCGTCGATGGCCGGCCTCGGGCAGCTCGAACTGCTGCGCATCCCGGCCAACCGCTTCGAGACGCTGCCCGCATGGCTGCCTTCGCTGCCGCGCCTGTCGTGGCTCGCCTGCGCGGGCAACCCCTTCGATACGCAGGCCGAGGACGCGGCGATCACCGCGCAGTCGGTGCCGCACATCGACTGGCGTGAACTGGCGCTGGGCAGGAAGCTCGGTGAAGGCGCATCGGGCGTGATCCATCGAGCCACCCTCGGCGCATCGCAGCAGGTCGCGGTCAAGCTTTTCAAGGGCGCGGTCACCAGCGACGGCTGGCCGCACAGCGAGATGGCCGCCTGCATCGCCGCCGGCGCGCATCCCACGCTGATCGCCGCGCAGAGCCGCATCGACGGCCACCCCGAAGGCATCGAAGGCCTGGTGATGGCGCTGGTCGATCCATCGTTCGCCACGCTCGCCGGGCCGCCGAGCCTTGCGTCGTGTACGCGCGATGTCTATGCCGAAGAAGCGCGGTGGACATCCGCCGTGGCGCTGCGCATCGCACGCGACATCGCGTCGGCCATGCAGCACCTGCATGCGCAAGGAATTCTTCACGGCGATCTCTATGCGCACAACATCCTCTGGCATCCGGAAGATGGCGGCCGACTCGGTGACTTCGGTGCGGCGTGGATGACGGGTGCGCTCGATTCGGCGCAGGCGCGTGCGTTCCAAGGCCTGGAGATGCGTGCCTTCGGCTGCCTGCTGGAAGAGCTGCTCGAACGCTGCAACGACGCACCGCCGCAGGCCGTGGCGACGTTGAAAGACCGCTGCCTGCAGCCCGACGCGGCGTCGCGGCCTTCGTTCGCCGAAGCCCTGTCCGTGCTGCGGCGAGCACTGCCGCAATGACCCGGCGCCGACCGCCCCAATTGCCGCTGCCCACGCGCGACGGCGTCGGACCGAGCTGTGTGGGCCTGGTCCACGGCCCCTGGCCGACCATTACCGAATTCCTGATCGAGCGCTTTCCCGCGATCACGCGCGAGGCCTGGCTCGAACGCATCGAGGCGAACGACGTCATCGACGAGCACGGCGTGCCCGTGACGGTGGCGCGCCGTTATCAATCGCCGCTGCGCGTGTACTACTACCGCACGCTCGACAACGAAGCGCGCATCCCGTTCGAAGAGCAGGTCGTGTTCCGGGACGACGAACTGCTGGTGGTCGACAAGCCCCCCTTCGTACCCGTCACGCCCACCGGCAAGTACCTGCAGGAGAGCCTGCTGGTGCGGCTCAAGCGCAAGCTGGCGCTCGACGACCTCGTGCCGCTGCACCGCATCGACCGCAGCACCTCGGGGCTGGTGCTGTTCTCGGTGCGGCCCGCCACGCGCGGCGCCTATCAGCAGTTGTTTCCGGAGCGCCGCATCGCCAAGCACTACGAGGCCGTGGTGCCGTGGTACGAAGGCGTATCGTCGGTGCCCGCCACCTACCGCAGCCGGCTGGTCGACGACCACCACTTCATGCGCGTGCGCGAAGAACCCGGCGAGCCCAACTCCGAAACCCGCATCGAGGTGCAAGAGGTGCGCGACGGCCACGCGCTGCTGAAGCTCTCGCCCGTGACGGGCCGAAAGCACCAATTGCGCGTGCACTGCATGGCGCTGGGCATGCCGATCGTGAACGATCCGATCTATCCCGTGCTGCTGCCCGAAGGCGCCGACGACTTCGGCAAGCCCTTGCAGCTGCTGGCCAGGTCGGTCGCGTTCCTCGACCCGGTGAGCGGCGACCTGCGCAGCTTCACGAGCCCCCGAAGCCTGACGCTGACACCGAGGTGACGCCCGCGGGGCGCGGCGCGCACTAAGCTCGTTTCCTGGACCGATCGCTCATTCATTCAGGAGACACCCGCACCATGGACACCACCCAACTCTTCTCGCTGAAGGGCCGCACGGCGCTGATCACCGGCGGCTCGCGCGGCATCGGCCGCATGATCGCCGAGGGCTACCTGGCCCAGGGCGCGCGCGTGTACATCTCGGCGCGCAAGGCCGCGGCCTGCGACCAGACGGCGAAGGAGCTGTCGGCGTTCGGGCATTGCGTGTCGCTGCCGGCGGACGTGTCGACGCTCGAGGGCGCGCAGGCGCTGGTCGATGCCTATGCGAAGCACGAAGGCTCGCTGGACATCCTGGTGAACAACGCCGGGGCCGCCTGGGGCGCGCCATATGAAGAGTTTCCCGAGAGCGGCTGGGACAAGGTGGTGGACCTGAACCTGAAGACGCCGTTCTTCCTGACGAAGGCGTTGACGCCGATGCTGAAGAAGGCGGCCACGGATCACCTGGCGAAGGTGATCAACATCGCATCGATCGACGGGATTTCCGTGAATCCGCAGGAGACGTACTCGTATGCGGCGAGCAAGGCGGGGCTGATCCAGCTGACGCGCCGCATGGCGTTGCGGCTGGCACAGGACCGCATCGCGGTGAGTGCGATTGCACCCGGCGCATTCGCCTCCGACATGAACAAGGACGCTCGCGACCACGGGGACGAGGTCAAGGGCCGCATCCCCGCGGGGCGCATCGGTACACCGGAAGACATGGCGGGCGCGGCCATCTACCTTGCCTCTCGGGCTGGGGACTATGTGATGGGGTCGACGCTGGTGGTGGACGGGGGCGTTACGCACGCGCGCTGAGCGCGCCCGAGAAATGCCTCAGGACCAGCGGGGAACCGCTTCGTCCTTGAGCTGCTGGCGCAGCAGGTCGTAGTCAGGCATCACGCTCCCGACCGTTTCCCAGAAGCGGTGCGAATGGTCCATCACGCGCAGGTGGGCCAGTTCGTGCGCGACCACATAGTCGATCACGGGCATGCGGAAATGAATGAGCCGCCAGTTGAGCCGGATCGACCCGTCCGCGCTTGCGCTGCCCCAGCGCGTGGCCGCGTTCGACAGCGACAGCTTCTGCCAGCGCACACCGAGCAGCGGCGCGAAATGATCGAGCCGCTCGATGAACAGGCGCCGCGCCTGCCGCATGAGCCAGGCCTGTGCCGCATCGCGGATCTGCGAAGGCGCAGCGTTCTGCGCCACCGCCAGCCGCAGGATGCGCGGCCCCGTGCCGTCACCGGCATCGAGCGTGCCGCCGACGCTGGCGAAGCCGTGCTTCGGGTCGAGCTGGATCACCACCGGCTCGCCGAGGAACGGAAACCCGGCCCCATCCCTCCACTCGATGCGCGTGGCTTCGACGCGCGCATGACGCTGCTGCGTTTCAGCGAGCTTGCGCAGGATCCAGTCGGACTTCTCGTGGATGGCCACATCGACATCGCGCAGCGCCACCCATCGCGGCGCGCGCACCGACAGGCCTTCGGCACCGACGAGAAAGCCGATGGTCTTGCGCTTGCCGCGCTTGAATTCGTAGGCCACGCGCGCAGAGCCGAGCACCACCTCGCGGGTGGCTTGAGGGTGCGCGAAATTCGCGAGCGCCAGCGTCTCGGCAAGCGGAACCGCCGGCGGCGAGGGCACGGCGTGTTCATCGTCCGGCGCCGAAGGCGCCACGGAGGGAGGAGCAAGAAGAGTCGCCGGCGGTGCCGCAGGCTTCGGCTTCTTCGCCCTGCGCGGCCGCGCCGGGACGGGTGCCGGCGACGCGAACTCGCTGCCAAGCCCTTCGAACAGGTCCATCGTGAACTGAAGCAGTCGCCCCATGCCAGGCTCTCTGTTCCTCAGCTCACCGCTTCTTGCGCAGACTGCGGGCTGTCGACATAAGCCTCGGGATCGAGGCGGCGCATCTCGGCCTCGATCCAGGCCTCGACCTCGCGCATCAGCTCGTCGGGCTTGCGGCCCACGCTCGAAATGGCCGGGCCGATGGACACGTCGACCACGCCCGGGCGCTTGATGAAGGCCTTGCGCGGCCACACCTTGGCCGACGTCACCGCAACGGGAATCACCGGTACGCCGGTCTCGCAGGCGAGCCGCGTGCCGCCGCTCTTGTAGGTGCCCTTCTGCCCGCGCGGGATGCGCGTGCCCTCGGGGAACATGATGATCCAGATGCCCTGCGCGAGCAGCTTGCGGCCCTGGTTCACCACCTTGTTGAAGGCCTGCGCGCGCTGGCTGCGGTCGATGTGGATCATGTCCAGCCGCGCCATCGCCCAGCCGAAGAAGGGCACGTAGATCAGCTCCTTCTTGAACACGTAGGCCAGCGGATGCGGCATCAGCGTGGGCATCAGGAAGGTCTCGAGCGTGGACTGGTGCTTCACCAGCAGCACTGCGCCCGCGAGCTTGTCGGTCGGCAGGTTTTCCATGCCGCTCACGCGGGTCTTGATGCCCAGCAGCACGCGCGCGCCGCCGATGGCCCAGCCGAGCCAGCGCTCCGCCATCCAGTAGAGCGGAATGCCGCGCTTCCACAGCGAGCTGACGCACATGATGATGCCCCAGGGGATCACGGTGACGAGCATCCACAACGCGTGGAGAACGGAACGAAAAAACGCCATCAGACAGTCACCTGCAGTGCAGCCCGCGCTTCGCGCGCAAGCAAAAAATCAACAAAAGCGGCGAGATCGTCGTGGACCAACGTGTTCGCCGGATATTCGGAAGGCAGCGGATCGATGCCGCGGCAGGCCGCCCCCATGCCCGTGAGCAGCAGGTGCGGCTCGCAACCGGCGGCCGCGCCCGCCTGCAGGTCGCGCAGGCTGTCGCCGCAGGTCGGGATGCCCTTGAGGTCGATGCCGTAGCGGTCGCCGATCTGCAGGAACAGGCCCGGCTTGGGCTTGCGGCAGTCGCAGTCCTCGTCGGGGCTGTGCGGGCAATAGAACACCGCATCGACCTTGCCGCCCACCGCCGCGAGCATCTTGTGCATCTTGGCGTGCATCGCATTGAGCGAGGCCATGTCGAACAGGCCGCGGCCCAGGCCCGACTGGTTGGATGCCACCACCACGTGCCAGCCCGCATGGTTGAGCCGCGCCACAGCCTCGAGCGCACCAGGCAGCGGCGTCCACTCGATGTCGCTCTTCACGAAGTCTTCGCGGTGCACGTTGATCGTGCCGTTGCGGTCGAGGATGACGAGTTTCATGGCGGTGCCGCCCATGGTGGTGTTGCCGTAGGAATGTTCAGACGGCCAGCCGCTCGAGCTGCGCCACCCGGTTCATCGCGGCGTGCAGCGACATCAGCAGGCCGAGCCGGTTCAGGCGCAGGTCGGCCTGTTCGGCGTTGACCATCACGCCGTCGAAGAAGGCGTCGACCGGCTCGCGCAGCGCGGCCAGCGTCTGCAGCGAGGCGGTGTAGTCGCCGGCCTCGAATTGCGCGTTGGCGGCGGGCACGACCTGCGCCATGGCCGCATGCAGCGCCTTCTCGGCCGGTTCGTGCAGCAGCAGTTCGCTGACGTGCGCGTCGGCCTCTGGGGCCTTCTTGAGGATATTGCCGATGCGCTTGTTCGCGGCCGCCAGCGCGGCGGCGGCCGGCAGGGCGGCGAAGGCGCGCACGGCGGCCAGCAGCTTGGGCACTTCGCCCAGGCGCTGCGGGCGCGGTGCCAGCACGGCTTCGACTTCCTGCGCGCTGGCGCCCTGCTCGCGCAGGGAACCGGCGAGCCGGTCGTAGATGAAATCGACGACCTGGCTCACGTCTTCCGCGGCCTTGTGCAGCGGGAACTGCCCCGTCTTGCCGATGGCGTCGTCCAGCACGGTGCGCGCGGCGCTCACCAGCTTGCTCAGATCGAGCGGCAGGTCTTTCTCGACCAGCATGCGGATCACGCCCAGCGCATGGCGGCGCAGCGCGAAGGGGTCGCGGTCGCCGGTGGGCAGGTTGCCGATGCCAAACATGCCGACCAGCGTCTCGAGCTTGTCGGCCAGCGCGACCACGAGGCCCACGCTGTTGCGCGGCAGCTCGTCGCCTGCGAAGCGCGGCTTGTAGTGGTCTTCGATGGCGTCGGCCACCGAGGCGTCCAGGCCGTCGTGCAGCGCATAGTAGCGGCCCATGATGCCCTGCAGCTCGGGGAACTCGCCGACCATGTCGGTCACGAGATCGGCCTTGGCGAGTTGAGCGGCCTGCGTGGCGTGCGCGGCCAGCGATACATCGCCGAGCTTCTCTGCGATGCCGCGCGCGATGTGCATCACGCGCTGCACGCGCTCGCCCTGCGTGCCAAGCTTGTTGTGGTAGACCACCTTGCCCAGCGACTCGACCCGCGAGGCCAGCGACTTCTTGCGGTCCTGGTCGAAGAAGAATTTGGCGTCGGCCAGGCGCGGGCGCACGACGCGCTCGTTGCCTTCGACGACCGCGCTCGCATCGTCGGGGCTGATGTTGCTGACCACCAGGAACTTGTTGGTGAGCTTGCTCGACGCATCGAGCAGCGGAAAGTATTTCTGGTTGGCCTTCATCGTGAGGATCAGGCATTCCTGCGGCACTTCGAGGAACTCGCGCTCGAAGCTGCAGACCAGCACGTTGGGGCGCTCGACCAGCGCGGTCACTTCGTCGAGCAGCGCGTCGTCGTGGATGGGCACCGAGCCGCCGCCGACCTCCACTGCCGCCGCGGCCAGCTGGCGCGCGATTTCGGCGCGGCGCGCCTCGAAGCTCGCGATGACGGCGCCGTCTTCCTGCATCTGCAGCGCATAGCTGTTGGCATCGCGCAGCACGACCGGATCGACCGCCGCCTCGAAGCGATGGCCGTGCGTCTCGCGGCCGGCCTTCAGGCCCAGCGCCTCGATGGCCACCACGGTGTCGCCGTGCAGCGCGACGAGGCCGTGCGCCGGTCGCACGAAGCTCACGCTGGTCCAGCCGGGCAGCTCGCTGCCTTCTTCGAGCTGGTAGCTCATGACCTTGGGAATCGGCAACCTGGCAATGGCTTCGGCCAGCGCCTTCTGCAGGCCTTCGGCCAGCGTGGCGCCCTTGGCGGTGCTTTCGTAGAACAGGGCTTCGGCCTTGCCGTCCATGGCGCGCTTCAGGCCGGGCACGGCGGAAGCATCGGCGCCCAATGCGCCCAGGCGCTTGAGCAGCGCGGGCGTGGGCTGGCCCGAAGCATCGAGGCCCACGGCCACGGGCATGAGCTTTTGCGACACGGCCTTGTCGGCGGCGCGCTCGGCCACGTGCGTGAGGTGCGCAGCCAGGCGGCGCGGCGAGGCATAGGCAGTGAGCACGGCGCCGGATGCGGCGAGCCCTTGCGCCACGAGCTGGTCGCGCAGCACGCCGGCAAAGGCATCACCGAGCTTCTTCAGCGCCTTGGGCGGCAATTCCTCGACAAACAGTTCGACAAGAAGGCTGGCAGACGACATGGCTCAGAGCGTTGTTGGAAATGGGCCGCGAACGGCACCGGTCACGGGCACGCAGCGAAGCGGCACCGTGGAGGGGAAAGAAGAAAAGACCGAATTCATGCGGCAACGGCGCCGTGGCGCCGCTCCACGGATCGACGCGCAACCAGCGCGAGCACCGCGGCCGCCAGCAGCGGCGCCCACACGGTGGCCATCTCGTTGAACAGCACCTGCGCACCGCGCGGCGAGAAGAACTTTTTCAGGGCGATCGGCGACACCTCGATGGGCCGCCATGGACTGAAATAGCGCACGTCGCTGAACGGCCAGAAGAAGGCGATGCCGATGCCGCCGTTGGTCAGCATGTCCAGCAGCGGATGCGACACGGTGCACAGCGCAATCCACGCCCAGCCCGCCGCCCGGCGCATGCCCCAGCGCGGCGCGAGCCACCAGCCCGCAAGGCCCAGCAGCAGCGCGAACACCAGCGTGTGCGTGAAGCCGCGGTGGCCCGCCATGCCGCCGTAGGCGATGCCGAGCTTGAAGGCCAGGCCGTCGAAGTCGGGCGCGATGGACGCCAGCATGCCCGCGAGCAGCGCCGGCACCGGCACGCGCCGCGCGCCCAGCGCAATGGCTGCGCAGACAGGTACGGCGACGTGGGTGAAGACGGTGGGCATCGGGCGTGCTGTGGTGTATCAGGCCGGCTTCCTGGGCGGCATCTGCGCGACCCATTCGCGCGGCGCCATCGGGAAACCAAGGCGCTCGCGGCTGTCGTAGTAGCTCTGCGCCACGCTGCGCGCGAGGTTGCGGATGCGGCCGATGTAAGCCGCGCGCTCCGTCACGCTGATGGCGCCGCGCGCGTCCAGCAGGTTGAAGCTGTGCGCAGCCTTGAGCACCTGCTCGTAGGCCGGCAGCGCGAGCTGCTCGGTCATGAGGTTCTTGGCCTGCTTCTCGTGCGCGGCGAAGGCGGTGAACAGGAACTCGGCGTCGCTGTGCTCGAAGTTGTAGGTCGACTGCTCGACCTCGTTCTGCTTGTAGACGTCGCCATAGCTGAGACCATCCGTCCACGTGAGGTTGTAGACGTTGTCCACGCCCTGCAGGTACATCGCCAGGCGCTCCAGGCCGTAGGTGATTTCGCCGGTGATGGGCTTGCAGTCGATGCCGCCGACCTGCTGGAAGTAGGTGAACTGCGTCACCTCCATGCCGTTGAGCCACACCTCCCAGCCCAGGCCCCAGGCGCCGAGCGTGGGGTTCTCCCAGTCGTCTTCCACGAAGCGGATGTCGTTCTTCTTCAGGTCGAAGCCCAGCGCTTCGAGACTGCCCAGGTAGAGCTCGAGGATGTTGCTGGGCGCCGGCTTGAGCACCACCTGGTACTGGTAGTAGTGCTGCAGTCGGTTGGGGTTCTCGCCGTAGCGGCCGTCCTTGGGGCGGCGGCTGGGCTGCACGTAGGCGGCCTTCCAGGGTTCGGGGCCGAGCGCGCGCAGGAAGGTGGCGGTGTGCGAGGTGCCCGCGCCCACTTCCATGTCGTACGGTTGCAGCAGCGCGCAGCCCTTGTCGGCCCAGTACGACTGCAGTTTGAGAATGATTTGTTGGAAGGTCAGCATGGCTCTGCGTGAAGGCGGCCGCCCGGCGGGAGAAGGACCCGCGGCGCAACGAACCGGCTATTTTACGAGGCAGTGGGCGGTCAGGAACGGCCCGCTATGCTCGACCTCCCCTTTGAAACCCCTGCCGACACGCCGTGATTCGCCTGCGCCTGCCGTCCGCCCGCCCCGCCCATGTCCGTTGAAGATGCCGCATTGATCGCCCTGGGAGAGCGCCTCGGCGCCCAGGCCTGGCCCGGATTCCTGGTTCTTCTGGTGATGCTGACCGTGGCCGCCGGCCTCGCGGCGTGGGGCTTCGAGCACCTGCGGCGCCGGCATGCGGCACAGCCCGAACCGGGCGCCGGACTGCTGTTCGGCGGGCTGACCATTGGCGCGGCGTCTGTGATCGCGCTGGCTTGGCTGTTCGCCGAAGTGGCGGAAGGCCTCGGCGACGGTCGGCCCATGGGCCTGCTGGACGAGACGATCAGCCGTGCCGTGGGCGCGCACACGCCGCCGGTCGTGAGGGAGGCGTTCTCATGGCTCACCCACATGGCCGACCCGATCGTCGCGGTGCTGGTGTGCGCCGGCGTGGCGGTGGCGCTGTGGCTTCGCGGGCACCGCGGTTTCGCGGCTGGCTGGGTCGCGGCCATCGCCGGCAACGGGGTGCTGAACCACGTGCTCAAGCTCATCTTCGAGCGCGCTCGGCCGGTGCACGACTTCGGCTTCGCGCAGGTGTCGGGCTATTCCTTTCCGAGCGGCCACAGCTCGGGCTCGATGGTGCTCTACGGCATGCTGGGCTACTTGGGGCTGCGCATGCTGCCGCCGCGCTGGCGGGTGCCGTCGGTGATGGCGGCAACGGCGGTGGTGGTCACCGTGGCCTGCAGCCGCATCTTCGTGCGGGCTCACTTCCCTAGCGACGTGCTCGCGGGGCTGTGCTCGGGCGGTGCCTGGCTGGCGATCTGCATCGCGAGCATCGAGTACGCACGGCACCATCGCGGCAAGCAATAGAGGAGCTGGCGGAGGCGGCCGCCGCCGGGCCGCCCCAAGGCGAGCCGCGCCTCCCCCTCGGGGGGGTGGCGAATTACACGCCGCGAAGCGGCGTGAAAAGCCGGGGGGCTCAATACTCCCAGAAGATGCGCTGCAGTTCCTTGGTGTTGTTCGTCTTGGTCAGCGCGACCATCGCCAGGATGCGCGCCTTCTGCGGACGCAGGTCGTGCGCCACCACCCAGTCGTACTTGTCGTCGGGCTGCTCGGCATTGCGGATCACGAAGCCGTCGGGCACGCGGGCGCTGCGGATCACGATCACGCCGTCGGCGCGCGCCTTCTGCAGGTTCGGCACGATGCGGTCGGCCACCGAGCCATTGCCCGTGCCGCCATGGATCAGCGCCTTGGCGCCGCTCTTGGCGATCGCGTCGATGGCCACCGACGACACGCCTTCGTAGCCCATCGCGATCTCGACCGGCGGCAGCGCGTTGATGCTGTCGATGTCGAACTCCGAGTTCATGGTGTGGCGCTTGACCGGTGCGCGGAACCAGTAGTTCCTGCCCTCGACGATCATGCCCAGCGGACCCCACTGGCTGGAGAAGGCGTTGGTCTTGATGTTGACGTTCTTGCTCACGTCGCGGCCGCTGTCGATGTTGTCGTTCATCGTCACCAGCACGCCCTTGCCCATCGCGTCCTTGCTGCCCGCCACGTTCACCGCGTTGTACAGGTTGAGCGCGCCGTCGGCCGACAGCGCCGTGCCCGGACGCATCGAGCCGACGACGATGATCGGCTTGCTGGTGTGCACCGTCAGCGTCAGGAAGTAGGCGGTTTCTTCGAGCGTGTCGGTGCCGTGCGTGATGACGATGCCGTCCACGTCGGCTTGCTTCGACAGCGCCGACACGCGCTTGGCCAGCGTCAGCAGGTTGTCGTTGGTGAGGCTTTCCGATGCGACCTGGAACACCTGTTCGCCGCGCACGTTGGCCACCTTGGAGAGCTCCGGCAGGCCGGCGATCAGCTTCTCGACGCCGACCTTGGCGGCCGCGTAGGTGGCGCTGTTGACGGCCGAGGCGCCGGCCCCGGCGATGGTGCCGCCGGTGGCGAGGATCACCACGTTGGGCAGCGCCTGCTGCGCCTGCGCGAGCGCGCTGGCCGCCAGCATTGCGGCGCCGGCCGCAAAGGCACGGAAACGGGGAGAAAGGTACATGGAGAACTCCTGTGTTGAGGTGGAATCTTTCGAGGCGGCGAGGAAGATACATGAATCGTGCCGGCATGCCCTGCGCGTTCATGCCGGCATGGCATGTGGTCATGCGCGAGGGATTACCATCGGCCGCGCGCACCGCGCCTTCCCGCCATCATGACCGCCGATCCAGCCGCCCTCCCCGTTTCGACCGCCCGGGAAATGCCCGCCCCCGACGGCCCGCTGTCGCGCGCTCGGCCCGGGCGCGAACGCATCATGGCGGCGATCCGCGCCGCGGCGGTCACCGAGTTCAGCCTGCACGGGCTGAAAGGCACCTCGACTCAGGCCATCGCAGCGCGCGCCGGCCTCACCAAGCCCCAGCTGCACTACTACATCGCCGGCAAGGAAGAGCTCTACGAAGAGCTGCTGATGCAGGTGCTGCATGCGTGGAAGGTGGTGTTCTCCTTCGAGGACGCGAGCGACCCGGCCACGGTGCTCGGCGGCTACATCCGCAAGAAACTCGACCACGCCTTCGACAGCCCCGAGATGTCGCGCATCTTCACGCGCGAGATCCTCGACGGCGGCCGCAACCTCGACCGCTACTGGCCCAACGCACGGGCCTGGACGCAGAAGAAGATCGACGTGATCAACGGCTGGATCGCGCGCGGGCAAATGCGCCCGCTCGACGCGCGCATCCTGCTGATGCACATCTGGGCCATGACCCAGAGCTATGCCGACTACGCGATCCAGACGCGCGTGATGCTCGGCCTGCCGCCCGACGCGCCGATCGATCGCGAGCCGATCGCACGGGAACTCGTGGCCTTCGTGTTGAACGGTTGCGGCATCGAGGGCTGAGCGGACCGCCCATTTCTACAGCCCGTGAACAATCCACGCGCCCGCCGCCGGGTTGCGCAGGCTCAGCGTGTTCTCGCCGAGATTGGAAAAACGGTACTCGCGCCCGCCGAGCATGATCGACTTCATGTTGGTCCAGACGCGGTATTGGTAGCCCTCGGCGGTCGGCGTGACCTGCAGCACGCGGAACACGGGCGGCACGGTCACGGTGATGCGCAACCGCGCCGTCGCGGCATTGCTCCCAGAGCCGTTGTCAGCCACGCACAGCATTGGCGCGAGCAGCAAGGCGGCCAGCGCGCCGCGCCCCGAGTGAAGCCAGCTTCCCGTCATAAGGCCCGATCCCTCGTAAGAACATGGGGGTCGGGCGCTGCATGGGCGCCCGATCTCCGGATATCGGCAGCAACGGGGGGAAATATAGGCCGGGAACGGCTTTCTTGCTTGGGTCTTTGCTAGCGGTCCTTCTGGATCGCGAAATCGGACACGGCGGTGCCGCGCACGCGGATGTCGACGCGCTGCGTGGACGAACCCGGGCTGCTCCAGGGCAGGGGCAGGGTGTCCTGGACCAGTTCGACCTCGTGGCTGCCGCCGGCCACCGACGGGAAGCTGTAGAAGCCCTGCGCATCGGTCTGGGTCACGTAGCGGCGATCGATGCGCACGGTGACGCCGCCCACACCGCCCTCGTTGGCTTCGCGCCGGCCGTTGTTGTTCTGGTCGAAGAACACGCGGCCTTCGAGCCGGCCGTCGCCGAGGCCTGGCGCGCCGCCGATGGGGGCGCTGGCCGAGCCGGCGCGGCCTTCGTAGCGCAGCACCAGCATGAACGAGCGGGTGGAAGGCACGATCAGCGTCGGCTGCAGCGTGGCGGCCGTGAGGGCCGAGACCACCGCAGGGTCGAGCGCCTCCTGTCCGCGCGACGCGGTGGCCTGGGTGATGAACGACCAGCCGCGGCCCAACGGCCAAGCCAGCCGCGCGTTGGCGCTGAGAAAGCGCGTGCTGTTGCCGCCGAGACCGTTGCTGCCGCGCAAGCTCAGGTCGAGCCTCGCACCGGCCACCAGCGGAGTCGTGCCGAGCACGCCCCAGTGCACGGTGCGCAGGCTCCCGCCCGATCGGTTCGATTGCTCGACGGCCAGCGAAGTCGAGAACGTCTGCGCCTCCCCGACGCGCCAGGCGTGGTCGATGCCGGTGCGCAGGACGCGCAGGTCGACGCCGTGGGCCGCGTCGGTACGCCATTGTGTATAGCCCCAGTCGGACTGGTGCTCCCACGTCACCTGCGCCGACTGCGCGGCGAAGGAGCCGCTGCGTGCGGCCACGTTGCCCGAGACCGCATCGCGCGAATCGAAGCGGTAGCGGCCGAACATGTTGGCGTAGAGCGAGCGGCGCTGAGTGCCGCTCACGCTGTCGCTCAGTTCGACATTGCCGCCCAGTTGCCATTGGCGGGTGGAGATGTCGCCGCGCCACGAGGCGCCGCGCAGATTGTTGGGCAGCGTGTCCGAGCCCCAGCGCAGCGAAGGCTGGAAATAGAACATCGAGGCGCTCTGCTGCAGCCAGTCGGTGCGCCAGGCCGCGTCGAGCCAGCCGCCTGTGGCCGAGTCGAAGGGCGCTTGCGAAGACGCGTCCGACGGCCGCCCCGCGCTGTGCACGAGGTTGGCCTGCACGCGCATGCCACCGATGCGGTCGCCGATACCACCGGTGCCGCTGCCGATCGTGTCGGCCCAGGGCGCGAGGCCCTGCCACGAGACTGCGCTCCACAGCGTGCGGGTATCGCGCGCGTATCCGGTCAGGCCGCTGGTGTTGACGTTGCGCGCCTCGACGAACTGCACCGCTGCGTCGGTGCGCCCCAGAGCCATGGGGCCGTCGCCGCCAGCGATCTGCGTCTGCGCGCCGACACTGGCAGCCGTACCGCGGCCGGCCGAGAAGCCTTGGAAGGCCAGCCCGTCGAAGTAGCCGAGCCGCCCGGCCGAGGCATTGAACTGCGTGCGGCCCGGCTGCTCGATGCTCACGGACGCGCCCTCGATCGGCAGGCTCGGCAGGAACACCCGGCCGATGCCGCGTGCCAGCGGCGTGCTGCCCATGTTGATGTTGCCGACCGAACTGTTGCCGAACCAGCCGCCGTCGAAGGGCATCGCGCGCTGATCGACGCGCCAGGTGCTGCCGTTGCGTGCGGTGAAGGGCACCACGCTGTACGGCGAGCCGCTGCTGCCGAACACGCCGTAGCCGTACACCGGTGCCGGGTTGCGGTTCAGGTTGAGGTTGGCGGAAAAGGCGCCGTAGTTGGGCGTGTCGAGGAAACCGGAGAAGGTCAGCGTCTGGCTCTGCGTCTTGACGGCGCTGTTGCTCTGCCGGTTGGATTGCAGCTCTGCGCTCCAGCCGCGCGGCCAGCCGGTGCTGGGTTCTTCGGCCTGCGGGGCCTCGGGCACGACGGGACCCTCTTCGAGCACGCGATCGACATACGCGGCGGCGACGGCCGGAGGCGGGTTGCCCGCCGTTGCCGGCACCTGGGCCCACGCCCCCGCGCCGGCCAGGGCGGTGCCCGCGCCGCAGAGTCCTAGCGCGGTTTGCAGGGCCCGCTTCTTCATTGACCGAAGCGTTCGTTGACTTTGAATGAGCCGCTCTTGCCCCATTCGAGCGAACCGGTCACGGTGACCGGAAAGCGCACCGTGACGGCCGCATCCGTGTCGCCAGGCCGGGTCGCGGTGAGCGCAATCTCGCGTGTCTCGCCCGGCATGACCGGCGTGGTGGCAGGCTGGAATTCGAGCCGCGCGCCGCTGGCATCGGTGCCGTTGAGGAAGCCCGCGAGCCGGCCGTGCGCCGTGCCGGTGTTGCGGATGCGCAGCACCGGCAGGTCCTTGCCGTTCACGGTCTTCACGGCAGTGCCGGCGATGTCGAGCACGGGCTGAACATCGCCGATCGCCACGTAGGCGATCACGCCGATGCGCGCGGCCATCGCCACCGGCGTGCCGGGCGCGTTGGTGTGCTCCTTGCCTTCGATCAGCACGGCGAAGCGGCACTCCACCGGCGGCGTACCGGCCGGCGGCGTGACCTCGAAACGGTAGCGATAGGGTTTGCCCGCGGCGATGCTGAGTTCGCGGCGCTCGATGGCCACCCAGGGCCGGCAGCTGCCCGGCGCCAATTCGTCGCTGAAGTCGACCGAGCCGTCGGGCTTGAGCGTCCAGTCGGCGGTCTTGAAGGTGTATTCGCCCTGTCGAGCGTCCGAGTGGCTGAGCTCGATCACGTCGCGCACGCGCTCGCCGGGCTTGCCGCTCAATTCGAAGCGGGGGGGCGAGACGGCCAGCGCGAACTGGGCCTGCGCGCCGGTGCCCACGAAGGCGGCCGAGGCGGGGAATGCCACCAGCGCCAGTACGCGCAGGAGGCGGGAAGAAAAGCCGATCGCGCGCATCATGGCGTCATCTCGATCTCGAAGTTGAATTGCAGCGACTGGGCGCGCTCGAGCGCGCGTCCGTCGGCCGTGAGATTCAGCAGGATGGTTTCCTGCAGGAAGGGTTCGCGCACCATGCCCTCGAAGACCAGCACGCGGTCGCCGCCGCGCATGGAGCCCGGCAGCAGCCGGCCCTGGGTGCGCCAGGTGGCGACCAGCCGTTCGTTCTCGGTGGGAGCCAGCAGCATGTAGATGCGGGCTTGGCGCATCACCCACTGCGACAGGTTCAGGCGCAGTGCGACGGAGACCTGTCCCTCGACGGTGTTGTCCGCAACGCGGCCGGGCACGGGCTGGCGCCAGCGCATCGGCGTGACCGGCTGACCGACCACCGTGCCGGTGTCGTCGACGCGGTAGGTGGCAGCGCCGGCCTGTGCGGCGAGCAGCGCCAGCAGGGCGGCGGCGAGCGCGCGGCATGCGTTCTTCATGGGGCCGTCAACGTGTAGGTTGCGGTGCCGGTGAAGGTGCCGGACGGCACCATGCCGGGATTGGTGTAAGTGAACAGCAGGCAGCTTTCAGACCAGGTGTTCTTGGCCACGGAGACCAGCGTGAGCAGGGTGCTGCTGAACGAACCGCTCGGAATCTCCGAGTCGTACTGGCCGCTGCCGGTGCCGGTCCAGGAGATGGTGCTGAATGGAATGGTGGCGCTGCCGCTGGACAGGTTCGCCGGCGTGCTCACGGTCAGCGTCGCGCTGTTGTTGGAAGAACCGGTGGTGCGAAAGAAGCTGCCGACATAGACCTTGCCGGCCGGGGTGCAGTAGGCTGCGCCGTCGATCGGGCTGTTCATGACGGTGCTGTCGGTGTTCATCGTCTGCGCGGCGCCGCTGGTGAACAGTGCCGCCACAGGCACGGTCGCGGTCACGTTGTTCTGCGTCGAGTTGTTGCCGGCGGAGTTGGGATTGCCCTGAGCCATGTTGCCCGCGCCGACTTGCAGGTACAGCGAGCGCGATGCGGAGGCAATGCCCACCGTGTAAGCGTGCGCAGGCATCAGCGCGCCGGAGGCGGCCACGAGGCACGCCGCGAGACGGAGCTGTTCGAAGGAGGGACGGCGCAATGTCAAGGGGTTCTCCCGAGGCTGGAAAAAAGGCGGCGCCAGGCCGCCTTTTTCCCATGGCGACGGCGCAGGGTCAGGGCGAGGTGAGCGTGTAGGTCACGACGCCGTTGTTGGCCACCGTGGCACCGTACGTACCGGGCGCGTAGACGCCGGTATTGTCGTACGCGAAGGTCCACTTGCTTTCCTGGCGCACCACCGTGTTCACCGAAGTGAAGGTCGTGGCGGTCGGACCCGCGCCCGAGGTCGTGCTGAAGGCCGGGTGGGTGATGGCTGCGTTGGTGAAGCCCGCGGTCATGCCGGCGGTGAGCGGCGCCGCCGTCACGGTGATGGCGCTCCAGGGGATGGTGCTGCTGCCGTTGCTCAGCTGGCCGGTCACGCCGGATTTGAGCGACAGGTCGCCGGCATTGCCAAGCACGCGAACCGTAACCGCGCCCGCACCCAGATCACCGCCCGTGCCGGCGATGGTGCCGCCCGCGCCGACCGATGCGCCCGGCACCGTGAAGGCCAGGTTATCGACCGTGCCCACGGTGCTGAAGTTGGTACCGGTACCGACCTGCAGATACATCACGCGCGGAATCGTCACCGTGAAGTTGAGGCGCGCCGTGGCGGTCAGCGTGCCCGATGCCGCGCTCACGAAATTGGACTCTGCTTGCGCAGCGAAAGGAAGGGCGCCTGCGATGGCTGCAACCAGGAGTAGTTTTTTCAAGATGAGCTCTCGGTGAATCGAATGGTTGATAAAGAAAACGAAACTGAGGTCCAAAGTTCACATTTTTGGAAATGTGGATTTTAGTTAACAATTTATAAAAAAGGTGCGCCGATGTTACGTAAAGACTCGGGATCGCCGGCCAGTCCGTTGCGTTTTCACGAATTTCTGTGACTTCTGTTACGAAACACAACTGAGGTGAAAGCGGTTTCTGAGGCCATCGCGCAACTCGACCGCTCTAGAACCAAACCGGTGCGCCCGCACTGGCACGTCGCTTGCATTACCTGACCACTTGCTCTGATTAAGCGGTCAAACATCATGTACGTGCTCTTCGCCTGCGACCATCCGGTCGAAACCAGCTTCCATGCTGCGCCGCACCAAGAGGTGCTGAATTTGCGCGCCGCCGCGCACGAGGTGGCATGAACGCTCCCGCCCTGCTCGACAACGTGCGTCTGCCGCGCTGGCTGCTGCCGGTGAACTGGCCGCAAGGCGACGGTGTGCCTGTGCTGGCGCGCATCGCGATCGAGGCCGGGCGCGTGCAGTCGGTGCGCCCTGCGATGGGGATCGACGCCCAGGCAACGGGCTGGAATCTCGCCGGCACGCTGGCGCTGCCCGGCTTCGTCGACGCCCACACGCACCTCGACAAGGCCTTCACCCTGCCGCGCATGAAGCAGGTGCAGCCCGGCCTGCTAGGTGCCATCGACGCGATGCTGAGCGACCGTGTGCACTGGACGCCCGCCGACGTGCGCGAACGCGCCGCGCGCGGCCTGCAGTGGGCTTGGGAATGCGGCACCACACACCTGCGTACGCACGTCGACTGGTGGGAGCCCGATACCGTGCCGATGGCCTGGCCGGTGATGGCCGAGTTGGCGCAGGAATGGGCTGACAAGCTGCGGCTGGAACAGGTGAGCCTCATCAAGCTGCCGCTGTTCGAAGACGCGGCGCAGGCGATGCGGCTCGCGAAGCAGGTCAAGGCCACCGGGCCGCACGCGTTGCTCGGCGGCTTCGTGCACTCCACCAACTGGAGCGAGAGCGCGCTGCGCAACCTGCTGGTGTCGGCGCAGGCCTGCGACCTCGACATCGACCTGCATGTCGACGAAGAGCTCAACGCCTCGGCGGTCGGCCTGCAGACCACGGCCCGCATCCTGCGCGAGATCGGCTACGAAGGCCGCGTGGTCTGCGGCCACATCTGCGCGCTCGCGGCACAGCCCGAGGCGCAGGCCTTCGCCACGCTCGATGCGGTGGCGCGCGCGCCGATCACGGTGGTGTCGCTGCCCGCCACCAACCTGCTGCTGCAGGACGCCGTCACCGGCCGCACGCCGCGCCTGCGCGGCATCACGCTGGTGAAGGAAGCACGCGAGCGCGGCATTCCGCTGCTCTTCGCCAGCGACAACGTGCAGGACCCGTTCTGCCGCGTCGGCAGCTTCGACCCCGTCGAAGCGCTGGGCACGGCCGCGCTGGTGGCGCAGCTCGACGAGCCTTTCGACGAATGGTCGCAGGCGCTGTGCCGCGGCGACTGGCTGCGGCGCGAAGCCCCGGACGCCGAACCCACGCTGGTGGGCCAGGGAGCCGACCTCGTGCTCTTCACCCAGGCCGACCGCCACGGCTGGCCCTCGCGCACTGCCGGCCGCGTGGTGCTGCGGGAAGGCCGCGTCACGCACGGCGACCCGGCGCCCTTCGTTCCCCAATAACGACTCCCTCCACAAGGACTCTTCCATGCTCCACGGCTACATCCCGCCCCACCGCTTCCTGCCCTACCTGAGCTGGACCGAAATCGCCGCGCTGCCCGACCGCGAGAACACCGTCATCGTGCTGCCCTGCGGCGCGATCGAGCAGCACGGGCCGCACCTGCCCTGCTCGGTCGACAGCGTGATCTGCTCGGGCGTGATGGGCAAGGCGCTCGAAAAGCTCCCCGCCGAGGTGCGAGCCTTCGCGCTGCCGACCATCACCTACGGCAAGTCGGAGGAGCACCTGCACTTCCCCGGCACGATGACGCTGACCGGCACCACGCTGCTTTCGACCGTGATCGAGATCGGCGAGTCGGTCTACCGCTCAGGCTTTCGCAAGCTGTTGTTCGCCAACGGCCACGGCGGCCAGCCGCAGGTGCTCGAGATGGCAGCGCGCGAACTGCGCCTGCGTCATGGCGACTTCGTGGTGGTGCCGCACGGCGTGTCGCGCCTGCCGAGCGCGGCCAGCAAGCAGGTGAGCGAGCAGGAGAAGAAGCTCGCGATGCACGCCGGCCATTCCGAGACCGCGCTGATGCTCGCGCTCGCGCCCGAGACAGTGCACATGGAGCACGCGGTCGCCAACTTTCCGCCGCCCTTCCCGATCAAGCTGCTGTCGGCCGACGGCCGCCCGGCCTGCGCCTGGACCTCCCGCGACTTCGGCCCGAGCGGCGTGATCGGCGACCCCACCACCGCCACGCGCGAACAGGGCAAAGAGATCCTCGACACGCTCTCCGACAGCTGGGCACAGGCGCTGACCGAACTGCATGCGCTGCGTTGGGTGGTGCGCGAAGAAGCCACCTGGGAGCGTGGGCACCAGCAGGGCTTCATCCAGCAGAGCTTCGACCCCGCCTGAGCCTGTTTCTTGCAACTGCCCCTTCGCTTTTCTCGCTTCTTCAACTCCCCAGCCTTCGAGAGGTTCCCACCATGCGCTCCTTCGCACTGTCCGTCGCCGGCGCCACCGCCATCGCTTTTCTCGCCACCGCGCCCGCGCAGGCCGAGGACAAGTTCACCTACATGACCAACTGGTACGCGCAGGCCGAGCACGGCGGCTTCTACCAGGCGCAGGCGCTGGGCATCTACAAGAAGTACGGCCTCGACGTGACCATCAAGATGGGCGGCCCGCAGGTCAACATCACGCAGATGATGGCCGCCGGCCAGGCCGACTGCATCATGGGCTCGAGCGACATCCAGATGATGCAGGTGCGCGAAGGCGGCGTGCCGGTGGTCAACGTGGCGGCCTTCTTCCAGAAGGACCCGCAGGTGCTGATCGCGCACGACGACGTCAAGAAGTTCGAGGACCTGAAGGGCAAGACGCTGCTGATCGGCGCGCAGGCCCAGCGCGGCTACTGGCCGTGGCTGAAGGCCAAGTTCGGCTTCACCGACGAGCAGACCCGCCCCTACACCTTCAACATCCAGCCCTTCGTGGCCGACAAGAACAGCGCGCAGCAGGGCTACCTGACCTCGGAGCCCTACGCCATCCAGAAGGCCGGCGTGAAGAGCACCGTGCTGATGTTCAGCGACCACGGCTTCCCGGCCTACGCGACCACCGTGTCGTGCATGGAAAAGACGGTGAAGGACCGCAGCAAGCAGGTCGCCGCCTTCGTGAAGGCCTCGGCCGAGGGTTGGAAGAGCTACCTCGCCGACCCGGCGCCCGCCAACGCCCTCATCAAGAAGGACAACCCCAACATGACCGACGATCAGCTGGCCTACAGCGTGGCCAAGCTCAAGGAGATGGGCATGGTCACCGGCGGCGACGCGGCCAAGCTCGGCATCGGCGTGATGACGGATGCGCGTGCGAAGGCCAGCTACGACTTCCTGGTGAGCGCGAAGCTGCTCGACCCCGCCAAGGTCGAACTCGCCAAGACCTACACGACCGAGTTCGTCAAGGACGCCAAGGTTCTGCCCTGAGTCTTCCGCTTCATGAATCGCATCGAACCCAACACCCTCGCGCCGCCAGCGGAGCCTGCCGTGCCCGCGGTGGAAGTGCTCTCGGCGGAGAAGACCTACCCCAACGGCACGCAGGCGCTGCTGCCGGTGGACCTGTCCATCGCCGAAGGCGAATTCGTCACGCTGCTCGGCCCCTCGGGCTGCGGCAAGAGCACGCTGCTGAAGATGGTGGCAGGCATGCTCGAACCCAGCGACGGCCGGCTGCTGGTGTGGCGCAAGCCGGTGGCGCAGATCCACAGCTGCCCGCACAAGCTGTCGTTCGTGTTCCAGTCGCCCACGCTGATGCCGTGGGCGAGCGTGCAGACCAACGTGCGCCTGCCGCTGGACCTGGCCGGCGTGCCGCGCAAGGAAGCCGATGCGCGGGTGACGGAATCGCTCGCGCTGGTGGGGCTCGAAAAGTTTGCCGATGCGCTGCCGCGCGCGCTCTCGGGCGGTATGCAGATGCGCGTGTCGATCGCGCGCGGCCTCGTCACGCAGCCCGACCTGCTGCTGATGGACGAGCCCTTCGGCGCGCTCGACGAGATCACTCGCCACAAGCTCGATGCCGATCTGCTGGAGCTGTGGCGCAAGAAGAAGCTCACGGTGATCTTCGTGACGCACTCGATCCACGAGGCGGTGTTCCTGTCGAGCCGCGTGGTGATGATGGCGGCGCGGCCGGGTCGGGTGGTGGAAGAGCTCCGCATCGACGAGCCCTATCCGCGCAGCGCCGATTTCATGGTGACGCCCGAATTCGCACGCTACGCGAAGCAGCTGCAGGACAGCCTGCTGCGCGCCAGCAGTGCCGATGAGGAGACCGCGCGATGAAGAAGACAGTCAAACCTCTGCTGAGCCAGCCGCGCGTGCAGCGCGTGCTCTACCCGGTGCTGATCGGCGTGGTGCTGGTCGCGCTGTGGCAGTGGATGGTGGTGGCGATGGAGCTGCCGCCCTACCTCGTGCCCTCGCCCTACCTGATGATGCAGACGCTGGTGACCGACTGGGCGCCGCTGGGCAATGCGCTGCTGGTCACGCTGAAGATCACGGTGCTGTCGTTCCTGCTGGCCACGGTGGCGGGCGTGCTGGTCTCGTTCCTGTTCGTGCAGAGCAAGCGCATCGAGACCGCGCTCTTTCCGTACGCGGTGCTGCTGCAGGTGACGCCCATCGTGGCGGTCGCGCCGCTGATCATCATCTGGGTGAAGAACCCGGTGGCCGCCATGACGGTGTGCGCGGCGCTGGTGGCGCTGTTCCCCATCATCAGCAACACCACGCTCGGCCTGCGCAGCATCGACCCCGACCTGCAGAGCTACTTCAAGCTGAACCGCGCCACGCGCTGGCAGCAGCTGGTGCGGCTGCGCATTCCGAGCGCGCTGCCGTATTTCTTTGGCGGGCTGCGCATCTCCAGCGGCCTCGCGCTGATCGGCGCGGTGGTGGCGGAGTTCGTCGCGGGCACGGGCGGCTCCGGCGCGGGGCTGGCCTACCAGATCCTGCAGGCGGGCTTCCAGCTGAACATCCCGCGCATGTTCGCCGCGCTGCTGCTCATTTCCCTCACCGGTGTCGCGCTCTTCGTGCTGATGGCCTGGCTCACCAAGGTGGCGCTGGGCTCCTGGCATGCGAGCGAACTTTCCCAGGATTGAACTTGACCATGAATGCTCCCGTTTCCGCTATCGAGCAATTGCTGCTCGAACTGCCCGACCTCGACTGGATCAGCGATGAGAGCCGCGTGACGCGGCTGTCGCAAGACTTTTCCTGGTTCAGCCCCGTGCTCAACCGCCAGCTCAAGGACAAGCGCGCCGACGTGGTCGTGCGCCCGCGCACCGAGGAAGAGATCCGCACCGTGGTGGGCGCCTGCGCGCGCCGCGGCGTGCCGATCACCATCCGCGGCAGCGGCACCGGCAACTACGGCCAGACGACGCCGCTGGCCGGCGGCGTGGTGCTCGACATGACGGGCTACAACAGCTGCCTGTGGGTACGGCCCGGCGTGGCGCGCGCGCAGGCCGGCATTCGCCTGGGCGAGTTGGAAAAGCAGGCCAAGCCCACGGGCCAGGAGCTGCGCTGCGTGCCGTCGACCTATCGCAGCGCGACGCTGGGCGGCCTTTTCGGCGGCGGCTTCGGCGGCGTGGGCTCGATCAACTACGGGCCGCTGGGCGCACCGGGCAACGTGCTCGGCATCCGCGCGATGAGCATCGAGGCGGAGCCGCAGGTGGTCGAGCTGCGCGGCGCCGAGGCAATGCGCATGCACCACCTGTGGGGCACCAACGGACTGGTGCTGGAGCTGGAAATTGCCCTGGCACCCGCGCATCCATGGCTGGAGACGCTGGTCACTTTCGACAGCTTCGAGGGCGCACTGCACTTCGCCGACAAGCTCGCGAACGCGCCGGGCATCGTGAAGCGCGAAGTGGCGTTCTTCGCCGCGCCCATCTCGGACCACCTGGCGCAACTCGCGGCGCACCTGCTGAAGGGCTGCCACACGGTGCTGTCGCTGGTGGCGGAATCGTGCGAGCCCGCGCTGCTGCAACTGGCCGAGGCGCACGGCGGCACGGTGAGCTACCGCAAGACGGCGGCCGAGGTGCAGAAGAGCAACCGCACGCTGATGGAGTTCACCTGGAACCACACGACGCTGCACGCGCTCAAGAGCGATCCGACGCTGACCTACCTGCAGAGCGGCTTCGTGCCGGGCCGGCATGTCGAGCAGGTGATCGAGATGGAAAAGCTGCTGGGCGGCGAGGTGATGATGCACCTGGAGTTCATCCGCAACGTTGCGGGCCTCATGACCTGCAGCGGACTGCAGCTGGTGCGCTTCAGCACCGAGGAGCGGCTGCAGGAGATCATGCGCATCCACCGCGAGCACAACGTGCACATCAACAACCCGCATGTGAACATCGTGGAAGACGGCAAAGCCGGCGGGCCGCTGCCGCCCGAGGTCATCGCGGTGAAGAAACGCTTCGATCCGATGGGGCTGCTGAATCCCGGCAAGCTGCGCGACTGGCCGGTGAAGGGCGCACGGGGCGCCTGAGGCTCAATCGCGGCGGCGGCGGCGCAGCACAAAGGCTGCGGCCACGATGGCCATCGCCAGGATCCACAGCGGCCACAGACCGAAAGGCGCGACCCAGCGCGCATACGGCGTGAGGCCACGCCGGCCTTCGACGCTGGCTTCGAGCACGCCGCGCGTGAGGCGCGGCAGTTCGTGCGTCACGCGGCCGTCGGCATCGATCACCACGGTCGCACCGGTATTGGTGGAGCGCACCATCGGCCGCGCGAATTCGAGCGCGCGCATGCGCGAGATCGACAGGTGTTCGTCGATGGCCACCGTGTCGCCGAACCATGCGATGTTGCTCACGTTGAGCAGGATGGTGGGGGCCGTGGCCTCGTCCGTGAAGTTCGCCCCGATCTCGTCGCCGAACAAGTCTTCGTAGCAGATGTTCGGTGCGATGCGCTGGCCCTGCCAGACGAATGGCGCCTGCGCGAGCCCGCCGCGTGCGAAGTCGCCGAGCGGGATGTTCATCATCTGGATGAACCAGCGGAAGCCCGGGGGAATGAATTCGCCGAAGGGCACCAGGTGGTGCTTGCTGTAGACGTAGGGCCGCGCGGCGCCAGGCTGGAAGCCGAGCACTGCATTGCTGTACGTGCCCTGCCCTCCCATCGGCAGGCCGACGATGGCGGCCTGCGTGCCCTGGCTGTAGCGCGCCTCGATCATTTCGAGATAGCCGGCCGGCAACTGCTGCGGCAGGAGCGGCAAGGCAGTCTCGGGCGTCACGACGAGCGATGCCTTGGCGTCGCGCAATTGCTCGCCGTACCAGCGCAGCGCGGTTTCGATGCCGCCGCCGGGAATGAATTTCTCGTCCTGCGGGATGTTGCCTTGCAGGAGCGCGAGCTGAAGATTGCCGGCCGAGCCCTTGATGCCTTGTACGTCACTGCGCAGCGGCGCAACCAGTTGCGGCGCGGCGAACACGAGCGCGATCAGCACCAGGCCTTGCACGAGCTCGGCGACGCGCGGCGGCCGATGCAGCACGACCAGCGCAACGACCAGCGCCGCTGCGGCACCGATGCCGTAGACACCGACCCACGGCGCCAGCGCGGCCAGCGGACCTTCGACATGCGCATAGCCGCCGGCGCCCCACGGGAAACCCGTGAACCAGCTGCCGCGCACGAGCTCGGCCAGCGTCCACAGCGCCGCGAAGACGAGCGCGCCTGTCACCCGCCCCTGCGGTCCGCGAACAACGAACCACGCAGCCGCGACCGCGTAGTACAGCCCGAGCGCCGCGGCCAGTGCCAGCACGGCGATGGCCGCGAGCGGCGCCGGCAGCCCGCCATAGGTGTGCATCGAAATGAAGAGCCACCAGAAGCTGCCGGTGAGCCAGGCGGTCGAGAACAGCCAGCCATGCAGGCCGGCGCGACGCCAGCCCGCGCCCTGCGCGCGCAGGCCGTCGAGCAGCCACACGAACGCACCGAGCGACAGCAGCTGCAGCCACCACAGCGGCTTGCCGCCCACGGGCGAGGCCATCGAAAGCGCCTGCGCGAGCCCGGTGGCACCGAAGCCGAGCAGGCGGAACAGGTTGGCGGAAGGAGAAGCCGGCGCGCCGCGCATCAGTCGGCCGCGTCGCCGCCGCGGGCCGGGGACACCTTGAACCAGCGCACCGCGCCGCCCTTGGTGTGCAGCACCACGAAGTCGAAGCCGCCGATGGCGTGGTGCTCGCCGCGCTTGGGCACGTGGCCCATCTCGTGCGCGATCAGGCCGCCGATGGTGTCGAAGTCTTCGCTCAGCTGTTCTTCGTCGAACACGATGCCGAAGGCCTCGGCCACGCGCTCGATGGGCGTGTCGCCCGAGACGCGGTAGGTGTGGTCGGCCAGGCCGAAGATGTCGCCTTCGTCCTCGGCGATGTCGAACTCGTCCTCGATCTCGCCGACGATCTGCTCGAGCACGTCCTCGATGGTGATGAGGCCGGCCACGCGGCCGAACTCGTCGATCACGATCGCCAGGTGGTTGCGGTTGCCGCGGAACTCGCGCAGCAGGTCGTTCAGGCCCTTGCTCTCGGGCACAAAGGTGGCCGGGCGCAGCAATGCGCGGATGTTGAGGCCCGGCGCGCGCTGCAGCTTGAGCAGATCCTTCGCGAGCAGGATGCCGATGATGTTTTCTTTTTCGCCCTCGTACACCGGGAAGCGCGAGTGCGCGGTGTCGATGATGAGGTGCAGCAGCGCGTCGAACGGTGCGTCGATGTTCACCAGGTCCATGCGCGGCGCGGCAACCATCACGTCGCCCGCGGTCATGTCGGCCATGCGCAGCACGCCTTCGAGCATCACGCGCGATTCGGCACCGATCACCTCGTTGTCCTCGGCATCGGCCAGGGTTTCGATCAGCTCGTCGCGCGAGTCGGGACCGGGGTGGATGAATTCGGCGAGCTTCTGGAGAAAGCCGCGCTTGTCTTCCCGTTCGACGGGAGCGCGTTCAGGGTGAGGGTCGGCCACTGCGGGAGGGCTTAGTTGAGGAAAGGCAAGGATACCGGATTGCGTGTGACACGCTCTACCGCATGGCCCCCGCCAGCCGTTGGGCCCGCCGCCAGGCCTCAGGGGGCGGACTTCTTGCGGGCATCACGCATGCCGCTGCGCACTTCCTGCACGCTCGCCAGGAAGGCCCAGAACTGCTTGGCACGGCTCTTGAGCGCGAAGTCGACCGCGGCGTAGTGCTCCAGGGCGATCTCGCTCATGCGGCTGTCGAAGGTGGCGCTGGGCAGTTCGAGGTGGGCCTCGGCCTCCGAGCCGCTGCGCACCACCGTCGCGCCGGCGTTGCGGGCGATTTTCAGCATGGCGGCGTTTTCGCTGAGCGCATGGATGAAGAGCATGCCCACGCCTTCGTTGCGGGCCACGACCACGGCGCGCTCGAACAGGCGGGCGCCGTAGCCCCGGCCGCGAGCATGCGCCGAGACCGACACGCCGAATTCGGCGCAGTCGCTGTGCTGGTCGCCGGGCGCGAAGGCCAGGTGCGCCATCGCGATCAGGTCGAGGCGGCGGTTGTAGATGCCGAAGAGTTCATCGCGCTCGAAGTCGAGACCGTCGACGTAGCTCTGGACCTGCTCGTCGCCCGCCGCATAGCCGAAGCGCAAATAGCGGTCGTGCGGGGAGAGTTCGAGCAGGTGGCGAGCGATGCGCTCGCGTTCGCGCGGGCCGATCGAGCGGATCGGCACCATGACGGGTTGAGGCGCGCTGACTGCGCGTGGTTGCGCCTCAACCATCGGCGCTTTCAGGAAAGAGCCGAGGCCGAGAGACGCTTTGAGAAGGGTCTTGGCGGTAAGCATGGCTCGAATGTAAGGGTTTTCCCTTAAACAACAAGTCCACAGGGTCAATCACGGGACACATTTGTGTCCTAGTACCAAGCTGCGTGGCGCTGGCGCAACCGCAATGTGGCTAAACCGGCACAGCTGTGGTGGCCTTGACACGGTCGAGCACGAAGCTGGTCTTGCAGTCCTCCACGCTCGGATGCTTCAGCAGTGTGTCCATGATGAAGCGGCTGTAGTGGGCCATGTCGGCCACGACCACCCGCAACAGGTAGTCCATGTCGCCGGTGAGAGCCGCGCATTCGACCACCTCGGGCCATGTCTGCACGCTTGCGCGGAACAGGTCCATCGGGTTGCGCTTGTGGCTCTCGGTGTGCTTTTCGAGTCGCACATTGAGATAAGCGGTCAGCCCCAGGCCGATGGCTTCGGGCTGGACCAGCGCGACGTAGCGGTCGATCACCTTGTGCTCTTCGAGCCGCTTGACCCGCCGCAGCACGGCGCTGGGCGACAGGCTGACCTGCTCCGCGATCTGGTCGTAGGTGGCACGCCCATCTGCTTGCAGCGTGCGCAAAATCAGCCTATCGATCTTGTCCAGTGCTTCCATATCGCCATTCTTGCAGTTTTATTGCGCAATGGCCATCCCGAGCGCCCGGAAACGCAGAAAACCTGAGAGGCATCCGCCCTACATTGCATGACCGGCCGATTTCGCGCCTTATTCATCCAGCCCCACCTACCGGAGACCGCACATGAGCCATGCCGACGCACCCGCCTTCACGCCCTGGGAGAACCCCATGGGCACCGACGGCTTCGAATTCATCGAGTACGCGGCACCCGATCCGGCCGCCATGGGCAAGGTGTTCGAGCGCATGGGCTTCAAGGCGGTGGCGAAGCACCGCCACAAGAACGTGCTGCTGTACCGCCAGGGCACCATCAACTTCATTCTGAACGCGGAGCCCGATTCCTTCGCGCAGAAGTTCGCGCGCGAACATGGCCCGAGCGTCTGCGCCATCGCCTTCCGCGTGCAGGACGCCAAGCAAGCCTACGAGCGCGCCACATCACTCGGCGCATGGGGCTTCGCCGACAAGGCCGGCCCCGGAGAGCTGAACATCCCAGCCATCAAGGGCATCGGCGACAGCCTGATCTACCTGGTGGACCGCTGGCCCGGCAAGAATGGGGCGAAGCCCGGCGACATCGGCAACATCGGCTTCTACGACGTGGACTTCGAGGCGCTGCCGGGCGTGTCGTCGCAAGACGCGCTGGCGCGCAAGGGCAACGGCCTGACCTACATCGACCACCTGACGCACAACGTGTACCGCGGCCGCATGGACGTATGGGCCAACTTCTACGAGAAGCTCTTCAACTTCCGCGAGGTGAAGTACTTCGACATCGAAGGCCAGGTGACGGGTGTGAAGAGCAAGGCCATGACCAGCCCCTGCGGCAAGATCCGCATCCCGATCAACGAAGAAGGCAAGGAACAGGCCGGCCAGATCCAGGAGTACCTGGACATGTACAAGGGCGAGGGCATCCAGCACATCGCCATGGGCTCGGACAACCTGTACGAAAGCGTCGACGCGCTGCGCGCCAACGGCGTGACGCTGCTGGACACCATCGACACGTACTACGAGCTGATCGACAAGCGTATTCCCGGGCACGGCGAAAGCGTGGCCGAACTGAAGAAGCGCAAGATCCTGATCGACGGCAAGAAGGACGCGCTGCTGCTGCAGATTTTCAGCGAGAACCAGCTGGGCCCGATCTTCTTCGAGTTCATCCAGCGCAAGGGCGACGACGGTTTCGGCAACGGCAACTTCAAGGCGCTGTTCGAGAGCATCGAGCTCGACCAGATGCGCCGCGGCGTGCTGAGCGCCGCAAAATAAGGGCTTCTTTCTTATTGCCCAGGAGCCCGGTATGCGCAGTTGCATGTCTTCGATCGGTTTGACCTTCATCGCGGCGGCAGCCGCCGTTCTCTCGGGTTGCGCCATGGCGCCGGCGAGCACGCCGGCGGCCGGCTCGCACCTCGATGCCGTGCAGAAGGCGGCGGTGCTGCGCATCTGCACGCCGGGCGACTACAAGCCCTTCAGCTTCCAGAAGGCTGAGGGCGCCTTCGAGGGCATCGACGTCGACCTGATGACGGGCTTCAGCGCCAGCCTCGGCGCGAAGCCCGAGTGGGTCAAGACCACCTGGGCCAACCTGCTGCCCGACCTGAACGCCGGCAAGTGCGACATCGCCGTGGGCGGCGTGTCGGTCACCACCGACCGGCAGAAGCGGGCCTTCTTCAGCACGCCCTACATGGTCAACGGCAAGACGCCCATCGCGCGCTGCGCCGACGTGGCCAAGTACCAGAGCGTGGCCGCCATCGACAAGCCTTCGGTGCGCGTCATCTTCAACCCGGGCGGCAGCAACGAGCGCTTCGCCCGGGCCAATTTCAAGCAGGCCAAGCTCACGCTGCACGGCGAGAACGTGACGATCTTCGACGAGATCCTCGCCAACCGCGCGGACGTGTTCGTGACCGAAGCGGCCGAGGCCATCACGCAGCAGAAGCTCAAGCCGGGCCTGTGCGCGGTCA
Organism: Variovorax sp. Varisp46; assembly: GCF_059491885.1. NCBI lineage: Bacteria > Pseudomonadati > Pseudomonadota > Betaproteobacteria > Burkholderiales > Comamonadaceae > Variovorax > Variovorax sp. Varisp46. The sequence continues at coordinate 4,536,435 of NZ_CP168515.1, forward strand.
ATCCCGACAAACCGCTGCAGTACGGCGAAATGGCCTGGATGCTCCCGCGCGACGACGTTGCCTTCAAGTCATACGTCGACCAGTGGCTGCATCTGCAGCAGGCCGGCGGCGACTTCCAGCGCACGATGGACCGCTGGCTCAAGTAACTCTCAAGAATCGTTTCTCATGGACACTCCTGCCGCCGCCGTTGTCACCCCCGCCGTCTACGGCGCTTCCGATCGTCCGCCCCGGGGCGACTATTCGCGCGGCGGCAAGGTGATGGCCGACTACACCTGCCCGCAGGACTGGGCCAGCTACACGCCGGCCGACCACGACACCTATCGCCGGCTCTACGAGCGCCAGGCCGCGCAGTTGCCGGGGCTGGCCTGCGACGCCTTCATCAAGTCGCTGCCATCGCTCGGCGTGAAGGACCGCATTCCGCGCTTCGAGGAGCTCAACGAGCGGCTGCATCGCGCGACCGGTTGGGAGATCGTCGCGGTGCCGGGGCTGATTCCGGAGCTGCCGTTCTTCACGCTGCTGGCGAACCGCAAGTTCCCGGTGACCGACTGGATCCGCAAGCCAGAGGAGTTCGACTACATCGTCGAGCCCGACGTGTTCCATGACCTGTTCGGCCACGTGCCGATGCTGTTCGACCCGACCTTCGCCGACTACGTGCAGCGCTACGGCGCGGGCGGCATCAAGGCGCACGAACTGGGCGCCGGCGAGAAGCTCGCGCGGCTTTATTGGTACACGGTGGAGTTCGGGCTGATCCGCCAGCCGGACGGCCTGCGCGCTTACGGCGCCGGCATTCTGAGCTCGGTGGGCGAACTGAAGCACGCGGTGCTCAGCGATGGGCCGCACCGGCTGCCGCTGGACCTGCTGCGCACCATGCGCACGCGCTACAAGATCGACACCTACCAGGCCAACTACTTCGTGATCGACAGCTTTGCGCATCTGTTCGACCTTACGGCGCCCGACTTCACGGCGCTGTACGAATCGCTGGAGGTTGCGACCGACATCGAGGCCGGGGTGCTGCTGCCGGGCGAATCGGGCAAGGCCTGAATTTCTGAGGGCTGCGCCGCGCAGCTATCGCGCGCGCGACAGCGCACGCCCGCTCCCTAGGACAAGCCCGCTGGCGGCGAAGGCGCACTGCCTCCCACAATCCGCGCCAAAGGAGCTTGCATGCAGACATCCGCGCGACAGAACTATCCGGCCGGCGTACCGCACGAGATTCATCCCGAGCAGTACCGTTCCTTGCCTCACATGTTCGACGAGGCCTTTGGCCGCTACGCCGACAGGCCGTTCTCGGTCTGCATGGAGCGCTGGATGTCCTATGGCGAACTCGACACGCTGTCGAAGGCGCTGGGCGCCTGGCTGCAATCGCTCGGACTGGAGCCGGGTGCGCGCGTGGCCATCATGCTGCCCAATATTCCGCAGTTTGCGGTCACCATGTGCGGCGTGCTGCGCGCGGGCTATACGTGCGTCAACGTCAATCCGCTGTACACCGCGCGGGAGCTGGAACACCAGCTGAAGGACTCTGGCGCGACGGCGATCGTCATCCTCGAGAACTTCGCGGCAACGCTCGAGAAGGTGATCGAGCGCACGCCCGTGAAGCATGTGGTCGTGACGGCGATGGGCGATCTGCTGGGCGGGCTGTATGGCGCATGGATCACGATGGCAGTGCGTCATCTGGCGAAGATCGTGCCGGCGTACAAGCTGCCGCTGAGCGATGGACGCACGGTCACGCCGTTCACTCAGGCGATCTCGGAGGGCCGAGGCCGCATGCTGGGGCCCGACCGGAGCACGCTCGATTCGATCGCGTTCCTGCAGTACACGGGCGGGACGACCGGCCTGTCGAAGGGCGCGGTGCTGACCCATCGCAACATCGTTGCGGCCACTCTGCAGGCGGAGGCCTGGTTCACACCTGCGCTGTCGCGCGCGGGCGATCTGGCGAAGGTCAACAGCATCGCGGCGCTGCCGCTGTATCACATCTTTGCGCTGACGCTGTGCTTGCTGGTGATCCGCCAGGGCTCGCACATGACGCTGATCCCGAACCCGCGCGACTTCAACAAGTTCATCGCGGTACTGAAGAAGCGGCCATTCCACATGCTGCCGGCAGTGAACACGCTGTTCAATGCACTGCTGATACACCCGGAGTTCAAGTCGATCGATTTCTCCACGCTGTTCGTGTCGCAGGCGGGAGGCATGGCGGCATCGGAAGGTACCGCGCGCAAGTGGTTCGAGGCCACGGGCTGCCCGATGATCGAAGGCTGGGGGATGAGCGAAACCTGCGCCATCGGGACCAACAACCCGGTGTCGAATACCGAGTTCACCGGGACGATCGGCTTGCCTTTGCCAAGCATCGAGATCGCAATCAAGGACGATGACGGCAATTCGCTGCCGGCAGGCCAGCCGGGTGAGCTTTGCATCAAGGGACCGAACGTGATGGCGGGCTACTACAACCAGCCCGCCGAGACGGCGGCGGCCTTCACCGCCGATGGCTTCATGCGCACCGGCGATATTGCGGTGATGCAGGAAGACGGCTACAGCCGCATCGTCGACCGCAAGAAGGACATGATTCTGGTGAGCGGCTTCAACGTGTTCCCCAACGAACTCGAGAACGTGATTTCCCTGTGCCCAGGGGTCGTGGAATGCGCGGTGGTGGGCGTACCGGACGAGAAGCAGGGCGAGGCCATCAAGGTCTTCGTCGTCCGCAGGGACCCGGCGCTGACTGAAGACGCAGTGCTGCAGTACTGCCACTCGCAGCTCACGGGCTACAAGCGGCCGAAGCACATCGAGTTCAGGGAATCGCTGCCGAAGACCAACGTGGGAAAGATCTTGCGCCGCGAACTGCGCACCAGTGCGGGCGCCTGAATGAGCCATTCGTCGGCGAGTGCCGGGCTGCCAGCGAATGTCGTGGTATTCGAGCGGGGTTGGCTGTCTTCGAACAATGTTCTGTTCATCGGCAGCGAAGAAACCGCGGTGGTCGACACGGGGTATGCAACGCATGCTGAACAGACGCTGGCGCTGGTCGAGTCGGTGCTGGGGGAACGGCCACTCGATCTCATCCTGAATACGCATCTCCACAGCGACCATTGCGGTGGGAATGCCGCATTGCAAGAACGCCATCCGTTGGCTCGTACGGAAATCCCGCCCGGCGAAGCTGGCTTGGTGGAACGCTGGGATCAAAGGGGCCTGAGTTTCTTGGCGACGGGGCAGACGTGCCGCAGGTTCCGTTTTACGGGGCTGCTGCGGCCCGGGACGGAACGCATGCTCGGCGATCGGTCGTGGCAAGTGCATGCGGCGCCTGGCCACGATCCCCATTCGATCATTCTGTTCGACGCAGCGTCACGGACACTGATTTCGGCGGATGCCCTGTGGGAGAACGGATTTGGTATCGCTTTCCCCGAACTGTCCGGTGAGCCGTCGTTCGAAGATGTAGGCGCCACGTTGGATCTGATCGAAACGCTTGCTCCCCGGCAAGTGATTCCAGGGCATGGCGCTGTATTCGACGATGTCGGCAAAGCTCTGTCCGTAGCGCGTCGCCGGCTCGACGGTTTGCAGCGCGATCCGGTGAAGCATGCACGTCACGCCATCAAGGTACTGATGAAATTCAAGCTGCTGGAGGTGCAGTCGATCTCTTTTGCGGATTGGCAGGCGTGGCTGCGAGGCGCAGCATACATCGACGTGATCCGATCACGCTTTTTCAGCGCGATTGAATTGGATCAATTGGCGGGGGACATCCTGGCGGAGCTGGTTGCGGCCGGCGCGGCAGAGATGAGCACATTTGGCGTCCGCAATATCTAGCACGCTCTTTATTCGTCTTCCAGCCCCTAAAAAGCAAAAAACCCCAGTCAGATCACTGACTGGGGTTTTTTGGGCTGTAAGAGCCTGACGATGACCTACTTTCACACGGGAACCCGCACTATCATCGGCGCTGAGTCGTTTCACTGTCCTGTTCGGGATGGGAAGGAGTGGGACCAACTCGCTATGGTCATCAGGCATAAAGGGTTGTTCTGTTGATCACATGATCAAGAGAACGAATTCATAGAGTTTGGAATCAGCTTGTGGCGAATTATTTTGAATGCGTCAACTTGGCATAACACCTTGATCGGATTGATCAAAGTTATAGGGTCAAGCCGCACGAGCAATTAGTATCAGTTAGCTTAACGCATTACTGCGCTTCCACACCTGACCTATCAACGTCCTGGTCTTGAACGACTCTTCAGGGGGCTCAAGGCCCCGGCAGATCTCATCTTGAAACGAGTTTCCCGCTTAGATGCTTTCAGCGGTTATCTCTTCCACACTTAGCTACTCGGCAATGCCACTGGCGTGACAACCGATACACCAGAGGTGTGTCCACTCCGGTCCTCTCGTACTAGGAGCAGGCTTCCTCAAATCTGCAGCGCCCACGGAAGATAGGGACCAAACTGTCTCACGACGTTTTAAACCCAGCTCACGTACCTCTTTAAATGGCGAACAGCCATACCCTTGGGACCGGCTACAGCCCCAGGATGAGATGAGCCGACATCGAGGTGCCAAACACCGCCGTCGATATGAACTCTTGGGCGGTATCAGCCTGTTATCCCCAGAGTACCTTTTATCCGTTGAGCGATGGCCCTTCCATACAGAACCACCGGATCACTATGTCCTGCTTTCGCATCTGCTCGACTTGTCAGTCTCGCAGTTAAGCACGCTTATGCCATTGCACTATCGTCACGATGTCCGACCGTAACTAGCGTACCTTCGAACTCCTCCGTTACGCTTTGGGAGGAGACCGCCCCAGTCAAACTGCCTACCATGCACTGTCCCCGATCCAGATAATGGACCTAGGTTAGAACCTCAAACACACCAGGGTGGTATTTCAACGTTGGCTCCACAAGATCTAGCGACCCTGCTTCAAAGCCTCCCACCTATCCTACACAGATCTGTTCAAAGTCCAATACAAAGCTACAGTAAAGGTTCATGGGGTCTTTCCGTCTTTCCGCGGGGAGATTGCATCATCACAAACATTTCAACTTCGCTGAGTCTCAGGAGGAGACAGTGTGGCCATCGTTACGCCATTCGTGCAGGTCGGAACTTACCCGACAAGGAATTTCGCTACCTTAGGACCGTTATAGTTACGGCCGCCGTTTACTGGGACTTCAATCAAGAGCTTGCACCCCATCATTTAATCTTCCAGCACCGGGCAGGCGTCACACCCTATACGTCCACTTTCGTGTTTGCAGAGTGCTGTGTTTTTAATAAACAGTCGCAGCCACCGATTTTTTGCAACCCATTCATGCTTCGTTGTTCACTACACACTAATAGGGCACACCTTCTTCCGAAGTTACGGTGTCAATTTGCCGAGTTCCTTCTCCTGAGTTCTCTCAAGCGCCTTAGAATACTCATCTCGCGCACCAGTGTCGGTTTGCGGTACGGTCGTTGTTAGCTGAAGCTTAGTGGCTTTTCCTGGAACCTCGTTCAGTCACTTCACGGACAAGTCCGCTCGATCGTTGGCCTCGGTATATGTGCACCGGATTTGCCTAATGCACGCCTACATCCAACTAAACCAGAATAATCCAATAACTGGATGACCTATTAAGATCCGTCCCCACATCGCACTAACAATCGGTACAGGAATATTGACCTGTTTCCCATCAGCTACGCATCTCTGCCTCGCCTTAGGGGCCGACTCACTCTACGCCGATGAACGTTGCGTAGAAAACCTTGCGCTTACGGCGAGGGGGCTTTTCACCCCCTTTAACGCTACTCATGTCAGCATTCGCACTTCTGATACCTCCAGCACGCTTTACAACGCACCTTCACAGGCTTACAGAACGCTCTCCTACCACTTGCAATAAATTGCAAATCCGCAGCTTCGGTAACTGGCTTAGCCCCGTTACATCTTCCGCGCAGGACGACTCGATCAGTGAGCTATTACGCTTTCTTTAAATGATGGCTGCTTCTAAGCCAACATCCTGACTGTTTTAGCCTTCCCACTTCGTTTCCCACTTAGCCAATTTTAGGGACCTTAGCTGGCGGTCTGGGTTGTTTCCCTCTTGAGTCCGGACGTTAGCACCCGGTGCTCTGTCTCCCAAGCTGTACTCATCGGTATTCGGAGTTTGCCTTGGTTTGGTAAGTCGCCATGACCCCCTAGCCAAAACAGTGCTCTACCCCCGATGGTAATACTTGAGGCACTACCTAAATAGTTTTCGGAGAGAACCAGCTATTTCCAAGTTTGTTTAGCCTTTCACCCCTATCCACAGCTCATCCGCTAGTTTTGCAACACTAGTCGGTTCGGACCTCCAGTACCTGTTACGGCACCTTCATCCTGGCCATGGATAGATCACTTGGTTTCGGGTCTACACCCAGCGACTGATCGCCCTATTCGGACTCGATTTCTCTACGGCTTCCCTATTCGGTTAACCTTGCCACTGAATGTAAGTCGCTGACCCATTATACAAAAGGTACGCAGTCACCCCTTACGAGGCTCCTACTTTTTGTAAGCACGCGGTTTCAGGATCTATTTCACTCCCCTCCCGGGGTTCTTTTCGCCTTTCCCTCACGGTACTAGTTCACTATCGGTCAATGATGAGTATTTAGCCTTGGAGGATGGTCCCCCCATATTCAGACAGGATTTCTCGTGTCCCGCCCTACTTGTCGTTAGCTCAGTACCACACAGGTCATTTCACGTACGGGGCTATCACCCGCTATGGCCAGCCTTTCCAAGCTGTTCCGTTATGTCTTGTGCTATCACTAACAGGCTTCTCCGATTTCGCTCGCCACTACTTTCGGAATCTCGGTTGATGTCTTTTCCTCGAGCTACTGAGATGTTTCAGTTCACCCGGTTCGCCTCGCATGACTATGTATTCATCATGCGATACCTTTGCAGGTGGGTTTCCCCATTCGGAAATCTCCGGATCAAAGCTAATTTGCCAGCTCCCCGAAGCTTATCGCAGGCTATCACGTCCTTCGTCGCCTATCATTGCCAAGGCATCCACCACGTGCTCTTATTCACTTGACCCTATAACTTTGAGCTCTCCTCGCGGAGATCCAAAATCGTTTCAAGGAATTACCAGGTCTTTCACCTGGCGCGTTATGCCGTTACATTCAAAATTCGATTTGACTCGAAATTGAAGTTTCTTTTGACGCAATCAAAAATTCTATGCTGCTGATGGCACGGTCTGCACTAAACCTTTACGAATGTGCAGTTTCCATCAGCAGCGCTGATTCGACTCTATGAATTTTTAAAGAACAGCCGATTGATCAAGAGATCTTGATCAACAACAAAGAAGCCTCATGCTTTCACACGAAGCCGCTTTGGTGTTGAATTAAGTATCGTTATTGGTGGAGGATGACGGGATCGAACCGACGACCCCCTGCTTGCAAAGCAGGTGCTCTCCCAGCTGAGCTAATCCCCCGTGAACACTTCAATGTTCCAAACGCGTCACAGGAAGATTTGGTGGGTCTAGTTGGGCTCGAACCAACGACCCCCGCCTTATCAAGACGGTGCTCTAACCAGCTGAGCTACAGACCCATTCGCCAATCATCTTCAAAAAATGAAGACAACCGACTTCTTCCAACAACCGATAAGTGTGGGCGTTTAAATTAAATTGCTTGTTTCCAGAAAGGAGGTGATCCAGCCGCACCTTCCGATACGGCTACCTTGTTACGACTTCACCCCAGTCACGAACCCTGCCGTGGTAATCGCCCTCCTTGCGGTTAAGCTAACTACTTCTGGCAGAACCCGCTCCCATGGTGTGACGGGCGGTGTGTACAAGACCCGGGAACGTATTCACCGTGACATTCTGATCCACGATTACTAGCGATTCCGACTTCACGCAGTCGAGTTGCAGACTGCGATCCGGACTACGACTGGTTTTATGGGATTAGCTCCCCCTCGCGGGTTGGCAACCCTTTGTACCAGCCATTGTATGACGTGTGTAGCCCCACCTATAAGGGCCATGAGGACTTGACGTCATCCCCACCTTCCTCCGGTTTGTCACCGGCAGTCTCATTAGAGTGCCCAACTGAATGTAGCAACTAATGACAAGGGTTGCGCTCGTTGCGGGACTTAACCCAACATCTCACGACACGAGCTGACGACAGCCATGCAGCACCTGTGTTACGGTTCTCTTTCGAGCACTAAGCCATCTCTGGCGAATTCCGTACATGTCAAAGGTGGGTAAGGTTTTTCGCGTTGCATCGAATTAAACCACATCATCCACCGCTTGTGCGGGTCCCCGTCAATTCCTTTGAGTTTCAACCTTGCGGCCGTACTCCCCAGGCGGTCAACTTCACGCGTTAGCTTCGTTACTGAGTCAGTGAAGACCCAACAACCAGTTGACATCGTTTAGGGCGTGGACTACCAGGGTATCTAATCCTGTTTGCTCCCCACGCTTTCGTGCATGAGCGTCAGTACAGGTCCAGGGGATTGCCTTCGCCATCGGTGTTCCTCCGCATATCTACGCATTTCACTGCTACACGCGGAATTCCATCCCCCTCTACCGTACTCTAGCTATGCAGTCACAGATGCAGTTCCCAGGTTGAGCCCGGGGATTTCACAACTGTCTTACATAACCGCCTGCGCACGCTTTACGCCCAGTAATTCCGATTAACGCTTGCACCCTACGTATTACCGCGGCTGCTGGCACGTAGTTAGCCGGTGCTTATTCTTACGGTACCGTCATTAGCCCTCTTTATTAGAAAAGGCCGTTTCGTTCCGTACAAAAGCAGTTTACAACCCGAAGGCCTTCATCCTGCACGCGGCATGGCTGGATCAGGCTTGCGCCCATTGTCCAAAATTCCCCACTGCTGCCTCCCGTAGGAGTCTGGGCCGTGTCTCAGTCCCAGTGTGGCTGGTCGTCCTCTCAGACCAGCTACAGATCGAAGGCTTGGTGAGCCTTTACCTCACCAACTACCTAATCTGCCATCGGCCGCTCCATTCGCGCAAGGTCTTGCGATCCCCTGCTTTCATCCGTAGATCGTATGCGGTATTAGCACAGCTTTCGCTGCGTTATCCCCCACGATTGGGCACGTTCCGATGTATTACTCACCCGTTCGCCACTCGCCGCCAGGATTGCTCCCGCGCTGCCGTTCGACTTGCATGTGTAAGGCATGCCGCCAGCGTTCAATCTGAGCCAGGATCAAACTCTATAGTTCGATCTTGATTTTTGCGCCTGACCTCGCGGTCAAGCAAAACTCATAAAAAAAGAATTAAAGTGAACTTCACTTCTATCTCATGAGCGTTTTTAAGTCTTGCGACTTGTTCCGAAGAACTTACGCAATTACCTTCAAACGCCCACGCTTATCGGCTGTAAATTTTTAACGAACCCCGAAGCAACTTTCGTCTGCTTCGTTTTGCTTTGCTGCGATCAGCGAAGCCTTGTAGTCTATCACGATTTTTAAAGAATCGTCAAACTTTTTTCGCTTTCAACATCTTCTTTATTCGCACCCCGCAACCTTCGTTGCAAGCTGCTGAAGCCGTTTCAGCGGAGCCTTGTAGTCTAGCACGACTTTTGAAGTCTCACCAAACTTTTTCAACCCTTTTCGCTTTCAACCAGCCCTTCATCGCAACCCGCAACTTTCATTGCAAACCACTGAAGCCGTTTCAGCGAAGCCTTCGATTATGCACCGGTTTTTTAAGACCAGTCAAACTTTTTGAAGACTTTCTTTGCCGACTCGCAAGCAGAACCCCTGGGAGGACTGCTTGCCTCGAACACCTTGCGGTATTCATCAGCGAAGCCCACGAGTATATGACAGTTTTCGGACCTTGCAAGGCTGCCCGCAAGAAACTTGAAGAAGGCCCCTCAAGCCCCTCACATGGGGTGGCCTCCTCCACCACCAGGCCCTGACATCGGCTCCTCCGATAATCCGCGCCACATGGCACTCATCACACTCCTCGACGCCCAGCTCGCGTTCGGTCACGTCCCGCTGCTGGATCATGCGGACTTCTCTCTTCTCGAATCGGAGCGTATCGGCCTGATCGGCCGCAACGGTGCTGGCAAGTCTTCCCTGCTCAAGATACTGGGAGGCCTGGAGAAGACCGACGACGGCACTCTCCAGTTGCAGCAGAACCTCCGTGTGGCTTATGTCGCCCAGGAACCCTTGCTGGACATGGACGCGGATGTATTCACCGCAGCCAGCCAGGGCCTGGGCCCCGTCATTGCCATTCGCGATCTCTATCTCTCCGGTGCGGACGGCCTCGATCTGGACGCGCTGCAGTCCCAGATCGAAGCCTTCGACGCCTGGAACTGGGAGCAGCGCGTGGAAGAAACGCTGCACCGCCTCCACCTGGACCGCGACGCCCGCGTCGGGTCGCTCTCCGGCGGCACCCGCAAGCGCGTCGCACTGGCCCAGGCGCTGGTGGCCGCGCCCGACGTGCTTCTATTGGACGAACCCACCAACCACCTGGACCTCGACTCCATCGAATGGCTCGAGCAGTTGCTGATCGACTTCAAGGGCAGCGTCGTCACCGTCACCCACGACCGCAGCTTCCTGAACCGCGTCGCTACCCGCATCGTCGAGCTGGATCGGGGCAAGCTGAGCTCCTACCCCGGCAACTTCGAGCAGTATCTCCTGCAGAAGGAAGAGCAGCTCGCCCAGGAAGCCGTGATCAGCGCCAAGGCCGACAAGCTCCTGGCGCAGGAAGAGATCTGGATCCGCAAGGGCGTCGAAGCACGCCGCACCCGCAGCCAGAGCCGCATCAACCGCCTGCAGGAACTGCGCGCCACGCACGCCGCCCGCCGGAACGTGCAAGGCAGCGTCAACATGGACGTGGCCTCGGGTCAGTCCAGCGGCAAGATCGTGGCCGAGCTCACCGATGCCACCAAGTCCTTCGGCGAGAAGACCGTCATCCGCAAGTTCAGCAGCACCATCTTGCGCGGCGACAAGGTCGGCCTGCTCGGGCCGAACGGCGCGGGCAAGACCACACTGCTGAAGCTGATCCTGGGCGAGCTCGAGCCCGACACCGGCAAGATCCGCCGCGGCACCAACCTGCAGGTGGCGTACTTCGACCAGATGCGCGACAAGCTCGACCTCGACGCCACGCTGGAAGACTTCATCAGCCCCGGCAGCGAGTGGATCGAGATCGGCAGCCAGAAGAAGCACGTCAAGAGTTACCTCTCGGATTTCCTCTTCTCGCCGGCACGCGCCAACTCCCCGGTCCGCTCCCTCAGCGGCGGCGAGCGCAACCGCCTGCTGCTGGCCCGCCTGTTCGCCCGCCCGGCCAACGTGCTGGTGCTGGACGAACCCACCAACGACCTCGACATCGACACCCTCGAGCTGCTCGAAACCCTGCTGCAGGATTACGACGGCACGGTGTTCCTGGTGAGCCACGACCGGACCTTCCTCGACAACGTGGTGACCAGCACCATTGCCTACGAAGGCGACGGCAGCTGGCGCGAGTACGAAGGCAGCGTGCAGGACTGGCTGATCCAGTCCAGGCGCGCCCGCGAGATCGCCGAGCAACGCCTCGCCGCAGCACCCGCTCCAGCACCTGCGCCCGCCCCGGCCGCGGAACCCGCGGCAGCGCCCCGGACAGCCGTCGCCCGCAAGAAGCTCTCTTATAAGGAGCAGCGCGAACTGGACGCCCTCCCCGCGCAGATCGAAGCCCTCGAAGCCGAGCAGAAGCGCATTACCGAGATGCTCGAACTCGACGGTGGCGCCATCTACGCCACCGATGCCTCTCGCGCCGCCGAGCTGGCCGAGCGCCACGCCAACATCGACGACGAACTGCTCGCCGCCCTGGAGCGCCAGGAAGAGCTGGTCGCCGGGCGCTGACGCCCATGCCGGTCGTCCGCCTGTCCGACGCGCGGCAGGCGCCGACTAGGCTATACATGCTGCTCATCTCAACACCGGGAGAAGCCGCATGCCTTCCTCCTTCCAGGCGTTCTGCCGCCGATCCGCGACGCTTCCCGCGCTCGGCGCGTTCCTGGCGCTCCTGTTCCTCTGCGGCTGCGCGCAATTGCCGCAGAACGTCGAGCGCCCCATCTCGACCGCGATCACCTCGCCAGCCAGCGGCACCGCGCTGGCCGACCTGGTGCAGCAGCGCCGGCAGGCCGACAAGGCCCGCTATGAATCCGGCTTCATGCTCATGGGAGGCCCGCAAGCGGCGTACGGCAGCCGGCTGGCACTGATCGAGGGTGCCCAGAAGACGCTGGACCTGCAGTACTACGCCATCCACGCCGATGCCAGCACCGGCCGCCTGATGCGCGGCCTGCGGGGAGCTGCCGAGCGCGGCGTGCGGGTGCGCGTGCTGCTCGACGACTTCCACACTACCGGCCGCGACGCGGCGGTGCTGGGGCTGGCCTTCATTCCCAATATCGAGATGCGGCTGTTCAATCCGATCGCGGGCTCGCGCGATTCCCGCATCAGCCGCTTCCTCAATTCGATCGACGACGCTTCGCGCATCCAGCAGCGCATGCACAACAAGCTGTTCATTGCCGACAACGTGCTCGCCGTCACGGGCGGGCGCAATCTCGGCGATGCGTATTTCGGCAATGCGGCCAACGCCAACTTCATCGATGTCGACGTGCTGGCGGCCGGTCCCATCGTGCAGGATCTCTCGCGCAGCTTCGACAGCTACTGGAACAACGAGCGCGCCTACCCCGTGCAATCGCTGATCACGCGCGAGGAGCTGCAGGCCATGCGCGACCGCGCGCGCAAGGCCGATCAGGAACTGGCCGAGGAATCGGCCCGCGCCCAGGACGCGAACGGCAACCCGAAACCGCCGGACGGCGAGCCGCGCCCCAACGCGCCTCCCACCGCCGTCCAGCGCGCCCGCGCCTGGGACGAAAAGCCGCTGGACCTGCGCACCGCCACCTTCGTCTGGGCTCCGGCCGTGATGCTGGCCGACAAGCCCGGCAAGATCCCCGCCGACTCGGATCCCACCAATGCGAAGGCACCGGGCCTCGTGGTCAGCCGGCCCGATGACAAGGCCGGCACCTCGCGCGGTGCGGCGTCGCTGGAAGCCGCCTCCGACCGGGCGGCCAACGGCGACACGGTGGTCGAGGGCCTCCTGCAGCTGATCGGCCAGGCGCGCACCGACCTGGTCATCATCTCGCCCTACTTCGTGCCCGGCAAGGACATGCTGCGGGCTTTTTCCGAAGCCCGCGGGCGGGGCGTGCGCATCCGCGTGCTGACCAACTCGCTGGCCTCGAACGACGCACCGGTGGCGCACGTGGGCTACGCGCGCCATCGCGAGGAACTGCTCAGGATGGGCGTCGAGCTCTACGAACTGCGCAGCGAGCAGGCGAGCCTCGGCAATGTCTTCGGCTCTTCGGTCGGCGACAGCGCTCCCGGTGAATCGCGCGCGATGCTGCACTCCAAGGTGCTGGTGATGGATGGCCGGCTGCTGGTGGTCGGCTCAATGAACCTCGATCTGCGCTCGCAGCTGCAGAACACCGAGCTCGCGCTGCTGATCCGCAGCAACGAACTCTCGCGCGCAGCGTCGGAGCAGATCGAGCGCGGCATGCGCGAGCGCTCCTGGCACGTCGATCTGGTGGACGGATCGCTGCAGTGGCACGCGCCCGAAGGCAGCAACCTGAAGGACACCCGCACCGAGCCAGACGCCAGCGCCATGCTGCGGCTGATGCTCAAGCTCTTCGGGCCGCTGGCGCCCGACCAGCTGCTTTGAAGAGGCTCAGTGCTTGTGCTGATGCGCCGGGCCGGCCGCATCGGCACCTTCGGGCGCGCCCACCGGCAGCGCTACGTCCAGCGCGGTCTTCACGCCCTTGGCGTCCTCGAACTTCAGCGTCATCGGCACGCTCGCGCCCTTGGCCAGCGGGCCCTTCAGGTCCATCATCATCACGTGATAGCCGCCGGGCTTGAGCTCGACGGTCTGGCCCGCGGGCAGGTCCAGGCCGCCGGTGAGTTCGCGCATCTTCATGGTGTCGCCTTCCATCTTCATCTCGTGCACTTCGGCGATGCCGGCTGCCGGGGTCGAGATGCCGACCAACTTGGTGCCGGTAGGTGCGGTGAGCTTCATGAAGGCGCCGGTGCCGCTCTGGCCCGGCACCGACTGGCGCACCCAGCCATCGCGTACGTCGACGGTGGCTACGCCCTGCGCCACCACTTCGAGCTTCGCGGCGGGGCTCTTCAGCCCCTTGGTCGAATTGCCCGAGGCCGGCACCTCGGCCCAATCGGCCACGCCAACGTCGCAGGTCTGCAGCACCTTGAACCACAGCGTGCCCGGCGCCGCGGGCATCTTGCCGCGCAGCACGAACTCGGCGCGCTCGCTGCCGGGCAGCGCGTTCTCGGGCTTCTCGGCGGTCCAGCGCACTTCGCCATCGCCGCCCGTTCCGCCCTTCTGCACGTCGAGCTTCCAGCCCTTGCGCGCCTGTGCGTCGCTCAGCACGAAGCCCTTTGGCAGGCGCACGGCGAGGCCGGTGGTGGCCTTGGCGCCTTCGCAGGCGTGGCCGACGCGGAAGGCGGCGTTGTAGTCGCTGCCCACGGTGGCGCCGCCCGGCGGCAGCGTGACATGCGCGGAGGCGGCCGCAACGCCCGTCAGCATGGCGCAGGCAGCGAGAGTCTTGAGAGTGGTCGAGGCATTCATGGCGAAAGATCCTTGAAGTGGAAAGAGGGTCAAAGGTCGAACTTGAGTTCGGCCACGTAGGTGCGCTGCGGGTATGGGTGGAAGGCCCAGTACCTGTTGTTGTTCAGGTTGTCGATGCCGAAGGACGCGCTCCACTGCCGGTCGATCCGGTAGCGTACGCGCGCGTCGACCACGAAGAACTTCGAGAAGCCCATGTACGCGGCGCCGTTGGGGTCGCTGTTGTCGAGCGTGCCGTACTGCCTGCCGCTGTAGCGCGCGCCGACGGTGTAGCTCCAGCGGGCGTCGGGGCGGTAGGTGGCGAGCAGCGTGGCGCGCACCTTGGGCACGCGCGGCTGGTCGCGGCCGATGCTGGCCGCAAAGCCGCTGTTGGCGGTGATCTTCGAGCGGGTCAGCGTGAGGCTGCCGCTCAGGTCGAGCCCCCGCACGCCCACGTCGACCGCGTTCATCGCCACTTCGAGCCCGCGCGTGCGGATGGCATCGACGTTCTGCACCGTGCTCACGAGGTTGGTGAGTGCCTGGGTGTAGAGCGCGTCCTTGGTGTTCTCGAAGAACAGCGTGGTGCGAAGCACGCCGTCGAGCCCCCAGCCCTTCATGTCGCGCTCGGCGCTGAGCTCGGTGGTCCACGAGCGTTCAGGGCGCAGGTTCGGATTCGTGTTGACGATGCGGTTGCCGTCGATCGAGCCCTGGTAGAGCTCGCTCACCGTCGGCATGCGCACCGCACGGCCGGTCGAGGCCTTGAAGAGCCAGTCGGACGTGGCCTGCCACGCGATGGCGGCCTTGGGCGAGTCGTAGCTGTTCTTGCGCGGCGTGAAGTTCAGCAGCGTGCTTGCGTTGCCGAGCTGGCCGCCGTAGGCCTGCCAGCGCTCATGGCGCAGGCCGAGCG
This sequence comes from Variovorax sp. Varisp46, assembly GCF_059491885.1. NCBI lineage: Bacteria > Pseudomonadati > Pseudomonadota > Betaproteobacteria > Burkholderiales > Comamonadaceae > Variovorax > Variovorax sp. Varisp46. The sequence goes on from NZ_CP168515.1 coordinate 4,551,833, forward strand.
TGGTCTTCCAGTCCTTTGCGAAGCGCCAGGTGTCCTGCGCGTAGAGCGACTGCAGCCGGGTGTTGCCGTTGAAGGCCGAGAACGGCGTGACGGGAGAGCCGTCGATCCAGTCGAGCGTGTTGCCGACGCTGGTGCGCAGGCGCGCCGTGTCCTGCTGGAAGCCGAAGTCGACCACGTGCGCGCCCACGCCTTCGGCCGAGCCGGTGGGCCGCCAGGTGCCGGCCGCCTTGAAGGTGTTCCAGCCGGAACCGCCCATGTCGGTGGTGCGGCCCGGGCCGCCGTTGAAGGCACCGGGCAGCGGTGTGGTGGGCGTGCGCGAGGTGTCGCGCGAATAGTCGAACAGGCTCGCCGCCACCTCCCAGTCGAACACGCCGCCGGTGTGGCTCTTCACCGAGAGGCCGTGCATGTAGTGCGTGAGCGCGGTCTCGGTCGGTGCGAGCGCAGCGCTCGGCGAATCGAGGTTGTAGCTGCGCCCGCCGATGTTCACGCGCCCGCCGTACACCGGCCGCCCGAAGGCGTCGCGCAGCCAGGTGTCGACGCTGCCGTGCGTGGTGTTGTTCCATGCACCCAGCGTGTAGGTGGCGCGCACCGCAGGCGAGAGGTCGTAGGCCACCTTGAGCTTGGCCTGTTCCTGCGTGGTGTCGTAGAGGGTCGAACCGCCCACCAGCCACCACGGCTGGTTCGATGGATTCAGCCCGAGTACGGCGCCGGTCACCGGCGTGCCCGCGCTGCCGACCGTGCCCGCGCTCACCAGCCGGTTGCCGAACACCAGCGCCTGCCCCTTGCTATGGGTGCGCGACGCGCTGAGCCACCACGACCAGTCGCCGCTGCGGCTGCCCAGCGACAGGTCGAGCTGCTGGCCGGCCGGCGACGAATGGCTGTTGTACAGGTCGAAGTTCGACGCGAAGCCGCTGAGCTTGACGTGCGCCTCCAGCTGCGTGGGCATGCGCGTCACGTAGTCGACCACCGCGCCCACCGAGTTGCCCGGGTACGCGGCCGAGAACGGCCCGTACAGCACGTCGACCCGCTCGATTTCTTCCGGCGACACCATGCCCCAGCGCGGCGCGTAGGTGGCGCCGTTGCCCAGCGGGTTCGACAGCATGATGCCGTCGGCGTACACCATCGAGCGCGCGCTGTTGCCCGTGCCCGAGGCGCGGGTGGCGAGCACGGCGTGGTTGAAATCGCCGATGTAGCGCTTGCGCACGACCAGGCTCGGCAGGTATTTGAGCGCGTCTTCGCTGTCGGTGGCGTTGACGGTTTCGACGACCTGCTCGTGCGTCACGCCTTCGATGGTGGTCGGGATCTGCGTCGGAAGCGAGGTCGGGCGGCCGCCGGTCACGGTGATGGTGCTGAGCGCGCGGCCACCGGTGCCGCTTTCAGGCGTCTCGGCGGACTGCTGTGCCAGGGCAGGCGCGCCGAAGGGAAATGCCATGGCGATCGCCAGGGCGCGGGAGTGCTTTTTCAAGAGGAACCTTCTCCACGAAACTTCAAGCCGGACAGGCCGCACATGCGCTTCGGTCGCGCGCATGCAGCTACGGTTTTGAGAGCGTCAGGAGAAAGCCGGGGGCCCGCGCGCCGGCAACGGCGCCGCGGTGGCCGCGGCCAGGCGCGCGGCGGGAATGGACTGGACCACGCGGCCCAGCGGCAGGGGAAGATCGAAGACGGGAGCGGCCACAGCCGGCGGCGGTGCGCCGCTCAGCACGCACAACGGGCAGTCCATGTGCGAGGCGCCCATTTCCTGCGTGCCGTCTTCGGTGTGGACCACCACCTTGATCGAGCCGGCGCTGGAACACACCAACTCCATGGCCTGCGGGTTCACCAGCGGCGATGCCACCGCCACGCCCAGCGACAGCACGAACCACAGCAGCACCCAGCGGCCGGCGAGGCCGAGGAAGCGGGTGGGGTGGCGCAGCATGTGCATGGCGGTCGCGATTATCTGCGCACTTTGCCCTTGGCAGGCGCCTTGCCCCCTTTGGCGGCAGGCACAGCCTTTGCCGATCTACCGCCCTTTGCTGCGGCAGCAGGCGCACCCTTCTGACCACGCTGACCCTTGGCGGCCCTGCCGCCGCGCACGGCCTTCGGCGCTGGCGAAGGCGCCGCAAGCGCCGGCATCGGCACCGCCGTCTGCGCCTGTGCATCGGTCAGCACCGCCGTCACGGTGAAGCCGCGCGCCGCCATCAGCGCGGGCAATCCCTGCGGGCCGATCATGTGCAGTGCACCGACCGCCGCGAACACGCGCTTGCCACCGAAGTGCAGGCGCTCGATGCCGTCGGCCAGGTTCGGGTTGCGGTCGTCGAGCAGGCGCTTCATCAGCCGCTGCTCGGCGGTCGTCTTGAGGCAGTCGCACCACTCGGGGTAGCGGGCGAGCCTGGCCGCGTCGCTGCGCGCCCAGACGTCGGCCAGCTCCTTGAGCTGGCCGCGCAGCTTGCCCGATTCCAGTTCGTCCAGCGCCGCATCGACCTGCTCTGCCTCCTCGGCTTCGGATTCGCCGGTCAGCGCCTTCAGCTGCTCGGCCGCGCTTTCGAGCGCGACGACCGGCTTGTTGCCGTTGCGGGCGGAAACCGCCAGCGTCTCGTCCACGCCGAATTCCGGGTACAGCCCGTCGGCCCGTCCCGCCAGGCCGGCCAGTGCCGTGACCTGCAGGATCGGCTGCAGCTTCGACAGCGTGCCAGGCGGCACGCAGGCCTCGGTGTTCTGGCGCTCGAGACGGCGGGCACGCTCGCCGCTGAGCATGCGTGCCAGCAGTGCCGGGTCGGCCGGCTGGCCCATGACCTGGGCAGTAGCCTCGTCGCGCAAGTCGAGCTCCAGCGCAAGGGTGTCGCTCTGCGCGAGCGCTTTCTGGATGGTCGGACCGGGCCGCACCCAGTCGCCGCGGCCGACGTGGATGGTGCCGTAGAGCCACGAGCTGCGCCCGTCGCGCTCGATGCGCCAGAGCACCCCGCGGTCGACGCCATTGCGCACGCCCATGCCCGGCTTTTCGAGGCTGGCGATGGCCGAGGGGGGGCAGGCGGCATGCGCAGCCGCGAAAGTGAACAGAAGAGCGATGCCGCACATCCGCGCGGCGAAGATCCGGAGTATCCGCAAGGCTTGCTCCACGATAAAAGAAAGTCCGGCATTCTCACAGCACCGCTGCCCATAATCCGAAACCATGCAGAGCATCTTCCACCTGGCCTTCAACGTCCGCGACCTCGACGTCGCCCGCCGCTTCTATGGCGGCGTGCTCGGCTGCGCCGAAGGCCGCAGCACCGGCACCTGGGTCGATTTCGACTTCTTCGGTCACCAGGTTTCGCTCCACCTCGGCGAGCCCTTCGCCACCGCCCGGACCGGCCGGGTCGGCGACGTGATGGTGCCGATGCCGCACTTCGGCCTCGCGCTGGCCCTGCCCGACTGGCAGGCGCTGGCCGCGCGGCTCGAAGCCGCCGGCACCGAGTTCGTGCTGAAGCCGCAGGTGCGCTTCGAGGGCCAGCCGGGCGAGCAGTGGACGATGTTCTTCCTCGACCCGTTCGGCAACCCGATCGAGGTCAAGGGTTTCCGCTCGCTCGACACGCTTTACGACAAGTGACATGACCCCGCGCCGGACCGCCCTCCGCGGCGCCGCCGCATTGCTCGCGTTGCTCGGCGCCGCGACGGCGCACGCGCAGCTGGACTGCGAGCTGAACGGCCGCAGCGTGAACCCGGCCGACGGCAGCAGCACCGCGGGCAAGACCGGCCTGCTGCGCTGCAAGGACCGCGCAACCGGCGAGCTGCAGCGCGAGGAACAGGTGCAGAACGGCGTGTCGATGGGTCTGGTGCGCATCTACGAGAAGGGCAAGCTCGCCAAGGAGCACACCCTCAATGCCAAGGGCAACCTGCAGGGCCGCGCCCGCGAGTTCTCGCCCACGGGCCGCGTGCTGCGCGACGCCACCTACGACGACGGCCAGGAGCGGGGGCTCGTGCGCAGCTTCTACCCCGACGGCAGACTTCGGCGCGCCATCTTCTATCCCGACACCGGCAGTGGCAGCGAACGCGCGTCGGTCGAATTCACCGAGCACGGCCAACTCTCGGCCCTGCGCTGTGCCGACGCGCCCACGCTGGCCCCGGTGGTCGATGACGCCAGGCTCTGCGGCTTTACAGGCACCGGCCCGTCGCAGGTCGAACTGTTCGACTCGCGCGGCACCCTGCGCTCGCGGCTGTCGTACGTGTCGGGCAAGCGGGTGCGCTCGCAGAGCTTCTACGACAACGGCAAGACCGCGGCGATCGACGAAATCGTCGGCAACCAGCGCACCGAGCAGAACTATTCGTCCGAGGGCGTCAAGCGCCGCGAGGCGGTATACCTGCTGGTCGAGCGCGCGAGCGTGCGCCTGCGTGAGCAGGCCTTCTCCGAAAAAGGCGCGCTGGTGCGCGACCAGCGCTGGAACAGCGCGGGCGAGCCGATCGTCGACGACAGCTACTACCTCAACGGCCAGCCGAGCAGCAAATCCGCCTACAGCGGCAGCGGCGACACGCGCACGGTGGAGATCACCGAGTTCTACGACAGCGGCCAGCGCGCCGCGCAGGGCCGCTACCAGGTGGTGAGCCGCGGCCGGCAAATCCCGGTCGGCACCCACCAGCGCTTCAGCGAAAAGGGAACGCTGCTGGCTGAATCCACCTTCGACGCCAAGGGCCGCGTGACGCGCGAGCGCGCCTGGGACGAGAACGGCGAGCTGCAGCGCGACGACGAGGTCTTCGAGGACGGCTCGAAAAAATAGGCTCGCCCCCTACCGGGGCAACACCAGGGGCCCGGCAACGCCGGTTCCTCGGTGTTTCACGAAGGGAGAGAGTCCCCTCTGCGGCTTCAGTCCAGCTTGATGCCGGCCTGCTTGATGATCGGGCCCCAGCGCCTGGACTCGGCGCGCGACAGCGCCGCGAACTGCGCCGGCGTGCCGGGCATCGCTTCCATTCCGAAATCATCGAAGCGCTTCTGCACGGTCGGCGTGCCGAAGGCCTTGTTGAGGTCGCCGTTGAGCTTGTTCACCACCGCCGCCGGCAGGCCCGCCGGGCCCAGGATGCCCTGGAAAGCGAACACCTCGGTGTTGGGCACACCCACTTCGGCCAGCGTCGGCACGTTGGGCAGCAGCTTGCTGCGCGCACCCGAGCCGATGGCCAGCACACGCACCTTGTTGCCCTGCATGATCGACAGGCCCGAAGCCAGGTCGAGGAACATGCAGGGCACCTGCCCGCCCATCACGTCGGCCATGGCCGGCGCCGCGCCACGGTACGGAATGTGGGTGATGAAAGTGCCGGTGCGCACCTTGAACATCTCCATCGCGAGGTGGTGCGGCGAGCCGTTGCCGGGCGAGGCGTAGTTGACCTTGCCGGGGTTGGCCTTCACGTAGGCCAGGAACTCCTTGAAGTTCTTCGCCGGGAAGTCCGGATGCACGACCAGTGCCAGCGGGAACTTGCCGATCGCACCGATGTAGGTGAAGTCTTTCTCGGGGTTGAACGGCAGCTTGCTGAACAAGTGCTCGTTGAAGGCCAGCACGGCGTTGTCGGCCGACATGATCGTGTAGCCGTCGGGCTTGCTCTTGGCGACGATGTCGGCGCCGATGTTGGTCGAGGCACCGGGGCGGTTATCGACCACGATCTGCTGGCCCAGCGTCTGGCGCATCGATTCGGCCAGCACGCGCGCGATCACGTCGGTGCCGCCGCCCGCAGGGTACGGCACCACCCACTTGACGAGTTGCGCGGGGTACTCCTGTGCATGGGCGAAAGGCGTGGCGGCCACGGCGGCGCCGGATGCGAGCGTGGCGAGAAGGGTGCGGCGATCCATGGATCAGTCTCCAGTCGTTGTTTGTGATTCGGAAGCGGACAGCGATGGTACGGGCAGCGCGTGCAACGCGTCGGCCAGCGCGGCGCGGCAGCGCGCCTCGTCGCCGACCTGCTCGAACAGCAGCAGCGCAAGCCGCGCGAGGAACAGCGATTCGCGCTCGGCGCCCGCCTCGGTGATGGCGCGCGCGCACTCGGCGTAGAGGCGGTCGCGGGCGTCGGGGTTCAGCGGTGTCGTGCTCATGCGGGGAGCTCCTGGGCCGCGCGGGCCAGTGCGGGTTGCAGGGCGCCGGGCGGCAGGCGATGCCAGCGCGCGGCCACGTGGCCGTCGGGGCGCAGCAGGTAGACCGCGCCGTCCTGTGCGCCGAGCGCTTCGAAGACGGCAGGGGATGCATGCGCATCGGCGCCACCGGAGCCCGGGCTCGCAATGCTGCGAACGACGAAGGGCAGCGCGCCCTGCCGTGCCTGCGCGACGTCGGCCGCGGGCGGCGTGGCCACCTCGGGCTGCAGCACCAGCAGCGTGAAGGCCGGCGCGACCCAGTCGGTGAGATGGCCTTGTTCGAGTTGCTGCTCCGGCATCACTTCGCCCGGCAGCGGGCCGGCCGGCAATGCATCTCCTTCGCCCGACGACAGCGGCGAATCGGCGTAGCGCACGGCCTGCGTCTGGCGCGGGTTGATGAGTTGCGCGATGCCGCGGTGCCTTTCCGACAGCGACAGCGCCGCCTCGCGCAGCAGGTCGAAGCCGCGCGACGGCGGCGACATGAACTCGGTGCTGCGCATCGCGTTCTCGGCGTTCACGTGGAAGGCCGCGATGCGCTCCTGCGAGTACGAGTCGAGCAGTGCCGCATCCGACAAGCCCCTGGCGACGAACGCCAGCTTCCACGCGAGGTTGTCTGCGTCGTCGAAGCCCGAGTTGAGCCCGCGCACGCCGAAGATCGGCATCGCATGCGCCGCGTTGCCCGCGAACACGACGCGGCCGTGGCGGTAGCTGTCGAGCGTCATCGCGCCGGCGCGGTAGACCGAGGTCCACACCGTCTTCCATGGCAGGTGGCCTTCGCCGATGGCGTCGAGGTGGCGCTGCACGAACTCGGCCACGGCTGGTGGCTGCAGCGCCTCCTCGGTGCTCTGGCCGGGGCGCAGCTGGTAGTCGATGCGCCAGATGTCGTCGGGCTGGCGGTGCATCAGCACGGTCGAGCCCGGGTTCCACGGCGGGTCGAACCACGCGCGGCGCTCCGTCGGGTGCCTGCTCTTGAGCTCGATGTCGATGATCACGTAGCGGCCTTCGTAGCCCGTACCTTCGAGCGCGAGCCCCATCGCCTTGCGCACGAAGCTCTGGCCGCCGTCGCAGGCTGCGAGCCACTGGCCGTGCAGCCGGTATGCGCCTTCGGCGTTGCGCACGTCGAGCGTCACGCCGTCGTCGTGCTGCGCGAGGCCGGTGAGCTCGGTGCCCCAGCGGATGTCGATGAGCCCCGGCGTCGCCTCGTTGCGGCGGAAGATCTCTTCGAGCAGGTAGTGCTCGGCGTAGTACTGCTCGAGGTTGATCATCGGCGGCAGCTTCTGCTGCGCGTCGTGCGGCATCTCGAAGCGGAACACCTCGGCCGTCTTGTAGAAGCTGCGCCCGCCGGTCCACGGCAGGCCCTTGCCCATGAAGCCGCGCAGCACGCCGAGCCGCTCCATGATCTCGAGACTGCGGCGCGAGATGCAGGCCGCGCGGCTGCCCACGCACACGGTGTCGTCGGCTTCGAGGATCACGCAGCGCACACCGTGGTTCGCGAGCCCCAGCGCCAGCGCCATGCCGACAGGGCCGCCGCCGGCGATCACCACCGGGTGGCTGCCGGCTTCAACGCCGCCAGGGCCGAGCGCGGGCGTTCGGGCTCCGTAGCGCGTGTAGTGGAACGCGCCGACCGAGGGCGGCAGTCCGGCGTCGGCGCCGGACTTCGGCGGCACGGGGCCGCTGGCGGCATCGCCGAGGGTGGCAGCGGGAGAGTTCATCATCCGGCGGGATTGTCCCGATGCGGGAGGAGCGGCAATGTCATAACTTCGTACGAGGTAGTTACCCGTATGTGCGCCCTTTTCTTCTTCTTTCCTCCCGCATGAGACGCTGGCGCATCCACCCCGCCGAAGACACCGCGCTGGCCGCCGCCGTGGTCGGCGACGTGCTCTCCGGCGTGGGCACGCCGCTTCTGGCGACCAGCTATCTCAAGGCCATGCAGCGCGTGATGCCGGTGACTTTCTGCACCGTGTTCGTGGTCGATGCCGCCGGACGCATCGAGCTCGTGTCTGCCGCCAGCAGCTACGGCAGCACGGCCGAGCGCACGTCCGAACGCTACGTGGCGCAGCGCTTCGATTTGCTCGACCCGAACATGGCCTGGCTGGCGGCGCGCAAGCTGCCCAGGCGTGCGCAGCTCTGGATGGGGCACCAGCGCGCCGACGAAGTGGCCGACCCGGTGTACCGCGCCGCCTGCTACGGCGACGTGGGCATTCGCGAGCGCGCCTCGGTGCTGTTGCTGCAGCCCACGGGCCAGCGCGTGGCCGTGAGCTTCTACCGCAGCCTTGCGCAGCCGGAGTTCGGCGCGGCCGACTTCGCGCGCATCGAGGCGCACGCCACGCTCCTGGCCGATGCCACCGCCGCGCACGGCCGCAGCGCAGTGGCCGCGCGGGAACCGGTGGAACCCGTCCTCGCCTCGCGGCTGCTGAAGCTGAGCCTGCGCGAGCGCGAGGTCATCGGCCACCTGATGGCGGGCCGGACGGCCAAGGAAGCCGCGCGCGAGATCGGCGTGGAGCTGACGACGGTGCGCACCCACCAGTACCGGGCGTTCCGGCGGCTGGGGATACGGTCGCAGAAGGAGTTGCTGCGCGGCGCGGGGCCGCACTGAGCCGGCCCCTCAGTCTTCGGAAGCTTCCTGCTCCGGCCGTGGCTCGTCCGGCGCCCCGCCCTGCTGCGGCTTCACCAGCGACACCGGCGCCTCCTTCGGCCGCCCCGCCGTGGACACGATCTCCTGATCGATCGCCCCGAACAGCGAGCGCCCGTCCAACCCCTTCATCTCGATGCGGATCGTGTCGCCGAACTTCATGAACTCGGTGTAGGGCTGGCCGGTCTGGATGGTCTCGATGCAGCGCTTCTCGGCGATGCACGAATAGCCCTTGGGCCAGTCCATGTGACCGTTCTTCTCGACGCCCTTGTTGCTCACGGTGCCGCTGCCCACGATGCTGCCGGCGCGCACGTTGCGCGTCTTGGCGATGTGGGCGATGAGCTGGCCGAAGTGGAAGGTCATCTCCGGGCCGGCGTCGCACAGGCCGACCTTGCGGCCGTTCCAGCTGCTTTGCAGCGCGAGGTGTACGCGGCCGTCCTGCCACGCCTCGCCGATCTCGTCGAGCGTGACGGCCACGGGGCTGAAGGCGGTGGCGGGCTTGCTCTGGAAGAAGCCGAAGCCCTTGGCCAGCTCGGCCGGAATGAGGTTGCGCAGGCTCACGTCGTTGGCCAGCATCACGAGGCGGATGCCGTCGAGCGCCTGGTCGGGCGTGGCACCCATGCGCACGTCGCCGGTGATCACCGCGATCTCGGCCTCGAAGTCGATGCCCATGGCTTCGCTGGGCACGACCACGTCGTCGGTCGGGCCTAGGAAGTCGTCGCTGCCGCCCTGGTACATCAGCGGATCGGTGTAGAAGCTCTCGGGCACCTCGGCGTTGCGCGCCTTGCGCACCAGCTCCACGTGGTTCAGGTAGGCCGAGCCGTCGGCCCACTGGTAGGCGCGCGGCAGCGGGGCCATGCACATCGACGGATCGAAGGGAAAGGAATGGCGTGCACGGCCGGTGTTGACGGCGTCGTACAGGTCCTGCAGCTGCGGGCTCATGAAGCCCCAGTCGTCCAGCACCTGCTGCAGCCGGCTTGCGATGCCGGTGGCGTAGTGGGCGAGCGTGAGGTCGCGCGATACGACGACGAGCTGGCCGTCGCGCGAGCCGTCCTTCAAGGTGGCGAGTTTCATGATGCGGTGCGTGCGTGAGAACAGGGACGGGGCGCCGGCACGGGCCGGTCGCCGCTCCCACTTAAACTGGTTGAACGGGCGGCAGTTTACCGAGGTGGTCTTTCGTGAACCTCCGGGCCGGCGCCTCACTCCACATACCGATGCCGACGCTCGTCGCCCCCTCCTCCTCGCCATCGCTGCCTCCCGGGCTGCCGGGGCGTCCGTCGTGGCGGGTTCTGATCGGGCTGACGCTGCTGGTGGGGCTGGTCCATCTGTTGCTGCTCGGGCTGGCGCCGATGGCGGTCGGGCCGGAACCCTCGCCGCTGGCTAGCAAGTTCAGCACGCGCACCATCGTGATCGCACCACCGGCGTCCGAGGCGCCCGCTCCGGCGGCCGCACCCGCCGAAGCGAAGCCGCCTCCGCCACCCAAGCCGCGGCGTCCCCGTGAAGCGTCTGTGCCCAAGCCGAAACCGGCCGTCGTCAAGCCTGCGCCCGCGCCGGAGCCGGATGCCTCCACACCTTCAGCCCCCGAAACGCCCGACCTGACAGCCCAGGCCGCTACCAATTCAGGAGCAACACCGCCGGAAGCAGCGGCCAGCGCCCCGACCGGCGCGGTATCGCCTTCCAGCGGCACAGGAACCGGCACCACCGCGGCGGCCGGTGGCGAGGCCTCGGGCACCATCGCCGGCACCCAGGCGATGAAGATCCCCGGCTCGGTCACGCTGGACTTCGAGGCCACCGGCCAGTCCGGCGCCTCCCCGCAGCGTGGCGTGTTCGGCGAACTGGTCTGGCTGCAGGATGGCAGCCGCTACGACGGGCGGCTGACGCTCAAGGCGGTGTTCTTCACCTTGCTCAACTGGCACAGCACCGGCCGCATCGGTCCCTCGGGGCTGGAGCCCGAGCGGTACTCCGAAAGCCGCAAGTCAGAGGTGGCTTCTCATTTCGTACGCGAGCAGGGGCAGATCGTGTTCAGCAACAACGCGCCACCCGTGCCCCTGCTGGCCGGCGCGCAGGACCGCATGAGCGTGATGATGCAGCTCGGCGGCCTGCTGGCGGCCAGCCCAGGGCGCTATCCGGCAGGCACCCGGATTTCGGTCCAGACCGTGGGGCCGCGCGATGCCGACGTCTGGGTCTTCGTGGTCGGTGACGAAGAAAAAGTGAGCCTTCCGGCCGGCGAATACGTCACGCGCAAGCTCACCCGCAATCCTCGGCGGGAGTTCGACCGAAAACTCGAGCTTTGGCTGGCGCCAGCGTACGGCTACCTGCCAGTGCGCATCCGGCAGACGGAACCCAACGGGGACTTCGCTGACGCCCAATTGCGCAAACCCCTACCCGCGGCCCCCCCGAACTGAGGAGAAGGTCGTTCCATCGGAGCAAAGCCAAGAAAATTAGCCCGTTGGTTTTACAAGAATGACAACCTGTCTTGAAACTGGCGCGTTGATTGCTATGTATCCCCCATGAACGCCATCGACATCCTCACAGGGCCCGCCATGAACATGCTTTATGACTCGGAGTCTTTCGTCGTCGTCCACGTGCAGCCCAATGAAGGCGACGAACCCGCGCAACCCAACGTGCCGGTTCTGGAGCGCCACGGCTTCGAGATCGTGGACAAGCGTTCGGGCAAGGAGGTCTACCTTGACGGCTCGTGGGCCGAACTGTTCCAGCAGCAGATCGCCGCGTGGCAGCTCAACACCCCCACCCAGGAAGAAGTCGAGGACACGCTCGAAGGCTACGCCGAGCTGGCCCACACGCCGGTGCTGGTGCACTGACGCAAATTCGGCCTCCAACGACAAAGCGCCCTGTCCGGGCGCTTTTTTCATGAAGCACCGGCAACGGCTCCCATGAACCTCAGGTCAGCGAAGAAACCGAAAGAGACGACAGGGAAAAGCGGAAATGGACGGCACGGCGGGCGTGTGCCGGGGCATAGTATGGCGTGATGTCCCCTCCAAACCGGCCCCTGCGGACTCCCTGGCGCCTGCTTCTTCCCCTGCTCGCCACCACCGCATTCGGGGGCTGCTCGGTGCTGCCTCCCGGCGCCGATGCACCCATCGCGCGCCGCATCGCAGCACTCCAGCCGGTCGACGCCCTCCTGCTCGGCGAGCAGCACGACGCCCCCGAGCACCACGCCATCGAGCGCGAAGCCGTCGAGGCGCTGGTCGCGCGCGGCCATCTCGCCGCGCTTGCGCTCGAAATGGCCGAGGAAGGCCGCAGCACCGCGCGCATCGCCCCCTCCGCCACCGAAGCGCAGGTGCAGGCGGCCCTCGACTGGAGCGACAAGGCCTGGCCCTGGGCCAGCTACGGCCCCACCGTGATGGTGGCCGTGCGCGCGGGCGTGCCCGTGGTCGGCGCCAACCTGCCGCGCACGCGCATGAGGGACGCCATGGCCGACGTCTCGCTCGACGTGCAGCTCAATGGCGAGGCCTATGCCGTGCAGCAGGACGCCGTGCGGGAGGGCCACTGCAAGATGCTGCCCGAGTCCCAGATCGTCCCGATGACGCGCATCCAGGTGGGCCGCGACCGTGCAATGGCGCAGGCCATCGTCAAGGCAAGGCGGCCGGGCCAGACGGTGCTGCTGATCGCCGGCGCGGGCCACGTCGTGCGCACGCTCGGCGTGCCGCAGCATCTACCCGACGACATCAAGGTTGCCACGGTGCAAATGCGCGCCGCTGCCGCTGCGGCGGACGTGGCGGCGGGCGATTACGACAGCACATGGCAAACGCCGCCATTGCCCGAGAAAGACTATTGCGCCGAGTTCAAGCGGCTGGCCAGGCCGCAACCGAAGGCTTGAACGCGTCCGTCGACCCTATTCACCGAACCAGAACAACAACCAGGCGCCGACAGAGCCGAGTGTCACGGTGACGAGAAGAGCCTGACGACCCACGAAAAGCGGCTGATTCATCCAGCGCTCGATTTTTTCCGACATCGTCATCTCCAGCCCCGTGGTGAGGGCTGAAGAATGAAGCTCCCGCTGGCTTCTGTCAAAGCGCTAAAAATGCTTCGTCGACAGTCAGTTCAAAACGAAAGTCGCATGATTTCCGGCGCCGCGATCCTGCGAACGGCCTTCGCGTCGCCGGCTTGCGCAAGGGCCGCCGCCCCGCTCAAGCGTGCTTTCTGATCGAATCCGCCAGCGTATTCACCAGCGTCTCGATGTGCGACTTTTCCACGATGTACGGCGGTGCGATCACCAGCACGTCGCCCGCCGGCCGTACCAGTGCACCCTTGTGGAAGCAGTCCAGGAAGATGTCGTAGGCGCGCTTGCCCGGCGTGCCCGCGATGGGCGCGAGTTCCACCGCCGCGGCGAGGCCCAGGCTGCGGATGCCGATCACGTTCGGCAGGCCCTTGAAGGCGCTGTGGAAGGCATCGCCCAGCACCTTGCCCATTTCGCCGGCGCGCGCGAACAGGTTCTCCTGCTTGAAGAGATCGAGCGTGGCGATGGCCGCGGCGCAGGCCACCGGGTGGCCCGAGTAGGTGTAGCCGTGGAAGAACTCGACCACGTGTTCGGGCGCGTCGGTCTTCATCATCGCGTCGTAGAGCTTGTCGCGGCAGATCACGCCGCCGAGCGGAATGACGCCGTTGGTCACGCACTTGGCGAAGTTCAGCATGTCGGGCACCACGCCGTAATAGTCGGACGCGAAGTTGGTGCCCATGCGGCCAAAGCCGGTGATGACCTCGTCGAAGATCAGCAGGATGCCGTGCTTGTCGCAGATCTCGCGCAGGCGCTTCAGGTAGCCCTTGGGCGGCAGGTACCAGCCGGCCGACCCGGCCACCGGCTCGACGATGATCGCGGCGATGTTGCTCGCATCGTGCAGCGGCAGGATGCGCGTTTCGAGCTCGACCAGCGGGTCTTCGGCCCACACCGGCTCCTCGTTGTGGATGTAGGCGTGGTTCACCGGATCGTGGATGAAGCGCATGTGGTCCACGCGCGGCAGGAAGGCCGAGCCGAACACCTTGCGATTGCCGGGAATGCCGCCCACCGACATGCCACCGAAGCCCACGCCGTGGTAGCCCTTCTCGCGGCCGATGAACACGTTGCGGTGGCCTTCGCCGCGTGCGCGGTGATAGGCAAGCGCGACCTTCATCGAGGTGTCTGCGGCTTCCGAGCCCGAGTTGCAGAACAGCACCTTGTTGAGATCGCCGGGCGCGAGCGAGGCGATCATCTCGGCCGCCTTGAAGGCGCGGTCGTTGCTGACCTGGAAGGCAGTGGCGTAGTCGAGCGTGTCGAGCTGCTTCTTGATCGCCTCGTTGATGGGCTTGCGGTTGTGGCCCGCGCCCACGCACCACAGCGAGGAGATGCCGTCGATCACCTTCTTGCCGTCGTGCGTGGTGAACTCCATGCCATCGGCCGCCACGAAGACGCGCGGGTCTTTCCTGAAATGGCGGTTGGGAGTGAAGGGCAACCATTGGTTGTCCATGTTGAAGTCCTGCTGGGCCATGTCTCGCTCCTGCGGTTATGTGGTCGAGGAAAATCGCGATTCTGGCACCCCTGCGACAATCACGCCCCTGATGACGACCACTACGCCCACCTCGCCCGCCTACATCCTGAACCTCTCTTGCCCCGACCGTACGGGCATCGTGCACGCCGTGTCGGGCTTCCTGCTCGAACGGGGCGCCAACATCGAAGAGGCCGCCCAGTACAACGACCACGACACGGGCCTGTTCTTCATGCGGGTGCGCTTCGCCTGCGGCGAGCACAGCGAAGCCACGCTGCGCGAGGAATTGAAGACCTTCGCCGCCGGCTTCGGCATGGCGCTGCAGCTGCATGCCGCCGCCGAGCCCATGAAGACCGTGATCCTGGTCAGCAAGGAAGGCCACTGCCTCAACGACCTGCTGTTCCGCTGGAAGAGCGGCCTGCTGGCCATCGACGTGCGCGCCATCATCTCGAACCACCGCGACTTCTACCAGCTGGCCGCCAGCTACAACGTGCCGTTCCACCATATCCCGGTGACAGGCGCGACCAAGGCGCAGGCCGAGGCGAAGCAGCTGGAAATCATCGAGGCCGAGGGCGCCGAGCTCGTGGTGCTCGCGCGCTACATGCAGATCCTGAGCAACGACCTGTGCCGCAGCCTGGCTGGCCGTGCGATCAACATCCACCATTCGTTCCTGCCCAGCTTCAAGGGCGCCAAGCCCTATTACCAGGCCCACGACCGCGGCGTGAAGCTGATCGGCGCCACCGCCCACTACGTGACGGCCGACCTCGACGAAGGCCCGATCATCGAGCAGGACGTGGAACGCGCCGACCACACCGACACGGTCGAAGACCTCACGGCCCGCGGCCGCGACACGGAGAGCCAAGTGCTGGCGCGGGCGGTGAAGTGGCACAGCGAACACCGCGTGCTGCTGAACGGCCACCGCACCGTCGTGTTCCGCTGAACCCTGCCGTCAGTTGCGATTCGGGTCGTCCGGCCGGCGGTCGTAGCGGTTCGGCACCCCGTCGCCATCGCGGTCCCAACCGCCCCTGTGGTATTGCCAGCGGTCGCCGTCCTGGCGCCATTCCGGCGGACGGTAGGCATAGCCCGGACGCTCGCGCACCCAGTAGCCGCGGACCCACACGTGGCGGCCACCGTGCCATTCATAGTGCCCCGGCGACCACACATAGCCGCGGCGCGGCGGCGGCATGCGTTCGAACCGCGGCGGGGGCGGCGCCACCTCGATGGCGACGGGCTGCGCCTGAGCGGCCGTGGGAACAGCCAACGTGCCCACCGACAGAAGCGAAGCAGCGCCGATGGAAAGAGCCAATGCGATCTTTTTCATGAAGTACCCCTCATGAGTTGTAGGAGCCTTCATGCTGCCCAGCCCATGTGAAGCGCCTGTAAGCGGTGCACGAAATCTTGTGTAGAGCTGTGACCCGCCTTTCGCTGCTCCCTCAGCCCTTGCGAGCACTCACTCCTGCAATTCGTGCAGGTCGATGGCCGCGGCCATCGCGGCATGGCCGGCCTTGTTGGGATGCAGATGGTCGCCCGAGTCGAACAGCGGGTTCAATGCCTGCGGGTCTGCGGGGTCACGCAGCGCCGCATCGAAATCGACCACGCCGTCGATGTCCTGCCGGCCGCGAATCCAGCGGTTGACGGCTTCGCGCATGGCATCGTTGGCCTCGTTCCAGTAAGGCGTGTTCCTGAATGGCGGCACCGTGCCGAGCAGCACCTTCACACCCTTGGCGCGAGCCTGCTTGACCAGTTGCTCCAGTCCGTCGGTGATGCGCTCGGCGGTCGGCATGTCGCGGGCCTTGATCTCGGCGCCGGGCACGTTGGCGAACAGGGTGCGGCCGATGTCGTTGGTGCCGAGCAGGACGATCGCGTGCGTCACGCTGCTCTGCCGCAGGGCGTCGCGCTCGAAACGCGAGAGGCCGCTGGGCCCCATGCCGTCGGCCAGCAGGCGGTTGCCGCCGATGCCGGCATTGAGCACCGCTATGTCGTTTCCGGCGCCCTGCGTATCGCGCAGGCGCGTGGCCAGCATGTCGGGATAGGCCCCGAACTTGGCCTCCGCGGTGCCCGACGTGATGGAGTCGCCGAAAGCCACGACGGTGCACACGGACTTCGTGGTGAGCACGTCGAGCCCGGTCACGATCTGGTTCAGCACCAGCGGCGTGGGGCTCTTCAGCTTCGGCGCCATCACGGCATTGCCGGCAGTCACCCAAGTCGTTCCCGGCTCGAGCATGGAAACCGTGGAAAACGGCGCGGCGCGGTCGAAGAAGGCACTCACGACCACGGTTTGCCCCGCCTGAACCGGCAGGTCGACACCATCGCTCCAGGCGTCCGCGCCGGGGGCGATCGTGAGGCTGGTGCGCCCGCCGAACCGCAGCACGCGCAGCGTGGCCGGCGAGAACGCATCGGCGCCGGTGCCGCGTGCCGCACTCGCGGCGGCAATGCGCAGCGGCGTCTTGCCGAAGCGGTTCGAGAAGCGGATGCGGATGCGCTGGCCGTCCAGCGACAGTTCGACCTGCTGGCGCAGCGTCTGCCCGCGCAGGTCATTCCCGGCGGGCGATGAATAGCCCGCGCCGCCGGGGCTTGCGGCCAGCTCGCCGAACTCGACCGGCGCCACGGCCCAGCTCGCCACCCAGTGCGCCTCGGCGGGCTGGCGGGGATGGCTGCCGGGAGTGACGGCCTGCACGCCGACGGCCAGCACTGCGAGGCAGAGGGCCGCCACCCAGTGCGCCGTGGCCACGTCGCGGAGGTGGGCTGCCCAACGAGAAACCAGTTTCATTCGCGCAAAGCGGCCCAGTTTACGGAGCCATGATCTCCCGCGCGTGACGAGGTCTAAAGCCGGGTTACCAAGTGTCTACATAGGCAGCGGCCGCGCCAGGCGCCTTCGTCGCAGAGGACAGCCCACGCACCAGCCAGGTGCGTGTGTCGGCCGGATCGATCACTGCATCGATCTCCAGCGTCTGCGCCATGTGGATCGCCTCGCCGTTCGCGTACTGCTGCGCCACGAGCTTCCTGAACAGCGCATCGCGCTCGCCGCCCTCCGGGACGGCCGCCAGTTCCTTGCGAAAGCCCAGACGCACAGCACCTTCGAGCCCCATCGCACCGAATTCGCCAGTGGGCCAGGCCACGGTGAAAACGGGTGCGTCAAAACCGCCCGCCGTCATCGCCTGCGCGCCCAAGCCATAGCCCTTGCGCAGCACCACGGCGAAGAACGGCACGCGCAGGTGCGAGGCCACCATGAACATGCGGCACACGTGGCGCACCTGCGCCTGCGCCTCGATTTCGGGCCCGACCATGAAGCCGGGCGTGTCGCACAACGAAACAATTGGAAGGCCGTGCGCATTGCACAGCTGCATGAAGCGCGCGGACTTGTCGGCCGCTTCCACGTCGATCGCGCCGCCAAGGTGGTGCGGGTTGTTGGCCATCAGGCCCACCGGCCGGCCCTCGATGCGCGCGAGCGCCGTGACGATGCCCGCGCCGAAACCCGCGCGCAGTTCGAGCAGCGAGCCGGTGTCGGCCACGCCGCGCATCGCCGCTCGCACGTCGTACACGCGCAGCCGGTTCTCGGGCACGACGTGGCGCAGCGTGCGCGGGTCTGCGCATTGCCAACCGGTGGTCGCACCCTGGAAGTAGGACAGGTACTGCTTCGCCGCGGCCACTGCGGCGGCTTCGTCTTCCACGAGGATGTCGATCACGCCATTGCGCGACTGCACGCTGCTCGGGCCGATCTGTTCGGGCGCAAAGGTCCCGAGGCCGCCGCCTTCGATCATCGCGGGGCCGCTCATGCCGATGTTGCTGCTCCTGGTGGCGATGATCACGTCGGCGCAGCCCAGCAGCGCCGCGTTGCCCGCGAAGCAGCGGCCGTGCACGATGCCGACCACGGGCACCTTGCCCGAGAGCGCCGCGAACTGGCTGAAGGTATGGTTGTTGAGCCCCGCGACGATCGGCATGTCCGTATCGCCGGGACGACCGCCGCCACCCTCGGCGAACAGCACCACCGGCAGCTTCAGCTGATGCGCGACCGCCAGCAGCCGGTCGGTCTTGTGGTGGTTGCGCATGCCCTGCGTGCCGGCCAGCACGGTGTAGTCGTAGGCCAGCACGGCGCAGCGCGACACCTCGGGGCCGAACTGCTTCGCATTGATGCTGCCCAGGCCCGTGACCATGCCGTCGGCGGGCGTGTTGGCGATCAGGTCCTCGAGCGTGCGGCGGCGCGTCTGTGCGGCGATGGCGAGCGCGCCGTACTCGATGAAGTTTTGGGGGTCGGCAGCGGTGTCGCACAGGTCGGCGATGTTCTCGCGCGCGGTGCGGCCGCCCTGCGCGTGGCGCTTGTCGACGGCGGCCTTGCGATTGATGTCGAGCGTGGGCGCGTGGCGGTCGATGACCTTTTGCAGGTCGGGGCGGATCGCATCGAGGTCGTGCTCGGCGCGCGCCTCGGCCTCGACGGCTTGCGCATCGACGGCTTCGAGCTGCACCAGCGACTGGCCTTCGACGAGGTAGTCGCCGGGCGCGGCCAGCAGCGCGACCACGCGGCCGGCCACGGGCGCGTGCAGCAGGTGCTCCATCTTCATGGCCTCGAGCACGCCGAGTTGCGCGCCGGCGGGCAGCACGTCGCCGATGTCCACTTCGAACTGCAGGAGGCGGGCCGGCATCGGCGCCTTGACGGTCAGTTCGTCCGAACCGTCGTCTTCGACGGCGGGTTGTGTAGCCGGCGCGGCCGCCGTCTTCTTCGCATGCTTTTCAAACGAGGCCGCGGCGGCCAGCAGATCGCCCAGATGCGCCTCCACGAAGCGCGTGTGCACCGCCTGCGTCGCGAACTCGGGCCGCGCTGCGATGGCGCGCAGCAGCGGCAGGTTCGTGGCGATGCCGTCGATGTGGCATTCGTCCAGCGCGCGCAGCGAACGGCGCAATGCATCTGCGAAACGCGGCGATGGCGAATGCACGATGAGCTTGGCGAGCAGCGTGTCGTAGTGCGGCGAAGGCGCAAGGCCCGCATAGCCGTGCGTGTCGACGCGCACGCCCGGCCCGGCCGGCAGGTCGAAGCGCGCGAGCGTGCCGCCCGAAGGCCGCGCGTTGCCTTGCGCATCGAGCGTCTCGGCGTTGATGCGCCACTGCACCGCGAAGCCGCGCTGCGGCGCGGTGCGATCGGCGTCCACGCCCAGTTCATCCAAGGGCTGGCCCGCTGCGACAGCGATCTGCAGTTGCACCAGATCGAGACCGGTCACCGCTTCCGTCACCGTGTGCTCGACCTGCAGCCGCGGGTTCGCCTCGATGAAGACGAAGGGCAGCGTCGTCGATCCGGCATCGACCAAAAATTCGAACGTGCCCAGCCCGCGATAACCCACCGCCTTCGCCATGCGCAGCGCAGCCTGCGTGACCCGCGCGCGCAGGGCCTCGGGCAGCGAGGGACTCGGTGCAATTTCCACCAGCTTCTGGAAGCGCCGTTGCAGCGTGCATTCGCGCTCGCCGAGGCTGGCGACGGACTGCCCGTCGCCCAGCACCTGCACCTCGATGTGCCGCGCATTGCGCATCAGCCGTTCGACGTACACGCCCTCGATGCCGAAGGCCGCCCTGGCTTCGGACATGCAGCGGGCATGTGCCTCGGGCAGTTCGTTCACATCGATCACCGCGCGCATGCCGCGCCCGCCGCCGCCGCCAATGGCCTTGACCATTACGCCCGCGCCCTGCGCGTGCTGCTCGGCGAAGAAGGCCTGCGCCTGCGCAAGCGTCACCGCGCCGGCGCTGCCGGGCATCACCGGCACATCGCATTGCGTGGCCAGGGCGCGCGCGCGTGCCTTGTCGCCGAACAGGCCCAGCTGCTCGGGCGTCGGTCCGATGAAGACGAGGCCTGCCTCGGCACAGGCCTGCGCGAAATCGGCGCGCTCGCTGAGAAAGCCGTAGCCGGGATGCACCGCATCGCATCCTTGCGCCTTTGCAACGGCAATCAGCGCGGCCACGTCGAGGTACGCGGAAGGCCCGGTCGCATCGAGTGCGACGGCCGTGTCGGCCAGCTGCGCGTGCAGCGCCGAGACGTCGTCGCGCGCATGCACCGCCACGCTGGCGATGCCCAGGTCGCGCAGGGCGCGCATCAGCCGCACGGCGATCTCGCCGCGGTTGGCAATCAGAACTTTGGAGAACAAACAGAACCTCTCAGCTTTGGTCTTTGAGCAGGCGGCGCAGCACCTTGCCCGCGCCGGTGGTCGGCAATGCATCGATGAAGCTCACGGCGCGCGGCGCCTTGTAGCTCGCCATGTTGTCTCGCGCCCAGGCAATCAGCGCATCGGCCTCGAGCGCGGCGCCGGGCTTGCGCACGATGAAGGCCTTCACGACCTCGCCCTTCTCGGCATCGGGCTGCGCGATGACGGCCGCCTGCGCGACCGCCGGGTGCTTGATGAGGATGGTCTCTACCTCTTCGGGGAACACGCTGTAGCCCGAGACTTTGATCATTTCCTTGAAGCGGCCGATGAAGGTGAGGTAGCCATCGGCGTCGA
Organism: Variovorax sp. Varisp46; assembly: GCF_059491885.1. Lineage (NCBI taxonomy): Bacteria > Pseudomonadati > Pseudomonadota > Betaproteobacteria > Burkholderiales > Comamonadaceae > Variovorax > Variovorax sp. Varisp46. The sequence continues at coordinate 4,572,491 of NZ_CP168515.1, forward strand.
GCTTGCCCATGTCGCCCGTGTGCACCCAGCCATTGCGCAGCGTGGCAGCGGTGGCCTCGGGCTTGTTCCAATAGCCCTTGAAGACGCCGGGGCTGGTCAGCACGATCTCGCCGACGTCGCCCGTAGGCATGTCGGCCTGCGTGTCGCCATCCTTGTCGGGATTGACGATGCGGATCGTCACGCCCGGCACCGGCACGCCCTGCGTGCCCCAGCGCGGCGCATGGTGCGGCGTGTAGGTGTCGCAGGTGTGCGTTTCGCTCAAGCCGTAGGCCGCCTCGAACGAGGTGCAGCTGGGCGCGTGCGAGCGCCACTGGCGCGCCAGCGTTTCGGTGAAGGTGATGCCGAAGCTCGTCACCGGGTTCATCTTCAGGCTGCCCAGGTCGAAGCTCGCGATGTCGGGCACCTGCATGCAGGCCACGTTCATCGGCGCGATGCTGTACCACCAGCTCACCTTGTACGCGGCGATGGCCTGCAGCGCGGCGCGCGGGTCGAAGCGGTGCATCAGCACCGAGGTTGCGCCGCTGAGCACCGGCACGTTGACGCCCATCAGCATGCCCGCGATGTGATACAGCGGCGCAATGGACAGCAGCACGTCATCGGGCCCCACGCCATTGCAGTCGGCCGCGGCGCGCGTCTTGAAGAGCGCGTTGCCATAGCTCAGCATCGCGCCCTTCGGCAGGCCGGTGGTGCCCGAGGTGTAGGTCATGAGCGCAACGTCGTCCATGTCGATGGCGACGGCCTGCGGCTTCGCGCCAGCCTTCATCACGGCGAGGAAGTCTTCGCAGCCTTCGGGTACGGTGCGTTCGGACTTGCGCTCCGCGGCGAGTTCGAGCGGAAGGTCGAGCGCGGGATGGGCAGGCAGCAGATCGGCGTAGTGCACCACGAACACATGTTCGAGCGCGCTCTGCGGCTGCACCTTGCGCACCACCGGCAACAGCGGCGCGGCCGCGACGATCACGCGCGCCTTCAGGTCGTTGACCTGGTAGGCCAGCTCGTGCTCCTTGTTGAGCGGCCCGCTCGGGCAGACGATGGCGCCGATTTTCTGAATGCCGAAGTGCGCCACAAGGTATTGCGGGCAGTTGTTGAGGAAGAGCACCACCGGCTCTCCCTTCTTCACGCCGAGCGCCTGCAGCCGCGCGGCGAAGGCGTCGCTCGCGCGATCGAGCTCGGACCAGCTCATCGCCTGGCCGTACCAGAGACAGGCAGTGCTGCCGCCGCGCTCGCGTGCGTGGGTGCGCAGGTACTCGTGCAGGGGCTGCTGCGGGCGGTCGGGCAATGTCTCCATGGCGTCACTTCCTCAGGGTTATCGATAGCCGCACGCACCGGGCTGGCGCTTGCCAATGGCGCATGGTGCACGAACAATCCTACCCATGGGTATAACTTCCGCGACACGGCACAAACCCTCTGGAGGCCAGAGCGGCACCGCTGCACAGCCGCACCTGCCGCAAGGCACGGGCCGACAGCGCGCAGCCACGCAGGGCACCGACCTGCAGCGCGAGCGCATCCTGCAGGCGGCTGCGCAGCTGTTCGCGGCGCAGGGCTATGCCAACACCACCATGGCGCAGATCGTGCGCGCGCTGGGCGTGACCAAGCCCTTCGTGTACTACTACTTCCGCGACAAGCAGGAGATTTTCGAGACGCTCTCCTGGCGCCCGGCTGTCGATTGCTTCACCGCGCTCGACTTCGCAGCCACCGACCCGCGCCGCGCCAGCGAGAAGGTGATCGACGGCATCGAGCGGCTGATTCGCGCGACCATTGCGCATCACCCCGTCGCCTTCTTTCCTTATCGCGAGCCGCAGGTGTACCGGCCCGAGTACATCGCGGCGCAGAAGAAGCTCGCCCGCCACTTCTACGACCTGCTGTGCCCGCTGCTCGAAGAAGCGCGGCGCGACGGCGACCTCGACTTCGCCGAGACCAAGCTCACCGCGCTCGCGGCCTGCAGCCTGCCGGGTTTTCTCTACAGCTGGTACCGCCCGAACGGGCGCCTCTCGCCCGACGAGGTGGTGGCCGAACTCACGAAGCTGGCCGGCCGCGTGATCGGGCTGCAAGCGAAGAACTGACCGACAACCATCCCCGGAGACAAACCATGAAGTTCAACCGTGCGCCATTGGCGCGGATCGCCCTTGCCTGCCTGCTGGCCACCGCCGGCGCCGCTCACGCGCAGCAGACCTACAAGGTCGCCTACATCGATCCGCTCTCGGGTCCTTTTGCCAACGTCGGCGAGCTGATGCTGATGCACACGCAGTACGCCATCGAGGACATCAACGCCAGGGGCGGCGTGCTCGGCGGCACGAAGCTGCAGCTGCTGCAGTTCGACAGCAAGCTCTCGGCGCAGGAAAGCCAGAGCGCGCTGCAGGCGGCCATCGACCAGGGCGCGAAGGCGATCGTCACGGGCGGCTCGGGCTCGTCGGTGGTCACGGCGCTGGTGCAGTCGGTGGCGCGCTGGAACCAGCGCAACCCGGGCAAGGAGCTGATCGTGCTGAACCACTCCTCCATCGACCCCGAGATGACGGGCAAGGGCTGCAGCTTCTGGCACTTCCAGACCGAGGCCAACACGGCGATGAAGATGAAGGCGCTGGCCAACTACATCAAGAAGACGCCCGACGTGAAGAAGGTCTACCTGCTCAACCAGGACTACGCGCACGGCAAGCAGTGGGCCAGCTACGGCAGGCAGCTGGTGGGCCTGGCGCGGCCCGACGTCCAGTTCGTGGGCGAGGCGCTGCACCCCATCGGCCGCGTGAAGGACTTCGCGCCCTACATCGCCAACGTGAAGCAAAGCGGCGCTGATTCGGTCATCACCGGCAACTGGGGCCAGGACATGACGCTGCTGCTGAAGGCCGCGGGCGACGCGGGCTACAACCTGCGCTACTTCAACCACAGCGCGGGCTCGGTGCCGGGCACGGTGACGGCCGTGTCGCAGGCGAAGCTGGGCCAGTTGACCTGGGTGGCCGAATGGCATCCGGGCGAGGCCGACACGCCCAAGGTGGACGCGCTGGCCAAGGCCTACAAGGCCAAGACCGGCAAGGACTTCCTCGCGCCGCGCATCGACATGACGCCGCGCCTGCTGGCTGCCGCCATCGACAAGGCCGGTTCGACCGACACCGTCAAGGTGGCTCGCGCGCTCGAGGACCTGAGCTTCGACTCTGTGGTGGGCTCGGTGCGCATGCGTGCCGAAGATCACCAGCTGCTGCTGCCGCAGGTGGTCAACACCATCGTGCCGGTGGACGGCAAGACGGTGAAGACGGGCTGGGAAGGCACTAACTACGGTTTTCGCACCGACGCGGTGTATACCGGGAACGAGCTGGCGCAAGGTACGGAGTGCAAGATGGTTCGGCCATGACTTGCCTCGGGGCGCGCGCGAAGGCCACCGGGTGCTCCCCTCCGCGAATGTCCTAAGGGAAACCCCGTCCTGCCCACCTCCCGTGCCGTCGGGATACTCCGGCTTCCATACCCCGGTATCCGAAGCGGGTCCACTCCGAAGGCACAACAAGACCATGGCAGGCAAAAACTCGCTCCACCCGATCCCGCATCCGGCGAAGAAGCCCTTCGTCGGGAACCTGCTGTCGATCGGCTCCGACTCCCCCGTGCTCGACATGTGGAAGATCGCGCAGGACCTCGGCGGCATCTACTGGCTGGACATGCCGGGCATGCCGGTGATCGTGGTTTCGTCGCCCGCGCTGGTGGACGAACTCTGCGAGGAAGCGCGCTTCGACAAGAGCACGCGCGGCGCGCTGCGCCGGCTGCGTGCCGCCTCGCACGGACTGTTCACTTCGGACACGCACGAGGAGACCTGGTCGAAGCCGCACAACATCCTGTTGGCCAACTTCAGCCAGCGCGCGATGCAGGCCTACCACCCGATGATGCTGGACATCGCGGGGCAGCTGGTCACCAAGTGGGAGCGGCTGAACTTCGATGAAGAGGTGGACGTGGTGCGCGACATGACCGCGCTCACGCTCGACACCATCGGCCTGTGCGGCTTCGGCTATCGCTTCAACTCGTTCTACCGCGAAGGCTTCCATCCTTTCGTCGATGCGATGGTGCGCACGCTGGAGACGGTGCAGAACCGCCGCGGCCTGCCGCTGGAAGAGCTGATGCTGAAGAAGGAGCTCGCGCAACAGCGCAAGGACATCCGCTTCATGCACAAGATGGTGGAAGACATCATCGAGGAGCGGCGCGCGAGCGGGGCCGACATCGCCACCAAGCCCGACCTGCTGAGCTACATGATCGCTGGCGTGGACAAGAAGAGCGGCGAGCAGCTCACCGACAAGATGATCCGCGACGAGTGCATCGAATTCCTCATCGCGGGGCACGAGACCACCAGCGGCCTGCTCTCGTTCGCCATCTACTTCCTGCTGAACAACCCCGAGGCGATGGCCAAGGCGCAAGCCGAGGTGGACAACGTGTTCGGCCCGGACACCTCGCAGAAGCCGACCTACGCGCAGGTCAACCGGCTGCAGTACGTGATGCAGGTGCTGAAGGAATCTCTGCGCCTGTATCCGACCGCGCCCGCGATCTCGATGCGCGCCAAGGAAGACACGAAGATCGGCGGGCTGTACACGATCAAGAAGAACAACATGGTCATCATGCATGCGCTGGCGCTGCACCGTGACAAGGGCATCTGGGGCGAGGATGCCGACCAGTTCAACCCCGACCACTTCAGCCGCGAAGCCGAGCGCGAGCGGCCGGTGAACGCGTTCAAGCCCTTCGGCAACGGGCAGCGCGCCTGCATCGGGCGGCAGTTCGCGCTGCAGGAAGCGGTGCTCACGCTGGGCATGATCCTTCAGCGCTTCAACCTCGTGGACCACACGGGCTACAAGCTGAAGATCAAGGAAGCGCTGACGATCAAGCCCGAGAATTTCAAGATCAAGGCACTGCTGCGCGACCCGGCCACGCGCCCGCGCGGCAACATGAGCGACGCGGCCGCCGCGCCCGTGCAGCCCACGCAGCCAGCACAGCGCAAGCAGCAGGCGGCGCGCCACGGCACCTCGCTGCTGGTGCTGCAGGGCTCCAACCTCGGCACGGCCGAAGACCTCGCGCGGCAGCTGGCCGAGGCCGGCGAGACGCGCGGCTTCTCCACCCAGCTGGCGTCGCTCGACGACTATGCCGAGCGGCTGCCGGCCAACGGCGCGGTCGCCATCGTCTGCGCCTCGTACAACGGCGTGGCGCCCGACAACGCGGCCGAGTTCCACCGCTGGCTCGACAAGGCCGACGATTCGCTCAACGGCGTGCGCTTCAGCGTGTTCGGCTGCGGCAACACCGACTGGGCCGCCACCTACCAGGCGGTGCCGCGCCGCATCGACGAACGGCTCGAGGCGCTCGGCGCCACGCGCGTGCATCCGCGCGGCGAAGGCGATGCGCGCGAGGACATGGACGGCGCCTTCCAGGACTGGAGCGATGCGCTGTGGCCCGAGCTGGTGAAGGCCTTCGACATCAAGACCGGCGCCGACTCACCCGCGCAGAGCGAGCCGCTCTACACGCTCGAGGAGCTGCCGCCGCCGCAGAAGAACGCGATCGTCGACGCGCTGGGCGCGGTGGCGCTGCGGGTGATCGAGAACCGAGAGCTGCAGAACGGCGGCAACGGCGAAGCAGGCCGCTCCACGCGCCACGTCGAGCTGATGCTGCCCGAGGGTCTGGTCTACCGCGCCGGCGACCACCTGAGCGTGGTGCCGCGCAACAGTCCGGCCCAGGTCGAACGTGCGATGGCGCGCTTCGGCTTCGACCGCGACGCGCATGTGCGCCTGCATGCCGGCTCGGGCCGCAAGGCGGCGCTGCCGGTGGAGCAGGTGATCGCGGTCGACCGCCTGCTGGGCGACTACGTCGAGCTGCAGGACGTGGCCACGCGCAAGCAGATCGCCACGCTCGCGGCGTACACCGAGTGCCCGTTCACCAAACCCAAGCTCGTGGCCCTGTCGGGCAGCGACGAGTCTTCGCAGACGGCGTACAAGACAGAGGTGCTGCACAAGCGCAAGTCGCTGCTCGACCTGCTGGAAGAGCACCGCGCCTGCCAGGTACCGTTCGCGGTGTTCCTCGAAATGCTGTCGCCGCTGTCGCCGCGCTACTACTCGATCTCTTCTTCCCCGACGATGACGCCGGGCAAGTGCAGCGTGACGGTGGGCGTGGTGAGCGGCCCCGCCAGGTCGGGCAGCGGCACCTTCGAGGGCGTGTGCTCCAACTTCCTGGCGCGCGCCGAAGCCGGCGACACGGTGCACGGCGTGGTGCGAGAGACCACGGCCGAGGGCTTCCGGCTGCCCGACGATGCGGCCCGGCCGCTCATCATGGTCGGACCAGGCACCGGCCTCGCGCCGTTCCGCGGCTTCCTGCAGGAGCGCGCGGCGCAGATCGAAGGAGGTAACCCGCTCGGCGAGGCGCTGCTTTTCTTCGGCTGCCGCCATCCCGAGCAGGACTTCATCTATGCCGACGAACTCCAGGCCTGGGCGCACCGCGGCGTGATGAAGCTGCACACCGCGTTCTCGCGCGCGGGCGAGCGCAAGGTCTACGTTCAGGACCTGATCCGCGAGCAGGCCGCCGATGTGTGGAAGCTGCTGGAAGCGGGCGCGGTGGTCTACGTGTGCGGCGACGGCTCGCGCATGGAGCCCGACGTGCGGCGCACGCTGAGCGACCTCGCGCGCGAGCACGGGCACGACAGCAAGGCGTGGATGGACAAGATGATCGCCGACCAGCGCTACGTGCTGGACGTGTGGGCCGGAAGCTGAGGAGCCCGCTGGGGCTCAGATATCGCGATCGGGATCCGGATAGACCAGCGGCCCCAGCAGCCCTCGGTTGAAGGGCTTCCACTCGCCCTCGGGCTGCGCCAGCCGGTCGGCCACCGCATAGAGCACCGCAGGGTGCGCGCCCAGTCCCAGGTGGCTGGCGACGACTTCGATGTTCTCGGACTGCGGCCCGGTCTTCTCGATGCTGCAGCGCCAGGCAACGACACCGTCGGTGCGGCTGAAGATCGAGGTGGTCGGCACCGGCGGCGTGGGCTGCACGAACTTCATGCGGCGCGGGTCATGCGAACTCTGGCCGCTCACGCCTTCGTACACGCGCCATGCGTTGGTGGCGCGCGGGCTGCCTGAGAAGGGGCTGCCCAGCGTGATGACGTTGCGGATCATGGGCGCATAGGAAGACGCCAGCAGCCGCGCATACACGCCGCCCAAACTCCAGCCGATCACGCTGACCTTCTGGCCGCTCTTGTCGTGCAGGGTCTTCAGCAGCTCGACCATGGCGTCTTCCACGCCTTCGCGCGGACCGAAATTGCGGCCCTGGCCCCAGCCGTGCGCGTCATAGCCGCGGCTGCACAGGTAGCGGCGCAGCAGCAGCGTGGAGCCGTCACCCGCCACCAGGCCCGGCAGCACGAGCACCGGGTGTCCATCGCCGCGCGGCGTGAGCTGCAGCAGCGGCCACATGGCGATGCCGGCGCCGGTTTCCCAGAGCGCGCGGGCTTCGGCCAGCAGCAGCAGGCGCGACGGTGGCGCGACAGGTTCCTTGGCGTAGGTGGCAGTGGTCATGATGAAGGATGGCTCCTTTGTGGTTTTTATCTGCTTCAAGACGAACATGAGGCCGACGGAATCAATGCCCCGTCGGACGACAGCGACATTTAACCGAGGTATTTGCGCCTCAGGTAATCAAGGTAAGCCCTCGATTCGCTGGAAACATACGGAGAAACCAGCGTGAGCGTGTAGAAAGCCGCCAAACCGGGGTCGGCCTGCGCCAGCGCGTCGCGCCCCGGCACGAGCCGCTCGAACGACAGCCAGCAGGTGGTGGTGAAGACCATCTGCAGCGCCAGGATGCGGGCCTGCTCGGCACTGGTCTCGATCACGCCGGAGGCCACCAGGCCTTCGCACAGCGTTTGCGCAGCCAGCAGGTTCTGCGCGGTGAGGGCCTGCGCGCGCTGGCCCAGCGCCGGGTATTCGCTGGCCAGGAAGGCCATGTCGCGGTAGATGAAGCGGTATTCGTCGATGGCCTCGAAGCGCAGGTGCAGCGCAAGCCAGAGGTCGTCGATGGCGGCGATCGATGCCGACGAACCGTTCAGGGCCTCGAGCCGCTGCTCGAAGCGCCGGAACAGCCATTCGACGATCAGCTGCTTGGCCTTGAAGTGGTAGTGCAGGTTGCCCGGGCTGATGCCGAGCTCGGCCGCGATCTTGTGGGTCGACACGGCCGCGAGGCCTTGCGCGTTGAACAGCGCGAGGCTGGCCTGCAGGATGCGGTCGCGTGTGGTGTTGGAACTGGCCACAACCGGCTTGTCGGGTTGTCGCTCAGCGTTTGGCGCGGCCACGGGGGGCGGCGGCGCCGGTGCCTTCGAGTTGCGCCACGCGTGCGCGCAGTTGCGCGACCTCGTCGCGCAGGGCCTGCACTTCTTCTGCGCCGGGCATGCCCAGGCGCTGCATGGCGGTGGCGACGCGCTGGTCGAAAACGTCCTCGAACTTGCGGATGCCGAAGCTGTCGAGCCCGGGGACCTTGCCCTGCCCGATGCCGAGCAGGCCCTCGATCACGTTGGCCTGGCGCTTGGCGACGTCGTTGCGCACGTTGTCCAGTGCCTTCAGGCCGGCGCGCAGCAAGACTTCAGCCTTGCCGGGCTCCGCGGACTTCTTGGTTGCCGCGGTCGCCTTCCTGGCAGCCGGCATCTTCTTCGCAGGCGCCGCCCTCTTCTTCAGCTTTGCAGTTTCGTCAGGACGGGTCGCCATGCAGTGCTCCAGATGCCGGAAAAAAGAAAAGGGCGCTTCACGCGCCCCGGGGTCAGGCCGCCTTGCGGGCAGCAGCGCGGCGAACCGGCTTCTTGGCGGCGGCGGCCTTGGCCTTCACCGTGCGAACGGGCCTGGCTTCTTCGGCGCCGCTCACGCGGGCTTCGATCTGCTTCGTGCCGGCGGCGATCTTGTCGGCGATCTGCACCGAGACGGCGGCGATCGGCTGGTTCAGCGCGCCCAGGGCATTGATCACCGAGGTGGCGACCGGCGACTCGACGCGGGCCACGCGGCCAGCAACGGCTTCGATGCCGCTGGTGGTGCCGGCTGCAACGCGGTCCATCACGGACACAATGCGGCTGGTGTCGATATCCAGGCGGTCGGCCAGGAAACCATTGATCCTTTCCTGCGCGCCGATCAGGTTGGCCTTGACCTGCTCGCTCACCAGCGGAATCTGGCGGCTGCCGAGGAACTCGCTGTAGCGCGAAGCGGCACCGCCCAGGAGCCGATGCACGCCGGTGCGGTAGGCGCCGACCAGGGTCTTGCCGGCGTCGTTGTACTGGCCGACGACATGAACGGCTGCGGAAGCGATGGTGGTTTGCGTGGACATGAGAGTGATTTCCTTGAAGTTGATGGGCTCGCGAAGGAAACGGGTGTGTCTGTCGCGATGGGCCTATCTTCTTCCGCGGAGCCTAGGCCTGAAAAACTAGAACGGTCGGAAAACTAGTCCAACTGCCCCAATTTTCAGCAGGCCGCAGGGCCCCGTGCGCCGATCATGCCGCAGCGGCCCGGGGGGTGCCGGAGCGTTTGGCCGGAGCGGCCTTGCGGGCCGGTGGCTTGGGCGCGACCTTGATGGGCGCCTTCTTCACGGCAGCCTTCACGGGAGCCTTCCTGGCCACGGCCTTGACCGGCGGCGCCTTCTTGCGCGCGGCAGGCTTCTTCTTCGCGGCAACGGGCGCGGGCGTGGGCGCGGCCTCGTCCGACGGGTCTTCGGCCATCTTCGCCGGCACCGGCGCGGGCGCCGCACCGGTGGCCGCCGGATGCTTCTGCGTCAGCTCCATCAGCAGCTTGTGCTCGGCCAGCATGTAGTCGCCGATCTCGGTGATGTCGGGTACCGCGCGGCGGCAGGCGATCAGGCCGTAGTCCATGCGGCCGTTGTAGCTCTGCACCGTCACGTTGAGCGCCGTGCCGTGGCTGGCGATCGACACCGGGTAGTAGCAGGTGACGAGCGCGCCCGCGAAGTACATCGGGAACGGCGCCCCGGCCACGTTCGAGATGGCCACGTTGGCCGCCGGCGGCAGCAGGTTGACGATGCCAGAGCGCCCCACCATCGAGGCAATGCCCGACATCAGCCAGGGCGCGGCGAAGGTCGGGAAATCGTCGAGGATCACCGCCTTGAAGCGGTTCATGGTCGACTTCGACGAGGTCGACGACGCGTTGATCGCCTTCAGCCGCTGCACCGGGTCGGTGATGTCGGTGGCCAGGCTCACGAGGATCATGCTGGCCTGGTTGTTGGCCGTCTGGTCGCCGGCCTCGCGCAGGCTGACCGGCACGCCGGCCACCAGCGGCTTGGCCGGCAGTTCGTTGTTGTCGGCCAGGTAGTGGCGCAGGGCGCCGGACACGGTGGCCATGACCACGTCGTTGAGCGACACGCCGAAGTGCTTGGCGATGTACTTGGTCTCGGCCAGCGAGATGGTGCGCCCGGCGAAGGTGCGCTGGTTGGTGATCGACACGTTGAGCGAGGTTCGCGGCGCGAAGAGGTTGAACTTCTTCGGCGCGGCGGCCGTGTCCTTCTCGGCCGCCTTCTCGTCGGGCTTGGCCAGCCCGCCGATGGCACGCGCGATGGCCGGCGCCATCTTGAAGAGCTTCACGTACTGCTGCGCGGTGTTGCGCAGCGCCGCGGTCGCAAGCTCCGCCATGCCCAGCTGGTAGCCGCTGCCGCGCGGGCGCGAACGCGGCGGCTTCACCACGCGGCCGGTGGCCTCGAGGTCGAAGATGGCCTTGCCCACTTCCACGCCGGCCTGCCCGTCGATGCCCGCGTGGTGCACCTTGGTGTAGAGCGCCACCTGCCCGCTCTTGAGGCCGTCGATGATGTAGAACTCCCACATCGGCCGGCTGCGGTCGATGAGCGAGGAATGCAGCCGCGCCACGTACTGCTGCAGCTGGCGGTTGGTGCCGGGCTTGGGCAGCGTGATGTGGCGCACGTGGTAGTCGAGGTCGATGTCGTCGTCCTCGACCCACACCGGGTTGCTCATGTCGAAGGGCATCAGCGCGAGCTTGCGCGTGAACACGTCGGCCAGGTGGATGCGGCTGGCCATGAAGCTCTTGGCGTCTTCGTAGAAGTCGCCCTTGTAGCCCTTGGGCAGGTCGAGCACGTTCAGGGAGCCCACGTGCATCGGCATTTCCGGCGTTTCCATGTGCAGGAAGGTGGCATCAAGACCGCTCAGGTGTTTCATGTGTTGTCTCTCCTTGGTGGGGCATGCGCCGCTAGGGTCTGTCATCAATCAAACGCCCTCGCGAACCCCTGCTGCGCGGTGCAGTGCAAGGCGCCCTGAACGCCGCGTAGCATCGCTACGCAAGTGAAGGGCAACGCCGCATGGCGGGGCCAGCGCGAGGGCGTTTGATTGATGACAGACCCTAAGCAGGATAGCGCGGGCACTGCATTCGTGGGCCCCGCGTTCTTCAGTGTTTCCACCGGGGGGAAGGCATCGGCGCGACAGGGGTTTGCCCGAAGTAGCGAAAAAGTGTCGGGCGCCTGGCGGGCATGCGGCAACTGCTCACAAGGCCCTCTTTCACACGGGCTCCGTACACTGAGGCCATGACATCCAGCCTCCCCCCGCAGCATCCGCAAGACGAGCAGCTCTGGCTCGAAGACATCGACGGCGAGAAGCAGCTCGCCTGGGCCCGCGAACAGAACGCGATCACCGTGCAGGCCTATGCGCAGTCGCCCGCGTTCGAGGCGCTCCAGCAGGGCATCCTCGAGGTGCTCGACTCGGACGACCGCATTCCGATGGTGCGCAAGATCGGTCCCTTCTTCTACAACTTCTGGCGCGACAAGGAGCACCCCAAGGGCCTGTGGCGCCGCACCACGCTGGACGAGTACCGCAAGCCGCAGCCCGCGTGGGAGAGCGTGCTCGACCTCGACGCGCTGGCCGCGGCCGACAAGGAGAACTGGGTCTGGCACGGCGCCGACTGCCTGGAGCCCGACTACAAGCGTTGCCTGGTCTCGCTGTCGCGCGGTGGCGCCGATGCCGACGTGGTGCGCGAGTTCGACCTCGAATCGAAGCAGTTCGTCGAAGGCGGCTTCTCGCTGCCCGAGGCCAAGAACCACGTGGGATGGAAAGGCATCGACCAGCTCTACGTGGCCACCGACTTCGGCCCCGGCTCGATGACCAGCTCCAGCTATCCGCGCATCGTGAAAGAGTGGCGGCGCGGCACGCCACTCGCGAGCGCGGCCACGGTGTACGAAGGCCTGCACGAGGACATGTCCATCAGCGCCTACCGCGACAACACGCCCGGCTTCGAGCGCGACTTCGTCTCGCGCCAGATCGACTTCTACGAGAGCGAGACCTGGCTGCGCGGCGCCGACGGCACCCTCGCCAAGATCGACGTGCCCGACGACTCGCTGGCCGAGATCACGCGCGAGTGGATGCTGATCGAGCCGCGCACCGACTGGACCGTGGGCGGCGCCACCTACAGGTCGGGCTCGCTGCTGGCTGCGAAGTTCGACGACTACATGGCCGGCCGGCGCGAGCTCACGGTGCTGTTCGAGCCCGACGACACCACCGCGCTCGACAGCCACTCGTGGACGCGCCATCACCTGATCGTCAACGTGATGCACGACGTGGTGAACCGCCTCGAGGTGCTCACGCCTCCCGCCGACGGAAGGGGGCCATGGAAGCGCGAGAGCCTGGGCGGCGCGCCCGAGCTCTCGACCATCGCCGCGGGCGGCATCGACGAGGACGAGAACGACGACTACTTCCTCACGGTGAGCGGTTTCCTGCAGCCGACCACGCTCTACATCGGCACCATCGGACAGGGCGAGCCCCAGGTGCTGAAGGACAGCCCCGCCTTCTTCGATGCCTCGCGCCATCGCGTGAGCCAGCATTTCGCGACCTCGAAGGACGGCACGCGCGTGCCCTACTTCGAGATCGCCGCGAAAGACCTGCAGGCCAACGGCCGCAACCCCACGCTGCAGTACGCCTACGGCGGCTTCGAGATTTCATTGCAGCCGAGCTACAGCGGCAGCATCGGCCGCGCGTGGCTCGACAAGGGCGGCGTGTACGTCATCGCCAACATCCGCGGTGGCGGCGAGTACGGCCCGCGCTGGCACCAGGCCGCGCTGCAGGAAAACCGGCTGCGCACCTGCGAAGACTTCGCGGCCGTGTCGCAAGACCTGTTCGCGCGCGGGATCACCTCGCCCGCGCACCTTGGCGCGATGGGCGGCAGCAACGGCGGCCTGCTGATGGGCAACATGCTCACGTTGTATCCACAGCTCTACGGCGCCATCGTGAGCGAGGTGGCGCTGCTCGACATGCGGCGCTACACGCACCTGTCGGCGGGCGCCTCGTGGATCGCGGAATACGGCGACCCCGACCAGCCCGAGGAATGGGAATGGATCAAGACCTTCTCGCCCTACGAGAACGCGAAGCCGGGCCAGGCCTATCCGCCCGCGCTGTTCACCACCTCCACGCGCGACGACCGCGTGGGCCCGGTGCATGCGCGCAAGATGCACGCAAAGCTGTCCGCGCTGGGGTACGCCAGCAGCTTCTACGAGAACATGGAAGGCGGCCACAGCGCGGCCGCGGACAACAAGGAGTCCGCCTTCATGGACGCGCTGGGCTATGCGTACCTGTGGCACCACCTGAGGAGTTGAAATGAGCAACGCCAACGTCACCCTCGAACTGATCGGCGCGCCGACCGACGTCGGCGCCAGCGTGCGCGGTGCCGGCATGGGCCCCGACGCCCTGCGCGTGGCGGGCCTGCCGGAAGCGCTGGCGCGGCAGGGCTACGTCGTCGTCGACCGCGGCAACCTCGCGGGCCCCGCCACGCCGTGGGCGCCGCCGGCCAACGGGCTGCGCCATCTCGACGAGGTGATCGCCTGGAACCGCTCGGTGTACGCGGCCGTCGACACCGCGCTGGGCGCCAGCCATGTGCCGCTGATGATGGGCGGCGACCACTGCCTGGCCATCGGCTCCATCAGCGCGGTGGCATGGCATGCGCGCAAGCGCGGCAAGAAGCTGCGCGTGCTGTGGCTCGACGCGCACTCCGACGTCAACACCGAGACCACGAGCCCCAGCGGCAACCTGCACGGCATGCCGGTGTCGTGCCTGCTGGGCCACGGGCCCGCGGTGCTCACGGGCTGGAGCGGCGAGCGCGCGGCGCTGCACCACGACGCCATCCGCTTCATCGGCATCCGCAGCGTCGACAGCGACGAGAAGGAGGCCATCCGCACGCTGGGCCTGAGCGTGTTCGACATGCGCCACATCGACGAGCACGGCATGCGCACGACCATGACCGAGGCGCTGCAGGACGTGGACGACGACACGCATCTGCACGTGAGCTTCGACCTCGACTGCCTCGACCCGGCCGACGCGCCCGGCGTGGGCACCGGCGTGCGAGGCGGGCCAACCTACCGCGAGATGCAGTTGTGCATGGAAATGATCGCCGACACCGGACGGCTGGGCTCGCTCGACGTGGTGGAGCTGAACCCCGCGCTCGACGTGCGCAACCAGACGGCCGAGGTGGCGGTCGAACTCATCGAGAGCCTGTTCGGCAAGTCGACGCTGGTGCGTTAGGGCTTGGCGGCCTGCGCGGCCTTGGCCTTGACCGTGTACTGCTGGTAGGCCGGCAGCGCGATGGCCGCGAGGATGCCGATCGCCGCGATGACGGGAAGAAGCAAGGCGCCGATGATGACGCCGACGCCGTTCGGCGGTGGCGGCGCGCCGAAGCGATTGACGCCCTTCGTACCGGGGTTGAACACCCAGACCAGGCTCACGAGCGGAATGAGGCACAGCAGCACGGTCCAACCGGTCCATCCCATGTCGTGGCTGCGCTGGATCGAAAGCAGCGTGAAGAACACGAAATAGGGAATGACGATCAGCAGCGGCAACAGCGACGCGAGGGTCGAACTCAATGAGCTCGCGAAGATCGCAACGATCACGCCGACCACGATCGCGAACAGCAAGTAGCCCACGAGGCTGTAAGACAGATAGCGCAGCCGCCCGATCCGCCCCTTGGAGGACAACAGCTTCACGGGCTGCACTCGGGCTTCGCCGCCATACACATCGGCCACTTCCGCCCTCGGCGCGGCATAGGGATTCACCATCTCTGTCATGCGCTTCTCCTCTGTTGTTGAACGAACATTGTGAACAAGGGTGCCTACAAAAGGCCAGCCCTTTTGACTGCGTGATAGCGATTCACCAACGCCACCGCAAGGTCGGCCGGTTCCACGTCGACCGACAGCGGATCGTTGCCGACCACGCGCGCAAAGGCGTCGCGGCGCGACTGCTCGAACAGGTGCGCCGCGGCCACGTCGACCGCGTCGCGCGCATGCACCAGCGGCTGATTGGCGATGCGCCCGAGCACCCGCTCGCGCAGGCTCGCGACCAGCACGAGATGCTTGCGGCGCAGCAGCTTGATGGCGGGGCGCAGTTCGGCGGAATCTTCGTCGCGGAAATTGGTCAGCACGATGACCAGCGCGCGCCTTCTCTGCACGCGCAGCAGTTCCTGCGCGGCCAGCAGGTAGTCCGAATGGGTGGCGCCGGGCTGGATGTCGTGCAGCCGGTTCATCAGCGCGTTGAGGGTGGCGGTGCCCTTGCGCGGGGCGAAGTCGCGCCGCTCCTCGGCAAGGCAGCCGAAGGTCATGGCGCCGACCTCGTCGCCCTCCTTCAGCGCCACGTAGCTCAGCAGCATCAGCGCATTGAGCGCCTCGTCGAAATGGCTGCCGGCCTGCTGCGCCAGCGCGCCTTCGTCGGCACGCATGCGGCGGCCGCAGTCGAGCAGGAACAGCACGCACTGGTCGCGATCGTCCTGGAACTCGCGCACGATCGGGCGGCGCTGGCGCTGCGTGGCCTTCCAGTCGATGTGGCGCAGCGAATCGCCGGTCTTGTAGTCGGCGAGCTGGCGGAAGTCGGTGCCGAGCCCGCGCTGCGCGTAGGTCTTGATGCCGATCTGCGCCAGCCGCCGGTCGCCCGACAGCCAGGCGTAGCGCGCCAGTGCGGCGAAGTTGGGGTACACGCGCAGCCGGCGCGGCTCGCCCAGCGTCTGGCGCATGTCGAAGCAGCCGAAGCGCGTGCGCCAGCGCAGCTGGGTGGCGCCGAACTGCGCAACGCCGCGCTGCGTCGCGGTGGCGGTGTAGCGCAGTGCGACGTGCGAGAGCGCCGGCACGGCGACCGTCTGCGGCAGGCCCTCGAAGGCGAAGTGCGCGTCGAGCTCGTCGAACACCGACACCTGCCAGGCCCGCGCGCCTTCGTTCACCAGCGTGAGCGTGAGCACCGTGGGCACGCCGAGCGAGAACGCGCCGGGCAGCTTGCGCTCGATGCGCAGCGGCGCGGCGCGCCAAAGGCGCAGGCTGTGCCAGAGGTCGACGCCCGCAAGCACGAGCCCCGCCGCCAGCAGCGCGCCCGCCACGGCGGCGACGTATCCCACCGGCGCGCCCAGCAGCAATGCCACCGAGGCGGCCACGGCCAAGCCGGCCAGCGCCAGCACGGCCGCGCGCGCGGGGATTGGCAGCAGGCGCATCAACGGAGCACCGCCCCTTCGGGAAACACCGCGGAACCGGCTTCGCCGGGCCGCAGGTGTTGCCCCCGGCAGGGGGTTGGCGAAGCGACACGAAGTGCGCGAAGCCTGGGGGGGAGTGTCATAACCTCGGGGCTTCCACGCTGTCGCGCGCGGCGCGCAGCAGGGTGTCGACGCCCAGGCCTTCGAGCTGCGCGTCGGGCGAGATCATCACGCGGTGCCGCAGCGCCGGCAGCGCCTGGCGCGCCACGTCATCGGGGGTGATGAAGTCGCGCCCGGCCATCAGCGCGGCGGCGCGGGCGGCGCGCACCAGGGCCATGGCGCCGCGCGGCCCGGCGCCGGAGGAAAGGCCCGGCCAGTCGCGCGTGGCGCGTGCGATGCGCACCGCGTAGTCGATCACGCGCTCGTCGGCCTGCACCAGGCAGGCCAGCCGCTGCAGTTCGAGCACCTGCGCCTCGTCGAGGCAGGGGCGCACGGCCTCGAGCGGAAACTGGTTGCCTGCGCGGTGCCGCGTGGTCAGCTGCACGATGGCGTTCTCTTCGCCGTGGCTCGGAAATCCGATGTCGATCTTCAGCAGGAAACGGTCGAGCTGCGCCTCGGGCAGCGGGTAGGTGCCCTCGGTGTCGATCGGGTTCTGCGTGGCCATCACCATGAAGGGCTTCGGCAGCGGCATGGCCGTGCCTTCGAGCGTGACCTGGTACTCCTGCATGACTTCGAGCAGCGCGCTCTGCGTCTTGGCGGGCGCGCGGTTGATTTCGTCGGCCAGCAGGAGGTTGGTGAACACCGGCCCCTGGTGCACGCGCAGCGTGCCGAGGCTGCTTTCGCCGCGCGTGGCGAGGTCGAGCACCGCGTGGCCCGTGATGTCGGAGGGCATCAGGTCGGGGGTGAACTGCACCCGCGCATAGCGCAGCGTCATCGCCTGTGCGAGGGCCCGCGCGAGCAGGGTCTTGCCGAGCCCCGGCACGCCTTCGATCAGCACGTGGCCCGAGGCGACCAGCGCCACCAGCGTCTGGTCGACCGCCTCGATCTGGCCGACCACGGCCTGGCCGACCTCGGCGCGCAGCGTCTGCAGCCACTGGGCCGCGCGCGTGAGTTCTTCGGGTTGGATGGCTTGCATGGACGTCTCTCGGTTCAGGATGTGGAGGAAGAATCGGATGAAGGCATGAACGGCCCGTGGGCATCGAGCCGGCGGCGCGCGGTTTCCAGCACCTCCAGGTCGACCGACATGGCGCCGGCATGGCGCGCTCGCGCGGCCATCGCCCGCACGAGCATCGCGGGCTCCAGGCCGGTGGCCTGGGCGATGGCCGCGGCGCGTGCCGACGCATCGCGGCGCGCGTAGCCGCGCAGCTGGCGGCCGGCGGACTCGTGCAGCGCGCGCAGTTGCGCCGCATGCAGCGCGTCGGCGCCATGCATGTGCAGGAAGCCGGCGGTGCCGCGCACCTGCTCGGCCATGGAGCGCCGGTGCGTGCCAACCGAGGGCATCAGCGGCCCGAAGCGCACGGCCGCGCGCCAGAGCGCGGCGGCCAGCGCGAGCATGCCCACGATCAGTGCCGCCCAGCCCTTGTGCCAGAGCCAGCGCAGGAAGGGTTCGCGCGTTTCCTCGGCGACGAACCAGACTTCGGCGCCGCTGCGCGCCTGCACCGCGGCGGCGGTGAGCAGCGCGTTGTCGGCGCGTGTCAGGCCCTCGTTGTGCCACAGGCCCAGGGGCATCACGGTGACGGTCCCGCGTCCGGCCTGAACGCGGATCGCCTCGGTGCCGCGCTTGCCCGCCACCGCCCACAGCGGCGGCTGCTGCTTGTCGGCGGGCCGGTAGCGCGCCGCGGACGCCCAGGTGCAGATCCGGAAGCCGCGGCCGCCGGCGAAGCTCGCGGGCACGGTCTCGGGTTCGGTCACCGCACGGCAATCCGCGTCCCTGGCGGGTTCGGCGAATGGCGACCTGGGCAGTCTCGTCCTCGGTACGGGTGGCTCTTTCTCTTTCTTCTCGTCCGCCGCTGCCGGCTTTTCCTTGACCAGCGGAATCCAGCTTTCCAGCAGGTCGCTGTCGACCAGATGGCTGGGCATCACGAGGTGCCCGCCCTGCTCCACCCACTCGCGCAGGCGCCGCTCGCGCTCGGGGAACATGTCCCAGTGGCCGGAGGCGAGCACCAGCCGTGCCTGTGTGGGGGGCATGGCGTCCAGGTCGTCGCGCTTGACCACCTGCATGCCGAGTTCGCGCAGCATCGCCTGCGCCGCATAGAAGGAATTCGTCCTGGCCTCGCCGCTCGCGGGTGTCGGCACCTCGGTGTCGGCCCATTCGGTGGCCCAGACCAGCCAGAAGCCGATCAGTGCCAGCACGAGCACCGAGCCGATGCGGACCAGCCAGGCGCTCATGCGGCCACGCCTTTCGGACTGCCGGCCGGCGCGGTCGCGGGCAGGCGCAGGTCGAACTCGCTGCAGACCGCCAGCACCTGTGCGGTGGAAGGCAGCCGCCCGCCGTACGCCCCCAGTTGCCAGGCCCCGACCAGCCGCACGAAGAAAGCCTGCGAGTCAGGCGCCAGCCGGGTCGCGGAGAGCTGCATGCATTCGCCCTCGGTGCTCGCGGCCCGCACCGGCACTTCGTGCGCATGCACGAGGCGCGACAGCGCACCGCGGTACAGCAGCGACAGCGCGGGCCTGTGCTGGCCGCGCTGCCATAGCGCGGCGGCGGCATTGCCGATGTCGTCGGGCAGGCTTTCGGGCCGGATGTCGAGGCTGCCGACATGGCTGGGCAGCAGCGCCTTGCCGGGCCGCGCGCCGCCGGCACGCACCTGCATCCATCGGTGAAGGCGAATCGCCAGCCAGGCCAGCGCCAGCGCGCCCAGCCCCCACACGAGCCAGCGCGCCCCTTCGGCCGCCGCCTTCACGAAATCGCGCAGCCAGTCGAGGCTATCGGACTTCTTCTCGGCTTCGTCTTCCTCGTCGTCCCGTTCCTTGAAGCGGAGCTTCTTCTCGGTTTTGGTGCCGGGCATGTTCGGATCGGCGCGCACCTTGTCGACCGCAGCCTTCACCTGCTCGCGCGTCGGCGATGCCTCAGTTGCGGCCACGGCTGCCGGCAGCGCCCCTGCGCCCCACAACACGAGCAATGCGACGATCAACCCTCTTCCAGGGCTACCGCGGAACCGGCTTTGCCGGGCCGCTGGCATCGCCCCCTGAAAGGGGGAAGGCGCAGCGACACGAAGTGCGCGAAGCCTGGGGGTGTCACAGGAACCCACGGCGGAACTCCTGTTCGATGTCCCAGGCCTCGAGTTCCACCCGGCGGTTGAGGTACATCGCGAAACCCGCCGCCACGTAGAACGGCTCCAGCACGCCGACGACCAGCGCATAGGCCCCCGCGGTCAGCAGGCTCTGCAGCGAACTGTCCGATTGCGTGAGCCAGCCGAACAGGTCCCTCACGCTGCCTTCCGGCGCAAACCAGAACAGCAGCGACAGCAGGCAGATGTCGAGCGACATTTCCACGTTCGCGAGCACCAGCTGCATTCCCGTGGCCGCGCCGCGCCGCCCGCGCAGCAACTGCGTGCGCCGCTTGCGCCGGGCGCTGCCGCGCTGGCCTTCGAGCTGCTCGATCGACTGGGTGAACGAGCGCCAGGGCGAGAAGCGCCGCCACACCAGCGTGCGCAGCAGCTGCCCGCCCCACACGGCGCGGCGGTTGTGCCACAGGTCGGCCCAGCGCGTCTCCTGCCCGAACACCGCGCGCGAATGAACGAACAGCAGGCTGCGGTCGAACCAGGGCTTGAGCCAGAAGATCAGCAGGCTGGGCAGCCAGCCGGCGATCTCGAACGTGCACAAGGCCAGCAGCACAGTCACCACATACACCGGCAGGAAGGTGCGCCACACCGAACGCGCATGGTTGCGCACCAGCTGGACGCCCAGGTCGGCGGCCTCGGCCATGGGGCGCGGCCGCAGTGCAATGGCGAGGCCGTCAACCTGCATGTTCATCGGCCTTTGCGACAGCAGCAGCAGCGGCGCGCGGCCGGCCTTGCCAGCCCAGGTATGCCAGCACCAGTGCCCAACAGGCGCCGCCCACGCCGTACTTCACGGCCGGCGCGATCCAGCGCGCCGACGACCAGAAAGCCTCGACCGCGGCAGCGATCAGCAGCAGCCCGATGACGCCGTAGACGATCACCACGGCATGGCGCGCGGCCAGCCGCAGGGCCTCGAGCCGCGTGTGTCTTCCGGGCGCGACCCACGAATAGCCGAGCCGCAGGCCGGCCGCGCCGGCCAGCACGATCGCCGTGAGCTCGAAGGCCGAGTGCGTGACCACGAAGGAGCAGAAGTTCCCGGCATGCCCCGAGGCGATCAGGTAGCCGCCGACCGCTCCGATCTGGACGCCGTTGAACACCACCACCGCGGCGCTGCCCACGCCGGCGAAGATGCCGGCCGCGAAGCAGCGAAAGCCGATGCCGATGTTGTGCATCACGTAGAAGCCGAACATCTGCCAGTCGTCGCTTGCATTGCGCGTGCGGCCCAGCGACTCGGCGCTATCGCCGTACATGGAATCGAACTGCCGAACGGCGCTGGCGTCGAGCAGGTGCAGGATGAAGCCGGGGTCGCGATAGGCCGCCCAGCCGGCGGCCAACAGGGGCAGCACGAACATCAGCGCCGACACCAGCAGGTAGCCGCGGTGCGCCCGCACCGCCTCGGGAAAGTCGACCAGCGCCAGCCGGGCGAAGCGTGCCAGGCCGTAGTCGTGCTGCCGGTAGATCAACCGGTGCGCGCTCTGCGTCAAGCCCTCGAGCCGCTGCGTGAGGTGGATCGGGTAGGCGCGCGCCTGCGCCAGCGCCAGGTGCTCGCACACGCGGCGGTACAGCGTGGCGAGCCGCGCGCCGTCGAATTTGCGTCGGGTCTCCGCGACGCGGACGACGGCTTCGAGTTCGGCCCACAGCGGCGCATAGGCGGCTTCGAAATCGATCGGCGTCATGGCCCTCTTCCTTCTGCTGCTCCTCGCGCATCGGCGCCGGCGCGGCGGCCCAGCACCCACTGCGCCACGCCGAGCAGGCGCTGCGACGCGGAAGCGCCGGAAGTGTCGGGGCCCAGCACCGGTTCGGCGACGCGTGCGAGTTCGTCGAAGCGCTCCGGGGTCAGGCGCGTCGCGCGCCCGGCCCACGACACGATGGCCACCTGCTCGCGCGCCGTCAACGGCCGCGCGGGCGCCTGCGGTTCGGCTGCGGGCACGCTGCCATGCAGGCTCACCTGGTCGCTGAACACCACCAGCGTGCCGGCCGCAAGATCGCCCAGCCGCTTGCTGTCGCGCCGCCACAGCATCGACACGATGCCCGCGCCATAGAAGGACGGCACGAAGTCGGCCGCGCGCAGCAGGTTGCGGGTCAGCGCGGCGGCGGGCGTCACCGGCAGGCCCGAGTCCATCACCACGCGCAGCCCCATCGCGCGCTTGCCGGGCGTGGCCGCGGCGCGCGTGAGCTCGAAGACCACCGGGTAGAGCCACTCGAGGCAGAAGTAGCTGATCAGCAGGATGCCGACACCCATCTTGCCCAGCATGCCGGCGGTGATCGAGATCGCGACGAAGATGCCGAGCCGGATCGCGAAGTCGATGAGGTACGCCAGCCCGCGCGCGACCAGGCCGGCCGGGCGCAGCGAGAGCGCAATGCCTTCCGGGGTCTCGGCGGTGTAGAGCGTGTCGAGGCGCACTGGCGTGGCGCTCAGCTCAGGCCTGCAGCACGACGGTGTCGGCGATCTGGTCGTGCAGGCAGCGGCGCGATGCACGGAAGATGAAGAGGCAGTCGACGAGCATGTAGATCGGCCCGAGCAGCGGCCAGATGCTCATCACGAACATCGGGCTGTCGCGCAGGCCGAGGATGCGGCCGATCGGCGCCTGCGTTCCGTCGGGCCGGGCAATGCGGATCCTGAACAGCGCCTTGCCGATGGTCTGGCCGCGTGTGACCAGCAGGTAGCCGTGCAGCACGAGGTAGAGAACGATGCCGGCGGCCGCATCGGCGGGCCGGGGCACCCAGAGGCCGAGGCCGTCGTCTTCCCAGAGATTGATCGGCGTGAACTTCGCGAGGAGCCAGATCGCGGCGATGGAGATGCCGCCATCGAGCATCGCGGCCAGGAAGCGCCTGCCGCGCGATGCAAGTTCTCCGGGCTGCGCCCGGCCCGGTTGCAGCACGTCCTCCACATGGGATTGCGGCGGCGCGTAGCGCGCATCCTGCGACTGGTCTTCCATGCCCGTCCCTCTCCGAAACGATTGATTTTCGGAAGATTCTAGGGCTTGGGTCCGTCAGGCGGATGACGGCGAGCGGGCTCCGAGCACGTGCTGCAGGCGGCGCAAGTCGTCGAAGAGCAGGCTCAGCGGCACGGCCAGGAGCGCATTCGACGGCACGCTGCGCGACGCCTGCGCACAGCGGCCGAGCCCGTCGAGGTCGGGCGGGGTGCTCCTTCCCGCGAGCGCATCGGCCATGCCGGCGATGGCGGTGCCGGCAGCCTGTGCGGCTTCTCGCCACGTGGCGTCGGCCGCCGTGTCCCGCGCTTGCCGGAACACGCGATCGAGCACCACGGCGTCCTGGAAGATGCGCGCCGCCAGCCGGGCCTTGTCGCGGTAGGGGCCGCGCGCGGTGATGCCACCGCGCCTCCAGGTCCGCGCCGTCGGCCAGCACGGCCAGCCGGCCCAGCGCGACGCGCGTGCCTGAGTGGATGCGCTCCGCCTCGGCATCGGCGGGCTGCCGCGCGGCCACCATGCGCTTCGCGATGCCGTGCAGCAGCGCGGCGCAGCTCTCGTCGAAACGCGCACCCGCGTGGTATTCGGACACGACCGTGGAGACCGCCAACGCCACCCCCACCCCGATGCCGATCTGCGCCATGCGCAGCAGCGCCACCTGCAACGCCGATTGGCCGGGGATGCCGCCGGCCGACAGGATGATCAACGCAGCCACCGGCGCGCTGCGCAGGCCCGGCGCGGCCGCGCTGGCAAAGGACAGCAGCATGACGACGGCCAGCGTGCTCGCGAGCGCCGGTGTGCCGTGGTGCTGCATCCAGACGCCGGCCAGGCCGCACAGCGCGCCGGCGGCCGTGCCGCGCACCCGGTTCCATCCGGCGTCGAGCGTCGAACCGGCGCTCGGGCGCATGACGATCAGCACGCTCATCACCGCCCAGAAACTTTCGGGCAGATGCAGGACGACCGCCACGCCCCAGGCGATGGCCACTGCCGCCGCCAGCTGTACGCCCGGACGCCAGCGGCCGTGGCGCCAGGGGTCCGTCAGGCGTTGGAGAGCCGGGGCGCCGATCATGACTCGGCTGCCGCTGAACCGCTGTCCAGCGCGGCTGCGATGCCATCGATGAGCCCGCAAGCCTGCAGCAGCAAGGCACGCTGGCCGACATCCAGCGTGGCGCCGATCGCCTCGGCCAGCGCCGCCTCGCGCCTGCGCATGAGCGCCTTGAGACGGCGCACGCCCTCGGCCGTGAGCGACAGCAGCCATTGGCGCCCGTCGCTCGGGTGGGGTGCGCGGCCGATCCAGCCTTCGGCCTCCAGTTCGGCCAGCAGCCGGGTCAGCGATTGGAGCTTGACGCGTTCGAGCCCCGCCAGCGCGGTGGGTGTGCACGGCCCGTGCCGATGCAGCTGGCCGAGCACGCTGAGCTTGGCCACGCTCGGGCCATCGGGCCCGGCGCCGCCGCTGCGCAGCTGGCGCGACAGCAGCGACACCGAGGCGCGCAGGCGCGAGGCGCATTGCGCCGGATCCGGGATGGGGGAAGCCATGTCCGGATTGTAAGACGCATCTTTGTACTTTGGCGTCCGGGCGTCAGCCCCGGTTGGGTGACGAGTTCACGGGATACGTGACGGCGGGCGCCGCGGCAGGCGGTGAAGCGACCGGCGTTTCCGCGGGTGCCGCGGCTTCGCCCTCTCCTTCCGGGCCGTCGAGGAAACGGTCGAGCAGCGCGAAGAAGCGGTCGTAGAAGCGCTCGTCGGTCAGCGTCTCGCTCGCGACCTTCACCATCGCGTCGTCGCTGCTCGAGAACGGCAGCGAGAGCGAGCCGATCGCGCCCACGCCGAGGCTGGCGGAGTTGTTCACCTTCTTGATGCCGTAGCGGTCCTGCAGCGCGGTCGCGAAGGCCACGGTGCTCTTGCTGGCCTTGCCGCCCCTCGTGTTCTCGCGCGCGCAGACCACGCGGAACTCGACCTCCACGTGCACCTCGGCCGCAGGCTGGAAGCTCTTGCGCCCGGTCACGAGGTCGGTGTTGGCGGCCGTGATCATGTAGCCCTGGCTCAGCAGCGCGCGGCGCGCGGCCTCGCAGGTCTGGGCCTCGGTGGCCTCGTAGTCGCGGGTGTGGGTGGTGGTCGAGCCGAAGGCCTCGGGCTCGTACGACACGCGGTGCGAGGCGCTGCCGCAGCCGGCGAGCACGAAGGCGGACAGCAGGCCCAGCACGAGGACCGGGGCGCGGGCAAGAGAGAAGCAGGTGGGGTGCGTGGACGGCATGGAGCGGCGAATGCTAACCGGCGGCTCGCCGGCATGGCTTCGAGCGCGCCGCCGCGCTTGCGTTCCCTGTCGCGCGGGATTTTCAGGACCAGGGCAGCACGTGGTGCGCGCGCATCCGCGTCGCCGCGATCAGGCGCGCGTTGGGTGCGTCGGTGCTCGCCACCCAGGCGCGCGCTTCCTCGGCGCTGCGGCCGAACTGCTGGTGGCGCCGCACCAGGCGCTCTTCGCGCACCGCGTCGTCGATGTCCACGTACCAGACCTCGTCGAGCATCGCCGCCGCGCCGGCCCAGGGGCCGTCGTCGTGCAGCAGGTAGTTGCCTTCGGTGATGACCAGCTGCGTCGACGGCAGCACGGCAATGGCGCCGGCGATCGGCTCCTCGATCTCGCGGCGGAACTCGGGCGCGTAGACGATGCCGCCGTCGGGCCGCTGCTCGCGCAGGCGCTGCAGCAGCGCAACATAACCGGCGCTGTCGAAGGTGTCGGGGGCGCCCTTGCGGGCAGTGCGGCCGAGCCGCTGCAGCTCGACGTTGGCCAGGTGGAAGCCGTCCATGGGAACGACCTGGGCGCGGTCGGCGCCCACCGAGCGGAGCAGCGCTGCAGCTAGCGTGGACTTGCCTGCGCCCGGCGCGCCGACGAGGCCCAACAGCTTGCGCCGCCCGCTGGCCATGAGAGCCTGCAGACGGGCCAGGCCATCCGCGGGAATGGAAGGGAGGTTCTGCGCGGGCATGGTGGTCATGCCCCGAGCGTACTGCCTCTTCCTGTCAAAAAATCATGGGTACAGACCGCGTTCCTGGCGTGCCATGAGGATTCGTTCGCAGGCCACCGCATAGGTGGCCGTGCGCAGCGTGATCTTGTGCTTGTCCGCCGTGTCCCAGATGTGGTTGAGCGCGTTCATCATGATGCGGTCGAGGCGCACGTTGATCTCGTCCTCGTCCCAGAAGAAGGACGAGAAGTCCTGCACCCATTCGAAGTAGCTCACCGTCACGCCGCCGGCGTTGCAGATCACGTCGGGCACCACCAGCACGCCGCGCTCGGCGAGGATGTCGTCGGCGATCGGCACCGTGGGGCCGTTGGCGCCTTCGAGCACCAGCTTGGCGGTGGTCTT
This sequence comes from Variovorax sp. Varisp46, assembly GCF_059491885.1. Lineage (NCBI taxonomy): Bacteria > Pseudomonadati > Pseudomonadota > Betaproteobacteria > Burkholderiales > Comamonadaceae > Variovorax > Variovorax sp. Varisp46. Next base: position 4,598,461 of record NZ_CP168515.1, read on the forward strand.
CTGTGCGCGTTCGGCCGTGAGCTGGCCTTCGAGCGCGGCCGGGATCAGGATGTCGCAGGGCGTTTCCCAGAAGTCCTCGTTCGGCACGATGTCGCCGCCGGCCTTGAAGCCGACCACGCCGTCGGTGCGCGAGATGGGCACCAGCTTGGCCAGGTCGAGGCCGTTGCTGTTGACGATGGTGCCGGTGTGGTCCTGCACCGCAACGATCTTGGCGCCGGCTTCGGCGAAGAGTTCCGCCGCGACCGAGCCCACGTTGCCGAAGCCCTGCACCGCGATGCGCGCGCCGCGCAGGTCCATGCCCAGTCGGCGAGCGGCTTCACGGCCGGTGACGAACACGCCGCGGCCGGTGGCCTTCACGCGGCCCAGCGAACCGCCCAGGTGCAGCGGCTTGCCGGTGACGACGCCGGTGGCGGTGCCGCCGACGTTCATCGAGTAGGTGTCCATCATCCACGCCATGATCTGCGCGTTGGTGTTCACGTCGGGCGCGGGGATGTCGGTGTGCGGGCCGATGATGATGCCGATCTCGCTGGTGTAGCGGCGCGTGACCTTCTCCAGCTCCTGCAGCGAGAGCTTCTTCGGGTCGACGCGGATGCCGCCCTTGGCGCCGCCGTACGGCAGGTTGACGGCCGCGGTCTTGATGGTCATCCAGGCCGACAGCGCCATCACCTCTTCCAGCGTGACGTCGGGGTGGAAGCGCACGCCGCCCTTGCCCGGGCCGCGGCTCATGTTGTGCTGAACGCGGTAGCCCTCGAAGTGGGCAATGGTGCCGTCGTCCATCTCGATCGGCACGTCGACGATCAGCGCGCGCTTGGGGCGCTTGAGTGTCTCGACCCAGCGGGCCAGCGGGCCGAGGTACGGCACGACGCGGTCGACCTGCGAAAGATACGTGCCCCACGGGCTGTTGGCGGTCGGGCTGACGAAGGAGAGTTTTTCGCTCATGGGATATCCCTTGGTTTGTTCGGGTGGGCGCAACGATAGACCTCTACCGCGCGTCGCGCCATGGCTTATGCGCGCCGCGCTGACGGTTATGCAAGAGACGTTGGGACCACGCATTGCGCCGAAGTAATCGCGGCGTGCGGCACCTGACGGCCTGCCTCCCTAGATTCGACCGGCATGCCGGCCCAGGCCTGGCATGGCTGGCGCCATGTCGGCGACGGCGAACAACCAAGGGACATCCATCACCATGCTGCACCGCACACTTCTCTTTCCCCTTCTCGCCGTGGCCGTTTCGGCCGCCGCGCTGGCGCCCCTGGCCGCTTCGGCCGCGAGCGAATACCACTTCGCGCCGACCGAGGCCGGCGTGACGCGCCACCCCGACCATGCCAGGCTGGATCCGTCGCGCGATCGCGTCGTCGCCGAACTGGAGACGGCGCGCAACCAGCCCGCATGGAGCGCCGTGAGCCAGGGCGCACCCTGGCCCGTGGCGCGCACCGGCCAGCCCGCCACGCGCGAAGCCGTGGAGGCCGAGGCCATCAAGGCCATGCGGGAGGGAACGATTCCGTCCGGCGAGCGATAGGCACCGCGGCTCATCGACCCCGCAGATGCGGCGCGTTGGGTAGGCAAGGGTAGGCCGCCGGCAACTCCCTGGTTCTATTTCCTATGGCCAGCGCCCATAGGCCGCATCTTCTGCAAGAAATTGACATTCGAGCCGGATAATCCTCCGATGCTCGACCTGGACCGCATCGATCTCCGGCTGCTGAAGATCCTTCAGGAGGATGGCCGCATCACCAACCTCAAGTTGGCCGAGGCGGTGGCGCTCTCGCCCACCGCGGTGCTGGCGCGGGTGCAGCGGCTCACGCGCGACGGCTTCATCCTGGGCTACGAGGCGCGGCTCGATCCGCACAAGCTGGGCCGCGGCTTCACCGTCTTCGTCGAGGTGCTGCTGGACCGCACCACGCCCAACGTGTTCGACCAGTTCAAGGCGGCCGTGCAGGTGCGCGACGAGATCATGGAATGCCACATGGTCGCAGGCGGCTTCGACTACCTGCTCAAGACCCGCATGGCCGACATGGCCGCCTATCGTGAGTTCGCGGGCACCGTGCTCTGGCAATTGCCCGGCGTGCGCGAGACGCGGACCTACGCGGTGATGGAAGAAGTGAAAAGCAGCGCGCGCCTGCCGCTGGGGATCTGAAACACGGGCCGGTCAGGCCGGCTTGCCGTACGAGCGGCCGCCGAAAATGGCCGTGCCGACGCGCACCATCGTGCTGCCGGCGCTGATCGCAGCTTCAAGATCGGCGCTCATGCCGAGCGACAGCGTGTCTAGCGCGATGCCCGCGTCGCGGATCGACTGGTACACCGCATGCGCGCGCAGGCACAACGCGCGCTGCGCTTCGAAATCGGCCGCCGGCTCGGGGATCGCCATGAGCCCGCGCAGCCGCAGATGTGGCAAGACCGCCACAGCGCGCGCCAGCGCGAGCGCCTCTTCGGGCGGCACGCCGGACTTGTTCGCGCCGCCGTCCACATTAACCTGAAGGCATACATCGAGCGGCGGCAGGTGCGCCGGCCGCTGGGCAGAAAGTCGCTCGGCGATCTTCAGCCGGTCGATGCTGTGGACCCAGTCGAAGTGCTCGGCCACGGGCCGCGTCTTGTTGCTTTGCAGGGGGCCGATGCAGTGCCACTCGAGGGAAGCGCGCAGGTCGGCGAGGGCTTCGATCTTGTCCAGGCCTTCCTGCACGTAGTTCTCGCCGAAGGCCGACTGGCCCGCCGCATGCGCCTCGCGCACGGCCTGCGGCCCGAAGGTCTTGGACACCGCCAGCAGCCTCACCTCGGCGGGCGCGCGGCCGGCCGTTACACATGCCTTTGCGATCCGGTTGTTTACTTGCTGGAGGTCGTCGCCAATCATCGTCATAATCGTCCAAAATCGTATCAAAACGTCACCAGAACCGAGCCGAGGAGCCCCGTGGACATCACCCAATTGCTGGCGTTCAGCGTCAAGAACAAAGCCTCCGACCTGCACCTTTCCGCAGGGTTGCCGCCCATGATCCGCGTCAACGGCGACGTGCGCCGCATCAACGTCGATGCGCTCGATCACAAGGGCGTTCACGCCATGGTGTACGACATCATGAGCGACACGCACCGCAAGCACTACGAAGAGTTCCTGGAGGTCGACTTCTCCTTCGAGATCGACGGCCTCGCGCGCTTCCGCGTGAATGCCTTCAACCAGGCGCGCGGCGCGGCCGCGGTGTTCCGGACCATTCCCTCGAAGATCCTGACGCTGGAGCAGCTCAATGCGCCGAAGATTTTCGGCGAACTCGCCCTCAAGCCGCGCGGACTGGTGCTGGTGACGGGCCCCACGGGCTCGGGCAAGTCGACCACGCTGGCGGCCATGGTCAACTACCTCAACGAAAACGAGTACGGCCACATCCTCACGGTGGAAGACCCGATCGAGTTCGTGCACGAATCGAAGAAGTGCCTGATCAACCAGCGCGAAGTGGGCCCGATGACGCTGTCGTTCTCGAACGCGCTGCGCTCCGCACTGCGCGAAGACCCCGACGCCATCCTGGTGGGCGAGCTGCGCGACCTGGAAACTATTCGCCTCGCCATGACCGCGGCCGAAACGGGCCACCTGGTGTTCGGCACGCTGCACACCTCGTCGGCGGCCAAGACCATCGACCGGATCATCGACGTGTTCCCCGGCGAGGAAAAGGAAATGATCCGCGCCATGCTGTCGGAGTCGCTGCAGGCCGTGATCTCGCAGACGCTGTGCAAGACCAAGGACGGCCAGGGCCGCGTGGCGGCGCACGAGATCATGCTGGGCACGCCGGCCATCCGCAACCTGATCCGCGAGGCCAAGGTCGCGCAGATGTACTCCACCATCCAGACCGGCCAGGGCTCGGGCATGCAGACGCTCGACCAGAACCTGACGGAACTGGTGCGCCGCAATACCATCTCGGCTGCAGAAGCCCGCGGCAAGGCGAAGATCCCAGAGAACTTCCCAGGCTAGCCATGAAGCCCCCCGGCTTTTCACTTCGCTGCGCTGCGTGTAACTCCACCCCCCAAGGGGGAGGCGCGGCCGCCTTGGGGCGGCCCGGCGGTCGGCCGCCGGCAGCATCAAACTAAACAGATCAAGGAGCGCTCTCATGGAACGCGATCAAGCCAGCCAGTTCATCAACGACCTGCTCAAGCTCATGGTGAGCCGCAGCGGCAGCGACCTGTTCATCACCGCCGACTTTCCGCCGGCCATCAAGGTCGACGGCAAGGTCACCAAGGTGTCGCAGCAGGCGCTGGGTGCGCAGCACACGCTGGCGCTCACGCGCTCGATCATGAACGACCGCCAGACGGCGGAGTTCGAGCGCACCAAGGAGTGCAATTTCGCAATCTCGCCGACCGGCATCGGCCGCTTCCGCGTGAACGCCTTCGTGCAGCAGGGCAAGGTCGGCATGGTGATGCGGACCATCCCCGCCAAGCTGCCGACCATCGACGGGCTGGGCATGCCGCAGATCCTGAAGGATGTGTCGATGACCAAGCGCGGCCTGTGCATCCTGGTGGGCGCCACCGGCTCGGGCAAGTCGACCACGCTGGCCGCGATGATCGACTGGCGCAACGAAAATTCGTACGGCCACATCGTCACGGTGGAGGACCCGGTCGAGTTCGTGCACCCGCACAAGAACTGCGTGGTGACGCAGCGCGAGGTGGGCATCGACACCGACAGCTGGGAAGCCGCGCTGAAGAACACGCTGCGCCAGGCGCCCGACGTGATCCTGATGGGCGAAATCCGCGACCGCGAGACCATGGAGCACGCAGTGGCCTTCGCCGAAACCGGCCACCTGTGCATGGCCACGCTGCACGCCAACAGCGCCAACCAGGCGCTGGACCGGATCATCAACTTCTTTCCCGAAGAGCGCCGCGCGCAGCTGCTGATGGACCTGTCGCTGAACCTGCGCTCGCTGGTGTCGCAGCGCCTGGTGCCCACCGAGGACGGCACGGGCCGCGTGGCGGCGGTGGAAGTGCTGCTGAACACGCCGCTGATTTCCGACCTGATCTTCAAGGGCGAGGTGGGCGAGATCAAGGAGATCATGCGCAAGAGCCGCAACCTGGGCATGCAGACCTTCGACCAGGCGCTGTTCGACCTGTTCGAGAGCCACTCGATCAACTTCGAGGACGCGATCCGCAACGCCGACTCGGCGAACGACCTGCGGCTGCAGATCAAGCTCAACAGCCAGCGCGCGCGCAGCACCGACCTGTCGGCGGGCACGGAGCACTTCGCAATTGTGTAAGGGCTCGCCCCCAGGCTTCGCGCACTTCGTGTCGCTTCGCCTTCCCCCTGCCGGGGGGCGACACCTGCCGCCCGGCGAAGCCGGTTCTGCGGTGTCTCGCGATTGGATCGCGCGGGTTTCATGCCTGAGGGGATCGGCTTTCTTTGGCTTTAAGCTGTGGCCATGAGCAGCATCAACCCCCGCACCTACGAATCCGTTCCCGCCCAGACGGTGGCCTTCCTTGGCCTCGGCGTCATGGGCGGGCCCATGGCCGGACACCTGGCCAAGGCCGGCCATACAGTCACGGTCTACAACCGCACGCCCGCCAAGGCGCAGGCCTGGGCCGCCGAATTCGGCGCACCCGGGCGCCACGCCCCGACGCCGCGCGAAGCCGCGGCCGGCGCCGACATCGTGTTCTGCTGCGTCGGCAACGACGACGACCTGCGCTCCGTGGTGCTGGGCGACGACGGCGCTTTCGCCGGCATGAAGAAGGGCGCGGTGCTGGTCGACCACACCACCGCCTCGGCCGACGTGGCGCGCGAGCTCTCCAAGGCCGCTCAGGCGCTGGGCCTGCACTTCATCGACGCGCCCGTCTCGGGCGGACAGGCCGGCGCGCAGAACGGCGCGCTCACCGTGATGTGCGGTGGCGATGCGGCTGTGTTCGAGCGCATCAGGCCGGTGGCCATGGCGTTCTCGCGCGCGGTCACGCTGCTGGGCGACAGCGGCGCCGGCCAGCTCGCCAAGATGGTGAACCAGATCGCCATCGCGGGCCTGGTGCAGGGCCTGTCGGAAGCCATCGCCTTCGGCCAGCGCGCGGGGCTCGACATGGAGGCGGTGCTCGGCGTCATCAGCAAGGGCGCAGCCCAGAGCTGGCAGATGGAAAACCGCGGCAAGACCATGATCGAAGGCAAGTTCGACTACGGCTTCGCCGTCGACTGGATGCGCAAGGACCTGGGCCTGGTGCTCGACGAAGCCAAGCGCAACGGCGCGCGCGTGCCGGTGACGGCGCTCGTCGACCAGTTCTACGCCGACGTGCAGCAGGCCGGCGGGCGGCGCTGGGACACGTCGAGCCTCATCATCCGATTGAAATAGGCTCGCCCCCAGGCTGCGCGCACTTCGTGTCGCTTCGCCTTCCCCCTACCGGGGGCAACACCTGCGGCCCGGCGAAGCCGGTTCCGCGGTGTTCCACGAAAAATGCCTGCAACGAGCAGCGGGCATTTTTGATTCGGCGCTCGTTCTTCAGCGGATCGGCGACGTCGTCGCGCCGCTTGCGGGCAGCGGCTCCATCGGCGGCAGCGGCACGCGCGAGCTGGAGGAAGAAGGCGCTGGCGACGGCGAAGGCGCGGACGGCGTTGCCGAGGTCACCGGCGCCGGACCCGTGCCGCCGCGCTGCGCCGCAGCCTGGTTTGCCGCCTGGCTGGCCGCCAGATCCGCCTCGCTCACGACCTCGACCACGCGCACGACCTTCACCACGCCCGACACACCGCGCGTGATGTCGGTGGCGCGGTCGGTTTCGCGCCGCGTCGCGATGCCCATCAGGTAGACCACGCCGCGCTCGGTCACCACCTTGAAGGAATTGGCGAAGATGTCCTTGGCGTCGAGCAGCGAGGCCTTCACCTTGCCGGTGATGTAGAGGTCGTTCGAGCGGTCCTGGAAGGTGCTCGAGGAGCCGACGGTCAGCTCGTTCACCACCGAGCGCACGTTCACGATGCGGCTCACTTCCTCCTCGACGCGGCGGCGGTCGGCTTCGCTGCCCACGGCGCCGGTCAGCAGCACCTGGCGGTTGTAGCTGGTGACGCTCACGTACATCTGGTCGTTGGCGATGTCGCGCACGCGGGCCGCGGCGCGCAACTCGATGCCCTGGTCGTCCAGCTGCGCGCCGGAGCTGCGGCGGTCGGTGGCCACCATGCCCACGCCCATCACGGCCGCACCGCCCACGACGAGCGGCACGCAGGCGGAAAGGCCGGCGACCAGCGCGGCACCCAGGGTGAGGGCCAGGGCGAAACGCCGGGTCGATGATGTCATCGTCATGGTCGTCATGGTCATGAGGAAGCTTCCTGTTCTCCGAGTAACTGGGCATCCACGCCGTCGCACAGGCAATGCAGCGCGATCTGGTGGATTTCGTGGATGCGCGCCGCACGCTCGTGCGGCACGCTGATCTGGACATCGGTCTCGCGCAGCGCACGGCCGATGGCGCCGCCCGAACCGCTGCTGCCCGCAGCCGGCGCCGAGGGCGCCCCCGAGACGGCGTTGCCGAGCAGCGCGACCACGGTCATGTCGCGTTCGTGCGCGGCTGCCACCGCGGCAAGCACCGACGCCGACTGTCCGCTGGCGCTCAACGCCAGCAGCACGTCGCCGGCCTGGCCGAGCGCGCGCACCTGGCGGGCGAAGCGGTCGACGTCCGTCGCGCTCGCGCTGTCGGCCTCGGGGTCGGTGGTGTCCCCGGGCAGCGCGATGGCGCCGAGCTCGGGCCGCTCGCGTTCGAAGCGGCCCACGAACTGCGCGGCGAACTGGGCCGCCAGCAGCCCCGACACGCCAGCACCGCAGGCGAGCACCTTGCCGCCGCTGGTCACGCACGCCAGGATGGCCTGCATCGCTTGAGAGATGGGTTTGCTGAGGACCGGTCCGGTCTGGTACTTGAGGTCGGCACTGTCGATGAAGTGCTGCTGAATCCGTTGCTCGAGCATGAGGCGGGATGATAACTGGGGGTTGTGAAACAAGACGTTTTGAAATGCCCCACCCCGAATCTCCGCGCACTTCGTGTCACTTGCGGGTGCCCGGCATGGGATGGGTTGCTCCACGGGTGTTCGATTGGATCAACTCGCGTCGAAGGCGCCCGGGAGCCAGGTGATTGTCTCCTCGACCAGCACCACGTCGAAACGGCATGGCGGTACCGTGCGCAGCCGGCTCAGGTAATGCTGCGCGGCGAACACGATGCGTCGCTGCTTCAGTCCGGTGATGCTGCCGCCCGCGCCGCCGTGCGTGCCGGTGCTGCGCTGGCGGACCTCGACGAACACCAGGGTGCCCTGCGGCGAATGGCGCGGATCGCGCATGATCAGGTCGATCTCGCCGCCGCCGCGCCCGGGCGTCCGATAATTGCGCGCGACCAGCACGAGGCCGGCGTCCTGCAGATGGTCGAGCGCGGCGTCTTCCGCCGCATCGCCGCGATGCTTCGTTGTGGTGTCTGTCTTCATGGCTCCCTGCCTGCAATCTTCTTGTTCGTTCTGACGGAGAAACCCCTTGGCTTCACTCGCCCCTGCTTCATTCGGCGCCGCTCTCGCGGCCGCGCGCGACGCCGCGGGTGCGCAGCATTATCCGCAGGGCACGCTCTACGTGGTCGCCACGCCCATCGGCAACCTGGCCGACATCACGCTGCGCGCGCTGCATGTGCTGCAGCTGGTGGACGCCATTGCCTGCGAGGACACGCGCCACACGCAAAGCCTGCTGCGCGCCTACGGCATCGACCGCCCCGGCGCACAACTGCTGGCGGTGCACCAGCACAACGAGGCCGAGGCCGCACAGGCCGTGGTCGCGCGGCTCGCGCAGGGCGAGCGCATCGCCTACGTCAGCGACGCCGGCACGCCCGGCGTGAGCGACCCCGGCGCGCGGCTCGCTGCGGCCGTGCGCGCGGCCGGGCAGCGCGTGCTGCCGCTGCCCGGTGCGAGCAGCGTGACCACCCTGGTGGGCGCGGCGGGCCTGGTGGCCGAAGGCGGCGACGCCAACGCCAGCAGCAGTGCCTTCGTCTTCGCGGGCTTCCTGCCGAGCAAGGCCGGCGAGCGCGACACGGCCGTGCAGGCGCTGTCGCAGGAGCCGCGCGCCGTGGTACTGCTCGAAGCACCGCACCGCATCGAGAACCTCGCGCGCGCACTGGCCACGCTGGGCGAGCGCCGCATCACCGTGGGCCGCGAGCTCACCAAGCAGTTCGAGGAAATCGCAACGGTGGCGGCCAGCACCCTGCCCGACTGGTTCGGCGCCGACCGCGACCGCATTCGCGGCGAGTTCGCGCTGGTGCTGCACCCGGTGGCGGTGAGCGGCGACGGCGGCGCGGAAGGCGAACGCGTGCTGCGCCTGTTGATGGCGGAACTGCCGGTGAAAACGGCGGTGAAGCTGGCTGCAGAGATCAGCGGCGCGCCGCGCAACACGCTGTATGAATTGGCGCTGCGCATACGCAACGAGGCCGGGGAAGGCTAGCCGTCCAATTCAGCGTAGCGCCTGAAGATGCCGTCCTCGTTGAACGCGACGCGGCGCGGGCTCTGCAGGTAGTCGTGCACGCGCTGCCGCCGCCTGACGTTGGCATGCAGCTTCTCGACCGCGGGCGTTGCAGCCAGCGCCCGCGCCGTGGCCTTCGGGAACGCGTAGTGCAGACCGTCCACCAGCTGGAACAGCGACAGGTCCGCATAGGTCAGCACGTCGCCCACCAGGTGCAGGCTGCCCGCGGGGTTGCGCTGCAGCACGCGCTCGAACCAGTTCAGGAACTTGGGGATGCGCTCGTTGCGAAAGGCCTGTGCGCGCAGCACGGCCGCGTCGCGCTGGTCTTCGTAGTAGGCGCCGGTCGAGATCGGATGGTGCGTGTCGTGCGCCTCGGCGACCACGTCGGCAATGGTGAGCTGCAGCTGGTGCGTCCATAGTCCGTCTGATTCGCCCACGCCCGACAGCCCGAGCCGGGGCCCGAGGTAGAGCAGGATCGCGGCCGTCTGTCCGACCACGATGTCGCCGTCGACGAGGAAGGGCGGCGCGAACGCGGGCCGCGCGCTGTCGGGGTCGCCCAGCCGCCGGCCCAGCGCGGACTCGCCGCCGCCCTCGGCTTCAGGCAGGCGCGCCACGTCGACGTAGTCGGCACCGGCCGCCTCGAGCGCGAGCCGCACGAATTCGCCGCGGCCCTGGATGGTGGGCCAGTAATGCAGTTGGTAGGGCATGCGGGCATGGTGTCATGAGGCCGGGGCGGTTGCAATCGCGCCCGCCGGCAGCGCCGGATTATTCGGCCCGCATCTCTTCGGCCTCAGTTCACCTTGACCGTGAAAAGAACAGCCCCCGAAGCACCCGGGTCCAGCGGTCCCGTGAATTGCCAGCTCAGCGCCCCCGTGCCTCCCGCGGTCTGCGCCGTTGCGCAAGCCTCCGTGGCCGCCGGAATCGGATTGGCGGGCGTGCGCTTCTGGCAGTTCGCGAGTGTCGCCGGCGTCGTGCCCGCCTGCGCCGTGACGAAGGCGGTGAACTGCGGCGTCGTGTCGTTGACCGTCATGCCGCTGATCGGGCTGGAGCCGTTGTTGGTGTAGGTGATGCGGTACTCCAGCACCTCTCCAGGCTTCGCCTGGTTGTTGATGCCGAAGCTGCCACCCTGCGTCACGTTGCGCACTTCCTTCTTGAGCTCCAGCGCGCTGGTCGAGACGGTCGTGGTGTCGGTCACCGTGTAGGTGGCGCTCAGGGCCGGGCCGGCATTGGTGAACACGAAGCTGGCCTGCACGACGCTGGCGTTGCCGTTGCCGGTCGCCGCGTTGGCGGGAATGAACTCCTGCATCAGGATGCAGACGCTCTGCCCGGCCACGACGTTCACCGGCGCGGCCGGCGGGTAGAGCAGCGCGGCGCCCGCCTGCAGCGAACCGGTGCAGCCCACGTCGGCAAAGATCTTCCCGCTCCAGCCGCTGACGGCAGGCGTGTCGATCGAGCTCGGGATGTCGAAACTCACGGCACCCGCGGTCCGGGCCATGAAGGTGTGCGGATAGCTCACCGTGCTGCCGGGCTGGCCGGTCTTCGCGCCGTCGGCCGCGAGCGTGTTGCGGTCCACGTCGCCGAAGTTGAGCCCCGCGTGGCCGGTGCCGTTCCAGGTGAAGGCGATGCGATCCGGCGTGCCGCTGCGGGTGTAGGTGTAGCTGATGCCGGCGATGGCGACGGCCTGGCCGGAGCGCAGCGGGACGCTGCCCAGCGAGGCGCCCGTGGAGATGCGCGAAGCGGCGTTGGTCTCTTCCACGCACACCGGATCGTTCAAGCCGAGGCCGAGGGGCGCTCCCAGCGCGTACTGCCCGCTGCCGTTCGTGATCGTCGTTGCGAGCGTGGTGGCGCCGCAATCGGTCAAGCGCACGGTGATGCCAGGGATGCCGGCCTCGCCGCCGTTGATCAGGCCGTCGTTGGCGATTCCGGCGCCCACGCCGTTGTCCAGGAACACCCGGCCGGTCACGCTCCTGGGGTAGCCATTGACGAAGGTGCAGGTGATGGCCGCCCCGGCCACCATGTTGGCAGCAGGAATGCTCAGCTGGTTGCCCGTGAGCGTGCCGAACTTGGCGGTCGGCGTGCCGCTGTTCGCGTCCACGCAGCTGGCGCTCATCGGATTGGCGGGCCAGCCGTCCGGCGAGCTTTCCCGGATGGTGACGCCGGTTCCTGCGGTGCCCGTGATGTTGGCGGCGCCGTTCGCGCTGCCTTCGCCCGTCACGGTGATGCTGTCGGTCGCCGTTGAAAGGCCGCTGAGCGCAAAGCCGAAGAGATTGGCGCCGACGCCGCCGACGGTGGTCTTGACGATCTGGACCCGGGGAAACGGCGGCGAATAGGTGTTGGTGAAGGTACACGCGATGTTGCTGCCCGGTGCCGTGGCGGCGGCGTTCAGCGTCACCTTGCGGTTCGGCAGATCGGGCGTGGCGGCTCCGCCGGCACCCAGGCCGGTACAGCTGATGCCCGTCAGCACGTAGTCGGCCGGCAGCGGATCTTCCGTGATGGTCGTCGCCACGCCGGGCGTGGTCAGGGTCTGGGCCGCGCCCGCGGCGGGCGTGCCGGCGGCCGTGGTGGTGATGCTCTGCGCCGCCAGGCCGTTGTCGCCCGTGAAGCCGAAGGTGCCGGTGGTGCCCACGGAAACCTTGCGGATGGTCACACTCGCAGATGCGGCATTCGTGAACACGCATTGCAGCGACTTGCCCAGCTGCACGCTGGCCGCCGGGATCGTGTAGGTCCGGCCGCTCGCCCCGGTGCCCAGGCTGCCCACCGGCGTGCCCGCGTCGGTACAGGTTGCACCGGCCAGGTTCCAGCCGGGCACCGCGGCTTCGGTGATGCTGATGACCGCGCCGTTCGCGCTGGCGGTGAAGGCCTGCGTGCCCGCGGCTGCCGTGTTGCCGTCCACCTGCGCCGGCGTGCCGGCGGCCACGGTGCTGACGCTGCCGGCTGCCTGGGTGGTGTTGGTCAACGTGAAGTTGAAAGGGCCGTCGGTGCCGCCGGTCGTGGTCTTCTGCAAGGTGACCGTGGCCGGCGAACAGAGCGCGCTGGTGGTCGCCTGGGCGAGAAAGCCCTGGTAGGGGGCGCCGCTCTTGATGTGGACGACCACCGTGTTCGACCCGGACTGCCAGTTGCTCGCCAGCGTCGCGCTGGCCGCGGCACCCGGGTCGAAGCCGCGGAAGGTGTACGGGGTCGCCCCGCCCTGCGGCACGCCTCCAACGCTCTGCAGCACGCCGTTGACGTAGATCTCCGCGACCGAATTGTCGGAATAGAAGTCCAGCTTCAAAGAAAAGCTCGCCGGGTTGACCGACGCCGCCATGTTGAAGGTGAAGCGGTGGTAGATGTCGACATTGCCGGCGTGCGTGGTCTGGTACTGCGAGATCCAGTTGGCATTGCCGAAGGGCGAGGCGATCCAGGCCGTCGGCGCCTTGTTGCCGACGTAGGAGCGCGCCCAGGTGGCGACAGTGCCGGGCCCGCCCGTCGCCGCGCCGATACCCGACTCCCATACCGGATCGCGGCCCGTCGTCAGCGGTGGTCCGACCGGGCCGTCGAAGCCCGTGTTGAAGATCGCCGCATTGGTCGAGCACATCACCGTCGGCGCGATGGGCGGCGAAGGCGGATTGGTGTCGGCGGTGTTGGTGAAGGTACAGACGATGTTGCTGCCGGGCGCGGTCGCAGCTGCGTCCAGGGTGAGCACGCGTCCGTTGCGCGAGGCCGTCCCGCCGGCGCCCATGCCGGTGCAGGAGGCATCGACCAGCGCATAGGTCCCCGGCGGCACGCCCTCGGTGATGGTCGTGGCGGTGTTGGCTGCCGCGAGCGAACGCGTCGCCGCGCTGGCCGGCGTACCGTCCACCGTGGTCGTGATGTTCTGGGTCGCCGCCAGGCCGTTGGTGCCCGTGAAGCTGAAGGTGCCGGTGCCGCCGAGCGAGGTCTTGCGGATGGTCACCGTCGGCATGGTTCCGAACCTGTAGGGCTGCGGGCTGGGCAGGTAGCTGTTGGCGCCGACGCTGAAGCTGCCGCTCAGGACCGCGCCGCCCACCGTCACCTGTGTCGTGCTGTAGACCGCGGCCACGGTGGAGGTGGCCGTCACCTGACAGGTCGCGGCCGCCGTGGTCGTGCAGCTGCCGGCGGCGCCCACCGCGCCGCCGTTGAAGGCGACGTTCGGCGTCGCGCCGAAGCTCACCACCGTGCCGGCCTGGACCGGGTTGCCGGCCGCGTCGCGGATGAAGACCTCGAGCACGTCCTGCGCCGCGCCGTTGGCAAGCTGGTTGTCGGTGACGATGCGCAGGCCCGATTGGCTGGCGGTGCCGGAGCCGACGACGATGCTCGTCTGGGCGCTGTCACAGCTCACGCCGTTGCCGGACACGCAGCCCGCGCCGGCTGCCGTGGCTGGCGCACCCACGCCGCTCGTGCTGGTACTGGCGTAGTTGGTGAGCACCGTGCCGGTTGCCGCGATCGGCGCGGTCGCGTTCAACGTGAAGCCGCGCACACCGGTGGAGGCCGGGATGCCGCCGGCAGGCAGCGTCATCGTGCAGCTGAGCAGTGCACCGGCGGCGCTGGGCAGCGTGCCGCAGTTCACCGAGGTGACGCCGGTGCCGGCCACGGCCGACGTGGCCACCACGCCCGGCGGCAATTGCTCGCTCACGACGAGCGAGGTGCCCGAGTCCACCGCGCCCGTGTTGGCCAGGTTCAGGCCGTAGGCGATGTTGCCGCCGGCTGCCACGGTCGCGGGCGCGGTCTTGTCCACGGCAATCACCGGGGCCGCGGTGTTGGTGAAGGTACAGGTGATGGCCGCGCCGGACCGCATCACGCTCGCGGGCAGGGTCGCGGTGTTGCCGGCGAACGTCGCCAGCTCGGTCGCGGGATTGCCGCTGGTCGCGGCCGCCGAGTCCAGGCAGGACGCCGAGACCGGATTGGCCGGCCAGCCCGCGGGCACGCTCGACTCCTGCACCGTCGCCGCGATTCCGGCCGTGCCCAGATGGACCGTGGCCGAGGCCTGCGGCGTGAACAGCGCCGTCACGTCGATGCTGTCCGCCGGATTGGTGACACCCGTGAGCGTGTAGCCGAAGGTCTGGGTGCCCGTCACGTTGGTCTTGGTCTTGCGCACCGTGATGCGGGGCTGCGCGAGCACCGGAGTCGTCACGCTGCTCGTGCAGTTGCCCGCGGCGTTGCAGGCCGGATCGCCGCCGCCGCTGGCGGTCGCGGTGTTGTCCACGCTCGGCACCGCGCCGGCCAGCGGCGTGACCGGAATGACGAAAGAGACGCTGCCAGTGGTGGCCGCGAGCCCCGCGGGCACCGTGCAGCTCACGGCCTGTCCGGTGGCGGTGCAGCCGGCGGGCATGGTGCCGAGCGTCAGCGTCGCAGGCACCGTATCGCTGATGGTGGCCACGGCGGTCGTGGCGACCGGGCCGTTATTGGCGAGTGTCAGCGTGTAGCTGGCCGGCGTGCCGACCGCGAAGCTCGGCGCGCTGGCGGTCTTGGTCAGATTGAGCTGCGGCTCGATCGAGTTGGTGAAGGTACAGGCAATGTTGCTGCCCGCCGCAGTGGCAGCGGCATTCAGCGCGACGGACCTCGTTGCGAGGTCCGGCGTGGCCGTGCCGCCGGCGCCCATGCCGGTGCAGACGATGCTCTTGAGCTTCCAGCCGGCGGGCGGCGCGTCTTCCGTGATGGTGGTGGCAGCCCCCACGGTGGTGAGGCCCGATTGCGCACCGGCCACGGGCGTGCCGGCCGCTGTGGTCGCAATGCCCTGCGCGGTGAAGCCATTGGTGCCGCTGAAGCCGAAGCTGCCAGTGCCGCCTTCGGTGACCTTGCTGACGGTCACGGCCACGCGGGTGTAGGTGAAGGTGCAGAAGATGGTGGCGCCGTAGTCGGTGGCGGCCGCATCGAAGGTCACTCTTCGGGTCGAGAGATCGTAGGTCGCGGTGCCGCCCGGCGCCATGCCGGTACAGCTGATGCCGGTCAGCACGAAGCCGGCTGGCGCGGAGCTCTGCAGGATGAACGTCGAGGTTGCGGGCGTGGTCAGAAACTTGGCGGGTCCGGAGGCCCCGACACCTGGCGAAGTCGTGACGATGGGGCTGGCGGCCGCGCCGTTGTTGCCGAGGTAGCTGAACGACCCCACGCCGCCGTTCGAGACCACGGTGGTCGTGATGCTGGGCGCCACCTTGGGCGGCGTGTTGTAGGCGAGCACGAGGGTCGCCGTTTCATTGACGTTCACGCCATCGTCGTTGTTCGGATTCGCGTCGTTGGGCACCGTGCAGAAGTGCGTGGCGCCAGGCGTCGCGGCCTGCACGCACACCTTGGCGCCGTTGGGAACCGAGTAGCTGCCGGTCGCCACGCTGGGCTGCGGGAACACGGGAATGTCGAAGCCGACCTCGCCGCCGTCCGTCAGGTTCGGGCCGCTGGAAGCAGCCAGCGGCGTGGGGTTCACCTGGCAGGTCACCACCACGGGCGAACCGGCCTTCGCGCAGTTGGCGGGCAAGGTGCCCGTGTCCCATCCGGCCGGAAGGGTCAGCACCGCGGTCGAGTTGTCTGAGCCCGTGGTCGGCGCGGGGCCGAAGTTCTTGGCGATGAGCCTGACGTTGCGCTGCTGGCCGTAGCTGGTCCAGCCATCGCTCGGCACGACCACCTGTACCTGCAGGTCCGGACGGCCGGTGATGATGTTCGAGCAGGTGTAGTCCTCGTTGGTGCCGAGCGCGTGCGCGGTCGCGCAGGTGCCGGTCTTCGAGTAGCTGTTGGTGTTGGTCCCGGTCGGCGGCAGGGCGTTGCCGCTGTAGTTGGTGCCCGCGGAGGTGTAGGTCTCGTAGGTCTGCTGGTAGCGCGCCGTGTTGTTGGAAACGCCCGGCGGATAGAAGACCACGCCGGCAACGCTCGGGCGCCAGGCGGCCGTGTTCGTGCTGCTGCCGAGCGTCTGGTCCCACGCGTAATTGACGAAACTGATGCGCTGCGAAACGCGCGCATCGGGAAACTTGCCGCTCACGCCGGAGAAGCCGTCGATCAGTTCACCGCCGCCGGTATCGACCAGGCCGCTGCAGGTGCCCGTCGCGGAAAACGGGCAGACCGTCTTTTCGGCGTTCACGGGCCCGGGCACCGCGGAGCCCGGCCCCGTGCCGCCGTCGTCCGCGGTGAGGCCTAGCGTAAAGTTCGCGCCGCCGCTGGACGCCGCCTGGAACCAGTCGCCCGCGGTGACCATGACCGGACGGCAGACGAAGGTGATCTGCGTCGGATAGATGTTGCCCGAGGCGCCGTTGAACATGCGGTCGAAGCCGCCGAGCACGGCAATCACGGTACCGGCCGGACAGACCTGGGGACCGCGCTGCGTCATGCCGTTGATCGGTCGGCCCCACCATCCCGCCGAGGCCGACGAGCCGAACGCGATGGTCGCCGCGCCAGCGCCTTCGCTCACGGTGAATGGCGTGCAGCCGAATTCGACCGCGCGCAACCCGCCGGTCAGGTTGGCGAAGGTGCCGCTGACCTCGGGGCCGTTGATGCGCTCCCACATGGTCAGTCCTGTGGGGAAGCCGTTGGCGCAAACCGTCTGCACGACCTGGCCGTCGTTGGTGCCCACCACGGTACCGTTGAGCCTTACCGCCCCCTGCGGCACGAGCACCTGCTGCGCATGTCCGAGAAGCGGAAAGACCAGCAGCCAGGCTGCGAGCAGCAGCCATCGCCGCGCGGCGGCCGCATGCGAGCGCAGCCTATTCTTGAGTCTTTGCATGTTCGCTTGCCTGATCCGTGTTTTTTCGAGAGGCCGATGCGGCGGGGGCGCTGGCCGACGCGAAGCCCAGCCCCGTCTCGTCGAACTTGAAGCGCAGCCGGATGTAGGCACCCTTGCTGGTGTATTCGTTGGCCGTCAGCTCGCGGTCGCGCAGGCCGACGAAGTTGTAGCCGGCCGAGACCCACAGGTCCTTGGCCACCTGGTAGCCGAGCTCGACGCCCGCGGTCTTCTGCAGCGCGCCGCCCTTGCCGTAGAGCACGCCGGCCTGCACGCCGAAGTCCCAGTCCTTGTTGATGTCGCGCGTGTAGCGCGCATGCAGCAGATGGGCCCAGTAGCGGCTCGCCAGGAAACCGTCGTCGGCGCGCGAGATCTTGCCCGCGTAGCGCGCACTGAGAACGCTGCCGCGCTGCGGGTTGTAGTTCAGGTGGGCCGAGACGATGTCGGCGCTGGTGCTGCCCGGCAGGCTCCTGTTGCCGGAATCGCTGCCGAAGGCGCTGCCGCCGTTCAACGCGCCAGCCGCATTGCCGCCCCCCACGATGCGCTCGGAGCGGCGCTCGTAGCGCAGCAGCGCGTTCCAGCTGTCGGTGTCCACCGGGCGGTAGGCGAGGCCGATCTGGTGGCGCTGAAGGTGGCGCTCGTTGCCTGCGTTGGTGCCCTGCCCTTCGCTGTCGCTCACCACGCTGCGCGCCAGCAGGCTCCAGGCGGGGCTGATCTTGTAGCCGAAGCCGGCGCTGAAGAGCCGGGTGTCGGCATCGTCGCCCTTGCGTCCTTCGAGGATGCCGCTGAGCTTGTAGGTGTCGGTGAGGTACTCGACCCCGGCGGTGATGGCGGTGGACTGGCCGAGACCGCCCGCATAGCCGGTGCCGCTGTTCGCGCTGTTGGCGTAGCCGCCCAGCTGGCGGGTGTGCTCGAGCCCGCCGGTCACGCTGAAGCGGTCGGTAAGCTTCACGGTGTTGCGCACGCCGGTCGCCGCCTGCGCGGCCCGGCCGTCGATGCTGTCGGCGAGCCGGAACTCGTTGTAGACGCGGCCGCCCTCCATGTAGTTGCTCTCGATGCCCAGGATGCCGACGTTGTTGGATTGCGTCGCGCTCAGCCCGTCGGTGCCGTAGAGGCTGGAGACGAGTTCGTAGCGGCCGTAGACGCGGGTTTTGTCGGTGATGGCGTAGTTGCCGCCAACGGCCAGCGTGCGGCGAGCGGAATCGTGCAGGTCCTGCTCGCCTTCGACGAAGACCTGGGCCAGCGGCACGCCGGGCACCTGCGCCGACAGGCGTGCGCGCACGGTGGTCAGGCTCTCGCTGTCGGCATTGGCGGTGGCCGCCGCACCGAGTGCGGTCACGTTGTTGGCACCCACGCGGCTGCCGAGGCTTGCGTTGGAGGTGGAGACCTCGCCGTAGTCGAATCCGGAGCCGGAGGCGAGGCCGCTGCTGCGCTGGCCTTGGCGCAGGCCCACTTCGGCGACCAGGGTGTCGCCGAACTTTTTCTGCACGCTCGCGGTGGCGCCCTTGCGGTCGCCTTCGAGCAGGGCGTCCTTGCTGTAGATCATTTCGGCGCGCACCGCAGTGCTTGCGTCGATCTTGTATTCGGCGCGTACGGAGGCTTCGGTGCGGCCTGCGGAAAAGCTGGCGCCGGGGTTGTCGAAGCCCGCGCTGGTCTTGCCGGCCAGCGCCACGACCGCGAGCTTCTCGTCCTGGTGACGCACTTCGAGGCGGGTGCCCTCGCCCTTGCCCTTCTCATCGGAGTCGGTGCGAACCAGCTCGGCTGCGGCCGTGGTGTTGTCGCCGATGCGGGCCACCGCCGTCAGGGCGCGCAGCTTGCGATGGTTCTCGGGATTCTGGTCGGTGCTGGCGACCACGCCCAGCTGCAGGCGCTCCGCCACCTTGACCTGCACGTCGGTGCCGGCCACCGTGAACTTGGGGCCTCCGCTGTCGACTTCGTACGTGACGCGGATCGACTGCGGGTTCAGGTTGGCATCGGCCGACGCGATCGCATGGGTGAACAGGATGCGGCGCGTGAGCGGCTCGACCGTGTAGTCGACGAAGCGCGTGACCGGCGTGCGCTGCAGCACGACGTCGGGCTGGTTGCGGTCGCGCACCACGACCTCGACCTGCTCGCTGTTGTCGACGAACTCGCCGCTGGTGGCGCTCAGGTAGTAGGGGCCGGAAGTGCCGACGGCGCGGAATTCCTCCACCTGCTGGGTCTGCGCGGTGCGCGAGACATAGCTGGTCGCGCGCACGTTGCGGTCTTCGTACACGTGCTTGAGGCCGGTCAGCGAGCGGTTGTTCTGGCTCAGGTTGCGCACCTCGGTGCTGCTCGCGGTGGTGAAGTCGCCGTACAGCAGGAAGGAGCGGTTCTTGTCGATGCGCACGTAGAGCTTTTGCGTGCTCTGCGCGTCGAAGCCCTTGACCGACGAGTCGCCGTACACCGGGTAGAACTCGTCGGGCCGGATGTCGCGGAACAGCCGGTCGTCGCGCGTCTTGTCGGAATCGAAGGCGGCAGTGAGCAGGTAGTCGCCCTTGACGGCACCCTTGAAGAAGAAGGCGGCGCGGGCGCCGGCGCGGCGGTCCTTGCGCTCGTCGGCAAGGCCCGTCAACTCTGCCTCGAACGCGGCGCCGGCAGGCATGGCGCCGAGCGGCACGCTGCCGCGCCTGGTGAAGTCCAGCACGCCTTCGACAATGCCCACGCCGAGCATCGGCCGCATCTCGGGCAGCAACGCCAACCGCACTTCCTTCACAAAGCTGCCGGCGCTCACGCGCAGGCGCACGTCGCCCGGCTCGCCGGGCGGCAGCAGGCGGAACTCCGCCGCGCCGCCGTCCATGAAGACCTGCGTGCCGGGTTCGGCGGGGTTCAGGTCCTCGTCGAGCCAGCGGCCGCGGTCCGTCTCCAGGGTGAGTTGGGTGCGCGCGGTCACCGGCACGCCGGCCGCGTCGACCAGCCGCACCTTGACAGCCACGGGGGTGCGCAGGTCGGCATATGCAAGCTCGGGCAAGTCGACCTGGATGGCGCCGAGCTTGTCCGGCGCGACGATGCCGATCCGCTGCGTGGCGCGCACGTTGCCGAAATCGTCCACCGCCTCGAGCTGCAGGCGGTTGGCCCCGGGCTGCAGAACCACGCCGATGTATTCCCAGGCGCCGAGGTTCTTCGACGGCAGCTGCGTCTTCTTGCCGACGCGCCGTTCGTCGATGGCCTGGCCGTTGACCGAGAGGCGCAGCGCCACGCCGGACTCGCCCTTGACGCGCACGTTGATCGACTGGCCGGGAACGGTGTCGCCTTCCTTCAGGTCGAGGAAGCCGAGGGTGTTGCCGTCGAGCTCGGGCAGCAGCACTTCCAGCTCGATCGGGCTGGGCGCGGCCTGCGGCAGCAGCGGCGCGCTGCGCGGCGCCAGCATGGCGGCGGAGGTGTTGACGGGCCGGCTGGCGAAGGCGCCGATGCCGGCCGCCGTGCCACCCGCGGCCGAAGCGCCCTGCGCAGCGGCCGGCAGGCCGTTGAGCGCGGCGAACAGGCTTCCGGCCGGGGTCGCGGCCGCCGGCGCGGTGGCGCCCAGCGTGCCGCTCATGCTGCCCGAAGCGGCACCGACGAAGCTGCTGGCGTTGGCCGGCGCATCGGGCATCGCGATCAGCGGCGCCGACGACGCCATGGTCGAGCCGCTGCTGCCGCTCGCAAGCGCCTGGCCGCTGGCCGGCAGCGAGCGGAGATCGCCCACTGCAACGATCTGTCCTTCCGGATTCAGGCGCAGCCGCACCTGGGCCTCGGCCTCGGTGTCCGGGATCGCGGCAATGGCGGCGCGGCGCGCCACCACGTCGGCCACCACGGCCTGGTCGCCGCAATTGCCGATGATGAAGTTGGCCTTGTGGAACTCCCCCTTCTTCAGGTCGACGAATCGGCTCTCGGGGCGGCCGGCATTGCGGTTGTCCAGCAGCTCCAGGCGGGCGCCGGGCGGCAGCGTGGTCTGGTCCAGGCGCAGCACGTGGGTGAGCGGCTTGAGGCCGTAGAGGCTCCACTTGCCTTCCACGTCGGTGACGACGTTGGTGCCGTCCTCCATGAACAGGCGCACGCCGGGCACGCCGATCTCGTCGGCGCCTTCCTGCCTGCCGTCCGCCTTGCAGTCCATGTAGACCTTGCCGAACAGGAAGGCGTCGTCGGAAAACACGCCGCCCGTGACGCGTACCGTCCAGTTCGCGAGGTTGGACTGCAGCGGCCCCGAATAGGCGCGCGCACGATTGACGGCGTCGCCATTGGTGGGCGCACCCACGCCGATGCGCACGCGGTAGCGCACCACGGCCGCCTGGTCGATACCCAGGGTGAGCGTCGGGTAGTCGAAGACCAGTTGCGGGCCCGCGCCGCCCGCCGGGTTGCCGGCCGCGGCGGTGTTGAGGCGCGCACTGTTGGCCACGTAGGCGAAGCCCGGCGGCAGGCTGTCGCTGAAGCGCACGCCGGTGACCGGGAATCCGGTCTTGTTGGTCACGGTCAGTGCGTAGTCGATGAAGTCGCCGAACTCCACCTGGCGCTTGCTGCCGTCCTTGCGCAGCACCAGCCCGAGCACGTTGCCCGGGTCGAGCGGGATGTGGTTGTGCACGATGTCGCAGGCCGCGCCCGAGGCATTGAAGCCGGCGTTGACGGAGAAGTAGTGGGTCGTCGGATCGGCACCCTTGGGCGGCGTGGCGTTGGGCGCGATCTGGCCGCAGCCCGAGAAAGTGCCGGCCGTGACCGGGATCAGCTGCGACGGGTAGACATAGCCGGTGCCCGCCGGCGGCACCACGCCGAGCGAGTAGGTGCACATGCTGGTGACCGGCGGCGACTGCAGGAAGAACTGGTAGATGCCGTCGGCGCCCGTGGTCATCGAGACGCTGCCGTTCGTATTGAATGTATAGGCGCCCGACGAGCCGCCAAAGATCTCCCCCGCGGTGATCGGCGTCGCGGCCCCGCTGCTGCAGGACTGCCGCGTGAAGGTGACCACCGCGCCGGCAACGGGCTCGCGCGTCACCGCGTTGTAGACCGTGCCTGCCGGATCGGCCAGCAGCGACTGCACCGAGCTCGCGCTGGCCGCCACCAGCATGGCGGGCGTGACGTTGATGGTGTTCTGGTCGAAGGCCGCGGCCCAGGCCTTGTTGGTGACCGCCACGCGGCTGCCCACCGCACCGGCCTTCTCGGTGATGCGCACCGTGAAGCCGATCTGCTCGCTCTGGCCCGGCGCCAGGCCGCGGTTGCCGTCGCTCAGGCTGAGCACCGCCTCGGTCGGCAGCTGGAAGGGATCGCTGCTGGCGAGCGCGCCGCGGTTGCAGGTAGCGCGGCCGGTGAAGCTTCCCGCGACGTCGAGCAGTCCGCTGCGAGCCTTGGGCGCACCGACCAGCTCCCAGGACGCGACCGAGCCGTCCGGCTTGTCCATGTCGAAGGTGCAGTTCAGGTTGTCGATCACGCGCACGTGCGGTGCCGGGGCGATACCGGTGTTGGTGACCAGCAGCCGGTAGTCGAGTTCGTACACGCCCTGCCCGATGCGCCGCGGCAGCGAGACACTCTTCACGAGCGTGAGCGAGGGAAGCTCCATGGACACCGGCGTTGGCGAGCTGTTGTTGTTCGGGTTGCCGTCGCCGTCCGGGTCCGGGTCGGCGCCATCGACCGAATCGTCGAAGGCCACGGGCGCGCCGCCGGGCGTGAGCGCGCCCTGTGCGCGCACGCTGTTCAGCAGCGTGCCGGTGCGGCCGCTGAGGTTGATGCGCAGGTCGAACTGCACGGTGAACCGCGCCCCGACCGGCAGCACGGCCCCGGGTGCCAGCAGGTTCTGCGCGGCCGGCGTGCCGGTGAAGGCAGCGTTGGCCGCAGCCACGGTGCCGCTCACGCCATTGCCCTGGTTGCCCGCGATGCCGATCGAGCCGGTCACCACCGTGTACTGGTTCGGCCCCGGTACCGCCGCGGTCGTGTAGCTGCCGAACTGAGTGGCACCGCTGCCTTCGAGCAGGTCGGCCGCCTGCACGCCGTAGAGCCACACGGCGCCGTAGTTGCGGATGTCCACGCTGAAGCGAACCGTGGCGGTTCCGTCGAGCAGGCCATCGGCGCCGCGGTTCGGGCGCGGCGCCGACGCGGCCTTGGCAACGCCGATGCGGCTCTGGCTCGTGGTGATGAGCACCGTGTTGGACGGCGACACCGCCAGCGCGACGCCGTCGTTGTAGTAGCTCTGCGCGGTGTTGCGGATGTCGCCGGTCTGGTCCGGCCTGACCCGCACGGCGAACTGCATCGCGATCGATGCATTGCGCGACACGGGAGTGGGTACGCCGATCGCCACCTCGATCGCTGCGGCATCGTCCGCGGTGCGGTAGCTGAAGGCCGGATCGCCCGGCAGGCGGAACAGGCGCACCGCGCCCGCGGCAGTGCTCTGCAGCGTGCCGGCGATGTACTGCGTGCCGGCTGGCACCAGGTCGCGCACCAGCACGAGGCTGGCCGGCGCGCCGTTCACCAGCACCGGCGTGCCGGCCGGCGCGGCGCTGTTGGCGGGCTGCGCATCGCGGGCGCCGATGTTGGTGCCGGAAACGGTGAAGTCGATGCGCGTCTGCCCCGGCACGACGATGCCGGGATAGCTCGCGGCCTTGGTGATGGAGATCACCGCGACGTCGCCGACGGTCACGACGTCGCGGTTGGTGGCGCTCAGGTTCTGCAGCGCGGTGGTGGCCGTCAATGCGGCGCAGGCGACACCGTTCGCGCTCGCCGGGATCGTTCCCTGCACCAGCAGCGCGGCCGTCTCGCCGGGCTGCAGCGCCAGCGCACCGCCGGCGCCGAGCGGAAGCACCGGATCGGCGGGGTCCACCACGCCGTTGTTGTTGGTGTCGCGCACCACCCGCAGGGCCGAAAGGTCCAGCGTGTCGGCCGCGCAGCCGCCGGCGTTGTTGGCAAAGCCCAGCATGTAGCTCGACGGCACGTTGCCGGTGTTGGTGAGCAGGTGGCTCAGCGTGACGACGGTGGCGGGCGGACGCGTGACGGTCTGGTCCTGCGTCAGCACCAGCGCCTCGACCGGCAGCACGTTCGCCACCACGCTGTTGGAGCTGGAAGTTTCGGTCTGGGCAAATCCGGCCGGCACGTAGGTGGCCGTTGCCACGTTGCGGATCACGGTGCCGCCGGGGGCGGGGGCGGCCAGCACCGCAGCCGGAGCAAGGAGGAATGCCAGCCCGATCGCGAGCGTGGCGCGGGCGCGGCGCCATCGATGCGAGCTGCCGCTCACGCTCATTGAATCAGACAAGAATTGCACTCCGCGAAACCTTCCGTCGGCCCCTCCGGGCCGTGAATGACTGGATCTTTTTCCGCTGCCGCTTCCGCGCCGATGCGCATGCACGGCGCACGAAAGCGGCAGGGGAAAAAGGCGAAGCGCGGCCGACAGGGCGGCGCTTCGCTCAAAGCCGGCGGACCCCGAGGCCCGCCGGCGACTCAATCGCGCATCACTGGTTGATCCGTACGGCGAAGGTCAGGGTGGCCGTGCCGCTCGGGGCCACGGTGTTGGCCGCGCTGCCGCAGCTCACCGCGGTGGCGGTCTGCGCGTAGGCCAGGGCCGTTCCGCTCACACCCGTGGAGACGCACCGCGTGGCCACCGGGGGCTGCGTGGGGCTCATCGTGGTGTACGCGGGCGCCGCATCGTTGATCGCGATGTTGGTGACCGGCGCGCTGCCTTCGTTGGTGGCAACGATCTGGTAGACGATGCACTGGCCGGGCTTCAGCGACAGGGGCGTCGCGGCGAAGGCGGCGTCCGCCGTGCCGTCGCAGGCGACGTCGGGGGCCTGCGTCTTGACGACGCGCAGCTGGCCCGTGATCACGGTGCTGACGTCGGTGGCCGACGGCGCGCCGCAGTTCGGGGCCGGGTCCGTGAACGTCGCCGTCACGGTCGCGGTGTCGGTCGCGCCCGCGCTGGCACCGCCCGGAGCGAACACGCGCACCAGCAGCTTCTGCGTTGCACCGGCCGCGAGCGGCCCTGCGATCGGGCCGGTGACCAGGGTGTCGCCCGCATTGATCTGGCCGTCGCCATTGACGTCGAGGTAGATCGCGGTGGTCCAGCCCAGCGTGGCATCGCCCGCCGGCACGGTGGCCGTGAGCTGGTACGCGCCGCAGCTCTGGTTGCCGGTGTTGGTCAGCGTGTGCGCATAGACGACCGTGCCGCCGGGAGCGACCTGGCCGACGTTGTTCGGCGTGAGCGTTGCGCCCAGCGTCTGTGCGGTGGTCACGGTCACGGCGTCGAGCTTGACGTCGGACACGAGCACGCCGGTCGATGCCACGGCAGTGGATTGCACGCGGAAGTAGATCGCCTGGGCGGTCACCGGCGTCTGCGTTGCTGGCGGCGTCACGCAGGCGTCGACCTGCTGCTGCGCGCCGGCAGCCACGGACACACTGGTGATCGCTGCAGCGGTACAGGTACCGCCCGCGGCCACGAACTTCACGCTCCAGCCCGCCGGCAGCGTGCCCGGGAAGCTGGTCGACTGGCTGGCTGCCAGGCTGTAGGTCTGCGTTGCAGGGCCGGTTCCATCGTTGTTCTTGACGAACAGCGTGAAGATCGTGCCGGTGCCCGCTGGCGTGGTGTTGGTCGTGGTCGGCTGCGGGCTCGGGCCCGGGCCAAGGTCACCGCCGCCGACCGAACCGGAACCAGTACCGGCAGCGCTGTTGGTCAGGTCGACGAGTGAACCGACAACCACCGTGACGCGGTCGAGCGTCGCATCGAGCTTGGTCGCATCGCCCGCGGAGCGGCCGGTGACGACCGCGTCGAACGGACCGGAACCTACCGTGGCGCTGGCCGGCACATTGGCCTGCACGACGACGTTGACGCTGCCGCCGACCGAAATCGGGCCGGTGTCGGGAACGCCGTCGCCCGTGGTATCGAGCAGCGGCGTCACGCCGTCGGCCGCGAACAGCAGGAAGGTCGTGCCTGCCGGGAAAGTCCCGTTCGCGATGCTCAGGTTGACGCTGTCCACGCCGCTGCCGGCGTTGAACACGGTCTGCGCGAACTTGACGCTGCCGCCGGCAACGACCGAAGGCCGCGTGGTGGTGTCCGCCGCGGTGCCGTTGGGCGTGCCAGCCACCGTGTCGACCGCCGTCGCGGCCGTCGAGGGGTTGGTACCCAGCACGATGCCGTAGCTGGCCGTGACCGTGTAGGCCGCCGGATTGGTGCTCGAACCCAGGGTGCCGATGGCCGCGGCCGTGGCGGCCGGGGAATCGGTCGGGTTGTACTGGCCCACGTTGGTGGTGGTCGAGGTGCCGACCACCGCCGTGTTGTTCACCAGCACCACGAAGCTGATCGTCTGCGTGACGTTCTGGCCCAGCGAAGCGACCACGGCGTTCAGCGTGTTGCCGGTCACCTGGAAGTCGATGCCGGCCGGATCGCCGGCGGCACCGTCACCCAGCGCGACGCCTGGTGCACTGCTCCAGACGGCGGAGCCCGCAACATACGTGAGGCCCGATGGCAGCGTGTCCGACAGGGCGAACTTGCCGGGCGCTCCGCCGGTGTTGTTGAAGCTGAGCGTGTAGACCGTGTACTTGCAGGTGGCGCTCGAAGCCAGGCCGGCCGCCCACGTCGTCGAGCAGGTAGCCGACGAGGAACGCGGACCGCCGGTGCTCGCGAGCGGCCAGGCCGCACCGCCGGGACCGGCGACAGCCGGGGCACCGATCGACTTGGTGGCATTGAACGCAGCCACGGTGGTCAGGTTCACCTGGTCCTTGTCCGCCGCCGAGGTGTTCGGCGCCGTGTACAAGGCCGGCGTGCCGGGAACGGCAGTGATGGTGGCCGTGTCGAAAGGCGTCGTCGGCGTGGTGGCCGTGCCAGGAATGGTGTACGCCACCACGAACTGGAAGGTGCCGTTGTTCCCCGGCACATTCTGCGCGGGCACGTTGCAGACCGCGGCGGAGGTGGCGGTACACAGCGGCGTGGTGCCGTCGGGTACGCCGTCGCCGTTGGTGTCGGGGTAGACCTCGACCTTCGAGAAAGCGTTGGTATCGGCGTCCACCGTGATGGTGAAGCTGTCCGTGCCGTTGCCGGTGTTGGTCAGGGTGTGTGGCGCGTAGACCACCGAGCCCGCGGCACCCAGCTTGGTGTTGACGACCGTGGTCGTGACCTGGTTGACCGTGTCCAGCGTGAAGGAGCCCACCTGCTGCACCGTGGTCTGCACCAGGTTGGAGGTTGCCAGCTGCGTTGTCCCGGCGGAATCCGAATAGGTGGCCGAAGCCTGGTTACCGATGACGGTGTTGGCGGGCGGCGGCGCGGCAAGGACGCTCGAGCTTCCGAACAGGAAGCCCAGCGACAAAACTGCGGCGCCCGCCCAGGTGGCGTTCGGCCTGAAGCCGACGCCCTTGGCTGGCGAGATGGGACTCACGTGGTTTCTCCTCGGTTGTTGTCAAAAAAAGGGACAAAAAAATCCCGGCCCCGTCCGCGAACGGAACATCAGCCGGGTTGCGTGCGATCAGCGGAATGAACTCAAGAAAGAGACCGCTGTCCGGGTGATCAGCGCGCGGGAGCGGGCTGCACCGTGACGGCGGGTGCCTGCACTGCCGCGGCGGCGGCCTTGGGAGCAGGCGGCACGACGACCTCGACCTTGGCGCGCGCGCTCACGGCAGTCACGCCGTTGGCGGGCAGCTGGCCGAGCGTCCAGCGCAGCGCGCGGTAGTCGCTGTAGGGCACCGGTTCGGTCTTGTTGCCGTCGGCCTTGCGCATCAACGGCTCGGCCCCGTAGACGCCATCCTTGGCGGCCGCCTTGACCAGCGCCGCGCCGGGCTTGGCACTGCGGGGCAGGTACTCGAGCCCCTCGGGAATCGGCAGGTCGGCAACCAGGCCGGAAACCGCCTTGCCGGTGTTGTTGGTGTACGTGGCGCGGTATTCGAGGATGTCGCCCGGCTTCACCGAGGAGGCTTCCAGCAGTTGCTCCTTGCCGTCGGCGGTCTTCACGACCTTGTGCTGCGTGAGCGCCACGGCAACGGTCTTGCTGCCGGCACCAGCCTCCGGCGAGGCGACGCGCTGCGCCGCCGCAGGCGCCATCAGGCAGGCCGCCGTGAGCACGCCGGCCGCCATGCGGACCGCAAGTCCCGGGAAACCGCCCATGCGGGGGCGGAAAAAGGATTGAGTAGATTTTTCAGTGGGCACGAATGCTTGCTCCGGGTTCGAAAGTCACAGGCATGCCGGTCCATCGCCGGCGAGGGAAACAGCAGCTCGGGCTGCAAGGGACAGGAATTTCTTTGCGATTCAGAGGGCAGGAAGGGCTCGCCTTCGGCCCAGTTGATACATTTATTTCCAACTGTTAATTATGTAAGCGATCTACCATTTTTCTACTAGAAAAGTTCCACTTTTGGATCGGGACCCATGGTTCCAGCCAGAACAACCAAGCACGGGCCTCTAGAAAATCGGGCTAAATTCCCTCAAATCCCTCACTTTTGCCTCCAAACTTCGTCATCGAGAGAGGTCGGTCACGGCATCGCTGGTTGACGCAAACGCACAACAGCGCGCGCGGAATAGCAGTCAACGACTTTGCGGAAAAAATGTGAAAAAAACGCATTTCCTTCAAGCACCCGATGACGGGCGACCGGCCGGCTGCTTCAGGGCGCCAAGCAGGTAATCGGCAAAAGCCCTGACCTTCCGGGAATTTCGCTTGCCCGGGAGATACATGAGATCGAATTCCATCGGCCTCAATTCGAGCGTCGGAAATGCAACCTGAAGCGATCCGTCTTCTATATTGGGTTTTGCCAGAATCAGGGGAATCAAGGCAATGCCCTTGCCCGCGCAGGCAAGCCTCAAAAGCAATTCCGGATCGTTGGAGCGGAACAGGCCGATGGGCTGCACGCTGTGCTCTCGGGAAACAATCGGAATGATCATTTCCTGGCCGGCGCGCTCGGTGTCGCAAGTCAGGAAAGTGTGCTGCGCCAGGTCTTCCAGATCATTGATTTCGGGACGCCGTTCGAGGTAGGACGGCGCTGCGCACAGCACGAGCGGCTCGCTCGCGACGCGGCGCGCCACGAGGTCTTCGCACCCTTCGCGGCTCGCCCGGATGAGCACGTCGGCCTCCTCGCGGGAAAGATCCACCTTGTGGGATCCCAGGCGCACCGTGATTTCGAGCCGGGGATGCGCGGCCATGAAAGCGGGAAGATGCGGGGCCAGCAGAGCCCGGCCGAAATAGCTGGAGGCCGAGACGCGAAGCCGCCCCCTGAGGTCGTCGCTCGTGCTCGCGCGCTGCGCCATTGCATCGTCGACCGCGATAAGAATGTCGCGCGCAGCCGATAAAAAAGAGCGCCCTTCGTCGGTCAATCCAAATCGATGCGCACTGCGGTGCATCAATAAATGCCCGAGCGTCGATTCAAGTCTTTTAAGTTGCCTGGATGCGGTGGCTTTGGGAATTCCCAGCGCCCCGGCTGCGTGCGTCAAGCCCCCGGCCTCAACCGCTTTCACGAAAAGGCGGACATCCGGCAATATCAAATCCTGCGCGCTTGACTTCGAATTCGAATTTTCGGCTCGAACGTCAACATCATTTAAAGACATCTTCATCATCTCTCAGTGATCCAATGGCTTCCCATGCCTGGATGGTCTCAAGAGCGATTTGGTTCGTCTTACAAATGTGAGATTTGGTGATAAACTATTAACAGTTGTTACCACTCACTTCTTTTGCCTGGTCACCGCCAGTCTTCGTGGGCGCCAAGGCTGCAGCCGCTCGCAGTCGAGGCTCCGCATTCGGTACCGGACACCGACAACCGAACCCATGCGTATCGCCGTACTCGAAGACGAGCCCGACCAGTTGGCTCAATTGGTCCGCGTGCTGCAAGAGCAGTTCACGCAGGGAGACGTCACCAGCACCTGCGTTGCGTTCGCCGACGGGCGTTCGCTGCAGCGAACGCTGCGCCGCGAAACCTTCGACCTGATCGTGCTGGACTGGAACGTGCCGGGGCTTGACGGCGCCGAGCTGCTGCAGTGGCTGCGCACCTGGCAGAAGAGCCCGGTGCCCGTCCTGATGCTGAGCTCGCGGTCATCGGAGCGCGACGTGGCAAAAGCCCTGGGCCTCGGCGCCGACGACTACATGGTCAAGCCTGTGCGCCTGCTGGAACTGCGGGCGCGCCTGCAGCGCCTGCTGAAGAGAAGCCACTCGCTCGAGCCGTCCGACCGAAGACATTTCGGGCGCTGGGAGTTCGACCAGGTTTCGCACAGCGTTCTGATCCATCCGGAGCACGACGACGGCGCACCGCCGCGGCGCCAGGAACTTTCGAGCCGCGAGTTCAAGCTCGCGCTGATGCTGTTCCAGAACATCGGCCACGTGGTTTCGCGCGCGCACCTGCTCGAAAGCGCAGGCTACGACGGAGACCTGCCCTCGCGCACGCTGGACATGCACATCTACCGGCTGCGCAACAAGCTCGAGCTCGAAGCCGCGCAGGGGCTCACCTTGCGCACGGTCTACGGGCGAGGCTATTGCCTCGACGCCACGCTGGAAGCGGCCGCCTGAATCGTGGACCCGCGAAACTCGATGCAGCGATCGAGTGATCGCGAGCGCCTCCCCACCCGAACGCGCGCACGTGCAATGGTCGCGCGGCTGCTGATTGCGCTGCTGCTGCCCGCCGCCATGCTGTGGCTCGTCGATCGGCCCGGCTGGCTGCAAATGCTCGACACGATGGTCTACGACTCCGTGCTGCCGCTCGCCGCGCCCCCGGCGTCGCCGGACATCCTGATCATTGCGATCGACGAGCGAAGCTTGCGCGAGTTGGGACGCTGGCCCTGGCGGCGCGAAACCTATGCACGGCTTCTGGAACAACTCGCACCGGCAGCACCCCGAGCAGTGCTGCTCAATCTGTTCCTGACAGAACCCAGCCCCGATGCCGGAGACGACGAGCAGTTGGCCCGGGCCATGGATCGCTTGCCCGTCTACCTGCCGATGCTGCGCGACAGCGGCACTGCGCCTTCGCCGGGCCGCTGGCCGGGCTTCCTGCCGCCCTTGCCGGTGTTCGCCGCCCATGCGCGCGGTGTCGGCCATGCGGAGCTGGCGCTCGATGGGGACGGCGTGTCGCGCACGCTGTATCTGCGCGAAGGTCCGGCTGGCCGTGGTCAATATTACGTGGGCGCGCTGATGGCCGGGTACGGGTCGGCGGCCGAGCTCGAAGCCGAGCCTGCAGCGATCGCGCCTGGCGCCTGGAAGCACGAGCAACCCGTGCGCATGTTCTTCGCCGGGGCCCGGGGCAGCTACCGCACGGTGTCCTATGCGAGCGTTCTGCGTGGCGAGGTTCCGGCGGCGCTGCTGCAGGGCAAGCTGCTGCTGGTCGGCGCCACGGCGCACGGCCTGGGCGGCCAGGTGCCGACGCCGAACGCGGGCGTCGCCGCACTGCCGGGCATCGAGGTGCATGCCAACCTGATCGACGGACTGCTGCACGGCCGCAACGTGCGCATGCCGGCACCGCTGGCATATGCCGCCTGGACCACTTTGCCGATCTGGCTGGTGCTGTTGCTCCTGGTGCATGCCAGGCGCCATGCGCTGGTATTCATTTCCGGCCTCGCGCTCTCGTGGTTGCTGCTCTGCGTGCTGGCCATGCCGTTGCTGCACTGGTGGCTCCCGCCGGCGGCCCCCATCCTCGGCATGCTGGCGCTCTACCTGCTGTGGAGTTGGCGCCGGCTCGAATCGCAGTTCGTCTACTTCCGCCAGCGCGCGAGAACACTCGACAGCCTGCCAGCGAGCGCTTTCCAGGCGCTGGCGGCCCTGGCCCTCCCGATGCAGGCTCCGCCGGCAAATCCGCAGCAGGCGCTCGACCGCGCGATTGCGCGAATCGGCCGCATGCAGACGCTGATGGACGAGGCGCTCCAGATCATGCCGGCAGCCGTGCTGATCTGCGATGACACCGGCTGCATCGGTTCGAGCAATGCCGCGGCGCAGCGGCTGCTCGACGAAACCTTGCGCGCCACCATGCACGCCCCGGCACGGCCGCCCCATGGCATGCACCTGCCGACCCTGCTCGGCAGCCTTGGCGGCGTTGCGAGCGAGGGCATCGAAGCCGTCGGCGCCCACTGGAGCGAGGATCTGCGGCGCGAGTACCGGACATCCGACGGCCGCATCTTTCAGCTCGAAGCCGAAGCCTTCGGCACCACCGAAGCCGGCGATCGCAACTGGATCGTCGTGCTGCCCGAAATGACCGCCGAGCGCGAGGCGCAGAACCAGCGGGAAGAATGGCGCCGCCTGCTGTCGCACGATCTGCGCAGCCCCCAGATGACGATCCTCAGCCTGCTGTCGATGTACAGGCCCACGGAAAGCATCGACGTGCTGCTGCACGCGGTGCGCCGCGAAGCCGAGCGCACCGTGAGCCTGGCGGAAGGATTCATGGACTTCGTGGAAGCAGGCTCCGACGACTACAGCATGGAAGACACCCACCTCGGCACCGTGCTGCTCGACGCGCGCGACCAGGTCTGGCCGTATGCGCGCGCCAGCCAGGTGCAGATCGAGACCCGCATCAGCGACGCCGATGAACTCGCCATGCATGCCGACGGTGTGCTGCTCACTCGCGCGATCGTGAACCTGCTGAACAACGCCATTCGCCACAGCGCCGCGGGCGGGCGCATCACGCTCTGCCTCGCGGCCGAGCCCGGCGCCGGGGCAGAGAAAGATGCGCGGGCCTTCATCGCGGTCAGCGACGACGGCGAGGGCATGTCCCATGCGCAACTGAGCAGCCTCCTGAACGGAACGCGGCCGCCGCGCAGCAACGACGACGTGATGCATGGTTCGGCCGATGAGCCCCATGCACCCATCAGGCGCCGGGGCATGGGACTGGGCTTTGCGGTGGTGCGCACGGTGCTGCGGCGCCATGGCGGGCACATCGAGGCCGCGAGTGCGACCGGCGCGGGCACGACCTTCTGGATCAGCCTTCCGCTTCGCGGCAGCTTGCCCTGAAATCGTGCGGCGGCCTCACTCCGGCTGGATCCCCGCCTCCTTGACGACCTTGCCCCACTTGGCGAGATCTGACTTGATCAAGGCGGCGTATGCCTGTGGCGTTCCGCTCTGGATCTCGACGCCGACAGCAGGCAAGACGCAGGTAGCTTTGGCCTACGACGCCGAAATCGAACGGTCGCGGATATCCAAGCTCGAAGGGGGCTACATCAATCCCTCTTTGATGACCCTGGCGACGCTGTGCCACAGCTTGGACACAACACTGCCTGTGCTTTTCGAGGGGATCGTTGCTACTAACGCCCCGACATCGGAGGGCGGTTTGCTGCGAAGAAAGAACCAGGCCGTACTAAACAAGCCGATGAAGCCTGCACGCAAACCCTCCCGCAGAAGCTAGAGCGCAGGTGCTTGCCTATACGAAAAGCAAGCTGACCCGCCAAGCAGGGACGATCTTCGGGCATACACAGAAAGTTTTTCAATGGCCACTCCCGCAAGATCAGTTGCCAACAAGCGCGGCTTGAGCCTGAGCGGCTATGCTCATGTATGCCTTACTCATGCATCCGATTTAGGTTTTCAAAGGCGATGACTACTCGATCGGACGCGGCCGATTTGGTGGACGCGTCTCAGGATCAAGCGCCGAAGGGCGGTCTCGCATGATCCGTAGTAAAGCACGACGCACCGAGCGCTTGCAGGTTCGGCCTATCGCTTGGTGGATTCAGCACTTCCAGCAGACCCCTATCGCCACTCTCTCCGCTCTCGCGCTGGCGACGGGGGGCCTTGTCCTGCTGGGCTTCTTCCTTCGCATCAGATTTATGCCGGACGTAGATCTCGCCGGATCGACCGCGTTGCTAATGGCTGCCGCGCTCGTCGGTCTGGGGACCATGTGCGCCGCTGTGTTCGTGCTGGCCGTGCCGGGACTGACGACCCGTCACATGATGGATGACGTTCGCCTTGAAGTGAGTGGAACAATCCTGGCGACCGCCATCGTCCCGTCTCTACTTTCGATTGCCTTCATCATCGTCGATGCAGTCCTTTTTAAGGACTCGCCGCTTTTGAGCGAGCAGGCCACGACGGCGGCGATGGGCGGACTACTGGTCGCTACAGCGCTTATCAGCGCTCACGTCTTGCCCGTTGGAATGCAGCCGTCGGACCATCCTGCGCCTTCCTATATCGGTAAGGTCTGGGCACTTGCGTCCACCAGCTTCATGTGGCTTCTCGGCATGCTTATGGCCGTGCATTTTGCGCTCCAGTTCGCAGCCGATAGCGATCATGCGGATTGGTTGATCCTTGGCCTGATCGGTGCTTGGCTGCTATTCGTTATCGGCTTCAATGTCATGACGGCCAGACTGCCGACGAGAGGGGCTTGGTTGGCTGGGCCTGCAATGAGTCTCGTAAGTCTTCTTGTTTTGGTACTCATGACGGGAAGCTTCACTACCTTTTCCGCAATCACGGTCCGTGCTTTGGGGTTTGGCGAGTTGAAGGATGTCGATCTCGTCCTTTCCGCTCCAGCGTGTGACGCGCTGCGTTCGAGCGCAGCGACCAGTCTTCGCTGTGCTGGAGCGCCCGGAGCGCAAGGCATCCTCAGAAACGTCTTTCTTCGTTCGCGAATAGGCGGTCAGATCGTGGTGGAGCCAAGAGCGGCGATAGCTGGAACGAGTGATCGTTTGATCCTCCGAAAGGAGGACGTCGTGATATGGGCAGTTCGCGGCAAGCCGACAAAGGCGAGGTGACGAGCAACTTGCGAATTCGAGTAAGGGCGGAAACGCGCTCACGTCGCTGGACGATCCTCGTGTTGGATTCCGCCGATCTCTGATCCTAGGGGGGTGCGGACGAAAACTTGGACTACCAGGAGGTAGTTCGTGTATTCCTACGAAGATCGGATTCGAGCCGTTGAGCTCTACATCAAGCTTGGCAAACGCGTCAGACCCACCATCCGCCAGCTGGGTTATCCAACAAAGAATTCTCTGAAGGGCTGGTACAGCGAATACCAGCAGAAGCTCGACTTGCCAGCGGGCTATGCGGGCCGGAGACCCAAGTTCTCGCAGGAACAAAAAGCGGCAGCTATCGAGCACTACCTCTCTCACGACCGCTGCATTGCTGCCACCATGAGGGCATTGGGCTACCCCGGCAGAGGGACACTGACCGCGTGGGTTCGCGAGGCCCTTCCTGAGGCTAGAAGAACAGTCGTCGGCAGTGTGGGGCGACGAAGATATTCCGGGGAGCTGATGCAAGCGGGAGTCATGGAGCTTTGCACGCGTGAGGCAAGTGCGCAAGCTGTAGCCGACAAGTTCGGCGTGTGCCGGCCAACGCTGTACAACTGGAAGAATCAACTTCTGGGACGTGAGGCACCCGCATCCATGAAAAGTACCAATCAATCTCCGCCGTCGCAAGAGCGCGACGAGCTCGAGCGCCAGGTTGAGTCACTGCGCCGCGAAGTCAGGCAACTGCGCCTCGAGCAGGATCTCTTGAACAAGGCCAACGAACTGTTAAAAAAAGGCCTGGGCGTCGACCTGCAGCTCCTGTCCAACCGGGAGAAGACACTGCTGATTGACGCCCTCAGGGAGCACTATGGCCTGCCAGAGCTCCTTGCACAGTTGGATCTTGCGCGTAGCTCGTACTTCTACCATCGGGCCCGCGCAGCGGTGGGCGACAAGTACCTGGAGGTGCGGCAATCCATCACCGACATCTTTGAGTCGAACCATCGCTGCTATGGCTACCGCAGGCTGCAAGCTTCGCTCACCAGACAGGACGTCGCGATCTCCGAGAAGGTCGTGCAGCGGTTGATGAAGCAGGAAAGCCTGGTTGTTCCAAAGCCCAGGAAGCGTAGGTATGCGTCATACCTTGGCGAGATCAGTCCAGCGCCTGAGAACCTCATCAACCGCGACTTCCAGGCCGCAGTCCCTAATGAGAAATGGCTTACGGATATCACGGAGTTCCAGATCCCGGCTGGCAAGGTGTACCTCTCGCCGATCATCGACTGCTTCGATGGAATGGTCGTCAGCTGGACGATTGGGACCAGTCCGGACGCCGAGTTGGTCAACACGATGCTGGATGCAGCCATCGAGACAGTGGCCGAAACGACAGACCGGCCTGTGGTTCACTCCGATCGGGGCGGCCACTACCGCTGGCCTGGTTGGCTATCAAGAATGAGCGACGCGAACCTCACACGCTCGATGTCCCGCAAGGCATGCTCACCTGACAACGCCGCTTGCGAAGGCTTCTTCGGTCGACTGAAGAACGAGCTGTTCTATC
Source organism: Variovorax sp. Varisp46 (assembly GCF_059491885.1). Taxonomy (NCBI): domain Bacteria; kingdom Pseudomonadati; phylum Pseudomonadota; class Betaproteobacteria; order Burkholderiales; family Comamonadaceae; genus Variovorax; species Variovorax sp. Varisp46. The sequence continues at coordinate 4,634,670 of NZ_CP168515.1, forward strand.
CTCGGGACTGGAAGAATGCCACCATTGAGCAATTCATCGAGGCGGTCGACTCGTACATCCGCTGGTACAACGAGAAGAGAATCAAGATCTCTCTCGGCTCCCTCAGCCCCATCGAATACCGGGTGAGCCTTGGACTTGCAGCATAAAACCAGTCCAAGTTTTTATCCGCACCCCCGCTGGGTCAATTTTCGACGGTAAACAACAGCCAATCGGCTGTTTGTAGAGAACGGGGCAAAGCAAGCCTCCATACGAACCCGGCTTTTTAAGGTGACCACCGGCATACGTCCGACTGTAAGGCATGTAACCAAATAGTCTCAGAGATTAGTGGCATCGAGGTACATCATCGAGCTCCAACCGGGTACCTACATAAGTTCCGGGAAAGTACCGACAGGTGTACGACGTGAGCCGGTGACGGACAAAGAAAAACCCGCCGTGCCTATGAAGCACGCGGGTTGTGAGACGGAATGAAGCTGGTATCTGGTCCCGCCGCCAGGAATCGAACCTGGATCTCAGCCTTCGGAGGGCCGAATTCTATCCGTTGAAATACAGCGAGGAATCTGGGCTCCGGCAGAACCGGAGCCACGCATTATCGCCCATCAGGCGGCGACTTCTTCAGCTTCGTTTCCGATGCCCGCCGCCAAGTTCCGCGCAAAGCCCAGTCCGGCCAGGTAAACGTTGAAGGTGCGCCGGCCGGTGGGCACCAGGTCGAAGGCGGTGGGGTCGAGCAGCCAGTTCTGGATGAGCCCGCTGATCAGCGCGTGCAGGCCCTGGGCCGCCACGTCGCCGGGCACGGGCAGCTTGATGCGGTCGCGCCGCGCGGCCAGGCGCAGGGCTTTTTCGAAATCGCTCACGCAGGCGTTGCGCGCGCTCAGGTGGCGCTGCTGCACCGAGGCCATGTCGTGGGTGTATTCGACCTTGTGGGTGGCCACGTCGAACACGCGGCGCACCTGGGGGTCGGTGGTCATGAGGGTGAGGGCGTGCACCATGCCCTCCTCTATTTCGGCCAGGGGGTCGTCGTCAATGCCCACGGCCGCGGCGGCGGCCCGGGGGCCGGCCTCCAGCGGGAGGATGACGCGCTCCATCATCGCGTTGAAGAGGGCGGCCTTGTCCTTGAAGTGCCAATAGATGGCGCCGCGCGTGGCCCCGGCCTGCTGCGCAATCTGCTGCAGCGAGGTCTGCGAGACGCCTTGCGCCTGAAACAGCAGCTCCGCGGCATCGAGCAAGCGATTCCGCGTGGCCAGTGCCTCTTCCTTCGTACGACGTGCCACCAAGTCTCCCAATTTGCAAAGCCAAGCCCTTTCCGATTCGTGGGGCCATTCGATGCTGTCACTATACATCCATGAATGTATGTAAACTACCGGGCTTCCCCGATGGCCCGGCTGTTTATGCTGGCTTTCCGTTCGCTCCGCGAACGCGCCATCTCCCGTCTTTGCTTCAAAGGATTCGCATGCCTCTCCTGCATGTTTCGCGTCATTCCTCGTTTTCGCCGCGCCTCGCGATCGTGGCCGCTGCTGTGGTGTTGGTGCTCGCGGCCTGTTCCAAGGGCGATGCGCCTGCCGGCCCGGGTGGCGGTGCCGGCGGCGGCGCCCGCCCCGCGCCAGAGGTGGGGGTGGTGGTTGCCACACCGGGCGACGTGGGCCTGGTGACCGAACTGCCGGGCCGGCTCGAAGCCTCGCGCGTGGCGCAGGTTCGCGCCCGCGCCTCGGGCATCCTGCTGAAGCGCGAATTCCGCGAAGGCAGCGACGTGAAGGCCGGCCAGCTGCTGTTCCGCATCGACCCGGCACCGCTGGTGGCGGCCGCACAGAACGCCCAGGCCACGCTGGCGCGCGCCGAAGCCAACGCGGTGCAGGCCAAGGCCCTGGCCGAGCGCTACAAGCCGCTGGTCGAGGCCAATGCGGTGAGCAAGCAGGAATACGCAACGGCCGTGGCCTCGCAGAAAACGGCCGAAGCCGACGTGGCCGCCGGGCGCGCCGCGGTGCAGACGGCCAAGATCAACCTCGGCTATGCCGACGTGACCTCGCCCATCGCGGGCCGCATCGGCCGCGCCCTCGTCACCGAAGGTGCGCTGGTGGGCCAGGGCGACGCCACCGAGCTCGCGGTGGTGCAGCAGATCAACCCGCTGTACGTGAACTTCACGCAGTCGGCCTCCGACGCGATGAAGCTGCGCCGCGCGGTGGCCGCCGGCCAGTACAAGCGCGCGAGCGGCGAGGAAGCCGCGAGCATCCGCGTGGTGCTGGAAGACGGCAGCGACTACCCGCTGGAAGGCAAGCTGCTGTTCTCCGACCTCACGGTCGACTCCACCACCGGCCAGGTCACGCTGCGCGCCGAAGTGCCCAATCCCAAGGGCGAACTGCTGCCCGGCCTGTATGTGCGGGTGAAGCTCGAACAGGCGCAGGCCACCAACGCGATCACGCTGCCGCAGCAGGCCGTCACGCGCACCCAGCAGGGCGACACGGTGTCGGTGGTCGACAAGGACGGCAAGATCAGCAAGCGCACCGTGAAGATCAGCGCCGCCAAGGACAACCAGTGGGTGGTGCTCGATGGCCTGAAGGCCGGTGAGCAGGTGATGGTCGACGGCTTCCAGAAGCTGCAGATGATGCCGCCCGGCACGCCGGTGAAGGCAGTGCCGTGGACCAAACCCAACCCGAATGCCGCAGCCGCGCCCGCCGCTGCGGGGGCCGCACCGGCGGCGGCTGCCGCGGCCGAGAAGACCGACAAGAAGTAATCAGGAAAGCGCCCGCAAATGGCCAAATTTTTCATCGACCGCCCGATCTTCGCGTGGGTGATCGCGCTGTTCATCCTGGTGATGGGCAGCGTGGCAATCACCCAGCTGCCGATCTCGCAGTACCCGCCGGTGGCGCCGCCCGCCATCGTCATCAACACCGCCTATCCCGGCGCCTCGGCGCAGACGCTGGAGGACAGCGTGCTGTCCGTCATCGAGCGCGAGATGAACGGCTCGCCGGGCCTGATCTACATGGAATCGGTGGCCCAGGCCGACGGCACCGGCTCCATCACGATCAGCTTCGAAGCGGGCACCAACCCCGACCTCGCGCAGGTGGATGTGCAGAACCGGCTCTCGCGCGCCACGCCGCGCCTGCCGGCCGCCGTGACACAGCAGGGTGTGCGCGTGGACAAGTCGCGCAACAACTTCCTGCTGTTTGCGATGCTGTCTTCGGACAACCCGAACTTCGACCCCGTCGCGCTCGGCGACTACGCCTCGCGCAACATCGTGCCCGAGCTGCAACGCGTGGTGGGCGTGGGCCAGGCCCAGCTGTTCGGCACCGAGAACGCGATGCGCGTGTGGATCGATCCGGCCAAGCTGCAGGGCTTCAACCTGTCGGCCACCGACGTGAACAACGCGATCAAGGCGCAGAACGCCCAGGTGTCCTCCGGCACGATCGGCGACCTGCCCAACATTCCCGGCCAGGCCATCGCGGCCACCGTGGTGGTGAACGGCCAGCTCGCCAACGTGGAGCAGTTCAAGAACATCGTGCTGCGCGCCAACACCGACGGCTCGACCGTGCGGCTGAAGGACGTGGCACGCGTCGAGCTCGGCGGCCAGTCGTATGCGACCTCGGCGCGCCTGAACGGCGTGCCCGCGGTCGGCATCGGCGTGCAGCCCACGCCGAACGGCAATGCGCTGCAGTCGGCCAAGGCGATCCGCGCCAAGATGACCGAGCTCGAGCGCTTCTTTCCGCCGGGCGTGAAGTGGAACATTCCATACGACAGCTCGCGCTTCGTGCAGATCTCGATCACCGAAGTGGTCAAGACGCTGCTGGAAGCCGTGGCGCTGGTGTTCATCGTGATGTTCCTGTTCCTGCAGAACTGGCGCTACACGCTCATCCCGACCATCGTGGTGCCCATCTCGCTGCTGGGCACGTTCGCCTCGCTGCTCGCACTCGGCTTCTCGATCAACGTGCTGACCATGTTCGGCATGGTGCTGGTGATCGGCATCGTGGTGGACGATGCCATCGTGGTGGTGGAGAACGTCGAGCGCATCATGAGCGAGGAGGGGCTCTCGCCGCTCGAAGCCGCGCGCAAGGCCATGAGGCAGATCTCCGGCGCCATCATCGGCGTGACGGTGGTGCTGATCTCGGTGTTCGTGCCGCTCGCGTTCTTCGCGGGTTCGACGGGCAACATCTACCGCCAGTTCTCGGCGGTGATGGTGACGTCGATCGGCTTCTCGGCCTTCATGGCGCTGTCGCTCACGCCGGCGCTGTGCGCCACGCTGCTCAAGCCAGTGGAAGCCGGCCACCACCATGAGAAGACCGGCTTCTTCGGCTGGTTCAACCGCGGTTTCACGCGCACGGCCAAGGGCTACGAAGGCATCGTCGCGCGCATCCTGCGCCGCGCCGCGCGCTACCTGGTCATCTACGTCGCGATCATCGGCGCGGTGGTGTTCACCTACACGCGCCTGCCGAGCTCCTTCCTGCCGGAAGAAGACCAGGGCAACATCATCGTCAACGTGCAGCTGCCGCCGGGTGCGACGCAAGAGCGTGCGCTGTCGGTCATGCAGCAGGTCGAAGGCTTCATCCTGAAGCAGCCCGAAGTGCAGAGCATGGTGGGCGTGATGGGCTTCAGCTTCTCGGGCCAGGGCCAGAACGCGGGCCTCGCCTTCGTGACGCTCAAGGACTGGGAAGAACGCAAGGATCCGGCCCACTCGGCCAGCGCGCTGGCCGGACGTGCCTTCGGGGCGCTCTCGGGCATCCGCGACGCCTTCATCTACCCGTTGAGCCCGCCGCCCATTCCCGAACTGGGCAACGCGAGCGGTTTCAGCTTCCGGCTGCAGGACCGCTCGGGCGCAGGCCACGAGGCGCTGATCAACGCACGCAACCAGCTGCTGGGCATGGCTTCGCAGAGCAAGATCCTGACGCAGGTTCGCCCCGACGGCCTGGAAGACGCGCCGCAACTGCAGATCGACATCGACCGCGACAAAGCCAGCGCCCTGGGCGTGACCTTCGATGCGATCAACGCAACGCTGTCGACGGGCCTGGGTTCGAGCTACATCAACGACTTCCCGAACCGCGGCCGCCTGCAGCGCGTGGTGGTGCAGGCCGATGCGCCCGCACGCATGCAGCCCGACGACCTGCTCAAGCTGAACGCCAGCAACACGCAGGGCCAGCCGGTGCCGCTGTCGGCCTTCGCGACCACCAAGTGGGTCACGGGCGCCACGCAGACGGTGCGCTACAACGGCTATCCCGCGATCCGCATCAGCGGCTCCGCCGCCGCGGGCTTCAGCACGGGCGCCGCCATGGCCGAGATGGAAAAGCTGGCCAAGCAGCTGCCGCAAGGCTTCGGCTTCGAATGGACCGGCCAGTCGCGTGAAGAAAAGCTCGCGGGTTCGCAGGCCATCATCCTGTACGGCTTCGCGATCCTGGCGGTGTTCCTGTGCCTGGCCGCGCTGTACGAAAGCTGGACGATCCCGCTGTCGGTGATTCTGGTGGTGCCGCTCGGCGTGCTGGGCGTGCTGCTGGCCACGATGCTGCGCGCCTATTCGAACGACGTGTACTTCCAGGTGGGGCTGATCACCATCATCGGCCTCTCGGCGAAGAACGCGATTCTGATCATCGAGTTCGCCAAGGATCTGCAGGCGCAGGGCAAGGGCGTCATCGAAGCGGCGCTGGCCGCGGCCCATCTGCGTTTCCGCCCGATCATCATGACCTCGCTGGCCTTCGGCCTGGGCGTGGTGCCGCTTGTGATCGCCTCGGGCGCCGGTTCGGCCAGCCAGCGCGCCATCGGCACGGGTGTGCTCGGCGGCATGGTGACGGGTACGGCACTCGCCGTGATCTTCGTTCCGGTGTTCTTCGTCGTGGTGCGCACGCTGTTCAAGGGCAGTGCGCGCCAGCATGAGGTCGACAAGCGGCATGCGGAAGCCGCCGGCATCACGGAAGAGAAAGCACATGACTAAAAAATTGATTCCCACAGCCCTGGCCGCGGCAATGCTGCTGGCTGGCTGCTCGCTGATTCCGACCTACGAGCGTCCCGCGGCGCCGGTGCCGACCACCTTCCCGGGCGACCCGGCGCAACCGCCCGGCCAGGCCGCGGCCAACCTGCCCTGGCAGGACTTCTTCACCGACCCGCGGCTCGCGGGCCTGATCCAGACGGCGCTCACGAACAACCGCGACCTGCGGGTGTCGGTGCTCAACATCGAGCAGGCGCGCGCGCAGTTCCAGATCGAGCGCTCGAATCTGTTCCCGGCACTCGGCCTGACGGGCAGCGGCTCGCGCTCGAGCCCCAACCCGGCTCAGGTCTACAACAGCAGCGCCGGCAGCGTGGCCTCGCAGTACAGCGTCAGCGTCGGCTTCACGTCCTGGGAAATCGACTTCTTCGGCCGCATCCGCGCGCTGAAGGACCAGGCGCTGGCGCAGTACCTCGCCACGGACGAGACGCGCAAGGCGGTGCAGATCAGCCTGATCGCGTCGGTCGCCAACGGCTGGCTCACGCTGTTGGCCGACGACGAGTTGCTGGAGATCACGCGCCAGACGATGGTCACGCGCGAGGAGTCGGTGCGCCTCACGAAGATGCGCTTCGACAACGGCGTGTCGTCGGAGCTCGACTTCCAGGCCGCGAACTCGCTGCTGGAAACGGCGCGCGCTTCCTATGCGCAGCAGCAGCGTGCGCGCCTGCAGGACGAGAACGCCCTCGCCCTGCTGCTGGGCGCGCCGGTGCCGGCCGAAGCCACGTCGGGCGGAATCAAGGGCCTCGACGGGATCAAGCCGATGCCCGACGTGCCGGCTGGCCTGCCTTCGGACCTGCTGGCCGAGCGGCCCGACATCCGTTCGGCCGAGCAGCAGCTGATCGCGGCCAACGCCAACATCGGCGCCGCGCGCGCGAACTTCTTCCCGCGCGTGTCGCTGACGAGCTCCATCGGCACCGCGAGCAGCGAGTTCTCGGGCCTGTTCGACCGCGGCTCCAAGGCCTGGTCGTTCGCGCCGTCGGTGACACTGCCGATCTTCAATGCCGGCCGCAACATCGCCACGCTCGACTCGGCCAAGGCCGGGCGCGAGATCGCGGTGGCGCAGTACGAGAAGTCGATCCAGACGGCGTTCCGCGAAGTGGCCGATGCGCTCGCGGGCCGCGCCACGCTGGGCGAGCAGGTGCGCGCGCAGCGTGCGCAGGCCGACGCGGAAGCCGTGCGCTTCAAGCTCTCCGACTTGCGCTACCGCAACGGCATTGCCAGCGCGCTCGATCTGCTCGACGCGCAGCGCTCGCTGTTCACTGCGCAGCAATCGGCCGTGACGACACGCCTGCTGCAGTTGCAGAACCAGGTCACGCTGTACAAGACGCTGGGCGGCGGCTGGGCCGCACGCGACAAGGGTTGATGCGCCGAGGCGCTCGATAAGGGTGGTCCCTTGTCCCTTCGGGCAAGGGGCCTCTCTATAATCGCCGGTTGGTTAGGAAAAGCCCCCCGACGAGCCCCCGTTATTGAGGACGCCAATGAGCGCAGACCCGCATTACCAGGCCACAGAAGAAGCCCACACCGGGCCGATCAAGAACCCGAAGCAACTGCTGCTCGCGGTATTTTTCTCCTTCATTGCCCCGATCCTGATCATCGTGGGTCTTGTCTCCTACGTGGTCTCGGGCACCAAGCCCGCCGGCACCGCGGAAGGCGACAACATGGCGCTCTACGGCGTGACCAAGGAAGCGCGCGACCGCGAAGTGGCCGAACGCCTCAGGAAGGTCGGCACCATCGAGATCCGAGACGCCAACCGCCCGCTCGCTGCAGGCGAGGCCGTGTTCAAGGCCCAGTGCGTCGCCTGCCACGGCGCGCCCGGCATTCCCGGCGCACCGCACTTCCAGGACGCGGCCGCCTGGGGCCCGCGCATCGGCCAGGGCTATGCCACCCTCCTCGAACATGCCCTGAAGGGCAAGGGCGCCATGCCCGCGCAAGGTGGCGGCGACTTCGAAGACCTCGAAGTGGGCCGCGCCGTGGTCTACATGGCCAATGCCGGCGGCGCCAAGTTCCCGGTGCCCGACCGCCCGGCAGCCGCAGCCCCCGCTGAAGGCGCAGCCTCTGCGGCCAGTGCTCCTGCCAAGTAAGCGTTTCCCCTAGTCACACGAAGAAGCCGGCCCAGCGCCGGCTTTCTTCATTGGCGGATCGGCAGGCTGCGGAGTTCAGGGCTTCGCCGGCGCGGAAGCCGTGCCGGCATGGCGCTGCGCCGGGCTCAGCACATGGCCGAAGCGGTCGGGCAGTTCGCTGGCCTGCACCGCCTCCGGCGTCCACAGGCCTCGCTCGACCGCCTCGGCGGCGATGCCCACGTCCTGCGTGTGCACCAGTCCAAGCCCGAGGGGCGAGACCAGATAGAGCCGGCCTTCACCATCGAGCAGGCAGCCCGATACCTCCACCGCCTTGCCGGTGTGGGACGTGACGGTGAACCCACCGCCCTCCTTTTCGGCCACGCGCCACACCAGCGGCGCAGCCTCCAGCTCCACATACACGCGCTGCGGCCCGTTCTGGAAGAACCACTGGCCCTCGTCGTCGTGCTCGTAGTTGCGGTGGATGAAGTCGATCAGCTTGTCGTGCCTGAGCATCGAGCCCTTGGCCGCGCGGAACGGGCCCATGGCCTGGGTGCGGTCGTCGCGCATGTACCAGTTGCCGCGCGCGTCGAGGCCGAGCCAGCCGTAACAGTGCGGCACGTTGGGCCATTTGGCGAGGGCTTGTTTGACGATGTCGTCCATCGCGCTATTTTGCTCGCCCTCAGACGTGCGTTGCCAGCCAGCCGCCGACCCGCTCCGGCATGCCGCGCACATGCCCCGGCGGCGGGCCCATTGGAAAGCCGACGTGCCCGCCGTGCGCGGGCTGCCACAGCGTGACATGCGCGCCGACCTCGCCGGGCTTCGGCAGGCTCGCCGCGGGAATGAACGGGTCGTTGCGGGCGTTCACCACCAGTGCGGGCACGCGCACCGAGGCCAGGTGCGGCTTGGCCGAGCCGCGCGTCCAGTAGTCCTCGGTATCGCGAAAGCCGTGCAGCGGGGCGGTGAAGACGTTGTCGAAGTCGTAGAGGTTGCGCGACGACATCAGCCGCTCGCGGTCGAACAGCCCCGGGAACTGCTCCAGCTTGGCCAGCGCCTTGGGCTTCATGGTCGCGAGGAACATGCGCGTGTAGACCAGCCGGTTGAAGCCCTGCCCGATGGCTTCGCCGCCCGCCGCGAGGTCTAGCGGCGCGCTGACCGATGCCACGGCGCTCACCACGCCGGAGGCGCTCTCGCCCGCCTCCGAGGCCCAGCGCATCAGCGCATTGCCGCCGAGCGACACGCCCGCCGCCAGCACCGGCCCGCCGCCCTTGCGTGCATGCTGGTCGCGCATGCGCGCGAGGATCCAGCCGATCTCCTCGAAGTCGCCCGAGTGGTAAGCGCGCGGCGCCAGGTTCAGCTCGCCGCTACAGCCGCGGAAATGCGGCACGGCGAAGGCCATGCCGCGAGATGCGGCGAATGCGGCAAAGGCTTCGGCGTAGTGGCTGCGCGACGAGCCTTCGAGCCCGTGGAACAGCACCAGCAACGGCCTCGGGCCCGGCATTGGCGCATCGACGAAGTCGACGTCGATGAAGTCGCTGTCGGGCGTGGGCCAGCGCTCGCGCCGGTAGACCGGGGCCGGCCCGTCAAAGCGCTTCGCATAGAGCGCGGCCCAGATGGTCTGCAGGTTGCCGCCGGGCAGCCAGCGCGGCGCCGCGTAGTCCAGCGGCTGGGGCGCGGAAACGGGACCGGAGGTGGCGACGAAGGAAGACATCAGTGCAGGACCTGCGGCGGATCGTTCGCTTCGTCCGGTTCGCGCGCACTGCCCGGGCTTGCATGGTGCGCCACCATGCGCCAGCCCTGGACGGTCTTGTGATAGACGTTGGTGGCCAGCACGAAGGCATGGCGCGGGCCCTCGGCCGTGAGCACCTCGATGCGTTCAAGCACGTTGTGCACGGCGCTGGCGAGCGACTCGATCTTGCGCACCCGCGCCGGCGTGGCGTGGATCGCGCCGTTGCCGAACATCTGCTCGAAGGCCGCGCGGATCGCCACGGCCCCCACCAGCCGCGGGCCGCCGGGATGCACGCAGAACACCTCGTCCTCGTCGGCCCAGCAGGCCATCAGCGCGTCGATGTCGCCGCGCTGCAGCGCTTCGTAGAAGGCCGCTTCGACGTCGTCGGCAGTGCCGCCGATGGCCGCGGCGGCGCGGAGTGGGGTCTTGGGCATGGCGTGATTTTGCCGCGCCGTGCGTGACGGCGGCACTGCACCGCTTTGGTCCATGCTGCACCGTGCTGCCGCAATCCCGGCAGAACACCTGCTCCACTTTGGACCAAATGGTCAAAACGTGGATGCAATTTTTCCCTAACCCATTGATTCAAAACAACTTATTCAACTGGCACGGCGCATGCAAGGAGCTTCGCAACCTCGCAACAGGAGCGCTTCCATGAACGTCGGCATCTTCATTCCCATCGGCAACAACGGCTGGCTGCTTTCCGAAAACGCGCCACAGTACAAGCCCAGCTTCGAACTCAACAAGCAGATCACCCTGAAGGCCGAGCGCTACGGTGTCGACTTCGTGCTGTCCATGATCAAGCTGCGCGGATTCGGCGGCAAGACGGAGTTCTGGGACCACAACCTCGAATCCTTCACGCTGATGGCCGGCCTCGCCGCCGTCACCAGCAAGATCAAGCTGTTTGCCACGGCCGCCTCGCTGGTGATGCCACCGGCCATCGTGGCGCGCATGGCGTCGACCATCGACTCCATTTCCAATGGCCGCTTCGGCCTCAACCTCGTCACCGGCTGGCAGCGGCCCGAGTACTCGCAGATGGGCATGTGGCCCGGCGACCAGTTCTTCGGCACACGCTACCAGTACCTCAGCGAATACATCCAGGTGCTGCGCGACCTCTGGGGCACCGGCCAGTCCGACTTCAAGGGCGACCATTTCAAGATGGACGACTGCCGCCTGAGCCCGCAGCCGCAGGCCGACATGAAGGTGATCTGCGCCGGCCAGAGCGACGCGGGCATGGAGTTCTCGGCCAAGTACGCCGACTACAACTTCTGCTTCGGCAAGGGCGTGAACACGCCCAAGGCCTTCGCGCCCGCGGCCGAGAAGCTCATCGAGGCCACCGCGAAGACCGGCCGCAGCGTCACCACCTACGTGCTGATGATGGTGATCGCCGACGAGACCGACGACGCCGCGCGCGCCAAGTGGGAGCACTACAAGGCCGGCGCCGACCATGAAGCGATTGCATGGCTGGGCCAGCAGGGCGCAGCCGACACCAAGTCGGGCGCCGACACCAACGTGCGCCAGATGGCCGACCCGACCTCCGCCGTCAACATCAACATGGGCACGCTGGTCGGCTCCTACGCCACCGTCGCGCGCCTGCTCGACGAAATGGCAGAGGTGCCCGGCACCGAAGGCGTGCTGCTGACCTTCGACGATTTCGTGCAGGGCGTCGAAGCCTTCGGCGAGCGCATCCAGCCGCTCATGAAGAGCCGCGCGCATGTGCAGAGCCCCGTGCCTTCGCAGGCCGAGCCCGAGCGCCTCGCGGCCTGAGCAGGGAGCATCACGTGAGCACTTCCGCACGCAACACGACTCTCACATCGAACATCCCCGTTGGCGCACCGCGGCTGCCCAGCGCCCCCGCACCGCAGGTGCTGCCCGCGCGCCCCGAGCCACTGGCGCTGCACGCGACCGATTCCGCGCTGATCGTCGTCGACATGCAGAACGCCTACGCCTCCATCGGCGGGTATGTCGACTCGGCAGGCTTCGACATCTCGGGCGCGCAAGGCACCATCGCGAACATCGCGCGCACCATCGCAGCGGCACGCGCGGCCGGCATGCTCGTTGTGTTCCTGCAGAACGGCTGGGACGCGGCGTACATCGAAGCCGGCGGCCCCGGCTCGCCGAACTGGCACAAGTCGAACGCGCTCAAGACCATGCGCGCCAGGCCCGAGCTGCAGGGCAAGTTCCTCGCCAAGGGCGGCTGGGACTACGACCTCATCGAAGAGATGAAGCCACAGCCCGGCGACATCGTCGTGCCCAAGACGCGCTACAGCGGCTTCTTCAACAGCACGCTCGACAGCACGCTGCGTGCACGCGGCATCCGCCACCTGGTGTTCACCGGCATCGCGACCAACGTGTGCGTCGAATCGACGCTGCGCGATGCCTTCCACCTCGAATACTTCGCCGTGATGCTCGAGGACGCCACGCACGAACTCGGCGGCCCTGCGATCCAGAAGGCATCGGTCTACAACGTCGAGACCTTCTTCGGATGGGTCTCCACGGTAGACGACTTCTGCCGCATCTTCGCGCCTTCATCGATCACCCAACCCGCACCGGCCGAAACGGCCATCGCCTGATTCACTTCAAGGAGCCTCCTCTCATGCCCAAGCAAGCCATCATCCCGCCCGGCACCGGCGTTCCGCTCGCCCCCTACGTCCCCGGCACGCTCGCCGACGGCGTGCTCTACGTGTCGGGCACGCTGCCCTTCGACAAGGACAACAACGTGGTCCACGTCGGCGACGCGAGCGCACAGGCAAGGCATGTACTCACCATCATCCAGGGCGTGGTCGAAGCCGCGGGCGGCACCATGGACGACGTGACCTTCAACCAGATCATGCTCAAGGACTGGGCCGACTACGCGAAGATCAACGCGGTGTATGCCGAGTTCTTTCCCGGCACCAAGCCCGCGCGCTACTGCATCCAGTGCGGCCTCGTGAAGCCCGATGCGCTGATCGAGATCGCCTCGATCGCACACGTCGGCAAGAAGGCCTGACACTCATGCCGTCGCTGCACTACGAAGTGCATGGGCCGGCCGATGCGGCGGCCACCGTGCTGCTGTCGTCCGGCCTCGGTGGCTCGGCGGGCTTCTGGCAGCCGCAGCTCGGCGCACTGGTCGCCGCCGGGCACCGCGTCATCGCATACGACCAGCGCGGTACGGGCCGCAGCCCCGCTGCGCTGCCCGATGCGTATGCCATCGAACACATGGCGCAGGACGTGCTCGACATCCTCGATGCCACGAAGACTTCGCAATGCCACTTCGCGGGCCACGCGCTCGGCGGCCTGGTGGGCCTGCAGCTCGCGCTGGATGCGCCCTCGCGCATCGCGAGTCTCGTGCTCATCAATGCATGGTCCCGGCCCAATCCGCATTCGGCGCGCTGCTTCGACGCGCGGCTCGCTCTGCTCGGCGCCTGCGGCCCGCGCGCATACGTGGAAGCACAACCGATCTTCCTGTACCCGGCTGCCTGGTGCGCCGAACACGCGCAGCGCGTCGCCGACGAAGTCGACCACGCCTTCGCGCATTTCCCCGGCGAAGCCAACATGCGCGCGCGCATCGCCGCGCTGCGGGCCTTCGACATCGACGCGCGCCTCGCCGACATCGCCGCCCCTGCATTGGTCGCCGCAGCCAAGGACGACGCGCTCGTGCCCTGGACCTGCTCGCAGCGCCTGGCCGATGGCCTGCGCGACGTCACGCTCGACTTCATGCCGCACGGCGGCCATGCCCACAGCGTAACCGAGGCCGAAGCCTTCAACCGCAGCCTGCTCGACTTTCTTTCCCGGGTCAGCGCACCCGCCATTCCCGCATGACCCAAACGCTTTCCACCACTCTCGACGACGCCGCGCTGTCGCTGCTTTTCACCGGCGCGCGCAGCCACAACGGCTGGACCGGCGAACCGGTCACCGATGCACAACTGCAGCAGATCTACGCGCTCGCAAGCCTCGGCCCGACCTCTGCCAACTGCTCGCCTGCCCGCTTCGTGTTCGTGCGCACGCCTGAAGGCAAACAGCGCCTCGCGCCGGCGCTCTCCAAGGGCAACCTCGACAAGACAATGGCCGCACCCGTCACGGTCATCGCCGCATGGGACCGCAGGTTCTACGACAAGCTGCCCACGCTGTTCCCGCATGCCGACGCGCGCAGCTGGTTCACCGGCAGCCCCGAGGCCGCGCACGAGACCGCCTTCCGCAATGCCAGCCTGCAGGCGGGCTACCTGCTGCTCGCCGCGCGCGCGGTCGGCCTCGACGCCGGGCCGATGTCGGGCTTCGACAAGGCGAAGGTCGATGCCGCCTTCTTCGAGGGCACCGACTGGACCACCAACTTCCTCATCAACCTGGGCCACGGCGATGCGTCGAAGGTGTTCGGCCGCCTGCCGCGGCTGCCCTTCGACGAGGCCTGTGTGCTGGCCTGAAAGAGTCACGACATGCTGAACGCCATGGCCTCCCACCCTGCAGCATCGAACCCACCCGGCCTGCCTACGGGCCTGCCGAAGGCCGACTACCGCAATGCAATGGCGCGCCTGGGCGCCGCGGTGAACATCATCACCACCGACGGCCCCGCAGGCCGCGCCGGCTTCACGGCCTCGGCCGTGTGCAGCGTGACCGACGAACCGCCGACGCTGCTGGTGTGCCTGAACCGCTCGGCCTCGGTGTATCCGGCGTTCAAGGCCAACGGCGTGCTGTGCGTGAACGTGCTGGCCGCGGGGCACCAGTCGCTCTCCGCGCTGTTCGGCGGCAAGACGCCGATGGACGAACGCTTCGCCGCCGGCAACTGGAGCCACAAGACCACGGGCTCGCCGATGCTCGACGACGCGGCCGTGTCCTTCGACTGCCGCGTGGTGCATTCAACGAGCGCGGGCACGCATGACGTGCTGTTCTGCGAAGCGGTGGCGATTGCCATCGGTGGCGCGGCGCAGGGGCTGATCTACTTCGACAGGAGCTATCACGAGATCGCTGCGCCGCCGCAGCACTGACGCTTCTTACCCTTCTGCATTCGCAGGCAATGCCTTTGAATTGCTCCTTCCCCCTCTGGGGGAAGGCTGGGATGGGGGCAGGCAGAGCGCTCGATGGACACGCTGCTTGCCCCCATCCCAACCCTCCCCCAGAGGGGGAGGGAGCAAGGCAAGATTCAGCGGGGCGCAACGCCTTGCAGCACGATGCGCTGAACGCTCTCCACGGTCTGCTCGAAGAACACCGCATCGTCCAGCGTGTGGCCCGTCAGCGCCTGCACCTGCACGCCGAAGTCCGCGTAGTGCTGCGTCACCGCCCACAGCGCGAAAATCAGGTGATGCGGGTCGACCGGCGCCAGCTTGCCGGCCTCGATCCACGCGCGAATCACTTCCGATTTTTTCTCCACCAGCGTGCGCAGCTCACGGTCGAGTTCATCGCGCAGCAGCGGCGCGCCCTGGATCATTTCAAGGCAGAACAACCGCGACGCATCGGGCCGGTCGCGCGACACCACCAGCTTGCGGCGGATGTAGCCGCCGATGGCCTCGCCCGGGTCCTGCTCGGCGCTGAAGCCGCGCAGCGGTTCGAGCCACAGCGCCAGCAGGTCGCGCAGCACATTGACGTAAAGCTCTTCCTTGTTCGCGAAGTAATAGAGCAGGTTGCTCTTCGACACATCGGCGCGCGCCGCCACTTGGTCGATCGACGTGCCGTGCAGGCCGAAGCGCGAGAACAACCCCAGCGCCGCGCCAAGGATCGCACTGCGCTTGTCCTCGATCTGGCGCAGCCGGCGGTTCACCGCCGACGCGCTGCGCACCGCGGGCTTGGCGCGCTTGCGCACCGGGCTCTCTTTGCTGGCGCTTGCGGCCAGCGCTTTGGTCTTCGGCATCTTCCCTCGCTCTTGTTCATGAATCGGCAGACGGCGCACCACTGTAAGGCCACGGTGCATCGCCTTGCGCCGCAGTTGCCTTCGCGGCGCAAGGTTGCGCACCATGCTGACGCGACGGATGCGTTTTGTCCATTTGGTCCAACTGGCACAGACGTTGCATGGCGAAAGGCATGCCAAGCATGAGGAACCTGCCATGACCCTGCTGTCCGTCCCCATCATCGATCTCGCGCCCTACTTCGCCGGCACTGCCGAAGGCAAGGCCGAGGTCGCGAAGAAGGTCGATGCGGCCTGCCGCAGCATCGGCTTCCTGGTCATCACCAACCACGGCATTTCGCCCGAGCTGATCTCGCGCGTGTCGTCGCTCTCGCGAAGGTTCTTCGACATGCCGCTGGGCGAGAAGCGCAAGGTCGATCGCCCGCGCGAAGACGCGGTGCGCGGCTACAGCGCAGTGGGCGAGGAAGGCCTTTCGTACAGCCTCGAAGAAGCGGCGCCGGGCGACCTGAAGGAATCGTTCTCCATCGGCCCGTCGAACGTGCCGAACGACGATTACCACCGCGGTCCCGCCGCCGGACCGCACTTCGAGCCCAACAGCTGGCCGCCCATCGAAGGTTTCCGCGAAGCCTATGAAGGCTACTTCGAGGCGATGAGCGATCTTTCGCGCTCGCTGATGCGCGTCTTCGCGCTCGGCCTGTCGCTGCCCGAGACCTTCTTCGACGACAAGATCGACAGGCACATCAGCATGTTCCGCGTGCTGAGCTATCCGCCCCAGCGCGAACAGCCGCTGCCCGGCCAGCTGCGTGCGGGCGCGCACAGCGACTACGGCAGCCTCACCATCGTGCTGCCCGACGACAAGGGCCTGCAGGTTTTCAACAAAGCCGGCCAGTGGGTCGACGTGCCGCAGGTCGAAGGCGGCCTGGTGGTCAACATCGCCGACCTCATGATGCAGTGGACCAACGACCAATGGGTGTCCACGCTGCACCGCGTGATCAATCCGCCGTTCGAGGTGGCGAGCACCAATCGCCGGCAGTCGCTGGTGTTCTTCCATCAGCCCAACTACGACGCGATGGTCGAGTGCCTGCCGAGCTGCCTCGCGCCGGGCGAAGAGGCGAAGTACGCGCCCATCTCCTCGGGCGACCACCTCACATCGAAGTTCGTCAAGCAGACGACCTTCGGCGGCACCAAAGTGACGGCCTGAACGCATGGCCCACCTGTCTTACGTCAACGTCTTCGCGAAGGACGTGGTCGCACTCAGCGGCTTCTACCAGCGCGTGTTCGGCTTCGCCGAGATCGAGGCGATCCGCTCGCCGATCTTCCGCGGGCTGGACACCGGCAAGTCGAGCCTGGGCTTCAACGCGCTCGATGCCTACGAACTGCTGCACCTCGCCGAGTTCTCCGACACGCGCGGCGTCAAGTTCCTGCTGAACATCGACGTCGACAGCCAAGCCGACGTCGACCGCATGGTGCCCGTTGCGCTCGAAGCGGGTGCCACGCTCGTCAAGCCGCCGTACGTCACCTACTACAACTGGTACCAGTCGGTGCTGCTGGACCCCGAGGGCAATGTGTTCCGCATCAACTTCATGATGTGACGCGCACTGCCCGTTTTCGATTTTCTCGTCCCTCCCTTTCTTCAAAGCCCCTCACCAAAGGTAGTTCCATGCAGCAGCTGCGCACCCTCACTCCCGGCCTGGGCCTCGCGATGACCATCGCGGCCGGCGGCGCGTTCTTCACCACGCTGCCCGCCGCGGCCGCCGATGGCTTCACGCTGAAGGACAAGCCGAAGATCGCGATGCTCTACTTCGGCCCGAAGAACGACGGCGGCTGGACGCAGGCCTTCGACGAAGCCCGAGCGAAGGTCGAGAAGGAAATCGGCCAGAAGATCCAGTTCGTCGAGAACGTGCCGGAAGACGCCTCGGCCATCAAGCCCGCGGCCGAGAAGTTCATCCAGCGCGGCGCCAACATCGTGATCGGCACGGCCTTCGGCTACTCCGACAGCTTCAAGGACCTGGCAGCCAAGTACCCCGACGTGGCCTTCCTCAACGGCTCGGGCACCACCAACGGCAGCAACCTCGAATCCTTCTACGGCCGCACCTACGAGAGCCAGTATCTCTGCGGCATGGCGGCCGGCGCGGCGTCGAAGACCGGCAAGCTCGGCTTCGTCGCGGCCAATCCCTTCGGCGTGGTGAACTGGACCATCAACGCCTTCGCTCTCGGCGCGCAGAAGATGAACCCGAACGCCACGGTCAACGTGATCTACACCGGCGCCTGGAACGACCCGGTGAAGGAGCGCGCCGCCGCCGCCGCACTGATCGACCAGGGCGCCGACGTGATCGGCCAGCACGTCGACAGCCCCACGCCGCAGATCGTCGCGCAGGAACGCGGCGTGTACGGCACCGGCCACCACCGCGACCTGCGCCAGTTCGCGCCCAAGGCCACGCTGTGCTCGTCGGTGTGGGTGTGGGACCGCTTCCTGACACCCGAACTGAAGAAGGTGATGGCGGGTGGATGGAAGCCTTCGCCATACGGAGCCTTCATCGAGATGAAGGACGGCGGCACCGACATTGCGGGGTTTGGCCCCGCGGTGCCCAAGGACAAGGCCACGCTCATCACCGCCGAGCGCGACGCGATCATGAAGGGCAAGCAGGTCTACGCCGGCCCGCTCGCCGACCGCGACGGCAAGGAGCGCGTGGCCAAGGGCGCGGTGCTGTCCGATGCGGACCTGTGGAAGATGGACTGGTTCGTCAAGGGCGTGGTTACGCAGAAGTAAGCAAGCAAGGCCTCCGGAACCTCATGCCCAATGCGCTCGAACTCACCGGCATCCGCAAGTCCTTCGACGGCTTCGCGGCATTGACCGACGCTCACTTTGCCGCACGCTGGGGCGAGGTGCATGCACTGCTGGGCGAGAACGGCGCGGGCAAGTCTTCGCTGATGAACATCGCGGCCGGGCTCTATGCGCCCGAGGCCGGGCAACTGATGGTGGACGACAACGCGGTGCGCTTCGCCGGTCCGCGCGACGCAGCGAAGCACCGTATCGGCATGGTTCACCAGCATTTCAAGCTGGTGCGGCCTTTCACGGTGGCGCAGAACATCCTGCTCACGGCACCGCCGCCGGCCGAGTTTCAAAGCCATGGCGAGCGGCTTCGCGAGATCGAGCGCGACATTCGCAACAAGGCCTCGGAGCTGGGCTTCGACATCGATCCGTCGAAGCGCATCGATGCGCTTTCGATTGCCGAACAGCAGCGCGTCGAGATCCTCAAGGTGCTGCTCGCGGGCGCACGCATCCTGATCCTCGACGAGCCCACGGCCGTGCTGACCGACCAGGAGGCCTCGCGCCTGCTGCAAACGGTACGAGGGCTGGCGCGCGCCGGGGCGGCCGTGGTGCTGGTCACGCACAAGATGGCCGACGTGAAGACGTATGCCGACCGCGTGACGGTGATGCGCGGCGGGTGCACGGTGGCCACGCTGCGGCCCAACGAAGCCTCTGTTGCCGAGCTGGTGAAGCTCACGGTGGGTGAGTCGGTTGCAATGCAAGGCTTCCAGGCCTCGACCATATCGCGTGGCCCGGTGCGCTTGTCCGTGCGCGGACTGCGCACGCCGGCCTCGCCCGAAGGCCGGCGCGTGCTCGACGGCGTGGATCTCGAACTGCACGCCGGTGAAATCTACGGCCTCGCCGGTGTCGGCGGCAACGGACAGGGCGAGCTGGCGGGCGCGATCATGGGCCTGCCGGGCGAAGCCACCGAAGGCGAGATCCGGCTCGAGGGCCATGGCGACCTGAAGACCATGGCCGCATCCGCGCGCCGCGGCATCGGCATTGCCGCCATTCCGGCCGACCGCTACGGGCTCGCGCTCGCGGGTGGCCTCTCGGTGGCCGAGAACTACGCCATCGGCCGCGTGCACACCGGCCGCTACGGCCCCGTGTGGCGCCTGCGCCGCAACCGCATCCAGAGCGACACGCAGGAAGCCGTGCGCGCCTTCGACGTGCAGGGTGTGCGCTCGGTCGCGCAGAAGGCCGCGCTGCTGTCGGGCGGCAATGCGCAGAAGCTCGTGCTGGCGCGCGAGTTCGGCAAGTCGCCCACGCTGGTGCTCGCGCACAGCCCCAGCCGCGGGCTCGACGTGCGCGCCAGCGCCGAGGTGCATGCGCGGCTTCGCGCCGCGCGCGCCAGCGGCGCGGCGGTGCTGCTGATCAGCGAAGACCTCGACGAGGTGCTGCAGCTGGCCGACCGCGTGGGCGTGATGGCGCGCGGTCGCATCGCCGGCGAATTCGCGCAGCCCGCCGACCGGCAAGCCATCGGACAGGCGATGGTGGACCATGGCTGAAGCAGCGTTGGCAGCCGACATGGCACATCCTCCCAAGACCCCGCCGCTCGCCGGCCGCCGCTACGCGCTCGAAATCCGCCAGCACATGGCCTGGCGCTGGCAGGCGCTGATCCTCGCGGCCGCCCTGCTCGTGGGCTTCGCCATCTCCGCCGCGATCCTCGTGGCGGCGGGCGTACCAGCCGACGAACTCGCGAACGAGTTCGTCATGCAGACCTTCTTCGACGGCCAGAACTTCCGCGCCGTGCTGTTCCAGGCCGCGCCGATGATCCTCGTCGGCCTCGCGGGCTGCGTCGCCTTCCGCGCGCGCTTCTGGAACCTCGGGCTCGAAGGCCAGATGATCTGGGGCGCCATCGGCGCGACCACCGTCTCGATGTGGCAGATCGGCCCCGAAAACCTGCGCCTGCCGCTGATGTTCGCGGCTGCCATCGGCTGCGGCCTGCTGTGGGTGCTGGGGCCTTCGTGGCTCAAGCTGAAGCTCGGCGTGAACGAGATCATCTCGACGCTGATGCTCAACTACATGGCGGCCAACTTCCTGCTGCATCTGGTCTATGGCAGCTGGAAGGACCCGAAGGACAACTTCCCCTACTCGCCGCAGTTCCGCGCCTTCGAGCGGCTGCCCGAGCTGGGCGCCGGCGTGGGCAGCTCGATCCTGCTCGCGGGCGTGGTCGCGCTGCTGGCGTGGTGGCTGGCGAGCGTGAGCCGCGTGGGGCTGTATCTGCGCTTCGTCGATGCCAACCCGCGCGTGGCGCATGCCAACGGCGTACCGGTGCGGCGCACTATTTATGGCGCGGTGCTGCTGTCGGGCGCGATGGCCGGGCTCGCGGGCTTCGCGGTGGTCGCGGGGCAAGAGGGCCGGCTCACGCAGGCCTTCTACCAGGGCTATGGCTTCTCGGGCATCCTCATTGCCTTCCTCGCGCGCAACAACCCGCTTGCGGCCACGGTGGTGGCGCTGCTGGTGGCGGCGCTGTTCGTCACCGGCCGCAGCCTGCAGGTGTTCTACCAGGTGCCGTTCTCCATGGTGCAGCTGATCCAGGCGGTCATCGTGGTGTGCGTGGCGTCGAGCGACTTCTTCATTCGCCACCGGCTGCGCCGGGTGGGCGGGGAGGCCGCAGCATGAGCGTCAGCATCGTTCTCAACTGGCTCGCGAGCACGCCGGACTTCGCCGTGCCGTATGCGCTGGCCGCACTGGGCCTGATCATCAGCGAGCGCGCGGGCGTGCTCTCGCTCGGCGCCGAAGGGCTGATGCTGGTCGGCGCGCTGGCCGGCATCGGCGCGCAGATCGCCATCGGGCAGCCGGCGGTGTCGCTGGTGCTCGCGATGCTGGCGGCCGGCATGGTGTCGGTGCTGTTCGCGGTGATGGTGATCTGGTTGCGCGTGAACCAGGTGATTGCCGGGCTCGCGCTGGTGTTCTTCTGCCAGGGGCTCACGGCGTTGGTGGGCTCGATGGCCGACTGGACCAACCACGCGACCGAAGGCATCGGCGCGATGGGCCTGTGGCCGCTGTCGATGCTGCCGGGTGTGGGCAAGCTCTTCGAGCAGAACGCGATGGTGTGGCTCACGCTGCCGATCTTCGGCGCGGTGGCGTGGTTCTTCGCACGCACCACCACCGGCCTGCGGCTGCGCGCCGTGGGCGAGAACCCGCAGGCGGCGGACGCGGCCGGCATTCGCGTGACGGCATGGCGCTTCGCTGCCGTGCTCGCAGGCTCGGCCCTCGTGGGGCTGGCGGGCGCGTACATCTCGGTGGTCAGCACCAAGCTGTGGATCGCGGGCATGACGGGTGGGCGCGGCTGGATCGCGGTGGGCCTGGTGATTTTCGCGCGCTGGTCGCCGTGGAAGGCGCTGGCGGGCGCCGTGCTGTTCGGCTGCATCGAAGCGCTGATTCCGCAGCTGGCCGCGGCCGGCGTGCAACTGCCGCAGTACTTCGTGATGATGACGCCGTATGCGGTGACGCTCGGCGTGATGGTGTGGGTCGCTCTCTCGCGGCGCGGCGCCGATGAACAGCCCGGTGCGCTGGGTCAACCCTATGTGAGAGAAGAACGGCGATGAAGGCCTGGGTCTACAACGAGGAGCGCGAACTCGACGCGGCGCGGTTCGCCGACTACCTGAACCCCGCGACCACGGCAGTCGTTTCCATCGACATGCACCGCGGCCACCTCGACGACAGCCCCGACTGCCCCTGCCCCGCGCCCCGGGCGCGCGACGTGGTGGCGCCCATCGACAGCTTTCATGACGAGGTGCGCGCGCTGGGCGTGCGCATCGTGCACATCAAGTCGGTGCTGCGCCCCGATGGCGTGGACGACATCCGCGGCATTCCGTCAGCGTGGCGGCGCACCTTTCCGCTGCACGTGGGCGAGATTCCGAACGCCGATGCGCACGCCATCGAAGGCTCGAAGTGGACCGAATGGGTCACGCGCGTCGAGCCCGGCGACATGCGCGTGGACAGCAAGCGCCGGCTGTCGGCGTTCTACCCGACCGACCTCGACTTTCTGCTGCGCAACCAGCGCATCGAGACGGTGGTGCTCAACGGCGGCTTCACCGACTGCTGCGTGCTCAACACGGCCTTCGACGCCAACAACCACAACTACCGCGTGATCGTGCTGCGCGACCTCGTGCGCGGCACCGACCCGCATCTGGAAGGCGCGGCGCTGGCGATGGTGTCGCTGCACCTCGGGCTGGTGGTCGATTCGGCCCAGCTGCTACGCCAATGGCGCGGCTGAAGCGGCAGGACTGAGCCAGCGCTCGGCCACCGCCAGCATGTCGCCCTGCGCGGCCTGCCACACCATCTCGGGCGCGGCCACGTGCACGCCCGGCGGCGCGATGCGCAGCGCCACGTCGACCAGCTCCGCCACCTTCGACGCGCGCACCGGCTGCTCGCTGCTCGGCACCATGAAGCGCACGACGGACAGCATCCATGCGGCCAGCCGCTCGAGGGGATTGGCGAACTTCGCGTTCGCCGGCTTGCGCGCCGAGCGCAGGAGGATCACGCGCTCGAAGCCGCAGGCCACCACCGCCTGCTCGTCGAGGCTCGCGAGTCCGCGCTTGAGCGCCTCGGGCAGCCGGCCCTGGTCGTGCGGCTGCACGATGGCCAGCGTCTGCACGCCGCTGGCGCGCAGCCAGCGCGCCAGCGCGGGCAGGTCCGAGGGCTCGGGCACCCACAGCGCGCGTTCGCGGTCGTGGTACAGCCGCGGCGGGTCGAAGGCGACGATGGCCGTGTGGGCGGAGGTGAGCGGCCATTGCGCGATCGGCTCGGCCGGGCTCAGGCAGGTCTCGACGCCGCGCAACCCGTCGCGGATCGGCTCGCGCGCCAGCACGCGCGTGTGGGCATGGCGGTGGCTGCCCGCGAGCCGGCGCAGCAGTTCCGCCCCCAATGCGCCAGTCGCACCGGCGACCAGCAGGGTGCCGAAGGCGTCGGAAGCAACGGGCAATACCGCACGGTTGGCGGCCTGCAGGGCGTGGAGGGGATCGAGGGACATCGAGCCACCTATGCTACCTTCCGCATCTTCTGCGGAGGTAATGCAAATGATGATGAAGCGCTGGCTATTGATCCTTGCGGCTGTCGTGTCCCTGAGCGGCTGCGGCTACAACCAGTTCCAGTCCCTCGACGAGGCCAGCAAGTCGGCCTGGAGCGAGGTCCTCAACCAGTACCAGCGGCGCGCCGACCTCGTGCCCAACATCGTGGCCACCGTGAAGGGCGAGGCCAGCTTCGAACAGGACACGCTCACCAAGGTGATCGAGGCGCGCGCCAAGGCCACCTCGATCCAGGTCTCGCCCGAGACGCTCAACAACCCCGAGGCCTTCAACAAGTTCCAGCAGGCGCAGGGCGAGCTCTCGTCGGCGCTGTCGCGGCTGATGGTGGTGGCGGAACGCTACCCCGAGCTCAAGGCCAACCAGGCCTTCCGCGACCTGCGCGTGACGCTCGAAGGCACCGAGAACCGCATCACCGTGGCGCGCAACCGCTACATCGAGAGCGTGCAGGAGTACAACGTGCTCGCACGCAGCTTCCCGACCAACATCACGGCCAAGATCTTCAGCTACGCGCCGAAGCCGAACTTCTCGGTGCAGAACGAGGCGCAGATTTCCACGCCGCCGACGGTCGACTTCAGCACGCCGAAAAAGTAACTCCCCCAGTCTTCGTGCACTTCGTGTCACTGCGCCTCCCCCCTCGCCGGGGGCAACACCAGCGGCCCGGCAAAGCCGGTTCCGCGGTGTTTCTGGAATGGGGCGCGCGCCTCCTGGCGGCACTCATGCTGCTGACGATGGGCGGCGCATTCGCGCAAGGCCTGCTGCCGGTGCCCGCACTCACCGCACGCGTGATTGACCAGACCGGCACGCTCGATGCCGCGCAGCGCAACGGCCTCGACACCAAGCTCGCGGCCTTCGAGCAGCGCAAGGGCTCGCAGATCGTGGTGCTGATGGTGCCGACCACCGCGCCCGAGGACATCGCCAGCTATACGCAGCGCGTGGGCGACGCCTGGAAGATCGGCCGCAAGGACGTCGGCGACGGCCTGCTGGTGGTCGTGGCCAAGGACGACCGCAAGATGCGCATCGCCACCGCCAAGGCGCTCGAAGGCGCGGTGCCCGACCTTGCGGCCGTGCGCATCATCGACGAGGAGATGAAGCCGCGCTTTCGCGGCAACGACTTCGCGGGCGGGCTGAACGCGGCGGTGGACCGGCTCATCGGGCTGGTCGACGGCGAGCCGCTGCCCGAGCCCTCGCGCGACACGGGCAGCCACGGCGGCGGAGGCGGCGGTGGCTTCGACTGGGAGAACCTCGCGATCTTCCTGTTCGTCGGCGTCTTCATCGGCGCGCCGATCGCGCGCGCCATCCTCGGCAAGAAGCTGGGCACGGTGGTCGTGGGGGGCGGCGTCGGCGTGGTCGTGTTCTTCATCACCACCAGCATCGCCATCGCGGTGATCGCGGCGCTTGTCGCGCTCATCGTCTCGCTGGTCGCAGGTGCCGGGCGGATGGGCGGCGGCGGTGGGGGCGGCTGGAGTTCCGGTGGCGGCGGAGGCTGGAGCGGTGGTGGTGGTGGTGGTGGTGGTGGCGGCGGCGGCGGAGGTTTCAGCTCCGGCGGCGGCGGCAATTTCGGCGGCGGCGGTGCGTCGGGGGACTGGTGAACACGATGACGGCAACCGACGCAACCTTCTTCTCGAAGCTCGGCCGCATCTGGCGCCACCGCTGGATCGACGAGTCCGAGGTTCGCCGCGCGCTGCCCGCAGCCGCGCTGGAGCGCCTCGCAGGCCGCGTCGCCGCGAGCGAGCGGCGCCACAGCGGCGAGATCCGCATCTGCGTCGAGGCCGGCCTGCCGATGTCGTACCTGTGGCGCCATGCACCGCCGCGCGAGCGCGCCGTCACGCTGTTCGGCAAGCTGCGCGTGTGGGACACCGCGCACAACAACGGCGTGCTGATCTACCTGCTGCTGGCCGAGCACGCGATCGAGATCGTGGCGGACCGCGGCATCAACGCGCGCGTCGATGATGCCGAATGGGCCGCGATGGCGCAGCGCATGGGCGCGGCCTTCCGCGAGGGCCGCTTCGAGGACGGGCTCACGCAGGCGCTGGAAGAAATCTCGGCCCTGCTGGTGCAGCACTTTCCGCTGGGCGAGAACGAAATCGACGTGAACGAACTGCCGGACGAGCCGGTGGTGCTCTGACTTTCTCTTTCTTTCTCCCTCCCCCGCTGGGGGAAGGAGCCCAAATCATTCCTGCTCGGGCAGCGCCCACACCGCGTCGCCACCCACTGCATGAAAGCGCCGCCCCGGCGCCTGCTCCATCAGCCACCCGCCCGTGAACTCGCCGAAAGCCGGCAGCACCGCCTGCTGCGCATCGCTCACGAAACACGGCAGCCGCACGCTGTCGCGCCCCGGGCCGTGGAGCCTGCAAACGGGGTGCAGGTGCCCCGCGAGCACGAAGTGCGTGGCATGCGTCTGCGGATGGTGGCAGCAGGCGAACGGCCCGAGCAGAAAGGGCTCGTCGACCACGTCGATGCCGAGCGCATCCGGCGGATCGCCCGCACGGCCGTCGTGGTTGCCGCGCACCAGCGTCATCGCGATGCCGGCATGGCGCGTCCTCCAGGCCTCCACCGCGGCGAGCACCGTGCGCGCCTGCGCCGCATGCAGGAAGTCGCCGAGGAATACGATGCGGTGCGGGGCCAGCCGGGCCATCAACGCATCGAGCCGCGCAAGGTTTTCCTGCGTCGTGCCGCCCGGCACCGGCTGGCCGAGCGCGCGGTAGGCCGCGGCCTTGCCCAGGTGCAGGTCGGCCACGAACAGCACGCGCGCATCGGGCCACCACAGCGCCCGCTCGGGCAAGAGCTGCAGCAGCTCGCCCGCCCAGCGGAGCGGAAACGGCGACGGGAAAGAATCGGAATGGCTCACGGGCTGGAAGTGTCGCAAAAGACGCAGGTTCGCGCGGCCGCCTTGCAATCGGCCCTGGCCGTCCCCAGTTCCTGCACATGACCGAATCGCCCCCGCTGCACATCGTCTGTCCGCACTGCCACACGACCAACCGCGTGCGCGCGGCGCAGCTGGACAGCGCGCCCGACTGCGGCAGCTGCCACCGCCCGCTGTTCGCCGGCCATTCCACCGCGCTGCCGGACGAAGCCACCTTCGACCGCCACATCGCGCGCAACGAGATCCCGGTGCTGGTCGACTTCTGGGCGCCCTGGTGCGGCCCCTGCCGCCAGATGGCGCCGGGCTACGAACAGGCCGCGGCCCAGCTGGAACCACGGGTGCGGCTCGCCAAGGTCGACACCGAGGCCGTGCCTGCCCTGGGTGCGCGCTTCAATATCCGAAGCATCCCGACGCTGGCGCTGTTCCGCGGCGGCCGCGAGGTGGCGCGGCAGGCCGGCGCAATGGGCGCGGCGGACATCGTGCGGTGGGTGAAGGCGCACGGCGCGGGCTGACCGGCTCACAGCGGCGGCAACGGGCGTGACGGCCTGCGCCGGTCGCGCCGCTGCCCCACGGGCTTAGGCGGCTTGCCCGGCCCCTCCTGGCCGAAGGACAGCGTGCCCTTCACGCGCTCGACGCCGCCGGCCGTGACCACGCCGCCCGCGGCCTTCTCGAGCTGCTCGACCATGCGGGCGATGCGGTCCGCCACGTTCTCGTTCGACAGCTTCTCGCGGAACAGCTCGACCATCAGCGGAAACGAAAACGGCGTCGGCCGCGCGAGCGGCTTCAGCACGAGCTGCTGCGCGGCCATGCGCGCGAGGCTGGCGCGCAGGCGGCCGATCTCGAGCTCCTGCGCGAGCAGCTCCTGCTCGGCCTGCTGCAGCAGCCTGTTGCCGGGGTCGTACTTGCGGAACACCTCCCAGAACAGCGAGGACGAGGCCTGCAGCTGCTTGCTGCTGCGCTTCTCGCCTGGGTAGCCCTGGAAGATCAGCCCCGATACGCGCGCGATCTCGCGGAAGCGCCGCTGCGCGAGTTCGCCCGCGTTGAGCGAAGCCAGCACCTCGTGCAGCAGCACCGCGGGCGCTTCGCCTTCCGGCGGCCTCAGCACCTGCGGCAGCAGCACGGCCCAATCGACCCCGGTCGCGCTCAGCAGCTCGAAGCCGTAGTCGTTGACCGCGATGGAAAAGGTGCGCGCCTCGTGCTGCGCGACACGCCAGGCCAGCAGGCTTGCCAGCCCGAGGTGCACATGCCGGCCCGCGAATGGATAGAGGAACAGGTGCGAGCCTTCGCGCGTGTCCAGCGTTTCTGCCAGCAGCGTCTGCGGCGTCGGCAGCGCCGACCACTGCTGCTGTATCTCGAGCAGCGGCCGCACGCACTGCAGCTCGGGCGAGTCGTAGCGCCCCTCGCCGGCCAGCGCCAGCTGCTGCACCACCGCATCGGCCAGCGTGTTCGACAGCGGCATGCGCCCGCCGTTCCAGCGCGGCACCGCGGGCCGCTTGCCGCTCGCGCGCCGCACCCAGGCGGTCATGTCGTGGATGCGCACGAGCTCGAGCAGCCGGCCGCCGAACAGGAAGCAGTCGCCGGGCTTCATGCGCGCGACGAAACTCTCTTCGACGCTGCCGATCTTCGAGCCGCCGAGGTACTGCACCGACATGCTCGCATCGCTCACGATGGTGCCGATGTTCGTGCGATGCCGGCGCGCGAGCCGCGCGTCGGGCACGCGCCACACGCCCTCGGCATCGGGCACGGCGCGCCGGTAGTCCGGGTAGGCCGCGAGCGAGGGGCCGCCTTGCGAGACGAAGTCGAGGCACCACTGCCAGCTCTCGCGCGAGAGGCCTTGGTACGCGGCCGTGCCTCGCACCTCGTCGTACAGGTCATCGGGCATGAAGCCACCGCCCAGCGCCACCGTCACCAGGTGCTGCACCAGCACGTCGAGCGGCTGGTCGGGCGAATGGCGCGCCTCGATATGCCCCGCCGCGATGGCCGCGCGCGCGGCCGAGCCTTCGACCATCTCGACGCTGTGCGTGGGCACGAGCGTGATGCGCGACGGCCGCCCCGGCGCATGGCCCGAACGGCCGGCGCGCTGCAGCAGCCGCGCCACGCCCTTGGGCGAGCCGATCTGCAGCACGCGCTCGACCGGCAGGAAGTCCACGCCCAGGTCCAGGCTCGAGGTGCAGACCACGGCCTTCAGCTCGCCGCTCTTGAGGCCCAGCTCGACCCATTCGCGCACCTCGCGGTCGAGCGAGCCGTGGTGCAGCGCAATGAGGCCGGCCCACTCGGGCTTGGCCTCCAGCATGGCCTGGTACCAGATCTCCGACTGCGAGCGCGTGTTGGTGAAGACCAGCGCGGTCTTGCTCGCGGCAATCTCCGCGATCACCTGGGGCAGCATCGTGAGCCCGAGGTGGCCGCCCCAGGGAAAGCGCTCGGCGGTGCCGGGCAGCAGCGAATCGATGACGAGCTTCTTCGGCACCTGGCCCTGCACGAGCACGCCGTCCGCATGGCCCAGCAGCGAATGCATCGCCTCGTGCAGGTTACCCAGCGTGGCCGACATGCCCCAGATCGCGAGGCCGGGATTCCAGCGCTTGAGCCGTGCCAGCGCGAGCTGCACCTGCACGCCGCGCTTGTTGCCGAGCAGCTCGTGCCATTCGTCGACGACGGTCATCCGCACATGGCCGAGCACTTCGCTTGCATCGGCGCGCGAGAGCAGCAGCGACAGGCTTTCAGGCGTGGTGACGAGCACGCTGGGCAGGCGCTGGTTCTGCGCGCTGCGTTCGGCCGACGAGGTGTCGCCGCTGCGCACGCCGGTGCTCCACGGATGCACATCGGCGCCGAGGGCTTCGAGGGGCTGCTGCAGGGCACGCAGCGTGTCGGCCGCAAGCGCGCGCATCGGGGTGAGCCACAGCACAGTGAGCGGCGGGGCGGCGGGGTGTGCCGTTTCCTTGCGCGCTTGAGAGAAAGCCTGCAACGCACCGAGCCACACGGCGTAGGTCTTGCCCGCGCCGGTGGTCGCGTGAAGCAGGCCGGACCTGCCTTCGCCGATGGCTTTCCACACCTCGCGCTGGAACTTGAAAGGCTTCCACCCGCGTGCGGCGAACCACGCGTCGAGCGCAGGCTTCACGGACTTGGATTTGCTCCTTCCCCTGCCGGGGGAAGGCCGGGATGGGGGCAAGCGGCCTTCGACGACAGGCCGCTGGCTCCGGATACGCCGCTTGCCCCCACCCCTGCCCTCCCCAAAAGGGGGAGGGAGAAATTCGGGATCCATTGGGTCGGTCATGAGGGAAGCAACGCAGCGAGCGTCTGCAAGGTGTCCGCCTCCTCCACGGGCTTGTCCTCCCGCCAGCGCAGCATGCGCGGAAAGCGCACCGCAATGCCGCTCTTGTGCCGCGTGCTGCGCGCGATGCCCTCGAAGCCCAGCTCGAACACCAGCGTCGGCTTCACGCTCTTCACCGGCCCGAAGCTCTCCACCGTGGTCTTGCGGATGATCGCGTCCACGCGCGCCATCTCGGCGTCGGTAAGGCCCGAGTAGGCCTTGGCGAAAGGCACGAGCTTGCGGTCGGCTTGCTCGGGTGGAGCATCCCACACGGCAAAGGTGTAGTCACTGAAGAGGCTTGCGCGCCGGCCGTGGCCGCGCTGTGCGTAGATCAGCACCGCGTCGACGCTGAGCGGGTCGATCTTCCACTTCCACCACACGCCGACGTCTTTGGTGCGGCCCACGCCGTACTGCGCATCGCGGCGCTTGAGCATCATGCCTTCGACGCCCATGGTGCGCGCGGCCTCGCGCTGCCTTGCGAGATCGGGCCAGCCGGTGCCGGTGAGCATCGGGCTCGGCAGCAGCGAAGGGTGCTGCATCCGCGTGATCAGCTCGTCGAGCAACACGCGGCGCTCCGACTGCGGCAGCGCACGCAGGTCGCGTCCTTCCCATTCGAGGAGGTCATAGGCCAGCAGCACCACGGGAATGTCGCGCAGCAGCTTGGCGCCGAGCGTCTTGCGGCCGATGCGCTTCTGCAGCTCGGCGAAGGGCTGTACCTTGCCTTCACGCCACACGGCGATTTCGCCGTCGAGCACCGTGCCGTCAGGCAAGGCCTCGCCCAGCACGGCAAGCTCGGGGAAGCGCTCCGTCACCAGCTCTTCGCCGCGCGACCACACCCAGACGACGCCTGCGCGCTTCACGAGCTGCGCGCGAATGCCGTCCCACTTCCACTCGACGATCCAGCCGGACGGCGACCCCAGCACGGTATCGAACTGCTCGAGCGGAATGTTGAACGGATGCGCGAGGAAGAAGGGATACGGCTGGCCGCTGGTCTTCTGCACCTGCTCGGCGCTCGACTCGGGTGCGATGAGCGCGCGGTAGTCGTCGCCCCGGGGCCGTGCCCCGATGTGCGTGTAGCCCATGAGCCGCTGCGCGACACGCTTGGCATCGATGCCGCCCACCGCGGCGAGCGCCTGCGTCACCTGCAGCTTCGACACGCCCACGCGAAATGCACCCGTGATGAGCTTGAAGTACACCAGCCGCTCTTCGACCGCGAGCTGTCGCCACTGCGCGCGCAGCCGGTCGGCGAGCTGCCCGGGTGCCTTCTTCGCGGCTTCGCGCAATGGCAGCAGATGCTGCTCGACCCAACCCGCGAGACCGAGGTCGTGCACCTCGCTCGGCGGCGGCAACAGCAGCGCGATGGTCTCGGCGAGATCGCCCACGGCGTCGTAGCTTTCGTCGAACAGCCACTCGGGCAGGCCCGCAGCCTCCTGTGCAAGCAGGCGCAGCAGCTTGGTGGGCACGAGCTGGCGCGGCTTGCCGCCGGCCAGGAAGTACACCGCCCATGCGGCATCGGCCGCGTCGGCCTCGCGCAGGTACCGCTGCAGCGCGACCTGCTTGGCGAGGCTAGACGTGCTCGCATCGAGCTCGCGGTAGAGCGCGGCAAACGCTCTCACGGTATTTCTCCTTCCCCTTTTGGGGGAAGGTTGGGATGGGGGCTCGCGGCGTCTCCATCGAGCGCCGCAAGCCCCCTCCCCGACCCACCCCCGGAAGGGGAAGGAGTTTCCTGATCGTCTTCGTCGCCGTACTCGGTCTTGAAGCCCTGCGCATCGAGGCCGCTCTCCGTGAGCCACCGCACCATCACCTGCACGCTGCCGTGCGTGACGAACACGCGCTCTGCGCCGGTGCCGGCAATCGCCTGCTGCAGGCCGGGCCAGTCGGCATGATCGGACATCACGAAGCCGCGGTCCACGCCTCTTCGGCGGCGCGTGCCGCGCAGCTGCATCCACCCGCTGGCGAACGCATCGGCGTAGTTGGCGAAGCGGCGCATCCATGGCGAGCCCTGCGCCGATGGCGGAGCGAGCACCAGCGAACGCTTCAGCAACGCGGCGTCGACACCCTCATCGTCCGCACGCAAGGTGGGCGGCAAAGAGACGCCCGCCGCCCGGTACACCGCATTGAGCGGCTCCACCGCCCCGTGCACGACGATCGGCCCGATGCTCGCATCCACGCCATGCAGGATGCGCTGCGCCTTGCCGAATGCATAGCAAAAAAGCACCGATGCGCGCCCGGCCTGCGCATTGGCGCGCCACCACGCGTCGATCTCCGCGAACAGCACGGCCTGCGTGGGCCAGCGGTAGATCGGCAGGCCGAAGGTCGACTCGGTGATGAAGGTGTCGCAAGGCACGGGCTCGAAGGGCGGGCAGGTGCCGTCGGGCTCGGTCTTGTAGTCGCCCGAGGCCACCCACACGCGAGCGCCATGTTCGAGCCGCACCTGCGCCGAGCCCAGCACATGGCCGGCCGGATGCAGCGAGACGCGTACGCCACGGTGCTCGATGGCCTCGCCGTAGGCCAGCGTCTGCAGGTCGATGCCGCTGCCAAGGCGCGCACGCAGCGTGCCGGCGCTGTCGGTGTGGGCCAGATAGCGTGCGTGTCCGGCGCGCGCATGGTCCGAATGCGCATGCGTGATGACGGCGCGCGCCACCGGCCGCCACGGGTCGATGTAGAAATCGCCGGGTGGGCAATAGAGGCCCTCGGGCCGGGCGACGACGAGGAGGTCTGCTTCCTGCTGTGCGGGCATGGCACGCCATCGTAGGCGCAGCGACGGTTTCCCGCCGCGCCACGGCGGGCGCAAAGCGCTGTGGGCCGGCGCCTACCCGGCGTGCAGCGGGCTACGGCTTCTTCGGCCGGTTTTTCGCCATGTCGAGCACGTTCATCTTCATGCCGTTGGACATGACCATGTCGCCCGGCTTCTGGTCGGCCTTGCAGGGGCCGATCCACCTGGCCTCCATGACGCTCGCGCCTTCGGCACGGCCCATCAGCGGCGGGTTGTAGGTCGACTTGCTTTCCATGCGGTAGGCCGTGCCGAAGTCGCCGCTCAACACCGCATGCGAGGTGGCGACCGTGTTGCCGATCTTGCAGACCGAGTCCATCACCAACTTGCCGCCGTCGGAACGCAGCTCCTGCTTCGAGCACATGTCCTTGCCCATGCCCTGGCCCATGTCACGCAGCGCCTTGTCGCTGGCCGCGTCGATGCACTGCTGCACGGTGTGGCCGGCGCCGGGTCCCTTGCCCGTGCCGTCCCCGGTCTGGATTTCCCACAGGCCGGGTTTGCGCGAGGGAAAGTCGAGGGCGAACGCAGGGCATGCGACGGCACCGGCCGCGATGCAGGCTGCGAGGGAGGACAAACGAATCTTCATGGCGGGCTCCCGCACCGGTGGACGACGATGCCCGGGTTGTACCGCGCACCCCGCCGCGGCGGAATACCGCAATCGGCCTACGCCGGTCGCGCGTGCACCGGTGCGAGCGCCGGGCCGCGCTGCCGTGCGGCGACACCAAGTGCCACGCCCAGCGCCAGGCCGCCCAGCACGTCGATCAACACATGCTGGCGCACCGCCATCGTCGAGTAGACGATGCCGACGGCCCAGGCCATGTTGGCGATGCGCAACCAGCGCGGCGCCCCCACTTCGCGCAGCTGCCGCGCCAGCGCGACGCAGGTGAACACCGAGAACGAGACGTGCAGCGAAGGAAAGGCGTTGCCCGCCGAGTCGACCATCTTGAGGAACTGCAGCGAGGTGCCCGGCGCGGTGTCGACCACGAAGTTGGGAATCGCCGTGGGCACGAACCAGAACACGAGCAGCGCGAAGACCGTCATCGCCGCGCAGCCGAAGGAAAAGCTCGACAGCTCGCGCTTGTCCTTGGCCAGCAGCACGGGCAGCGCGATGTAGCCCCAGAGCGAGAGGTACACCGGCAGCAGCGCTGGCCAGAAGGCGATGAGATGGTCGACGGCCGTGAGCGGCAGCACCCAGGCCTGCCCGGCGTGCTTCATGATCCAGAAGTACAGGGGGAAGAAGCCGAGAGTGGCGACCGTGTTGCCGACCAGCTTCAACGGGAACAGCGTGATGCAGCGCCGCCACAGGGCAGCCACCCAGGGCTGCTGTGCCGTCGATGAAGAAGATGCGTCGGAGGCGGAAGGTGTCATGGAGGCCTGTGCAGCGCGCAGCGCGCTACCAGGGCGTCCACTTTAATTCGCTTTTCGCCGAGGCCACAGTGCGCTCGATGAACCGCACGCCGCGCGCGCCGTCCTCCACGCGCGGGTAGTCGGCGTCCAGCGGGTCGGCCGGCTGACCCGCCAGCCGCGCGCGGATGTCCGCCGCCACGCCCGCATAGACATTCGCGAAGGCTTCGATGAAACCTTCGGGATGCCCCGCCGGCAGCCGGCTCGCGCGCTTCGCGGATTCGCACAGCCAGGGCGCGCCGCGCGTCAACACGCGCTTCGGTCCGTCGTGCGGCAGATGCATCAACTGGCTCGGCTGCTCCTGGCGCCACTCGAGCGTGCCCAGCGTGCCGGAGACGCGCAGGCGCAGGTCGTTTTCCAGGCCGGTGTTGATCTGCGAGGCGATCAGCACGCCGCGCGCACCGCCCTCGAAGCGCAGCAGCAGGCTGCCGTCGTCGTCGAGCATGCGGCCCGGCACCAGCGCGCTCAGGTCCGCGCACAAGCTGTCGATCTGCAGCCCGGTGACGGTGGCGACGAGGTTCTCGGCATGCGAGCCGATGTCGCCGATGGCACCCGCCGCACCGCTCTTCGCGGGGTCGGTGCGCCAGTCGGCCTGCTTGTTGGTGCCGCCTTCGACGTGGCTGGCGAGCCAGCCCTGGTTGTATTCGACGACGACCTTGCGCACCTCGCCGATCTGGCCCGAGCGCACCATCTCGCGCGCCTGCCGCACCATCGGGTAGCCCGTGTAGTTGTAGGTAACGCCGAACACCGTGCCCTGCTTCGCCACGGCGGCGACCAACGC
The DNA here is from genome assembly GCF_059491885.1 of Variovorax sp. Varisp46. Lineage (NCBI taxonomy): Bacteria > Pseudomonadati > Pseudomonadota > Betaproteobacteria > Burkholderiales > Comamonadaceae > Variovorax > Variovorax sp. Varisp46. Next base: position 4,669,203 of record NZ_CP168515.1, read on the forward strand.
CCCGGCCTGCGCGAGCGTGTGCACCAGCGGCTTGTCGCACACCACATGGAAGCCGGCTTCGGCAAAGGCCTGCGCCACCGGAAAGTGCACGTGATTGGGCGTGACGATCGACACGAAGTCGATGCGCTCTTCCAGCGGGCGCTTCAGCTCGTCGGCCAGCAGCGACTGCCAGTCGCCGTGGTTGCGGCCGTCGGCCAGGCCGAGGTCGCGGCCCGAGGCGCGCGCCTTGTCCGGGCTCGACGACAGCGCGCCGGCCACGAGTTCGATCTGGCCGTCGAGCGCCATGGCCTTGCGGTGCACGCCGCCGATGAAGGCGTCGCGGCCGCCGCCGACCATGGCATATCGGAGCTTGCGAAGAGAGGTATCGGTCATGTCGTGTTCTTCAAGGAACACCGCGGAACCGGCTTCGCCGGGCCGCAGGTGTTGCCCCCGGAAGGGGGTTGGCGTAGCGACACGAAGTGCGCGAAGCCTGGGGGAGAACTCAGAACGGCGAGTTGGGGTGGTAGAAGTCCTTGGCGTTTTCCTTCGTGATCAGCACCGAAGGAATGATCGTCGTCGCCGGCAGCTTCTCGCCCTTCAGCCGCGCCTCGGCCGTCAGCTTGATCGCGTCGTAGATGAACTTCGGCGAGTAGCTCACGTCGGCGGTAATGCGCTTGTCCTTGCCGTCCATGATGGTCTTGACCATGCCCTTGGCGCCCGCGCCGCCGAAGATGATCTTGATGTCGTCGCGCTTGGCCTGCTCGATGGCCTTGAGCACGCCCACGGCCATGTCGTCGTCGGCCGCCCAGATGGCGTCGATGTTCTTGAAGCGCGTCAGGTAGTCCTGCGTGACCTTGAAGGCGTCGTCGCGGTTCCAGTTGGCGTACTTGGCGTCGAGCAGCTTGATGTCGGGGCTGCCCTTGAGCACGGCGTTGAAGGCGTCCATGCGCTCGTTGTCCAGCGTGGTCGCGATGCCGCGCAGCGCCACCACGTTGCCCTTGCCGCCGAGCTGCTTGACGATGTACTCGGCCGGGATCTTGCCGAAGGCGGTGTTGTCGCCCGCCACGTACGCATCCTGCGCGCTGGTGTCGGTCAGGCCGCGATCGACCACGGTGACGTACGCTCCCTTGGCCTTGACCTGCGCGACCGGTTTCGTCAGTGCGGCCGATTCAAACGGGAACACGACCAGCGCGTTGATCTTGGTGACCGTCGAAAGATCCTGCAGCTGGTTGGCCTGCTCGGGCGCGTTCGCCGCAGTCTTGATCGTGATCTTCAGGTCCTTGTGTTCCTTCTCGAGGTCCTTCTTCGCCTGGTTGGCCCAGTAGTTGATGCCGCCCATGAAGCTGTGCGTGGCCGCGGGAATCGAAACGCCGAGGTTGACCTTCTCCGCGGCGAGCGCGGGCAGGCTGGCGAATGCAGCAGCGGCAACTGCCGTGAGTGCGATGCGTCGGGTGAAAGTCGTCATGCTGGATGTCTCCTCTTTGGTGGATGGAACGAACGTACGAACGGGAACAACGAGAAACGGTCTACCGGCGGCCGCGCTGCAGGAAGGCCACGATGATGATCACGAAGCCCTGCACCGCCGCATTCAGGTACACGCTGATGATGCTGGTGAGGTTCAGGATGTTGCTGATGACCGAGAGCAGGATCGCGCCCACCACGGTGCCGGTGATGCTGCCCGCGCCGCCCTTGAGCGCGGTGCCGCCGACGATCACGGCCGCGATGGCCTCGAGTTCCCACAGCAGGCCGGTGGTCGGCGATGCCGAGCCCAGGCGCGGCACGTACAACAGGGTGGCGATGCCCACGCACACGCCGAGCAGCACGTAGGTCAGGATCTTCACGCGGTCGACGTCCACGGCCGCATAGCGCGCCACCTGCTCGTTGGAGCCGATGGCCTGCACGTAGCGTCCATAGGCCGTGCGATTCAGGATCACGCCGCCGATGATCGCGACGATCACGAACACCCACACCGGCACCGGGATGCCCGCAAGGCTCGCGTAGTACACGGGCGCATAGAGGTCCGACAGCTCGTTGTCGAGCGTGAGCGCGCCGCCGTCGGCGAAGTACGTGAGGTAGGCACGGAAGATGCCGAGCGTGCCCAGCGTCACGATGAAGGGCTCGATGCGCCCCTTGGTGATCAGCAGGCCGTGCGCAAGGCCGAACACCGCGCCGAGCACCACCGCCAGCACCGCGCCCATCACCACCGCCAACAGCGGCGAGCCCGACGCCGGGCCGGCCCAGTTGATGAACATGATCACGCTGCCCGCGATGAGCGCGGCCATCGAGCCCACCGACAGGTCGATGCCGCCCGAGATGATCACGAAGCACATGCCCACCGCGATGATGCCGATGAAGGCGGTGCGCGTGAGCACGTTCATCGCGTTGTCGAGCGTGGCGAAGTCGCCGTTCAGCAGCGTGCCGGCAATGCACAGCAGCGCGAGTCCGATGACCGGACCGAGCCCGTGCAGGCGCTGCGTCCAGCGCGGCGCCGCCTCGCTGCGGTGCTGCTGCTGCGCGGCCTCAAGCGACTGCGGGGGAGTTTGCGGTTCCGGTGGCATGAGCGATGAGCTCCTCTTCGGTCAGATGGCCTGCATCGAGCGTGGTGACGAGCCGGCCCGCGCGCATCACCGCGACGCGGTGGCACAGGCCGATCAGCTCCATCAGCTCCGACGAAACGACGATCACCGCGAGCCCTTCGCGGGCGAGTCGCTGGATCAGGAAATAGATGTCGCGCTTGGCGCCCACGTCGACGCCGCGCGTGGGCTCGTCGAGCACCACCACCTTGGGGCGAGGTTGCAGCACCTTGGCGAGCGCGAGCTTCTGCTGGTTTCCGCCCGACAGCGACGAGGCCCTGACGTCGAGCGAGCCGGTGCGGATGCCGTAGTCCTTCACCGCCTCGGCCAGCGCGCCGCGTTCGGCCTCGGGCCTGAGCCATGGCTGTGCATAGCGCTCGAGCGCCATCAGCGTGAGGTTCTGACGCAGGCCGAAGTTGACGTGCAGGCCCTTGCCCTTGCGGTCTTCGCTGAGGTACGTGAGGCCGTGCCTCGCGGCATCGCGCGGGTTGCGCCAGCCCTTGCCGCCGGGCACCGGCTTTCCGAGCATCTCGACGCTGCCGCTCGCGGGGCGCAGGCCGAGCAGCCCTTCGAAGAGTTCAGTGCGGCCCGCGCCGACGAGGCCCGCAAAGCCAAGGATCTCGCCGGGGCGCACCTCGAAACTCGCATCCTGCGCCCAGCCGGACACGCTGAAGTTGCGCACGCGCATGGCGGGTGCATCGGCCGCCACGACCACGTCGCGCGGCGGGTAGAGGTCGGCCAGTTCGCGGCCCACCATGAGGTTGGCCATCTGCTGGCGCGTGACCTCGGCCGTGGGCGCGCGCGCGACGAAGCGGCCATCGCGCATGACGATCACTTCGTCGGTGACCTGCTCCACTTCGTCGAGCTTGTGCGAGATGTAGACGATGGTCACGCCGTCGGCACGCAGTTGGGCGATGAGCTTGAACAGGCGCTCGGTTTCGCCCGGCGTCAACGTCGCGGTGGGCTCGTCCATGACGAGCAGGCGCGCGCGGCGGGCGATGGCCTTGGCGATCTCGACGAGCTGCTTCTCGGCGACGATGAGGCGACGGACCTTGGTGCGCGGGTCGATCTTCAGCCCGACCGCGGCGAGTGCCGTGGCGGCGTCGCGCTCCATCGATGCGTCATCGAGCAGCCAGCCCTTCTTCTTTTCATGGCCCAGGAAGATGTTCTGCGCCACGCTCAAGTCTTCCGCGAGGTTGAACTCCTGGTGGATGAGCACGATGCCCAGCGCCTCGGCGTCGCGCGAACTCCCGAACTGCTGCGGCTGGCCGTTGATGCGCAGCGTGCCGCCGCTCAACGATTCATAGCCCGCGAGGATCTTCATCAGCGTCGACTTGCCCGCGCCGTTCTCGCCGAGCAGCCCATACACGCGGCCGGGCGCGAGCGCGAAGCTCACGCCGTGCAAGACCTGCACGGGGCCAAAGGCCTTCACCACGCCGTCGAACTCGACGGCCACGCTGCCCTTGCCGGTGCCTGCCGCCGTCATGGCGCCACTCCTCGGACCTTCAGCGTCTCGTGCATCGCGAGCACACCCGCGCCGACGAGGCCGCCCTGCGTGCCGAGCGGGGTGTACTGGATCTCGAGATGCCGCGTGGAGAGTGCCAGCGAGCGCTGGTACACGCTCTGCCGCACGGCCGCGAGGAACAGCGGGCCGATGCGCGTGATGCCGCCGCCGATGAACACGTGCGACGGGTTGAAGAAGTTGACGACCGACGCAAGCATCTGCCCGATCAGGCTGCCTGCGCGCTGGATGATGGCGTTGGCCGCCGTATCGCCGCCGCGGCTGGCCTGGCCCACATCGATCGCGTCGATACGGCCGTGCACGCGCAGGCACTCGGCGAGCGCCGCGCTTTCGCCGGCTTCGGCCGCCTGCATCGCCATGCGCGTGATCGCGGGGCCGGCGGCCATGGCCTCGACACAGCCGAGGTTGCCGCAGTGGCAGCGCGGGCCTTCCTGGTCGACGCAGATGTGGCCCACGTCGCCGGCCGAACCGGCGGCGCCGCGGTACACCTCGCCGTGGCACACGATGCCGCAGCCGATGCCGGTGCCGATCTTGATGACGAGGAAGTTGCTCAGCGAACGCTTGAGGCGCCAGAGTTCGCCGAGCGCCATCAGGTTCACGTCGTTGTCGACGAAGACAGGCGCCGCGTAGTCCTCGCGCAGGTAGTCGCGGATCGAGAAGCTGTCCCACGCCGGCATCAGTGGCGGGTTCACGAGCTGTCCGATCTCGAAGTTCACGGGGCCGGGCACGCCAATGCCGATGCCGAGCACGTCCCTGGCGCCCACATTGCAGCGGGCCAGCAGTTCGCGCATGAGCGTGCGCACGCGCGCCAGCACCACGGCCGGGCCTTCGCGCACGTCGGCTGGTTCGTCGTGCTGCGCGAGCACAGTGAGGTCGGGCCGCAGCACGGCCACATCGAGACTGGTGGCGCCGATGTCGATGCCGACGAGCACGCCGAGCCCGGCATTCAGCTGGAGATTCTCGGCGCGGCGCCCGCCCGAGGAGCGCTGCAGGCCGGCTTCGGCAAGCAGGCCCTGGTCGACGAGGCCGGCGATCAGCCCGTTGGCCTTGCTCTTGGAAAAACCGAGCTGTTCGGCCATGGCATGGCGCGAACCGCCGGCCGACCAGAAGGTCGTTTCCAGCAGCCGCATCTCGTCCGCAGTGATGCCACTCCAACGTGCCACGCGTCTTGTCTCCGGTGTTCTTGTCTTCGCCGCGCCCTGGTTGGGGCGAAGGCGAATACTAGGCGGAGGCCTTTAGCCGGACAAGGCTGAACTTCGACCAAATTCAGATCGAAGCGAGGCGGGCGATACGAGCTTCAAAAGCAAAAAGCCGCCCCGAGGGCGGCTTCTTGACCGAGCAATCGGGAAGGCCGATTACTTTTTCTGGCGGTACTTGCGCAGCGCAGCGATCTGGGCGGCCATCACGGCCAGCTCCGATTGCGCCATCGCGATGTCGATGTCGCTCTTCGCATTCTTCAGTGCTTCCTCGGCTGCGGCCTTGGCCACATTGGCCTTTTCGTCGTCGAGGTCCTTGCCGCGGATCGCGGTGTCGGACAGCACGGTGACGGCATTCGGCTGCACTTCGAGAATGCCGCCGGCCACGAAGACGAACTCCTCGCCGCCGTCGGCCGTTTCGATGCGCACGGCGCCGGGGCGGATGCGCGTGATCAGCGGGGTGTGGCGCGGGTAGATGCCGAGCTCACCGGCTTCACCGGGCAGCGCGACGAACTTGGCTTCGCCCGAGAAGATCGACTCTTCCGCGCTGACCACGTCCACATGAATGGTGCCTGCCATGGTGATTCCTTCTTAAGCGACCTTCTTGGCCTTTTCGAACGCCTCGTCGATGCTGCCCACCATGTAGAACGCTTGTTCCGGCAGGTGGTCGGCTTCGCCGTTCACGATCATCTTGAAACCACGGATGGTTTCGGCCAGCGGCACGTACTTGCCAGGCGAGCCCGTGAACACTTCGGCCACGTGGAACGGCTGCGACAGGAAACGCTGGATCTTGCGGGCGCGGGCCACGGCGAGCTTGTCGTCGGGAGCCAGTTCGTCCATGCCCAGGATGGCGATGATGTCGCGCAGTTCCTTGTAGCGCTGCAGCGTGCCTTGCACGGCGCGGGCCACGTTGTAGTGCTCTTCGCCGACCACGTTCGGGTCGAGCTGGCGCGAGGTCGAGTCCAGCGGGTCCACGGCGGGGTAGATACCGAGCGAAGCGATGTCGCGCGACAGCACCACGGTGGAGTCCAGGTGGGCGAAGGTCGTTGCGGGCGACGGGTCGGTCAAGTCGTCGGCAGGGACGTACACGGCCTGGATCGAGGTGATCGAGCCGACCTTGGTCGACGTGATCCGCTCCTGCAGGCGGCCCATTTCCTCGGCCAGCGTCGGCTGGTAGCCCACGGCGGAAGGCATGCGGCCCAGCAGAGCCGACACTTCGGTACCGGCCAGCGTGTAGCGGTAGATGTTGTCCACGAAGAACAGCACGTCGCGGCCTTCGTCGCGGAACGACTCGGCAATGGTCAGGCCGGTCAGCGCCACGCGCAGACGGTTGCCCGGGGGTTCGTTCATCTGGCCGTAGACCATGGCGACCTTCGAGTCTTCGAGCTTCTCGAGGTTCACCACGCCGGAGTCGGCCATCTCGTGATAGAAGTCGTTGCCTTCGCGGGTACGTTCACCCACACCGGCGAACACCGACAGACCCGAGTGAGCCTTGGCGATGTTGTTGATGAGTTCCATCATGTTCACGGTCTTGCCCACGCCGGCGCCGCCGAACAGGCCCACCTTGCCGCCCTTGGCGAACGGGCACACCAGGTCGATCACCTTGATGCCGGTTTCCAGCAGGTCTTGCGAAGGCGACAGTTCGTCGTACGCGGGAGCCTTGCGATGGATCGAAGCGGTGAGCTCCTGGCCGACCGGGCCGCGTTCGTCGATGGGCGCGCCCAGCACGTCCATGATGCGGCCGAGCGTGGCCTTGCCCACGGGCACCGTGATGGGTGCGCCGGTGTTCTTCACGATGATGCCGCGGCGCAGGCCGTCGGACGAGCCCAGCGCAATCGTGCGCACCACGCCGTCGCCGAGCTGCTGCTGGACTTCGAGAGTCAGCGCGCTGCCTTCGAATTTCAAGGCGTCGTACACCTTGGGCATCTGGTCACGCGGGAACTCCACGTCGACCACGGCGCCGATACATTGGACAATTTTTCCTTCAGCCATGGCGTTTCCTTCTGGATGGATCTCAATAAATTTGCGACAGGTTCTTGCAGAAGCGTCCTGGTGCCGAAACGGGCCGCTTTTGCAAGAATGCCGGACGGGCCGGCACCCTTGAGTTTCTTGTCGTCGTCAGCTCATCAGCACTTCATGGCCGTTGCTTGCGCAGCGAAGGCGTCCGAAGCTGCCTTGCAGGCCTGGCCCAGTGCAGCCTTGTCCGCGCCCATCGAAGCCCAGGTGGCCTTCGTCTGGTCGAGGTTGGCCTTCATCGCGTCGGCGGCAGCACCGCTTTGCGAAGAAACGCACGCCTGCACCTTGGCGAGGTAGTCGTTGCACTCCTGCGGCAGGTCGGCCGATGCTGTCGGGGCTGCTGCGGCGGGAGCGGCCGGCGCTGCTGCGGGAGCTGGGGCCGGAGCGGGCGCTGCGGGTGCAGCGGCGGGAGCCGGTGCAGGCGCAGGCGCCTCTTCCTTCTTGGAGCAGGCAGTCAGGGCGGCGGCAACCGCCACCAGGGCAAGAATCTTCTTCATTTTGCGCAGAGTCCCCTAAAAATAGGCCTTGGATTAGCGAACGCGCAGAGCGCGTCCGATCAGCAACGCGGCCTGTTGCATTGCCTCGATCAAACGCCTGCGGCCGCAGCCGCGCCGGACACGATCTCGGACAGCTCCTTGGTGATGCCGGCCTGGCGGGTCTTGTTGTAGACCAGCTTCAGTTCGCTGATCACGTTGCCCGCGTTGTCGGTCGCAGCCTTCATGGCCACCATGCGCGCCGAATGCTCGGACGCCATGTTTTCGGCCACGGCCTGGTACACCAGCGATTCCACGTAGCGCACCAGCAGCTCGTCGATCACGCTTTGCGCGTCGGGTTCGTAGATGTAGTCCCACGAATGATGGCCCGACTCGACCTGCAGCGTCTCGGCCTTCAGCGGTAGCAGTTGCTCCACCATCGGCTCTTGCTTGATGGTGTTGATGAACTTCGTGTAGCACAGGTACACAGCCGACAGCTTGCCTTCGGCATAGGCGTCGAGCAGCGTCTTGACCGGCCCGATGAGCTTGTCGAGATGCGGCGTGTCACCCAGATGCGTCACATGCGCCACCACGCGGGCGCCGATGCGGTTCAGGAAACCCAGACCCTTGCTGCCGATGGCAACCGACTCGACCACGTTGCCCGCTGCCTGCGCTTCGCGCAGCTTGGCCGTCACGGCACGCAGCAGGTTGGTGTTCAAGCCGCCGCACAGGCCCTTGTCGCTGGTCACGATGATGAAACCGACGCCCTTGGCCTCGGTCGTCTTCATGAACGCGTGGGTGTACTCCGGGTTCGCCTTGCCGAGATTGGCCGCGATGTTGCGGATCTTTTCGCTGTAGGGGCGAGCGGCGCGCATGCGTTCCTGCGCCTTGCGCATCTTGGAAACCGAGACCATTTCCATGGCCTTGGTGATCTTCTTGGTGTTTTCCACCGATTTGATCTTGCCGCGGATTTCCTTACCAGCTGCCATGAGAGCTCCTTCTTGCGTCGATCAAGGCGTCGATCAGGCGAACGACTTCTTGAACGAAGTGGCGGCGGCCAGCAGTTCGGCTTCCGCGTCCTGGCAGACCTTCTTGAAAGCCTTCTTCTCGTCGCTGTCGTCGGCCTTCGCGGGCTTCGGGTCCCACTTGGCGCCGTTCTTTTCCATCGTGGCCAGCAGGGGTGCGTGGCTCGACTTGAGGAACTGGTGGAAGCCGTGTTCGAACGAGAGAACCTTCTTGACGTCGATGTCGTCCATGAAGCCCTTGTTCACCGCGAACAGCGTGGCGCTCATCAGCGAGATGGGCAGCGGGCTGTACTGGGTCTGCTTGAGCAGTTCGGTCACGCGGGCACCGCGGTCGAGCTGCTTGCGGGTGGCTTCGTCGAGGTCCGAGGCGAACTGGGCGAAGGCCGCGAGTTCGCGGTACTGCGCCAGGTCGGTACGGATACCGCCGGACTGGTTCTTCACCAGGTTGGTCTGCGCCGACGAACCCACGCGCGACACCGAAATACCGGCGTTGATGGCGGGACGGATACCGGCGTTGAACAGGTTGGTTTCCAGGAAGATCTGGCCGTCGGTGATCGAGATCACGTTGGTCGGCACGAAAGCGGACACGTCGCCGGCTTGCGTTTCGATGATCGGCAGTGCGGTCAGCGAGCCGGTCTTGCCCTTGACTTCACCCTTGGTGAAAGCTTCGACGTAGTCGGCGTTCACGCGGGCTGCGCGCTCGAGCAGGCGGCTGTGGAGATAGAACACGTCGCCGGGGTAGGCTTCGCGGCCTGGCGGGCGGCGCAGCAGCAGCGAGACCTGGCGGTAGGCCACGGCTTGCTTGGACAGGTCGTCATAGACGATCAGCGCGTCCTGGCCGCGGTCGCGGAAGTATTCACCCATCGTGCAGCCCGAGTAGGCCGACACGTACTGCATGGCCGCCGATTCGGAAGCCGATGCCGCCACCACGATGGTGTAGTCCATCGCGCCGGCTTGTTCGAGTGCGCGCACCACGTTCTTGATCGACGAAGCCTTCTGGCCGATCGCAACGTAGACGCAGGTCATGTTCTGACCCTTCTGGTTGATGATCGCGTCGATGGCGACAGCCGTCTTGCCGGTCTGGCGGTCGCCGATGATCAGCTCGCGCTGGCCACGGCCGACGGGCACCATCGAGTCGACGGACTTCAGGCCGGTCTGCATCGGCTGGTCGACGGACTTCCGTGCGATCACGCCGGGAGCGACCTTTTCGATCACGTCGGTCATCTTGGCGTTGATGGGACCCTTGCCGTCGATCGGCTGGCCCAGGGCATTCACCACGCGGCCGATGAGTTCAGGACCCACGGGCACTTCCAGGATGCGGCCCGTGCACTTGACGGTGTCGCCTTCGGAGATGTGCTCGTACTCGCCCAGAATCACGGCGCCGACGGAGTCGCGCTCGAGGTTCAGTGCGAGGCCGAACGACGGGGTGCCGTCTGCGCTCGGCGGGAATTCAAGCATTTCGCCTTGCATCGCGTCCGACAGGCCGTGCACGCGCACGATGCCGTCGGTCACCGAAACCACGGTGCCTTCGTTGCGGATGTTGGCGCTGACCCCGAGGCCCTCGATGCGGCTCTTGATCAGTTCGGAAATTTCTGCGGGATTGAGTTGCATGACTCTTTCCTTCTTTCTTTGTAAGGCGATGGAGACCGGTCAGGCCGCCAGCGCAACTTTCATTTGTTCAAGGCGCGCTTTGACGGAGGTGTCGAGCACCTCGTCGCCGACCACCACACGAATGCCACCGATCAGTTCCGGCTCCTGCTGGACCGTGACCTGCAGCTTGCGACCGAAGCGCTTTTCGAGCGCGGCCGCCACACTGGCCAGAGCCGAGACTTCGATCGGGAAAGCGCTGTAGACCACGGCGTCGGACGAGCCGCTCTTCGCGTTGGACAGTGTCCGGAACTGCTTCGCAATTTCCGGCAGCACCGAGAAACGCCCGTTCTCGAGGAGCGCAGCCAGGAAGTTCTGGGCCATTGCGGGCAACGGCGCAGCGAATGCACCGGCGACCACGCCGAGAACCTGCTCGGCCGTAACCTTGGGGTTGTCGGCGAGTTGCTGGAGCTCCGGATTGGCTCCGATGGCGGCAAGCTTTTCGAGCCAGACGCTGGTTCCGGCGACGTCGGACGACGACGCCTTGAAAAGCGCCTCGGCGTAGGGGCGTGCAATGGTGGCGAGTTCAGCCATGGCTTCTATCAGAGTTCGGTCTGCAGGCGGGCGAGCAAATCGGCGTGAACGCCCGCATTCACTTCCTTGCGCAGAATCTGCTCTGCGCCCTTGACGGCCAGTGCAGCAACCTGCTCGCGCAGGGCTTCACGGGCCTTCAGTGCCTGCTGGTCGGCTTCGACGCGTGCGGCTGCAACGATCTTGTTGCCTTCCTCGGTCGCGCGGGCCTTGGCCTCTTCAACGATGGCCTGGGCGCGACGTTCGGCGTCGGCAAGACGCTGTGCGGACTCGTTGCGCGCCTGGCCCAGTTCGGCTTCCACGCGCTTGTTGGCGGCGGACAGCTCGGACTTGGCCTTGTCGGCGGCAGCGAGGCCTTCGGCGATCTTCGCAGCGCGGTCGTCCAGCGCTTTCGCGATCGGCGGCCACACGAACTTCATCGTGAACCCGACCAGGATCAGGAACACGATCATCTGAACGATCAGGGTACCGGTAATGCTCACTTTTCACCCTCTCTTTGGGATTGAATCGAAGCCATTCGCTAGGGGACTAGGGAACGACGACGCAGGTCCGACGAGAAAGACTTACTTCGGCAGGTTGGCGATCTGAGCCAGGAACGGGTTGGCCGTTGCGAACCACAGAGCGATACCGGTGCCGATAATGAAAGCGGCGTCGATCAGACCAGCCAGCAGGAACATCTTGGTTTGAAGTTCGCCCATGAGTTCAGGCTGACGTGCGGCCGACTCGAGGTACTTGCTGCCCATGATGCCGATGCCGATACATGCGCCCACAGCGCCCAGACCGATGATCAGGCCGGCGGCCAGTGCAACAAAGCTAATAACTTCCATGATGACTCCTAGAGGACTTTGGTTGAAGAGAAAACGAAAAACAAAAAACGAAAGCGGATGATCAGTGGTGATCGTGGGCCTGGCCGATGTAGACCAGCGTCAGCATCATGAACACGAAGGCTTGCAGCGTGATGATCAGGATGTGGAAGATGGCCCAGGCCGTGCCCGCGATGATGTGGCCGATGGCCAGGCCGATGCCGGTGGCCGACACGGACCAGGCACCGCCCATCAGGGCGATCAGCAGGAAGATCAGTTCGCCGGCGTACATGTTGCCGAACAACCGCATGCCGTGCGAGACCGTCTTGGCGATGAACTCGATCATCTGCATGGCGAAGTTGAAGGGGTACAGCGCCCAGTGGTTGCCGAAGGGTGCGGTGAACAGCTCGTGGATCCAGCCGCCGGCGCCCTTGATCTTGATGTTGTAGAAGATGCAGATCAGCAGCACGGCCACCGACATGCCCATCGTCACCGAGAGGTCGGCGGTAGGCACGACGCGCAGGTAGGCGTGGTGCGGGTCTTCACCCGCGATGTGGAAGATCTTGGCCCAGATCGCCGGGAACAAATCGACCGGAAACAGGTCCATTGCGTTCAGCAGGAAGATCCACACGAAGATGGTAAGGGCCAGCGGTGCGACGAACTTGCGGCTCGTGGCGTTGTGGACGATGCCCTTGGCTTGCTGGTCGACCATTTCAACCAGCAGTTCGACGGCAGCCTGGAAGCGGCCCGGAACGCCCGACGTGGCCTTGCGTGCAGCCAGCCAGAGCAACCAGCAGCCCAGGACACCCAGAGCGATGGAGAAAAACAGCGAATCGAAGTTGAAGACCGAAAGATCGGCCACACCTGCAGGCTTGGAGCTTTGCAGATGCGTCAAGTGGTGAACGATGTATTCACCAGCGGTCTGACCATGTTCCGCAGCGTTTTCAGCAGCCATTCCGTTACTCGTCTCGTTGTTGCCGGCGCCGGGGCGAGAACATCACCGCCAACCAGGCCGCCTTCATTGTCACCACCAGGCCGATCAGCATTGCTGGCCAGCTCAGCGCCGTTATCAGCCTCGGCGCGGCGATCAGCATCGCCACGGACAAGGCCATCTTGACCATTTCCCAGAGGAAGAATCCGAACACCGCAGTGCCTGGATTCAGGGAAGAGAACCTGCCGGTCAACCCGCGTGCGAACACCGCCGCCGGAATGACCACCGCGATCGCGCCATAAGCGGCGGACCAACCCAGATTTTGCCTCCCCGTCAGTCCCCAGGCGGCCAGAGCCACCACCAGACCGACAACCAACTGCCCCGCGACCACCCGCCATGGGGAGACCGAAGGGTTCTTTGCCCGCAGTTCACGCGCCTCATCGGCGGTCAACGGCTTGAATTCTGCGTCGAGGTCTTCAGCGACCTCCGAGTCTTGACGGGCGATTTTTTTCATTTCGAATGAAGCCCGGATGACGACCCAGAATTTCTACAAAGCCATTGATTATAAGTAAAAACCCAGCCTGTCCCGCCACCCGTGCTGCCGCGCATGCAAATCGATGCCGCATTCCCTGACGCGAACCCGACGCGGCGCACGCAACCATAATTCCGGCATGCACCCTATCACCGATGCCCTGCCCGCCACGCTTTGTTACCTCGATGGCGAATACACCGCCCTGCGCGACGCGAAGATCAGCGTCCTCGACCGAGGCTTCATTTTCGGCGACGGCATCTACGAATACGTCCCCGTCTACTTCGGCCAGCCCTTCTGCTTCGAGGAGCACATGGCCCGCCTCGACCGCTCGCTCGCCGAACTGCAGATCGAGAACCCGCTGTCGCTCGCGCAGTGGCGCGAGATCGTGATGCGGCTGGTCGCGCCCGGCGGCAACGCCCCCCAGTCCGTTTACTTTCAGGTGACGCGCGGCGTGGCCCCGCGCGACCACGCGATGGTGCGCGGCATCCGCCCGACGGTGTTCGTGATGGTGAACCCGCTGCCGCCCATCTCCGATGCCATCCGCGCCAAGGGCGTGGCCTGCGTCACCGCGGCCGACTTCCGCTGGCAGAAGGCCCACATCAAGAGCACCAGCCTGCTGGGCGCCGTGCTTGCGCGCCAGATCAGCGTGGAAGCCGGCGCGACCGAGACCATCATGTTCCGCGACGAATGGCTCAGCGAGGCCTCGTCGAGCAACGTGTGGATCGTGAAGGACGGCACGCTGGCGGGCCCGCCGAAGAACAACCTCGTGCTGACCGGCATCCGCTACGGGCTGCTCGAGCGCCTGTGCAAGGCGCAGGGCATTGCGTTCGCGCTGCGCCCTATCTCGCGCGACGAGGTGTTCGCCGCCGACGAGCTGCTGATCTCCTCGGCCAGCAAGGAGCTGCTGCCCGTCGTGAGCCTCGACGGGCAGGCTATTGGCAATGGCCGCCCCGGCCCCATCTACCAGAGCTTGTATGCGGCCTACCAGCAGGCCAAGCAACACAACGCACAGAAACACGGAGCCCCGGCATGACCGACAACACGACCACCACCGACACCACCGCGATCCCCGATCCGCGCAAGGAATCGCTGATCGAGTACCCCTCGCAGTTTCCGATCAAGGTGATGGGCGCCAAGGTCGACGGCTTCGTGCACGCCGTCACCCAGATCGCCGAGCGCTTCGATCCCGCCTTCGACGCCACCACCGTCGAGCTGCGCGACAGCAAGGCCGGCAACTACCTCGGCGTGACCATCACCGTCACGGCCACCAGCCGCGAGCAGCTCGACGACATCTACCGCGCGCTGTCGGCGCATCCGATGGTCAAGGTCGTGCTTTGACCCCCGTGCCGTCCGCACGGCGAACCACGCCATGACAGGCACCGCCGCCATCGAGCTGCGCCCGCTGGGCCGCGTCGATTACGCCGACACCTTCGCGGCAATGAAGCAGTTCACGCAGGAGCGCACAGCGGACACGCCCGATGCACTATGGGTTTGCGAACACGCCCCGGTCTTCACGCAAGGCATTGCGGGCAAGCAGGACCACATCCTGAACCCCGGCGCCATTCCCGTCGTGCAGACCGACCGCGGCGGCCAGGTCACGTTCCACGGCCCCGGCCAGGTGGTGGCCTACCCGCTGATCGACCTGCGCCGCGCGGGCTACTTCGTCAAGGAATACGTCTATCGCATCGAGGAATCGGTGCTGCGCACGCTGGCTCATTTCGGCGTCACCGGCCACCGCGTGGCGAGCGCACCGGGCATCTACGTACGGCTGGACGACCCGTTCTCGCACGCGATGCTGAAAGCATCGCCTTCAAACGGTTCGGCGCTGGCCGGCCCGCTGCCTGCGGGCGACCCGTTTCGCGGTCTCGGCAAGATCGCCGCGCTGGGCATCAAGGTGAGCCGCCACGCCACCTACCACGGCGTGGCGCTCAATGTCGAGATGGACCTCGAACCCTTCTCCCGCATCAACCCATGCGGGTATGCGGGGCTGCAGACGGTCGACCTTTCTACAATCGGCATCCAAACCACATGGGAAGAAGCCGCCACGGTGCTGAGCCAGAAGCTCGGCGCCTTCCTCGCGCCTTGACACACCAATGAGCACCACAGAAGTCGTCCGCGACGCCCAAAGCGCCGAAAACTACAACCCGCTGGCCAAGCAGAAGGCCGCGGCCAAGCTCTCGCGCATCCCCGTCAAGGTGGTGCAGCAGGGCGAGGTGCTCAAGAAGCCCGAGTGGATCCGCGTCAAGGCCGGCAGCCCGACCACGCGCTTCTACGAGATCAAGCAGATCCTGCGCGAGAGCAACCTGCACACGGTCTGCGAAGAGGCCTCGTGCCCGAACATCGGCGAATGCTTCGGCAATGGCACGGCCACCTTCATGATCATGGGCGACAAGTGCACGCGCCGCTGCCCGTTCTGCGACGTGGGCCATGGCCGCCCCGACCCGCTCGACAAGGACGAGCCGCTCAACCTGGCCAAGACCATCGCCAAGCTGCGCCTGAAGTACGTGGTGATCACCAGCGTCGACCGCGACGACCTGCGCGACGGCGGCAGCCAGCACTTCGTCGACTGCATCCGCAACATCCGCGAGCTCTCGCCGACGACGCAGATCGAGATCCTCGTGCCCGACTTCCGCGGCCGCGACGACCGCGCCCTTGAAATCCTCAAGGCCGCGCCGCCCGACGTGATGAACCACAACCTCGAGACCGCGCCGCGCCTGTACAAGGAAGCGCGCCCCGGCAGCGACTACCAGTTCAGCCTGAACCTGCTGAAGAAGTTCAAGGCGCTGCACCCCGACGTGCCGACCAAGAGCGGCATCATGGTGGGCCTCGGCGAGACCGACGAGGAGATCCTGCAGGTCATGCGCGACATGCGCGCGCACGGCATCGACATGCTGACCATCGGCCAGTACCTGTCGCCGTCGGGCTCGCACCTGCCGGTGCGCCGCTACGTGCACCCGGACACCTTCAAGATGTTCGAGGAAGAGGCCTACAAGATGGGCTTCAGCCACGCGGCCGTGGGCGCGATGGTGCGCTCCAGCTACCACGCCGACCAGCAGGCAGGACACGTTCTGGCCGGCGCGCCCTCGCTCGATTGAACGCCGCGGCGACCGTCCCAGCGGCGGACGCGCCGCAGTCAGGCAGGCCCCTGCACATCCTGCTGGCGATGTGCTATCTCGTGCATCGCACGGGGGCGGAAATGTTCACCCGCGACCTGGCGCTGTGGCTGCGCCGCCGCGGCCACGCCGTCACGATCTTTGCAACGGCCTTCGGGGACATGGCCGACGAACTGCGCTTTGCCTCGATTGCCTGCGTCACCGAACTGAGCGACATTGCGGCGCGGCCGGACGTGATCATCGGCAACACCCACCACGAGACGGTTCGCGCGCTGCTGCATTTCCACGACGTGCCGGTCCTCACGATATGCCACGACCGAAGCGCCGAACACGGACGCCCGGCGCAGTTCACGCAGGTCGTATGCCATGTGGCCGTCGACGAGAACTGCGCCGAGCGCCTGGTGCACGAGTTCGGCATCGCGCGCGAACGCATCGAGCTGATCCAGAACGGGATCGATCTTTCGCGCTTTCCGCGGCGCGGCGGGCTGCCGGCCCGGCCCCGGACGGCGCTGGTCTTCAGCAACTACGCCTCGCACGACGCGCAGCTCGAGGAAATCCGCGCCGCCTGCGTGCAGCGCGGACTGTCGCTGGACGTGATCGGCAGCGGCACCGGCAACCACCTGCCCGACCCGGCCGAGGCACTCGGCCGCTACGACATCGTCTTCGGCAAGGGGCGCTGCGCCACCGAGGCACTGTGCACCGGCAACGCGGTGGTGGTGCTCGATCCGAGTTCGGGCATGGGCGAGATGGTGACGGCGGCCACCGTGGCCCACGCGCGGCGCTGGAATTTCGGCCGGGCGCTGCTGATCCGGCCGATCACGCGGGAGAACGTGGGCGCCGAACTCGATCGATACGACGCCGAGGATGCGGGCAAGGCCGGCGAATGGATGCGTGCGCATGGCGGCCTCGACGCAACGCTCGGCGCGCTTGAGCGCTGCGCGCAGCGCATGGCCCTGCAGCACCCCGTGATCGAGGTGCCCGCAAGCCAGCGCGCGAATGAGGTGGCCCGCTATATGGAGGACTGGATCCGGCGCGGCAACCCGTCGGCGGCGCATCTGGCTGTTGCGTCCTTGCAGCAGCACATCGGGTGGCTTCAGCAATCCTTCAACGACCATCAACGCATGCATCAGGCTCGAATCGACGCGCTGCAGGCAGAGCTGCAACGCCAGGCCGAAGAGGCACGCCGGCAGATGGAGCTCGCCGCCATGCAGGCCGCAGCGCAGATCGCCATGCAGACCGCCGCGCAGGCTGCACAGGCGGCGCAATCGAACGCCGACTGCAACGCACGGCTGGCCGAAGCCGAGCAGCAGACCCGGCAGGCGCGCACCGAACTCGCCCTGCTCCAGGCACAGCTGCGCGAGGTCTACGCCAGCCGTTCGTGGCGTGTGACCGGACCGCTGCGGCGGGTATCAACCCTCGTCCGGCCCGGCAGTCCGCGCGCATGAAGGCGCTGGTGATCGCCGCCCATTCGGGGCACGAACTGCTGCTGTGGAAGTGGCTGCGCAACGAGCGGCCGGATTTCGTGGTGCTGACCAACGGCGCCGGTTCGAGCGGCGTGCCGCGGCTCGAACCGACGATCGACAACCTCGCACGCGCGGGGGCCCGCTGGATTGCGGATGTGGTGCAGCCGGTTGCCGATGCCGACATCTACCGGGCGCTGCTCGAAGGCGACACGCGCCTGTTCACGCAGTGGGTCCACGCCTTGACGACGCACGTCGTGGAGCAAGGCATCGACTGCATCGTTGCCGATGAAGCCGAGGACTACAACCCTTCGCACGACCTGTGCCGCCTGCTGGCCAACCAGGTCGCCGCGCACGCCGTGGCGCGCGGCCGCACGGTCGTATCGCTCGGCTATCCCACCGTGGGCCATCCGAGTCCACCGGCACGGCTGGCTTCCGAGCGCCATGTCATGGTCGAGCTCGACGGCCCCGAGTTGCAGGCCAAGCTCGACGACATGCACGGTTACGCGCACAGCTTCGGCGGCCAGCTGGAACGCGAGCTGGCGGGCTTCATCGCCGAGTTCGGCGCCCAGGCTTACGGCCGGGAATGCCTCTTCGCCGCGCAGCCCACGCGCTATGAACTGGCGGAGGCCCCCGCCACCAAACCCGCCTTCGAAATCTTCGGGGAGGAACGCGTCGCGGCCGGCGTCTACAAGCACGTCATCCGCGGCGCGCATCTGCAGGCCGTGGCGGATCGGCTGCGCGACGCGATGCGATGACACATCCATCGATGCCTCGATGACCTTCACGACGCCAGCCCGCGACGACAGCACGACCGCCATCGCCGCCGATACGGCGGCCGCGAGCCCAGTCGACGCCGCACTGGCCCATGCGATCGTGGGCCTTGGCCGCTTCGGCAGCATCCACGCCCGAAAGCTCCTCGCCCTGCGCGGCTTCCAGCTGCGCGCCCTCGTGGATTGCTCGTCGTCGGCCCGCGCCGGCGCAGAACTCGCGGCGCTGCCATTGCTGTCCAGCCTTGACGACCTGCCGCCGGGCATCGCGTCGGCCACCGTTGCCACCAGCGACGACGCGCACGCCGAGCTTGCCCTGTCGTTGATGCGGCGCGGCTGCCACGTGCTGGTCGAAAAGCCGCTTTGCATCGACCGGCACGACGGTGCCCTGATGATCCGCACGGCGCGGCAATGCGGCGTGACGCTGAGCACCGGCCACATCGAGCGCTTCAACCCCGTGTTCGGCACCGTGCTCCTCGCCCGGCTGCGCAATGCCGCGGCAAGCCACCGCCAGGACCAGCGTCCGTTCATGCGGTTTCGCCGCTATTCGACGCGCGTTGCCATGGCCAGGGACAGCGTGCTGGACCTGATGGTGCACGACCTCGACCTGCTCGCCTGGCTGTGCGCGATTCCCGCGGAAGCGCCAATGGAAGTGCTCGCACGGCACATCGACGTGCACAGCGTGCGTGCGCGCGTGCGGCTGGGCACGTTGGTCGCCGAATTCGAGAGCGGCTACGCCAGCACGCCGGCAATCGCTCGATTGCAGGTGTGCGACGGCCACCGGGAGCAGTTGCTGGACCTGCGCAGCGGCGCGCGTTCGACGACGACGACAGGCGACGACGCCCTGGCACGGCAGTACCACGGCTTCAGGCGCGCCATCCTGGGCCAGGCCAGCCGCGTCGCGTCGGGTGCCGATGGCCTGGCGGCCGTGACCCGGGCTTGCCAGATACTGCACGCATGAAGATCCCGCTGTTCCGGTCGGCCGCATCCACCGAGCCGAAAGCGGCGCACCTGGCCCAGTCCCTCGCCGCAGTGCTGCGCAGCGGCGTGTACATCCTCGGTCCGCAGGCCGAGGCTTTCGAGGCACGGCTGTCCGGCCTGCTGCAAGGCCGCGAGACCGTGGCGGTGGGATCGGGCTCCGAAGCGCTTCTGCTGGCCTTCAAGAGCCTCGGCATCGGAAGCGCGGGCGGAGGAGACGCGCTGGACGAGGTCCTGCTGCCGAGCTACACCTTCGTCGCCTGCGCGGAAGCGGTGCTCGCCGCGGGCGCGCGGCCGGTCTTCGTCGACAGTGCGCCGGACGACTTCCTGCCGACGCTCGCGCATTTCCGCGACGCCCGCACGCCGCGCACCCGCGCAATCCTCGCGGTCGGCCTCTTCGGCGACCCGAGCGGCCTGCCCGAACTGGCCGCCTACTGCCGCGACGAGAAGCTGTGGCTGGTCGAGGACGTCGCGCAATGCCTGGGCGCCCATGCCGCCGGCACCTGGGGCGACGCCGCGGCAATGAGCTTCTATCCGACCAAGACCCTCGGCGCCGCCGGCGACGCCGGTGCGCTGGCCTTCAGGGATCCGCAGCATGCCCACAAGGCGCGGCTGCTGCGCAACCACGGCTACGCCGACGGCCGGCACCACTGCCTCGGACACAACAGCCGCATGGACGAATTGCAGGCCTGTCTGCTCAATGCCGCGCTGGACGACTTTCCGGACAACATCGCGCGACGGCGCGCCATCGCAGCGCGCTACATGGCGGCCTGGGCGGACCGTCCGATCGGTTTGCCGCGAGGCTCGGCGGGCCACGCGTGGAACTATTTCGTCATCACCCTGCCCGGCCCCCGCGAACGCGCGGCCTTCGCGGCGCAGCTGGCGGCATCCGGAATCGCCACCCGGATCTACTACGAGCAACCGCTGCACCTGCACGAGGCGCTGCGGCCCTGGCACGGCACCCGCGCCCTGCCGCACAGCGAAAAACTGGCCGGCTGCTCACTCGCATTGCCGCTCTATCCGATGCTCGGCGACGAGGAAATCGAGTACATCATCGGCGTCGTACGGCAAGCTTCCGACGCATAGCGGCAGCCAACGCCGCGGGACCACATCGAAAGGGAGAACGGATCAGATGGCCACCATCCTGACCACGCTGGCCACACGCCCTGTCGAGGGCCTGGTCGAGAACCACGCAGCCTATGCGCGCCGGTACGGCTATGCGCACCGCATCGCCGACAGCACCCATGTGTGGGGTCCGCGCCAGCCGGTCTTCTTCCGCTACCACGCGATCTACCAGCACCTGGCGCAAGCCGACGAGGGCAGCCTGCTGCTGGTACTCGACCAGTTCGCTGTCGTCTACTGGCCCCGATCGCTGGAAGAGGTGTTCGACGGCATCGACGCGCTGGTCTGCGCGCAACCCGACGACGACGCGCTCTGCAACACCAGCATGCTGCTGCTGCGCAACACGGCCGCGGTGCGCGAGCAGGTGCGCCAGTTGGTCGACCATGTCTCCCATTGGGCAGTGCGCATCCTGGAGGACAACGAGCAGCCCGAGAACGCGCTGGTCGCCCATGTCTTCCCGCCCCGCCCCTGCGCCCTTCCCCTGCCCAACGGCATCCACGCCAATGTGCAGGCCAACTGGCCCGCGGGCAGCTACTACGAATCGATCCAGGGGGTGCGCCCGCTGGTGGCCAGCGACGCGCCCACCTGGCGCCGCGCAGGCGCCGGAAACCAGTGGACGCCGGCGCTGGACTACGACTTCCGCGGCGTGCAGAACCTCGTGGAGGACGCCGCGGCCCTGGCCGCCGACGAACGCCCGCCCTTCCTCTTACTCGCCGGGACCACGCCCCCACCCGGGGACGACCTGCACCTGAACCCCGGCGCGCGCATCGCCTTCGTCAGCATCTACACGCACCACATCGCCAGCTACGGCCGCATCCACGAAGAAAGCCTCGCGCGCTACTGCCTGCGCCATGGCTACGGCTACCACCTCTACCGCAAGGTGCCCGGCTTTGCAAACGGCCTGACAGGCTCGTGGGCCAAGCCGCACGTCATGCGGCGCCACCTCGCGGAGCACGAGTTCCTGCTGTGGATCGATGCGGACATCCTGGCCATGAACCAGTCGCTGCGCATGGAGCCGCTGGTCGACGGCCGGCAGGCGCTGGTGGGCAACGACCACACGGCCTGGAACATGAACTCCAGCGTGGTCGGCGTGCGCAACACGCCCGCGATGCACGCGCTGGTGGAAGACATCTGCCGGCAGATCGAGGCCGCGCCCGACCGCTCGTCGGTGCACGCCAACGGCGGCGACCAGACCTACTTCGCGAATGTCTTCAATGCCCACGGCCTCGTCACCGAAGCCCAGGTGGTGGACACGCTGTCGCTGGACGCGCCCGCGATCTACGCGACCGCCGACAGCCACTTCGTGCATTTCCCGACGCAGCTGACGCCGCAGCGTGCGGCATCCATGCATTTATGGAACCGGCGCAGCCTGGCGCGCGATGCGTACGAATGCGGCGGCGACACGGCGCAGCCCGAAACAACCGAGTCGTCCCGCTGACGGGGCCGCGCAGCCTCAACCGCGCGTGGCGTTCTCCTTCATCTTCGCCAGCGCGATGGCAATCGCCGCGCCGCCCAGTGTCTTGATCAGCCCCGAGTGCTGCGCATAGAACCGGCTCACCTCGTCGATCACGCCCGCGTGCTGCTGCTCGGCATGCGCGGCAATCTCGGTCACCTGCGCAGGCGACAGCTGCGAGGCCTGGTCGGGCGTGACCTGCGTCTGCCCCGGCTGCAGCATGCGGCCGAGCACGCCGCCGGCCAGCGCCGAGGCCGCTGCCGGGCCCAGCGTGGCCAGGATCTGGTTGAGCACGCCGGCCTGCTGCTGCGGCGACGACTGGCCGAACAGCTTGCCCACCATGTCGCCGAAAGGCGGCGTCTGGTCGGATCGCATGGCCGCGGCGAGCCCCGCACCGACTTCGTCGGTCGATGCCTGCTGCGTGACCTTGTCGAGGTGGGCCTCGGGGCTGCCGTTGCCGCCGATGGCCTGCTGGAGGATGTCGAGTAAACCCATGGAGATCTCCTTGTTACCGGGCCACGAGATGCCAGACCCCGAGCAGCAGGGCCGCGCCGATCACCGAGGCGATGAAGCCGGCGCCCGCGCCCGCAGCGTACAGCCCCAGGGCCTGTCCTGCATAGGTCGCCACCAGCGACCCGGCAATGCCCAGGACCACGGTGAGGATGAACCCCATGGAGTTGTTGCCCGGAAAGATGGCGCGGGCGATCAGCCCCGCGATGAAGCCGATCAAGATGGTCCAGATGATGTGCAAGAGAGACTCCCTGTCTGTTGAAAAAAGATGATGCGGGATCGTTGCCCGCCCATCCTGAGCGCGGCCTGACGGTACGCCCTCCGACAGCCGCGCGGTCGCCAAGGAGCTGGCCGAAAGCGGCAGCATTTCGCTATCCTGCCGGCTGCTCAAGAAGAAGGAATGACCTTGCAAACGCGCCCTGCCGTTCAAGCCGAAATGGAACGCAATTTCGGCGCCATTGCCGATCTGGTCCGCCTCCATGCGCAACACACGCCCGACCACGCCGCGCTGGCCGATGCCGGGCGCACGCTGGACTACCGCGCACTCGACGCGCTCATGGACCGCGTCGCGGCCAGCCTGCAGCGCGACGGGCTCCAGCCCGGCGATGCCATCGCCATCTGCGCCTCGTCGTCGGTGAACTACGCGGCGGTGTTCCTGGGCGCGCTGCGCGCGGGCGTCGCGGTGGCCCCGCTGGCGCCAGGCTCCACGCCCGCCAGCCTGGCCCGGATGATCGAGGATGCCGATGCGCGCATCCTGTTCAGCGACGCCTCGGCCGCCGAGGTGATCGGCCCCGCGAAGGAAGGCGGCATTGCACGCATTGCGCTCGACGGCTCGAACGTGGGCCGCGACTTCGAAGGCTGGCTCGCGCCGGCAGGTGTGCAGCCCAAGGCCGTGGAGACGCAGCCTTCGTGGCCCTTCAACATCATCTATTCGTCGGGCACCACGGGCGAGCCCAAGGGCATCGTGCAGGGCCACGGCATGCGCTGGGCCCACGTACAGCGCGGCGCCAAATACGAATACGGTCCCGACACCGTCACGCTGCTGTCAACGCCGCTGTACTCCAACACCACGCTGGTGGTGTTCTTCCCCACCATCGCCTTCGGCGGCTGCGTGGTGCTGATGCCCAAGTTCGACGCGCTCGGCTACCTGCAGCTGGCCGAGCAACGCCGCGTGACGCACACCATGCTCGTGCCGGTGCAGTACCAGCGGTTGATGGCGCATCCGCGCTTCGACGCGCACGACCTGTCGTCGTTCCGCTTCAAGTTCAGCACCAGCGCGCCCTTCAACGCCGCGCTCAAGGCCGACGTGCTCAAGCGCTGGCCCGGCGGGCTGATCGAGTTCTACGGCATGACCGAGGGCGGCGGCACCTGCATCCTGGAGGCGCACCTGCACCCGACCAAGCTGCACACGGTAGGCCAGCCCGCCGAGGGCAGCGACATCCGCCTGATCGACGAGGAAGGCAACGAACTGCCGCGCGGCAACACCGAGGTGGCCGGCGAGGTGGTGGGCCACTCGGGCGGCATGATGACCGGCTACCACCGCCAACCCGAGAAGACGCGCGAGGCCGAATGGTTCGACGCCACCGGCAAGCGCTTCATCCGCACCGGCGACGTGGGGCGCTTCGACGCCGACGGCTTCCTCACGTTGTTCGACCGCAAGAAGGACATGATCATCAGCGGCGGCTTCAACATCTACCCGAGCGACCTCGAGGCCGTGCTGCGCGGCCATGCGGCGGTGGCCGACGTGGCGGTGATCGGAGTGCCGTCGGAGCAATGGGGCGAAACGCCAGTGGCCTTCGTGGTGCGCCGCGAGGGTGACAGCACAACCGAGGACGCGCTGCTGCAATGGACCAACGCCCAGCTCGGCAAGACGCAGCGACTGGCACGTCTCTCCTTCATCGAGGAGCTGCCGCGCAGCGCCATCGGCAAGGTGCTCAAGCGCGAACTGCGTGAACGCGGTGGATGAAATCCCTTCGCGGTCAGCTGGTCTTCTTCTGGATGCTTCTGTTCGGCATGTGCGCCGCCCTGGCCGTGGTGATGCTCACGCTCTACCGAAGCAGTGCCGGCGCGCAGGTGGCTGCGGGGCGCGCTGCGACCGAGCAGTCGTGCCGCGCGATCGCGGCGCGCTATGCCAGGTCGGCGGCCGCACCTTCCCCGGCGCAGCCGCAAGTCGATCTGCTGCAGGTGCTGCTGCAGCTGGTGCTGATCGAATCGCCCCATGTCGAGGGCGGCGTGTGGCAGGCCGCCGGCGGACAGCTGGCCTATGCCTACCCCACCTACGAAGGCAGCGGCGTCAAGCGCGACGTGCCCGTGGCCGAGCAGCCGCTGATCGCCGAGATGGCACAGCTCGCGGCGCGCACCCGGCAGCCGCAGACCGATGTGGTGCGCGGCAGCCGTGAGGCGCTGATCGTCTCGGCCTGCCCGCTGGCCGCGCCGAGCAACGACCTGGCGGCGTGGACCATGACTCGCACCAGCAGCGGCGCGCTGGCCGCGCAGGACAGCCTGCGCACCGGCCTGAGCGTCCTGCTGGCGCTGGTGCTGGCATCGGGCCTTTGGCTTGGCTTCATCCTTCGACGCGGACTGCGCCATGTGCAGCGCCTCGAAACCCGGCTCGCGCAGGCCGATGCGGACGGCGATGCCATGCCCGAGCTGCCGCGCACCGGCGTGCACGAACTCGACCGCATCGTCGACGGCTTCAACCGCTACCGCCTGCGCTTCGAGGAGGCGCGCATGAACGTGCGAGCGGCCGCTCAGCAGCACAGCCGCGACCAGCGCCTGGCGGCGCTCGGCCGCATGACCGGCGGCATCGCCCACGAGATCCGCAACCCGATCGCCACGATGCGGCTGAAGGCCGAGAACGCACTGGCCGCCGCGCCCGAGCGGCAGGGCCAGGCGCTGCAGGTCATCGTGGGGCAGATCGACCGGCTCGACGGCCTCGTGCAAAGCCTGCTCGCGCTAGTGCAGCCGGTAGCCCTCGCACCGGCCGAGGTGGCGCTTCATCGCTGGCTCGAAGAGCGCGTGGCCGCCGTCGCGCCGAAGGCAGCGGCGGGCGGCGTGCAGATCTCGCTGCATCACGACTTGCCCGCCAGCGCCGTGTTCGACCCGGTACACCTTGCGCGCGCCGTCGACAACCTGCTCGACAACGCCGTGCGCCATGCGCCGCGCGGCGGCCACGTGGTGCTGGCCGTCGTGCAGCCCGATGCGCGCATGCTGCTCATCCGCGTGGACGACGACGGCCCGGGCGTACCCGAACCGCTGCAGGCCAGCCTCTTCGAGCCCTTTGCCACCGGCCGCGCCGACGGCACCGGGCTGGGCCTGGCGCTGGCGCGCGAAGTGGCGCTGGCGCACGGCGGCGAGCTGCATCATGTTCCCATGCAACCGGGCACCCGCTTCGAACTGGAGCTTCCGTGGCGCACATCCTGATCGTCGACGACGACAACGCCTTCCGCGACACGCTTGCCGAAACACTGCAGGGCCTCGGCCACGGCGTGGTGGCGACGGCCAGCGGCGCCGAGGCGCTGGAAACGCTGTCGTCGTCGCGCGAGCGCTTCGACGCCGTGTTCCTCGACCACCGCATGGCCGGCATGGATGGCCTGCAGACGCTCGCAGCCATGCAGGCCAGGCTCGTGCGCCTGCCGCCGGTGATCGTGCTCACGGCGTTCGCGAGCGCGGGCAACACCATCGAGGCGATGCGCCTGGGCGCCTTCGATCACCTGGCCAAGCCGATCAGCCGCGAGGCGGTGCGCGAGGTGCTGGAACGCGCGCTGCAGCAGCACGCGGCAGCGTCGCCCTCCGGTGTGCCGCAGGACGGCGACGGCAGCAACCTGATCGGCCCGAGCCACGCGATGCGCGAGGTGCACAAGCGCATCGGCCTGGCCGCCGCCAGCGCGATGCCGGTGCTGGTCCTCGGCGAAACCGGCACCGGCAAGGAAATGGTGGCGCGCGCGCTGCACCGCCATTCGGCCCGCGCCGGCCGGCCCTTCGTGGCCGTCAACTGCTCGGCGATTCCGAAGGAGCTGCTCGAAAGCGAACTCTTCGGCCACGTGCGCGGCGCCTTCACCGGCGCGAGCGGCGAACGCCCCGGCTGCTTTCGCGCGGCCGATGGCGGCGTGCTGCTGCTCGACGAGATCGGCGACATGGCACTGGACGTGCAGGCCAAGATCCTGCGTGCGTTGCAGGAGGGCGAGGTCACGCCGCTGGGCAGCCACCGGACGGTGAAGGTCGACGTGCGCGTGATCGCCGCGACGCACCGCGACCTGGCCGCCGCCGTGCGCGAGGGCCGTTTTCGCGAAGACTTGCTGTACCGGCTCGACGTGCTGTCGATCCGCATGCCGCCGCTGCGCGAGCGGCTGGCCGACATCATCCCGCTGGCCGAGCACTTCCTGCGCCGCGCGGCCGCATCCGATGCGCCGAAGGCGCTGTCGGCCGAGGCCGCGCAACGGCTGCTGAGCCACCCATGGCCCGGCAACGTGCGCGAACTGCGCAACGTGATGGAGCGCTGCCATGCGCTGGTACGGCACCGCGTGATCGGCGCGGCGGACCTGGCCATCGGACCCGGGGCCGCGCCACGCGGCGAAGCGTCCGACACGGTGCCGGCCGAGTGGCTCGAAGGCGAACTGCCCGCCGCCGTCGAAAAGCTCGAGCGCCTGCTGATCGCCCACGCGCTGGCCCAAACGCAGGGCAACCGTGCCGAGGCCGCACGCCGCCTGGGCATTCACCGTCAATTGCTCTATCGCAAGCTGACGCAGTACGGGATCGACTGAGACGAAGCGTCCGGAAAGCGGACGCATGGTGTCCCCGGATCATGCGGCCGCCGCCCGCACGGTGCGCGCAAGTCGTTGATTTCAAAGGGTTCATGCGCTGGCACGTTGTGTGAGATGTCGATGGGGTCTCCATTCCACAAGGAACCGTCATGACCTCCCGCCTCGCCCTCACCGCCGCCTGCCTGCTGGCCGGCAGCGCCGCCTTCGCCCAGCTGCCACCCGCGCCGCCGCACGGGCCCATGCCCCCGCCGCACGGCGCCATCGCATTCCAGGCCGGGATGGTTGCCACCGGCCGCGTGCAGCAATGGCTGATCAACCCGAACGGCGAGGCCGATGGCCTCTTGCTTTCCGATGGCACGCAGGTCGCCTTTCCACCGCACCTCTCGGCCGCCATGATGCAGATGCTCAGGCCCGGCGACACGGCGCAGGTCAGCGGCTGGCGCGCCCCCAGCGTGCCGGTGGTGCGCGCACAGACCATCGGCGCCAACGGCCGTAGCGTGACCGACCAGCCGCCGATGCCGGGCATGGCCCCGCCGCCGCTGCGCGACCCGGGCACGCTCGTGGCCATGTCGGCGGGGGGCCGCATCGAGCGCCTGCTGTACACCGACCGCGGCGACGTGCACGGCGTGGTGCTCGCCGACAAGACCATCGTGCGCTTCCCGCCGCACATCGGCGCGATGTACGGCGCCCAGCTGCAGCCCGGCGCGCAGTTGCATGCGCGCGGCTGGGGCACGCGCGGCGCACAAGGCACCGCCCTCGAAGCGACGAGCCTCGGCCCGACCGCCGACACGGTGCGCGAAGTGTTCGGCGGGGCCGGTGTCCCCTGGGGTCCGCGCGGCGCCGGTCCCATGCCGCCCGCCGCGCCGATGATGATGCCGCCCCCGCCAGCGCCCGCTTCCTGATCCCCGCACCGGCCCGCCATGACCACCGCCGCCCCCTCCCGCCGCAGCCTGCGCGCACTCGACGCACTCGCCTTCTTCGCGCCCGACATCCAGGGCGGCGTCGGTCCGTTCCTGATCGTCTTCATGGCCGGCACGCTCGCCTGGAATCCGCAGCGCATCGGCACCGTGATGTTCGTCTCGGCGCTGGTCGGGCTGGCGATGCAGGCGCCGGCCGGCGCGCTGATCGACAGCGTGCGGCACAAGCCGCGCTGGATCGCCGGGGCCATCGCGCTCATCGCGAGCTGCCTCGTGGTCATGGCGAACTGGCCGGGATACGGCGTCATCCTCGCGGGACAGTCGCTGATCGGCGCGGCCGGCACGCTGGTTGCGCCCGCCATCGCCGCCATCAGCCTGGGCATGGTGGGCCGTGCGGGGCTGGATGCCCGCATCGGCCGCAACGTCGCGATCACGGCGGCCGGCACGGTGCTGTGGGCACTGGGCACCGGCTGGGTGGGCCATGCCTTCGGGCCGCATGCGATGTTCTTCTATGCGGTGGCGATGGCGCTGCCGACCATCGCGGCGGCGCTCGCGATCCGCCACCGAGACATCGACCTGCGCCTTGCGCGCGGCGCCGATGCGCACGCCGGCGGTGCGCCCTCCACGGCACGCTGGCACGACCACCGCCTCTTCGTGCTGCTCGCCTGCGCCTTCCTGTTCCACCTGGCCAATGCCGCGATGCTCACGCTGGTGGCGCAGAAGGTCGGCACGCAGTCCGGCAGCTCAGCCACGCTGTGGCTCTCGGGCGGGGTGATCGTCACGCAGCTGGTGACCATCCCGATCGGCCTCGCGGTCGGTCGCTGGGCGCCTCGGCTCGCGCGCAAGCCGATCTTCCTGGTCGGCTTCGCGGTGCTGCCGGTGCGCGGGCTGCTCTACCTGCTGGCCGACAGCCCTGCCGCGCTGCTGGCGCTGCAGGTGCTCGACGGCATCGGCGCGGCCGTCTTCGGCGCCATGTTCACACTGATGATCGGCGACCTGACGCGCGGCAGCGGCCACTTCAACTTCGCGCTCGGCCTCGGTGGGGCCTGCGTGGGGCTGGGCGCTGCGCTCAGCAACCTGGTCGCGGGCACGGTCGCGCACCTGGCCGGCTACGGCACGGCATTTGTCATGCTCGCGGGCATTGCGGCCGGGGCCCTGACGCTGTTTGCCCTGGCAATGCCCGAAACTCGCCACCGGCCTCGTTCTTCTCCCGCGAGCGCGCCGGCCGCCTCCGCCCTGACCACCACCGCCCCATGACCAAAGACACTGCGCCCGTCCTGCCTCCTGCCGCCCCCGACGACAACGCCCCGTTGCCGCACGAAAGCGGCGGCAATGGCCTGCTCTGGGTGCTGCTGGCGGTGGCTGTGGTGTTCGCCTTCTTGCGGCCGCGCGCACCGATGGACTGGCTCGCGCTGGTCGACTGGCAGACCGTGGGAGCCCTGGCCGGGCTGCTCGCGATCACGCAGGGGGTGGAGAGGAGCGGCATGCTGCAATCGGCCGCGCAGCGCCTGCTCGCACGCACCACCAACCTGCGCCAGCTCGCGCTGCTGCTCACCGCCACCGCCGCCGTGCTGTCGGCGCTCGTCACCAACGACGTGAGCCTGTTCCTGCTGGTGCCGCTCACGCGCGTGCTGGCCACGCAGGCGCACCTGCCGCTGGCGCGGCTGGTGGTGCTGGAAGCGCTGGCGGTGAACGCGGGCTCTGCCCTCACGCCCATCGGCAACCCGCAGAACCTGTACCTGTGGCACCGCACCGGCGAGAGCTTCGGCGGCTTCATGGCCATGATGGCGCCCACGGTGCTCGTCATGCTGCTCTGGCTGGTCGTGGCCGTGTGGCTGCTGGCGCCGCGAACGCCGATCGCGCTCAAGCCCGCCGCCGAGCCTGCCGCGGTGCGGCCGCGCCTGCTGGCGCTGTCGGGCGTGCTGTTCGTGGGCTTCGTTGTCGCACTCGACCGGCACTGGCTGCTGGCGGGCCTGGCCGTGGTGTTCGGCGCCTACCTGCTGTTCCAGCGCCGCGTGCTGCGCGATGTCGACTGGGCGCTGCTGGCGATCATCGCGCTGATGTTCGTCGACCTGCGCCAGCTCGCCGAGCTGCCAGCCGTGGCCGCGACCGTGGGGCGGTGGCCGATTGCCGAAGGCTGGCGCGCATACTTCGCGGCCATCGTCACCTCGCAATTCATCAGCAACGTACCGGCAACCATCCTGCTGGACCGCTACGTGCACGACCTGCCCGCGCTCGCGGCCGGCGTGAGCGTGGGCGGCTTCGGCTGCGTGCTGGGCTCGCTGGCCAACCTGATCGCGCTGCGGCTGGCCAAGGTGCCGCACGGGCTGCGCGAGTTCCACCGCATCAGCATTCCGTTTCTGATCGTGTGCGCGGCGTCGGCGGTGCTGCTGCGGCTCGGTTGATGGCGCCGCGCGCGCCTATGGCGTGGCGTGCCGCGGCCGGCAGCCGGCCGCCTCGAAGAGGCTGCGCGGACAATACGCAAGAACATGTACACCCCTGCCTCTTCCCCGCCGACGAGCCACGCACTCTCGCTGCGCAACTACGGCGACTCGCACGGCAGCCACGCGCACGACCATTTCCAGGTGCTGATCGGCCTCGACGGCGTGCTGGAGATCGAAGTGGAAGGCCGCGGTGCCGGCATCGGCGTGGGCGAGGCGCAGGTGGTCGCACCCGGCGACCGGCACGACTTCAGCGCGCGCAAGCAAGGCAGCGTGTGCCTGGTGCTCGACACCACACACGCGGCATGGGCCCGCTGCGCCGAGCGCGCACCGCCCGGTGCGCCGCAGCTGCACACGCTGGCGCGCTACCTGGCGCAATGCCTGCGGCAGCCGAAGGCCTCGGCCCTTGCCCTGCAGAACGGGCCCGCGCTGCTGCTGGAAGCCTGGAACCCCGAGCCGCCCTCTCATTCGGATTCACGCCGCCGTCGCATCGACTGGCCTGTGCTCGCCGACTGGGCCCGCGCCCGCTGGCACGAACCGCTGGGCGTGGCCGACCTGGCCGGTGCCGCCTGCCTCAGCCCGAGCCAGTTCGCGCAGCGCTGCCGAGACGAACAGGGCATGGGCGCGATGCACTGGCTGCGCTCGCTGCGGCTGGCGCATGCACGCGAGCTGCGGCTCGGCGGAATGAGCGTGGCGGAGACGGCGCGCCGCACAGGCTATCGCTCGCCATCGGCGCTCACGGCGGCGCTTCGCTGCTGACTTCGGCATTTCTCCCTCCCCCGCTGTGGGAGGGCCGGGGTGGGGGCACGGCGGCTTCGGAAACGGCGCAGCACCTGCTCCAAGGCCTGCCCCCATCCCGACCTTCCCCCAGAGCGGGAAGGAGCAGGAGAGAAAACCATCGTTGCGCGACGACGAACCGTCATTGCACGACGAGCGCATCGCGTAGCCTCGGCGTCCATGTCGTCGACCGTCTACGCCCTTCTCGCCATCGCGCTCTGGACCACACTCGCCTCGCTCGGCACGGCCTTGTCCCACCTGCCCCCGTTCCTGCTCACCGGCCTCGCGCTCATCATCGGCAGCGTGCCGAGCTGGCCGCTCGTGCTGCGCGACCGCCGCGCCTGGAAGGTGCCGCCGCGCACGCTGGCGCTGGGCATCTACGGCTTGTTCGGCTATCACTTCCTGCTGTTCATCGCGCTGCGCTACGCCCCGCCGGTCGAGGCCAACCTGGTCAACTACCTGTGGCCGCTGCTCATGGTGGTGTTGGCGCCGGTGCTGCTGCCGGGCGTTTCGCTGCGGCCGCTGCATCTGGTGGCGGGCTTGCTGGGCTTCGCGGGCGCGGCTGCCGCGATCCTCGGCGCAAGGGTTGGCGCCACGGCCGTCGCCGGCTACTGGGGCTTCCTGCCGGCGCTGGCCTCGGCTTTCGTCTGGGCCAGCTACTCGCTGTGGACGAAGCGCGTCGCGGCCTTCCCGACCTCGGCGATCGGGCTGTTCGGGCTGGTCTCGGGCCTGCTCTCGCTGGCCTGCCATGCGGTGCTCGAACCTTCCGTGACGCTGTCGGGCCGCGACTGGCTGCTGCTCGTGCTGTGCGGCCTCGGTCCGCTGGGCGCGGCCTTCTTCGTGTGGGACATGGCGCTCAAGCGCGGCGACGCGCGGCAGATCGGCATCCTGAGCTATATCACGCCGCTGGGCTCGACTGCGCTGCTGCTGCTCGTCACCGGCAGGCCGCTGACCTGGACCATCGTGCTCGCGGCCTGGCTCATCATCTCGGCCGCAATCATGGGCACCCGCGCACGCTGAATCAGGCTGTATCCGACGGATTGCCCGCTTTTTTCTGGCTAGAGTGGGGGCCAAGGAAAAAAAGGAGCCAATTCCCATGGACAGCAAGAACAAGAGCGAGGATTTCGAGATCACGCCCAAGCTGGTGTTCGACCTGAACCTGGCGCTGTACCTCGACCTCGTGGCCGCGCTGGAGGGCGCGGGCGCCGTCACCTACCGCCAGATGGCGGCCCGGGTGCTGAACATCAGCATGGACGCGCGCAGCGACGGCGAAACCGGCCTGTCGACGGTGCTCGAAGGCATCGCCAAGGGTTTCGCCGGCCACGGCGAAGGGCTGTCGATCGAGCTGCTGAAGGCCGCGCGCGGCCTGCGCGAGGACGAGGCGATGGGCGACATTCCCATGCGCCCCGACGAAAACTGAGCGCAGGCTATTTGTAGTCGAGGGTGAAGGTGGCCGTGCCGTCCGCACGCCCCGGCGTCACCTTGTTGCCCGTCTGGTAGTAGCGCGCGGTGTACGGCAGCACATAGTCGCCATTCTTCGACGGGCCGACCAGCGTGTCTTCGCCGAACTTCACCGGCACGCCCTGGTTGTCGACCACCTGGATGCCCACGCCAGTGGCGGTGCCCGAGCCGCCCTGGGTGATCTTCAGGACGCCCTGTTCGTTCGACGGGTCCTGCGTCGCATCCATCCGCAGGTAGACGGTGTTCTGCGTGTTCTGCCCGGCCTGGCAGCTGAGCTTGATGTTGAAGTTGCGGTCGCCGGTGGTGGAGCCCCTGCCCTTGAAGTTGCTCTGGGGCACCCTCCCGAACTGCACCGAAACGTTCCGGGAGCCCAGGTCCACCGAGCATGAAGGCGCGGCGATGGTGATGCCATTGCCGGAGAGCACGGTAGTCAGCATCGACACACCGTCGCCGTCACCGTAGTAGCGGGTATAGGTCCCCGAGGCCAGTGCCCCGCTTCCTGTAACGGCCGCTGTTTTTATCAGCTCGACCTGGAACTGCGTTCCCAGCGGAAAGTAGATGTAGAAGGGTCCACGCGGAAGCCGGTGCGGGTAGTTCACGGTCAAGGTTGCGTCGATCACTCGCGACAAGCGGATGCCGATACCTGGCACCGCCGTCGAGTAGGTCGTCGGATCGCTCGGTATCGGTGCTCCCAGCAGCATCTCCCCGATGAGCGTGCCGCCGCCCCGGGTGCAGTCGAACATGTACTCCGACGTGCCCCTGGTTGGAATAGGAAACACCTTCCTCGCAATCACGGCTCCGACAGGCAGATCATTGGAAATGATCACTTTGCCCATGTCCATGGTGATGAACTTCTCCGCCGCACCTGGGTAGCGCGTGCACGCCGCCCAGGCGCCTTGCGCGCCGAGCAGCGCCGCCGCTGCTGCAACGGCGATACGCATGAGGCCAGAAGAAATGCTGTGGCTCATTCCGTTCCCTTTGGTTGTTTGTCGTTTGGCGTGGGCGCGGTTGTGGTGGTATCGCATTGCCCGCTCAGCTCGCGGATCGGCGGTGGGTTCTTTTCTTCGGGAAGGCTGTAGGGCACGACGCACTGGTCGGCCTTGCCGGTCCCCCACCGCACGGTCAGGCGGCCGGTGCTGCCCGCGCCGGTGACGAAAGCCTGCCCCTCGGGACCGACCACGCCGACTTCCTGGCCCGCCTCGTTCTCGACCTTCGAGCCCAGGGGCAGCATGCGGCCGCCCGGATCGGTCAGCGTCATCAGCAGGCGGAAGCCCACCGAGGTCTCGAACTTCGCGTGCACCACGGCGCCGCGCGTGGGCACCACCTCGGTCGCGGCGTTCTTCACTTCCACCGTGTCGCCGAGATCGGCCGTGCGGATGGCCAGGCGGTTCAGGCGGTACGGCGTCAGGTTGGGAACGACGGCATTGCCGGCCCGGTCGGTTGCCACGCCGGGCTGCGACTCGAAGCCCACGCCCTGCGCCCCTGGCGCCCGCACCAGCGCCACGGTTTCGCCGAGCGGCTGCGACAGCGTGACGCCGCCGCCATGGAACAGCACCCCACCGGCCATGCCGAAGGTGCTTTGGCCATAGCCGCGGCCCGTCGAGTGGCCGACGTCGAAACGCCCGACCGGCGACAGGTAGCTCGCACCCGCGCTGCCGCTGTCGCTACCGCCCCCGTTCGCATGGCCGGCCGTCACGTTGTAAGTCAGGCGGCTGTCTTCGAAGGCCGAGCCATAGACGCTGGCCTGCTGGTTGACGCGGCTGCTGCCGTCGCGGGTCACGGCGTACTGGGCGCTGGCGCGGGTGTCGCCGAGCGGAACGGTCAGCGTGAACATGATCTGGCGGCTTGCCGGCCGGTTCAGGCTGGTGGTGTGGTTGTAGAACACGCTGTAGCCGAACTGCTTGTAGTTGCCCGAGTAGCCCAGCTGCACCAGCCGGTCCTTGGCAGCGGTGCCCCAGTAGCTCTGCTGGCGTGCGGACGCGTACACCGTGCCTTGGTCGCCGAGTTGCTGCGAGAGTTCGAAGCGCACCTCGTTGCGGCGGCTGTTGAACGATTCGAAGGGTTGCAGGTCCTGCATCTGCACCGCCTCCTGGAAGGTGCGGTAGCCGCTGGTCGAATAGCGGTAGCCGGCCACGCGGAAATTGGTGCCCGAATCGAGAAAGGCTTTCGAATAGAGGAAGCGCAGCGACTGCCCGCCGTATGTCCTCACGCCTTGGGCGCGGGTGCGGTCGGTGGTGCGCGCGCTCGACAAGTCGACCGACACGGCCCCGAAATCGCGCAGGTTCTTGCCCACGCCCACGAGCAGCGACTGGTACATGTTCGCCATCAGCGCGCCGCCGTAGAGCGAGAACTCGTTGCCCAGGCCGCGCGCCAGCGTCGCCTGCATGAAAGCCGGCTGCGAGAGGGAACGCCGCATGCCCGGTGTGCCGCCGTGATAGCCGTTGCGGTATTTGCCCGCGGTGGCCGAATAGCGCCAGGTACCTTCGCGCAGCAGCGTGGGCACGGCCGAGAAGGCCTGGGTGTACCGGGTCTGCCGGCCGTCGGCCTCGGCGATGGTCACCTCGAGGTCGCCGCTCGACGCGGTCGGATAGAGGTCGTCGATGACGAACGGGCCCGGCGCCACGAAGGTGCTGTAGACGACATAGCCGTTCTGGCGCACCGTGACGCGTGCGTTGGTCTGCGCCACGCCGCGGATGGTGGGCGCATAGCCTTGCTGGCTGTCGGGCAGCATCGCATCGTCGGACGACAGCTGCACACCGCGAAACGGCAGGCTGTCGAAGAAGTTGCCCGGCGTGTTGCCGTCGCCGATCAGCAGCCGGCCGTGGATGGAGGCGAGGTCGCGTTGCGCGTAGGTGCTGATGCCCTGCCAGCGGCTGCGGCCGTCGATGCCCCGGTTGTAGGTCGAGAAGTGGCGCAAGCGCCAGTCGCCGTGGTTGAAGCCGGCGCGCAGGCCCGCGAACAGGGTGTTGCGCTGGAGGATGTTCCTGTTGCGATCGGCAAAGGGGTTGCCGTCGAACACGCTCTGCGGCACCGCAAAGGGGTTGGCATCGTTGCGGTAGCGGTTGCCGCTGTAGCGCGCGAAATTCAGCTGGTAGTCGAACATGCCGGCGGTGATGCCCCTGTCCCATTTCTCGGGACCGACCGCGCCGCGCGCCGAGCGCTTCAGCGCCGCCTGCGGAATGCTGACGAACAGGCGCTGCTTGCCGCCGTCGTAGGTGAACGCCGCATCGGGAATGGTCGCAGCCAGGTCGACGCAGGCATCGTCCGCAACGTTCGCCAGCGCGGGGAACACCGACACGTTGACACCCCAATCGTCGAGCATGGGGCGCGTGAGGCAGGGCACGGCGTCGTTCCTCCCATCCTTCTCGACGAAGCGGATTTCGGTCTGTCCGGCGCCGCGTTCGTTGAGCGACACGTCGACCATGTACTTGCCGGCCAGCACGCGGTTGCCGAAGGAGAAAAGCGACAGGTCCGCATGCGGCTGGTCGCCGCCGATGCCGAGGAACTCTTCATTGAAGCTGGAGCCGGCCACCTGCTGCTGCGCATGGCCGGGCAGGCCCATGGCGCCCAGCAAGGCGGCGCATATCGTCAGCCGGAACAGCGCGTGGAAAGCGGGTGAGCAACGCATGGCGGTTCATCCCTCGCGTCTCAAGGCTTCGCACTGCGCGCGGGCAGCGGCACCGGCTCGGCACCTGCGGGCACCTTGACGAACTCTTCGGGCGACTCGCCGCCGTAGTCGTTGAGCGTGGTGAAGCTGACCTGGACCGCCTGCGGCGTCTTCACGGCGCTCAGCGGATACGCCATTTCGCCGAACGGCGGCACCATGTCGGCATTGATCAGCTGCTGGCCGTCGTTGACGTTCAGCGCGGTGAAGGTCACGTGGTAGGCCGTGGGGTTGCCGACCTTGAGCACGGCGCCCTGCCCCTGCGCACCGGCGCCGACCGCCCACTTGAGCTGGGCGCGCGATTCCTCGGGCTTGCCCGCGAGCTTCGCAGGCCGGTAGAACAGCTTGATGCGGCTGCGCACCGCAATCTGCAGCACGTTTTCTTCCTTCGGCTTCTCGGGAATCTCCTTGACGTTGAGCCAGAACACCGACTCGCGGTCGGCCGGCAGTTCGCCGCCCACTCGCATGATGCGCAGGATGTTTTCCATGCCGGGGTCGAGCCGCGACAGCGGCGGCGTGACGAGCAGCGGGGTCTTGTTCCTGCCTTCGCCGGCATCGATCCAGGCCTGGACCACGTAGGGCGTGGTGCCGGTGTTCTTCACCGGAATGGAAGCTTCGCGGTCCTTTTCACCGAGGATCACGCGGGTGCCGCCGAGCATCACGCCCGCGCCGGCCGGCCACTGGAGACCCAGCATCAGCAGGACGGCAAGAGCCCAGCGGAAGCGATTGTTGCTGCACATGAGAAAAAGTCCTTGGCGCGAGCGAGATGCGCAACGCACGCACCCCGGCACGGCGGCGCATCGCGGCACCGCCGAGAAAACGGGAAAAAGGGAAATGCCGGCGCCGGCCGGGGACGCGGAGTCCGGGCTCGGCGCCGGCGAAGGGGGCTACTTACTTGTAGGCAACCGTGAACTGCGCGACCGAGTTGGCCGGGCCGACCGTCACGGCCGTGCGGGTCGCGACGTACGCAGCCTGGAACTTCAGCGAGTTGTCACCGAGGCCCAGGACGTATTCGCCGGACGGCGAACCCAGCGCGATCTTGGTGCCGGCGGAATCGCCAAGCTCGATCGCCACGCCCGAAGCCGCGCCCACGCCCACCTGGCCAGAGTTGGCCACGCGCAGATAGCTGGCGTCGTCGAGGTCGGCGGTGCCCGAGAAGGTCACGGTCGCACCCTTGGCGGTCGCGCCGCAACCCAGCAGGTCGATCGTGAAGTGGGCGGGCGTGGACTTCTTGCCGATCGTCGCGGTGCTCACGGGCGGCGTACCGCTGACAGTGCCGAACACGGTGCGCGAAACCTTGCCCAGCGGCACGGTCATGTTCTGGCTGTTGGGCGAAATCGAGCAAGGCGCGTCGACGATCTCGCCGGTGAAGTTGACGGTGCCGTCCGCCGCGAAAGCGCCTTGCGACAGCATGCCGGCCACGGCCAGCGTTGCGAGTTTGACGAAGATGGTCTTTGGCATTTGCGTTCCCTGAGTATTGATATGACTATGTAACTACCTGCTTTTCGGCAAGGCAGCCGCAGTCTAGGGACTCAAAAACGCAAAATGGGTGAAGTTAGTGGAGTTAACTATAGTTAATAGTCTCTTTCGAATAACCGTGAAATAAGCCACCGCTACCGGAAATCGGGACGCTATTCGTCAGCCACCTGCAGCACCAGCTTGCCGAAGTTCTCTCCGGCGAACAGCTTGTTGAGCGATTCCGGGAAGGTGTCCAGGCCCTTCACCACGTCTTCCTTGCTCTTCATGCGCCCGTCTTTCAGGTAGCCGGCCATTTCGGCGATGGCGATGTGATAGCGGTCGGCGTAGTCGAACACCACGATGCCTTCCATGCGCGCGCGGTTCACCAGCAGGCTCAGGTAATTCTTCGGGCCGGCCGCCGGCATGCTGTTGGCGTTGTTGTACTGGCTGATGGCGCCGCAGATGATGATGCGGGCCTTGCGCGCGAGCCGCGCCAGCACCATGTCGAGGATCTCGCCGCCGACGTTGTCGAAGTAGATGTCCACGCCCTTCGGGCAATGGGTCTTGAGGCCTTCGCGCACCGCACCGGCGCCGGCCTTGTAGTCGATGCAGGCGTCGAAGCCCAGCTCCTTTACCACCCAGTCGCACTTG
Source organism: Variovorax sp. Varisp46 (assembly GCF_059491885.1). Classification (NCBI taxonomy): domain Bacteria; kingdom Pseudomonadati; phylum Pseudomonadota; class Betaproteobacteria; order Burkholderiales; family Comamonadaceae; genus Variovorax; species Variovorax sp. Varisp46. Next base: position 4,707,969 of record NZ_CP168515.1, read on the forward strand.
GCGGCGCCGCCGGCAATGCCGATCACACGGCAGCCCTTGATCTTGGCCAGCTGGCCCACGGTCTGGCCCACGGCACCGGCCGCGCCGGAAACCACCACGGTCTCGCCCGCCTTGGGCATGCCCACGTCCATCAGGCCGAAGTAGCCGGTCATGCCGGGCATGCCCAGCACGTTGAGCCACTGGGTGATGCTGCCCACGCGCAGGTCGATCTTCACCAGGCCGTTGCGCTTGACTTGGTCTTCGGGGATCAGGACGTATTCCTGCACGCCCAACGTGCCGTAGACGGTGTCGCCCACCGCGAACTGCGGGTTCTTCGAGGCGACGACGCGGCCGACGCCGCCGGCGCGCATCACTTCGTCGATGCCCACGGGCGGGATGTAGCTCTTGGCGTCGTTGAGCCAGCCGCGCATGGCCGGGTCGAGCGACAGCGACAGCGTCTTGACCAGCACGCCGCCCTCGGCCGGCTCGCCGACGGGTTCGGTGGTGAATTTCCAGTTCTCGCGCGTGGCCGCGCCTTCGGGACGTTTGGCGAGGCGGACCTGGTGGTTGGTGAGGGGGCTGCTCATGGTGTCTCCTTGACCTTGAATGCCGGACGCTGGCACGGAGGCGCATCGTAGCCGCGGGCCACAGGCGCGCTGGTAGCGCAGGCGACAGCACCCGCCGGCCCGCCAGCTCCGCCGGGCGTCAGGCCAGCCGGACGACGATCTGCAGCCCGGGCTCGGCGTTGCGCACGGTCAGCTCGCCGCCGTGCGCTTCGGCGATCAGCCTGCACAGGTACATGCCAAGGCCAACGCCGCCGGTGGCGCGCGCCCGCGCGCCGTCGGTGCGGTAGAAGGGCTCGGTCAGGCGCCCGAGCTGTTCGACGTCCACGCCGGGGCCGTGGTCGCGCACCTCGATCTCGATGCCCTGCTTCTTGCCGTCGAGTACCGCGCGCAGCGACACGCACGGCGGCCGCGGTGCGTCGGCGCTGTAGCGCAGCGCGTTGTCCAGCAGGTTGCGCACCAGCAGGCGGATGCGCATGCGGTCGACGGCATGCGGCGGCAGGCCATCGGCCAGGTCGAGGTGCACGTGCTGCGCACCAGGCATCTCGGCCACGATCTCGCGGATCAGCGCCGCGAGGTCGACCGGCTCGCGCAGCAGCGCCACGTGCGGGCTCGCGAGGCGTTCGCTTTCGAGCAGGTCGCTGATGAGGTCGCGCATCTCGTTCAAGTCGCGCAGCAGTGCCTCGCGCTCTGCCTGGCCTTCGGGCGTGGCCGGCAGCAGCTCGGCATTGAGGCGCGCGCGCGTGAGCGGCGAGCGCAGTTCGTGGCTCAGCGCGAGCAGCAGGCCGCGCTTGGCATCGAGCATCGCCTGGATGTCGTCGGCCATGGTGTTGATGTGCTGCGCGAGATCGCCCAGGTCGTCGTTGCGGCGCACCGGAATGGGCTGCGTGAACTCGCCGCGGCCGAAGCGCTGCGCGCCTTCGCGGATGTCGATCAGCGGCCGCAGCAGCCGGCTCACGTAGGCATATGCCAGCAGCACGCAGGACAGCAGCACGCCCAGCGTGGCCCAGCCGATGACCCGCGGCGCGAGCTGCCAGAGCTTGGGCGCCCAGCCGAAGATCACGCGGTGTCCGTCGGCGGTGGGCCGGATGAACCACTTGTCGCCTCCGAACGCCTCTTCGCGGTCGTGCATCCAGCCGCCCGGGCTGCTCGCGCCGCGGGGGTTGGAGTCCCAGTTGACCTTGGGGCCGACGATGCGGATGGTGATCGGCAGCCGCGCCACCAGCGCCTGCGCCCGCGCCACGTCGGGCGGCGTGCCGATCTCCGCGACCAGGCGGTCGGTGTAGTCCGTGAGCATCGGCTTGGCAGCCTCGGCCCAGCCGGTGGAAAAAGACTTCTTCATGCCGACCATGAAGACCGCCGCCATCACCAGCGCGAGCATCACGAACATCATCACCAGCCGTATGCGCAGCGAGCGGCGCCAGCGGCGCTTGCCCTGCACCTTCTCGTGCCACTGGGCATGCCATTGCCTGTGCAGCTCGTCACGGCGGCAGGCCATTTCGCGCCACGCCTTGCGCAAACCTCCCCGGCGAGATCTCATGCGGGCTCGCTGCGCGCAACCGCCAGCGCGTAGCCGGCGTTGCGCAGTGTCTTGATGCAGTCCAGTGGCTCGAGCTTCTTGCGCAGCCGGCTCACCACGATGTCGACCGCGCGCGTGTAGAGCTCGGCCTCGTGGCCACGCAGGCGGTTGAGGATGTCGTCGCGGCTGAACACCTTGCCGGGCTCGGCCGCCAGCAGCGCCAGCAGTTCGAACTCGGTGCCGGTGAGCTCTACGCGCTCGCCGTGGCGCAGCACCTGGCGCCGGTCGAGGTCGATAGCCAGGCCGTCGAACACGCGATGCTGCGTGCCGTTGGCCACTGCCTGCGGCGCGGCGCTGCGCTGGCGGCGCAGGATGGTCTGCACGCGCGCCACCAGTTCGCGCGGCTCGAACGGCTTGGGCACGTAGTCGTCGGCGCCGAGTTCGAGGCCGACCACGCGGTCCATGACCTCGCCGCGCGCGGTGAGCATCACGATGGGAATGTCGCTTTCCTTGCGGATCTCGCGGCACAGCTCGAAGCCGTCCATCTCGGGCAGCATGACGTCGAGGATGGCGGCGTCGTAGGTGCCTGCACGCAACTTGGCGAGGCCTTCGCTCGGGCGAACGGCGCTTTCCAGCGTGCAGCCGAAGCGTGCGAAGTAGGTGGTCAGCGGCGCGGCGAGATGTTCGTCGTCGTCGATCAGCAGGATGCGCGGCATGGCGGGATTGTGCCTCCGGACAAGAAGGTGGCGAATGACCTCGCTGACCATCAGACCCGCCGGCATCGCAGCGCCCAGGTCAGGCCCGTCACGAGGATGGAAAGCAGCAGCGCGTGGTAGACCACGTCGGGCACCGTGCGCGGGCCGATGCCCGCGATGATGGTGCCAAGCCCGACCAGCGTGCCCAGCAGCGCGAAGCCCTGGCCGAAGATGGCCGCGCGGCGCGCATGGTGGGGTCGCAGCCAGGTCTCGACCGAGGCCAACACCAGCACGGTGGCGATCACCGCCTCTGCGGTGCGGGCTGCCGGATGCGCGTAGCCGGGCGCGAGGAACCCCGCATGCACCATCGACGCGATGCCCAGCGCGAGCGCCTCTGTCAGCATCCATGCGCGCGCGGCAGGCGCGTGCATGGCATGGGAAGCGCCGTCATCGCGGCTCACCATGGATCAGCCCTGCCGATGCGGCCCAGGTGCGTGGCGGCGAAGCCGGTCGCGTATTTGAGCCCGTAGCCGAGCGCGTGGTCCATGCCGATGTGGGCCAGCCAGATCAGGCTGCCGGCCACCGCCCACGGCATGGCCGCGAACACGCCGAGCGCCAGCAGCAGCACCGGACCGACGTACGAGTGCGCGGCGTTGTAGAGCGCCGCTCCCGTGCGCGGTCCCGCGAGGTAGCCCAGCAGCGAGAGATCGGGCGCGAGCAGCCACAGCGCGAACACGCCCCAGCCCGCCCCAAACCGGGCGTAGGCGGCGAGCGCCACGCCCAGCACCACTGCGCCTTCGAGGCGCAGCAGGGTGCGCACGCCGCCCGCGGCGGGCGCCGCGGCCTCTTCGGGAGACACCGTGGAACCGGCTTCGCCGGGCCACTGGTGTCGCCCCCGGAGAGGGGGGTGGCGCAGCGACACGAAGTGCGCAAAGCCTGGGGGTGAGCCGGTTTCAGCCACGGTGACTCCAGCGGCGGCCGCCGCGCTCCATGAAGTCGCGCACCTTCTGCTGTTGCGCCGCATTCAGGTTGTCATAGAAGTCGGCGGCGGCGGCAATGATCTCGGGGCTGCCGTTGCGCACGGCGGTGGTCTTCTCGTCGACCAGGCGCGCGGCGCCGGCCTGGTCGAGCTTGTTGCCCGCGAACAGCGCCTTGAACTGCGAGCGCGGGTCGCCCGAGCCGCCGGCGCCGCGCATGGCTTCGCGCTGCGCCTGCAGCTTCTCGGCGAGCACGGTGAGCTTCTGCTTCTGGTTGGCGTCGAGTTCGAGCTTGCTGCCCACGCGCTCGACCATCTTCGCGCGGAAGTCGGCGCTGTCGCCGCCCCAGCCATGTCGCTGGCCGGCGCAGCCGGCAATGCTGCCGGCGACCATCGCGGCGCCCGCGAATCCGAAAAGAGTGCGTTTGATCCAGTGCTTCATGATGATTCCTTGCTCGCCCTCGAGTCGCCCGAGGGCATCGTTGGGGGGAGGTCTTACAGCCGGCTGCTCTTGGCGCTGGCGGCTGCGGCGCGCGCGTCGACCGGGTTCTGCATCGTCGAGACGACCCGGCTGTTCACGCGCGAGCCGGACGTCACGTTCTGGTCGGGTGCGGCGGCGGCGCGCACGGCTTCGGCGACGACGCGTGCGCGCTCGGTCGACACGGCCATGCCCTCTGCGCCGCGCGAGCCGCGCACCACGTTCTGGTCGGGTGCCGATGCGGTGCGCACGGCTTCGGCGTTGACGTCGGCGCGGCTCTTGGCCGACACGGCGGGTTGCACGCCCTCGTAGCTTTCGGCCTTGGCGCCCGCGGCGGCGAGCATGGCGAAGGAGCCGACGGCAACGAGCTGGGTCAGGGAGAGAGATTTCATGATGCAGGTCTTTCTTTCGGGGTTGAAGAGAAGACCTGATCGTGCTCGCGGTGCTGCCGCAAGTCCTTTCGCCGCGGTTTCGGCGTGTTTCGTTTCTTTTCACCCGCCGCCGGACGCGGATGAAAAAGTACGCTCAACCCGCCATGGCTGCGGCGGGATCGTCCGATTCGAGAACGCTCTTCGCCCACGCTTCGAGCTTGCCGGTGTCGGCGCGCAGCACCTCCTGCTTGACCGCGAGGATGCGCGAGGGATGCATCGAGAAGCTGCGCAGGCCCAGGCCCAGCAGCAGCCGCGTGAAGGCCACGTCGCCCGCCATCTCGCCGCACACGGCCACGCCCTTGCCCTGCCGCCGGCACTCGGCGATGGTGTCGGCCACGAGGCGCAGCACCGCCGGGTGCGCGGGGTCGTAGAGGTGCGCCACCGACTCGTCGGCGCGGTCGATGGCCAGCGTGTACTGGATCAGGTCGTTGGTGCCGATCGACAGGAAGTCGAAGTGCTTCAGGAAGATGCGCAGCGTGAGCGCGGCCGCGGGAATCTCGATCATGGCGCCGAGCTTCACCGGGCCGTACACCGCGCCGCGGTTGTCGAGCTCGGTGCGCGCGAAGTCGATCAGCGACAGCGTCTGGCGGATCTCGCTCGCGTGCGCGAGCATGGGAATCAGCAGGTGGATCTCGCCGTGCGCCGCGGCGCGCAGGATGGCTCGCAGCTGCGTGAGGAACATCGCCGGGTCGGCCAGGCTCCAGCGGATGGCGCGCAGGCCGAGCGCGGGGTTCAGGTGCTCCTGCTTGTTGGCCGTTTTGCCGTCCAGCGGCTTGTCGGCGCCCACGTCGATGGTGCGGATGGTGACGGGCATGCCCTGCATGCCCTCGACCGCACGCTTGTAGGCCTGGTACTGCTCCTCTTCGTCGGGCAGGCGGGTCTGGCGCGTGGTCGACTCGCGGCCCATGAAGAGGAATTCGCTGCGAAACAGCCCCACGCCCACCGCGCCGGCCTTGACGGCGCCCACGGTGTCTTCCGGCATCTCGATGTTGGCGAGCAGCTCCACGCGCTGGCCGTCGAGCGTGACGGCGGGCTTGTGGCGCAGCCGCGCGAGCCGGCCGCGTTCGAGGTCGCCCTGGCGCTGCTTGAAGCCGTATTCGGCCAGGATGATCGGAGAAGGGTCGACGATCACCACGCCGGCGTCGCCGTCGATGATGACCCAGTCGTCCTGGCGCACCAGCTGGCTCGCGGTGCGCGCACCGACCACGGCCGGGATGTCCATGCTGCGCGCCACGATGGCGGTATGCGAGGTGCGACCGCCCACGTCGGTGACGAAGCCGGCGAACACGCTCTTCTTGAACTGCAGCATGTCGGCCGGCGAGAGATCGTGCGCGATGAGCACCAGCGGCACGTCGATGCCGTCGCCCGCGGTGGGATCGTCGTTGTCGTTGTCGTCGTCCTGGGAGGTGGCGCGCTTGCGGCGAGGCGGGCTCGGCGCGAGCACGGCGGCCGTGCCCTTCATGCGGTGCAGCAGGCGCTCGACCACCTGCTCGAGGTCGGCCTTGCGCTCGCGCAGGTACTCGTCCTCCATCTCGTCGAACTGGCGCGCGATGATCTCGAGCTGTGTGGTCAGCGCCCATTCGGCGTTGTAGAGCCGCTCGGTGATCCAGTGCTTGACGCCGCCGGTGAGGACCTCGTCCTGCAGCAGCATCTGGTGCACCTCGAGCAGCGCCGAGAGTTCGTGCGGCGTGTCGTTCGGGCCCATCTGCGCAACATTGGCCTGCAGCTTGGTGAGCTCGTCGGCCACCGCGTTGCGCGCGGTGCGCACGCGGTCGATCTCGGTCTCGATTTCTTCAGGCTTGATGAAGTAGTGGGCCACGTCGATGCGGCTCGACACCACCAGCACCGCGCGCCCGATGGCAATGCCACGGGCGACGGGAAGGCCGTGGACTGCAAAAGTCATGGGACGGTCCTTATTCGCCTTCGCCGAACTTGTCGTCCATCAGGAGCACGATGGCCTTCATTGCTTCATCTTCCTGCTCGCCGTTGGTTTCGAGCTCGACGGTGCTGCCCAGTCCGGCGGCCAGCATCATGACACCCATGATGCTCTTGGCGTTGATGCGGCGGTCGCCGCGGGAGAGCCACACCTCGCAGGGAAAGCTGCCTGCGAGCTTGGTCAGCTTGGCCGACGCGCGTGCATGCAGGCCCAGCTTATTGCTGATGGTCACGGATTTCTTGATCACTGTGCTTTCTTTTTGCCTGGTTCTGGGGAGCCGCCACCGCCACCTGCATGACGCCGGCGGTGCCGCCCGCGAGGGCGCGCTGCACCAGCGTATCCAGGGGCTCGTGCCGATAGGTGACGGCGCGCAGCAGCATCGGAAGATTGACCCCCGCCACCAGCCGCGACCGGACGCCGTCCACCAGCTTCTGCGCCACGTTGCAGGGCGTGGCGCCGAACACGTCGGCCAGCACCAGCACCTGCGAGCGCGGCGTGTGCAGCTGCTGCGCGAGCGTGATGCGCGCGGCGGCCAGCGTTTCTTCGGGCGACACGTTGGGCAGGACGTCGAGCGCGACGATGGCCTGCTCGCAATCGGGAAACACATGCAGCGCGCACTGCCGCAGCGCGTGCGCGAACGGTGAGTGGGCGATGATGAGGATGCTGTTCATGCGAGGCGGAGGGCGACGCATCGATTATGCGGGGGCGCCCAGGGGAAGTAGATATACGACACAACGCAGCAGCCCCGAAAAACGGACAGTGCCGCCAGCCGGGTAGCTATCAGAACCATAGCAGATCGGCCTTCATGGAAGCCGCAAGCTCTCGAAGAAGGTTTTCGATGCTTCGGGCGAAGAAGGCTTGCCCAGCACGGTGGCCTGGTAGAGCGCCACGGTGCCGTCTTTCTGCGACTGGGCAAACCAGAGCACCTGTACCGGCGCCGATGCGCCCTGCTGCTGCTGCCGCGGCTGGGCATCGAGCCGCAGCGGCGCCGGCGCGGCGGTCGCGCGCTGGACGCTGGCGGGAGTTTCCGCTACCTGCGCCTCGCCCAGTTGGCCGCGGGTGGCGGCGTGCCATGCGCGGAGCCAGGCCTCGGCCTGCTCGGGGCCGCTGGCGGAGGCGTGCGCGATGGCGAAGGTCGCACCGCCGGCTTCGCAGCCCGTCATGTCGACCTGCACCGATTCGGCACCCAGCGGCAGGGCGCGGTTCGCGCGGTCGGCCTTGCAGGGCAGCAGCACGATCAGGCCGGACTCGGCGACCGGCACTTCGCGCCAGTTGAAGGTCGGGCTGCAGGCGGCGAGCAGGGCTGCCGCTGCCAGCACGAACCGGAAATGGAGGACGGGAAACGGCATCGGAGAACGATTATCGAGCCGCGCCCAGGCCCCGCGAGCACGATCCGGCGGGCGGAACTAAAATCGCGCCGCCCTTGTCTTCCGTGTTGCTATGAAGAAATACATCGTCGCTGCCGCCGTCGTCCTCGCATTGGCCACCGGCGTGGGCGTGTACCTCGGCTCCGGCGCCACCGCCGCACCGGCCTCGACCTTCGTGCTGCTCGACGGCACGCAAAAGAGCACGGCAGACCTGAAGGGCAAGGTCACCCTGGTCAATTTCTGGGCCACGAGCTGCGTGACCTGCGTCGGCGAAATGCCCAAGGTCATCGCGACCTACGACAAGTACAAGGCGCAGGGCTACGACACGTTGGCAGTGGCCATGAGCTACGACCCGCCGAGCTATGTCGTCAACTTCGCGCAAACGCGCAAGCTGCCGTTCAAGGTAGCGATCGACAACACCGGCAGCGTGGCACAGGCCTGGGGCGACGTGAAGCTCACGCCGACCACTTACCTGGTCAACAAGCGCGGCGAGATCGTGAAGCGCTATGTGGGCGAGCCCGATTTCGCCGAACTCCACAAGCTGATCGAGAAGCTGCTGGCCGAGGCCTGATCTTCCGCTCCTCCCGCAAGAAGGCGCTCCCGAAAGAGCGCCTTTGTTTTTTCGCGAGGCGACGGCTTACTGGTTGCGGAAGCTGTCGTGGCAGGCCTTGCAGCTCGCTGCGGTCGGACCGAACTGGGCCTTGAGCGCGTCGAGATTGCCGGCCTTGGCGGCAGTCACCAGCTTGGCGGTTTCGGCGATCAGCTTCTCCTGGCGCTCCTTGAACTTGGCGTCTTCCTTCCAGATTTCGGGCTTGGCCTTGCCGCCCTCGGTGCTGGCGCCGAAGGCCGTCCACGGCAGCTTTGCCATGTCGGCGACCATTTCGGCGTTGGCCGCGGCAGCCGAGGCGTCGTAGGTCGCGCGTCCGTTGGCCATGGCGCCGAGGCGGCCGAAATGCTGGCTCATCACGAACAGCGCGCTCTGGCGGTACTTGATGGCGTCCTCGGGCTTGGCGAACTGCGCTGCCGCGGGCAGGGACAGGACAGCGCAGGCGGCTGCAAGGGCGAACGAAGCAAGTCGGGTCATCGGGGGTCCTCATTGTGGGGAAAACGCCGTCGAGCGCGGCGCAGCGGCCGAGTGTAGGGGCTGCCTGCGACAGCCGCATAGCAACAACCCGAAGCAGGCCGGGGCCTGGACTTTGCTAATCTGCGCCTTCCGCAGCATTGCGCCCCGCGCCCTTCTCGATGACCGATTCTTCCGTGGCTGCCTTCCCGGCGGCCTCAGGCTCCAGCGCCCGCACGCGGGTCTGGGACCTGCCGACACGCCTTTTCCACTGGGCTCTGGCCGCAGCCGTCATCGGCATGATCGGCACCGGGTTGAACGATGCCATGGAATGGCACTTCCGCCTGGGGTACGCGGTGCTCGCGCTGCTGTTGTTCCGGCTGCTCTGGGGCTTCGTGGGCGGACGCTGGTCACGCTTTGCAGCCTTCGTCTACGGCCCGGGGTCGATGGCGGCCTATCTGCGCGGACGAGCGCGCCCGGACCATCTGATCGGGCACACGCCTCTGGGCGCACTGTCGGTGTTCGCGGTGCTGGCGATCCTGGCCTTGCAGGTGGCAACCGGGCTGATGGCGGACGACGAAATCTCGGCATCGGGGCCGCTCACACGTTTCGTCTCGGGCGAGCTCGTGAGCCTGGCCACCGGTTGGCACAAGGCGCAGGGCAAGTGGATCGTGATCGCCCTTGTGAGCCTGCACCTGCTGGCGGTGCTGTTCTACGTGCTGGTCAAGCGGCACCGACTGGTGCGGCCGATGGTGACGGGCGACAAGCTGGTTTCCGCCGAGAACGCCGAGGTGGCGCCGAGCCGCGACGACGCGGCGTCGCGCTGGCTGGCGCTGGTGCTGTTCGCACTGTGCGCGGGCGTGGCGTACTGGGTTTCCTCGCTGCGCGTATGAGCTTTTCTGTTTCACGCCCCCTGCCGCTGTCGGACATGCCGGCGGTCGTGCTGCTCACGCCCGAAGAAGCTCACGAGATCGAGGCCACACGCGCGATCTTCCGCGACTACGCGGCCTCGCTGGACATCGACCTGGATTTTCAGGATTTCGACGGCGAACTGGCGCAGCTGCCGGGCGAGTACGCCGAACCGCGCGGCCTGCTGCTGCTGGCGCTGGTCGATCCGGCCAACGTGAAGGAAGACGCCGGGCGCGAGGCGCCGACCCTGCGGCGCGCCGACGGCACGCTGGCGCATGTGGCGGGGTGCTGCGCGCTGCGCCCGCTCGACAGCGCGGACTACGCGAACGCCGCCGAGATGAAGCGCCTGTATGTGCGCCCCGGCTTCCGCGGCCTGGGCCTGGGCCGGCAACTGGCCGAGGCGATCCTCGATGCCGCACGCAGCGCGGGATATGGCTGCGTGCTGCTCGACACACTCGACGACATGGAATCGGCGCGCGCCCTCTATGAAGACCTGGGCTTCGCAGAAGTACCGCCCTACTATCACAACCCCGTCGCCGGGGCCCACTACCTGAAAGTGGAGCTTTAGCTCGACCCCAGGCTGCGTGCACTTCGTGTCGCTACGCCCCTGCCGGGGGTGGGCGGGGAGGCCCCTCGAAAGATCCGGGTTTATTTAACCGCGGGCTTGGGCCAGCAGCGTGTCGGCGTCGCTGACTTCGAACTTGCCCGGTCCTTCGACGTTGAGCGTCGCGACCTTGCCATCCTTCACGAGCATCGAGTAGCGGTTGCTGCGCAGGCCCATGCCGCGGCCGGTCAGGTCCAGCGTGAGGCCGGTGGCCTTGGCGAAGTCGGCGCTGCCGTCAGCCAGCATGCGCACCTTGGTGCCAGTCTTCTGGTCGCGCGCCCAGGCGCCCATCACGAAGGCATCGTTCACGCTCACGCACCAGATCTCGTCCACGCCAGCGGCCTTGAAGTCGTCGAAGTGCTGCACGTAGCCCGGCACGTGCTTGGCCGAGCAGGTGGGCGTGAAGGCGCCGGGCAGCGCGAACAGCGCGATGGTCTTGCCCGCCGAAGCCTTGGCCACGTCCACGGCGTTCGGGCCGATGCTGCAGCCTTCGCCCTCGACTTCGGAATATTCCTGCAGGGTGGCCGAGGGAAGGGTGTCGCCGACTTTGATCATTGAAAGTGCTCCTGAAAAAGAAAAACGGCCCACATTGTGGGCCGTTTCCGGATGGGCTGTAGCGAGCCGGGGAGATCAGACCAGAACGGCCTTCTCGACCAGACGGGTCACGACCCAGTTCTTGGTCTTCGAGATCGGACGGCTTTCCGTGATCTCGATGGTGTCGCCCAGCTTGTACTCGCCCTTTTCGTCATGAGCGTGGTACTTGCTCGTCTTGGCCACGATCTTGCCGTACAGCTCGTGCTTCACACGGCGTTCGACCAGCACAGTCACGGTCTTGGCACGCTTGTCGCTGACCACCTTGCCGATCAAGGTGCGCTTGAGGGATTTTTTAGGTTCCGTCATGTTCACTCCTTACTTGGCGGCGGGGGTTTCTTGCTGCTTCTGAGCAAGAATGGTCTTTGCGCGAGCGATGTCGCGACGCGTCACGCGCAGCGTCGAGGTGTTCGACAGCTGTTGCGTGGCCTTCTGCATGCGCAGACCGAAATGGGCCTTCTGCAGATCCTTGATTTCGGCTTGCAGGCCTGCGACGTCCTTCGTGCGCAGGGTTGCGGCCTTCGTCACCTTGGCCGGAGCCGCGGTTTCTTTTTTCTTACGGGTTGCCATCAGTGTTCTCCTCTCAGGCGCCGAGCTGGCGAGCGACGAACGTCGTACGCAGCGGAAGCTTGGCGGCGGCCAGGCGGAACGCTTCGCGGGCGAGTTCTTCGGGCACGCCGACGATCTCGAACACGATCTTGCCAGGCTGGATTTCGGCGACGTAGTACTCGGGGTTGCCCTTACCGTTACCCATCCGCACTTCAGCGGGCTTGGTAGAGATCGGCTTGTCCGGGAACACGCGGATCCAGATACGGCCACCGCGCTTCACGTGACGCGAGATCGCGCGGCGAGCGGCTTCGATCTGGCGCGCCGTGAGGCGGCCGCGGTCGGTGCATTTGAGACCGAAGTCACCGAACGCAACCGAGTTACCCGTGGTTGCGATGCCGGTGTTGCGGCCCTTTTGTTCCTTGCGGAACTTTCTGCGTGCAGGTTGCAGCATGTTTTGTTACTCCGTAGTTCTAAGACCGATCACTCGGTCTTGGCACCGTCAGCTGCTGCAGCTGGCGCGGCTTTGCGGACGCGCTTAACGGCGGGTTTCGAGTCACCGGCACCGCCGGTTGCTTCTGCAGGCTTGTCGCTGCCATCGGCCGGAGCGGTGTTGCCACCGATCGGGCCACGGGCACCGGCGCGCGGGCCGGGACCACGACGGTCCGAACCCGGACGGTCGCCACCCGGGCGGCCATCGCGGCGCGGACCGCGCGGACGACGTTCTTCTTCGGGACGCGGCGTTTCGACGGCCGGCAGGTCGTTACGACCCAGCGTGTCGCCCTTGTAGACCCAGACCTTGACGCCGATGACGCCGTAGGTGGTCTTGGCTTCCGAGGTGCCATAGTCGATGTCGGCGCGCAGGGTGTGCAGCGGCACGCGGCCTTCGCGGTACCACTCGGTACGCGCGATTTCGATGCCGTTCAGGCGGCCAGCCGACATGATCTTGATGCCCAGGGCACCCAGACGCATGGCGTTCTGCATGGCGCGCTTCATGGCGCGGCGGAACATGATCCGCTTTTCGAGCTGCTGCGTGATGCTGTCGGCGATCAGCTGCGCATCGATTTCGGGCTTGCGCACTTCTTCGATGTTGACTGCAACCGGCACACCGAGCTGCTTGCCCAGTTCGCGCTTGAGGTTCTCGATGTCTTCGCCCTTCTTGCCGATCACGACGCCCGGACGTGCCGAGTAGATCGTGATGCGTGCGTTCTTGGCGGGACGTTCGATCATGACGCGCGAGACCGAAGCGTTCTTCAGCTTCTTCTTCAGGTATTCGCGAACCTTGATGTCTTCGGCCAGCATGCCCGCGAAATCGCGGTCGCTTGCGTACCAGCGGCTGGACCAGTTACGGGTGACCGCAAGGCGGAACCCGGTTGGGTGGATTTTCTGTCCCATATTTCTTCCAGGCCTTCTTAGTTGCCGACCGTCACGTACACATGGCACGTGGGCTTGCTGATGCGATTGCCGCGACCCTTGGCCCGAGCGGTGAAACGCTTGAGCGTTGCACCTTGCTCGACGTAGATGGTCTTGACCTTCAGCTCGTCGATGTCGGCACCGTCGTTGTGCTCGGCGTTGGCGATGGCCGACTCGAGCACCTTCTTGATGATCACAGCGGCCTTTTTCTGCGTGAATTGCAGAACGTTGAGCGCTTGATCGACCTTCTTGCCGCGGATCAGGTCCGCGACCAGACGGCCCTTGTCGACCGACAGGCGGACACCGCGGAGGACTGCACGTGTTTCAGACATGGTCGTTCCTTACTTCTTCTGGACTTTTTTGTCCGCGGGGTGCCCCTTGAACGTACGCGTGAGCGCAAATTCGCCGAGCTTGTGGCCGACCATCTGGTCGGTGATGTACACGGGCACGTGTTGCTTGCCGTTGTGCACAGCGATGGTCAGACCGATGAACTCGGGCAGAACCATCGAGCGGCGCGACCAAGTCTTGATCGGCTTCTTGTCCTTGGTCGTCACGGCCTTGTCGGCCTTGGCCACGAGGTGATGGTCGACGAAAGGACCCTTTTTGAGAGAGCGAGTCATTGGCTATCCCTTACTTCTTGCGACGCGACACGATGAAGACCTGCGTGCGCTTGTTGTTACGGGTGCGATAGCCCTTGGTCAGATTGCCCCATGGGTCGACAGGGTGGCGGCCTTCGCCAGTCTTGCCTTCGCCACCACCGTGCGGGTGGTCGACCGGGTTCATCACCACGCCGCGAACGGTCGGGCGGATACCCATGTGACGCTTCACACCGGCCTTGCCGAGTTGGCGCAGGCTGTGCTCTTCGTTGGCCACTTCGCCGATGGTTGCACGGCATTCGATGTGGATGCGGCGCACCTCACCCGAACGCATGCGGACCTGGGCGTAGACGCCTTCGCGAGCCAGCAGCGTGGCCGACGTGCCGGCCGAACGCGCGATCTGCGCGCCCTTGCCGGGTTGCAGTTCGATGCAGTGGATCGTCGAGCCGACCGGAATGTTGCGGATCGGCAGGGTGTTGCCGGCGCGGATCGGGGCTTCAGCGCCCGACAGCAGCGTTGCACCAGCTTCCAGACCGCGCGGGGCGATGATGTAGCGGCGCTCGCCGTCGGCGTAGCACACCAGGGCGATGTGGGCGGTGCGGTTCGGGTCGTACTCGATGCGTTCGACCTTGGCCGGGATGCCGTCCTTGTTGCGTACGAAGTCGACAACGCGGTAGTGGTGCTTGGCACCGCCGCCACGATGACGGATCGTGATGTGGCCGTTGTTGTTGCGGCCGGCCTTCTGGAACTGGGGTTCCAGCAGGGGAGCGTGAGGAGCACCCTTGAACAGGTGGTCACGCGAGATCTTCACCGCGCCGCGTTGGCCCGGCGAAGTGGGTTTCATCTTGATGACGGCCATGATTAAGCGCCTTCCCCGACGAGGTTGAGCTCTTGACCGGGCTTCAGGGTCACATAGGCCTTGCGAACGTTGTCGCGGCGGCCGATGGACTTGCCAAAGCGCTTGGTCTTGCCCTTGGTGTTGAGCACCGACACGCCCTGGACTTCGACCTTGAACATCAGTTCGACAGCGGCCTTGATCTCGGGCTTGGTGGCGTCTTGCAGCACCTTGAAAGTGACAGCGTTCGACTTCTCGCCGACCATCGTGGCCTTTTCGGACACGATCGGGGCGACCAGCACCGCCATCAGGCGGCCTTCTTCGAACGTACGTTCAGCGGCGGTAGGGTTCACGCGGCTCATGCGAACATCTCCTTGAGCTTGTCGACGGCACCCTTGGTGACCAGCACCTTCTTGTAGTGAACCAACGACACCGGATCGGCGTAGCGGGGTTCGACCACGAGAACGTTCACCAGATTGCGCGAGGCAAGGTACAGGTTTTCGTCGACTTCTTCGGCGATCACGAGCACGGACTCGAGATTCATTGCCTTGAAACGGGCTGCCAGCGGCTTCGTCTTGGGCGAATCCACGGTCAGCGAATCCACCACGGCTAAACGGCCTTCGCGAGCGAGCTGCGAGAAGATGGCGGCCATGCCAGCGCGGTACATCTTCTTGTTGATCTTCTGCGAGAAGTTTTCGTCAGGCATGTTCGGGAAGATCCGGCCACCCCCGCGCCACAGCGGCGAGGACGTCATACCGGCACGGGCGCGGCCCGTTCCCTTTTGCTTGAAAGGCTTCTTGGTCGAGTGCTTGACCTGCTCGCGGTCCTTCTGGGCGCGCGTGCCTTGGCGGGCGTTGGCCTGGAACGCAACGACGATCTGGTGGACCAGGTCTTCGTTGTAGTCACGGCCGAACACGGTCTCGGGGGCGTCGTACTTCGACGCGGCCTGGCCTTGTTCGTTCAGGAGTTCGAGTTCCATTACTTCGCTCCTTCAGCCGCTTGCGGCTTGGCCTTGATGGCGGGACGCACGGTGACGAAGCCACCCTTCGAACCCGGAATCGCGCCCTTGATGAGCAGCAGTTGACGTGCTTCGTCGATGCGGAACACGTCGAGGTTTTGCGTCGTGCGCGTGACGTCGCCGAGGTGGCCCGTCATGCGCTTGCCGGGGAACACGCGACCGGGGTCTTGTGCCATGCCGATCGAGCCGGGAACGTTGTGCGAACGGCTGTTACCGTGCGACGCGCGTTGCGAGCTCATGTTGTGACGCTTGATCGTGCCAGCGTAGCCCTTGCCGATGGAAGTGCCTTGCACGTCCACCTTCTGGCCCACGGAAAACACGCTGCTGGCCGCGATCACGCCGCCAGCCTTGTGCTGACCTGCGGTATCTGCGGTAACGCGGAATTCCTGGATGATTTCGCCAGCTTCGACACCCGCCTTGGCGAGGTGGCCGGCTTCGGGCTTGGTCACGCGCGATGCTTTGCGCGAACCGAACGTCACCTGCAGGGCGACGTAGCCATCGGTCTCTTGGGACTTGATCTGGGTCACACGGTTGTTGGACACATCCACCACCGTGACAGGAACTGCGTCCCCGTCATCGGTGAAGAGACGCATCATCCCCACCTTGCGGCCCAGCAACCCGAGGGAGTTGCTCAGACTCATTTGTTTTCTCCAAAAATGGAAGACTTCCTTCGCCGCTGCCACTTCAATTGGCGACAGCGTTTGGCCGATTCCCCAAGGTTCCCGGCCTGCGAAAGAAGGTTGATAAATCTCTGCCCGAACTACGCCCGCATGGACGCACCAAGGGCAGAGCCAGCGATTATAGCCCGCGATGCGGGCCCATTGCAAGGACGATTGTTGCGCCCGTTTGGGGCCCTATTTGGGCCCTATTTGGGCTCTTTTGGCTCTTTGGCGGGCAAGGAGATGATCTTTTCGCCCTCGTCGGACGATTTCACCTCGCCGGCGCCCTTCATGGCCGGCACCGCCGATCCGGTCTGCACAGGGATCGCGACGATGCTCATGGCGCCGTTCTGCGTGACAAAGACGTTCAGGTAGGCAAGGCCCTCGCGGTCGCTCGTCACCGTGGCGGTGGCGGTCGTACGCTGGCCGGCCGGGAGAGCCAGGCTGCTGCTCGTCGTCAGGGTCAGGCCGGCATCCGTCGTCAGGCGCGCGGTGGCCCCGGCCGGATCGCTCACGCCGTCGAACTGCAGAACGACAGAAACCGGCCGGCCGATCTGGGCCCTGCCGTCGACCCTGTACTGGATCACGACACCGGAATCATTGGGCTTGCGCGCCGCGACCGTCATGGCCGCATGGCGCGAAGAAGCAGCGTGCTTGGCCGCTCGGGGCGTGGGCACGCCGTCCGCGAAAACCGGCGCCGACATGGCAGCGAGCGTCAGCCATGCCGCAGCGGCAATCATCGAGCTGGAACGGGGGTTCATGGTGGCCTTCCTCACTGCTATTTATTGAATGGTTACGTTGAAACACGTGCTAGCAGCGGAGTTATTGAGATCGTTGACAACCAGGACATAGTCGCCGGCCGAAAGGTTGACCGAACTGGTATTGCGGCTCACCACACCACCTTTATAGATCGCGAAATTGGCGCTGGCACCCACCGGCGGGGAGACCACGAACTGGTAACTGCGGCTGGCCGGAGCCGTAAACCTCAAGTACGCAAAGCTGCCCAGCTTGTTGCCATCGCGCTGCGGATCGGCGGCATTCGTCACACAAGCTTGTGTAATCGAGCCGCCGATCGCTGCCGACTTGTACATCGGCAGCACGATCGGCAAGCCGCCATCATTGCTTTCCGATGAGCCATAGGCATCGCTGCCGCCCGCAATGTTCTGCCCCGCCAGCAGCGAGGCCAGCGCCTGCGCATTGCCTGGCGCCGTCGCATTGAAGGCCGCCGCGAACGGATGGATCGACGTGACCGGTGCACCACTGCGGAACTGGAATCCTGTCATCGTGTCGTGGATCGGCTTGAACCCGACCTGCTGGTTGAGATTCCAGAAGATCGACTGGATCGAGGATTCGCGGAACCAGCCCGGGTTGGATGCCGGCCCCCTCGTAAGGTCGAGACTGCCGCCCTGGGCTTGGCCGGGCCCACCCGAATCGACATAGTTGCTCCGCCCCAGCGCGATGCCTGACCAGCCATTGCCCCATCCTTCGGAGAAGGCAAGCCGACGATCGATGAGCTCGCTCGTGGAATGGGCGCCGCCCGTCGAATCATCCCGGCTGAAGGAGGCCTGGTAGTAGTGCCCCCACTCGTGCGCGATCACCGGCGCATCGAATTCGTCGGTGTCCACATCCTCCTTGCCGAGCACATAGATTTCCGCCCCCGAACTCCTGCCGACGAAGAACGTGGTGCCGATCTGTCCCAGCGCGATGCTTCCGCTGTGGTTCGTGTTGTTGACGCTCCAGAACACCTTCAGCGACGGAAACGCCGTCGCCGGCGCCACCGACAGCACCTTCTGCATCGCGGTGTAGATCGTGTCCATCACGGCGAACGGCCCGGACACGCGCTGGCTGGTGTAGCTCGATCCACCCCAGCCGCTGCCGGCGCGCAGATCGCGGGTGAGTGCCGCACCTCCCGTGGAGAACGCTGACGACTGCATGGAATAGATCGCGTTCGACCGGGTGTTGTCGCGCACGGTGACGTCCCAGCTCGGCGCCGAGCCGGTGCGGGTCAATTGGGCCCGCACCCGTACGATGACAGCCGTGTTCGCCGGAACGGTCACAGCATAGGCGCCGCTGTCGTCTGTGGAGGTCGTGGCCAGCTGGCTGCCGCTGGTGGCATCGAGCACTTCGACAAAAGCGCCACGCACCGGCTTGACCGAGGTGTCGGCGTACACGAGAGGGCCATTCGGATTGGGTACAAACTCATAGGTAGTCGTACCGCTCAAAGCGACTTGCGTCGTTGCCACAGGAGGCACGGGCACATCACCACCGCCGCCTCCTGTTGCCGCAGGAGGCAGGGACAGCACGGGAAGGCCCCCACCGCCCCCTCCTCCTCCACCGCCGCAAGCGGCCAACAACGCCGCCGTGATGCACGCCATCAAACCCGACGCAAAAGAGATGCCTTGTCTCATAGCTGTGCTGCCCTCGTTTCAGCTGCATTGCGCCCCGCCCCATGGGGGCCGCAGACCGGCGAGGATGCCACATTCGTGAGACAAAAAACAAAGCCCGCCTGCATTTCTGCAGGCGGGCTTCGTCAGTAACCGCGGCGCGAAGCCGAATGGATTACTGCAGCTTGATTTCGACGTCCACGCCGGCCGGCAGGTCGAGCTTCATCAGCGCGTCCACGGTCTTGTCGGTCGGGTCGACGATGTCCATCAGGCGCTGGTGCGTGCGGATTTCCAGCTGGTCGCGCGACGTCTTGTTGACGTGCGGCGAACGCAGGATGTCGAAGCGCTTCATGCGGGTCGGCAGGGGCACGGGGCCCTTGACGATCGCGCCGGTGCGCTTGGCGGTGTCCACGATTTCAGCGGCCGACTGGTCGATCAGCTTGTAGTCGAATGCCTTCAGGCGGATGCGGATTTTTTGCTTGGTAGCCATGGTGATTCCTTTGCGTCCGGCTTAGATGTCGAGGATCTTCGCCACGACGCCCGAACCCACGGTGCGGCCGCCTTCGCGGATGGCGAAGCGCAGGCCTTCTTCCATCGCGATCGGGTTGATCAGCTTCACGGTGATGCTGACGTTGTCGCCGGGCATGACCATTTCCTTGTCCTTGGGCAGCTCGATCGCGCCGGTCACGTCCGTCGTGCGGAAGTAGAACTGCGGACGGTAGTTGTTGAAGAACGGCGTGTGACGGCCGCCTTCGTCCTTCGACAGGACATACACCTCGGCGGTGAAGTGCACGTGCGGCTTGATCGAGCCGGGCTTGCACAGCACTTGGCCGCGCTCGACTTCTTCGCGCTTCGTGCCGCGCAGCAGCACGCCGACGTTGTCGCCAGCCTGGCCCTGGTCCAGCAGCTTGCGGAACATTTCCACGCCGGTGCAGGTGGTCTTGACGGTCGGGCGGATACCGACGATTTCGATTTCTTCGCCGACCTTGATCACGCCGCGCTCGACAGCGCCGGTCACGACGGTGCCGCGACCCGAGATCGAGAACACGTCTTCCACGGGCATCAGGAAGGTGCCGTCCACGGCGCGCTCGGGCGTCGGGATGTAGGTGTCAAGGGCTTCGGCCAGCTTCATGATGGCGCCTTCGCCCAGCTCGCCCTTGTCGCCTTCGAGGGCGAGCTTGGCCGAGCCGTGGATGATGGGGGTGTCATCGCCGGGGAATTCGTACTTGTCGAGGAGTTCGCGGACTTCCATTTCGACCAGCTCGAGCAGTTCCTTGTCGTCGACCATGTCGCACTTGTTCAGGAACACGATGATGTAGCCCACGCCCACCTGGCGAGCCAGCAGGATGTGCTCACGGGTCTGGGGCATCGGGCCGTCAGCGGCCGAGCACACCAGGATGGCGCCGTCCATCTGGGCGGCGCCGGTGATCATGTTCTTCACGTAGTCGGCGTGGCCGGGGCAGTCGACGTGTGCGTAGTGGCGGTTGGCCGTTTCGTACTCGACGTGCGCGGTGTTGATCGTGATGCCGCGCGCCTTTTCTTCGGGCGCAGCATCGATCTGGTCGTAGGCCTTGGCTTCGCCGCCGAACTTGGCCGACAGCACCGTGGCGATCGCCGCCGTCAGCGTGGTCTTGCCGTGGTCGACGTGACCGATCGTGCCCACGTTCACGTGCGGCTTGGTGCGGGTGAATTTACCTTTTGCCATTTTTCAATCCTTGAAAGAGCATGTCCCGTGTGTTGGTTTTATGTCTGCATCCGATTGCTGGTTCGCCTCGCACGGGAACGTGGCGGCACCGGATCGCAGACAACGAGGGCCACGCACTGCGCGGCCCTGCATTCTTGAAAACTTACTTTGCGCGAGCAGCCACGATGGCTTCGGCAACGTTGCGCGGAGCTTCAGCGTAGTGCTTGAACTCCATCGTGTACGTGGCACGGCCTTGCGACATCGAGCGCAGCGTGGTCGAGTAGCCGAACATTTCCGACAGCGGCACTTCGGCCTTGATGGACTTGCCGCCACCGATCATGTCGTCCATGCCCTGCACCATGCCGCGGCGTGAGGACAGGTCGCCCATCACGTTGCCGGCGTAGTCTTCGGGCGTTTCGACTTCCACGGCCATCATCGGCTCCAGGATCACGGGGCTGGCCTTGCGGGCGCCTTCCTTGAAACCGAAGATCGCGGCCATCTTGAACGCCATTTCGTTCGAGTCCACGTCGTGGTACGAACCGAAGTGCAGCGTGACCTTGACGTCGACGACGGGGTAGCCCGCCAGCACGCCTTGCGTCAGCGCTTCGACAACGCCCTTTTCCACTGCGGGGATGTATTCGCGAGGAACCACACCGCCCTTGATGGCGTCGACGAACTCGAAACCCTTGCCCGCTTCCTGCGGCTCGAGCTTCAGGATCACGTGACCGTACTGGCCCTTGCCGCCCGACTGGCGAACGAACTTGCCTTCGGCTTCTTCGACGGTCTTGCGGATCGTTTCGCGGTAGGCCACTTGCGGCTTGCCGACGTTCGCTTCCA
Source organism: Variovorax sp. Varisp46 (assembly GCF_059491885.1). Taxonomy (NCBI): domain Bacteria; kingdom Pseudomonadati; phylum Pseudomonadota; class Betaproteobacteria; order Burkholderiales; family Comamonadaceae; genus Variovorax; species Variovorax sp. Varisp46. The sequence continues at coordinate 4,729,049 of NZ_CP168515.1, forward strand.
CGCCGAATTCGCGCTTCATGCGGTCCACGATGATTTCGAGGTGGAGCTCGCCCATGCCGGCGATGATGGTCTGGCCCGATTCTTCGTCGGTCTTGACGCGGAACGACGGGTCTTCCTGAGCCAGGCGCTGCAGGGCGATGCCCATCTTTTCCTGGTCGGCCTTGGTCTTGGGTTCGACGGCCTGCGAGATCACCGATTCCGGGAACACCATGCGCTCGAGCGTCACGACGGCTGCGGGATCGCACAGGGTTTCGCCCGTGGTCACTTCCTTCAGGCCCACGCAGGCGGCGATGTCGCCGGCGCGGATTTCATTGACTTCTTCGCGGTTGTTCGCGTGCATCTGCACGATACGGCCGATACGTTCCTTCTTGCCGCGCACCGGGTTGTAGACGCTGTCGCCCTTGGTCAGCACGCCGGAGTAGACGCGCACGAAGGTCAGCTGGCCCACGAACGGGTCGGTCATCAGCTTGAATGCCAGGGCCGAGAACTTCTCGTTGTCGTCGGCCTTGCGGGTGACGGGCGCTTCGTCTTCGTCGGTGCCGTTGACGGGCGGAATGTCGGTCGGTGCCGGCATGTATTCGACGACGGCGTCGAGCATCGCCTGCACGCCCTTGTTCTTGAAGGCCGAGCCGCAAAGCATCGGCTGGATTTCGCCGGCGATGGTGCGCTGGCGGATGGCCTTCTTGATTTCTTCCTCGGTCAGCTCGTTACCTTCGAGGTACTTGTTCATCAGCTCTTCGCTGGCTTCGGCAGCCGCTTCGACGAGCTTTTCGCGGTATTCGTTGCAGACATCGGTCAGGTTCGCGGGGATGTCACCGTAGGTGAAGGTCACGCCCTTGTCTTCGTCCCAGATGATGGCCTTCATCTTCACGAGGTCGACGATGCCCTGGAAGTGCTCTTCGGCACCGATCGGGATCTGGATCACGACGGGGTTGGCCTTCAGGCGATCGACCATCATCTGGCGCACGCGCAGGAAGTCGGCGCCGGTGCGGTCCATCTTGTTGACGAACGCGAGGCGGGGCACCTTGTACTTGTTGGCCTGGCGCCAGACGGTTTCCGACTGGGGCTGCACGCCGCCGACGGCGTCGTACACCATGACGGCGCCGTCCAGCACGCGCATCGAGCGCTCGACTTCAATGGTGAAGTCCACGTGGCCGGGGGTGTCGATGATGTTGATGCGGTGTTCTTCGAACTTGCCAGCCATGCCCTTCCAGAAGCAGGTGGTGGCAGCCGACGTGATCGTGATGCCACGCTCTTGCTCTTGCTCCATCCAGTCCATCGTGGCGGCACCGTCGTGCACTTCACCGATCTTGTGGTTCACACCGGTGTAGAACAGGATACGTTCGGTCGTCGTGGTCTTGCCAGCGTCAATGTGCGCGGAGATACCGATGTTGCGGTAGCGCTCGATGGGGGTCTTGCGGGACATGATTTACTTTCGGGTTAAATGCGTTGAGCGCTGGTTCTCGAGTACGGACGACATCGCCCGACACTCAAGATCCAACGCCCAAGCTGTGTCTGATTTTTAGAAGCGGAAGTGGCTGAATGCGCGGTTGGCTTCTGCCATGCGGTGCACTTCGTCGCGCTTCTTCATGGCGCCGCCACGGCCTTCCGTGGCTTCCATCAGTTCGTTGGCCAGACGCAGGGCCATCGACTTCTCACCGCGCTTGCGGGCAGCTTCCTTGATCCAGCGCATCGACAGGGCGAGGCGACGGACGGGACGGACTTCGACCGGTACCTGGTAGTTCGCACCGCCAACGCGGCGCGACTTCACTTCGACCATCGGCTTCACGTTGTTGATGGCAACGGTGAAAGCCTCGAGAGGGTCCTTGTCCGGGTTCTTCTTTTCGATGAAGTCGAGGGCACCGTAGATGATGCGCTCGGCAACAGCCTTCTTGCCGCCTTCCATGATCACGTTCATGAATTTGGACAGCTCGACATTGCCGTACTTGGGATCCGGCAGGATTTCACGTTTGGGGACTTCGCGACGACGTGGCATTTTTCTAACCTCTTTGCTTCAGTTGGCATCGTTTCCGATACCGCGAGAGCCAGTCAGGACTCTCACTTACTCGACCCGGGATTGGGTCACTTCGTTCGACAAGCCCGCCAAGGCCATCGAACACCGCTTGTTTTTTTACAACAGGAAGGCTTAAGCCTTCTTGGGACGCTTCGCGCCGTACTTGGAACGCGACTGCTTGCGGTCTTTCACGCCTTGCAGGTCGAGCGAACCGCGCACGATGTGGTAACGCACACCGGGCAAGTCCTTGACACGGCCGCCGCGAACCAGCACGACGCTGTGTTCCTGCAGGTTGTGGCCTTCGCCGCCGATGTAGGAGATGACTTCGAAGCCATTGGTCAGACGGACCTTGGCAACTTTACGAAGCGCCGAGTTGGGCTTCTTTGGCGTCGTGGTGTAGACGCGGGTGCAGACACCGCGACGTTGCGGCGAGTTCTGCATGGCAGGGCTCTTCGAATTGATCTTTTCGACCGTTCGACCCTGACGCACCAGTTGATTGATGGTTGGCATGAATGAATTAGTCCCAAAACGCCCCGGCCTTGGCTGTGAAACCGTCCTTGTCCTTGTCGTGACGCAAGGCAGGGAAGCCGGGAATAACGAAAACGTGAAACCCTTCGGAAATTTCCGAAAAGCCCACGAGTATAGCAAACGAGCATGAAACAGCAAGGTCAGCCGTGGCGGCTGGCCGCCGACGGCCTTGCAATCCCACTGATTTACTTGATCCAGAGCCGCACGGCATCCCAGGCTCGGCCGAATATCCCTGCCTGCTCGACGGGCTCCAGGGCGACCAGCGGCACATCCGCGACCGGCTGGTCGTCCAGGGTGACCTTGAGCGAACCGACGGGCTGGTACTTGGCGAACGGAGCCACCAGCGGATCGGGGCGCGACACCTGGGTCTTGATCTTGGCGGCGGTGCCGGCCGGCACCGCGACCACGATGGCCTCCGGACGGCCCAGCTTCAGGATGTTGGCCTTGCCCTTCCAGACGGCCGGAGTGGCAGCCGGCTGGCTTGCGTCGAACAGGCGGACCGCGTCGTAGGCCGTGTAACCCCAGTTCAGCAGCTTCTGCGACTCGTTGGCGCGCACGGTCTCGCCGGTGGTGCCCAGCACGATCGACAGCAGGCGGCGCCCACCGGTCAGGTTCGGGAAGTCGCGCTTGGCGGTGGCGATCATGCAGTAGCCAGCCGCTTCGGTGTGGCCGGTCTTCAGGCCGTCGACGGTCGGGTCGCGGAACAGCAGCAGGTTTCGGTTGGTGTCGTTGGTCGACGGGGTGCCCGGATAGCGGTACTTCTTGATGGCGTAGTACTTGGCTTCCTCGGGGAAGTCGCGCACCAGGCGGGTCGCCAGGATGCTCAGGTCGCGGGCCGTCGTGGTGTGACCGGGGGCCGTCAGGCCTTCGGGGTTCCTGTAGCTGGTGTTCTTCATGCCCAGGGCCTTGGCCTGGGCGTTCATCATTTCGACGAAGTGCTCCACCGTGCCGCCGACGCCCTCGGCCAGCGCCACCGTGGCGTCGTTGCCGGACTGCACGATCAGGCCCTTGATCAGGTCTTCCACCGGCACCTGCATCTTGGGGTCGATGAACATGCGCGAGCCGGGCATCTTCCATGCGCGCGGGCTGACCGGCATCGTCTGGGTCAGCGTGATCTTCTTGGCGCGCAGCGCGTCGAACACCACGTAGGCCGACATCAGCTTGGTGAGCGAAGCCGGCTCGACTGGGCTGTCGATGTCCTTCTGCGCCAGGATCTGGTTCGCGGTCACGTCGAGCAGCAGGTAGCTGCGCGCGGCGATTTCGGGCGGCGTCGGCACCTGGGCGACGGCGATCAGGCTGACGGATGCAGCGGCGGTAAGGACCAGCGCGCGGAGCGCGCCAAGAAAACGATTCATGGGGAGTTCGGAAAGAGACGAAAACAAGCCTGCGAGGCTTTCACGCGATGTCCGCGCGCAGATGGCGGACCACGAGACTTTTGAGCAGCGGCAATTGTCCGTGAAAGAAATGGCCGCCCCCGGGAACGACTGTGACAGGAAGTGACTGGGGCCGCGCCCAGTCCATCACGGCGGAGAGCGCCACGGTGTCGTCGGCTTCGCCATGAACCACCAGCATGCGCTCGTGCGCCTCGGCCGGCAGCGTGGCCACGGTGTTGCGCGCGGCGGCCGTGCCCACCAGCACGATCTGCCGGATGTCGCGTTCGGCCCAGAGTCTTGCGGCGGCGCCGCTCGCGACGAAGGCACCGAAGGAAAAGCCGGCGATCGCCAACGGACCTTCGGACGCCAGCTGGCCCACGACATTCAGCATGTCTTCCAGCTCACCGCGCCCCTCGTCGTGCACGCCTTCGCTGGCACCCACTCCGCGGAAGTTGAAGCGCACAGTGGTCCAGCCGCAGGCGACGAAAGCGCGCGCCAGCGTCTGCACCACCTTGTTGTCCATCGTGCCGCCGAACAGCGGGTGCGGATGGGCAATCACGGCAATGCCGCGCGCAACACCGGCAGGCTGGTCGCGTTGAACCTCGATCGCGCCGGCGGCGCCCTGGAGGCTGATCTTTTCGGTCTGGGAGTTCATTGGCGCAGGGTACGAGCGGAGAGCCGGTGGAAAAGTTCAGCGTCCGACATCGGGAGGCAGCACCAGCCGCTCGACGACCTGGCCGTTCTTCAGGTGCGACTCGATGATTTCGTCGATGTCCTCGCTGTCGACGAAGGTGTACCAGACGGCTTCGGGGTACACCACGGCCACCGGCCCGCCCGCGCAGCGGTCGAGGCAGCCGGCCTTGTTGACGCGCACCTTGCCAGGCCCTGCGAGCCCCTGCTCCTTGACCTTCGCCTTGCAGCGATCGAAGCCCTCCTGCGCGTTGTGCATGGCGCAGGAGTCTTCGCCGTTCTTGCGCTCGTTGAGGCAGAAGAAGATGTGGCGACCGTAATAGCCGGACGGCTTGGCGGGAGAGGAACTGGGCATCGGCAGATTTTAGTGACCGCCTCCCGGCGCCGTGGCCCGGACGCTCAGACCGTCGCGACGGCGGCGGGCCGGCTCCGCCGCGACAAGGCGGCCACCACATACGCCAGCACGGCAAATGGCCAAGTCCAGCCGAGCCACTGCGCCAGTCCGTGGAAGCGGATGAAGCGCCCCTGCTCCCAGGTGGCCAAGGTCTGGGCGAAGTACGCGCTCTCGGGCGCCTGGTTCAGCAGGCTCAGCTGCAGCACGAGCCCCACCAGCAGCAGTGCCGCGCAGAGGCGGCGCGGTGCGAAAAGCAGCAACACGCCGGCGAACAAGGCCGCGGCCATGCCGACCTGCACCGGCAGGTCCAGCCATGCCCATGCGTGCTCGGGCCCGTAGCTCAATGCAGCCGACAGCGCCGAGGCCGCGACGCCGGTCAGCAGCGTCAGCGGCAGCAGGACCGCGCGCTGGGCCATGGAGCGCGCCACCAGGTAGCCCAGCAGGCACGGCACCAGCGCGCCGAGCATCACGCACAGCAGTTCCACCGCGGGCACCAGCGGTTCGAGCTCGAACTGCCGCAGCGGAAGCCAGTCGATGAAGGGCGTGTCGAGCAGCCATTCGGAGATCGCCACTTCGAGCCGCTCGAACACCTGCCCGAGCCCGAAGGTGACGGCGGCCGGAAACAGCAGCGCGAAAGGCCACAGCGCGAGCAGCACCAGCGCGCCGCGCGACTCCTCGACGAACCACTGCGAACGCGCGCGGCTCCAGTGCGCAACCGCGCCCAGCCGCTCCAGCCCCGCCGCCAGCACCGCGCCGAGAACGGTGCCGGTCGTGTTGAGCCCCAGGTCCACATTGGAAGGGATGCGCGCAGGCAGATAGCTCTGCAGCGTCTCCATGGCGAAGGCGATCGCCGCACCCGCTATGACGGCTCGCAGCACGGCATGCCAGACGGCAGCGGTCCGGCCCGTGCGCAGTGCCGCCAGGGCGCATAGGAATCCGAAGGGCATGTAGCCCACCACGTTGACGGCGAAGTCGAAACCCGTCCAGTACTTGGGCCAGGGCGCCGACAGGTAGGCCCAGGGCGCGATCCCCTGGTCGCGCCAGTCGGCGAACGGATAAAGGCTGGCGTAGACGATCAGCGCCGCATAGGCGAGCGCCAGGGGGAGCGCGGTTGACTTGTGCGGCCTCTCCACCATGTGCACCGGGCTTCAGAACGGCTTGACGACCACCAGGATCACGATACCCAGCAGCAGCAGCACCGGCAGTTCGTTGAACCAGCGGAACCAGCGGTCGTTACGCCGGTTCTCGCCCGCCACGAAGCGGCGCAGCAGCACGCCGCAGCCATGGTGGTAGCCGATGGCCACCAGCACCAGCGCCAGCTTGGCATGCATCCACCCGTTGCCCGGGCCGCGCCCGATGCCGTAGCCCAGCCAGAGCCACAGGCCGAAGCCGAGCGCCGGAACTGCCAGGAAAGTCGTGAACCGCATCAGCTTGCGCGCCATCAGCAGCAGCCGTTCACGCTCGGCCACCGACTCGGGCGGCACCATCGCCAGATTGACGAAGATCCGGGGCAGGTAGAACAACCCCGCGAACCAGCTTGCAATGAAGACGATGTGAAGAGATTTGACCCAGAGCATGGCGGCAGTTTAGTGGCGCCCTCTCGCCGGCCCGGGTTTTTGCGGCAGTGCCTCCGCACGGCGGGCAAAAAAAAGCCCGACGTCTTCACGCCGGGCTGGGAAGCCCTTTTGCTGTCACACATCAAGGCACCCGCTCAGGGAGGAAAAGCGGGGAGCGGCAAGCCGCCCGCTTCAGAATTTAACAAAGACGAAACAAGGTTTCAAGCGACTGAGGCACTTTCTTTGACATTTATGGCAAAAATTTAGAACCTTGGTTCTACGATTTTCCGTAGTTGTCAGACAACCGCCTCCTTCGAACGGACGCGGCGAAATGTCGCTTCAGGCACAATTTTGGATATATGACGTCATCATCTTCCCCCTTGGCCATGTTCCCCGCCGGGCGGCCGCGGCGCCTGCGCCGCGATGCCTTCACCCGCAACCTCGTGCGGGAGCACGCGCTGACGGCCAACGACCTGATCTACCCGGTGTTCGTGCAGGAAGGCGAAAAACGCCGCGATGCCGTGCCTTCGATGCCCGGCGTGGACCGCCTGAGCCTCGACCTGCTCTTGCCCGTGGCCGAGCAGTGCGTCGCCGCCGGCATCCCGGTGATGGCGCTGTTCCCGGTGATCGACGCCAGCCTCAAGACACCCAACGGCGACGAGGCCTTCAATCCCGACGGGCTGATTCCCCGCGTGGTGGCCACCCTCAAGGCGCGCTTCCCCGAACTGGGCGTGATGACCGATGTCGCGCTCGACCCCTACACCAGCCACGGCCAGGACGGCCTGCTCGACGACACCGGCTACATCCTCAACGATGCGACCGTTGAAGTGCTGGTGAAGCAGGCGCTCACACAATCGCAAGCCGGCGTCGACATTGTGGCGCCCAGCGACATGATGGACGGCCGAATCGGCGCCATCCGCACCGCGCTCGAGGCCCGCGGCGACGTGCACACGCGCATCATGGCCTACAGCGCCAAGTACGCCAGCGCCTTCTACGGCCCCTTCCGCGACGCCGTGGGCTCGGCCGCCACGCTCGGCAAGAGCAACAAGAAGGTCTACCAGATGGACCCCGGCAACAGCGACGAGGCCCTGCGCGAAGTGGCCATCGACATCGCCGAGGGCGCCGACATGGTGATGGTGAAGCCCGGCATGCCCTACCTCGACATCGTGCGCCGCGTGAAGGACCAGTTCCACGTGCCGACCTTCGCCTACCAGGTGAGCGGCGAATACGCGATGCTCAAGGCGGCCGCCCAGAACGGCTGGCTCGACCACGACGCCGTGGTGCTCGAAAGCCTGCTGGCCTTCAAGCGTGCCGGCGCCGACGGCGTGCTGACGTACTTCGCGCTCGACGCCGCGCGCCTGCTCCAGAAGTAGCGCGCACCGGCATGCGCATCTTCGAAATCAATCGCTCGCAGGTCAGCGAGCACTCCGCACTAACGCCGTTGACTGTGCCGGGCGCGTGTGGCGCAGGCGGCTACCTGTGGATCTCGCTCACGCGCGAGGAATTTCGGACTTCGCTGGCCGAGGTGCAGCAGATCCTGCAGACCTTGTGTCTCACGCAGCTGGTCGACCTGCACGTGGCCGACCTGCTCAACGATCAGCTGCCTTCACACTACGACTACACGTCCCAATACGACGTGCTGGTGTTCCGGCGCCTTGCCAACGGGAACGGGCAGGGCCAGGAGGCCCCGGCGGGTGGCGCGGCGCCGCGCCTGCCCCGCAGCGGCCCGCCCGTGCTGCGCCGCGTCGACACCCGTCCGGTCGGCTTCGCGGCGTTCGACCGCGTGCTGCTGTCGGTGCACCCGGAAGACGGCGCGGTGCGCGACGCCTTCGCCGCGCGGCTGCTGGCGGCCGGCTCGCCCGACGACCGCGGCGCGCCAGCACTCGACGTGCGCGCCACCTCGGCCCGCGTGCCGGCCAGCCCTTCCGACCTGATGCTGCGCGTGATCAACCAGATCGTCGACGGCTACCTCGACCTGCGGCGCGAACTCACCAAGCAGCTCGACCACTGGCAGACCGAGCTGATCGACCCGCGCAGCCGCTTCACCAATTGGGGGGCGCTGATGGAAGCGCGCCAGTCGCTGCACCACCTGGACGAGATCTGCGAGGACCAACGCGCCGCCATGCAGGACTGGATCGACTCGCTCGAGACCCTGCCCGTGCCCAAGGGCGAGACCGAGCGGCGCGAGCGCGAACTCATCATGATCCGCAGCCGCGACGTGCTCGAGCACATCGAGCGCGTGGTGCACCACGTGCACCGGCTGGAGCAGAACGCCGAAACCGCGGTGCAGATGCACTTCAGCGTGCAGGGCCACCGTGCCAACGACATCATGCGGGTGCTGACGGTGCTCACTGCCGTGTTCCTGCCGCTCAACCTCATCGCGGGCATCTTCGGCATGAACTTCGAGTTCATCCCGCTGGTGCACAAGGCCGACGGTTTCTGGATCGCGATGACGTCGATGCTGGTCATCGCCGTGCTGCTGGTGCTGATCTTCTGGCGCAAGCGCTACCTCGCCCGCACGCGCTGACTCCCCTATATATCAGCGGCAAAAATGCAAAAAGGGCCACGCTTTCGCGTGGCCCTTTTTGCATTTGGGCAACCCCGAGGGGCCGCTTCGATTACTTGGCGATAGCGCCCGAACCTTGCTGCGCCTGGAGTGCGTCAGCCGGGTTGGCCATCGTCGAGATGACCTTGCTGTTGACGCGCGAACCCGAACTCACGTTCTGGTCGGGAGCGTAGGCGGTGCGAACGGCTTCGGCTTCGACGATCGAACGGTCCTTCGACACGGCGACGGTTTCCGCACCGCGCGAACCGCGCACGACGTTCTGGTTCGGAGCCGACGCGGTGCGTGCAGCTTCGGCGTTGACGTCGTCGCGGCTCTTGGTCGAGACGGAGGTGTTCACGCCTTGGTAGGTTTCGGCTTGGGCGCCAACGGCGGCAAGCAGGGTCAGGGCGGCAGCGGCGAGGATTTGCGAGGTCTTCATGTTCAGTTCTCCTAGTGTGTTCGTCGGATGGTTCGTCCACCAGGCTTGCTGGTTCGCTTGCCTGTGCGGCGAGTTTCCGGGCGAACTGCACTGCCAGAACACTCGGATCAGAGACACCGTGTTTCCTCTATTGAAACAATGCGAGCATCAAGGCACGCCAGTAGAAGAAAGCGGCCGGTTCCGGAACGGCCCAGCCGTGGCTGGCAACGTCGGCGTAACCACAGTGTCGCGGGAGCCGACTAAGAAAAACCCCGGAGAATCGAACCATCGCGTTCCCAAAACGGAAACAATGGGCTCATTCACATGGACAGTCTCGACCTGATCAGAACCTTTCGGGAAGTCGCCTCGCAAGGCAGTTTTTCCCAGGCGGCCAAGAGGCTCAACATGTCGAAGGCCACCGTCAGCAAGTACGTGGCCGAGCTGGAAACCCGCTTCGGCGTGCGTCTTCTCAACCGCTCCACGCGCTCCGTGAGCCTCACCGACGCCGGCCAGCTGCTGCTGGAGCGCAGCACGCCGGTGCTCGAGATGGTCGAGCTCACCCAGTCGGAACTGCAGGACCGCGCCAGCCAGCCCGGCGGCCGGCTGCGCATCTCGGCCCCGCACGGCATGGGCAACGGCGAGTTTCCGAACCTGCTGGCTGACTTCATGCGCTACTACCCCGACGTGACGATCAGCCTGCAGCTGACCAACCGCACCGTCGACCTCGCCGAGGAAGGCATCGACGTCGAACTGCGCAGCGGCCCGGTGGAAGACGCCAACCTCATCGTGCGCAAGCTGCGCCTGATGAACATGGTGGTCTGCGCCTCGCCGATCTACTGGAAGAAGCACGGCAGGCCCGAGCACCCGCGCGACCTGTCAGGCCACGACGCGCTGACGTTCTCGCTGCTGGGCCAGCAGCCGGTGTGGCGCTTCGACGAGAACGGCACGCCGCTCGACGTGCAGGTCAAGAGCCGCATGGACTGCACCGAGGCTGCGCCGCTGATCCGCGTGGCGATGCACGGCTTCGGCGTGATCTACCTGCCGTCGATCCTCGTGCAGTCGCACCTCGACCAGGGCGAACTCGTGCCCGTGCTGCAGGACTACGCGCGCAAGGACATGTGGCTGTCGGCCGCCTACCTGCAGCGGCGCCACAACAGCGCCGCGCTGCGCGCGCTGCTCGACTTCCTGCAGACGCGCGTGGGTCCGGAATCGGCGCGAAGAAGCAAGTAAGGGCGCCGAGGCGCTGCCTCAGCCGACGTGCTTCGCAAAGAACGCCAGCGTGCGTTCCCGTGCGAGCTTTGCCGCGTCGGCGTCGTAGGAGCCGCGCTGGTCGCAGTTGAAGCCGTGGCCGACCGGGTACACGTGCACTTCCACCTCCGGATGCGCCTTCTTGAACGACTCGACGGTGTCCAGCGGAATCCAGTGGTCCTGGTTGCCGAAATGCGCGAGCACCGGCACCTTGGGCTGGCGTGCCGTTTCCTCGGGCGTGGTCATGCCGCCGCCATAGTAGGGTGCCGCTGCTGCCAGGCCCGGCAGCAGCGCCGCTGCGCGCCACACCAGCAGGCCGCCCCAGCAGTAGCCGACGATGCCGACCTTGCCGGCCTTCGACGCGTAGGCGATGGACGCCTCGATGTCCTGCAGCACGCCCGGCGCCGGCAGCGCCTCGACCGCCGTTTTCAGGCCGAAGCCGTTCTTCATGTCGTCGTCCGAATAGCCCAGCTCGACGCCGGGCTTGACGCGGTGGAAGGTCGACGGCGCCACGGCGAGGTAACCCTCCGCCGCGTAGCCGTCAGCCACCGCGCGGATGTGCGAGTTGACGCCGAAGATTTCCTGCACCACGACCACCGCGCCGCGCGGCTTGCCCGCCGGCTCGGCCACGTAGGCGGGGAAGATGAAGCCGTCCTTGGCCTTGAGATCGATGAATTGACCCATGTTGTCTTGCTCCTTGATGGCAAATAGATGAATGAATGAATGCCCGGGGGTCAAGGGCGCAGCGCCCGCTCGACAAAGTCGAGGCGGTCCTGGCCCCAGAAGATCTCGCCGTCGATCACGTAGCTCGGCGCGCCGAACACCTGGATGTCGATGGCCTCCTGCGTGTAGGCCTCGTAGCGCTCCTGCACCGCCTGGCTCTGAGACTGCTCGGCGCGCTTGGGCGAAAGCCCGCATTCGATGACCAGCGAATCGAGCACCTTCGGATCGCCGATGTTGCGCTCCTGCACCCACACGGCCGCGAACACCGCCGCGCACATGCGCATGGCGGCCTCGGTGCCGTCGTGCATGTCGACCGCGATGATGAGCCGGGCCGCATCGTCGCTGGCCACGGGAAAGAACTTCGGCCGGGTGTTCAGCGGCAGGCCGAGGTGGCGCGAGAAGCGCGCCAGGTCGACCAGCCGGTACGCCTGGCGCTGCGGTGCGCGTTTGCCCAGCGGCAACCCGCCCGACACAGGGAACACGCTGCCCATGTCGATGGGCCGTACGCGCACCGCGGCACCCGCGGCCGCGGCAATCGCCGCGAAGCGGGAATGCCCCAGATAAGTCCATGGGCTCTGTGGCGCAAAGTAGTAGTCGATGGTTCTGTTGGTGCTCATGCGCGTGCCCCCGATGATGTAATCCAAGCCAACGGTTTTAACTGACACGCAGTTTCTCTGCAGGAGGTAGGTTTTGGACCAAGTGCTCTTGATCACGGGCGGCGGGCGCGGCATCGGCGCCGCCACCGCCGTGCTCGCCGCGCAGCGCGGCTACGCGGTGGCCGTCAACTACGCCAGCAACTCTCTGGCCGCCGACGAGGTGGTGCGCACCATCCGCGCGGGCGGCGGCACCGCCATGGCCGTGCAGGCCGACGTGGGCGACGAGGCGCAGGTGCTCGCCATGTTCCAGAAGGTCGACGCGAGGTTCGGCCGGCTGACGGCGCTGGTCAACAACGCCGGCGTGGTCGACGTGCAGGCACGCGTCGACGAGATGAGCGTGGCCCGGCTGGAGCGCATGTTCCGCATCAACGTGATCGGCAGCTTCATCTGCGCGCGCGAGGCCGTGCGGCGCATGAGCACGCGCTACGGCGGCGCGGGCGGCGCCATCGTCAACATCTCCAGCGCCGCCGCGCGGCTGGGCTCGCCCGACCAGTACGTCGACTACGCCGCGAGCAAGGGCGCCATCGACACCTTCACCATCGGGCTGGCCAAGGAAGTGGCGGCCGAAGGCATCCGCGTGAACGCAGTGCGCCCCGGACTGATCGATACCGAGATCCACGCCTCGGGCGGCATGCCGGACCGCGCCTTCGATCTCGCGCCCACCGTGCCCATGCAGCGCACCGGCAGCGCAGAGGAAATCGCGGGCGCCATCCTGTGGCTGCTGTCCGCCGAGGCCAGCTACACCACCATGGCCCTGCTCGACGTCGCCGGAGGCCGCTGACCATGAGCACCTCGATGGACCTGATCAAGCCGCTGGTCACGCTGGTGGCCATCGTCAACCCGCTGGCCATCGTGCCGTTCTTCATCCACTACACGCAGGGCTACAGCGATGCGCAGCGCCGCCACACGGTGCGCATGTCGGCCTTCAGCGCTTTCGTGGTGATCGCGGTGAGCGCGCTGCTCGGGCTGCAACTGCTGTCCTTCTTCGGCATCTCGATCGCGAGCTTCCAGGTCGGCGGCGGCCTGCTGCTGCTCATGAGCTCGCTGTCGATGCTGAATGCCAAGCCGGCCGAGAGCAAGACCAACGTCGAGGAGCTGCGCGCCACCGAAGTGAAGGCCTCCATGGGCGCGTCCATCGCGGTGGTGCCGCTCACCATTCCGCTGCTCACCGGGCCGGCCACCATTTCCACCGTGGTCATCTACGCGGACAAGACGCAGCACCTGTGGGAACTCGCGGTGCTGGTCGGCTACGGCGTGGTGGTCGCGCTGGCCACCGCGGTGGCCTTCTCGCTCGCGCAACCCATTGCGCGCGTGCTCGGCAAGACGGGCATCAACATCATGACGCGGCTCATGGGGCTGATCCTCGCTGCGCTCGCGGTAGAGGTGATGGCCGATGGGCTGGGGAAGCTGTTTCCGATCCTGCAGCGCGTGGGCTGATTCATTCAGCCCAGCATCTTCTCGATGATCTTCCAGTGCGCCGGCTCCACCGGCGTGATCGACAGCCGGTTGCCCTTGCGCAGCACGACCAGGTCGGCCAGCTCGGGCCTGGCGCGCAGCTCGGGCAGCGAGAGCAGCCGCGTCTTGCGCAGCGCCTGCACATCCACCAGCAGCCAGCGCGGATCGTCCTTCTTCGAGGCCGCGTCGTAGTAAGGCGACTTCGCATCGAACTGCGTCGGATCGGGCTTGATGCCCGAGGCCACCCGCGCGATGCCGGCGATGCCAGGCTCCGGGCAGCTCGAGTGATAGAACAGCACGCCGTCGCCGACCTTCATGCCGTCGCGCATGAAGTTGCGTGCCTGATAGTTGCGCACGCCGGTCCAGGCTACGGTGGCATCGGGCGCGGCGAGCGCGTCGTCGATCGAGACCTCGTCGGGCTCGGATTTCATCAACCAGTACTGTGGCATTGCGGTCTCTTCACCGGAGGAATTCGCCGCAAATATAAACCCGCACCAGACTGCGCGCCTTCATCGCGGAACACCGCGGAACCGGCTCTGCCGGGCCGCAGGTGTTGCCCCCGGCGAGGGGGTGTGCGTAGCGACACGAAGTGCGCGAAGCATGGGGGAGCGCCGGGTCAGGGTGTCACATAGTCGGACACGACCACCCACTTGCCATCCTTGATCTGCGACAGGCGCGACAGGTCGTTGCCCAGGCGCTTGGTGGCGGTGTAGCTGCTCTTCGGACTGCCGAACATGTCGGGCTCGAAGGTCATGCTGTCCATCGCCTTGATGAAGCTGTCGGTCGTGAGGTTCGGCCCGGCCTTGGTCGCCGCCTTGATGAACGAGTCGATGATCACGTAGCCATACACCGAGAACACGGTCGGGTCTTCGTTGAACTTGGTCTTGTACTTGTTGGCCCAGAAGCGCAGCGGCTGCGACTGCTCGTCGGTGTACGGGTTCTGCACCGTCATGGTGGCGTAGATGCCGTCCATCGCCTTGCCGCCCAGCTTGTGGATCAGGTCGGTGTAGGCCGCGCTCGAGCCCAGGAAGGTCGGGTTGAAACCCGTCTTGCGCGACTCGCCCACGGTGCCGATGGTCTCGCGGATGATGGTGCCGAGCACCACGAGGTCGCAGTTGGCGGCCTTCATCTTGGCGACCTGCGAGCTGAAGTCGGTGGCGCCGCGCTTGAACGAGGTCTTCTCGGCCAGCTCCATGCCGGCGGTCTTCAGGCCCGCCTCGGCGCCGCGCAGCACCTCGAGGCCGAACTCGTCGTCCTGGTAGATGGTGCAGACCTTCTTGGCGCCCTTCTCCTTGATCATCTTGGGCAGGGCCAGGCGGATCTGGTCGTAGTAGGTGGCTGCGAACGAATACTTCAGCCGATTGAGCGGCTCGTACATTTCGCGCGCTGCGGTGATCGGCATGAAGTTGACGATGTTCTTCTCGAACTGCACCGGCATCGCCGCCATGTTCTGCGCCGTGCCGATATGGCCGGCCATGATGAATATCTTTTCCTGGTTCACCAGCTTCTGCGCCGCCAGCACGGCCTTCTTCGGGTCGTAGCCCGAGTCTTCGACGAAGAGCTTGAGCTTGCGCCCATTGAGGCTGCCCTGCTCGTTGAGTTCGTCCACGCGCAGCTGCATGCCGTTGCGCGCCTGCTTGCCGAAGCCCGCGAGCGGACCCGACAGGTCCTGGATCGTGCCGATGCGGATCTCGTCCTTGCTCACGCCCTGCTGCTGAGCGGATGCGAGCGTCGCGATCAGGCCCAGCACGGCCAGCGTCGTCAGTGTCTTGAGCTTCGTCATAGCGGTGTCTCCTCGGGTTGGCAAAAAAGAGGGTCAGCGGTACATGGCGTCGATGCGGCCGGCGTACTTGGTCTGCACCAGCTTGCGCTTGAGCTTCATCGTGGGCGTGAGCTCCTCGTCCTCGGCGCTGAGCTGCGTTTCGAGCAGAAAGAACTTCTTGATCTGCTCGACGCGTGCGAACCTGGCGTTGACGCGATCGATCTCGCCCTGGATCAAATCCTGCACTTCCTTCGTGCGCGTCAGGCTCTCGTAGTTGCTGAACGGCACGTCGTGGTCCTGCGCAAACTTCTCGACGTTCTCCTGATCGATCATGACGATCACCGTGAGGTACGGCCGCTTGTCGCCGATGACCACGGCATCGGTGATGTAGGGGCTGAACTTGAGCTCGTTCTCCAGCTCGCTGGGCGTCACGTTCTTCCCACCCGCCGTGATGATGATGTCTTTCATCCGGTCGGTGATGCGGAAATACCCGTCCTCGTCCATCGTGCCCACGTCGCCGGTGTGCAGCCAGCCGTCGGCGTCGATGGTCTCGGCCGTCTTCTCGGGCAGGTTGAGGTAACCCATGAAGACATTGGGGCCGCGCACCAGGATCTCGCCGGTGGCGGGGTCGAGGCGCACCTCGTTGTAGCCGGTGGCCGGGCCGATGGAGCCCGGCTTGATGCGCGTGGCCGGCACCGCGGTCGAGGCGCCGCACGACTCCGTCATGCCCCACACCTCCAGCATCGGCACGCCCAGCGCGAGATACCACTTGACCAGCTCGGGCGAGATGGGCGCCGCGCCCGTCACCAGGAAGCGCGCGCGGTGGATGCCGATGAGCTTGCGCGCGTTGTCCAGCGCGAGCATGCGCGCGAGCCTGAACCTGAACTTCAGCGACGAGCTCACCGGCTCGCCCGCCAGCACGCGGTTGGCGATCTCCTCGCCCACGCCGATGCTCCACCTGTAGGCCGCCTGCTGCAGCGGGCTCGCCTCCTTCAGGGCGATCATCACGCCCGAATAGAACTTCTCCCACACGCGCGGCACGGCCGTGAACACCGTGGGTGCGATCTCGCGCACGTTCTCCGGCACGGTCTCGGGGTTCTCGACGAAGTTGAGGATAGCGCCGGTGTACATCGCGAAGTACTCGCCGCCCATGCGCTCGGCGATGTGGCACAGCGGCAGGAAGCACATGCGCTCGTCGGTCTGGTCCTGCGCGACGAGCGTGTTGTAGCCGCGCGCGGTGTACACGAGCCCGCCATGGCTGTGCATGGCGCCCTTGGGCTTGCCGGTGGTGCCCGAGGTGTAGACGAGGATGGCGAGGTCTTCAGGGCGGCAGGCGGCAACCGTACGTTCGACCGCCTGCGGATCGGCGGCCAGGTGCTGGCGCCCGAGCGCACGCAGCGCGTCGAGGCTCATCACCGCCGCATCGTCGAGGTCGCGCAGGCCTTCCATGTCGAACACGACCAAGCAGCGCAGGCGCGGCAGGCCGGCGCGCACCTCGAGCGCCTTGTCGAGCTGCTCGTCGTCTTCCACGAAGAGCACGGTGGTGCCCGAGTCTTCGCAAAGGTAGTGCACCTGCGAGGCCGCGTCGGTCGGATAGATGCCATTGGAGACACCGCCGCAGCTCAGCACCGCGAGATCGGCGAGCACCCATTCGATGACGGTGTTGGACAGGATCGACGCGCACTCGCCCGGCGCAAAGCCGATGGACTGGAGGCCGGCCGCGATCTCGCGCACCGCGTCGGCGGTCTGGTGCCAGCTCCAGCTGCGCCAGATGCCCAGTTCCTTCTGCCGCATCCAGATGTTGTCGCCGCGCTGCTTCACGGCGTTCCAGAACATCGCGGGAATGGTGTCGCCGGGCACGACGACGTCGAGCCGGGGTGCGAAGGCGTCGAGGTCCCAGAGTCCTTGCATGGCGGCTATCTCCAGGTTTTCTTCTTTTTCCAGCGCCGCTCGCCGCGCACGCCGTCGTCCTTCACGCCGAGGTAGAACTCCTTGATGTCTTCCTTCTCGCGCAGGCGTTCACAGGTGTCTTCCATCACGATGCGGCCGTTCTCCAGCACGTAGCCGTGGTCGGCGGCGTTGAGCGCCATGTTGGCGTTCTGCTCGACCAGCAGGATGGTGGTGCCGCGCTCGCGGTTGATGCGCACGACGATCTCGAAGATCTCTTTCGTCAGCTTCGGACTCAGCCCGAGGCTCGGTTCGTCCAGAAGAATCAGATGCGGCGCGGCCATGATCGCGCGCGAGATGGCGAGCATCTGCTGCTGGCCGCCCGACAGCAGCCCCGCGTCCTGCGTGGCCCGCTCGCGCAGGATCGGGAAGTAGGTGTAGACCGTCTCCATGTCCCGCGCCACGCCGTCGCGGTCCTTGCGGGTGTAGGCGCCCATCAGCAGGTTGTCCTTCACCGACAGCAGCGGGAACACCTCGCGGCCTTCGGGCACGTGGCTCAGCCCCTGCTGGACGATGTGGGCCGGGTCCTTGGCAGTGATGTTCCTGCCCTGGAATTCGATGCTGCCCTTGCGGGGGTCGATGATTCCGGAGATGGTCTTGAGGATGGTCGTCTTGCCTGCGCCGTTCGAACCGAGCACGGTCACGATCTCGCCCTGCCTGACTTTCAGGCTGACGCCACGGATCGCCTTGATCGGACCGTAGGCGCTCTCTACATTGAGAAGCTGAAGGACTGCGTCGCTCATGCCGCCGTCCTCCTCAAGCTGCTCACGTCGTCCACGGTCCCGAGATAGGCCTCGACAACCCGCGCATCGGCTTGCACCTCGCGAGGAGAGCCGGTAGCCAGCACCTCGCCCATGTTCATCGCCAGCACCCGGTCGGACACCTTGGAAACAAGCGACATGTCGTGCTCGACCATCAGCACAGACACGCCCAGCTCATGCTGGATGTCCTGGATCCAGAACGCCATGTCCGCCGTCTCTTCCACATTGAGCCCCGAAGAAGGCTCATCGAGCAGCAGCAGCTTCGGCTCCGCGCACAACGCACGTGCCAGCTCGACGACCTTGCGAACGCCATAAGGCAACCCCGCCACCATCGAATCGCGATGGTGCTGCAGGTCCAGCAGCTCGATCACCTGCTCCGCCTTCTCGCGCGCCTCGATCTCCGCGAGCCGCGTGGCGGGCGTGAAGAACACCTCGCTCCAGAACCCCGTCTTCCGGTGCGTATGACGGCCGATCAGCAGGTTGTGCAGCACCGTCGCGTGCTCGAACAGTTCGATGTTCTGGAAGGTGCGCGCAATGCCCAGCGCGGCAATCGCATGCGGGGCCTGCTGGGTCAGCGCAATGGCGCCGCCCTCCTCGCCATGCCACGTGATCTCCCCCATGGTCGGCGTGTAGATGCGGCTGATCAGGTTGAACACCGTCGTCTTGCCCGCCCCGTTCGGCCCGATCAGCGTGAACACCTCGCCACGCCGCACATCGAAGCTCACCTTGTTGACCGCCAGCACCCCGCCGAAGCGCACGCTCAGCTCCTTGGCCGAAAGAAGAATGTCGCCGCTCATCTCTGGGCTCCGTCACTCGCCGGCGCGCAGGACTGCCGCACCCCGTTCGCAGGACACCGCGGAACCGGCTTTGCCGGGCAGCAGGTGTCGCCCCCGGCGAGGGGGTTGGCGAAGCGACACGGAGTGCGCGAAGCCTGGGGGAGTGTCATCTCAGCCGGTCCGACTTGGTGAACGACTTCTGCCGCTTGAACAATCCGCGGCGATAGAACGGAAAGAGCTGCAGCCATGTGCGCACCTTGAGCCATCGGCCGTACAGCCCAAGCGGCTCGAACAGCACGAAGGCGATCAGCACCAGGCCATACACCAGCCCCTGAAGCCCCGGTGCCTGCCCGATGACCGCGGGCAGCCAGTCCTTGCCGATGGAAATCAGCTGCGGCATCGCGATCAGGAAGATCGCGCCAAGGAACGCGCCGTGCACCGAGCCGAGACCGCCGATCACCACCATCAGCAGCAGGTCGATCGACTGCAGGATGCTGAACTGGTCCGGCGAGATGAAGCTGAGCTTGTGCGCATACAAGGCCCCGCCCAGGCCCGCGAGCGCCGCCGAGATCGCGAACGACATCGTCTTGTAGCGTGCGAGGTGAATGCCCATGCTCTGCGCCGAGATCTCCGAATCGCGGATCGCGACAAAGGCGCGCCCCGTCGGCGAGCGCAGCAGGTTCAGGATGCCCAAGGTGGAAATCACCGCAACCACCAGGCACAGGAAGTAGAAGCCATCGCCCGAGCCCAGCGACCAGCCGAATATCTCCGGCGCCTTCACATGCAGGCCGGCATTGCCGCCCGTCACGCTCTCCCACCGCGCGAACACTTCCTCGACGATGAAGCCGAACGACAGCGTTGCGATGCCCAGGTAGATGCCCTTCACGCGCAAGGCCGGCAGCGCGACCACCACGCCCACGGCCGCCGACAGCGCCGCGGCCGCGATCAGCGCAACCGGAAACGGCACACCGGCGTTCGTCAGCACGCCCTGCGTATAAGCGCCCGCGCCAAGAAACGCCGCATGCCCGATCGAGAACTGCCCCGTGAACCCGGCCAGCAGCATGAGCCCCAGGCCGACGATCCCGTAGATCAGCACGAAGGTCAGCTGCGCGAGCCAGTATTCGTCGATCACCCATGGTGCGACGACCAGGAACGCCACCAGCAGGCTGTACCAGAACACATGCCCGCCGTGCCGGGCAAGGCGGATGTCCTGGTCGTAGCTGGTCTTGAAGATGAAGCGCATGAACGATCAAACTTTCTTGCGCAGCTTCTCGCCGAACAGACCGTTCGGCTTGATCATGAGCATCAACAGCACCACGATGTACGGCGCCGTGTCCTTGAAGCCATCGGGCAGATAGAAGCCCGCGAACGACTCGACGATGCCGATGACCAGCCCACCGACGATGGCACCCGGCAGGCTGCCGAAACCGCCGACCACCGCCGCCGGAAAGGCCTTGAGCCCGATGAAGCCCATGTTCGCGTGCACGAAGGTGATGGGCGCGAGCAGCATGCCCGCGATGGCCGCGACCGCCGCCGCCAGGCCCCACACCAGCCCGTTGAGCCGCTTCACCGGAATGCCCATGTAGTAGGCCGCCAGCTGGTTCTGCGACGAGGCCTGCATTGCGATGCCGAGCTTGCTGTAGCGGAACATCGCGAACAGCAGGGCGCAGAGGATGGCGGTGGCGATGATGATCGCGAGCTGTTCGAGGTTGACCACCAGCTCGCCCAGTTTCCAGATCTGGTCCTTGTAGGGCACGGGGAGCGTGTGGGTGTCGGTGCCGATGCCCGGCACCATGGTGATGAGCCCGCGCGCCACGTAGGCGATGCCGATCGTGAGCATCACGATGGAGAACTGCGGCTGCCCGAGGATCGGCCGGATCACCACCAGTTCGAGCAGCACGCCGAAAGCCGCCATCGCCACCACGGCAAGGATCGCCGCGAGCCAGAACGGCAGGCCGAACAGCGACATGCCCGCGAACGCACCGAAGGCCCCGAGCATCATCAGGTCGCCCTGCGCGAAGCTCACGGTTTCGGTGGCCTTGTAGATCAGCACGAAGCCCAGCGCGATCAGGCCGTAGATGCAACCTTGCGCAATGCCCGACAGCAGGAGTTGGAGGATCTGCATGGGGCCTCTTCGCGCCTACTGCCTGAAGCCGCCCGCCGCGTCGTGCAGCGCAAGCCGGCGCGATCCGGCCACGATGTCGCTGGGCTTGAGGCCGTAGACCTGGCGGATCGAATGGCTGAAGTGCGTCGAGTCGGGGTAGCCGGTGTCCAGCGCGATGTCGGTCAGCGTGCCGGCCTGGCGCACGTAGCGCAGCAGGCTGCGCGCGCGCTTCCAGGCCCGGAAGGCGCGAAACGCCATGCCGGTCTCCTGCTTGAACAGATGCAGGAAGCGCGAGAACGACAGGTGCACCGAGGCCGCGCAGTCTTCGGCCGAGGCGGGCGCGGCGGGGTCGGCGACGAGGGTGTCGATGACCTTGCGGATGCGCGCGTCGATCGGTCGCGGCGCAAGCACCTCGCCGAAGAACAGCGCATCGAAATCGAAGCCGTCGAATTCCGAGCCGCGGCCCGAGGCCGCGAGCAGGTGCGCATGGACCTCGCGCACACGCCGCGCGAAGGCGGGCGCATCGACCGGGCCGCAGTGCCGCATGAACGCCGGCAAGCGCGCGGGGTCGACCGATTCCGATTCGATCAACAGGTTGAAGATCAGCGGATGCTCGCTCTCGACATGGTGCGGCACCTGCGGCGGCACCACGATCAGCTCGCCCGCCTGCCAGGCGCCGCCGCCGATGCGGATGCGGATCGGCGGCACGCCCGCGGGCGACAGGTACACGCCGTGCCCGCCCATCGTGCGCTCGGCGGCCGCGCCGAGCAGCCCGGCGTAGAACACGCGCTGCGGCGTGAGCCACATGAGGCGTTCACCCTGTGGTGCGCCGCCGTTGTCCGACGGCGCAGTCCTCGTTCGCTGCATGGTGCCTGTCTCCTGCATCGGGGTCGATTGCCAACGGTGGATGGTGTCGCGCTCGCTGGATCGTAGCGGCGCAGGCCGGCGGCGCGGCGTGCATTTGCGCGGGGACTTTCCCTAGGCCCGTGCGAACGCGCGGCGCAGCTCGGCGGCACAGAGCGCGACCGCGGTGCCGGCCTCGTCGAGCACCTTGCCCATGGTGATGAAGCCATGGATCTGGCGCTCGAAGCACACGTACGCAGCGCTGTTGCCGGCGGCCGTGAGCGCCTCGGCATACGCGGCGCCTTCGTCGCGCAGCGGGTCGTAGCCGGCCGTGACGACGAGCGCCGGCGGCAGGCCCGCGAGGTCGGTGTGCAGCAGCGGCGAAGCACGCCAGTCGAGGTCGTGATCCGGGTCGGTGATGTAGTGGTCGTGGAAGTACGTCATCGTGTCGCTGGTCAGCAGGTAGCCCTGCCCGTTGGCATGGTGCGATGGATGGCCGCGGCGCATGTCGGTGGCCGGGTAGATCAGCAGCTGGTAGGCGATGGGCAGGTCGCCGGCATCGCGTGCGGCGATCGACACCACGGCCGCGAGGTTTCCGCCAGCGCTGTCGCCGCCCACCGCGAGACGGCTCGCATCGAGCCCCAGCGCGGCGGCCTCGCGGCGCACCCAGCGGGTGGCGGCGAGCACGTCGTCCACCGCTGCGGGAAAGCGGTGCTCCGGGCCCATGCGGTAGTCGACCGCGACCACGGCGCAGCCGGCGCCGTTGGCCAGTTCGCGGCACAGCACGTCGTGCGTGTCGAGGTCGCCGATGACCCAGCCGCCGCCGTGGTAGTACACCAGCACCGGCAGCGGACCGGCGCCCGAACCCAGGGGCCTGTACAGACGCACCGGGATGGGGCCGTGCGGCCCTTGCGCGGCCAGGTCGCGCACCTCGGCCACCTCGGCCGGCAGCGGCTGCAAGGCGGCGCGGCGCTCGCGATAGAAGGCCCGCGCGTCGGCAGGCGAGAGGGTGTGAGTCGGCGGAATGCCGCGCGCCTCGATGAAGTCGAGCAAGGCGCGCGCCTGGGGATGCAGCATGGTGTCTCCGGGAGGTCGAGCGGGCGTCGCTCGATCTCCCCGCACCATGCCCGCGCCGCTGCGGCGCGGCTTGCGGAAACTGGCTATGCCTTGCGCGGCTTCACGCGCGAGGCGGCTTCCTTGGCGAGCCTGCGGGCGGTGCCGGTGTCGGCTGCATGCACCAGCGCCACGCCCATGCGGCGCTTGGTGAAGCTCTCGGGCTTGCCGAACAGGCGCACGTCGCTGCCGGGCACCTGCAAGGCCTCGGCCACGCCGTCGAAGGCGATGCCGGTGGCGTCCACGCCGCCGTAGATCACGGCGCTGGCGCCCGGGCTCTTGAGCGAGGTATCGACCGGCAGGCCGAGGATGGCGCGCGCATGCAGCTCGAACTCGTTCTGCCACTGCGTGGCCATGGTGACCATGCCGGTGTCGTGCGGGCGGGGGCTGACTTCGCTGAACCAGACTTCGTCGCCCTTCACGAACAGCTCGACGCCGAACAGGCCCTGCCCGCCGAGGTCGGCCGTGACGGCCTGCGCGATCTGCTGCGCCTTCTGCAGCGCGGCGGGCGCCATGGGGTGCGGCTGCCAGCTTTCCACGTAGTCGCCGCTCACCTGCACATGGCCGATGGGGTCGCAGAACCTGGTTTCCACGGCGCCTGCGGCATCCTTGGCGCGCACGGTCAGCAGCGTGATCTCGTAGTCGAAGTCGATGAAGCCCTCGACGATCACGCGGCCGTGGCTCACGCGGCCGCCGGCCATGGCGTAGTCCCAGGCCTTCTGCACGTCGGCCGGGCCGTCGATCTTGCTCTGGCCCTTGCCGGAGCTGCTCATCACGGGCTTGACGATGCAGGGGTAGCCGATGCCTGCGTCGATGGCCGCCTGCAGTTCGGCCAGCGAGTCGCAGAACTTGTAGGGGCTGGTGGGCACGCCCAGCGTCTCGGCGGCCAGGCGGCGGATGCCTTCGCGGTCCATGGTCAGGCGGGCGGCGCGGGCGGTGGGAATCACGCGCACCACACCCGCGTCTTCGAGCTGCTGGAGCATGGGCGTGGCGATGGCCTCGATCTCGGGCACCACCAGCGCGGGCTTCTCGGCCTCGATCAGCGCCTTGAGTTGCTCGGGGTCGCTCATGGTGATGGTGCGCGCGTGGTGCGCCACCTGCTGGCCGGGGGCGTTCTCGTAACGGTCGACCGCGATGGTCTCGACGCCGAGGCGCTGCAGGGCGATCAGCACCTCCTTGCCGAGTTCGCCGGAGCCGAGAAGCATCACGCGGGTTGCCGAGGGGGAAAGGGGGGTGCCGAGGGTGGTCATGGTCGGAGGTCGGAGAAAGCGGTGGAAAGCGGGGGAAAAAGCAACCGCCGCACTGTAAGCCACCGGCGGGCCGACGGTGTCGCACGCGGCAACGGCGCGGCCCGGGGGCTGCTTCACAATCGAAGTTTTCGCCGCGGCGCCAGCCTCGCGCACCCTTCTTTTCGTTTTCTCTCAAGGAGTTTTCTCATGGCTATTCAGACTGTCGGCATCATCGGCGCCGGAACGATGGGCAACGGCATCGCGCAGGCCTGCGCGGTGGCCGGCGTGAAGGTGGTGATGGTCGACATCGCCCAGGCGGCGGTCGACAAGGGCCTGGCCACGGTGTCGGGCAGCCTCGACCGCCTGATCAAGAAAGAGAAGCTCACCGCCGAGCAGAAGACCGCCGCGCTGGCGCTCATCAAGGGCTCGACCAACTACGACGACCTGAAGAGCGCACAGCTGGTCATCGAGGCGGCCACCGAGAACCACGCACTCAAGCTGAAGATCCTCAAGCAGGTCGACGACATGCTGGCACCCGAGGTGATCATCGCCTCGAACACCTCGTCGATCTCGATCACGCAGCTGGCCGCCGCCACCTCGCGCCCCGACCGCTTCATCGGCATGCACTTCTTCAACCCGGTGCCGATGATGGCGCTGGTGGAGCTGATCCGCGGCTACCTCACGAGCGACGCCACGCACGACACGGTGAAGGAACTGGCCGAGCGCCTGGGCAAGTCGCCCATCACCGTGAAGAACGCGCCGGGCTTCGTGGTCAACCGCATCCTGGTGCCGATGATCAACGAGGCCTTCTTCGTGCTGGCCGAGGGCATCGCCACGGCGGAAGACATCGACGCCGGCATGAAGCTGGGCTGCAACCAGCCCATCGGCCCGCTGGCACTGGCCGACATGATCGGGCTGGACGTGTGCCTGGCGGTGATGGAGGTGTACCTGGAGCAGTTCGGCGACTCCAAGTACCGCCCCTGCCCGCTGCTGAAGGAAATGGTCGCCGCGGGCCAGCTGGGCCGCAAGACGGGCCGTGGCGTCTACACGTACTGACACTGGCTCGCCCCCAGTCTTCGCGCACTTCGTGTCGCTTCGCCAACCCCCTACCGGGGGCAACACCAGCGGCCCGGCAAAGCCGGTTCCGCAGTGTTCCTTGAAAAGATAAGAAAAGGAGACCGCTCACATGACCGCCACGCCCACCACCCCGCCCGCCGAAGGCTGCATCGACACCGAGGTGCTCGGCCACGTGCTGCTGATCGGCATCAACCGCCCCGCCAAGCGCAACGGCTGGACGCCGCCGATGTTCAGGCAGCTCGCCGAGGCCTACACCCGGCTCGACGACGACCCGAACCTGCGCGTGGGCGTGCTGCACGCCTTCGGCGACCACTTCACGGCAGGCCTCGACCTGCCGGCGGTGGCCGAGTACATGAAGCGTGGCGAGAAGGCGGTTCCGCAGGGCCTGGTGGAGCCGCACGACTTCGGGCTCGAAGGCTACCGCCGCCGCACCAAGCCGATGGTGGCTGCCGTGAAGGGCATCTGCTTCACGGTCGGCATCGAGCTGATGCTGGGCGCCGACATCGTGGTGGCAGCCGACGACTGCCGCTTCTCGCAGATGGAAGTGCAGCGCGGCATCATGGCCACGGGAGGCGCCACGCTGCGCATGGCCGAGCGTGCCGGCCTGGGCAACGCGATGCTGCACCTGCTCACGGCCGACGAGTTCGACAGCGCCGAAGCCTATCGCCTCAACTTCGTGCAGAAGGTGGTGCCGGCCGGCCAGGAGCTCGACGCGGCGCTGGCCATTGCGCAGCGCATCGCCGCCCAGGCGCCGCTGGCGGTGGTGGCCACGCGGCTCAACGTGCTGAAGGCCATCGAGCATGGACCGCTGGCCGCGGTGTCGGAATTCATCGAGACGCAGAAACGCCTGTCGAACAGCGAGGACGCCGCCGAGGGCGTGCGCTCTTTCGTCGAACGCCGGCCGGCGCGCTTCAGCGGCCGTTGATCCTTTCACCGAGAACAACAACATGCCCTTTTTCGTTCGCACGGCGCTCGCCGCCGCATTCACCCTGCTCGCCGTGAACACCACTTCCGCACAGACGCCCACGCCTCCCGCGCTGCCCGACCCCGCGGCCACCTCGGTCGACGCGCTGGGCTGGATGAAGGGCTTCCCGCCCGCACCGGACAAACTCATCACCTTCGACAACCCGGCCGGCGGCGTGTTTCCGCGCACGCGCTGGAGCTTCTCGCACGTGCGCGAGACCGTGCCCACCGCCAACGTGTGGCGCGGCAGCGGCGCGGCCAGCCCGCTGCCGGCGGCCACGTCACCCGTCCAGATCGAAGCCGTGACGTTCAAGCCTCTTGGAAGTGCAGGCAGCGACCAGACGCTGAACTTCGCCCAGATGATCTCCGGCACCTACACCGACGGCATCCTCGTGATGCACCGCGGCAAGGTGGTCTACGAGAAGTACTTCGGCGCACTCACGCCCGAGCGCCCGCACATCGCGATGTCGGTCACCAAGTCCTTCGTGGGCACGCTGGCCGCCATCCTCGCGGACGAAGGCAAGCTCGATCCGGCCGCACCGGTCACCAAGTACATCCCCGAGCTCAAGGGCACGGCGTACGGCGACGCCACCGTGCGCCAGGTGATGGACATGACCGTCGGCGTGCACTACTCCGAGAACTACGCCGACCCGAAGGCCGAGATCTGGGACTACGCCCGTGCCGGCGGCATGCTCACGCAGGGCCAGAACTACATCGGACCCAAGTCGTTCTACGAATTCCTCGTCACGCTGAAGAAGGAAGGCGAGCACGGCGACGCCTTCGCCTACAAGACGGTCAACGCCGAGGTGCTGGCCTGGATCGTGCGCCGCGCCAGCAACCAGTCGCTGGCCGACCTGCTGAGCGAAAAGATCTGGCGCCGCATCGGCGCCGAGCAGGACGCCTACTTCATGGTCGACCGCATCGGCACCGAGTCGGGCGGCGGCGGCCTCAACACCGTGCTGCGCGACCTCGCGCGCTTCGGCGAGACCATGCGCAACGGCGGTCGCGCCTCCAACGGGCAGCAGGCCATTCCGAAGGCGGTGGTGGAAGACATCCAGCGCGGCGGCGACCCGGCGAAGTTCGTGAAGGCCGGCTATGCGCTGCTCAAGGGCTGGTCGTACCGCGACATGTGGTGGGTGTCGCACAACCCGCACGGTGCCTACATGGCGCGCGGCATCCACGGCCAGAGCATCTACGTGGACCCGAAGGCCGAGGTGGTGATCGTGCGCTACGCCGCGCATCCGGTGGCGGGCAATGCGGGCAACGACCCGCTGACGCTGCCGGCGTTCCATGCCGTGGCCGAGGCGCTGATGCGCCCCTGAGCCGCTTCTCTTTCTAGGCGGCCGCCCGCTCGCGGGCAATCACGAGCAGCCCGTCCATGATCAGGCTCTCGACCAGCTCGAAGTGCCCGTTCATGACCGGCGCCATCTTCCAGCCCGCGCCGCCGGTCATGTAGCAGGCCGGATCGGCGCCGCAGTGCGAGCGCACGTGCTGCACCATGCGCTCGACCGCGCCGGCGATGGCGTAGGTGCCGCCGCTGGTCAGCGCATCGCTGGTGTTGGTGGGGAATTCGCGCACCTCGCCGGTCGGCACGTGCAGCCCGGCCGTGCCCGACTCCAGCGCGCGCAGCATGATGCCGTGGCCCGGCAGGATCAGCCCGCCGAGGAACCTGCCGTCCGCGTCGATCGCCTCGACGGTCACGGCGGTGCCGATCATCACCAC
Organism: Variovorax sp. Varisp46; assembly: GCF_059491885.1. Classification (NCBI taxonomy): domain Bacteria; kingdom Pseudomonadati; phylum Pseudomonadota; class Betaproteobacteria; order Burkholderiales; family Comamonadaceae; genus Variovorax; species Variovorax sp. Varisp46. Next base: position 4,756,946 of record NZ_CP168515.1, read on the forward strand.
CACCATCGGCCGCGGCGGCTGTCCCGGCCTTGCGGCGAGCATGCGGTGGCGCGCGCCGATCATCGCCACGAAGCGGTCGGCGCCCAGGCGGGTGGGATGGTCGTAGCCGTTCACGATGCCGGCCTCGCCCGCGCTGGACATCACCCAGCGCGGCGCGCAGTCGAAGCGCTCGACGATCTGTTCCTCGGCACGCCGGCGCACCGCGTCCCCGGCCACCACGCAGCCCAGCATGGAACCGGGCGCCGGCAGGTCGGCCCAGGGGCCGTCGGCCAGCCGTTCGATGTGGTCGAGGAATTCGGCGCCGTGCGCCTGCAACTCGGCGCCGGGGCGGGCCGAGTCGTAGAGCGCCCATTTGAGGCGGGTGTTGCCGATGTCGATGGCGAGGAAGGGGGATGGCATGCGCGGGATTATTGCGACTTTGTCGTTATTCCTGCTGGCACCTCGTCGACACGCGGCGTGGGCCTACGCGGCGCTGCCCCGTCGCGCCGGTAAATTGGCAGGTCCATCCACCAACTACGGCACAAGGAGAACACCATGGGTTTGCTCAGTTTCATCAAGGAGGCGGGTGAAAAACTGTTCGGCGGCTCGTCGGCGCAGGCCGCCACGCCAGACGCCAACCAGGCCGCCGCCGCGGCCATCAAGACCTACATCGAAACGCAGAACCTCGGCCTCACGGGGCTCCAGGTGACCTATGCGGCGAGCAGCGGCGTGGTCACCCTCGCGGGCCAGGCGCCATCGCAGGAGGCCAGCGAGAAAGCCTCGCTGGCAGCAGGCAACGTGGCGAACGTGACGAGCGTCGAGAACAACCTCGTCGCACCGGCCGCGCCGCCCGCGCAGTACCACGACGTGGTGAAGGGCGACACGCTCTCGGCCATCTCGAAGAAGTACTACGGCGATGCGAACAAATACAACGCGATCTTCGAGGCGAACAAGCCGATGCTGAGCAGCCCCGACAAGATCTATCCGGGGCAGAAGCTGCGCATTCCGCCGCTCTGAACTGGCGCTCGAAGAGGGCAGTCTCGAGGCCTGCCGAGGAATCGGTGGGCCTTTTTGCTTCTTTCGGGGTGCGTGCGAATGGCACCGGGTGCTCCCCTGCGCGAATGCCCCCCGCCTTCGGCTCCTCCTTTATTTCGCTGCGGGGAGCCCCGTCGGCGTGAGCACACCCCCGAACGACTCAGTTCTGCTTCCAGGGCAACCCACGCTTGCGCCAGCCGCCGATGAGTCCGCGATGCCCCTGGTCGTCCGGATTCCCCTCGAAGCCTTCGAGGATGTTGTAAGCCTCTGCGCCCAGTTCGGTCGCGCGCTTGGCGGCCGCGATGGAGCGCACACCGCTGCGGCACAGCAGCACCAGCTTCTTCCGGCCTTCGGCGGCGGCACGGATGCCGTCGTCGAACGCGGGGTTCATCGCCATGCCCGGCCACTGTTTCCAGGCCAGCGGCACGGCGCCGGGTACGTAGCCGACCCATTCGCGCTCGGCGTCGGTGCGCACGTCGATCATCACGGCCTCGCCGCTGGCCATCCATTGCGCCGCCTGCTCGGGCGTCACGTCGCCAGCGTAGCCTTTGTTCTCCACGGATTCGGTCATTTCCTTGCTTCCTTCCTTTTCTGCGACGCGGTTTTCAATCACTGGAATTCTTCATCTGTTCGATCAGTTCGAACAGGCCCATGCCCAGCAGCATGGCGCCCACGAAGACCACGGCCTTGAACTCGCCCGTGCCGAGCGAGACCAGCGCGGGGCCGGGACAAAAGCCCGCTACACCCCAGCCAACGCCGAACAGCAGGCTGCCGCCGACGAGGCGACGGTCGATCCGGCGCGCGGTGGGCAGCATGATCGGCGCGCCCAGCAGCGACAGCTTGCGCCGGCGCGCGAACAGGAAGGCGGCGGCGCTCACGATCACCGCCCCGCCCATCACGAATGCGAGCGAGGGGTCCCAGGCGCCGGCAAGGTCGAGAAAACCGAGCACCTTGGCCGGATTGGCCATGCCGGAGACGATGAGGCCGAGCCCGAAGACCAGGCCGGCGAGCAGGGAGGCGATGACGGTCGGCATGAGGGCGAATCGCTCCTTCATCACAGGTTCAACAGATGACGCGCCACGAACACCGTGGCGAATCCGGTGGCCATGAAAGCCCCGGTGGCGGCCAGCGAACGCGGCGACAGCCTCGCCACGCCGCACACGCCGTGGCCGCTGGTGCAACCCGCACCGTAACGCGTGCCCACGCCCACCAGCAGGCCGGCCAGTGCGAGCGCGCCATAGCCGGCATCGATCCGTGCCGCGGGCAGCACGGCAAACAGCCCGCAGGCGGCGGGTGCACCGATCAGTCCGAGCACGAAGGCCGCGCGCCAGGCCACGTCGCCCTTCACGGGGCGCAGCAAACCGCCCAGCACGCCGCTGATGCCCGCGATGCGCCCGTTGAGCAGCACGAACATCGCCGCGGCGATGCCGATGAGAACGCCGCCGGCCAGCGCGGCCCATGGCGTGAAACGCGGCCAGTCGATGGCGGCCATCTTCAGTCCTCCTTCGGGCAGTAGAGACGGTAGAGCACCGCGAGGATGTCGAGCAGCGCGGCATCGGCGACGCTGTAGTAGATGTTCTTTCCCTCGCGGCGGGTGCTGACCACGCCTTCCGCGCGCAGCACCGAGAGTTGCTGCGACAAGGTGGGCTGGCGGATGCCCAGCGCGCTTTCGAGGTCGCTCACGCACATCTCGCCCTGCGAGAGCTGGCACAGCAGCAGCAGCCGGTCTTCGTTGGCCAGCAGCTTGAGCACCGCGACCGCCTGGCGGGCACCGCCGCGCAGCACTTCGGGATCGATGATGAGGGTGGAAGCCTTCATGGAGGGCAATGTCGGTTAGTTCGCCAATATTATATCTATTCATATAATATCAACGACTTGACTGAAGGAGTGCCCATGACGACGACCGCAGCGCCCCGCCGCACCACCACCCAGGCATTCTTCGATCCCGTGACGGGTACGGTGTCCTACGTGATCTGGGACCACGCCACGAAGCACGCCGCGATCATCGATCCGGTGCTGGAGTACGACTTCAGGTCCGGCCACACCAGCACCGCCTCCGCCGACCGCCTGCTGGCCTATGTGCGTGAGCAGGCGCTGCAGGTCGACTGGATCCTGGAAACCCACGCACACGCCGACCACCTCTCGGGCGCGCGCCATGTGCAGTCGCAGGCCGGCGGGCGCATCGCCATCGGCGAGCACATCCGCACGGTGCAGGCCACCTTCCGCGCGCTCTACAACCTGGAGCGCGACTTCCTGCCCGACGGCAGCCAGTTCGACCATCTCTTCAAGGACGGCGAATCCTTCCGCATCGGCGACGCCGAGGCGGTCGCGCTCCTGGTGCCCGGCCATACGCCGGCCGACATGGCGTACCTCGTGGACGGCGCGGTCTTCGTCGGCGACACGCTCTTCATGCCCGACCTGGGCAGCGCGCGCGCAGACTTCCCCGGCGGCGACGCACGCCAGCTCTATCGCTCGATGCACCGGCTGCTCGCCCTGCCGCCCGGGACGACCATCTATGTCTGCCACGACTATCCGCCCGCCACGCGCGAGCCCCGCTGGCAGAGCAGCGTGGCGGAACAGCGCGCCCACAACATCCATGTGCGCGACGGCATCGGCGAAGAAGAATTCGTGCGCATGCGCACCGCGCGCGACGCCACGCTCGACGTGCCGACGCTGATCCTGCCGTCGATGCAGGTCAACGTGCGCGCCGGGCGATTTCCGCCGCCCGATGACAACGGGGTGGCCTACCTGCGCATTCCGCTGAATGCCCTTCCGGTCCATCGAGGCGCGGCCGCCCCGCAGTGATGGCTCAGCGCCGCCGCTCCACGTATGGCCGCGCCTGCAGCAGCACGATGCGGTCGCCCACGGTGGCCCACTCGATGTCCTGGTCCACCGCGTTGAAGGTGCGCTTCACAGCCGCGCCCACGTTGGCGAGGCGCACCACCAGCTCGTCGGTCAGCACATTGCGGCCCACCTCCACCGGCACTTCCTTCACGCCGCCTTCCTTGTCGAGCTGCAGCGACGTTTCTTCGGCCGAACGGCTCAGCACCTGGATCGCCTTCGACCAGCTCGAATACATCACCTGCTCCGCCACCCGCTGCCCCTCGACCACGCGGATGCCGATGCCGCGCTTGGCCGAGATGTAGGTGACGTGCGGATGCCCCGCATCGAACGGGTCGCGGGTGATCATGACGCCAGCGTTGGTCGAGTCGATGGCGGTCTGCACGAACACCCCCATCAGCACCGACTCGGCGCCGAAGCCCGCGGCGCTGCGTGCCTCCCAGGCCTCGGGGTTGAAGACCGAGGCCCAGACCTTCTTCACTGCGACCTCGAGCGCATCGCCGGTCTTGACGTTGGGCACCGTGGTGTAGAGCCCCGCGCCGCTGAAGCCGGGCAGGTCTTCGGAGTTGGACGAGCTGCGCACGAACACGCCGCCGCCGCCCAGTTGCGACTGCCACGCGGCGCGCCATGCGGCGGCGGTGGCCGCGTCAACCGGCCATTGCACGATCTCGTCGCGCAGTTGCGCCAGCGCCTTCTGCCGGGCCTTCGGATCGCTCGCGAAGCCCGGCTGCTGCTGCATGCGCGCGATGCGTTCGGCCAGGCCGTTGGCGCGCATGAAGCGGTCGTAGTGCGCGAACGGAATGCAGAAGCCGTCGGGCACCGAAGTGCCCGGAATGTGCGCGGCCAGCATGGCGCCGAGGTTCGCGGCCTTGGTGCCGCACTGCGCGCTGTTGCGCGCGCGCAGCGAGGCCAACGGCAGGAGACGGGTTTCGTGCAGGTCGGGCCTGATGGCGCGCGCGCTGCCGGGCGTCGCGCCGGTGGCGGCGGTGCGCACGGCGCGCGGCGGCAGGGCGGCGATCTCTTCGGGCGCGAGGCGGCGCACCTGGTAGCCCGAGGCCGCGACCTTCAATGCCACCCACTGGCCCGCGTGTGCCTTCAGCACCGTGGCGGCATCGCGCACGTAGGCGTTCGGAATGCCCCATCCCTTGGCCAGCAGGTTGACGTGCGACAGCGCGGTCGACGGCCGCTCGGTCAGCACGCCCGCCACCGGCGGCAGGCTGATCGGCACCTGCCGCAGCACGGCGATGTCGTCGGGCAAAAGTGCGAGCTGGGCGTTGATGCCCGATTCGTCGTCCACGATGCGCACGCGGCCGGTGGCGGTGCCGAGGTTCATCGGCAGAAATGGCTGCTCGCGGATCAGCGCCTCCTGGCTCACGAAGTCGATGCCGGCTTCCTTCGCCACGCGTTCGTGCAGCGTGGAGTTGGTCTTGAACTTCACGGGCGCGAAGAAGCTGGCCTTGACGTGCGCGTCGGCCTGCCGCAGCAGCGGCGCAGTGAGCCGGTCGCCCTCCCAGAACTCGTAGGTGAAGGTGCCGATGTTCTGCTGCCAGCTCAGCGTGCCGAACAGGAAGCGGCGGTCGGGCACGAGGTAGTTGCGGTCGATCTCGCGCTTGATCGTGTTCGGCGTGAGCCGGGTGTCGCGCAGGAAGCGTACGTGCAGCTGGTAGCGCGGCGTGTCGATGTAGTACATGCGCGCCGGCTTCGCCTGCCGGTCGACGGCGAACAGCACGTGCGCGAGCTGCATCGGCGTGCCGGCGTCGTAGACGCGCGCCAGCTGGTCGAAGTCCCCCTGGCTGCGCAGCGCGGGCAATGACGACGGCACCGCGGGGCGCGGCGCGAGCTGCGCGGCCGGGCCGTCGGGCAGAGGCTGGTTTTGCTGCTGGTAATACGAGGGCTTGCGCGCCAGCTGGGCCGCGGCGGGCATGGCCGCCAGAACCATGGCGAGCGCTGCGCAAAGCGCGATCAAGCTATCGGTTTCGGAGCGCATGGCGCCCGTGGGGCGTGCGCGATCCTGGTTTTTCATGGGGGATTTCTTCCTTACAGCCGGTTGCCGAATGCACGCGCGCTTCACCAAGCAGCGGGTTGGCGATGACAGCGGCAGCGGATTCTCGCGCGTTACATATTCAGCGCTTTCGCATTGTCCCAACGACCGGGGAGAACAACGCCATGAGCCCATCCGCCATTTCCATGCATTCCGCCACGCTGCGCCGCTGGCTGCTCGGCCTGGCCATGCTGTGCGTCGGCCTCGCGGCCAGTGCCCAGCAGGACCCGCCGGGCCGCGTGGCCCGTCTCAACTTCCACCAGGGCACCATCAGCTTCGCGCCGGCCGGCGACGACAGCTGGTACGACGCGCAGCCCAACCGCCCCATCACCACCGGCGACCGCCTCTGGACCGACCGCAATGCCCGCGCCGAGGTGTACATCGGCTCGGCAGCCCTGCGGCTCGACGGGCAGACGCACGTGGAGTTCTCCGAGCTCGACGACGACACGGCGCGCATCACCTCGAACCAGGGCAACCTGCAGCTGCGGGTGCGCGACGAGCTGGCAGGCCAGCGCTTCGAGGTCGACACCGGCAACCTCGCGGTGGTGATCGACGCGCCGGGCGAATACCGCATCGCCTCCGATCCGGCCGCCGGCACCACCTGGGTGGCCGTGGCCTCGGGCCGCGCCACGCTCTATGGCGAGAACGGCCAATCGCAGTCGCTGGCCGCGCGCCAGCAGCTCACCGTGTCGGGCCGCGACCTCGCGGCCGTGGGCGGTGCGCCGCTGCAGGCTGGCGGCTTCGACGCCTGGGTGGCCGAGCGCAACCGCATCGAGGACCAGTCGGTCTCGGCGCGCTACGTGTCGCGCGAAGTGGTCGGCTACCTGCAGCTCGACAACTACGGCGACTGGCAGAACGACGCCACGTACGGCGACGTCTGGTTCCCGCGCAACGTCGATGCCGACTGGGCGCCGTACCGCGACGGCCAGTGGGTCAACGTCGCGCCGTGGGGCCTGACCTGGGTCGATGCCGCGCCTTGGGGTTTCGCACCCTTCCATTACGGCCGTTGGGCGCGCGTGGGTTCGCGCTGGGGCTGGGTGCCGGGGCGGACGAGCGGCCGGCCGGTGTATTCGCCGGCGCTGGTCGGCTTCGTGGGCGGCGGTGCGAACGCGGGCGTCCAGATCGGCAACGGCCGCAGCGGCGTGGGCTGGTTCCCGCTGGCCCCGGGCGAGCAATGGCGCCCCGGCTACCACGCGAGCCAGCGCTATGTGGACCAGGTGAACCGCATGGCCATCTACAACCGTCAGGCCGGGCCGCGCAACGACTTCTATGCCAACCAGCAGATGCCGGGCGCCGTGACCGTGTTGCCCGCCGACCGCTTCGGCCGCGGCCCCTTCGGCCGTCGTGACCTCGTGCGGCTGCCGGACGACCGCTTCGCGCGCGTGCCGGTGGCTCCCACGCCGGGCGTCGCGATCAACGGCTTCGGCGGCGGCTTCGGCCGGCCCGCCGCAGCGGTCCCGCCGGCTGCGGCGCTGATGGCGCGGCAGCAGCAGATCCAGCTCCAGCAGGCGCAGCAGCAGCAACAGTTGCAGCAACGACAGCAGATGGAATGGCAGCGCCACCAGGACGGGCGTCCGCAACAGGAATGGCGCCAGCAGCAGGATTGGCGAGCCCAACATGACGGGCGCCAGCGCGGCGAACAGGAACGCTGGCAGCAGCAACAGCAACAGCAACAACAGCAGGCGCCGCGCCAGCAACAGGAAATGCAGCAGCGCGCGGCGCAGGCGCAGGCGCAAGCTCAGCAGCAGCAGCAGCAGATGCTTCAACAACAGCAACAGATGCAGCAGCAGCAGCAACGCGCGACCCAGCAGCAGGCCCAGCAACAGCAACAGCAGCTTCGCCAGCAGCAGGAAATGCAATTGCGCGCCGCACAGGCGCAGCAGCAGGCGCAAGCCCAGCTTCAGGCCCAGCAGAACGCGATGCGGCAGGCGCAGGAGGCCCAGTTGCGCGCGATCCAGCAGCAGCGCGGCATCGCGCCAGCGCCGCAGCAGCCGCAGCCGCAAGGCCAGCGCAGCGACGATCCGCGCAGGCTCTGGACCTCGCCCGACTCGCGCTGAACGCCAGCCGCCGCGCAAGTCCCGCCGGAAGCGCTTCCTTCGGCCCGCCGCTACAGTCGGCGGCCAAGGAGCCTTTCATGCCCACATTCGACTTCGATCTCTTCGTCATCGGCGGCGGCAGCGGCGGCGTCCGCGCCGCGCGCATGGCCGCGCAAACCGGCGCGCGTGTCGCCATCGCCGAGGCCGCCGAACTCGGCGGTACCTGCGTCAACGTGGGCTGCATACCGAAGAAGCTCTACAGCTACGCCGCCGGCTATGCCGAATCGTTCGAGGAAGCCGCCGGCTACGGCTGGAAGCTGCCGCAGGCGCCGCAGTTCGACTGGGCGCACCTGAAGTCGCAGCGCGCAAAAGAGATCACGCGGCTCAACGGCATCTATGCCTCGCTGCTGAAGAACGCGGGCGTCACGCTCGTCACCGGCTGGGCGCAGCTGGCCGACGCCCACACGGTGGAAGTCGACGGCAAGCGCCACACCGCGCGTCACCTGCTGGTGGCCACCGGCGGCACGCCCTACGTGCCCGACATTCCGGGCCGCGAACACATCGTGAGCTCCGATGCGATGTTCGACCTCGACCCCTTCCCCAAGCGCCTGCTGGTGGTGGGCGGCGGCTACATCGCCTGCGAATTCGCATCCATCTTCAACGGCCTCGGCGCCCAGGTCACGCAGCTGCACCGCCGCGCACACCTGCTCACCGGCTTCGACGACGACGTGCGGCAGTTCCTTGCGAACGAGATGGGCAAGGCCGGCGTCGACGTGCGGCTGAACTGCGAAGCCACCTCGGTCACGCGCGGGCCGCACGGGCTTGCCGTCACGCTGGCGCGCGGCCAGCAGATCGAGGCGGACACGGTGCTCTTCGCCACCGGCCGGGTGCCCAACACACAGGGGCTCGGCCTCGAGGCGGCGGGCGTGAAGCTCGACGAGCGCGGCGCCATCGCGGTCGATGCGCACTACCGCAGCTCGGTGCCGTCGATCCATGCGGTGGGCGACGTGTCCACGCGCGTGCAGCTCACGCCGGTGGCGCTGGCCGAGGCGATGGTGGTGGTCGACGAACTCTTCGGCAAGGGCAAGCGCCGGCTCGACTACGAGTTCATTCCCACAGCCGTGTTCACGCACCCGAACATCGGTACCTGCGGCTACACCGAACTCGAAGCGCGCGCGAAGTTCGGCGAGGTCACGGTGTTCTCGAGCGAGTTCAAGTCGCTGCGCCACACGCTGTCGGGCCGCAGCGAGCGCACCTTCATGAAGCTGGTGATCGAGAAGGCCACCGACCGCGTGGTGGGCCTGCACATGGTGGGCGCGGACGCGGGCGAAGTGGTGCAGGGCTTTGCGGTGGCGATGCGCGCGGGTGCGACGAAAGCGCTGTTCGACAGCACCATCGGCATACACCCGACTGCGGCCGAGGAGTTCGTGACGATGCGCGAGCCGATGCCAGGCTAGCGCTGCTTGCCTTCGAGCAGCTTCACCATCACGAACAGCACGCGGTTCGCCGGCGTGGGAACGCCGAGCGCCTCGCCGCGCCGCACGACCAGGCCGTTGAGGTGGTCGATCTCGCTGAGCTTGCCGCGCGCGAGGTCCTGCGCGGTGGACGAGTACTGCGAAGGCATGGTCTGCGCGATGCCGCGCACGGCGGCGTCGGTGTCGCCGGGCACCACAACGCCCTCGGCTTTTGCGACGGCGAGGCATTCGGCCACCACGTCGCGGATCACCTCGGCCACGCCCTCGCCTTTGACGAGCACACCGTAGGGCAGCTGCGTGACGGCGGACAGTGCGTTGTAGGCGCAGTTGAGGATCAGCTTGGCCCACAGCGAGCCACGCACGTTGTCGGAGATTTGCGTGGGCACGCCTGCGGCGGCCAGATGCCGAGCGACCTGTTCGCTCATGCGCGAAGGCGCAATCACCAGTTCGCCGCGCCCGTGGTGCTTCACATGGCCCGGCCCCGCCATCTCGGTGGCGACGTAGACCACGGCCGCTGCAACCTCATTCGACGGCAGCACCGGTCGCACGCGCTCGTCGTTGTCCACGCCGTTCTGCAATGTGAGCACCAGCGCGCCGGGAGAGAGGTGCGGCTTGATCTGCGCGGCGGCCGATTCGCTGTCGGTGGACTTCACGCAGAACAGAACGAGGTCGGCGCCGTGCACTGCGCTGGCTTCGGTGCTGGCTGCCACCTTCACGAATTCGTCGAAGGCCTTGGTCTCCAGCCGAAGCCCGCTGGCGTTGACGGCCTCCACATGCGAGGGCCGCCCGATCAGCACCACCTCGTGTCCGGCGCGCGCCAGCATGGCGCCGTAGTAGCAGCCGACTGCGCCGGCGCCCATGACTGCGACTTTCATCGATCGTGTCCTTCGTTGTCTGTTCGGACCACGAGGTTACTCAACACGGCCGTTTCATGCTTCGGCCTCCACGCCGCGCGAGGCCGCTCCCTCTTGCAGCAGCCATTCGCGGAACGCCACGAACGCCGGCAGGTCGAGCCGGTCCGGCCGATAGCAGAGATAGTGCCCCTGGTTCACGCTCACCGGCGTGCCGCAGGGACTCAGCAGCGAGCCTTCCGCCAGTTCTTCCTGCACCAGCAGCCTGGGCACGAGGCCGATGCCCAGGCCGTTGAGCGCTGCCTGGATCAACGCGGAGTACTGCGCGAAGCGCGGGCCGGCCACGGTCTGCACCTCCGGCACGCCGTGTTGCGCGGCCCACTGGCGCCACGCGGTCGGCGCGCCCTCGTGGTGCAGCAGCGTGTGGCCGAGGATGTCGGCGGGCTGCGCGATGCGGTGCCGCCCTTCGACCAGCAAGCGCGCCACGATCAGCACGAACTCGCGCCCCGCGATGTATTCGGACACCACGCCGGGCCAGCCGTCGGGGCCGTAGCGGATCGCGGCGTCCACGCCGGCCGGAATGCCGTCGCTCGGCTCCAGGTGGCGGCTGAAGCTCAGCATCACGTGGCGGCTCTTCTGGCTGAAGGCGGGCAGGCGCGGAATCAGCCACTTGGTGAGGAAGGTGGGCACGCTCGCCAGCGTGAGAAGTCCGGCGCCCGCATCGCCCGAGCGCGCCTCGAAGGTCGCCGTTTCAATCGCTCGCAGCCCACCCGAAATCTTCTGCCAGTACACGCGCCCCTGGGGGGTCAGCTGCACGCCGCGTCCGTTCTTCTGCAGCAGTTCGCGGCCGAGGAAAGCTTCGAGCCCCGCAATCTGCTTGCTGACCGCGCTCACGGTGATGCACAGGGCGCCGGCCGCGAGCGTGATGCTCTCGTGGCGCGCCACGGCGTCGAAGGCCAGCAGCTCCTGGATGGTGGGGCAGTCACGCTTCATGCTGCATGGCTCCGGTTGATGAAAGCTGAATGAAAAACGCTTTCCGATTGCTCAAGTGTCGTCATCCAACTTTCACCCATAAGTTCGCATGCGCTTCCTAGAATTCGAAGCATCGCGGCGGCATGGCCGGCGCAGACAGTAGCGCATCCGGAAAGTATGCCGGGTGCCAATGACACTGGAGACAACCTTGGTTCGCGGCATCTCGCTCATCTACGGCCTGTACCTGCTGCTGCCCATCGCCCTGCTGCTCGTCGGCAGCGTGGGCGGCAACTGGACCAACACGCTGCTGCCCACGGGCATCACCGGGCAGTGGTATCTCGACCTCTGGCTCGACACCTCCTTCCGCAAGGCCTTCGTGAGCAGCCTCGTGGTCGCCATGGCGGCCTGCGCCATCAACACCGTGCTGGCGCTTCCGCTGGCCTATGCGCTGTACCACGGCGCGCGGCGCGGCGGCAGCCTGGCGGCGCGGATCGTGAGCGCCACGCCGGTGGCGGTGCCGGCCATCACGCTGGCCTTCGGCTACATGATCGTGTTCAACACCGACCTCGCGCCCTGGTTGGGCTCGATGCCGCTGCTGATCGCGGCGCACGCGATCCTCACGCTGCCCTATCTCACCAACACGCTGCTGACCGACCTGCGCCACCTCGACCTGGGACGGCTCGAGCAGGCCGCGGCCACGCTCGGCGCCTCGGGCTGGCAGCAGTTCACCGGCATCGTGCTGCCGAGCCTGCGCCAGAGCCTGATCAGCGGGCTGGTGATGGTGGCCGCGATATCGGTGGGCGAGTTCGGCGTGTCGAACCTGCTCACGAGTTTCCAGAACCGCACCTACCCAGTCGTGCTGCTGCAGGCCTTCTACGGCGCAACGGGCTTTGCCTGCGCGGCCACAGTGATCCTTCTTGTGCTGGCCAGCGCGTCGGCGCTTCTTTCTTCTTCCCTTGTAAAGCAGCGCGCATGAGCCTCTTGTTCAACAACGTCAGCTACAACTACCCCGGCAGCACGCACGGCCTGCACGACGTGTCGCTCGACGTGCGTACCGGCGAACTGGTCGCGGTGATCGGGCCCAGCGGGTCGGGCAAGTCGACGCTGCTCAAGCTGGTGGCGGGCCTGGAGACGGGCCACGCCGGTCGCATCATGCTTGGCGGCGAAGACATGTCGCGCACGCCGGTGCACCAGCGCCACATCGGCATGGTGTTCCAGAGCTATGCGCTGTTTCCGCATTTGAGCGTGCTCGACAACGTGGCCTACGGGCTCAAGCTGCGCAAGGTGGCAACGGCCGAGCGGCGCAAGCGCGCGCAGGAGTTGCTCGACATCGTGGGGCTGGGCGAGTTCTCGCAGCGCGCCGTGGCGCAGCTCTCGGGTGGGCAGCAGCAGCGCGTGGCCCTTGCCCGCGCGCTGGCCATCGACCCGCGTGCGCTGCTGCTCGACGAGCCGCTGTCGGCGCTCGACGCCAGCGTGCGCGGCCACCTGCGCGACCAGATCCGCTCGATCCAGCAGCGCTTCAACGCCACCACGCTGCTCGTCACGCACGACCAGGAAGAAGCGCTGGTGATGGCCGACCGCGTGGCCATGCTGCAAGACGGCCGGCTGCTGCAGATCGCCACGCCACGCGATATCTACGAGAACCCCGCGAGCCGCGCGGTGGCCGAGTTCGTGGGGCTCTCGACGATCCTGCCCGCGAAGGTGGCCTCGCCGGGCCGGCTGGACCTGGGCTTTGCCGAGCTCTTCGCCGAGACGGGCAGCCGCTCCTTCGGCACCCCGGTGCATGTGCTGGTGCGCCCCGAGCACATCCAGCCCGACCCGGCGCCCAACGCCATGAACCGCCTCGCGGGCCGCACCGGCGCACAGCGCTACCTGGGCGCGCTCACGCGCTACGACTTCGAAGTGCAGGGGGCGCCCAAGCCCTTCCTCGCCGAGTCGCCCGCGCCGGCCAACGAAGCCATTGCCGTCGCGCCCGAACACCTCCGTTTACTCGACCACTGACCTTTTCCTTCAAGGAGCCACCATGCAACGCAGACATCTGATCCAGGCCGCCGGCGCACTGCCGCTGGCCTCTCTCGCGGCACGCACCGCATTCGCCTTCGACGGCCCCGAGCTCTACGCGGGCGAGAAGGCGCTGTACGCCGAGGCGCAGAAGGAAGGCCTGTGCGTCTCCTTCGACACCGGCCCCGAGTGGGCCAACTGGAAATCGCTGTTCCGCGACTTCAAGAAGCGCTACCCCGAGATCGAGCTGACCTACAACGACATCGGCTCCGCCGCCACTGTGGTCGCACTCGAAAAGACCAAGCGCCGCCCGCAGGCCGACACCGCCTATTACTTCGCGGCCTCGGCCGTCGATGCCGCGAAGAAGGACGTGGTCGCGCCCTTCAAGCCCGTCAACTTCGACAAGCTGCCGCCCGTGTTCCGCGAGGCCGAGGGCCGCTGGTTCACCATCCACACGCTCAACATCGCCTTCCTGGTCAACAAGAAACTGGTGAAGACCGTGCCCACCGGCTGGGCCGACCTGCTCAAGCCCGAGTTCAAGAGCACGGTGGTCTACCTCGACCCGCGCTCCACCGGCATCGGCCAGGTGCTGACCTTCGCGGCGGCGTATGCCAACGGCGGCAGCGTCGACAACGTGCAGCCGGGCACCGACTACCTCGGCAAGCTGCATGCGGCCGGCAACGTGCTGCGCGTGGAAGGCACCACGCCGTATGCCAAGTTCCTGAAGGGCGAGATCCCCGTGTGGATCAGCTACGAGAACGACGGCCTGAAGGCCAAGCACGTCGACGGCATGGGCGATGCGGTGGAAGTCGTGATCCCGAAGGAAGCCAGCGTGGCCGCGCCCTACGCCATCAGCCTCGTGAAGAACGGCCCGAACCCGAACGCCGGCAAGCTGTGGCTCAACTTCATCATGAGCGAGGCCGGCCAGTCGCTGTTCGCGCAGGGCTTCGTGCGGCCCGCCGTGCCGGGTACGCCGCTGTCGGCCGATGTCGCGGCCAAGATGCCGGCCGCGCCGCAGATCCGCCCGCTCGACGTGGTGAAGGCGTCGGAGCGCAAGGCCGAGGTCGACAAGCTCTGGGCCCAGGCTGCATTGGGGAAGTAATCAGCATGCGACGCTTTGGCGCCTGGCCCGCATGGGCCTTCATGGCGCTGTTCTTCGCGGTGCCGCTCGCGGCGCTGCTGCCCGAGGCCTTCGGCGAGGGCGGCAGCGCCTTCGGCCGGCTGTTCGGCAACCCGCTGTTCTTCGGCGCGCTGCGCAACACGCTGGCGCTCGGGCTCGCGGCGGGTCTCATGTCGGCGCTGGTGGGCACTTGCATCGCGATCGAACTCGCTCGCCAGCCCGAGGGCCGGCGCCAATGGATGATGACGCTGCTGGGCCTGCCGCTGGCTTTCTCGGGGCTGGTGATCGCCTACGGCTTCATCCTGGCCTTCGGTCGCGCCGGCTTCGTGACGCAGCTGCTCGCGGGCCTGGGCGCAGACCCGGCGGCCATCGGCAGCTGGATCTACAGCGTGTCGGGCCTGGGCTTTGCATACGCCTACTACCTGATTCCGCGCGTGGCGCTGTCGCTGTACCCGGTGTTCGCGAACCTCGACCTGCGCCCGGCGCAGGCGGCGCGCACGCTGGGCGCTTCGCGCTCGCGCGCCTTCCGGGACACGGTGGTGCCCGAGGTGCTGCCCTCGGTGTTGTCGAACGCCTGCATGGTGGCCGCGATAGCGATGGGCACCTACGGCACGGCGCTGGCGCTGGTGGGCACGCAGCTCAACATCCTGCCGCTGATGCTGCTCGCTCAGGTGGGCGACGGCGGTTCCGATTTCGCGGTGGCGGCGGCCTTGTCGCTGGTGCTGATGGTGGTGTGTGTGATCGTGATGGGAGTGGGCGATGTCTTTACGCGAAGGCGCGAGCGCGGTGCTGTCGGCGCCGGTCACTGAGGCGCTGACGCGCCTGGCGCAGAAGCAGTGGGGGCCGGCGCGCCACCGCCAGCCGGTGGCCATCATCGGTCCCGGCGACGGCGGCCCGGCAGAGTGCGAGGCGGCCTATGCCGTGGCGCACGCGCTGGCCGGCGCAGGCATGGCAGTGGTCTGCGGCGGGCGCGGCGGCGTGATGGCCGCAGCCTCGCGCGGTGCGGTGGAAGCCGGCGGCATCGCCGTGGGCATCCTGCCCGAGGACGACGACCGCAATGCCAACGAATGGCTCAGCGTGGCGATCCCGACCGGTATGGGCGAGATGCGCAACGGCATCGTCGCGCGCAGCGGCGTGTGCCTGGTCGCCATCGGCGGCAACATGGGCACGCTGTCGGAGATGGCGATGGGGCTCAAGTGGGACAAGCCGGTGTTCGTGATGCACGGCGATATCGAGCTGCCGGGCGCGGTGCAGGCTGCGGATGTGAACGACATGCTGGGCAAGGTGCTGGGCTGCCTGCTGGCTTGAGAGGCCGTGCAGGGGACATTCGCGGAGCAAGGCACCCCGTCGGCGTGAGCGCGCCCTGAACAACGCGCCCCAACGCGGCCCCAAGGCAAACACCGCAGGCATTGCACAATGACAGGCATGCCCTACATGCCCACCTTCGTCGCCCCCGCCCGCTTCACCGACGCTGCCGCCGCACTCGAACAGGTCAAGACCATCTACCAGGGCGGCCTGGCCCACCTGCGCGAATCGATGCTGCGCTTCGTTGCCGGCGAGGCGCTGCCGGGCCGGGTGCGGGCCTGCTACCCCTTCGTGCGGGTGCACACCCACACCGTCTCGCGCCACACGCCGCCTGCCAACGCCGGGCTGAGCTACGGCTTCGTCGCCGGACCCGGCCGCTACGAGACCACGCTGACGCGGCCGGACCTGTTCTCGCGCTACTACCTCGACCAGTTCCGCCTGCTGCTGGAGAACCACCAGGTCGAGCTCGAGGTGGGCACCAGCACGCAGCCCATTCCGATCCACTTCTCCTTTGCCGAGAACGACCACATCGAAGGCACCATGAGCGCCGAGCGCCGTGCCCTGATGCGCGACGTGTTCGACCTGCCCGACCTGGGCGTGATGGACGACGGCATCGCCAACGGCACCTACGAGGCGCGCGATGGCGAAGCGCAGCCGCTGTCGCTGTTCACGGCCGCGCGGGTGGACTACTCGCTGCACCGCCTGCGCCACTACACGGGCACCGCGCCCGAGTGGTTCCAGAACTTCGTGCTGTTCACCAACTACCAGTTCTACATCGACGAGTTCGTGCGCCTGGGCCACGAGGCGATGGCCGACGAGAACAGCGAGTACGTCGCCTTCATCGAGCCCGGCAACGTGGTCACGCGCCGGCGCGGGCTGCCGGCCGGTTCGAGCAGCACCTACGGCCACCTGCTCGACGGCAGCCAGGGCACCGCGCCGCCGCGGCTGCCGCAGATGCCGGCCTACCACCTGGTGCGCGAGGACTGCAGCGGCACCACCATGGTCAACATCGGCGTCGGCCCGGCCAATGCCAAGACCATCACCGACCACATCGCGGTGCTGCGCCCGCATGCCTGGATGATGCTGGGCCACTGCGCCGGCCTGCGCAACACGCAGCAGCTTGGCGACTACGTGCTGGCCCACGCCTACGTGCGCGAGGACCACGTGCTCGACGAGGAGCTGCCGCTGTGGGTGCCGATTCCGGCGCTGTCGGAAATCCAGCTCGCGCTGGAAAAAGCCGTGGCCGACATCACGCGCTACGAAGGCCCCGACCTCAAGAAGATCATGCGCACCGGCACCGTGGCCAGCACCGACAACCGCAACTGGGAGCTGCTGCCCGGCAACCAGCCGCAGCGCCGCTTCAGCCAGAGCCGCGCGGTGGCGCTCGACATGGAAAGCGCAACCATCGCGGCCAACGGCTTCCGCTTCCGTGTGCCCTACGGCACCCTGCTGTGCGTGAGCGACAAGCCGCTGCACGGCGAGATCAAGCTGCCCGGCATGGCCAACCACTTCTACCGCGAGCGCGTGGAGCAGCACCTGCGCATCGGCATGCGCGCCATCGACATCCTGCGCGCGGAAGGCTCGACACGGCTGCACAGCCGCAAGCTGCGCAGCTTCGACGAGGTGGCATTCCAGTAAGAAGAAGGGCTCCAGCAGGGCCCTGGGAGAGCGCGGGCCTCAGGGTTTGTCCTGCCCGCCGCGGCGCGGGATTGCCGCGTTTCGCGGACATCATCTGGCTGGCCCTACAGACAACCGGAAAAAAGATGCCCCAGTCGCCTTCCGTTCCCCTCTCCCGCCGCAGCTTCTCGGCATGGATCGCGGCCTCGGCCGCAGCAGCCGGCGGAGGGCATGCCGCCCTCTGGCCGCGCGCCGCGCACGCCGCCGACGCGCCCGTGAGCAGCAAGCTGCGCATCGTGATTCCCGCCAACGAAGGCGGCGGCTGGGACCAGACCGGTCGCGCGCTCGGTGCCGCGATGCTGGCCTCCGGCGCGGTCGGCAGCGTGGTGTACGAGAACGTCGGCGGCAAGGGCGGCACCATCGGCCTGGCGAAGTACGCCGAGAAATACGATGCCGACCCCGACACGATCCTGATGAGCGGCATGGTCATGGTCGGCGCGGTCGCGCTGCAGAAGCCCGCCGTCACCATGGCCCACGTGGCACCCATCGCCCGCCTTACCAGCGACTACGAGGTGGTGGCGGTGAAGGCCGACTCGCCCATCAGGACGCCCAAGGACCTGATCGCGCAGCTGCGCGCCGATGCGGCCAACACCGTCATCGCGGGCGGCTCGGCCGGCGGCGTGGACCACATGTACGCCGGCATGCTGGCGCGCGTGGCCGACGCCTCGCAGACGCTGGTCTATCAGGCGCATCCCGGCGGCGCCGAAGTGGTCGAGGCGCTGGAAAGCGGCAAGGCCGCGGCGGGCATCTCGGGCTACAGCGAGTTCAGCGAAGGCCTGGCCAGCGGCAAGCTGCGCGCCATCGGCGTGTCGTCGAAGCGGCCGTTCCAGGGCATTGCGTCGGTGCGCGAACAGGGCGTCGATGCCGATCTCGCCAACTGGCGTGGCGTGCTCACCGGCCGCAAGGTACCGCCCTACCGCAAGGCGGCACTGCTGACGGTGGTGCGGCGCGCCACCGCCACCGACCTGTGGCAGAAAACCATCAAGCAGAACAACTGGGACCCCTTCTGGATGGAGGGCAAGGACTTCGAGAACTTCCTCGAACTCGACACGGCGATGGCCGGTCCGCTGATCTATCTGCTCAAGCTGAAAGCCTGAGGGGCAACGGCCGCCACTCAACTCCAAGGGTTTTCCCTAGATGTAAAACCCGAGGAGGCTGCTCGTTTTTCGGACATCATCCGGTTACCTTTATAGACAACTGGAAACAAAATGCCGCATCCCGTGCCAGCAGGCTTTTCTCGCCGCAGCCTCGCTGCATGGTTGGCATCGGCCGTCGTCGCGGGCGTGGTGCCGGAAGCGTTCTGGCCCCGGTTGGCTGGCGCGGCCGAACCGCAGCTGATCCCCAAGCTGCGCATCGTGATTCCCGCCAACGAAGGCGGCGGCTGGGACCAGACCGGCCGCGCGCTTGGTGCCGCGATGGTGGCGTCGGGTGCGGTGGGCGATGTCGCCTACGAGAACATCGGCGGCAAGGGCGGCACCATCGGCCTGGCGAAGTACGTAGAGAAATACGATGCCGACCCCGACACCCTGCTGATGAGCGGCATGGTCATGGTCGGCGCGGTCGCGCTGCAGAAGCCCGCCGTCACCATGGCGCAGCTCGCGCCGGTGGCGCGGCTCACCAGCGACTACGAGGTGGTGGCGGTGAAGGCCGACTCGCCCATCAGGACGCCGAAGGACCTGATCGCGCAGCTGCGCGCCGATGCCGCCAAGACGGTCATCGCCGGTGGCTCGGCCGGCGGCGTGGACCACATGTACGCCGGCATGCTGGCGCGCGTGGCCGGCAATGCGGCCGCGCTGGTCTACCAGCCGTACCCCGGCGGTGCGCAGGTGGTCGAGGCGCTGGAAAGCGGCAAGGCGGCCGCCGGCATCTCGGGCTACAGCGAATTCAGCGAAGGCCTGGCCAGCGGCAAGCTGCGCGCCATCGGCGTATCGGCCAAGCGCTCGTTCATGGGCATTCCGGCAGTGCGCGAACAGGGCGTGGACGCCGACCTCGCCAACTGGCGCGGCGTGCTCACCGGCAAGAAGGTGCCGGCCGAGCGCCGCGCGGTGCTGCTCGAAGCCGTGCGCCGCGCCACCATGGCCGAACTCTGGCAGAAGACCATCAAGCGCAGCAATTGGGACGCGTACTGGATGGCGGGCAAGGACTTCGAGAGCTTCCTCGAACTCGACACGGCGATGGCCGGCCCGCTGATCTACCTGCTCAAGCTCAAAGCCTGATCGCCCGGCGCTTCAAGAAAAAAGCTCCGGCATCTCGCGCTGCGCCTTCGGCGTGAGCGTGAGCGCCCGCCCGTCCAGCTCCTGCCGTACCCATCCCCGGCGCAGCGACAGCTGCAGCCATGCGGCACCCAATGCGCCGCCCAGGTGCGGCCGGCGTTCACTCCAGTCCAGGCAGGCGCAGGCAAAGCGCCGGCGCGAGCGGCGCACTGCATCGACCTCGACACCCAGGCTCTCCAGCGCGATCGCGCCTTCGGGCGTGAGCTCGTACGAGCCGCTTTGCAGGCCGCTGAGCCAGCCCTGGGCATGCAGCCGGTCGTGCAGCGCAACGCCCGCCGTGCCCGCCATGTGGTCGTAGCAGGTGCGCGCACTGCGCAGGCGGCTCGGCGTGCTCGGCTCGAACCCGGGCGTGCGCGGCGTGCCGGCCACCACCATCAGGCTTTCGAGCGCGGCGGCGACGTCGTCGCTGGCGAGGCGGAAGTAGCGGTGCTTGCCCTGCACCAGCAGCTCGACCAGCCGCTCGTCCTTCAGGCGCGCGAGGTGCGCGCTGGCGGTCGACGCGGCCACCTCGGCGACGGTGGCCAGCTCGGTGGCGGTGCGTGCATGGCCGTCCATCAGGCAGCTCAGCATGCGGGCGCGCGCCGGTTCGGCGATGGCGCCGGCCAGGCGGGCCAGCTGGAAATCGGCGGAGGAGGAAATGGAGTCCATGCGCGCATCGTAGAACGGCGCTGCATCCGACACTTCGTTCGCGGGCGAAGTGTGATGGCGGCTTCGATCGCACACTGCGGCCATGAACGAAAGCAACCGCCCCGTCGACATCGACATGCCCGCCGACCCGGTCGCAGCCGCCACGCATGCCGACCCCTATCCCTGCTACGCCACCCTGCGCGACGGCCCGCCGCTCGCGTGGAACGAGAAACTGCGCCTCTGGGTCGCAAGCCGCGCGGATGTCATCGAGCAGGTACTGCTCGCGCATGGCGCGCTGCGCGTGCGGCCGGCCGCCGAGCCGGTGCCGCGCGCCATCGCGGGCAGCGCGGCCGGCGAAGTGTTCGGACATCTGGTGCGCATGAACGACGGCGCGGCGCACCAGGCGCATCGGCCCGGGCTGCAACGCGCTCTGGCCGGCCTCGACCTGAACGCCGTGCATGCAGCCGCCTTGCGGGTGGCGCAGCGCGTGCCCGGGCAGCAGCCGCTGTCCGACACGCTGTTCTCGATGCCCGTGCAGGCCGTCGCGCACCTGCTGGGTTTTGCCGACGATGCGCTGGCGCAGGTGGACCGGTGGCTGCGCGACTTCGTGGCCTGCCTGTCGCCGTTGTCCACGCCCGAGCAGCTGGAGCGTGCGAGCGCCGCAGCGGGCGAACTGATGGCGCGCTTTGAAATGCTGGCAGCGGTCGCGCCGCCGCGGCACGGCACGTTGCTCGCGGCTGTGCTTGCCGAGAGCGCGGGCGATGCGCGCGTGTCGCGCTCTCTGCTCGCGAACCTCGCGGGCCTGCTCTCGCAGACCTGCGACGCCACGGCGGGCCTGGTCGGCAACAGCCTGATCGCGATGATGCGCGAGCCTTCCCTGCCGAGTGCGTCGACCCGCACGCGCGACGGCCTGCAAGCCATCGTCGAGGAGACCGCGCGCCACGACCCGTCGGTGCAGAACACGCGGCGCTTTGCCGCCGAGGCCGTCGAGATCGCCGGCACCCCGCTGGCGGCCGGCGATGCGGTGCTGGTGCTGCTGGCCTCGGCCAACCGCGACCCGGCACTCAACCCCGACCCCGATCGCTTCATGCCCGTGCGCGCCCGCCGCCGCATGCTCGGCTTCGGCCACGGCATGCACGCGTGTCCGGGGCAGGCGCTGGCCTGCACGCTGGCGGCGGCCAGCCTCGGTGCCCTGCTGCCGCGCCATGCAGCCGACCTCGATGCGCAGCGCGTGCGCGGCTGGAGCTATCGGCCGTCGGTCAATGGGCGCATCCCCGTGTTCCACTGACCCGTGCCCGCCAGGTGGGGCGACAGTTGTGCATCACCCCAGCGCAGCGGCAACGCCGCCGGACGACGCAGGGCGTGCGTGACCCGAAAGCGCATCAGCCGCTCCGCACCTTCGAACGCGGCCACTTCGGGACCGTCCCACACGATCTCTGCCGTGACCGCCACGTGCAGCAGGTCGCCGCTGTCGAAGTCGACGAACAGCAGCCCCGCGCGCGGATGCGCCGCCAGGTTGCCGAGCGTGTTGAAGAAGCGGTTGCCGTTGAAATCCGGCACGGTGAGCACGTCGCCTTCGTGGTCGTTGTCGATGCGCACGAAGCCCGGACGGCCGCCGCGGTGCGACACGTCGACGCCGTGCGAACTCGCATCGGCCTCATCGCCCGCCGCCGCTTCGTTCGGATAGGCGGTGGCGATGAACAGCGTATCGGCGCTGCCGATCAGGCGATGCGCCGCCAGGTCGAGTTCGTCGAGCCACTGCACCTGCGGCGCCGCATCGCTGCGCGGCGATGCGAACACCGGCTCGCGCGCCTGGATGTAGCGCGGGCAATTGCCGAAGCTCTGCTGCACCGCGACCATGAAGCCCGAACCATCGAGCGCCCCGACCGTGCCGTTCATGCGGTTGCGCCGCCGCGTGTGCGGCTGCATGCCGAGCAGGCCCAGCGTGGCGCCCTGCTTCAGCTGCCCGGCGAGCGGATCGCCCGCCGCCGGCAGCGCATCGACGCGCAGGTGCGTGGCATCGGGTGAATGCACAAAGCCGGCGGACGCCGCGAGCACGCTGGCCCACGGCTGTAGTTCCGCATCGAGACTGCCGACCACGAGGAACGGCAGCAGCCCGAAGAATTCGCGGTGCTGGTCGGGCATGTAGTCGCGAATGACGCGCGGGCCCGCCACCTCCATCTGCTCGCGCGAGCCTGCCAGGGCCTGCATCGCGCGCTCGCCCGCATGGAACGGCGCGGCGATCATGCAACCGCCCCGAGCCCGATGGGCGTGCGCACCATCGGCACGAACCCCGGCAGGGCTTCCACGCGTTCGAGCCAGCCGCGCAGGTTCGGATAGGCGTCGATCGACACGCTGCCTTCGGGTGCATGCGCCACGTAGGCGTAGTTCGCGATATCGGCGAGCGTTGCGTCGTGGCCGGCGAGGAAGGGCTGCTGCTGCAAATGCATTTCCATTACCGAGAGCAGCGCATGCGAACGCGCGACGATCTCCGCCGGGTCGGTGTCGCGGCCGAACAGCGCAATGACCCGCGCCGCCGCCGGACCGTAGGCCAGCGGGCCGGCCGCCACCGAGAACCAGCGCTGCACGCGCGCAGCACCGACGGGATCGCGCGGCATCCAGCGCGCGGGGTCCGGCGCATAGCGTTCGTTGAGGTAAACGAGGATGGCGTTGGAATCGGCCAGCGCGAGTTCGCCGTCCTCGATCACCGGCACCTGGCCGAAGGGGTTGCGCGCCAGGAATTCGGGCGTGCGGTTCTCGCGCCTGCGCATGTCGATCTCGATGTTCTCGAATGGGAGGCCGAGCATCGCGAGGAACAGGCGCACGCGATGCACGTGGCCCGAGATGGCGGAACCGTAGAGCTTGATGGGCTGGGCGGGGCGGGCGGTGGTCATGGAAACTCCTTGTTTGAGGATGGCGGGGCGTTGCCTGGATTGTTCTCTCTTGCATCAGATGAATGAATAGCCAATTCGGTATTTGACTGCTGCGTTTTCCGGTTTAATCGCGCCATGGATCGTTTCAAGGCCATGCAGACCTTCGTTCAGATTGCCGACCAGGGCAGCCTGACTCGCGCCGCCGAGGCGCTCGGCAGCTCACTGCCGGCAGTGGTGCGCTCGCTCGCCGCGCTGGAGGCGCACCTGGGCGTGCGACTGTTCCACCGCACCACGCGCCGGCTGTCGCTCACCGAGGAAGGCCGCCACTACCTGCCGAGCGCGCGCGAAGTGCTGCTCGCGGCCGACGCCGCCGACCTCGCGCTGAAGGCCGAGGCGCGCGAGCCGGCGGGCCAGCTCACGATCACCGCGCCGGTGCTCTTCGGCCACATGTACGTGGCGCCCGCCATCGTGCGCTTCATGCAGCGCCACGAAAAGGTGCGCTGTAGCGTGCGCCTGTACGACCGCACCGTGAACCTGCTCGAGGAGGGCATCGACGTGGGCATCCGCATCAGCCCGCTGGAAGATTCGTCGCTGGTGGCGCAGACGCTCGGCACCATCCGCCGCGTGGTGGCCGCGAGCCCTGCGTACCTCGCGCAGCACGGCACGCCACGGCATCCGCGCGACCTGGCCGGTGCGCCCTGCGTGCGCGGCCGCATCGACGCACCGGCGCAGTGGCTGTTCCGCGACGGCGGCAAGACGATCAGCGTGACGCCGAACAACCGCCTGGAGTTCAACCACCTGGCCCCGGCCATCGAGTCGTGCGCGGCGGGCATGGGCTTCGGCACCTTCTTCTCGTACCAGGTGATGCCGCACGTGGTGCAGGGCCGGTTGAAGCTGGTGCTCGAAGACTTCGAGCCGCCGCCGCGGCCGGTGAGCGTGATCTATCCCAACGCGCGGCTGCTGCCCGCGCGCACGCGGGCGTTCATCGAGTGGATGAAGATGGAGTTCAGCGGCCTCAGGCTCTGAGCCCGGGCGGCGTCAAGCGGCGCTGCCCGGCCAGCCGTCGTCGAGCGATTCGCGGCTGTCGTGCAGGCAGATCTCGCTGTCCTGCTTCAGCGGCAGCCAGCCTTCGCGTTCCAGCTGGCCAGCCAGCGCCGCCACCCGGGCCTTGAACCCGGCCAGCGGCTCGCGGCTGCGCAGCGTGACGAAGCGCATGCCGGTCTCGCCCATGAGGCTGTTGCGCGACAGCCGCGCACCGTGCGTCTCGCACAGGTGCTGCAGCGCGGATGCGTTGTGCAGCAGCAGCTTGCCGCGCCACTCGAAATACTGGTCGGGCTGGCTCAGCCGCTCCCAGCCCTGGACCGACGCCTCGATCTTCACGCGCCGCACCGCCATGCCCGCGCGCGCCAGCCATTGCCCCAAGGCCATGGCCTCGGCCTTCGCTTCCTCGAGCGTGCCGCGAAGCCAGCCGGTGGCGATGGGCTGCTGCTTCTGCTCGCCGTGGGCGAGGTCGATCAGCATCGGCTTGAGCCCGACTTGCTCGCACACCACGACGAAGGCCGCCATTTGCGATTCCTGCAAAACGCCGCACGTCAGGTGCAGCTTCAGCGCGCGCTTCATGGCGCACCCACCGGCTCGGGCAGCGGCCTGCCGTCGCAGAGCGAGGCGGCGTCGATCGCCATGCCGCGCACCGCTTCTTCAAGGCCGAGGTTCAGCACCGACATGAACTCGCCGTTGGCGCTGGTCCAGTTGGTGCGCGTGCCCATGCCGTGGTACTGGCGCGCGGCGGTCCCGCCACCGGGCAGGCGGTAGCTCACCTTGAGCACGACATGCGAAACCAGGTTCAGGTTCACCGACCACGCATGGGCGAGGCGCAGCGCAACGTCGGCCACAGCCTGCCTGGCGCCACTGTCGCCTGCGGGCGGCGCCCCCGGCACCGCCTGGAGTCCATAGCGGCCCAGCGACTGCAGCGCCCCGCGCGTCCACGCCGTCGCGTCGCCGCTGCGCAGCGACTGCACCGACCGGGGCGTGGCGTGCACCGTCGGCATCATCACCGTGAGGTTGCCGGCGTTGACCTTGTTGCTGCGCGTGTCCTCGATCGCGGACAGGTACAGCGTGCAGTCGCGCGCGAGCCGCAGCGGTGCGGCCGGTACGCCGTTGGGCCGCTCGGCCGGTTCGGGCGCCGGCTCGAAGACCATGGAGAGCGGCTCGCTCTCGGTGAGGGCGTGCGAGAGGGTGGGCAGGGCGCAGAGCGCGGCGAATGCAGCAGCGGCGAGTTGTTCTTGGCACAGCCTCATGGCGCGGCGCTCCTGACCGAATACATGGCGCCGTCCTGGTCGCGGAACAGCACGCGGCCCGGCTGCTCGTCGAAGCCCTGGCCGGCCAGCGTCACCCACGAGCCGTTGACGTTGAAGCGCGCGGTCTTCACGCCGCCGGAGCGGGCGCCGGCAATGTCCAGCGCCACCGCATGCAGGGTCTGCGCCATCGACTCGCGCATCACGCCGCGCAGCACCTGCCCGTCGTTCGCCGTCAGCCGCCGCAGCACGGCGGCGCGCGCCGTGCCGCCGATGGGTGTCTGGAAGATGGCGGCGGCGCGGTAGCTCGGCTCGCTGCGGCCGTCCTGCCACAGCAGGGCCGAGGTTCGCGTGGTGAAGGCGCCCAGGCCGGGCTCCAGCGCGTACTGCAGCAGCAGCACCATGTAGGCGGGACCTGCCTTCGTGGCGGCGATGCGGGCCTCATGCTCGACCTTCGCCGGCATGGCCGCGAGCACCTGCGACGAGCGGATCTTCAGCGGGAACGAACTCGGCTCGGCCAGCAGCGTGCCGAGGGCCTTGCCCGCCTCCACGCGGTAGTCGTAGTCGAGCAGCGGTCCGACGATGGCCTGCACCTCGGCGCTCATGTCCTTCTGGCGCGATTGCTGCACCGACGAATCGATCAGCGCGCCGATCAGCCCGCCGCCCGTGGCCGCGCTCACGCCGGGGGGCTGCGCGGAGAACATGAAGCTCTCCTGCGCAACGACGACGCGCACGTCGACTTCCTGAACCTTGTCGCGGTCCGCAACCGCCAGCGGCCGATGAAAAGGTGCGCAGGCGCCGAACAGCATCAGCACCGGCAGCGCCAGCCAGAAACGCAGCATCTTTGGGCCTCCCACCGCACAAACGCCATTCTTGGCGTCGATTGTGCCGCCGCCGGCGTGCGGTTCGACCCGGGTTATCGAGGGTCCGCCGGACGCGCCCGCCATGTAGTGGCCCCGAACACGCGCGGTTGTCCATCGATTGAAGCGATGGGGCGCCCGCGGCACGGCTGCGTCAGAATGGCCGCGTGCCACCCACACAATCCTCCATTCAGTCTCCGCTCTTCCACGCCAGCCATCTGCACAAGCGCTACGGCGGCACCACCGTCGTCGACGACCTCTCGTTCGAGATCGCGCCCGGCGAGTGCCTGGGCGTGATCGGCCCGAACGGCGCGGGCAAGACCACCACCATCCGCATGTGCCTGGGCCTCACCGCGCCGGACGGCGGCGACATCTCCGCGCTGGGGCTGCAGATGCCGCGCGACGCGCTGGCCATCAAGGCGCAGCTCGGCGTGGTGACGCAGTTCGACACGCTCGACCCGGATTTCAGCTGCGCCGAGAACCTCGTGGTGTACGGCCGCTATTTCGGCTTCGGCAAGGCGCAGGTGCGCGCTCGCGTGCCGCAGCTGCTGGAGTTCGCGGCGCTGTCGCACAAGGCCGATGCGAAGCCGGGCGAACTGTCGGGCGGCATGCGGCGGCGGCTGTCGCTGGCGCGCGCGCTGGTCAACGATCCCAGGCTGCTGCTGCTCGACGAGCCGACCACCGGGCTCGATCCGCAGGCGCGGCACCTCATGTGGGAGCGGCTGCAGGTCTTGCTGCAGCAGGGCAAGTCGATCTTGCTGACCACGCATTTCATGGACGAGGCCGAGCGTTTGTGCTCGCGCCTGCTGGTGCTCGACCACGGCCGCAAGATCGCCGAAGGCCGGCCGCGCGACCTGATCGCCGAGCACCTGGAACCCGACGTGGTCGAGGTGTACGGCAACGGCGCGCTGTCGCTGGCCGACTCACCCGAACTGAAGGCGATGGCAGCACGCGTGGAGGTCAGCGGGGAGACCGTTTTCTTCTACACGCAGGACGCGCGGCGGCTGCTCGATGCGCTGACGCGACACAGCGGCCTGCGCACTTTTCATCGGCCCGCGAACCTGGAGGACCTGTTCCTCAAGCTTACCGGCAGGCAGATCCGGGAGGACGGCTAAGAATGCGGCACACCCCCAGGCTTGCCCACTTCGTGTGGCCTCCTACCCCCTCGCCGGGGGCAATACCAGCGGCCCGGCAAAGCCGGTTCCGCGGTATTCCTGAAATGGAGAGGAAATCATGAACAACATTGCGACCGCTGCGTCGCCGCCTGCGCCTTCCGTGTGGCGCGCGCCCGAACTCTCGCTGCGCTGGTGGCCCGTGTTCCTGCGCAACCTGCTGGTGTGGCGCAAGCTCGCCATTCCGAGCCTGATCGGCAACATCGCCGAGCCGCTCATCTGGCTCGTCGCCTTCGGCTACGGCATGGGCGCGCTGGTGGGGCAGGTGTCGGTCGACGGCATGAAGGTGCCGTACATCCTGTTCCTGGCGAGCGGCTCGATCTGCATGAGCGCGATGAACGCGGCGAGCTTCGAGGCCCTGTACTCGGCGTTCTCGCGCATGCATGTGCAGAAGACCTGGGACGGCATCATGAACGCGCCGGTCGGTCTCGACGACATCGTGCTGGCCGAGATGCTGTGGGCCGCGTTCAAGTCGATCTTCACGGTCACGGCGATCCTGTTCGTGATGCTCGGGCTGGGCATCAGCCACAGCCCGAAACTCGTCGTCGCGTGGATGGTGCTGGTCGGCGCCGGCATCACCTTCTCGTCGATCGCGCTGATCTTCAATGCGCTGGCGAAGGGCTACGACTTCTTCACGTACTACTTCACGCTGTTCATGACGCCGATGATGTTCCTGAGCGGCGTGTTCTTTCCGCTGGAGCAATTGCCCTCGGCGGTGAGGGCCGTGGCGGCGTGGCTGCCGCTGACCAACGCGGTGGCGCTGGTGCGGCCCCTCTTCATGGACCAGTGGCCGACCGGCTGGTGGGTGCACGCGGCGGTGCTGGCCGTCTATGCGGTCGTCGCCTTCTGGATCGCGCTGGCGTTGACGCGCAAGCGGTTCAGGGGCTGACGGGCCCCGGCGGCGTCGGCGTCATTGACGCGCGTGCGCCCCGCAGTTCTTCGCCCCATGCTCGCCGTGCGGCAGCACGATGCCCCAGCGCACGCGCAAGCTGTTGCGCTCGTCGGTGCCGGCCCAGGGAATGTCCAGCGTGCCGCGGCAATCAGCCTGCGCGAGCCGGGGTTCGAGCAAGGCGCCCTCGGAGCGGAACTCCTGCGTGTCGAGGATCAGCACCATGCCGCCTTCACGCTCCAGCGCGCCGGGGGCCAGCCAGGGGGAGTTGCGCTCGTCGCCGTCGATCAGCAGCTGCATCGACGGGTCCATCTTCAGCGCCACCGCGCCCGCGAACCAGGTGTCGCCGACGAGCAGCCTGAACGGCCGGTCGCCGGCGCGGTCGTGCCAGATGGCGCGCAAGGCATCGGCGACTGCCCCGGCCGGCAGGTTGGCGCGCGTGATGTAGCCGAGCCGCCTGCTCAGCACACCGTCGACCCACCCCTGGCCGAGCGCGCCGGCCACATGCAGCACCACCACGGTGGCCACGACGCCGCGCCACCGGCGGCGGCTCCAGCGCTCCGCCTCGAGGCCGGGCAGCACGGCCACCGCCCACAGCGCCGCCGGCAGGAAGAAGGTGGTGAGCCAGGACGCAGCCAGCGGGATCTTCAGCAGGATGGCCGCGGGAAACACCAGGCACGCGGGCCCGAGCGTGGCCCAGGCCAGAAAGCGCCGGTCGAACGCACTCAGTCCCGGCGTGGCGGCCGAGGACAGCGGCGGCGGCGCCACGGAGGCGCGTGTGAACCAGGCCCAGCCGGCCAGCAGCAGCATCGGCGACAGCCGGGCCACCTGCACCACGAACACGTGCACCAGATGGCGCAGGCCGTACCCGTGCCCACCCGCCGGTTGGACGGAATGGCGCGCGTAGGCGATCGTCCGCGCGGAGTGCTCCAGCACCCACCACAGGTGCGGCGCCATTAGCAGCAACGCCACGCCGCCCGCCAGCAGCAGCCCGCGCCGCACCTGCGCGTCGCGCCACTGGCCCTGCCTCACGATGAAGGCCGCGCCGACCGCGAACTGCACCACCGCGCTGTACTTGGTGAGCATCGACAGCGCCGCAAAGACACCGAGCCAGGCCCAGTCCCGCAGCCTTGACGACGACGGCGCATGCAGCACGCGCCACAGCATCCACCAGTAGCCGGCCAGCGGCAGCAGCTGCACGGTGTTGTGGTTGTAGACGACCGCGCGCTGCACGTGGTAGGTCACCAGCGAGCCGAGCAGAACGGCCAGAGCCGCGCGGGCCGGATGGACCAGCGCGGTCGACCAGCGCCAGACGAGGTAGAGCGCGCCCACCCCGCAGCCGACGCCGGCGGCATAGGTCAGCCAGGGCTGGCGTCCGCCCAAGTGGATCAGCACGCCCATCAGCCAGCTCGGCAGCGGCGGATGCTTGTAGTAGCTCCATTCGAAGCTGCCGCCCCAGAACAGCTCCTCGACGTTGTCCCAGGGCGGGGTCGGGTAGAACCCGGCGATCGAGAGGGTCCACAGCAGCAGCATTGCACCCAGGGCCCACAGGATGTCGCGATGCGCGGCGGGAGACGGAACAGCGCGGGCCGGAATGGTTCCTGCCGAAGGAATCGGAGAGGGGCGCATACGGAATCGGGCGGGGTGCTGGGCGGAACGGAAAGCGGGAGCGAAACCAAAGCCTTAAGTGTGGCACGCCGTTTACCTTGTCTTTACATTGCACACAATTCAATTGCTCGCTACAATTCGCCCATGCGCTCCACCCCAGCCCCCGCCGACGAAATGCTCAAGCTGGACAACCAGCTGTGTTTCGCCGTGTATTCCGCTTCGCTGGCCATGACGCGGCTCTACAAGCCGGTGCTGGAAAAGCTGCAGCTCACCTACCCCCAGTACCTCGTGATGCTCGCCCTGTGGGAGCAGGACGGCCCCACGGTCTCCGCGCTCGGGGATCGCCTGTCTCTGGACTCCGGCACGCTCACGCCGCTGCTCAAGCGCCTCGAGGCCAACGGCTATGTGGCCCGCGTGCGCGACGTGGCCGACGAGCGCCGCGTGCACATCACGCTGACATCCGCCGGCCGCAAGCTCAAGGGCCGCGCGGCCGGCGTGCCCGAGTGCCTGATGGCGGCGGCCCAGTGCTCGGTGCCCGAGCTGATTTCGCTCACCCAGCAGATCCAGGCCCTGCGCGACCGCATCAGGAAAGCGGCCTGACGCAGCGCAACTTTTTCTCCCGCTTCGATCGCCCCCTCGGGAAAGAACGAAGCTTTTCACCACCCTCCTCCATCATCACCAAAGGAATCACCATGACCACCAAGCTCGACAAAGTGCTCTACACCGCAGAAGCCCACACGGTCGGCGGCCGTGACGGCGCAGGCAAGTCCAGCGACGGCGCCATCGACGTCAAGCTGAGCTCGCCCGGTTCCGGCAAGCCCGGCACCAACCCCGAGCAGCTGTTCGCGGTCGGCTACGCCGCCTGCTTCATCGGCGCGATGAAGGCCGTGGGCCCGAAGATCGGCGTGAAGGTGCCCGAGGACGTCGCCATCGACTCCAGCGTTTCGCTCGGCCCGACCAACGGCGGCGCCGCCTACGGCATCGCCGTGAAGCTGGCGATCACGCTGCCCGGCCTGGACACCGACGCCAAGCAGAAGCTGGTCGACGCCGCTCACCAGGTGTGCCCGTATTCGAACGCAACGCGCGGCAACATCGACGTCGAATTGACGATCGCCTGACCGCTTGCTGCACACGCGAAGAAGCGACCTGGCCACAAGCCGGGTCGCTTTTTTCATGCCCGCCGATGTCTCACGGGTGACGCGCAAACGCGCCGCGCGGTGGCGCCTTTCATCGAGGCTGGCTAACGTAGCCGCATACCAACCGCCCGGAGCCTCGCTCATGAGCACCACCAGCCTTCTCATCCGCAAAGACCAGCTCGCCACCACGCGCCTGCACACCGCCAGCGACGAGCCGCTCGCCGACGGCCAGGTGCGCGTGCGCATCGACAGCTTTGCGCTCACTTCCAACAACATCACCTACGCCGCCTTCGGCGAGGCGATGAGCTACTGGCAGTTCTTTCCGTCCGAGGAAGAAGGCTGGGGCAGCATTCCGGTGTGGGGCTTTGCGAGCGTGGTGCAGTCGCTGCACCCCGGCGTGGCGGTGGGCGAGCGGCTCTACGGCTACTGGCCGATGGCCTCGAGCGCGGTGCTGAGCCCCGACCGGCTGTCGGTCGCGCGCTTCACCGACGCCGCCGCGCACCGCGCCGAGCTGCCCGCGGTCTACAACCAGTACTTCCGCTGCAACGCCGACCCGCTCTACACCACCGAAACCGAAGACCTGCAGGCGCTGCTGCGCCCGCTGTTCATCACCTCGTGGCTCATCGACGACTTCATGGCCGACAACGACTTCTTCGGCGCGAGCACCATGCTGCTGTCGAGCGCATCGAGCAAGACGGCCTTCGGCACGGCCTTTCAGCTGCACCAGCGCAAGGGCATCGAGGTGATCGGCCTGACCTCGCCAGCCAACGTCGCTTTCTGCGAAAGCCTGGGCTGCTATCACCGCGTGGTGACCTACGACGCGCTCGACGGCATCGCGGCGGACACGCCTTGCGTGTACGTCGACTTCGCCGGCAACGGCGGGCTGCGCAACGCCATCCACGAGCGCTTCACGAATCTGAAGTACAGCTGTTCGATCGGCGGCACGCACGTGGAGCAACTCGCCTCCAAGGGCGCGGGCAAGGCCCTGTCGGGCCCGCGCGCCACACTGTTCTTCGCACCGGCGCAGATCAAGAAGCGCACCGCCGAATGGGGCACGGACGAATTCGGCCGGCGCATGGTGGCGGCCTGGCGCAACGTCCTCGCCACGGTGACCGACGTCAACAACCCCTGGCTGCACGCCGAGCACCACCACGGCGGCGAAGCCGTGCAGGCCGCCTACGCGCAGGTGCTGGCCGGCAAGGGCGACCCGCGCACCGGGCATATCCTTTCGCTTTACAAGCAACCGGGCGGGCTGTAACGCCCCCCGGGGCCCGTGTGGCGACAATCGCTGCATGACCCCTTCTCCCGCAGCGCCCGCCAACACCCATCCCTACGAGAGCCTCACGCCCGACGTGGTGCTCGACGCGCTCGCGACCCTCGGCCTGCACGGCGACGGCCGGCTCACCGGCCTGAACTCCTATGAAAACCGGGTCTACCAGGTCTACCTGGAGGATCGCTCGGCGGTGGTGGTCAAGTTCTACCGCCCCGGCCGCTGGAGCGAGGCCGAGATCCTCGAGGAGCACGGCTTCTCGCTCGAACTGGCCGCGGCGGAAGTGCCCGCGGTGGCGCCGCTGGCATTCGACGGCCGCACCCTGCACAACCACGCCGGCTTCGGGTTCAGCGTGAGCCCCTACCGCGGCGGCCGCGCGCCCGAGCTCGACGACTTCGAAGTACTCGAATGGGTCGGCCGCTTCCTCGCGCGCATCCACACCGTGGGCAGCGCCAAGCCTTTCGAGGCCCGCCCCGCGCTGGACCTGCAGACCTTCGGCCTCGATTCGCGCGACTGGCTGCTCGAGAACGACAAGATCCCGCTCGACGTGCAGCGCGACTGGGAAACGGCCTGCAACGCGGCGCTGGACATGGTCCGCGCAACCGCTCTCGCACTGCAGCCGCCGGCCTCCGATTTCAAGCCCCGCAAGCTGCGCCTGCACGGCGACGTGCACCCCGGCAACATCCTTTGGACGCCCACCGACCGCCCTGGCGGCGGCCCGCACTTCGTCGACCTCGACGACGCGCGCACCGGCTTCGCGGTGCAGGACCTGTGGATGCTGCTGTCGGGCGACCGCGCACAGCGCACCTCCCAGCTGTCGGGCCTGCTCGACGGCTACGAGCAGTTCCGCGAATTCGACCGGCGCGAGCTGGCGCTGATCGAGCCGCTGCGCACGCTGCGGCTCATTCACTACAGCGCGTGGCTGGCACGGCGCTGGGAAGACCCGATCTTTCCGATCAACTTTCCGTGGTTCGGCTCCAGCGACTACTGGAAGGGGCAGATCCTCGTGCTGGAAGACCAGTGCGAGCAGATGGCGGAAGAGCCGCTCTACGCCTAGGGATGCCGGCCCCCCGGCTTTTCACTTCGCTTCGCTGCGTGTAATTCGCCACCCCCCGTGGGGGAGGCCCGGCCGCCTTGGGGCGGCCCGGCGGCGGCCGGTTGGACGTCGGCCACGCCCTGCAGCAGACGCTCGACCAGCACGTTGCTCGGCCCCGCGCGCCAGATGCCATAGGCCTCCGACTGCGCCACCACCCGGTCGAGCGGCCTGAACACCGCGCCGCGCAAGGCCGAATGCCGCATCGCCTGCGGCACCAGCGCCACGCCCATGCCCTGCGACACCAGCGAGACCACGGCCAGCCAGTGGCGCACCTCGTGCCGCACCTCGGGCAGGAAGCCCGCGTCGGCGCAGATCGACAGGATGCGCTCGTGGTAGTCGGGCGAGGCCTCGCGCGAGAACAGCACGAAGGGCTGTTCTCGCAGGTCGGCCGGCGCCAGCACGCGCTTGCGGGCGAGCGCATGCCCGGCCGGCAGGCAGGCAACGAAGGGCTCGGACAGCAGCAGCCGGTGCTGCAGTTCGAGGGGCACGCGGCGCGTGTGGGCAAAGCCGAGGTCGAGCCGGTCGTTCAGCAGCTCGGCGATCTGCACGCCGGAGTTGAGTTCGCTCAGCGTGATGCGCACCGCCGGGTGCTTCGCCTGAAAGGCACGCAGTGCCTGCGGCAAGCCCCGGTACAGCATCGCGCCGACAAAGCCGATGCGCAGCCGACCCGCCGAGCCCAGCGCCACATCGCGCGCCTCGATGGCGGCCTCTTCCGCCTGCAACAGCACGCGCCGCGCCGAGATGCGCAGCGCCTCGCCGGCAGGCGTGAGCCGCACTTCCTTGCTGTTGCGTTCGAACAGCCGCGCGCCCACGTTGTCCTCCAGCTGCCGGATCGCCACCGACAGCGGCGGCTGCGAGATCGACAGGCGCCGCGCCGCGCGCCCGAAGTGCAGCTCTTCGGCGAGCACGGAGAAGTAGCGCAGGTGCCGCAGTTCCATGGATAGTCAGATCGAATCGAACAAGACCAAATTGATATTAGACACGGATCGTTGCGGCTTCAACAATGCGGCGAACCAAGGAGACAAAGCGCATGTCCGCAGAGCACGCCCACCCGATTCCCGATCGCCACGGCCAGAACCTGTTCACCACCGATGCCGAGCTGCACGCCCTGCTCGCGCTCTACCTGCCCGACGACCTGCGGCAACATATGCGGCCGCACTTCGAGCGCCTGGGCGGCCTCGCGGGCGGCCTGCTCGACGAGCTGGCCGGCACCGCCGACCGCAACCCGCCCACGCTGAAGCAGCGCACGCGCACCGGTCTCGACGAGCAGAAGGTCGTCAAGCACCCCGCGTACGTGGAAATGGAGCGCCTCGCGCTCGCCGAGTTCGGCCTGGCCGCCATCTCGCACCGCGACGACACGCTGGGCTGGAAGGGCAAGATGCCGCCGCTCGTGAAATACGTGCTGACCTACCTGTTCGTGCAGGCCGAGTTCGGCCTGTGCTGCCCGGTGTCGATGACCGACTCGCTCACGCGCACGCTGAAGAAGTTCGGCAGCCCCGCGCTGGTCGCCAGGTACCTGCCACGCCTGACCTCGCTCGACTTCGACGAACTCGCGCAGGGCGCGATGTTCATGACCGAGCAGGCCGCCGGCTCCGACATCGCTGCCACCGCCACCATGGCGCACGCCGAAGCCGATGGCAGCTGGCGCCTTACCGGCGACAAGTGGTTCTGCTCCAACCCCGACGCCGACTTCGCGATGGTGCTCGCACGCGCCGACGATGGCGCGGCGGGCATGAAGGGCGTGTCGCTGTTCCTGCTGCCGCGCCGGCTCGACGATGGCAGCCTCAACCACTACCGCATCATCCGTTTGAAGGACAAGCTCGGCACGCGCTCGATGGCCAGCGGCGAGATCCGCCTCGAAGGCGCGGTCGCGTACCTCGTGGGCGAAGCGGGCCGCGGCTTCGTGCAGATGGCCGACATGGTCAACAACTCGCGCCTGTCGAACGGCGTGCGGGCCGCCGGCCTGATGCGCCGCGCGGTGGCCGAGGCCGAGTTCATCGCCTCGGAACGCCGCGCCTTCGGCCGCACGCTCGAGCAGATGCCGCTGATGCAGCGCCAGCTCGACAAGCTGCGCCTGCCCGCCGAGCAGGCACGCACGATGGTGTGCCAGACCGCCCTGGCGCTGGCCCGCTCCGATGCCGGCGAGCCCGACGCCTATGCGCTGCTGCGCATCCTCACGCCGCTCATCAAGTTCCGCGCCTGCCGCGATGCGCGCAAGGTCACGGGCGACGCGATGGAAGTGCGCGGCGGCTGCGGCTACATCGAGGAGTGGAGCGACGCGCGCCTCGTGCGCGACGCCCACCTGGGCTCGATCTGGGAGGGCACGAGCAACATCGTGGCGCTCGACGTGATCCGCGCGGTGAAGCGCGAAGGCTCGCTGCCGGTGCTGCGCGCGCACTGCGAGAAGCTGCTCGACGACGCGGCGCTCGCCCCCGGCTTCGCCAAGGCGCTGCGCGATGCGCTGGAGCGCGCCGCCGCGCTGGCCGAAACCGCCGCGCGCGAAGGCGGCGACGTGCTCGCGCGCCAGGCCGCC
Source organism: Variovorax sp. Varisp46 (assembly GCF_059491885.1). NCBI lineage: Bacteria > Pseudomonadati > Pseudomonadota > Betaproteobacteria > Burkholderiales > Comamonadaceae > Variovorax > Variovorax sp. Varisp46. The sequence continues at coordinate 4,792,910 of NZ_CP168515.1, forward strand.
TCGGCGCTCTACCACTGCACCAGCGCCATCGCGATGGCCTGGGAGGCTGCGCACGGCGGCTCCGCTGCGCGCCTGCGCTGGGCCCAGCTGGTGCTGCTGCACCGCGTGCTGCCGCGCGACCCGCTCTCGCCCGATGCCATGCCCGCGGACTGGAACGCCGCCGCGGTGCGCCCTGCGAAAGCGCTCGCCTGAGCCTCTTTGTCAATTCACAAGAATCGGAGACATCCCTTGAAACGCCTCACCTTCCTGCTGGCCGCCTGCGCCACGTTCATCACGGCACTGCCGGTCGTTCACGCGGCCGATGCCTTTCCCACCAAGCCGCTGATGCTGGTCGTCCCCTTCCCGCCTGGCGGCCCCACCGACGCGATGGCGCGCACGCTCGCCGCCGGGATGAAGGACCGTCTCGGCCAGCCCATGATCGTGGAGAACCGTGCGGGCGCGGGCGGCAACATCGGCGCCGAGTACGTGGCGCGCGCCGAGGCCGACGGCCACACACTGATGTTCGGCACCTCGGGCCCGCTGGCCATCAACGCGAGCCTGTACCGCAAGATCAACTACGACCCGGTGAAAAGCTTCGCACCGGTGATCCAGGTCGGCTACCTGCCCAACATCCTGGTGGTGAACCCCGCGCTGCCGGTGAAGAACGTGCCCGAGCTCGTGGCCTACACCAAGGCCAACCCCGGCAAGCTGAGCTATGCCTCGTCGGGCAACGGCGCGTCGTCGCACCTCGCGGGCGTGCTGTTCAACTCGGTGGCGGGCACCGACCTGCAGCACATTCCGTACAAGGGCACGGGCCCCGCGCTCAACGACCTGCTGGGCAACCAGGTGAGCATGACCTTCACCGACATCCTCACCGCACTGCCCTACGTCAAGGCCGGCAAGCTGCGCGCGCTGGGCGTGGCCACCGTCGCGCGTTCGCAGGCGCTGCCCGACGTGCCGACGATTTCGGAGCAGGGCTACAAGGGCTACGACGTGAGCGTGTTCTTCGGCATCGTCGCGCCGGCCGGCACGCCCGCCGACCGCGTGACCAAGCTCAACCATGCCTTCGCCGAGGTGCTCAACTCGCCCAAGGTGAAGCAGATGTTCGCGTCCCAGGGCCTCGAGGTGCCCGCCGATACGTCACCGCAGAAGCTCGGGCAGTTCATTGGCGCCGAGTCGGCCAAGTGGAAGGACGTGGTGAAGAAGTCTGGGGCTCAGCTCGATTGATACCGCTGTCGTTCGGGGCGCGCTCACGCCGATGGGGGACATTCGCGCAGGGGAGTACCCGGCGGCCTGTGCACGCGCCCCGAAAGACAAGACAAAAGGAACAAGAAATGACACAAGCCCTAGGCGCCCTCGCAGGCATCCGAGTCCTCGACATCTCCCGCATCCTCGGCGGTCCCTACTGCGGCCAGATCCTCGGCGACCACGGCGCCGACGTGCTCAAGGTCGAGCCGCCGCAGGGCGACGACACGCGCACCTGGGGCCCGCCGTTCAAGGAAGGCGTGGCTTCGTATTACCACGGCCTGAACCGCAACAAGCGCGTGCAGCACCTCGACTTCTCGACCGAAGAAGGCCGCGACGCACTGCTCGCTCTGGTGGCCGAGGCCGACGTGCTGATCGAGAACTTCAAGACCGGCACCATGGAGCGCTGGGGCATCGGCTACGAAGCACTGTCGAAGCGCTTCCCCCGCCTGGTGTGGTGCCGCGTGTCGGGCTTCGGCGCCGATGGCCCGCTGGGCGCGCTGCCGGGCTACGACGCCGCCGTGCAGGCCATGACCGGCATCATGAGCATCAACGGCGAGGCCGACGGCGGTCCGCTGCGCGTGGGCCTGCCCGTGGTCGACATGGTGACGGGCCTCAACGCGGTGATCGGCGTGCTGCTCGCGCTGCAGGAGCGCAACCGCAGCGGACGCGGCCAGTTCGTGGAGGCGGCGCTGTACGACAGCGGCCTCTCGCTGCTGCATCCGCACGCCGCCAACTGGTTCATGGACGGCACCGCGCCGCGCCGCACCGGCAATGCGCATCCGAACATCTATCCCTACGACGCGCTGGCCACCGGCACCGATCCCGTGTTCGTCGCGGTCGGCAACGACCGGCAGTTCGCGAGCCTGTGCCGCTGCATCGGCCTGCCCGACCTGGCGGACGATCCGCTCTACCGCACGGCCGGCGCGCGCTCGGTGCACCGCGACGGACTCAAGCAGCAGCTCGAAGCGGCTATGGCCGTGTTCGACGGCCGCGCGCTCGTCGAGCAGCTGATGGCCGCCGGCGTGCCCGCCGCGCCGGTGCTGCCGGTCGATGCCGCGCTCCAGCACCCGCACACGCTGCACCGCGAGATGGTGGTCGAGATGCCCGGCGGCTACCGCGGCATCGGCGCGCCGGTCAAGCTGAGCCGCACGCCGGCAAGCTACCGGCATGCGCCGCTCACGCCGGGCGAGGCGTTCCTTCCCCTGGGCGATTCAACGCAACAGTGAAGATCGCCCGCGGCCGATGCCGTAGTACGCGATGCCCGCGGCTTCGGCCTCGGCCTCGGCCGCGTCGTAGAGATTCCGGCCGTCGAAGATGGCCGGCGTGCGCAGCTCCTTCGCAATGCGCGCGAAGTCGGGCCGGCGGAACTCCGGCCACTCCGTGACGAGCGCCAGCACGTCGGCGCCGCTCAGCGCCTCCTGCGCCGTGGCGCACCAGCGCACATCGTCGCGCTCGCCGACGAGGCTGCGCGCATTCGGCATCGCCGCCGGGTCGTAGGCCTGCACGCCCGCGCCGGCCGCCCGCAGGCGCTCCAGCAGCACGAGGCTGGGCGCGTCGCGCATGTCGTCGGTGTCGGGCTTGAAGGCAAGGCCCCACACGGCGATGGTCTTGCCGGCGATGCGGCCTTCGAAGTGGTGCACCATCAGATCGAACAACCGGCCCTTCTGCGCGTGGTTCGTCGCCTCGACCGCCGAGAGGATGCGCAGCACGTGGCCGTCGCGTTCGGCCGCATGCGTCAGCGCCCGCACGTCCTTCGCGAGGCACGAGCCGCCATAGCCCACGCCGGCCTGCAGGAAGTCGGGCCCGATGCGGCGGTCCGCGCCGATGCCACGCCGCACCATCTCGATGTCGGCACCCGCATGCTCGGCCACGCGCGCCATCTCGTTCATGAAGCTGATGCGGGTGGCGAGCATCGCATTGGCCGCGTACTTGGTCAGTTCGGCCGAGCGGCGGTCCATCACGAGCACCTGCCTGGGGTCGTGCACGAACGGTGCGTAGAGCCGGGTCAGCAGGTCGACGGCCCAGGGGTCTTCGCTGCCGATCACCACGCGGTCCGGCCGCCGGCAGTCGCGCACGGCCGAACCTTCGCGCAGGAACTCCGGGTTCACGGCCACCGCGATGCGAGGCGCAACGCCGCGCCGCGAAAGCTCGCCGTTCAGCACGGCCTCGACCTGCGCCGCCGTGCCCACGGGCGCGGTCGACTTGCACACGACCACCGCCTCTCGGTCGCGGTGCCGCCCGATGCCGGCCGCCACCGCGATCACGTGCCGCAGGTCGACCCGCCCATCGGCATCGGCCGGCGTGTTCACCACGATGAAGAGCACGTCGCCGTGCAGGCAGGCGTCGCGCTCGCCGGCAGTGAATCGCAGTGTTCCGGCGGCCAGGCCGGCGACGACCAGCGCCTCCAGACCGGGCTCGTGCAGCGGCATCAGGCCGCGCTGCAGGCCCTCGATGCGCGCCGGGTCGGCGTCCGCGCAGAGCACCTCGTGGCCCGCTTCGGCCAGGCAGGCGGCGAAGCCCAGGCCCACGTAGCCGGCGCCGAAGATGCTGACCTTCATGGGCGGGCCCACGGCGCCCGACGCTGGTGGAGGGCGCGGTTGTGAGATAAAAGCAGGATGCAAGCCTTCAAAACAAATGTCCGGACAGGAAAATTCGATGATGCCCGATGAAGTTGCTGCGCGATGCGCTCTGGTGCTGGAGACCAACAACCTGCGCGGCGGACCCGATGCCGAAGCCAGGGCGGGCAGCAGCCTGCAACGCCTGGTCGCCCTGCTGGCGAAGCAGAAGCTGCCGCTCGGCGCGCTCGCTCAGGTGGTCATCACGCACGACGGGCTGAGCCCCGCCACCTGCGAGGCCGTGAGCGCGCTCGCGGGCCGCCCGGTCGACTTCGTGCGCATCGACGCGAGCACCGGCTACTATGACGCCAAGAACGCCGGCTTCGCGGCCACCGATGCGCAGCGCTGCACGCACGTGGTGTTCGCCGACGCTGACTGCCTGCCCGACGACGACTGGCTGCTGCAGATGCTGCTGCCCTTCACCCGGGCCGATGCCCCCGCCGTGGTGGCCGGCCGCACCAGCTACGCCGCGAACGTGGTGGGCACCGCGCTCACGACCATCGACTTCATGTACTTTCCCAACGCCGGCCACGCCGGCGCAACGAGCAACTTCTACGCGAACAACGTGGCCTTCCGCCGCGAAGTGTTCGAAGAGCACAGCTACCAGGCGCTCGACGGCGTGTACCGCGCGCACTGCCAGGTGCTGGGCATGCGGCTGAAGACGGCGGGCGTGCCCATCCACTACGCCGCGGCGGCCCACACCGAACATCGCCTGCCCGACACGCGCGCCGAGGCGCTCAAGCTGCGCTGGATGCGCGGACAGGACACGTACTCGCTCACGCCGCACCTGCTGCGCAGCTATGTGTCGCCGCGCTGGCAGTGGCTCGCCAGGAGCGGGCCGATCGGGCCGCTGTGCGTGCTGTTCACGCGGCTGGGTTTCAGCATGAAGGCGCTGAACCACCAAGACCTGCCGCCGCTGCGCGGACTGCGCTGGCTGGCGGGCGTGGCACTCATCCTCGGCTTCTCGGCCGTCGATATGCTGGGCGCGTTCGCGCGCGGCATCGGCTGGCACACCACGGGCCGCACCAACGCCGACGCGCAGGCGCTTTCGTATCACCGGCCCTGATCGCCGCTGTCCAGAAGAACAACAACCAAAGACCATGCACATCCTCTCTTCGCTTTCCGTTCGCCGCGCGACGCTGGGCCTCGCGCTCGCGGGCGCCTTCACCCTTGCCAGCGCCGCCGACTTCACCGGCCGCGGCGTCTTCAATTTCAGGTCCGAAGCCGGCTGCCCCTTCGCCGCGCTCGCGGGCGCCGGCAACGACTGCAACCGCCTCGCCCTCGACGACCCCGACACGCGCGCCGCGCTCGACAGCGCCGCGCACACCATCCGCTTCACCAACACCCGCAGCTACGCCGGCAAGACCATCGTCGGCGACGTGCTGCTGCAGGGCTCGGGCCAGGCGCGCAACGGCCAGCGCGTGCCGCTGACCTTCCATGCGCTGCTGAGCCGCTCGGGCAGCGACTGGTCGGTGAGCAGCCATGCGCACTCGCCCGTCGGCGACGAGTTCAGCGACATCAGGATCGACCCCTATCAGGTGGTCGTGAGCGAGGCGAAAAACGCCGAGCGCGTGGTGCTCACGGCCGACCAGGTCGTCGCGGCGCTGGCCAGGCCTTCGCTGACCGCGCGACTGGCCAACGTGCTGGTGCAGGTCGACGACAACCGCACCGATGGCGCAAAGGATGCCGACATCACCATCGGCCTCGGCCTGGGCAAGGCCTCGAAGTCGGTGGCGCGCGCACGCTTTCGCGCACCGGGCGCCAAGGGACGCGAGCTGGCCGAGGCCATGCAGCAGGGCAACTGGACACTGGAGCTGCAGGCCCTGAGCGGCCAGATTCCGCGCCAGGTGGTGCAGCGCGACCTGTTCCTGTACGGGCTCGAATCGCAGTCGCTGCTTCAGCCGCTGCTGCAGCGCGGCTTCCACAAGAACGAGAAGCTGGTGCTCGGCGCTGTCAACGGCAAGGGCTACGTGCGCTACGACGGCCAGCAGCGCGAGTTCGCAGGCGCCGACGCCGCCGCGCGCGCCTTCCTGCAGGACAGCTTCATCGGGCTGGTGCTGGGCTGGCAGCAACAGCACCAGCGGCAACAACCCGCGAAGGCCGGGGCCAATGGCCGCTGACCCGGTCGGCGCCGCGCCCGGCTTCGATTGCCTCGCCCCGCCTTCGTTGCGCGGCTGGCCCGCCCTGCAGGCGCGCCTCGTGCACCACGTCAAGCGCGCCGCGCTGCGCCAGCTGCACGCGAGCAACGCGGGCGAGATGCTGCTGCTGCGCTTCTACCTCGTGGGCGAGGAATCGTCCGAGCAGGCGCTGCAGCGCGAGCTGCGCATCGCCCCGCCCGAGTGGCTGGTGCGCCAGCTCGACCAGCACCTGGCCGACGAGCAATTGCATGCGCGCCTGTTCGCCGAAGCCATCGTCGAGCGCGGCGGCAGTGCGCTGGCCGCCGCATCGCCCGAAGAGGCGCCGCAGCCCGACTGGTTCAGCCGCCGCAAGCTCGCGCGCTGGCAGGCGCTCATTCGCCGCCATGCACCGCACTTCGCGCACGGCGGGCTGGTGCCGGCCTATGCCATCGGCCTCGCGGCCGAGCAGATGGCTTCGCGCATCCTGCAGCGCCATTGCGCGCTGATCGGCTCGCAGCATGCGCTGCACCCGCTGCTGTCGCGCGTGCTGGCCGACGAGGATCGCCACATCCGCCTGTGCAGCCGCACGCTGCAGCGCTGCGTGGCGCCGCACGAGCAGGCGCGGCTCGTGCAGCTGATGCGCGAGGTGCGCGACACCGAGCGCGGCTTCGGCATCACCGGCGCGGCCGGCATGTGGCTCGCCGGCATGGCGCTGCGGCTGCGCCCCGGCGCAGCGCGGCCCGTCCGGCACCACGCCTGAGCGATGCCGCCGCGCATCCTCTACCTCGCGACCGCGGACGCGCGCGGCCACCTGATGCGCGCGCAGCTGCTTGCGCATGCGCTGCGCGCGGCCGGCGCGCAGGTGCAGGTGCTCACCACGTCCGACGAAGGCGCGCGCTTCCTCGCCGGCTTCGGCATCGATGCACCGGTGCTTTCGCACCACTATGCGGTGCAGTTCGACGCGCAGCAGAACATGCTGCGCCGCGAGACCGACCGCAACGTGGCGCACTACATGTTCCGGCCCGAGCGCATGCTGCGCGACGTGTGGCGGCTGCGTGGGCATTTCCGCGATGCCGACCTGGTGGTGAACGACTCTTTCCACCCCGCGCTGCTGCTGATGGGCTGGCTGCCG